>OY970315.1:0-4594535 GCA_963716525.1 uncultured Actinomycetes bacterium
ACTGACGTTGTCGTTTTCACAACGTTCGCCCAGGTCGGCCGAAGGGTTCGAGTAGCGACCTCGCTGGTGTCGCCCGGAAGCCGGGGCGCGCGTTCTACTCGCCGCCGTCGAAGCGCGCGAGTTGCTGGTTGCGCAGGTTCTCGGCGAAGTCGCGGCGGTCGAAGCGTTCGGGATCGAACGGGCCGTCGAGCCAACCCGCTCGCTCGTCGTGTTCCGGATGGCTTGGATCGGCGAGGATGTCGACGAGATCCTCGTAGCTGCCGGTACCGCCGCAGTCCTCGGGCGGACACGAGCGCCGGCCGTCCACACACACGGGAATCTCGCCGATGTCCGAAGCCGACACGACCTTCTCAACGACAATCTGGTGACGCCAATGGTCGCCAAAGTCGTACACGTACTCGAACGACACCCCGGCGGCCGCGACACGATCGAGCCTTGCTCGGCGTTCGTCGAGCGGCGGCTCGCCCCAATCCTCTTCCGGATCCGGAACCCCATAACGCCGACCCTCGATCTCGAACTCGTGCAGGTGGTAGTCCCACCATCCGAACGCCGCCTGGATCACGTCATGCACACGGTCGAGCGTGCTGGCACCGTCGATGAGGACACGCCGCCAGATCGCCGGCTTGATCCCCACGAGCGTCACCTTCAATTGGAACACGCTTCCTCGCCTCGCCGAGGTAGGTGCCGGCGTGGCGGTCGGCTCAACACGATGCCCCGGAAATGCAATGACTCTCGCGGGGCTCGAATCAGTGCCGAGCACCGCAGCGAGTTCGCGATCGGGGAACCCGTTGCGCTGCCGCAGCGGACCGAGCGGCATACCCGCCATCCGCACGGAGAGGGCTTCGAAATCGTGCATGCCGTCCCTCCAATGGAACTCGCCATGGAAGGCAAACTCGTTCATCACGCCGACGATGCTGCGATCGTTCGTGGGAGCCACACCAACGTCACGCATCTCATCGCGCTCCGCCTCGACGACCCTCTCATCGACGCCGTTCGCCCGCAACACCGACTCGATCGCAGCCGGCACACGGGTCAAGAAGGTTGCCGCCGGAGCGAACTCCATGAACACCGGCAGCAGTGTGCGCGAGTTCACGAGCAACGCAACCTGCGGACGCCAGAACAACACCGTGGCGAACCAATCGCCCAGTGCGGTGGTTGATTCGACGTCGCTACTTACGAGCGGAGCCTTCACGCGGTCCCGCAGTTTCTTGGTGCCCCGGACGATCAACACGACTTGATCCTCGCACTGCCTCTCGATCAGGCGACGTCGAGGAAGCGACGCAACGCCTCGCGGATGACTTCACTCGCGGTCGTGTGATCAGCCTCGGCGCGCGCTGCGATCGCTGCTCGAAGCTCCGGATCGATTCGCACCGGCACCACGTCGGCCGGCCCAGCACCGATCGCGGGCCGGCCGCGTCGACGAGTCTTGAGTGCGTCGACGTCGTAGTCCTTCTCCGCGACTTCGTCGGCGATCGCGTCGACGTCCTCGGTGGACAGGGTCCGCCCGCTCTTCGTTCGATACGTCTTCGGCTTTGTCATCAGGAATCATCCCTTCCCGGGAGCAGGTCGTAGAACGCCGGCCGTAATCGCATGGCATGGATCACGAGTTGCGTTTCGTCAGCGAGGTCGAGCCAGATGATCTCGAGCAGGTTGCCCGCTTCATCAGGACCGATTGCGAGCACGCGCGGCGGATCCGCGTCGGGCTCGAGGTCAACGACAACGATCGCGTGACCCAGCGCATGTTGGATCGTCGCGTCCGCAACGCCGTGCTTGCGCGCCGAGCGATGCACCTCCACGAGCATTATCGTAATACAGAATACGAGCGACGCTGCGGCTACCGGCTCCATTGGTTCGACCCGACCCGTCGAGTCGCGACGCCCGCGGCCCGAAAGGCGTTCAGCACCGATCGAGCGCTCACACCGATCCGCTGACCGACCGCGGCCAGCGAGAGGCCCGAGGCGTAGAGGGCCGCGGCATCATCGACATCGATGCGATTTATGACGCGGTAACGGACCTCGACGTCCGCCCGCCGCACGTGGGCCGTGACCGTCCGGCGGTCCACACCGAACTCCACCGCGAGCGCGTTGGCCGACTCCCCCGCGAGGTAACGCCCCACGACCTCCGATCGTTGCGATTCGGTCAAACGGGTCTGTTTCTGACGGAGCGATGGGACGGGTCGATGGGACACCCGATCACGCCCCAGACCAGAGAGAACGCGCCATAGACGCGCCACGTTGTCGGGGTTGGAGTAACGACCCATGACCTCCACTTTGTTGTGATTTGCACAACATTGTGCGATTGCTGCCCGGTCGCGGCTACCGAGTCGTCAGCGAGAAGGACGTCGAGGAGGCTCGGTATCGCTCGACGACGAGAAAGCCCGAGCGCGACGAGGTCGACCTCCTTTACCTCATCCTACGGAGCACGGATAGCAAACCCGTGCTACGCGCTCAGTCGACGGTGAGTTGCGTATACATGCCTGCGGCATAGTGCCCGGGAAGATTGCAGACGAGTTCGTAGCGGCCGGGGCGGAGTGTCACGGTGACCCAACTCGACGTGCCGGGCGCGATGCCGTCGCCTGTGCCCGCGGCGCATGTGTTCGAGGCCTCGCCGAGGCTGCCGGTCTCGTCGACCGTGCCGTCGCTCTGAATGCTCCGCGTGCCCACGATCTGATTCTTGCTGAGCGGCAGGATGAGGAACTCGTGATCGACTGAGCCGGCGTTGGTCGCGACGAAAGACACAGGACCGGCGGCGACGCTGCTCGGTGATGCAGTGAGGCGCATCATGCCGCCGCCCATCATGCCGCTACTCCCACCCATTCTCCCGGCGTTCATCAGCGATACGTTCACCGCGGTCCCCGGAAGGTTCGGGACTGTGCGATGTGGCGCCCGACCGAGGCCCTGCAAATCGACCGCCGCGGTCGCGGCCACGCGTCGCGGCAATGGCGAGCGTCGATGCAGCTGCGAGGAGCACCACGACAACGGCGCTGATGATGACGACGGTACGGGTGCGCATGTCACTTCGATCGCAGCAGCTCACGCCGGTGCTGGTACTCATCGGCGTCGATCTCGCCGCGCGCAAACCGCTCGTCGAGGATCCGTTCCGCGTCGTTCGCCGGCGGTATTGCCGACGGCGCCGGGTGGTGACTGGCGCGTACCGCATACACGATCAACGCGACCACGGAACCCCAGAAGACGACCATGATCAACGCCATCGCGATCCAGGCCCCGGGGCCCCAGCCTCTGTCATGCCAATACATCGCGCGACCTCCTCTTCCAAGCGTGGTGATTGCGCGCCGATGCCGCCAGGGCCGAAGGTCACGGCGCGACCCCGAGGACGTCGCTGACGCGACGACCTAGGCGTCGAGGCGTGCGAGCGCGGCGCGAAGCTTCGCAGCCGCCTCGTCGGCGAGTGACGCAAACCGTGGGTCGTCCATGAGCGCGCGCGGGTCGATCACACTGACCCGAGTGCCGCCCTCAGCCGCCTCCAGCACGACGTTGCAGGGCAACACGAGCGCGACCGAAGCGTCGAGCTCGAGTGCCCGGTGCGCGAACGTCGGATTGCACGCACCGAGGATCACGAGCGGCGATCGTTCGACACCAAGCTTGGCCTTCAAGGTCGCGGCGACATCGATCTCGGTGAGGACACCGAACCCCTCAGCGGCAAGCGCCTCGCGCACGCCCGCGTCTACTTCCGCCAGCGAACGGTTCACAGTGATCTCAAAAGAATTCATGTTGTGTCTCCGTTCTTGCTGCGCGCGCGTCGGCTGACGAACCTCAGCCGCGCGTGATTGGGAGTTGGCACGCTGTCCAGGCGGTCATTCCGCCGGTGACGTTGTGGGCGTCGATGCCGGCGTCAAGGAGGACGCGAGCAGCGCGCTCCGATCGACGGCCTGATTGGCAGATGACGTAGATCGTGCCGGCTGCGGGGAGTGTGGCCGGGTCGAGTTGACCAAGGGGTTCGTGGTGGGCTGTCGGGGCGTGGCCGGCGGCCCACTCTGATGGCTCGCGAACGTCGAGGAGCAGCACACCGTGGGGACGGTTGTGCGCGGTTGTGACGTCGACGGTCGGGATCGGCGCGGTCTTGGAGCGAGAGAACAGGCTCACTGGATCGTCACCTCGTGATTCGTGGGGGCCGACGGTGGTGTGCAGGTGGCGGCATAGCCGCCATAGACGTCGGCAACAGTTGCGAAGCTGCGGGATCGCAGGAGCGACGCAGCAGTGGCGGACCGGTAGCCGCCGGCGCAGTACACGACGGTCGGTCGGGCGGGATCGAGCTCGCCGAGCCGGTCGAGCAGGTTCGGCAGCGGCAAGTTGATCGAGCCCTCGATCGCGCCAGCAACGCATTCGTTGGGGTTGCGGACGTCGACAATTTGCAGGTCGGACGCGGAATCTCGCCATTCGTCGAGTTCGGCGGCGGTGACCCTGTGCGCCTGTTGGGCGAGTTCGGGGTTGTCGATGAGTATTTGGTTGATGTCGTTGAGCGCGCCGACAACGTTGTCGAATCCGATGCGCGCCAGCCGGATGCGGGCTTCGTCTTCGCGTCCTGGTTCGGTGATGAGTACCACTGCTTGGCCGGGACGGAGGATGTCGCCGGCGTATTCGGCGAAGCGACCGTCGAGGCCGACATTGACCGAGCCGCGCAGATGACCTGAGGCAAACAGCTCTGCGGGGCGCCCGTCGACGAGGACGGCGCCGTCGTTCTGGAGTCGGCGGGCTTCGTCGAGGTCGACGCGCCGAGTTTCGCTGTGGTCGTCGAGCAGTTCACGGTCGCGGCGGTTGGAGTCGGCGGCGAACGCGAAGTACAGCGGTGCGACCGATTGGCCTTGAGTGACGGCGTCGACGAACGCTGCTTCGGTCATCGGGGCTAGTAGATGCTCGTGTTAATCACAGTGATGTGGTTTGATGCGTGCATGCGGTTACCTCGTTTGAAGGTCGCGGCGAGAGATCGCCGGGAGCTGGAGTCGTGGGTTCGGTCGCGCACGATCGATCACCGATATGCGCAGCGGGCACGGATCGTGTTGCTCGCGGCGTCGGGCGAGTCGAATCGGGCGATCGCCGGCGCGGTGGGCATGCATTACAACCAGGTTGGTGTGTGGCGGTCGCTGCTTCGCCGAGTTCGGTGTTGATGGCCTCTTCGATGAGGAGCGGCCGGGCCGGCCGCCGGTCTATACCCACGACGACGTGATCCGGCTCGTGTCGTTGATCACCGAGACCCCGCCTGATGGCGCGACGCGCTGGACGATGGAGGCACTCGCGGAGCGGATGCACGACTATGACTGTGCGATCTCGGCGTCGCAGGTGTGGCGGATCTGCCAGGCGCTGGACCTCAAGCCGTGGCAGACCCAGTCGTGGATGACCAGCCACGATCCCGACTTCTGGGAGAAGTCCGCCGATGTGTGCGCCCTGTATCTGAACCCGCCCGAAAACGTGGTGGTGTGGTCGGTGGACGAGAAGAGCCAGATCCAGGCCAAGTCGCGGGTGCGCCCCACGAAGCCGGCCCGGCCGGGCACGCCAACCCGACGCGACTACGGCTACCAGCGTCACGGCACCGTCGTGTTGTTCGCCGCGCTCGATGTGCACGAGGGCGACGTCATGGGCTGGGTGACCGACAGCACCCGCTCCGAGAACTTCGTCGAGTTCCTCGAAGACCTCGTCGCCTACACGCCCAAAGACCTCGAGCTGCATTGCATCGTCGACAACCTCTCCGCCCACGGCACCCCGCACGTCGAAGCGTTCCTCGACAAGCACCACAACGTGTTCCTGCACAACACACCCACGCACGCGTCCTGGCTCAACCAGGTCGAGCTCTTCTTCTCGATCATCGAACGCAGACTCCTACGCCACGGCGAATTCACCAGCCGCGACGAACTCGCTGACCGCATCATCGCGTTCATCAAGGACTACAACCGCCGAGCCCAACCATTCCGCTGGACCTACGACGGCCGCCCACTCAAGATCGCGTAACTCACAATGACTTACGCGCGAGACCACTAGCGCGTAGTTCGTGCGTCGTTGCTCGCCGATCGTGGACTGCGACGCGGTCGAGAGGTTCTTGCCGCACGCCGACCCCGCGCCGTGCGCCGGGTAGATACGGGTCGCGTCGGGGAGGCTGAGCAGTTGGTCGTGGATCGATCGGTAGAGACGCCGGGCGAGATCGTCGGCGGTCCAACCAACGGACGTCAGCAGGTCGGGTCGGCCGACGTCACCGATGAAGAGAGTGTCGCCGGTCAACACTCCCCAGGGTTGCGGATCGTCGGCGTGTTCCCACACGACGACGGAAATCGATTCCGGGGTGTGGCCGGGCGTGTGGCGTATTTCGAGGGTGACGTCGCCCAACGAGAGGCGCTGGCCGTCGGCCATCGGTTCGATGGGGAACTCGGCGTTCGCTTGGTCACCGTAGGAGATGACCGCGCCGGTCGCTTGGGCGAGTTCGAGGTGACCCGAGAGGAAGTCGGCGTGGAAGTGCGTCTCGAGCACGCGCTCGATACGAAGGCCGAGGCGTTCGGCGTCGGCGATGTACCGCGAGACGTCACGCTGCGGATCAACCACAACCGCGCGGCCCGTGGTCTCGTCGCCGATCAAGTAGCTGAACAACGACAAGCACCCGAGTTCGTACTGTTGGAAGATCATCGCCGGCACCTCCGGGCAACGTGGTTCGAGCATCAAGCGAGCTTGAGGAACATCTTCTGAACGTCGGCGATGTCGTAACCGGCGGCCGCAGATCGCTTCGGATCCTCGACGCACCACGTGAGTCCGGCGGAAACGAGTAGGAATCCGACCTGTGCGAGCGCTTTGTTCGCAGCCGCGATCTGGGTGACGACCTCCCGGCAGTCGCGACCATCTGCAACCATCTGTTGGACGCCCCGTACCTGGCCTTCCACCTTGCGGAGCCGGCGCTGGACATCAGCGATCGTGGACGCATCGAACTCAATCCCTGCCGATTTCTGCACACGTGTGTTCGTCATAACGGCCACTATAGCAATACCCCCGGGGGTACACCATTGTACCCCCGGGGGTATATGCTGGACGGGTGGACTTCGTCGAGTACGTGCTCGCCGGCCTTGGCGTCGGGCTCGTGTTCGGCATGTTCGGCGCCGGTGGCTCCGCGTTCGCCACACCGGTACTAGCGGTGCTCGGCGTGCCAGGTCTCCTGGCGGTCGCATCGCCCCTACCGGCAATGGTGCCCGCCAGGTTCGCCGGCGCGCGACGGTTCCTGCGCGCCGGGAACCTCGACCGGCGCGTCGCCCGCCTCGCCGTGTTCGGCGGCGTTCCCGGCACGATCCTCGGCGCGCTCGGCGTCGCGACTCGTCGGCGGCGACCGACTGCTCGTCCTGTCGGGCCTGCTGCTGTTCGGCATTGGCGTGCGCCTCGTACTTCCGGGCCGGTGCGGCGCGGCGCGCCGCCGATCGGCGCGACAGCACGTCGACCGTGCTCGGTTGGTCGTTTGCCGTCGGCGCGCTGACCGGCCTGCTCGCCAATGGCGGGGGGTTTCTTCTCGTGCCGGTCTTCGTCCTCGTGCTCGGCATGACCGCGATCGAAGCGGCGGGCACCTCCATGGTCGTCGTAGGCGTCCTGACGATCCCCACCCTCGCAACCCACTGGGCGCTCGGCCACATCGATTGGACCGTCGCGGCCGGATTCGCCATCGGACTCATCCCGGCCTCGATGCTCGGCGCCCGCCTCGCGCAACACCTGCCCGCCGCGCGAGCCCGCACAGCATTCGGCGTGATGCTCGTCGCGTTCTCGACGTGGTTCCTCTACCGCCAACTCTCCTGGCTCCAATGACTTGTACCCCTGGGGGTATGACCTTCGGCCCTAGCCATCGCGTCCTCAGGGCCGTACCGTCGAATCAACGAACAACGACAAAACGAAGGAGCCCGAGATGCACAAGAACATGGGCGACACCGACCGCAAGGTCAGAGGCGTAGCCGCGGCCTTGCTGCTGTTGGCGGCGTGGGCCCTTGGATTCGGCACGATCGGCGGCGTCGTTGCGATCGTGTTGGCGATTGTGATGGCCACCACCGCGTCCATTGGGTTCTGCCCGCTGTACATGCCGTTCCACATCACGACAGATCACCGGCCGTCCCACGCTCGCTGACATCACAAACCTGCACACACGAGGAGGCCCATGGGCACGTATCAAGACGTTGTCACCGACCTCAAAAGAGCCAACGAAGTCGCCTCGCACCGCGAGTGCTGACGTGTGGAGCGGCTTCGGCCAGCTTCTTCAAGCGGCGGTCTGCGGACCTGGGACTGCCGCGACTTCGGTTCACGGTGGCTGTGACGTGATCATGCTGCCGCGGGTGCGGGTGTGAAGGCGAGTTCGTATTCGACGGGGGTGAGTTTGCCGAGGGCGCGTTGGCGGCGTCGTCGGTCGTGGGTGTGTTCGATCCAGGTGACGATCGCGTAGTGGAGTTCGGCGTTCGTCGAGTGGCGGCTCGCCCCAGTACTCATCCGGATCCGGAACCCCATAACGCCGACCCTCGATCTCGAACTCGTGCAGGTGGTAGTCCCACCATCCGAACGCCGCCTGGATCACGTCATGCACACGGTCGAGCGTGCTCGCACCGTCGATGAGCACACGCCGCCAGATCGACGGCTTGATCCCCACGAGCGTCACCTTCAATTGGAACACGCTTCCCCGCCTCGCCGGCGCAAGTGCAGGTGCGGCGGTCGGGTCAACACGATGCCCCGGAAATGCAATGACTCTCGCGGCGCTCAGGTCATTGCCGAACAACACCGTGGCGAACCAGTCACCCAGCACCGTGGTCGACTCAACATCGCCAACCGCGACCGGGCCCTTGACGCGGTCCCGCAACTTCTTGGTGCCCCGCACGATCAACACGACTCGATTCTCGCACTGCCTCTCGATCAAGCGGCGTCGAGAAAGCGACACAACGGGACCGGCATATCGCGTGGCGGCTTACGCGGCGGACGAGCCACCGGATCGGCGGAGCCGTTCGAGCGCCGCGATTGCGGTGTCAAGGGCTTCCCGATCTGGGTTGACCGTTCGCGCCACTCCATCGCTGAGCAAGCGACGTGCGGTCTGAGACACCGACTCGTCCCGCTCGGCGGCGATCGCATCGAGCTGCTCGAAGAGTTCATTCGAGATCCGCAACGACAGATGCCGGCCGCCGTCACCCGAAACGCCGACACGTTCCAACTTCTGTCCCGTGGCCCCTTCGAGCCACTGCACTCCTCGCGGTTTACTCACCGGTCCCCTCCTCGCGCGTTCGATGGCCTCGGAAACGACGTACGCGATCGACACGACATGGGACCGGTTCGGCTCATCCGGCACTGTCCCGTCGACCAGGGCTCGCAGCGAACGGAAGATCTCGACGAGATCCGCTTTGGCGAGGTGACAACCACCTTCGGGGATCCATTCGAACTCGTCCGCTTCGGGCACGTCACACATTGTAACACGGCCCCGCGGCTGGCCGCCACGCCGCGACGGATGGCTCTGACGATCGGATCGAGTCGCTCTTTCTGCAAACATTGCGTCGCCCGTCGAGCATCGCCCGACGTTCCATTGGCCGCTGAACGCCGACGACCAGAACTTGTTACGGCCCCGGGCAATAGCAGACGTTGGCCGGCGCGGATCGCACGGCAGCTTACGGAGTTTCGACGATCGTCATGTTGCGCGACTGTCCGTTGCCCGCGGGGTGCGCCGGCGACCCGTCGCTGGGAATCGCGACTTCGCTGTCGGCGAGGAACTCGGCGGGCGACATGTCGGCCGGTGCTGCGTTGCCAACCTTCGGCGCCGCCTTCGCGTCGTCGTGCGTCGGGTCGGCGTCGTGGGCTTCTCGTCGTAGGAAGGTGCCGAGCTCGCCGATCGTGCTCATGAGCGGCGCCGGGAACACGACGGTCGTGTTCTTGTCGACGCCGATCTCGACGATTGTCTGCAAGTTGCGGAGCTGTAGGGCGATCGGGTGGGCCATCATCGTGTCCGAAGCGTCGCCGAGCGCGGAGGCCGCGAGCGCCTCGCCTTCGGCGGCGATGATCTTGGCGCGCTTCTCGCGCTCTGCCTCGGCTTGGCGGGCCATGGCACGCTTCATGGTGTCGGGGAGTTGGATGTCCTTCAGCTCGACGAGCGTCACTATCACGCCCCAGTCTTCGGTTTGCACGTCGAGGATCTGACGGATGTCGAGGTTGATGGCGTCGGTCTCGGCGAGGGTCTCGTCGAGGGTGTGCTGGCCGACAACCTTTCGGAGTGTGGTCTGCGCGATCTGGTTGATCGCGGCGCCGACGTTTTCGATCGCGATGATTGCCTTCGTCGCGTCGACGACGCGGTAGTACGCGACGGCCGAGACATCGACGCTCACGTTGTCGCGAGTGATGATGCCCTGCGATTCGATTGGCATCGTCACGATCCGCATCGATACGCGGTGCAGCGCGTCGATGAGCGGAACGATGCACGCGAGGCCGGGCTTCTTCACCGCCACGACCCGACCCAGGCGAAAGAGCACAGCCTCCTCGTACTGCTGCACGATCCGCAGCGACATCGCAGCACCGGTCAGGAACAACACGACGACGACAATTCCAACGATCAACACGGCAGCCATTCGGGGGCTCCTCTGCTCGGACTCACTTGGTACGGCGCTACCAAGGTCCGGAGCAACGCTCCCCGACACCGCCCGATCGCCGCGGCGTCCGACACGGCCGGGTTCCTCACCGTGTCACTCACGACACTACCTCCCACGCCAACCGAATCGAACGCGGGCGCGCGCAGGTGTCGCGTCAAAGCAGCGTCGCTCCGGACCCTGGCCGCCAGATATTCACGAGACGCCAGGTTCGGAACGTGACGATGGTGTATGCCGTGTCGCCCGCAGGGCTCGACGTCTCCTCGGTGAGAGGAGACCGTCGTGGCAGCTGGGAACGCTTCACGCCGTTCCTGCAGTTCGACCCGGCGATCCGCAAGGTGATCTACACGACGAACGCGATCGGCAAACGCGATCGAGAGCCTGAACTACCAGCTCCGCAAGATCACCAAGACCAAAGGGCACTTCCCGACCGACGACGCCGTCTTGAAGATCCTTCATATGGGTCTGCGCAACATCGGCAGCCGACGCGGCGGCGACCTCGGGACCGGCACCTGGGGCTTGACGTAAGACAAACGTGGTCGGAACGATCGAAGCATTCGGGATCGAACGGGACGCCTCGGTGACGGGCAGGCACTCATCGTCGTTTCTGAGCTTGTCTGTGGTCAGCGTGCACCGATGCTGTGGGGCGCAGGCGTCATCGAGGTTTGATCGCCCGCTCACGAGAACTACCGTGCGGACGTTGGCCGACAACGGCCGTCGGCAAAGCAGAGGCACCCCAGACCCTGGCGCCCCGAAGACTTACGCGGCACGGCACCGCGAAGGCGAGAGCGCGGATAGGGATCGGTGGCAGCTGGTGATCGCATTCGGCGAGCCGGGCGTCGCGCGAAGCACCTCAGGGTGTTGCTGACGGCGCTGCGGGCTTGTACGACCGGATCGTGCATCGCGTGTTCGCGTCGGGGTTGTCGCTGGCAAGTGTCTTGAGCGCAGAGCCACTCAGCGATCAGGCACGCGCCAGGCTGACCGACGCGCTCAGTGAGCTGGACTCTGCGTTGGCCGAGATTCGCTCCGCCGCGCTCGCAGCCCTGTCGCCTCGATCGGCTCCCGATCGTCGGTACCGGCTCGTCGAGTACGAAACGGGCGTACCACCACGCTGTTGACGAAGCTCCCATCAGCAGCGCTGCTCGACGGCCACTCGCGGGTCGGGCCTTCGGAGCGACTCGCGTCTCGGCCCTGCACATAGTGACTCGCCCGTTTCGGAGTCCGGGTGAGGACCAGATCGCAGCCTGTCGACAATCCGGTGCGATCACCGTCCGGCCCGCGGCGACCGGATCGCTGTCGGACGCGGCGGCTGTGCTCGCCGGCTCCGCCGGAACCACCCTCACACCCGCCGGTACGCGAACACGACGACCCTCGAACCGCGCGGGTGTTTCCTGAGTTCGCCCACGAAGAAGGACTGTCACCGATGAAGCGCGGCGCACCTCTCTCCCTGTACCTGCTTCACAGCATGGACGCGTACTGGCGTGCCGCGAACTATCTGTCGGTCGGTCAGCTCTATCTCTACGACAACCCGCTGCTGAAGCGGCCGCTACAACTGTCGGACGTCAAGCCGCTGGTCGTGGGTCATTGGGGCACGACTCCGGGCCAGAACTTCATCTATGTCCACTTGAACCGGGTCATCAAGCAGTACGACCTCGACATGTTCTACATCGCTGGTCCCGGTCATGGTGGCGCCGCGCTCGTGGGAAATACCTACCTCGAGGGCACGTACAGCGAGATCTACCCCGATGTCAGTCAGGATGAGGCCGGGCTCAAGAAGCTCTTTACCCAGTTCTCGTTCCCAGGCGGGATCTCCAGCCACGTCGCGCCGACGACGCCGGGGTCGATCCACGAAGGTGGCGAGCTCGGTTACTCACTCAGCCACGCGTTCGGAGCCGCGTTCGACAACCCATCGCTGATCGTCGCGTGCGTGGTCGGTGACGGCGAAGCCGAGACCGGTCCGTTGGCGACGTCGTGGCAGTCGAACAAGTTCCTCAACCCGATCTCCGACGGAGCGGTACTGCCGATCCTGCACCTCAACGGCTACAAGATCAGCAACCCGACCGTGCTGGACCGGCTCGAGGCAGAGGAGCTCGAGCAGTTTTTCCGTGGGTGTGGGTGGGAGCCGCACTTCGTGGAGGGACACGAGCCGGAAACGATGCATCAACGCATGGCCGGCGCGCTCGATGACGCCATCGCGACGATTCGCAACATTCAGGCCAAGGCCCGTAACGGCGCCGGCGTCGCTCGGCCGCACTGGCCGATGATCGTCTTGAAATCGCCGAAAGGTTGGACGGGCCCGAAAGTCGTCGACGGTCTGCAGATCGAAGGCACATTCCGATCCCACCAGGTTCCGCTCTTGGTGGATGCCGAGCATCCCGATCACCTCGCCCAGCTCGAGAGCTGGATGCGCAGCTACAAGCCCGAGCAACTCTTCGACGACGACGGCCGGCTCCTCGCAGACTTGGCCGCGCTGGCCCCAGTCGGCGACCGGCGCATGGGCGCCAATCCCCACGCCAACGGTGGCCTCTTGCTGCGGGAGCTGCGCATGCCTGACTTCCGCGTGCATGCCGTGATGGTGCCCTCGCCTGGCGCCGTCATGGCTCAAGACACCCTCGTGCTGGGCCCGTTTCTGCGCGACGCGGTCACCATGAACGCGCAAGAGCAGAACTTTCGGGTCTTCGGCCCCGACGAGACCCTCTCGAATCTCTTGGGCGCGGTCTTCGAAGCGACGAGTCGTCAGTGGGACGCGCGCACGAGGGCGAACGATGAGTTTCTCGCGCCCGCCGGGCGAGTGCTCGATTCGATGCTCAGCGAGCACCAATGCGAAGGCTGGCTGGAGGGCTACCTGCTCACCGGGCGGCACGGGCTGTTCAACTGCTACGAAGCGTTCATCCACATCGTCGACTCGATGTTCAACCAGCACGCGAAGTGGCTCAAAGTCACGAAAGAATTGCCGTGGCGGCGCCCGATCGCCTCGTTGAACTACCTCCTCGCCTCGCACGTGTGGCAGCAGGACCACAACGGCTTCACGCACCAGGACCCCGGCTTCCTCGATCACGTCGTCAACAAGAAGGCCGGCATCGTCCGCGTCTACCTCCCGCCCGACGCCAACTGTCTGTTGAGTGTCGTCGACCACTGCCTGCGCAGCCGCGACTACGTGAACGTCGTCGTCGCAGGGAAGCACGCGCTCCCCCAATGGCTGACGATGGAAGAAGCGGTCGTGCACTGCACCGAAGGCATCGGTATCTGGCAATGGGCCAGCAACGACCAAGTGGGCGAACCCGATGTCGTCATGGCCTGCTGCGGAGACACTCCGACTCTGGAGCTGTTGGCCGCGGTCTCGATCCTTCGCGAACATCTTCCCGATCTGAAGATCCGGGTCGTGAACGTCGTCGATCTCATGAAGCTGGAACCCGACACCGAACATCCGCACGGGCTCAGCGACGAGGATTACGACGCGCTCTTCACGACGGACAAGCACATCATCTTCGCGTTCCACGGCTACCCATGGTTGATCCACCGGCTTGCGTACCGCCGCACCAACCGGAACCTGCACGTCCGCGGCTACAACGAAGAGGGCACCATCACAACCCCGTTCGACATGAGAGTGCAGAACCGTCTCGATCGATTTCACCTGGTGCAAGACGTGATCGACCGGCTCCCGCACCTGGGTTCGCGGGGCGACTACCTGAAACAGACCATTCACGACAAGCTCGTCGCGCACAAGCAATACATCGACACGCACGGCCAAGACATGCCCGAGATCCGCAACTGGAAGTGGGGTGACGTGCGTGAGTAAGCCGGCCCTAGAGCATCCCGCCGCGAACGGCGATCTGAACTCACTTCCGCTCGCGGAGGTGGAGCGTCGTTTGGGGTCCTCGCCCGACGGCTTGAGCCAAGCCGAGGCGGAGCAACGGTTAGCGCAATACGGCCCGAATCAGATCGAAGAGAAGAAACCCAGTGCGTTCCTCAAGTTCCTCACGTATTTCTGGGGTCCGATCCCGTGGATGATCGAAGGTGCGGTGGTCCTGTCGGCGGCGGCGCGGCACTGGCCCGACTTCTTCATCATCTTGCTGCTGCTCGTCTCCAACGCCCTGGTCGGGTTCTGGGAAGAACGCCAGGCGGGAAATGCCATCGAGGCCCTGAAGGCCAAGCTGGCGATCAAGGCCCGGGTCAGACGCGACGGGAAGTGGGTCACCTCAGCCGCGCGCGAGTTGGTGCCCGGCGACGTCATCCGCGTCCGGCTGGGCGACATCGTGCCGGCGGATGCGCGCCTGCTCGCCGGCGACCCGGTCCACGTGGATCAGTCCGCGCTGACGGGCGAGTCGTTGCCGGCCACCCGCAAGCCGGGGGAGGCCGTGTTCTCGGGATCGATCATCCGTCAGGGCGAAATCGGTGCGCTCGTATACGCCACCGGTGCGGGCACGTACTTCGGTAAGACCGCTGAGCTGGTGCAGGAGGCACACACCGTCAGCCATTTCCAACGCGCGGTGCTGAAGATCGGGAACTACCTGATCGTCCTCGCGGCGGCTCTGGTCACGGTCATCATCGGGGTCGCGTTCCTGCGCGGCGACCCGATCCTCACCACATTGCAGTTCGCTCTCGTGCTCACCGTCGCCGCAATCCCCGTCGCGATGCCAACGGTGCTGTCGGTGACGATGGCGGTCGGCGCGCGCCTGCTCGCGAAGAAGCAAGCGATCGTGACCCGGCTCGTGGCCATCGAGGAACTGGCGGGCGTGGACATGCTGTGCGCGGACAAGACCGGCACCCTGACCCAGAACAAGCTGACGTTGGGCGATCCGTTCACCGTCAACGAGGTCGACGCCGCGCAGGTGATCCTCGACGCCGCCCTCGCGTCGCGGGCGGACAATGACGACCCCATCGACGCGGCCGTCCTCGGTGCCCTGCCCGACAAAGACGCACTGCATGGCTACGAAGTGATCCACTTCCAACCGTTCGACCCGGTGCACAAACGCACCGAGGCAACCGTCCAAGGCGCTGACGGCACCACGTTCAAGGTCAGCAAGGGCGCGCCGCAGGTGATCCTCGCCTTGGCAGCCGACTCGAACGAGGTGGAGCCGGCGGTGGATAGCGCCGTGGACGATTTCGCCGCCCGCGGGTTTCGATCGTTAGGCGTAGCTCGCGCCGACGGCGAAAACGACTGGCGCTTCTTAGGTGTGCTCCCACTGTTCGACCCGCCACGCGACGACGCCACGGCAACCATCGCGACCGCGCGGCAGATGGGCGTCACAGTCAAGATCGTGACAGGCGACGCACTCGCCATCGCCAAGGAGACCGCCGGGAAGGTCGGATTGGGCACCGACATCCTCGATGCCGCCGGCCTGGGTGACGTCAAGCACAACGAAACCGCGAAGATGGCCGAGTCGATCGAGCGCGCCGACGGTTTCGCCCAAGTGTTCCCCGAACACAAGTTCCACATCGTCGACGTCCTACAGAAGCGCGGCCACATCGTCGGCATGACCGGCGACGGCGTCAACGACGCGCCCGCGCTGAAGAAAGCCGATTGCGGCATCGCCGTATCGGACGCGACGGACGCGGCGCGCGCGGCCGCGGACATCGTGCTGACGACGCCGGGACTGTCGGTGATCATCGACGCGATCAAGGAAAGCCGCAAGATCTTCCAGCGGATGAACAGCTACGCGATCTATCGCATCGCCGAGACGCTGCGCGTGCTGCTGTTCATGACCCTCTCGATACTGATCTTCAACTTCTATCCCGTGACCGCGATCATGATCGTGATGATCGCGCTGCTCAACGACGCCGCCATCTTGTCCATCGCCTACGACAACGTGCACTACAAGGACGAACCCGAGGCCTGGAACATGCGCCTCGTGCTCGGAATCTCGACCGTGCTCGGCGTCATCGGAGTCGTCTCCGCGTTCGGCCTCTTCTATCTCGGAGACCGTGTCTTTCACCTCGACCGCGCACACGTCCAGACGATGATGTACCTGAAGCTGTCCGTGGCGGGGCACTTGACGATCTTCCTTACCCGCACGCGCGGCCCGTTCTGGTCCATACGTCCCGCCCGAATCCTCTTGATCGCGGTGGTCGGCACCCAAGCAGCGGCCACGCTGATCGCCGTCTACGGGCTGTTCATGACGCCCCTCGGATGGGGTTGGGCCGTGTTCGTCTGGGGATGGGCGCTGATCTGGTTCCTCGTCAATGATCGCGTGAAGCTGCTCGCCTACCGCATCCTCGATCCGCCCGCAGGCGAGAGTCCCAACACCGAACGGCGTCGTCGTGCCCTCCGTTGACATGTGACCATTTGGTCACCTATTATGCGGACGTGAACGACGAGGACCTCGTCTTCAAGGCACTCGCAGACCCGACTCGACGGTTCTTGCTCGACACGCTCTTCGCGCGCGACGGGCGCACGCTCACCGAACTCGAGTCGGAGCTCGACATGACGCGCTTCGGCGTCATGAAGCACCTGCGAGTGCTCGAAGACGCCGGACTCGTGGTCACCCGGCGGTCGGGCCGCGAGAAGCTCCATTACCTCAACGCCGTGCCGATCCGGCTGATCCACGACCGGTGGATCGACAAGTACACCGAGCGCCACGTCGCCGCATTGACGGATCTCAAGAACACGCTGGAGGAAGCACAATGACAGTCGGCACCAAAACCACCATGACGGTGCACCGGATCTACATCAACGCGCCGGTGCAGAAGGTGTGGGACGCGATCACCGATCCCGCGTGGAACGGCAACTACGGCTACCACGCTCCGAGCAACTACGACTTGCGGCCCGGCGGCATGTACGCAGTGCCGTCGACGACGGAGATGCAGGCACACGGCGCGCCGGAAGTGCTCATCGACGGCGAAGTTCTCGAGTGCGAGCCGCCCACGCGGCTCGTGCAGACGTGGCGCGCGTTCTTCACGCCCGAGACTGCCGCCGAAGGGTTCACGCGCCTCACCTGGGAGCTCGAGGAGGAGCAGCCCGGCATGACACGACTGACTGTGACGCACGACGTCACCGACGCGCCGAATGTCGCCGCCGCGACCACCAACGATGCCAAGCTGCACGAAGGCGGCGGTGGTTGGGCGTGGATTCTGAGCGACCTCAAGTCGTTCCTGGAGACCGGGCAGCCAACCTCGAAGTGACATGGCACGGCCGAACCGGCGTCGCTGATGGATCACGAATCCTGCAGTGACGCCGGTTCGCCGCGGCGGCGGGGCCTTCGATGACATCGGCCGGCGCGGATCCACCACTAGGTTCGCCGCCGTGGCGCGACCGCACACCTCCGGTGGCATTCTCGCCGGCGCCGTCGGTCCGCGCGAGCGGCTGGCAACCGCGTATCCGATCGTCGATGCCCGCGCCGGGATGCGCGTCGCGCATCGCGGGAGTCGATTCTCGGGCACGGTGAAGTCCGTCCGGTCCAACGAGGTTGCGATTGTCGGAAACACCGGGCTCGTCCGGCACTTCCCACTCGAGCCCGGCGCGTTCGTGGTCGACGGCGCGCCCGTCACGCTGCGGCGGCCCCCGCCGACCACGAGCGCGGCCGCACGACGGACCGCTTCGGGGTCGGTCGCCGTGCCCGGTGGCCGAGCCCGAGTCGCTCGCGCCGCGCGCATCGTGGTGGAAGGCGTCCACGATGCCGAGCTCCTCGAAAAGGTGTGGGGCGACGACCTCCGGGTCGAAGGCATCGTCGTCGAGCGCCTCGACGGTCTCGATCACATCGAGACGTTCCTCACCGCTTTCGCGCCGGGGCCCTCGCGCCGCCTCGGCGTGCTCGTCGACCATCTCGTCGACGGCACCAAAGAGGCGCGCGTTGCCCAGCGTTGGTCGGGCCCCTACGTGCTGTTCACCGGCACCCCATACGTCGACGTGTGGATGGCGGTCCGGCCGCGAGTGCTCGGACTCGAACGCTGGCCCGAGATCCCGAAGGGTCAGCCGTTCAAGGAGGGCGTGTGCGCCGCGCTCGGCTACGACGACCCGCGCCACTTCTGGAACGATCTGCTGGCGGCGGTCGAGAGCTACAAGGACCTCGAGGCCAGCGTCGTCGGTGCGGTCGAGCAACTGATCGACTTCGTCACGGCCGGCTAGACGCCGGGTCGCGCGAACGCGCCGTTCCCGAATGGTCGCCTGCCTGGCATGCTCGACCCAGCAGATGAACTCGTTCCGGGCGAGAGGCGTGATGTCGTTCCAGGCATCGAGCGCCCGTCTACTTCGGCCTCTAGGATTTCCGCACGGGAGCCGCCGGAGGGAGGTGCCGTGCACAACGTCCCAACGGTCCGTATCGATCGGTCCCTGCGCCGGAGCCTCTCGATGTTCGGGGAGGATCGGCTCGGCTGGCTCGATCGCGCGGCCGCGCTCGGCCCCCTTTCCGGTCTCCAGTTCGGGCCGGCCACGGTCTTCGTCGTCACCGACATTGCGCTCACGCGTGCAGTCCTTGTCACGGATCGTTGTTGGACACGTCCGCCCTCGCAACGCGTTCCCGTGTCGATCGCGGTAGGAGAGAACCTGTTCTCGGCATCCGATCGCAGGTGGAGGCAGGTCCAACCGACGATTGCGCCCGCGCTTCGGCGGCGTGCGCTCGCCGCGCCGCTCGCGGGCCTCGACGAACTCATCGCCTCGCATATCGACACCATTCCGATCGGCAAGGAAGCCGAACTCGGCGCCGCAATGGCGCGTCTCGCGTTCGTCGCCGCGGCGTGGGTCATGCTCGGCGATCGGCTCGACCCGACCAAGGCCGACGAACTCGTCGAGCACCAGCGGCATGTCGTCGACTGGGTCGGGAACCGCCTCGGCGCCTTGAGCAGCGCCATCCCGGTTTCGTTGGGACAGTCCACGCAGCGGATGCGCCGTCACCGTCGCGTCCTCGAGGACTACGTCGATGACGCACTCAGACGCGCGACTGGTACGGGCCACGAGCAACCGATCTCGGCTGCGATACGCAACGCGACGGCTCCCCGCGCGATCAGGAGCCCGGGCGCAGCGAGCGCATCTTCTGGGGCTGCTCCTCGCCGGCAACGAGACCACCGCGGGCAGCACTCTGTTGGATGCTCGTGCACGGGGCGGCCCACCCCGACGAATGGCGCCGGCTGCCGACCGAGCCCGATCGAGCTCGCGGCTTTGTCTCCGAGACCCTGCGGCTGAGCCCGCCGGCGTGGGGCGTCACGCGCACGCCGGCCCGGCGGCCGGCCCGCCTGACCGCCGGCGGGGTCTCGGTCCGTGTGCGCCGACCCGGCGTCGTCACCCTGTATCTGCGCGGCATGCATCGATCGGCGACGTACTGGCCCGATCCGCTTCGTTTCGATCCGGGCCGCCATGCAGATCCCGACGCGGCCCGGAGCCTGATCCCGTTCGCGCTGGGTCCCCGCGGCTGCGTCGGCCAGCACCTCGCGCTCGAAGAGCTCGAGATGGCTGCTCGATCCCTTGCCGGCCGCGGCGATGTCGCCACGAGCGCCGTCAAGGAAGACGCGAGCTTCGCGCTCCGCCGCACGCGGGTCACTGCGTGGCTGCTTCATCGCGCGCAACCCGGCAGCAACCATCGAAGCTCGCGTTCCAACGGATTGAGGGGGTGCTGCCGGGCGGTCCGCAGCAGTTCACGCGGCCGCGACATCGTGACGGCGTATGGCCAAGACCCGAGCGCTCAGCTGGGGCCCGCGTCGCCACCTGGTCGCGGCACATCGGGGCCGGGGCTGCCGCCCGTCACCGCGACCCGCGAGGCGACCGAGATAGTGGTCCCATCCGTTCGTGTGATCGCTCACCGCATCGTCGGGCAGACCGCTGTGCACGAGCCGCACGCGCGTCTTGGCGCCTTCGGGATGCAGCGTGATCTCGACGGTTGTCGAGCCGGCGGGGATCGGATGACCCTCCTGCTCCCAGCCGAAGGTGAACACCACCTTTTCGTGCGGCACGACCTCGACGTACTCCCCCGCCGACTGGAACATGCCGGCGACCAGCACGCGGTGGATGCCACCGGGCCGCGGGTCGATCTCGGCGACGGTGCCGTCCCACTCGACGTGCTTGCCGGGCTCGGTGAGGAACGGCCAGATGGTCTCCGGAGTCGCGTCGATCATGATCTCGCGAACGAGCTCGGCCATCACGTCCTGCCTTTCTTGGGTTGCTTGCGGGTTTGGGCGGCCTCGGCGACATCGCGCAGTCGTTCAAGGCCGGAGGTCCAGTAGTCGTCGAGGAACGCGCGCAGCTCCGCCATCGTGGCGGTGTTCGCGCGGTAGAGACGGCGCGTGCCGTCGCGGCGCTCGCTCACGAGCTCGGCGTCCTTGAGCACGGCGAGGTGCTGCGAAATCGCCGGCCGGGTGACGTCGGGAAAGCGCTCGGCGATGCCGGTCGCCGGAAGTTCCTGTGACCACACGAGTCGCAGGATCGCCCGGCGGCGGGGCTCGGCAAGCGCCTTGAGTGCAGCGTCCACCCACCAATAGTAAGCCTAACCTTACGTAAGTGTCAACTGAATTATTGCGCCGCGCACTCGGCGCGCCGCGCACGCCGGACGACCACGGGTCGGGTCAGTGCACGGTGACGGCGCTCGACGTGCCGAGCACCTTGGCGTGCGCGTCGAGCGCCTGCACCTCGACGACCGTGCCAGCACGCCCGGGCACGGTTGCCGTGCTCTCGAATCCCTGGCGCGCGAACGAACCGGCCGGCGTGAGCGACTTGGCGTCGGGCCCGTCGAGGACGCGCCAGCGCGCCGACCTCCGTGGCGCCGTTCCAGCTCACCGCGACCTTGACCTGGCCGCCCGCCATGTTGGCCACCGCGTCGGGATGGCCGGTCGGGTATCCGGTCCACGGAAGGCGCAGCGCGCGGTACGACTCACTCCCGCCTTGGATACTGACGTCGAGGCGCACCGACCCGTCCGGTGCCCACTCGGTGTACTCGCCGACCGCCCCCCAGCCTGCGAACGTGTCGCCGTTCGGCAACATCTGGAACGAGCCCTGGCTGTTCGCGAGCTTGCCGTGCGGGTTCCACGCGGAACGGAGCAAGGTGACCTTCCTGGTGGACTCGTCCACACGCAGCTCCAGCCCGCGCGACGCGCTGTGCGTCGACGGGCCCGGTCCGCTCGCGTTGTCGAACACCGTCACCACACCGTCGGGATGCGGACGCACGTCGTGCTGCCATGCGAAGCGCGCGGCGGCCGGGACGTCGAAGTCGCTGTGTTTACCGCCCAGGCGCCAGACGATCGCGGCCGACCGCCGGTCCAGCTTGTAGACCGCGTACGTGTGGCGCGCCGACAGCCAGATGTCGCCGCCCTTGTCGAGTGCAACAGAGTTCGGATGTACATAGTCGTACGCCTCGGTCGTGGTCTTCGGCAGGTTGGCGTACGAGTCGGCGAGCGGGATCGTTCCCACGCTGTGCCATTCGAAGATCACCCCGCCCGTGGGGATGTCGACCTCCTGGACCACCGCATCGAGAACCGCGCGCGATTCGCCGTCAGTCGTGTCGGCTGCAGGGAGCATCACGGGGTTGTACGCCGTCATCAGGGCCGTGCCCTTGGGCGTGAGGAGGAAGTCGTGCAGATCGGCCTGGTAGCCGTTGCCGGCATGCACGCGGGCGACGGCGCGGTACGAGTCGTCGGCGATGACGTGTTCGCCTTGCCCGTAGCCCTGGGACGTGACGCTCCCCTCGAACCAGGTGAGCACCGTGTGACCGCGGTATTGCTGGGCCTCGAGATCGAACGCAAGCGAGTGCTGTTCGGGCGCGAACCACACGAGGTTGCCGCTTCCGTCCACGATCATCGGGCCCGACTGCACCTGCGAGTGCGCAGCGTCCAAGGTGAACGGAGCCAGGAACACATCGCCATCTGCTGCGCCCGGCCTCGAGGCGTCGACGCGCAACGGGGGCGGGCGGAGGTCGGGCCGGCTCGCGAACGACTGCGGCGGCTCGGTGTTCGCCGGGGTGTCGGACGACGGCGGGGGCGGCGAGCTGCTCGCGGGGTGCGCCACGCCGAAGGTGAAATCGCCGCCGGTCGCACCGGCGAGGTGCAGGCTCGTGGCGACCCGCACCGTTTCGCCGGCCGTGAAGGGATGGGTGGGTACGAAACTCACACCGTCACCGTCGGAGTGGCCCAGCCACCGGCCCGCGTGGGGCCCACTCGCGGTGCCGTTGACGTGCACGGTGCCGACGCGGTCGCGCCCGATCCCGCGGAAGCTGATCGTCGTCGCGGCCGACGCGGTCAACGTCCCGGGAACCGGGAACACGAAGACGGTCCGCGGCGCCTTCGCCACGGTGGTCGTCGCCCCGCTCCGCGCCGTGCCACTCGTCGCCGACCGGGCGCGAGACGCCGCCGAGCTGCAGGCGCTGGCGGCCACGAGGACGAGCGCGACCGCGAGTGCGCCGCGCGCTCGCGCCCGGGAGCGCGCGCCAGAGACGGTCAGCGTGCGGGAGGAGCCGATGGCTGTGGACTACCCGCCCGCGTCGTTGCGAGTCCAGCCCGACCGGCCACTACCGCTGAACCCATCCTCAGCCGGCAGGCCGAGGATCGGGTGCCGCGCGCGGCGTTCGGGAGGGAATTGCATGCAGTCACGGCTTGCTGTAGCGACGCGCGCGGCGGCCGTGAGAGCATCGTGACCGATGGCCGGAGACCCGCTCGACGCCTCGGCGGGTGTGCCGCACGACCTCCTGGCCGCGCTGCGCGAGGAGTGCCCGGTGTCGCGCACTCCGTCGGGCGCCTTCTTCCTCGCCCGTCACGACGACGTGCTCGCGGCCACGAAGGACATCGGCACCTTCCAGGCGAGCTTCCGGGCCCCGGGCATCGTGGTGACGCCCGAAGAGCAGCTGATCAGCGAGATACCCGAGCCGCGGCACGGCAAGATCCGCCGGATCATCAACTCGGCGATCGCGCAGCACCGGATCGGTCGCGTCGAGCCGTTCGTGCGGGCGCTGTGCGGCGACTTGATGGATCGGATCGTGGCGCGGGGTGGCGGCGATCTCGTGGCCGAGTACGTGACACCGATCCCGGCCACCGTGATCGCGCACCTCCTCGGCGTAGATCCCGCCGACCATGCCCGCTTCGCCGAATGGTCCGACATCGTCGTGCAATCCTCGTACGCGACAAAGAATCGCCGCGAAGACGGCGTCGACGGCGAAGGTCTTGCCGGTGTCGCACCCGACTTCGCCGCCTATCTCGACGCGATGATCGCCGAACGCAAGGCCCTCGCCGACCCGCCGGACGACTTCGTCACCCGGCTGATCAACACCGAGGTCGACGGCGAACGTCTGACCGACCTCGAGATGCGCACACAGCTCGCGTTCTTGTTGATGTCGGGCAACGAGACCACGCGACACTTGATTGCGAACCTGCTCGAAACGGCGTGCACCGACGCGGCACTGTTCGCGCGCTTGCGGAGCGAACCACACCTGGTACCGATCATGGTCGAGGAATCGCTCCGCCACGACCCACCGATCCACGTGTTGCTGCGCGATTGCCTCGCTGATGTCAGCATCGAGGGCGTCACGATCCCCGCCGGCGTCAAGGTCGGCTTTGGGCTCGCCTCCGCCAACCGCGACCCGCGCAGCTACGACGCGCCCGATGAGTTCCGGCTCGACCGCCCGAGCGCGAAGGACCACCTCGCATTCGGCGGTGGCCCTCACGTGTGCCCCGGCGCCTCGCTGGCACGGCTCGAGGGCCGCGTCGCGCTCGAAGTGTTCCTCGATCGTGTCGACCACGCACGCGTCGAGACCGGCTACCGGCGCGAACCCGTGCCCGTGTTCTGGGCGAACGGGCCCCGGCGACTCCCGGTCGAACTCACCGGAGCCAGCCCGCCCGCGTAGACCGGCCAGCGGGCGGCGATGTGCTGATCGGGGCGGACGAGCAACGCGCCTGTGCCGGGCATGGCGAGGGTGTCGGTCCACCAACCATCGGGGTCGTCGAAGTCGACACCGACGCGCAGGTCGGCATCCGGGGCTTCGCACGCCGGCCCGGCGATGAGCACGGCTCGATCGATCGGGATCAGATCCAGCGTGGAGCACACCGCGCCGGCCCGCCGGATCCATCCGTGTGGGAGTCGTGCGCCCGGCCGGCTCGACGGCACGTACGTGCGCACCGGATCGATGCCGTCGTCGGCTACCCCGCAGGGTGCGTCGTCGCCCAACTCGTAGGAATATCCGAGCTGCAAACCGAGCATGTCGAAGTGGGTCGCCTGGTGCTCGATCGCGGCCAGGACACCGGCGCGGCCGCCGGCGTCGGCGAGCGTCGCGGCTATGTTCGCCCGGAACACCTCGGGATCGGGGTCGGCACCCAGCGCGATCGGCACTTCGACGAGCTGCAACGCGTTCGCGAGGCTGACGTCGGCGTTGCGGAGCGCGACCGGCCGGCGTTCCCGCTCGTACGAGTCGACCAGTTCCATACCGGCTCGGCCTTGTTCGACGGCGGCGAGCTTCCACGCAAGGTTGTGCGCGTCCTGCACGCCGGTGTTGAGTCCGAGCCCGCCGGTGGGCGGGAACCGGTGCGCGGCATCGCCGACGAGCACGACACGACCGTCGCGAAAGCGCGGCGCGACCTGCGCGGTCATCGTCCACGTCGCGATCGTGACGATCTCGAGCTCCACGCGCGGGTCTTCGAGCGCGGCCCGCACGAGCTGCTCGCATCGCGCCGCCGTGTACGACGCGGCGTCCTCGACGTCGGGGTCGTACGCGTGCATGAACACCCACTCGCGGTCGATGTCGTGCGCGACGAACGCGCCGCCCGACATCGGATCGCAGACCCAGAACAACACGCCGGGATGGTCAGACACGAGTGTCCGCAGGTTCGCCGCGAAGTGCACCATCACGAAGCTCTGGATGCGGTGCGGGCCCACGGGCTCGATCCCGAGCGAGCGCCGAACAGGACTCGACGCGCCGTCGCACGCGAGCAGCCACCGGCTCGACACGGCGAGCGGTCCCTGCGGCCCCGCGACCGTCGATGCCACGCCGGCGCCGTCCATGGTCGCCGACTCCCACCGATGTTCGTAGCGCACGGGCACGCCGGCTGCGGCGAGCGCATCGACGAGCAACGGCTCGAGGTGGTGCTGGGAGAGGTTGCGCAGCGGTGTCGGCGTCACCGCGAGCTGGTCGTCGCCCTGGCGCTCGTAGGGCAGGCTCCCGATCACCTCGCCGCCGAGCTTCGTCACCCAGTGCACCGCACCGGCGTCGGCGGGATCCTTGGCGTAGGACCGGATGTGCTCGACGTCGAGGCCGATCTGGCGCCAGATCTCGAACGTGCGGGCGTTGACGGCGTGGGCAGCCGGTGCGCGCTGCGGACCGTCACGGCGTTCCACGATCGCCACCGAGCAACCGAGCCGTTCGAGCAGCAGCGCCGCGGTGAGCCCGACGGGCCCGGCGCCCACGATCAGCACGTCGACGTCGAGGGCCTCCACTACAACAGGCCCGGGTAGGAGCCGCCGTCGAGGTGCAGGTTCTGGCCCGAGATGTAGCTGGCCTGGGCGCTGCACAGGAACGCGCACGCGTCCCCCACCTCTTCGGGCCGGCCGAGCCGGCCTGCTGCGATCGTGGCCGCGATCTCGGCGTACGCGGCTTCGATCGTGACACCCTTGATCGCCACCGCGAGCTGGGCCATCTGGCGCTGGCGCCCGGTGTCGATCCGTTCCGGAAGCAGGTTGTTGATCGTGACGTTCGCGGCCGCCACGTCGCGCGACAGGCCCTTCGCCACCGACGTGAGCCCGGTGCGAGCGGCCGACGACAATCCCATCGGCGCGAACGGGGCGGTGACCATCGCGGACGTGATGTTGACGATGCGGCCGAAGCGCCGGTCGACCATGCCGTCGAGCACGTCGCGGATCAGCAACAGCGGTGCGAGCATGTTCGCCTCGACCGCGGCGATCCACTCGTCGCGGCCCCACTGCCGGAACTGGCCGGGTGGCGGGCCACCGTTGTTGGTGACGAGGATGTCGGGCTCGTCGCACGCCGCGAGGAGCGCGGCGCGGGTCGCCGGATCGCCGACGTCGCCCTCGACCGTCTCGACCGTGACCGTCGACTGGTCGCGCAGGCTCGCCGCCGCGTCGTCGAGACGCTGCCGGTCGCGCCCGTTGATCACCACGTGCACGCCTTCGCGCGGCAAGCGATCGCGCGCACGCGAAACCGAGACCAGCACTCGACGCGGCCACGATCGCGCGCCGGCCGGCGATGCCGAGATCCATCAGAAGTCGAGATCCGCCGGCGGGGCGGGGCCCCACTGGTTGATCGGCTCGAGGAGGCCGTACACCCCGGGCGGCGTATCGGCAGTCAGCAGGTCGGAGTCGGTCCAGTGCTCGACGGTGAAGCCCAACGGGTCCTTCCAGTAGTCGAAGACCTGCCCACCCAGCACATGGCGCCCGATCCCCCAATAGTGACGGCGCTGCGCCGCGAGGAGGTGGTCGTGGCCCGCCATGAGATCGTCGAAGTCGGCCACCTCCCACGCGCAGTGCCCGAGCTTCGCCTCACCCGTTTCCACGATCAACAGCGTGTGGTGATCGGCGGGCTGGTCTCCCCGATCGCAGCGCATGAACCGCCCGAGCGGTTCCTCGGGCGAGCTGATGTAGACGTCGTCGGAGGTGAGGAGACCGAGCGTCTCGGCGTACCAGCCCGCCAGCGCGGCGAGCGACGGCGTCTTCAGCGCCGCGTGACCGAAGCGCTTCACCTGTGACGCACCGATCGGCACGCGCTGCAGCTCGCCGATCCGGACGCGCGTGCCGCCGGCGTTGAGCGGCGCGTGGCCGCGCACCTCGATCGGCTCCGCGCCATCGATGCCAGCGACGACGTCGACCGCGCGTCCGTCGGGGTCGTGGAGGCGCACGACGAACCCACCTCCCGGTTCGTCGAGCGGCTCGACCACACCAGCTGTCTTCCGTGCGAGCCGGTCGAGATCAGCGCGTGTCGCCTCGAAGGCCAGGCCACAGAACGCGGGCTCACCGAGGTGGGTGACGTGCACATGGTGGTCGGTATCGGTGCCGCGCATGTACAGCGCGGTACCGGTGCGACACGACGTGTGCATCCCGAACGAGCGCAGGAACGTCTCCATCTCGTCGAGATCCGGCGCGGCGAAGCGCGGGAACGCCACGTCGTGGGCGCGGATGATCGGACCGGGCACCGCGTGATACTACGACACCGAAGTTTCGTTGTCAAAAGATTCCGTATCGAACTACCCTGGGCGCCGTGACGATGCGCGAGCTCCTCGACGACACGATGGCGAGCTGGAGACGGGAGCGGCCCGACCTCGAGCTCGACGCCATGGGCACCACACTGCGCCTCAACCAGCTCATGAACGCCGCGGTACGGTCGGCCGAGGCGCTGTTCGCACCGCATGGCATCACGGTGGGTGAGTTCGACGTCCTCGCCGCCCTGCGCCGCGGCGGCGCCACCGCCGCGCTCGACACCGACGACGCTCGCGCGCGTCGCGATGATCTCGCCGGCGGGGATGACCAACCGCCTCGACCGCCTCGAAGCCGCCGGACTCATCGTGCGCCGCCCCGACCCCGACGACCGCCGCGGCTCACTCGTGGCGCTGACCACGGCGGGGCGCGCCACCGCCGACCAGGCGGTCGAAGACCTCGTCGCGGCCGAGAACGAGCTCTTCGGCGAGCTCAGCACGACCGAACGGCAACGCCTCGACCGCACCCTCGACAAGCTCATCGAGCGCATCGAACACGCACCAGCGAGGGCGCGGTTGGCGGCGCCGGCCGCACCGTCTCGGCGACGAGCGGGCGCAACCTGAACGCGAACTCGGTCCGGCACGCGAACTCCACGGGCGCGGCTCGCACCAACATTTCATTGTGCGTGCGCGCACCGCGTGTCATGGTGAGCGGGGCCGCGGTACCGAAGTGAGGGCCGGGCGCGCGTGGCAGGATGCCGGAGATCACGTCGCGTGGGGGGTCGGGTCTCCGGCTCCTGCGTGGTACTCGACCATCAGGTCTTCGGACACACGCCAATGGCGCCGACCGCTCAGAGCAGTGACGCCGGACAGTGACACCGGCAGTCACATGGTGCCGATGTGACGAGGCCGCCAGGGCCCCGTCACACCTTGTGGCGCCTCAGATGACGCGGACGTTGGCCGCCTCGACGCCCTTGCGCCCCTGCATCGTCTCGAACTCGACGCGCTGACCGTCCTCGAGCGTCTTGAAACCGTCGGACTGAATCGCGCTGAAGTGCACGAAGACGTCATCGCCGCCTTCACGCGAGATGAAACCGAAACCCTTGTCCGCATTGAAGAACTTCACAGTGCCTTGCTGCACAACCAAACTCTCATTTCTGATTCGCGACCAGCCGAGGAATTCGGCTGACTCGTAGCAGCCACACTATCCGCCGCGCGCGGCAACCGACGCAGCGACTCGAGGGCTCGCCGGCTCGCCGCTTGCTCGAAGTGGTATCCTCGGCCCCCGGCATCGCGGCATCCGAGCATCGATGTCCAGCCCATGTTCCGCAGCGTTCCCATGTGGAGCGCTGCGATTCGGTCCTCGTTGTTCGTCTGACGGCGCTCGAGAACGTGCGCCAGTCCGAATGACGAATCGACCACACGCCGCGCGACGACGCGCGGCCAGGAGCACCCACGTGACCACCTTCCATGAACTCGGCGTGCCCGCCGACCTCATCGCGGCGCTACGCAGCCGCGACATCACCGAGCCGTTCGCCGTGCAGGCCGCAACCATCCCCGACGCGCTGCGCGGCAGCGACGTCTGCGGCAAGGCGCCGACCGGCTCGGGCAAGACGCTCGCGTTCGGCATCCCGCTCGTCGTGCGCGTGCCCACGGCCACCGCTCGCCGGCCCCGGGCCTTGGTGCTCGCGCCGACCCGCGAGCTCGCCGCCCAGATCCACAGCGACCTCGAACCATTGGCGCGGGTGCGCAACAAGCGCGTGTGCACCGTGTACGGCGGTGTCGGCTACGAACCGCAGAAGCAGGCGTTGCGCCGAGGCGTCGAGATCCTCGTCGCGTGTCCTGGCCGACTTCGCGATCTCATCGGCCAGGGCGCGCTGCGGCTCGACGCGGTCGAGATCGTGGTGATCGACGAAGCGGACCGGATGGCCGACATGGGGTTCCTTCCCGAGGTCCGCAGAATCCTCGACGAGACCGCCCCGACGCGCCAGACAATGCTCTTCTCCGCCACGCTCGACGGTGACGTCGCAGTGCTCCAGCGCAACTACCAGCGCGCCGACGCGGTGACCTACGAGATCGAACCGGCGCACAGCACCGCGCAACTGGAGCACCACTTCGAAGAGCTCGACGCGACCGGGCGGGTGGCCCGAGCCGCCGAGCTCGTGCGCGCGCACGGATCGACCATCGTGTTCACGCGCACACGCCGGGGCGCCGAGCGCCTCGCGAAGCAGCTCACGACAGTGGGCGTCGACGCGGCCGCCATCCACGGCGGGTTGTCACAAGGCAAGCGCGACCGTGCACTCGCCGGCTTCAAGAGCTACAAGGTCGAGGCACTCATCGCCACCGATGTCGCGGCGCGTGGCATCCACGTGGACGCGGTCGCGTGCGTCGTGCACTTCGACCCACCCGTCGATGCCAAGACGTACGTGCACCGGTCGGGCCGCACAGGTCGCGCCGGCGCGACGGGCACCGTCGTGTCGTTCGTCGCGCCCGACCAACGGGCGTCGTCACGCACGCTCCGCAGGGATCTCGGGATACCGAGCGGAGCCCACCAGCCCGACCGGAGCGTCGCCGGCAGCACCGACAGCCGCCGCACGCGCTCGCGCGGCACGCCGCGACCGCCGGCCGGCGTCGAGCGGGTCTCGCACGTGGTGAGCGCGATCGCATACCGCGACGGCTCGTACAGCTGCAGCGCGTGTCACGAGACCTTGGACATACCGGCGGGCGCGATCGTGCGGCAAGGCTTCACGACGGTCCGCGACGGCGAGCGCGAGCGCGTGCTGTTCGTCGGCGGCGTCGAGGCGCATCGTTGCACCGACCACGAGATCGCCGGCCTCAGCCACACGTTGCCGCCGGCGCGGCGCCGCTGACGGCTCAGGGCTCGCGCTGTTGCGCCGCGAAGATCGGCCGGTACGGACCGCCGGGCGGCATGAGGCACGGACGAGGATCGTGGCGGGCCCAGCGCGCGGGCTCACCGCGAATCAGCTCGCCTCCGTGCGGTGAACGGCGGACGAGGTCGGTGTACGCGATCGCGTCGGCCGGCGCGTAGGTCGCGAGGAACAGCGGGCGGGCCCGCGCCGTTCGGTTCGGTGCCGAGCCGTGCACGGTTCGGCAGTTGTGCACCGTGATCGTTCCGGCCGGCCCGGTCGGGTACACCGCGGCGTCGACGCCGGCGGCCGCGACGTCGCGATCACTCAGCGCGCCCACCCAGGTGTCACCGTCGTAGAGGTCGTAGAGCGGGCCGTCGTGGCTCGCGGAGACGAAGCCGACCTCTCCCATGCCTGCGTCGACGTCGTCGAGGAACACCCCAACGGTGAGCAGGTCGTAGTTCGTGTGCGGCCAGAACTGGATGTCCTGGTGCCACTTCACCTCCTCGCCGCCGCGCGCCTCCTTGAAGTTGAGCTTCGAGTGGTGGAACCGGATGTCGGGACCGATGAGGTCGGCCACCACGTCGACGATCACCGAAGTGGACGCGAACTCCCAGTAGGTGTCGTGCAGATCGGTCGGCGAGCTGAGACGGCGCAATCGCGGAACGGCCGCGCTGTGCCCGGAATCGAGGTCGAAGATCACGTTCGACTCCGTGAGCGCACGGCTCTGCTCGACGAAACCGGCGGTGACCGCACGGAGCCGCTCCAGCCATTCGCCACCCACGAGCGCAGGTATCGCAAGCCACCCGCGCTCGCGGTACTCGATGCGTTGCTGTTCGGTGAGCACCGTCACGCCGGCCCCGTCGACCACGTCGCCAGCGTACGGCCAGCGTACGGGCTGAGGCGACGGTGAGGCCTTTGACACGAAGCCCGGCACGACCACGGCGTCGACCGGCCCGGCGCCGACCACCTGGTTCGCGATGGTGAGTCCGTCGTTCGACGCGAACCGCGTCTCGGGAACGTCGCGGACGCGGCCCGCACTAGCAGGGTGCCTTCCTGCCGCGGCATCCCCGGTCGTCACCGCCGCGGCAGAGCACCGAGCGCTACGACCTTCGTGCGCGCGGCCGGGTGGGTGGTCGCGCGCACCCAGCGCATGCCCATGATCCCGTGCTCGTGACCGACCGTGTCGATCCAGTTCGGGTGGCCGGGATCTCGGTGCGCCACGACGATCCGCACCGATCCGTCGGGCTCGTAGGCCGCCGTCGCGTTGTTGACCGATATGCGCCGCCGCTTGTCGAGGCACTCGGCCCAGATGTTGCCGAGCTGGAAGTTCCAGTACGCGCACGCCGGCGGGGTCACCTCGATCACGAGCGCCTCGCCGGCGCCGAGCTCGAAGGCACCGAGCTGGAACACGATGTTCGGGTCACCGCCCACGAGCCGGTGGTGCTCCGGGTCGGGGAAGTGCAGCCGGTTCGGATCCGCGCGCCAGGGCGCGACCCAGTCGGCGAACCACGTCGACGCGCCGATCGCGTACATCGCGGCGCCGAGCAACTGGTTCGGTACCGCGCTCGGCACGAGCCCGGGCGGCGCGTCGTCGACGCCGATGCACTCGATCGTCACATCGGCGGCCCGCTCGCGCGCACGGTCGGCGAAGGTCTGGCGCACGAGGATCATCGAGGAGTCGTCGGCGAGCCGCAGCCAGTTGCCGGGCCGTTCGCGCCGGCTCGCGACGATCTCGAAGCGGCCGTCGGCGTCGAGCAGGAGGTCGTCGTCGTTGAGATGACCAGCACCGCCGGTGATGCGACTTCGCGCCGCGAAGTTCTGGTTCTGCGCCGCGAAGCTGAGATACGCGATCGTGCCGCGGGTACCGTGGACGCGGTAGTCGAACTCCGGATCGATTCCCGCGCTCGCGTACACGTTGTCGGGATTGTCGAGCCCGAAGCCGCAGTGCGGCGGCAGCGACGCGAAGCGCGGGTGTCTCGGCCCGGGCTTCTCGAGGAACGACAGCAGGCCGTTCTGGAGCAGCCGGCCGAGGTAGCGCAGGCCCTCGGCCCGGTCGAGGTCGGTGAGGCCGAGGTCGTCGCGCTCGAGCACGGCACTCGCCTGCTCGAGCAGCACGCAGAACTCGCGCCACGTGTCGCGGGGGTCGTAGGTGGAGGGTGCAGTCACCGGATCATCCTGCCTCACGAGAAATCGCGTCACGCAGCGGCCGCTCGCGCGTTTCCACTCCTGAACGCACGAGCCCCGACACGAGGGCCGAGGAGCACGGGAGGCAGCAATGGGAATCGGTGAGTCGAACACGACGAAGCGGTCGACGAGGATCTTCGCCGGCGGCACTGCGGCTCTGGCGCTCGTCGCCGCGGGTGTCGCCGGTGTGCACGCCGCGAGCGGGTCGACCGCCACGCACCACACGAAGCCGGCGCCGGCACCGGTGCACGCGAACGCGCCGAAGCACGAGTCACAGCCGGCCCGCAAGCTTCCGGCCGACCTGCTGAAGCCGTCGATCACCCCGCTCGCCCAGCCGCAGGACGTCGGCGGCTCCGGGTCGTACGAGGTGCCCGGCATGACGTCGGGCACGAGCAACCTGCTCGGCAACCTCAACACGATGTGGGGCGACATCAACAGCCAGGTCGGCCGCATCGAGAACGGCCAACCGCTGACGCCGGGGCAGGTCCAGGAGGACAAGGACGCCCAGAAGTACGCGGGGTCGCTCGACCTCCAGCTCCAGTTGCAGAAGAACGCCGACAACATCTGGAACGGCGCCACGAACGGCGAGGAGCTGCGCATCTACGGTGACCACCAGTACGACAACGGCACCGAGTGGAACTACGACCCGACGAGTGGCACGTGGTCGACGCCCGACGACCCAAACCCGGCCTGCCTCCGTTCATGCTCCAAGAGAACCAGTGAGCCCAGCCGGCAACGACGCCGGTCTGACGTGTGACATGTGGCGGCCGGGCACCCGGCCGCCACCTTCACGCGTGGCGCCCCGTCCGGCGCGGGGCCGCGGTCGGTACGATGGCTGCCTCCCTCGCCGCAGGAGCCGATCATGACCACGATCACGGTGGAACCCGTCCGCGACGATCTCCACTTCGGTGCGCGCATCGGCGGCGTCACCCGTGACCGCCTCGACGATGCCGGCCTGCGCGCCGAGATCAACGACCGCTTCGAGGAGTTCGGCCTGCTGATCTTCGAGGGCATCGAGCCGGCGCCCGCGATGCAGGTGGCGATCAGCAACGTGATCGGTCCGTTGAAGGACCACCCGAGCCAGGCGGTCCACCGGGCCGGCGGCGACGACATGCTCGGGGTGATCGAGATGCGCCACGAGCCGAACGCGCCCGGACGGGTGGAGTTCGGCGGCCGGCAGCTCTCGTCGTGGCTGCCGTGGCACTTCGACCACTGCTACAACGACCAGCTCAACCGGGCCGGCGTGCTGCGGTGCGTGGACGGGCCGCCCGACGGCGGGCTGACCGGCTTCGTCGACGGCATCGCGCTGTACCGCGCGATCCCCGCCGCGACGCGCGAACGCATCGAGGGCGAGACCGTGATCTACGCGATGGACGTCATCCTCGAGAACCTCCGCTACGGGCGGCCCGACGGTTTCGTCGAGATCGAGGCGCCCGAGCAGTCGACCGACGTGATGGCCGAGTTCGCCCACCGGCCGCGCGCGCTGCACCCTGCGGTGTGGACGCGCCGGTCGGGCGAGAAGGTGCTGCACGTGTCGCCCTGGATGGCCAAGGGCATCGAGGGCCGGGAGCCGGCCGACGCCGACGCGCTCCTCTCCGAGGTGTGCGCCGAGATCGTCGCGGCCGCGCCGCGGCTCGCGTACTTCCACCGCTGGCAGCCCACCGACATGCTCCTGTGGGACAACTGGCGTTGCCTGCACTCGGTGTCGGGCATGGCCCCCGAGCACACGCGCTGCATGCACCGCACGACGATCCAGGGCGACTACGGCCTCGGTCGTTTCGAAGCCACACCGTCGACGAACTGACCGCGTGCACCTCGGTCAGCGGGTGCGGAACTCCAGGCCCTCGAAGTCGCCCGAGTTCCGCCACGCGTCGATGTAGTCGAAGTACGCGACCGGACCGAGCGGGTAGCCGGCCATGCCGAAGCGCGCACGCGAGCTCAGCGGCTGGCCCTCGTTGTTGTAGTAGCCGGGCGTGCAGTCGGCATTGCCGAAGAACGACGCGGGGTTGCTCTCGAGCAGGTCCATCCACGCCTGCTCGGCTTCGGCGGTGACCTCCACCTCGTCGCTCCCGGTCTCGATCGCGTGCCGCACGACCGCCGCGATGGTGAGGCCGGCATCGGCGAGGTTCGACGTGATGTTCGAGATCAGGTTGGCGCCCTGCGCGAAGCCGACGATGAACAGGTTCGGGAAGCCGTGCACGTGGATGCCGTGCATCGACTGCATGCCGTCGGCCCAGCACTCGGAGAGCCGGTGACCGCCGCGCCCGATGGTGTCGTAGCCCGAACGGCGGTCGTAGCTCGTGCCGACCTCGAAGCCCGACGCGAAGATCAGGCAGTCGAGCTCGTAGTGCACGTCGCCGACCCACACTCCGGTCGGGTCGATCCGCTCGACGCCCTTGCCGTCGGTGTCGACGAGATGGCAGCTCGGCATGTTGTACGCCTGCAGGTACTCGTCGTGGAAGCAGGGCCGCTTGCAGAGCTGGCGGTACCAGGCCTTCAGCTGCTGCGCGGTGTCGTGATCCGCCACGACCGAGTCGCAGCGCGCGCGGATCTCCTCCATCTTCTCGTCGTCGCTCTCGAGGAACGCGCGGTCGGCGAGCTCGAGCGTGAGCTCGTTGCCCGCGGCGACCTCCTCCACGATGCGGTCGCGGATCCGTTGTGAGATGTCGGTCCAGCCGTCGTGCACGAGATCCTCGTCGGCGAACCCGCCGGTCTGCAGGGTGGCGAAGTTGCGCAACCACTTCTGCTGCCAGCCGGGCTCGAGCGTCGCGAACCAATCGGGATCGATCGGGTGGTTGTTGCGCACGTCGACCGACGACGGTGTGCGCTGGAACACGAACAGGTCCTGCGCATCGCGCGCGAGCGGCGGGATGCACTGCACCGCGGTCGCGCCGGTGCCGATGATGCCCACGCGCTTGTCGGCGAGTTCGGTCATCGGCGCGCCGGCCCAGTCGCCGCCGGTGTACGCGTAGTCCCAGCGGCTCGTGTGGAAGCAGTGTCCGTCGAAGGTCTCGATTCCCGGGATACCCGGCAGCTTGGGCCGGTTGAGCGGACCCGTGCCCATCGCCAGGAAGCGGGCGCGGAACGCGTCGCCTCGGTCGGTGCGCACGATCCAGCGCGCCGCGGCCTGGTCCCACTCGAGCTCGGTGACCGTGGTCGAGAACAGCGCGTTCGCGTAGAGGTCGAACGTCTTGGCGATGCGCTGGCAGTGCTCGAAGATCTCGGGCGCCATCACGTACTTCGCCGAGGGCATGTGACCCGTCCCCTCGAGCAACGGGAGATAGATCATGGCCGCGGTGTCGCACATGGCGCCGGGGTAACGGTTCCAGTACCACGCGCCGCCGAAGTCGCCGCCGACCTCGACGATGCGGACGTCGTCGATTCCCGCCTGTTTCAGCCGCGCGCCCACGCACAGTCCCGAGAAGCCGCCGCCGATCAGCGCGACGGTCACCTCGTCGACGCGCGGCTCACGCTCGATGGGCTCGGTATAGGGATCGTCGAGCAGCGACGCGAACCGGCCCGCCGGTTCCAGGTACTGGTCGTTGCCGTCGGGCCGCAGTCGCTTGTCGCGCTCCTGGCGGTACTTGACCCGCAGCGAGTCGTGATCGATCGTCATCGGCCGTCCATGTCACTCGAGCATTTGCACGCGGTGTGCAAGTTCAGCGCGCGCCGCGCCTGAAGCATCGCGGCCCGCGCACGACCGGCCGTACAGTCGCCCCATGACCTACGAGGGCTACGACGCGCTCCGCATCGACGTCGCCGGTGGCATCGCCCGCGCCACGATCGACCACCCCCCGATCAATCTGCTCGACCTCACGCTCATCATCGAGCTCGACCGGTTCGGCCGCGAGGTCGAGGCCGACGACGCCGTGCGCGTGGTCGTGCTCGACTCCGCCGATCCGGCGTTCTTCGTCGCGCACGCGGACGTGGCGCTGATCCAGTCGCTGCCGCTCGACGACGTGGACCGCCACGACGACGTCCGGGGATTCCAGGCGACGGTCGACCGGTTCCGCACGATGCCGAAGGCCACGATCGCGGTCCTCGAGGGGATCGCGAGGGGCGGCGGCAGCGAGCTCGCGCTGTCGTGCGACATGCGCTTCGCGGCGCACGGGCGCGCGATCCTGGCGCAACCCGAGGTCGCCGTGGGGATCATCCCGGGCGGCAGCGGCACGCAGCGACTGCACCGGCTCGTCGGGCGCGGTCGTGCGCTCGAGATCGTGCTCGGGTGCGACGACATCGATGCCGACACCGCCGAGCGCTGGGGTTACGTGAACCGCGCGCTCTCCGATTCGGAGCTGCGCCCGTTCGTCGACGCGCTCGCCACGCGCATCGCGTCGTTCCCGGCCGAGGCGATCGCCCGCGCCAAGCTGGCGGTCGACGCCGCGCTCCCCGACCCCAGCAGCGGGCTGCTCACCGAGGACCAGCAGTTCCCGCGCCAGTCTGTCCGACCCCGAGACCCAGCCGCGCATGACCGCCTTCCTCGCCGCCGGCGGCCAGACGCGCTGCGGTCGAGCTCGCCGGATTCCCCGCGCTCCGCGGCGACGCCCGCTGACCTGTCGTGTGGGTGTTGCCATGCCAGGTGGTCAGCGCGCCGCGTCGCTCGCGATGCGTACGACCACGCGGCCGATGGTGCGGCGGGCCACGAGGTCGGCGAGCGCGCCGGGCACGTCGTCGAAGCCGACGCTGCGCTGCACGATCGGGCGGTAGCGGCCCTCGTCGACCAGGGAGACCAGCGCCGCGTGGCTCTCGGCGTGCATCCGGCGCATCTCGTCGCGCGGGTAACCGCCGAGCGTCGCTCCGACGAGCGAGTGGTTCGCCACGTAGAAGTGCGGGTCGTGCGGCAGCAGACCTCCGGCGTGGCCGCACAACACGTGGCGTCCGCCGGGCGCGAGCAGTGTGCGCGCGGCCGCACCCATCTCGCCCTGCACCGGGTCGAGCACCACGTCGACACTGCCGCCGGCGAGAGCCCGTACCGCCGCGGTGAAGTCGCCGGCGGTGTGGTCGACCGCATCGGCACCGAGCGACCGGCTGAACGCGACCTTGTCGTCGCCGCCAACCACCGCGATCACGCGCGCGCCTCGTGCCACGCAGAGCTGGACGATCGCCGATCCGAGGCCGCCGGCCGCGCCGAGCACCACCGCGGTCTCCCCTGCTTGCACACCGCCGCGGCGAATCGCTGCGTGATACGCGGTGTGCGCGGGGATCAGGAAACCGGCCGCCTGCTCGTCGCTCATCCCCTCGGGAACCGGGAAGATCATCGAGACGCCGACCGCGACATCGGCGAGGCTGCCCCACGGCTGGATCGCGACGGCGGCCACACGCGCGCCGACAAGGTGGCGCCACTCCGGCGCGGCGTCGAGCACGTCGCCGACGCCCTCCTGCCCCGAGATGTAGGGGCGGGAGACGGGCACCGGGTAGCTGCCGCGCGCCATCGTGACGTCGGGGAGCGCGAGCGTGGCGCAGCGCATGCGCAAGAGCACCCAGTCGGAGAACGGCTCGACACCCGGCCCCGCCGGCACCCAACCCGCGAGGCCCATGCCCATCCCGACGAGATCGCCCGGTACGGGCGGTGCCACCTCGTCGCGCACGAAGACCGCGCCGGGCTCACCGACGCCGTGCACCCGCCATGCCCGCATACGGCTCGCTCTCGTCGCTGTCGTGCGCAGCGAGGCTACGAGGCCCGCAAGGTCTCAGCGCGTGGACGCACGAGGAGGGCGTCCGTCGCCGGGGTTCGACGGGCCACGCCGCTCGGTCGTTGAATGGTCGCGATGTCGCTGCTCCCGTTCGTCGCGCTCGGCGTCATCGCCGCGACCGCGCTCTGGGTGTACACGGATTCGCAGCGCCTGGACGTGGCCGGACGACCGGTCGTGGTTTCCATCGGCTGGTTCGTGATCGACTCGCCCGTCGCCTGGACCGCGGGTTGCGTGATCGTGTGGGTCATCGCCTTCCCGCTGTACCTCGTCGCGCGTGGAGGTAGGGGCCTCGTCACGGCGACGGGCACCGCGCGCCACGGCAACGGGTGACTCAGTTGCCCCAGCGGAGGGGCAGGCGAGCCGGGCCCCAGATGCCGAACTGCTCGGGCTTCCACTCGACCGGGCCGGCGAGCTCGAGATCGGGCAATCGCCGGGCGATCGCCACGAGCGCCTCCTGCAGCTCCGCACGTGCGAGGTGCGCGCCGAGGCAGTAGTGGATGCCGGAACCGAACGTCATCTGCGGCGCCGACGACTCGCGCGTGACGTCGAAGCGCTCGGGCGCCGGGAACACCTCGGGATCACGGTTCGCGCCCGCGAGCGAGATCGACACGAGCGTGCCCCGCGGGAACACGACGTCGCGGTACTCGACATCGTCCGACGCGACGCGCATCGTGCCCTGCACCGCGCCGAGGTAGCGCATCGTCTCCTCCACCACACGCGGCGCCAGCTCGGGCCGCGCCACGAAGCGTTGCCACTGGTCGGGGTGAGCCCCCAGCAGCGCGATCGAGCACGCGAGCTGGTTGCGTGTGGTGTCGGTGCCGGCCATGAGCACGGCCTCGGCGAGCATCACGAGCTCGTCGGTCGAGAGCCGGTCGCCTTCCTCCTCCACTGCGATCAGCGCGCTGAGCAGATCGTCACGCGGGTCGCGCCGCCGCTGCTCCACCAGCGCGCGCACGTAGCTGTCGAGCTCGCCCGACGCCCGCTGGATGGCGGTGACGTCGCGGGCGAGGTCCTGGTTGAACAGCTTGAAGATGTCGGTGGCCCAACACGAGAACTGCTGCCAGTCGTCCTTCGGTGCGCCGAGCAGCTCGCAGACAATCGGGATCGGATACGGCTCGCAGACGTCGGCCACGAGATCGCAGTGCCCCGCCGCTTCGATTGTGTCGATGAGCGCGCCGATCACCTCGCGCATGAAGGGCCGGAGCCGCTCGGCCGCGGCCGGCGTGAACGCGGGCGCGACGAGGCGACGCAGGCGCGTGTGCGCCTCACCCTCCATCGAGAGGATCGACGGCCGCCGGTCGTCGAGGTAAGGCCCCGCGTCGACGCCCTGCAGCTGCGGGATGAGTGATAGCGCGGAGTGGAACCGTCGCTCGCGCAGGATCGTGACCGCGTCGTCGTAGCGCGTGACCGCGAAGCCGAGTGGCGTGCGCACGAGCCAGTTCTGCGCCCGCGCCACGGCGACGAGCGCGAGACGCTGCTCGCGATCGACCCCGACGGGGTCGTAGACGGGTAACTCCAGATCGTGGACCGAGACGGCAGCCACAGCTCCTCCTCTCGGCCGAGCCTACGTGGCGCGGGTCTACGCTCGGCCTGCGTGACGAGCGAGCCTGCGGCTCCGAGCGCGCCCCAACTCGCCGAGGTGATCGCGACACTCAGTGCATCCGGCGCGCCGGGCGACCTCGCGACCCTCGGCGGTCTCCTCTATGCCGACGACCGCTTCGACGAGGCCCGCCGTGCGTGGGAGCGGGGGTTCGACGGCGCGGAGCGCGGCGGCGACCACCGCACCGCAGCCCGGCTCGCGATCGCACTCGTCGACATCCACACGTCCGCCCTCGGCAATACCGCGGCCGGCAACGGCTGGCGGGCTCGGGCGCAGCGGGTGCTCGACCGCACCGGCCCATGCCTGGAATGGGGCTACTTCGAGCTCGCGCTCCTCGCGTGCAACCGCCCCGATGTCGATGAGCTGGTGCTGAGCACCGAACGGGCCTTCGCGCTCGCGCAGGAACACGGCGACCGTGGGCTCGAGGTGCGCGCGCTCGCCGAATCGGGTCTCGCGCTCGTGTCGCGCGGGGACACCTCCGCCGGTTTCGACCGCCTCGACGAGGCCCTCGCCACCATCTGCGCCGGCGAGGTCGACGACGTGGTGGCGGTGAGCAAGGCGTTCTGCGCGCTGCTGACGTCGTGCGAACGGGCCCAGGACATCGCCCGGGCCGAGGAGTGGATCGCGCTCGCGCACGAGATCGTGCTCGACGGCCGGGGCGGCCGTCCCCGCATCCTGCGCACACACTGCCGCGCTGCGCTCGGCGCGGTGTTGTGCAGTGCGGGCCGGTGGGACGAGGCCGAGACCGCGATGCTCGAGGTCCTCGACCCGCACGGCGCGCCGAGTTTCGCCCACCGCCTCGACGCCGCGGCACGCCTGGCGCGCCTGCGCATCGCGCAGGGCCGTCTCGACGAGGCCGGCGCGCTGCTCGCGCGCTACGAGGACCGCCTGCCGGCGTGGCTCCCGCTCGCGGAGCTGCACCTCGCGCGCGGTGACGCGGCCGTGGCCGCGGTCCTCGCGCAGCGGGCACTCGACGTGCTCGCCGGTGACGTAACCCGGCGCACACCGCTGCTCGCGGTGCTCGTGGAGGCGCAGGTCGCCATGGACGACCCGGCGTCAGCCGAGACCACCGCGGCGCAACTCGAACGCGAGCTCGCGGGCACCGCCAACGCAGTGCTCGCATCCGCGGCCGAACTCGCGTGGGCCCGCGTGCTCGCGGCGCAGCACCACACCGAGCGGGCCGCCGAGCGTTGCGCCCACGCCGTCCGGCTGCTCGACGGCGGCGAGCTACCCCTCGCGTTGCTCGAGGCGCACCGGCTCCATGCCGAGGCCCTCGCGGCGATCGACGACCGTGCCGCCGCCGTGGCCGCGGCGCGCGCCGCCTTCGCGATCGCGCTCCGGCTCGGCGCGGCAGGTGCGCTCGATCGGCTCGCGGCGTTGCTCCGCAGCCTCGGCGCCACGCCGCCACCGCGCTCCGGTGGCACCGGCGCCGTGGTCGGCGAGCTCACCCGCCGCGAGCAAGAAGTGCTCGAACTCGTGAAGACCGGCCGCACCAACGCCGAGATCGGATCGCAGCTGTTCATCTCGGCGAAGACGGTCGAACACCATGTCGGGCGCATCCTCACGAAGCTCGGCGTGCGCTCGCGTGCCGAGGCGGCCGCGCTCGCGGCCGCCTCACCGCGCCCCGAGCCCTGATCCGGGCCGGGATTGGGGGATCCCCCGATGCGGCGCGCCGCCGACCCGTCCATCCTGAACCGGCAAGGCAATCGGCGCACCACGACGAGGAGAACCAGCATGCACACCACCGTCGACGAGATCGCTCCCGACACCTTTCGCCTGTCCACGTTCGTTGCCGACGTCGGTCCGACCGGCTTCACCTTCAACCAGTTCCTCGTCCGCGACGACGAACCGTTCCTGTTCCACACCGGGATGCGCCAGCTGTACCCGCTCGTGGCGCAGGCCGTGGCGTCGGTCGTACCGGTCGACACGCTGCGCTGGATCTCGTTCGGCCACGTCGAGGCCGACGAGTGCGGCGCCATGAACCAGTTCCTCGCGGCCGCGCCGGAGGCGCAGGTGGTGCACGGCCAGCTCGCCTGTGCCGTGTCGCTGAACGACCTGTGCGACCGGCCGCCGCGCGCGGTCGCCGACGGCGAGGTGCTCGCGACCGGACGCCACCACTTACAGTTCGTGGCCACGCCGCACGTGCCGCACAATTGGGAGAGCGGCTTGTGGTTCGACGAGACCACCGCGACGTTGTTCTGCGGCGACCTGTTCACCGCAGTCGGCGAGGCACCTGCGCTCGTCACCGAGAGCATCGTCGATGCCGCGATGGTCGGTGAGGAGATCTTCCACGCGACGTCGGTGGGCACCGCGACGGCGCCGACGATCCGCAGGCTCGCCGATCTCGGTCCGCGGACACTCGCCGTGATGCACGGTGCGTCGTACACCGGTGACGGTGCCGCCCAGCTCCTCGCGCTGGCGGACGCGTACGAGCTGGCATCGAGCGCCGCGCCATGATCGCGGCGCGGCGGCGCCGGGCGGCGCGGCACCGGGCCCCATGAGCCCCGCGAGCCCTACGATGACGCCTCGATGACTGGTCCTCGACTCCGGCGCGTCGTGGCCGGCCTCGGCGCCGTGGGCGTGCTGTTCCTGGCCGCGTGCAGCAGCTCGTCGAGCCCGCCCGCCGCGACGGCAACGACCACCACCGGACCGAGCAGCGCGTCGGGCTCCACCACGGCGCCGGCCGCAGCCTCGCAGCCGCTGCGCGTCACGTGGCTCGACGGCGTCGACGCACCGGGCACGCCGGCGAAGTACGACAAGGTTGGTGTGATCAAAGTCGGCGCGCCGGGCGCGAAGAACGTGCTCGTGCTCGAGCCCGGGACCTCGGCGGGTGGGGCCTACTTCGTGCCCCTCGCGCAATGGATCGTGAGCCAGGCGCCGGGCTGGCAGGTGTGGTCGGTCGAGCGGCGCGAGAACCTGCTCGAGGACCAGTCGGTGATCGACGAGGTGAAGCAGCACCGGGCGAGCTCCACCGACGCGTACGACTACTACCTCGGGTATCTCAAGGACCCGAAGATCACGCACCACTTCCAGCTGATCCCCACCGCACAGGTCGACTTCGCGAAGCAGTGGGGCATGCAGGTCGCTGTCGAAGACCTCCATGCCGTCGTGGCCACGGCGAAGGCGCTCGGCGGCAAGGTGGTGCTCGGCGGTCACTCACTCGGCGGGTCGGTGGTCACCGCCTACGCAACGTGGGACTTCGGCGGCAAGGCCGGTGCCGTTGACCTCGCCGGGCTCGTGTACATCGACGGTTCGAGCGGATCCACACCGATCACCGCGGCCGCGGCCACCGCCGAGCTGCACGCGCTCGACGTGCCGGCCATGTCACCGTGGCTCACCTTCGGAGGGATTCCGGCACCGTACGCGGGCGTGTACAACGCCACCGGTTCCACTGCTGCGCTGCTCTCGCCGAACGAACCGTCGCTCGGCCAGTCCTCGGGGCTGCTCCCCGCGTCGATCGTGCCATCGGTGCGCGTCACGAACATCGGCCAGTACGGCTACGCGCTCAACGTCGCCACGTCGCCGTCGAGCCTCATCGCTGCGCAGGCGCACCTCGGCACCGGCCTCGCCTCGGCCGGCCCGGTGCACGGTTGGAACGGCGCGGGCGCGCTCACCCCGATCACGCGCTTCGCAACGATGTTCTCCGGCATCGGCCTTACCGGCGCCGACGGCACCGAGTGGTACTTCCCGCAGCGCCTCACCGACGACACCGCGGCCGTCGACAACGGCAACGCCAACGCGGCGCAGGCGGTGCTCGGCGAGAAGGCCACGATGGGCCATGCGCTGCCGAAGACGCTGTTGATCTACGCGTTCGGCGCCCGCCTCGGCGGCGCGCGGGTGCTCGACGCGACACGAGCGCTCGCCGCACAGTCGGGCATCCCCACCGGCAACCTCGTGCTCGTCGACCGGTCGAGCACGTATGCGCACAACGATCCCGCCGGCGCCTACCCGAAGAACGAGTTCTTCGACGCGCTCGTCCCGTTCCTCGCGCGCGTCACGGGCTGATCACCAAGCATCGAGCTCGCGACGCCTCATCCGTTTGGATGATTTGTCGTGTGGGCTGCGGCGGGGGGCGGTTTCGGCGAAGCGTTGTCCGAACCCCCCTCGCCCACGCCGGCCGCACGGTGAGCCGGGCGCAGTACGCGGCGCTCCTCGCCGAGGGCTACGAATGCAACGTGGAAGGGTGCGGCAACAACACCCGCAACCTCGAGATCGACCACCTCGGCGCAGGCTGGGCAGTCGACCACCACACCGCCAACGGCAACGTCGCCTGGAAATGCCCCCACTGCCACAACCTCAAAACCCACAAACACTTCACCGACGGCCCCCAACTCCCCAACGGCACACGCACCCTCATTCCACCCGACCGGCCACGACCCCACCACCAATGACGGGAGCGGCCCGGTCGGGTTCCGTGGACATGCACGCGGCGCGGGACCACAATGTTCGTATGACCACGACGATGCCGTACGCGACGGGCCGGCGCTTCCTCGACGCCGACAGCCACCTCATGGAGCTGCCCGGCTGGCTGGCCGAGTTCGCCGATCCCGGGATCCGCGAACGCATCCGCCCGCTCCATCTCGGCGGCGCCGGGAAGCTCGCGGCCGACGCGGTGACGCAGGCCGAGCAGCGCAAGGGCGATGCGGTCGCGGCGCACGCGGTCGAGCAGCGGCTCATGAGCGCCAAGGGCTGGCACGCGCTCGGCGCGTTCGACCCGGGTGAGCGCAGCCGCGCGCTCGACCTGCTCGGCTTCGACGCGGAGCTCGTGTTCTCCACGTTCGCGGCCACGCAGTTCGGCGGCGACGATCTCGAGCTGCTCTACGGCGGCACGCGTGCCCACAACCGCGCGATGTCAGCATTCTGCGGCGACGATCCGCGCCTGCTTCCGGTGGCATACGCGCCGTGGAACGATCCCGCGGCGATGCTCGAGACCGTGCTCGACGCGATCGCGCTCGGCGCGGCCGCGGTGCACGTGCCGTCGCGGCCGCCCCGGCGCGGCAAGGGTCCGTCGCATCCCGACTTCGACCCAGTATGGGCCGCGCTCGCCGACGCCGGCGTGCCGTTCGTGCTGCACATCGGCGGGGCGGGGCGGCTCGTGCCGAGCGAGTTCCACGACAACGGCCGCCCGGTCACCGACTTCCTCGGCGGCGGCGAGAACGTGCGCGCCAAGGACTACATGGGCGTCTCGCACATGACCGAGACATTCCTCGCCACGCTGGTGTTCGACGGCGTGCTCGACCGGTTCCCAACCCTGCGCGGCGGCTCCATCGAGCAGGGCGCGATGTGGGTGGTGCCGTGGATCCGCCGCCTCGATCTCGCGCGGCGCTCCTTCGGACGCAGCGAACCGGTGCTGCGCGACCTGCCGCAGCCCCCGAGCGAGTACGTGCGCGACCGCCTGTACTTCACGCCGTTCCCGGGCGAGCCGGTGGGTTGGATGATCGACCAGTGCGGCGAGGAGCTGTTCTGCTTCAGCTCCGACTACCCGCACCCGGAAGGCACCAAGAACCCGATCGAACGGTTCGAAGCGACGCTCGAGGGCGCGTCGGAAGCGGCCCGGCAGCGCTTCTACCACGACAACCTGGCGGCGATGCTCGGCCGCTGACAACCGGCCGGCACGCCACTCACGCGGCCGGCGGCTTGCGCGCGATCACGTATTGGTGATCGTTGCGGAAGCGATACACACCGCGCTCGTCGCGACACGCCTCCAATGCGGTGACCACTTCGCTCCTGATCGCGCCTTCGTCACCGTGACGGAGGGCAGGCACGGCCGGCCCGACGCTCGAGAGGGCACGCCAGGCGGTGTCGATGTCGGGCCACTCGGTCACCGACACGCGTTGCCCGCGCCGGACCGCGTCGAATCCCGCGGCCGTCAGCATGGCTTCGGCGACCCCGGGCGTGGCGATGTTGTTGAGCGTCCGCATCGATGTCTTGTGCTCCTGCGGGGCGTGCGCGGCGAAGACCTTGAAGCAGGCCCGGAGGTCGAGCGGCGGGCCGAGCCCCCAGAAGCTGAGGGCGATGCCGCCACCCGGACGCAGCACGCGGAACGCCTCCGCGACCGCGCGATCGCAGCCGCCCCACACCCCGTTCACCGACACCACGGCGTCGAACGACGCATCCGCCCACGGCAGCTCGAACATGGACCCGACGCGCAGGTCCGCCCCCGGCGTGCGGCAACGGGCCACCTCGATCAGCTCCGACGAAGCGTCGATGCCGGCGGCGCGGGCACCCGTCGCGTCGGCGAGGCGCACGGAGAGCCCGGAACCGCACGCGAGGTCGAGGATCTCGATCCCTGGCCCGACAGCAAGCTCGCCGAACATCGCAAGCACCACGTCGATCGAGTAGTGCTCGAACAGGCACGACCAGTCGTTCGCGCGGTGACCCCACGCCTCGCCGGCCTGCTCCCACTGGGTCCGCCCACCAGTGCGCACCGAGCTCGCTGCAGTCATGGTCCCATCATCCACTCACGGACCGGCCGAGTCGTGGAGATCACGTGGAGTTCCACATCTCCATGCCAACTCCAAGACTCGATGGCCGGCGTGGTGGACCGTGTGACGGGTGCCGGGCAGCTGGTCCGGGACATCACCGGACCGTCCCCCGAGGAGGACCCATGACCCAGACCGACACACCCACTGTCGACAACGGCGTGAACATCGAAGCCATCCGCGGCGCGCGCCAGGCGCTCACCGACGCGCCCCAGGCCGCCCAGTTCGAGTTCCGGGCGAGCTGCGAGTGGATCAGCGGCACGCACAGCCGCTCGAACATCACCGACTTCTCCGGCCTCGGCGAGAACCACGCGCACCGCGACACCTTCTCGATCGAAGCCGACCACCCCGAGGTCTTCGGTTCCGAGGACAACGGCGCGGCACCGCCCGAGATCGTGCTCGGGGCACTGGCGTCGTGTCTCACGGCCGCCGTCGCGACCGTCGCGACGAACCGCGGCATCCAGCTCCGCTCGGTGAAGGCCACGGTCGCCGGCCCGATGGACCTGCAGGGCGTGCTCGGCATCGACGGCGACGTGCGCAACGGCTTCGACTCGGTCTCGGTCACCTACGACATCGACGCCGACGCGTCGCGCGCCGACCTGGAGGCGCTGCTGGCCCAGGCGCAGAAGCGGTCGGCCGTGTTCGACACGGTGACGAACCCCACGACCGTGCGGGTCACGCTCGCCTGAGCACGAGCCGACGAGACCGAGCCGCCGGGGACGCGCACCCGAGTCCCGGTCGAGGGAGTTGCGCGAGGGAGTTGCGCGAGGGAGTTGCGCGAGGGAGTTGTACGACGATGCACGTGCCGGTGGTGATCGTAGGAGCCGGTCCGGCGGGGCTCGCGACGAGCGCGCAGCTCTGCCGGACCGGCGTCGATCACGTGGTGCTGGAACGAGGCGAGGTCGCGAACTCGTGGCGCACCGAGCGCTGGGACTCGTTGCGGCTGCTCACTCCCAACTGGATGACCTCGCTCCCCGGACTCGCGTACGACGGCGGCGACCCCGACGGGTTCATGCGCGCGAGTGGCGTCGTGTCGTTGCTCGACCACTACCGGCACATGGTCTCGCCTCCGGTGCGCACCCACGTGACTGTCGAGCGTGTGCGCGCGTGCGCTCAAGGTTTCGACGTCACGACCGACGGCGGGCACTGGACGTGCGACGCGCTGGTCGCCGCGACCGGCGCATCGAGCGAGCCTCGGGTGCCGGCGCTCGCAGCCGGCGTGCCGGACCGGATCCAGCAACTCACCGCGCTCGACTACCGCAACCCGGCGCAGCTCGCGGCCGACGGAGACGTGCTCGTCGTGGGTGCGTCCGCCTCGGGCGTGCAGATCGCCGACGAGTTGAGCCGCGCGGGCCGGAGCGTCACGATCGCGGTGGGTGAGCACGTCCGGCTGCCTCGCACGTACAGGGGCCGCGACATCTACGAGTGGCTCGAGGCCATCGGCCAGCTCGACGAGCGTTGGGACGAGGTGGCGGACGTCGACCGGGCGCGCCGCCACGCGTCGATCCAGGTCGTGGGGAGCAGCGATCGCCACGACGTCGACCTCGACTCGCTCCACGCGCGGTGTGCAGCTCGTCGGTCGGGTCGCGACGATCGCCGGCAACGTGCTGCAGTGTTCCGGAGGCCTCCGCAGCCTTCTCGCGAACGCCGACCTGAAGCAGGCCCGCCTCCTCGATCGGATCGACGAGCACGTCCACACGCAGGGGCTGTCGGAGATGGTGGGGTCACCGCTCCGCCCGCGGCCGACCGAACCCGGCCCGGTACCCACAGAGGTCGACCTCCGCGGTGTGGCCGCGATCGTGTGGGCGACGGGGTATCGGCCCTCCTACCGGTGGCTCGATCCAGTGGCGTTCGACGCACGCGGTCGCGTGGCGCACGACGGAGGCGTGGCGCGACTTCCCGGCCTCTACCTGCTCGGGCTGCCGTTCCTGCGGCGCCGCCGCTCGAACCTCCTCGCCGGGCTCGGTATCGATGCGACCGACCTCGTCGCGCACCTGCGCACGCATCTCGATCACGTGACGCGCGACCGCGCCACCTCGCGAGTGGCGCAGTCACGCACCAGTTGACTGGCCGAGCAGCGCGCGCCGCGTGCGGTGGACGATGTCCTCCACCGGACACGTCGCGCCGGCGCTGCGGTAGTGCTCGGCCTCGGCGACACCGAGCTCTTCGACGATCGAATCGCGCGCCGCGAACACGATGTCGTGCAACACCGAGCTCATCGGCGCGACACCCAGCGTCGCGTGGGCCTCAATCGCGCCGAGCACCTCGGCGGCGAGCGCAGTGTGACCGACGCGCGCCAGCGCGATCACGCAGCGCGACAACGTGTGCCACTGCTGCGACCACTCACCAGCGCGATACCAGAGCCCGACCATCTCCGCGAGGCCCGCGCAACCCAGCTCCAACTCGCCGCGATGCACGAGCAGACCGCTCACCTCGGTGTACGCGAACGCGCTCATCCAGCGGTTTCCCGCGGCGCTCGCGAGCTCGTCGGCCGCGGTGAAGGCCCGCAGCGCGACGTCGTCGGCGCGCGACGAGAACCCCTCCGCGACCGACGCCGACGCGAGATCCGTGGGGCTCTGCGTCTTCTGCGCCTCCTCGCGTGCGCGCGCCATGAGGTGCAGCGCCTGGTCGTACCGGCCTTCCGAGCTGAGCGCCACCGAGTACATGTAGCAGGCGTGCACGAGCCGTGAAGGGCTGCCCGACTCCTCGGCCAGCTCCACCTGGTGCGCGGCCTCCCTGTTGCCGATGTCGCTCTGACCGAGGATGTAGTACACGTTGCCGAACACGCGCTCGGCCAACCCACTCGGAAGGACCGCGGCTTCCCGCTCGAGCCGGCGGGTCTCGTGCGCCAACGACACCGCCAGCTCGAACTCGCCACGCACCCACGCGCCGTAGGCCTGCACGCCGGTGATCACTGACGCCATCGGATGTTCGCTCGCGCCGGCGACCTGCATCGCCGCGGCCGCCCACGCGAAGACCTCGTAACGCATCGCCCGCATCGCGTACTCGCGGATCGAACCGATGAGCTGGAACGCGTTGTCGAGGTCGCCGACCTCGAGCGCGAAACGCTGCGCGGCCCTCAGGTCGGCAAACGCGGCCTCGGCGCGAGCGATCGCCGACCCTTCCGACGGACCGCGCAGCGCGGCCTCGACCGACTGGGCAACGTCGGTGAAGTGCGCGGCGTGCGCCGTGAAGATCGCGGCCGCCCGGTCGTCGCTCAGGCGGGTGCGCCCGTACTCACGCAACGTCTCCAGCAACTCGTAGCGCAACCCGCCCGCCGGGAGACGGCGCACCGAGAGCATGGAGCGCTCGGTGAGGCGTGTGAGCACATCGAGCGCGTCTCCGGTGCTGCACAGCGCATCGGCCGAGCGGAGGTCGAACGGCCCGGCGAACACCGACAGCGTGGTGAACAGGTCCTGCTCGTCGGGCGCGAGCATGTCGTACGACCAGCTGATCGCGTCGTGCATCGTGCGATGTCGCGGATCGCCACCTCTCCGCATCGCCTTGAGCAGCGAGAAGCGCTCGTCGAGGCGGCGCGCGATCTCTCCCACATCGGTCGCCCGGGCGCGCGCCGCGGCGAGCTCGATCGCGAGCGGGATGCCGTCGAGCCGGCGACAGATCTCGACCACCACCGGCGCGGTCGCCTCGTCGAGCACGAACGCCGGATCGGCGGCCCGCGCCCGTTCGACGAACAGCGCCACGGCAGGGATGCCGGTCACGTCGCGCCCGGCGGCGCCGGACGTCGACAGCGGGTCGACCGACCACACCTGCTCGCCGGGCACCGCGAGCGGCTCACGGCTGGTCGCGACGATCGAGACGCCCGGAGCTTCGCGGAGCACGCGGCTGACGAGTGCCGCCGCGGGATCGACGACGTGCTCGCAGTTGTCGAGCAGCAGGAGGCAGTGCCGCGGGCGGAGCAGTTCGACGACCGCGTCGTCGATCGAGCTGCGCCGGCGGACGCTCACGTCGAGAGCGGTCGCGAACGCGGCGACGGTTGCGCCGGCATCGACCACGCTCACGAGCTCGACGACATGGACACCGTCGGAATAGCCGCTCCGGGCCGCGCGCGCCAGCTCGAAACCGACCGATGTCTTGCCCACACCGCCCGGGCCCACGAGCGTGAGCAACCGGTGCGCGCGGAGCGCGTCGACGAGCCGGGCGATCAACGACTCGCGACCGATGAGCGGCTGCACCGGCGCGGGCAGCCCCGCGACGAAGCCGTCGTTGGCAGCCGATTCGCGGACGGACCGTTCGATGACCTCGACCGGCGCGACGAGCTCGTAGCCCTTGCCGTGCACGGTGCGGATGACGGCCTGCCGGTTGCCGTCGTCGCCGACGGCCTGGCGCGCCGACTTGACGCGCGACGTCAGTGCCGAATCGCTGACGAAGCGGTCGCCCCACACCGCGTCGAGGAGCGCCTCTTTGCGCACCACTTCGCCGCGGCGCTGCACGAGGAACGCGAGCACGTCGAACACCTGCGGCTCGAGCTTGACCTCGGTGCCGTCACGGCGCAGCACGAAGCGGTCGAGATCGAGCTCGCAGTTCGAGAAGCAGAAGATCACGACGTCCCGCCGACCGTGCGGTGCTCACGCCGCGGCGGCGACTCCTTGCGGACGGTCGCCCCTCAGGATCACGCGGTGCATGATCCGGCGCGCGTCGCCGTAGTCGTAGATGCCGAAGTGCATGGTGGTGCGGTTGTCCCACATCGCGAGCGTGCCCGGGGTCCAGCGGTAGCGCACCAGGTACTCCGGTTGGGTCATGTGTTCGTAGAGCACTCGTAGCAACGCTGCGCTCTGCGGCCCGGGAAACCCTTCGAGCCCCACCGTGAACTGCGGGTTCACGAACAAGTTCTTGCGGCCGGTCTCGGGGTGCACGCGCACGACCGGGTGCCGGGCCGGCGTGAGCTTCGTGAGCTTCTTGCCCTCCCACTCGTTGCCCTCGCCGGCCTCCACACGCGCCGCGTAGTACGGGTCGTAATGGATCGCGACGAGACCGTCGCACAAGCACCGGAGGGGCTCGGCGAGCGCGCCGTAGGCGGCACGGGTGTCGGCCCACATCGTGTCGCCGCCAGCTTCGGGGATCGCCACGGCCCGCAGCAGCGATGCCATCGGCGGCCGAGACATGAACGTGACGTCGGTGTGCCAGAAGTTCGTGCGGTCCTTGATGCTGTCGATCGGCTGGATGCTGGGGTTCTCGGCGACCGTCTTCTCGACCGGGTGGCCCACCGTCGGCTCGCCGAAGCGGGCCGCGAAGTCGAGCTGCGTGTCGTTCGTGAGCTGCTGGCCGGGGAAGAACACGACGAGCCGCTCGAGCCACACGCGGCGGATCGCGGCGATCGTGGCGTCGTCGAGCGTCGCCGCGCAGTCGATGCCTCGGATCTCGGCGCCGATCGTGGGCGTGAGCGGCCGCACGTCGAGCGACATCTTCGTGGTCGTCACGGCTCCTCCTGTCGGCGCGTCGAACCCGAGTCTCGCGCGCGGCGGCTCGCGCTCCCAGAGCGCATGCCAGAATCCCAGGCATGCGCATCCTTGTGGTGGGCGGCACCGGTCCGAGCGGTACACCGATCGTGCGCCGTCTCGTCGAGCACGGCCACGACGTCACGATCCTGCACCGCGGCACGCACGAGCGCCCCGAGACACCGCGCGAGGTCGTGCACGTGCACGCCGATCCTTTCGACGAGACATCGTTCACCGCCGCGCTCGGCGAGCCCGGCTGGGACACGGTCGTCGCGATGTACGGGAGGCTCCGCATGGTCGCGGCGGCGACACGCGGGCGCTGCGCGCACTTCGTGTCGGTGGGCGGCGTACCGGCCTACCGGGGATGGACCGACGCATGGCTGCACGATCCGCCCGGCCTCCCTGTGCCCGTCCGCGAGGACGCGCCGCTCGTGGACGACCCGGCACTCGACGACAAGGGTTACCGCATCGTGCGCACCGAGCAGGCGGTGTTCGCCGCGCACCCTCAGGCCGCGCACTTCCGCTACCCGTACCTGTACGGCCCGTACCAACCGGCACCGCGCGAGTGGTGCGTGGTGCGGCGCATCCTCGACGGCCGCCGGCGCATCGTCGTTGCCGACGAAGGGCTGACGCTGCACCACCACTGCTACACCGAGAACTGCGCGGCGGCCGTGGTGGCGGGCATCGAGCAACCGGCGCGCAGCGCGGGCGCGATCTTCAACGTCGCCGACGAGGAGGTGCTCACGGTGCGCCAGGTGATCGAGCTGTGCGCGGCCGAGCTCGCCGCCGACCTCGAGATCGTGTCGATGCCGTACGACCTCGCGCTCCCGGCGCGGCCGATGCTCGCGCAACCGTTGCCGACGCACCGGGTCCTCGACATCGCGCTCGTGCGCGACCGGCTCGGCCACCGCGACGTCGTGCCGGCGCGCGAGGCCGTGCGGCGCACCGCGCGCTGGCTCGCCGAGCATCCGCCCGAACGCGGCGGGATCGAGGAACGCGTGCTCACCGACCCGTTCGACTATGCGGCCGAGGACGCACTCATCGAGTCGTGGTACGCGGCGCGCGGCGCCGTCTCGATGCCCGACTTCGCCGTCGTACCGCAATGGGGCCTGGCGTACAGCGGACCGCAGGGCCGGTCCCGCACCCACACCGAGTTCGTCGAATGACTGCAGTGCGTCTCGGCGTCGCGCAACGGCGCGCCGCGATCGAGCGGCCCACGAATGACCACAAGGAGGGATTGGGATGAGCGGCCCGATGGCAGGCGTACGTGTGGTCGACTGCTCGATCGCGTTGACGGGGCCCTACGCGGCCGCGCTGCTCGCCGACCAGGGAGCCGACGTCGTGAAGGTGGAGCGGCCCGGCATCGGCGACATCGCCCGCTGGGTGGGTGTGATGGTGAACGGCATGAGCTCGCTCTACCTCGTGTGCAATCGCGGCAAGCGCGGCGTCGCCGTCGACTTCCATCATCCCGACGGCATCGACATCATGCGCCGCCTCGCGGCCGAGTCGGACGTGTTCATCGAGAACTTCCGTCCCGGGGTGATGGATGGGCTCGGGCTCGGCTACGCCGACCTCGCCGCGGTCAACCCGAACCTCGTCTACGTGTCGCTATCGGGCTTCGGCAGCGTCGGGCCCTACCGCGGCCGGAGCGTGTACGACACGGTGATGCAGGCCTACGGCGGCTTTGCCGCGAACCAGGCCGACCCGAACGACGGCGTGCCCGTGTTCCTGCGCCAGACCGCGGCCGACAAGGTGACCGCGCTCTACGCGGCGCAGGCCATCACCGCCGCACTGTTCGCCCGCGAGCGCGGCGCCGGCGGCCAGCACGTGGAGTTGTCGATGATGGACTCGGTGGTGTCGTTCCTCTGGGCCGACTCCGCGGCGAACGAGGTGCTGCTCGAATCCGACGGGTCGCAGCACTCGAGCTTCGTCGCGGGTTTCCGGCCGATGCGCTTCAGCGACGGTTGGGGCATCGTCACCCCGACGGCCGACCACGACTTTGCCGGGATGTGCAAGGCGCTCGACGTCGAGGGGTACGACGACCCGCGCGTTGCGACGATCGCGCAGCGCGTCCAGCACCGCGAGCTCGTGTCGGAGCTCGTCGACATGTGCTACGCGCACGCCGTCCAGTTCACGATGGAAGAGGTGTGCGCCCGCTTCGACGCCGAGCGGGTGCCGTACTCGATGATCCTCTCGCCGGCCGAGGTCGTCGACGACGCGCACGCTCGGGCCGTGGGCCTGTTCGAAGAGCACGACCACCATGTGGTCGGCCGGGCTCGCATGCCACGCCACCCGACCCGCTTCAACGGGACCGAGGCCCGCCTGCGCCTCGGCTCGCCGGCCCTCGGCGAGCACACCGACCAGATCCTCACCGAGCTCGGGCTCGGCGACCGCATCGCCGAGCTGCGCGAGCGTGGCACCGTCGCGTGACCAGCGGGGTGCCCGCATGACACGTATGCCTCCGGCGAGCTACCTTGCCAGTGGCTGCGGGGCCGCCATAGACGATCGCGTCGAGGGGGCCTGACCATGGAACTTCCGTCTGACGTCGAGCGAGCGCTCGCGCTCGGCGGAGAGATGGGCCGGCGCATCGCCGAGTACGACTGGGCGAGCCATCCACTCGGACCGATCTCGGGATGGTCGCCCACGTGGCGCGCGCTGCTCGTCACCGCGTTGTCGTCGCGATTCCCCATCCTGCTCTGGCTGGGCGACGACCTCGCGCTCGTCTACAACGACGACTACGTGCCGATGCTCGGCGACAAGCATCCCAAGTCGCTCGGCCGCGCGGGACGTGCCGTGTGGTGGGACGTCTGGGACGTCATCGCACCCATGCTCCACAGCGTGCTCGACACCGGCGTCGCAACCTGGTCGCACGACCAGTTGTTGATGATGTACCGCCACGGTTACCGCGAAGAGGCGTACTTCACGTTCACGTACAGCCCGATCATCGAGCCCGACGGCTCGGTCGACGGTGTGTTCTGCGCCGTGACCGAGACGACCGACCGTGTGCTCGGCGAGCGGCGCACAGCAGTATTGCGCGACCTGGGCGCCGCGCTCGCCGACCGGCACAGCATCGTCGACGCCGCCGACGCCGTCCTCGCATGCATGGACCGGCATCCTTCGCCGGTGCGGTTCCTCGCGTTGTACCTGCCCGACGAGGCCGGTTGGCGACTGCACGGCACGACCACGAACGTCGCGGTCACGCTCGCGGCCGATGCGCCCCTGCTGTCCGCCTGGAGGGGCCCGGGCGACGACACCGATCGACACGGCGCGTTCGTGGCCGAGGTGCCGGAATGGTTCACTGTCGCCGGCGACGCCGAGCGCGCGACCCACGCATACGTGCTCCCGCTACCGAGCACGGGCGAGCGTGCCGCGGGCTGGATCGTGGTGGGGCTGAACCCGCACCGCCGCTTCGACGACGACTACCGGTCGTTCTGCCACCTGCTGGCGGGTCAGGTGACCGCCGCGTTCGCGAACGCCCGCGCGCACGAGCACGAGCGCGAGCGGGCGGAGACACTCGCCGAGCTCGACCGGGCGAAGACCGCGTTCTTCAGCAGCGTCAGTCACGAGTTCCGCACGCCGCTCACCCTGATGCTCGGTCCGCTCCAGGAGCTCCGGGCCCGCACCACCGACCGCACCGACCTGCGACCCGACCTCGAGGTGATCGAGCGGAACGGCCGCCGGCTGCTCCGACTCGTGAACTCGCTGCTCGACTTCGCCGCGCATCGAGGCGGGCCGGATGTCGGCGGCGTATGCCGAGACCGACATCGGTACGTACACGTCGGATCTCGCAAGCGTGTTCCGATCCGCGTGCGCCCGGGCCGGCATCGACCTCGACGTCGATTGCGCTCCCGTCGTCGCGTTCGTCGACCACGCGATGTGGGAGATCATCGTGTCGAACCTGTTGTCGAACGCGTTCAAGTTCACGTTCACGGGCTCGATCACGGTGTCCGTCGGGCCCAGCGAGTCCGGTGGGGCCGTGCTCACGGTGAAGGACACCGGCGTCGGCATCCCCGTGCACGAGCAAGACCGGATCTTCGACCGCTTCCACCGCGCGGCCACGACGAAGGGGCGGAGCTTCGAGGGCAGCGGCATCGGGCTGGCGCTGGTCCGCGAGCTCGTGACGCTCCACGGCGGCACCATCTCGCTCGTGAGCAGCGACGGAGAGGGCACGACCGTGATCGTCGAGGTGCCGACCGGCGCCGACCACCTCGACCCGGCGAGCATCGTGAGCCCGGCCGACGCGGCGACACCTACCAACGCCGACAGCTACGCCGCCGAGGCGCTGCAATGGATCGAGAGCGACGCCGACAGTCCTGTGCCGGCGAAGCGAGCCCGTCCGCTGGTAGTCGTGGCCGACGACAACGCGGACATGCGTCGCTACCTCCACCGCACGCTCTCGGCCGCCTTCGACGTCGTGACGGTGCCCAACGGTGTCGCGGCACTCGCCGCCGTGCGCGAACAGCGGCCGGACACGTTGGTGAGCGACGTCATGATGCCCGTCATGGACGGTCTGGCGCTCACACGGGCGGTCCGCGACGACGAGGATGTGAGTGCCACGCCGGTGTTGCTCCTGTCGGCACGGGCAGGTACCGAGGCGACGCTCGACGGTCTGGAGCACGGCGCCGACGACTACCTGGTGAAGCCGTTCAAGGCCGACGAGCTCGCGGCCCGCCTCCGCGCGCTCATCGACGTGTCACGGCGAGGCGGGACCGGCGCAACCGATGCCGCCGCGCTGGAGATGCGGGCTCGCCTGTCGTCGAGCCTCAACGCCGCGACGAGCGCGCAGGCGATCATCGACACCGTGGGCACGGTGCTCGCCGGGCTTCCTTCGTTCAACGGCGCGTTGCTCGCGGTGTTGCACGAGGACGGCAGGTTCGCCGACCAGCATTGGGACGGCTCCCGCAACCGTCAGGTGCAGGCCACGTATTTCCGCATCCCCGTCGATCTCGACCTGCCCCAGACCTGCGCCATCCGTGAGCTGCGCACGGTGCTGATCGGCGACATCGCCGACCCCACACGCCTTGCGGACGTGATCGACGACTCCCACGCCGCGGGAACCCGCGCGTGCGCGGCGACGCCGCTGTCGGGCGACGCCGGCAACGTGCTCGGCGCGCTGATGCTCACCTGGCGCGACCCACGCGATTTCGACGCTGCCGACGTGTCGTTCGTGGAAGAGGTGGCGGGCCACGTCGCCAAGGCGCTCGCCCGCGTCCGAGCCGTCGAGCACGAACGGACGGTGGCGTCGACCTTGCAACGGAGCCTGCTCCGCCTCGATCTCCCGTCGCAGGACGTCGTGGTCGGCGCCCGCTACCTGTCGGCCGATGCCGCCTTGCAGGTCGGCGGCGACTGGTACGACGTCATCGCCCGCCGGGACCGTCGCGTCGTCGCCGCGGTGGGCGACGTGGTCGGCCGGGGGTTGCCCGCCGCGGTGACGATGAGCCGGCTCCGCGCGTCGCTCGGCATCACGGCGATGCAGATCGATGGACCGGCCGGGGTCGTCGAGCACCTCGACGCGTACGCCGAGCAGATACCGGGCGCTCGCTGCACCACCGTGGCGGTGGCGTACTGGGATACCGCAAGCGGGACGGTCTCCTACGTCGCCGCGGGTCATCCGCCACCGCTCGCGGTGCTCCCCGACGGCACGGTGCGCGTCCTCGACGGTGGCCGGTCGTGGCCCCTCCACGTCGCGATGCGCCGCCCGCGGCCCCCCGCGGCGCAGGTGTCCCTCCCGGTCGGGTCGACGATCGTGATGTACACCGATGGTCTCATCGAACGACGCGGCGAGTTGCTCGACGACGGGCTCTCGCGGCTCGCGCACACGCTCGAGCGATCATGGATGCTGCCCACAGCGAATCTCGTCGCGGAGATCGTCCGGGATATGGCCGTCGACACGCCCGGGATGCACGACGACGTGGCCATACTCGCGGTGCGCACCTGCTGTGCCACCACACGCGTGTTCGCCGACGTCATCGACTCCCAGCCGGCCGCGATTTCCGACGCCCGCATGAGGTTCCGAGCCTGGTTGGCGGGCGCGTCGATCGCCGAAGACACCGCCGAGGCGCTCGTGCTCGCAACCGGCGAGGCCGTCGCCAATGCGGTGCAGCACGGCAATCGGCTCGAGCGCGGGCGCTACGTCACCGTCGAGGCCTGCGCCGGCGACGACGAACTGGTGGTGTCGATCGCAGACGGCGGATCGTGGCGGCCCGCAGGACCCACGCGCCAGTCGAGGGGATACACGCTCATGGAGTCGCTGGTCGACGACGTGAGCGTGCTGCGCGACGAGCGCGGCACCACGGTGACGTTGCGCATGGCTCGTCAGCAGGTGTCGGCGTGAACGCGACCTTGTATGGCGTCGAGCTGGAGCGCGGCGCAGGTTGGCTCCTTGCCCGATTCACGGGTGAGATCGACTGGACCAACGCGCCGGCCGTCGAGCGCACGCTCCGCGACGCCACCCACGGCGGAGCGCTCATCGCCGGCGTCGACCGGATCATCTCGATGTTCACGAGCATCGACGACGCGCTCGCCGTCCGCTGAGCTTTCGCGGTCGCCGGTTGGACGCCCGGCGGGCCGGCGGGCGGGGCGCCGCAGGGTTCAGCGGGTTTCGTCGCGCAGGCGTTCGAGGTCGAGCACGCGGATGTCGCGCCGTGCCGTCGTGACGATCCCGCGCCTGCGCAGCGACGCGAGCGCGCGGGCGACCGATTCCCGAGAGGCGGCCACCCAGCCCGCGAGGTCGTCCTGGGTGAGCGGGACGGCGATCCGCACTGTCCCGCCGCGGCCCTCCTGCGCGGCGCGCTCGTCGGCGCCGCGCTCGTCCACGCCGTGTTCCTCCGCCAGCTCGACCAGCCGCAGCGCAACCCGGCCAAGCGTGTCGCGCGCGCCGAACTCCACTCGGAGGCGATCGGCGTCACGCAGGCGCGCCACGATCGACGTGAGCAGCGCGAGACCGGCGCCCGGCGTGCCGGCGAGGAACTGCCGGAACGCACCGCCCGGGATCATCTGCGCCTCCAACGGCTCCATCGCGGTGGCGCTCGCCGACCGCGGCCCGCCGTCGATGGCGCTGAAGTCGCCGAGCACGTCCCCGGGCCCACGCACGGCGAGCACGAACTCCTGACCGCCCGGCCCGGTCGCGAAGACCTTCGCCCGACCGGCGTGGATCACGACGACGTTCCCGCCGCGCTCACCCTCGATGCACACGGTGGTGCCGGGTTCGAAGCTTCGCCATGTGCCGAGCCGGTCGAACGCGGCCCGGGCCTCCGGTTCGAGCAGGTCGAGGAACCGAGCCGACCCCACGAACCGAGAGTGTGCCAGATCGACGCGTCTGCGGCGCGGCTCAGCTGGTGAACGGGCTCGGGTGCGGTCGCGCCGGCGCGGTCTGGAGGAAGGGCCGAACGTGTTCGTCCATCAACGCATCGACGACGGGCTTCGCAGCAGGATCGGCGAGGAGGTCGTGGTCCTCGTCGGGGTCGTCGACGATGTCGAAGAGCTGGCACGGGCTGCACGCGTCCTCGTCGATCGTGAGGCGGTAGCGCTCGGTCTCGAACGATGCGAAACCCCAGTTCTCGCTCACCGACAGTGTGCGTGGAGCGGGAGCTGCGGTCCCGTCCACGTGGGCGCGAAGCGTTCGGCCCTCGCCCGCGGGGATGGCGGGTGCGCCGGCAACGTCTCGCACGGTGGCCGGCACGTCCATGTGCTCGACGAGGTCGTCGACGACACGCGGGGCACCGCCACCCGGCGGCCTGACGATCAACGGCACGCGCACCGCCTGCTGGTAGAGCACGCACTTCGACATGAGCCCGTGATTGCCGCCCATCTCGCCGTGGTCGCTCGTGTAGACGATCCAGGTGTCGTCGAGCATGCCGCGCCGCTCGAGCGCGGACACGATGCGCCCCACGCCGTCGTCGATCACCGAGATGTCGGCGCTGTACCGCGCGGCGCATGCCGCGGATCGCGTCGGCGTCCATCGTGTCGGTGTCGGCGAGACCGAGGAAGGCTTGGAGCAGCACGCCGTAGCGTCCCGTGCCCTCGATCGCCGGTCGCCGCGTAGAGCGCGGGCATCGAGACGCCGGCGTCGCGATAGCGGTCGACGGCTTCGCGCGGCGCGTCCCACGGGTCGTGGGGGCCGGGAAAGCCCACGAAGAGGAAGAAGGGCTCGGCGCGGTCGTACCCGTCGATCCAGCGCGCGGCCTCGATGCCGTGCCAGGTGTCGATGTAGTCGTCGAGCGGGACCGGCATCGGTGTGGAGTCCCACATCGGCACGCGCTTGGTGGGGTTCCGGCCGGTCTCGTTCTCGCCCTGGTAGCTGCGGTCGGCGATGTGGCGGCGGTACGCGTCGAGCAGGCCGCGGGCCCGGAGATGGTCGAGGTAGGCGTTGCTCGTGCGGCCCGCGAACTTGTCGCCGGTCTCGTGCACCTCGGAGAAACCGAGCTGCTGGAGGCGCGGCGCGAGCTCGCTCACGTGCGCCGCTCGGTCCTCGTCGTCGTACAGGTGCGCCTTGCCGATCAGCGTCGTGTGGTAGCCGGCCTCACGCAACGCCCACACGTAGGTGGGCGAGTCGGGAGCGATCGCCGCCCAGTTCGTATACACGCCGTGGTCACGCACGTAGCGCTCGGTCATGAACGACGCCCGGGCGGGCATGCAGAGCGGGCCCTGGCACGACACGCGCGAGAAGCGCGTGCCCTGCGACGCGAGACGGTCGAGATGCGGCGTGAGCACGGCGGTGTCGCCGGCGCAGCCCATCATGTCGGCGCGGTGCTGATCCGACATCACGAGCACGACATTGGTCATGGCGTCGACAATAGAGTGCGCGCCGATGCGCCGTCACCGAGCAAACTCTCCGGCGCGGGCCGCCGCGATCGCGACCCTCTCCATCTCGTTGTTCGCCGCGTGCAGTTCCTCGAGCTCCGATCGGGCGGGAAGCGCGGGTGGCACGACCGCCACGTCGACGCGCGCGCCGTCGACCACTACGGGTTCGGCCACACCCAGCAGCGCGGCGCATATCACCACGATCACGGTCAGCTACGTCGACCGCCGGCGATCGACGCCGGCATGGAAGCAGCAGCCCGAGTTGCCACAGCGCACGCTCGAAACGACCGCCCTCTACCCCACCGACCGCTCGCACGCGCCGTATCCGCTCATCGCGTTCGCGCACGGCTTCGGATCGAGCCCCCAGGCCTACCTTCCGTTGCTGCGCTACTGGGCCGGCCAGGGCTTCGTGGTCGCGGCGCCGGCGTTCCCGCTCACGAACACGGCCACGCCCGGCGGTGCCGACGAGGGCGATCTGGTCCACCAGCCCGGCGACATCAGCTTCGTGATCACCTCGGTCCTCGAAGCATCGCGACCCGGCGGACGCCTCGCGGGCCTCGTGAACCCCGATGCGGTCGGCGCCGCCGGGCACTCCAACGGCGCGATCACCACGCTCGGCCTCGTCGCCAACACGTGCTGCCTCGATTCACGCGTGAAGGCCGCCGCGATCCTGGCGGGCACCCGCGCGCCGTTCGCCGGCGGGAGCTACGACTTCTCACGAACGCCGCCGATCCTGTTCGTGCACGGGACGAACGACGCGTTGATCCCGTACGCCGAAGCAGTCACCGCGTACAACGCGGCGCACGGCCCCAAGGCCTTGCTCACCATCGACGGCGGTGACCACTCCTCGGCGGCCGCCATCGGGCCGAGCCGCTCGACGGTGCTGCGCGCCACCACCGACTTCTTCCGTGCCTACCTCGAAGGCGACGCCGCGGCGCGCGCCCGTATCCCGTCCGACAGCACCGCGGGAGTCGAGCGCGATGCACGCTGCCCTCGGCGCGGGCTCCACGGCCACGGTGCCCACGGTGCCGCCACCGGCGCTCGACCTCCATGCAACGGTGACGCCCCAGCACGGTCTGCACAGCGGGCAGACGATCACGGTCACGTGGCGCGGCTACGAGGCCGGCAAGACGGTGAACATCCTCGAGTGCGCGCACCCGCCCACGGCCACGACCACCGAGGCCGCGTGCGGCTTCACGAACGCACTGCTGCTGCACCCCGACCCCACGGGCTCGGGCCGCGCGCAGTTGCCGGTCGTCACGGGCAAGGTCGGCGACGGCGTGTGCGACGCGCAGCACGAGTGCACGATCGTGGTGAACAACGCCGGCTCCGTGGACCGGAAGCGCTCGGTGCGGATCGGCATCACGTTCGCCGCCTGACCGCGCGCATTGCATACGAACACACGTTTGGTTAGCATGACGCGGTGGTCGCGTACCAACCGACGCTCCTCGGAGCCGGTGCGCCGCGGATCGACGAGCACACGGTGGCCGAGCACATCCGGCTCGACGAGCAGTCGTGGGTCGACGTCACGCGGGGGTGGCTGCTCGGCGCCGACACGCTGCTCGACGAGCTGATCGGGCACGTCGACTGGAAGCGGGGCCGGCGGCGCATGTACGACCGCGTACTCGACGACCCTCGCCTGTCGCGCTGGTACGCGGCCGGCGACGCCCGCCCCCATCCCGCGTTCGCCACCATGACCGAGCAGCTCGAGGCGAGCCTCGGCGTGCCGCTGCCCACGGTGGGCTGCAACTACTACCGCGACGGCACCGACAGCGTCGCCTGGCACGCCGACCGCGAGCTGCGCGAGCTCGACGACACACGCATCGCCATCGTCACGCTCGGCACCCGCCGGCCGTTCCTCCTCCGGCCGAAGGGCGGCGGGCGCTCGATCGACCTGGCGCCGGCGTCGGGCGACCTGCTCGTGATGGGCGGCGCGTGCCAGATGCACTGGGAGCACTCGGTGCCGAAGAAGCGTTCGTCGGGGCCGCGCGTCTCCTGCTCATGGCGCTGGAGCCGACCGCGAGCACGCAAGGCGCGATGAGCACGCGGCCGGGCCGTGCCGGTACGCGATGCGCCGCCGCAGGCGCCATGACCGCGCTCACGTGTGGTCGCCACGGTCGCGCTCTTCCACGATCGGACCCCGGCCGATCTGGACGAGACGCAGCATCGTCACCACCCACCCGCCCAGTAGGTTCGTCGCAACGGTGCCGAACCCATAGCCGGACCACGGAGCGCAGCGGCACGTCGCGCGTCACCAAGGCGGTGATCGGGATCATGAAGTTCTCGGTGAACAGCTCGCTGCCGGCGAGCATCAAGGCGATGAAGCCGATGCCGAACGCGATCGCGACGATCCATCCGTCGGCTGTGCTGCGCGCCGACGACCGCGAGGCTGCCTATGCGGGCTCCGTGCGCGCCCTACAGGCGGTGCGCCGGCACCTCCAACACGCCAGCCGATGCCCGGGAAGCGAGTGACCGTGCCCGCCGCGGACGAGCGCGCCGGCGCCAAGCTCGACCCCTACCGCGCCAAGCGCGACTTCGCGCAGACACCCGAGCCGGCCGGCGGTGGCGGGCCAGCACCCGACGGCCTCCCGCGCTTCGTGGTGCAGCGCCACCGGGCCCGCAGCTTGCACTACGACTTCCGGCTCGAGATCGACGGCGTGCTCGTGAGCTGGGCCGTGCCGAAGGGCGTCACGCTCGATCCCGACGCCCGCCATCTCGCCTTGCACGTCGAAGACCACCCGATCGAGTACATCGACTTCGAGGGCGTGATCCCTTCCGGCGAGTACGGCGGCGGCGACGTGATCGTGTGGGACGCCGGCACATGGGAACTGCACGGTGCCACCGACGCGCGTGAGGCCGTCGACCGCGGCGAGATCCACGTGGACTTGCACGGCCACAAGCTGCACGGCCGCGTGGTGCTCGTGCGCACCGCGCGCCGGCAAGGCGCCAAGGAGCAGTGGCTCGTGCTCCACAAGCGTGACGATGCGGCCGTGGAAGGTTGGGATCCCGAGGATCATCCGCTTTCGGTGCTCAGTGGCTGCACGAACGACGACGTGGCGGCGAACCCCGAGCGGGCGTGGACGCGCGAGCACGGCGAGGTGGCGCTCACGACGCGCCGATACTCGTTTGCCGGCGCTACAGGTGACGAGCTCGACGCGCTCGACCGGCTGGGCGCGCAGGGCCGTTGGGAGATCGGCGGCCGGGAACTTGCGTTGACCAACCTCGACAAGGTGCTCTTCCCGGCGCGTGACGAGTCAGGTGACGATGCCCGGCCAATCACCAAGCGCGAGCTAATTCGCTACTACGCGTCGATCGCGCCGGTACTGCTACCGCATCTGGCCGACCGGCCGCTCAACCTGCACCGGTATCCCGACGGCGTCGAGCGCAAGGGCTTCTGGCAGAAACAGGCGCCCCACCACGCGCCCGGCTGGATCACGCGCTGGCACAATGACGAGGCCGGTCGGGGCGAGAGCGACACGTACCTCGTCGCCGACAGCGCGCCGGCCCTCGCGTGGCTCGCCAACCACGCTGCGGTCGAGCTGCATCCGTGGACGTCGCGTGTCGACGACGTGCACCGTCCCACGTACGCGCTCGTCGACATCGATCCGGGTCCCGCCACGACGTGGGACGACGTGGTGACGCTGGCCCGCCTGCACCGCACCGCGCTGGAGCATCTCGGCACACGTGGCTACCCGAAGACATCCGGGCGGCGCGGCATCCAGGTATGGGTGCCGATCGAGCCGGTGATGACGTTCGACGAGACCCACGCGTGGGTGGAACACCTCTCGCGCGCAGTCGCGCGCGTCGTGCCCGATCTCGTGAGCGACGAGTGGGAACGACGCAGCCGGGGCGGCCTCGCCCGGCTCGACTACACCCAGAACGCGATCAACAAGACACTTGTCGCGCCGTACAGCGTGCGCGCCGCGCCCGCGGCGCCGGTGTCGATGCCGATCGGTTGGGACGAGCTCGATGATCCTGCGTTGCGTTCCGATCGCTGGACGCTCCGCACCGCGCCGGAACGGCTCGCCGGCACCGGCGACCGCGCCGCGCCGATGCTCCACGACCCGCAGCGCCTCACCGAACTCGTCTGAGCGGCCGTGAAGGTTCGTTGAAGATCAGCGGGCGCTGCGACCTGGGCCGACGAGCAAGGAAGTTTGCGGCGGTTTCCGTGGTTGCACACCCGGGTACCGGCGCAGAGCCGGCGACCGAGCGGGCGACGGAGGGAGGCGGGCGTGAACGACTGGACGGCGCACACGAAGGGCACGTGCGACATCTGCGGGCCGTTTCGGGTGCGCACGACGAACGTCACAGTACGGCAGCGGCTCGACGACGGCACCTGGTCGTACCGCGTGCGCTGCCCGTCGTGCGAAGGCTGCGTCGTCGCCACGCTGCGACCACGCGTGGCCCTGCAGTTGCTGCTCGCGCAGGCGCCGATCGAGACGTGGAGCCTTCCCGCCGACGAGCGCGAGGGTGGCGGTGCCCTCCCGCCGGTCACCCTCGCTCACCTGGTGGCGCTACGCGCCGATCTCGACCGGGATGACGTGGTCGACGCGCTGCGCGCAACGCTCGACGCCGTCGAGCCGTAGCCCGCGCCCGTAGCCTCGCGTCAGTGACCGACGAGCTTGCCGCGGGCGACTTCGGAGCGTGGGCCGGCGCCATGGCGAACACGCGGCGCGGCGCCGCGCCCGCCGAGGTGCCGTGCAACGGTTGCACTGCCTGCTGCACGGCGTCGCAGTTCGTGCACGTGGACCCCGACGAGAGCGACACGCTCGCGCACATTCCCGCTGCCGTGCTGTTTCCCGCACCCGGGCTGCCCGACGGGCACATGGTCATGGGGTACGACGAGCACGGCGCGTGCCCGATGTTCGTCGACGGCGCGTGCTCGATCTACGACCACCGTCCACGCGCGTGCCGCATCTACGACTGCCGGATCTTCGCGGCGACCGGTGTGGACGCCGGCGAGGACGGCAAGCCGGGCGTGGCGGCGCGGGTGCGGCGGTGGCAGTTCTCGTACGCGAGCCCCGACGCCACGCGGAGCCACGACGCGATGCGCAGCGCAGCCGCGTACCTGCGCGACCACGCCCAGGTCGCCGGATCGAGCACCCCGCTGGGGGCCACCGCCCGTGCGCTCCTCGCCTTCAAGATCGCCGACCTGTTCGCCGGCGAGTCCGAACCTTCCGAAGGCGCCGTCCGCGCCGCGATCGACCGAGATGCGCCATCGCGTTGACCGGCACCGGACCGGGATCGGTCTGCGCTGCGACCGGCGTGAACGTGTCGCTACCTTGAGCCGATGGTGAGCGCGCCGCCGGCCGATGCGGCCACGGGTCTCGCGCTGCGGACCCCGAAGGGGCGCGTGGCACTGATCGCCACTATCGCGGCGAGCGCCATGGCGAGCCTCGACGCCACCGTCGTGAACGTCGCGCTCCCCCACATCGGCCACGACTTCCACGCGAGCGTGAGCGCGCTGCAGTGGGTGCTCACCGCTTACCTGCTCGCGCTGGCGTCGCTGATCCTGCTCGGCGGCGCGCTCGGCGACCGCTATGGCCGTCGCAAGGTGTTCGTGATCGGCACCGCGTGGTTCGCGCTCGCATCCTTGTGCTGCGGCGCCGCGCCCAACATCGATGTCCTCGTGGCCGCGCGCATCCTGCAGGGCATCGGCGGCGCGCTCCTCACACCGGGCAGCCTGGCCATCATCCAAGCCAGCTTCCGCGAGCAGGATCGCGCTGCGGCGGTGGGCGCCTGGTCGGGCCTGGGTGGCGCCGCGGGCGCGGTTGGCCCGCTCGTCGGCGGTGCGCTCGTCGGCGGTCCCGGCTGGCGCTGGGCCTTCCTGATCAACGTGCCGGTTGCGGCAGTCGCGATCGCGTCGCGCGCAGTCCGCGGTGCCGGAGACGCGCGATCAGCACGCGGGCGGGCTCGACGGCCGTGGCGCGCTGCTCGCCGCGTGCGGGTTGGCTGCGAGCACGTGGGGGTTCATCGAAGCCGGCCCCCGTGGGTGGGGCGACCCGGCGGTGCTCGGCGCGGTGGTGCTCGCGATCGTGGCGTTCGCCGCGTTCGTGCGGCGGATGCTGCGGTCACCCGCGCCACTCGTGCCGCCCGCACTGTTCGCCAACCGCACGTTCACCGTCGTCAACCTGATGACGGTGCTGCTCTACGCGGCGATCGGCGTGACGTTCTTCCTCGTGGTGTTCGTGCTCCAGGTGGCGAGCGGGTGGTCGGCCATCGCGGCGGGGATCGCGATGCTTCCGGCAACGGTGCTGATGCTGGTCTTCTCGGCGCCGTCGGGCGCACTCGCGCAGCGGATCGGGCCACGCCTCCAACTCGCCACCGGCCCCGTGGTGGCCGCCACCGGCCTGCTGCTCCTCGGACGCATCGGTCCGCACACGTCGTGGTGGCGCGACGTGCTGCCGGGCGCGTCTGTGTTCGGGCTCGGCCTCGTGATCTTCGTCGCGCCGCTCACGGCGACAGTGATGGCCTCGGCCGGCGCCGACCACGTGAGCATCGCGTCAGGTGTGAACAACGCGCTGGCTCGGGCGGCGAGCCTCGCGGCGCTCGCATTCGTGCCGGTGGTCTCGGGACTGAGCTCGGCAGTGGGCGCGCACGCAATCACGCACGCGTTCCGCGTGGCCACGGTCGTCGCCGCGGCGATCGCGGTGGCGGCGTCGCCGATCGCGCTCATCGGGTTGAGCCCGCGGGTGCGCGGCCTCGCGACCGCTCGCCGGGTGCACTGCGCGATCGACGGTGCGCCGATCCAACCCGACCCGGCGCGCTGCCCGCAACGTCAACTCGCGCCGTCACCGCCGTCACCGCCGGCGCCTTCGCCACCGCCGCCGGCGCCTCCGGCGACGCGGGCGATGGCCGCGAACGACGAGTAGTACACGTCGTGATCCCATCCCGGCGCGGGGAACAGCACCGACTGCACCGGGCTGCCCGACGCGACGCGCACCCGCTCGTCACCCGTCTCGATGTCGAGCACCACGATGTCGTCCACCATGCGGGCCGCGTCGTGGTCGGTCGTCACGAGCTCGCCGCTCTCCGGGAACAGCAGCATGTGGCACGCGTGGTTCTGCTCGCGGCGCCAGCGCGGCCGCAACGCACCACTGGCCACCACGTCGAACGCCGCCAGCACGCCGTTGCCGCTGTCGAATCCCACCGCGATGTTCCGTTGCTCGTCGACGAGCGGCGGGTTCGCAACCACGCCGTTCGGAAGACCGCAGATCTCGGTGAGCGTGACCTCACGCGCGGCGAGGTCGACGCGCACGAGGTGCAACGGCGCCGTGCTCACGCCCTGCCCACGGAACGTGCCCGCGTAGCGCTCGCTGCCGAGTCCGTTGTCGAGAAACCACACCGCGCCGAGCGCGATCACGCAGTCCCATCCGTAGGTCTGGCCCTCGACGAGGCGGTAACGGGCCGCGAAACCGTCGTCGGCCGACAGCGTGTGGCCGTTCCAATGCGCCCGGTACAGATGCGACGTACCGACGACGTACACCGTGTCGCCGTCGGCCGAGAGCCGGGCGATCGACGCCTCGGGCAGCGCGCAACGGTGCACGATCTCGAGCCCGTCGGGCTCCAGCACGACCAGCTCGGTGGGTTCGTACTCGTGGGCGGCCGGATCCTCACCGGGTAGCACGCCGCCGAAATCCTTGCTCACGAGGTGGCCGCTCGGGAGCACCACGAAGCTGTTGTAGGGCTTTCGGCGCGGAAGCGCCCTCGACGCCACGACGTGCAGCGCGGCGTCGAGGCGGTGCGCGTGGGCGCCGAACACCACGTACAGCGACCCGTTCGCGTGCGCAGCGAGCCCGCCGGGCCAGGTGGGACCGCCGGCCAGGTCGGGTGAGCGGTCGACCGTCTCCAGCGTGCGTGGATCGACGCGCTCCACCCAGGAGACGGCGTCGGGACCGGCGGTGTGACGCAGCACATAGACCTCGCCGGGGTCGCGCAGCACGACCATCGTCGCCGCCACCGCTTCGCGCGACGTCACGGTGGTGCCGCCCGCGGTGAGCCGCAACGGCGCCGAGGCCGACGCGGTCTGGAGCCGGCGGGGTCCGCCGTCCTCGGCCGGCCACGGACTCGACCAGTAGCCGGGCACCACCATCCGCATAGGTTTAGACCATGCGAACTCCACTCTGTGACCTGTTCGGTATCGAGTATCCGATCTTCGCGTTCACGCACTGCCGCGACGTCGTCGCCGCAGTGAGCAAGGCCGGCGGTCTCGGCGTGCTCGGCGCGGTCGGATTCAGCGCCGAGCAGCTCGAGATCGAGCTCGACTGGATCGACGAGCACGTCGACGGCAGGCCCTACGGCGTCGACACGGTCATGCCGCAGAAGCGGGTCGACGTGCATGGCGCGACACCCGACGACATCCTCGAGCAGATCCGTTCGATGATCGACGCCGCGCACTGGAACTACGTCGACGAGCTCATGGACCGCTTCGAGCTCGCACAGCTACCCGAGGGGCAAGAGGCCCACGGGGTGATCGGGTGGACCGACGACGTCGCGCACCGCCACGTGGAGATCGCGCTGGCGCACCCGATCAAGCTGATCGCCAACGCGCTCGGGTCGCCGCCGAAGGACGTCATCGACCAGGCCCACGCGCACGGCGTGAAGGTCGCGGCGCTCGCCGGCAAGGCCGTGCACGCGCAGCGGCACGTGCAGAACGGGGTCGACGTGGTGGTCGCACAGGGTTACGAGGCCGGCGGTCACACCGGGGAGATCGCCACGATGGTGCTCGTGCCCGAGGTGGTCGACGCGGTGGCGCCCGCGCCGGTGCTCGCGGCCGGCGGCATCGGCAGTGGCCGGCAGATCGCCGCGGCGCTCGCGCTCGGCGCGCAGGGAGTGTGGCTCGGATCGCTGTGGCTCACCACGGCCGAGAGCAACTCGAGCCCGGCGGTGCTCGATTCGTATCTGCAGGCGACGTCGGCCGACACGGTGCGGTCGCGCTGCTACACGGGCAAGCCTGCTCGCATGGTGCGCAACAAGTGGACCGACGCCTGGGAAGATGCGAACGGGCCCGGTCCGCTCGGCATGCCGCTGCAGAACATCCTCACGTCGGAAGCGAACGCGCGGATCGCCCGCTCGAACCGTACCGACCTGCAGTTCGCGCCGGTCGGCCAGATCGTCGGGCGCATGAACCAGGTCCGCCCGGTGCGCGACGTGATCTTCGACCTCGTCGAGGAGTACATCGAGACCGTCGAACGCCTCGACGCCGGCATCGAAGCCTGACCCCACCCCCTCCCACCCTCGCGCATGCGTCGTTTGGGTACCATATAGCGGTCCCAAACGACGCATGGTGGGGTGCGTCAGTGGAGCGCGGGGAGGATCTCGCGGGTCAGTAGGTCGTGATGCACCCGCGCGGCGTCGGGGTCGGCGCCGAACGACGGGCCGGTGATCACGAGCCGATCGAGACCGAGCGCCACGAGCTCCTGGAGCCGGGCGACACACGCGTCGGGCGCGCCGAGGATTGCGAAGCGGTCGACGAACTCGTCCGGCATCGACTGCGCGTGATCGGCGCGGTTCTGCAGGTGCAGGTTGCTGTCGTACCGACGGCCGACCTCCGCCACCACGGCGCGGTCGCGGTCGTCGAGCCCCGCACCGGTCGAGCCGGGCATGGCCGAAAAGTGCGCGAACGCGGCGACACTGCCGCGCACGAGCGCCCGCGCCGTATCGATGTCGGGATGGCAGGCGACGGTGACGTACGCGCCAAACGACACCTCGCCGATCGGCCGGCCGGCGTCGTGCGCCGCGTCGCGGGCGACGTCGATGCCCCACGCGAGCCGATCCTTGCCCGCGCCGAGCGCAAACGTGATGCGCTCGACGGTGCGCGCCGAGAAGGCGATCACCTTCGGACCCGAGGCCGCGATGTCGATCGGCACGGGCGGCTGGCGCGCCCGATCGAGCCAGCGCAGGCGGCTCGGGTACCCGTCCAGGTCGACGGTGCCCGCCTGCAGATACGTGTGCAGCTCCTCGGTGCGGGCGAAGAAGTCGGCGAGTGCCATCGGCGGGCGGCCGAGATGGAACAGCGCGGTGTCGCCCCGTCCGAGCCCGAGCGCCACCCGCCCGCCGCTCTCCTCCTGCACCGTCGCGGCGACCGTCGCGAGCGCGGCCGGATGTCGGGTCGCCGGGTTCGTCACGCCGGTCATGAACTGCAGTCGCTCGGTGGCCCGTGCGCCGAGCGCGATTGCAACGAACGGATCGCCCACGAGGTTCTGCGAGTCGGTGAACGTGATGCCGTCCCAACCCGCGTCTTCGGCGCGGCGTGCCAGCATCTCCGCGAGCCCGGTCTCGGGAATGCTCATCGTGTACAGCTCGGTCACGCGATCGCAGTCTTACAGGTACGTTGATCGCCGTGCCCGCCGTGCCCGCCGTGCCCGACGTGCCCGACAGGGCTCGCCCCATCCGCATCGCGAACTGCTCGGGATTCTTCGGCGACCGCTTCTCGGCGCTGCGCGAGATGGTGGAGGGCGGGCCGGTCGACGTCGTCACCGGCGACTACCTCGCAGAGGTCACGATGCTCATCCTCGCCCGCACGCGGCTCAAGCGTCCGGGGCAGGGTTATGCATCGAGTTTCCTCCGCCAGCTCGAACCGGTCGCGGGCGCGATCGCGGCGCGCGGCATCAAGGTGGTGGTGAACGTGGGCGGCCTCGACCCCGACCACCTCGCCGACGCCACCCGCGAGCTACTCGCGCGCGTGGGCGTCGATCTCTCGGTGGCGCACGTGGAGGGCGACGACATCGTCGGTCGCATCCCCGACCTGCTCGCGGCGGGCGAGCTGCTGGCTCATCTCGACACCGGCGCCGCGTTCTCGTCGTGGGGCCGGCCCCCGGGGGCACGAGCCGCAGACGAGCAGGAGTGGACACCGGAGCCCCTCACCGCGAACGCGTACCTCGGCGGCTTCGGCATCGCCGCGGCCCTGCACGGTGGGGCCGACATCGTGGTCACGGGAAGAGTCGCGGACGCGTCGCTCGTCACCGGCGCGGCCGCGTGGTGGTGGAGCTGGTCGCCGGCCGACGTCGACGCACTTGCGGGCGCGGTGGTCGCGGGGCACGTGATCGAGTGCGGCGCGCAAGCCACGGGCGGCAACTTCTCGGGCTTCGGTTCGATCGCACGGCTCGATCATCCGGGATTCCCGATCGCCGAGGTCGCGCGCGACGGCAGCGCGGTGATCACGAAGCATCCCGGCACTGACGGCGCGGTCACCGTCGACACGGTCACCGCGCAACTGCTCTACGAGGTCGGAGCGCCCGACTATCTCAACCCCGATGTGGTCGCGCGACTCGACACGGTGCAGCTCGCGCACGACGGCGACGACCGGGTGCGGATCCGCGGCGTGCGCGGCGCTCCCCCGCCACCCACCACGAAGGTGGCGATGACGTCGCTCGGCGCGTGGCGGAACTCGTCGACGGTCGTGCTCACGGGGCTCGACATCGACAGCAAGGCGGCGGTGGTCGAGTCGGCGATTCGCGCCGCGCTCGCGGGCCGCGAAGGCGTCGACGACCTGCGCTGCACCCGCATCGGCGTCGCGGCCGAAGATCCTGCCGACCAGATGCTCGGCACGTGTCTGTTGCACGTGTCGGTCGACGGCACGCAGGAGGCGTGCGGCCGCGCCTTCTCGAACGTGGTCGTGGAGCTCGCGCTCGCCAACATCCCCGGCATCTACTTCACCGGCCCGCCGGGCGACGGCGGGCCGTTCGGCACGTACTGGCCCACGCTCGTGGCGCAATCAGCGCTGGAGCACACCGTCGTGCACGCCGGCGGCCGCCGTGAGGTCGTGCCGCTGCCGCCGACCTCGGCCGACGCCGCCGTCGCGCTCGCCACGAAGGGCGTGCACGCCGTCGCACGCCGTGCGGCGCGCGATCCCGGTGACACCGGCGGCGCGAGTTCCGGGCCCACCGAAGATGCGCCGCTGGGCACCATCGTGCAGGCGCGCTCGGGCGACAAGGGCGGGAACGCCAACGTGGGACTGTGGGTCGGCTCCGACGACGCGTACTCGTGGCTGCGGCGTTGCATGACGGCTGAACGGGTGCACGAGCTGCTGCCCGAGACCGCCGATCTCCGCATCGACCGCTACGAGCTACCGAACCTGCACGCGCTCAACTTCGTGATCCACGGCATGCTCGACGGCGGCGCCACCGAGGCGCGCCGGTTCGACAAGCAGGCGAAGGCCCTCGGCGAATGGATCCGCGCCCGGCACGTACCGATCCCCACGGCCCTCCTGCCGCCGCACTGACCGCACTGACCGCAGCGATCGCACTGACCGCAGATCAGATCGCCGCGAGCGCGAAGCCGGCCGCGGCGGCGATGGTCGGCAACAACAGGCTCGCGGCGACGTTCCACCCCGCGCCGCGCCCGTCGCCATCTTCGGCGAGTCGCACGGTCTCGTACGTGAACGTGGAGAACGTGGTGAACGCGCCGCAGAAACCGGTGCCGAGCACGGTCTTGGCGTCGGGCGAGAACGCGTGGTACAGCGCGAGACCGGTGAGGAACCCGAGCACGAGCGAGCCCGTCACGTTGACGGCGAACGTGCCGAGCGGCCGGGTGGTCGACGACCGTTCCTGCACGAAGCTGTCGAGCAGGAAACGGCTCGTCGCGCCGATCGCTCCCGCCACGGCGATGCCTGCGATCAGCATCAGGTGTGTGCGGCCCGACCGACGTACTTGACCACGTGCACCTCGTCGGTGACGACGAGCCCTTCGGTGACGAGCTCGTCGAGCTGCGGCAGGAAGGCCGTGATCCGCTCCGCCTCGTCGATGACGACGATCACGATCGGCAGGTCGTTCGACAGGCTCAGGATGCGCGTGGTGTGCACATGGTTCGACGCGCCAAACCCCTCCACGCCTCGCAGCACCGTGGCACCAGCCAGTCCGGCCTTGTGAGCCCGGCGCACGATCTCGGCCGCGAGCGAATGATGCTCGAACGAGTCCTCTTCACCAATGAAGATCGTCAACCGCGTCGCGGTTCCCTCCAACTTCATCACAACCTCACCTTCGCGTGCGGACCGGTACCGTCCGCCCGAGCACGATGCCCAGATAACAGAGGAAGAACCCGGCCGCGATGCTCGCGGCAATGTAGGTGACGCCCAGTGCCGCATGCCCGTGCTTGACGAGCAGCATCGTCTCGACCGCCATCGTGGAGAACGTCGTGTACGCGCCGAGGAAGCCGACCGCGAAGAACGGGCGGGGGTAACGGCTCGGCGGGAAGCGTTCGACCACGAGCGTCACGAAGAGACCGAGCACGAACGCACCGGACAGGTTCGTCCAGAACGTGGCCCACGGAAAACTGTCCGTGGAGACGTGGACGACCCGGCCGATCGCGTAGCGCGCCGGCGCACCGAGTGCACCGCCGATCGCGACGGCGACAAGTACGCCGAGACGGGCACACGACGGGCCACGAAGGCGTCGACCGCGCGAATCCAACCGGCCTCCCATCGCTCAGTAGGGACTGTCAGCCAGCGCGGCGGTCAACGGCGAGCCCCATCGCCTTCGCAAGCGAGGATAACGCGCGACGGCGCCACGCATGCTCTTGCTACCGGCGGGCGCGCGCCGCCGGGTCTTGGCGGTAGTAGCCCCGCAGCACGTCGTAGAGATCCGGCTCGTGCTGTTCGAGCGCGACCGGCACGTCGAAGAAGGCTTCGCTTGCGACGGCGAAGAACTCGGCGGGGTTTGTGGCCCCGTACGGTTGCAGCGGCGGGCGATCGACGCCGGCGCGCAGCGCCTCGTACGCCTCGGTACACACCGCGAACCACCGCGCGGCGTCGCCGCGATGCGCCAGCGGCGGCGTGCCGTCGACCGTGCCGTTCAGCATGTCGAGCTTGTGGGCGAACTCGTGGACGACGACGTTGTGCCCGCGCCCGGCGTGCGCGCCGATTCGCGAGCTTCGTCCCAGGCGAGCAGGACGGGCCCTCGGGCGTCGTGGGCCTCGCCGAGCACGGGTGTGACGCCGTCGGTCACCGTGCCCGCCACAGGACCGGCGTAGACGCCGCGCGACTGCATCGCCGACGGGTAGACGACGATGGCGCTGACCTCGCGATAGTCGTCGACGGTGAGGCCGAGCACGACGAGCGCCGCGACCGCGGCGATCGTCACGACGATCTCGTCGTCGAGCTCGAAGCCGTGTGCCGCCTCCCAGTGCTTGTGGCGCAGTAGCCAGTCGCTCGTCCCTTCGACCAGCGCGCGTTCGTCGTCATCGAGCGATCGCCACACCGCGACGTTCTGCTCCACGACCGGCAGCCAACCGTCGGGCAATCCTCGGTGCCGGTGGAACACCTCGCCAGTCGAGCACGGATCCCGGCCGGCAGGGTCACCGTCCTCAGCCGCTGGACCCACCACCGCCTCGTCCACGAACAGGGCTGGACCGTCACCCGCAACGCCGACGGCAGCCTCGACTGGTACAAACCCGACGGCACCTTCTACGCCTGCTGGAGACCGCCGCCACCACCGCAACCCATCACACGGTGACCCGACCGGGCGGCGCCGGCGGAGCGAGGGCTGGCATGATCAGTGCGAAGGGCGCCGGGAGCGCTCGTGGCGGCCCGGCAGGAGTCGATGTGACGAACTGGATCAGCGCGGCGCGCTGGAGCGACGTGCCCGACAGGGAGCCGTTCGGGGTGAGCGTGGAGGGTCTCGACCTCGTCGTGATCCGCCGCGGCGACGACCACTCGGTGCTGTACGGCCGCTGCCTGCACCGCGGGGCGCTGCTCGCCGACGGCACCATCCGCGGTGACGACATCATCTGCGGCCTGCACGGATGGGACTACCGCATCGAATCGGGTGTGAGCGCGTACGCCAACTCCGAGGTGCTCGAGAAGTTCCCCTCGAAGGTCGACGGCGACGAGCTGTTCGTGGACCGCGACGCGGTGATGCACTGGCTCATGTACCACCCGCAGCCATACGACCCCGACGTGTACCAGGGCCTCTACACCGATCCGCACGGCGCTCCCGAAGAGCCGTACGTGATGATGATCCACGAGCTCGCGCAACACGGGCTCTCGCGCACGGGTCACCACGGCGCGGTCGCGGCGATGGGTGTGGCGCGAGCGCAGCTGCCGAGCTGGGACGGCATCCAGTTCGCCACCGCGCAGCTCGCGCGGGTCCCCCAACTCGACGAGGTGCCGGTGGCCACCGAGGTGTGCATCGGTCCCAACGCGGCGAAGCCGCTGTGGCTCGACATCCCGCTGTTCGTGTCCGACATGAGCTTCGGCGCGCTGTCGCAGGAGGCCAAGACCGCGCTGGCGCGTGGCGCACAACGCGCCGGCACGGGGATCTGCAGCGGCGAGGGCGGCATGCTCCCCGAGGAGCAGGCCGAGAACGACCGCTACTTCTACGAGCTGGCGTCGGCCCGCTTCGGCTGGTCGTTCGACGTGTTGAAGAAGGTGCAGGCCTTCCACTTCAAGGGCGGGCAGGGCGCGAAGACCGGCACCGGCGGCCACCTCCCCGGCGACAAGGTGCGCGGCCGGATCGCCGAGGTGCGCGGCCTCCCCGAGGGCACGCCGGCCATCTCACCGGCGCGCTTTCCCGACTGGACCACCGTCGACGACTTCAAACGGTTCGCCGACCGCGTGCGCGATGAATCGGGTGGCATCCCGATCGGCTTCAAGCTGAGCGCGCAGCACGTGGAGGCCGATCTCGACGCCGCGCTCGCGGTGGGCGTCGACTACGTGATCCTCGACGGGCGCGGCGGCGGGACCGGTGCCGCGCCATTGCTCTTCCGTGACCACATCTCGGTGCCCACTATCCCCGCGCTCGCGCGCGCCCGCCGCCATCTCGACCGCGCCGGGCGCCGCGACGTGACGCTCGTGATCACCGGCGGCCTGCGCCACGCCCCCGACTTCGCCAAGGCGCTCGCGCTCGGCGCCGACGCAGTGGCCGTCGCGAACAGCGCGATCCAGGCGATCGGCTGCATCGGGATGCGTGCCTGCCACTCCAACAACTGCCCGGTCGGCATCGCCACGCAGAAGCCCCATCTGCGCGCCCGCCTACCGATCGACGAGGCCGCCGATCGACTCGCCCGCTTCCTCGCCGCCACCGTCGAGCTGATGACCGTGCTCGCGCGCGCCTGCGGCCACACGCGGCTCGACGAGCTGTGCCTCGACGATCTCGTCACGTTCGACCGCGACATGGCCGCGCTCGCCGGCGTGCCGTACGGCGGCGTGGGCGCACCGTGACCGGCACCTTCGAGCACGACGGCGTCGAGCACGCGTGGCACCGCGTCGCGGCGCGTGACGCGCTCGACGACGGACGCGTCGCCACCGTGCAGGTGGGTCACGTGTCGGTGGCGCTCACGCGCGTCGGCGACCGCTACGGCGCGCTGCACAACAAGTGCCCGCACCAGGGTGGGCCCATCGGCGAGGGCTCGATCGAGAAGGGCTGGTTGCGCTGCCCGTGGCACGGCTACGACTACGACCCAATCACCGGAACGCCGCCGCCGGGGTTCACCGACAAACCCGCATCGTTCCCCGTGGAAATGCGCGACGACGGCCTCTACGTGGCCACGCCCGTCGAGGCACCACCGGCGCGCACGGTGTCCGACGTGATGGTCGAGACCATGACGAACTGGGGCGTCACGCACGTGTTCGGCATGGTGGGACATTCGAACCTGGGCTTCGCCGACGCGCTGCGCAAGGCCGAGGAGGCCGGGCGGCTGCAGTTCATCGGTATCCGGCACGAGGGCACGGCCGCGTTCGCGGCGAGCGCGTACGGCAAGCTCACCGGGCGTCCCGGCGTGTGCTTCGCGATCGCGGGCCCCGGTTCCACGAACCTGCTCACCGGCCTGTACGACGCCAAGGTCGACCGCGCTCCGGTCGTCGCGCTGTCCGGCCAGGTGCCGAGCCGGGCGCGCGGCCGCGGCGCGTTCCAGGATCTCGACCTGTCCGCGGCGTTCGCCGACGCCGCGATCTACACGCAGACGGTCGGCGAACGGTCCGACCATGCCGAGCTGATGACGCTCGCGTGCAAGCACGCCGTCGTCGGCCGCGGCGTGGGCCACCTCGTGCTCCCCGACGAAGTGCAGGTGCTACCGGCCGCCGCCGGCGCCACCGCGTCGGGCCCGGCCGGCCGGCTCGCCGGCGACACCGTGTCGCCGCCCGCTGCCCCACTCGAGCAGGCGCTTGCGCTGCTGCGCGGCGCGCGCCGGCCGGCGTTCGTCGTGGGCCACGGCGCGCGTTTCGACATGCCCGCGATCCTCGATCTCGCCGAGGCACTGCCCGCACCGGTGATCACCACGTTCAAGGGCAAGGGACTCGTGAGCGACCACCACCCGCTCGGTTGCGGCGTGCTCGGCCGCTCGGGCACACCCGTCGCGAGTTGGATGATGAACGAGAGCGACCTGCTCGTGGTGTTCGGCGCGTCGTTCTCGGATCACACCGGAATCGCGCCCTACAAGCCGATCGTGCAGGTCGACACCGATCGCGCCGCGCTCGGCCGCTTCCACCCGGTCACCGTCGGGCTGCTCGGGCACGCCGGCGTCACTGCCGCGGCGATGCGCGCCGCGCTCGCGAGCGGTGGTGCGACCGCGCCCGGCGTCACCCGCGACGACCCGCGGCCCGACGTCGCGGAGCGCTGGTCGATCTGGCGGGCCGAGAAGGAACGGCGGCTCGCCGACGACCACGGCCGCGGAATCAACAGCGCCGCGGTGTTCGCGGCGCTCTCGCGCCAGGTCGACCCGCATGCCGTCGTCGCCGTCGACGTGGGCAACAACACCTATTCGTTCGGCCGCTACTTCGAGTGCATCGAGCAGTCAGTGCTGATGTCGGGCTACCTCGGCTCGATCGGCTTCGGCCTGCCCGCCGCGATGGGCGCGTGGGCGGCCACCACGGAACCTGCAGGCGCGCGGCCCGCACGCGCCACCCGCCAGATCGTGGCGGTGTGCGGCGACGGCGGCCTCGGCCAGTACCTCGCCGAGCTCACGACGCTCGCGAAGTACGGCATGGACATCACCGTCGTGGTCCTCGCGAACGGACAGCTCGGCAAGATCTCGAAGGAGCAGCGCGCGGCGATGTGGGACGTGTGGCAGACGTCGCTGCACAACCCGTCGTTCGCCGCGGTAGCCCGCGAGTGCGGGCTGCACGGGCAACGGGTGGAGCAGGCAGCCGAGCTCGACGGCGCGCTCCGCGCCGCGCTCGACGCACCCGGCGCCGCGCTCGTGGAGATCGTGACCGACGCCGACCTGATCTGACAACATCGCCTCATGACTACCGGCCATGACGACACATCGGTCGAGAACGGCACGAGCGCCTCGACTCGCACAGGCGACAACCTGCTCACCGACTTCGCGCGGGCCGAAGCCGCCGGCTACGGCGCGATCGTCGCGTCGAACGGCGGGCGCGTCGAAGTCGACGAGGAGCTCGGCGTCGCGCTCGCCGACTCGGCACTGCCGATGCCGTTCGGCAACCTCGTCCATGTGCTGCGCCCGCTGGCCCCGGACGCAACCGCGCGCGTGCTCGGCCGCGTGCGCTCGTTCTTCGGCGCCGAGGCGGGCGGCCCGTTCCTCGTGTTCAGCCCATGGCCGACCCCCGACCTGCACGAGCACGACCTCCATCTTGCCGGTCATCCGCCGCTGATGGTCCGACCGCCCGGCCCGATCGATGCGAACCGCACCGGCCTGCGGATCGAGCGCGTGGCGACGGGCACGCAGCTCGAGGAGTTCGAGCGCACGCTGTCGGAGGCGTACCCGTCACCGGAGGTACTGCCGTTCGGCTCGCAGCCACGCTTGTTCGGCGAATCCATCCTCGAGTCGCCGCACCACCGGCTCTACACGGGGTACGACGGCGACCGCGCGGTCGCGACCGCGCTCGCGTTCGTGGACCATGGCGTCGTCGCCGTCGAAGCGGTGTCGACCCGCGACGAGTGCCGCGGCCGCGGGTACGGCGCCGCGATCACCGCGGCGGCCACCGCGTCGGCGGAGCTGCCTGCGCTGCTCGTGTCGAGCGACCTCGGACGCAACGTGTACGCGAACCTCGGCTACCTCCCGATCCTGCGCTACACCCTCTGGCTCGGCTTTCGTTGAGGATCATGCCGCGACGCGTGCGCCATGCGCCGTACGCGGTGCGCGGAGCAGCCGGAGAGCGACGGAGGAGCGACGCCGGTGCGCAGCGAGCTCGCCGCCGAGCGCAGCGAGGCAAGTCAATCCGTGAACGTCGCGTCGAGGAACGCCTGCGCCGCGGGCGACAGCGGCCCCTCGCGGTGCACCACCACGACACGCCGCCGCACCGGCGGCCGGATGTCGCGCACGACGGCACCGAGCAGTGTCGCGTTCGACGCGAGCTGCGCGGGCAGCACCGTGGAGCCCGCGCCGGCGAGGACGAGCGGCACGAGCGCCTCGCGCTGTTCGGTCTCGACGACGCAGTGCGCGGTACGACCGATCGACTCGAGCGCGCGGTCGACCACGACGCGCAGCGACGATCCCGGCTCGGTGAGCACGAGCGGCTCGTCGGCGAGTGCGCGCAACGTGATCGGCCCGAACGCGCCGCCGCCGGCGCGCGGCGGGGGCGACACGAGCAGCAGGTCCTGGTCGTGCAGCGACACCTCGTGCAGGCGCTCGTTCGCGGCGCCGTGCTCGGTGACCCCGATCTCGGCGTGGCCCGCGGTGACCGCGGCCGCGAGCTGTGCGGGGTCGGCCGGCGCCATGAGCCGCACGGTGACGCCGGGATGCTCGGAACGGAAGCGCCCGATGATCGCGGCCACCGGATCGGCCGCGAGCGTCGCCAGCGACGCCACGTCGAGGTCGCCGGCTACGAGCCCGGTGACCGCGGCCACCGCCGCGGCAGCCGTCTCGATGTCACGCAGGGCCTGGCGGGCCGGCCCGAGCAGCGCTTCGCCGGCGGCGGTGAGGGCCGCGCCGCGCCGGCCCCGCACGAACAGCTCGGCGCCGAGCTCGGTCTCGAGCTCACGGATGGCGACCGACACCGCAGGCTGGGCCACGTGCGCGGCCCGGGCCCCGGCCGTGAAGCTGCCGTGCTCGGCGACCGCCAGGAACAGGCCGAGCCGCCGCAGATCCATATGGAGACGTTATCGATCGCGGCCGGGAGCCGGGTTTCCGGCGCGCCCCACGATGGGTGATACTGCGGGCATGCCCGCGGCGATGCCACCCGCGCTCGACGAAGCGGTCCTGCGGCTCCACGACGGCCGCCGCCTCGGATACGCCGTGTACGGCGCGCCCGGCGGCGACACGGTGCTGTGGTTCCACGGCACCCCAGGGGGGCGGCGCCAGGTACCGCCGGGCGTGCGCGTGGCGGCGGCCGAGCGCAACGTGCGCGTCGTCGGTGTCGACCGGCCCGGCACCGGCGCGTCGAGCGGCCACATGCACGGGTCGATCCTCGAGTACAGCAACGACGTGGAGCAGCTCGTCGACGCGATCGGTGCCGAGCGGTTCGGCATCGTCGGCCTCTCCGGCGGTGGCCCGTACGTGCTCGGGTGCGCCTACGCGATGCCGTTGCGTGTGGTCGCGGGAATGGTGCTCGGCGGCGTGGCGCCGACGCTGGGCGACGACCGTGTGGACGGCGGCGTGGCGCAGCTCGCGCGGCGCTTCGGCCCTCTCCTCACGCTGCTCCGCGAGCCACTTGGCGCCGTGCTCACCACGCTGACTCGGCTCGCGCGCCCGATCGAGAACCAGGCCTTCGACCTCTACATGCGCAACTCGCCGCCCGGCGACCAGCGCGTGTTCTCCAACCCGGAGATGCGTGAGATGTTCCTCGCCGACCTGCGCTCGGCGGCGCGCACAGGCCTGAAGGCGCCGGTGTACGACGCGATCCTCTTCGGCAAGCCGTGGGGCTTCTCGCCGTCCGACATCAAGGTCCCGATCGCGTTCTGGCACGGCGACTCCGACAACATCGTGCCGCTCCACCACGCGCGCCACTTGCAGGCGCTCGTGCGCGGTTCGACGCTCAGCGTGCGCCCGGGCGAGAGCCATCTCGGCGCGCTCGAGGCCGGCGAGGAGATCCTCGACACGATCGTCGGCCACTGGCCCGACCGGAAGCACCGCATACCTGCGGAGTAGCCGCGCGCCAGTGAGGCGACCGTCAGGCGTGAAAGTTCCAGCGCTCGATCACCGGCTGCTCGCGCTCCGACCCGAGCACGCCGAACGCGGCTGCATCGAGCACGACCACTCGACCCGCGTCGGGCGCGAGGCCGACCCAGCGCGCCGCGAGCACACGCAGGAAGTGCGAATGCGAGAACAGCACGACCTCGCGCCCCGCGGCACGACAGCGCGCCGCCACGCGGTCGGCCCGGGCACCCACCTCGCGCACGGTTTCGCCGCCCGGCACCCCGTCGTCCCACAGCGACCAGCCGGGACGCTCGGCACGGATGTCGGCTGTCGTGCGGCCTTCGTAGGCGCCGTAGTCCCATTCCATGAGGTCGTCGTCGATTTCGACACGCTCGCCGAAACCGGCGATGCGGCACGTGTCGAGCGCACGCGACAGCGGGCTCGACAGCACGAGCGCCTCATGGTGGGCTGCAAGCGTGGCGCGCAGTGTCACGGCCTGCTCGCGGCCGGTGCCGGCGAGCGGCATGTCGGTACGGCCAGTGTGGCGTCCGGTACGCGACCACTCCGTCTCGCCGTGGCGCACGACGACGACGTCGTGCTGCGGCCCGGTCACCGGCGGTGCTTGGCGACGTCGTCGAAGACGTCGGCGACGACGGTCATCATGCGACCGAGGTCGTCGCTGCCGAGCGCGTGGTGCGACGGGAGCGACAGCGCCGCGTCGGTGACGCGGTCACTGTTGGGGAGACCGCCCGCAGGTGCGCGGTGCTCGATCGCCGCGAATCCGGGATGGCGGAGAAGGTTGCCGCTCCAGACCATCAGACTCGTGATGCCCTGCTTCTGCAGCGAGCGCTGCACCGCGCTGCGGTCGACGCCGTCGCGCAAGAGGAACGGGTAGCGCATCCACACCGTGTCGGCGCCGTCGGTGGTGCGGGGCCGGTCGACGATCTCGCTGTAGTGCTCGAACAGTCCGTCGAGCCGCTGCCAGTGCGCCTTGCGGCGGCCGTTGTAGTCGGTGAGCTTGTCGAGCTGCACGAGCCCGTACGCCGCGCCGATCTCCGACGGCTCGAAGTTGTAGCCGATGCGATCGAACAAGAACGTCAGGTCGTACGGCGTGCCGTCGGCGAGCGGGCCGAAGTGTTCGCGCTCGCCCTTGCGCGAGCCGAAGAGGTACGTCTCCGAGCGCCGGCCCCAACGCCGGAGCATGAGGCAGAGGTCGAGCAACTCTTCGTCGTTGAGACCGACCATGCCGCCGTTCCCCGCAGCGGTGATTGCATGGCCCCGAGCGAAGCTCGTGACCGAGATGTGGGCCCGCTCGCCGGTGCGGCGGCGACGCAGATAGGCGTCGAGCACGTCGCACGAATCCTCCACGACGCGCAGGCCGTGCGCGTCGGCCACCTCGCGGATGCGATCCCAGTCCGGGCAGTTCCCGGCGAGGTTTGGCGCCAGTATGGCCTTCGTGCGCGGGCCGATCATCTCCTCGATCCGCTCGGCATCGATCTGGAACGTGTCCGGCGTGACGTCGACGAACACCGGCACGATCCCCGACTGCACCATCGGCGCGATGTCGGTGGCGAACGTCAGCGCGGGCGTGATGATCTCGTCGCCGGGCTCGAGTCCGAGGAGGTCGATCGCGAGCCGCAGTGCCGACGAGCCCGAGTTGACCATCACGCCGTGGCGCTTCGCGAGCAGCGCCGCCACCCGCGCCTCGAACTCGGCCACCTTCGGCCCGATCGTGAGGTTCGAGGTGCGCAGCACTTCGGTGACGGCCTCGATCTCCCGCTCGTCGTGCACCGCACCCGGATCGGGCAGGGGTTTCTCCACCCCCGCTCGCTGTGCTCGCGCCCCCAGGGGCTCGTCCACCCCCGCTCGCTGTGCTCGCGCCCCCAGGGGCTCGTCCACCCCCGCTCGCTGTGCTCGCGCCCCCAGGGGCTCCTCCATCAGCGTCCTTTCCAGACCGGCGGCCGCTTCTCGGCGAACGCCTTCGGGCCTTCCTTGGCGTCGTCGCTGCGGAAGACTGCATTCGAGTACGCCGACTCCTGCTGGAACGCGCTGCGCAGCTCCTTCACCGCCTGCTCGGCTGCGGCGATCGCGAGGCGCGCCTCGTTCGCGGCGCCCTCGGGCAGCGAGTCGGTGGCCGTGCTCAGCGCGTCGAGCATGCTGCGCAGGGCGCGCTTGGTGGTGTGCACCACGTGGTCGTCCACGTAGAGACCCGCGAGCGCGCTCGCCTTGGTGGCCTGCACCGCGAGCGGCGCGTTCGCCGTGATGCGCCGCGCGAACGCGAGCGCGGTGTCGAGCAGCTCGTCGCGCGGCACGACGGCGTTGACGAGACCCATCTCGTACGCGCGCGCGGCCGGGATGAGGTCGGCGCACAGGAGGAACTCCATCGCGACCGGCCACGGGATCTGGCGCGGGAGGCGCACAGTGGTGCCGCCACCCGCGAACAAGCCGCGTTTGGGCTCCATGACCGCGAACCTCGCCTCGGGGCAGCACACGCGCAGGTCGGTGCCGCCCAACATCTCCATGCCCCCGGCGGTGCAGAAGCCGTTCACGGCCGCGATGACCGGTTTCGACAGCGGGAAGTCGCGCAGCACGGCCTTCGTGCCGTCGTCGAGGCGGTAGCCGTCGATCTCGTCGATTCCCTGGTCGCCGATCTCCTTGGCGAGCTTCGTGATCTGCGGGATGTAGGACTTGAGGTCGGCACCCACGAAGAAGGAGTCGCCCACCCCCGTGACGATCGCCACCCAGGCGTCACCGTCGTCACGGAACCGTTCCCACGCCTGTCGCAGGAGCTTGAAGTGCTCCATGTCGGCGGAGTTGCGGGCCTCGGGACGGTCGATCGTGACGAGCACGATGTGCTCCTCACGCATCTCGTAATGGACAGGCATCTCTAGTGCGCCGCCTTCGGCAGCGCTGCGAGCTCACTACGCACCCGTATCGCTCCTCCGTCGCTCCCGGGCCGCTCCGATCGCCGCGCCTGAGGACCGCGAGCAACTTGTGCAGCACCGCCAAACCCCTACGCTGAGCATATGTGCAGGAACATCACCGAGCTCCGGGGCCTCGAACCGCCCGCCACATCCGAGGAGATCGACGCCGCCGCGCTGCAGTACGTGCGCAAGGTCACCGGCATCACGAAACCCAACGCCGAGATCGGCGCGCTGATGCAGTCGGCCGCCCGCGAGATCGCGCACATCACCGCCGAGCTGCTCCAGCAGGTGCCGCCGCGCCGCCAGCCACCGCAGACCATGCCGCCCCTGCGGCGCCCCGAGGTGCGCCAGCGCATGGGACTTCCTGCCTTCGGCACTTCCGCGTGAGCGACATCTCGGTCCGCATCGAGGACCACATCGCGACCGTCACGCTCGACCGTCCGCCGGTGAACGCCGTCGACACCGACACGTTCCACGAGATCCGCGACGCCTTCCGCTCGCTCGACGACGACCGCGACGTGCGCGTCGCAGTCTTCACCGCCGCCGGCACGCGGGCGTTCATGGGCGGGGCCGACCTCAAGACGATCAACAAGCGGCGCGAGAGCACGAAGGCCACCGAGATCATCGACCCGCCCGGCATCGCCCGCGCCGCAATGTGGGCGATCACCGACTGCGCGGTGCCGGTAATCGGCGCGATCAACGGGCCCGCACTCGGTGCCGGCCTCGCGTTCGCAGCGTGCTGCGACGTGCTGTTCGCGGCCGACCACGCCACGTTCGGCACCACCGAGATCAACGTCGGCCTGCTCGGTGCGAGCGCGCACCTGATGCTGCTCGTCGGGCGGCACAAGGCGCGCGAGATGTACTTCAGCGGCGAGCGGGTACCGGCGCAGGAGCTCTACCGGCTCGGCGCGGTGCGCACGGTCGTGCCCGCCGACGGGCTGATGGCCGAGGCGTACGAGTTCGCGCGACTTCTTGCCGGCAAGAGCCCGATCGCGATGCGCCTCGCCAAGGACGCGATGAACCGCATCGAGCACCTGCCGCTCAAAGAGGCCTACCGCACCGAGCAGGACTACACCGCGCGCCTCCTGCGCTTCGAGGACGCCAAGGAAGCGAACCGAGCGTTCCTCGACAAGCGCGACCCCGAATGGAAGTGGCGCTGATCGCTACAGGATCGCGTTGTCGGTCTTGAGGCGGATGAGCTCGTCCCAGTCGAGGCCGAGCTCGAGGAGCACCTCGTCGGTGTGCTCGCCGTGCTCGGGCGCGCGGTGAGCTCGTTCGGCTGCTCGTCGAACTGCACAGGACTCGCCACGAGCTTGAACGCGGTGCCGTTCGGTGCGGCGACCTCCGCGAGGTAGCCGTTGGCGATCGCGTCGGGATCGTCGTGGAGCTCGATCGCGGTCTGCACGGGCGCCCATACGCCCTTCACGTCGCGCAGCGCCACCTTCCACTGCGCGAGCGTGCGCGTGGCGAAGATCTCGTCGAGGAGGCGCGTCGCCTCGGCGCTGTGCTCCCGCATCCCCTCCGGCGTGGCGAAGCGATCGTCGGCGGCGAGCTCGGGATGGCCGATCGCGGTGAGCAGCTCGGGCCAGAACCGTGTGGCCTGCAGCATCACGAGCTGCAGGAGGCGGCCGTCCTCGGTGAGGTAGCGATTCGTGATCGGGTTCGGCAACGTCTCGCGCGGTGAACTTCGGCAGCTCGACGCCCTCATACAGCTTCGACGCCACGATGCCGGGCGCCATGCACCACATACCGAAGCCCAGCAGCGAGATGTCGACGACGCTCCCCTGCCCGGTGCGCTCCCTGTGCAGCAAGGCCGCGGCGATCCCACCGGCAATCGTCTGGCCGCCGGGCAGGTCGCCGAACGCGGGCGGCTGTGTGGGGCCGTAGGGATCGGCGCCTCCGCCCGCGGCGATACCGGCGAGCACACCCGAACGGGCGTAGTACGACGAGCCGTCGTAGCCGCCCTTGTCGGCATCGGGGCCCTTCGTGCCCTGCCCGGTGCCGCGCACGTACACGATCGACGGGTTGACGGCACGGATGTCGTCGACGTCGATCTGGTTGCGCCGGCGCGGTCCCGGCAACCAGTTCGTGAGGAACACGTCGGCCGTCTCGCACAGCTTGTAGAGCAGGGCACGACCGTCGGGGTGACCGATGTTGATCGCCACCGAGCGTTTGCCGTGGTTCGGCTGCTCGATCATGTAGTTCACGCCGCCGGCACCGCCGGGGATCATGCCCGACGAGATCAGCCCTCGCTGCGGGTCGCCCGACTCGGGGTGCTCGATCTTCAGCACGTCGGCGCCCCACTCGGCGAGCACCGCGCCGGCCGCCGGCACGAACGTCCAGCTCGCGACTTCGACGACCCGGATGCCCTCCATCGGACGCACGCCTGGCTCCCTTCCGGCTGCTGAGCGGTCCGGACACCCTACAGTCGCCTGCCCGCGACGTTCCTCGCTCGCACGCCAGGGAGACGCGCCCGTGCACGACTACGAGATCGTCGATCCGGCTCAGCTCCGGCGATTGCTCGGCGACGCGGAATGGCTCGAGGCACCGGTGACCGAGGGCGTCACGCCGCTGACCGTTGTCGACCTCACCGACCTCACCGACGGCACCGACCTCACCGACGGCACCGTGACCGGTGGGGCCGGCGGGGCCGGCGGGGCCGGTACCGACGAATGGCAGGGCACACCGGCGGCCGCCACACCCCGCGTGTTCGTCGCGCTCGGCGGATCGGGCACCGCCACACGCGGCGCGTGCGACGTCGCGGTCGACGACGACGCCGGCGGGCTCGCAATGCTCGGCGAGATCGCCGGCGCGTGCCGGACATCGCCGCGCGCCGCGTCGGTCCTGGCGCAGCTACTGCGGACCGCCGAACAGGGCCCGGTCGCCGACGCACTCTGGCGCGAGTCGGTCGCCTACTCGATGCTGCTGGCCGGCCCCGAGTTCGCGGCCTGGCGGCGCGCGCACCCCCGCCGGCGCCGCGACGACGACGCCGGCGACCCCGCGTGGCCGATCAGTCTCGAGGACCACGACAACCACTTCGATGTCGTACTCGACCGGCCGCAGGTGCACAACGCGTACAGCGCAGCGATGCGCGACGCGCTCGCGAGCGTGCTGCGTGCGCTCCTGCACATCGGCGAGATCCCGCACGTGCGGCTGCGCGGCAACGGGCCGAGCTTCTGCAGCGGCGGCGACTTGCACGAGTTCGGCACCACGCCCGATGTCGTCGTGGCGCACGCGATCCGCACCGCACGGTCGCCGGGATTGCTCCTCGACGGGTTCGGCGAACGTGCCACCGCGATCGTCCATGGCGCGTGCATCGGCGCGGGCACCGAGCTCGCGGCGTTCTGCGCGCGGGTCGAGGCGGCCCCCGACTCCGAGTTCCGCCTGCCCGAGCTCGCCATGGGGCTCGTGCCGGGCGTGGGCGGCACGGTGAGCGTCAGCCGGCGCGTCGGCCGTCAACGATGCGCGCTGCTCGCGCTCACCGGCCGCACGATCGACGCCCACACCGCGCTCGAGTGGGGTCTCGTCGACGCCGTCGTCCCATCAGGAGCCAATTGATTGGCTCCTGATGGGACAACAGGGTGGGGGTCAGCTGCCGTGCGTCGAGGTGACCGCACTGTTCGACACCGTGCCCGCGGTGGCGCTGGCGTTCGCGGTCGCGCTGGTGGCGCTGCTCGCGGGCGTGGTCGACTTCGTGGCCGCGACCACTGTCGCCGACTTCGTCGCGGTCGCCGTAGTGCTCGTGCCCGAGCGGGCGCTGACCGCCATCGCCGCCATGAGACCGGTCGCGGCGACGGTGCTCGCGACGCCGGCCACGTGCCGGGCCCGGCGCGCCGGATGCCGCCGCCGGGGCGCGCCGCCGGGGCTGTCTGGCCGGGTGCTCGATCGTTCATGGCTGGTCCTCCGTGGAGAGTGGGCGCGTCACGCGACGCGTGCGAACGGTGGCGCCGCGATGGTGGCGGCGGTGAATCGGGTGAAGCCCGGCGTGGTGTGCCGCGCGCCGGTTGCGTCGACCGCGAGGCCTTCGACGCCGGCGGGGAACAGGTCGGTCCAGCGCGCCGCACCGCGCAGCAGCGCGGCCTTGGCGAGCACCTCGGCCGACCACGCGGCCCCCGCGATCACGGTGACGGCCACGAGATCGCTCGTCGACACTTCGCCGGTCGAGGGATCGATGAGATGATGGCGCGGGCAACCGTCGAGGCTCCAGCGACGGCGCTGCGTCGACGACGTGGCGACGGCGCCATCGCGCACGGCGATGTCGACGATCGCCTCCCGCGACCACGGGTCGTCGATCGCGATCGTCCAGTCGCCACCCGCGGGACCGTTGCCGGCCACGCGGAGGTCGCCGCCGAGGTTCACGCACGCGCCCGCGGCACCGGCACGCATCAGGCCGGCGACGACCTCGTCGGCCGCGAGTCCCTTGCCGATGCCGCCCGGGTCGAAGCCGCATCCCGCGGGCAGGCGCACCTGGCCGCCGCGTACGTCGATCGCCGTGGGCAACGGGCGCGGCCCCACGGCTCGGCCCCCGTCGCCGGGCCGGTCGGGTCGGTCGGGTCGGTCGGGTCGGTCGGGCCAGTCGGGCCGCTCTGCGATCGCCTCGAAGGTGCGGTCGTAGCCGGCGCGCTCCACGTCGTCGAGCACGAGCGGATCGAAGCCGCCGCCGGAGAGGCGCCAGCCCTCGACCGCGAGCTCGACGAGCCGCACGGTGTCCGCTGACACCGCGACCCAGCCGCCGGCGTGCCGGCGCAGCGCGCACACGTCGCTCGACTCGACGAAGCGGCTCCAACGCTGCTCCAACTCGCCGATCCGCGCGTGTGCGAGTTCGAGCGCGCCGTCCGGGGCGCCGACCACGACGACGTGGGCATCGCTGCCCATCGCACGGAAGCGCATGTCCTCGCACTCGATCATGCATCGATGATCGGGCCGCTGTCCTCAGAGCGGGCTGGGCCACGGTTGGGATGTTGCTGGAAGTAGCTAGTCCTTCAGCCGCAGGCTGTAGCCCACGCCGCGCACCGTGTGGATCAGCGGCGGGTCGACCACGTCGATCTTGTGACGGAGGTAGCTGATGTACGTCTCCAGCACGCTCGCGTTGCCGGCGAACGTGTAGTCCCATACGTGCTCGAGGATCTGGTCGCGTGTGAGCACCCGGCGAGCGTTCGCGAGCAGGTAGTGCAAGAGCCGGTACTCCGTGGGTGTGAGCTCGATGAGCTTGCCCGCGCGCCACACGTCACGCGTGTCCTCGTCGAGCTCGAGGTCGGCGAAGCTCAAGCGCTTCTCGCCCGGCCCGAGACCCGACGAGCGCCGCAGCACCGCCTTCACCCGCTCGATGAGCTCCTCGATGCTGAACGGTTTCGTGACGTAGTCGTCGCTCCCCAGCCGCAACCCGTCGACCTTGTCCTGGGTGGTGTCGCGCGCGGTGAGGAAGATGATCGGCAAATGTGCGCCCGCCCCCTCGTTCTGGCGTACCCGCCGGGCGACCTCGAAGCCGTCCAGGTCGGGCAGCATCACGTCGAGCACCACGAGGTCGGGCCGGCGGGCCGAGATCGCCTCGAGGGCCGCGCGCCCGCTCGCCGCGCGCTCCACGTCGAAGCCGTTGTAGCCGAGCGCCATGGCGATGAGCTCGGTGATGTGCTCCTCGTCGTCGATCACGAGGATGCGCGGTTGGCGCGCGGCCGGATCGGTCACGACTCGAAGATATCGGCGTTGCGGGGCCGCCGGCGTGACCCGAATGCCCGCAGACGCCGATTCCCAGCGATTTCCCAGCAACCCCCCACTGCCCTCGCAGCGTTTCCCCCGAACTTGGTACGTGTTGCACTTCCAGCGACCGGCGCGTGGGGCAGACTCGGCGCGTGCCCACCGCCGACTCCTGCCGTCGCACGTGACCCTGCGCTTCCGCCTCGTGGGCGCGCTCGTGCTGTTGACCACGGTCGGTCTGGTCGTGTTCGGCTACGCCACCTACTCGCTGTACGCGCGATCGGAGTACCGGCGCGTCGACAACACGCTCACGTCGTCGGCCCAGTTCGTCAGTCACGATCTCGACGACCACGCCGGCTTGACCACCAATCCCCGTGCGGGCGCCGGCGACGCCGACGACAGCGGCCGCGGCGGCGGTCCGCCCGTCCTCGTTCCGACCGGCAGCTACGCGGAGCTCCGCGACGGCAGTGGCAAGGTGCTGACCTCGGTGGCCTACGGCACGAATCCGAAGAGCACGCCGAGCATTCCCGACGACCTCGCGCTGGGCCATCCCCGCACCGTCGGTTCGGTCAGCGGCAGCGCGCGGTGGCGGGTGATCGCCGACAAGCAGACGACCGGGCCGGCCGCAGGCGACACCGTGCTCCTCGCGATCCCGTTGAGCAGTGTCGAGAGCTCGCTGCACAAGCTCGTGTTCATCGAGGCGATCGCCGCGCTCGCGCTGCTCCTCGCGCTCGCGAGCGGGTCGTGGTTCGTGCTGCGGCGCGGCCTCCAGCCGCTCGAGACGATGGCCGACTCGGCCGAGGCGATCAGCGCCGGCGATCTCTCGCAGCGCGTCTCACCGAGCGACGGCCGCACCGAGGTCGGCCAGCTCGGGCTCGCGCTGAACACGATGCTCGACGAGATCGAAACCGCCTTCCGCGAGCGCCAGGCAACCGAGCAGCGGTTGCGGCAGTTCCTCGCCGACGCGTCCCATGAGCTGCGCACGCCGTTGACGTCGATCCAGGGCTTCGCCGAGCTCTTCCGCCTCGACGGCACCAACGGCCACGTCGACATGCCGGTGATCATGCGTCGCATCGAGGAGGAGTCGGCGCGCATGCGCACGCTCGTGGAGGACCTCCTGCTGCTCGCACGCGTCGACCGGACGCGCGCTCCCGAAGTGGAGCCGGTCGACCTTGCAGTGATCGTGGCCGACGCCGCCACCGACGCGGTCGCCACCGCGTCCGACCGGCACATCACCGTCAGCGCACCCGAACCGGTGCTCGTGCTCGGCGACGGCGACCACCTGCACCAGGCGGTGGCGAATCTCGTCGTCAACGCGTTGAAGCACACGCCCGCGGGATCGCCGATCGAGATCGAAGCGAGCGCGGCCGACGGCACCGCGCGCGTCGTGGTGCGCGATCACGGTCCGGGTCTCGACCCCGATGCGCTCGCGCACGCCTTCGATCGATTCTGGCAAGCCGACGCGGCGCGCCGGGAAGTGGAGTGGGGCTCGGGTTGTCGATCGTCGCGGCGATCGCGTCGGAGCACGGTGGCACCGCGCAGGTGGAGAACATGCCCGACGGGGCGCGCAGTTCACGTTGCTGTTGCCCACTGAGAGCAGCTCTCAGCACACCGCGGGTTCCCAGGAACGCGTGAGCCAGCACTGAGCGGCCGGCTCGATGCTCCTTGTGTGAGACCACACGGGTCCCACGAGAGGAGCACACGATGGATACCTCGTTGTACGGCAACGAAGAGAACGACGAACGTCCGGCCGCGTCGCGACGACGCGCCGGGCGCGGGACGAAGATGCTCGCGACCGCCGCGCTCACCGTGGGGATGGCGGCGGGCGGTTTCGGCATCGCCCACGCGGCCACCGCATCGAGCTCGAACAACGCGAGCTCGAACAACGCGAGCTCGAACAGCTCGCGCGCGAACAGCTCGAGCTGTTCGAGCGCGACGAGGCCGGCGCCGCCGAGCCGGTCGGCCAAGGCGCTCAACCCGAACCAGCCCGGACCGGGCGAGACGCTGCTCACCGGCGACGCCGCGGTCAAGGCCACCGCGGCCGCGAAGGCCGCGGTGCCTGGCGGCACGATCATCAGGGTCGAGACCGACGCGAACCAGGGCGCCAAGTACGAGGCCCACATGACCAAGAGTGACGGGTCCGAGGTGACCGTCCTCATGGACGCGAAGTTCAAGGTCACCTCGACCGTGCCGTTCGGTTCCGGTGCCGGCGGCCCACACGGTGGCCCCAACGGGATGCAACCGCCGAGCGGCGCGCAGGCACCGGCGGGCACACCGTCGGCCTGAGCCGCCGCGTCACGGGTGCGCCGTTCGACTCCGAGTTCGGAGTCGAACGGCGTACTTACGCGCTTGCGCTCGTCCAGGTGATGCGGGGAGCGTCGGCCCAGAGCCGCTCGAGGCCGTAGAACTCGCGGGTTTCGTGGAGGAACACGTGCACGACGACGTCGCCGTAGTCGAGGAGCACCCACGTAGCCGTGTCGAGACCCTCGACGGTGCGGGGGCGCACCCCGGCCTCCTCGCGCATGCGTTCGTCGATCGCGTCGACGATCGTGCGGACCAGGCGTGTGTTCGGCGCCGAGACGATCACGAAGATCTCGGCAAGCGACATGATGTCGCCCACATCGAGCACGACGATGTCTTCGCCCTTCTTGCTGTCGGCGGCGGCCGCGACGACGCGCGCGCCGGGCGCGCGGGTCCAGGTCCTTCGTCAACGATGCCGCCGTAACTTCATGAAGTCAGCTCCGATCACCACGGTGATGTCGACGCTAGCCACCGGGATGGCCGGCCGCACCACCGACGTGGTGCCGAGCAGCCAGCGCGAAACGCTGGGCCGTGGCGTACTGGCCGGGGTCGTTGTACACGATCCTCGTCGTGCGCTCCCCGAATCCGTTGACGTTGCCGGTGAGCGTGACGTAACCGCCCGCAGGCACCAGGATGTGGGCCGCCTGCTGGGTGAGCGCCGCGGTGCCCACACCGTTGAGTAGCTCGACCCGCGGGCGGGCGCCGTGCCCGCCAAGGCGGGCGAAACCGAAGTCGGCGCGCGCGAGCTGGTCGACATCGTTCTCGCGGATCTCGTAGCGCTCGCCGCCGGTCGCGTCGCTGCTGGTGACGGGCAGCACGTCGTAATGCATGCTCGCCACGCTCGCGAGCGCGGCCAACGGTGCCGCGGCCCCGATCGACGCGGCTCGGCGCGCGCCGCGGCCGGCGAGCCCCGCAACGCGTCGAACCAGCCCTCGAGCACTGCCTGAGCCGTGGCCAGGTGCACGAGGGCGCCGCCGGACTCGTGGTCCACCAGCAGACGGACGGCCTGCGCCGGCGCGATCCCGCGCACCCGACGTGCCGGATAGGCGAGCGAGCCGCCGGAGTCGTTGACGGCGACGGCGCGGGCGAACGTGACGGTCAGGGACGGCACCGCGGCGAACGCTCGAGCGAGCGTGGTGTCGTCGAGGAGCGCCACCCGGTCGACCCGCACGCCCGTGGCGTTCTCGACCACATCGAGCAGCAGGGCGCGGTTGCCGACGCGCAGCAGCGAGCCGACGGGCTGCAGATCGAGCGACGGCACGTCGACGACCGTGGGTGGAGGAAGGAACACGAACGAGCCAGACCGGCCACTACCGTCGACCCCGGCGAGCGCGGCGAGGTCGATGCGGCGCGCGCGGTCGTAGTGCACCAGGAGCACGGTGTGCGGGCGGGCCGCGGCCGCCGGTGCAGCCGGTGTGGCGCGGTGAGCGGACGGGCCCGACGAGTGGCGTGGCGACGTCGTCAACGCGGCCACGGCACCGATCACGAGCGCGATGCCCGCAGCCAGCAACTCGCTGCGGCGGTTCCGGCCGCGGCGGATGCGCTCGCGCTCCACGCGGGTGAGCGTCCGCCCGCCACCCGGCTCGGTGCGGGGGTCGGTGTGGGGGTCGGTGTGGGGTTCGACCACGATGTCGTCGACGCCGGCGGGCGAACTGCTCGAACTGCTCGAACTGCGAGCCGCGGTTTCGTCAACCAGCTCGGTCGACGCGTCGATCATCACGTCCGAGTGTAGAGACGGTGCTCTCGCACGTAGCGGACCACTGCCGGCGGGACGAGCCCGTCGATCGGCGCACCGCCCGCGCAGGCCGCACGCAGCGCGGTGGATTCGATGTCGAGCCGCGGCATGTCGAGCTGGATCACGCTCCAGCGGTCGCTCGGCGGCCCCACCCCGATGCGCACGCCGGCGGGCGACCAGCGCGCCAGCGCCGCGATCGTGACCAGCGCGGCAAGGTCGCCGGCGCGGTGCCACGTGTCGAGCTTCGCGACGGCGTCGGCACCGAGAATCAGCACGACCTCGGTGCCGGGTGTGCGCAGCCCCTCGACGGTGTCGATCGTGTAAGTGGGCCCGGTCCGCCCCAGCTCCACGTCCGACGCCACCAGGCCTTCGGCGCCGGCGCACGCGAGTTGCACCATCTCGAACCGCGCGGCTGCGTCCGCCCCCACCTGGCCGCGCTTCTGCCAGGGATCGGCGGCGACGACCATCGACACCTGCTCGAGTCCGAGCTGGTGGCGCGCATGGGCCGCCGCCGCGACATGGCCGTTGTGCGGCGGATCGAAGGTGCCGCCGAAGATCCCGATGCGGGGGTGCGTCATCGGACCGGCGGCGCGTTCGCGCGCGGTCTTTGCGCGTGCCGCGCGCTCCTGCTGCTTCACCACCCGGCCCCGGGCCTCGGCTTCGGCGTCGAGGCGATCCAGCTCGAGCTGCAGGTGGCGGTGGTTGCGCACCCGGTCGGCATCGAGCCGGCCCTGCCCCACCGCGCCGATGACCGCGCAGCCAGGCTCGTGGTCGTGCGTGCAGTTCGAGAAGCGGCACGCCCACGCGAGCTCCTCGATGTCTGCGAACGCCGCGGCGATGCCCTCGTCGCTGCGCCACATGCCGAGCGAGCGCAGACCCGGCGTGTCGACCAGCACACCGCCATGCGGCAGCAGGAACAACTCACGCGCGGTCGTGGTGTGCCGGCCCTTCCCGTCGGCCTCGCGAATCGGCGCGGTCTCCTGCACGTCGGCACCGAGCAGCACGTTGACGAGCGTGGACTTGCCCACTCCCGACGCGCCGATGAACGCCATCGTCTGTCCGTGTGCACCGTACGACTCCAGCGCGTCGACACCTTCACGCGTGACGGCGCTCGTGACCACGACGTCGAGCCCGACCGATGAAGGCCGGATGGCGTCCGCAGCGCGCGCCGCGCCGGCGGCGAGGTCGGCCTTCGAGAGCACGACCACAGGTTGCGCGCCGCTCTGGAACGCGAGCACCAGCTCGCGCTCGAGGCGCCGCAGGTTCGGCTCACCGCTCGCGGGATGCACCACGAACACGACGTCGACGTTGGCCGCGACCACCTGCGCCTGCATGCGGGCGATGTCACCGCGCACGAACATCGAGCGGCGTGGCAATACGCGCCCGATCACGGCGTCGCCGGACCCGGCGAGGACGACCCAGTCACCGATCGCCGGGCGGGCCACCGGGTCGCCCGCGTCCTTCAGCTCGCCGGCGAGCGACGCCGCGACGGCGCCGTCGTCGGTGACGACCGTGTATACACCGCGGTCGATACGCACGACCCGGCCGACACCGGCAGGTGGCTGTTCCGGTATCGGATCGGCGTGCGCCGGCGCGGCAGAGCGCCACACCTGCCATCCGTAGGCGCCGAGGGTCGCAGCCACCGGCGAAAACGCTATCGGGAGCACCCGAGCACCCTCGCGCGAATCCCGGGCAAGCGCATAGCCTTTCGTCATGGGAGATGCCGCGTCCGAGCGCATCCGCGCCGCACTCGCCGCCAAGGCCGACGAGGTCGACGCGGAGCTCGCCGAGTTGCTCGAGCAGCCCGACGTGACCGACACGATCCAATACGGAAAGCGCGCCGGCGATGCCAACGCGAGCGCGGCCGACCGCGCATCACGCGTCGCCGCGGCCGAGGCGCTGGCCGCGCTGCGCGAGGAGATCGACACTGCGCTCGCCCGGCTCGACGCGGGCACCTACGGCCACTGCGAAGTGTGCGGCGACGAGATCGCGCCGGCAAGGCTGGACGCCCTCCCGTGGACGGCGCTGTGCGTGCGCTGCGCCGCGCAGCAGTCCGCCCAGCGTCATTGAGCCCCGCTACCGATCGTCGACGACAGCGGTGACGAAGCGCTGGAGTTGGCGGAGGTTGCGGCACTCGAACGCGCCGTCGCAGTGCACCGCGTAGTCGGAGATGATCGAGTCGCCGGTGTCCCAGTAGCTGCGCGGCTCGGGATCGAGCCAGTAGAGGCGGCGGGCGCGCTTGCGAACCTCGGCGAGCGTCCACGCCTGCGCGGCGTGATAGTTGTTGCGCGCGTCGCCGAGGACGATCACCGACGTCTTCCGCGTGACCTCCGTGACGTGCTCGTTGTGCCACACCTCGAACGCGTGGCCGTAGTCGGAGTGCCCGTCAACCCACACCACGTCGGCCTCGGTGTTCACCCGGTGAATGGCATCGCCGATGTCGTCGGACTCTTCGAAGAACCGCGTGACCTCGTCGATGCCGTCGATGAACACCCATGACCGCACCCGTGAGAACTCGCTCTGCATCGCGTACACGAACTGGAGCGTGAAGCGGGCGAAGCTCGCGACCGAGCCGGAGATGTCGGCGATCACCATGATCTCCGGTTTGTGCGGCCTCGGGTGCTTGAAGCGCGGCTCGGCCGGTACGCCGCCATAGCTGAGCGAGTGCCGCACAGTCTGGCGGAAGTCGAGCGTGCCGCGGTTGCGGCGCCGGCGCCGCTGCGCGAGGCGGGCCGCGAGCGCACGCGTGAGCGGGTAGATCGAGCGCTGCAGCTGCTGCATCTCGTCACGCGAGGCGTGCATGAAGTCGACGTCCTCGGGCAGAGGCTTCCGCAACGTGCGGGCCATTGCCTCCACGCCGCGGTCGGCCACGAGCCGCCGGCGGATCTCGGCTTCGATGAGCTCCTTCAACATCTGCAGGCGGGCGTCGAACTCCTCGCGGGCGAGACGATCGTCGAACTGACCCTCCCCCACCTCGCCCGCATCCTGGGCGCGCTGCATCATCTGGCCCACCAGACCCTCGGCGTCGAGTTGCCGCAGGGTCCGGTAGAGGTAGTACGCGCCGCCTACCGGGCGGCCCGGCTCCATCCCGGCGAAGCGGCTCACCGCGGCACCCGCGATCTGCCGCAACATCTCACGATCCATGTTCATCAGCGCGTCGAGCAACATGCGCGCGAGCTGCTCGTTGTCGACGTCGCCCATCGCGCCGCCGCCCTCCATGGCGGCCATCAGCTCGTCGAGGCTCATCGACTCGGCATCGGAGCCCTCCTCGCCTTCGCCCTTCGGCGCGACGCCGGTGGAGTGGAGCGAGAAGTACACGTCGAAGACCGTCTCGAACACCTTGAAGTGCCCGTGGTGCTTCACGAGCGTGGCGCCGAGCGCCGCCTTGAGCGCCTCACGGTCGTCGAGCGGCACATGCTCCACCGCTCGCATCGCGTCGAGGTTCTCGGTCATGCTCACCGGCAGACCCGCCGCGCGCAGCTCGTGCACGAACCCCTGGAACGCGTCGAACAGCGTCTCCGTCTGCATCAACGCGCCGCGGCGGTGCCGCGCAACGGGGTGGTGGGGCCGTCGACACCGAGCTCCTTGCGCGCCTTTTGGATGTCGCCCTGATACTTGAGCAGCACGTGGAGCGTCTCGCCGATCGTGTCGGTGTCGATCTGGCTGCGACCGAGGTAGAGCAGGGTGCGGGCCCAGTCGATGGTCTCCGAGATCGACGGAGCCTTCTTCAGATCGAGGTTGCGGATCGAGCTGACGATCTTTGCCACCTGCTCGGCCAGCGCGGCGTCGATCTCGGGCACCCGAACCCGCACGATCTCCTCCTCGCGCTCGAGCGTGGGGTAGTCGATGTGCAGGTAGAGGCAGCGCCGCTTCAACGCCTCCGACAGCTCGCGCGTGTTGTTCGACGTGAGGAACACGATCGGCCGCACCGGTTGTGACGCGGTGATCGTGCCCAGCTCCGGGATCGACACCTGGAAGTCGGAGAGCACCTCGAGCAGCAGGGCCTCGGTCTCGATCTCGATGCGGTCGACCTCGTCGATCAGCAACACGACCGGTTCGGTGGCCCGGATCGCCTCGAGCAGCGGGCGCGTGAGGAGGAAGGCGTCGGAGAAGATGTCGGTCTCGACGGTGGACCAGTCGCGCTCGTGCTCGCGGTCGGCCTGGATCCGCAGGAGCTGCTTCTTGTAGTTCCATTCGTAGAGGGCCTTGGCCTCGTCGAGCCCCTCGTAGCACTGCAACCGGATCAGGCGACTGCCGGTGATCGACGCCACGGCCTTGGCGAGCTCGGTCTTGCCGACGCCCGCGGGGCCCTCGATCAGCACCGGCTTCTCGAGCTTGTCGGCGAGGAACACCACGCCGGCGATGCTCGCGTCGCTCAAATAGTCGGCACCGCGCAGGCGGTCGATCACCTGCGCCACCGAATCGAACCGGTCGGCCATCAGCTTCGAACCTGCCCTTCACCCCAGACGAGGTACTTGTACGTGGTGAGCTCGCGCAACCCCATCGGTCCGCGTGCATGGAGCTTCTGCGTGGAGATGCCGATCTCCGCGCCGAAACCGAACTGCTCGCCGTCGGTGAAGCGCGTGGACGCGTTCACCACCACGGCAGCGGCGTCGACCTCGCGGGTGAACCGGCGTGCCGCGTCGATGTCGCGGGTGATGATGGCCTCGGTGTGCCCCGTGCCGTAGCGATTCACGTGGTCGATCGCACCTTCGAGCGACGGCACCACCGCGATGCTCAACTTCAGGTCGAGGAACTCGCGCCCGAAGTCGTCGTCGGTGGCCACACTCACATTCGCGCTGAGCCGGCGCGCGGTCGCGTCGCCGACGAGCTCCACGCCTTCGGCGACGAGCGCGTTCGCGACGACGGGCACGAACGTGCCGGCCACCGCCGAGTGCACCACGAGCGACTCGACCGCGTTGCACACGCTGCTGCGCTGCGTCTTGGCGTTCAGCACCACCGCGAGCGCCATGTCGAGGTCGGCGTGCTCGTCGACATAGACGTGGCAGTTGCCGTCGCCGTCGAGGATCACGGGCACCGTGGCGTGCTCGCGCATCGACTGGATGAGCGCGGGCCCGCCCCGGGGGATCAACGCGTCGACGTAGCCGTCGAGCTGCATCACCGCGATCGCGGTGTCGTGCGACGGGTCGTCGACGACGATCAGCGCGTCGGGGGGCAGGCCGGCGTCGGCCAGCGCATCGCGCGCGACCGCGCCGATCGCGACGTTCGAGCGCAGGGCCGAACCGCTGCCCCGCAGGATCGCAGCGTTGGACGACTTGACGCAGAGGCCGAACGCATCGCTCGTGACGTTGGGGCGGTTCTCGTAGATGATCGCCACCACGCCGAGCGGTACCCGCACCCGCTCGATCAGCAAGCCGTTGGGGCGGCGGTTGCCGTCGAGCACCTCACCGATCGGATCGGCGAGCGCGGCGACGTCACGAAGACCCGCGGCCATCGCATCGATGCGCGCGTCCGACAGCCGCAGTCGGTCGAGCGGCGAGCCGTGCACACCGGCCCGGGCCGCGGCGTCGAGGTCGGCCTCGTTCGCGGCGAGCAGCTCGGCGCGCCGCTCGTGCAGCAGCACCGCGCACACCTCGAGCGCGGCGTTCTTGGTGTCGGTGGCCGCGGTGGCGAGCTGCCGGCTCGCGGCACGGGCGCGCCGTCCGAGCTCGACGGCGCACGACGACATCGGATCAGCGTACCCTTGACCGTTCGGTCAAGACCCATTGGTTTCCGGCGGAGGCGGCCCCATGCTGTCCAGGTTCGACGACTACCCCGTGCACCAGACCGCCGCGCCGATCGCGCACCCGGCCACCGGTGACCGCAACGCCTACGACCGCTACTGGTTCAACGGCTTCCGCGGCCCCGACGACGGCTCGGGCGCCTTCTACTTCGGGATCGGTGCCGCGCTCTACCCGAACCTCGGCATCCTCGACTGCGGCCTCAGCATCGTGCGCGACGGCGAGCAGCACGCGTTCCACGCGTCGCGCCGCGCACCGCGCGCGAACCCACCGACTTGCGTGTCGGGCCGTTCGACATCGACGTGATCGAGCCGATGCGGCGCATCCGCGTCACCGTCGATCCGAACGACACCGGCATCGCGGCCGACCTCACGTTCACCGCGCGCACCGCATGCGTGGAAGAGGGCCGCCAGACCACCAGTGGCGGCGGGCGCCGCCTCGTGATGGACGTCACCCGCTTCGCGCAGTTCGGCCATTGGGACGGTTGGATCGAGTACGCCGGCGAGCGCGTCGAGATCGACCGCGCGCACGTGCGTGGCGTGAAGGACCGCAGCTGGGGCGTGCGCCCCATCGCCGGACCCGATCCCGCGCTGGCGCCGGCGCCGCCGGGCGACCTCCAGGTGTTCTTCCTCTGGGCGCCGATCCATTGGAACGACCGCTGCACGCACTTCGGCGCGTTCGAGAACAAGCAGGGCCGGATGTGGCACTTCGACGGTGCGATCCTTCCCGTGTACGACGATCCCGGCGCGATCCCGGGCAGCGAGGATCCTGGCACCGAGATCCTCGCGGCCGGTGAGCACGAGATCGACTACCTGCCGGGCACACGCCGCGCCGGGCACGCCACGATCACGCTCGTGCACCAGGACGGCCGGCGCGAGGAGATCGCCCTCGAGCCGCTGCTGTGCTTCCGGATGAAGGGCATCGGCTACATGCACCCCGAATGGGGTCACGGCATGTGGAAGGGTGAGCTCGCGGTGGGCGGCGAGTCGTGGAAGTGCGACGAGATCGATGCGACCGCGATCGAGAACCAGCACATCCAGCAAGTGGTGCGGGCTCGCTGCGGCGACGAGGTGGGCCTCGGCGTGCTGGAGCAGATCAGCTTCGGTCCCCACGAGCGCTACGGCTTCACATCCATTCTCGACATGGCGAAGTAGTCGCGGCCGTAGATTGAGCCGGGCATGCCCCGGCTCATGGTCGACACCACGCCGCTGCGCGTGTCGCGCGACTTCCGGCGCCTGTGGTGCGGGCAGGCGGTGTCGTTCCTCGGCACCACGATGACCACGGCCGCGCTGCCCCTGCAGGTGTTCCGCCTCACCGGCTCGTCGGTCATGGTCGGCCTGCTCGGCGCGGCACAGCTCGTACCGATGCTCGTGTGCTCGATCGGGGGCGGCGCGCTCGCCGACAGCATCGACAAGCGCCGGCTGCTGCTCGGCGTGACCGTGGCCTCGCTCACCTGCTCGACCGCCCTCGCCGCGAACGCCGCGCTCGGCCACCCGCAGGTGTGGCTGCTGTTCGTGCTCGGGGCGATCAACAGCGGGCTGCTGGCCACCACCTTCCCGGTGCTGCGTTCCCTCCTCCCACTCTTGATCGAGCCCGAGCTCCGACCGGCCGCATACGCGCTGCAAACCACCTACGGCACGTTCGGCATGATGATCGGGCCCGCCGCCGGCGGTGTGCTGATCGCGGCGATCGGCTTCTCGCAGATGTACGCCGTCGACGTCACCACGTATGTGCTGGCGTTCGTGATCTTCTTCGGTCTCGCGGCGTCGCCGCCGATCGGTGCGGCGCGCCGGGCGTCGTTCTCGACCGTGATCGAAGGCGTTCGCTTCCTGCACGGCCACTCGGTGATCAAGAGCGTGTTCGCCATCGACCTGCTGGCGATGGTGTTCGGCATGCCGCGCGCGCTGTTCCCCGCGTTGACCGCGCGCCTGGGTGGCGGGCCCACGCTGTACGGCTTCATGCTGTCGTCGGTCGCCGCCGGCGCGTTCCTCGCCGCGATCACGAGCGGGTGGACCGGACACGTCCGCAGGCAGGGCCGCGCGGTGATCATGTGCGTCGCGCTGTGGGGGCTCGCGATCACTGTCGCGGGCTTCGCGCACGACGCGATCCTCGTGCTCGCGCTCTTCGCGGTCGCGGGAGGCGCCGACATGATCTCGGGCGTGTACCGATCCGCGATCGCGGCCGACGTGACGCCCGACGAGCTGCGCGGGCGCATCAGCGGGGTGGAGATCGCGGTGTACGGCGGCGGGCCGGTGCTCGGCGACGTCGAGGCCGGCCTGGTGGGCGGGCTGGTGAGCGTGCCGTTCGCGATCGTGTCCGGTGGCATCGCGTGCATCGCCGGCGCCGCGGTGTTCGCCGCCAAGGTCCCGAGCTTCGCCCACTACCGGCCGCACTACATGCGGTCGACCGTCCCCCGCGGCTGAGCCGGCTGCGCCAGCTCCCGTTCTCGGTGCAATTGACGGCGATAGTCGCGGTCGTATGCACCGAGAACGGTCGTAGAGGGCAGGGTCAGGGCAGCAGCACGAGGTCGTCGCGGTGGATCACCTCGTTGGGCGCGCCGTCGGGAAGGTCGCCGGTTCGCCGGCCCGCCACCGCGCGCAGGTCGTCGCCCGAGTAGCACGACAGGCCCTTGGCGAAGACCTCGCGGTCGGGTCCGATCACCTCGACCGGTGCCTCGACGTCGAAGCTGCCCTCCACGGCGCGCACACCGGCCGCGAGCAGCGAACGGCCGTGGTGCAGCAGCACGTCGCGCGCACCGGCATCGACGATCACGCGCCCCTGCGCGGGTTGCGCGAACGCGATCCACAGCTTGCGCGCCGACAGGCGTGCCTCGCGCGCCTGCACCACGGTGCCCACCCCTGGGCGAGCGGCCAGCGCGCCGCGCACGACGTCGGGCTCGGTCGCGCTCGCGATCACCGCCCGCACGCCCGACCAGGCGGCCATCTTCGCGGCGGCGAGCTTGCTCGCCATGCCACCCGAGCCGTGCGCCGACCGGCTGCCGCCGGCGACCGCTTGCAGCTTGTCGAACTCGACGATCTCCTCCACGAGCGAGGCCCGCTCGTCCACCCGCGGATCGGTGGTGAACAGCCCACGCGTATCGGTGAGCAGCGCCAGCGTCTCGGCGCGCAGCATGTTGGCCACGAGCGCGGCGAGCAGGTCGTTGTCGCCGTAGCGGATCTCGTCGTCGGCGACCGTGTCGTTCTCGTTCACGACCGGGAGCACGCCGAGCTCGAGCAGCCGCTCGAACGTGCCGCGCGCGTGTAGGTACTGGGAGCGGTGCGCGAAGTCGTACGGCGTGAGCAGCACCTGCCCGGTGACGATGCCGTGCCGTTCGAGCCGCGCGCCGAGGCGAGCGACGAGGCGGGGCTGGCCGACGGCTGCGATCGCCTGCAGCACACCGATGTCGGTGGGGCGGCGATCGAGTCCGAGCGCGGGAAGTCCGGCCGCGACCGCACCCGATGCCACGAGCACGATCTGCCAGCCGTCCCGGCGCGCCGCGGCGACGTCGTCGCACAGCTTGGTGAGCGCGTCGTCGTCGATCGCGCCGCTCTCGCCCGTGAGCGACGAGGTCCCGACCTTCACAACCGCAGTGCTCACAGGAGGTCACCGTGGTACTCGAACTCGAGCTCGGCGATGCGGACGGTGTCGCCGTCACCCACGGCCGCCCGTGCGAGCGCGCGGTCGACGCCGAGGCGCCGCAACCGGTCCTGCACGAACATCACCGCGTCGGGCTCGGAGAGATCGGACACCGCCACGGCCCGCTCGGCGGCGCGGCCGCGCACACGCCACGCGCGCTCGCCCTCGCGTACCACCACCACGCCTTCCTCGAGCGGCCGCAGCACCGTCGGGGCCGCAGGGGCCTCGGTCTGCGGTTCCGCACGCGCGCGCACGACGAGCTGCGCGAGGTCGCTGAGCATCTCGTCGAGCCCATCGTGGGTGACCGCAGAGATCGCGCGCACCTGCGGCCGATCGGACGGCGAGCCGTCGACGACGACCTCGCGCCCCACACCGATGCGGTCGAGTGCCGCGACGGCGGCCGCGGTTGCCTCGGGCCCGGCAACGTCGCGCTTCGACAGGACGACGAGGCGGGGCCGGTCGAGCAGCTCCGGGCGATACGCCGAGAGCTCGTGGAGCAGCACGTCGAGCTGTTCGGCCGGCGCGCGCCCGTCGGCCGGCACGAGGTCGAGGAGCAGCAGGAGCACGCGCGCCCGCTCGATGTGGCGCAGGAAGCGGTGCCCGAGGCCGCGGCCCGCAGCCGCGCCCTCGATGAGGCCGGGGATGTCGGCCACCACGAACTCGTGATCGCGGTGGTGCACCACGCCGAGGTGCGGCTCGAGCGTGGTGAACGGGTAGTCGGCGATCTTCGGGCGCGCCGCGCTGATCGCCGCGATCAGCGTCGACTTGCCCGCGTTCGGGAAGCCCACGAGCGCGGCGTCGGCCATGAGCTTGAGCTCGAGCCGCAGCCAGCGCTCCTCGCCGTACTCGCCCTGCTCGGCGAAGTGCGGCGCCCGCCGCCGGTTCGACAGGAACCGGGCATTGCCGCGCCCGCCGCGCCCGCCGCGCGCCGCGAGATAGCGGTCGCCGTGGTGCACGAGGTCACCGAGGAGGTTGCCGTCGCGGTCGCGCACCACGGTGCCCTCCGGCACCTCGACCAGGAGATCCTCCGCACCGCGCCCGTGCCGCTTCTGCCCCTGGCCGTGCGTCCCCGACTCCGCCCGCCGGTGCGGATGGTCGCGGAACGTGAGCAGCGACACCATGTTGCGCGTCGCCACGATCCACACGTCGCCGCCCCGCCCACCGTCACCGCCGTCGGGGCCGCCCCGCGGCACGTGCGCTTCGCGGCGGAACGACATGCAGCCCGCGCCGCCGTCGCCGCCGCGCACGTTCACCTGGGCCTCGTCGACGAACGTGGACATCACTACCACCACCACCCCCGCTCGCCTGCGGCTCGCGCCCCCAGGGGCGTTCGGACGCTCGCTCCGCTCGCACGGCTCTTCCGCGCCCGTCTCGCTCCTGTCGATTGGTCGCTCTCACTCTCGGCCGTGCGGCCACGCGGGCGGGCCTTCGCTTCGCTCCTGTCGCTCCCGGGCCGCTCCACTCGCCGCGACATCAACACACAGCCGCCTGCGGCTCGCGCCCCGAGGGGCGTTCGGACGCTCGCTCCGCTCGCACGGCTCCTCCGCGCCCGTCTCGCTCCTCTCGATTGGTCGCTCTCACTCTCGGCCGTGCGGCCACGCGGGCGGGCCTTCGCTTCGCTCCTGGGCCGCTCCATTCGCCGCGACATCAACACACAGCCGCCTGCGGCTCGCGCCCCCAGGGGCGTTCGGACGCTCGCTCCACTCGCCGCGACATCAACACACAGCCGCCTGCGGCTCGCGCCCGTCTCGCTCCTGTCGATTGGTCGCTCTCACTCTCGGCCGTGCGGCCACGCGGGCGGGCCTTCGCTTCGCTCCTGTCGCTCCCGGGCCGCTCCACTCGCCGCTGCACGTTGCCAAACTACGGGCGGGTCTTGCCCGCGGTCTTCTTCTGGGCCTTCATCGCACGCTTGGCGTCGCGAATCTCGCCGATCCACGCGAAGGTGTCGACATCGGCGATCGACGCCCAGTCGGCCGCGGCCTGCTCCCACCCCCGCGGCCGCACCCCCAACCGCTTGCCGAGCACACCGACGAAGATGCGAGCCTTGGCGGTGCCGTAGCCGGGCAGCGCCTCGACGCGCCGCAACAGTTCGGCGCCGTCGCCCACACCTTCCCAAACCGCCTCGGCGCGGCCGCCGTGGTGCTCGACGAGGTAGCCGCAGAGCGCCTGGGTGCGCTGCGCCATCGAGCCGGGAAAACGGTGCAGCGCCGGCCGGCGGCGGAACAGCTCGTCGAGCTCCGCGCTCGCTAGCCCGGCAATCGCGGCCGCGTCCAGCGCCACGCCGATCTCCCCCAACCGCTGCTCGAGCAGCCGCGGCGCGCCGAAGGCCGACTCCATGGTCACCTGCTGGTCGAGGAGCATCCCGACGAGAAGTGCCAATGGGTTGTTCGCAAGGAGCTTGTTGGCCTCCGGATCGGGCGTGAAGGGCAAGGTGTCCTGGGCCGGCACGGCCCAATTCTTGCACCGGTTCTTGCACCGGCAATACGTCCGAGAAGTGAGCCCGCCTCGCTCGCTCCCCAATGTTCAGCCTTCGGCGCGCGGAGCGGCGCTGCTTGTTGCATCCAATGCCCTGTCGGGGCACTCATTGCAACAAGAACCGCCGCGGTTCACACGCGGGCAGGCGAGAGCTTGGCCAATGGTCGCTGTCGCCGACGGATCTGCAGTCGGCTCCGAAGGGCTCACCTGCTGGGGATACGTTGCTGGCGTGAGCACGCCACGGTTCGATCAGGTCAACGTCGTCACGACCGACCCCCGGGCCGCGGTGGCATTCCTCGCGACGCTCGGCGTCGAGGTCGCGGCGACGCTGCCCGAGTGGGAGGGTCACCATCGGAACCTCCCGGTGAGCGGTCCGTTCGACGCCGACCTCGACAGCTCGGCGTTCGCCCGCAGCTGGGGCGGGCTGCCCGACGGGTTCACCGGTGTCGTGGTCGGCCTGCGGGTCGACCGCCGCGACGAGGTGGACACCCTGTACGAGCGCGCCCTCCAGGCCGGCGCCGACGCGCTGAAGGCGCCGTACGACGCGTTCTGGGGCTCGCGCTTCGCCCTGGTCATGGCACCGGGGCCGCTCGCCGTCGGAGTGATGAGCGAGCGCGACGACGCCCGGCGGTCGGCCACCCCCGACGTCGCCGACTTCGCCTGAGCGGCACCTGTCACAGCCGGAGGTCCGGCGTACGGGAGCCCGGTCGCGACGTAGAATGGCCGACTCCCTGAACGCTGAACGGCCCCGGACGGCGGTATTTGGCCCACGCCCACGAACCCGAGCTGCGCGACCAGATCGCGGAGGAACAGGCGTACGTCGACGCCGCCTACGAGCGGCTCGACGTCATGCGCGCCGCGGCGGAGAGCGTGCGCGGTGCCTACTCGGAGGTGCGGGCGGGCGGCACGCACCAGGCCCGGCTCGAGCGCGACATCGCCTACGAGGTGACGGCCCGGCGGCTCGCCGAGCTCGACATCGGCGAGGCGCCGTTGCTGTTCGGCCGTCTCGACCTCGAGCCCGGCGCGTCCGATCCGCCCACCTGGTACATCGGGCGGCTCGCGGTCGACGACGCCGAGCACAACCCGCTCGTGATCGACTGGCGGGCGCCGATCGCGGAGCCCTTCTACCGCGCCACGGCCGTCGAGCCGATGCACGTGGTGCGGCGCCGGCATTTCATCACGCGCCGCGGGCGGTACATCACCGCGCTCGACGACGAGGTGTTCGACGCCGAGGCGTCGGAAGCGGCCGGCTTCACCGTCACCGGCGAGGGCGCGCTCCTCGCCGCACTCGACCGCCACCGCACCGGGCGCATGGGCGACATCGTCGCCACGATCCAGGCCGAGCAGGACGAGGCGATCCGCGCCGACCTGCCCGGCGTGCTCGTGGTGAGCGGCGGTCCGGGAACCGGCAAGACGGCGGTCGCGCTGCACCGGGCCGCGTACCTCCTCTACACGCACCGCCGGCACCTCGCGGCGCGCGGCGTGCTGCTCGTGGGGCCGAGCCCCGTGTTCCTGCGTTACATCGAGCAAGTGTTGCCGTCGCTCGGCGAGCAGGACGTGCAGCTCAGCACGATCTCGGGCCTCAAGCCGCAGCTGCGCAACCTTCGCGTCGAGCAGCCCGACGTCGCCGCGATCAAGGGTTCGGCCCGTATGGCGCGTGTCATCGCGCCGTGCCGTGCGCGACCGCCAGCGTGTGTGCAATCACGACGTCGCGTTCATGCTCGACGGCTTGCGTATCCGCTTCACGCGTGAAGACAGCGCGCGCGTCGTGCGCGGCGCGCAGCGCCAGAAGGGCACGCACAACGAGCGCCGTCCCTACGTGGTGCGCCGCACCACCGACATGCTCGTGGCGGCGTACAAGCTCGCCGCGATGCGCGCGTACGAGCGTCGCCGCTTCGACTCGGATGCGGCCGGCGGCGCCGACAACGTGGTCGACATCGAGCACGGGGCCACGGTCGACTCCTTGATCGGCCGGGCGATCGCGCGCGGCGACGCGCTGCCCGAGGGCTTCGAACCGGAGCTCGGGGCCCGCCTGCGCCGGCGCCCGGAGGTGATCGAGGCCCTGGAGCGCATGTGGCCCGTGCTGTCGGGCACCGAGCTCGTCAATGACCTGCTCGGATTCCGCGCCCTGGTCCGGTCGGCGGCCGGCGCTGGGGCGGGCGCGCCGCTGCTGTCACCGGCCGAGCAAGAGCTGCTGCACCGTCCGCGTACCCCCGACCCGGCCGATGCGCGCTGGACCGATGCCGACGTCGCGCTCGTCGACGAGGCCGACGCGCTGCTGGGGCCGGTCGAGGCCGCGCAGCCGCGCAAGCGGCGCCGCCGCGGCGCCGACGACGACGCGCTCTCGGTCGGACAGCGGGTGATCGAGGACCTGGGCGTGGGGGCGTTCATGAGCGCGGCCCAGATCGCGGCCCGCTACGGCGACGGCGGCGGCGATGCCGACGGGCCGAGCGAGCTGCGCACGTTCGGCCACGTACTCGTCGACGAGGCCCAAGACCTCCCGCCGATGCAGTGGCGGATGCTCGCCCGCCGCTGCCCCGCCGGCAGCTTCACGATCGTCGGCGATCTCGGCCAGGCGTCGCGGCCCGGCGCGGCCGACTCGTGGGACGACATCGTCGACCAGCTCCCCCAGCGCCGCATCCCGCCGCGCTTCGCCACCCTCACCGTGAACTACCGCACACCGGCGGAGGTCATGGACGTCGCGGCCCGGCTGCTCGCGGTGGCGGCTCCCACCGTCGAACCGTCGCGCAGCGTGCGGCGCACCGACGAGGCGCCGCTGATCGTCGCCGTAGGGCACGACGAGCTGGAGGCGCGGGCCGCGTCGTGCGCCCGCGCCGCGCACGCCCGGCGCGGCACCGTGGCGGTGATCGCGCCGCGCAGCGCACACGCCGCGATCGTGGGCGAGCTCAGCGATCTCGGCGCCGAATCCGAAGGTATTGCCGCGCTCGACGCCGCCGTCGCGGTGCTCGACGCCACGGATTCGAAGGGCCTCGAGTTCGACCACGTGATCGTCGTGGAGCCAGCCGACCTCGTGTCGGGCGACCGCGCCGGTCTGCGCCTCCTCTACGTCACGATCACCCGCGCCACCAAGACGCTCGCGATCGTGCACGCGAAACCACTGCCCGAAGCGCTGGCCTGAGTCCGTAACGTCGCTTCCCATGTTGGGGTTGTGCAGCCGCTGCGGCGGCACCGAGTGGGAGCACATGAGCGAGACCGAGTCGCGCTGTCGCGAGTGCGGCCTTGGTTGCACGCACACGCCGTTGACAGCGACGCGCTCGGAAGCTGCGCCGGTGCCTTCACTCCTCCGCGACGATGCGGAAGTCGCGGCACTGCGAGCGCGTCGTGCCGCGCACGCAGGGTCGCGGCGCGAGATGTACGAGCGCGCCGGCTTCACGCTGCTCGGGCTCGACGACCGCTGGACCGGGCTGCGCTGGCTCGCGGGGCACGGTGGTGTAGGCGGCCGGCTGAACCGGGTGATGCTCGGGCACGGCACCGCGGGTCCCGATCCGAGCGCGCCGCCGTCGGTCATGGTCGAGATGCAGCCGGTGCGCCTGGAGTTCGGCTGGACCGAGGCGGCGTATCGCGCGTACGCCGCACAGGATCTCCTCGGGCACCTGTGGTCGGCGACCGGCGTGCTGCCCCAAGCCGCCGCGGCGTGCCGCGTTCGGCGCGAGCGACGACCCGACGGCACCGTGGGATCACGTCGAGATCGGGGTCGACGGTGCGCCGGTGCCGGCGCACGTGCTCCAGTCGGGCGCGGTTTGGGTCGGGATCGTCCGGCACGCCGACGTGCTCGCCACACTCGTGGCACACGGCTGGCCGCTCGCAAGTACGGGCCTCGTTGCGCTCGCCGACCTCGCCGCATACGAGCGCGGCTCGATCGAGCTCTAGTGGTGCGCCGGAGACCACCCGCCGGAACCCTCGACGCTACGAACCAGCCGCAGCGGCGTGCATCCCATCCTCCATCAGGGGCAATATGCGTGCCCTTGACCTTGCTTGAAGGCAATCGCGTCGGTCTGCGTGAACTTTCCGAGGGAGACCTGGAAGCGGTTGTCGCCTATTCGGTCGACGACGCGGTTGCCCGGTATCAGGACTGGCGGTCACACACCGCCGACGACGCGAAAGCCTTCCTCGACAGCGCGATCGCCGAAGCGCAACAGATGCCGCGCAACACATATTCGCTGGCCATAGTCGAGCGCGCATCGTCACTCGTGGTCGGGGATGCGTCGATCGGAATCGAGAGTGCTCGCAACAAGAGAGCCGAGATTGGGTTCACGCTGCGGCGAGATCGCTGGGGCGCCGGACTTGCGACCGAGGCTTCGCAGCTGCTTCTCGCGTTCGGTTTCGATCAGCTTGGGATGCATCGCATAGAGGCGACCAGCCATCCCGACAATGTGGCGTCGCACCGAATCCTGGAGAAGATCGGCATGTCACACGAAGGTCGCCTCCGTGATCACCTGTTCGTCAACGGCGCATGGCAAGACTCGCTCGTGTTCTCCATCCTCGAATCAGAGTGGAGAGCGCGGGTGAGCGCATAGAGGCCGTGTCACTCGTCGAGCCGACCGGTGATGTGTGGCGTGCTGCGACCACGGCGCTGCACGCCTGCGCCACCCAGAACTGCCGGACGCATGCTTGTGGGCAGCGCCCACCGCGGGCAATCGGTGCGCGCGGTCGGGACTGTCGGCGGACGGCGCCTTCGTGCGGGTCGCATCGCCAATGCAGAGGTGTTGACATGGCAGGCTGGCGTTCGTGGGCAAGTCGCGCGCGGCCCGTGCGGCCGCCGCAGGTGGAGCGCTCGGCGGCGGCTTGGGGAGTGGAGGTCTCGGCGCAGCGGGTGGGGCACTCGGTGGATCGGGCGGGGGTGGCTCGGGTGCCTTGATGTCCTACTCGTATCAAGCCACGGCAGTCATCGAGCGCACGGCAACATCGCGTACTCACCCGCTCGACTGGAGCGCGATCGTGCGTGCGGCGAACGCTGCGATCACTGCGTTGGACGGTGTAACGCGTGTCGTTCAAGTGCGGGTCGCCGGGCGCGGTCCAGCAACGTTCCCGAGCACAGTCGCATCAACGGTCGCGGGAGCGATTCAGAGCACGTGACTGTCGCTCATTCGATGGTCGAGCGGTACCCGCTGATGACGTCGGGTTGGAGTTGCACGAAGTGTGCAGCCGGCGCGCCGGCAAGGTCTTTGAGACCCATGCGCTGAAGCTCGCGCCGTTGTGCGAGATCACCGATTTCCGCGGCGCGGCCGATCACGAGTATCGCCCAGAAGCGCTCGTCGAGCTGCCCGCTGTCGACCCCGAGCGCGACAACGCTGTCGCCGGTGATGGAACGACGGGCTGGGCCGTCATTCATGCCCAGCACGACGCTGCCGCCGAGGTAGCTGTAGTTGACCGGCATCACGATGGGTAGCGCGCGAATCGTCATGCTGAGACGGCCAAGGTTCTGACTTGCGAGCAAGTCTTGACACTCAGCCTCGGATAGCCCGCGTGGAGCATCGTCGTGGAAGAACATGCGCCCTCCATCCTTGCTCGTGCGATGCGCGACGCCAGGGACGTTCGGCACCCATCGTGCCGCAACGGTCACAGAGGTCCGAATGTGTGAGCCCTCAGAGCATACGAGCCGCACCCTCGGCGTGCACGTCGTTGATGCCGCCGATACGATCTGCTCAGTTTCCGGTCGAAGGAGCGGTCGTGTCACCCAGTGCCGGACACGAGCATGACGCTGCCGACGGGCACGATCGTGCCATCCACCACATCTTCGGGTCTGGATTGACACTGACGAACATCTTGAGTCGTCACGGGCTCGACGAGGAACTCGCCGAACGCCTGCGGGGTGTTGTCGCAGAGCTCGACTCGGCGATCGGGCACATTCGCAGCGCCGCGCTTGCGTTGGTTGTCGAGCGCCGACAGCAACAACCAGCCGCGCCGACCGAGCATCCGCTACCAGACAACTGGCGTCGCCGGTTATGCCGATGCAGCATCGACGAAGTGTTCGCATACGCCGTCACCGGCGACGATTTCTACCACGCGAACAGTCACACGCCGTGGGCTCATGAGCGCAACGGGCTACTCGTCTCCGTGCGGTCGGGCAGCGTCCTCGCCCGCCGCGAGGGAAGAATCTTCTACGACATCAAGTCAGACACGCCGCTGTACTACGAAGACCAGCGCACCGAACCCACACGAGAACGCAACGCGTAAGTCCACCCAAGAATCGCCGACCTGGCGCACTGGCGCGCCGAGTCGCCGGTGAATTCGCACGGAACGGGTGCCCATGACGTGCAGGCTGTCTTGCCTGGTTTGCGCCCGACTTCGAGCCCCATCGCGCACCGAGATCGACGGACCGAACGTGCCTCCCCATCGCTGGCAATCCGAACGGCGACGACACAGCGATCGCGGAGCAGCGCACGTTCGACGACCTCGCTACCTCGGCGGCGTCGGCGACCTCGGCTATAGAGTCGCCATCGGCGTTCCCTGGCGTCGCATCACGCGCATCGTCTTCATCTCGACGGCGAGCCTTCCATCACCATCCCCGTGTTCGGCCAGGTGTTCGTGTGGTTCGCCCCGTCTCGATCGCTTCACGGCTACCACAACTCACACGCAGATCGTCGCATCATCGACTACGACTTCCAGTATCAAGGCCTTTCGCGCAGCCGCGATCCGCCGGACTGCGTGCTTGTGGGCAGCGCTCATCGCGGGCAATCTGGGTGGCGTATGGCACGACCTGATGTTCTGAGTTTGGTCGTTTCGGATGCGGCAGCGTTTCGGGCTTGGCTCGACGCGAATCGCGACCGTTCCGAGGGCGTTTGGCTGGTCCTCGCCAAGAAAGATATGACTGCCACGACCAGTCTGACCTATGCCCAGGCCCTGGAAGAAGCGCTATGCCAGGGATGGATCGATGGTCAGAAACGAAGCCGCGACGCCACGACGTTCGCGCAGCGGTTCACTCCCAGGCGCCGCACAAGTCAGTGGTCGAAGCGCAATCTTCGCATAGCCGAGGAACTGATCGCGGCGGGCCGGATGCTGCCAGCCGGGCTCGCCGAGATCGACCGAGCAAAAGCCGATGGCCGCTGGGCCGCCGCGTATTCGGGACAGGCAGAGGCGTCGGTTCCGGCCGATCTCGCGGCCGCATTGTCGGCCAACCCTGCTGCGGAGAAGATGTTCGCCGACCTGAACGGCGCCAACCGATACGCGGTGTTGTACCGCATCGACACCGCGAAGCGTGCCGAGACTCGCGCTCGTCGGATCGCTCAATTCGTAGAGATGCTGGCTCGTGGCGAAACAATCCATCCCCAGCGCCGTGCCTGACCGACATAGTCCGCTCGTCACCTACAGCACTCCCGTGTTGCGTGCTTGTGGGTAGCGCCCATCGCGGGCATTCTGCTTGGTATGAGAACACGCCTCGCGTTGTTCGACCTCGACGGGACGCTCGTCGACCGTGATGGCGCGTTCGCTCGAGCGGCCTGTGCGATGGCGGCGCACGTCGGCCTGGACCCGGCGACGTTCGTGCCGTTCGCCATCAAGGCGGACGGGCGCGGTCTGCGAGGCTGGCGAGTGTGGATCGACGAGGTCCGTCGGCAATTCGATCTGGTTGAGAGCAACGACGATCTGTACCGCTTCCACGAGCAGGCGTACTTCGCATCATTCGTCGACGAATCGGCCGTGCGGAACGCGCTCGCTGATCTTCGCGATGATGGCTGGCAAGTGGCGGTCGTGACGAATGGTGCCAGCACCCAGGATCGAAAGGTCGATCTTGCCGGGCTGCGAGACGTCGTCGATGTCGTCGTCGTGTCGGAAGTAGTGGGCGTTCGGAAGCCGGATCCGCGTATGTTCGCCCTCGCGTGTGAACAGGCTGGTGTCGACTGTGCGGAGGTCATGGTCGGCGACAACCCCGCGGCCGATATCGGCGGAGCGCACGCGGCGGGCATCGCGTCGATCTGGATCGACCACGGATACGGCTGGCCACCGGAGATCGAGCCACCGACCCACTCGGTCAAGTCAATCACCGACGCGATCGCGCTCGTGAGGACGCTCTGACCGCTGTACGTTGCTGCTCGGCATGAAGGCGATGATCCATGGACGAGCGGCCGTCATGCGGCCACGTAATGGACACAGGGCGCCCGGTCTGCCGCTACGCGCTCGCGAGAACGCTCGCTGATCGGGCAAGCTGTGCGGTGCTTGGGACGGTGCGGGGTTGGCGAAGCGGTGGTTCGGGCAATCGGGTGTGTCGGGCTGCTGCTCTGCGCGTTTGCATGCAGCGGAAGTGCTCAACGATTGGGGCGCGAGACGGGCAGCACCCTGCCCGCGAGCACCACGACAACACGACCTACCGCGTGCAGCGATGCCGAGATCTTCTTCCGGCTTGACGCGACGAACACCGACATCGCACGTGTGCGTGATCAGCTTGCGCACGACCGCGCGGTCCGATCTATGCGGTTCCTCAACCATGACGACGCGTATGCCGCGGCCAAGAAGCTGTTCGGTGACGATCCCGACCTGCTGTTCGACGTGTCACCGAAGGATCTGCCCGAGTCATTTCGTGTGGCTCTCACGCAAGGGGCGGGCGCGGCCTTCGCGACCAGGTTCCGGGCGGGAGCTGGTGTGGCGAGCGTCGACCTCGGGACGCGTTGCGGAGGGCCGCCCGTGGTCAAGTTGACCCCACCGCTCACCGAACAAGTCCCGGGACCCTGACGGACGCCGAAGTGCGGAGATAGCACCCTGTCGGTAGCGCCCATCGCGGGCAATATGCGTGTGTCGTGAGGCGCGCTCGGACAACTGCCGCAATGGGTTGCCTCGCCGTTGTCGCGCTGTCGGCATGTGGCAGTTCCACGACTCGGTCCCGCGCGTCGAGCACGCCGTCCAGCGTTAGCTGCCGAGAAGCGCGAGCGCAGCGAGCGGCACGATGCCGCCGGGGATCAGCCTGTCGGGAACACCCGCGCCGACCAGTGTCGTCGTCGCGAAAGTCCTGCCGAAGGGAACGGTGAGCCGGGGCGATCGAAGTGGCCGAAGCCATTTCTGCAGCGTGCATGGGCTGCACGATCGCGACTGACATGGACACGGGTCCGGGCGGCGTTCCGGTGCGGGGGGACGTGGGCCGAAGGCCATTCAAGGAACATGCGATGCGACTCTCCGCTGTTCACATCGGTTCCGTTGGATACTTCGACCTGAAGAACCCGGGCTCGTGAGCGGCCGGCGAGCGGCGTGCGCGCTGCCGCGGCAGCGTGGTTACGCGCCCTGTGATCGCGTGTGGGTGATTGGCACGGTTCATTGGATTCGTTCACCGGAGGCTGACGGAGGAGGACCGGGATCGCCGAAGACGACGATCGTCTTCATCTTGCCGTCGCTGCCCAGTTCGACGAAGTCGGTGCCGTAGCCGCGATCCTCACCGAAGATCCACACGAACCCGCCCCGACCGAAATTGTGGTGGGCATCCACCGGCGTCGTCAGCTCGACGCGCACATCGATGCCATCGGGCCAGCCACGCTGGAAGGCAGCGATCGCGTCCGACAGTGCGACGGTCCCGACGACCTCGTGTTCCCAGCCTTGCTGTAAGAACCGAATCGCCGGACCGCAGCACAAGTTGAGCAATTCGAGCCGCTTCGCGTCGTCACGCTCGATCCACGCTGCGGCGTATGCAGATGCGAGTTCGTCGGGCGTTGCCATCGGCACAGTTCTAGATCGGCACCGATCACGGCGCCGAGCGATTTCGATGAGACGCCCTGGACGGCGCCAGTCCTCTCGGTTCGGACGACGGGTTGATCACGGTGGCGCTGCTCGTGGTCCTCGCTCGTTGTGTTGGCCGCTGCTTGCAGCGCCCGTTTCCAAGCGGCGCTCGGGCGCTACTCGCCGGCGGGGACGATGTCGACGAGGCGGCGGCCGCGGCGGTGCGTGAACTTCACGTTGCCGTCGGCCGTGGCGAAGAGCGTGTCGTCGCCGCCGCGGCCCACGTTGTGGCCGGGGTGGAAGCGCGTGCCGCGCTGGCGGACGATGATCGTGCCCGCGGTGACCTGCTCGCCGCCGAAGCGCTTCACGCCGAGGCGCTGGGCCGCGGAATCACGGCCGTTACGGGAGGAACCGGCGCCCTTCTTCTTCGACATCGCCGATCAACCTTTCGAGATCGAGGTGATCTCGATCTCCGTGTAATGCTGCCGGTGGCCGTAGTGGCGGCGCTGGCGGGTCTTGTCCTTGTACGTGAAGCCGTTGATCTTCGGGCCCCTGGCCTCGCCGACGACCCGAGCATTCACGGCCGCGCCGGCGAGCTGCGAGGCGGTGGCGAGCACCGTGTCGCCGTCGACCACGAGCACCGGGCGCAGCGACACCTCGTCGCCGGGCACCCGTTCGATCGCGAGCCGCTGCCCTTCCGCGACGCGATACTGCTTGCCGCCGGTCTCGACCACTGCGAACACGTTCTCTGCCATCACGACCTCGTTCTGGGACCGGGAAATGCTAGCGGTCGGCGGCGCGTACGCCTGCACCGGCCCGAACGGCACCGGTGGCCGCCCGGTCCGTCGGGATCATCGCCCGCACCGGGCGCTCGTAGCGCAGGTAGTACCACGACCAGCGGGCCATGACCACGGCACGGTTCTCGAAGCCGATCAGATAGTAGAGGTGCACGACGAGCCACGTCACCCAGGCGAGCAGACCACGCAGGCGCAGCGGGCCGATCTCGGCCACTGCGGACCGGCGCCCGATCGTGGCCAGGTTGCCCTTGTCGCGGTAGTGGAAGCGGCCGCGCGCCCGGCCGAGGATGTCGTCGGCAACGTACCGGCCGGCCTGCATCGCCGGCGGCGACACCATCGGCAGCTCCCTGCCCGACGCGTCGGCCGCGCCCGCCGCGTCGCCGATCGCGTACACCTCCGGATGGCCGGGCACCCGCAGGCGCTCGTCGACGGCGAGCCGGCCGTGACGCGACGGGTCGACCGATTCGGGGCCGGGTGGGTGTACCGGCCGCACGCCGGCGGTCCACACGACGGTCGACGCCGGGATGCGCCGCCCGTCGCGCAGGCTGACACCGCCGGCATCGATCGTGTCGACCGATGCGCCGAGCAGCGCCTCCACGCCGAGGTGCTCGAGCTCGCGGCGCGCATACTCGCCGAGCGACGGATGGAACGTGGCGAGCAGCCGGTCGGTCATCTCGAGCAGCACGATCCGTACGCGCGCGCCATGCAGCTCCGGGTACTCGACCGGCAGCACCAGGCGCACGAGCTCGGCGAGGGCACCCGCGTACTCCACGCCGGTCGGTCCGCCGCCGACGATGCAGAACGTGAGCAGCGCGTCACGGTCGCCCGCCGGCGCGTGCGCCGCCCGCTCCAGCGTCGACAGCACGTGGTTCCGCAGCCGCAGCGCCTCGCCGAGATCCTTGAGGCCCAGCGCGTGCGCCGCGATCGTGTCGTTGCCGAAGTAGTTCGTGGTGCTGCCGGTTGCAAGCACGAGATGGTCGTATGGCAGCATCGCACCCTCTCCGAGCGCCACCGTGCGGCCGTCGAAGTCCACGCCGGTCACCTCGCCAACGTGCACGTGCACGTTGGGGGCGTGGCGGAACACCTTGCGCAACGGTGCCGCGATCTCGCTGGGCGACAGCAGGCAGCTCGCCACCTGGTAGAGCAGCGGCGTGAACAGGTGGTAGTTCTGCCGGTCGACGATCGTGACGTCGACCGCTTCGCCCGCGAGGCGCCGGGCGCACTGCAGACCGCCGAAACCGGCGCCGACGATCACCACACGCGGGACGGCTGGCATTCGCGACGTCCTACCCCTGCATCACCCGCGTCCAGCCATGGCCGCTAGTCCTCGTAGAGGCTGTGGTCGACGAGGATGCCGCGGCCCTCGCAGTGCGGGCAGATCTCGCTGAACGACTCGACGAGGCCCTCCGACACGCGCTTGCGTGTCATCTCCACCAGGCCGAGCTCGGAGATCGGATAGATCTGCGTGCGGGTCTTGTCGCGCGCCAGCGCCTCGCGGAACGTGCGCTCGACCGCCTCGCGGTTCTGCTTGATCTCCATGTCGATGAAGTCGATCACGATGATCCCGCCGATGTCGCGCAAGCGCAGCTCGCGCGCGACGGCCTCCGCCGCCTCCAGGTTGTTGCGGAACACCGTCTCCTCGAGGTTCGACTTGCCGACGTTCTTCGCGGTGTTCACGTCGATCACGGTGAGCGCCTCGGTGCGCTCGATCACGAGCGACCCACCCGACGGCAGCCACACCTTGCGGTCGAGCGCCTTGTGCAGTTGCTCGTGCACGTGGAAGCGCTCGAACAACGGGAGCCCTTCGACGGCCTCGTCGTAGAGCTCCACGCGGTCGGCGAGCTCGGGCGCCACGGCCTCGACGTAGCCGCGCACCTCGTTGTAGAGGTTGACGTCGTCGATGACGATGCCGCGATATTCCTTAGTGAACTCCTCGCGGATCACCCGGATCGCGAGCGGCGGCTCCTTGTAGAGCACCGTGCCCGGCTTCACCTGTTTGCGCAGCTGGTCGATCTGCTCCCACTGGAACTGCAGCCTGCGCATGTCGCGCTCGAGCTCGTCCTCGGTGGCGCCCTCCGCGGCCGTACGCACGATCAGCCCGGCGTTCGCGGGGCGCAGGTGGTCGAGGATGCGGCGCAGGCGGCGGCGCTCGTCGTCGGGCAGGCGCTTGCTGATGCCGTACGTGCCCGGCTGGTCGGGCACCATCACCACGAAACGGCCGGCGAGACTCACATCCTGGGTGAGCCGCGCCCCCTTGTGCGCGATCGGGTTCTTCGTGACCTGCACGAGGATCGACTGCCCGTTGCGCAGCATCCGCTCGATGCGGGCGCGCTCGCCGTCGGTGTCGGCCATGTCCTGGCGCACATCACCCCGGTAGAGGATCGCGTTCTTCTGGGTGCCGATGTCGACGAACGCAGCCTCCATGCCGGGCTGCACGTTCTGCACCTTGCCCCAGTAGACGTTGCCGTCGATGTTGCGCTCGTCGTCCTGCGGCTCGGCGACGTAGTGCTCGACGAGGTTGCGCCCCTCGAGCACGGCCACGTGCGAGCGACCGCTCGGCCCGTGGGTGTGCACGACCATCATGTAGCGCCCGGTGGGCCGGCCCTTGCGCTGCAGTCCACGGCGACGTTCGAGCGTCGCATCGTCGAGCGCCTCGAGCGTGGCGGCGCCGTCGAAGTCGCCGGTGTCGAGCGTCCCCTCGATGTACGTGGGTGCGCCGTTGCGTGCCGGTGCGCCGACGATGGCGCCGGCGGCCGCCGCACCCGCCGACTTCTTGTTGCGGTTGCGCCCGCCCCGGCGGCGGCGCCGCTTCGGACCGGTGGTGGCGCCCGCGCCGTTGCCCGCGGCCGGCACCGCCTCGGGCCCGTGGTGCACCGGCGGCGGGATCGACGGCGTGAGGAACGGTGCGCTCGCAGCCGCCGCGCTCGCGTCGGCCTCGGCCGCATCGACCCCGGCTGTGGCCGGCGCCATCTCGGCCTCTTCGAGGGCGATGTCGAGCGCGTCGTCGCTCGTGTAGCCCCGGTCGGCCGCCGCGTCGTTCCAGCTCTTGGGGCCCAGCTCGTCGACGTCGTCGACGTCGTCGACATCGTCGCCGGCGGCCTCGTCGGGCACGCCGGCAGCGGCCGCCGAGGCCGTGCCGGGCCGCTTGCTGCGGTTACGCCCGCCGCGCTTGCCCCGCCGGCGGCGTTTGGCCGCTGTGGAGGCGGCCGCGCCGCCGCCGGGCGCGCCGCTGCCGCCGGGTGCTCCGGCCTGCGCCGCGCCGGGCGCGTCGGGCGCGCCGGGCGCGTCAGCCGAGTGCTCGCGCCCCGAAGCGTTGGCCCCGTTCGATCGTGCAGCGGGGGTGGCCGTTTCGAGCGCGGTCGGGGCCGCGGCCGCAGCCGGCCCGGTACCTGGCGTCTCGTCGGACATTGGGAACCTCTCTCATGGCTCTCATGACGCGCGTGCCGCCACTGCGCGCCGGCGCGTGTCGGCGTCGAGCGGGCTCAGCCGCGCGCCGTCGCGCTCGATCCATTGGTGTGTGCGGACCACACGGCGCTCGGTGAGCGGACCGATCGCCGGGGTCACTTGCATGACCGCGGCGAGCACGTCGTGGGGTTTGGCGCCGCGCGGTTGCGTGCTCGTCTCGAGCTCGCAGCGGACGGTGCCGTCGCCGGCGGGTCCGACCACCGTGCAGCTGCGGATCGCAGCGCGCACGTCGTCGTCCACGAGCCGGCCCTTGCGTGACCGGGTGACGGTGACCTCGTCACGTGCGAGCAGAGCCGCGACACCCGAGCGCAGCGCTGTCGCGTCGAGCGCGACGTCGTCGTCGTGAGCCACGTCGACCGTCCAGGTCAGCGCGGTCACGACCTCTTGCAACGCGGGCGCACGCTCGTCGAGCTCGACTGCGCCCGTGACCTCGATGCCGGCCGGCAGCACGGCATCGAGCCGGCCCGGGAGCTCGTCGAGCTCCACCGGCTCGCGGAAGGAGACGTCGAGGTACTCCTCGTCGCTCTCGTAGCCCGTCGAGAGGGCCAAGCCGAAGCTCACCTTCGGTCGGGGCGAGAAGCCCTGGGTGAACACGAGCGGGAGTGCCTCGATGCGGAATGCCCGCTCGAACGCCCGGGCCGTGTCGCGGTGCGAGATCCAGCGGATCTTGCCGTGCTTGGCGAACCGCAACCGCACCGGAAACGCGATCCCGCCCCTCACGTGCCGGCTCCGAGCGGCTTGCGGCCCAGGAAACGCACCGCGGCCGCTCCATCGCCGCTCCCCCGCGACTCGCCCACTGCGGTACCCGACCCGGCAGCGTCGCCCCACTGCTGGCCGGTGCCCTGGCTGCCTCCGGCCGGCGGCACCGACGACGCCACCACGTGCTCGAGTGCGAGGTCGGTGCACACGCCGCAGTCGTAGCACGGCGTCCACCGGCAATCGGGGAGCCCGTGCTCCTCCAGGGCCGACTGCCAGTCGTCCCACAGGAAGTCCTTGTGCAGACCGGCGTCAATGTGGTCCCACGGCAGGAGCTCGTCGCGCGTACGGTGGCGCGTCACGTACCACGCGGGGTCGAGGCCCTCGGCCGCACAGGCCCCGAGCCAGCGGTCGAGACGGAAGCGCTCCGACCACTCCTGGAACGTGCCGCCGGCCCGCCACACCCGCTCGATCACTCGGCCCACCCGCCGGTCGCCGCGGGAGCACAGCCCCTCGGCGAAGCTCGCCTCCGGGTCGTGCCACTTGAGTTGTACCGGACCCCCGCCACCCTTCGTGCCGCCCCGGCGCGAACCACCGCCGCCACCGCGCACGCCGTCGCGGAGCAGGCTGATCTTGCGTTGCAGCTCGTCGACGCCGTTCTGGCCGAACCACTGGAACGGCGTGTGCGGCTTCGGCACGAACCCGCCGACGCTCACGGTCACCGACGCCTGCTTCGTGTGGCGCCGACCCACCTCCACCACGTTGCGCGCCAGCTCGGCGATCCCCAACGTGTCGGCATCCATCTCCGTCGGCAGGCCGGTGAGGAAGTAGAGCTTCACGCGCCGCCAACCGTTCGCGTAGGCGGCATCGACCGCGGCGTAGAGGTCTTCCTCGGAAATGAGCTTGTTGATCACCTGGCGCAGCCGCAGCGAGCCCGCCTCGGGTGCGAACGTGAGACCGGTGCGGCGCACCTTCTGGATCTCGCTCGCGACTCCCACCGTGAACGCGTCGACCCGCAGGCTCGGCAGGCTCACCGACACCTGCCCCGTGCCGCACTGGCCGTTCACGAGGTCGCCGACGATCTCGCCGATGCCCGACATGTCGGCCGTGGAGAGCGACGTGAGCGCCACCTCGTCGTAGCCGCTGCGGGCGATCCCGTCGCGCACCATCGTGCGCACCGACTCGGCGCTGCGCTCGCGCACCGGTCGGCGCGATCATGCCGGCCTGGCAGAAACGGCAGCCGCGCGTGCAGCCGCGGAACACCTCCACGTTCAGCCGGTCGTGCACCACCTCGATGAGCGGCACGAGCTGTTGCTTCGGGTAGGGCCAGTCGTCGAGATTCGCGATCGTGCGCTTGACGACGCGCTCGGGCACGTCGCGATAGCGGGGGGTGACCGCAGTGACGTGCGGGCCGTCGTAGGCGACGTCGTACATCGCGGGCACGTAGACGCCCGGGATCGTGGCCAGCTCGTGCAGCAGCTCCTCGCGCGAGCCTGGGGCCCGCTTGTGCGCCGCGACGACGGCGCTGATCTCGCTGACGACCTCCTCGCCGTCGCCGATCACGAAGGCGTCGACGTACTCGGCGAGGGGCTCCGGGTTGAAGGCACAGTGGCCGCCCGCGAGCACGATCGGGTGCTCGCGGGTGCGGTCGGCGTTCCGCACCGGCACGCCGGCGAGATCGACGAGCTCGAGGACGTTCGTGAACACCAGCTCGGCCGACAGGTTGAAGGCCAGCACGTCGAAGTCGCGGGCCGAACGGTGCGTGTCGACGCTGAACAGCGGCAGCCCCCGGCGGCGCAACGCCGCGGTGAGGTCGACCCAGGGCGCATACGCGCGCTCCGCGAGCGCGTCGTCGCGCTCGTTGAGAATCTCGTAGAGGATCTGGAGCCCCTGGTTGGGGAGGCCGATCTCGTAGGTGTCGGGATAGATCAGGAGCCAGGCAGCCTTGTGCGGCGCCCAGGCGGGCTGCCGGCTGCCCCGTTCCAAGCCGATGTAGCGAGCGGGCTTCTCCACCTCGGCCAGGAGCGGTTCGACCCGCGGCCACAGGTTGGACATTTCCCGGCCAGCCTAGCCGGATCAGGGATGATCCGCCGGCGAGCCGTCGAAACGGTCGATGGCGCAGAAGCGGTCGTCGACCTCGCCACACGACTCGCACTCCAGCTCGAGGGTCAGGTGGTGGATGTCGTACGCCCGGGCCAGGGCCGATTTCACCCGCACGCCCACCTCCTGGGCCTGCTCCAGCGTCGGGTGGCCCGACATCATCACATGGGCCGACAGCGCCCGCAGGTCGCTCGACAGGCTCCACACGTGCAGGTCGTGCGCGTCGTCCACGCCGTCGACGGCGCGCATCGCGTCGAGCAGTTCGGCCGGGTCGAGGCCCGGCGGCGTCGACTCGAGCAGCACCTCGGACGCCTCGCGCAGGAGCCCGAACGCCTGCACGGCGACGAGCGCGGCGATGCCGAGCGACACGGCCGGGTCGAGCCGGTACCAGCCACCCGTAGCGACGATCACCACACCGGCGACGGCAACGCCCGCCGACGCGGCCGCGTCGGCACCGAGATGCGTGATCGCGGCGCGCATGTTGACGTTCGGCGCGCCGTGCCCGTGACCCTCGTGCGGCTCGCGTAGCGCGAGCACCGACGCGACGTTCCCCACCGTGGCGCCCACCGCGACGCCGAGCACGAGCCCACCGTGCACCGCGACCGGATGCACGAGGCGGACGACCGCGGCGTAGCCGATCCAGCCGCATACCGCGAGCAGCGTGAACGCATTCGCCTGCGCGGCGAGGATCTCGGCCCGGTGCATGCCGAACGAGCGCTGCGATGTCGGTGCGCGCCGAGCAAGCCGCACCGCCACGAGCGCGACCGCGAGCGCGGCGACGTCGCTCACGTTGTGCGCGGCGTCGGCGAGCAGCCCGAGCGAATGCGCCACGAACCCGAACACCGCCTGGAGCGCGATGATGGCGACGTTCAGCGCGATCGCCAACCGGAGGCGCCGCTCACGAGAACCGCGGATCACGGATTCAGGCTACGACCGCGCCACGGCTCTCGGTGCCGTAGGCCCGCTGGAGCGGGCCTGCTGCACCGAGAACGGCAGAGGTCGGTTGGTCAGAAGGCGAGCACGCCGTTCGGCGTGCCGAGGCCGGTCGGGCCGTCGTAGCCCGGCTTGGCCGTGCACTCGTAGTTACCGCCGCACGTGCCGTTGTTGCCGACGGTCACGTCGAAGAGGTGGCTCGCGTTGGCGTAGACGTGGCTCGCGTTGTTCGGGATCGACGCGGCGTTGCCGGCCAGCGCGTAGATGCTCGCGATGATCGGCGCCGAGGCGCTCGTGCCGCCGAACACCCGCCAGCCGCCGAAGCCGAAGCTGTCGTACACGGACACGCCCGTGGCGGGGTCGGCGACCGCGGCCACGTCGGCGATCATGCGCTTCTTGCAGATCGTGTCGTGCTGCCACGCCGGCTTGGCGACGGTCACCGAACAGCCGCTGTTGGCACCTTCGGAGCTGCTCGTCTTCCACACGGTCTCGGTGAAGCCACGCGCGTTCGACGCCCGCGTGAGCTTCGTGCCGCCGACGGCCGTCACGCTCTTGAACGCGGCCGGGATCTGCGGGCCCGAAAGGCTGCCGGCCCCGTTGAAGTTGTGGTCACCGGAGCTCGCCACCTGCTGCACGCCGGCCTTCGTGTAGAACGGCGCGATCGAGAGCGCACCCGCGCCATCGTGCCCGCCGTAGCTGTTCGACACGATGTGCGCCAGCATGCCGCCACGCTGGGCCGCGGCCCCGAGGTTCGCGAACGAGTTGGTCGTGGCCTCGATCAGGATGATCTTGCAGTGCGGGCAGGTCGCCGAGACCATGTCGAGGTCGAGCGAGATCTCGGCACCCCATCCCGAGTCGGGCGACGGCAACGGAGCGTTCGTGCCGTTCTGGTTGAGCTTCTTGAAGCAGCCGTTCGCCGTGGTGCACGCGGGCAGACCGAACTGCTTGCGGTACACACCAAGGTCCTTCTCGGCGTTCGGGTTGTCGAAGGCGTCCACGATCGCGACGGTGCCGCTCCGACCGATCACCGGAGCCAGCTTGTACGCCTTCTGCAGGTCGGCCGGGTGGTAACCGGCCGGATTGACGTGCGGGCCGGCGGCGCGGCTGGCGAGCGGTGCGCCCGACGCGGCAACGCGCGACGAGCGCGTCGCAGCTCGCATAACCCACCGGTGCCTCGTCGCAGGCGCGCCGCGCGGTGGCGGCCGGGGCCGAGGCCCCGGCGTTGCCGGCGACGAGCAGCGACGAGGTGATGGCAGCCGCGAAGAGCGCGGCCGACGCCGCCCGGAATGATGTACGCACGTATGCCCCCCTGGACGTCGTGTCTGAAGTAGATCGCCCCGAAGTTCATCGCGGCGCGCCCAGCACGCTGCCGTCGTTGCCTCCTGAGGCCGGGCAGTCTCCCATTCCCGGCACAACTGCGCAATTGGTGCGAGGCGGAATCCGCGCGAGTGGCGTATGCCTCCAAAGGTGGGTTGCCGGGCGCGACGGCGGCGCGCTCCACCCGCCGTCGCGTACCGTCGTCCCGGCGAGCAGGCGAGGGGAAGGCCCACCGGCGCGTGAGTGAAGCGAACATGAGGTAGTCGGTGACCGACGCGAGCCGTGCTCCGGATCGCCGCGACCAGACCGCCCCTGCCGACCGGCCCCTCCGCGTCGAGCGGGTGGTGCGCGGCATCGCCCGGCGCGTGCGCCCCTGGCTGGCACGCCTGCACAAGCCCGAGGACGTGTGGCGCCGCGGCCTCGACGAGGAGATCGACCACTGGCGCCGGTTCCTCACGACCCAGGGCGACGCGTGGCCCGACGAGTACCGGGCCCGGCTCGACCCTCGGAGCCGGCTGCAGGACGAGCTCGCGGCGCTGACCCGGGCGCCGGCCGGTGCCACCGTGCGGATCCTCGACGTGGGCGCCGGCCCGCTCACGATCCTCGGCAAGGTGTGGGCCGGGCATCCGGTCGAGGTGACCGCGGTCGACGCTGCTCGCCGATCGCTACGACACGCTGCTGGGCGAGTGCGCCATCGTGCCCCCGGTGCGCACCCGGCGGTGCGACACCGAACGGCTCGACGAGCTGTTCGCACCCGACACGTTCGACCTCGTGCACGCGCGCAACACGCTCGACCACGGTTACGACCCGGTACGGGCGCTCGAGCAGATGGCAACCGTCACGGTGCCCGGCGGCGTGATCGTGCTCCACCACCATCGCGACGTCGCCGCGCTCGAGGCGTACAAGGGGCTCCACCAGTGGAACCTGCGCATCGACGGCGGCAGCTACGTGGCGTGGCGGCCGCGTGAGCGGCGTGATCTCGTGGCCGCGCTCGGATCGCGCTTCACGCTCGAGGTGGCCGAGTCGGTGGGCGACAACTGGGAGCTCGTCGCCATCCGCAAGGCGGGCGGTCAGCGTCGGAAGTGGATGCCGAGCACGAGTCCGACGGCGGCCCAGTAGGCGATCATCGCCGAACCGCCGTAGCTCATGAACGGCAGGGGGATGCCGGTGATCGGCATCATGCCCATCGTCATTCCCATGTTCTCGAACACCTGGAAGGCGAAGAGCGCCACGAGCCCGATCGCGATCAGCGCGCCGAAGAAGTCGTCCGAGGTCGTCGCGGCTCGCCAGGTGCGCCACACGAGCAGCGCGAACAGCGCGAGCAACAGCGCGCCTCCCACGAAGCCGAGCTCCTCGCCCACCGCGGTGAAGATGAAGTCGGTGTGCTGTTCGGGCACGAAGGAGAGCTGCGTGAGCTCACCTTTGCCGTATCCCTGGCCGTCGAGCCCGCCGTGCGCGATCGCCGACTTCGATTCGCGCAGCGTGTACTGGGAGTCGGAGAGGTCCTGGGCGCGCTTCGACGCGTCCTGGTGCACGAACGCAGTGAGGCGGTCGAGCCGGTAGTTCTCGAACGCACCGCTCACGATCAGGGCGCCGAGCACCGACAGCGACACCAGCAAGAGCACGAGCATGTGTTTGGCGCGCAGGCCGGCCACTACGAGCACGGCCACCACGCACACGCCCATCACGAGCATGGTGCCGAGGTCGTTCTGGGCCATCACGAGCGCCATCGGCACGGCGGCGAGCGCCACCGCGACACCGAGCCGCCAGGCGTCGAGCTCGCCGACGTGCTGGTGGCAGTAGCCCGCGATCGACACGATCAGCACGAGCTTGGCGAGCTCCGACGGCTGGAACTGGAACGGCCCGACGTTGAACCACGCGGTCGTCCCGCCGCGGCCCTGACCGACGAACCGCACCGCGAGCAGCAACGGCAGCGTGAGGCCGTAGAGCAAGGGCCAGAGCTCGCGCAGCCGCCGGTAGTCGAAGGCCATGGTGAGGCCGCCCACCACGATGCCGGCCACGAGCGCGAGCGCCTGGCGCTTCAGGTAGTAGGAGCCGATCAGGTGGCCGTTCGGGAACACATGCGTGTGGGTCGACGAATACACCATCAGCAGCCCGAGCACGCTGATGCCCGCGGCCGCGAGCAGCAGCAGCCAGTCGACGCGTGCGAGCCGTGAGTTGCGCAGGTTTGCGGCGCGCGCGGGCCGCGGCGCAACCAGGGTGGTGCCCGGCCGCTGGTCCAGGATCACCGGTGACCGGCCGCAGGGATGTCGGGGATCGGCGTCTTGCGCAGACCCGACATCTTCTCGATGATCTGGCGGGCAACGGGTGCGGCGATGCGCCCGCCGAAGCCGCCCTGCTCCACGTTCACGACGACCACATACCGGGGATGGCTGGAGTCGCTGCCACCGAACATGCCGACGAACCACGACGTGTCACCGATGCAGTTCTTGAAGTCGAACACACCGTTGACGTTCGTCATGCAGTGCGCCTTGTCGGGCGTCCCCACCTGGGCGGTGCCCGTCTTGCCGAACACGTTGTACTTCGCCACGTCGAGGCCCGCGAATGCCGGGGATGCCGTGCCCTTCGAGTCGCCGACCACACCCTTGAACCCCGCGAGCATCGCCTGGCGCAGTTGGTCGGGAACGGTGATGTGCCGCAGCGACCGTGGCGCGATCGGGCTCGCCGCGCCGTTCGCGGGATCGACGAACTGGTTGACGAGGCGCGGCTGCCACAGCGTGCCGCCGTTCACGAACGCGGCGTAGGCGTCGGCGAGCTGGAGCGGGGTCACGAGCAGGTCGCCCTGGCCCACCGCGAGGTTGATGTTGTCGGCCGGGTTCCAGCCGATGTAGCCGGCCAGGTTCGACTTGTACGGCTCGACGCCGAGCTGGGCCTGGTGCGTGACGAAGGACTTGCGCCACTCGGCGTCGGGCACCACGCCCCTGCTCTCGTCGAGGTCGATGCTCGTCTTCGACCCGAAGCCGAACTCCCGTGCGATGCGCTGGATCGCGTAGCCGGCGTACTTGTCGCCCGCGGCCCACCGCTGGTACAGGTCGTCGCCGATGCCATAGAAGTACACGTCGCTCGACGCCGTGATCGCGTGCTGGAGATCGACCACCCCGGCCGCCCCGGCGCTGCGGAACTTCTTCTTGTCGCGCGACTGCGCCGTGTACACACCCGTGTCGTCAATCGTCTGGTAGAGGCCCCGGTCGCTCGTCTCGATGGCCGCCTGCGACGTGATCAGCTTGAACGTGGAGCCAGGCGCGTACAGACCCGACGTGGCCCGGTTGATCAGCGGAAAGTGCTTCGCCGGGTTCGAGAGGTCGGTGTACTGGGCGCCGATGTTGGCGGAGTTGTCGTACGTAGGGAACGACGCCATCGCCACCACGTCGCCGTTCGTGGCGTCGAGCACGACCGCGCTGCCCGCCGGCGCGCGGTACGTGTGTCCGGGGAAGCCGGCCGCCACCAAGTCGACGTCGTCTTCATGTCGCGCCTGGACGATCCCCGCCTCGAGCGACTGCTGCACCGAGCGCTGGATGCCCGCGTCGACCGTGAGCTGCACGTCGTGGCCCGGCTTGCCCGGGATCGTGTGCAAGGGCGCGCCGACCACCACGCCCGCGGGGTTCACGTTCACGTCGACCGTCGACGGCGTGCCGCGCAGCACCGAGTCGTACACCTGCTCGATGCCCGAGCGGCCGATGGTGCCGTTGCTCAAGTAGTCGGGGTGGCGCTTCAAGTCCGCGGTGTTCACGAGGCCGGTGTAACCGAGCACCTGCGGCGCGAAGTTCGCAGCGTACGGGTACGACCGCTCGTTGACGGCCTGCAGCGCGACGTGCGGGTAGTCGAGCGCCCGTTCTGCGAGGAGCGTGCGCACATGGTCCGACACGTCCTGCGCGATCACGGCCGATTGCAGCGGCCCGACGCGCTGGTCGTCGAGCGCCTTGGTGACCTGCGCGTTCGTCTCGCCGAGCAGCGCCGCGAGCTTCGGCACCATCTGCGCGCGCAGTTTCGAACGGTCGGGCGCGTTGCGCAGCGCCGGATCGGCGATGACCGTCCACACGAGACGGTTACCCGCGAGCACGACCGTGCCTGACCGATCGAGGATGACACCGCGTGGCGAGTCGGTGTGCACCGTGCGAACCGACTCGTTGTTGATCTGCACGTTCGTCTGGCTCTCGCGGACCTGAAGAAACCAGAGGCGCGCGAGGAGCGAGCAGAACAGCGCCGCGACGACGACACCGACGATCGAGAGGCGGACGCGTGACGTGTCGGGCATGAGAGATGGAGCGGCGGCGGACCCCGCTCGGCGAACAGTCTTACCGAACTCGCGCCGGTCCCTCGGGTCGCCGGTCGGCAGCCGTCAATGGAACCGGGACGGCGACGGCGTGATCAGCGCCATCAGCCCGAACAGCAGCGGCGCGAGCAGCCCGTCATAGAGCGCGCTGTTCACCACCACGGCGACGGTGTGCAGCCGCTGGAGCTGGTCGGCGCCGGTGAGGATCGCGAAGACTGCGAACAGGATGCCGCCCGCAAGGCCGGCGACGAATCCGAAGGCGGCGGTCATCCATCCGATGCGTCCGTCGAACAGCGGACGCATCGTGCCGAACGCGTAGGCCACGAGCGCGTACGAGATGGCCGACAGGCCGAGCGGGGTCGAGAGGAACAGGTCGAACGCGAGCCCCACCGCGAAACCGAACCACGCGCCCGCCTCGGGGCCGTCGTGCCAGGCCACCGCGATCGCGGCGACGAGACCGAGGTCGGGCACCACGCCGAGCAGGCGCAGCTCCGGAAAGATCGACACCTGCGTGACGACGACCGCGATCGCGAGCGGCACGAGGCGCAGCGCGCGCGGCATGTCATCCATGACTCACCGTCGTGGAGGTGGTGGCCGTCGCGCCCGGACGGGTGGTGGTCGACGTGGCGGGCGAGCGTTTCGCGAGCGCCTGCGTGACGCTGGGTGGTGGTGTGGTACCGGGCGTATACAGGATCACCTTCACGGCGTGCAGGCTCGCGAGGTCGAGCGTGGGTGTGACCGCGACGCGCACCGACGAGTTGTCGAACGCCATCGACACGTCGTTCACCTGCCCGATCGGGATGCCGGGCGGCAACCGGCTGTCGTTACAGCCACACGTGACGATCTCGTCACCGACCTTGATGTGCACGTCGGGAGCCTTCGGCTGCCCGTTTGCCTTGAAGGTCAGCCGCAGCACACCTTCGGCGTCGGTCTGCGCGGTCGTGTAGCGGTTGTCGGCGAGCGTGCGCGCGGCAACGCCGAAACTCGGGTCGTTGATCAGCAGCACCTTGCTGCCGCCATGCCAGGACTGCACGATCGTGCCGATCAAGCCGCGCACACCCACGACGGCCATCCCTTCGCGAATGCCGGCCTCACTGCCACGGTTGATGATCACCGTGGTCTCGTTGTTGCCCGGCGAGTCGCCCACCAGCGTCGCGCCCGTCGACTTGTAGTCGCTCCAGTAGGTCTGGTTGAAGAACTGCTTGTACTTGCGGTCCTCGATGAGGGCCTGGTCGTTCTTGTCGTTCTGCGCGAGCGCCCGCTCGAGCTCCTGGCGCAGCTGCCGGTTCTCGGCGACCACGTCGCCCCGGTGCCACAAGCCGTGCCACCAGTCGTGGATCGGCCCGAACACCGAGTCGGCCGCGTCGGTGACCGGCTGCACGACGCTGTGCGCGGCCCGTCCGGCCGCGCCGATCGGGCCCGTGTCGCCGTTGCGCTGGTCGAGCGTGGCGAGGGTGAGCGCGGTGAGCGCCATGAGCACGAGGATGTAGCGGCGGCGGCGGCCGCGCACCGGATCGGCCATCGTCAGGAGCTAGACGCCGCCGCCCGTGGAAAGCACACCCTTCAGCACCTTGCGGTTCTCGAGGCACAGCCCCGAACCGATCGCCACCGAATACAGGGGGTTCTCCGCCACGAGGATCGGCATGCCGGTCTCAGCGTGCAGCCGTTCGGGCAGACCGTGCAGGAGCGCGCCGCCTCCGGTGAGCACGATGCCGCGGCCCATGATGTCGGCGGCGAGCTCGGGCGGCGTCTTGTCGAGCGTCACCTTCACCGCGTCGACGATCGCCGCGACCGGCTCCTCGGTCGCCTCGCGGATCTCCTGCGTGGACACGACGACCGTCTTCGGCAGGCCGCTCACGAGGTCGCGCCCGCGGATCTCCGCGTACAGCTCCTCCTCGAGTGGGTAGGCGCTGCCGAGCGCGATCTTGATCTCCTCCGAGGTGCGCTCGCCGAGCGCGAGCGAGTACTCGCGCTTCACGAACGCGACGATCGCCTCGTCGAGCTCGTCGCCGGCGATGCGGATCGACTCGCTCGCCACGATGCCGCCGAGCGAGATGACCGCGACCTCGGTGGTGCCGCCGCCGATGTCGACGATCATGTTGCCTGCCGGTTCGTGCACCGGCAGGCCGGCACCGATCGCCGCGGCCATCGGTTCCTCGATGATGTCGGCCGGCCGGCGCGCCCCGGCGTTCTCGGCTGCCTCCTGCACCGCGCGCTGCTCGACGCCGGTGACCCCCGACGGCACGCAGATCACCATGCGGGGCTTCGAGAAGCGCCGCTGGTGCACGCGCTGGATGAAGTAGCGGATCATCTTCTCGCACACGTCGAAGTCGTTGATCACGCCGTCGCGCAAGGGACGGATCGCCTGGATGTGACCCGGCGTACGGCCGATCATCCGCTTGGCCTCCATGCCGACCGCGAGCGGCCGGCCGTCGCGCGCGTTGACTGCGACCACCGAGGGCTCGTTCAGCACGACGCCGCGCCCGCGCAGGTACACGAGCGTGTTCGCCGTGCCGAGATCGATCGCCATGTCGCGCCCCACGAGGGGCGCGTACCAAGGTTCGGACACCGAGGACCAGGACTTTCCGTCAGATGGTGCTGGAAGCGTCCAGGCTACGAGACGCCCCCAGTCACGTCCATAACGGGGCGTGAACAGGCGTTCGGCTCGCGGCCTCGCGGCCGGCGCGGCTCACCCGAAGAAGATCTCGATCTCGCGTTCGGCGGAGTCGGGGCCGTCGCTGCCGTGAACCAGGTTCTCAGTGAGCTCGATCGCCAAATCACCGCGAATGGTGCCGGGTGCGGCCTCGCGCGGGTTCGTGGAGCCCATGAGGGTGCGCACGACCTTCCACGCATCGGGCCCCTCGACGATCATCGCCACGAGCGGGCCGCCGGTGATGAAGCTGACCAGGTCGGCGAAGAACGGCTTGCCGTCGTGCTCGGCGTAGTGGCGCTTGGCCGTCGCCTCGTCGAGCGTGCGCATCTCCATCGCGGTGACCGCGAGCTGCTTGGCCTCGAGCCGGCGCACGATCTCGCCGACGAGCCGGCGCCGCACCGCGTCGGGCTTGCACAACACGAGCGTCCTGGTGTCACTCATAGGCGGCGCACACTACCGACCCCGCCACCACCCAACCGAACCGCGCATGCGTCGTTTGGGTACCAAATAGCGGTCCCAAACGACGCATGGTGGAGGGTCAGGAGATGAAGATGGAGCGGGCGGCGCCGACCACGTAGAGGCTGCCGGTGATCACGAGCTGGCCGTCGTCGGGGGTCTCGAGCATCGCCGTGCCGACCGCGGCGCGCACGTCGTCGACGACGTCGATCGCCTCGGGGTCGAAGCCCATCGACTCGGCCGCGTCGGCCACGGTTGCCGGATCGTGCGCGCGCGGCGACGGTGGCCGGCACACCACGAGCCGGCGCGTGCCGTCGAGCCCGAACGCCGCGAGCATCTCGGCCGGATCCTTCTCGCGGAGCAGGCCGATCACGAGCGTGCGCGGCATCGGCCCGAGCTCCTCGTCGAGGGCGTCACGCAACGCGCGTGCACCGGCGACGTTGTGGGCGCCGTCGAGCACCACGAGCGGCTCGCGGGCGACGAACTCCATCCGCCCCGGCGACGTCGCGGTGGCGAACGCCTCCCGTACCGCGGCGTCGGCGAGCGGCGCGGCGGCGTAGAGCTCCGCCGCGGTGAGCGCGAGCGCGGCATTGTCGGCCTGGTGCGCGCCGTGCAGCGCGAGGAACACCTCGCCGTAGCGAGCTCTCGGTGTGGCCAGGTCGACGACCCGCCCGCCGACCGCGAGGCGGTTCGCGACGACGTCGAAGTCGCGTCCCCGCAGCATCAGCTGTTGTGGGTCGCGTGCCGCGAAGATCTCGACGAGCGCCGGGTCGGTCTCACCGAGCGCCACGCTGCTCATCGGTGTGATGATCCCGGCCTTGTCGCTCGCGATCGACTGCCGTGTCGGCCCGAGGTACTCCACGTGATCGAGTGCCACGTTCGTGATCACCGCGACGTCGGCGTCGACCACGTTCGTGGCATCCCACGTGCCGCCCATGCCCACCTCGACGACGGCCACATCGACCGCCTCGTCGCTGAACCAGTAGAGCGCGGCACCGGTGAGGATTTCGAAGTAGCTCGGTGGCTCGGCCAGGTACGGCTCGACCCGCTGCACGGTACGGAGCAGCTCGTCGAGCGTGTCGTCGTCGACCTCCACGCCGTCGATCGACATGCGGTCGTTGATGCGCTCGAGGTTGGGACTCGTGTACGTGCCGACCTTCGCACCGTGGGCTCGCAACAGGGACGCCACGAGCCGGGCCGTCGACGTCTTGCCGTTGGTGCCGGTGATGTGGATGGCCGGCACGTCGAGCTGCGGTGAACCGAGCAGCATGGTGAGCTGCTGGATACGGTCGAGCGTCGGCGACTCGGCGCGCGCCACATGGGCCGGCCGGCCGACGCCGCGTTCGAGATTCATGTGCGCGTCGAGCCACGCCCGCATCTCGGATTCGCGTGCCGAGCGCCTGACCACAGTGGACGCCGACCGCCTCAGCCCACACCTGCGAGCGTGACCGCCACCGAGAACTCGCCCGCCGTCTCGGTGCGCAGCTCCTCGATCTTGCCCGCGGCGACGAGGTCGCCGGACGCGGTGGCGAGCGCGGCGAGCCGCGCCTCGGTGTCGCGCACCACCACCAGCGCGACGGGTGTGGCGAGCGACACCTTCGCCTCACTCTTCGCTTTGCGCACCTCGCCGAGCACCTCGGCGGCCACGTCGAACACGAGCGCGTCGCCCTCGGCGGCGTCACCGAGTTCGCTGGTGACCGGCCACGCCGCGAGGTGCACCGAGCCCTCGCGCCACCACGACCACACTTCTTCGACCGCGTATGGCAGGATCGGCGCGAACAGGCGCTGCAGCGTCGAGAGCGCCACGAGCAGCGCCGCCGCGGCCGACACGCGACCGTCGCCGGCCTCCTGATAGGCCCGCGACTTCACGAGCTCCACGTAGTCGTCGCAGAAGTGCCAGAAGAACGTCTCGGTGCGCTCGAGCGAGCGCGCGTAGTCGAAGCCCTCGAAGGCCGCGGTCGCTTCGCCGACCACGGTGGCAAGTTGCGCAAGCATCGCCCGGTCGAGCGGGTTCACCACCTTCGCCGGCTCGGCCTCAGCCTGCTCCCCCGCCACCGTCAGCACGAACTTCGAGACGTTCAGCACCTTGATCGCGAGCTTGCGGCCGATCTTGAGCTGCGCCTCCTCGAACGCGGTGTCGGTGCCGGGCCGGGCCGATGCGGCCCAGTAGCGGAGCGCGTCGGCGCCGTACTTCTCGATCCAGTCCATCGGGCCGACGACGTTGCCCTTGCTCTTCGACATCTTCTTGCGGTCGGGATCGATCACCCAGCCCGAGATCGTCGCGTGCTTCCAGGGCAGGGAGTCGGTCTCGTAGTGCGCGCGCACGACCGTGGCGAACAGCCAGGTGCGGATGATCTCGTACGCCTGAGGCCGTATGTCCATGGGGTAGGTGCGCGCGAAGAGATCGTCGTCGGCCGCCCATGCGCACACGATCAGCGGGGTGAGCGACGACGTGGCCCAGGTGTCCATCACGTCGGGATCGCCGACGAACCCGTTCGGCGCGCCGCGCTGGCCCTCGTCGAAGCCCGGCGCGGGCTCGGCGGAGGGATCGACCGGCAGGAACGACTCGTCGGGCACGATCCGGTCGTCGTAGTCGACGTTGCCGTGCTTGTCGACGCGGTACCACACCGGGATCGGCACACCGAAGTAGCGCTGGCGGCTGATGAGCCAGTCGCCGGTGAGGCCCTCGACCCACGAGTCGTAGCGCTGCTTCATGTAGGACGGGATCCAGTGGAGCTCGCGCGCTCGCTGCAGGAACGCCTCGCGCCGCTCGGCGTCACGGCCGCCGTTGCTGATGTACCACTGGCGCGACGCGACGATCTCGAGCGGGCGCTTGCCCCGCTCGTAGAACTTCACCGGATGCGTGATCGGGCGGGGCTCGCCGAGCGTCTCGCCGGTCTCGGCGAGCTGCTCGACCACGCGCTGCTGCGCCTGCTTCACCGTCTTGCCCACGATCTCGCCGTAGCGGGCCACCGCGCCGTCACCCGTGACCCCTTCCGGCGGCGCAGCATGAATCCGGCCGTCGCGGCCGATGATCATCCGGGTCGGCAGTTGCAGCTCGCGCCACCATGTGACGTCGGTGGTGTCACCGAACGTGCAGATCATCGCGATGCCGCTCCCCTTTTCGGGGTCGGCGAGGCGATGCGCCACGACCGGCACCTCCACGTCGTAGAGCGGGGTGCGGACCGTGGTGCCGAACAGCGGGGCGTAGCGCTCGTCGTCGGGATGGGCCACGAGCGCGACGCATGCGGCGAGCAGCTCGGGCCGTGTGGTCTCGATGACCACGTCGCCGCGACCGTCGCTGCGGTGGAAGGCGAGCCGGTGGTACGCGCCGGGAATCTCCTTGTCTTCCATCTCGGCCTGCGCGATCGCCGTCTGGTCGTCGACGTCCCAGAGCGTGGGCGCGTCGGCCTGGTAGGCCTCACCGCGCGCGAGGTTGTGCAGGAACGCGCGCTGGCTCGTGCGCCGCGCGACCTCGCCGATGGTGGTGTAGGTGTACGACCAGTCGACCGAGAGGCCGAGCGCCCGCCACAGGGCTTCGAACTTCACCTCGTCCTCGGCCACGAGCCGCTCGCAGAGCTCGAGAAAGCGCCGGCGCGAGATCGGCACGGCCCGATGGCTCGACGGGAGGTTGCCCGCCTTCGCGGGGATCTCGAAGTCGTCCTCGTCGTAGGGCCGGCTCGGGTCGCAGCGCACGCCGTAGTAGTTCTGCACCCGCCGCTCGGTGGGCAGCCCGTTGTCGTCCCAGCCCATCGGGTAGTAGACGGCCCGGCCGCGCATCCGCTGGTAGCGCGCGACGGTGTCGGTGTGCGTGTAGGAGCAGGCCGAGCCGACGTGGAGCGAGCCGCTGACCGTGGGCGGCGGGGTGTCGATCGAGAACACCTCGTCGCGCGGGCGCGTGCGGTCGAAGCGGTAGATGCCGTCGGCCTCCCACCGCTTGCCCCATGTCGCTTCCAGACCTTCGAGGCCGGGCTTGTCGGGGATCGTCGCCACGCTCGGAGGATACTTGTGGCCCTCATGGCCGCTCAGCTCGCAATCGACATCGATGACGTCTCGCTGCACTACGACCCGGACGATGGACAAGCGCCCGACGTGCTGGCCCACGTGACGTGGCGGGTGGGCACGGGCGAGCGCTGGGTGGTCGTCGGCCCCAACGGTGCGGGCAAGACCACGATGCTGCGCATCGCGTCACTGCACCAGCACCCGTCGTCGGGTCGGGTGCGCGTGCTCGGCGAGGAGCTCGGCCGCTGCGACGTGCGGTCGGTGCGGGCCCGCATCGGCATCTCGTCACCCACGATCGCGAGCCGCCTCGAACCGACGATGAGCGCGCTCGAGGTGGTGATGACCGCGCGCCACGGCGCGCTCGCGCCGTGGTGGCACACCTACGACGACGCCGACCGCGACCGGGCGCGCTCGTTGCTCGCCGGTTTCGGGATCGGCGAGCTCGCGGGGCATGGCTTCACCACGCTGTCGGCGGGCGAGACCCAGCGGGCACTCCTCGCTCGCGCGTTGATGCGCGAGCCCGAGCTGCTGCTGCTCGACGAGCCCACCGCGGGCCTCGACATCGGTGCGCGCGAGCAGGTGCTCGGCGACCTCGCCGCGCTCATCGGCGACCCGGCCGCGCCGCCGATGGTCATCGTGACGCACCATCTCGAGGAGATCCCCGCGGGGTGCACGCACGCGCTCGCGCTCACCCACGGCCGTGTGGTGGCCGAGGGCCCCATCCTCGACGTGCTCACGAGCGACACGTTGAGCGACTGCTACGGCGTCGGCCTCACCGTCACCCACGACCCACCGACCGGCCGCTTCACCGCCCGCCTCGCGTAGATCCCTCCGTCGCGCGCATGCGTCGTTTGGGACCGCTATTTGGTACCCAAACGACGCACCTACATGTTGGGGTCGAGGACGCGGCCGGTGAACAAGATGGTGTGGGTCTTGGCGTCGCGGATGGCGAACAGGAACGGGCGGTCGATCGTGATCGACCGGCGCGCGGCCGTCACTTCGACGACGTTGCCGGTTGCTGCCGCGGCCGTGGTGCCCTGCTCATCGACGGTGATCGTCGCCTTGTGCACCACGGCCTTCACGAAGAGGTCGTGGGGCTGGCCGCCGATGCCGCTGAGATCGGCGCGGTTCGGACCGAAGGCGTCGGTCATCCCCATGCCCGACAACGTGCCCGACAGCGAGAACTGCGAGGAGAAGTCGAACTTCGGCATCGACACGTCGGCGCCGTAGGCCTGGCTCGCTTCGTCGAAGTCGGCGAGCAGCGCGGCCCCGAAGCGATGCTCGACTGCCCCGAACTGGCCAGAGCTCGGCACGAACACGATCATCGACGCGCCGCCGACGTAGGGCATCTCGACAGCCTGGTAGTCGCGCCCGTCGAACAGCGCCCGGCCGGCGTTGCCGCCGTGCATCATCGCGACCGAGACGGTGCTGCCGTCGAGGCGGGTGAACGGCGCCGGCGCGGTCTCGCGGTGGCGGAACGGCACCTGCCAGTCGCCCTTGAACCAGATCGCGTTCACGAGCACCATCCGCGTCATGCCGTCGATGATCCCCGGCTTGAAGAGCTCCTTGATCTTGCCGTGCGTCGCATTCGCCACGTAGGCGTTGATCTTCACCCGCTCGGCCTCGGCGTCCTTGGCGAAGTCGGCAAGGCGCAGGCCCGCGCCGTAGTCGCGCGCGAGCAGGTCGAGATAGGCGCGCACGAACGGGTAGCCGCGCTGGCCCCATACCGCGTCGGTCTGCTCCAACTTCAGGGGCGTGCCCTTGATGCTCGACTCGGCGTGGCGCGGCGAGGCGAGCATCTGGTCGAGCGCGTTCCACGCGTCGTGCAGCTTCGCTTCCGGCAATGCGAAGTGCATCGTGGCGTCGATCTGGTGCAGCGTGTCGCCCCGCGCGCCCGCCTCGAGCATCGAGATCGCGTTGGAGATGCTCGCGGGCGAGAACACGAGGTTCCCGGCGTCACCCTTCGCCAACTGCTGGTAGAGGTCGAACGCGAACTGCGTGTTGCCGGCCACGAGCGCCGGCACGTCGGTCGATGACGGCGCCGCCCGCGCCACGTGCGACGCCGCGAGCTGCGCGCTCGCGGGGAACTGCACGGTGCCCGGACGCCGCGTCGTCGTGCTGTCGACCGCCGGGTGCGACGACGAGCACGCACCGGCCATCACCACGGCCGTGACCAGCCAAACCGTTCGCTTCACCATGCTCCGTTCGACGTTCGATGAACCCGATTGGTTCGCGCGCATGCGTCGTTTGGGACCGCTATTTGGTACCCAAACGACGCATGTTGTGACGTCACGCCGAACGGCGGCGTTCCTCTTCGGTGACGAGGGTGGGAGCGGCCCGCTGCATCACGGTGTCGGCGTCGACGATGCACTGCACCACGTCGGCACGCGACGGCAGCTCGTACATCACCTCGAGCAGCGTGTCCTCCAGGATCGCCCGCAGGCCGCGGGCGCCGGTGCCCCGCTTGAGCGCCTCCTCGGCCACGATCTCGATGGCGTCGTCGGTGAAGGTGAGGTCGACGCCGTCGAAGTGGAAGAACTTCTGGTACTGGCGCACGAGTGCGTTCTTCGGCTCGATCAGGATGCGCACGAGCGCGTCCTTGTCGAGGTTGTGCACGACGCCGGTGATCGGCAGCCGGCCGATGAACTCGGGGATGAGCCCGAACTTCATGAGGTCCTCGGGGAGCACGCCCGAGAGCAGCTCGCCGAGATCCTTCTCCTCGCGCTTGCGCACGTCGGCGATGAAACCGATGCCCCGCTTGCCGATGCGGCTCTCGATCACCTTCTCGAGCCCCGCGAACGCACCGCCGCAGATGAAGAGGATGTTCGTGGTGTCGATCTGGATGAACTCCTGGTGCGGGTGCTTGCGCCCGCCCTGCGGCGGCACCGACGCGGTGGTGCCCTCCAGGATCTTGAGCAGCGCCTGCTGCACACCCTCGCCCGACACGTCGCGTGTGATCGACGGGTTCTCGGCCTTGCGGGCGATCTTGTCGATCTCGTCGATGTAGATGATGCCGGTCTCGGCCTTCTTGACGTCGTAGTCGGCCGCCTGGATCAGCTTCAGCAGGATGTTCTCGACGTCCTCACCGACGTACCCGGCCTCGGTGAGCGCGGTGGCGTCGGCGATCGCGAACGGCACCTTCAACAGGCGTGCCAGCGTCTGCGCGAGCATCGTCTTGCCGCAACCGGTTGGCCCGACGAGCAGGATGTTGCTCTTCTGCAGTTCGACGTCGGGGTCGCCGTACGCGCCGGCCTGCACCCGCTTGTAATGGTTGTAGACGGCGACCGCGAGGATCTTCTTCGCCTGCTCCTGCCCGATGATGTAGTCGTTCAGGTACTCGTAGATCTCGACCGGCTTGGGCAGGTCGTCGAAGCGGACCTCGCTCGTCTGCGCGAGCTCCTCCTCGATGATCTCGTTGCACAGATCGATGCACTCGTCGCAGATGTACACGCCGGGCCCGGCGATGAGCTTTTTGACCTGCTTCTGGCTCTTGCCGCAGAACGAGCACTTGAGCAGGTCGCCCCCGTCACCGAACTTGGCCACTGCGAACCCCCGATCCGATCTCTTCGCTCTCGGTGCCCCGCCGCCGCCGTCGGGGTCAGTTCGTGCCTGCCGCGGCCGGCACCGACGCCAGCTCCCGGCTCGTGATCACATCGTCGACGATTCCGTAGTCCTTGGCTTCCTGGCCGCTCATGATGAAGTCGCGGTCGGTGTCGTGCCGCACCCGCTCGACCGCCTGGCCCGTGTGGTGGGCCAGCATCTCGTCGAGCAGCTCACGCATGCGCACGATCTCCTTGGCCTGCAGCTCGATGTCGACCGACTGGCCGCCCGCCGAGCCGTGGGGCTGGTGGATGAGCACACGGGAGTGCGGCAGCGAGAAGCGCTTGCCCGGCTCGCCGGCGGCGAGCAGCACCGCCGCGGCCGACGCGGCCTGGCCGACGCAGATCGTCTGCACGTCGGCCTTGATGAACTGCATCGTGTCGTAGATCGCGAAGAGCCCGATCACGTCGCCGCCCGGCGAGTTGATGTACATCATGATGTCCTTGTCGGGGTCCTCGCTCTCGAGGTGCAGGAGCTGGGCCACGATGAGGTTGGCGACCATGTCGTTCACGGCGGTGCCGAGGAACACGATGCGGTCCTTGAGCAGCCGGCTCCAGATGTCGTAGTCGCGTGAGCCACGGCTGGTGTTCTCGGTCACGAAGGGGGTGTACATGTGATGTCTCTCAATCAATCTTCGGTATCGGGTGCCGGTCCCTCGGGCGGCTGCTGGTCGTCGGCTGGTTGACCATCTTCGGGCCGCTCCGGGAGTGCGATGTCGAGCTCGTTGCCTTCCTCATCGACCGGCGTGGCGTGGTCGACGAGGAACTGCAGTGCGTTGCCTTTCGCCAGATCCGAGCGTACCGCCTCCAGCATGTCGGCCCGTGCGAGATCGCGCCGCACCTTTTCCACCTTCTGTCCCATGCGGGTGGCGACCCGGGCGATCTCCTCGTCGACCTCGGCGTCGCTCGCCTCGATCTCCTCCTGGGCCACCACGGCGCGCAGCGCGAGGTCGGCGAGCACGGCCTGTTCGGCCTGCTCACGCACACTGTCGAGGAACGCCTGAGGCTCCTGGCCAGTGGCCGCCACGTACTGGTCGAGCGACACACCCTGCTGCGCGAGGCGCTCCTGCATGTCGCCGAGGCGGTTGCGCATCTCCTGGTCGACGAGCGTCTCGGGGGCCGGCACCGGGACGAGCCCAGCGGCCTCGACGAGCACCGCGTCGCGCATGGCCATGTTGGCCTGCGCCCGCGCGAGCAGGTCGACCCGCCGGCGCACCTCGACGCGCATCGACTCGACATCGTCGTACTCGGTGTTCTCGTCCACCCACTCGTCGGTGAGGTCGGGCACCTGCTTCTCCTGCGTGCCCTTCACGAACACCCGGAAGTGCGCCGTGCGCCCGGCCTGCTCGCCGAAGCGCTCGGGCAGCACCGCGTCGAACTGGACGATCTCGCCGGTCTTCAAGCCGCGCAGGTTCTCGTCGAGCTCGGAAACGACCATGGCCGAACCGACCGGGTACGAGAAGTCCTGCACGCTGAGGCCGCTCACCTCCTCGCCGTCGATCGTGGTGGTGACGTCGATCTTGGCGTAGTCCTCGAGCGCGAGGGGACGGTCGGAGTCGACGAGCGCGGCGAACTGGTCACGGATCCGGTTCACCTCCGCGTCGACCGCGGTGTCGTCGACGGGCTGGTACGGGAGCGTGACGCGCAGCGCGTCGTAGCCGGTGATCGACACCTGCGGGCGCACCTCGACGACGGCGTCGAACTCGACGTCGCCCTCCTCCTCGCCCGCGGTGATGGTGATCTCGGGCGAGGCGATCACGTCGACGTCGTGGGCCGACACCGCGTCCATGTAGTACGTACCGAGCGAGTCCTGCAGCGCCTGCTTGCGCCCGGCGTCGCTGCCGACACGGGCCTCGAGCACCTTGCGGGGCGCCTTGCCGGGGCGAAAGCCCGGCAGCCGCACCTCCCGGGCGATCTTGCGGAACGCGGTGTCGATCGCGGACTCGAACTCGGGCGCCGGGACGGCGATGTGCAACTTGACGCGATTGTTCTCGAGCGGTTCGACGGTCGCCTCCATGAGGGCAGGCAGTGTACCGGCGGCCCGCACGCGCATTCCGACGCCGCAGGCCCGTCGGCCCTGGTAGAAGGTCGATCGTGCACGTCCCGTACGTCGCGGTGATCTTCTCGTCCCAGCGCGCCGACCGCGACGCCGACGCCGACGCCGCGGAGTACGACGCGGCCGCGCTCGAGATGGAACGGCTCGCGGCGTCGCAGCCCGGCTACCTCGGCATCGAATCGACGCGCGACGGCACCGGCTTCGGCATCACGGTGTCGTACTGGCGGAGCGACGCCGACGCGCAGGCGTGGAAGGCGGTGGCTGAGCATCGGGCCGCGCAGGCTGCGGGCCGGCAGCGTTGGTACCGCAGCTACCACGTGCGGGTCGCCACGGTCACGCGCGAGTACGGGTTCGCGGTGGACGCGCCGAACGCGCCGGACGAGGTGGACGCGGTGGACGCGGTGGACGAGGTGGACGCGGTGGACGCGTCGGACGCGTCGGACGAGGCGGACGGGGCGTGAGCCCGTCCCGGCACCCTTCGCGCCCGCCCGACGGGTACGCGGCCCGGCCGCTCGACGGGCTCGTGGCCGTCGTCACCGGCGGCGGGCGCGGCATCGGCCGGGCCCATTGCGAACGGCTCGCGACCTACGGCGCCCGCGTCGTCGTCAACGACGCCGCGGTCGGAACGAGTGGCGAGCCCGGCGACATCGCCGTTGACGATCCTGCGGGCGAGGTGGTCGCCACCATCCGCGCCGAGGGAGGCGAGGCGATCGCGCACCACGGCGACGCCGGCGCGTCGGGAACCGGCGAGCAGCTCGTGGCGCTCGCGCTCGACACATGGGGCCGATGCGACATCGTGATCGCGAACGCCGGCTTCGGCCGCGCGCGCATGGCGTTCAATCTCGACGACGACGACTGGGACGCGGTGATCGGCGTGCATCTGCGCGGCACGTTCACCACCGCGCGCCCGGCGCTGCGGCACTGGCGGGCCGTCGCCAAGCGCGAGGGATCGGTGTACGGGCGACTGCTCACGACGTCGAGCGGGTTGCTGCTCCTCGGCGGCGCCGGCCAGTCGAACTACGTGGCCGCGAAGGCCGGGGTGCTGGCGTTCACCGAGGCGGTCGCCACCGAGATGGCCGCCTACGGCGTGACCGCCAACGTGATCATGCCCGGTGCGAACACTCGCCTCGCCCAGGTCGGCTGGCGCACCGCGCGTGCGATCGAGGAGGAGTCGCGCGCCGCAGGAGGCCGCGGCCCGGCGTTCGACCCGCGGGCACCGGAGCACGTCGCCGAGCTCGCGTGCTACCTCGCGTCACCGGCCGCGTCGTGGATCAGCGGGCAGACGTTCCAGGTGCACGGCGGCACGATCGAACACGTGCGCACGTTCGAGGTCGACCACCGCGTCGCACGAGCCGAGCGCGGGTTCACCTACCACGAGCTCGGTCACGAGATGGAGCGCCTGCTGGTCGACATGCACGCCGGCGTGCGCCCCACCGACCGGCCGCCGCCCGGCTGGCGCGCCCCTCGCGGCTGACGGGACAGGCGGTCCAGCCGCTCAGCCGCTGAGCTGCTCAGCTGCTCACTTGCTCAGGCCGGTCAGGGCACGAGCACGATCTTGCCGGCGGCGCGGCGCTCCAGCAGATCGCGAATCGCGCTCCCCGCCTGCTCGAGCGGGCGCTCCTCCGGCGCAACGGGATGCAGCGCACCGGCCTCGATCTGGTCGAGGACCTCATGCACCAGCTCGGCGTTGCCCGCCTGGTTGCGCATGGCCCACCCGCCCCATTCCACGCCGACGACAGTGCGGTTGTTCAGCAGCACGAGGTTCAACGGGATGCGCGGAATTCCGCCGGTGAAGCCGATCACGCAGAAGCGGCCGTCGAAGCGCAGCGCCCGCAGCGCGGCCTCCGCGGTGTCGCCGCCGACCACGTCGTACACGAGATCGACACCCTGCCCGCCCGTGAGCTCGCGCGCGCAACTTCACGTCGTCGGTCGTGGCGATCGCGTAGTCGGCACCCACCGCGGTGGCGAGCGCTCGCTTCTCCTCGCTCGAAGCCACTGCGATGACCGTCGCGCCGAGCGACTTGGCGACGTCGATCGCGGCCAGACCGACACCGCCCCCGGCTCCGGTGACGAGCACCGTCTCACCGGGGCGCAGCACCGTGCGCCGCACGAGCGCGAACCAGGCCGTGCAGTACGACTGATGGAACGACGCGGCGCGAGCGAAGTCGAGCGAGTCCGGCAGCTTCACCGCGGCGATCTCGCGAGCGACCACGCGCTCGGCAAACGCGCCGGTGCCGAGGGACACGAACACCCGGTCGCCGGCCCGGAGGGTGTGGACGCCGTCCCCCACCGCATCGATCTCCCCTGCGAGCTCCGAGCCGGGGACGAACGGCGGCTCGATACGGATCTGGTAGCGGCCGGCGGCGATCAGCCCGTCGACGTAGTTCACGCCCGCAGCTCGCGTGACGATACGAACCTGCCCGGGGCCGGGCTCGGGCACGTCGCGCTCCTCCACGACGAGTGCGTCGGGTGGACCGAGCTCGGTACAGATGACGGCGCGCATCGTGTCGGGCATGGGCCCCGACGCTACCGATTGCGCGCCGATCGGGCACCGGTAACCTCGCGTGCGTGAGCACGACTCGGCCGGGCGACGAGCCCGAGGACCCGGACGAGCCCGGCGAGCGCGGCGAGCGCGGCGACGACGCCGGAGCGGCGGCCGGCGATCGGGGCCGCCCGCAGCCCGAGTCACCCCTCGACGACCTCTTCGTCGTCGGCGCCAAGTACCACGAGCCGAGCGCGGCCGAGCGGGCCGCGGCGGCCAAGGCCGCCGAGCGCGACGCGAAGAAGGCGGCCAAGGCGCACGACAAGGAGATCGCGCGCACCCGGCGCGTCCTCGGCGGCGACAACAAACGCGAGCGGCACGGGCGCGGGTTCTCGGTGGCCAGCTTCGAACGGCGCAACGCGCTGATCGGATTCGTCCTGCTCGTCGCGATCAGCGTGGCGCTGAGCTTCACCGCCTTCGCCCACTGACGGCGCAGGAGCGACGGAGGAGCGAGATGCGTCCGCAGGGAACTCGCCGCCGAGCGCAGTCGAGGCAATGACCGTCGCACTCACGAGACGCTGCCGAGCTCGCGCCCGGCGCGGTGACCGGAGGAGCGCAGGAGCGACGGAGGAGCGAGATGCGTCCGCAGGGAACTCGCCGCCGAGCGCAGTCGAGGCAATGGCAGTCGGGGAGGCGGGATTTGAACCCGCGACCACCGGCTCCCAAAGCCGGTGCGCTACCGCTGCGCCACTCCCCGGTGGCGTCAGGGTAGGCGCCGGTTGGCACCGAGACAGCGAGACAGCGAGGCACCGAGGCACCGAGCGCGTCGCGGGCACGGCGTCCCGCGCCGGCGTGGTACTGCGTGTGTCAGCTCGGGCTGACACACGCAGTACCACGGTAACGAAGCCTCCGGGACACCGGGTCAACAGTCGATCAACTCGTCGGGCCAGGCATTGTGGCCGGCGACGGTCCTACTGACAATGGCGCACGTCGGCACCCGACCGCGTTCGGCCGGGACGTGCGGCTTCCCAGCAGTCCCGCACGGCCCGGTCGGGCGTGCCGTCCGCCGCCCTGCGCCGGACGTGGCGCCGGGTGCTCCGTGACGCGACCGGGCTCAGGCGCCGGTCCAGCACCCCATGAGCGCGACCGCGGTCTGCACGCTCACGTTGTCGAGGGTGGTGGGTGGCTGACCGAACTGCGCGGGTAGATGCGTGGGATCGACGACGAGCACCTTGTAGTCCTTGCGGGCGACCACCACGTCGTGCTGCGAGATGAACGCGCCTTCGGCGAGCTCGAAGGTCTCGCGCACGCCGTACTGCTTCTTCAGCGCATCGAAGTACGCGGTGGTCTCGGCCTCGGTCGAGAGCTCCTTCACCGCCACGCCCATCGTCGCCGTGCCGTAGATGTACGTGCAGGAGTAGACGTGACCGGTCCAGGTGGGCGTGCTCACCTTCGTGGGCGTCTCGTTGAGCGCCGCGGCGATGACCGCCTGGCCCTCGGTGCCGCACACCATCTTGGAGGACTCCGACGCGACCGTCCCGACGGGGATGTACGGCGGCAGCGAGCTCGAAGTGGTCGTGCCGGCGGCCTGCTCGGCGCCGTTCGACGAGGAACCGCAGGCACCCGCGGCCGCGACGAGCGCGAGCAACCCCGCGGCGAGAGCGAGACGGGGGCGCGAGGAGCGCGGCGAGCTGGGAGGCACGGTGAGAATGCTAGGTGGCAGGACGCGGCGACCGACCGCGGCGGCGCGCCCTCGGAGCACGCGGACGGCGCGCGATCGTGCGCACCGGTGCAGCGGAGGGCACCAGCGTGATCACCGACGACCTGGCACGTCGGGTCGAGCGCGCGCTCGCCCACGACGCTGCCGCGTGGGCGGCCGCGATGCGGAGACTCGACCCCACGTCGCCGGCGAGCGCGGTGGACCGTGCCGGCGGCGCGGTCGTCCACATCGGCGCGGGGCTGTACGTGAACCGCGCCATCGGGATGGGCGTCAGCGAGGAGGCCGACGCCGCAGACGTCGACTTCGTCGTCGATTTCTTCGACAAGCGGCGCATGCACGCCGAGATCGAGCTGTGCCCGTACGCCGACGATCGCCTGCGCCGCCGCGCGTCGGAACGGGGCTTCTCCCTCGCCTGGTTCCGTACCGTGTTCACGCAAGCGGTCCGCAATAGCAGCACCCCGCCGGAGGGCGCCGCGGCGAACGGCGCGATGACCTACGAACCGGTCGGCAGCATGGCCACACGCGCAGAGTGGGCGGCGATGCATCGCGCGCTCGCGACCGGCCCGCCGCCCGAGGCCCTCGACCAAGTGCTCGCGGCGCGCAACGCGGTGGCGGGTTCGCACGACTTCATCGTGCGTCGCGACCGCCTGACCGCGGGCGTGTGCTCGGTCACCGTCCACGACGGCGTCGCGACGCTGGGCGGCATGGGCGTGGTGCCCCGCTTCCGCGGCCGAGGCGTGCACGCCGAGTGCATCGCGTTCCGGCTCGGCGTCGCGCGTGAACTCGGCGCCGATCTCGCGCTCGTCACCGCCACGCCCGGGAGCGTGTCGGCACGCAACGTCGAACGCGCGGGCTTCCAGCCGCGCTACACGTCGGTCTGCCTGCGCCGGCCGCACTGAACCAGCAGGCTCACGCCGTCAGCCCAGCGCGCCCAGCTGCGTCATGAAGCCGAGATTGTCCCAGTAGATGCGGTGGTCGCTGATCTTGTCGCCGGTGAACGTCATGATGTCGACAAAGGGGAAGTCGAACTTCCGGCCGCTCCCGGGCAGCGCACCGCCGGGGCCCTCGAGGTCGCCGGTCTGCGTACCCGTGTACCGGCCTTCGGTGATCACCGTGTCACCGGCCTCGAACGTGCGCTCGGCCCGTATCTGGGCGTCGGGCGCGGCCTTGAACAAGGCCCCTGCGAACTGGCGGAACGCGTCCACGCCGCGTGTCTGGCCCTGCGGGTTGAGCGTCACGACGTCGTCGGCGACCGTCGACGCCACGAGGTCGAGATCCTTGGTGGAGATCCCCCGGTAGTGCAGATCACGAATGTCGGTGAGCTTGGACATGGATCCTCCGCCTTTCGGCATCGCCCTCGCGATGCCCGGCGCTCATTCGCACCGCGCCGGGCGGCGGATCAGTGACGCGCGAGGTCGACGAGGATCGGTGCCAGCAGGTCGGGCCGGCCGGCGAACGGCGAGTGGTCGGTGGGCAGCGCCACCGTGGTGGTGCACCGCTTCGCGAGGATGCGCTGGAGCGGGGTGGGCACACCGCGGTCCTGCTCGCACAGCACGTAGGTCGACGGCCGTTCCCGCCAGGCCACCGCACGGGGCGACTGCGCGAGCGTCACCATCGGCTGCGGGCTCACGTGCGCCGCGGCCCACGCCTGCGTCGCACCGTCACACTCGTTGTAGAGGAACCGGGCGACGCCTTCGGCCGGCAGCGTGCACGTGCCGTCGTCGTGGAACTGCATGACGTCGGCGAGACCCGGCTTCGGATGCTCCACGCCGGCCACCTCGGCCTCGGCCGCGACGGCCGTCGCCGCGGTCTCGCCGGCGTCGATCGCGAGCGCCGCGATGTACACGAGGTGGCGCACCTTCGGATGCGTGCCGGCATCGGTGATCACGATGCCACCGTAGGAATGGCCGACGAGCACGACGTCGCCGTCGACACCGTCGAGCACGGCGCGCACACGATCGGCGTCGCCGTGCATGTCGGTGAGCGGACCGGTGTCGTCACCGTGGCCGGGCAGGTCGACGGCGATCGACGGGATGCCGGCCGCGTCGAGCAGGGGCGTGAGGCGCTCCCAGCACCAGGCTCCGTGCCATGCGCCGTGCACGAGGACGATCGTCGCAGTCATGCGCGGCAGGCTTGCACCGTGCGGCACGCGGGCGCCAGCGGCAGGTCACGCGACGCTCGGTCCGACCATATGGAAGTCGACGCGGTACACGAGCGTGTCGTCGTGCACCGGCCCGGCGTGCGCAGTGATTGCGCGCAACGACGCGATGTCGGCCGAACCGGAGCGGCGCGCGTCGGCGAGCAAGATCGTGCCGAACGGCACCAGCTCGATCGCGTCGACCTCGATGGTGACCGGACCTTCGGCGTAGTGACCGCCGACCTTCACCTTCGGCCGGGTCCACAAGCGGAACGTCACGGTGAGCTCACCCGCCGCGATCGCGGAGTGCGAGCGCCTGCCGAACAGCACGAGCGCGACGGTAGGACGCCCACCCGCACCATCGCCACGGATACGCTCGACCGTCCCGCGGGTGTAGCTCAATGGCAGAGTCCCAGCCTTCCAAGCTGGTCATGCGGGTTCGATTCCCGTCACCCGCTCTGCTCTTCAAGGTCGTTCGCGCAGGCCATAAGGCATGCGGAGGCGCTGTCAGGCTTCGCAGCGTTGGGCGCGATTACCCAGCATTTCGCGGCCTCGCGCGGCCTGGCCGCGGCCTGGACTTGTCGTCGGTTCGCGTCCCACAAGCGCGAGCCTGGGCACAAGAGCTGGGGTCCAGCCAAACCCACCCGATCCGTTCCGCTCCTTGCCATCTCTGATCTGGGGCGTCTGGTGCGGTGCGGGATCGTCTGGGCGATCGACTGGAATCTGTGCGTCTCACCACCGCGCGGCAGCAAGGCGTCCAGAACCGAGGCCGGTCAGGATCGTGTAGCTCACTTTGCTCCGTAAGGGCAGTAGTGGCACGTCCGCTGAGCAGGCCCGATTCGGTCGACTGGCCCGTCGAGTTCGTCGTGTTGCGGCGAGTTGTAGGGATGAACGTAGCGATGGGGCGGGCTCTCGGTTCTCGCCCTTTCGGGCGGTGCGATGACGGCATGGCGACCCGGCTTGCAGATCTGCCGCAACCACTTGCTTCGGCGGTCGCACGGGCGCGCGCCCGAGTCTCGGTCCGGCCGACGACCTTCCCACGACGAGAGATCGATCCGGTCATCGCGGCGTGGGTCAACGACGCGATTGCTTCTGGCGTTCTTGCCGATGCGATCGTTGAGGTCGCCAATGCCGATCCGGACCTTGCCTGACGCCGCGTGATCATCGTCGATGACCAACTGCTGCTGAGCATTCTCGCCGGTCAAGAATCCGACTCCTTGCTCACCGCAAGGTCGAACGGCGTGGCGACGACCATGTGGTGGTTCTATCGACTCAGCCGCGCGATCGCCCCGACGGGTCGACCGCCTACGTCACCGATCTCGACTGGTCACCGGCGACGAACATCTCGCACGTGACACCGATCGACATCGCGACACACGTCGCCGGTACGCCGATACCGCTCGTGCCCAAGATCCCGAGTACATCTCGATCCCGCCTACCGGCACCGCCGCGTACGTTTCGGCGACGAACGACGGGCTCGTGTTCCCGATCGCGCTGCCGTCGAACGCGGTCGGCGGACCCATCGGTGTCGGACCGTTGCCGCACGGCTCAGCCGCGCTGCAAGACGGCAGCCAGCTGTTCGTGGCCCTCGGCGGCGACCTGCTCCGAGGTCACGCCATCAGGCGGTCACGCGCGACGCACTCTGCTTGTCGCGACTCGTTGATGACTGCAAAGATACGGTTCCTGACTTCGGACGTGGCGTGTTGTGCGCCGTAGCGGAGGTTCAGCGTTGGGCTGGCGAACGCGCAATGGGGTGCGGCGGCGGTGTGGCAGTTCGATGGCGATCGCGGCCGCGCTGGCTCTCGGGTGCGGGTTCGCAGTCGCGGCCGCGGGGCCGGCGGGTGCGGCGCCGGGAGCGCCGGGAGCGCCGGGTGGCATCACGCCGGTTGCACCGCTAGCGCCGACGATCGGCCGTGCGTTGGCAGGAGAGAGCTCGTCCACCGTGATCTGGACGGTTGCCGACGACGGTGGCTCGGCGATCACGTCGTTCACCGTTACGCCGTATCTGCGGCACAAGACGGCGCTCCGGTCGTTTGTGATCGAGGCAGGCGCATCGGGTTCCGCTACGGACAGTGCCGTCGGAGCAGTTGACCATGCGGTGGTCTCCGGCTTGACCGACGGCGACCCGTACTCCTTTGCCGTCGCCGCGACCAACGCTGTGGAGACGGGACCCGCTTCGGTCATGTCGCGGCTCGTGGTCCCGTCGGCGATGCCCCAGAGCGCCACGTTCGTGCGCACCTCGCCGCCGATGGCGTACGGGCAATGTGTTACCGCGACGGCAACCGTGATCGTGGGAGGGGGCGCGCCGGCGACTGGGACCGTGACATTCGGCGGTCTGGGCGCACCCCAGGTCGTGCCGGTCGTGCCAAGCCCGTCGGGCCATGATGACGCGACTTCGGCGCCGGTATGTGATCTCTCGGCACGCACCCATCGCGTTCGTGGCACCTACCTGGCATCGGGCCAGGCGACGAGCTCCGGTGTCGGGTTCCAGGTTGTGCGTCCCGACAACACCGAAGCTGCAGTCGTCGTTCCGGGCGCGTTGCCTGGGTCCGGGAACATGGTGAGTTTAGGCGACGTCGTGCAGATCAGCGTGACCACCGCCGACTCGAGCGCAACGCCGGTCGGCAAGGTGTCGGTTGGTGGAACGGCCGACCCCGAACCGCTGGTGCTCCATCTGGTCGATGGCGGAGCGACAGTACCCACCAAGTGGATCCCCGCGGGACCGGGTGGGACCACGTACCAACTCACCGCCACGTATGCCGGCTCGCGCAACTTCGCGGCGGCGACCGCTGCGACGGCGACTGCGGTGATCGTGCAACCGGCAACGACAACGCTCTTGCTGAGCGACTCCCTCCACGCGGCGTCGACGGTCTTCACGGCGGCGTTGAACCCGAACCTGGTGAACGGCGTGCGGGCTCACGGCGCCGTGACGTTCTTGGGCCGCCCGCTCGGGACCACCTCCTGGACCGTGCTCGGGTCCGCGCCGCTCTCGAACGGGGGCACGGCCAAGCTGACCGTCAACAACGCGCGTCTGGGTTCCGACGCCGTCTTCCAAGCGACCTTCGGCGGCGACGCACCATTCCTCGATGCCGCGTTCGCCGACTTGCTCGGCCGCGCGCCCACTCCCGCGGAGGAGAGCACATACCTCGATCAGCTCGGGTCGGGGTCTACGCCGACGGACGTCGCGACCGAGCTCGTTTCGAGTGTGGAGTACCGGACGGACTCGGTGGTCGGATGGTACGAGCGGTTCTTGCAGCGGTCGCCCACGGCGAACGAGCTCACCTACTGGCTCGCGGCAATCGGCGGCGGGACGACCGACGAACAAGTCATCGCGACGATCTTGGGATCTTCCGAGTTCTATTTCGCGTCGGGAGGTTCCGACCAGACATTCATCACCGCAGCGTCCATCGATCTCCTCGGCACCACGCCGACGCCCTCCGACCTCACGTTCTACGAAACGCAGATCGCGCAAGGAGCGACACGCACCGACGTGGCCACAGAGCTCGACACCTCGTTCGCATATGACGACCAGCTCGTGACCGGCTGGTATCAACAGTTCCTGGCAAGATCGCCGACGTCCAACGAGCTCACGTACTGGACAGCCCTGATCGGCGGTGGCACAACCGACGAAGAGGTGATCGCGCAACTCGTCGGCTCAACCGAATACCGCACCCTCCACAGCACCGACAACTTCGCGGCGGCGACCTCCAACCCGGTACTCGCGCCGTCGGTCGACGTGTACATCCAGAGCCTTTACAGCCAGCTGCTGGGCCGCAGCGCCCAGAGCAACGAACTTTCCTTCGGCGAGGCGCAGCTCGCCGCAGGCACCGCGCCGACGGACGTCGCGACCGAGCTCGTTTCGAGTGTGGAGTACCGGACGGACTCGGTGGTCGGATGGTACGAGCGGTTCTTGCAGCGGTCGCCCACGGCGAACGAGCTCACCTACTGGCTCGCGGCAATCGGCGGCGGGACGACCGACGAACAAGTCATCGCGACGATCTTGGGATCTTCCGAGTTCTATTTCGCGTCGGGAGGTTCCGACCAGACATTCATCACCGCAGCGTCCATCGATCTCCTCGGCACCACGCCGACGCCCTCCGACCTCACGTTCTACGAAACGCAGATCGCGCAAGGAGCGACACGCACCGACGTGGCCACAGAGCTCGACACCTCGTTCGCATATGACGACCAGCTCGTGACCGGCTGGTATCAACAGTTCCTGGCAAGATCGCCGACGTCCAACGAGCTCACCTACTGGACAGCCCTGATCGGCGGCGGCACAACCGACGAAGAGGTGATCGCGCAACTCGTCGGCTCAACCGAATACCGCACCCTCCACAGCTGAGGTTCCGGCGCCCGCACTCGCCCGCGGGAGAACCTTCTCGCATCACCGACGGCCGCCATCGCGTACCAGGCGCTATCCGGGACTCGGCGCAACCGGCGCGACCTTCTTCTACGACCGGAGCTCTCGTGAAAGACCCCGGCACCCAAGTCCCGACCCCCGGACACCACGACCCGACGTTCTGGCCCGTCGAGGCGACGCAGGTCTGCTCGATCTGGATTCCGCTCGACCCGGCCACCCGCGAGACGAGCGGCCTCGAACCCGCGCCCAGATCAGACCGATGACCGCAACGCTTCAACGCCACCACCCCCGACTACAACGGAACGAGCTTCCCCCGCATTGGCGGGGGAAGCTCAGAGTGAGACGTGGCGCACGTCGAGAAACGTGGACCAGGACGCTGGCGCGCGCTGTACCGCGGGCCCGACGGCAGAGAGCGGTCGCAGACATTCGAACGCAAGCTCGACGCCGAACGGTGGCTCGTGGCGCAGCAGTCCGCACGACAGAGCGGCGGTTGGATCGATCCAGCACTCGGTCGGTTGACGTTCGACAAGTGGGCCGACCAGTGGGAGAAGTCGTCGGCGCGCGGACTTCGGCCGACGACGCGTGAGCTCTACGCCGGCGTGCTGCGCAACTATCTCCGGCCACGGTTCGACAAGTGGCCGCTCGCGCGCATCGGCACTGCCGACGTAAAGGAAATGCTCTCCTCCGCGGCCTGAGCCCGCGCGTGGTGAGTTTGCGCAGGTAGGGGCGCTTCTACGCCCAGCCTTGCAAGCTGGTCATGCGGGTTCGATTCCCGTCACCCGCTCTCGTTCGTGCTGGTCGGCAGGCCGCGATGTGGCGAATCAGCGCCCGTGAGTCCAACGTTGAGTCCTAGCGCCCCGAAAAGCGGCTCTGATCTGCCGTCGGGCACGTCGCGATGGCGTCGCGACCTCGCGCCAGGCGTCGCGATTACCCGGTCGCGGCGTCGCGGTACAGGAGGGCAGCCAGTCACTCGATCGCAGCCGGTTGCGACACACTTCGGCGCAGACGCTTCGTGCCGCAGCAAATCCGGCAAGGTCCGGGAACAACGATTCGTCGTAAAGTCGGAACGTGTCTTCGAGTACGTCGCGAAGCCTTTGCTTGTGCCTCGGCCGCCACGCCGAAATCGTGACAACCGGCGGATCAGCGGGCCGACCAGCACCGTGGTGTCCAAACAGTTGCCGCAACTGCGTGTAGGTCCAAGTCGGTCGCTGTGCTACCGGAAGAGCCGATACGCGACGTCGATGGCGGTCGCCCCGAATAGGAACCGCCCGCGTTCCGCGAGGATTCGCGGCGTCACGAGAGGCGGCGTGTAGATGCCAAGCAGGCCGCCCGAGTCGCGTAGGAACTGAAGACGCGTAGTCCCATGACATCGTGGACGCAAGGTCGAACGCGCTCATGCGGTCGGAACGCGCATCGATCGCTAGTAGCAGTCCGTCCTCTTCGGGCTCGCTCTGGCAGGCAAAGAACAGCGCCACCATCGGATCGAGGGTGACATCGAGCATCGGGGTCGACGCACCCGCGTGCTGGAGTCGGGCCATGAGCGGCAACTCTGACATGACCTGGCCGTCATGAATGTCGTGACCGTGGCCGCGTGCGAGGCGCAACAGTCGCTTCGCCTCTGAGGTGATTTTGATAGCGACCTCCTGCGCCTGGGCGTCACTAAACGGTGGCGTGAAGCCCATCATGCGATAAATCGCTGGCGTCAGTGTCCACTCGTGCGAAGCGTGCCCGCGCCACACGTACCGCGGTTCGCTGAGTGTGCCGAGCCGGTTGACCGCGTCGAGGATGCCCCGCCAAGTGCCGGGAGGGTTGTACAACAGGTGGTGCCTGTACCACACGGACTGTGTCCACCTCACCGCCACGCTCAGCAACGTATTGCGATCTCGCCGAGCACGCCACCAGCGATCGAGTTGCGCCGAATCGGCGTACGGTGCGGCGGAACGGGCGTCGCATCCCGCCTTGCCAAGTGCGCCCGGCTCGGTCTGACCCGTGTCGGATCAGCCTGTCTGGGTTCGTGCGCCATCGACGAGCGCAGCGATCTCCGCGGCGGCTTCTGCCTGCTCGGTCGGTGCGAGGTGCGCGTACACCTGCATCGTGAACGCTGCCTTGGCATGTCCGGCACGCTCGACCGCCACCTTGAGCTTGCCGGCCTTCACGAGCATCGAGATATGCGAGTGCCGCAAGTCGTGGAAGCGGATCACCGGCACGCCCACGACGCAGCGCGACGCTTGAACGCCATCGAGAACGGGTGCGGATTGACGGGCGACCCGTCTGCGTGCGTGAACACGAGCCCGCTGTCCCGGTAGCCCGCGCCGACAGCGAGCCTCTGCTCCGCCTGCCGCGCTCGATGTCGACGCAGCACCACGACGGTCTCGGCGTCGAGGTCGATCGTGCGCTTGCGGTGGCTCTTCGTGTCCTCGCTGAAGACCGACGCGCTCGTCGATCACGAGTAGTTGGGCCTGGACCGTCAGTGTGCGGCCGTCAAGGTCGACATCATCCCAGGCGAGCCCAGCAGCTCGCCGCGACGTAGGCCGGTCAGCGCGGCGAGGCGCAGCGGCGCCACGTACTGGTCATCGCTCGCGACGAGGTGATCGAGGAACTGCGCGAGTTCGTTCGCTGTCCACGTCGTGAGGTGCGGTCGACCTTTCGCCTTCGGCGGGTCAGCGCTGGCCGCCGCGATTGCGAACGATGATCCCCCAGCGAACCGCAGCAGCGAGCGCCTCGTGCAGCAGCGAGTGGATCTTGATCACCGTGCTCTTCGAAAGACCCTCGGCATCGGCCTTGCGGCCGTGGTCGCGTCGACCGTGGTCGAGCAGGTCGGAGTAGAAGGCGTTGAGGTCGGTCGGCTTCAGGTCCTGCACCGTCAGCGCGCCGAGCGCGGAACGATGTGCGTGTCGATCTGGCGTCGGTACTGGCTGTGCGTTGACGCCGTGATCTCTCGAGCCTTGATCGGCAACCAACGGTCGAGCAGGAACGTCTTCAACGTCTGGTCGTTCCACGCTACATAGGTGCCGTCGTGGATCGACTTCAGTTCCGCGACCATCGCATGCGCGCGCGGCCTTCTTCGTCGGAAATCCCCGTCGCATGAGGCGGCGGCGCTTGCCAGTCGTCGGGTCAGGCGTCGCGTCGAACTGGATCTGCCAGGTGCCGGTCTTTGGGTCGCGTCTTCGGCGTGGGCGGCGCTACGCGCGCTTCCGGTTCGTCTTTGCTGCCGTGTCGCTCACGCCGGCCACACGTTCCCGATTGAACGCAGCTCCGTGATCATCCGCTCGTCGATGTCGTGCTCGGCTCCGCCGTCGCAGAATGCGTCGAACGCGGGCAGGGTCGATCGGATCATCGTGGAACGCCCCGTCACGCTGTAGGCGCTCGTCGCTGAACGTCAGCCCCCACAAGAGCAGCGCCCACACGTTCAGCTCGTCGGAGCCAGAGTGCCGAGGCGTGACGCAGCACGCGCTGGCGTGCCGTACGACGACGCTCCTGGGCTGCGTGCAGCTCGTGCAGCGGCTCGACGCTGTCAGGGTCGTGCCATGCGGCCACGACGCCCGCAGCGTCTATGGAGTCGCTCAGGCTCATGTCGAGCACGTGTGCGACTGCAACTAGCTCCACAGCCGACATCGGTCAAGCGCCACGCTCGATGTCTTCGACCGTCGAGCGGTCCCACCTCAATCCGAACGCGGCACGCACACGCTCGGCAATCGCGTCAGAATTCAGCTCGCACGCGATGTCGCGCGTCGCTGATCATCTGGCCTATAGCGATAGCGGCCGCGGCGCGGGCACGGTCGGTGCCCCACGGGTCGCCTTCGAGACGGCGCAGGTATCAGTTGGATGCAGTCGGTGGTCGTTATGCCGACAGGAGAACTCTGTAGCGGTGGGAAGTCAAGAACGTTTCCGCAGGTCAGAAGGCGTTTTGGGGGGTGGGGTTGGGCGGGAAAAATCCGAGCCCCCCTCTCGCCTGAAGGCCTCTTCACGGTCACGACTGCACATGGTTTTTCGAGAAGTGCTTGTGACTTTGAGAGCCCCGCGACGGTCCGCGTGTGCGCGGTAGTTCGCTAGCCATTCGTCGAAGTGGGCTGCGCAGCGGCTCGGCGCTGCGCCGGTTGGCGCTGCTCGTGCTGTCCGCCTTCGAGCGTCACGTGGTCTTCGACGGGCTCGTCACTCCAGAGTGCGTCCCACTCCTTGACGCTCGTCGGCACGCTGGCGCCATCCCACGGCACCACGATGAACCGGTACCGGCCGCTCTGCGTGATCGCGTAACCGGCGATGTGCAGATCCCAATGCCGTTCGTGATTGCCGCCACTCCAGGTCGACGGCTTATGTATGTACGCCACGATCGGATCAGGGCCCTCGTTACGAGCCGGCCGGGGTCGTACGATGTCGTCGCGCTGCGCTCGTCGACCTTCTCAACGCCGTAGACGTTGCTGAGGCTGCGTCACCGGCACGAGCTGTCCACTGTCGACCACGAACGGCACGCAGTTGGCGAGCTCGAACGGCTCACCGTCGCCACCGTCAGGGTCGCCTCGGGTGACGACCGGCAACGTTGTGCGCACGATTCCCGCATCGGTCACGGTGTCGACGTGCACAACCTCCGCGGTTCCACCAGAGTCGGTGCGCGTGCGCGGGCAGCATCGACTGGTCGATGATGATCGGCGTGTTGGGCTTGGTCACAGTCATGCTGCCTCTTCTGTCGCGTCGCGGTTGGACGCCGCGCGGTCGAAGCACCTTCGGGTTGCCACCTCGTATTGCGTGCCACGGCCGGTGAGCGGCCGCATGTAGCTCCACCGCGCACAGCTCCGTTAGTGCCTCCTGACGGTCTTCGTCGGAGGGAATGCGGATGTTGCGCCGCACCGCGTGGAGCTTGACGATGGGCAGCCGCTCACAGCGTGAACCATTCGGCGATGCGCACCACGTCAGCAACGTTGCCACCGGTTCGGGTCAAGCCGAGGGCCTGGCGGTAATGAACTATGAAGTATCGGCACAGCGTTACGGCGTCGCGGATGTGTTCGGCATTGATCGTGCGAGAGCGGTAATCGTTCGACGCCAGCAGGACCGCGTGTGCGATGCGTGCGGCGGTGCTCACCAGTTTGCTTCCGAACATCCGCCCGTCTTCGGAGCACAGCGGACCGCCAGGGCGGAACATGGTCTCGACCTCGGCGTCCCCAATCGTTCAGTGATTCGCGGGCTGCGTCGGTTAGCTCGACGTGGTATCCGTCGACTTGGTCGTGGCACCAGCGCAGGCGCTCCGTCATGGCTGTGCCGTATGACCTGAGGAGCGTGGGATCCATCCCCGCGACACCAGTGTTCCGGTAGCCAAGGTTCGACTCTGGGACGGTTAGGAGCATTCACCGCGACGAACCCTCGCTGGCGCATCGAGTCCTTCTTGAGCAGCTTGTCGAGCACGGTCTGCTGGAATGTGCTCACAATGGCGAGCGCGGGCACGTCGATGGTGACGTGTGCGCCGCTGATTCGGTGGCGGTCGATGGGCTCGCCCGAGTAGCCGCTGAGGTAGGGGTCGATGTTGTCGTTGCCCGCCTGCTTGTCGTAGCGGGCGATGTCGTCAAGCCATCCGCCCTCAGGCGAGTACAACGTCGCACCGTGCCGTTGCTGCGTTGCAAGCACCTTCACTACGAGCGCCTCGGTCGTCATGCCGCTCGCGAGCAGGTGTGGCTCACCGGGCACCTCCACCTTGTTCGCTTCGTCGACGGCCGTCGCGATGTCCTTCTCGTAGTCGGAGCGCTGCGCCGTCGTCTTCGCCTTAGCGAGCGCCGTCTGTAACTCGGTGACGCGCTGCAACCTGGCCTTGCGGATCGCGGCGAGGCGCGGCGCTTCTCCGCTCCACGCCACGCGGAGCTCGCTCTGGAACACTTCGACCGGCACACGCAAACCCGCCATGGCGGGGCTCTTGCCCGCTCCCGATTCCAACACCGCGATCGTCCACAGCACCACAGGTTCGACGCGGCCCGGTTCGAAAAGGATCCGCGCCGCGCCCAGCGGGTAGGCCGGACAGCAAACCGAGGAGCAGCGTTGCCGAAGCATCGACAGGCGTGCACGTCGACCGGGCAAGCTCGGTGCAGTATCGAGCGAAGAACGGTGGCAGCGCGTCGATCGGGAACTCCGGCTTGACGTCGCCATCGAGCCACTCGATCTCGCCCCATACGTCCGTGCCGTCCGACGTGTTCGCGTCGCTCGACCGCGTTCGCGCCATCTGGTGCGGGCTCGTCGTCGCCTGTCGGCTCGTGCATCGCGTCAATCGGTACGAGCGGCGGGTACCCGAACAGCTCCACGAGTGCTCGCTTCAGCTCCGGGAAGTACGTGATGGTCGGGAACACGATTGCCGCGATGTCGAACTTGTCGAACCCGATGTTGCAGGCGTGGCACTTGCCGCCACCACCGCGGTCCAGTGAGCGGTTAATGCTCGCCGACGGGTCCTCGTCGGGGTGGGTGGGGCTGGGGCACGGAACATCGAACCAGCCAGAGCGCGACCGGGCGTTTGCAGGCAATGGCTTGTCGCAGCACCGTTCGTAGACGTCGATGACGTCGAGCCCGTCAAGGAACGCGTCAAGTGCGCGCTGTTCATCGGTGAGGCACGCTTCAGCGCGTCGAAATCTTCAAGGCCCGTCTCGCCGTCATCGCCGATGTCGGGTGCGGCCTTCGCTGGCTTCGGACGGAGTTCGGGGTGTTCGGCTGCGAACCGTTCGCTGTGGCGTTTCAGATCCAGCCTTGGCACGTGGTGCGCGCCGTCGTCGTGCTCGTCGCCGAGGTGCTTCTTCAGGTCAGTCATTTCGCTCGTTCGCTTCGGTGGATCGGGCGACGACGAGCACGTACGATGTCGGGGTACCAACCAGACACACACGTACCGTCATCACGACGGACGGGGTTCGACAGGGGCGCCACGACTGTTGGCTCAGTCGGGGCGCCTCGTCGCGTGAGGGATTACGTGGCCGGCTCAGCAGGTACGCCGACCCAGGCAGCGACCGGCTACAGGAGGTAGGCCGAGCCAGACGCGCAGCTTGGCGGTACTGACCCTCAGACGCCTGCCGCCGATGTGCACCGGTAGGGGGTGCAGCAGCGCCGCCGGGCTTGGCGGCCTCGTAGCTCGCGTTCTTCCCCAACCCCGCTGCCGCGCCACGCGGCGACGACGGTCAAGGTTGGGGTGACGCTGGGGTCGAGCACTCGGGCGGTGGTCATTTGCGATCCTCGTTGGTGTTGGCGGCTGCACGAGTCGTGCCTGTCGGGTCTCCATTGATAGCCGGGTCGTCACCCCGTTTTCGCCGAAAGGCGAAGGGATTTTTTCGGGCGGCGCGAGAGCAGATCACCGCGGCACACGCCGCGCCGCCGGGTAACGGGCAAGGACGCACGTCGCCGCTAGACGCGGCTACAGCGCTTGCTGAGACGAGTTGGCCATCGTTCGCGAGGAGTCCCCACGACGCACGGTCGAACGTCTCAAACCGTTTATAAAGTCAATCGAGAAATCGCGTGATAACCGCCCGAGCGCCCTCGTGCACCGCACCCTCGGCCGCACCCTCGGCCGCGGGGAGCTGCGCCGATCACTTCTGCGTCGTCCAGCGAGCCCGTCACGCGAGCGCGCACGAGGAGTCGGCGAGGGGGTCTGGCATCGTCGTCGAGCTGAGACGACGCGAGCCCCTGCTCGCGCAGTCCCGACGCGGCCAGGAGACGGCGGCCGGAAGTGCGGCGACATTGATCGACTCGGTCTACACCGCTGGTTCGGGTGCGCCCCGCCAGCAGTTCGTCGATCTGGCTACGACGGACGCCCCGCGACCCCGGACACGCGGCTCAAACTTGATGAGCCCCGCCGGGCGCTCGCGCTCGTGCCCCGGTAGGAGCGCTGAGCGGATGAGCCCTCGTCGGACGGCTTGATCGAGGTGACGGGCGACGGGTACCCGACCGCGTCGGCCGCATCTTCGATGGTCAGCACCTCGTCGCCGGTGATGACGTGTTCGTGGTCGTTCATCGTGGGTTCCTCGTCCCCTTGATGGTTTCCAGCTCCCTGAACGATCCGAACGTGCGCAGCTTCTCGTCGGAGGTGCCGGCGGAGCGGTGCATCCGCAACGATGCTTCGAGGACCGCGATGCGGTCGGCGCTATTGCCAGTGATGAGAGGCGAGTTGGGCGCGATCGCCTGGAGCTCCTGGAACGATTCGAGCAGGCGTAGCTGCTCGTCGCTCTTGCCCGCGGCGCGATGCATCCGCAGCACCGCTTCGAGGTCAGCGATGCGGTCACTCATCGTGGGCTCCTGCCGTCGAGGATGGCGCTCAACGTCTTGGTCGCGATGCGCTTGGTGTGCGCGCCGAGGTCGATGCATGGGATTTCGCCGGACCGCACGAGTCGCGCGGACGCGGGGGCGGCTAACGCCGAGGATGCTCGCGGCGGTCGCGAGGTCGACCGTGCACTGCTCGTTAGGGACCGAGCCCTCTCGGTCGGCGGTGGTGTGCAGCATTCGCTTGCCTTCCTGTCGCTATGTGTTTGCAGCGGCCACTTCACTGCATTTCGATCGCCGGTCGCACTCAAAGATGCGTGTTCTTTTGCGATCGTCAGGCGCGCCGCCCGGTCGAAGATGACCGCGTCGGAATCGAACCTCGGTCGCTGCTGGTTTGCCAGGCACGTCACTTCGCGCAACAACAGGACACGGCTCGTAGGCTCTCGGCCGTGGGAGTCGAGTGGGAGCACCTGCCGCGTGCAGTGCTGGCGATAACGCTCGCGGATCGGGCAATCTGTGCGGGTGTCGAAGAAGCCCGAGGCAGGGCGCGCCCCGTCGATCGTCATCGGAGCGGGCAGCATCCGATCGGTAGTCGTCGGCCCCCCCGCGGCGGAGCCCGCGTGGCCCAATTTCTTCTTCGGGCCGATCGAAGTCGTCACAAGAATCGGCGGTACGAGGATCACACGTGAGAGTGGCAACGGCATCGATCGCCTACGTCTCGGCCGCCTACGTGATGATCTTCGTCGCTTACACGAAGCGGGATCGGGGAGCTGCTTCGTGGGTGATCACGATTCCTACGACGTGATCACCTTTGTTGGCGACGGCGAGCGCAACGTGAGTGTGCTGTTCTCTGACCCATCGCTCGACCTATGGGCGATGCCGGTCACGACGATCAGTATCGACGAGGTGCCGTCGTTGATCGGTCAGATCGATGAGGTCGAGCGCGTCCTCGGGCCGCTTACCGGCTGCTGCGACGCCTGCGGCGAACCTTGGGCGACGTCCCCAGCCCTGATCGCACAGCTGTGCGAGCCTCGATGTCGAACGTCCGTGTCAGACTCGTCCGCTGTGGTGACTGCGCCGTCAGAGCACAGCAGGCCAGGCGGAGTCGCCAACGAGAGCGGTACATCAACACGGTGGCGTCATGTCATCGTCGTCATGGTCGTCGCGCTCGTCGCCGGTTACTTCTGGCTCAGCGCTTCGCAGGCGGTGATCGACGGAGATGAGCCGCACTACGTGGTCGTCGCGGACAGCCTCGTGCACCACCACACGCTCGATCTGCGTGCGTCGTATTCCGACCCGAACGGCGTGCGCCGATTCGTGCCGGGCATTCGTCCGCACGTCGTAACTCGATCGGACGGACGGGCGTACCCCTGGCCGCAGGGCATCGGGCTGCCGGTGCTGATCGTGCCGGCATGGTGGTTGCGCCACTCGTTTCGCGCCGTTCGTCTCGAGCTTCTGCTGATCGGGCGGCGCTGCTGTGCGCCCAGCTGTGGCTGCTCGTTGATGATGTCAGCCGTCGTCGTCGCGCCGGAAGCGCGGTTTGGCTCGCCATCATCGCTTCGCTGCCGGTGGTTGCGTTCATGACGCAGATCTATCCCGATCTCCCGGCGACGCTGCTCGTCGTGACGGCGTTGCGCGCACTCGTGCGACTTCGAAGAGGTGAGTCGGCTGCGGTTCGCTCACTACTCGGTCTCAGCGTCTGCTGCGGACTGCTCCCATGGTTCCACGTCCGCTACCTCGTCATCGCGCTTGGGCTGGGAACGGCCGGACTGATCATCGCCGGTGCAGAGACGCCGGGCAAGTCGCTTTCAGCTGGTCGCCGCGATGCTTCCCGCGTTCGTGAGCGTCGCGCTGCTCGGCGTGCTCGACCTCTGGATGTACGACACGATTCGACCGTCCACGCTGAACAACTTCGTCGTCCACGGCAAGGCTCATTGGTCGGTGACGGGAATGTACCGGTATGGCATCGGCGAGTTCCTTGGCGCATCGCGAGGCCTCCTCGTGTTCTCGCCGGTGTACATCGTCTTCGTCATTGCTGCGCTCGCGACGCTGTGGGCGCGTCGCCGCGATGCCGCGACGATCGTGATAGCGGTGGCAGTCGGCCTCTACGTGTTCGGAGTTCTGCCTTACGCGACGTTCGGTACCGACTTCCCGGCCCGGTACACCCCGCGGTCCTTCCGGTCATCGTCGTCGCCGCGGTGGTGACGATGCGCGACCGCCGAGCGCTCGGGTATGCGACCGTGGGCCTTGGCGTATTGAGCATCGCATTGGCATTTCTGGTCGCGCCGCATTCCGAGCGGCTGTCGATTCGCCCGGTGTCGGCACCGGGAGTGCGCCTGTATGACGCTGCGTTTCCGCGCGTTGAGCTGCTCGCCGGGGTTGACCGTGCGGACCACACGCCCGTCAACATGACGCCGTCTTCGCGCGGTCGAGCAGTCATAGCGCCGTGGCCAACTGATCGCCTGCGGCGCGCGGCTTACAAGGCTCAGTTCTTGTTGTCGACACATGATCGCCGTGCCCTGGTAGCAGCCGTCGAGGCGGTCGACGACCGAGGAACCTTCGCTCGCACGACCGTCACCGTCGGCCGGACGGCGTCGCTGGCGACGTTCCGCTTCGTCACGCGGGCCGACGACCCCATCGTTCGCATCATCCTTGTCTCGCGATCTCGTGACACGCGCCTCGTCGCCGGTCGACTGCATCTCGCTCGCGTGGGCCCCGCACCCGATCGCTCGAAGCCGAACGCGCGACGACCTGTCCAAGGGTGTCGTCTGGTGCGCGATGTTGCTGCTATTGGCGGCCGCGTGCACCCGACGGCCGATCCGGCGTCGTGCTGACTCGGCCAGAACGGGCTGACTCACTCCGGGACCGTCACGGCAGCGACTCAACCATTCGCCGCTCTCGGGTGTGTACCGCAGCAAGATGCGCGAGATGGATTCGCTCGGGACGCTGTTTCGCCGGGACCTTCCTCGGCTGGTGCGGTCGTTGAGCGTCGCGTTCGGTGTCGAGGAGGCCGCGGACGCGGTGCAGGAGGCGTTCGTCGAAGCGGAGCGCCGGTGGAGCCGCGTCGGCGGCTTCGACGAACCGGCAGCGTGGGTGCGAAGGGGTCGCGCTCAACCGTTTGCTGAACGAGCGACGAACTCGTCGCCGCGCGGCGATCCTTGAATCGATCAGCGTCGCGCCGGGCCCAGACCTCACGCCCGAACGGCTCGACCTGCACAATGCGATCGTTGCGCTACCACCGCAGCAACGCGTCGCCGTCTGCCTGCACTATCTGGCCGGTTACACGGTCAACGAGGTCACGGACGTCATGGGCGTCGTGCCCGGCACCGTTCGCAGAACGCTCGCGGATCGGGCAATATGGGCGGAGGGCGCGCAACACTCGGCGGATCGGGCAATTGCGCCCGTCGGGTAACTAGGGACCATGAGTCGGGAAGCTCGAAACCAATGGCTCATCGACAACCCTGTTCTTGGCGCGATCGCAATAGGGCTCGTCGTAGGGATCGGTGCCGGGCTCATCTGGACGCCTGTATTTGGCGCAGCGCGAAGCTTCGGGTGGTGGCTTCCGTTCGGGCTCATCGTGTTCGGTCCACTGATGGCGACCCTCGCCCGGCGCCGCGTGCGGCAGACCCCACGACGCGAATCGCACTAACCGGCTAAGCGGGTGAGCGGCCGGTTCACCGAGGGCAGATCTGCCGATCTGGGCGGCTCCGATCATCACGAGAACCACGGCGTTCACCTTGATCGGGCCACCGCCGACCTCACGCGATGCCCGCATCCGACTGACGCTCCGCTTCACGCTGCGATCGTCAGCGACGCGTCGCCCGCTCAAATGACGGCTCATTGCTGCCATCCCGCGCGAGAGTGCCGCGGTGCGACACGTCTACATGCTGGGTGCGGGATTCTCGGCCGCCGCGGCCGGCCTCCCTCTGATGTCCGGCCTCACAGATCTCGTACGCACGCTGGAGCCGATGAACCGCGCAGCGATGGACCTACTCGACCGTTCGGGACTTGGGTTCGAGGGAATGCTCGCGTACCTCGCGAACGATCAGCCGTTTCTGTCGACGGCAGCGAACCTGCGCAACCGCGCTCGACTTCGAAGACGTGACTTCGAAGCTCGCGAGTTTGATCTTCGACGCACAGCACACGGCCCAACCCGCGTCGTGGCTGGGCCAGCTCGTAAACGGCTGGCGCAAACAGTCCGCGTACGTGATCAGCCTGAACTACGACCTGCTCGTCGAGAACGCGGTCGCCGACGACCCGGTCGGCGACGTCGAAGCGAGCGCTGCGTCGAACTATCTCTGGCCGATCTCGCTCCCGATGCTCGCACGCGGTACGCAGCAACGTGGGCAGGCGGCGACTACGGGGACCTGTTTCGTATGGCGAAGCTGCACGGCTCGATCGGCTGGGCATACACAGGACTCGAGGGAGGCGTCGGCGCGCAGATCTACGACCTCGGAGCGCCAATGGATCTGGCGTGGGAGCGCTACACAAAGGAGTGCGGCGACCTCGTGCCCGTTGTGGTTCCACCTGCGCTGACGAAAGCGCCGTGGCTGTCGCACGCAGCGCTCCGCCGCAATCTGGCGCGACGCTGGTCGGGCGCTCGCTGCCCACGACCTTGAGATCGTCGTCATCGGATACTCGATGCCAGTGGCCGACACGCAGGTGCGCGCACTGCACGCGACGGCAAACCCGGCACGCGTGACGTGCATCAACCCCGATGCGCAAGCCCTCGCGGCGTGCCACGACGTTTGGCCGATGTGCCCAGACGTAAAGCCCTTCCGTTCACTCAACGAAGCGTTTGAGGGCGGAGCATTGCCAGCGCGAACTCGTGGTCAAGCGGCTGCCTCGCAACCCCTAGCCATCGCGTTACTTACTTCTTCGGCGAGCGCACCACGACAATGTCAACTCGACGAGTCGACAAAGTAGAGATTGAAGGCGTCGTCAAGCGGTGTGACGTGGGATCGACAGGCCCCGTACGACGCGAACAGGCGCGCGCCGCGCCCTAGTAAACCGGCGCGGGACCACGACATCGCGACGTATCGCGACGTCACCGCGACGGCATAACCACGAAATCGCGACGGTGCTCCGCGCCACGTCACCGCCTACTACAACCGTCCGACCTGGGCAGTCGCCACGGTAATGGGGCGGGTCGGGCTTCGACATCGCGACATCGCGACGCGATTCCTATAAACACGTTCTGAAGTAGTTCTTTCTTTAGGTGCACCTGTCGTGGTGTGCTCGTCAGCAGCTGCACGCTCTGCTTCCTACGGATCGCGTCGCGATGTCGCGATGTCGCCGGCGCGAGGCGGACCTTCTGAGTCCAAGCGTGAGTCCTAGCGCTGGACTCGCGAACACCCTGATCAGCACGCCGCGCCATTGCGCACCTGCTGTCTGACCTGGACGGACGAGTACCCGGTGAGACGGAGCGAAACGGACAGATACACCTATGACAATCGTTCGATTCCCGTCACACCCGCTCTCGGCAGAAACCGTCAGCTGGGAAGATGGTCGTGCGCCACGCTGATCGTGTCACCGCCCCGCTGGAACCGGCCCCTGCTGTCTGACCGATCCGATCGGGCCGCGGCGACACAGCCGCACTACTGAACGAAGAACGACTGCGGGGACTAGGCCCGTTGCTCAGTCGCGACACGGTCCGCCGGGACGAGCATCACGCTGGAAGTCGCCCGTGCGAGCACCCGTCCGTCTTCGTCCATCAACCGGCCCTCGACGAAGCCCACGGTCTTGCCGAGGCGGAGCGCCTCGCCCTCACACACGAGCGGCCCGGGCTTCGCGGCGGACAAGAAGCTGATGTTCATGTCGATCGACGAGGGATACAGGGCACCACCGCTCTTCACCAACACCGCGGGACCCATCGTGTCGTCGAGCATCGCCGCGAGAATGCCACCCTGGACGCGGCCGGCCGGGTTCAAGAACTCAGCCACGCCGACGAAGCCGACCTTGATCCAGCCTCTGGCCTCGTCGTGAGCGAGAAGCCGCCAACCGAGTAGCTGGGCGCACGGTGGTCCCGGCGTGAACATCGCCTCGATCTCTTCGTCCGTCACAGCATGCCCTCAGTTCTTCGTCAGACCGACGACAAGACGCCAGCGATCACGCATTCTCACAGAGACTTTCATCGAGGTGTGCATACCGAGCGAAGCTCTCGGCTGCGGGTTCGATTCCGTCACCCGCTCGCTACTGCCTCGACGCGCGCGGCGTGCAGTGTCGTGGTGGTGAACGACACCACCAATTGGTCGTCCACGATCTCGGGTTGGAAGCCCGTGCGGTCGCCGGTGCCTTCGATCTCGGCGAGCAGGAGCGCGCGCACGGCGCCGGCGTCGGACTGCTCCGAGATGGCAACGTCGATCGGCAACTGGATCGTGGCGGTGCTCGCGTACCTCGAGCGCGGCTCGGCCACCGGGTGCCAGCTCGGCCAGCTCGACTTCGGTGAGCGTTCGCACGTGCGACGGATCGAGCAGGCGGTGGACATGGTCGAACCGGTCTCGATCGATCCCATCGGGCACGACGAGATCGACGAGCACCACCCGCCCGTCACGGCGACACACTCGAGCCATCTCGCCGACCGCTCGCTCGGGCGCCGCGAAGTGATGCAGCGAGCTACGGCAGAACACGATGTGGAACGACTCGTCCACGAAGGGCAGCTGTTCGGCATCACCCTCTTGGAGCAGCACGTTGCCGACGCCCGCGTCGCGCAAACGCTCGGCCCCCACGCGCAGGAGCGCGGTGGTCAGGTCGATACCGACGATCTGGTGCACGGCCGCGGCGAGCGGCTCGGCGGCGTGGGCCGCGCCGCAGGCCACGTCGAGCAGGATCATGTCGGGTGCCAGTGGCTCGATCCACGACGAGGAGCTCGCCGGCCGCGCCGCGAACGGTGAGTCCGGGCCCGAGAACAACGGCACCTGGCGCTCGAACGATCGCCGCACCACATCCGCATGATCGCTCGCAGTCACCGTCACACCCTGCCGCGTCGCGCGGCGCGTGTCGAGCGCACGACGGCTCGAGCGGCCGAGCGCCGGAATTTGCCCGCGGCCTCCGTAGCGTGGCGCAATGCACGGCAAGGACCGCATGGACGGGATGGAGGGCATGGACGACGTCGAGGCGATCAAGCAGTTGAAGGCGCGCTACTTCCGCACCATGGACACGAAGGACTGGGACGGCATGCGTGACGTCTTCGCGGCCGACGTGGTCGTCGACACCACGTCGTCGGGCGGCGGGATCGTCGCCGGCGCCGACGAGTTCATGACCTTCCTGCGCGCCATGATCGGCGACGTCGTGACCGTGCACCACGGGCACATGCCCGAGATCGAGCTGACGTCGCCGACGACCGCGACGGGAATCTGGTCGATGGAGGACATGCTGCGCTGGCCCGACGGCACGGAGATGCACGGCTACGGCCACTACCACGAGACCTACGAGAAGCGCGACGGAACGTGGCGCATCCGCACGACCGCGCTGACCCGGCTGCGCATCGACACGCGCGGGCCCGAGGGAGCCTGACGTGTCACGACCCGAGCCGGCCGGGCCGGTCGCCGCGCGCCGGGCGGCGCACGACGAGCTCGGCGCGCTCGCGAGCACCCTCGCACTTGCCTTCGACGACGACCCGTTGACGATGTGGCTGTTCCCCGACGCCGCGGCGCGCCGGCGCAAGCTGCCCGCGTTCTTCCGCGCGCTGCTCCGCGGGTCGTTCCCCTTCGGCGAGGTGTACACAGCCGCAGACGGGCGCGCCGCAGCCATCTGGAACCCACCCGGCACCTTTCCGATGGGCTGGTTCGCCGACGCAAAGCTCGGTCTCTTGACTGCGCGCCTGGTGGGCTTGCGCATCGGCACCGTCGCCGGCGGGCTGCTCTACTTCCAGAGCCATCATCCCAAGGAGCGCCACTGGTACCTGCAGATGCTCGGCACGACGCCCGAGTGGCAGGGGCACGGAGCGGGCTCGGCGATCATCGCGCCGGTCCTCGAGCATTGTGACCGCCGGGGCGAGCGCGTCTACCTGGAGTCGTCGAAGGAGCGCAACATCCCCTTCTACGCGCGGCACGGCTTCGAGGTGACCGAGGAGGTCCACATCCCCCGCGGCGGCCCGACGGTGTGGGCAATGTGGCGCGAGCCGCGCTGAACCGCTCAAGGCCGGGGCGCCGCGTCCCGATCCACCCACATGGCCTCATCGGGCCGCGTCGACCCGCGGGTAGCGGAAGCAGGTTTCCGCGCACTGGTGCGTGGCAACGAGCGCGCGCTCGTGACCGGGATCAACTCCCACGGCTTCTTCGCACCGATGCCGCTCGCGCTGCAGGACCACGGCCGCTCGGTGCTCCAGGCCCGGTCGGCGCTCGATCTGGTGCTGCCCGCGGAGCGAGAGCAGGTGATCGACACCTGGCACCGCGCGATCGCGGCCGGTGCCGCGCACACATGCGTGCGCCTGAGTTGCGGTGCCGACGCCAACCTCGACTTCTTCGACGTGCGGCCGCTGCACGACGTGCTCGTCGGCGTGCTGATCCCGAGCGGCGACGTGGAGCTCGCCGCGCTCGCGCAGGCGCCCGACGTGACGCCGCGCGTCTGCTACCAGGAGAAGAACGAGACGGCGACGTTCGTCGACGTGGACGAGGCGACGACGAAGATGCTCGGGTGGCGTCGCGACGACATCGTGGGGCACGGTTCGCTCGAGTTCGTGCATCCCGACGACCACGAGCGCGCCATCGAGAGCTGGATGGACATGCTCGCCAGCACGGGGATGCAGCTGCGGACGCGGCTCCGGTACCGGCACGCGAACGGCTCGTGGCTCTGGGTGGAGCTCGTCAACCACAACCACTTCGACGACCCGCAGCGAGCGTGCGTCGTGACCGAGATGCTCGACGTGAGCGACGAGATGGCCGCTCACGAGGAGGTCCGCACGCAGGAGCGGCTGCTCCGCCGCGTGGCCGAGACCGTGCCCCTCGGACTGCTCCACCTCGACCGCGGCGGCGACGTGGTGTACGCCAACGAGCGCTTCCACACCATCCTCGGCGTGCCGAAGGGCACGGCCGAGCCGTTCCGCACGTTGACCCCGGAGCATGCCGCCGCGGCGCGCGCCGCCCTCGACTCCGTGTTCGCCGACGGGATCGATCGCGACATCGAGGTCACCGCCGAGACGCGACGCCACGACGAGGAGCGCCGCTGCCTGCTTCGCCTCCGGTCGCTCACCGGGCCGGACGGTGCCGTCGACGGCGCGATCGTGTGCGTCGAGGACATCACCGAGCGCGCCCGTACGCACGCCGAGCTGCAGCGCCGGGCCACCTTCGACCCGCTCACGAGCTGCCTCAACCGCGCGTCGGTGCTGCAGACGATCACGGCGCAGCTCGAGCGGGGCTTCCGGGTGGGTGTCATCTACATCGACCTCGACGACTTCAAGTCGGTCAACGACACCTACGGCCACCACGCCGGCGACATGCTGCTGGTGGAAGTGGCACAGCGCGTGCAGCAGAACCTCCGCGCGACCGACACGGTGGGGCGCCTCGGCGGCGACGAGTTCCTCGTGGTGTGCCATGACCAGCAACACGATGCCCTCGACGTGCTCGCGCAGCGCATCACCAGCACGCTCGGCGCGCCGATCCACCTCGAACCCGCGACCGTGCATGTGGCCGCGAGCATGGGGATCGCCTTGGCGCACGGCGGCGCCACGACCTGCGACGACCTCGTCGCCGAAGCCGACGCGGCGATGTATGCCGCCAAGCGCCACGCCCGCCAGCGCGCCGCTTCGTGAACAGCTGAACGCCTGAACGCCTGAGCACACCTGAGCGCCTGAGCACCCGAGCGCCTGGGCCACGCGCGCCGATCACCCGCTCCGCGCATCGTCACCCGAGGTCGGGCCGGTGCCGGCCGAGCCGCGAGTGCAACCAGCCCGCGACCCGGTCGGACACGAGCGCCACCAGCGCGAACAGCGCCGCGCCCAGCGCGCCGGCCCAGAAGCCGAGCCCCGCGGCGAGTCCGACGGCGGCCGTGACCCAGAGCGACGCCGCGGTCGTCAGCCCCTTTACGTGCTCGTGGTCCTTCAGGATCGTGCCGGCCCCGATGAAGCCGACGCCGGCCGCGACGTAGGCGGCCACGCGGCTGACGTCGACCGTCGCGTTCGTCCTCGTGCCCTCCACCACGAAGGCGCCGAACGCGCCCACCGAGATCGCGCCGAAGAGCGCCGAGCCGAGGGCCAGCAGGCCGTGCGTCCGCACGCCGGCCTCGTGACCGTCGAGCTCCCGCTCGACGCCGAGCAGCATGCCGAGACCTGCCGCACCGGCGAGCCGGGCCAGCACCACACCGGTCGAGAGGTGGGCTGCGTCGAGCGTCACGACAGGGTTGTTGCCGCCGGCGTCGCCGGTGACACGCAGCGGGCACCGCGTAGGCAGAATGGCTCGGGTCGTGCCGGCACTCGGCGGTGGTTGGCCTCCGACGGCCGGGGGTAACGAGCCAGGCAGCGGACGGGAGGTGACACATCGTGGTGACTCAGCGCGACGTACGCGATCTCGTCGAAGCGGGCGTCGAATACGAAGACGCCGGCCGCCGCCTCGGGATCCATCCCGGCCTCGCGTACATGATCGCCACCGGCGTGCCGGCCGACGGGAGCGACCCGCTCACCGCGGAGGCGCGCGACCGGCCGGGATTTGTCGCCACGAGCACGCAGCACCTCGCCAACCCCGAGCACGTCCACAACCCGACGCACCACGACGAGGTGCAGCACTGGATCCTCGCACGCGTGCGCGGCGATGCGCAGATGCGGGGCGCGGCAAAGAGCGACTGGCCCGAGCCACCGCAGCTCGGCGAGACGAACGACAACGCCGACGTCGTCGCGCTGCTCCCCCGTGACCACAACCGCTTCCACAAGCTCGCCGCGCGGTTGAAATACACGCCATCGGCGGCCGACGGCGCGACCGACGATCAGATCGCCGAGCGGGTCGCGATCGTCGATGCGATCCGCGCCGGTCTCGAGCGCCACGAGGCCGCCGAGGAGGAGCACTTCTGGCCGTTCGTACGCGAGAAGCTCGCGAACGGCGACGACGTGGCCGACGATGCCCGCACCCAGGAGCGGCACGGCCGCGAGGTGCTCGGTTCGCTGGCCGCGGCGGCGCCGGGAAGTGAGGAGTTCGAGGAGCTCGTCAAAAAGCTGCAGCACGCGTTGCGCAGCCATGTCGCATACGAAGACCAGGTGCTCCTCGCGCTGCAGGAATCGACGACCGCCGAGGAGCGTGTGGCGGTGGGCGCACGGATCGCCCGCGCCGAAGGGAGCGACGATGGGTGTGCGTGACCGCATCGAGCAGTGGCCCGTGTACCGCCAGCTCACCGGGACCGACCGGCTCGGGCGCGGCGCCGCGGCGATGAGCGGACGGACGGCGCGCCTCGAGCCCCGCACGATCACCGCCGACAAGGTCGTGAAGTCCGTGTGCCCCTATTGCGCGGTGGGCTGCGGGCAGAACGTGTACGTGAAGGACGACCAGGTCGTGCACATCGAAGGTGATCCCGACTCGCCGGTGAGCCGCGGCCGTCTCTGCCCCAAGGGATCGGCGACGCTGCAGCTCACTACGGGTTCGGCCCGGCGCCACAAGGTGCTCCACCGCAAGCCGTACTCCACCGACTGGGAGGAGCTCGAGCTCGACCGGGCGATGGACATGATCGCCGATCGGGTGCTCGAGTCGCGGCGCAAGGGCTGGCAGTGGGAGGCCCAGGGGAAGCGCGTGCGCCGCACCATGGGCTTCGCGCACCTCGGCGGCGCGACGCTCGACAACGAGGAGAACTACCTCATCAAGAAACTCTTCACCGCGCTCGGCGCGATCCAGATCGAGAACCAGGCGCGTATTCGACACTCTTCGACCGTCCCCAGTTTGGGGACATCGCTCGGACGCGGCGGCGCCACGACATTCCAGCAAGACCTGCAGAACGCCGACTGCATCGTGATCGAGGGCTCCAACATGGCGGAGTGCCATCCGGTGGGCTTCCAGTGGGTGATGGAGGCCAAGGCGCGGGGCGCGACGCTGATCCACGTCGATCCGCGCTACACCCGCACCGGCGCCGTGGCCGACGTGCACGTGCCGTTGCGCGCGGGCACCGACATCGCGTTCCTCGGCGGGATCGTCAACTACGTGATCGAGCACGAGCGATGGTTCCACGACTACGTCGTGCGCTACACGAACGCGCCGGTCGTGCTGCGTGAGGACTTCCGCGACACCGAGGACCTCGACGGGCTGTTCAGCGGGTTCGACCCCGAGCAGCGCAAGTACGAACCGGAGTCGTGGCAGTACGAGGGCACGATCGTCGAGTCGTCAGCCGGACAGCGCGACCAGCTGTACGGCGAGCACGGCAACGGCCACGACTCTGCGCGCGGAGAACGCACGGGCGCCGCGGGGTCGGGCATCGGCAGGGTCGAGCTGCAACGCGACGAGACGCTGCAACACCCCCGTTGCGTGTTCCAGGTGCTGAAGCGCCACTTCTCGCGTTACACGCCCGAGATGGTCGAGGAGATCTGCGGCGTGCCGCGCGACCTGTTCCTGCAGGTGTGCGAGACCATTGCTTCGAACTCCGGGCCCGACCGCACCACCGCGTTCGCGTACGCCGTGGGTTGGACACAGCACACCGTGGGCGTGCAGTACATCCGCACTGCGGCGATCCTGCAGTTGCTGCTCGGCAACATCGGCCGCACCGGAGGCGGGATCCTGGCGCTGCGCGGGCACGCGTCGATCCAGGGCTCGACCGACATCCCGACGCTGTTCAACATCCTCCCCGGCTACATCCCGATGCCGCACGCGCACAAAGACGAGAACCTCGACAAGTTCATCGCGGGTGACTCGGCCCGAAAGGGCTACTGGGGCGACATGAAGGCCTACACGGTGAGCCTCCTCAAGGCGTACTGGGGTGCCGCCGCAACGCCCGAGAACGACTTCTGCTTCGACTACCTCCCGCGCCTCACGGGCAGCCACAGCACCTACGACACGGTGCAGCTCCAGCAGGACGGCACGTGCACCGGCTACTTCATCATGGGCGAGAATCCCGCGGTCGGCTCGGCCAACGCCAAGATGCAACGCCTCGGCATGGCCAACCTCGACTGGCTGGTGGTGCGCGACTTCTCGCTCATCGAGAGCGCCACGTGGTGGAAGGACGGGCCGGAGATCGACACCGGTGAGCTGCGCACGGAGGACATCAAGACGGAGGTGTTCTTCATGCCCGCCGCCGCGCACACCGAGAAGGACGGCAGCTTCACGAACACCCAGCGCATGCTGCAGTGGCACCATGCAGGGAAGGAGCCCGACGGCGACGCGCGCAGCGAGCTGTGGTTCATGTACCACCTCGGGCGCATCATCCGGGAGAAGCTCGCCGGCTCGGTCGACGAGATGGACCGGCCGATCCTCGACCTCACGTGGGACTACCCCACGCACGGCTCGATCGCGGAACCGATCGCACAGACCGTGCTGGCCGAGATCAACGGCTGGAACGGGCGCGGTCACCTGCTGTCGAGCTACGAGCAATTGCGCGACGACGGCTCCACCGTGTGTGGCTGCTGGATCTACTGCGGCGTGTACGCCGACGGCGAGAACAAGTCGTCGCGGCGCAAGCCGGCCAAGGAGCAGAGCTGGGTGGCCCCGGAATGGGGATGGGCGTGGCCCGCGAACCGGCGCATCATCTACAACCGCGCGTCGGCCGACCCGGACGGGCAGCCGTGGAGCGACAACAAGGCGTTCGTGTGGTGGGACGGCGAGCAGGCGAAGTGGGCCGGCCACGACACACCCGACTTCGTGGCCGACCGGTCGCCCTGGTACCGCCCGCCGGCCGACGCCATGGCGTCGGAGGCGCTTTCGGGCGACGACCCCTTCGTGATGCAAGCCGACGGCAAGGCCTGGCTGTTCGCGCCGACCGGGCTCGCCGACGGCCCCCTGCCCACCCACTACGAACCGCAGGAGTCACCATTCGACAACGCGCTGTACCACCAGCAGCGCAATCCGGCGCGCCAGGTGACGCCGCCGGGCAAGCACAACCGCTACGCGCCGAGTGACGGCTCGCCGGGCGCCGACGTGTTTCCGTTCGTCGCCACCACGTATCGCCTCACCGAGCATCACACCGCAGGCGGCATGAGCCGGTTCCTCCCCTACCTCGCGGAGCTGCAACCGGAGATGTTCTGCGAAGTGTCGCCCGAGCTCGCCCGCGAGCGCGGCCTCGAACACGGAGGCTGGGCCACGATCGTCACCGCACGCAGCGCGATCGAGGCCCGCGTGCTCGTGACCGCGCGCATGACGCCGCTCGTGGTGCAGGGCCGCACGCTGCACCAGGTCGGCCTCCCCTATCACTGGGGTCGCAACGGCCTCGTCACCGGCGACGCGGCCAACGAGCTCGCACACCTGGCGCTCGACCCGAACGTGCACATCCAGGAGGTGAAGGCGATGGCGTGCGACATCCAGCCGGGCCGCCGCCCGCGCGGCGCCGACCTGCCGCCGTTCGTCGCGGAGTACCAGCGGCGCGCCGGCATCACCGAGACCACGGGAACCGAGGTGTGACCATGGTCCGATCCGTCGAGGCGCTGGTACACGGCGCGACCGATCCGGCAGCGGCCGCCGGGTACACCGACGCACCACCGCGCGTGGGGTTCTTCACCGATACGTCGGTGTGCATCGGGTGCAAGGCATGCGAGGTGGCGTGCAAAGAGTGGAACCACGTGCCCGAGGACGGGCTGCAGTTCACCGGGATGTCGTACGACAACACCCAGGGCCTTAGCGCCGACACGTGGCGCCACGTCGCGTTCATCGAGCAACGCAAGTCCGTGGGCGTGCAGATCGCCGGTGTGCACCACGACGAGCTCGATCTCGACGCGCTGGCCGCCGACGGCTCGGGCGTGTCGCCGCTCTCGCCGGAAGCGAAGATGCAACCGACCACGCCCGGTCCGGCGAACGAGCTGCGGTGGCTGATGTCGAGCGACGTCTGCAAGCACTGCACGCACGCCGCGTGTCTCGACGTGTGCCCCACGGGTTCGCTGTTCCGTACCGAGTTCGGCACCGTGGTGGTGCAGGAAGACATCTGCAACGGCTGCGGCTACTGCATCCCCGCGTGCCCGTACGGCGTGATCGACCAGCGCCCCGACGACGGGCGCGTGTGGAAGTGCACGCTCTGCTACGACCGTCTCACCGTCGGCATGGAGCCTGCGTGCGCGAAGGCGTGCCCCACGAACTCGATCCAGTTCGGTCCGCTCGACAACCTGCGCGCACGCGCGCAGGTGCGCGTGGAGCAGCTGCACTCGAGCGGCGTGGAAGACGCGCGCCTCTACGGGCACGATCCCGAAGACGGTGTTGGCGGCGACGGAGCCTTCTTCCTGCTGCTCGACGCGCCCGAGGTGTACGGGCTGCCGCCCGACCCAGTGGTGACGACGCGCGACCTCCCCGCGATGTGGAGGCACGTCGCGGCCGCGGCCGCCGGCACGGCCCTTGCGGTGGCCGCGGCCTTCGTCGGAAGGCGGCGCTGATGCCCAACGACTCGCGCGTCACTGTCAAGGGCTTGGAAGGCGGGCGGGCGGGCCGCGAGGCCACGGTGGGCGTGCACACCGGCAGCGGCCCGGCCACGCGCCGGCGCGGTGAGCAGCCGATGGTGCCGGACGCGACGTTCACGTCGTACTACGGGCTTCCGGTGCTGAACCAGCCGAGCTGGAAGGCGCCCGACATCGCCGGCTACTTCTTCTGCGGCGGACTCGCCGGAACGGCATCGGTGCTCGCGGCCGGCGCCGACCTCACGCACCGGCCCGCGCTCGCGCGCGTGGCCAAGCTCGGCGCGGCCGGCGCGATCGCGGCCGGCATGGCCGGTCTCGTGCACGACCTCGGCCGGCCCGCGCGCTTTCTCAACATGCTGCGGGTGTTCAAGCCCACGTCGCCCATGAGCGTGGGATCGTGGCTCCTCGCCGCCTACACGCCCGCCGCGACAGTCGCCGCCGCAACCGCGGTCACACACCGGTTCCGCGGTATCGGCACGCTCGCCACCGCCTCGGCCGCGCTGCTCGGCCCCGCGGTCGCCTCGTACACCGGCGCGCTCATCGCCGACACGGCCGTACCCGCCTGGCACGACGCGCATCGAGAGCTGCCGTACCTCTTCGCGGCATCAGGTGTCGTCGCAGGCGCCGGCTTGTCGATGGCGGCCGCACCGATCGACCAAGCCGCGCCCGCGCGGCATGCCGCCGCCGTCGGGGCCGCCGCCGAGTTGGTGAGCACACGCCTCATGGAGCGGCGCCTCGGCATGGTCGCCGAGCCGTACCAGCAGGGCGCCGGCGGCAGGTACATGAAGGCGGCCCGTGCGCTGTCTCTCGGCGGCGCGCTCGCCGGGGCCGCGCTCGGTGGCCGCAGCCGCCTCGTGTCGCGCCTCGCTGGTGCCGGCCTCGTCGCCGGCTCGTGCTGCACGAAGCTGGGTGTGTTCTACGCGGGTGTCGCGTCGGCGAAGGACCCGCGCTACACGGTGGCGCCGCAACGGGAGCGACTCGCACGCGCACACCACGAGCCTGCGCTCACTGCCCCCGAGCGTGGTGCGCGTGAGGGCGCTTGATCACCGAGAACGCGCCCCGGGATTCGAGCACGACGTCGAGACCGGCTTCGAGTGCTTCGGTGCCGTGCAGCCGCAGCACAGCAGCGAGGTCGTCGTCGGTGACATGCGCGCGGGCGAGCGCTTCGCGGTCTGGACGCCCGTCGCGCACGAGCAGCAGCGGGCCGTGATCGGTGATCCTCCTGATCGGACGCCAGCGGTTGCGCGCCCAGCTGAGGAGGTGGTGCATCACGAGCAGGGTCAGCGTCGCGACGAGACCCTGGACGTACGTGGGCGTGGGTGTCGTCGCGGTGCGGCCGATGATCGCGCCGAGCGCGACCGCGACGGCGAAGTCGTACGCGGTCATCTCCGCGAGCGTCCGCCGCTCGCCGTAACGCAACGCGATCACGACCGACACGTAGATGCACAGCGCGCTCACCGCCACATAGCCGGCGGTGCGCCACTCACCGAACAGCCAGGTGGCCATCACGCGCCCCGCCGCGGCACGACGTCACGATGACGCGCGGTGCCGCTCACCATCGTTCCGGCTCGACGAGCACGCTGGCGGGCCGCCTCCTCGGCCGCGTACGCCACGAGCACATGGCCGCTCGGGTGAGCCCGCTCATCGATCATCATTGACTTCCGTACCCCATTCCGTGCACCGGACTCATGGCTCACGGTCCGAATTCCGGCGCTCACCGTCGCTCGGATGGGAGCGTCACTGCGGCCTCCACGAGCAGGGCGTGCACGAAGGCCTGCGGAAAGTTGCCGCGGAGCTGCCGCTCGTGCACGTCGTACTCCTCGGTGAAGATGCCCGAGGGACCGCACGCGGCGCGGTTGCGCTCGAATACCGCCACCGCCGCGTCGACGTGGCCAACCTGATGCAGCGCGAGCGCCAGCCAGAAGCCGCAGATCAGAAAGGCGCCCTCGCGCGCGCCGAGCGGCGCGTCGTCGACGAGATAGCGGTACACGTAGCCGTCGACGACGAGATCCGCGCACACCGCCTCGAGCAGGTGCTGGCTGCGAGGGTCGTCGGGCGGCACTGCGCCGCGGAGCCCGGCGAGCAGCAGCGCGGCATCGGCACGGTCGTCGTCAGCCGCCCGCCGCCAGCGCCCGTCGTGGAGCACACCCCAGGTCGCGACATCCGCGGCGATGCCGTCAGCAAGCGCCAACCAGCGGTTCGCGAGCGGACCGGGCGCCGCCTGCGCCGTGATGGCGCGCAAGCCCGCCACGCAGGCCAGACGGCTCTGGGTGTAGCGCCTCGGCGACACCTCCCACACCCCCGCGTCGTCGTCGCGCCACCGCCGCTCGATGGCGTCTGCGGCCACCTCGGCGGCCTGCCACACCACAGGATCGATGCGGTCCGCGGCCGCGGCCGCCGCGAAGATCTGGAGCGCCTCGCCGAAGACGTCGAGCTGGAACTGGCTGCCAGCACGGTTGCCGAACACGACGGTGGTCGCGCCGGGATAGCCGGGGAGGTCGGCAGTGCACTCCTCGGGCACCGGCTCGCCCGACACTCGGTACGCCGGCCGCAGCCGGTCACCGTCGGCGAGCACCCGCTCGGATACGAACCGGACGGCATCGTCCAGCAGCGGATGACCGGCGTCGCCGGCCGCCGCGCCGGCGAGCCCCGCGTAGCACTGATCGCGGATCCACGCGTAGCGGTAGTCGTAGTTGCGCCCCTCGTCGGCCCGCTCGGGGAGCGATGTAGTCGCCGCCGCCACCATCCCACCGTTGGACGCGGTCATACCGCGCAACAGCGTGAGCGCGGCACGGGCGTCGCGCTCCGCGCGGCACCCTCGCAACGGGCTCGACGCCTCCTTCCATTGCGCGGTCGTCTCGCGAATCAGCTGCCCGCCCGCGATGGGTGGTGCGGAGAACGGCGCGGTCGCGAGCTCGAGCACCAGATCGGCGTGCGCGCCCGGTTCGAGGTCGAGATGCATGAAGGCCAGGCCGTCGGACCAGCGAGGGTGACCGGGCACCGTCCAGCGCACGTGCACCCCGTCGACCTCGAACGTCCAGCCGTCGCCCGATCGATGCGGGTGCGCGCCCACCCGCTCGCCGTTGCGGCCCCGCAACGCAAGCGTCACGTCGACGGACGCGGGCCCCTCGACCGCCTTCACCTGCCGCACGAGCGCCACCCGGTCGGTGGTGCCGGGAAATCCCATCGCCTCCACGCATTCGACGATCGTGCCACCGACGATCCAGCGGTTGCGGAACACGAGCGTGTCCTCGTCGTACTGCCCGCCCCACACGAAGTGCTCGTCGGACGGCCGCACGACGTACGCGCCGGCGCCTCCGAGCAGCGCGGCGAACACGGGTTCGGAGTCCCAGTGCGGGAAGCACAGCCACACGATGTCGCCGCGCGGGCCGACTACCGCGCCACGCTCACCGTCGGCGAGCAGCGCGTAGTCGCGCAGCACGTGCGGCGTGATCAGCAAGAGCTCGTGCGGCGACGGTGTGCTGACCTCGTCCTCCCTCGGCGGGCGTCAACGACGTCAGTTCCTTACCCCGACACCGCGCAACCGACACCGCGCAACCGACACCGCACAACCGACACCGCGCAACCGCACCGGGCAACCGCACCGGGCAACTGCGTGCCGCCGTGCATGGCCGGCCGCGAAACGGGGAAGGCATCATGTGTGAGAGGACGGCGAGCATGGCGCTCCGCCCGGTGACACGCGTCGCCGTCGTGACCGGCGCGTCGGGTGGCGTGGGACGGGCCGCCGCACGAGCGTTCGCCGCGGAGGGCTTCGACGTGGCGCTGCTGGCACGTGGGCGCGCCGGGCTCGACGGCGCGGTGCACGACGTCGAACGATACGGCCGGCGCGCGCTCGCGCTCCCCGTCGACGTCGCCGAGTTCGACGAGGTGAACGCGGCCGCGTCACGGGTGGAGGACGCGCTCGGACCGATCGACGTGTGGGTCAACGACGCGATGACCACTGTGTTCCAGCGTGTGGTCGATACCGATCCGCACGACTTCGAGCGTGCCGTCCGAGTGACGTTTCTCGGCCAGGTGTGGGGGACGATGGCCGCCCTCGAACGCATGCGCCCCCGCGACCGTGGCGCGATCGTCAACGTCGGGTCGGCGCTCGCATTCCTCGGTATCCCGCTGCAAGCGCCGTACTGCTCGTCGAAGTTCGCGTGCCGCGGCTTTTTCGAAGCGGTGCGCGCGGAACTGCTCGAGGAGGGCAGCCACGTCACCATCAGCATGGTGCACATGCCGGCGCTCAACACGCCGCAGTTCGACTGGTGCCAGACGAACCTCGACAAGCACCCGCGGCCGGTGCCGCCGATCTACCAGCCGGAGCTGGCCGGCGATCGCATCGTCAGCACCGCGCTCGACCGGCGGCCGGAGAAGACGCTCGGCACGTGGAACCGGCTCGTCGTCGCGGCTGCTTCGGTCGCCCCAGGCATCGCGACGCATTTCGCGGCGATCACCGGCGTGCAGTCGCAGCTCACCGACGAACCGGTGCGGCCGGACCGGCCTGCGAACCTGCGTGAGCCAGCCGACGACACCGTCGACTTCGGCCCGCACGGCATCTTCGACGAACGGGCGCACGGTGTACGTGATCGCCAGTTCCTCGAGAACGTACCGAACACCGTGCGCCAGCTCGCGGCTGCAGTGAAGGCGGATCTGCGCGAGCAGGCCTCGACCCGCAAGGCCGAGGTTCGTATCGCGCTCAGGCGCAAGACGAGCGGCCGCAGGTCCCGTTGACTCCTCGGGACCGGCGGCCGCCGTCCTGCTCCAGATCGTCCGGCTGCTGCTACTGACCGACCCTCACGCCGGGCATGCCGGTGGGGAACTCGATCGGTTCGAGAGCCCGAGTGCCGGGCACGTTCTGGCGCGCCGAGTACTTGCCCAACGGCAGGATCACGCGCTTGAAGCTGCCCTCGAGCATCATGGCGCCCGCGGTGTACCAAGCGAAACCGGCCGCGAACACGAACAACCAACCAGCCGCGCGCTCCCAGCCCGTGACACCGGCCATGTACGCGATCGCTGCGCACGTCGAGCCCGCGGTCAGGGTTCCGAGCACCGCGGTGAGGGCGATGTTCTCGCCGATCGCCGCGAACGTGCCCATCAGCGTGATCGCCGCGAGCGCGATGAACCAGAAGCCGAAGCCCGGGTCGTTGATGCCCGGGTTGGGCAACGTGCCGGTCGCGAAGAGCAGCTGGAGGATTCCCCAGCCCACCCAGAACGACCCCCACACACCGTGCATCGCCGTGGCCAGACCGTCGCGGGCCTTGTAGGCCCACATGCCGGCGAGGAACTGGGCGATGCCGCCGACCACCAACGCGAACGGGAACAGGTACAGCGGTGTCGTCACCGATCCGTACCAACCCGCGAGATAGGCGCCGACCATGAGCGTCGCGGCCGAGAAGCCGAACAGCCCCAGGATCGACGGTGCCGCGATCGGCGCGAGCACCACCCGTGCCCGCTGTTCCCACAGATCGTGGGCGTCGTGTCCATTGTGCGTTGGTGCGCCCTCCGACGGGTAGCGGGCTACGGGCCGCCGGGGTTGCACCGTGGTAATTGGTTCCTGCGTCATGCGAACCTCCTGTTCATCTACGCATCCTTGCAATGGGAATACCCGTTTTGCCGCGTTCAGCAACGCGCTCCCGCCGCCGCCGGCGCGCGCGGCGGGGCGCGGGGGCGACGAGGCGCTCGGGCGGCACGGAACCGTCGGACCGCACGCCGCGGCGCGCGAGCTCGATCACCTGGGCCACGTGCAGCGCCGCGCGGCCAGCGCGCGCGTCAGCGAGCTGGGTCTGGCAGGAGAAGCCGTCGGCGACGACGAGCGTGTCGGCCGCCGCGTCACGCACGCCGGGCAGGATGCCCTCCTCGGCGCAGCGCATCGAGATGTCGTGGTGGCCGGCCTCGAATCCCCAGGAGCCGGCCAGGCCGCAGCAGCCGCCTTCCAGCAGTTCGGTGTCGAGGCCCATGCGCGCGAGCAGGTCGAGCTCCGGCTGCATGCCGCCCGTCGCCTTGTGGTGGCAGTGGCCCCATACGGCCGCGTGGCCGTCGAAGTGCGGCACCGCGAGCTCGTAGCGCTCGAAGAACTCCCCGAAGTGCATGGCCAGCTTCGCGAGGCGCTGCGCGTCGTCGTCGTGCGGCAGCAGCTTCGTGAGCTCGTCCTTGAACACCGCGAGGCAGCTTGGCTCGATGCCGACCACCGGGGTGCCCCGACGAATCTCCTCGCGCAGCACATCGAGCGAGCTGCGCAGGTACCGCTCGGCGAGGTTCAAGAAGCCGTAGTCGTAGAGAGGTCGGCCGCAGCACACGTGACCCTGCGGCATGACGACGTGCCATCCGGCGTCTTCGATCGCCTCCACTGCGGCCACGCCGACCTCGGTGTGGAAGCGGTTGTTGAACGTGTCGGGCCACAGCACAACCCGGGGCCCGTCGACGTTGCGCGCCGCGCGCGCGTCGAACCAGCGCTGCAACGTGACGGGCGCGAAGCGCGGGATCGACCGCTCGGACGTCATGCCGGCAACGCGCTGTAGCAGTGCGGCCGTGGGAGCGAAGCGCGCCACCGAGTTGGCGAGCCTGGGTACCCGGGACGCGAGGTCGGCAGTGCGATCGATCAATCCGAACGCGTACGCGTGGCGCGGGCGCAACCGACCCTTCCAGTGATGGTGCAGGAACTCGGCCTTGTATGTGGGCATGTCGACGTTCACGGGGCAGTCGTTGCTGCACCCCTTGCACGCCAGGCAGAGATCGAGCGCCTCCTTCACCTCCTGGCTCCGCCAGCCGTCGGTGATCACGTCGCCTTGCAGCATCTCGAAGAGCAGCCGGGCACGGCCGCGAGTGCTGTGCTGCTCCTCGCGCAGCACTTGGAAGCTCGGGCACATCACCTGGTCGCCGTGCGGGATCCGGCACCGGCCCACACCGACGCAGCGCAACGTGGCGTGCGCGAAGTCGCCGTGGTCCTGCGAGTAGTCGAACCGCACCGCAGGCCGCGCCGGCTCGTAGCCGGTCCCGAGCTTCAAGTTCTCGTCGAAGCGATACGGGTCGACGACCTTGCCGGGGTTCATCTTCCAGTCGGGATCCCAGATGCGCTTGAACGCACGGAAGGCGTCGACGAGCTCGGCGCCGAACATCTTCGGGAGCAGTTCGGCGCGCTGCTGGCCGTCGCCGTGCTCACCCGACAGCGAACCGCCGTACGACACCACGAGATCGGCGGCTTCCTCGAGGAACGCCCGGTACGTGCCCAGCCCACCCGCGGTGCGCAGGTCGAACGAGATACGCGAGTGGATGCACCCGTCACCAAGGTGCCCGTACAGCGCGCCGTCGAGGTCGAACTTCTCGTACAGCTTGCGCAGATCGCGCAGGTACGGCCCCACCTTCTCGGGCGCCACGGCCGAGTCCTCCCAGCCGGGCCAGTGGTCGACGCCGCTGGGACCGAACGCGGTGGCGCCCAGGCCCGCCTCGCGCACCTCCCACAGGCGGGCTTCTTGCTGCTCGTCGTCGAACACCGACATGTCGACCGGGCTGTGCTCATCCTTGCGCAGGCGCGCCATCAGCTGCCGCGCCGCGTCGTCGCTGTCGTGCTTGCTGTTGCCGCCAAACTCCACGAGCACGTAGGCGCCGCCCTCCGGCAGCAAGCTGAGATCTTCGGCATGGATGCCGAGCTCCCGTTCGTTGTGGAACAGCTCGTGGTCGATCGCCTCGCAGCCGATCGGCCGCGCTTCCAGGATCTCCATGATGTGGTCGCCGACATCGAAGATGCTGTCGTAGCCGATCACGAGCAGCGTGCGCGCGGCGGGCTTGGGGATGAGCTTGAGCTTCGCCTCGAGCACCGTCACACACGTGCCCTCGGTACCGGCAAGGGCGGCGGCGACATCGAAGCCGCGTTCGGGGAGCAGCTCGTCGAGGTTGTAACCGGATACGCGGCGCGGGATCTGCACGAACCGCGCGCGGATCTGCTCGGCGTGGCGGTCGCGCAGGTCGCGCAGGTCGCGGTAGATCTGGCCGCGACGGCCGCCCGCGGCGATGATGCGCGCCAGCTCCTCGTCGCTGGTCCGGCCGACCGTCATGCGGACGCCGTCGTAGGTGAGCACCTCCATCGAGTGCAGGTTGTCGGACGTACGGCTGCCGTCGCCGTAGAAGCGCGCCTCGAGTGAGTGGATGCCGCACGAGTTGTTGCCGATGTTGCCGCCGATCGTGCAGTACTTGTGCGTGGACGGATCGGGCCCGAACTTGAGGCCGTGCGGCGCGGCGGCCACGTTCACCTGTTCGTTGATCGCGCCCGGCTGCACGCGGATCGTGCGCGCCTGCTCGTCCACTTCGAAGATGCCGTGCAGGTACTTCGAGAAGTCCATCACCACCGCGTAGTTCACGGTCTCGCCCGAGAGGCTCGTGCCACAGCCCCGGGCGAGGATCGGTGCGTCATGCTGGTGACACACACGATGCGTCGCGATCACGTCGTCGACCGAGGTCGGTACCACCACGCCGATCGGCGGTTGCCGAAAGTTCGACGCGTCAGTGGCGTAGAGCGCGCGCGACGCGGTGTCGAAGCGCACCTCGCCGTCGACCGCGGCGATCAGATCACGTTCGAGCTCGGCGATGTGCAGCTGCGCCATCACACTCCCTTCTCATATCACCTGGAACCGCGCGGGCATCGGGGCCCTTGAGCTCCAGCCCGAGTCCGGGACGATCGGCATCGGGCAGGAGACATCCGCCTTCGGGTTCGGCCACGCCGTCGAACAGCAGGTGCTCCACGCGCACGTGGTCGTGGAAGTACTCGAGGTGGCGGAGTCGCGGGGCCGCGCTGAACGCGTGCGCCGAGACGGCCGGCGCGCAGTGACCCGACAAGTCGATCTCGAACGCGTCGCACAGCGCGCTCACCTGCAGCACACCGCTGATCCCCCCGCAGCGCGTGACGTCGGCCTGGAGGCAGTCGACCGCGCCGGCAACGAGCAACTCACGAAAGTCGCGCAGTAAGAAGCCGTACTCGCCCGCGGCGATGTCGAGACCGGCCGGACCCCGATCACGCAACAGCCGCAGACCTTCGGTGTCGTCGGACGACACCGGCTCCTCGAACCAGCGGACGTCCCACTCGCTGCGGTACCGCTCCGCCCAGTCGAGCGCCAGCTTGCGCGTGAACGCGCCGTTCGCGTCGACGAACAGCTGCGCGCCGTCGCCCACCGCGGCGCGCGCGGCGTCGAGGCGCGCCGGATCGTCGGCCGGTGCGCGGCCCACCTTCATCTTCACGCGCGGGATGCCCGCCGCCGCCCAGCCACCGAGCTGCTCGGCGACGCGCTCGGGCGGGTAGCTCGTGAACCCGCCGCTGCCGTAGATCGGCACGGCACGGCGAGCGGGGCCGAGCAGCGTCGCCACCGGCACCCCGAGCTGCCGGGCCCGGAGATCCCACAGCGCGATGTCGACGGCCGACACGGCCATCATCGCCGCACCCGGCCGCCCGCCGTTGCGCAGCTCGGAGGACATCACGTGCCGGCAGGCCGCCATCTCGGTGGCGTCACACCCCTTGAGCACGCCGGCGAGCTTGCTGTTGACGATGTCGGTGACCGCTGCGAGCCCGTACGTGTAGCCGATGCCCTGCACGCCGCCGGCGTCGAGCTCGACGACGATGATCGTCGTCGAGCTCCATTCCAGTGTGCCGTCCGACTCCGGTTCGTCGGTCGGCACTGTGTACGCCGACGCGCGAACCGCGTCGATGGGGATCACGACCCGCGGACCAGCGGGATCGATTCCTTGAACTCCTGGAACTTCTGCCGGGCGCCGCGCGTCATGATGCCGACCGTCTCGGGATCGCCGCGCATGAAGGCCTTCATGAACTTCTTCGCCATGTCGGGCTTGATGTGCGGCGGCATCGGCGGCACCTCACGATCGACCATGAACTCGATCAGACACGGCCGGCCTGCGGCAAACGCCTCGTCCCACGCCGCGCCAGCATCGTCGTCGCGGTCGCACTTGATGCCGGCGAAGCCGAGCAACCGCGCCCATTCCGCGAACGGTGCGTATGGGAGCGACTGCGAACCCGCGTACTTCGGGTCGCCGCTGAGCGCGCGCTGCTCCCACGTCACCTGGTTCAGATCCTCATTCACGAAGATGCAGAAGATCAGCGTGGGATTCGCCCAGCGCTCCCAGTAACGCTTGACCGTGATGAGCTCGTTCATGCCGTTCATCTGGAACGCGCCGTCGCCGATGAACGCCACGACCGGGCGATCTGGGTAGGCGAACTTCGCGGCGATCGCGTACGGCGTGGCCGGACCCATCGTCGCGAGCGTGCCCGACAGCGTTGCCAGCATCCCCCGGCGGAGCTTGAGCTGGCGCGCCCACCACGTGGTCGACGACCCGGAATCGGCGGTGAGGATGACGTCGTCGGGAAGGCGGGGCGACAGCTCCCACGCCACCCGCTGCGGGTTCATCGGCGTCATGTGCTCGAGCGAGCGGTCCTCGACCACCCGCCACCACTCGGCCACCTGCTGCTCGATGAATTGGCGCCACGACCGCTCCTCCTTGCGGTGCAGGCGCGGCAGCAGCGCGCGTAGCGTCTCCTTGGCGTCGCCCACGAGCGGCACCTCGATCGGGTACCGCATGCCGATGAGCCGGCCGTCGATGTCGATCTCCACGCCGCGGGCCTGGCCCTCCTCGGGCAGCCATTCCGCGTAGGGGAAGCTCGTGCCCACCATGAAGAGCGTGTCGCAGTTCGTCACCATCTCGTAGCTCGCCGTCGAACCGAGCAGGCCGATCGGTCCGGTCACGAACGGGAGATCGTCAGGGATGGCCGCCCGCCCCAGCAGCGCCTTCGCGACACCGGCACCGAGCACGTCCGCGGCATCGATCACCTCGTCGGGCGCCTGCGCGGCGCCCTGGCCGATCAGCATCGCCACACGCTCGCCGCGGTTGAGCACGTCGGCGGCCCGGTCGAGATCGGCATCCGTCGGCAGGATCCTCGGCTTCGACCAGCCCACGCTCGAGTACACCGAGCCGTGCGAGCGCGGCGGCGACGGCATCGCGTCCTCTTCTTGCACGTCCTCGGGGAAGATGATCGTCGCCACACCGCGGTCGGTCAGCGCGCACTTGATCGCGCGGTCAACGAGGTGGCGCGCCTGCGCCGGGTGCGCGCAGGTGTTGACGAAGACCGACACGTCCTTGAACAGCGCGTCGAGGTCGACCTCCTGCTGGTAGTGCGCGCCCATCGACAACCGCTTCTGCTGCCCGACGAGCGCGAGCACGGGCTGGTGGTCCATGCGGGCGTCGTACAGACCGTTGAGCAGGTGGATGGCGCCCGGACCCGACGTTGCGATGCACGCGCCGATCTCGCCCGTGAACTTGGCGTGCGCGCACGCCATGAACGCACCCATCTCCTCATGGCGCGGCTGCACGAAGTCGGGATCGCCCCCCGCACGGTCGAACGCGCCAAGGAAGCCGTTGATGCCGTCGCCCGGATAGCCGAACACCCGGTGGATCCCCCATTCCCGGAGTCGGGCGAGCACATAGTCGGACACGAGCTGCTGGGCCATGATTCGCTGGCACCTCCTCGCACCTGAGCGCGTGTGCGCCTGTGCGCCTGTGCGTGCGTTACGACTGATACGACTGATGCGACTGATGCGACTCTTGCGTCTGTTGCGCCGGGACGTCCCGACACCTGTTCGGCGCCTACCCGCGCCCCGCTGCGCTCAAACGGCGAACGGGACGAAGTGGGACTCACCGCTGCCAGTGCCGGGTATCGCACCGCATGATGTCGAACGCGGCCACGACCTTGCGTTCGGCCGCGTCGCGGCTCGGCCGGCGCTTCGTGCCCTTCTCCGGTCCCGCGGTCCGTTACGTCTGGCTGCTCGCGGCGGTGCTCGCGCTCGACTCCGCCGACAAGGGCGCGGTGGGCGGGCTCGCGCCGACGCTCGAGCACGTGTTCCACATCTCGCACTTCGACATCGGGCTGCTCGCGGGCGCGGTCAGCGTGGTCGGTGCGATCGCGACGCTGCCCATCGGTGTGCTCACCGATCGCGTGCGCCGCACCGCGCTGCTCGCCGGCAGCGTGGTGTGCTGGAGCATCGCGATGGGTGCGGGCGCGCTCGCGGTGTCGTTCGCGATGCTGCTCGTGACCCGGCTCGCGCTCGGTGCCGTCACCGCGACGGGCGGACCCACCGTGGCGTCGCTCACCGGTGACCTGTTCCACCGCCAGGACCGGGCCCGCGCGCTCAGCCTCATGCAGGTCGGTGAGGGCGCCGGGGTGGGCGTCGGGCTCCTGCTCGCCGGCGGCGTCATCGCCGTGCTCTCGTGGCGGTGGGTGTTCGGGCTCCTCGCGGTCGCGAGCGCAGTGCTCGCCTGGCGGCTGGCGAAGCTTCCCGAGCCCGAGCGCACCGACCCGGCGGAAGAGGCCGGCCTCGGCGAGGACGACCCGGTCGTCGCGGAGATCGAGCACGAGCACGTAGCGCCCGACCCGAGCACCGTCATCGAGGGCGACCCAGCAGAGTTCCCACTGCGGACCGCGCTCCGCCAGGTACTGCAGATCCGCACGAACGTGATCGTCATCGTGGCCAGCTCGATCGGCTACTTCTTCTTCGCCGCGCTGCGCACGTTCGCAGTCCTCTTCGCCACCTCGCAGTACGCGATCTCCAACTCGACGGCCGCGCTGCTCGTGCCCGTGGTGGGCGTCGGCGCGCTTGCGGGTGTGCTTGGCGGAGCGCGGGCGGCGGACGCCCTCGTGCGCCACGGCGTGTCGAGCGGGCGCCTGCTCGTCGCGGTGGGCGGCTATGTGCTCGCGACGGCCGCGCTGCTACCGGCGATCTTCACCCATTCGGTCGGCGTGGCGATGCCGTTCCTGGTGGTGGGCGCAGCCGGGCTCGCGGCGCCGAATCCGCCGCTCGACGCGGTGCGCCTCGACGTGGTGCACCCGGCGCTGTGGGGCCGGGCCGAGAGCGTGCGGACCGGCGCGCGCACCCTCGGCGAGACCTTCGCGCCGATCATCTTCGGGTACCTCGCCGACCGGCTCGGCGGCGGCGGCCATCAGGGCCTGCAGCTCGCGATGCTCGTCACGTTGCCCGCACTGTTGCTCAACGCAATCGTCTTGGTGTTCGCGCTCCGCAGCTACCTTCCCGACGTCGCGTCCGTGCTGGCCTCGACGGACGGCTCGTAACCGGCGCGCGGGTCGCTGGTGTTACCCGGGGCGGCTACGCTGCACACCGACACCAAGTCTGGGCGGCGGGTGGGTCCCGAGGACGGGGACCGTCGAGTTCGACAAAGGATTGCCGCGGCGTGCATGTCGAGATTCCTCGCCTTTCGGCGCTCGCACGCCACGCCGTGCCGCGCATCGTGGAAGGCAGCCTGATTCCCGTCGGGCTGTTCCTGCTCCTTCTGCGCTATGCCGGTCTGGTCCCCGCCATGCTCAGCGGACTCGGCTGGTCGGTGTCGATGATCGTCCTGCGCCTGGCCCGCAAGCGTCGTGTGCCGGGTCTGCTCGTGCTCGGCCTGCTCACGCTGACCGCGCGCGCCGTGATCGCCTGCGCGACCGGCAGCGCCTTCCTCTACTTCCTGCAGCCCTCGCTCGCGACGGCGGCGATCGCGTGCGCGTTCTTCGTGTCGGCGCTCGTCCGGCGGCCCTTCGCGGGGATGCTCGCGCTCGATTTCTGCCCGCTGCAGCCCGAGGTGGTCGACAATCACCACGTGCAACGGGCGTTCAGACACATCACGGTCCTGTGGGGAGTGGTGCAGCTGTCGAGCGCCATCGCGTCGGTGTGGCTGCTCGTGACGCTCTCGACATCCACCTACGTGCTCGCCCGTACGGCGCTGTCGATGACGCTCACACCGCTCGCAATCGTCGCGTCCACGCTCCTGTTCATCCGCGTGTTGCGGCGCGAGGGCATCGGCGTGCGGTTCGCGCCCCGTGTGGCGGTCGCCGCCCCGTGATCGGCACGGCCGCCGCGCCACTTGCCACGCCCGTGGCCGGTGGGCTGCTGACCGTCGACGGGGTGCTGCTCCACGCGCATCTCCGGCCCGCCCCGGTGACGCTCGCAGCGACGACCGCCATCGTGATCGTGCACGGCTTCTCGGCCGGCGCCGCCGACGCGCACGTACGTGCGCTCGCCGACGCCTGCGCGGGGCGCGGCTTCGCCGTGGTCACCTACGACGCCCGTGGGCACGGCGCTTCCGGAGGATGGTGCACACTCGGCGACGAGGAGCGCCACGATGTGGCCGCCGCGATCGTCTTCGCGCGCGCCAGCACGCTGCGCGCGTCGTGCTGGTCGGCGCGTCGATGGGCGCCATCGCGGTGCTGCGCCACGTGGCGATCGACCACGACGTCGACGGAGCGGTGCTGCTGAGCTGCCCGGCGCGCTGGCGCATGCCGCGCTCGCTGACCGGGCTGGCGGCCGTCGCACTCACGCAGACGTCGATCGGCCGCCTGATCGCGGCCCGCCACATCGGCGTGCGCGTGGAGCCCCGGCTCGTGCGGGCGGCCGAGCCCGCGGCCGTGGCGGCCGGCGTACAGGTACCGGTGGCGGTCGTGCACGGCGAACGCGACACGTTCATCCCCGCGGTGCACGCCAGCGAGCTCCACGACGCCCTCGGCGGCGCGCGCCGCCTCGTGGTGGTGCCCGGCCACGGCCATGCCTTCGGGCCGGCGGCGGTGCAGCCGCTCTGCGACGCGGTCGACTGGGTGCTGGCGACCTGAACCCGGCTCCCCGCGCCGGTTTGGGCGGGAAGCTGCACGGGAACTGCGGGGTGCAGCCAGCGGCATCGCTGGGTCTGGCGACCGGAAACCTCCCGTGCCCACAGTCTGGATCATCCTCATCGCGTTCGTGGCGGGCTCGATCCCGTTCTCGAACATCGCCGCGCAGCTCACGACCGGCACCGACCTGCGCCGGGTGGGAACGGGCACGGTCTCGGGCACCGGCCTGTACCGGGTGGCCGGTTTCGGCCCGCTCGCGCTCGCCGGGATCTTCGACGTGGCGAAGGGCGCGATCGGACCGCTGCTCGCCGGCAGCGCGCACCCCGCGCTCCAGGCCGTGTGCGGCGCGCTCGCGGTCGCCGGCCACGACTGGTCGCCGTGGTTGCGCGGCGCAGGCGGGAGGGGGGTGTCGACCGCGATGGGCGCGCTCGCGGTGATCGCCTGGCCCGGCAGCCTGCTGCTGCTCGCCGGCCTCGCATTCGGCCGCGCGCTGGGCCAGACCGCGCTCCTCACGCTCGTCGCCATCGTCGCGCTCGTGCCGGTGCTCTCGGTGACACGCGGGAGCGACGCGGCGTTCGCAGGCGCGCTCATCGGCTCGGTCATGCTGGTGAAACGGCTCGCCGGCAACGCACCACCCGCCGACGACCGGGCCGTCGTGCTCGTGCGGCGCCTGCTCTACGACCGCGACACGTGGCACGACCCGCTGCATGGGTAACCCCACATCGTGAACATCGTCGAGCGCGGCGCCCGGCGGATCGACGCCTTCCAACAGGCACACCGACCACTCGCGTTCGCGTTCGGTGTGGTGAAGAAGTACGGCGACGACGACGCCGGCCGGCTCGCGGGCCTGATCGCCTACTACGGGTTCTTCTCGCTGTTCCCGCTGCTCCTCGTGCTCGTGAGCGTGCTCGGCTTCGTGCTCCAGGGCAACCCCCACCTGCGGTCGCAGATCGTGGACTCGGCGCTCGGCCAGTTCCCGGTGATCGGCCATTCGCTGGCGTCGAGTGCGAACCTGCACGGTCTCGTCGGCAGCTGGCCGTCGGTCATCGTCGGAGGCATCACCGCGCTCTGGGCCGGGCTGGGCGTCGCGCAGAGCGCGGAAGTCGCGATGAACACCGTGTGGGACGTCCCCCGCGCGGACTGGCCCAACTTCCTGTTCCGCAGGGTGCGCGCACTCGGCATGCTGGTGCTGCTCGGCACGTTGTCGATCGGTGCCGCGTTCGTGGGCGGCTATGGCGGATCGGGCGCGCTGCACGGCCGGCTCTCCTACGCCGCGTGGGCCGCCGCGTTCGTGATGAACGTCGCGCTGTTCGAGCTCTCGTACCAGGTGCTCACCGTGGCGGACCTGCCGTGGCGGAACGTGCTGCCGGGCGCGCTCGTCGCCGCGTTCCTGTGGACGGTGTTCCAGGACTTCGGCGGCTACTACGTGTCGCACCAGCTCAAGACCTCGAGCGACGTGTACGGCACGTTCGCGCTCGTGCTCGCGCTGCTCGTGTGGATCTCGGCGGGCGCGCAGGTGACGCTGCTGTGCGCAGAGATCAACGTGGTCCGCCGGCACCATCTCTGGCCCCGTTCGCTCGTGCAACCGCCGATCAACGACGGCGACCACGCGGTGTACAAGGCGATCGCCGAGCGGGCGCGCATGCGCCCCGAGGTCGCGGTGCACGTGTGGTTCACCGACAACCACGACAAGGGGCGCTTCGGGCGCAGCGGCGAGCCGTCGGTACATGCGGTCGCCGACGAGGGAGCAGCGGGGTGAACGGCCGCACCGTGGTGCTGGCGGCGCTCGTCGCGTACGGCTGGTGGTTCACGACGCTGCAGCCGTTCTCGCTGCCCGCCCTGTTCGCGATGCTCGGCGCCGCCGCGGTGCTGCTTGTCGTCGCGACGAACCACCGCGACGCGGTCGCGGGTGGCGCGCGTGATCGCCACACGGTGGAGGCGCCCGCCTTCGTGCCGTCCGCAGTCTCGTGGTCGATCGCCGTCTTCGCGCTGTCCGCGTGGGAGCTACTCGCGCTGTTCAGCCATCCAAGGTCGCAACATCCGACGATCAGCTCGCTGCTCGAGACCGCCCAGATGCACCACCCGCTGCGGATGGTGGTGTACGTGCTCTGGCTCGCGCTCGGATGGGTGGTCGCTTCGTGAACCCCGTCGGCAGCCTCGCGATCGGTCGTGTCGCGACGCTCACGGGATGGTGGGTCCTCGGCGCCGCGGGCCTCGCGCTCGTGATCGCGACCGTCGTCACGCGCGGGCGCTTTCCCGACGGTGTCGCGTTGCTGCGAGCCGCGATGCAGCACCGCGCGGTGCGCGCGTTCGTCCTCGTCGGTTGGGTGTGGCTCGGATGGCATTTCTTCGTCCGCACGAGCAGGTGACCTCGCCGCCTGCGGGCGACGACGAGGGTGCCGGCAACGCGAGCATCGAGACCTCGCGTTCGCCGCTCGCGCGGCTGCTCGAAGCCGCCGACCTCCGCAACCTGCTCCTCGGCCAGGCCATCTCGGGCTTCGGCGACTGGATGGGCACGGTGGCGCTGATGGCCTTCGCGCTCGACGTGAGCGGCTCGTCGGCCGCGGTGGGCGCGGTGCTCGTGCTCCGCCTCGCGCCCACCGCGGTGGCCGGCCCTCTCGCTACGAGGCTCGTGCGGCGGCTCGACCGGCGGCGCACGATGCTCGCCATGGACGCCGCCCGCGTCGGCGTGGTGACCCTGCTCCCGCTCGTGCACGCGTTGTGGTGGATCTACCTCTGGGCGTTCGTGCTCGAGGCCGCGGGGCTCGTGTTCCTCCCGGCGCGCGACGCCGCGATCCCCGACCTCGTTCCCGACGGCGACGACGACGCGCTCACGCTCGCCGACAGCCTCGTGCTCGCCACGTCGTACGGCACCATCCCGCTCGGCGCGGGCGCGTTCAGCCTGCTCGCGGCGCTCGTCGATCACCGTCACGGCACGCTCGCGAGCTCGATCTCGATCGCGTTCTGGATCGACGCGCTCACGTTCGCGGGCTCCTACGCCGCGATCGCGCGCATCCGCCTCCCGGCCGTTTCGAACGGCGGCGACGACGACGACAGGGACAGCGACGGCGGCGGGCCCGGCGACGGGCCTGGGGCGCCGTTCCTCGGGGCGTTCAGGATCCCGCTCGTGCGCGCGCTGCGTCGCGCCCGCGTTCGTCGCTTCGCTCGGGATCGGCAGCCTGTTCTCGCTCGGCATCGTGTTCGTCCGCAACGTGCTCGGCGCGAGCGACACGGCGTTCGCCGCGCTCGTGGTGATGTTCGGCGTGGGCGCCGCGCTCGGCCTCGTGCTGCTGCGCGTCACGCACGCGCGCGGGATCGGCGTCGTGCGCGCGTGCCTCGCGGCCCAAGGCGCCGTGATCGCAGGCATGAGCTTCAGCCCGACGGTCGTGATCGCCTACGCCGGCGCGATCGGCTTCGGCGCGGCCACGGCCGCCACACTCGCAGCGTCGATGGAGGTGATCCAGGCCAAGCTCGAGCAGGAGCAGCGGGTGCTCGCGTTCAGCGCGTTCCATGTGGTCATCCGCGCCGGCCTGGCGCTCGCGGCCATCGGCGCCGGCGTCGCGGCCGACGTGGTCTCAGCGGTCGACTGGCCCGGCGTGGGGACGCTGCCGTCGACCCGCCTCGTGCTGCTCGGATCGGGACTCCTCGTGGTGGTGACGACGGCCGTCTCCGGCCGCTGGACCCGTGTCGCGGCAACGCCATAGCGGCGCGCGCTCCGGCGCGCCGAGGCTGCGCGAGCGGCGCGCGCTGCTCGCGATCACGATGACCGGCCCGCTGCTCGAAGCGGTGCCGATGCGATACTTCAAGGTGACCGCCGGACTCGCCCCGCAGATCACCGCGCCGACCCCGTTCGCGGCGTTCCACGATCTGCGGTGGCTGTTCGTGTTCCACGGCTCGTGGCTGATGCTGGCCATCGAGTCGTGCGCACTCGTGGGGGCGAGATCGGCATTCCACGCCGGCGCGGTGCGCGCCGCGTGGCCCCGTGACCTGGCGCCACCGCCGTGGCGCGTCGCCGGCTGGCACGGCTTGTTGTTCACAGCCGTCTCGCTCGTGTTCCTGCTCCCCCCGGCCACGCTCGTGTTCGCCGGCGGCGTCACGTCGCTCTCGTGGCTCGCGTTCGCCGCGCTTCCCCTGCTTGTCATCGTGGCGCTGCTGCTCTCGCACGGTGGGATGACCGCGCGCTGGTGGGCGCAACTGCCGACCGGGCGCAGCCTGCTCTGGATCGCGGCAACCTTCGTCGAGCTCGACCTCGCAGCCGCGGCGATCCTCCTCGGCCCCTGGTGGATCGCATGGCTCTCCGCCGCGCTCTCCGGCCTGTTCAACGCGTGGGCGTGGTGCGGCCTCACCGGTGCGCTCGCCCGCCGCGCGCCGCCCCGCCACCCGGTACCTGTCACACCGCTCGCGCTCGTCGCGCTTTTCGCGGTGTCGATCGCGGTCGCCGCGCCCCAACTCGCGCCGATCGGGCGCGCGACGGGCACGGTCGAAGCGCTCGCGGCGCCGACTCACCTCCGCGGTCGCATCCCGGTGATGATCGCCGACGGCTTCGACAGCCGGTGGAGCGGCGAGACCGTGCCGACGTCACTCGACCGCCGATTCGTGGTCTGGCCGTTCTCGTATGCCGGGCTCCGTGTCGACGGGCTCCCCGGCCCCTACCAGCCCGCCGACACGCACGAGTCGGTCGGCACGCTGATGACGAGGATGGACGTGGAGGTGCGCTCGCTCGCCGCCGCGACCGGCCACCCGGTCCGGCTTGTCGGTGTGAGCGAGGGCAGCCTCGTGGCGCGCAGCTACGTGGAGGCATTCGCCCATGCGCCCGTCTCCGAGCTCGTGATGATCAGCCCGCTCGTCGAGCCGGGCCGCGCGTACTACCCGGCAACCGGCCACTCGGGCTGGGGCGTCGGCGCGGGCGCGGCCATGCATGCGCTCGCATCGGGGTTGCACGCGGCGTCGGGCCTCGATCTCGACCCGGAAATGCCGTTCCTCCGCTCGATCGTGGATCACGCTCCCGCGTTGCGCCGCGGTGTGCTGTGCCCCGCGCCGCACGTGCGTATCGTCGCGCTCGAACCGGTCGCGGGCGACGCGACGATTCCACCCGTGGGCAGCGGCGCGCAGGTGCCGGTGCGGGTGGTCGGCGGGCTCCACGGCGCCGGGGTTGCGGTGGGGATCCAGTACGTCGCGACGGGCCGGTTGCCGGCCGCGAGCACCGCCGACGTCGTCATGAACAAGATCGTGCGCGCCGCGGCGACCGCATGGACGGTTCCCGAGCTCCCCGTGACCCTCAATCCGCAGTGGACGCTGCCGCAGTTCGACGCACGCGGGTGCCCGCGCAGCGGTTGGCCGGTGCCGGCCCCCCAGCCCGCGACCGTCGCTTCACACCCGTGACCAGTACCACGCGAGGCCGGCCAGACCGGGCCCGGTGTGCGCCACCATCACGGAGCTGAACTCGCCGGTGAACGCGCCGACCGGTTCGACGTCGTGGCGCACGAGTGCGAGGAGGCGGCCGGCTGCTTCGGGCGCGCACGCGTGCAACGCCGCGACGCGCACGACCGCGCCCGGTTCGGCCGGCGCGGAGCGGGTGACCTCGCCCGCGATGCGCTCAAGCGCGGCGCCGTTCGTGAGCGCGGGCCGGCGCGGCCGCGCCTTGCCGTCGACGAACTCGAAGATCGGGGCCACGCCGAGCCGGCGGCGGGCCCGCTCGGCGATACCAGGCACCCGCCCGCTACGCGCGAGGTGCGCGAGGTCGGGCAGCGTCGCGACGAGGTGCACGGCGTCGGCGACGCGGCGCGCTTCGCGTTCCACCGCCTCGAGCGGCAGGCCGCGCCGCGCGGCGCGGGCCGCGGCGATCGCGGCGAGGCCCTGGGCACCCGCCGCGGTGCTCGTGTCGACGACCCGCACGGCACCGCCGGCCTCTCGCGCCGCGAGCTGCGCCGACGCATGCGACGCGCTCATCGTCGCGGCCACCGTGAGCACCACCACTCCGTCGGCATCGCGGGCCGCGGTGTCGATCGCGACGAGGAAGTCGGCGGGTGACGGCGCCGAGGTGGTCACGTCGCGTGCGGACGCGGCCCGCTCGAGCGTGTCGGGGCCCTCGGGCTCGCTCGTGCCGTCGATCGTCAGCCACATCGGGACGACGCCAATCCCCATCTCGCGCGCCGTCTCGGCTGGGATCGTGGCAGCACTGTCGGTGACGACGCGTACGACCATGGCCAGGGCGTACCCGCCACGGGGCGCGATCTACCCGCCGGGCGGCGATCCACGGGGACCGTGGGTCGCGGGGCGAAGGAATCGGCGATCGCGCGCCCGTCACCCCCCTGACCATGCGTCGTTTGGGTACCAAATAGCGGTCCCAAACGACGCATGGTCAGGTCGCATGGTCAGGGCGGGGGGTCAGGGCGGGGGGTTGCGGTCGGGCTGGTCGGCCGCCTCCTCGGCGGCTTCTCGCGCCATGAAGCGGCGGGCGAGGAGGATGTCGGTGCTGGAGTGGGCCACGATCGAGGTGGCTACGACGAACCCCGTGAGTCGCAGGATCGCGGTCGCGTGCGGCGCACCCGCGTCGTACACGATGAGCGCGTAGGCGAGCGACGACATCCCCTTCGGTCCGAACCACATTGCTGCGACCCTCTCGAGCGGCGGCACCGACATGCCGACGAACGCGATGGAGAGCGCGACGGGTCGCACGGCGACAAGGGTGAGCGCCACGAACAGCACGGTGCGCCACCACGTGCCACCCGCCGCCGAAGGCAGCAGAGCGCCGAACACGAAGATCGCCGCCAGCTTCGCCGTCTCTGACACCGCGCCGGCAACCGCGCCGATCTCGTCGGCTGCGGAGGGCCGGAACGTCGCCACTGCGATCGACGCCGCGAACACGGCGAGGAAGAGGTTCGCGCCGGTGATCGACGCGAGCGAGTAGACGAGGAGCGCGATGGCGATGCCGCCGATGGGCAGGTATCGCTCGCTCGCGCCGAGCAGCGGCACGTGCGCAGCCCCGATGACCACGGCCGGTACGGCGATCCCGATGCCGAGGCCGCCCGCGATCTCGCCGAACAGGTGCAGCGCGGAAATATGCTGGTGCTGCGCGACCGAGAGGAACACGATCACGAAGGGAAGCGCGAGACCGTCGTTGAACCCGCTCTCCACGTTCAGCAGGTGCCGCAGCCGGCGGGGCACGGCTTCCTCACCGATCAGCGCCTGGGCAAGCACCGGATCGGTCGGTGCAAGGATCGCGCCGAGCAGCAACGCGTGACCCCACGGGAGACCGGCCACCGCGCGCGCGGCGAGAGTATTGAGCACGAGCGCGAGCGGCAATCCGATGAGCAGCGCGCGCAGCGGCGGATGCCAGTCCTGGCGCAACGACGCCAACGGCGTGCGCAGGCCGTCGGCGAAGAGCACCGCGAACAGCGCGATCCGTGCCACCACGCCGGCCGAATGCGTACCGAGGTGCCCGAATCCCGCGCTGCCGAGGCCGATGCCGCACGCCAGGAACAGCACGGCGGTCGACAGCACCGTCCGGTGCGCGAGTCCGGACAGCAGCACCGCCACCGCCAGGCACGCCGAGAAGACGGCGAGCAGCGTCATCTCTCGGTGCCCGGGCCGCTACCGGTGAAGGTCCTCGAGCGGCCCCGTGGTGCGTTCGCCCTCGCCCTGGCCGCCACCGGCGCCGCCCGGCTCAACAGCTTTGCCCCGCGACCGGCCGCGCAGCCAGCGGCGGAGGTCGCGCAGGATCGCGACGAGCGTGCTCACCAACGCGACGAGCTCGGCAAAACGGCTCCCTCGGAGCGGCGCGGCAGGCTGCGGCGTGCCCGCGGCCGGCTCCTCCCCCTCACCCGCGTTCGGCGACAGCGCACCGGGACGCAGCAGCTCAGGCGCGGGACCCACCGGGGAGGGCGCCATCGATGACGGCACCTCGTTCGGCGCCTCGGGCGGGTCGCCCATCTCGGGCTGCTCGTGCGATCGCTGGAGATCGCGCAGCAATTTCCACGACACCAGACCCACGAGGAACGGCACGACGATCACGCAGATCCGCAGCGACCATGTGACAGGCATGATCGTGGTGTTCAGCTCCGACGCGAAGATGTCCTGCGATCCGGCCACGAGCAGGATGCCGTAGAACACGATGACGCCGAGTCCGAACGCCGTCTTCAGCGGGCGGTCGCGCGGCATCTCCAACACCTGGTGCTCGGCCCGGTCGTGGGTGAGCCGGCGGTCGATGAACGGCCACGCGTAGAGGATCATGAACGTGACGGCCGGGAAGCACACCGCGGGCCAGAAGCCCGCCGCGATGCGGTAGCGCGACGCGAACACGATGTCCCATCCCGGGAAGAGGCGCATCGCCCCCTCCACCCAGCCGAGCACGAAGTCGGGCTGCGCGTACGTGGTCACCGAGGCGGGCCGGTAGGGCCCGTAGAGCCAGATCGGGTTGATCTGCAGATAGGCAGCCATCAGCGCGAGGACACCGGTTTGCAGTGCGAACAGACCGATCGTCTTGACCGTGTACACCGGCCACAGTCGAGACCCCACCACGTTGTGGTCGCTGCGTCCGGCACCGCGGAACTGTGAGTGCTTCTGGCGCCAGAGGATCGCCAGATGCGCGCCGAGCACGCCCGCGATGAGCACCGGCACGAGCAGCACGTGCACGATGAACAACCGGCGGAAGATCTCGTCGCCGGGATACGGCCCTCCCCAGAGCAGGTACGCCATCCAGGTGCCGACGAGCGGGATCGACTCGACGATGCCGTAGCCGATGCGCAACCCGGTGCCGGACAAGAGGTCGTCGAGCAGCGAGTATCCGAGGAAGTCGTTGCCGATCACGAGGAGCAGCAGCGTGACGCCCACGATCCAGTTGATCTCCCGCGGCCTGCGGTACGCGCCGGTGAAGAAGATGCGGCAGAGGTGGGCGATGATCGCCCATACGAACACGAGCGCCGCCCAGTGGTGCAGCTGGCGCATGAACAAGCCCGCGCGCACGTCGAAGCTGAGCTTGACTCCGGATGCGTAGGCGGCCGACATCGGCACGTCGCGCAGCGGGAGGTACGAGCCGTGATAGCGCGTCTCGGTCTGGCTCGGGTCGAAGAAGAACGTGAGGAAGACGCCCGTCGCCACGAGCACCAGGAAGCAGTAGAGCGCGACCTCGCCCAACATGAACGACCAGTGGTCGGGGAAGACCTTGTTGAGCGCCTTGCGCCCGAAGTGCGCCCCACCCAGACGGTCGTCGGCCCACTTCCCCACGCGGCCGACCGGCGTGCGCGGCTCGGCCCGCGTCACGGCAGGACCTCATGAGCCACCGGGATGTTCGCCGGCGACGACCGTTCCAGCGCGACGAGCCACATACCGAGGAGCGCGAGCGCGAAGCCGGTGGCGATCGTGCCGCCCGCGACCCACATCACGACGCCGCCGTACTGCTGCTCGTGCAGACCGTGTGCGCCGGTGCCGTAGATCGGATACCACACCGCGCTCGCGAACGTCATGCCCACGCCGAGCAGGAGCGCGGGCAGCTTCGCCACGAAGACCACCATCACGGCCGGCCCCATGCGCAGCCGCTTCACCGCGCCGAGCAGCGTCCACCACAGCGCGGCCGAGGTGAGGAGGAACGAGGCGTGTTCCGTCGCGTGCACTGCGTCGTTGCGCACCGCGGCCTGGAACAGCACCGGCAGGTGCCACGCGAGCATCGTCACCGAGCTCACCGCGAGCGTCGCGCCCACCCACAGCGGCCACCGGTCACCGGCGATACTGCGGTGCAACCGCCGCCACCACCGGTGCGCGACGACCCGCTCGCGGTCGGGGAGAGCCCACAGCATCGTCGGCAGCGGCGCGCCGAGCACGAGCATGGGCGCGGCGACCCAGATCAGGATGATGTGCTGCACCATGTGCCAGGCGAGGTTCCGGTCGGCGTAGCTGTCCATGGGCGGGCCGAGCGCGACGGCGAGCATCACGAGCGCGCCGAGGAAAACGGCCGCGCGGTCGGCGGGAACGAGCCGCCCGGTACCCGCCACCGTCCACATGTGCGCGAGCCCGATCACGTACACGGCGCCGGTCACACCGATCACGAGCCACACGAGCGCGTTCATCGGTGACCGACCCCCAGGAAGAGCACATAGCTGCCTTCCGCGAGCGTGAGTGCGAGGCTCGCAAGGCCGGCCAGGAGCACCTGCCACGCGAGGAAGCGGTTGCGCCCTTCGGGAGTGCCGTCGCGCTCGGTCGCCAGCGGGCGTAGGCCCAGCACGAGACCGATCACGATGCACGCGATGATGCCGCCCGCGCACGTGCCCGTGTCGATCCAGAACACCCACCACTTGCTTGGGTTGTTGCGTACGTACGCGACGAGCGCGGCCATCGATCCGAGGTGCGCCATCCAGATGAAGATCGGCAACCAGAGCGCGAACACCTCCACGACTCCGATTCGGTGGAAGCGCCGCGCGTGCTCGACCGCGGCCGTGTCGGCGGTGTGCACGGTCATCGCCAGTGCTCCGAGAGGACCAGGCTGGCGAACACGAAGATCCACACCGCGTCGACGAAGTGCCAGTAGAGGCTGAACACCTCGACGGTGAGGTGGCGCCGATCGTCGTAGCGATGGCTCCACGCCTTTGCCTGTACGCCGATGCTCAGGATCAGCGCAACGATCACGTGGGCCAGGTGCAGACCGGTCGTGGTGTAGTAGATCGATCCGTAGGCGTTGTCCGACCACCCGTAGGTGAGGTCGATGTAGTCCTTGATCGAATAGCCCACGAAGGCCGCGGCCATGAGCCAGCCGGCCGCAAGGCCGATGCGGAGCTGCATCTGCTTCCCCTGTTTGATGCCGCGCTCGCCCCACCACACCGGCACGCTGCTGCCCCACAGCAGGCAGCTGAACACGAGGAACGTCTTCCATTCCGGTAGCGGGATGCCGGGCGGCGGCCAGGTGTGCGCGGACGCGCGGAGGAACCCGTAGCTCGCGAGCAAGCCGGCGAAGATCATCGACTCGGTCGCGATCACCGTCATCATCCCCCACCACGCCAGCGGCTTGCTGCGCCGCAATGCTGCGGGCGGTGGCGGTGCGCCGATCACACCGACATCCGTGAGCACGTCGCCCGGCTGCACCGCCGTCATCGAATCTCCTCGTCGGTGCGCCACATCCATATGAGGATGGAGGCGAGCAGCGCCGCGACGGCGAAGAAGCCGATGAGCACAACGCGCATGATGAGACCCACGAACATCACCGCGAGCGCGCAGGCGGCGAAGAACGGGAGGTAGGTGTCGGGCGGCACCGGCCAGGGTCCCTCGGGCTGGGCGTCGAACACGGTGGTCTCGGCCATGTCGCGCGAGGCCGCGCCTTCGACCGACAGCGGCCGCGCCTCCTCGAGCTCGGTCGGTGCGCTCAGCGGCAGCGGCTGCTCGTCCCACAGCGGATGGCGGCTGCTGACGATGGGCGTACCGGCGAAGTTGTACTCAGGCGGCGGCGACGACACCGCCCATTCGAGCGAGTCGCCTCGCCACGGGTCGGCCGGCGCGATCGCGCCGTGCTTGCGGCTCCACACGAAGTTGATCAGCGTGAAGAGCGTGCCGAGGCCGAACAAGAAGCCGCCGATGGTCTCGATGAGATTCAAGTTGTCCCAGCCGAGGCCGGGGAGGTACGTCGCGACGCGCCGCGGCATCCCGAGAAGCCCCACGATGTGCATCGGGAAGAACGCCACGTTGAAGGCAATGAACATCGTCCAGAAGCTCCACTTGCCGAGCCGCTCCGAGAGCATGCGGCCGGTCATCTTCGGACCCCAGTAATAGATGGCACCGAAGATCGGGAACACCACGGCGCCGTTGAGCACGTAATGGAAGTGGGCGACGATGAAGTAGCTGTCGGTAACCTGCCAGTCGAACGGCAGGATCGCGACCATCACCCCGGTGATGCCGCCCATCAGGAACACGAGCAGGAACCCGAGCATGAACAGCAACGGCGTATCGAAACGCACCTTGCCGTTCCAGAGTGTCGCGATCCACGCGAAGAACTGAATGCCGCTCGGTATCGTCACCAGAAGACTGACCGCCGAGAAGAAGCTCAATGCGAGGATCGGTATCCCGGTGGCGAACATGTGGTGCGACCACACGCCGAAGCTGATGAAGCCGATCGCCACGAGCGCGTGGACCACCCACATGTAGCCGGCGATCGGGCGCTGGGCGAACGTGGCGATGATCGCCGACACCATCCCGGTGGCGGGGATCAACAGGATGTACACCTCGGGATGGCCCCAGAACCAGAACAGGTGCTGGTACAGCAGCACGCTGCCGAACGCGGTCGGATCGAAGAAGTGCGTGTGGAAGATCCGGTCGAGCTCGAGCAGCGACGATGCCAGCGTGATCGACGGGAACGAGAAGATGATCATGAACGAGAACACGAGCATCGCCCACACGAACAACGGCATCCGGTTGAGCGTCATCCCCGGCGCGCGCAACTTGAAGATCGTCACGATGAAGTTGATTGCGCCCGTCGTCGTCGAGATGCCGGTGAACGCGATGCCGAGACCCCAGAAGTCCATCGCGTAACCAGGCGAGTAGGCCGGGCCGGTGAGCGGCACGTATGCGAACCAGCCGCCGTCGGGTGGGTGGCCCACCACGAACCCGGCGTAGATGAACAGGCCCGAAAGCAGGAACACGTAGTAGCCGAACGTGTTCAACCTCGGGAACGCCATGTCGCGCGCGCCGATCATCAACGGCACGAGATAGATCCCGAAGCCGGCGAGCACCGGCGTGTTGAACAGGAAGATCATCGTGGTGCCGTGCATCGTGAACAGCTCGTCGTACTGCTGCGGCGTGAGCACCGACTCGCTCGGCTGCGCGAGTTGCGTGCGCATGACCAATGCCATGATCCCGGCGGCGAAGAAGAACGCGAACGCGGTGTACACGTAACGCATGCCGAGGCGCTTGTGATTGACCGTGGACAGATAGCCGGCAAGGCCCGGCTTCTCCTTCCACGCGCGCTCGACCTCCTCGCCGATGTCCTCGGGAGGGACGACGATCGTGGCGCTCACTTGAGGCTCTCCAGATACGCGGCGATCGCGTCGCGATCGGTGTTGTTGAGCTGCACCGCCGGCATGAGATTGCCGGGCTTCACACCCTGCGGGTCGCGGATCCAGCGCTCGAGCTCCGACGTGGTGTTCGACAACGTGCCGGCCGCGAGAGTGGTGCGCTCACCGATGTCGGTGAGGTCCGGTCCGAGCTTGCCCTGCGCCGGCGTGCCGCGGATCGTGTGGCAGCCCGCGCAGGCCTCGCGCATGAACACGCGCTCGCCGGCGGCCGTGGCGTCGCTCGTGGGGATCGGATTGATCTGCAGCTCGTTCGCAGTCCACGTGACGAACTGCGCGGCCGGCATCGCGATCACGCGGAACCCCATACGTGCGTGCTCGACGCCGCAGTACTCGGCGCACTCGCCGATGTACACGCCGGCCCGCTTCACGGTGAACGTGATCTCGTTGGGCTGGCCCGGGATCATGTCCTCCTTGCCCGCGAGCTCGGGCACCCAGAAGCTGTGGACCACGTTGTCGGACAGCAGCTTGATGTGGATCGGCTGGCCCACCGGCACGCGGATCTCGTTCGCGGTCGTGATGCCGATCTTCGGGTACTGCACCTGCCACCACCAACGCTTGCCCGTCACCACGAGCTGCACCGCGTTGCTCGGGGCGGTCTTGCGCAGGTGGGCGGTGGCGTTGACGGTGACGGCCGCGAAGAACAGCAGGATGAGAAACGGGATGGCCACGCCACCGATCGCGATCACCATGCTCTCGCGCCGGCGCCGGCCCTCGGGCATCTGCGCGTCACCCTTGCGGATCGACCCGTACACCACCAGGCCGGCGACGATCAGGTAGACCGCGCCGCCAACTCCGAACGCGAGCCACCACACGCCGGCGACACGCTGCGACTCCGATCCGGCACTCGACAGCGTGTCGGGCGTGCGGCTGTTGCCGCACGCGGTCAGCAGCGCCGCGCACGCAAGCACCCACACGGTCGCGCGGAGCGGCACGCGGTGGCCGCGTCGGCCAGAGGCGCGAGCTCGACCGGTGCTCATCCGAGCGTCCAGAAGCTCGGGCCTACCGGCGCGTCGAAATCGCCGGTTGCGACGATCACGCCATTGGCGTTCGTGCGGAACGGCAAACTCGGCAACGCCCGGCCGGCCGGACCGAACGTCGGCTTCGCACCCTCGAGGATGTCGAAGATCGACTGGTGGCACGGGCACATGAGCTGGTTCGACTGCGCGAGCACCTGGGTCACCGGGCAGCCCATGTGCGTGCAGACCGACGAGTAGATGTAGATACCGTCGGGGCCGGGCTTCACCTTGGCGTTCCGTGTGTCGCCCGGCGACGCACGGAACGCGATGGCCTGCCCTTGCGCCGTGCTCGTGTGACCCTCGGGGAACACGGCCACCGCGCCGCCGACGGGGATATCCGCAGCGCGGATCGGGCGGCCGTGCTCGTCCACCGCGCGCAGGCCCGCCCGCCACGCGGTGTGGTACAGCTCGGCTCCGGGCCGGCTGCCGAGGGAGCGGATCGGAGCGAGCCCTGCGAGCACGAAGGCGCCGAGGGCACCGCCGACGCCCATCCAGAGGAAGCGGCGCCGGTGGATCTCCGAGTCGCGCCCGAAGTCGAGCGCGAACGCCAACTGCTCACCGGCCGGGCTCGGCATCAGGTCGCGGTGCTCGACGTACGTGCCGTGCGGCAGGACACGGTGCGCGATCAACACGAGCGCAGCACCGAGCGACAGCAACGCCATCGCCATCGAAAGGCCGTACCACTGCGTGCCCCAGTCGAACCAGTAGACGTACACGAAGAACACCGACGACGCGACGGAGATCGCGAGCAGCACCGCCAGGCCGAACGCGGTCAGCGCACGTCGCGGTTCGGCGACGACCAGCGGTTCAGTGGACGGCACGCGACCTCGCTCTCGTGCCGATCCAGCCGATCAACAGCAACATCGCGCCGAGCCCGACCACGAGCGCCGCCGCGCCCTCGGTGGTCGGACCGCGGTGGAAGAGGTCCCACCCTCCGGCATCGTTCTTGTGCCTGAGCTGCTTCGCCCACGCGACGACGTCGCTGAGCTGCTTGTTGTCGAGCGACGGCGTGCCGAACGCCGGCATCTCGCCCGGACCGATCCGGATCGCGGAAGCGATCTGCTCAGGCGTGTCGACCAGCAGCGACGGCACCTTGCCGTTCGCGATGATCGAGCCGCTCCCCGACCAGGCATGGCAGGTCGCGCAGTTCAACGTGTACAGCTCGAGGCCCTCGACCACGTTCCCGTGTTGCAGCTTCGGTAGCGGCACGCCATGTGAGTGCGCGAGCTGCGGCACGTACTGCACGAGCGCGTTCACGACGCTCGCCGGGTAGAGCGGCGCGCGGCGTCCGATGCGCTGCCCGCTGTCGTGCAGCGGCATGCGCCCCGTCGAAACCCAGTAATAGACGTTCGCGGGACCGTCCGAGGCGAGCGACGGGCCGCTGGAGGTCCCGTGCCCGTCGGCGCCGTGACACGTGGCGCAGTCGCGGAGATCAGACGCGCGCGGGGTCTGTGAGCGGCTCGAGATCCTTCGGCGGCAGGGCTCCGATGCGCTGCCCGTTGTCGTACTTCGACGGCGGCGCGCTCGACGCCTGCGTGCCCGGCGTGCCGACGATCATCGTGAGGAGGAACGCGCCGCCGGCGAGCGTGAGCAGGCTGCCGATCCCGCTGGCCGCACGCGTCCGAGGCGATGTGCCGGCGCGCTGGACCCCGTTGTCTCGCCGACCGCGCACGTGCCACCTCACGGCTCATCCAGGAGCGCACCGACCAATCCGCAGTTGCCCGTTCGAGGGCCTCGGCAAACCTGGTCAAGGAGGTCTGAACCGCGCCGGCCTTACGTGTGCAGGCTGCTCACGAAGATCGGCTCGTCGAAGCCCTTCAGCACCCGCCGGCCCGCCGGCTCGTGACCGACGCGCCGGAGATGCTCGGTGGTGGCGGCGTCGATGAGCACCTCGCCCGGCACCGCGGCGTCGACCAGTCGAGCGGCGAGGTTCACCACCGGGCCGTAGTAGTCGCCCCGCAACGTGAGGGCCTCGCCGAAACAGAGGCCGCCGCGCGGCTGCACGTCACCGGCGAACTCCGCGATGAGCGCGAGTGCGATCTCGGCGGCGGCGTCCGCGCTGAGCGCGGCGAACATCACCTCGTCGCCGATGTGCTTGATCACCCTACCGTCGTGCTCCGACGCGATGTCGAACGCCTGCTGCTCGAAGCGCGTGACGAGCTTGACGAGATCGTGCGGCGTGACGTGCAGCGACAGCGACGTGAAGCCCACGAGGTCGACGAAGCCCACGCCGATGCGCGCGAACAGCCGCTCCTCGATGCCCTCCTGGGTGACGCGCTGGCGGCGGATCGCGTCGATGAGGTGATGGATGAACAGCGTGCCGAGCCCGGGCGCGACGCGGTGCGCGACCTCTCCGATCTGGGCCTCGGCGTGCACCCAGGCCGAGATGTCGACCTCCCCCGCGTGCAACTCCGACTCGACGTCCTGGATGAACGTGCTCACCGCGGCGTCGGCGACGCGCCCGATCGACGATCCGATCACGCGCAGCAGGTTCTCCCCGGCATCCTGGCTGAGGTTCGCCTCGTCGCCCGTGCCGAGCCGCCGCGTGCCCGCCACGCTCAGCGCCTCGAGCAACGCGACGTCGCCCTCGCCGAGCACACGCCCGGTGCGGTCGAGCGTGACGCCGAGCAGCCGGTAGAGCTCCAGGATCGACTCGGCCGAGGCGCCGAAGCGCGCGGCGACATCGTCGACCGTGAGCGTGAAGTCGCGCGTGAGCACGTGGTCGATGGCGAGCTCGGGCACTCGCTGCTCCTGCTGCGCGCCCGCGAGCTCCTCGTCGGTCACGCCCAGCTCGTGCAACAACGCCACGATCTCCGGGTCGAGTGCGCCGGCCGGCATGACACCAGACTCGCACGCGACGGGCCGGTAGCGTCGCCGGTTCATGGTTTCCACCCCGGCCCAGGTCACCGACCTGGCCTCGCTCCTGGAGCTCGAGGCGATCAAGCCCGACGCGTACCTCGGCGTCGGACCCGAGATGGGCTGGGGCCGCATCTACGGCGGCCAGGTCATCGCCCAGGCGCTGCGGGCCGCTGCGCTCACCGTCGACGCCCCGCATCTGCCCCACTCGCTGCACGCCTATTTCGTGCGCAGCGGCGACGAGAAACGGCCGGTGCTCTACGAGGTCGAGCGCGTGCGCGACGGCCGCTCGTTCACCACGCGCCAGGTGGTCGCCTACCAGCAGGGCGGCGCGATCCTCAACCTGATCGCCAGCTTCCAGGCCGCGGAGGAACACGAACCCGACGTGCAGTCGGTGGCCATGCCGGCGGTCCCGGATCCCCACTCGCTGCCGCCGCTGCCGCCCGAAGGCTTCATCGATCGCCGCGACGTCGAACGCACGAAGGAACCGTCGGTGCGCGGCCTCACGTGGCTGCGCACGCTCCAATCGCTTCCCGACGATCCTGTCCTCCAGGCCTGCGGGTTCGCGTACATCTCCGACGACCATGCCCTCGGCGTCGCGCTGTACGCGCACCCACTCGGCGTCGACTGGGAGAAGCTCATGACCGCGAGCCTCGACCACGCGATCTGGTTCCACCGCCCGTTCCGCGCCGACGGCTGGCTGCTGTTCGACCTCGACGGGCACGGGGTGGCGAACGCGCGCGGGCTGTCGTTCGGACGGGTGTTCGACTGCGGCGGCCGTCACGTCGCGTCGATCGCCCAGGAGGCGCTCGGCCGCATCCGTCGGTAGCTTCTCCCCCGTGCGCCACTGGCTGCTCAAGTCCGAGCCCGACGTGTTCGGCTACGACGATCTCGTTCGCAACCGCCGCGAAGGTTGGGACGGAGTGCGCAACTACCAGGCGCGCAACAACATGCGCGCGATGCGCAAGGGCGATCTCGCGATCTTCTACCACTCCAACGCCAAGCCGCCGGGTGCGGCCGGAATCTGCAAGGTGGTGAAGGAGGCCGAACCCGACCCGACGCAGTTCGACCCGAAGAGCAAGTACTACGACGCGGCGAGCGACCCCGCCGCGCCCCGCTGGGACTGGGTGACGATCGCGCCGGTGCGCGCGCTGTCGTTCGTGCCGCTCGACGACCTGAAGGCGATGCCGCAGCTCGCCGCGCTGCCCGCTCGTGGCGCGGGGCAACCGCCTCTCGGTGCTGCCCCTCACCGACGAGGAGTTCGACGCGATCGTCGCCGAAGCCGACCACCGGGGCCGTGCCCGCCGGGGCGGCCGGGCCCGAGGGTGAAGCGATCCACCGGGGCTGCGACGCGGCTCGCCGGCGCGTACTGGCGCCCGAAGTGTCAGCCGAGGTGCTGCGGGAACAACGACGGCACCAGCACGGTTCGCTCACGCCAGGAATCGAGAAGGGGTAGTGCACACCATGGACGACCAGGACATCGTGCAGCGGATCAACGCGCTCGCCGAGGAGGAGCAGCGGCTGGAGCTCGCCCACGCGGGCTCGTCGCTCCCGGCCGGTGAGCAGCGCCGGCTGAAGGACGTCGAGGTCGCGCTCGACCAGTGCTGGGACCTGCTGCGCCAGCGCCGGGCCCGCCGTGACGCCGGGCAGAACCCCGACGGCGCCGAGGTGCGACCCGAGAACGTCGTCGAGGGCTACCGCCAGTGACCGAACTCGGCACGCGCGACGTCGTCGACCAGCCCGAACGGCATCGGTTCGTGCTGCGGGAGGACGGCCACGAGGCCGAGCTCGTGTACCGCGCCGAACCCGAGCGGCTCGTGCTCGTGCACACCGGCGTGCCCGACGAGCTCGGCGGCCGGGGCATCGGCGGCCGTCTCGTGCGGGCCGCGATCGAGCGGGCGTTGGAGCAGGCGCGGATCGTGGTGCCGGAGTGCAGCTTCGCCCGCAAGTGGCTCCACGACCACCCCGACGACGCGAGCACGGTCACGATCGACTGGGGTTGACCACCTCACCCGCCACGATCGTCGCCGCCACGTCACACGCGTCGAGCCGCTCGAGCGCGAGCGCGCGGGGCACGCGGAGCAACACGAGGTCGGCCGCGGAGCCCACCATGAGCTTCTGGTCGGCGCCGAAGAGCGCGAGCGCGGCGGCGGGTGCCACCCGTTCACGCGGGCCGAGCACCGCGCCCGACGGCGTGCGCCGGTCCACGGCGGCGCGCATCGCGCGCCACGGATCGAACGTGGTGTAGGGCGCGTCGGTCGAACCGAGTGCACGCACTCCGGCGCGATCCAACGACGCGATCGGGTAGAGCGCGTCGATGTCGCGAGTATCCACGTTGCGTATGTAGTCGTCGCCGCGCTCGGCCACGAACGATGGCTGCACGGCTACGACAACGCCGAGCTCGCGCATCACGGCGATCGCGTCCGGTGGTGCGACGCTCGCATGCTCGATGCGGTCGCCGCGCACACCGGACGCGCGCAGCACTGCGAGGGCAAAGTGGAGCTGCACGAGGGTGACGCAGTGGAACGCCACGCCCCTGCCGCGATCGTGCGCCGCGGCCGCGAGCGTGACCACGTCGTCGAACGGGGGCATGCGGTCGTCGTCGAGGAGCACCTTCACCTCGCCGAGCGCCACGCGGGCCGCCTGCACGTCGCGGTCGATCGTGAGCTCGAGCGGCCCCATCACCCGCACACGTTGCGGCAGCGTGGCGAGCCGCTCGACCGCGGCGCGGTCGTTCGTGGCCGTGGCGTCGGTGATCGTGGTGACGCCGGCGCGTGCCGAGCGCGGCGCCCGCCGCGGCGAGGTCGACCGGCGCACCGAGCCCCCGTACGAGGTCGTCGGCGCGCCACAGCCGGCCCGTCGGCCGGCCGGCCGCGTCGCGCTCCACGCGCCCGTCGGCAGTGTTCCGGTCGAGCAGGCCGGCCGCGCGCAGGGCGGCGGAGTTCAGCACCCACAGGCCCCCGCTGCGGTGCTGCACCCGCACGGGCACGGTGGCGACGATCGTGTCGAGCGCCTCGCGGTCGAGGTCACCGGCGACCTGCTCGTGGTAGGCGACCGCGCGCACCGGTCCGCGGCGCGCCGCGGCGCGCAGCGCGCGTGCGAAGGCCGCACGCGTCGTCATCGCCGGCGGCCCGACGTGCAGCGATCCCATCGCCGCCGCGAGCGCGTGGACGTGCACATGGTGGTCGTGCAGGCCGTGCAGCACGGCACCGCCCTCACCGTCGACCACGGCGTCGGCGGCAGTCGCACGCACGCCGGGCCCGACCGCCTCGATCACACCACCCGCGACCCGCACCGAGGTCACCCGGCCCCCGACCTCCACGGCGCGCAACACGAGCCCCGGCTCCACCGCGTGAGTCTCGCGGGTTGACGAACACCGACCAGATACGATACCGTTCCGTATCGCAACTAGCGAAGGTCCCGGCCCGAGGGGAGCACACATGGCCGCCACCACGTTGCCCGGCGCAGCGCCGTTCGACCCCATGAGCCGCGCGTTCCAGCGGCGCTGGTGGATCCTCGGCGTGCTCTGCTTCAGCCTGCTCGTGATCGTCGTCGACAACTCGATCCTCAACGTGGCGCTCCCCGACCTGCAGACGAGCCTCCACGCCTCGAACAGCCAGCTGCAATGGATGGTCGACAGCTACACCCTGGTGTTCGCCGGCCTGCTCCTCACCGCGGGCACGCTCGGCGACAAGTTCGGCCGCCGCGGCGCGCTGCAGCTCGGCATGGCGGTGTTCGGGGCCGGGTCGGTCATGTCGGCGCTCGCCGGCAGCCCGACCCAGTTGATCCTCACCCGCGGCCTCATGGGCATCGGCGGCGCGTTCATCATGCCGGCGACGCTGTCGATCATCACGAACGTGTTCCCGCCCGACGAGCGCGGGCGGGCCATCGCGTTCTGGGCCGCGATCGCGGGTGTCGGCACCGCCGTCGGCCCGATCAGTGGCGGCCTGCTCCTCGCGCGCTTCTATTGGGGCTCGGTGTTCCTCGTGAACCTGCCGATCGTCGCGTTCGCGCTGCTGAGCGGCTTCTTCCTCATCCCCACGTCGAAGGACCCGACCGACCCGAAGCTCGACGTGGTCGGTGCCGCGTTGTCGGTCGTCGGGCTGATCTCGCTCGTGTACGGCCTCATCGAGGCGCCGCAGGACGGTTGGGGCTCGCCCAAGATCGCCGGCGCGTTCGCGCTCGCCGCCATGGTACTCGCGCTGTTCGCATGGTGGGAGTCGCGGGTCGAGTCCCCGATGCTCGACGTGCAGTTCTTCAAGAACCCACGCTTCACCGCCGCGAGCTCGGGCATCACCCTGATCTTCTTCGCGATGTTCGGCACCATGTTCCTGCTCACGCAGTACTTCCAGTTCGTGATGGGCTACTCGCCGCTGCGCACCGGCATGGCGCTGCTTCCGATCGCGATCACGATGATGATCGTGGCGCCCAGCAGCGCGCGCATCGTCGAGCACATCGGCACGAAGGTCGTGGTCGCGACCGGTCTCACCCTCGCAGCCGTCGCGCTGCTCTCGTTCGCCGTCGTCCCCGCGCAGCACGTCGACTACACGACCGAGATCCTGTGGCGGCTCGTGATCATGGCGGCGGGTATGGGCCTGGTGATGGCGCCGGCCACCGAGTCGATCATGGGGTCGCTCCCCCGCGCCAAGGCCGGCGTCGGGTCGGCCGTGAACGACACCACGCGCCAGGTCGGCGGTGCGCTCGGTGTCGCCCTGATCGGAAGCGTCATGACGTCCACGTACGGCTCGCACGTGGCCCACTCCATCTCGGCGTCGGGCGTGCACGCGTCACCCGGTGACGTGTCCGCCGCGAAGCAAGGCCTCGGCTTCGCGCTGGAGCTGGCGGCGAAGGCGCCGGCCGCGCTGCAGGGCAGGCTGGTGAGCGACGCCCGGGTCGCGTTCGTGAGCGGCATGCACCAAGCCGTGGTCGTCGGCGCGATCGCGGCCGCGATCGGCGCGATCATCGTGGCGCGGTGGCTGCCCGCCCGGGCCGCCACCGAGGACGCGTTCGAGGCGCAGGAGGTCGAGGAGATGCACTACGAGTCGGAGCTCGCGGAGGTCTGATGATGGTCGGGCGTCCCCGCAGTGCCGCGTGCGACCGAGCCATTCTCGAGGCCGCGCTCACCGAGTACGCGGCGCGCGGGCTCGAAGCCATGAGCGTCGACGCGGTGGCCGCACGCGCCGGCGTCGGCAAGGCCACCATCTACCGCCGTTACCCGTCGAAGGTCGAGCTGGTGATGGCGGCCGCGCTGATGCTGTGCGAGGAGACCGCGCCGCGCCTCGACTCCGGCTGCCTCGAGACCGATCTGCGCAGCTATCTCGGCAACCTCGCGCGGGTCGTCGCCGACCCGGTGTACGGCGCCGCGAAGCGCACGCTGCTGTTCGACGCGGCCACGAACGACGACCTGCTGCGGATGCACCGCACCCTCGTCGAGTCGCGGCGCGAGAAGTTGCGCACGATGTTCCGGGCCGCGATCGACCGCGGCGAGATGCGGGCCGACACCGACCTCGACTTCGCCGCCGACCAGCTCAGCGCGCCGCTGTTCTACCGGCACCTGCTCCTGCACGCCGACATCGACGACGCGTACATCGACCGGGTCGTCACGGACTTCCTCGTCCGCTACGGAGTCGTCACCGCGACGAGAACAGCTCGATGATCTGGTCGGTCGCGCTCGATCTGATGCGTGGTGCGGCCGAGCGGAGCGGCGATCGCCGCGCCCGGCCAGGTGTGGCCGCCACCGACGATCTTGTACATCACCACCGGCACCCCGCAGCCCGGCCAGGTGAGCCGCACCACCTCGCTGCTCAACCGGGTGTCGGTGCGCGACGCGCCGCACCCGTCGTGGGCGGCCCACTTCGCCGCGGTGGTCTCCGCCGGCTGCACCGGCTGGTGTGCGTTCGTCGCGACCTGGCCGCCGTTGTACGGCACCACCGGGTCGGCGGTGCCGTGGAAGACGAGGAACGGCCGGCGGCGTGCCTTGTCGCACAGCGCGGGCACATAGAAGTCGGCGGCCACGGGAGCGAATCCGTCGTAGGTGGCCGACGCCCGGCAGGCGAGCGCGGCCGTCATCGCTCCGCCGCTCGAGATCCCCGAGGCGAACACCCGGTGCGGGTCGACGCAGGCATGGGCGACAAGCTCGTGCACGAGCGCGACGGCGAAGTCGACGTCGGCCGCGCCGAGGAAGTTCCACTGCCGGACACCGCCGATCACGGTGCCGTTCGGCGTGGCCACGACGAATCCGTCGGTATCGGCGCGCGGATCGAAACCGCTGTAGACCTCCTGCGCCTGCATCGACGAGGTGGCGCCGTGGAAGTCGACGATCAACATCGTGCGCCGGTCGAGATGCGGCGGCACGTGCACGAGCAGCTCGCGCGTCACGCCGTCGATGCGCAGCACATGGCGCGTCGTGCCCGCGTGATACGCCGCGGTCGCGGTGCACGCGGCCGCCCCCCCGCTCGCGGTCGAGGCGCTCGCGGTCGAGGCGCTCGTGGTCGAGGCGCTCGTGGTCGATGTCCCGGTCGCCGGCGAGCTCGAAGGCACGGAGCTGCTGCCGGCGGCCGCCCTCGTCGTCGTCGGCGGCCGCACGGTGCGGCTGCTCGTGCTGCACGCACCCGTGAGGAGCGCACCGGCACACGCGACCGCGAACCACCTCACGGCGAATAGCCGTACAGGATCGACGCGTTGCCGTTGCCGTCGTAGAGCAGCACGTCGGCGGCGCGGTCACCACCGTTGAACTGGCCGACCGCGGCCCGCACCGTGGCTGCGTCGGTGTGCGCGTTGGCGTAGCCCGACGACACGAAGCCGCTGCCAGTACCGGTCCAGAACGCGTCGCTGCCGCCCGTGCCCACCCGCCGCCAGAGGATGTCGTCGTAGCCGGCCGCGTTGCCGTCGAAGTTCGCCGCGAGCGGCTCGTAGACGCCGCTGACCGACAACGGATGCAGGTGCGAGAAGCCGTGGGCAGCCGTCGCGTACGCGTCGCGGACGCGGCCCGGCCCGTACCAGACGACGTCGGAGCGCCGGTCGCCGTCGATGTGCAGCACGATCGGTTCGGCACCGGCACCGGGGCTCGGGAACGTGCCGCCCGTGCCCCACCAGCCGTTCCCGCTCAGCCACACCGGATGGCGCGTGGCGTGGCGCGACCAGAACAACAGGTCGGCGGCGCCGTCGCCGTTGAAGTCACCCGTGGCCACACGGTCGTAGACGCCGTTGATCGTGACGCCGACCGAACGCGTACCGGTGGGCCCGCCGAACCACACGACGTCGGGCAGCCGGCCGGGGCCGTACCAGAGCACGTCGTCGAGGTGGCCGTCGCCGTCGAAATCGCCGACGACGGGTTCGTAGAGGCCGTTGATCCTCGTGGTGTGGCTGGCGAAGGTGCCGTCGCCGCGGCCGTACCAGAACCAGTCGGCGGCAGGCCCGGGCGCGTACCAGAGGATGTCGGTCTTGCCGTCCGCGTTGAAGTCGCCGACGAGCGGCGCGTACCCGCCGTTGACCGTGTACGTGTGGCTGGCGAGGGCCGCGCCCGGGTGCGCGGGATCGAGCAGGTCGAGCCGGTCGGGGTGTGTACCAGGCACGTACCACAGCACGTCGTCGGTACCGTCGCCGTTGAAGTCGCCGATCACGGGTGCGCCGCCGCCGAGCGCGGTGCCGCCGACGGTGGGGATCCCGGTGAACCGCTGCCCGCTCTGGTGCAGCGCGACCGTGGCGGTCACGGGGATGTGCATGGCGTCGCCCGCGAGTGCGGTGGTGCCGTCGGGGACGACGATCGCACCGCTGTACGCCGCCGCCGAACCGTCGGGCGCGACCGTGAACGCGAGCGTGCAGTCACCACCGACCGGGATCGTCGTGCGGCTGCACCGGTCGGCCGAGATCGTGATCGCCCGATCGCTCGCCGCGGCTGCACCCACACGCAGCGGTGTGGTGCCGGCATTGCTGATGGTGACGGTCTGGGCCGGCGGGGTGGCGTGCGGGAGCAGCACCCCCATCGCGGCGGCGCGCGGCGACACGTCGTGCTGCGGCTCGTCGACCCGTGTGTTCCATTCGATCGACCCACGGTTCACACCCGTGGCGCCGCTACAGCGCAACGACCATCGCATCGCCAGCGCGCGCACGTTGCCCGACGCGTCGAACGCGAGGTCGTCGATCGCGAACGACCCGGACGACACGCATGCCTGGCCGGCGCTGCGCACGTCGGCCGCGGCGTGGCCGGAGCCGGCGACCTGCTGCGTGCCGTCGTACTCGCGCTTGGAGAACCCGGCGCCGGCCGGTGGCGCGAAGGCGCCGGCCCAGACGCCGTCGCCGCCCGTGTAGGTGAAGCTGATCGAATGCCGGTCGCCGTGCACGGCCGCGCTCGCGAACGTCAGATGGTTCGGGCCCACCACGGGGTCGCCCGACTCGCCGTCGAGCACGAGGGCGGCCGTGCCGCCCCGGAAGACGGCGGTGCCGTTCGGTGTGCCGAGCCCGGTGGGACCGTCGTAGCCGGCGCCGCCGGTGCACAGGTAGTTGTGGCAACTCCCGTTCGACCCGCTCGTCACGTCGAACAGCGAGCTGGCGTGCTGGTAGATCCGGGTGGGATCGGTGTAGTTCGTGGTGTCGCCCGCGAGCGCGTACATACCGGCGATGATGGGCGCGGCGACGCTCGTGCCGCTCAGGTTGACCCACCCGCTCGACCCGAGCGAGTCGTACACCGACACCTGCGACGCCACGGCCGCGATGTCGGCGACAGTGCGGTGCGAGCAGCCGCGATCGTGCTGGAAGGAGGGCTTCGCCACGAACGCGCTGCAACCGCTCCCGGCGCCGCCCCATACCGTCTCGGAGAAGCCGCGCGAGGAGCCGTCGCGCGCGAGCACCGTGCCGCCCACTCCGGTGACGGTCTGGAAGGAGGCCGGGAGCTGCGCGCCCGCCGTGTAGCCGCCGTCACCGCTGCTCGCGACCTCGACCACGCCGGGATGGTCGTAGTGCGTGTGGCCCGCGGTGATGAGGAACGACTGCTCGGGCCCGCCGTAGCTGTGCGACACGATGTTCGCGTTCGCCGCCGCGGTGTCGGCCGCGTCGAACATGTCGAACCAGCCCGGGGAGTCGGCCTCGACGAGCACGAGGTGGCAGAGCGGGCAGATCGCCGACGCCATCTCGAGGTCGAGCGCGGTCTCGGCGGGCCAGCCGGTGCCGGCGCCCGACTTCGGTAACGGCGACGTCGCGCCGCTGCTGGTTCAGGACCGTGAGGCACCCGCTCGCGGTGGTGCACGCCGGGAACCCGTACTGCGAGCGGTACACGGCGAGGTCGGACTCGATCTTGGAATCGGAATACGCGTCGACGAGCGCGATCGTCTGGCCCGAGCCCGCGCCGGTGTCGGCGCCGTAGGCCGCGGCCAGGTCAGCGGCGCCCCACCCGGTCGGCACGGTCGCGGCCGGCGCGGCCCGGCCGGTACCGTCGACCGCGGTCAGCGAGTCGCACGTGACCTGCGTGGCGGTGGCCGGCGCGGCACTCGCCGCGAAGGTGCCGGCCGCCGATGTCGACGACGGCGCCGCGCGGGTCCGGCCGCGCGTGCGGCGGCCGCTGCGGGTGTGGCCGCCTGGGCGGTGCCCAGCGACGCGAACGCGAGGACCGTCGCGAGCACTGTTGCCGTCGCCGCACCTCTGCGCGCGATGCCTGTGCCCATGCCGCTGCCGATACTCATGGCCCCTCTGACGTGTCGACGAGGTCGCCCGACGCGGCACGAGGCTACCGAGGGCACGCGCGCGATACGCGGCGCGTCGCGAGGGAAATGCCGTTCGGCGTGACAACCGGGACTTCTGTCATCGGCGAGGGTTACGGTTGGCGCGATGGCGAGCCTGGGAGTCGAATCGGCGCGCAAGACCTGGCGCACACTCGAGCCGCTCCACGGGATGATCTACTTCGCGCCCGAGGCCGCCGCTCGCTACGAGGCCCTGGGCCTCCACGGCCGCAGCGGCTACTTCGCGTCGCGGGCCGCGCCGATGGGCCCGGTACCCGCGTCGGTCGTCGTCGCGACGTTCTACAACTTCGAGCCGGCCCTCGTGCACGAAGCGATGCGCGGGGTGTGGCAGCGCACCACGCCCCACGCGTTGCTCGACGCCCGCCTCGCCGCGGCCGACGCCGCGCTGCGGCGCGCGCTGCCCGGTGGCTGGGTGCCCGACGACATGCGCACCGCGGCCGGCCTGGCCCGGCGAGCCGCCGAGGTGGCGTGCGAGCATCCTGAGGGCCGGCCGCTGTTCGCCGGCCACGCTCACCTGCCCTGGCCCGACGAGCCCCACCTCGTGCTCTGGCACGCGGAGACCCTCCTGCGCGAGTACCGCGGCGACGGCCACATCGCCGAGCTCGTGGTGCGCGAGATCAGCGGCATCCAGGCGCTGGTACTCCACGCGGCGACGGGCGAGGTGCCGCGCGCCGCGCTCCAAGCCACCCGCCGCTGGAGCGACGGCGACTGGGCGATGGCGGTCGACGCGCTCGCGTCGCGGGGCTGGGTCGAACCCGACGGCTCGTTCACCGACACGGGCCGCCAGGTGCGCGACGGCATCGAGGCGGCCACCGACCGGCTCGCGAGCCGGCCGTACGCCGCGCTCGGCGACGACCGTTGTACGCGGCTGCGCGCGCTCGCCCGCCCGTGGAGCAAGGCGATCGTCGCCGGCGGCCTCATCGGGTTCGACAACGAGCCGTAGCGATACCGTTGCGCACGAGCGCCTCGGGGCGCGAGTGCGACGCTCGCGCCGTGCGTGGCAGCACGCGCGGCACGCAGCGGCGGCACGACGAAACGGCACGCAGCAGACGAGCGGGGGTCAAGATGCACGATCTCGTGATCCGCAACGGCACGGTGGTCGACGGCACCGGCGCACCGCGACGGCGGGCCGACGTGGCGATCGCCGGCGAGCGCATCGTCGACGTCGGCGACGATGTCGGTGGTGCGCGCCGGGAGCTCGACGCGGACGGACTCGTCGTCACACCCGGCTGGGTGGACCTGCACACGCACTACGACGGGCAGGTCACATGGGACTCGATGCTCGCGCCGAGTTCCACGAACGGTGTCACGAGCATCGTGATGGGCAACTGCGGTGTGGGCTTCGCGCCCGCGCAGGCCGACAAGCACGACTGGCTGATCGCGCTGCTCGAAGGCGTGGAGGACATTCCCGGCACCGCGCTCGCGGAGGGCCTGCCGTGGAACTGGGACAGCTTCACCAGCTATCTCGACGCGCTCGACGCGCGCTCGTACACGCTCGACGTGGGCGCACAGGTACCGCACGCCGCGCTGCGCACATACGTGATGGGCGACCGCGGCGGCGACCACACCGCCGCCGCGTCGGCCGGCGAGATCGCGGAGATGGCGCGCCTGTGCGAAGCCGGGCTGCGCGCCGGTGCACTCGGCTTCACCACGAGCCGCACCTACGTGCACCGCACACGGGCCGGTGAGTCGATCGGCACGCTCACGGCGGCGGCCGAGGAGGTGCTCGGTGTGGCGAGCGCGCTCCCGCGTGCCGGTCACGGCGTGGTGCAGCTGATCTCCGACGCATACCAGTCGAACGACGACGAGCTCGTCGCCCGCGAGCTCGAGCTGCTCCGCCGGCTCGCGCTCCAGCTGCGTCGCCCGCTCAGCTTCACCGTGCAGCAGAACGATGACACACCCGACCGCTACCGCGAGCTGCTCGCCGCGCTCGCCGGGTGGAACGCCGAAGGCGCCAACGCCCGCGCGCAAGTGGCGGTGCGACCGATCGGCGTGCTGATCGGGCTCACCGCGAGCGTGCAGCCGTTCGCGTTCTGCCCGAGCTGGCGCGAGGTGGCGCTCCTCCCCCGCCCGGAGCAGCTCGCCCGGCTCGCCGACGCGCAGCTGCGGCGCCGCCTCCTCGACGAGCACGGGGCTGCGCACCCGGACGGATTCGTGGGGATCATCCATTCCGGTTATGCGCGCATGTACCCGCTCACCGACCCGGCGAACTACGAACCGACACCGGCCGACAGCGTCGCGGGGATCGCCGAGGCGCGGGGCGTGCCGGCGAACGAGGTGCTCTACGACACGCTGTTCGGCGGCGACATCCCCACGGCGGCCGGCGGGCCAGCGCCGGCAGGTTCCGCGCTCCTCTACATCCCGCTCATGAACTACGCGCGGGGCAGCCTCGACGACGTGTACGAGATGATCACCTCGCCGTACTCGATCTTCGGGCTCTCCGACGCGGGCGCGCACTGCAACACGATCTGCGACGGCTCCTACCCCACCACGGCGATCGCGCACTGGACACGCGACCGCACCCGAGGGCCGAAGGTGCCGCTCGAGCAGATGGTGCACGGCCAGACCCAGCGCACGGCCCGGCACGTCGGCTGGCTCGACCGGGGAGTGGTCGCGCCCGGCTATATCGCCGACGTGAACCTCATCGACGCGGAGCGGATCGCGTTGCACCCGCCCGAGCTCGTGCACGATCTGCCGGCCGGCGGTTCCCGCCTGCTGCAGCACGCCGTCGGCTACCGCGCCACGGTGAAGCGGGGCGTCGTGACGTTCGAGGACGGCGCATCGACCGGCGCACTCCCGGGCCGGCTGGTGCGAGGCCCCCAGCCCTCCCCCTGAGCGCGCATGCGTCGTTTGGGTATCAAATAGCGGTCCCAAACGACGCATGATGGAGGGTTGGGATGGATCACGCGCTGCCGATCGGGCCCAATCGGATCACCACCGACTCCTGGATCGAGGTTCGCTCCCCGTACGACGACTCGCTCGTCGCGCGGGTACCGGAGGCGTCGAAGCTCCTCGTCGACGAGGCGGTCGAGCGCTGCCGTGCGGTCCACGAAGCCGGCCCGCTCCCGGCGTGGCAGCGGGCCGAGATCCTCGACCGCGCCGCGGTGGCGGTGCGCGAGCACGAGGACGAGCTGGCCCGCATCATCGCGATGGAAGCGGCCAAGCCGTTGAAGACGGCGCGCGTCGAGGCGCAGCGCTGTGTGAGCACGTTCCAGTTCGCCGCGGTCGCGGCGCGCACGCTCGCGGGCGAGATGGTGCCGATGGACGCCAGCGCCGCAGGGATCGGCAAGCTCGCGTTCACGTTGCGCGTGCCCGTCGGTGTGGTGGGCGCGATCAGCCCGTTCAACTTCCCGCTCAACCTCGTGGCGCACAAGCTGGCCCCCGCGATCGCCGCGGGCTGCCCCGTAGTGCTCAAGCCCGCGAGCCAGACGCCCGTGTCGGCGATCCGCCTGGTGGAGATCCTGCTCGACGAGTGCGGCCTGCCGCCCGACCACGTGAACGTCGTGTGCGGCGGCGGTGGCACGGTGGGCAACGCGATCGTGGAGCATCGCGACGTCGCGATGATCACGTTCACCGGGTCGCCCGAGGTCGGCTGGGGTATCAAGACCGCGGCACCGAGGAAGAAGGTCGGCCTCGAGCTCGGCAACAACGCCCCGGTGATCATCGAGCCGACGGGCGATTGGGAGACGGCCGCGGCGAAGATCGCAGTGGCCGGGTTCAGCCACGCCGGCCAGTCGTGCATCAGCACGCAGCGCGTGTACGTGCACGAGTCGATCCTCGACGGGTTCACGAGCGCGCTCGTCCCCAGGGTGGAGAACCTCGTGGTGGGCGATCCACTCGACGAGCAGACCGACGTGAGCGCGCTGATCTCCAAGAAGGATCGCGACCGCGTGCTGTCGTGGATCGGCGAGGCCACCGCCGAAGGCGCCGAGATCGCCGCGGGCGGCACCACCGGCGACGACGGCGTGCTCGTGCCCACCGTGCTCACGAAGGTGCGCCCCGAGATGAAGGTGTCGTCGCACGAAGTGTTCGGGCCGCTCGTAGGCATCGCCGGGTACCGCGACTTCGACGACGCGCTGCGCCGCGCCAACGACACGCGTTACGGGCTGCAGGCCGCGGTGTACACCGCGAACCTCGCCGACGCGATGAAGGCGGCGCGCACCCTCGACTTCGGCGGCGTGCTCGTGAACGAGGTGCCGACGTTCCGCGCCGACCAGCAGCCCTACGGCGGCGTGCGCGACAGCGGCAACACCCGCGAGGGCCCGCAGTACGCGGTCGAGGAGATGACCGAAGCCCGCCTCGTGATCCTGAACCCTTGACCTGAGGTCAAGGGTGTCGTCGCGCGAGGCGGCGCTGGGCGACGCGCGACGACGCCCGTTCAGATCGCGGCGAGGGCTCGGGCGAGGAAGTCCTGGTGGCGCTGCACGCAGTCCTCGTCGCGCAGCCAGGTGGCGCCGGCGGCGTGGAACGCCCGGGCCGAGAACGAGCTCTCGTGCTCGTCGAACCGGTCGGTGCCGCTCACGAGGTCCCACACGGGGTCGTAGGGCTGGTCGAGTTCGCACGCGGCGAGGAACGCGTCGGCGCTCTCGGGGCCGAAGATCGTCGCGAGGTTCATGCGGCAGTGCGCCACGTCGGCCTCGATCGGTCCGTGGCGCGCCTCGATCCAGTCGACCACGCCGGTGACCGTCGGTGACGGCGCGTCGGGGTCGAGCAGCACGTTCAGGGGATGGAAGTCGCGGTGCACGAGGCGGCCGTCGTCGTGCCACTCCGGCGGACGCGCCGCGACCGCGGCGAGGCCGCGCTCCCACAGGTCGCGGTCCGTGCACCACGACGGGCACGGCAGACCCTCCACCGGGTTGTAACGCGAGAACGGGCGCAGCGCCGGCGCGCGCACCTCGTGGATCGAGCGCAGCACCGCGGCGAGCGCACCGACGTAGGCATCGAGATCCGGATGGGTGAGGAGCGGGCGACCGGGAAGCCGCTCCATCAGCACGCAGGGGCGGCCAGCCTCACGGCCGTCGGGGTCGACGGCGACCAGGAGCGGCGCCGGCGCCGCCGTCGGGCCGAGCAGCTCGAGCACCGCGGCTTCGCGCGCCGCGAGATCGGGCTCGCGCGCGAGCCACTCGTCGTTCGTGTGGATGCGCAACACGAGCGTGCGCGGCCCGCCGGCGAGGTGGGCCCGGACGACGAGCATCGCGGCCGAAGTCGCTTCCGTCATCTGGCGCTCCATGGTGACCAGACCACCGAGCACGGCCCGGCACCACTGCAACTGCGGCCCGAAGAACTCCCGCTTGTACGTCTCGGCCATGGCGCCATTCGATCACCGGTACCGTGCCGAGCATGGGAATGCTGGATGGGAAGGTCGCGCTCGTCACCGGCGGCGCGAGCGGGATCGGCCGGGCAACCTGCGAGCGCCTCGCGGGGGAAGGCGCACGCGTCTGCGTGGTCGACTTCGACGCCGGCGGTGCGCGCGCCGTCGCCGACCACGTCGGAGGCATCGCGGTGCGCGCCGACTGCGGTGACGCCAACGATGTCGACAACGCGTTCGCCACGTGCACGCGCGAGCTCGGCGGCGTCGACATCGCGCACCTGAACGCCGGTGTCGCGATCGGCGTGGCCGACGTCACGCAGCTCGACGATGCCACCTACCACCGGATCCAGCGCGTCAACGTCGACGGCGTCGTCTACGGCGCGCGCGCCGCGGTGCGGGCGATGACCACGCGTGGCGGCGGCGCGATCGTGGCCACGAGCTCGCTCGCCGGGCTCATCCCGTTCCCGCCCGACCCGGTGTACGACGGCGGCAAGCACTTCGTTGTGGGCTTCATCCGCAGCCTCGCCCCCACGCTCGCGCCGCTCGGGATCACCGCGAACACGGTGAATCCCGGACTCACCGACACGAACATCATCGGCGCCGACGCCAAGCAGTTCCTCGCCGACGCCCACTTTCCGATCATGGCGCCCTCGCAGATCGCCGACGCCGTGCTGGGGCTCGTCATGGGGGGCGTCACGGGCGAGTGCTGGGTGTGCCAGCCGGGGCGCGAGCCCGTGGCCTACGGCTTCCGCGACGTGCCCGGGCCGCGCACGCAGGACGGGCAGGGCCGCCGCCCGCCGCTGATGAACAGCCGCGGTGAGTGAGGTACCACGGCCCGATTACCGGCAATCGATGTGTGCGGCGAATCGGGTGGTCGGTACCCTGGAAACTCTGTGACGACCGGTCCCACCAACGACGGGCCGCTCCAGCCCGAGGTGCTGGAGCCCGAGGCCCAGGGCGCGCGCGACGGTGACGGGAGCGAGGCGGCCTCCGGCGAGGCGGTCACCTCGCCCACCAAGCTGATCCGTATCGCCTCGATGGTCCGCTCGCTGCTCGACGAGGCCCGGCGGGCACCGCTCGACGACGCCGGCCGGCGCCTGCTCGCGGAGATCCACCACAAGTCGCTCACCGAGCTCGAGGGCGTGCTCTCCGACGAGCTGCGCGAGGAGCTCAGCGAGGTGAGCCAGCCGTTCGAGAGCGCCACGCCCACCGACTCCGAGCTTCGCATCGCCCAGGCGCAGCTCGTCGGCTGGCTGGAGGGTCTGTTCCACGGCATCCAGGCCACGCTCTACACGCAGCAGATGGCGGCGCAGCGCCAGTTCGAGGAGATGCGCAACACCGGGCGCATGCTGCCCGGCACGCCGGAGCCGCCCACGAGCGGCGCCTACCTCTGAGCTGCGGTCCGGGGGCGACAGGAATGACCACGACGCCGGCGGAGATCGACACGAACCCGCGCTGGACGCCATCGAGCTGGCGCAACCTTCCCGCGGCGCAGCAGCCGACGTGGCCCGACCAGACCGGGTTGCACGCCGCGCTCGCCGAGCTGAGCGCCTCGCCGCCGCTCGTGTACGCAGGAGAGACGCGCGCCCTCACCCACTCGCTCGCCCACGTCTCGCGCGGCGAGGGCTTCTTGCTCCACGCGGGCGACTGCGCGGAGAGCTTCGCCGAGTTCTCGGCCGACAAGGTGCGCGACCAGATCAAGGTCATCCTGCAGATGTCGGTGGTGCTCACCTACTCGACCGGCCTGCCCACCTTGAAGCTCGGGCGCATCGCGGGCCAGTACGCCAAGCCGCGTTCGGCGCCCACGGAGCGGCGCGACGGCGTGGAGCTCGAGAGCTTCCGCGGCGACATCGTGAACGGCTTCGAGTTCGACTTCGAGGCCCGCCGTCCCGACCCGCGCCGCCTCGTGCGCGCCTACGAGCAGGCGTCGGCCACGCACAACCTGTTGCGCTCGTTCACCAAGGGCGGCTTCGCCGACCTCTCGCAGGTGCACCAGTGGAACCTCGAGTTCGTGAACACCACGCGTGAGGGCAAGCGCTACGAGCAGCTCTCCACCGAGATCGACCGGGCGCTGCGCTTCATGGCGGCATGCGGCATCGACCTCACCAAGGAACGCCAGCTCCACGAGGTCGATATCTACACGTCGCACGAGGCGTTGCTGCTCGCGTACGAGGAGGCCCTCACCCGATCGGACACGATCAACGGCGGCTGGTACGACACCTCGGCCCATCTGCTGTGGATCGGTGAGCGCACCCGCCAGCTCGACGGTGCGCACGTGCACTTCCTCGCCGGCGTCAACAACCCGATCGCGGTGAAGCTCGGCCCGGCGGTCACGCCCGACGAGGCCGTCGAGCTGTGCCGCCTGCTCGATCCCGACCGCACCCCCGGACGGCTCACGTTCGTGTCGCGCATGGGAGCCACGAAGGTGCGGGAGGCACTCCCGCCGATCGTGCGGGCCGTGACCCGCTCCGAGCACCGGGTGGTGTGGGCGTGCGACCCGATGCACGGCAACACCTACCAGCACGAGTCGGGCTACAAGACCCGCCACTTCGACGCGGTGATGGAGGAGCTCGCCGGCTTCTTCGCGGTCTGCCATGCCGCCGACGTGTGGCCCGGCGGCGTGCACGTGGAGCTGACGGGCGACGACGTCACCGAGTGCCTCGGCGGCGACCACGAGATCACCGCCGACGACCTCGATGCCCGCTACGAGACGCTCTGCGACCCTCGCCTCAATGCCCGCCAGTCGCTGGAGCTGGCGTTCCGCCTGTCGGACCTCATGCGCAGCTAGCGAGACCGCAGAGCGGGAGCGCGACAATGGGGGTATGGCCGACGGCGTCGTAGAGCTTGGTCCGAACGCGGGTCTCGTCGACGAGATGTACCGCAGGTACCAGGAGAATCCCGACTCGATCGCGCCGGTCTGGCGGGAGTTCTTCGCCGATTACACGCCCCGCACCATGACCGCGACGGCCGCACCGGCTCCGGCGGCACCGTCAGCAGCGGCTCCTCCTGCCCCCGCGCCGGCGGCGCGCCAACCCTCCGGCTCGAACGGCGGGGGCCCCGCACCGTCGCGCACCATCAACGCGCTCGACGGCGAGGAGCCCACCCCACTGCGCGGGCCGGCGAAGGCCGTCGTCACGAACATGGAAGCGAGCCTCGAGGTACCGACGGCGACGTCGGTGCGGTCCGTGCCGGCGAAGCTGCTCGAGATCAACCGGCAGATCCTCAACAACCACCTCGCCCGTACGCTCGGCGGCAAGGTGAGCTTCACGCACCTCATCGGCTTCGCCGTGCTGCGCGCGCTGCGCACCACGCCGGGCATGAACTCCAGCTACGGCCTCGTCGACGGCCAGCCGTCGGTGGTGCGGCACCAGCACGTGAACCTCGGGCTCGCGATCGACCAGCAGAAGCCCGACGGCACACGCTCGCTCGTCGTGCCGAACATCAAGTCGGCCGACACGCTCGACTTCGCGCAGTTCCATGCCGCCTACGAGGAGCTGCTGCGCAGGGTGCGCACGAAGTCGATCACACCCGACGACTTCGCGGGCACGACCGTGTCGATCACGAACCCGGGGATGATCGGCACGATGCACTCCGTGCCTCGGCTGATGCCGGGCCAGGGCGTGATCGTCGGGGTGGGTTCGATCGACCACCCACCCGAGTACCAGGGCGCCGACCCGCACACGATCGCCCGCATCGGCGTGAGCAAGGTGGTGACGCTCACCAGCACCTACGACCACCGTGTGGTCCAGGGCGCCGAGTCGGGCGAGTTCCTCGGCGCGATCCACGACCTGCTGCTCGGTGAGCACGACTTCTACGACGAGATCTTCCACAGCTTCGGCGTGCCCTACGAGCCGGCGCGCTGGGCGCGCGATGCGCAGCCGCTCGACGACGTCACCGCGATCGCGGAGAAGGCCATCCGGGTCCAGCAGCTCATCAACATGTACCGGGTGCGGGGCCATCTGATCGCGAACCTCGATCCGCTCGCACGCACCGAGCCGCACACGCATCCCGAGCTCGATGTCACCCATTGGGGCCTGTCCATCTGGGACCTCGACCGCGAGTTTCCCACTGGCGGCCTCGCCGGCCAGCGCACGATGACACTGCGCGACATCCTCGGTGTGCTCCGGGACGCGTACCGTGCGCACGATCGGCGTCGAGTACATGCACATCCAGGAGCACGACCAGAAGGCGTGGATCCAGGAGCACGTCGAGGGCTGGGCAGCCAGCCCCGCGGGGGGTGCACACCACCTGACGCTCGACGACAAAGAGGAGATCCTGCTGTCGCTCAACGCGGCCGAGGCCTTCGAGCGTTTCCTGCACACGAAGTATCTCGGGCAGAAGCGATTCTCGTTGGAAGGCGCGGAGACGCTCATCCCGATGCTCGAGTGCCTGCTCGACGCCGCGGCCGTCGCCGGGATCGACGAGGTCGTGATGGGCATGGCGCACCGCGGCCGGCTCAACGTGCTCGCGAACATCGTGGGCAAGAGCTACGGCCAGATCTTCCTCGAGTTCGAGGGTCAGCTCGACCCGAACGTGCCGCAGGGATCGGGCGACGTGAAGTACCACCTCGGCGCGCACGGTGAGTTCCCGACCAAGCACGGCGGTCCGGTGCGCGTCACGCTCGCGGCGAACCCGAGCCATCTCGAAGCGGTCGACCCGGTGGTCGAGGGAATGGTGCGCGCCAAGCAGGACCGGGCCCACGACGAGGTGCACGAGCGCGTGCTTTCCGTGCTCGTGCACGGCGACGCCGCGTTCGCGGGCCAGGGTGTCGTCGCAGAGACGCTCAACCTCTCCGAGCTGCCCGGCTACGACGTGGGGGGCACCGTGCACATCGTCGTGAACAACCAGCTCGGGTTCACGACCGCGCCGAACCTCGGGCGATCCACCGTGTATGCCACCGACATCGCCAAGGCGGTGCAAGCACCGATCTTCCATGTCAACGGCGACGACCCGGAGGCCGCGGTGCGCGTGATCCGCCTCGCGTTCGCCTTCCGGCAGCGGTGGAAGAAGGACGTCGTCGTCGATCTCATGTGCTATCGCCGTTACGGTCACAACGAGGGTGACGAACCTGCGTTCACGCAGCCGCGTATGTACGAGGCGATCGCGGCGCGGCGCTCCGTGCGCAAGCTCTACACGGAGACGCTCGTGAACCGTGGCGACCTCACGGTCGAGGCGTGCGAGCGCACACTCGAGGACTACCGGGCGAAGCTGGAGCACGCGTTCGAGGAGACCCACGACACGTCGCCGCAACGCGACGAATGGGAGCAGGCCGAGCCCGAAGCGCGCCGTGTGGCGCCGGCTGTCGACACCGGCGTGCCGCGCGACCGCCTCGAGCGGGTGATCACCGCGCTCACGACGTTCCCCGAGGGCTTCACCGCGCATCCGAAGCTCGCGCGCATCCTGTCGGCGCGCCGCACGGCGTTCGAGTCCGACAAGGTCGACTGGGCGACGGCCGAGGCGTTGGCGTTCGGCTCGCTGCTCCTCGAAGGCACGCCCGTGCGGGTGGCCGGGCAAGACACGCGCCGAGGCACGTTCAGCCAGCGCCACGCGACGCTCGTCGACTACCACACCGAAGCCGAGTACACGCCGCTCGCGCACATCGACGACACGCAGGCGCCGTTCATGATCTACGACTCGGTGCTGTCCGAGTACGCCGCGCTCGGCTTCGAGTACGGCTACTCGGTCGCCGACCGCGACACGCTCGTGTGCTGGGAGGCGCAGTTCGGCGACTTCGCCAACGTGGGCCAGGCGATCATCGACCAGTTCGTCGTGGCCGCCGAGGACAAGTGGGGCCAGCGCAGCGGCCTCGTGCTCCTGCTCCCCCACGGCTTCGAGGGCCAGGGCCCGGAGCACTCGAGCGCGCGCATCGAGCGCTTCCTCGCGCTCTGCGCCGACGACAACATCCGCGTCGCGTATCCCTCCACCGCGGCGAACTATTTCCATCTGCTCCGCCGCCAGGTACACGAGGCCGAGCGCAGGCCGCTCGTGGTGTTCACACCCAAGCGATACCTGCGGATGCCCGCCACCTACTCGCGCGCCGACGCGCTCACCAGCGGCCGCTTCGAGAGGATCATCGTCGACGCCGGTGACCTCGAACCGTCAGCGGTGAAGCGACTGATCGTGTGCACCGGGAAGGTCGCGCACGAGCTCGCCGAGCGCCGCGACAAGGCCGGCGCGCCCGCCGTGATCGTCCGCGTCGAGCAGCTCTACCCGATCCCGGTCGACGACCTCACCGCGGCGCTGCTCCACTACCCCGCGCTCGAGTCGGTGGTATGGGTGCAGGAGGAGCCCGAGAACATGGGCGCCCGCATCTACGCGCGCCAGGAGATGCGCACCATGATCCCGTCCCACATCGAGACCCGCTCGATCGCGCGCGACGCGAGCGCGAGCCCCGCGAGCGGCTCCACGAAGGTGCACGACGCCGAGCAGGAACAGATCCTCAGCGCGGCCTTCGCCGGCCTCTGATCGCGTGCCGTCAGCGGTGGGCCAGACCCGCGCGCTCGGATTCGTGTTCCGGCGCCACCGTCGTGCGCGCTCGCCAGCCGATCACACCCACCGCGATCGCGAGGCCGATCGACACCGCGGCGAGCACCGCGTGCACGATGCGGAAGCCGGCGGAGTGGTGGTCGATCACCAGGTTCTTGACGGCCACGAACCACACGAAGAGGGTCCAGCCGCACGTTGCGAGCAGCACGGTGGACGCCCGGCGGGTCATGGCCACAGGGTAGGGGCCCCGTAGTCTCACGCTCGCATGGCCTCCGAGGACCGCGAGCAGGGCTCTCAGCCGATCGAGCCCCGGCCGATGGCGGTCCGCGTGCTCGCGGCACTCGCGATCGTGGGCATCGTCGTGCTCGTCATGTGGGTCACCGTGCGCGCCGGCCACAACATCAACCACAAGGTGCGCCACGACCAGACCACGACTGTCGCACCGCGGCCGGGAACCACCGCGGCGCCCTGATCAGACCGCCGTCAGGCCGACGCGCGCGCGATCGCCTGCAGCATCTGTTCGGTGGCCGCCGCGCTCGCGTTCGTCATCGGGGCACGCACGTCGGGGGTGGCGATGCGGCCCTGTGCGTGCAACGCGGCCTTGAACACTGCAGGGTTCGGCTCGACGAACCCCACGCGCACCACGTCGAGCAGGGCTTCCGCGTGGCGGCGTCCGTCGTCGACCTTGCCGTGCAGGCCGCACTCCACCATCGCGACGAACCGCTCGGTGCACACGTGGGCCGACGCGGTGATCGACCCGTGCGCGCCCATGAACAGCATCGGCTCGATGAACGGATCTTCACCGCAGAGCACGTGGAAGCCGGCGGGCGCGCTGCGCAGCACCTCGAGCGTGTCGGCGTCGAGCGAACCGACCGCCTGCTTGATGCCGGCGACGTTCGGGGTGCGCGCGAGCTCCAGTATCGACTGCGCGGTGAGGCCCCGGCCGGTGCGGTACGGGATGTTGTAGAGCACGACCGGTACGGGGCTCTGCGCGGCGACGGCGCGGAAGTGCTCGACGATGCCCGCCTCCGACGGCCGCACGTAGTACGGCACGACGACGAGCGCGCTCGTGAGCGCGGGCACACCCGCCAGCGCGTTCGTGGCGCTGATCGTGGTGCGGGTGCTGTTCGTGCCGGTGCCCACCATCAGCGCGGCGCGGCGCGCGCCGCGCACGCGCGCGAGCACGCGTCGACCACCGCTCGCTTCTCGTCGGTATCGAGCGCGGGCGCCTCCCCCGTGGTTCCGAGCGCGACGATCCCGGTGGCGCCGGCATCGAGGTACTCGTGCACGAGCCGGTCGATCGCGGCCAGGTCGACGGCGCCGCCGGCCGCGAACGGCGTGATGAGCGGCACCCAGACACCGTGCAGATCGACGTTCGCAGGCATTCCCAACCTCTTGTTCGCTGCGCTCACGGGCTCCAACCTCTTGTTCGCCGCGCTCACGGGCCGGCGGGCCTTCCCCCGCGGCTCGGCCGGAACGAGTCTAACGGTCGGCGCGAGACGTTCCGGTGGAGATCGCCCGCCTACATTCGCAGCGTGCCCGTCGGTGTCGTCATGGCATTGTGCCTGTTGCTCGGTGTGTTCACCGGCGTGATGTCCGCGATGTTCGGCATCGGTGGCGCGGTGCTGTCCACGCCGGGCATCCGCGTGCTCGGCGCCACACCGATCGAGGGTGTCGGCTCGACGTTGCCGTCGGTGCTGCCGTCAGCAGTGGCGGGTGCGGCCCGCTACCACCGCGAAGGTCTCGTGCGATGGAACGTCGTGGCCCGGGTGGCACCGTGGGGTTGCTGCACTGCGGTCGCGGGCGCGGTGCTGTCGGTGCACTTTCCCGGCAAGGGCCACGTGCAGATGCTGCTCACGGCCGGGCTCGTCCTGTTCACCGCGCGTCGCATGTCGCGCCCGCCCGTCCCCCGATCGGCGCGCGAGCCGGCGCGCACCGGCGCACCGGCGACGGCCGCGGACGGAATCGTCGAGCCGCCGGCCGGCCCGCCCACGCTGCCCTGCGCGGTCATCGGCCTCGGCGCCGGCGCGCTCTCGGGCTTCCTCGGCGTGGGCGGCGGCATCCTCATGACGCCGACGTTCCGGGGCTGGCTCCGCCTCGGCCTGAAGGAGACGGTTGCGACATCGCTCGCGTGCGTGGGCCTGATCGCGATCCCGTCGTCGCTGACGCACATCGCCGAGGGCACCGTCAACTGGGTGTACGCGTTGCCGTTGTGCATCGGCGTGGTGCCCGGCGCGCGACTCGGGGCGCACTTCGCGATCGCGTCGAGCGACCGGCGACTGCGCATGCTGCTCGGCTGGGTGCTCGGCATGATGGGCGTCGCCTACGCCGTGGCCGAGCTCACCGCGCTCCTGCACTGAGGCTGAGCTGCCGGGCGCGCCGCCACACGGCGTCGAGCATGTCGGGCGTCAAGCGGCCGGTGAAGGTGTTCTGCTGGCTCGGATGGAACGAGCCGAGCACGGTATAGGGCCCGGCCGGCTGCTCCATGAGGTGTGCGAACTTCGCCCGGCGCGGCGGGACCTCGTCGTGCAGGCTTTCGGTCGACCGGAGCGTGGCCCACAACGCGTCGTAGGCGAACTTGCCGAGCACCACGATCACACGAACGCGCGGCAGCAAGCCGATCTCGCGCGCGAGGAACGGCCGGCACGTGTCGCGTTCGTGGGGCGTGGGTTTGTTGGCCGGTGGCGCACACCGCACCGCGGCCGTGATGAACACGTCGCGGAGCTCGAGCCCGTCGTCGCGCCACACTGACCGCGCCTGGTTCGAGTAGCCGCAGCGGTGCAACGAGGCGAACAGGAAGTCGCCGGACCGGTCGCCGGTGAACACGCGGCCGGTGCGGTTGGCGCCGTGCGCCGCGGGGGCCAGGCCCACCACGAGCACGCGCGCATCGGCGTCGCCGAAACCGGGCACGGGCCGGGCCCAATAGTCGTCGTCGGTGAAGGCGGCGCGCTTCTCCCGCCCGACCTGCTCGCGCCATTCGACGAGTCGCGGGCAGGCGCGGCACCCGGTGATCTCGCGCTCGAGGCGGGTCAACGTGTCGGCACGGCGGGAGTCGCTCCGGCGGGCCATCGGTCGTCAACGTAGGCTCGACCGATGCGGGTGCTGCTGATCGCCAACGCGGTCGCCTCCTCGTACAGCGCGCGGCGGCGGGTCGTGATCCGCAAAGCCCTCGCGGCCGACCACGACCTCGAGTTCGCGGAGACCGAGCATCGCGGCCACGCCACCGAGCTCGCGGCCAAGGCCTCAGCCGCCGGCTTCGACCTCGTGGTGGTGCTCGCCGGAGACGGCACGCTCAACGAGGCCGCCAACGGCCTCGTTGGCACGTCGACGATGCTCGCCCCACTGCCCGGCGGCTCCACGAACGTGTACGCGCAGACCATCGGCGTGCCCACCGACCCGGTCGACGCCGCGTCGGTGCTGCTGCAGAGCCTCGAGACGAACAGCACCACGCGCATCGGCGTGGGGCGCGTGAACGACCGCTACTTCCTCTTTCACTGCGGTATCGGATTCGATGCCGCGGTGATCCGCCGGGTCGAGCGCTTCGACGCCAGGATCAAACGGCACGCCGCGCACCCGGTGTACGTGGCCGCGGCCTTCGACACCTGGCTGCGCGGCTTCGACCGCACGACGCCGGGCTTCGACATCGATCTGGGGGACGATCGGATCGAAGGCGTGTACTTCGCGATCGTGCACAAGACGTCGCCGTACACGTTTCTCGGCAACCGGCCACTCCACGTGGAGCCGTCGGTGGGCCTGCACACCCCGCTCGCGTTGACCGCGTTCCGCCGCTTCGATGCGGTCACGATGCTCGGCGCGGTGGGCTCGGCCATGGGCTCGGGCCGGTTCCTCCGCCGCCACCGCGGCATCGAGCGCCGCACGGATATCGACCGCTGCGTCGTGCTCGGCCGCGCCCCGGTCGCCCATCAGGTGGACGGCGACGCGCTCGGCGACGCGTCCCGCCTGGTGATCGACTACGTCCCCGACTCCCTGACGCTTGTCACCCCCACGACGGTCACGGACGCGCCGTAGCGGGTGCCGGGTCGGTCCCCGACGAGCACCACCGGGGGCCGCGCATCGACGCTCAGGCGAGGCCGGCGAGAGTGGCGAGGGCGAGCGCCGGGTCGTTCGTGATCAACGCGTCGACGCCGGCCGCGGCGAAGCGGCGCATCACGTCGGGCTCGTCGACCGTCCAGGTGTCGAGCAGCACGCCGACCGCCCGCGCCGCGCGCACCGTGGCGTCGAGGTGGGCGTCGAGGTTGCCCCAGTCGGGGTGCAGCCAGCGGTGACCCCGCTCGCTCGCGACGCCGACCGCGGGTTCGGGATCGTGACCGTGGATCAGCCACCCGGTGGTGATCGAAGGGTCGATCGCGCGCAGGTCGTCGACCATCGCAAGGTCGAACGACGACACGACGGTGGTGGCGTGCGAGCCACGCGACGCGATCTCGGCCGCGACACCCCGCGCCACGACCCGTTCCGGATCCGGATCGGGATCCCATGCCGCGCACTTCATCTCGACGTTCACGAGCCGCATCCCCGCGGCACGCGTCGAGCGTCTCGGCGAGCGTCGGCACATCGGGGCGCGCGGCGCGCAGTTGGGCGAACTGCACGCCGGCGACGAGCCCCACGCCTTCGAGCGCGGCATCGTGGTGCACGACGAGCACCGCGTCGGCCGTGCGGTGCACGTCGAGCTCGACACCGTCGGCACCGAGCTGGGCCGCGGCGCGCGAACGCGGCGATCGTGTTCTCCGGTGCGTCGCGTGGCGTGCCGCGATGACCCAACACGAGCGGGCCCTGTGCGCCAGCGCTCACAACCGACTGCTTCTGTATCTCTGCACTCGTTGATCCCTCTGAGTCACAGCACTGTCATTCGGACAATCCCCCCGCAAAGGGGAAACACGTTCCAGCAATTTCCTCGAAAGCCCTGGTCAGCCCCTTGCGACTGCCGGGTGGCGCCGGTACGTTGACGCTCGCGTCAGGCGCGGCAGGACCAAGCCCGCGTGACCGCGACCCCGATCGGTCGGCGGTGGGACCCGACGATCGGCACGACGCCCGATACGAGGAGGACGACGCCCGGTGGCGCTCACATGGATCCGCTCGCACGACTGGGACGCTGAGGACTGGCGGGAGCACGCGCTCTGCCGCGACACGAGCCCCGAGCTCTTCTTCCCCATCGGCACCACCGGGATGGCCCTCGACCAGATCGCCGCGGCAAAGGCCATCTGCGCGCAGTGCCAGGCCGCGCCGCAGTGCCTCGAGTTCGCGCTCATGACGAACCAGGACTCGGGCATCTGGGGCGGGCGCACCGAGGACGAACGGCGCCAGCTCCGTCGCGAGCGCCAAGCCGCAGCCGTCTGAGGCTCCACCGCGGCCGGGGCCGCGCACGCTGATCACACCTCCACACGCGGCGCGCTCACCGGCACACGCACGTGCACGCTCGTCCCCGAGCCTGTGGCGCGCATCTCGATGGAGCCGCCGAGCTCGCCGGTGACGAGCGCCTTCACGATCGACAGCCCGAGGCCCGTCGACGCGTCGAGCGTGAAGTCGTCGGGCAGCCCAACCCCGTCGTCGGCTACGTCGATCTCGAGCTGGTCGCTGCGGCGCGTGAGCACGACGTGCACCGTGCCGACGGCCCGGTCGACGAAGGCGTGGTCGACGGCGTTCTGCATGAGCTCGTTGAGCACGACGGCGAGCGGCGTCGCCACCTCGCCGGGAAGGTCGCCGCCCTCGCCCTGCACAGTGAAGCGGATCGACAGGTCGGGCGACGAGACGCTCTCCTCCACCTCCCGCACGAGCGGCTTCACGATCTCGGTGAAGTCGACGACGTCGCCTGCGTCGCGTGAGAGCGTCTCGTGCACGATCGCGATCGAACGGATCCGCCGTTCCGACTCGGCCAGCGCCGCTCGGGCCTCGCCACTGTGCAACCGGCGCCGCTGCAGCCGCAGCAACGAGGCGATCGTCTGCAGGTTGTTCTTCACCCGGTGGTGGATCTCGCGGATCGTGGCGTCCTTCGACATGAGCATCCGGTCGCGGCGCCGCACGTCGGTGACGTCGCGCATCAACACGATGCCCCCGGTGAGCTCGGCCGACTCGACGAGCGGCATCGCCCGCACCGCGACGACCACGTCGTTGCGCTCCACCTCCTCGAGCACCGGTCGCACCTCGCGGAACGCCTCGACGATCGGCGCGTCGTCGAAACCGATCTCGGCGAGGCGCATGCCCTGCGCGTACGCGTGAATGCCCATACGGTGCAGCGCGCTCACGGCATTCGGGCTCACGAAGCGCACGCGCGTGTCGGCGTCGAGCACGATCACGCCGTCACCCACACGCGGCGCGCCCTCGAACTCCTCCTCGTCCTGCGGGAACGGGAACACGCCGTCAGCCACCATGCGGGCCAGTCGCTGGAACACCTCGAGATAGGTGCGCTCGAGCTCGCCGGGCCGGCGGCCCAGATTCGGCACGTACTCACGGGTGAGCAGCGCGACGAGCTCCTCGCCGTCGCGCACCGGGATCACCTGCACGCGCACGCGCTCCTTCGAACCGAGTGCCGACGTGTCCGACTCGACGATCTCTCCGAGCCGCCACACGCGCGTGAGCATCGGCCGCTCGATCTCGTCGACGATCGTGCCGACCATGTCGGCGGGATAGAGCGTCTGGCCGGTGGTGGGCCGGAGCTGCGCGAGCACCACGAAGCGGTGCCCCTCGTCGCCCTCGAGCGAACCGAGCAGCAGAAGGTCGGAGAACGAGAGGTCGGCGAGCGGTCGCCACGTGGACGCGAGCCGTCGCACGTGGGCGAGCGTGTGCCGGTTGAGCGTGGAGCGGATGCGGGCGATGTCGTCGAAGGTCATGCCGGTGCTCCCGCGGGCGCTGACGCATGGCCGCCGTCGCCGTCACCGTCGCCGTCGTCGTCGGTGCGGCCGAGCATGCGCCGCGCGATCCACGCGAGACCGGCGACATCGGCGACGTCGGCGGTGCGCATCGGCACGGTGACCGTCACGTCGGGTACGCGGGCGAGATCGGCGCGCAGCTGGTGTTCCTGCGCGCCCACGAGCGAGAAGTCGCGGAAGGACGTCGCCACCGTGTGCAGCACGCGCCGCACGTCGGAGGCGTCGGCCAGCTCGGTGACCGATCCGCCGAAGGTCTGCGCGATCTCGCGGCCGAGCACGTCGGTGCGCGCGTCGAGCTGCCGCGCGGCGGCGCGCGCCGGGGCGCGACGAAGTAGTCGGGCAGCACGCGGTTGCACACGAGCGCGCCGACATGCAGGTGCCGGGCCGCGAGCTCGGTGAAGAACTCCTCGGCCTCGTGCAGGGGCGCGGCCTCGAGCGTGGTGACGACCGCGAAGGTCGTGCGCCGGTCGCGCAGTAGCTGCTCCACGGCGGCGGCGCGGGCGACGAAGCCGTCGTACATCGACTGGAAGTTGAGGAAGAAGTCGGCGATCTCCTGCAGGAAGGAGCTGCCGATCAGGCGGTCGGCGATCTGGTAGAAGGGACGGCTCGCCACGTTCAGCATGCGGGCGCCGCGCCCACCTCCGGCCCGGTAGGGGAGCGTGAGCCAGCGCAACAGGCGGCCGCCGAAGAACTCGCCCATGCGCGAGGGCGCATCGAGGAAGTCGACGGCGTTGCGGCTCGGCGGTGTGTCGACGATGATCAGATCGTACGTACCTTCGCTGTGCAGCTCGTAGAGCCGCTCGATCGCGATGTAGTCGTGGCTCTGCACGAAGCGCGCGGTGAGGTTGTCGTAGAGGCGATTGTGCAGGATTCGGTAGGCGGTCTGCTCGTCAGGAGCGTGCCGCAGCACGAGCGCGTCCCAGCTCTGCTTCGTGTCGAGCATCGCCGCCCACACTTCGGCGCGCGCGTCGATGCCGGCGGCGCGCAACAGCTCCGGGTCGACCTGCCGCTCGAGGTTGCCGATGCCAGCGATACCGAGCGCGCTCGCGAGCCGCCGCGCCGGATCGACGGTGACCACCAGAATCCTGCCGTCGCGATGCTCGGCCGCGGCCAGCGCGAGCGCGGCCGCGACACTCGTCTTGCCGACACCGCCCGATCCGCAGCACACCACGATCTCCCTGCCGGTGAGGAGGGCCACCAGGCGGGAGCTGTCCCGCAGGTCGGTGGCGCGGCGTCCGGCGCTTTCGGCCACCATCACAGGCCCAGCTCGTCAGCGAGCGCGTCGGCGATTCTGCGGGTGGTACGGATGCCCTCGCCCGCACCGAACTGGTACGGCACGTACAGCAACGGCAGTGCCACGGTCTCCCGGAGCCGGTCGAGGTGCTCGGCGCGGGCGCGCCGGAGCTCGACGGCGAGGCGGGCGCCGTCGAGCACGTCGGCGATTCCCGCTCCCGTCTCGGCCGCGAGGCGCGCGACGACGTCGGGCGCGCGCAACGCTTCGAAGGTTGCTTCGTCGCGGTGTGTGAACAGCTCGGGGAGGACGCGGTTCACCACCACTGCTCCGAGATGCACCAACGTGGCGCGGCGGATGTTGTCGACGAGCTCGATCGTCTCCGCGACCGGCATCTCCTCGGGTGTCGTCACGATGTTCACCGAGGTGGTCGCGGCGTCGGACAGCAGGTCGATCATCCAGTCGGTCTGGGCGCGCAGCGGCCCGACGTCGGCGAGGTCGCGGATCGTCTGCGGTGCGCCGAGCTGTGCCACCACATGGCCGCTCGCCGCGGCGTCGACGACGACCATGTCGTGGTCGGCCCGGCCCTCGATCGCCTCCCGGGCTTCCCAGGCGATCTTGCCGATGGTGAGGATCTCCTTCACGCCGGGCGCGGCCGTCGCCACGAACTCGAACGCGCGGGCCACGGGCCCGATCCGGCCGACCACGGGCACGCGCAGGTGCAGCTTGAGGTACTCGCGCAGCGACTTCTCGGTGTCCATCGCCATGGCCCGCACGCCGGGCTGCACCTCAACCGGCGAGTAACCGACACCCGGATGCTCCAGCAGGCGCGCCGCGGAGCCCTTCGAGTCGACGTCGACGAGCAACACCCGCCGCCCGTTGCGCGCGGCCAGCAGCGCGGCCGCCGCGGCCATCGTGCTCTTGCCGGTGCCACCCTTGCCGGTGAAGAACAGCAACCGCTGTTCGAGCCAGCCCGGCTCCGGACCCATAGGGCGACGCTACCGGCGCCCGGCCGCGCGCCGGACTACCCGGCGAAGTGACCGTCGTTGCGATTGTCGCCGCCGAAGCGCGGCCACCCGCCCGCGAGCGACGTCGCCCGCGTGTGCCACACCTCGAGCACGCCGTCGCGCCGGGCGACCGCGAGGTCGGCACGGCCGGGAAGGTCCCACGGCCCGAGACCGGGCGTGCCGACGAGCCAGCCGCCGGTGAGCTTCGGCCACCCGCTCGGCGATCGACCGTCGGCCGAGAACGCGCTCAGCAGGTAGAGGCCGTCGCCCGCGATCGTCTCGTTGTGACCGTCGTGGTCGAGATCGGCGACGGCCGGCGTGGCGAAGAACGCCATGTCGGAGGTGACGCGGGGCAAGCCGCTGAACGCATTGCCCGACCGCCCGCTCCATGCCGTGAGCTGGTCGTCGTTGGGTAGCTGCTGGTCGCTCGCTTCGATGTCGATGAGGCGCGTGAGCCCGGCGACGGGAGCGGTCGGGTCGGGCGCGGCGTCGCCGTCGATCCGGCCGAGCGCGGGGCCGCCGAACAGCACCACCGACGCGACGAGGTCGGTGCTGTTCGAGCGCGCTCCGAAGCGCGAGCGCTGGCTGCCGTCGAGGCCCGCGGTCCACGCGAGCGGCAGGTCGTGGCCGTTGGCCTGCCCGAACACACTGTGGCCGCGCGCGTCGAGCACGTAGAGCGGGCCGGTCGCCGATGCCGCCACCACTTCCGGCCCCGGGCTCGCCGGGTCGGCGTCGCCGATCGCCGCCTGCGTCGCGACGCCGTCACCGATCGTCGGCAGCGAATCGAGCGCGAGCATGCCGATCCTCGCCGGCCAGCCGGGGAGGAATGCGCCGCCGTCGGGCTGCGCAGGATTCGGGTTCGGCTCGTGCGCGCGCGTGCCCTTCGACGAGATCGCGTAGAGGCGGGTGTTGCCGCCACCGCTGCCCGCGGCCGCGAGGAGTTGCTGCACGTCCTGGCCGTCGCCGATGTTCGCGGGCTCCGCGTACTCCTCCTGCGCGCCCACGACGATGTCGGGATGCCCGTCGCCGTCGAGGTCGCCCAGCGCCGGCGCGGCGATCAGCTCCCCGCCCTCGTCGGCATGCGAGCCGGGCGTGAACGTGACGGCGTGCGTGACCGGATCGACGGACTGCACCGTGGTGGGGTCGACGGCGAGCACGGGGAACCCGGCGACGGGAACACCGTTCGCATGCCATGCGTACACGTGGCGGTCACCTGCGGCCACAACGATCTCGAGCGTGCCGTCGCCGTCGAGGTCGCCGAGCGCGGCCGACGACACGATCATCGGCTTCGTGCGGTTGTACTGATCGTGCGGGCCGGGTGTGTCGCGCGAGAACGCGGGATTCACGTGCACCGGAAAGCCGGGACGCAGCCTGCCGTTCGGCTCCCACGCGTAGACCGACCCATCGAACGTCGTCACGACGATCTCAAGCGTGCCGCTGTGGTCGAGGTCGGCGATCGCGGGCGCACCGACACCGATCGCGGCTCCGGGCGGCGGGATCCCCGCGGCGTGCGCGGCCGGCGACGCGCTCGGCCAGAACGGTGCGGGCCTCGTGTGCACGGGGAAGCCGGGAAGTTCGCCACCCCTCGGCTCGAACGCATGCACCGCGCCGTCGTCGGTGGCGAGCACGAGCACCCGGTAACCCGCGATCGTGGCGAACACCGGGCTCGCCGTGCCCGCGCCGGCCACCTGCTTCGGGTAACCGCTCACGAGGTCGCCGTCGTGGTGCACGAAGATCTGGCGCTGATCGACGCCCACGAGCCCGTTGCTCGCACCGCCGTGCGCCTGCACCACCACGCGCAGCCGCACGCTGAACTTCTCCTCGTCGGGCCGGCCGCTCGCGTCGACGGGCGTGCCCTTGCCGCGACCGGGGAGCGCGTTCGCGATCGCCGGTAGCGGGATCGACGCGACGAGACCGTGCACCGGCGCGCGCAGTCCGCTCGCCGCCGCAGCCACACGCCAGTGGTCGACGCCCGGAGCATCAGGCGGCTGCAGACCGGGCGCCCACTGCACCTGGTAGTCGTAGCTCGACGCGTGCGGCACGCCCACTGCCGCGCGCACCTGCAGGAAGCCTCCGGTCGGTTGCACCGAGAACCAGTCGGGTGACTGGATGTCGGCGGTCGGCGGGATGCGGTGCGCCGCGCACCAGCTTCACCGCCTCGTAGGCGTTGAGGCGGCCGTAGCCGTAGGTGGCGTCCCAACCGGGCGTGGAGTGGTAGCGGACGGTGTCGAGCAGCGCGCCGGTGCTCGTGCCGAAATCGTTCGCAGGATCGACAGTGTTCGGTGTGGCGAAGTCGACGTCGTCAGCGCTCGCCCGCACCAGCTGCATCACCTCGTTCGCCGACAGCGTCTGACCGGTGTTGCGCGCCTCGCTCTCGATGAGCCCCACGACACCCGCGCTGATCCCGGTGGCCTCGGAGCTGCACGCCCCCGATTCGACCGACACGAACGTGTGGCCGCCGTAGTTCGTGCAGCCGTTGAGCGCGAGGTAGCCGGTGGTGGGGCCACCGAGCAGTGACTGCGCCTTCGTCACCGAGTTGACCGCCATCGTGTGCGCGAGCGCGGCGGGCAGGTTCGGGTGCTTGCTCTCCTCGTCGGCCATCGACGCGACCACCACGACGCCGCGGTTGTACGCAAGGTTCACCGCACGCTGCGCGGCACTCGGGTTGTTGATCGCGCCGAGCGCCTCCTGCACGACGCTCGCGTGTGAATCGAGCGCGAACAGCACACCGGCCGCGAACCGCTGGCCGTCGGCGATGAAGCTGTCGCCCACACGCACGGGGATGAACGTGCAGTGCGGGCAGGTGCCCACGCTGCCGGTGCCGTTCGCCGCCGCGTTGGAATCCTTCGCCTCACCGGTGCCGTGCCCGTAGCCCACGGTGTCGAGCGGGTCGTTGTCGTTGTAGAGGAAGTCCCAGCCCGCGATGTCGTCCACGTAGCCGTTGTGGTCGTTGTCGCGATGGTCGTCGAACCATGGGTTGAGGATGAGGTCCTCGGGGTCGGCGACGCCGTTGCCGTTCAGGTCGGGGATGGGGCCGAAGTCGGTGATGTTGAACACGCCGTCGTGGTTGCAGTCGCCACGAACGCCGGTGGGCTGCACACCCGCTCGGCACGGAGGAATCGCCTCGCCGATGTTGATGTACGCCTTGGTCGCGAGGTCGGCCATCGCACCGGGATCGCGCCACTCGATGCCCGAGTCGAGCACCGCCACCCGCACGTCGGGCCGGCCCTGGGTCACTCCCCACGCCAGGTCGGCGGCGATCCCCTCCTGGCCGCACTGGTTGTGCGGCGAGCCGGCAAGGGCCGCGTCGGTGCTGCGCAGCGACGTGCGCTTGTAGTCGTTGCGGTCGAACTCGGTGGGCAGCGTGCCCGGCGGCGGCTCGTCGGCCGGCCCGTACCGCCAGTGCGTGCAGTCGAGCGCCGTCGCCGGCGGCGTGATCGCGGCAGGCGTGGCGCGCGCCGCACCGGTCGCCGCGGGCACCAGCGCCGCCGCGACCAACGCACCGGTCAGCACCACGCCCAGTGTCCGCACGACACCATGCTGTCAGCGATGCGCGCGGCGTGTCGACACCGCTGCAGCGGTCCCACTCGTCCTTCAGGCACCGGGGGCTACCGCCCGGGCGCTTGTCGCCCTTCGGGGAACGGGATCACAGCATCACCGGGTCGGGTGGCGGTCGGGGTTTCCAGCGGCCGTAGAAGGTGCCGTCGGGTGTGTACCAGTCGAGCGACCCGTCCTCGTTGCGTGTGACGGTCCAGCGTTGTTCGTGGATGAGGCGGTGGTGGGTCCAGCACCCGAGGAACCCGTCGTGCACGTTGGTGAGGCCGCCGTCGCCCCATTGGGCGGTGTTGTGATGGGCGTGGCACTCGGCGGGAGGGCGGGAGCAGCCGGGGAAGCAGCACCCGCCGTCGCGCAGCATCATGGCTTTGCGCTGCTCGAAGGTGAAGGTCCGCTCGCCCCGGCCGAGATCGAGGGGCTGACTGTGGGCGTCGAGGATGACGCGGGTGAGCGTCGCGTCGCAGGCCAGGCGCTGCACCGTGCTCATGGGCAGCGTGACGCCGGACGCGGTCTCGGCCCGACCGACCGCGATCCCCGCGACCGTCTCTGGATCCGTGCCGATGACAAGGTGGGGCCGGTTGCTCCCGCCCGGGTTCTGACCGTCAAGGGTCCGTAGGCAGATCGCGACGAGCGCGTCGAGGCGCTGTTGCGTCGGCGTGCGCGGGTCGTGCTCGACGTGGCCGCGTTCGCATTCGATGTCGACGGCTTCCTTGACGACCGCGTAGTCGCCCTTGTCCATGTTGGCTTGCAGGTGTCCCTGTTCCAGCGACTCGCCCATCGACAGCGAGCGTCGTTCCGTGGCCTTGGCGGCGAGCGTGTCGTCGGCTTGGCGGTGGGCATCCAGCGCGTCGCGCCAACGGGCGAGCACGGCCGTGGTGTCGTCGACGGTCGCCGACTTGCACACCTCGACCAGCGCCGGTTCGTGCTCCGCAAAGGCCGCATCGTCCTTGGCCGCGTGGCGGGCCGCCTCGACCGCATGCACATGCGCGCTGGTGGTGCGGCCCGACTCCCACGCCATGCGGATCGCGTCGAGATCGCCCATCGCGCGGGCGACACGCACCTCGCGGTACGCGTCGGCCGGCCGGGCCCGGCAGTGGTCCATCAACCAGGCGGCGGCGGTCCGGTGCCCGCCGTGCACACAGTCGCCACGCGCGTCGAAGGCCCGCACCCGCCGGCTCACCTGCGCGTCGAGCATCGACCGCAGGCGGAACAACTCCACGAGCTCGTCGCCGAGGTCCCGGCCCGACACGTCGTCGATCCCGAGCAGCGAGATGCCCTCCGCCAACTCGACCAGGCCCACAACTCCCATGCAGGAACGCTATACGAACAGCAGTTCGCTACCAAGCGATTTTTGGTTCGCAACTCGATCCGCGGCCGCTGGCCGAGGGGTAGACCGCAGGCCATGCATCTCGACCTTCACTGCTCACGATTCGACTGGGCCGGCGGCGACGACCAGATCGGCGCCGGTGTCGCCGCGCTGGCGCAGCGGGCCGAAGGCATCGGTGTGCGCACGATGTCGTTCATGGACCACTGGTTCCAGATGGACTGGATGGCGCCGGCCGAAGACCCGATGCTCGAGGGTTACACGGCACTCGGGTTCGTGGCCGGGTGCACGGAGTGGCTGCGCCTGCGCCTGCTCGTCACCGGCGTCACGTACCGCCGCCCCGGCCTGCTCGCCAAGACGGTGACGACGCTCGACGTCGTGTCGGGCGGTCGCGCCGAGCTCGGCATCGGCGCGGCGTGGTACGAGCGCGAGCACAAGGGCCTCGGCGTGCCGTTCCCGCCGGTGCGCGAGCGCTTCGAGATGCTCGAGGAGGCGATCCAGATCTGCCTGCAGATGTGGAGCGACGACAACGGCCCGTACCGGGGCACGCACTACCGACTCGACGCCACGTTGTGCAGCCCGATGCCGGTGAGCCGGCCGCGGCCGCGCATCCTCATCGGCGGCAGCGGCGAGCGCAAGACACTGCGGCTTGTCGCCCAGTACGCCGACGCGTGCAACATCTTCGGTGGTCCCGACGAAGTCGCGCACAAGGTCGACGTGCTGCGCCGCCACTGCGACACGATCGGGCGCGACCCGAACGAGATCGAGGTGACCGCGATGTATCGCGACATCGCTCCGGGCGCGAGCGTGGACGATGTCGTGCGGGGCGCGGAGGCGCTCGGCGAAGTGGGCGTGTCGGGACTGGTGACCGGCGCGATGGGCCACGATCCGGGCGGCTGGCTCGAGTCGACCTTCGGCCCGGCGATGGACCGCATCACAGCGATCGAACCGAAGCGCCTCTGACCGGCGCCCGCGCCCGTCAGATGATCTTGAGCTCGGGTCGGTAGATCCGCTTGGGCGCGAGCTCCTCGGCGATCCGCTTCGCGATCGCGAGGATCGCCTGGCTCGCTTCGGCGTCGGGCTCGTGCGCCATGATCGGCCGGCCCTCGTCGCTCCCCGCGCGCAGCTCGGGTACGAGCGGGATCTGGCCGAGCAGCGGCACCGACAGCGCGTCGGCGAGCTCCTGGCCGCCGCCACCGCCGAAGATCTCATAGCGCGCGCCGTGCTCGCACGTGAACCACGACATGTTCTCGATCACGCCCACCACCGAGAGGTTCACCTTCTCGGCCATGTACGCGGCGCGCTGGGCCACCTTCTGCGCCGCGACCTGCGGCGTGGTGACCACGACTACCTCGGCGCGGGGCAGGAACTGCGCCATCGAGATCGCGATGTCGCCGGTGCCGGGGGGCATGTCGACCACGAGGAAGTCGGGATCGCCCCACTCGACGTCGGTGAGGAACTGCTCGAGCGCCTTGTGCAGCATCGGCCCGCGCCATACGACCGGTTGGTCCTCGCGCGCGAAGAAGCCCATCGAGATGAGGTGCACACCGTGGGCCGACGGTGGCTGGATGACCTCGTCGACCACCTCGGGGCCGTGCGTGATCCCGAGCATGCGCGGCATCGAGAAGCCCCACACGTCGGCGTCGATCGCCGCGACCTTGTGCCCGAGGGTGGCGAGCGCGATCGACAGGTTGGCCGTGACCGAACTCTTGCCGACACCGCCCTTGCCGCTCGAGATCGCGAGGATGCGCGTGCGGTTGGACTCGAATGGATTCGCCCGCGGGGCGGACGGGTGCTGTGGTTGGGCGGGCGGGTGCTGTGGTTGGGCGGGCGGGTGCTGCGGCCCGTCGTGAGCGGCCATGGGCCCTCGCTCCCGGCTCGGGGGATTTTCACTATCGGGATAGGTAGAATACCGGCATGGCTTCGGCCGACCTCACTCCGGACGAGTTCTCGGCTGCAGTCAGCGCGGTCACGAACGCCTTCGGCGATCCCACCCGGCGCGACATCTACCTGTTCGTGCGGGGCGCGCCCACCGGCGCGCGCGCGCCGCGGAGGTAGCGGAGCGCTTCTCGCTGCACGCCAACGTGGCCCGGCACCACCTGGAAAAGCTCGCGGGCGGCGGCTACCTGCGGGTCGAGATGGCCCGCCACGAGAGCGCGGGGCGGCCGTCGAAGATCTACCTGGCAGCCGACACCGACTCGCAGCTCTCGTTCCCGCCCCGCCGCGACGACCTGCTCGGCATGCTGCTGGCCCAGGCGCTCGGGCGGCTGCCGCGCGAGGAGGCCCGCGCGCTCGCCGAGGAGGTGGGCTACGAGTACGGCCGTGCGCTCGCGTTGCGCATGGATCCCGCCGAGGGTCACCGCTCGGTGAAGACGGCTGTCGCGTCGGTCGCCGACGCGCTGACCGCGCACGGGTTCGCGGCGCACGCGGAGTCGCACGGCAAGGTGCTGCAGCTCGTGCAGGAGCACTGCCCGTTCGGCGAGGCGGCCCAGCAGTACCCGCACGTGCTGTGCGCAGTCGACACCGGGATGATCCGCGGGATGCTCGAGGGTCTCTACGGCGAGACCCAGCCGATGATCACCGCGTCGCGTCCCGACGGCGACGACCATTGCGTCACGCGCGTCTGAAGCAGTCGCCGCGGCGCCGCGGGCGCGGGCTGCCCCGATGAGCATGTGATGCGCACCTATCTCGACCACGCATCGTCGGCGCCGCTGCGCCCCGAGGCGTTCGCGGCGATGACGCGCGTGCTGCGCGACACCTACGGCGACCCGGGCCGCCTGCACGACGAAGGCCGAGCGAGCCGGGTGGCGCTCGAGGCGGCGCGGGAGGAGGTTGCCTCGTTCGCCGGCGCGCGGCCGCGCGAGGTGGTGTTCTGCGCGTCGGGCACCGAGGCGATCAACGGCGCGCACTGGTGGGTGCCGAGCGGCGCCCACGTGGTGACGACGGCCGTCGAGCACTCCGCGGTGCGCGACGCCCTCGCTCGCACCGGTGCCGAGGTGCAGGTGGTGGGAGTCGACCGCGCCGGGCGCGTCGACGCCGCGGCGGTGATCGACGCGGTGCGCGACGACACCGCGCTCGTGAGCGTGCAGCTCGCGAACCACGAAGTGCCCACGGTGCAGCCCGCCGGCGAGATCGCCGCCGCGCTGCGCGACCATCCCGCTCGGGTCCACGTGGACGCGTGCGCGGCGGCCGGCCACCTCCCGCTGTCGTTCCGGGCCCTCGACGTGGATCTCTGTTCGATCACGGCACACAAGCTCGGCGGCCCGGCCGGCGCGGCCGCGCTCCTCGTGCGGCGGGGCACGCGCATCGCGCCGTTCGTCGTCGGCGGCGCGCAGGAACGAGCCCGACGGGGTGGCTACGAGGACGTCGCGGCCGGCGCGGGGTTCGGCGCCGCCTGCGCGTCGATCGACGTCGAGACCGAGGCGAGGGCCGCGCGGGCGCTCACCGAACGGATCCGGGCCGCGGCGCGGGCCGTCGACGGCGTCGAGGAGCTCGGCGACCCGTCACCGGAGGGATCGCTGCCGCACATGGTGTGCCTGCGGGTCGACGGCGTCGAGGCCGAGCCGATCCTGCTCGGGTTGAACCAGCACGGCGTGGCCGTGCATTCGGGCTCGGCGTGCGCGTCGGAGATGTGGGAGCCGTCACCGGTCCTGGTCGCGATGGGTGTGGACGCCCAGCATTCGCTGCGCGTGTCGGTGGGCTGGTCGTCGACGACCGACGACGCCGACCACTTCGCGGCGGCCTTCCCCGCCGTCGTCCACACCATGCGTCGTTTGGGTACCAAATAGCGGTCCCAAACGACGCATGAGGGGGGCGACTACTTGTGGGCGGCGAGGAGGTTGAGGGCGGAGCCGGCCTTGAACCAGGCGATGTGCTCGGGGCTCATCGTGTGGTTGCACACGAGCTCGTGGGTGCCGCCGTCGGTGTGGTGCAGCAGCACGGTGACGCTCGAGCCCGGTGCGAGCTTGGCCAGCCCGACGACGTCGACCGTGTCGTCGACCCGCACCTTGTCGTAGTCACTCGGGTCGACGAACGTGAGCGGCAGCACACCCTGCTTCTTCAGGTTGGCCTCGTGGATGCGGGCGAAGGAGCGTACGAGGATCACCTTGCAGCCCATGTAGCGGGGCTCCATCGCGGCGTGCTCACGCGACGACCCTTCGCCCCAGTTCTCGTCACCCACCGCGATCCAGGGGATGCCGGCAGCCTTGTAGTCGCGCGCGAGCTCGGGGAGCGGCTTCACCGACCCGTCGCGCGTGTCCACGCCGAGACCCGGCTCCTTGTCGGCGAAGCTGTTGTTCGCGCCGAGGAACAGGTTGCCGGAGATGTTCGTGAGGTGGCCGCGGTAGGTGAGCCACGGACCGGCCGGCGAGATGTGGTCGGTGGTGCACTTGCCGACGGCCTTCAGCAGCACCCGCAGGCCGGTGAAGTCGTGACCGTCCCACGCGGCGAACGGTTCGAGCAGCTCCAGCCGGTCGCTGGTCGGGCTCACCGCAATGGCGACCGAAGACGCGTCGGCGGCCGGTGCGACGAATCCCGAGGCTCCGGGGTCGAAGCCGCGTGACGGAAGATCGTCGGCGACCGGCGGCTCGAGCTTCACTGCGCTGCCGTCGGGCGCGGTGAGCGTCTGGCTGGTGAAATCGAAATCGAGCCGCCCGCCGAGCGCGAGCGCCACCACCGTGTCGGGCGAGCCGATGAACGAGAGCGTCTCCTTGTTGCCGTCGTTGCGCGCCGGGAAGTTGCGGTTGAAGCTCGACACGATCGTGTTGCGTGTGCCCTTCGGCATGTCGTCGCGCCTCCACTGGCCGATGCACGGCCCGCATGCGTTGGCGAGCACCGTGGCGCCGATCGCCTCGAGGTCGGCGAGCAGGCCGTCGCGCTCGATCGTGGCCCGCACCTGCTCGGAGCCGGGCGTGACGAGCAGCGGCGTCTTCACGTGCAGGCCGCGGGCCGCGGCCTGGCGCGCGATGTGCGCGGCCCGGCCGATGTCCTCGTACGACGAGTTCGTGCACGAGCCGACGAGCGCGGAGCTGATCTCGATCGGGTAGCCCTCCGTGCGAGCGGCCGCGCCGACCTCGGAGATCGGACGGTCGAGGTCGGGCGTGTGCGGGCCGACGAGATGCGGCTCGAGCGCCGAGAGGTCGATCTCGACCACGCGGTCGTAGTAGCGCTCCGGGTCGGCGTCCACGCCGTCGTCGTTGCGCAGCAGCTCGGCGTACTGGTCGGCGAGATCGGCGATCTCCTCGCGGCGGGTTGCCTTGAGGTACTGCGCACTGTGCAGGTCGTAGTGGAACACCGAGCAGGTGGCGCCGATCTCCGCACCCATGTTGCAGATCGTGGCCTTGCCGGTGGCGCTGATCGACTCGGCGCCCGGGCCGAAGTACTCGACGATCGCGCCGGTGCCGCCCTTCACGGTGAGGATGCCGGCGACCTTGAGGATGACGTCTTTCGCCGCGGTCCAGCCTGACAGCGAGCCGGTGAGGCGCACACCGATGAGCTTCGGCACGCGGGTATTGAACGGCCATCCCGCCATCACGTCGACCGCGTCGGCACCGCCCACGCCGATCGCGACCATCCCGAGACCGCCCGCGTTGGGCGTGTGCGAGTCGGTGCCGATCATCATGCCGCCGGGGAAGGCGTAGTTCTCCAGCACCACCTGGTGGATGATGCCGCTGCCCGGCTTCCAGAAACCGATGCCGTATTTCGCCGACACGCTGCGCAGGAAGTCGTAGACCTCGCGGTTCACGTCCAGCGCCACCTCGAGGTCCTCCTCCGCGCCGACGCGGGCCTGGATGAGATGGTCGCAGTGCACCGTGGTGGGCACCGCGGTGCTTGGCATGTTCGCGAGCATGAACTGCAGCAGCGCCATCTGCGCGGTGGCGTCCTGCATGGCAACGCGGTCGGGCCGGTAGTCGCCGTAGTCGGTGCCGCGGCCAAGCCCGATCTTGGCCGGATCGGCGGCGTGCCCGAACAGCACCTTCTCCGCGAACGTCAGCGGACGGCCGAGTCGGTCGCGCGCGACCTGCGCGCCCGCGGCGAGCCGCTCGTAGGTGGCCTTCACGAGCTCGGGCGGCGTGTTCGGGCCGATGGTCATCTGCTGCTCAGCCATGTCGGGCTCCAGTTTCGGTGGCGGTTTCGAAGGCTAGTGAGGGCAACTCGATCTCGATCGCGGTGCGCTGCGCCGGGTAGCGGTGCACGGAGAAGATCACGGGTCGGCCGCCGGTATCGCGGGTGGTGCGGCGCGCGGTGAGCAGCGCCGAACCCTTCTCGATGCCGAGGCGAAGGGCGTCGTCGGCGGTCGCGACGTCGGCGCCGATCTGCTGGACGGCGCGCCCGAGCGCGACACCGCGCAGGGGCAACAGGTCGTAGAACGTCGCCACTTCCACCTCGGCACGCGAGAGATAGTGACCGAGCTCTCCTGGTACCCACACGGTGACCAGCGCGAACGGCTCGCCGTCGGCGAGGTTCAACCGCTGCACGCGCAGCACCTCGTGTCCACCCCCGCTCGCTGCGCTCGCGCCCCCAGGGGCGCCTGGACGCTCGCGCCGCTCGCCACGACCGGTCGCTCCTCCGTCGCTCCCGACCGCTTGTAGGTCGAGCGCGGCGGCGACGGCGGGCGAGGCAGGCTCGAACGCGAACTCGAGCACCCGCCGCTCGGGGTGGGCGCCCGCGGCCTCCAGGGCAGCCTCGACGGTGGTGACCCGCCCGAGCGACTGGCGCACCGGGTCGGGCGCGGCGAACCAGCCGCTCCCCCGCCGGCTCGTCACCAGGCCCTCGGCCCGCAGCTGCTCGAGCGCCCGGCGGACGGTCACCCGGCTCGCCCCGAAGTCGGCGCCGAGCTCGGCCTCCGACGGGAGCGCCCCGCCCGCGGCCACGTCGCCACGGGCGAGCCGCTCACGCAGGCCGTCGGCCACCTCCAGATACCGCATACGACTTGTATCGTACTTGTATCTCATAACCTTGACAAGTTGGCGCGGCGAACGGCGGCGCCCCCGAGCGTGGTACTGCGTCTGTCAGCCATAGCTGACAAACGCAGTACCACGAACCGACCCCCAGTCCGCGGGGAAGATGGCATGTGCAGGAAGTGCCGGAAGCGCCGGACTGCGACATCGTCTCGGCGTCGCTCGCCGAGCCGGCGCGCTTCGGTGAGCTGTTCGATCGCCACGCCACCGTGCTGCACCGCTACATCGTGCGGCGCATCGGCCCAGCCGATGCGGACGCGCTCGTGGGCGAGACGTTCCGCATCGCGTTCGAGCGGCGCGCCTCCTACGACTGCGGACGGCCATGCGCCCGGCCGTGGCTGTACGGCATCGCGACGAATCTCGTGGCCAAGCACCGGCGCAGCGAGGGGCGACGCATCCGCGCCGTCGCCCGCCTCGCCGCGGCCCGCGACGATTCGCCGGGCGAGTTCGCCGATGCCGTCGCCGCGGGTGTCGACGCGGCGCGGCGCTGGGCCGCAGTCGCCGACGCGGTCACGTCGCTTCCCCAACCCGAGCGCGACGCGCTCGTGCTGCACGTGTGGGAGGGGCTCGCGTACGACGACATCGCAGCCGCGCTCGGCGTGCCCATCGGCACGGTTCGGTCACGACTCAACCGCGCCCGGAAGCGCCTGCGCGAACTCGACGACGCGAGCGGAGAAGAACACGACGACGACATCCACGGTCGCAGTTCTGGAAGGATCGAGTCGTGAGCGACGACTTCGAGCGGCTGCGACCCGACCGCGTCGAGCCCGACGACCCGGGCGACCCCGCGGTCTACTCCCGAGTGAAGGAGCAGCTCATGACCTCGATCGACCAGCACGCCGTGCCCGCAGGGACGATGACGACGCCCGACATCTATCCACGCCTTGCCTACAACGACGAGCTCGCCGCAGTCGACTACCTCACGCGCGTCTTCCAGTTCGCCGAACAGCGCGAGTCCCGTATGGAGTTCGATGGGCACTACCTGTGCTGGCTGCGGATGGGCACCGGCATCGTGATGCTCGGTCACGCGAACGCCGATGTGCACCGCATCCATAGCCCGGCCGACGTCGGCCTCACCACGGTGATCATGCACGTGTACGTGCACGACGTCGACGCGCACTACGCCCACGCCGTCACCGAGGGCGCCGACGTCACGATGGAGTTGCGGGACGCGTTCTACGGCGAGCGGCTCTACGAGGCAACCGACCCCGAAGGCCACCGCTGGCACTTCGGCGAGCGCTACGACGACATCCGCGCCCGCGGCGGGCGCACGCCCGACCCCGAGGATCCGCCGGCGTGATCACCGGCCTCGCGCATCAAGACTGCGGCGCCCGCCGTACCGCAACGCTCAGCAATAGCACTCGATCCGGTGATCGTCGACTGGGAACTGACTGAACCGACGGACGCGGCTTCCCGGGCCCGTGACCTCCTGGCCCACGTGCGCCTTGCCGTTGAACAGGACCTGCGAGTGGTTCACCGACACGCCCAGGTACCAGTAGCCGATCGCTGCGGGGCTGGGCCGGAAGCCATCGGCCCATCGGCCCATCGGCCCATCGGCTTCAGGAGAAGCGCTGCTCGCGGAACGGGTCGCCGTAGGAGTGGTAACCGTTCTGCTCCCAGAACCCGGCCTGGTCGGTGGCGCGCAGCTCGATGCCCTCGAGCCACTTCGCCGACTTCCAGAAGTAGAGGTGCGGGATCACCATGCGCACCGGTCCGCCGTGCTCGGGTTCGAGCGCCACGCCGTCGTGCTCCCACGCCACGAGCACGTCGTCGCGCATGCAGTCGGCCAGGGGCACGTTGGTGGTGTAGCCGTACGCGGCATGCTCGAGCACGAAGCGGGCAGTGGGCAGCACACCGCAGGAACCCACGACGTCGGCGAACCGCGCGCCCTTCCAGCGCATGTCGAGCTTCGTCCACTTCGTGACGCAGTGGATGTCGACCGTCTCCTCGATGGCACCGAACGCCACGAGATCGGCGAACGTGAACGTGGTGGGCCGCTCCACCTCACCGAACACGCGCAGCTGGAACTGGTCGCGCGTGATGTCGGGCACGTCGCCCACGTGCAGCACCGGGTAGCGCTCGGTGTGGTACTGACCGGGCGGCAGGCGCGCGGGATCGGTGCCCTGCTCGAGCAGCTGGCGGCGGTTGCGCTCGAAGAAGCTCATGGCTCCACCAGCAAACGCCGCACCGGCTTCGGAAGTTCCCCACTCGCGATGTCGGCGAGCGTCACGTGGTCGAGCACCGATCGCAGGCTCGCCCGCATCGCCACCCACACGTCGGCGAGCGCGGCCGCCGCGCCCTCGTAGTGGAGCTGGTCGGGGCGGATCCCCTGGATCGCGGCGAGCGGCCCTTCGACGGCCCGGATCACGTCGGCCACGCTCACCTGCTCGGGCGGCACCGCAAGGAGGTAGCCACCCTCGGCGCCCCGCTGCGTGCGGACGATGCCGGCCCGGCGTAGCTCCCGCAGGATGTTCTCGAGGAAGTTGAGCGGGATGTGTTGGGCGGTGGCGATGGCCTCCCCCTTCACCGGCATGCCCGGCTCGGCCGCGGCGAGCTCGGCTCCCGCCCGCACTGCGTAGTCGGCTTTCGCAGTGATCCGCACGTCACATCCTCGCGCTTGTCGACCAAAGGGGTTGACAAGCGCCGGCCCGTCATTGTCTACTTTGTCGACTACTTCAGTTGACTTTTTCGGACGCCGAGGTACACGGACGTGCACATCAACTTCGCCATCACGATCGCCGGCCTGATCGCCGGTTTCGTGATCGGGCTCACCGGCGTCGGCGGCGGCGCGCTGCTCACACCGCTGCTCATCATGCTCAACGTCAACCCGCTCGCGGCGGTGTCCACCGACATCGTCGCCTCGCTCGTGCTGAAGCCGATCGGCGGCGCGGTGCACCTGCGCCAGCGCACCGTCAACACTAGGCTCGTCGCCTGGTTGAGCGTGGGGTCGATGCCCGCGGCGCTCGCCGGCGTCTACACGATCACGCACATCGGCGGCGACGTCGACACGCATGTGAAGCAGATTCTCGGCTGGGTGCTGATCGTGGCCGCCGCCGCGATGGTCGCCAAGTCGATCGTGAGCGCACGGCGGCCGAGCGAGACGGCCAAGCCGGGCACGCTCGCAGTGAAGGTGCTGCCGACGATGGCGATCGGCGTGGTCGGCGGCTTCATCGTGGGCCTCACCTCCGTCGGCTCGGGCTCGCTGATGGTGGTGCTGCTGATGGTGCTCTACCCGCGCATCTCGACCCGTGAGCTCGTGGGCACCGACCTCGTGCAGGCCATCCCGCTGATCGGTGCGGCCACCGTGGGCATTTCGCTCTGGGGCCATTTCCAGTTCGCGACCACGAGCTCACTGCTCATCGGCGCCATCCCGGCCGTCTACTTCGGCGCCCGCATGTCGGCGAAGGCGAACGACGCCTACATCCGGCCGGTGATCATCATGGCCCTCGTGTTCTCGGCGCTGAAGGTGCTCGACGTGTCGACCACCATGCTCGAGGTGGTGCTGGTGGTGTGCGCGGTGCCGCTGCTGGGCGAGATCGTGCGGGTGGCACGCGGTGACCTCGCGGCGCACCGCGCCGCGCCGGCGCCGCCCGCCGACGCCGAGATGGCCCTCGCCGAAGCCTGACACCCACCGTCCCAGCGCCGGCACGGCGGTCACGGACGACCACCAGATCCACCAGACCCACATGCGTCGTTTGGGTACCAAATAGCGGTCCCAAACGACGCATGCGCGCGTGAGGGGCGCTTGCTCGCTCCCTGGGGTCCGTCACACTTGCAGTCCGGTCGAGTCCCGCGCGTCGTAGCGGGTCGCTCTGCGACGCTGTGCGACGGCCCTGGACGTGCGTAGCGTGCGGTGGATGACGGATCTGCTCTACCTGCGCGATGCGTACCTGCGCGAGTTCGATGCGACCGTCGTCGATGCCGGCGACGGGCGCATCGCGCTCGACCGCACAGCGTTCTATCCGACCGGTGGCGGCCAACCGCACGACGCCGGCACGCTGTGCGGTGCCGCGGTCACCGACGTTCGCAAGGAGGGCGACGTCGTGTGGCACTCGGTCGACGGTCCGCTGCCCGCGATCGGTGCGGGTGCCCACGGCGAGATCGACTGGTCGCGCCGCCATCAGCTCATGCGCACCCACAGCGCGCTGCACGTGCTGTGCGGCGTGATCTGGAACGCGTGGGGGAAGCCCGTGACGGGCGGCAACATGGAGCCGCTCGAGGCCCGGATGGACTTCGAGTTCGATCCCCTTCCGGAAGGCTTCGCGGCGCGGGTGGAGCAGCTCGTCAACGCGGAGATCACCGCCGACCGCCCGATCAAGATCTCGTTCCTGCCGCGCGACGCCGCGCTCGCCGACGAGGATCTGATCCGCACCAAGGTGAACCTCGTGCCCGAGTCGGTGCGCGAGCTGCGCGTCGTCGACATCGTCGGTCTCGACAAGCAGGCCGACGGCGGCACGCACGTCCGCTCGACCGCCGAGATCGGCCGGTTCGAGGTCGTGAAGACCGAGTCGAAGGGCAAAGGCAACAAGCGCCTCCGCATCCGCCTCCACGACGACTAGTGGTGGGTCGGACTCATCCCGATCGCAGCACGGCGCTGAGAATGACGCTGCCACGGCAGGGTTCCGTCAAAGCGACTTCGACCCGATGTCGCGGTACATCTCGATCTCGGTTGCGCCCTCGCGGTCGCGGTCAACGCTCTCGCCGGTCGGGTAGAAGCCATGGCGAAGGTAGAGGCGCTCTGCGGCCCCGTTGCCAGCGGTGACGTGCAGCCGTATACCGGCGAATTGCTCGTTCTCGGCCCAATCGAGCGCCGTGGCGATCAGCTCGTGCGCGACACCGGTCCTCCGCACGTCGGGATCGACCCACATGCCGACGAGCCAGGCGAACTCGTCGCCCGTTGCGTCGCGCACGATCGCTACCATGCCGATAGGCCTAGCGTCAGAGGCGACGAAGTGCGCGTTGCTGGCGCTTGCAAGGCGAGCAGCCCATTCCTCGGTGGTGAGGGATGCCTCTCGCTCATAGGTCGATCCGAAGGCTTCCGGAGCGTCGAGCAGCGCGCGTAGCCGGAGCGCACGAACCTCTTCGAGGTCGGCAACACCGACTCGCCTCACCTTCGCCATGATCGAATCCTGGAGCACGCAATCCACGTCCCGCATGCGATTTATTCGCTTCCTTCACGCCGCCCGACCGGCAGATCGCAGCGGCCGCTGTGGGTCGTCGGCGCTCACCGGCCGTTCGGCCACTTTCGACGTGAACCGTGGCCGGAGCGACTCCCAAGAGCGTCGCCGCGCATGCGGGCGGCATGTACCAGGGCACCGTCGGATGGCTCAACGTCCGCGCGTTCCTGCAGTCGCTGCGCCAGGTCCGTCGCGAACGACGCGCCAGCGGCGCGAAGTGAGCACAGCGCGCGGCGGAGCGGCAATCCTGCGTCGGTCAATCGGGCCGCGGACCGATCAGTGGTCGCGCAGGAACCGACGGATTGCTTCGTCGCCCGGATGCCCCCACCCGAGGCAGAACGGGTGTCCCGCCGGGTCGGCATAAACCTGGTGCCCTTCGTCGGCAGTCAGATCGTCTGCCTCTTTCAACAAACGCGCGCCCAACGCGATGGCTTCGGCGTGGGCGGCAACCGGGTCATCGATGTGCAAATCGAGATGGACCTGCTGCGCGACTCCATCTGGCCACTCAGGCGGAACATGGTCGGGCGCAAGCTGCACACCGATCACCCACCGACCGTGAGCATCGATAACGCTGTGCCATCGTGCGTCCCTCAAGACGCGGCCGCCCAGCATCCCCGCCCAGAACGTGCTCTCCGTTTCCAGATCGGCGGCGTCGAAGACGACCACTTGGCGCACGAGTTTCATGCAGCCATCCTCACCGTTCTCGATACGGTCGCACACAGCCATCGGCTACGGATTCGGCAGCTCGCAGACCCCCGCACAGAATGCCCTGATGGAGGATGCGGGGCAAGCGTTATCGCCAGCGCCCGAACGGTAGATATCGCGCGGCGCGTTTCCAGCGACCGTGCCATGCTGGGTCGGTGATTCGGGGCGTCCTGTTCGACTGGCGCGGCACACTCGTCGCGGACCCGCCGGACGAGTGGTGGGTCGCGACGGCACTTGAACGACTCGGTCGGAATCGAGCCGACGCACCTGCGGTCGTCGAGAGGCTCGACGCCGCATCGGAGATCCCGGAAGTCGCCGAGCAGATTGCCAACCTCGACTGCTCCGCGTCGCAGCATCGGACGGCAACCATGCTGTGGTTCCGTGCGGCTGGCCTCGATGACGAGTTCGCGGCCGTGCTCTACGCCCTCGACTTCGAGCCGGAGAACCATCCGTTCTTCCCAGATGTCGCAAGCGCGCTGCGAGCCCTTCACGCGCGTGGCATCGGAACAAGTGTCGTCTCCGATATCCACTTCGATCTACGGCCCGAGTTCGAAGCGGCTCGTCTTGGTGGCTTCATCGACTCGTACGTGCTGTCCTTCGAGCACGGAGTGCAGAAGCCAGATGTCGAGATGTTTCGCATCGCCGCCGACTCGCTCGCACTTCCTCCGGCGGACCTCCTGATGGTCGGTGATCGCGCGTCGCACGACGGTGGAGCCGTCGCCTTCGGGATCACGACGCTGCTGTTACCGCCGCTTCGAACTGCGGACGTTCCGCGCAATCTTGGCGTCGTGCTCGCGATGCTCGACAGCGTGCACGCATAGCGGCATTTCGGCGTGTTCGATTCTGCCTCCGCTACCTGCAATGAAGCGGTCGGGGCACAACGGAAGGCGGTTCCGCTCGCGCCTGTCCGCGATCGCTGTCTCCGCAGTCGTCGCGACCGCGTGCGGCTCCTCGACGACCACAGCCCACCAGCGGCCCGTCTCGACGACCGCACGTACCACGACACCATCGGTGCCGGTGACCCTCACGGCACCGAACGGCGCGCCCGTACTGGTCAACATCAAAGGCGACAAGGCCGCTGGAGTCTGCGGCCAAGTCGCCCGCGCACGACACGAAGTTCCAGGAGCGGGCGGCGGCTTCATGGCTGCCGTCGCAGCCGCGTCACTCGTTGCGGTCCTTCGATACCACCATCTGCCGGACCCGACACCAACGCTACGCCCCGACAGCCCATCACGCCACGGGCCGACCCGCGCGCGCCCGAACACACCCACGAAACTGCCCCTTGGCACAAACAGGATTCGATCCGCGAGCGTCATCGCCAGCACCGACCGGCAGATAGGAGCGCTGCGAGCTGTCGCTACCACATATGTATGCCGAGGTCCGCCCGCCGTCCGGTTCGAGCGACACGCCACGACCAACGCGCATGCGTCGTTTGGGTACCAAATAGCGGTCCCAAACGACGCATGATGCGCAGGCGGCGGTCAGTCGCGGGGGCGCTCTTCGATCTCGACCTTGCGGATGACGTCGCCGACCTTGACGCCGAGCGCGGTATCCATGCCCTCGACGACGTAGCCGAACAGGTTGTAGTCCTTCGTCAGCTTGCGGGTGCAGTCGTCGATGCAGATGAAGAACTGCGAACCGTTCGTGTGCTTGCCGGCGTTCGCCATCGCGACCGCGCCCAGCGTGTACTCGCCCACCACCTTCTCGTCGCGGAACTTGTAGCCGGGCCCGCCCGCGCCGGTGCCGTCGGGGCAGCCACCCTGGATCACGAAGTCGGGCACCACACGGTGGAACGTGAGGCCGTCGTAGTAGCCCTGGCGCGCGAGCCCCACGAAGTTGTTGACGGTGTTCGGCGCGAGCTGGGGGTCGAGGTCCATCACGATCGGGCCGGCGTCGAGCGTGAGCGTGGCGCGGTAGAGCTTCGAACCGTCGATCTGGTATTCGGGCTGGTCGGCCAAGGGAGGGCTCCTCAGGGAGTGATGGAAGTGGTGGTGCGAGTGGAGGTCGGCGTCGTGGTCGACGTCGAGGGCGCAGTGAGCTGCTGGATCAGCGTACGGGCCATGCCCGCCTGCGCTCCGTTCGGGTCGAGCTGCAGGTAGCGGCGGAAGTCGGCAACCGACTGTGACACCGGCTTGCCCTGTGCGCGGGCGACGAGCGCGCGGTCGATGTAGGCGGGCGGGTATTTCGGGTCGATCTTCAGCGCCTGGTCGACGAGCTGGCCGGCCTGGGTGATGAGCCTTTGATCGGTGCTCAGACCGCCCGCGATACGTGCGAGGAACATGTCGGCGATGTCGACGAGCGGGTCGGGCAACTTCGGCCGCAGCTTCGCCGCGGCGAGGTACTCCTGCACGGCCTGGTCCACAATGCCCTCGGAGCGGAAGCGCAGCGCGGCGTCGAGGTGTCCCTGGTAGGTGTTCGGCGCCGCGGTGGGCACCGTCACACCACCACTCGGCAGCCCGCCCTGCGCTCGGGTGCCCGACGACTTCGCGAGCGCGAACGCCGCGGTGCCCCCGAACACGACGATCGCACCCACGATGAGCCAGCGCCGGCCCGGTGGTACCGGCGGCGGCCTCGGTGCCGACTCCTTCGCGGTGGCCCCGCTCGCGAGGGAGCGCAACACCGCGGCGGTGCGCGCGGTGTAGTCGGAGTGCAGCGTCTCGTAGGTTGCGTCGTCGATCGCGCCTTCCACGCGTTCGGCGTCGAGGTCATCGAGCGAGCGCACGAGGAACTCGCGCTCGGCCTCCAACTCGGCTCGTTGCTGCGACGTCAGCTTCGCCACGGAGTCCACGCTTCGATCATGACGACGGCTGCCGCCGGGCCCACTCGACGAGCGCCTCGTCGTCGTCGGTGGCTACCAAGCGCGGCTCGCGCCTCCACCCGCGCGATCGCGAAGCCGAGGCCGGCCACCGCGGCGATCACCGCCGCGACCGGCAGACCCCACACGAGCAGCCCGAGGCCGCTGTCGCTCGGGTTCAGGATCTTGTTCGGATACAAGCGCGCGTAGTAACCGAGGATCTGGCTGTCGGACTGACCCTGGCGGATCCGGTCCTCGATGTTCTGGCGGATCGCGATCGATTCCGAGCTGTTGCTGTGCGCCACGTCCTCGCCGGTGCACACCGGGCACTCGATGTGCTCCTCGAGCCGCGTGGCGCGCGCCGACGCGCTCTCGTACTGCGGCCGGAACAGCGCGACGGCGAGCGCGACCACGACAACGAGCGCGCCGGCAACGGCGGCCACACGTTTGCGGTTCACGTGAGCTCCAGCTGCTCGATTCGACGTTCCAGCGCATTCGGGTCGATCGGCCCCGACACCCAGTCGGCGACGATGCCCGCCTTGTCGATCAGGAACGACTCGGGCTGACCGGTCACGCCGTAGTCGAGCGAGGTGCGCGACGACGGGTCGAAGGCCAGCGGGTACGTCATGTGGTTCTTGGTGGCGTACACGGTGGCCGCGCCGTGCGAGTTCGGATCGTGCACGATGCCCACCATCGTGAACTGCGAATCACCCTGGTGCGCCTGCTCGAGCGCCACGAGGCTCGGCGTCTCTTGAATGCACGGCGAACACCACTCGTTCCAGAAGTTCACCAGCACCACGCGGCCCTTCATCGACGCGAGGTCGATCGACTTGCCGTCGAACGTGGTGAGCCGGAACTCGGGCGCCTGCTGGTGCACGGTGGGGTTGGTGTGGACCGTCGGGTCGCCGCCGAGGTTCACCGCGAGCAGCACACCGAGCGCGATCAGCACAACGGAGACGATCGCGGTGATCCAGCGGATGCGAGTCATGACGTCACGGCCTCATGCCTCATACCTCATGCCTCATGCCTCATGCCTCATGCCTCGTGGCTCATGCCGGCGTCGGCGACGGGATCGCATCGGCGTCGGGGGCAGCATCGGCGTCGTGGTCGCGCGCGCCGGGCGCGCCCTGCGCGGCGGACATCGCAAGGGCCGCCGAACGCTTCTTCGGCACCAGGCACAGCAGCGTGCCGAGCGCCATGATGAGGCCGCCCGTCCACAGCCAGGCCACCATTGGGTTCACGAGCACTTGCACGGTGACGCGACCGCTGTCGTCGGGTGCGGCCACGAGCGACAGGTAGACGTCGCGCAGCGGCCCGACGTGCACCGACGGCGTAGCGATGCCCTGGGTGACGCCCGGATACGTGGAGATCGCGGGGGCGTACACCCCGAGCGAGTCGCTTCCCTCGTGGATCGCGAAGCGAGCGCGGAGCGTGGCCTTCACGGCCGTCTGGCTCACCGACGATCCGAGATACGTGACCCGCTCGCCCGCCACGACGGCCGACTGACCCTTGGCGAGCTGCACGGAGTGGCTCGACGCGCTGCCCTGCGACGCCGCGAGCCCGACCGCGATCACGACCACGCCGAGGTGCACGACGAGGCCGCCCCAACGCCGCGGGTTGCCGCGCACCGTCCCCGCGAGCCGCGCGGGGCACCCCTTCGTGCAACGCGGCGCGCCGGGCTCGCACCGCGACGACGAAGTTGCGCACGATGCCCGTGGCGCAGAACGCCGCGAGCCCGTACGCGAGGACACCCGCGACGTCGGCCGAGCTGAACACGACCACGAGCACCATCACCGCAGCACCGACGTAGAGCGGCACGATCAGGCGATCGCGCAGCACCTCGCCGCTCACGGCGCGCCACGGCAGGATCGGTGCCACCGCCATGAAGAACAGCAGCGCGATCCCCAGCGGCGTGGTCATGCGCTCGAAGTACGGCGAGCCCACCGAGATCTGACGGTTCTGCAGCGCCTCGACGAGCAGCGGGAAGACCGTTCCCGTGAACACCACGAACGCGAAGCCGGTGAACAGCAGGTTGTTGACGAGGAACGCCGACTCGCGCGACATCACCGCGTCGATGCGTCCCGGAGCGTGCAGGAGGTCGCCGCGCCACGCGATGAGGCCGAGGCCGGTGATGATCACGAGCGCGAAGAACCCGAGCAGCGCGGGCCCGATCGTGCTCTCGGTGAACGCGTGCACCGACGTGATCACGCCCGAGCGCGTGAGGAACGTGCCGAGGATCGTGAGCGCGAACGTGGAGATGATCAACGACAGGTTCCACACCCGCAGCATGCCGCGACGTTCCTGCACCATCACCGAGTGCAGGAACGCGGTCATCGTGAGCCAAGGGAGCAGCGACGCGTTCTCCACCGGGTCCCAGCTCCAGTAACCGCCCCAGCCGAGCACCTCGTAGCTCCACCACGCGCCGAGCACGATGCCGACCGTGAGGAAGCCCCACGCCACGAGCGACACGCGGCGCGTGTCGGCGAGCCACCCCTCACCGAAGCGGCCGGTGACGAGCGCGGCGATCGCGAAACTGAACGGGATCGTCATGCCCACGTAGCCGGCGTAGAGGAACGGCGGGTGGAACGCCACGAGGGGATGGTCCTGCAGCAGCGGGTTGGGCCCGCGGCCGTCGAGCGGCACGAACCCGCTCGTGCTGGCGAAGGGGTTCGCGACCGTGGCCATCAGCCCGAAGAAGAACAGCGCCACCACGTACTGCACGATCGTGGCCCACGCCACCAGCGGATCGGTGGCCCGGCGGCGGAACGCGAAGCTCGTGGCGACGATGTAGATGCCGAGCATCAGCGCCCAGAGCAGGATCGAGCCCTCGAGCGCCGACCACAGCGCGGTGAACGTGAACAGGCCGGGCGTGGCGTTGGCCACGTTGTTCGCGACGAACTTGATGGAGTAGTCGTGCGACCACAGCGCCCACTCGAGCACGACGAAGCCGCCGACCGCGGCAAACAGGATCGCCGCGGAGTACCGCCGCCCGAGCCGGAGCAACCGGTCGCTGCCCGTGGCGATGCCGCGCCCGAGCACCACGATGCCGAGCAACGAGGCCGTCACTCCGACCATGAGCATGAAGGTGCCGAGCTCTGCGCGCATACGTAAGGCTCAGGTGGGCTTCTGACAGCCCGTGCCGGCGAGGGCGTCGTTGATCGTCTTCACGTCCTTGCCCGACGTCGCGCCATAGTTCGCACCGTGGCGCACGAGCAGGTTGTCGCCCGCGAACGCCGCGCCGTTCCACTTGCCCTCCACCACGACGGGCGCGCACTCCGCGAACAGCTTCGAAGGGATGTTCGTGACGTGCACGAACACGGTGGCCTTACCGTCGCCGAGGCGGAACGACGTGCCGGACTCGGTCTGGTGCAGGGTGTCGCGCACCACGACGCCGCCGATGCGCAGCTCGCGATTCTGCTCGCCGGCCCGGTGCTGGACGGCTTGGCTCACGGTCTCGAGGTAGTTGATGTTCGCCGACAGCGACGTGACCATCCACACGATCGCGCCGACGCAGACGGCGAGCGCGACGAGGTAGCGCAGCTTGACCTTGCGGCGCCGCGCCGGAACCGGCGGGCCGGCCGGTCCGCCGCTTGCCGCGGCCGGCGGTGCGGTGGGCGCGCTCGACGCGGGCCCGCCCTCACCGGCGGCATCGGGAATCGACCGCTCGGCGCGGCGGAGCTTGCGCACCACCCAGATCGCGTAGCCGCCGAGCACGCCGACCGCGAGCACGTAGCCGGTGCCCACGTACGGCCACGCATGGGCCCAGTTGATGCCGTTCGCCGCGATCATGCCGTCGACCCCGTGACTGCGGGTTGCGCCGCCGTGCTGTTCGCCTCCTGGCCGTGCGCCTCCTGCCCGCGGCGCGCCGCGAGGCGCTCCTCGATGGCGCGTTCGAGCTCGCGCTCCTCCATGCCCTCCTCGAGCGCGAGCAACCGCATGCGCGCGATGCACAGCGCCGCGAACACGAGCGTCGCGGCGATCACACCGATGATCAGCGCGGCGTCCATGCGGCCATCATGGATGTGCACCTGCATCTTCTGGTTGAACACCGAGCCCTGCTGGTGCAACGTGGTCCACCACGTGACCGAGAAGTGCACGATCGGCACGTCGACGAACGCGATCAACGCGGCGATCGCGCTGCGCATCGCGCGCTGGTGCGGCGAACCGCCGATACGGCGCAGCGCGAGGTAGCCGAGATAGAGGAACAGCAGCACCGCGGTGGTGGTGAGCCGGGCGTCCCACGCCCACCAGGCACCCCATACCGGCTTGCCCCAGAGCGAGCCTTCGGCGAGCACCAGCGCGGTGAAGAGCACGCCGAGCTCGGCCGAGGCACCGGCGAGATGGTCCCACGCCAGGGCGCGCGTGCGCGGGAGGAGGTAGAGCAGCGATGCGACGGCGGTGACCCCGAACGCGAGGTAGGCAACCCACGCCGCGGGCACGTGCAGGAACAGCAACCGGTACACCTGGCCCTGGGGCGGGTCGCCGGCCGAGTCGGACGGCGCGACGAACAGACCCATCACGAGCGTGAGCGCGACGCTCGCGAGCGCGACCGTCGCGAGGAGGCGCGACGCGTTGCGCGACAGGACACGACCCGAGGCGCGTGGCGCCGTGGCGGTTCCCGCCCGGTTCGTCTGCACCTTCATGTCCACCCCCGCTCGCCTCCTCCAGAGGGGGCGTGACTCGCACGCTCCCTGCCACCGTCGTCCTCGCGCCCCAAGGGGCTCATCCCTCCTCCAACAGCGGCCCGAACGCCAACACGCCGGCCGTCACGTACACCGCCGCGAACACCAACAGGAGCTGCACCCACGGCCAGGCGTCACCAGTGTTCCCGCCGAGCGCCGCCTCGAACGCCCGGGTGGCCCCGAGCATCACGGGTGCGGTGATCGGTAGCACGAGCAATGGTACGAGGGTCTCCCGCATGCGCAGCCCGGCCGCGAGGATGCCGTACACGGTACCGGTGGCCGCGATGCCGCCGGTCGCGGCCACGGCCGCGGGCACGATCGCCTCCATGCCGCGCGCCGACACGTCGTAGAGCACGAACGTGCCCACGAGCAGCACCGCCTCGAGCGCGAGCAGCTCCACGGCGATCGCGGCCGCCTTGCCGAGGAAGATCGCCGCCCCGTCGAGCCCGGAGAGGCGCAGGCTGTCGCGGGCGTTGTGCTCGGCCTCCACCGCGAAGCTCCGGCTCACTGCGAGGATCGACGCGAGCAGCACCGCGATCCAGAACAGCCCCGGCGCGACCGTGGGCAGGATGCCGCGGTGCGGGTCGAGCGCGAAGGCGAACAGCAACAGCACAAGCGCGCCGAACGGCAGGATCTGCGCCAGAGTCACGCGGGCGCGCGCCTCGATCCTGAGATCTTTGCCCATGACCAGCATGGCTTCGCCCAGGATGCCATTCACGAACGCGCACCAACGGGCTCGGGTGCTGTGGAACTGCTGAGCACGCCACCCACGAGCGTGCCGCGATCCACGAGCACCTCGCGGTGCGCGAGCGTGCGGGCGCGCTCGAGCTCGTGTGAGGCGAACAGCACCGTGCGACCCCGCGCCACCACGTCGCGCAACATCCCGTCGAGCAGTGACCGGCCGTCGGCATCGAGGCCGGCGTGCGGCTCGTCGAGCAGCAGCAGCTCCACGTCGCGTGCGAACGCGGTGGCGAGTGCGAGGCGGCGGCGCTGACCGGCCGAGAGGTCGACGTGGCGGACCCCGGCCACCGCTTCCAGGCCGAGCCGCTCGAGCGTGGGGTCGACGGCGCGGTCGTCGGCGCCCGTGGCGCGCACCGCGAAGCGGAGATTCTCGCGGGCGGTGAGGTCGTCGTAGCAGCCCGTGTCATGGCCGACGAGCGCCAATTGGCGGCGGTGGCTGCGGCGGTCGATCGTGAGATCGCGGCCCAATACCGAGGCCCTGCCGCTGCGCAGCGGCAGCAGACCCGCGAGCAGGCGCAGCAACGTCGACTTCCCCGCACCGTTCGCCCCTGAGAGCAGCACGATCTCGCCCGGGGCCACGTCGAGGTCGGCGCCGGCCAGCGCCGGGAAACGGCCGAGCACGCACACGGCCGAGCGGGTCGTGACCACGGGCGCGACGACGGCCAAAGACCCTCCTCCAGTACCGGCACAGGTCCGGTGCGGCGTGCGAGCATTCTACGAAGGGGGCTCCGGATGCCCGCATCGCGGGCGGGTGTGGCCCTACGCTCCGCCGGTCATGCGTGAAGGGGTGCGCCGCACGCTCGGTGGCGCCGGCCGCACACTGATCGTCGTCGGTCTCCTGATCCTCGGGTTCGTGGCGTACCAGCTCTGGGGCACCGGGCTCGTGACGGCGCGCGCGCAGCGCCGCCTCAAGCACGAGTTCGCCGCCAAACTGGCTCGCTCACGTGATGGCTCGGGTCCGGCCACCACCACCACGACGGCCGCCGCTACCACCACGGCCGAGCCGCCGTCGACCACGACGGCACCGGGCACAACCGTGCCACCCAGCTCGCCGATCGTCGGGGCGGCGCGCATCCCGGCGGTGCAGGACGGCGACGTCGTGGGCATCATCCACCTGCCGTGGAGCAACTACGCGATCGTCGAGGGCACGACGCGCAACGACCTCGAGAAGGGACCCGGCCATTACCCGGCCACCGTGTTCCCCGGCCAGCTCGGTAACGCCGCGATCGCGGGGCATCGCACCACGTACCTGCACCCGTTCTACGACGCCGACACGTTGCACATCGGCAGCGAGATCCGCGTCGACATGCTGTGGGGCCGCTACACGTACCGGGTGACGAAGGAGCCGTACGCGGTGACTCCCGACGACGTCGACGTGGTCGCCACGCACGATCCGACGCACGCGACGCTCACCCTCACCACGTGCAACCCGAAGTACTCGGCGCGCCAGCGGCTCGTCGTGCAGGCGACGCTCGTGAGCGCGAAGAGCCCGGCGCCGAAGGCGTTCGTGGCGCCGCGCCCACCGCCGGAACAGCAGCTCGCGTCGGACGGCACGGGCGCGGCGACCGCGGCGTCGCTGAAGACGGGGTTGTCGGGCGACGGCGCGAGCCGCACACCCACGGTGATCTGGGGCGTGCTGCTGCTCCTGCTCGGCGCGCTCTGGTGGTGGGTGTACCGCCACTGGCGCGGCCCGCTCACGTGGTTCGGCGGGCTCGTGCCGTTCCTGCCCGTGCTCTTCGCCTTCTACGTGTACCTGGAACGCGTCCTCCCCGCGGGGTTCTGAGGTGCCCCGCCGAGCGCGAGGCGCCGTGCCATGGCCGTGAGCACCGGCGACATCGAGGCGGCGGCCGCGCGCATCGCGCCGTTCGTGCACCGCACGCCGGTGCTCACCTCACGGCTGCTCGACGAGTGGGCCGGTGCCGCACTCCTGCTGAAGGCCGAGCATCTCCAGCGTGCGGGCGCGTTCAAGTTCCGGGGTGCGACGAACGCGGTGCGGTCGCTCCCCGACGATGTGGCCGCGCGTGGTGTCGCCGCGCACAGCTCCGGCAACCACGCGGCGGCGCTCGCGCTGGCCGCGCGGGAACGCGGCGTACCCGCACACGTCGTGATGCCGGCGAACGCGCCGGCGGTGAAGCGCGCCGCGGTGTTGGGGTACGGCGCGCGCGTCATCGAGTGCGAGCCCACCGAGGCGGCGCGGATCGCGACGTTGCGCGAGGTGATCGAGGCAACGGGCGCGGTCGAGATCCATCCGTTCGACAACGACACGGTGATCGCGGGCGCCGGCACGCTGGCGCTCGAGCTGCTCGCCGACGCGCCCGATCTCGACGCGATCGTGGCGCCGATCGGCGGCGGCGGGCTCCTGTCGGGGACGTGCATCGCGGCGCAGGGGCGCGCCGGGGCTCTTGCGGTCTACGGCGCCGAGCCCGCCGGTGCCGACGACGCGGCGCGTTCGATCGCGGCGGGCACGCTCGAACGGCAGACCGCGCCGCACACGATCTGCGACGGGCTGCGCACATCGCTCTCGCCGCGCACGTTCGCGATCGTTGCGCAGCACGTGGAGGCGATCGTCACCGTCCCGGACGACGAAACACTCGACGCGCTGCGCATGATCTGGTCGCGCACCAAGCAATTGGTCGAGCCGAGCGCGGCGATCGCGCTCGCCGCGGTGCGCCGCACACCGGCATTGCACGGACGACGAGTCGGTGTGATCCTGTCGGGTGGGAACGTCGAGGCGACGTATCGGCCAGGTCGCGCGTAGCAGCCGGTTCAGGTGGGCGGGAACGGCCCGGCCCGGGCCACGAGCGACGGCGTGTCGCGGCCGAGCTGCGCGGCGAGCCACGCGCTCGCCTCGATCAGCCGCGCGAGGTCGACACCGGTGTCGTAGCCGCTGCGCTCGAGCAGGAACACGACGTCCTCGGTGGGGATGTTGCCGGTGGCGCGGGGCGCGAACGGGCAGCCGCCGATGCCGCCGAGGCTCGCGTCGATCACGGGCACGCCCGCCTCGACTGCCGCGAGCGCGTTCGCGAGGCCGGCGTTGCGCGTGTTGTGGAAGTGCGCGCGCAGCCCGACGGGCGCCGGTGCGCCGCGCAGCACCTCAGCGGTCGCCGCCACGAGCTCGCGCACCCGCACCGGCACGGCCGCGCCCACCGTGTCGGCGAGCGCGATCTCGTGAGGCCCGGCCGCGGCGACCTGCGTCACGACGTCGAGCACACGCTCGAGCGGCACCTCGCCCTCGTAGCCGCACCCGAACGACGCCGACAGCGTGACACTGCACGGGATCGACGCATCCCGCGCGCGGGCGATGACCGCCGCCGCGGCGGCGACGGCCTCGGCGGTGCTCATGCCCTGGTTACGTTGCGAAAAGGTGTCGGTGCACGCCACGACCACGTTCACCTCGGGCGTGTGGGCCGCGAGCGCCCGGTCGAAGCCGCGCTCGTTGAGCACGAGACCGATGTAGCGCGCCCGCCGGTCACCGGCGACGGCTTCGAGCACTGCTTCGGCGTCGGCCATCTGCGGCACGCGCTTGGGGTTCACGAAGCTCGCCACCTCGACCCGGTCGATGCCCGCGTCGACGATGCGCCGGACAAGCTCGGCCTTCTGCTCGGTGCTGAACGTCACCGCGTCGGACTGCAGCCCGTCTCGTGGGGCCACGTCGACGATCTGCACATGCGGTCGCGCCACGCCGACCATTCTCGCCGCTCGGGAGCCGCGCGACTACTCGGTTCCGTCGATCTCGGCCTCGCGGTACGCCAGCTCGGCCTCGCGGCGGCCGGCAGAACGCAGGAATCTCAGTGCCCGTGGAAGCGAGGCGGGCGCTTCTCGGCGAACGCCGCCATGCCCTCGACGAGGTCGTCGCTCGAGAACACCTTCGCCTCGAGCGCGAGCAGCTCGTCGCGCGCGGTCGCGGTGAGCGCGAGCGACTCGGTGACCGCGTTCAGCGACCGCTTGTGCCCCTGCACCGTGAGCGGCGCGAGCGAGGCGATGTGCACGGCCAGCTCGCGCGCGTCGGCGAGGGGATCGTCGGCAAGTCGCTGCACGAGCCCGAACCGCTGTGCCTCCTCGCCGTTCACCTCGCGGCCGGTGAGGAGGAAGTCGCGCGCGAGCCCGTGCCCCACGAGCAGCGCGAGCCGCCAGACATTGGCCGGGCTCAGCAAGATGCCGAGCCGGCCGCCCGGGATCGACAGCCGCGTGTCGGGGCGGGCCACGCGCAGGTCGCACGCCACGCAGAGCTGCATGCCCGCACCGATCGCGGGGCCGTTCAGCGCCGCGATCACCGGGGCGGGATGGGCCACGATCGCGTCGAGCAGCATCTCGAAGCGGGGCCGGAACGTGTCGGTGGCGCCGCCCTCGCCGTCGCCGGCACCGAAGCGGGTCACGAGGTCGGCACCCGCGCAGAACGCCGTGCCCGCGCCGGTGACGATCACGGCGCGCGCGTCGAGCTGCTCCTGCAGCGCCTCGGTGAACACCGCGCACAGTTCGCCGTTCAGCGCGTTGCGGCGTTCCTCGCGGTCGATCGTGATCGTCGCGACGTCACCGTCGCGCTCGGCGCGTATCAATGGCGCCCGCTTCGCCAGGCGAGGCGAGCGGCTCGCCGCCCGCCTCGCTCCTCCGTCACTCCCGGGCCGGACGCCATCGCGCTCGGACCGGCTACCACCGAGCTCACGATTCAGTTCTCGTCGATGAGGGCGATGAGGTCACCCTCGTGCACCGTGCCGCCCTCTTCGACGTGCAGCTCGGCGAGCGTGCCCGGCACCTCGGTGACCACGGGGATCTCCATCTTCATCGACTCGAGGACGACGATCTCGTCGCCCTCGGCGACCATCTGACCCTCCTCGGCGCGCAGCTGCCACACGTTCGCGGTGATTTCGGCCCGGATCTCGTGCATCGGTCCGGGAGCGTAGCGAGCGGCAGTCACACGCATGCTCCCGTTGTCCCATCAGGAGCCAAGTTCTTGGCTCCTGATGGGACAACGAGCGGGTGGGTCAGACCGGCAGGACGCCGTGCTTGCGGGCCGGCCGCTCGACGCGCTTGCCCGCGGTGATGGCCAGCCCGCGGCGATCGCAGCACGGGTGTCGGCGGGGTCGATCACGTCGTCGAGCTGCCGCGTGCCCAGCGGCGATGTACGGGTCGATGTTGGCGCGGATCTCCTCGGCGAGCTCGAGACGCCGGCGCGTGCGCTCCTCCTCGTCGTCGATCGCGGCGAGCGCCTTGCGGTGGATGATGTTGACCGCCCCGTCGGGGCCCATCACCGCGATCTCGGCCGTGGGCCAGGCAACGATGTAGTCGGCCTCGTAGGCGAGGCCGTTCATCACGAAGTAGCCGGCGCCGTAGCTCTTGCGCAGCACCACGCTGATCTTCGGCACCGTTGCCTCCGACACCGCGAACAGCATCTTGGCGCCGTGGCGGATGATGCCCTGCTTCTCCACCGCACTACCCACGATGAAGCCCGGCACGTCGTGCAGGAACACGAGCGGGATGTTGAACGCATCGCACAGCCACACGAATCGTGCCGCCTTGTCGGCCGCGTTCACGTCGAGCGCGCCGCCGAGGACCATCGGCTGGTTCGCCACGACGCCCACGGGCCGGCCGTCGACACGCGCCAGCCCGGTGAGCAGGTTCTTGGCCCAGTCGGGCTTCATCCAGAACACGTCACCGTCGTCGACGATCGCGTGCACCACCTTGCGCATGTCGTACGCGCGGCGCGGCGCGGTGGGCACGATGTCGTAGAGCTCGGGGACGCGCCGATCGGCCGGGTCGCCCGGCACCCGCACGGGCGGCTGCTCGCCGTTGTGCGCGGGGAAGAACGACAGGTACTGCCGCACGACACGGAGGCACTGCTCGTCCGACTCCACCTCGAGGTCGGCACAACCCGAGATCTTGCAGTGCACGGCCGAGCCGCCCATCTCCTCCTCGGTGACGTCCTCGCCGACGGCCGCCTTCACGAGGTGGCGACCACCGAGCGCCATCGACGACGTGCCCTTCACCATCGGCACGAAGTCGGCGAGCGCCGGGATGTACGCGGTGCCGGCCGCGCAATGACCGAGCATCGCCGCGACCATCGGCACCACCCCGCTCATCGCCACCTGCTCGCGGAAGAGCGCGCCGGCACCCGCGAACGTGGACCCGCTCGTGGCTTGGATGCGGGCACCCGCCGAGTCGAGCAACCACACCATCGGGATGCGCTCGCGCAGCGCGTGCGCGCGCATGCGGGCGATCTTGTTCTCGCTCACCGCGCCCATCGAGCCCGCCATCACGGTGAAGTCGTACGCCGCGATCGCCACCGGGCGGCCGTCGACGCGGCCGATGCCGGTGATGCAACCGTCGGCCGCGAGATACCGATCGCCGAGACCGGCGTCCATGTGGTCGGCGAGCAGGCCGTACTCCACGAAGCTGCCCGCGTCGAGCAACAGGTCGAGCCGCTCCCGCACCGGCAGCTTGCCGAGCGAGCGCTGCCGGGCGATCTGCTCCGGCCCGCCCATCCCGAGCGCGCGGTGTTTGCGCGCCACCAGGTCGTCGACGAGCGGGCCCCAGTCGGTCACCGGCCGGACTGTAGTGACGCGGCTCCCCGCGGGCCCAGCCTGCGAGGCATCGTCGAACCACCCGCGGTGGGCCGTCGCGGTGGTCGCGCGGCTACGAGGACTTCGACGCGGCTGCCGGTCGAAAGGCCGCCATGACCCGCCAGGCACCACGGACCGCCAGCACGGTCCCGATCGTCAGCAGCACCCCGGCAGCGACCTCCATGGGGCTCAGCGGGATCGGCCTCGAGCTGCGCCCGGCACCGCCGAAGAACCAGGGCGCATCGACGGCGACGGCCGACCACCAGGCCGCGACGCCGGCCACGATCACGAGGATCGCGCCGGCGAGCGTGACCGACAGCAGCCCCAGCCCGCGCACGATCCGAGGCGCGAGATCGATCGACGTCGCGGCACGCAGCGCCGCGTTCGTCCACGCGACGACTGTCGCCGCGACGAGTGTGGCACCGAGGACCGCGACGATTCCATATGCGGTGGAGCCGCCGTTGCGGTCGGCGGGCGTGAGGTGACACGCCCACGCGGCGACCGCGACACCGGTGACGACGGTTGCCGCGGTGAAGGCGATCGCGACCGCGAGTGGGGTGGCGACATCGGACCAGTGTCCGGCATGCAGGTACCGGACGAAGGTCGGCAGCGCGAGCGCGGCGGCGAGCCCGATCATCACGGCCCCGGCACCCGCTGCGGCCGCGACGGCGCCATATCCGACCGCGGGCACCAACCGGTCGTGCGCCGGCACCGCGCGGTCCCAGTGCTCCGCGGCCTTGGCGAACGCGATGCCACCGACAACGACGAAGGCCCACGCCCACAGCACGAGTGCGGCGCCGTCACGTACGCGATCGGCATCCGAACGCCACGCCGCATCGCTCCACAGCATCCGGGCGCGTTCCATCAGGCCCGCGCACGCCAGCGCGATCCGCTCGCGCCGCGGGATCGGCCGGTCGCCGTAGGTATCGGCAAGGAGCGCCGACAGCTCGCCCCCATAGCGGCGGCGCCACGCCGGCGGATACCAGCGCAGCGGCGCGGCGTAGCGCGATGCTTCGCGATCCGTCACGTCCATGCCACCCGGCGCCGCGAGGCCAGCCCGAGGCGCGATGCGCCCTCGTCGGCAAGGTCGCGCATCTCGTGCACGATCCTTGCGAGCTCTGCACGGCCCGCCGACGTCAGCCGGTAGGGCCGGCGGCGGGGATCACCGTCGACAGCTTCGATGAGTCCGAGGCCGTCGAGGCGCGTGATCGCGCCGTAGAGGGTGCCCGGACCGAGCGCGGCGCCCGCGAACTCCTCGATGTCCTTGGCGAGCGCGTAGCCGTGCTTCGGTCCCGCGGCAAGACTCGTGAGGATCAGCACGGCCGGCTCGTTCGGCCGGGCCAGGCCCTTCGGACTCTTGCCTTTCGTGCTCTTGCCTTTCGTGCTCTTGCCTTTCGTGCTCTTGCCCTTCGTGCTCTTGCCCTTCGGGCTCTTGGGGCGCCGAACGGTCACGATCGCGACATTACTACGTCGAACGTACTAGTCAAGTGCGCCGGCTACCGTCCCGACCAGCGCGGTGTGCGCTTCTCGGCGAATGCGGCAACGCCTTCGGCAGCATCGTCGGTGTTCGTGGTGACCGTGAGCATCGTGTGCAGATATGCGAGCGCATCGGCGTCGTTCGATGCGGCGAGCGTGCGGTAGAAGGACTCCCGGCCCCAGCGCAGCACGAGCGGCGGCTTCGACGCGAGCGTCGTCGCCAGCCGGTCGACGGCGGCGTCGAGCTCCGCGACTGGCACGACCTCGGTGGCGATGCCGATCTGCAGCGCCTCCTGCGCGTCGACGCGGCGACCGGTCATCATCAGCTCGAGCAGCCGCTTCGGCGGAACCGAGCGCAGCAGGGGAACCGTGATCATGTAGGGCCACAGGCCGACGTCGATCTCGGGCGTACCGAAGATCGCGTCGTCGGCTGCCACGAGCAGGTCGCACGCGCACGCGAGGCCGAAGCCACCGGCCAGCGCGTAGCCCCGGACACGCGCGATCGACGGCTTGCCGAGCAGGCGCATCACCTCGAACAGCGCGGCGATTCGGCCACGCGCGGCGTGCACCTCCGAGAAGCTCGCATTGTCGGCGATGCCACCGAGATCGGCGCCCGCGCAGAACGCCTTCTCCCCCGCGCCCGTGAGCACCACGACGCGCACCGCGTCGTCGGCGGCGGCGCGCTCGAACGCGTCGATCAGACCTTCGATCACGGTGAACGACATCGCGTTGCGGCGCGCCTCACGATCGATCGTGATGCGCGCGACGGCACCGTCGACATCGAAGCGCACCTCGGCAGGCGCGGTGGCAGTCATGTCGACGCATCGTAGAGGTGGCCCTCGGTGAGGTGCGCGTTTCACGCGCCACGGGCCGGTACGTTGTGCACGCGTGACCGGATTCCTCTTGATCAGCGTCGCGGTCGCGCTGGCGCTCCCGCTCGTCACGAGGGGCTCCTACACCGCGCTGCTGTTCGACACACGCTGGGACTGGAGCTTCCTGTTCGCCGGCGGCGTCGCGCTGTCGCTGGTGTGCGAGCACCTCCCGTCGCCGGGCGGCACCGACCTCGGCTTCGGCGCGCTCGTCGCGTCCTACACGCTGCTGCTCGCGTTCTGCGGCCGCAACCTGGCCCGTCCGGGTGTCACCGTCGTGTTGATCGGCTTGGCCGCGAACGCCGTCGCGATTACTGCGAACCACGGGATGCCGGTGAAGGTTCCGGCCCGGTGGGCCGCCGAGGGCGGCTTTGCCACCACGGTGCGTCATCACCCGACCGACTCGTCGACGCGCCTCTACTGGATCACCGACGTCATCTACGTGCCGACCACCGACGAGGTGATCAGCTTCGGTGACCTGATCCTCGCGGTCGGGCTCATCGACCTGGCGTTCGAGGCGAGCCGGCGGCGGCGCGCCGTCACTCACACAAGCACGGCCCGGCCTGGCTCCTTCGGGGTCGCCGGTCTCGAGGTCACGCCGCCTGGGGCCGACGAGCTGGTGCGCGTGCTACCCCGCTCCGAACCGCGGTCAGACCGGCCCGCCGCTGCCGACCACCCGCTCGAGCGCGTCGACGACGGCGCGCGCCGATCGGTCGGCGTGCCGGGCACGTCAGCGCGCCGATCGCGCTTGCGCTGTCGCAGGCATCGGTGCGCGCCGACTGGAACTCGGCCAGCATCCGCAGCACCGTCGCGTGCATCTCGGCGCGGCTCGCGGGCGGCGAGGCGCCGCCCTCCACACCGGCCGCCGAATCCGCGATCGTGCCCGACTCCGCGAACGGCGTGCCGCGCAGCATCGCGGCCGTCGCCGTCTCGGCACGCGGGAACCCCACCGCGTCCACGTCGCCGGCCCCGGCGATCAGCGAACCGGACGCCACTGCGCCGAGGTGCCGCAACCGGGCCGCTACCGCGATCGTGTACTGCTCGTCGGGGGTCAGACCCACGTGCGCGGCCACGTGCCTCGCGAGCTCCGCGTCGCGCGCCGACGCGCCGAGCTCGACCGCGCCACTGAGCACCGGCACCATCGCGAGCGCGTCAACCGTCTGGCGCAGTACGCGCGTTGCCGCGTCGTCCTGCTGGTAGCTCCACCAGATTGCGAGCAGCGGCAGCGCGAGCAACATCGCAGCCCGCAGCCCGAGCGCACCGTCACCGTGGACACCGCGGATCGCCATTGCCATGAGCACGCCCGACCCGACGATCGCGCCCCATGCGTACAGTGCGCGTTCGGGCCAGAACGTCTGCGGCGCCTCACCCTCGGCGTGCCGGACACTGCCGTCGACACCCGCACCGGCGGCCGCACCCACGAGGAGGGCGGCCATCACCGCCACGACGACCTCGTGGCGCCCGAGGGCCATGAAGCCGAGGTGGTAGGCGACGATCGTCGTGCTGCCCACCGCGATGCCGCGGCCGGCGCGCCAAGCCGCCGCGCGCAACTCGTGATCGCCGGCCACCGTGAGCAGCTCGGCCGCGAGCACGGTGAGCAGCGCGTCGCGCACACCGGCGCCGCGCGCCAGCACGAGGAACACGGCGTACGACGCCGGCACCTCTCCGGCCGGCGGCCACCGCAGCACGAACAACTCGCCGACGACGATGCCGGCACCGAGCACCACGGCGATCACAAGCGATTCCGAGGTGCTCGCCGCCGCGACGATCGCCGCGACCGTCGCCGCCGCGCACGCCACGACCAGCGCGGGTGCGCGCATGCGCTCGTCGCGACCGCTCGCGAGCACGGTCCGAAACGTCACCGTCCCGCCACCTGCAGCCGGTGGAGCACTGCCGTGGCCTCGTCGGGCACGCTAGACGCCGCCCGCTCCCAGCTCGACATGAGGTCCTCGTCGATCTCGGCCCGGTCGGCCCGGTCGGCCGGACCGGCCAGGTCGGCCGGAGCAGCCAGGTCGGCCGGAGCGGGCGCGAGGTCGCCGAGGCCCGCAGAGCCGACGCCCCGGCGCGGCGGGACGACCGACCAGCCGTAGGGAAGCCCGGCCTCGTGCGCCACAACCGTCTCCCCACGGCGCACCAGCGCGGCGATCAGCGCTTCGACACACGGCGGGAGGAACTGTGTACCGGCCTTCGCGCGCAGCTCGGCGAACACCACCTCCTGGGGCAGCGCCTGGCGGTAGCTGCGCGTGGATGCCATCGCGTCGTACGCATCGGCGACGGCGATCACGTGCGCTTCGAGGGAGCGCAGCTCCGCGAAGGTGTCGTGCCGAGAATCCGCTACGAGCTGGGCCACCGAAGCGAGCGAGTCGATCCGCGAGAGCATGGCGACCGACACGTGCTCGTGGCGCTTCACCACGTCGAACTCCTCACGTGTGAGGCGTCCGGGCTTGTTGAGCAGCTGGTTCGGCACGACGAGCTTGCCGATGTCGTGCAGCAGGGCCGCGAGGCGCAGATCCTCGAGCTGGCGGCCCGGCATCTGGAGCTCGATGCCGATATACGTCGCGTAACGCGCCACCCGCGCCGCGTGCGCACCGGTGTAGGGATCCTTCACTTCCAGCGCGCGCATCAACGTGCGCACCGCGTCGGCGTGGGTCGCTTCGACCCGACCCGGCGCTCCGAGCACCTGCGGCGCGAGCAGGACGGGCACGAACAGCAGGAGGAGCATGGACGATCCCGCGGCATTCGCAAGCACACCGACGAGCGCACCCGCGGTCGCAAACGTCGCGAGCGCGAGCGCGACCTCGGGGAGTTCGGGCAGCCACGGCTGCGGGCGCGCGTCCTCGCGGTGGTACGAGAGCGCAACCACCAGGCTCTCGACGCCGATCGCCGCGACTGCCGCGGGCACGAGCACGACGAGCGCCGGAGCGAGTCGCGTGAGCGACGAGGCCGGGACCGACCAGCACACGATGCACGCGGCGCCGGCCCCGAGCGTCGAGCTGGCGGCGTGGAACGCGAGCCAGCCCCGGCGGCCCCGCGCCGTCGACGCGAGGTGCAGGCCACTGCAGGCCGCGACCACGAGCGGGCCGGCGAGCGAATCGGAGTGGCGGAATACCACGAGCGACGCGAGCAGCACCGCGAGCCCGGGACTGAGATCGATGCCGCAACGCAACGTGATGCGGGCGTGCTCGGCGACGACCGCCACGAGCGCGAGCAGCAACAGCGGAACGAGCGGCGGCAGTCCGCCGTCATGTACGAACGCGGTGCCGAGCAACGCGAGCGCGAACACGCAGCTTGCAATCGTGGGCATCCGTAGCTGGGGTGAGAAGTCGGTCACGCCGTGAGCATCGCGGTGACGATGCGGCCCCTTCCTCGTGAGTGGTCCGGCTCCACCCACGACCGCCGCGAACCGCACGACGCTCACCCTCACGTTCTTTGGCAGTGTGCGCACCGGCGCGGCGAGTTGGCAAGACCTGGCGGCGTGCTTTTTCTCCAATCGCGCGCGCGTCGCTCACGATGCGTGACGACGAGGGCGCTCCACTCACGTTACGTGTGGAACACGCGTGTAATTCGCGGCGCGAGTACGGTCGACGCGTGACGCGAGAGGTCGCGATCGTGCGCGACATCACAAGCGACGGGAGCGACGCCGCCGCGCAAGCGCAGCTCTGGGCGAACGCGTTCGGTGAGCTGGGATTCGCGATCCGTCACCTCGGCATCGACCCGGCGGCAGCCGTCGACGCGCCGACACTCGAGCCGACACTCGAGCGGACACTCGAGTCGGGGCTCGAAGGTTGCGCACTCGCGCTCGCCGCGAACGTGTGCTCGGTACCCACACATCCACACGTGTCGACGGTCGCGACCGCGCTAGGGGCATACGCGTCACACGGCGGACGCGTGATCTTCCATCATCATGACTTGCCGTGGGACCCCGGTGTGGTCGCGCGCGACGACATGACGCTGCCCCCGCGCATCGCAGGTGCGGTGCACATCGGCAGCAGCCTGCGCGCTCGACGCGACCTCCATGCGCACGGGTACGCGCCCGCACTGGCCGTGCACGATCACTTCGACTTCGACGCGCCCACCGGCGCACGTGAAGGCACCCGTGCCGCGCTCGGCTTCGCACCCGACGAGATCGTGCTGTACCAGCCGACGCGCGCAACGCGGAACACGAACGTCGCGGGCGCAGTGCGCTTCGTCACCGCGCTGCACGGCGCCATTCCGAAGCAGACGCTGCGGTACTGGTTGCGCGGTCCGGTCGCCGATGATGTGGCGCCCACAGTCGCCCGCCTGCTCGATCGCTGCCCCGTCCCGGTCACCATCGGCGACGATGCAGATCGCCGCGACACGTTCGCGGCGAGCGACGTGGTGCTGTTGCCGTCGACGTGGGATCCCACCGGCGCGTCGGCAGTGGAGTCGATCATCGCGGACAGGCCTTGCGTCGTCGGGCAGTTTCCCGTGCTCGGCGAGCTGCATGCGGTCGGCCTGCGGTTCTTCGCGATCGGCGAACCGGTCGAGCTGGTCAAGTTCCTCTCACGCCCCGACACCAGGCTCGCCGACGTGAACCTGCGCAGGGCCCGGTTGTCGTTCTCGGCCGAGCATCTCCCGTCGAAGCTCGCCGACGTGCTGATGTCGATGGAGCTCGACACCTGACCTACCGTGCATGCGTGCCCGTGTTGCGCTGCCGCGACCGCACGATCGACGTCCAGCGGCCTCTGATCATGGGCGTCGTGAACGCGACGCCGGATTCGTTCTCCGACGGCGGCGACCTCGCCACCGCCGACGACGCGGTTGCGCATCCGCGCGCGCTCGTCGCCGACGGAGCCTCCGTGATCGACATCGGTGGCCAGTCGGCGATCACCGGTGTCCCCGAGATCAGCGTGGCCGAGGAGATCGACCGCGTGCTGCCCGTGGTCTCGGGTCTCCGCGCCGCGAGCGACTGCATCATCTCGGTCGACACCTACCGCACCGCGGTTGCGGCGGCCGTGCTCGACGCGGGCGCCGACATCGTCAACGACGTGTCAGGCGTGATCGACCCCGAGATGCCCGCGTTGATCGCGCGCACGGGCGCGGGCCTCGTGGTCATGCACACCCGCTGGCGCCCCAAGACCCACGCCGACGCGCGCCGGCTGTACCGCGACGTGGACGGTGGCGTGGTCGCCGACGTCGAGCACATGCTGCGCGATCGCTGCAGCGCGCTCGTCGACGCAGGCGTCGCCGAGGAGCAGCTGATCCTCGATCCGGGCCCCGACTTCTCGAAGACCGCCGCCCAGACCGTCGACGTGCTAAGGCACCTCGACGCGATCACCGCGCTCGCACGGCCCCTGCTCCTCGCCTTGTCGCGTAAGGACTTCGTGGGTGTGATCACGGGCCGGCCACCACGCGAGCGCCTCGCCGGCACGCTCGCTTCGCTGTCGTACACGTGCGCGATCGCGCCGGCATCGATCGTGCGCGTGCACGACGTCGCGCAGATCCGCGACTTCTTCGCGGTGCTCGACGTGCTCGAAGGCCGGGTCGACGTCGATGAGCGGGCCGGGCTCGCCGCCGAGCTGCGATGGGACGCGCGGATCGCGCCCGCGGCCACGTGACCAGCTCGGCTCCCGACCCGATCGCACGCCGGCGCGAGTCCATCCGGCGGCTCGTGACGCTGGGCAAACGGATCGGCTACGGCGCGCTGCTCGTCGCCATTGCCGGCTTCGTCGCCGGTGCGGTGGCGGACTTCCCCGCATGGACGGTCACGGTCGCGACGGTGGGTCTCGTCGTGAGCTGTGTGGCGTTGCCCGGCGCCATCGTGTTCGGCTACGCCGTCCGCGCCGCCGAGCGCGAGGAGCGCGGCGCCCGATCATCACACTGAACCGGAGCCGGGACACGAGGCGGAGCCGAGCGGGGGCGGGTCCTAGCATCGCCCCATGCATTTCCGCCGGCTCGGCAACACCGAGCTCACCGTGTCCGAGGTGGGCATCGGAACCTGGACCCTCGCGAGCGATTGGTGGGGCAGAGTCGACAACCCGCAGGCACTGCTGCACGCGGCGATCGACTGCGGCGTGAACTTCATCGATACCGCGCCGGTGTACGGGGAGGGCGGCGGCGGTGAGACGATGCTGGCGCCCCTGCTCGGTTCGCACCGCGACGAGATCGTGCTCACCACGAAATGCGGCTACGACATCGACGCGCCCCGCAAGGCGAGCCAGCGCGAGCGCCCGCAGGACTTCAGTCCCGCGTCGATCCGCCAGCAGCTCGAGGCTTCGCTGCGGCGGCTCGGCACCGACTACATCGACCTGTACCAGCTGCACAACGTGCGCATCGACCCGATTCGGGACGACGCGCTGTGGGACACCCTGCGCGCACTGCGCGACGAGGGCAAGGTGCGCGAGCTCGGCGTGGCGCTCGGCCCGGCGATCGGTTGGGTCACCGAAGGTCTCGAGGCGATCCGCGATCGCCCAATATGCACGCTGCAGACCGTCTTCAACGTGCTGGAGCAGGAGCCCGGGCGCACCTTCGCCGCCGAGGAGCGCGTGCGCGCCGGTGCGTGCAGCCTCATGTCGCGCGTGCCGCACGCCTCCGACACCTTGTCGGGGAGGGTCACGCTCGACACCGTCTTCGCGCCCGGTGACCACCGCGCGCACCGCAACCGCGACAACATGCTCGACAACTTCGAGAAGGCCGAGACGCTGTCGTTCCTGTGGGCGGCCGAGACGGGTCGCACGATCGGCCAGGCCGCTGTCGCGGGGATCCTCGCGAACTCGGCATTCGCCACCGTGCTCCCCACCGTCGTCACCGTCGACGAGGTGCGCGAGTACGCGGCGGCGTCCGACCTCCCGCTGTCTGCGGACGAGACCCGGGCGCTCGACGAGCTCTGGGAGCGCAACTTCGACCACGACGATCGCTTCGTGATGCCGTTGAAGTCGAGCGTCTGACCCATGGTCACCGCCGAGCGCAACCTGCGCATGCCCGCCGAGCAACGCCGCCGGCAGTTGCTCGACGTCGCCGGCGAGGTGTTCGCGGAGCGGGGATTCCACGCCACGTCGATGGACGACGTCGCCACCGCAGCCGGCGTCACGAAGCCCGTGCTCTACCAGCACTTCCGCAACAAGCGCGCGCTGTTCCTGGAGCTGCTCGACGACGTCGGTGACCACCTGCTCGGACAGCTCACCGCGGCGATCGAGCCCGGGCTCAGCGGCCGCGCTCGGGTGGAGGGCGGCTTCAACGCCTATTTCCGCTTCGTGCGCGACAACCCGTCGTCGTTCCGCCTGCTGTTCGGCGCTTCGGTGCGCAACGATCCCGAGTTCGCCGAGCGCGCGGAGCACGTGCTGGCGGAAGGCGCGCGGCTCATCGCGACCACGCTGCACGACCTCCCCGTGGAGCCCGAACACCGGCTCGTGCTCGCGCACGCGATCGTGGGTATCGCCGAGGCGACGGGCCGCCGTTCGATCGCAGTCGACGATCGCACCGACCATCCCGAGCCCGAGCAGCTGGCCCGGTGGCTCGCAGAGCTCGCATGGTTCGGCCTCCGCGGCATCCGCGGCGGCTGATGACCGAGCGCGTCGTCGAGCGTCGTACCGCGACGCGCTTCGAGAGCCCTTACATCTTGCGGAGCAGGACCCGCTCCACCGCATGGTCTGGGCCCTTGTAGAGCACCAGGTCGGCACGTGAGCGCGTCGGGGCGATGTTCTCGCGCAGGTTGCGGCCGTTGACCTCGCGCCAGATCGAGTGCGCGAAGCCGCGCACCTCGTCGTCGGCGAGCGGCGTGAGGAAGTGGAAGAACGACCCGGGCCGGCGGAACGCGCCGTCGCGCAGCGCGAAGGTCCGGTCGACGTACCACTGCTCGATGTCGGCCTCGGCCGCGTCCACGTAGATGGAGAAGTCGAAGTAGTCCGATACGTGTAACTGGTCGACGCCGGCGCGCGTCGGCGGCACCTGCAGCACGTTGATGCCTTCCACGATCACGATGTCCGCCGCGGCGATCGTCGCGACGGCGTCGGGCACGACGTCGTACGTGGTGTGCGAGTACAGGGGAACCTCCACGCGGGCCAAACCCGACTTCAGCTGCGCGAGCACGGCGAGCAGCCGGCGGACGTCGTAGCTCTCGGGAAACCCCTTGCGGTCCATGATCCCGCGCCGGGTGAGCTCCGCGTTCGGGTACAGGAACCCGTCGGTGGTGAGGAGCTCCACGGAAGGATGCACGGGCCAGCGGGCAAGCAGCGCCTGCAGCACGCGTGCGGTGGTGCTCTTGCCGACGGCCACACTGCCGGCGATCGCGATCACGAACGGCACGCGTGGCGTCGGGACGGCAAGGAAGTCGCTCGTCACCTCGTGGAGGTGCTGGGTGGCCGCCACCCGAAGGTGCAACAGGCGCGACAGCGGCAGGTAGACGTCGCGCACCTCGTCGAGCGCGACGGCCTCGTTGACGCCGCGCAGCTCGCGCAGGTCGCCCTCCCCCAGCGTGAGCGGCGTGCTCGCGCGCAGGCGCGCCCAGTCGGCCCGGGAGAGCTCGAGGAACGTCGCTCCTTGCGTCGGCATCGGGTCCGGCACCCTAAACCCCACAGCGGCGGAGACGCCGGGCCGCGCGCGTGTCTACGCTGAGCCGATGCGGCGAATCGGGCACTGGATCGGCGGTGTGGCGGTCGCGGGCACGTCGGGCCGCAGCGGTCCGGTGTTCGACCCCGCGACCGGCGTGCAGACCGCGACGGTCGACTTCGCCGATCACCACGAGATCGACCGCGCGGTCGACGCGGCCACCGCGGCGTTCCCCGGTTGGCGGGCGACGTCACTGGCCCGGCGCGCCGAGGTGCTGTTCCGGACGCGCGAGCTGCTCGACGCCCGGCGCAAGGAGCTCGCCGCGGTGATCACGGCCGAGCACGGCAAGATCCTCACGGATGCGATGGGCGAGGTCGCGCGCGGGATCGAGAACGTCGAGTTCGCGTGCGGCGTGCCGCAGCTGATGAAGGGCTCGTTCAGCGAGCAGATGTCGACCGGCATCGACGTGTTCTCCATCCGCCAGCCGCTCGGTGTCGTCGCCGGCATCACCCCGTTCAACTTCCCGGCGATGGTGCCGCTCTGGATGCTGTCGACCGCGCTCGCGTGCGGCAACACGTTCGTGCTGAAGCCTTCCGAGAAGGACCCGAGCGCGGCGCTGTTCCTCGCCGAAGTGCTGCACGAGGCCGGTGTGCCCGCCGGCGCGTGCAACGTCGTGCACGGCGACAAGGTCGCCGTCGACTGCATTCTCGAGCATCCAGGGGTGTCGGCGGTGAGCTTCGTCGGGTCGACCCCGATCGCGCGCCGCGTCTACGAGACCGGCACCGCGCACGGCAAGCGCGTGCAAGCGCTCGGCGGCGCGAAGAACCACATGGTGGTGCTGCCGGACGCCGACGTCGCGCTGGCGGCCGACGCCGCGATCGGCGCTGCCTACGGCTCCTCGGGTGAGCGATGCATGGCCGTGTCGGTGGTGGTCGCGGTCGGCGGCGTGGCCGACGCGCTCGTCGACGCAATCGCGCAGCGCATCCCGTCGCTGCGCATCGGGCCCGGCTCCGACCCCGACGCCGACATGGGCCCACTCGTCACCCGCGAACATCGCGACAAGGTGGCGTCGTACCTCGACGCGGCGCAGTCCGCCGGCGCGGCGATCGTGCTCGACGGCCGCGCGCTGCACGTCGACGGCAACGGCTTCTTCCTCGGCGTGTCGCTCGTCGACCACGTGACGCCGGACATGGAGGTGTACCGCGACGAGATCTTCGGGCCGGTGCTGTGCGTGGTGCGCGCCGGTACCTTCGACGACGCGCTCGCGCTGGTCAACGACAACCCCTGGGGGAACGGCGCGGCGATCTTCACCCGTGACGGCGGCGCGGCGCGGCGGTTCCAGTTCGAGGCCGCGGCCGGGATGGTGGGCGTGAACGTGGCGATCCCGGTGCCCGTGGCCGCGTACAGCTTCGGGGGCTGGAAGGCTTCGTTGTTCGGCGACACGCACATGTACGGTCCGGAGGGCGTGCACTTCTACACGCGGGGCAAGGTCGTCACGAGCCGGTGGGACTCGGCCGCGGCGGCCGGGCCCGACCTCCACTTCCCGCAGAGCCGCTGACCATCCCGATCCGATGCCCGAACCGCGCGATCACATCTTCCATTCGTGGAGCGCGCAGGCGCTCGTGCATCCGGTCTGCATTGCCGGCGGCGAGGGTGCCTGGTTCTGGGACGACGCCGGTCGCCGCTATCTCGACTTCGCGAGCCAACTGGTCAACCTCAACCTCGGCCACCAACACCCCCGCATGGTCCAGGCGATCCATGAGCAGGCCGCGCGCCTGTGCATGGTGGCGCCGAACTTCGCCAACGACGTGCGATCCGAGGCGGCGCGCCTCATCGCCGAGCGGGCACCCGGCGACCTCGACACGGTGTTCTTCACGAACGGCGGCGCCGAGGCCACCGAGAACGCGGTGCGGCTCGCGCGCCTCCACACGGGCCGGCACAAGGTGCTCACCACGTATCGCAGCTACCACGGGGCCACCGGCGGCGCGATCACGTTGACCGGCGAGCCGCGCCGCTGGGGCAGCGAACCCGGGCTGCCCGGTGTCGTGCACTTCTTCGGGCCGTACCGGTACCGCTCCGCGTTCCATGCCGCCACCGACGCCGAGGAGTGCGAGCGTGCGCTCGAACACCTCGCCACCGTGGTGACGATGGAGAACCCGGCGGCGATCGCCGCGATCATGCTCGAGACGGTGGTGGGCACGAACGGCATCCTCGTGCCGCCCGCCGGCTACCTCGAAGGTGTGCGCGAGCTGTGCGACCGTCACGGGATCCTGTTCATCGCCGACGAGGTGATGTCGGGGTTCGGACGCTGCGGTGAATGGTTCGCGGTGCAGCGTTGGGACGTGGCGCCCGACCTCATCGCGTTCGCCAAGGGCGTCAACAGCGGCTACGTGCCGCTCGGGGGCGTGATCATGTCGGGGGCGATCGCGTCGACGTTCGCGTCGCGCCCGTACCCCGGAGGGCTCACCTACAGCGGACATCCGCTGGCGTGCGCGGCGGCCGTCGCCAGCATCGAGACGTTCGAGGAGGAAAAGCTTCTCGAGCGCAGCCGGCACCTCGGCGACGACGTGCTCGGCCCGGGGCTGCGCGAGCTCGCGGACCGGCATCCGAGCATCGGTGACGTGCGGGGCCTCGGCTGCTTCTGGGCACTCGAGCTCGTGCGCTCACGCGAGACGCACGAGCCGCTGGTGCCGTTCAACGCGTCGGGGGCCGACAACGCACCGATGGCCGAGGTGATCGCCGCATGCCACGCCGCGGGTGTCTGGCCGATCACGCACTACAACCGCCTCCACGTCACCCCGCCGCTCGTGATCTCCGACGACGACACGCGCCTCGGCCTCTCGAGGCTCGACGAGGCGTTGACCGTCGCCGATCGCTCCTACGAGGGCTGACCGGCCGCCGCCGCGGCGGGTCAGCGCTCGAGGCGGAGCGCGCGGTCGGCGAGGATGTTCTTCTGCACCTCGGTGGGACCGGCACCAATCGTCGTGTAGCGCTGCCACACGTAGTTGCGGGCCCAGCGGCCGCCGTCGACGGCCTCGGCCGCGCCCTTCAGGAGCGCGCCGGTGGGCCCGAGCACGTCGAGCGCGAGCTCGGCGAGCCACAGCGAGATGTACCCCCATTGCAACTTCGACAGCGGCACCTCGGGCCAGCCCTTCTCGCCCTGCAGCACCTTCGACAGCGCCCGGGCAAGCAACAACCGCGTCGTCTCGATCTGGGTGTGCAGGCGCGCGACCCGGTCGCGGATCTCCGGGTCGACGAGCGCGGCGGGGTTCACCACGAGCGCGGTTCGCAGCAGGTTCTGCAGGTCCTGTGCCATCGAGATCGCCTGTCCCGCGCTGCCCACCCGCTCCTTGCCGAGCGCCCCCATCGATACGAGCCAGCCCTCCCCCTCACCGCCGAGCCGATGATCCACAGGCACGCGGGCGCCGTCGAAGCGCACCGAGCAGAAGAGCGAGTCGCCGGTGATCTCGCGGATCGGTGTGATCTCGATGCCCGGGGTCGCCATGTCGACACAGAACATCGTGATGCCGTCGTGCTTGCGCCCGCGCGATCGTGTCGGGGTCGGTGCGGAACAGGCACATGCCCCATTGCGCGATCTGCGCGCTGGAGATCCACACCTTCTCGCCGGTGACCACGTAGTGATCGCCGTCGCGCACCGCGGTGGTACGCAGGTTCGCGAGGTCGGAGCCGGCCTGCGGCTCGCTGAAGCACTGGCACCAGTGCTCCGACGCGTCGAGGATCGACGGCAGCCAGCGCGCCTTCTGCTCGTCGCTCCCGCACTGGATGATCGCGGGACCGATCTGCACGATGCCGTTGGCGTTGTAGATCCCGGGCGTGCGGTAGCGGGCCATCGTCTGGGTGTAGAGCACGTTCTGGCTCACCGTCGCGTCGCGGCCGCCCCATTCCTCGGGCCAGAGGATCGCGGCCCAGCGCCCTTCGTTGAGCACGCGCTGCCACGCCTGGCGCTTGCCCATCGCCCCCATGACGCCGTCTTCCACGCCGCGCGCCTGGGGCTCGCGCCGCGGGCGCCGATCTCGGTCGCCTTCCCATTCGGCGCGGAACGGCGGGAGGCGTTCGTCGAGGAATGCGACGAGGTCGGCCTCGAACGCGAGGTCGTCGTCGGACCAGGCGAAGTCCACGTTCCCGACGCTACCGTCGGCCCCGGCCGGGCCGCGAGGGAAGGCCCACCGGCCGTGAGCCTCGCGCACAAGCAGCGAACAACAAGCAGCGAACAACAAGCAGCGAACAACAGGCAGCGAACAAGAGGTAGGAGTGGAGTTCACCTTCTCGCTCGAGCAGGAAGCCTTGCGCGCGACGGTGCGCGCCGTGCTCGCGCGCGAGTCGCCGCGCTCGCTGGTGCGCGAGCGGGCCGACCGCGACGATCGCGATCCGTCGGTGGCGTGGCAGCAGATCGTCGACCTCGGGTGGGGCGCGATGCTCGTGCCTGCTGCCGCCGGCGGGCTCGGGCTCGGGCTCATCGACACCGTCGTGGCGATGGAGGAGATCGGCCGCGCGCTCTACGACGGTCCGTTCCTCTCCTCGGGGGTGCTCGCGACGCTCGCCGCCCGCGCGCTCGGAGCCGGCGACCTGCTCACCGAGCTCGCGACCGGAAGCGGGCGCGGGGCGATCGCGCTCGAGGAAGCCGGTCACGGCGATCCTGTGGCGCGCGTCGCCACGACGGCGCGCCGCACCGCCGGCGGCGGGTACGCGCTCGACGGCACGAAGCCACTCGTGGTGGACGGTGACACCTGCGATTGGTTGATCGTGGCCGCTCGCCACGACGACGGCACGCTCGGCACGTTCGTGGTGCGCAAGCCACCGGCGACGCCTACCCCGGCGCTCGACATCACCCGTCGCTTCGCCACGATCCACCTCGACGGTACGCGGGCCGAGGCGGTCGGGCCGACCGGTGACCACACCGCGATCTGGCGGCGCGTCACCGACGACGGCGCGGTGGCCCTGGCGGCCGAGATGCTCGGCGTCGCCGAGGCCGCGAACACGCTCGCGCTCGACTACGCGCAAGCGCGCGAGGTGTTCGGCAAGCCGCTGTCGAAGTTCCAGGTGACCCGGCACAAGGCCGTCGACCTGTTGCGCGACATCGAGCTCGCGCGGGTCGCGGTGCACTATGCCGCCTGGGCCACCGACGCCGACGTGCCCGAACGCGCCGACGCGGCGGCGATGGCGAAGTCGTACGCGGCGGAGGCGGCAAACCACGTCACCGCGGAGTGCATCCAGATCCACGGTGGGGTCGGGTACACGTGGGAGTGCGACGCGCACCTCTACCTCCGGCGCGCCAAGGTCGACGATCTCATGCTCGGCAACCAGGCGTGGTGGCGCAGCCGGCTCGCCGACAGTTACTTCGCAACGCTCGCGCCGCCGGGAGTGTGACGACGATGAAGGTCGCGGCGATCCAGCACGACACCGTGTGGCACTCGCCACCCGACAACTTCACGCACCTCACGCCGATGATCGCACGCGCCGCCGCCGCCGGCGCGCGTCTCGTGCTGCTCACCGAGATGTACTCGACCGGCTTCGGCATCGAGACCGCGGGAATCGCAGAACGGCCGGGCGGGCCGAGCACGGCGTTCCTCACCGAGCAGGCCGCGCAGCACGGCTGCTGGGTGGGCGGCAGCCTCGCGGAGCGCACGGTGTCCGCCGAGCTGCCGCACAACACGTTCGTGCTCGCCGCGCCCGACGGCCGCGTGCACCGCTACCACAAGATCCATCCATTCAGCTACGCGCACGAGCATGAGCACTTCGCGAGCGGCGCCGAGCACGTCGTGATCGACGTCGAAGGCCTGCGCTGCGCACTGTTCGTGTGTTACGACCTGCGCTTCGCCGACGAGTTCTGGGCGCTTGCCGCTCAGGTCGACGCCTATCTCGTGCCCGCCAACTGGCCCGCGTCGCGCCGGCACCACTGGCGCGCGCTCCTCGTGGCTCGCGCGATCGAGAATCAGGCCTACGTGGTGGGCTGCAACCGCGTCGGTGCGGCACCCGGCGGGCTCACCTACGCCGGCGACAGCATGATCGTCGACCCGCTCGGCGAGGTGCTCGCGGCCGGTGCGATCCAGGAGACGATCGTGATCGCCGATGTCGACCCTGCAGCCGTCGCTGCGGCGCGCACCCACTATCCGTTCCTGAGCGACCGCAGATAGGCATTTTCTTTCCCGAACCCATGCCGAACGCTTCCACTCGCCGTGGTTACGTGACCACGCAGAAGTGGGCCGAGGAGCGGCGGGCGAGGGGCTCGGCGGAGTACGCCGGCGCGGCCGCTCAGGTAAGGCGTGCTGGGTGCCGACATGACCACGATGATGCGCGTCCTTCGGGGTCTGCTCGCGCCGTGCCTCGTCGCCGCGGGCCTCGTGGCGACGACGGCGGCCACCACCGCCACCGCGGCACCGGCGAGCGCGGCCTCCACACCGGCGCTCAAGTGGCACACCCAGACGAGTGGCCGCTTGCACGAGTCGGCGCCGGTCGTCGCCGACCTCAACGGCGACGGCATCCCCGAGATCGTCGTCGGTGACCTCAACGGCCTCGTGCACGCGTACGAGCCGAACGGGCACGGCGAGCTGTCAGGCTGGCCGCAGTACGCGCGCCCCGACGGCGTGCACCCCACCGCGGTCGAGAGCGCGCCCGTGGTCGCGGACCTGTTCAACAACGGGCAGAAGGAAGTGATCGTCGGCGCAACGTCGGTCTGGGTGCCGAACCAGCAGGGCGGCCTCGTCGTGCTCGACGCGCACGGCCGCACGCTGTGGCACTGGCAGGGCATCGACTACATCACGATCTGGGGTCAGACGTCGTTCCACCACGACGGCTACACCGAGGGCGCGGTCGCCACCCCGGCGATCGGCGACGTCGACGGCGACGGCTACCCCGACATCGTGTTCGGCGGGCTCGACGCGCGCATCCACGCGCTCGACCGGCACGGCCACGAGCTCGCGGGCTTCCCGTACATGGCCGACGACACGGTGTGGTCGTCACCTGCGCTGTACGACGTGTTCCACAGCGGCCAGGACGAGATCTTCATCGGCTCGCCGAGCACCGGCGGCGGTCCGCAACCGCACATCGGCGGCACGATGTACGGGCTCGTCGACGTCCACGGCAAGATCTACACGATGTGGCGGCACAACATCGCGGAGACGATCGACGCCGCGCCGGCCATCGCCGACATCGACCACGACGGCCGCATGGAGGCGATCACCACCACCGGCTGGGCGTTCAACAACTCGCAGAGGCAGGACATCTTCGCGTGGCACCTGGACAACGGCAGCACGGTTGCCGGCTGGCCGGTGAACACCGGTTCGACGACGGCCGCGAGCGTCGCGGTCGGTGATCTCAACGGCGACGGGCTTCCCGACGTCGTCGCCGGTGGCTGGGACGGCCGCGTGCGCGCGTACACCGGTCACGGGCACCTCCTGTGGAACGCGAGCCCGTTCTGGGGCCCGGGCGCGCAACCGTCGAGGATCGAGGCCGGCGCGGTGATCGCCGACGTGAACGGTGACGGCCACCAGGACGTGGTCGTTCCTACCGACACCGCGGTGTTCGTGCTCGACGGCCGCAACGGCCACTACATCGCAGGCCCGCTCGGCAACCACTTCGCGTACCAGTCGTCGCCGGCAGTGGAGAACACGCCGCAGGGCCGCATCCTCGTGATGGCCGGCATGCAGGGCGGTTGGCCGCTGCCGGAAGCGAGTCCGTCGGCGTACGGCATGCTGAGCGTGTATTCGCTCGGGTCCACCTCGACCGTCGCGGCGTGGCCGATGTGGCGCCACGACGCGCGCCGCACGGGAGTGGAACCGAGTGGTCCGGCCCGGCCGAAGTGGGCCGCACCATCGAACTCGGGCCTCACACTGTTCCAGCGCGCGGTCGCTCCGTCGTGGTCACGCCCGAGCGACGGCCTCGTCGGCGCGGTGCCGTTCGACTTCTCGAACCTCGCGTCATGGCCCGCGCTCCCACCGCAGACGATCGAGTTGCACGTCGGCCGCTACCACATCGCGGTGTAGGCACCGCTCGCGTGCGGCACGCGCCCGAGCGTGGCGCGCGCGAAGCTTGGGCGCGTATGTCGAAGGTGGGTCGGTGGCGCCGCAGCATCGATTCCGGTATCCGCCGCACCGGTGAGGTGTCGGATCGCGTGCTCGACGGCAGGGTGCTCCCGGTCTGGCGCAAGGCGACGGGTGGCGAGCCGCGCTGGCCGGTCACCATGATCGTCCTCTGCGCGCTCGCGATGCAGTTCGCGCTCCCGGCGGAGGTGCAGCTCCATCATCGCTGGATCCTGCCCGCGATCGCGGTCGTGCTCGTCGTCGCGCTCGAGATCGCGCGCCCGCAGCGGCTCACCGAGGTGTCGACCACGGTGCGCGTGCTCGGCATGTTGATGATCGCGTCGCTCGGCACCGCGAACGTCGTGTCGGGCGCGCGCCTCGTCGACGAGCTGCTCCACGGCACCTTCCACGGAACGCCGGCGCGCCTGCTGCTCACAGGCGGCGCGATCTGGCTCACGAACGTGATCGTGTTCGGGCTCCTCTACTGGGAGCTCGACCGCGGCGGGCCGACCGCCCGCGCGGTCGGCACCGGCCACTATCCCGACTTCGCGTTCGTACAGATGCAGAATCCCGAGCTCGCACCGCCCGACTGGGCCGCGGGGTTCGTCGACTATTTCTATCTGTCGTTCACGAACGCGGCCGCGTTCAGCCCCACCGACGTGCTGCCGCTCTCGCGCTGGGCGAAGCTCACGATGATGCTGCAGTCGGTGGTGTCGCTGGTGACCGTGGCGCTCGTCGTGGCCCGGGCGGTCAACATCTTGAAGTAGCGGCCGCGCCGCGTTCAGCCCGCGGTTGCCGCCGCAAGCGTGGCGATGCCCGAGTAGCGCGCCACTGCAGCGTCGAGGTCGAGGCGTTCGGTGGTTGGCGTCGTGGGCCAGTCCTGCCTGGGCACCGCCCACATCACCTCGAACTCGATCCCGTCGGGGTCGACCGCGTAGAGCGACTTCGACACGCCGTGGTCGGACTCGCCGACGAGCGAGCCCGCCTCGACGAGCGCCCGCCGCAGCGCGGCGAGGTCGTCGATCGTGTCGACCTGCCAGGCGAGGTGGTACAGGCCCGTTGCCCGCCGCGCCGGCGCGGTGGGGTTCGGGCCGATACCGAAGAGGCCGAGATCGTGGTCGTTCGCCGAGCCGTGGGCCCGCAGGAACGCGGCGTTGCCGAGGTGCGCCGCGACGTCGAAGCCCAGCACGTCGCGGTAGAAGGCAACCGAACGGTCCACCTCGCTCACGTACAGGACGGCGTGGTTGAGTCGCTGGACTGCAGCCGTCATGGGGGTCTCCTCGGGTCGTGGGGCACGGGATGGCGGGGCCGTTCCTTGCATGCGCAACAATATGCTCACTCGCGTGATTCCCTACCCGTCGAGGCGTTCCGACTCGACGCCGAAGAACTCCTGGTAGGGACGGGCGCGGGCCCGCCATTCGGCCTCGTGCAGCCCCGTATCGGCGAACGTGTAGTGGTGCGCGCCGGGACCCTCGTGCGGGTGATCGGCGTAGAAGGCGCGCATCCGGTCCTCGGCCGGCGCGGTCAGCTCCAGCCCGAAACGGTCGTAGATCCGTCCGACCACGCCGAACGGGTCGGCGAGGAACTCGCCGAACTGGACGTCGACCACCCGCTCGGGCGCGACGGTGCCGTCGATGCGGGCGGCCATCGAACGGTTCAGACCTTCGATGATGTAGGGCGCCCACTCGTGTGCGATGTCGGCGACATCGGGCGTGTCCGACGCGAGCCGCCGCAACGTCGCCTGCAACGACGACACGGACGCGATGATCCGCAACGGGTCCCGGTGCGTCTGCACGAGCAGCGCGCCCGGGTACTCGTCGAGCAGGGCCCGCAGATGCCAGATGTGCGCCGGCGATTTCAGCAGCCACCGCTCACCCGGATGGCGTGCCTGCAGGTGCTGGAGATACATGCGGTGCCAGCGGTACGCGGGCGCGAGGTCGGCCTGGCCTTGCAACCACGTAGCGTAGGTGGGGACGCGGTACTGCGTGGGGAAGATCAGGCTCGCGAACTCACCGGCGGTGATGCGCACGCATTCCTGGGCGAGCCGCGGCCCGAGCGGATGCATGGCGCGAAAGCCTGGGATCAGTAGCTCGGTGCCCGCGAGCGTCGCCTCCACCTCGTCGATGCGGGGGTCGGTGTCGTAGGTGGCGGTCTCGGGTGGGGGCAGCGGCCGGTCGACCTCCCAGGTGAGCGGCACGCGGGTGGCCTGGTCCTGCGCGAGCAGGTCGTGCAGCATCGTCGTCCCCGTACGGGCCTGGCCCACGATCACGATCGGGGGCACGACGTCGCGCGAGGCGATCTCGGGGTGTTCGGCCCGGTAGCGCAGGATGCCGGCCCGGGTCGTGAGATAGCCGGCGAGCTCCCCCGCCGCGATCTGCACGCCGAGCTCGTTCAGCTGCCCGTCGCGCCGCAGCGAGTCGACGAGCCGCTCCAGGCCCTCGCGCCAGGTCGGCACACCGAAGTGGTCGGTGCCCACGGTCTCGGCCGCAGCGGCCACGATCGCGTCGGCGTCGAGCAGGAGGTCGGTCACCGGCCGGCGAGCCTGCCACCTCCGGCGCCAGCCTGTCGACCAGAACCCGGGCACCGAGAATTGAGCCCGCTGAGATCTGCCCCGTGCCGATACTGGATGGCGGCGTCGGAGCGCTATACCGATGCCGCCGGCGGCTGACCGCTGGATGCGGCGGCGGCGGCGACGAAGGATCGAAGGAGCGGAGGTGGCGATGGAACCGATGGCTGACACGGCGCGCGCGCAGTTCGGCGGTCACGACGTCGGCTGCGGCACACGCGTCGAGGTGCGCAACCACTTCGTGAGCTCGTGGTCGGACGGTTTCGAGGTGACACGCGTGGACGGCAACGGTTACCGCGTGCGCCGGGTTTCCGACCACGTGGAGTTGCCCGCGGTGTTCGCGCCCGACGAGGTGCGACCGAGAGCCGTGACGTACCGCTGAACCGACCGTAACCTTCGCGCCCACGCTCGGCGACGAGCGGCGACCGGAGGATCCCAGGCGAACGAAGTGAACGACTGGGTCCGCAGTGAGCTTGCAGGGCTGCGGAAGGAGGCGCGGTAGTGGTGCATGCTTCTACCGACGTCGTCGTGGTGGGCGGCGGCCTCGTTGGCACCGCGTGCGCGTACGAGCTCGCGCAATCAGGTGCGCGGGTCGTCCTGGTGGACCGCCACGACGAAGGCCGCGCCACCGACGCGGGCGCAGGCATCCTCTCGCCCGAGACAATCGGCGGCGCGCCACCGTTCGTCGCGCTCGCGGAGATCGCGGGTGAGCACTACCGCTCGCTGATCCCGCAGCTCGCCGACGCGGGTTCGCCCGATCCCCACTACGACATGTGCGGCGCGCTGCGGATCGCCTTCCGCGAGTTCGACGACGAGCACTTCGCGGCGAACGTCACCCAGTCGCTCGCCCGCCACCCCGAGTTGTTGCAGCGCGTCACCCCCGACGAGGCGCGCGATCTCTTCCCGCCACTCGGCGAGGTGCGCGCCGCGCTCTACAACCCGCGCGGCGCTCGGGTCGACGGCCGCGCGTTGTGCGCCGCGATCGACGCGGTCGCACGCCGTCTCGGCGTCGACCGGCGCCACGACGGCGCGCTGGAGATCCTCGTCCGCGACGGTCGGGCCTCCGCGGTGCGCACGACGTCGGCGCTGATCCCGTGCGCCGCGGTCGTGATCGCGGGCGGCGCGTGGACGCCGGCCGTCGCAGCCCGCTTCGGCTTGCGCGTCGGTGTGCGGCCCCTGCGTGGGCAGATCGTGCACCTCGGCCTCGACGTCGACACCGCGTCGTGGCCCGTGCTGCAACCGATCCTCAGCCACTACGTGGTGCCGTGGGCCGATCGTCGGGTGGCACTGGGCGCCACGGTCGAGGAGGCCGGTTTCGACGCGCGCGTCACCGCCGGCGGGTTGCGCCAACTGTTCTCGGAGGGCCTGCGCGTGAGCCCGGGCCTCGCCGACGCGACGCTGCTCGAGGTGCGTGTCGGGCTCCGGCCGGTGAGCGACGACGACCTGCCCATCATCGGTGCGCTCGGGGAAGCCGAGGGGGTGCACGTCGCCACCGGGCACGGCGCGAACGGACTGCTGCTCGGGCCGGTCACCGGTCGGATCGTCGCCGATCTCGTGAGCAGCGCGGCCTCGCCGCCGCTCGACCTCACGCCGTTCTCGCCGATGCGCCTCGCGTGATCGCGCTCGCGCGGCGGCATGGTTCAGGCTCCGATGGTCTGCGTGCGCGGCGCGACCTCGCGCCCCGTCAGCGCGACGCGGGCGGGTAGAGCGGGATCCTGTCGCTCTCCACGATGTAGCCGTGCACGAAGCCGTCGACGTCGTTCGCCGGTTTCGGTGCCGACCCGACACAGTCGACCGGCGCGAAGGGGTTCGCCGACTTCGGCGCAACCGGGACGGACACGACCGGACGGGGCGTTGCCGCTCGGACACGTGGGCACGTCGATGTTCGTCACGTCGGCCACGGGATGGGTGCCCGCGGACACAGGCGCGAGCAAGGCGGCGCGAACCCGTGTGACTCGGGTTGCTGCGCAATGCCGTGGTCGTCGATCGCCCACACGATCGTGTCGGCTGGATGGCCGCGCACCGCCGTGGCCGGGTAGCCACTCGCGGTCGTGGCCTTCGCCGTGGTGAGTGTGCCCTTGGTGGTCTTGCCCGCGCTACCGCTCTGGTTCGTAGCCGGCGCCACCACCGTCACGTCGGTGCCGGGCTGCGCTCGCAGCGCCTGGACGAGCGCGTCGATCCCGGGAGCGCCAACGCCGTCGTCGTTCGTCACGAGTAGGCGCAGCGGTGCCACCGGCGTCGACGTCGTCGTCGTGGCGGCGCTCGAGGGCGGCGGCGAGCTCGAGCTCGAGCTGGCGTTCGGCGAGGAGCTACTGCAGGCCGCCACCGTGAGCACCGGCACGATCAGCAACGGAGCAGGAACGGCCGGCGCACGGCGGACACGGTAACCGCCGGGCCCCGGCCCGGCGAGGTGACGCCCACCATGGCAGGATCGGGTGGATGAGCACCGAACCCGATCGTTCGTACGCGATCGCCGACGAGCTGAGCCAGGTGCTCGACATCGAACGGCTCGACCGCGATCTGTTCCGCGGGATCCATGGCCGCAACGCCGAGCTGCGGGCGTCGCTCTTCGGCGGGCAGATCGCGGCGCAGGCCCTGATGGCCGCGGGCCGCACCGTCGACGACGACCGCCACGCGCACTCGCTGCACGGCTACTTCCTGCGGCCCGGCCGGCCCGATCGCGCGGTGCTGCTCTCCGTCGACCGCGACCGCGACGGACGCTCGTTCTCGTCGCGCCACGTCGCCGCGGTGCAGGAAGGTGAGGTGATCTTCTCGATGCTCGCGTCGTTCCACGTCGACGAGCCCGGCGCCGAGTACGACGCGGTTCCCGAAGAGCTCACGGCGCTCGACGAGATGGTGGAGAGCAGCATGTTCCTGCTCGACGTGCGAGCGCCGCAGCCGCTGCTGGTGCGGGGCCGCCCGACGTTCCCCGACGCGCTGTGGCTGCGTGCCGCGCAACCGCTTCCCCACGATCGCCTCTCGCAGGCCGCCGCGCTCACCTACATCTCCGATCTCGGCTCAGGCTTCGGGCAGGTGCGCGTGGAGGGTCTCCCGATCGGCGGTCCGAGCATCGACCATGCGGTGTGGTTCCACGCGCCGATCCGCGCCGACGAATGGGTGCAGCTGCGGGTGTGGCCGATGAAGGCGGGCGGCAGCCGCGGCGTGTACCAGGGCGCGATCCGCGACACGCAGGGACGCCTCGGCGCCACCCTCGCGCAGGAGATGCTGCTGCGCGCCGGCGACCCACGGGCGCGCCGATGACCTACGCCGTCCCGTTGTCCCACAGATCGGTGATTGTTCACCCATCTGTGGGACAACGGAGGGCGTCGAGGGTGGCTCGGAGCGCTTCGAGCCCGCTGTAGCGCGGCCTCCAGCCGAGCTCGCGCTCGGCCTTCGTGGTGTCGACGACGGCCGGCTGCGCGACGGCCTCCACCCACCCGACCTGCGGCAGCGGAACGGGAACCTTGGCCATGGCACGCGCGGCTGACTGCACGAGCGCGGCGGGAACGCGCAACGGCGTGAGACCGAGCTCCCGCGCCGCGTCGAGCGGCGTGACCACGCCCGGACCGGCGATGTTGTACGCGCCGGGCGGGCCGGCGCCGACGACGCACAGGAGGAAGGCCTGCCCCACGTCGGCTTCGTGGATGAACTGGATCGGCAGATCGGGAAGCGGTAGCGGGAACGGCACGCGCACGCGCAGAGCCGCGCGCCCGAGCGCGGCGCCGATCCGACCGATCGGCGCGGGCACGACCTGCTTCGCCGCCCACGGCGTGCGGCCCGAGCACGATCGGCGGCCGGAGCACGTAGAGGCCGAGCCCCGGGTGGCGCTGCGACTCCGCGGCCAGCAGGTGCTCGATCTCGGCCTTCTCCTGCGCGTAGAAGAGCCGGCGCGCCGGCCGAGTGGGCCACTCCTCGGTGATGGCGAGCGGGTTGTCGCGATGGAAGCCGTACGCGGCGACCGACGACGCGTACACGAACCGGCGCGCACCCGCCCGGGCCGCGGCGCGGAACACGTTGATCGTGCCGTCGACGTTGATCGAACGGATCGTTGCACTCGACGCGTTGCCCGTGATCAGGAACGCGAGGTGCACCACCACGTCGGCCCCTTCGAGCGCGGCGTCGAGTGCCCCGGCGTCGCGCACGTCGCCGCGCCGGTACTCCATCTTCGACCAGCCGTTCGCGGCCGGGTCGAACGGTCGCCGGGCGATGCCGATGACCCGCCCGATGCGATCGTCGGCCTCCAGGAGCGGCATCAGCCCGAACCCGAACGTGCCCGTAGGCCCGGTGACCGCGACGTTCAGAGGCTGGTCGGCGCCGGGCATGCTGCCCGTTCTAGTCCGGGGTGCAGGCGCCTCACCCACCACCGGGGCCGGCCGGATACGGGCGGTTGTCGGAAGGGCGCGGGACCGGGACCGGATCGGGGATCGCCGTCGCCTGGTCCACGTAGTCGGCGTACCAGCGCAGGATCCCGGCCCGCTCGAGGATCGCGTCGAGCGGCGCGGAACGCGCCTCCACGTAGCGGGCCAGCATGATCCCGCGCGACGGTGAGGAAGTTCGTCGTGGCGATCCGTGCCGCCGCGCCGCTCTCGAACTCGACGACCGCGTCGCCGCCGACCGTTGCCCGCGCGACCCACGGCAAGTAGTGCCGCCCGGCCTCGGCGAGCACCGCGAACAGCGAGTCGGGCAGGCTGTCGACGTCGAACCACTCGCCGCCGGTGTGCTCGCGCGGTGAGGAGCGCGTTCGTGTGCTGCAGGACGCCCGGTGCTTCCTCCGACCAGCGCAGGCACACGGGATCGTTGGCGAAGTGCGCGGCGCTTCCGCCGAAGAACGCGAAGTCGCAGAGCGCCGGGCGTGTGCCGAGCAGGTAGCCGTGCACCTGCACGTGCGCGCCGAAAGCCTGCTGCCACGGCTTCAGCGAGTCGTGCACCCACGCCTCGATGTTCTCGGCCGTGGTACCGAGCCGCACCAGGCACGCGATCATGGCTTCCGTGGCGAACGCTCGCGTGCGATCGAAGCCGGCACCTGTCTCGTACTGCGCCTCGCGCGCGATGTCGAGGCCGCCGGCCGCCATGTTCTCGTCGTAGAGCCAGCGCGACCCGACGGCATGCCGGTAGAACCACTCGTCGGAGAAGTCGTCGAGCAGGAAGTCGAGGAATCGGAGCACCGGGTCGGCGGGCTGCACCGAGTGCTCGGGCAGGCGCGTCTCGAGGTGCACGATGATCGACGTCGAGTCCCAGATCATCTCGCCCTCGGGCGTCGTCACCACCGGGATGCCGCCGTTCCAGCCGAGCAGGCGCGCCTCGGGGTTCATGCCGAGGCTCGGCCGCAACCACCACGGCTGGCGCTTGTGGTCGAGGTAGCCCGTGACCTTGCGCGTGAAGTACGACACGCGCAGGCCGTGCACGATGTAGCCCTGACCCGCGATCGCGGCCTGCGACGGCGGGAACGTGGTCGTCACCGCACCACCATGGCACGGAAGCCGCAGTCGACGTCGACTCGCGTACCTGCCGCCATCACGGAATCGCGCACGCCGCGCATGCGGGCTCGCGTGAGATCGGCGATCGTCGTGAATCGCGATGACGGCGGCATCGACTCGGGAAGTTGCACGAGGATGTAGCGGCGCGTGCCACCGTCATCGAGGTTCGCCCGCACGACGGCCTCGCCGGTGGTGCCGCTGCCGGCGAAGAAATCGACCACGAGCGCATCGTCGTCGCGCACGAGGCCGATCAGATACTTGATCAATGCGACCGGCTTCGGCTGCGGGAAGGCCTTGTCCTCACCGAGCGCGGCACGCAGCTCCTGCGTGCCGTCGCGATTGAAGCCCACGGTGGCCGGATCGAGGATCGTGTCGGGGGGGCGGCCCTCCTGCACGTCGGCGAGGTAGCGCTTCGCCATCGGGTTCTTGCCGCCGAACACGATGCGGCCCTCGTCCTCGAGGCGGCGCAACGTGGCTTCGCTGTAGCGCGGGTAGGAGCCCTCGGGCGCCTCCCACACCACGCCGTTGCGGAACTCGAACCGGTAGGGCCGGTTGTAGTTGCGCGCTGAAATCGGATCGAGCTTGTAGGGACCGCGACCATCGCCGTCGTCTCGCGGGTAGTTCTTGCGCTTGTCGCACGGCTCGCGCAGGTAGCAACTCGGGTCGCGTTCGTACGAGGTCTTGTCACGCGCGTACATCAGCACGTAGTCGGCGTGGTGGTTGAAGTCTTTGCTCGAGTTGCGAACGGTGTGCATCGCTCGCCTGATCATCAGCGCAACGAAGTGCTCCTCACCGAAGATCTCGTCGAGCAGCAGGCGCAGGTGCGCGAGCTCCTCGTTGCCGATCGACACGCAAATGAACCCGTCGTCGCGCAACAGTTCGCGGCCGAGCACAAGGCGCGGGTACATCATCGAGAGCCATGCCGCATGGTCGAAGCGATCGGGATAGAGCACGTCGCGGCCGGTGTTGTACGGCGGATCGATGTAGACCAACCTGACCGTGCCGGCATGGTCGGCGAGGAGCAGCCTCAGCGCGTCGAGGTTGTCGCCCTCGACGATCAGGTTGCGCGTCGTGTCCCAGTCGACGGACGCCTCGCACATGGGCACGAGCTTCGCGGTGGAGGGTTCGCCGAGCGCGTGCATGCAGTCCGACTTGCCGGGCCACGAGAGCTTCACTCCCCCGCGCTCGCCGCACGCCTGCGTCATCCCGGCCGTGCCCACATTGCGATCACAGTACGGCAGCCGAAACACCGACTCGGCGATCTGTCGAGGCAGCGTTCCGACGGCGTTGCCGAGGTGGTACACCGTGAGTGAGTGCGTATCGCAGTGATCGGAGCCAGCGGTTTCGTCGGACGGGCGCTTTCGATCGCACTCACCGAGTCAGCTCACGACGTCATCGCGATCGCGCGCCACCCTCCGGAGGTCCCGGGCACCGAAGCGCGCACGGTCGACGTTGGCGACGAGGCGGCGCTTCGCGACGCCTTGTCCGGTTGCGAGGTTGCCTACTACCTCGTGCACTCGCTCGGCACCGGCGACTTCCGAGATCGCGATCGCCGGCTGGCAGAGGGTTGCGGAAGGGCAGCAGCTGCGGCCGGCGTCGAGCGCATCGTGTATCTCGGTGGACTCGGCCACGACCCCGAGTCGGAGCATCTCGTGAGCCGCCAAGAAGTCGGCACCGCGCTCGCCTGCGAACATGTTGCGGTCGTCGAGTTGCGCGCGGCGGTCGTACTCGGCGCGGGCAGCGTCTCGTTCGAGATGCTGCGCTACCTCACCGAGCGTCTGCCTTTCATGATCTGTCCCCGCTGGGTTCGCACCGCGCTCCAACCGATCGCACTCGCCGACGTGATCCACTACCTCGTGGGCGCGACCGACGTCGAGCCCGGCGTCTACGAGATCGGCGGCGCCGACGTCACGACGTATCGCGAGATGATCGCCGCATACGCCACGGCGCGCGGTCTTCGCCGCCGACGCATCGTCGACGTGCCCTACCTGACTCCCCGCCTGTCGTCGTACTGGTTGGATCTCGTGACCCCGGTCGATCGTCATGTGAGCCACGCCCTCGTCGAGAGTCTCGTGACCGAGGTCGTCGTCCGCGACTCCGCCCGTACCGACGCGGCATTCGGCATCGAACCGCTGGGGCTCGCCGACTCGCTGACGGTCACGCTGGACGAACAAGCACGCGCACTGGACCGCGACCTGCTCGGCCGCGACAACGGGTTGCGCGACGGCGTGTACGCCGTTCGGGTCGAGGCGCCGATCCTCGACAACACCCCGGCGGGTCTCGACGCGGATCTCGACCGTATCGGCGGGAGCTACACGTGGTACGGCCTCCCGTTCGCGTGGCGAGCCCGCGCGTTGTTCGGTCGCCTCGTCGGCGAACGATGGACCCTCCAGCGACCGCAAGTGATCGCACCGGGCGCAGTCGTCGACTGGTGGTGCGTCGCGCGACGAGATCCCGCGCACCTCGTCTTGCGCAGCATCGACTGGTTCCCCGGAGAAGGCTGGCTCGGCTACCAGATCACCGAGCGCGAGCTGATCCAGGTCGGTGCCCTGCGCGCGAAGGGAATCCCCGGATTCCTCTACTGGAAGGCGCTGTACCCGGTGCACCGGCGCGTCTTCCGAGCGCTGGCCGTGCACCGCGTCAACCAAGCCCGCAACCCATCTGCCAGTTGATCGCGCGATGAAAGTGGGGATGCTCGAACGTCTTGCCTGGTGACGGTCGAGTACCTCGATCTCGCGGACTTCATCGCGATCGCCGCGGCAGTGACCGGCCTCGACGAGGACACGATCATCAAGATCGCCGACCTCGGCCTGGCCGACTCGGCGCTTCACGCGCCGGGAGCCGGCTTCGGAGACCAAGAGTTCTACAAGTACTTCGTCGACAAGGCGGCAGTTCTCGTGGTGAGCCTCGCGATGAGCTCGCCGGGAGCGGCTACGGAATGTGCAGGCCGCTGATCGCGCGGGCGACGACGAGGCGCTGAATCTCCGAGGTTCCTTCGAAGATCGTGTAGATCTTCGAGTCGCGGTGCCACTGCTCGACCGGGTGGTCCTTCACGTAGCCGGCGCCGCCGAGGATCTGGATCGCCTCCTCGGTGGCCTTCACCGCCACCTCGCCCGCGTACAGCTTGCTCATCGAACCCTCGCCGGCCACGAACGGCTTGTGGTTCGCGGCCATCCACGTGGCCCGCCACACGAGCAGGCGGGCCGCGTCGATCTGCATCCGCATGTCGGCGAGCTTGAAGGCGATTGCCTGGTTCATGATGATCGGCCGGCCGAACGCCTTGCGCTCCTTGGCGTAGTCGAGCGCGTACTCGTACGCGGCGCGGGCGATGCCGAGCGCCTGCGCGCCCACGAGCGGGCGGCTCGCCTCGAACGTGCTCATCGCCGCCTGCACCTTCGAGCTCTTGCCCTCACGAGCGCGGGCGAGGCGGGCGTCGAGCTTCTCCTTGCCGCCGAGGAGCATCGAGCCCGGCACCCGGCAGTCGTCGAACACCACTTCCGCGGTGTGCGACGCGCGAATGCCCATCTTCGAGAACTTCTGGCCCATCGAACAACCGGGTGTGCCCGGCGGCACGATGAAGCTCGCGTGGCCGCGCGACTTCAGCTCGGGGTCGACCGCGGCGACCACCACGTGCGTGGTGGGGACCTTCGTGATGCCGCCGTTCGTGATCCACGTCTTGGTGCCGTTGATCACCCACTCGTCTTTGGTCTCGTCGTAGCGGGCGTTCGTGCGCAGCGACGACACGTCGGAACCGGCGTCGGGCTCGCTCACCGCGAAGGCAGCCATGCGGATGTCGTCGGGGCCGCTGCCGAAGCACTGCGGCACCCACTCGCCGATCTGCTCGGGCGTGCCGTTCCCCACGATGCCCGACACGCCGAGCGTGGTGCCCATGAGCGCGAGCGCGATGCCGGCGTCACCCCACGTGAGCTCCTCGCTCACCATCGGGAAGGTGATTCCCGTGGGGTCGGCGAAGGCGTTGGCGATGAACTCCCACGAGTAGAGGCCGATCTTGGCGGCCTCCTCGATCACCGGCCACGGCGTCTCCTCACGCTGGTCGTACTCGGGCGCGACCGGCCGGATCACGTCCTCGGCAAAGTCGTGCACCCACTTCTGGAGCTGCTGCTGGTCCTCGTTGAGCTCGAGGGAGAACTCGGCCATGACTCGTGTGCCTCCGGGCTGCGCAGTCCCCGCGGTCAGCACCGGGGGAGGATGTGAGCAGGTACTACCCGTAGTTACCGGGCGGTAATCAAGGGTACCAAGCGCCACGGGGGTGATGCCACCGGCGCACGGCCGTGTGACATGGGGCCGAAAGCCCTTCCGCCCCGTGGAGTCGCCGGGCGCCCGGCCGATGAGGAAGGGCACGACGGATCACGTGCACCACGTGCCGGACGGATGCCGGCGCCTCCCCCCACAGGCCACGGACGGTCGCACCATGGATGGAACCCGCGCTCGCGCGCTGCTCGGCGTCTCCTCGCGCGCCACCCCCGACGAGCTCCGGCGGGCCTTCCGCCGCTGCGCCCTGTCGACCCACCCCGACCGCGGCGGCGACGCGGCGTGCTTCGACGAGACGGTCGTGGCCTTCCGCTCGCTGTCTTCCACGGCAATCGTCGCAGTGCCCGCGCCGCCCGCCGTGGAGCACGCGCCGTTCGACGCGTACGACACGACCGCGCCGGCGTCGCAGCGGTACGAACCACCCAGCTTCGCCGAGATTCTGCAGCGCGTCAGCGCCACCCGCACCGCCGTCGCCGCCTGATCACGCGCGCCGCTACGGTGCGGCGGCGTGGAGGTCGCCGAGCTCGTCGTGCGCGAGGCCGTACGCGACACGATCGCGCAGTACAACCACGCTGGCGACCGCGGCCGCTTCGACGCGATGGTGGAGTGCTTCGCGCCCGGCGGCGTGCTGATCATCCACGGCACCGACCGCTACGAGGGCCACGACGCTCTGCGCGCGTTCTTCTCGGGCGTGCGCGCTACCACCGACCCCACGCGCACGCTCACGTCCCTTCGACACAACGTCACGAACACGCTCATCGAAGTCGACATCGACGGCGCGACGGCTACCGCGCGCTCCTACTTCACGGTGATCACTGACATCGGCGTCGACCACTGGGGCAGCTACCACGACCGGCTCGCACCTGACACCGCAACCGGGCGCTGGCTCTTCGCGAGCCGTTCCGTGCGCACCGACGGCTACACGCCAAACTCGTACTTCCGCAACTGACAGCAGACAGCTGACAGGAGACCGTGATGCTCGACCATCTCTCGATCCAGTGTGCCGACGTCGCGAAGAGCGCAGCCTTCTACGACGCGTTGCTCGCGCCGCTCGGCGGCACCCGCATCATGGACTTCGGCGAGGTGATCGGCTACGGCATCGCGCCGAAGCCCGACTTCTGGATCGGTCCGCACAACACCGGCGAGGGTTTTCGGGAGTCGCACATCGCGTTCAGCGCCCCCGATCGGGCCACAGTCGACGCCTTCCTCGCGGCCGCACGCGTGCAGGGCGCCGAGGTGCTGCACGACGCGGCGGCGTGTGGCCCGAGTACCACCCCAACTACTACGGCGCGTTCGTGCGCGACCCCGACGGCAACAACGTCGAGGCCGTCTGCCACGCGCCGCAGTAGCTCGGCGGAGCGCTCCGGATCGCGCAATCGGGCGCGGCGGCGTCACTCGGTCGCGCGCGACGCGCGACTGGACGGAAGCGGGATCTGGCCGCCGGTAGCGTGACCCTGCGTGATTGTGGAGGATCTCGACCTTGTCCTGCGCGACAGCCGGCTCCACGCGCAACGTTGGGGATCTCGCTCCGCTCCGCTGGTGGTCGCGTTCCCGGGGCTCAGGGGGATAGCCGAGCAGTTTGCTTTCATCGGCGAGCGTATCGGCGGCGACGAGCTGCAACTCGTTGCGCTGGACCCGCGCGGCCGCGGCAAGAGCGAGAAGACCGCGGCGGGCACCTACGGGTGGGAGAACCACGCAAGGGACGTCCTGGCCGTCGCACACGCGCTCGGCTTCGAATGGTTCAGCATGGTGGGCTACTCGATGGGTGGCTCGGTCGCAATGAAGACGGCGGAACTCGACGAGAGCAGGTTGCAACGCATCGTCTTGATCGACATCGCCGGAAGCGTCGATCGAGGCGTTGGTGCAGTGATCGCGAGCGAGATTGACAACTTGCGCATGACCTACGACTCGATGGAGCAGTACCTGGCGCACGTCCGGTCCGCAAGCCTGACCGAGCCGTGGGACGAATACTCGGATCGCGCCCATTGCGCGGAGGTGGCCGAGGTCGACGCTCGCGTCGCTCACCTGACGAGCCCTGAAGCCGTCGAAGAGGATCGGGCGTACACCTGGGCGCAACACCCCTACGATCGGTGGAAGTTCCTGACGATGCCGACATTGCTCGTCAGAGCCACTCAAGAGATGCGTCCCGGCTGCGGGTTTGTCGTGCCCGTGGCCGACCGAGACCTCTTCATGCGAGAAGTACCCCACGCGACTCTCGTCGAGGTCGACGCCAACCATCGCACGATCAGGAGGCACGAAGCGACCGCGAACGCGATCCGTTCGTTCCTCGCCGCGCCGTAACTGTCGATCCGCTCGGGCCGCTCGTCGTGCTCAGCCATCGCGCGGCACCCCCCCATCCGACCTTGCGACCATCAGTTCCCCTGGAGGGCATGGAACGCCGCAATGTCGCGTCGAAGGAACCGATGCCCGCACATGGGCAGACCGCAGACACCGTCTGCCACGCGCCGCAGTAGCGCTCAGCTTCAGATGCAGCTGCAGAACACGTTGCGGTCGCCGTAGGCCTGGTCGATGCGGCTCACGGGCGGCCAGTACTTCGTGGCGCGCAGGCGCTCGTCGGGATAGGCGGCCGTCGTGCGCGAATAGGAGTGTGTCCACTCGTCAGTTGTGACCTCCGACGCGGTGTGGGGCGCGTACACGAGCGGGTTGTCGTCGGCTGGCCACTCCCCCGCCGCGACACGGTCGATCTCGGCGCGGATCGACAGCATGGCGTCGCAGAAGCGGTCGAGCTCCTCGAGCGACTCCGACTCGGTCGGCTCGATCATCAACGTGCCGGCGACAGGAAACGACATCGTGGGCGCGTGGAAGCCGTAGTCGATGAGGCGCTTGGCGACGTCGTCGACCGTGATGCCGGTGTCGCGCGTGATCGGACGCAGGTCGACGATGCACTCGTGCGCGACGAGCCCGGTCGCGCCGGTGTAGAGCACCGGGAACGCGTCACGCAGCCGCGCCGCGACGTAGTTCGCGTTGAGGATCGCGATCTTCGTGGCGTCGGTGAGCCCCTCGCCGCCCATCATCGCGATGTACATCCACGGGATCGCGAGGATGCCCGCCGAGCCGAACGGTGCGGCCGAGATTGCGCCCACGCCGGTCTTCGGGCCCGCATCGGCCAGCAGCGGATGGTTCGGCAGGTACGGCGCGAGGTGGGCGCGCACCGCCACCGGCCCCACGCCCGGTCCGCCGCCGCCGTGCGGGATGCAGAACGTCTTGTGCAGGTTGAGGTGCGACACGTCGGCGCCGAACGCGCCCGGGCGCGCCAGGCCCACGAGCGCGTTCAGGTTGGCGCCGTCGAGATACACCTGGCCGCCGCCGTCGTGCACGAGCGCGCACACGTCGCGGATGTGGTCCTCGTAGACGCCGTGGGTGGACGGGTAGGTGATCATCAACGCGCCGAGCCGGTCGCCCGCGTCGGCGACCTTACGCTTGAGGTCGTCGAGGTCGACGTTGCCCTGCACGTCGGTGTCGACCACCACGACCTGCATGCCCGCCATCGCCGCGCTCGCCGCGTTCGTGCCGTGGGCCGACTGCGGGATCAGGCAGACCGTGCGCTGCTCGTCGCCGCGGGCACGGTGGTACGCGCGGATCGCGAGCAGGCCCGCGAGCTCGCCCTGCGAGCCGGCGTTCGGTTGCACCGACACCGCGTCGTAGCCCGTGATCGTGGCAAGCCAGCGCTCGAGATCGTGGATCATCTCGAGGTAGCCCTCGGCCTGGTCAACCGGCGCGAACGGATGGATCGTGGCGAGCTCGGGCCAGCTGATCGGCTCCATCTCGGCTGCGGCGTTGAGCTTCATGGTGCAGCTGCCGAGCGGGATCATCGTGCGGTCGAGTGCGAGGTCACGGTCGGCGAGCGCGCGCAGGTAGCGCATCATCTCGGTCTCCGAGCGGTACCGCGTGAACGTGGGGTGGGTGAGGAACGGCGACGTGCGCACGAGCGCATCAGGGATACGCGCACGGCCGCCGGCACCATCGCCGGCGACGAGCCCGGCCTGCACGTCGGGGACGGGCCCTGCCTGCACGTCGGCGACGAGCCCTGCCTGCACGTCGGCGACGGGCCCTGCCTGCACGTCGGCGACGGGCCCTGCCTGCACGTCGGCGACGGGACGCGCGACGCCGAACGCGTGCAGGAGGTCGGTGAGCACCTGCGCCGTGGTGGTCTCGTCGAACGCAACCGCGACGGTGTCGTCGTCGACATGACGGATGTTGATGCCGCGCAGTCGCGCCGCGGCGGCGAGCGCGCCGGCGCGCCCGGGGGCGCGGACCGTGACGGTGTCGAAGAAGTGCTCGTGCGCGACGGCAAGTCCCGCATCTTCGACCGCATCGGCGAACATGGACGCGGCGCGGTGCACCCGCCGCGCGATCGCCACGAGACCGTCGGCGCCGTGGTACGCCGCGTATAGGCCGGCCACCACGGCGAGCAGCACCTGGGCGGTGCAGATGTTGCTCGTCGCCTTCTCGCGCCTGATGTGCTGCTCCCGCGTCTGCAACGTGAGGCGGTACGCGGGCCGTCCGTCCGCGTCGACGGACACGCCGACCAGCCGGCCCGGGAGCTGGCGTTGCAGCGCGTTGCCGACGGCCATGAACCCCGCGTGGGGACCGCCGTACATCACCGGCACACCGAAGCGCTGCGCCGAGCCGACCACGACGTCGGCGCCGAGCTCGCCCGGCGGCACGAGGACCGTGAGCGCCAGCAGATCGGCGGCCACCACGACACGCGCTCCCCGTGCGCCGGCGGCCTCGATCACCGCACGCGGGTCGCCGATCCCGCCGCCCGCACCCGGGTACTGGAGCAGCACGCCGAACACACCGTCACGCTGCGCCAGCGCCTCGGCGACGTCGCCGACGACGACGTCGATGCCGAGTGGCTCGGCGCGGGTGCGCACGACGTCGATCGTCTGCGGGAACACGTCGGCGTCGACGACGAACACCGAACCGGTGTTTCTCGTGACCCGGTGGAGCAACGTCATCGCCTCGGCCGCTGCGGTGGCCTCGTCGAGCAGCGATGCGTTGGCAAGGTCGAGGCCGGCGAGATCGGCGACCATCGTCTGGAAGTTGATCAGCGCCTCGAGCCGCCCCTGGCTGATCTCGGGCTGGTACGGCGTGTACGCGGTGTACCAGGCAGGGTTCTCGAGCACGCCGCGCCGCAGCACCGGCGGCGTGACGGTGCCGTAGTAGCCGAGGCCGATGAGCGAGGTGCACATCGTGTTGCGCGCCGCGATCGCTCGCAACGCCGCGGTGGCCTCGGCCTCCGAACGGGCCGGCGTGAGGTCGAGCGCGGCCGCGTCGCGGATGCCCGACGGGACCGCCGCGCCGGCCAGGTCGTCGAGCGAGGCGAAGCCCACCGTGGCGAGCATCGCCCGGCGCGCCGACTCGTCGGGGCCGATGTGGCGGCTGCTGAAGCTGCCTGGTGCTGCACTCTCCGCCAAAGGGACTCCAAACCCTCACCATGCCGGGACGACGGACGATACCAACGAGCCGCCCGGTTCCTCCCTGCCGGCGACGCCGCCACACCGTGAGTGAAGTGGCACACTTGCACTCCTGAGTACCAACGGGGTGGTGTTTCCCCGTTTAGTGTCACGTCCCACATCCGAGCTGCGTCCGGCGACCCGCATCCGAAGGATGTGCACGATGGAATGCAACAGGTACGACCCCATGCGGCCGGTCGGGGTCGAGCCACGAGCGGGCGCGTGAACCGGCGCAAGTTCCTTCGCACCTCGGCCCAGGCCGCCGCTGTCGCCGCGGCCGCCGCCTGCTCGTCGTCGACCGGTACCGGTTCGGGGTCCCCGTCGTCGGGCACGGCGACCTCGACCACTCGCGGCAACCCGCCGACGCTCGACCAGATCGCGGCGCGCATCCACGGTCGCGTCGTCACCCCCGCGGACGCCGACTTCAGCGTCGCGCACGTCCTCTACGACCCCATCTACGACAACATCACGCCCCGCGCCGTCGTGCAGGCCGCGGACGTGGCCGACGTCGAGACGATCGTCGGGCTGCGGCGCGACTACGGCACCGGCGTGGCGATCCGGGGCGGTGGGCACAGCTACGGCGGTTGGTCGACCGGTACCGACCTAGTGCTCGACGTCACGCAACTGCGCGACATCAAGGTCGACACCAAGGCAAACACCGTGCAGATCGGCCCGGGCGTCCGCTTGTACGACTTCAACAACGCGCTCGCCGCGAAGGGCGTCGCCGTCCCCGGCGGCACCTGCCCGAGCGTGGGCCTCACCGGTCTGACGCTCGGCGGCGGGCACGGGCTCGTGGCTCGGGCGTTCGGTCTCACATGCGACTCGCTGCACTCGGTCGACATCGTGACCGCCGACGGGCAGGTGCGGCACTGTGACGCGAAGGAGAACTCCGACCTGTTCTGGGCCCTGCGCGGCGGCGGTGGCGGCAGCTTCGGGGTGGTCACGGGCCTCACGTACACGCTGCACCCGGTTCCGGCCGCGGTCACCACGTTCCTCGTCGAGTGGGCGTGGAACGAGGCCGCCGCCGGGCTCGCGGCGTGGATGTCATGGGTGCCGACGCTCCCGGCGCAGACCACCGCGATCGCCCGGCTCGAGACCACACCCCAGCTCGTCGTCGCCGGCGTGCACCTCGGCCACCGCGACGAAGCCCGCCAGCTCCTCACGCCGCTGTACAACGCGGCGCCCACCACCTCCCGCTCCGCGACCCAACGCACCTACGCAGACGCGATGCTCCTCGAGGAGTCGTGCCTGCACAACCGGTCGAACCAGTGCTCGCCGGCACCGGCCACGGGCGCGTCACCGATCCTCGGGCCCCGCAACCCCTTCGTCGCCACGTCGCACTACTACGACCACCCGCTCCCCGCGAGCGCCATCAACGCGGCGATCAGCGCGATGAACGACCACCTGCCGATCGCGGGAACGGGTACGGGCACGATCCAGTTCGATTCGTACGGAGGGGCGATCGGCGCGGTGGCACCCGCGGCCACCGCGTTCGCGCACCGCAGCGCGTTCTGCTCGGCGCAGTACGCGTCGCTGTGGACCTCACCGGGGTCGGCCGACCCGCACCGGGCCTGGCTACGCGCGACCCGGGCCACCTTGGGCCCGTGGTCGAACGGCGGCGCCTACGTCAATTACGCCGACCCCGAACTGCAGGGCTGGGCTCACGCCTACTGGGGCGCCAACCTCGCCAAGCTGCAACAGGTCAAGAAAAAGTACGACCCCGACAATCTCTTCTCGTTCCCCCAGAGCGTCCCACTGCCCTAATCGCCGGCTCCTCGACAGTCGCGTCGGCACAGAGGGCGGGCCGCGAGCGCGGACAGATAGGGCGTCGCACGCGGGGTGGGCTCCGCGTGCGACGCCCGACCTGTGACCGGGTTGCCCCTGACTACGGCATCACTTGAAGTGGTGGAAGACGACCTTCGTCGCGAGACCGGGCAGCCGGGCCTCGATCTTGTTGGCCCGCGCACGGGTGATCCGGTGGTTCTTGACCGCCTGCTCGACCCGGGCGTGGCCCGCCTTCACGAGCGCGGTGACCACGGCGGCCGGCTTCACGTTGTGCGCCTTGGCCACGTCGGCGATCGACTTGCCGGACTTCAGCTCGTTCACGAGGTCGGCCGGCTTGACGCCGATCGTCTTCGCCGAGATCAGCACGACCGCACGCCGGATCGCACGGCGGACCGCGGGGTGCTTGGCGGGCTTGGTGGTCGCGGCACTCGCCGAGGTGGACGTGGGCGCGGCGGCGCCGGCCGACACGGAGGTGAAGGCGACCGCGCCGCCGGCGGCGAGCGAGCCGGCGAGCAGCACTGAGACGAGGGTCTTGCGCATGGTTGCTCCTGGGATGGTGGACCGTTGCCAGTTCAGCATCGCCCACCCCCGTCAGCGACCCGCGAGCCGAACATCAGAGCTTTGTAAGGCCGCCGTTGTCCCATCAGGAGCCAAGTTCTTGGCCCCTGATGGGACAACCGGGGGACGGCGGGGCCGCGGTCAGACGGTCTGGGTGTTGCGGACCCAGCTCTCGTGGAGGCCCGCGTAGACCCCGCCCGCGGCCACCAGCGCGGCGTGCGGGCCCTGCTCGACGAGCCGCCCGCCGTCGAACACGAGCACGAAATCGGCCCGCTCGGCCGTCGACAGCCGGTGCGCGATGGAGATCGTGGTACGGCCGGCCGAGAGCCGGTGGAGCGCGTCGGTGAGCGCTCGCTCGGTTTCCGGGTCGACGGCGCTCGTCGCCTCGTCGAGGATCAGCACCCCGGCGTCGGCGAGCTGAGCCCGGGCGAGCGCCACCAGTTGCCGCTCACCCACCGAGAGGCTGTCGCCGCGCTCGCCCACAGCTGTGTCGAGCCCGTCGGGCAGGCGGGCGACCCAGTCGCCGAGGCCCAGCGCGGTGAACGCCGCCACGACGTCGATGTCGGAGGCGCCGGCCCGGCCCAGCCCCACGTTCGCGCGCACCGTCGTGTCGAAGAGAAAGCCGTCCTGGGGCACGAGCCGGACCGCGCGGTGCCGGCACGCGGCCGGCACGAGACGGAGGTCGGTGCCGCCGACCTCGATCGTGCCGTCGAGCGGGTCGGCGAGACGGCACAGCAGCTTGGCGAAGGTCGTCTTGCCCGAGCCCGTCTCACCGACGATCGCGACACGCGCGCCGGCCGGGATGGACACGCTCACGTCGCACAGCACGAGCCCGCCGTCGCGGTACGCGAAGTCGACGTGATGCGCCTCCACCGCCAGCGCGCCCCGCGGCAGATCGACCGCGTGCGCGGCGTCGGGCTCGACCACGTCGATGGGCACGTCGAGCACCGCGAGCACCTTGCGCCAGCCCGCGATCGCGGTCTGCGTCTGGTCGACGATCTCGCTGAGCTCCGCGATCGGGTTGAGCAGCAGCGTCACGAGGAACATGAACGCGACAAGGTCGCCGAGGTGCAGGCCCCATTGCTGGGCGTGGAACGCGCCGACGACGGTGACACCGGCGATAGCGATCGCACCGAAGAAGTCGCCGAGCGGGAACATTGCCGTGAAGTACCAGGCCGCGTCCATCTGCGCGCGGTAGACGTGGTCGGTGCGCTCGTGCAGCCGCCGGCGCGAGCGCGCGTGCAGCCCGTAGGCGCGGATGACGGCGGCACCGGTGACCGTCTCGGAGATCTCGGCGAGCAGCTCCGACGTGCGCGTACGCACGCGGTCGTAGGCCGCAAGCTGGCGACGCTGCAGGTAGCGGAAGATCGGGATCACCGGTAGATAGGCAACGACCACCACGAGCGCGAGCTGCCACGAGTAGATGGCCATCACCGCGACCGTGAGCACGATCAGCGTGGTGTTGAGGATCCAGGACATCGCGCCCCACTGCACGAACCGCGCGAGCGTCTCGATGTCGCTGGTGACGCGAGCGACGAGCACACCTTTGCGGGAGTCGGTGTGCTCGGCGATCGACAGGCGATGGATGTGACCGAACACGCGCACGCGCAGGTCGGCGAGCGCGCGCTCGGCCGCCTCGAGGAAGCGCAAATACGTGGCCCGCTGCAAGAACGTGATCGCCACGACGAGCGCGGCGCCGGCGGCGCACAGCGTGTAGGTGAGCACGGGACGGAACCCGTGCGCGTCGAGGATGCCGCGGTCGAGGATCTGCTGGATCAGCACCGGCACGAGCAGGCGCCCCAACGCCGAGATGGCGGCGAACGCCATGCTCACGCGGATGCCGGTACGGAGGTCGGGGCTGACCGTGAGCCCGCGCCGTAGCACCGACACGGCACCCGTGGCGGCTGCGGTGTCGTCGTCGTCGAGCGCGACGCGCACGCTCGCGAGCGAGTGCTCGAGCCCGGCGAGCTCGTCGAGCGCCTGCGGGCCCGCGGTGTCGGTGAGCGCGTCGAGCGCCGCGCCGTGCGCGTCGTGCTCAGCCGCCATGCCGGGCACCCTCACGCGGATCGGCCGCTCCGTCGCCGTTGTCGTCGACGCCGTCGGCGCCGTCAAGGTCGTCGACGGCGTCATCGGCGTCGCGCTCCAGGGCGGCCGGCGCACCGGCGCGCTCGTAGGCCTGGACCATCGCCGAGTAGTCGGGATACGTCGCCACGAGGTCGGCGTGGCGTCCGGTGGCCGCGATGCGACCGCCGCGCAGGAACGCGACACGGTCGGCCAGCGCGATCGTCGAGAGCCGGTGGGCCACGATCAACGTCGTGGTGGCGAGCTCACGGGTGAGCCCGTCGAGGATGCGCGCCTCGACCGTGGGATCGACGGCCGACGTCGCGTCGTCGAGAATGAGCAACCGCGGGCGGCGCGCGAGCGCGCGCGCGAGCGCGGTGCGCTGACGCTGCCCGCCCGAGAGCGTGACGCCGCGCTCGCCGATCACGGTGTCGTACCCGTGCGTGAGGTTGGCGATGAAGCGCCGCGCCTGGGCGACCCGCACCGCGGCGAGCGCGTCGTCGGTGCCGACCTCGCCGAGCGTGAGGTTTTCGGCGAGCGTGCCACCGAAGAGGAACGCCTCCTGGAACACGAGCCCGACCGCGCGGTGCAGCGACTCGGGGTCGGCGTCGCGCAGGTCGACCCCGCCGAGGCTGATCGTTCCCGCAGTTGGCTCCATGAGACCGGCGAGCAGCTCGCAGAGCGTCGACTTGCCCGATCCGGTGGCACCCACGAGCGCGACGACTTCGCCCGGCTCGAGCGTGAGGTCGCAGCCGTCGAGCACCGGCTCGCCGTCGATGTACGCGAACACGAGACCGTCGACCTCGACCCGCAACGGACCGTCGGGTACCGCGTGTCGTGCGCGCGGCGTCCGCTCATGCGGCGCGGCGAGCACCCCGTCGATGCGACCGAGCGCCACCGACGACCGCGGCATCTCCTCGAGCAGGAAGCCGACCACGCGGCATCGGGAACGACAGCAGCGAGAACAGCGCCATCACCTGCACGAGCTGGCCGGTCGTGAGCGCGCCGCTCGAGATGCGCCAGCCACCGATCGCGAGGATTGCGATCACGCCGAGGTTCGGCAGCGCGTCGAGCGCGGGCTCGAAGGTCGAGCGCAACGAGCCCACTTCCATGCGCGACTCGCGGAGCCGCTCCGACGCCGTCGCCAGCCGCTCCACCTCGTGCGCCTCGAGGCCGAGCGTCTTCACGAGCAGCGCGCCGTCGTAGCTCTCGTGCGCGATCGTCGAGACGTCGCTCACCCGCTCCTGCACACGCTCGGCGGGCCCTTCGACGCGCCGGGTGTAGAAGCGGTTGAGCACTCCGAGGCCTGGGAACACGGTGAAGCCGACCACCGCGAGGATCGGATCCGCCACGATCAACGCGACCACCGAGAACACGACGAGCAGCACCAGCCCCATGGAGAACGGCAGCGGGTTGAGCACCTCGACCGCCACTTCGACGTCGGTATCGGCGTGCGCGATCAGCTCGCCGGTGGACATCTCGCGGTGATACGTGAGCGGCACACGCAGGTACTGCTCGCTGATCTGCCGGCGCAGCGTGACCTGCATCCGGCGGGTGGTGAGCGCCGCGAAGTAGCGGCGCGTCATCACGCCCGCGCTGCGGAGCGCCGCCACGATCACGACTGCCGCGGCCGTCCACCACACGGTGCTGCTCGACGCATGGTGCGACGACACCGCGGGGCGGAACACCTTGTCGGTGATGCGGCCGAGCACCACCGCCCCGGCGACGGCCATCGACGCGAACACGCTCGAGCCGAACACCGCAACCCCGAACGGGAACGGATGCGTGCGGATGTAGCGGCCGAGCACGCGCGCGCCGCGCCGCAGCGAGCCCGTCTCCTCGGGTGTCCCTTCCTCGTCCACGGCCCGGCGAATCTACCGGTGGACGTGCACCCTTCTCCCCGCCGTTTCCACGACGCGCGCGCAGGTAGCGTGCGCGCGCGATGCTGCGCCTGAACCCGGCCCTTGCCGGCGTCGTCGAACCGCCGGTCACGGCGGCGAAACGCTGGATCGAGCATGCGAGGGTCACGCCGGGCCGACCGCTGCTCGACCTCTCGCAAGCCGTGCCCGGCTACCCGCCCTCGGGCGAGCTGCGGGAGTTCCTCGCCGCGATCGTGCGGCGACCCGAGACGTCGGGCTACGCGCCGGTGCTGGGCCTGCCGCACGCGCGCGCCGCGATCGCGGCGCATCTCGCACTCGCCTACGGCGCCGGCCCGGCAGACCTCCGAAGCGGCGACGTGATGGTCACCACCGGATGCAACCAGGCGTTCTGTTTGGCGATCGGCGTGTTGTGCGCGCCGGGTGACGAGGTCGTGCTCCCGATGCCGTACTACTTCAACCACGACATGTGGCTGCGCGCGTGCGGCGTCACCACGGTCCCGCTGCCACTGACACCGGAATCGTCGATGCTGCCCGACCCCGGCGCCGTCGATGCCGTGATCACGCCACGCACCCGCGCCGTGGTGCTGGTGACGCCGAACAATCCGTGTGGCGTGGTGTACCCGCCCGAGCTCGTCGAGGCGGTGTACGAGGTGGCGCGCCGGCGCGGCATCGCGCTCGTACTCGACGAGACGTACAAGGACTTCCGCAGCACCACTGCGCCGCCGCACCCGCTGTTCGCGCGGACCGACTGGCGTGACACGCTCGTGCACCTCTTCAGTTTCTCGAAGATGCTCTCACTCGCGGGCTACCGGGCCGGCTCGTTGACGGGCGCACCGCACGTGCTCGACGCCGCCGCCAAGCTCGCCGACTGCCAGACCATCGGCGCGCCGCGCGTCGCGCAGGAGGCGGTGGCCTTCGGCGTGTCCGCGGAGCGGGCCGGCTGGGTCGAGGACCGGCGCCGGGCGATGTGCGAGCGGGTGGAGCATCTCGACCGGCTCATGGCCGCACGTCCCGGCGGCTACGAGCTGGCGACCTCGGGCGCGTTCTTCGCGTACGTGCGCCACCCGTTCGCAGCCGAGGACGCGGCAACCGTCGCCCGCCGGCTGGCGGTGGAGCACAACCTGTTCACGATCCCCGGCTCGGCGTTCGGCGCGGGCCACGAGCGTTACCTGCGCCTCGCCTTCGGCAACGTCGACCTCGACGGCATCGCCGCCGCGGTGGCCCGCTTGGCCGCCGCCGGCCTCTGACCATGCGTCGTTTGGGTACCAAATAGCGGTCCCAAACGACGCATGATGTCCATCAGATCATGGTGCGAGGGCGGGCTCGTCGGGTGTGGTGGTCGCGAGACCGTTGAGGGCGAGGCCGAGGACCACGCATGCGACGCCGGCGAGCTCGGCCGGCTCGAGGTGCTGGTGCAGCGCGATCCAGCCGGTGGCGGTCGCGGTCACGGGCAGCAGCGCGAGCAGCAGCGCGAACGTGCTCGTGTCGACGACGCGCAGCACGAGCTGGTCGAGCCCGTACGGCACCGCGGTCGACAGCACGCCGACTGCCAGGCACAAGAGCAGGATCCGTGCCGACGAGGCCGACGAAAACGCCGGCGCGCTGCCCCACACGCCGATCGGCACGAGCGCGAGCGAGCCGACGGCGAGCCCGATCGTCAATCCGTCGACACCGCCGGCCGTCGCCGTGCGGGACACGCGCGCCCCGAGCACGATGTAGCCGGCCCAGCACGCCGCGGCTGCGAGCGCGAACAGCACGCCGAGCGCGTCGCCGGAGAGCTGCACGCCTGACAGCACGACCACGCCGATGGTTGCGGCGCCAAGGCCGCCCAGTGAACGGCGCGACCGCATCGACAATGCCGCCACCGTCACCGGGCCCGCGAACTCGATGGCGACGGCCGTGCCGAGCGGGATGCGGTCGATGGCGAGATAGAAGCTCGTGTTCATCAGCGCGGTCGCGATGCCGAACCCCGCGGCGACGCGCAGCGTGGCGGCCGTCCACGCCGCCCGGCGACGCCATGGGCGCGTGACCGTGGCGAGCACGAGCGCGGCGCCACAGCAGCGGAGCCACGCGACGGTCTGCGGCGGCACCTCGTCGAAGAGGTCGTAGGCGATGGCGGCGCCCGCGTACATCGCGATGCCGCCCGTCACGAAGCAAGCCGGGGCGGAGCGGCGAGTGATCACCGTCGCGCGCACGCGCGCGTTACCCGACGGCGTCCGGCTGGAGCCAGCCCCACTTGCGCAGCGTGTCGATGATCAGGTTCGTGTAGAAGCGTGCGCCCGCGGGCTGCGTGAGGTGGAGCCTGAGACCACAGTGGTCCTCGCACACGAAGTATTTCTTCTGGTCGATGTGGGTGCCGAAGTAGTACCAGTCGAGCACCTTGGCGTTCTTGAATCGCTTTGCCTGCGACGTGATCAACCGGTTGTTCGGGAGCTCCCAGGGCCGCTCCACCTTCACGGTGAAGAACACCACGTGACGCTTCGCCCCGGCCACGTGCATCACGTCGTTCACGAAGTGGTTGCTGAGGTAGCCGTTGTCGCCACAGTGCACGATGACGACCGGGCCGAGCTGGTGATTCTCCTGCAGCGCCTTCAGGAAGTCGACGCACACCGGGCCCTGGCGTGACACGACCGCGTTCACCCACACGCCCGGGCCGACGACGTGCTTCAGCCCGCTCTCGAGCGGCTTGTTCGGGTCGAGGTCGGCGCCGAGCATCACCGAGTCGCCGACGGCCGACACGATGTAGCCGCTCGACCACACGTTCGGGTAGCCCGCGAACCGGACCGTGGCCGGCGGGACGGTGTGCCGCGTACCGGGTTTGGTCGTGGTTGCCGGCGAGGACTGCGTCGTGGACGACGACGACGGCACCGTCGAGGGGACGGGGGGCAGCGTGCCGCCCTGCTGCAGGTTCTGCAGGAGCCTGTCGCCTCCCCCGGCCTGGGTCTGGCCATTGTCGACCGTTTTCGCCGGCGACGAGGCCGCGGCGGCAACGCCGAGGCCGAGCACGGTGGCGACGAGGGCGGCGGCCGCGGTCTGCCAGCGCCGCACGAGCAGCTGGCGGCGCCGGCCCCGGGCCGCTCGCGTGGCCCGAACTGCACGGCCGAGCACACCCCGCCGGATCGGGCGCTCGACGAAACGGTACGAGAGCTCGACGAGCGCCGCCACCAGCACGAGTCGAAACACCAAGACCGCGGGCGCCGCCCAATGCAGGTCGGCGCCCGGCTCCGTGAACGCGAACACGACGATGCCCCAGAGGTAGATGCCGTAGGAGCGCAGGCCGATCTGGCGCAGCAACTGCGTGCCGAGCAGCCGGTTCCAAGTCGAGGCGGGATGCACGACCGTGACGATGAGCGCGACCGTGAGGACATCGGTGAGCAGCAGGCCGAAATAGAAGAGCGCGTGGCTGTCGAGCGTCTGGAACTGCATCTGCACCGCGAGCAACACGAGCGCCACGCCGCCCGCGAGGTTCAGCGCGCGCGGCGCGCTCGGTGCGTACGCGCCGCGGAAGCGCTCGGGGCCGAGGAGGAAGGCCGCGAGCGCGCCGAGCAGCAAGCCGTACGCGCGGCTCGGGGTGGACATGTAGAGCGTGTTCTGGAGATCGGCGGCCGACTGCGCGGAGGTGTGCAACCAGACGATCGAACCGAGCCACGACGCCGCGGCGAGCGCGCCGATCGCGGCCGGCATACGCCGCCGCCCGAGCACCGCCATGCCGCCGATGAACGCGAGCGGCCACAGCAGGTAGAACTGCTCCTCGACCGCGAGCGACCACAGGTGCTGGAGCGGCTGGCGCAGGTCCTTCTCGCCGTAGAGCGAGTGGTGGAAGATCGTCCACCAGTTCTCGCCCCAAAACCCGAACAGGAGGTCGCCGCGGTTCGCGTGCAACTCGTCGTGGTGGAAGATCGCGACGAACAGGCCAGCGGCGAGCACGAGCGCGACGAGCGCGGGCGCGAGCCGGCGGGCCCGGCGCAACCAGAACGCCCGGAGGCTCACACCGCCGCGCCGGCGCTTCTCGGCGAGCAGCAGCGACGTGATCAAGTAGCCGCTGATCACGAAGAACACCTCGACCCCGAGGAAGCCGCCGCGCAGCATCGAGTGGTCGGGCCGGTAGTGGTACGCGAGCACCGCGAGCACCGAGATGGCGCGCAGACCGTCGAGCCCCGGGAGATAGCGAAGGCGCGTCTCGCCACGCGGCGACGGGTCGCCGGCGCGCCGGGGGTCGTCGGCGCGGTTGCCGGACGGATCGGCCGCGACCGGGATCGCGGTCACCGGCTCGTCGGGAGGCGCGAGCGTGCCCGCGGCCCCGTGACGCGCCAGCCCCTTCTCGTCCACACCACCATTCTCGCACCCCGGTCGCACCACCACACGCCCGCGCGAGGAATTGCGCCGGCGTTGCGCCTACCAGCGGGTTTCGAGCGGAACCGCGAAGTGCTCGATGTACGGCCGGGCCGCGGCGCGGATCTCGGCCGCGTCGAGGCCCAACTGGTCGAGGTCGTAGATCACGCCGCCGTACTTGCCGCGCGGATGCTCGGCCATGAAGGTGTCCATCGCGGCGCGAGTGGCGCCGGAGAAGGCCAGACCCGCAACGGAGTAGATGCGCTCGACCATGGCGACGTCGTCGGCCATGAACTCGTCGAACTGCACGTCGATCGACCGGTCGGGCGGCGCGAGGTCGCGGTCGCGCACACATGCCGCGTAGAGATCGAGGATGCGGTCGCGCCAGTAGCGGGCGATCGCACGGACGTCGATCGGCGCGTCGTGGTTCGTGCGGGCCGAGTATGCGGCCATCGTGGCGAAGCTCGCGATCACCGCGACCGGATCTCGGTGCGTGAACACCAGCGTCGCGTCGGGGAACGCGTGCAGCACCGCCGGGATCTGCTCGAGGTGCTGCGGCGACTTGAGCACCCAGCGGGGCGCGCCTCGGCGGGTGCCCGCCCCTCGGGGCGCGAGCCGCAGGCGAGCGGGGGTGTTCGCGTGTTGGCATACCTGGAACATGCGGCGCAGGAACTCGTAGCTCGGGCGCTGGTCGTGCGCGCGGTAGTAGTCGCGCCAGCTCGGCAGGATGGCGGTGGTCTCGAACAGCATCGTCGAGGCGTCGATCGCGAGCAGCTGGATCTCCTCGTGCACGTGGTCGACGGTCATCTCGTGCATGCGGTGGAATTCGGGCATCACCTCGTCGATGAACCAGATCCCGGCCGCGCAGCGCTCGCGCCGGCCGTCGGCCTGCGCGCCGCCGTCACCTTGCTCGGCCCGCGGCGGAACCGGTTCGAGGCTCTCCCAGTACGGAAGGCTGCGCAGCTCGCGGTCGGTGGCCATGAGGTTGTGCAGGTGCGTGGTGCCGGTGCGCGGCAGGCCGGCGATCACGATCGGCGCGGAGATCGGCTCGGCGAGCACGTCGGGATGGCGCGTCACGTAGTCGTGCGCGAGCAAACGGTTCGCCACGAGCTGCGTCACCTGCGTACGCGCGACGAGCCGGCCGGCCGCGCCGAGCCCGCCCTCGTGGTCGAGCGCGTCGAGGTACACGTGCAGCCGTTCGAGGAACCCGTCGCCGGCGCCGAGGTCGTGCAGACCGGCCTGCTGTCTCGCGTCCACGACGATCGCGTCCACGTCGAGTGCCATCGACGCGCCGAGTGCCGCCATGCCGTCGAGCATCTCGCGAGCGGCGGCGGAGAAGCGGGGCTCGGCGAGATCGTCGAGCCGGATAGCGGCAGGTCGGGAGTTCACGCTGGCGGAGTGGGCTCAGACCGGTGTCGGTGCGCGCGGTTCGAGGCCGGCGGCGCGGTACACCGCGTCGATCACCCGCATGTTCGCCACTGCATCGTCGGGCCCGGTGAGCAGGTGCGAGCGGTCGCCGGCGATCGCCGCCGCGAACGCGCCGAGCTGGTGCCAGTAGGTGGTGCGCTTGTCGGGCTCGTGGATGCTCGTGCGGCCGGTCGCCGTGCGGATCGACGCCCGGTGATAGATCGCCGGCTGCGTGACGTTGAAGCAGCGCAGCTCCCCCGCGTTGCCGGTGATACGCACGGTGATCCGCAGCCCGACGCCCGACCACAGCGCTGCGTGGATGCGGCCCCGCAGGCGCGTGTCGCCCCCGTCGTCGAAGTCGAGCTCGGCGCGGATCCACCGGTCGATCGTGGGTTGGCGGCGCAGCGTCTTCGCCGTCGCGCTCGCGACCCGCGGCTCGCCCACACCCGCAGCCTGCGCGAACGTGCGCAGCTGGTGGATCGCGTAGCAACCGGTGTCCATGAGCGCGCCGCCGGCGAGGCGAGGGTCGAAACGGATGTCGTGCGGCAGCGGCAACGGGATACACATATACGTCTCGATGTTGCGCACCGGTCCGAGCTCGCCGCTCGCGACAATGGCACGGATGCGGTCGGCAAGCGGGTGGTAGCGCCAGTGGAACGCCTCCATCACCACCAATTCGGGATGGCGCGCCGCCACCGCGGCCACCGCCTCGGCCTCCTCGGCGTTCGCGGTGAACGGCTTCTCGCACAGCACGTGCTTGCCGGCCTCGAGCGCGGCGATCGTGTAGTGGCCGTGCAACCCGTTCGGCAGGGGGTTGTAGATCGCGTCGATGTCGGGATCGGCGATCAGCTGGTCGTAGGAGTCGAGGACGCGCGCGACGCCGTGTTTCGTGGCGAACGCATGCGCCTTGGAGCGGTCACGTGCCGCCACGGCCATCACTTCGACACCGTGCACCTCCCGTGCCGGTCTGATCAGCGCGCTCGGCGTGATGCGTGCCGCCCCGAGTGTGCCCAGGCGCATCACGGCGCGCCACCTTCGGCGGCACGAAGCGATCGATCCGTCATCGAGCACCCCCGTGCACCACTTCGGCATCTCGCAGTGCGGCGATCCTCGCGTCGTCGTAGCCGAGCACGTCGCGCAACACCGCGTCGGTGTGCTCACCGGGCGTGGGCGCCATCGCCGGTGTGGGGAGCTCCTCACCAATCAGCTTCACCGGGAACGGCAGCTGCTCACAGTCGAGGCGGTCACGCCCGATCCACGGCAGGCGCTCGACGAACTGCGGGTCGTCGGCGATCGTCTTCGGTGTGTTCACCGGGGCCATCGGCGTGTTCGCGCGGTTGCCGAGCTCGATCCACTGCGCGCTCGTGCGGGTCTTGAACAGGTCGCGCAGCAGCACGTGGAGCTCCCGGTTCCCGCGTGCGTGGTCGGCGAACTGCTCGCCCGGCCAGCGCTCGAACCAGTCGGTGTGACCGACGGCCTCGCAGAAGTTCTTCCAGAACTCGCGCTCACTCGCCATGAAGAGCACGTGACCGTCGGCCGTCTCGTACATCTGGTAGCGCACGCCCTCCTTCATGCCCGCGGTGCCCGGGGCCCGCCGTTCGTAGTTGTCGGACGCGTTGCCCGTGACCTCCGACTCCGGCCGTTCATAGGCCTTCCACGTCTCGATGCGGTACCAGTCGAAGTACGCGGCCGCGTCGGACTGCGCGATCTCCATGCACGCCCCCTCGCCCGTGGCGCGCGCCCGGATAATGGCGGCGAGGATCCCCAGCGAGCCGAACACCGGGCCGGCATGGATACCGATCGACGTGTGCTCGGGGATGTAGCAGAAGCCGTCGTCGTCGTAGGCCGGCGGCACCTGCCCGGCCCACGTGTCGTAGGCGATGCCGTGGCTCGGCATGTCCTTGTACGGCCCGGTCATGCCGTAGCCCGAGATCGTGCAGAACACGATCCGCGGGTTCACCTGCTTGAGGTCGTCGTAGCCGAGCCCGCGCTTCGCGAGCGCGCCGGGCCGCATCGCCTCGACGACCGCGTCGGCCCCGCGTACGAGATCCTTGTAGATCTCCGCGCCTTCGGGCTTGCGCAGGTCGATCGCGATCGAGTGCTTGCCGCGATGGATGTGGAGGTGCAGCAGCGAGTTGTTGTTGATGATCGGCCACGTCATGCGGCGGATGTAGTCACCTTGTGGCGGCTCCACCTTGATCACCTCGGCGCCGAGGTCGGCGAGATGGGTGGTGATCGCGCCCGGCCCGAGGAGCGCACTCTCGATGATTCGCACGCCGTCGAGCAGTCCCTGTCGCTTGTGGTCCATCGTCGAGAACCTAGAGGGAAGCGAGGCGACGGCGCAGTTCCTCCGCGGCGCCGGGCACCCACGTGCGCCGGGCGTCGGCCGCGGCCGCGTCGACCGACACGGGTTCGAGCCCGTAGAGCGCGCACACGTTCGCGCCGAGGATCATGTCCTTGACCTCGTCGGTGAGCGCCGGGTAGCCGTAGCGCTCCTGGTACGACGCAGGAATCGTGAACGCGCGGAACGCATCGATCAGCGGTTGCGGCGAGCCGTACCACGTGGAGTCGGTGCCCCACACGATGCGCCGCGGCCCCAGCGCCCGGAGCAGCTTGCCGAGCACGTGCGCGGCCTCGTCGGGCCGGCGGGCGACGAGGTACCACGTGCTACCGAGTTCGGCGTAGACGTTCCCGCCGGGGCCGACGCCCGCCGCTGCGCAGCTCGCCACGAGACGGTCGACGCCCTGGAGCGGCGCCTCAGCGTCGCGTTCGGTGGCGCCGTCGCCCGGGTACGGTCCCTCGGCGCCGTGCGGGTTGCGTTCGTACCCCGAGTGGTACACGACGAAGCTGATGTCGGGGAACCGCGCGGCTGCCGGGCCGACGTCGCGCGGCGACGCGGCCGCCACCGATGCCCCCGGCACCGGGCCGCCCAGGCCTTTGTGCGTCGCCACGACCGGCCTCGCCCCTTCGGTGGCGAGCGCGCGCACCCGTTCGAGAAACGGGATACCGATCTCGGGATCGTCGAGGAACCAGCCGCCGGTGGGCGACGCCTCGGTGGGCGGGCCGTACAGCGTGTACACCTTCCAGCCCGACGGCCGCAGATGTGCCGCCCAGTCGACCATGCGCTCGAGTTCGCCGGCGATGTTCGGATGCACGATCGTGTGCGTGAGCACCCGTCCTGCGCCGGCATAGCGGTCGACGACCTCGCGCGCTGCCGCGATCTGCTCGTTCGTGAGCAGCCCGTCCGGCGGCGGGCCCGGCGTGGAGGTGAGCAGCGCCACGACCGTCTCGCTCTCACCGAACACGTGCGTGGCCCAGGCCGTGGCGTCGATGAGGCGCGGGTCGACGGTGCGCTCCCACCGATCCGGATCGACCATGTGCAGGAAGCCCGACAGCGCCCGCGCGCCCGCGCCCGCGAAGCGGCGGGCGTCGATCAGGTGCGTCTGCACATCGATGACGGGCCCGCGCCGGACGAAGGCATCATCGGCCGCGGCGGCATCGTGTGCCGCCTCGGGCGGCACCCGGTAGAAGCCACCTCCGTGCGCGGCGTCGATCGCCCGCAGGGTCGCCGCGGTGTCGCGCCGGTCGCCCGGCCCGTGGTGCGGTCGCGCGTCGGCCCGCAGCCCGTGAAGCGCACGCCGATCGCGGTCACACAGCGGGAGCGGCGCGAACTCGTCGGTGGACCGGGCGTCGAGCAGTGGCGCGCCCGGAAGCATGGCGCCGTTCTACACGCGACCGGCCCGCTCGTGCGCGAGCAGCCACTCCTTGACCGGAAGACCCCAGCCGAAGTGGTGCGGGGAACGGTCGGCGGCCACGACCCGGTGGCACGGCACGAACAGCGACGCGGCGTTGCGCGCGCAGATCTGCCCCGCGGCGCGGGCCCCGCGCGGCAGGTCGATGCGCTTGGCGAGCTCGCCGTAGCTGATCGGCTCACCCGGCGCGATGCGGCGCAGTTCGTCCCACCCGCGCTCGCGCACCGCCGTGGAGCGCTGCAGCACCGTCACCTCGTCGATCGTGCGGATGTCGCCGGTGAAGTACTCGGCGACGGCGTCGGTGATGTCGCCCAGCGTTGCGACCGGCGCGACCTCATTGGGGCGGATCGACGGATGGATCAGGACGGTGAGCCGTGCGACGTCGTCGGTGAAGCCCGACGCGAGCACGACACCATCGCGCGCGATCACCGTGAACGGTCCGGTGGGCGTGCGCCGGGTGGACGCGAACGCGCGGTCGTCGTGCTTCGTCGTTGTCGTCATCGTTGACTTCCCTTCGCGAGTGATCGAACGAGCGTGGACCAGAGATGGAGGACCGCATAGCTGCGCCACGGCCGCCAGCCGGTTGCGTGATCGGCGAGCGCACGGGGCGCGTCGTCGATGCCGAGCAGCGCGGCGCCCTTGCGTACGCCGAGATCGCCGGGCAGGAACGCGTCGGAGTGGGCGAGCGCGCGCATCGCGAGATAGTCGGCGGTCCACGGTCCGATCCCAGGTTGGGCGAGCAACGCGGCGCGCATGGTGTCGCGGTCGCTTCCGCCGTCGAGTTCGATCGCGCCACCGTCGATCGCCTTGGCGACTCCCTGCACGGTGCGGATGCGGGCACCCGGCATGCCGATGCCCGCGAGGTCGGCACCGACGAGGTCGGCGGCGCTCGGGAACACCGAGCGCAGCTCGGGGTCGGCGAACGGCAACGGGGTACCGCAACGCTCCACGATGCGGCCCACGATCGTGCTCGCGCCCGTCACCGACACCTGCTGGCCCACGACGGCTCGCACCGCGATCTCGACGCCGTCGACCGAGCCGGGTACCCGCAGGCCCGGCTCGCGGCGCACGGCGGGCCGCAACTTCGGGTCGCGGCGCAGCGCCGTGGCGATCGCGATCGGATCGGCATCGAGGTCGAACAGCTGCCGCATCCGCGCGACTGCCGGCGCGAGATCGTGCACGTCGTGCAGGCGGAACGTCGCGTCGACGTGACGGTCGGCGACCGTACATCGCACCACACCGGGTCCGTGCGGCAGCCGCAACGTGCGCGCGTACGTGGTGCCGTCGGACGCCTCGACACCCCGCACGGCGCGCGCACCGAGAAATTCGAGCAGCGCGTGCCCCGCGAACGGCTCGCGAGCCGCGAGCCGTACGCGGATCGTGCCGGGAGCGCTCGCGGTGCGACGGAAGTTGCTCCGCAGCTCGGTCGGCGTCGCCGCGTACACCTCGCGCACCGTGTCGTTGAACTGCCGGATGCTCGCAAAACCGGCGGCGAACGCGACATCGGCGAGCCGCATGTGGGTCGTCTCGATCAAGATGCGGGCGGTTTGTGCGCGCTGCGCCCGTGCGAGTGCGAGTGGCGGCGCACCGAGCTGCTCGTTGAGCACGCGGGTGAGGTGGCGCTCGCTGTAACCGAGGCGGCGCGCCAAACCGCCGACGCCGTCGCGATCGACCACACCGTCGGCGATGAGCCGCACGGCGCGGGCAGCGACGTCACCGCGCACGTGCCATTCGGGTGAGCCCGGCACCGCGTCGGGCCGGCACCGCTTGCACGCGCGGAAGCCGCCGAGCTGGGCCGCCGCCGCACTGGGGAAGAAGCGGCAGTGCTCGGCGCGCGGCGTGATGGCGGGGCAGCTCGGGCGGCAGTAGACACGGGTGCTCGTGACGGCCACGTAGAACACACCGTCGAAGCGAGCATCACGCCCGGAACAGGCGCGGTAGCAGAGCTCGGCGTCACGATGCATCGACTGCACGTGGAGCACTCTCGCGCAGACGTTCGATCCGGTCTAGCGGAAATCGGCCATGTGCGTGGCGCCTCAGGGCAGGGCCCGGGCGATGTCGGCGGCGTGGCGCTGGATGCGCTCGACGGCCGTTGTGATCGCCCGCACTGCCGGCTCGCTGGCGAGCAGCGTGCGGTGCTCGACCCACACTGTGGACTCCGCAATGTGCTCGGCGCGCGGGCATGGCGTGAGCCGAGCGGCGACACGTGGGGCTCGGACCCGTGGCGGCAGCTCTTCGTGCCGGAACAGGGCGAGCGTGGTGAGGCTCGGGTAGCACACACCGAGTGGCACTCCTTCGGCCGCGAGCGCGGCCTCGAACGCGTACAACGGCAGACCGGCGAACTCGTCGCGGTCGTAGTGGAACACGAAGTGGTAGTAGCCCTGGGCATCGAGGCGCTCGTGCCGATGCTGGGCGTGCACGCCGCTGATTGCCGCGAGCTCGAGCGCGAGCATTGCAGCCCGTTCGTTGCGCAGCGCGAGCTGCTCCGAGTAGCGCCGGAGCTGCGCGGTGAGCACCGCGCCCTGCCATTCGGTCATGCGCATGTTGGACCCGTACGTGTCGTGGTGGTACGCGGCACCGCCGGGTACGCGACCACAGTTGACGTAGCTCTCGGCCCGCTCGAGGAGGATCGGGTCGTTGCACAGCAGCACGCCGCCCTCCCCAGCGGTCAGCAGCTTCGTCTCCTGGAACGAGAAGCTGCCGAACGAGCCGAAGCTGCCGACGCCGCGCTCGCGCCAGCGGCTGCCGTGCGCATGCGCACAGTCCTCGATCAGATGGAGCCCCGCGTCCGAGCAGAACGCGAGCAGCGCGTCGAGATCGGTGGTGGCACCGGCGACGTGCACGACGATCACGGCCGTCGTGCGCTCGGTCACGGCGGCGGTCACGGCGTCGACGTCGATGCACAGGCTCTCGGCGTCGACGTCGACGACCACCGGCGTGGCGTTGACCGCGAGCACTGCCGTCGCGGTGGCGACGAACGTGCAGGCTGGCACGATCACCTCGTCGCCGTCGCCCACGCCGCACGCCGCGAGCGCGGCTTCGAGCGCATGCGTGCCGTTCGTGACCGGGATCCCGTACTCGGCGTTGTGATACGCGGCGAAGTCGCGCGCGAAGCGAGCGGCCGCGTCGCCGGTTCCGGACCACCAATGCCCGGAATCGAGCGCGGCGAGCAGCCGGGTGCGCTCGCCGTCGTCCCACTGCGGCCAGCGCGGCCAGGTATCCGTGTCGCACGTCGGCTCGCCACCGAGGATCGCAGGCAGGGAGGGCACGACCGCCACGATAAGCACCGGTAGCGTCCGGTTCATGTTCAAAGTGATCCAGTGGAGCACGGGCAACGTGGGCCGTCACGCGGTTCGGCTCATCGCACACCACCCCGAGCTCGACCTCGTGGGCCTGTGGGTGCACGGCGCCGACAAGGCGGGCCGCGACGCGGGCGAGCTCGCCGGTATCGAGCATCTCGGCGTGGCGGCTACCAACGATGCCGATGCGCTGCTCGCGCTCGATGCCGACTGCGTCTGCTACACGGCCACCGCCGACCTACGACCGGCCGAGGCGATCGCCGATCTCACGCGCATCGCCCAGTCGGGGAAGCACATCGTGTCGAGTTCGGTCGTGCCGCTCGTCTACCCGCCGCATGTGCCCGACAGCATGCCGCGCGCCGCTGGAGCGGGCGTGCCTCGACGCCGGCGTGGCGTGCTTCACCTCGGGGATCGACCCGGGCTGGGCGAACGACCTGCTGCCGATCGCGCTCAGCGGCCAGTGCGAGTCGATCGAGCACATCCGCATGATGGAGATCGTGAACTACGCCACGTACGCGCAACCCACGGCGCTGTTCGACACGATGGGTTTCGGCGCCGCGCTCGACCGCACGCCGTTGCTGCTGGTGCCGGGTGTGCTCACGTTCGCGTGGGGTGGCGTGGTGAAGCAGGTCGCGGCCGCGCTCGGCGCGGAGATCGACGAGATCACCGAGACGTTCGAGAAGCGCCCGGCGGCGCGCGACATCGACCTCGGCTTCGGCGTGGTCCGCGAAGGCACGATGGCCGCGCTGCGCTTCGAGGTGCAGGGCCGGATCGACGGCACCGAACGGATCGTGCTCGAGCACGTGACCCGGCTCGCCGACGACCTCGCCCCTGACTGGCCGCAGCCCGTCGGCCACAGCGGCTACCGCGTGATCGTGAGCGGCTCTCCCACCTACACGCTCGACCTGCAGATGATGGGTGCCGACGGCGACCACAACACTGCGGGCCTCGTGGGCACGGCCGCACGCCTCGTGAACGCGATTCCGGCTGTCTGCTCGGCCCGACCCGGCCTGTTCCGCGCGATCGATCTGCCGCTCGTGTCAGGCCGCGGCCTCCTGCAGCACTAGCGACGGGCGCGGCGCGGCACCGGCCGCGTTGCCGCCGCGCCGGCCGGCGCGCATCGCCGGGGACTCCACGAAGTGCCACGACGCGTACGCGGTGGCGACCGCGAGTGGGAACGAGAGCAGGAACATCGAGAGTGGCGAGCGTGCGAGACGCGAGGCGACGAGCGCCTGCTGGATGGGGTACGAGCAGATGTACATGCCGTACGACGGATCACCGAGGCGGCGCACCCGGCGCGCCGCGCGGCCTCCGAACGCGCCTGCGCCGATCGTGGCCACGCCGACCCCGAGCAGGAAGAGCAGCGGCACGTCGAGGAGCATCGCGGTGGCCATCGCGACCAATCCCGGCAACAGAAGCAGCTTCACGTCGATGTGATGGCGCAGGCGTGCGAGCGCCACGCCGAGCAGGAACAACATCCCGAGCTCGAGACCGTCGCGCGCCGTGAGGCCGAACAGCGACTGGTCGAGCCGGAGATGATCGAGGTCGACGCCGTAGTGGAACACGAACACCGTCGCCGCCAGCATGGCGAGCACGACCGTGGTACGCCGGAGCGCGCCGATGAGCCCGAGCAGCATCACGAGCACGTACGCCCACAGCTCGTATGGCAACGTCCACAACGATCCGTTCACCGAGCCGTTGGGATGGTGCGTGAACACCCCGGGAAGATGGTGCTCCATGCCGAGGAGCATCGTGCTGTTGCGCAGCCCGTACTGCAGCGTCCGACGGCTCGTGAAGTACTCGCCCACGCTCTTCGACGACGCCAGCGGACCGACCACGCAGACGGTGAGCAGGACCACCACGACGAGCGCGGGGAAGATGCGCGTGGCGCGGCGGCGCAGGAAGCCGGAGGCGGAGGGATGGCGTTCCCAGCTCGCGGCGACGAGGAAGCCGCTGATCACGAAGAACACGAGCACGCCGATGCGGCCGGCCAGGATCGTGTAGTGACCGACGTGGATCGAGGGTTTCGCCGCTCCGTGACCGGTCAGGTCGAACGAGTGCGCCACGACCACCACCGTGGCGGCGAGGATCCTGATGACGTCGAGCCCCTCGTAGCGCGTGGGGGCCGGCGTCGTGGTGGCGCTGGAGGCGATGGGGGCGTTCCTACCCGTCTCCTGCGTGGCCGTCACCACACCAATGGAAGCGCATTCGCCTGGCGAATCCCTGGTGAGTAGCTGAGAGTGGTGCCGTCGGCCAGCGAGTAGTCGGGGATCCGCTTGTGGAACTCCTGGAGCGCGACCCGCAGCTCCAAGCGGGCCAGATGCGACCCGAGGCAGCGGTGCGGGCCGGCGCCGAACGCCACGTGGCGGTTCTCAGGCCGCTCGAAGGAGACCTCGAGCGGGTCGGGGAACTCCCGCTCGTCGAGGTTCGCCGCGCCGATCAGCGGCGTGAGCGAATCGCCCTTCTTCATCGGGCACCCGCCGAACTCGAAGTCCTTGGCCACGGCGCGTGCCACCATCATCACCGGTGTCTCGTGGCGGAGCAGTTCCTCCACGGCGTTCGCCACGAGCTCGGGGCGCTCGACGATCTGGCGGCGCCGGTCGGGGTGCTGGGCGAGATACGCGATCATGCAGTCGAGCGTGGCCGTCACCGTGTCGAGGCCGGCGAGCAGCAGCAGGTGGCACATGCCGAGCAGCTCCTCGTCGGTGGGGGGACGGCTGTCGACCTGGCCGTGCACGATGCGCGACAGCAGCGCGTCGTCGGGGTGCGCGCGCTTCGCGGCGATGGCCTCGCGGAAGTACTGCGTGATCTCCTTGCCGGTCTGCTCACGGATACGCGCCGCGCCCTCGAAGTCGGTCGGGTCGACGTCGGGGCGGATCGTGTTGTCACGCCACTGCAGGAGCTTGGGCAGATCGTCCTGTGACATGCCCATGAGTCGCAGGAACACCGTCGACGGCAGCGGCGTGGCGACCTCCTCGTGGAAGTCACACGTGTTGTGCTCGACGAACGCGTCGATGAGCGACCCGATCAGCACGCGCACGTCGGGCTCGAGCGCAGCCATGTTCTTCGGCGAGAACTCTGGGTCGAGCAGGCGGCGGTACTTCACGTGCTCGGGCGGGTCGACCTGCAGCGGGATCAGCCGTTGTTCCTGGCCGATGCTCACCGCGTCGGGCCCCGACGAGAACACCTCAGGGTTGCGCAGCGCCGCCATCACGTCCTCGTAGCGCGACACGATCCAGCCGGTGGACGACCCCATGATGGGTCCGGAACTCGCGACGGGGCATTCCTCACGCAGCCGGCGGTAGGCCTCGCGAGGGTCGGTGGCAGTGGTGGGTTCCCAGAGCAGCGTGGTCGGTGACGGCGCACCGTCGCCGCCACCGTCGGTGGTCGCGACGCCGGACGTGGGCTCGGACGAGCTGCCGTAGGTCATGGGGGACACATTACTGACGACCGTGTCAGCATCCATCCGTTCCGCCCCGGTCGGGGGCGCGAAAATCGGCGCCATGCCGGAATTCGTGTTCCAGGAGCTGCTCCCCACCGTTGCCGACGACCCGCCGTACCAGCGGCTGGAGCTTGGTGGCGTCGACACGGTCGAGCTCGGCGGTGAGCGCTTCCTCCGCGTCGAGCCCGAGGTGCTCGTGCAGCTCACCGCCCGGGCCATGCGCGACATCGCGCACCTGCTGCGGCCGGGCCACCTCGCCCAGCTGCGGGCCATCCTCGACGATCCCGAGGCGTCGGCGAACGACAAGTTCGTGGCCCTCGACCTGCTGAAGAACGCCGCGATCGCGGCGGGTGGGATCCTCCCCGGGTGCCAGGACACCGGCACCGCGATCGTGAAGGGCAAGAAGGGCCACCGCGTGCTCACACCGGGCGGCGACCGCGCCGCGATCGCCCGGGGCATCTACGACACCTACCAGCACGACAACTTGCGCTACTCGCAGATGGCGCCGCTCACGGTGTGGGACGAGGTCAACACGGGAACGAACTTGCCCGCCGAGATCAAGATCGAGGCGGTCGACGGTGACACGTACTCGTTTCTGTTCATGGCCAAGGGCGGCGGCTCCGCGAACAAGAGCATGCTGTTCCAGGAGACCAAGGCGCTGCTCAACCCGAAGAGCTTCGCCGCGTGGATCGGCGAGAAGCTCCGCACGCTCGGAACCGCGGCGTGCCCTCCGTACCATCTCGCGGTCGTGCTCGGCGGCACCAGTGCCGAGTTCGCGCTCGAGGTGGCGAAGCTGGCGTCGACGCGCTACCTCGACACGCTGCCCACCGAGGGCTCTCCGCTCGGCCACGCGATCCGCGTCCCCGAGCTCGAGATCGAGGTGCTGCGCATCGCGCAGCAGACCGGCATCGGCGCGCAGTTCGGCGGCAAGTACTTCTGCCACGACGTGCGCGTGATCCGCCTTCCCCGCCACGGCGCGAGCTGCCCGGCCGCGATCGCGGTCTCGTGCTCTGCCGACCGCCAGCAGCTCGCCAAGATCACCGCCGGCGGCGTGTTCCTCGAGCAGCTCGAGACCGATCCGGCGCGTTTCCTCCCCGACGTCACCGATGCGATGCTCGGCGGCGACGTCGTGCCCATCGACCTCGACCGGCCGATGAGCGAGATTCGCAATGAGCTGTCGAAGTTCCCGGTGACGACGCGGTTGTCGCTCACCGGCAAGCTCGTGGTGGCGCGCGACATCGCGCACGCGAAGATCAAGGAGCGGCTCGACGCTGGCGAGCCGATGCCGCAATACCTCGTCGACCACCCCGTGTACTACGCCGGCCCGGCGAAGACTCCCGCGGGCTACGCGAGCGGATCATTCGGGCCCACCACCGCGGGTCGAATGGACGGTTACGTCGCGCAGTTCCAGGCCGCAGGAGGCTCGTACGTGATGCTCGCCAAGGGCAACCGCTCGCGCGGTCACCGAGGCCTGCAAGGAGCACGGCGGGTTCTACCTCGGCTCGATCGGGGGCCCGGCCGCGCGCCTCGCGCAGGACTGCATCACCCACGTCGACGTCGTCGAGTACCCCGAGCTCGGCATGGAGGCCGTCTGGATGATCGACGTCGTCGACTTCCCCGCCTTCGTCGTGGTCGACGACAAGGGCAACGACTTCTTCGAGCAGGTGGGCCGCCCCGTCGACCTCACCAAACACTGACCATGCGTCGTTTGGGACCGCTATTTGGTACCCAAACGACGCATGGTCAGTGGCGGAGGGCGCGCCAGACTCGCTCGGGGGTGAGCGGCATGTCGAGGTGCTGCACCCCGAGGTGCGACACGGCGTCGATCACCGCGTTCTGCACCGCGGGCGTGGCGCCGATCGTGCCGGCCTCGCCGACACCCTTGGCGCCGAGCGGGTTCAGCGGTGACGGCGTCTCCTGGACGACCCGCTCGAAGCTCGGCAGCTCGCTCGCCGCAGGGAACGCGTAGTCGGCGAAGTTCGTGGTGAGCGGGTTCCCGTCGGCGTCGTAGCGCATCTCCTCGTAGAGCGCCTGGCTGATCCCGGACGCGACGCCGCCGTGCACCTGGCCGTCGAACAGCATCGGATTGACGATCGTGCCCGCATCGTCACACGCCACATGACGCAGCGGCGACACCGCGCCGGTGGCGCGGTCGACCTCGACGACGGCGAGGTGCGTGCCGAACGGGAACGAACCGGCGGTCTCCTCGAAGTCGACCGCGGCACGCAGGATCCCCTCGTCGAGCTGCGTCGAGGCCGCCGTGGCAAGGTCGGACCAGGACCGCGCGATCGCCGGCGTGCCCGCCACGTGGAACGCGCCGCGCTCGCGGTCGTGCACCACGTCGGCCGGATCGGCTTCCAGCAGGTCGGCGGCCAATGCCTTCGCCCGTTCCACGAGAGCTTCCGACGCCCGCCAGACCGCACTGCCGCCGGCCTGCAGGGATCGTGACCCACCGGTGCCCCCGCCCCGCGGCACCACGTCGGTGTCGCCGTGGCGCACCTCGATCCGCTCGAACGGGATACCGGTGAGATCGGCGGCGATCATCGCGAACGCGGTGTGATGACCCTGGCCGTGCGGGCTCGTGCCTGTGTGCACGATCGCGCCACCCGCGACGGTCACCTCGATCGCACCGAACTCGCCGGAGCCGTCGCCGTTGGTGATCTCGACGTAGCTCGCGAGTCCGATCCCGAGCAGCTTGGGGTCACCCGCGTTCCTCCGGCGGTCCTGCTCCTTGCGCAGCCCCTCGTAATCGGCGGCTGCGAGCACCCGGTCGAGCGCGCCCTCGTAGTTCCCGCTGTCGTAGCGCGCCTTCGTCCGCGTGGTGTACGGGAACGCGTCGGGCGCGATGAAGTTCGCCCGGCGGATCTCGGCGGGATCGGCACCGATCTCCTGCGCGAAGCGGTCGACCATGCGTTCGACCGCTGCCGTCGCCTCGGGACGTCCCGCGCCGCGGTACGCGCCGATCGGCGTGGTGTTCGTGACCGCGGCGACGATCTCCACGTCGACCTTGTCGAAGGTGTACACGCCGCCGGCCATGAGCCGCGTGAGATACGGCAGCATGACGCCGTCGAACGGGTACGCGCCGCAGTCGGCCAGCACGCGGAGCCGGTAGGCCACGAGCCGGCCGTCGCGCGTGCCGCCGAGCTCGCACTCGTGCACCTGGGCACGGCCGTGATACATGCCGAGCATGTTCTCGGTGCGCGTCTCGGCCCAGCGCACCGGGCGGCCGAGGTCGCGCGCGAACCAGGCGAGCAGCAGCTCCTCGGGATAGTCGCCGCTCTTGCCGCCGAAGCCGCCGCCCACGTCGGGCGCGAGCACGCGCACCTGCTCGTGCTCGAGGCCGTACGTCTTGGCGAGGCTGTTGCGCGTGCCGTGTGCCCCCTGCGTGCACGAGTACTGGTGCAGGCGCGGTGCCCCGCTCCCGGTGCCGGCCCACCAGGCCACCGCGGCCCGCGGCTCCATCGGCGCGACCGCGACGCGCTGGTTCACCAGGCGCTCGCGCACGACCACGTCACAGCCGTCGAACAGACCGTCGGGAGCGCGGAACGGCGCGTGCAGGGCGACGTTCGTGCCGGCCTCGGGGAACAGCAGGGGCGCGCCGGGGCGCAACGCGTCGTCGATGCCCACGACGACCGGGAGCGGCTCGTAATCGACCACGACGGCCTCGGCCCCGTCGACCGCCTGCGCGAGCGTCTCGGCCACCACGGCTGCGACGAGCTCGCCGACGAACCGCACCGTGCCCGCGGCGAGCAACGGCAACCCCATTGCCTCCGGCACACGCGGCATGTCGACGCGTTTCGGCGCCAGCCCGACGTCGGCCGCGGTGTACACGGCGAGCACGCCCGGCATCGCACGGGCACCGGAGGTGTCGATGCCGGCGATGCGCGCGTGGGCGACGGTCGAGGTGACGTAGACGACGTGCGCGGCACCGTCGACCTCGATGTTGTCGATGTAGCGGTCGCCGCCGGTGAGGAACCGCGGGTCCTCCGCGGCGCGCAGCACGCGTGTGCCGAGAATGCTCACGATCGGTTCGCCCGGTTCGCGCCCACCGAGGCGATCGCCGGCTTCCAGTGCTCGAGGCCGGGCACCACCGCGCCCGCGACCTTCGCGCCCTCGTCGGCCATCCGCAGCTCCACCATCGCCTCCCAGTGCTCCTGCTCCTCGAATGCGCGCGCCTCGGTGTCGGTCATCGCGCCTCCCTGCTCGCGCAGCGTCATCACGCTGTCGGGCGACAGCAGTGCCACGTAGCCGGGGTTCACCGCCACGAGGTACCGCTTCGCCGGCACGTGCCCCCGCACGAGGGCGGCGACACGCGCGCCGAGCACGGTGCGCACCGCGGAAGCGGCCATCGCCGCGTGGCGCGGCTGGCCCGCGGTGTCCCACGGGTGCGCGAGATCGTGCACGAGGCCGGCAACCTGCAACTCGGCGTCGCCGGGCCGGGCGCGCTCGAGCAGCGCCGCGCACTGCAGCGCATGATCGAGCTCGCTACCACCCTCGATGTCGACCGACGGCAGCGTCGCGAGGCCCTCGAGATGCTCGAGGAGCTCGTCGACGTCTCCGAAGGTACGCAGGCCTCTCATCGCCTCATCGCCTCATCGCCTCATCGCCTCATCGGTGCACGGGTGCACGGGTCAGTAGGACCGCACCGAGGCCGGTGCGGTCGCGATGTACGACGCGATCGCGGCGCGCCGGTAGCAGATGTGCATGTCGTCGTCGGAGAACCGCACGGTGCGGTCACCGTCGATCGTGAACTCCGGGAACCGCTCGGCGAACGCGGCGCGCGCCTCGTCGGACAAGGGCTGGCGGAGCTCGATCTCGAAGTCGTACGGCGGCACGGGCTCGGGCAGGGCGATCCCGCCCGCTCGCCGCAGCGCTCGCTCGGCCGCGGCGGCGATGATCCCGCGGGCGCGCGCCGGCGGGATGATCGCTCCTGCGGTGTGCGACAGCGCCCGCTTCACGCACGCGGTTTCGATACCGGGCACGAACTTCTCCATGCGCGCGCACACCACGTCGTCGCCCGCGATGAGCACGGTCGGCACGCCGTATGCCGCGGCGACGGTCGCGAAGATCTCGCCCTCGCTGATCGGGCGGCCGTTGCACCGCACCACCTTGTAGTCGCCGTAGCTGATCGTGTGCGCGCAGATTCCCGGGTAGTCGCCCGCCGCGGCATGGTGGCCCACGAGGAGCACGGCGTCGAACGACTCGTCGAGCGCGGCGATCGTGGTGGCACCGCCCCGCGGCATGCCCCGCACGACCTCCACGTCGGGATCGATCTCGTCGAGCACGAGGTTGCACAGCATCTCGACGCCGTGGTTCTCCTCGACGACGATCTTGGTCGCGCCGGCCGCGCGGGCACCGGCGGCCGCCGCGTTCACGTCGGCCGTCATCCACGACCACGCGCGCTCGTAATCGCGGCCCGTGCTGGACACGTCCTGCCAGCGGGTGACCCCGCTGATCCCCTCCATGTCCACCGAAACGAAGATCTTCACGAGACTTCAGTCTCGCGCGGGGCCGAAGCGGCCGCTCGAGCGGGCCAATGCCTCAAGTCGAGAAGGCCCGAACACCGATACGAGACCGGGCCGGGCTGGGTCCGGGAGCACCACATGCATGCAGGGGCCCACCGCGCCACGCGCGGCCGGCTGGTCATCGTCGCGGTCGCAGTCGCGCTCGTCGGTGCGCTGGCGCCCGCGGCGAGCGCGAAGGTGACCGCGAAACACCGCGCCGCGCCACGCAAGCCCCTCCCGCGCACTGGTCTGATCGTGTCGGCATGCCGCTTCTCCCACCGGTCGAACGACGACCCGATCGTGTTCCCCGCGCTGGCGGGCGTGTCGCACAGCCACGACTTCTTCGGCAACGTCACCACCGACGCGAGCTCGACGTATGCGTCGCTCGAAGGCCGCTCGACCACGTGTGGTGTCGCCGGCGACACCGCCGCCTACTGGGCTCCCACGCTGTTCGTGAACGGGGTGGCCGCGCGGCCGGCGGGCATGCTCGCCTACTACGCGGTGTTCGGCCACCAGCCCGTGCACACGCTCCCGATGGGTCTCGAGATGGTGGCGAAGGGCTCGGCGAGCGTGCGCTTCTCGTGCTTCCGCCACCAGATGCCGACCGCCGCGTACGTGCACATGCCGACATGCAAGCCCGGTGAGCTCATGTCGGTCGGCGTGAACTTCCCGAGCTGCTGGAACGGCACCGACCTCGACAGCCCCGACCATCGCTCGCATATGGCCTACGCGAGCTTCGGGGTCTGCCCGGCCGGATATCCCGTCGTCGTGCCACGGCTCGCGATCTGGATCACGTACAAGGCGGCACCGCGCGGCGCGCAGATCACGCTCTCGTCCGGCGGCCTGGACACCGCGCACGCCGACTACGTCAACGCGTGGGATCCGCACACACTGTCGACGCTCGAGCGCTTCTGCCTCGCCGGCCACCGCGAGTGCTACAAGGCGATGGGCCGGGTGTTGCGGAACCTACGACTCGCGCACAACAGTCTGGCCGCCACGGTGAGCGCCCCACCCGCCGGCTCGTAGCGCGACCCGGGACTGCGGGCGCTATCGCACGTTTAGGCGATGCGCGACCACACGTAGTCGAGCACCGGATTGTCGTCGCCGGCCACACCCGGATAGCGGGTTCCGGTGCGGGCCGCGAGGCGCGCCTGGCATTCGTTGATCGCGGTCGACCGCACAAGCGCGAACACTTCGTGCCACTCCAGGTGCTCGACGTCGCGGCCGAGCGCGCGCACGTAGCAATCGACCACACCAGCGCGGTCGAGGAAGCCAGGCACCGTACGGCCAACGAAGTGCGTGGCGAGCGCGTCGAGCGCGAGGTACCAGCCGAGGTCCATCTCCGGGGGACCGAACGTGGCGCCTTCCCAGTCGATCAGCGCGGCGATGTCGCCCGACTCGCGCCAGATCACGTTGCCGAGTCGGGCATCGCCCCACAGCAGCGACGGCACCGACCCCTCGTGGGCCACCGGCGCGTGTGCACGGCACCATGCGAGCGCACCGGCGAGCCGCCGGGTCGGTGCGCCGTCCGCGGCCCAGTCGACGTACCGCTCCCAGTACGTCAGCTCGGCATCGACGCCCCGCCGCAACTGGGGATCGATCGACGCTCCCGCTCGCACGGCGTACGCGTGCAGTGTGGCGAGCATCGTGACGAAGCGCTCGTGCACTTGCCGCTGCTCCTCAGGCGCACGGGCGAGCAGCCACCCGTCGAACGCCGGCACGTCGCCGAGCACGTGCCCGTCGACGTGGGCCATCATCACGAACGGCGCGCCGAGCCAGCGCTCGTCGAGCTCGACCGCGACGACCGCCGGCGCCGGCACCGGTGAACCCGCGAGGGCGCGCAGCACCGCCGCTTCGACCGCTACGTCGTGCTCCGGGAAGGACGGCACGAGCGGTGGCATCCGCAGCACGACGGTGCGCTGCGCGGGGGCCGAGAGCTCGGCCATCACCGTCTCGTTCGTCCACCCCGACGACGGGCGCCGGAGCTCGACAACGCGTGAGGCTCCGAGCGGGCCGCCTCGAGTGGCGAGCCAGCGATCGAGGCCGGCGATCAAGGTCGCGTCCTCGCGCGCCGGTCCCGCAGCCATCGTCGCAACGTACTGCGACCACGTAACGTCGATCCGGTGACGAACGAGCAATCCGCTCCGGCCGCCGTACCGGTGGGGCCCAGCCACCTGGCCGTGGTCCCGATCGCGGACACGTTCCTCGCGGGCATCCACGAGCACATCGTGCGGCACGACGACGGCAGCCTCAGCTGCGCGCTGCCGGTCGGCACGCACCTGCTCCAACCGATGGGCATCGTCCACGGCGGCGTCTACGCGTCGATCGCCGAGACACTCGCGAGCATGGGTTCGGCCCTCGCGGTGGGCATCGATTCCGGCATGGTGGTGATGGGCCAGTCGAACAACACCACGTTCCTGCGCTCGGTGCGCGACGGCACGATCCACGCCACCGCCACGGCCCGCCACAAGGGCCGCACGACGCTGGTGTGGCAGGTCGACATGCTCGACGGCGACGGCCGGCTCTGCGCCACCTCGCAGGTGACGATTGCCGTCCGCCCACAGCGACCGGCGCCGGGCGATGGTCGAGCCTGAGGAGCACACGCATCTGCGCGTGGCCCACGACGTGCGCATCCCGCTGGCCGAGCTGACCTGGCGCTTCACCGGCTCCGGGGGGCCCGGCGGGCAGCACGCGAACACGTCGAACACGCGTGTCGAGGTGGTGTTCGACGTCGTCGCGTCGCCGAGCCTGCCGCGCTGGACGTGCGCGCGGCTCCTCGACGCGCTCGGTCCGAGCGTGCGGGTCGTTGCCGCCGACACGCGGTCGCAGGCGCGCAACCGCGAGCTCGCGCTCGAACGCCTCCAGCGCCGGCTCGCCGCGGCGCTCCGCGAGACGCGTGTGCGGCGCGCGACCGCACCGACACGCGCGTCGAAGCGCACACGGGTGGAGCGCAAACGCGTGCACAGTCGGCTGAAGCGGCAGCGCCGCCCGCCTACGGTGGACGAGTGATGGACGAGCCGGGCGCCCGCGAGCAGCAGCTCCGCCTGCAGTTCCCCGGTGCGCAGTCGCAGTGGGCCCGCTTCGACGGTCCGGCCGGCACGCAGATGCACGCATACGCGATCGACGCGATGCAGGGCTGGGCGGCGAGCGGCGACAACGCGAACTGCGGAGGCGCTTTCGCCGCGAGCGCGGCCACCGGCGAACTGCTCGAGTCGACGCGCGCGGTGGCCGCGCGACTCTTCGGCGCGCCCACGCCGAGCGTGTGGTTCGGGCCGAACATGACCACGATGACATTCGCGTTCACCCGCGCGCTCGCACGCGACTGGAAGCCGGGCGACCGCATCGTGGGCACCCGGCTCGACCACGACGCCAACGTCACTCCGTGGCGAACCGCGGCAGCCGACCGCGGCGCGGAGCTCGTGCTCGCCGACTTCGAGTGCGCAACCGGCCGGCTCGACCCGGATGCGGTGCGACCGCTGCTCGACGAGCGCACGCGATGGGTGGCGGTCACGGGCGCGTCGAACCTGCTCGGCACGATCCCCGACGTCGCCGCGATCGCGCGGCTCGCACACGGCGTCGGTGCCCGCGTGTTCGTCGACGCGGTGCACCTCGCGCCGCACGCGCGCCTCGACGTCGTCGCGCTCGGGTGCGACGCGGTCGTCACGAGCGCGTACAAGTGGTACGGGCCGCACGCGGCGATGATGTGGGTCGAGCCGGGCCTCGCCGAACAGATCGAGGCGTACAAGGTCCGGCCCGCGCCCGAGCACGGGATCGCGCGCTTCGAAACGGGCACGCCCAACTTCGAAGCGCTCGCCGGCTTGCGGGCCGCTGCGGGCTTCATGCTCGAGCACCACGACGAGGTCGCCGCGCACGAACGCCGTTGCCTGGCCCGGCTGCTCGACGGGCTCGGCTCGATCCCGCGGGTGGCGGTGGTGGGCCCCACCGGCCTCGACCACCGCACCCCTACCGTCGCGTTCGTGGTCGACGGCTGCCACCCGGCCGACGTCGCGCGCGACCTCGCCCACGATCGCATCGCGGTCTGGAGCGGCGACAGCTACGCCACCGAGGTCGCCGCACATCTCGGTGTCGCCGACACCGGCGGCGTGGTGCGCGCCGGCATCGTGGCGTACGTGAGCGAGGACGACGTCGATCGCCTGGTCGCGTCGCTCGAGCGCATCTGTCAGGCGTTGTAGGGAGAATCCCCCAGCAAATCCCACACTTCGCGGTTGCGCGTCGTTACGATTCGCCTCCACCACCAAGGGGAGCAGGGGATGGCCCAGTCGTTGCAGCCGCCATTCGCGCCGTCGCAGCGATGACAGCCGTCGCCGCCGCCGCCGTCTCGCCCCTCACGTGGGGCGCGATCGCCGTCGTGGCCGCGGCGGCCACCGGCTGGGCCGTGGTGCGCTTGCGGTTGCTCGACCGCCTCGGCGCGCGCCTCGCGGGCGAGACCAAGGCCCGCCGCGAGGCACTGGCCCGCACCGGCACCACCGACGGAGCCAAGAAGGTCGCCCGCTTCGCCGCAATGCTGGCCGGCGCCGAAGAGGTTCGCCTCATCCGCTGGACACCGGCGCGCACCGCCGACGGCACCCGCATCGCCCTCGGCGCGTCGCCCGCGGCCTGGTACCTCTGGCTTCCCGAGCCCGCGGTGCTCCTGCGCGTGCCCGACAGCCTCGTGGCCCGGGCCGAGCACCTAGAGGTGAGCGAGGGCGTGGCCCGCCTGCGCTGCGAGTCCCGGGCGGGCGACGGCTTCGTGACCGCCACCGACGGCATCACCGTCGAGGAGGCCGACGACTCCCCCACGCTCGCCCGCTCGCTGCTCGACGGCCTCGTGTTCGTCGACCCGCGCGACCGCGACGGATCCACGAGCGGCGCGCCGGCCGCCGCCGCGGCCACGGCGGGCAAGCCGGTGAAGATCGCGTCGGTCAGCCTCGCGAGCTGACCGGCCCTCAACGCACCGGCAACCGGGCCTCAACCGACCGTCGCCACCGCGACGGCCACCGTGCGGTCGCCGCTGCCCCGGTCGCGCACATCCACCCGCACGAGCGCGCCGTCGGGACGGGCACCGAGCACCGTCGCGGCCGCGGCGACCGGCCCGACCCACGCCGGCGCGAGAAAATGGATCACCACGTCATTCACGTACCATGCGTCGTTTGGGACCGCTATTTGGTACCCAAACGACGCATGCGCGTCCGGGGCGGCCGAGCGGGCGGCCGAGCGGGCGGCCGAGCGGGCGGCCGCGTCGACGACCGCGCTGGTCACGCCGCCGTGCATGATCCCCCACGGGTTACGGAAGTCGTCGCGCAGGGCGATCTCGACGCCGTCACCGGTGGGCCGCGCGTCGAGCCACACGTCGAACGGGGTGTGGTACTCGCCCCGCCCGGTGAGATCGAGCGCCGCGGGGCGAGCGAACGGCGGCGGTCCGTTCTCGGGAACGAGCACCGCGGAGCGCACCACGGCGCCCACCACGAAACCGTCGTCGTCGCGCGCGGCCACGTTCGTGACGATCGCCGTCTTGCCGGCGCGCAGCACCTCGCTCTCGAGCGAGACCGAGGGGCCCACGGCCCGGTTCGCGGCGCGCAGCATCATGTTGGTGGTGACGACCCATCCGTCGGGCAGCGCCCCGAGCCCGCCGCAGAAACCGCCGATCGCGTCGCACATGGTGCCGAGCACGCCCATGGGCATACGACCGTGTTCGTCGAGCACCGCCGGCGTCGGGTGGGCGGTGCCCTCGAGCCGCACCGGCCCTTCGCCCGCGGTGACCTCGCGAATCTGCATGTCGAGGTAGCGCGCGACCCCGCGGCCCTCGTCGTCGGGAAGCTCGAGGTTCACCATCGCACGCCGCTCGCGGTGGCGACGGTGGTGCGCCGGCCGGCGCCGAGATCATGCACGGCGACCGCGACGGTGCCGTGATCACGTGCGGTCGTCAACCGCTCGGCCGTCGCACGGATCGGCCCGCGCCGCGCCAGCGCGAGGTAGACGAGGTGCAGGTCGGCGAGCTCGTGACCGGGCCCGAGCGCCGAGCACACCGACGCGTCGACGAGCGCGCCGAGCACGCCGCCCTGGACGCCGCCGATCGAGTTGACGACATAGTCCGACGGGATGAGCTCGACCGTGCCGCCACCGTGGTCGACGAAACCGATCGTGTCGTAGGCATCGCGCGTGAACCCGCCGGCGGCACCGAGGAACGGCTCGCGGGTGCGGGAGGCCGCATTTCCTTCGGCGCGGGTGCCGGCGCCGGCGCGTGCCGGCATCACCGGGTTCCCTTCCCGCCGGGCGAGCACCCCGAACGTGAGCGTGGCGACCGCGACGGCTTCCGCGCCCGCCAGCACCGCCGCCTCCAGCACCACGGTGGTCCGCCCGGCCCGCGCGACCCGCGCGACGGCCTCGAGCTCGCCGTTGCGCAACCCGGAGGCCTCCACCGGTCGGGTGACGTGCAGCGTGAGATCGGCGGTCGCGATCCAGTCGGGCGCGGCCGTCGACGCGGCGAGGCCACCCGAGATCGCGTCGACGAGCACTGTGAGCACCCCGCTACGCACGCGCCCGGCTTCGTTGCAGACGTGGTCGCTGACCGCCAACCACGCGCGGCTCTCGTCGCTCGAGTGCTGCACCTCCAGCGCGAGATCGCGCAGCACGTGCACGTCGGGCGGGTATCCCGCCCCGACCACGAGGCCGCTCACGCAGGTTGCAACGCGAGCATGCGCTCGGCGTTACCGCGCACGATCTTGCGCACGACCTCGGGCGAGAGCCCCGCGAGCATCTCCTGCGCGAGCCGCTTGGTGTGCGGCCACGTGGAGTCGGTGTGCGGGTAGTCGGTCTCGAACGTGATGTTGTCCTCACCGATCACGTCGAGGCTCGCGAGCCCGTGGCGGTCCTTGAAGAAGCAGCAGAAGATGTTGCGGTAGTAGTAGGTGGACGGCGGCTCGGGCACGAGGTCGCGCACCCCGGCCCAGGCTCGGTGGTCCACCCACACGTCGTCGGCCCGCTCGAGCAGGTACGGGATCCAGCCCATCTGGCCCTCGGAGTACGCCAGCTTCAAGGTCGGGAACTGCACGAGCTTGCCCGAGAACAGCCAGTCGCTCATCGACGCCATCGCGTTGTTGAAGCTGAGCGACGCGGCGACGGCCGTCGGCGCGTCGGCCGACGTCGCGGGCATCTTGGACGACGAACCGATGTGCATGTTGACGACCGTGGCCGTCTCCTCGCACGCCCGGAAGAACGGATCCCAGTAGCCCGAGTGGATGCTCGGGAGGCCGAGGTGCGGCGGGATCTCACTGAAGCAGACGGCGTGGCATCCGCGCTCGGCGTTGCGGCGAACCTCGGCCGCGGCGAGCTCGGCGTCCCACAGCGGGACGATGATCAGCGGGATGAGCCGGCCGTTGGAGTCGCCGCACCACTCTTCGACCATCCAGTCGTTGTACGCGCGCACGCACGCCAGTGCGAGCTCCTTGTCCTTCGCTTCGGTGAAGGTCTGGCCGCAAAAGCGCGGGAACGTGGGGAAGTTCAGCGAGGCCTCGACCCAGTTGAGGTCCATGTCCTCGAGGCGCGCCTTGGGGTCGTAGCAGCCCGGCCGCATCTCGTCGTAGGTGATCGGCGACAGGCTCATGTCGTCGCGGTCGAAGCCGACCGCCGCCACATGCCGCTTGTTGATGTAGACGAGGTCCTCGTAGATCCAGCAGTCGGCCGGCGGACCGTCGTCGGTGAACGTCTGCTCGTAGGTGCCGCCGCCGACGTGGCGCATCGTGCCGACGCCACGCCGCTCCACCCGGGGCCCGGCCGCCCTGTACTTCTCCGGCAACCAGGTCTGCCAGAGGTGCGCGGGCTCGACCACGTGGTCGTCGACGCTGATGATCTTGGGCAGCTCGGTCATGGCGCCTTCCCGCTCGAACCCGGCACTCGAATCTGACGGTGTGTCAGATTCTAACGAGGGCCTTACGCTTGGCGCCCATGGCCGACCATGGCTCCGAGGCCGAGTTCCTCGCGGCGTACGACCCCCGTGCCTACCCGCCGATCGCGGTCACCACCGACGTGGTGCTGCTCACGGTGCGCCACGGCCGGCTGTCGGTGCTGCTCGTGGAGCGCGCGAACCATCCCTTCCGCGGGATGTGGGCGCTGCCGGGCGGGTTCGTCGACGTCGACGAGGATCTCGAGGCCGCAGCCCAGCGCGAGCTCGCCGAGGAGACCGGCGTCGCCGTCGAGGCGAACTGGCTCGAGCAGCTGAAGACCTACGGCACACCCGGCCGCGACCCGCGCATGCGCGTGGTCACGGTGGCGTACCTCGCGTTCAGCGCAGTGACGCTGGAACCGAAGGGCGGCGACGACGCCCGCCAGGCCCGGTTCTTCGCAGTGGAGGACCTCGCCATCGCCGATCTCGGCGCCGCCGACGGCACGCCGCTCGCGTCCGACCACGCGGGCATCATCGCCGACGGCGTCGAGCGGGCGCGCGCCAAGCTCGAGTACACGACGCTCGCCACCGCGTTCGTCGACGCCACGTTCACGCTCGGCGACCTGCGGCGCGTCTACGAGGCGGTGTGGGGCATGCCGCTGCACGAGGCGAACTTCCGGCGCAAGGTGCTGGGCACGCCCGGCTTCGTCGAGCCGACCGGCGCTACCGCGCCCACCGAGGGCCGCCCCGCCCAGCTCTACCGCCGGGGACCGGCCCGCAGCCTGCACCCGCCGCTGCTCCGCTCCACCGAATGAGCGCGCCGGCGAGCGGGGGTCGACCCAGCCCCTCGGGGCGCGAGCCGCAGGCGAGCGGGGGTGGAGCCAGCCCCTCGGGGCGCGAGCCGCAGGCGAGCGGGGGTGGAGCCAGCCCCTCGGGGCGCGAGCCGCAGGCGAGCGGGGGTGGACCCAGCCCCTCGGGGCGCGAGCCGCAGGCGAGCGGGGGTGGAGTTGCTGTGCTGCCGGGGACGTTCAACCCGCCGACCGTCGCGCACCTCGAGATGGCGCAGGCGGCGCGCCACCAGGCCGGACTCACCCGTGTCGAGTTCGTGCTTTCACCGCGTGTCGCTCGGCAAGGAGCACCTCGTCCATCCCACGGTCGACGAGCGCGCCGCCGTGCTCCGGCGCGTGGCCGCGGGCGAACCCTGGCTCGCGGTGCGCATCAGCGACGCGCAGCTCGTGAGCGATCTCGCCCGCGGCTATGACGTGCTGGTGGTCGGCGCCGACAAGTGGCGCCAGCTCCTCGACCCGTCGTACTACCCGTCGGAGGTGGCACACCGCGCCACGCTCGCGGCGCTGCCGCCCCGCGTCCTCGTGGCGCCGCGCGACGGCGACGTTCCCGCCGGTGTGGAGCTGCTCGACATCGACGAGCGCTTCACCGGCGTGTCGTCGTCACGGGTCCGCGACGGCGACACGCACCTCATGCTGGCCGAGGCCGCCGCGTCGGGACTCTGGGAGGAGACCGAGGAGAGCACCTGATCCGGGTGGCCCTAACGTGGGGAGCTGCGATGCCCGACTTCGCCGACGACCCGCGCACCGAGCTCGACCGCAAGGCCGACCAGCTCAAGTGGGTGGCGCTCGTCGAGACGGGCGGCTATGCGGTCCTCTTCTTCTGCTTCGCGATCTGGCAGAACGACGCGGCCACGAAGGTCACCGGCTTCTTCCACGGGTGGATCTTCATCGCCTACGCGGTGATGGTCGTGTGGATCTTCCCGTCGATCGAATGGGCGTGGTGGTGGGTCCCAGTCGCGCTGCTCACCGGCCCGGTCGGCGGCGTGATGCTCTTCGAGAAGATCCGCCGCGACGGCGCGCCCCCGCGCGTCACGCCCCTGCGATGGCAGCGCAAACGCACCTCGGCGCACCCGGGCGCCGCCGGGAGCGGGCTCGCGGGCTGAGGGTCAGCAGGCCTGGCCGACGCAGCTCGGCGTGGCCTTCGTGACGCCGTCGATCTTGATCGTGATCGTGCCGGGAAACGCGCGCGTCTTGGTCTTCTTCAGCTGCGCGAACGTCGACGAGGAGTCGAACGCGATGCTCTTGCCGTCGGCGCTCTTGCCGGTGCACGACGTGGTGGCGACCTTCTTGCTCTTGTCGACGTTCACGGTGCACTTCCAGGTGCCCTTCGCGATCTTGGTGACACCGGTGGCGGGATTGTGCACCACGCCGTACTTCCCCTCGTTGTTGGCCCGCGAGAGCATGCCCTTCGTGGTGGGGTCGCCCGAGCCCCCGCGTGAGCATCCGGCCGCCACACAGGCGAGCACGACGAGCAACGCCGCAGCGCGGCGGGTGGCGTGGATCACAGATTCCCTCCTGGCACGGGCACGAATCCGGTCAGACTCCGGTCAGACTGATCGTCACGTGCGCGCCGCCCCCGACGCGCTTTCGCCAGCCTTCCACGTTCCCCCGCGTCGAGCAACATCTTGCGGAGCCGCACCGCGCCCGGCGTGACCTCGACGCACTCGTCGTCGGCGATGAACTCCAGGGCCTGCTCCAGGTTCATCGCCCGGGGCGGCGTCAGCCGCTCGAGCTCCTCGGCGTAGGCCATGCGGATGTTCGTGAGCTTCTTCTCCTTGGTGGGGTTCACGTCCATGTCGTCGCGCCGGGCGTTCTCACCCACGATCATCCCCTCGTAGACCTCCACGCCCGGACCCACGAAGAGCTGGCCGCGGTCCTGGAGCGCCATCAGCGTGTAGCTCGTGGTGGTGCCCGTCCGGTCGGCCACGAGGCTGCCGTTGGCGCGGGTGCGGATCTCGCCGAACCAGGGCGCCCAGCCGTCGAACAGGTGGTGCAGGATGCCGGTGCCACGGGTCTCGGTGAGGAACTCGGTGCGGAAACCGATCAGACCCCGCGCCGGCACGAGGTACTCCAGACGGATCCAGCCCGTACCGTGGTTCACCATCTGCTCCATGCGGCCCTTGCGCAACGCGAGGAGCTGCGTGACGACGCCGAGGTACTCGTCGGGCACGTCGATGCTCACCCGCTCGACCGGCTCGTACACCTTGCCGCCCTCGTCGCGGGTGACCACCTGCGGCTTGCCCACCGTGAGCTCGAAGCCCTCACGGCGCATCATCTCGACGAGGATCGCGAGCTGCAGCTCGCCGCGGCCCTGCACCTCCCACTGGTCGGGGCGGTCGGTGTCGCATACGCGCAGGCTCACGTTGCCGACGAGCTCGGCGTCGAGCCGGGCCTTCACGAGCCGCGCGGTGAGCTTCGTGCCGTTCTGACCCGACAGCGGCGAGGTGTTGATGCCGATCGTCATCGACAGGCTCGGCTCGTCGACGGTGATCACCGGCAGGGGCCGCGGGTCGTCGACGTCGGCGAGGGTCTCACCGATCGTGATGTCGGGGATCCCGGCGATCGCGATGATCTCGCCCGCGCCGGCCTCGGGCACGTCGACGCGGTCGAGCGCCTCGGTCACGTACAGCTCGCTGATGCGGGCCCGCTCGATCGTGCCGTCGTGGCGGCACCACGCGACGGTCTGGCCCTTGCGGATCGTGCCGTGCAGCACACGGCAGAGCGCCAGCCGGCCCACGTAGGGCGACGCGTCGAGGTTCGTCACCAGCGCCTGCAGCGGGTGGTCGGGATCGAACGCGGGCGCCGGGACATGGTCGACGAGGAGCCGGAACAGCGGCTCGAGGTCGGTGCCCGGCTGCGCGCGGTCGAGGGTGGCGGTACCGGCGCGGGCGTTCGTGTACACGATCGGGAAGTCGATCTGGTCGGCGTCGGCGTCGAGGTCGATGAACAGCTCGTACACCTCGTCGACCACGTCGACGATGCGTTCGTCGGGCCGGTCGATCTTGTTGATCACCAGGATGACCGGCAGGCGCCGTTCGAGCGCCTTGCGCAGCACGAAGCGGGTCTGCGGGAGGGGGCCCTCGCTCGCGTCGACGAGCAGCAGCACGCCGTCCACCATCGTGAGCGCGCGCTCGACCTCGCCACCGAAGTCGGCGTGACCCGGCGTGTCGACGATGTTGAGCTTCACCGCCCGGCCGCTCCCCTCGTCGGTCCACGTGACCGACGTGTTCTTGGCCAGGATCGTGATGCCCTTCTCACGCTCGAGGTCCATCGAGTCCATGACCCGCTCGGCGATGTCCTGGTTCGCACGGAAGGCGCCGGTCTGCCAGAGCATGGCGTCCACGAGCGTGGTCTTGCCGTGGTCGACGTCCGCGACGATCGCGACGTTGCGGAGGTCGTCTCTGTTGGCGCGCGCGGACATCACAGACCTTCGTGAGGGGGTTGATCAGGTTACCGGGACGACCGCCCGTTACTCCGGCGGGTCGACCCCGAAGTGCTTCGCGAGCGCCTGGGTGGCGGTGTTGTTCGTTTCCATGGGCGCGAACTCATCGGGGTCGGCGCCGTGCGCCATGTTGGAGATCATCACCCGCATCATGATCGCGGCGAAATAAGCCATCGTGAGCACCGTGTAGAACTCGAGGTGCTCGGCCCGGCGGCCCACCTTGTCCTCCCAGTACGCGATCGACTCCTCGTCCGACGGGAAGCCCGGCACCTTCGGCAGGCCGATCACGTCGGTGAAGTGCTTGTCGAACCAGAGGTACCAGGCGAGGTCGAACTCGGGGTTCGCGACGCGCACCATCTCCCAGTCGAGCACCGCGACCACACGGAAGTCGTCGTCGAACATGAGGTTGCCGAGCCGGCTGTCGCCCCACGAAAGGCCGACGAGGTGGTCGTCGTCGGGCCGGTTCGCCTCGAGCCATTGCCAGGCGTGCTCGAGACACGGCACCTGCTTGCGCGCCGCGTACTCGTAGTAGTGGCGCTGGTAGCCGAAGAGCTGTTCCTGGCCGAGTGCGCCGTACTCCTTGCGGTCGAGCTCATGCAGGCCGAGCGCCCGCCAGTCGACGGTGGCGATGGCGGCGAGCTGGTCGAGACCCTCGAACCACATGCGGCGCTGCTGCTCCGGCGTCGCCGCGAGCACCCACGCCTCGAAGCCCGAGCCCTCCGGGAGCCACTCCGACGGCAGCGTGTAGGGCGGGTTGTCGCCCGGCACCCGGCCGTGCAGGCGCTCCATCACCATGAACGGTGCGCCGAGCACCGCCGGGTCCTCCTCGAGCCAGCGCACCGCGGGCACCCGCACGCTCGTGTGCCGCCCGAGTGCCTCGAGCACGCGGTACTGCAGACCGATCTCGTACTCCTCGAACACGGCCTCGCCCATCGGCGCGGCGCGCGCGACCAGGCCGTCACGGTGGGCCCGCCCCCCGACCGTGTAGACGGCGTCGAAGATGATCGTGTCGCTCGAGAACCCCGACGCCTCGTTCGCCCCCGCCACCTCGATCGCGATCGCGGACGCGCCGTCGAGCTTCGTGGCGAGCCACCCCTCGAGGGCGCGGCGCGCGACCTCCGGGTCCCGTTGCTGCAGAATCGCCATGGGCGCAGCACGTTACCGGCCTGCGCCGTCGCCCCGCCGTGGCCCCCGACCAGGTGCAGACGCAGCGCAGCGTGCTCCCGCCCCGTGCCGGGCCCGACCCTGTGTTGTTGGGTGACCGCTGCGGTCGCTGGACCACACAAGGTGCCCGACCGCCCCGCCGGCGCGACGATGGCGGCATGATCGCTGCCTTCTCCATCACGCCGCTCGGTCTCGGCGAGTCGGTCAGCACGGCCGTCGCCGACGCGGTGCAGCTCGTGCGTGAGAGCGGCCTGCCGAACGAGACCAACGCCATGTTCACGAACGTCGAGGGCGAGTGGGACGAGGTGATGGCGCTCGTCAAGGCGTGCGTGATGCGCGTGGCCGAGGACACGCCCCGCGTCAGCGTCGTGATCAAGATCGACCACCGCCCGGGCCACGCCGACGCGCTGCACACGAAGGTGCAGGCAGTCGAGGCGCAGATCGCCGCCCGTGGTACTGCATCGGTCAGCTCTACCTGACCGGCGCAGTACCACGACGGCGGTCACCGGTGCCGGCGGCGCACGTGCGGCTCTACGCTGGCCCCATGAGCGACACGGGATACCTGCCGGCGATGCTCAACCCCTTCGAGCCCGGCTTCTTCGACGACCCGTATTCGCAGTACGCGCGGGTGCGCGAGGCCGACCCGGTCCACCGCACCGCGCTCGGCCCGTGGGCGTTGTTCCGCTACGGCGACATCCTGCGCGTGTTGCGCGACCCCACGCTGTCGGTCGAGGAGGAGCGAGCGCTGCCGCTCGCGCAGGAGATCGACCCCGAGATCCAGGCACTGATCGACGACCGCCGCGCCCGCTACGCAACCTCGATGCTCGACCGCGATCCGCCGGACCACCACCGGCTGCGCCGGCTCGTCAGCAAGGTGTTCACGCCGCGCATGATCGAGGAGCTGCGGCCCCGCATCCACGCGATCGTCGCCGAGCACCTCGACGCGATGGCGGCGCGTGGCGGCGAGGCCGACGTGATCGCCGACCTCGCCTTCCCGCTGCCGTTCATCGTGATCTCCGAGATGATGGGGATTCCCGAGGGCCGTGACCGCAACGACATGCGTGCATGGTCGGGCGCCGTGGTGAAGACGTTCGATCCGATCATCACGAAGGAAGAGACCCTCGCGGCCTTCGATGCGAGCAACGAGATCTTCGGGTTCCTCGAAGAGGTGATCGCGGCGAAGCGTGCCGCGCCGGCCGACGACCTCACGTCGGCGCTCATCGCAGCCGAAGAGGACGGCGACCGCCTCAGCACGAACGAGCTCATCTCGCAGATCGCGTTGCTGTTCATCGCCGGGCACGAGACGACCGTCAACCTCGTCGGCAACGGCGTGCTCGCGCTGCTCGAGCACCCCGACCAGCTCGCGCGCTTGCGCGACGACCCGTCACTCGACGCCAACGCGGTCGACGAGCTCCTGCGCTACGACGGTCCGGTCCAGTTCACCCGGCGGATCGCGCTCGCCGATCTCGAGATCGACGGCCGCACGATCGAGGCCGGCTCGATGATCATGACGTGCCTCGGCGCCGCCAACCACGACCCGGCGATGTTCGGCCCGACGGCCGACGAGCTCGATCTCCGCCGGCCCGATGCGAACCAGCACCTCACCTTCGGAGGCGGCTTCCACCACTGCCTCGGCAACGCGCTCGCCGCGCGTCGAGGCCCAGGAGGCGATCGGCCGGCTCGTGCGGCGCTTCCCGCAGCTCGCCGCGCGGCTCGGACGAGGCACAGTGGAACGGCCGCATCGTGATCCGCGGCCTCGAGCGCGCTGCCGGTGCGCATCTGAACGGTCACCGCCGCGGCACCGTGGCGCCGTGCGCACCGTGGCGCCGTGCCGGCCGTGGACCCGTGGCCGCGGTCGACCAGGGGTCCGGTCAGAACACGATCCCCTTGTGCCACAGTGAGAGCACGTCGATCGTGCCCGCGATGGAGATGTGCAGCGCGGCACCCCACCAGATCGAACGGGTCCGGATCGCGAGCACGCCGAGCACCACGCCACCCACGATCGCGGCGAACGCCTCGGGCATCGGCTTGCCGTAGTGCAGCATGTTGTAGGGCAGCGCCATCACGAACACGGCCATGAACCCGAACCGCGGCACGAGGCCATGGACGAGGAAACCGCGGAAGAAGAACTCCAGCGCCGCGAACTGCAGCGCGTAGCAGCACCACCACATCCACATGTACGGCCACAGCGCCTGGTGCGGCGCGAGGTCGTAGAACGGGTAGCGGGCCTGGAACTCCGAGGAGTACGACGCGGCGAGCAGGAACGGGAACGCAGCGAGGAAGAGCAGCGCGTACGGGAGCGCGAAGCGCCCGATGCCGCGCACCCGCAGGCCGTAGTCGCGGATCCGTTCGTGGAGCACCCAGCGGATGGTGAGCATCGGCAGCAGCACGTACCCGGCGACCTGCAACGCCGCCCACTCCACGAGCGACCAGAACTGCGCATGTGACGAGGTGGTGAGCCCGCGGTCGACTCGGCCGGCGAGGCTGCGCGCGCCGAGCGACCGCAGCAGGTGCACGAGCCACACGCCGTCCCGGGAGAGGAACTGGCCGAGCGTCAGCGACAGCGCGCCCACGAGCAGGATGATCACCGTGGCCCGGTCGGCCCGCCGACGGTCGGCCGCGAGCGCGGCGGCCGACTCCGCGTCGGCCTGGCGGGCCACCGCCTGCACCGCCTGCACGGCCTCGATCAGCACAGCCGGCATCCTGCCAGGCGAACCGCAGGCGAGCGGGGTGCGCGGCGCCCGTGGGCAGAGCACGGCGGGGAACTGGGAGCCGTGCTCTGCCCTGGCGACCCGGCCTTGGGTGCCGTGCGGAACCGCACCCGACCGGGGCCCCGGTGGGTTCGGCCGGACCGACGGGCGGACCGGTCCGGGAACTCCACCGACGCGGGCAGCGACGCGCGAAGCGATGAGCAGGCCCACCGTTCACCGCCGCCGCTACGTCCACGACGCCCCGTCCGTGCGGCGCCTCGCCATCATGAGGCATCGCGACCGCTGAGGGAAGCATTTGTCTGCTCCACGATCAACTTTTGCTTTGCATTACATCTTCGTGCTCACGTAACGCGACACGCGTTGGCGCGGCCCGCGCGCTGCGTCGCCGGACGGCGGGCGCGGCGCAGGGGTTACTCTGCGCCGCCGATGTCGCAGCCCAATGTCCTGTTCGTGACGCTCGACCAGTGGCGCGGCGAATGCCTGTCACGGCTCGGGCACCCCGTGGTGCGGACACCCCACCTCGACCGTCTCGCGACACGCGGCGTGACCTTTCGCAACCATTTCGCACAGTCCGCGCCGTGCGGGCCGAGCCGCGCGTCGCTGTACACCGGCATGTACGCGATGAACCACCGCTCGGTCACGAACGGCACGCCGCTCGACGCGCGCTTCACGAACCTGGCACTCGAAGCGCGCTCGCTCGGCTACGACCCGGTGCTGTTCGGCTACACCGACACCTCGATCGACCCCCGTACCGTCCCGGCGGGCGACCCGAGGCTGCGCACATACGAGGGCGTGCTCCCCGGCTTCCGCGCCGTGTGCCAGATGCCCGAAGGCGCCTGGAACCCCTGGCACGACTCGCTGGTGTCGGCGGGCTACCCGCTCGACCGCGACGGTGCCTGGCGGCAGTGGGTCGAGGAGCCCGAGCCCGGCTATCCGGGCACCGACGTGTGGGGACCGCATCGCGCGCCGGCCCGCTACCGCGTGGAGCACGGCAACTCGGCGTTTCTCACCGACCAGCTGCTCGAGCACCTCGACGGACACGTCGCGGCAGGTCGCGGCCCGTGGTTCGCCCACGCGAGCTACCTGCGGCCGCACCCGCCCTTCTTCGCCCCCGAGCCGTTCAACACCATGTACGACCCCGAAACCGTGCCGATGCCGGTGCGGGCACCGCGCGACACCGACGAGGCCCGGACGCATCCCATGCTCGCAGCGATCATGGGGATCGAGTGGCTCAGCGGCCCCCGCGACGAGCGCCGGATCCGCCAGCTGCGCGCCACCTACTACGGGATGCAGTCCGAGGTGGACACCCAGCTCGGGCGGCTGCTCGGATGGCTCGACGAGCGCGGCCAGACCGAGCACACGATCGTGATCGTGACGTCGGACCACGGCGAGCAGCTCTGCGACCACTACCTCATGCAGAAGCTCGGCTTCTACGACCAGAGCTTCCATGTGCCCCTGATCATCGCCGACCCGCGCGACGGGCTCGACGCCGGCCGCGGCCGCATCGTGGCGGCCCACACCGAGAACATCGACATCATGCCGACCCTGCTCGACCTCCTCGACGCGCCGGTGCCGCTCCAGTGCGACGGCCGCACGCTGCGCGGCTGGCTGACCGGCCACGATCCGCCGCGGTGGCGCGACGAGGCGCACTGGGAGTGGGACCTGCGCGAGCCCGCGCACCGAGTCGTGGAGGAGCAGTACGACCTCACGATGGAGGAGCTGTCGCTGGCCGTGCTGCGCGACGCGCACGGCAAGTACGTGCAGTTTGCCGGGTATCCGAGCCTGCCGTCGGTGTTCTTCGACTACGACGACGACCCCGACGAGCTCCACAACCGGGCCGCCGATCCCGCGTACGCGGCGAAGGTGCTCGACTACGCGCAGCGCATGCTCGCCTGGCGCCTGCGCCACGCCGAGCGCACGTTGAGCGGCACCAAGCTCACCGGCCTCGGCGTCGTCGAGCACCGAGCGGAACGGCGCTGAAGTGGGGGTGGGCCAGGTTCGGGCGCGGTGGCGAAGCCAGCCCGGGGAGCGACGGAGGAGCGACACGGGTGACGAGCCACTCGCCCCCGAGCCGCAGGCGAGGCAAAGCATCATGAGCCGCAGGCGAGGCAGTACAAGAGCCAACTCGTGAACTCGCTCGCGTTCTTCGGGCTCGAACGGGTCGGCTACCGGCGCTGGCGCATGCCGGTGGTGCGCGGGTTGATCTCGGGCACGGGCGCGCTGTTCGGCGGCGCCGGGCTCGGCGCGGCGATCGAGGTGGCCGAGCAGGAGACGGCGCGTCCGGTGGTGTGGGCGACCGCCCAGTACCTCAGCTACGCCCCCGAGGGGCACGAGCTCGAGCTCGACGTCGACGAGGTGGTGCGCGGCCGCCAGACGAGCCAGGTGCGGGTCATCGCGCGCAGCGACGGGCAGGAGATCCTCACCGTGGTGGGCGCCTTCGGTGCCCGCCCGGTGCCGGCTTCGGGGCAGTGGGCGCGCATGCCCGAGGTCCCGGCGCCCGAACGCTGCCCGGCGCGCCCGATGATGGACCGGCACGAGGGCACGATCTCGTCGCGCATGGAGATGCTGCTGGCGTCGGCCCGCCCGTTCACCGAGCTGCCGGGCCCGCCGGGCGACGGCACCTCGGCGTTGTGGGTGCGTTTCCCCGGACTGTCGGAGCTCAAGGCGTCGGGTCTGGCGATCATCGGCGACTTCGTGCCGTTCGGCATCGGCCAGGCGCTCGGCATGCGCGCCGGAGGCAACAGCCTCGACAACACCCTGCGGGTCGCGCAGCTCGAGGATTGCGACTGGGTGCTCGCCGACATCCGCGTCCATGCGGTCCAGCAGGGCTTCGGCCACGGCCTCGTGCACCTGTGGTCCGAGGGCGGCGTGTTGCTCGCCACCGCGAGCCAGTCCACGATGGTGCGCCAGTGGAAGGATGAGCCCCCCGCCACCGAGGAGCTGCGATGAACACGGCGAGCGCCGTCCCGCCGAGACGCCATGGGATCACGGTGCCGTTCGACGGCATCACGCTCGCCGAACACCGGGACGTCTACCGCGAGCTCGTCGACCTCGGCTACACCGATGTGTGGTCGGCCGAGTCGGGCGGCGCCGACGCGTTCACGCCGCTGGTGCTCGCCGCGGCGTGGGCGCCCGAGCTGCGGCTCGGCACCGCGATCATCCCCGCCTACACGCGCGGTGCGATGACGCTCGCGTCGCAGGTTGCGTCGCTGTGCAGCGCCAACCCGGGCCACTTCGCGGTCGGCATCGGTAGCTCGTCGAACATCATCGTCGAACGCTGGAACGGCATGGTGTTCGAGAAGCCGTACCAGCGGGTGCGCGACACGTTGCGCTTCCTGCGCGCCGCGCTTCGCAACGAGAAGGTCACCGAGGACTACGAGACGTTCTCGGTGCGCGGCTTCACGCTCGGGCTCCCGGTGCCGGAGCAGCCGCCGATCCTCGTCGCTGCGCTCCGTGAAGGCATGTTGCGGCTCGCAGGAAGAGAAGGCGACGGCGCGATCATCAACTGGCTGTCGGCCGACGACGTGGCGACGGTCGCGCCGGTCGTCGGCGCCGGTAAGGAGATCGTGGCCCGCATCTTCGTGCTGCCCACCGACGACCGCGAGCTCGTCGACTTCGTGGGCCGGCGCGCCATCGCGCAATACCTCAACGTGCCGGTGTACGCGGCGTTCCACGAATGGCTCGGGCGCGGCGACCAGCTGCGGCCGATGTGGGACGCATGGCAGTCGGGTGACCGCAAGGCCGCGACCGCGGCCATTCCCCAGTCGCTCGTCGACGAGCTGATCGTGTGGGGGCCGCCCGAGCGGATCCGCGAGCACATCGAGCGGTATTGCGAGCGCGGCGTCAGCACGCCCGCACCGGCGATACTCGGCAACGCGCAGCAGGCGATGGAGACGGCTCGACGCATCGCGCCCGGGGCGCGATGAACGCGCTCCATCACGCGGCGCCACGATCGACGACGCGTCGGTCGATGTGCTCACGTGCGCGCTCGCGCTGTGCCACGAGCCGTCGGTCTCGGCGGCGATCCACGAGTTCGCGCGGGTGATGCGACCGGGGGCCACCGCGGTCGTGTCCGACATGCACCCGTTCTCGACGAGCGCGGGTGGCGCCGCGGCCTTCCCGGCGAAAGACCGCCCGGTCGTGCCGTACGTGCGCAACCACGCGCACCACGCGGCGGAGTGGTTCGCGGCGTTCCGCGACGCCGGGTTCCTCGTCGTCGGGCTCGACGAAGGCGCGGGCGACGCGGAGACCGCGAAGCTGATCCCGAGCTACCCGGCGTTCCCCGATGCCACGGTCCGGGCGTTCGGCGACATGCCCACGATCATCGTCTGGACGGTCACGAAGCCGGCGTGACTCCGCTCATGCAGCGACCGTCTGCCGCGGGCGGATGTCGCTGTGGCGCAGCCGCGCGAGCTTCATCGCGACGAGCGTGCGGATGGTCCACCAACCCGGATCGAGCTCGCGCCGGTGCAGCGAGAACCGCGCCGACGTGGCGACCGCGTGGTGGTTGTTGTGCAATCCCTCGCCGCCGGTGATCACCGCGAGCGTGCGGAGGTTCGTGGCCGAGTTGTCGTAGGGGCGGCGTCCGATCCGGTGACCCACCGCGTTGATCGCGCCCGACAGCATCACGTACAGCAACGCGTGGAGCCCCGAGGCGAGCACACCGACCTGCCAGCCGAAGCCGGCGAGCACGCAGATGCCGACCATGATCGCGACCCCGATCGCGAGACCGAGGAGCGCGTGGTCGAAGAACAGCGTGTCGAGCCGGTCGGGCGGGAGGTCGCGGCCGTACTTCCGGGCGATCTCGACGTCGCGCGCGGCGCGCCGGTAGAGGCCGACGTTGCCGAGCTGCACGCGCCAGAACCCGTGCACGGTGGGCGAATGCGGGTCCTCGGGGGTGTCGGTCGCCGCGTGGTGCTTGCGGTGGATCGCCGCCCACTCCCGCGGTCTCATGCCGGTGGTGATCCAGATGAAGAAACGGAACGCGAGCGTGACCGGTGCACTGACGGTGAGCGACTTGTGCGCGAGCGACCGGTGGAGCCACACCGAGGTCACGATGATCGCCATCTCGGTGACGACGAAGCCGAGACCGAGGGCGAGCAGGAGGTCGAGGAGCAGGGACATCGGGCTCATCAGGTGCGCGAACATAGCCTACTGACACGTCGGTAGGCGAGTCGTGGGCCGCGCGACGCTGCCGTACGGTGAGGGACCTCATGGCCATTCCATCGGCGGGCGTGTCGACCAGAGCAACCATCCTCGAAGTCGCCCGGCGCCGGTTCGCCGAGCACGGGTTCGCGGCCACCCGCCTCAACGACATCGCCGACGAGGTGGGCATCCGTAGGTCGAGCCTCCTGCATCATTTCCCATCCAAGGAGTTGTTGTACCGGGAAGTCGTGATCGACAGCTTCTCGGACTGGATGCGCCTCGTGGACGAGGCCACCGGCGCCAACGCCCAGGGCGGCTGGCCGCAGGTGGAACGGGTGATGCGTGCCGCGTTCCGGTTCTTCGAGCACCATCCCGACTTCGTGCGCATCGTGCGCCGCGAAGCGCTCGACGGCGGACCGATCCTCTCCGAGGAGCTTGCACTCGTGCTCAGGCCGCAGTTCGATCGTGGCGCCGCGTTCCTCGAACGAGAGATGGACGCCGGCCGGCTGCGCCGTTACGACGCCCGCCAGCTGATGCTCACCGGTTACGGCGCGGTGCTGTCGTACCTGTCCGACGCGCCACTCATCGCCGGGTTGATCGGAGGCGACGCGATGGGCGCCGACGCGCTCGCCCGCCGCCGCGAGCACGTCCTCGATGTGCTCCGCAACGCGCTCGAGCCCTGACGCTTTGTGTCGCCTTCGGCGACACGGCGAGCTCGCTGCGCACCCGGGTCGCTCCTCCGTCGTTCCCGGGCTGCTCCGATCGCCGCGCCCGAAATCGTGCGCTACTCGAACGCGCTACTCGACGTCGAGCGGGGTGACCGGTTCGAGCAGCGCTTTGGAGTTGTTCGCGGGACGGTTCACCGCGGTGCTGATCGGATAGCACTCGGTCTCGTCGTCGGGCGCCGCCACGAGCATCGCCTGCAGCGCATCAAGGTCGGCGTTCGCCGGGTCGAGCCATTCGTCGAAGCGCGACGGGTCGAGGATCACAGGCATCCGGTTGTGGATCCTGCCCACCACGTGGTTCGCGTTCGTGGTGACGATCGCGCACGAACGCAACCACGGTGCGCCCTCCACCGACTTGTCCCGCCACACCGCGTACACGCCGGCAAACGCGAAGGGGCCCTCACCGTCGGGAGGATGAATGAAAAACGGCTGCTTCGTCTTGCGCGCGGGGTCACGCTTCCACTCATAGAAGCCGTCGGCCGGTATGAGGCAGCGCCGCTTGGCGAACGCATTACGGAACGCGGGTTTCGTACGGATCGTCTCGGCACGGGCGTTGATCAGCTTGTCGCCGATCTTGACGTCGTCCGCCCACGACGGCACCAGTCCCCATCGCACGCGGTCGAGCACGCGCCCGCGTCCCTCACTGCCCGGCCCGGCGCTCGCGACGATCGGCACCTCGGTGCGCGGCGTCACGTTGTAATTGGGATCGCTCTCGTCGGCGCGCACGTCGTCGACGTCGAGCCGCTCCGCGAGCTCGGCGACGCTCGACGTCGTCACGTACCGTCCGCACACAGTCCGAGAAGCTAGGACTGGCCGTTGCGGAGGGCCCCCTGCACCTTGAGCTTCGTCGCCCGTGCCGGGCGGTCGGACAGCCGGTAGACGAACCGCAGTCCCGACCACGTGTCGTCGACCGCGCACACCCGGTTGTCGACCAGCCCGCCCTTCAGGCCGATCTCTCGCACGATGCGCTCCGTGAGGTCGGTGACCACGCCCGACGCGCGTTTGGGCCACGCGATCCAGAGCCCGCCGGCCGCGTCGAGCCCGTTCGCCAGCTTGCCAAACCGGCGCTGCAGCTCCGCCTGGCGGGTGGCGAAGAACAAGATCACGTCGTTGCGCCCGCGGGCCGAATCGCGGAGCCGAACGCCATCGGGGAGCGCCAGGCGCTCGAGGAAGCCCGGCGGCGGCGAGACCAGGGCGAAGCGGCCGTTCGGCTCGACGCCGAGCTTCTTGGGCAATGCAGTGCCCGAGTACCCCGCCACGGCCGCAGTTTCACTCCGCATTCGCACGCGCGTGTCAACGCGTTCCCGTTCTCCCGTACACGACCTGGGAATAACCGACCTCCCGGGTCGACTTTCACGGCGTCGCGACGTAGTCTCGCCCCGAGACCACGCGAACGACGAACGGTCACGGCGAACGCTCACGGCGAACGCTCACGGCGAACGCTCACGGCGAACGCTCACGACGAACGCTCACGACGAAAGGGCACGTGCATGGCACTGCGACTCGGAGACCAGGCTCCCGACTTCACCGCCGACACCACCGAAGGCACGATCAACCTCTACGACTACCTCGGCGACGGCTGGGGCGTGCTGTTCTCCCACCCGAAGGACTTCACGCCGGTCTGCACCACCGAGCTCGGCATGGTGAGCAAGCTGAAGCCGGAGTTCGACAAGCGCAACGTGAAGGTGCTCGGGCTCTCCGTCGACCCGCTCGACAGCCACAAGAACTGGGCCGGCGACATCGAGGAGACCCAGGGCTCGGCGCTCAACTTCCCGCTGATCGCCGACTCCGACCACAAGGTCAGCGACCTCTACGACATGATCCACCCGAACGCGAACGACACGCTCACCGTCCGTTCGGTGTTCATCATCGGCCCCGACAAGAAGGTGAAGCTCATCATCACGTACCCGGCGTCGACGGGCCGCAACTTCGACGAGATCCTCCGCGTGATCGACTCGCTGCAACTCACCGCCGGGTACAGCGTCGCCACCCCCGTGAACTGGAAGAACGGCGACGACGTGATCATCGCCCCCGCGGTCTCCGACGAGGACGCCAAGACGAAGTTCCCCAAGGGTTGGAAGGCCCTCAAGCCCTACCTCAGGATCACGCCCCAGCCCAACAAGTAACCGAGCCCTCGCTCCGGTCGCCCGCGTGCAAGCGCGGCGACCGGAGCAGCCCGGGAGCGACCGAATAGCGCGATGGGTGCGCAGGGAGCTCGCCGTGGCGCCGCAGGCGACACAAGGCCTCGACGGGCCTAGACGTCGAGGAAGCGGTACAGCCCGATCATGGCGCTCACGAGGCCGACGAGGGCGCTACCGATCAGCACCACGAGGCCGAACCACATGGCGTCGCCCGACACGAGCTCGAAGCCCTTGAGCACGAGGAACGAGCCGCCGGTCTTGCTGTTCATGCCGTTGAACACGCTACGGGCCACGAAGGTGAGGCCGAAGGCGATGCCGCCGCCGATGACGCCCTGCACGATCCCCTCGGCGAGGAACGGCACCCGCACGAAGAGGTTCGACGCGCCGACGAGCTTCATGACCTCGATCTCGCGCCGGCGTGCGTAGGTGGCGAGCCGTACCGTCATCACCACGAGGAACACCGACGCGACGGTGAGCGCGAGCGCCACGACGCTCAGGATCGCGCGGATGCGGTTCACGTCGCGGAAGTACGGCTGGATGAACCGAGCCGGCGTGTTCACGTTCGTCACGCCGGGTCGCCCGGTGAACTGGCGTGCGATGTTCTCCACCTGCGTCGCGTCGCGCAACGCCACCCGGTACGACACCGGCAGGTCGCTCGGCTTCACATCGAGCAACGCGTCGGGATCGTCCTGGAACAGCTTCTTGGCTTCCGCGTACGCCGCCTTGTGGTCGAGATACCGGTAGCTCTTCACCTCGCCCGATCGCTTCAGCTCGTCGAGCGACTGTTTCACCGCGTCGACCTCGGCCTTGATCTCGGGCACGCGGAAGAAGACCTCGAGCTGCACGTCGGCGCGCACCTTCGCGGCGGCACGGTCGTTGCCGCGAATGAAGAGCAGCATGGAACTCACGATCGTGGCGCCGATCGCGATGGTGATGATGCCCGACACCGTCATCATCACGTTGCGGCGCAGCGAGATCAGCGTCTCGCGCACGAAATAGGCCAGATGTGACACGGTTACGAACCCACGCCGTAGATGCCGCGCGACTGGTCGCGCACGAGCACGCCGCGATCGAGCTCGAGCACGCGCCGGCGCATCGCGTCGACGATCCGCTGGTCGTGGGTGGCCATCACGACCGTTGTGCCGGTGCGGTTGATCCGGTCGAGCAGCTTCATGATGTCGACGGTGGTGGCCGGATCGAGGTTGCCGGTCGGCTCGTCGGCGAGGAGGATCAGCGGGCGGTTGACGAACGCCCGGGCGATCGACACACGCTGCTGCTCACCGCCGGACAGCTCCTCGGGGAAGTTCTCCTGCTTGCCGGAGAGACCCACGAGGTCGAGGATCTTCGGCACCTTCTGGCGCACCGCGCTCTTCGGCTGCCCGGTGACCTCCACCGCGAACGCGACGTTCTCGTGCACAGTCTTGTTCGGCAGCAGCTTGTAGTCCTGGAACACCGTGCCGATGTTGCGGCGGAGCTGTGGCACCTTCCAGTTCGGCATGCGACTGATGTCGCGCCCCGCGATCAAGATCTCGCCACTCGTGGCCACCTCGTCGCGCAGCAGCAACTTGAGCATGGTCGACTTGCCGGAACCCGACGGACCGATGAGAAAGACGAACTCGCCCTTTTGGATCTCGAGTGACACGTCGCGCACGGCGACGGTGTCGGGCGAATACGTCTTGTGGACGTGCGTGAAACGGATCATGTGAAGGCAGGAAAGCTAGTACGCCGGCCCTCACACGCTCTCGCGCCGCTGGTGATGCAGCCACGACGTGATGAAGTCGTCGATGTCACCGTCGAGCACCGCTTCGACGTTGCCGGTCTCGTACCGGGTGCGCTCATCCTTCACGAGCTGGTACGGCGCAAGCGTGTACGTGCGGATCTGGTTGCCGAAGGCCACCTCACTCTTCTCCCCCGAGATACGGTCGAGTTCGGCCTGACGCTCTGCGCGCGCGAGGTCGGCGAGCTTGGCCGCGAGGATCTGCATTGCCTTCGCGCGGTTCTGGATCTGGCTACGTTCGTTCTGGCACGACACGACGACCCCGGTGGGCAGGTGGGTGATGCGCACCGCGCTGTCGGTGACATTCACATGCTGACCGCCGGCGCCCGACGAACGGAACGTGTCGATGCGCAAATCTTCTTCCTTGATCTCGGGCGCTTCCTCGACGTCGAGCACGGGCACGACGTCGAGCGACGCGAACGCGGTCTGGCGGCGGGCGTTGGAGTCGAACGGCGAGATGCGGATGAGTCGGTGCGTACCCTTCTCGCCCCGAAGCTTGCCGTACGCGTAACGGCCCCTGACGATGAACGTGGCCGACGTGATGCCCGCCTCCTGTCCCTCGTTGCGATCGTCGAGCTCGACGCTGTAGCCGGAGCGCTGCGCCCAGCGGGTGTACATGCGCAGCAGCATGTCGGCCCAGTCCTGCGCATCGGTGCCGCCGGCGCCCGAGTTCACGAGACAGATCGCGTCGCGCTCGTCGTTCTCGCCCGTGAAGAGCGCGCGCAGCTCGAGCTGGTCAAGCGCGCGCTCGAGCTCGACCGCGTCCTTGTCGATCGTGACCTCTTCGGAATCGTCACGCTCTTCGCGCGCCAGCTCGAACAGCGTCTCCAGATCGGAGATCTTCCTGTCGAGCTCGCCGACCAGCTCGATGTCGTCGCGCAGGCGCGCCATCTCGGTGGTGACGGCGCGGGCGCGGTCCTGGTCGTCCCACAGGTCGGGTTTGCTCGCTTCGGTCTGGAGCTCGGCGAGCCGCTGCTCGAGCGCGTCGACGCGCAGGTATGAGCGCGCGTCATCGACACGCCGCCGCAGATCGCCCAGTTGCTCGGAAAAATCACGCACGCGCTATTTACCGTGGCAGAGCTTGAACTTCTTGCCCGAACCGCACCAGCACGGCTCGTTGCGACCCGGCGTCTTCTCCACCCGCACGGGCTGTTGCGGAGCGTCGGGTACCGAAGCCTGCATCGCGGCCTCGCGCGCCGCGTCGTTGTCGATCTCGCCCGCGGCGAGCTCGGCGACAGCAGCGTCCCGGATCGACGCGGTACCGGCGACAGGATCCTCGGCCGCGCTGTACTGCACGTTGCGCACGTCGGCGGTGGGCGAATCGTCGACCATCACCTGCACGTGGAAGACGTAACGCACGAACTCCTCGTCGACGGTGCCCATCATCGCCTCGAACATGTCGAAGCCCTCGCGCTGCCACTCCGAGAGCGGGTCCTTCTGGCCCATGGCCCGCAGGTTGATGCCCTCCTGGAGGTAGTCCATCTCGTAGAGGTGCTCGCGCCAGTGCTGGTCGATCACCGACAGCATCACTCGACGCTCGATGTCGCGCTGCACCTCCGGCGTGCGCTCCTCCTCGAGGCGCTCGTAGACCGCGATCGCCTCGTCGCGCAGCAGATCCTCGAGCGCGCCACGCCGCTCGACCGCGGCCAGCTCGTCGCGGGTGAGCTGGGTGGGGAAGAACGAGCGGGCCTCGTTGTGCAGCGCGTCGACGTCCCACTCCTCCACGAACTCGCCCCAGCAGTGCGCATCGACGAGCCGCTTGATGGTGCGCTCGATGATTTGCAGCGCCTCGTCCTTGAGGTCGAGTCCGTCGAGGATCTGCTGGCGCAGGCGGTAGACGATCTTGCGCTGCTCGTTCATCACCTCGTCGTACTTGAGGACGTCCTTGCGGATCTCGAAGTTGCGGTCCTCGACGGTGCCCTGGGCCCGCTCGATGGCGCGTGAGACCATCTTCGACTCGAGCGGCATGTCGTCGGGGAAGTTCGCGCCCATCACGCGCTGGACGAGGCCCGTCGCGAACAGGCGCATCAGCTCGTCTTCGAGCGACAGGTAGAAGCGGCTCTCGCCCGGATCACCTTGGCGGCCCGAGCGGCCGCGCAGCTGGTTGTCGATGCGGCGGCTCTCGTGCCGCTCGGTGCCGAGCACGTAGAGGCCGCCGAGGCCCCGCACCTTGTCGCCTTCGATCTTGCAGTCGACCGCGAACTGCTCGACCAGCTCGCGGTAGCGCGCGGCGTGCTCGTGGGCCTCCGGATCGAGGCCGTCGCGCAGCATCTCCTGCTCCGCGAGACCCTCGGGGTTGCCGCCGAGCAGGATGTCGACACCGCGGCCCGCCATGTTCGTGGCGACGGTGACGCCGCCGAGCCGGCCGGCCTGGGCGATGATCGGCGCCTCCCGCTCGTGCTGCTTGGCGTTGAGCACCTCGTGCCGCACGCCTCGCTTGTCGAGCAGCCGCGACAGCTTCTCGGACTGTTCCACCGAGATCGTGCCCACGAGGATCGGCTGGCCCGTGGCGTGCCGCTCGCCGATGTCGTCGACGACCGCGTTGAACTTGCCGTCGACCCCCTTGTAGATCAGGTCGGACTGGTCGGCGCGCTGCGACGGCCGGTTCGTGGGAACCGGCACCACCGCGAGTTCGTAGGTGTGCATGAACTCGCCGGCTTCGCTGAGCGCAGTGCCTGTCATGCCCGCGAGCTTGTCGTAGAGGCGGAAGTAGTTCTGCAGCGTGACGGTGGCGAGGGTCTGGTTCTCGGCCTTGATGCGCACGCCTTCCTTGGCCTCGACCGCCTGGTGCAGACCCTCGCTCCAGCGACGGCCTTCGAGAATGCGGCCGGTGAACTCGTCGACGATCTTCACCTCGCCGTCGGCGACGATGTAGTCCTTGTCGCGGTGGAACAGCTCCTTGGCGCGTAGCGCCTGCGCGAGCTGGTGCACGAAGTTCTGGTTGACGTTGTCGTAGAGGTTCGTGACGCCGAGCGCCTGCTCGACGCGACCGATGCCGTCCTCGGTAGGCACGACCGTGCGCTTGGCCTCGTCGACCTCGTAGTCGCGCTCGCCCTGCAGGCCTCGCACCACGCGCGCGAACTGGTAGTAGAGCTCGGCCGCGTCGTGCACCTGGCCCGAGATGATGAGCGGCGTGCGGGCCTCGTCGATGAGGATCGAGTCGACCTCGTCGACAATCGCGAAATGGTGCGCGCCGTGGTCGCGCGGACGCGAGCCCCACTGGGTCTGCTCCTCGATGCTGACGCACATGTTGTCGCGGAGATAGTCGAAACCGAACTCGTTGTTGGTGCCGTGGATGACGTCGCAGTCGTACGCGGCGCGCTTCTCGGCCGGCGAGTCCATGAATCCCGGGATCACCACACCGACCGACAGCCCGAGGAAGTTGTAGATCTGCCCCATCCACTCCGCGTCGCGTTTGGCGAGGTAGTCGTTGACCGTCACGAGGTGCACGCTGCGCCCGGTGAGCGCGTTGAGGTAGGCGGGCAGCGTGGCGACGAGCGTCTTGCCCTCGCCGGTCTTCATCTCCGCGACCCAGCCGAAGTGCAGCGCCGCGCCGCCCATCACCTGCACGTCGTAGTGCCGCTGGCCGAGGCGCCGCTTCGCGGCCTCGCGGACCACCGCGAACGCCTCGGGCAGGAGCTCGTCGAGATCCTCGCCCGCATCGACGCGTCCCCGGAACTCCACGGTCTTCGCCGCGAGCTGGTCGTCGGTGAGCCGCTCGATCTCCGGCTCCCACTTGGCCACCTCGGGGACGATCGACTCGAGCAGCTTGACCTTCTTGCCCTCGCCGGCGCGGAGCAGCTTCTGGAACAGGCTCATGTCGAAGCCAGGCTAGTTCGGGGTAGTTGTCAGCCGGTCGTCGCTCGGCGCCGTTGCGGCGGCGTCCGATCCGGCCACCACCTCACTGCCGGCGGCCCGCGCACGGCGCCCACTGCGGATCTTGGCGCGCGCCGCGCGCAGCGCGAATGTGCCGGTCACGAGCACCACACCGGCGACGATCACGAACACGACGGTCGGCAGGCGCCCGCCGCCCATCACGAAGATCGACAGGTCGGGTGCGACGAACGCGACTGCGGCCACGATCGTCCACTGGCGCGCCGCCGCCCAGCGACGGTCGATCGCCGCGGTCGTGGCGCGCGCCGTGCCGAAGCCGAGCGGTACCGATGTCGTCGCGTCGATGGCGCCGTAGATCCAGGGGTTCACGCCGTAGCGCGAGAGGGTGAGGCCGACCACCACCGCCCGCCCGACGCCGTAGAGCACCGTGAGCACGACCCATACGATCTCGACCCGGCGCCGCCGGCGGTGCCGGGCGGCCGAGATCTCCGGACGTACGCCGGGCTGGTCGTGCCTCTTGTTCGCTTCGATCACGGCCCGCCGGCCTTCCTTGCTGCGCTCGGCTGAGATCACGGTAGTTCCCGCTCAGCCCGCCGCAGGTGGCGCCGATCGGGACAATTACCATGGTTCACCCACCGACAGTCAGCGCGCCGCCGAGGACGCCCGTGTACACACAACGTGAGATCCGCGCCGGATGGGTACTGCACGTGTTCACCGCGAGCGGGGTCATCGTGGGCCTGCTCGGCCTGCAGTCGACCGTGGAAGGCCATGCCCGCGCCGCGATCCTGTGGCTCGTGGTCGCGATGCTGATGGACGGCATCGACGGTCCGATCGCTCGCAAGATCAACGTGCACCACGCGATCCCGCACATCGACGGGAACACGCTCGATCTGATCGTCGACTACTTCACGTGCACGATCGTGCCGGTGGCGTTCCTCGACAAGTTCCAGGTGCTGCCGGACAACACGATCGCGCTCACCAGCTTCGCGATCCTGCTCACCGGCGCGCTCTGGATGGCCCGCACCGACATGGAAACCGCCGACCGCTGGTTCCGCGGCTTCCCCGCCGAGTGGAACATGATCATCCCCACCCTGTTCCTGCTCAATGCGAACCGGTGGGTGAACCTGTCGATCTGCTGGCTGCTCTGCCTACTCACGATGACGATGCGCGTGGAGTTCCCGCATCCCGTGTCGGTGCGCGAGAAGCGGCCGATGTCGCTCGTCGCGATGGCAGTGTGGATCGGCGCCATGGTGACGCTCGCGATCGAGCAGGAGCGCCAGAACCGCGGCCTACGCCGCGCTGTTCGTGCTCGCACCGCTGTGGACGGTGTACATGGTGGTCGACCGTTTGCGGCGCAACCGCGCCGCGCTCAACCGGATCAGCTCGGAGGCGGCGTCCGCGCCGCAGTGAGCGCGTCGACCCGGCCGGCGCCATGGAGTGCACTCGCCGCGGCCCGCAGCGTCGCCCCGGTGGTGGCGACGTCGTCGACGACGAGCACGCGCCGCGGTGCGGGTTCGATCCCGACCGCACGCGCGGGCACTGACAGCGGCGCGAAGCGAGGGCCGTCGCGCCGCTCCCGCGCCGTGCGCCCGGTCTGCGGTGCACCGTCGACTCGCCGGAGCAGCGGCCGGCACGGCACGCGCAGCTCCCGCCCGACGCGGCGCGCGAGGACCGCAGCATGGTCGAACCCGCGCTCGCGCCGGCGCGCCGGCGTGGTGGGCGCCCACGTGACCACGTCGGGCCGGTCGATCCCCGCGGCGCGAGCGGCGCCGGCCGCCTGCCCCGCGAGCCACGCCAGCGCGTACCGCTCGTCGCGGTACTTCACCCGCGCGATCAACTCCCGGACCACGCCCTCGTAGGCGAACGGCGCGGCCCAGCGGTGGACGCCCGCGGGGGCGGGGAGCGCGACCGCCGGCCGCACCATGCGCAGGCACTCGTCGCACACGGGCGCGCCGCGGCGCCCGCAGCGAGGGCAGGCCACGGGGAACAGCGCGCCGGCGATCGTCTGGAGCAGCACACGCCGACGGTACGAGCCACCTGCGACAGTCAGGCGAGCAGGTTCAGGCGAGCAGGTTCAGGCGAGCAGGTGAGCAGGTCAAGGCGAGCAGGTTCAGGCGAGCAGGTTCAGCACGGGATCGGTCTGGTCACGGACCGACTCGAGGCGGCGGTTGACCGCGAGGGTCCACGCGTCGTCGTCCTCACCCGAGTGCGTGAGGATCCAGAATCGCTCCTCGCGCACCGCTTCGAACACCTGCTCGGCCACGCGGTCGGGATCCATGCCGCCGTCGATCATCGCCTGCAGCATCTCGCGCATCGTCTCGCCCTGCGCGGCCTGCTCCGCGGTGGGTTCCGGTATCGCGAGGTGCGCGGGCCGGTTGCGTTCCGACATCGCGATGCCCGTGTTCACCCAGCCCGGGCACAGCACCGACACGCGGACACGCGCGCCCGTGATCGCGAGCTCGTGGTGCAGCGTCTCGGAGATGCCGACCACGGCGTGCTTGCTCGCGTTGTACGCCCCCATGAAGGGCGCGGCGACGAGGCCGGCGACCGAGGCGGTGTTCACGATGTGGCCCTCGTGCTGCTGCAGCAGGATGGGCACGAACGTGCGCACACCGTGGATCACGCCCCAGAGGTTCACACCGAGCACCCACTCCCACGTCGACAGCGGCGTCTCCCACGACAGGCCACCACCACCGACGCCCGCGTTGTTGCAGAACACGTGCACCGCGCCGTGCGCGTCGAGCGCGGCCCGCGCGAGCGCCTCCATCTGCGCGGGATCGGTGACGTCGCACGGCACACCTTTGGCTTCGATGCCCGCGGCGCACAGGTCGGCGACGGCCCGCTCGAGCGCAGGCGCCTCCACGTCGCCGAGCACCACCTTCATCCCGGCCTCGCCGAAGCGCCGGCCGAGCGCGAACCCGATCCCGCTCGCCCCACCGGTCACGACCGCCACCCTGCCCTCGAAGCGCTGCATGACCGCGAATCCTTCCGCAGCCGCGTGCACCCTGGCCAACCGCATCCGCGGCCGCTGTCGCACCCCGCGGTTACCGTCGGACCCGTGGACAACCCGCCCGCCGCACCCGCCGTACCCGCTGCACCCGCCGTACCTGTAGCAAATGTCGTACCCGTGGGCCGCGTGCTCGGCACCGAGGACGCGACGCCGCTCGACTTCTGGGTGGCGGTCGCCGAGGGCGAGTACCTCCAACTCGACGACGTCGTCGTGTGCGAACGTCGGGTGCCCGGCCGCAACGACGCGGTGCGGCTCGCAGGCGTGGTCGCGCAGGTACGGGCCCGGCACGAGGGGGCGCGCTTCGACTCCGACGTCTTCCTCATCGAGGACGGTGTGCTCCCCGCGGAGGTCAGCGAGGCCGCGCAGGTGCTCACCACACGCATCGATCCCGAGATCTACGTGCCGCCCACGCCGGGCGCGCCGGTCCGCCGGGCCACCGCCGAGGAGCGAGATCTCGCGCTCTACTTCGACCGCATGACGAAGAAGCTGCCGATCGGCCTCGGCCGCGACGGCCAGCCGCTGTTCGCCAACCTCGAGTTCCTCGACGGCACTCGCGGCGCGCACGTCAGCATCTCCGGCATCTCGGGTGTGGCCACGAAGACCACGTATGCGATGTTCCTGCTCTACTCGCTGTTCCACTCCCCCGCGCTCGCCGCGGTGCACAACTGCACCGCGCTCGTGTTCAACGTGAAGGGCGAGGACCTCCTGTTCCTCGACCACGAGAACGCGCGCATCGACGACGCGCAGCGCGATCGCTACCGCACACTCGGCCTGGTGCCCGGAGCCTTCTCGAGCGTGCAGCTCTTCGCGCCGGCGCGCCGCGACGACCCGACGGGCCGGCCCGACGTCGCCAGCCGCGACCTCGGTGTCGACGCGTTCTGGTGGACGCTCGCGGAATTGTGCGCGGAAGGGCTGTTGCCGTTCGTGTTCGCCGACGCCGAGGACGAACGGAGCCAGTACACAACGGTGATCCACCAGGTCGCGCGGCGGTTGCTGGATGCGGTCGCCCTCGACGACGGCGGCGTGGCGATCGAGGGCACACCGGTGCGCACCTACCGTGCGCTCGTCGATCTCGTGGAGGAGAAGGTCACCACCGACGAGACGCAGCGCGACTGGGCCGGGCCGAATCCGCTCGGCACCATCAACGCGTTCCTCCGGCGGCTGCGCTCCTCGGTCCCCAAGCTCGAGCGTCTCATCCGGGCCGACCTACCGCTGCGAGGGCGCGCTCACCGGGTCCGCACCGACGGCGCGCAGGTCACGGTCGTCGACCTGCACAACCTGCCCGATCGGGCGCAGCGCTTCGTGGTGGGCGTCACGCTGCGCCGGGCGTTCGACGAGAAGGAGGCACGGGGCGCTCGCGAGCCGCTGATGTTCGTCGTGCTCGACGAGCTGAACAAGTACGCGCCGCGCGACGGCACGTCGCCGATCAAGGAGATCCTGCTCGACATCGCAGAGCGGGGTCGTTCGCTCGGCATCGTGCTGATCGGCGCGCAGCAGACTGCGAGCGAGGTGGAACGGCGCATCGTCGCCAACTCGTCGTTGCGGGTCGTGGGCCGGCTCGACGCCGCGGAGGCGCAGCGGCCCGAGTACGGCTACCTCTCGCGCGCCCACCAGCAGCGCGCCACGATCGCCAAGCCCGGCACGATGTTCGTGATGCAGCCCGAGATTCCCGTGCCACTCACCGTCGAGTTCCCGTTCCCGTCGTGGGCCACCCGGCCCGACGAGCGCGCCGCCGGCGCCGTCGCGCCACGCGCCGCGGCCGCCGGGTCCATCGAGCCAGGTGCCACCACCGGCGCCGGTGAGCCGAGCGGTGTGCCCGACCCGTTCGCGAAGTTCCCGGGCGCGCGTTGAGCGCCGGTGTGTCGATGGCCCGTGCGTCGATGGCCCGTGCGTCGATGAGGGGTGCGGCGTGAAGCTGTTGCACACCGGCGACTGGCACGTGGGCAAGACGGTGCGCGGGCGATCGCGTCTCGACGAGCACCGCGCGGTGTTCGAAGAGATCGTCGCCATCGCCGCGCGTGAGGCCGTCGACCTCGTCGTCGTCGCCGGCGACCTCTTCGAGCACTCCGCGCCGTCGCCCGAGTCGCAGCAGCTCGTCTGGTCCACGCTGCTCGCGCTGCGGGCCACCGGCGCCCAGGTGGTCGCGGTCGCCGGGAACCACGACAACCCGTTCGCGTTCGACGCCTGGTCACCGTTGTGCGCCGCCGCGGGCTTCCACCTGCTCGGCCACCCGCGCGGGCCGCAGGCAGGCGGGCTCATCGAGCTTCGCACGACCGGCGGCGAGCTCGTCCGGGTCGCGGCACTGCCGTTCGTCTCGCAGCGATACGCCGTCCACGCGCGCGATCTGTTCGAGCTCTCGTCGTCGGACGCGGGCGGCACGTACGAGGCCGACTACCGGCAGCTCGTCGCACGCCTCTGCGGCGCCGACGCGGCCACCGCACCGGGTGCCGCGGCTGGTGGGGCCGCCGGCGACGGCGCGGTGTCGGTGCTGGTCGGGCACTGCACGATCGTGCACGCGAGCTTCGGCGGCGGTGAACGGCAGGCGCAGTCGATCTTCGACTACGTGGTGCCCGCATCGGTGTTCCCCGCCGCGCTGCACTACGTGGCGCTCGGTCACCTGCACCGCACGCAGTCGATCCCGTCCGCCTGCCCGGGCTGGTATGCGGGTTCACCGATCCAGGTCGACTTCGGCGAGGAGCACCACGAGCCGTGCGTGCTCGTCGTCGAGGCGACCGCGTCGTCACCGGCCCGCGTCCGCGAGGTGCACCTCGCCTCGGCGGCGCGGCTCCGTACGGTCGAAGGCAGCCTCGACGAGCTGCGCGCCTACGCGGCGGCGCGGGGCGACGAACCGGCCTGGTTGCGCGTCCGCGTACGCGAACCGGTGCGGGCCGGCCTCGCCGACGAGGTGCGCGCGCTGCTGCCCGCCGCGGTCGACGTGATCGTCGTGCACGAGCCCGAGGGCGACGCGCCCCCCTCGCGGGCCGTCACGGGCGAGCAGTCGCCCCACGACCTGTTCGCGGCGTTCTGCGCGGGCCGCAGCATCGACGACGAGCGTGTCGTCGCGCTGTTCGACGATCTGCTCGAGGAGCTCACCACCGGGAGCGAAGCGCGATGAGGCCCCTTCGCCTACAGATGCACGGGTTCGGCTCGTTCCGCGAGGAAACCACGATCGACTTCTCCGGCATCGACTACTTCGCGCTCGTCGGCCCCACGGGCAACGGCAAGTCCACCGTGCTCGACGCGATCGGCTTCGCGCTCTTCGGCAAGGTCCCGCGCCACGACGACAAGACCGTCACCCGCAACATCGTGTCGCTCGGCGCGCTCGAAGCCCGGGTCGCGCTCGACTTCGACGTGGGTCGGGCGCACTACACCGTCACACGCGTCGTCACGCTCGGTAAGAGCACGCCGAAGCACCAGGTGCGCCTCGAGCGCCTGCACGACGACGGCACCGCCGAGTCACTCGCGGCCCAGGTGCGCGAGGCCGACGCGGCCGTCGTGGCGCTGCTCGGCCTGCCCTTCGACGACTTCACGCGCTGCGTGGTGCTGCCGCAGGGCGAGTTCGCCCGCTTCCTCACCGACGAGCCACGCGACCGCCGGTCGCTCCTCGTGCGTCTGCTCAACCTCGACGTCTACCGCCGCCTCGGCGACCGGGCGCGCCAGCGCGCCCAGCATGCCGGGTCGGCGGTCACCGCGCTCGACGCCCGGCTGAGCTCGCTCGCCGGAGCCACCGCCGAGGCGATCACCGATGCCGAGCAACGGGTGGCGGCGCTCGAGCGCGTCGCCGCCGGCGCCGCCGGCGCCGCGCGCACCGACGCAACGCTCACCGCCGATCTCGGGGCCGTGCGCACGCAGCTCGCCGACACGGAGGCGTTCGTCGCTCGGCTCGAGCAGATCGCGGTCCCGGCCGAGCTCGACGAGGCCGGCGCAGGTCTGCAGGAGGCCGCGGCGCGCCTCGACTCGGCCATGGCGGCCCTCGAGGCCCGGCGCGCCGAGCTGGCGGCGGCCACGCAGTGCCGGGCCGCGCTCGGCGAGGCGGCAGCGCTCGAACGACGGATCGCGCTGCACGACGAGCTCCACACCCTGGAGGCGCGGCTCGTCGAGCGGGCCGGCGAAGCCCGGGCGGCCGCGGACGCGGCCGACACCGCGGCCCGGGCGTCCGATTCGGCAGCATCCGACCGCGAGTCGGCACGCGCGCAGTACGAGCGGCTGCGTGACGAGCATCGCGCCCACGCACTGCGCAGCGACCTGCACGACGGCGATCAGTGCCCGGTGTGTGAGCAGGCCGTGGTGCGCGTGCCGCACCGGCAAGCTCCGCCGGCGATCGAGCAGGCCCTCGCGGCCGCCAAGGCCACGAGCGAGGCGGCGGCCGCCGCGACGAAGCGGTCCGAGTCCGCGCGCCGGGCCGCCGACGCCGCACGCGGCGGGCTCGAGCAACAGGAGAGCCGGCTCGCCGAGTTGCGCGCCGCGCTCGGCGAGGGAGCGTCACGAGACGCCGACGAAGCCGCCCTCGCCGCCGTACGCGCGGCCGACGCCGCGCTCGCCGCCACCCGCGCCGCGGAGCAGGAGGCGGCGCGCGCCGAGACCTCGGCCCGCCGCGCCCATGCGACGGTGAAGGAGTCGGTCGAGTGCCTCGCCGACCGTTTCGACGCCCAGCGCGATCCCGTCGCGGCGCTCGGCCCGCCCCGCCGCACCGACGATCTCGCGGCGAGCTGGTCCGGGCTCGCCACGTGGGCGGGCGAGCGGCACGCCGAGCACGCGAAGCGCGCCAGCGAGCTGCGGGCCACCGCGGCCGATCTCGAGGGCCGCCGCCAGGTGCTGCTCCACGACCTCTGCACGCAGGCCGCAGCCCAGGGCGTCACCGCCGCGGCTGGCGACGGTCTCGCCGCGGTGTCGCAGCGCGTCGCGCAGGAGCTCGGGCAGGCGGTCGAGCGGCTCGGACGGCTCGGCGCCGACCGGGCTCAGGCCGAGGAGCTGACCGGCGAGCTCGCGTCGGCGCAGCGCACTCGGCAGGTGGCCGAACTGCTGGCGAAGTTGTTGCGCGACGACGCCTTCGTCGACTGGCTCGTGGGCGCAGCGCTCGCCACGGTCGTGGCCCGCGCCTCCGACACGCTCTTCCAGCTGAGCGACCACCAGTACTCGCTGCGGGCCACCGAGGGTTCCGACTTCGAGATCGTCGACCATGCCAACGCCGACGCGTCGCGGTCGGTGCGCACCCTGTCGGGAGGCGAGACGTTCCAGGCGTCGCTGGCCCTGGCCCTGGCCATGTCCGACCAGATCGCGGCGCTGGCCGCCAACGGCGCGCCCCGCCTCGAGGCGATCTTTCTCGACGAGGGGTTCGGCAGCCTCGACCTCGACAGCATCGACACGGTTGCCACCACCATCGAGACGTTGGGCACGAGCGGGCGGATGGTGGGCGTGGTCACCCACGTCCGCGAGCTCGCCGAACGCATCCCGGTGCGCTTCGAGGTCGCGAAGACCGGCAACTGCTCCCACGTCACGATGGTCACGACATGAGGTTCGCGGTCGACCCCTGGGATCCCGGGTACGGCGCGGCGGGCGGCGAGATGGATCTGGCCGCGAGCGAGGCCTCGGTCGTGCTCGACCTGGAGGTCCCGCTGGCGCGCTGGTCGGCGATCGTGCCCCCGGCCGACCGCGCGCCGCAGGGCGCGGTCGTCTTCGTCGACGGCGTCCGCCGGCTCGAAGCGCGGGCGTGGGTGTCCGATGCCGACGCTTCGGTGATGCCGGGCATCTTCGCGTCGTTCGCGGCCGGCACGGTGCGCTGTGACGCGGGTTGCGCCACGATCGGCGAGATCGTGGTGGGGCGCGGGGTCTACTCGCCGGCGCCGGTGCTCGCCGACGTGCCCACGGCGCACGGCACGTTCACGGCGCATCGCGCCGGCGACGCGACCATGGATGCCCTCACCTTCGCGGTGCACGACGACATGGCGCGAGCCGAGGTCGAGGTCGCCGAACGGGCGCGGCGCGGCGGCGACGAGCTGATCCTGCTCGACGGCCCGTTGCGCAAGCGCGGCCACATCCCCGACGCGGTCGGGCTGATCAAGTCGCATCACGTGCGCTACCTGCCGCCCGAGCTCGATCGGGTGCTGCTCGCGCTGCACGCGGGCGAGCGCACGCCGCTGTTCCGTATCGAGTCGCCGCCCTACGGGAAGGCGAGCTGGTACGTGCGGCTTCCCGGCGACGCGCCGTCGCCGTACTCGAGCGTGCTGCGGTGCGAGGCCACGGGGGCGCTCCCCACCGACGTGCTCGTGGCTCTCGCCGACCGCGTGAGCGGGAGCCTCAGCCGCTTCGCGTCGGCCCCGCACAAGGACCCGCGCGCGCCGCAGAACCTCTACCCGATCGGCGGCCTCGAACGCACGCTGCGGCGCCGCCTCGGCGACGCCGCCATCATCTACCGCGCGCTGCGTCAGGCGGCGGTCACCGCCGCCGCCTGACGCCGCGCCGCCGAAGGCGGCGCACTGGCGCTCAGTACCGGTAGTGCTCGGGCTTGTAGGGGCCCTCGACCGGCACGCCGATGTAGGCGGCCTGGTGCTCGGAGAGCGTGGTGAGCTTGGCCCCGAGCTTGTCGAGGTGCAGGCGCGCCACCTTCTCGTCGAGGTGCTTCGGCAGCGTGTACACCCGGCGCTCGTAGAAGTCGCGGTGCGTGAACAGCTCCACTTGGGCGATGGTCTGGTTCGTGAAGCTGTTGCTCATCACGAAGCTCGGGTGCCCGGTAGCGCAGCCCAGGTTCACGAGGCGACCCTCGGCGAGGACGATCACCGAGTGGCCGTCGGCGAAGCGCCAGTCGTCCACCTGCGGTTTCACGTTGACCTTCTCGATGCCCGCGGTGGCCGCGAGCCCCGCCATGTCGATCTCGTTGTCGAAATGGCCGATGTTGCACACGACCGCGTTGTGCTTCATCCGCGCCATGTGGGCCGCGGTGATGATGGCGTGGTTGCCGGTGCACGTCACGAAGATGTCCGAACTGTCGACCACGTCGTCGAGCAGCACCACCTGGTAGCCCTCCATGCACGCCTGGAGCGCGCAGATCGGGTCGATCTCGGTCACGAGGACGCGCGCGCCCTGGCCGCGCAGTGACTGCGCGCAGCCCTTGCCCACGTCGCCGTAGCCGCACACCACCGCGGTCTTCCCCGCGATCATCACGTCGGTGGCGCGGTTGATGCCGTCGATGAGAGAGTGGCGGCAGCCGTAGAGGTTGTCGAACTTGCTCTTCGTCACCGAGTCGTTGACGTTGATGGCCGGGAACAGCAGCGTGCCGGCCTCCATCATCTGGTAGAGGCGGTGCACGCCGGTGGTGGTCTCCTCGGTGACCCCAACGATGCCGGCCGCGATGTTGTGCCAGTGGCGGTTGTCGGCCTGCAGCTGGCGGCCGAGCGTCGCGAGCACCACGGCGAACTCCTCGCTGTCGGCCGTCGACGGATCGGGCACGGCACCGTCGGTCTCGAACTCCACGCCCCTGTGCACGAGCAGCGTCGCGTCACCGCCGTCGTCGAGGATCATGTTCGGACCCACGGTGCCGCCATTGCCGTCGGGCCACTTGAACAGTTGCTCGGTGCACCACCAGTAGTCCTCGAGCGTCTCGCCCTTCCAGGCGTACACGGGGACGCCGCGCGGCTGCTCCACGGTGCCGTCCCGGCCGACGACGACAGCCGCCGCGGCATGGTCCTGTGTCGAGAAGATGTTGCAGCTCACCCAGCGCACCTCGGCACCGAGCTCGAGGAGCGTTTCGATCAGCACCGCGGTCTGCACGGTCATGTGCAGCGAGCCGGCGATGCGGGCACCGCGCAGCGGTTGTTGCGGGCCGTGCTCGTCACGCATCGCCATCAGGCCGGGCATCTCGTGCTCGGCAAGCTCGATCTCCTTGCGGCCCCACGCGGCGAGCGAGAGGTCGGCGACCTTGAAATCGCCGGAGAGGTCGGTGCGCGTCGGAACTGTGGTGGTCATGGGCGTACTCCTTCGGAGAGCGGCCGTTGATGCGGCCGCGACGTCAGCATCGAAAGAGCCGGCCCGGATCACCGGATGACAGCCGCACGCGGCCCGACGGTCCGTGAGTATACGCGCCGGCGCGTCGATCCGTCGACGGTGGCGCGCTACGCGGGTATCGCGCTGAGGCCGGTACAGAGGTTCGCGGCGACGCCGTGGCTGTCGCGGGCATTCCGGTTCCGCGCTTCGGCGAGCTTCGGTGGGTTGAGGAACGCGGGCGCCCCTGCGAGGTCGAGGCTGTCGAGCAGGTCGTCGGCCCAGCCGTCGCGGTGGGTGAGCGCGGGCAGGTTGAACTTGTGCTCGAGCAGCGCCAGCACCGAGGTGTGGTCGTGCACCACGTGCGACACGTAGTTCTGCTTCGCGTACGGCGAGATGATCACGGCCGGCACACGGAAGCCGAGGCGGGTGTAGCCGTCCTGCACGTCACCGGGCTGCAGCTTCGGCCCCACGGCGTCGGGCGCCGGCGCGGCCGGCGGCGGCACGTGGTCGTAGTAGCCGCCGTGCTCGTCGTAGCACCAGATCAACACGGTCTTCGGCCAGTTCGGCGACTGCATCACCGCGTGCACGACGCGCGCCACGAACGCCTCACCCACCGAGATGTCCTGCGGGTTCTCCTCCGACTGCTTGTCGAAGTTCGGTTCGACGAGGCAGAACGCGGGCAGCTTGCCGGCTGCGGCATCGGCGTAGAAGCGCTGCTCGACCGTCTGCAACTTCTCGCGGTGCGCGGTGGCGTAGCGCAGGTAGAGGCCGGCCGTGGGCACGTCGGTGTAGTAGTCGAGCCACGGGATCGCGTTGCGGTCGAGCGCATCGAAGATCGTGCCGTTCGGCGGGGGCGGATCAGCGAGCGTGTCGACGCTCGTCCGGATGTTGCCGCGTGCGGTACCCGCGAGCAGGAAGCGACGGTTCGGGTACGTCTGGGCCATGCACGACGCGAACCAGCGATCGCAGAGCGGGAACGTGCGCGCGAGCGAGTAATAGAAGGGCAGGTGGGTGCCGTCCCAGTAGCCCATCGCACCCACGCCGCTCGGGCTGCGCACGAAGCCGTCCATCTTGCCGTGGTCCCACTGCGTGTGCGTGGAGTTCCAGTTCTGGCTCGGGTTGTTCACCGGGCACGTATCGGAGAATGCGAACGCCCTCACCGGTGTGCCGCTCGCGTCGGGGCACGAGTTGGTGGGTGCACCGTCGGGCCCGAGCGTGAAGCCCTCGCCCCGGCCGAGCATGCCCAGGTAGTTGTCGAACGAGTGGTTCTCCATCATCACCAGCACGACATGTTCGATCTGCGGCAACAGATCGGTGCCCTCGGGCTTCGACGGATCCCAGCGTTCACCCGGCGCGCGCCGCCGTCGCTCCGCCACCCTGGTGGTCGTGGTCGTGGTGGCGGCGGCGCCAGCCGGCGCCCCGCTCGACTTCGTGGTGCTCGTCGAGCACGCGGCCGCGGTGGCGGCCACGGCCGACGCCGCGAGGAACCCACGCCGGGTCATCCTCCCCTGCGCGTCGCTCATCGTGCCTCCAATACGGAATACGGATCGCGGCACCCGAGGGTTCAGCCGCGCAACCGTGCCAGCGCGGCGCGCAACCGCTCGCGCTCGCGACCGTCGTGTGCGCTCGCGACGAGCGCGAGGAGCCGCGCCCGCCACTCGTCGCCGAGCGCCCGCAGCACCGACGCGTCGGTGGCCACCGCGAGCTGCGCGTCGAGCAACGCGAGCTGGTGGTCGACCTCGGTGTAACGGGCCGCCACCAACGGGAGCCGCTCGGCCTTCGCCACGGGATAGTCGGTAGCGGCGACGAGCTCGTGCGGCTCGCAGCCGAACAACCCGGCGAGCAGCGTGACGGTGCGCTCACCCGGGATCGAGATCCCCGACTCGATGTGCGACAGCGCCACTCGTGAGATGCCGACGCGCTCTGCGACCGCGGCCTGCGTCCAGCCGAGCGCCGCCCGCTCCTTGGCGATCCGGGCACCGAGCCGTACCTGACCGCGGTGCGCATGACCTTCCATCTGCCAACTGGCTTAGCAGACATCTCGTGGCACACGGCGTACAAAGGGTCCCATGGTGTCGAAGCGCGCGCTCATCACGGGAATCACCGGACAGGACGGCTCGTATCTCGCCGAGCTGCTCCTGTCGCACGGCTACGAGGTCGTGGGCGTCGTGCGCCGCAGCTCGACCGTGAACTTCGAGCGCATCGCGCACATCCAAGAGCAGCTCGTGCTCGTGCCCGGCGACCTCCTCGACCAAGGATCACTGATCACGATCCTCGCCGAGCAGCGACCCACCGAGGTGTACAACCTCGCCGCGCAGAGCTTCGTGATGACGAGCTTCAGCCAACCCGTGCTTACCGGCGACGTCACCGGTCTCGGCGCCGTGCGCCTGCTCGAGGCGATACGGCACGTGGATCCCGAGATCCGCTTCTACCAGGCGAGCTCGTCGGAGATGTTCGGCAAGGTCTGCGAGGTGCCGCAGACCGAGCAGACACCCTTCTACCCGCGTTCGCCGTACGGCGCGGCCAAAGCGTTCGCGCACTGGATCACCGTGAACTACCGGGAGAGCTACGACCTGTTCGCGACGAGCGGCATCCTGTTCAACCACGGTTCGCCACGGCGCGGCCTCGAGTTCGTCGAGCGCAAGGTGAGCAATGGCGTCGCCCGCATCGCGTCCGGGCGCGACCACGAGCTGCGACTCGGCAACCTCGACGCGCGCCGCGACTGGGGGTTCGCCGGCGACTACGTGGAAGCGATGTGGCGCATGCTGCAACTCGACGAGCCCGGCGACTACGTGATCGCGAGCGGCGAGACGCACAGCATCACCGAGCTGTGCGAGATCGCATTCGCGCGTGCGGGCCTCGACTGGCGCGACCATGTGGTGCAGGACGAGCGTTTCTACCGTCCGGCCGAGGTCGACCTGCTGATCGGCGATCCCGCCAAGGCACGGGCTGCCATCGGCTGGACGCCGAGGACGAGCTTCACCGACCTCGTGCACATGATGGTCGACGCCGACCGGGCCGCCCTGCACGGTTGAGCCGCCACGGTTGAGCCGGCCGCGGCCCGCGCGGTGGCATCCGCCACAAGCCGTTCCCCGACCGGACGGACCTCGTTATGGTCACCTCGGGAGTACGGAGCGTGGCGCGCCGGCCCACGGTGCGGCACACGGGAGCGGAGGCACTGTGGAGGGCGCGATCGGCGCGCCACCGTGGGGTTCAGCGTGGGCGCCGCCGCGCCCGCCGGAGAGACCGCGCGCGCAGGTGGTCACGCTCCACCGGTCGCGGCGCGCCGTGCTGCTCGTGATCGCTCGACTCGTGCTGCTGCCCGTGTGCGTCGCCGCGCTCGGGCACAACCTCGCGATCGTGCACGGCTGGTCCGTGCGTACCTGGGTCGTATCGGCACTCCTGGCGGTGTACGTCGTCGCCGCCTTCGTCGAGCTCGCCCGCTCGTTCGGGCCCACCGATGTCGCGCTCGTCGACGGCGACCTCGTCGTGTGCTCGCCGACGCTCCTGCGCCGGCCGGTACGGATCGCCCGGCACGAGATCGCCGACGTCCGCGTGACGCCGCAGGGCTGGTTCGCGTTCCCGGGCCGGTCGCTCTTTGCGGCACGCGACACGGGCGCGGCCACGCCGGAACGGCCTGTCCTCGGCGCAAGCGTGCGTGCGGTCATCACGCTCGAGAGCCCGATCTCGATGCCGTGGCGCCGCATACCGGTGCCCGGCGGAGACATCACCCGCGGGCGCGCCATGCCGCGCGCTACCCGCCGGATCGTGCTGTGCGCCGCGCGGCGCGACCTCCTCCCGCTGCACGCGCTGTTCGGCGAGGTCATGGGTGCACCGTGCCGGGTCGATGCCGCGTGCCCGCGTGATCGCCGGCGCGACCTGAGCGTCGTGCGTGCGCGCGTCGCGGCCGCGGCCTGCGCGCTCCTCGCGCTCGGACTCCTGCCGCATGGCGCGGGCGACCCACTGCACGCGCTCCGTCCCGGCGTGTGCCTCGACGTCCCCGGCACCGCCGCGCCGGTCACCGTCGACGTGCAGCCGTGCACGAGCCCGCACACCGCGGAGGTGGTCGGCACCACGCACAATGCCGGCCTCGCGACCGCCGGCGTGAACGACTGCTCCACCGAGTACACGATCTACACGGCCGCGGCGGGCTACACTGCGGCGGCCGGCGCGCGTCCCGGTGTGCGCGTGCAGGTGTTGCGCGACCACGGGTCGAGCACCGGCGTGTGCATCGCGGTGCTCCCCGGCTTCGTCAGCTACTCGCTGCGCGACGCGGCCGGCACCACGATCTGACGATCCCCGCCGCCGTTGTCCCATCACGAGCCAAGAAGTTGGCTCCTGGTGGGACAACGGGAGGTCAGTCGGCGGCGAGGCGGTCCTTGAGGGCGAAGATGGCGTCGATCGGGCCCGGATCGACGTCGTTGTCGAGCGCCAGGTAGCTGCTCACCCAGTCGCCGAGGTACATCAGGTCGAGCAACTGCGCGAGGCGCGTCGTGCCCGCGCCCGTCACGGAGAGCACCTGGTGCACAGCCTCCTCGATGATCTCGCGCGTGTACTCGAAGCGGCGGCCGAGCTGCTCGTGCTCGAAGCCGTGCCGCAGCTCGACCACCGAGATGAGCTGGCGGGTGACGTCGCCGTGCTGGCCCCACGAACAGATCTCGTTGTGGTCGAGCTCGGGATACTGCGCCGCGTACGCGGGCGCCTTGGCGTTCTCATTGACGTCGCACTTCCACCGGTATGCAGCCACGCCGCCGAGCGCGCCGCCGCCGTAGATCAGCGGGATCGTGCGGTCGAGCCTGCGCGCGACCTCCTTGGCGAGGTTCTTCGGCGCGTCGATGCCGGGTGCGCACGCGTCACGCCGGCTCGCGAGCTGCTCCTGCGCGCTCACGAGCGCGTCGTGTGCCGACGGCAGCAGGCCCATGCGGAACAGCGCAACGAACAGCGGCGCCACGAGCGTGCCGAGCGCGGCGCGCGGCAGGTAGCCGTCGTCACACCCAACGTGGAGCGCGCCGTAGTGGTGGGCGACACGCTGGAGCTCGCCGCCGCGACTCACGCACACGAGCCGTGCGCCGGCCTCGCCGGCACCCCTCGCCATCGACACCGTCTCGTCGGTGTCGCCCGAGTACGACAGCGCGAACACGAGCGAATGCGGCCCGATGTACTTCGGCGCCCTGATCTGCTTCAACACCATGACCGGCACCGGCAACTCGTGGCTCGCGCTCACGCGGAGCACGTCACCGGCGATGCCCGATCCGCCCATGCCGCACACCACGATCTGCTGGATGCCGTCGGCACTCGGGAACGCCGAGGGATCGATCGCGCCCGCGGCATGGTGCGCGTGCGTGAGCTGCTCGGGCAGGCCCTCGACCGCGTCGAGGAAACGCATCGAGTCGACCGTCACGCGTTCACCCCCGCTCGTCGCCTGCGAGTACGTGCCCCCGCCGTACGTTGCGCCCGTGGGCTTCGTGCCCCGCGCCGCTCACGGTTCGAACGTCGGCGTGACGCCGTCGGCTTCGGCCTTGGCCATCAGCCGGTCATGCTCGGCGTCGTCGACCGTGGTCGCCTCGTCGATCAGCATGATGGGGATGTCGTCCTTGACGTCGTAGCGCCGCTTCAGCCGCGGGTTGTAGAGCACGGCCTCGTCCGCGAAGTAGAGCAGCGGGCCCTTGTCCTCCGGGCACGCCAGGATCTCGAGAAGCTTCGGATCGAGCGCCATAGGGGAAGTTTCTAGCCGCCGCGCACGATGCTGAGCACTTCGGCGGTACGGGAATCGCACGTGGGGCGGTCCGGCGCCTCCAGGTTGAGGCGCAGCAGAGGCTCGGTGTTCGACGGCCGGAGGTTGCACCACCACTCGCCACCATCGACCGTGAGCCCGTCGAGCCGGTCCTGTGAGAGCTCCGAGAAGTGCGCCGCGACGCGCTCCATCACCGCGGCGGGATCGTCGACGCGGCTGTTGATCTCGCCCGACTGCACATAGCGCTCGAACGGCTCGCGCAGCTCCGACAGCGGGATGCCGGCGCGGGAGAGGGTCTCGAGCACCATCAACGCGGCGATCGAGCCAGAGTCGGCGCGCCAGTTGTCACGGAAGTAGTAGTGCGCGGAGTGCTCACCGCCGAAGATCGCGCCGGTGTCGGCCATCACCTGCTTGATGAAGCTGTGACCCACCCGCGAGCGCACCGGAATGCCGCCGTTCTCGCGCACGATCTCGGGCACCGCCTTCGAGCAGATGAGGTTGTGCACGATCGTCTCGCCGGGATGCTTCGCGAGGATCGCCTTGGCCACGATCGACGTGGTGGTCGAACCCGACACCGGGGCGCCGAGATCGTCGACGAGGAACACGCGGTCGGCGTCACCGTCGAACGCGAGGCCGATGTCGGCGTGATTGTCGACGACGGCCTTGCGCAGATCGGCGAGGTTCTCGACCTGGATCGGATCGGCTGGATGGTTCGGGAACGTGCCGTCGAGCTCGCCATAGAGGATCGAGAGCTCGAACGGCAGCGTCTCGAACACGATCGGCACGACGAGACCACCCATGCCGTTCGCGGTGTCGGCCACGACCCGGAGCGGCCGCAGACCGGCGGCCTCGATGAAGCTGCGCACGTGGACGCCGAAGTCGTGCAGCATGTCGGCGCGCCGCACCGAACCGGCCACCGCGGCCTTCTCCACCGCGCCCGCGGCGACGGTGGCTTTGATCTGGGTGAGGCCCGTGTCCTCGCCGACCGGTGCCGCACCGGCACGGCACAGCTTGATGCCGTTGTACTGCGCGGGGTTGTGGCTCGCGGTGAACATCGCGCCGGGCGCGTCGAGCCGGCCCGACGCGAAGTAGACGACGTCGGTGGAGCACAGCCCGATCTGCACCACGTCGGCGCCGGCGAGCGTGGCACCGTCGGTGAACGCAGCCGCGAGGCCAGGGGACGACGGCCGCATGTCGTGGCCGACGATCAGCGTCTCGGCGCCGGTGAAGCGCGCGAACGCGTTGCCGACGCGGCGAGCGAGATCGTCGTCGATCTCGTCGGGGTAGATCCCGCGGATGTCATAGGCCTTGAAGATCGCGTCGAGCGACATGAGACCGAGAGACTAAGGGGCGGGTGGCACCGACCCGGAGATCTCGTCGTCGGTCACGACGGGGCTCGGCGCCGGCTCGTCCGTTGCCGGCCACGGCGCCGGCGACGGCGACGGTTCATACTGTTCGTACCCGTTGCCACCTGGGGCATCGGCCTCCCCCGGTTCGATCGGGGCGGCAACCGCTTCGCAGCCGTCGTCGCCGAGTGCCCGGGAGTGGGGCGCGGCGGCGCGCGTCGTCCAGGCGCGCGGCACCGTACGCCAGCGCCAGATCATCAGCGCGAGCAGCACGAGACCGAGCAGGGTGCCGACGCGCCCGAGCCAGTCGGCGCCGGTGAGCCCGTATTCGAGCCGGACGTCGTGTTGGCGCGGGATCACCACCATGAGGTTCGGCGCGACGCGATACGGACCATCGGCACCGTGCACCTGCCAGTTCGGGAAGTACGAGGTGCGTACCACCACCGGCTTGCCGACCTGGTCGACATGGAAGCTGATCGACGAGGCGGTCTCGCGCACGCCGGTGACCTTCGCCGGGGTGATGTGCTGCGCTGGAAGGCGGGCGAGCGGCGCAAGCATCGACGGACCGTTGGCGTGGACCGACGTGCCGCCGCCGGTACCGGGCGTCGTGACGGTGGTGAGCCGGCGCGGTCGTAGCTCGACGTGAGGCCAGGACTTCGGCCCCGACGCCACGACCGGGCGACCGAACGTGCCCGCGTCCATCCAGAGCGCGTCGGTGGCGCACTCCCACGCGTTGAGCCGCGTGTCGAGCTGACCCGACGACAGGTCGCCGGACCCCGGCAGGCACGCCGTGCGAGTGCCCGCGTGCATGGTGGCGACGACCGGCTCCGTGTCGAGCCCGGCCACGAGACCCCAGTCGCGGATCTCGTAGACCTTCCAGCCCTTTGGGTCGGCGCCGTCGATGTCGGGCGCGGTCATGACCGGCACGAGCTGCGGCGACGAGTCGGCGAGCGCCTTCGACACCGTCGTCCAGAACATGAGATACCGCACCCCGAGCATGCGGGCGTGGTCGACCCCGCGCGTGAAGTCGGCGGTCGTGCCGTACACAAGCCCTCGCACCGGGTTCGACGGTGAGTCGGCGAGCTCGCTCACGGTGAGGAAGTGCGCGTCCTTCGTGGCGGACGACTCGAAGTACAGGCCTTCCTGCGAACCGATGCAGCCGTTCGTCCAGTAGGGCAGCAGCTCGAGCGCGAGGCTCGTGCCGTAGTTGTTGATCGCGTCGGTCTCGCCGGCCGACGGCTCCCAGAGCGCACGGCCGCACCCCCGCTGCTTGCCCAGGGAGCCCATGCGAGTCATGAGGTCGTGGTACTCGTTCCAAGCCGGTTTCGACTCGTAGCCCGAGTAGTTCCAGCTCGCCCACGAGCCCGCCAGCGACCCGCCCTGGTTGTCGGCCACGATGATCGTGGTCGCCGCCACGACGACGATCACCACCGCGAACCGCACCGCGCTCGACCAGGCGCTGGCGGCGGCGCTGCTCTCGCTCGGCCCGGGTCCCGGCGTCGGGTCCCGTGAAAGGGGCCGGCGGGGACATCGGCTCCCCGGCCGCGACCGCAGCGATCTCCACCGTCTGGACCCGGTCGGCACGCTCGACATGCTCGTCGGTGCCCCCACCGTCGAACGTCTCGTCCTCGAACGTCTCACCGGCGAACGTCTCACCGGCGAACGTCTCACCGGCGAACGTCTCGTCGTCGGGTGGAGGCGCGCCGGCGTTCACCCACACGGCGACGGCACGCGCGCCGTAGTCGAAGAGCCGCGCGATCTCGGCGACGCCGAGCGCGGCAAGGAACGCGAGCGCGAGGAAGTAGAAGGGGATGAACCGCGTGTTCCAGACCGCCTGGTCCTGCGGCCAGAAGCGGAACGCGAGCCCGAAGGCGACGGCCCACACCACGATGATGAGCGTGCCGCGCCGCAACCAGTACGCGCCGCCGAGCAGGCCGGCGAGCACGAGCACCCATATCCACACCGGCGTGGGCAACGGGATGTGCGCGCCGAACACCTTCCACTCGGTACCGGGCCCGAACAGCCAATTCGTGTACTGCGTGACCTTCTCGTAACGCATGCTCGAGGTGTACGCCTGCGTCGCCACGAGCGGGAAGCTCCATGTGGCCGTGAGCAGCAACCCGACGATCGACACGGGGATGGCGATACGCCACGTGGCGCGTGGCCGGTGGCAGAGCCACACGACGAGGCCCAGGAACGCGGCGAAGAGCGCCACGACGATGTGCGACATCACGCAACACGCGAGCAACACCGCGGGCACCCACGGACGGCGCCCGGTCCGGAGCGTGAACGCGAGCGCGGCGACGAAGAACAATCCGAGCGAGAGGGCCAGCGTGAAGCTGAACTCGCCGGCGAGGCTGCTCGCGAGGTTGCCGCCGTAGATCGTCCACGTATCGGTGGTGCCGTGATGGCGGAGGTCGAACTCGTAGAACAGGGTCGCCGCGGCGGACAGCGGCGATGCCGGCCACGGGAACTCGAGCTGTTCCGCGAACACGTACGCGGCGATCGGCAACGAGATCGGCCCCAGCACGGTCACGAGCTTGAACGCCACGTTGTACGGCAGGATGAGGTCGAACAGCGCGGTGAGCACCGCCGGGAACGGGAAGTAGTACTGCCCGATCGGGAAGCCCGAGTACCAGTCGGGTGACCACCCCTGGATGCGGCCCGCGGTGAACCAGTGGTGTTCCAGGAACCACGGCCAGTACACGTGGGCGCCCATGTCGCCACCGTTGGTCGTGCTGTTGCGCAGGAGCAGCCCGGGGTGAAGCCGGTAGGCGATCCAGCCGGCGCACACGATCGGCACGGCGATGCCGATCACCCACTCCCACACCCGCTTCGGCGCGCGCTCGTCCTCGAGCGGAAGCACCGGCATGCGCCAATTCTGGCATCCGCCGCGCAACAGACCGGTTCACGCCGAGGTATCGGCTGGGCCAGCCGTACCCGACGAGTGGGGTACGGCGGCGCGACCTATCGACCGGCGCGGGCGAGTTCCAGGACCTCGTCGAGGCTGATGGCGCCCGATGGAGCCTGCCAGTGGTTCGTCTCACACCGGTGACAGCGGTGGAAGACGATCTCCTCGCCGGCAATCCTCATGCGAATAGCAATGAGATTCGCGCCGGCACATCCTGTGCACACCATCCCAGCCTCCCTGCCAGAACTCGGATCTCAGATATCGGCGCAACCGGCCGCGAACTGAAGCCGATCGGGACCTTGGTCCCGCGTCGTGACCCCGTGTTGTGACCCCGTGGGGGGTCACCCGCGATTGTGGACCCGCGGTTGTGACCCGTGGTGACCCGTTGTGATGACGGTGGTCAATGGTGCGCGGCGAGCAGCTGGAACGCGCCGAGAAGGTTGAAGCCGGAGTGCAGCAGGATCGACCGTGACAGGTTGCCGCTGCGCACCGCGACGACGGCCGAGAACGTGCCCAGCGCGAACAGCGCGGGCAGCGCGGGGAAGGTCGTGACGTCGAGCAGGTGCAACGCCGCGAACGTCCCCCCGGACACGAGCACCGCGGCGGGGGCGTGCATGCGGCGCAGCGCGGCGCGCAGCACGATCCCACGGAACAGGAGCTCCTCGGCGACCGGGGCAACACACACGATCAACGCGAACAGCAGGATGCGCGACCAGCTCGCCGAGTCCTGGAGTTGCTTGCCGATCTCCTGGCTGCCGTGGTGACCGTCGGTCCACAGCCGGCTGATCGGCAGCAGCAGGCCTCCGACCAGGAGGCTGCCGGCGACGCCGATGCTCAACCACCACCAGTCGGTCGCCCGCACGACCAGCCCGAGGTCGCGGCGGGGCCCGTTCCCCTTGCGCCCCACGAGCAGGAAGACCAGGCCGAGCATCACGGCGTACTGGAACGCCGTCGAGACCGCGGTGTCGATGGCGTCGAAGTGCACGGTCTCGTGCTGCCGGAGCAGGTCGGCATGGCGTACCGCGATCACGATCGCGCCGACGACGTTCGCCCCCACGATCCCGACGACCGTCACCCACACCGCGTCGCCGAAACCCCACCGGACGCGCCGCACGGCCGCGTTCGGTGGCCGTGGGGGCGGTGACCACGGCGTCGCACCGGGTACGGCTGCCATCGGCGCCGAGCGTAGGGCGGGGCCCCGACGGCATCGAACACACCGGAACATCTCCTCAGGCAGGTATGTACTACCGAGTAGGACCAGTTGAGAGTGGGTCGTAGCATGGTCGGACGCGCGGGCGACGCCCATTCGGCCGAGCGTCGAGACCGGCACCGCAGATCCGGCGCCGACCAGGAGCGTTGATGAGTCGCAACCCGCAAGACGGCTGGCGCCCGCCGGAGCCACCGAACCGACCGCCGCGACCGTCGATGCCGCCCCGCAGCCCGATGGGCGGCGGCGGCAACCCCCGGAGCCGGTGGATGCCATGGGTCGTGGTCGGTGTGATCACGCTCGCGTTCATCATCATCTTCTCGAACGGCCTGCCCGGTTCGAGCACGAGCCGCACGAAGCTGACCTTCAACGAGCTCCAGACCCAGGTCAAGGGCGACAACGTCAAGTCGGTCACCTACAACCGCGACAGCGGCGACATCACCGGCGTATTCAAGAAGCCCGTGCAGGGCAACAACGAGTTCTCCACCACCGGCCCGCCCGGCAACTTCGACGACGCCACGCTGGCGCTCCTGCGCTCGCACAACGTGAGCTTCGACTACACGAAGTCGGGCTCGAACGTGTGGGGCCAGCTGCTGTCGTTCGCGCTCCCCATCCTGTTGATCATCGGGCTGTTCGTCTGGATGAGTCGACGAGCCCAGGCGGGGATGGGCGCAGTGATGAACATCGGGCGCAGCCGGGCGAAGGTGTACACGACCGAGAAGCCCAAGACGACGTTCTCCGACGTCGCCGGCTACGGCCCGGTGAAGGAGGAGATCAAGGAGGTCGTCGACTTCCTCAAGCAGCCCGGCAAGTTTCGCGAGATCGGCGCGCGCATCCCGAAAGGCGTCCTGCTCGTCGGGCCTCCGGGCACCGGCAAGACGCTCATCGCCCGCGCCGTCGCCGGTGAGGCCGGCGTGCCGTTCATCTCGGTCACCGGTTCCGACTTCATGGAGATGTTCGTCGGGGTCGGCGCGGCGCGCGTCCGCGACCTGTTCCAGACGGCGAAGAAGCAGAGCCCGGCCATCATCTTCATCGACGAGATCGACTCGATCGGCCGCAAGCGCGGCGCCGGTCTCGGCGGCGGTCACGACGAGCGCGAGCAGACGCTGAACCAGATGCTCGCCGAGATGGACGGCTTCGAGGCCACCGAGGGCATCGTGATGATGGCGGCCACGAACCGGCCCGACATCCTCGACCCCGCGCTGTTGCGCCCCGGCCGCTTCGACCGCCAGATCCTCGTGCCGCTGCCCACGCAGGACGAGCGGCTCGAGATCCTGAAGGTGCACTTCCGCGACAAGAAGATCGCGTCCGACGTATCGGCGCAGATCGTCGCCCGCGGCACGCCCGGCATGAGCGGCGCCGATCTTGCCAACCTCGTCAACGAGGCCGCGCTCTTCGCGGTGCGCCGCGGTTCGTCCGACGTGCACCGGGAGGACTTCGATGCTGCGCGCGACCGTGTGCTGATGGGCCTCAAGCGTCCGTCGATCATGATGAACGACGAGGAGAAGGAGCACACCGCTTACCACGAGGGCGGCCACGCAGTGTGCGCGTACGTGCACGAGCACGCCGACCCGGTACACAAGGTCACGATCCTTCCCACCGGGATGGCGTTGGGCATGACCCAGCAGCTCCCGGAAGAGGAGCGCTACTCGCACGACAAGAACTTCCTCGAGGACATGCTCTCGGTGTTCATGGGTGGCCGCGTCGCCGAGGACATCGTGTTCGGCAGCCAGTCCACCGGCGCGAGCAACGACCTCGTGCGCGCTACCGAGGTGGCACGGAGCATGGTGCGGGAGTGGGGCATGAGCGAGCGCATCGGCCCGATGGCCTGGGGCTCGCAGGGCGCGGTGTTCCTCGGCGAGGACCTCGTGCACACGCGTGACTACTCCGACGAGACCGCGCGGGTGATCGACGAGGAGGTCGAGCTGATCCTGCGTGAGGAGGAGGAACGCACCCGCAAGCTGCTCACCGAGCACCGTGCCGGCCTCGATGCGGTGGCCCACGCGCTGCTCGAGAAGGAGACGCTCGACGGCGAGGAGGTCGCGCATCTCGTCGATGACGCGATGGGCTACAAGGCCGGGGGTCCTCGCAAGGTCGTGCACGCCGACGGCACGGTCGAGCCGGCCGGCGACGACGGCGCTCCGGTGATCGCCGATGCGCCGGGCGGCGCGGTCAGCTGAGCCCTGTACCGGGCTCGTCGCTCAGCTCGACGTCACGCGCAGCGCCGCCATCGCGTCCCACAGCTCGGTGGCGCCGACCGCGCCGAGAAACGACCGGCGCACCACACCCTCGGCATCGGCCATGACCACGAGGGGCACCGCGTCGATGCCGTAACGCTCGTGAATCGCTCGGTCGGTGGAGTACTCCACCGCGCACGTCGCGACGTCGTCGCTCTCGAGGGGTGCGACCTTCTGTTCCATCGATACGCAGCCGTCGCAAGTGTGGGAGGAGAAGACCACTACGAGCCACGGCGCATCGGGACGGGGGAAGTCGGCGCGCGACAGCTGGGCAGGCACCGCCCCCACCTTGGCAGGCACGGGCCCGCCGCCCCGGCGCCCGCGCCGGCGATCCACGAGCAGCACCACGACGACTGCGATCACGCCGAGCCCGAGTGCGATCGCGAGCTGCACGGCCATTGATCCAACGCTAATCCGGCCTGCCACGCGATGGAGCAGGAACAGGCGCCAGAGCGCGAGCGCCGAACCACGCGGGTCAGGTGGCCGGGAGCGCCGCGACCGTCGACACGCCAGTGCTCTCGTCGAGGCGCCGGAACGCGTACACGGGCGTGTTCGAGGTCACCACCAGCGGCGCGCTCTGCGCGCCCGGCCCGAGCGTGAGGACGCGCACGGAATCGCGCGGCACGGTCGTCTTCACATGGCCCACGTCGCCGATCGAGATGTCGACGGCCGCACCGGCAGCACTCACGTTCTCGATCACCACCCTGACGGTGCGCGACGCGCCAGGACCCGGCGTGGCGAACGCGCTGCGGCGCGCGTCGAGCGTGGCGCCGGCGACGATCGACACCGGACCGGCGCGGCCCCGCCGCGTCGTGTACGTGACGAAGCCTGCGACCGCGATCGAGGGCGTGGAGCTCGACACGTCGAGCGTGAGCTCGGCCCGGCTTGCCGGGACGGGCACCTGTACCACCTTCATGGTGCCTGCGCTCACCGTCACCACGCGCTCGGCGGTGCGGCCCACGCCGGCCACGATGGTCTGCACCGATACCGACACGTCGGTGGTGCCGGGGTTCAACACGGCGATCGTCGGCGTGGCGTTCGCGCGCCCGTCGGCAGCGACGTGCCATTCACGTCCGAGCGCCGGGCTACCGAGCGCGATCGAGAAACCGCCGTCGCCAGCGCGAGTCGCGTTGCTCGAGCGCGACCTCGGCCACCACACGGGTGCCGCGCTCGGCGTGTACCGCGACGGCCAGCGCGTCGCGCTGGTCGGCCGCCGCGTTCACGTTGATCACCATTCGGCTCCGCGGTGGGATCGACAGGCCCTGCAGGGAGGCGGGGCGGGTGGCGCCTCCTGCCTCGAATGCGCTGACGTCGACGACCGCGGCCTGCGTGAAGGGGTTGAACAGCGCGACCCGTTCGATCGATCCGCGCCGCGTCGAGCCGGCAGGGACAAACCAGTCGGAGCTCGGTCGGGTGGCGCACGGCGTTTGCGCCACGGAACCGGTGGCGTCGGACAGCGCGGTGGTCGACCACCACATCGGAGCCGAACGGTTCGATGAGGATGCCCGCACCGGCCGCCGCACCGATGTCGCCGGCCTGCAACGTGATCGTGGCATGCCCGGCCAGGTCGACGCGGCGCTGCGCCGTGACCCGGCCGCCCGCCATCGCGCTCACCGAGACCGGCACGGACGCGGCGCCGAGGTTCGTGAGGATCGCGGCGTCGTCGCTTCTCGGGAGGTGCTCGGTCGTCGCGAACGCGCAGTACCACACCGCCGACCGAACGCCCTCGGGCGCGAGTACCGCCGCGGGGACCCGCCCCGCGTCGCGTGCCGGTGCGGGGCGCGGCTCGGCCGGGTCGCCGAGCACGAGGAGCGCAGCCGCGGTCAGCAAGAGCACGAGCGCGATCGGGACGCGCCGGCCTTCGCTCACGTGCCGTTCCCTTCCGCGGCGGCGCCGAGCGCCGTCGCGGCCGTACGGTCGTGAACGCGCTCGGACGCAGCGCCAGGATCGCCACGAGCACCAGGCCCGCGAGCGCGAGGAACTGCAGCGCGCGCGACCACCACGGTGTGGGCGTGCGGACGGCAACATCACCGCCCGCTCCCAGTGGCCAGGCGTGCGCCCATCCCAACGCCGGCGCACCGGGAAGCGCGCGACCGCCGACGCTCGCCCGAGCGGCCCGGTGGTCGGAGAAGAACAGCGTGCCCGTGCCCGACGGGGCACCCAGCTTCCGCCGCGCCCGACAGATCGGTCATCAACGCGGCGCCGATGGGATCGCGACTCGCGGTGCGGCCGACCGGTACCGCTCCGGCGGGGAGCACTGCCAGCGTGGGAGCCCACGCGCCGTTGCGGTACAGGCGCAATCCCGACGTGCTGTCGTAGAGCTCGAGGTCGAGCTGCGCGTCGAGCGCTCGCCGGAGGCGACGATCGGTCGCCTCCACGGGCGCGCCGGGCGCGGCGCGGTCGACGAGCGCGACGTAGCGCACGGCCATCGGTGCGAGCAGGCGCCCGAGTCGCTCGGTCTCCTGGCCCGCCGCGAGCGCGACCGATTGGCCGGTGAGCCGGGTCGGCTCGCTCGTGGCCGGCAGCAACGCCCGCACGTCGCCGACGCCGCTGTCGGTCACGCTGAAGTCGATGCCGGCAGCATGGACGTTCCCGCCGGGGAGCGCCTCGGCGGGGCCGAGCCACAGCACGCGGAAGTTGCCGTCGCGTGCCGCCTCGGCCGGCATCCACGACAGCTCGTCGTTCCACTGCGAATGGGGCGCACGCACGCGACCATCCGCCACGTCGCCGAGCCACGCGACGAGCGGCAGCACGAGCACGACGAGACAGCCAACGGCAGCGAGCTGTCGCCCACCGAAGATGAAGGTACGTAGGTCGGCGATGAACGCGGCGGCGCCGAGACCGACCGCGACCGCGATCGCGAGCGCGGCGATCACGAGGAAACCGTCGGTCTCGGGCAGGGCCGCATGCGAGCTCGCGTGCTGGAGGGCAAGCGGCACGACGAGCGCGAAGACGATCAGCGACCACGCGGCGACCGCTCGCCGCAGCCGCTCACCGGTGGCGATCAACAGCGGCAACAGGGCGGCGGCGAGCAGGCCGAGCCCCAGCCAGCCGGCGCCGTTCGGTCCGGCATTGACCGACACGAGCTGCTGCACCGTCACGAGTGGGCGCGCCTGGAAACCAATGCGCGCGCCGTCGCCGGCGAAGAACGCGACGCTCCACGGCACGAGGAGGAGCACGGCAACAGCTGTCGCGCATGCCGCGTCGACCACCACGTCGAACGCGCGCTGCACGCCGGTGAGCGCCGCGCCCGCGAGCTCGGCCGCGGCGAAGAGCAGCGGCAGCAGAACAGCGGGTGGCCACCACGCGATCGCAAGCGCGCTCACGAGGGCGAGCCGCATGATGTGGCCGATCCGCTCTTCGCGCGTGCGAGACCCGGCCACGGTCGCCACATTGTCGGCCTGCGGCCGGCCGCTCACCACGATCCAGAGCAGCGGCGCGAGCACGAACGTCGCGATCACGCCGAGCTCGCCCGCGCGATCGCGTTCCGCGAAACAGGGTTGGCGCCGTATGCGGCGGCGGCCGCGACCGCGGGCCACGCCCGCACCGAGGTTCGTCGCAACATCTGGTAGACGGCGATCATCCCGACTGGGATCGCGAGCGTCACCAGCGCGGTGCGTGCGAGATCGGCGTGCCCGGCGAACAGGCCCACGAGCGCGCCGCACACCGCCAGCAGCGGCGGCGCAGCGACATCGGCGCCGAAGAACACCTTCCGGTTCCCCGCCGCGAAGCCGTGAAAGAGCGTCGACGCGCCGGGCCAGCTCAACAGCCCGGCGAACGACGGCGTGCCGTTCGACACGAAGTTGCGTGTGGCCACGAGCGACACCGCGGTCAGCGCCAGGAGGAGCAGTCCCTCCCGGCGGCGCCAGCTTCGCTGACCGTCACCGAGGAACGCGCGCGTGCGCAGCGACGCGCCGGCGATGCGCTCGTCGACGTGGAAGCGGCGTGTGACGAGGCGACGGAGCCGCGCGCTGCCGCGCACCATGTACGGATGCAGGTCGGCATCGGGGACCACACGCGTCGCCTGCACGGCCTCCCGCTCGTGCCGCAGCTCGGGGATGTCGCGAAACGCGTCGGCGGCACCGCTCAGCAGCGCACCGCTGTACGCGGTGCGGCCGCGCATCGCGCGCAGCACCGCCTCGACGACAACGAGCGCCAGCGCCGTCGGGTACGTCCACACGAGCGACCATGTCGAGGTGGTCTTGTAGAGCGCACGGAGTCGACCGCGCGTGAGCGCGCGGAGCTCCGCCGGGGCGACGCGCGCTGCCGCGCCCACCTTCACGGCCACAACACCACGCACGTCGGGCGCGACGATCACGCGTGCGCCGGCGAGACGGGCACGCCACGCGAGGTCGCGCGCCGCAGCCGACGCGCACAGCCCGTCGAACCCGCCGAGCGCGGCGAAGAGATCGCAGCGGACGAGCATCGCCCGCGCCGACACGAAGAACACGTCGCGCACGGCGTCGTGCTGCTCCTGGTCGCGCTCACCGGGCTCGGCGATCCCCCACGCCTCGCCGTAGCGATCGACGAGCCAGCCGACGTCGACGAGCGCGTCGGGCGCGGCGTCGGAGACGAGCTTCGGGCCGACGACACCCGCGTTCGACGTGATCGCCTCGTCCACGAGAAGGCGCACCGCGGCAGGGTCGAGCACCACGTCGTCGGCGCAGATCACGAAGAACATCGCGCCCTGCACGGAGTCGATCACGTCGCCGGCGAGCGCGGCGGCCGCGGGTCCGAGCCCGCCCGACGGATCCTGCACCCGCCGCACGAGCGTGTGCGGCGCGGCCGTGGCGACGCGCGCGTTGAGCCGCTCCGGTTCGGCGGAGCCGTCGAGGGCGAGCACCGTGAGCCCGGGATAGTCCTGCCCGGCGAGGGCCGCGAGGCAGCGTTCGAGCCCTGCGTCGCCCCGTGTCGGCACGATGGCCACCACCGGCGGCCGGACCTCGGCGGTTAGGTCGGCCTCGACCTCGAACCAACGGTCGGCGTCGGCGAGCGCGGCGGCCAGCACCCGCTCGGCCTCCGCCGCCCGGGTGGCCGCCGACTGCTGCTCCCGCCGGCTCTCGGCCAGAAACTCTGCGAAGTCGGGCTCGTCGGGCAGACCGGTGTCGTACGCGCCGCGGTCGCCGCCACCGGGATCGTCCTGGTCGAACGGAGCCGGGCGGCGGTGATCCGCCGAGTCGCTCCCTTCGGCCATGCGCCGCCGAGGATAACGGCCGGTCTCAATCGCCCCGGACCACGGCCCGCGGGCCGCCCACGCGCATGGGCGACGATCCTCGTCTGCTTGCAATAGTTAGCAGAATGAGTTATGCTGCAAGCAGTCTTCCGCCAGCAAGAACCGCGAGCCAGAAAGGCAGCGACCATGAGTGTCGACGTCCGCAAGACCCTCACCGATGCCGGCTATATCGCCGTGGGCGTCGGTGTCCTCGGCTTCCAGCAAGTGCAGACCCGCCGGCGCGAGCTCACCGACCGCGTCGCGAGCAACGGCTCGCCACTGCACGTCGTGAGCGAGCAGACCAAAGACCTGCGCCTGAAGGTGAAGTCGAATCTCGACCGCGCCGCCGAGGCCGCGCAGACCTTCACCACCGACGTCCGCGACCGGGCCAAGCCCACCGTCGAGCAGGTGCTCGACCGCATCGAGGCGCTCCCCGACCCGGTCGCCAAGGCGGCCGAGCCGGTCGTGAAGGCCGCCAAGCAGCTCGTCGGCAGCACGCCGGCCTCGTAGTCCGGCGAGGCATGCGCCTCGCATAGGTTGCGACGATGCTCGCAGCTCTCGCCGGTGGCGTCGGCGCCACGCGCTTTCTCGCGGGCCTCGTGCGCTGCGTCGAGCCGCGCACGATCACCGCCGTCGTCAACACCGGCGACGACGAGGAGTTCTTCGGGCTCCATGTGTCGCCCGACCTCGACTCGGTCACCTACACGCTCGCGGGCGCGTCGAACGTCGAGCAGGGGTGGGGCCTCCAGGGCGAGTCGTTCCGCACGATGGAGGCGCTCGCGCGCTACGGCGAACCGACGTGGTTCAACCTCGGCGACCTCGACCTCGCCACCCACATCTTCCGCACCCGACGGCTGCGCGACGGCGCCACGCTCGCAGAGGTGACGGCCGAGATCGTCGCCGCGTGGGGTGTCGAGCTGCGGTTGGTGCCGATGACGAACCACCGCGTGCGCACGCGCATCACGTGCACCGGTCCCGGCGGCGCGCCGCAGGTGCTCGCCATGCAGGAGTGGTTCGTGCGCTTCCGTGCCGAGCCGCCGGTGCTCGACGTGGCCTTCGACGGTGCGGGGGCGGCACTCCCGGCGCCCGGCGTGCTCGAGGCGCTCGAGACGGCCAGCACCATCGTGATCTGCCCGTCCAACCCGATCATCTCGATCGGCCCCATCCTCTCGGTGCCCGGTGTGCGCGACGTGTTGGTGCGCCGTCGTGATCGCGTCGTGGCGGTATGCCCGATCATCGACGGTGCGCCGGTGCGCGGCCCGGCCGACCGGCTGATGGCGCCGCTTGGCGTGGAGGTGTCACCGGGCGGCGTGGCCCGGCACTACCGCGAGGTCTGCGCCGCGCTCGTGATCGACGAGCGCGATGCCGCGCACGCCGACGCGGTTCGGGCTGCGGGCGTGCGGCCCGTGGTGACCCAGACGCTCATGCGCTCACCGCAGATCGCGGCCGAGCTCGCCCAGCGCACGCTCGCCGCGGTCGCCTGAGCCGCGGCATGGCCTCGACACTGCAGATCATCCCGATCACCGGTATCGGCGAGGTGCAAGAGGGCCTCGAGCTCGCCGTCGCGATCGCCGAGGCCGCGGCCGCGCAGGGCACGCCGCTCACCGACCGTGACTGCATCGTCGTCACGCAGAAGGTGGTGTCCAAAGCCGAGGGTCGCATGGTGCAGATCGGCGACGATCCTGATGCCAAGCGCGCGCTCGTGGAGCGGGAGTCAGTGCGGATCGTGCGGCGCCGCGGCGAGCTGATCATCAGCGAGACACGCCACGGGTTCATCTGCGCGAACGCCGGCATCGACCTCTCGAACGTCCAGGACGGGTGGGCGGCGCTGCTTCCGGTCGACTCCGATCGCTCCGCGAAGCACATCCGCGACGCACTCCGGGCGCGCTACGGCGTGGAGACCGCGGCGATCGTGTCCGACACGTTCGGCCGCGCGTGGCGGCGCGGCCTCGCCGACGTGGCGATCGGCGTGAGCGGCATCGCCGCGGTGTTCGATCTGCGCGACACACCCGACGCGACCGGGCGCATCCTGCAGGTGACCGAGGTGGCCGTCGCCGACGAGGTCGCGTCGGCCGCGGAGCTCGTGATGGGCAAGGCGAGCGCGGTGCCGGCCGCGATCGTGCGGGGCCTCGACGCGGCCTGGTTCCGCGAATCGAGCGTGCGCGAGCTCGTACGACCGCCGGCCGAGGACCTGTTCCGATGACCGGCGCGCCGGCCTTCGTCGAGGCGCGCCGCTCGATCCGCGCCTTCACCTCCGAACCCGTGCCGGCCGGCGCGCTCGACACGATGATCGAAGCCGCGTGCCTCGCGCCTGCACCGCACCACTCGCGACCGTGGCGGTTCGCCGTGGTGGTCGAGCGGGCGTCGAAGCAGGCGCTCGCCGACGGCATGGGCGGGCGCTGGCGCACCGACCTCGGGCGCGACGGCGTCGACCCGGCCCGCATCGACGAGCTCGTCGCCGCTTCGCACGGAAAGATCCTGGGCGCGCCGGCCGTCGTGCTCGGCTGCCTCACGTGGGACGGCCTCGACCGCTACCCCGACGAGCCGCGCCAGCGGGCCGAGCACGGCATGGCGCTGCTCTCGCTCGGCGCGGCGGTCGAGAACCTGATGCTGACGGCGACCGCGCTCGGCTACGCGTCGTGCTGGGTGGCCGCACCGATCTTCTGCCCCGAGGCGGCACGCGACGCTCTCTCGCTGCCGAGCGAGTGGCTACCTCACGCGATGGTGCTCGTGGGCCGGCCCGATGGGGGCTACGCGCCGCCGACCCGGCCACCCGTGCCGCTCGAAGGCCTGCGCCGGTTCGCCTGAGCCTCATGCGTCGTTTCCACCGCGATGTGCGCTCACCCACGCCACTCGCTGGCGTCGTGAACTCCCCTTGACTTTGCCGGATCGAAGCGACAACGTCAGTACCACGCCGACGGGGCGGCGCCGTGCCTCACGCGAGCGCGCTGACGAGCACCCCGAGTGATGAGATCGTTGCAAACGTCAGCACGGCGGGACGAAGCCAACCTCGATCGAGCAAGACGTGCGCGCGGCGCCCCAACAAGGTGCCGACGAGGACGAAGGGGGCGAGTGCGAGCGCAAGTTCGCAATCGGCCAGGCTGACGAGGCGTGCAACCGCGAGCGCGACGATGGACACGCACGTGCCAAACAGCGACGCGGCGGCGAGCGTGGAACGCACGGTCGAACCTTCGTGATGCTGATACAGGAGCGCGAGCGGTGGGCCGCCGATGCCCGCGGCGGTTCCCGTGACGCCAGACGCGACGCCGCCGGCGAACCCAGTTCTACGAGTGAGACCGATCCTGGGCGCGCGCACACTCGCCACGACCGCTGCGAGTATCGCGAGCGCGATCAACACCTGCAGCGCGTGCGTGGGCACGACGACGACGACCGCGGCACCCACGAGTGCGCCCGGTAGGTAGCCCAGCGCGATCCAGCGGAAGCCGCGACGGTCGAGCGCGTGATGCTCGTGGCGCAGGACGATCGCCGAGAGTGGAATCGCGAGGAGCACCGCGGTGGCGGGCAGTCGGTGCGGCAGCACGAGCGCCAGTACCGGCACGAACACGAGATTCACGCCGAATCCGATTGCCGCTTGAATGGTCGCGCCGGCCAGCGCGGCGGCCGCGACCGTCGCCAGAGCCAGCGCCTGCTCCACAGGCGGCGCACCGTAGCGTCGTTCATGCGCGACAAGCGCGGTGAGGCTGCGAGCCTCAGTCAAGTGATCTCAATGACCTCCCAGTGCAAGGAGGTACCCGACGAGCTGCACGCTGAACAACTGTGTCTCGTTGGGCATGAGCCCGTATTGGCCCATGACGCTCACGAGCGCACTCTGGTCGGTGGCCGACCACGACGTCGTGTAGCTGTTCGGCCCCGTGCTCGCCGGTGGCGAAATCGGTGTCATGGCCGGCAAGTGCGAGATCCCGACGAGATAGGCGAGGATCCCGACCGAGGTGCGTTGCGCATCGGTGGCGCTCTGGCCGAAGTACGCCGCGTTCTTCAACAATCGCGTGTTGTCGGCCGCGTTGTACTTCGTCGTGATCTTGATGGTCGACGCCGCGGGTGTGAATGCCGCCGAATCGTTGGACGCAACACTCGGGCCCGCGTCGTTAACCGCCTGCACGTGCGCGGTCTGCGTCTGGCCGTTCGGGACGGCGACCACGGCGCGGCGAGCGTCGGCCGGAACGGTGACCGTCTGGCCACCCGGGCTGGTCGTCACCACGTACGACCTAACGGGTGAGTCACCCGATGAGGCCGGCGGGTCCCACGCGACCGACACCCAGCCGTTGCCCGCCCGGTACCCGGTGAGCGTCGGCGCGCCCGGTGCCGCCGCCGTTGCGCTCGAGCTGACGATGTACGTGATGTTGCCGCCACCCTCATAGCTGACCGTGTTGCCGACAGCCGTGCAGCGCCCGGCGACGCACGCGATGCCCGCGAGATTGACTGCGTCGAGGTTGGATGGCGGTGCGAGCGTTCGGGAGGTGGACCACGCCGTGCCGTTCCAGTGGTCGACGAAGCCGATGGGGAACAGGGTGTCGCGGTCCGATTCGTTCCCGACGGCGTTGCAGTCGGTCGCGCTGATGCAGGCGACGCCGGTGAGGAAGTGCACCTCGTTGTTGTCGACGGTGCTCGTCTGCACCGCCCAGGCGCTGCCATTCCAGTGCTCGATGAGGGGCGCACCGACACGGCCCGCCGACGAGACCGCGAAGCAGTTGCTCGCGCTCGTGCACGTGACCGAGGTGAGTGACCCGTCGTTCGGGCTGGTCTGTATGGCCCACGTGCTGCCGTTCCAGCGTTCGATGGCGTCACCGACTGCGATGCAGTTGGATGTGCTCAGGCAGGTGATGCCGTAGAGGGCGGGGGTGCCGTTGCCCCCCAGCGGCGCGACCGTCTGGATCGTCCATGTGCTGCCGTCCCACCGTTCGACGAGCGCGCGCGGCGCGTCACCGACGTAGGCGGTGCCAACGGCGAAGCACACTGTCGTCGACGGGCATGCGACCGCGTCCAGGCTCGACGTGGTGGTGCCGCTCGGCTTGCGGGCGGTTTGCAGCGACCACTTGCTGCCGTTCCAGATCTCCGCGAGCGGCTGGACGTGCTCCGAGTCGGACCCATAGCTGCCGACCGCGATGCAGCGCGAGGTACTGGGGCAGGCGACGCCCGCGAGCCGGGACGTGTTCGCGCCCGTGGGCGTGCGGGCCTGCTGAAGCGACCATGCGGCTCCGTTCCAACCCTCGGCGAGCGGCTGCTCGTCGTAGACGCCGAAGGTGCCGACCGCGACGCAGTTCGTGGCGGCCGCGCACGCGATCCCTGCCAGCGTGCTGGGGAGCTCGCCGGTCTGGTCGATCGTCCCCAGGGTCGACCAACTCGAGCCGTTCCAGCGCTCGGCCTCTGCCGAGGTTCCCGGGTTCAACCACGTCCCGCCGACGGCCGTGCAGCTCGTGGCCGACACGCAGGCCACACCGTTCAGCCACGCCCAATCACCGGTCGGTGGAGTCGGCGTCTGGCTCCAGCTCACGCCGTCGTAGTGCTCGGCGAAGCCCGACTGCTCGTCCGAGGGCCCCACGGCGACGCAATCGGTGCTGGTCGCGCAGGAGACGCTCTGGAGCACACCTCCGGCGGGCGCCGACATGACCTGCCAGCTCGATCCGCCCCAGCGCTCGACGAGCGGACCGGGCACATCGTCGCCGCCGACCGCGATGCAGTTCGACGCCGACGTGCACGTCACATCGCTGAGCCCTGACCAAGTCGCGCCCTGCCGCAGGGGACTGCTGACGAACGACCAGGAGGTGCCGTTCCAGTGCTCGGTGATCGCCCCCTTGTTGCTCTCGCCGACGGCTATGCAGTCCGACGGTCCGCCGCACGCGACGCTCGAGAGGGTGGCGTAGTCCACTCCGGCCGGCGTCGCCGTCGACGCGATCGACCACGACGTCCCGTTCCAGTGTTCGATCAGAAGCGCGTACGTCACCGATGCGGTGATGCTCTCGCCCACGATCGTGCAGTTCGAGACCGACACGCACGCGACGCCGTGGAACTCCGTCTGCTCCGGGCCCGATGGCGCCGGCGTGACCTCGATCGACCAGTGCGAGCCGTCCCAGCGCTCGGCGAGCCGCCTGTGGTTGGGCGACCCGTCCCCGGCGTTGCCGACCGCGAGGCACCAGCTCGCCGAGGTGCACGACACCGCCTCGAGCTCGTTCTGCTGCAAGCCGGCTGCATTCGGGCTCGGTTGGCGGGTCCAGCGCGACCCGTCGAACGACTCGATCAGCGTGGCTTCTCGCAGGAGCGGATCTTGCATCGAACCGACCGCCACGCACGCCGATGGGCTCAGGCACGACACCGCGGTCAGCTCGGCCCCGAACTGCCCGACCCCGTTCGGGCTCGGCACGATCGACCAGCTGCCGGTGGCTCCCGCAGTGATCACCGACCACGAGGCGACCGCCAGCGCCGTGGCGAGTACCAGTGCAACCTTGCGAACCATGACGCCTCCCGGGCGTGCGTCCGCGCTGCTCCACGCCCGCACGGCCGATCGTCATCCACTGTGCGCCCTTGTTGCGGTGTCGCTGTAGGGCCGAAGGTCCACGATGCGCGGTCTCGTCGACTTGCCTTGACGTTGTGACCAACTGCTCTGGCAGTCGCCGGCCCCGTCGTTGACGCTGGACGGAGGCAAGGGAGGCCGCCATGTCGGATCACCGGTCCGCACAGCTGGCGCGCGCCGCGACGCAACGGTCGACGGCGTCATCGCTCGTGTGGCTCGTCGCGCTCGTCGCGCTGGTGGGGTCGCTGGTCGCCACGCCTCGGGATGCCGGGGCGAGCGCGCGAGTGGACGCGGCGGCTGCAGTCTCAGTCTCGCCGGCGTCCGGACCGGCCGCGTCGCACGTGGATGTGTCGATGTCGGCGTTCGGGTCGTCCGAGAAGGTCGATGTGTTCTTCGACAGCGTCACGATCCCGAAGCTGGGAACGCTCACCGCGTCGAAGTCCGGAACCGGCTCCATTTCCGTGACCGTGCCGGTCTGGGCAAAACCGAAGACGCACACGTTCATCGCGAGCGGTGAGAGTTCGCACCTCGAGGCGCGGGCCTCGTTTCTCGTGCGCACCAGCCCGGCCCCGAGCTGGAAGGTGCTCGCGCTCATCTACACGGACATCGATGCCACGTACACAGCGCCGACAGGCGAGGTGCACCACGTGACGAACACCATGTCGGCGGCCGACCTCCAGGCCACCAAGAATGCCGTGACCGCGTTCGTGACCCAGGACGTGCCGCTCCTCGACAGCGGTGCGATGACGCCGACCGTCACCGTGCGCGTCCCGTCTCATCCGCTCGCGACGCTCTCATATTGGGGCAACGGTTACTGGCCCTCACCGACCGATACCGCTGCCGACCTCGACCCCACATTCGACGCGGTGATCTTGATCTCGGACGGCTGGGTCATCGACCAGGCGACCCATCAGTGGGAGTTCATCGCCGGTGCCGACGGTCTCACGGTCTCGCGGGGGGTGAACCAGACCTACGCGTGGATCAACCTCGACGGCGCCATCCGGCGCGGTTCACGTAACGTCTTCAAGCACGAGTTCGGTCACTCGATCCTTTCCTTCTACGACGCGTTGGGGACCGCGCCGACGCCCACAGTCAACAACCACGCGACGGCCACGAGCTACGTGCACTGCGGCACCGGCACCTACTACGTGTGGCAGGACGAGAGCCTCGACGCTCCCATCCCGAACTCGATCTACAACGACGTGTCCGGCTTCACGCACGACTACTACTCCGGCACGACTGCGCTGCCGTCGGCGCCCAATACGTGCCTCGGCATCACCGTGCAGGCGTGGGCGACCGGTGGGCCGGCGAAATACCTGTCGCCGCCCGATGCTCCGACGCTGACGGGTTTTCGGGCCGGGGACGGTTGGGTTGCGGTGGCGTGGGATGCACCGTCGGGGACGGGCGACGCGCCGATCACGTCGTACATCGTGACGTCGAGCCCCGGAGGCCAGAGCGTCACCGTGCCGGCGGGTGCCCGCCGGGCCGCGCTGAGCGTGCCGGACGGCATCGCGCAGACGGTGCACGTGCAGGCGGTCAACGTGGCCGGCCCGGGCCCGGCGTCGAACGACTCGGCGACGTTCACGCCCGCGGCGTCGGCAATCAAGGTGACCACCGAGTACGACACGGCCGAGAACACGCGGCTGTTGAAGAACGCGGCGTATTTCGGGCAGAGCGCCGCGGACGCGCAGCGGACCTCGGTCGGGGTCCTCGCGTACCTCGTAGGGATCGTGCACAGCCCGACGATGACGCCGATCGTGCCGCCGGCGATGAGCGGGCCGAACAGCTACACGACGTCATGGTCGCCATCCGACCAGAGCGCGCTCGTGAGCGTGATGCGCCAGTACGGGATCATGCCGAACGAGACGCAGTACTTCGGTGTACAGCTCGTCGGATATCTCCTCGCCCTCGGCGGCCACTAATCGAGAGGGTGCCGCCGGTCGCGAGCGCTACGGCGGCTCGTCGAAGTGCACTTCGACTGGAACGGCGCGTGGGGCGTAGGGCGTGCGCGCAGGCGTCGAAGGCAACGCCGCGTGGCGCGCCACGAACAGGTGAGCGCTACGCGCGGATGCGGCCGCCGGAGATGCGGGAGCCCACCATCACGCTGGCTCCCGCGCCCACGAGGGTGAGGTCGGCGAGGCCGGCGCCCTCGCCGACGTGCGCGGCCGCGCCCAGTACCGAATCGATCACCTCGGCGCCCGTGGCGACCGTGGCATCGTGGTGCAGCACTGACCGGTGAAGATGCGCGCCCGACGAGATCTCCGCACCCTGGCCGATCACCGACGAGCCAACACGCGCACCCGCGTCGATCCGCACGCCGGGGCCGAGCAACACCGGGGCCTCCAGCTTGGCGCCCTTGCTCACCGACACGTCGCCCATCACCCACACACCGGGCTCGGTCTCCTCGGCGCCGGGGGCGGGCACCGCGCCATTGCGGCTGTCGAGTGCGTCGAGATGCGCGCGCAGGTACTGCTCGGGTGTACCGATGTCGAGCCAGTAGCCGTCGTACTGGTAGCCGAAGAGTGCGCCGCGGGTGTGCACCATGCGCGGGAACACCTCGCGCTCGATCGACACGTTGACCCGGGTGGGGATGCGCTCGAGCACCGACGGCTCGAGGATGTACGTGCCGGCGTTGATCCAGTTCGTGGGCGCGGCGCCGTACGTGGGCTTCTCGATGAAGCCGACGACCTCACCGTCGCCACGGGTGGGCACCACCCCGAACGCCGACGGGTCGTCGACCTTGCAGAGATAGATCGACGCCTGCGCGCCACGGTCGGCGTGGAAATCGAGCATCGCACCGAGATCGAGCTGCGTGAGCACGTCGCCGTTGCACACCACGAAGCGCTCCTCGATGCCGTCGGCGGCGAAGCGGATGCCGCCGGCCGTGCCGAGCGGCTTCTCCTCGACGGCGTACCGCAGGCGCACGTCGCCGAAGCGGTCGTGCGGGAAGTGCTCGCGGAACGCGTCGGGCAGGTAGCCCATCGACAGGATGACCTCGTCGACGCCGTACGTGGCGAGCCATGTGAGCTGCCGTTCGAGGAACGGCACGTTGGCGATCGGGAGCAGCGGCTTCGGTACCCCGTACGTGAGCGGCCGCAGTCGCGTGCCCTCTCCCCCAACGAGGACGACCGCCTTCATGGCTTGGTGGTGGTCGTGGCTGCCGTCGTCGGCGTGGTGGTCGTCGCGGCCGGTGTGGTGGTCGCCGTCGATCCCGGTTTCACGGAGGTGGTCGCGCCGGGAACCGTGGTGGTGCTGACCACCGGGCCGCCCATCGTGGTGGGCGTCGAGGTGCTCTCACGGTTCGCGGCACCGGGCAGGTTCGCCTCGGAGGGCACGGCGCCGAGCTTGGTGAGGTCCTGGCCCGCCGGCTCGAAGTAGATCGCGACGACGTCCTGGTCGTACAGCTTGAACTTCGCCGGGTCGCCCGACTGGACCACGAGCTTGGTCTTCTGGCCCTGCTGATACTGCCCCACCGCCCAGCGCAGCTTGCCGACCTGCTTGCCGCACTTGTCGCCGTTCTTTTCCTTGATCGGCTTGCCGTTCGCGCCGGCCCAGAGCGACATCGACGTGGAGTCGAGGTGCCAGCCGCCGAACTCCATGTACTTGCCGATCGTGGCGTTGCGACCCGCCTCGTCGGACGTTGCCGGCTCCATGTGGATGATGCCGTCGCCCTGCCCGTTGTCGAGCTGGTGGCTGTGGAGGCCGGCGTAGATCGTGGTGCCCGCCCGCACCGGCGTCTGCCCGTTGAACTGCCAGATCGGTGCGGGTTCCCACTTGCCGCACACGTTCACGCCGATCGCCGCGTGCCAGTGGTCGGCGCCGTTGCCGCTGTTCGCCGAGTTGTGCAGCTTCGGGCCCACCGCGCCGGCCGAGTTGGGGTGGCGGCTGAGCAGCACGAGCACGGTGCCGGCGACGACGATGGCCGCGACAGCGAGGTTGAAGCTGGTGGAGCCGCCCCGGCGCACCCGCTTCGGGTTTCGGAACGCGCGGCGCTTCTTGCGCGACGAGAGAGCCATGGAGTGGTCAGGCTACCGGACCGGTTCGGTGACCTCAGGGCGGGTCGGCCGGACCGCCCGGGTGAAGGTCCGGACGAATGCGATGCCGCAGATAGCCACGGCCCGGGCCACGAGCGCGGCCGCGAGCAGGGGCAACAGGACGCGGCGCGTCCCCCTCCAGTGGGTCCGCGCGAACCGGTACGCGCTGCGGTGGTGCTCGACGATCGAGCGATACGGACGCGACCGGCGGCTCACGCCCTCGATGTGCACCACCGTGCCGCTCGGCTCGTAGCGGACCCGCCAGCCCGCGGCGCGCAGCCGCACGCCCAGATCGACGTCCTCGAGGAACATGAAGAAGCGTTCGTCCCAGCCACCGACTTCGTCGAGCGCTTCCCGCCGTAACCACATCGCCGCGCCCGATGCCCAGTCGGCATCGCGCGCCACATCGGGCGGGAGGTGTTCCTGGCGGTACCGCCGGCTCCACGGGTTCGACGGCCACAGCGGTGCGAGCACCAGATGCGCCACCGACGTGACCATGCCGGGCACCTCGCGCGCCGACGGGTAGTCGTCACCCTGCGCGTCGCGGATGCGGGGCGCGACCAGACCCACGCGCGGCTCCTCGTCGAGCACCGTGCACATCGCCGCCGCAGTGCCGGGATCGAGCAGCACATCCGCATTCAGCACCGCGACGTGCTCTGCATGCGACGCGGCGATGCCGAGGTTCGCCGCGCGCGCGTAGCCGACGTTGCCGGGTGCGTGCACGACGCGCGCGCTGGTCGTTGCGATCGCGTCGAGCGAACCGTCGGTCGAGCCGTTGTCGACGACGATGATCTCGGCGCCGCCTGCGCTGTCGTCGCCTTCGACCGACGCGACGCTGCGGGCGAGCACGTCGCCCGCGTTGAAGTTCACGATCACCGCAGCCCAGCGCCGCGCATGCGTCGTTTGGGTATCAAATAGCGGTCCCAAACGACGCATGCGCGGGCTTCAGTCGGTGAAGCGGTACTTCGCGAGCGTCCAGAGGGCGAGGAAACCGTCACGCCAGGTGATCTTCTTGCCCTCGTGGAACTCGCGGCCGGCGTAGGAGATCGGCACCTCGTAGATGCGCACACCGAGCTTGAGGATCTTCGCGGTGAGCTCGGGTTCGATCTCGAAGCGCTGCGAGCGCAGCTGCACGCCGTCGACCACCCGCCGATCGATCAGCTTGTAGCACGTCTCCATGTCGGAGAGCGTCGTGTTGTAGAGCACGTTCGTGACGAGCGAGAGGAACCGGTTGCCCACCCAGTGCAGGAACAACATGTTGCGCCGCTCACCGGTAAAGCGGGAGCCGTACACGACGAGCGCGCGGCCGCGCATGATCGGGTGCAGCAGGCGGGGCCAGTCCTCGGGGTCGTATTCCAGGTCGGCGTCCTGCACGAGCACGAGATCGCCGGTGGCGCGCTCGAAACCGGCGCGCACGGCCGCGCCCTTGCCCTCGTTGTGCGGCTGGACGACCACCCGGACGGTGCTGTCGCGCAGCTGGGCGAGCACGTCGCCGGTGCCGTCGGTGCTCCCGTCGTCGACCACGATGACCTCGAGATCGAGATTCCCGGGCAGCTCGACGGCACGCATGCGCCGGATGATCTCGCCGACGGTGTTGCGCTCGTTGTAGACCGGGACGACGACCGAGAGCTTGCGGTAGGTGACCGGCTCAAAGGCGCCCGCGGCGCTGCTCTTCCTCATAGGCGGCATAGGTGCAGCGCAAACCTTCGCGCAGATTCACCGTCGGCGCCCATCCAAGGCGCTCGCGCGCTTTGGTGATGTCGGGCCGCCGCCGCGTGGGGTCGTCGGCCGGAAGCGGTTCGAACACGATCGGTGAGCCCGAGCCGGTGAGCTCGATCACGATCTGCGCGAGCTCGAGCATCGTGAACTCGTCGGGGTTGCCGACATTGATCGGGCCGATCTCGTCGGAGTCGAACAGCGCGATCAGGCCACGCACTTCGTCGGCCACGTAGCAGAACGAGCGAGTCTGGCTGCCGTCGCCGTAGACCGTGATCGGCACACCCTTCATCGCCTGCACGAGGAAGTTCGACACCACCCGACCGTCGGCGGGCCGCAGGCGCGGTCCGTAGGTGTTGAAGATGCGCACGATCGCGCTGCGCAGCCCGAACTCTCGGTGGTACGTCATCGTGAGCGTCTCGGCGAAGCGCTTGGCCTCGTCGTACACGGCGCGCGGACCGACGGGGTTCACGTTGCCCCAGTACTCCTCCGTCTGCGGGTGCACGAGCGGGTCGCCGTAGACCTCGCTCGTCGACGCGAGGAAGAAGCGGGCGTCGTTGGCGCGGGCAAGGTCGAGCGCGCGCCGCGTGCCGATCGAGCTGACATCGAGCGTCTCGAGCGGCATGCGCAGGTATTCGGGCGGGCTCGCGGGACTCGCGAGGTGCATCACACCGTCGACGTGGCCTTCCACAGGAAGGTCCTTGCACACGTCGGCCTCGATGAACGTGAAGCGGCCGTGGTCGAGGAGCTGCTCGACGTTCACACGCCGACCGCTCGAGAGGTTGTCGACGCACACGACGTCGTCACCCCGCGCCACGAGCAGGTCGCACAGGTGGGAGCCGACGAACCCGGCACCGCCGGTGACGACGATGCGTGCCATCAGCGGCCGACCCCGACGTACTGGAAGCCGCGCCGGCGCATCGCGGCCGGGTCGAGCAGGTTGCGCGTGTCGACGATCGCCGGCGCCGCCACGAGCGTCTTCAACCGGTCGAAGTCGAGCCACCGGAACTCGTCCCACTCGGTGAGCACTGCGATCACCTGGGCACCCTGCGCGGCGTCGTAAGCGTCCTGGCGGACGTCGAGGCCGGGCATCTGCTGCGCGGCCCGCTCGCCCGCGGCGGGGTCGAAGGCTCGCACGATGGCGCCCGCGTCGAGCAGGCGCTGGCAGATGAGCATCGACGGCGAGTCGCGCAGGTCGTCGGTGTCGGCCTTGAACGTGAGACCCAGCACCGCCACGACCGCGCCGTCGAGATCTCCGCCGGCCGCGGCCGCGATCTTCTCGACCATGTGGGCGTATTGCTTCTTGTTGACCTCGACGACGCCCTGCAAGAGGTCGAAGGCGTAGTCGTGGCTCGTCGCCGTGTAGATCAGTGCGGCGGTGTCCTTCGGGAAGCAGGAGCCACCGAAGCCTGGCCCGGGCTTCAGGAACTCGAAGCCGATCCGACGGTCGTAGCCCATGCCCAGCGCAACCTCGCGCACGTCGGCGTCGACCGCTTCGCAGAGATTCGCGATCGCGTTGATGAAGCTGATCTTCGTGGCCAGGAACGCGTTCGACGCGTACTTGATCATCTCGGCCGATGCCGGATCGGTGACCACGACCGGAGCGTGCAGCCCGCGATACAGATCCGACACCTTCACCGCGGCCGCGGGGTCGTCGCAGCCGATCACGATGCGGTCGGGGTTGAGGAAGTCGCGCACCGCCTGGCCCTCGCGCAGGAACTCGGGGTTCGACGCGACGCGCACGCGATCGAGCAGCGGGCCCGACTCGTCGAGGATGCGCTGCACGAAACGAGTCGACCCGACCGGCATCGTCGACTTGTTGACGACGACCGAGCCCGACTGCAGTACAGGAGCGATCTGGCGCGCCGCGATGTCGACGTAGCTCATGTCGGCCTCGCCGTCCTCACCCTGCGGTGTGGGCACGCAGATGAAGATGCAGTCGGCGGTCGCCGCGGCATTGGCGGCACCGACCACGAACGAGAGCCGGTGCGATGCCAGCCCTTCGGTGACGAGCGCGGGCAGACCCTCTTCGAGGATCGGCACCTCGCCCTCGTTGAGCTTGGCGACCCGCTCCTCGTCGATGTCGGCGCCGACGACGTCGTGGCCGAGATGGGCGAGGCATGCAGCGGTCGTGAGGCCGACGTAGCCGGCACCGATGACGGCAACTCTCATGGTGTGGGTTCTCGACAGGTTCCGATGGGCGGATGAGGGCTAGTTGTGACATTGCCGGACAAGCACGGGCGCGACCCGCCGAACCCGTGGTTTGCCCCTCCGCGCCAGGAGCCGGTGCCGGATGGTGTGGAGCCGGCGTCGGCGCGCTCAGTGACACAGACTACGCGTCGATCCTCGTTCGGCAACCAGCGACCCCGCCCGCCGGGCAAACGTCACAAGCTCGCGCAACCCGCCGGGCGCTGACGCGCCGGAGCCGTCACCCGCACCCCACGAGGGGCTGACCCTTCTCGGTGGGCGGCACCGTGACGCCCGCGGTGTGCCCGGGATCGGCCGGCGCCTCGGTCGTCGTCGTGGCGTGCGAGCCGGCGCCCGAGCCGGTCGGGGCCGACACGCCGCCGAAGTCGCCGCCGAGCACGAGGTGCACCGTGCCGGCGGTGAGCGTCGCGTCGGCCACGAGGTTGCCCACGCCACCGAGATAGGCCTGCACGAGGCGGCCTTGGACCTCCTCGCCCGGGGCGTAGCGGATCACGGTGGTCGCGGTGCGGGGCGCGTCGGCGATCGAGCCCCGCACGAACCCGTAGGACGCGAGCTGGGTGACGGTCTGGCCGGCCTCACCCGACACGCCGTTGCCGTTACCGACGTCGACCGTCACCGATGACGGCGGGATGTCGGGCGCCGCGACCGGCGCGGGCGCCTTGGCGTTGCGCAGGCGGGCGAAGATCGGCGCGGCGTCGACGGCGCGCAGGCTCAGGATCGACTGCCCGGTGGTGCTCGTGCCGAGGTCGGCGGGGACGGTCACCATCTCGATCGCGCCGGGGTCGGTGCTGTGGAACGCATTGACGAGGGGGCTGAGGTCGTCGGCCGCGAAGCCGGTCTCGACCGTGAGGCTCTTCAACGCTTTGTGCACGACGTCGATCGCGGTGCTCACGTTGCTCATGCCCCGGTGGATCGCAGCCTGCGCCAGGCTGCGGATGAAGTACTGCTGGCGGCGGATGCGGCCGAGGTCGCCGGTGCCGTCGGGGATCCAGTTCGCCTGCCGGTAGTCGGTCTTGTACTCGTAGTCGCGTGAGCGCACGTACTGCAGCGCCCGCGCGCCGTTGAACGTGTTGCATCCGGGTGTGGTCACGAAGAGGCCGGTCTTCACATCGCGCGCGACGGTGGGAATGAACAGCTGCACCGTGCCGATGGCGTCGACAATGCCCTTGAAGCTCTCGAAGTCGACGCTGAGGTAGTGGTTGATCGAGATGTCGAAGTCCTGCTTCATCACGCGGATGATCTGGGACGGACCGCCGTAGTACGGGCTGCCCTCACAGTGGAAGTCCTTGTTGAACGCAGCGTTGATCTTCTCGTGACATCCGCCGGGGAACGTCACGTAGAGGTCGCGCGGGAACGACACGACATATGCCTGCTTCTGCCCGGGATCGAGGTGGGCGATGATGATCGTGTCGGAGCGCTGGCCGGTCTCCGTCGACGCGTCGCCGAACTGCTGGGCCTGCTGCTGGGTGTGCACGAACGAGCGCGAGTCGGAGCCGACGATCAGATAGTTGACCGGCTTGCCGGCCTGGGCGAGCTCGACGGGAACGTCGACGTGATGCGGATCGTTGGCAACCGCGTTGTTGTAGAACCACGTGGCGTACGCGAGGCCGCTGGTCGCGAGCACGAACACGATCACGAGCGCCACCACGAAGCTGCGCACGAAGGACTGCGTGGAGGTCTGCGCCGGCGTCACTGGCATCCGATCCACTGCGACTTGACCGACGACGCCGGCGTGCCTTGCGGCGGTGTGCCCGGGTTCGGCGGGACCGTGGTGGTCGTCGTGGCGGGCCCACCGTTCGAGGGCGGCGCGGTGGTGGTCGTGGTGGTCGGCGCCGCGTTCGGATCGATCAGGCCCGAACCGTCGTGGCCCACGACGAACACGAGGTCGGCACCGCCGCTGATCTGGGCGACCTCGTGGAGCTTCGGCGCCCGGGCCATGTGCGCGACGAGCACGAGGACCTTGCCCTTGGCCTGCGGCGTGTACTCGATCTCGGTTCGGCTCGTCTCGGGCTGCGCGGGCCCGACCGCCACCGTGAACCCGGCCTCCTCCAGCAACGAGGCGGCCCGGTTCGCCACCGCGTCGTTCGCGCTGCTCGCGCCGCTCGCGCCGCTCGCCCCTGCGGTCGAGGTCGTGGTCGCCGCGGCGCCCGTGGTCGCGCCGGCGGTCGACGACGCGCCGGCGACGGTGGTGGGGCTCGACGTGCCGACGCCGCTGCCGTTGCGCACCTCGATCTTCACCTGCGCCGGCGTGTACTTGTACGTCGGCGGTGCGGCGGGCTTCGGTGCGAACGTGCGCAGCCGCGACAGCACCGTCTCGGCGTCGGACGCGAGCACGAGACCGCCACTGCCCGGCACGGTCGGCACCGTGAGCATCTGCACCGCGCCCGGGTCGGTGAAGCGGAACGTGCTGATGAGCCGCTTGAGATCGCCTTCGCCGAACTTGGAGTCGACGGCGACCGAGCGTGCCATCTTGCCCGCGAAGCGCAGCGCGGTGAACGGGTTGCGAAAGCCCTTGTTGATGGCCGTCTGCAGCAGCGTGCGGATGAAGTACTGCTGGCGCCGGATGCGCGCGAGGTCGCTCTCGGCCTGCGGGACCCAACGGCCGGTCTGGTAGTCGAAGTACTCGTAGTGCCGCGAACGCACGTAGCCGAGCGCGTCGAGGCCGGTGAGATTCTGGCAGCCACCGTCGACGTGGAGCCCCGTATAGACGTCCCTCGCCTTCGCGGGGAAATAGATCGGCACCGTGCCGAGCACGTCGACCATTTGACGGAAGCCGGGGAAGTTCACCTCGACGTAGTGGTTGATGTCGATGTTGAAGTCGTTCTTCAACGTGTCGACGATCTGCTGCGGGCCGCCGTACGGCGAGTGCGAGTTGCAGCGGAAGTCCTGGTTGTAGGCGGCGTTGATCTTCTGCCGGCAACCGCCGGGCAGCGTCACCTCCAGGTCGCGCGGAAACGACACGATCAGCGCCTGTTTGATGTTCGGGTCGATGTGGGCGATCATCAGCGTGTCGGAGCGCGCGCCCGGGTCGGCGCTCGCGCTGCCGAAGTGGCTCACGTCGACCGCGCTGTGCACGAAGCCGCGGGTGTCGGAGCCGACGATCAGGAAATTCGCGGGCTCCGCCGCGGAGTCGGCCTGGCCGCTGTCGTGCAGCGAGTTCTGGCGGAAGTGCAGTGGGGTCGCCTCGGAGATCTTCGTCGCGGCGACCCGGTCCGCGGCGTAGAGCGCGGCGTTGAGCACGAGGAACGACGCGACCAGCGCGATGGTGAACCGCAACGCGAACGTGCGCGTTGCGCTGAGGAAGGCGGTCACCGCTGGGCGATGGTACGCGCCCGTCCCGGCCCCGACGGATCACCCGGCCGGCCCGGGGCCCGCACTCGTAGGCTTCCGGCCGGTGACCCGCCCCGATCGTGATCCCATGCGCGCCGCCGCGGCGTTCGCGCTACGTCTGCGGGCGCGCGACCGCGGCCCGGTGGCCGTGGTACGCGCCGGCGACGAGGCCGTCGTCTGCTCGGATCCCGTCGCTCGCGTGACCGCCGACGGCACCGAGGGAATCGCCGCGCTCGACGCGATCTGGCACGGTGGCGGGTTCTGGGTGGGTGCGCTCGCGTATGACCTCGGCCGCGCGATCGAGACCTTCGACCGTCACTCCAACGGCGCCTCTCGGGCGCGCGGTGACCGCGATCACCCCGGCGTGGCCTTCACCCGCTTCGCGACCCAGGTTCGGTTCGGTCCGCATACGACGACGCCCGTCGAGCAACCTGGCGAGGAACCACCCGTCGAGCCGCCGGCGCCGCTCGGGGCGATGGTGTCGTCGATGTCGCGCGCCGAGCACGGCGACGCGGTGGCGGCGATCGGGCGTCACCTGCGCGCCGGCGACTGCTACCAGGTGAACCTCACCCGCCGGCTGAGCACGCGCCGGCGGGCCGACCCGCGCGCGCTCTTCGCCGCGCTCAGCGCCGCGAATCCGGCGCCTCACGCCGCGCTCGTGGAGCTCGACGGCACCGCGCTCGTGAGCGCGTCGCCAGAGCGTTTCCTGCGCATCGCCGATGGCACGGTGGAGACGCGGCCGATCAAGGGCACCCACGCGTCCGCCGACGCGCTCGTGGCGAGCGTGAAGGATCTCGCCGAGCACGTGATGATCGTCGACATGGCCCGCAACGACCTCGGACGCGTCTGCGAGCTCGGCCACGTCGGCGTCGCCGAGCTCGCCGCGGTGGAGCGCCACCCCGGCCTCGCGCACCTCGTCAGCACGGTTCGCGGCCGGTTGCGTCGCGGCGCCGGGCTCGCCGGCGTCGTGCAGGCGACGTTCCCGCCCGCGTCGATCACCGGTGCGCCCAAACCCCGGGTGATACAGATCATCGACACGTTGGAACCCGTGCGGCGCGGTTACTACTGCGGCGCACTCGGTTGGATCGACGCGTCAGCGCAACAGGCCGACCTCGCGGTGGCGATCCGCACGTTCGTCGTGTCGCGCCACGGCACCGATCTCGGCGTCGGCGGCGGCATCGTCGCCGACTCCACGGCCGGCGGCGAGTGGCACGAGAGCTGCCTGAAAGCCGCGCGGTTGATGCAAGCCGCGGGCGCATGGGAGGCCGACGCGGCACCGGCTGCACCAGCGGCACCAGCGGCTTCGGTCGACACGGTGGGCGCGTCGCGATGATCGTGTGGATCGACGGCGAGCTCGTCCCACTCGAGACCGCGCGGGTCTCACCGCTCGATCGCGGCCTCACAGTGGGCGACGGCGTGTTCGAGACCTTGCGCGTGTACGGCGGTGTGCCGTTCGCGTTCACACGCCACTACGAGCGGCTGGCCACGTCCGCGGCCGCGCTCGGAATCGAGCCACCTACTCATGCGGCCTTGCGCGACGCCGCGGCCGCCACGATCGAGGCCAACGACTCCGACGACGCCCGCCTGCGCATCACGCTCACCGCCGGCGTGGGCCCGCCCGGATCGAGCAAGGTCCGCGCCGATCCCACCACGATCATCGTCGTCGCGCCGTTCACCCCCGCACCACCGACGGCCACGGTCGTGGTGTGCCCGTGGACGCGCAACGCCCGGTCGGCCACCGCGGGGCTGAAGACGCTCTCGTACGCGGCGAACGTGCGAGCCCTCGCCTACGCGGAGGCCCGCGGCGTGTCCGAAGCCCTGTTCGCGAACACGAGCGACAACCTCTGCGAGGCCACCGGGTCGAACGTGTTCGTGGTGTTCGACGGCGAGCTCGTCACGCCCCCGCCGTCGGCCGGCTGCCTGCTCGGCGTCACGCGCGCCATCGTGCTCGACGTCGCTCGGGGCGCGGGGATGCGTGTCGACGAGCGCGACGTGCCGATCGCCGCGCTCGCGCGGGTCGACGAGGCATTCCTGTCGTCGTCGACGCGGGAGGTGCAGGTGATCACCGCGATCGACGGCCGTGCGCTCCCCATGGCGCCCGGCCCGATCAGCGAGCGGGTGGCGCAACTCTTCCGCGCGCTCGTCGCCGCCGACCTCGACCCGTAACCCACCCCCACCGACCATCATGCGTCGTTTGGGACCGCTATTTGGTACCCAAACGACGCATGGTCAGCGGAGGTGGATGATGTCGCCGGCGCCGACGGTCGTCAGGGCGCCGCCGCCGGCCGCGCCGCCACCACCACCGGCGGCACCAACACCGCCGGCACCACCACCATCGGCGGCACCAACACCGCCGCCACCGTCGTCGCGCTGGATCACGAGCGCACCCTGCTCGTCGATGTCGACCGCCGTCCCCCCGACCGCCGCGCCGGGCAGCTCGGCGCGCACCCGGCGGCCCAGCGTGGCCGAGTGCCGGCGGTGCGCCTGGCGCAGCTCGGCCGCGCCCCGCCCGGGCGCGCGCTCGAGCCGGCCGAGATGGCGGTCGAGGCGCCCGAGCCATTCGGCGAGCAGCACCCCGCGGGCGACCACGCGCCCACCCGCGAGCGACACTGCCGTGGCGACCCCCTCGAGCTCGTCGGGCACTGATTGCCAGTCGACGTTCAGCCCCATGCCGATCACGATGGCGTCCCCCACCGCCTCGGCGAGCACTCCCGCGAGCTTCCCGGCCCGTGGCCCCCACTCGAGCACCACGTCGTTGGGCCACTTCATACGGGCCGGGAGATCGCAGCATGCCGTGACGGTCTCGACCGCGGCGAGGCCGGCGGCGCTGGTCAACCACGCCCAGTGCTCACGCCGCAGCCTCGGGCGCACGAGGACCGAGACGAGCAGCGACGAGCCGGCCGGCGCGTGCCACTGCCGGTCGAGACGGCCCCGCCCGGCGAGTTGGACGTCGGCGACGGCCACGCGCCCGTCCGCGGCTCCCGCCCGCGCCGCGTCGGCGAGGTAGCGGTTCGTCGAGTCGATCTCGGTGAACCACTCGGCCGTCGAGAACCGGGTTCCGCCGTTCACGCGCCGCGACACTCCCGACGTCCGCTCCCGCACCATCAGCCTCTTAGGATACGAAGCCGTGCCCAAACCGATCACCAAGGTGTTGATCGCGAACCGCGGCGAGATCGCGGTACGCGTCATGCGAACGTGCCGAGAGCTCGGCATCGCGACCGTTGCCGTCTACTCCGAGCTCGACCGCGATGCGCTCCACGTGCGCTTCGCCGACGAGGCCTACGCGCTCGGCGGCCAGACCGCAGCCGAGAGCTATCTCAACACCGAGGCGATCCTCGCCGCGCTCGGCTCGTCGGGCGCCGACGCGGTGCACCCCGGCTACGGGTTCTTCTCGGAGAACGCCGACTTCGCACGGGCCGTGAGCGCAGCCGGCGTCACGTGGATCGGCCCGCCGCCGGAGGCGATCGAGGTGATGGGCGACAAGATCTCGTCGCGCCTCGCCGCGGCGCGGGCGCAGGTGGCATCGGTACCGGGCACCACCACACCGATCGCCGATGTCGCTGACATCCTCGCGTTCGGTGAGGAGTTCGGCTACCCGATCGCGATCAAGGCCGCGTACGGCGGCGGCGGCCGCGGCATGAAGGTCGTCGAGGACGCGGCCTCGGCCGCGAGCAGCGCTCGAGAGCGCGCAGCGAGAGGCGCAGGCGTACTTCGGGCGGTCCGAATGCTACATGGAGCGCTACCTCACCAAACCGCGCCACGTGGAGCTGCAGATCTTCTGCGACACGCACGGCAACGCGGTGCACGTGGGCGATCGTGACTGCTCCACACAACGCCGCCACCAGAAGCTGATCGAGGAGGCGCCGGCGCCGGCAATCCCCGACGACATCCGCGCCGCGATGGGTGAAGCCGCGGTGAAGGTGGCAGTTGCGTGCGGCTACGTAGGCGCCGGCACCGTCGAGATGCTCTACCAGGACGCCAACTTCTGGTTCCTCGAGATGAACACGCGACTGCAGGTGGAGCACTGCGTCACCGAGGAGGTTTCCGGCCTCGACCTCGTCGCCTGGCAGATCGCCGTCGCAGCAGGTGAGCCGCTGCCGCTGCGCCAGCACGAGATCGAGCTGCACGGGCACGCCATCGAGGTGCGCGTGAACGCGGAGAACCCGGCGAAGGGCTTCCTGCCCTCACCCGGGCCGATCCGCACGCTGCGCGTGCCGTCGGGGCCCGGCGTTCGCTGGGACGGCGGCTACGAGCCCGGCGACGAGATCTCGCAGTTCTACGACAACCTCGTGGGCAAGCTCGTGGTGTGGGCACCCGACCGCGACCGTGCCATCGCGCGCATGCTGCGCGCCCTGGGCGAGTTCGAGATCCAAGGCATCCACACCACGATCCCGGCGCACAAGGCGCTCATCGCGCATCCCGACTTCGCCGCGGCCGACCATTCGACGAAGTGGGTGGAGAGCGACTTCGACACGGCCACGTTCGCGCCACGCGCCGCCGAGGCGCCGACCGGCGCCGCGGCGGGCGGCGAGAAGCCGGCGCTGCTGGAGCGCACGATGCCCGTCGAGGTGAACGGCAAGCGGTTCTCGGTGAAGGTGTGGGTTCCCGAGTCGGCGATGATCGCCGAGGGAGCCACGGGCACGGGCAACGGCCAGCGCCGGCGCGCCACCGCGGCGCGTGCCGGCAGCGGGCACGGTGGCGGTGGATCGGGCACCGTCGAGGCCCCGATGCAGGGCACGATCGTGAAGGTGCTCGTCGCCCAGGGCGACACGGTGGAGCTCGGACAGACCTTGCTCGTGCTCGAGGCGATGAAGATGGAGAACAACATCGTCGCCGCCACCGACGGCACGGTGGCGGAGGTGCGCGTCTCCACCGGTCAGTCGGTCGGCACCGGCGACGTGCTCGCCGTCATCGAATAGCGCGGCCGTTCCGAGAAATCGCGACGGTCTCAGCCCGGCGTCGGCGAGACTCGGGACGTGCCGCTCCCGCTGTTCCACGTCGACGCGTTCACCGACACGCCGCTGCGCGGCAATCCCGCGGCCGTCGTCGTGCTCGACCGTGCGCCCGGCGACAGTTGGCTGCAAGCCGTGGCCGCGGAGATGAACCTGCCGGAGACGGCCTTCGTGCGCCCACTCGACGGTGGCGTATGGGGCCTGCGCTGGTGCACGCCCACAGTCGAAGTGCAACTGTGCGGGCACGCCACGCTTGCGTCGGCGCACGTGCTGTGGGAGCTCGGGTTGGTGCCCGCCGGCGAGGCCATCGCGTTCGACACCCGCAGCGGCCGCCTCGGCGCCGAGCGCCGCGGCCCACGCATCGAGCTCGAGCTCCCGGCGCTGATCGTGGAACCGTGCGCCGCGCCGCCCGACGTGATCGCGGCGATCGGCCTCGACGAACGGAACCTCTCGTTCGCGGGTCGCCACCCGAACGGCTACGGCTTCCTGGTGGTCGACGACGCGGCACGCGTGCGATCGCTGCGCCCCGACTTCGCCGCGCTGGGCCGCCAGCCCGACGCCTACCTCGTGACCGCCCAGGGCGACGACAACCGCTTCGACTTCGTGTCGCGCTTCTTCGCGCCCGCGCAGGGCATCGACGAGGACCCGGTCACCGGCGCTGCGCACTGCATGCTCGGGCCCTACTGGTCGGCCCGCCTCTCGCGACCGGTCGTCACAGGCTTCCAGGCCAGCGCGCGCACCGGCGCCGTCGAGTGCGAGCCGCGCGGCGACCGCGTGCTCCTTCGCGGCCATACGGTCACCGTGGCCCGCGGTGAGCTGCTGGCCTGACCGCGGCGCGTACGGCGCCGTCGACCGTGACCGAACGCCCGCCGAGCGACGCGCTACGACGCCCGGTGCCAAGCGAGCTGGCGAGTGAGGCCGTCGCGCAGGCTCACCGCCGGTTCCCAGCCGAGCACCGCGGCCGCCCGCGCGATCGAGCCGCCGTTGCGGAACGAGTCACCGGCCTGCGCGCCGTGCGGCTCCACCGTGATCGGCGCGCCGGCGAGCTCGCCCACGAGCGCGATCAGATCGTTGAGCGTGATCTCGCCGCCGCCGGCAAGGTTGCAGACGGTGCCGGGGGCGACGTCGCGGTCGGCGGCCGCGAGGTTGCCGGCCACGATGTCGCGCACGTCGGTGAACTCGCGGATCTGCGTGCCGTCGCCATAACGCGGGAACGGCGCGCCGGTGATCGCCGCGGCGCAGAGTCGGTGGATCGACATGTCGGGCCGTTGCCGGGGCCCGAACACGGTGAAGTAGCGCAACGACACCGTGACGATCCCGTAGTTCGCGGCGTAGAGGCCACACAGGTGCTCCGCCGCGAGCTTGGTGACGCCGTACGGCGAATGCGGTGTGGGCACGTCGGTCTCGACGGTCGGGTACCGCGCCTGGTTGCCGTACACCGACGAGCTCGACGCGTACACCACCTTCGGCCGGCGCGCGCCCGCGCCGCCCGTGCGCACCGCTTCGAGCAACCGTTGCGTCGCGAGCACGTTGTGCTCGACGTAGGTGGCGAACCCCGCGGCCCAGCTGAGCCGCACACCGGGCTGGGCCGCCTGGTGGAACACGACGTCCACACCGTCGAGCAGCGCGCCGATGTCGGCGGTGCGCAGGTCGGCCTCGGCCAGCTCGAACGACGCGGCGCGCGATGCCGCGGTGGCACGGACCTCGCCGGCGTTCGCCTCCTTGCGCGCCCGCTCGTAGTACGGCGTGTAGCAATCGACGCCGAGCACGGTGTCGCCGCGCGCGAGCAGCGCCTCACTGAGGTGGCTGCCGACGAAGCCGGCAGCACCGGTGACGAGCGCCCGCATGGACCGGCCTCCGATCGAACCGGTCAGTAGGCCGCTTCGGCGAGCGACTCCGACAGCGCCGGGTGTACGAGCAGCGAGTCGACGATGTCGCTGACCCGCAGGCGGTTCGTGACCGCGACCGCCACCACACTGATCAGCTCGGCCGCGCCGCGTCCGACGATCGCGCCGCCGAGCACCACGCCCGTGGCCGGGTCGGACAGGATCTTCACGAAGCCCCGTGGATCACCTTCGATGAGCGCCTTGGCGTTCGCCGAGAACGGCACCTTGGTGACGCGCAGCTTGCGCCCGGCCGCGAATGCCTCGGCCTCGGCCACGCCGACGTCGGCGATCTCGGGATCGGTGAAGATCGCCGATGCCGCCTTGTCGTAGTCGAGGTGCCGGTGCGCGACCGCGGTGAGGCCCATCACGTGCTCGGCGATCTTGCGACCCTGCATCGACGCCACCGACGAGAGCGGCAGGCGGCCCGACACGTCACCCGCGCTGTAGATGTGCGCGACGTTCGTCTGGCAGTGGCGGTTGCCGGGGATATAGCCCTGCTCATCGACGTAGACCCCCGCCGCCTCGCAGTCGAGCTCGCCGGTATTGGGGATCGAGCCGATCGCGAGGACCGCGTGCGAACCCTCGACGGTGCGACCGTCGTTGCACACGACGCGCACGGTGTCACCGCTGCGTTCCACCGCCGACGCGCGCGCGCCTTTCAGCAGCGCGACACCGCGGCGCAGGAACTCGTCCTCGAGTGCCGCCGCGACCTCGGCGTCCTTGCCCGGTAGCACCTGCTGGCGTGACACGACGAGCGTCACCTGCGCGCCGAGCGCGCTGAACATGTGGGTGAACTCCACGCCGGTGACGCCCGACCCGATCACCACGAGATGGGTGGGCAGCTCGTCGGGCGGATAGGACTGGCGCGTCGTGAGCACGCGCTCGCCGTCGATCGGTGCCCAGTCGGGGACGCGCGGCCTGCTCCCGGTGGACACGAGCACCGCGTCGGCGTCCATCTCCTCCTCCCGGCCGTCCTGGTGCCGCACAGCAACGCGGTGCGCGCCCACGAAGCGCCCGGTGCCGTGCACCATCCTCACCTGCTGGCTGTCGAGCAGGCCGCGCACGGATTCGTGCAGCTTCTGCTCGATCGAGGCGAGCCGCTCGCGCAAGGCCGCTTCGTCGACGCGCGCGTCGGCCTTCAAGCCCATGACCCGCGCCCGCTCGATCTCGGCGAGCGCGCCGCCGGTGGCGATCATCGCCTTGCTCGGGATGCAGTCCCACAGGTGCGCGGCGCCGCCGACGATGTCGCGTTCGACGAGCGTGACCTCGGCGCCCAACGAGGCCGCGACCGTTGCCGCCGTGTTGCCGGCCGGACCACCCCCGAGAATCACGAACCGCACGGGCACGAGCACACCCTATTGGCATGCCATGCTTGGGCCGTGCGCATCAAGATCTCGACGATCATCGACGCCGCGCCGCCCGCGGTGTGGGACGCGCTCGAGGACATCGCGAGCCATGTGGAATGGATGGCCGACGCCGAATCCATCGAGTTCCTGACCCACCGCACGCGTGGCGTCGACACCACGTTCGCGTGCATCACCCGGGTCGGACCGTTCCGGCTGCGCGACGTGCTCACCGTCACCGAGTGGTCGCCCCGCCGAGCGATGCGCATCGCGCACGAGGGCGTCGTGCGCGGATCGGGTCGCTTCACGCTCGCCCGGCGGCGCGGGGGGCGCACCAAGCTCACGTGGCGCGAGCAGTTGCAGTTCCCGTGGTGGATGGGCGGCCCCATCGGAGCCCTCGCCGCCAAGCCGGTGCTCCGCCACATCTGGAAGGGCAACCTGCGCCGCCTCGGAACACGGATCGCAGCCGCGGGATAGGTTCCACACCGCCGAGCATCGGCGCGTGAAGGCTCACGGGCCGTGAGCGAAGCGAACACGAACACGAGGTACGAGAATGGCTCCGGTGCAGTTCGGTGTGTCGTCGGCGCCCGTGCAGACGCTCGGCGCGCCGTTCCAGGTCGACGTCGCCCGCTCGGCCGGCGCGCTCGGCTACTCGTCGTACTGGGTGGCCGAGGCCAACGCCACCGAAGCCTTCTCGGTGCTCGGCGCCGTCGCGATGCAGTCACCGTCGCTCGCGCTCGGCACCGGTGTGCTCGCGCTGCAGCTCCGCACACCACCGCTCGCGGCGATGGCCGTCGCCACCCTGCAGTCGCTCGCACCCGAGCGCGACGTCTTCCTCGGCATCGGCATCTCCTCACCCGTCGTCGTCGGGCAGTGGCACGGCGCGCGGTACGGCGACCGGCCCGTCGCGCAGATGCGCGAGTACGTGGCCCTTGTCCGTGAATGCCTCTCGGGCGAGACGGTCACGTTCCAGGGCGACTACTACGACGTCCGCCGCTTCCGGCTCGGTGTGCGCCTCGGCGACCGCCGGCCGAAGATCGTGATCGGCGCGTTGAACCCGCGCATGCTCGCGGCAGCAGGCGCGATCGCCGACGGCGTGCTGCTGAACTACCTGCCGGCCTCGCACGTGGCCTGGTCGGTGGAGCAGGTGCGCAAGGGCGGCGACGCCACGATCTACGCCTACATCCACTGCGCGGTCACCGACCGCGATCGGTACCTCGATGCCGGCCGGCGCGACCTGTTCTCGTACGCGGTCGTCGACGCCTACGCCGAGAACTTCCGGCGCGCCGGTTTCGGGGCCGATGTCGACGCGGTGCGTGCCGCGCGCACCGCGGGCGACCGCGACGGCGCCGTCGCGGCCATCGGCGACGCCATGGTCGACGCCATCCAGATCATGGGTTCAGCCGGCCACGTGGCCGCCGCGGTCGCCGACTACGTGGCCCAGGGCGTGGAGGTGCCCATCGTGTTCCCGTGCCCTTGGGGCGAGGACCGCCGCGCCACGGTCGAGACCACGATGGAAGCCGCGATCGCCAAGATCACCGAGGCCTGACTCGCGGCGCGCACCGCGCGCCCGCGCCGCTCACTCCCCCGTGAAGCGCGGCTCGCCCGGGGCCGTGCTCGAGGAAGCTCGCCACACCGACTTTGGCGTCGGCCGTCTCGAAGCTGCGCGCGAAGCATTCGGCCTCGAGATCGAGCGCGGCCGGCATCGGCCGGTCGAGCCCACCGTCGACCGCGCGCTTTGCCGCACCCATCGCGACCACCGCGCCGCCCGCGAGCTCACCCGCGAAGGCGAGCGCGCGGTCGAGCGCCTCGGCCGCGGGCACCACCTCGTCGACGATGCCGAGCTGCAGGGCCTGTTCGGCGCGCAGCTGGCGGCCGGTCCACACGATCTCCTTCGCGCGCGCCGGGCCGACGAGGCGCGCGAGGCGTTGCGTGCCGCCGCCGCCGGGCGTGATACCGAGCAGGATCTCGGGCTGGCCGAGCCGCGCGCTGTCGGACGCGATGCGCAGGTCGCACGCCAGCGCGAGCTCGAGCCCGCCACCGAGCGCGTAGCCGCGGATCGCTGCGATCACCGGGCGTTCGATCGCGCCGAGCGCGTCGGTGGCGGCGCGAAAGCTCGCGGCCACCCGCCGCGCACCGTCGCCGGTGAGCTCGAACTCCTTCACGTCGGCACCGGCGGCGAAGGCCTTGTCGCCACCGGTGAGCACGACGGCCTTCACCGACGCGTCGGCGCGCAGGTCGTCGGCCGCGCGCCGCACTGCGTCGAGCAGCGCGGCCGAGAGCGGGTTCATCGGCGGCCGGTTCAGCGTGAGCAGCAGCACGCCGTCGTCGCGGCGTTCCCGCAACACGAGTTCTTCGGTCATGGCCGCTGATCCTACGGAGGCCCGAACAGGATCTCGGCGCCGACGGGCTGGAAGCCGGCGCCGAGCGCGGCGCGCATCGACCGGGCGTTGCCCGGCGCGACCTGCATCCACAGCGGCGTGCCCGAGGGCAACAAGGTCCGCGCCGCGGCCGCAATCCGGGTTCCGACACCGCGGTTTCGAGCCGCCTCGTCGACCTCGAACGCGATCTCCCACCGGCGCGTCAACCCGCGGCCGAGCACCACCACACCGTCGCCTCCGGGTGTGGTGTACACGCGGACGTCGGTGCGATGGAGCGAGGCTCGGCTGACGCGAGGGTGATCGAGATCGTCGACTGGTGTGAGCGCGGGCGACGGGGCGCCCCCCACCGCGAAGGTGGCGAACACGGCGTCGTGCGTGCCGACGCGCCTGAGTCCGCTGGCTTCGGCGAGCCATTGCACGAACGGCGGCGCGACCGACGCGGACAGGTCACCGGGCGTGAGCCGGCGCGCCACCTCCGCGGCGTCGACATCGAGCGCGACGATGGTGCGGGCCGTGAACGTGACGAGCGCGCTCGGGCCTTCGGGGGGAGCGCCGACCAGATCGACGCCGCCGTCGGGCTCGGGAAAGCACCGCGCGCGGCGCCGTCGAGCAGCAGCGCGAGCGGGTGAGCCACGACCGTGCTACTCGGGGGCCAGCAGCTCGTGCGCGGCTTCGTATGGATCGGCGGTGCCGGCCGCCACCGCGTCGACGAGCGCGTCGAAGCGCGGGCCCGTGCAACGGGCGAGTGCGTCCTGCGCGACGAGCTCCACGGTCACCGCGGTGAGCTCCTCGGCGGCGCGCGCCCGCCGGCGCGCGGCGACCTCGCCCGCGGCTTCGAGGTGCGCGCGGTGCGCCTCGAGCGCGTCGACGAGCTCGCCGATACCGTCGCCCGACGTCGCTACGGTCGACACGATCGGCGGCCGCCAGGGCTTGCGAGCCGAGAGATCGAGCATGGCGTCGAGCTCGCGCACCGCGTCACGGGCGCCGGCGCGGTCGGCCTTGTTCACCACGAACACGTCGGCGATCTCCATCAGCCCGGCCTTGTTTGCCTGCACCGCGTCGCCCCACCCGGGATTCACGACCACGACCGTGGTGTCGGCGTGCCCCGCGATGTCGACCTCGACCTGGCCGACACCGACTGTCTCGACGATCACCCAGTGGTAGCCCGCGGCGTCGAGCAGGCGCGCCGCCTGGGGCGCCGACGCCGACAGACCGCCGAGGTGCCCCCTCGTGGCCATGGAACGGATAAACACGCGCGGATCGGTGGCGTGCTCCTGCATCCGCACGCGGTCGCCGAGGATCGCACCGCCGGTGAACGGGCTCGTGGGATCGATCGCGAGCACACCGATACGCACCTCCCCGGTGTCACGGCCGCGCACGAGCAACTCGGCGACGAGGCGGTCGGTGAGCGTCGACTTGCCCGCGCCGGGCGCCCCCGTGATTCCCACCACCCACGCGTGGCCGACCCGCCCGTGATACCGCGCGCTCGCGGCACGCGCCGGCTCGCCGCCCTGCTCGACGATCGACACGACCCGCGCCAGCGCGCCGCGGTCGCCGTCGAGCGCGCGTGCGACGAGCGCGTCGATCTCGGCGTGGGGCACGGAGCGCGGCCGGTGGGGCCGGCTACTCGTAGGTGTAGGCCTCGGCGAGGCCGGGCTCGTCGGCCACGACCTCGGTGACACCGGGCACCCGGTCCATGATGATCCGCTCCACGCCGGCCTTGAGCGTCATCGTCGACACCGGGCAGCTGCCGCAGGCACCGACGAGCGTCACGTGGACCACACCGTCCTGGTCGATGTTGCGGTACACGATGTCGCCGCCGTCGGACTGCAGTGCCGGCCGGATCAGCTCGATCGCGTCGAGGATCTGGGGTTCGAGCGTCGCGACGTCGAGGGCCATACGGCGATTCTAACCGTCATCGTGCGCACCTTGTTCCCCGGGGCCCGCTTCCGGCGCCGCTCAGACGCTCGTCACGGCGCCGCCGAGCGCCCGCAGGCTGCCCGCGAGGTCCACGTAGGCCCGGTCGACGTGTTCGCAGCCGTGCACGACGGTCTCGCCGTCGGCCACGAGGCCGGCGAGCACGAGCGCCGCACCCGCCCGCACGTCGGTGGCCTGCACGGGGGCGCCCTGCAGCCGCTCGACGCCGCGCACGATCGCGTGGCGGCCCTCGTGGCGCACGTCGGCGCCCATGCGCACCAGCTCGTCCACGAACTGGAAGCGGCGGTCGTAGATGTTCTCGGTGACGATGCCGGATCCGTCGCACACGGTCAGCATGGCGACCGCGAGCGGCATGAGGTCGGTGGCGAAACCGGGAAACGGCAGCGTGGCGATGTCGACCGCCTGCAGCCGCCGCGGACGCGCGTGCCCAGATGCCGTTCGCCGTGGGCGACACGAGCATGCCCATCTCGGCGAGCTTGCGGGCCATGATCTCCACGTGGTCGAGCTGCGCGCCGTCGAGCTCGATCTCGCCTCCTGCCATCGCGCACGCGATGAGCAGTGTGCCGACCTCGATCCGGTCGCCGATCAGGCGCATCTCCGTGGGTTCGAGCGCCTCGACGCCGTGCACCTCGATGCACGACGTGCCCCCGCCGAGCACGTGCCCGCCCATCCGGTTCAAGCACGCGCACAGCTCGGTGACCTCGGGCTCGCGCGCGGCGTTGTCGATGACGGTGACGCCTTTGGCCAGCGCGCCCGCCATGAGCAGGTTCTCCGTGGCGCCCACGCTCGGGAACTCGAGCACATGGCGCGTGGCAAGCAGGGGGCCGTCGGTGTGGGCGATCACATAACCGTGCTCCTGCTCGACCATCGCGCCCATCGCCCGAAGACCTTCGAGGTGCATGTCGAGCTTGCGCGACCCGATCGCGTCGCCGCCCGGCAGGGCGACACGTGCCTCACCGCAACGGGCGAGGAGCGGGCCGAGCACGTTGATCGACGCGCGCATGCGCGACACGAGCTCGTAAGGGGCCACCGGTTCGAGATCGCCCGACGCGTCGATCGCGAGCTCCGCGTCACCCACCCAGTCGACCGTTGCGCCGATCACGCGTAACAGTTCGATCATCACATCGAGGTCGCCGACACGCGGGATGTTCGCGATCACGGTGCGGCCACGCGCAAGCAACGCGGCCGCCATCAGCTTGGTGCCCTCGTTCTTCGTCGCGCCGGCGATCGCGACGCGCCCCTCGAGCGGCCCGCCTCCGCGAACCACGATGCGCGACATGGCGGGCAATGGTAGGTGCGAGCCGGGCCGTTCCCCGTGAACAGCGGCCAGTTACAGCGAGAGCACCCATTCGACGGCCACGGGTGCGGCGATCGCAAGCACCTCGTCGGTGGAGAGCCCGGTCTGCTTCTTGAGCGGGCGGAAGCTGTGGTCACCGGTATCGACCCAGTGCCACGCGACGCGGCCAGGCATCGCACGCCGCGGCGTTGCGCAACTCCTCGGGTGTGCCGAACGCATCGCGTGTGCCCGACACGAACAGCACCGGCATCGTGAGCTGCGGGAAGTGCTCCACGCGTTGCTGTTGCGCGCGGCCGGGCGCGTGCAGCGGGTAGCCGAGCAGCAGCAGCCCGAGTGCACCGTCAGCGGCTGCGACCATCGACGCGACGCGGCCCCCCATCGAGCGCCCACCGAGCACGATGCGTTCGGCTGGGAGCGTCGTGCGCCGCACCAGCTCGGCGCGCGCGGCGCGCACCTCACCCTGCAGCGTGTCGGCCTTCGGTGGCGAACGGCGGCCCGAGCTGCGGTACGCGAAGTTGAAGCGCAGCACGGGAACGCCCGCCGCGGCCAGCGCGTGCGAGAACGCGACCAGGTTCGCGGCATGCATGTCGGCACCCGCGCCGTGCGCGAGCAGCACGGCCCGATCGGTGCCGCGCGCGCGCTTGGGCCCTTCGTATTCGAGCTCGAGCTCGAGCCCAGCGGTCATGAGGCGCGCCCGAGCACGTGCCGGGAGAGGAACCGCTCGGTGCGCTCGTACTCGTCGACCACGTTCGCGAGGCGCCGGAAGCCGTGACCTTCGCCGTCGTACACGTGGTACTCGACCTCACCGCCCGCGTTGCGCATCGCCGCGACCATCGCGTCGGCCTGGCCGACGGGCACCACCTTGTCGTCGCGGCCCTGGAGCACGAGCATCGGCACCGTGATCGACGGCGCGTGCGTGAGCGGCGATCGCTCGAGGTAGCGGCCCGCGTGGCGCGGAAGCTCCCCGACGAGCGAGTCGAGGTAGCGCGACTCGAAGCGGTGCGTCGTGGCGGCGAGCTGCATCAGATCCGCGACGCCGAAGAGACTCACGCCCGCCGTGATCAGCCCCGCGTGGCGCGCGCACAGCAACAGCACGGTGAAGCCGCCCGCGCTGCCGCCCATCACCGCGACGCGCGCGGGATCGCACCATCCCTCGCGGCCGGCGTGGCGGATACCGGCGGCGACGTCGGCCACATCGTGGACGCCCCACTTGCCGTCGAGGGCCTCGCGGTACGCGCGGCCGTATCCAGTGGAGCCGCGGTAGTTCGCGGCGAGCACGGCCCAGCCGCGCGACACCCAGTAGGCGATGCGTGGGTTCCAGTCGGCGCGGGCCTGATCGGTGGGCCCGCCGTGCACGAGCACGAGCAGCGGCGGCGCCGCACCGCGGCCGCCGGCGCGGCGGCCGCGCTCGGGCCGGTAGAGCAGCCCGTGCACGTTCGCCGCGCCCGAACGCCAGCGCACGGGCGCGGGCTCGACCAGGCCGCACGACTCGAACCCGGCGACCGCGCCCCGTGCAAGCGTGCGCCGCGCACCCGACGCCGCGTCGACCACGACCACGTGGGGCGGCGTGACCGCACCGGAGCGCACGGCCACGATGCCCGACGGCGACCAGTCGAGACCGTTGTGAAAACCCTTGCCCAGCTCGACCGCCGGCGCCGGGCCCGCGCGCCCGCCGGCGCGCCGGCGGGCGCGCACCAGGCGGCCGAACCCACGCTCGTTCCGCGTGTAGGCGATGGCGCGGCTGTCGGGAGACCAGGCGAAGGTGCGTAGGCCGGGTGACCACGATGGCGGCGCGTGGTCGTACGGCTCGATGTGCAGCGGTACCGGCCGCCGGCCGTCGCCCCCTGCCACCACGATTCGGGTCGGCCCGGCCGCATCAGTCGTGTACGCGAGCCCGGTGCCGTCGGGCGACCAGCGCGGCTGGCCGACACCGGCTCGGCCCGGCGGTGCGCCCCCCACCATCCGGGCCGTGCCCACCCGGCCGCCGCCGGCGCCGTCAGCGACGTCGGCGACAGCGATCCGCGACGCCTGCCACGGCATCGCGGGGAGGTCCCATTCGTGCCACATCAGCCGCCGCGAATCGGGCGCCCACGCGGGGTCCCATGCGAAGTCGGCCCGGCTCACCCGCACCGGCCACGCCGCGCCGTCGAGTGGGACGACGGCCACATCGCACACGTCGTCGCGCTCCACCAGGAACGCGGCCCGGGTGCCGTCGGCCGACACCGCCGGTGCGCCGGCCGTGCCGTCGCGTGAGAGCACGCGCACGACACCGGCACCGTCGGCCCGTACGACGAGCAGCCGGCCGTCGGCGGCCGCCACCACCGCCTCGTCGTCGGATGCCCAGGCCCAGGCGCCGCCGCCGTAGCCGCCCACCGGCGACACCGGCGCGTCGGCTGTGACCACACTGGGTGGTGACGATCCGTCGGAGCCGCGCGATCACGAGGTCGTAGCGGCCGTCGAAGCCCTCCAACCAGCCGACACGCGCCCCGCCCGGCGACCAGCGAGGCTCGCCGACGGTCCGTGACCGGGCGATCATCGGGGCGCTGACAGTGGGTGAGCCGGCCATGGGGCAGAGCTTGCCATGCCGCTGCGTGCGGGATTTGGTTCGGAGGGGGCCGGCACTCCATGCTGGATGGCTCATGGCCGGCCCGGACCCCCTTCGCGTGCCGCGGCCGGGCGACCCTCTGCGCATCGCGTACCTCGTGTACCGCGGCAACCCGCACGTGGGCGGCCAGGGCGTGTACAGCCGCCACGTCACCCGCGAGCTCGCCGAGATGGGGCACCAGGTGGAGGTGTTCACGGGCCCGCCGTTCTGCGACGTCGATCCGCCCGTCACCCGCGTCGAGGTGCCGAGCATGGACCTCTACCCGCGCCACAACCCGTTCCGCACGCCGTGGCCCTACGAGTTCCGCACCTGGGTCGACGTGGCCGAGTGGGCCTACATGTGCTCGGCCGGCTTCCCGGAGCCGTGGGCGTTCTCGCAGCGGATCCGGCCGATGCTCAACGCGAGGCGCGCCGAGTTCGACCTCATCCACGACAACCAGAGCCTCGGGTCGGGCGTGCGGCGGCTCCTCGACGACGGCTGGCCGATCGTGCACACGCTGCACCATCCGATCACGGTCGACCGCGACCTCGACCTCGCGCACCCGGCCCACCAGCAACCCTGGAAGCAACTCACCCTGCGGCGCTGGTACGGGTTCCTCGCCATGCAGACACGGGTGGCGCGCGCGCTGCCCCGCCACCTCACGGTCTCCGCGAACTCGAAGCGCGACATCATCGCCCAGATGGGCGTCGACCCCGAGCGGTTGCACGTCGTGCCGGTCGGCGTCGACCAGCGCCAGTTCCGGCCGATGCCGCACGTGTCGCGCGTGAAGGGTCGTCTGATGACCACCGCGTCGTCCGACGTGCCGCTCAAGGGCCTCACCTACCTGCTCGACGCGCTCGCGAAGGTGCGGGTCGAGCGGCCCGACGCGCACCTCGTGGTCATCGGACAGCCGCGGCACCGCAGCGCGATCCCCCGCCAGATCGAGGCGCTCGGGCTCGGCGGCGCGATCGAGTTCGTGTCGGGAGTGAGCGACGAGCGCATCGTCGAGCTGTACAACGAGGCCGAGATGGCCGTGGTGCCCTCGCTCTACGAAGGCTTCTCGCTGCCCGCGATCGAGGCCATGTGCAGCGGCACACCGCTCGTCGCCACGTCGGGCGGCGCGCTGCCCGAGGTTGCGGGCCCGTCCGGCGAGTCGGCGCTGCTCTGCAAGCCGGCCGATCCCGACGGCCTGGCCGGCGCGATCCTCTCCATGTTCAACGACGACGCCATGCGTACACGCATCGGCGAGGCCGGCCGCGCCCGCGTGCTCGACCGCTTCACGTGGCGCCGCTGCGCCGAAGGAACGCTCGAGCACTACTACCTGGAGCTCGAGGACCATGCCCGCCGCCGCCACGACGCGACCACCTGATCGCGGAGATCCGTCGATCCGATGCTGACCGTCGACTTCGAGCGCCTGGGGCTGCTGCCCGGCGACCGGTTGCTCGACGTCGGCTCCGGTGGCGGCCGCCACGCGTTCCAGGCGATGAAGCTCGGCGCGCGCACGACCGCGCTCGACTACTCCGCGGCCGACCTGAAGGACGTGCTCGCCACCACGGGCGGCATGCTCGCGAGCGCCGAGGTGAGCTGGGACCAGTTCGCGGGATGCGTGAACGGCAACGCGCTCGACCTGCCGTTCCCCGACAACGCGTACGACCGCGTCGTCACGAGCGAGGTCCTCGAGCACGTCTGGGACTGCGAGCGGGCGATCGTCGAGATGGTGCGGGTGCTGCGCCCCGGCGGCCGTATCGCGGTCACGGTGCCCACGTACTGGCCCGAGCGCGTGAACTGGGCGCTCAATTGGCGTTACCACGACGTGCCCGGCGGTCACGTGCGGATCTTCCGCCAGCGGGAGCTGGAGTCGATGCTCGAGCGCGCCGGGCTCTACCTGCGCGGCTCGCATCATGCGCACGCCTACCACTCGCCCTACTGGTGGCTGAAGAACCTGTGCGGCCTCGACAACGTCGACGCCGCGCCGGTGCACGCCTACCACGACTTCCTCGTGCGCTGCATCGAGCGCCCCGACGGCGCCCTCGCCCGGGGTGAACGGTGGCTCGATCCGGTGCTCGGCAAGAGCCTCGTGATCTACGGCGAGAAGGTCGAGCCCCACATGGCGCGCTACGGCAAGCGCGCCCTCACCAACGCTCCCGCGCCACAGGTGAGCGAGCCCGCACCGCGCCCCACACGGGCGCGCCGTCGGTCGACACGGAAGGCGACAGACTGATGCCCCGCATCGAGATCCCCGAGGTACCCGGCATCGTCACTGCGGGCGAGGTCGAGGGCACGATCGACGCCATCGCGGCGGTGCAGCTGCCGAACGGCGAGATCCCGTGGAGCGCGGGCAACCACACCGATCCGTGGAACCACGTCGAGTCGGCGATGGCGCTCGACCTCGGCGGCCACTTCGCCGCGGCCGAGCGCGCCTACGAATGGCTCGAGCAGCTCCAGCGCGCCGACGGAGCGTGGCACGCGTACTACCACGACGGCATCGTGAAGGAGCGCTGGCTCGACACCAACGTCACCTGTTACGTGGCGGTCGGCGTATGGCACCACTACCTGTGCACCGGCGACACGGGCTTTCTCGAGCACCACTTCGCGATGGTGGAACGGGCCGTCGACTTCGTGCTCGACCACCAGCACCCAACCGGCGAGATCGAATGGGATGCCGACCCCACCCGGATCGACGGCCGCGGCGCGCTGCTCACCGGCAGCAGCTCCATCTACCTGTCGGTGCGGTGCGCGATCGCGTGCGCCGAGCGTCTCGGACGTGAGCGACCCGACTGGGAACTGTCCGTCGGCTCGCTCGCGATCGCGGTCGCACACCGGCCCGAGCGGTTCCTGGACAAGCAGCGCTGGGCGATGGACTGGTACTACCCGATCCTCGGCGGCGTGATGAGAGGCGACGCCGCGCACGCGCGCATCGCCTCGCGGTGGGACACGTTCGTGGTGCCCAAGCGCGGCGTGCGCTGCGTGTCGGACCAGCCGTGGGTGACCGCGGCGGAGACCTGCGAGTGCGTGATGGCGCTCGACGCGATCGGCGCGCACGACGCCGCACTCGAACTGTTCGGGTGGGTGCAGTTCCTGCGCGACGACGACGGCGCGTACTGGACCGGCGCGAACTTCGACGGCGAACACTGGGATCTCGACGGCGAGCTGTACCCGGTGGAGAAGCCCACCTGGAACAGCGCCGCGATCGTCCTCGCCGCGAACGCGCTGGGCGGGCACGGGCCAACGGCCGGCCTGTTCCGCGGCAGCGGTTTGCCGGCCGGGCTCACCGCCGAGGAGCTGATCGAGGCCGGTCTCGCACTCAACCGGCGCGACGGTTCGTGAGCACCCCCGTCAGGGATTGAGCAGCGGCGCAACCACGTTCATCGCGCTGCGTGCGAGCGCGGTGTCACCACCGAACGCGAGGCGCGCAGCCACCTCCGGCGCGTCCGGGGCCCGCGTGAGCAGCGCGATCACCCGCTCGGGCGTCACCGTCACCCGTGCATCGGGCGAGTCCACCCGTTCGAGCACCGACCAGTGCCCGGCCTCCCGCCGCCACGTCCACGATCCGGCGCCACCAAAGTCCATCGCGATCGTCGCACCGGCAGGCGCGTCGAGGTCGCGCAGCCACCATGCCAGCGCGTGGACGACGACACGCGCCATCCACGTGACCGGCTCGCCCTCGAGCTCGGGCGCGCCCACCGCCCGGCGGATCTGTGACTGGTGGATGACCCGTTCCGCGTATTCGCGTGCGATCAGCATCCAGTAGGGCGACGGCTCGGTCTGCGCGAAGAAGCCGACGGACTCACGCGCGGCGGTGTCGAGACCGACGTTGCCGTAGAAGGCGTCCGACCACGCTCCGACTGCGTCGAGCAGGTCGACGATCAACGGCGCGCCCAGGAAGCGCGCCGCGCTCACCCAGTGCTCGTTGAAACCGTCGAGCAGCTCACGGAACTGCATCCCCGGATGGTGCTCGGCGAACTGCGTGAGGCCGTCGGTGGCGGCGTCGCGCTGGCGGCTGAGCAGCGACAGGTCGTCGCCGAGGATGTGGAGCGCGACGCCCTTGACGGTCCACGCCGGGCACTCGCTCGGCCGTTCCCAGTCGTCGGCTGACAGACCCCGCAGGAGCGTGAGCAATGCTGCCCGCTCGGGCGCGAGCGCGGGCGTGGTGTCGAGCACCGGTACGTCGCTCATCGGCGTCTCGTGAGCCGGGCGGCATGCGCCTCGGCCAGTGCCGGCGGTGCCACGGCGAGCCACCCGTCGACGACGAGGTCGCGCAGCACGCGCTTCGACACCGTCTGCAGCTGGATCAGCAGGGCCGGGTAGCCGTTGAAGTGCTCGATCGTGAACACGCCACGCGCGCCCTCGGCGAGCACCGCCTCCTTCTCCTCGAGGTCGGCGACGCCGACCGCGAGGATGTCGCCGTCGGGAACCGGCGCGTCACCGAAGCGCTTGATGTCGGCCTTGCTGAACGGCCGCTCCCACGCGAACGCCTTCTTGCCCACGAACCACGTGCGATTGCCGAACCTCGCGCCGACCGTCACCTCGGGGAGCTCCTCGATGGCGCGCTCGACGTCAACGAATGTCGCGGGCACGCTCGTCACCGTACCGGCGCCCACTTCTCCCACGACACGTCATTGCGGCCGGGGGCGGCGCAGCGTGCGGAGGCTCCCCGTGGTGTCGAGCGGTTCGAAGCCGTCGGCCACCGCCTGCTTCCACACTGCGAACGGCGCCTGACCGCCGTCCTCGGGCCGCTCGAACACATCGTGGATCGCGAGCGTGCCACCCGGCGCGAGGTGCTGCGACCAACAGGAGTAGTCAGCCATGGCCACGTCGAGGGCGTGGCCACCGTCGATGAAGAGGAAGCTGAGCGGTGTGGCCCACGCACGGGCGACGGCGATCGAAGCGCCGACCACGGCGATCACCACGTCTTCGAGCGCGGCATCCGCGATCGTGCGCCGGAAGAACGGCAGCGTGTCCATACGCCCGGTACGCGGATCGACCAACTCGGGATCGTGGTGCTCCCACCCCGCCTGGTTCTCCTCCGAACCCCGGTGGTGGTCGACCGTGAAGAGCACCGTGGACGCGCCGCGGGCCGCGGCACCGAGGTACACGGCCGACTTGCCGCAGTACGTGCCCACCTCGAGCAGCGGGTGCCCGAGGTCGCGAGCGACTCGGATCCCGGCCTCGTGGAGGGCGAGACCTTCGTCGTCGGGCATGAAGCCCTTCGCGGCGCGGGCCGCGGCGAGCAACCGTGCCTCCATCAGAGCCCGAGCATCTCCGTGATGCCGTGGTCACGACCCGCGGTGTACCCGCCGTCCACCGGCAGGGCGACGCCCGTGACGAACGAGGCGTCGCCCGAGAGCAGGAACCGCGCTGGCTGCCGCGATCTCCGACGGACGGCCGAGGCGGCGCAGCTTGTGCTCGCGGATGATGTCGTCGCGCACGGCCGTCATCGTGTCGCTCTCGAGCACGCCGGCGAGCAGCGGCGTCTCGACGAAGCCGGGACAGATGCAGTTCGCGCGAATCCCCTTGCGGCCGTAGTCGATCGCGACGTTCTTGGTGAACAGCACGACGCCACCCTTCGACGCGTTGTACGCGCTGCCGCCGGCGGTGCCCTCGAGACCCTCGACCGACGCGATCGTGACGATCGAGCCGCGCTCACCGTCGACGGGATCATTGTCGAGCATCGCCGCCACTGCGCACTTCGTGGTGAGGAACGTGCCCTTGAGGTTCACGTCGAGCACGTGGTCCCACGACGCGGCGTCGACCATGTGCGCGGGACCGCCGCCCGCGATGCCCGCCGCGGTCACCACACCGTCGAGCCGGCCGTACTGGCGCACGATGGTGCGCACGACCTCGGTGGTCGCCGCCTCGTCGCGCACGTCGAGCTCGGCGAAGACCGCGGCTTCCACACCATCGGGAAGTTGCAGATCCTGACGCGGCGATTGCACGTCGGCGCCGATGACGATCGCGCCGTCGGTGAGGAAGCGGGTCACGCACGCCTCGCCGATACCCGACGCGGCACCCGTCACGAAGATCACCTTGCCACCGAGCGTGGACACGGAGCGGCACGGTAGCAACGCTCGCCTCCCCGAGTAGATTGCAACGGTTCGTCACCGCATCGACACCGAGAGCTGAGGGACCGGATGGCCGAACAGCAACCCGATCGCAACCTCGCCATGGAGCTCGTGCGCGTCACCGAAGCGGCCGCGCTCGCGGCCGGGCGCTGGATGGGGCGGGGCGACAAGAACGGTGTCGACGGCGCCGCCGTCGACGCGATGCGCATCGTGCTCAACTCGATGGCGATCGACGGCATCGTCGTGATCGGCGAGGGCGAGAAGGACGAGGCGCCCATGCTGTACAACGGCGAGCGGATCGGCAACAGCGGTCAGCTTCCCGTCGACATCGCGGTCGACCCTGTCGACGGCACCACCCTCTGCTCGCTCGGCCGCGACAACGCGCTCGCCGTGATCGCGATGAGCGGCCGCGACACGATGTTCAACCCCGGTCCGTGCGTGTACATGGACAAGATCGCGGTGGGGCCCGAGTGCGTCGATGCAGTGGATCTCGACGCTTCGGTGGCCGACAACCTCACGAACGTGGCGAAGGCGCTCGGCGAGCGCGTGCAGGACGTCACCGCGGTGGTCCTCGACCGGCCCCGCCACGAAGGGTTGATCCAGGAGATCCGCGACGCCGGCGCCCGCATCAAGCTGATCCCCGACGGCGACATCGCCGGAGCCATCGCAGTCGCCTGGCCCGACTCGGGCAGCGACATCCTGTTCGGCGTCGGCGGCACACCCGAAGGCGTGACCGCGGCATGCGCGATGAAGTGCCTCGGCGGCGAGATCTACGGTCGGCTCTGGCCGCGCAACGACGGCGAGCGCCAGGCCGCGCTCGACGCCGGCTACGACCTCGACAAGGTGCTCACCACCGACGATCTCGTGCGCAGCGACGACGTGTTCTTCGCGGCCACCGGCGTCACGAACGGCGATTTCCTCCGCGGCGTGCGCTACCTGCCCGACGGCGCGATGACCGAGTCGTTGGTGATGCGTTCGAAGAGCGGCACGATCCGCACGGTGCAGGCCCGCCACCAGTGGTCGAAGCTCGTCAAGTACTCGGCGGTCCGCTGGGGCGAGTGACCTCACCTCCCGTTGTCCCATCAGGAGCCAACTTCGTGACTCCTGATGGGACAACGACGTACTTGGTGGGGTCGCCCTTGGCGATGGGGTCGTCCACGCCGGGTGGGGCCACCACGAACAGGGCCCAGTCGCGCCCGTCGAGGTCGGCTCGCAGCGTTGTCACCGCCGCGGTCGAGCGGGCGCGCCAGTCGTAGACGGCACGCGGGCCGTCGATGCCGATACCGGCGAGATCGAGCCGGTCGGCGACCCGCCGCGGCGGGTGCGCGGTGTTCAGCGCGACGACGTACGTCCAGACCTCGTCGCCGCGCGTGGCCGTCGTGGTCGCCCACGCGAGCCGCTCGCCGCGGGCCGGCGCGCCGAACAGGCAGTCGTCGACGAGCCCGATCGGATGGTCGACGTGGCGGATTCGGCCGTCGCCGTCGCAGGTGCGCAGCACGACCTCGCGGTCGGTGTGACCGATGCGGTCGCCGATGCCGACCGGCCCGCACGACATCGCCGCGAGCAGCGCCTCCACCTCGGCGTGCTCGTCGCCATCGATCGGGTCGTGCGCCACACCGGCGCCGGGCCGCTGCGAGAAGAAGCAGTCCTTGTAGGCGTGGAGGTGGAGTGCAGCCGCGAGCCGGTTCACCGTGAGGAACCACGTCCACAAGAGCGCGGGATCGTCGGCGAAGCGGTAGTCGTCGCTCGTGCGCACGGCCACGACGTGGTCGAGCGTCGCGGCGGCGACGAGGTCGGCCGGCGTCGGCATGCACCAGAGCAACCCCATCCCGTGCGCACCGGCCTGCTCGTCGAGTGCCCGTTGCCACGCGAGCGCCCGTCCCGGCGCGGCCCGCAACGCGCGCACGCCGAACCAGTACATGAGCATCCAGTCCTGCTCGATGCAGCACGCCCCCCAACGCTGCGCGTCGGCGAACCACCGCGCGAAGAACATGGGATCCTCGGGCTGCGCTGCGAACGCGTCGACCCACCACCCATCGGGTTCGATGTACGGCGACGAGGGCGCGATGTGGCGCGAGTGCAGCACGAGCGGCGGGTGGTCGAGCTCGGCGGCGAGGCGCTCGACACCGTCGCGACGGTCGCCGGCCGCCGGCGGGTCGAACGCGTCGTCGCGCGGCGTCCACGCGAGCATGCCCGTGGGCGGCACCTCGGACGGGTAGCCGATCGCCGCGATCGGCCGGGCGGTCTCGTGCGGGTAGAACCACGAGTCGAGCTCGACGGCATGCACCGGTACGCCGTCGCGCCGCAACGCCTGCACCGCGTCGATCACGCTGCGAGCGATCGTGCGGCCCGCTTCAGTGCGGTACCAGTAGGCGGCACCGTTGTCGGTCCAGTACGACAGGTGCGACGTGACCGGGTTCGATGGCCACGACGCGGCGCGGCCAGGCCGGCCGGATCGGACATCGGCGCTCCAGCGCGCCAGCACGTCCGCGGCCGACGTCCCGTCGTAGAGGCCGAGCGTCGTCTCGAACCCCGCCGGTACCGACTCGAGGTCGCCGTGCCAGCCCCAGCGCAGCACACCGTCCTCGCACCCGATCACCTGCTCGTGCACGTTCGTGACCGGCGCGAGGAGCGTGCACCGGTCGCCGTCGTTGATGAGCAGCACGCCGACGGCCGGCGGGGAGTGCAGGTTCGCCGCGGGGTGGAAGTCGAAATCGACCGCACGGCCGGCGACCACGGGCATCGCGAACTGCGTGAACGCGAACCCGAGCAGGCGCGGATCGCGCGGATCGTCGGAGATCGTGAGCCCGACACTCGCCGAGGGCCGCGCGAACGAACCCGTCGCGAAACCGCCCGACGCGCCCGTGGCGCGCAGCCGCAACCAGGCGCCGCGGCCGGAACCGCCGCGTTCGAACACCACCCCGTCGGGCAGCGTCGGTGCGCCGGCGGCGACGAGCGATCGCATACGCGGGCGCGGGCTCAGACGCGCGCGCCGGCCACCATGAGGCGCACTTCGGCGCGCGCCCGCGCGGCCTTCGCCTCCTCGTCGTCCGGGTCGACGTTCAGCGCCGAGTCAGCGCGGGCCAGCGCGGCCTCGGCGCGGGGCACGTCGATCTGGTCGGCCAGCTCGGCGACGTCGGAGAGGATCACGACCTTGGTGCCGTCGACCTGCGCGAAGCCGCCGTGGCACGCGAACGCAATCTCACCCGTGGTCGCGATCACGCGCACCGGCCAGATTGCGAGCGCGCCGAGGAACGCCGCGTGACCGGTGAGGAACGCGATGTCACCGCCGCCCAACGTGCGGCACACCACCATGTCGGCATCGCCCTCGAACAGCACCTGCTCCGGTGACACCAACTCGACGTGAAGACTCACAACTGCACCCCCGCTCGCCGGCGGCTCGCGCCCCGAGGGGCTGTGGCGCGCATCAGCTCTCCTGCAGCGTCTTGGCCTTGGCGAGCACCGACTCGACGCCGCCGACGTTGAAGAACGCCTGCTCGGGAATGTGGTCGAGGTCGCCGTTGCAGACCGCCTCGAAGCTCTCGACCGTCTCCTGCACCGGCACGAAGATGCCCTTCAGGCCGGTGAACACCTCGCCCACGAAGAACGGCTGCGACAGGAACTTCTGGATCTTGCGAGCCCGCCCCACCGTGAGCTTGTCCTCCTCCGCCAGCTCGTCGATGCCGAGGATGGCGATGATGTCCTGGAGCTCCTTGTAGCGCTGCAGGATCTGCTGCGTGCGGTTCGCGACGTCATAGTGGCGCTGCCCGACGACCTCCGGAGCGAGGATCGTCGACGTCGACGCGAGCGGGTCCACCGCGGGGTAGATACCGAGCGACGCCACCTGGCGCGAGAGCTCGGTGGTGGCGTCGAGGTGGGTGAACGTCGTGAACGGTGCCGGGTCGGTGTAGTCGTCGGCGGGCACGTACACCGCCTGCAGCGACGTGATCGAGCGGCCCTTCGTGGACGTGATGCGCTCCTGGAGCTCGCCCATCTCGTCGGCGAGCGTCGGCTGGTAACCGACCGCCGACGGCATCCGGCCGAGCAGCGTGGACACCTCCGAACCGGCCTGCACGAACCGGAAGATGTTGTCGACGAAGAGCAGCACGTCCTGGCCCTTCACGTCGCGGAAGTACTCGGCGACGGTGAGCGCGGCCAGCGCGACGCGCATGCGCACGCCCGGCGGCTCGTCCATCTGGCCATAGACGAGCGCGGCCTTGTCGATGACACCCGACTCCTGCATCTCGAGCCACATGTCGGTGCCTTCACGCGTGCGCTCGCCCACACCCGCGAACACCGACACGCCACCGTGCTGGGAGGCAACGCGGTTGATCATCTCCTGGATGATCACCGTCTTGCCGACACCGGCCCCACCGAACAGACCGATCTTGCCACCCTGGAGGTACGGCGTGAGCAGGTCGATGACCTTGATGCCGGTCTCGAACATCTGCCGCGTCGGCTCGAGGTCCTCGAAGCGCGGTGCGTCGCGGTGGATCTCCCAATGGTCCTCGATGCCTTCGGGCATCTTGCCGCCGGTGTCGAGCGGTTCGCCGATCACGTTCCACACGTGACCGAGCGTGCCGTTGCCCACCGGCATCTCGATGCCATGCCCGAGGTTGCGCACAACCGCGCCGCGCTTCAGGCCGTCAGTGGGCTTCATACAGACGACGCGGCAGCGCCCGTGCCCGAGCTGCTGGGCGACCTCGGCGACGACCTTGGTGGTCTCGCCCTCGAGGACGATGTCCATCTCGAGCGCCTGGTTGATCTCGGGCAGCGCGTCGGGTGGGAACTCGACGTCGACGACGGGCCCGGCAATGGCGATGACCCTGCCGTCGACCAGCTTCGGCTCGGTGGCAACCATGGTGTGCTCCTGCTGTTGGTGCGTGCTTCGTGCGTTCGTGCGCCGCGGCCGGTCAGCTCGCGGCGAAGAGGTCGTCGTCGACGTCGCCGCCCTGCCCGAGGGCCTCGGCGCCGCCGACGATCTCCATGATCTCGGTGGTGATCGCGTCCTGGCGGGCACGGTTCATGACGCGCGACAGCGTGCGGATCAGCTCGTCGGCGTTGTCCGTGGCCGCCTTCATCGCGCGTTGGCGGAACGTGTGCTCGGATGCGGCCGCGTTCAGCAGCGCCGCGAACACCCGCGCCTCGGCGTAGCGCGGCAGCAGCGCGTCGAGGATGACCTCAGGCGCGGGCTCGTACTCGTATCCACCCCCGCTCGGCTGCGCCTCGCGCCCCGAGGGGCTCGCGACTCCACCCCCGCTCGGCTGCGCCTCGCGCCCCGAGGGGCTCGCGACTCCACCCCCGCTCGGCTGCGCCTCGCGCCCCGAGGGGCTCGCGACTCCACCCCCGCTCGGCTGCGCCTCGCGCCCCGAGGGGCTCGCGACTCCACCCCCGCTCGGCTGCGCCTCGCGCCCCGAGGGGCTCGCGACTCCACCCCCGCTCGGCTGCGCCTCGCGCGCTGCTCCACCCCCGCTCGCTGCGCTCGCGCCCCCGGGGGCTTCGACCTCAGCGGCATCGCGGCTCGTCGCGCCGGACACGTCGAGGGGCATGAGCGGCTCGATGACGACCTCCTGGCGGCCCGCGGAGACGAACTTCGTGTACACGATCTGCACGCGGTCGATCTCGCCGTCGAGGAACTTCTGCGCCACCGACGCCGCGATGGCGCGTGCGTCCTCGTAATTGGGGCTGTCGCTGAATCCCGTGAAGCTCGCCTCGATCGGCACGGCACGGAACCGGAAGTACGACTCGGGCTTGCGGCCCGACGTGACGAGCACGTTCTCGCGCCCGGCCGCGGTGTGCTGACGCATCTCGCGCTCGGTGGTGCGCACGATCTGCGCGTTGTAGCCGCCGCAGAGGCCGCGGTCGGCGGCGATCACGATGTGCGCGACCGAGTTGATCGAAGCCCGGCCCGACAACAACGGGTTGTTGCTGCCCGCGCCCGCGGCCGCGAGGTCACGCATCACTCCGGTGATGCCGTCGGCGTACGGCTGGGCCGCATGCACGCGCGCCTGGGCCTTCACGATGCGGCTCGCCGCGATCAGCTCCATCGCGCGCGTGATCTTCTTCGTCGACTGCACCGACCGGATCCGGCGGCGAAGGATTCGTTCCTGCCCTCCAGCCACGGGCTACACGGTCCCGATGTCGTCGTCGGCGGCGGCGTGGTGGGTGTCGGCGAGCGCGTCGGCGCCGTCGCTCGGCTGGAAGGACGCCTTGAAGGCATCGACGGCGGCCTCGAGCGCAGCCTCGTCGAGCGCGCCGGTCGAGTCGATCGAGCCCATCACGTCGCTGCGCTGGGAGCGCATGAAATCGAGCAGCTCGGCCTCGAAGCGCCGGACGTCGGACACCGGGATCTCGTCGAGATAGCCCTTCGTGCCCGCGAAGATCGACACGACCTGCTCGGCCACCGACATCGGCGAGTTCAACGGCTGCTTCAGCAACTCGACGAGGCGGTAGCCGCGCTCGAGCTGGCTCTTCGACACCGCGTCGAGCTCGGAACCGAACGTGGCGAACGCCTCGAGCTCACGGAACTGCGCGAGGTCGAGCTTCAAGGTGCCCGCGACCGCCTTCATCGCCTTCGTTTGCGCCGCGCCGCCCACGCGTGAGACCGAGATACCCACGTCGACCGCGGGACGCACGCCCGACTTGAACAGGTCGTCCTGCAGGTAGATCTGGCCGTCGGTGATCGAGATCACGTTGGTGGGGATGTACGCCGACACGTCCCCGGCCTTCGTCTCGATCACCGGCAAGGCCGTGAGCGAACCGGCGCCGAGGTCGTCGCTCAGCTTCGCCGCCCGCTCGAGCAGGCGCGAGTGCAGGTAGAACACGTCGCCCGGGTAGGCCTCACGGCCCGGCGGCCGGCGCAGCAGCAGCGCGAGCTGGCGGTAGGCCTCGGCCTGCTTCGACAGGTCGTCGTACACGACGAGCGCGTGCTCGCCGTGCTCCATCCAGTGCTGGCCCATCGCACAACCGGCGTAGGGAGCGAGGTACTTGAACACCGCTTCTGCAGCTGCCGGCGCGTTCACCACGACCGTGTACTCGAGGGCACCGTGCTCGGCGAGCGTCTTCACCGTGGTCGCGACCGTCGAGCCCTTCTGGCCGATCGCGACATAGATGCACTTCACGCCCTGGCCCTTCTGGTTCAGGATCGTGTCGATCGCAATCGTGGTCTTGCCGGTCTTGCGGTCGCCGATGATCAGCTCGCGCTGGCCACGGCCCACGGGCGTCATCGCGTCGATGGCCTTGATGCCGGTCTGCAGCGGCTCGTGCACCGGCTTGCGGCCGACGATGCCGGGCGCCTGGATCTCCATGCGCCGGGGATGCGCGCCGACGAGGTCGCCCTTGCCGTCGATCGGGTTGCCGAGCGCGTCGACCACGCGGCCGAGCAGCGCGTCACCGACCGGCACCGAGAGGATCCGCCCGGTGGCCTGCACCGAGAAGCCTTCCTCGATCTTGTCGGCCGCGCCGAGCACGACCGCACCGATCGAGTCCTCGTCGAGGTTCAGCGCGAGGCCGAGCGTGCCGCCCTCGAACTCGAGCAGCTCGTTGACCGCGGCATTCGGCAGGCCGTGCACGCGCGCGACGCCGTCAGCCACCTCGAGCACCAGGCCCACCTGCTGGGTCTCGGTAGTCGGCGTGTACGACTCGACGTGCCGGCGGAGCGCGGCGGTGATGTCGTCGACGTTGATCGTGAGCTCTGCCATCAGATGGTTTCCTCGAGTTGGTTGAGCCGGCGACGGACGGTGCCGTCGATCACGGTGTCGCCGATGCGCGCGACCACACCACCCATCACGCTCGGGTCGACGACGGTCTTCACCTCCACCTGCTTGCCCGTGGCGCGCGAGAGTGCCGCGGCGAGCCGCTGCACCTGGTCGTCGGTGAGCGGCACCGCGCTGCGAACCTCGGCGACCTCGTGCCTGCGTTGTTCGGTCGAGAGTTCCACGAAGCGGTCGACGATCTCGGGCAGGTCGTTGCCCCGGCCGATCGCGACGATCATCCCGATCATCGCGATGCTGACGGGCAGCGCCTTGCCGCCGAGCAGCTCCTCGACCACCGCGACGCGCCGCTCCACCGGCAAGGAGCGGTCGGCCAGCGCGGTGCGCAGGTCGTCGTTCGCCTCGACCGTGCGGGCGAAGCGGAACATCTCGTCCTCGGTCTCCGACGAGAGGCCTTCCACCGCGGCGATGTCGAGGATCGTCCGGGCGTACGTGTCGAGTCGCGGGTGGGCCATCTTCTAGTTGCTCCCGACGCTCGCGATGTAGCTGTCGATCAGCTGCTGCTGCGTGCCCTGGTCGAGGTTTCGCTCGACGATCCGGCCCGCGAGCTCGACGGACATCGTGGCCACCTGGCGCTGCAGGTCGACCTTCGCCCGTTCGGTGGCCAGACGGATGTCGTCGCTCGCCTTGGAGCGGATCTCGTTCGCGTCGGCCTCGGCCCGGGCGACCAGCTCCTTACGGACGCTCTCCGCCGACTGGCGCGCCTCGTCCACGATCCGCTGGGCCTCGGCCCGCGCCTCCGCGAGCTGGCTGCGGTACTGCGTGAGCGAGGCCTCGCCCTCGGCCTTGGCCTGCTCGGCGGTCTCGAGGTCGGTGCGGATGCGGTCCTCGCGGGCCTTCTCCATGTTCTTCACCGCGGGGACGCCCCACTTGAACATGGCGACCAGCAGCACGAGGAACGCGGCCGAACCCCAGATGATCTCGTTGTTCGACGGCTTGAGCGGTGACGGTGCCTGCTGGCAGTCGTCGGGCGTCACGTCGCCGCCCTTCGAGAGCAGCTCGAAGCAGTGCTTCGCCGACTCATGGGTGAACGCCGGCGTGGTCTCCGCGCCTGCCGGCGGGGCGAACGCGCCAAGGATGCCGGCCGCGGCCGTCGCCACGAGTGTTGCGGTGAGCAGTCGCAAACGCATGTCGATCTCCTAGCCCGAGATGATGAACGCGAGGACGAAGCCGAACAGCGCGAGCGCCTCGGTGAACGCGATCCCGAGGAACATCGTGGTGCGGACGGTGCCGGCCGACTCGGGCTGGCGCGCCATCGCGGTGATGGCGTTGCCGACCACGAGGCCGATGCCGATGCCGGGGCCGATGGCGGCGCCGCCGTACACGATGCCTCGACCGATGGCGGTGAGACCCTTGGTGGGGTCGGCCGTCGTGGTGGCGGCGACGATGAAGTGGAGCAGGGCCAAGGCCACGTGGTCCTCCTGGTTGATGGAACTGCGAGAGCGGGCGGGTCAGTGTTCGGGGTGCATCGAGGAGCCGATGTACACCGCGGTCAAGATCGTGAAGATGAAGGCCTGGAGGAAGCTGACGAGCACCTCGAAACCGGTCATCGCCACGAGCAGGAAGAACGAGAACGGCATGATCACGACGGTGACCTTGGCCGCGAACAGGGCCGCGCACAGCGCGCCGAACGTCACGAGGATGAGGTGACCGGCGAGCATGTTGGCGAAGAGCCGGACCATCAGCGAGAACGGCCGCACGATGAACGTCGACACCAGCTCGATCGGGATCACGAGCAGGAGGATCGCCTTCGGAACGCCCGGCGGGATCAGCGAGTTCTTCAGGTAGTGCAGCGGGCCCTGCTTCACGACGCCGACGATGTTGTAGATGACCCACGTGAGCAGCGCAAGCACCATCGGGATGCCGAAGCGCGCGTTGGCGGGGAACTGCACGCCCGGGATGATCTCGGTGATGTTGCTGAAGAACAGGAAGAAGAACAGCGCCGTGAGGTACGGGAGATAGCCCATGCCGTCGGCGCCCATCGTCTGCATGATCACCTGCGAGCGGACGAAGCCGACGCCCGACTCGGCGACGTTCTGGAACAGCCCGGCCGGCACGAGCTGGTCCTTGCGCCGCGTGCCCAGCAGGAACACCAGCAGCGTGGCGAGCGTGGCGAAGACGTAGATCGCCGCGGTCTTGTTGAAGCCGGCAGGACCGGATCCCCAGATCGTGACATCGGGGAGCGACGGGACGTCGACCGCGAACACGTTCATCGATCTCCTCGGGCGGGGCGCAGCGCGGGTGCGCCGAGCGTGATGCTCAGGTACTTCATCTCCCAGAACAAGAGTCCCAGGTGGGTGCCGACGAGCACGAAACCGAACATCGGCAGGTCGATCCACGGCTGGTGGCGCAGCACGACGAGCGCGGCGAGCACGACGCCGAGCCGGATGAGATAGCCGACGCAGGCCCCCACGGCAACCGCGGTGGGTCCGCCGTTGCCGGCGCGGGTCATGACCAGCGCGGCGATCGCGAAGTTGACGGCGACGATCGCCACGGCGATCGCGCCACTTGTGACACCCTGCCAGCCGCGCACCGCCGCACACACGGCGACGATGAGGGGCGCCACGATCAGCCCGCGGCGGATGAGGTCGAAGCCGATCTCGCGCTCGACCGGCGGCACCGTGGGTGCCGCGGTCAGCGCTTCCATGTCGGCCTCCGGGCTTCCTCGGCCTCCATCGTGGCCTTGTACGTGTAGTAGCTGCGCGCGCCGAGACCCACGATGGCGAAGACGGTCAACACGAGCATGCAGACCGGCCGGGTCCCGAGCCGGCTGTCGAGCCACAGACCGGCGAGCGCGAACAGCACCGGGACCGCGGCCATCTCGAACGCGGTGGCCAGAGCATTGCCGAAGCCCCCGTACAGGGCGCGTTGCGCCGGCGTGGCCGTGGCGGTCTCTTCGATGTCTGCTGGCACCGAGCCCCCGGTCGGATACGACGGAACGCCGCTGTTCCGCCGCTTGTGAACGGAATCACTATATGGCCGGAGGTCGCCGGCACGCCAACTCGGAGCGCGGATTTTCCCGCCGCCTCCGGTGGTCAGTTCGATCGGCTGCGCAGCTCCACCACGTTGTCGGCGGCCGGCGCCCCGGTCGCCGCCCCGGTGCGCCGGGCCCGGCGCCCGCCCCGCACCGCCCGCACGCTGCGCACGCCGGGGTGCAGCAGCACGTAGAGCGACAGCGAGAGCAGCGCGGCCGCGAGCGGGAACAGGGCGTAGCCGTGCTTGACGTAGATAGGAAGGAGCGCGGCGGCCGAGAGCAACGCCGTGTAGGCCCACAGGATGAACACGGTGCGGCGCGGGCCGTGGCCCATCTCGACGAGCCGGTGGTGCAGGTGCTGGCGATCGGCGTTGGAGAAGCCGCGCCCCGACAGGACGCGCCGGAAGAACGAGAAGACCGTGTCGGCCACGGGCACGCCGAGGATGATGATCGGGATCAACAGCCCGGCGTAGAAGAAGTAGGAGCCGCCGAACGTGGGCGCGGTGCGGCCGCCCACCGTGATCGTGGGTATCGCCATCAAGAGGCCGAGGAACAGCGCGCCCGCGTCACCCATGAAGATGCGCGCCGGCGTCCAGTTCCACGGCAGGAAGCCGGCGCAAATGCCGATCGCGATGATCGCGATCAGCGGGGCGATGTTCGCGCCGTCGATCGCGCCCTGGAAGAACAGCTCACGCGCGAACAAGTAGAACGCGGCGCCGGCGATCAGCACGATGCCGGCCGCGAGCCCGTCGAGCCCGTCGATGAGATTGATCGCGTTCGCCATCACCACGACCCACAGCGTGGTGACGAGCGGCGCGAGGTCGGGCGAGAGCACGACGGTGTCGAGATGCCCGATGTTGAAGGGCACGCGGAAGAAGAACATCACGACACCCGCGCGCGCCATGAGGCTGCCCGCGAGCACCATCCCGGCGAGCTTGGCCGGCGGCGACACGTCGACGATGTCGTCCAGCATTCCCACGAGCAGCATCACGCCACCGCCGAGCAGCACGCCACGCGGCTCGGAGTCCGAGAAGACCTCGTGGAATTGGTGCATCTGCGACGCCACGGCCATCGCCGCGAGGAACCCGCAGAACATGGCGATGCCGCCGAGGCTGGGTGTCGGTCGTGAGTGCACGTGGCGGGTCGCATCCGACCCCGGCGGCGTCACGACGCCCGCGACGACCGCGAGCCGCCGCACCAGAGGAGTGACGAGCAACGTCACCGCGAAGGAGACGATCAGAACGATCGCATAGCCCATGGTGGGGCGCGGTGCGCGCGAGTCCTCTGGCTACGCCAGCTCGGGATACGGGGTGAAGCGGGCGCAGAGGGCGTTGGCCTGGACGCGGATGCCGGAGCGCACCTTCTCGTCGTCGGGCGCACGCAACACGCTCGCGATCATCTCGGCGATCTGCACCATGTCGTCGGTACCCATACCCGCGGTGGTGACGGCCGCCGTGCCGAGCCGCAGACCGCTCGTGACGAACGGCTTCTCGGGATCGTTCGGGATGGCGTTCTTGTTCGTGGTGATACCCGCGGCGTCGAGGGACTCCTGCGCACGCTTGCCCGTGATGCCGAAGCTGCGCAGGTCGACGAGCAGCAAGTGGTTGTCGGTGCCGCCGGACACGATGCGCAACCCGTGCGTCGCCAGTGCGGCGGCGAGCGCGGCCGCGTTGGCGACGATGTTCGCGGCGTACTCGCGGAACGCCGGCTGCGCGGCCTCGTGGAAGGCGACCGCCTTGGCGGCTATGACGTGCATCAGCGGGCCGCCCTGGAAGCCCGGGAACACCGCCTTGTCGAGCCGGGCGGCAAACGGTTCGCGCGACAGGATGCTGCCCGAACGCGGACCGCGGAGGGTCTTGTGCGTGGTGAAGGTGACCACGTCGGCCACCGGCACGGGCGACTCGTGCGCGCCACCGGCGACGAGACCGGCGATATGCGCGGCGTCGACCATCAACAACGCGCCGGCATCGTCGGCGATCGAACGGAACGCGTCGAAGTCGATGCGGCGCGGGTACGCAGTGGCGCCGGCGATGATCAGCTTCGGCCGCTCACGCTTCGCGAGGTCGCGGATCTGGTCGTAGTCGAGCTGCTCGCTCTGCTCGTTCACGCCGTACGACACGAAGTGATAGTTGCGGCCGCTGAAGTTCACCGGCGACCCGTGGGTGAGATGCCCGCCCTGGTCGAGGCGCATGCCCATCACCTTGTCGCCCGCGTCGAGCAGCGCGAGGTAGGCGGCCACGTTGGCATTGGCCCCGGAGTGCGGTTGCACGTTGGCGTGCTCGGCGCCGAAGAGGTCGCATGCACGCGTGCGGGCGAGCTCCTCGACCTCGTCGACGACGTAGTTCCCGCCGTAGTAGCGCTTCCCGGGGTAGCCCTCGCTGTACTTGTTCGTGAGGACCGTGCCCTGTGCCTCCATCACGGCGCGCGACGTGAAGTTCTCTGAGGCGATGAGCTGGATGGTGGTGTTCTGGCGCTCGACCTCGCGGCGCACGATGCCGAACAGCGCCGGGTCGACTGATTCGAGGGGTGTCGTCATCGCCCATCCTCCGTTGTCGCGGTCTCTTCTCGTTCGATCGCCGCGATCTGCTCCACGCGTTGTCCGTGGCGCCCGCCGGCGAACGCGGTGTCGAGGAACAGCGCGAGGATCTCGTCGGCCAGCTCCGGCGCCACGATCCGTGCGCCGATCGACAGGACGTTCGCGTCATTGTGCGCCCGCGCCATGCGTGCGGTGTAGAGGTCGTTGCAGAGCGCGGCGCGGGCCCCGTGCACCTTGTTGGCGGAGATCTGCTCGCCCTGCCCGGACCCGCCCAGCACGATCCCACGGTCGGCCCGCCCCACGACCACGGTGCGGGCGACGGCCGCGCAGATCGGCGGGTAGTCGACCGGCTCCTCGGAGTGCGTGCCGAGATCGTCGACGGAGTGACCGCGCGACTCCAACGTGTCGACGAGGTGGCACTTGAGGCGGAAGCCCGCGTGATCGGACCCGATCGCAACGCGCACCGTTGCATTGTACGGGGCGCCTCGTGCGGGGCGCCGGAACGGCCGCGACGCGAAACAGGCGCGCGGCCCCTCCACCGTTGTAGCGTGCGCGCCGGGAGGAGGGCCCAACCCGTGGCGACCCGAGGCGTGCGCAACTCACGGTTCAACCGCGTCCGGTTCAACCGCGTCCCGTTCAATCGCGTCCGGTTCAATCGCGTCCGGTTCAATCGCGTCGCCTACGCGGGCGCCGCGGTGTGCTTCACGCTCGCCGCGCTCGCGGGTGCCGTGGCGGCCGCGGCGGCGTCCACCACCCCGGTCGTCTCGGTGAGCGTGCGCGACTTCGCGTTCGTTCCCAACTCCATCACGATCGTGCGCGGCACCGAGGTGCGCTTCACCAACACCGGCAACGCGCTGCACCACGTGGTCAGCGACGACGGCAGCTTCGATTCGCACCCACTGCAGCCGGGCCACAACGTCACGTTCCAGTTCGCCACCCTGGGCGTGTTCCACCTGCACTGCGACATTCACCCCACGATGACGATGATCGTGACGGTCGTCGCGTCGCAGGCCGCGACGAGCACGGGCGGCGGCGGTTCGTCGGGCACCACGAAGTCGGCATCGCCGGCCACACCGACCTCGCTGCCACGAACCGGCGCGGGCACGACGATGATGGCGATCCTCGGGCTCGGCCTCATCCTGCTCGGCATGCTCTGCCTCGCGATGGGACGCTCCACGGCGCCGATCCCCGCCATGGTCGCGGCACCCGCGGGGCCGGCCGCGGCCACCATCGCCCGGGTGATGGGCTGGGAGAACCGCTTCGACGACCTGCTCCCGCGTCCCCGGCGGGAATGATCCGCGCCGCTCAGAGCAACGACCGGTAGACCGCCACAGTCTCGAGGGCGGCCCGCTCCCAGCTCAGCCGCGCGGCCGCGCGGCGCGCGGCCGCGCGGCGCTCCATCCGTCGGCCCTCGTCGTGCACGAGCTCGCGCAGCGCCCGCCCCTGCGCCTCGACGTCGCCCACCGGCACCGTCTCGATGCCGCCACCGGCCACGTCGGGCAGTGCACCGACCGGTGTGGCCATCACCACCGCGCCACATGCCATCGCCTCCACGGGCGGGAGCGCGAAACCCTCGTAGCGCGACACGTACGCGACCACGGTCGCGGCCGCGTAGAGCGCGGGCACGTCGGCGTCCGGCACGTAACCGAGGACCCGGGCGCCTCCCGGCGCCCCGGCTGTGTTGATCGCGCCGCCGGCGAGCAGCAGCGGCACGTTCGCAGCCCGGCATGCCGCGGCGAGCGTCGCGAGATCCTTGCGGGGCTCGAGGTTGCCCAGGTGGAGCACGAATCGCTCGGGCAGCCCGTGGCGGGCGATCACGCGGGCGACGGCGTCGTCGGCCGGCGGCCGGAAACGGCTCCCCGGCGCCTCGTGGATCACCACGCTGTCACGGCCGAAGCGCGCCCGCACGCGCTCGGCGGTGAACCCCGACACCGCCACGAGGGCATCCGACCGCCGGATGGCCCGGGCGACGAGCGCGCGCTTGACTCGGCCGCGCCGCGGGTCGAAGGCGTCGGGCACGTCGAACAAGGCGAGGTCGTGCACCGTCACGACGGTGGGCGCGCCCGCGACCGGCGGGTCGGTGTCGAGACCGTGCGCGACGGAGCCGCCGCGCACCGGCATCGCCGAGCGCAGGCGGCGGGCCAGGCCGTGATCGGCACCGAGCGCGAGCGGAACCGGCTCGACGCCCGCCGGCACGAGCGCGGCGGCGGAACGCGCGACCCGCGCCACGAACCGCGCGTCGGGCCACGCGCCCGGCAGCGCGGCGAGGAGCTCGCGCACGTACGTCTGCACGCCGCTGCCGTTCGCGCGCAGTGACAGCGCGTTCAGGACGATTCGAGCTCGGCCGTCAGGACGACCGCGAGGAACAGCCATAAGAAGGTCTCGTTGGGCGATATCTCGAGCCACGTCGACACGGCGGCTGCCGCGATCGCTCCGATGAAGTTCGCGGTGACCCCGAGCGCGAGCGCGTGATCGGGGCCGCGCGAGATGTCGTTCCGCGCGGCGCAAGCTCACGAGGATGCTCACGAAGAAGATGAGCAGCACCCACAGACCGACCACACCGAGCTCGTAGAGCGCCTTGAAGTACTGGTTGTCGGGCTCGTACACGAACGCAAAGCTGTTCTTGTCGACCTGCGCAACCTTCGCACCTGATGCGCCGGTGAGGCCGATGCCGTTGCCGAACGGGTTCGACACCACCTTCGAGATGTTGTCGACCCATCCCACGCGACGTTCTGCGAAGCTGCCCGACGCCAGGGCCGAGGTCGAGAACGTGCCGGGTAGGAACAGGAGCGCCACGAGCGCGAGCGGCGCAGCCAGCATCAGCACCCGGTAGCGGCGGATCGCGAGGTACGCCAGGCCGAGGCCGAGCGCGAGCCACGCGCCCCGCACGAACGTGAAGGCCTGCGCGACGAGCAGGAGCGGCAGCACCGCGAAGAACGCGACGCTGCGCGGCCGGCGTGGGTCTTCGAGGCATACCGGCAATGCCACGAGGATCACGAGCGTGAGGAAGTATGCGAAGTTGAACGGCGTCGGGAACGAGGAGAACGAGCGCACGAAACGTCCGGTGAAACGGATGTTCTCGTCGAACGTGTAGCCGAGGTTGAAGAGCGTGCCCGCACCCGCCGCCTGCTGCCACAGGCCGTAGAGCGCTGTGAGTACACCGTCGACGATCAGGATCGAGACGAGCCGATCGCGGTCGCGCCCGTCGAGCGGGCAGCGCCACACGGCGATCGCGATGAGGAACCAGAAGAAGTCGATCTTCAGGCCCACCGCGCCTTGCGTGCCGCCGACGACGATGGCCGACACCAACCCGACCAGGAAGTAGAGCGCGCCCGCCTGCCACACCTTCGGCCACGGCCGCTTCTCGGGCCGCGCGAGTGCCGGCCGGAATGTGGCCGCCACCGTGAGCAGCGTGAGGGCCTCCTTCCAGCCCTCCGCGAACGGCGGCTTGCCCGGTGCGATGGCCAGTAGTCCGTGGAACGGGATCAACGCCGCCACGAGCAGCACGCCCCGCTGTGGCCGTTGGACCACCGCGACGAGCACGGGAACGACCAGCAGGGCGATCAGCAGCAGCGGCAGGAGGTGGAGGCCACGCGTGAGGTACGCCGCGCACGCCGTGGTCGGCGAACGCCGCGCCCAGCACCACTGCGACGCCCGTGACGGCCGCGCCGACGAGGACGTCGCCCGGATCCGCCCGCGACATCGGCGAGCCGCCTCGTCTCGCAGCCGATGCAGCCGCTGCTCGCTCCCTGCGCGTGGCGCCGGGACGGAGCGCGACCACATCGTCCACGTGCCCAACCTCCTGTTCGCTTCGCTCGGCTGGGTCAAACCGTACCGGCGGGGCCAATACACTTGCCGCCCAATGGATCTCACCGATCATCTCCGAACCATCGGAGCGAACTGGTGGCGGATCCTCTTGATCGCCGTGATCGTCGGCGGCGCCGTCTTCGGGTTCAGCAAGAGCCAGGCGAAGACCTACCGCGAGCGAGCTGGTGTCGGTCGCCCCGCAGCTCAACGAGTTCGGCGCCGTGCAGGACCAGCAAACGCTCCAGTTCAAGGTGTCGGCGTTCGCGCAGATCCTGCAGTCCGACTCCGTCGCGCAGGGCGCGGTGACCACCGGCAACCTCGACAAGAAGTACGGGCTCGACTACAAGGGCGTCGAGTCGAACCTGTCGATGATCACGAACTCGGTCGGCGGCCTGATCCTCATCCGTTCGTCGTCGCACGACAAGGCGGAGGCGCTCGCCACCGTCGACGCGCTCGCCCGCTCGCTGCAGAAGAACAGCGCGAGCTCCGACAAGATCAACAACCAGACCACGCTCGCCGCGAACAACAAGGCGATCGCCAACTACAAGAAGATTCTGGCAACGCTCAAGGACGCCGGTGCGAGGACCCAGATCCAGGCTCTCATCTCGAACCTGCAGGTCGAGAACGCGCAGTTGCAGGCGCCCACCGCGGGCGGCGGCTCCATCCGCATCCAGACCGCACCGCAGCTCGACAACAACGGCGCGCCGATCTCGCCCACGCCCACTCGTGACGCGGTGCTGGCGTTCCTCGTCGCCGCGGTCGTGTCGGCCGAGTCGTTCGTGGTCGTGCGGGCGCTCTCCGACCGCGTGAGCAAGGCCACCGATGTCGGCACGATCACCGATCTCACCGGACTGCCCGTGCTCGCGCTCGTCCCGCACGGCCGCGGTCCCGAGGTCGTCGAGGCCTTCCGCACGTTGCGCACGAACCTGATGTTCCTCGAGGGTGCAGGCCAGCCGCGCACGATCGCACTGCTGAGCCCGAACGCCGGCGCCGGCAAGTCGTTCTGCGCGATCCGTCTCGCGGAATCGGCCATCGCGGTCGACGCGCAGGTCGTGCTCGTCGACGCCGATTTGCGCCGGCCGGTGCTGCACACTCGCCTGCGCGTCAACCGCGAGCCCGGTCTCACCGACGTGCTGCGCGGCACGCCGCTCGAGAAGGCGGTGCACAACGTCGACAGCTTCCAGAACCTGCGCGTGCTGCCGAGCGGCGCAGCCGTGTCCGACACCGTGGGGGCGCTCGGCGGGCGCGCCCTGCTCGAGGTGCTCGAGGCACTCGACGACGCGGAGCTCGTCGTGGTCGACACGCCGCCCGGCGAGTACGCCGACGCGCTCGCGGTCGCCGCGCAGTGTGACGCCGCGTTGCTCGTGCTCGACTCTCAGACCACCCGCCGGCGTGCCACGAAGCAGTTCCTCGAAGCGCTCGACCGCACTGGTGCCGCGCTGATCGGCGTGATCCTCAACAACGCGCCGGGGAGCAAGCGCGCGGCGGGCTACGACCGTTCCTGAGCGCTGCGGGCCGTGTCCAGCGAAGGCTCTCGGGCTGCGAAGCCGGGTCGCGTTGCGATCGTGCACGAGAAGTTCACGATCTATGCCGGTTCCGAGAAGGTCGTCGAGCAGATGCACCTGCTGTGGCCGGACGCGCCGATCTACTGCTCGGTATGCGATCCCGCGACCCTCGGCGGCGCGCTCGCCGGCGCAGACGTGCGCACGAGCCCACTGCAGCGCCTCTACCGAGGCGGCGACCACTACGCGCACCTGCTGCCCCTGTTGCCGTGGGCGGCTCGCCACCACGATCTGTCGGGTTACGAACTGGTGGTCACGAGCCACCACCAGTTCGCGAACCGTGTGCGACCCGACGCCGCGGCCACCGTCGTGTCCTACGTCCACTCGCCCGCCCGCTGGATATGGGATCCCGCGATGCGGGCCGAGGAGTCGGGCGGGCTTGCGGGTCGCACCGCGCTCGCCGCGTTCGCCCGCACCCAGCGCCGTGCCGATCGGCGGGCCGCACAACGGCCCCAGCGGCTCATCGCGAACAGCCACGAGGTTGCGCACCGCATCGCCAAGTGGTGGCACCGTCCGGCCGGCGTGATCGCACCGCCCGTGGACGTCGCCTTCTACCGGCGCGACCCCGGCGTGGCGCGCGACGACTTCTTCCTGCTCGCGGGGCGGCTCGTGCCCTACAAGCGGCCGGAGATCGCGGTCGCCGCCGCCGCGCGGGCCGGGGTGCGGCTCGTGGTCGCGGGTGACGGCCGCGCCCGGCCGGCCTGCGAGGCGGTCGCGGGCCCGCGCACCGAGTTCATCGGCAGCGTCGACGACGAGACGCTGCGCGATCTCTACCGGCGCTGCCGCGCGCTCCTCTACCCTGGCCGCGAGGATTTCGGCATCGTTCCGGTCGAGGCCCAGTCGTGTGGCGCGCCCGTGATCGCGGTCGGTGCCGGTGGCGCGCTCGACACCGTCGCGCACGGCGTGTCCGGCGTGCTCTACGGCGCGGGCCCGGGCGAGGTCACCCGGCTCGCCGCCGCGCTCCGCACGTTCGGCGACGACGAGTTCGACCACGCGGTGATCGCGGACGGCGCGCAGCACTTCGCGCCGGAGCGGTTCCGCACCGAGCTCGCCGAGGCGGTCCGCGCAACTTGCTGAACGGCATCACCCCGCGCGACCGGGCCAGTCCCGAGGTATCGGAGCGTGGCCTCGTGGTGTTCGTGGTGCCCGACTTCGAACCGACGCTCGGCGGCACGACGCGACAGACCGCCAATCAGGCCCGCGCCCTGCTCGCCCGCGGCTACGACGCGCTCGTGCTCACGCAACGCCTCGACCGGGCATGGCCCCGCGACGAGCGCCGCGACGGCCTGCGCGTGGTGCGCGTCGGGCCGTCGGGCCGCGGCGCGGTCGCGATGAAGCTGCTCGACGCACGCATCGCGCTGTGGCTGCGCCGGCACCGCCGCCGCATCGCAATCGTGCACGTGGTGATGTACCCCGACTTCGCGGCGGCCGCGGTGGCCGGCGGTGGTCGCCTCGGCGCACGCACCGTGATGGTGTGGGCCGGCGTCGGCGACGCCACCGACACCGTCGACCGCGACGAGCCGGAAACGTCGTCCGGAGCGCGCCCGCGGCGCGCGGCGCAGCTCGTGCTGCGCCGGCTGCGCCGTCGCGTCCTCCTGCGGGGCGGGGTGACCCAGGTTGCGCTGACCGGCGCCATGGCCGCCGAGGTGGCCGGAGCGCTCGGCGGGCCGGCGCCGGAGGTGATCCCCACCCCGGTCGACGTCGACGAGTTCCGCCCGCCGACGGCCGGCGAGCGGGCCGCCGCCCGGCGCGCCGCCGGTGTGGGCGACGGCGAGGTCGCCGTGGTCTATGCCGGGCACCTCCGGGCGGCCAAGCGGGTCGACCGGCTCATCGACGCGGCGGCCGTGCTCCGCGATCGGGGCGTCGCCGTCCGCCTGTTCGTGCTCGGCGACAGCCGGACCGAGCTCGACGACTGCTCCGGGGCGCTGCGGGAGCAGGTCGGGCGGGCCGGCCTCGCCGACCGGGTGCGCTTCACCGGTGGCGTGGCCGCCGTGCGGCCCTACCTGTGGGCCGCCGACGTGTTCGTGCTCCCGTCCGAGCGCGAGGGCCTGTCGAACGCCCTCCTCGAGGCGCTGGCCTGCGGCGTTCCCTGCGTGGCGCCCGCCTCGGCCGGCGGCGACCAGGTGCTTGGCGACGACTGCGGCGCCGTCCCGGCGTCCGGCCAGCCGGGAGCGCTCGCGGCCGCTGTGGCGGCCGTGACCGACCCCGCCCGCCGGCCCCGGCTCTCCCAGGGAGCCAGGATCCGCGCGGCTGCAGTACTCTGTCGGGGCGGTGACCGGGGCCTATGAGCGCCTGTATGCCCGTATCGGGGTCGCCGGCTTCGCGGCGCGGCGAAGGTGAGCCGTCGAGCCCGACACGGGTAAGAACTGCGGCACATCGCCCGAAAACCCGGTGAGCGACCTTGCGTCACAGGCTGCGCGCGGCGGAGAATTGCTCACCCTACGTGAACACGATTCGGGAGCTCGTGGCCGCACCTTTCCATACGTCCACGCACCAGCGCCGTTCGTCGGGTCGACCGACGTCGACGCGCGCGCTCCGCGTCGTCGGCGCGCGGCCCCGACTCGGGCGCGCGGCGCTGCGCCGCCGGCTCGTGCTCGCGTACGGCCTCGTCGTGGTCGCGGACGCGCTCGCGCTCGTCGGCGCGGCCGTCGCGTTTGGTAAAGGAATGGTGAATGCCACCTACGTGGTGATCGCCGCACTCGGGCTCGTGTGCCTCGGCACGTACCACCTCCGCTGCAGCTTGAGCATGCTCGACGACGCGCCCCGACTCGCCGCGACGCTCGCAGTGTCGGCCCTCGTGTGCGCACCGTTCGGCGGTTCCGGCAGTGCGGTGCTGGCCCAGGCGGCGCTGTCGGTGCCACTCCTGCTCGCCGGGCGCGTGATCGCCTACGCGCTCGTCCGGGCCTGGCGCCGGCGCGGCCTGCGCGAGCCGACGCTCATCGCCGGCAGCGGGCATGTGGGCGTGGAGCTCGCGTCGGTGATCACCGCGCACCCCGAGTTCGGGCTCGATCTCGTCGGGTTCGCGGGGAGCCCGTTCCCCGATCTCCCCGCACCGTTGCTCGGCGACATCGGCCAGCTCGGCCATGTGGTCAACGACCATCAGATCCGTCGCGTGATCGTGGCGTTCGGTCCGACGCGCGAGGCCGATCTCGTCAGCGTGCTCCGCACGGCGATGCTGCGCGCCGTGCAGGTGCACATCGTGCCGCGCTTCTTCGAGGTCGGCGTCGCACCACGCGGCTCCGACGTCGACGATCTGTGGGGCATCCCCGTGTACCGCGTACGCCAGGCCGCGTTGCAGCGCTGGGCGTGGCGCTTCAAGCGTTGTGTCGACATCGTGGTCGCGTCGCTGCTGCTCACGCTGACCCTGCCGTTGTTCGCGGTGGCGGCGGCGATCGTGAAGCTCGCCAGCCCCGGGCCGATCCTGTTCCGCCAGCGGCGCATCGGCCAGTACGGCGACGAGATCGAGGTGTTGAAGTTCCGCACGTTGCCGGTGGAGCACGTCGACGACAGCTGGAACGCCGATGCCGAGCAGTACCACAACGCCTGCTGGCTCCTGCGCCGGCTCTCGATCGACGAGCTCCCCCAACTGTGGAACGTGCTGCGCGGCGACATGAGCCTCGTGGGCCCGCGACCGGAGCGCGGCTACCTCGTCGAGCAGTTCAACGCCGAGGTGTACGGCTACCGCGACCGCCACCGCCTCCCTGTGGGGCTCACCGGTTGGGCGCAGGTGCACGGCCTCCGGGGCGAGACGTCGCTGCGCGAGCGGGTCCGGTTCGACAACCACTACATCGAGCACTGGTCGCTGTGGCGCGACCTCGTCATCATGTTCCGAACCGTGATCGCGGTGTTCCAACGTCCGGCCCCCGGGTCGCGACCCGACCCAGTCGACGGGGACGGGCAGTTCGGCGTGGCGGCCACACCCACCCCGGAGGACGGCGACACGGCGGCCCCCGCCACCGGAGAGGCCTCGGCGAGCTCCGCGCGGCCCACCATCATCCGCTGATCGCGTCCCTGCTGCGCGCCGACCGGGCACGGGCTCGCGTCGCTCTTTAGCCTCTCCGTATGAACGGTGAGCTGCCGGGCATCAGCACCTACACGCTGGCACGCGACGCGCGATGTGGTGAGCGGGCGCGCCGCGTGCTCGACGGCTCGCGTGGTGCAACGATGGCGCGGACGCGCTGGCGGCTCGGCCAGCGTCTGCGCGCCGACGCGGCGCTCGCCCACTCGGAACGGCGCGTGCCGCATCCGCGCGACTTTCCTACGCCCACCGAGCTGACCGCCGAGGAGCGCGCCGTCTACCGCGCCGCCGCCTCGGGCTACCTCGTGCTGTTCGGCGACGTTCCCGCGCTCGCGATCGATCTGCCCCGCAACGTCGAGGTCAGCGGCAGCGGCATCGAGCTCACCGACCGTCCCGGCCTGTTCGTCGACAGTGACGGCCACACCGAGTTGCGGGTGCTGCGCTTCGCCGGGACGGCACCGCGGGCAAGCGACGGTCTGCGCCATGCGACCGCGCTCGTCGCCGGTGAGTCACTGCTCCCGTTGCGCGCGGTCGTCGCCGATCTGTTGTCGCTCGAGACGGCGGAGATCACGGTCACCGCCGGCGACGTCGCGCCCGCGCTCGAGTGGGTGCACGAGCGCTTGGCCGCGTGGCGCGCGGCCGCCGAGCGGCCGGCGGCGAACCACGGCGGCTGCCTCTATTGCGAGTTCGTGTGGGACTGCGGCGTCCACCGGGGCGAGCGCTGATGGCGGAGCCCGTCGAGCCCGAGTCGCCGACGCCGACGCAGCTGCACGGCGCGATCTCTCGGGTCACCCCCACGTCGGTGTCGGCCTGGTCATGGTGCCCGCGCCGCTACTACCTCAAGTACGTGCTCGGCCTGCCGGAGAGCGACGCGGGCGCGTCGACCGACCTCGGCAAGCTCGTGCACACCGTGCTCGCCCACGTGCACACGCACGGCGACTGTCACGACGAGGCGATGGTGCACAACGTGCTCGTCGACAACGGGTGCGACAGCGAGGTGATGCGCTCGCTCATGGCGCAACACCGCGACCGTTGTCCGCGTGAGGTCGACGAGGGGCACCACGATGTCGGACGCGCGCGCTACCACCACAGGCCGCCCCCCTACTTCCTCGCGACGGCCGAGCTCGACGCCGTGTGGGTGCACGACGGCCTGTTCGACATCCGCGATTACAAGACCGGCGGCACGACCCGGCTCGAGCTGCGCGACGACGAGCAGGCGCGCGTGCAGGCCTGGGTGTGGGCACCGCTCGCGGCGCGCAAGCGCCTGCGGCTGCGTCTGCGCTACGAGTACCTCGCACCCGAGGTCGACGAGCCCGATCCATGGGAACCCGACGAGGAGGATCTCGGCGGCGTCGAGGAGTGGCTCACCCGGATGGTCGCCGACATGCGCGCCGGCGCGTTCGAGGGCGTCGCTGACGAACAGCGGTGCGGCGCGTGCAGCTTCCGGTCGATCTGCACGCAGAGCGCGGCGCCGAGCGAGCCGGTGTGGCCGGTGCTCGGGGCGAGCATCGACACTGCGACGCCGTAGCCTTGCCGGCCGAGCGACCGCGAGGGAAGGCCCACCGGCCCGTGAGCGAAGCGAACAAGAGGTACGACCGGCCGAGCGACCGCGAGGGAAGGCCCACCGGCCCGTGAGCGAAGCGAACAAGAGGTAGGACACGTGATCGACCCTCGCACTCCGGTGCTCGCAGGCGTCGGGCAGTGCGAGCAACGCTGCCCGCCCGGCGAGGCGGCGAGCCCCGTCGAACTGTTCGCGCGCGCGGCCCGGCTCGCCGGCGACGACGCCGGCGGCAACCTGCTCGCGCGCGCCGGCACCGTCGCCACCGTCGCGATCGTGGCGTGGCCCTATGCCGATCCCGGCCGGATGGTCGCGGCCGCGCTCGGCATCGAGCCGCGCCGCACGGTGCTGAGCACCACCGGTGGCAACAGCCCGCAGCTCCTGTTGAACGAGATCGGTGCGCGGATCCAGCGCGGCGCCTGCGACGTGGTGCTGCTCGGCGGGGCCGACGCCATTCACACGCGCTGGCGGGCCCGCCGCGAGCCACGAACCGAGATCACGTGGCCGGTCGACGACGGCCCGCCGTGCCCCGACGTCGTCGGCATCGAGCAGCGCGGTACTGACGACTGGGAGATGGCACACGGCCTCGCGGCCCCGACGAACGTGTACCCATTGTTCGAGACGGCGCTGCGCGCCGAGGCCGGGCACTCCATCGCCGAGCACCAGCGCGCGGTCGGCGAGCTGTGGTCGCAGTTCGCCGCGGTGTCGGCCCGCAACCCGCACGCCTGGTCGCAGCGCGCGTTCAGCGCGAGCGAGATCGCCGAGCCGGCACCTGACAACCGCATGGTCGTGTTCCCGTACACGAAGCGCATGTGTGCGAACATCGACGTCGACCAGGGAGCCGCGCTGCTGCTGTGCTCCTATGAAGCCGCGCGCGCCGCCGGCATCGCCGACGAGCGGCTCGTGTTCCTCCACGCCGGCGCCGACGCCCACGATCACTGGTGGGTGAGCACCCGCGCATCGCTCGCTCGCAGCACTGCCATCGGTGCAATCACGCGTGCCGCGCTCGGCGCGTGCGGGCTCGGCATCGACGACGTCGCGCGCTTCGACCTTTACTCGTGCTTCCCGTCGGCCGTGCAGATGGCGATGCAGTCGATCGGCCTGCGCGGACCCGCAGGGGGCGACACTCGCCCGCTCACCGTCACCGGCGGGCTGGGCTTCGCCGGCGGTCCGGTCAACAACTATCCCACGCATGCCGTAGCCACGATGGCCGAGCACCTGCGAGCCGATCCGGGAGCCTTCGGAGTGACCACCGCGCTCGGCTGGTACGTCACGAAGCACTCCGTGGGCGTGTGGTCCAGCCGGCCACCCGAGCGCAGCTACACCCGAATCGACCCGGCGCGCACGCAGGCCGCGGTCGACACCGAGCCGGCGCGGGTCGCAGCCGGTGCGTATACCGGCCCTGTCGACGTGGAGGCGACCAGCGTCGTGATGGAGCGCGACGGCAATCCCGCGAGCGCCACGGTTGCAGGGCTCGCGCCCGACGGGCGGCGCGTGCTCGCCGTGTCGCGCGACCGCGACGCGATGCGGTCGATGTGCGAGAAGCCATGGGAAGGAAACCGGGTGTCGGTCGAGCACGACGGCGCCCGCAACGTCCTCGGAGGCACGCCGTCATGAACGCGACGAGCGCACCTCCGGGCCGGGCCACGGTGTTGTGGCGCGGGCTCACGCGCCGCTGCGCACGATGCGGCTCCGGCCACCTGTTCCGGCACTGGACCACGATGAAGGCCGACTGCCCGCGTTGCGGTCTGCACTTCGAGCGAGAGAACGGCTACTTCGCCGGCGCGCTGGCCATCAACATCATGTGCGTCGGCGGGCTCTTGCTGATCGCGTTCACGACGTTGCTCGTCGCGACGCTGCCGGACGTCAACGTGGTGCTGACGCTCTCGGTACTCGCACCGATCGCGCTGCTCGGCCCGATCGTGTGGTACCCGTTCAGCAAGACGATCTGGGTGGCCGTCGATCGTGCGATCCTGCAGCGGCTCGATCCTTACGAACGCCCCGACGACTGAGACATCGCCGGTGCCGTCGACGCGGGAGCAGCGAGAGCGCGAGTTCTGGGCGACGTCACCCGACGAACGGCCCGGCGCCTTCTCGCTGGCCCTGCTCACCCACAAGATGGGCGAGGCACGCGTACTGCTCGAGAAGCTCGACGCGTTCCGCGATCTGTTCGAGGGAGCAACCACGATCCTCGAGCTCGGCGCCGGGCAGGCGTGGGCATCGTGCGCGATCGCGCACACACTCGGTTCGGGGCGACGCATCGTCGGCACGGACATCGCGTTCGACGCCGTGGTGTCATACCCCCGGTGGGAGCAGCTGCTCGACGGCCGCCTCACGGGCGTGACCGCGTGCCGCAGCGCGGCGTTGCCGTTCGCCGACGCGTCGGTCGACCTCGCGTTCGCGTTCGCGGCCGCGCACCACTTCGGCTCGCATCGCGCCACGCTGTTCGAGGTGGCGCGGGTGTTGCGGCCGGGCGGTCATGCCCTCTACCTCCATGAGCCGGCGTGCCGCCCGTGGATCTACCCGCTCGCGTACCGGCGGGTGATGCGCAAGCGGCCGGTGGTGCCCGAGGACGTGCTGCGATATCCGGAGATCGTGCGGCTGGCGGGCACCGCCGGCCTCGACACCGAGGTGCGCTTCGCGCCCACCACCACGTACCGCGCGCCGGTCGAGACCGTGTATTACCTCGCGCTCACGAAGCTGCGCCCGCTGCAGCGGCTGCTGCCCTGCACCGTCGACTTCCTGTTCACGAAGCAGTAGCCCGCTCGAGAGGGTCGAGAGGGTCGAGAGGATCGACAGGGTCGAGACGGGCCACGAGCACGCGCGGGCGGCCGGCGAGATCGTCGTGCACCGCCACGTCGGCGAAGCCGGCGCGGTACGCACGTTCCTGTACGGCCTCGCGCTGGTGCGGCGCGATCTCGCACACGAACACGCCACCGGCGGCCAGCCAGCGGGGCGTGGCCGCGAGCAACTCCTCGATGGCCTCGAGACCGGTGGGTCCGCTCACCAGCGCACGCCGGGGCTCGTGCTCGCGCACTTCGGGCGCGAGATCGCCGTGCTCGTCGTCGCGCACGTAGGGCGGGTTCGCCACCACGAGGTCGAGCGCGCCGGCAAGCTCGCCGGGCAGGGCCGCGAACCAGTCCCCCGCGGCGCAGCGCACCCGCGTCGCGCCCGCGCCGGCGACGTTCGCGGTCGCGACGGCGAGCGCGTCGTCGCTCACGTCGGTGGCCCACACCGTCACGTCGGGCAGCTCGGCCACGAGCGCGAGCACGATCGCGCCCGACCCCGTGCCCAAGTCGGCCACCACCCGCCGTTGTCCCATCAGGAGCCACGAAGTTGGCTCCTGATGGGACAACGAGAGGGTCGGGGCAGGGGCGGTGCCGGGGGCGGCCCGGCGCAGGCCGATGCGCTCGGTCTCCCGTCAGCGCGATCTCCACGACCCATTCCGTTTCGGGGCGCGGGATCAGCACCACCGCGTCGACCATCAGGTCGATGCCGCGGAACGACCACGAGCCCAGCACGTACTGCAACGGCTCGCCGAGCACACGCCGTACGGTCATCGACTCGACGTGGGCCGCGGCCCAGTCGGTCGGCGGTGTGCCCGCGACGGCGGACCATTCGGCGGGGCCGGCACCCGACGCCTCCTCGATCATCCAGCGCGCCTCGACGCCGGGCGACTCGACGCCCGCGTCACCCAACCGCTGCGTCACCTCGGCACGCAGCGCGCCAAGTGGTCATGGACGGTCCTACTCCCCGCCGAGCTGGCGCGTGCGCTCGTCGGCCGCGAGCGCGTCGACCATGTCGTCGAGCTCGCCCTGGAGGAAGCGGTCGAGCGAGTACACGGTCTTGCCGATGCGGTGGTCGGTGACGCGGTTCTCCTTGAAGTTGTAGGTGCGGATCTTCTCGGAACGCCCGCCGCCCTTCACCTGCGTACGCCACGCGTCGGCGAGCTCGGCGTCGGCCCGCTCCTGCTCCAGCTGCAGCAGCCGGGCCCGCAGGATCTGCATCGCCCGCTCACGGTTCTGCAGTTGGCTGCGCTCGTCCTGGCACTGCACCACGAGCCCCGACGGCGTGTGCGTGATGCGCACCGCGGAGTCGGTGGTGTTCACCGACTGGCCGCCGGGCCCGCCGGAGCGGAACACGTCGATCTCGAGATCGTTCGGATCGATGTCGACTTCGGTCGCCTCGGCCTCGGGCAGCACCGCCACCGTGGCCGCGCTCGTGTGGATGCGTCCCTGGCTCTCGGTCTCGGGCACACGCTGCACACGGTGCGGGCCGCCTTCGTACTTGAGTCGCGCCCACACGCTGGCGCCCTTCACCATGAACGTCACGTCGCGATAGCCGCCCTGATCGGACGGCTGGCTCGACAGCACGTCGAGCTTCCACCGGTTGCGCTCGGCGAAGCGCTGGTACATGCGGAACAGATCGCCGGCCCAGAGGTTCGCCTCCTCGCCACCCTCGGTGCCCTGGATCTCGATGATCACGTTCTTGCCGTCGTTCGGATCGCGGGGCAACAGCAGGTGCTTCAGCCGCTGTTCCAAGCCTTCGAGCCGCGCGGTCGTGTCGTCGATCTCGCCCTGCACGAAGGCGCGCATCTCGGCATCGCTCTCGTTCTTCAGCAGCTCGCGTGCCGAGGTGATGTCGTGCTCGGCACGGCGATACACCGCGATAGGCCTCGACGACGGGCTCGAGCTCCTTCTGGCGCTTGCTGGCGTTGCTGATCGCGGCCTGGTCGCCGGCCTCGTACAGCTCCGTCCACGACGCCTCGAGCCGCTCCATCTCCAGCACGAGGTCGGCGAGATGCTCGAACATGATCGTTCGAGGCTAACTGAGGTGTCCGGGCGGGAGATTCAGCCGCGGTTGAGCATCTGCTCCACGAGATTCTGACCCTCGGCCGCACCCGTCGCGACGTCGTCGAGCATCTTGTGGAAGCCGTCGCTCTCCATCCGGTCGGCCATCATGCCGCGGAAAGGCCGGATAGCTGTAGTCGGGTGCGGGCAGCGGTGGATGGTCCGCCGCGGGCTTGCGCGCCATCACCGTGTCGATCACGGGTGCGAGCCGCTCCGCCTTCGCGGAGCTCAGGCCGGGATCGCGTTCGGCGAACTCCGGAAGCACCTCGTGTGCGAACAGCTCGAGCGCCTCCATGATGTGCTCGTGGCGGTTCTTGCCCGCCTGGTAGCAGAAGATCACCTGGTCGACGTCGCACTCCTCGTAGCGCCGCAGGTACTGCCGTAGCTCCGCGGGCGTGCCGATGGAGCCGCGCAGGCCGCCGAAACCTTCGCCCACGACCTTGGCCCCGAGCACGTCCTGGTTGCGCGCCGCAAGCTCCACCGCCACGGGGTCGTAGCCCTGCTCGGCGCGCCGCTGCTCGTATTCGTCCCACACGTTCGTGACGCCGGGCCGGTGCCGCCCGAACACGTAGTAGTCCGCGAGCGAGTAGCCGAAGAAGTTCGCGCCCTCGAGCCCACGCTGCAGCGCGATCTCTTCGTCGTCGTGGCACATGAACGTGCTGACGACGGCGACGTTGGCGTTCACCGCGTCGCCGATCGGGACACCTTCGCGCTCGAGCGTGCCGTAATAGTCGTCGACCCAGTGCCGCGCCTCTTCGGGATCGACGAACGCGAACACGAGCGCGCCGATGCCCTTCTCCGCGGCGAGGTGGATGGTGTCGCGACGGCTGCACGCGACCCATAGCGGTGGGTGCGGCTTCTGCAGCGGCTTCGGCAACACGTCGCGCGGCGGCATGGTGACGAAGTCGCCCGAGTGGCCGGTGAACGGCGACTCGCTCATGCAGCGGATCGCGACTCGCAGACCCTCCTCCCACATCTCTCGCTTGCGGGTGGGGTCGATGCCGAAACCGCCGAGCTCGGCCTCCGACGACGATTCGCCGGTGCCGAAGTCGACGCGCCCGCCCGACACGAGATCGAGCGTGCTGATCCGCTCGGCGATCCGCGCCGGGTGGTTGAAGCCGGGCGGCGTCTGCACGATGCCGTGGCCGAGCCGGATGCGCTTGGTGCGCTGCGACGCCGCGGCCAGGAACACCTCCGGCGCGCTCGAGTGCGAGTACTCCTCGAGGAAGTGGTGCTCCACCTCCCACACGTAATCGATGCCGATCTTGTCGCAGTACTCGATCTGCTCGAGCGCGTCCTGCATGAGTTGGTACTCGCTGCGCTCGTCCCACGGCCGCGGTAATTGATGCTCGTAGAAGACGCCGAACTTCATCGCACTGCACCCCCGCTCGCCTGCGGCTCGCGCCCCTCGGGGCTGGCTCCACCCCCGCTCGCCTGCGGCTCGCGCCCCTCGGGGCTGGCTGCACCCCCGCTCGCCTGCGGCTCGCGCCCCTCGGGGCTGGCTCCACCCCCGCTCGCCTGCGGCTCGCGCCCCTCGGGGCTGGCTCCACCCCCGCTCGCCTGCGGCTCGCGCCCCTCGGGGCTGGCTCCACCCCCGCTCGCCTGCGGCTCGCGCCCCTCGGGGCGTGCCGCGACATCGTCGGCGAGCGCGTGGAACTCGGCGAGGATGTCGCCGCCGCCTCGCACACCGGCGAGCGCCCGTTCCACCTCGCGGTTCGTCAGCTCGATCGACTGCGTGCGCCGCGGTCCGAGCGAGTCGGCACGGGCGCGCCGCCAGATCCGGTCGACGAACGTCGCGCCGGACAGCTCACCACCATTGCCGGTGCGCACCGCACGATCGCGCACCTCGGTGACCGCGGTGCGCAGGTACTCCACGTGCGGAGTCTCGTCGCGACGGATGTAGCGGACGAGATCGGCCGCGGTGCCGTCGCCGGCACAAAGATCGTGGTCGTCGAGGAGCTGCTCGGCCCACACGAACACGTGGAACGCCGACACCTCGATGAACATGAGCGCGACCATGAAGCGCAGCATCGACTCGAAGCGCTGGTCGACCTCCGGGAACAGCGGCTCGAGCTCGGAGCGCGTGCCCGCTGCTCCGCCTCCACTCGCCTGCGGCTCGCGCCCAGGGGGGCCTGCGGGCACGCCCATGCGCAGCATCATCTCGGAGGTCTCGTCGGCGCTGAACGCACGGTCGAACGCGATGTCACGCGCCGCGAACCACATTTCCTTGTGGCCGAGCTCGTCGCCGAAGCCGGTCTCGTCGCGCGCGTGCGCCTCGAACAGGCCCGTCTCGAGATGGGCCAGCGCGGTGCCGTCGATGGGCTCGGCGAGGTGCGGGCGGACATCGCCGCAGCCGACGGTGCGGATCAACCCGCCGAAGCCTTCGACGGTGCCGATCCGCGTGAGGATCGTCGCGATCGGAGCGGTCACACCGTGGCGCAGCAGCAGTTGCGCCTGGGCGAGGTTCGGGTAGGGGTGGGGCCACTCGTCGAGCGGCGCCACGGCGATCTCGGTGCCGAACACCACGCGGTGGTTCGCCTGCCACGCGCGAATGGCAGGGGTGCGGCCAACCGTGCGGGGCGACACGTAGTTGCCGGCACCGTCGAACCCGCCGTGGCAGCGCCGCCCGCCGACGACGACCGGCTCCGCGACGGCGTGGGTCGCGAGCAGCTCGGCCTCGCTCCACTCGAGTTGCCGGTCCACGCTCACGAGAGCAGCGTAGGGATTTTGCACGCGGTGTGCAAGATCCCCGGCGGCGCGGTCGTGGTACTGCGTCCGTCAGCTCGGTCTGACAATCGCAGTACCACGGAGCCGACCACCGTGGCAGCCCAACTCACGCGCCAGCCGGTGCGCGAGCGTGGTCTTGCCCGACCCGGCTGGGCCGCTGACGACGACGAGCGCCGGGTGGATCAGGACTCGGCCGGGGTAGCCGCGGCCTTCTTGCGGGCCGCCGCCTTGTTCGCCTTGGCGTAGCGCTTCTGGAAGCGCTCGACCCGGCCACCGGTGTCGACGAGCTTCTGCTTGCCCGTGTAGAAGGGGTGGCACTCGGCGCAGAGCTCGACGCGCAGCGCCGGCTCGGTGGAGCGGGTGACGAACTCGTTGCCACACGAGCAGTGCACCCGGCACTCCACGTACTCGGGGTGGATGTCGGTCTTCATGGGAGGAGCCATCCTATCGAGGGGGCGAAATCGGGACGCGAAATCGGGACACGAACTCGGGAACGGGCTCAGACCGCGGGGGCGGGCGCCTTGGAGATCTCGCTGAGGAACTCGGCGTTGGTGCGGGTGGTCCGCAGCTTCTCGATGAGCAACTCGATGCCCTTCCCGCCGCCGTGGCCGTCGCCCCGGTCGGCGTCGAGCGCGGCGAGCACCCGGCGGAGCTTCCAGACGTGTTGGAGCTCGTACCGTTCGAACAGCAACTCCTCGTGCCGTGTTCCCGACCCGAGCACGTCGATCGCGGGAAAGATCCGGCGGTCGGCGAGGCGACGGTCGAGGCGCAGCTCCATGTTGCCGGTGCCCTTGAACTCCTCGAAGATGTGCTCGTCCATCTTCGAGTTCGTCTCGACGAGCGCCGTGGCGAGAATCGTGAGCGAGCCGCCCTCCTCGACGTTGCGTGCGGCGCCGAAGAACTTCTTCGGCGGGTACAGCGCGCCGGCGTCGATGCCGCCCGACATGATCCGGCCCGTGGCCGGCGCCGCGAGGTTGTACGCCCGGGCGAGGCGGGTGATGCCGTCGAGGATGACCACCACGTCCTTGCCCATCTCCACGAGGCGCTTGGCCCGCTCGATAGCGAGCTCCGACACGTGGCAGTGCTCCTCGGAGGGACGGTCGAACGTGCTCGCGACCACCTCGGCGCGCAGCACGTGCCGCTTCATGTCGGTGACCTCCTCGGGCCGCTCGTCGACCTGCAACACCATCACGTGGCATTCGGGGTCGTTGCGCTCGATCGCGAAGACGATTTGCTTGATGATCGTGGTCTTGCCGGCCTTCGGCGGCGACACGATCATGCCGCGCTGCCCTTTCCCGATCGGCGCGACCAGGTCGATGATGCGCCCGGTGAGGTCCTGCGGGTTCTCGGGCATCTCGAGGCGCAGCTGCGAGTCGGGGAACAGCGGTGTGAGGTCCTCGAAGCGGGGACGGGCCCGCGCCTCGTCAGGTGTCAGGTCGTTGACACTGTCGACGCGCACGAGCGCCGGGTACTTCTCGTTGCTCGACGCGGGGCGGGTGGCTCCGCGCAGGTAGTCGCCCTTGCGCAACGCGAACTTCCGCACCTGCGACGCCGACACATAGGAGTCGTGCCGGCCCGGCAGGTAGCCGGTCGAACGCAGGAACCCGTAACCCTCGTCGCGCAGGTCGAGCAGGCCCGAGATCTCGACGAGGTCGCCCTGGTACTGCGTCGGGTCGGCCGCTTCCCCCTGGGGCTCACGTCCCTCACGGTTGCGGCCGCGGCGGCGGTTGCGCCGGCTGCGCCGCCCTTCGCCTTCGGTCCACGCTTCGCTGCCCGGCTGCCCGCCGGACTGACCAGTGTTCGGCGCGCCGGCGTGCCCGTTCGAACCGGCGTCGCTCGCAGGCGCATGGCTCGTGGCGACCGAGGTGCCCGGCGCGGACTGCGGCGACGACGCGGAGTGCGCGGACTGGGCAGCCACAGTGGCGGGCTCACCGGCGCCGCGGCGCGGGCGGATGATCGGCAGCGTGTCGTCGGTGCCGGCGCCGGCGCTTGCGATCGCGTCCTCCTCGGCGGCGATCTTCGACATCGTGTCGAGCTCCGACGCGCGTGACGAGCGGATCGCGCGCTTCTCCCCGTCGCGCTCGCCACGGCCTTGCCGTTCGACGGCGTCGAGGACGGCGCGGCGGACTTCGACCCGCGGGCCGGCCCGGCAGCCGCCTTGGGGGCGGGGCCGGCCGCGCCGACGATCGCGTCGACGAGATCGGCCTTGCGCATGCGGCTCACGCCCTTCACGCCTACGGCCGAAGCAATCGCCTGCAACTGCTCACGATCCTTGCCATCGAGGGCCGAGCGCTCGAAGGTCTGGTCGCTCATGGTGTGTGGACTCCTCCGGCACCGGGGCGAGGCACGGTGGTACTGGCTCGAAGCCGAGCGCGGTACGGGGATGGGAACGGGAACGGGGCGCCGGGCAGGTGCTCACCGACGGCGGACCACTTTGCGGACCACTTCACTTTGCGGACCACTTCGGCGGCCGGGTGGGACCGTCGACCGCGAGGCCCGCATCTTACATCGTCGTCACCGGCCGCTGCCGGGCACGCGCGAAAGGGGCAAGAAAGTCACACGTATTAGAACGTGACCTACGCGTTGCTGCGGACCTCGCGGCAACGTGGACTGGGCGTGGCGCTGCGGCGCGCACGATCACCAGCTGAGCCAGGGTGGGGTGCTCGTCGGGCCTGATCTTCGGTGAGGCCGTCAGACAGGAGACGGGCAATGGGAAGATCAATGGGCAGGCTGCGCCATCTTGGGGTGGTGATCGCGGTTGCGCTCGCCAGCGCGAGCTTCGCGGTCGTGGCCGCGAATCCGGCCGGTGCCACCACCACGCAAGTCACCGTCGGGCAGGGCAACGTCAGCCTCTTCCCCTCGCCGACAACCGATTGGGTGAGCAACGACGACAACACCAACGCGCCGGGCGATGTGAGCTTCGTGGCCGGCCCCGCGACCCCACCGGCCGGCAACGGAAGCGCACGGATCGGGGTAGCGAACTCGCCGACGGCCGCCAGCGACCTGGTGTACCTGAACACGGCGAACGCCAGCACGAAATTCTCGCAGATCACCAGCCTGCAGTACTCGACGTACCGGTCATCGGTCGACGCAGGCAACAACCTCGCCGTCACGCTGCAGTTCAACGTCGATTACGACACCACCGACGCCAACACGAACTGGCAGGGTCGCGTCGTGTTCGAGCCGTACTTCACCGCGGGTTCGGGCAACGTGGTGCAGAACACGTGGCAGACATGGAGCCCGCTCGCCGGCAAGTGGTGGATGACAGGTAACCCGATCGTGGGCAACACGACCGGCACGAAGGCATGCCCGCAGTCGTCGCCGTGCACGTGGTCGCAGCTGCTCGTCGCCTACCCGAACTCGGGTTTCAACCCCGGCCAACCGTTCGTCAACCTCAAGGGCGGCTCGGCGGGCTCGTGGCCCGGCTTCGTGGGCAACGTCGACGCGCTGACACTCGGCGTCGGCGGCAACAACACGGTCTTCGACTTCGAGCCCACCTGCACCACCGACTGCTACGTGGCGACGACGGGTAACGACAACGCCACCGGCACCATGAACGACCCGTTCCTCACGGTCCAGAAGGGCCTCAACTCGGTCAGCTCCGGTGGCGTCGTCCACGTTGCCGACGGCATCTACAACACCGCGACCACCACCACGATCAACAAGCCCGTGACACTGCAGGGCGAGAGCCGGACCGGAACGATCCTGAACGGCCCGCGCGCCCAGGTCGATCCGGCAGGCGCGCTCGCAGGCCTGCAGATCACCGGCACGACGAGCAACGTCACGATCCAGACGATGAGCGTCCAGCACTACGACTACGGCGTATTCACGAACGGCAACGTGATGTCGAACATCACGATCCAGCACCTCAACGCAGACGACAACCGCCTCCACGGGATCTGGATCCAGGCGAGCGTCGGGTCGGGCATCAACGGCTTGACGGTCACCGATGTCGACGCGTCGCGCAACAACCAGCTCGGGGGGAGCTCGGGACGCGGGCTCTGGGTGATCAATGGTCCGAAGTCGAATGTGACCGTCACGAACAGCACGTTCGCCGACAACGGCCTCGTCGGCCTCGACATGAGCGACGGCTCGATCACTGGGGCCACGATCACGGGAAACACGGTGACGGGTAGCGGCGACTCCGGCATCGCACTGCTGGGCGGCATTGCCGGCGGCGCGAACCTGGTGACGAACAACACCGTCACGAACAACGGCCGCTACGGCATCGAGATCAAGAACTCGACCGGCGACGGCACCGACAGCGGCAACTCGAGCCTCACGGTGAAGAACAACGTCGTGACGCGCACGCTCGCCGCCACCGACGCCCGTGACTACGGCGGCATTGTCGTGATCCGGCGCTCCCCGCTCGCCCCCTCGCCGGACCAGCCCGCGGGTGTGGTCGTCGAGAACAACACAGTGTCGGGTTACCACCGCAAAGCGGTCGGTTCCACCGGTGACGGCTTCGGCATCGTGGTCGGTGGCGTGAACCACGTGATCACCAAGAACACGGTCTCGAACAACGACGTCGGGATCCAGGTCCAGGCCGGCAACACGCCGGACGTGCAGAACACGATCTTCTTCGATCGCGACAGCGCGGCCGCCGGAAGTGCATCGGTCACGCGCAACTCGATCACGGGCAACGGCGTTGGCTTCCGCACCGCCGGCACGGTCGGCGTCGCCCCCACGTGCAACTGGTGGGGCGCCGCGAACGGACCGGGCGCGCCCGGCGGCACCGGGTCAGGTGACCCGATCTCCGCCGGCGTGACGTTCTCGCCCTGGCTCACGTCGTCCAACCTCGACGGACCGTGCGGACCGGTAACGGTGAGCGTCGGCCCGGCGAGCATCGCCGAGGGCAACGGCACGAATCCGGTCGTGAACGTGCCCGTCACGCTCTCGGCTCCGTACGGCGGCACGGTGACCGTCAACTACGCCACGCAAGATGGCACGGGCGTGGCCGGCGCGACCGCGCCGAACGACTACACCGCTACCAGCGGCACGGTCACGTTCCTGCCCGGCGTGACGGCCCACACGGTGCCCGTCACCATCCAGGGCTCGGCGGCGGTGCAGCTCGACGAATACAACGAGACGTTCCGCGTCGTCCTTTCGAGCCCGACCAATGCCACCATCGCCACCGGCACCGGCACGGTCACGATCGTGAACGACGACACGCCGTCGATCTCGCTTCCCGCCGCGCCGGTCACCACCATCGAAGGGAACTCGGGCACGCACACCGTCCAGGTTCCGGTGACGCTCAGCAACCCGAGCGTTGCGGCGGTCTCGGTGCACTACGCAACGGTGAACGGCTCGGCGACGTCACCTTCCGATTACATACCGACGTCGGGAACGCTCACTTTCGCGCCCGGCGAGACGAGCAAGTTCGTCACGGTGACGGTGAAGGGTGACACGTCGCTCGAGGACACGCAGTACTTCACCGTCGTGCTGTCGGCACCGGCAGGGAGCGCCACCGCGACTCCACTGCTCGGAGTCTCCTCGCAGAGCGTGCAGATCCTGAACGACGAGAAGCCGTTGCTCACGGCGAAGCCGGCGTCGGTGAACGAGGGCCAGACCGCGGTCTTCCAGGTGACGCTGAAGCAGCGCTATTACCAGGCGATCGACGTGGCGTACACCACGGTCGGCGGCAGCGCCACCGACGGGGTCGACTACACCCACACGTCCGGCATCCTCCACTTGCCGGCCGGTATGAGCGGGACCGTCACCGTGTCGGTGCCGACGAACTACGACTTCACGGCCGAGAGCGCCGAGAAGTTCACCGTCACGTTCTCCAGCGCGTCGCTCAAGACGAGCCCGGTCGTTGCCACAGGAACGATCCGGAAGAACAAGACCTGATCGACGAGTTCGAGAGGCGCGAATGCCTCCTCGGTCCAGAAGGGTGTCCGGCGCTTCGCCGGGCACCCTTCTCCGGTTGGAGGGCGCTTCAGAGCCCGAGCGCGTCCAGGACCGCGCCGGCACGGGCATCGACGGTGGCGCCTTCGTCCACCTCGGCGATCGCCCGGTTCGGGTCCTTGAGGCCGTGGCCCGTGACCGTGCACACCACGCTCTCGCCGGCTTCGACGAGACCCTGCTCGGCGGCCACGAACAGCCCGGCGACCGACGCCGCCGACGCCGGTTCGACGAACACGCCCTCGGCCGCGGCGAGAAAGCGGTAGGACTCGAGGATCTCGGCATCGGTGACCGCACCGATGTGGCCGCCCGACTCGTCACGCGCGCCGATCGCACCGTGCCACGACGCCGGGTTGCCGATGCGGATCGCCGACGCGATCGTCTCCGGGTGCAACACCGGCTCGCCGGCCACGAGCGGCGCCGCGCCGGAGGCCTGCCATCCGAGCATGCGCGGCGAACGGGTGGCGAGGCCGTCGCGCTCGTACTCCGTGTAGCCCTTCCACACTGCCGTGACGTTGCCGGCGTTGCCGACCGGGATGCAGTGCACGTGCGGTGCGTCGCCACGCGCGTCCACGATCTCGAAGGCCTGCGTCTTCTGGCCCTCGATGCGGTTCGGGTTGATCGAGTTCACGATCGTGACGTCGTCACGATCGCCGAGCTGCCGCACGATGTCGAGCGCGTCGTCGAAGTTGCCGCGGATCTGCACGGTGCGCGCGCCATAGATGAGCGCCTGCGCGAGCTTGCCGAGCGCGACGTGACCCTCCGGGAGCAGCACGGCGCACATCACACCGGCGCGCGCCGCGTAGGCCGCAGCCGACGCCGACGTGTTGCCCGTGGACGCGCACACGACCACCTTCGTGCCCGCCTCGACCGCTTTCGAGATCGCCACGGTCATGCCACGGTCCTTGAACGACCCGGTGGGATTCGCGCCCTCGACCTTGAGCATCACGTCACACCCGGCGCGCTCCGACACACGGGGCGCGGGCAGCAGCGGCGTGTTGCCCTCCTGGAGCGTGACGACAGGCGTCGCGTCGGTGACCGGCAGGCGGTCGCGATACGCCTCGATCAGACCCGGCCACGGGAAGCTCCGCAGCCCGTCACCAATGGTCACGCCGCACCGCCGATCACGCGCAGCACCGAACCGACGTGCTCCACCACGTCGAGCGCGCGCACCTCGTGGATCGTGGCCGCGAGCGCGGCCTCGCGCGCCATGTGGGTGACGAAGATGAGATGCGCCTCGTCGCCTTCGCCGCGCTGGTGCATCGACTGGATCGACACGCCGTGCCGTCCGAACACACCGGCGATGGCGGCGAGCACGCCGGGCCGGTCGGCGACGTCGACGGTGAGGTAGAACTGCGACTCCACCTCGTCGATGGGCCGGACCGGCTTGCGCAGCAGCTCACCGAGCGTTGCGCCCCGGGCGCCCCGGTGCAGGTTGATCGCCGCGTCGACGAGGTCGCCGAGCACCGCGATCGCGGTGGGCCCGCCACCCGCGCCGCGGCCGTAGAGCATGAGGTCGCCCACCGCCTCGCCCTGCACGAACACCGCGTTGAACGAGCCGCGCACGCTGGCGAGCGGGTGGTCGAGCGGCAGCATCGCCGGGTGCACGCGCACCGCGAGCACGCCGTCGCGTTCCTCGGCGATCGCGAGGAGCTTGATCACATAGCCGAGGTCGCGCGCCGCGGTGATGTCGGACGGGGTGACCCCCGCGATGCCCTCACGGTACACGTCGCCGGCAACGACACGCGCGCCGAACGCGACGCTCGCGATGATCGCAGCCTTCGCGGCGGCGTCGAACCCCTCGATGTCGGCGGTGGGATCTCGCTCGGCGAACCCGAGGTTCTGGGCCTCCGACAGCGCTTCGGCGAACGAGCAGCCTTCTTCGGTCATCCGCGTGAGCACGTAGTTCGTGGTGCCGTTGACGATGCCCATCACGCGTGTGATGTGCTCGGCGGCGAGGCTCTCGCGCAGTGGTCGCATGAGCGGGATGCCGCCCGCGACCGACGCCTCGAACAGGAGGTCGACACCGGCGGCGGCGGCCGCGTCGAAGAGCTCCTTGCCGACGTTGGCGAGCAGCTCCTTGTTGCCGGTGACGACCGGCTTGCCCAGCTTGAGGGCCTCGAGGATGAGCGACCGTGCCGGTTCGATGCCACCGATCAGCTCGACCACGATGTCGACGTCGGGTGACTGCACCACCGCTTCGGCGTCGTTCGTGAGTACGCCGTCGGCCAGCTCCACCGGGCGCTCACGGGACAGGTTGCGCACCGCGACCTTCGTGACCTCGATGCGCACACCGGAGCGGCGCCGGATCACGTCGGCATGCTCCGCGAGCAGCGTGACGACCGGCGCCCCGACGTTGCCGCAGCCGAGCAACCCGACGCGCACGACGTCGTGCTCCCTGCCCCGATCCGTGTCGGCGCCGGTGTGCCGCTCCGTGTCCCGCTCCGTGTCCCGCTCCGTGTCCCGCTCCGTGTCCCGCTCCGTGTCCCGCTCCGTGTCGCGGTGGATGTCCTGTTCCATCACCACAGTCTCGCGGACGATCGGGGTTCCACGGCATCTCGATCGGCGGGGCGTTCCCGGTCCGGAGGTGCACCCCAACCGCCCGCTGCACCGGCGGGTCATGGGACGGTGACCGCGGGCGATGGCATCCTGGCGTCGCTGCGGGCGGAGTACACCCCCCAGGTGACCAAGACCCCAGCGACGCGTCCTCCACCACGCGTCGTGGCGGGCGGCACGGCGCTCGCGCCGGCCGCCCGCCCTCCCTGGGTTCGGGGATCCGTTCGCGGCCGCCCGGCGGGTCGACGAGTGCCGGTCGACAAGTGCCGGTCTACGCGTCGAGCCGGGTGAGGTCGTCGAACGTCTCGCGCCGCACGACGATGCGCGCCTCGCCGCGGCGCACGAACACGACCGCCGGCCGCGGGAGCTTGTTGTAGTTGCTGGCCATGGAGTAGCCGTAGGCACCGGTGCACGGCATGCACAGCACGTCGTCGACGGCGACATCGCCAGGAAGGTGCGCGCCGTGTGCGAGCACGTCGCCCTGCTCGCAGTGCTTGCCGGCGATCGTGACCATCGCCGCGCGGACCGCACCGGCGCGCCCGGGCAGGAATGCCTCGTAGCGCGCGCCGTACAGCGCGGGCCGCGGGTTGTCGCTCATGCCGCCGTCGACCGACACGTAGACGCGTGGTGCCGCACCGGGCGCCTCGGGCGGCAGGCGCTTGATCGTGCCGACGCGGTAGAGCGTGACGCCGGACGGCCCGACGATCGACCGGCCGGGCTCGGTGGCGAGACGCGGCATCGAGCGGAGACCCGCCGCCGCGACGGTGCCCGCGAAATCCTCGTGCACGAGCGCGGCGTGCTCGGCGATCGACGCGGGATCGTCATCGGGCGTGTAGCGCACACCGAGGCCGCCACCGAGATTGACCTCGTCGACGGTGACACCCACCTCGCGCTCGATCGCGGCCACGAGCACGACGACGCGGTCGATGGCGGCCGCGAATCCGTCGCGCCGGAAGATCTGCGAGCCGATGTGCACGTGCAGGCCGTCGAAGCGGGCGGCGCCGCCTGCGACGATGCGAGCGACGGCATCGAGTGCCGAGCCGTCGACGATCGCCAGGCCGAACTTCGAGTCGACCGCACCCGTGGTGAGGTATTCGTGCGTGTGCGCATCGACGCCGGGGTTCACGCGCACGAGCACCGAGGGCGGCGCGAGGTGCTCGTGCACCACGAGCTGCTCGATGCGGTCGAGCTCGTCGGGGCTGTCGACGACGACGTGCTTCACGCCGGCCTGCAGCGCGCTGCGCAGCTCGCCGATCGACTTGTTGTTGCCGTGCATCACGACGCGATCGGCGGGAAACCCCGCGCGCAGCACCACGTGGAGCTCGCCGCCCGACGCCACGTCGATGTCGAGGCCCTCCTCCGCAATGATGCGCGCGAGGGCCGTGCACAGGAACGCCTTGCTCGCGTACGCCACCGCACCGCGAAAGCAGCTCGCGTACTCGCGGCACCGAGCGCGGAGCTCGTCCTCGTCGTACACGAACAATGGCGTACCGAACCGCTCGGCGAGCTCGACGAGATCGCACCCGCCGATCGAGAGGTGGCCGGACGGGCCGATCGTGGCCGATCGGGGCAGTAGGGCCAGGTCGATCGGCGCGACCGGGGTGTCAGGCGACGGCATCGTCGTCGAGGCGTGCCATCGACTCCGGCGCGCGCACGCCCAGGATGCCGAGCGCGTTGGCGAGTCCGATGCGGCACGCCTGGGTGAGCCACAGGCGAGCGGCGGCGACCGGTGGATCGGCGTCGATCACGCGGCACGCGCCGTAGAACGCGTGGAACGCGCCGGCGAACTCGTGCGCCCAGTGCGCGATCTTGTGGGGTGCGCGCGCGCCTGCCGCGTCGGCGAGCGCTTCGGGATAGCGCTCGAGCAGGCGGAGCAGTTCGAGCTCGTGCCCGTCGGTGAGCACCGAGAGATCGACCGCATCGAGCGCCGGCGCAACCACGCCGGCCTCGGCCGCCCTACGGGCGATCGACGCGATCCGGGCGTGCGCCATCTGGATGTAATAGACGGGATTCTCCATCGACTGAGCGGTGACGACCGCGAGATCGAAGGTGAGCGGGGTGTCCATGCTCTGGAGCAGGAACGTCATGCGGGTGACGTCGCCGTCGACGCGGTCGAGCACGTCGCCGAGCGACACGAACGTGCCCGCCCGCTTCGACATCTTCATCTCGGCCGGCTTCCCGGTTCTCGGGTCGACGTCGTAGAGCTTCACGAACTGGCCGAGGATCACCTCGGGCTCGCCGACGAGGCCGGTGAGTGCCTCGATGCCGGCCTGCAGCGACTTCACCTGGCCCTGGTGGTCGGAGCCCCAGATGTCGATGAGGTGGTCGAAGCCGCGGTTGAGCTTGTCGCGGTGGTACGCGAGGTCGTTGCAGAGGTAGGTGGTGGTACCGGTGGCGACGTTGCGCATCGCACGGTCGCGCGTATCGCCGAGGTCGGTGGTGCGCAGCCACTCGATGTCGGCGTTCGCCCTGTCGCCGTGCTGCACGTAGGTGAGCCCCTTGTCGCGCAGGATCTCGAGCACCGCGTCGACGTCGCCTCGCTGGTGGAGCAACCGTTCGGAGAACCACGTGTCGAAGTGCACGCCGATGCGCGCGAGGTCGGTGCGTACCCCGGCGATGATCCGGGCGACGCCGAGCTCGCACAGCGCGTCGTCGCCGAGCGCGTCGCCGTGCTCGGCGCGCAGCGCCTCGGCGATCTCGCCCACGTAGTCGCCCCGATAGCCGTCGTCTGGGAGCGGGCGCCCGTGATAGCGAGCGGACAGCGACGCGCGCAGGGTGTTCAGCTGGTTGCCCGCGTCGTTGAGGTAGTACTCGCGGTGCACCTCGGCACCCTGGCTCGCGAGCAAGTTGGCGATGGCGTCGCCGACGGCGACCCAGCGCCCGCCGCCGGCGTGGAGCGGTCCGGTGGGATTCGACGACACGAACTCGAGGTTGATCCGCCGGCCGGCGAGACTGGCGTTCGTGCCGAACGCGTCGCCCGCGGCGACGACCTCGCGCAGCACGGCGTGCAACCAGCTCGGCCGCAGATGGAAGTTGAGGAAGCCCGGACCCGCGATCTCGATGTGGTCGAGATGGGGCACACCGGCCCGCTCGAGCTCGGCCGCGATCGCCTGGGCGACCTCGCGCGGTGGGCGCGAGGCGCCGCGGGCGAGCTGGAGGGCTACGTTCGCCGCGAAGTCGCCGTGGGCCCGCTCCGCGGTACCTCGAGCGCGAGCTCGTCGGGGACGGGCAGCCCGGCCGCGACGATCGCGGTCCGCAGCGAGGTGAGGAGCTGGTCACGGGTCAAGACATCTGCCTCTGCCTCGCCTCGGCCTGCCTCTCCCCCGCGTGTGCCGCGCCTCTGCCTCCTGCGGCTCGGCGGCGAGCTCGCGTCGCACCCGGATCGCTCCTCGGTCGCTCCCGGGCAGCTCCGCTCGCCGCGCCCGCTGTGAATCTCGGAGCTTACCTGGGTGTTCCTTGCGTCACCCCTCGACATTGCCGCCTCGGAAATGGTACGAATCGCCCATGCCGCGGCCGCGAGGCGTTGTAACGTGACCACGCACAGGAGCAGGGGTACGGCGAGCAGGGCACGCGCGGAGCGCGGCGGCCCACGCCGGGAGGGCGGATGCCACAGGGCGCGGCGGACACGGAGCAGGCAGCCGCTCCCGGCGGACCCGACGGCGCCGCGCCTCCGGGGGTCAGCACGCGGGCGGGCAGCATGACCGGCCTCACCAGCGCGCTCGCCGAGGAGCTGGCCGGCAATGAGTCGGGCCTCGCGATCATCTACCGGGCGCTCGACGCGCTGGTCGAGGCCCACGGGCTCGAAGATGCGGCGATCGTGATCGACGAGCCGAACCTCGGGCGCCAGGTGTTCCGAGCCGGGCGCAAGGTGCTCGACGAGGACGACGAAGCATTGCTCGCCGCGCCGGCCGGTCTCTACACCGAACCGCCGCTCCCCGAGGACGACCTCGATCGCGCGATGGTGAACTCGGTGTGCCTACTCGCGCTGCGGATGGACGTGCTGCGCTACGACGCCTGGCACGATCCACTCACCGGGCTCGACGACCGCCGCAGTTTCGACCGCCTGCTCGACATGGCGGTGGCGCGCAGCACCCGGTACGGCTGGTCGTTCGCGCTCGTGTTGATCGACATGGACCTGCTCAAGAACATCAACGACCAGCACGGGCATGCGGCGGGCGATATCGCGCTCCGCGATCTCGCCGAACGCATGCAGCACACGCTGCGATACGGCGACAACGCCGCGCGCATCGGCGGCGACGAGTTCGCGATGATCCTGCCGAACACCGACACCGACGCGGTGGCGCCGCTGCTCGAACGCATCCGCGCCCGTGCCGGCCTGCAGCCCCATGCCCCGGAGTTCTCCCACGGCGTGGCGGTGTGTCCCGGCGAGGCCGACAGCGCCGCGGCGCTGTTCGAGCTGGCCGACACCCGTTTGCGCGAGCACAAGCTGCTGCGGAAGGCCCAGCGATGACGCTCGACGATCTCGAGTTCGAGTTGCGCAAGCTCCCCGGCGTGCGCGCCGCCGGTTTCGACGACCGTGGCGACGTGCTCATGGTGCAGCTGCACCTGGCTCCGAACGGCGGCCGCGGGGAGGCGATCGAGCTGCCGCTGCCGGTCGCCGCCACTCGGATCGCCGCTCGGCACAGCGACAAGCCGGTCGCGGTCGAGGTCGTGCGCTGGCGAGAGGCTCCCGCGGCGATCGACGGCGGCACCGCGACGGTGACATCCATCGGTGCGGCACCGGCCCCGGGGCCCACTGCGCCCGCGGCGCATCCGGACACGGGCGGCGAACCCTCGGAGCCCGAAGCGCGCGAGCGACCGCGGCTGCTCGCAGTGTTGTCCTTCCCCGACACCGACGAGGTCGAGGTGCACCTCGTGCTCCACGGCCGGCGCACGATCGGCCGCGCCCCCGCGAGCAGAGGGTTGGTCGCAGTGGTGACCGCAACCCTCGAGGCGCTGCGCGGCTTCGGCGTCGACCTGGCCGTACAGCCCATGTGGGCCCGCGAAGTCGACGACGACGGCGGCGAGCAGCGGCTCGTGGCCGTGGGTGTGGAGGAGCCGGACGGCGGCCGGCAACTCTTCGGTCTCGCAGGAGGCTCGAGCACAATCGACGCCTGCGCGCGCGCCACGCTCGACGCGCTGAACCGCCAGATCAATCGCGTGTTGCCGGAGTCCCCGCTGTAGCCGCGGCGAGCGCGCGCAGCGTGCCCCGCGCGATCGCGAGGCGGCGGCGCGACAGGGTGGCCGAACCGGTTACCGCGTACTTCGCGAGCTGGTAGCCCGCGGCGACGCGCGCGGCCCGCATCGAGAGTCGATCGGGTGCGACGGCGACCCGCCGCAGCCGGGCCGTGAGCTCCGCCGCGGCTTGGTCGGCGCCCACGAGCCGGTTCGCGGGCGACTCGAGGTGCATGTACTCCGCATCGGGCGCAATGGCGAGCCGCGCGTGACGCCCGATGCGGAACGACAGCTCCACGTCCTCGCCCTCGAACGGGAACCGCTCCTCGTCGGGTGGCTCCCGTTCGAGCAGCGCGCGCCGGAACGACATCGCCGCGCCGCTGAGCCACTCCACGTCGAGGAGCGCGTTGGGCTTGGTGACCACCGGGGTGTTGCGCCCGGACGCCAGCACCGCACCCTCGCGATCGGAGTCGAGACCGAACCAGCGGTCGAGCACGCGCACGTGCCGCGGCGCCGCGTTCACCAAGTAGCCCCCGACGCCGCCGATGCCACCGGCCGTGTCGGACTCGAAGGCCCGCATCACCGCGTCGACGTACCCGTGCCCGAGGCGCACGTCGTCGTCGGCGAAGAGCACCACGTCGGACACGGTGCAGGCGATGCCGACACGCCGCTGGTGCGTGAGCGACGGTTCGCTCGCAACGTGGATCGGCGGCCGCGACGACGGCCAGGTTGTGCCGTGCCCGTGCACGATCTCGCGCGTCGCCGTGCTGTTGCTCGAATCGATCACTGCGACCATCTCGGGTGCACGGGTCTGGGCCGCGATCACCGTGAGCGCGCCGTCGACGTCGTCGGGCCGGTTGCGCGTGCACAGCACGAGCGCTGCGGTCAATCGCATCGCCCGAGTCTCGCCGACGCCGCGCGCTCGGTGCGGCGATGCTCCTCTCGTGCACCCATCCTCAGCTGTCCCGCGACGCGGGCCGGCGGGGCCGGCGAGAGTCCGCAGCGAGGGCGAGCCGAGCACGCGAGCGGCGGAGACGCATACGGAACCAGCCGGGCTGCGCGGCCTCGCCCTCGGCCTGGATCTCGCTGACGCGCAGCACGTCGAGCCTTGTGCACAGGCCCACGAGCCGGCCGTCACGAACCACAGGCAGCTGCCCGATGTCCTCGTGCACCATCGACTCCAGTGCGAACAGCACGGGTTCGTCGGGCCGGGCGACCACCACGTCGCGGCTGGCGAGGGAGAGCACCGGGTTCGCCCGCTCGACCCGGTGCCGGAGGATGTCGTGCTCGGTGACGATGGCGATGCACGCCCCGTCGTCGACGATCGGGAGGGCATGGTGGCCGGTACGGCGCAGGGCATCGATCGCGTCGCCGACCGTCGCCGTGGGGTCGAGACTGTCGATCTCGGTGCTCATGATGTCGCCGACCGGCGTCGTGCGGAGCGCGTCCATGTGCAGGTCCGTCGACACCCGCACGCCGCGGCGCGTGAGCTTTCGCGTCATCAGGGAATCGCGCATCAGCGCCTTGGCCACGAGGTCGGCGACAACAGTGGTGAGCATGAGCGGCAGGATGAGGTCGTAGCTGCGCGTGAGCTCGAAGCCGAGCACGATCGACGTGAACGGCGCGTCCGCTGCCGCGCCGAACGTGGCGACCATGCCCACCAGCGCGAACGCCGCGGGGTTCGCATGCAGCGACGGGACGGCCGATGCCAGGCCGTGGCCCACGAGACTCCCCGCCGCCGCGCCCATCAGCAGCAGTGGCGCGAGCGAGCTTCCAGAGTTGCCGGAGCCGATCGCGACCCACCACACGACGAGCTTCGCCGCCAGCACCGTCACGAGCGTGGCGACCGCCAGGCGGTTGTACAGCACGTCGCCGATCACGTCGTAGCCGGTGCCCAGCACGCGCGGCACCGCGATCCCGACCGCGGCGAAGGCGACCGCTCCGACGATCGGGCGCGCGAGCTGCGGGATGTGTGAACGGTCGAACAGGTCTTCGACCCGGTACACGACCACGGTGATGACCACTGCGAGCAGGCCCAACGCCAGACCGAGCACGACGTAGAGCGGCAGGCCCGAAGCGGTCGGATGCGGCACGATCGGGACCGCGAAGAACGGTCCGCGCCCGAAGAAGCCGTTGTGCACGGCGTCGGCGACGACCGACGCGATCACGAGTGGCACGAACGCGCGAGTCGAGAACTCGAAGAGCAGCAGCTCGATCGCGAGGAGCACGGCACCGACCGGGGTGCCGAAGATCGCGGCCATACCGGCGGCCGAGCCCGCCGCGAGCAGGATCTTGCGCTCCGCAGGCGACACCCGTACCGCCTGCCCGAGCAGCGAGCCGATCGCACCGCCGGTGACGATGATCGGTCCCTCGGCACCGAAGGGCGCACCACTGCCGATCGCGATCGACGTCGCCACCGGCTTGGCGACCGCGGCTCGGAGCGAGATGCGGCTCTGCTGGCGGAGCACCGCGTCCATCGTCTCCGGGATGCCGTGGCCGCGCACCATCGGCTCCACGCGCGGCGAGCAACGCGACGACGAGGCCGGCGCCCGCCGCGATCGGGAGCAACGTCCAACCCGGGTGGACGTTGGCAAGCGTGGGGAACTCCGTGCTCCAGGTGTGCGTGAGGTTGAGCGTCAGCATGAGGGCGCTCAGCCGGAGGAAGACCCAGCCGACGACGCCGCCGAGCAGGCCGATGACCACCGACAGCCCGCTCAGCACGACGAGCCGGCGCGGCGGCGTGCGTGCGCTCGTGACCACATGAGCAGTGTGCCCGATCGGCGGGATTCGAGCGCACGGACGGGTACGTGATGGCCTAGGGGTCGTCCGTGGCCCCGAGAGGAGAGCGACATGACGCTTCGTCGCGTGATCGTGGGTGTGGACGGCTCGGAGTCCGCGGCCGAGGCGCTCCGGTGGACCGTCGAGCTCGCCCGCGGCAGCAGCACCGAGGTCGTCGTGGTGCACGCCGCGCCGGCCGGCGAGGCACACTCGGTGACCATGCAGGACCTCGACGAGTGGTGCGCGACGCTGCGCGACGCGCACATCGCCTACCGCTGCATGTTCATCGACGACGCCGATCCCCGCGTCGCGTTGCCGCAGGTCGCCGACGAGGAGGACGCGGATCTCGTCGTCGTGGGGTCACGGGGCCAGAACACGCTCACCCAACTCGTCGTGGGCAGCGTGGGGCTCGGTCTCGCGCACCGCGGCGACCGCCCCGTCGCCATCGTCCACGCACGCCCCTCCGAGTAGCCTCCGCATTCCGTCGCCAGCACGTATCGCCGAGCGACCGCGCAGATCAGCCCTCGTAGCTCAGGGGATAGAGCATCGGCCTCCGGAGCCGTGTGCGCAGGTTCGAATCCTGCCGAGGGCGCGATTGCACCACGCACCGCACCCTGTTCGCTGATCTGCTGGAACGGGTAGGCCCCGGGCCGGGAGCCTTGGAACCAAGGCTCGCTCCCCAGGCAAAGGCCGGTGCTCGTGCCCACGCTGCGTTCCGCCCACATCAGCCAACGCTTCGGCGAGCGCGTCGTGCTCGACGACGTCGACCTCGAGGTGCCGGCGGGACGCGTCGTCGGGCTGCTCGGCCCGAACGGCGCCGGCAAGACGACGTTGATGCGCATCCTCTTCGGCGTGCTGGCGCCGGATGCGGGCTCGGTGGTCTGGGACGGCCGGCTCGCGACGGAGGCCGACCGCCGGTCTTGGGGCTACATGCCCCAGGAGCGCGGGCTCTACCGGACGATGCGGGTGGGCGACCTCGTCGAGTGGATCGCCCGGCTGCACGGCCTCGACCCACCCACCGCGCGTGCCCAGACCGCCGACCTGCTCGATCGTGTCGGCCTGCGCGACCACGCGCGCGACAAGGTGTCGGAGCTGTCCGGCGGCATGGCGCAACGGGTGCAGCTCGCCGTGGCGATGGTGCACGAGCCGCAACTCCTCGTGCTCGATGAGCCGTTCGCGGGCCTCGACCCGACAGCCATCGAGTTCCTCTCGCGACTGGTGCGCGACCACGTGGCCGCGGGGCGCAACCTGCTCTTCTCGAGCCATCAGCTCGACCTGGTCGAGGATCTCTGCGAGACGATCACGCTGCTCCACCACGGCCGAGTCGTGCTGCACGGCGACGTGCGCGATCTGAAGGCGACCAGCCCCGACCGTTACCTGCGCGTCGACGTCGCCGTCCCGGCCCACGGCTGGTTGGCGCCACAGGCCGGCGACGTCGTCAGCACGGACGCGCTGGGCAGCCGCATCCGGCTCGCGCCCGGCGTCGACCCCGGTGCCGTGCTCGACACCGTGCGGGCCCGCGCGACGGTGCGTGACTTCGGCGTGGAAGCGCCCACGATGTCGGAGCTCTTCCTCGCCGCCGCCGGCGCACCGGCCGCCGAGGAGGACACGGCCGCGTGACGGGCCTCGGCCTCGTCGTCAGCCGAGAGCTGCACGAAGCACTGCGCCGACGCGGCTTCTACGTGATCGCCATCGTGTTGCTCATCGGTTCGTCGGCCGCGATGATCCTGCCGTCGGTGATCGGCGGCGGCACCACGGTCGATCGGGTGGCGATCGCGGGATCCGGCCGTCCCGATGTCGGCGCAGCCATCACGCGGGCCGACAAGCACCGGGTACGGATCGATGCAGTTGCCGACGCGACGGCGGCGCGGGCCGCGGTCGACGCTGGCCGTGCTGGCATCGGCATCGCACTCGCGCACACCGCGGGCGCGGCAACCTTGTTCGTGAAAGCCGGTGAGCACCAGGGTCTCCTCGCGGTCGCGCAGAAGGTGCTCGCCGCTCGGGCCACGACCCGACAGCTCGAGGCACTCGGGCTCACGGTGCACCAGGCGCAGCGCGCGCTCCAGGTCCGCCCGGCCGAGGTGGTGCAACTCGATACCGGCAGCGCCAGCCGGCGCGGTGCGGCCGCAATCCTGTCGACGGTGCTCTACGTGCTGTTGCTCACGCTCATGATCAGCGCGGCGAACGGCGTCGCCATCGAGAAGGCGAACCGGATCAGCGAGGTGCTGCTGGCGATCGTCCGCCCCGCGCCGTTGCTGTTCGGCAAGGTGCTCGGCGTCGGGATCGTCGGATTGCTCACGCTCTCGTTCGGCGCGATCCCGGTGGTGGTGAAGCTGCTCGCCGGCGGCGACCTCCCCGCCGGCCTCGGCGGCGCGCTGGCCGGCAGCGCCGCCTGGTTCGCGCTCGGACTGGCGCTCTACCTCACCACCGCGGGCGCGCTCGGCGCGCTCGTCGAGCGTCAGGAGGAGGCGGGCACCATCGCCGCGCCGCTGTCGATCGTGCTGATCGGCTCGTACATCGTCGCCCAGAGCGCACCGGAGAGCCCGCTCGCAACGATCCTCGCCTACGTGCCGTTCAGCTCCCCGGTCGTGATCCCCGCGCGCCTCGCGGTCGGGGCCTCGAGCGCGATCGAGATCGTGGCCTCGTTGGCCTTGGGCGTGGCCGCCGTCGCGCTCGCCGCACGCATGGGCGCCACCGTCTACCGGCGGGCGATCGTGCAGACCGGCCGCCGGTTGAAGCTCACCGAGGTGCTCGCGGCCTGACGGCTGCATGCACGTGCGCGATCGGTAACACGGTCGTGTTAGTCTGAGCGCATGCGTACGACGGTCGAGTTCGACGAGGACACCGCGAAGGCGGTCGAGCAGGCGCGCCGCGAGATGGGGGTGGGCGTGAGCGAGGCGGTGAACGCCCTGATCCGGCGGGGCCTGCTGCCCCGCCCCGAGCGCGGCCCGTTTCGCCAGCGCACCCGGCGGCTCGGCCTCAAGATCGACGTCTCGAATGTCGCCGGCGCGCTCGAGGATCTCGAAGGCATCGAGGCCCCGTAGGTGCTCGTCGACGCGAACATCCTGCTCTACGCGATCGACGAGGAGAGCCGCTTCCACGGCCCCGCCCGCCGCTGGCTGGAAGGCGCGCTGAACGGGCCCCGGCGCGTCGGAATTCCCTGGATGTCGCTGACCGCGTTCGTCCGTATCGCGACGCACCCGCGAGCGTTGCGGGAGCCGCTCTCGCCCGCCGAGGCCTGGCAGTTCGTCGACGAGTGGCTCGACGCACCGGCCGCCTGGGTGCCCGGGCCGGGAACCGGACACCGCGACATCCTCGGTCGGCTCGTCCGCGACCTCGAGCTCCGGGCCAACCTCGTCACCGACGCCGCGCTCGCAGCGCTCTGCATCGAGCACGGGCTGCAGATGATCAGCGCAGACTCCGACTTCGCGCGATTCGCGGAGATCACCTGGCTGAATCCCGTGCAGGCCTGACGCGAAACCCTGACGCGAACTCTGACGCGAGCATGTGTGAGGCAAGGGCCATGCCACTTGCGGACCGGAAAGGCCACGAATGTCGCGCCGCACGCACATCCGGATCCCGATTGCCGGTCGCGCGCTGTCGCCGGTGGGCAGCGAGTTCGTTTCCGTCGAAGTGCTCGGCGGTGTGCTGTTGCTCGGCGCAACCGCAATCGCGCTGCTGTGGGCCAACGTCGCGGACCGTTCCTACGCCGACGTGTGGGGTCACGTGATCACGATCGGCATCGGCCGCTTCGCGATCTCGGAGGACCTCGTACATTGGCTCAACGACGGTTTGATGACGGTGTTCTTCTTCGTCGTCGGCATCGAGATCAAGCGTGAGCTCATCCTCGGTGAGCTGCGCGACCGGCGAACGGCGAGCCTCCCGGTCGTCGCGGCAGTGGGTGGTATGGCCGTCCCCGCGCTCCTCTACCTTGCTGTGAACGCGAGCGGTCCCGGCAGGGATGCATGGGCAGTTCCGGTGGCCACCGACATCGCGTTTGCGATCGTGATCCTCACGATCGTCGGCTCGCGGGTTCCCGCTTCGCTGAAGCTGTTCCTGCTGACCCTGGCGATCGTCGACGACATCGGTGCCGTGCTCTTGATCGCCGTCTTCTACTCGCATGGCATCGGCGCGGGTTGGCTCGTGGGCGCGCTGGGCGTCGTGACCGCCATCGTGATCATGCCGCGCCTTCGGATTCGCTCGCCGATCGCCTACATCGCTCCGGCGGCGGCGCTGTGGGTGTGCATCTTCGAGTCCGGCGTGCACGGGACCATCGCGGGAGTCGTGTTGGGGCTCCTGGTGCCGGCACGACCGGTGGACGGGCGCGACGTGGGCGCCCAACTCGAACGCGCATTGCACCCATGGTCGAGCTTCGTCGTGCTTCCCCTCTTCGCGCTCGCCAACGCTGGAGTCAGCCTGGATGCCGCGTCGCTGAGGCGGGCGGGCACCAGCTCGATCGCGTGGGGAATCGTCGTGGCGCTGGTGGTCGGAAAACCGCTCGGCATCTTCCTCGCGAGCACGCTCGCGCTCCGATTCGGGATCGCCCGGTTGCCCGCCGGACTGTCGCTCAGGCACGTTGTCGGCGCCGGCTGTGTCGCGGGCATCGGCTTCACCGTGTCCATCTTCGTGGCCGACCTGTCGTTCCATGGCTCGATGCTGAGCGAGGCGAAGATCGCCGTGCTCGCCGCCTCGTGCATCGAGCGCGGCTGTCGGCAGCGCATGGCTGCTGACGACCCTCGCTCCCGCCGAGAAGACCTCTCGATGAAGCGCGGCGCGGGCAGCGCAGGTTCGCCGGGTCTCCACGCCACGACGCCGGAGCCCGGTCGAGCAGACTGAGGCCCGTGCTCCGCCCCACCCTCGACACGCTGCGCCTGTTCCTCCACGTGCTCGCAGCCACCGTGTGGGTGGGCGGGCAGCTGACGCTCGGCGGGCTCGTGCCCGGCCTGCGACGGCTGTCGCCCGACGCGCCGCGCGCCGTCGCCCGCCGCTTCGCACTCCTCGCCTGGCCGGCGTACGGCGTGCTCGTGCTCACCGGCATCTGGAACATCGCCGAGGTGCACCCGGCCTGGTCGGCGGCGTATGGCGTGACGCTCTTCGTCAAGCTGCTCGTGGTCGCGCTCGCAGGCGTCGCGGCATGGGCGCACGCGATCAGCCGGTCGGTCACCGGCCTCGCGATCTGGGGTGCGCTCGCCGCGCTGTCGAGCATCGCCGCGCTGTTCCTCGGCGTGCTGCTGCACGGCTGACCCTGCCGGTCACGTGCGCTCGTAGCGGCGGCGGCCGCGCATGAACGGCGACTCGATGACGCGCCACGAGAACTCGGCCGCAAGCAACGTGACCGCCATCAGGAACCAGAACTGCGCGGTCGACGGCAGATGGGTGCGCTGCGTGCGCAGCATCTGGAAGATGAACAGGTGGAACAGGTATACGGCGTACGAACGCCGGCCGAGCCACACGAGCGGCGCCAGCGACAGCACACGAGCGAGCGGCGCGCGGGGCGCCAACGCGAGGCCGAGCACGGTGAGCGCGACGCAGCTCTCGAACAGGAAGAGCCCCCAGTCGGGCACCCAGCCGGCCGGGATCGCGGCCTGGGCCACGATCACGCCGACGCCGGCGCCGGCGAGCACGGCCACACCCGACGCGCCCACCACGAGGCCGCGGCCCGGCCGGCGGCGGGCGAGCTGCACGAACAGCACCGCAGCCACGCAGCCGAGGAGCAGCGCATCGGCGCGCGTGTCGGTGCCGAAGTACCAGCGGTTCCACTCGCGGAACCGGAACGGATCGGTCGCCGGCGGTGTGCGCCCCGTTATCAGCGCGTACCAGTCGACGAAGTTGACCGTGGAAGCCACGTGCCGGTGCCAGACGACGATGCGCCAGGCCCACGCGCCGAGTGCTCCGGCGAAGAGCGCGATCGCGAGGCCGAACCGCCGCGCACCGATGCGGATCAGCCCGAGCAGGGCGAGCGGGAACAGCAGGTAGAACTGCTCCTCGATCGCGAGCGACCACGTGTGGCCGAAGATGGCGCCGAGCGAATCGGGCCGCCAGATCTGCACCCAGTTCGCCATGTACACGAGCATGCCGACCAGACCGGTGTTCGTCGGCTGGAGCCCCCAGCCCACGTGCGCGGCCAGCGCGATCACGAACAGCACGAAGAAGCCGGGCAGCAGGCGCCGCGCCCGCCGCTGGTAGAACGCCGTCAACGACACCCGCCCGGCGGTCGTGCGCTCCTCGAGCAACAGCGTCGTGATCAGGAATCCGGACAGCACGAAGAACATGTCGACGCCGAGGAAACCGCCGTGGAACGGCTGCGGCGCGAACGCCTTGGTCACCCACGGGTAGTGGAACAACACGACGAGCGTGATCGCGATGGCGCGCAGGCCGTCGAGCGCGGGCAGATAGCCGAGCCGGCGCGGTGACGGCGGCGCGCCACCCTGGTCGGCGGGCTCGACCGGCGCCGCCGTCCCTGTGCCGGTCATCGCCGTGCAGAGTACCGGCGCCTTCGCGCCCTCACTCGTGCGCGATCGCCGCGAGCACGTTCATCTTCGCGGCCCGGCGCGCCGGGAAGTATGCCGAGATCGTGCCGGCAACGATCGCCAGCACGACGTACGCGAAGAGCTGCGTGCCTGGTATGGCAACCGACGTGACCACGGCCGACGGCAGCGCGCCGGCGACGAGGACACCGAGCACGATCCCGAGCACGATCCCGAGCAGGGCACCGAACACCGCGACGAGCACCGACTCCCAGCGCACCATCGACTTCGTCTGCGTGCGCTGCATGCCGACCGCGCGCATGAGGCCCAGCTCGCGCGTGCGCTCGAACACCGACAACGCGAGCGTGTTGGCGATGCCGATGAGCGCGATGACAACCGCGAGGAACAGCAACGCGTTGATGATGGCCAGGAACTGGTTGACCTGGTTCTCCTGCGTGTGCTGGAACTCCTCGCGGTCCTGCACGGTGATAGCCGGGTCGGCGCGGTCGAGGAAATGCTGCACCGCGTGCTTCACGGTCTGCACCGAGGCGCCGGGCGCGACACGGGCACCCGCGAACTGGTCGAAGCTGGCGCCGGTGAAGTTCTGCTTGTAGGTCGACAGGTCGAGCAGGTAGTTGCCCACGATGCTGGCGTCGCCGTACACCCCCGCGACGGTGAGCGTGCGGCGCTCACCCGACGGGAACTGCACCGGCATCGTGGAGCCCACGTGGAGATGGTGCTCGTTGGACACGTCGCTGTACACGAACACGGTGTCGAGTCCGAGCTTCGACCACGAGCCCGACTTCAGGTTGACGTCGACGAGCTTGTCGGCGGTGCCGTGGTTGACGAACGTCGCGCTCTTCGTGCTGCTGGCGTACTTGAAGCCCGCAATCCGGAAGCCGCTGACGTCGCGAACCCCAGGAACCTTGGCGATGCCGGCCGTGACCGACGCCGGCATCCCCTGGAACGACGAGATGTCCTGGATGAACAGGTCGGCCCGAATCGCGCTGTGCAGCTGATCGCGCAGCGTCTGCTTGATCGAGGCGCCGAGCACGGACCCGACGGTCACGAACGCGAGCCCGATCATCAGCGCGGCGGCGGCAGCCGACGTGCGCCGCGGTGTGCGGATTACGTTGTCGCGGGCGAGCTGTCCGATGATGCGCTGCCGCGCGTGGTGGAACACGAACGCGAACGGCCACGAGACGATCCGTGCGACCGGCCGCAACACCGCGCTCACCACAACGAGCACCGGCCGCACGACGAGCCGTGCCAGCCCCGCGACGCCGACGAACAGCACCGCCGCGCCGGCGCCCGCGAGCACGAGCCACTGCGCGGTGTGGCCCGGGCGCACGAACAGGCCGATCACGAGCGCGCCGGCCCCGGCGACGAGCAGCACCGCAGGGATCACGAGCCGCCACGAGCCGCGGTCGACGCTGAACGTCCGCTCCGCCGACATCGCGGCGACCGGGGGGATGCGGCCAGCGCGGAACGCGGGCGTGAGCGCGGCGACGAGCGTCACGACGATCCCGACGAGCAACCCCCACACGACCGGCGTGGCGGTGAACACGAAGGCGCCCGGCAAGCCGCCGCCGAGCGCCGAGATCAGCGCCTTGATGCCGAGCGCGATCAGCACGCCCGCGCCGATTCCGACCACCGACGCGACCACGCCGACCACGAGCGCCTCGATGATCATGAGCGCCCGCACCTGCCGGGTGGAGCTGCCGAGCGCACGCAACAGCCCGAGCTCACGCAGGCGCTGGGTCGCGAGGATCGAGAACGTGTTGTTGATGATGAAGCCGCTGACGAACAGCGCGATGAGCGCGAAGGCAAGCAACCCGGTGGCGATCGCGTCGATGAAGCCGAACTGCTTCTTCGCCTCCTTGTTCAGCGTGGCGTTGTCGATCGCCTCGTAGCCCTTCGGCAGCACGCGGTTGATGCGCGCGACCAACTCCTCGCCCGATACGCCGGGCACCGCGCGCGCGTCGATTGCCTGGTAGAAGCCGTGCAGGCCGAGGAGCTGCGACGCGACCGCCGGATCGAAGCCCACGAGGTACGCGCCCGCGAGGCTGTTCGACGTGCCGAACTTGAACGTGCCGACGAGACGGGGCGAGCGGGTGCCGGTGGGCAGCACGATGCGCATCGTGTCGCCGATCTTGTAACCGGTCTTGTTGGCGGCGTGCACGTCGATCGCGACCTCGCCGTCGCCGTGGGGGCGGCGGCCCGCGTCGAGATGCAAGCTCGTGAGCTTCGGATCGTCGATCCACCCGAGGCCCAATGTGGGCGGCCCGCCTGGTGTCTTCGCCTCGCCGTCCTTGCCGATGATCGTCACCGGGATCGTGCCGATCGTGCCGGCCGCAGCCGCGACCCCCGGTACCTGCTGTACCGCCGGGAGCAGCGACGGCGGCACCGGGTTGCGGGCGGTCGCGTCCCCGAAGCTCAGCTTCGTGCGCACCTGCGCATCGATGCCGTGGTTCGCTTCGGTGACGAGGTCGGAGAAGGCCTTGTTCAGGCTGTCGCGCAGCATGAAGCTGCCGCTGACGAAGGCGACGCCGAGCACCACGGCGATCGCCGTGAGCGCCAGCCGCCATTTGTTCGCCATGAGGCCGCGTCGGGCCAAAGTGCCGGTGACCGCCATTGCCGGCCAGCTTCGCGCGCCCGTCGCCGCAGCCGGAAACAGTTGTGCAGGTGTTGGTCAGGTGGTCACGATCACGTTGTCCACGACGGTGCCGCAGGTGCGGCTGGGTCCACTGCCCGTGAACGTGAGGAGCTGCGAGGTGCTGCGCGCCGTGAACGAGGTGGTGGCCGTCTGGAAGCCGTTGCGCACCGTGTTGCTCACCGGCATCGCGGTGTCGAGCTCGCTGATCTGCACCCGCAGGCCCGCCGCCGGCGCGCACGGGTCGAGGGCGTAGTCGAAGCGCAACGTGTACGTGTTCCCGGCAACGAGGCCACTGATCGCGCGCCGGATCGCGCCGTGCGTGCCACCCGGTAGCTCGACCGATTGCGAGCCGCCGACCGGGAGGTTCCAGCGCGACGTGGACACGACCTCGACGCTGCCGCTGGTCACCGTCCACGCGCCGAGCGGGGCGGGGGCCGCGACGTGAGCCGAGCGTCCGGCGGACACGGCCGTCACCGACGGTGGCTCGAAGCCGTCGCTCAAGAGCTGCGTGGCGCACACGCCGGCCGAGAGCAGCGTGTAGCTGTGGCCGTCGGTGATCACGTCGTGGAGCAACGACGGCGCGGCCAGCTGGCCGTCGCGCACCAGCGTGACCTCGTCGGTATAGGCACCGTGACCCGCGTAGAACGCGGCTTCGGCGTGGCGCACGGTCTGCTCGTCGCGCGCGCAGGTGGTGGATGGGTGCGTGGTGCGCACACCATGCACCGCGTACACGACGAGACCGGCGAGGACGCCCACGAACGCGACCACCACGACCACCTCGACGAACGTCATCCCGCCCGCCTGGCGCCGCACATCCCGCATGCCTGCTGCATCGGTCGATCGCGACGCAGCCGGATGATCCGGACGGCCTAGTGCCGTGGGGAGCCGGTGACGGCGGCGACGCGGTCGTCGTGGAGCGCCCGCTCGTAGCCGTCGTCGAGCGGCTCGAGCGGGCCCGCGATCCAGCTCAGCACCCGGTCGGCGAGGCTCGGGTTGCGCACGAGCACCGGCCCGTGCAGGTACGTGCCGACGAGCCGGTCGCCGAGCACGCCTTCGGCGCGCCCGTCGGCGTGCCGGCCGAGGGGCTGCACACCCGCCCCCGGCGTGGTGACGCCCTGGTGGTTCTCGAAGCCGGTGATCGCACCGAGCAGCGCGTCGCCGGCCTCGATCACGACCTCGCCGACGCAGCGCCGCGGGCCGGGCTCGGTGCTCGCGTCATAGAAGCCGAGCCCGTCGCGGACCACACCCTCGAGCACGAGGCGCGTGCCGAGCAGTTGCAGCCCCGCGCACACGCCGACGACGGCCGCGCCGCGCTCCCATGCGGCGCGCAGCGGCGAACGCTCGAGCCGGTCGATCGCCACCACCTCGGCATGGTCCTCGCCGCCGCCGAGCAAGTAGCAGTCGAGGGACGCGGGAACGGGGTCGTCGGGCGCGACCTCCACGATCCGCGCCGCGATGCCCCGCCGCCCCAACCGCGAGCGCAGCACGAGCGCATTGCCCCGGTCGCCGTAGGTACCGAGCAGCTCCGGGAACAGCAGCCCGATCGTGACCTCCGAATCACGCGCCGCCCGGCGCGAGGCCGCGCGCGCACCGGGCCGCCGGGCGGCGGCGTCCGGAGTGGCAGCCGAGCCGGCCGGGCGCTGCTCGCCCGTGCGGCGGGCACCGCGGGCACGACGGGCATGGTGCGCGCGGCGCGCGGTCTCGTAGAACGATGTGTAGGACGCGGCGAGCACCACAGGGTGGTCGGCGCCGATCGCGCGCCCGGCGCACCGCGGATCGCGCTCGACCGCGACCACCTCGGCACCGGCCACGTAGAGCCGGGCGGCCACGTCGAACGCCCTCGTCCCCGCGGCCGCGACCGTGCGGCCCGCGAACGCCTCGAACGGCACGTCCCAGAGGAACGACGGATCGGTGCCGTCCGCGGTGCGGTCGTTCTGCGCGATCACCACAGCGGCGTCCGCCGGCCGCCCCGCCAGCTCGGCCACCAGCGCGGTCCAGCCGGCCGGGTTCTTCACCAGCACCGCTTCGGCGTCCCGACCGTCGCCGAGCGCGACGTGCGCCGGACGGTTCGCGACCTCGCGCACCGTCGCCATCGCCGCGAGCGCAGCCTGCAGATCGAGGCCGAGCGCGCCGGCCGCAGTGAGCGCGAGTGCCACATTGGCGTGCTGCCACGCGCCGCGCAGACCGAGCGCCACCTCGAGCGTCGTGTCGCCGACCCTCACGACGTTGCCGCGCTGCACCGTCACAGGCGTGCCGGCTTGCGCCCGGTCGCAGCTCGGGCAGCGCCACACGTCGTCTCGCCGTTCGAGCAGGTGCGCGCACGCCGGGCACGACGACGAGTCGAGACGCGGCGGGCGCGTCGATGTCGACCCAGCGGACGTCGTCCACTCCTTCGACACTCCACGCGACGTTGGGATCGTCGGCCACCGCCACCACCGTTGCCCGCGTGCCCGCGAGCGCGGACTGCCACCGGGCCGCGAGCCCCCGCACCTCGTGGTAGCGATCGAGCTGGTCGCGGCTCAGCTCTCCGAGCACGACCACCGCGGGGTCGAGGTCGCGCACGGCCTGCACGAGCGCACCCTCGTCGGTCTCGAGCACGGCATCGGTTGCGTCGGGCGCGGCGGCGAGCGCCTCGACGAGGCCGGGCATGAGGTTCGCGCCGCTCGCGTTGTGAGCGACGACCCGGCCGGTACTCCGCAACGCCGCGGCCAGCATCGCGGTGGTGCTCGTCTTGCCGTTCGTGGCCGACACGAGCACGATCCGGCGGCCCTTCGCAAGGTCGCGACCGATCGCCGGTGCCAGGCGCAGCATCACCCGGCCGGCGATCTGCACGCCGTCACCGCGCCTCGTCGCCGCGGCGAGACGGCCGGCACCGAGCCCGAGGGTCCGCGCGAGGGCGGTGCGCACCCGCGCACGCGTGGGCGCGAGCACGTCAGCGCACGCGCGGCGTGATCCGGCCGCCACTGGCGAAGGTCTTCTGCCCCTCGCGCAGCGAGTCGGGATCGCTTCCCACGCTGATCAGCACCTTGCCGAAGTCGAGCGCGTTCTTGCGCGACGCGTCGCGCGCCATCCAGAGCGCCCGCACGGTGCCCTGCACCGCTACGGGCGGCTGTGCCGCGATCGTGGTGGCGACGCGGGCCGCGGCCTCGGCCAGCTCGGTGTCGGGCACGACCTCGGTGACGAGACCGATCTCGTAGGCGCGGCGGGCCGACACCCGCTCGTGCGCGCCCATGAGCGCGATGCGCATGATCTCGTGGAAGGGAGTCTTCTGCAGCATGTGCATGGACTCGAAGCACGCGGTCATGCCGTAGGTGACGTGCGGGTCGAAGAATGTCGCCGACTCCGACGCGATGATGAACTCCACCTCACCGAGCATGTAGAACGCGCCGCCGCACGCCATGCCGTTCACAGCGGCGATCACCGGCTTCCAGAGATCGTTCGACTTCGGCCCGATGTTCTCCCCCGGGTCGTCGAAATGCCATGGCGTCGCGCTCGTACCCGATCCGACGGGCACCGCCGCCTTCCCCGCGGCGTCGGCGTCCTCGACCCAGTGCCCCATCGCCTCCTGCCGGTCGATGCCGGTGCAGAACGCCTTGGGACCCGCGCCGGTGAGCACGAGGCAGCGCACGTCGTCGTTGTGTCGCGCCGAGCGCCACACCGACTTCAGCTCCTGCTGCATGCGGTAGTTGAAGGCGTTGTGCACCTCGGGACGGTGCATCGTGACGAACGCGACGCCGGCGCGCTCCTCGTAGCGAACGGTCTCGAATGCGTCGAACGGGATCTCCTCGAACATGTTCGAGGATCGTATGGGGACACCGCGAGGCGGGGCGATCTGCGCCGCGAGGCCGCCGGCCGGCCGGCTCAGCGCGCGGTGGTCTCGCGGGTGTCGCCCACGTCGTGCCGGCGCGGCACGAGCGACGGCGACGGCGACGGCTCGACGATCGCCGGGCGGTCCAGATAGTCGTCGAGCACGACCACGCGCTGGCGTCGGACAGCGTCGCGACGCTCCCGGACGAGCCAGATCAGGTATGCACTCGTGGCCGCGAACAGCAGCACGTTGACCCACACGGTAGGCATGGTGCCCTGGCGGCCGAAGGGGTGCACGAACGGATTGACGAGCGACCCGATCGCGGTGAACAGGCCGAGCAGCCAGAGATGCGGACGCCGCCGTGTGGTCACGTAGAGCACGGCGAGGAACGGCACGACCCATACCAGATACTGCTCGTTCACGACCTTGCTGAACACGATGAACGCGCAGAAGGCCGCGCAGCAGTATTCCGGCAGTTCCAGCATCGTCAGGGCCACGAGCGACACGAAGAAGCCGAGCAGCACGAACGTGCCGATGGCCCGGGTCATGTCCTTGCCCCACATCTCGCTGAGCGGCAACAGCCATGAAAGGTTCGTGGGCGTCTTGTTCGCGTCGTAGAGCAGCACCGACTTCACGACGGCGACGGGGCTGAGGAGGATGAGCGGCAACGACACGACGACCGTGGCGGCGACCGTGCCCCAGAACATGCGCGCCCGCTCGCGACCGTTGCGCAGGAACCACGGCAGCAGGAACGCGGGGAAGGTCTTGGCGGCCACCGCGAGCCCGAGGTAGATGGGCGAGCGCGACCGGCGCCCGTCGGCGCGCAGCACCGGCGGGCCTGCGAGCAGCGCCGCGAGCAACAACGCGAGGCACAGGCTGTCGAAGCGCCCGTAGAACGCGCCGTTGTAGAGCACGAGCGGGTTCAGCCACCACAGCGCGACGGCGAGCACCTCGTCGCGTTGCGACACGCCACGAGCGCGGCACCACCGCACGATGGCCCACACCACGCCGGCGTCGCCCGCGAGCACTGGGAGCTTGCCGAAGATCGTGAACGGCACTGACGTGACCGTCGCGAGGAAGCGGAACGGCAGCTCGATGTAGGCGAACAGCGGCAGGTAGCCGTACGGCCCACCGGGAAGGTGCGCGGGCGGATGCGCGTAGAAGTTGTTGCCGTGCAACAACGCGTTCGACACGAGGTTCCAGACGACGAAGTCCTGGCCGAACGTGATCGGCACGAGCACCACACGCGCGAGCGCGCCGATCAGCAACACGATCGTCATCGGTGCGAGCCGGCGCGGCCGCGCCGCGCGACGGTATGGTGTGGCGCGACCCGTGTGCACTGCCGTCATCGCAGCGTCATCGCATCGAGCCCACGGATGCCGAGGGTTGCCTGCCGGATCGTCCAAGACTACGCGCCGTGAGCGCGAACGCGGCGAGCACGACAATGACCGGTTCGAGCGGCATCCGGAACCGCTGATTGCCGTAGCCCACCACGGTCGACACGACCACGGCGGCGAAGGGGACGATCAGCACCCGGCGGGCCGAACCGGCTCCAAGGCGCACGAAACCGGCCACCGCGAGCAGCGCCAACACCACGTACATCACGAACCCCACCTTCGACACAGTCTCGTCCCGCCCCTCATACGCGCTCTCGACCGCCAGCTCGTGCCACGGGTCGAACACCCCGAACGTGAGACCGAGACGCGCGGGCACGACGACCGCCAGGCGGCCGGTGTGGCCGCGCAGGTAGTCGACCCCACGGTCGCGGACGTACTGGTTGACCGCGATCTCGCCGCGCCGCCCGGCCCGATCGGCCTGCTGGAGCTGCAGGCACCCTTCGTCCCACGCGCCGAGGCGGTCGCCGTAGTACGTGGTGTGGCAGTTCGCCCCGGCGATGACGTCCCAGGTGTTGACGGCTACCGGAACGAACGTGTGCATCTGCACCTCGTTGCGGACCATCCACCCACCGACGAGGACGATCGAGGCAACGAGCCCGGCCGCGAGCAGCTGCGCGGCACGCCGCCAATCGCGGCCGCCGGCCGTGCGGGTGACGCACCACACGATGGCGCCGGCGAGCAGCACGCTGAAGAGGAGCCCGTCCGAGCGGGTGAGCGCGCCGTAGCCGAGCGGCAGGCCGAGCAGGAGCAGGCGCCCGGTCGTCGGTCGCTCGAGCGCTGCGCAGCGCGAGCAGCAGGGCAAGGGTCACGAGGAAGGCGGTGAGCGCCTCGGTCATCAGCGCGCCCTCGGCGAGGAACAACGGCGGGTAGACCGCGGCGAGCGCACCCGCGACGAGCCCGGTCGTCGCGCCGCCGAGCCGGCGGCCGAGCAGCGCCACGACCAGCGTGGTGGCCGTGCCGGTAACGGCCATCGCGACGAGCAGCTCGGTGAAGTGGCTCAGGCCGAGCACCTGCAGCACCGCGAGAAACGCCGGGTAGCCCGGCGGGAACAGCGCGGTGGCAATGCCCCCGATCTCGTAGCGGCCGTGGTGCGAGAGCCCGTACGCGAGCCGCAGGTACGCGTTGGCGTCGTAGCCGACCGGGGTGCCCCTGCTGTACCACAGGACGTACGCGACGCGGATCGCGAGCGCGACGACCGCGATGACCACGAGCCCGGCGGAGAAGCGCTTCGACATCGAGCCGCCGTCATCGTCCGCGGCGCCGCCCGGGGACGCACGTTCGTCCGCCGCGCTGCTCACGAACCGCACCGTAGGGTTGCGCCGATGCCGGTTCCGGGTTTTGATCTCGGCGCCACCCGCCCATGGGAGGCACCCGAGCTTGTCGCTGTCGGTCGGCTGCCGATGCGGGCACCGCTGCTGCCGGCACCCGACGCGGCAACCGCGGGTCGGGCGCTCGTGACGGCTCACCGTGGTTCCGGCGCCTCGACGGCCGCTGGCGCTTCACGCTCGCCGGGTCCCCTGAGGCCGCCCCGGCCGGGTTCGAGCAACCCGGCTTCGACGACTCGGCGTGGGCGCGCGTGGCGGTGCCCGGCTGCTGGACGATGCAGCCGCCTCCAGTCGCCGGCGACGGCGCCGATGGTCTCGACCGCCCCGTCTACACGAACGTGCAGATGCCGTTCCGCCCGCGGCCGCCGTTCGTACCGCAGGCGAACCCCACCGGCTCGTACCGGACTTCGTTCACCGTGCCCCGTGCCTGGCGGGGCCGGCGCGTGGTGCTCCACGTCGGCGCGGCGGAGAGCGTGCTGTTCGTGTGGGTCAACGGCCATGCGGTCGGCATGAGCAAGGACAGCCGGCTCGCCGCCGAGTTCGACGTCACCGACCACGTGCGGATCGGCCGGCGCAACTCGCTGTGCGCCATGGTCGTGCGCTGGTCGGACGCCAGCTACGTGGAGGACCAGGACCAGTGGTGGCACGCCGGCATTCACCGCGAGGTGGTGCTCTACTCCACCGCGCCCACCTACCTCGCCGACGTGGAGGCGATCGGCGGGCTCGCCGCCGACCTGCGCACCGGCACGCTCGACGTGCGGGTCGAGGTCGGCTGGTCCGCGAGCCCCTCGGGGCTGCGTCCCGATGCCGGTTGGCGGGTCGAGGTGCAGCTCGAGTCGCTGGGGGGCCAGCGCGTCGGCCGGTCGGAACGGCTCGAGATCCCGTGGCGGGCCGGGCCGTACGAGTTCGAGGGGCACGTGGCGCGGTGGCATCTCGACGTTCCCGGCGCGCTGCGGTGGAGCCACGAGACGCCGTCGCTCTACCGCGTCGTCGTCACGCTGTTCGACCCTTCGGGCGCGGTGCGCGAGGTAAACGCGTGCCGGGTGGGATTCCGCCGGGTCGAAGTGCGCGGCACCGCGTTCCTGGTGAACGGGGCGCCGGTCACGTTCTTCGGCGTGAACCGGCACGACTTCGACCCCGACACGGGGCGCGTCGTCACCGAGGAACAGATGCGCGCCGAGCTCGTGCTCCTGAAGCAGTTCGGCTTCAACGCGCTGCGCACGTCGCACTCCCCGAACGATCCCCGCCTGCTCGACCTGTGCGACGAGCTCGGGATGATGGTGGTCGACGAGGCGAACATCGAGAGCCACGCGCTCAACTTCTCGCTCGTCCACGACCCGCGCTACCGCGCCCAGTGGATGGAGCGCGGCTGTCGCATGGTGGAACGCGACAAGAACCATCCGTCGGTGGTGATGTGGTCGCTCGGCAACGAGAGCGGCTACGGCGCAGTGCACGACGCGCTCGCGGCGTGGATCCGGCACCGCGATCCGTCGCGCCCGCTCCACTACGAGGGCGCGATCATGCTCGACTGGCAGGGTGGGCATGCGGCCACCGACGTGCTGTGCCCGATGTACCCGGAAATCTGGACCATCGAGGCCGCCGCACCGGCGCGGCCGCCTCCCCGCATCCCTGCGCTCGAAGGGGCCTGCACCGCTGCCGCGTGAGCGACCGGCCGGTGATCCTGTGCGAGTACTCGCACGCCATGGGGAACAGCAACGGCTGCCTCGGCGAGTACTTCGACGCGTTCGAGCGCTACGCGCCGCTGCAGGGCGGCTTCATCTGGGAACTCTGGGACCACGGCTTGCGGCAACGGTTGCCCGATGGTTCCACTCGCTGGGCCTACGGCGGCGACTTCGGCGAACGCCGGCACGACGCGAACTTCTGCTGCGACGGCCTGCTCTGGCCCGACCGGCGACCGAAGCCGGCGATGTGGGAGCACCACTTCCTCGCGCGGCCGGTGTCGGTTGCTCCGGCCCGCGGGCGCGTGCGGATCACCAACCGGCAATGGTTCCGCGACCTGTCGTGGCTGCGGGCCCGCGTGGAGGTCGCCGTCGACGGCAAGGTCGTGCGGTCGGCGCGCCTCGAGGCACCACCGGTCGCGCCCCGGTCGTCGGTCGCGGTCGACCTACCCGTCGCGCTCGATGCGTTGCCGCCGGGCGAGTGCACGGTGACCGTCCGCTGGAGCACCGCGCGCGCCTCGGCCTGGGCGCCGGCCGGTCATCCGGTCGGCCACGACCAGTGGATCGTGCGGCGCCCCCGCTCCGCGCCGCGCGCTGCCGCGGCAGCGCGCGGCCGCCGAAGGTCGTTGTCACTCGACGACGTGCTTGCGTCGCCGCCCCGGTTGACGCTGTGGCGGGCGCCGATCGACAACGACGGTTTGAAGCTCGCCCTCGGCCCCCTGACGCCGTTCGGCCGCTGGCGCGAGTGGGGTCTCGACGGCCCGGAGCCACCCGCCGACGTCGAGCACCGGACGCGCACCACGATCGCGAAGGACGGCACGATCACGTTCCACGAAGCGGTTGTCGTGCCGCAGCGCCTGGCCGACCTTCCGCGCGTCGGTATCCGGTTCGATCTCGTGCCCGGCTTCGAGGCGTTGGAGTGGTACGGGCGCGGGCCGCACGAGTGCTACCCGGATCGCCAGCGCGGCGCCGCGCTCGGGCGTTACCGCTCGACCGTCACCGACGAGTACGTGCCGTACGTGATGCCCCAGGAGCACGGCCTGCACACCGACGTGCGGTGGATGGAGCTGCGCCGTGCGGCCGACGGCGCGCGCGTGCGCATCGATGCGCCCGCACCGTTCATGTGCAGCGCGCTGCACCACACACCCGAGCAGTTGACCGCGGCCTTGCACGACATCGAGCTCGTTCCCCGGCCCGAGACGACCGTGCACGTCGACCACGCGCACCGTGGATTGGGAACCATGAGCTGCGGCCCCGACACGCTGCCGCAGTACAAGCTCGGCCCCGGCACCTACAAATGGACCTGGCGCATCACGGTGTCGTGAACGCGATCGGGCGCCACGTCCGCCCGGCATCGGTGGTGAGGTACAGCGCGTGGATGTCGTGCGGCGGTACGCCGGCGATCGCGTAACCCTGGGTCGCGGTCGTGAAGCCGTTCTCGCCGTACGCGACCTCGAACGGCGGCATCGGGACCAGGCTGCCGAGACTCCGTAGCGACCGATGGAACGTCGTTCCGGCGTCGGTTGACACGAAGTGGCTCACCGCCGCCGCGGGACCCTCGGCGTACGTGAAGCAATCGGCGGCAAGCTCCGAACCCGACAGGTCGATGCTGATCTCGGGGTAACCGTTTCCCTTCGCGGTCTTGCACGGCGCGGTCGGCCACGGACGCCAGGCACCATTCGAGTAGCGGCCCGCACCGAGCAGGCCGCGATTCACGTCGAGCAGCCACGCACGTGAGCCGCGGACGACGAGCTGCGGTCCGCCGCCGCCGCCGTTACCGACAGGCAGCGACAACGCAGCGGCAGCGAAGCGGTCCTCACGTAGTCCGCTCGTCTCGAGGACGAAATGAACCGTGGCGGACCCGCAGTCCGCAGTGGTCACGACGTGCACGACGCCCGTGCCGATCTCGAGTGCGTCGATCCGCGTGCAGTCCTGCCGCCCGTTCACGAGCGGCACGGGTTGCCAGTGCGCACCGCCGTCGTGCGTCGTCCACAACCGCTGGCCGAACAGGTAGCCGTCGCGTGCATCGGCGAACCGGACACCGTCGAGATCCTCGTGGCCGTTGTCGCCGACGGTCAACGCAGGGATGTGCACCGACTGCCATGATCCGCCGCGATCGCCGCTACGCAGCAGTTCGGCGTCGCAGATGATCGAGTACGACGGTGCGCAGCGCGAGCCACCGAGGACGAACGCAGTCGTCGCCGAGATGAACGTCGCCGAGAACGGCTGGAACCGGCCGGCCCGAAGCACGGTTGGGAGTGTGGTGATCTTCGGCCGGGCGACGACGGTCGTCGACGTGGTGGTCACCGCACGAGTGCTCGTCGTCGTCGGCACACTCGCCCGGTGCGAACTACTGCACGCCGAGGCCGCGACCACCATGCACGCCGCGACAAACCTGCGCCTCACGCGAGAACGACGCCCAATCGGCGGGCGTCGTTCCATAGGGCGTTGGCCGGATTTCGGGGCGGTGGCCCCGAAACTCGGCCAACGGCGAGGTCAGACCGCTTCGAGCAGCGCCCGGGCACCGACGTCGCTGGCCGGGTGGCGCAGCTTCGACAGGGCGCGGGCCTCGAGCTGGCGGATGCGCTCACGGGTGAGGCCGAAGTGCTCGGCGATCTCCTCCAGCGAGCGCTCCTGGCCGTCGAGGCCGAAGCGCAGGCGCAGGATCGTGCGCTCGCGCTCGTCGAGCACCGACAGGATCCGCTCCACCTCGCGGGGCAGCAGCGCGGTGGCCGCGGCCTCGAACGGTGAGGCAGCACCGGCATCGGCCACGAAGTCGCCGCGCTCGGCGTCGCCGTCGTCGCGCAGCGGCTCGTCGAGCGACACCGGGTCGCTCGCGTAGCTGTGCACCTCGACGACCTTCTCGAGCGGCAGGCCTGCCGACGCCGCAACCTCGGCGATCGTGGGCGTGCGGCCGAGCTCGCTCTCGAGCTGGGCCCGCACCTTCATCACCCGGGCGAGCGTGTCGCCGGCGTGGACTGGCAGGCGGATCACGCGCGACGAGTTGGCGATGCCGCGCTGGAGCGCCTGGCGGATCCACCAGGTGGCGTAGGTGGAGAACTTGAAGCCCTTGCGCCAGTCGAACTTCTCGACCGCATGGATGAGGCCGAGGTTGCCCTCCTGGATCAGGTCGAGCAGCGGCAGGCCGCTCGCCTGGTACTTCTTGGCGATCGAGACCACGAGGCGGAGGTTCGCGTTCACGAACTCACGCTTGGCGTCCTCGCCGTCGCGCAGCTGGCGGCGGAGGCGGCGCTTGTCGGCCGGCGTGAGCTTGGTGCCAGCCGAGAGCTGCTCGGTAGCCTCCTTGCCACCGTCGATGCGCTGGGCGAGACGGACCTCGTCGTCCTTGGTCAGCAAGTCGTACCGACCGATGTCCTGCAGGTACAGCCGGACCAGGTCCTGGTCCTCGCTACGGTCGAGACGGTCGTCAGCCACAACATTCCTTCCGCTCACGGGGTTCACGGTGCCCTGCGAGCAACGATCTGCTCGGGATCCGCCGGGTCGCCGACGTACTCCCAGAGCATGACAGCAACCGCGGCCAGATGTGGGGAATTCCCTCCGGCCGGGTGATTGTCCCAGGTCCGGGGGTGCCGAGTCGAGGCGAAACCGTGAAGATTTTCCGAGGTTTCCCCGATGCGGCCGACTTCACGCAGGTTCCATCGGCCGCCTGAGCACCGTAACTGGACGGCGGGCGCCTGATCGGCCCAATTCTTGGTAGTCCGTTGCGAAATCCTGACTGAGGCGACGTTCAGGGTGACGCGTCGAAAAGCCCGGTGAAGTGGTCGAGCGCCTCGGGGTTGGCGAGCGCCTCGCGGTTGCGGACGGGGCGGCCGGCGACCACGTCGGCCACCGCGAGCTCGGCGAGCTTTCCCGAGCGGGTCCGGGGCAGATCGGCCACCGCCACGATCACCCCCGGCACGTGGCGGGGCGAACAGCGCGTGCGCAGCCGGTCCTTGATCGCCCGCACCAGCGGCTCGTCGAGCGGGCCGGCGCCCGCGGCCAGCCGCACGAAGAGCACGATCTCGCTGTCGCCCGCGCCGGCCGGCCGGCCGATCGCGAGCGCCTCGGCCACCTCGGAAAGGGCCTCCACCTGCCGGTAGATCTCGGCGGTGCCGATCCGTACGCCGCCGGGGTTCAGCGTGGCGTCCGAGCGCCCCGAGATCACGAAGCCGCCATGGTCGGTGCGGGCCGCGAAGTCACCATGGGCCCATACACCCCCGCTCGCCTGCGGCTCGCGCCCCGAGGGGCTCACTCCACCCCCGCTCGCCTGCGGCTCGCGCCCCGAGGGGAACCGGTCGAAGTAGGCGGCCTGGTAGCGGGAGCCGTCGGGGTCGCCCCAGAACCCGAGCGGCATCGACGGGAACGCACGGGTGCACACCAGCTCGCCGGTGACGCCGATCGGTGCCGGGTCCCCCCGCTCGGTCCACACCTCGGCGGCCACGCCGAGCGCCGGGCCCTGGATCTCACCGGCGTACACCGGGCGCGTGGGATCACCGAGCACGAGGCAGCCACAGAGATCGGTGCCGCCACTGATCGACGCCAGGTGCGCGCTCGGCGACACCGCGTCCCACACGTATTCGAAGCTCTCGGCCACGAGCGGCGAGCCCGTGGAACAGATCGTGGCCACGCTCGAGAGATCGTGGGTGTCGCGCGGTCGCAGGCCCTCCTTGCGGCACGCATCCACGAACTTTGCGCTCACGCCGAACAGCGTGGCCTCCTCGCGCTGCGCCAGCGCGAAGAGCGCGCTCGGGTCGGGATGGAACGGCGATCCGTCGTACAGCACGATCGCCGCGCCCGAGGCGAGCGCGCTCACCAGCCAGTTCCACATCATCCAACCGCAGGTCGTGAAGTAGAAGGCCCGGTCGCCGGCGCGCACGTCGCAGTGGAACTGGTGCTCGCTGAGATGCTTCAGGAGGATGCCGCCGGCCCGGTGCACGATGCACTTCGGCGGGCCGGTGGTGCCGCTGCTGTACAGGATCGCGAGCGGATGGTCGAACGGCAGCGCCGCGAACTCGTGCGCACCGCCGGCCCCGCTGTCGCGCAGCCACTCGTCGAACGCGACCGCCGCGCCGCCGGTCGGCGCGCCGTCGCCCGTGTGGGGCACCACGACGACGCGCCGCACGCTCGGCAACGCGGCCGCGATCTCGGCGAGCCGCGCCGTGCAGTCGAAGCGCTTGCCGCCGTACCGGTAACCGTCGACGGCGAACAGCAGCACCGGCTCGATCTGGCCGAACCGGTCGACCACACCGTTGACGCCGAAGTCGGGCGACGTGCTGCTGAACACCGCGCCGACGCTCGCCGCGGCGAGCATGATCGCGACGGTCTCGGGCACGTTCGCCATCCACGCGGCCACCCGGTCGCCGGGTTGCACACCCTCGTGCCGCATCGCCGCCGCGATGCCCGCCACGAGATCGTGGAGCTCGCGCCGTGAGAGCTCGCGGCGCCGGCCGGTCTCGTCGGTGGCGACGATCGCGACCGCGTCGGTGGCGCTGCGCACCAGGTTCTCCGCGAAGTTGAGCCGCGCACTTGTGAAGAAGCGCGCGCCCCGCATGGTGCCGTCACCCGGGTCGAAGGCCACGTCGCCGGGATCGCCGATCACGCCACACTCGTGCCAGACCGCGCTCCAGAATCCCGAGGGGTCACGCAGCGACCGCGCGTGCAGCGCGTCGAAGCCGGGCTCGCCGAGACGCTCGCACATCGCAGTCATACGGGCGCGGCGGACGCGTTGCGGGTCGGGCGTCCACACTCTGGTCGTGCCGGTCATGCAGAGATCATGACGCGAGCGCAGCCTCACGCGTCGCCGCGACCCAGCGGGCGAAGGCGCCGCCGGCGATCAGCTCCAGCTCGCCAGGTGGGCCGTCCTCCACCACCAGGCCGCGTTCGAACACGAGCACCCGGTCGGCCCGGATCGCGGTGTTGATGCGGTGCGCGATCACCACCGCCGTGCGATCGGCGAGCAGGGTGTGCATGGCACGCTCGACGAGCGCGTCCGTGGCCGGATCGAGGTTCGACGTGGCCTCGTCGAGCACGATCACGTCGGGCTCCGCGAGGAACGCGCGGGCGAGCGCGACGAGCTGGCGCTGGCCCGACGAGAGCGTGAGCCCTCGGTTGGCGACGACTGCGTCGAGGCCACCGGGGATCGCGGCGATGCGCTCGCCGAGCCCCATCGCCGCGCACGCGGCCTCGATCTCGTCGCGGGACGCCTCACCGCGGGCAACACCGACGTTGTCGGCCACCGTGCCGTCGAACAGGAAGCCCTCCTGCGGAACGACGATCACGTGGCGGCGCAGCGACGAGCCGGTGACGTCGCGCAGGTCCTGGCCGTCGATCACCACGCGGCCTTCGGTGGTGTCGTAGAAGCGGGCGACGAGCTTCGCGAACGTGCTCTTGCCGGCACCGCTCGTGCCGACCACCGCCACACGCTGACGGGCCGGGATCACGAGGTCGGCATCGCGCACCGCGTGGCTCGCGTCCGGCGCGTAGCGGAACGACACGTGATCGAAGCGCACTTCGCCGCCGCCCGGCAGGAAGTCGTATGCGCCGGGCCGGTCGACGACCCGCGGCACGGTGGCACGGAACTCGAACACTCGCGCCCACGAGGCCCCGGCCGCCTGCAGCAGGTTCGTGAGCTCGGTGAACTGCAGGATCGGTTCGAAGAGCCGGTTGATATAGAGACTGAAGGCGATGATCACGCCGACCTGCACCGTTTGATCAGCCACGAGATGCGCGCCGACACCGATGAGCACTGCGAGCGCCACCGGCACCAGGAACTCCACGATCGCGGAGTACGTGGCGGTGACGCTTCCCGAACGGCGCCGGGCCTCGTACGTGTCGAGGCTGATGTCGCGGAACACCTCGTGCTGTTCCGGTTCGATGGCGAATGCCTGCACGACCCGCATACCCACGAGCGACTCGTTCACGTGCGTGAGCATCGTGGCCATCGTCTCGCGGATGCGCATCTGCACACGGAAGGCGCGCGGCCGGTACCACACACTCGCCGCGATCAGGGCGGGAAGGATCGCCAGCACCGCGAGCGTGAGCACCACCGATTGGATCAGCATCAGCGTGATCACGAGCACGAGCAACATCACCGCGCGCAGCACGAGCGAGAGCCCGCCCTGGACGAACTGCTGGAGGTTCTCGACGTCGTTCGTGAGCCTCGAGACGAGCCGGCCGGCCGGCTCGCGCGTGAAGTAGTCGAGGTCGAGCGCGTACAGGTGCTCCATCATCGAGGCCCGCAGGTCGCGCTGGTAGCCCTCCGCGAAGCGGCCCATGTAGGCGACCTCGAGCCAGCTACCGAGCACCTGCGCGACGACGAGCACCGCCGCGGCCGCGGCGCACGCGTACACCCAGCCGGTCGAGTGCCGGCCGATGCCGTTGTCGACGACCTTCTCGACCACGAGCGGGAGCACGGCGAGCGAGGCGGTGGTGAGCGCGACGCCGGCACAGGCGATGCGCGCGACGCGCCGGTGCGGCCGGAACTCGGCGAGCACGGCCCGCAGCGCCGGGCGCCGCGGGAGCGGCTCGTGGTCGACGTGGATCCTCATCTCCACCCCCGCTCGCCTGCGGCTCGCGCCCCGAGGGGCGTTCGGACGCTCGCTGCGCTCGCCCGGCTCCTGCGCGCCCGTATCGCTCCTCCGTCGCTCCCGGGACGCTGCGTCGCCGACAACGCAGGGTCACCTACGGCGTCGATCTCATCGAGTGCAAGGGCATGCCGGTATTCGGGGAGGTGCAGCAGCTCGTCGTGCGGGCCATCGGCGATCACGCGGCCCCGGTCGAGCAGCACGACGCGTTCGGCGAGCGCGATCGTCTCGACACGGTGGGCGATGATCACCGTGGTACGACCGTCCATCGCCTGCACGAGGCCGCGGCGGATCGCGGCCTCTGTGGGCGGATCGACCGCGCTCATCGCGTCGTCGAGCACGAGCACGCGCGAGTCGCGCAGGATCGCCCGTGCGATCGCGAGCCGCTGGCGCTGCCCACCGGAAAGGCTGTAGCCCTGCGGACCGACGATCGTGTGGTAGCCGTCGGGCAGGTCGCGGATGAACGCGTCGGCCTCGGCGAGCCGGGCCGCCCGCACGATCTCGTGCTCCGCAGCGCCGGGGTTGCCGATCGCGAGGTTGGCCCGGATGCTCGCGGTGAACACGACCGTGTCCTCGAACACGAGCGACACGGCATTGCGGAGCGCGTGGAGCGACACCGCGTCGATGCGCGTGCCGTCGAGCGTGACGTGCCCGGCGTCAGGGTCGTAGAAGCGGCAGAGCAGGTACGCGATCGTGGATTTGCCCGAGCCGCTCGCGCCGACGAGCGCGACCGACTCGCCGGCGCGAATCGTCAGGTCGAGATCGACGATCACCGGCAGATGGTCGTGGTAGCCGAACGTGACGTGCTCGAATGCGATCGCGCCACCACCGGGCGGGAGCGTGTGCGGATGCGAGGGTTCGGTGACGTCGCTGTCGGTGGCGAGCACGCCGGCGATGCGCTCGGCCGCGGCCATGCCCTGGGGCCATTCGGCGAGCAACTGCGCGCCTGCGGCCACGGGTGACACGAGGAGCGCCAGGTATTGCAGGAACGCGAACATCCCGCCCGGGCTCAGCCGGTTCGTGGCGCCGAGGTAGCCGCCGACGCCGATGACCGCGAGTGTCGCGAGTCCGGGCGTCGCCAGCATCGCGGCCTGGAAGCGGGCCCGCACACGGGCCTGCTCGACACCGGCCCGCTGCACGTCGGTGGCCAGCCGCCCGGCCCGCCGGGCGAAGGCCTGCTCGAAACCGTGGCCCTTGACGACCCGGATGCCCTGCACCTGCTGCTCGACGAACTGCGCGTAGAAGCCGAGGCGAGCCTGCACCTCGTCGCCCGCGGGGTAGAGCGCCCGCGCCCGTCGCAGCGCGAACGTCATGGTGGCGATCACCACGATGGCCACCGTCGCGGCGAGGAGCGCCTGAATGAAGAACAGCAGCACCACGCCGCCGGCGAACATGAGCACCGACTGGGTGAACCAGGGCAGCGGGCTGATCGCGTCCTCGAGCATCGAGACGTCGGTGGACGCGCGGGCCATGAGCTGGCCCGCCCCGATGCGGTCGTGGAAGCTGAAGGAAAGGCGTTGCACGTGGCCGAACAGCCGGTCACGGAGGTCGTTGGCGACGAGCGCGGGATTCTTGTTCGCCTGGTACTTGCGCAGGCCGGCGCCGAGCGCCCGCAGCACACCGAGCCCGACGAGCACGAGCACGTACTCACGTACCCGTTCCGAATGGTGCCGGCCGATCGCGTCGTCGATCGCGTGCTTGGCCACGAGCGGGATCGCGAGCACGACCACGCTGTAGAGCGCGGCACCGAGGAAGGCCGCCCCGAGCGTGCGGCGCCGCATCCACAGGTGACGCCGAACCAGAGACCGCGCCTGCGCCCGGCCGCTCCCCTCCCGCTGCACTGGGCCGAGGGTACCGAGCACGCACCGTGGGTGCCCACGGAGTTTCCGTAGACTCCCCCGCCACATGGCTTCCCCCGCTCCCCTCGACCGACTCTCCGCCGCGCTCGCGACCTTCGACGACGAGGCGCTCGACGACGCGATCCGCGCGCTCGGCGAGGGCGAGCACCTCGCGGAGCTCGCGCAAGCGCTCAACGCCAAGCGCCCGGCGCTGCTCTCGCACCCGCACCCGTCGTCGCTGGTGCGCCCGCGCATCTACTCCGGCCCGCCCGGCCGGCGCGTGCTCGCCGCACTGTCAATCGCCGGGCCGTGCTCGGACGACTGCATCGACATGCTCGGCGACAAGGCCGACGAACCGGAACGCGCCGACATGGACGGTGTGCTCGACGAGCTCGTGGAGCGGTGGGGCGCGCAGATGGTGACGTTGATGCTCGCCGCCTATCCGGCGATGGACGCGCCCGCGGGCCCCGTGTTCGCCGAGATCCTCGACACCGACGAGCGCTTCGCGATCCCCGACAGCGCGTACGAAGCGGCCGCGGAGGCGGCCCATGCCGCGGGCGCCCGGGCGTCCGACGCGCCCGCGCTCGACGAGCACGGTCTCGACGTGGCCCGCAAGGAGCGCAACCGCCGCATTGCCATCGACGCGCAACGCCTCCGCAAGCGCCGCCGCTGAGCACGCGCCGCGCGAACGCTCACCACAACGTGTGGACCGACGTCTGCACGGCCATCGTGGCCACCACCTGGAGCACGAGGAACGCGGCGGCCGTGCGCGCGGGACGGCGGCCCACCCAGAGCGCGCTGCCTGCTGCGAGCATCCACACCGCGAACGGCAACCAGATGCGTTCGGTCTCGGCCCGCGACATCTGGCTGACGTCGGCAAGCGCGGCCATCGCGACCCCGCTGCCCACGAGCAACCACTGCGACCGGCCGCGCAGCCACACGAGCGCCACCGCGATGGCAGGGCCCAGCGCGAGGAGCAGCGCGGCGACGTCGGCGAGCGTGAAGTAGCCGCCCGGCCGGTGGCTCGCGACCCCGGCCCAGTACCGGACGCGCGTCGCGTCGAGGCCCGCGAGCCACGAGAACCCGAGCAGGCGCGCGCCGAGCAGCACCGCCACTGCCCCGGCCGACGCGACGGCCACGACTCCGAAACGCCGGCGCACCGCGCACACCGCGGCGATCGGTACCACGAGGAGCGCGAGCCCGTACGAGAGCATCAACGCGACGCCCGTGAGCACGCCGCCCGCCGCGGCCCACCACCACCAACTCCGGCCGTGGCGTGACGTGGCCAGCACCACGCAGGCGACGGCCCAGGCGGCGATCCCAGCGAAGAACGCGTCGGGCGCGGAGCCGAGCCAGATCGCGGCCGGACCGACCGCCACGAACGGCGCGGCGCGGCGAGCGACGGCCTCGCCGGCGACGTCGCGCACCGCGACGAGCACCGCGATCCCCGCGAGCACCCCACCGAGGATCACGAGAGCAGTCGCGTTGCGGAGCCCGCCGAGACCAATCCGGTCGAGCGCCCAGAACACGAGCACCATCCCCGGCGGATGCCCCTCGATGTGCACGCCGTAGTGCACCTGCTTCACCTCGCCGACGAACCGCGAGAGGAAGGTGGCCGCCGAACCGACTCGTGGCACCACGTGGAAGTAGCTGTTCGGTGCGGCGACGCCGCGCGTGAGACCGTCGACGCCGTCGTTCGCGTTGACGAGCACGATCCACACCAGCTCCACCGCCGCGCTCAGCGCGAGCAGCGAGGCCCAGCGCAGCCTCGTCGCGAGGTGCGGGAGCACCACCGCGGCGACGAGCCCGAGCGCGAGCGCGGCGACGGCGTTGCCGTTCCATCGCTGCAACACCCCGTGGAGGCCGGCTGCGAACTGGCCTGACAGCGGCGCGGCATCGAGCCGTATCGGACGGGTCTTCGAGAGCTCGTGTCCCCACCTGAACGCCACCACCTCCAGCACCACGAAGCCGGCGGCGGCGCCCGCGGCCAGCCGGCGCAGGGCGTGGTTCGGGCGTGGCGCCAGGTCGACGCGCGCCGGCGCGGGCGCGGGGAGCCGCGTCGTGGTCGCGGTCATCTCGCTCCCGTGCCGCGCCGGACGCGCACGAGCACCCATATGGCGGCGATCAGCCATACCGCGCCGAGCGCGGTGGCGGTGGAGGTGGCGTAATTCAGCGGCTGGATGCTGGGATTGTGCTTGAACGAGCCGGTGCCGCGCAGCGCGTTCTGCACGACGAAGAGCACGATGGCAGAGGCGAAGCACGCGGACTGCACGGGGAGACGCGCCGGCCGCGGAACCACGCGGGCGAGTAACCACGCAGCAAGACACGCGAGCGGCGCGATCAACAGGTCGTGGCCGAGGTCGGTCCCGACGATCCACTTGCCGAACGACACGCGGTCCGCAAGCGTCGGGAGATCGCGCAGCGCTCCGAACACGCCGAACTGCACGATGATCGCCGTGCCCAGCGCGTAGCTGATCCAGAACGTCGGGCCGCGTGGCGTCGGGGGACCACTCATGGTCGTGACACCTCGATGCGGTGCACCCATTTCGTCTGGAGCACACCGGGCCGGTTCGGCGCGATGAGCCGGACCGGGAAACCGTGGTCCGCTGCCAGTGTCTGTCCCTCGACCGCGAGCGCGAGCAGCGCGTCGCGGTCGCGAGCGACGGCAGCGACGACGTCGCTCGTGCGGTACGCACCGCCGCGCTGGAGCGAAACGACGCGCACGGTGGCATCGTGCGGCGCCCCGACGAGATCGAGGAGCTGCGCCAGCGGTACGCCCCGCCAGCGCTTCGACGCGCTCCACCCTTCGACACACGCGATCGGCAGCACGGCTTCGCGCTGCGGCAGCGCGCGCAGCTCGTCGAGCGTGAACTCCCGCGGCGCGGCCACCGCGCCGTCGACCGTGAGGCGGTACGTCGTGGCATCCACACGCGCGGTCCCGGCCTCGGCCGCGGTGCGGTTGACGGGGAAGCCCTGCGCGCCGCTGCCGGGCCGCCGCGGTGAGAGCAGCGCGAGTCGTTCGAGCGGGCGGAGGGTCTGTCCCACGGTCACGAGCGCGACGAACCCGGCCGTGCCGAACACTGCCGTGAGGAAACCGCGCCGCGACGTGTCGGTCGCAACCGGTGAGCCGCGCCGCAGCGCATGGCGGGTGCCGGCCACCTTCGCCCCCACGTGGATCACGAGTGCGCCGACGGTGATCCACGCCGCACGGTAGTGACCGGGCCGGAAGTTGAACACGTACCAGCGGTAGTTCAGGTTGACGTCGTTGATGCCCGACAGCAGGAGGAACAGCGAGCCACCCACGAGCGGGAGCAGCATGATCCGTTCGAGGAACGACGCGACGCCCGCGAACGGCGGCCACGCGAACAGCTTCGGATACACCGTCCAGAGCTTGGCGAGCAGCAGCGGCAACGTGGCGAGTCCGGTCGCCACGTGGAGGCCCTGGGTGAAGCGGTACAGGCCCGCAGGTCGAGGGAAGGCCGTGAACCACGACGGCGGGGTCTGGAGTGCGTGCGAGTAGAGCCCGGTGGCGAAGCAGACGGTGAAGCACACACCGAGCGCGATCCCGAGCAGCGCGGCGTTGCGATCGTCGTGGTGCTCGCTGCGGGGAGCGCGCGCACCGAACCGGCGCACGGTGTCGACGCTGCTGTGCAGGTTCATGGCCGCTGCAACACTGCGAACGCCCGCCCGCCGTCGGTCCACTGCTCGTGCAGGGCGAGCCTCGCGGCCGTGGCCAGGCGCGGCGCGTCGTGCGCCGGCACCGGCCGCCACGGGAACCACGGGCCGGGGCGCCCGTCGCACACGAGGCGTGCATGCCCCGCGCCGTCGCGTTCGCCGCGCCGCGCTGAGTGTGCTGCCGCCACGATCGAACTCCACGACGATCACGCCTCCCGGCCGCAAGAGGCCGCGCAGCCGGCCGAGCAGCCGCACCGGGTCGGCACCGATCGCGATGTTCCCGTCGAGCAGCAGCGCGCTCGCCCAGCGGCCGGCGCCGGGGAGCGGGTCGAACACACAACGCTGCAGCACCGACGCACCGCGTGCCCGCGCGAGCGCGAGCGCGCCGGCGGTCACGTCGATACCCATCACGACCACGCCGCGCTCGGCCAGCTCGACGGTGTGACGGCCCGGCCCGCAGCCGACGTCGAGCACGGGCGGGCACGCGCGCGCGAGGGCGCGCTCGTCGACCGTGTCGGCGGTGGCGAGCCACCGGGCACCGGGGAGCGCGGCGCCGTCGCTGCGCTCGAGCGTCATCGTCACCGCCCCACCACCGCGGCATCCAGCTCCCGATCGAGCCGCCGGAGGCAGCGAGCGAAGCGGCCCTCGCGCTGCCGCGCGGCCACGAGGCGCGCGGTCTCGATGTCGTCCACGTCCACGAGCTCTTCGAGCAGCGCGACGCGCCAGCCCGGTGCGCGCAGGCGCGCGAGCTGCGACCGGCCCGTGCGGGCCGTGCTCATCGGCACTCCCCGGAAGACGTCGCGGGTCGTATCGTGCAGGCCCACGAGCCAGTAGCCACCGTCGGCCGCCGGCCCGAACACGGCATCGTGCGCGCGCGCAACTCATCGAGCGCGCGGTCGATCGTGGTCGCGCTGATCTGGGGCGTGTCCATGCCCACGAGCACTGCCGGCTCGCCGACGTCGCCGAACGCGCCGGCGATGCGCTCGTCGAGCCCGCCAGTGCGCTGGCGGATCACCTCGACCCGCGGCGTTCCCGCCCGGCCCGTCTGGCAGGCGGCGCGCACCGCGGCGGGACAGGCGTCGAGCGCGCCGTCGAGCGCGAGCACGACGCGCCGCCGCGCGCGACGTGCATGCTGCTGACACGGTGTCGTCGAGGGCCGCGGCGGCGAGGGCCGCGGCCTGCTCGGGCGAGCACGGCGGGCACAACCGCGTCTTGACCCGTCCTGCGACCGGCGCCTTGGCGAGGACCACCACGGTCGAAGGCGGGCGCGCGCTGCTCGACGTGTCGGCCGTGGCGGGCATGCACCGAGCCAAGCACAGCGCGCCGCCCGGTTCGACCGAGAGGGGCCTTACATCTTTGGAAACTCACCCACGACCCCTGCGCCGCGCTCGTCTGGTGCCCGTATGGTCGAGGCGTGGAACGCTCGCGTATCGGTGTGTTCGGCGGCTCAGGCTTCTACTCGCTGCTCGACGGCGTCGACACGGTCACGCTCGACACGCCCTACGGCGCGCCGTCGGCGGCGATCACGATCGGGAACCTCGCCGGCGCCGACGTCGCCTTCATGCCGCGCCACGGCGTGCAACACGAGCTGCTTCCCCACCAGATCCCCGTGCGGGCGAACCTCTGGGCGATGCGCACGCTCGGCGTGCGCCGCGTCATCGGACCGTGCGCGGCCGGATCCCTCGACCCCTCGATCCGGCCTGAGGAGTTCGTGGTGCTCGACCAGTTCGTCGACATGACCCGTGGGCGCGCCGACACGTTCTACGACCAGGGCGCCGCGCACCACGTGTCGGCGGCCGATCCCTACTGCCCGGAGCTGCGCCACGCCGCGCTCGAAGCCGGGGAGGCGTGCGGCATCACGATGCACGCCGGGGGCACCGTGGTCGTGATCCAGGGCCCGCGCTTCGCGACCCGCGCCGAATCGCGCCTCTACCGGGCGGCCGGGCACCACGTGGTGAACATGACCCAATATCCCGAGGCCTACCTCGCCGCGAGCTGGGAATCTGCTACTGCGGCCTCGCGCTCGTCACCGACTACGACGTGGGTCTCGACGACGACCCCGCGGTGGCACCGGTGACGCAGGAGCAGGTGTACGCCGTCATGGAGCGCAACATCGAGCGCGTACGGTCGCTGCTCGCGGCAATGGCGCCCGCCGCCGACCGGCCGCCAGGATGCGCCTGCGGCGAGGCGGTGGGCCCACTCCCCGGCTGAACCACCGCCACCGCGGTCACTGGGCCGCGGCCAGCGGTCAGCGCAGCGCGGCCTGCGCGAACTCGCGCATGCCGTCGGTGAAGCCGACGCTCGCGGTGAAGCCGAGTTGTTCCACCACGCGGCGCGGCGAGGCCACGATGTGCCGCACGTCGCCGGCGCGCCCGCCGCCCACGACGCGCGGCCGCGGTGCGCCGGGTCCGGCCGCGTCGGCGAGGCTCGTCGCCATCTCCAGCACGGTGTGCGGCTCACCGCTCGCGATGTTGCACACGCCGGCGAACGCGGTCGACGTGGTGAGCGCGAGCACGTTCGCGCCGCGACGTCGCGCACGTGCACGAAGTCGCGACGCTGCCCGCCGTCCTCGAACACCTCGGGTGCGCGGCCGCGTGCCGAGCGCGCTGCGGAAGATGCTCGCCACTCCGGCATACGGAGTGTCGCGCGGCATGCGCGGGCCGTACACGTTGTGGTACCGGAGCACCGCGAGCGCGACCGCGGGATGGGCGTTCGCGTAGGCGTGGCACAAGTGTTCCTGGAAGAGCTTCGTGGCCGCGTACACGCTGCGCGGCTCGACGGGCGCGTCCTCGGCCACCTCGCGCCACGCGAGCGGACCACCGCACTGCCTGCACGTGGGCTCGTAGCGACCCTGCTCGAGATCGGCGGCCTCGCGCGGCGCGGGGCGGCCGGGTCCGTGCTCGGCACACGTGTAGGCGCCCTCGCCGTAGACCACCATGCTGCTCGCGAGCACGAGGCGGCCCGCGAAGCCGGTCAGGTGGAGCGCGCGCAGGAGCGACGCGGTCCCGGCTCCGTTGTGGTGCGTGTAATCGCCGACATCGGCGAAGTCGGCACCCAGGCCGACCATCGCGGCCTGGTGCGACACCGCGTCAATGCCTTCGACGGCGTCGCGCGCCGCCTCGTCGCTCGTGAGGTCGGCCCACGTGTACTCCGCGCCGGGATTGAGGAACGCGGGCTCACCGGAATCCGCGGTATCGAGCAGCGAGTCGACGACGCGCACCTCGTGGCCTTCGGCGACGAGCGCGTCGACCACGTGCGAGCCGACGAAACCGGCGCCACCGGTGACGAGCACCCTCACACCGCATCGGCCCCGTAGGGGATGCGCATCGTGAAGCGCGCGCCGCGCGCGCGTCGTTGCGCACGGCGAGCTCGCCGTTGTGCGCCTCGACGATTCCCTTCGCGATCGCAAGGCCGAGGCCGGCACCGTCGGAGTTGCGGGCCCGATCGCCGCGCCAGCCGGGCACGAACACCCGCTCGAGGTCGTCGACGGGTATGCCGCCTCCGTCGTCGACCACCGAGAGCACCGCGCCGAGCGCGCCGGCATGCGCCTCCACGACCACCGTGCCGTCGCTCGGCGTGTGGCGCACGGCGTTCTCGAGGATGTTGCGCAGCGCGCGCAGGAGCTCCGGCGGCGACGCCGCGCACGGCGGAATCGGGCCGTTGACCCGGCCCTCGACCCGCACGCCCTTGGCGTCGGCCACCGGCGCGATCCCTTCGACCGCGTCGGACACCACGTCGTCGACGGACACCCGCTGGAACTCGAGCCGCAGCACGCCGCTCTGCGTGCGGCTGAGCTCGAAGAGGTCGTCGACGAGCAGCGACAGCCGCTCCGACTCTTCGCGCATGAGCGCGTAGTAGCGGCCGGGATCGTCGACGAGGCCGTCCTCGAGCGCCTCGGCGATCGCACGGATGCCCGAGAGCGGGGTGCGCAGGTCGTGTGAGATCCATGCCACGAGCTCTCGCCGCGACGCGTCGACGGCCTGCTCGCGGCGGCGCGCCTCGGCCAAACGGTCGCCGGCGATCGCGAGCTCGCGAGCCAGCTCGGCCATGTGCGGCGGCCCGACAGTGGGGGTGGTGACGCCGGTGCCGCCGTCGCCGATACGGCGCGTCGTGTCGATGAGCACGTCGCGGGCGCGGCCGATGCGCGCGCCGAGCACGAGCGAGCTCACGAGCGCGACCGTGCCCGCGGCCAGCAGCAGCACGAGCAGCACGCGGAGGTCGTGGCTCGAGAGGAACATCGCCCGGGCTCCCACCCAGGCTCCGAGGGCCACGATTGTGAGCGTCGACGTGGTGAGCGCGGCGACCTGCGATGTGACGCTGGTGCGCTCGAGCCGGCGCAGCAGGGAGAACGCGACGAGCCCGCCCGCGAGCGCGGTGCCGCCGCCGAGCGCGACGAGCTTGAGCGCGTCGCGTGCCGACATTGCCGCCGCCCATACGACGGCGACGGTAGCGAGCGTCCCTGCCGCGGCCACTGCGAACGCGGCGCGGCGCGCGCCGTTCAGCCGTCCCATCGGTAGCCCTGACCCCAGACGGTGACGATCAGCTGCGGCGTCGACGGTGCCGCCTCGATCTTCTCGCGCAGGCGGCGGATGTGCACCGTGACGGTGGAGACGTCACCGTAGGTGTAGCCCCACACCTGCTCGAACAGCACCTCGCGCCGGAACACCTGTCGCGGATGGTGCGCAAAGAACACGAGCAGCTCGAACTCGCGTGCGGTGAGCGTGACCGGCACGCCGGCACGCGTCACCTCGCGGCGCAGGAACGTCGATGCGGAGATCGCCGGCGGTGATGACGTCGGGGCCGGCGCTCGGGTCGAGCGGCGCCCGGGCGCGCCGCAACACCGCCTTGATCCGTGCCATTAGCTCGCGCGGCGAGAACGGCTTGCTCAGGTAGTCGTCGGCGCCGAGCTCGAGGCCCGCGACCCGGTCGGGTTCCTCGCCGAGTGCCGTCAGCATGATCACCGGGATCGGCGCGATCGCACGCAGGTGCGCGAGCACACCGAAGCCGTCGAGCCCGGGCAGCATGAGGTCGAGGACCGCGAGATCGGGGAGCTCGCGGTCGACGATCTCGACCGCGACGTCGCCGGCCGGCGCCCACGTGACGCGGAAGCCCTCACTCTCGAGATAGCGCACCACCACGTCGGCGATGGTCGAGTCGTCCTCCACGACGAGCACGTGGATCACGTCGAGCACCGTGTTCGTCACCGGCCCGAGGCTAACGGTGCCACTGCCGCCCGCCACCCGCGGGCGCGCAGTGTTCCGCGACTTGTAATCACCGTCACCGTGCGGCCCGCGCTGCGGGCTGCTTCGATGGGCCCGTGAATGGGAGCGTGAATGGGAGCGAGATCGACGTGGTCCTCCCCGTGCTCGACGAGCGCGAGGCCATCCCCGCAGTGCTCGCCGGTCTGCCGCCGGGGTTCTCGCCGATCGTCGTCGACAACGGCTCGCGCGACGGGTCGGCGGCCGTCGCCCGCGCGCTCGGCGCCCGCGTCGTCGACGAGCCGGTGCGGGGTTTCGGCGCGGCGTGCTTCGCCGGCCTGGTCGCGAGCCACAGCGAGCTCGTGTGCTTCATGGACTGTGACGGGTCGTTCGACGGGGCCGACCTGGCACGGGTCGTGGCACCGCTGCAGGAAGGCCGCGCCGATCTCGTGCTCGGCGCCCGCGTGCCCGGAGATCGCGGCGCGTGGCCACTGCACGCGCGCGGTCGCGAACCGCGTGCTCGCGGCCGAGCTGCGCCGCCGCTGCGGTGTGCGGCTCTGTGACCTCGGCCCGATGCGCGCGGCGCGGCGCGACGCGCTCCTCGCGCTCGGGTTGCGCGATCGTCGCTTCGGGTGGCCGCTCGAGATGGTGCTGCGCGCCGCCGGCGCGGGGTGGCGCATCCACGAGGTCGGCGTCGCCTACCACGCCCGCCTCGGCCGCTCGAAGGTGACCGGCACGGTGGCGGGCACCGTGCGTGCGGTGCGCGACATGCAGCGAGTCGCGCGCGACGTGGCCGCCGACGCCGCTCGGCCCAGTCAGGCCGGCAGCGAGCTCTGGCCGCCGGTCGTGAAGTAGCTCGCGGTGAGCGTGATCTCGGGCCGGCGGGGCTCGATCTCCTCGTACACGCGCTTGTAGCCGGTGCGGGCGATGCGCCACTGCCCGTCGACCTTCACGTACTCGTCCTCGTAGAAGCTGCACCCGCGCACGTCGAGGCCCATGTCGGTCATCACCACACGGTCGTCGAGCGCCCAGGTGCCGCGCGCCGTCGTGGGGCCGGTGATCTCGATCTCGGGGTGGTGCATCTTGTGGCTCGAGAGGAACGTCTCGGCGCCCATGCCTTTACGGATCCAGGCGATCACGGCGTCGCGCCCCTCGTGGTGGTACTTGCCGCCCGAGTAGTCGACGACGACGTCGTCGGTGAGCGTGGTGGCCAGCTCGTCCCACAGCTTGAGGTCGAGGCAGCGCGCGTACTTGTACTTGAGCTGGCGGATGAGCTCGATCTCGACGAGGTCTTCGGGGGTCACGGGTCTCCTTGGGGTTACGGGCCGTCGTCGCGGATCAAACCCGATCTGGTACAGCACGCGATCGAGCAGCGCGCCGGCTTCGATCGCGCCTATCGCAGCGGATGGTCGCTGTCCACGCACGACGGTAGCGGCGACAGCACGAACCAAGGTGCGGATCGCGCCACGGGTCGGTCGCCCGCAGAGGTCACGGCGGGTCGATACTCTGCACGTCGGCTACGAGCCCGCTCGCGAGCTCAGCGAAGCGGAGGCGTCGTGAGGGCAGCGACGAGCAAGGCCGTGCCCGGAGCGTTCGACGATTGGGAGATCGACGGTGCGACGACTCGGCGGAGCGGGCAGCGTGATGATCGCGACCGCGGCGCTCGCGCTGGCGGGGTGTGGTGGGAGCAGTGATTCCGCCGCCAACGCGAATCCGCGCGCGACCACGACGACCGCCACCGCCGGCCGCCAAGGTGGTGCAGCGCGCCGTGGTACGGCAGGAGGAACTGCGACCAGCGGCACCCTGAACCCGCGGGCTGCGCCCGCGTCGAATCCGCAGGGGACCACGACGTCGACACGAGCGGCGACGTCGACGCAAGCGGCGACCACCACAACAAGACTCGACACGATCAAACCGCTGCCGGGCCGACCACCGGCACCTGTCTTCGATTACAACCACAGCCACATCTCGCCCGCCAGCCCGGTGACGGTGAACGGAACGAGCTACGGAGTCTGCCGGGGAACACCCCCGACCACCGAGGTGATTCTGAGTTGGCAGACGTATTACACGGACTTCGTGGAGATCGACCGAGGCTCCACGAACTATCCCGCCTACGAGACCGACCTCTTCCTCAGGGTTCAGTGTGATGCGAACCACGGAGTGGGTTCCGATCCGCGTGCGGGGGTGACCTTCACCCTCTTCGGGCCAGGTGGGGAGGCCACGGCCAGTGCCCGGATCTTCGTCGACCGGAACTATCAAACCTGACCAGCGATCGGAGCACGGGCCGTGGGTGCCCCGCCGCGACGGGCGCGGACAGCCGTGGTTCGATTGCGTTCGCGCCGGGCCACCCGCTACGTCGTCGTGGTCGGGTTCGTGGTGGGCGTCGTGGTCGTGGTCTGGACGTTGCGGGGCTGCAACGTGATGGTCTTCGTCGCCGTCCGGCCGTCCTGCCCGTACGCCGTCAGCAGGAAGGTGTGCGACGAGGAGCAATTGAACGGGAGGCTGTCGGATCCGTTCGCCGGGTAGGTCTTGTAGACGCCTGGACCGTCGATCGAGATCGTGGTCTTCACGGCGTTCGTCGTCGTCCAGCTTGCGCTGAAGTTCTGCAGGTTGCCGTTGTGACAGTCGATGTTGTCGGGCGTCACGAAGGTGGCGATCGCCGGCGCGGGACCCGAAGGCGGTGACGGTGGTGCCGTGTCGCCCGACGAGCTCTGCCCGTTGCCGGTGGAGCCACCGCCGTTCGACGACGCCGCCGCCGTCGTCGAGGTCGCACCGGCGGTCGCAGTCGTGGTCGTCGTGGCGGCAGTGCCCTTGTTGCTGCTCGACGAGCACCCGCCCACGAGGATCGCCACACCGAGCGCGATGCCGACAACCGCGAGGCCGCCTGCCGATGTGGATCGCAGACCGATGGGACGCGGCCCGGACACCGCGGCACGGATGGATCTCGCGGACATGGCGGCTCCCCCGTCGTTGGAGGCGCATTCTCCTCCGCACACCGGATCGGCGCAACCGACGTGGGCGAACCGCACGGCCGCGAGGACATGCGCGTGCTCGCCGAAGACCGACGTCTCCATGCCGTGCGGCTCCATGCCGTGCGACGTGGTGTGACGTGACCACCGGAGCTACCGTTTCGCCGACCTCGGCACCCCGTCGACGCGTGCGCGTCGCGCTTCTGTGAAGTCGGCCGTCTTGACCGAAACTGCCCCACGGGTGTTCGTCAACCCCGCCCGCCGCCACGACCCTTCGGCGCGCCCGAGCAGCGGTGGGCCGATCGCGTTCCACCGCCGCCTGCCCGGCTACGCGCCGACTCGCATCGTCGACGCCCCCGGCATCGCGCAGGAGCTCGGCCTCGCCCGCGTGTCGGTGAAGGACGAGTCGAGCCGGCTCGGTCTGCCTGCGTTCAAGGTGCTCGGCGCATCGTGGGCGCTGTACCGGCTGCTCTCGGAGCGCCTCGGTCACGAACCGGCATGGCGTGATCTCGCCGAGCTTCGGAGCGCGATCGCGCCGCTCGGCCCGCTCACGCTCGTGACGGCCACCGACGGCAACCACGGCCGGGCGGTCGCCCACGTCGCCCGCCTGCTCGGCCTCCGCGCCCGGATCTTCGTGCCGGCCGGAACCGCGGCGGCCCGCATCGCCGCAATCGAGTCGGAGGGCGCGCCGGTCACGGTCGTCGACGGCACGTACGACGACGCCGTCGTCGCGTCGGCCACATCGGCCGCATCGGCGGGCGACGGCGCGCTCGTGGTGTCCGACACGTCGTGGCCGGGCTACACCACCGTTCCCCGCGCCGTCATCGAGGGGTACGGCACGATCCTCACCGAGGTCGATGCCCAACTCGCGGGCACGCCGCCCGACCTCGTCGTCGTGCCGATGGGCGTCGGCGCGCTGGCGGCGGCGGTGGTGGCACACCGCGCAGCACACGCGATCGTGGTCGTCGTCGAGCCGATCACCGCGGCGTGCGGCTTGCGCTCGGCCGAGGCCGGCCACCTGGTGCCCGTGCCGGGCCCGCACGACTCGATCATGGCCGGCCTCAACTGCGGCGCGGTGTCGGTGGTGGCCTGGCCTCTGCTGCACGAAGGCGTCGACGTGTTCGTCGCGATCGACGACGGGCGCGCCGAACGGGCGATGCGCGACCTCGCGGCGATCGGCGTCGTCGCGGGCGAGACCGGTGCGGCGTCGCTCGCGGGCCTGCGCGCGCTCGTGGAGTCACATGTGCTCGACCGCCGCGCCCGGCACGCACTCGTGCTCGTCACCGAGGGCGCGACCGACCCCGTTGCCTACGAGCGCATTGTCGGCGTGAAGCTGGAGCGCTGAGGGCGCGGACTACGGGAGCGACTTGAGCAGTTGCTGGTGCACCGCGTTCCACGCCGGCTTCTTCGAGCCGTTCGTGCGCTCGAGGCCCATCTTGCACAGCCACTGCGTGTTGTCGTTGCACTTGTCGCGCTCGGAGTACAGGAACAGCGGGCCCGCGTACGGGAACGTGAACCATGTACGGATCGTGAGCGGGAGCTCGGCGGCCTGGAACGACTCGGTGCCGACCTGGACACCGTCCCAGAACCGGTAGCTCTGCGGCGATTGCGACGACGTGGGCCAGCCGATCTCCGTGGCCCAGATCTTCAAGTTCGCGGCCCCGAACACGGCCATCACGTAGTACATGACCGGGACCTGGTTGTAGAAGGGGTTGAAGTTGAGCTTCTCGTTCGGGTAGGCAGGGAACGTGTACGGGTGGATGCCCACGCCGTTGATCTGCTTGAACACGCCCGTAGTGGCCATGCCGTACACGAAGTTCGCCGGCGCGTAGTTGCCGTTGACGTTGCCGGCCGGCGCCATGCCGCCGCTGATGATCACGGCCTTGTGGTCGATGCGGTGCATGCTCCAGGCCACGCTGTGCAGGAAGTTGCCGTAGCGGACCGGGTCGGCCGGGGTCCAGCCACCCACGAGGTTCGGCTCGTTCCAGACCTCCCACTCGGTGACCGACCCGACGAGACCGGCCGGGCGGGCGTGACCCACCGGCGAGTAGCGGTTGACCGCGGCGTTGGCGAAGCGCACGAAGTCGTTCACGTGCTTCGGCGGCACGTGCGACGGGTCCTGGGTGCCCTTCGGCAGCGGGTTGGGCCGCGCCCACGGCGGCGTGAACGTCATGTCGAAGAGCACCTGGATGCCGAACTTCGCCGCCGCGTTCACGACGTTGTCGTAGGTGCTCCAGTTCCAGTTCGTGGGGCCGTACGGCTGGACGCTCCACCAGTTGAGGTCGCAGCGCACCTGGCCCGCGCCGAGCAACACCATCTGGTACATCGCGCCGAGCACGGCGATCGGGTTCGGGTCGCCGCAGGCCTGCGGGAGCGGCGTGTACCCCGTGACCGAACCGTAGGAGTGGGGCTTGACGTCGCTCGTGAGCGGTGATTCGACGGTGGCCCACGCGGGCCGGGCCCCGGTGGTGCTCGACTGCGCCTCCGCGGCCGGCAACACGGAGCCGACCAACGACTGCGCCGGCGCCTGCACGGTGGACGCACCGGCGACGGTGCCCGTCGCGAGCACCAGCGCCACTACCAACGAAAGACCTACAGAACGACTACGCACGACCGGGCCGACCTTCTTTGCCACCACGCTGAACACTCACACGCTGAACACTCACACGCTGAACACTCCGCCAGCCCCGTTCTCGCCCGGGCCTCACGCCCACGGCTGCTGGCCACGGCACCAGGCCGTCGGCGGCAGCGTAACGTCTTTCACGCCCCGCGATCCAGGGGTCACGCGCAGTTGCCGGCGCCGCCGGCCGGCAGGATGACGAAAACGACATCCTGGCGGGGCGACCGCCCATGGGAACCCCCTGGTCATGGCGCCCTCGCTAGGTTCAGGAGCCATCATGAAGCTCCACTGGGCCAAGCACGACACCCACGGCCTCCTCCCCGACCCGCCGCCGAGGGAGATCCGCCACACGATCATCTCCGTCGACGACCACCTGGTGGAGCCGCCGGGCATGTTCGACGGCCGCCTCCCTGCTCACCTGGCGGGCGACGCCCCGAAGGTCGTCGAGACCGAGGAGGGCCACGAGGTCTGGACGTTCGACGGCCAGGTCTTCTTCCAGGTGGGGCTGAACGCCGTGGTCGGCCGGCCCCGGGAGGACTGGCTGGTGGAGCCGACCCGCTTCGACGAGATGCGGCCCGGTTGTTACGACATCGACGCCCGCGTCCGCGACCAGGACATCAACGGCGTCTGGGCGTCGTGCAACTTCCCGAGCCAGATCACCGGATTCTGCGGCCGGGTGTTCTCGCAGTCCGCGAACGCCGAGCTCGGGATCGCGGTCACCCGGGCCTGGAACGACTGGTTCCACGACGAGTGGTGGCAGCCCTATCCCGAGCGGCAGATCCCGATGGGCATCACGTACCTCGGCGACCCCGAGGTGGGCGCCCGCGAGATCCGGCGCAACGCGGAGCGCGGCTTCGTGGCGGTCACGCTGCCCGAGCAGCCGCACCGCGTGGGCATGGAGCCGATCTTCTCGCCGTGGTGGCGGCCGATCATCGAGGCGTGTGCCGACACCGACACGGTGATCTGCCTGCACGTCGGTTCCACCGGTGTCGCCGACATGCCGCCGGGTGCGCCGATGGTGCCGCTCGGCGCGACGCTGTTCGGCCAGCTGTCGCTCGGCGCGTGCGCGGAGTGGCTCTGGTCACGCTGGCCGGTCGAGTACCCGAACCTCAAGATCGTGATGAGCGAGGGCGGGATCGGCTGGGTGGCGATGCTGATCGATCGGCTCGAGAACATCGTCGAACGCTCCGGCTACGGCACCTACTTCCCCGGCGAGCTGCGACCGGCCGAGGTGCTGCGCCGCAACTTCTGGTTCGCGACGATCGACGACCCCTCCACGATCCGCACGCGTGACGTCATCGGCGTGGAGAACATCTGCTTCGAGAGCGACTACCCGCACGGCGACGGCACGTGGCCCGACACCCAGGCGGTGTTCGAGCAGTTCTACGGCGCGCTGCCGGCCGCCGAGGTGCGCATGATCAGCCACGAGAACGCAGCCGCGCTCTTCCGCCACCCGCTGCCGCCACCCGGCTCGCCGCACGCCGCCGGCTGCGCCCGCAGCGACACACGATCCCCGTCAGCGAGCCGGTAGTCGCAGGATCGTTGCCGCTTCGGTGGGCGTCGCGGCGCGGCGGCCCGACTTCTCGATGAGCGCGACTGCGGTCTCGACGAGCTTCACGTTCGTGCGCGTGCCGACACCGTTGCAGTCTTCGAGCCCCACGTGCAGGTGGCCGCCGGCGTCGAGCACCGCGTCGACGAACGCCGGGTCGCTGCACACGTCGCCGCCGAGCACCGCGGCGGACCACGGCACACCGGTGCCTTCGAGCAGCTCGAGGTACGCGTCGAGCGCGCGGCGGCTGGGCGGCAACCCGAACGGCACACCGGCACCGGTGCCGCCGAGATAGCCCGACTCGCCGCCGAAGTAGAGCTTGATCATCCCGCCGGCGGGGAGCGCGCCGGCCACGCACCACGCCCGGATCGCCCGCAGGAAGCCCGGCTCGAACACCGCCATCGACGGCCCCAGCCCGAGGCGCCGGCACAGCTCCATCTGGTAGCGCGCGTCGTCGTGGCTGTTGCGGTACACGTAGCCGCCCCGCGGGATGCCGCCGTCGTCGAGCGAGCCGAAGTTCACCGATCCGGCGTCACACAGGCCGATGCGCATGCCCACCGCGTCCACGAGCGGCTCGATGTGCGAGAACGATGCCTCCACCGTCGGTCCGGTGTTCACCGTGGGATACAGCGGCGCGTCGGGACGCGCGGCAAGCACCGGCCGCCAGCCGTCGAGGTAACGGTGCGCAGCTTCGTGGGCCGGGAGGCCGAACTTGTCGATGTGGTTGTGCACGATCGCCGCGCCCGCGTCCATGCACGCCAGCGCGTCGCGCGCGATCTCGTCGGGCGTCGACGGCACGTTCGGGTTCGCGCGGTTCGACGTTGCGCCGTTGATCGCGGCCTCCACGATGACGACTCCACCCCCGCTCGGCTGCGCCTCGCGCCCCGAGGGGCGGCTCGCCGGCGCACGCGCGGCCGACTCGTTCACTGAGCGCTCCAGAGCGGCTCGGGGATCTCACGGCCGAGCGGGTTGCCCCAGCCGTTGCGGAACGTCACCTCGTGCACAGGCCGGCGGGGCGCCACACCCCACCGGCCGGTGGGGTAGCCGAACGTCACGCACGACGAGAAGATCCAGCCTTCGTCCTTCGGTACGCCGAGCACGTTGAGCACGTTGTCGAGCTCGAAGAGGAAGACGCTCGTGAGCGACGCGCCGACGCCGAACGCGCGCGCCGCGAGCATCGCCGACCAGGTGGCCGGGTAGATCGAGCCGCCCGAGGGGTCGTGCTGGGCGAAGCTGAACAGCAGCAACGGGTACTGTTCGAAATGGTCGGCGAGGTGCTGCGCGCTGCGCTGGATGCGCAGCATCTGCTGGCTCTCGGGATCGTCGGGGGTGGCCGCGGCCGCCTCGATCCGCTCCTTGTAGAGCGTCTGCCAGAGGAGCGCGAGGCAGCGCCGGTAGATCGGGCCGAGCTCGCCGCGCATTGCCGGGTCGTCCACGAGCATGAACTTCCAGTTCTGGCTGTTACCGCCGCTCGGCGCGCGGATCGCGGCGTCGAGGATGCGGTCCTGAACGTCGAGCGGGATCGGGTCGGGCTTCACCCGCCGCATCGCGCGCGTCGTGTACAGCGCCTCGAACACGTCCATCTACTGCTCCTTCGCCGGTTTGTCGACCGCGGACTTCATGGCGCCGAGCGCGTCGGCGAGCCGCTTGCGCACCGATCGCTGGTGCCCGGCAAGCGCCTGCAGCTCGCTGCCCGCGCGGATCGCGGCGCGGATCCCCATGATGTCCATCGCCCGGTGCACCGAGCGTTTGTTGATCTGCTGCAGGTCGCTCTCGGTGCGCGCGACGCGACCGGCGATGTCGAGCACGGCTGCTTCCAGCTCGGCCGCGGGGTACGCGCGGTTGACGATGCCCATGCGCGCCGCTTCGTCGCCGCTGATCGAGTCGCCCGTGAGCAGGAGCTCCATCGCGTGGCGCAGGCCCACGAAATACGGATGGAACTGCATGTCGGGCGGGCTGATGACGCGGGTCACCGGATAGCCGATCTGCGCGTCGCCCGCGCAGTACGCGAGGTCGCACGCCGCCATCAGCTCGGTACCGCCGGCGAGCGCGTAGCCGTGCACCTGCGCGATGACCGGCTTGGCGAGGTCCCAGATGCCGAACCAGCCCTCGGACACGTGGCGCGACCATTTGCCGTCGCCGTCGGCCGACCAGAAGGGCTTTTCGTCCCACAGCGATGAGCCGAGGTCGTAGCCGCTCGAGAAGCAGGTTCCCGCGCCGCGCACGATCGTGACCCGCACCGCCGGATCGTCGTCGTGGGCGTGCAGCGCGTCGAACAACTCGATGCGCAGCGGCCCGCTGATCGCGTTGCGCTTCTCGGGCCGGTTCAGCGTGATCCGGGCCACGTGCTCGGCGGGCCGATCGACGAGGATCGTCTCGTAGCCGCCGCGCGCCGTGTCGCTCACGGCGCGACCGCCGGTTGGTTCGTGCCGGCGAGCTCGGCCATCAACGTGAGCGCGCCGTCTGCCCCCGGTGGTTGCGCGTGTGGGCCGGCGACGCGCACGACCAACGTCGTGGCGCCACACTCGGCCCAGGGCCGGAACCGCTGCGCGATCCGTTCCGGCGAGCCGAACAGCCCGCCGTCGTCGACGAACTCGTCGGGCACTGCGGCCGTGGCCTCGTCGCGCCGGCCGGCCAGGAACAGCTCCTGGATCCGGGCCGCGGCCTCCGGGTAGCCGACACGCGCCATCGACTGGTTGTGGAAGTTCATCTCGGGATGCCCCATTCCTCCCACGTACATCGCGATGCGCGGCTTGGCCGCGTCGATGACGGCACGCACGTCGTCGGTGATCGCGACCGTCACCGACGGCGCGATCTCGAACCCGCCCCCGCTCGCTGTGCTCGCGGCCCCCGGGGCGTCGGCCGCGCGGCGTGCGAAGCCCTCCTCCAACTGCTTCCGGTACGTGGCCATCATGTCGGGGCGAAAGCCCATCGGGATCCAGCCGTCGCACACCTCGGCCGCGAGGGCCACGTTGCGCGGCCCGCCGGCCGCGAGCCAGATCGGCAGCGGCGCGGTGTGCAGGATCGACTTCAGCGGCTTGCCCATGCCCGTTGCGTCGGGGCCGGAGTAGGGCACGCTCAGCGTCGCCCCGTGGTACTCGAGCGGGCCCTCGCGCCGCAGCGCGGCGCGGATCACCGCGATGCCGTCGCGCAGCCGCGCGTGGGGCCGCGCCCACGGCGCGCCGTACCAACCCTCCACCACCTGCGGCCCCGACAACCCGAGCCCGATGACCGTGCGATCGCCGCCGGCGAGCGCGTCGACCGTGGCCATCGCCATCGCGGTCGCCGTCGGTGTGCGTGCGCTGATCTGGATGATCCCGGTGGCGAGCCGGATACGCGACGTGCACGCCGCGAGGTAGGCCAGCGGGCTGATCGCGTCGGAGCCGTACGCCTCGGCGGTCCACACCGAGTCGTAGCCGAGCCGCTCGGCCAGCTGCACCTGTTCCACGGGCACCCGCAGGCCCTTGCCGGCCCAGAGGTCGAGGCCGAGACCGAGCTTGATCGGGATTGCGGGCGCGGCGGGCACGGTGGGCACAGTAGAGGGACGGCGCGCGCCTTGACAGCGGCGGCGACCCGGTCGATTATGAGAAGTGATCACTGCTTTATTTCGCGAGGTCGCTGACATGAGTGCACATGAGTGACGCAGTGCGGGCCGGCACCCTCACCCGGCTCTACGACGACGGCTACCTGCTCACGAAGGTGGGCCCGCTCCCCGTGGTGGTGTTCGACGACGGCGGCGAGCTGTTCGCGATCGAGGACCGCTGCCCACACATGGGATTCCCGCTGCACCGCGGCACCGTCGAGTGCGGCCTGGTGACCTGCCACTGGCACCACGCGCGCTTCGACCTCGCGTCGGGCGGCACGCTCGATCCGTGGGCCGACGACACGCGGGCGTTCGACGTGCAGGTGGACGGCGGCGCCGTGTTCGTGCGGGCGCGCCCCGACGACGAGCGGACCCGCCTCGAGCAGCGGTTGCGCGAAGGCCTCGAAGACGATCTCACGCTCGTGATCGCGAAGTCGGTGCTTGGTCTGGTGGAGCTGGGCACCGACCCGCTCGACATCGTGCGCGACGCGGTCGACTTCGGCACGCGCTACCGCAGCGCGGGCTGGGGTGCGGGCCTCACCGTGCTCGTCGCCATGGCGAACGTGCTGCCGCTGCTCGATCCTGCCGACCGCTCGGTGGCGCTCGTGCACGCGCTGCGCTTCGTGGCGAACGACACCGCAGGTCGCGCGCCGCGGTTCCCCGTCGCTCCCCTGCCCGGTCACGACGTGCCGGCCGAGCGCCTCGCGCAGTGGTACCGGCGCTTCATCGACACGCGTTCGAGTGACTCGGCGGAGCGGGCGCTGCGCACCGCAATCGACTCGAAGGCCGAGCTCTCGGCGGTCGAGCGGATGATGATCGCCGCGATCACCGACCACGTGTTCATCGACGAGGGCCACACGCTCGACTTCACCAACAAGGCGTTCGAGGCGCTCGCGCTGCTGGGCGAGGAGCACGCCGCGACGGTGTTGCCCACGCTCGTCGCCGGAACCGCGGGGGCCGCGCGCAACGAGGAGTCGAGCGAGTGGCAGTACCCGCACGACCTCGTGCAGCTCGCGGCGCGCACTGCCGACGCGATCGAGCGTGCGCCCGCAGGCCGCACCGGCGCGTTCACGGACGGCGACGTGGCGGCCCTCGCCGAAGCGCTGCTCGACGACGATCCCGAGCGCGTCGCCGGCGCGCTCGTGGCCGCGCACGACGAGGGCGCGAGCGACGAGCAGCTCGCCCACGCGGTCGCGCACGCCGCCGCGCTGCGGATCGCGCGCTTCCACGTGCAGAACGACCACGCCGACTGGAACACCGTCCATCACGCGTTCACGACCGCCAACGCGCTGCACCATTCGGCGCAACGCGGATCGTCGGCGGGCACGCGGCGCGGCATCGTGCAGTGCGCGCTACGCGTCTACCTCGACCGCTTCCTCAACATCCCGCCGGCACGGCCGCCACGGGCCGAGCCCGGAGGGCTCGGCGCGCTCGCGGAGTGCTTCGAGGTGCAGGGCGAAGTCGACCGGGCCGGCAACCTCGTCGCCGGGTGCATCGCCGCCGGCGTACCGCGCGCCGATGTGGTCGCCGCCCTCGGCCGCGCGCTGCTCAACGAGGACGCCGGCTTCCACTGGTATCAGGTGTACGAGGCCGCCGTGCGCCAGGCGACGTCGTGGCCGGAGACGTCGCCCGAGTCGACGATCGTCCTCGCCGCGTTCGCGCGCTTCCTGTCGGCGCACACCCCCACGCGCCGGGAGCTGCCGAAGGTGATCACCATCGCATCACGACTGCGCCGAGGAGAGCGTCTCTTCGAGGAGGAGTGACCGGCGCGAGGCGTTGACGACCTTCGTACAGTCGGATCGGGACGTAGGACACTGTTCCGATCCGGGCGGGCGTGTGACGATCGCCGCGACGACACGACCTCGGAGGGGTGTGACGCGCATGGACGACAGCGTGGTGACACAACGAAGCTTCGACCGCCGGGCCCTGCTCGGCGGCGGTCTGGCAGTGGGCGGCGCGGCGACCGCGCTCCTGGCCGGCGCGCACCCGGCGCTCGCGGCGACCGCGCCCGACCCGCGACCCGGCGTGACGGTCACGACGCTGACCGGCGACGCGATCCAGGCCGCGATCGACGGCCTACCGGTGAGCGGCGGCACGGTCGCACTCGTCGACGGCACGTACATGGTGAGCAGGAGCATCGTGCTGCGCTCGGGCGTCACCCTGCTCGGTGCGAGCAGGAGCGGGACCATCCTCCAACTGGCCCCGGCCGCCAACAAGATCGTGATCGTGAACGCCGACGTGGTGAACGGCAATCCGGGGATCGCGATCCGGAGCCTGACGATCGACGGCAACCGCGCGCGCCAGACGTCGGGCGGTGCCGTGCACGGCATCTACCTCGTGCGCTGCCCGAACCTGCGCCTCGACGATCTCGAGGTCGCGAACTGCCGCACCACCGGGATCGCGCTGAGTGGCGAGGGCGTGGTGACCCGTGTGGGCCACGTGTCGAACATCTACGCGCACGACAACGGCTACAACGGCATCAACGTGTACCACGCGTTGCGGGAGATCGCGTACACCAACATCACATGCGACAGCAACGCGCTCGACGGCTTCGACCTCGGGCATTCGGAAGTGTTGGTGAACGGCATCCAGTGCAACCACAACGGGCGCGACGGCTTCCGCACCGACAGCATCTTCTCCAGCCAGCTACACGGGATCACCGCGAACCTCAACGGCCGGTACGGCATCGCGCTGCTTGCCCTGATCGACAGTGTGGGCACCGGGTGGATGGCGCACAACAACGCACAGAAACAGGCGGTGCCGGACATCTGGTGGGACGGCGGCGTCATCAGCTACGGCCTCTCGGAGCACACCGTGGTGAGCGGCGTGTCGTGCGGCCCGGTGCACGTGAGCACGTGGGGCGATCCCTACCCCTTCGCAGGGAAGGAAACCTACGGTCTCGCGTTCGCGTCGAACATCGTCGGCAACGTCGCGGTGCTCGGCCTCTACGCGAGCAAGGGCACGCTCGGTCGCTACCTCTTGCCGCCCGCGAGCGCGTCGTCGAAGCTGCTCGTGGTCGAGCACGAGCCCGGCACGCCCGACCTGCGCGTGGTCCGTGGCAACCTCGAGATCGCGGGTGGTGACCTCGTCCACGGCGCGGGCGGGCGCGTCGGACTCTTCGGTGCGAGTCCCTCGGGCAAGCCGAAGGTCACCGGGGCCAAGCGCTCGAACCCCGCGCTCGCGTCGCTCCTCAAGTCGCTCGCGCAGCTCGGGCTCGTGACCGACGCCACGACCGCCTGACCACCTACCACGCCGAGCCGGGCGCCACGATGCCCATCAACGGTGCACCGAGGCGCAGCGGCGTGCTGACGCCCATCGCCGCGGCCACCTCAGCCGGGAGCGGCAAGCAGGCCGTGGACCCGTCGCCCGGGGTCGAGCTGCCCTGTTCCCGGCCGGTCGCGGCCTGGAGCGCGGTGAGCGTCGGCCACCGGGTTGTCGTCTGCAACGTCGTCTGCCACGCGGCGAGCGGGGCGGCCGGTGGCCCGATCGCCGTTGCCCCGATCGCCGATGCCCCGGCGGCCGGTGCCGGCTGCAGGCTCACGAACAGGTTCCGGTCGTCGGCCGACACCATCTGCAGCGTCGTGAGATGGCGGGGCCGGCTCCCGTCGAAGCTGTTCCACAGCGGGCCGGTGGCGTCGGGGCCGCCGACGAGGACGTTGTTGAACGCGCGCACCTCCGCGGTGTCCCACGTGATCCCGCGGGCGCGGTACGCGCGGTCGGGTTGCGTGCGACCGTCGTCGTAGACGCCGATCTGCGACCAGGCGTTGTCGGCGAGCGTGTTGTTCCACATGTCGACGTTCGTCGAACCGCTGACGCGGATGCCGTCGCGGCCGTTCGCCACCACGACGTTGCCCGCGAGCAGGCCGTGCGCCGAGATCTCGTACATGATGCCGAAGCCCGCATTGCGGACGATCGCGTTGTCGGCGACCGTCACGTTGTACGAGTTGACGTCGAACCACACCGCATTGCTCGCGTTGTCGTCGAGGTAGTTCGCCTTCACGAGCGCGTTCGTCGTCAACGTGACCTTCACCGCCGCGATCGACGCGGTGGCAGTTCCGGCGATCGAGAAGTGCTCACGGTTCGAGTAGGCGAAGCGGTTGCCCATCACGAGCAACCCGTCGGCGCGGTTCGCGTGCAGCGCGTTCGCGCCGTTGTCGAGGAAGACGCTGCGCTCCACGACGCCGCCCGACCGCAGCACGCTGAGGCCGCGGGTCGCGGACCGGTCGAACGCGTCCGCGTCGAACGTGAGGTCCGTGGTGTTGGCAATCACCATGGCCGGCTGCCGGTAGTCGAACTGCGGCCCGTACTCGCTGACGCCGATGCCGAGCAGCTGCGAGCCCGCCGCTCGACTGTTGAACTGCATCGCCACCGGGAAGTACGTCGCCTCGACGCGATGGCCGGCGGGGTCGCTCCCGAGCACCAACCGGTGCCGCTGGGTGTCGACGGCGAACGTGCCTGGCTTCACCTGCGCGGGTGTCGTCACCTGCGCGAGCGGGCGGCCGTCGACGAAGACCTGATCCGGGAGCCCGGCGGCGGGATACGCGGGATCGATCGCCGAGCGCGGCGTGCACGTGTGGCAGAGCCGGTCCGACCACCCGGTCTTCACCCACACCTGGCCCGACGCGACGAAGCCGGCGACGGGCACGCTGCCCTTCAGCCACACCTGCTCGTGCGGGTACGCCTGGATCGTGACGCGCTTGGTGATCGAGCCGAGCGCCTCCCGATAGGTGCCGGCCCGCACCACGACCGTCGCGCCGCTGCGCGCCACCGCGACCGCGTGCGTGATCGTCCGGAACGGCGCGGCTTGAGTGCCGGGGTTGCGGTCCGAGCCGTTACCCGCCACGAACGCTGCGCCCTGCGGGATCGAGAACTCGCTGTCCGGCACCTGCAGGGCGGCGGCCGGCGCCGCCGACCCGTCGGGTTCCGCGGTGGTGGCCGCGGTGCTGCGCGCCGCTCCGATGCCGGCGAGTGCGAGCGCCGACACGCTCGCCAGGGTCACGATTCGTCTCGTACGGGCCGTCAGGGCGCGGCGATGCTGGCGCGCCGAATGCGCGCGCGGGTGCTGAAACACGACGTGCTGGCTCCTCGTGTGGATTTCCGCCCCGCCGCGCCCCGGCTGACCGTGCATGGTGTATCGAGACGCGCACGGGGCGAACTGAAGGGACTGAAGCCCAGAAATTTGTGCGCAGATTGTGAAGAATCGGCTAACCCCGGCCGCCGGGCCCGCGTCGCCGCAGGTCAGCCGGGGGGTGCGACGCCCGGGAACACGGCACCGACGTGCACGGACCCGTTGACGCTCATCGCCGCGGCGACGTCGGCCGGGAGCGGCAGGCCCCTCGCGAGCGCGGGGCTCTTCGCCGTGAGCGTGAAATGGTCTCCGAACGGATCGGTGAACGTGTTCGTGAGCGGCACGGCATCGGCCGCGATGCTGCCCTGCTCACGACCGGTCGCGACCTGGAACGCCGCGAGCGTCGGGAACCTGGTCGTGGTGGACAACGTCGTCTGCCACGACGCCACGGAGGCCGGCTGCGACGCCGTCGGGCGCACGAACACGTTGTTGCCGCTCGCCGGCACCATCTGCGGCGAGGTGAGGTGACGCGGGCTGGTCGAGTCGAAGCTGTCCCACAATGCCCGGGCGTTGGGACCGCCCGCGAGCACGTTGTTGAACACGCTGATGTTCGCCGCGTCCCACGTGAAGCCCTGCGCGCGCAGCTTCGGGTCGGTCTGCGTACGCCGGTCCTCGTCGACGCCGAGCTGAGCGCCGCCGTTGTTGGCCATCGTGTTGTTCCAGATCCTGGTGTTGGTGCTTCCGATGACGCGGACGCCGTCCCAGCCGTTGTCGGCGGCGACGTTGCCGGCGATGAGAGCCCGAGTTGACACCTCGTAGTAGATGCCGAACTGCGCGTTGCGCACCACGAGGTTGTTCGCGATCGTGATGTTGAAGCAGTCGAGGTCGAACCACAACGCGATGCCGTCGTTGTCTCCGAAGTAGTTCCACTTCACGAGCGCGTTCCCGGTGTAGGTGATCTTCACGGCGCCGACCGATGCCGTGGCCGAGGGCGCGATCGAGAACTGCTCGAAGTTCGCGTACACGAAGCGGTTCCCCGTCACGGTCAGACCGTCGGCGCGGTTCGCGTGCAGCGCGTTCGCGCCGTCGTCGAAGAAGTCGCTGTGCGTCACGACCGCTCCCGGCTTGAACACGCTGAGACCCCGCGTCGCCGACCAGTCGAACGCGTCCCGGTCGAACGTGAGGTTCGTGGCGTTGCCGACCACCATCGCGGGCATGTCCATGTTGAAATGCGGCCCGTATTGCGCGACGCCGATGCCGAGCAGCTTCGAGCCGGACGCACGACCCTGGAACTGCATCGCCAGGCTGTAGGAGGTCGCCTCGACGGCGTGACCCGCCGGATCGGCGCCCAACTCCAACTGGTGATTCGCCGTGTCGACGTAGAAAGCGCCCGGCGCGAGGGCGGCAGGATTCATCACCTGCGCCAGCGGCTGTCCGTCGACGAACACCTGGTCGGGCAGGCCGGCGGCCGGATGTGCGGGATCGATCGCCCACGACGGGTAGCACGAGTGGCAGAGCGCCGGCGTCCAGCCTCGCTTGACCCACGCGCCGCCCGACTGCGTGAACCCGGACACGGGCACGCTGCCCTTCATCCACACCTGCTCGTGGGGATACGCCTGGATCGTGATCTGCTTCGTCACATAGCCGAGCGACTCGCGGTAGGTGCCACCGCGCACCACGATCGTGCCAGCGGACCGCGCCGCGGCCACTGCATGCGAGATCGTGAGGAACGGTGCGGCCACCGTACCGACGCTGGCGTCGGAGCCGTTCGGCGCGACGAACAGTGCGCCCGCCGGAATCGGGTACGCGCTGTCACGCACCGCGGCGCGGCGACGAGCGCGGAGTTGTCGCGCGCCGTCGCGACCGCGAATTGCGTCGACGTCGAGGCCGACGTGGACGAGGCGTACACGCGGGCGGCGCCCGCGGCGGTGAGCGCGAGTGAGACAAAGGCCACGAGCGCGGTGACGCGCTTGTTGCGACGAGCGACGACGGCGCGCCGGCGCGCCGAGGACAGGGACACGAGGAGGGACACGAGTCTGCTGGCTCCTGATTGTGTGAGGTTCCGCCCGGCCTCACCCCACCGACCGCATAGGAGTATCGAGAAGTGCGCACCCGAAAATCCAGCAGTGCCGGTCAGAAGACGCGATGCAGTCGGTCAAGAATCGATTCATTCGCCAGCACCGCGCCGGGAATTTCCACGTCCGCGTGACCGTCGCCGCGCTGTGTGTGGCCGCGCGCTCGACGAGCATGCGGCCGGGCGGTCGTCGGTGCGAAGTTCGTAGACCGGGGAACAGGCGTAGGACCAAGCAGGTGACCCCCTATGCCCGGACGGTGATCCCGCCACGGACGTGCCGAGTTGCGATCCGGGCCCGCGGGTAACAGGCAGCCATGGGGCTTCGTACCCGGGGCGGATGTCGCTCGACCAGGAGAGGACGCACGGCGATGGCACCGACGAACCGACCGCGACACCCCGCGCCACTGGCGTCGGTCACCGCCGGTGCGCTGGCCGGCGCGGCCGGGACTGCAGCGATGGACGCGCTCTGGTATCTGCGCGATCGCCGTGACGGCGGACGCAGCGGTCCGCTCCAATGGGAGTTCGGCGGCGTCGACACCTGGGACGACACGTCGGCGCCGGGCAAGCTCGGCAAGCGGGTCCTGGAGGCCGTTCTCGATCACGACATCCCTGACCGGTACGCGGGCCGCACGCAGAACGTCGTCCACTGGGGAACCGGCATCGCGTGGGGCGCGCAGTTCGGGCTCGTCGCCGGCTCGATGCGCCGCCCGACCTGGCGCTCGGGTCTCGTGCTCGGCCCCGCCGCCTGGCTCACATCGTACGCGGTGCTGCCACTGGCGAAGCTGTACCAGCCGATCTGGGAGTACGACGCCAAGACGCTGGCCAGGGACTTGTCGGCTCACCTCGTGTACGGCACGGCGACGGCCGCGGTGTTCGCCGTACTGCACCGAGGTGCATAGCGTTGCGCTCGTCGGTCGGCGCTTCGACATCGACTCCATGAGCTGAATCACCCGTGTGCGTCACCGAATCACCCGTATGCGTCACCGATTCGAGCTCGTGGCGAGACAATATGCCCAGGTCAGGACGCCAATCACGCCCCCGTAGCTCAGGCGGATAGAGCAAGTCACTTCTAATGACAAGGTCGCAGGTTCGAGTCCTGCCGGGGGTGCTCCACACTCGATCTCCCCTCCTGTTCGAACGGTCGAGGCCGACTTTGCGGCCTTGGGTTCCCTGTGAGGGCATTGGATGTCGCAAAGCCAGGCCATCGCCGTGCTGTCGAAGCTCGCGGCGAAGAACCTCGGGGTCTTCCGGGGTCGCGACGCGGTCGCCCGCGGCGTCACCCGGAAGCAACTGACCGCGCTCGGCCACGACGGCTCGGTGATCCGAGTTCTTCCCGACACGTATCGCATGGCGGCCGTCCCCGTGACCGACGAACAGTGGCTGCGCGCCGCGCTCTTGTGGGCCGGCGACCTCGCCGCCGCCGACGGGCGCTCGGCCGGCGCGTCCTACCAGCTTCGAGGAGTTCGAGCCCACAAGCCGGAGATCAACGTGCCCCGCGGCCGGCGCCTACGCAGCCCGCGTGTGGTCGTTCGCGAGGCGGACGACCGTGCCGCGCTCATGCTCCGGTCTCACCTTGGCGTGCGCCTCACCGGACCCGAGGCAACGCTCGTGCAGCTCGCGCACCTCATCGACGACGAATCGCTCGAGATCGCCTGTGAGGACGCGCGACGGCGCCAACTCGTGACGATGGCGTCGCTCGCCGCGTACCTCGAGCGTCACGCGCGGCCGGGCCGGCGCGGCATCGCCGCGATGCGGAAACTCCTGAGCCAACTCGATCCCGATCACCCCTCGCGCTCGGATCTCGAGGTGAAGGCCCGCCGGCTTCTCGTGGCGCACGGCATCGACGACTTCGTCCGCGAGCACCCGCTCGAAGGGCGGCGGTGCACGTACTACTTCGACTTCGCGTTCCTCGAGCGGCGGACGATTCTCGAGACGAACGGCCGGAAGTGGCACGACGATCCGGTCGACTACGAGTGGAACAACGAGAAATGGAGCGTGCCCGGCCAGCACGGATTCAAGCTGGTGATGGCGACCTGGGACAAGGTTACGAAGCGCTCCGGCGCGTTCATCGACGAGCTCACGGCCACGCTGCACGCGTGACGATACGTCGACCGGTGTCCAGAGCGACCGCCAAGCACGCGGCGCGCTGTGTGCGCCGTTCCGGCTCGCTACATCTTCTCCTTGAGTCCGTGGTTGATGAGCCAGTGGTTCACGGGAAGCGCGGTGAAGAAACCCACGATCATCGCGAGCTGCATGAGCATCCAGTAGGTGGCGGTGGTCTTCGGTAGGCCGGGGTGGAAGATCACCTCTTGGTACACGACCATGCCGCCGAACAGGCCGACCTGGAACGCAAGGATCGAGAGCGTGTCCGCCTTGATCGCGGCCCAGATGCCCGCGACCTTTCCGATGTTGCGCATCGGCACGATCGTGAAGTACTGGAAGACGACACCGAGCGTCCACGCCCAGGCGAAGTCCATCGGTATGTCGGCCCACAGCCCCTTGCCGGCGATCGAAAGTCCGGCCGTGACGACGAGCCACTCCCCCGCGATGTCGCCGAGCGTGCAGCCTCCGCCGCAGTGGCTCACGGCCTTGCCGAGCACCGTCCAGGTGGGCAGATCGTCGGGATCGACCTCGCCGAGCTCCTTGATCATCGGCTTCGATTGCCGGCGACCGTGACGGAAATAGAACCAGCCCGCGACCGGGCCCCAGTACAGCGCGGTGATCGGATAGACCGCGTCCATGATCGTCATCTTCTGCCGGTAGCCGCGGCCGAAGATGTCGTAGAGGATCACACCCGCCGAGGCGAACGCGGCCGCGAGGCTGATCCATCCGATCGCCTCGATCCACCCGGCGGGGTGCGCGTGCGGTTCCACGCCTGGGCTGTTCCCACCACGCCGTGCCGCCAAGCCGGGCTAACGGACACCGGGCCCGGGCACACGGCCGACTCCGCCGCCGGTGCCGTCAGCTGGATCGACGCTCGCCTTCGCTCGTCGTGAACCCGCTGAGCATGGCGACGATGACGGCGCGGCAGCGATCCTGCTCGACGCCGAGCTCGCGCAGCACCTTCGCCGCGAGCGACTCCTGATCGTCGAAGAGCGCGAGCAGGAGGTGCTCGGTGCCGATGTAGTTGTGGCCGAGCGCGAGGGCCTCCTCCACGGCTTGTTCGAGGCAACGGCGCATGCGCGGCGTGTACGGCGGCGCCGTGGGCGCGGCGCCCGGCGTGATGGTCGGCAGGTGCTCGAGCACCTTCTCCAGCACGGCGCTGCGCTCGGCGCCGAGGTCGTGCAGCGCCCGTGCCGCGATCCCCTCGGCCGGCGCGTACAGGCCGAGTAGCAGGTGCTCGGTGCCGACGTAGTTGTGACCGAGCACGCGCGCCTCGTCTACCGCGGCGCGCAGCGCGGCCCGCGCCCGCTCGGTGAAGCGCTCCAGCGTGGCCGGCGCGGACGAGAAGCGCTTGTGCGCGGCCTGCCGGGTGACCCCGAGCGCGCCGCTGATCTCCTTCCACGAGCGCCCCTCCCGGCGGCACTCGTCGACGAAGTGGTCGAGCAGCGCGTCGGACACCTCGGCGAGGTCGGCCGCGGCCGACGCGGCCGCCTCGAGCCGGCCGAGCGCATCGGCGCCGGCACTGTCGGCCTCGACGACGGAGATGAGCACTTCCAGGGTGGGTGCAGGAGCCATGCGTCAACCATACGTTGACGGCTGGAGTGTGTCAACCGCGAGTTGACGGCGTCAGGCGACCGCGGCGCGAGCGGCGGCGGTCAGGACCAGGCCCGGGCGCTGTACTGCAGCGGCTGCTCGGCGTCGACCGCCTCGGCCGCTGCACTCGCGGCGGTGCCTCCGGGCGCGTCGTAGAACATCGTCCTCGTGCTCCAGAGCGAATCGGAGCAGCCATGGCCGGGATCGGTGCACGGGATCGCGCCGTCGATGCAAGTGCCGCTCGACCCGTACGCGCCGGCGTCGCCGGTGCACTGCGTGGACGGGTTCGTGCTGTTGTCCTCGTAGTACGACGTGACCCCAGTCGGCGTGAACGACGTGTGCAACGCATTGACGTAGGTGACCGTGCCCGCCGCGCCCGTGACCTGCTCCCATTCCGGAGCACCCGCGGTGAGCGAATCGGCGGTGCCGTCGATCGTGACACCGGCGGGGTTCACCGAGTTGCGGTACGTCATGCCGACCGCGGCCGGGCTGTAATCGACGAAGTCCAGGATCGACGGGATCGCGTGCACGCGCAGGTCCGTGCGCAGGTCCTCACGCCGGTCGTAGAAGATGTCGGTCCGCTGCGTGCTCGGTCCGCTGTTGGCACCGATGTACGAACGGATCGCCCGGACCGGCCCCACCTTGTTGACGATGAACGCGCCTTCCGCCGACCCGTTCGGTCCCGTGGCGTCAAAGGTGTCCTCGCTGCGGCCGCAGTATCCCGGCGAGAAGAGCACCTTCTGGCGGTCGATGATGTCGGGCGCGTGCTTCCCCGCGGCGGTGATCATGAGCTGGTCGGTGACCCAGCGGTCGGAGAAGCGCCGCACGTACGAGGCGCCCTTGACGACACTGTTCTCGGGGTTGTCCGAACCAGTGAGGCTGTACGTGCGCTTGTAACCGCCGGCAAGAAGCTTGAACGAGTAGTGCACATAGCGCTTGTGCGCGCTGGGCACGAGGCGGCTGCCGGACGCCTTGCGGAACAGGTACACGTAGCCGCCGCTGCCGGGCGCGAGCGGATCGGTGACCTGCACCTCCACGCCGGTGGCCGTCGCGGTTCCGGCCGGTTGCGCGGTCCCGCTCGGCGCGGCCACACCTGCGTCGCGTGCCATGAACGCCAGCTCGTCGTCGGAGTCGAAGCCCTTGACCGGATCGGCGCCCGTCCACGTGTTCCCCGACGTGTACACGAGCGCGGAGACCGCGCTCACCTGGCTGCCGTAGAAGTTCGCGTTGGGGTCGTGGTAGATCTTCGAGAAGTTCACGACGGCTCGCTCGTCCACCTGCACCGGCAGCTGCACCCACAAGCTGCCGGTCCAGCGGAAGCCGACGATGGTGTTGACCGCGGCACCCACGAGAGCGGGCGCGTCGGCACCGGTGAGCACGACGGGGTCGGCCTGCCGAGCCGCGCTTACGGCACCCGCCGCGGGCTTCGGCGAACCCCCGCCAAGGGTGGTCAGGGTGATCACGAACGCGGCGGCGAGCACCGAGAGTGCGATGCGGCGATGCATCGCCTCAGTTCAACCGCGGCGCGCGCCCGCGGTCAAGAGCGCGGCGATCAGTCGCCGTCGGTCTTCGCCGGCGCCTTGTCGTCCTCTTCGAGGCCCTTTTTGAACTCGCCCTTCGCCTTGCCGAGCGAACGGGCCAGGTCGGGAAGCTTGGCACCACCGAAGAGCAGGAGGATGACGAGCGCGATGATGAGCAGCTCAGGCGCACCAACATCAGGCATGCGAACTCCTTCGGGTCACGTCGAGGGTACAACCGGGCTCACCGGCCCGCACCGCGGCGGGTGCGATGGAGACCGCGGTCACGCTCCTCTAGCGTCCGCGGCCGTGCAGAGCGACGTCGCGATACACAACCTGACGGTGCCGGCCGAGCACGCCGCGCTCGCCGCCCTGATCGGGCAGGTGTGGGTCGCTCCGGCGGGCTGCCCCGCCGTGGCGACCGACCTCCTCGCCGCGCTCGCGCACTTCGGTGGTTACGTCGCCGGTGCGTGGACCGCCGGCGGCCAGCTCGCAGGCGGCGCCTACGGCTTCCTCGGCCGCCACCACGGCGAACCGGTGCTGCACTCCCACACCGTCTGCGTGGCGCCGGGCGCCGAGCGCCAAGGCATCGGCGCCAGGATCAAGCACCACCAGCGAGCATGGGCCGCCGAGCGCGGGCTCGCCGCGATCACCTGGACATTCGATCCGCTCGTGCGGCGCAACGCCTCGTTCAACCTCACGAAGCTCGGGGCCGTGATCACGGACTACGAGGTCGACTTCTACGGGCCGCTGCGCGACGCCACGAACGCAGGCGACGAGACCGACCGGGCCGTCGCCGTGTGGGCGGTCGATGACCGGCGCCGTGAGCCCGCGCGGGACCGCAGCGTCCGCGTGTTCGTGCCCGACGACATCGTGGCGCTGCGCCACACCGACCCGGCGACCGCGCGCGTCCATCGCCTGCGAGTGCGTGACGAGCTCGGCGCGCGTGTGCGCGCGGGCTGGCGAGCCACCGCCATGAGCCGCGACGGCTGGTACACGGTGGAACCGCCGTGACCGCCCATCCCCCTGTGGGCGAACGTGTGCGGATCGACTCGGTCGAGCTCCGGCGCGTCTGCATCCCGCTCGTGGCGCCGTTCCGTACGTCGTTCGGTACCGAGGACGTGCGCGACGCGCTGCTGGTGCGGGTACTGCTCGACAACGGCGCCGAAGGCTGGGGCGAGTGCGTCGCCGACCAGCAACCGCTCTACTCCGCCGAGCACGTCGACGGCGCGGCCGACGTGTTGCGCCGCTTCCTCGTGCCCCGGCTGCTCGCGTCCCGTCGGCAGCATGGCGCCGTCGCGCCCGACGACGTGGCCACGGTGCTCGCGCGCGTCCAGGGTCATCCGATGGCGAAGGGTGCGCTCGAGATGGCCGTGCTCGACGCGGCGCTCCGGCAGAGCGGACGGTCGCTGGCCGCGCGCCTCGGGGCGGTGCACGATCGCGTCGATTGCGGCGTGTCGGTGGGGATCCAGCCCTCCACGGACGCGCTCCTCGACACCGTCGCGCGCTACCTCGACGACGGCTACCGCCGCGTGAAGCTCAAGATCGAGCCCGGTCACGACGTGGCGCCGGTGCGCGCGGTGCGCGATCGATTCCCGGGCGTGATGCTCCAGGTCGACGCGAACGCCGCCTACTCCCTGCGCGACGACGACGTCGCCGCGCTGCGTGCGCTCGACGACCTCGACCTCGCGCTCGTCGAGCAACCGCTCGCGCCCGACGACCTCGCCGGCCATGCCGCGCTCGCCGCGCGGGTGCGCACGCCGATCTGCCTCGACGAGTCGATCACGTCGGCGCGGGTCGCCGCGCTCGCGATCGAGCTCGGTGCGTGCTCGATCGTGAACGTGAAGGCCGGCCGGGTCGGCGGCTATCTCGAGGCGATGCGGGTGCACGACGCGTGCGCGGCGCGCGGCGTGCCGGTGTGGTGCGGCGGCATGCTCGAGACCGGCATCGGCCGCGCCGCGAACGTCGCGCTCGCCGCCCTTCCCAACTTCACGCTGCCCGGCGACACGTCGGCGTCGGCGCGCTACTTCGCCGAGGACCTCACCGAGCCGTTCGTGCTGCACGACGGTCGCCTCGCCGTGCCCCACGGTCCGGGAATCGGCGTGGCACCGCGGCCCGACGCGCTACGCGCGTTCACCACCCGGACCGAGCTGGTGCGCGACTACTGATGCACCGCGTACTGCGCGCTCAGCGCGGCCGCGAGCGCGAGCAGGGCGACGACGACCACCATGACTTCCTGTCGGCGGGCACCGGTGCCGAGTTGAGCGTTGGGCTAGAGGAACGAGGTGTCCGCCGTCAGCCCGAGCTCGGGGCGGGCACCCGTGACGATCGGCTGGCAGTTGCCGACGCCACGCCCGCCGCCGACCGGGTCGTCGACGACGACGAACGTGTCACGGATCTGGTGCAGCGACTCGAACACGCCCGGCGCGGTGCAGTCGGCGATGCGCTCGCCCTCCACGTGCAGCGGCCCTCGCCATTCGCCGTGATGATGGCCGCCCCACCCGAAGTAGAGCCCGGCGCCGAGATGGAACCCGGTGTCGGTCGGCACCGTGAACGTGAACGGCCGCTCGCGTCCGTCCGCCATGTGCGTGTGCACCACGCCGCCCCGTAGCCGCCGCGTGCGCGGCTCGAAGTCGAGCGCGAGCTCGATGTCGACGAACGGCTCGACGTGCCCGTCGGGGTGCTCCACGCCCCCGGTGACCATCTTCTGCAGCACGCGGCCAAAGCCCTCGACCTTCGTGGTGTGCAGGAACACGCCGTAACGCGATCCGTCCGACCGCTCGAAGAGCAGCGGGCTCCAGATCATCGAGAACGCGACGCCGTCGACGAGCGCGGGCGACGGTTCGAGATCGCTCGGCGGCGTGCCGACGTCGTAGCGCACGCCCCAGCTGTGATCGCGCGTGCTCACCCAATCGTCGGCGTTCATCTCGTGCCGCGCACCGTCGATCTCCAACCAGCCCTCGGCGGTGCCGATCTGGTGGTAGCGCACGAGCTCTGCGTTGACGCGGCGCCCGTCGGGCGTGCGGCCGTGCGTACGGTCCTCGGTGTTGCACGGCAGCGCGGCCCGGAACGTGAAGTCGAACGCGACCGGCTGGCAGTCGTTCGGTGCGAGCGCGAAGCGCACGGCCTCGAGCGGCTCGACGACCTCGTAGGTGATCGGCCCGATCGTGGTGCTGTCGATGTCTGGAAACAGCCGCCGGCTGGCGCGCACCGTGACCTGCTCGACGCCGCGCGACACGCCGGCGTAGCCGTCCATCACGTTGCGGTTCGTGTACTTGCCGAGCCCGAAACCGAGCTGCAACGAGCCGTCACGCCTCGCGGCCATCGCGCACACCTTCTCGGTCCACGCAAGGTCGGACGTGCCGACGGTGGCGAACGTCTCCGCAACCTGGTGGCAGAACTGCTCGTCGGCCGCGGTGACCGGACCTACGCGGTTGTTCACGCTGCTCGCTCCTCGGGTGCGCGTCGGTGAGGGTCAGAACGCCACGGGTGCGCCGCCCGCGAAGCCCGTCGTCCCGCCGTACCACACCGGCGAGTCGTGGCCCGCTGGAACGACCCACACGACGTCGTCCTTGCCGTCGCCGTTGAAGTCGCCGACGGCCGGAGCGTAACGGCCGTTCACGCTGATCGCCGGCCCGTCCCGGAAGAGCGTGGCCTTGCCGTAGCGGAGGTAGTCGGGCGCGCGCCCGGCGCGTACCAGACGATGTCGGAGTTCCCGTCGCCGTCGAAATCGCCGACTACCGGCGTGTACGCGCCGCTGATCGATATGGGCGCGATCTCCTTGAACCCGTGCACCTTGCCGTACCACACGTGGTCGGCGCGGCGCACCCGGCGCGTACCAGAACACATCGCCGAGCCCGTCACCGTCGAAGTCGCCGGCGATGGGTTCATAGATGCCGTTGATGGCGATGTGCGGGCCGCCGGTGAAGTCGGGACCCTTGGAGTACACGAGCTTGTCGACCTGGGTTCCGGATCGGTAGAAGAGGAGGTCGGCGAGACCATCGGCGTTGAAGTCGGCGGAGAGCACGACGCACGGGTTGCCGGCCTTGCACCGCACGGTCGGCAGCAGGGTCGCCCGGAAGTTGCGCGACGCGCGGCCGTACCAGATCGGGCTGCCCTTCGTCCCGTCGTTGTGGCCGGGCCCGATGTTTGCCCACGCGATGTCGTCGCGGCCCTCGCCGTCGAAGTCACCGACGACTGGCGAGTACACGTCGGAGGCCGTGGGCGACGGCGGGTTGAACGGCGGCGAGTGCGCGAAGCCGTTCGTGGCGCCGAACCACACCGGGGAGTGCCATCCCGGGTGGGCCGGGTCGTACCAGAAGATGTCGCTCTTGCCGTCGCCGTCGAAGTCGCCGACGACGGGTGTGTACGTGCCGTTGACCACGACCGTGGGCCCGCCCACGAAGCCGAACAGGGTGCCGTACACGAGCTTGTCGGCGCCGCGTCCCGGCACGTATGCAAGCAGGTCGTCGGCGCCGTCGCCGTTGAAGTCACCTGCGATCACGTCGGGCGTGGTCACGCCGGCTGTGGCGGTGCGCGGCGCGGGAGCGGCGGCGGTCGCCGAGTGCGCGGAGGTCGCGACGGGCGCGAGGAGCGCGGCGCCGATTGCGACCGTGCCGAGGAGCGCGCGCGCGTCCATGTCAGAGCGCGATCGGGTTGCCGAGACGGAACCCCGGTGCTGCGCCGTACCAGACGTGCGACTTCGACGACGACGTGGACAGCCACACGATGTCGGTTTTGCCGTCGGCGTTGAAGTCGCCCGTTGCCGGCACGTAGAAGCCGTTCACCGCGACGCGCGGGCCGTTGCGGAATCCGTAACCCTGCCCATACCAGAGAAAGTCCTTGCCGCCGCCTGGCGCGTACCAGACGATGTCGGTCTTGGCGTTGCCGTTGAAGTCGCCGGGGATCGGCGTGTACCTGCCGCGTACCGCGAGGTTCAGCGCGCGCGTGAACCCACTCGCCTTGCCGTACCACAGGTAGTCGTGGTCGGGTCCGGGCGCGTACCAGAACACGTCGCTCTTCCCGTCGCCGTTGAAGTCGTTGCTGAACGGCGCGTAGATGCCCGACACCGACATCTTCGGACCGGCGCCGAATCCGGTGCCCGTCGAGTACACGATCGCGTCGGCCGCGCGGCCCGACCGGTAGAACAGGATGTCGGCGCGACCGTCGCCGTTGTAGTCGGCGACGCCATCCGTGCACACGCCCGAGGTGCCGCACGGCGGCGTGGCAACGGTGTTCGATCCGACGTGGAACCCCGGCGCGCGCCCGTACCAGATGATGCTCGCGTCCTTGGCGCTCGTGCCGGGCGCGTCGACCGGGAAGTCGAGCCAGCCGATGTCGGCCTTGCCGTCGGCGTCGAAGTCGCCGATCCCGGGAATGTACGTATCGCCCGGTGACTGCGCGGCGATCGTCGGGGCATGCAGCAGCGGGCCGTGCCGGAACGGCGTCGAGCCGCCCGCGCCGTACCACACGCTCGTCTCGCCTTTCGCCAACAGCGGGAACCACAGGATGTCGTCGTGGCCGTCGCCGTTGAAGTCACCCACGAACGGGAAGTAGAAGCCGTTCACGTTCACCGCGGCACCGGTGCGGAAGCTGGTACCGGTGCCGTACCAGAGCCGGTCGGCCCGTGTGCCGGCGGCGTACACGAACACGTCGCTCCTGCCGTCGCCGTTGAAGTCGCCCACGACCGGGGACCGCCGCACGTCTGGGGTGGCGGCGAGGGGCCGGCCGGCCGCGGCGTCGCAGCGCGCGGCGAGCACAAGGCGCGCGGCCTGCATGGTGGGCGATGCACCCACGAACGCCCGCGCCGAGCGGCATGCCACCGGCGTGGTTGCGCCCCTCGCGGGAACGGAGGCGAGCGCGCTCGCGCCGAGCGACACCAACGCCGCCGCGACGGCCAGACGTCTTGCCCTCGCCCGCATCACAGCTCCCGGTCCTCACAGCTCCCGGTCCGGCGGCAGATGGCCCGCCCGCCGATCGCGACACTACGGTCGCCGCATCCGCGAGTACCAGTCCTCGTTGTCGTCCTGGGACGACTTTCCCGTCCACCAAGCGGCCGAGACGATCCGGCATGTCACCACGAGCGACCGCAACTTCTACGACCGTTACTACTTCAACCTGCACGGCAGCAGCGACGAGCTGTTCATGGTGATGGGCATGGGCCAGTACCCGAACCTCGCCACCCAGGACTGCTTCGCGTCGGTGCGCCGCGGCGACGTGCAACACGTCGTCCGTGCGTCGCGCGAGCTCGGCGACCGTATGGACACGAACGTGGGACCATTCCGCGTCGAGGTGATCGAACCGCTGCGCAAGGTGCGCTTCGTGTGCGATCCCGGCGTGCAGGGCAGCACCGAAGCCGGCGCGGGGCCGCTACCGATCGCGTGCGATCTCGTATGGGACGGCGCGATGGAGGCGTTCGAGGAACCGCGCCAGTACGTGCGCCGCCACGGCCGCGTGTTCTTCGACACCATGCGGTTCGCGCAGACCGGATGCTGGAGTGGCACGCTCGAAGTGGCGGGCGAGCACTTCGACGTGTCGCCCGACCGCTGGTGGGGCACCCGCGACCGGTCGTGGGGCGTGCGCCCGAACGGCGAGAAGGAGCCCGAGGGTATCCACGCGGGCACGGGCTCGATGCAGGGCATGTGGAACTACGACCCGATGCAGTTCGCCGACCACTCGATCCTCTACATGCTCAACGAGGAGGCCGATGGGCGGCGCGTGCTGGAAGAGGCGATGCGCATCTGGCACGACGGCCGCCGCGCGCCCGAGTGGCTCGGCGCACCGGCGTACGAGCACACGTTGCAGCCCGGCACGCGCTTCGTCACCCACTCCACAATCTCGTTCCCCGACGCGCCCGAGGGGCGGCTCACCGTCGACGTGGAGCCGCTGCTCGCGAGCTACATCGCGATCGGCACCGGTTACGGCGTCGAGGACGACTGGCGCCACGGCATGTACCAGGGCCCTCGCGTGGTCGTGCAGGCCCGGGAGTACAAGGTCGCCGAGATCGAGCCGTGGGCGCACTTCACGATCGTCGACCAGGTGGCGCGCTTCACCCAGAGCAACGGCGCGGTGGGGTTCGGCCTGCACGAGCACGGCTTCTTCGGCCCGTTCCCGAAGTACGGCATGGCCGGTCCGCACGACGGCGCCGCCTGAGCCCCGGGCCGGCGCCCCGTACAATGCATGCCAGGCGTGCGGGCTGACGGTCCGTCAGATTCGATGCAGGAGGCCGCTCGGTGCTCGACGTCAAGGTCATCGGAGCGACGCTCGTCGACGGCACCGGCACGCCGGCGCGCCCGGCCGACGTCGGGGTCACGGGCGACCGCGTCACGACGATCGCCGAGGCCGGTTCCCTCGGCGGCGACGCCGCGCACACCACCGTCGACGGCGACGGCCTGGTGCTCGCACCCGGCTTCGTCGACCCGCACACGCATTACGACGCGCAGCTGCACTGGGATCCGTACGCGACGCCGTCGAACGTGCACGGCGTCACGAGCGTGATCGGAGGCAACTGCGGCTTCACCCTCGCGCCGCTGCAGCCCGACGCGGCCGACTACACGCGCCGGATGATGGCCAAAGTCGAGGGCATGCCGCTCGCCGCGCTCGAGCACGGCGTCGACTGGAACTGGCACACCTTCGGCGAGTTCCTCGACCACCTCGACGGCAAGATCGCCGTGAACGCCGGCTTCCTCGTGGGTCACTGCGCGATCCGCAGGTACGTGATGCGTGAGGCGTCGGTCGGCGGGCAGGCGACACCCCAGCAGATCGACGACATGGTCGCCCTGCTCCACGACTCGATCGCGGCGGGCGGGCTCGGCTTCTCCACCACGTTGTCGCACACGCATTCCGACGGCGACGGCCAGCCCGTGCCCTCGCGCTGGGCGAGCCACGACGAGGTGCTCGCACTGTCGGGTGCAGTGCGTGACCACGATGGCACGTCGCTGGAGGCGATCGTGAGCGGCTGCCTCGACATGTTCAGCGACGACGAGATCGATCTGCTGGCGAAGATGAGTGCAGCGGGCCGGCGGTCGCTCAACTGGAACGTGCTCACCATCGACTCGCGGGTGCCGCAACGCGTACCGCGCCAGCTCGAGGCCGGAACCCGCGCCGCGGAGCTCGGCGGGCGTGTCGTCGCGCTGACGATGCCCACGATCGTGCCGATGAACATGAGCTTCGGCACCTACTGCGCGCTGTTCATGATCCCGGGCTGGGGCGACGTGATGAACCTGCCGGTGCCGCAGCGCATCGAGCGGCTGCGCGATCCCGCGGTGCGCGCCGAGCTCGACGCCAAGGCCAACAGCCCCGACGCCGGCGTGTTCCGGCGGCTCGCGTCGTGGGGCGCCTACGTGATCGGCGACACCTACTCGCCCGCCAACGCCGGCCTCGGCATGCGCAAGGTGAGCGAGATCGCCAAGGAGCGCGGTCAGAACAACTTCGACTGCCTGCTCGACATCGTGATCAACGACGATCTGCGCACCATCCTGTGGCCGATCGCGAGCGACGGCGACGACGCCTCATGGGCGATGCGGGCCGAGGCCTGGGCCGACCCACGCGTGATGCTCGGCGGCTCTGACGCCGGTGCGCACCTCGACCGCATGTGCGGCGCGCCGTACACCACCCGCTTCCTCGGCGACATGCTGCGCGGCCGCAAGCTGGTGCCGCTCGAGCGAGCGGTGCAGCTCATCACCGACGAGCCCGCGAAGCTGTTCGGCCTCGTCGACCGCGGTCGCGTCGCCGAGGGTGCCTACGCCGACCTCGTGCTGTTCGACCCCGAGACCGTCGCGAGCGAGAACGCGCACCTCGTGGCCGACCTGCCCGGCGACTCGGTCCGGCTCACCGCGGGCTCGATCGGCGTGGAGCACGTGTTCGTGAACGGCGTCGAGACGGTCAGCGCCGGTGCCGCCACCGGGGCAGTGCCGGGCACGGTCCTGCGCTCCGGCCGCGACACCACCACCGCCCTCCCCTGACCCTCATGCGTCGTTTGGGTACCAAATAGCGGTCCCAAACGACGCATGGGGGGACTCAGCGGGCCTCGCGGAGGGCGCTGCGGCGGACCTTGCCGGCATCGTCGCGCAGCGGTTCGTCGACGAACTCGAAGCTGCGCGGGATCTTGTAGCGCACGAGCCGCTCGCCGAGGTGCGTGCGCAGGTCGTCGGCCGCGACGTCGCCGACGGCGTGCACGAGCGCGTGGGGCCGGTGGCCGAGGTCGTCGTCGGGCAGCCCGATCACCACGGCCGACTGCACCGCCGGGTGCTCCTCGAGTGCGGCTTCCACCTCGGCCGGGTACACGTTCGATCCGCCGACCAGGATCATGTCGGCCTTGCGGTCGGCGAGGTAGAGGAAGCCGTCGCCGTCGAACCAGCCCATGTCGCCGAGCGACTCCCAGCCGTCGCCGAGCGTGCGCGCCTCGGCGCCCACGTAGGCGTAGGTCTTCCTGGTGGGATCGCCGCTGCGCATGAAGATCTCGCCGACCTCGCCCGGCGGCAGCTCCTCACCGTCGGGGCCGACCGCCTTCATCTGGCCCGACAGCGGCCGGCCGACCGATCCGCGGTGCTCGAGCCACTGCGTGCCCGTGATCACCGTGGACGCCTGCGCCTCGGTGCCCGCGTACAGCTCCACGATCTTCTCGGCCCCGAGCCAGCCGATCCACGCCTCCTTCAGCCAGGCCGGACACGGTGCGGCGAGGTGCCACACCGCGCGCAGCGACGACACGTCGTAGCGGTTGCGCACCTGCTCGGGCAGCCGCCAGATGCGCTGCATCATCGTGGGCACCACGTACAGCACGTCGGCACGGTGACGCTCGATGAGCGCCAGGGTGGTCTCGGCGTCGAAGCGCCCGCCGAGCACGACGGTGGCGCCGGCGAGCAGCGCGGTCGTGGTCCACACGAATGGTCCGTTGTGGTACAGCGGGCCCGGCATCATCATGCAGCCGTCCGGGTCGACCATCAGCAGCGGCTTGGCGCCGGGGTCGATGCGCCCGCCGTCGCCCGCGAGGATCAGCTTCGGCCGGCCCGTGGAACCACCCGAGGTCATCGCCTTCCACGGTGTGGACACCGCGTCGGGCAACGGCCTCGTGTCACCCGATGCCGGCGGCTCCCACCCCGCGGGCAGGCACACGCGGTCGCCGTGGCTGCCAGGCTCGGCGCCCACGACGAGCTTCGAGCCGGCGAGCTCCACGATCGCCTCCACCTCGATCGCCGGGGCCATGAAGCTCACGGGCTGGGGCGTGGCGCCGAGCTTCCAGCATGCCATCGCGGCCGCGACGAACTCGATGCTGTTCGCCAGCGCGATCGTCACGAGGTCGCCCGGCCCCACACCGAGCTCGGCGAAGGCGTGGGCGGTGCGCGTGGCCAGCGCGTCGAGCTCGCCGCGGGTGACGCTGCGGTGCGGATCCACGACGGCGAGCCGGTCGGGCGCGGCGCGTGCGTGATCGGCCAACCGCTGCGCGTACGAGACCAGAGCCATCGCGGGTGGATCGTAGAAGGCCCGTAATCTCGGTGGCGTGACGACCGGCCCGGCGAGCGGCGCGGCGGCGCGCCGCCCGTGTCACGGCCCGCTCCGGGCTGTGGCGCCCGCGCCGGCCCGATCGCTGGATCGGCGCGGCGCTCGCCCTCCGGCGCTTCGGCCTCGGCCTCGCCGGCGTGGTGTCGAGCGCTGCCGCCCTCTACGGGCGCGACGTCGCGCTCGTCGACCCCGAGCGCACCTTGACGTTCGCCGAGCTCGACGCCCGCTCGAACGCACTGGCCCACGCGCTCGCGAACCAGCGCACCGGCCGGGGCTCGGTGGTGGGCCTGCTCGCCCGCAACCATGCCGGGTTCGTGGAAGCGCTCGCGGGCGTGGCCAAGACCGGCGCCGACCTGCTACTGCTGAACCCGGAGATGGCCGCGCCCCAGCTGCGCGACGTGTGCGCGCGAGCGGGTCACGTTGGTGCTCCACGACGACGAGCTGGCCGACCGCATCGACGGCGCCCCGTTCCCGGCGGTCTCGATGGGCCGCGCCGCCGAGCTCATCGGCACGCACACCACGGCGCCGATGCCGTCGACGCCGCCGGCCCGCACGATCATCCTCACGTCGGGCACAACCGGCACACCGAAGGGCGCGCCACGCGACACCGCCACGAGCGAGCCCGGCGCTGCGATCGCCGCGCTCGGGCTGTTCGACACGATCCCGTACCACGGCGGAGAGCCGATCTTCGTGGCCGCGCCGCTCTTCCACGCGTGGGGTCTTGCGCACGCCACCATCGCGCTCACACTCGGCGGCACCACGGTGCTGCGGCCCCGCTTCGATCCCGAAGCCACGCTCGCAACGATCTCGGAACGCCGCGTGCGCGTGCTGGTGGCCGTGCCGGTGATGTTGGCGCGGCTCCTCGCGCTGCCCGGTGAGGTTCGCGAGGCGTACGACACGAGCTCGCTGCGGCTCGTGCCCCTCTCCGGTTCGGCGTTGCCGGGCGGCCTCGCGGCGGCGTTCATGGACGCGTTCGGCGACGTGCTCTACAACCTCTACGGCTCCACCGAGGCCGGATCGGTTGCCGTCGCGACACCCGCAGACCTGCGCGCCGCGCCCACGACCGCGGGCCGCGCCATGCCGGGCGTCGCACTCCGGATCATCGACGATGCTGGCCACGACGTCGCCGCGGGTGCACGCGGCCATATCGCGGTGCGGAGCCCGCTCGCGGTCGATCACTACACCGACGGCACGAGCAAGACCATGCTCGACGGCTTCATGCTCACCGGCGACACCGGACACCTCGACGACCATGCTCGGCTGTTCGTCGACGGTCGCGACGACGACATGATCGTGAGCGGCGGGGAGAACGTGTTCCCGAGCGAGGTCGAGCAGCTGCTCGAGGTGCATCCTGGCATCGACGACGTCGCCGTGGTCGGTGTCACCGACCCCGACTTCGGCGCGCGGCTGCACGCGTACGTGGTCCGGGCACCGGGCAGCATGCTCGATGCCGACGAGGTGCGCGCCCATGTGCGCGCGCACCTCGCGCGGTTCAAGGTGCCGCGCGACGTGTCGTTCGTCGACACGTTGCCGCGCAACGCCGCCGGCAAGGTCGTGAAGCGGGATCTGCGGTGACCGGCGCGATCCTCGCGGTCGACATCGGCGGCACGAAGCTCGCGGCCGGCGTGGTGCGCACCGACGGCACGCTCACCGCGCGCGCATCGGCGCCGACGCCCGCGACCGCCGGGGCCGAGGTGATGTGGCAGGCGCTCGCCGCGCTCGTCGACGGAGTCATCGGTGGCGCCGGCACGGAGATCGTCGCCGTCGGCGTGGGATGCGGCGGTCCGATGGACCGCAACGGCGAGCACGTGTCACCGCTCAACATTCCCGCCTGGCGGAACTTTCCGTTGCGGTCGACACTCGCAACGCACACGCAACGGCCGACGTTCGTGGACAACGACGCCAAGGCCCTCGCGCTCGGGGAAGGCTGGACCGGCGCGGCGCGCGGGCACGCGGACTACATCGCCATGGTGGTCAGCACCGGCGTCGGCGGCGGCATCGTGCTCGACGGCCGGCTGCTCGACGGCGCCGACGGCAACGCCGGTCACATCGGCCACCTGATCGTGGAGCCCGGCGGGCGCACCTGCGGTTGCGGCGCCCGCGGCTGCCTCGAGGCGGAGGCGAGCGGCACCGCGATCGGCGCCATCACCGGCGCAGCACCGCAGAGCGCGCCGCAGGAGATCGTCACCCGCACGGGCACGCTCGTCGGCCGCGCCGTCGCGAGCGTGGCGAACCTGCTCGACCTCGATCTCGCGGTGGTTGCCGGCTCGGTGGCCCTTGGTTTCGGTGCGCCGTTCTTCGCGGCCGCGCAGCAGGAGATCGACGCGAGCTGCCAGCTCGACTACTCGCGGGGCACGCGCATCATCCCGGCCGGCCTCGGCGACGAGGGACCGCTCGTGGGCGCGGCGCGCGTGGCCATGGTGGCGATGGAACGCGGCTGAGCCGCTGCGCCGCTACCGGAGGCCGAACGGCGGGTACTCGTCGCGCAGCAGCGCGACGTAGGCCGTGATACGCGTGCCGTAGCGCGCGACCTTCACCATGTAGTCGCGCATGCCGGCGGGCCACTTGCCGGTGAACAGCACCACGAAGAACGCCGCGATCCATACGAACACGGCGCCGAGCGCGAACACGAACAGCACGATGTAGTGCGGGATGGCCAGGAACCACTTGTAGAGCGGCTTCCAGCGGTCGTACTCGGCCTGGCGGTCGATCTCGAGCAACGCGAAGTCGGTGCGCGGGTCGGTGGCGACCGTGTCGAAATCGAACTTCGGGTACTCGTTGCGCATGAAGAACGCGAAGGTCGTGACGCGCCACTCGTAGCGGTTCGTCATCACGATCACATTGAAGAGCCCTTCCGGGATCTGCTTCGTGAACAGCACCGTGAAGAACGACACGATCGTGAGCGCGCCCCGCACGATGCGCAGGAAATAGAGGATGACGAAGTGCGGGATCGCGAGGATGAAGTTGCCGATCACGCGCCAGCGGTCGACCTCGTAACCCCGCTGGAAGTCGACTCGAACGCTGTCCATCGTGCCCCCTTGATTGCCGGCGTTCAGGTGACGGCACTCACGGCGTGTACATGCACCGCCCGCCGTCGATCACGACCGTACCGTCCTGGTTGACCGTTTGGAACAGTGCCTGGCCCGGCTCGTCGATCCACATGCGCACGGTGAGCGTGTCGCCTGGCGTGACGGGCCGGCTGAACCGCACGTCCATGCTCTGGAACTTCGCGACGTCGGAGCCACACAGCGTGTGCAGCAACGCGCGGCCGGTGAATCCGTACGTGCAGAGTCCGTGCAGGATCGGCTTGTCGAAGCCCGCGAACTTGGCGATGGTGGGATCGGAGTGCAGCGGGTTGCGGTCGCCCGACAGGCGGTACAGCAGCGCCTGGTCGGGTCGGGTCGCGTACGACGTCTCGTGGTCGGGCCCGCGCTCGGGCATCTTCGGCGGCTCCACGATCTCGTCGCCGCGCGTGCCACAGCCACCCTCGCCGCGGATGAAGGCGGCGAAGCGCGTGGTGAATGCCGGCTCGCCGGTGCTCTTGTACTTCGACTCGGACGAGAGCCGCACGATCGCGGCCTTGCCCTTGTCGTAGATCCCCACGATGCGCGTGACCGCCTCCACCTCGCCGTCGGGCGGGATCGGGCCGTGCACCGTGACGCCCTGCTCGCCGTGCAGCAGCATGCGGAAGTCGAAATCGCCCCAGCTCGGCAGACCGGGACCGCCGCCCATCGCGAGCACGACGGGCATCGTCGGCAGCACCCGCTGCTCGGTGCCTTGGCTGTTCTCGGTGGTGAACTCCAACTCGAACCCGGTCGGGTCGATCTGGCCTGCGCCCACGCCGAGCGCGTAGAGCAGGGCGTCCTTCGACGTCCACGACACGCTGAACTTCTCGGAGACGGCGCCGACGGCGTCGAGGTTCATGGGCATTGTGCGGTTCTCCTCACTCGAACATTCCGGCCGGCGTGCGTGCCTGCTTCACGAGATCGGGCACGATCGCGCCGAGCGTGTTGGGGTCCCAGCGCTCGCCCGCGTTCTCGGCCGTCGGCCCGCGGTGCCATCCCTCGGCCACCCCGATACGGTCGCCGGCCACGAGGAACACCTGTCCGGTGACGTCCTTGCTCTCGGGCGAACCGAGCCAGGCGACGAGCGGCGAGATGTTGGCCGGATCGAGCGCGTCGAACTTCGCGGGGTCGTCGGGGCGGCCCATGCCGAGGTTCTCGGTCATACGCGTGCGCGCGACGGGAGCAATCGCGTTGACGTTGACGCCGTAGCGCCCGAGCTCCGCGGCCGCGATGACCGTGAACGCGGCGATTCCGGCCTTCGCCGCGCCGTAGTTCGTCTGGCCGACGTTGCCGAACAGGCCCGACGGTGAGCTCGTGTTGACCACCCGGGCATCGGGTTGGTTGCCCGCCTTCGACTGGTTGCGCCAGTACTCGACGGCGTGGCGCGTCGGGCCGAACGTGCCCTTCAGGTGCACCGCGATCACCGCGTCCCACTCCGACTCATCCATGTTCGCGAGCATGCGGTCGCGGAGGATGCCCGCGTTGTTCACCACGACGTCGAGCCGGCCGAAGTGATCGATCGCCTGCTGCACCATCCGGCCCGCACCCGTGAAGTCGGCGACGTTGTCGCCGTTCACCACGGCGTCGACACCCATCTCCTTGACCATCTCGACGGTCTCCTGCGCCGGATGGATGTCGGCGCCTTCACCGCGCGCGTCGCCGCCGAGGTCGTTCACCATCACATTGGCGCCGGTGGCCGCGAAGGCCAAAGCGTGCTCGCGGCCGATGCCCCGGCCGGCACCCGTCACGATGACGACCCGACCTTCGTTCAGTGCTGCCATGGGTGCGACCGACTCCTGCTCGACGTAGTGGTGGGCCGTCGACGGTATCGCCGGGCCGGCCGACGTGACAAAGTGGCGAACCGATGGATGCGGCGGCACAAACAGTCACGATCGAAGACATCGAAGCGGCGGCCGTCGCCCTGAGCAGCGCCGTCGTGCGCACGCCGTGCACCGAGTCGCAGACGCTGTCCGCGATCACCGGGGCCCGGGTGTGGTGCAAGCTCGAGGGGTTCCAGTACACGGCCTCGTTCAAGGAGCGCGGCGCCCGCTGGTTCCTTGACGGGCTCGATGCCGAAGCCCGCGCCCAAGGGGTCGTCGCCGCGTCGGCCGGCAACCACGCGCAGGGCGTCGCGCACCACGCCGCGCTCCTCGACGTTGCCGCCACAATCGTGATGCCGCGCGCCACTCCGTTCACGAAGATCTCCCGCACCGAGGTACTCGGGGCGCGTGTCGTCGTCGACGGCGACGACTTCGCGGCGGCGCTTTCCCGCGCTCGCGAAATCGCGACCGAATCGGGCGCGACGTTCGTGCCGGCGTTCGACGACCCGCACGTGGTCGCCGGGCAGGGCACGGTCGCACTCGAGATCCTCGAGCAGGCACCCGAGCTCGACACCCTCGTCGTGCCGGTCGGTGGCGGCGGGCTGATCGCGGGTTGTGCGGTGGCGGTGCGCGCCCGCCGTCCCGATCTGCGCGTCGTCGGCGTGCAGGTCGACAGCTATGCGGGCATGGCGCACGCGCTCGGCACCGCGCCGGAGCCCGCCGGCGGGATGACGATCGCGGAAGGCATCGCCGTCGTCGAGCCCGGTGTGCTCACCACCGCGATCACGCGCGAGCTCGTGGACGACGTGCTCCTCGTGACCGAGGACGACATCGAGCGCGCCGTGGGTCTCTACCTCGACATCGAGAAGGTCGTGGTGGAGGGAGCCGGTGCGGCGAGCCTCGCCGCACTGCTCGCGCATCCCGAGCGCTTCGCAGAACGCAACTGCGTGCTCATCGCCAGCGGTGCGAACATCGATCCGCGGGTGCTGTCGTCGGTGCTGCTCCGTTCGCTCGCCCGCAGCGGTCGCCTCGTGCGGCTGCGCATGGAGGTCCCCGATCGGCCCGGCGCGCTTGCGCAGGTCGCCACGCTCATCGCCGGCGCGGGCGGCAACATCGTCGACGTCGACCACCACCGCGACCGTCTTGGCGTGCCGTTGCGCGAAGCCGTGCTCGAGGTGTCGGTCGAGACCCGCGACGCGGACCACGCCGACCGCATCCGTCGCGACCTCGACGCGCACGGTTTCCGCCCGGCCGACGGGTGAACCCGCGTCGACGTCACTCGCCGTTGGCAACAGTGGTGGTGACCCGCTCGACACGCCGGTCGGGCACGAACCACACCACAGCGATCGCCACGTAGATCCCGATCGCGAGCCACGGCGCGACGAACGCCAACGCGACGGCGACCGCGTAGGCGACGGGAGAGAGCTTCCCTTTCCAATCGCGGCCGAGCGCGATCGCGAGGCGCGAGTCTGCGGCGTGCACACGCAACAACATGCGCGTGAGGACGAAGAACGCGACGGCGGCGCCGAGCAACACGATTCCGTAGACAACGGCGGGCGCGGTGTCGTTGGAGTGTGAGCCGAGCCAGGCCGTGGCGACCGGCGTGAGCGACAGCCAGAACAACAAGTGCGCGTTCGCCCAGAGCACGCCGCCGCTGATGCGGTCGACGACCTGGAGCAGGTGGTGATGGTTGTTCCAGTAGATGGCGAGAAACGTGAAGCTCAGGACGTACACCGACAGCTTCGGCGCGAGCGGTCGCAGATCCGAGAAGCCGTGACCCTCCGGTGGATGCAAGTCGAGCACCATGATCGTGATGACCACGGCGAGCACACCGTCGCTGAAGGCCTCGAGTCGTCCACGGCTCACGCGCCCACAGTCTCGCCTGGACCGGGACAGCCGCGCCGCATACGGACGGCGTGGGGCCGGACTCCAGTCGCCGTCGGTGGGGAACAGCGGGTGGGCCCGGCCCCGCACCCCACGATGCCCACAATCGCGCCGAACTCGAACAACGCCGGCACAACACGCGAGGGGAAGAAAAGGGCTTGTCTACGAACGTGTGTTCGTGTAGTATTCGTCCATGGTTGGCATGGTTGAAGTGGGCGTCGGCCCGGCACCGTCGAGTGAGATGGTCGGCCGGGCACCGTCGAGCGACGTGTCGTCGTGGAGCGATGCCCGCGCTGGCCGACCGGTTCGTGGAACTGCGCGCCGAGATCGATCGGCTCGAGTCGCAGGCGGCCCGGTTGCTGGTCGCGGTGGAGGACCGCGGGATCCCCTACGGGCAGGGCGCGACGTCGGTCGGGGCGTGGGCGCAGTGGCGCACCGGGCAACGCTGGGCCGACGCGAAAGCGTCCTTCGATGCCGGCCTGGCCTGCGAGCAGTTGCCGTTGACCGCCAAGGCGTGGGCGCAGGGCGAGATCTCCGCCAGCGCGGCCCGCACGATCTGCCGCGGGCTACGGCCCGGCCACGAACAGGTCTATCGCGAGGTCGAAGACACGCTCGTCTACTTCGCCGCCGAACACAACATGGCCGAGCTCGACGGGCTGATCGGCTACTACCGCCGCTGCTGCGACCAGGTCGACGACCGCGAACCCGCGGATCGCAACGGGGCGCACCTCTCGCCCGTCGCCGACCGCTGGCAGCTCGACGCCGATCTCGACGCCCTCGCCGGCGAGACCGTGAAACGCGCCGTCGATGCTGCGACCGACCTTCCCGCCGACGGCGACACCCGCAGTCCCGCTCGCCGGCGCGCCGACGCCCTCGTACGCATCTGCCGGTTCTTCCTGGACCACGAAGACCTCCCGGTCGAGGGGGGCGAGGCACCACACGTGACGCTGGTGATCCCCTGGGACCAGATCACCGACTGCATCCCCTGCCCCGCGATCCCGCGCGACCCGACGAACCTCGTCGCGTTCCTGTCCGGGGGTCAGCGCGCGCAGCTGCTGTGCGACTGCAACATCGCCCGCATGATCCTCGGCCCCGACTCACAGCCCCTCGACGTGGGCCGCGCCCAACGGGCGGTCCCCCGCTGGCTACGGCGCGCCGTCGCCCAGCGCGACCGGCACTGCCGCTACCCCGGCTGCGACCGCCGCCCGCACCGCTGCGAAGTCCACCACGTCATCGCCTGGACCCACGGCGGACCCACCGCACTCTCGAACCTCGTCCTGCTCTGCCCGTACCACCATCACGTCATCCACCGGGCCGGCTGGACCGCAACCTTCGACGGCACCACCCTCGCGGTCACCAACCCCGACGGCACCAACATTCACGAGCTCCACCGATCTTGGCGCACCGGCCAAGGCCTGCCCGCACCCACGCAGCGACCGGCAGGCGTCATTCCCGCGCCCGCACCTCGGTCCCCAGCCCCGCCGTGATGAAGAGCGCGGTGGCGCGTCCGTCAACATCGGCGGTGTGCCAGGCGCCAGGTGGGTTCACGACCGCCTGACCGGCGTCGAGCGTGGCCGTGGCGACGCGGCCATCGATCTCCTGGTGCAACGTGATACGCCCGCTCACACACACGACGAGCTCGTCGCCATGAGGGTGCATCTCCCACGACGTCCACGGCGCGTCGAATGTGTGGAGCGACACGAGGCGGCCCTCGACACCGTCGCCGTCATGCGCCTCGCTGTAGCGCTCGTACCATGCGGGTGAGCCGTCGAACTCGTCGAGACGTTCGACACACGCGCCGAGTCCGAGATGGGCGGGGAACTTCGCCAGATCGAACACTTGGGCCATGGCTCAGTCTTGCCCGCGCCAGTCAGGTGTGCCACCGGAAGCGATCGGGGCGCCGCGGCGTTGCAACGGCACGACGTACAACGACCAGCGCGGAGGTAAACGTGCTCTACGACGACGGCCGGATCGCCTGCGACGAACGCGGTGTCACCATTCGCTGGTACTACCTCTGGGGCGCCAAGCACGTGCCGTACACCGCGATCCGCAACGCCACGACGAGGCGGCTCACGAAGATTCGCGGCAAGTGGCGCATCTGGGGCTCTGGCGACCTGGTGCACTGGTACAACCTCGACGTGAGCCGCACTCGCAAGAGCACGGCGATCGAGCTCGACCTCGGTGGCCGGGTGCGGCCGGTGATCACGCCCGACGATCCCGACACGGTCACAAAGATCCTCGCCGAACACACGAACCACCCCGGCACATGATCGAGGTCCGTCGCGCGCGACCGTCGGAATACGGCGTCGTCGGCGAGCTCACGGTCAGCGCATACCGCGCGCTGCCAGTCGACCACCTGTGGGGCGGGTACGAGCAAGCCGTCCGCGACGTCGCGGTGCGTGCCGAGCGCACCGACGTGCTCGTCGCGGTCGACGGCGCGCACGTGCTGGGCGCGGTCACCTATGCGAGCGACCCCGACAGCGGCTGGTTGGAGTGGACGCAACCCGGCGAGGCGCAGTTCCGGCTCCTCGCGGTGGAACCCGCCGTGCGCAGCCGCGGTGTCGGCGAGCGCCTCGCCCGCGCGTGCACCGAGCGAGCCGCGGCGCGCGGCCACGCGCTGTGCATCCACACAACGCCGTGGATGGAAGCCGGACAGCGCCTGTATCAACGGCTCGGCTTCACGCGCCGCCCCGATCGCGACGTGAGCTACGAGCAGTGGGGCGGGCCGGCGATCGCCGACCTGCCGCCCGAATGGGTGGGCCAGCGGTTTCTCGCGTTCACGTGGAGTGCCGCGCCGGCGGATCAGTGATCGGGCTGGTTCAGCTCGATCTGGTTCCCCGACGGGTCGTGGAGGAACACCTGCCGGCCCGCGCCGGGCACGTAATCGGAACGCTGGTGCTCCACACCCTTGGCCGCGAGGTGCTCGCACCACGCGTCGGCGTCGTCGACGCGCAGCGCGTAATGCGACATCGACCGCTCGGGTGCGCCGAACTCCATCAGGTGGATCTGCTGTGAGCCGGCGTCGAGCCAGAAGCCGGGGAAGCCGAAGTCGGGCCGGTCGTCACGGACCCGGCAGCCGAGCACGTCCACGTAGAACTCCTTCGCCGCGTCGGCGTCGGCGACGCAGATCGCGACGTGGTGCACTCCGGCCGGCTCCATCGGGCACAGTCTGCCACGGTGGGCGCGCTACTTCCGAGGCAGCGGTCTCGACCCTTCAGGAGTGAGGCCTTCCTTGGCAAACCGGAACCCGACGATGAGAACGAGCAAGAGCCCGTCTATCCCCTCAACGGCGCCACGTGACGACGGATTCACCGCCGCGACCACCGCGACAACGATTGCGGTTGCGCATGCGAACGCGACAGTTGTCCAACGGCGAATCGGGATGGCGAATTCCACGGGTCGCCTCGTATAACGAACATCGCGGCGGATGGCCTGGCCAACGATGTCCCAGACGACGTACAGCCAGAACATCGCGAACACGAGCCACGTCTCGGGGCGTGCAGATGAATGGCTTCCATTGCCTTTCACGCCCTCTGACGTGGCAACGAGGTAGTAGTAGATGATGACAAGCGCGATGTCCACGGACAGTTGCGCCAGAGGCAAGTTCGGGAATCGGACGATGTAGGTCGGACGATTCAAGCTGTTGTGATACCCGATCCAACTCAATACGACAGTCACAAGCGCCAACACCAGTTGGAACCGACCCGCAGGAGGCACAGCCGAGGGGTGGGCGGCGACGTCGAGAGCTGTACCGGCAACGAAGGCAAACAGCAGGTCGATGAACCCGATACCCACCGAACGCGTGTCTTCAACCGGATCGTGTCGTGGCCAGAGCCCCACCAGCCCTCCTCAGCGCCGATTCACTGCCACGACCCCGAGCAGTCGCGGCACCTCTTCAAGCGACCTGGCATGGAGCAACGGACCAGGCGCAGGGAGCACCTCACGCGTCTCGTGAGACCACACCTCAGCCTTGATCCACACCGCAGACATGCCAGATCGCAACGCAGGATTGATATCCGACGGCAAAGAGTTTCCAACGGACCATGAACGATCGGCGCGGGCGCGACAGGCAGCGAGCACGGCCACAAATTCGGCGGTGCCCTTCTCGCGAACGATATCGATGCGCTCGAAGTACGGCCCCAGGCCGCTGTCAGCGATGCGGCGGCGCTGCACCCCCTCATCGCCCTTCGTGAGCAAAGCGAGACGGAAGCGCGACGCAAGTGTGGTCAACACGTCTACCGCCCCCGGCACCAGCGGCGCGCGCCGGACGAACACCGACTCGGCCGCTGACCGGACCTGCTGCGCGACCTCGTCAGACGGTTTGATTCGGCCTTCCGCCGCGATTTGCTCGTAGGCCTGCACAGACGAAAGTGGAAAGCGCTCGATCGCTACGCCGAGCAGACTGGCGTTGCGTAGGTCGATCTCCTTCTGAAGCCGGGACCACCGAATCGGATCGAACCCACTCTCTGCCACAACGCCGGCGGCAGCATCGCGTGCCTCGTCGTACAGATGCTCGACACGCCACAAGGTGTCGTCGGCATCGAACACAATGACGGCGTCGGCGTCCACACGGCAACGATACGACGCCCTTGCGACAGCCGCCGCCCGGTTAGGAGCGGTATGCCCACTGCCCCTACGGTGCGGCCGTCCGAACCGCGAACAAGGAGTGACGGCACCATGGGTGCGCTCGACGGCAAGGTCATCGCCATCACCGGCTCGGGGCGGGGCATCGGCCGCGCCGTCGCGGAGTTCTGCGCGTCGGAGGGCGCGGCCGTCGTCGTGAACGACTACGGCGTGTCGATCGACGGCAACGAGCCGACGAGCGAGGTCGCCGACGAGGTGGTGCAGGCGATCAAGGACGCCGGCGGTCGGGCCGTCGCGAACGCGAGCTCGGTCACCACGATGGAGGGCGGCGCATCGATCGTGCAGAGCGCGGTCGACAGCTTCGGTCGCATCGACGGCGTCGTCGCCGTCGCCGGCATCCTGCGCGAGCGCATGTTCTTCAACATGAGCGAGGAGGAGTGGGACCCGGTCATCGAGACCCACCTCAAGGGAACGTTCACGGTGTTCCGCGCCGCCGCTCCTCTCTTCCGCGAGCAGAAGTCGGGCGCGTACGTGGCGTTCACGTCGGGCGCGTTCGCAGGCTCGGTCGCGCAGGCCAACTACAGCTCGGCGAAGGGCGGCATCGTGTCGCTCGCCCGTTCGGTGGCCGCGGGCATGTACAAGTACGGCGTGCGCGCCAACGTGATCGCACCGGTGGCGAAGAGCCGCATGTCGGGCAACGTGCCGTTCGGTATCGAGATGGGCGAGCCCGAGGACGTCGCGCCGATGGTGGGCTTCCTGCTCAGCGACAAGGCTGACGGTGTCACCGGTCAGGTGTACACGGCGAACGGCGGCAAGATCGCGGTGTGGAACCAGCCGGTCGAGGTGCGCGAGATGCGCAAGGACGGCCGCTGGACGATCGACGAGATCGCGGCGCGCTTCGACGAGGTCGGCCAGGAGCCGATGGGGCTGCTCGCCGCGCTCGCCGAGCGTGAAGCCGCGGCGAAGCTCGCCAAGGAGACCGGTACCACCCCGAACCAGTAGCGCGCACCTACGCTGCGCAACCGATGCTCTCGGTTGTCGACGGCGAGGCCGCGGTCACGCTGAAGGCGCGGGATCTCGAGTTCACGTGCCTGCCGTCGTTCGGCATGCTCGGCGTGTCGTTGCGTCACCGCGGCGACGAGCTCCTCGTGCTCCCCCGCCCGATCCGCGACTTCGCGTCGGGCAAGGCCACCGGTATGCCGTTGCTCCACCCGTACGCGAACCGGCTCGCGGAACGGCAGTACCGGATCGGGTCGACTCGCGTCGACCTGGAGGGGCTCGACCTGCCCACCGACCCGAACGGCCTGCCCATCCATGGCTTCCTGCACGCGCGAGCGTTCGAGATCGTGCGCCTCGAACCGACCCGGTGCGTCGCCGAGCTCGACGTGAGCCGCGACCCGGAGTTCGCCCGCGCGTTCCCCTTCCCGCACCGCGTGCGCGTCGACGTGCGCGTCGCGCCGCAGGCACTCACCGTCGCGACGACGGTGACACCCAGCGGGCGGCGGGCGGTGCCGATCTCGTTCGGCTGGCACCCGTTCTTCACGCTGCCGGGCACGCCGCGGCGCCAGTGGCGACTCCGGCTCCCACCGTGCGATCGGCACCTGCTCGACGAGCAACTCATCCCCACCGGCGGCACCACGCGCCAGCCCCGCGACACCTCGCCGATCGGGACGCGCACGTACGACGACCATTTCACGCTCGGTCGCGACCGCCGCTTCGCGATCACCGACCGGCGCCGCAGCGTGGAGATCGCCTTCGACCGCGGCTACGCGCACGCGGCAGATCTTCCTTCCCGGTCCCGACGCCGCGCTGAGCGGTGACTTCATCTGCATCGAGCCGATGACCGCGCCGGTGAACGCGCTCGTCGACGGCACCGCGCCGACCTGCGCGTCGGTCGACACTTACCGGGCCGCCTTCACGATCACGGTCACCTGACAGTGTCGTCAGCTGCCCGATAGCGTCGGGCGTGTGACGCAGGCGCTCGACGGCATCCGCATCCTCGATCTTTCGTGGGGTATCGCCGGTCCCCTCGGCGTGCTCATGCTCGCCGAACACGGGGCCGACGTGATCAAGGTCGAACCACCGGGCGGCGACCCGCTGCGTGCGTACGACGGCTACGCGGTGTGGAACCGCAGCCGCCGTTCGATCACCGTCGACCTGAAGCAAAGCGGCGGTGCCGAGGTGTTCGAGCACCTCGTGCGGGGCGCCGACGTGGTGGTCGAGAGCTTCCGGCCCGGCGTGATCGACCGGCTCGGCTTCGGCTACGACCGCATCGCCGCGATCAACGAACAGGCCGTGTTGCTCTCGATCCCCGCGTACCCCGACGGCCACCGCCTGGCGCAGCGGCCGGGCTGGGACGCACTCGTGCAGGCGAGTTCCGGACAGATGTGGGAGCAGCCCGGCTGGCGTATGGGACCGGTGTTCCTGCACATGCCGATGCCGTCGATGGGCACCGCGTACCTCGTGCCGATCGCCATCACCACCGCGCTCCTCGCCCGCGAGCGAACGGGCCTCGGCCAGCACGTGAGCACGAGCCTCTTCCAGGGCGCGCTGCTGTACACCACCCAGATCTGGCAGGACGTCGAGCACGCCGACGCGCAGTTCCACGAGCTGATGGGCAAGAGCTACCCGCCGGGCATCCACCAGCAGATGATCTTCGAATGCGCGAACCACGAGTTCCTGCACCTGTCGATCATGAGCGGGCTGACCCCCACGAAGACCGTCGACGACATCCTCGGGCTCGAGGATGCACCGGATCCGTTCGCGTTCATGGCCCTGCCGGCCGAGGAGCGCGAGCAGTTCAACGCGCGCCGGCGCGCGAAGTTCGTCGAGCACGACCGAGACACGCTCGTCGCCGAGCTGCGCGCCCACAACCACGCCGTCGAGCCGGTGATCGAGCCGCACGAGATGCTCTCGCACCCGCAGACGATCGCGAACGACATGGTCGTCACCGTCGACGACCCGGCGCACGGAACGATCACGCAGATCGGCGTGCCGATCCACCTGCTCGGCACGCCCGGCGCGGTCAAGGGTCCGCAGCCCGAGGTCGGCGAGCACACCGAGGAGATTCTCACCGAGCTCGGCTACGACGACACCGAGATCGCCAAGCTCGTCGCCGGCGCGTGCACGGCGGAGGCAGCCCAGGCACCGAGTGCACCGCCGAAGCGCATCCCGAGCGTGAGCGGCGCCCGCCCCTCGGGGCGCGAGCCGCAGGCGAGCGGGGGTGGAGCCCGCCCCTCGGGGCGCGAGCCGCAGGCGAGCGGGGGTGGAGCCCGCCCCTCGGGGCGCGAGCCGCAGGCGAGCGGGGGTGGAGCCCGCCCCTCGGGGCGCGAGCCGCAGGCGAGCGGGGGTGGAGCCCGCCCCTCGGGGCGCGTTGGGGCCAGCCCCTCGGGGCGCGCGCTCGCCGGGATCACCGTGCTCGACTTCGGGCAGTACCTCGCGGGCCCGTTCGGCCCGCTGATCCTCGGCGACCTCGGTGCCGACGTGATCAAGATCGAGCCGGTCGCCGGCGACAGCATGCGCATGGCGAGCAAGCCGTTCTTCGGCTGCCAGCGCGGGAAGCGCTCGATCGCGCTCGACCTGAAGCAGCCGGCCGGCCTCGAGGCGGCACAGCGGCTCATCGCCCAGGCCGACGTCGTGCACCACAACATGACGCGGGGCGTGGCGACGAAGCTCGGCATCGACGGCGCGGCGTGCCGCGCGCTGCGACCCGACATCGTCTACTGCAACACCTACGCATACGGGCTCCCCGATCCGCTCGGCCGCTTCGGCGGCCTCGACCCGCTGTACCAGGCATCGGCGGGGCTCGAGTACGAGTCGGGCGCGGTGGCCGAGGGCAACGCGCCGCTCTACTACCGCTTCGGCATGTGCGACGCGTCGAATGCGCTGCTGTCGGTGGTGGGCGTGCTCATCGCGCTGATGCACCGTGCCCGCACCGGCGAAGGCCAGGAGCTGTGGACGTCGTTGCACGACGGCGGCCTCGTGTTCTCGAGCGACGTGTGGGTGGGTGCCGACGGCACGCCGTGGAACCGCCCGAGGCTCGATGCCGAGCTGCTCGGCGTCGACGCGCTGTACCGCCTGTACGCCACGCAGGACGACGACTGGATCTGCGTCGCTGCATTGCGCGACGGCGAGTGGCGCGCGTTGTGCGCGACGGTCGGGTTGCCCGACCTCGCCGACGAGGCGCGCTTCGCCAGCGCCGCGTCGCGTGCGCAGCACCGCCGGCAGATCGAGTCAGCCCTCGAACCCGTGTTCCGCACGAAGACCGCGCGCTACTGGTCGCGCTTGCTCGACGACGCGGGCGTGCCGAACGAGGTGCCCGTCGACACCTTCGACGGGCGCCTCGTGCTCTCCGATGCCGACAACGTGGCGCTCGGCCTCGTCGCGGAGTACGTGCACCCGCTGATGGGAGTGATGCGCCAGAACGGCGCGCTGATCGACTTCTCGGCCACACCGGGCCGGATCTCCGGCCCGCCGCCGCTCGTGGGCCAGCACACGCGCGAGGTGCTCGAGGGCGCCGGCTTCGGCACCAGCGAGATCGGCGAGCTGCTGAAGAGCGGCGTGGTGTACGAGCCCGACGCCGACCTCGTCGAGTACCGCGAGCGTTTCCGCAACTGATGGAGCTCCTCGCGCCGGCCGCCGAGGTGGGCTTCCTCGGCGCGGTCGCGATGCCCGCGGAGCTCTACTTCGTGACGCGCGCACCCGTGGCACTGGCCGGCATGGGTTACCCGTCGCGGGTCGACTGGTCGTTGCTCGCGGCCGAGGGCGTGCAACACGTGGTGTGCCTCACGCACGACGCGCCGCCCTATGACGCCTCGCCGCTCGCGGTGCACTGCGTCGCGTTGCAGGACCTGTTCGCGCGTCCGGCGGGCCCCGACGACCCCGAGGGCGAACGGGCGCGGCGTGCACCGCGCCGCAGGCATCGTCGTCGATGCCGTCCGCCGCGGCGAGGGTGTTGCGGTGCACTGCCGAGGCGGGCGCGGGCGTGCAGGCACAGTGCTCGGCGTCGCGCTCGTTCGGCTCGGTCACCGCCCGGGAGACGTCGTCGCGTACCTCGACCGCCTGCACCGCGCCCGCAGCAAAGACGGCTGGCCCGAGCATCCGTGGCAAGCCGAGCTCGTCAAGGCGTCGCTCAGTTCATCATGAGGTCGACGGCGGGGGCGCCGAGGCCCGATGCGCTGCCGTCGAAGCGGGCGGTGCCGAACGAGTGCACCGAACCGTCGTTGCCGAGGATGTAGTAGCCGAGGCTGCTGTCGACAGCCCGGATGCGCAGGCTCGTGCCCGACGAGCCGTGTGAGAGTGCGAGGCTGCCACGGAACGGCACGTTGAAGGCGAAGATGCCACCGTCACGCGCGACGAGCCAGTAGCCGTGACCGTCGGCCGACGCGGTCATCGACGCCACCGGGGCCCAGAGATGCAGGTTGCCGGTGGAGCCGTGGAAGTGCGCGTCGCCGAAGCTGAACACACCGCCGTCGGCGGCCACGAACCAGTAGCCGTGACCTGATGGCGTCGTGGCCATGTCGAGCACCGGTGCATTGAGACGGAGGTTGCCGGTCGAGCCGTAGAAGTGCGCGTCGCCGAAGCTGAACACGCCGCCGTCGGCGCCGAGCAGCCAGTAGCCGTGTCCCGTCGCGGTCCGGGCGATGGCGACGATCGCGCCGTTGAGGTGCACGGTGTGCATGTCGCCATAGGAGTGGGCGTCGCCGAACGCGAACACGTGACCGTCGGCCGTGGTGAGCCAGTAGCCGTGGCCCGACGCCGTCGGCGCCGACGCCACGAACGGCGATCCGTACCAGAAGCCGGCGGGGTCGCCGTAGTACTCCGCGCCGCCCTTGGACTGCACGTGGCCGTTGGCCGCGACGATCCAGTATCCGTTGCCGTTCGCGGCGACCTGTACCGCGGCCGCCGCGTCGACGAGCCCGTGGCCGTAGTACTCGTCCCACCCAGGCGTGCCGAGGTCGACCGCCGTCGATTCGACTCGCTGCGCGACCTGCGCGGCGCTGAACGAGGGATTGCGCGCGCCGACGAGTGCGGCCGCGGCCGCCACGAATGGTGACGCCATCGACGTACCGCTCGCGTACGCATAGGCCGAGTCGCTCGACGCCCAGTCCGAGAGGATGTTCACGCCCGGCGCGGCGAGGTCCACGTAGCTGCCGTACTGCGAGAAGTCCGCGCGGTGCAACGTGCTGTCGACGGCCGCGACCGCGATCGCTTCGGGGTAGGCGGCCGGGTAGATCGGCGCGTTCCCCGATTCGGCGCCGTTCCCCGCCGCGGCCACGACGACGGCGCCCTTGCTGTTCGCGTACTTCAGCGCCTGCTCGAGCGCCGGGGCCGGCGCGGTACCGCCGAGGCTCAGGTTGATGACCCGCGCGCCGTGATCGGCCGCGTAGATCACACCGGACGCGACGTCGCTCATGTATCCGCTGCCCGACGCGTCGAGCACGCGCACCGGGAGGATCCGCACGCTCGGCGCGCCGCCGACTCCGCCGACGCCGTTCGCCCGCGCGGCGATGATGCCCGCCACGTGGGTCCCGTGGCCGTTCGCGTCGTTGGTGCCGTCGCCGCCGGTCTGCACGAAGTCGGTGCCCGCCAGTACCGCGCCGGCGAGGTCGTGGTGCGTGGCCCGCACGCCCGAGTCGACCACCGCGACGGTGACGCCGGCGCCGACGGTGGTGGACCACACCGCCTTGTAGTCACCGGCCGAAAGGCCCCACTGCGAGGCTTCGTTGGGGTCGTCGAGGGTGCTCACGCGGCTGTCGGGCTCCGCGCCCGCGGGAACCCGGGCATAGCGGGTGAGCTGGAAGTGCTCGGCGCGCAGCGCACCGTGGGGCCCGGCAACCAGCCGCCAGTAGCGCGCCGTGGGAGCCGCCGGCCCCGCGGCGGCGGCCGCACCCGCGGTGGACGCCACACCCGCCAGCACGACTGCGGCGGCCAGCGCCACGGTGCGTAGGCGCGATCCGACGGTTTCGCGCGCTGCGTGTCGCATGGAACAGTGGTCGACACATTCCGCGCTCGTGTTGAGTCCCAATCGGCACGGTCTGTGGTCCCGAATCCGACCCGGGCAATGGTCCCGAGCCGCTCAGTCCACCGGCTCACCGATCTCCCGGAGGGCCGCGGCGATCGCGGCGCGCAGCCTGCGGGCCGTGCCCGGGGCCAGGTGGGCCACCAGGCCGTAGCCCGCCCGTCCCGATTCCTCGACGGTCAGCACCACCCGCGGCTCCTCACAGGCGTCGCAGTCGTCGCTGAGCGCGACGGCCCACGACACCGGCCCACGCTCGTCGTCGTCGGCCGGGTGGTCGTCGAGCGCATCGTCGATCGAACGCCGCACGGGATCCCTCCAGACTGGTTGCTCGTGCTACCGGAGCAGCGACAGCAACAGGCCGAGCTGGCCGAGGTGGTAGGTGACCATGATGACGACCGGGGCGGCGGGCGTCGAACGGACGAAGCGGTTCCACGCGATGAGCGAGTCGGAGCCCGCGAACAGCAGCGCGCCGGCAATCGCGGCGGGGCCCCACGAGCCGAACGCCGCGACCACCATGCACGAGATCACCGTGATGTACACGAGCACCGCGTTGACGACGGCCGGGTCGGTGCGGCGCGCGCCGCGCACGACGGCACGCGCAACGGGCAGCAGCGCGACGGCAACCACCGCGACACCCCCGAGCAGCGCGGGGCCGTGCACGCCGGCAACGAGAAAGCCGACCACATAGAGCACGTGCGCAAGAAGGAACGCCGCGAGGCCGGCCACGAAACGATCGCGCGGCAACATCAGGAGTACGTCGCCCGCGAGCGAGCACAGCAACGCCGCGACGAACCAGGCCCGGGCCGCCGTCGAGCGCGCGTCGAGCGTCACGGCCGCAGCCGCGAGGAGCGCGGTCACGGCCGGTTTGGTGACGTACTCCAGCACCCGCGAAGGGACGGCCTGCGACCACCAGTTGCCAGCGGCGCACACGCCGGCGATCGCCAGCACCACCACCGTCGCCGGGTTCATCGTCGTGCCTCTTGTTCGCTTCGCTCACGGGCCGGCAAGCCCATCGTCGTGCCTCTCGTTCGCTTCGCTCACCGGCCGGCAGGCCGGGGGCGCCAGAGGGTATGGCCGGGTGCCAGACTGTGTGGCATGGCCTTCCACCACGTTGCTGTCGCCACCCGTGACCTTGCTGCGACGCACCGCTTCTACAGCGAGGCGTGCGGCTTCGAGCTCGTCAAACTCGACGTCATCCCGTTCCTGGAGGGGGGCTGGGCGCGCCACTGCTTCTACGACACCGGCAACGGCGAGCTGTTCGCGGTGTGGGACCTGCACTCCGAACAGCTACCCGACACGTGGTCGAGCGCGATCTCGACCGGTCTCGGGTTGCCGAACTTCATCAACCACATCGCGTTCGCGGCGAGTGATCTCGACGATCTGGCCCGCCGGCGCGAGCGCTGGGTGGCGCACGGCCACGACGTCGCGCAGATCGACCACGGCTGGTGCACGTCGATCTATGCCGACGACCCGAGCGGGATCATGGTCGAGTTCTGCACGCTGACTCGCGCGCTCACCGCCGGCGACCGGGCCGAGGCCCGGCGCCTGCTCGACAGCGTCGACCCGAACTCGGACGTCGACACGACGCCGCCGCCCACCGAGTTCTTCGTGGCGGCCGGCAAGGAGCCCGCCGGCCGGTAGGGCTTATCGTTGCGCGATGGACTTCGCGCTCACCGAACGCAGCCGCGACTACCTCGAGCGGCTGATCGCCTTCGACACCGAGATCGTGCGGCCGGCCGAGCCGGTGTACCGCCACCAGCGCGAGGCGTCGGGCGACATCCGCCATGCGCCCGAGGTGATGGAAGACCTCAAGGCCGAGGCGAGAACGCGCGGGCTCTGGAATCTCTTCCTGCCCGACGATGAGCACGGCCCGGGGTTGTCGAACGCCGACTATGCGCCGCTCTGCGAAGTGATGGGACGTTCGCCCTTGCTCGGTGAGGCGACGAACTGCTCGGCACCGGATACCGGCAACATGGAAATCCTCGCCCAGTTCGGTACCCCGCTCCAGCAGGAGCAGTTCCTGCACCCGCTCCTCAACGGTGAGATCCGCTCGTGCTTCGCGATGACCGAGCCGTGGGTGGCCAGCTCCGACGCGTCGAACATCTGCAGCATCATCGAACCTGACGGCAACGACTACATCATCAACGGCCACAAGTGGTTCACGAGCGGCGCGCTCGACCCGCGCTGCAAGGTTGCGGTGTTCATGGGCGTCACGGATCCGCACGCCGACCGGTATCACCGCCAGTCGATGATCCTCGTGCCGATGGACACACCGGGCGTGCAGGTGCGGCGCGGGCTCACCGTGTTCGGCCACGACGAAGGCCCGGGGCACGCGGAGACGTTCTGGGACAACGTGCGAGTTCCCGGCGAATACCTGCTCAGCAACGAGGGTGACGGTTTCGCGATCGCGCAGGCGCGCCTCGGCCCCGGGCGCATCCACCACTGCATGCGGGCCATCGGGCTCGCCGAGCACGCGCTCGAGCTGATGTGCATGCGCGTCCAGCAGCGTGTGGCGTTCGGGCGCCCGCTCGCCGACCAGGGCGTGGTGCGCGAGCGCATCGCGGAGAGCCGCATCGAGATCGAGCAGGCGCGCCTGCTCACGATGAAGGCCGCGTGGATGATGGACACCGTCGGCAAGAAGGCGGCCCGCACCGAGATCGCGGCCATCAAGGTCGTGGCCGCGCGCCTCGCAACGACCGTGATCGACCGGGCGATCCAGATGTTCGGCGGCGCCGGCGTCACCGACGACTTCCCGCTCGCCTCGATGTACGCACACGCCCGCACGTTGCACCTTGTCGACGGTCCCGACGAGGTGCACCTGCGCGGCATCGCCCGCACCGAGCTCGCGAAATATGAGTCGTTGCGACCCGAGGGCGCCGGACGCACGGCGCGCGTATGAAGGCCGGAACATGAAGCGACGAGCATGAAGACACGAGCATGAAGACACGAGCATGAAGACACGAATCGGCTACGGCATCTCGGGCGCGAACCCGGTGGGCCCCGACGTGTTCGCGGCGGTCGTCGACGGCCTGGAAGCGATGGGTTTCGACTCGTTGTGGCTGTCGGAGCGCATCGGCGCACCGAGCTTCGACCCGGTCACCGCGCTGTCGTTCGCCGCGGGACGGACGCAACGCATCAAGCTGGGCACGAGCGTCGGCGTGCTGCCCGGGCGCAACCCGGCCGAGGTGGCGAAGACGTGGGCCACGCTCGACGTGCTCTCGAACGGGCGCGCGCTCCCCGCATTCGGGCTCGGCGTGGTGCATCCGAACGAGCAACAGGCGTTCGGCGTGCAGCGAGGCGAGCGCGCGGCGCGCTTCGACGAGATGCTGCCCCTCGTACGGCGCATCTGGGCCGAGGAGTCGGTCGACCACACCGGCGAGTTCTTCACGTACGAGTCGCTGCGCGTGGAACCGAAGCCCACGAAACCACTCGACGTGTGGCTCGGCGGCCGGGCCCCGTCGGAGCTGAAGCGCGTCGGCCGGCTCGGAGACGGCTGGCTCGCGAGCTTCGCAACACCGGAGATCTCCGCGCGAGCGCGCCCGGTGATCGAGGAGGCGGCGGCCGCCACGCGCCGCACGATCGATCCCGAGCACTTCGGCGCGATGGTGTTCTACGGACACGAGCCGTTACCGGCGGCGCTCGCCGAGCTGATCGCGGCCCGCACACCCGAGATCGACCCGCACGAGCTCGTACCGTCGGGATGGGACGCGGTGCGGGCACGCTGCGAGGAGTTCGTCGCTGTCGGGTTCACCAAGCTCGTGCTCGTGCCGTTCGGCGCGGTCACCGACTGGTCGGCCGAGCTCGGCGCGGCGGCCGGCGCACTGCTCGACCTGCAGACCTAGGCGCGGCCCGCGAACGCCTGCTCAGCCGGCGTTCCCCGGACGGAACCCGTCGAGGATCGCGCCGACGCCGCGCCGGAATCGGTCGCCGTCGGTGAACGACACGAGATCCGGGTGCACCCGGTTGAGCACAGGGAACGCGCTCGGGTCGAGCGACGCGAAGAACGCCGGCCAGTATCCGGGGGACGACTCGTCGAACGTGGGGCCGAGTCGCTGCAGCCAGCGGTCGCTGTCACGGGAACTCACGAGCGAGACGAAGCCGATCGTGTATGCGTGCACGACCGCGAAGATCTCGACCGCGACATCGTCGGCGAAGCCGGCCCGTACGAGCACGTCGAGCGCGGCCTCCATCCGTGTGAGCGCGGCCGGCACACCGACGGGTCGCCGGCGGTACCGGTCGAGCAGCGCCGGCTGCGCGAGCAGCAGCAGGCGCAGCCGCTCGGCCGCGTCGACCAGCCAGTTGCGCCAGTCGAGTCCGGCATCGGGGAGACCCTCGCGTGCCAGCAGCAGGTCGATGACCTCGTCGAGGAGATCGTCCTTGTTGGCGATGTGGGCGTAGAGCGACATCGCAGTCACACCGAGCTCGTCGGCGATGCCTCGCATGGTCAGCTGGTCGAGCTCGCCCCGATCGGCCGCGCGCACCGCGACCTCCACGATGTCCGCCCGCTGCAGCCGGGCGCCGCGGGCGCCGCGGGCGCTCCTGGTCGACGGTGATCCCAGTCGCGATGATGCCGGTCGCGATGATCCCACCTCGGCCTCGCTCCTCGGCATGCCCCGCCAGCCTAGGGCGTACGTGTAGGTATACGTGTAGAGTGAGGCCGGCGGTTCGGTCGGGTGGGTGCCCCCCATTAGCCCACCCGACCGAACCGAGCCGAACCGAGCCGAACCGACCAGCCCGCATCTCCGGATCAGCCAGGTGTCGCGCGTCGCCAGGGTCGACGTGCACACGATGTGGAACTGCGGGATCGCCCACAGGGTGTCCTCGTGCGCGAGCTGCAGCTTCTGCTCGAAGCACCGCCGTGGATCAGCACGAACGTCGTCATCGCATCACCCGCTTCACGTACCTTCTCCGGCCATGACCACCATCTTCTACGAGGCCGATGCCGATCTCGCCAATCTGGCGGGCCAGACCGTCGCAGTCGTCGGTTACGGCAACCAGGGCCGCTCGTGGGCGCTCAACCTGCGCGACAGCGGCCTCGAACCGGTGGTCTGCGTGCGCCGCGACGCGACCCGCGAGCAGGCGGAGCACGAAGGGTTCGACGCGCACGACGTGCAGGCCGCCGACGAAGCCGACGTGGTGTGCGTGCTCGTGCCCGACGACGTGATTCCCATGCTGGGCCTCGCGCCGAAGCCAAGTGCGTGCACGATCGTGGCGAGCGGTTACGTGTTCGCGTTCGACCGCTTCGTGCCCCCGGGCGACCTCGGAATGGTGGCGCCGCGGATGCTCGGGCCAGAGGTCCGCCGCTGCTTCGAGGACGGCACCGGCTTCATCACCGCGGTCTGCGTGCACCGCGAGGCCACCGGCTCGGCGAAGGCGCGCACGCTCGCGATCGCCAAGGCCATCGGCGGGCTGCGCGAAGGCGCGATCGAGATGACGGCGAAGCAGGAGGCACTGCTCGATCTCGCAGTGGAGCAGGTGCTCTCGCCCGCGCTCACCGCGGTCAACAACGCGTTCGTGGCGACGATGCTCGAGCACGGCATCCCGCTCGAGGCGATCATCACCGAGCTCGTGCTCTCGGGCGAGGTGGAGCGCACCTACGGCCTCCTGCGCGAGCAGGGATACGCGGTGCAGTCGGAGTTCCACTCGCCCACCAGCCAGTACGGGCAGCTGTCGCGGCGCGGGCGCTACGACCACCTCGACGTACGCACCACGATGGAACAGCTCACGGGCGACATCGAGTCGGGTCGCTTCGCCGACGAATGGGATGCCGAGCGCGACGCCGGCTATCCGGTGCTCGGCCGGCTCAAGGAGCAGCACGCCGGCCCAATGGTGCGCGAGTTCGAAGCCGACCTCCGGCGAAAGCTCGGCCCCGGCGCCAATCTCGATCACTCGTGAACTTCCCCGCCCGGTCGCGGCAAGTATCCGGTGATGACCGGGCTCGGTGTCGAGGGGAGTGCGCGGCGTACCCCGGCATCCGAGCCGGCTGACAGGTTCGCCGCGCTCTTCGAGCAGCACTTCGCGGACATTCACCGATACATCGCGCGCCGCCTCGGCACCCAGCTCGCCGATGATCTCACCGCCCAGGTCTTCGCCGAGGCGTTCGCCGGCCGCTCGAGCTACCGAGCCGAACGGGGCGAGCTGCGGCAATGGCTGTTCGGCATCGCGACGAACCTGATCCGCCGGCACCACCGGCGTGAACGTGCGTCGTGGCGTGCGTACGCGCGGCACGGCGCGGACCCGCTCAGCATCGACGCGTCGCCGCGGCTCGACGAGGTCGCAGTGGCTCGGGCGCTCGCCGCGCTTCCTGCTCGCGATCGCGACGCGCTGTTGCTCATGGCATGGGCCGACCTGGCCTACGAGGACATCGCGGCGGTGCTCGGAATCCCGGTCGGCACCGTGCGCTCGCGCATCAACCGGGCGCGGACACGGCTGCGCTCGGAACTGGAGGCCATCCGATGATCGACGAGCTCGACGCACTTCGTATCGTGCGCCACGATGTGCCGGCCCCGACTGCTGCTGCGTGGGCGACCGCGCGTGCAACGTGGTACGGCGAGCCGGTTGCGCTCGCGCCGCGCGCGCTGCCGCGGCAGCGTCCCGCACGCCGGTTTGCCGTGGCTCGGCGATCGCGCTCGCGGCAGCGGCCGCGGTCGTGATCGCCGCCCTGATCGTCACGAACCACCGCATCGAATCGGTGCGACCGCAGCACGTCGTCGCGATCGGTCCCCGGCCCAACGTCGCGCCGGGCGCGCCCGAGGTGTTCCTGCTGGTGGGCAGCGATTCGCGCGCGTTCGTGCACACCGCGACGGAGGCACAGCAGTTCGGCGACCCGGCCACTGCGACCGGTCAGCGCTCCGACACCATGGTCGTAATGCGCGTCGATCCGACCACGCGCCGGCTGTTCGCGGTGTCGCTGCCACGCGACCTGCTTGTCGACGTGCCGGGATGCGGCACCGTCAAGCTGGACGCGACGTTCGACCCGCACACGATTTGTGGCGGGGCCCGCGGGGGCACGCAGATGCTGGTCGACACCCTCTCGACGCGGCTCGGGGTGCCGGTCGATCACGTTGTGCAGATCGGTTTCGCGGGCTTCAGCGCCCTCGTGGACGATCTCGGCGGGCTGCGCATCGACTTCCCGTCTCCCGAACGGGACACCTACTCGGGTCTCGACGTGGCTGCCGGATGCCAGACCTTGCACGGTCCGCAAGCACTGAGCTTCGTGCGGGCGCGCAACCTCGAGCGATCGGTTCACGGCGCGTGGGAGATCGACCCGCTCGGTGACGTCGGTCGTATGGCCCGCCAGCAGGTGGCGTTGCATGCGCTCGCCAGCGCGGCACTTGCCCGAGCCGGCAATGACCCGCGACCGCTGCTGCGGACGCTGTTCGAGTACGTGACCGTCGACTCGCGGTTCACGGCCGACGATGCGCTGCAGCTGTTCAACGCGCTCCGTGCCGGTGAGCGGACGGACTCACTCACGTTGCCAACTGAGCAGGTCGAACACGAGTCGGGAACCGGGCTCTCGATGACACCAGGCGGCCGCCAGGTCCTCCGCGTTCTCGCGGGCCAAGAGAAGCTTCCCGACCGCGCCCTCGGGGAATCGATCGGCGCAGCGAGCGAGTCGTGGGGATGTTGACCATGGCCTCGGGTTCGTGACCGGCGCGCACCTCGAGCGCGTGCGCACCGCGCTGGGGCTGAAGGTGCCGCGCCGCCCGTCGCCGGTACGGTGGCCGCGGTGGCCGTGGAGGGGCATCAGTCCGGCTTTCGCGCCGACATCGAGGGCCTGCGCGGCGTGGCCGTGCTCCTCGTGGTCGCGTACCACGCTGGCGTACCCGCCTTCCGGGGCGGCTTCGTCGGCGTCGACGTGTTCTTCGTCATCTCCGGCTTCCTGATCACAGGCCTGCTGCTGCGCGAGATCGAGCATTCGGGCACGGTTCGGCTGCGGTCGTTCTACGCGCGGCGCGCGCGTCGTCTGCTGCCGCTCGCGGCCGCCACGTTGATCGCCACCACAATCGCCGCCCGGTTCGTGATGTCCCCGCTCGACTTGATGCCCTTCCGCGGCGATGCGACCGCGGCGGCCTTCTATTTCGCGAACTGGCACTTCGCGGCGGCGCAGCTGAATTATCTGAACGCCGAGGCGGCCACGAGCCCGCTGTTGCACTACTGGTCGCTGGCGGTCGAGGAGCAGTTCTACCTGGTGTGGCCGCTGCTGCTGCTCGCCGTGGCGGCGGCGCGCGGGCCGGTCGGACGCCTCGTGCCAGTTTCGGCGCGCGTGCGCGTCGGCGCGCTTGCAGCCGTGATCGCCGTCTGCTCGTTCTACGTGTCGGCGACGTCCACCGTCACCCAGGGTGCGGTGGCGTACTACGGGCTGCACACCCGGGCGTTCGAGCTCGCGGCAGGAGCGCTGCTCGCGGTGGTCGGCCAACGACTGGGCCGGGTGCACCGGCCTGTCGCGATTGCGTCCGTGTGGATCGGCATGGCGATGATCGTCGCCTCCGCGGTCGAACTCTCGCGCACAACGGTGTTCCCCGGCACCGCGGCCGCGTTGCCGGTCGTGGGAGCCGTCCTCGTGCTCGCGGGAGGAACGTGTGCCGATGTGGATGCTCCCGCGATGGTGGCCTCCGGCCCGATGCGCTTCGTCGGCCGCATCTCGTACGCGTGGTACCTCACGCATTGGCCGGCGCTCGTCCTCGTGGCCTACGCGACGAACCACGGACGCGCGTCGACGTCGTGGGCGTGGACTGCCGCCGCGATCGCTGCGTCGTTCGGGCTCGCAGTCGTCGCGCACTACACGATCGAACAACCCGTGCGGTTCTCGGCGAGGCTGGCGAACGCCGCATGGCGTTCGGTTGCGGTGGGCATCTGCGCGTCGACCGTCGCCTCGCTCGTCGGCGGTGTGGCGACGGCCGGCGGCACGACATCGTTGCAGCATGCCGCGCTCAGCCCGATGCAACATCACACCCGCTGCAACCTGGTGCACGGCGAGACGTACCTGGCCACCTGCAAGCTCGGCGACCACGCGCGCGCCGCCAGCGTGGCGCTGTTCGGCGATTCACACGCCGCGATGTGGGCGGCGGCGCTCGATCGCTACGGCCGGGACAACCACGAGAGCACGGTCGAGCTCACGAAGGAAGGTTGCGACTTTGCCGACGTCACGATGGTCCATCCCTTCTATCCGAACGCCCCGTACACGCAGTGCACCACCTGGCGTGAGCACGCCTACGCGTACCTGCGCGCCCATCCCGTCGACACGATCGTGGTGGTGCGGTCGGCGAACACCATGAGTCGCATCTGGGGCGGCGGCCACGTGCTGACGGCCGGCGCGGCGTCGTCTGCCTATACCGCGGGCTTCGCGCGCGCGCTGCGCAAGGTCGGACCGGCGATCCACCACGTCGTCGTGATCGAGGACACTCCGTTCGCGCCGTACAACGTGCTGCGCTGTGTTGCCGAACGGACCACGCCGCGCGACGCGTGCGACTTCCCGAGTCGAGGCGCGATCCACCGCGACACACAGCTGCTCGAGGCCGAGCGCGCCGCCGCCGACCCACGCGTCGCGTTCGCGGACGTGACGCCCACCGTGTGCCCTTCGGCGCGGTGCCCCGCCAGGACGCCGGGTGGCGACGTGATGTATTGGGACTCGAACCATCTCACCGACAAGTACACGCGAAGCATCGCGGACAAATTTGCTGCGGCAGTGCACGACGCGGTGCCGGCGGCATCGTTCCGCATGCCGGCCTCCACGAATACACGCGTCAAGCCCGCTCGTACACCCAGCCCTCGCGGCCCATGAGCAGCCGGTGGCGGGGCCCCGGTTCGGCGCGCATCTCGGCGGCGTCGTACGCGACATCGCCCTCGTAGAAGACGATCGCGCCGCCACCGTCGAGGAAATGGAACCGGGGCTGGAAGTCGACCGGCTCCTCCACCGACAGCGTGCCGAGCGCTTCGGCGACGGTGTCGAAGCGCGAGAGCGTGAGCATCGACACGAACTGCGGCGGCGCGAGCTCGATCTGCCCTGCGGCCCGCTCGGCCATCGCCTGGTGCGGGCTGATCCACCGGACCGCGTCGCTCTCGACCCCGTCGGCGCGCGCCCGGTCGTGGTCGTCACCGGCGGCGCCGGCGAAGAACCAGGTCGCGAAGCGCTTCGGTGAGATCTCGGGGGTCGTCCAGTTCGCGAAGTGCACGAGGGCGTCGGCATCGACCACGACGCCCGCCTCCTCCATCGCCTCCCGCGCGGCGGCGTTGCGCGCCGCGCGCACGATGTCGGCCGAGCCGTCGTAGTCGTCCTCGTCGATGCGGCCACCCGGGAACACCCACGCTCCGCCGTGAAAATCCATCTTCGTGGCGCGCTGGCCCATGAGGACCTCGACACCTTCCGCGCCGTCGCGCAGGAGCGCGACGGTCGCTGCGGGCCGCACGGCCACGCCGGTGGGCTTCGCCCCGGCGGCACGCACCTCGTCTGCCCACTTGGTCATGATGGAAAGGTGATCACTCGATGCGCTGCACCGTCAACTCGCCCCCCTCGTGGCGGGCGCGCAGCACCTTCTTGTCGAACTTGCCCACCGACGTCTTCGGCACCTCGTCGATGAAGGCCCAACTCTGCGGGAGCTGCCACTTCGCGAACGACTCGCCGAGGAACTCACACAACTGCTGCGGCGTCGCAGTCGCGCCCTCGTCGAGCACCACGCACGCGAGCGGGCGCTCGTCCCAACGCTCGTCGGGAATGCCGATCACGCTCGCCTCGCGCACCGCCGGGTGCGCGGCGAGCTTGTTTTCGAGATCGACGGAGCTGATCCACTCGCCTCCGGACTTGATGACATCCTTCGCCCGGTCGGTGATCTGCACGAAACCGTTCGGAGTGACGCTGCCCACGTCGCCGGTGCGCAGCCAGCCGTCGTCGAACTTCTCGGGCGCCGGATCGAGCCAGTACGACCCGGTGATCCACGGACCGCGCACCTCGATCTCGCCGACCGCCTCGCCGTCCCACGGCAGCACGGTGCCGTCGTCGCTCACGATCCGCAGCTCGACGCCCCCGACCACGCGGCCGGTCTTCTCCCGCCAGTCCATCTCGTCCGGCCCGCCGAGCTCGACGTTCGCGGGCGGGTGCGCGACCGCGGCCAGCGGCGACGTCTCGGTCATCCCCCAGGCCTGCACGATGCGCACGTGATGCTTCTCCTCGAAGCGCTCCATCAGCGACCGGGGCACGGCGGAGCCCCCGCAGATGATCATGCGCAGTGACGACAGATCGCAGTCGTCGTGCGTCTCGCTGTAGCGCAGCACGTCGTTCCAGATCGTGGGGACGGCCCCCGAGAACGTGGGCCGCTCCGCCGTGATGAACGCGCACATCGGCTCGGGCTGCAGGAACTTGCCCGGCATGAGCAGCGCGGAGCCCGCGAGGAACGCCGCGTACGGCAAGCCCCACGCGTTGGCGTGGAACTGCGGCACGATCAGCAACACGCGGTCGCGGTCGTTGATGCCGAGCGTCGCGGTCGACGTGACGGCCATCGAGTGCAGGAACGACGACCGGTGCGAGTAGGCGACACCCTTGGGATTGCCGGTGGTGCCGCTCGTGTAGCACATCGCCGCGGCGTTGTACTCGTCGATGTCCGGGTAGTCGAAGCCCGGCTCGTACTTCGCGAGCAGGTCGCCGTAGCGGAGCACGGGCACGTCACCGAGCGCGCTCGTGTCGCCGTCGCCCACCACGATGTAGTGCTCGACCTTCGTGAGCTCGGGCACGACCCGGGCGAGCAGCGGCACGAGGCTGTCGTCGACGATGATCACCCGGTCTTCGGCGTGGTTCGCGACGTACGCGAGCTGTTCGGGGAACAGGCGAATGTTCAAGGTGTGGAGCACCGCACCGAGGCACGGGATCGCGAAGTACGCCTCCATGTGCTCCTGCGAGTTCCAGAGGAACGTGCCGACTCGGTCGCCGTCGCCAATGCCGAGATCGCGCAACGCGGCGGCGAGCCGGTCGGCGTTGTCCGCCATTTCGGCGAACGTCTCGCGCCGGGCATGGTCGCCCATCCACGTGACGATCTCGGACGCGCCGTGCACGTTGCGTCCGTGCCGCAGGATGTGGGTGATCGTCAGCGGGAAGTCCTGCATCGTCGACCGCGTCATCGTCACTCCTCGTTTCATGGCCGGAACGCCACCACCGCGTCGACGTTCGTCATGAACAGCGTGCCGTCGGCCCAGATCGGTTGGGCGAACTCCGGTGGCTGGTTGGTATCCCCGAGCGTGCGCAGTATCGCGCCGGACGACGGGTCGACGAGGTAGACGCTGTTGCCCACGTAGAACCCCCAGTCGGTGCCGGCGTAGGCGAGGATCCCGTTGGGATTGAACGTGCCCGACCCGAGCGGCGTCGCGGGCAGGCCGGTCTGCCAGATCGCCGCACCCGTCGCCGGATTGAGCTCGCGTACCGAGCCGGCGTAGCTGGTGCCGCCGATCGTCGTCGAGTTGCCCGCCACGAACAAGCGCGACCCGTCCCACACCGCGCCCGAGTTGCACGCGACCTCCCCGAGCGAGGTTCCCGCGCCGATCTGCCGTTGCCAGGCGAGCTTCATCGTGTCGCGCCGCACCGCGAAGAACACGCCGGTCTTCTGGCAGCCGCCCACCATCGGCACCGACTTGCCGCCGATCGTCGCGCTGAACAGCACCGGGCTCGACGCGAAGTCGGGATCGCCCACGGTAGTGGGCGGGGCCGGCCACTTGCCGGTCCTCGCCAGCGTGACCGGGTCGAGCTTGACCATCGAGTACTGGTCGTAGTCGTTCTTGACCGTCGGCGGGTGTGACACCTGCGTGTTGGAGTAGGTCGACCCGGTGGTGACGTACGCACCGGTCGCGTCGACGGCGACGCTCGTCCATACGCCCGCACCCGTGTAGCCGGGCGGCATCATCCAACCGGTGGCGATCGGCTTCCCCGTCGCCTGGTCGTACGACTTGACCGCGCCGCGGGTGAACGGCACGTCGCAGTTCGACGACACGCCCACGTAGACCCGCCCGCCGTACAGCGTCGGGCTCGACCACGGGTACACGTCGTTCGCCGTCTTCGACGGGATCTGCACGAGGCTGCGCCACACCGTTGCGCCGGTGCGGCCGTCGAGCTCGTAGAGGTAGCCGTTCGGCGGGTACACGTAGACGAGCGGGTTGCCGTGGCCGTCGTCGCGCACCGCAGGCGAGGAGATGATGCCCTCGGCATCGCAGGTCTTCGCCGGCTCCACACCGAAGTCGCGTTGCCAGAGCGGCTTTCCCGTGGCTTCGTCGAGCGCGTAGAAGTAACCGCTCGTCGCGGCGACGAACACGCGCCCGCGCCACGTGGCCGGGGTCGCGAGGATCTGGTGGGGTCGCCCGTCGATGTTCGGGAGCGCCCAACGCCACTTCGGCGCGAGCTTCGGGATGTCGGCGCGCGCGATCCCGCCGTCGAGCGCGATCGAGCTGTGGCTCGCGTCACCGAGGTAGCCGAGCCAGTCACAACCGCCCACCGAGACGGCAGCCACGATCGCGGCCACGGCGCTCGCCCAGCGCCGGAACGTTCGCATCAGCCGTTCACGCTCCTACGAGCACACCGATCACGAGGCCGAGCACGAGCAGACCGCCGGCGCGCCGGGTGACGAGGAATGCATTCGGAGCAAACCACAGGGGCCAGACGGGGTTCGGGACGGGTGATTCCTTCGGCTTGGGTGCGTTGAACGAGCGCCAGCTCCGGATCTGCACCGGCAGCGCGAGGACCACGAGCAACGACGTCCAGGGCAGCACACGCGCGATCGCGAGGCCCGCCACCGACACGTAGAAGAACACGAACATCGCCTGGGTGACGCGGCGCGCGGTGTGCTCGCCGAGGATCACCGGCAGTGTCCTCGTGCCATCGGCGGCGTCCCACGGCAGCTTGTCGATGTGCTTGCCCATGAGCACGGTCGTGCACAGCACGGCATACGGCAGCGAGGCGAGCACGATCGCGCCGGGGATCGTGCCGGTGGCCGCGAAGTAACAGCCGCCCACCATGAGCGGTCCCCACACCGCGACGACGGTTGGCTCGCCGAGCCCGCGCTTTTTGAGCCGCAAGGGCGGCGCGGTGTACGCGGCCGACAGCAAGAAGCCGCCGAGCGCGAACGCGACGATGGGCCAGCCCTGCGCGACGGCAAGCACCACCATGATCACGAGGCATACCGTGTTCACTCCGAGCGCGAGCAGCCCGAGGCCCCGCTTGGTGATCACTCCCGAGAGCACCGGATGCGGCGAGTAGAGGTTGCGCGGGTAGTCCTCGCGGTCGGTGCCGACGGCCACGTCGAACAGGTCGTTCATCAGATTGTTGGCCATGTGCGCGAGCACGATCCCGACGGCCGACAACGCGAACCAACCCCACGCGACGTGCGCGTCGCGGAACGCGGCGAGGAGACCTGCGACCGCGGCCGACACGATCGTCATGGGCAGCACGCCGGCCCGTGTGAGGTAGAGCCACTTCGACACCGGGTCGAGCCGGCCCGGCGGCGGGTTCGTGGTGGCGAGCACGTAGCGCCAGTTGTGCGTCAAACGGCTCCGCGGCGGCGTGCCGGTCGCCGCTCGCTGTTCGCCCGCGAGCGATGTCACGAGACCGAGGGTAAACCCCGGGGCGGAAGGGCGTCGACCCGCCGGTGCGGTTATCGTCGCCGCCGTGGCCGGCAGTGTGCGGATCGAGGTCGAAGACGACCCCACGCCGATGGTCCTGATCCTCGCGGCGACGCTCCGCCGCGCGGTGCGCACCGAGAAGCTGGCCGGCACGCTCCGCTCGGCGCGCGGCGCCGTGGCGCTGAAGTCCACGACCGATCCCCAGTCCGCCACCATCCGCTTCGGCGACGGCAGCGCCCGGGTGGAGCGAGGCGCGGCGGCCGACGCCGACGTCACGATCTCCACCGACGTGAACGCGCTCGCCGACGAGCACCCGCCCAAACCCAAGGTGAGCGGCGCGGCCCGCCATCCCAAGCTCGCGCTCGCCGCGGGGAGGCTGCTCGAACCGCCCCAGGACTCGTGGCAGGTGGAGGCCGGGCGGTTCTGGAGCTTCTGCGCGGGCCACCCGGGCATGCCGCGCGGCCTGCGTGTGGTGTGCACCGACGACGGCAGCGAGCTCACGTTCGGGGTGCACCCGCCTGAGTACGAGCTGCACGGCGGCGCGCACGCGCTGCGCAACGTCTTCTGCGGCAACACGGTGCTCGGGCAGGACCTGCTCGACGGCAAGCTCTACGCGGTCGGCGCGCTGCGGCACACCGCCGAACTCACCGGCCGATCGATCGCCTGGATGCTCGGGGGCTGAGCGGTGGATCCGGCGGGCACCGCGGCCTGGCTCGACGAGCGCGGCATCGAATGGGTGCGTACCGAGGGCGTCTCGGTCGACGGCCTGGTCATCGGGAAGCACCTGCACCGCTCGAAGTTCCTCGCCTCCCTCCCGCTCGGTAACGCGATCACCGAGCTGGTGTTCGGCTACGACCTCGGCGGCACGCCGTACCTCGCGTGGTGGGACGAATGGCGCAGGGACGCGCTCGGCGACTTCCACCAGCGCCCGGATCTGGACACGCTCGTGGTGGTACCGAACCGTCCCAACACCGCGCAGGTGATGTGTAACACGGTCGCGCTCGACGGCGAACCGTTACCGGCGTGCACACGCACGGTGCTCCAGGGAATGGTCGATCGCCTCGCGGAGCACGGCATCGAAGCCCAGGCCGCGTTCGAGATCGAAGCGATGGTGTTCCGTGAGTCGGTGGTCGACGCGCGGCAGCGCCACTATCGCGGCCTCACACCGATCTCGCACCCCACGGCGCTCGGCTACCTGCACTACAACTCGCTCGAGCAGCTGCCATTCGTCGACGAGGTGCTCCGGCGCGTGATCGCGCTCGACATCCCCGTGGAGGGCTGGCACGACGAGGCCGCGCCGGGCCAGTTCGAGCTGAACATGACCCCGTCCGATCCCGTCACCGCCTGCGATCGCGTCGTGCGGGTGAAGCAGGTGATGCGCGAGGTCGCGCTCGAGCAGGGTTGCTCGGTGACGTTCATGGCCAAGGCCACGGACGCGTACGGCAACGGCCTGCACGTGCACCATTCGCTGTCGCGTGACGGCGGGCCGCTGTTCTACGTGCCCGACGGCGAGGAGATGTCGTGCGAGTCGCGGCAATGGATCGGCGGGCTGATGGCCACGATGGCCGGCGCCACGTCGTTCCTGTGCCCCACGGTCAACTCGTTCCGGCGGATGGTCGGTTTCGCGGCGGCACCGACCGTCGCGAGCTGGGCCGAGGACAACAAGTCGACCGCGATCCGAGTGCTGTCGCGCGCGCCCAAGTCGGCGCGCATCGAGCATCGCGTCGCGGGCGGCGACGCCAACCCGTACCTCGTGCTCGCGGCGATCCTCGCCGGTGGCATCGCCGGGATCGAAGGGGGGATCGAGCCGCCCGCACCGCTGGCGGTCGCCGGCTGGGGCCTCCCGCCCGACGGGTGGCCGCACCTGCCGAACTCGATCACCAAGGCCGCCGACGCGCTCGCCGGCGATGCGCACCTGCGCGCGGTGCTCGGCGCACCGTTCGTCGACTACTTCGTGAACACGCGCCGTTGGGAGTGGTTGATGTACCACACCACCGGAGGCGACCCGGTCGCGGAGACCGTCACGCAGTGGGAGTTCGACCGCTACTTCGAGCTCGTATGAGCGGCGCTGCGCGACCGCGCATCGGGATCGTGGCGCATCCCGAGCTGCTCCGCGACCCCGACGACCACGACCAGATGCTGCACTACGTGGTGGCGGCGCCCTACGTGAAGGCGGTGCGCAAGGCCGGTGCGGTGCCGATCGTGCTGGCGTTCGTCGACCCCGGCGACGTCGACGAGCTGCTCGACGCGGTCGACGGTGTGGTGATCACTGGTGGCTGCGACATCGACCCCGCGGCCTACGGCGCGCCGGCCGACCCGAAGCTCGGCACGCTGAACCCGGCGCGCGACGACGTGGACCTCGCGGTGGCGCGCGCCGTCGTGGCGCGCGACCAACCGACGCTCGCGGTGTGCCGCGGCATCCAGGTGCTCGACGTCGCGCTCGGCGGCACGCTCGTGCAGCACGTCGACGAGCACATGCGGCTCGACGCGTACAACCAGGATGTGCACAGCGTGAAGATCGCTCCCCACTCTCGCCTGGCAACCGTCGTCGGCGGCACCGAGATCGGCGTCAACACGCTGCACCACCAGGTGATCGACACGCTCGGACCGGGCGTGCGTGCCGTCGCGTGGAATCACGACGGTCACGTGGAGGGCATCGAGGTCGACGCCGCACCGCACGTGCTCGGCGTGCAGTGGCACCCCGAGCTCCTCCGCCACCGCCCCGAGCACCTTGCCCTGTTCGAGTCGCTCGTCGCGCCCGGCTGAGCCGGTCAGCCCCGAAGCTGCAGGTCCTCGGCGAGGCGGTCGGCGTGCGTGCACCACTCGTCGACCGTGGGTGCGCTCGGCACGCCCACCGTCATCCAGGTGACGCCGAGCGACGCGAGCGTCGCCACGTCGTCGCGCAGCGCGGCGGCGTCGTGCTCGTGCGCGCCGGGCGTCATCGTGGCACCGGCGGCGCCGCTCATGGGCGCGACGCAGATGTCGAGCGGCGCCGTGCGACCCGCGGCGGTCACCAGCTCCCGCAGCTTCTCGATGCGCCGGCCGAGCTCGTCGAAGGTCGAGAGTGACGGGGTGCGCGTCGCCGTCGACGTGGCTTGCGGGTTCGGGAACGGGCTCCAACCCTGACCGTGCTCGACGGCCCGCCGGATGGCCTGCAGCGAATTGCCACCGATCCAGAACGGCGGGTAGGGCTGTTGCACCGGACGGGGCGCCATCGTGGTACCGCGGGAGCGGAAGTGGCGCCCCTCGTACGCGACGGCGTCCTGCGTGAGCGCGAGCTTGATCACCTCGAGCGCCTCGTCGGTGAGCTCGTTGCGCTCGTCGTAGTCGACGCCGAGCGCGTTGAACTCGCTGCGGAGGTAGCCCGCGGCGACACCGAAGATCGTGCGGCCGCCCGACAGCACGTCGAGCGTGAGGATGCTCTTCGCGGCCAGGAACGGGTTCCGGTAGGCGAGCACGAGGATGTGCGTGTGCAGCCGGATGCGGCTCGTCGACGCGGCCGCGAACGACAGCGCCACGAACGGGTCGAGCGCGTGGTGACCGCCGGTGTCGAGCCAGCGTTGATCACCGGCCGGGTGGTCGGTGACGTGTACCGCCGCGAACCCGAGCGACTCGGCGTGCGCGGCCATCCGGCCGATCGCCGTACCGTTGAGCAGCTCGCCGGCGTGCGCGACCTGCGACGTCGGCAGCCCGAGGGAGAACTCCACGGCGGCGGACCCTACTGGGGTGCCGCGTCAGCGATGCAACCTCGCCCAGCGAGCGACGCCGAAGCTGTACATCCGGAGGTAGAGCGCGTAGATGCTGTCGCCGTACTGCGGGTTCGGCGCCCACAGCCCACCGAGACTCTGCCACGTGGGCCGTGCGTGCCCGTTGTGCATGAAACCGGCCGGCAGCGTCGCGGGCTGCGACGAGAAATCAGCCGCCGAGTGGATTGAGGGGTCGGCGAGCCAGCGCAGGAGCTGGATCTGCGCGCGCACACCGTCGCGCGCGGTCTTGAACGGGTCGCCGTGGCCGCAGCCCGTGCAGTGCCCAAGACCGGCGAAGTTGTTCAGCAGCACGTCGGACGACGAGAAGGTGCCCGTCTCCTTGATGGCTTGCGCGAACGCGACGTCGCCGCGCACGCCTTCGACCAGACCCTCTTCGAGGTACATGCGCGCGAGGTCGATGATCGGCACCGTGGTGCGCAGCCGCACGCCCGACGCGCCGCGCGTAGGCGGCAAGGTCCTCCGCCGTGAGCTTGGCCGGACCGAGGATCGGACTCGTCGACGCGCCGCCGTAGAGATGGAACCACTCGTCACGCTTGCCGGCGAGCGTGGCGAGGATGCTCTTGGCCCGCGCGAGCGTGTGCTTGTCGGCGGCCACCTGCGCCCGGATGTTTTGCCGGGCGGCGTTGAAATCGGCCGTCGTGAGCTTGCGGCGCTGCCCGGCGAGCGCGGCGCCCCGCTTCGCCTGGTGCGCGAGGTCCATGTAGGTGAGGTGGGCCGTGTGGCGCACACGTTGCGTCCATACCGCGATCGCCTGGCCGTCGGCCGGCTTCAGCGGGGCGGCGTTACCGGGAAGGGCGAGCAGCAGGCCGCCGAGCGTGACGGCTGCGGCGGCGAGGGCGACGGCCCGCTGGGTGCGCTGCCGGCGCGGCAGCCCGGCGCGGCGCGATCGGCGCAACGGATCGGGTGTGGTCCCCCCACCTGGGTCTGAGAAGAAGGGCATGGTGGGGTGTCAGCTCCTCGGAACTTTGCTCCATGGAATGTCGCGGTCGACCCGGGGCTCGCCGGGCAAGCCGAGCACGCGCTCGCCGAGGATGTTGCGCATCACGTTCGACGTGCCGCCCTCGATCGAGTTCGCCTGCACGCGCAGGAACGCCTTCTGCGGCGTCGAGAGGTCGAGCGCGTGCTTCGGTCGGTCGAACGTGTATCCGTCGAACAGCGTGGCCGCCATACCCATGACGTTCACGGTGAAGTTGGCGATGCGCTGGTTGAGCTCGGCCATCGCGAGCTTGCCGGTGGATCCCTCGGGACCGGGAGTGCCCACCTTGCGATTGTTCGCGGCCCGGATGTTCGTGAGCCGCTGCACCTCGGCCTCCACCCAGAGCTTCGCAAGCGCATCGCGGCGCACCGCGTCGGACCGGGTTGCGGCGTCGGCCGCCTGCCACTGGTGCAGCGCCATCGCGATCATGCCGCCACCTCGCGGTGGCACCTGGCCGCCGATCGAGACGCGCTCGTTCATCAAGGTCGTGATCGACACGCGCCATCCGTCGCCGACGTCGCCGAGGCGGTGATCGTCGGGGATGCGGACGTCGGTCATGTAGACCTCGTTGAACTCCGCCTCGCCGGTGATCTGCACGAGTGGCCGCACGTCGACACCCGGCGCGTGCATGTCGATCACGAACATCGTGAGGCCCTTGTGCTTCGGGACCTCGGGATTGGTACGCACGATGACGATGCCGTAGTTCGCGCGGTGCGCGAGCGTCGTCCACACCTTCTGGCCGTTCACGACCCACTCGTCGCCGTCGCGCACGGCCCGGGTGGCGAGGCCGGCGACGTCGGAGCCGGCGCCGGGTTCGGAGAACATCTGGCACCACACGTCCTCGGCGGTGAACAGCGGGCGCAGGTAGCGCTGCTGGAGCGCGTCGGAGCCGTGCGTGACGATCGTGGGCGCGCACATCCCGTAACCGATCGGGTTGCGGCCGTACGGCAGTGGCGCGCCGGCTTTCGACAGGCGGCGGTTGATCGGGTTCTGCAGCTTCGGCTGGAGCCCGAGCCCGCCGCGGCCCTCGGGGAAGTGCACCCAAGCGAGGCCCTTGTCGAACTGGGCGCCGAGGAAGGCCTCGTCGGAGGTGGACGCCGGCGGGTGCTCCGCGACGAGCTCGTCACAGAGCTCGAGCACGCGTTGTTCGTCGGTCACGGGGCTGGGCTCCTCGAGGCCGGGCGACACACCGGCACGAAACGGGCAAGTTAGTGCGGGCTCCGGCTCCGATCGCGGCACCCGGAGCTGGCAAGCTCATGCCAATGCGTGTCCGGGCCCGCGTCGCGGCCGCTGCCGCCGGGGCCGCCGCGCTGGGCGCGGCGATCCTCGCCGCCACCTGCCGAATACGCTCGAAACGAACAAATCGAACATTCGCCCAGGTCACGGGTTCACGAAGGGCCCGCACGGCGCGTCTGGCCCGCCTCGGCGCCCGCCGGGCCCGGGCCACCGCGTGGCACCGGGCGCGGCGCACGTTCGCGTCGGCGCCCCGGCGCGCCGAGCTCGACACCGCCCACCAGCTGCACAACGCGGCCGACGTCGCTGCGGTGCTCGGCGAGATGAAGGGCGCGCTGGCCAAGCTCGGCCAGATGGCGAGCTACCTCGACGAGACGATGCCCGCGCCGATGCGCGAGGCGCTGGCCTCGCTGCAGCAGGACATGCCGCCGATGGCACCGGAACTCGCGGCCGAGGTGGTGCGCGCCGAGCTCGGCGCCCCGCCCCGCGAGCTGTTCGCCGAGTGGGACGGCATCCCGATCGCAGCGGCGTCGATCGGCCAGGTGCACCGGGCGATCACGCGGGACGGCCGCGCGGTGGCCGTGAAGGTGCAGTACCCCGGCGTCGACGACGCGATCCGTGCCGACCTCGACAACACCGACCTCCTGTTCCGGCTGATCGCGCTCGGGTTCCCCGGTCTCGACCCTGCGACGGTCGTCGAGGAGCTGCGCGCGCGGCTCACGGAGGAGCTCGACTACACGATCGAAGCAGCCAACCAGCGGCTCTTCGCCGACTACTACGACGAGCATCCGTTCATCCACGTGCCCGCCGTCGTCGACGAGCTCTCGACGGCGTGCGTGCTGACCACCGAGCTCGCGACCGGCGCGCGCTTCGAGGACTTGTTGCAGTGGTCGCAGCACGAACGTGATCTCGCCGGCGAGACGATCTTCCGCTTCGTGTTCCGCGGCATCTACCGGATCGCGGCGTTCAACGGCGACCCGCACCCCGGCAACTACCTGTTCGCACCGGGCGGCCAGGTCACGTTCCTCGACTTCGGTCTGGTGAAGCGCTACACGCCCGCCGAGGTGAAGCTCTTCTCCGACCTGATCATCGCGATGTGCGTGGAGCACGACATCGGCCGTTTCCGCCGGCTCGTCGAGGACGCGGGAGTGCTGCCCCGCGGCGCGCCGGTGACCGACCAGCAGGTGCAGGACTACTTCGGGCACTTCTACGAGTTCGTGCTCGACGACCGGCCGGTCACCTTCGACGCCGAGTACGCGTCGGGAACCGTGCGCCAGATGTTCGACCTCTCGAGCCCCACTGCGGCCGTTGCGCGCGTTGCCAATGTGCCGAGCGCGTTCGTGGTCGCGCAGCGCATCAACCTCGGCATGCACGCGGTGCTCGCACAGCTGCACGCAACCGCGAACTGGCGCCGTATCGCCGAGGAGATCTGGCCATGGGCGAACGGCTCGCCCTCCACACCACTCGGCGAGCAGGAGGGCGAATGGCTCCGCACCCACCCGCGCGAGTAGCGCCTGGCCGGGGCAGGCTCGGGAATTGTGGGTTGCGGATGCAACGCTTTGGGGTTCCCGAGGCTTGGTAGGTCGAGATGGACGACGGTGGGTTCGAGGCGTGGTATCGCCGCGAACACCCGCGGGTGGTGAACAGCTTGTACCTGGTGTCGGGATCGGTTGAGGTGGCACGTGAGGCCACGGACGAGGCGTTCACCCGGGCGGCCGCACGCTGGTCGCGGGTTGGGGCGATGGAGTCACCGGGCGGCTGGGTCTTCACGGTGGCGCTGAACGCCCTGCGGCGCGAGCTGCGCCGCCAGGCACGGGAGCGCCAGGCACACACGCGGACGGTTGCACGCGTCGGGCATGACGTCGAGCTCCCGAACCCCGCGGTATGGGCGGCCGTGTCCGGGTTACCGGACCGCCAACGGCTCGCCGTCGTACTTCGCTACGTCGGTGACCTCACCGAACCGGAGATCGCCGCCGTGATGGGCATCACCCGCGGAACCGTCGCGTCGAACCTTGCCCGTGCGCGCGAGACACTCGCCGCCGCCTTGACGACGGACGCGGAGGCTGAACGGTGAGCGACCTCGTCGACGCGGCGCGCCGTCTCAACGATCATCCGGTCGGCGACATGCGATCGCCGAGCGATGTGCTCGCACGCGGCCGCCGATACCGGCGTCGTCGCACCATCAAGATGGTGTCGGCCGCGATCGTGGCGGCTGCGCTGAGCGGCGCGACGGCTGCCGTGGCCATCGGGAACTCCACGCATCACCCTTCGATCACGATTGTGGCAACCGTGCCGAGCACCGTGCCGGCGGCGGCACAGCGTGCGTCGAATGAGGCGGACGCGGTCCGCGTCGCGGCGCAGTCCCTCGACGAGATCGCCGTTCCCGCAGGAGCGAAGCGGTGGGCGCCCGCGCCACCTTCGGTCATCGCAACCCCCGCTCAGTACGTGGCCGCGCAACCTTCGCTCATGCGCTATCGCATCTGGAGCGTCGCAATGAGCACCGGCGGCGCGCTCGACTTCCTGCGCGCGCACCCGCCAACCGGCAACGTTCCGTTCTCCTCCTCGGGTGGCATCGGAAGCTCGTCCGGACCTGGCGAGAAGACGGTGCGCTTCCTTCGATATGGGGGCACGCTCCACGATCCCGCCATTGCCGAAGTGCTGCTCACCATTTCCGTGGTTGACGACGGGCCACCCCGAGCATGGATCCGCGCCGACGTCCAGGTCGTGTACCGCCCGGAGCGGCCAAGCGACGAGTACGTCAGCGCGCACGATGCCGTGGTGACGATCTCGCAGACGTCGATGGCCGACGTCGTGGATCACCGGCCACCGCACGCAACCGTTGTCGTGACCAGCCCGGCCGACGTACGACGTCTCCGAGACGCCATCAACGACCTGCCGACACTGCCGGAGCGCACGGTCCACTGCCCCGCGCTCACCGGTCACGAACCGGAGTACGTGATCGCGTACCAGCCGAGTGTGAACCGCGCCCCCGATGTCGTCGCAACGACACACGACTTCTGCCTTGCGTCGACCCGCGTGTCGCGGCACGGACACAGCAGACCACTCTTGGAAGCCGGCGATCTCCCCACCCTCGCGGCCAGCCTCCTACAACATCACGCACGCCACTCCCGCTGAGAACGCGGCACGCCAGACGCGGATGATGCCCGACGCCAATCGAAGGTGGCGCCCGACCTCACGCTCACGCTCACGCCGGCTGCGTCAACTCGATGATGTTTCCATCAGGGTCGCGGTAGCGGGCTGAACGGCCCCAAGGCTGATCCTTTGGTTCGTGCACCAGCTCCGCGCCCGCCCCGATGGCGCGCCGGTGCGCCGCGGCGAGATCGCCTACACGGAAGGCGACCTGCGCTCCGGTGGTCGCGCTTGCGTCCCTCGCCTGATAGAGCGCGAAGTGCAAGAACTCACCAGCGGTCCAGGTTGTTGCGGCGTGACGACCACTCGTCCACACGTCGTCGCCCTCGTGATCTGCGAAGTGAAAGTCCAGACCGAATGCGCCGCTGTACAGCGCCACCGAACGGTCGAGATCCGACACGCGGAGCACGACAGTGACGAGCCTCTCCGACGAATTTCCCACCGGCCCATCATGTCTGATCCCGGTACCCCCCGTCGAGCGACGCAGAAATGAGAACGTCATGGCCTACTCGGCTGTGTGAGCGCCATATCACCCGGTGAGGTGCAGCACGATCGCCGGCGCGTTGTCGGTGGTGTCGAAGGTCGGCGCGCGCACGGTCATGCCGTTGCCCAGCTCACCCTTCTCGTTCGGACCCCAGCACACGGGGTCGCCGCGCGCGGTGATCGCACACTTCCCGACGTTCGCGCTGAGCGACCCGACGCCACCGGTGAGGCCGAGGACGTGCGCCGGCGCCGGCTGGAACGTGCGGCCCCAGCAGTACACGGCTGCAAAGTGCGACACGCAGGCGACCTGGTACCCCACCGCGAGCTCCTCACCGCCGCTCGCCATCCCGTGCACCGCGACCGGCACGAGGCTGCTCGTGCGATCGCCGGTGCCGAGCTCGCCTTCGGTGTTCGCACCCCAGCACCACACGGATCCCGTCGTGCGCACCGCGCACGCCGACGCCGATCCCGCGCCGACCTCGGACACGTCCTGCACCAGCCCGCTCACCGGCACCGGCGTGAGGCTCGCCGTCGTGCCACCCGTACCGAGCTGCCCGGAGGCGTTCGCGCCCCAGCACCGCGCTGCGCCCCCCGCCACCGCGCACGACGACCAATCACCCGCGCTGACCGCGGTCACGCCGGAAAGGCCCTGTACCTTCGCAGGGGTCGAGCGTGACGCCGTGGTGCCGTCGCCCAACTCGCCGTCGCCGTTGTAGCCCCAGCAGTACGCGCCGCCGGCGATCGCGCAGGTGTGCTCGCGGCCGGTGTAGTTGTCGCTCACGGCGATCGCGGTCACGTTGCGGTCGAGTCCCCTCACCGGCACGGGTGTCGACCTCCACGTCGTGGTGCCGTCGCCCAGCTCGCCGTAGTTGTTGAGCCCCCAGCAGTACGCGCCGCCTCCGGCGATGGCGCACGTGTAGCCGAAGCCGGCCACGACGCGGGTGGCGCCGGGCGGGAGCCCGCGTACCCGAGCGGGCAACGGTCGCGACACACGCGTGCCGTCGCCGAGCTCACCGAAGCGGTTGTCGCCCCAGCACTGCACGATGCCGGTGACGATCGCGCACCCGTGCTCGCCGCCCGCGGTGATCGCGCTCGGGTACGGCGGCGGCACGAGCGGGAGCGCGTGCGGCACGTTCGTCCAGATACGGCCGCCGGTGCCGGGCACGTACCACAGCATGTCGTCGCGCCCGTCGCCGTCGAAGTCACCGGCTACGGGCGCGTAGCCCGCGCCGCGCACCGTCGTTCGCCGGCGCACGAACGGATACGTGCCGTGGTAGTAGGCGGCGCCGCTCGTCCACAGGTAGTCCGGTGCAGCCCCCCGCCCGTACCAGAAGATGCCGTCGGGTCCGGTCGCCGGCGAGGGGGCGCCGTCGAAGTTGCCGGCGAGCGGCACGAGGTCGTCGCCCGGTGTGGCGCCGACGTGCGGCGAGAACACACGCGGGTTCCCCGTGCCGAACAGGTAGGCGGCGCGGTACTGGCCGGGGCGGTACATCACGACGTCCGAGCGGCCGTTCGCGTCGACGTCGAGGACGGCGGGCCGCACCGTGCCGGCGCCGATGAACGGCCGCAGCTTCGCCACGTCGATGGCACCGTCGTGCGCGCAACACGCGTCGAACGTCCAGATCGCGTTGTAGTGCTGCGCGGGATCGAACCACCAGAGCTTTCCGGGCATCGCGATCGGTGTGTACGAGCCCCACACCTGGCGCGCCGCGACCGCGAACCGCTTCGTCGCGCGCCCGAACCAGATGGAGTCCATCGCCGCGCCGGGTGCGTGCCACACGATGTCGCTGCAGCCGTCACCGTCGAGGTCGGCGGTCGCGGTCCTATAGACGCCGTTGACCGTGTACCCGTGGGTCACGAACCCGTTCGCCGTGCTGTACCACACGTAGTCATGGGCGCGCCCGGGCGCGTACCAGAAGATGTCGTCGCGACCGTTGCAGTCGAAGTCGCCGACGATGGGGAGGTAGGCGCCGTGCACCACCACGTTCGCCGGCAACGCGGCCGGTGCCACGCGGCGCGGCACGAACGGGTTGCACGCCGGCGCGGCGTGCGCACCCGGAACACTCGCCGGCAACGACGCCGCGAGGAAGAGGGCAACCAGCGATCTCCGCACGCGGCGGGCCAGCGTACGGCGATCTCGCTAGTCGGCGATCCAGTTGCCGTGGAAGCCGTAGGGAACGCGGCGCGGCAGGGTCACGGTCGCGACCGGCTCTCCCGCGAAGTCCTGGGCGTCGAGCACGACGAGCTCGCTGCGGTCGGTGGCGTCGTCGTGCACGAGACCCATGAGCCAGCCGCCGTCCTCCGCGCCGGCGCGGTCGGGGTCGGCCACGAACACGAACTCGCCCGGGTGGCGGCCGGCGCCGAAGTCGTGGTCGGTGCGTACGCCCCGCTCGAAGTCGCGCTTGTAGATCGTCGTCGCCGCGTACGGGCCGGCACCCGCACCCATGCCCGTGGCGATCGTGTAGCCGTAGCGGTGCCGGGTGCCGAGCAGCGCCTCGTTCACGCGGCAGAACTCCTGCGGCGCGTCGTCGAGCGCCTCGGGCTTCACCACGCCCGCGCCGAGGTCGATCGTCCAGCGCTCGAGCGTGAGCCGATCCGGCATCGGTGCGGGGCCCGCGCCCAGACCGCTCATCTTCGGGATGTCGACCACCACAGTGCCGTCGCCGGCCTCGTACACGTTCATCGGGTGGAAGCAATAACAGGTCTCGGTGTCGAACCACTTGATGCTGGCCGCGTCGCCGTCGCGTGGGAGCACACCGACGCGCGCCGGGAGGTCGTCGTGCCAGCGGAAGGGAAAGCCATTCGTGGCTGCGGCTTCGAGGTCGAACACGTACGGCTGGTCGAAGAACAGCGCGTAGTGCTCGGTGATCGCGAAATCGTGCATCGACACGGGTCGGGGCAGGTCGATCGGCACCCTGCGCTTGAGCCCGCCGTGCGCATCGATCACGTGGAAGTAGAGGTAGGGCTCCTCCCACCAGTACGAGAAGCCCACGAGCTCGCGCGTGCGCGGATCGATCTTGGGATGCGCCGACAGGCCGTGCGGCAGCGATGGTGCTGCACCCCCGCTCGGCTCGAAGCGGCAAGTGGTGTCGAGCTCGGGGGTGAGCTCGTAGGGGTAGGTGCCCTCGGTGAGCGACAGGATGCGGCCCGCGAAGCCGAGCACGTTGGTGTTGCTCGCGTCGTACATCGGTTGCGCGGGACCGGGTCGACGCGGCTCGCCGAGCGCGTCGGCGATCGCGTCGGTGCGCACCCACCGGTTGCGGTACCACTCGGCCCGGCCGCCGCGGATGCGGATGCCGTGGATCATGCCGTCGCCGAGGAACCAGTGGTAGGGCTCGACCGGCGCGCCGTGCGGGTTCGGGCCGGTGCGCAGGTAGCGACCGGACAGCGCCTCGGGGAGGCGGCCGGTGGTCGGCAGCTCCGTGACGGTGATCTCGTCGGGTACCGGCGCGTAGTTGCCGGCGAGGTACGGCTGGGGTTCCGTCGTCGTCATGGCATCCTGTATAACACTGTTATAGAAGCGGGTCAACCCCCGGTAGAGTGCGGCCGCGGTGTCCGAACCCACGCGTCCTCCGCTGCACGCGCTCACCTGGACGGTGTGGATGCTCGCCGCGGCGGCCTGCGTGCAACTCGGGCCCAGCCCCGTCTACGTGACCGTGGTGATCCTGGTGGCAGTGCTCGTCGTAGAGGTGCACGGGCGCCGCTCGGCGCTGGCCCGGGCCTTCCCGTTCATGGTGATGCTGGCGAGCGCGTTCGGGCTCGTACGGGTGCTGATCACCGCGCTCACCACGCACGGCACCGGCGATGTGGTGCTGTACACGCTCCCGGCCCACGCGACGCTCCCCGACTGGCTCGGCGGCTTCACGGTCGGCGGCGCGATCGAGCGCGGGCCGCTGCTCCAGTCGCTCGCCGACGCGTACTGGGTGGTCGGTTTCGTCACGGTGTTCGCGGCGTGGAATGCCGTGGTGTCGCACCATGAGGTGCTGCGCGCGGTGCCGCGCGCGTTCCACGAGCCCGCGCTTGTGGTGACCGTCGCCATCGCGTTCGTACCGTCGACGATCGCCGCGGTGCGCGACGTGCGCCTCGCCGAGCGCGCCCGGTGCGGCACCCAGCCGCGCCGGCGAGGCCGGTTGCGACGGCTCGTGATCCCGGTGTTCGAAGGCGGCATCGAACGCGCGATCAACCTCGCCGAGTCGATGGACTCGCGAGGGCTCGGCTACGGGCGGCCCGAGCGCGCGGAGACCGCTGCGGGATGGTCGGTGCTCGTCGCGCTGATCGCGTTCGCGGGCGGCTTCGTCGCGCTCATCAGCGACGCCACCGCCGCCGCGTACAGCGCGTTCGCATGCGGCGGGATCGCGTTCATGGCCGCGGTGCTCGTCGCGTCACGCGGCCACCGGCGGGCGCGCTACCGACCCCGCCCGATCACCCGGGTCGACGCGTTCGCCACCGGCGGCGCGTTGGTCACCGTCACGGCGATCGCGCTGCTCGCTGCAGACCGCAGCGCAACGCTCCACTGGTCGTCCTACGCTCCGCTGCACGCGCCCACGGTCGACCTCGTGATGGTCGCGGTGTTCGCGTCGCTCGCTCTGCCCACGCTCGCGGCCCTCGCGATCGAGCGGCTCCGTGCCGTCGAGCCTGTCGCGACCGTCGCGACCGTCGAGCCGGGCAGTGCCGATCGGCCGGTGGGAGTACCCGCATGGGAACGCTGAGCTACGAGGCGGTGCGCTACACCTACGGCGACGCGCCGGGCCCGGCGCTCGACGGCATCGAGCTCGCGATCGGCGACGGCGAGCTCGTGCTCGTGGCCGGCGGCTCCGGCTCGGGCAAGAGCACGCTGCTGCGCGCCGCGAACGGGATCGTGCCCCACCTCACCGGCGGCACCTTCGCCGGCACGGTGCGCGTCGCGGGCCGGTCGACGCGCGAGCACCCGCCCCGCAAGCTCGCCGACGTCGTGGGTTTCGTGCACCAGGACCCCGAGTCGCAGTTCGTGGTGGACCACGTGGAGAGCGACGTGGCCTTCGTGGTCGAGAACCTCGGCTTCGATCCGGCCAGCATGCGGCGAAGGGTCGAGGAGGCACTCGACGCGTTGGCGATCGCGCACCTGCGCGACCGCGAGGCCACCACCCTGTCGGGCGGCGAGCGCCAGCGCGTGGCGATCGCCGGCGCGCTCGCCGCGGCGCCGTCGTGCCTCGTGCTCGACGAGCCGACGAGCCAGCTCGACCCGCAGGGTGCCGAGGACGTGCTCGCCGCGCTCGCCCGGCTCAACGCCGACCTCGGCACCACGGTGCTGCTCGCCGAGCACCGGCTCGACCGCGCCGCGCCGCTCGCCGACCGGTGCCTCGTGCTCGCTGCCGGCCGCATCGCCGCCGACGACCGGCCCGAGCGGGCACTCGCGGGGTACGACGGCGCGCCGACGGTGCTGCAGCTCGCCCGGGCGCTCGGGTGGTCGCCGCTGCCGCTGACCGTGAAGCAGGCCCGCCAGCTCGCGGCCCAGCGCGGCGCGCACGGCGAGCGGCCCGCCCGCGACGAGCGCGCCCCCGCACCCGGGCCCGCGCTGCTGCACGCGCGCGGCGTGCACGTGCGCTACGGCGGCCACGTGGCGCTCCACGACCTCGACGCCGATCTCGCCGCCGGTGAGGTGGTGGCGCTGCTCGGCCGGAACGGCTCGGGCAAGAGCACGCTGTTCCGCGCGCTCGCCGGGATGCAGCGCCTCGCACGCGGCGCGGTGGAGCCGGCGCCGGGCGTGCGGATCGCGTACGTGCCCCAGGACCCGAACGCGCTCCTCTCCGCGCCCACGGTCCGATCCGAGATCGAGGCGACATCGCGGCTGCTCGAGCGCGACGGCACCGACGCGCGCCGCCGCGCCGACGAGTGGATCGAGCGGCTCGCGCTCACCGCGCTCGCCGATCGGCACCCGCGCACGCTGTCGGGCGGTGAACGGCAACGGCTCGCGATCGCGGCCGTCGCGGTCGGCGGCGCACGCGTGCTGCTGCTCGACGAGCCGACGCGCGGGATGGACGCGGCGTCGCGGGCCGCGCTCGAGCGCGCGGTTCGCGAGCACGCGGCCGGCGGCGGTGCGGTAGTGCTCGCCACCCACGACGTGGAGCTCGCGTCGCGCGTGGCGACGCGTGTGGTCGTGCTCGGCGACGGCGACGTGGTCGCCGACGGGCCGGCGCGCGACGTGCTCGCGGGCTCCTTGTTCGCTCCGCAGACGCTGCGCGTGCTGCCGCCGCTGCTCACCGTCGACGAGGCACTCGCATGGGCCGGGGTCGGCGCGGCGCGATGAACACGACGCGCGCCACGGCCGTCTACCTGCTCGCCGCGGTCGTCGGCGTCGTGGCGTTCGCATGGCCGTTCTGGCTGCACAACGACGGCCTGGCGGGCCGCGACCACGCCGGCGACGCGTGGTTGTGGGCGAGCCTGCTCGGCTTGATCGTGGTGGGCGCGGTGCTGCTCGAAGTGGTCGAGGGCACTATGAACGGTGCGACGATCGCCGTGCTCGGCGTGCTCGCGAGCATGAACGGCCTGCTGCGGCTGCTCGACCTGCCCGGTGGCGGCAACGCGATGTTCTTCCTCACGATCCTCGCCGGAGCGGTGCTCGGCCCGCGCCGCGGCTTGCTGCTCGGGCTCACCGCGATGGCTGCATCGGCCGTGATCACCGCGGGTATCGGGCCGTGGTTGCCGTATCAGATGCTCGCGCTCGGCGCGGTCGGCGCCGCAGCCGGATGGGTGGGCATCGCGATCGAGCACACCGCGCTCCGCACGCAGGTGCTCGTGCTCGCGGTGTTCGGATGGTGCGCCGCCTTCGGCTACGGCGCCCTCATGAACCTCTGGACCTGGCCGCTGATCCGCGACGGCGGCGCGCTGAGCTACGCGCCGGGAATCGGGTTCACCGCCACGCTGCACCGGTACTGGTCGTTCTACGTGGCGACGTCGTTCGCGTGGGACGCCGCGGGTGCTCTGGCCAACGCCGCGCTGCTCGTGCTGCTCGGCGCACCCATCCTGCGCAGCCTGCGCCGGATCCGCCATCGCGTCTCGCCCTCTACTGTGTGGGCGTGAGCAACGCACACGTCGCGATCACCGACAACGCTACGGACGGCCCGGCCGGTGGCACCACGCAGGTCGTGCGCATCGCGCTCGACGAGCCGGACCGCCGGAACCCGCTGTCGCTCGCGACGATGCGCGAGCTGATCGCGGCATTGCGCGCCGCCGACGACTCACCGGCCCGTGTCGTGGTGCTCGCCGGCAACGGCCCCGCGTTCAGCGCCGGACATGACCTCGGCGAGATCGCCGCGATCGCCACGAGCGACGACGCCACCGTGTGCACCGAGCTGTTCGCCACCTGCGTGGAGCTCATGCGCACGATCCACGACATCGCGCCGCCGGTGATCGCGCGCGTCCACGGTGTCGCCACGGCCGCGGGTTGCCAGCTCGTGGCCGGATGCGACCTCGCGGTGGCCGCCGGCACGGCCCGGTTCGCGACGCCGGGCGTGAACATCGGGCTGTTCTGCTCCACGCCGATGGTGCCGCTCACCCGGGCGGTCGGGCCCAAGCGCAGCATGGAGATGCTGCTCACCGGCGAGATGATCGACGCTTCCACCGCCCTCGAATGGGGTCTCGTGAACGCGGTCGTGCCCGACGGCGAGCTCGATGGCGCGGTCGCGGGGCTCGCCAGCCGCATCGCGCAGGCGAGTCGCGAGGTTGTGGCCCTCGGCAAGCGCACGTTCTGGCAGCAGCTCGAAGTGGGCGAGTCGGCGGCCTACGCGCTCACCGCTCCGGTGATGGTGCACAACAGCGCGCTCCCCGACGCCCACGAAGGCATCGACGCGTTCCTGCACAAGCGTGCACCGCGTTGGCCGTCCGGCTGACGCGCGCGCAACTCAATGCCGCGTGCGCTGCACCCCACCGGGTCGTGACCGCGACGCTGCTCGGTCGGGCACCCGGTCGGTCACGAGCAGCGCACCCGCGCTCGCGAGCCAGAACACCACTGCGCACGCGAGCTCGGCAGCCCAGCGCGCGCCGAGCACCGTCGGGTCGAGCACCGCGTCGACCACGACCGCGGCAAGGAAGCTGAGCGCACACACGAGCGCGGCCTGCAGGCCGCGCCGGAGGCGGAGGTACAACCCGATCGCGGCGATGCACGCCGCCATCCAGAACAGCGTGCTGATCGCGACGCGTGTAGTAGCTCCCGGCGACGTCGGCACCCCCACCGACCGGTGCGACGAGCCAGCCCGCGGCGCTGCACGCCCCGCCCGTGACCACCACCGCGAGCGCGACGTCGGTCCGCACTTCGTGCGCTCGGGCCGTGTCACCGAGCGCACGGGCACGCGACCGCTCGAGCTGCTCGGCCGCGGCCGGCAGCGTGCGCACCCGCAGGCGGGTCCGGTGCCGCTGATCCTGCACTACGACGTTGTCGAGCGCGCCGGGGCGGCGCTGTAGGGCGTTTCCGGATACCGTCCGTGCCGTTTGGCCCAGCGAGCAAGGGGAAGCGATGGCGATCGTCGAGCAGGAACGGCGCGGGCGCGTCCAGGTCCTCCGCCTGAACCGGCCGGAGGCCAGGAACGCGGTGAGCCCGGAGGTGAGCCAGGCGATGGCCGCCGCGCTCGACGCGGTCGAGGACGACCCCGAGGTACGGGCGGTGGTGATCACCGGCACCGGCGACGTGTTCTGCGCCGGCGCCGACCTCAAGGTCGTGGCCGAGGGCCGGGGCATGGAGATCGCCCGGGCCAAGGGCGGCTTCGCCGGCGTCACCGCACGCGACTTCGCCAAGCCGCTGATCGCAGCGGTGCAGGGACCGGCGCTCGCCGGGGGCTTCGAGATCGTGCTGGCGTGCGATCTCGTCGTGGCGGCCGACGACGCCCGCTTCGGGATCCCCGAGGCCGCGCGCGGGTTGCTCGCCGCGGCCGGCGGGCTGATCCGCCTGCCCAAGCGGGTGCCGCTCGCGCTCGCGCTCGAGCTCGCCATGACCGGCGACCCGATCTCGGCCGGCCGAGCGCACGAGCTCGGTCTCGTGAACCGGCTCGTGCCCCGGGCCGAGGTGCTCGACGCCGCGGTGGCGCTCGCCGACCGCATCGGCCAGAACTCGCCCATCGCGGTGCGCCTCTCGCGCCAGCTCGTGCGCGAGGCGGCCGAGTGCAGTGAGGCCGACGGCTGGCGGCTCACGAACGAGTACGCGCTGCAAGTGTTCTCGAGCGGCGACGCCGTGGAGGGCGCCAGCGCCTTCGCCGAGAAGCGGGCCCCGAACTGGAAGAGCCAATGACCGTTGCGACCGGGCCGGCTGCGATCGTGGGAGTGATTGCTCCTACGATTGGGGCATGGCGCCCGAACCACGGTGGAGGGTCGACGAGCTCGCCGAGCTGACCGGCACCTCGGTCGACACGATCCGCTTCTACCAGAAGCGCCGGCTGCTCGATCCGCCGCGCCGCGACGGCCGCATCGCCTGGTACGGCCCCGAGCATCGCGAGCGGCTCGCGCGCATCCGCGAGCTGCGCCTGCGCGGCCTCACGCTCGCGTTGATCGGCCGGCTCGTTCGGGGTGAGCTCGACGCGAGCGACGCGCCGCTCGCGGCCGCGGTGGCGGCCGCCGACACCGGCGACGACAGCGAGGAGTTCCTCACGCTGGGCGAGCTCGCGGCCCGCACGCAGATGCCCGAGGAGCTGCTCGAGACGGTCGCGGCCGAGGGGCTGCTCGTGCCGCGCGTGCACGAGGGTGAGCCCCGCTACACCGCGAGCGACGCCGACGTCGTCGCGGCTGGTGTCGCCCTCGTCGGCACCGGCCTGCCGATGCCCGCCGTACTCGCGCTCGCGCGCGCGCATCACGAGCGCACGCGCGTCACCGCCGAGGAGGCCGTCGCGATGTTCGACGAGCACATCCGCCGGCCGCTGCGCGAGCGCGCGCTGCCCGACGACGAGAAGGCGCAGCGCCTGGTCGACGCGTTCCGGGTGATGCTGCCGGCCGTCTCCGCGCTCGTCGAGCACCACTTCCGTCGCGTGCTTCTCACGGTTGCGCAGGAGCATCTGGAATCGGTCGGTGACGCCACCGAGATCGCCGCGGTCGCGGTGGAGGCCACGCGCCGCATCGAGGGCACACGGTGACGGGCCGGCTCCTCACCCGCCGGCGGGAGCCGACCGTGCTGCCCGACCCGAGCGACAAGGCGTCGGCAGTGGAGGCGATGTTCGACCGCATCGCACCGCGCTACGACAGGATGAACCGGCTGCTCACGTTCCGGCTCGACGTCGGCTGGCGGCGGCGCGCGGTCGGCGGGCTCGCGCTCGCTCGGGGCGCGACCGTGCTCGATCTCGCGTGCGGCACCGGCGACCTGTGCAACGAGCTGCGGGCCGCAGGCCTGGCCGCCATTGGTGTCGACTTCTCGGCCGGCATGCTGGGCGCGGCCACGACCGCCGCACCGCTCGTGCGCGCCGACGTGCTGCGGCTTCCGGTCGCCGACGCCTCGATCGACGGCGTCACGTGCGGTTTCGCGCTGCGCAACCTCACTGCGCTGCCGCCGTTCTTCGCCGCGTGCGCGGCGGCGCTGCGTCCCGGCGGGCGCATGGCCCTGCTCGACGTGGGTGAGCCCCGCTCGGCCGTACTGCGCGCCGGGCACACGATCTACTTCCGCCACGTCGTGCCGTTCGTGGGCGGGCTGCTGAGCGACCGCGCCGCGTACTCCTACCTGCCCGCGTCCACCGCGTACCTGCCCGAGCCGGCCGAGCTGGTCGCGCAGGTCGCCGCCGCCGGCTTCGACCAGGTTCGCCACGAGCGCCTCGGCCTCGGCGCCGCGCAGCTGCTCACGGCCACACGCCGATGACCGCCGGCACCTCCACCGGGCTCGTCGCGCGCACACGGGCCGTCGATCGCCCGGCGAGCGTGCGCGAGGCACTCGCCACGCTCGGCCGCGACGGCTTCTGCTGGCTGGCCGGCGAGCGTGTGCTGGTGGCGGCGGGCGTCGCAGCGCGCGTCCCGGCCCGCGACGCGCTCGGCGCGCTGCGGAACATCGCGACCGATGGCGATCCGGCACGCGGTGACGGCCCGATCGCGTGCGGCGCGCTGACGTTCGACGAGCCTGCGGCCGCGCTGATGACGATCCCGGCGCGCGTGCTGCGCGTCGACGGCGACCGGGCGCGCCTCACCGAGATTGGCGGCGCACGGGCCAGCGGACCGCCGCCGTGGCCGGGCGTGCCGCGCCGTTTCGCGGTCGAGGCCCGCCAGGACCTCGCCGCCTGGGACGCGGCGGTCGCCGCGGTGACCGCGCGCATCGAACGCGGCGAGGTGTCGAAGGTGGTGCTCGCGCGCGAGGTCACCGTCGACGCCGACACCGCGCTCGCACCGGTGGAGGTGCTCGCCCGCCTGCACGCCACCCAGCCCGGGTGTTTCGTGTTCGGCGACGGTCGTGCGCCCGACCGCTGGTTCGTCGGCGCGAGCCCCGAGTTGCTCGTGCGCCGGTGCGGCGAGCTCGTGGAATCGCGACCGATGGCGGGCACGGTGCCGCGCGGCGCCCGGCCCGACGACGACGCCGCGGCCGTCGCCGCGCTCGACGCGTCACCCAAGCAGCGCGCGGAGCACGGCATCGTGGTCGAGGCGGTGGTCGCCGCGCTCGCGCGCCACTGCGAAGAGGTGGTCGCGGGCGAGCCCGAGGCCGTGCGCTACACCGCGGTCACGCATCTCGCCACGCGGATTCGGGGCCGGGTGCGCGACGGCGCGAGCGCGCTCGACCTCGCGCTCGCGCTGCACCCCACACCCGCGGTCGGTGGCACCCCCACCGATGCGGCGCGCCGCGCGATCGCCACGCTCGAACCGTTCGCCCGCGGCCAGTACGCCGCGCCGGTCGGTTGGTTCGACGCGCACGGCGACGGCGAGTTCGCGGTCGCGCTGCGTTGCGCCGAGCTCCAGGGCGCGCACGCGCGCCTGCTCGCGGGGGCCGGCATCGTCGCCGGCTCCGACCCCGACGACGAGTGGGCCGAGACACAAGCGAAGCTCGAACCGATGCTCCGCGCCATCGTGCGCCCCTGAGTCGCACCATGCGTCGTTTGGGTACCAAATAGCGGTCCCAAACGACGCATGAGGCGGTGGGTCAGACGATGGTGGCGCCGCCGTCGACTGCGATGATCTGGCCGTTGAGATACGAGAAGTCGTCGCCGAGCAGGCCCACGATCGCGTTGCCGAGCTCGGCCGCGGTGCCGACGCGGCGCATCGGGATGCGCTTCGAGTTCTTCGCCGCGTACTCGGCGTCGTTCCACGCCGCGCCCATGCCCTCGCCGGCCGTCGCGCCGGGGCACACGCAGTTCACCCGCACGCCGCGCTTGCCGTGCTGGAAGGCGGCGAGGCGCGTCAGCGCGATCACCCCACCCTTGCTCGACGTGTACGACGCGCCGAACCCGTGGCCGCGCAGGCCGGCGGTGGATGCGACCGTGACGATCGCGCCACCTGCTTCGAGCCGCGGCAGCACCGCGCGCAGCACGAGGAACGTCCCCTTCAGGTTCACCCCGATCACACGGTCGAACACGTCGGGTTCCACTTGGGTGATGTCGGTGTAGTCGCCCGGATCGAAGATCCCCGCGCACGTGGCCGCGCCGTGCAGCGGGCCGAAGCGGTCGACCGCCGCCGCGACCGCGGCGTCGATCACACTCGGATCGGACACGTCGCCCTCGCGCACCACTACACGCCGCTCGTCGCCGATCTCGTGCGCGACCGCGGCCGCCCGCACGCCGTCGATGTCGAGCAGCACGACGTTGGCTCCCTCGCGGCCGAGCCGCAGGGCCGTGGCCCGGCCGATGCCGCTGCCCGCGCCCGTGACGGCATAGGTACGCCCCGCAAACCCTCGCTCCATCTCCGCCAGCCTTGCACAACCGCGTGCAACCGCCCGAAGATGGCGCGGTGGACAGTATGGACTCGATGCTCGCGGCCGTCTACACCGGCGACGGTCACGTCGCGGTCGAGCGGCTGCCGGTGCCGGAGCCCGGCGAGGGCGAGGTGCTGATCGCGGTGTCGCACTGCGGGATCTGCGGCACCGACCTGCACCTCGTGCTCGAGCAGTACGCGCGACCCGGTTCGGTGCTCGGCCACGAGTGGGCGGGCACGATCGCCGCGGTCGGCCGCGGCGTGGAAGGGTGGACGGCCGGCCAGCGGGTCGTGGCCGGACCCACACCGGCGTGCGGCGAGTGCCGCGCGTGCCGGCGGCGCCGCCCCTCGGTGTGCCGGCGCCGCCCGGTCGGCGATCTCCTCGCGTTCTCGGGCGCGTACTGCGAGTACAAGACGGTCGCGGCCGACCGCCTGATCGAGCTGCCCGCTTCGCTCAGCACCCGCGCGGCCGCGCTCACCGAGCCGACCGCGATCGCGATCCACACCGTCGGGCTCGCCGACGTGGAGCCCGGCGACCGAGTCCTTGTGACCGGCGCCGGCCCGGTCGGGCTGCTCACCACCGCGGTGCTGCGCCAGCGCGGCGTCACCGACATCACGGTGAGCGAACCGTCGCCCGTGCGCCGCGAGCGCGCGCTCGCGATCGGAGCCCGTGCCGCGGTGGAACCCCACGAGTTGCCGCGCGCGCCGATGGGCCGCGCGGTCGAGGGCGCGTACGACGTGGCCTTCGAGTGCTCGGGCAACGCCAAGGCCGCCGAGTCGGCGCTCGACCAGCTCGACCTCGCCGGCACGCTCGTGTTCGTGGGCACGGGCCACGAGTCGCCGCGCGTCAACCACAACCGTGCGATCGTGCTCGAGCTCACGATCATCGGCGCCTACAACTACGACGCCGACGGCTTCGCGCCCGCAGTGGCGCTGCTCGCGTCGGGCAACCTGCCGCTCGACCTGCTGATCGAGGCCGGCGACGTGACGCTCGATGCGCTCGACGGCACGCTCCGCCGGCTCGCCGCCGGCGAGCTGCCCGGCAAGGTGATGGTGCGACCCGAGGTAGGTGCAGTGTGAGCACGCTCAACCACGTGGCGGTGCGGCTGCCACGCGCCGCGCTCGACGAGCCCGGCCGGTCCGAGATCCTCGCGTTCTGCGGCGAGGTGTTCGGCTGGCGCGAGGGTGACAACACCGGCGAGCACGACGATCCGCTCGTGATGATGACCGGGTCGTTCGGCGAGTTCGTGTACCTCGCCCGTTCCGACGACGCCGCGCTCGCGTCGCCCGACAGTGCTGCCCGCGGCGAGCTCGACCACTTCGGCCTGCTCGTCGACTCGGTCGACGAGCTCGAGTCGATCGCGCGGCGGGCCGAGTTGTTCCACAGCGGCTCGCACACGGCGTCGGTGTCGCCGATCGGCGCGCGCACGACCACGGGGCCGACCGCCACCTACACGCTGACGAGCTGTTACATCACGTACCCGCCGCTACCGACGGTGGAGCTCCAGCACCTCCGCCGTCACTGAGGCCGCCGACCGCACGGGCGGCCGCGGCCCACAGCTCGCGATGGTGCGCGACATCGGCGTCGCGGTCGAGCACCGGCACCACGATCACGCGCGTACCACCGCCGGCCGCGACCGCGCCCGCGAGCGCGTCGCCGAACCCGTCGGCACGCTCGACACGGCACGAGTCGAGCCCGTACGCCCGCGCGATCGCCACGAGGTCCACACCCTGCGGCGTGCCGAACAGCAGCTCGAACTCGGCCACCGGGCTGTGCTCGCGCTGGGCGAGGAACGAGAAGATGCCGCCTCCATCGTTGTCGACGGCGACGATCGTGAGGTCGACACCGCGAGCGGCGAGCCCGACCAGCGAGCCGGCGTCGTGGAGGAACGCGAGATCGCCCACCAGCGCGACGGTCGGTGCGCCGCTCGCCGCCGCCACACCACTGGCGGTCGCGATCGTGCCGTCGATGCCGTTCACGCCGCGGTTCGCGTGCACGCGCACACCGTCGAGCGCGCCGGCGAACCAGTCGAGGTCGCGCACCGGCATGCTCGACGCCACCACGAGATGCGAGCCCGGGGGCATCGACGCGGCGACGGTGCGCGCCACCTGCGGGCCGGTTGGCTTATCGACGCCGGCGAGCTGCGCGTCGAGCGCGGCCGCGGCACACCGATCAAGCTCGAGCCAGCGTCGCCGCCACGCGGGTTCGGCGCCCCCGCCCCCGTGGAGCGACCCGGCGAGCGCGACTGCGAGCGCCTCGCCGTCGCACACGAGGCGGGTGGACGCCGAACGGGTGGGGTCGATGGCGAGCGCGCGCGGGTCGACCATCACGTGGGGCCGCACCGGCGCGAGCCATTCGGTGACGATCTTCGACGTGAGCGCGGCGCCGAACCGCAGCACCATGTCGGGCCGCAGCCGTTCCGCCAGTGTCGGGACGCGCACGAGCGCCTCGTAACGGCGCACCGCGCCGGCCGCGGCGCGAGCGTTCGAGAGCGCGTCGGCGAGCACGGGCCAGCCGGTCGCGGTCGAGAGACGATCGAGGGCGTCGCTCGACACGTCGCTCCCCCAGCCGACCACGATCACGCCGCGCGGCGTTGCCCGCACCTGCGCGCCGAGCGCGCCAAGCGCCTCGCCGTCGAGCACCGGCGACTTGTCGTCGGCCCGGGCGCCGGCCCGGCCGCGGGGCACGCCGGCGGCGCCCACGAGCGGCTCGCGGAACGCGAGGTTGACGTGCACCGGCCCGGGACGCTCGCCGCGCGCCACCGCGTACGCGCGGGCCGCCAGCGCGCGCCAGGCCTGCGGGTCGCCGGTCTCGGGCGGGCCGGGATCAGCCTGCATGCGCAGCGCGCCGCCGTAGAGACCGGCCTGCTCGATCGTCTGCGGCGCGCCGATGCCGTGCAGCTCGGGCGGGCGGTCGGCGGTGACCACGAGCAGCGGTACACCGGCGTGGTGCGCCTCGACGACCGCGGCATGGAAGTGCGTGGCCGCGGTGCCCGACGTGCACAGCACGAGCGCGGGCCGACCGGTGGCGCGCCCTGCTCCGAGCGCGGTGAACGCCGCGCCCCGCTCGTCGAGCATCACGGTCACCGTCACCCGCGGGTCGCGGGCCAGGGCGAGCGCGAGCGGCGCCGAGCGCGAGCCGGGTGCCACGAACGCGTGGCGCAGCCCAAGGTGCGCCCACTCGTCGACGAGCGTGGCGCAGTAGTCGGCGTTGCGGGCCGCGACGTTCATGGCCGGCGTGGCAGCATCGCCGGATGCGGTTGCTGCTCGTGCCCGGCTTCACGCAGACCCCGGCGAGCTGGGACGGCGTGCGCGCGCACCTGGGCCGCGATGCGGGCGACGTGCGCCGCGCTCGATGTGCCCCAAGGCGCGACGTTCGCGGCCACCGTCGAGGCGCTCGCCCGATCGGGCGGGCACGGCGTGTGGTGCGGCTACTCGATGGGTGGGCGGCTGGCCCTCGCCATCGCGCTGGCCCACCCCGGCCTGGTGGCCGGGCTCGTGCTCGTCGAGCGCGACACCCGGCCTCGACCACGAGGCGGAGCGCCGCGCCCGCGTCGAGTCCGACGAGCAGCTCGCTCGCGTGGTCGAGCGCGACGGCACGGCCGCGTTCCTGGTGCGCTGGCTCGCGCAACCGCTGTTCGCCGACGTGCCGCCCGACGCGCCCGGCGTGCACGAGCGCGCCACCGCCACACCCGCCGCCCTCGCACACTCCTTGCGCACGCTCGGCACCGGCTCCATGCCGTCGATGTGGCACCGCCTCGACGAGCTGACCATGCCGGTGCTCGTGGTGACCGGCAACGCCGACGCCAAGTACACCGCCATCGGCGACGAGATGGCGGCGCGCATCGGCGGTGCGCGCCGCGCGCGGCTTGCATGCGGGCATGCGGTGCCGCTCGTGTGCCCGGCCGAGCTCGCCGAACTGCTTCACGACTTCACCAGCGCACCGGCGAGCAGCACCGACACGGCCATCTGAAAGCCAACCGTCGCCACGAGCGCGCGCACGAGCGACGGTGGGTCGACCGCGCGCCACACGATGCGCACCGGGCGCACCGCGAGCGGCGCCGCGGCCAGAGCGAGGAACGCCCACGGCGCGCGCACGCCGATCGCGGCGACGGCCACGAGCGTGCCCACCATCGAGATCGCGTACAGCGCGCGCGCGGGCCGATCACCGATCCGCACCGCGAGCGTGCGCTTCCCCGCGACGCGATCGGTGGGGATGTCGCGGATGTTGTTGCACAGCAGGATGGCGACCGCAGGCAGCCCCACCACGAGGCAGGCGATCCATGCGGTGCCGTTCACCTGCTCCGTCTGCACGTAGGCGCTGCCCGCGCACGCGGCGAAGCCGAAGCACGCGAGCACCATCAGCTCGCCGAAGCCGAGATAGCCGTAGGGCTTCGGGCCGCCGGTGTAGCCGACGGCCGCAAGGATGCAGAACGCACCGAGCAGGAGCAACCACGGCTCTACCACGAGCGAGAGCCACAGGCCGGCGGCGGCCGCGACACCGAACGAGAGGATCGCGGCGCGTTGCACCGCACCCGGTGACGCGAGACCGCTGGCGGTGAGGCGGATCGGACCGCGGCGCGCCGCGTCGGTGCCGCGCACACCGTCGGAGTAGTCGTTGGCGTAGTTCACACCCACCTGGATCGCGAGCGACACGGCGAGCGCGCCGAGCGCGCGCCACCAGTGGATGCCCGTGCCGTACGTGGCCGCCGCGGTGCCCACGAGCACCGGCGCGATCGCAACCGGCAGCGTGCGCGGGCGCGCGCCCCCACCCATTCGCCTGCGGTGGCCACGTGACTCAGCCCACAGCTCGGCCGGCCGCCCTCGGGCGCGAGCCGCAGGCGAGCGAGGTGATCATGGCCGTTTGGGGTACTGGTCGAAGCGGGGCGTGCGCTTTTCGATGTAGGCGTTCTTGCCCTCCTGGGCCTCTTCGCTCATGTAGTAGAGGAGCGTCGCGTCGCCGGCGAGCTGCTGGATGCCCGCGAGCCCGTCGTCGGCCGCGTTCATCGAGGCCTTCAGCATCCGCAACGCGAGCGGCGACTTGTCGAGCATCTCGCGGCACCATTGCACGGTCTCCACCTCGAGCTCCGCGAGCGGCACGACCGTGTTCACGAGGCCCATGTCGAGCGCCTCGTGCGCGTCGTACTGGCGGCAGAGGAACCAGATCTCGCGCGCCTTCTTCTGGCCGACCGATCGCGCGAGCAGGCCGGAGCCGTAGCCGCCGTCGAAGCTGCCCACCTTCGGGCCGGTCTGGCCGAAGCGGGCGTTGTCGGCCGCGATCGTCAGGTCGCACACCACGTGCAGCACGTGGCCGCCGCCGATCGCGTAACCGGCGACCATCGCGACCACCGGCTTCGGCAGCCGCCGGATCTGCACCTGCAGGTCGAGCACGTTGAGCCGGCCGATCCCGTGCTCGTCGCGGTAACCGTCGTCGCCCCGCACGCGCTGGTCGCCACCCGAACAGAACGCCTCGTGGCCGTCGCCGGTGAGCACGATGACCCCGATCGTCGGGTCGTCACGCGCGGTCTCGAACGCGTCGCGCAACTCGAACAGCGTCTGAGGCCGGAACGCGTTGCGCACCTCGGGCCGGCAGATCGTGATCTTGGCGATGCCTTCCGCCGTCTCGTAGCGGATGTCGCCGAACGCGCGGTTGCCGGGCTTCCAGTCGGCGCCGGGCCGGATCACCGGTGGTCCTGCCACCATCATGCGCTCCCCTGTACGGTCGGCCCTGATCTGGGGTCGTGGGATCGTGGGATCGTAGGATCGTGGGAGCGTTCACTCCCACGATCCAGATTACGGAGCGATGCCCACCGAAGCCCAAACCGAGTCCGGCGCCACGAACCTGGTCGCCGCGGCGCTGCCGAACCGTGCGCTCGCGCCGCTGATCGCCGCGGCGTGGGACGCGGGCGAGGCAGTGCTCCCGCTCAACCCCGCATTGCCGGGGGCCGAGATCGAGCGGCTCCTGGAGCTGGCGCGGCCCACGCACATGATCGACGCCGGCGGCGGCCGCACGGCGCGGGCCGGCGGGGTGCCGGTGCCGGCCGACACCGCCGCGGTGGTGTGCACCTCGGGCACCACCGGCAGCCCCAAGGCGGTGGAGCTGACCCGGTCGGGGCTCGCGGCGATGGGCGCGGGCGTGTCGAAGGCCGTCGGGGCCGGCGCGCGCGACCGCTGGCTCGCGTGCCACCCACTGTTCTTCGTGGCCGGGCTCGCGATCCTCGGCCGCTCATGGGTGACGGGCGTACCCGTGACGGTGCACGACGCCTTCGACCTCGAACGCGTCGGCGCCGCACCCGCCGACGCGGGCGTCACGATCGTGTCGCTCGTGCCGACGACGCTGCGACGGTTGTTGCGCGCCGGTGCGCTCGGACGCTTCCGCGCCGTGGTGGTGGGCGGCGCGCCGTTACCGCAACCGCTGCGCGAGGAAGCCGAGGCGACCGGTGTCGCGGTGTTCGACGCGTACGGACTCACCGAGACGTGGGGCGGGTGCGTCACCAACGGCGTGCCGAACGACACGGTCGAAGCGCGCCTGCTCGCACCGGACGCGGCCGGTCGGGGTGAGGTGCTGCTGCGCGGCACCCCGCTCATGCGGCGTTACCGCCACGACGACGCGCTCACGCGCGAGGCGTTGACGGATGGCGGCTGGTTCCGCACCGGCGACGTCGGCACGTTCCCGGCCGGCGGGCGCCTCGCGATCGTCGACCGCCTGAAGGACCTCGTGATCACGGGCGGCGTGAACGTGTCGCCCACCGAGGTGGAAGGCGTGCTCGCGCAGCACGCACGGGTCGCCGACGCGTGCGTGATCGGCGTGGCCGACGAGGAGTGGGGCGAGCGCGTCGTGGCGTGCGTGGTGCCGCGCGATGCCGCCGACCCCCCGCGCTCGACGACCTCCGCGCGTTCGTGCGGGAGCGCCTCGGTGCCGCCAAGGCCCCGAAGGAGCTCCGCATCGTGGCCACGATCCCCCGCTCGCCGTCGGGCAAGGCCCTCCGCCGCCTCCTCACCGACTCGTAGGGGCGCGCTACGCGGTCGAGGCGAGGAGTGACTCCTTCCAGGCGCGAAAGCGCGGGTGAGTCACGCCGTCGGGACCGGTTCCCTCACCGCGGCCGTCGGGCCGGAGGCGGAACTCGTAGCGCTCGTCGAGGTCGTCGGCCGCGACCGCGCCGTACCGGGCGTCGGCGCCGCGCGCCGGTCCGGCGCGCCACAGCAGGAAGCGACCGATGCGGCGCTTGTACGCGACGAGCCCGACACCGATGTCGGCACCCAGCTCGTGCAGCCACTGCGGCGCCTCGATCCAGCGTGTCGACGGGATCAGGAAGTCGCGCTGCGGCGTCGCGGGCAGCTCGCCCGTGTGCCAGTCACGCTCGGTCGGTGGGCGGTCCTCGGCGGCCACCACGACAGCGTGCCATAGTCACCGGCCATGAGGGTCGGCGACCTGCAGACCCCGGCGCTCGTCATCGACGGCCCGGCGCTCGAAGAGAACCTCGCGGCCATGGCCGCGGCCCGCCCCGGCACCACGCTGCGGCCCCATGTGAAGGCGCACAAGTGCACCACGCTCGCGCGGGCGCAGCACGCGCACGGGCACACCGCGTTCTGCGGGGCGACGCACCGCGAGCTGATCGGGATGGCGGCCGCCGGCCTCGGCGACGACCTGCTCCTCGCGAACGAGACGCTCGACGGCGAACGGTTGCGGGCGCTCGCCGCGCTCGCGGCGTCGGGCGCGCGGGTGACGGTGGCCGTCGACAGCGAGGCGACGATCGACGCGGCTGCGGCCGCGGGGATCCGCGAGGTGCTGGTCGACGTGAACGTCGGCATGCCGCGCTGCGGCTGCGCGCCGGGTGACGCGGGCCGCATCGCCGATCTCGCCCGCCGCCGCGGGCTCGCCGTGCGCGGCGTCATGGGCTACGAGGGCCATGCGGTGGGCGTCGCCGACCGCGTGCAACGCGAGACGACCGCGGGCGAGAGCATGGAGTTGCTGCGGCAGGCCCACGAGCTCGCGGGCGGCGAGATCGTGTCGGCCGGCGGCACCGGCACCTACGACACGAGCGACCTGCCCACCGAGATCCAGGCCGGTTCCTACGTGTTGATGGACACCGCGTACGCCGCGCTCGGGCTGCCGTTCGCGTGCGCGCTGCGCGTCGTGGCCACAGTGATCTCGGCCGCACGCCGCTACGCGGTCGCCGACTGCGGGTTGAAGGCGCTCGGCATGGACCACGGCAATCCCACCGTCGACCGCGGCATGGTGTGGTTCTGCTCCGACGAGCACGTGACCTTCGCGATCGAGCCCGGCGCGACGGACACCGGCGCGATCGCGGTCGGCGAACGGGTGCTCGTGACACCGGCGCACGTCGACCCCACGGTCGCGTACCACGAACGGTTCTGCATCGCCGACGGTGCCGGGCTCGACGCGACGGTCGTCGACGAGTGGCCGATCGACCTGCGGGGCTGGTGACCCTGAGCCGCACGCGAGATACCGTGCGCGCCGCACCCGCCGCACCCGCGCCGCACGCCTGGAGGTCCGATGGCCAGCACCGACGATCTCGCGTTCCTCGACGCCACCGGCCAGGCGGAGCTCGTCCGCACGAAGCAGGCGTCACCGGCCGAACTCGTCGACGCCGCGATCGCGCGCATCGACGCGCTCAACCCGCAGCTGAACGCGGTGATCCACGAGCGCTTCGACAAGGCCCGCGCCGCAGCCGGCGGCACGCTGCCCGACGGCCCGTTCCGCGGCGTGCCGGTGCTGTTCAAGGATCTGATGTGCGCGGTCGAGGGCGACCCGTACCACGAGGGCTCCAACCTGTTGAAGCGCTACGGCTTCCGGGCCCCGCACACCGATCACCTCGCGCAGCGATACCTGGAAGCCGGCTTCGTGTACCTCGGCCGCACGAACACGCCGGAGTTCGGTCTCGTGCCCACCACCGAGCCCGACGCGTACGGCGCGTCGCGCAACCCGTGGAACGTCGAACGCACCACCGGCGGCTCGAGCGGCGGCTCCGCGGCCGCGGTCGCGAGCGGCATGGTGCCGGTCGCGCACGCGAACGACGGCGGCGGCTCCATCCGCATTCCCGCCTCGTGTACCGGCCTGGTGGGCTTGAAGCCGAGCCGCGGCCGCACCTCGCCCGGCCCCGACGGCGGCCACCTGTCCAGCCCGCTCACCGTCGAGCTCGCGGTGACGCGCACCGTCCGCGATGCAGCCGGGCTGCTCGACGCGCTCGGCCGCCCGTTCCCGGGCCAGCCCGTCGTCGCGCCGCCGCCGCGCCGCCCGTACGTCGAGGAGGTCGGCGCCGACCCCGGCCGGCTCCGCATCGGCCTGCTCACGCACAACCCGCTCGGCACCGGCGCCGTCGACCCGCAGGTGGTGCGCGAGACCGAGGCCGCAGCACGCCTGCTCGAGTCGCTCGGGCACACGGTGCAGCTCGATTTCCCGAAACAGCTCGAGGACCCTGCGCTGCTCGGGTACTTCACCGCGCTCTGGGACGCCGGCCTCGTCGACACGATCACCCGGGCCGAGCGCGCGGTGGGCGGCCGAGCGGAGCCCGGCGATCTCGAACCGCTCACGATGGCGCTGGCCGAGAACGGTCACACGGTGAGCGCGCAGGCATTGCTCGACGCGGTGCACGCGATGGAGTCGGTCGCGTTCGCGGTGTGTCCGTGGTGGGACGACTACGACCTGTTGCTCACACCCACGCTCGCCGAGCCGCCGGTACCGCTCGGCACGTTCGTCGACGACGACACGCCCGTGCTCGGCTTCCTGCGCGCCGCGGCGTTCGCGCCGTTCTGCGCGGGCTTCAACATCACCGGCCAGCCGGCGATCTCGCTGCCGCTCGGCACCAGCGACGACGGCCTGCCGATCGGTGTGCACCTCGTGGCCGCGTACGGCTGCGAGGACGTCCTGGTTCGCCTGGCGTCACAAGTCGAGCAGGCGGCACCGTGGTCGGGCCGGGTATCGGCCGTCCACGCGTAGCCGCGGCAGGAACTCCGGCTCAACCACTGACCGAGAGGAACCCGGCGAGGTTCTCCTCGTCCTGCTTGACCTCGTCGATCAACGACTCGGCCGCGTCGGCAGGCAGGCCGAGCGCGGCGAGCGCGACGACGGGCTCGCAGTTGCTCTCGGTGACGGGCTCGATGGTGCAAGCAAGCGAGTCGGCGGCGATGATCACACGACCGAGCAGCGAGTCGACGGTCTGCGGCGGCATGTGGTGCGTGCCGACCGCGTTCACGAACTCGGTGGGGAACTTCATCACGCCCAACGCGGCCGCGCCGACCTCGGCGTGGCTGATGCCGAACTCGGTGCGCTCGGCCTCGACGAGCGTCAAGCCTTCCTCGCCCTGCAGGTGCTCGAGCACCGCGTCGTAGCGACGGGGCGCGCGCCGGAACACGAGCGCGCTGCCGAGATCGTGGAGCAGGCCGACGGAGAACGCGTCGTTGCCCGGCAGTCCCACACGGCGCGCGACGGCCGAGGCGGACGCCGCGGTCAGCACGCAGTGCGGCCAGAACTCGTCGGGTACCGAGCGACCCTTCTCGGAGAAGAGGTCGAACGCGGCCGTGGTGGCCAGCGCCCGGACGGTGGCGAGGCCGAGCACGGTGACCGCGCGCCACGCGCTCGACACCTTGCCCGACAGCCCGTAGAACGCAGTGTTCGCAAGACGGATCGCCTGCGTGCTCAGTGCCGGGTCGCTCTCGATGAGATGGCCGAGGTCGGCCGCCGACGTGCGCGGGTCCTCGAGCATCCACAGCAGCCGCATCGCGGCGCCCGGCTGCACCGGGAGCTGCGTGATCTCGGAGACGAGATCGTTCGTGTCCGTGCTGCTCATCACCTTCTCCTCACCGGCGCCGCGGCGACTCGGGTTCTGTTGTGTTATCGGTCATGGAAACGGCGACCTGAGCCCGTGTCGCCGCGCTCGGTGATCCCGGTCACAGTTCCGCGCAGCTGGGCCTCGGCCTGGAGCACGATCGCGGCCGCAGTGGACCCGGGCGAGGCCATCACGTGGGTGACCCGGCAGGCGGGTTCGAGCACGCGGCCGGCCGCCACGAGTCGGGTGCGCACGGCCTCCCGCACACGGTCAGCCCACCGGTCGGCGTCATGGTCGGGACGCCGCGCCGGACCCGCGATCGCGAACGTCGCGCCGCTCAGCCGGCCGACGATGTCGCGCCGGCGCACGACACCCTGGAGCGCCAGCGCGACGGCGCGCAGCGTCGCGTCGCCAGCCTCGTAGCCGTGCGCGCTGTTGACGGCGACGACGCTGCCGACGTGCACGAGCATGAGCGTGAGCGGCCGGGCCGCGGCATCGAGCGCATCGAAGAACGCGCGCCGGCCGAGCACGCCGGTGAGCGCGTCGATCGCGACGCTGTCGTCGGCCGCGATCGCCCGATCGTGCAACGCGATCGCAGTCGCGGTGAGATCGGCCGCCCGCGCCACCGAAGCGCGTTCCGACGCGGTGAGAAACCGCTTGTTCCCCACGAACACGCACACCGCGACGCCTGCGGCCGCCGGCGCAGTGCCCACCTCGGTGCGGTCGGCACCGAGCACGGTCCAACCGAATCCGAGGCCGTGCTCGCTCGCGAGCTCGGCGATGCGTCCCGCCGCCGGCTCGATGTCCACACCGTTCTTCACGCCGTCGGGCACCGGCACGCGCCCGGCGACACGCGCCCACGCCGTGGGCAACGCGGTCGCCGCGAGGAGCTCCATCTGGTCGTCGGCGATGCGGTAGAGCGCAGCGCGGGTTCCCGGGGCGCCCGCCTCGGCAAGCCGCGCGGTCGCGTCGAACACCGCGGCGAGATCGTCACCACGGTGCAGCGAAGCGAGCAGCGCGTCGTGCACCGCGAGCTCGGCGCGGCCGCGGTCGCGCGCGGTCACGTCGTCGGCGCAGATCACCAGCTCGCCGTGCGCCGCGGTGCGGCTGCGGCACGCGAAGGTGCGGTACGAGCCGTCGTGGTGCGCGCAGTGGAGTGTGATGACCTCGCCGTCGCGCGGGCTCGCGAGCGTGCCCTCGACGAGCAGCGTGAGCGCGATCGGGCGGTCGTCGGGTGCGACGAGATCGACGAAGTCCATGCCCACGGCGAGCCGGCCGCCGAGCACCGCATGGGCCGCCGGCGTGAGCGCGGCGACGCGGCCGGTGCCGTCGAGGACGATGCCGACCTGGTTGCTCAACCCGTCGAGCACCTCGCCGCGAGTCGGCGCACCGTCGTCCACACAGATGACGCTCGGCCGCTCGCGGCCGTTGTTGAGTGAGAGCGGCGTCAGTCGGCGAGCTCGCCGGTGGGCGAGGCCAGGGTGACGCCGGCACCGGCGGCCGCCCCGGCGGGATCGCCGGCGACCAGGTCACGGCTCGCGGCGCACGAAGGCCGTCAGACCGCCGCGACCGTCGACACCGAGGCCGTGCAGCAGCGCCAGGTACACGGCGGTCGCCGCCACGGCGCCGCCGACCCACCCCGCGGGCCGTTCCACCACGAGCGCGGTGACGGCCGCGGCACCGGCCGAGCATCCGACTACCGCCACGGTGCGCCACGGCAACGGCCACACTGGGAGGTCGCGCACGAGACCGGCCAGCAGCACGAGCACGAACACCTCGGTGATCACCGTCGCGATCGCCGCGCCCATCACGCCGTGCGTACCGATCAGCCACCAGTTGAGGGCCACATTGAGCACCAGGCCGGCGAGCGTCACGATCGGGTAGCGGCGCCGGCGGCCGACGCTCACGAGCGTGATGTAGGCGATCTGGGTGAGGAAGTTGAGCGCCTGGCCCACGACGAGCCAGCGCGCGGGCGGCGCGGCCGCGGCGAACTTCGCGCCGAAGATGGTGTGGATGATCGGTTGCGCGAGCGCGGCGAACACCGCGGTGGCGAGTGCCGCGACGATCAGCACGATCACGACGGATTGGCGCACGATGCTGCGGAATCGCATGTGATCGCCGGGCCACGCGCGTACGAGCAACGGTAACGCCGCGCCCATCAGGGCCGGCGCGAGGAAGGCGAGGAGATCGGAGAACTTGTAGCCGATGTTGTAGAGGCCGATCGCGTCGCGGCTGCGTTCACCGTGCAGCCGCAAGGTGAGCATGAGCGAGTCGACTCGGAAGTACAGGGTGCCGAGCGCCGTGCCCACCGCGAGCGGCGCGGCGTGCGCGAGCCAGCGCCGCCAGCGCGCCAGGTCGATGCGCGGTCGCACCCGAAAGGAGGTCCGGATCGCGACGAGGATGACCACGAGCGCCACTGCGTCGCTCAGCACGTAGGCGACGATGTAGTTGAGGAACGTCCCCGTGCCGGTTGCATACAGCGCGACGATCACACCGAGTTGCGCGCAGGCACCCACAACGATGGCGACGCCGACCGCGCGCAGCCAGAGTCGGGCCTGGCACACGCTGATCACCGCCCAGAGCGCCGACGCGACGAAGAACGAGATACCGCCGATCGCGACGCCTTCGATCTCTTGGTGCGTGTACGGACCGACAACCACGACAAGCATCGCGAGCGCGTAGCCCACGGTGCCGAGCGCGATGCGGAATACGAAGAAGCGGCCACCGATCGCTTCGAGCTGGTCGTCACCCTCGCGTGCGATGTCGGAGAGCACCACGCGCGTGGTCTCGAAGTCGGCAAGCAGGCCGAGCAGGCCGAGCAGCGTGAACACGAACGCGAACGAGCCGAACTTCGCGACGCCGCCGCGCTCACGCTCGAACTGGTGCGCGATGAGGACCGTGCCGGCGAGGCTGAAGGCCGCTGCGATCCCGCGACTCGACAGCAGCACGGCCGTGCCACCGACGAGCGACCTCGACGACCGCGGGATGGGGCCGGTGCGCGCAGGCCCGTCGGCGGGCTCGCCTCCGTTGCGGGCTCTCTTGGACAAGCGCACCATCTCTAGCATCGGTTGATGGAGCCCGGCCGCAACCTCCTCGCAGTGGTGCCCGGCAGCTTCGTGTCCGGTGCCGAGCTCCTGCTGGTGCGCGACCTCGTGGCCGCACGCGCCGCAGGCTGGGTGGTGCGGGTGGCGTGCAGCGACGGTGACCTCGTGGCCCGGCTCGACCGCGAGGGCATCGCACGGCTGCCGATCGCCGATCTGCGCCTCGGCTCCGGCCCGCGGCCACTCGCGGGCGCCCGGCTCGCGCTCGGCACGATCGCCACCGCGGCCACGCTGCGCCGCGCCGGCCGTAGGCCCGACTTGCTGCTCGTGAACGGCCTGAACGCGTTGCCGGCGGCGCTACTCGCGCGCCGCGACCGGCCGGTGGTGTTGTTCGCGCACGACGTGCTCGTGCGGCGCGATCGCATGATGCTGGCGCGGCTCGCGAGGCGCCTGTTGCACGGCGCGGTGGCGGTCTCCGACGCCGCTGCCGCGCCCCTGCGCGCGTTGGGGATCGCCACGGTGGTAGCGCGCCAGGGCACCGAGTGGCCGGTGGCGCCGGCCGCGCGCCCGCCGAGCGAGCCGCGCATCGGCATCGCCGCCGCCCTCACGCCGTGGAAGGGGCAGTCGGTGCTGCTCGAGGCCATGAGCCGCCTGTCGCACCCTCGCGCGACGCTCGACGTCATGGGAGTCGCACCACCGAAGGACGGCGGCTACGAGATCGAGCTACGGCGGCGCGCCCGTGCCGGGGGCCTCGAGGGTCGCGTCCGGTTCCTCGGCTTCGTCGCCGATCCGCTCGAGCGGATGCGCACGTGGTCCGTGGCCGTGGTCGCGAGCACCGACCCGGAAGCCGGGCCGCTCACCGCGCTCGAGGCGATGAGCATCGGCGTGCCGCTCGTGGCCACCGACCACGGCGGCGTGCGCGAGGTGCTCGGCGATGCCGGCCTCCTCGTCCCTCCGGGCGATGCCGGTGCCATGGCCGCGGCCATCGACCGCCTCCTCGACGACCATGATCTCGCCGAACGCTGCCGTGCCGCGGGCCCGCGCCAGATCGTCGCCGAGCACCTCACCCGCGGCGAGCACGAACAGCGCTTCGTCGCCGCACTCGACCGCATGGGAAGCGCGCCGTGACGCCCGATGCGTTCCACGAGTTCTCGCCGGCCACGCGCGCGTGGTTCACCACCACGTTCGCGGAGACGACCGCGCCGCAGGCCGAGGGGTGGCCGGTGATCGCCCGCGGCAACCACGCCCTGATCGTCGCGCCCACCGGTTCGGGCAAGACGCTCGCCGCGTTCCTCGCCGCCATCGACCGGCTCACCACCGAACCCGTGCCGCCGAAATTGGAGCGCTGCCGCGTGCTCTACGTGTCGCCGCTGCGCGCGCTCGCCGTCGACATCGACAAGAACCTGCGGGCGCCGCTGCGCGGTGTGGAGCTCGCGGCCGAGCGCCTTGGGGTGCCGTGCCACGTGCCGGTGGTGGGCGTGCGCACCGGCGACACCGAGAGCAAGGAGCGGGCCGCGCTGCTGCGCGCACCGCCCGACATCCTGATCACCACGCCGGAGTCGCTGTACCTCATGCTCACGTCGCGGGCACGCGACACGCTGCGGTCGGTGCGCTGGGTGATCGTCGACGAGATCCACGCGCTCGCGGCCACCAAGCGCGGCGCGCATCTCGCCCTGTCGCTCGAACGCCTCGCCGCGATCGCGGCGTCGCCGCCGCAGCGCATCGGCTTGTCGGCCACCGTCCGTCCGCTGGAGGAAGTGGCCCGTTTCCTCGGCGGTTACGAGGGTGGCCAGGCCCGGCCGGTCACGATCGTCGACACCGGCACGCGCAAGGAGCTCGACCTCGAGGTGATCGTGCCGGTCGACGACATGGCGAACGTCGAGGCCGCGGGCGAACCCACCGGCCCCGGGAGCGGCCCAGCCGAATCGCCGGAGTCGCGCACGAGCATCTGGCCCCACATCCACCCACTGCTGCTCGAGCTCGTGCGCGAGCACCACACCACGATCGTGTTCACGAACGCGCGCCGGCTCGCCGAACGGCTCGCGGCACGCCTCAACGAGCTCGCGGGCGAGGAGCTGGTCCGCGCGCACCACGGCTCGCTCGCACGCGAGCAGCGCCTGCAAGTGGAGGACGACCTCAAATCGGGCCGGCTCCGAGGCATCGTCGCCACCAGCAGCCTCGAGCTCGGCATCGACATGGGCACCGTCGACCTCGTCGTGCTCGTCGAGTCGCCGGGCTCGGTCGCGCGAGGGCTCCAGCGCGTCGGCCGGGCCGGCCATCACGTCGGTGCACCGAGCTCTGGGCGCATCTTCCCGAAATGGCGGGGCGACCTGCTCGAGACCGCGGCCGTCGTGCGCCGCATGCGGGCCGGGCTCGTGGAGGAGATGCACGTGGTGCACCAGCCCCTCGACGTGCTCGCGCAGCACATCGTGGCCGCCTGCGCGGTCGACACGTGGGACGTCGACGAGCTGCGCGCGCTCGTGCGGCGCAGCGCGAACTTCGTGGCGCTCACCGACGAGCTGTTCGACAACACGCTCGACCTGCTCGCCGGCCGCTACCCGACCGACGAGTTCTCGGGCCTGCAGCCCCGCGTGGTGTGGGATCGCATCGGCGGGCGCGTCGAGGCCCGCGCCGGTGCGCAGCGTGTAGCGGTCACGAACGCGGGCACGATCCCCGACCGGGGCCTGTTCGGGGTGTTCCTGCCCGACGGCAAGCGGGTGGGCGAGCTCGACGAGGAGATGGTGTACGAGAGCCGGCCCGGCGAGGTGTTCGCGCTCGGTGCCACGGCCTGGCGAATCGAGGAGATCACCCACGACCGCGTCGTGGTCACTCCCGCGCCGGGCGAGCACGCCAAGCTGCCGTTCTGGAAGGGCGACAAGCCCGGCCGCCCACTCGAACTCGGTCGTGCCGTGGGTGCAATCGTGCGCGAGCTGCGTTCGCTCGACGCCCCCACCGCGGCGGCGCGGCTGCACGACGACGGCTTCGATGCGCGCGCGGCCACGAACCTGCTCGCGTACCTCGACGAGCAGCACGACGCCACGGGCAGCGTGCCCGACGACCGCACGATCGTGGTGGAGCGTTTCCCCGACGAGATCGGCGACTGGCGGGTGTGCATCCTCACGCCGTTCGGCGCACGGGTGCACGCCCCTTGGGCCTTCGCGATCGAGGAGCAGCTCTCGCGCAACGGCATCGACGCGCCGGCGATGTGGAGCGACGACGGCATCGTGCTGCGGCTGCCGGAAGCGGTCGACCGCGTGCCGCTCGATTCGATCATGCTCGATGCCGAGCAGGTCGAGCAGCTCGTCGTGGAACGGCTGCCCGGCACCTCGATGTTCGCGTCGCGCTTCCGCGAGAACGCCGCACGAGCACTCCTGCTGCCACGTCGCGACCCGCGCCGGCGCACGCCGTTGTGGATGCAACGCCAGCGCGCCAGCGACCTGCTCGACGTCGCCGCGCGCTACCCCGCGTTCCCGATGTTGCTCGAGACGACGCGCGAGTGCCTGCGTGACGTGTTCGATCTTCCTGCCCTGCGCGAGGTCCTGCGCGACGTGCAGACCCGCACCGTGCGTGTCGTCGAGGCCGACACGCCGCGCGCCTCGCCGTTCGCGCAATCGCTGCTGTTCGGGTGGATCGCCGTCTATATGTACGAAGGCGACGCGCCGATCGCGGAGCGGCGCGCCGCCGCGCTCGCGCTCGACCGCGGCCTGCTGCGCGAGCTGCTCGGCTCCGAGGACTTGCGTGAGCTGCTCGACCCCGCAGCGATCGGTGAGCTCGAGCTCGAGCTGCAGCGGCTCGCCCCCGACCGCCACGCCCGGTCGCTCGACGGTGTCGCCGACCTGCTGCGCGGTCTCGGCGACCTCCGGGTCGACGAGGTGACGGCCCGCACCGACGGCGACGCGCCCGCATGGGTCGAGCGGCTCGTGCAGGCGCGGCGCGCCATTCGCGTGCGCATCGCCGGTGAGGAGCGGGTGGCGGCCGCGGAAGACGCGGCGCGTCTGCGTGACGCGCTCGGCTGCGCGCTGCCGCCCGGCCTGCCTGCCGCGTTCACCGATCCGGTCGACCACCCGTTCGACGAGCTCGTCGCACGCTACGCGCGCACGCACGGCCCGTTCCGTGTGCACGACGTCGTAGCGCGCTGGGGCGTCGACGCCGACCGAGTACGCGACGCGCTCGGCCGGCTCGCGGGGGCTGGTCGCGTCGTTGCCGGGCAGTTCCGCCCCGAAGGCGACCAGGCGGCCGACACCACCGAGTGGTGCGACGACGGCGTGCTGCGTGTCGTGCGCCGCCGCTCGCTCGCGCGGCTGCGGCGCGAGGTCGAGCCGGTCGGGCCCGAAGCGTTCGTGCGCTTCCTGCCCGGTTGGCAGGGCATCGCGCATCCGCGCCGCGGGATCGACGCGGTCGTGGCTGCGATCGAACAGCTGCAGGGGCTCGCGATCCCCGCCGCGATTCTCGAACGTGACGTGTTCGCGGCGCGGGTCGCCGACTACCGCACGGCGATGCTCGACGAGCTGTGCGCGGCGGGTGAGGTGATGTGGACCGGCGCGGGCCCACTCGCCGACTCGGGCCGGGTCCGCCTCTACTTCCGCGACCGCTTCCGCCTGCTGGCCCCGCCGCGCACCGAACGCGACCAGCACTCGCGTGGATCGCGACCACAACACGAGCGAGCTGCACGAGCGGCTGCGTGAGGCACTGCGGCACGGCTCGGGCTTCTGGTACGACCTGCTGGCCGCCACCAGCAACCCGTCCGAGAGCGAGCTGCTCACCGCGCTGTGGGACCTCGTGTGGGACGGCGAGGTCACCAACGACACGTTCGCCCCGGTGCGCGCCTCCCGCCGCAGCCCGCGGCGCGGCGGCGCCCGCCGGCCGGGCGTCGGGCGGCTCACCCGGCTCGGTCCGCCGGCCGGCGCCGGGCGGTGGTCGCTCGTCGCGCCCGCGCTCGAGCCCCGCGCCGCGCCCACGGAATGGGCGCATGCCACTGCGCTCGCGGTGCTGGAGCGCCAGGGGGTGGTCACGCGCGAGGCCGTGAACGCGGAGGCGATCCCGGGGGGCTTCTCGTCGCTCTATCCGGTGCTGCGCGCGCTCGAGGATGCCGGCAAGGTTCGCCGGGGCTGGTTCGTGGCCGAGCTCGGCGCGGCCCAGTTCGCCACTCCGGGCGCGGTCGAACGGCTGCGTTCGCATCGCGAGCCGGCGGGCGACGGCGGCGCCGGCGCGGCCGTCGTGCTCGCGGCCGCCGACCCCGCGCAGCCGTTCGGTGCGGTGCTCCCCTGGCCCGAGCACGCGCACGGGCGGCCGACGCGCTCGGTCGGCGCCTATGCGGTGCTCGGCGATGGGCTCCTCCGTGCGTACCTCGATCGCAGTCACGGCGTGCTCACGTTCCCGCACGACGACCACACGGACAGCTGGATCGAGGCGGTGATCGACCAGCAGCGGCGGGGCCGGCTCGGCGCGCTCGAATGGCAAACGATCGACGGCGCGCCGGCGTGCGAGTCGGGCCTCGCCGACGCGTTGCGCGCCGCTGGGTTCAAGGACAGCTATCGGGGGCTGGTGCTGCGGGAGCGCTGACGGTTCACCGCGTCACGCGCCGATCCCACCGAACGGAGCGATGCGCGCACGACCTGCCGCACGCGCGGGTGGCGCAACACGTACGAACGCGCACTGGAGGCGGGTGTGTGCCGGATGCGGTATCCGAACGTGCGCACCGAAGGCAGCGACACGTAACCGGCCGCCACGTCGACGTCGCCGGTCTGCAACGTGTGCTTGTACGCCTCGTCACCGCGGTGCAGATCGATCATGCTCACGCCGCGCTCGAACGCATGTCGCAGCGTGTGCATCGTGCGCACCGCGCCCGGTGAGCAACGCGCGTACTCGGGGTCATAGGCGGCGAACCACCCTGCGAACACGGTGGCGGATGCGAGGCTCAGGTCGGTCGCGACCACGCGGCCGTCGACCCGGAGCGACGTGCCTACGGCACACAGGCCGTCGCCCTCGAACGCGGCAATCACCTCCAGCAGCTCGGGCACCCAACGGCGCGCGAAGAGGTCGGGCCACCCGCTGCGCCGGTACTGGCGTGACTTCCACTCGCCGAGCGCGTCGAGGTCGGCCGCGTCACCGGCGCCCGCGTCGACCGTCACGTCGTCGAACTCGCGCCGCATCCGCCGCTCCTTGTAGAGCGTCGTCTTCACATGACGGTGGCGTCGCACCGACGCGAAGTAGGCGTCCCAGCCGTCGCGCGTGCTGATGACCGGCGAGGCGGCGGTGTCGAGCGTCCGGCGCCCGGCGCGCTGGCTGCCGACGAGGTCGCCGAACTGCAGCACGTCGAGCCCGGCGGCCTGCAGCACGTCGGACCAGTCCCACTCGAGCTGCGGGTCGTGGACGAACGCCTGGCGGATGTTCGTGGCCCGGCCGATCGGCACGGCCAGCCCGCGCGACACCTGCTCGTACGCGAGGAAGCCGACCGTGGCACCGGCGTCCTCGAACACGGCCACACGGGCGCGATCGGACACCGTTGCGACTGCCCGCGCGAACGCATGCGAGAGGCACGGATGCTGGAGCTCGAGGGACCCGCGCTGGAAGCACGACCAGCGGCGCCGCTCGCCGTCCCCGAGCTCGTCGGGTCGCCACACCGACGCCCGCAATCGTCACCCCTCCTCGTGGACCGCGGTGCCGAGATCGGTTCCCCCCGGGCCCGAGATGGCCCGCTCCGAGCGCGATCCCCACTCTCCAGCTTGCCACGCCGCCCCGCGGCGCCGCCTCCCGCCGTCGAGCTGGGACGGTCATTGCGGCAGGTGTCACCCGGGCGGGCAGGAAACGCCGCTCAGAGCATCGCCAGCGCGCCCGCCGCGGCCACGATCTCCTGGGCCAGGGCGGCGTCGCCCTCGACGGTCATCGGGAAGTCCTCGGCCGCGATGCGGTCGCCGACGCGCAGGCACCACTCGAGCACCGGCGCACGCACCGTGACGCTCGGCGCCGCCGACGGGTCGCCGCCCGGCCCGAGCGGGATCACGAACTCCCGGGCGCCGGGGCCGGTGAGCACGATCCGCGCGGTGCGGCCCGGGTGCACGATGCCGCACACGTCGAGACAGCGCGGGATCAGGGTGGTCGACAGCGCCGCCATGTGCCCGAAGGCCGTGCCGGACAGCGGCCGGCGTTCCCGGCCCATCGCCACGTCGATGTCGCCGGCGTGGATCCACGTCTCGAACGCACGGAACGTCTCGACGGCCGCGCTCGGCACCTGGTCGGTGAACCACCGCAGCGTCTCGCGCTCCGAGGCCGCCTCGCGTGTGGCGGCGGCGGCGCGCTCCCACTCGGCGACGATGTCGTCGAACATCCACTCGCGCGTCGCGTCGAGCACCCGACGGGTGCGCTCGTCGTTGTCGGTCTCGTCGATCCTCGCGAAGCGAGGGTTCGATGCGGAGTCGGTCACCTGGCTCTCCATGCCCGCGAGATGGGCGGTGAGCTGGCGGATCGTGAGGCCGTTGAACGTGGTGCGGTCGAGATCGTCGGGCGGCACCGTCGCCAGCGCGTCGCGCAGGTAGTCGCATGCCTCGATGTGCGCGGCCTCGGCGGGCGCCACCGACGGGGGCACCAGTGAACGCGGTTCGCGCGTGGACCGAGCGCGACCAAGCACCGACGAACGCAGCCGGGCCGGCGGGGTGAGCGCCTCGGTGGCGCCGTACCACACCGCTGCGGCGCGCAGGCGCTCGACGTCGGCCAGCGCTTCGGGCCGGCGCGCGAGGTAGGCCTCGACGCGGGCCGCGTCGCCGGGTTCCACCGCGTCGAGCGCGTAGGCGGCGACGATGTCGTCGAACTCTTCGGGGGTCAGTGCGGCAGTCATGCGTACAGCTCGATTCCGTGAGCTTCCAATACGTGGGCGATGCGCTGGAGCCCCAGCCGCAGCCGCGATTTCGCCGTTCCTTCCGGTATCCCCAGCTCCTCGGCGACCTGCCGGTACGTACGCCCCCCGAAGTACGCGAGTTGGATCGCCTCTCGTTGGTCGGCGGGGAGGTCGTCCACCGCGGCGCGCACGCGCTCCGCGGCGACGATCGCCATCGCCATCTCGTCGACGTCGGGCACGGCGCTGGCATAGCCCGCCTCGCGCTCTGCTCGCCGCCGCTTGGCTTCTTCCCTGCGGACCCAATCGACCGAGCGCCGGTGCGCGAGCGTGCCGAGGTAGGTGCGCAGCCGGCCGCGGTCGGGATCGAACCGGTCGGCCCGCTCCCAGAGGGTGACGAACACCTCCTGGGTCACGTCCTCGGCGGCGGCCCGGTCACCGATCACACGCGCCGCGAGGCCGTACACGAACGCGCCGAACTGGTCGTACAGCTCTTCGAGCGCCCGGCCGTCGCCGGCGACGAGCCGGTCCCGGATCGAGCGTTCCCACTCGGTGGGCACGGTGAGGTCCATCGCCATCTGTTCGTCGTGCCCCATCGCTGCGGATCACTCCCCGTGACGCTGCCGACCGGACGAGCGTACGCTCGGCGTGATGACTGCAACCGAGACCACCAAGAGCCCCTCGGGGCGCGAGCCGCAGGCGAGCGGAGGTGGAGACGACCTGGAGCTCGTCGCCGCCCGCGTCGACGCGCTGCTCGCCGCGCACGACCCGAAGGCCACCAGCGCGATCGAGTTCCGGGGCGCCCAGTACGACGCCGGCCTCGCGTGGGTGCACTACCCGCAGGGCTACGGCGGCCTCGGGCTGCGCCCGGTGCTGCAGCGCGAGATCGACCGGCGCCTGCGCGAGGCGGGTGGCCCGGGCACCACCGCCGGCCTGTTCTTCGGCCTCTACCTCGTGGCGCCCACGATCGTCACCCACGGCAGCGAGTGGGCGAAGCAGCGGTTCCTGCGCCCCATCTTCACCGGCGAGGAATCGTGGTGCCAGCTCTTCAGCGAGCCCAGCGCGGGCTCCGACCTCGCGTCGCTCGCCACGCGTGCGGTGCGCGACGGCGACGAGTGGGTGGTCAACGGGCAGAAAGTGTGGAACACGCTCGCGCACATCGCCGACTTCGGGATGCTCGTGACGCGCACCGACCCCGACGTGCCCAAGCACAAGGGCCTCACCTACTTCGCGCTCGACATGCACCAGGCCGGAGTGGAGGTGCGCCCGCTGCGCCAGATCACGGGCGAGGCCGAGTTCAACGAGGTCTACCTCAGCGACGCCCGCGTGCCCGACAGCCATCGCATCGGCGAGGTGGGCGAAGGATGGCGGGTATCGCTCACGACGCTGGCGAACGAGCGGGTCACCATCGGCGGCGGCGGCGGCGGCGGTGGCGGCGGTGGTCCGAAGCGCGGTTCCGGCGCGATCGCGGAAGCGGTGCGCATCTGGCGGGAGGAGACCGTCGACCGCACACCCGAGCGTCGCAACGCGTTGATGAAGGTGTGGTGCGACTCGGAGGTGCTGCGGCTCACGAACCTGCGCGCTGCCGCGGCAGCGCGGCAGGGCACCCCGGGACCCGAGGGCTCGATCGCCAAGCTCGCGATCGCGATCAACCAGCAGAAGATCTTCGAGCTGTGCATCAACCTGCTCGGCGCGCAGGCGCTCGAGGGATTCGACTACACGTTCCGCCGGCCCACACAAGTGTTGCTCGAAGGCACACCAGGAGCGTCGCGGCACATGTTCCTCCGAACCCGCGCCAACTCGATCGAGGGCGGCACGAGCGAGATCATGAAGAACATCCTCGGCGAGCGCGTGCTCGGCCTGCCCGGTGAGCCACGCGTCGACAAGGCGCTCCCGTGGAGTCAAGTCCCGCGTTCCTAGTGCACCATCACCCCGACTGCTCGACGCGCTCATAGCGGAGGGACGAACGGCAACCGTCATCACCTGACACTCCCACACGCGAACCGAAGTCGGGCTTGACGGTAAAGATGGGGTGTGATCGGCCGGTCGGATGCTGCACTCATCGTCGAATCGCTAGACGACCCCGCTCGGTTCGGCGTGATCTTCGATCGGCACGCCGAGACGGTCTTTCGGTACCTCGCGCGGCGGATCGGTCCGGACGATGCGAGCGATCTGCTTGCTGACGTATTTCTCGCGGCGTTCGAGGCCCGTGTTCGCTACGCCCCGGATTTCGCGACCGCGCTGCCCTGGCTGTACGGAATCGCGTCGAACCTGTTGCGGAAGCACTTTCGGCGGCGGGCCGGCGAACTCAGGATGTTGGAGCGCCTCGTCGCGCAGAGCGGGCCGGACGATCGCGTCGACGCGGTGGCGGGCGTCATCGACGCGCGAACTTCAGGTGCGAGCGATGGCGAAACTGCTCGACGAGCTCCCACCTGGCGAACGCGACGTGTTGCTGCTCCACGCGTGGGAGGCGCTCACCTACGAGGAGACTGCGAATGCGCTCAACATCCCGGTCGGCACGGTGCGGTCACGGCTGCACCGAACCCGACGCCGCCTTCGCGCCGGGGTGGACGAGATCGACCGGATCCGTTCGGTACGCCCCGATCGGCTGACGACGATCCCCGACGCGACGTCGAACGTCTTGACCCGAGAGAAGGAGAAGCTCATGCAGGCCATCGAAGGCAAGACCAAGATCATCATCGACGGCGGCGACGGCACCGTGTTGATCCGGAGCAAGGACGACATCACGGCGGGCGACGGAGCGAAGCACGACGTCATCGAGGGCAAGGCGGCGTCGTCGACGACGACGACCTGCAACATCTTCCGACTACTCAACAACAATCGCGTGCCGACTCACTTTCTCGAGCGGCTCGACGCAGTCACCTTTCGGGCGCGCAAGGTCGACATGATCCCTCTCGAACTCGTCGCTCGACGGATCGCGACGGGCAGCTTCCTCGACCGAAACGCCGACATCGCCGACGGCACCGTCTTCGGCGACCTCGTCTTCGAGGTCTTCGAGAAGGACGACGCGAACCATGATCCGCTCCTCGAATTCGACTTCGCCCGCGACGCGTTGCGGCGTTTCGTACCCAACACGAAGGCGGCGATCCAGCGTGGCGACGCGCACGCCGGCGACCTCATCAGCGAGGAGAGGCTGTCGCACAGTCGCTACGCAACGGTCACCGCGGAGCTGCTCGAACAACTTCGCGACCTCACGGTCCGGACATTCGAGATCGTCGAGCACGCATGGGCGCGACTCGGCGGCACGTACTTCGACTTCAAGATCGAATGCGGCTTCGACCACGAGACCGGCGCTGTGTTGGTCGCCGACGTCATAGATAGCGACTCCGGGCGACTTCGCTTCGGAGACAAGGACATGTCAAAGCAGGCCTACCGCGACGGCAGCCAGTCCTTGCCCGACATCAAGAAGAACTTCGACGAGGTCGCGGAACTCACGACGCGGTTCGTCTGAGGAACACAGTCCTGGGCATGGTTGCCACGCGCGCCGAACTTGCCGAGAGGCACCTGCAACGGTGCAGCATCCCTCGTCGGCGACGTGTGGCGTGATCGACCAAACCGCCCTGTCGAACCGCCCAACGGCCCACGCCGAAGGCCAGATTTGCGCATATCGCGGCGGCTGACCGGCATCGGCCGAGGCACGGCGGGCGCGCGATGAGGCCACTGGTGTCGCGCGCAGTGGCGCTCGATGATGGCGACAGCGCCTCGGCGAGGTCGGGGATGCAGCCATCGCGAAGCGAGGTGCGAACATGACCGGTAATGCGGTAGAGGTCCGATCGCAACGGCGGAGGCGTGCCGCGACGCCCGCTCGGGGGATACTCGGCGCGATTGGCGGGGTGGCAATGCTCGTGCTCGCTGGTTGTGGCAGTACCAGTACGAGCGGCAGCGCGGCGACGGCGGCCGCTGTGGCGAGTCAATGCAATCGCGGGCCTGGCCTCACAATGACGGCGACCAGCCCTAAGTACAAGATGGTGCTTGACGTGAATCCGACCGAAGCGATGTACACGGCTGCCCAAGTCGCGGCGCAGCACCCCACGTCCGGTGAGATGATGCTGCGAGGCCAGATGACCAACATGTCGGGCGCCGGAGGTTCAGCGTCGACGATGATGGGATCGACCAGCGAGATGAACGGGTCGGGCGGCGCGAACGCTCGACACCTTGAAGTCCACATCTGCTCGGTGTCGACTGGACATGTCGTCCAGGACGCGCAGCCAACGATCACGTTGGTCGACCACTCCTCGGCGGGGATGGTCGACAAGGTGTCGGTCGCGGTCATGGAGGGCATTGGCAGCGGCGTGAAGGACCTCCACTACGGCAACAACGTCACGATGTCCGCAGGTCACGCCTACACCGTGACGGTGCACCTCAACGGCGACACGACGACGTTCAACTTCACCGGTCCCAGCTAGCTCGCTCGCGGAGCGCGCAATCGGTGCTGCTGATCGTTGTGGGATCATTGCACGGTGACCGTGACGATCGCTGGCGATGCGCCGGAAGCCGTCGAGTTGCTTCTTGCCGTTCGGGGCGGTGATATCAACGCGGTTCGACGCTTGCTCGAAGAGAATCCCGAGTTGAGCCGAGCGCGGTTCGAGGCCCGAGGTGGGACGTCCACGGCACTGCACTTCGTTACCGACTGGCCGGGCTACTTCCCGAACGGTCCCGACATCGTGCGCCTGATGGTCGACGCCGGCGCCGATCCGAATGCACTCACGACCGGAGGCGGATCGCCCACTCCAGGCCCCGGCTCTGAGACCCCGTTGCACTATGCCGCGAGTAGCGACGACGTGGACGTCGCCGCCGCGCTCATCGACGCCGGCGCCAACCTGGAGACCCCCAACGGCTCGATCGGCACACCGCTGGACAATGCCGTGGGCTACGCGTGCTGGCACGTTGCCCGGTTACTCGTGGCGCGCGGCGCGCGGGTCGACAAGATCTGGCACGCGGCTTCCCTCGGGATGCTCGACCGACTGGACGACCTACTCGGGCCCGACCATGACCCGGAGCGGATTTCCCAAGGCTTCTGGCATGCCTGTGCCGCTGGTCAACGTCGTGCGGCCGAACGGTTGTTACACGCTCGGTGCCGACCTCAACTGGCAACCGGACTACGCGCACGGCAGCGCGTTGGACGCGGCGACCGGTCGCGGAACACGCCAGGACAACGTGATCGCATGGCTGCGATCCCTTGGCGCTCAGTCCGCAGAGGCGCCGAAGCAGAGGTGATATCCGCCTCCGCGTGACCGGCCGCCGTCGGGTCGCAATCGAGCAAGGCAACGGTGGCGGTTGACGCGTGTTCTCTACTTATGTAGAGTTCGGCCGTGGCCGTCGAAATACGTCTCACTCCAGCGACTGTGCGCGTCTTGGACAGTCTGTTGGACTACCAGCAGGAGTGGGCCCACGGTTATGAGTTGCTCGCCGCGACGGGCTTGAAATCCGGATCGCTCTACCCGATTCTCATGCGACTCGCCGACAAGGGGCTGTTGGACGCCACCTGGGAGCAGGATCCGCCACGAGGTCGTCCCCCGCGCCACCTGTACCGGTTGACTCCCACCGGTCGAGCCTGCATTCGCGGACTGTCGGCTGCCCCCGTCCGCCGCACACACCGCGACTGCGACCCTCCACATGATCATTGTCGGAGGCTTGCTGCTCGTGGTCGGCGCCACCCTGGCGCTGCGCCATCGCGGATCGGACCGACAACCGAGCGTCGCGATACTGCGGGCAATCCGGCAGGCGTCCCCAGCGCAACAGCGCGACTGGATCGATGCGATGCTGGCCGAGTGGGCGGCGATCGGTGATCGACGGTCGGCTCGCCGCTTCGCCCGGGGATGCCTGAAAGCCTTCCTGCTCGCACCGAAGGCGGCCGACAGCACGGCTCGGGCAATCCGCGCCGCGCTCGGCGGGGCGACCGGGTGTGCTGTGGGTTTGGCCGCCTTCGGCATCGTGGCCTATCCCGATGTGCGACCCGACATGCGGACCGCGTGGATGTGGTCGCTCTACCTCGTCGTCTTCCTGGCAACGATCGCCGTGCTCACGGTCGTGGGCCTCGCGTTGGCCAACCTGGGTACAGCACGGACGCGTCGGGTCGGGCTGCTCGCGGGAACATCGGCCGGGCTCTTCGCTTGGTGGGCCGCCTGGTCGGACACCGTGCTCTCGTCATTGCTCGTGATCGTCGTTGCATTGCCCCTCGTCGTCGTGGTCATCCTCATCGCACGACACACCGGACGCCGCGACGAAGCGGCGATCGCGACAGGCTTGATGGCGATCATCGCTGCACTGCTCGTGTTCGTCGCCGACGCCACGACGGCCTACGCGACCGGCGGCGGCACGCCGACGCCAGACCTGTTGCACCAGTTCGCGCACAGTGGCGCGCACAACTACGCAGGATGGGCAATCAGCGAGAACCTCGGTGGCGCGGTGTTCCTCGTGTGCTCGCTCCCGATCATCATCACGATGCTCGGCGCCGTGGCCGCGCGCCTGGTTGCTAAGTGATGATCTCTCCGACGACGACGTCGACTTCGACGAGTTCGGTCTCGGGGGGAAACAGCGCGGAATATGCGAGAGCGGGGCGACGATGAACAGCCATACTTGGTTGAGGGCGTCGCCGCGCACGACGAGTGCGGGACTTGCCCCATCCGTCGGTGCCGAGCCCGACCGACTTCGTGTAGCTGCTCGCGCCTTCGAAGATGCCCCAGAGCGCGACGGCGCCCACGAGGCCGCCGAGGAGCTGCGCGATCCAGTAACCCACGGCGTCGATGATGGACATGCGCCGAGCGACCACGAACCCCACGGTGACCGCCGGGTTGACGTGGCAGCCGGAGATGGGTCCGAGCGTGTACGCAAGAGCGAGCAGCACCAGACCGAACGCGAACGCGGTGGTGACAACGCCGGCTGAGATGCTCGACCCTGCGAACTTGAACCCGAAGGACAGCGTTGCCGTCCCGACCGCGAGGATGACGAGCAACGCCGTGCCCAAGAACTCCGCGAATAGTCGGCGTCCGGCTGAAGCACTCATCTGGCCCCCCAAGAAACGTCTCCGCGAGCCCGAAGTATGGCACCGACCTGGACGGTGATCGAGGCCAACGATCGACGCCGAGACGAGGCCGGTCGCGCTACGCCGCTCGCCAGGGTAGGAATACGGGGCATTGCACGGATGTTCGCCTTGTCACACGCCGGAGTGATCTCGCACTTGGCCGTGTCCGAATGAGGTCATGTTGAGTCCGGTGTTCGCGTACTTGTTCACGTTCGTCGCCGCGGTCGCGTTGAGTCTGGTCATCACGCAACTCGCGATGCTGGTCACGACGGTGTATCTCCACCGTCACCTCGCCCACCACAGCGTGGAGTTCCGGCCCGAGGTGCGCGCCGCCAGCCGGTTCCTCATCTGGATCACGAGCGGGATGAAGCCACGGCAGTGGGCCCAGGTCCACCGATACCACCACGCCGCGGAAGACACACCCGATGATCCTCACAGCCCCGTCAACTTCGGCGGTGGCCGGCGCGGCGCCCGGTACGTGCTCTGGCACAACGGTCCCTTGTACACGCAAGCGACGCGCGATCCCCACATTGCGCAGAAGTACCCCGACCTCACGGCCGACCGGTGGGACCGGTGGCTCTTCGACCGCGGGCAGGTGGGCGTGCTGCTCGGCGTCGCGCTCGCGGCTACCGCGATGGCACTGATCGGCCACGCGCTCGTAGGCGGATGGATCGGCGTGCTCGTCGGGATCGCAGCAGGTCTCGCCGCGGCCGGACTGCATTTTGGGAGCTACCTGCTCGCGGGCGGCGTGATCAACGGGTACGGGCACGCCAGCACCGTCCGCCAGCACACGGGCGGATTCGCGCGGAACATGCCCGTCATCGCGTGGTTGACCGTCGGTGAAGGATGGCATCGCAACCATCACGTGGCAGAGAACTCGCCCCGCCTCGGGATCGGCCACCAACTCGACCTCGGCTGGGTCGCGATCAGCACGCTGTGCCGCCTCCGACTCGCTCGCGTCACCACCCGCGGCACCGCAGGGCTCAATCGTCTCCGAAGCCTCCCCCTATCCGGACCGGCCTGACCCTCCACTGCCGGAACGTCGCGCGGATCGCGGCGGCGCGGTTCTCTCAGCGGTAGGGCGTCAGATCGGCCCGGGGGTAGCGCGTCTGCGTGTCGGCCAAGGTCTGATCGTCCCAGTACGGGTCGCCCGGAGCGGGGAAGCCGAACACCGACCGCTCCCGGGGAGATGCCCGCTCGACGATCTCGAACCAGTCTGGACGCGTCGCGCGTTCGGCCCAGGCGACTCTGCCTGTCCAGCGCGGTCCCCACACGTCGTAATCGGCGAGGAGCGCGAAGCGGGTTGATCGTTCGCCGGTCATGCGCGACCCGCGGTGAAGTACGTCGGTCCGAAACGTGAACAGAGTTCCTGCGGGACCTGTCATCGAGACCTCCTCCTCCGCGAACAGCCCGGCGGGGAGGTAGTTCGTGATGTCGTGATGCCCAGGAACCGGCCAGTACGGGACGCGCTCTCCGACCGACAACGGGACGACCTTGGTCGGGCCGTCCTCGTCGCCTACGTCGGACAGGAGGATCCAGCTCGCCATCTGCGTGGCCGGCCGGGAGCGCTTGGGCACGACGAGGCTGTGGTTGACGAAATCGCGGTGGTGGCGCTGGTCGTAGTCGACGGTCCCGGCGTACTTGGCCCACAGCTCCGCCTCGTAGAGCCGCAGGTCGGCCGAACCAAGGAAGCGCTCCGCCAGGTCGAGCAGGTCGGGATGGAAGGCCAGTCGGTTCAGGCTCCACGATCGCCACGGTCCGCCGACGATGCCGGCCCACTGATCGGTTGCCAGCCAGGCGTGCGCGCCCGGGTCGGCGAAGTACTCCTCGGGCCGTGGGTAGTGCAGCCACAAAGCGTCCTGGGCCGCCGCCAGCTCGTCAGCCTCAAGGAAGCCCTCGAACACCAGATAGCCCCGTTGCCGCAGATCCGCCAGACAACGGTCGGGCACCCTCATCGCGGCCCGAAGCTAGATCGCCTCGTCCCTTCCAGGTCGGGTCGAGGCGAGCCGACCTGGCGTCCGCGGTACAACCAACACGCGGGCATCGCCGATCTGCCGTACCGTGCTCGCCGTCACGCTCACCGCGCGCGCACCCTGTGTGCGCTCGGAAATCGTCGTAGAAGGGATCGCGTATGTGGGCGCAGCTGATCACGACGCGCCTCAAGCCGGGACGCGAGGGTGACCTGCCGCGTCTCGAGGACGCGTTGCGGAAGGTCGAACAGCCTGGCTCGGGTCTGATTCGCTCGCTGTTGATGCGGGACGAGAAGGACCCGCGTCAGGCGTACATGCTGGTCGTCTTCGAGAGTCAGGAGAAGGCGCGCGCCAGGGAGAGCGACCCGAGGCGCCAGGAGGGCCTGCAGACGGCGCGGGCGCTTATGGCCGAGATCTTCGACGGCCCTCCGGAGTTCGTCGACCTGACGGTCGTGGAGGAGTTCACGCCGTAGAGATACACGCGCGCTCGCTGTCTAGTGCCGAACCGCGGTGCCGGTGCAAGACGATGCGGCGTGCCTGACGCGGCGTCATGGCTATCTTGGCCCGCGCCGTCGACAGCGGCGGTGCCAATGTGCGACCGTAGTGATGTGGGCGGACGGACGCGCGCATCGATTGGGATCGTGACGCTCCTCCACGATGGGCTCCGCAGCGGCCACTTCACGATCCTTCCACCGTTCCTCCTGCTGCTCGCAGGCGCGGTGACGGCGGTCGTGCTCGCATCGTGGTGCTGGACCGGTGAGCGTTCCGTGCACAGCTCGACGAAGGCGTCCGACGCCGCGATCGCCGCCAGTTGACCGGCCACGACCCGCGCCGTCCGGGCGCAGGTCACGTCTCCGAGCAGCGGCTCCGTGGCGGGATCGCGAACGCGGGTCAGGTCGTCCGCGCCGGACCGCATGTTCTTCGGCCTGCGACCGAACATTCGGGTTCGATTCACGCCTTCTTATGGGCCGTCCGGCGTGGAGGATTCGACGGTGTGCCGGCACCCGTCGGCATCGACGCCGACGGTCGCGAACGGCTCGCGTTCATCGACGGTGACGTGCCATTGCCGCCGTATCCGGATTGGAGCCAGTCCGACGTCGCTCTGGTGTCGATCGTCAGGCTGCTGCGCAGGTTGCACGACGCCTCCCGCGGATTCGACGCTCGGGGACTCAGCTGGAACGACGCGCTTGCCGATCCTGCCGGTGGCCCCCTCGTATGCCACAACGACGTCTGTCCCGAGAACGTTGTCTTCCGCGGCGGTCGTGCCATCGCGCTCATCGACTTCGAGTTCGCGGCTCCCGGCCGTCCGGTGTATGACGTCGCGCATCTTGCTCGCCTGTGGGTTCCGATCGACGACGAGTTCGACCGGGCTCGCCTGGGCTGGCGGCAAGCGGACCGGCCGGCACGGCTCCGGCTCGTTGCCGATGCCTACGGTCTGGACCGCGAGGGGCGCGCGGACTTACTCCGGGCAATGGACGATGCCATCGACCGTCTCGAAACCGCGGTGCGGCGCAGCGTCGAAGCCGGTGACCCGAACGCGATCGAGGTGTGGAACCGCACCGGTGGCGGCGCGCGCTATGACCGGCGCCGCAGGTGGTGGACGCGTCACCACGGCGAGCTCGCCGCCGCGCTGCTCTGAATCGTGCACCGATCCACCGTGGATGCCTGGAGTTCGTCACCGGCAATCGACACTGAGGTGGCACGGGGGCGACGGTCAACACGCGCGTTCGCGCGTTCGCGCGATCGTTGATGCAGCATCGTTCGACAAGCAGGAGTAGCGCATGGCCAAGCTGATCTACGTCTCCCACGTCTCACTCGACGGGTTCATCGAGGACGAGCACGGCGCGTTCGACTGGACCACGCCCGACGACGACGAGTTCGCGTTCGTCACTGACCTCGTGCGCCCAGTCGGCACCTACCTCTACGGGCGACGCTTGTACCAGACGATGGCCGTCTGGGAGAGCGACCCTGCCCTGGCCGCGCAATCGGAGCTCAGGGCTGCCTTCGCACACGTCTGGCAAGCGGCGGACAAGATCGTCTATTCCACGACCCTCGACGCCGTCTCGACCGCGAAGAGTCGGCTCGAACGCGGCTTCGACCCCGACTCCGTCCGCAGGATCAAGGCCGCGGCCAGTCGTGACCTCACGGTTGGTGGCGCGAATCTCGCGGCGCACGCGTTCAGGGCCAAGCTCGTCGACGAGTGCCACCTGTTCATCTGCCCCGTGGTCGTGGGTCGAGGCAAACCATCGCTACCCAGCGAACTGCGCGCCAGGCTCGAACTGCTCGACGAGCGGCGGTTCCACAACGGCGTCGTGTACGTCCGGTATGGCATCCCGGTCTGAACCGTCTGCGACGCGCCTACGCCCCCAGGCGAGCCTCCGGCCGGCGAGCGCAGCGGATCGACTCCGGTGCGCCGAAGCAGTCGGTCACTCCGCGACCGGAGACAGCATCGCCGCGCTCGTGTGCGCGAGGCTCTGGCTATGACGCACTTCAAGGTTGGCGACCGGGTGATCATCACCGAAGGTGACTTCAAGGGCGAGTTCGGCGCGATCACCGACAAACACCTCGTGGGTGACGGCCTCACCGTGGCCCTCGAGAAGCACGGCAAGGAGATCAAGACACACGAGGCGCACGTCAACAAGGTCGCCGACTAGCGCGAATCCCCGCCCTCACGGGTCAGCCGATCCGCTCGCCCGGCAGAGCCAGGATCCATCGGAGGGGACGACATCTCCGGAGCGGGCGAAGTGGCGCGGGCAACGATCCGTCGTGCATCGAGGGCGGCGTAGCGTCGTTGCCTCGGGCCGCCGATCGAAGGGACGGGCAGCGTGCGACCGCGGGTCGTGATTGCCATCGTGCTGATCGGCGTCGGCGTCGTGTGGGTCGGCCAAGGAGTCGGGCTGATCCACGGCTCGTTCATGACGGGTGAGTCCGTATGGGCAATGATCGGCGCGTTCGCGATCCTGCTCGGGCTCGCAGTCTTGCGCGGGGTGCAGCGAGAACACCGCGGCGATGACCACGACCGCTGAACCACACGACCGGGCCGGCACCAGAACCGCCGCTCGGCGTGCCTCGATATCGCGGCGGCATCGGCACCGGTCGAGAGTCATTCGTTCCTCGCTGCTCGGGATCAGCGCTCACCGCGACTACGCGTAGTACTGAACCGGGGTACGCGTCGTCAACGACGGCGAGCGCCGAACCGCCATTCGGCGTCAGATCAGAGCGCGAGGTGGAGCACGGACCGGTCGCGCAGGGTCTCCTTGCGATGCGCGTACTCGTAGCCGCAACGTTCGTAGAACGGTCCCGCCTCGGTCGTCCACAACCACAGTTCGGCGGCCGCCGCTTGTCGTGCCCCGTCCGCCGCCGCGCGCAGCAGCTCACGCCCAACGCCCATGTTCCGTGCCGGCCCGACCACGACCATGCCCGACAGCCACGGACCCCGATCACCAAAGCGAGCATCGCGATCGTCCTCGCAGACCGACACGCACCCGACGGGTTGCCGGTCGAGCGAGGCCACGAGCGTGAACGGGATGCCCTCGGTGTGACATCGACTGGAAAGCTGCGAACGCCACGCCCGCTCATCGGCGTCCGGGGTTGCCACACCCCACTCCAACCAGTGCCATCGAAACACGTCGCCGAACACCGGCTCACTCGCGCGCAATCTCCTGACCTCGATCACCGGTCAATCATGCCGCGGGCGGTCCCGCCGGTGCGCGCACATTTGCCGACGCTCGTCGAGCATCGCCGAACGCGTCACCCGGCTCGCTCACCGACTCACGCCCACTGGCCGAATCGACGCCGACACCGGTCATTTGCTTGCGCCTGCCCGATCCCACGTCGGCGCTTGCCAGGAACGCGGATCATTGGCCAATGTACGTGCGCGAGCGGGGCGCCGCGTGCGAGTGTGGATCGCTGTGAGTGACGCCCGACTGCTGCTCACCTGCGGGTTGCCCGGAGCAGGCAAGACCACACTCGCGAGGCGGTTCGCTGCGGAACGGAGTGCCGTACGCCTCACACAGGATGAATGGCTCATCGCCCTCGGCTCAAACCCGTGGGACGCGTCGACCCGGGAGAAAGTCGACCACGAACTCTGGCGCCTCGCGCAAGAGGTCCTGCGCCTCGGCCTGAGCGTCGTCCTCGATTTCGGACTTTGGACGAGGGTCGAACGCGACGAGATGCGATCCGTGGCTCGCGACCTAGGCGTCGGTGTCGAACTGCACTACCTCGACGTGCCTACCGACGAACTCTGGCGGCGTATCCAGGCGAGGAACTTCGAGGCACCTTGGAACAGCTACCCGATTGGCCGCGCCGACTTCGACGAGTGGCTCGGCACCTTCCAGGCTCCCGATGCGGCCGAGCTGGCGTTGTTCGATCGGCCATCGGACGCAAGCTGACCAAGGGCGCGCCAGAACCCACCGAGGGCACCGTGCTCGCTTCGCTCGCGCGGCGCTCCGATCGGGCCTACTCGCGTGACGCGTCGCCGCCGTTCGGCGCGGGATCGGTTGCGGGACCCCGGCGCAGTGTCCGCCCAGTGCCATGACATCACCCCGAGCCGCCATCAGCGGTGGCCATACAGTCCGGAGTGATCGAGTTGGGCGCGAATCTGGCCGAGCCACTCGGTGGCCAGTTGGCGCCCGTTCGGCAGTTCGTCGTCTCGATTCCAACGCCACGTTGCCGCGATCGCCAGCGTGAGGATCCGGCACGCGGCCAGCAAGTCTTGACTCGCCGCCGGATAGTGCTCGCCGACTTCACCGGGAGCATGCGCGACGTCGAACTCGACCGGTCCGCGACAACACGTCTCGAGGTCGATGAACAGTAGGCCCTTGCTCGTCGCGAGCAGGTTGCCTGGATGCGGCTCGCCGTGCAGCAGTTGCTCCTTCGCGCCCCCGTCGCTGATCGCGGCGCTCACGCCGCGCAGCACACGGCCGAGGAGCTCCCGGTCCGCGTCAGCCAGCTCTGGCGTGCTCGCGCGGTCGTCCACCAGCCGCGTCGCCTGCGCGACTCGATCGCTGAAGTGCGGCACCGACACGTCGATCTGCCGCATGCCGGCATGGAGCCGCTCGAGCGCCCGCGCACAGTCCGACGGCGCAACGAGGTGTGACGGCACGGGCTCGTAGTACGCCCAGAGCGTGACCGCGAAACAGTCACGCACGTACACCCGCGGCTCCACCCGAGCGTCGAGCTCGGCCACCGGGCTATCGGTGCCGGCGAGCCGCCGGGCAACCTCGACTTCGAGCGCGCTGCTCGCATGATGCGCGACGCCCGCGACTCGAGCAAGCACGCCGCACGGCATGAGGCGCACCGCAAGGCGGTTCGAGTCGTGCAACACGACCGCGTCGTCAGCCCGCAATCCCAGCACCGATGCTGTGGAGATCGCCGCAGCAACAGCACGTCGAGCTTCTGATGCCTGCATCACCGCCCCGTCCTCGAGCACCGATGCGCACGACCATACCGACGCTTCCTCGTCGGTAACGCTTGACTCTTCCGTCGCGTCACCTGATTGGATGCGTGTCGTGTTCGGGACCGGGACGGTGGCGCGGCTGGCGGGCGTGTCCGCCCGGACGCTGCGGTACTACGACGAGATCGGGCTCCTGCGGCCGGTGTGGGTGGACCCCAACACCGGCTACCGCTGGTACGAGCCCGCGCAGCTCGGCCGCCTGCACCGAATCATGGCGCTGCGCGACCTGGGTGTGCGGCTCGTCGAGATCGCGCTCCTACTCGATGGAGACGTGACCGTCGACGAACTGCGCGGGATCTTGTCGCTACGGCGCGCCGAGGCACACGACCGCCTCGCCGCCGACGCCCAACGACTCGCTCGTGTCGAAGCGCGACTCGCGCAACTGGAGGAGCCGGAGATGACCGATTACGACGTGGTCGTGAAGCACACCGAGTCTGAGTGGGTGATCGGCATCACCGAGACGCTCGACGGTTTGGCCGGCATCGCGGCGGCGCACGACCGTCTGTGGCCGCGGTTACATCGTGTCCTCGAGACGATCGCCGTCGATCGAGTGCCACCGTCGATCGCTGTGGAACGCGGCACCGGCCCGATCGAGTTCACCACGGCGCTTCCGGTACCAGAGGGCACGATCTACGACGACGACGCACGGACCTTCGAGCTGCCGGCCCTGCAACGCGCGGCGACGACGGTCATGTACGGCGACGACTTCGACGGCGGGTTCGCCGCCTTGCATATGTGGGTCGAACAGGCCGGCGAACGACCGGCGCGCGAGTCGCGCGAGATCTACCTCGATTGTGACGGCCCGCGACACACCTGGGTCGTCGAGCTGCAACTCGCACTCGAACCGCTCGCATCGCGGTCGTCACGGGTGGCCACCGCGAGGCGCGTACATCGGCCACAATGACCGGGTGAGTGCCGTCGGCGCGCCGGTCGGCCCGAGGTGGGTCGTGGCCGCGGCCTGGGCGACGACCCAAGGCGCTCGCACACGCGCTCGCCGCGGTGCACGCAGATTTGGCAACCTGTGACCGTGACGAACGAGGCGATACCGATCTTGCGGGTCGAGCGGGCCGCAACGGCCGTGCAGTGGTATCAGCGCCTCGGCTACGTGACGGAATGGGAGCATCATTTCGATCCGACGCTTCCGGCCTTTGTGTCCATCGCCCGCGACGGCGCCGCCCGCATCTTCTTGTCGGAACACCGCGGGGATGCCAGCCGCGACACGCTGGTCTATCTGCGCGTCGCCGATGTCGACGCCGTGGCGAAGGAGTTCGGCGTCGCGGTCCTCGACCAGCCTTGGGGGCGCGAAGTGCACCTCGCCGACCCGGACGGCAATCGCCTCCGGGTCGGAACGCCGCGCCCATGACCGAGCGTCTCAAAATCCGGTTGCCGGTCGAGGCCGACCGGGATCGGTTCGTGGCGCTCTTCCAGGACGAGGAGTTCATGGAGTTCTCCGCGGGCGTGCACGACGCGGTCTCGGCCAACACGCGCTTCGACGAGATGCTCGACACCGCCGAGAGCGTGCCGTTCTGCAAGCAGCCGATCATCGAGCGATCATCGGGCGTCATCATCGGCTACAGCGGCGCCGCGTGGTTCGACTTCGAGGGCGCCCGGCGCCTGGAGTTCGGGTACCGGCTCGTGCCGAGCGCCCGCGGGCAGGGGTACGCGACGGAGGCGGGCATCGCCGTCCTCGCCGTTGCCGCCGAGAGTTTTCGTGGCGAGTTGCTGGCGATGATCGATCCGAGCAACGTGGCCTCGAAGAACGTCATCGGGAAGCTCGGCTTCGAGTTCTGGAAGTTCGGCGATATCGACGAGTACCGCGTGTGCCTGTTCCGGCGATCCTTCGCCGAAGCGGGAGCAGCGGAACGGCGGCGTCGCCGGTGAGCGAAACGGGTCGCCGGCGCGCGCGGCGCCCCGAAAACTCGGTCGTGCACGGCGCCGTCGACGGCAACACTGATGCCGTGGCTGCCGATCACTTCGATGCGTGGATCGCCGAGCAGTTCGAGGCATTGTGGCCGCACCTGTTCGACCCGGCGGTGCTCGGTCCCGCAGTCGACTTCCTGGCCGAACTGGCCGGCGACGGCCCGGTACTCGAACTGGGCATCGGCACCGGACGCGTCGCGCTGCCGCTGAGCCGGCGCGGGCTCCGTGTGTGCGGCATCGACGTCTCGGCCGCCATGGTCGGCCGGCTGCGCGCGCAGCCGGGTTCGGCGGCAATCGACGTGACGATCGGCGACTTTGCCAGCGTCGTGCTGCCCGAACGGTTCGCCCTCGCCTATCTCGTACGCAACACGATCATGAATCTCACCAGCCAAGACGAACAGGTCGCCTGCTTCCGCAACGTGGCCGCGCAGCTCGACACCGGCGGGCGGTTCGTCATCGAAGTCGTGGTCCCACCGTGGCAGCGACTTCCTCCCGGTGAGACGGTCATCCCCTTCGACGTCGGCAACACCCACATCGGCTTCGACGAGATCGACGTCGCAACCCAGCAGTCGCGCTCGCACCACTACTGGTTCCTCGACGGGCAGGCGAAGACGTTCTCGGCACCGTTCCGCTACGTATGGCCTTCGGAGCTCGACCTCATGGCCCGCCTCGCCGGCATGACCCTGCTCGGCCGCTGGGAGGACTGGCACCGCAGCCCGTTCACGAGCAGCAGCCGAGCTCACATCTCCGTCTGGCAGAAAACCTGATCACCGGCGGTGACCGTGCCGGGTTGCACGACGGTGCCGTAGACGCCCACGTGATTGTGGTGCAGCGCCTCCATCGCGTCGTACATCGGCGCCTGGCGCGCCAGGCCACCGGGCTGGGCGCGCAACGGCATCGCGCACCGGACCGTCTCCTGGTCGACGCGCACGCGTGCACCGCCGAGCGTGAGCTCGCGACCCACCCATGAGGCTTCGACGAACGGCTCGGCGCCGTCACCTGCATCGACCACGACGTTCGGGCGGAACCGCCGGACGTCCCAGTCCAGTTCGGCCCGCGCGGCGAGGTGTGCAAGCGTCGACGAGGCCACGATGTGCACGTCGCCGAGATCGACGAAGCGACCCGGCGGCGCCGGGATCTCGAAGTACTCGGCGTCGTCGTTCGGCGGCTCGAACGTCATCTCGTACGACACCTGCGTAGCGGCCGAGCGCTCGGTACGGCGCACCGCGTGACCGAGCCAGCTCGTGAAGGCCGCGTCGTCGGCGAGCACCGTGCCGTCGTCGAGCGACAGGGTGCCGTCGTCGGCGCCCGTTGCGAACAGCAGCTTTGAATATCGCTTCGCCGAGCAGAGCTTGCCCTGCTCGTCGACGAGTGCCCAGCGGCGATCGCCCTCGGCGCCGCCGTGCACGAGCTCCAGCGACGGAGCGACGGCGCCCTGCGCCGACTTGAACGGGTAACGCCAGAGCTGCGCGACACGCATCGCTTACCTCTTGTCCGGTTGCTCGCGGGTACTCAGCCGGGTCAGCCGCCGCTGGCGTCCTGCACCCGCTGCTTGCCGGCCGAGATCCACGGCATCATCGCGCGCAGCTCCGCGCCGACCTTCTCGATCTGGAGCTTGGCCGTCTCGTCGCGGTACCGGTTGAAGTTGGGACGCCCCTCGTCGTTCTCGGCGATCCACTCCTTCGCGAACTCGCCGCTCTGGATCTCGCCGAGAATCTTCTTCATCTCGGCGCGCGTCGAATCGGTGATGATGCGCGGCCCGCGCGTGTAGTCGCCGTACTCGGCTGTGTCGGAGATGGAGTAGTGCATCGCGCCGATGCCGCCCTCGTAGATGAGGTCGACGATCAGCTTCACCTCGTGCAGCGTCTCGAAGTAGGCCGACTCAGGTTGGTAGCCGGCCTCCACGAGCGTCTGGAACCCGCCCTTGATGAGCTCCACCAGACCGCCGCACAGCACCACCTGCTCACCGAACAGGTCGGTCTCGGTCTCCTCGCGAAACGTGGTGTCGAGCACGCCGGCACGCGTGCCGCCGATCGCCTGCGCGTAGGCGAGCGCGGTCTGCTTCGCCTTGCCGCTCGCGTCCTGCTCGACCGCCACGAGGCAGGGCACGCCGCCGCCTTCCTCGTAGGTGCGGCGCACGAGGTGGCCCGGACCCTTCGGGGCGATCATCCACACGTCGACACCGGCGGGTGGCTCGATCAGCTTGAAGTGGATGTTGAAGCCGTGCGCGAACGCGATCGAGTTGCCCGACTGCAGGTTCGGCTCGATGTCGGCCTTGTACACGTGGCGCTGCTCGGTGTCGGGCAGCAGCACCATGATGATGTCGGCCTCGGCGACGGCCTGGGCCGTCGGCAGCACCTTCAGCCCCGCCGCCTCGGCCTTCGCCTTCGAGCCCGAACCTTCCCGCAGGCCCACCCGGACGTCGACGCCCGACTCCTTCAAATTCAGGGCGTGCGCATGTCCCTGGCTGCCGTAGCCGAGGATCGCGACCTTCTTCGCTGCGAGCAGCGAAGAATCGGCGTCCTTGTCGTAGTACACGGTGGCGGGCATCTCGTCGTCTCCTCGAGCGGTTTCGGTCTGCTGCGAACTGCCGCGAAGCCTCGCGCGTCAGCCCCGTGCGGTGCGCACCGCCCGCAGCTTCACGGGCTCCCGGGCGAGCTTCGGCAGCGCGACGCGGCCGGTGCGCTGCTGCTCGACGATGCCGAACGGCCGGAGCAGGTCGCTGAACGCATCGAGCTTGTCGGGCTCGCCCGCCACCATGATCGTGAGCGACTCGTAGCCGACGTCGACGATCTTCGCCTCGAAGATCGCGGTGAGGTCGGTGAGCTGGGAGCGTACGTCGGGCGACGCCTTCACGGTCACGAGCATCATCTCGCGCTCGACGCCGGATTCGTGTGCGATCTCACTGATCTTGATCACGGGAATCAGCTTGTTGAGCTGCTTCACGATCTGCTCGAGCGGGCTCTCGTCGGCATCGACGACGATCGTCATGCGGCTGAAACGGTCGTCCTCGGTGGGGCTGACCGCGAGCGACACGATGTTGAAGCCGCGCCGCGAGAACAGTGCCGCGACCCGCGTGAGCACGCCGGACTTGTTCTCGACGAGCACCGAGAGGATGTGGTGGCGTGCGTTGTACGTCATGTCTATTTCGGCTCCAAATCCGCCCGGCTCGATCGCTCCGGGTCCTTCGTTGCGGGTGAGCGCCGGGCTTCAATACGCCTGGCTCTCAGTCCCGGCCGCCGGGGCGGTCCATGTTCGGGTCGAGGATCACGTCGTCGTTCGACGTGCCGGCCGCGACCATCGGGTACACCTTCTCGCGGTAGTCGGTGCGGAAGTCGATGACCACGGGGCGGTCGTCGATCTCGTTCGCCTTCTCGATCGTGGGCACCACGTCGTCGGCGTTGTCGACACGCATGCCCACGCACCCCATCGCCTCGGCCCACTTCACGTAGTCGGGCAAGTCGGGCGACAGGTACACCTCGCTGTAGCGCTCCTGGTAGAAGAGCTCCTGCCACTGGCGCACCATCCCGAGGTACGCGTTGTTGAGAATCGCGATCTTGACCGGGATGCGTTCGGCCGTCGCAGTCACGAGCTCCTGCGCGGTCATCTGGAAACAGCCGTCGCCGTCGACGGCCCACACCATCCGGTCGGGCCGTCCGACCTTCGCGCCGATCGCGGCCGGCACCGCGTAGCCCATCGTGCCGAGGCCGCCGGAGTTGACCCACGTGTAGGGGTGGTGGAACTTCCAGTGCTGGCTTGCCCACATCTGGTGCTGGCCGACACCCGAGGCGAGGATGCAGTCGTCGGGCGTGTGCTCGCGCAGCTTCTCGATCACGTACTGCGGCTTGAGCGGCCCGCCGTCGAGCTGCTCGAAGTGCAACGGGAACTGCTCCTGCCACTGGCGGACCTGCGTGATCCACGCCGAGATGTCGGGGGCGCCGTGCTTGGACTGCTCGGCGCGGACGGCCTTCACGAGCTCCTCGATCACGAGGCGGCAGTCACCCACGATCGGCACGTCGGGGCGGCGCACCTTGCCCTGCTCGGCGGGGTCGATGTCGACGTGGATCACCTTGGCATCGGGCGCGAACCCCGACAGCTTGCCGGTGACGCGGTCGTCGAAACGGGCACCGAGCGTGATGAGCAGGTCGGCCTTCTGCATCGACGTGATCGCGGTGTAATTGCCGTGCATGCCGGGCATGCCGAGACAGAGCGGATGCTCGTCGGGGAACGCGCCGCGGGCCATGAGCGTGGTGACGACCGGCACGCCGGTGAGCTCCGCGAACGCGCGCAGCGCCTCGGCGGCGCGCGCCTTCAAGATGCCGCCACCGGCGTAGATCACGGGCCGGTGCGACTCGTTGATGAGCCGCGCCGCGTCCTTGATCTGCTTCGGGTGCCCCTTCGTGGTGGGCTTGTAGCCGGGCAGGTCGACCGACTCGGGCCAGTACCAGTCCATCGACTGGTTCGCGATGTCCTTCGGGAAGTCGATGAGCACCGGACCGGGCCGTCCCGTGGTGGCCACGTGGAACGCCTCACGCACGATCTGCGGCACGTCGCGCGGGTCGGTGACGAGCCAGTTGTGCTTTGTGACCGGCATCGTGATGCCGACGGTGTCGCACTCCTGGAACGCGTCGGTACCGATCACCGAGTAGGCCACCTGCCCGGTGACGACCACCATCGGGATGCTGTCCATGTAGGCGTCCGCGAGCGGCGTGACGATGTTCGTGGCCGCCGGTCCGCTCGTGACCATCGCGACGCCGGGACGGCCGGTCGCGTGCGCGTAGCCGCTCGCCATGTGCCCCGCACCCTGCTCGTGGCGCACGAGGATGTGGCGGATCGAGCTGTCGATCAGCGGGTCGTACACGGGCAGGATGGCGCCGCCGGGAAGGCCGAACATGACCTCGGTGCCTTCCATCTCCAGGCTCTTGATGAGGGCTTGCGCCCCGGTGAGCTTCATGTGTTCCTCCCGGTGTGCGGACTGCGTGCGGGCAAACAAAAACCCCTCCGGTAGCGGAGGGGCGAGGGCGCACGGAAACGCGTGGAAACCGTGCGCCTACGTGATTACTACGAGGAGGTCGAGGGCACGGAACATGTGCCGAGCACCGTACCACACGTTGTCCCATCAGGAGCCAAGAACCTGGCTCCTGATGGGACAACGGGCGGGTCATGTCTGGTGCAGGGGGCAGGAGTAGGTGGTGCGGCCGCCGACGGTGCGGCGCAGCAGCTCGGCGCCGTCGCGCGGGCAGTGGCCGCCCCGGGTGCGTTCCTCGTGCAGGTCGCCGGTGTGCGAGCCACCGCGCCGGCTGCACACACGCACGGTCGTGCGGATCGCCCGGTGCAGGCGCGCGCGTTCCTCCCCGTCGAGCGCGACGGCCGGGCGCGCCGGATCGATGCCGGCGCGCCACAACGCCTCGTCGGTGAGCAGGTTCCCGAGACCCGCGACGCGGGCCTGGTCCATGAGCACCGCCTTCACCGGCGCCCGCGACGCGCCGAGCGCACGCACGAGCTGGGCGCGAGTGAGCGACATGACATCGGGACCGAGACGCTCCTCGTCGGGATCGAGCTCGGCGGCGCCGAGACGGCGCGGGTCGCGCAACCACAGCGAGCCGCCGTCGGTGAAGTGGAGCCCGAACCGGCGCCACTCCGCCACGTCCCGGTTGCTCGCGTACAGGAGCGGATCGCCGGCTTCGACACCGTCCACGATGACGCGACCGCTCATGCCGAGGTGCAACCCGAGCGTGCCCGCGCCCTGGTCTGGCGCGGGCCGCGCCGACCCCTCGCATGCAGGGTCGCTCACGAAGTCGACGAACAGCTGCTTGCCCCGCCGCCGCGCCGCGGTGATCGTGGCGCCACGCAGGATCGAGGTGAGCTGCGTCTTCGTGGTGCCGCGCTTCAGATACCACGCATCGTCGGCGACGACGCCGTCGATCGTGCGGCCGACGGCGTGGGCTTCGATCACGGCTCGCGCCGCCTCCACCTCGATGCATTCCGGCACAGGCAGGAAACCTACCGATAGCGTTCGTTCGTGGCGTCTTTGACCTTCGACCACCTCTACACGTACGACGAGCTCACGAGCGCGCTGCACACGCTCGCGAGCGAGCATCCGTCGCTGCTGACAGTCGAGAGCGCCGGCACGTCGCACGAAGGCCGCGACATCTGGCTCGCGACAGTCACGAACCAGGCAACCGGCCCGCATCACGAGAAGCCGGCGGTGTGGGTCGACGCGAACATCCACTCAGTGGAGCACGCCGGGTGCATCGCCGCGCTCTACCTGTTGCACAAGCTCGTCACCGCACACGGGCGCGACGAGCAGGTGACACGCGCGGTCGACACACGCACGTTCTACGTGATGCCGCGCGTGAATCCCGACGGCGCCGAGCTCGCGCTCGCGAGCCCGCCCACCTACCTACGCAGCTCCGTGCGCCCGTGGCCACGGCTCGACGACGCGCCCGGTCTGGTGGAGGGTGACGTCGACGGGGACGGCCGCGTGCTCACGATGCGCGTGCCCGACCCCAACGGCGCATGGAAGGCGACCGCCGACGACCCGCGGCTCATGGTGGCGCGTGCGCCCGACGAGCACGGTCCCGGGCCCTACTACCGCCTGCTGTTCGAGGGCACCGTCCGCGACTACGACGGCGCCACGATCCCGCTCGCGCCGGAGCGCCGCAGCCTCGACCTCAACCGCCAGTTCCCTGCCGGCTGGCGGGTGCACGGGGAGCAGCAGGGCGCGGGCGCGTTCCCGCTGTCGGAACCCGAGACGCGCTCGCTCGCCGACGCGCTCGTCGCGCGACCGAACGTGTGCTGCTACTTCGCGCACCACACGTTCAGCGCCGCGCTGCTCCGGCCGTTCGACGACCGGCCCGACGACGAGCTCCCCACCGCCGACCTCCGGCGCTACAACCAACTCGGAGCGCGCGGCACCGAGCTCACCGGCTACCGCCACGTGAGCGTGTACCACGACTTCCGGTACGACCCGAAGGACGTGATTACCGGAGGCGCCGACACGTGGGCCTACGACCACCTCGGCGTGTACGGCTGGACCACCGAGTTCTGGAGCCCGATCCTGCGCGCCGGTATCGAGGAGTGGCACCTCGTCGAGTGGTACGACGCGCACCCGATCGCCGACGATCTCGCGCTGTTGCGCTACAGCGACAACGAGCTCGGCGGGCGCGGCTTCGTCGACTGGTACCCGTTCGAGCACCCGCAGCTCGGCGCGGTCGAGATCGGAGGATGGGACCCGTTCCGCTTCTGGGCCAACCCGCCCGACGAGCTGCTCGAACGCGAGGTCGCGCCCCACGCCGACTGGGAGATCTTCTGCGCGCTCGCGACGCCGAAGCTGCACGTCCGTGACGTGCTCGTGGAGGCGATCGCGGCCCGAACGTGGCGCGTGCGGCTCGTGGTGGAGAACGAGGGTTGGATGCCCACGAACGTCACCCAGCGCGCCATCGACCGCAAGATCGCCGAGCCCGTGCTGGCCGCGATCGAGCTGCCCGACGGCGCACGCCTCGTACGCGGCCCGGCGCTCGTCGAGCTCGGACAGCTCGAGGGGCGGTCGCGCGTGACGACGATGGTCGGCGACTTCGGTGCCCATTCCGACGCCACGCCCGACCGGGCCGTCGCGGAATGGCTCGTCGAGGCGGAACCCGGCGCTTCCATCACGTGTGCCGGGTCGCACCACCGGGCCGGCACCGTGCGCGCGCCGGTCACCCTGCAGTAGCCGACCCTCCGCCGCTTCGAGCCGGGGCTCGGCACGCCGTCGCACCCCCTCCCACACCCGGTACGGCGATAGTGTCACCGGCCCGTGAGTGGTATGCGACCAACGGACGTGGGGGCGTTGATCACGATCGGCGACCCCCGGGTTGCGCCAGGCGGCCGCCGCGTGGCGTACACCGAGCAACGCGTCGAGCTCGAGCACAACCGCTACGTCACCACGGTGTTCGTGACCGACCTCGACGGCGACCGGCGCCCGCTCGTCGATGGGAGCGATGTCGACACCTCGTTGGCGCGCTGGTCGCCCGATGGTCGCACCATCGCGCTGCTCTCCAAGCCGCGCGACGGCGTTGACGATCCGCCGACCACGATCGTGCTCGTACCCGTCGACGACCGCGCGGCCGCGCCGGTGACGGTATGCACCCCCGCCGAGTCGCCGACCGAGCTCGAATGGTCGCCCGACGGGTCGCGCCTCGCCTATGTCGCTCGCGACCCCGACCCCGACTACTACGCGGCGCCGGGTCAGAGCCGCAAGGCGAAGGACACTCCGGCCCGGAACATCACGCGCTTCTTCACGCGTGAGGACGGCGAGGACTTCACGTTCGACCGACCGTCGCGTGTGTTCGTCGTCGCGGCCGAGGAGCACGCCGAGCCGGCGCCGCGCAGCGACGGTCCCGGAGCGAGCGGTGTCACGTGGTCGCCGGACGGCGTGCAGCTCGCGTACTGCGAGAGCCGGCACGACACCTGGGATCTCGACCTTGCGAACGACATCTGGGCCGTGGCCGCCGATCCGGGCGCACCGCTCGAACCACGCCGCGTCACGGAACCGGGCCGCGCGTGGAGCCGCCTGGCGTGGTCACCCGACGGTGCCCGCATCGCGGCACTGTGCGACCCGACCCCTCTCGACGCGCCCCGCCACGGTCGGCTGCTCGTGCTCGACGCGGCCACCGGTGCCCGGGAATCCACTACCGAGCCGCTCGATCGCAACTGCGCGCCGTATCCGGGCGTGCGCGCGCCGCTCTGGGACGGCCGCGCCCGGCTGCTGTTCGCGCTGGAGGACGCCGGCGCGGTGCCGCTCGTGAGCGTCACGGTCATCGATCCACGTTCGGGCGAATGCGAGCTCGAGCATCTCGTCGACGGCCCGCGCACGGTCGGCGGCTTCGACTCGCGCGACGGCACCCTCGCGGTGGTCGTCGCCCACGCGGGCTCGCTCAACGAGCTCTACGTGGCGCGGCCGGCGAACGGCGGCGACCTGCGGATGATTACCGATGCCACCGCCCGCTTCCGCGCGGCGATCGGCGCGGACACGGCACGGCCGGTGCGGTTCGAGGCCGCGAGCTCCGACGGCGCGCTCGTGGAGTGCTGGGCGTACCGGCCGGAAGGCGACGGGCCGTTCCCCACCCTGCTCAACATCCACGGCGGTCCGTTCACCCAGTACGGCTACCGCGTGTTCGACGAGTTCCAGATGCAGGTGCGCGCGGGGTTCGCGGTCGTCTGCTGCAACCCGCGCGGCTCGTCGGGATACAGCGAGGCGTGGGGTCGCGCGATTCGCTGGCCCGAGTGCGACCGCGATCCCGGCACCGGCTGGGGCGGCATCGACTACGACGACGTGATGGCGTGCATCGACACCGCGATCGCAACGTTCGACTGGATCGACAGCGAGCGCGTCGGGGTGCTCGGTGGCAGCTACGGCGGCTACCTCACGTCGTGGATCATCGGTCACACGGATCGTTTCCGCGCCGCGTGCAGCGAGCGGTCGGTGAACAACCTGCTCACCGAGGAGCACAACTCCGATGTGGCCACCGTGTTCCGCGACTACATCGGCGTGTCGTTCATCGACAACCCCGAGCCCTACCTCCGCGCGTCGCCGATCACGTACGCGCGCGAGATGCACACACCACTCCTGATCCTCCACAGCGAGCACGACCTGCGCTGCCCGATCAACCAGGCCGAGGAGCTGTTCGTGGCGCTGCGCATGCTCGGCCGCACACCGGAGTTCTGGCGGTTCCCGGGCGAGGGTCACGAGCTGTCGCGCGCCGGCGCGCCCCGGCACCGAGTGCAGCGAGCCGAGATCCTGCTCGACTTCTTCCGGCGCCATCTCCAAGACGCCTGAACGCGGCCGCTGGCTAGCGTGGCGGCCAACCGAGCAGCAGCGAGGGAACGCTGCCGGACCGTGAGCGCAGCGAACAAGAGGCGAGAGATGACGAACCGGCCCCGCAGCCATGAGGTCACCGACGGCAACGAGCGCGCCCCGGCGCGTGCGATGCTGCGCGCCGTCGGGATGACCGACGGCGACTGGGACAAGCCCCAGGTGGGTGTGGCGTCGAGCTGGAACGAGGTGACGCCCTGCAACATGCCGCTCGACCGTCTCGCCAAGCGGGCGAAGGTGGGCGTGCGCGACACCGGTGGCTTCCCCATCGAGTTCGTCACGATCGCGGTCAGCGACGGCATCTCCATGGGCCACGAGGGCATGCGCGGCTCGCTCGTGAGCCGCGAGATCATCACCGACTCGATCGAGTGCGTGATGCACGCCGAGCGGCTCGACGCGATGGTGACGTTCGCGGGCTGCGACAAGAGCCTCCCCGGCATGCTGATGGCAGCGGCACGCATCAACTTGCCGAGCGTGTTCCTCTACGGCGGCACGATCCTGCCTGGTCATTACAACGGCGAGGCACTCGACATCGTGAGCGTGTTCGAGGCCGTCGGTGCGTGCGCCGCCGGCACGTTGTCGGTGAACGAGCTCGGCGAGATCGAGAAGCGCGCCTGCCCCACCGAAGGCTCGTGCGCGGGCATGTTCACCGCGAACACCATGGCCTCGGTGGCGGAGGCGATCGGCATGGCCCTTCCGGGCTCGTCGGCGGCCCCGGCCGTCGACCGGCGGCGCGACGACTTCGCGTACGAGTCGGGCCGGGCCGTGATGCACCTGCTCGATCTCGACCTCCGGCCGCGCCGCATCATGACCAAGGACGCGTTCGAGAACGCCATCGCGGTGGTGATGGCGCTCGGCGGCTCCACGAACGCGGTGCTGCACCTTCTCGCGATCGCGAACGAGGCCCGGGTCGACCTCGAGCTCGAGGACTTCAACCGGGTGGGCGCGCGGGTCGCGCACGTGGCCGACATGAAACCGCACGGCAAGTACCACATGGTCGACCTCGACCGCGTCGGCGGCGTGCCCGTGGTGATGAAGATGCTGCTCGACGCGGGCGTCCTGCACGGCGACTGCCTCACGGTCACGGGCCGGACCGTCGCCGAGAACCTCGCCGCGATCAACCCGCCGGGGCCCGACGGCGATGTGGTCCACCCGTTCACCGACCCGATCCACGCGCAGGGCGGCATCGCGATCCTGCAGGGTTCGCTCGCACCGAAGGGCGCCGTGGTGAAGGTGGCCGGCATCGATCAGCTGCGGTTCGAGGGCCGGGCGCGCGTGTTCGACGGCGAGGACGCCGCGATGGAAGCGATCCTCGGCGGCTCCATCGAAGCGGGCGACGTGATCGTGATCCGCTACGAAGGTCCGAAGGGCGGCCCGGGGATGCGCGAGATGCTCGCCGTCACCGGCGCGCTGAAGGGAGTGGGCCGCGGTGCCGACACCGCGCTCGTCACCGACGGCCGGTTCTCGGGCGGCACGCACGGGTTCTGCGTGGGCCACGTGGCGCCCGAGGCCGTTGACGGCGGCCCGATCGCGTTCGTGGCCGACGGCGACCGCATCGTGATCGACGCCCTCGCGCACACGATCGACCTCGAGGTCGACCCGGTGGAGATCGCGAAACGCGTCGAGAACTGGAAGCTCCCCGAGCCGCGCTACACCAGCGGCTTCCTCGCCAAGTACGCGCGGTTGGCCCAGGGCGCCGACATGGGCGCCATCACGAACGTCTGAGCCCGCGATCCCTTCCTTCGCGAGCACGAACCCGGCCCGGCCGGCCGAGGTGGTCGGCACGTTCCCCGTCGACCACGCGGCCGCGGTCGACGACGCGGTCGAGCGCGCGGCCGCCGCGCAGCGCGAGTGGGCGCGCGTGCCCGTGCCGGCGCGCGCCGAGATCATCGCCGCCGTCGGCGCGGTGCTCGCCGCGCGCAAGGCCGAGCTTGCCGCGCTCGTCACACGCGAGGCCGGCAAGGTGCTCGTGGAGGCGGGCGGCGACGTGCAGGAAGCGATCGACATGGCCGCGTTCGTCGCCGGCCAGGGCCGCGCGGCGTGGGGCTCGGTGCATCCGTGCGAGATGCCCGACAAGCTCGGCTTCACGATGCGGCACCCGATCGGGGTCGCGGCGCTGATCACGCCGTGGAACTTCCCGGTGGCCATCCCGAGCTGGAAGGTCTTTCCCGCGCTGCTCGCGGGCAACGGCGTCGTCATCAAGCCGTCGGAGCTCGCGCCGGCGTGCTGCGACGCGTTCGTGCGGGCCTGCGAGGACGCGGGCGTCCCACCCGGGCTCGTGAACACCCTGCACGGCTTCGGCGAGGTCGGCGCCGCGCTCACGGTGCATCCCGGCGTGCGCGCGGTGTCGTTCACGGGCTCGGTGTCCACGGGTCGGGCGGTCGCGGCGGCGGCGATGGAGTCGGGACCGAGGCTCGTGTCGCTCGAGCTCGGCGGCAAGAACGCCATGGTCGTGCTCGACGATGCCGACCTCGACCTCGTGGTCGACGGCGCGGTCTTCGGCGCGTTCGGCACGTCGGGCCAGCGCTGCACCTCCACCTCCCGACTCGTCGTGCAGCGGGGCGTGGCCGGTGAGGTCGTTCGTGCGATCGCCCGGCGGGCATCGGAGCTGCGGCTCGGCGATCCGCTCGATCCCACCACCGATGTCGGGCCCGTGATCACCTCGCACACGCTGGCCCGGATCGGCTCGATGGTCGAGCGCGCGGCCGGCGAGGGCAACGAGGTGGTGTGCGGTGGCAGGCCCGTCACGGTCGACGGTTGCGACGGCGGCTCGTTCTTCGCCCCCACGATCCTGCGCGGTGCGTCGCGCTCGTCGTTTATCACGCGCAACGAGGTGTTCGGGCCCGTGCTCGCAGTGGTGGAGGTCGACTCGCTCGACGATGCGATCGACACCGTCAACGACTGCGAGTACGGGCTGTCGGCTGCGGTGTATACACGCGACGTCAACGCCGCCATGAGGGCGGTGCACGAGATCGACACCGGCATCGTCTACGTGAATGCCCCCACGATCGGCGCCGAGATCCATCTGCCGTTCGGCGGCACGAAGCACACCGGCAACGGCTACCGCGAGGCCGGCACCCGCGGGCTCGAGCAGTTCTCGGAGACGAAGTCCGTCTACATCGACTTCTCGGGCCGCCTGCAGCGTGCCCAGATCGACAATCGGCAGCCGCCGGGGGCCGCGGGCGCACGCGAGCGGGGGTGAAGGATGATCCTCACATGAACGGCGCCGAGGCGATCGCCGCCGCGCTTCGCCAGGTGGGCGTCGACCTCGCGTTCGGCCTGCCGGGCGTGCACAACCTCGCGCTGTGGCCGGCGTTCGAGCGCGCCAGCATCCGCATCGTGGGCGCGCGCCACGAGCAGGGCTGCGCCTACGCGGCCGACGGCTACGCACGCGCTACGGGCAAGCTCGGTGTCGCGCTCGTCACCACCGGTCCCGGCGCGGCGAACACGCTCGGCGCGGTCGGCGAGGCCTGGGCGAGCAAGAGCCCGGTGCTCGTGATCGCCACCGACATCCCGAGCACCCAGCGGCGAGAGGGCGTGTACCGCGGCGTGCTCCACGAGTGCACCGATCAGGCCGGCCTGTTCAGGCCGGTCACGAAGGTGCAGACGCGAGATCTCGTGGCCGCGGTGACACAGGCGCAGTTCGCACCCCGAGGACCGGCCTACTTCGAGATCCCCACCGACCGGCTCGTGGCCGACGCGGCACCGATCACGATCCCGCACGTCGCCGAGACCCGCAGTCTCCCGGTGTTCGATCTGCAACTCGGCGAACGGCCGCTCGTGTGGGTTGGCGGTGGCGGTAAGCACGCCGGGCACACGATCGACATCGTGGCGCGCGCGCGCTCGGCGCGCCGGTGATCACCACGTACTCGGCCCGCGGTGTGCTCCCCGCCGGCCATCCGCACCTCGTTCCGGCACCGGCCCACGAGCCACAGGTGACGAGGCTCATCGAGCAGGCCGACAGCACGCTCGTGATCGGCTCCGATCTCGACGCGATGGACACCATGAACTGGGCGCTCCCGCTGCCGCGGCCACGCGTCGCCGTCAACCTCGACCCCGACGACGCCACCAAGAACTACGAGTTCGACCAGGTCGTGCGCGTGCCGTCCACGAAGTCGATGGGGGGTGTGGTCCGCGGGCCCGGAACCACCATCGAGCCACGCGCACCGTGGTTCGGTGATCTCGCCGCGCTCGGCCGCGACGTGCGCGGCGAGCTGCGCGCCGACGCGCACACGAGCGAGAGCATCGAGTTCCTCGAGCGCACCGAGACGGTGCTGCACACGCACGGCGATCCGATCGTGTTCGCCGACATGTGCATCCCGGGTTACTGGCTCGCCGGCCACATGGCCGTGCACCGCGAGCGCGGCCTCCACTACCCGATGGGTTGGGGCACGCTCGGCTGGGCCCTGCCCGCGAGCGTCGGTGCCGCCGCGGCAGGCCGCCCGAGCGTTGCGTTCGCGGGTGACGGCGGCGCGCTGTTCGCGATCGGCGAGCTCGCCACCGTGGCGCAAGAGCAGTTATCGCTCACACTCGTGGTCGTCGACGACGGCGGCTACGGCATGCTGCGGTGGCCGCACGATGCACGCGCCGGCTGCGAGCTCTCCCCCGTCGACTTCGCCGCCCTGGCGGAGAGCTTCGGCATCGTGGCGGAGACCATCACCGGCGTCGGCGCCGACTACGCCGCCGCGCTGGCGCGCGCCGTTCGCAGCGGCGAACCCCGCGTGCTGCACGTGCATGCCCGTCTCTATCCCCCGCGCACCACGAGTCCCAGGTGGCCGGTCAAGTGACCGGCTCTACCGGTCGGAAGGCGTCGCGACGGCCGCGCGCATCGGGTCGCGGCACACCAGGCGTGCACGCTGGAGCCGCAGCCAGATGTGGCGCCGCTTGAGTGCCTGCCGCACTCGGCGGGCCGGCGCGGCGCGGCGCCGGCGGATCCATGTCATGCCGCCGAAGTGGTGGTAGCACGCGTCCCAGCCGTCGGGCATCGCGACACACGTGAGCCCGCGCGCCTCGAGCGCGGCGTAGGTGTACGCGCCGGTGTCGTAGGCGATGCGCCCGCCGAGGCGCTCCGGGTCGTCGACCTGGCGGTAGCCGAACCCGGCGTCGTCGAGGCCGCGGAGCTGCTCGGTGTCGACGAGCATGAGCCAGGGCGTGGGCCGCTTCGCCCATCGCAGCGGGCTCCCGTCCTTGGTGCGATGCCCGAGATCGCCGAGGTCCTGGAGCCGCGACGTGACCATCGCGGCACCCGTGGCGCGCGCGCACTCCACGATGTCGGTGAGCCAGCCGCGGCGCAGGAACTCCATGTCGGAGTCGACGAACACGAGGTACCGGCTCGCGCAGTTCGCCACCCAGTGGTTCAGCCATTCCGCGTGCCGGCGACCGTCGGGCGCGACCTCGAGCGTCAGCCAGCCGCGCTGCTCGAACCGCCGGAGCCTCGAGAGGGTGCCGTCGGTCGAACCGCTGTCGCCCACGACGAGCCGGAACGGCCGCCCCGCGTACGCGAGCGCCGTGCGCACGCACAGCTCGGTGGCGGCGGCGGTGTCGAGCGACGCGACGCACACATCGACCTCGCGCCCCGGTCCGGCGGGCTCCGGTGCTGTCACACGCCCGCGGCGCGCAGCTTGGCGCTGAGCATCTTCGTGAACTGCTTCGCCTGCGGCACGAAGAGGTGCTCCACGTCGTGGAACGCCGAGTCGGGCATGGAGCGCGACACGTCGATGACGGTCACGTGGTACGAGCGCGCGACTGAGGTGACCGTCGCCTTCCAGCGCAGGTAGTCGGCCGCGCCGTGTGGGTGCGCCTTCAGGTATGCGGTGGTCACGGGCATGATCACGATCGTGAGCGGGATGTGCTCTTTCTGCAGCGACGTGATGACGTGCTTGTAGGAAGCGATCTCGTCGGTGCCGATGCGGAAGTTGTGGAGCTGCTTGTCGCGCACCGTCTTGAAGTGGTTCTTCTTCAGCTTCAAGAGTGCCGCCGGGCTGAGCGGCTTGTAGTAGAGCTTCTCCGTGGCGAGCACGCTCAGGCTCCGCTTGTCGACGAGCTTCTTCGCGTTGCCGATATACGCCTGGTAGAGCTTGTACGGATCGCGCAGCGAATCGCGGTAGAGCGACAGGTCGAGGTTCGTCATGACGCGGTCGGCGTCGCCGTAGAACCCCCGCTCGGTGGCGCGCGCCTGGTTGTACTGGTCGATCGGGTGGTCGGGCCGGCCGCTGTTGAAGTCGAGCGACGAGATCCCCCACACGACCTGCTTGGGGTGCAGCCGGGGGACGACCTCCTGGAGCAACCAGCGGTCGATGATCGTGGTCTGCGCCCCGGGCAGCGCGACGTTGTGGGCCCAGTTGACCCCCGAGATCTGCTTCTCCACGAGGTTCGGGTCGATGTCGCGCCGCACCATCGACGTGCCTACAAACGTCAGGTCGCTGCGGATCCCGTGGGCCGCCAGCTTGTTCATCGACTTCACGTCGATCGTCGCCGGGTCGGAGAAGTAGAGATCGGGTTCGGTCAGCCGGTGGTGCACGATGCGAACGCCGAGCTCCGCGCCGATCACGACCACGAGGAAACCGGCGATGAAGCTGAGAATCCGCCGGGCCGGGCGGCGCGTCCACGGGCGCGTCTGCGGAGCTTGGCCGAGGTCGCGCTCGAGGTCGTCGATGACCGCGGAAGTGGTGGCGACGTCGTCCGCCATGGGAACGCGCAGCATAGAGGCGACGGCGCTCGCCGTCCACAGGGCCGGGCCTACTGTTTCAGATGTCGCTCCTGCGGTGATCCCGCAACGGTTGCGGCACGCCCACGCGTGATGTATCGCCGCAGCGCGGCGGTGACGCGCTTGATCGTGCCGACCGGCGTGTTCAGCAGCACGCGGCGCTGCTCACTGCGATCGAGCGCGTGCTCGTGCACCGCGTCGGGACGGTAGCGGCGCTCGAGCACGGTCCGAACCTCGTCGATCTCGAGCGGCCCACCACCACCGCCGCGGTCGAGGTGGCCCAGCTTGGCGAGGAAGTACTCGGGGTCGGCCGCGAAGCGCGGGAACGCGAGGAGCGTGTGCGGCACGTCGTGCTTGGCGACGGTGACCACGAGCGTCGCGAGCCACTCCGAGATCGCGGTGCGCTCGTCGCGCGGGCGTTTCGAGCGGGCGATGAGGCCGCCGCGCGCCCGCGGGTCGCGTCCGTAGCCCGCGGCCCGCACGCGGCTCGCGGCCGCCACGTCGAGGTCGCGCACGGGAATGATCACGTGCTCCACCACGACCGTGCCCGATTCGATCAGCTCGTCGAGTTCGATCGAGAGTCCGGGCGCTTTGATCACGCGCGGTGCATCGGGCACGCGGATGTTGCCCTCGAGCCCACCGAGAGAGGCCGAACGCACCTCGACGCCCGGGCGGTAGCCGGTGTCGAAGCCGAGGTCGGTGAGGATCTGCACGAGGAGCGTGGTGCCGGCGCGGCCGGTTCCCGCGATGACGATCTTCGGCTCACCCATGACGCAGGCAGTCTCGCATGCTGTAGCCGTAGCCGAGCGCACGGACGCGAGCTTCATAGCGCCGTACGGCAGGCAGGATCTTCAGGCGTGCCGGAAGGACGCGTGAGTGCGAGAAGCGGCGGAAGTAGCGGTCGTTCGTGCCGCTGCGAATCGGCGTCGCCGGCTGGTGCGGTGGGAGACCGAGCAGCGCGTCGATCCTGGCGAGCGTGCCCTCCGCGCCGGCGACGAGATCCTCGTAGCGCACGAACGCGAGCCGCTCGATCGCGGGCCGGTCCCGCTCGAACGTCTCGTGGGCATGCAGCCAGTGTTCGATGAGCGGGCCCGTTTCGGACTTGGCCCAGAACTGCGTTGCGTGCGCGACCGCGATCGGGTGGCGCACGATGACCACGAAACTCGCCGTGGGGAACAGCGTCTGGAGGAAACGCGTGCGGAGCAGGTTCGGTGGCGACTTCTCCACGAGCACCGGCTTCGAGAGATCCCAGAGCGGGCTCCATGCCGAGAGCAGGCGCGCCGCCGCGTCGGCGCGATCGTGCACGTCGTGCTCGGTGAGGTGCGCGCCGGGCACGTGCGCGAACGCGCCGGGCCCACCGAGCCGGTAGGCCGGGGCGAGCACGTCCTGGAGGTGCTGGCCTTCGTCCTCGAAGCGACCGGTGTCACGAAAGCCGCTCACCTGGGGGTGCTCGGCGATGAGCCGGGCGAGCAACGTCGTACCGCTGCGGTGCAGCCCGCCCACGAACACGAGCTGCTGGCGCGACGGGTCGGCGAGCTCCGCGGCCATGGACGCGCAACATACCGGCACGGGCGCGCCCGGCGCCGGAGCGCGAGACTCCGCGCCATGGGCCTCGCGCCGCGACGGGTCGACCGGCCGCACATGCCGTCCTACAACGTGTCCCCACCCGATGAGGGCCGCGGGCTGTTCGACTGGACGTGGGCGGCGCAGCGCCTCAGCGCATCGCACGACTACTGGCTCGCAACCACCTGGCCTGACGGCCGCCCGCACGTGATGCCGGTGTGGGGTGCGTGGCTCGACGGCGCGGTGTGGTGCAGCACGAGCCTGCGTTCGCGCAAGTACGCAAACCTCGCACGCGACCCGCGCTGCACGGTCACCACCGACAACGCCTACGAGCCGGTGATCATCGACGGCACCGCCGAGGTGCGGCGCGACACGAAGTCACGTCAACGCTTCCTCGAGGCGACGAACACGAAGTACACCACGAGCTACACGCTCGACTTCTTCGACCCCGACGTGAACGCGGTGATCGCGATCACGCCGCACGTCGCGATCGGCCTCGACGAAGCCGACTTCACCGGCACGCCCACTCGTTGGACGTTCCGGCCCGAGGACTAGCCGACGAGGTCGCCGGCGAGGTAGGCGCGGGCGACGAGCTGGAGGAACTTCTGCACCGCGTCCTCGCGCAGGCTGAACGGACCCGGCCGGTAGCCGCGCGATCGCACGCCGCGCTGCACGCCTTCACACGCCTCCCAGTCCTGGCGGTTGACCACGTCCCAGAAGTCGACCGCGTACGCGGGATCGAAGTCGTCGCGGGCGACTGCGTCAGGGTCGAACAGCCACGTGCACTCGACCCACGTCTCGCCAGCCGCGAGCGGCTCGATGCGGTGCGTCATCACGTAGTCGGGGTGCGCGCTCACGAGGAGGTTCGGGAACAGCCCGATGTACAGCACCGTGCGCCGCTGCTCCTCGTCGAGCCCCGGCAGCATCACCCCGCTGCTCGCGCCGTCCATCGACATCGTGACCGCATGGTCGGCGAGCCGCATCGGGCCACCCACCCACATGCCGGGCAGTGAGAGGTTCTCTCCTGAGTCGGGCGGGCTCACGACGCAAAGCTCCGGATGGATCGCCGAGCAGTGGTAGCACTCGTCGTAGTTCTCGACGGGCAACTTCCAGTTGGCGCGCAACACGTACTCGTGTGATGCGGCGGCCACGAGCCGCTCTGGCTGCCACGGCGCGAGCAGCTCGTCGAACGCGCCGAGGTGCGCCGACAGCGGTGGCGCGTCACCGCTGCAGTTCACCATCGCGAAGCCGCGCCATTCCTCCACACGAAGCGGCACGAGTCCGTGCTCGCCGGCGTCGAACGACGAAGGCGCGTCGAACCGGGGTGTGGCCGTGAGCCGGCCGTCGAGCGCGTAGGTCCACGCGTGGTACGGACAGTGGATCGCGTTGCGCGTGACCGCGGGCCCGCCACAACGCATCAGCTCGTGGCCGCGGTGGCGGCACACGTTGTAGAACGCGCGCAGCAGTCCGTCGGTGCCGCGCACGAGCACGGCCTGGTCGTCGCCCACCCGAACGGCGCGGCGCGCGCCCGGCGCAACAAGGTCGGTCGAGCGTCCCGCACACACCCAGCCGCGCTCGAAGAGGTTTGTCCGCTCCCATGCGAGCACCTCGTCGCTCGTGTACGCCTCGGCCGGGAGCATGCGGCCGCTCCCGGCCGGGTCGAGCACTGCCAGCAGCGCGTCGCGATCGATCGGCGCCGGCGCGCCCTGCCGCCGTGGCGTGGTCACCGCAGCAGACTAAGCGCCGATCAGCTTCCGCCGGACCGGCTCGGGCACGAAGAACCACTCGTGTGCCGTGGGGTCGTACAGGCGGGTGGGCACCTCCGGACGGCGCCGCACGACGCGCGGGTCGAGCGAGTGCGAGGCGATGACGAACGTCCAGAACGCACCCGGATAGGTGGCGATCGCGGTCCAGAGCACGTCGGTGTGCTCGAAGCGCGCCGCGAGGGTGCGGTAGCACCCGGAGACCACCTCGGGATGGAAGTGGATCGACTCGGTCTGCGCCACGAGCAACCCGTCGGGTGCCAGCACCCGTGCACAAAGCGCGTAGAACTCGTCCTCGAACAGCCGCGCCGCCAGGCCGATCGGGTCGGTGAGGTCGATCAGGACCGCGTCCATCGGGCCGTCGAGCATCGGGATCGTCTCGAAGGCGTCGCCGAGATGCACCTCCACACGCGGGTCGGCGAGCACGCGCCGCGCCGTGTCGTAGTGAGTCGCGGCGACCTCGACGATCTCGCCGTCGAGCTCGTGCACGTGCACCGCCTCGATGCCGGGGTGGCGCAGCACCTCCGCGGCCAGCATCATGTCGCCGCCCCCGACGATCGCCACGCGTTTCGGTGCCGGATGGGCGAACAGCGCAGGGTGCGCCAGCATCTCGTGGTACACGAACGTGTCGAGGTCGGTCATCTGCACGATGCCGTCGAGCGCGAGCACCCGACCGGCACACGGCGAGGTGAACAGCGCGATCTCCTGATACTTGCTGCGCCGCAGCTCGAGTTTCCGCTCGATGTCGTACGAGGTGTGCGACGCGCTCCCGGGTTCGCGCTCCTCGAAGCGGTCGATCTCGAACTCGTCGCGGCTGCCGCGTACGAAGGCGCGGCGCTCGACCTGTTCGGGCACGAACACGTCGCGCAGCACCGCGAGCATCGCGTCAACGTCGGCCGAGTCGGAGCAGGTGAAGAGGTCGACGGCGAGGTAGCCGTGCTCGGGCCAGGTGTGGATCGAGAGATGGCTCTCGGCGAGGATGGCGACCGCGGAGATCCCGATGGGCTCGAACTCGTGGACCACGAGCTCCTTGAGCGTCAGCCGGCCCGCCGCGACGGCGTCCGGCACCACACGTTCCATCAACGGCACGGAATCGAGGTGGCTCGCGCCCCAGAACTCACACACGGTGAGCAGTCCGAGCGCGCGGTTACCCGACGTCATCGAGCAATGACCTTCCGATTCCGGCCGCGTGGCCGCAAGGTGACGAGAGCGCCGAACTTTACTGCGACGGTCTCGACTCGCTTCACGCGAAGCGTGACAGCTCCACGGGCTGTCGCCCCGCGGCCGACAGGTATCCGGCCTCCACGATCGCGTGGGCCTGGTAAGCGTCGGCAAAGCCGGGGGACGGCGGGTTGCCATCACGTAACGAACGAGCAAACGCCCGGTGCGCGAAGTACTGGTACACGAACACCTCCCGATCCGGATCGCAGCCGTCGCGTGCGAAGGTGTCGCGCCGCAGCCGGTCGACGTCGAACCGTTCCGCGGGCATGTCGGGCCGCTGCACGAGCAGCGAGTCTTCGGGCGCACCCACGACGAAGTCGGTGGTGAGCTCGACCGAGCCGCGCTCGAAGAACACCTCGAGCCGGCGCTCCTCTCGGCCGACCACGCCGTTGAAGACGGTGACGAGGTTGCCGACGACACCGTCGTGGTGCTCGATCGTGAGCGCGGCGACATCCTCGACCGAGTAGCCGAACACGTTGCGCTTCACCCCATCAGACGCGCGCCGCCGGTCCGAAGAGCCAGGCGAGCACGTCGCAGGAATGGATCGAGTGCTCGAGCAGGGCCCCACCGCCCGCCTCGGCCACGTCGGAACGCCAGTTCGAGTGCCCGGGCACGACGTCGCCGGTGGGCCAGAACTGGTCGTCGCGCAGCGTGTACGCCATCGGCGCACCGAGCTCACCCGACCGCACGAGCCCGCGCACGAAACGGATGATCGGATGGAACCGCGACTGGAAGCCGACCTGCGCGGGGATACCGGCCGCGGCCACCGCGTCGCGGAGCTCGCGGACCACGGCGAAGCTCGGCGCCAGCGGTTTCTCGGTGAACAAGGGCTTACCCGCCGCGCACGCGGCCAGCACGTACTCGCGGTGCAAGCGCGTCGGCGTGATGAGCACCACGGCGTCGACGTCGGGATTCTCGATCACAGCGTGCCCGTCGGCGCCGCGGTGCTCCACGTCGCCGGCGATGGACACGAAGCGCTCGACGCCAGCCGGATCGGGGTCGGCGGCGGCCACGCAGCGCACGAGGCCGTCGTCGGCATTGAACCGGATGGCGACCGCGTGCGCCTGCGCGATCGTGCCGCAGCCGATCACGCCGAGGCGCAGGGGATGGCTTGCGCGCCCAACCTTCTCCACGGGAACCGCAGGATAGGTACTCGAGCCCGTTCGCGCCGGAGAGCTGTGCGTGCGGGCGAGGCGAAGCCGTATCGTGCGTTTCGTGAACCCCGACGAAGTGGGCGTGTGGCCGCGTGCCATGCCCGGCATCGGACGCACGCTCACGCTCGAGCAGCAGCTCGCCTGCGCGCTGCGGGTCCTCGCCGCCGAAGGGTGGCAGGAGAACCTCTCGGGGCACATCACCGTCGCCGGCCCCCTCGGTTCGCTGCTCGTGAACCCGTGGGGTCTGTGGTGGGAGGAGGTACGCGCGAGCGACATCATGCGCATCGACGCCGGCGGCCGGATCGTCGCCGGCCGGTGGGACGTGACCCCCGCCGTGCACCTGCACACCGAGTTGCATCGGGTGCGACCGGACGCGCGGGTGATCGTGCACAACCATCCTCACCACGCCACCCTGCTCGCATGCGCGGGGATCGAGCCGGTGGTGTCGCACCAGAATGCCGCGCTCCTCGACGGCGAGCTCGCGCAGGTCGACGAATACGACGGCACGGTCGAGTCGAGCGAGGCGGGCGCGTGGCTCGCAGCGCGCGCGGGCGACGCGTCGGCCGTGCTGCTCGCGAACCACGGCGCGATCGTCACGGGAGCGGACTTTCCCATCGCCTGCTACCGCGCCGTCGTGCTCGAACGGGCGTGCCGGGCCACCGTCGAGGCGCTGCAAGCAGGCATCAAGCTGCGCGAGCTGCCGCTCGCCGGCCGCGCCGCGCTGAAGGCCGAGCTCGAGCGGAACGCGCCCGCGGCCTACTGGAACGGCGCGGTCCGCCGGTTGCTCGCTCGCGAACCCGAGGTGCTGGCGTGAACCTCTCGCTCGACGATCTCGCGGCGTCGGAGGCGTTCGGCGGCAGCAAGGGTCGCCGGGCCGCGGTCACGTTCCTGCCCGAACCCGAGCCGCGCGAGCGCATCCGGCCCATCTGGTCGGTCGATGATCATGTCGTCGAACCGCCCAACGCGTTCGCGGGCCGGTTCCCGGCTCGCTTCGCCGGCGACGCGCCACACGTGGTCACCACCGACGACGGCGGTGAGGCGTGGCTCTGGAACGGTGAGCTGCTGCCCAACGTCGGCTTCAACGCGGTCGCGGGCCGGCCGTCGTCGGAGTACGGCTTCGAGCCGACCCGCTTCGACGAGATGCGGCGCGGCGCGTGGGACGTCGACGCTCGCGTCGCCGACATGGACGTCAACGGCGTCGACCGTTCGCTCTGCTTCCCGTCCTTCCTCCCCGGGTTCGTCGGGCAGCGGCTCACGATGTGGCCGCGCGACACCGATCTGGGGTTCGCCGCGATGCGCGCGTACAACGACTGGCACCTCGATGCCTGGTGCGGTGCCCATCCCGACCGCTTCATCCCGAGCCAGATCACGTGGCTCCCCGATGCGCACCTCGCCGCCGAGGAGGTGCGGCGCAACGCGGCTCGCGGGTTTCGCGCGGTCACGTTCAGCGAGGCGCCCGAGAAGCTCGGGCTGCCGTCACTGCACACCGGCGACTGGGACCCGTTCTTCGCGGCGTGCGAGGAGACCGAGACCGTGGTGTGCCTGCACGTGGGATCGTCGGGAAGCTCGCCGATGACCGCCCCCGACGCGCCACCAGAAACGGTGGCGGTGTTGTTCTTCGCGTACGGCATGTACGCCGCGGTCGACTGGCTGTACTCCAAGGTTCCCGTGCGCTTCCCGCGCCTCAAGATCTGCCTCTCAGAGGGCGGCATCGGTTGGGTGGCCGGGTTGCTCGACCGCCTCGACCATTGCTTCAAGTACCAGCTCGGTTACCTGCCCACCTGGCGCGACGTCGACCTCACACCCGCCGAGGTGCTGCGCCGCAACTTCTGGTTCTGCGCCATCGACGACGCATCGGGGTTCCTCACCCGCGACGTGATCGGCGTCGACCACATCCTCGTCGAGAGCGACTACCCGCACGCCGATTCCACCTGGCCCGACACGCAGCCGCGGCTCGCGGAACAGCTCGCCTCGGCCGGAGTGGACGACGAGGAGGCCGACCGCATCTGCTCCAAGAACGCGATGCGCCTGTTCCGGCTCTCGTGACCGCAACGACGCTCTCGGAGCTCGTCGCCGCGCACGCACGCAGCCGGCCCGCCGCGATCGCGTTCGTCGACGCGTCGACCGGTGACCAGCTCACGTGGCACGACTACAACGTCCGCGCCGACGTCGCAGCCGCGGTACTGGCGGCCCGCCACCCGCAAGGTGCTCGCGTCGCGATTCACATGCCGGACGGCCCGGACGTGCACGTGGCGATGCTGGCATGCGAGCGCGCCGGCGTGATCGGCGTGGGCATCGGACCGCGCGCCGGGGCGAGCGAGGTCGAACACCTCGTGCAGCGCACCGGCGCGGTCGCGTTGATCCGCACGCTCGCCGAGCTCGCCGAGCTCGAGGACGCCGGCGACGCAGCCGGCGAACCACTTGCGGTGCCGGCACCCGACCGGGCGATCGCGTGCGACGAGCCCTGGTTCCTCAACTCGACGTCGGGCACCACCGGGCTGCCGAAGTGCGTGCTGCACAACCAAGCGCGCTGGTTCGCGTTCCACGATCTCGCGGTTGATGCCGGCAACCTGAGCGAACACGACGTGTGTATGAGCCTGCTCCCCGCACCGTTCGGCTTCGGGTTGTGGACCGGGCACTTCACGCCGACGATCCTCGGGGCACCGTGCGTGCTGCTCTCCCGCTTCGACGCGGCCGACGCCATCCGGGCGATCGAGCGCCACCGCGTCACGGTGCTCGCCGCAGTGTCGACACAGTTCGTGATGATGCTGGGTTCTCCGGCGTTCGCCGACCACGATCTCACGTCGCTCCGGGTGATGTTCACCGGCGGCGAGATGGTGCCACCCGAGCACGCGGCACGCTGGGAACGGGAGACGGGGTCGTTCGTGCTGCAGTTCTACGGCAGCAACGAGACCGGCGCGCTGAGCGCCACGACGGTGCGCGATTCCGAGCGCGTGCGCCGCACCACGGCCGGGCACGTGTTGGAGTCGATGCACGTGCGCCTGCTGGATCCCGACACCGGTGCCGACGTCACGGGCGGCGGCGGGCCCGGTGTCGCGGCATGCAAGGGTCCGGTCAACTGTCTCGGCTACTACGACGACCCCGAAGGCAACGCCGACCTCTACACCGCCGATGGATGGATGCGCACGGGCGACCTCTGCACGATTGACGCCGATCGCGTGCTGCGTGTGGTGGGCCGCACGAGCGACTTCGTGATCCGTGGCGGCAAGAACCTCTCTGCCGCGGTGATCGAGCAGGAGTGCGCCACGATGCCGGGCGTGCTGCTCGCGGCCGCGGTCGCGAAGCCCGACGCCGTGTTCGGCGAGCGGGTGTGCGTGTTCTGCGCGGTCGCACCCGGCGTTGCGTTCACGCTCGACTCGCTGCGCGCGCATCTCGAGGCGCGGGGGGTGGGCAAGGAGCTCTGGCCCGAGTTCCTGGTGCTGGTCGAGGGCGACCTGCCCCGCAGCAGCGGCGGCAAGGTCGCCAAGGCCGAGCTGCGGCGCGCGCCGCCGCACTCCACGCCTGACGAACGACCGGGCCTCGGATCAGAGGTCGAGCGTGGCGCCGCGCTCGACGCCGGCGCGCCGCAGCGCCTTGGCCTTCGTCCGCACGAGCAGGTGGCGGGGTGCGACGCAGATGCGCTCGGTCACCGCGGCGGTCGCACGCTCGAGCTCCGCGCCCGGCACGACCTGGTTCACGAGACGCACCGCGAACGCTTCGTGCGCATCAATTCTCCGCCCGGTGAGGCACAGCTCGCGCGCGACCGCGCCGCCGACGAGATCGTGCAGGGGCCCGTACACCACGTCGCCGAACGTGTACTCGGGATGCGCGAACCACACCGTGTCGGCGGCGATCCGCAGATCGCACATCACCGCGAGATCCATCCCGCCCGCGATCGCAGGACCGTTGAGCATCGCGACCGTGGGCAGCGGGAACTCGAGCACCGTGCGGTGATAGCGGTCGCTCGACGCCCACAACGTGCGCGAGAAGGTTTCGTCGGCGGCGGCCTGCTCGAACTCGCGCAGGTCGAATCCGGCACTGAAGACGTCGCCGCGGCCGGTGAGCACCACGCACGACACCGACTCGTCGACGGCGAGCCCGTCGAGCGCGTCGCTGATGGCGTCGCGCAACCCGATCGAGAGTGCGTTCTTGCGCTCCGTCCGGTCGAGCACGAGCGTCGCCACCGCGTCGTGCCGTTCGACGGCCAAGCCCTCAGCCACGGCTCACCACATCTGCTCCAGCAGCTCCTCGAGTCGTTCCACCGCCACGTCGCCACCGAAGCCGCTGGCATGCCCGGCCTCGTAGGCGGCGCGCGCGACAGCTGGGATCTCGTCGCGGCGGGCGCCGACGTCCCGCAGCCGGCCGGGCAGTCCGAGCCCGGCGACGAGCGCGCGCGCAGACCGTCGACCCCGCCAACCATCCTCGAGACGCGCGCGACCGCGTCAGGTGACCGGCTCGCAAGGAACTCCATCACCGGCGGGAGCGTGATGCCCGACGTGACGCCGTGCGGCACGTGCCACCGGGCGCCGATCTGGTGCCCCAACGTGTGCGACAGGTACACCTGCACGTTCACGACGCCGGCCATCGACATCCATGCCGCGAGCTGGCAGTCGAGCCGCGCATCGAGATCGTCGGGCGCCGCCTTGGTGGCGGGGAGCGCGGCCACGAGGCGGTGCAGCGCTTCGAGGGCCAGCGTGTCGGTGAACGGGTGCGCCCGCGGCCCCCACACCGTTTCACACGCGTGATCGATGCTCTTCACTCCCGACGACAGCCACAGCTCCATGGGTGTCGCGAGCGTGACCGCGGGATCGAGCACCACCGCGAACGGGGCCATGCGCGGATCGGCCACATAGGTCTTCACGCCGGGCACGTCACCGGTCATCCCGGCGGCCGGCGTGTACTCACCGGCCGACAGCGTGGTGGGCACGAGGATCTGGGGCATCTCGGGTTGGGCCCGCTCGCCGAGCAGCGCGAGCGCCACGATCTTCGTGCCGTCGGTGACCGAGGAGCCGCCGTAGCCCACGAGCAGGTCGGCACCGGCCTCGCGCGCTGCGGCCGTCGCCGCGTCGATGTCGCTTCGCGGCGCGTGCTGGCCGATGCCGGCGAACGTGCCCGCGTGGCGGGCGCCGAGGCCCGCTTCGAGGTCGCGCACGAGTGACGTCGTCGACGCCAGCGTGCGGCTCGTGACCACGAACACGCGCCGGCGGTCGAGTTCATCGACGATCCGCGGCACGCGGCCGATCGCGCCGGTGCCGTGCACCACACGGTCGATCTGCGGGAAGCGGTACGTGCGCGTGCGCGTGTTCGTGGTCACTCCAGGCCGTCCCAGAGCGCCACCCTCGCACCAATCGGATCGGCCAGCGTTCGGATCGTCGCACCGAGCCCCTGCATCGCGCGCTCGTCGGCCCAGCGCGGCCAGCCGGGGTCACCGGAGCGCGGCGAACGCGATCCACGCGTCGCCCACTGCGGCTGCGAGCCGGTCGGCCGGGGCGCGCCGCTCACCGTCGGCGCCGACGAAGGCGCGCCAACCGTCGGCGTCGAGGGTGGAGAACGTGAACGGGATGTCGATCGCGTGGGCCGCTCCGAGCGGGCGGCCGTCGGGTCGCGGTGGCGCCGACCAGTCGAACCGGGCGCCGTACACGGCGTCGTGGTGGCGCGCCGATGCATCGAGAAACGTGCGCGCCGGGATCGTCATCTCACGGTCGGAGTAGACGGCGCCCCACACGTCGACCGGCGCGTGTGGAAGGCCTGCGGCCCGCAGGTGATCGGAATAACGGCGCAGCAGCTCCCCCGCCGCGTCGAGACTGATCCCGCCGTAGCGGCTCACACGCTTGTGCAGGCGCTCGGGATCGATCGACGGCGCGTCCACGAACAGGCACATCTCGTCGCGCGTGACGCTCACGACGAGATCGGCACCGGCATGCGCGCCGGACGCTGCGGCGCGATCGGGTGCGGCGAGCACGATCGCACCGTCGATCGCCGGGTGGAACGGCATCATTCCGGCGGCGGCGAACACCGCCGGGTCGCTCATCACCTTGCCGATCGCGTCGACGAGCTGCGCCGGCGGCGCGTCGAACATCGCATCGACGGAGCCGAGCGCACGCAGGTACGCGTCGGTGACGAGCTCGGCGGTCGCGGCGTCGAACGTGCGACCCGTCGATGCGCTCTGCACGATCGCGCGGTCGAACAGGTGCGGGCGCGCCGGCGCCCCGAGCAGGTGGGCGATCACACCGGCACCGGCCGACTCGCCGAACACCGTGACGCTCGCCGGGTCGCCACCGAACGCGGCGATCTCGTTGCGCACCCAGCGCAACGCGGCGACCACGTCGAGCAGCCCGCAGTTCGCGCGCCAGCCGCGCCCGGCGAGCTGCGGCGTCGGCGCGAGGAATCCGAACGGCCCGACGCGATAGTTGATCGACACGACGATGGCGCCTCGCCGCGCGAGGGCCGTGCCGTCGAACATCGCCTGCGATGCCGCACCGGTGAGGAACGAGCCGCCGTGGATCCACACCAGCACCGGCACCGGCTCGCGACCCGGCGGGGCCCACACGTTGAGGAACGCGCAGTCCTCGCCGACCGGCGCGCCGAGCGCGCTCCCCGGCACGAGGTCGGCACCGGACGGCTGCGGGCACGCGGCGCCGAACGCGACCGCCCCACGCGTCCCCGACCACGCCGGTACCGGCAGAGGCGGACCGCCACGCGTGCAGCGTGCGTAGGGAATGCCGAGCCAGCGCGTGATGCCGTCGACATTGCGCACGCCTTGCAACGCACCCGCGCTCGTGTGCACCACCGGGTCGCTCACCACTGCATCCTCGCCCCGCGAGCGCGCCGATGTCGAGGCGTGTGTCGTTGCGGTTCCGCCTCAGATCAGCGCGGCTTTGCCCACACGCTCACGTGGCCGCCGCTCGCGGCGGTGAACGGTTCGCCGCACCAGCCCCCATGACGGGCCTCGAGGTCGAGTCCGGCGAGCTGGGCCATGAGGTCGAGCTCGCTCGGCCACGCGAACCGCAGGCTCACGGGCCACAGCTCGACGGGTTCGCCGCTGCGGAGCCGGATGTGGCTCGCGTTGACCCGCTGGGTGAGCGGGTCGTAGGTGCTCACGTCGAGATACACCTCGTCGACGTCGAGCGTGACCACCTCGCAGCGCTGCCCGCGCACGAACCGGGTGACGTCGGGCACGAACGCCTCGATCACGAACCGGCCGCCCGGTCGCAGCATCCCGGCGACGTTCGCGAACGTGGCGACCTGCTCACGCTGGCTGAGCGTTGCGAAGAACGTGTTGAACACCACGAACACGACGTCGTAGCCGGTGCCTGGCGCGGCGGGCGTCGGCCATGTCGCCGATCGCAACGGGAATGTCGGCTCCGCCGGGCTTGGCCCGCAGCTGCGTGACCATCGCCGCGGATGCGTCGACGCCGTGCACCTCGACGCCGCGCTCGACGAGCGGGATGGCGACCCTGCCGGTGCCGATGCCGAGCTCGAGCATGCGCCCACCGGGAGCGAGCGCCTCGAGGAAGTCGGCCGTGGGCGCGGATTGCGAGGCACGGCCGAGGCGCGCCACGTGGTCGTCGTAGACAGCGGCAATGCGGTCGCCGTAGGTTGCCGTTCCGTATCGCTCCATCGCGCCAGTGTGGCGGACCCACGAGTCGCGCGGCGCCCGATTTCGTGTGAGGGAGTCCCTCGTGAAGGTGGATGCCGGTCTCGTGTCGGGCGCGCTGGCCGACGTGCCGGCCGCCGCCGAACGGCTCGAAGCCCTCGGCTACGACGGCGTGTTCACGTTCGAGGGCCCGCACGACCCGTTCTTCCCGCTCCTGCTCGCGGCGGAGCACACGCAGCGGGTGGAGCTCACGACCGCGATCGCAGTCGCCTTCGCCCGCAACCCGATGACGCTCGCGCAGCTCGCCTACGACCTCCAGCTCGCGTCGAGCGGCCGGATGGTGCTCGGGCTCGGAACCCAGGTGGCGCCGCACATCACGAAGCGCTTCTCGATGCCGTGGTCGCATCCGGCGGCGCGCCTGCGCGAGATGGTGCTGGCGATCCGTGCGATCTGGGCGAGTTGGCACGAGGGCGCACCGCTCGACTTCCGGGGCGAGTTCTACACGCACACCTTGATGACGCCGATGTTCAACCCGGGCCCGTCGCCGTGCGGCGTACCGCGCCTCGCGGTCGCAGGGGTGGGCGCGCGCATGACCGAGGTGGCCGGCGAGGTCGCCGACGCGTTCATCGTCCACCCGTTCACCACGCCGCGGTTCCTGCAGGAGACAACGCTGCCCGCGATCGCACGCGGCGCGGCCCGCGGTGAGCGCGACGCGGGTGCCGTGGAGATCTCGTTCCCCGCGATGGTCGCAGTAGGCACGACCGACGCCGAGGTCGAGCGGGCACGCGAATCGTTCCGCATGCGCATCGCGTTCTACGGGTCGACACCCGCGTACCGCGTCGTGCTCGACGCCCACGGGTGGGGTGACCTGCAACCCGAGCTGAACCGGCTCACGAAGTCGGGCGAATGGAAGTCGATCGGCGCGCTCGTCACCGACGACGTGCTCGACGAGTTCGTCACCAGCGGCCGCGTCGACGAGATCGCGCTGCGCCTGCGCGAGCGCTACGGCGCGCTGGTCGGGCGCATCGCCGTCGACCCGCCGAAGTCGGTCGACGAGCACGCCTGGCGGGAGATGATCACAACGCTGCGCGCCGGCTGACCAGCTGAATGCCGATCTCCGGCCTGGTGCTCGGGCCAGGCAAAGTCGACTCGAGACATGGACGGCGTCGGCGTCCAAGGCGCCGTCCAGCGCCAACATCCGCGCGGCCGTGTCGTACGACACCGTGCTCTCCGGGCCCAGCCACAGCGTGACCGCCTTGGCCCGTTCGGCGCGTGTGGACTGTCGACGGGGAGGTGCCTGCGCTCGAGATTACGAGGCGGCGAGCTTGGCGTCGAGGAGCTCGTTGAGCAGCTTCGGGTTGCCCTGGCCCCTCAGCGCCTTCATCGCCTCGCCCATGAGGAAGCCGCGCTTCTTCTTGCGCACCTTGTCGTCGCCGGCCCGCCACTGCGCGACCGCGTCGGCATTGGCCGCAAACACCTCGTCGAGCACGGCATCGAGCGCGCCGGTGTCGCTCACCTGCGCGAGACCGCGTTCCGCGACGATGTCGGCGGCGCGCCGGTTCTCGGTGAGCAGCTCGGCGAGCACGTCCTTGGCCTGGTTGCGCGACAGCGAGCCGGCGGCCACGAGGCCCAAGAGCTCCGCCAGCGCGCTCGGATCGAGGAGATGCAGCGCGACCCCGTGCTGGTTCACCACGGCGAGCACGTCCTGGATGGCCCAGTTCGCGATGTCGCGCCCCGACACCGATGCGCGCGCGGCCGCCTTCACCGCTTCGGCGTAGTCGGCCAGACCGTCGACGTCGACGAGCGTGCGCGCCTCGTGCGCACCGATGCCCCACTCGGTAATCAACCGCGCCCGCCGCCCCGCCGGGAGCTCTGGCATCGCGGCGCGCACCCGTGCCCGCAGCGCCTCGTCGGGCGCGACCGGCACGAGATCGGGTTCGGGGAAGTAGCGGTAGTCGTAGGCCTCTTCCTTCGAGCGCATCGACGCGGTGTGGCCGACGTTCTCGTTCCACAGCCGCGTCTCCTGCACCACGTGGTCGCCGGCCTCGAGCAGCTCGATCTGACGCCGGGCTTCGTAGTCGATGGCGTCACGCAACGACTTCAGCGAGTTGAGGTTCTTGATCTCGCAGCGGGTGCCGAGCTCCGACGAGCCTGCGGGCCGCACCGACACGTTGGCGTCGACGCGCAGCGAGCCCTCTTCCATCTTGACGTCGCTCACACCGATCGCCTTGAGCGTGGCGCGCAGCTCCTCGACGTAGGCCGCCGCCTGCTCGGCACTGCGGATATCGGGCTCGCTCACGATCTCGAGCAGCGGCACGCCGGCACGGTTGTAGTCGACGAGCGAGTGCGACGCGCCGTGGATGCGGCCACCGGCGCCGCCGAGGTGCGTGGACTTGCCGGTGTCCTCTTCCAGATGCGCGCGGGTGATGCCGATGCGCGCGCCGTCGACCACCAACGAGCCGTGTAGGCAGATCGGTTCGTCGTATTGCGTGGTCTGGAAGTTCTTCGGCATGTCGGGATAGAAGTAGTTCTTCCGGTGGAAGATCGACTGCGGGGGCACGTCGAAGCCGAAGGCCTCGCCGACGCGCAGCGCGAACTCCACCGCGCGCTCGTTGAGCACCGGCAGCGATCCGGGTAAGCCGAGGCACACCGGGCACACGTGCGTGTTCGGCTCGGCACCGAACTCGTTCGCGCAGCCGCAGAAGAGCTTCGTGGCGGTGGCGAGCTCGCAGTGCACCTCGAGCCCGCAGACGATCTCCCACTCCGTGCCCGAGGCGCTCTGAATCGTGGGCGCCGGGCCCGGCATGGCAGGAGCAACGGTGTCAACCACGGCCGGCCTCCAGGGTGCGGGCCACGCGGAACACCAGCGCGTCGGCGAGCTCCCGGCCGAGCACCTGCACGCCGATCGGCAGACCGTGCTCGGAGTCGACACCGAACGGCACGCTGATCGCACAGTGGCCGGCAAGGTTCGTGGGGATCGTGCACACGTCGGAGAGGTACATCGCGAGCGGGTCGGCCGTCTTGGCCCCGATCTCGAACGCAACCGTGGGCGCGGTGGGACACAGCAGCACGTCGAACTGCTCGTAGGCCCGCGCGAAGTCGCGCCCGATCAGCGTGCGCACGCGCTGTGCCTGCCCGTAGTACGCGTCGTAGTAGCCGGCCGACAGCGCATACGTGCCGAGCATGATGCGCCGCTTGACCTCCTTGCCGAACCCCGCGTCGCGCGTCGACGCGTTCATCTCGCTCACGTCGGCGGCGTTCGGCGCGCGGTAGCCGTAGCGCACGCCGTCGTAGCGGGCGAGATTGCTCGACGCCTCGGCCGGAGCGATCACGTAGTACGCGTCGAGTCCGTAGATCGTCGACGGCACCGAGGCGTGCTCGATCTTGGCACCCGCGCCTTCGAGCAGGTCGGCGGCAGCGGCGACGGCCTCGCAGACTTCGGGTGCGATGCCGTCGGCGTCGGTGAGCTCGTCGAGGATGCCCACGCGCAGGCCGGCGACGCCGCGCTCCAGGCCGGCGCCGATCGGCTCGAGCGCATCGGGAATCGACGTGGAGTCGCAGGGATCGTGACCCCAGATCGTGTCGAGCAGCAGCGCCGCGTCGCGCGTGTCGGCGGCGAACGGGCCGATCTGGTCGAGCGACGACGCGAACGCGACGAGCCCGTAGCGCGACACCGCGCCGTAGGTGGGCTTCATGCCGATCACCCCGCACAGGGCCGCAGGCTGGCGGATGGAGCCGCCCGTGTCGGAGCCGAGCGCGAGCGGTGCGAAGCCGGCGGCCACCGCAGCCGCCGAACCGCCCGACGAACCGCCGGGCACGCGCGTGAGATCGTGCGGGTTGCGGGTGGGTCCGAACGCCGAGTTCTCGGTGGAGCTCCCCATGGCGAACTCGTCGAGGTTCGTCTTGCCCACGACGACGGCGCCCGCGCCGGCGAGTCGCTGCACGACCGTGGCGTCGTACGGCGGCACCCAGCCGTCGAGGATGCGCGACGAGCAGGTGGTGGCAACGCCGCGCGTGCACAGGTTGTCCTTCAGCGCGATCGGCACACCGGCGAGCGGGCCGGGGTCGTCGCCCGCCGCCACGGACGCGTCGACGGCGTCGGCCACCGCCCGGGCCGCGCCGGCCGTCACGGTGTTGAACGCGTGGATGTCGCCGTCACGGGCGTCGATGCGCGCGAGGTGTTCCTCGAGCACGTCGCGCGCCGCGCGCCGGCCGGCCCGCACGTCGGCCGCGATGTCGACGGCGCGATCGGGCTCGCTCACGGCGCCTCGCCCAGAATTCTCGGCACCACGAAACGGCCCTCGCTCGCTTCCGGCGCCTCCGCGAGCACGCCGGCCCGTTCGAGCGAGGGCCGCGGTTCGTCGGAGCGCAGCACGTTGACGAGCGGCAGCGGATGCGCGGTGGGCGGCACGTCGGCCGTGTCGAGCGCGGCGATCTGGGCGGCGTGGGCGAGGATCCCGGCGAGCTGGGGCGTGAGCTCGTCGATCTCCTCGTCGCTCAGCGCGAGGCGAGCGAGGTGGGCGACGTGCACCACGTCGGCGCGCGTCAGCGCGGGTGTCCCCGCCGGCTCACTCCCGGACGTCACGCGACGAGTCTAGGAACGGCCGCCACGGCCGCCCGGAGCGGAATCAGTACGGGTCGCGAGGGCTACCGGGCAGCGTCCACCAGGCGGCGGGCGAGGGCGACCAGCTCGGGTCGGGGTAGATGCAGTCGACCGGGCACGCCGGCAGGCACTTGTCGCAACCCGAGCAGAGCTCGCTGACGATCACCACGTCGGGCCCGTGGTTGAAGATCGCTCCGAACTGCGACGGGCAATGGCGCAGGCAGGCATCGCAGTTGATGCACTCCGACATCTCGATCCGCAGCGGCGGGTTCCGCCACTTGGGGTTGCGCTCATGGGTGGCGATGCGCTCGCCTCGCGAGCCCGTGGACGTTGCCGGCACGCCCGAAACCGTAGTGGGAGGCATTCGGGTAATGTGCGCCGGCCGAACGCGTGAACGATCAGGAGGGCGTCGTGGCAGACAAGTACCCGTTCCTCTCGGACGAGTGGGTGGGCGCGGTCGAGAAGATCATGGCCGACCACACCGACCAGGGCGCCGCGGCGCCGCACGGCAACGTCGTGGTGAACCTGATCGTCGTCGAGACGCCGTTCGGTGAGGACAAGTCCATGCACATGGGCAACGTCGACGGCAAGGCGCTCATGGGCGGCGGGCACCGTGAGGGCGCCGACGTCACCATGACCACCGACTACGTCACGGCGAAAGAGGTGTTCGTCGCCAACAACCCGCAGGCGGGCATGCAGGCCTTCATGGCCGGCAAGGTCAAGGTCCAGGGCGACATGACCAAGCTGATGATGCAGCAGGCCGGCGGCGGCCCCAGCCCCGACCTCACCTCCGCCATCCAGGCCGTCACCGAATAGCCCTTCCGGGCTCGGGGCCACGGGGCGCGTTCAGGCCTCGCTGCGCTCCGCGGTCACGAGATCGACGTCAACCGACCAGCGCTCGAGCGCGCCGCGCCACTCCTCGGCGCTCGGGAGCGGCGCCCGGCTTTGCGGGCCGGGGCGGAGCGGCCGCCCGAAGCCGTTGCCGGGCCGGCTGAGCGGGGGATGGCTTGTGGCTCCGTGCCGTGGTCGGCGCATCGTCTCGATGATCGAGATTGCCACGGAGAGTGGCAATAGGCCGCGCGACCCATTCGCCGGCCGCAAACCCCGCGAAGTGCTACGAACCGGACAGCAAGCCGGGCGCTACCCGCGGGTGCGGGCGTTGAGCTCGCCGGCGCGCGCCGCCAGCCCGGCCACCGTCCAGCGGTCGCCCTGCTCGAGCTTCTCGACGCCGGTCCACGACTGCACCCGCTGCACGGTGCCGCCCTGCACGATGAACGTCTCGCCCGTGATGGCGCACTGCTCGGAGGCGAGATAGGCCACGAACGGCGACACGTTCGCGGGATCCCACACGTCGAAGGCGCCGGGATCCTCGGGTGGCTTCACCGCGTCGCCGAGGCCGGGGGTTTCGAGCGTGAGGCGCGTGCGCGCACCCGGGCAGATCGCGTTGGACCGTACGTTGTAGCGGACGAGCTCCTTGGCGCAGATCTGGCTGAGCGTGGCGATGCCCGACTTGGCGGCGCCGTAGTTCGCCTGCCCAGGGTTGGAGAAGATGCCCGACGTCGAGCTCGTGTGGACGATCGACCGGTCGGGCGCGGCGCCGCCCGACTCGGCGAGCTTCTTCGACTGCTCGCGCCAGTAGGTGGCGGCGGCCTGTGTGGGCGCGAAGTGGCCCTTCAGGTGCACGGTGACGACCGCGTCCCACTCGGCCTCGGTCATGTTGACGATCACCCGGTCGCGCAGGATGCCCGCGTTGTTCACGAGCACGTGCAGGTCGCCGAACGCCTCGACCGCCTGGCGCACCATCGCGTGCGCGGCGTCCCAGTCGGCGACGTTGGCGCCGTTGACGACGGCTTCGCCGCCCATCTCCTCGATCATGGCCACGGTCTCCTGGGCGGGCGTCGCGCTCGCACCGCCACCGTGACTGTCACCACCGAGGTCGTTCACCACGACCTTGGCCCCCTCGGCCGCGAACAGCAGCGCGTGCTCGCGACCGAGCCCGCCGCCGGCCCCCGTGATGATCGCGACACGACCTTCGAGCGCACCCATAACCGACCTCCGTGCTGGAACGAGGAGGTGGCGAGCCTAATCAGCGCTCAGAAGTAGAGGCTCACCGACACGCCGAGGCGCAGGCGCGACTGCGCGGCCGGCGCCGTGTACTTCACGTGCGCGCCCGGCTTGTAGTGGTAAGCGGTGCCACACGTAAGGCCCTGGTGCTCGATCGCGGCGCACGCCGCGTCGATCGTCATGCCCGCCACCGACGGCACCGGCACGTACACCGGGCCCTTGCTCACGACGACGGTGACCGTCGAGCGGTACGGCCGGCTGCCCGTGGGCCACACCGAGATCACGGCGCCGGCCGCGACCGTCTCGGAGTTCTTGTCCGCCGCGCGCACCACCTTGAAGCCGAGGCCCTCGAGCTGCGACTGCGCCTTGGCGAACGCGGTGCCGGTCAGCGACGGCACTGCAACGGGAGCGTGGCCGAGGCTCACGGTGAACCCGACGGCGCTGTGCGGCAAGAGCATCTGGCCGTCGCTGGGGCTGACGATCACGAGGCCGGCGTCGTGGTTGTCGTCGTACACCTTGCGGATGCCGTCGGCCTTGACCTTGAGACCGGCCTGGGCAAGCAGTTCCTTCGCCTGGGCCTCGGTGTGTCCGAGCAGCGTGGGCACCTGCACCTTCGCCGGCCCGAGCGACACCCACAGGTTCAGGGTGTCGCCGCGGCCGAGCTTCAGGCTGGGCTTCGGTTGTTGGTCGAACACCTTGCCGGCGGCGGGGGTCGATCGGTGCTCGTCGGTGACGTGCACGGTGAAGCCCTGCTGGCGAGCCTTGGCGACCGCCGCCGCCTGGTCGAGACCGACGTAGTGGCCCACGGCGATACCGGTCACCCCGCCGCGCACGTTCGCGAACAGGATGACGGCGCACACGATCGCGATGAGCACGATGATCGCGACCACGTAGGGCACCAGCCGCCGCTCGCCGCGGTACTCGCGCTCGAGCGGTGCCTCGGGCACGGCCGGGGGTTCGCGTTGCTCGCCCCGGGTTCCGCCCCGAGTTCCGCCCCGGGGCTCGCCGGCCGGCGGCTCGCCCCGCTCGGCCTCGATCACGATCGGCACCGCGGCGGTGGTCGTGTCGCCGGCCACCACAGCAGGCTCGGCGGTGGCGGAGGCAGTGACGGCGGTGGTCGAGTCGGCGGCCACGGCGGCCGCGCCGGCCGCAGCGGCCGCGCCGGGCGTCGACGGCCACGCGTCCTGATCGAACAGTGCGCCGCCGCCGGGCCCGTTGACGGCGAGCGCCCCGAGATCGATGACGCCGTCGACCGGCCGTGGTTCGCTGACGACGACGTGCGTCGGGTCGGCGTCGCTGCCGTCGCTCGAGCCCACGAGTCGCAGCGGCTCCGGCGGCGCCAGCGCCTCGATGGCGTCGTCGAGCGCGGCCACGAGCGTGGCCGCATCGGGATAGCGGTCGTCGCGCTCGACCCGGCCGCAGCGCTCGAGCACTGCGGTGAGCGGCCCGAGGCGCGGGTCGACCACGAGCGGCCGCTGCGTGCGCACGCTCAGCATCGAGATCGTGGTGTCGGCGGCGAACGGGATCGTGCCGGTGACCGACTCCACCATCACGAGCGCGAACGCGTAGAGGTCGCTCCGCGCGTCGAGCTGGATGCCGAGCGCCTGCTCGGGTGAGGCGTAGCGCGCGGTGCCGAACAGGGCGCCCGCCGGTTCGGTCCAGCTCGCCTCGGCGAGCGCGCGTGCGAGCCCGAAGTCGGCGATGCGCACCCCACCGTGCTCGTCGAACAGCAGGTTCGCGGGTTTGACGTCGCGGTGGATGATCCCCCGCCGGTGCGCGTAGTCGAGCGCCCGCGCGACATCACGACCCACGTGTGCGGCCTGCGCCACGCTCAGGCGGATCCCGGCGTCGAGCATCGACCGCAGGCTGCCGCCCTCCAGCAGCTCGAGCACCATGTACGGCAGGTCGCCGTCGGTGCCCCAGTCGTGCACGGTGACGATGTTCGGGTGGTGGAGCGACGCGGCGACGCGCGCCTCGGTCTGGAAGCGGCGCAGGAACCCCTTGTCGGACGCCAGCGCCTCGTGCAGCACCTTCACCGCCACCCGGCGCCGCAGCTTGACGTCGTGCGCCTCGTAGACGCGGCCGCTCGCGCCCGTACCGATCGGCACGCGCAACAGGTAGCGGCCGTCGAGAACGCGGCCCGCGAGGTCCGTAGTGCCCGAGAGGGCCATTGCGGCGACCACCGTACCGGGCATTTCCGCCGAATCGGTGCCATGTGCCGTTCGGGGATACCGTCGATCGCGTGACGAACACCGCGTCACCCGCCCCCGCACACGTCACGCGCCCACCACGCAACGTGAAGCGCACGATCGTCATCGTGCTGGGCCTCCTGCTCGCCCTGAACTTCGCGGTGATCGGCCTGCACTCCACGCGCAACACCACCTCGACGCCCGACCTGCCGTCGGGCATCGCCGAGCTGTTCCCCGCGCGGTCAGCTGGTCCGCCCGCAGGACGAGCTCGGCGTGCAGCTGCAGAAGGGCTGGACCGGCGAGCTCACGCTCGACAGCACGCCGCTGCCGAAGGACCAGTACGACCCGGTCGAGCTGGCGAACAACGCGATCTTCTGGCGCCCCGGGCCGGGCAAGGAGCTCAGCGAGACGCCGCCGGGCAAGCACACGCTCACCGTGCACTACTGGCTCGCCGAGGAAGGCGCCGGCGGCCCGAGCGACCACACCTTCACGTGGGACTTCAAGGTCGGTTAGCTCGCGGTGAGCTCACGGTGAGCTCACGGTGAGCCCGGCTCAGCCTTCGGCGAGGAGCCCTTCGAAGGTGTCCTCGTCGACCACCGGCACGCCGAGCGACTCGGCCTTGGCGAGCTTGGTCCCCGGGCTCTCGCCGGCGACCACGTAACTCGTCTTCTTCGACACGCTCGCGGTGACCTTGCCCCCGCGCCTCGATGGCCGCGGTCGCCGCCTCGCGCGTGTGGCGTTCCATCGTGCCGGTGAGCACGAACGTGAGGCCCGCCATCGTGGGCGCGTGCCGCGGGGCATCGGCCGGCCGCTCGGGCGCGGTGAAGTTCACGCCGGCCGACCGCAGCTTCTCGACGAACGCGCGGTTGCGCTCGTCGTCGAACCACGACACGATGCTCTCGGCGATGATCGGCCCGACCCCGTCGATCGCGTCGAAGTCGTCGACCGACGCCGCCGCAATCGCGTCGAGGGAGCCGAGCGATCGTTCGAGCGCCTGCGCGGCGCTGGGACCGACGTGCTTGATGCCAAGCGCGACGAGGAGGCGCGCGAGCGGCTGCTGTTTGCTCGCCTCGATCGCGCGCACGAGCGCGTGCGCCGACTTGTCGGCGAGGCGCGGCATGGCGGCGAGCGCCTCGGGCGTGAGCGAGTAGATGTCGGCCGCGTCGACGAGCAGCCCGGCGTCGACCAGCTGCCCCACCCGTTCCTCGCCCATGCCTTCGATGTCCATCGCGCCGCGGCTCGCGAAGAACACGATGCGCTGCCACTGGCGGGCCGGACAATCGAGGTTGACGCACCGGTGGTTCGCCTCGCCCTCGGGTCGCACGAGCGGCTTACCGCAGTCGGGGCACGCCGACGGGAACACCCAAGGTGTGCTGCGCGAAGGGCGCTTCGAGAGCACCGGACCCACCACTTCGGGGATCACGTCGCCGGCGCGCCGCACCACGACCGTGTCGCCGGGACGCACGCCGCGCCGCGCGACCTCGTCCTCGTTGTGGAGCGTCGCGGTGGACACGGTGACGCCGCCCACGAACACCGGCTCGAGCATCGCGAACGGCGTGGCGCGGCCGGTGCGGCCGATGCTCACGTGGATGTCGCGCAACAGCGTGGTGCGCTCCTCGGGCGGGAACTTGTACACGATCGCCCAGCGGGGCGCCTTGCTCGTGGCGCCCATCTGCGCGCGCTGGTCGAGCCGGTCGACCTTCACGACCGCGCCGTCGATCTCGTAGCCGAGGCTGTGGCGGCGCGCCTCGAGCGACGTGCACTCCTTGTGCACGGCGTCGATCGTGGTGTGCCTGCGGATGTTCGGGTTGACCGCGAAGCCGATCTCCGCGAGCCACTCGAGTGTCTCGTGGTGCGATCGCAGGTTCGGCCCGCCCTCGCACACACCGAGCTGGTAGCAGAACATCGACAGACCCCGCGCCGCGGTGATCGCCGCGTCCTTCTGGCGCAGGCTGCCCGCGGCGCCGTTACGCGGGTTCACCACCGGCGTGCGGCCCGCCGCCGCCTGCGCGGCGTTGAGCGTGGTGAACGCCTCGAGCGTCATGTACACCTCGCCGCGCACCTCCACCCGTGCCGGCAGGCTCCGCCCCCGCAGCCGCTTCGGCACGTCGGCGATCGTGCGCACGTTCTCGGTGACGTCCTCACCCACCCAGCCGTCGCCCCGTGTGGCGGCCCGCACGAAGCGGCCGTCCTGGTACAGCGTGGAGATGGCGAGGCCGTCCATCTTCGGCTCGGTGACGTACGACACCGGCTCGTCGACGAGCTTGGCGATGCGCTCGTGCCAGGCGTGCAGGTCGTCGAGCGAGAACGCGTTGTCGAGCGAGAGCATCGGCACGATGTGCTCGACGGGTGCGAACGTGCTCGCCGCCGCGGCGCCCGGGCGTTGCGTGGGCGACTCCTGTGCGGCGAGGTCGGGGTGCTCGGCCTCGAGTCGTGCCAGCTCGCGGACCAGCTCGTCGTACTCGGCGTCGCTGACCTCGGGGGCGTCGGCGCCGTAGTACAGATCGTTGTGGCGTGCGATGTCGCGTCGCAGCTCCTCGACCCGCGCGATCACCTTCTTCGATGCGGCCACGCCGTCGAATCTACTGAGGGGTTCGGACAGGTTCGCCGGGTTCGGGAGCGCGCTACGCCCAGGTGGGGTGGGAAGTCACGCGCCCACGCCAAGGCGCGTGGCGACGGCCTGCCCGTGCACGCGCTCGGCGAGCTCACCGCTGAGTCGGAGTGCGTGCTCGGCCTGGCCGATGCCGTGCCCGCGCGAGCCCGCATGCCGGCGTGATCCAGGCCTGCGTGCGCAGCTTCACCGGGTCACAACCGCGCCGTGTGAGCTCGCACCACAGCTCGACGAGCGCCTTCCACAGCGGCATCGGTTGTTCGCCGACGGGACGGTCGGTGGGTACCGCGCCCCATGCGACGAAGCCGCCGCGGTCGAGCAGCCCGCGCGAGCGCGACCGCGTGCTCCACCACCCAGGGCTTCGCCTCCACACCCACGACGTCGGGGCCGGCCGCGAGCGCGATGTCGAGCGCGCCGGCACCGCACACGTGCACGCCGACGGCGCAGTCGACGGTGGCCAGGGTGGCCGACAGGAGATCGCTCGCGGCTTCGTCGTCGAGCGCAGGGGTGCGATCGCCCGCCCACACGACGAGGCCAGGCTCGTCGAAGAACAGCACGATGTCGGTGTGCGGGAGACGGTCGTGCACGAGATCCACGAGCGCGCGCGCCCAGGCTGCTGCGCACTCGCGCGGCCCGGCCGAACGCACGCTCCGGGGCCAGGCCGAGGCCCTGCAGCGCGAGGCCGAGCGTGAGCGGGCCGGTCAGCTGCAGCTTCATCGCCCGCAGCGGCTCGTCGCGCCGCGCGACCACGTCGAGGAACGTGAGGATGCCGCCGTGCGCGTCGTTGTCGAACCACGCGTCGATGGGTGCGGGAGACGTCCCCGGCCCGGCCGGCAGCGCACGCAGCTGCAGCGCGCCCGTGCCGTCGACCTGCACCTCGGGCAGCGCTCGCAACCATGCCGCGAGCATGCCTTCGTGCGGCGAGCGCGCCGGGAGCTGGGGCGCGCACGGGAGATCGGGCAGCGAGGTGAGCACGAGCTGCGCCGCGTCGACGGCGTCGAGATGCGGCAGCGAACCGATCGCTGTAGCGATGCCTCCTCGCAACCGTGCCCGACTCATGGCGATTCGTAGTATACGAAGACCCCTTGTTCGTGCTCGAAAGCGAAGCACCCTTGCTCTGGCCCGCTCGCGTGTTGTGGTTCGTGTTGCCGTTGAGCCTCGGCTTCGTGATGCGCGACGCGCTCGCATCATGGTCGTCCGGCCCCACGATCCTCGCCGCAGCGATGCTCTACGCGGCATGGCTCGCGGGTCTCGTGGCACTCGTCGCGCTGCACCCGTGGTCGTTCACCGTGTTGCGTATCGTCGCCCCGGTATCGGTGCTTGTCGCGCTGTCGGGCGTCCGCGCCGCGGCGTTGTGGATCGCGCTGCTCGCGCTCGCGCACAGCCTTGTGGTGTGCGCGTTGGCCTTGCACGGTGCGATCGCGCAGGCCTGCGCACAAGCCGAGGCGTACGGCGACGAGGTGCGCCGGCCGCTGCGCACACCGCCGTTGCTGTGTCTCGTGCTCGTGATCGTGGTGCCGGTGATCGCATCGGGAGTCGCCGTGGGCCCGCTGCTGCTGGCTGCCGGCCGCGTGGCGTGGGGTGTCGTCGCGACCGTGCTCGGTCTCGCCGTCGCCGCCATCCTCGCCCGATCGCTGCACTCACTGAGCCGGCGACTCCTCGTGTTCGTGCCGGCCGGGCTCGTCCTCTCCGATCCGCTCACGATGCCCGATCCGGTGCTGCTGCCCGCGAGCGGATCGCGGGGATCGCGCTCGCTCCCGCGCAGCGCCAGGTCGACGGCGTCGACTCGCGGCTCGGCTCGCTCGCCGGCGCGATCGTGATCGCGCTCGACGAACCCGGGTCGTTCACGATGCGCAGCGGTCGCGGCGACCTGGCCGTGCGCGAGGCGTCGACGGTGTGGTGCACCCCGCAGCGCCCGTCTTCGGTGCTCGCCGTGGCCTCCGAGCGCCGCCTCGTGGCCGCGCATGGCGCTACGCGCGGCCGCTGACGATCCCGCCGCCGATCACGATGTCGCCGTCGTACAGCGCGACCACCTGACCCGGCACGACCCGCGGCTGCGGGCTCGCGAAGCGCACCGTGTCACCGTCGAAACTGCAGGCAGCCGGCGTTCCGTGCGCGCTCGCCTGCGCAGTGATCAACCGGTCGGGTGCGGCGCGGTCGAGCAGCACCACCTCGTCGAGCCGCACGTGATCGCACAGGAGCGCGTCGCGGCGGCCGACCGTGACCGTTCGCGTCGCCGCGTCGACATCGATCACGAACCGGCGCTCGCCGGCCGCGACACCGACGCCGCGCCGCTGGCCGACCGTGAAGCGGTCGACACCGTCGTGCCGGCCGACTTCGACACCGTCGCTCGTGACGATCCGACCCGGCGCGCGCGGGACGCGCGCGGCGAGGAACTCGCGCCGGCCACCCTTGGTGATGAAGCACACATCCATGCTCTCCGGCTTGGCCGCCGTACGCAGATCGAGATCGGCCGCGTAGGCACGCACCTCCCACTTGGTGAGCTCACCGATCGGAAGCAGCGTGCCTGCGATCTGTGCTCGCGTGAGCAGCGCAAGCACGTACGACTGATCCTTCGCGGCATCGGCGCTCCGCGCGAGCCTCGGCCCGCACGGCGTGACCACGATGCACGCGTGGTGCCCGGTTGCGAGATGATCGAAGCCGAGCTGGCGGGCACGCGCGTAGAGCCGGCCCCACTTCATCGTGCGGTTGCACGCCACGCACGGATTCGGCGTGACACCCCGCGCGTGCACGTCGACGTACGGCTCGACAACCTCGCGGGTGAAATCGTCGCTGAAGTTGAACACGTAGTGCGGCATGTCGAGCTGCGCGGCGACGCGCCGCGCGTCCTCCACGTCGGAGACCGCGCAGCAGCCGGAGTCCTGTGGGCCCCCCCAGAGCTTCAACGTGACGCCGGTGACGTCGTGGCCCTCGGCCCGCAGTAGCGCGGCCGCGACGGACGAATCGACGCCACCACTCATCGCCACGAGCACGCGCGCCATCGTGTGCTTCCTCCTCGTCGCGGCCGGGTGCGCTAGGCCGCACGCTCGCGGAGGCGCTGCACCACGGCCGGGATGCGTTCGATGGCCGCGTCGACGTCGGCGTCGGTGCTCGCCCAACCGAGGCTGATGCGGATCGAAGCACGCGCCCTCGACGGTTCCATCCCCATCGCGAGCAGCACGTGCGACGGTTCGATCGCGCCCGACGAGCACGCGCTGCCCGACGCCGCGCACACACCGATCGTGTCGAGCGCGACGAGCAACGTCTCGGCCTCGACACCGTCGACCGCAACGTGGAGCACACCTTCGACACGATGGTCGCGGTCGCCGTTCACCCCCACACCGCGGACGCGATCGACGAGTGCGGCCTCGAGCCGGTCGCGCAGCTGCGCGATGCGCGCCCGCTCGGCGGTGCGGCGTTCGTGGGTGGTGCGCAACGCGGTGGCGAACGCCACGATGCCAGCCACGTTCTGGGTGCCGGCGCGCAGCGACCATTCGTGGCCGCCGCCCTCCACCAGGGGAACGAGGTCGACGCCCGCGCGCCGCACGAGCACCCCGACACCCTTCGGGCCGCCGAACTTGTGCCCCGACAGGCTCACGAGGTCGAAGGTCGACGCCGCGTGCTGGGCGAGATCGATCCATTGCGGAGCCTGCACCGCGTCGGTGTGCAGGCGAGCGTGCGGCGCACGCTCGCGCACGAGTGCCGCGACCTCCTCGAGGCGCTGCACGACGCCGGTCTCGTTGTTGACCGTCATCACCGACACCACGGCGACTCCACCCGCCGCGGCGCCGCTGGCGGCAGTGGTGGCAAGCGCGTCGAGCGCGGCGCCGAGCCGGTCGAGGTCGACCGTGCCCGCCGCGGTGGCCGGGATCTCGGCGACGCGGTGGCCCTGCGCGCCGAGCCGGTGCGCCGCGGCCAGGACGGCCTTGTGCTCGATGCCCGACACGATCACGCCGTCGCCCGCGCCACGCTCGCGGGCCGCCCAGGCCGCGCCCTTCAACGCGAGGTTGTCGCTCTCGCTGCCGCTGCCGGTGAACACCACCTCGTCGGGCCGGGACCCGAGCACGTCGGCGACGTCCTCACGCGCCGCTTCGAGCGCCGTCTTCGCGGCACGTGCGGCCTCGTGCCCGCCCGACGGGTTCGCCGGGTGGTCGGCGAGGTACGGCAGCATCGCCGCGATCGCCTCGGGCCGCATCGGCGTCGAGGCCGCATGGTCGAGATACACGAGCTCGGGCATTCAGCAACCGATGACGTTCGGGCGCTCGAACCCCTGCGCCTCGCACAGCGCGAAGTAGGCGTCGCGGATACCGCCCGCGTCCACGATGCTCGTGACGTTGCCGTCGGCGTCGAGGTTGAGGTTGGCGCCGTAGATCGCGAACCACACGTCGGTGGGCTCGGTGTTGTCGGCCGGCACCGTGAGCGTGTGGACCGACCCGGCCGGCTCATAGAGGTACGACCCGGCCGTGTTGACCTCGGGGTACTCGACGTACTTCCAGCTGCCCGACAGCGTGAACGCGAACACCTCGCCGGTGTGCTTGTGGGTCTGGACCAGATAGCCGGGCTGGAAGCGAGTGCGGATCACCCACAGGCCGGCATCGACGTCGAGCTGGAGCAGCTGCAGGGTGCTGCCGTCGCCGAGGTCGACGAACGGGAGCTCGGACTCGCCGCGGTGGAGGGCAACGGGGATCTGCGTGACGGTCATGCAGCCATTGGACCATTCCCCGCCACCCCCGACCAAGCCGCACCCGCCCTGTTGTCCCATCAGGAGCCAACTTGTTGGCTCCTGATGGGACAACGGCGGGGAATGGGACGGTGGTCGGTCAGGTTGGGACCAATGCCACGGTTTCGTTGTCGCAACCCCGTGGGACACTTTGATCATGAGTACCGCACAGCGCTCATCGGCCCAGCTCGAGCTCATCGTCGGCACCGGCGGATCGCCGGCCGAGCGGCACAGCAACCGCAAGACCGCGGCCGCGCGGGCGGCCCGCAGCCGCCGGCTCGACGCCCACACGCGCGAGGTCGGCCGGGAAGGCGTCGCCCAGGCCCGGGCCATCCTGTCGCAGGTCACGCCGCCCGAGCCCCCGGGCCACCGCCGGGCCAGCTGACAAAGCCGCGCCAGGTTCGGAAGGGCTTAGCGTTCGGGGGCCAGGAAACCCTCCAGAATCTGCTGGGCCGCTCCTGCGGGTGACACACGCCCGGCCCGCACCTCGGCGTCGAGTGCCTCGGCGCGACGGCGGGTCTCCGTGTCGGCCCGCAGGCGGTCGAGCAGCCCGTCGGTGACCTCCGACCACATCCACTGGCTGGCCTGGTCGGCCCGCCGGCGGCCGAGCTCCCCGGAGCCGTCGAGGGCCCGGCGGTGGTCGGTCACCGCGGTCCACACGTCGTCGATGGCGGTCCGCTCGAGCGCGGAGCAGGTGAGCACGCGCACCTGCCACGACGCCGAGCGGGGTCGGAGGAAGTGCACGGCGTTGGCGTACTCGGCCGCGGTCGTGCGCGCCGTGGCCTCCAGCGCGCCGTCGGCCTTGTTCACCACGATGAGGTCGGCGAGCTCGACGATGCCCCGCTTCACGCCCTGCAACTCGTCGCCGGCGGCGGGCGCGAGGAGCAGACAGAAGCAGTCGACCATGCCCGCCACCGCCACCTCGCTCTGGCCGACGCCCACGGTCTCCACGAGCACCACGTCGAACCCCCCGGCCTCGCACACGAGCAGCGCCTCGCGTGTGCGCCGGGCCACGCCACCGAGCGTGCCGCCGCTCGGCGACGGCCGGATGAACGCACCCGGCGAGCGCGCGAGCTCCTCCATGCGCGTCTTGTCGCCGAGGATCGACCCGCCCGAGCGCGCGCTCGAAGGGTCGACGGCGAGCACGGCCACCTGATGGCCGGCGCCCACGAGATTGGTGCCGAGCGCCTCGATGAACGTGCTCTTGCCCGAACCCGGCGCGCCGCTGATCCCGACGCGCGCCGCGCCGCCCGTGTTCGGGAGCAGCGCGTCGATGAGCGCGGTCGCTGCGGCACGGTCCTGCACCCGCGTCGATTCGACGAGCGTGATCGCGCGGGCGAGGCCGCGCCGGTCGCCGGCGAGCACCCGCTCGGCCAGCTCGGAGGTGCCGGTCACCGGGCGCGCGGGAGGGCCGGGCGTGCCATTGCCGCCACGGTATCGGTCGTGCGTCGGAAGCGACGGCGTTCCGGCTCACTGCACCGCCTGCCGGAGCACCCGCGGCGCCGCCGTGAGCGCGGCGGCCGCATCGGTGGCCGCGTACAGGCGAAGATGGGCCCATGCAGGAGATCACGTTCACGTTCGAGGGCTCGGGTGGCCTCCCGTTGTTCACGCGCCGCTGGACGGCGGGCGGCGCGGCACCAGCCGCCGCCGGCGCGGCCATCGAGATCGCGCACGGCATGGGTGAGCACTCGGCGCGCTACGCGCGTTTTGCCGAGGCGCTCGTCGGTGCCGGCTACGTGGTCTACGCGTACGACCATCGCGGCCATGGGCACACCGCACGCGACGAGTCGGAGCTCGGGCACTTCGGCCCGGGCGGATGGACCGCGCTCGTCGACGACATGCGTCTCGTGGGCGAGCAGATCGACGCCGAGACCGCGGCGCGACCGCGGGTGGTGTTCGCGCACAGCATGGGTTCATTCGCGCTCCAGCAGCTGCTCCTCGACCATTCGTCCACGATGGCGGCCGCGATCCTCTCGGGCACGAGCGCGGTCGACGCGCTCGCGGGCGCGGTGCCGCTCGACGACGCACCCGCCGACCTCACCGCGTTCAACGCACCGTTCGAGCCCGCGCGCACCGAGTTCGACTGGCTGAGCCGCGACTCGGCCGAGGTCGACAAGTACATCGCCGACCCGCTGTGCGGCTTCGGCGTCGCCGCCGACGATCTGCGCGACATGGCCGCCTCCGCACCACGCGCGGCCGACCTGCACGCGCTCGCGCAGATCCGCAAGGACCTGCCACTGCTGATGGTCTCGGGTGCGGCCGACCCGCTGGCCGGCGGGCTGGTGCTCGTCGATCTCGTCGCGCAGCGCTATCGCGATGCGGGCCTCGTCGACGTGACGACGAAGTGGTACGACGGGGCGCGCCACGAGCTGCTGAACGAGACGAACCGCGGCGGTGTTACGGCCGACGTGATGGCCTGGCTGCGGCACACGCTCGGCGAGCGGTAGCCGCCTTCACATTTCTCCAACATCCTCGGGCTCTCCGGCAACGAATACCCGGCGACGCAGCTCGACGACGAGCTGCCATTTGCCATCACTCGAGGAGTTCACCATGTCGCTCGTTCGTCTGCTTCCGGCGTGGTTCCACGCCATCGCCGACTATGCCGTCGGCATCCTGCTCGTGATCGTGGCCCTCGCGGCCGGCGGTTCGGCCGGCGCCGTCGGTACCGGTGTGGTCGTGGGCCTCACCGTGCTCGCGGTCAGCATGCTCACGAAGTACCCGCTCGGCGTCGTGAAGGTGCTGCCGTTTCCCGTGCACTCCGGCGGCGACTACCTCGCGGCCGCGCTGCTGATCGGCGCGCCGTTCGCACTGCACTTCCACAGCGGCGACGCGGGACTGACCGCGTTCTACGTCGTGATGGGCATCGCAGTGCTCGCGGTGAGCCTGATCACGAACTACCAGTACAGCCCCAAGCGAACTGCGCAGCCGATCCCGAGCGTCGCGTAACGCGGCCCCGATCGCTCAGGCCGCGGGGCGGTCCTTGCGCAGCAGCGCCAGGATCTCGCCCGCGGCCTTCGGGATGTTCGTACCGGGCCCGAACACCGCGGCTACGCCGGCGTTGCGCAGGTACTCGTAGTCCTGGGGCGGGATCACACCGCCGCACACCACCACCACGTCGCCCGCGCCCTCCTTGTGCAGCGCCTCGATCAGCTGCGGCACGAGCGTCTTGTGCCCCGCGGCCTGGCTGCTGACGCCCACGACGTGCACGTCGTTCTCCACCGCGTCGCGCGCGGCCTCTTCGGGCGTCTGGAACAGCGGGCCCACGTCGACGTCGAAGCCGAGATCGGCGAACGCGGTGGCGATCACCTTCGCGCCGCGGTCGTGACCGTCCTGGCCGAGCTTGCATACGAGCATGCGCGGCCGGCGGCCTTCGGCCTCGGCGAACGCGTCGACCGCGGCGCGAATGCCGTCGACCTCGTCGTCGCCTTCATACGCCGCACCCCACACGCCGGACAGCGTGCGGATCGACGCGCGGTGGCGGCCGAACACGTCCTCCATGGCCGACGACATCTCACCGACGGTCGCGCGGGCGCGCGCCGCGTCGACGCAGAGCTCGAGCAGGTTCGCGTCGCCCGCCGCGCCCTTGCGCAGCGCCTCGAGCGCGGCGTCGACTCGTCCGGCGTCACGCGTGCGGCGCAGCTGCGCGAGGCGTGCGAGCTGCTGCTCACGCACGGCCGTGTTGTCGATGTCGCGCACGTCCACTGTGGTGTCGCTCGCGGGGCGGTACTTGTTGACACCGACGATCGTCTCGTCGCCGCGATCGATCGCGGCCTGGTGCCGCGCGGCCGACTCCTCGATGCGCAGCTTCGGCATCCCCGACTCGACGGCCTTCGTCATGCCGCCGAGCGCCTCGACCTCCTCGATCAGCGCCCACGCGGCGTCGGCGAGCTGCTGGGTGAGCGCCTCCACGTAGTAGGAGCCGCCGAGCGGGTCGACCACGTGCGTGACGCCGGTCTCCTCGGCGAGGATGAGCTGCGTGTTGCGCGCGATGCGCGCGGAGAACTCGGTGGGCAGCGCGATCGCCTCATCGAAGCTGTTCGTGTGGAGGCTCTGGGTGCCGCCGAGCACCGCGGCCATCGCCTCGTAGGCGGTGCGCACCACGTTGTTGTACGGGTCCTGCTCGGTGAGCGACACACCCGACGTCTGGCAGTGCGTACGCAGCATCAGCGAACCGGGCTTCTTCGCGCCGAACGTGTCGATGATGCGAGCCCACAGCAGGCGCGCGGCGCGCAGTTTCGCGACCTCCATGAAGAAGTTCATGCCGATCGCGAAGAAGAACGACAAGCGCCCCGCGAAATCGTCGATGTCGAGCCCGCGCGCCGTGGCCGCGCGCACGTACTCCCACCCGTCGGCGAGCGTGAAGCCGAGCTCCTGCACCGCGGTCGCACCGGCTTCCTGCATGTGGTAGCCGGAGATCGAGATCGAGTTGAACTTCGGCATGCGCTTCGCCGTGTACTCGATGATGTCGGCCACGATCCGCATGCTCGGCGCCGGCGGGTAGATGTAGGTGTTGCGGACCATGAACTCCTTGAGGATGTCGTTCTGGATGGTCCCGCTGAGCTGTTCCTGCGCGACGCCCTGCTCCTCGGCCGCCACCACGTAGCCGGCGAGCACGGGCAGCACCGCGCCGTTCATCGTCATCGACACGCTCATGCGATCGAGCGGGATGCCGTCGAACAGGATCTTCATGTCCTCCACGGAGTCGATCGCCACGCCGGCCTTGCCGACGTCGCCGACGACGCGCGGGTGGTCGCTGTCGTAGCCGCGGTGCGTGGCGAGGTCGAACGCCACCGACAGGCCCATCTGACCGGCCGCGAGGTTCGCTCGGTAGAACGCGTTGGACTCCTCGGCGGTGGAGAAGCCGGCGTACTGGCGGATCGTCCACGGGCGGTTCGCGTACATCGTGGCCCGCGGGCCGCGCACGAACGGCTCGGCGCCGGGAAGCTGGCCGGTGGTTTCGACGCCGTCGAGGTCGCCGGCGGTGTAGAGCGGCTTGACGTCGAGCCCCTCGGGCGTGTGCCACACGAGCGAGTCGGGGTCGGCGCCCTTGAGCTCCTTCGCCGCGAGCGCGCGCCAGCGTTCGTACGACGTGTCGGGCGTGTCAGACGTGTCAGACGTGTCGGCCGCATCGGACCCGGTCATGGGCCAACTTTACGGGTGACCCGGGCTCGCCCGCCTACTGCGGCGCTTCTTCGCTGTTTTAGACATCTTGACATGATCTGGCGTGTATGGGAGAGTGCCTCGGCATGGAGACGCTCGCGGTCCGACCGCTGCTCGAGCCGGCCACCGACACCTTCGGCCACGATCCGCGCAGCTGGTACAGCGAGACGTTCTGGTTGCCCACGATCGGCCCCACATGCCTGCTGCTGCTGCGCCGCGCGGCCGACGGCTTCGACCGCAACCCCGACGGCTTCGTGGTGGCCGCGAGCGCGCTCGCCGCAGCGCTCGGCGTGAGCGAGAGCACGTCGCCGAACGCGCCGCTGCAACGCTCGCTGCGCCGGCTCGAACAGTTCTCGCTCCTCCTGCGCGAGCCAGCCAGCCCCTCGGGGCGCGAGCCGCAGGCGAGCGGGGGTGCAGCCAGCCCCGGCACCGAAGCGGTGCTGATCCGCCGCTACCTGCCGGCCATCAACCGTCGCCACATCCGCCGCCTGCCCGAGGCAGTACGCGCCCTGCACCACGAATGGGCCGAAGCGCAGCTCACCCGCCCGTTCCACGAGACCGCGCGCGGCCACGCCCGCCGCGTCGCGCTCTGCCTGCTCGGCGAGGGCGACAGCCCCGACCTCGCCGAGCGGGCACTCGCCCGCATCGGCTTCTCGTCCGAGGTGGCCCGCGACGCCGTCAGTTGGGCAATGCACCGCCACGTCGACGCCGCCCGCGCCGCCACCGCAGTGGCCTCTTGAAACCGCCCGCTGCAATCCGCCGCCTCCCTTGCCCCAATCAAGATCCCCGGCGCGCCGCACGGTTCCGCACCCGTACCCCCTCGCGGCGCGCCGGGCCATCACCGGGCCGGGCAGGCCCCCTCGTCAACCTGCCCGGCCCGGTTCCTCGCGTCTCAGATCGGACCAGCGGCAGTGCGAAGCACAGCTGCGGCGGGTAAGCATGATGTCGTGATCCGCGCTCAGGTCCAGCTGACCGAGAAGCAAGCTGGCGCCCTCAAGCGCGTTGCCGCGCGGCGCGGCGTGTCGATGGCCGAAGCGCTGCGCGAGCTCGTCGACGCCCATCTCGTCGATGCCACCGGCGGCGATCGGCGCGAGCGGGCGATGCGCGCGGTCGGGCGGCATCGCTCGGGGCGCAGCACCGTGAGCCGCGACCGCGACCGCGACCGCGACCGCGACCGCGACCGCGACCGCGAGCTCGCCGAGGCATATGCGCGGTGAGGACGCTCGTCGACACCTTGGCGTCGAAATGGCGCCAGAAGCGGTAGATTGGCGCCATGCCGAGTGTCCAGATCAAGGACGTACCCAAGGAAACGCACGCCGTGCTCAGACGGCGCGCGGCAGCCGCGCGATCAGTCGCTGCAGGAGTACTTGCTGTCCAGACTGATCCAGGAGGCGCAGCGACCGACGCTCGACGAGATTCTCGATCGCGCGGAGGCGCGCAGTGGCGGCTCGCTGCGTCTCACCCAGGCGGCCAAGGCCGTGCGGGACGACCGTGCTCGTCGTTGACGCGAGCGTGATGGCAGTCGCGCTGATCGACGAAGGTCGTGACGGCGACGCGGCGCGTGCTCGTTTGCGGGACGAAGACCTTGCCGCGCCCGAGATCTTGGATCTCGAAGTCCTCTCGATGCTACGACGGTATGTCGATCGCGGGACAGTGCGGGCTCGCGCGGCGAGCGCAGCGGTTGTAGACCTCTTGCGCGCACCGATCGCTCGTTCGTCACACCGTGCACTCGGCGCCCGCTGTTGGGAGCTCCGCGTGAACCTCACGCCGTACGACGCTGCCTATGTCGCGCTCGCGGAGCTGCTCGAGGCTCCGCTTGTCACCGCCGATACGCGGCTCGCCGACGCGCCGGGCGTGCGCTGTGAGGTTGACGTACTGACCCGCTGACCCGGTTCGTCGGAGGCACACTGCTCGCCGGGCAGGCCCCCTCGACGCAATGACCAATCTTCGGACTGTGACCGGCGCGCCGAAATCAATGCCGTGGTCCCCTCGTCAACCACGTCACCTGCCCGGCCCGATTCCACTGACCCTGACCTCAGGCCGGCATAGCGATCAGGCAGCCTGCTCGGGCGGTGCTTTGTTGCAGAGTGCGTAGGCGCGGGCGCGTATGGCTGCCGCGTCCTTGCCTTGTTGGGTGATGATCTTGTCGGGCGGATGTTGCGGGTGGCTGGTCCCGAGGTGGGTGCCGTCGTGCGCGTACCACTCGAGCGGGCCGTTGGGGTTGCCCACCACACGACCACGACCTTCGTGCAGGAACCGATGGTGGCCGCGCCCGCGGCAGACGAGAATCCCGTGTTCGAGGTCGGTGAGCCCGCCGTCTTCCCACGTGGTGGTGTGATGCGCCTCGCTGTAGCGCGGCCCGAGATCACAGCCCGGGAAGCGACAGCCACCGTCGCGCACGACCATGGCGCGGTATTGGTCCGGCGTGAACGTGCGCTCCTCGCGGCCCATGGCGAGGGGCACACCGTCGCTGGCAAGCAGCACGGTCTGAGTGATCGCGTCGCACGCCAGGCGGCGCATCGTGTCGGGTCGCATCTGGTAACCGGACGCGCTCTGACAGCGCCCGACCGCCTCACCCCGCCTGGTCGATGTGTCCTCGACCAGCAGCACGTGCGGACGGTTCCCGCCGCGCGGCTGGTCGTCGCTCCATTGCCGCAGGATCTCAACCAGCGCATCATGCCGCTGCTGCGCGGGAGTGCGCGGATCGTCGCGCTGATGCAGCCAGCGCGTACATCTTGTCGAGCGCATGCTCCACGACCTCGGCACCTTCAGTATCGAACCGGGCATCCATATAGCCGACACCCTCACTCGTGCGCGAGAACTGAATAGCCCGCTGGTCGTGATCGCGCTCACCCGTCGCCTTACCGCTCCCGTCGCGGCCCAACTCGGCATCGACCGCATCCCGCCAGCGCCGCCCCACACACGCCACATCGTCGGGCGTGCCGGCCTTCGCCACGTCACACAACGCCGGTTCGAACACCGCGAACTCTTCGGTTCGCGCGCCCAGCGCTGCGCACGCGAGCCATCGCCGCCACATGCTCGCCACCGATCTCGCCCGCACGCCACGCCTTTATGGCTGTAGGCATCTCGGCGAGCTGGCGCGCCACGTGCACCCGATGATTCGCCACGCGCGACGTGCAACGCGTCTTCGCCGCCAACCACCCCGCCGCCGACCGCGCACCCTCCATCGCCCACTCGCCCGACGACTGGAACTCCACCAGCCGCCGCGCTATCTCCGCGTCCAGCCGCGCCCGCGACCGTTCCAACCCCACCAACTCGTCACGCAACGAGCAACCCACGACCTCCTCGTCGGCCAACTCGTTGATCGCGTTCTCGATCTGCTCGACCGCCCTCGTCGCCGGCCCAATTCCGGTGGGCATTACGCAATGATAACGAACACATGTTCCGATCGCAAGCAGATTTCCACGATCACTGACGCTGACGCGGCACCTGGAATTCATCGATCCTCCAATCGCCCACTTGACAATCACTTGAGGCCATATACCTTGATATCAAGATATATGGTCCCGAGAGGTTCGGGGCCGTGATATAGGAGGGTCGCCATGGCCGCAGCAACTCTGATCGTTCACCACCGGGTGCAGGACTACGCCGCATGGCGATCCGTCTACGACAGCGTCGAGCCCCTGCGCCAGGAGCACGGCTGCTCCAGCGCCGAAGTGATGACCGCACCCGACGACAAGCGGGACGTGTTCGTGCTGCACCGCTTCCCCTCGCTCGCGCAGGCGCAGGCCTTCGCGGGCAGCGCGGAACTCAAGGCCGCGATGGGGCGCGCCGGTGTCGACGGTCCGCCGCGCATCGAGATCGCGCTCGAGGTCTGAGCTGAACGCTCCCAGGAAGATTCGTGGCAGTGCCGCCCGTCGACCGGGCGGCACTGTCGCGCGGCTTCCCGGTGCCGACGACTTCGAGCGCGAATACCCGGGCGGGTCGTTGCTCGCCAGCCGCGCGTTGCGCGAGCTCGAGGTAGTCGGCGCGCTCGCCGAGCGCCACGTCGCCACGGTCGCTCGACGGCACGGGCTCTCGCACGCGGCGCTCAACGCGCTCGCAGTCATCGAGGGCAACGGCGCACCGATCGCCGCGGGCGAAGTGGCCGCGCGCATGCACATCACCACCGGCACCGCGACGAGTGTGCTCGACACCCTCGAACGCAAGGACTACGTTCGACGGCTGCTCGACCCGAGCGATCGGCGGCGTGTGCTCGTCGACGTCACTCCTGCAGCGCAGGAGCTCCTCGACTCCGTGCTGGCCGAGGTGCAACAGCTCGCCGCGGCATTGATGCTGCAGCTCGGTGAGCGCGGGTTGCACGAGTTGCTCGGCCTGCTCGAGCAAGTTCGCGACGCGGCGGCCGACCTCCCCGAAGAGCTCCCACCCGCGAAGCGACGCCGGCCAAAACACCTCACCCGCGTCGATCCCAGCTGAGCGGTCCCTGTCGGGGCAGGCCCCCTCGTCAACCTGCCCGGCCCGGTTCATCCTTCGTCAGACACTGGCCTTCGCGCCCGGACTGCGTAGGTCAGGTGGGTCACCCCTGGGAGCGCGCGGCCTGCACGGCCCGGTACCAGGCACGCCGGCGGGGGACCGCGGAACCTTCTCGGTACGTTGCCCGTCGGAAAGGTGCGCACGAGATCTTGGGGGTCGCCGTGGCACAGGAAGGTTCCGGCACCGGCGCACAGGCGCCGATCGCAGTCGCCGAGCTCGCCCCGCGAGCGCCGCGTACCGAGCGGCGACGACGCGCCCTCGCGGGCGCGCTCGCGGCCGTCGTGTGCGCCGCGGCCGCCGCCGTGCCGCTCGTCGAACGCGCGCGCGATCACCACGCGCCGCACCGCACTGCCGCGGTGCACAAGCCGCCGCCGCACGCGGTGCGCACGCAGGAGCCGCACCACTCGATCGACCAGCATGCCGTCGTCGCGGTGTTCGGCGCGCTCGGCAAGACCACCGCGAGCGGCAGCCTCTACGTCACCTACGACCTGTCCGAGCAGGCGCCACCGAGCCCGCCGACACCAAAATCGTGCACGCTGCCGCGAAACCTCCGTAGCGTGCCGGCCGCGCCCGGGCGGCTCTCGATGCCCGCGGTGACCGCACCCGCGATCGCGACGGTGTGCCCCACGCAGGCACGCGGGCCGCACGTCACCGGGCACGGCATCATCAACACCGCGCCGTACGCGAGCACGAACGAGTCGAACGTTCCCGGTCTCGGCACCATCTCGATCCGCAACGACGGCACGAACCTGTGGGAGTCGGGCGGCGCCGACTACGGCCTCGAGCCGAACGCCCCGAACCAGGGACCCGGCGCGTCGATCTCGGGCTTCGCGGGCCTCGTCGAGAGCACGCTCGGCCCGCGTGAAGGCTCCGCGGCCATGCGCGCACTCGCAAGCCCGCTCGGCTACCTCGAGCTCGACCGGCGCAACGTCACCGACAGCTCGTTCACCGGTACCGGCACCGTCGACGGCATCGCCGTGCGCATCTACCGCATCGAGCTCGACGTGATGAAGTTCCCGACGATCGACGGCACCACCCCCGAACAGGCGAAGGCGATCAGCGACTCGCTCGCGCTCGCGCGCGAGCAGCAGTACACGTCGACATCGGTCGTGCTCGCGATCGACGGCGACGGCTTCATCCGCCAGATCCAGGGCACCGACCACTACGCCGACGGCGGCCGCGCGACCGTCGACTCGACATTCTCCGGCTACGGCTGTGCGGGCCACATCGTGATGCCCGGCGCGTCGACGCCACCTACCACGACCGCAACCGACTGCCCTGCGCCGCCGACCCCTGGCCCGCTCCCCACCACGACGGCGCCACCTGCCGTCACCGCAACGACGCGACCGGGCTGGGCGCCGCAGCCACTCCCGCCGGTCCCCGCGCCACCGCCCACCACGATCGGGGGCTGACCGCGCTACTCGTTCCCCGCGACGACCGGCGGTAGCGGCTCCAGCTCGAGCACCTCGGGTTCGGGGAGCGGCCCGCCCACACCGAACAGATGCTTCGCCCACACGATCCACGCGAGGATCGCGAGGTTGATGACGAGCGCGCCCGCGCGCAAGAACGTCACCCGTTTGGCGAGCTCGCGGACCTCGATCGGCAGGAACGCCGCGGTCGCGACCGCGGTGAGGTACTCGGCCCAGCGCCGTTCGAGCCACAGTCCGATCGCTTCCACCGTCGACAGCGCGGCATAGCCAAGCGCGAACAGGGCGAGCAGGAGCAGCGAGTGCGGTCGGAGGTTCGCGACGTGCGTGAGCAGCCCGGCGAGCAGCGAGTGACTGTCGATACCACCGCGCCCCGCGTCGGCCTGCGTGAGCGTATGCAGCATGTGCTCCGACCAGCTGTGGATCGCGGTGAGATCCCACCGCACCGCGAGCGCGGCGACGCCGACCGCGCCGAACGCGACGGCGTGGAACGCGCGGTCCAGCGAGATCAACCGCAGCACGAGCGCCTGGCGCAACGCGCGGCCCCGGCGCGGGCGGTCCAGCGCCGCCACATCGTCGACTCGCTGGGCCAAATCCGGCACTGGTGGCGCGACCACCAGCCATGCGTCGCAGCGCAGGCAGTGCACGAGGCGGCGGCCGTCGGCGGTCGGCCGCGCGAGCGCGCCGTGGCGCGCGTCGAGCGGCTCGATCACCGCGCCCGGCGTCTCGTGGCCCCGCACCCAGCAGACGAACAGCTCGGGCCGCGACCGCACGGTTTCGGCACGGCCGCTCACGCGTAGGTACGCACCAGCTCGAGCACGGCAGCGGCATCGGGTCCCTCACCGACGAGCGCCGTGTCGCGTGGCATCACGCGCCGGGCCGCGACGGCGCAGAGGTCGGCCGCGGGCCCGCGGATCACGGTGGCAGCATCACCGTCGGGCACGAAGGGCCACGGGTCGCCGCTCGGACCCGTGAGCAAGAACGCGACCGGCCCGGGCGCGGGCCGGCCGCCGTGCGCGAACGCGTACGGGATTGTGCGCCAGGCGAGCCGGGCGATGTGCCGCAACGCGTCCGACGGCAGCAGCTCCACGCCGAGCGCGTCGGCGACGTCACCGGCGTGGATCCATGTCTCGGCGAGCCGCGTCGTCGCGAGCGTGCGCGCCGACAGCTCGCCCGCCACCCACTGCACCCGTTCGTGCGGGTCGCACGCGAGCAGCGCGTCACGCAGGTCGTCACCCGAGCGCTCCCAGCGGGCCAGCAGCGCGGTCTCGGACCCGCCGCGCTCGCGCGCCACTCGCCACGCGGCCGCGCCGTCGATCGAGCGCACCGTGTCACGATCCTCGTCGCCCACCGACACCGCGAAGTCTTCGACGACCGCGGCGAACCGACCGGTGGCGCTGGCGAGCGCGAGCTCGTTCGTCTGCGCCAGGTGCAGCACCACGTCGGCGACATCCCAGCCGTCGCAGCGCGTCGGTGCGTGCCACTCTTCGGGCTCGCATTCCACGAGGAGCAGCTCGAGCTCGCTCTGCTGCACCGACAGCACCGCGACGATCTCGGCGAGCGTCGTCACGCCGTCACGCGCGCTTCGTCCCGACGATCGTCACGAGTCCTTCGGGCAGCGTCTCGGCGCCGAACGCGCGGCCCACGTTCGCGTCGACACCGTGCTCCGCGAGCAGCGCGGGGACCCGCGCGGTGTCGATCAGCACGTTGTCGTGGCGCTCGTCGTCGCGCCGCCAGGTGCCGTCGTCGTTGCGCAGGAACGTGGCCATCTCGCGCACGAAACGGTCGGGCGACGGCGAGCTCTGCACGCTGACGATCGCCCAGTCGTCGCCCACCCGACCCTGCGACACCGGCTGCGGGCGAGCACGCGCCCATTCGAGATCGCACAGATCGATCGCGAACAATCCTTCGGGACGGAGCGCGTCGGCCGCGGCCGCGAGCGCGCGGTCGATGGCCTCCTCGCTGGGCAGGTAGCTGAGCACGTGTCCGATCGAGACGATCGCATCGGCGGCGGGGATGGGATCGTCGGGCAGGCGAAGCACCTGGTGCTCGAGCGCGCCGGGCGCGTACTCGCGCGCGATCTCGACCATCGCCGGCGAGGCGTCGGTGGCGATCACGCGATGCCCGGCGTCGACGAGGTAGCGCGTCAGCAGACCGCTCCCGCACCCGAGCTCCACCACGAGCCCGTTCCTCCCTCGCACCGGCGCGAGCCGGGCAAGCAGCCCCGGCGCGCACAGGTCGGCGTGGAAGCCGTAGCCGCGGTGGTGCACGAGCGCGAGATCGCGGCGGTAGTAGGGCTCGTCGGAGGCAGGCACCCCGACATCATTGCGCATCGCTACCGTGCCGCCGATGGCCGACCAGCTCGCCGACACGATCCGGGCGAATCTCGAAGGGTTCGAGCGGCGGGCCCGCAACGACGCGGCGCGCCGGGCCGCGGTCGCGATCGTGCTCGCGCCGTGCGACGGCGAGGTTTGCTACCTGTTCACGCAGCGCTCGTGGGAGCTACGGCGCGGCGCCGGGCAGTTCGCACTCCCCGGCGGCGCGCTCGACGAGGGTGAGACCGCAGCCGATGCGGCGCGCCGCGAGCTGGGCGAAGAGCTCGGGGTGGAGCTGGGCCCCGATGCCGTGCTCGGCGCGCTCGACGACATCGTGACCCTCACGGGGTTCGCGATGACGCCCGTGGTGTTGTGGAGCGACGAACCGGTCGATCCGGTGCCCAACCCGGCCGAGGTGCACGCCGTGTGGCTCGTCCCCCTGGCCGAGCTCGACCACCCAGAAGCGCCCCGCCGGGTTGCCGGCAGCGACCCGGCCCGCCCGCTGCTGCGCATGCCCGTGCGCGGCGAGTGGATCAACCCGCCCACCGCCGCCGCGCTGTACCAGTTCCGCGAGGTGTGCCTGCACGGGCGCACGGTGCGCATCGACGACATCGGTCACCTCGACTGGACCGCCCGCTGACACCACGCGCATGCGTCGTTTGGGTACCAAATAGCGGTCCCAAACGACGCATGTGGACCGGTGGGTGTCCTTTGGCGGGGAGTCCGTTCGTAGTGGGGGTGAGCGGCCGGCGCAGGAGCCCGGCCCCCAGCGAAAGCGAGCCCCATGGCCACGACCACCACCTTCGCCACCACCTTCGCCACCACCTTCGCCCCCACCCGGCGCCGCAGCACGCCCGCAACCCCGCACCTCGTGCGGGCCGGTGCCCTCGCAGCCGCCGGCGCCGGAGCCGCCGCGACCGCCACGGCTGCCATCGCCTACGGCGCCGGCGTGCGCTACGTGGTCGGCGGCAGCACGATCCCGATCGCGGGTTTCGCCGAGCTCACGATCGTGTTCGTCGCCGTCGGCACGATGATCGCCGCGGCGCTCCGGCGCCGGGCCGAACACCCACGGCGCACGTTCGCGGTCACGAGCATCGCGCTGACGGCAGTGTCGTTCGTGCCCGACGTCCTCGCCGACGCGCACGCGTCCACGAAGTTCGCGCTGATGCTGACGCACGTGGCAGCCGCGCTCGTCGCCATCCCGTTGCTCACCGCCCGCCTCTCCGACTGACCAGATCCGGCTTTCGACCACCGCACCGTCCGACCCAGACTCACGATCGTCACGAAAGGACTCCTCCTATGACCCAGTACCTCCTCTCCGTGTGGCACAGCGAAAAGGATCCCATCCCCGACGACCCCGAAGTGATGCAGCGGGCCTTCGAGCAGGTCGACGCGCTCAACGCCGAGCTCATGGAGACCGGCGTGTGGGTGTTCGGCGGGGGCCTGCACGACCCGAGCAGCGCCACCGTCGTGCGCAGCAAGGGTGGCGAGACCGTGACGACCGACGGCCCGTACGCCGAGACGAAAGAGCAGATCGGTGGCTTCTGGATCGTCGAGCTGCCCGACCTCGACGCCGCGCTCACACTGGCCGCCAGGGCGTCGGAGGCGTGCATGAACGCGGTCGAGGTGCGCCCGTTCCAGGACGAGCCCCCCGCCGCGTGAACGACCTCACGACCATCTTCCGTACCGAGTACGGAAAAGTCGTCGCCACCCTGATCCGCCTCTTCGGCGACATCGACGTCGCCGAGGAGGCGGTACAGGACGCGTTCGTGGTGGCGAGCGAGCGGTGGCCCGTCACCGGGCTGCCGCCGAATCCCGGCGGTTGGATCACCACGACCGCACGCAACCGCGCGATCGACCGGTTGCGGCGCGAGTCGTCGCGCAAGGACCGGCACCGCCAGGCCGCGCTGCTCGCCGAAACCGACGACGCACGCCAGTACGACTACGAGGAGGACAGCGAGGTGAAGGACGACCGGCTCCGACTCATCTTCACGTGCTGTCACGTGTCGCTCGCGCCGGCCGCACAGATCGCGCTCACGCTGCGGCTGCTCGGCGGTCTCGAAGTGCCCGAGATCGCCCCCGCGTTCCTCGTGCCCGAGGAGACGATGGCGAAGCGGCTCGTGCGAGCCAAGCGCAAGATCCGCGACGCCAACATCCCCTACCGCGTACCCGCGGCGCCGAGCTGCCGGAACGGCTGCGCGCGGTGCTCACCGTCGTCTATCTCGTGTTCAACGAGGGCTACGTGGCGTCGTCGGGTGACGCGCTCGTGCGCGCCGACCTCTGCGTCGAGGCGATCCGCCTGGCTCGCCTGCTCGCGGAACTCATGCCCGACGAGCCCGAGGTGCTCGGGCTGCTCGCGCTGCTCCTGTTGATCGACGCGCGGTGCCCCGCACGAACCGCGGCCGACGGCTCGATCGTGCTGCTCGCCGACCAGGACCGTGGCCTGTGGAACCGCGGGCTGATCGCCGAGGGCCAGGAGATCGTCCGCGGGTGCCTGCGTCGCAACCAACCCGGCCCGTTCCAGATCCAGGCCGCGATCAACGCGGTGCACAGCGACACGCCGGTCGCTGCCGCCACCGACTGGTCACAGATCGTGCAGCTCTACGACCAGCTCACCGCGATCGCACCGAGCCCGGTCGTGGCGCTCAACCGCGCGGTCGCGATCGGCGAGCGTGACGGCGCGCCCGCCGGGCTGGCCGCGCTCGAAGCGCTCGACCCCGCCCAGATCGAGCGCTACCACCTCTTCCACGCGGCCCGGGCCGATCTGCTCGATCGGGTCGGCCGCCACGACGAGGCGCGCGCCGCCTACGGCCGTGCGATCGAGCTGGCGACGAACACCGCCGAGCAACAGCTGCTGCGCGCCAAGGCCGAGCGCACGCCCTACCAGGCGTAGGCCTCGGGTGCGCGGCCACCTGGACCGGGGAATATCTCGTCGAGCTCCCGGAGCGCGTCGGCGTCGAGCGCGATGTCGAGCGCGCGCAACGACGCGCCCTCGAGCTGTTCCATGGTGCGCGGCCCGATGATCGGCGCGGTCACCTGGGGCTGGTGCAACAGCCACACGAGCGCGACCGCGGCTGGCTCGTCGCCGCGCGACGCGCACCACTTCTCGTAGCGCTCGACCTGGGGCACGAGATCGCCCCGACGCGGGTTCAGCGTGGCGCGGCGCCCGCTCGTGGCGTTGCTCAGGCCTCCCGCGAGCGCGCCGCCGGCCAGTGGGCTCCACGGGATCACGCCCACGCCGTACGAACGACACGCCGGGAGCACCTCGAGCTCCACGGTGCGAGCCGCGAGGTTGTAGAGGCTCTGCTCGCTCACCAGCCCGAGGAAGTGGCGGGCTTTCGCGGCCTCGTTCGCCTGCGCGATGTGCCAGGCCGCGAAGTTCGAGCTGCCGACGTAGACGACCTTGCCCGCGGCGACGAGCGTCTCCATCGCCTGCCACACCTCGTCCCACGGCGCGCTGCGGTCGATGTGGTGCATCTGGTACAGGTCGATGCAGTCGGTCTGGAGGCGGCGCAGGCTGGCCTCGCACGCGAGCACGATGCTGCGGGCCGACAGCCCGCCGTCGTTCGGCCATTCGGTCATCGGGCCGAACACCTTCGTGGCGAGCACGACCTTGTCGCGCCGGCCGCCGCCCTGCGCGAACCAGCGGCCGATGATCTCCTCGGTCGCCCCCGGGCCCAAGCTGCCGCCGTAGCGATTCGCGGTGTCGAAGAAGTTGATGCCGTGCTCGAGTGCGCGATCCATGATCGCGAACGAATCGGGCTCGGTGGTCTGCGGCCCGAAGTTCATCGTGCCGAGGCAGACGCGGCTGACGCGGAGGGCTGTGCGCCCGAGACGTGTGTACTGCATGTTCCTACCTCTTGTTCGCTTCGCTCACGGGCCGGTGGGCCTTCCCTCGCTCACGCTCGGCATGTTCCTACCTCTTGTTCGCTGCGCTCACGGGCCGGTGGGCCTTCCCTCGCTCACGCTCGGCTGTTCCTACCTCTTGTTCGCTGCGCTCACGGGCCGGTGGGCCTTCCCTCGCTCACGCTCGGCTGTTCCTCGACGTTACGACCTGGGCCAGAATGGCGGAATGCCCGATGCCGTAGCCGAGACCGCGGCGCTGCTGCGCACCGCGCGCCACGTGATGGTGCTCACGGGCGCCGGGATCTCCACCGAGTCGGGCATCGCCGACTTCCGCGGACCGAACGGCCTCTGGACGAAGAACCCCGCGGCCGAGAAGACCGCGACGCTCCAGCACTACGTGGGCGACCCGGCGGTTCGCGTGCAGGCTTGGCGCAACCGCGTCGAGGGCCCCTACTGGACCGCCGAGCCGAACGCCGGCCACCGCGCGCTGGCGCACATCGAGCACACACTCGGCGACCGCTTCGGGCTGCTCGTCACCCAGAACATCGACGGCCTGCACCACGCCGCAGGCAGCGGCGAGCGCCGGCTCGTCGAGATCCACGGCAATGTGCGCGAGGTCAAGTGCCTCTCGTGTGCGTACCGGGCGCCGATGCAGGTGGCCCTCGACCGGGTGCGCGCCGGCGAGACCGACCCGCCGTGCCCGGGCTGCGGCGGCATCCTGAAGTCGGCGACGATCAGCTTCGGCGAACAGCTCGTGGCCGAGGATCTCCTGCTCGCCCAGGAGCACGCCACGCGCTGCGACGTGTTCCTCGCGCTCGGCACCTCGCTCGGCGTCTATCCCGCCGCGGCCCTGCCGGAGCTCGCGCTGGCGTGCGGGGCCGTGCTCGTGGTGGCCAACGCCGAGCCGACGCCGTTCGACCCGGCCGCATCGGTCGTGAGCCGGGCGCGGCTCGGCGAGTTCCTCTCCGCAGTCGCCGCGAATCTCGACCTTGGGAATTCCCGACCTGTCCGGTAGCATTTACTGCCGTATGGCAAGTTTCCGCGAGCTCCTCGCCAACACCAAGCAGCACATCGCCGAGATCGAGCCGGCCGGCGCCGAGGACCGGCTCCACGACGCCACGTTCCTCGACGTCCGCGAGCTCGACGAGTACGAGCAGGGGATGATCCCGGGGTCGGTGTTCATCCCCCGCGGCCACCTCGAGAGCCAGGTCGAGAACAAGCTCACCGACCGCGAGCGGCCGATCGTCGTCTACTGCGCCGGCGGCGTGCGCAGCGTCTTCGCGGCCAAGACGCTCCAGGACCTCGGCTACCGCGACGTGGTGTCGATGGCCGGCGGGTTCGGCCGCTGGAAGAACGAGGGCCGCCCGTGGATCACCCCGGCGGTGCTCACGCCCGACCAGCGGATGCGCTATCAGCGTCACATCCTGCTCCCCGAGGTCGGCGAGGCCGGCCAGCAGAAGTTGCTCGAGGCGAAGGTGCTGCTGCTCGGCGCGGGCGGACTCGGCTCACCCGCCGCGCTCTACCTCGCCGCGGCGGGTGTGGGCACGCTCGGCATCGTCGACATGGACGTCGTCGACTCGTCGAACCTGCAACGCCAGATCCTGCACAACACCGAACGCATCGGCGACCGCAAGGTCGACAGCGCCAAGAAGACGCTCACCGCGCTGAACCCCGACGTGAACGTGGTCACGCACGACGTGCGCTTCGGTGCCGACAACATCCTCGACATCCTCGCCGATTACGACATCGTGGTCGACGGCACCGACAACTTCCCGACGCGCTACCTGCTGAACGACGCATCGCTGCTCACCCGCACGCCGGTGGTGCACGGCTCGATCTTCCGCTTCGAAGGTCAGGTGACGGTCTTCGACCCCTACAACGGCCCGTGCTACCGCTGCCTGCTGCCCGAGCCGCCGCCGCCGGAGCTCGCACCGAGCTGCGCGGAGGCCGGAGTGCTCGGCGTGCTGCCCGGCATCATCGGTTCGATCCAGGCGCTCGAAGCGATGAAGCTCATCCTGAACCTCGGTGAGCCGCTCCGCGGCCGGCTCCTGGCCTACGACGCGCTCGAACAGAGCTTCCGCACGTTCAAGGTCCGCCGCGACCCGAACTGCCCCACGTGCTCCGACGACGCCGAGATCCACATCGCCGAGTACGACCAGTTCTGCCTGCCCCACGCAGTGCTCAAGGACGGCACGGCCACCCACTGATCCTCCCGCCGCGCGGTCGTCGCCGAGCCCGGAGAGCCCGGAGATGACCAAACGGAGTGTGGGTCGGCGCCGATGAGACCACATGCGCATCCGTAGGTTCCTCGCCTTCGCTCTCGTGGCCGCGGCGCTGCCGATCGCCGGGCTCGCGCTCGGCGCCGCACCGGCCGGCGCCGCGGGCACGTTCCCGCCGCCCACCGTCGTCGGGCTCGGCAGCGCGCCCAAGCCGCGCCAGCTCGGCATGCCACTGAACCAGCCGATCGTCGGCATCGCATCCGACCCGAGCGGCAGCGGCCTGTGGCTCGTGGCGAGCGACGGCGGCGTGTTCAGCTTCGGGTCGGCGCGCTTCCACGGCTCCACCGGCGCGATCCACCTCTGGCAGCCGATCGTCGGCATGGCCGCCACGCCCAGCGGCCACGGCTACTGGCTCGTGGCCCGTGACGGCGGCATCTTCAGCTTCGGCGACGCGCACTTCTACGGCTCCACCGGCGGGATCCGTCTCGCGCAGCCGGTCGTCGGCATGGCGCGCACGCCGTCGGGTCACGGCTACTGGCTCGTCGCGGCCGACGGCGGCATCTTCACGTTCGGCGACGCGCACTTCTACGGTTCGGCGGCGCCGGTGTGGAAGAGCGCGCCCACGGTGGGGATGGCGGCGAGCCCGTCGGGCCACGGCTATGAGGTGCTGATCGGCAACGGCACCGTCGTGCACTTCGGCGACGCGCCCACACTCGGCAACCCGAGCCACGGTGCGACGGTCACCGCCATCACACGCTCACCGACCGGCGGCTACTGGACGCTCGGTCTCGACGGTCACGTGTACACCACCGGCGCGCGCCGCGTCGCGAACGCGCTGTCGGGCACGAGCGCGTCGATCGGTATCGCGGCCGCCAACGACGGCAAGGGCTACTGGGTCGCGCAGGTGCCCACCGGTCCACCACCGCCCGCGAACTCCGGCAGCGGCCGGCGCATCGTGTACTCGAACTCGCAGCAACGGATCTGGATGATCGAGGCGAACGGCGTCGTGTCCTACAGCTGGCTCGTCTCGGGCCGCACGGGCTCGCCGCCGTCGGGCACGTACTCGATCCAGCGGCGGCTGAACCCCGACTACGCGGGCTCGCTGCGCCTGCCCTACTTCCAGGGCTTCTTCCGCGGCTCGAGCGGGTTGTGGTTCGGCTTCCACGGCATCCCGCTGCGCCCCGACGGCACGCCGATCGAGCCCGACTCGCTGCTCGGCACGCCGCAGTCACACGGCTGCGTACGGCTCAACCAAGCCGACGCCGCGATCCTGTGGAGCTGGGCGACCATGGGCACCACGGTCGTCGCGGTCCCGTAGCGGCTACGGAACCGGGAGGTTCGGGAGGTTCGCGATCGACGGCACCGCGCCGAGCACTGCGAGCGACGTGGCGCGCGGCACGAAGTCGAGCTCGATCACCTGGTTGTCGGTGAGCTGAAGGTGCGCCGGGTCGCCGTGCCGCTCGACGAGCACGGTCGGCCGCCCGCGCACGGCCGTTCCAGTGGGCCAGCGCTGTACCGGCGCGGTGACGGCCGGCGCGGTGCCGTGCGCCCGGGACGACGACTGGCAGGCCGCAGCAGCAACCATGCCGAGCGCGAGTATTGCGACGGCTCGTGTCCTCACCGGGGCCGGCGGAACGACTGCACGAGCTCGACGAGCGTCCGCACGCCGAACCCGGTGCCGCCGCGCCGCAGATACCCGTCGTCGGCTTCGGCCCGCGCCGGGCCGGCGATGTCGAGGTGCACCCACGGGGTCTTGCCCACGAACTCCGACAGGAAGATCGCCGCGGTGATGGCACCGCCGTAGCTGCCGCCGACGTTCTTCATGTCGGCGATCTCGCTGTCGAGCATCTTGCGGTACTCCTTCGGCAGCGGCAGCGGCCACAGCGGCTCGCCGCTGCGCTCCCCCGCCGCGACCACCTGCGCCTTCCACGCGTCGTTGTTCGTCATCAGTCCGGCGACCTTCGGACCGAGCGCCACCATGCACGCGCCGGTGAGCGTGGCGAGGTCGATGATCGCGTCGGCTTCCTCGTCGGCAGCAAGCGCGAGCGCGTCGGCGAGGATCAGGCGGCCCTCGGCGTCGGTGTTCATCACCTCGACCGTCTTGCCGTTGCGGTAGGTGATCACGTCGCCGAGGCGGTACGCGTTGCCGCCGGGCATGTTCTCGGCGAGCGGCACGTAGCCGACGACGCGATTGCGCACACCGAGATCGGCGAGCACCGACATCGTGGCGATCACTGCCGCACCGCCCGACATGTCGGTCTTCATCTGCTCCATACCGGTCGACGTCTTCAACGACAGACCGCCCGAGTCGAACACCACGCCCTTGCCCACGAGCGCGAGCGTCGCCCGCGCCCCGCTCGGCGCGTACTCCATGCGCAGGAACCGGGGTGCGCGGCGCGAGCCCTGGCCGACGGTGATCGTGCCCGCGAGCTTGCGGCGCACCAGTTCGGGGCCCGACCACGCGTCCACCTTGACGCGCTTGTTGCGCAGCAGGCGCGTCGCCACCGCGACCATGTCGGCGGGCGCCTTCGCCGCGGCGGGCTCGTTCACCATGTCGCGCGCCCAGGCCGTGGCGGTCGACGCGGCGACCGCGCTGTGGAGCGCACGCTGCGCGCGTGCGCCGCTCGCACCGAGGATCGCGACGGACGCCAGTGCGGGTGCTTCGCCCTTGGTCTTGTACCGCCGGAACGTGTAACCGCCGAGCGTCACGCCTTCGGCCAGGGCAGCGACCGCGTCCTCGACCTCGATGGAAGCCGGCACCGCGTCGACGATCGTGACCGCCACGTTGCGGCGCGCCTTGAGCTTGTTGGCCACCACCGCACCCGCGCGCCGCACTCCGTCGAGCGTCAGCTCGTCCCGCTTTCCGAGGCCCACGAGTAGCACGGCCTTCGCCGCCACGCCCTCGCCCGCGGTCACGATCCAGCCGTTGCCGAGGGCGCCCTTGAAACCGCCATCGGCGGCCTCGCGCAGCAGCGATCCGCCGAGCACCTTGTCGATCGCCTGCGCGCTGGGCGTGAGCTTCCGATCCTGGTACACGCCGACGGCGAGCACATCACACCGCGCTCGCTCGGGCGCGACCGACGACAACGACAGCTTCATGGCCATGCGAGGGATTCTACGGATGGACACCGTTCGCCCGGGACACACCCGCCGCGCGATCGCGCGATCGCGCGAGCCGCGCCGGGCGCTATCGCGGTGTCAACACGCAGAACTCGTTGCCGTCGGGATCGGCCATGACGATCCAGCTCACATCGCCCTGGCCGATGTCGATGCGGGTAGCGCCGAGCGAGATCAGGCGGTCGACCTCGGCCTGCTGGTCGACGCCTGCAGGCGGCGCGATGTCGAGATGCAGCCGGTTCTTCGTGAACTTCGGCGGGACTGGCGGACCCCAGGTGATGAACGGACCGGTGCCGTCGGGCGCTCGGATCGCGGTCTCGCCGTCCTGATCCCAGACGAGCGGCCACCCGAGCGCCGCGCTCCAGAAGTAGCCCGTCTGCGGCGAGCCGTCGCACGTGATCGATCCGAGACGACCGCAGCCCGCGAGGAACTTGTTGCCCGGCTCGATGATGCAGAGCTCGTTGCCTTCGGGGTCGGCGAGCACGACGTGAGGGTCGTCGGGGCCCTGACCCACGTCGGCGTGTCGCGCGCCGAGCGCGATCAGCCGCTCGACGCTCTCCTGCTGGTCGTCGATCGAGGCGGTGGTGAGGTCGAGGTGGATGCGGTTCTTCGCGGACTTCGGTTCGGGCACCCTCACGAAGTCGAGCCCGAATCTCGTGCCGTCCGCCGGCACGAGGCTGACCTCGTCGTCCGACTCCTCCGCGATCGCCCACTGCAGCGCTTCGGACCAGAAGCGAGCGAGACCGAGCGGGTCGTTCGCGTCGAAGCACAGGGCAATCAGTCTCGAGGCCATCTCGACTCCATGATGCCGCATCGACGAATGGCGGGCCCCGGCATCATCGACGGGCGGACCGCCCCCAGTAGATGGCGATCAGCATGATCGTCGCGATCGCGATGAGAAAGATCGTCCAACCGGCGGCGTCCACTCCGTGGTCATACCCCATCGCATCCGATCGCCACGCCGAACTCGTATGGCGACATACGGGGCGCCAGCTCGGGACGCCAGCTCGGGACGCCAGCTCGGGGCGCCAGCTCGGGGCGCCAGTCAGCCCCGCATCGGGAGCGACTCGCCTTCCTGCCAGCGGGCGAGCACCCACAGCAGGTCGGCAAGACGGTTGAGGTACGGCACCACCTGACTGCCGGCTTCGAGCCATGCGGAGCGCGTGGCCGCGACCGACGCCGCGCTCGGCGCGCCGCACGACCGCGCCGCGAGGTCGAGCGCGGCACCGACACGATTCTCGCCCGGCAGCACGAACTCGGTCGGTTGCTCGAACCGCGCCGTGACGTCGTCGATGATCGGCTCGAGGGCCTCCACCATCGCCACGGTGACACACGTGGTGCCGTCGGTGAGCTTTCGGCGGTTCGCCGGCGCGGTGGCAAGTTCGGCACCCACCACGAACAGCTCGCGCTGCAGGCGCACGAGCAGCTCGTGCAGCTCGGCACCTCGCGCGGACTCGGCGCGCGCCATGCCGAGCACGCTCACCGCCTCGTCGACGGTGCCGTAGGCCTCGGGCCCGGCGTCGTCCTTGCTCGCACGGCCCCCGTAGAACAGCCCCGTCGTGCCGTCGTCGCCGGTTTTCGTGTAGATCTTCACTCTCACCGAGTCTACGGACCTGTGACGTGTGTGATCCCCGCCGGGAACGACAGGCGCCGCGCACAAAGGCACCGATAGCCTGGCCCGGATGTCGGCATTTCTCGACGCCCTCGCTGAGCGCGTCCTCGTGTTCGACGGCGCGTTCGGCACCTGGATGCAGGATCAGGACCTCGGCGCCGACGACTTCGGCGGCCCCGCGCTCGAGGGCTGCAACGAGATGCTCGTGCTCACGCGCCCCGACCTCGTGGCGCGCATGCACCGCGAGTTCTTCGACGCCGGCGTCGACGCGGTCGAGACGGCCACGTTCGGCGCCTTCGCTCTGGTGCTCAACGAGTACGGCATCGCCGGCAAGTCCCGCACGATCAACGAGCACGCGGCACGCATCGCCCGCGAGGTGGCCGACGAGGCCGCCGGCGACGGCCGCCCCCGTTTCGTGATCGGCTCGATGGGCCCGGGTACGCGCCTGCCGTCGCTCGGTCATATCCCGTTCGCGCAGCTGCGCGACGACTACCAGGAACAGGCCGAGGCGTTGCTCGCCGGTGGTGTCGACGTGCTGCTCGTGGAGACGGTCTACGACCTGCTCCAGGGGAAGGCCGCGCTCGTGGCCGCACGCCGGGCCATGGAAGCCACCGGCATCACCGTTCCGCTCATGGTGCAGGTCACGATCGAGACCACCGGGCGCATGCTCGTGGGCAGCGAGATCGGCGCCGCGCTCACCGCGCTCGAGGCGATGCGGCCCGACGTGATCGGCCTCAACTGCGCCACCGGTCCGCACGAGATGACCGAGCACCTCCGCTACCTGTCGCAGCACGCCCGCACCTACCTGTCGTGCCTGCCGAACGCCGGGCTTCCGAGCGTGGTCGACGGTCATACGCACTACGACCTCACGCCCGAACAGCTCGCCGACGCGCACGAGCGCAACGTGAGGGAGTTCGGCGTCAACATCGTCGGCGGCTGCTGCGGCACCACACCCGCGCACCTGCAGGCCGTCGTCGAACGCCTCGGCAGCATCGCGGGCCACGCGCCGGCACCGCGCACACCCGATTTCGAACCCGGTTGCAGCTCGATCTACTCGCACGTGCCGTTCCACCAGGAGTTGTCGTATCTCGCGGTCGGCGAGCGCACGAACGCCAACGGATCGAAGGCGTTTCGCGAGGCGATGCTCGCGAGCGACTGGGACACCTGCGTACGCATGGCGCGCGATCAGGTGCAGGAGGGCGCGCACGTGCTCGACGTGTGCGTCGACTACGTGGGCCGCGACGGCACGGTCGACATGGACGAGATCGCGTCGCGCTTCGCCACCCAGGCAAGCCTGCCGCTCGTGTTCGACAGCACCGAGCCCCAGGTGGTGGAGGCCGGGCTGCAGCACCACGGGGGCAAGGCAATCCTCAACTCCGCGAACCTCGAGGAGGGTGAGGAGCCGGGCAAGCGCATGGACCGCGTGTTCGGCCTCGCGCACACTTACGGCGCCGCGGTGATCTGCCTCACCATCGACGAGGAGGGCCAGGCGCGCGACGTCGACTGGAAGCTGCGTGTCGCGCACCGCCTCTACGACATCGCCACGAGCCGCTACGGGCTCGACCCCACCGACCTCATCTTCGACGCGCTCACGTTCCCGCTGTCCACCGGCGACGACGACCTGCGTGGCGACGCCATGGCCACCATCGATGCGATCCGGCGGATCAAGGCCGAGCTACCCGGCGCGTCGACGATCCTCGGCCTGTCGAACGTGAGCTTCGGCCTCAAGCCCGCGGCCCGCCACGTGCTCAACTCGGTGTTCCTGCACGAGTGCCGCCAGGCCGGCCTCGACGCGGCGATCGTGCACGCGGCGCGCATCGTGCCGTTGCACCGCATCCCCGACGAGCAGCGCGACGTGGCGCTCGACCTGATCTACGACCGGCGGCGCGAGGGCTACGACCCGCTGCAGGCGTTCATGGCGCTGTTCGAGAACATCGAGGCCACCGCGGCCACCAAGGACGACCTGGCGGCCTTGCCCGTCGACGAACGCCTGAAGCGCCGGATCATCGACGGCAACCGCAACGGGCTCGAAGGCGACCTCGACGAGCAGATGGAGAGCCTCCCGGCGCTGGCGATCGTGAACGACGTGCTGCTCGACGGCATGAAGGTGGTCGGCGACCTGTTCGGCCGCGGCGAGATGCAGCTGCCGTTCGTGTTGCAGAGCGCGGAGACGATGAAGGCGGCCGTGGCGCACCTCGAGCCGCACATGGAGAAGGCCGACGGCTCGGGCAAGGGCACGGTGGTACTCGCCACCGTGAAGGGCGATGTGCACGACATCGGCAAGAACCTCGTCGACATCATCCTCACGAACAACGGCTACACCGTGAAGAACCTCGGTATCAAGGTTCCGATCCACGACATGCTGGACGCCGCGGCCGAGGTGAATGCCGATGCGATCGGCATGAGCGGCCTGCTTGTGAAGAGCACGATCATCATGCGGGAGAACCTCGAGGAGCTGAACGCGCGCGGCCTCGCCCACATGCCGGTCCTGCTCGGCGGCGCGGCGCTCACGCGCAAGTACGTGGAGGTCGACCTGCGCCAGACCTACGAAGGCCGCGTGTTCTACGGCAAGGACGCGTTCGAGGGTCTGCACACCATGGACCGGCTGATGACGATGAAGCGCAGCGGCGACTGGGACCCTGCGTTCGGCCGTGAGGTCACCGGATCGCGGCTCCCGCGCAAGTCGGAGCGGGCCGAAGCCGCCGACGTCGTCGTGCCGCGGCGCAGCGACGTACCCGACGACGTGGAGGTGTTCACGCCGCCGTTCCTCGGCGCGCGCGTGGCGAAGGGCATCTCGCTCGACGAGATCGCCACGTACGTGAACGAAACCGCGCTCTTCCGCAACCAGTGGCAGTTCCGGCCCGAGTCGGGCGAGGACGACGCCACGTTCAAGGCGCGCATCCGCCCCTCGCTGCGGGCCCAGGTCGAGCGGGCGAAGGCCGAGCAGCTGCTCGTGCCTGCGGCCGCGTGGGGCTACTTCCCGGTGAACGCCGACGGCGACGAGCTGATCGTGTGGACCGACGACACGCGCGGGAGCGAGCGCGCCCGCTTCCACTTCCCGCGCCAGCGCAAGGACCGGTTCCTCTGCATCGCCGACTTCTTCCGACCGGTCGAGTCGGGCGAGATCGACTTCGCCGGCTTCCACGTCGTCACCATGGGCCGGAGGGTGAGCGAGCGCGAGCGCGAGCTGTTCGCGGCGAACGAGTACCACGACTATCTGATGCTCCACGGTCTCGGCGTCGAGATGACCGAGGCCCTCGCGGAGCTGTGGCACCGGCGCATCCGCGAGGAGTGGGGGTACGCAGGCGAAGACGGCCCGACGGTTGCCGGCTTGTTCCGCCAGCAGTACCGAGGGAGTCGCTACTCGTGGGGCTATCCGGCGTGTCCCGATCTCGACGACCAGGCCAAGGTCGCCGACCTCCTCGAGATCGATCGCATCGGCGTCGAGCTCACCGAGGAGTTCCACCTCGTACCCGAGCAGAGCACGTCGGCGATCATCGTGCCGCATCCCGACGCCAAGTACTTCGTAGCGTAAGAGCGTGAACGCCGCGCCGGGAGCCGCCACCGGCCCTCGCGCGCCGTCGTTCGGCCGCCGGCGCGAGGTGCAGGCGCTCGCGCTGTTCGCCGCGGTGCTCGCGGTCGCGCTCGCGTCGCACGAGCTGTGGCGCGACGAGCTGCAGTCGTGGATGATCGCCCGGGCCAGCGCGACGCCGACCGCGTTGCTGCACAACCTTCGTTACGAGGGCCATCCGGTGCTGTGGTACGCGTTGCTCTGGCCGTTCGCACGCGTGTTCCACAGCGCGTCGACCCTGCAATGGCTCGAGTGGTGCATCGCCACGATCACGGCCGGTCTGGTGCTGTTCCGGGCACCGTTCACACTCCGGCGGCGCATCGCGCTCGTGTTCGGCTACTTCTTCCTCTACGAATACGGCGCGCTCACGCGTAGCTACGGGCTCGGCGTGCTGCTCACCGTCGTGGCGATGATCGTCGTCACCGACAGCAAGCCGCGATGGCTCGCGCGCGCCGTGGTGCTCGGCCTGCTCGCGAACACCAGCGCGTTCGGCGCCTGCGTGGCGGTCGCGATCGCGGTCGGCGTCGCGGTGCGTGACCGGCCGTGGCAGACCGATCGCGAGGGGCGCCGCGACCCCGTGCTGGCCGCCACCGTCTTCCTCGGGCTGCTCGCGTACGCGTACGCACAGGCGCAGCCCGCGCCCGGCACCGCGCCATTCGCCGGGTGGAACCTGTCGATCGACGCGCATCTCGGCGCCAAGGCGCTGAGCGCGCCGTTCGCGGCGCTCGTGCCGATCCCGAGGCTCGAGCACTCCTGGTGGAACACCAGCATCGCCGACGGGCACACGAGAATCGCCGCGGTGGCCGGGTTGCTCGTCCTGGCCGCGGTCACGATCAGCATCCGGCGATCGAGCGCCGCGCTCGCAGCGTGGTGGACCGGCATCGTGCTGATGCTCGGCTTCCTCTACACGAAGCTCGGCACCACGAGCAACGTCCGCTATATCGGCCACATCTTCGTGCTCTACGTGGTCGTGATGTGGTTCGTCGCCACCGGCGCTCGGGCTGGTCGCCGCGGGTACCTGCTGTTCGACGGCGTGCTCACCGTGCAGGTCGTCGTCGCGCTGTCGGCGGTGCTGCTCGACCTCTTCATGCCGTTCACGAATGCTGCCGCGGTCGCGAACTGGTTCGAGACCCACCACCATGCCCAGGCACCGATCGTGGGGTGCCCCGACTTCGCCGTATCCGCCGTGGCTGGTGAGCTCGATCGGGCAATCAGCTACCCGCAGGGTGACCGCAGCGGCACGTACATCCTGTGGGACCGCAAGCGACTGCGCGTGATCGCGCCGTTCAACCGTGCGGTGTCGCGCGCGACGAAAGGCCACTTCGACCATTGGTACTTCGTGTCGAACCGCCCGGTACCCGCGCTGCACAAGCACCTCGTGTTCACCCGCCACGACGGCATCGTGAAAGACGAGCACTACTGGGTGTACGAGCTCAGCGGGAGAGCACCGCCCGGGCTACCAGATCCGTGCCGAACGCCGTGAGGATTGCGAGGTACAGCAGGCCGGTCGCCGACATGACCGCGCTGTAGTAGGGCTCGCGCAGAGCGAGGCGGGTCACGTACACCAACGCGATCGTGAACACCGCGCACGCCACCCACACCCAGCCGAGAATGCCGTTGTAGCCGTCGTCGATCGTGCCGGTGAGCACCGACACCATGCCGGTGGGCACGAGGAACAGCGCCACCTCGACGGGCCAGACCCACATCGTGAGGTCGACGAGCTCGAGCAGCCGTGCGCGCGGGCAGGCCGGGCTGCACGAGATACCAATGCCCGAGCAGCATCGCATCGGTGACCACGCCGAGGAACGCCGCGCCGCACAGGATGCGCGCCGCGGTGAGGGCGTACCCGCCGCCGGCCACGCTGGCCGCGCCGAACAGCCCGGCCGCACCCACGATCGGCGCGAGAAGGTCGGATACCGGGGGGAACGCCGCCACACCGTCCCGGCGGCGCCGCACCGAGATGACCAGCGCCACCACGGCGGCTATCCCGCAGAGCGCCGCGCCGCTTCCGGCGACGAGATCGCCAGCGCTGCGGTGATCGTGACGCAGGAACAACACCGCGCCGGCCAACGCGAGCGCGGCGTAGATGCTGCGCAGCAACCAGCCGTAGCCCAGGCCGACCTCGCGCTGTCGAGTCGTCACGTAGAGACCGGCGAGGCCACCGGTGGCCCACTGCACGAGGAACGTCGCCAGATCCAGTCGCATGGGTTCGGGGCCGCGTCGTCAGCCGACGAGCGCGAGGTCGCGGGGCGCGCCGTTGAGCCGGCGCGGACCGCCGGCGGTGGCGACGACGATGTCTTCGAGGCGCATACCGAACCGGCCGGTCACGTAGATCCCCGGCTCGACGCTGAACGCATGGCCGGGCGCGATCGGAGTGAGGTTGCCGTGCACCATGTACGGCTCCTCGTGGGCTTCGGTGCCGATGCCGTGCCCGGTGCGGTGCACGAACCGATCACCGAAGCCGGCCTCGGTGATCACGGCGCGCGCCGCCTCGTCGACCGCGGCACACGGCGCGCCCACGATGCCGGCGCGCACACCGGCTTCCTGCGCGGCCACGAGCACGTCGTACACGGCGACGATCTCGCCGGCTGGGGTGCCGACATGGAACATACGGGTGATGTCGGAGCAGTAACCGTCCATCGTGCCGCCGAAGTCGCACAGCACGATGTCGCCCTCGCGGATCACGCGGCCCGTCGGCTCATGATGCGGGCTCGCGGCGTTCGCGCCCCCGGCGACGATCGCGAAGTTGGACCGTGCGTGCCCGACTTCGAGCATCCGGTCGACCAGCTCGCGGTGCACGTCGATCTCGGTGCGGCCTGCGAACGGACGCGCACGCATCGCCGCGGCGACGGCGTCGACGCCCGACGCGGCCCGTTGCAGCGCGTCGATCTCCTCGCCGTCCTTCACCCGCCGAACCGGCGCCGTCACGACGCTCGCCGCGACGAAGCGACGATCGCCCAGCGCGGCCTGCAGCGCGAGCACGAAGCGCGCCCAGGTGTGGTCGCCGATCGCCAGCGTGCGCGCGCCGCCGACGATGCGGGCGACGAGGGCGATGGGATCGTCGGTTTCCGCCCAGGCGACGATCTCGACTCCTGCGCAAGCAGCCGTGTCGGACGGCACACGCGGTGCTTCGAGCTGCGGTATCACCAGTTGCGCGGTGCCCTCTCGTCCGAGCACGAGCATCGTGAGTCGCTCGAGCGGCATGGCCTCGTAACCGGTGAGATAGGGCAGGTCGGGACCCACCGACAGCAGCAACGCATCGACGCCGGCGGCGTCCATCTGCGCCCGCACCCGCTGGATGCGTGCGGCGTGGTTCACGTCTCGTCCTCCACCCCGAGCGCCGGCAGGCCGTCGATACTCGTTGCGTTCTTGTTGCGGCGGTACTCGACAAGACCGTCGGGACCGCGTGCCTCCGACCATTCGGCGAGCCGCGTGCGTTGACCGACGTAGTCCATCAGCGGCACCGCGTACCCGCACGACGCCGAAACGCGCGTGACGGCCACGTCGATGATCGCTCGCGCGCCGGCGAGCTCGGTGAAGTTCGGGAGCAGCTCGTCGTACTCGTCGCTGCCCATCTCGTGGACCTGCCCGCGGCCGTAGACGCGGCAGATGCTCGGCGCGCCGTCGAACGCGCAGAACATGATGGTGATGCGACCGTTCTCGCGCACGTGCGCGATCGTCTCGGCCCCGCTCCCGGTGAGGTCGAGGTAGGCCACCCGTTGCGGGCCGAGCACCGCGAACGTTGCGAGCCCCTTCGGCGACACGTTCACGTGACCGTGGTCGCCCAGCGGCGCAGTGGCGACGAAGAACATCGGCTGGGCCCGCATCCAGATCGCCAGGTCGTCGCTGATCGCGTCGGTCGACGAGGCCACGCCAAGAGTCAACCACGCCACGGAGGCCGAGCATCGACCAGCTCATCCGCAGCCGGGTGCGCCCCGCCCACGCGCACACCATCGCCTTCCCCGGGTTGCCCGGCCTCCTGCCGGATGCCGTCGACCGCGGCGCACAGCGCGATCGCGGCCAGGATCATGAAGAGCGGCTCGGCGGGAACGCGGTAGCGCGGGTCGCCGAACAGCATCAGCGGGACCGCGGCGAACAAGACCGTCGACGCAGCGAGGAAGACCGCACCGCGCCGCCGCGTGATCGCCAGCGTGACGCCGCCGACCGCCGCGAAGGCAAGCACCACGAACGCCGCACTGTCCGAAAGTGCGACCACAACGTCGTGCCACCGTGTGCTCATCCGCGCGCCGAAGTCGTCGACGCCCGTCGTGTCGTGGCGATAGGCGTAGAACGTGCGCCAGAACCACATGCGCGCCTCGCCGACCGGGTGGTGCAGTACCCAGTGGATCGCCTCACTCGTCGCAAATCGATTCGCGGCCACGTCGTCGGCGGCGGGAAGTCGGTGCCCGGGCGGGGGCGAGCACTCGGCGACGAGGATCCGCGAATCGAGGTACCCGGTCGCTTGAGGATTGCGGGCCATGCACAGCGCCGGGCCGATGCCCGTGGAGAGCGGCACGAAGGCGTGCAGCGCGACGGCGTTGCGGATCGTCCACGGCACGACGATCGCGATCGTGGCGGCGACAAGCAGCGCGAGCGCCGCGGCCGTCTCCCGCCAGGGACGGCGCGCCACGAGCCGCGCGACGGCGAACGCGACGATGAGCAGCGCGACCGTCGGTCGCACGAGCGACACCGCCCCGATCAACGCGCCGGCAAGGAGCAGGCGGCGGCGCGACAGCGCGCCGGGCGCGGTGGCGAGCGGCAGCACCGCGAGGAACGTCGCGAGCGAGAGCGTGATGAACACCGTCTCGAGCTGCAACGTGGCAGTCAGCGTGATGAGCCCCGGGTACAGCGCCATCATCGCGGCCGCGACCAGCGCGATCCGCTCGGACAGCAGGCGCCGAGCGATCTCGTAGAGCAGCAGGATGCCGGCCAGACCCAACAGCACCTGCACGAAGCCGACGGTGCGCACGATCGCGCCGTCGCCGTCGGGGATCGGCGTGTGCCACACCACCCAGGCGACGCCGGCCACGAACGTGGGGTAGCCCGGCGGGTAGAACGACGATGCCTGTTCGGGCACGAGCGGTTGGTGGTGGGCAGCGCGGCTGACGTTGCTCACACGAACGAGCGGGTTGGTGTAACCGAAGCCGTGCGCGATCTGTTCGCCCTGCAGCAGGTACGCCGACGGGTCGCTCACGTAGCGGGGCTCCACGCCCGCGTACGACACCCACGCGACGCGCAGGAGCGCGCCCGCGGCCAGCACTACGAGCAACGTCCGTCGGGCGCGGGGCGACCCGAGGCCACGCCACCAGCGCGCCACAGCAGCGACCACTAGGGCGCGCGGACCGGGTTCGGGCCGCGGTGCGCGATCGCGAGCACCGAGGTGCCGAACGGCAGCGACACGAACCGCAGCAACGATCGCTCGCACGCCGTGAGGACGAGCGCGGCTGCGCTCACCGCCGTGCTGTCGACGTCGAGGCCGAGCTCGGCCGTCTCGGTCGACTTGACGTTGCGACGGAACCAGACGGGAAGGAACAGCCAGCTGAAGATGTGCCCGACGTACTCGACCCGCAGGCCGGCCGCCTCCATCTCGGCCCGCAGCGACGCGCGGTTGTACCGGCGGTAGTGGCCCAGCGATTCGTCCGCCTTCGACCACAGGCCGGCGTGTCCCGGCACCGTGACGATGCAGATCCCGTCCGCGGCGAGCGCCGCGTTCGCGGCCCGCAGCAGCGCGAGCGGCTCCGGGACGTGTTCGATCACGTCGAGCAGCGTGGTTGCCGCGGCGCCACCGGGACGGAACGGCAGCGTCGCGGCGTCGGCGAGCACGACGTGGATGCGGTGTGTGCGGTGGGCATATGTGGCGAGCGCGCGGTTGCCCTCGACCGCGAGCGTTCGGGTGCGGTCCCAGGCGAACCGGGCCGTCACACCTCCGGCACCCGCGCCGAGATCCATCAGCCATCCCGGTCCGCACGCGTAGCGACCGAGCGCCCAGTTCACGTACGCGGCGCGGCTGCGGAACCACCAGTGGCGGTAGTCGGCGTCGGCGAGCGTCTTGGCGTTGTCGTCGTCGAAGACCGCGTCGATGGCGCGATCGACCGGCCGCTGCGACCACTTCGTCCGCGCCGCGACCACGCGGGCGCGGATCCGTGGGAGGGCGCGCAGCATGGCGATCCCCTCACGAGTGACGTTGACGGCCGAACCCGGCTGGTGGTTCCACACGATCGGAACCTCCGCGATCGGCAGATCGCGGGCAAGCCATTGCGCGATGACCTCGACGTCCCATGCCAGGCCGGGTTCCTCCACGCTCGGGAGCACGGTCTGCCACATTGCGAGCGGGGCCGCCTTCGCGCCGCATTGCGTGTCGGTGATGCCGGGGGCGAGTGAGAGCTGCACCAGCCGGTTGAACGCCCGGCCCAGCGTCTCGCGCGTGCGGTGCTCCCGCACACCCAGCGACGACGTCGGCAGGCCGCGCGATCCGATCGCGAGCACCCCGGTCGTGGCGACGTCGACGATGCGAGCCAGCTCTTCGAGCGGTGTGGCCAGGTCGACGTCACAGAAGGCGACGAGATCGCAACGGGCTTCGCCGATGCCGGCCTGAATCGCGGCGCCCTTGCCCCGGTGCCCGCGGGACAGCACCCGGACCGCGCAGTCGCCCTGGGGACGGCTGCCCACGATCTTCTCGATGATGGCGCCCGTCGCGTCGGTCGATCCGTCGTCGACGAAGATCAGCTCGCTGCCCGGACCACGAGCGGTGACGAACTCGATGAGGGGTATGAGCGCCGGTTCGATCCGCGCGTGCTCGTTGAAGACCGGGACCACGAGCGAGAGCGCCCCGCCGGCCGCGTTCATGGCGCGGGACTGTACGCGCTCGGGGCCACGGTGATGCTCAGGCGGGAGGCACCAGGATCACCCGGACCAGCGAGCCGGTGATCGTGCTTCGCGCCTGAACGTACGCGCCGAGCGTCGGGACGATCTCCGGGCCCACCACGAACGGCTCCCGGGAGTGGTCGGGATCGAGCCGGCTGGCGAGGATGAGCGGATCGAGCGCCGCGTCGAGCAACAGGTCGGGCGTCACCGTGCCCTTCGCCACCGCGTCGAGCGCGGCTCGGACCAGGCCCGTCTGCCGCCGCCGTAACTGCTCGCCGTACGGCGTGAGGCGCAACGGCTCCGCGCGCAGCGCCGCGACCGCCGCGGCCTGGCTTCGCTCGAAGGTGGCCCGCTCGGCGGGGGTCGTGGTGTCGTATTCGGCGACGACGCGCTCGCCGTGCTGCAGCCCGCCGAGGCGATCGGTGACGAGCAGGATCGAGTCGTGCGGATCGTTGCTCGCGTAGTAGCGGCCGAGCTGCACGTCGTCCGGCGGCATGAAGGTGCGGTAGCCGTGATCGAGCATCGCTCGCATCAGGCCGTACTGCACGAAGTACGCGGTGCCGCCGACACTGCGCAACCGGTACCGCGGTCCGTGCGGGAGGTGCGCGAGAGCTTCGCTGACGACGGTACGGGTGGCCCGCGAACCGGTGTCGTCGGTGGGGCCCATGGATGGCGCACCGATCACCGCAACGAGCGACGCCAGGACACCGGCAATGCTCACGACCGCGGTGCCGGCGCGACCGAGCCGCGCCCACGCCGCGCGTCGCGCACCTTCGCGACTCGCCAGCAGCGCGACGATGCCGACTCCGAGCGCGGTCCACGCGAACGCGCTCACCGGCCAGAGCATCACGAGCCGGTAGGCCGGGATCGCGGGAAAGCTCAAGGGCAGGCGCCACACTGAGAAGAGCGTGACCGGCACGAGCAGCAAGGCCAGCGTCGCGAAGCGGGCCGTCGGCGGGTCGCGCCGCCACGCGCGGACCGCGACGGCAAGCAGCAGCGCGACGACCAGCCCGGCGACCGCCTCAGCCCGGCGATCGACGTGCAACTGGAGGTCGGACAGCACACGGCCCGGCAACGGACCGCGGGCTGCGAGCGGCGGCCATCCGAGTGTCTGCGCCACGTAGCGCCACGCCGCGGGAACCGTGGGCCGCGTGCCCTGTGTGTGGCCGAGCGCACCGACCCAGTTGCTGAGGTTCCCCGGCCGGTGCACCAGCTCGTCGAGCAGCGGGAGGATCCAGCACGCGAGGGTCACCAGCGCCGCCGCGACGAGCGCGCGGCGGCGGGCGGCGCGGCCGGGCTCCGAAGCGTGGCGCTCGTCGTCGTCGTCGGCGTTGCTCTCGGTTCGTGCGCGTCGGCGAGCGACGATGCCGAGCAGGCACCCTGCGGCGACGCTGGCCAGGACGATCGGGATGTACACGTAGTGCGCCTGCACCACGAAGCTGGCGGCGAGGGCGATCCATGGAAGCGGCGCCCACGCTCCGTTCGCGAGCTCGAGCGAGTAGACGAACACGAGCATCAGCGGGATCAGGCCGATGTACGGGTTCCACGGCTCGGCGAGGACATTGCGTCCGACCGACCAGAACGTGATCGCGGTGATCGCCGACGCGACGAGCGCGCCGTTCGGGCCGTACATGCGCCCGACGCTGCGGACGAGCGCGACCGCGGCGATGATGCCGACGATCGCGGCGCCGATCACGATGCCCATGCGCTCGGAGAAGAATCGCTCCGGTATCGCGAGCGCCCAGAACACCAACGGGCCCAGGTGGTACACGTATGGACGCCCGTGTGCGGTGATGCCCGAGAACATCCCGAGCAGCGGCGTGTGCACCGAGAAGACGTCGTGGGCGTGAATCGCGTGCACGGCGTCGTCGCCGCTCGGATACCACTGCGATCGCCAGGTTCTGACGAGCTCACCGACGATCGGCGCGCTCACCACCCCGTACGCGAGGGCGAGCGCCGGCTCGGGCCACCACCGGCGGCGGCGTCCGGGTTCGGGCGTGGGTTCGGTCACACGATGACGGCAGCACCCGCGGCGTCGCGGGCGTGGTAGCTCGACCGCACGAGCGGGCCGGATTCGACGTGTGCGAAGCCGATCGTTTCGCCGAACACGCGCAGCGCGCCGAACTCTGCGGGCGTCCACCAGCGGACCACGGGCAGGTGCCGCGCGCTCGGCTGGAGGTACTGCCCGATCGTGAGGATGTCGACCCCGACGTTGCGCAGGTCGGTCATCGCCACGCGCACCTCGTCGACCGTTTCGCCCATGCCGAGGATGAGCCCCGACTTCGTGGTGAGGCCGGCCTCCTTCGCGCGTGCGAGCACCGTGAGCGAGCGCGCGTAGCCGGCCGAAGGGCGCACCGCCTGCTGCAGGCGCGCGACAGTCTCCAGGTTGTGGTTCAACACGTCGGGCCGGGCCGCGAAGATCGTGGCGAGCGCGCTCGGGTCGCCGCCGCAGTCGGAGATCAGCAACTCGACGCGGGTGCGCGGGCAGCGTGACCGGATCGCGTCGACGGTGGCGGCGAACGCCGCGGCACCGCCGTCGGGGAGGTCGTCGCGGGCCACGCATGTGACCACCACGTGCTCGAGGTCCATCGCCTCGACCGCGTCGGCCACACGGCGGGCTTCGTCGGAGTCGACGGGAAGCGGCTTGCGCGTGTCGACCAGGCAGAAGCCGCACGCGCGGGTGCAACGATCGCCGAGGATCATGAACGTGGCCGTGCCGGACGACCAACATTCGTAGATGTTGGGGCAGCCGGCCTCCTCGCACACCGTGTGCAGCTCGAGGCCGCGCACGCGCCGCTTCAGGTCGGTGAACTCCGGGCCCATGCGCGCCTTCACGCGCATCCACTCGGGCCGGCGTGCGCCCGCTTCGGCCGCGGGCGCCTCGACCCCCGCCCGTGCGAGCCGGCCGAGCAGCCGCACCGGCACCGTCGAGGACGCACCCGCGGCGTCGCCCGAGAGCGACGCGACATCGGGCCGCGACGCCGCGCACGATGCCGGCGCGCACGATCGGACCGTCGACGCCGAGTCCGGCCGCGGCGCGGGCGACGACGCGGTCGACCACCTCGGCGATCGACGGCGCGGCGTCGCCGAGGAGCGCCGCCATGGAAGTGACACCACGATCGCGGATGCCGCACGGCACGATGTGGCCGAACATGGTGAGATCGGGCGACACGTTCAGCGCGAACCCGTGCCGTGTGCGCCCCCGGGCGACGCGCACGCCGATCGCTGCGATCTTGGCCGCCGCACCGTCGGGTTGGCCGCCGAGTTCGCCGTCGAGCTGGTCGACCCAGACGCCGGTGTAACCGGGGTCGCGGCGCGCCACGATCCCGAAGTCGGCCAGCACGTCGATCAGCAGCCCCTCGAGCCGGCGAACGTACGCGACCACATCGCGGCTCCCAGGCAACGTGACGATCGGGTAGCCGACGAGCTGGCCCGGGCCGTGGTAGGTGACATCACCGCCGCGGTCAGCGGCGACGAGCTCGGCCCCCACCCGCGCGACGTCGTCGATCAGGACGTGCTCGGGCTTCGCCTTCGAACCCATCGTGTACACGTGCGGGTGCTCGAGGAGCAGCAGGTAGTCGTCGCCGCTGGAGGATACGTGGAGGGCCCGCTGCAGTGCGAGCGCGTCGCCGTACCGCACCCGGCCGAGCCAGCGGGCATGCAGCGTCACGCCAGCTCCGACTCCCAGTCGTGGTGCTCGAGCACCTGCGTCATCGCGCGCAGGAACGACGCTGCGTAGGCCCCGTCGAACGCGCGGTGGTCCCATGTGAGCGAGAGCATGCCCACGTGGTGCACGGCGATGGTGTCCTCGCCGTCGGGCCCCTCGATCACCACGGGCTTCTTCTGCACCGCGTCGGCGGCGAGGATCGCCACCTGCGGCTGGTTGATGATCGGCAGCGTCATCATGGTGCCGAACGGGCCCATGTTCGTGATCGTGATGGTGCCGCCGAGCACCTCGTCGGGCTTGAGCTGCTTCGTCTTGGCGCGGGCCGCGAGGTCGCGGATCTCGCGCGCGATCAGGCGGAGACGCTTGCCATCGACGTTGCGGATCACCGGCGCGATGAGACCGTTGAAGTCGAGGTCGACGGCAATGCCGAGATGCACGTCACGGTGCACCACGAGTGTGTCGCCGTCGACACTCGCGTTCACGTGCGGGTACTCGCGCGTGACGTCGGAGAGGGCCCGGGCAATGAACGGCAGGTAGGTGAGCGAGAAACCCTCTTCGGACTTGAACACCGGGCCCGCCGTGCGGCGCACCCGTTCGATGCGCTCGAAGTCGACTTCCATCGACGTGTAGACGTGCGCGCTCGTGGCCTTCGACCGGACCATGTGCTCGGCCGTGCGGCGGCGCACGTTGTCGAACGGCACCACGTAGTCGCCGGCCGCCGGTGCGCTCGCCTGCGGGGCCGGGGCCGGAGCCGAGGGCTGCGGCGCGGGCGCTGCAAACGCGGGCGCACCCGGCGCGCGAAGCGCGACCGGTGCACCGGCATCGCGCGCCCGCGCCACAGCGAGCACATCATTGCGGGTGATGCGACCACCGTCGCCGGTGCCCGTGATCGTTGCGGGATCGAGACCGTACTCGGCAATGAGCCGGCGCACCAGCGGCGAGGCGACGACCTCGGCACCCAACCGGGCCGGCGGCGCGGGTGCAGCAGCGGTGGGCACGTTCGGCGGTGCGGGTGCGGGCGCGGCAACCGCCGGTTCGGGCGGTGCCGGCGGAGCCTTCGGCGCCGGTTCGGAACGCGGTTGCGGCGCGGGCGCGGGCGCGGGTTCAGGGCGCGGCTGCGGCGCCGGCGCGGGTTCGGGCGGTGCCTCACCCGCGGGCGCCGCGCTGGTCGCGGTGGTTGCGGCCGGCGCGCCGGCGGCGTCACCGATCACCGCGAGCTTCGTGCCCACGTCGACCGTCTCGCCCTCGGGCACGAGGATCTCGGTGACCACGCCGGCCGACACTGCGGGGACCTCCGAGTCGACCTTGTCGGTGGACACTTCGAAGAGCGGCTCGTCGACGGCGACGGCGTCGCCCACCTGCTTGAACCATTTCGTGATCGTCCCCTCGGTGACCGTCTCGCCGAGTTGGGGCATCGTGACGTCCATCTCTGGCCTTCCTTCTACCGCTCGTTCGCTTCGCTCACGGGCCGCTCGGCCTCCCTCGCTGCTCGGCGGTCTATCCGTGCAGCGAACGCCCCGTGAGCGCGAGCGCCGACTCGCCGAACAGCTCGGAGAGGGTGGGGTGCGCGTGGATCAGCGCGCCGATGTCGCTCGCGGTCGCCTCCCAGTTCACCGACAGGTAGCCCTCGGCGATCAGCTCTGTGGCCCAGGGACCGCAGATGTGCACGCCGAGCAGCACGCCGGTCGATTTCTCGGCGACAATCTTCACCAGGCCGTCGGGCTCACCCACGATCAGCGCCCGGCCGTTGCCGATGAAGCGGTGCGTCGACGTCTCGACCTCGTAACCGGCTTCGGTGGCCCGCTCCTCAGTGAGCCCGCAGAACGCCACCTCGGGATGGCAGTAGATGCCCCACGGCACCTTCGTGTAGTCGAGCGGTGCCGGCCCCTCGCCGAGCATGTCCTTGATCGCGACGATGGCCTCGGCGAAGGCCACGTGCGCGAGCTGCGGCGTGTCGACGACGTCGCCGACCGCGTAGATGCCGGGCACGCTCGTGCGCAGCGCGCCGTCGACCGTGACGAACCCGCGGGCGTCGACCGCCACACCCTGCTCGATCAGCCCCACGCCCTCGCTGCGCGGGCGGCGCCCGACGCTCACGATCACCGCGTCGACGTCGAGCGATACGTCGCCCTGCTTGCCCGCGAAGCGGAGGGTGAGTGCATCACCGCTGCGCTCCGCGGCGCTGATCTTCACACCCACCTTCGTGTCGATGCCCCGCTTCTTGAACGAGCGCACCACGGTCTGCGCCACCTGCGCGTCGACCCCGGTCAGCACCTGCGGCAGCGCTTCGAGGATCGTCACCTCACTGCCGGCGTCGCGCAAATACGACGCGAACTCGCAGCCGATCGCGCCGCCCCCGATCACCGCGACGCGCCGCGGCACCGAGGTGAGCTCGAGCACGTGGTCGGACGACAGGACGCGCTCGCCGTCGAAGTCGAGCCCGGGGAGCGGGAGCGCGCGCGGCAGCGACCCGGTGGCGATCAGCACGTTGCCGCCCCGCAACTCGGTGCCGTCGGAGACCGCGACGAGGTGACCGGGTCCGTCGAGCAGCCGGGCCGTGCCCGCCAGCACCGTGACCTTGCGCCCCTTCAGCAGCGTCTCGAGGCCGCTCGTGAGCCGGTCGATCACCTGCTGCTTGCGCTTCTGGGTGGCATCGAGGTTGAGGACGAGCGCGTCGGCCCCGCTGACCTCCACGCCGAACTCGGCGGCGCCACGCACGGTGCGGACCACCGTCGCGGTCTCGAGTAGCTCCTTCGCCGGGATGCAGCCACGGTGCAGGCAGGTGCCGCCGACGCGGCGCTCCTCCACCATCGCTACGCGCATCCCGGCCGACGCCCCGTAGAGCGCGGCCGCGTATCCTCCGGGCCCTCCACCCATCACCACGAGGTCGAACTGCTCGGCCGTCGCCATCACCCCTAGTCGTGCATCTCGGTCATGTAGTCGGCGAGCACGTCGCGTACCCGATCCGTCGATTCCCGTATCCCCTCGACACTTGAAACGGTCACCGGAGCCGTCAGTGGATCGCGAACACGAATGCAACCCCCGCGGCGAGGATCGCGCCGGCGCACAACGCGCACAACACGAGCAGCGTGCGGGTCTTCACAGCAACCCCGGTTTACCATGAGCCCAATGGCCCTCCGTGCCCGGCGCGTGGTCGACGCCGCCCGTACCAACGTGCCGGAGGGGACCTTCGCGGTGGGTGCCGGGCTCGCGCTCGGCTCGCTCGCCGCCTGGGGTTACCAGATCTTCGCGGAAAAGCGACTCTCCGACCCCGGTTACAACGCGGTGAACGCGCTCTGGGTGCTCACCTTCGTCGCCACACCCGGCTTCTTCCAGCCCCTCGAGCAGGAGGTCGCGCGGGCGATCGCGCACCGCCGGGCCGAAGGCGTTGGTGGCGGGCCGGTGCTCTGGCGGGCGGCACGGCTCGGACTCACGCTGGCAGCGTTGCTCGCCGTCGCAAGCGCCGTGGTCGCGGTCGCGGCGCCGAGCGTGGTGCACCAACTGTTCAAGAACCAGCCCGACGAGTGGTTCCTGCTGGCCGCGTTCATCGTCGCGCTGTTCACCTACGCGTGTGCGTACCTCGCGCGCGGCGCGCTGTCGGGCAACCACCGCTTCCGCAACTACGGCATGATGCACGGCACCGAGGGGGTCGGTCGCATCGTGGCGGTCATCGCGGTCGTCGCGCTCAGCCACCAGGCCGCGAAGGACAGTCACGGTGTCACGCACACCTACGCGTCGCCCGGCCTGTTCGCGCTCGCGCTCGCGCTCCCGCCGATCATCGCCGTCATCGTCTCGCTCTGGGGCCAGCACGGCCTCGCGATGCCCGGGCCCGAGGCTCCCTACTCGGAGCTGTCCAGCGCGCTCGCATGGCTGCTCGCAGCATCGGTGCTGGCGCAGGTGCTCTCGTACGCGCCGGTCTTTGCCGCGCAGATACTCGTGAAGAACGACGCCAAGAGCCAGGCCGCGCTGGCCGGCTTCGTGACGGCCATGTTCCTCGCGCGCGTACCGCTCTTGATGTTCCAGGCCGTGCAGGCCGCGCTCCTCCCCAAGCTCTCCGCCCACGCGGCGCAGGGCAAGCACGACGAGTTCCGCAGCGGCCTCATGCGGCTGTTCGCGCTCGTGCTGGCCATCGCGGTCATCGGCGTGCTCGGTGCGCTCGTGATCGGCAAGCCCGTGGGGAAGGTGATCTTCCACGAGAAGTGGACGCTCGGCAACGGCGCGCTCGCGCTGCTCGCCGCCGGCGCGGGCGCCTACATCGTCGCCTTCACGCTCGCACAGGGGCTGATCGCGCTGCGCGGCTACCCGCGCCTCACGCTCGGCTGGACCCTCGGTGCGATCGCGTTCGTCCTCATCATGCCGTTCGGCCTGCCGGGCTTCGCGCACGATGTGTTCACCCGCGCCCAGCTGGCGTTCCTCGCCAGCAGCGCGGTGGCCGCGGCCGTGATCGCAATCCAGCTGATGCGCACGATGCGGGTCTCGACCGCCAGCATCGACGACCTCGTCGAGGTGATCCAGCACGAACCGCTCGAGTTCTGACCCCGGCGACGGCGCGCGTGCAACACGCCGGCCGATCCGTCAGACTGCGACCCGTGACACGCGTACGCACGATCGCTCTCGCCATGACGCTCGTCGTCCCGCTCGCGGCATGCGGCCGGAACGGCACGACGACGCCGGCCCCATCCGGTGACTCGGCGACCACCGGCGCGGCGGGCGGCCACGCCGGCACGCCCGGGCTCGCGCAGGGAGCGTTCGGAGACCTCGGTGTGATCTGCCGCGGCGCCCAGTCCAAGTCGGGCAGCCTGAGCGCCACCGACGTCGGGGTCACCGCGGACGAGATCGACGTCACCACCTTCTCGGATCCGGGCTACGAAGGCGCGAAGGGACTCAACCAGGAACTCTTCGACACCGCGACCGCGTTCACCAGCTGGTGTAACGCGCACGGCGGCATCAACGGCCGCCGCATCAAGGTCACGCTCGCCGACGGCAAGCTGTTCGAGGCCGAGCAGCGCATGGTCGAGGCGTGCGACGGCAAGACCTTCATGTCGGTCGGCGGCGGCAACGTGTTCGACGACACGATGCAGAAGGATCGGCTCGACTGCCGGTACGGAGCGATCCCGCAGGTGCCCGGCTATCTCGTGACCGCGACGGCGTCCGACTCCGACCTCACGGTCATGCCTGCACCCAGCCCGCTGCAGAGCCAGTCAGTCGGCATGTTCCGCTGGCTTGCACGCAAGTTCCCCGACTCGACCCAGCACGTCGGGATCATGACCGGCGAGATCAAGACCACCGAGGTCGTCGCCGAGCGCAACCAGGAAGCGCTGACGCAGCTCAGCGCGAAGGTCGTCTACAACGGCCTCTACCCGCCCGTGGGCACCGACAACTGGCGTCCCTACGTGGCGGCGATGCAGGCGAGAGGCGTGCGCGGGCTCTACTGGGTCGGCCAGCCCGCCGGCCTCGCGCAGATGTTGAGTGCCGCGAAGGGTCTCGGCCTGAAGCTCGAATGGGTCGCGGCCGAGTCGAACCACTACGACCCCGTGCTCTTCACGAACGCGAACCCGGTGAGCGCGGTCAACGGCGTCTACATCACCTCGGGGATGGCGCCGTTCCTCTCGGGCGCCGCGAGCAAGAACGCGGCGACCCAGCAGTACATCGACCTGCTCAAGCAGTCCGGCGGACCGAGCAAGAAGGTCGCGTCGCTCGGCGCGATATCGCTCTCGGCATGGTTGCTGTGGGCCAAGGCCGCCGACTCCTGCGGCGCGAACCTCACCCGCGACTGCGTGTGGACCGCACTGCGCGCGACGCACACGTGGACCGGTGGTGGCCTGCACGCGGTGTCGGATCCCGGCGCCGGCAAGGGCACGCCCTGCTTCCTGCTGTACGAGACGCAGAACGGCAAGTTCGTCGAGCCCGACGTGGACGCGAACAACGGCATGTACAACTGCTCACCAGCCAACGTCGTCACGCTGCGGCACGACTACGGGCACGGCGCGCGCTGCCCGAACCCGGCGTATCGCGACAATCCGAAGCCGTCGACGTGCGGGCCCGTGAAGGGCTGATGCCCGGGCCACCTTGCGAGCGAGAGGGCTACGGCGGCGGGCACCCAAGGTCGGGCCGTGAGCTGCCGTCGCCACCGGGCGTGTAGGCGGCAAGGTCGGCATCCACGTCGGCCTGGGTCACGACGCCGTCGCCGTTGATGTCCTCGGCCGCGCTCGTCGTGCCGACATAGTCGGCGACCAACCCGACGTCGATGCAGCCGACGACGCCGTCGCCGTTCACATCCGGGTTGGCCGGCACCGGCGGCACCGTGACCGGGATCGTGGTGGTCGTGGTGGTGGGCGGCAGCGTCGTGGTGGTGGGCGGCGGCGTCGTGGTGGTGGGCGGAGGCGGGGTGGTGGTGGGCGGGTGCGTCGTGGTGGTGGGCGGCGAAGTGACCGGCGGCTGTGTGGCCTGGGTGCGCGGCGTGGTGGATCGGGACGCCGTCGTCGTGGTGGTGTTGTCGAGCACGTTCACCGGCACGTGCACGGTGACCGAACCGACCGTTGCGGCGACGACCGTGGTGCCCTTCGAGTAACCGGTGACCAGACCGGTGGCGTCGACGTCGGCGACCGCCGGTTTCGTGGAGCGCCACAGCACTGGGTCGTGGAGCACGATGCCGTCGAACGACTCGGTGGCCCGCAACGCGACCGTGGGCTTCCGGTTGGTGTTGGTCATCACGAGCGTCGCCTGCTTGGGGTCGACCAACAGCGCGACGGGCACCTGCTTCGGCGGCGGCGAACCGATCTGCTTCGCGTCGGCCGCGAGATCCTGGAGCTCCTGCTTCGCGAGCGTGTGCAGGGTGGCCGCAGTGAGCGGATGGGTGAAGCGCACCACGTAGTGCACCGCGTAGCGCCCGCCGGCGGGGATCACCATGCGGTACGCCACCTTCGGGTCCTTCGTGATCACGACGCTGTAGGCGGGCGTGAACGAGACGTCGTCGACCGAGCGGGCCACCTGCTTCGGGATCACGACCCGCAGCGTGGCCCGCAGCGACGAGAGCGACGCGTTCGACACGCTGAGCGTCGCCGTGAGCTCGCGCCGGTCGGGCGAGGTGGACCACACCTGCGACACGAGCGCCGGTGTGTGGCCGAGCTCCACGGTGGGGAACGCCTGGCGCAACGCGGTGTCGGCGACGTGCACCGACACCGGCGCAGCCGTCGTGGGCGGCGGCGATTCGGCCTTGTCACGCGCGTGCACCACCGCGACCGCGGCACCACCCGCCGCGAGCAGCGCGACGACCGTGACGACCGCGGCGATGCGGCGGCCGCGCCTGCGGCGCCCGTCGCCTGCCTCGTAGCGCGATGGCCCAGGAACCGGTTCGTCGGGAACGCTCGGCAGCGGGATGACGGCAGGAGCAGCGGGCGCGTCGCTCACGGGCGCGAACATCGAGGTACCGGACGGCGGAGGCGGCAGCGCACCCGCTCCCACTGCGACGGTCTCCGCGGTCGCCGGCATGTCGAGCGGCGCTTCGACCGTGCGGACGCCGACCCGCGGCGCCGCGACCGCGCCGGCGCCGTTGCCCTTCGCGGGCTGCGTCGCGAGTGCGAGTGCCTCGGCGACGATGCGCGCCGACGCGTACCGGTCGGTGGGCCGGCGCGCCATGCAGCGCGCGACGATGTCGCTGGCGCGGCCGGGCACACCGAGCTCGTGCAGCGGCTGTGGATCATGGCCGCGCTTCCACTCGGCGAGCTCTTCCGGCGACGCGATGAGGTCGGCGAACGGCTCGTGGCCGGCGAGCATCGTGTAGATCGTCGAACCCAGCGCGTAGATGTCGGCCGCGGCGTTCGGCCGGTGCCCGGCGAGGACCTCCGGCGCGGCGTGCGCGACCGAAGGTGCGCGCGCGCCGCCCGTGATCACGCCCCCGATGTCGCTCAGCAGTGGCTCACCTCGCCCGTCGACGAGCACGTTGCTGGGCGTGACGTTGCCGTGGACAAGGCCGGCCTCGTGCACGGAGGCGAGCGCCCGCGCGGTCTTGATGGCGATCGTCATCGCGGCGCCGACAGGAAGCGTGACCCCCGCGCTCATCTGGTCGGCGATCGAACCGCGCGACGCATACTCCATCGCGGTGTAGCGCTCGCCACGGTCGTTGAGACCGGCGTCGAGGACGCGCGCGATGTTCGGCGAGTCCGAGAACGTGCGCAGGGTGCGCGCTTCCTGCTCGAAGGTGTGCGGATCGAAACCGTTGCCCGCGACGATCTTCACCACGACGTCGCGGTCGAAGCGCGTCGCGTGACAGCGGTATACGGCGGTACCGGCGTGCTCGGCGATCAGGTCGGCGTCGCCGTAGCCGTCGATCCCCAGATCCTGGGTCAAAGGTCCTCCGGATGGCCCACCATGGTGTGTTTCGGCCGGGGAAGCCACAATTCTCGCATCCGTGCGGCGCACCACCAAGTCGACACCGGCGTCTGGACGCTCCTTGCGGCCACCATTGCCGCCGCGTACGTTGCGAATTCCGCTATCAACAAGGGAGCCGATCGATGACAACACATGCGCCCGGCGCGAACGAGGAGAATCCGGTCGACGTGCCCGATTTCACCGGTCACGTGACCCGCCGCCGGTTGCTCGGCCGCGGCGCCATCGGCGCCGGCCTCGCAGTGGCGGGGGGCGCACTGCTGCGACCCGATGCCGCCGGAGCCGCCGACGGCGACCCGGTCCTTGCGGGGACGACGGTGAGCGACCTCACCGCCGAGACGGGACTCTCGGGGAGCGCCACCCCGAGCATGCTGCGGTTGGCGCAGGCGTCGGCGAGCGACGACGGGCTCGTCGTGCAGCTCACCGACTCCGGCGCCACCGGCGCCGGCGTGAAGGTGTCGCAGGCCGGAAGCGGACCGGCAGTGAGCGCGACGGCGAGTGGTACGGGCAGCGGCGTGTTCGCGTCGGCAACCACCGCACCCGCGGTGAACGCGCAGTCGAACGGTTCCGCGGCCGCGCTGTTCGCGAAGAACACCGGCAGCGGCCCGGGTGTGTCGGTCACGAACACGAACAACGGCGCGGCGCTGCTGCTCACGAGCTCCGGCACGTCGATCCTCGCGTCGACACAGTTCGCCGGTACACCGGCCGGCATCGCCGACAAGGCCGGCATCTCGATCACCACGCAATCGTCGACCGGCACGTACGTCAGGACGGTCACCGGCCGCGCGATCTACGCCGAGAGCCAGGGCGCGAACGACACCTTCTTCGCGGTCAACAGCGGCACCACGGGCCACCCCCGCGCGGTGACCGCCTATCTGGCCAACCCGTCGGGTACGGGCAGCGCGATCTACGGCTCGACCGCGGGCGCGGGCGCCGGCATAGAAGGCCGGAGCAATCAGGGCCGCGGCGGGGAGTTCATCGGGCGGGTCGCGCAGGTCCGGCTGCTGCCGGGCACCGGCCCGCATCCCGCGGTGGGAAGGACCGGCGACCTGTTCGTCGACAATCACGGCAACCTGTGGTTCTGCAAGGACGGCAGCCACTGGAAGCAGATTGCGTGAACGAGAGGGGTGACCCCGGTGCGCGCCGGGCGTCATCCCCCGCGGCCGCGATGTCCGTCACAGTGCGGGATGCGCTCGAGGCCGACATGCCGACGCTGCGCGACCTCTACAACGCGTTGATCCCGACGACGACCGTCGCCTGGACGGACGCGTTGCAGACGTTGCGAGAACGGCGGGCCTGGTTTCGTCGCCAACAACGCTTCGGCTACCCCGTCCTGGTCGCCGAGGTGCACGGTGTTGTCGTCGGCTTTGCCGCCTACGGGGCCTTCCGCGGGGCCGGGAAGTGGCCCGGTTATCGCCAGACCGTCGAGCACACGATCCACGTCCGTGAGGACTACTGGGGTCGGGGAATCGGTCGCGCGCTGCTGGAGGCGCTGATCGATCGCGCTCGGACGAACGGCATCCACGTCATGGTTGCGGCGGTCGACGGCGCAAACGAGGAGTCGATCGAGTTCCACCACCGACTCGGCTTCACGATCGTCGCTCGGATGCCCGAAGTCGGCCGCAAGTTCGATCGGTGGCTCGAACTCGTCCTGATGCAGCGGATCCTCTGACGGCCGACGGGCACATTGCACCGGGAACGGCGGGGCGGACGCCGGCGTCCGCCTTGTTCCGCGGCCGGGCTAGGCGGCCGGGCTAGAAGGTGCCGGCGACGCCGACCACGGGTGCGGTGCCGATGCGTGGACGCACCGAGCCGATCGTCGGGAAGTCGCCGGCCGCGAGGAACGATCCTTCGGCGGTGATCGCACCAACGCCGTGACCACGCGCCGACGGCACGAGACCGACGACATGCACACCCGGCGGTGTCGGGAGCCAGATCCGCAGCGCGTCGCCGAAGTGCCGCAGGTGCCCGCTGCGGTGCACGATGTGATAGCCGCGTCCCGACGCCGACGGGAGCAGCGCGGCGGCGTCATCGCCGCGGCGGTGCACGGCCGCGGAGCCGTGGAACCCGGCGTCACCGAACGTGAACACGCCACCGTCGGCGCCGAGCAGCCAGTAGCCGCGACCCTTGCGCGTGCCCGCGATCGCGACGATCGGCCCCCACAGGCGCCGGTTGCCGAGCGACCCGTGATAGCCGGCATCACCGAACGTGAACACGCCGCCGTCGCGGGCGACGATCCAATAGCCCCGCCCGCTCGTCGTGCCCGCGATGCCCACGACGGGAGCATCGAGCCGGCGGCCGGCGACGTCACCGAAGTAGGGCGCACCGCCCTCGGCGAGCACCGCGCCGTCGCGCGTGAGCAGCCACATGCCGCCGGCACGGGAGTGCGCGACCGCGGCCACGCCCCGAGCGTGCGCGCGCCAGTCGGTGAGCGGCGGCGCGCCCCCGGCGCTGATGATCGTGCCGTCGCGCGCGACGGCCCAGAACGGACCGTGGTGCCGCCGCAGCAGGCGCGTGTCGTGTTCGGCGAGCCGCTCGGCCACGGTCTGGCGCACGTGCGGCAGCAATGCTTCGGTGGGGGCACCCGGGCAGAGCGTCTCGTACGTTTCGCGGTGCCCGACGATGTTGCGCATCGAGTGGTGCCGGCCGAGCGAGTCGACGTAGCCCGAATGGCCCAGCGGGTCGATGCCCCAGCGTGCGCACTTCCAGGTGAGCAACTCGATCAGGCCGTGCAGCATCGCCTGCGGCGGCGCCACGTGTGTGAAGGTGCCGAGCAGCGCGATGCCGATGGTGCGGTCGTTGAAGCGCAGCGCATGCGCGCCGCGCACCTGCCGCCGCCAGCGCGTCTCGGTGGTGTGGGCGACGCCCGCCGGGTAGTCACGCGCCCACCGCCCTTCGTAGATGCGGCCGTGTTCGTCGACGAGGAAGTTGTAGGCGATGTCGATGTATTCGTGGCTCGTGTGGAATTCCATGATGCCGCGGATCACCGCAGCGGGATCGGCGGGACCGTTCGGCGTGACCGTGTGATGCACGATCAGCTTCTCGACCCGTGTGTCGTAGTCCGGCGCCGCTTTGCGCAACCGCTCGTCGGCGCCCCATTCGGCCCGCGTGACGATCCGTGGGACCGGCCACGAGAGATCGGGGCGCCGTGCCGCCAGCGCAGGGTCGGAGGCCAGCAGATCGGCGAACGTCGCGCCCCCGGCGCCGAGCGCACCGGCCGCGGCCGCACCGGCGCTCCAGCGCAGCACGTCGCGCCGCGTGACGGCGTCGCGCGCTGGCACGTGCTCGTCTGGTGCGGTCATGCGTTCCGTCGGAGGTGTCGTGTTCCTACAGGCGGCCGGCGATGTGGTTCGCCCAGAAGCGACCGAGCGAGATCGGGTCGATGTAGCGGTCCAGATGGTAGATCGTGAACACCGCGACATCGCGGCGCGTCACGTGCACGCCCATCTGCGCGAGACGCACCGGGATCGCGCGAGCCCGTTCGGAGTTGCGGTACACGATCCAGTCACGGGCATGCGCGGCGGTGACGATCCTCAGTGGCTCGGGTGCACGCGGGAGATCGAGCGGCGACGCAATGATGCCGTGCGAGTCGTCGAACGTGAGTGGATTGGCGATCCAGTAGTCGGCGAACACGCGCGTGATCCCTTGTTGTGCCAGCGCGTCTTCGAGGGGCGTCAGGGTCGAAGGCCTGAGGTCGAGCGCCGCCGGTTGCGCGCGCTCGAAGGCGATCAGCGCGTGCACGTTGGCTGCGCCGAACGCCAGCGCGGCCGCGACGACGACGGCCGCGATCCACAAGCGCCGCGCGCCATACGCCACGAGCAGCGCCGCCACCGGCACGAGCAACAGGGCATAACGGGGCTCGAACGTCGATGACGCGGTGGGCGGGATCGCGACAAGGAACGGGAACGTCAGCGCGAGCAGCACGAACAACGTGAGCGGTGTCGACGCGCGCCGCCACCAGGGCTCGTCACCCGGGCGGTGGAGCCGGTGGATGCCGGCGGCCGCGAGCACGAGGACGGCGGCAACGAGCGCCACGTAGACGAGCCGGCCGAGGCCCGCGAGCAACCACCCGCCGTAGTAGGAGGGCCGCAACCCCATGATGCGAGGTACGAGCTCGCGCACCGCCCGGCCGACCCGCCCGGCGTAGCCGGCGTCGCCCCCAGGCTGGCGGAACACCTTCCCCCGGTACTTCGCCACGCCGAGGAGCCACGGCGCACCGCCGAGCACACCGCCACCGGCGACCTCGAGAACGGTGCGCACGGGTGGCCGGTCGCACACGAGCAGCCACGCGAGAAGCGGCACGAGGACGAAGGCGCTCTGCGCGCTCTCGTACCACGCGAGCCCGCACAGAGCGCCGAGCACGACCGCGTCCCGTACCGGCCAGGCCGGCCGCGCGTCGTGCAGCCGGAGCGCCACGAGCAGCGCGAGCGCCACGAGCAGCAGCGTGACCCAGTAGAAGCCGCGTTCCTTCGTCGACAGCCACACCGTGCCCGGCCAGCCGATCACGAGCGCGCCGGCGAGCCAGGCCTGCGGCCGCGGCATCACGCGACGCGCGGTGCACATGATCGTGAGCCCGGCTGCGACCGACAGCGCGAGCGGCACGACCTTCACCGCGAGCGCGCTCCGGCTGAAGCGCGTCGTGATCGCGACGAGCAGCGGCTCGATCGTGCCGCCGTAGTACTGGCCCCAGTAGAACAACGGCGGCTTGTGGAAGTGGCCGATCCACTCACCCATCAACCCGACGACCGCCTCGTCGGAGTCGAGCCGGCCGATCGGCGACGCCAGCAGCACCGCGCGCAGCACGAGCCCGCCCACCGCGAGCACGAGCGCGAGGACGGCCCACCAGCGCAGGCCGCCGCGGGCCTCCGGCCCGTCCGCCGGCGGCGACGCCGTCACGCCGTCGGTGGAGCCGACCGTCATCGGCTCACAGCCGTTCGCATACGCGGTGGAGGAACGCGCAGTAGCGCTCCATCACGACCGGCCACGAGTAGTGGTGACGCACGTAGGCCCGGCCGGCCTCACCGAGTTGCGCAGCAAACTCGGCATTCGAGGTGATCCGCGCGAGCGCGGCCTCGAAGGTGGCGTAGTCGTCGAACCAGAGTCCCCCGCCACTGCGCACACAATGGTCGCGTGTCACGGGTGCCGCTCCGTTCACGATGACGGGCGTGGCCGCCGACCAGGCTTCGAGCACCACGAGGGCGAGCGATTCGTTCGGTGACGGCGACACGAGCGCGACGGCCTGGGTGAGCAGCGCGTCCTTCGTGGCCCGGTCGACGATGCCGAGCTCCACGATGTCGGGGTGCTCGGGGACCGGATCGTGCGGTTCGCCCGCGAACACGAGCACGAGCGGTCCGGGGAACCGCTGCTTGAACGCGACGAAGCCTCTCGCCAGCGCGAGGCAGCCCTTCGCCGCGAGCACGCGGCCCAGGCAGAGCACGAACGGCCGGCCGGCGAACGACCGCATCGGCGCCGTCGGCCCGACGGTGGGCACCGGATCGACACCGATGCCGGCCACGATCTGCGGATGGGTGACCGTGGACGGGAACAGGCGCGCGGCGACTCGCCGCTCCACCTCGGTCCACCAGGCGAGCGCGCCCACTTCCGTGAACACCGGTTCGTAGATCGGCAGGTGGATCGCCGGCTCGTCGTGCGTCGCGGGATGCAGCACCGCGCGCGCGCCGAGACGGTGCGCAGCGGTCACGATCGGGTGGTACATGTACGGTCCGAGCGTCACCACGGCGCAGGTGCTCGCCACCGCGGCGTCGACCGCGTCGGGGCACACAGGGCCGAGCTGCTCCAGCCATCGCGTCGCGTCGCCGACGCTCAGCGCCGCGGGATCCGCGAGCACGCGCGCATCCCACCGTGCGAAGTCGCCACCGCGACCCGACGAGCTCGCGAAGCGGTGCACGGTCACACCGTGCTCGACGGTGGTGCCGCAGCGCAGCTCGTTCCGCCACGTGGCCGCGTCGAGCGCAGCCGTCGTGAACACCTCGCACTCGAAGCCGTCGACCCGTGCGAGGTGCTCAGCGAGGAGCTTCGCCGCGACCTCGGCACCGCCGGCAATGCGCTCGCCGTAGCGCGGCACGACGAAGCCCACTCGCGTGTTCATCGCCGGCTCACGGCGTTTCGCTCGGGCGCGCGAGCACCGGCATCAGCGCGGCGAGGAGCTTCGCCGCGGTGTGCTCGCGGTCGAGCTCGGCGGCGCGCCGCCGGCCCGCCGCCACGATCGCCTGCCGGAGCCGGTCGTCGTGCAGCACGCGGTCGACGGCTGCGGCCACGGCGAACGGCCGCTTGCTGTCGAGCAGCACGCCACCCGCCCCGACCGTCTCGGCGACCGCGCCGGCGCGGAATGCCACCACGGGCACACCCGCACCCATCGCCTCGACGAGGGGCACACCGAACCCCTCGTGCTCGGAGCAGCACACGAACACGTCGGCCGCCCGGTAGTGCGCTGCGAGGGTCTCGTCGTCGACGGCACCGGTGAGCTCCACTGCGCCGGCGATGTCGAGGTGCTCGGCCAGGCGATGCACCGTGGCGACGTAGCGCGCCATCGCCGTGCTGCCGACCACCCGCAAGCGAGCGCTCGGCTCGTGCACACGACGGTACGCGGCGAACGAGGTGAGCAGATCGTGCACGCACTTGTTCGGCGCGACGCGACCGACGAACAGCCAGTCGTGGCCGGTGCCTCCCGCGCGCAGTCGTTCGACGCTCGCCGGTCGGGGTGCGCGCAGCGCCGGCACGAACACCGGCACAGTGGCCGTGCGCGGGCAGCCCGCGCTGGCGAGCTGCGCGGCGTTGAACGTGGAATCGCCGATCCCGAGCACCGCGCGGCGGGCCAGGCGTACCACCTGACGCTCACCCACCTCGAGGTTCTCGGCCAGACCGGGATCCCACGCGTCGAAGAACTCGGGTGGTGTCACGTTGTGGTGCGAGAGCACGACCGGCTCGCTCCGGCGCAGCAGCTCGTCGCCCATCGGCGTTCCCATTGCCGCGTGGTACACGAGCACGGTGCCGGCGATCGGCCGCAAGTCGTCGAGCACCTCGCGCGCCGACCCGGCGATCGCGGGGAGGCCCGTGCGTACGTCGTCGGCGAGCACTCGACACGAGATGCCGGCGCCCGTGAGCGTCTCGTGTACGGCCAGTACATGCGCGCCGATCGCGCCCGGTTCCCACGTCGGCACGAGCTGCACCACCGCCGCCGGAGCGCCCATCAGCCCAGCACCCCGGAACGCTCGAGCGCTCGCAACAGCGTCGCCGCGGTGCGCTCGGGCGCGAACTGCTGCACTCGCGCGTGGCCGCGCTCCACGAGCGCGGCCCGCAACGCGTTGTCACGTATGACACGATCGACCGCGGCGCCCACCGCGGCGTAGTCCTTGTGTTCCAGCAGCACGGCGGCGTCGCCGACAGTCTCGGGCACCGCGGTAGCCGCATACGCCACCACGGGAACGCCCCACCACATGGCCTCGATTACCGGAACGCAGAAGCCTTCGTGGTCGGAGAGGCACACGAACACGTCGGCCGCGTCGAAGTACGCGCCGAGCTCGCCGGGCGGCACCGAACCTGCGAGCCGCACGCTGTCGCCGAGGTCGAGGCGCGCGATCAGCGCCTCGAGCGCCAACTGGTACGAGCCTGCACTCGTGCCGCCCACGAGCCATAGGCGGGCGTCGGGATCCCACACCCTCCGGTAGAGCGCGAACGCGCACACGAGGTCGTGCTGGGCCTTGTTCGCGGCGAGCCGCCCGACGAACAGCCAGTCGGTGCCGCGCTTCGACCGCCGCAGCTGGTCGCGATGCTCGCGGTCGAGCGCGCCCCAGCCCGACGGGTCGATGAACACGGGCACGACGGCGGTGTCGGCGAGCCCGAGATGCACGAGCTCGCACGCGTTGTAGCGCGAGTCGGCGAGCCCGGCCTGCGCGCGCGGGCGCGAGACGCGCGAGCTGAGCCCGCCCTTGGGCGAGCAGAAGGCCGGTCTCGGGCGCCCATACTTCGAAGAACTCGGGTGGCGTGATGTTGTGATAGTCGAGCAGTAGCGGTTCGTCGCGATGCACGATCCAGTCGCCGAGCGCGCAGCCGATCGCCGCGTGGTAGAGCATCGGTGTGCCGCCCGGCCACTCCTTGTAGCTGCGCGCCTCGGCGCGCAGATCGCGGTGCACCTCGCCCGCGAAGATGTCGGATTCCACCCCTTGCCCGCGCAACACGTCGCGCACCTTGATGGTGTGCGCGCCGATCGCGTCACGTGGGGCGAGCGCAGGAAGGAACTGGTGCAGCGCCGGCATCAGCAACCGCGTGCGATCACCGCGAAGTCGCGTGTGTCGCCGCCGCCACGTGTCACCACGTCGGTGCAGCCGGCGCGCACGAGAAGATGCACCCAGGTGGCTGCGTGCATCGGCCGGCCCGGCGCGAGGTCGAACGCGACCTCCTCGCCCTCGGCCGGCCCCGCTCGAGGGTCGCGACCGATCACGATGACGGTGCCGCGCTGCGCGGTGGCGCGCACCGCCGCCTCCACGAGCTCGATCTTGTCGCCGAGCACGGCGCGGTCGACGCAGCCCGAGAGCACGACGCCGCCGAGGCCGGCCGCGGGCACCGACTGGAGGTGCTCGAGCGCGTCCTCGGTGCGGGCTTCGACGCGGCGCGCGTCGGACACCTGCGCCGCGTCGAGGCGCGGGTCGACGCCATACGCGTCGATCCCGGCAACCACGAGCGCGTCGAGCAGGGCACCGTTGCCGCACTCGGCGTGTACCACACGCGCGGTCGCGTCGCGGAGCTGCTCGATGCACAACTCCGCCCATGCGCGCACGTCGTCGGCGGCCGCCGGGGCGCGGGTGGTGCTCACACGAGGGTCGGTCGCCGGTGAGCGCTGTTCCAGCCGATCGACGCGGCCACCGAGGATGCGCAGCGCGCGCAACGTGGTGCCGGCAAAGGCCACGAGCTGCCGCCCGACGAAGATCATGTACCAGGCCGTCAGGGTCTTGACCGCGCGTTTCACCATCCGCAACGGGCGGCTCCCGACGATCGGCACGTCGTAGTCGACGATGGCGTGCCGGGCGGCCTGGTCGACGACGGTGTCGAAGCCGGCACCGGTGGCGCCGGGCGGCGCCACCGCGGCAAACGCGCCTTCCAGCTCTCGCTCGAGCGATTCGGGGATCTCGCCCGACCGCCGTTTCGCTCGGACCTCGGCTTCGATCTCGGCCATCAGCACGCGCGCGTCGGGCACCTCCGCGTCGGCCGGCGCGCCGTGATCCGCGGGCTCTGTGGCGTCGGTGGGCACGGCCAGCGAAGGTAGCCGCGCACCCGCAGCTCGCTTCGCCACTTCGACGGCCGTCGTACGATGCCGCCCATGTCCGAGGCCGGTGAGCCCCGTAGCCTGCGTGGCGCGGCAAAGCGCGCGATCGCGCCCTTCGAGCGTCGCATCGAGATCGCCGTCACGCGTGCCGTGGAAGTGGCGCTGCACCGCGAGATCGCCGAGCTGCAAACCGCGCTGCGCGCCGACATCGCCACCCTCGTCGAGCTGACCTACGAGCTCGAACGGCTCGCCGGCCGCATCGACGCGGCCGCGCGAGTGCTCGCGCCGGCTCCGGCCGACGACGACGCCTGACTCATGCCTCCGCCCGGCAGTGCACCGCCGGTGGTGCTCGACGTGCAGGCGCTCCAGAATCCGCTGCATTGCGACCGCGGCATCGGCCGATACCTGCGCGCCCACGTCGACGCGCTGCTCGACGCCGGCGTTCCCGTGGCGGCGCTGGCGCTCAACCCCGATCAACCGTTACCGTCCGCGCTGCCCGAGCGTTGGCTCCGCCGCGGCCTCGTACGGTGGAACGAACCGGCGCTGGCGCGCGAGCTCGGCGGTCGTGGGTTCGTGTACCACGTGATGTCACCGTTCGAGCCGGCGGTGCCCGACGACGGCGTGGTCGTTCGCCACATGCTGCAGGCTGCGAACGCGCTGGTGGTGACGCTGTACGACGTGATCCCCTTCGTGTTCCCGGAGTGGTACCAGCGCGACGGCGCGACGCGCTGCGTTCTTCCGCCGCCGCGCCGCGCTGCTGCGCACCGCCGACGCGGTGCTCGCGATCTCCGAGCACACACGACGCGACGCGATCGAACGGCTCGGCCTCCACGCCGACCGGGTGCACCACGTCGGTAGCGGGCCGTCATCTCGCGGCGCGACTCGAGCCACCGGCGCGACCATCCCGGTCGCGATCCGCCGGCCCTTCGTGCTGACCGTCACGGGCTGGGGCGAACCGCGCAAGGACCCGCGAACCACCTTCGCGGCCTTCGCCGCACTGGCGCCTGCGGTGCGCGCCGCGCACCAGCTCGTGGTCGTGTGCGATCTGCCCGAACAGGGGCGGAAGGCTTGGCGCGCCGAGCTGCGCGCGCTCGGGCTCGGTGACGCCGAGGTGGTGCTCACCGGTCACGTCGACGATGCCACGCTCGACGCGCTCTACGCGCAGGCATCGCTGTTCGTGTTCAGCTCGCGTTACGAGGGCTTTGGGCTGCCCGCGCTCGAAGCCGCCGTCGCGGCGGTCCCCGTCGTTGCGACTGACGTGTCCTCGTTGCCGGAGGTCGTCGACCACGAGCTCGCGCGCGTGCCGCTCGACGACCCCGAGGCACTCGCCCGACGGATGGCCCACGTGCTCACCGACACGTCGGCGCACGACGCGTTGCGGCGTGCGAGCGCGCGATCTGCGGCGCGCCACACGTGGCCACGTGTCGCGTCGCGCACGGTCTCTGCGTATCGCGCCGCGTCACGGACGGGTTTCACCGGCCGCATCTCGGAGGCACGCGCCCGCACCCGGCTTGCACTGGTGGGCCCATTCCCGCCGTCGAAGTCGGGCATCGCCGCCTGGGCGGCGCGGCTCGTAGCGGCGCTCGCCGCACTCGCGGACGTCGATGTCTTCCGCGAGGGTGACCCCGAGGTCGTCAAGCCCGGCGCGAGGGCACACGGGCCGTCACGCCAGTTCCCGGTGCAGGCATTCGGTCGCGCCATCGGCGGCATCGAGTACGACATGCCCATCTACCTGATCGGCAACGGCTACCACTACCGGCACACGCTCGACGCGGCCCTGCGTGCTCCCGGCATCGTGTGGCTGCACGAGACCCGCCTCGCCGGTCTCTACCTCACGCGCGCCGGGCTGTTCCATCCCGGCGTGGAGCCGGATCCCGCCGGCGTCGAATGGGCGCGGCGGACGATGGCCGCCGACGTGGTGCGGATCCACGGCACGGCGGTCGAGCCGCTCGGCGACGACGACTGGTGGCGCACCGAGGCCTACGACGAGCGCGGCTACGGCTTCCTCGCCGAGGTCGTGGGGAGCGCACGCGCGGTGATCGTGTCCACAACTGCGGCCGCCGACGCGGTACAAGCAGTCGCGCCGGCCGGCCTGGGGGTGCACGTGCTGCCGCTGCCATTCCCCGACCCCGCCCCGCGCCGCTCCCGAGCCGCCGCCACCGAGCCGGTGCAGTGGATCGTGTCGTTCGGCTGGGTCGATCCGATCAAGCAGCCCGACGTGCTCGTACGAGCGCTGGCCCATGTGTTGGCGCACGGCAACGACGCACGGCTCGCGTTCGTCGGCGAGTTGGCACCCACGACGCGCGCCGACCTCGACCGGCTCGCCGCCGACCTCGGCGTCGCCGAGCGAATCACCTACACCGGATTCGTCACGCCCGGCGAGTACGACGAGTGGCTCGCCCGTGCGGGCATCGCGGTGCAGCTGCGCGCCGCGAGCCGAGGCGAGGCATCGGCCGCGCTGAACGACGTGCTCGCGGCCGGTGTGGCGACGATCACGAACATCCCGACGGCGGGTGTGCTGCCGGCCGGTGTGGCGGTGTACCTCGACGACACCACGCCGGCAGCGCTCACCGCGGCACTGAGCGCGACACTCGACGGCTTGCTCGGTGATCCGTCGCGCCGGGCTGCACTGGGTGAGGCGGCACGTGCGTACGCGGCCCGCTGGCGCTTCGGCGACCTCGCGCAGCACCTGCTGGACATCGTGCGGGCGACGCCCCGTCGCCCGGTCGGCGACCTCGCCGGGACAGCGTCATGGCGGTGACGGCGCACCGATAGCGTCGGGAACCATGGCGCACGAGGAACGGCGCGGTCTCGGGTTGCTGGGCCTCTTCGACGTCGACGATCTCGACGTGCAACTCCGTGCGCGCGTCGCCCGCCACGAGCTGGCCCGGCGCCGGCCCGACCTCACGCTGCGGCTGTTCGCCCCGTTCGGCTCGACCCGGCCGATCGCGGTGGCCGCCGATCTCCCAGTGGAACCGCTCGCGCCGGCCACCACCGCGCGCCTCGAGGCACTGCAGGCCGAGCTCGATGCAGTCGTCGTGATCGGCACCACGGACAACGACACGACGGCCGCGTACGGCGGCCATCCTGCGGTGGATCCACGGGACGTTGCTGCGTGTCGCGCCCTGCTCGCCGCACCGCCGGCGTCGCTGCCGACCGGCCACGACCCGGTCGCGCCGCACCCCGCGCTCCTCGCCCGGCGAGTATGGCCGTACGGCGTGTGCGAGCAGCGCCGCGAGTTCCTGCGCGCGATGCACTGGTGGCCGCAGCGCGCCGTGCCGGTCGTGATCGCGGGCGGCGACGCCGACGTGCCGCACGTCGAGGCGCTCGCCGCCCGCTTGCGGCTCGGCGACCGTGAGATCACCGTCGTGGGTGCCGGGCCCGGCCCCGACAGCTTTGCCGCGGCGCTCACGGATCGGCTGCCCCGCCGTGCGCACCTCGTGCCCGCGTCCGCGTCGAGCGTCGATGATCGCGTCGCTGCGGTCGCCGGTGCCTCGGCAGTCGTATCGAGCAGCCCCGCCGTGCTCGCGCTCGCCGACGCGTACGGGCGCCCGCGGCGGTCGATGGAGGCATTTGCCGGCGCACCGGCATCGCGCACAGCGCGCCGCGGCGCGGAGACGGTGGCGCGTGACGAAGCCAAGCTCGACGCCGCGTACGACGCGCTGGCGGCCCTCGTCGCCGGCGACCGCACGCCCGAGCTCGCCACCGGCGAGGTGGCTGCCCTGCGCGGTGCGCTCGACGCCCAGGCCCGGCGCGTCGCGCACGAGCGGGTTGTGCTCGCCGACTACGCGCGCGCGCTGCGCAACAACGCCGCGCAGGAGGCCGCGGAGCTGCGGGACGCGCTCGCCGAGCGCCCGCTGCAGCGATTGCGCGGCGCGCTGCGCCGCCGGCACTGACATGCCCGACATGCCCGACATGACGGCCGGCGCCCCGACGCAACCGCTCGTGTCGGTGTGCATGGTGACGCACGGCGCGCGGGAGTGGGTGGCCCGCTCACTCGACGCGGTACTCGCCAACACTCCCGCCGGCCGGTACGAGATCGTGGTGGTCGACAACGCGTCGGACGACGGCACCCGCGAGCTCGTCAGCCGACTCGCCGAGCGCGCGCCGGCGCCTGTGACTCTCGAGCCATGCACACACAACCTCGGCTTCGCCGCCGGCAGCGACCTCGCCGCGAACCTCGCGCGCGGCGGGGTGCTCTGCCTGCTGAACAGCGACGCGGTCGTGCCACCCGGCTGGCTCGACGCACTCCTCGCACCACTCCTCGCCGACGAGCGCGTCGCGGTGACGTTGCCGCTGTTCATCGGCACTGACGAGCGGTTGCAGGAGGCGGGCGCGAACGTGGAGCCCGACGGGCGCGTCGAGGCATTCGGCATCCGCGCCGATCCCGACGCGGAGGAATGGTCGTGGCCCCGCCCCGTCACCTACGGCTCGGCGGCCTGCTGGATGATGCGCACGGCGACGTTCCGGGCGCTCGGCGGCCTCGATGCGGCCTACGGGGTCGCCTACTACGAGGACGTCGACTTCGCGTTCGAGCTCGCGCTGGCGCGGTGTGCGCATCGAGCTCGTGCCCTCCGTGCGGGTGGTGCACGGGCAGGGCGCTTCGAGCCCGTCGAGCGAGGTCGCGGTGCAGCGGCGCGACGCGAATCAGGCAAGGTTCGTCGCACGCCAGGCCCCCCTGCTCGCGCACCGGTGGCACACGCTCGACCTGCCGCACGAACCGCACCGTTACTACGCCGCGCGCGATGTCGATGTGCCCGGTCGGGTGCTCGCCGTGGTCGATGCGCTCCCCGCCCCGAACCTGCCCCAGATCGACGATGCGCACACCCGCCTCACCGTGGCGGTCTCCCCTGCTGTGCTCGCCCGCGAGCCCGGCGAGGTGCGGCGCCTGCGCGACCGCGGGATCGAAGTGGCCGCCGACGCCGAACGAGCAGTGGTCGACCGGCTGTTCCTGCTCGACGAGGTCGTCGCGCCGGCCGCCTGGCTCGCCGCCCATGCCGGACTGCTCGCCGAGCACCAGCCGCAGGCGCGCTACAGCTCCTCGGCGATCGACCCTTCGAGCCGGCCGAACACGTAGAGCGCGACGGCGAGGAGCGCGAGGCCTCCCGCGAACGCGACGCCGAGCATCGCCGCATATCCACCGAAGCCCCAATGCGGCAGGATGTGCGCGATGGTGACGTTGCCCTGCGCGTCGACCGTCCGGCTGTCGAGCTGGTTGTACAGCACGCGCTGGAAGGAGAGCACGACGCCGAGCAGCGGGTTTGCAAGGTAGAGCAGCTTGGCACGGTGCAGCTTGCGTGCCGCGAGCTCGTAGCCGTACACGATCGGGGTCATCCAGAACCACGCGATCAACGCCAGCTCGAGGAAGTGCTGCGTGTCGCGGAGGTGCACGTCAACCGCCGACAAGAGGACTGCGAACGCGGCCGACACGAGCACCATCACGACGAACGCCATCGGCAGGAGGCCGAAGTAGTTCCATGCGATGCCGTGGCCGAAGAAGAACAGCGCCACCGCAAGCACGATGCCCTGGAGGAAGAAATGCACCCCTGCGGCACCAATGGACGCGAGCGGGAGCACCTCGCGCGGGAACGACACCTTCTTCACGAGCGAGGCGTTCATCACGACCGACGTCGTCCCGCTCAACACGCCACCCGAGAAGAAGTTCCACACGAGCACGCCGGCGAGGAGGAAGATGGGAAACCTCGGTATCCCTCCGGTGCCGATGATCACACCGAACGCCACCCAGTACACGATGAGCACGAGCAACGGGTTGAGCAGCGACCAGGCAAAGCCGAGCACCGAGTTCTTGTACTTGACCTTGAGCTCCTTTCGCACCAGCACGGCGAGCAGCTCGCGGTAGCGCCACAGGCGACGGAGTCGTTCGAAGAGGCCGACGTTGGCGCGGATGACGGTCATCGCCCGGTCGTTGTCGGGCGCGGCCCGGCGGGCCAGCGGAACGGAGACGGACTCCGGCACCGGCGGGATCACGTCGGGGGGCGTGGGCTCGAAGGCAGACGCAGCGATGGCGCGAGTGTACGGGCGCGGTGCGCGAGCGAACGATGCACCGCGGTGTTGCCGGATCGCGACCGGGACACCGTCTACCATCTGGCGGTCGCGATGAGATCGGAACCCCGATGACCCGCCTTCGCGTGCTCGTCCACGTGAGCCCGTACGGCAACCTGTACATGCGCGAGGTGGCCGAGCTTCTCTGCCGCGGCTTCGACGACCTCGGGGTGTCAGGCACGCTCGTGGAACACGAGCTGCCGCGCCACCAGCCCGGCGTGTGCAACCTCGTCGTGGCGCCCCACGAATTCTTCACCCTCTACCCCAGCGTGTCCGAGGCCCAGACGCTGGAGGCGGCGGCCTGCTCGGTGCTGCTCAATACCGAACAACCCGAGACCTCATGGTTCGGCATCGTGCTGCGCTACCTGCGTGTGGCGCGCGCGGTGTTCGACATCAACAGCTTCGCCGTCGGTCAACTGCTCGAGCGCGACGTGCACGCGCACCTGCTGCTGCTCGGCTACCACCCGAGCTGGGACCGCTGGGGCGGCGACGAGTCATTGCAGCGCCCGTTCGATGCGCTCTATATGGGATCGCTCACGGAACGACGCAACACCGCGCTCGCGCGCGTTGCCCCGGCACTCGCGGGCCGGCGCACGAAGTTCCTCGTGCACGACGGGAGCGTGCCGGTCACCGCGGCGAGCGAGGGATTCGTCACCGGTGATGCCAAGCACGAGCTGCTCGCCCGGTCGCGGGTGCTGCTCAACGTGCACCGCTCGACGGTGCCGTACTTCGAGTGGCACCGGAACATTCCCGCGATCGCCAACGGCTGCCTCGTGCTCACCGAGCCCGGTGAGAGCCACAATCCCCTCGTGCCGTGGGAGCACTTCGCGGTGGCACCCGAGGAGTCCTTCGCGGACTTCGTGGAGATGTTGCTCGCCGCGCCCGAGGTGGTGCGGCGCCTCGCCCGCCAGGCGTACGACTACGTGCGGCAAGAGGTGCGCTTCACCGACCGCCTCGCGGTGCTGCTGCCGGTGTGCGAGGCGGCCGCCACCGCGGCAGCACCGACGCGCCACGTGCTGCACTACATCTCGAGCACTGCGAGCCATGCCGTCGAGGAGCAGGGACCGCTGCCGCCGCCGAAGCACGTCGTAGTCGCGAGCACACCGGCCGAGCGCGTGCTGAAGCGCTCCCTGATGCACCAGAAGAGGCTCGCCCGCAAGATCGACGAGCTGGAGTGCCGCGCGGCCACCGGCGCAGACCAGCACGAGGAGATCGTCGACAACTCGGCGTGGGCCGCGGCGCGGCCCGACGTGAGCATCGTCGTCCCCGTCTACAACTACGAGCGCTACGTGACCGAGGCGCTCGCCTCGGCCGCGGGGTCGCGCGGCATCGACGTTGAGCTCGTGGTGATCGACGACCACTCCACCGACGGCTCGCGTGCGGTCGTCGAGAAGTTCCAGAACGACAGGCCCGAGGTGGCGATGCGCGTCGTGTCGCTCAGCGTCAACACCGGGCTCTCGGCGGTGCGCAACCGTGCGCTCGATCACGTGCGGGCCGACCACGTGTTCTTCCTCGACGCCGACAACTCGGTGTACCCCGACGCGATCCGTACGCTCCACGACGCGCTGCGCGACAGCGACGAGCACACGGCGTTGTCGTACGGCATGATCCGCTGCTTCGGCGAGCAGGACCGCCTGCTCGGCGTGTTTCCCTGGAGTGTCGATCGGCTCGTACGCGGCAACTACATCGACGCGATGGTGATGATGCGCAGGCGGGTGCTCGACGATCTCGGCGGATTCTCGCTCGAGATGCAGAATGAGCACGGCGGCTGGGAGGACTACGAGATGTGGTTGCGCCTCGCCAGCCACGGCCTGCGCGGTGAGTTCGTGCCCACGATCGTGGGGAGCTACCGCGTGCATGGCACCTCGATGGTCGCCACGGTCAACCTCGACGCGCAGCTTGCGTGCGAGCACCTGCGCGCCCAATACGCCACCCTGCCGTGGCCCGAACTGGAGTTGGTCGGATGAGCAGCGACCGCGCGCCCGCAACGGACACCGGAGTCGCTGCCGGCAGCGGCGGCGACGACCCGCTCTCGCTCGAGCACGTCCGCCGCCTCGAAGCCGATCTCGAAGCGCTGCGCGTCGAGCTGCACCGCAAGGACAACGCGCTGGCCCGGCTCGCCGAACGGCTCGTCGACGTCGAAGCCGCACGCGAGGACGGTGCCCGGCGCGAGCGGGAGCGCCGCGTCCAGGCCGAGCTCGAGCTCGCTCGGCTCGAAGCGACGAAGCTCTACCGCTACGCGCTGCGCCCGCGCGACGCGCTGCACCGGCGACGCCAGCGCCTTTCGTAACTCACGCCGCGCTCTTGTCGGACGCGCCGGCGGACCAGTGGAACGGTGGGTATGGCGAGCAGCACGAGCAGCGCCACGAACGAGATCGCCATGCCCTTGCGTTGACCGGTCGCGTGGTACGTGACGGCGATCACGTGGTGCCCGGCGGGAACGGCCACGGCCACGAGCGCGTGATCGGCGTCGAGCAGCGGCGTGCTGTGGCCGTCGACGGTCGCGGTCCAACCGTGCTGGATCGCGTCGGCGACCTCGACGAATCCGGCACCGCTCGCGTCGACGTCGACGCGGATGTGCTCGGGATCGTCGGTGGCGACCGTGAACGATCGGGCGGGCTGCCCCGACCCGGCCGGCGCTTCGTGCCCACCCGAGAGCACGACGGTGTCCGCCGGCACCGTGCCGGCCACCAGTGCGGCGAGGCGCGCCGGCTTCGAGGCGATCACCGTGGAGCGCGCCATCCAGCGCACACGCGGGAGGGCCTTCGTGCGCTGGTAGACCACCGCGTCGCCCGAGAGCACGACACGCGCGCCGTCGCGCGGGTCGGCGACGCGCCCGAGGGCGACGTGGCCGTCATCGGCGGTGCCGAGGGTGAGCGCGCCCGGCCCCTCGAATGTCAGGCGCAGTCCGGTCACCGGTGCCCGCACCTCCGGCACGGCGACGGCGAGGTCCATCGCCGGCCAGCCGTCGTTGAGGTTGCGGTAGGCCGAGCCGACCACGCGGTTGCCGTCCAGGAGATCGATGTCGAGCCGCTGGCGAGCGGCGCCGCTCTTCGCGAGGGGCCGGGCGATGTCGAACACGATCGCTCGCGTCGCGCTCGAGCCCGCCGGAGCCGCGACAGTCCATGTCGTGGTGCCGCGGATCGGCGCGCGCATCGTGCCCGTCACCGCAGGCGGGGTCGTCGTGCCCGGGATCGGCCGGGCGGGGTCGGCCACGAAGTAGCGCGTGGCCAGGCGGTCGAGCACGGGCGACGGCAAGGACTTCAGGTCCTCACCGAGGAAGAGCTGCGTCGGTGCCTGTTTCACCGACGGCTCGATGGCCGCCACGAGCTCGTACCAGGTGGGCTCTCGGAACGCGTGCGCCGTCACCGCGCGCAGCCCGTAGTAGGTGTTGCTGCTCTGCAGCATCGTGCCGCCCTCGGCCGCGTAGCGCTGGTCACCGAGATGCTGCTCGAGGAACGTGTGCGTGGCGGTGTTGGGATAGAAGTCGGCGCGTGCCGACGTGGGCCACCACGGCAGCACGAACACGAGCGCCTCCACCATCACCGCGACCGGCACGACAACCGTCACGAGCCGGAGGTGGCGGGCCGACCGCACCGCGAGCCAGAGCACCGCCACGACCGCCGCCGCGCTCAGCATGCCCGGAACAGCGTGCACGACCACCCACCGGACGTGATGCGAGGGTCGTGCGTCACCGACCATCTTGTCGAGCAGCACGACCGCGCCGATCGCCGCGAGCACCCACACCGCGATCACGCGCCGCCGGTCGACCTGGCGGAGATCGGCGCGGTACGAGAGCACACGCTCGATCCCCATCGCACCGAGCGCAGGCAACACGAAGTCGAGGATCGACCGAGCCCGGCCGATGGGATTGTTCGAGAACACCGGGAACTTCTGCAGCAGCGCGAGCACGAAGCCGCCGCGGTACACCGCCCACGCGGTGACCGCGGCAATGGCGCCGAGCGCGGCGGAGGCGCCGGCGGGCACGCTCCGCGGCCGTCGCCAGGCGATCAGCGCCACGACGCACACGAGCATCGCGGCGCCGACGAACCCGTTGATCTCGATCAGGTTGTGCGGGCCGAAGTACGTGCCGCTGCCCGTCGCGCCGGACTCGGGGTTACCGAGCGCGTACGGGAACACGATCGTCATGATCGCCGGCATCGGCAGGTGGAGCGACGATCGCTGCGCGCGCGACGTGGTGTCGACCACCGAGAGGTGGGCCGCGAACGGCAGCAGCTGGAACGCGAGAAGTCCGGTGCCGAGCGCGACGCCGGCCGCGACGACGCCGCCGAGGCGGGCCCGGGCGCGCAGCAGTGGGCGCAGCGCGTCACGCGCACCGGCCCGGATCTCGGGCCAGGGAAGCGTGGCGGCGAGCCGGAACACCGTGTAGACGGCCGCGGCGTAGATCGCGAATCCCGTGACCGCGGGAAAGCCTTCGGCCCACATCGTGGCCAGCACGAGCGCGATGGGAACCGCCGATCGCCACGACGCCCGCTGCAGCGCTCGTTCGATCGCCCAGAACAGCGCGGGGACGAGCGCGGCCACGTGCGCGTGCGGCCAGCCCATCCACGAGCTCATGAACCCGGTCGTCATGTAGGCCGCGCCACCGATCACCGCAGCGGGTTTCGAGAGCGACAGCCGGCGCAGGAACAGGTACATCCCCAGCGCGGCCACGCCGAGGCCGGCGAGCGCGTTGTACACGGGCGCGAGCCACCCCGGCAGCACCAGCCACGTGACGTTGAGCGGCGAGAACACCGCCGTGTCGGGGATCGACGCGAGCGGCGTACCCCCGGCCGGATACGGGTTCCACCACGGCAGCTCGCCGGCGCGCAGCCGCTTGGCGGCGTCGATCCGCTGCGGCGTGTAGAAGTCGACCGTGTCGGAGAACACGAGGTGCTGCCGTGCGGTGACCGACTCGTGCGTGTGCCACGGCGCGTATACCTGGAGCAGGTCGGCGCCGAGGAACACACGTTGCCCCACGAGCGGCGTACCGATCCCGATCAGCGCGGTGAGGAACAGGCAGAGCACGCTCACGCGGGCGGCGCGCGACGAGCGCGCGCGGCAGGTCGGGCGCGGTGACGACGTCGGTCGGCGCGACGACGTCGGTCACGGCTTCCGACGCTACCGGCACCCTTCGCTGTCGCCCGCGCTTTGCGGCCTCGATCACATGGTGACGGCGTTCGCGGTGTGATGCACGCGTGCGCCGAGGTCGACCTCGCCTTCGGCCACCGACGTGCGGACCACCTTGAACTTCTCGACCTTCTCGTGCCAGTCGTACACCGACTCGCCCGGGCCGCGGATGCCGATGCTGAACGGGTACTCGCCTTCGAGCAGCGGAAGGTGGTCGAGCTCGAGCACCACCTCACCGACACCGTCGAGCACCGGCAGCTCGTGACCCAGCACCCTCGAGTCGACGGCGTACACCACGCGCGTCTCGTCGGGACTGAACACGGTGATCACGAACTCCGCGTCGGGCGTCGGCTCGCGAGCGTCGTAGCGCACACGGATCGTGACCGAGCCGCCCGACTCGGCGGCATCAGCGCCGCCGTCCCGGTGGGGATACGCCACCACGACGGCGGAGATCAGCAGGCGGGTGCGGAACTCGGCCGTGGGATTCGGCGACTTCACGATCTTCGGCGCCGGCACCTGGGCGTCGTCGGGCGGCGGCCCGTCCGGCCCCCACATGAGCTCACGCATCTTCTGCGCGGCATGGATGACGGGCCCCTCGTCGACGAGCACACCGTGGTCGAGCACGGCCGCCATGCTGCACACCTGCGTGATGAGGTCGATCGAGTGGCTCACCACCACGATCGTGCGCCCCTCGGCCTGCATCTGCCGCACGCGCGCGAGGCACTTCTTCTGGAACGCCTCGTCGCCGACCGCGAGCACCTCGTCGACGAGCAGGATGTCGGGGTCGAGGCTCACCGCCACCGAGAACCCGAGGCGCACGAACATGCCCGACGAGTAGTTGCGCACCTGCATGTCGATGAACTGCGACAGCTCGGCGAAGTCGACGATGTCGTCGAAACGAGTGTCGATCTCGCGCTTCGACAACCCGAGGATCGAGCCGTTGAGGTAGACGTTTTCCCGCCCGGTGAGATCGGGATGGAATCCGGCACCGAGCTCGAGCAGCGCGGCGAGCCGCCCGTCGGTGCGGATCTCGCCCGACGTGGGTTGGAGGATGCCGGCGATGCACTTGAGCAGCGTCGACTTGCCCGAGCCGTTGTGGCCGATGAGCCCGTACGTGCGCCCGTGCGGGATCTCGAGGCTCACGTGCTGCAGCGCCCAGAAGTCCTCGCGGTCGACCGACCGGCCGAACCGCACCACCCGCTCCTTCAACGACGGATAGCGCTCGTGCGACAGGCGGAAGCGCTTGCTGACGTCGTGCACCTCGATGGCGCCGGCCACGCCCTACCTCTCCCTCGCCGCTCGGCGGGACAGCCGCCTCGCGGGCACTGGGCTCGTCACGTCGGCGCAGTGTAATTCGCGTGGATTGCGGCCCATGTAGCGTCGGCGCTCGTGGCTCCGGGCCCCGAGGTCGCGATCGACGTGACACCGCTCGCCGGGACGCAGACCGGGATCGGTCGCTCGGTCGTGGAGCTTCTCCGAGCCCTCGCGCTGCTCGACGACCCGCCCGTGATGGTGCCCTACGCCATCTCGACTCGCGCCCGCCGCGAGCGGGCCGAGCTGCCGGAGCACACCACGATCATCCCCGGAGCGAAGCTGCTCACTCGCATGTGGACGCGCGCCGAGCGCCCGTCGATCGACCGGGCGTTCCGCAACGCGAGCGTGCTCCACGCCACGAACTACCTCGTGCCGCCGTCGCGACTGCCGACCCTCGTCACGTTGCACGACTGCGCGCTCGTGCGCCACGCATCGCTGTGCACGCCACATGTGCGCTCGCTCGCGCCGGTCATCCGCCGGGCGATCGATCGGGGCGCGCACGTGCACGTGCCGTCGAGGTTCGTCGCCCGTGAAGCCGAAGACATCTTCGGTCCGGGTCTGGATGCCGCCGGCCGCATCCACGTCATCGCGTGGGGCGCGCCCGGCATCACGCCGTCACCAGTCGTCCCGGCGGAGCTGGCGCGCTTCGGCCGCGTCGCGAACGGAACGCCGTTCGTGGTGGCGCTGGGCACGATCGAGCCCCGCAAGAACCTCTCGCATCTCGTCGCCGCGTTCGCCGCCGTGGCGACGGCTCACCGCGACCTCCACCTCGTGCTCGCCGGCCCAGATGGTCCCGCGCGCCCCGAGGTCGACGCCACGATCCAGCGGCTCGCACCCGGTACCCGCGAGCGCGTGGTGCTCACCGGGGCGGTGTCGGAACCGGCGAAGTCGTGGCTTTTGCACCACGCGGCCGCGGTGGCCTACCCGAGCATCTACGAGGGCTTCGGCTTCCCTGTGCTCGAGGCGATGGCCGTGGGCGCGCCGGTCGTCGCCGCGAAGGCCGGCTCCATCCCCGAGGTGGCGGGCGACGCGGCCGAGCTCGTCGAACCCACCGACGAGGACGCGATGGCGCGCGCAATGGCGCGCCTGCTCGACGACGGCGATTGGCGCCGCGAGCTCGTGCGCCGCGGCCACGAACGGGTCGCCGCGTTCCAGTGGCCTACGACCGCGGCCGCGATCGAAGGCGTGTATCGCGAGCTGTCCGGGCGATGACCGGGCTCGCCGCATGAGGGTCGCCCTGCACGTGGGGCAGCTGCTGCAGCCCGTACCCGGCGGCATCGGCCGCTACGCACGTGCGCTCGTGCGCGGCCTGCCGCTCCACGGCGTCGACGTGACGCCGTTCGCCGCGGGCGCGCCCACACCGTCGCTTCCTCGCGACTACGTGAACCTCGGACGACCGTACGGCTCGATGCGCTACGAGCTGTGGCACCGCTGGGAGCGGCCGGTGGTGCGCGTGCACGGTGACGTCGTGCACGCACCGAGCCTCGCGGTGCCCCCGGTGTCGGGGCGGCCGCTCGTGGTGACGGCGCACGACGTTGCGTTCCATCGCTTTCCGGCCGCCACCACCCGCCGCGGCCACGCGTTCCACGAACGCGGGCTCGAGCTCGCGCGCCGGCACGCGAGCGTGGTGGTGGCTCCGTCGGACTTCACCCGTCACGAGCTGCTCGCGCTGGGCTTCCGTACCGAACAGGTGGAGGTCTCGTATCTCGGCGCCGATCTCGCGCCACCGCTCGACGACACCGAGGTGGAGGCGAGGATCACTGCGGTTCGCGTGCTGCGGCCGTACATCCTCACCGTCGGCACCGTCGAGCCCCGCAAACGGGTGCGGCATCTCGTGACCGCGCTCGGAATCCTGCGCGAGACGTATCCGGACCTCGAGCTCGTCGTGGTCGGCCCGCGCGGCTGGGGCGATGTCGGACCGCTCGACGCGCCGGGCGTCCGCCTCCTCGGCGCGCTGCCGTGGGTGCTCGTCGACGCGCTGTACCGCCGGGCGCGCGTCTGCGCGATCGCGTCGGTGTACGAGGGATTCGGCCTTCCCGCCGTCGAAGCGATGAACCGCGCGTGCCCGGTGGTGGTGGCCGGTGGCAGCGCGCTCGAGGAGGTCGTCGGCAACGCCGGCATCGTCGCGCCGCCCGACGATCCCGGCGCGCTCGCCGACGCGATCGGAGGCCTGCTCGCCAACGATGCGCAACGCGCCGAGCTCGCGGAACGAGGGCTGAAGCGCGGGCGCCTGTTCACGTGGGACCTGTGTGTGGCGCGCCACGCCGACATCTACCGGCGCGCCGCCGAATCCGGTTCCTCGTAGCCTCACACGATGCCAGCGTTGCGCGTGCTTCTCGACGTGTCGGCCGTGCCGCCGCGACCCGTCGGTGCGGGTGTGTACACCGTCGCGCTCGCCGCGAGCTGGCCACGCGTGACGATGTTGCGGTCGTGCTGCTCGCGCGCGGCAGTGACAGTGAACGATGGCGGGCGATCGCGCCGGGCGCCGAGCTGCACGCCGCCGTCCCCGACCGGCGTCCGGCCCGGCTCGCATGGGAGCAGGTGCGCGGTGCCGCCACCGCTTCCCGGCTCGGCATCCACCTGTGGCACGGCCCGCACTACACGATGCCCCGCGCGGCTGCCGTGCCCCGCGGTGGTGACGATCCACGATCTCACGTTCTTCGATCTGCCCGGCGCGCACGAACGGGCAAAGGTGTGGTTCTTCCGGCGCGCGATCCGCTCGAGCGCCGCCCACGCCGCGCGCCTCGTGTGCGTATCGCGCGCCACGGCCGCGCGGCTCGACGCGATCGTTCCGGGCCACGTGCCGGTCACCGTGGCGCACCACGGCGTCGACCACGAACGCTTCCGACCCTCCACCGGCGCCGCTGATGCCGAGCGCGACGAAGCACTGTTGGAGCCGCACGGCATCGGCGGGCGGTTCGTGGCCTTCGTCGGCACCGTCGAGCCGCGCAAGGGCCTCGCCACGCTCGTGGCCGCGTTCGCGGCTGCCGCACGCGACGACGCCGACCTCCGGCTGGTGATCGCCGGCCGTGACGGCTGGGGCGTCGGCGAGCTGCGCCACGCGATCGCCGGCGAGCACGTGGCCACGCGGGTGATCCGCACGGGCTACGTGCCCGACGAAGTGGTGCCGGCGCTGTACCGGCGGGCCGCCGCGGTCGTCTACCCATCGCTGGCCGAGGGATTCGGCCTGCCCACCATCGAGGCCCTGGCCTGCGGCGCAACGCTCGTGACCACCTCGGGATCGGCGATGGAGGAGCTCGTCGACGACGCGGCGATCCTCGTGGCGCCGGGATCGGTCGACGGGCTCGCGGCGGGCATCCGCCGGGCCCTCGACCCGGCGACGGCCGCCACGCTGGCGTCGCGCGGCCCGTGCACCGCGGCGCGCTACACCTGGACGGCTTGCGCCGACGAGCACGTGCAGGCGTATCGTGCCGCGGTGCACGGGCGAACGGGCTGATGCGGGCCGTCATCACGGGTGGTCGCGGGTTCGTCGGGGGCCACCTGCGCGCGCATCTGCACGAAGCGGGCGACGATGTGGTGGTGCTCGACCGCTCCGACGGCTTCGACGTGTGCGACGCTGAGCGGACCCGAGCCACGATCGCCGCTGCGGCCCCCGACGTCGTGTACCACCTCGCGGCGTTCACGCACGTCGGTGCGTCGTGGGAGTCGCCCGCAGCCGTGTTCCGCGTGAACGTCGAAGGCACGTTCAACGTCGTCGAGGCCACGCGCGCGTGCGGTGCGCGGCGCGTGATCGTGGCCGGCAGCGCCGAGGAGTACGGCCGCGCCGCAGATCCGCACGTACCGGTACGGGAAGACACGCCGCCGCAGCCACTGTCGCCGTACGGCGTGAGCAAGGCCGCGGCCGGGCTCGTGGCGCGCCAGGCCTACCTCGCGCACGGGTTCGAGACGATCCACGTGCGGCCGTTCAACCACACGGGGGCGGGCCAGCCGCCGGCGTTCGTAGCACCCGCGTTCGCCGCGCCGGATCATCGACGCCGAGCGCGCCGGCGCCGACCACATCGCGGTCGGCAACCTCGACCCGGTGCGCGAGCTGCTCGACGTGCGCGACGTGGTGCGCGCGTACCGGCTAATCGCGGCGCGCGGCGAGCCCGGCGAGATCTACAACATCGCGCGCGGTCGCGGCTTCAGCATCCGTGAGATCGCCCAGACGCTGCTGTCGTTCGCGGGCACGGCGATCCGGCTCGAGGTCGACCCCGCGCTCGTGCGCCCGGTCGACGTTCCCGCCCTCGTCGGCGACCCCGCGAAGCTCGCCGCGGCCACCGGCTGGTCGCCCGAGCACGATCTCGCCGCCACCCTCCGTTCGGTGTGGGACCACGCCCTCACCACCGCGTTCTCGGTGCAGTAGCGAAGCCTCCGGCCGATCAGGGGAGCTTCGCCTCGACGGCGTTCGCGAGTTGTCGCTGCCCGGGCACACGCTGCGAAAGAACGCGCGCGCACGACGCCGAGGTTCAGCGCTGGCGATCCAGCCAGCCGAGCAGCATCGCAATCGCTCTCGGCTCGTGGCGGAGACGGTGGGCCGCGTGCTCGAGGATGCGGAGCTCGGCCGCGCCCTTCGACGCCGCGGCGAGGCGGCGGGCATGCTCGACGTCGACGACGTCGTCGTCCGAGCCGTGCACGAGCAGCCACGGCCGCGGGTTCACCATCGCGGCCGCGCCCTCGATGTCGAGCTCGGCGATCGCCCGGCCCCACCGCTCGATCGCGGCGGGCTCGTCGAGTCCTGCATCGTCGGCAAGCACCCCGACGCGGCGGCAGTACTCGGCGAAGCGGGCCGCGTCGGGCACCCACGACTGCAGCGACGCAGGCGCGGAGAACGTCGCGATGCCGCGCACCTCGGCGTCACACGCCGCAGCCATGATCGCGAGTGAACCGCCGAGACGGAAGCCCGCGAGCCACACACCGCGAACGTCGTCACGGGCGCGGACCGTGTCGATCACGGCGGCCACGTCCTCGAGCCAGCCGTCGACAGAGAACGAGCCGGGTGAGGGTCCGGTGCCACGATAGTGGAACGTGCACGCGGCCCAGCCCGACTCGGCAGCGACGCGATCGGCGAGATGCGGGTAGGTGTTGCCGGCGAGCGCGGCGCCGCCGGTGCCCGCGCGGGAACCCGGGCATGAGCACCACGACAGGGAGCCGGGTCGCTCCCGGCCGGGCGAAGCGCGTCCCGCCGGCGGGGCGCACGAGCCGGGTCGCAAGCCGCTGGTCGCCGGAGACGATCTCGTCCACTTCTCTCCTATCCTGGCACGTGATGTCGTCGATCCCGGCCTTGAAGGAGTGGGCGGTCATCTGTCACGCGCTGCTCGAGGGTGAGCAGATCGTCGACCTGCGCAAGGGCGGGCTGCGCGAGGACGGCCGTCACTTCGGCGTGGCCAGCACCACCGCGTGGCTGTACCCCACCGTGGAGCACCAGCGCGCCGACCTGTTGCGGCCCGCGTACCGCCACTGGATCGACCTCGCGGCCGGCGCACCGGTGGGCGGCCCGATCACGATCGCCGGGTGGATCGACGTGGTCGAGACCGCGACGGTGAGCGAGCGCGAGCAACTCGAGCCGCTGCTCGGCAAGGTGATCTGGACCGGCGACTACGCCGAGTCGAGGCTCAAGTGGAAGGCCCGCGACCCGCTCACGGTGCTCGTGTGCCGGGCGTACCGGCTCGCCGATCCCGTCACGGTGGCCTGGTCGGACGAGTACGGCGGCTGCACGTCGTGGGTGACCCTGGCCGGCGACCTGCCCGACGATCCGCGCGAGCTCGCGAGCGAACCTGCGCTCACCGACACCGCGTTCGAGGCTCGCCTCAAAGGCGTGCGCGAGGCACTGGCCTCGCCGGCGCGCTGACCTTCTCCGGGTACAGCCGGTACCCGCGGTTGCGTGCCTCGGCGACCGTGTCGGGGCCGAACACGGTGAACGTCTGCGCGGCGACGAGGTCGGCGACGGCCTTGTCCACGCGCGGGTCGCTCCCCATCTGATCCATGTCGTAGACGATCTGTGTCCGCTTGTCGCCCACGAAGCGGAACTCCTCGAGCGCGGTCGGCTTCATGTCCTACCCCTTGTTCGCAACGCTCCGACAAGCCCCCGGCGCTGGTGGCCTTCCCTCGCTACCGCTCGGCCGGCCGGCGAATCTATCCACTCGACGACGAGCGCGGCGGGCCCACGGCGCCGATCGCGCGGAGGTACGCGAGCTGCGTCTCCACCACGGGGTACACCTGCTCGGCGAGCAGCACGGCGCCGTCGGATTTCGTGCGTTCGACGATGTAGGCGACGGTTTCGGAGAGCCCGATCACCACGTCGGCAGCGAGGTTCGGCGCCTCGCCGTTCTGGGTGACGCCCTGCTTGGTGAAGAAGTCGATCTGGTAGCGCAGGATCGTGCGCACCTCGTCGGGAGTGAGCGTCGACGCGACGAGCTCGTCGAGGTGGCGCCGCACCCATTCGTAGGCCTCGTCCATGTTGTAGGTGGGCGGCTGCGGCGCGATCGTCTGCCGGCTCGCCTCGTGCATCACGAACCAGGCCGCGATCGCGCACACCAGGCCGAACGCGAGAAAGCCGGCGACAACGATCATGCCCTACCAACGATCACGACACGTCAGCGTAATTGGAGGTCGGCCGAGACGGCCCGGTGGTCGCTCGTGGGCGAGTAGGCCAGCACCTCGCCGCCGACCGGGTCGACGGCCCCGCGCACGAGGATCTGATCGATCTGACTGTGCGGGCGCCACGACGGGTACGTGGCACCCTTCGTCGTAGTCCGCCATCCGGGCAGCACGACCGGCATCCACGTGCGCCACAGGTTCGCGTCGCCAACGAGCAGTGCGGGCCGGTCCCGGCCGTCGAGCCGCGCGTCGGCGACGACCCGGGCGAGGCTCCGCAGTTGCACCGCCGGCGCGGCGAACCACAGCTTCGACGACACGTGGAACGCGGTCAGGTCGACGAGCCGGCCGCCGAGATCGATGCGGACCGAGCGGGCGTTCCGTCGCGGCACCGCGTCGCCGATCGAGCGCGCGAGGGGCAATTCGGAGTCGGCCACGATCGGATGGCGCGTGGCGATCGCGAGCTCCCACCACCCCTCGCCGGGATCGTCGAGCCGGCGGCGACCGTGCCCGACGATGCGCAACGTGGTGAAGCTCGTCTCGACGAGGTTCCCGAGACCGTGCCGCGGCAAGACCGTCGAGGAACGAGCGGCCGTCGTGGGCCCGCCACGACTCGGGGAAGACCACGACGTCGGCCGCGTCGAGCACGTCGCCGCCGAGCTCGACGAGCGGGTCGAACGGCTCGTTGCGCGGCCGGCCGGGCACGTGCGCGACTCCCCAGTGCACGTTCCACGACACGACTCGCAGCCTGACCACGGAGTGGCGAACCTAGCGGTCCGTGCGGGCTACTCAGGCCCGGCCGGTTCATCGGTGCTCACTCGACGATCGACGACTGGCCGTGGATACCGGTGCTCACCGCAGAGGGCCCGACCGGACCCCGGCGTCAGATGCCGATGCGCTGGGCGAGCAGCTCGCGGTGGTAGGTGGCGTCGCCGAGGAAGATCTCCGAGCTCTTCGCGCGCTTGAAGTAGAGGTGCGCGTCGTGCTCCCACGTGAAGCCGATGCCGCCGTGGATCTGGATGTTCTCGGCCGCGCAGTGGAAGTAGGCGTCGGAGATGTAGGCCTTGGCGAGCGCCGCGACGACCGGAAGCTCTTCGTTGTCCTCAGCCGCGGCCCATGCCGCGTAATACGCCGCGCTCTTGCCGCTCTCCACCTCGAGCAGCATGTCGGCGCACTTGTGCTTGATCGCCTGGAACGAACCGATCGGCCGGCCGAACTGCACGCGCACCTTGGCGTACTCGACGCTCATGTCGAGCACGAACTGCGCGCCGCCGATCATCTCGTTCGCCAGCGCGACCGCTGCCTGGTCGAGCGTCTTCGAGAAGGCCGCGAAGCCGTTGCCCGGCTTGCCGAGCGGAGTGGCGGCGACGTTCGCGAACTCGAGCTTCGCCTGCTTGCGCGTCTGGTCCATCGTGGCCAGCGGCGTGCGGGTGAGACCGGATGCGTCGCCGTCGACGGTGAAGAACGCGATGCCGTCGGTGTCGTGCGAACCGGCCGTGCGCGCCACCACCACGATCGTGTTCGCGGTGTGCCCGTCGATCACGAAGCTCTTCGTGCCGTTGAGCGTCCAGCCGCCGCCCGACTGGGTGGCCTCCATCGTGATGCCCGCGGCGTCCCATTTACCGTTCGGCTCCGTGAAGGCGAGCGCGGCGATCGTCTCGCCGCTCGCGATGCCGGGGAGCAGCGCTTTGCACTCGTCGGGCGTGCCCGCGTTGAGGATCGCGCTCGTGGCGAGCACGACCGTCGAGAAGTAGGGCGCGCACAGCAGCACCCGTCCCATCTCCTCGAGCACGATGGCGAGCTCCACGAACGTGAAGCCCTGGCCGCCGTACTCCTCGGGGATGTGCAGGCCCTGGAGGCCGAGCTGGTCGGCCATCTGCGACCAGACGGCCGGGTCGTAGCCCTCGGCCGTCTCCATCAGCCGCCGGACCTCCGTGGAGGGCGACTTCGACTCCAGGAACTGGCGCACCGTGCGCCGCAGCTCCTCCTGCTCCTCCGAGAACGCGAAGTTCACGTGTTGCTCCTTGTGTTCCGGGTGTTCCGGGTGTTCCGGTGTTGGGGTGTGTGCCGGTGTCCGGCCGCTTGGCTCGCCGTCACGTGGCTTGGCTAGTTGGCTGGTTGGCTCGATGACTTGGGCTCGCGAGGCAGACCCAGCACCCGCTCGCCGATGATGTTGCGTTGGATCTCGCTGGCGCCGGCGTAGATCGTCTCGGCCCGGCTCGCCATGAAGTTCTGGTGCAGCGCGTCGAGCTCGTAGCGCCCGCCGCCCTCGGCCGCGATCGTGAGCGCGCCGGCACCGAGGACCTGCATCGCGGTCTCCCCGAGGTTGCGGTGCCACGTGCTCCAGTAGAGCTTGCCGAGGCTCGCCGCGGGGCCGACCGTGCCGCTCTTGACCATCTCGGTCAGCATGCGCTGGCCGTTGTACTGCATGATCTTCACGCCCGCCCAATGCCCGGCGAGCTTGTTGCGCAGCAGCGGATCGTCGGACGCGCCGGTGCGCCGGGCCACCTCGACGAGCTCCTGCATCTCGCGCTGGAACACGAGTTGGCGCGAGAGGAAGGCGGTGCCGCGCTCGAAGCCGAGCGTGGCCATCGCGACCTTCCAACCCTCGCCCACCGGACCCAACACGTGGTCCTTCGGCGTGCGGGCACCGTCGAAGAACACCTCGTTGAACTCCGCGCTGCCGGTCATCTGCCGCAGCGGGCGGATCTCGATGCCGGGTTGGTGCATGTCGACGAGGAGGAACGACAGACCCTTGTGGCCGGCCGACTCGGGATCCGTGCGCGTCACGACGAAGCACCAGTCGGCACGGTGCGCGAGCGTCGTCCACACCTTCTGGCCCTGGATCACCCACTCGTCGCCGTCGAGCGTGCCCCGGGTCTGCACGTTGGCGAGGTCGCTCCCCGCGTTCGGCTCGGAGAAGCCCTGGCACCACAGCTCGTCGACGCTCTGGATCTTCGGCAGGTAGCGGCGCTTCTGGTCGTCGGTGCCGAACTGGATCAGCGTCGGTGCGAACAGCCCTTCTCCGAAGAAGCTCACCCGGGCCGGCGCACCCGAACGCGCGTATTCCTCTTGGAAGATCACCTGCTCGGCGAAGGTCGCGGCGCGCCCGCCGTACTCGCGCGGCCACGACAGGCCCACCCAGCGGTCCTTGCCGAGCAGCCGCTCCCACTCGACCCGCACGTCCCAGCCGGTCTCGTCGGCCTCGCCGCCCACCGCGCCGAGCTCTGAGAACTCGCCCACGAGGTGCTCGTCGAGCCACGACCGCACCTCGGCGCGGAACGCGGCCTCGGCCGGGCTGTCGTGGAAGTCCATAAGCGCACGAACGGTACTTGACCGCTCGGTCAGTTGCCCACCCCGACACGTACGCTCGTCGCCATGAAGGCGGCGCTCCTCGACGCCGTGCTGGGCCGGCTCGGGCTCGCCACCGGCTCGGTCGCACCCGACGCGACCGGCCTCCACACCGTGTACGGCGCCTGGTGCCAGGCCGTGCCGTTCGACAACGTCGTGAAGCGGATCCACCTGGAGTCGGGCGACGCCGGCCCGCTGCCGAACGGCGACCCCGAGTGGTTCTTCGAGTCGTGGCTGGCGCACGGCACCGGCGGCACGTGCTGGCCGTCGACGCTGGCGCTGCACGCGCTGCTGGTCGAGCTCGGCTTCGACGTGCGCATCGGCTCCGCCGCGATGCGCGACGACGTGGCGCCCGACGTCCACTCGCACGGCACGCTGCTCGTGACCACGAGCGGCGAACACGGCGACGAACATGGCGACGATCAGGGCGACGATCAGGGCGACGATCAGGGCGACGATCAGGGCGACGAGCTCTGGTGGGCGGACAGCTCGATGCTCACCGACGCGCCGGTGCCGCTGCGGCGCGGCGAGCACTCGCAGCTCGACCACCCGCTGCGGCCGGTGCGGGTCGAACCGGTGGGCGATCTCTGGCGCGTCCACTGGCACAGCGTCGGCAACCTCGACACGATGAGCTGCCGCTTGCTCGACGACGACGCGACGGCCGAGCACTGCCGCGCCCGCTACGAGGCGTCGCGCGCGTCGAGCCCGTTCAACACGTCGCTCTACGCGACGCGCAACAGCACGGGCCGGGCCGACGAGTTCGTCGCCGGCGAGCATGTCGTGCGCGACAACAACGGTGTGCGGCGCGAGACCGTGGCCGGCGACGCTCGGGCTCGGCTGCTCCAGTCGACGTTCGGCTACTCGCAGGAGATCCTCGACCAGCTCCCGCCCGACCGCGCCTGAGCGCACCGGTCGTCTCCACGCGGCGCGCCCGGTGCACGCGCTCGAGGCGCCGCGCCCCGGGCATCAGGCGCCCCCGGACACGAGGTGGCGGCCGGTAGCGTCGCCCGTCGTGGCGAGCACCGATGCCGGCGCGCCGGCGGCGCGCCGGCGGCGGCGCTTCCCGCCGTCGCTGATCTTCGGCACCGCGCTCGCCGTGGCCGGCGTGATCTTCGTGGCGATCAAGATCTCGCAGCAGTGGTCGCAGGTGCGCCACAGCCTCGCCACCGTCTCGGTCGGATGGCTCGTACTGGGCGTCTTCCTCGCCGCGGTCGGCATGGTCGCGATCGCGCTGGCCTGGCGGCCGGTGCTCGTGGCACTCGGTGCGCCGCCCCTGAGTCGCGCCACCGTCGTGCGCTGGTACTTCGTGGGCGAGATCGGCAAGTACGTGCCCGGAGGCATCTGGACGGTGGTCGGGCGCTCGGAGCTCTCGCGGCGAGGCGGCATGCCGCGGTCGGCGGCCTACGGCAGCGTCGCGCTCTCGCTCCTGCTGCTCGAGCTGGGTGCCGCGATCGTGGCCGCGGCCGCGCTCCCGCTCAGCGGGGTCACGCACCATCACCCGATCGCCTGGCTCGTGCTCCTGTTGCTCCCGGTGGGGCTGACGGTGCTCCACCCGCGCGCTCGGCGCGTCGCTGCGTGCCGTCGGCAAGGTCGCACGCCGCGAGGTCTCGATGCAACTGCCCGACTACCGCACGATGCTCCGGCTGCTCGCCGGGTACGTGCCGGCGTGGTTCGCGATCGGCGCCGGCACCTGGGCGATCACCCGCTCGCTCGACCCGCACGCGCCGTTCGGCAACGTGTTCGCGGCCGCGGTCGTCAGCTGGATCGTCGGCTTCCTGCTCGTGCCGGTGCCCGGCGGCGTCGGCGTGCGCGAGGGTGCCTTTACCGCGCTCGTATCCCTCCCGCACAAGGGGGTCGCGGCCACCGCGGCGATCCTCGCCCGCCTCGCGTTCATGCTCGTCGACGGCGGAGGCGCCGTGTTGACGCCGCTGGTCGTGCGCGACCGCACACCCGGTGACGCGCCGGCCGGCGGACGCGGGCGACCCGGCGCCCCGGGTCGGCAGCGCCCGCAGTCCCACCGATCCCGGATGAGCCGGGGCTTGGCGGGACCGCCGGGCGGTTACGCCGGGTCCTCGACCAGGCCGAGCACGTTGCCGTCGAGGTCGGCGAACGAAGCGACCTTCCGGCCCGCGCCCACCTCGTGCGCGGGCTCCTTGACCACGGCACCGCACGCCGTCACCTCGGCGAGCTTCTGCTCGATGTCGCCCACGTGCCAGTAGGCAACGGGCGAGGTCAGGCCCTGCGGGCCACCATCGGGCAACAACCCGATGTGCTGTCCCGCGACGTCGAAACCCACGTAGTACGGCGTGTCGGCCTGCGGCGCGACACCCAGCAGCGCGGTGTAGACGGCCTTGGCCTTCTCGATGTCCGACACTGGGTGCAACACCGTCTTGATCCCCTGGTTGGCAACAGCACTCACGGCGCCTCCTTCGGCGATAGTTGAGGTCTCATATTGAGAGTGTTACTATCACATGCGTGACGAGCAAGGTCAAGCGCGGCCCACCGGCGAAGGCGGGGCGCGGCCAGGCGCGCACTCGCTTCGCCCGCCGAGCCGTGATCGACGCGGCGCGCCGCGCTCTTCGTCGACCGCGGCTACGCCGCCACCACAGTCGAGGCCATCAGCGAGCACTCCGACGTGCCGCAGGCCACCGTGTACCGGCTGTTCTCCTCGAAGGTCGGGATTCTCAAGGAGCTGCTCGACACCTCCATCGCCGCCGACGACGAACCGCTGGGCGTGCAGGAACGGCCCCATGTGGCCGCGCTCCTCGCCGAACCCGATCCGCACAAGCTCCTCGCGGGGGTCGCCGGCGTCACCACCGCGATCAACGAGCGGACGAACGACGTCTACCGCGTCCTCGTCAGTGCCGCGAGCTCCGACCCCGCAGCAGCCGAGCTCCTCGACACGATCAACGAACAGCGCGGTCGCGGGCAGAGCCAGATCGCGCGGTCGCTCGCCCGCGCCGGCGCGCTCCGGCCGGGGGTCCGCGAACGCGACGCGGCCGACGTGATCCACGCGTTGATGTCGCCCGAGGTCTACCGCCTCCTCGTTGGCGATCGAGCCTGGAAGCCCGAGCGCTACCGGCAGTGGCTCACCGACGCGCTCACGCAGCAGCTCACCGCCCGCTGAGTGCCCGCGCTCTCACCACGGTCCACGGGAGGGGACGGGCCACCGTGACCACGTCGAAGTGCTCGCCCACGAGGGCGGCGAAGCGCTTCGCACTCCAGTGCTGGATGTGCCCGGGAGTGTTGCCCCAGTCCCGCATGTAGGAGCCGCGCACCAGGTTCAGGGCGCGCCAGGTGGGCTCGTTGGGCACGCTCACCACCACATCGCGCCGGGCGATCCGCGCGAGCTCGCGCAGTGCCCGCGCCGGATCGGGAAGGTGTTCGAGCACCTCGATCGCGAGCACGAGATCGATCGAATGGTCGCGGATCGGCAGCGCGCCGGCATCGCCGAACAGCCCGTCGAGGCCGCGCTCGCGCCACTCTCCCGCGAGCCCGTCGTCGGGCAGGTCGAGGCCCACGAACTGCACCGCGCCGTAGCGGCCGCGGATGCGGTCCGCGATCTCGCCCTCGCCCATGCCCAGCTCGAACACCGACCGCGGCGTCTCGGCCGGGAGCGCAGCATCGAGCGCCCGCATGAAGCCGTCCATCAGCTTGCGCGCGAGCGGGTTCCTCGCCGCGTACTTGTCGTAGTGGTTGCCGATCGGGACGTCGCTCATGCCTGCTCCTGCGCGGCAGCGCGGCGCCGCGACACCACCATCATCGCAGCCAGCACGACGCACACGAGTAATGCCAGGACCGACACCGCGAGCGCCTGCTTCCGGCCCGCAGGGTCGTACCACACGTGTACCTGGTGCCGGCCGGCACCGACCGCGATCGCGACGACGGCACCGTCGGCCGGTCGTAGCGAGACGGGCCGGCCGTCGACCGTCGCGGCCCAGCCCTGCTGGATCGCGTCGGCCACCACGAGGTACCCCGCGCCCTGCGCGTCGACCGCGATGCGCATCGAGTCGCCGCCATCGGACTGCACCGCGACCCGCGCCGGCGCGCCGGTGGCCGCCGGTCCCGGCCGATCGAGCAGGACGGCGTTCGGGTCGTAGCCCCGGTGCAGCGTCTGCATACGCTCGTCCGCGCCGGCCTGAACGATGGTGTCGCTCGCCCAGTGCACACGGGCGAGCGCGTGCACCCGTGCGTAGATCACGGTGTCGCCGGCGAACCGCACGCGCAACCCGTCGTCGGTGGCGGGCGGTCGCACCGTGCCGTACGCGGGTGCGGCGCGGTTTCCTGCGAGCGTGAGCGTGCGCCCCGGCGCGTCGAGCTGCAAGGTGACGGTGTAGACCGCGGGGCCGAGCGAGTCCGCGGGCAGCGCGACGTCGATGTCGATCGGCGGCAGGTCGAGCAGGGGGCGACGGCCGCGCGCCACCACATGATCGCCCGCGTCGCGCACGATCGCATCGAGGTACGCCGGGGTCGGGCCCCGAGCGAACCCGCGTGGCGCGCGCACGACGACGGCACGCAGCGGGCCGCGGACGGTGAACGTCGCCCGCTCGGCGCCGGTGAGCCCGAACGTCGCCGCGGTGCGTGGGGGCGGCGTGCGCCGCCCGTACACCGGCACGCCCGGCTGGGCGACGAAGTAGCGCGCTGCGAGCCGGTCGAGCACGGGCGACGTGGCGGTGGCCGGCGTCTCGCTCATGGTCAGCACCGTGCTCCCCTGCGGCTGGCTGGGATCGATCGAGGCCACGAGGTCGCGCCACGCGGGTTCCTTGAACGCGTGACCGCTCACCGCTCGCAGCCGGTACTCGCTGTTGGCGCTCGGGAACAGCGTGTCGTTGTCGGCGGCATAGCGATCGCCACCGAGATGCGCGGCCAGGTATTGGGTGGTCGGCGTCGACGGGTAGAAGTCGGCCGTCGCGGGTCGGGGCCACCACGGCACCACGAACGCGAGTGCCTCGATCGCGACGATGCCCGGCACCACGAGCAGGAGCCGTTCGGCCCGAACTGCCGGCGATCGCAGCGCGAGCGCCACGACCGTGATCGTCGCCACGACCGCGATTGCGGGCACCACGGCGTGGCGCGCGAAGTACGGCCACTGTGACACGGCTGCCCGCCACGCGGCACGTGCCGCGTGCGCAAGCGCCCAGAGGATCACGCCGGCAACGGCTACGGCGGCGAGCACGCCCGCCCGGCGCCACCACGGGCGCGCCGTGTCGGGTGCGAGCGCTCGTGCGTGCGCGCCCTCGAGCGCGCGCTCGAAGCCGATCGCCGCGAGCACCGCGAGGGCGAAGAGCAAGAGCGAGCGCAGCCGGCTGACGAAGTTGTTCGAGAACACGGGCAGGTGCTGCACGATCGCGAGCGGCGTCCCACCGCCGTACGCCAGCCCCACACACACCGCCACCACACCGATCCAGAATCCGCGCGCGCCCCGCCGCAGTGCCGCGGGTGGGCGCGCGGCGAGCGCCACAAGCACGAGCACCACGGCCGCGCCGCCGAGGAACGACTGGCTCTCCACGAGATTCTTCGGCCCGAAATAGTTGCCGTCGACGGGGCTCCCGAACGCGAACGGCATCACCGCCGACGCGAGCGCGGCGAACGGAAGGTGCACGTTCGCGGTTTGGTCGCGATACGCGATGTCGAGGTCGTTCAGGCGTATCGCGAACGGCACAAGCTGCACCGCGGCGATCGCCGTGCCGAGCAGCACGCCGGTCGCGGCAACGAGCGCCGACCGCCACGCCCCGCCGTGCGTGCGCACGACCTCGTACCCGACATAGGCGGCGACGCCGTAGAGGCAGTAGCCGGTGACCGCGGGGAAGCCCTCGAACCACATGAACGCCACCACCGCTGCCACCGGCAGCGGCATCGGCGGCGCGGCGCGACCACGCCCTCGCGGGCGGCTGCGGGAGGAGCGCGCGGTCGACGGCCCAGAACAGCGCCGGGAACAGCGCGGCGATGCGCGCGTGGGGCCAGTTCGTCCACGACACGATGAAGCCGCTCGTGGTGTAGACCGCGCCGCCCAGCCAGGCCGCGGCCTTCCGCAGGCCCAGCCGGCGGAGGAACAAGAACGTGAAGCCGAGCGCACCGGCCAGCGACAGCAGCGCGGTCCACGCCGGCGCGAGGCGATCGGGCAGTGCCGCCCGCACTGCTGTGTACGGCGAGAGGCCGCCGGTGTCGGGGATCGCGCCGAGCGGCACGCCACCGGCCACGTAGGGGTTCCACAGCGGCGTGCGCAGGTGCCGGGCCCCGTCAGCGAGGAGCGCCTGCTGCGGCGCGTAGAAGTCGACGGTGTCGGAAAAGATCGTCGTCGGGTGGCTGCCGTGCGACCCGGCGCTCCACGGTGCCGCGTCGCGCAGCATGCCTACGCCGAGGAACACCCCGTGGCCCACGAGCGGCAGCCCGATACCGATCACGATCGTGAGGAACGCGGCCGCGGCGGCAACCCGCGCGATCGGCCACGTTCGCGGTGCGGACCGCTCCGCCGTTGTCAGCGCTCGTAGTCGAGCGACGACGCCGACGGCACCTCACGCGACGGTTTCGCCAGGCGCACCATCAAGTCGGCGAGCAGCCCGATGGCGATCACCTGGAACGCGGCGAAGAAGACCAGCAGCGTGTTGCCCGCGACCTTGACGTCGCTGAACGCGACGTCGTACACGAGCTTCACGAGACCGAGCCCGCCGAGGATGATCCCGACGGGCATGAACACGCGCAGCGGCTCGTAGGAGAGCATCATGCGGATCACCTGGAGCATGTAGCGGCGAGTGTCCTTGATCGGGTGGAACTTCGACTTCCCGGCGCGCTTGGCGTAGGGGATGTCGACGTACTTCACCGAGTAGCCGTGGTTGAGGAACGTCATCGTCATCGTGGTGACGCACGAGAACCCGGCCGGGAGGAGGTGCAGGTACTGGTCGGCGACGTCACGCCGGAACGCGCGCAGGCCCGAGTTGAGGTCGGGGATGTCGGTCTGGGTGAGGTAGCACGCCAGCTTTCTGATGCTCCACTTCGCGGGCACGCGCAGCGCCTTGACCGTGCCTTGCTCCGAGGTGCGCGCGCCCACGATCTGGTCGTAACCCCGTAGCTCCTTCACGAGCTGGGGGATCTGCTCGTTGGGGTAGGTCATGTCGGCGTCGGTCCACACGATCACCTCGCCCCGCGCCGCGGCGAGCCGATACGGCGCGCCGTGCCCGACCCGCCGTTGCGGGGCAGGGTGATGAGGCGGATGCCCGGCACCTGGCGCAACACCTCGTTGCTGCCGTCGGTGGAGCAGTCGTCGACGACGATGATCTCGTACGTGTAGTCGGAGGCGTCGAGCGCCCCGCGGATGCGGTCGATCTCGGCGACCACGTGATCGCGCTCGTTGTAGCAGGGCAGAATGACCGAGATGTCGTACCGGTTGTCGCCGGTGCCGCGCCGCTCCAGCGGGTTGACCGGGTCGGACGCGCTCATGGCGGGCCACCATACCCGGCCGCTCGGGGCAAATCGGCGTTCTTCGGTAGCGTGCAGAGATGGTCGCGACCCGGCCGGCGCACTACGACACCGCCACCGTGCCGCGTCGACAAGATCGTCGTCGGACCTTACGAGAACAACGCCTACGTCGTGCGCTGCAAGGGTACTGGCGAAGCGGTGCTGATCGACGCCGCGAACGAACACGAGTTGCTCGTGCCGCTCTGCCGCAGCCTCGGCGTGCGCAGGGTGCTCACTACCCACGGCCACTGGGACCACATCCAGGCCGTCACCGCGGCGCGCGACGCCGGCATCGACGTGGGCATCTTTGCCGACGACGCCGACATGCTGCCGGCCTACGACTTCGTGATCGAGGACGACACGGAATACGCGGTCGGTGATCTGCGGTTGCGCACGATTCACAACCCCGGGCACACGCCCGGTTCGGTGTCGTTCCTGCTCGAAGGCCATCCATTGTTGTTCACCGGCGACACGCTGTTCCCGGGAGGGCCGGGCAACACCAACGCTCATGCCGCGCGAGCTTCGACCAGATCATCGAGTCGATCGACCGGCGGCTCTTCACGCTCCCCGCCGACCTGCTCGTGCTCCCCGGCCACGGCCTCGACACCACGATCGGCGACGAGCGCCCGCATCTCCAGGAGTGGGTGGACCGTGGCTGGTGAGTTGTACGGGCGCGACCATGGACGCGAGCGCCCGCATCTCCAGGAGTGGGTGGACCGTGGCTGGTGAGTCGTACGGGCGCGACCATGGACGCGAGCGCCCGCATCTCCAGGAGTGGGTGGACCGTGGCTGGTGAGTCGTACGGGCGCGACCATGGACGCGAGCGCCCGCATCTCCAGGAGTGGGTGGACCGAGGATGGTGAGTCGTACGGGCGCGACCATGGACGCGAGCGCCCGCATCTCCAGGAGTGGGTGGACCGTGGCTGGTGAGTTGTACGGGCGCGACCATGGACGCGAGCGCCCGCATCTCCAGGAGTGGGTGGACCGAGGATGGTGAGGTGGGGCCGATGGTGAGCATTGCACCCGAGGTCGACCGCGAGTCGCTGCTCGACCACTACAGAAGGGTGCGCACGCGGCCACCGAGGCGCTCGCGGCACCACTGTCCGACGAGGACCAGTGCCTGCAGTCGATGCCCGACGCGAGCCCGGCGAAGTGGCACCGGGCGCACACCACGTGGTTCTTCGAGACGTTCGTGCTCACGCCGTTCGTCGACGGGTACGGCGTGCACGACGAGCAGTTCTCGTACCTGTTCAACTCCTACTACGAAGCCGTCGGAGCGCGTCATGCCCGGCCCGAGCGCGGCCTGCTCACGCGTCCGTCGTGCGGCCAGGTGGGCGCGTACCGGCGCGCGGTCGACGGCGCGATGGAGTCGCTGATCACCACGGGAGCGACGGCAGCGACGCGGCTCAATCGAGGAACGCATCGTGCTCGGTCTGCACCACGAGCAGCAGCACCAGGAGTTGTTGCTGATGGACGTGCAGCACGCATTCTCCCGCAACGCCTACGACCCTGCGTACCGCCGCACGGCACCGCCGGTCCTCGGGCCCGCCCAGGCCGTCCAACCGTTGCGTTGGATCGAGCACGGCGGCGGGATGGTCGAGATCGGCCACACGGGAAGCGGCTTCGCGTTCGACAACGAAGGGCCGGCGCACATCGCGCTGCTCCCGCCCTTCGCGCTCGCTGACCGGCTCGTCACGTGCGGCGAGTGGAAGGCCTTCATGGCCGACGGCGGCTACCGGCGCCCGGAGCTGTGGCTCTCCGACGGCTGGCACACGGCGCAGCGTGAGGGTTGGGAGGCGCCGCTCTACTGGGAGCGCGACGGCGACGGCTGGTCGCTGCTCTCCCTCGACGGGCGCCGCGCCGTCCGCGACGACGAGCCCGTGACGCACGTGAGCCATTACGAAGCCGACGCCTTCGCGCACTGGACCGGTTACCGGCTGCCCACCGAGCAGGAGTGGGAGACGATCGCCGTGCTGCAGCCGGCGGGCGGCAACCTCCTCGAGGTGTCGTCGCTCACGACCGCCGCGCTGCATCCCATCCCCGCGGCCGCCACGAACGACGGCGCGGTGCAGATGCGGCAGTGCTTCGGCGACGTGTGGGAGTGGACCAGCTCCGCGTACCTTCCGTACCCGCGCTTTCACGCCGCCGACGGCGCGATCGGCGAGTACAACGGCAAGTTCATGAGCAACCAGATCGTGCTGCGCGGCGGCGCGTGTGTCACTCCGCACGATCATGTGCGGCCCTCGTACCGAAACTTCTTCTATCCGCACCAGCGCTGGATGTACTCGGGCGTGCGGCTCGCGCGCGATCTCGACTTCGACCAGGCCGGCTGACCCATCCATGTTCACGATCGACGTGCACCTCGGCGCCGACGAGCTCAGGTCGGCGTTGCGCAGCGAAGCGCGCGCCGGGCTCAGCAGCGATCCGAAGCAGCTGTCGCCCAAGTGGTTCTACGACGACCGCGGCTCGCAGCTCTTCGACGCGATCACGCGGCTGCCCGAGTACTACCCCACTCGCCGCGAGCGGGCGATCCTCGACACGCGCGCTGCCGAGATCGCGCAGCGCTCGAACGCGAGCACGCTCGTGGAGCTCGGCTCCGGCACCTCGGAGAAGACGCGGCTCCTGCTCGACGGGCTGCGCGACCACGGCACGCTCGACCGCTTCGTGCCGTTCGACGTGAGCGAGCAAACGCTGCGCGACGCGGCGCTGGCGATCGAGTCGGAGTACCCGGGCGTCGACGTGCACGCCGTCGTCGGCGATTTCGAACACCACCTCACCGAGTTGCCCACCGGTGGTCGACGGCTCGTCGCGTTCCTCGGCGGCACGATCGGCAACCTCGCGCCGGAAGAGCGGGCGCGGTTCCTCGCCACGATCGCGAGCGGGCTCGCGCCGGGCGACTCGCTGCTACTGGGCACCGATCTCGTGAAACCGGTCGATCGGCTGCTCGCCGCGTACGACGACGAGCAGGGTGTCACGGCCGCGTTCAACCGCAACGTGCTGCTCGTGCTGAACCGCGAGCTCGACGCCACCTTCGACCCCGACGACTTCGAGCACCGGGCGCTGTGGAACGCCGAGACGGAGTGGATCGAGATGCGGCTACGGGCCCGCAGCGACCTGAAGGTCGAGGTCCGCCGCGCTCGACATGGTGATCCCGTTCGCGGCGGGCGAGGACATCCGCACCGAGATCAGCGCCAAGTTCCGCCGGGAGCGGGTGGAGCAGGAGCTCGTGGCGGCCGGACTGCGCCCGGCCCACTGGTGGACCGACCACGAGGGCGACTTCGCCCTCTCCCTCTCCACGCCGGCCTGAGCCGTCGTTGTCCCACCAGCAGCCAACAAATTGGCCCCTCGTGGGACAACGGGGCGGGGGGGTCCGGATTTCTACTACGCGCGTAGGGAAATTAGACTGTTGCCCGTGACCCGCCCCGCCCCGGCCCTCGAGATCGTCGACCTGCACGCCGCGGTCGACGGCCACGAGATCCTCCGCGGCGTCAGCCTCACGGTCCCCGAGGGCGAGGTGCATGCGCTCATGGGACCGAACGGGTCGGGCAAGTCGACGCTCGCCAACGTGCTGCTCGGCAACCCGGCCTACGACGTCACCTCCGGGCGCATCCTGCTCGCGGGCGCCGACATCACCGCGCTCCCGCCGGCCGAGCGCGCCGCGCCGCGGCCTGTTCCTCGGGTTCCAGCACCCCGAGGCCATCCCCGGCCTGTCGGTGCTCAACTTCCTGCGCCAGTCGATCGCCACACGTATCGGCATCGACGACTATTCGGTGCTCGAGGTCCGCCTGAAGGTGCTCGAGTGGACGAAGCGGCTCGGCATGGACTCCCGCTTCATCGACCGGTATCTCAACGAGGGCTTCTCGGGCGGCGAGCGGAAGCGCAACGAGATCCTGCAGATGGCGCTGTTGCAGCCCGACGTCGCCGTGCTCGACGAGACCGACAGCGGCCTCGATGTCGACGCGCTGCGAGCCGTCGCGGCCGGCATTTCCGAGGTACGCAAGGACCGTCCGCAGCTCGGCATCCTCGTGATCACGCACTACCAGCGCATCCTCGACCACCTGCCGCCCGACGTCGTGTACGTGCTCGTCGACGGCCGCGTCGTCACCAGCGGCGGCCCGGAAGTCGCCCGCCAGGTGGAGGCCGAGGGCTTCGACGCGTTCCGGGTGGCGGCGGTATGAGCGCCGCAGGCTCGCACGACCGGCTCGACGTGCCACGCGTCAAGCGCGACTTTCCGCTGCTCTCAGTCACCCAGGACGGCAAGCCGCTCGTCTACCTCGACAGCGCGTCGTCGGCACAGAAGCCCACCTACGTGCTCGACGCGATGGAGAAGGCGTACCGCACGCAGTACCGCGAACGTGCACCGCGGCGTGTATCGCATCGCCGAGGCCACGACCGCCGAGTTCGAACGGGCGAGGGCCAACGTCGCCCGCTTCATCGGCGCGGCCGATCGCGCGCGAGGTCGTGTTCACCCGCAACGCCACGGAGGCCGTCAACCTCGTGGCGTACTCGTGGGCGCGTGCGAACCTCAAGGCCGGCGACGCGATCGTGCTCACGCACATGGAGCACCACGCCAACGTGGTGCCGTGGCAGATCCTCGCCGCCGAGCGCGACCTGGAGTTGCGCTGGATCCCGCTCACCGCCGATTACCAGCTCGACCTCACCGATCTCGACCGGCTGCTCGACGGCGCACGCCTGCTCGGGGTGAGCGCGATGTCCAACGTGCTCGGCACGATCAACGACGTGCCCGGACTCGTCGCGGCGGCGCACGCCCACGACGCGCTCGCCGTGGTCGATGCCTGCCAGTACGTGCCCCATGTGGCCACGAACGTGCAGGAGTGGGATGCCGACTTCGTCGCGTTCTCGGCGCACAAGATGTGCGGCCCCTCCGGCATCGGCGCGCTGTGGGCGCGGGCCGAGCTGCTCGAGGCGATGCCGCCGTTCATGGGCGGCGGCGAGATGATCCGCGACGTGCGGCTCGACGGGTTCACGACGAACGAGATCCCGTGGAAGTTCGAGGCGGGCACACCCGCGATCGTCGAGGCGATCGGGTTCGGCGCGGCAGTCGAATACCTCGAGTGTCTCGGCATGGACGCAGTCCGCGACCACGAGATCCGCGTCACCCGCTACGCGCTCGACGAGCTGTCCCGCGCGTTCGGCGACTCCATCACCATCTACGGGCCACGCGACACGTCGGTGCGCGGCGGCGCGGTCTCGTTCCTGCTCGACGACATCCACGCGCACGACGTGAGCCAGGTGCTCGACGAAGACGCCGTGTGCGTGCGGGCCGGGCACCACTGCGCCAAACCGCTGATGCGTGTCCTCGGCGTGCCGGCCACCACGCGTGCCAGCTTCTACCTCTACAACGACGAGGCCGACGTCGACGCGCTCGTAGTGGCGCTCGGCAAGACGCAGCAGTTCTTCGCCCCCTGAGAGCACGTAGGATCACGCGCGCCATGGCCGGACTCGAAGACCTCTACCGGGAGATCATCCTCGACCACTACCGCTCGCCGCGCAACCGCGGCGAGCTCGCGGTGCCTCCGGCACACAAGGTCGAAGGGTTCAACCCGTTGTGCGGCGACGAGGTCACCGTGTACCTGATCGTCGACCCCGGCACCGACACGGTCAGCGACATCAAGATCAGCGGTCAGGGATGCTCGATCAGCCAGGCCTCCACATCGATGATGAGCGCGGCCGTGAAGGGCAAGACCGTCGACCAAGCGCGCGCGCTGATCCGCGCGTTCAAGGCGCTGATGTCGATCCACGAGAGCAAGCTCGAGGGTGAGAGTGACGGCAGCGACCTGGCGGCCGACCTCGAGGGCGTGCGGCTCGGCGACCTGGAAGCACTCCAGGGCGTGGTGAAGTTCCCCGTGCGCATCAAGTGCGCGACGCTCGCCTGGAACACGCTGCAGCAGGCGCTCGACGAAGCGGGCGGGTAACCCACCCCTGGGGCGCCACGGCGCCGTACGGCGTGTCCCATGCGCGTATGCGCGCAACGTGGGGACGCGTGCGGGGACGGTTAGCACCTTCTCAGGGTGGCGCGCAAGAGGGAGCTCCCGTGGGTGGGGAATTCACACGCCGGCAATGGAATGCGTCACGAACTGCCGTCGTTGGTATGCATCGAGGCGGTAGCGTTTGGGAAAGCTTGGGCTACACGCAGAAGCAGCAGGAGGCACGGGATGAACCAGGCGGGTGTTGTCACGATGATCGATGAAGCACTGCAACGCTTCGCGTCACGTGATCTCGTCGCTGGGCATGAGATCGTCGACTTCCTCCTCGACCTTCGCATCGCGGTGCTCGACGACAGCGAACTGCGCGAGCTCCTCGAGCAGGAATCGCAGCCGACAGCCTGAGTGGCGCGCTCTGCGCGGGCACACCCGCGATCAGCGGGCTCTCAGGTTTTCGTCGCGCTCGCGCGCGCTCGGTGGCGCTTCAGTGGAACCACGTCACCGCGTGCAGCGTCAGGTAGCCGGTAGCCGGGTACACCCACGCTCGGTGCCGTGCGAGCCCGCTCCCCGTCATTAGCCTTGACCGGTCGCAGATCTGCGGCCGCCGCCGTAACGAACGCTCCCCGAACCCAGTCGAAGGTCCTCGTGCGCAAGATCAGCCTGCGCGTCGGCATCATCGCCGGCAGCGCCGCACTCGTCGCGGTGATGAGTCTCGTTGCCTACGGCTACGTGTGGGGGTTCGACAACCCGAGCGCGACGGCCGGTACCGCGGCCACCGAGGCGCCGACGTCGATCGCCACCACCACCAGCTCCTCGACGTCGACCACGCTGGCGCCGAGCACCACGACCACGCATCCCGGCATGAAGAACCCGCCGCCGCTGGCGCTGCCCGACGTGCCGGCGAACGGCTTGGGTTCCGGCAGCAGCGGACCCGCGGTGACGGCGTTCGAACGCCGCCTCGCCGACCTGCACTTCGATCCGGGTCCGCTCGACGGTCGCTACGACCTCGACACCCTGTACGCAGTGGAAACCGTGCAAAAGCTGTGGAGCCTTCCCCGTACCGGCCGCATCGACGAGTCGACCCGCTTCGTGCTCGAGCACTTCAAGTACCCGACGCCGCTCGCAACGAATGGTCCAGCCGACCGTGTCGAGATCGACCTCGACAAGCAGGTGCTCGTGGTGTGGCAGCAGTGGCAGATCCGCCTGATCACCACCACGTCTACCGGCAGCGGCCGCTACTTCTGCGGTGGCGACAGCGGATGCCAGTACGCGGTCACGCCACCCGGCGTGTTCCACTTCCAGCGCTTCCACGCCGGCTGGGACCACGGGAAGCTCGGCGACCTGTGGAACCCGTACTACTTCAACGGCGGCATCGCGGTGCACGGCTACACCGATGTGCCGCCGTACGCCGCGTCGCACGGCTGCTCGCGCATCCCGATGCACATCGCGAACTACTTCTACACGCTCGTGTCGCGCGGCGAGGAGGTCGACGTGGTCGGCAAGGCGGCCGCTCCGCCGCCCGGTTTCGTGCCGCCGCCGCCCACGACGGCCGCGGCGTCGACCACCACCACCGTCGCGCCGCCGACCACCGCTGCGAAGTCGACCACGACGCGCCCGCCGGCCACGACCACCACGCCGACGACGCATCCGGTCACCACCACCACCTGAGCCAGCCGCCGAGGGGCGAGTTCCCTCACGGCCGAGCCGGCCACTCCTCGGCGGTGATCGCCCAGCGCTCGTGATCGCGCCACGCGCCGCCCACCTGCAGGTAGCGCGGTGAGAAGCCCTCGCAGCGGAAGCCGGCACGGCCCGCGAGGGCCTTCGACCGCTCGTTGCCGGGCTGGATGTTGGCTTCCAAGCGGTGGAGCCCGATCTCGCGGAACGCCTGGGCGACGACGAGGCGCAGACCGTCGGTCATGTACCCGTTGCCGGTGTGGGGAACGAACGAGTAATAGCCCACGAACGCCTGGCGCAGCCCGCCGAGGATGATCGTGTTGAGGTTCACCACACCGACGAGCGCGCGGTCGCCGTGCCGCCGGAGATGGAACGCGCGAGAGTCGGGTGCGCGCATTCGGCGCACGTACGCCGACCATTGCGGCGGCGTCGACGGCGCGTACACCCACGGTTCCAGCAGCGAGGCGCTGCGCGTGACCGCATCGAGGAACTCGTTGCGGTCGCTCATCCGGGGCCGGACGATCACGACCCGCTCGCCACTCGCGACCGTGCGCGCCATGGGGAGGAACACTACGAGTTGCGGATCTTCTCCATGAAGGCCGGCGTCACGACGGTGGGGTCGGCGAAGGGATCCTGCTCGACCGGCTTCTCGACCGCGAGCTCGCTCACGCCGAGCTCCTGTGCCAAGCCTTCGTAGCCGACGGCCTCGACCCGCTCGGCCAGCTCCGGACCACCACGCTTGACGATGCGGCCCGCCATCATCACGTGGACGTGATCGGGGCGCAGGTCGCGCAGCAGGCGGGCGTAGTGCGTGATCGCGATCACGCCGAGCCCGTTCTCGGCGGTCATCGCCTGCACACGGCGGGCGACGTCGCCGAGCGCGTCGACATCGAGGCCGGAGTCGATCTCGTCGAGCACCGCGAACTTCGGTTGCAGCAGCGCGAGTTGGAGCGTCTCGAGCCGCTTCTGCTCACCGCCCGAGAACTCGTCGTTCACCCCACGCGCGAGGAACGAGTCGTCGATGCCGAGCCGGGCCGCCTCGATCTCGAGCTGTTCGTGCAGGCCGTCGGCGCCCGCGCCGTCACCGGCGCGCCGCGACGCCCCGACGAGCTCCTCGACGGGCACACCGGGCACCTCGATCGGATACTGCATGGCCACGAACAGGCCGGCCCGGGCCCGCTGCCAGGTGGGGAGCGCGAGCAGATCGACGCCGTCGAGCACCGCGCGGCCCGCGGTCACCGTGTAGTCGGCCCGCCCCATCAGGGTGTGCGCGAGCGTGCTCTTGCCGCAGCCGTTCGGCCCCATCACCACGTGCACCTCGCCCGACGCGGCCTCGAGCGACACGCCCCGGAGGATCTCGAAGCCCGCGACCGTGGCGTGCAGGTCGTCGACGACAATCGTGCTCACGACGTGCTCCCGTTCGGGTCGACAACCACGTGGTCACCCTCGACGTGCACGGGGTAAACGGGCACGGGTCGGGTGGCGGGCAGTGTGAGCGGCTCACCGCTGTGCAACGAGAACATCGCGCCGTGCTTCGGGCACTCGATCTCGTACTCGTCGGCCCACACGTCGCCCTCGCTCAAGGAGTACTCGGCGTGCGAGCACGTGTCACCGATCGCGAACCACTCGTCGCCCACGTGCACCACGCACACGGGCGCGCCGTCGACGTCGAAGCGGCGCGCCTCACCGTCGGGCACATCGGAGACGCGGCACACTGGTCTGCCCGTCATCAGTGAGCACCTCCAACGCCGCTGGCCTGCGGATCGCGGCTCCGAACCCTCCCGACCCGCGAGCGGTCGATCTTCTCGACGACGGTGCGGCGCAGTGGGGCGACGAGCGCGCGGTTCGGCAGACGTGCGAACACGTCGTCGAAGAAGCCGAGCACGATGAGTCGTTCGGCCGCCTCCGGCGGGATGCCTCGACTCTCGAGGTAGTAGAGCTGGTCGTCGTCGATCGGCCCGACGGTCGAGCCGTGGCTGCACTGCACGTCGTTGGCGAGGATCTCGAGGTTCGGGATCGACTCGGCACGCGCGCCCTCGCTCAGCACGAGGTTGCGATTCGTCTGGTACGCCTCGGCCTTCTGCGCCTCCTCCCGCAGGCGGATGAGACCCGAGTAGACCGACGCCGCCTGGTCCTCGACTGCGCCCTTGAACAACAGCTCGCTGCGTGTACGCGGCGCCGCGTGATCCTGCAGCGTGCGGAAGTCGAGCATCTGGTGCTGATCGCCGAAGTACACGGCGACCATCTCGCTCTCGGCACCCTGGCCGTCGAGCCTGGCCTCGGCACGCAGCCGCGCGTACTCGCCACCGAGCGCCACCGCGGCCGTACGCAGCCGCGCGTCACGACCGAGGTGCGCGCGCTGGAGGCCGACGTGCCACGTGCGGGCACCGTGCTCCTGCACCGACAGGTAGCGCACCGACGCGCCGTCACGCAGCGACAGCTCGGCGACCGCGTCGACGAGATGGCGCGTGCTGGGAGAGCCGACGCGCTCGACGACCGTCACCTCGGCTCGCTCACCCGCGTGCACGAGCGTGTGCGGGAAGCTGGCGAAGCCGTCGCCCTCGCACCAGTGCAGCACGACGATGGGATCCTCGACGACCACGCCGTCAGGAACCCACACCAGCGCGCCGCCGGGCAGGAACGCGTCGTGCAGCACGACGAACGCGTCCTCGCTGTCGGCCGCGATGGCGCCGAGCATCGCCTGGGCCTCGTCGCCAGCATCCAAGGTGGCCAATCCGCAGACCCGAACACCCTTGGCCTCGAGCTCCGGCGCGAGCTCGTGGCGCACCACCCGGCCGTCGCGTACCACGAGCAGGCCGGCGTGTGACCCGGCTTCGAGGGCCCACGGACCGCCGCCGGGCGCACGCTCGTCACCGGGCGCACCGAGTGCCTCGGCGTCGATGGGCTGGTACGCGTCGACGTCGAGCTCGTCGATGCGGCTGTAGCGCCAGATCTCCTCGCCCGGTGTCGGCCATGACATCGACGCGAGCCGCTCGGCGGCCGCAACGCGCCGATTGACGAGCCAGTCGGGCCCGCCGAGCCGGCGCGCCGCGTCGACGGTGAAGTGCTGCATCCCGGGTGAACGACCGCCGGCTCAGCCGACGGCACCCTCCATGTTGAGCTCGATGAGACGAGACAGCTCGACCGCGTACTCCATCGGCAGCGTCTTGACGATCGGCTCGATGAAGCCGTTGACGATCATCGCCGTCGCCTGCTGCTCGGTGAGCCCGCGCGACATCAGGTAGAAGAGCTGGTCGTCGCCCACCTTCGAGACGGTGGCCTCGTGGCCGATGCGGGCGTCCTGCTCCTCGACCTCCATGTACGGGTAGGTGTCGCTGCGCGACTCGTCGTCGAGGATCAGCGCGTCGCAGCGGACGTGCGCCTTGGTCTTCGTGGCGCCGGGTTCCACGCGCACCAGACCGCGGTAGGTGGTGCGGCCGCCGTCCTTGCTGATCGACTTGCTCTCGATGATCGACGTGGTCTCCGGTGCCGCGTGGGTCATCTTGGCGCCCGCGTCCTGGTGCTGGCCCGGGCCGGCGTACGCCACCGAAAGCACCTCGCCGTGCGCCTTCGGACCGGCGAGCACGACGGCCGGGTACTTCATCGTGAGCTTCGAGCCGAGGTTGCCGTCGATCCATTCCACCCGGGACTCGGCCTCGGCCCTCGCGCGCTTGGTGACGAGGTTGTACACGTTCGGCGACCAGTTCTGGATCGTGGTGTAGCGGATGTGCGCACCGGGCTTGGCGATGAGCTCGACCACTGCCGAGTGCAGCGAGTCGGTGGAGTACACGGGCGCGCTGCAGCCCTCGACGTAGTGCACCGAAGCGCCCTCGTCGGCGATGATCAAGGTGCGCTCGAACTGACCGGCGTTCTCGGAGTTGATGCGGAAGTAGGCCTGCAGCGGCTGGTCGAGCTGCACACCCGGCGGCACGTAGATGAAGCTGCCACCGCTCCACACCGCGGAGTTCAGCGCCGCGAACTTGTTGTCGCCCGGCGGGATGACGGTACCGATGTGCTTGCGCACGATGTCGGGGTGCTCGCGCACCGCCTCGTCCATGCTGCAGAAGAGCACGCCCCGCTTCGCGAGGTCGTCACGATTGCGGTGGTACACAGTTTCGCTTTCGTACTGTGCAGAGACGCCGGCGAGGAACTTGCGCTCGGCTTCGGGGATCCCGAGGCGCTCGTAGGTGCTCCGCACGTTGTCGGGCAGCATGTCCCAGTCGGACACCATCTCGTCGGTGGGCTTGATGTAGTAGAAGATGTCGTCGAAGTCGAGGTTCGGCATGTTCTGCGCGAACCAGTCGAGCATGGGCTTGCGCTCGAACCGCTTGAACGCACTCAGGCGGAACTTCGTCATCCAGTCGGGCTCGCCCTTGTGGCGCGAGATGTCGGCCACGCCCCCGGGCGAGATGCCCTTCCTGGGCCGGTAGACGAACTCGTCACCGTCGTTCCATCCGAGCTTGTAGGCGCCCAGGTCGATGTCGGCCGTCGCCATGGCAGCTCTCCTCTCCAGCAAACCGTCCCGAGGCCGGGGCGGCGATCAGGGTGGATCAGGGCGCCGGGGGTGCGGCGCCAATTTCCACTACGCCCATAGTAACAATTACCCCTGGCCGTCCCAATCCCAGGAGGGCGAGATCAGCCGCCGGGGCCCGCCGTGGTCGTGGGGGCGGGCGCCGCCGTCGTGGTGGTGCGCGGCGCCGTGGTGGTGGATCCCGGGGTGGTGGGCGGCGTGGAGGTGGTGGGCGGCGTGGAGGTCGGGGTGGAGGTGCTGGGAAGCTGCGCGATCAGGTCCAGCAGATTCTGCAGGTCCTGACCCGCCTTCACCACGTCGGCATTCTTCAGATCGGCCTCGTAGGCCGCGGCGGCGGCCTGGATCTTGGCGGTGAGCTCGGTGGGCACACCGCCGCCCGGTTTGCCGCCCGGTTTGCCGCCCGGTTTGGTGGTGGTGGTCGAACCCCCGCCCGTGAGCGTGTCGCCCACCGCGACGGCGGCCGACGCGCCGCTGAGCAGCGCCGCACGGTCGTTGGAGAACGCGGCGAGGAACGTGAGGCGGGGGAAGGTGGTGGCGCCAGCCGGCTGCACGTACACCGGCTGCACATACGCGATGGAATTGCCGAGCGGCAGGAGCTGCACGGTGCCGAGCTGCACTGTGGAACCGTGCTGGTCGAGCAGCGAGAGCTTGCTCGAGATGCTCTGGTCGGCCTGGATCTGGTTCGCGGCGAGGAACGGCGAGGCGACGGGCGCGTTGCCCGACGCCACCTCGTACACGACGAGCTTCCCGTAGCTACCGCCGCCGCTCGGGTCGAAACCGTCGCTGCGCGCGGCCACGAACGACGAGAGCTGGTTGTCGGTGCCGCCCGACGGGCTCGCGGGTACGAACGCGCGCGTCAGCACGAAGGACTGCGTGCCGGCTTTGTCGCCCGGTAGGTGGAGCATGAAATATTGGGGACGCGCCCGTGGCCCCGACGACTGCACCCGACCCGAGGCGGGAGTGGTGCCGCTACCCGACCCGCCGACACGCAAGTTCGGTTGCGGCGACACGGCCCACTGGTCGCTGCCGCTGTACCACCGGTTGGGATCGGTGGTGTGGTACAGGGAGTACTGCTCGGTCTGCACTGCGAACAGGTCCGTCGGGTAGCGCAGGTGCTCCGCAAGCCCGGCAGGCATCTTCGACGCGTCGGTGAACATCCCGGGGAACGCCTTCCTCCAGGCGTGCAGGATCGGGTCCTTCTTGTCGACCGCGTACAGCTTCACCGAGCCGTCGTAGGCACTGACCACTGCCTTCACGCTGTTGCGCACGTAGTTGACGCCGCCACCCAGGCCCCCGCTCGGGTCGTTGCTGTTGCTGCGCGCGTGCTGGCTGTAGGGATAGGCGTCCGTGGTGGTGTAACCGTCGACCACCCACACCATGCTGTGATCGGGCAGGATCGCTGCGTACGGCTGGCTGTCGAAGGTGAGGAACGGCGCAGCCTTCCTGAGCCGCGACTCCACGTCGCGCACGTAGAGCACGCGCGAGTTGCTCGTCAGCCGGTCGGAGAACAGGAGGTTGATGTCGCCGAATCGCGCCGCGAACGCGGCCTTGCGCAGGAAGCTCGACACCGCCACCCCGGTCGTCGGGTGGCTCGACACCGTCTTCTCGCTGCGGTTCGCACCGCCCTCGACCTCGCCGCTCTTGGTGTCGACCACCGCGTAGCCGCCCAGGTTCGTGCCGAAGTAGACGCCCGACGGGTCGGGCTTCAGCGCCTGGTCGCCGGTGGGTGGGATGTCCCTGAGGTTGTAGGTCGGGTCGAACCCGTTGTTGCTGCCCGTGACGCGGCTGCCGTCGACCACCACCCCGCCGACGCCGTGCGTGAACACGAGGTGCTCGTTCTGCCACGTGTTGTTGTTGAGCGTGCCGCCGAGCTCACGCGGCGACACGAGCTCGAGCGTGGGCTGCTGCGAACCGATCGCGTAGCGGTCGATGGCCACGTTCTTGAACGCGTAGTACGAGAAGAAGGACTGGCGCGCGTTCACCTGGTCGGCGAGTACCTGCGGATCCCACATACGCACGTTGTCGAGCGTCGCCTTGTTGTCGGCTTTCGTGAGGTCGCCCGGCGTGAGGCTGTTGGTATGCAGCTGGTTCACGTCCACGTGCGCGGTATCGATGTTGAACGCCGTGCGCGTGGCGGCGATGTTGCGGACGATGTACGAGCGCTCCCGGCTGCCTTCGTTCGGCTTCACGGTGTAGCGCTGCACGTAGGCCGGATACGCCGTGCCGAGCATGATCGAGATGAACGCCCACAGGCCGGCGGCGATGATCGGCAGCGTCCAGCCCCGCCGCCAGATGTTCACGAGGAACAGGACGGCGGCCACCACGGAGATCAGCACGAGGAACTGGAGCGCGGGTAGCTGCGCGTGCACGTCGGTGTAGGTGGCGCCCTCCACCACACCGCGGTTCGAGTGCACGAGGTCGTACCGACCGAACCAGTACTGCGCGGTCTTCGTGAAGGCCATCAAGGCGAGGATCACCGACAGATGCGCCTTCACCTGTGGTGTGACCCGCTGGAACGGTGCCTGGAACCGGATGCCGCCGTTCAGGTAGTGGAAGACGCCGGTGACGAGCAGCACGACGATGAACACCACGAAGAGCCACTGGAAGATGAAGCGCAGGAACGGCAGCTGGAACACGTAGAAGCCGATGTCCTTATGGAACTGCGGGTCCTTGGTGCCCCACGTGACCCGGTTCTGGAAGAGCAACCACACCTTCCACTGCGAGGACGCGCCGACTCCGACCAGGATGCCGAACAACAGGGCGATACCGACTCGCATGCGCCGCTCGTACGGCGCGATGAACGTGCGATAGCGGTCGATGATCTCGTCCTCGGGACCAGTGCTGCGATACTTCGGTCCGAGTTTGTCGGCAACGACGAGGTTCACGAGCAGGAGCACGAACATCACGCCACTGAAGAGCAGCGCCGGTTCGACCTTCGCCCACAGCAGCGTGGTCCATGTGCCGCCGAAGCCGAGGTCGTCGAACCACAGCTTGTCGGTGAAGAGCACCGCGAGACCGCGTGCGCTCAACAGGAGCACCACGAGCAGGATCGCGACGACGATCAGCGCGACGCGCGGTGCGAAACGCCGCCTCGGCGCGGGCTCGGGCGCTGTAGGCGGCATGCGCATCGGGCCGGATGCTACTGGTGGGCTCCCGCGGCCCCGGTTCGGACCTCCAGCACGCACCGGCAGCCAGGATGTGCCGGTGGAAACTCCTGCCCGGTGGGGAACGCCTCGCCCTTGGTGATCGCTTCGAGGGCGTTGTCGGCGCAGTCGGCGCAGCAACGTGGTTGCGCGAGCACCCAGTGCAGCTCGGCCTGCTCGGGCGCCGCGTCGAACACACCTCGCGCGTACGCACCGCGCACCGCGTCCTCCAGGCGCGCCTCGAGGTCCTGCGACTTCCACTCGCGATAGCGCGCGCTCACCCGCTCGGGCGTGCCCTCGGCGTCGTGGTGGTCGATGGCCGCCACGAGCCGCTCGCGCAGCGTGGCCAGCAACACCGCCGTGTTGCGCTGTGCGAGGTCGTCGGGCACGTCGATCGTGGCCGCCTGGTCGGTGTCGACGTCGCGCCGGCCCGCGATGTACGCGCGTGCCAGCGCATCGCCGATCACCGTCTTCCATGCCGCGACCTGCTCGTCGTCGGGCGGTAGCACGGCGTCGGCGCGCGGCCGGCCCTTGTGACGGCGGAGCGCATCGAGCACACGGTTCTGCTCGTCCTGCAGCGCGCGCTTCGCACGCTTGGCGCCGCTCGCGAGCACCGGTGCGAGCGCGGCCGACGCGCGGTCGAGCGGGCCCGCACGTGCTTCCGCGACCGCGGCGTGCGCGGGCTCGGCGGTGGCGGTGGCGGCAGGCGCGACCTCGGCGTGCGCGTCCGGGGCCGCCGCGGCTTCGGACGGGGCGGCGGGTGCGGGCTCTTCGGCCTCGGCGCGGATCCGAGCGAACAGATCGCCGACCACAGGACCACCTTCAGCACCCTCGGCGGCACCGAGTTGTTCGGGTTGCTCGGGTTGCTCGGGTTGCTCGGGTTGCTCGGGTTGCTCCGGTTGCTCGGGTTGCTCCGGCGGTTCCGGCGGTTCCGGCGGTGCGAACTGTTCCGGTTGCCCTGCCGGTTCCGGCGCCGTCGACGCGGCCTCGGGCGCCGTGTACTCGGCGTCGGGCTCGAGCGACTCGGCCAGCTCGGCCGATGCGGCATCGCCCACGTCGGGGTGCAACGCCGCTTCGATCTCGGCCTCGTCGAGCGCCCGTGGCCGCGACTGCGCGAAGCGCGCCTCCACCGACGCGAGCGTGTCGGTTGCGTCGAGGAACGTGCGCTTCACGACCCGGTACGCGTCGAGCAGGTGATCACGACCCGCGCGCAGCTCGGCGACCTGCGCCTGCAACAGGCCACGCCGGTGCGCGAGATCGGCGAGCATGCGCTCGCGCACCGCCCGCGCCTCGTCGACCATGGCCCGGCCGCGCACCTTCGCCTCCTCGAGCTCGGCGTCGACCTGCTGGCCCACGTCCCGGCGGCGTTCCTCCGCCGCTTCCTCCGCACGCGCGAGCGTCTCGGCCGCGAGCGCGTCGGCCTCACGTGTGCGCGCGTCGAGCAGATCGTGCGCTTCGGTGCGCACCCGCTCTGCTTCTTCCTGCGCCTCCACGCGTAGTCGCGCCGCGGTCTCCTCGGCCCGGGTGCGGATGTCCTTCGCCGCTTCACGCGCGTTGCGGAGCAGCTTCGTGGTCTCCTCGCCGAGCGCCTCGAGCATCGCCCCTTCGTCGAGCGGCGCGGCGTCGTCGGGCGCGCTCCGGCGCGCTTCGAGCTCGCGCTCGAGCTCGGCGATGCGGTCGCCGGCGTGCACCAGCTCGTCGGCGACGCGCTGGAGGAAGCTCCGCACCTCGGACTCGTTCAGGCCGCGGAACGCGGTCGAGAACGCGCGCGTGCTGACGTCCTCGGGTGCCAATCGCGCCGCACTCGGCGTGGAGCCTCGACGTTCGGGTTCCGCCATGGCGCTCCTCGATGCTCGCCGGGGTGCCCGGTTCACCGGCGCTCGGCTGTGACCACTGTGACTGGAGTGAATGGTACGGCGTCGTCGCGACGCGCGCTACTGCGCAGCCGCGGTCGCCGGCAGCGGGTCACCGCCGTCGGCGACGAGCGCGCGCAGCGCCTCGTCGAGGGTCTTCACCGGGATCACCTTCACGCCCTTCGCGGCCTTCTTCGCCGCGGCGAGGTCGTCGTTGCAGCGCGCGCGGTCGCGTGCATCGGCGTCGGTGCACGCCGGCACGATGAACATCTGCACGCCGCGCCGGCGGGCCGCGACCGCCTTCAGGCGGATCTCACCGATCTCCCCGACGCTCGCGTCAGCGTTGATCGTGCCCGTCACCGCGATCTTCTGACCGCCGGTGAGGTCACCCTTCGTGAGCTCGTCGAGGAGCGCGAGCGTCATCGCCAGCCCGGCCGACGGGCCGCCGATGTCGGCGGTGTCGATCGTGAGCTTCACCGGGTACACGAAACGCTCGGCGACGTACACACCGATGAGCGGTGCACCGGTCTGCTGATCCTTCACGAGCTTCACCGACCGGCTCAGCCGCTGAGTACCCCGGTCGAACCCGATATCGACGACGTCACCCGGCTTGTGCTTCGCCAGCGCGGCGTGCAGCGCGTCGGGCGTGTCGGTCGAGTGACCGTCGACACTGCGGATGACGTCGTTGCAGCGCAGGATGTCGGCGGCCGGGACCCCACCGCTCACCTGCTGGATGAGGACACCGGGCCGTGTCGTGACCTTGTACCCGAGCTTGCGCAGGGCGACGAGCTTCGCCGTGGCCTGCGAGTCGGTCATGTCGCACACGTCCTGCAGCGGGCTCGTGCCGGGCGACGGCGGTGGCCGGCGGAGCAGGTCGGCGTCGCCCGGGAAGGTCTTGGCCCAGAGGTACTGCCACTCGTTGAGGTTGCTCCGCTCGCGGACGAACACGAGCAGCACCTGGCCCTTCGGCGTGTAGTGCGCCGCGCCTTGCACGCCGATGAGCGGGCCCACCGCCTCGGCGTCGCCGGGCAGGAACTCGTCGTAGCCGGGATGGTGGACGAAGCCCCACACGCCGACGCCGGCCACGAACACGGCGAGCACGGTGACGAGCGCGACGACGACCGTCGCGGCCGGGCTCCGCCGCCGGCGGCCGGGCGGTGCCGGCGGGGGCCCACCGGGCGGTGGCGGCGGCGCACCGCCGGCGACTGGGCCCGCGAACGCCGGTTCGAAAGGGTCGGGCGGTGCCGGGTCGTCGTGCTCATCCACGAGCAGGCGCACCTCGATCCGATCCGGACATCGGGACAGCCTGCCACGCGCACCGCTCGCGCCGGGCGCAACCACTGAAGCGGCACATACGGTCGTCGGCGTGTCCGACTTCGGCGTTGCGCTGCACAGCGCGGATCCCCGGGCGCGCGCCCGCGCGGCCGCCATGCTCGGCCAACCGGGACGCTGGCCGAAGGGCACCGCCGCGGCCCTCACCGATCTCGCCTCCACCGATCCGGCGCCGGCCGTGCGGAGGGCCGCGCTGCGGTCGCTGCTGCGCCGCGCCCGCCCGGAGCGCGCCACCGCGGGATGGGCGACGGCATGCGGCGACGCCGATGCGGGCGTGCGCCGTGCCGCCGCGGACGCCGCGGTCGGGTTCGTCGAGCGGCTGCGCGACACGGCCGCGGCGCCGGCCATCACGATCGTGGCGCGCGCGCTCATCGGGCTGCTGGACGACCCCGCACCGCTCGTCGCCGAGGCGGGCGCCTTCGCGCTCGGCGAGATCGTGGCCGGCGGCACCGACCCCACCGAGCCCACCGACCCCAACGGCGCCGAGATCGCGAGCAACGCGATCACCACGCTCGTGCGTCACGCCCGCGGGCACAGTGACCCGCTCGTGCGCGAGGCGTGCGTCGCCGCGCTCGGAACGCTGCGCGCCGCGGCCGTGGAGGGCAGCGAACGCGCGCTGCCGGTAGTGGTCGGCGCAGCGAGCGACAAGCCCGCGATCCGGCGCCGCGCCGTCATCGCGCTTTCGGCCTTCGACGGTCCCGAGGCCGAGCAGGCCATACGCGACGCGCGCACCGACCGCGATTGGCAGGTCCGCCAACTCGCCGAGGATCTCTGAGCCGCGAAGGTCAGCGCGACGAGCGCTGGTCTTCGTTTCTCGTGATGAACATCTCGCGCAGCGAGTCGAAGTTCTCCAGACAGCGCCCGGCGCCGAGCACGACGCATTCCAGCGGCGCGTCCACGAGATGGACCGGCAGCCGCGTCTCGTTCGCGATGCGCCGGTCGAGCCCCTTCAACATGCCACCTCCGCCGACGAGATGGATGCCGTTCGCAATGAGGTCCTGCGCCAGCTCGGGCGGCGTGCGAGCGAGGCAGGCGATCACCGCGTCGCAGATCGAACGCACCTGCTCCTCGATCGCCGCCCGCACCTCCTCGGGCACGAGCATCACGGTCTTCGGCAGACCGCTCATCAGGTCTCGGCCCCGCACTTCGGCCTTCCACTCGTCGGCGACCGGGAACGCCGAGCCGATGGCGAGCTTGATCTCCTCGGCCGTGCGCTCCCCGATGGCGATGCCGTACTCGCGCCGCACGTAGGCCTGGATCGCCGCGTCGATGTCGAAGCTGCCGACGCGCACCGCTTCGAGCGCGACGATCCCACCCAGCGAGATCACCGCCACCTCGGTGGTGCCGCCGCCCACGTCGATCACCATGTTGCCCAGCGGCTCGTGGATCGGCAGCGACGCGCCGATCGCCGCGGCCATCGGCTGCTCGAGCAGATGCGTCTCCGAGGCGCCCGCGACACGCGCCGCCTCGCGCACGGCGCGCTGTTCCACCGCCGTGATCGCCGACGGCACGCAGATCAGCACACGGGCGCGGTGAAACCGGTGCACTCCGACTCGTTGGAACAGCAGCCGGATCAGCCGCTGCGTGATGTCGAAGTCGGTGATCGCGCCGCCGCGCAGCGGCCGCACGGCCACGATGTAGCCCGGCGTGCGACCGATCATCTGCCACGCGTCGTGCCCCATCGCGAGCACCTCGTGGGTACGGCTGTTGAGCGCGATCACGGTCGGCTCGTTGAGCACGATGCCCTGGCTGCGGCCGTAGACGAGCGTGTTCGCCGTGCCGAGATCGATCGCGAGGTCGCGCGCCATCGTCGCTAGCGCCGCCGCGGCGGTCGCGCTCCCCGCGGTGTGTCGTCGAGCGGAGCGAGCGCTTGCAGGTTGCGGTCGAACTCGCGCACGCTCGAATCGAGCGACGTGCGCGGCCGGTGCCGCCACACGACAACAGCGATGCCGACCGAGCTCGCGACCAGGACGAACAGCAGGTAGGCCATCAGCCGCTCGCCTCCGCCCCCGCTCGCCGACGGCTCGCGCCCCCAGGGGAAGGCACGTCCCGCAATTCGTGTGCACCGAGCGCCCAGCCCTCGCCGCCGGCCCAGTGCTCCTTCTTCCAGATCGGCACCGTCTGCTTGAGCTCGTCGATCGCGAACCGCCCGGCTTCGAAGGCCGCGTCGCGGTGCGGCGCCGACACGACCACGAGCACCGACGCCTCGGACAGCAGCAGGTCGCCGAGCCGGTGCAGCAGCACAAGCCGCTCGACGTCGGGCCAGCGCCCGCGCACCGCGGCGGCGAGCTCGCCGAGGCGCGCTCGTGCCGGCTCCTCGTAGGCCTCGTACGTCATGGCCTGGACCCCCGGCCGGCCCTCTGCGTGGTCTCGCACCACGCCTGTGAAGGACACGACCGCACCGGCGCCGGGCGTCGTCGCCCACGACGCGGCGATGCCGGTCGGGATCGGTTCGTACGTGAGGGCGATCCAATCGCGCCCGGTATCCGGCGGGACCATCGCCACGGCCGGCGAGTCTAGGTGGAAGCACCTTCTGCACCTCCGGGCCGGGCCGCGCCTCGGCGGCGCCGCCGGCTCCCTACACTCCACGCGCCGCACCTCTCTGGCGATCCGCAGATGATGCACGACGACCCTCTCTCCGGACCGGACGACGCCGAGCGCGGCGATACCGGTGACCACGACCTCGACGCGTCGCGGGCTCGCAGCACTCCGCCCGATCCGCTCGACCGCGTCTGGCGCCATCCCGCCGAGCTCGGACGTGCGCCCGCCACGCGAACGCCGCGCCAACCCGGGCACACGGGCCTGTTGGCGCTCACGAGCGTGGCGATCGGCGGCTCGATGGTCGGCGCAGTGCTCACTGTCGGCATCCTCGCCCTCTCCGGTCTGCTGAACGGCCGCCCCCATCCCACCGCGAACGACCGCCTCGTGCAGAAGGCGCAGAACGAGGCCACGCAGCAAGCCGTGGCGTCGGTGCGCCCGTCGGTGGTGCTCGTGACGGCGAGCGACGACGGGGGCGCAACCCGCCAGGGCGCGGGCGTGGTGATCCGCCACGGCGGCGACATCCTCACGTCGTCGTGGCTCGTCGGTGATGCCGTCAACGTCACGATCCGCACCGACGACGACCGGAAGCTCACGGCGCAGGTCGTGGGCACCGACAGGGCCAGCGGGCTGGCCCTCCTCGAGAGCGACGGCGACCTCCCCGCGGCGACGCTCGCGCCGAACGGGCCCGGCATCGGGAACTCGGTCGTGGCGTTGAGCGGCGATCCCCACGCGATCGGTATCGGCGTGGTGAGCGCCACCAACGTGGTCGTCAGCTCGTACGACGGCGTCACGATGGCGAACGCGTTCGCCACGGACGCGCGCCCGGTCGTCGACGACGCCGGTGCCCCCGTGATCGACGGCCGGGCCCAGGTCGCCGGCATCCTGCTGCCGCACGGCCTCGGCGCGGTGCCGATCGACTACGCGCGCGCGATCGCCGACTCGATCCACAAGAGCGGGGCCGTCGAGCACGCGTGGATCGGCGTGGCCGGATCGAACTCCAAGTACGGCGGTCCCGAGATCCGTACCGTCACCGCGGGCGGCCCGGCCGACATGGCCGGCATGGAGAAGGGCGACGTGGTGGTGACGGTCAACGGCCGCAATATCGCCACGGCCGACGAGTTGCAGGCCGACATCCGCGAGCACTGGCCGAACCAGACCCTCGAGATCGTCGTCAGCCGGGGTGGCGCGTCGCTGCCGCTCGACGTCACCGCAGCCGCGCCACCTCTCGCACCCGATCCGTCGCCACTCCACCCCTCCACCACCGTCGCCGCCACCACGACCACGCTCCCCTCTCCGCCCGTCGGCGCGTGAGGCCACACCCTCGCCGCGCCACCACGGCGTGCGGCCGATGGACTCTCACCGCCTGCAGCGCGCGAGCATGGGAGTCATGACCCCGCGCGAGCTCGACGACATCGATCGGGAGCTGCTGAACGCGCTCCAATGGGACTTCCCCGTCGTGGCGCGGCCATACGCCGCGTTGGCCGAGCAACTCGGGATCTCGGAAGCCGACGTGCGCGCGCGCGTCCAGCATGTGAAGGACAGCGGAGTGCTGCGCCAGCTCTCGGCAATCTTCGACACGCGCGCGCTCGGATACAACTCGGCGCTTGTCGCCTGCCGCGTCGCTCCGGACCGAGTCGACGAGGCCGCCGCCGTCATCTCGGAGCATCCCGGCGTCTCACACAATTACAAGCGCAATCACGCGTACAACCTCTGGTACACGGTCGCGGTGCCGCCCGGTGACGACTTCGACGCACACGTCGACGTGTTGCACCGCGAGTCGGGCGCGATCGTCACGCGCAAGCTGCCGACGCTGCAGCTGTACAAGATCGGCGTGAAGCTCGACATGACGGGGAAGACCGCGGCCGACGCCAAGGCCGAGGTGCTCGCACACGAGACACCCGAGCGGCGGCCCGACATGGTGGCGCCCGAGCTCACCGACGACCAGGTGCGGATGATGCAGGTCGTGCAGGAGGATCTGCCGGTGGTGCCGGAGCCGTTCGCGGTGTTCGGCGAGAAGATCGGCCGTACCGGCGACGACGTGCTCGCGGCGCTGAGCGAGTTCAAGGAACGCAAGTGGATGCGCCGCTTCGCCGCCGTGATGAACCACCGCAGCGCGGGGTTCAAGGCCAATGCCATGGGCGTGTGGGCGGTCCCCGAGGACCGGCTGGCGAAGATCGGCCCGCAGATGGCGGGCTTCGCGTCGGTGTCGCACTGTTATCGCCGGCCCACCTACGACGACTGGCCGTACACCGTGTTCACGATGGTGCACGGTCGCACGGCGCGCGATTGCGAGGCCACGATCGAAGCGATCCGCGACGAGACCGGCATCACCGAGTACGCCCTACTCTGGTCGGTCAAGGAGTACAAGAAGGTCCGCCTTCGCTACTTCACCTCGGACTGGGACCGCTGGGCGGCCGAGCACCTCGCGCCGGCATAGGCAGGGCCGGCACAGGCAGGGCCGGCACAGGCAGGGCCGGCACCGTCAGGCCCGGTCAGCGCCGGCGCCGCCGGCTGAGCCACCACGTGCCCGCCCCGGCACCCGCGAGCACCGCGCCAACGGCTGCGATCCACGGAAGCGGGCGGCGGCGCGCGTCGGGATCACCGGCGAGCAGGATCGCCTCCTCGTTCGTGTGCTTCGGCTGCCAGCCCCGCTCCTTCAGCCGTTCGTTCGACACCACCCACGGGTGCATCACATAGGGCAGCACCTCCGGCGGCGCGTCACCGAGGCCGCTCCCCCACAGCGCACCGAGCGCGGTGGCGGCCACCTCCTCGGGCACCGCAGGCGGTCGGCGGTGCGGCGCGATCGCGACCGCCTCGTCGTGGTCGAGCCAGCCGTCGGCGGCCACGTTGAACACGCCGTCGAGGTCGTCGCTCACCGCCAGCGCGAGCGCGCTGGCGGCATCGTCGACGTGTACCACCTGCACGGGCGGCGTCATGCCGCGGACGACTGCGGGGGGGCGTCCCGACGCGGCGCGGGCGAAGAGGGTGTGCGCGCCCGCCCCGACGACCGGCGCGATCCGCAGCAATGTCACGACCCGGTCGGTACGGTGGTCCTGCCACTCGTGCAGCAGCCGCTCACATTCGGCGTCGTGTTGCGCGGGCTCGTAGCCCGCGTTCGGCCGGATCAGGGCGTCCTCGTCGAGCGGCACGGGATTGCTCGACCACGCGCCGTACACCATCGCGCTCGACGGCCGCACGATCTTGCGCACGCCGGCCGCGCTCGCGGCCGCGAGCAGGCGACGGGTCGCATCGACGTTCACCCGGTGGGCCAGCTCGCCGTCGGGGATCGGCGCAACGATCGCAGCGAGGTGTACGAGCGTGTCGACCCCGCGCAGCAGCGGGGCCGCATCGACGCCGGCCAGGTCGACGAGATGGAACTCCAACCGAGCAACACGCCGCGGTGGCTCGCGCACGTCGAGGCCGATGATGCGCTCCACCGAGGTGACGGAGTCGAGCAACGGCAGCAGGCGCTGGCCGAGCAGCCCCGACACGCCGGTCACGGCCACGGTGCGGCCCACGGGCGCGGCCGCCGGCCCGGCGTGGGGTGACGGTTGGTCCTCGGTCATCCGTTCATACACTGGTTCAGTGAGCGACGAAAACCAAATGGACGGCCCGCCGGACCCGTTCGGTCCCGAGGGATTCGACGCATCACAGTTCTTCGCGCAACACGGGCTCGACCTCTCGCAGGTGCTCGGCATCTTCAGCGGGTCCGGACCGGTCAACTGGGAGGTCGCGCACCAGGTCGCCGAGTCGATCTGCCTCACGAACCAGGACGGTGAGGGGCAGCTCGACGATCCCGAGGTCGAAGGTTCGGCGAAGGCCGACCGCCTCGCCGCGCTCGTGCGGGCGGCGCAGACGAACGTCGCCGCCACCACCGGCCTCGCCGAGAGCACCGCGCTCGAGGTGCGCTGCGTGAACCGCCGGGGCTGGACGGCGATCACGCTCGACGGGCTGCGCCCCGTGCTCGAGGCGCTCGCGTCACGCATGTCGTCGCCGTTCGCCACGGGCACGCTGCCGTTCGACAGGCCCGAAGATCTCGAGGACGATCCCGACGTGCTCGCCGGCATCATGGGCGTGCTCGCTCCCGTGCTGTTCGGGGTGCAGGCCGGTTCGCTCACGGGCCTCCTCGCGCACCACGCGCTCGGCCAGTACGACCTCCCGCTCCCGCTCGCCGCGCCGCCGAAGCTCGCGTTCGTGGTCGCCAACGTCGAACGCTTCGCGCGCGACTGGGACCTCGAATTCGACGACCTCGGGTTCGCGCTGGCGTCGCGCGAGGTCGTGCATGCCGCGCAGCGGAGCGTGCCGTGGGTTCGTGATCGGCTCGTGCGGCTCGCCACCGAGTACGTCTCGGGCTACGAGCTGCGCCCCGACGTGCTCGAAGACCAGTTCAGCGACACGTTCGCCGCGTTCGACGAGCTCGAGCCGGAGTCGCTGATCGCCAAGCTCCAGGCCGGGGAGATGCCGGCCATCGACATCGACGCCACCGAGCTGCTGGCCCACCTCCGCACACCCGCCCAGGAGCCGATCCTCGCCGAGCTCCAGCGCTTCGGCTCGGTGCTCGGTGGCTACGCCGACGCGGTCATCGACCTGCTCGGCACGCGCGTCGGGCCCGAGGGCTCCCGCATCGAGGAGGCGCTGCGGCGCCACCGAGTCGAGTGCGGCGCGGCCACCGAGTTCGTCGACCTCATGCTCGGCCTCAAGATCGACCGCACCTACTACGACAGGGGCCGTGCGTTCTGCGAGGGCGTGCTCGAACGGTCCGGCATCGACGGCCTCAATCGGGTATGGGAGCGCGAGTCGATGCTGCCCACCGAGAACGAGCTCGAGGCCCCCGGCCTCTGGCTCGCCCGCATCGAGCTCGACCTCGATTAACCGGCGACTCACCGGCGACTCACCGGCGGGCGGCGGCCGCGGTGGCTGCGGTGACGCGCTCAGCGGCGCGCCCGAGCGCGCTCGCGGCGCAGCATCGAAAGGCGCGGCGACTGCGCGACCGATTCCGGACCGTCGCGTGTGCGGTCGGGTGGGTTCGCGTCGGCGTGGCGCACCGCGCCGAGGTACCCGAACCCGACGAACAGCATCACGAGTGCCATCAGGAACAGCCCGAACTTGCCGTCGAACGCGTGGAAGCTCGCGGTCGGCGCGAGCAGCACCGCCAACAGACCGCCGCCGACCCAGATCAGCTGGAAGCGGGTCTCGAAGCGGGCGATCGCGCGCCCGCGCACTGCGTCGTGCGCGTCGCGCTGGAGCAGGCTGTCGAACGTGAGACGGGCGGCGGCCGCGCTCAGCGCCACCGTCGCCGCCGCGGCAGCCAGCGACGGAACGGCGTACACCCGCGCCACGAACACGAGAATGATCGCCGGCACCGTGATGAACCCGACGAGCATCCACTCCTCGCGCAACTTGCGCCGCAGCGGCGGCGCGACCAGCGCACCGAGTCCGTTCCCGATGGCGCTCGCCCCGACGACGAGACCGAACACCGTGTTCGGCTCCTTGTGGAACTTGAGCACGAAGGCGACGAAGAACGTCATGAATCCGACGACGCCGCGCATGAACCCCATCGCGGTGCCCGCCGAGACGATGCTCGGCAGGTGCAGCATCTCCTTCTCGGCCGGCGTCTCGGCGCGGCCGACAAAGCGGGCACGGGGAATGCCGATCGCGAGCACACCCGCCACGACGAACACCACGGCCCCCGCGCGCAGCACCCACTCACCGCCGAAGAGCTTCAGTATCCCGCCGGCGAGCGGTGCGGCGACGACGCCGCCCAGCACGCTCAGCAGCGCGAGCCGGGAGTTGGCGGCCACGAGCTCCGAATCGTCGTCGACCAGCGCCGGCACGAGGGAGTTCCTGGTAATGCCCTGCGCTTTCGACAGCGCCAGGGCCACGAGCGCCAGCGGGTAGAGGAGCGCGTCGTTGATGTGGTTCGCGAGCACGAACGCCACCGCCCCGCGCAACACGTTGATCAGCACCAGCATCAGCCGCCGGCCGCCACGCGAGCGGTCGAGCAGCGGGCCGATGAACGGTGCGACGATGGCGAACGGCGCCATGGTGAGCACCAGGTAGAGGAGCACCTTCGTACGGGCCTCGCTCGTGGCCGCGCTGAAGAACAACGAGTCGGCGAGGGCGACCGCGAAGAAGACGTCGCCGCAGACCGAGATCCCGTGGGCGACGGCCAGCTTGCCGAACGGTGTGGCGGTCGTCGAGCGCAACGCCGATTCGCCCGGCAGCTTCGGATACTGGCGCTTGGACGTGACCCCAGGGTAGTTGTGGGCCCGACCCCGCCTTTCGCGCACCCGGCGCCCGTAGGATTGCTCGCATGGAGCGTGTGGCGACCACGGTGGGCGAGCCGGTCGCCGAGCACGATCGCTACCTCGATCGCGAGCTGTCGTGGCTCGACTTCGACGCACGGGTGATGGCGCTCGCCGAGAGCGAGTCGATCCCGCTACTCGAGCGCATCAAGTTCCTCGCGATCTTCTCCTCGAACCTCGACGAGTACTTCGAGACGCGGGTGGCCGCACTCAAGGAACGGGCCGAGGCGCCCACCGCGATGGCCGCGCTGATCGGCCAGCAGCTCGGCGCGGTCCACCGGCGCACCGTCGAGCTGGTCGCACGCCAGTCACAGCTCTTCGCCAAGGCGCTGGCACCGGCGCTCGTGGAGATCGGCTTCGAGATCACGAGCTACAACGATCTCGACGCTGGCGATCGAGATTTCCTGCACGCCGCGTTCCGCGAGCGCATCTATCCGGTGCTCACGCCACTCGCCGTCGATCCGGCCCACCCCTTCCCCTACGTGAGCAACGTGTCGCTCAACCTCGCGGTGGTCGTGCGCGACGCCGCGAGCAACGAGGAGCGGTTCGCCCGGGTCAAGGTGCCGCCGCTGCTCCCCCGGTTCGTCGCCCTCGCCGACGGCCACCGCTACGTGCCGCTGGAACAGGTGATCGCGGCCCACCTCGACGCGCTGTTCCCGGGCATGACGATCGTGTCGCACAGCGCGTTCCGCGTCACCCGCGACGTCGAGATCGAGCTCTCGGACGACTCCGAAGACCTCCTTGAAGCAATCGAGTTCGTGTTGCAGCGCCAGACCAAAGGCGGCCGAGCGGTGCGGCTCGAGATCGGCTCCGACGCCGCGCCCGGCACCGTGGAGCTGCTGTTGCGCGAGCTCGAGCTCGGCCCCGACGACCTGTACATGATCGACGGGATGCTCGACCTCACCTCGCTGTTCCCGATCTGCGATCTCGACCGGCCCGAGCTCAAGTACCCCCCGTACCGCCAGCAGACACCGCTGGAGTTCGAACGGCTCGGCTCGACGATCTTCGAGCAGCTGCGCGACCACGACGTGCTCGTGCACCACCCGTACGACTCGTTCGACACCACGGTCGCCGCCTTCGTCGAGGCGGCGGCGGTCGACCCCTCCGTGCTCGCCATCAAGCAGACCCTGTACCGCACCGGCGGCGAGGAGGCCGACATCACCGCGTCGCTCGCCAAGGCCGCGCTCGGCGGCAAGCAGGTGGTGGTGCTCGTGGAGCTCACAGCCCGCGGCGACGAGCAACACAACGTCGCCCGTGCCCGCGCGCTCGAAGAGGCGGGCGCGCACGTGGTGTACGGCATCGTCGGCTTGAAGACCCACGCCAAGATCCTGCTGGTGGTCCGGCGCGAGCGCGACGGGCTGCGGCGCTACTGCCATGTCGGAACCGGCAACTACAACGCCAAGACCGCGCGCACCTACGAGGACCTGGGCCTGTTCTCGAGCGACGTCGAGCTGACCGCCGACGTCGCCGAGCTGTTCAACTTCCTCACCGGTTACAGCAGGCCACGCGACTACGGGCGCCTGATGATCGCGCCGGGTGCGCTGCGCACCGGCGTACTCGAACGCATCGCGCAACAGGCTCGGCCCGGCGGCCGCATCATCATGAAGATGAACGCGCTCGTCGACACCGAGATGGTCCAGGCGCTGTACGCCGCGAGCGACGCCGGCGCCGAGGTCGACCTGATCGTGCGCGGGGTCTGCTGCCTGCGGCCCGGGGTGACCGGTATGTCGGAGCGCATCCGCGTGCGCTCGCTGCTCGGCCGCTACCTCGAGCACTCGCGCATCTTCCGTTTCGGCGACGGCGGCAGCGCCACCGAGTGGTGGATGGGTTCGGCCGACCTCATGCCGCGCAACCTCGACCGGCGCGTCGAGGCGCTGGTGGCGATCAGCGATCCCGCGCAGCAGCAGCGGCTCGACGAGGTACTCGAGGTGAGCCTGGCCGACGACGAGCTCGCATGGGAGCTGCACCCCGACGGCACATGGCACACCGTCGCCACCGTCCACCACATGAATGCCCACGAGACGTTCGAGACCATGGCCATCTCACGAGCCGCCGGCCGGGACGCCGAGCGAGCGTGAAGGAGACGAGCGAGCACGTGAGCACGACCACGCCTGCGGGCGCCGACCTGTTCCTCGCCGAGGCCCCGCGGCGAGTCGAGCCCGCCTCCGGCCTCGAGATGCCACTGTGCCTCACGCGCCAGAGCGACGCCCGCGACCTCATCGGCGTGGTGATCGCCACCGAGGCGCAGCGCATCGCCCGGCACGAATCCGAGGCCCGGCTCGGCGTCGATCCCGACGGCGTGCACCAGCTGCGCGTCGCCGGCCGCCGCCTGCGCTGCTACCTCAAGCAGTTCCGCGCCTGGCTCGACCCCGAATGGGTCGGCGTGATGCGCACCGAGACCGCCTGGGTCACCGATGCACTCGCACGCGTGCGCGACCTCGAGGTGATGCGCGACGTGCTGTCCGCGTGCGCGGCATCCCTTCCGGCCGCCGACGTCGGGAGCCTCGAGCCGCTGTTCCTCAACCTCGCCGCGCAGCACGCCGACGCGCGCCACGACATGCTCGGGATGCTCGACGACCCGCGCTTCGAGGAGCTGCTGGTCGCGCTCGATCACGCCGCGCTCGATCCGCCGTTCGCTGCCGAGGGTCCGCAGAGCGCGGCGAAGATCATCAGGGCGGTCACCACCAAGGCATGGAAGCGGCTCGACGGTGCGGTCGACTCGCTCGGCGTCGCCCCGAACGACGCATCGCTGCACCGAGTGCGGCTGCTCGCGAAGCGCGCGCGGTTCGCGGCCGAAGCGGCCGTCCCGGTGATCGGTCCCGATGCGCGCCGCTTCGCGCGCGCGATGAGTAGCGTGCAGAACGTGCTCGGCATCCAGCACGACGCGGTCGTCGCGCACCAGTGGGTGCGCACGCACGCGCTGCCGGAGACGCCCCCGGTCAGCTTCGCGGGCGGCATGGTGGCCGGGTTGCTCCGTAACAGCGCGGCGAGCGCGGCGCACGAGTTCCCGAACGTTTGGAGGCGCGCGTCGCGAGGAAAGCTGCGCGAGTGGCTGTGAGCGATCTTCTCGTCCGGGCGGCGGGCGGCGTGCTCGTCCGCGACGACGCGGGTGGCGAACCTGAGGTGCTGATGGTGCACCGGCCCACCTACGACGACTGGACGTTCCCGAAGGGCAAGGCCGACGGCGACGAGCTCGACGAGGACACGGCGCTGCGCGAAGTGGAGGAGGAGACCGGCTTCGCGTGCACGCTCGGCCCCGAGATCACCACGACGCATTACGTCGACCGGCGCGGCCGTCCGAAACGGGTGCGCTGGTACTCGATGACCCTGGTCGAGGACCGCGGCTTCACCCCCACCGACGAGGTCGACGAACGGAGATGGGTGCCGCTCTCCGAGGCGGTCGGGCTGCTCACCTACGAGCGCGACCACGACATCCTCGAACAGCTCGGCAAGCTCGACCAGTAGCGGGCGCCGGATGTCGATCTACCTGCTGCGGCACGCGAAAGCCGGACAGCGCGCCGCGTGGACCGAGCCCGACTGGTTGCGGCCGCTCACCGCCACGGGGCAGGCCCAGGCGCGCCGGTTGCTCGCCACGCTCCACACGGCCCGCTTTGCGCGCATCCTGAGCAGCCCGTACGTGCGCTGCATGGAGTCGGTCGTGCCGCTCGCAGCCGAGCACGGCCTGCCCGTGGAACCCACGGACGCGCTCGCCGAAGGCGCCGCAGTCGAAGGTGCGCTCGCGTTGATGAAGGTGCACGCGGAGCGCGGCGCAGTGCTGTGCAGCCACGGCGACATCATCCCCGCGGTGCTGGAGCAACTTGGCGCGAACGGTACCGATCTCGGACCGCAGCCGCGCTGCGAGAAGGGCAGCATCTGGGTGGTCGAGGGCCCGATCGACGGCACGCTGTCGGCCCGATACATCCCTCCGAGTTAGCGGTCCCTACACTCGGCGTTCATGGTTGTGAACGCTGGCGATGCCGCACCCGACTTCACGCTGAAGGACCAGAACGGCAACGACGTCACGCTGTCGTCGTTCCGTGGCGACAAGAACGTGGTGCTCGTGTTCTACCCATTCACGTTCACGGGCGTGTGCGAGGGCGAGCTCTGCTCGCTGCGCGACGACATCTCCCAGTTCGAGACGGGCGCGGCCCAGGTGCTCGCGGTGTCGTGCGACTCGCGCCACAGCCAGCGCATCTGGGCCGAGCAGCAGGGCTACAACTTCCCGGTGCTCTCCGACTTCTGGCCCCACGGCGCGGTCGCCAAGTCGTTCGGCGTATTCAACGACGACCTCGGGTGCGCGAACCGCGCAACGTTCGTGATCGACAAGCAGGGCAAGGTCGTCGACACGTTCGCGTCGCCGAACCTCGGCACACCGCGCGACAAGGCGGCCTACGAGGCCGCGCTCGCCAAGCTCTGACTCGCCAAGCTCCGACTCGCCAAGCTCCGACTCGCCAAGCTCCGACTCGCCAAGCTCCGACTCGCCAAGCTCCGACTCGCGAGGTGCGGCGCAAGGGCGTCATCGCGCGTCGCCCTGCGACCCGCTACGATGCCCTTGCGCCTTCTCGGGGACGCTCGAAGCGGTAGCCGACACCGCGAACGGTGACGATCTGCTGCGGGCTCGACGGGTCGAGCTCCACCTTGGCGCGCAGGCGCTTGATGTGCACGTCGAGCGTCTTGGTGTCGCCGAAGTAGTTCGGGCCCCAGACGCGGTCGATCAGCACGTCGCGCGTGAGCACCCGACCCACGTTGACGAGCAGCATCTCGAGCAGCTCGAACTCCTTCAAAGGCAGCGGTGTTGCTTCGCCGCGCACGAACACCTCGTGCCGTCCGGTGTCGATGCGCACGTCGCCGACCTCGATCATCTCGGGCCGCTCCGCGGGCTCCTCGTCACCCGGTGTGCGGCGCAGCGAGGCACGCACGCGCGCGATCAGCTCGCGGAGCCGGAACGGCTTCGACACGTAGTCGTCGGCCCCCACCTCCAAACCGACGACCGCATCGATCTCGGCATTGCGCGCCGTCACCATGATGATGGGCGTGCGCGACCGGTTGCGGATCTCGCGGCACACGTCGATGCCCGAGATCTTCGGCAACATCACGTCGAGGAGCACCAGCGCCGGCTTCGTCTCGTAGAAGCGGTCGATCGCCTCCTCACCGTCGGCAGCGGTCACCACGAGGAAGCCCTCGCGTTGCAGCGCGACCGAAAGTGCATCGCGATACGACTGCTCGTCGTCGACCACGAGGATCAACGGCGCGTCGGTCATGCTCCACCTTCCGAGTCGGGCGCCAGGGGGAGGATCAGGGTGAACGTCGAGCCTTCGCCTTCGTGGGACTCGACCGCGATCTCCCCGCCGTGGGCCGCGGCCACGTGGCGCACGATCGACAGCCCGAGTCCGGTGCCGCCGGTCTCACGGCTGCGCGCCCGGTCAACGCGGTAGAAGCGCTCGAAGATCCGCTCGAGATCCTTCGTGGGGATCCCGATACCGTGGTCGCGGACCGCGATCGTCACCCGCTCCGCGTCCTTGTCGGCGACGACATCGACCTGCGCCCCTCGCTCGGAGTACTTCACCGCGTTGTCGAGCAGGTTGTAGAGCGCGCTCACGAGCTGGCGACGGTCACCCATCACCACGAGGTCGGCGCCGACCTCGCCGATGTGGATCTCGATCCCCGCCACGTCGGCGGCGCCGCGGACCTGTTCGAACGCGTCGCGCGCCACGGCCGCGATCGTCAGCGGTTCGAGCGGCGCGGCCTCGTTCGTCTCGATCACCGAGAGGTCGAGCAGGTCGTCGACGATACGGCCGAGGCGCTCGGCCTCGCGCACCATCTGCCCGGCAAGCCGCCGTTGCGTGTTGGCGTCGCTCTCGTCCGCGATCGTCTCGGCGAGCAGCCCGAGCGCACCGATCGGCGTGCGCAGCTCATGGCTCACGTTGGCCACGAAATCGCGGCGCACCTCGTCGACACGGTGCGCCTCCGATACGTCACGCGCCCAGACGACGGCCCCCGCGACCGTGTCGTGGTGCCACAGCGGCTCGGCCCTGAGCAACAACATCTGGCGAGGCGGGCCGAACAGCGACAGCTCACGGGTGCAGCTCGAGCCGGCCAGCGCGGCCGAGGTGAGGCGATTGATCTCGTCCTCGGCCACCGCACCAGCGTGGCGGGCACCGACGTACTTCTCCGCGGCCCGGTTGCGGGCCACGATCGTGCCCGCCTCGTCGAGCACGATGATGCCGTCGTCGAGCGCGTCGACCGCACGGGCGAAGCGCTCGCGCGCCGTCGCCAGCGCACCGCTGCGCACGGTCTCCTCGCGCAACTGCTGGGCCAGATCGACTATGCGGCTCCGTCGCCGCGACGCCTGCGTCCAGCCTGCGAACGCGAGCGCCACAACCCCCACGAGCAGCACCCCGAGCACCGCAGAGATCATGCCTACCCCGCAACCGCCTGAGCGGCCGGCGCTCGTTTCACCCGAAGCGCCCCGTGATGTAGCCCTCGGTGCGCGGGTCGGACGGGTTCGTGAACATCACCTTCGTGTCGTCGAACTCCACGAGACGACCGACACGTTGGCCGTTGTCCACCTCCGCGGTCAGAAAGGCGGTGCGGTCGGAGACGCGCGCGGCCTGCTGCATGTTGTGCGTGACGATCACGATCGTGTAGTCGACCTTGAGCTCGCTCATGAGGTCTTCGATGCGCGCCGTGGCGATCGGGTCGAGCGCCGAGCACGGTTCGTCCATGAGCACCACGTCGGGCTCGACTGCAAGTGCACGCGCGATGCACAGACGCTGCTGCTGGCCGCCCGACAGCGCGTACGCGCTCTTCTTCAGCTTGTCCTTCACCTCGTCCCAGAGCGCGGCGCGGGTGAGCGCGCGCTCGACGACGTCAGACAGGCCCTTGCGGACGCCGTTGATCCGGGGGCCGAACGCGACGTTGTCGTAGATCGACTTCGGGAACGGGTTCGGCCGCTGGAACACCATGCCGATACGCCGGCGCACCTCGACCGGGTCGACGTCGCGTCCGTACAGATTCTCGCCGTGGTAGAGCACCTCGCCCTCGATCGAGGCCGCGGGAATCAGGTCGTTCATGCGATTGAAGCAGCGCAGGACCGTGCTCTTGCCGCAGCCCGATGGGCCGATGAGCGCGGTGATCTCCTGGGCCCGGATGTCGAGGTTCACCTTCTCGACCGCGATCGCACCTGCGTAGCGCACGGCGAGATCCCGGGTGCTGAACACCACGGTGCCCAGCCCGCTCGCGGCGACCGCGCCCTGTTCGAGGCTGGAAAGGTCAATCGGGTTCGACACGGTGCTCGGCATCGGCTCACCGTCGGTGGGGTGCAAGGTCGTATTCTCCGAGACTCGGTGTCGCCCCAGCATCGCGCACATCGAGCGAGCGGCACCGCGTGCGGGCACCGATGCAGCCACGGTAGGGGCTTCCGGTGGCCTCCGGGCGAGCAGCGGGTGACGCAGAGGTGAACGCCGGTTGAATGGTCACTTCGTTTTCGCGGTAGCACCTCCACACGCGGCCTGACAGGGCAGAATGGCGACCGGAGGGTCCATGACCGAGCGCAAGAGCTTCGACGAGCAGCTGGAGGAGGCCAAGGCCGAGGTCGTCAAGCTGGCGTCGCGCGTCGGCGAGCAGATCGCCCGGGCCACGCAGGCCATCCTCGACGGCGACCTCGAGGTGGTCGACACGATCTACGCCGAGCACGGCGTGATCGGCATCGAGAACCGCGAGATCGAGCAGCGCGCCTACCGGATCTTCGCGCTCCAGCAGCCGATCGCCGTCGACCTTCGCGTGCTGCTCGCGGTGCTGCGGATCCTGCACGAGCTCGAGCTCACCGCCGGTCTGATGCGCAACGTCGCCCGAGCCACCCGTCGCCTCTATCCGCGCCAGCTGAGTCCGCGGATCCGCGGCATCATCGAGCGCATGGGGTCGCAGGCATCCACGCAGATGCGGATCGCGATCGACGCCTTTGCCGACAACGATCCGATTGCCGCAGCCGCCTTGCCCGACATGGACGACGTGATGGACGAGCTGCAGAAGGATCTCTTCCGCCGCGATCTTCGCCGAGGGCGCGCCCGACGAAGCCGCGCTCCAGCAGGCCGTGCAGATCACGTTCGTCGGGCGCGACTACGAGCGCGCCGCCGACCACGCGGTCACGATCGCTCGCTGGGTGCGCTTCATCGCCACTGGAGTGCTGCCGGGGCACGGCGTCGACGACTGATCCCGGGTCGCGCATCCAGTCGTCACCCGCGTGAAGGCCCCTGGGCTGAACAACAGGTAACCGTTCCTGCACTGTTCACCGGTCGTTCAACTCCCATCGGGTTCGCTGTCATCCTGCGTGTTTACCGTGCGCGGAGCCGAACCAGAGTTGAACCAGCGACCTCCGAAAGGGGCCATCACGTGAAGCTTCTCCCTGCACGCCGCAGTGCCAAGTATGGTGCCGGCACGCTCGCGCTCGCGCTCGCGCTCGCCGCCTGCGGCAGCAGCAGCAACAAGTCGTCGGACACCACCGCCAGCAACGCGGGCACCTCGGGCAGCAGCTCGCTGAACGCCACGCTGAATGGCTCGGGCAGCACATTCCAGCTGCCGTTCGAGCAGGCGCTCATCGCCAAGTTCACCCAGGACAATCCCGGCGTGAAGATCAACTACCCCGGCGGCGGGTCGTCGAAGGGCAAGGCCGATCTCGCTGCAGGGCTCGTCGACTTCGCGGGCTCCGACAGCCTCCTGAAGGACTCGGAGGTCTCGGCGCTGAACGGCAAGACCGCCCTGTACTTCCCGATGGCCGCGGCGCCCGTGACGGTCTCGTACCACTTGAGCGGGGTCTCCGACTTGCAGCTCAGCCCGAACACGATCGCCGACATCTTCCAGGCCAAGGTCAAGAAGTGGGACGACCCCGAGATCAAGGCCGACAACCCGAGCGCGAGCCTGCCGTCGACTGCGATCACCGTGGCACACCGGGCCGACGGCTCGGGCACCACGAACAACTTCACCCACTTCCTCACGCTCGCCGCGCCGAACTGGACGCTCGGCAAGGGTGACACGGTCAACTGGCCGGCCGGCACGCAGTCGGGCCAGGGCAACGCCGGCGTCGCGACGGTCATCACCCAGACCGACGGCGCGATCGGCTACGTCGACTACGCCGACGCGAAGGCCGCGAACCTCACGTTCGCCAAGGTCAAGAACGCCGCCGGCGAGTACCAGGCTCCCACGACCGACGGTTCGTCGAAGGCCATCGCCGGAGCGACAGTCGCCGACGACCTCACCTACGCTCCCCAGAACGCGCCGGGGAGCGGCGTGTACCCGATCACCGCACCCACGTGGATCCTCGTGTTCGAGAAGCAGACCGACAAGGCCAAGGGTGACGCGTTGAAGGCGTACCTGAACTTCATGCTCACCACCGGTCAGCAGATCGCGCCGACCGTCAACTACGCGCCGCTGTCGAGCGACCTCGACCAGAAGGCGATCGCGCAGCTCGACAAGCTCCAGATCGGCTGAACAACACGGCAATGAACCTCGACCGGCACGCAGGATGACGACTCTCCCCGTCGGTCTCTCCGGCAACAGTCGAGGGCGCTGGGGCGACCGAGCATTTCGCTCGGTCGCCCTCGCGTCGGGCCTGCTCGTCTTCGTGATCCTCGCGTTGATCGCGTGGACGACCACGCAGAAGGCTTGGCCCACGCTCAAGTCCGAGGGGGTCGGGTTCGCCACCCACAACCAGTGGTCGCCGAGCACGACGCCGCCGCACTTCGGTGCGCTCGCGCTCGTGTACGGCACGGCCCTCACCTCGGTGATCGCGCTCGTGTTCGCGGTACCGGTGAGCTTCGGCATCGCGCTGTTCATCACCGACCTCGCGCCCAAGCGCCTCGGTCACGCAGTCACGTACATCATCGACCTGCTCGCATCGATTCCCTCGGTGGTGTACGGCCTCTGGGCCGCGTACACGCTCGGCCCGAACATCCAGGATTGGTTCAAGCGCATCGGTGACGCCACGTCGTCGATCCCGGTCCTCAACTCGCTCTTCGGTGGCACCACCGAGGGCCGCAGCTTCATGACAGCTGGGATCATCCTCGCGGTGATGGTCACGCCGATCATCACGTCGCTGACGCGTGAGGCCATCGCTACGGTCCCCGAGAGCGAACGGGCCGGCCCGCTGGCGCTCGGCGCGACGCGCTGGGAGGCGCTCCGCGTCGCTGTGCTGCCGCGCGTCCGCAGCGGGATGGTCGGCGCCGTGATGCTCGGTCTGGGCCGTGCCCTGGGCGAAACGATCGCCGTCGCGCTCGTGATGGGCGGAAGCCCCCAGATCACGGCGCACGTATTCAACTCGGGCTCGACGCTCGCGGGCATCATCGCACTGCAGTTCGGTGAGGCGACCGGCACGTTTCGATCTGCGCTCATCGCCTGCGGTGTGCTGCTGTTTGCCATCACGATCGTCGTCAACACGACCGCGCGCGCGATCGTGCGCCGCAGCGAACGGCACCTGTACGCATGACCACGATCGAGGCGTCGACTCGGTCGATCCGTACCCGCTCGGTCTCTCCGGGTCGCGCCGCCGCCGATCTCGCGTCGCGCGTCTGGATGATCGCTTCCGTCGTCGTCGCCATCGTGCCCCTCGGGTTCGTCATCTTCCAGGTGGTGTCGAAGGGATGGCGCACGGCGACGGCCAGCTTCCCCGACTTCTTCACCAAGCCGCTACCGATCATCACCACGATCGTCGGCGGCGGCATGGCGCCGGCAATCATCGGCACGCTGCTCATCACCGGTTTCGCGGCACTGCTCGCCATCCCCCTCGGTGTGCTCGGAGGCATCTACCTCAACGAGTACGGCCGGAACTCGAAGGTGGCCGCGGTCGTGCGGTTCCTCGCCGACGTGATGAGCGGTGTGCCGTCGATCGTGATGGGCCTGTTCATCTACACGATCTTCACATTGCGCGACGGCTACTCGGGCGTCGGCGGCTCACTCGCTCTCGCGTGCCTCATGCTGCCCATCGTGATTCGGTCCACCGAGGAGATGCTGAAGCTCGTCCCGTCGGAGCTCCGCCAGGCGAGCCTCGCGCTCGGCACGCGCCAATGGCGCACGACGCTGTCCGTCGTGCTGCCCGCGGCCGCGGGCGGCATCGTGAGCGGCTCGATGCTCGCGATCGCGCGCGCGGCCGGCGAGACCGCGCCGCTGCTGTTCACGATCGGCCTCACGAGCACGACGAACACGAACCTCTTCCACGGCACGAACACGACGCTCACGTCGCAGATCTACACGGGCGCGTCGCTGTCGTTCCCCGCGGCCCAGGACCGGGCGTGGGCCGCCGCGCTCACGCTGATCGCGATCGTGCTGCTGTGCACGATCGTGGCCCGGGTCGTGGCCTCGCGCTTCTCCAAGGTCGAGATCGCGTAGCCACGCCGGCGTCGCCGCCCGCTCACTCCTCGGGGTAGCCGAGGTCCCAGTCGAGCTCGAGCCGCTCGCGCTCGGCGTCACGGGCGACGCGCTCGCGGTTACGGCGGAACTGCGGGTCGTGCGGCGGCAGGAGCTGCAGGCGGGCCATCACGCGCAGGCGGAACTCGTCGATCACCTGCGGGTCGCCGAACACGCGGTGCACCTCCCAGTGCGGAGCGACGGGACCGAGGTACACAATGCGGACGTGACCCTGGAGGGGGAGATCTTGGAGCTCTTCGGGCGTCATGGCCATGGCGCCAAGTGTAGGGGTGGACCCTCAGTCGGAGCCGAGTGCGACCGTCGCCGTGTGCCGTGAGCCGTCGGGCCGCACGTAGATCACCGCAACCTTGTCGCCGGGTTGGTGGCGGCGGATGTAGCGCCGCATCTGTTCGACGGTGGCCACCGTGCGCCCGTCGAGCGACACGATCACGTCGCCGCGCGCGATGCCGGCACGCGCGGCGGCCGTCGATGCGTTGACCTGGACGACGTAGGCACCGGCGCTCACCTTGAGGTGATCCTGGGTCACGAGCGCCGGCGTGACGTCCTGGCTGGTGACACCGAGCAGCGCGTGATGGGCCGTGCGACCCGCGGCGAGATCGGTGATGAGCGGTTTCGCGGCCGAGATCGCGATCGCAAAGCCCACATTGTTCGCATCGGTGGGCGGTGCGATCGCAGTGTTGATGCCGACCACCTGGCCCTGCGCGTTCACGAGCGGTCCGCCCGAGTTGCCGGGATTGATGGCGGCGTCGGTCTGCAACGCGCCGTACAGCGTGTTGCCGTTCTCCTCGGGCACGTCGCGGTCGATCGCCGACACGATGCCCGAGGTGACCGAGATGCCGAGATTCAGCGCGTTGCCCACCGCCACCACCGGGTCGCCCACCGACAGCGCGTCGGAATCACCGAGAACCGCGGTCGCGAGATTGTGGCGGGGGATCGTGACGACGGCGAGGTCGTCCGTGGCATCGACACCCCTGGCAGTGGCCGGCGCCACGTCGCCGTTCGGGAGCTGCACCTGGATCGTATCGGCGCCGTCGACCACGTGCGCGTTCGTGACGATCGTGCCGTTCGGGTCGATCACGATGCCGGTGCCGGCCGCCGAGCCGTCGGCCGTCGAGATCTTGATGCGCACGACCGCGGGCTGGATCCGTGCCAGCACGGCATGAATGTCGATCCCGCCGGCACCACTCTGCGGCAGCGGCACCGTGTCACCGGCGCCCGCACCGGTGATGGACGCGGGTGTGGTCGCCGACGACGACGCCGTCGTCGACGTCGTGTCGCGGAACGCGACGAACAGCAGGCCGGTCACGAGCGACGCTACGAGTGCCCCCACCAACGCCGCAAGCAGCACCGGCCGCCCGCTGCCGCGCGCCGGTGCGGCGCGCTCCGGCTGCGGTTGCGGGCGCGGCGGCACGCTCACGGGCCCCGCGTTCGCGGCGGTCGACCACCACGGCGTCACCGGCGGTCGCACGGGCTCGGCGGCCAGAGTCGGTGCCGTGTGCTCCGCCCGAACCTCGGGTACACCGTCGTCCATGGCCGTCCAGCTCGGTTGCGCGACCGACGGCGCCACGCCCTCGCCGGGACTCTCGCCGGGACTCTCGACGGGATTCTCTGGGGTCGGGGCGTCGTCATCCATCGCATGTTCCTCGGCTCGGGCCCAGGTCAGGATGACCACGATTGCGGCGTGCAACCAATCCGGCCTCCGCAGCGTCTGAGAGTTGACTGAATGCGGATGAACGGTTCCCGGCACCAAAATGGTGAACTGCGGGAACCATCAGTGCGTATCCAGCGTTGGAAGGCGTAACTATGGATTCGTTCTCGCACAGCCCACTCGACGCGCACCTCGACCCGGCAGCGGCCGAGTTCACCTGGATGCGCGACGCCAAGTGCCGCGGCATCGACCCGGCCGAGTTCTTCCCGTCCGACGGTCTCGGTGTCGACCACGCACGGCGCGTGTGCGACGACTGCCCGGTACGCGCCGAGTGCCTCGAGTACGCGCTCGAATTCCGGATCGAGCACGGTGTGTGGGGCGGCGCCTCGGAACGCGAACGCCGCCGCATCCTGCGCCGCCGTCGCGGCGACGTGACGGTCGCAGGCACACCCACCTCGAGCTGAACCGTCAACCGCGGGCCCGCGCGCTCGCCGCGCGGCTGCTCACTGCTCGGACGACGGCTTGTCGTTCGTGCCCGACGGCGTGTTGTTGCTCTTGCCCTCGGCCATCCCCGCCTTGAACTCGTGCTGGGCCCGGCCGAGCGACCGGGCGAGACCGGGCAGCTTGGAGCCGCCGAACAGCACGAGCACGACTGCGAGGATGATCAACAGCTCCGGTAGTCCGAGACTCACAGCGGCGTCCTTTCGGGGGCCGGCCGCCGAATAGGGGCAGGCCCGCACGCCTCAGGGTACTACCGGTGCCCGCACGACCTCCTCGGCCCCGAACGGGTGCAACACGCGAGCGAGCAGCTCGGCGTCGTCGAGCGCGGCGAGTTGGAACGGCACGGCGCCGCAGCCGGCGATGACCGTCTCGACGCCGAGGTCAGCCCAGCCCGCAACCTGTTCGGCCACCTGGTCGACGGTGCCGACGAGCCGGCCCGGCCGGAACTCGTCGAGCGTCGTGCCGGCGAGCACACCTGGCGGCGACGACGCGGCGAGGCGCTCGAAGCGCCGCTGCAGATCGCGTTCGTCCTCGCCGCACAGCACGTACAGACCGAGCGAGCGCGGGACCGTCGCCGGGTCGCGGTCGGATCGCTCGCACGCCCGCTCCAGCTCCTCGAGCCGTTCCCGGTACGCGCCGGCGGTCCACACCCAGCACGTGTTCCACCCGGTGCCGAGACGCGCCACGGTGGCGAGCAGCCGGTCGCCCTTGCCGCCGAGGAACACCGGCACCGGCCGTTGCCGCGCGGGTGGATCGTTGCGCGCGCCGCGCACCTCGTACTCGGCGCCATGGTGGTCGACCGGGCCGCTCGTTCCGTCGAGCATCGCCTGCACGATGGCGGCGTACTCGCCGAGTCGTGTGATGCGCCGGCCCGGCGGCGGCATCGCGATCCCAATCGCGTCGTAGTCGGGTTCGTACCAGCCGGCGCCGAGGCCGACGTCGAGGCGGCCGCCGCTGACGCGGTCGACGGTGGCGAGCGCCTTGGCCAGCACCGCGGGGTGGCGCAGCGCTTCGCACAGCACGAGCGAGCCGATGCGGGCCCGCTCGGTGCCCACCGCGAGGGCGGCAAGCGTGCCGACCGCTTCGGTGACGCCATAACGAGTGCCGTCGCCGCCGTACTTGCGGAGGTCCCACGTCAGATGGTCCGACACCCACAGCGAGTCGTAGCCCCATGCCTCGGCGCGGCGGGCGACATCGAGCACGAGGTCGACCGACGTGGGGCTCGTGCCGGGCATCGAGCAGTCGTAGTGAGGCAGGGCCAGACCGATCCGCACGCGATGGAAGCTACGCGCCGCGGGGCGCCACGTAACCTGCCGCCGTGCTCGAGTGCGTGCCGAACGTGTCCGAGGGCCGCGACGAGCACGTGCTCGACGAGCTGGCCGGCGCGTGCGGGCTGTCGCTGCTCGACCGTCACTTCGACCACGACCACCATCGCAGCGTCTTCACGCTCGCCGGGCCGGGGCCGCGCGATGCGGAACAGGCGGTGCGCGACCTCGCGGGCGCCGTCGCCCGGCTCGTGCGCGTCGCCGACCACGAAGGGGCCCACCCGCGCTTCGGCGCGCTCGACGTGGTGCCGTTCGTGGCGCTCGGCCCGACACGGGCCGAGATGGAGCAGTGCGTCGAGGCGGCACGCTCGTTCGCGCGGTGGTGGTCGGAGGAGCAATCGGTACCGTGCTTCCTCTACGACAAGGCCGCGCCGGGCGAGGTCTCGCTCCCCGACGTGCGCCGGCGCGCGTTTCGCATCAGCCGACCCGATTTCGGGCCCGGTGAGCCGCACCCGGTGCTCGGGGCCACCGCGGTCGGCGCCCGCCCGTCGCTCGTGGCCGTCAACTGCGTGCTCGAGGCCGGCGACGTCGCGGTGGCGAACCGGATCGCACGCGCCGTCCGTGAGTCCGACGGCGGGCTCCCCGGCGTACGGGCGCTCGCCTTCGAGCTCGACGACGCCGGGCGCGTGCAGGTGTCGATGAACCTCGTCGATCTCGAGGCGACCGGCCTGGAGAGCGCCGTGCTCGCCGTGCGCGAGCGGGCGCAGGCCGAGGAGACCGATGTGGAAGCGGTCGAGCTCGTGGGGCTGCTCCCCGGCCGCGAGATGAACCGCTGCTCGATGGAGTTCCTGCGCTGGGCCGGTATCGACGTCGACCGGACGGTCGAGGCCCGCATCGCCCAGCGCCTCGCCGAAGCGGCCGGGAGCTAGCCGGCGGGGTGCTCAGGCCGAGGCGGTGGCCCGCCGGGCCAGGGCGCGCTGGCGGCGCAGGCGGCGGCGCTCACGTTCCGACATGCCGCCCCAGATACCGAACTTCTCGCCGTGCCGCAGCGCGTACTCGAGGCACTCCATGCGGACCTCGCAGCTGTTGCACACCCCCTTCGCCTCCTTCGTGGATGCGCCCCGCTCGGGGAAAAAGAGGTCGGGGTCGACGCCGAGGCAGTTGGCACGCTCCTGCCACCCCTTGTCCTCGGCCTCTTCGAGTGCAGTCAGCATGAGCTCCCGCATCGGCTACTCCCCTCTGGCTGGATGGTGTGGGACCTCGCACAAGGTGCGAATGCCGCCGATGGAATTACAGCGGTGTCATACTGGCGTGAATTGCGCGAATGCGCAAGAGGGGATCGACAATCCAGCACAACTTTGTGTGCACTTCGCGCGCTCGGTGGGCAACCGGGGCGCGAATCTCGACGGACCGCGGTCAGTCCGGCGGGTCGAGCTTCAGCGACGCGCTGTTGATGCAGTAGCGGTTGCCGGTGGGGCGGGGGCCGTCGGGGAACAGGTGGCCGAGGTGGGCGCCGCAGTTCGAGCAGCGCACCTCGGTGCGGACCATGCCGTGGCCGCGGTCGACGAGCTCGTCGATGCCGGCACCGTGGGCCGGCTGCCAGAAGCTCGGCCAGCCGGTGCCCGAGTCGAACTTGTGCTCGGAATCGAACAGCGGCGCGTCGCAGCACACGCACCGGTACGTGCCCGCGTCGTGGCAGTCCCAGTAGGCGCCGGTGAACGCGCGCTCGGTACCGGCCCGGCGGGTCACCTCGAACTGCTCCGGCGTCAGCCGCTTGCGGTATTCCTCTTCGCTCGCGGCAGCCTCGTCCGTGTCGGCCATCAGCTCGCTCTCCTGTGCTTGCGCTTGTGCTCGAGGAAGTCGACCAGCACGTAGTCGCCGAGCGTCTCGGGTGTGGTGAAGAAGGCCCGACCGCGGTTCATGTGCATCATCCGCTCGACGAACTCCCGCAGGTAATAGCTCTCCTCGAGGCAGAACGTGTTGATGCGGATCTGCTCCTTGGTGCACCGCATCACCTCGCGGAGCGTCTGCTCGATCGTCTCGGGGTCGGGCGGGTAGTCGAAATACGTGCCGCCGCCGGGGAGGATGTGGGCCGTCGGTTCACCGTCGGTGATCATGATCACCTGCTTCTGCCCGGGCTGGCCGGCGAGCATCGTGCGGGCGAGCATCAGCGCGTGCTGCATGTTCGTGCCCCACTCGAAGTCCCACGTGGCCTCGGGCAGGCGTGCCGGCTTCACCTCGCGCGCCACCCTTCCGAAGCTCACGAGCCCGAGATAGTCGCGCGGGAACTGCGTGCTGATGAGCGAGTGCAGCGCCATCGCGACCTTCTTCGCCGCCAGGAAGCGCCCGCGCATCTCCATCGAGAGGCTCACGTCGAGCAGGAGCACTGTGGCCGAGCGGGTGACGAGCTCGGTGCGCTCCACCTCGAAGTCGTCGGGATGGAGGCGCACCCGACCGGAGCCGGTGGCGGGGCGGTCGCCGCCCGATGTTTCGGTGGCGCTGCGGAACAGTGCGTTGCGCACCGTGCGCCCCACGTCGAGGTGGAAGGGATCGCCGAACTCGTACGGCTTGGTCTCGTCGGCTCGCTCGTGCCCGGCGCCGCTCGGCTCGATCCGGTGGCGGCCGGCACGGTCCTTGAGGAGCCGCTGGAACAGGTCGCCGAGCGCGCGCTGGCCGATCTTGCGGATGCCCTTCGCGGTCATCTCGTAGCGGCCGTCGCGCTGCTCGATGAGCCCCGCCTCCTCGAGCATCTTCGCGAGCCGCTGCAACTCACGCATCGATGCCGCGGCGTCGTCACCGAGCAGGTCGCGCAGCTGGTCGGGATCGACCTCCGCGAGCTTCCCGGGGTCGGTCGCGCCGCGCAGCATCTGCTCCAGTGTGTCGATGTCGCTGACCTGATCGAGCATGCCGGTCATCGAGTTGAGCGGCATCGGCTCGTCGCCGCGAAAGTTCATGCCCTGGCCCCAGCCCATCTGCGGGAAGGCCTGCTGCAGGTTGCGCGCGAGCTCGTCGACCTGCCAGCGCAGATCCATGTCGTCGAGCAGCTGCTCGCTGAGCTGCATCAGCTGCGCGCGCTGCTCGGGCGACATCGAGTTGAGCAGCCGCGACATCGCGGCCATCGACGCGGCCATCTGCTCGAGCAGCTCGTCGAGCGACTGCGGGTTGCCCGGGAACATATCGCCGTAACGATCCATGAACCCCTCGAAGTCGGGTTCACGTCCCTCCTCGCGGTCGCGCAGCATCTGGTTGAGCTCGCCGAGCATGTCCTTGGTGCGCTGGAGCTGCTCCGGCGACATCTCGCTCAGGCCCTGGCTCATCTGGTTGAACATGTTGTCGAGCAGCTGCTTGCGCAGCTCGTCGAGCAGCTGCTCGAACTGCGCCCGCGCGTCGTCGTCCATCCAGTCGTACTGCTGCAGCTCGCTCACGCGACCGGGTAGGTCGTGCGGCAGCTGGTCGAGCTGCTCCCGGCGCTCGCGCGCGAGGTCGTCGACGAGCTGCTCGCGACGTTCGTCGCCCGACTCGCGCGCTTCGGCGCGTCGCCGCTCCATGCCCTCGCGCTCGGCGTCGAGGATCCCGTCGAGCCGCTCGTTGATCTCCTCGAACACGCCGCCCGGGTCATAGCGGTCGAGCATCTCCTGGCGTCGCGACCGCAGCTTGTCGAGCATCTCACGCAGGCCCTGGAGGTCGCGACCGTCGCGGTCGCGAAAGCCCTGCTGCATCATCCGCCGCAACGCCGCGTTGAGATCACCGTGGTACAGCAGATCGTCGGTCATCTCGCCGAGCAGCGTGTCCGCGTCGACGTCGAAACCGGTCTGCGTACCGTCCCAGCGGGAGTAGCGGAATCGAGCCATTTCTATTGCACCGCCTTCGGCGGCGCAAAAGAAACGGCGAGCTCACTGCGCACCCGTATCGCTCCTCCGTCGCTCCCGGGCTGCTCCGCTCGCCGCCCCTGACACAAGCACACCCACCACCCGCCAACACCCACCGCCCTCGGCGGCGCGCCGCGGTGCGACACGGCGTCAGCCCCTACCGCGGTAGGTGACGTGGCCGCGGAGGTCGTCCTTGTTCAGGCGCTTCGTGAGGTGCATGCCCTCGAGCACGAACTCCACCGCGCTGGCGACGGCCGCCGGTTGCTCGCCCACGCCCAGGTCGCCGAGTAGCGGCGCGAGCGGCAACTGCTCCAGCGTGCGCACGTAGTCGGCGACGGGAACGTCCTCGCCGGCGTGCACCGTGACGCCACCTTCGAACGCCTGCACCACGGGGCCCAGATGCTCGGGCTTCACGCGGGAACGGAACACCTCGAGAATCGCCGACTTCACGATGCGATCGAGGACGTACTCGTCGCGGCCCTCCTCGATCGTCTCGATCTCGATCTTGCCCGACGTGCTCGGCACGATCGCGTCGAGATCGCTGATGCGGGGCGCGACCTCCCTCTCGCCGGCGAGCAACGCGCGCCGCGTGGCGTTGGCCACGAGCGTCTCGTAGTTCGTGATCGACATACGTGCCGATACGCCCGAGCGCTGGTTCACGTGGGGCGAGCGGCGCGCCTGCTGGCTGATCTCGGCCACGAGCTCGCGCATGAAGTCGGGGACGACCACGTTGACGACCGACGTCGCCATCGGCCGCGCCTCTTGGGTGACGATCTGCGTCTCGATCTCGGTCTCGAGCGGGTAGTGAGTGCGGATCTGCGCGCCGAAGCGGTCCTTCAACGGCGTGATGATGCGGCCGCGGTTCGTGTAGTCCTCAGGGTTCGCCGACGCGAACAGCACGAGGTCGAGTGGCAGCTGGATCTTGTAGCCGCGGACCTGGATGTCGCGCTCCTCGAGCACGTTGAGCAGACCCACCTGGATCCGCTCGGCGAGGTCGGGCAGCTCGTTGATCGCGAAGATGCCGCGGTTCGTGCGCGGCACCATGCCGTAGTGCAACGTGAGCTCGTCGGAGAGGTAGCGGCCCTCGGCGACCTTGATCGGGTCGACCTCCCCGATCAGGTCGGCAATCGAGGTGTCGGGCGTGGCGAGCTTCTCGCCGTAGCGGCGGCTGCGGTGCACCCACTCGATCGGCGTGTCGTCGCCCTTGTCGGCGATGAGGTGGCGCGCCGGCGCGGAGACGGGATGGTACGGATCGTCGTTGATCTCGCTGCCCGCGACGATCGGCATCCATTCGTCGAGCAGTTCCACGAGACCGCGGATCGTGCGCGTCTTCGCCTGGCCGCGCTCGCCGAGGAAGATCACATCGTGGCCCGCGAGGATCGCGTTCGCGAGCTGCGGGATCACCGTGTCCTCGTAGCCGAGCACGCCCTCCACGAGCGGCTCGCCCGCCGCGAGCTTTTCGATGGCGTGCTCGCGCAGCTCGTCCTTGACGGGTCGCGACACCCATCCCGACTCGCGCAACGCGCCGAGTGTGGTCGGCCGGCTCATTCCATTGCTCCGCTCTGCATCAACCGAGTGTACGGCTCGACGACGAACCGTGACACCCGGGCACCGCGGCGCGCGAAAATCCATACGAACACCGCAGGACGTCACGAATACCGTGCACGAGCGTGGGTACTGCGAGCTTCGTCGACGCCACCGCGATCGCCCCGGTCGCGGGCGCGCCCCGGTGCTACCGCGCCGACGTGCCCGACCACTGGAACGCGCCGGTCATCCCGCAGGGCGGTGTGGTCGCGGCGATCGCGGCCCGGGCGATGGAACGCGAGCTCGCGATCCCCCACCAGACACTCCGGTCGATCAGCGTGGTGTTCGCCGCGCCGGTGCGCTCGGGCGCGGCAGACATCAGCGTGCAGGCGCTGCGCCGCGGCCGCTCGATCTCGCAGATGCTCGCCACGATCACGAACCCGGACGCCGACGCGGGGCTCACCGCGATCGGCGTGTTCGGCGCGCCGCGTGCAGGCTTCACGTTCACGGACTGCACCATGCCCGACGTGCCGCCGCCGCTCGACTGCCCGTCGTTCCGCGATCCGCCGCCTCCCCACGTCGAGTTCGAGCGCCGGTTCGAGGCCACGTTCTGGGACCAGGCCGAAGGGCGCGCCGCGCGCGGTGTGCCGTGGTGGGACCGCACGCCGCGCACGTCGTCGGAACAGGCGATGTGGTATCGCTACGACGTACCGCCGCTGCTCGACGACGGCAGCTGGGACCCGCTTGCGGTCCTCGCACTGTGCGACACGATGCCCGGCGCGGTCGGCCAGCGCGTCGGCTTCCGCGACGACCGGCCGGTGTGGATGAGCCCCAGCGCCGACCTCCACGTGCACATGCTCGGCACCGCGCGATCCGAGTGGCTGCTCGCGCACAACTTCTGCCGCAAGGCCGCCGGCGGCTACGCCTCGCTCGAGATGTTCATGTGGGATCCGGCCGAGGGCCTCGTGGCCTACGCCACCCAGCAGATGTTCTTCAGCTTCCCCGACGGCGCGCCGTCGCCCGAACAGCTCGCGCTCGGCTGACCCGCTGCCCCTTGCGTACGCGGTGCAGGAACCCCGGCCCGGCGGGCCTATGGCACCGAGAAGCGACCGGTCATCCCGCCGACACCGGGTAGACGTGCTCGCGGTCTTCGCCTCGGGCGAGGCCCAGGTCTTCGTAGATCGCGGTGGCAATCGCGTCCATGCGCGGGTGATGGCGGGCGCCGCCGGGCATGCCGTTGCACACCACCGCCACCGCGAGGCCGTGCTCGGGATCGCAGAACGCGGCCGAGCTCTCCATGCCGCCGTGGCCGAACGCGCGGCGTGAGCAGTGCCGGCCCATCACATACGAGTCGACGGCGAGGCCGAGTCCCCAGTCGAGGACGACTCCGAAGGTCTCGTCGAGCAGCTGCGTGCGGTGCCGCGCGCCGAGCGCGGCGACCGTGGTGGGCTCGAGGATCTCCACACCGTCGCGCGTGCCTTCGCCGAGGAGCATCTCGTAGAGCCGGCGGAGCTGGCGCATCGGGCCGCGGCCGTTCGCGCCGGGCATCGGGTTCGCGGTGGTGCCGGGATTGTCGAGACGCATCGGCTTGGGCGGTGTGAGCTTCGTGTTGTGCATCACGCCGATGCGCTCGCCGTACGCGGCGAAGCGCTCGGGTGGCATGCCCACCCAGCAGTCGTGCATGCCGAGCGGCTCGAAGATCGCTTCGCGCACGTAGCGGTCGTAGCTGCGCCCGTCGACGGTCTCGACGATCGCGCCGAGGATCGCCATGCCGCTGGTGGGGTGGTATCCCGCGCGCATCCCGGGCACCCAGCCCCGTTCGGGCCGCGCCGCGCAGATCCGCGCCACGCTGTCGGCCATCGACTCGCGCCAGGGCCACGACTCGAGGAAGCCGTCGGCGAACCGAATACCGGCAGTGTGCGTGAGCAGGTGACGCAACGTGATGCGGTCCTTGCCGTGCACGCCGAACGCCGGCAGGTACTGCACCACCGGATCGTCGAGCCGGACACGCCCGAGCTCCCACTGCTGGGCCACGGCCACCGCGCAGGTGGCCTTGCTCATCGAGAACCAGATCATCATCGAGTCGGGCGTCATCGCCACCCCCGGCCCGCCGTGTCCGGGTGCCGCGATGCCGAGCGCGAGGTCGTGGACCGCCCCGCCATAGGACACGGACAGCTGCGCGCCGACGTGGGTGCCGTCGTCAACGCCCCGCTCGAGCACCGTCCGCGTTCGCTCCAACGTCATGAGTCCGCCTTGTGCGCGCGATCACGAGTCGATTCCGGCCAGCCGACCAGCCCGGAAGTATGTTCCACGAGTCCTGGTTCCAGGTAGCGGTGGACCGAAGAAGCCACCGCCGGATTCGCGTCAATGCTTCGAGGAGGCAGGGTGGCGCACACATTGCCACGGGTGGCGGCCACTCCGATCGCGAAGCCGAGACGGCGGGCTCCCTGGCCCGTCGAGTTCTACCGCTCCGCGATCGGCAAGAAGTGGGCAATGGGGCTCTCGGGCCTCGTGCTGATGCTCTTCGTGCTCGGCCACCTCATCGGCAACCTGAAGCTGTACCTCGGCCGGGGCGAGATCGACCTGTACGGCGAGGCCCTGCGCAACATGCCGGGCCACCTGCTCCCGCGCACTGTGCTGCTGTGGACGATCCGGGTGGTCCTCATCGCCGCGTTCGCGATCCACATCCAGGCCGCGGTGTCGCTCACGCGCATGAACCAGAAGGCGCGCAGCACCCGCTACCAGTCGCCGCGCGATTACGTGGCCGCCACGTATGCGTCGCGCACGATGCGGTGGTCGGGTGTGATCGTGCTGCTGTACCTGCTCTTCCACTTGATGGATCTCACATGGGGCTTCGCGAACCCGAAGTTCGTACGCGGCGATCCCTATAACAACCTCATCTTCTCGCTGCAGCGGCCGGCCGTCGCGATCGTGTACGCGATTGCCAACCTCGCCCTCGGCCTGCACCTGTGGCACGGCGCCTGGTCGATGTTCCAGAGCCTCGGCATCAACAACCCGCGCATCAACGCGTGGCGCCGCTGGTTCGCACGCTCGTTCGCGGGGGTGATCGTGCTCGGCAACGTCAGCTTCCCCCTGATGGTCCAGGCCCACGTGGTCGAGCCCACGTGCAGCGCGAACCGGACGCCCACGGTCACGCACAAGTGCCCCGCGCCAAGCATCCCCGGTCAAGGGTCCACGGCATCGGCCGCGGCGAAAGCGGGTTGAGATGACGACGACCGCCGCGCACGCGTCCGGCCTCGACGCCAAGGTCCCGCCCGGCCCGCTCGCCGACAAGTGGGACGAGCACAAGTTCGACGTGAAGCTCGTGAACCCCGCGAACAAGCGGAAGTTCACGATCATCGTCGTGGGCACGGGTCTCGCCGGCGCATCGGCGGCGGCGACGCTCGCCGAGCTCGGCTACGACGTGAAGGTCGTGACCTTCCACGACTCGCCCCGGCGTGCCCACTCGATCGCCGCGCAGGGCGGCATCAACGCGGCGAAGAACTACAAGGGCGACGGCGACAGCGTCTACCGCCTGTTCTACGACACCATCAAGGGCGGCGACTTCCGCAGCCGCGAGGCCAACGTGTACCGGCTCGCGCAAGTGAGCGTCGACATCATCGACCAGTGCGTGGCCCAGGGCGTGCCGTTCGCCCGTGAGTACGGCGGCCTGCTCGACAACCGCAGCTTCGGCGGCGCGCAGGTGAGCCGCACGTTCTACGCCCGCGGCCAGACCGGACAGCAGCTGCTGCTCGGCGCCTACCAGGCGTTGATGCGTCAGGTGCATCTCGGCGCGGCCACGCTCATCACCCGCACGGAGATGCTCGACCTCGTCGTGGAGGACGGCCGCACCGTCGGCATCGTGTGCCGCGACCTCATCAGCGGCGAGGTGTTCTCGCTTGCCGGGCACGCGGTCGTGCTCGCGAGCGGCGGCTACGGCAACGCCTTCTACCTGTCGACGAACGCGATGCAGAGCAACGTGACCGCGGCGTGGCGTGCGCACAAGCACGGCGCGTTCTTCGCGAACCCGTGCTACACGCAGATCCACCCCACCTGCATCCCGCAGAGCGACGACTTCCAGAGCAAGCTCACGCTGATGTCGGAGTCGTTGCGCAACGACGGCCGCATCTGGGTGCCCAAGAACCCCGACGACCCCCGCCCGCCCTACGAGATCCTCGAGGACGAGCGCGACTACTACCTCGAGCGGCGGTATCCCGCCTTCGGAAACCTCGTGCCACACGACATCGCGTCACGTGCCGCGAAGCACGAGGTCGACGCGGGCCGCGGGGTCGGGCCGTTGAAGAACGGCGTGTACCTCGACTTCGGATCGGCGATCCAGCGTCTCGGTCGCAACGTGATCGGGGAGCGCTACGGGAATCTCTTCGAGATGTACGAGCGCATCACCGACGAGGACCCGTACAAGCTGCCGATGCGGATCTACCCCGCGGTCCACTACGCGATGGGCGGGCTCTGGGTCGACTACAACCTCATGAGCAACCTGCCGGGCCTCTACGTGCTCGGCGAGGCGAACTTCTCCGACCACGGAGCGAACCGCCTCGGCGCATCGGCGCTCATGCAGGGCCTGGCCGACGGCTACTTCGTGGTGCCCGCCACCATCAACGACTACCTCGCGCCGCTGCTCGGCACCCAACCACCGCAGACGGACGACGCGGTGTTCCGCGCCGCCGAGCAGAAGGTGGCCGAAGGCACGAAGCATCTCCTGTCGATCAAGGGCACACGCAGCGTCGACGACATCCACCGCGAGCTCGGCAAGGTGCTCTGGGACAACTGCGGTATGGCGCGCACCGAGCAGAGCCTGGAGAAGGCGATCTCGGAGATCCCCGCGATCCGCGAGGAGTTCTGGAAGAACGTCCGAGTGCTCGGGAGCGGCGAGTCGCTCAACCAGTCGCTCGAGAAGGCCGGCCGCGTCGCCGACTTCCTCGAATTCGGCGAGCTGATGTGCCGCGACGCGCTCCACCGCAACGAGAGCTGCGGCGGCCATTTCCGCGAGGAGTACCGCACCGACGAGGGCGAGGCGCGGCGCGACGACGAGCACTACGCCTACGTGGCCGCGTGGGAGTGGTCCGGCGACCCGTCGGCGCCGGTGCTGCACAAGGAAGCACTGGAGTTCGAGAACGTCCACCTGGCCACCCGGAGCTACAAGTGACCGCCGAAGCAATGACCGGTTCCGCAACCGGCGCGCCCTCCGCTCACGGTAGGCGCATGAAGATCAAGCTCACGGTGTGGCGCCAGGCGGGCCACGATGCGCCGGGCGCGTTCCGCGACTACGAGCTCGCCGACGTGTCCCCCGACATGAGCTTTCTCGAAATGCTCGACACGCTGAACGAGCAGCTCATCGCGGCCGGCGAGGAGCCCGTGGTGTTCGACCACGACTGCCGCGAGGGCATCTGCGGGAGCTGCGGCATGGTGATCAACGGCGTGCCGCACGGACCCGAGCGCGGCACCGCCACGTGCCAGCTGCACATGCGAAAGTTCTCCGACGGCGACCACATCACGATCGAGCCGTTCCGCGCCACCGCGTTCCCGATCAACAAGGACCTCTCGGTCAACCGGAGCCCGTTCGACCGCATCGTCGAAGCCGGTGGCTTCATCACCGCGCCCACCGGCTCGGCCCCCGACGCGAACCTCATCCCGGTGCCGAAAGACGTGTCCGACGCGTCGATGGACGCGGCCGCGTGCATCGGCTGCGGCGCCTGCGTCGCCGCATGCCCGAACGGCGCCGCGCAGCTGTTCACGTCGGCGAAGCTCCAGCACCTGAACCTGCTGCCCCAGGGTCAGGCCGAGCGCTACGACCGCACCGTGCGCATGGTCGACACCATGGAGCGCTATTTCGGCTCGTGCACGAACCACCGCGAGTGCGAGGCGGCGTGCCCGAAGGAGATCTCGATCGACTTCATCGCGCTGATGAACCGCGACTACGTGAAGGCGCAGCTCAAGCAGCGCCGCCTCGCCGGCCAGTCCTTCCCCTGATCCCCTGATCCCCGAGGGCCTGGAGGAGGTCGGCGCGGAGGTCGTCGGCCGACTCGATGCCCACCGACAGGCGCACGAGGTCGGGCGGCACCTCCAGCGGTGAGCCCGCGGCGCTCGCATGGGTCATGCGTGCCGGATGCTCGATGAGCGACTCGACCGCGCCGAGCGATTCGGCGAGCGTGAACAGGCGCGTGCGCCGCACCACCTCCAGCGCAGCCGCTTCACCACCTGCGCAGCGGAAGCTCACCATGCCACCGAAGTCGCGCATCTGCTTGGCCGCGACCGCGTGAGCGGGATGGTTCGCCAGGCCGGGCCACAGCACGCTCGACACGTTCGGATGCGCGGCGAGCGTCTCGGCGACGACGCGCGCGTTCGCGCAGTGCCGGTCCATGCGCACGGCCAACGTCTTGAGGCCGCGCAACGTGAGATAGCAGTCGAACGGTGACGGCACCGCGCCGGCGGCGTTCTGCACGAAACCGATGCGATGGGCCGGTTCGTCGTGGTCGAGCGCCACGAAACCGCCGACGACGTCGGAGTGGCCACCGAGATACTTCGTGGCGGAGTGCACGACGATGTCGGCTCCGAGTTGCAGCGGGAGCTGCAGGTACGGCGTGGCGAACGTGTTGTCGACAACGACGAGCGCGTCACGCTCGTGCGCGAACGCCGCGACCGCGGCGATGTCGACGATCGTCAGCAGCGGGTTCGTGGGCGTCTCGATCCACACCATGCGTGTCTCGTCGCGCCACGCGGCCTCGAGCGCACGGATATCGGTGAGGTCGCCGGCCGACCAGGCCAGACCGGCCGGCGCGTGCACCTTCGAGATCAGCCGGAACGTGCCGCCGTAGGCGTCGTCGCCCATCATCAGATGGTCTCCGGGCCGCAGCAGCCGGAGCACCGCGTCCTCGGCCGCGAGGCCACTCGCGAACGCGTAGCCGTAGGCGGCGCCTTCGAGCGACGCGACACAGGTCTCGAGCGCGTGCCGCGTGGGGTTGTCGGAGCGGGCGTACTCGAACCCGAAGTGCTCCCCCACCGCGGCCTGCCGGAACGTCGTCGCGAGGCTGATCGGCATGACGACCGCGCCCGTGACCGGATCGGGATCCTGCCCGGCATGGATCGCCCGGGTTTCGAATCCACTCCCGCTCGCCTGCGGCTCGCGCCCCGAGGGGCTGGCACCACCCCCGCTCGCCTGCGGCTCGCGCCCCGAGGGGCTGGCACCACCCCCGCTCGACGCGCTCATGGCGGCGACCCCGCGCCCACGTCCAGGAACGCGAGGACGTCGGAGCGGGACAGCACCGCGCACGGGCGGCCGCCGTCGAGCACGACGACGGCCGGGCAGCCCTCGAGCATCCTCACCACGTCGGACACCGCTTCGCCGATGCCGAGCGCGGGGAGCGGCGGGGTCATCACGTCGCCGATGCGGCGGTCGAGCACCGAAGGCTCGTGGAAGACGCGGTTCATCAGCTCGAGCTCGCGTACCGAGCCCTCGATCTCCTTCGGTTGCAACGGCGGTTCGGGCGCGGCGACTACCAGCTGCGACACGTCGAAGCGGCGCATCATGTCGATCGCGGCGCGCGCCGACTCGTCGGGATGGATGCGCACGAGCGCGGGGATGTCGCTCGCACGCGCGTCGAGGACGTCGCGCGCGGTCGGACCGGCGACAGAGATGAAGCCGTGATCGATCATCCAGCGATCGTCGAAGATCTTCGAGAGGTAGTTGCGACCCGAGTCGGGGATCAGCACCACGACCATCGCCTCGGCCGGTAGCTCGCGTGCGACCTCGATCGCGGCACACACCGCGGTGCCGCCCGACCCGCCGATCAGGAGACCTTCCTCGCGCGTCACGCGGCGCGCCATGAGGAACGACGCCGCGTCCGACACCTCGACGACTCGGTCGACGATCGCCGGGTCGTACGTGGTGGGCCAGAAGTCCTCGCCGATGCCCTCGACAAGATACGGGCGCCCCGAACCGCCCGAGTAGACCGACCCTTCGGGGTCGGCGCCGACGATCTGCACGTTCGGATCATGTTCCTTGAGCGCGCGGCCCACACCGGTGATCGTGCCGCCCGTACCGATCCCGGCTACGAAATGGGTGATCCGTCCCTCGGTCTGCTCCCAGAGCTCGGGGCCCGTGGTCTTCTCGTGCGCGATGGGGTTGTTCGGGTTCGAGTACTGGTCGGGGCGGAACGAGTTGGGTGTCTCGCGTGTGAGCCGATCAGCTGTCGCGTAGTAGCTGCGCGGATCGTCCGGCGCCACCGCGGTGGGGCACACGATGACCTCGGCGCCGTACGCGCGCAGCAACGCAGCCTTTTCGGCGCTCTGCTTGTCGGCCATCACGAAGATGCACTGGTAACCACGCTGCGCGGCGACGATGGCAAGTCCGGCACCCGTATTCCCCGACGTCGGTTCCACGATCGTGCCGCCCGGCACGAGCAGGCCGTCGCGCTCGGCCGCGTCGAGCATCTCCACCGCCGGACGATCCTTCACGCTGCCACCGGGATTCATCATCTCGGCCTTGGCGATCAGCTGGCACGTGACGCCTTCCGATGCGGCGAGCCGGCCCAGTCGCACGAGCGGCGTGTGACCGATGAGATCGAGCACCGACCCGGCGATCATGGCGGCGACCGTACCCGCGCCCGTCACCCGCTCAGCGATGCGCGCCGGCGCGGTACTGCTCGCGCACCGATGCGGCGACGCTGGCGTCGACCGACGGCTCCGTGACCGTGCCGTGATCAAGCGACCAGGTCGCGGCGACCGCGGCGGGATCCGTGCCGTGGAGCACCGCGGCGGCCTGCACGGCGGCGCCGCACGCGACGTGCTCCACGCCGGCCGGGGCGACGACCGGTATCTGCGCGAGGTCGGCAACCACCTGCCGGTAGGCGCGCGACCCGGCACCGCCGCCAATGAGCACGATCTCGCCGGGCGGCGTCACCCCACACGCGAGGAGCGCGTCGAGCCCGTCGAGCAGCCCGCACGTGACGCCCTCGAACGCGGCACGCGCCAGTTGCGCGGGACCGGTGTCGGACCGCAGACCGGCCAGCGTGCCGGTGGCGTCGGGGCGGTTCGGCGTGCGCTCACCGTCGAGATAGGGCACGAGTACCACGCCGCCCGCGCCCGCCGGCGTCGCGAGTGCCATCGCGTCGAGCGTCGCGAGGTCGACACCGCACCAGCGCGCGACGGCATCGGTGACCTTCGTGGCGTTCGCGGTGCACACGAGCGGCAGGAAGCGACCGGTGGCATCGGCGAAGCCGGCGACCGAGCCCGACGCATCGGCGGTGCGCGATTCGCTCGCGGTGAACACGGTGCCCGACGTGCCGATCGACACGACGACCCGGCCGGGCTTCGCGCCGACCGCGAGCGCGGCCGCCATGTTGTCGCCCGTGCCCGGCGCGACGACCGTGTGCGCCGCGCCGCGCACCGGCAGCGCGTCGTACGGCCGGCACACAGCGGGCAGTGCGGTGGGCCAATCGCGGGCATCGTCGACGATGGCGAGCAGCTCGGGCGCCCAGTCGTCGCGGCCCGGCGACCAGTAGCCGGTGCCCGAGGCGTCGCCGCGGTCGGTGACGAGCTCGCCGGTGAGCCGGAACGTCAGCCAGTCGTGCGGCAGGCACACGCGTGCGAGCCGCGCCCACGCGTCGGGTTCGCTGCGGTGCAGCCAGGAGAGCTTCGTGATCGTAAACGCGGCGAGCGGCACGCTCCCGCAGGCCTCGGCCCACTCGCGGGCACTGCGGCGGCCGAGCAGCCACACCGAGTCGGGCGCCGACTCGGTGTCGTTCCAGAGCTTCGCCGGCCGCACCACCTCATCGTGCGCGTCGAGCACCACCATGCCGTGCTGCTGGGCCGCGACCGCGACGGCGTCGACGTCGGTCCACCGCACATCGGCCCGCGCGCACGCCTGCTCGAAGGCCCGCCACCACGCCGACGGATGCTGCTCGCTGCGCGGCGGCGACGTCGTCGGGTGCGGCGCGCGGCCGCTCGCGAGCAGCGTGCCCGTGTCGGCGTCGCGCACCTCGACCTTCGTGGCCTGCGTCGAAGAATCGACGCCGAGAACGCGCGGCACGGTGCTAGCGCACGCCGAGCAGGAGCTCGGTGACAAGCTGGTCGAGGCGCTCCAATCCGTAGGGTCGCCCGCCGAGCTCCACCGCGGTCTCCTGCGTGTGCGGCTCGGCCACGAGCGCGGCGATCGCGCCGGCCGACATGCCGGCGGGCATCGTCGGCTCGGCGAGACGGCTGGCGCCCGTGACCTGCAGCGCCTCCTGGATCTCGGGATCGGCGTGGAAACGCCGAGCCTTCTCGCGCATGATCAAGTAGCTGCGCATGCAGCCACGGGCGAAGTCCCACACACCGTCGATCGTTTCCGTGCGGTACGCGTGCGCGTCGAAGTGCCGGCACCCCGTCCAGCCCGCGTCTTCGAGCAGCTTCACCGTGTAGAACGCGTCCGCGCGCACCCTCGGACGCGAAGCGGTAGTCCTGGTCGAACTTGCCGGCGCGCTGACCGTTCAGATCGATGTGGAAGAGCTTTCCCGCCCACAGCGTCTGCGCGACCGCATGATGGAAGTTGAGACCGCTCATCGTCTCGTGCGCGAATTCGGGATTGAGCCCCACCATGTGGGGCCATTCCAGATGCCCGATGAATGCCAGCGCGTGGCCGACGGTGGGGAGCAGCATGTCGCCGCGCGGCTCGTTCGGTTTGGGCTCGATCGCGAAACGCATGTCGTAGCCGCGGTCACGCACGAACGCGCAGCAGGTGTCGACGGCTTCCTTGTAACGGTCGAGCGCGTCGGCGACCGGCTTTGCCGCATCGACCTCGCACCCCTCGCGACCGCCCCACATCACGTACACCGTGGCACCGAGCTCCACGCCGAGCTCGATTGCTTCCAGCGTCTTCGCGAGCGCGTAGCGGCGCACGGCAGGGTCGTTGGCGGTGAACGCGCCTTCCTTGAACACGGGCTGCGAGAACAGGTTCGTGGTGGCCATCGGCACGCGCAGCCCTGTGCCGTCGAGCACGCGGCGGAAGCGCTTCACGATCGCCTCGCGGTCCGCCGCCGACGCGCCGAACGGCACGAGGTCGTCGTCGTGGAAGTTGACCCCGTAGGCACCGAGATCCGCCAGCGCGCGCACCGCCTCCACCGGGTCGAGCGGCGGCCGGGTCTCGAAGCCGAAGGGGTCACGGCCGCGGTTGCCGACCGTCCAGAGCCCGAACGTGAAACGGTCGTCCGGCGAAGGAACGTAGGGATCACTCATAGGTGCAATGTTCGCGCGGCGGCGCGTAGGTTGCGTTCGTGCAGGAGCACAGCTACTCCGTGGTCGTGAACGCACCACCCGACGAGGTGTGGAACGTGTTCTGGTACCGCGCTCCCGATCGGCCGCAGCCGCGCGACGTGCGCACCCGTATCGACATCCTGCATCCCGGCAACGAGGCCGGCGAGGGCCTCGTCCGGCACTGCACGTTCCCGGTGCCACGCTGGTTGCTGTCGGGCGGCGTCGGCAATTCGTGGGAGTGGCTCACGCAGGTGAAGCCACACGAGTCGTGGCACTACGACGCGATCGGCAAGCCCCTGTGGTCGCGGGCGGAGGGCTTCACCCGCCTGGAAGACCTCGGCGACGGCCGCACTCGCGTGCACTTCACCGAGAAGTACGAGGCGTTCAACCCAGTGATGCGCGCACTGTTCGAGAAGCGCGTGCACCGCAGCCTCAGCCGCGACAACGACACGATTCTCGCCGCGCTCGAAGGCGGCGTGCGCTGGCACCGCAAGCGCCGGGCGCGCGGGGAATCCCCCGGTTGACGCGCCGGCTCTTCGTCTACGGCACCCTGATGCCCGGCCACGAAGCGTGGCGGGTCATCGAGCCCTACGCCGAAGACGCGCGACCGACCACCGTGCGCGGCCGCCTGTTCGACACCGGCGCGGGCTACCCCGCGGCGGTGTTCGACGGCGGCGGCTCCTCGACACCGGCCATCGCAGGAAGCGCGGTGCGGTTGCGCGCCGCGCAGGTGGCGGTGGCCCTCGACACGCTCGACCGCTACGAGGGCCCCGAATACCGGCGCGTCGTGGTCGCCGACGACCACGCTCCGCTGTACGCCTACGAGTGGATCGGGGGGCTCGATCACCTGATCGAGCTGCCGTCGGGCTCCTGGACTGGCCCGAGGTGACGATCGAAACCGCGTGAGCCTCGAGGCGATCGCCGACGTCCAGGCGCGGATCGCGTCGATCCAGAGCCGCTTCGACGCCACCGCACGCCCGGCCACCGCCGCAACCTCGTCGTCGTCGTCATCGTCATCGTCGGCGCCCACGTGGGCTTCGACCGCGGCGTCGAACGCCTCGTTCGCCGACCTGCTGGCCGCAGTGCAGGACGGGAGCACCGCCGGCGGCAGCGGCGACCCGCTGAGCTCTCTCGGCTCGCTCGGCTCGCTCGGCTCGCTCGGCTCGCTCGGCTCGCTCGGCTCCCTGGGCTCGCTCGATTCGCCCGGCTCACTTGCGAGCAGCGCCGGGCTCACCGGGAACGACGGCAACTCCGCGCTCGCCGGCAACGGCGGCGCGCTCGGCTTCGTGACCACCGCGCTCGCGGAATCGGGCAAGCGCTACGTGTACGGCGCCACCGCGTCGCCGTCAGATTCGAACCCGAGCGCGTTCGACTGCTCCGAGCTCGTGCAGTGGGCGGCGGCGCGCAACGGCACCACGCTGCCGCGCACGGCCGGGCAGCAATACGCGACGCTCGCGGCCCAAGGTGACGCGATGCCGGTCGACCAGGCACTGCGAACACCTGGCGCGCTGCTGTTCTCGTTCTCCAGCACACCGACCGTCGGCGGACCCGAGCCCGGACACGCCCACGTGGCGATCAGCCTCGGCGACGGCCGCACGATCGAGGCCAGGGGCCGGGCGTACGGCGTCGGCGTGTTCGATGCCGGCAACCGCTTCAACTACGCGGCAGCCATCCCCGGAATGAGCTGACGCGCCACCCGCGTCTAGCGTGCGCCCGTGCCGGATCACGCGTTCGCGCGCGCATGGAACACGGTCGCCGAGCACGCGCCCGGCAACGTCGCGGTCGTGTGCGGCGACCGGGGCGTCACCTATGGCGAGCTGCACGACCGCGCGACGAGTCTCGCCCGGAGCTTCGTCGCCGCCGGTCTGGCGCCGGGCGACAAGGTAGCGATCCAGCTGATCAACAGCATCGAGTACATCGAGTCGTTCTACGGCGCGCTGCTGGCCGGATGCGTGCCTGTCAACGTCAACTATCGCTACGTCGGCGGCGAGCTCGCATACCTGCTCGACAACTCCGATGCACGCGCGCTCGTGTTCCACGACGACTTCGCCGCGACCGTGGCCGAGGCGCTCGCCGCGCTGCCGGAAGCGCGCCGACCGGTGCTGCTCCTCTGCGTCGCCCACGCCGGCGACGGGGACGGCGTTCCCGGCGCACGCGACTACCACGCCGAGGTGGCCCGCTTCGCCGCCGATCCCTCGCCGCCCCCGCTGCACCACGAGCCCTCGGGCGACGACCTCGTGTTCATCTACACCGGAGGCACGACCGGGTCGCCGAAGGCCGTGATGTGGCGCAGCGACGATCTTTACCGTGCGCTCTGGCAGATGGCCCGCCCCGGCACCGAGCCTCCCGACGTCGCCGACACGCTCGCACGCGGGCGCCGGGCCGCGACGGTGCTGCCCGCCTGCCCGCTGATGCACGGCACGGGCCTGTTCATCGCGCTGTCCACGTTGTCCGGCGGCGGCAAGGTGGTGCTGGTCGACAGTGCCCGCCTCGACGCCGGGCGCACATGGCGCGCGGTCGAACGCGAGCATGTCGAGGCGCTCACGATCGTGGGCGACGCATTCGCCCGACCCCTGCTCGACGACCTCGATGTGCATCGCGGCAACTACGACCTCTCCTCGCTGCGCGCGATCACCTCGTCGGGCGTCACGTGGAGCCCGGAGTGCAAGCGGGCGACGATGGACCACCTCCCCGGCGTCACGTTGATCGATTCGCTCGGCGCGTCCGAAGGCGTGATGACCCGCAACGTGGCGCGGTCCGGGAACGACATCGCGCCGGCCCGCTTCGCAGTATCGGAGCGCGTCGCGGTGATCGCCGACGACGGCAGCGTCGTGAAGCCCGGCGACGGCCGCGTCGGCATGCTCGGCGTCACCGGTCCGATCCCCATCGGCTATTACAAGGACCAGGCGAAGACCGACGCGACGTTCCGCACGGTGGGCGGCGTGCGCTACTCGATTCCCGGCGACTACGCGACGGTCGGCGACGACGGCACGATCACGCTGCTCGGCCGGGGCTCGGCGTGCATCAACAGCGGCGGCGAGAAGGTGTACCCCGAAGAGGTCGAGCTCGCGCTGCGCGCGCATCCGGAGGTGGCGGACTGCGTCGTCGTCGGCGTCCCCGACCCGCGATGGGGTGAGATGGTGGTCGCGCTCGTGGCGTTGCGGGGCGCAGTATCCGGCGGCGAGCTGCGCGAGCACGCGCGCCGCGTGCTGGCCGGATACAAGGTCCCGAAACACTTCGTGGCGATGGATTCGCTCCACCGATCGCCGGCCGGCAAGGCCGACTACACGCTGCTACGTGCGATGGCCGCGCAACGACTCGACGAGGAGCTCACGCAGGCATGACGGTGCCCGAGGTGTCGCCGGCCGAAGCGGCTGCGCTGGCCGAGCGGGGTGCGCTGCTCCTCGACGTGCGCAACGACGACGAATGGACCGCGGGCCACGCGCCCGGCGCCTGCTACCTCACACTGGCGCAGTTGCCAGGGCGCACGGGCGAGCTACCGCTCGACCGCACCATCGTCGCGGTCTGCCGCGTCGGCGGTCGGTCGGCGCGCGCGGTCGAGCTGCTCGCCGCCCAGGGCTTCGACGCGGTCAACCTCGCGGGTGGGATGCGGGCATGGGCGGCCGACGGCCTCCCCGTGGTCACCGACGGTGGCAGCGCCGGCACGGTGATCTGACCGCCTCGCGACCCTCTCGCGACAGCCTCGCGGCATCGAGCATCCACCACTTTCGCCGGCACTTCCGTACCATGAGGCCGCGGGCGGGGTACGGAGGTACTCGTGAGTCACCCCGAGCGCACACCCGCATCTGCCGTCGTCGATCTGCGTGCGACCGGCGGCATCCCCGAGACCGCCGCTGTCCGGGCGGTGCTCGAGTCGGCCGCCGACGTCATCTTCAGCGACGGCGTGTCGCCCGAGTTCCTCGATCAATGGACCTTCGAGACGGTGCAGCTGCTCGAAGCGCGCGCCGCGCCGCACGACGCCGCCCGGCCGGCGCGCACCGGAGTGAGTGCCGGCCGTCATTGAGGCGGCGGCCCGGAACCGCTGAGCCCACCGCTCAGCCCGTGGCGCGCCGTGATTCGGGCCCGCCGCCTCGGCAGCCCGCAGTAGCTCTCCCGGCACGCAGCGCGGCGAGCGCCCGGCCCAGCTCGCGCACCTGCGGACGCGAGAGATGGTCGAAGAAGTGGCGGCGCACGCTCTCGACGTGGTCGGGCGCGGCGGTCTCGATACGGCGGCGGCCTTCGGGCGTGAGCACCGCCCAGATCACCCGGCGGTCGTCGGGAGCCTGTTCGCGCCGCACCATGCCCTGACGGACGAGCCCGTCGATGCGGCGGGTGAGGCCGCTGGGTGACAGGTGGAGACGCTCGGCGAGGTCGCACATGCGCAACCGGCCGGCCGGCTCTTCGGAGAGGTGCACCAATACGCCGTAGTCACCGTGGGTAAGGCCGTGCTGACGCTGCAGGTCGGCGTCGAGGTCGGCCTGGACGTCGGCGAAGGTCTCCACCAGGCCGCGCCACGCCGACATCTCCTCGTCGTCGAGCCAGCGAACCATCGATCTCATGCTACGAGCCTCACGATTCCACGCAACTGTTGTCCTAACAACTATTGTTCCAAGAACTATTGTCCCAGTAACTATTGTATGGTAACGTTCCTTGCACACGCAATAGTTGGGGCATCAACCGAGATGCCGGACGAAGGAGACACAACCATGAGCGATCTCAGCCAGCTCACCGCCGGCACCTGGACCGTCGACCCGTCGCACTCGACGGTCGGCTTCACGGTCCGTCATCTGATGATCAGCAAGGTGCGCGGCCGGTTCGGCACCTTCTCCGGCAGCCTCACGGTCGCCGGCGACCCGCTGCAGTCGAGCGTCGAGGCCACCGTGGACCTGGCGTCGGTCGACACCGACGACGAAGGACGCGACACGCACCTGCGCGGCACCGACTTCTTCGATGTCGAGCAGCACCCGGAGATGAAGTTCGTGAGCACCGGCGTGAAGGAGAAGGGCGGCCACTACGCGCTGCTCGGCGATCTCACGATCAAGGGCGTCACGCGCCACGTCGAGTTCGACCTCGACTTCGAGGGCGTGGGCCGCGACCCGTGGGGTGGTACCCGCGCCGGCTTCACCGCCCGCGCGGAGATCAACCGCAAGGACTGGGGCCTCGAGTGGAACGTCGCGCTCGAGACCGGCGGCGTGCTCGTCGGCGAGAAGGTGAAGATCGAGCTCGAGATCGAGGCGGTCAAGGCCTGAGGGGCGCTCGCCCCGGTACGCTCGCCCGAGCTGTGGACGCATCGACCGCGCCGGGCGGACGGCTGAGGACGATCCCCGTGGTGACGCGGCTGGTCTCGCGCATCTCGCGCGGTGACCGGCCGCTGGGGGCCATTGCCGATGCACTGACCGAGCTCGCGGCCACGGTCGACGCCGACCGGGTCGTGGTGGCGGTCGACGATCTCCGGCTCGGACGCCAGGTGTTCACGTCGGCGCGCGCGCCACTCGGCACCGAACCGGTCGGGTTGTTCGGCGGTCCCGGGATCTGGACCGATCCTGCGGACCGGATCCACCCCGACGAGGCCGAGCTCGTGACCGCCGGTGTCGGCGTGGCGGTGCACGCGCTGCCGCACGACGTTCCAGCTCTACGGCCCGCGCCCGGCGGGGCTGGCGATGCCGACCTCGCCGGGGCCGTCGCCCGGGCGCGCGACCACGGGTGGGCCTTCACGCTGACGCTCGTGCGCTTCGACGACGCCGACGCGTCGCCAGCGCGGATCGCCGCGCTGCAATCCGCGCTGCGGCCCGGCGACGCCGCCGCCCGGGGCGCGAGCGCGGGGACGGTCACCGTATTGCTCCCCGCGGCACGCGACGACGAGGTCGCGGCCATCCTCGCCGCCGCTGTGCGCGAAGCCGGCCTTCCCCGCTGCGCGTTCGGGCTCGCCCGCTGCCCGGCCGACGCCGGCGAGGCGACTCGCCTCCTCGCCCTCGCACGCCGGCGCCTCGACGACGCGATCGCCGCACGGGATCCGAGCAACCGCGCCGGGTGAGCGTTATCCTCCGCGCCGGTGCCGAAGTTGTATCTCTGCGCGCGACGGGGATGACGCATGCTGCGGCGTGCACGCGCCTGGGCAAGCGCGGAGATCTCTCGACTGCTCCAGACCGAGGTGGCGGGCGCGCGCGCCGACCTCGAGACCTCCCTGCACACGCGAACGGCGGAGCTGGCCGGCGCGATCGAGCACAGCGCTCGGGAGCGTGAGCAGACCATCGCCGCGTCCCTCGATCGCGTCGCGGGCGCGCTCGACGCGATCGCCGCGCAACTGGCCGCCGAGGCACGGGATCACCGCGCCGGCCTCGCCGCGATCGAGTTCGTCGCGCGCGAGATGGCACTCGCGCTCATCCGCCCCGCCGCTACCCCCTCCGCCACCCCCGCCGCTGCGGTGATCGGCGGAACCATCGAGCCGCGCTCGCTCGACCTCACGATCGATTCGGTCGCGCCCGCCGACGAAGGCCCGCGCGACGGCATCGGTATCCAGGCCACCGCGGGCGCGGTGGGCGGCGCCCACCACGACGGCGCGTCCGACCCAATTACACTGCACGCCGGTTGCATCGTCGAGGTGCGATCGCGTTTCCAGAATCGCTGGGTCGACGGCTTCGAGATCGTCGAGGTGATCGAACGCGACGGCGCCGAGCGCTACCGGCTGGCGCGCCATGCCGACCACATGGAGCTCCCCGTGCTGTTCGACGCGTCCGACCTACGGCGGTTCGACACGGTCGACGAGATCGTGATCCAACCGCATGATGGCGTGATCACAATCGATACCGGCGGCACCGGCGCGCCCGGCGACGCCCACCTCAGCTCGGAACCGGGCGCCCCTGGAAGTCTCCGATGAGCGACACCGGCACGTCAGCCGCGCGAGCCGAGCCGTCGGCGAGCTCGGCCCGCTTGCGCGCGTAGTACGCGTCACGTAGGTCGCCCTGCGAGCGCGCGTTATAGGTGGGATACAACGCCCGCCGATCACCCGCGGTGGCGTTCGGCCCGCTGCGGTGGGGCGTCAACGAATGGAACCACACGGCCTGGCCGGGCTGTACCTCCACGGGAATCCAGTCGAGCGACGCCACGGCACCGGACGCGATGCAGCCCCGATCGTCAGTGGGCAGCACGTCATGGTGCATGCCCGACACCACCTCGAGGCAGCCGTTGTCGAGCGACGCGCCGTCCACGGCGATCTGGCACGACACGAGACGGTCGACGAAGCGGTACGCGAGCCCGTCCTGGTGCGGCGCGTAGCCCGCACCCCCCGCGACCTTGTAGTTGATCTTCTCCTTGTACAGCGCCGCAGGTTCGCCGAGCAACGCCGACGCGGCCGTCATCATCGGACCACCGGTGAGCAGCGCGCGCAGACCGGCGTGGAAGGGCACGAAGTTCTCGGTGCGGCACAGGCGCGGACCGTGATCGGTGAGCTCGCGGTAATGCAGCCACCCGTCACCCTCGTCGGGCCACGCGGCCACCTCGTCGACCCACCGGCGGAGCGCCGCGGTCTGCTCCGCGTCGAACGGTGCGGTGAGCACCCAGCCGTGCTCCGTGAAATGTCGCGTCGCGAGCCGATCGCCCGCTTCGAAGACCGTGAGGGCGGTTCGCACGCCGTGATGGTAGGTGCCGGCCGGCGCCAAGGGTCAGGCGGCGTGAGCCTCGAGCACGCTCGACGGTGTAGGGGTGTCGACGACACGATCGAGCCGCCAGCCCGCCCGCCCGAGCAGCGCGCGCCACTCCGGCTCGGTGCGCTCGCGACCGGTGAGCATCGCGAGCATCGTGAGATCGATCATCTTCGCCATGTGCGGCGTGTCGCCTCCCGGCACCACGAGCTCAAGCATCACGAGCTGTGCTCCCGGAGCGGCCACGGCACGGATGTTCTCGAGAATGTGCACGCACTCGTCGTCGTTCCAGTTGGATCACCGGTGCCGGCGCCGCGAGGATGAGCCCCGACCGAGCGTGGAGCCGGCGCAAGGAGCAGCAGCGTGCCCGACATCGAGCGGATCCCCTACGACGAGATGTCGATGTTCCACGAGAACGCCGAGGAGTACGGCATCGACTGGCGCGGGCAGCCGGCCGTCCGCCGGGTCGAGGTACCGCTCGACGACGGCCGCGTGTCGAGCGCGCTCGTGTGGGGCAACGGTCCGCCCGAGCTGGTGCTACTCCACGGCGGCGCGCAGAACGCGCACACCTGGGACACCGTCGCGCTGGCCCTCGACCGCCCGCTCGTCGCCGTCGACCTCCCGGGCCATGGGCATTCCGATGGTGGTCGCGCCGGATCGCTCGGCGTGCGCGACAACGCCGACGACGTGGCCGCGGCGATCCGCGCGCTCGCGCCGGACGCCGCCGCGGTGGTTGGCATGTCGCTCGGTGGCGCCACCACCCTCGCGCTGGCAGCTCGCCATCCCGATCTGGTGCGCGCGGTCGTGCTCGTCGACGTGACGCCCGGCGTCAACGAGACGAAGGCCCACGCGATCGCCGCGTTCGTGAACGGACCCGAGAGCTTCGACAGCTTCGACGATCTGCTGGCGCGAACCATCGAGTTCAATCCCACCCGCTCGGTCTCGTCGCTCCGGCGCGGCATCCTCCACAACGCGCTGCAGCGCGACGACGGGAGTTGGGTGTGGCGGTACATGCGCTTCCGCATGCCCGAACCGGCAGGTGACACGGGCGCGGGCGAGGCACCCCCGGCAGGCCCGCCCGACTTCGCGTGGTTGTGGGAGGTCGTGAGCAACCTCACGGTGCCCCTTATGCTCGTGCGGGGCATGACGGCGCAGTCGGTCGTCGACGACGACGACGAAGCCGAACTGCTGCGCCGCAAGCCCGGCGCCCGCGTGGAGCACGTGGACGGCGCGGGGCACAGCGTGCAGGGCGACAAGCCCGTGGAGCTCGCCGCGCTGATCGGCGACTTCGTCAACGCGGGCTGAGCGTCGACTCCGGGAGCGCGAGCGTGGCCTCGATCTTCACCGTTCCACCGAGGCGGGGCGTCGCGTAAGCGACGGTCGTCGCGGCGATCTGCAACGTGAGGCTCGCGCCCCGCTCGAGCGTGAAGGCGATCGTCTCGAGCGCAACCGTCGTGACGTGCTGCTTCCCGTCGAGCATCAGCGCGATCGGTGTGACCTGATTGCCCACGACGAGCCCGGTGGTGTCGTCGACGAGTTGCGCGAAGACCGCCGTTGGACGCGCGCCGGGCCCGGTAGTGCCCGAGTAGACGAGCCGCACGCTCGGAGCACCTGCGATCACCACCGCGTGGTCGGCGTGCACCGTGAGGTCGACCGCGTTCGACGCCCGGCCCGGCGTGATCGTCCCCGCGATGCCGGCCAGCGGATCCTTCGAGCCCTTCGCGGGACGGGCGGGCCCCGAGCCGCCGGCGGCGACGAGGTCGAGCGCGTCGCGCGCGACGCCTCCGAACGAGGTGCGGCGGTCGACCGGATAGTCACTCGCGGTGTACGTGACGCCGCGCTGGTCGACCATGGTGAACCTCGGTCCGAGCACGATCGACCACTTGCGCTGCACGTAGCGGTCGAGCCACGCGAGCGTCGCGGCGAGGTCGCGCCGAGGTCGCCGGTGGGCGTGAGACACACGCCGTGGCCGCCGCAGTACCAGAGCATCGCCGCGGGCACTCCGCGACGGCGCAGCGATTCGTAGTTCGTGATCGCCTCGTCGAGGGTGAACAGCGTGTCGACGGTGCCCTGCACGAACAATGCCGGCACGGCGATGCGGTCGACGAGCGCGCCCGGCCCGCGTGCCACGAACCAGTCGTGATCGGCCGCGCTGATCTCACCCGCGGAGTTCGACGCGGTCCACGCGCGGCGAATGTGCGGGTCGAGGTTGCGGGTGGCGGCGATCCCGTAGAGCAGGTTGCCCCAGCCGGTCTTGGCAATGCCCGACTTGTACAGGCTCGTGCCGAGCGAGTGCCAGGCGATCCAGGGCACGATCGCGTCCACGCGGCAGTCGATCGCCGCCACCACCAGCTGGATGCCTCCGCCGTACGATCCGCCGGCCATGCCGACGCGTGGATCACCCGGGCCGTCGAGCTCGACGCCGGGTTGGGCCGCGACCCAGTCGAGCATGCGCTCGACATCGCGCCCCTCGCGCTGCGGGTCGTCGATCGTGACCGTGCCCGTCGAGGCACCGAAGCCGCGCGGATCCCACGTGAGCACGTTGTAACCGTGCGCATGCAAGCCCGCGATGCTCAGCGCGCCGAACACTCCTTCACCGCCGCCCGACGGCGTGACGTTCGTGTCGCCGGCCGACCCCCATCCCGGCCCCATCAGCACGGTCGGCGCCGGGCGCGCGGCCGTGGCGGTGGCCAGCGGGAACCAGTGGAGGCGGATCCGTGCGCCGTCGAACGAGTGCATCGTGCGGTCGCTCGACGAACCGGGCACTGCCGCCGCGGTGGGCGGCGCGGCGGCCGGGCGCCGGCACGTGTGCACCGACGCGATCGGCGCAGCAGTGGTCGGCGCCCGACCCGGGATCGAGGACGCGCGCGGCGCCGCCGACGTGCTGCTCGAACAGGCCGCGGCGAGCACGGTGGCGAACAGCGCGCCCGCCACTCGACGGCCGCTCCACCCTCGACGGCGATGTGCGCGCGCGTACGCGCCGAACCCCCGCATGCACCGGGCAACTTATCGCCGGGCGCCGGTGGGTCATCCGGCGCGGGGCCATCCGGCGCGCGCCGCGCTACGCGCCGCGAGACGCCTGGTGGCGCGCCTGTTCGTACGGGGCGCCAGGATCGGTGCCCGTGCCGGTGTCGGCGCCGGTGTCGGTGCCGGTGTCGGTGCCCGTGCCGGTGCCCGTGGTGGTGTCGGCGCCCGTGCCGGTGTCGGCGCCCGTGCCGGCGGGCGCCCGAGTGCGCAGGCGCCGGAAGGCGACAGCACCAAGCACCGCAACGCCAAGCCCCACGGCGCCGATGACGATCCACGGCATGAGGCGCCGCCGCGCGCTCGTCCGGCGCTTCGATCGCGGATCGAGCTTCTGGACCGCGGCGCGGGGATCGAGGTGCTCGACCAGCGAGTCCACCGCGAGCGGTCCGGGTGCGACCAACAGATGCTTCAGCGACGCCATCGACGCTCTCCTTGTCTCGCCGGTGCGCGGCCCTTTCGCGTACCCGGGCCCCGCACGGGTGAAACCGCGGGCGGCGCTGCGGGGCGGGCAACGGGCCGCGGTCGACTGGCCGTGGTGCCGGTGGGCATGCACCACCGAGCCTGTGACGGGCACAACATCACCGAATGCGGACAATCGCCGCCTCAAGGACACCGAGCGCACGCACCGATGAAGTTCTTGCCGGCGCCTCAGGCCGGCGGACGAAGCAGAGAACTGCCGGCTGTATCTGGTCGCCTGGCCGGCAGGGAGCGAGTGGCGAAACCCACGTCCGAGCGAGGAGACGGCGCGCGCCCCGCGCGCAGACCAGGAGTGGATCGCCATGCGAGGACAGACGCGAGCAGCAGCAGCGCAGGGGGGAGCGCCCGCGTCGAGGGGCGCGCGACCCCGCCCCGCGGGCATCGAGTGGGCGCACCGGCGGGTGGGTGCTGCGGCGGGCGTCATCACCTTGGCCGGCGTGCTGATGGCACCGGGGCTCGCGCCGAGCGCCGGCGCCTCGGCAGTGCAGCCCGGCCCCGCGATGAGCGCACCGGTCCGGGTGATCGTCAGCGCCGCGCAGCGACCCGACCATTACGACCCGAGCCTGGTGGGCAACGTGCTCGCGACGATCGGGGCCACGTTGCAGCGCAACGCCACCACCCACACCGTGCACCAGAAGGTCACGGCGGTAGCAGGCGACGTGCAGCAAGACGTGGACGCCGCGAACGCCGTCGTGGCCGAGGTGACGCCGAATCAACTGCTCGGCCTCCAAGCCGACCCGAGCCTCGTCGTCACGCCCGACGTGAGCGTCGCGATGCAGGACACGCCGACCACGGACACGCCGACGCGTGCACCGGCCGACGTGTACCCGGACACGACCGGCGCGTCGACGCTGTGGAACTACGGCGTCAAGGGCAACGGCGTCACCGTGGCGGTGCTCGACACCGGCATCCAGAAGCTCGGCGACTTCAAGCACCTCATGGGCGGCGTCGACCTCAGCGGCGAGGGCAACCCGTTCAACGACAGCTACGGGCACGGCACGTTCGTCGCCGGCCTCATCGCGGGAAACGGCAACTCCTCCAAGGGCCAGTACACCGGTGAAGCGCCGGAGGCGAACCTCGTGGCCATCAAGGTCGCCGGCGCGAGCGGTGAGACCGACCTCGCCACGGTGATCCAGGGGATCAACTGGGCGGTCGCGAACCAGGCGAAGTACAAGATCCGGGTGCTGAATCTCTCCCTCGGCGCCATCCCCACCTCGTCGACGGTCACGAACCCGCTCGACCAGGCGGTGGAGAGCGCCTGGCAGGCCGGCATCACCGTGGTCGCATCGGCCGGTAACTCGGGGCCGTTCAACGGCACGATCACCTCACCCGGCGACGACCCGCTGGTGATCACGGTCGGGTCCGTCGACGACAACGGCACGGTCGACCCAAGCGACGACAGCGCAGCCGACTTCAGCAGCGTCGGTCCGACCGCTCCCGACGGCTGGTTCAAGCCGGACATCGTCACGTCGGGCCGGTCGGTGGTGAGCCTGCGGGCCCCGGGCTCGACGATCGACACCACGTACCCGTCGGCCGAGATCGGCAACTCGAACTTCGTCGGCTCGGGCACGTCCTTCAGCGCCGCGATCACGAGCGGTGCCGCGGCCCTGGTGATCCAGGCGGACCACGACAAGCGGAGCCTCGGCGCCTTCCCGACGCCCGACACGGTGAAGGCCCAGCTTCTCGCGACGGCGTCGTCCGGGCCTGTCGGTAACCCGATGGTCGACGGTCACGGTGACTTGAACGTGCTCGCCGCCGCCCAGCAGCCGGGGCTGCAACTCACCCAGACGATCCCGACCGCCGGCGCCAGTGTCGGGGACACGGTCGACCTCGGCCAGACCTGGAAGACCTCGACGTGGAACCCGAGCGCGTGGGTGGGCTCGACGACCTCGAACGGTCTCACGCTGACACTGCAGAACATCGGGAACCTGCTCGCCGGCCTCACGGGCACGGACTCGTCCGGCACCTCGAGCGGTCCGGCGACGAACGGCTCCAGCTGGAACGGGTCGTCGTGGAACAGCTCCTCCTGGAACGGCTCCTCCTGGAACGGCTCCAGCTGGAACGGGTCGTCCTGGAACGGGTCGTCGTGGAACGGGTCCTCGTGGAACGGGTCCTCCTGGAACGGCTCCAGCTGGAACGGCTCCAGCTGGAACGGGTCCTCCTGGAACGGGTCCTCCTGGAACGGGTCCTCCTGGAACGGGTCCTCGTGGAACGGCTCCTCCTGGAACGGCTCCAGCTGGCACTGACCGAACCCATCACAAGTCGCAGCGACGGCCCGTCACCCGCATGCGGGTGGCGGGCCTGCGCCGTTTCGCGGTGCGACGTCAGGCGGCGCCGTCCGGGCGTGGGCGCCGGGTAATGCCGTAGCAAGCGACAGGCTTGCCGGCGTGCACGAGATGGCGCTCGAAGCGTTCGCCGATCTTCTCGGCCACGCGGATCGAGCGGTCGTTCGCGGGATCGATGAGGCTGATCACGTGGTCGGCACCGATCACGTCGAACGCGTAGCCGAGCGCCGCGCGCGCGCCCCTTCGGTCGCGAGGCCGCGGCCCCACGACTCGCGTCGCAGCAGCCAGCCCACCTCGATGCCCGGCCAGCCCTCGGGGCTGTAGAGGCCGATGCGTCCGAGGAACTGGCCGGTCGCGCGCTCCTCGACCGCCCACCATCCGTAGCCGCGCAACGTCCAGTGGCCGATGAACAATGCGATGCCGCGCCAGCACTGCTCGCGGTCGATCGGCGCACCGTCGTCGATGAACCGCACGACGTCGGGGTCGGCGACGATCTCGCAGAACGGTTCGAAGTCGCCCGGCGTGAAGCCGCGCAGCACCAGCCGCTCCGTGTGCACCGTCGGGATCGTCACCGCCATCACGGCGCGCCCACCAGCAACGGATCGACCGACTCCAACCACGCGGTGAATCGTTCGGACGGCAGCGGCCGGCTCACGAAATAGCCCTGGGCGATGTCGCAACCCATGTCCCGTAGCGCGTCCCAGGCACTCGCGGTCTCCACTCCTTCGGCCACGACGCGCAACCCGAGATTGCGACCGAGATCGATGATCGAGCGGACGATGACCGCGTCGTTCTCGTCGTCGTGCATGTTCAACACGAACGACTTGTCGATCTTCACCTCGTCGACCGGCAGGCGCTTGAGGTACGACAACGACGAGTATCCGGTACCGAAGTCGTCGATCGCCAGCGTGACGCCCATCGACGAAAGGCGGTTCAACACGCGCATCGCGTATTCGGCGTCGGACATGACGCTCGTCTCGGTGATCTCGAGCACCAGCGTCGACGGACGGACACCCGATTCGGCGAGCGCGCGCGCGACGTCGCCCACAAGATCGGCGTCGAGCAGGCTGCGAGCCGACAGGTTGACCGCGACGGTCAGGTGTCGCCCCGCGCGCTCCATGCCTTCGATTGCGCGAGGGCGGTACGCAGCACGAACTCCGTCATCGGACCGATCAGACCCGTGCGCTCGGCGATCGGCACGAACTCGTCCGGCGGGATCAGGCCCTCCATCTCGTGCGGCCACCGCACGAGGGCCTCGACCCCGATCACGCGCCCGCTCGCCATGTCGACCTTCGGCTGGTAGTGCAGCTCGAGGCCGCCGCTGTCAATCACGCTGCGCAGCTCACCGACGAGCGCGAGCTTCCGGGGACTGTGCTCGTCGAGGTTCTCGCCGTAGATGGCCACGCCGACCGACGTGCTCTTCGCCGCGTACATCGCCACGTCGGCGCGCCGCAGGAGCGTCGAGGCGTCGCGGCCGTGCACCGGCGCCACGGCCACGCCGATCGACGCGCTCACCTCGAGGTCGAGATCCTGGTACGAGAAGGAGCGTTGCAGCTCCTCGCGCATGCGGCGCGCCGTCGCCACCGCGTCATCGGGCATGACGTGACCCGGATCCAGCACGGCGAACTCGTCGCCGCCGAGTCGGGCGACAGTAACGCGCTCGCCGACCGCGCGCCGCAGCCGCCGGGCGACCTCCTGCAGGAGCAGATCGCCGGTTGCATGGCCGAGCGTGTCGTTGATCTCCTTGAACCGGTCAAGGTCGATGAGCATCACCGCGACAAGCGGGTCCGTCGGCCGCCGCCGTGCGAGCACGTCCGTCACGCGCTGCTGGAACAGCACGCGGTTCGGAAGCTTCGTGAGGTTGTCGTGCAGCGCATCGTGCCGCAACCGGTCCACGAGGCGCGCGTTCTGGAGCGTGATGCTCGTATGGGCGGCGATCGTCTCGAAGAGGCGCCCATCCTGCGCGTCGAACGTGGTCACGTCACCGAGGCGGTTCGCCACCGACAGGATGCCGAGCATCTTGTCGTCGGCGATCAGGGGGGCAACGATGCAGTCGCGCTGGCTGCGCTGGGCGAGGTGCGCCCGCACCTTGGGATCGCGGCCGTACTTCGGGCCCACGACCACGCGACCGTCGTCGAGGAGCGCGGTGAGCGAGGCATGGATCGACGGCTCGACACTGCGAACCGGCACATCGGAGTCGCCTTCGAGCACGATCCAGTCGATGCCGTGACCCTCGGCCGAGGGGAGCACCGCGAGCTCGGCGGTCTCGGCGCGGAGCATCCGGCGGGTCTGTGCGAGCACGTCGGCCACGATCTGCTCGGCGTCGCCCGAGCTGCGCACAGCTTGGGTGAACTCGTACAGCAGCTCCAGGCTCGCGTGCCGCTGCCGCAGCGACGCGTACTCGCGATACGCGATGCACAGCACCAGGCCGATTACGGCGAGCAGCACACCGCCGCGCGCATCCACCCAGAGCACCGTCACCGCCACCAGGCCGATACACGCGTTGAAGATCGCGCCGGCCAGCGCCACGCTCACCACAGCACGCAGCTGGCCCGTGTCGATCCGGTTCTGGTGTACCCAGATCACGACGCTCACGGTCACGACACTGACCGTCGCGGCCGCGACGGTCGCCACGATCGCGGCAGCCCACAGTTGCGGTCCGGGCTCGAACGCGCGGCCCGTGATCGCGTTGAAGACGAGCAGCGCAACGCAGTCCTCGAGCGCGAAATGGCTCAGGTTGAAGACCAGCTTCAGCAGCGACTGGTGGCGGTGGAGCACGAGCACCGCCCCGGCGCCGACGAGCTGCGCGGTGACGAGGTGCCCGGGACTCGCGAACACCAGCGCGAGCACGAGCGGGATCTCGTTGAGCGACACGGAGTGCCGCGTCGCGCCGGAACTCGATGTGGACGACCGTCAGCTCGGAGGCCGCATAGCCCGCGGCAAGCACCACCCACGGAACCGCGAGCGGTACCGGGTGACCGTGGAGGTGACGCACCCACGTCGCGTAGAGCAGTGCTGCGAGGCCGCCGACGAGCGCCGACAGCGCGAGCACGCGCCACTGCGCGTGCACGCGACGCGCGCGCGCGCGCGGGCGCCGCCGCGTCCATCGGAGGCCCCTGGGACTCGGAGTCCACCTCCTCCCATCGACGGCCGGCGTCGGTTTCTGAGCTACCGCCACGCTGTGCGGTCGGCGCCGCGGCGGTGAGGCGACGGCAAGCCGACGACGATTGAGGTGGTGGACCGGCACCGCGAGCGGAGGCTCAGCCGACGAGGCGCCGGCCCGTGAGCACCAGCCCGTGGATGCGGATCCACTGTTGGCGCTCACCGCCTACCCACGGCGTGACGAGCAGCGCGCGGGCGCGCTCGGACGCAGCATCGACCGCGTCGGTGACATCGTCGCCGACGCCGCGCGCAACGACGCTCCATGCGCACGACGCGGGCGCATGCTCGAGCTCGTCGATCTCGAAGGCGACGCGGCGAAGGGTGGCCCCGCGCAGCTTCGTGCCACTGTCGGTGCGCACGACGATGCTGTCGCCGTCGAACGCGTAGTTCACCGGGAACACGTGCGGCTCGTCGTCGACCACGACCACCAACCGGCCCACTTCGTGGGCCGCGAGGAGGTTGCGGCATTCGGCCTCGGTCAGCTCCTGGAGCTCGGGTCCACGGGCGGTCATCGCGACCTGCACCGTAGCTGCGCCAGGCCCCGTCTTGCGCGCCGGACCGCCTGTGTCGAGACTGCATCCGATGGCCGACAGCGAACCGGTGCCCGTGGAGCCGGTACTCGTGGAGCCGGTACTCGTGGAGCCGGTACTCGTGGAGCCGGTACTCGTGGAGAAGGAGCGAGGCCGCGCCCGCATCGTGCTGAACCGACCCGAACGGCACAACGCCATCGGCGGCCGGATGTCGCGCCTCATCCACGACGCGTTGTGGGACGCCGACGCCGATGACGACGTGCACGCCATCGTCATCAAGGGCAACGGGCCGAGCTTCTGCGCGGGGGCCGACCTTCGCGGCTACGAGACCTCTCCCGAGCGGTCGGGGCGCAGTGGTACCCGCCACATCGACGACGACATCTGGCAGATCGAACAGGGCCAGCGGCGCGATCTCGCCTTCTTCGACATCCACAAGCCTGTGATCGCCCAGGTGCACGGCCACTGCCTCGCGCTCGGGACGGTCATGGCGTTCTATTGCGACATGGTGATTGCCGCCGACGACGCTCGTATCGGCTTCCCGCCGTCGCGCAATCTCGGAGCGACACCGTCGATGATGTGGCTGTACCACTGCGGCCCGCAGTGGGCGAAGCGCCTCTTGCTCACCGGCGACACCATCAGCGGTGCGGACGCCGCGGCGATCGGGCTCGCGCTGAAATCGGTACCTGCCGGCGAGCTCGAGCGCGAGGTGGAAGGACTGCTCGACCGGCTCGCGCTGATCGACCACCACCTGCTCGCGGCGAACAAGCGCATCGTGAACCTCGGCCTCGAGCTCATCGGTGCGCGCACCCTGCAACGGCTAGCAGCCGAGAACGACGCACGCGCCCATCTCGCGCCCGGCACCAGCGCGTACTACCGCGACGTGGCGGAGATGGGGCTCACCGCCGCGCTGAAGCACCGCGACGAGCCGTTCGGCGACGGTCGCGCGCGGGTGCACGGACCCGACGTCTCCGACGAGCAGGGCCGGCTCTCCGATCGGGCGGACTGATGGCGCTGCGCACCCCGATCTGCGACCGCCTCGGCATCGACGTGCCGATCCTGCTGGCCGGCATGGGCCAGGCCGCGACGCCCGCGCTCGCTGCGGCCGTGTCCAACGCCGGCGGCCTCGGTGTGCTGGGCGGCACCGGCTGCTCACCGACGCAGCTGCGTGCGTGGATCCGGGAGACTCGCGAGCGCACCAGCCGCCCGTTCGGCGTCGACACGATCCTGCCGGCGTCGGTGCGGCGAGCGGCCCGCGACGGCATGCCCGGCACGCGGCCCGCCGACGACGTGCTCGCGGAGCACACCGCGTTCGCGTCGGAGTTCATGCGGCGTGAACGCCTCACCGCGGCGAGCCGGGCCGACATCGCCGCCGCGATGGGCGTCGATCTCGACCCCGGCGGCCCGCCGCCGCTGACCCAGGCGTTCTTCGACGCGCAGATGGAGGTGGTGCTCGACGAGCGGGTGCCGGTGTACGCCGCCGGCCTCGGGAACCCGGCACCGTGGATCGACCGGCTCCGCGCCAACGGCACGTTCGTGATCTCGGTCGTCGGATCGGTGCGCCACGTGGCCGGCGCGCTCGACGCCGGCGTCGACGCGATCGTGGCCCAGGGCAGCGACGGTGGCGGCCATCACGCGCCGATCGGCACGATGGCGCTCGTGCCGCAGGTGGTCGACGCGTGCCTCGGACCGCCGTCGACGCCGGTGCTCGCCGCCGGCGCAATCGCCGACGGCCGCGGGCTCGCGGCCGCCATCATGCTCGGCGCGCAAGGCGTGTGGGTGGGCACCGCGTTCCTCGCCACGCACGAGTCGGGTGTGCCCGAGTACCAGAAGCACGCCCTCATCGAGGCTGGCGCGTCGAGCACGCACGTGTCGGCCGCAGTCACGGGCAAGCCCGCGCGCTTCTTGCGCGGGTCGTGGACCGAGGCGTGGGAGCAGTCCGGACGCAGCGCCCTGCCGATGCCGTGGCAGACGGTGGTGGCCGGTCCGGTGATGGGCGCGGCCGCCGTCGCCGAGCGCGCCGACGTGAACCCCGGCATCGCCGGGCAGGGCGTCGGCCTCGTGCACGCGATCCGCCCGGCCGCGGAGGTCGTGCGCACCATGGCCGACGAGGCCGAGACCTGCCTGCGCGCCGGCTGCCGCATTGTCGCGGGCTCAGCAAGCGCGCGCACGCGATGACCGACAACAACACCGGGAGGAACGAGCACGACCGCGCGTCGGCGGCACTCGCGCGGTCGCTCGGCTATCCGGCCGGGTATTTCGCCGAGCGGCGCGCATTCCTCGAGGACGCGAACGAATGGCGGCGGCTGTTCGCCGAGTGGCTCGGCACGTTCTTCCTCGTGCTCGTCGCCGCCGGCGCGCCGATGGTGGCGGCTCGCCTCCCCGATCATGCGCTCTCGCCCGGCACCCAGGCGGCACTGCCCGGCTTCGTCGTCACCGTGGTGATCCTCTCGATGGGCGCGGTGTCGGGCGCGCATCTGAACCCGGTCGTCACGCTCGCGTTCACGCTGCGCCGCGACTTCCTGTGGCGCCGCGTGCCCGGCTACGTGCTCGCGCAGCTCGTCGGCGCCGTCACCGCCGTGGCGCTGCTTGCCGGGCTCGTGGGCCAGCAGGGCGTCGCGGGAGCAACGCTGCCGGGGCCCGGCATCGGCACCGCCGCCGCGCTCGGGTTCGAGGCCGTGCTCACCCTCGGGCTCGTCACCGTCATCCTCGGCACGTCGTCGGGCGCGCAGAACGTCGGCCCGCTGAACGCGATCGGGGTCGGTGCATATATCGCGCTCGCCGGCGCCTGGGCGGCCCCAGTGACCGGCGCGTCGATGAACCCGGCGCGCTCGCTCGGGCCGCAGCTCCTATTCGGCGAATGGCACCTGTGGTGGCTCTACGAGGTCGCGCCGCTCGCCGGCGCGGTCGTCGCGGTGGCGTTCGCGTTCGTGCTGCGCGGTGCCGGGGGCGGGTTCTACGGCCGGCGCGCGGCGCAGGGCGCGCTCGGGCTGGCTGTGGGAGCCCGGCCCCGTCAACTACGAGCCGCCCACGACGCCCGAAGCCGCACCTCCGCCCGAAGGACACTGAGGCAGTCGCCGCGCCGTCAACCGGAGGTGAGCAGCGCGCCCGTGCGGCTCGAGGTGACGAGGATCGTGCGTGCGCCGGGCACCTGGTTGACCGCCTCTCCGCGGAGCTGGCGCACCGCTTCGAGCACGAGGTTGAGCCCGTGGATGTAGCCCTCACCGATCAGCCCGCCGTTCGTGTTCGTGGGCAGAGCCCCGCCAATGGCGAGGTTGCCGCCGGCCACGAAATCCTTGGCCTCACCGAACCCACAGAAGCCGAGCGCTTCGAGCTGCATCAGCAGCAGCGGCGAGAACGCGTCGTAGATCATCGCCGCGTCGATCTCATCGCGCGCGATCCCGAATCCGTCGAACAGGCGGCACGCGAGCGCGACGGAACCCTCCATCACCGCGACGTTTGCCAGGTAGTGGTCGGACGCGATCTCCTGCTCGAACAGGCCTGCACCCGCGGCCGCGGCGATCGTGACGGGCGTCGCGATGAGGTCACGGGCGCGCTCTGCAGCGGTGATCACGAGCGCCACCGAGCCGTCGGTCTCCTGGCAGCAATCGAACAACCGGATGCACGGCTCGGCGATCCAGCGCGACGACTGGTGATCGTCGAGCGTGATCGGGTTGCCGTAGCCCCAGGCAGCCGGGTTCGTGGCCGCATACGCACGCAGCTGCACCACGGCGCGGCCGAAGTCGGCGCTCGTGACGCCGTACTCGTGCATGTAGCGCGTGCAGTTGAACGAGAACCACGACGCCGGCGTGAGCACGCCGAACGGCATGCACCACTGCATCGCGGTGGTACCCGAATGCGCCGATGTCGGCGCGGGTGCCGTCTTCGCGGCGCCGAAGCGGGTGGCGCCGGAGCGGGCCCGGATCGCGCGATACGCCACCACCGTGCCGGCCGCGCCGCTCGCCACCGCGGTCGCCGCGTGGAGGAGCACGCCCATCGACCCACCCCCGCCGTAGGGGATCCGGCTCGAGTAAGCAATCTCTCGGATGCCCAGCGACCGCACGAGCTCCGATTCCTCCACCGGGTCGATCGTGTAGCTCACGAGACCGTCCACGTCGGCGGGTTCCAAGCCGGCGTCGCGCAGCGCGGCGCGGACCGACTCGCACGCGAGCTGCAACTCGGTGCGCCCGGCATCGCGCGAGAACTCGGTGGCGCCCACGCCGGCGATCGCCGTGCGACCCGCGAAGCCCGCGGTCACGCGACTGCTCCCGGCCGGAACACGGGCACCATTCCCCCGCCGGCAGTCGGCGCGAACGTCACCTGCAACGGCATACCGATGCAGATCTCATCGGGCTGCACCTCGACGAGATTGGTCACGATGCGCACACCCTCATCGAGATCGACGAGCGCGGCGAGCACCGGGTAGTCGAACGCCGGATGCCGGGGATGGTGCAGGATGCCGTAGCTGTACAACGTGCCCCGGCCCGACAGCACGCGCGGTTCGGCGCGCAGCGAACCGCACTCCGGGCACATCGGGCGTGGCGGATGGCGCAGCCGCCCGCAATCGGCGCACGCCTCCGCGACGAGCCTGCCCTGAGCGGCCGCGTCCCAGAAGATCGCGCTGTCGTCGGTGACAGCCGGTGCGGGCCGCCGTACATCGTCCTCGAGCACGCGCGACATAGTAACTGCTAGGGGCACGCTCGGCGACGAAGGGTCAGCCGCACGCGGGGTCGCGCAGCGTGCCGCCGGTGGCGACCGCGACCACTGCCGCCACCTTCGGATGCGTCGCGATTACTGCCCAATCACGGCCCACGACCGCCTGAACGGTGCCGGACGTGGTGCACAACATCGTGGCTTCGGTGGTGACGAAGCGATCCCGCGACACCGTGCGGGAAGAGAACGCCGCGATCCACACCGTGGAGCTTGCAGGACCGGTGCACTGCGCGTACGCGGCGGGCAGACGGTGCGCGTACTGCGGGTTGCGTGCGTACTCACTGCGGTCGAGGAGCATGAAGCCGCGGCACCCATCGGTGCGCCGCGCCGCGATTTCGTGGGCGATGCGTTGGGCGGTCGCCTCGGCCGGGGTCTCCCAGTCGATCGGCACTGCCCCTGCGCACGCCGCGCCCTGGTACCCGCCGTGCAGTCCGGCCGCGACCTGCCGGGCCGACCACTCGCTGCCGAGCTGCATCGCCCAGGTGCCTCCGACCGCCCAGTGCAAGCCGGGCAGGTCGGCGTGCGCCGCCTTCGCGCGCCGGCAGAGCGTGCCCGTCCGGACAGTCACCCAGTTCGCGCGCACCGTTGCACTGGGGAACACGCTCAGCTCGGCGACGTCGCCGTTCACCGTACAGTCGGCGACTGCGAGCGGCACCTGCAGGCGCAGGCGTTGCATCGCCTGGGCGTACGCCGGGCGCGGCAGGAGGCCGGGCTCGGTGCACTGCCCCGGTAGCGCGCGTGCGACGCGCACCGCCAAGGTGCGCAGCTGGGACGTCGCGCCAGGGTCCCATTGGGCCGAGACGGGCCGCGACGAAGTTGTCGGCGCCGCGCCGCCGGTGCGAGCCGGGCGGCTGCCGCAGGCCGAGAGCGCGACCACGGTGGCGAGCACGCCGAGCGCGGGCCAGAGTTGGGTGACATCGGCGCGACGATCGCGTCGCGAAGGCGTGCACGCACAGCGAGCGCGCGCATGGCCGCTGGTGCTCATCGCATTGCGCCGCGCGACGATGACCACATGAGTCGGGCTGCCAGCGGCACACGCGTCCGGCGCTCGCGCCTCCCGGTGCTGGTCGTCGTGGTCGGTCTGTTGGTCGTCGACGCGGCAGCATGCTCGTCGAGCTCGGAGCCCGCGCTTGGCAAGGACCCGCTCGGGACCGTGCTGGCGGCCACGCGACGCGCAGGCTCGGGCCAGATCCGCGGCGCGGTCGCCGTGGCGGGCCGGTCGGCGACCGGGCCGGTCAGCGGCGTCTGGCAAGGGGACCTCGACGGGACCGGCGACGTGCACGTCGCGTTCACCAGGAGCAGCGGCGACCCCGTCGACGCGGAGCTGCGCTGGATCCATGGCACCTTCTACTACCGCAGGAGCGTGGCGAATCTGCCCGCAGGCGACTCGCTCGCGCTCTTCACCCGGTCCAGCACGGCGCTCCCCTGGCGGAAGGCGACACTCAACGGAGGCGTCGGCGACGCGGTACCCGCGCCGTTCTCACCCGTCGCGCTACTTCGTTGGTTGCAGCAGCTCCACATGCCGATGTCGGTGCACGCACACGACCGGATCGGTTCGCGCTCGGAGACGCGTCTCGAGGCGACACGACCGCTGTTTCTCGGCGTGTGGCCCGGTGCGACGGTCGATCTCTGGATCGACGGCCGCAACCGAGTGACCGACGTGCGGGTGCGCACCTCGGGCGGCTCGCTGCAGTACGCAGTGTCGGACTTCGGCACCGCGGCGCACGTGACCGCGCCCCCCGCATCCGATATCTCGACCGCCGACGAGCGGCCCGTCGTCGAGCCGTCGGGCCCGTTCACGACGGTGCGCAGTGGTGTCAGCGGGCGGGTGCACTGGTCGTTACGGCGCGCGCCGGGCACGCAGGGCACCGTCTGCTGGCGGTGGGACGCCACGCCGCCGCTCGCGCAGTCGCATCTCGGAGCCGGCGCGGCGCGTTGCCTCGAGCCCGCTCCCACGCATCCGGTCGACCCATCGGACGCCGTGCAGTTCGCCGTCGTCGGCAACGGGACCTCGTCATACGACGCGCTCGTCGCGCTCCTCCCGCCGAAGGTCAAGCAGCTGACGCTCGGGTTCGTCGGCGGTGCAACCCGAGCGCTGCCCGTGCAGTCGCCGCTCGTCTGGATCGGCCCGACGTTGCCAACGAAGGCGTACCTCGGCGTCACGCTCGAGCACGGCACGCTGCTCGGCTGCGGCGCGGGTGCGATCACCGACGTCGGCGATCTCCACGACCCGCAGCTCACGACCGGTGTGGCCACCGCTGCGTGGGCCTGCCTCCCGGCGGGGTGATCGCACCGATCGTCGGCGGCCGGTCCGTCACTCCGGCACGGAGCGGCGAGCCGGCCGGGAACCGTCCCGGCCGGCCGCACCGCTCCCTGTCGCCTGACGGCGCTACGCACCTGCACCGCAAGGATCGGACACGCTCACGTTCACTCGCCGAGCGAGAACGACAGACCGTCGGCCGTGCTACCGAGCAACGACGTCGACGTCGCGCCGCCGCCACCGCTCATCACGATGGGGATGCTGGCGTTGTTCGGCGTCGAGTCGATGCAGCCGAGCGCGCCGCCGGTGTCGAGCTCGTAGCCCGTGTTGTACCCGGTCGACCCCTTCGTCTTGGCGACGGGATCCTCCCAGATGGTGCCGCTCACCTGAGCCCCGACGGCAAGCCCGGTCGTGACGATGCCGGCGACATCGACGACATCGGGTCCGGCGGCGTTGAAGCCGAGCAGCTGCACATCGGCCTGAAGCTTGTACGGCTTCACGTGACCGTTCACCATGTCGGTGTACGTCTGCGTCATCGTGTACGTGACCTTGCCGTTCAACGGCCACGCATTCGCCGAGTTCGGGTCGTCGGCCGCGGCTGCGCAGCTCGCGTTGCCGAGCAGCGACACGGCAACGGCCTTCGGTGTCAATGACGTCGTCGGCTGTGGGATGTCCGCGTCGCCGGTGCGGGCCGGAACACCCGGTGTCGACGCGCCGTCACACGAGCCGACGATTCGATCCTTCGTCGTCTGGTCACGCGCCGCCGAGCCGTGCACCGAGATGCCGATCTGCGTGACGTCGCTGAGCGCGGGCTTGAACTTGTCGATCGTGAGCTGGCCGGTGCAGCTTCCGAGCGGTGTTGACGCCGCTTGGGCGGGAAGGGCCATTCCGGCGACCGCGCCCCCCGCAAGCGTCGCCGCGCACGCGGCTCCGAGTAGGTGCTTCTTCAATGCCATCGTCGTGCAACCTCGTTTCCCGCGCTGGCGGGCCGCCTCGCCACACGCGATCGAGAGCAACCGACAACGCACGACGTATCCGAGCAGATGCGCGGATGCGCCGGACACAGCCGGCGCCAACATGTCAATCCGCTCGGCGCCGTGGTTGTCGCCGCACGAAGCCGTTCCTCTGCGACCTCGACCGCGAGCACCGACCACATCAACCGGACGGCCGACACGCGGTTACCCGCGCCGCGTGCGCGACAAACGCTGCGTGCCCCCATCGTTGCAGGGCTCAACACGCCGACACGACGCGCGTGTAACAGCGCAGTAGCACGGGCCGCGACGCGACACAAACGCAGTGCACACCTGACGCGCATCCGCGCGACATAGTAACTGCTAGGCTCACGACGTGCCAGGTGTGTTCGACGGGCTGCGCGTACTCGATCTCTCCACGGGCATCGCCGGGCCGATGACCGCGATGCACCTTGCCGACAACGGCGCGCAGGTGACGAGGGTCGAGACACCGGAGACGGTGCACGAACCCGCACGTCGGGCCGGCACGTGTGGACCCGTGGGATGCGCAGCGCGCGGTTCGACCTCGACGACGCGGCCGATGCGGAGGTGGTGCAGCGGCTCGCGTGCCGCGCCGACGTGGTGCTCGACACGTTCGCTCCGGGCACGGCCGCCGCCCTCCAACTCGACCACGAAACGATTGAGCGCGCGAACCCCCGTGCCGTCACGTGCTCGATCACGGCCTACGGCGACCACCCACGCCATCGCGAACGCCCCATGGACGATGCGCTCGTTGCCGCACGCACCGGCCTGCTGTACGACCAGAAGGGGCGCCGCGGCGGCGCGATGGAGTTCGTCGCCGGTCGCCGCGGCCCGCATCCCGAGTTCGACGCGCCTGAGGGCCTCGTGCGCGGTGCCGATCGTGACGGACCGGTCTTCCCGGGCACGCCGTGGCCGAGCATCGGAGCGATGTACCACGCGACGCTCGGGATCGTCGCGGCGCTGCACGTGCGCGAGCTCACCGGCCGCGGGCAGCACGTCACGACGTCGCTGTTGCAGGGCGCGCTCGCCGCGGCCGCGCTGAACTGGCAGCGCGTGGAGCGCCCCGACGCGCCGCTCTACTGGATGTGGCCCGTGGACGCGCGCGCGATCGAAGGGTTGTACCAGTGCGCCGACGGGCGCTGGGTGCACCACTGGACTGTGAGGCCCGCGTGGGTGCTCGCGTCGGCCGAAGGTGACGCGCTGCGCGCCGTGGATCTCGGTACGCAGTATCGCAGCGATCCCGACCGGCTCGGCATGGAGCCCGACGACATGCTCAGCGGCATGTTCCTGCACCCGCTGCTCGCCGCGGCGTTCGCGAAGTTTTCCTCGGACGATTGGGTGCGCGCCGGGGCGCACGCCGGTGTAGGCATTGCGCTCGTGCGGTCGCCGGCCGAGGCCCTCGCCGACCCGTCGTTCCTCGCCGACGGCTGCGTCGTCGAGGTCGACGACCCGGAGGTTGGTCGCATCCGGCACGTGGGGCCGGTGCTCGAGCTCTCGGCCACGCCGCCGCGCGTGCGGGGCGCGGCGCCGATCCCCGGCGCGCACACCGACGAGGTGCGCGCCGAGGCGTCGCAGCCCACCCCCGGCCGGCATGCGGCGGCGCACACCGGCACGCGGCCGGCCGGCCCGCCGCTCGACGGCATCCGGGTGCTCGATCTCGGGCTCGGCGTCGCCGGCCCGTTCACCGGACGCGCGCTCGCCGACCTCGGCGCCGAGGTGATCAAGATCCATGCACTGCACGACGGCTTCTGGACCGGCACCCACATGGGCCTGGGCACGAACCGCGGCAAGCGCAGCGTCGCGCTGAACCTGAAGGATCCGCGCGGCGTGCCGCGCTCGACCGCATGCTGGAGCGCGCCGACGTCGTCACCACGAACTGGCGGCCTGGAGCCGCGGCGCGCCTCGGGCTCGACTTCCCCACGCTGCACGCGCGCTTCGGGGGCCTCGTCTACTGCAACACACGCGGCTACGAGAAGGGCCCGCGCTCCGACCTTCCCGGCACCGACCAGACCGCGGCCGCGCTGTGCGGCGTGGAGTGGCAGGACGGCGCGTGCGGCGCCGGCAATCCCCCGCTGTGGACGCGCTCGAGCATGGGCGACACCGGCAACGCGCTGCTCGCGGCGATCGGCATCGTCGCCGCGCTGTATCACCGCCACCGTACGGGTGAGGGCCAGGCCGTGAGCACGTCGATCGTGCAGGCGCAACTCCTGCACGGCTCGTACGCCTGGATCCACGCCGACGGCACACCGGGCGACTGGGCCGATGTCGACGCCGATCAGTTCGGCCTGTCGCCGTGGTACCGGCTCTACGAGTGCGGCGACGGCCGGTGGGTGTTCGTCGCCGCGACGTCGGCCGCGGCGCGCGCCGCCTTCGCACGCGTCGCCGGCCCCGTCGCCGACGCCCCGGCGGCACTGCGCGCCCGCACCGCGCCCGAGTGGTTCGCCGCGCTCGATGCCGCGGGCGTGCCGGTGGAGATCGTCGACGAGTCGTTCTGCCGCGAGCTCTTCGACGACCCGCAGGCCCGCGCCCGTCGTCTCGTGAGCACCACGTGGGCCGGCCGTGTCGGCCGCTTCGAGGATCCCGGCCTGCTGGTCGACCTCTCGGCCACGCCCGCAGTCGTGCAGCGCGGGCCCTGCCTGTGCGGCGAGCACTCCCGCGCGATCCTGCGCGAGCACGGATACTCCGGCGAGGAGATCGACGCGCTCGTCGCCGGCGGGGTCGTGCTCGACGCGCCGGTTGCTCCGGTGGCGCGGGACGCGGTCACGTCATGAGCGCCGGCGCGCGCTCGGCAAGCGGTCGAGCCCAGATCATCGACGCGGCGATCGCGTCGATCCAGGAGGTCGGCTTCTACCGGTCGAGCACGAACGAGATCGCGCGCCGTGCCGGTGTCAGCTGGGGCGCGCTCCAATACCACTTCGGTACGCGCGAGAAGTTGATGCTCGCGGTGCTGCAGGAGCTCGATCGCCGCTTCCTCGAGCACGTGAACGCCGCGAAGGTGGAAGGCGACACGACCGAGGAGCGGGTCGAATCCCTCTACGACATCCTGGGCCGCCGGTACGACAGCCCGATCTGGCTCGTGCGGTTCCAGATCCTGCTCGATCTGCAGCACGATCCCGACGCGTCGGTCGACGCCATGACCGAGGTCGCCGACCACGCCCGGAAGGCGCAGGCATCCGTGCAACGGCTGCTGCGCGAGACGATCGGTGGTGCGCCGAGCCGCGCCGCGGACCGACGCGCTGCTCCACGCGATCCGCGGGTTCGCGATCAGCCAGCAGGTGTCACGGGCCATCCCGATACCCGGCGAACGCCGATCCGGTGGCGAGGCCGTCCGGCGCTTCCTCCACGGACTCGCCGTGGCCCAGGAGACCGACCTCGACGAGCGCACGGGCGGCCAGCGTTCGGAACCCTCCTAGAGGTTCCACACGCGCGCCGCGTTGGCGGACAGCATGAGCTCGCGCTCGGGCCCGGGGATCTCGGCGAACTGCTCTGCGACGATCCGGCGCGAGTTCGGGAAGCTCGTCACGGGGTGCGGGAAGTCGGTCGACCACATCAGGTTCTCCACCCCGATGACGTCGCGCATCCGATGCAGGCCCAGCGCCTCGTCGATGAACGTGAGATGGATGTTGCGATGGAAGTACTCGCTCGGCAGCATCGTGATCGCCGGAAACGAATAGCCCTGGCGTCGCACCATGTCGTCGACGATGTCGAGCCACCACGCCACCCAGGCGATGCCCGGTTCCACGAACACCAACTTGAGTCGCGGATGGCGCTCGAGCACGCCGCCCATGATCCACATGCCGAAGGCCTCGGCGGTCATCAGCGGGGTGAGCGGCACCATCACACCCTTGTTCGGTGTGGGGTCGCGGCGCGCAAGGTCGTCGAGGCTCGTGTTGAGCCCGATATGGCAGCAGATCGGGAGTCCGCTCGCCTCGATCGCCGAGAGCAGCGGCGCGTACCGATCGTCGTAGTAGTCGGCGAGCCCGAGCTCGTACGGGAACACCGGAAGCTGCAACGACTTCCCCCCGAGCGCCGCGACCCGCTCCACCTCGGCCACCGCGACGTCGATGTCGTGGATCGGGATCTGGTACGACACGATCAGCCGCGCCGGGTCGGTCGCCGCGAAGTCGTTGAGCGCGTCGTTGAACGCTCGGACCGCCTCGCTGACTGCGCCGTCGACCTGGCTCAGGTAGCGGAAGGCGCTCACCTCGCTGTAGAGCACCTCGACGTCGACACCGTCGGCATCCATGTCACGCAGCCGCTCCACGGGATCCCAGTAACCGGGCCGCGTGAACACCGCGTTCGCCGCTGCGATCGACTGGCCCGATGTCGCGCCGGCGCGATTGGCCGCTCCGGTGCCGCGGCTCATGCGCGCCTCGTAGGCGCCCGCGGCCCGGTCGTACGCGTCGTGGTGCGACGTCGCGAGATGTCGCTTCACCTGGTCGTGCGACATCTTGACGTGCGAGTCGGCAGAGACGAGCCGTTCGGCCATCGCAGTCGCTCCTCTCGTCGCGAGCGACGCCATCATAGTAGTTGCTATGGCTGAGGCGAAAGGCCCGCTCGGAGTCAGGTGACGGCGGCCGGCGCCGATTCGGTGAAGCGTTCCTCGTACTCCGCGGGGATGTTCGGCACCGCGAGCGACAGCAGCGCGCCGACGAGCACCAAGGTGCCCGCGAAGGCGACCGCGGGCCGGGCGGCGTCGGTGATCGCTTGCGAGACGATCGTGGTGACCTGCGCGGCATGCGCGGAACCCACCTGAGGTGCGCCGCCGCCAATGCCGCTCGACACCGAGTGCACGATCTGCGCGCGTGCCGCCGGCGGAATCGCAGTGGCGTGCGACAGGTCGTTGCGGACGTGGCTCGTTGCCTGCGACACGAAGATCGCGCCGATGAGCGCGATGCCGAGCGCGGTGCCGACCTGGCGCACCATGCCCGCGGCCCCGCTCGCGGAGCCGGCCTTCTGCGGCGGGATGTCGCTCAGCACCACGTTCGTGAGCTGGCTCGTCGCGAACCCGATACCGATGCCGTGGAGCAGCAGTCCGGGCAGAAGACCGAGGAACGTCGTGTGGTTCGAGAACGCCGCGAAGTAGCACCAGATGCCGGTGCTCTCGAACGCGAGCCCGATCGTGATGACGTACTTCGGCCCGAAGCGATGGCTGAGGCGTCCGCCGATCCAACCGCCGGTGAACGCCATCGCTCCGGCCGGTAACAGCCACGTACCGCTCTCGACGGCCGAAAGGTGCCGGCCGGCCTGCAGGAAGATCGGCAACACGAAGAAGGCGCCGAACTCGCCCATCGCGAGCACGACGGTGTTGATCAGGCCGTAGCGGAAGCCGCGGTGCACGAGATCGGTGAAGTCGAACACCACCGGGCGCCCGGCGCGCACGCGCCGGAGCTCGATGCGCACGAACGCAGCAAGGATCGCGACTGCCGCCGCGAGGGCGACGGGGACGACCGACACCATGGCGACGGGCCACTTCCACCCGCCGATCTTCTGGCCACCGATCGGCGACCACCAGCCGTAGCGCGCTGGCCTCGATGATGCCGAACACGAGGGCCAGCAGGCCGAGCGTGACCGTGACGACACCCGGGACGTCGACACCGGTCGCGCGCTCGTCCTTCGACTCGTGCACGTAGAACCACGCGGCGAGGATCGCGAGCGGGGCGATCACGACGTTGACGCGAAACGCCCACCGCCAGGAATAGTCGCTCGTGAGAATGCCGCCCACGTACGGGCCGAGCGCGCCCGCGCCACCCGCCACGGCACCCCACACCGCGAACGCCATGCCGCGCTCGCGGCCCCGGAACGTCGCCGAGATGATCGACAGCGTGGCGGGCAGCATCATGGCCGCACCGATGCCTTCGAGGAACGACTCGCCGGCGAAGAGCTGCAGCGGCGACTGCGACACCGACGCGATGAACGAGCCCACCGCGAACAGCGTCGCACCGGCGAAGAAGAGCTTCCGGCGGCCGATGATGTCGCCGAATCGGCCGAAGCTGATCAACAGCGACGCGAAGATCAGCGAGTACCCCGAGATCACCCACTGCAGTGACGACACCTGCGTGTGGAACTCGCGGATGATCGTGGGGACCGCCACGTTGAGGATCGTGTTGTCGAGCACGATGATGAACAGCGAGCTCGACAAGATGACGAGCGCGATCCATCGCTTCGGGTCGGCCGGGCCGGCCGGGGCGGCCCAACCTGCCGGCGCGGTCGGAGCTGGTGTAGTGGTCATGAGGTGCGCAGGGCTATCCGATCGCGGCGGCTGACGTTGCATCGCCCGCGACGCGTCGGGTCGACTCCCGCCGAAGCTAACGGCAGGTCCTGAGAGGCACCGATCTTTGTTTGCTCAACCGGGTCAATGCCGGAAGCGCACGTGGGGAAGCACCCGGTCGAGCCAGCGTGGGAGGTACCAGTTGCGGTCGTCGAGCAGGGCCATCGTCGCGGGCACGAGCAGCATGCGGACGACGGTGGCGTCGAGCAGCACTGCGAGCGCGAGCGTGATGCCCAGCTCGGTGGGCGGTATCGGCCCGGTGATGCCGAACGCGATGAACACCACGATCATGATCGCGGCCGCGCTCGTGATCGGCCGCCCGGTACGGGCGATGCCGTCGGTGATCGCCTGCCTGGTGTTGCCGGTGGCCTCGTAGCGTTCACGGATCGCCGCGAGCAGGAACAACTGGTAGTCCATCGACAGGCCGAAGAGCAGCGCGAAGAAGAACAGCGGCGCCCAGGCATCGACGAACTGCTGATGTTCGATGCCGAGTAAGCCGGCACCGACGCCATGCTGGAACACGAGCGTGGCGAGCCCGAACGCCGCGCCGACCGTTAGCAGGTTCATGAGCACCGACTTGAGCGCCACGAGCGGGCTGCGGAACACCACGAGCAACAACACGAAGGCAACGATGAGGATGAGTCCGATGGCGTACGGAGCGCCGCCGACGAGCGCGGCGGTCAGGTCGGCGTTCTGCGCGGCGGGGCCGCCGACCATTGCCGCCGGCGCCGCCACATGCAACGTGCCGCGGAGCTGGTGGACGAGGCTCGCGGTGCGGGAGCTGTCGACGGCCGTGGACCCGGTGACCCGGACGACGACGCGGCCTGTGACCGCCGGCGGGGTCACCACACGGGCGTCGACCACGCCGCTCGTCGCCGACGCCAGCTGCACGACGCGGCGGCGTGTCCGCTGCAGGCGTGGTGATGAACGCGGGCGCCGCGGCACCCGGCCCGAACGCGGAGGTGAGCATGTCGTAGCCGTCACGGCTGCTGTGACCGGTGTCCACCACTCGTGCCCCGGGCATGCCGAGGTGCATCCCCAACGCGGGGATGGCGAGGCCCCCGAGCAGCATCAGGCCGGCGGCGAGCGTCAGGCCCGGACGGCGGAGCGAGGCCCGCGTCCAGCGGGCCCATCGACCCTCGGCCTCGACGTCCTTGTCCGGCTGGCCCTTCTTGACCAGCACGCGGTCACCGAGGGCGACGAGCATCGCCGGCAGCAACGTGAGCGCGGCTGCGGCAACCGCGACAACGGACAGGATCATCCCGAGTGCCATCGACCGGAACACCATGACCGGCACCACGAAGACCGCGGCGAGCGACAGCACGACCGTGAGCGCGGAGAGGAAGACGGCCTTGCCCGCGGTCGCCAGCGTGTTCTGGATCGCATCGTGCGCGTCGTGGCCCTCGGCGCGTTCCTCGCGGTAGCGGCTGACGATGAACAGGCTGTAGTCGATGCCGACCGCCAGGCCGATCATCATCGAGAAGTTCATCGACCACACCGACATCGGCGTGATCCACGAGAGCACGTGCAGCGTGGCGAAGCCCACTGCGATGCCCGACAGCGCGAGCACGAGCGGGATGCCGGCCGCGATCATGGCGCCGAAGGCGACGAACAGCAGGATGAGGCTCGGCAGGCCGCTGAGCAGCTCGGCCTTGTGCAACGCCTGCTCGTTGATCTTGTTGAAGTCGCTCCACACCGGCCACTCGCCGGTCACCGCGGCCTTCGCGCCGGGCGCGAGGTGCAGCCCCCCGACGTAGCGCTCGAGCTCACCGGCTGCTTCGGGACGGCTGGCATCGGTCGTCACGTGCTGCGCGACGGGAACGATCGCGGTGCGACCGTCACGCGAGATCAGCCCGGCGCTCTGCGGGAGCTGCAGCGGGTCCGCGACGCTCGTGGCCCGCGGTGCCTGTTGCAGCTGCGCGACGAGGGACCTGAGACCGCCCGGGCTCGCGGCGATCGGCAACGGCTGGTGGTAGACGACCACCGGATTCTCGGCACCGAGCGCGGGAAAGTCGCGGCGCAGCTCGTCGCGCACCTTCTGCGCGGTCGAGCCCTGGGCCTCCCACCCGGCGCCCGAGAGGGCGCCGGTCAGCGTGACGGCGAGCGGCGCCGCGACGAGCACCACGAGCAACCAGACGGTCATGACAAGACGGCGGCGCCGGGACGAGAAGCCCGCGATGCGCCCCAACAGCCGGTGCTGGCGGTGGGCCTGCTCCGGCTCGGCGCTGGTCTCGACCGCGCGGGCAGCCGCCGGTGCACCGTCCATTGTCTCGACCATCGCGCCGACCTCCTCATACCCCATGGGGTATGTACCATATACCAGGAGGGGTATACTCGCAAGCCGAGAGAACGGAGCGATCGTGGAACTTCCCGAGGAGGTCGTCGACGAGGTGCGCAAGCGACTGCGGCGCGCCGCCGGACAGGTGAACGCGGTGGAGCGGATGCTCGCCGAGGGCGAGGACTGCCGCCAGGTCGTCACGCAGCTGTCCGCGGCCACCAAGGCGCTCGAGCAGGCCGGGTTCCGCCTGGTCGCGGCGGGCCTCACCTACTGCCTCGACGACCCGAAGCGCGCCGAAGCCGAGGGCTACCCGATCGAGACGATCGAGCGCATGTTCATGAAGCTCGCCTGACGCGCGGCGGCCGCGTGTGACGTCCCGCGATCAGATCGCGCCCGGCGTCGGGTCGACGCCGAGACTCGTGAGGAGCTCGCCGACCCGCTTGCGGATCTCGTCGCGGATCGGCCGCACCGCGTCCACGCCCTTCCCGGCCGGGTCGTCGAGCTGCCAGTCCTCGTAGCGCGTACCCGGGTAGTAGGGACACTCGTCGCCGCAGCCCATCGTGACCACCACGTCGGCGGCGCGCAGGATCTCGTCGGTCCACGGCTTGGGGAACTCGCCGGTGATGTCGATCCCGACCTCACGCATGGCTTCGACAGCCGCCGGATTGATCTCGGTGCCGGGCTCCGAACCGCCCGACCACGCGACGGCGCGGCCATCGGCGAAGTGCTTGAACCAGCCGAGCGCCATCTGCGAACGGCCCGCGTTGTGAATGCAGAGGAAGAGCACCGCCGGACCACGTGCTGCATCGGTGCCGTCGAGCTGCGCGAGCGCCTGGAGGCGCTGGCGGGCGAATCGTTCGGCGAGCAGCCCGAGGAAGGTGGGCGTGCGGGCCTCGCGCGCGAGCTCGTGATAGCTCGCCTCCACGAACCCTCTGACGGTGCTCTCGTCGAAGGCGCGGTCGAACTCCTTGGTGAGTCTGTCGACGATCGGATCGATGACATCGTCCACGGCACAGCCTTTCAGCGTCAGGAAGCGGCTTGCGGTTCGTGCGGCACCACGATGTCGTCGACGACGGCGTCGGGGTGCAGGAACTTCGTGAGCGCGACGGCCACGAGCGCGCCCACGATCTGGAACACGACGAACGCGGGCACCGACGAGGGCTTGATCCCGGCGAACGTGTTGCTGAGCATGCGCGCGATCGTGACCGCGGGGTTGGCAAACGAGGTGGACGAGGTGAACCAGTACGCCGACGCGATGTAGCTGCCCACGGCGAAGGGAGCGAGCAGCTCGCGGCCCGAGCGCACGACGCCGAAGATGACCATCAGCAAGCCGAACGTCGCCACCACCTCACCGAGCCAGATGCCGCCCGACGACCGCACATGCTCCGACAGGTTGATCGCGCGCAGGTCGAACATCAGGTTGGCGACGATCGCGCCGGCGCAACCTCCCACGACCTGCGCGACGACGTACACGGTCGCGACCGTGGTACTCATCCCGCCGAGGAGGCGGTCGGCCAGCGTGACCACCGGGTTGAAGTGGGCACCCGACACGGGCCCGAAGGCCAGGATCAGCGCGATGAGGCCCGCGCCGGTCGCGACCGAGTTCTCGAGCAGCTCGAGACCGCCGTCGTTCGGTGACAACCGCTGCGCGTAGATCCCCGACCCGACGACGATCGCAACGAGCATCGCGGTACCGACGGCCTCGGCCGTCGCCCGCGCGCGAGCTTGCGACCCACCTCAGCAACAGCGCGCCGCCGACTCGGGCGCGCTCCCGCAGCACAGCGGGTCGCCGCCCGGCTCGACGGTGCGCAGCTCGCCTGGAGCGTGCTCGACGTCGGCGAGCACGGTGTAGATCTCCCACGGCTCGCCGTCGGGCGCGTCGACCCACACCTTGTCCTGGCGTGCGTAGCAGCACTCGACCTCGTCCTCGGTCGCGCACGCAAGGCCCGCTCGGCTGAGGCGGGACCGGGCATCGTGCACGTCGGTGGAGGAGCCCACCTCGACGCCGAGGTGGTTCAGGGTGCCGGGTTGGCCCCCGCCCTCGATCAGCACGAGCTTGAGCGGCGGCTCCGCGATCGCGAAGTTCGCGTAGCCGGGCCGCCGCTTGGCCGGTTCCGCGCCGAACAGCCTCGAGTAGAACGCGATCGCCGCCTCGAGGTCCGACACGTTGAGCGCGAGCTGCACACGATTCATCGTCACCAACTCCCTAGTAGATTGATGAGCGTCGATTGGACAATCTACGGGTCATATCGACAGTTGTCAATATATTCGGAGGCTCCCGGTGCCGGCGACGCGCAAGAAGACGGTCGGATGCTGCGGCTCGGTGCTCGCCGAACCGCTCTCGGAGCGCGACGCTGGCGAGCTGGCCGGGGCCTTCGCCGCGCTCGCCGACCCGGTTCGGCTGCGCCTGTTGAGCATCATCGCGTCGAGCGACGAAGTGTGCTCCTGCGACCTCGAGGCGCCGCTCGGGCGCTCGCAACCCACCGTGAGTCACCACACGAAGGCGCTCGTGGAAGCCGGCCTGATCGTGGGCGACAAGCGCGGCCGGTGGATGTGGTGGCGCGTCGTGCCGGAGCGCGTGGGCGCGTTGCGCGACGCGCTCTCGTAGCCGGCGCCGGCGCCGCCCACGACCAGGCCGCGCGCCGCAAGGGTCAGCCGGTTTCGGCGCCCTGCACCGCCGGGCGCATCGGCCGCGCCGGGCGCTTGGGTCGCGACGGCGCCGCCACACGGAACGTGAGCAGGAACACGATCGGCCCGAGCGCGAAGAATGCGATCCACTGCAGCGCGCGATTGTGCCGATCAGTTCCCGCAAGAAGGCCGTGCACCGTCGCCGCGCCGAGCATCGGCACGCTGAGCACGTGAACCCGGTGCCACAGCTTTCTCGGCAGCCTCCGCATCACCCATGACGTCAGCTGGATCGCCACGAGCACATACGTGCTCACGATGCCCCAGGCAACCGCGTGCGGGCGCCAGGTGGACGCGAACGGCACGAACAACTCCTTCGCGCCGAAGTGCACGTACGAATCGGCCCAGACCGCGCCGACATGTACCGAGACGAGCACGATGGTGATCGTGCCGAGGTGACGGTGCAGATCCAGGATCCAGGCCGGTAGGCCACGGCGCCGCACCAGGCGGGTCGACGCGAGCAGCCCCCACGCGACCGCGGCCGCGATAGCTACCCATGCGACGATCCCAGCCGAGCGCGAGAGCCACCACCACAGCCGGCTATCCACGGCGGCCGTCATCGCCGCGTCCAGCGGGTCGACTCGTACCGCTCGCCGTCGTCACCGACGACGACTCCGGCCACCCCGAGCCGTTCGAGCAGCATGAGGCCGTCATCCACGCCGGCGACGAGCGCCGCCTTGGCGACGCCTTCGGCCCACCATGCGTCGTCGCCTTCGGCGATGACCGCGGTGACGCCGCGGTCGGCGGGCGTACCCGTGGCCGGATCGATGATGTGGTGCAGCTCGCGGTCACCTCGCCGCCACCGCCGGTACCGCGTCGTGCTCGTGACGATCGCGCCGTCGACGATCGTCCGGCTGCACAGCGCACGCGACTCGTCGAACGGGTCCTCGACTTCGATGGTCCATCCGTATGTCCGGCCTCGCCGCCCGGCGACCCTGACGTCACCGCCCATCGCGACGCATGCGCCGTGCGCGCCGCGCTCGACGAGACCGGTGACGACGATGTCGGCAGCCAGGCCCTTCCCCACGCCACCAAGATCGAGCGCGACACCATCGGGGACGCTCACCGTGCACTCGGAGCGATCGATGCGGATACCGTCGCAGCCCGGCGCCGCGACGGAGGTCGCGGTGAGCGCCGGCCCGTCGGGCGCGACCGAACTGAACGTGCGGTCGTATCCGTTCGCCTCGAGCGCGCGCCGCACCGTGGGGTCGAACCGGCCGTGCGTCACGTACCAGAGTGAGACGGCGCGCCCCACTGCTTCGACGGTCTCGGGGGCTACGGCAACCGGGCCGGTGCCGGCACCGCGCTCGAGCCGGGCGACGTCGCTGCCGGCGAGGAAACGGCTCCAACGTCGTTCGAGCGCGGCCACCCGTTCGACGGCCCACTCGAGCAGGTGTGACGCATCCTCGCCCATGACCATCAGCTCCGCCGTCGAGCCCATCGCCGGGACGTCGCGCACGAGCCACGGCACCGTGCCGGTCACGGACATTTCGAGCCCTTGCACGTGGGTGGCGGCGGTGGCGCGGGCGCGGGCGCCGGCGGGGGGCTCGGTGGCGGCGCGGCGACCGGCGCGGGCCCGCCGCCGGCCGGCGCCGGTGCCGGTGCCGGCGCGGGCGAGGCGGGCGCGGGCGACCAGCCGCGAGCGGCGCCGCCCGCGGCGCCGCTGCGACGGGTCGCGGTACTGCTCACCGGGGGATCGACGACCACGACGACGCGATGCACCACATGCCACACCACAGTCGTGGGCGTCGTCGCCGGCGCGACCGGCGCGCGCGTCGCGACGCGCGCCGCGGGCTTCGGGTTCGAGAACGTCGGTGCCGCGTGCGCACCGATCACACCGACGATACCGAGCACGGCAGACGCGCTCGCGCCGGTTGCCGCGACGCGTGCGCCGGCCGCGGCATGCCGCTTCCGCCTCAATGGTCCACCTCCCCGTGCGGGTGCGGCGCGGCACCTTCGCGCGAGCCATCGTGACCTTCGTCGTCGTGCCGATCATGCCCGTCACGGGGCGCGCTCGCCGCGACGGGCGGCGCAGCCGTCGGGAGTGGTGCAGCCGTGTCGGCGGCAACCGCGCGGGGCGCCGCGGCGCGCACCGATTGCGGCGCGTACGTATGGACGGTGGGCGCGTACGCCACTGTCGGAGACGGCCGGTGTACGACGCTCGTGACCACGCGGGTGCGGTCCACTCGGATCGGCTCGACGTGCCGAGGCGCGGTGCGAATTGCCGCGCTCGGCGGTTCGGCGAGGGCGGCACCGGCCGAGCCGAACCCGAGGACGGGCAGGTGGAACGTCGCCGCCGCGGCGATGGTGCCGGCTGCGGCGACCATCACGACTGATGCGGCGAGCGCCCGGATCGTTGTCGGCGTGCGCGTCAAGAAAGGACCTCCTGGTCGACGAATGTTCGATGGTGCGACGCAGGCAGTGTCGGATGCGGGCGTTGCGTTGTGAAGGCGCGCGCGGAGCATTTGCCGCGGACTTGCGGTGGGCATGAGGTTGCGCGCCGTGGACGTGACGCGCGGGCGGTGCGTCAGCCCGCGGCGTCCTTCGCCGGTCCGAGCTCGACATCGACTCGTCCGCCCCCGAGCACACTCGGACCGAGCGTGATGGCGCCGCCGGCTTCGCCGGCGAGACGGCGAGCGATGTCGAGTCCGAGCCCGCTACCCGGTGCCGCCGTATCGGGCGTTCCGGCGAACCCGGCGCCGGCGTCCTCGACCACGAGATGCCCACCACCGCCGGCTCGCGCCAAGGTGGTCACTCGAGCCGCGCAGCCCGCCGGCGTGTGCCGCATGACGTTGCCGACCAGCACGTCGACGAGCTCGTGGACGTCGCGGCGCCGCGCGTCGATGAACAGCGGTTCGTCGCCGACGAACACGCTGATCGTCCGTCCTTGCCCGCGGGCAAGGACGTCCCAGAACGCCATGCGCTCCCGCACCGCGGCGCCCAACTCCACCCCGCGCGGCGTGGCGGCACGCCGGTCGGCACGCGTGTCGGCGATGAGGCTCGTCACCGCTCCTTCGAGCTCGTCGGCCGCGGCCGCGATCATCTTCGATTCCGTCTCGTCGCGCAGTAGCTCGGCATCCAGCCGCAGCGCGGTGAGCGGCGTACGGAGCCGGTGCGACAGATCGGCGGCGTGTTCGCGCTCGGCCTGCAGCAGATCGCCGATCCGCCCGGCCAGCGTGTCGAGCGCGTCGCTCACCTCCACCACCTCACGGGGACCGCTCACCCGCGCGAGCGCGGAGATCCCCCGCGGCAAGCCGCCGGGCGAGATCGGTGAGCCCGCGCATCGGCCCCGTGATGGAGCGCGCCATGCGGTCGGCGACGAGCACCGCCACCCCGATGAGGGTGACGCCGAGGAGCGCAAGTGCAGCCCATGCCGCCCAGACGCCGTGATACAGCACCGCCGCCGGCACGCTCACCCGCACGACGGCGGTCTGACCCTGCGCTTCGAGCACCGGCACGAACACGTCGACACCCGCACCGTTGGCGCGGCTGAACGAGCGGCCGCGGCGCGCGAGCGCCAGGCTGTTCGCGGCCGGCGGCCGCGAGCGAGCGCCGATCACCGTGCCGTCGGAGTAGTACACCGATGTCGCACCGTCGATCGATTCGGCGGCCTGCGACACAACTGCCGTCGCGCCCGAGTGCCCCGACCCCGCGATGAGCTGGCCGACGTACTGCGCGTCGGCGTTCGCACGGCTCACGGCGCGGTCCGCCGCGAGCGTGCGGACCAGTACCGCCAGCGGCGCGACGAACGCGATCACGATCATCGACGTGATGGCGAGAACCATCAGGCGGAACTGGCGCCGCATCGGCGCCTCAGGCCGTGGGTGCAACAAGCTTCACGCCCACACCGCGCACCGTGTGGAGGTAGCGCGGTGCCGTCGCGGATTCGCCGAGCTTGCCGCGCAGCCAAGACAGGTGCGTGTCGACGGTCTTCTCCGTGCCGCCGAAGGGCTGGTTCCAGATCTCGGCAAGCAGCTGCTGCTTGGTCACCACGGTGCCGCGCCGCCGGGCGAGATGGAGCAGCAGATCGAACTCCTTGCGGCTCAGCTCGAGCGGAACGGACGCGAGCGTTGCGGTCCGGGCGGCCGGATCGATCGAGAGCTCACCGACGACCACCGCGCTCGACGCGTCATAGGTGAGCCGGCGGAGCAATGCCCGCAGGCGTGCGTCGATCTGCTCGGCGGAGAACGGCTTCACCACGTAGTCGTCGGCCCCGAGGTCGAGCAGGCGGACGATCTCCTCCTCGTCGTCGCGAGCCGTACCGATGATGACGGGCACTGCGCTGACCGCCCGCACCATCTTGAGCAGGTCGCCACCGTCGATGTCGGGTAGGCCGAGGTCGAGGACAACGGCGTCAGGACTGGTGTCGACGATCGCCTGCAACGCCGGAAGTCCGAGTGCGGCCTCGCGCACATGATGGCCCCGCGCGCTCAAGGCGTGCACGAGCGCACTCCGCACGCGTTCGTCGTCTTCGACGATGAGCACACTCGACATGCCGAACAGCGTAGAAGCGCTGTACCGCTCCTGACCGACGGGCCGGACACAAGCTTCACGATTCCTTGAGGCGCCCTTGCAGTTGCAACCGGTCTCGATATACGAGAATCACATGGTGTTTCGACCTTCACGACGTGCCGTGCTGTTGACCACCGTGTGGGTCGTGGGCGTGGGCACGAGCGTGGCGATCGCATTCGCCGCTGTCGCAACCGTCGCCCGCGGTGTCGAGCCTTCCAACGCGGCCCGGCTGTCGACGCGCGCCATCGACCACGAGCTCGGTGCCCCGCAGGCTTCGTCGCCGTCGCCGTCGCTGCCGGCAACGCAGACGAGCCGGCCGACCACACCGGCGACCGCCGCCACTGTGGCGCCGGTCACGACCGTGCCGCCCTTGCAACCCACCACGACCGCGCCGCCCGTTCGACCGGTCGCACCGCCAGCGGTCGCCCCCACCCCGCCGACATCGAACGGACCTTCACCGACGGTGTCCTCCCGCACCACGGCCACCGCGTCGCCCGGCGGCACGGTGTGGGCCCGCTGCAGCGCACCGGACACGATCGTGTTCGTCGCCGCGGTCCCGAGCAGCGGTTACCAGCGGGTGCGCGACGTCGAGAACGGCCAGACCGTCGAGCAGTGGTTCGCGAACGGCAGCAAGGTCTCGAAGATCCACGCCGAGTGTGCTGACGGCGCCGTGCACGCCGAGGTCGACACCGAGCACGAGGGCCGCTCCGGCGGCGACTGACCGCCCCTAAGGGCCGATCTCGCCGGCGTGACGGGACGTTGGCCCCTGGCGATCCGCGGCGCGGCGGCGTGCAATGGTCAGAGCGCGTGCATCGGTCCATCTTCGAAGGGAGCGCCGTGCCGGCCCGCCGCCGCAACCTCGACCCAGCACTGTTGGCGGTCGCGCTGTCGCTGCTCGCCCTCGGTGGGGTCCTGCATCTCGCCGGCATCGACGGTGCCGCGCACGCCGCGTGGGGCGCCGACACGATCCTCGGCATCGGTCCCGCGTGCTGGTGGGTGATCGACGCCGCCCGGCACCGCCGGCTCGGCGTCGACATCCTCGCCCTGCTCGCGCTCGCCGGGACGCTGCTCGTCGGCGAGGTCCTCGCCGGTGCGGTCATCACGGTGATGCTCGCGAGCGGGCGCACGCTCGAAGCACGGGCTGCGGCCCGGGCGCACCGCGATCTCTCGGCGCTGCTGGCGCGGGCGCCGCGCGTCGTCCACCGCTACGACAACGGTGAGCTGGCTTCACCGTCGATCGACGACGTGGCGCGCGGCGACCTCCTGCTCGTGCAGCCGGGCGAGGTGATCCCGGTGGACGGCCTCGTTGCGTCGAAGGCCGCGGTGGTCGACGAGAGCGCGCTCACCGGCGAGGCGCTCCCGGTCACACGCGCAGAAGGTGACGCGATCCGAAGCGGCGTCGTCAATGCCGGAGGCCCGTTCGACCTGCGCGCGACCACGAGTGCCTCCGAGAGCACGTACGCGGGCATCGTGCGCCTCGTCTCGCAGGCCGAGGCGGCAAGCGCTCCCGTCGTGCGGCTCGCTGACCGGTACGCCGCGCTGTTCCTTGGCGTCGCGCTGGCCACTGCCACGCTCGCCTGGCTGGTGTCGGGCGAACTCGTGCGCGCCGTCGCGGTGCTCGTCGTCGCCACGCCGTGCCCGCTCATCCTCGCCGTACCGGTCGCGATCGTCGCCGGTCTGTCCCGCTCTGCCCGGCGCGGTGTCGTCGTGAAGGGTGGCGCCGCGCTCGAGCAGCTCGCCACGGGCGAGATCCTCTTGTTCGACAAGACGGGCACGATCACCACAGGTCAGCCTCGCGTTGCCGACGTGCTCGTGGCCGGCGACCTGCCGGCCGGTGACGTGCTGCGTTATGCCGCAAGCCTCGACCAGGTGTCGCCGCACGTGCTCGCCGGCGCCGTGGTGCGCGCGGCCCGAGCGCGCGGGCTCGCGCTCTCGCTTCCGGAGTCTGCAGAAGAGGTGCCTGGCCACGGTGTGCGCGGCCGCGTCGACGGGCACGACGTCGCCGTCGGCAAGGCGACGTGGGCCGAGGCCGACCGCCAGGCATCATGGGCGCGCGACGTACGGCGGCGCGCCAGCCTCGACGGTGCGCTGACCGTGTTCGTGGCAGTCGACAGCATGCCGGTCGGCGCCTTGCTGCTCGACGACCCCATCCGCGCCGATGCCGCACGCACGATCCGGCAGCTCCGCCGCGACGGTATCCGCCGCATCGTCATGGTCACGGGCGACCGCGAAGACAACGCCCAGACCGTGGGTGCGGTGATCGGTGTCGACGACGTGCTCGCCGAGCGCACTCCGACCGACAAGGTGGAAGCCGTGCGGCTCGAGGCGCGCACCGGCCACACCATCATGGTGGGCGACGGCATCAACGACGCGCCGGCGCTGGCCGCCGCAGGTGTCGGCGTCGCGGTCGGCGCACGGGGCGCGACGGCGTCGTCGGAGGCCGCCGACGTGGTGCTGACGATCGACCGGCTCGATCGCCTCGGTGAGGCCGTCGTGATCGCGCGCCGCAGCCGCCGCATCGCGCTGCAGAGCGTCGTCGCCGGTATCGGCCTGTCGCTCGGCGCGATGGGCGTCGCCGCGCTCGGCTACCTGCCGCCGGTGTGGGGTGCCATGTTCCAGGAGCTCATCGACGTCGCCGTCATCGTGAACGCGCTCCGCGCCTTCCGCGACACCACGTCGGCGAGCCGTCTCACACCTGATGAAGCGGCACTCGCCCGTCGTTTCAGCACACAACACACCACGCTCCGGCCGGACCTTGCGCGCATTCGCGACGTCGCCGACCACCTCGACGTCACACGGCCGTCCGAATCTCTCGGGCTCCTGCGCGAGGTACACCGCTTCCTCGCCGAGGAGGTCGCGCCGCACGAAGAGGCCGAGGACCGCGACCTGTACCCCGTACTTGCCCGAGTGCTCGGAGGCAACGACCCCACCGCCACGATGAGCCGCGCGCACGTCGAGATCGCGCACCTCATCCGCCGCCTCGGCCGCGTGCTCGACGAGCTCGGCCCCGACGGACCCGATGCCGACGACATCGTCGAGCTGCGCCGCCTGCTGTACGGCTTGCACGCCATCCTGCAACTGCACTTCGCGCAGGAGGACGAGGGCTATCTCTCACTCGCCGACGACGAGCCCCGTCCGGACCCCGACGAACACGTCGAACACGGGGGGCACGGCAAGCACGGCGGGCACGGCAAGCACGGCGACGCTACGGCGGCGCCGGCGCGTCAGTCGTTCTCGAGATAGATGCACGCGGCCGGGCACTCGTCGGCCGCGGCGATCACGGCAGTATCGAGTGACGGCGGCACGGAGAGGACGCCTTCGTGCCCCTCGGGCAGCAACCGATTCCCGTCGTGCACGAACGCGATATCGCCTTCGACGAGCCTGAACACCTCGGGACAGAGCTCCTCGCACACGCCGTTGCCGACACACGCCTTCTGGTCGATCCATACTCGCATGCACCGACGGTACGGAGACCTCTGCTCAGGGCGCGATAAGCGCGCCACAAATGTTCCCCCCACGCACGGATGCATGACCGGAATACCCCCAGGGGTATAGTGGTTGGCATCGCCGCACGGACATCGACGGCCCAGGAGGTTCACCGTGTACCGGGACATCAGTGCCGACGAGCTCGCAGCAAGGCTCGGGAGTGCCGACGAGCCGTACGTGCTCGACGTGCGGGAGCCATCCGAGGTCGCCGAATGGGCGATCCCGGGCGGCGTGAACATCCCGCTCGGCGATCTTCCCGGGCGCGCCGGTGAGCTGCCGGGCGATCGCGAGATCGTGGTGGTGTGCCGGTCGGGGAACCGCTCGGCGCGTGCGGCCGACCTCCTCGCAGCGCGGGGGTTGCACATCGCGAACCTGCGCGGCGGGATGGTGGCGTGGGGTGCGGTCTACGACTGGGTGGTCGTCGACGTCGACAACGATGTCCGTGTCGTGCAGGTCCGCCGGCGCGGGAAGGGTTGCCTGTCGTACGTGGTGGGCGCGGGCGACGAGGCGTTCGTCGTCGATCCCTCGCGCGAGATCGGCGTGTACCAGGAAGTCGCGTCCGAGCACGGTTGGCGGATCACGCGCGTGTTCGACACGCATCTTCACGCCGACCATCTGTCCGGCACGCGTGAGCTTGCGTCGGCGACCGGCGCGGTGCTGTCGCTCAACCCGGCCGACACCTTCGATTTCGATTACGAGCCGCTCGAGGACGGTGCGGCCTTCTCACTGGGCGAGGCGTCGGCCTTCTCGGTCGCCGCGATGCGCACCCCGGGCCACACCCAAGGTTCCACCATCTACTTCGTCGACGAGCGGGTCGTGCTCACTGGCGACACGCTCTTCGTCGACGGTGTCGGACGGCCCGACCTCGCCGAGCGGGCCGAGGAGTTCGCGCACAACCTGTACCGCTCGCTGCACGAGCGCGTGCTGCACCTTCCCGACGACGCGCTGGTGATGCCCGGACACTACGGCGACGCGGTCCGCGTCCATCCCGATGAGCCCGTCGGTGCGACGCTCGGTGCGCTGCGCGCGGCGATCGCGCCGCTCGGCTACAGCGAGGAGCGCTTCGTCGCGTGGGCCACGGCGCGCGCCACGCCGCGGCCGCCGAACTACGTCGAGATCATCCACGCCAACATGGGCCGTTCCGATCTGCCAGCCGACGCGCTCGTCGCGTTGGAAACCGGTCCCAACCGGTGCTCGGTGTGACGCGACGATGCACCTGATCGCCATCGCTCTGGCCGGACTCGTCGTCGGCGGCTTGTTCGGGCTGTTCGGCGTGGGCGGCTCGTCGTTCGCGACTCCCCTCCTGTCGCTGCTCGGCCTCTCGGGCTTCGCGGCCGTGGCGTCGCCGCTGCCGGCCACGCTGCCCGCCGCGCTCGTCGGCGCGCGCGAGTACAGCCGCTGCGACGCCGTCGACGGCAAGGTCGCCCGCTGGTCGCTCATCGGCGGCGTGCCGGCCACGATCGTCGGCGCGGTGCTGTCGCGGTTCGTGGGTGGTCCGGCCTTGCTGGTCGCGTCGGGCGTGACGCTCGGGGTCGTCGGCGTGCGGGTCCTGCGCCCGATCTCGGCCGCGTCGATCGCGGCGGGCGCGGAGCGCCGCGACCGGCCGCTGCTCGTTGCCGGCATCGCCGCGGGTGTCGGCCTGTTCACCGGGTTGCTCGCCAACGGCGGCGGCTTCCTCCTCGTGCCGGCCTATCTCCTGCTACTCGGCCTTTCGATGCGCCTGGCGTCGGGCACGAGCCTGGTCGTCATCGCCGCGCTCACCGTCCCCACGCTGGCCACCCACTGGGCGCTCGGCCACATCGACTGGCCGGCCGCGCTGATGTTCGCGATTGGTTCGGTGCCGGCGTCGTTCGTGATGAGCCGCCGGGCGCAACGGATCCGCACCGAACATCTCCAACGGGCGTTCGGGGTGCTGCTCGTGGCGTTCTCCCTGTGGTTCGTGCTCTACCGGCTCGTGATCAAGTGAGCAAAGGGGCAGGGACCGGCAAGAGACTGCAACATGGTCGTCGTGTGTCGACGCGAAGGAGTAGGTGATGGACGCTGCGCAATGGGACGAGCGATACGACCAGGACGAGCTGGTGTGGACCGCGGAACCGAACCGCTTCCTCGTCGCCGAGGTCGGCGACCTCACACCCGGCCGTGCGCTCGACGTTGCCTGCGGCGAGGGGCGCAACGCCGTCTGGCTCGCCGAGCAGGGTTGGACGGTCACCGGCGTCGACTTCTCGCCGGTGGGGCTGGACAAAGGCCGGCGGCTCGCGGCGGGACGCCATGTCGACGTGCGCTTCGAGCTGGCCGACGCCACCACCTACGCCCCGCCGCCCGAGTTCGACCTGGTGATCGTCATGTACCTGCACCTCCCCGCCGGCGATCGCACGCGAGCGTTCACGAACGCGGCGTCCGGCCTGCGCGCCGGCGGCACGCTCCTCGTGGTCGGGCACGACATCACGAACCTCCCCGACGGCGTCGGCGGCCCGCAGGATCCGGCGGTGCTCTACGGCCCCGACGACGTGGTCGCGGCGATCGGCGGCCTCGAGATCGTCAAGGCCGAAAGGGTGATGCGTCCGGTCGCGGACCGCAGCGACCGGCAGGCGATCGACGTGCTCGTCAGAGCCCGGCGCCCGTAGCACCCACCACGTCGGCCGCGTTCGGTCTCGGCGTGACTTTGGTTCGCGCCGCGGTCACGGGGTAACACGGTGCGGTGCGTCCCTTGGAGGGAAGGGAGGGCGCATGTTGCACCGCCGTTGAGTCGCCAGCTCGTTCGCCCGGTCGGGCGAATGCCGTCGCGCCTCCGGCGATGCCCCTGTGCACGCGTAGGAGCAGCGGTTCGTACAAGCACGGGGAAGGAGAGCTCCAAATGCCCCTCGATGTTGACGCGCTCGAGCGCGTGGTACGTGAGGTGGTCGCGCCGAACGCGACCTCAGTCGACCGCGACGGCCGGTTCCCGACCGAGGCGCTCACCGCGCTGCGGGAGAGTGGTCTGCTCGGGCTGACGGTCGGCACCGATCAGCAAGGCGGCGGCGGCTCGCTGGCCGACGCCGCCACCGTCGTGGAACGACTCGCCGCGGCCTGCGGTTCGACCGCGATGATCGTGTTGATGCACTACGCGGCCACCGCCGTGATCGAGGCGCACGGTCCCGCCCCGATACGGGCCGCGATCGGGCGCGGCGCGCACGTCAGCACACTCGCGTTCTCCGAGGCCGGGTCACGCAGCCACTTCTGGGCACCGTGCGGCAGCGCCACGCCAGCCGGCGACTCCGTGCGGCTCGACGCGCGCGAAGAGCTGGGTGACGAGCGCCGACGCGGCCGACAGTTACGTGTGGTCGAGCCGGCCCCTCGCCGCCGACGGTCCGATGACGCTCTGGCTCGTGCCGGCGGACGCCGCGGGGCTCGACGTCGGCGGGTCGTTCGACGGGCTCGGGCTACGCGGCAACGGCTCCGTGCCCGTGCGCGCCGAGGCGGTACACGTCGACCGCACCGCCCAGCTCGGCGACGACGGCAAGGGACTCGACGTCGCGCTCGAGATCGCGCTCCCGTGGTTCCTCGTGCTCACCACCGCGTTCTCCCTCGGCCTGATGGAAGCCGTGACCACCGACACGCTGGACCATGTCAACGGCACGCGACTCGAACATCTCGGCACGACGCTCGCGGGCCAACCACTCGTACGCGCGGATGTCGCCCGCATGCGGCTCACGACCGACACGACACGAGCTTTTCTCGCCGACACGCTCTCCGCGCTCGCTGACGGTCGCGCCGACGCGGTGCTGCGCGTGCTCGAGTGCAAGGCGCTCGCGGCTGAGGCGGCGATCGACGTCACCGACAGAGCGATGAAGGTGTGCGGCGGTGCGGCGTTCCGGAAGGAACTCGGCGTGGAACGACGCTTCCGCGACGCGCGTGCCGCTCGGGTGATGGCTCCGACAACCGACGCGCTGCTCGACTTCGTCGCGCGTGCGATCAGCGGCATGCCGCTGTTGGACGCATGAGCCCCTCGGGGCGCGAGTGGCGGCCGGCGGGCCGCCCGATTGCGCACGCGGTCGCGGCCGCCGACGAGCGGGGGTGGGCATGAGCACCGCGACGGGGGACCGTGCGCTGCTGCTCGGCGCGGTCGCCTACGACCCGAAGGTCACCACGATCTGGGAAGGTTTCCGCCGCTGGTTCCGGGCGCAGGACCTCGAGTTCGACTTCGTCCTGTACTCGAACTACGAGCGCCAGGTCGACGACCTGCTCGCGCGGCGCATCAACGTCGCGTGGAACTCGCCACTCGCGTGGGTGCGCGCGCGCCGGGCTGCCGCGGCTGCTGGCATCGGGGTGTCCGCACCCATCATGCGCGACAGCGACCGCGACCTGACCTCGATCGTCGTAGTCCGCGACGGAGGTCCGGTAGAGCAGACGAGCGACCTGCGCGGCAGGGTGGTCGCGACCGGTGCCGTCGATTCGCCGCAGGGCACGCTGCTGCCGCTCGACCGGCTGCGCGCCGACGGACTCGAACCGGGAACCGACTTCAGCGTCCGTCGCTTCGACATCGGCGTGGGGCTGCACGGCGATCACGTGGGCGGCGAACGCGACGCGGCACGAGCCCTGGCACGCGGCGAGGTGGACGCGGCCTGCATGCTGGCCGCGAACCACCTGCTGTTCGTCCGCGAGGGGACACTGCCCGTGGGGACGACCCGGGTGATCGCCGAGACCGTGCCGTTCGACCACTGCAACATGACCGTCGCCGACCACACCGACGCCGACCTCGTCGGCCGGTTCACCAAGCTGTTGCTCTCGATGGACTACGGCGACGACGAGGTCCGGCCGTTGCTCGACCTCGAGGGTTTGCGCCAATGGCTGCCGGGGCGATTGGAGCAGTACGAGCCGCTCGAACGGGCCGTCGACCACGCACGCTTCTACGACGCCGATGGACACATCACCGCTTCCGACTATCGACCTTGACGACCTCGGCTTCGACCGCGGCGCGCACCTGCTCGTCGAGCGCGCCCTCAACGCGCTCGCCTCGGGGCAAGCACTGCGCGTCGTCGGATCGGATCCCAACCTCGCGCTGCACCTGAGGTCGTGGGCCAACGCGCGCGGCCACCAAGCTCAGGCCGGCGTAGTCGTCAAGGGCAGCGCCGCGCAGCAACGATGGCGCAGCGCCACACGTGCGGGTGACGCGGCGAGCCCCGCAGATCGTGCCGAACCCACCTGGGGTCTCGCAGCCCGAGGCGCGCTCGTCGAAGGCGGCGGACCGCCGTTGGACATCGCCGACCTCGTCGAGCGGGACATGGTGTGGTGCGACGTCGCACCGCGGTTGTACGCACAGGCCCTCGCCCACCAGTGGGACCCGGAGACGGCAATCGACTGGACGGAGCCCGACACGCTGCCCACCGAGGTCGAGGACGCGGTCGTGCAGGTGATGACGTATCTCGTCGAGAACGAGCAGGCGGCGCTGGCCGTGCCCGCGCGGCACCTCGTGCGCATCCACCCGCACTACCGGGAGGTCGTCGCGTTCCTCGCGTCACAAGTGGCCGACGAGGCGCGCCACGTGGAGGTCTTCAGCCGGCGCGCGGTGCTGCACCGAGGCACGGTCGGCTCGTCCACCGCCGCGGGACGGCTGTCGCTGCAGACATTGGTCGACGAGCACGACTTCTCCGTGGCCTCGTTCCTGCTGACCGTGCTGGGCGAGGGCACGTTCGTCGACCTCCTCTCCTTCCTCGAGCGCCATGCGCCGGACCCGGTCACCCGCAGGGTCGCGCAACTCACGCGCCAGGACGAGGCCCGGCACGTGGCGTTCGGTCAGGCACACCTCGAGCACCGGATCGCGGTCGAACCGGCCCTGCGCGACACGTTGCGCAGGGCAGTCGAGCGCCGCCACGACGCCTTGCGCGCGACCGCCGGTTTGAACGCCGACGTCGACGACGCTCTCGTGCTGCTCGCGGCGGGGTCGTTCACCACAGGCGCGGTCCGTGCCGGCTACGAGCGGGTGCAGGAGCTCCGCCGGGCAATGCACGACGGCCGCCGCCGCCGCCTCGTCCGCCTCGGCTTCCCGCACGACGAGGCCGACGCCCTCTCTGCGCTGCACACGCGCAACTTCATGTGAGTCGTCACGCGAGCGGGTGCTTGCTGAGGTCGTGCTCGTGCTCGAGGTAGGGCAGCCCGTCGCCGCGCAGGTGCAGCGAGTCGAAATGCAGCTCGTCGACCGGCGCGGCATGGCCGACGATCGCGCCCTGAGCCGCGTCACAATTGAGGTTGATCACCGCTGCGAGCTGCTCACGTGAGTCGACACCCTTCGCCACGATCGAAATTCCGAGCGGTCGAATCATGCCGACCACGCTGCGCACGGCGCGGGCCGACTCCACATTCGCCCCGAGCAGCTCGAGGAAGCTGCGGTCGAGCTTGACGGTGTGCGGCCGCAACGACTGGAGCTGCGGCACCGCGAGCCGGCCACAGAAGTTGTCGAGGGCGACGCGCACGCCGCCGTCGGCCAGCTCCCGGAGGATCTCGGCGATGCTCGAGAAGTTGTGCGCGACATCGTCCTCGCTCACCTCGATGCCCACGCTCCCCGCCGCGGCCATCGCGGAGCGCAGCGTCTCGAGGATCCAGCCCGCACCCTCGCCCTGCAGGAGCAACCGCCCCGACACCGTGACCCACGCGTGGAGCGCGTGACGCTCACCACGCCAGGCTTCGACATCACGGGCGGCGCGCGCCAGCACGAATCGGTCGAGGACCGTGATCGTGCCGCCGGTGTCGGCGGCGTCGATGAACGCATCCGGTGTGAGCACACCGCGCGCGGGATGGTGCCAGCGCAGGCTCGCCTCGACGCACCGGAGCTCCCCGGAGCCGAGGTCGACCACCGGCCGGTACCAGAGCTGCAACTGATCGAGCTCCGTCGCGGTGTGCAGATCGCGACGGAGCTGCTGCTGCACATGGAGGCGCTCCTCGAGCGCGGCGCCGTACTGCGCGACCCGGCCCTTGCCTGCTCGTTTCGCTTCGTACATCGCGGCATCGGCGCGCGCCAGAAGCTCGGACGCCGTGACCGAAGCGCCATCGGCGACGGCAACGCCCACGCTCGCGCCGACGTTCGCGATCGTGTCGCCGATCAGGATCGGTATCTCGACACCTTCCACGATCCGAGCCGCCACGTGCTGCGCGCGCGACGGCTCGTCGAGCGACTCCAGTAACACCACGAACTCGTCGCCGCCGAAGCGCGCGACAGTGTCGTGCGCGCGAAGGAGTCGCCGCAGGCGGTGCGCGACTTCGACGAGCACTGCATCGCCGGCTTCGTGCCCGTGCAGGTCGTTGACGAGCTTGAAGCCGTCGAGATCGCAGAACAGCACCGCAAACGGCGTGCGCCGGCGGTCCGCGTTCGCGACGCACGCTTCCAGTGCCGCGAGGAACTCGGTCCGGTCCTCGAGACCGGTCAGGTGGTCGCCGGTGGAGTGTGGCGCCGACTCGTCGGCGCCGATCGTCGTCGAAGCGTCACCACCTGTGCGAGCGACGAATACGAACCGCGCGAGCTCGCCGCGTGCATCGCTACACGGATGCACGTCGAACGCCCACTCGTCGCCCTTGGATCCCTCGACCGCGCCGGCGACTGTGGCGCCAAGACCGGCGCGCAGCGCAGCCGGCAGCGGCGTGTCATGCGACCCCGCGCCGCCGTCATCGGCTAGCGCCGCAGCCGCACGCTCCCACCCCGCGGCGTTCGCGGCCTCGATCCTGCCCGCCGCGTCGGCCACGAAGACCGCGCCGCGCCTTCCCTGTTCCGCCCGTTTCGCCCGTCACATCGGTCTCGATCGGCCGCTTGCGAGCGAACCGGAGCCCCGCCCGAGGTGATTGTGGTCGGCCCGGGCGGGGCACCGATCATCGATCCCGCCGTCACGGGTCAGCGGGCATCGTGCAGCTCGCCGGGATGGCGCTCCTCGAGCTCGCCGGCCCATCGCTCGCGGCCAGTGGCGCGGAGCCGCTCGAGGTAGGCGGGCAGGTGCTTGCGGACGTGATACGGCCCGCCCTCGCGCCGTACGACGTCCATCGGGTCCTCGCGCGCCGCGCTGCGCGGCGAGCTGCGCCGCGGTCCACTCCTCGAGGATCAACTCCGCGCGCGCGGTCGTCGCCGGTTCGGTCGGCGCGAGGTCGGTGGTTTCGTGCGGGTCCTCGTGGACGTCGAAGAGCATCGCGTCGGGCCAGTGCGGGTGGTACCCGTCGTGCCACGTGCGCAGGTAGAGGTGGTCACCGAAGCGCACGCCGCGTTGACACGCCCACGCGCCCTGCGACAGCACGAGATGCTCACGGCCGGCAGCGCCGAGGGCGACCGGCATGCCGTCCCAGTTGCGGGGCACACGTAGGCCGGCGAGCTCGAGCACCGTCGCGGCGATGTCGAGGTGGTACTGCAGACCGTCGTGCACGCCGGCGCGAATACCGGGCCAGCGCAGCACGGCGGGGATGTGGCACGTCGTCTCGTCGGCGGCCTGGTGATCCGCGTACACGCCGAGCTCGCCGAACATCTCGCCGTGGTCGCTGCTCACGAGAATCGCGGTCTCGTCGAGCACGCCGAGATCGTCGAGCTTGCCGGCAAGCGTGCCGAGCGCATCGTCGGCATAGCGGATCCCGACGTCGTAGCCGTCGAAGATCTGCTTGACGGCGTGCTGCGACGACGCGTCCCACGGTTGGCGCGACGGAGGCATGCCCCACTCGTCGGGACGGAAGCCCCACGGTTCCTGCGCGGAGTGCGGTCCGGCGAGCTCCCAGTTGCGGGCACGCACCGTCTCGGTGTGCCATGCGGGGATCGGATCCGGCGCGAACGGGTTCCCGTACTCGTCGGGCGTGTTGTAGGGAGTGTGCGGATCCCATAGCTGCACGTGGAAGAACCAGTTGTCGTCGCGCCCGCGCCGTTCCAACCAGTCGAGCGCGCCGGGCAACACTTCGTCGGCGCGCTCGCCACCGAACCCGCGCATGAGGTTCAGCGCTTCCATGAAACCGCTGTTCCACCATGTGGCCGAGTGCCGGAACGGGAAGCTCGACAGCGACGCCGTGTGCCACCCGGCCCAGTAGAAGGCACTCGCCCACGAGTCGACCGCCCACTTCGTCATGAACTGCCGCTTGGCGCCGAGCGACCGGAGATCGGCGGCCGCACCGCCGTGGTTCACGACGCCGTTGCGGATGCCGAACGCGCCGGTGATCAACGCCGTGCGGCTCGGCAGGCACGGCACGTCAGAGGCATACACGTTCGTGAAACGCACACCGCCGGCGGCGAGCGCGTCGATGTTGGGCGAGGTGTGGCGGTGGTAGCCGTAGCAGCCGAGATGGTCGGCGCGCAGGGTGTCGATGTCGAGATACAGGAACCTCATCGCACCTCCGGTGCTGCGAGCCCGATGCGCCAGTTGAACACAGGCGCGTCACCGGATCGGCGCCGCGTCCTGCGCCGCGACGAACGCGATCCTCGACGGCGATGCCGCCCTCGGGCCGTGCGGTCGCATGCACCTTCGCGCCGTGGGCCTCGGCAACGGTGCGCACGATCGAGAGGCCGAGTCCGACACCGCCATCGGCAGCGACGCGCGCCCGGTCGCCGCGCTGGAAACGGTCGAACCACGACGCAAGCTCCTGGTCGCCGATGGGACGTCCGTCGTTGACGACGCGCACCCATGCATGGCCGTCGCTCGTGCCCGACGCGACTCGTACCGGTGTGCCCGGCGTTTGGTAACGGGCCGCGTTCTCCACGAGGTTCGCCACGAGCCGGTCGACGAGCACCGCCTCACCGGTGGTCGGCGCGGGCGCGAGCGCGGCGTCGACGTGCAGATCGGGGTGCACCGTGCGCGCGGCGGCGATCGCGCGCTCGCAGGCCTCGTCGAGCCGGCAGGGCGCGGCGTGTTGGACCGTACCGGCCCGTGCGAGCACGAGGAGCGACTCCACGAGCCGCTGCGCGCGCCGGACGGCCTCGCGTGTTGCGCGCAGCGCGTCGACGAGCTCGACCGGGTCGGTGTCACCGCGGTCGAGGGCCACGTCGATCTCCACGGCCATGGCGGCGAGCGGTGTGCGCAGCTCGTGCGAAGCGTTGGCGACGAACTCACGTTGCGCGTCGGAGGATGCGTCGAGGCGATCGAGCATCGAGTCGATGGTGTCGGCCAGCTCGTGCAGCTCGTCGGCCGGCCCGGAAAACGCGATCCGGCGCCCCTCGCCGGTGGTCGTGACGTTGCGCGCGGTTGCGACGATCCGCTGCAGCGGCCGCAGCATGCGACCGGTCACGAACCAGGCAGCCGCGATCGACAGCACCACGAGCACGGCCACGAGCACGGCACCCCACACCCTCACGTCGTGGATCACCTGCGTGGTGACTGCATGGCCGGCCTCGGCCCGCGCGTGCCTGCGCGGCCGAGGGAGGGAGCGGCGCACCCGGGGGCGCGTTCGCGGGCACTGTCGGTGGCGCGAACAGGCCGTGCGTGCGCGAGCGCAGGAGATGCTCGGTGACGACCGTCGTCATGAACACCGCGACCGCACCGGTGGCCGACACGAGCGCGGCGGTCACGAGGATCCAGCGGGTTCGCAACGGGAGACCGACTCGCCCGCGCCCCACGCGCGGTGCGCCTTTACCCATCATCGGGGGATCCGGTAACCGGCACCGACGACCGTCTCGATGATCGGCGGCGGCCCGAGCTTCGCGCGCAGTCGCGACATCAGCACGCGTACCGAGGTGGTGAACGGGTCGGCGTGCTCGTCCCACACCCGCTCGAGCAGCACCTCGGCCGACATCACGGCGCCGTCGGCACGCAACAATTCCACGAGCAGCGCGAACTCGCGCGTCGTGAGCGCCACCGCCCGGTCGCCGCGCGTCGCGCGCCGGTGCTGGGGCTCGACGACGAGGTCGCCCACCGCGAGCGTGGCCGGTGCGGGCGCGAAGCCGCGCCGCGCGACGGCCTCGACCCGCGCCACGAGCTCGCTGAACTCGAACGGCTTGCCGAGATAGTCGTCGGCGCCGAGCCCGAGGCCGGCCACGACATCCTCGGTGGTACTCGACGCGGTGAGCATCAGGATGCGGCACGGCCGGCCGCGGCCGCGGAGCTGCGTGCACACCTCGTCGCCGGAGACCTTGGGCAGATCGCGGTCGAGGACGACGACGTCGTAGTCGACCAGATCCGCCCTGGCGAGCGCGTCCTCACCGTCGTGCACGACATCGACGGCGAAGCCACGCCCGCGTAGCCCGCGCGAGCGTTTCGGCGAACCGCTGTTCGTCGTCGACGAGCAGCAAACGCATCGTGCGGCACCCCCGAAAGCCCGTTGGGACGCAGTATGCCGTACGCGCGCCGCACCGGGCACCCATCCCGGGTTTCTCCTACTGCTGCCTCGATGCCGCGCTGGCCGCGCCGGCCGACTGCAGCTGGGTCATCGGCGTGCCCTTGAAGCATCCGAACGTGTACGGGAACGTCGACGTCGCGTAGTAGCGGTAGGTGCCGTCGGGTCCGATACGGCCGTTGCACTGGTCGAGCACCGTCTGGTCGTCGCTGGACACGTACGTGTAGTTCGACCATGCGTTCGTCGTCGGGTTGCCGGTGCGCACCCACCCCGACTTGAACGTCACGACCTGGGTGCACGCCAGGTCGAGGCATCCGTTCGGGCCGTAGATCGGGAAACCGTCGAGCGCGTAGCCCACGATCTGGTCCGACGTGAAGCCGCACGCCGACGACACGTTGAGCGCATGGTCGTGGTACTCGCCGGCCGGACCGGTGTGACCGTCGCAGGTGTCGACGATGCCGTTGTACACCGGGTCGCCGAAGGCCTCGTTCGCCGGTTGCGCACCCTCCATCCCGGCGTAGATCGGCAGCCCGGTCACGGTGAACCCGACCGTGCCGAACCACGTCGAGACGCTCGTGGGTGAGGACGCCACCTCGGGTTGCAGCGGCACGATCCAGTTCCAGCTCTGCGCCCTCAGCGGGTTCGGCGTCTTCGGCACGAACGTGTACGACGGCATGCCGTTCGACGACACCATCAGCACGTTGCTCGTGCACGTCACCGAGACCGCCGGCTTCGCGTAGCCGGAGCCGGCGCCGGCGCTGCCGGACAGGTCGGGGAAGTTCGCGGTGGGGCACGAGCCGGTCGACGAGCCGCCGTCGTCGTCGAGGATCGTGACCGTTCCGGTGCTCGTACCGAGCGCGAGCCCGCTGCTCGGACCGGACAGCGTGATGATCGCCGTCTCGTCATCTTCGCCCGTCGTGTCGGGGATCACCGACACCGTCACGCTCTTCGCGGTCTGCCCCGACGTGAACGTCAGCGTCTTCGCCTTCGACCACGGCTTGTAGTCGGCCGGGCTCTTCGTGCCGGCCGTCGCCGTCCCCGGCGACAGCGTCGCGGTCACGCTCACCGTGCTCGTCGCGGGCGACGCCAACGTCACCCGCACCGCCACGCCACGCACCGCGCCACTGTCACCTTCGGCGACCGAGGCCGAACCAACCGATGCGGTGTTCGTCGAGGCCGGGTGGGTGTCGTCGTCGATGATCGTGACCGTTCCGGTGCTCGCACCGAGCGAGAGGCCGCTGCTCGGGTCGGACAGCGTGATGATGGCCGTCTCGTCGCCCTCGCCCGTCGTGTCGGGGATCACCGACACCGTCACGCTCTTCGCCGTCTGCCCCGACTTGAACGTCAGCGTCTTCGCCTTCGACCACGGCTTGTAGTCGGCCGGGCTCTTCGTGCCGGCCGTCGCCGTCCCCGGCGACAGCGTCGCGGTCACGCTCACCGTGCTCGTCGCCGGCGTCGCCAACGTCACCCGCACCGCCACGGCACGCGCCGCGCCACTGTTGCCTTCGGCGACCGACGCCGAGCCGATCGACACGGTGTCGGTGCTGACCGATCCGGCACGGGGCACCGAGCCGGCGATCGCGGACGCGGTGGCGAACATCGGCGTCACGAGGAGGGCAGCGGTCTGGAATCGCGAGAGTGCACGCATGGTCGCATCGTGCCCGACCCGATGTTGCACTGATGTGAACGGCCGACGGGCCGGACGGTCGCCGGTGGCGGACCGGGTTTCTAATGGCCACCGAGCGCGAGCAGATAGCCGACGAGCTGGGTGGAGAACTTCTGCGTCTCGGCCGGCGTGAACGCGTACTTGCGAGCGACCGTGATCAGCGCGAACTGGTCGGCCGTCGGCCAATCGGAGGTGACCGGGCTCGGGCCGACGTTCGCCGGTGGCGGCGAGACCGGCGTGGCCCCCGGCGGGATGAGCCCGAGTATGTACGCGATGATCCCGACCGAGTCGTGTTGGGCCTGCGCTGTGGTCTCGCCGAAGTACGCGGCGGTCTGCTGGAGCCGGCCGATCTCGCTGCTCGCGTAGTTCGTGGTGACGACGACCTTGCCGGCTTGCGGCTTGGTGGACGCTGACGCGAACGACGGCGCGCTCGTACCGGCCGTGTTCTTCGCGGTGACCGTGAAGGTGTAGCCGGATCCGTTCGTGAGACCGGTGAGGATGGCGCGGGTGCCGGGTGCCGGCACCGTCGCCGTCACACCTCCGGGAGCAGCGGTGACCGTGTAGCTGCTGATCGCGCTCGTGCCACCGAAGCTCGGCGGGTCCCACGCGACCGCCGCCCAACCGTCACCCCCTGACGTACCCCTGACCACGGGTGGCCCGCTGGTGCCCGTCGCGGTCCGCATCCAGCGCAACGTGAAGCCGCCACCGCCGCTCACATCGGCCACGGCGATCCGGTACTTCGTGCCCGCCGTGACCTTGACGGTCACTTGGCTGCTGGTGCCGCATGCGTCGTTGTTGGCACCCACTGCGGTCAGCGCGCTCACGGTCGAACCGGTGTAGACCGCGATCACGCTGTCGAAGTGAGCGTTCGAACACGTGTCGAGCGTCAGCACGCCCGACACGCTCGGCTGGTACGTGTACCACACCGACTGCGTGGTCGCGACACCCCCGTGTTGGGGCTCGCCCGACTGCACCGTTGCACCTGCGGTGGTACCTGTGATCGACCCGGACGAGCCGCTGACACCGATCGGCTGCGAGAACGCGTCGTTCGCCGGTGGGGTGGGCGGCGGCGTGCCGGATCCGGGGTACACGAGTGCGCCGCGGTCGACAGTGACGCCGGGTTGGGTGCCGATGAGGGCGGCGATATCGGCGGGAAGTGGTGCGCCAGTGCCGTCGGCGGGTCCGCCGGGGAGTGGGGTGTAGTTGCCGTGGTCGGGTTCGGTGAACACGGGTGATGTGTTGTAGCCGTTGATCTCGGTGCCGTGGCTTTCGTAGCCGGTGCCGGTGTGGAAGTCGGCGAGGTTCGCGTATTGGGTGGTGGGTGTGGGTGCGGGGTGGATCCACCATGCGAGCAGTGACGGCAGGGTGGCGGTGGGGCGGGTGTAGAGGTCGTAATCCATCGCGGAGAGCATGCGGGTGGCTTCCACGATGACGGGGTCGTCGTTGTCCTCGGTGAACAGGAGCGGGCCGGCCGACCCGGTCTTGGGGGCGGCGAGGATGTTGTTCGCGAAGGTGTTGTTCGCGGTGTTCCAGGTGATGCCGAGCGCGATCTTGTTGGGGTCGGTCTGGTTGCGGCCGTCGTCGTGGACGCTGATCTGGTAGGTGAGGTTGTCGGCGAAGGTGTTGTTGTCGATACGGCCGTTGGTGCCGCCACTGATCTTGAGGCCACCTTGGCCGTTGAGGATCGACAGGTTCGACGCCACGACGAACGTGCCGGTGATCTCGATGTAGAAGCCGTTGCGGCTGTTGCCGCTGGCGAAGTTGTCCACGTAGCTGACGTCGTAGCTCGACACGTCGTTCCAGATCCCGTTCCCCCAGTTGTTCGTGGCGGTGTTGCCCTTGACCAGCACGTGGTAGCTCGCCGAGATCTTCACACCGCCCGCACCCGCGGCGCTCGAGAACCCGTCCCAGAACCGTTCGGCGTTGTTGTTGTCGATGACGTTGCGTTCCAGATCGAAGTTGGTCCCGCCGCGCACGTACACGCCGGTGAAGCCGTTGCTGAGGAACTGGCTGTCGACCACTGCGACGTTCGCGGCGCCGAGCACGAACACGCCCCGGTTCGCGGACTGGGTGAACACGTCGTTCTCGAACCGCATGTTCGCCGCGCCACGATCATCGATCTCGCCCGTCGGTGTGCCCTCGTTCCAGCTCGGCCCGTAGCGCATCACCCCTATCCCGCGCACCACGCTGCCCGACGCGCCCGCAGCGAACTGTCCGGCCTGCACCCGGCTCGTGGCCTCCACCGCCACCCCGGTCGGGTCGCTCCCCACGAACAGGTCGTGGCTCGTGTAGTTCACATAGAACGTGCCCGGGACAAGATCGCTTTGGTCGTCGACCTGCTTCAGCGCCACACCGTTGAAGAACACCTGGTCGGGCCAACCCGCGAGCGGATACCGGTCCCAATCGATCGCCGCATTCGCGAAACACGTATGGCAGAACTGCGCCGTCCAGCCGTGGTGCACCCAACCACCCGTCGCGGCCTGCCACCCGCTCACCACATCAGCACCCGACAGCCATGCCTGCTCGTGCGGATAGGGCTGGATCGTCACCGGACGCGACACGGTCCCGAACGACTCGCGGTAGGTCCCCGCCCGCAACACCACCGTCGCGCCCGACGCCGCCACCGCCAGCGCATGACTCACCGTCTTGAACGGCGACGCCTGCGTCCCCGCATTCGTGTCACTGCCACCCGGCGCGACGAACAACGCCCCAGCTGGGATCGGATAGCTCGTGTCGGGAATCTGCACCGAGGGAGCGACCGCCACGCCACGTCGTGCCGCGCCCACGACACCCGCCAGCCGGGCACCGGCCACCGGCACCAGGCCACCCAACACCAACCCCGCAACGGCAACCCCAGCCACCGCGGCAAGCTTGCGACGCGCCTCGACACCCATCACGGCCTCCCTTTACACACAACCTCGCGTGCGGGCTCGCCGCCAATTAGGGCCAGAGGTCCCTTGCGCGGGAGTCGGACCGCCCGTAGTTCGGAGCTACGGGTTCCTGCAACATGGAGGCCGAGGCGCGCAACCGCGCCTGTCTGGAAATCGGGCTGTGAGCACTCCGACCTCGCAGCCGCCGGCATTGGGAGTGGACATGACACAACACCACAGCGACCACTCCGAGGCGCGTGCGGGCGTCGACCGGCGCACGCTGCTCGCGCACGGCGCCGCCATCGTCGGCGGGGCAACCGGCGCGGCGATGCTGTCGCACACCGGCGTGGCCGCGGCCGACACCACCACCGTGCGACCCACCTCCATCGTCACGACGCTGACCGGCGCAGCGATCCAGGCCGCGGTCAACGCACTCCCGGCCTGCGGGGGCATCATCGAGCTCGTCGCCGGCACGTACAGCATCACGACGCCGATCGTGCTGCGCAGCTGGTGCCAGCTGGTCGGTGCCGGCCACGCGACGGTGCTGCGGATCGCCAACGGGTCGAACGCCGCGGGCGTCATTCGCAACGCCGACACGACGAACGGCAACGTCGACATCGCGGTGCGGTCACTCAAGATCGACGGCAACAAGGGCGCGCAAACGGCGACGCGCAACCGCAACGGCATCGAGCTGCACCGCTGCGCCGACTTCCTGCTCGACGACATCGAAGTCGCGTTCTGCGACGGGATGGGAGTGCTCGTCTCGGGCGACGGCGCGGTCACGCGGATCGGCAAGATCAACAACGTCTGGAGCCACGACAACGCCACGAACGGTCTCGAGGTCACCTGGGCGATGCGCGAGGTCACGTACACCAGCGTGACGTGCGACTTGAACGGCCAGGACGGTCTTGTGATGGACCACTCGGAGACGATCGCGAGCGGCATTCACTGCAGCCGCAACGGGCGCGACGGCCTGCTCATCACGAACGTCGTCGACAACAACGTCGTCGGCGTGACCGCCGACCTGAACGGCCGTACCGGGATCCGCGTCAACGGTTTCATGAACAGCCTCGGTGCCTCGTGGTCTGCGCACAACAACGGGCAGAAGCAGGCCGGGGCCGACGTGCACTTCGACGGGACGCTCCGAACGTACGGACCGACGAACCACGCGACGGTGAGCGGCATCGAATGCGGCCTGATGACGAAGAGCACGTGGGGCGATCCCTACGGCGGGGCCGGGAAAGCGACCGAAACCTACGGCGTGATCGTCGACCCGTCGGTCACCGGCAACCTCACGCTGATCGGTGTCCGCAACACCGGCGGCAAGCTCGGCAAGTTCTCGATTGCCGGTACCGGGGCCACGGGCAACCTCGTGATCATCGACCAGCCCGCGGACACGCCGGAACTGCGCGTGCTCCGCGGCAACCTGCACGTCGCCGGCGGCAACATCACCCATGACGGCTCGGGCAAGCTCGGCTTCTTCGGGGCCGGCGCCACCACGAAGCCCGCCGTCACCGGCAAGAAGGGAACCACCCAGCCGGTTGCCGTCTCGCTGCTCGCGGCGCTCGTCAAGCTCGGCCTCGTCAAGGACAGCACCAGCTGAGCCGCGGCGTCGACCGCTCGCGACGGGTGCGAACCCCTCGCGACGAACCGGCCCGCTACGGCACCCGGGCCACGAGGGCCTCGACGGGGATGCCGACGATGTCGCAACGTCTGCGGTCGATGACCTCGAAGCCGGCCCGGCCGACCAGGTCGGCGAGCGGAATCGGGCGGCAGTCGGCGAGCTTCGGCATGCACCGATGGGCGGCGAGGTAGGCGCGTTCCATCAGAGCCGGCGGGTTCGTGGCAGTCAACGACACGATCGCGACGCGGCCACCGGGCCGCACGACGCGCCGGAGCTCCTCGAGGACGACGGGGAGCTCGGGCGTGTCGAAGAGCTCGAGCGTGAAGCTCGCGAAGGCCGCGTCGACCGCGCCGGTGCGCAACGGAAGCGCGGCCCCGTCGCCGGTGACGAGCGACACCGGCGCCGCCGCGCCGATCGGAGCGAGCCGTGCCGCGGCGACGTCGTGCATCTTCGGCGAGATGTCGACGCCCGCGACGAACCCACGCCCGCCCGCCGCGTGAGCGAACGCGGCGAGGCTTGCACCGGGGCCCGAGCCGATCTCGAGCACCCGCTCGCCGGCCTGCACGGCGAGGAGTGTCTCCCCGGTGATCCGCGCCCGGTGTTCGAAGCGACCTTCGACGCGCTCGTACCCATGGCTCCGACGGTTGTACGTCAGGCGCGCGTCGGCTTTCGTGCGGCGAACTGCGGCGATCGATTGCATCGCTCTCACACCACCCGATCAGTCGCGCGGAGGTACGAGGACCACGGGTACCGGCGCGGCGTGGAGCAGTTGCATGGCCACCCCGCCGAGGCGCAGGTGCAGGAGCGGCGCGAGCCCGTGTGTGCCGACGACGATCACCTGCGCGTCGGCGCGTTCCGCTTCGTCCGCGAGTGCCTCGGCGGCGTGGTGTTCGCGGATGAACTCCGTGTGGAACGGCACGCCGGCGTCGCGCAGCGGTGCGATCCACTCGGTGCGCAACGCGTGCTCGACGTACCGCACGACGCTGTGCGGGTCGACTTCGGGGAGTAGCTCGAGCTGCTGGGTGTGCACATGGGTGGCGGTCACCTCGGCGGCCAGCGCGGGCACGAAGCGCGCGCACCAGCTCGCCGCCGCGGCCGAACCCTCGGAACCGTCGAGACCGAGGACGACCCGGCGCACGCCGAGCGGCGGATCGTCGGGCACGATCGCGAGTGGCCGCGTGGTGCGGTGGGCGAGCGCGTCGGCGACGCTGCCGAGCCGCAGGCCCGCGAACCCGCCCGCGCCTCGCAGTCCGACGGCGATCAGATCGACGTCCTCGGCCGCCGCGCGTTCCAGGATGACGTCGACCGGATCGCCGTCGACGACCTCGGCCCGCCTCGAGTCGACCTGCGGGGCCTCGCCGGCCAGCGCAGCCGCGAGCGCGTCCTCGGCTTCGCCGTGCTCCTCGCCGGCCTCCTGCGGCGGGAGCTCAGCCTGGCCCGGCGACCAGGCGTTGACTGCCACCAGCTCGGCGCCCAGCGGGCCGGCCACATGCCCGGCCCATCGAAGCGCGCCCCGCGCGTGCGGTGATCCGTCGAAGCCCACGAGAATCCGCTTCATCGCTGGTCCTCCTCCGTGTTCGTGCGGGGCCGCTCGCGTGAGCGGGCGGCTCGACGACCCCTCGATCCTGTACCACCGGGTGCCCGCCGACCAGAGTCGAAGGACCTGCTGGAATACCTGCATCATGAGGTGCGTGTGAACGACGAGACCGTGAGCCTGCCGATCGCGCTGGTCGGCGACGACTGCGAAGTCCCCTGCGTGGACGGCACGGCTCGCCGCTACGTGAATCTCGACGCGGCGCAACTCGCACCCCACCGAGCGCTCCCGGCCGACGCCGACTTCATCGCGTGGAGCGGCCACAAGATGTACGCACCCTTCGGCGCGGGAACGCTGATCGGGCCCCGCCGCGCGTTCGCCGACGGCGACCCCTTCCTCGCCGGCGGCGGCGCGGTCGACCTCGTCGACCTCGACGAGGTCGCGTGGACCGACCCACCCGAGCGCGAGGAAGCCGGTTCACCGAACGTCGTCGGCGCGGTCGCGCTGCGCGGGCTCGCCCAGGACGTCGACACGGCCCGGCACTTGAGGTCGGACTGGCGCGCCCGGAACGAGGCGGCCGGCATCGGCATCGTGTAGCACGGGGCGCGCGATCAAGGCGCTGTCTTCGCGCGGCGGCTTTCCGTACCTTCTGGATCGCAGAACTCGCGTGCAGAGGGTGATCGCATGGATACGGGCAAGGCGGCGCCGAAGCGATCGAAGCGTGTGATCCGGCGGATCAGCGCAGCGAGCGCGATCTCGTTGACGGCCGCGTGTCTCGCCGCGGCCCCGTCCTCTCCCGCATCGGCCTCGGCGGCCTCGTCGGCTTCGGCGGCTTCGCCGGCGGCGCCGGGCCAGGACGGGGTGGGCGCCGCGGCGTCGTACACCGCGATCGATCTGGGCAAGAGCTCTGGGGGTGGCTCGATCAACCGCGCGGGCACGTACGTGGTGTTCACCCAAGAGGTCGGCTGCTGCCAGGCCCAGACCGTCCGCTACGACATCGCCGGCGGCACGCTGAGCACGTCGCCGGTCGGCTTCGTGCCCGTCGGCGTCACCGACTCCGGTGACGTCGCCGGCGGCAACAGCGCGGCCGCGTGGTGGTCGGGCAACAGCGTGAGCGAGGTTGCCGGTGCGCCGGGACGGCCGGTCGACTTCTCGAACCCGCTCGAGACGCGCCAACTGCTGGCGGTGAACGGATCGGGGTTGGCGGTCGGGATGGGCGAGGTCGACTGCTACGACGAGAACGGGCAGCTCAACAGCGGGTTATGCCGCACGTACGGCGGTTCGCTCGCCGGTACCTCCGACAACGGCGGACCGATGTCGATCAGCGGCCGGGAGGCGTGCCCCGGCTTCGTCGCATGCACGGCCGCGCCCTTGACGATCAACGACGCGGGGACGATCGCCGGCGTCGACGGCATGGACCCCACCGACCCTGTCGTGACCTGGACAGGATCCGGATCGCCGGCCGTGGTGCCGGGCCTCGTGGGTCATCGGGTGTCGCCGATGCGGTTCAACGACGAGGGCGACATGGTCGTCATCGATCCTCAGTACACAGGCTCGGGCTACGTCTTCTACTCGACCGCGCTGGGCCTGGTGCCGCTCCAGGGAACGCTCGGCGGGCTCACCGGCGGACCGCACGAGTTCCGCGCTGCCGACATGAACGACAGCGGCACCGTCGCCGGGGTGGCCGACCTGTACAGCAACGCGACCGGTTTCGTGGACAAGACCTTCGTGTGGACTGCGGCAGCCGGCCCGGTTGACATCGACCCGCTCGTCACGAATCTCTCGGACTTGAACGTGAGCCAGCTCACCGGCGCGCGGGCGATCGCCGACAACGGCGACATCGTCGCCACGGGCACGAACAACTCCGACGGCCAGCACGAGTACCTGCTCGTACCGGGCGGCCACGTGCCCACGATCCACGACATGGACGTGCACGCCGGCCCGATCGCCGGGGCGACACCCGTCACGATCCACGGGACGAACCTGCACGGCGTCACCGGGATCGCGTTCGGCGGGAATGCCGCGCCGTACTTCCACTGCTTCGGCGGCACGTGCCTCACCGCCTCGCCGCCGTCGGCGACGGCAGGGCCGGTCGACGTCACGGTGACGAACGCGGCCGGCACGTCGACCATCGACACGAGCGTCGATCAGTTCACCTACCAGTCGCAGGTGGTCGGGATCTCCGTGGGCGACGTCTCGGTGGACAAGCCGAACTCGGGTACGGCCCCCGCCGACTTCGTCGTGAGTCTCACCGGCCCGTCGAGCGACACGGTCACCGTCGACTACGCGACCGCGGACGGGTCGGCAACCCAGCCGGGCGACTACACCGCGAGCGCGGGCACACTCACGTTCCAATCGGGCGTCACCGAACAGACCGTCGCGGTCACCGTCGCCGGTGGACCGGGGGCCGGGCCACCCAAGACGTTCACGTTCACATTGTCGAACCCGTCGAGCTCGGCGCGCATCGACGCGGGCAGCGCGACCGCGACGATCCAGGAGGCGCCGGCCGTGTCGATCGGCGACGTGCAGGTCGTCAGACCGACCAAGGGGAAGGCGACCGCGAAGTTCTCCATCACCGCGAACGAAACCGACCACCGCGCCGATCAAGATCGGGTACGCGACGGTCGACGGGACAGCCGTCGCGGGTGTCGACTACACGAGCAAGACCGGCACCGCCACGATCGGCAAGTCGAAGACCTCCGCCACGGTCTCCGTTGTCGTGTCGCCCTCCACGACCAACGGTGTCGTCAGCTTCTCCCTGCACGCGACCTCGGTGACGCCGAGCTGGGTGGTAGTCGGCAACGACACCGGCACCGCGCAGATCTCGGGCGATTCGGTCGTGCTCAGCGCAGACCACGACACGCGGTGGGCGAACGGGCACCAGCAGACGGTCGTCACCGCGACGGTGACCGACTCCAATGGCCAGCCCGTCACGGGCGCGCGACTCAAGCTGTCGTCGTCGATCACGCCTGCGCCGGAGTCGGGTTCGGTCAAGATCAAGCCGGCGTCGGTGCTGGTCAGTAACGGAACCGCGACGTTCGCCGTTCGATCCAGCGCAGTCGGCACCGCCACCATCACCGCCGCGCTGACCGGAAAGTACAGCGGTGCGGGCACGGTCGACATCGTGTTCCAGCGTCACAAGGTGGTCGTGCAGATGCTCGGCATCCGCACGAACCTCCAGTGCGCCGGCACGAGCGATACGTGCGTGTCGGACGGGAGTGACCTCTATCCGAGCATCCGCGACGTCGCGACATCCGCCGACAACTACGCCCCGAGCGACTTCCTCTGGTACAGCTACCTCGGCGGCAAGGCCAACTCGAAGACCGGTGACTGGACTCCGAACTCGTACGCCTGTGCCGACACCGCGGAGAACTACACCACCGCGATCAGCCGACTCGTGCTGATGCTCGTCGGCTACGCACGCGTGAACCCGAACACCGACTTCACCATCATCGGTCACTCGCAGGGCGGCCTTCTCGGCCTCCAAATGCTCGGCTTCCTGCAACGGCTGCCGTCAGACTCGAAGGTGAGCTCGATCATCACGCTGGACAGCCCGCTCGGCGGCGTACCCAAAGCCGGTGTCGACGTGGCCGCCCAGACCTGTTGGAACGGGCCCGCCAACGAGCAGCTCGTCAACCTGTACAACAGCAACACCGTCGGCGATCCCGTCGGCGACAACGCCACGATCCTGTGCGCGCTCATCACCAGCTGCGCGGAAGCACCCGGCACCACCAACCAGCAGGCCACGCTCAGCGCCGCGATCTCCGGCACCGACGTCTACACGTTCGGGAACCTGGACGACGCCCTCTACACCCCGGCGAGCTGCAACCTCCTCAACCTGTATGCAGTCCCCGCGAGCCAGGTGCTCAGCGCGGGCCATCCCACCCTCGACAACCTGGGCGGCAACTACGGCGCCGACTACCTCACCTGCCTGTCGAACAGCCACAGCCAGGTCGTCGGCGCCGAGCTCCCCCAGATCGTCGCACCCCTCGGCCAGCAAGACACCTGAGCGTGACGAGGCCCGGGCGTCAAGCACTGACCGCGTCCCGTGGTGGCGCACACGGTGCGCAGCGGGACTCACGTTCCCTTCAACCGCTGGCATCTGATGCGCGGCTCCCCCAACTTCCACGTGACCATCACGCGAGCTTTCGCGCGGTCTACCAGTCGTAGCTCCCCATGTTCGCGTCCTGGTACGGCGTGCCGCCGAGTGCGTTCGCGGTGAACAGCTGGTCGTTGTCGGCGAGCCCGAAGGCGGCGCCGTAGAACACCTGCACCGCGCCGGCGTTGGTCTTGCCGCTCACCGTCATGTACGGAACCGAGACCGCGAGGTCATCGCGCCCGTTCCCGCTCCAATCGCCGGCGCGCACCTTCGCCCCGAAGTTTTCGCCCGGCGCCGCCGGGCCGAGCAGGCCAGGTGCCCCGCGGTCGAACTGGAACGCGCCGCTTCGCGACAAGCGGCCACCAACGTTGTGGAGCACGATCACTTCACCGGCGTGGCTGCTGCTGAGGATGTCCTGACCCTCGACACCGATCGCGAGGTCCATACGGCCGTCGCCGTCGAAGTCGAACGGCGCGAAGCTCGAGCCGAAGTAGTCGAACTCCTCCGGCGACTGCCCCTGGGTCGTGTTGCTGAGCAGCCAGAACAAGACACCATCGGTCGTCGGTCCGTGCGAGCTCCCGTACAGCACGGTCGCCGCGCCGACGCCACTCGTCGCGCCGAGGTCTTCGGACGGCGCGCCGATCACGAGCTCGTCACGACCGTCGCCGTTGATGTCGAGCGCGCCGAGCGTGTAGCCGAACATGTCGTCTTCTTCGCTCGTGTCCGGTACCCCCGACGAATCCTCGGTCCACGTCTGCGCACCCCTGCCCGTCAGCCCGCTCGGGCTGCCGAACAACACGTCGACCGCGCCGGCGTACTGTTGCCCACCGACCCGCTTCCACGGCGCACCCACCGCGAGATCCGCGTAGCCGTCGCCGTTGAAGTCGCCGTTTTGGAGCGTGTTGCCGAAATCGTCGAGCAGCTTGACGCCGCCGTGGATGCCTGCCGTGCTCTCGTCGAAGTGCTTCGGCAGGAGCGGCGCCGAATGCGACAGGCCGCTCGCGGTGCCGAACAGCTCGAAGACGCGACCAGAATCGTGGACGCCACCGACGTCCTCGCCGTAGGCGCCGATCGCGAGGTCGGCGCGCCCGTCACGGTTGAAGTCGCCGGCGGCCACTGCCGTACCGAAGTACTCCGATGCCGCCGAGCTGGCGCCCATCCCGCTCGTGTCTTCGGTGAAGAACTGAGCGTTCGAGGTATGGAGCCCGAATGGAGATCCGTAGAGCACGACGACCGCGCCTGCGTGATCGTGCCCATTGACGGTCTTGCCGATCGCGCTCGAGGCGAGGTCGTCGTAGCCGTCTCCGTTGAAATCGCCGGCGGCCCATGCCCAGCCGAACGAATCGATTGCGCCCGACGTGGCACCTCGCCCGATCGACGCCTCGGTGAAGTACTGGTGGCGGTTGCCGGTGTTCGCGCCGTGCGGGCCGCCGTAGAGGACCCACGTGCCACCGGCCCCGTTGGTGCCGGCGACGTCGTCGCCGGGTGAGCCGATCACGACGTCGGCGTAGCCGTCACGGTTGAAGTCGGGATGGTGCGCGGCCTTCGTCGCCGCTGGCTGGGCTGCGGCTGCGGCATGCGCCGTCGTACCGGCTGACGCGGCCGGGAGCAAGAGCGCGACGGTCGCGATCGCGATGGTGCCTGCAAAAGTCTTCATCACGCCCAATCTTCTCGACGTGGCGCGGCGAGCGCCCGCGTAGTCGGTACGCGTTTCAGCGGAACCTGTCAATAGGTGATTGCCGTTTGTTCAGTCGGTTTGGATGGTTGGTCGGTTGATCCACGCCTTGGTCGGAACGCGTGCTGGTGTGGGTCTGCGTGTGAATCGTTCGGGGTGTGCGGCGTACGCGGTGTCGAGGGTGGCTTGGCGGCGTTCGAGGACGGCGGTGTGGTTGCCGTCGTGGAGGTCGGCGGGCCGCATGTAGCCGATCGCGCTGTGGTAGTGGGCCTCGTTGTACCAGTGGAAGAATTTGCGGCACCACGCACGCGCGGCGTTGATGGTGTTGAACCGGCCGGGATAGTCGGGCCGGTACTTGAGTGTCTTGAAATGCGATTCGATGAACGGGTTGTCGTTGCTGACGCGGGGGCGGCTGTGGGACTTCGCGACGCCGAGCTCGTTGAGGAGCTCGCCGACGGTCCCGGCGATCATGGGGCTGCCACGATCGGAATGGATCGTGAGGGTGTTCCGATCGATCCCGTAGCGGCGACATGTCTCACGGATGAGTCTGCGGGCGATCTTCTCCGACTCGCGCTCCGCGATGGTCCACCCGACGATCTTGCGTGAGTAGATGTCGATGATCGTGTAGAGGAAGTAGCGGACGCCTTTCGCAGCGCCGGGCAGCTTGGTGATGTCCCAGGTCCAGACCCGGTTCGGTCGGGTCGCTTCGAGCCGCGGGACGCCGTACGCGCCGGCGCGTTGATGGCCGCCACGACGGCGCTCACGAACCAAGCCTCTCTCGGCGAGGATCCGATACATCTGACGCTCACAGCACAGGTAGCTGCCCTCGTCCAGCAGCGTCGCGTACACCTGCGCTGGCGCCATGTCAGCGAACCGGTCCGAGCACAACGTCGCCACGATCTGGTCCTTGTCCGTCTCGCTGATGGCCGCGGGATGCGCCCGACGCGGCTGCGGATCACGTCGAGGACGCGGCCGGGCCCTGCCCTCGACCGCTTGGCGGCGGTGACGACGAGTCCGCGGGTTCACACCGAACGCTGCGCACGCCCTCGCCACGCCCACGACCGGCGCGAACCGTTCGATGTGCGTCTCGAGCATCGTGTTCACTTCGGCTTGGCGCTCTTGTGCGACATCTCCGACAAGAGCGCCGAGACTTTTCCCTGCGCGTCGATCAACTCCGTCGCCGTGTCGAGCTGACCCTCGAGCTCGCTGACACGCTCACGGAGCCGAGCATTCTCCACGACAACAGGATCCTTGCCACGCGGACCGGTCCGGCGGCCCGTCATCGCTTCCAGCGCGCCGCGATCACGTTGCTTGCGCCACTCCGCGATCAACGAGCTGTACAAGCCCTCGCGCCGCAAGATCTCGCCGCCCTTGCCACGCTCGGCCGCGTCGAGCTCCGCCAAGACCCGCAACTTGTACGCCGGCGTATACGAACGCCGCTGCGCACGCACTTCCGGATCAGGCCGCGGCGACACAACCCCAACGGTAGTAACAGACATGACATCTCTCGATCCCCGCCCCTACTCAACGAATAGAAACAACCCAGGCGGCAACACCAATTATGTCAGAGAGGGCAGTAGCCCACGCCCCCGAAGCACGCCTCGCCGCGCGCCGTGCCGCCGACCTTGCCCGCGCTCGGGCCTACCGACCGATTCCGCTGATGGCCTGACCGGCGAAAGTCCTGGTGGGAGGCCCTTGGAACCGGAGAGTCACTTGGTCGGGCCGCCACTGGTCACGCGAACCGCACGTTGCCCTGCGAGACACACCCAGACGACGGTAGTGGGTCAGTTTGATTCGAGCAGTTCGCAGAGTTGAGTTATCGACCAGGGGTGCGACTCGACTCCGGCCGCCATCGCAGGCGTCACCTGGCCGCGTCCCTTGCCGCTGAGCGTCTGGTGGGGACGGCACAGGTTGTAGTGGGCGTAGAAGATGCTCACGCTGTAGGCCAAGTTCTCGATCTTCTTGCTGAACGCGTTCGTGAGGCGCGTGTAGCGGCGCATCCCCATCCGCATCGAGAGGTTCTGCCGCTCCACGTATGAGGTCGAGACGTGACGCTCATCGGGGTCGCCACTGATCCGACGCTTCTGGATGCCGGTGCACTCGGCGGGGCTGTAACGGTGGTCGTCGTTCCCGCCGCCGTAGTCCTTGATGATGACCGCGTAGTCGATGTTGCCGCGCCAAATCGCGTCCACGACGCTCTGGTAGATCCCGAGGCCGTCCGTCGTGAGTTGGATGCGCTGGCCGGGGAGCATCCGGTCGCGCAGGTCCGACAGGAACGTGTAGCAGTCCTCCAGCGTGCGCTCACCGACGAGGTACGTGGGAACGAGCTTCGTGTCGGCGTCGATCGCGACCCAGGTCCATACGTCGCCGTAACCGGGCGTGCCCTTGAACTCCTCAGGCACGTTCTTCTGTTTGGCGTAGCAGAATGACCAGATTTCGTCGGCCTGCACGCGGTCGATGTCGAGGTTGCGGAACGCGGCGTCCTGGTAGTCGGCGCATGCCGCACCGAGGTCCGCGAGCAGCTTCACGATCGTGTTCTTCGCCACGCCGGTCACGCGCGTGGTGGCACGAATCGACATGCCTTCGGTGAGGCACCCGATCACCTGGGCGCGGCGCTCGATCGGGAGGCGATTCATACTGACCATTATGCTTGACCGTTTAAGGAAAGTCAAGCGCACGAGCGCGCTTTGACCTGGGGCTAATAAGTATCTGGCCTGGAGCGATATGTCAGTTCGGCGGGTCGATGAAGAGGCGCAGGTTGATCTCCTGCTTGCCGTACTTGACCGCCATTCGATAGCGCAGCTCGTCCATCGTCTCGCACGCCGAGGCCATGCCCACGAGCATCCAGATGTGCTCGAGCAGTCGTTGGAGTCCGTACTGGCTCGAGAGCCACTGGTGATAGTTCTGACCATGGCGCGGCGCCGGCGCGTTGTCTCGAAGCCATTGGGCAACGTCGGCGTCGAGACAGTCGTAGACCAACTCGTTGACGAGCTTGCCCCAATACTTGGGCCGATTGTGCAGAGCGCCCTTCCAGTTCGTGAGGCGTCCGAACTGCCGCCACAGTTCGTCAGGGAAGGTCTTCTCCCAGGGACGCATCTCCTCTTCGAGATATGCGCGGAGCTTGACCTGGAGGGCCGTGTCGTCGCGCTCGTACTGGTAACCAGTTACCTCATCGATGAGCGCGATGAGGCCGATCGTCGCGCACGCAGCGAGGAACACTCCAGCCTGCTTGGCGATCTCCTCCTGGCGCTCCGTCTTCAAGCTTCCCGCGTCACGTGCAGCGACATACGCCTTGCAAATGCTCAGGAAAGTCTCGGCGGTGATGCCGTTGACGTTCTTGTGCGTCACGCCAGGGAGCGTGAACTGGATCAGCTCGTCGTCAAGGTCGAAGGGGAGGTGTGAGGCGAGAGGTTCGATGTTGACGTAGCTGGCAAGGTCGCCGCCGCCTGCGACGCCGCTGAGCGCGCTCGTCGCGCTCGTGCGGCTAATTACTCGTCGGCCGTCGCTCAACACATAGCAGTTGATCTCGGGGCCACCGAGGTTGAGCACTCCCTCAAACCGCGCGATCGGGAGCGCCGGTAGAAGTTCCTGTGACTTCGCGGCGGCGGGCGCAGGCGGCGGCAACAGGTCCGCGGGGGCCAACTCAATGCCCCGCTCGCGCGCCGCCTCGAGAATCGGCGCGTGCCACTTGGCTGGAATGCGTCCTGCGTGAACCCAGTAGTTGACGGCGGGCTGCGAGATCCCCAGCGCCGAGGCCAGCCTCGTCTGTGCGCCGAACTTGTCGACCACGCGGTTGACGTGATTCGGCCTATAGATATTGCTGACCATTCGATCCTCCGGCCGCCTATGACACAGCCAGAGTATCAAGATTGCTTATTGACTGCAACCCTATTCGTTGATAGGGTGCCACCGTGCCTGTGCGGCTTTGCGCGCGATCTCAGAGCGCTCCTCGGCACTCAAGCGCGCCGCTCGTGCCGCTCCGCCCTTCTTGCCGCCCATGCGGCCCAGCGCCACGGCATGCGGATTCTTGCCGTCGTCATCGGCCGGGCGGGGCTCATCGCCGGTGGATTCGTCCACGATGGCCTTCGCCAATTGGGCGAGATCCAGTTTGCTTGACCGCTTTGGCATTGCACTCACTGTACGCCCTCAAAACGGACGAGCCCGCCCCCTTGGGGACGGGCCGTCTAACCGGTGGTCTCCCTACCGGCGGTGTATGCCAACCATGGTAGAGCACCCCAAGCGTCATGTCGAGCCAAAATTAGAACGCGTTGCAAGTTTTGTCGATGGTTTCAACGTGTTCCACGGCCTTCGCTCCAAGGGCTTCACTCGTTTCTACTGGCTGGACTATCGGTCGCTCGTGGAGACGTTGATCCGCCCGCCGCAGCAGCTCGTCTCCGTCACGTACTTCACCACGAGGGTCGGACATCCACCGGAGGACGTGAAGGACCAGTCGACGTACATCGACGCGCTGCGAGCCCGCGGTGGTCTCGAGGTCGTCGAAGGCACCTATAAGCGCCGTCCGGTTAGATGCCCCGAATGCGGCTACGGCTGGAAGCGTCCAACCGAGAAGATGACCGATGTCAGCGTGGCGACTGCCATGGTCGCTGGAGCGCTCCGCGACAGCTACGACGCCGCCATCCTCGTGTGCGCCGATGCGGATCTGATTCCCGCGGTGCGGCTCGTGAAGGAGGAGGGGAAGCACGTCATCATCGTGTCGCCGCGTGGTCGGACTTCAGACGAGCTGGCCGCCGAAGGCGACGCGCACCTTCACTGGAACACGTCGGTCCTTGGCAAGTGCCAACTGCCATCGCCGTTGGTCAGCCTTGACGGTGTCTCGCTCACGCGGCCGCCCCACTGGGTCTGAATCAAACTGACCCACTACCCAGACGACAGCGGCGTGGGCCAAGAGCAGTCCACCGATCAGAGCGAAGGAGGCAGGTCGTGCCCGTCCGTCAGGCGAGCATGCTCGGCGGGAACCGAACCATGGCACCGCTTCAAGCCACGTTCGAGGTCTACGGTTTCGGCCCGTGCTGGAGCCGATCGCACTGCCGATCGGCTACGAACGGTTTCACCGGAACTCGTTCGGCGTTGCTGCCGGAGAGGGAATTCGAACCCCTGAGCTGCTCGTTACGAGCCTCACAAAGCAACACGGCTACTCGTGGCGAGATGTCTTGGTCGACGAGCAGCCTCACTGACCCGATGCCGTCGGAAGCTCACGCTCCTGCACCGCAGCGGCGCCATACTCAAGCGCTGCGACGATGTCCTCGGGCTCGAGGTCGGGATAGTCGGCCGGCTAGCCCCAACTGTTCATGAGAGTTCGTGAGCGTGTGGGTCGGCCATTTTGTGGGTTCGGGCGGCGGTATTGGGTGGTCTTGGGGTGCGCGTCGTCGCTCGTGGTGGCGGGGTGTCGGTGATCGGTGGTGTTGCGGCTGTGTCGCGGCGTGCGTGGTCAAGGCCCCGCGGACGTTTCCGCGGAGACGTCTCGGGTGGCTGCGGGCTCAGGTGATGAGCGCGATGCGCTTGTAGGCGCGGGTGAGGAGTTGGGCGCTGGGCCAGTCGTCGCGGATGCGCACGATGTGTTGTCGGGCTCTGCGCACGATCCGGCCGGGTGTGTGCCAGAGCTGCCAGCGCAGCGTCTTGGGGCGTGCGGTCTTGAGTGGCCCGTCGAGGGTTTCGGTCTGGAACCAGCAGACGAGGTCCGCGGCGTACGCGACGACTGCGAGTCGGGCTCGGTTGGCGTCGGCGTCGCTGAACGGGAACCGGCAGAGGCCGGAGTCTTTGAGGCGTTGGATGTGGTCTTCGACGTGGGCGTGCGCGCGCATGAACCGGTCGAGTTCGACGGGAGTGCCGGACTGGTCGGTGTAGTGGCCCCAGTATCGGTAGACCTCGGACGGGAACAGGGTTTGTTGCGCGCCGGGATGCAACGGCTCGCGGCGCACGATCAGTCGTGTCCCGGTCGGCCAGCCGTCGAGGTCGGCGAGGTCGGTGATCTCGGCGACGGCTGCGCCGGGCCGCAGGTCGCCGTCTTGTCTGAGCGCTGGTTGCCATCGGTTGTCGTCGAAACGGATGCGTGCGATCGCGTTGTGGATGCTGTTGTTTTGGCGGGCTGCGACCGCGAACCCGACGTGACGGGCTCGGCAACCATCCACGAATCCGTGCGTGCAGCCGGCACTGTCCGCACGCACGATCAGCTTGCGTTCGACGAGCCCACCAGGATCGCTGTCACGATGTCCGGCGCGTACGCGTTCGGGGAGCTGACCGATCGCGTGATCGAGCACGGTCAGGTGATCGGCGATGGAGTTCGCGCCGGCGTTGCCGGGCCGCAACAAGGCGGCGACGCATTCGCCGGTGCCGTCCACGAACGCGAAGAACGGGTGGTATCCGAAGCCGCCCTTGTATGTCGGGCCCGTCTGTTCTTTGTGCTCGGAATGGATCTCGACCAGCGACGCATCCAAATCGACCACGACCCGCTCATCCGACGCGCTCAGACCATGACGGTCCCATACCCCCGCGGTACGCCGGCGATTGCTTCCCACAGCCCGGTCACGGTCGCCGGGTCGAGTTGGTCACGGAACATGCGGCCGACCGTCGTGTCCGACGGGACCGACCCGAACAGGCCCGGCTGCGCGCGCAGGTACTCGACATCGGCGATCGCGTCCCCGCCACCCGCGAGGGTGAGCATCGCATGCACCAGGACTTTCCCGCGATCATGCAACCACGGCCGTTCCCCCGACGGGCCCGCGATCCGCGCCGACAAGGCCCGACCAAGCCCGACCTGGTCCGCGTACGCGCCCAGCGCGTGCAGTCCGACATGACCGACCACGCCCGTCGCCGCGGTCTCGATCTTCACGTTTCGCGTACTGATACCGTTCACTTGTCAAGTGCCCTCTCGTCCGGCGGTCTTGGTTGTCTCGCAACACCAAGAATGCCTTACGAACAGGGCACTTGTCGCGCCCAGCAACTACAAACCCGCAGACACCGACGAATAATCAGGGCTAACGCCGAGCGCGACCGGCCGCTACGCGCTGTTCATCACCCTGGCCGACAGTGGCGTCCACACTGCCGACTTCCAGCTCGGGTAGTCACGCCTCACGGCTCCCATGTCCTGTCCCGCGGCATCCCGGACTACCAGCTGCGCGACGAGGTCGCGCACGCGCGGAGCGACGCGAACTATGTGTTCTGCGCTACCTGATCCCAGGAGCGCAGCTCCACCCGACCGGCGTCGATCTCGACATAGGTGTTTCCGCGCAACCAATTGCCCGAGTTGACGTACACACCGTCGGGTAACTCGATCTGCTCTGAGTCGTGGGTGTGGCCGAAGATCACCGCGTCGAAGCCACGCTCGAGGATGGTCTGGGCGGCTTCGTGGTAACGGTCGATGCTCGACACCTCGGAGCCACTGCGGCGAACGCGCCACGATTGGGCGCGATCGACCGCGCTGCCCACCTGCGCCCACAGCTTGTAGACGTCTGGCACCGCGACGAGCGCGTAACCAGCCAGCCGGGTCGCCCACTGGTAGCTCACCGGAGCCCGCGAGAACCACGGATCGTAGAGGTGGCCATGCTCGATCCGGATCAGCTTGGTCCCGCTCCGCAAGTTCAAGAACGGTGAGATGCGGCTGAACACAAGATCGGAGAGGAAGTGTTCGAGCACCATGTCGTGGTTGCCGACGACGTAGTACACGCGTAGATCGGCATCGAGTAGCCGCCGGAGGCTCGAGATCACGGGCAACGAGTCGCCGGCGAGCCGCGGGAAGCTCGTCTGCGCGAGATCAAAGCCGTCGCCGTTGATGCACACGCTCGCACGGCGCGCTCGTGCGTAGTCGATGAACGCGCCGAGGCGCGACCGGGCCGTCGAGTTGGGGTTACCGAGGTGGAGGTCGGAGATGACGAAGAGCCGCTCCTCTTGCGCCTGGATACGCATCGCGGTACCTACGCGTCGACCGTGTCGTCAACCACAGTGGGATCGCGCACCGCGAGCTTGTCCTGCACCGTGCGCAATCTCGCCGACAGCTTCTGCAGCATCTCGACGGCGAGGGTCGGATCACGCCGGATCCGGTAGAGCAGCGCGCCCACACCGAGCTCGAGCAGCACCGTTGGTTCGAGTGCGACGGCCGTCGCCGACCGCGGCAGCGACTCGAGCAGTGACATCTCACCGAAGAAGTCGCCTTGCTCCAAGATTCCGAGCGCGAATTGCTGATCACCTTGTGCACGGCGGATCTCGACCCGCCCCGACTGGATAATGAACATCGCGGCGTCGTCGTCGCCCTGATGGACGATGACCTCTCCTGCGGCGGCGCGCCGGGTGACCAACGTGTTCCGTCCACTCCGACTGCTCGCGGCCCGCTCGAGCGATGAACGCTTGCTCGTACCGCTCCCGTCTCGCATCAGTCGCTCCCCGAGTACTGGGCGACGAGGGCGATCAAGTGCGCGCCGCCGAACTTCTCACGGAACGCATCGACCGTGTACGCGTCGATGCGCGCCGCCGTCGCGGCGCGAACGGTTGCCGACCGCGGGAGCTGGAACAGGGGTCCCATCTCACCGAACTGTTCGCCCGCCTTCTTCGTGCCGAGCACATGCATCGCACCATCGGGGCCGAGGTGCGATACCTCGACGGTTCCCTCGACGAGGTCGTAGATTCGATCGCCGAAGCTCTCCTGCTCGAACACGACGTCACCGGCCGCGAACTCCTCGTGCAACACGCTCGTCGCAGCGGTCGCGACTGCGTGAGGCTGCATCTCCACGAGCTGATCAGCGAGCGGGATGAGTCGATTGTCGTGCGTCGACACGATCACGGTGCATCCCCGTGCCGTGAGGCCTCGCAGGATCCGGAGCACGACCTCCACCTGCACGTGATCGAGGCTTGCCGTCGGCTCGTCGGCCACGATCAGTGGCGGGTTCAGCGCCAGCGCTCTCGCGATAGCCACGCGCTGTTGCTGACCACCGGAGAGACCACCGGGATGATGATGCACACGTTCGCCGAGCCCGACGTCCTCGAGAAGCTTGACCGCGCGGGCCCGTGCCTCGCGCCGAGACACGCCGCTTGATCGCAGCGGCACCATCACATTCTCCGCCGCGTCGAGCGACGGTACGAGGTTGAACGCCTGGAACACGATGCCGACTGTGTCCCGTCGGTAGCCCGCGAGGCCGTCGTTGTCGAGCGCGGTCACCTCGACGGTACCAAAACGGATCGCACCGGAGGCCGGGCGTTGGATGCCCGACAGGCACGACAGCAGGGTCGTCTTCCCGCAGCCCGACGGTCCGAGCAACACCGCGAGCTTGCCCTCCGCGACGGTCATGTCGAATCCGTCGAGCGGGGTCACGGCATAGTCGTCACGACCGTAGGTGACCGTCAGACGTTCGACTTCGAGCAACGCCATCTCAGCGACCTCCGAATGCCTGCGCGGGATCGACGCTCACGGTCTTGCGCAAGCCCGCAAGACTCGCGACAAGCCCGATCGCGATGGCAAGCAGCGGCAGCGTGACCGCGGCCCGGAACGGTATGACGACCGGAAGCGGGAAGAACGGGGCCAGCGCAAGTGCGATCGCGATCGCGAGGAGCGAAGCGACCACCGCGAGAATCACGGCTTGCATCGCGAGCCCCATTCCCATCTGCCACGACTTCACCCCGGTGGCCTTGAACACCGCGAAGTCGCGACTGCGTTCGAGCGCCGACAGGAACACGACCGATCCGATGATGCACGCCGCAACGAGCCACAACAGCGCCATGACGAATCCGATCGAGCTGCTCGCGTTCTTCATCGGCCGTTCGAGATCGGCGGCCGCCTGCGCGCGTGTGAACCGAGTGAGTCCGGCCGGCGGCGGAGTCGACGGTGTCGCGCGTTCGACAAAGGCACGGGTAACCGGCGCGCCGCCCGCGAGTGTCGCCTGGGCGTCCTTGATGGTCATCACCACGACCGGCTGTCCGCCGAACAGCGTACGGCCCGACATGACGCCGACGACCACGAAGCGATGTGCGCCCATCGGCAGGGTGTCACCGAGCTTCAGTCGGCTCGAGCTGTCGACGACGATCTCGCCCGCGCGCGCGGCGCTGCGGCCCTTCGTCAGCGGTACCGGCCACCGCGGCGGGAGCCCAATCAGACCGACCTGCTTGACCGAGCCGTTCACGTTGATGGCCGCGCTCCAGAACATCAACGGTGCGGCATGCGGGTCGGCGTTCTCGTCGATGATCGCAACGCTCGTGAACGGACCGGCCTCACCTTTGGCCGCGAGAAACGTCTCGCCGCCGATCATTCCGAGCAAATGTGCACCTCGCGCGGAAACGAGTCGGACAGCCCCGACATCACCAAGCTCATGCTGAATACAAGGGCAGTGGCAGCGATCGCAATCGCGAAACGCTTGCGACGCCACTGCAGGTCACGCCACGCTGCAAGGATCATTCCGGGCCAACCCTCTCGGTCGATACTCCCGCAGAAGTCAAATGCACGAACAGGTTCTTCGTCCGTGCCCAGGCGCACACAGGGTGCGTGTGGTGCAACACAGAATCCCGGCGCCGAACCGGCGAGCATGCGACGACGCGCTTCAGCCCGGAGCGCCAAGGTCGGTGGGCCGCACAATGCGCACCAGCAATCCGAGATCAGAGGCTTGGTACGTTGCACGCGTGACGGAAGACCTCGTCGTGAATGCCCGCGCGGCCATCTCGCACGGCGATGTACTCGTCGCGTACGACGAGGCGATGTCGGCCGTTGAGGCTGATCCCGAGCATCTCGAAGCCCGCTACGTTGCTGCACTCGCGCTCGCGCGGTCCGGCGCGGTCGAGCGGTCGCGGACCGCTGCGATGGAGCTCCAGGCCCGCCTTGCGTCGTCCGCGGACACCCTCGTGTCGCTCCGTGAAGATGCCGCCGGTCTGATCGCACGGCTCGCAAAGGACGATGCGCTCGCTTCGAGCGGCCGGGAACGACCCGGTCGCCTCAACCATGCCGCAGACCTCTACGAGGCCGCGGCGACGCAGTTCGGGCGCTTCTTCACCTGCATCAATGCCGCGACGCTCCGGCTACTCGCGGGCGACATCGAACGGGCCCGCGCACTCGCGACTCGGGCCGATCGGCTGGTAAGAGCCGACCGCGCCGCGAGCCCTACCGACGACTACTGGCGAGAAGCAACCGCCGCCGAAGCCGCGTTGATCCTCGGCGACGTCGACGAGGCGAGGCGCGCGCTCGGCCTCGCGGCCGACCTGGCCGGCGACGACTACGCGGCCATGGCCGTGACGCGCCGCCAACTCCGTCTGGTGTGCGCGGCGAACTCCATCGACGGCGCCGTGCTCGACAGGCTCGCCCCGCCGCTCGTGCTGTACTTCAGCGGCCATCTGATCGACGAGCGAACTGGGTCCGGTCGCTTCCCACCAAGCCTCGAGCGCGAGATCGAACAGCAGATCCGCGCGTTCGTCAACGAACGCCACGTGGGCTTCGCGTACGGCTCGCTTGCGTCGGGCGCCGACATCCTCGCGGCCGAGGCGTTGCTCGACGCCGGCGTTCGCCTCGAGGCGGTGTTGCCGTTCGACACCGACGAGTTCGTGGAGGTGTCGGTTGCCCCTGCCGGCGCCGATTGGGTTGCGCGATTCCAGTCGTGCCTGGAGCAAGCGTCGACGGTTGTGCACGCCTCGGACTCGTCGTACATGCAGGACGACGAGATGTTCGGCTACGCCGCACGCATCGCGATGGGCCATGCGCTCAACCGTGCTGCATATCTCGACGCGCCCGTGGAGCAGCTCGCGATCTGGGACGGCGACCCGCAGGTTGGCGTCGCCGGGACCGCACACGACGTGGCGATCTGGAAGGGAACCGGCCATCCGACCCACATCATCCGGTTACCGGCCGGAGGCCCACGGCCGAACGCTGCTTCCCCGCGGGTCGAGCACCAATCGCGAGATCGGCACAATCGTGTTCACCGATCTGCACGGCTTCAGCCGGCTGCGCGACGAGCAGTTCGCCACCTATGTCGGCCAGGTACTCGCTGGGCTCGGCACGGTGATCGACGCTCACGGAGACGCCGTGCGATGGGTCAATACCTGGGGCGATGCCATCGCCGCCGTGTTCTCCGACGTCACCGCGGCTGCAGACTGCGCACTCGGCTTCCACGAAGCGCTGCAACGGCTCGACCTCGCCGCGATCGGCCTCCCAGCCGATCTGCACCTGCGCATCGGCGCCCACGCCGGACCGGTCATGGCCCTCGTTGACCCGGTCAGCCACAAGCCGACCTATTGGGGCCGCGAGCTCACGCGCGCCGCGCGCATCGAGCCCCGCACGCCCGAGGGTGAGGTCTATGTCACCGATGCCTTCGCGGCGCTGCTCGCACTCCGACGAGACGCGCCGTTCGCCACGGAGTATGTCGGTCGAGTCACCACGGCAAAGGACTTCGAGACGATCCCGATGTATCGCCTCCGCCGCAGCGCGCCATGATCAACGCGCGAGTCGGTCGAGGGCTTCGAGGTCGCGCACCTCGATACGACCGCGAGCCAGCGCCACCACGCCTCTTTGCTCGCCAGCGCGAAGCACACGGTTCGCGGTCGAACGCGTCGTGCCGACAAGCTGTGCGAAGTCGTCCTGCGTGACCGCGATCGCCACGGGGTCGTCGCCGCTTCGGTACAGGTCGACGAGCTCACGCAGCCGTCGCCAGACACGCTGTTCGGCCGGCACGTACAGCGCATCGACCAGCGCAACGGCGAGGCGGCGCACCTCCGCGATCAGCGCGCTCGTGAGCACGGCGTCCACCGCGGCAATACGCGAGCGCAGTTCAGCGAGGGTGTCGCGGTGCAACGCCATGGTTTCGCCACCGTCCAACGCGACAACGCCGCCGATGCGCGGTCCCGGTGCGAGCACCGCCAGCTCACCGAAGTGCTCCCCTGGTCCGCACACTCGCAGCGTGGCAACATCGCCCAACGGCGTCGTCATGCGCACCGCAAAGTGGCCCTTCACGATCAAGTGCAGCGTGTCGCCGGGGTCACCATCGTGGAACACCACCTCACCTCGTCCGAACCGCTTGCGGTGCGAGGCCGCGAGCACTGCCCGTCGGTCAGCGTCGTCGAGTAGCTCGAGGAGCCGGGGCACGACCGAGTCTGGCACGACATCGCCGTGTGATGTCGCGCACAGTCAGTGAGTGTCCACGCGCACGCGCCGGCTCTCGCCTAGGGGTCAGACTGGGCCAGACCGCCGTTCAGCGGGGCCGAGCCAGTCGGAGGTGAGCAGACTTGCAGTACGACGCGTTCATCTCGTACAGCCACGCGGCCGATGGTCGCCTCGCGCCGTCGCTGCAGTCAGGGCTACAACGGTTGGCGAAACCGTGGTACCGCGTCCGGGCGTTACGCGTATTCCGTGACGAGACCGGCCTGTCCACGAACCCGCATCTGTGGAGCTCCATCGTCGGTGCGCTCGACAGCGCCGAACGGTTCGTCCTGCTCGCATCGCCCGAAGCAGCCAGCTCGACCTGGGTCGAACGCGAGCTGACCCACTGGCTCGAACACAAGTCCGCCGACCGCATCCTGCCCGTGCTCACGAGCGGCGAATGGGCCTGGGACAGCGACGCAGGCCGTCTCGCCGGCGACGCAGTACCCGCACTGCTCGTGAACGCGTTCAGCGACGAGCCCCGCCACCTCGACCTGCGCTTCGCGCACGACGAGACCAGCCTCGACCTACGCAACAGCCGATTCCGCTCCGCGATCGCGGATCTCGCCGCACCGATGCACGGCATCTCCAAAGACGACCTCGAAGGCGAAGACGTCCGCCAGCACCGCCGCGCCCGACGCCTCGCCCGCACCGGCGTCACCACCATCGCCGTACTGCTCATCATCGCCATCGCGTTCGGCGGGCTCGCGGTCGCGCAGCGCAACACGGCGCGCCGTGCCACCACGGTTGCCCGGTACCGCCTGCTCGTCAGCCAGGCACAAGCAGCACTCCCGTCCGACCGACAGCTCGCAACCTTGTTGGCAATCGAGGCCGATCGCCGGCGGCCGAGCGCCGACACTCGCAATGCGCTGCTGAACGCTGTGCTCGCCGAACCGCTCCTGCAACGCACGTTCGGGAGCACGGCCGACGATCTGCGGACGGTCGCCGGCCACCGTGTCGTGACGCTGCAAGCCAACCGGGGAACGACGCCGAATCGCGATGTCGTGCAGGTGTGGGATTGGCAGACGGGCCGACGTATTCGCTGGCGAGCCGCGCCGTCAGGCGACGACGCCAGCGGGCCGATCGCAATCGCGTCCACCACCGATGGCTCGCTGCTCGCAGTGCTTTCGCGAGTCGGCACGGTGCAGATGTACTCCGGCAGGTCGCTCGAGCCGTTCGGCGCGCCGTTCGCGACCGGCTTGGGGACGTTCCCGAAGCCGTCGTCGAGTGATCTCCCCGAGATCGCCTTCAGTACGAACGGCCAGTCGTTCGGCGTGTCGAAGTACGGAGTTTCCAGCAGTACGCACACCGATCGTTCGATCGCAGTGTTCTCGCGCGTCGGTGATCGGTGGAAGGCCGACCCGCCGCTCGCGCGCCCCGGCCCGCAGGTCACCTGGTTCGACTTCAGCCGCGACGGGCGCGTCGTCGCCTCATCATCGGCGGCCCCCGCGACCACCCGCCGCCAGAGCGACATCATCGTCAACGACGTCGCGACGGGGCGCGTCTTGGCGCGCATACGCACCGAAGCAACGCCGTGGTTCGTGCTCGACTGGGAACGGCGGCGTGTGGTGATCGCAACTGAGGCGCTCGACGCACATGTTGGCGCCGACGCGCTCTCGTACGCGCTCGACGGTTCAGGGGCTGCGCCACAGGTCGTCGACAAGGGCCTCACCTCGGTCGGATACGCCACACTCGCCTTCGATCCGGATCACCGACGGCTCGGCGTCTTCGGAGACAACACATTCCAGTTCCTCGACGCGCGCACACTGGCACCTCTCCCCGGTGCGCCCGTGCTGCACGCGGGCGCCGCAGGAAGGTTCGCGTTGCTCGACTCGAAGCGGGTCCTCCTCGGATCGGCGTCGAGTGGCCCGATCAGCTTGTGGGACATGAGCGGCACGTCGGTGCTCGCCACCCGCCGGTCCACGCGTGTGATCGCGACACCCGATCCCGAACGGCTCCTCGGCGTGTCGACGGCCGGCCCGGACACGACCGTTACCGTCTACACGAAGTCGCTCCGCGCGCTCGGCGCGCCGATCCCGATCGACACCGAACTGTCGAAGCTCGCTCCCGCGAAAGCGGCCGCGGTGCGCGTCGGAACACCCCTCGCGTGCCTCGATAAGCGCCACGATCGCATCGCGACGATTGCGCTCGCAACGCACGATCTCGTCGTCCGCGACGGCTCGCCGCCGTTCCGCGTCCGTACCCGCGCCGCGGGGTTGACCGCGGGCCTCGGGCAACCGGTGATCTGCGCGTGGGCGCCGGACGGCCGCTCGATCGCCATCGGTACCTTCGACGCGAGCGGAAGTGGGGCACCCGAGGTCGCGTTGTACGACGTCGCGCGGGGCACGCTGCGATTCGACGTGAAGCTCAAGGCCGGCGGGATCGCCAGCCTGCTGTTCAGTGCCGACTCGAAGACACTCTTCGCCGGCGGACCGACGACCGGCACCGACACGAGCCTGTTCGCCCTGACCGGCCTCGACCGCGCGACGCCGAACGTGCGCGCACCGTTCAAGGGCGCGATCGGCATCTCCACCGACACGACGGGACGCCGCCTCGTGGTCGTGTACCCCGCCGCGATCCGCGTGTTCGACGGCAACAACCTTCACGCGCTCGGCGCTTCCATACCGCTTCCCGGCGGGATTCTCTTCACGGCCTCGATCGCGCCTGACGGTCGCGAGGCAGTCGTCGTCGGTATCGACGGTTGGCGGCTCGTCGACCTCGATGCCGGCCAGCAAATCGGACCGTTGCTCGCGCCCGTGGCGCATCACGCGTATCTCGGCGCGCGGCGACACCGCCTATACGTACGGCCTCGATGCCGCCGGGCTCGTGTGGAACCTCGCCCCGGCACACGTCCGCGACATCGCATGCCAACTCGCCGGTCGCAACCTCAGTGCGAGCGAGTGGAAGCAGTACCTCGCGTGGACCGGACCGCAGCAGGCGACCTGCCCGCAGTACGCGCAGACCTGAATCGCGTCGGCGTGCGGCGGGACTTGTGTGCTCGCAAGCACAGACACCTACGTTCGTTCGGCGCAGGCTGATTACCGTCGGGCTTCCACACCGCGATATCGAAGGGAGCTGGACAGGACGGTGATGGGTTACGACGGCTTCATCTCGTATAGCCACGCCGCCGACGGCCGGTTGGCGCCCGCACTGCAAAGAGGGTTGCAGCGGTTGGCGAAGCCGTGGAACAGCCGCCGCGCGTTGCACGTGTTCCGTGACGAGACCGGCTTGGCGACGAACCCGCACCTGTGGTCGGCGATCGAGAAGGCACTCGACGACAGCGACTGGTTCGTGTTGTTGGCCTCGCCGACTCCGAATGGGTGAACAGGTATCCCGGCCTGAACGCTGTGCTATCGGCTGTTCGCCCAGGTCGCTGGTGAGCGGAGCGACGCGAATTGTCTGCTCTCGTCGAACGGCAAACGACGGACCCGGATCGATGCCCGGGCGAATGTGACGACGGCACCGTCGGCAAGCGCAGTCGCCACCGACGGGAGGTTGACGATCAATAGCCGCTCTTGATCGGCGGGTGCCATCTCGTTGCGGTGACGGAGCAGTACGAGCCACGGCTTGGGCACTCCACGCCGAGCAAGGATCGCTCCGAAGTCGGTGTCGCTCGACAGCACAACGCGGTCCGCCGACAGCGCACGCTCGACGATCTCGATGTCGGATTATGTATCCCGATCTCGAACGCGTGGACCGCGTCGTGGCCAGCGTCGCGGAGGCGCGCGGCGATGATCGGAGCGAGGTTCGCGTCGACCAGCAGCCTCACGCGGGACGTGTCAGCGGCAGCTCGCGTTCGCTGACGGCTTCGGCGGCATATGCGAGCGCGGCGGGAATGTCGTCACGTTCGAGATACGGATAGTCCGCGAGGATCTGTTCGACCGACTGTCCAGCAGCAAGTTGACCGAGCACTGCGCTGACCGTGACGCGCGTATCGCGAATGCACGGCATGCCACCCATCTTCGCGGGATCGACGGAGATCCGTTCGTACGGCACGGTACGAGCGTATTCCGCGCCGACGAGATCGGCATCGGACATTCGCGAACGCCTCGCGGCGTGGAGCCGGAGAGGGGATTCGAACCCCTGACCTGCTCATTACGAGGTATCCCGGCCCGAACGCTGTGCTACAAGGCGTTCGACCTGGTCACGCGGCGAGCGGGACGGCGCGAATTATCTGCTCTCGTCGGGCTGTGGCGGGACCCGTGGACCGACCTGGGAGGGCCAAGGCTCGGCCCCCGACCATGACGAGGCGTGTCGCAGCCTCTCGGTACCCTCATGCCGTCGAAGTTCCCGGAGGAGCGTGCGTCATCACTGAAGAGTCCACACGTGCGGCGCTACAAGTGCTCGAACGGCCGGTGTACGGCATCGGTCAGGCAGCCGCATTGTTAGGCCTGTCGACTGACCGCGTCCACAACTGGCTCGATGGCTACACCCGCGGCGGCCGGCACTATCCCCCCGTAGTGCGGGCCGAGGCCACCAAGAGCGAGATCGTCACCTGGGGAGAGTTCGTCGAACTCGGCTACCTGCGCGAATACCGCCGCGACGTATCGCTCCAACGAATTCGACCTGTCATTGCTCGGCTGCGCGACGAGTGGGGCGCGCCCTATCCACTCGCTACGCATCGTCCCTGGGTGTACGACAAGGAACTCGTCTTGCGCGTACAAGAGGAGACGCAGCTCGATGATCGCCTCGCCATCGTCGTTCGCACCGGCCAGGAGGTCATGTTGTCCGAGGTCGCTGAGCGGTTCATGCACAAGGTCGAGTTCGACGCAGGTGCAGCCGCTCGCTGGCGACCAGCCGGTCGTTTCTCCCCTGTGGTCGTCGACCCGCGTCGAGCATTCGGAATGCCGAACGTTGGCGGCGTTGCCACGGAACATCTCTACGAACTCGTGATCGTGGGCGACCCGTTGGAGGACGTTGCTGCGGGATACGCCCTCGCTGTTGAAGATGTCCGCGCCGCCTGCGCCTACGAGGAAATGAGCAGACCGGCGGCCGCGTGAGGTGATCGGGTGGTTCGTCGACGAGAACGACCTGTTGCTTGGCCGACGGCTCGCCGAGACGCACGAGAACGTCCTGTTCCCTGGCCATCACGACCTGCCCGAAATACCTCGCGGCACACCGGACGATACGTGGCTGCAACTTGTGCCCGAACGCGATCTGGTTGTTGTAACACGTGACAAGCGCATCCGATACCGCCCTGTCGAGCGCCGACGATGGGTTGAACACCGCGTGCGCGGGTTCGTGCTTACGAGCGCAGGCAATCTTCGCGTCGCTGATCAGGTTGCGTTGCTCGACGCCAACTGGGCAGCGATGGAGCGATACATCGCAGAACACTCGCGCGGGCCGTGGATGTGTTCGGTCACGCGACACGGAATTCGTGCACTGATCGCGCCACCGTAAGCGACGCTGCAGAACGCGACGCGACGTTGGAGCCGGAGAGGGGATTCGAACCCCTGACCTGCTCATTACGAGTGAGCTGCTCTACCGACTGAGCTACCCCGGCTGGGAGCCGGTCACGATACCAAACTGCCTGGCCGGCGCGGCCGTGCTGTGCGGGTGGTACACGGGCCATACGAACGGCACACCACGGCGCCGGGCGACAGCTGTCAACGGCGCGTGCCAGGCACCGGGAGTGCGAGCAGGAGACGCAGCAGGTGCAACGTTCCCTTCTCGTTGACGATCATCGAGTCGCGCGCGAGGCGGCAGGCCTCGAGTGCATGCACGCAACGCTCGGCGGGGATGTCGGGCGCGGTGAGATCGATGTTGCGCGACGGCGACGGTGCGCACAGCGCGTCGCGGTAGACCGACTCGATCGCGGTGATGCCCTCGAGCAACAGGTCGCGCCGTAGGCGCGCCGCCTCGCGCTTGTGGCGCGCCGCGAGCCGGCGGCGCTGGGTCTGCGCGGCGCGGCCGTCGTAGCCGCGCCGTTCGAGCTCCTCGTCGAGCGCCGCCGCTTCCTGCTTCTGCGCGGCCTCGGCCGCCGCGCTCACCCGATCGAGCGCGGCCTCCAGATCATCGACGATCGCGGTCGCGCCCGCGCCGCTGCCGTCGATGCGCGCGGGTACCACGGCGAACGCGCGGCGCAACGACGCCCAAGGCCCGGCGAGCGCGCGCGCCCGGGTGAGGTGCCCGCCGGCGAGGCTCGCCGCGAGCGCGGCGAGGTCGGCTTCGACGTCGAGCGAGATCAGTGCAGTGGTGATGTGCTCGTCCGACAGCGGACTGAGGTCGACGCGCTGGCAACGGGAACGGATCGTGTCGAGCACCTCGTCGGGCCGCTCGGTGGTGAGCACGAACACGGTGCGATCGGGCGGCTCCTCGATCGTCTTCAGCAACCGGTTCCCCGAAGCGTCGTTCATGCGGTCGACGTCGTGGAGCAGCAGCACCTTGCGCGTGCCCTCGACGGGCGCGCGCACCGCCTCGCCGATGACGTCGTCGGCCTGGTCGACGAGAAAGAACGTGCCCTCGGGCTCGAATTCGCACACGTCCACGTGCAGGCCCCGCCGCACGAGGTCGAGCGTGCGGGCATCGGGCTCGAGCGAGTCGGCCACGAGGCGGGCCGCGACCTCGCGCGCGGCCTCGTCGAGGCCGCTGCCGCTCGGCCCGGCGAGCAGGTATGCATGACCGGGCCGGGCAACGGCCCGTTCGAGCTGCGCGACGGCGCGCTCTTGGCCGACCACTCCTTGCCACATCGCGCCGGACCCTATCGAGAGCGTGCGACGGCGGGCTCGACGACCGACCACACGGTCGCGGCGACCGTGTCGATGTCGCCGTTGCCGTCGACGAGCACCCAGCCGTTCGCCGGCGCGAGATCGCGATAGGCGGCCCGCACCCGCGAGTGGAACTCCGCGCCGGCGTGCTCCATGCGATCGCCCGCAACCGGTCGCCTCCGGGCCGCGACCTCGTCGGCGACGTCGAGCACGACCACGAGATCGGGCTCGAGGCCGCCAGTGGCGAATTCGCTGAGCGCGGCAACCGCGGCGACGCCCAACCCCCGCCCGACGCCCTGATAGGCGAGCGTTGACGGCGTGAAGCGGTCGCTGACCACCACATTTCCTGCGGCGAGCGCCGGCCGGACCACCTCGGCGACGTGCTGCGCGCGATCGGCGATCATCAGGAGTAGCTCGGCGCGCGGGTCGAGCGGCGCGGCGTCGTCGAGCAGCAGCCCACGCAGGGCCGCACCGCGTGCCGTGGCACCGGGCTCGAACGTTGTGACCACGTCGACCCCGGCCTCGCGCAGCCGCGCCGCGAGCCGTTCGACCTGCGTCGACTTGCCGCTCCCCTCACCGCCTTCGAGGACGACGAACCGGCCCGGCACCGGCTCATCATGGCCGATCTGTGCATCACATCGGCAACCACGAGCACCAGGACCGTTTCGGGGTACGCGCGCTGGTAGTGTCCGATTCTCCGCACGACGCCCGCTCGGACGGACCGGGCAGGACCGGCCCGGCATCTCCTCCAGGGTCAGGCATGACCACGGTTCGCAGCACACAGCACGCGATGGCCGACGCCCCCGAGCACGCCACGGCGCTTCAACCGGGCTCCCGCAGCGCGACGCGCCGCAACGTCAAGCGCACCGTCAAGATCCTGCTGTTCCTGATCCTGTTCAACTACTTCGGCCTGCCCGCGATCGTGGGCGTGAACAAGGCGGCGCACAAGCTCGCCCAGGTGAACCTCGGCTGGCTCGCACTCGGTCTCGGGTTCGAGGTGCTCGCCCTCGTCGCCTACTCGCAGCTGATGCGCGTCGCGTTGCCCCCGGGCTCGATCTCGCTGTTTCGAGTGTTCCGGATCAACCTTGCCACGAAGTCGGTGAACAACACCGTGCCCGCGGGCAGCGCGGCCGGGGCGGCCCTCGGCTACCGCCTGCTCACGACCGCCGGCATCGACGGCCCCGATGCAGGCTTCGCGCTCGCGGCGACGGGCCTGGTGTCGGCGTGCGTGCTGAACCTCGTCCTCTGGATCGCGCTGCTCGTGTCGCTGCCGTTCCACGGCGTGAACGCGGTGTACGGCGTCGCCGCGGTGCTCGGCGCGATCGTCCTCGTGTCCGCGGCGTTGCTCCTCCTCGCGCTGATGCGCGGCCGCGAGCGGCGCTCAGGCCATCCTCACGGCGATCACGCGCCGCATCCGCTTCATCGACGGCCAGCGGGTGAACGAGATCGTGGAACAGGTCGCCGGCCGGCTCCGGGAGATCGCGAGGGACCGGGATCTCGTCGAGCGCGCCGCGATCTGGGCCTCGCTCAACTGGCTGCTCGACGCCGCCTCGTTGTTCGTGTTCGTCCGCGCCTTCGGCGAGTGGGCGAACGTGGTGGGGCTGCTCGTGGCATTCGGGCTCGCCAACGTGCTCGCGGTGATCCCGATCACGCCGGGCGGCCTCGGCGTGGTGGAGACCACGCTCGTGGCGGTGCTCATCGGCTTCGGCGTCGACAGCGCCGTGGCCGGCCTCGCGGTGCCCACCTACCGGCTCGCGGAGTTCTGGTTACCGATCCCACTCGGGGGACTCGCCTACTTGAGCCTGCGCCGCGACCAGCGCGCCGGCAAGCTCAGCGAGGCCGGGCGCCGCGCCTACGCGCACCCGTCGAGCCGCTTCGATTGGGCCGAGGAGTACGGCCACCGCCCCCAAGCCGCCGGTGACGGGTCGGGCGGCGACGGGTCGGGCGGCGACGGGCCGGGCGACGACGCGGCGGCGAAGGCCGCGCCCACCGACGACGAGCGCTGACCGCGCGGCGCCGCGTCGCTCAGCGCGTCTTCGACGCCGCGTTCGTGGCGCTCTTCTTCGCCGCGGCCTTCTTCTTCACGACCCGCTTCACCGTGCCATCGATGCCGGAGCCGGCCGCCTTCTTTGCCGCAGTCTTCTTCGCCGCAGCCTTCTTTGCGCCGGTCTTCTTGGCGGTCTTCTTCGCCCCCGCCTTCTTCGCCCCCGCCTTCTTGGCCCCTGTCGTCTTGGCCCCTGCCGTCTTGGCCCCGCGTGCCGGGCGAGGCGTGTCGCCGTTCTGCTCCGCTCGGGCCCGCAGGAGCACCACCGCGTCGTCGAGCGACAGCGTGGTCGGGTCGGTGCTGCGGGGGATCGTGGCGTTGGTGGTGCCGTCGGTGACGTAGGCGCCGTAGCGACCTTCGAGCACCCGGACGTTCGCACCGTTGTCGGGTGACGGTCCGAGCTCGGCGAGCGGCGGCTTCTGCGCGCGGCGGCCGCGCAGCTTCGGCTGCGCGAACAATGCCTCGCACTCCGGCAGCGTGATCGTGAGCAACTGCTCCTCCGCCGCGAGGCTGCGGGTCTCGCCGTCGGCACGCTTGAGGAACGGCCCGAAGCGTCCGGGGCTGGCGACGATCTCGCGGCTCTCGGCGTCCTCGCCCACAACGCGCGGCAGCGTGAGCAGCTGGAGCGCCTCGTCGAGCGTGATCGTGTCGGGATCCATCGAGGCGAACAGCGACGCGCGCGGCGGCTTCTTGCGCTTGCCTTCCTCCTGGTCGCCGAGCTGCACGTACGGCCCGTACGGGCCGCTCAACACGAACACGGGCTTGCCGGTGGCCGGGTCGTCGCCGATCGTGCGCGGGCCTTCGGCCTTGCGGGCGATGAGCTCGAGGGCCTGCTCGACGGTGAGCTCGTCGGGCGCAACGTCGTCGGGCAACCCGGCGGTCTCGCCGGCCACGTCGTCGCCGCGCTGCACGTAGGGCCCGTAGCGGCCGACGCGCACCACGACCGGTACGCCGTGGTCCTCGCCGATCGGCACGGTGCTCACCGCGCTGGATCGATCAACGCGAGGTGATCGTCCTCCACGAGCTCTCGCAGCCCCGCCTCGCCATTCCCGAAATAGAAGCTGTGCAGCCACTTCTCGACCTCGCCCTCGCCGCGGGCGATGACGTCGAGCGCCTCCTCCATCGTGGCCGTGAAGCCGTAGTCGACGAGATGGCCGAAGTGGCGCTCGAGGAGGTTGATCACCGCGAACGCGGTCCACTTCGGGATGAGCGCCTGGCCGCGGCGGTACACGTAGCCGCGGTCGAGGATCGTCTGGATCACCGACGCGTACGTGGACGGCCGGCCGATACCGCGCTCTTCGAGCTCCTTCACGAGCGACGCGTCGGTGTAGCGCGCCGGCGGGCGCGTGGCATGGCCGCTCGGCTGGAGGTCGGTGCACGTGATCCGGTCACCCTCGGTCACGGCGGGGAGCGTTGCCTCCTTCTCGTCGCCGTTCGTGCTCGTGTCCTCGTCGCGTCCTTCGATGTATGCACGGCGGAAACCGAGGAAGTCCCACGTGGTGCCGGTGGCACGGAACGTCGCCTGCTCGCCGGCCGTCGAGGTCGCTCCCATCAGCAGCGTGGTGGTGCGGCCCCGCGCGTCGACCATCTGGCACGCCATCGTGCGCACCCACACGAGCTCGTAGACGCGCCGCTCGTCGCTGTCGAGCTCGGCCGCGACCTCGTCGGGCATACGAATACGCTCGCCCGCAGGCCGGATCGCCTCGTGGGCCTCCTGCGCGTTCTTCACCTTGTTGCGGTAGGTGCGCGGCTCGGCCGGCAGGTACTCGTCGCCGTACCGTTCCTGGATCGCGCGACGCGCGGCCGTGATCGCCTGCTCCGACAGGTTCGTGCTGTCGGTACGCATGTAGGTGATGTAGCCGCGCTCGTAGAGCCGCTGCGCGACCGCCATCGCCTTGCTCGCCGGGAACCCGAGCTTGCGCACCGTCTCCTGCTGGAACGTCGACGTGGTGAACGGCGCCGACGGCCGGCGCGTGAACGGCTTCGCTTCTACCGACTGCACGCGGTACTCGGCGTCGCGCAGCCGATCGGCGAGCGCGCCGGCGCCCGCCTCGTCGAGGCGGACGACGTCGAGGCCACCCTTCAGCGTGCCGGTCGCGGGATCGAAGTCGGCGCCGACCGCGAGGCGGCGGCCGTCGAGCTGCGACAGCGTCGCGCCGAACCCGGTCGCGGCGGCGCCGGCGGCCGCCGGTGTGAACATGCCTTCGAGGTCGAACCACGAACCGCTGCGGAACGCCATCCGCGCGCGCTCACGATCGACGACGAGCCGCACCGCGACGCTCTGCACGCGGCCCGCCGACGGCGCGCCCCGGCCGATCTTTCGCCACAGCACCGGCGAGACCTCGTAACCCACGAGCCGGTCGAGCACGCGGCGGCCCTCCTGGGCCTCGACGAGCTTGAGGTCGACATCGCGCGGGTCCGCGATCGCGGCCTGGATCGCAGCCGGCGTGATCTCGTGGAAGACCATGCGCTTCACCGGCACCTTGGGCTGCAGCACCTCGAGCAGGTGCCAGGCGATCGCCTCGCCTTCGCGGTCCTCGTCGGTGGCGAGGTACACCTCGTCGGCGTCCTTCAGCGCGCGCTTCAGCTCGGTGATCACCTTCTTCTTGTTCGGCGGCACCACGTAGACGGTGTCGAAGTGATCATCGGGATTCACCCCGAGCAGGCGCGCGTGGGTCTCGCGCTTGTCGTCGGGCAACTGGTCGCGCTTGTTCGGCAGGTCGCGCACGTGCCCGACGCTCGACATCACCGTGGCGTCGAGTTCGGGAGTCCGGTCGAGGAACCCGGCGATGGTGCGCGCCTTGGTGGGCGACTCGACGATCACGAGCGGTTTGGCCACGGTCCTCCTGGTTAGCGGGTCGGCAACGCCTTCGTGCACTCGGGCACGGAGCGGCTGGTGGTAGCGATCGGGCAGGTTGCTCGCACAGATCCTGCCCGCGTGTCAAGCATCGGTCAGAAACGCCCAGGTCACAGAGGGTCGAAGCGGTCACACACCGCCCTCGGGCGTCCGGCTCAGCGCCCCGCGCTGCCGTAGCCTCGTCAGCCCATGGGATCGTTCGCCAAGACCGTCATCGACAACTGGGGGATCTGGGGGCTGCTCCTCGTCGTGTTCGTGGAATCGGGCATCGTCCCCGCGCCGCTGCCCGGCGACTCGCTGCTGTTCCTCGCCGGTTTCTTCGCCTCGACGAAGGCCGCCAGCAGCGACCCGCACATGAACCTCGCCGCCGTCGTGTTCGGCGCGCTGGCGGTCGCCATCATCGGCGCGCAGATCGGCTACGCGATCGGCGCGGCTTGGGGCACGAGCCTGTTCAAGCCCGGCGCGCGGATCTTCAAGACGAAGTACCTCGAACGATCCCACGAGTTCTTCGAACGCCGCGGCCCGGCCGCGGTGATCCTCGCCCGCTTCGTGCCGTTCGTGCGCACGATCGTGCCGATGCTCGCCGGCACCAGCAGCATGAAGCTGCGCCAGTTCACGGTCGCGAACGTCATCGGCGCAGGCCTGTGGGCGGTCGGTGTGTCGCTCGCCGGCTACGTGCTCGGCAGCCACGTGGGCGAGGCCTGGATCGAGCCCATCACGGTGCTGATCGTCGCGCTGTCGCTGGTGCCGCCGTTCGTCGAGTGGCGCCGCCACCGCGCGGCCGCGGGCACCGCCGCCGCCACCACCAGCGCCGGCACCGCGCCGATCGACCCGAAGTAACCGTCCGCAGCAGCCCCACCGAGCGACGGCCCGGGGCCGAGGGACGACTGGGGGCGAGGCCCCGGTCAATTGCCGACGTTGAAGGTGTAGCCCGACGCGGCCTGGCCGGTGAGCCCGCTCACGCCGTCGCCGACGAGGAGGTCCCGCGCGTCGGCCGCGGCCCGAGGCCGCCGGCCGGCACAGGCGCCGGCCGTGGCGGTGTCGTACTGGTAGCCGGGATACGGCGTCGCCGCACCGGTGGCGAGTGAGCTTCCCGGCACCTTCTTGATCGGCGCGTAATAGATCTCGTTGTCGAACAGCGCGCCGAGACCGTTGCCCTTCGTGACGACGCCCGTCTGCGTGAACACGTCGTGGGCGGCGCCGTTGCCGAACGTCGTCTGCGAGTACGTCTGCGTACGCGAGCCGTCGGAGAACTCGATGGTCGTCTTGCCGTTGAGCGGGTACTCGGCGTTGTCGTCGTCGGGGACGCAGTCAGTGGCCGGCGACACGAGCAACGCGGTCCATTTCTGCACCCGGTAGGTGCCCGCCCCGGGTGTGTTGTCGCCCGAGAAGTTGCACGTGCCGAAGCTGCCGTCGGGCCCGGCGACGCCCTTGATGCTGATGCGCACATCGTGATTCGCGCCGGGCACGGGGATGTTCGCGACGAGCCCCGCGGGCTGGCCGTCGCTCGGGTCGGTGTAGTCGCTCTTGACGCTCGCGAGCCCTCGGAGGCCGTGGCACCTACCGACGCTCGTCGTGTCGGTGGGACCCGACGTGGTCGCCGCGCGCGCGCCGACGCCAGCGACCGCGGTGCTGGCGACCAATGCGCCGGCGACGGCGACGAGCTTCAGCCTGGTCTGCACACGTGTCTCCACCTCGAGGGGGCACGGCAAGTCGCCGCACCACCCGCGCCTGTGGGGGACCCTACCGGCGGCGCCCTTGCCATGCTCTTCCCGGCTCCGGACACTGTCAAGGATCGTGCCCACGGACCCCGAGCTCATAGCACCCTACGCGCGACGACGCTCACGTAGAGCGCACGGGAACGCCGCGGGCCGTCGTGGGCCCGCGGCGTTCCTCCGGTGCGTGCGGGTCAGACGGTGAGTGCTTCCACCTGGGGCTCCGGCTCCGCCGGGGTGCCCGCGAGCGAACCAGTGGAGCGCTTGCTGAACGCGATGGCGCCGAGCAGCACGACGAGGGCGATGCCCGCGATCACGAAGCGCACGCCGTTGTGCTGGGTGTTGACGACCGCGGGCAGGATCAGCAGCGACACGAGGTTCATCACCTTGATGAGCGGGTTCAGCGCCGGCCCGGCGGTGTCCTTGAACGGGTCGCCGATGGTGTCACCGATCACGGCCGCCTTGTGCGCGTCGGAACCCTTGCCGCCGTAGTGACCGTCCTCGATGTACTTCTTGGCGTTGTCCCACGCGCCGCCGGCGTTGTTGAGGAAGTTCGCCATCAGCTGACCCGTGAGGATCACAGCAGCGAGGAACGCGCCGAGCGCGAGGTAGTTGATGCCGAAGCCGATGATCACCGGCGTCAGTACGGCGAGCAGCGCGGGCGTGGCGAGCTCACGCAGCGACGCCTTCGTGCAGATGTCGATGACCGGCGCCGGGTCGGCTTGCTTCTCGCCGCTCATGATCTTTCCGTCGGCGAACTGGCTGCGCACCTCCTGCACGACGACGTTCGCGGTACGCCCGACGGCCCGGATCGCCAGCGAGCTGAACAGGAACGCGACCGACCCACCGATCAGCAGACCGATGAACACCTTCGGGTCGGCGACGTTGATCGCGAGCCGGGAGTCGTGGAACAGCGCCGAACCCCCGAGGGGTTGCCCGTGGAGTGGACCGGTGAGGTACTTGAACCCCTCTTCGCTGTTGATCGTCTCGATGAACGACGAGAACAGCGCGACCGCGGCGATGACCGCCGACCCGATCGCGAACCCCTTGGTGACGGCCTTCGTGGTGTTGCCGACCGCGTCGAGGCTCACCATGATGCGCTCGGGCTCGCCGTGGAACTCGCCCGACATCTCCGCGATGCCCGCGGCGTTGTCGGACACCGGCCCGAAGCTGTCCTCGGACACGACCACACCGGTGGTCGCGAGCATGCCCATACCGGTGAGCGCCACGAGGTAGAGCGAGAACTGGATGTTGCCGCCGCCGAGACCGATGCCGACGCCGAGGGCGCCGGCGATGGCGACGATGGCCCACACGGTCGACTCGAGGCCGCTCGAGATGCCTGCGAGTGTCGCGGTGGCCGGTCCGCCGGTGGCGGCCGACTCCGCGATCTCCTGCACCGGGCGGGTCTCGGTGGAGGTGAAGTACTCGGTGAGGCGGGATACGAGCTGCGCGAGGATCAGGCCGACCACGACCGCGCCGAACATGCGCCAGCCGGGGTTGTTCACCACGTCGACGCCCTTGGCGCCCTTGGTGTCGTTCCCCACGTACACGAGTGCCACGACGAGCGTGCCGATGACGGTCAGGATGCCGGCGACGAGGAAGCCGCGGCGGATCGGCGCCAGCGCAGTCTTGTCACGCTCGCTCGCCCGCACCGCGAACACGCCCACGATCGACGCGAGCACGCCGATCGCGCGCGCGACGAGCGGGAAGATCAGGCCGATGGCGAGCTTCTTCGGGTCGCCGGTGCCGTAGATGGACGCGAACGCCGCGACACCGAGGATGATCGACGCCACGAGCGTGACCTCGTAGCTCTCGAACAGGTCGGCCGCCATGCCGGCGCAGTCGCCGACGTTGTCGCCCACGTTGTCGGCGATCGTCGCGGGGTTGCGCGGGTCGTCCTCGGGGATGCCCTGCTCGACCTTGCCCACGAGGTCGGCGCCCACGTCGGCGGCCTTCGTGAAGATGCCGCCGCCCACCCGCATGAACAGCGCGAGCAGCGAGCCACCGAAACCGAAGCCGATGAGGATCGCTGAACTCGTGTTCTGGAAGATCATGATGATGATCGTGGCGCCGAGCAGGCCGAGGCCCACGGTGAACATGCCGGCGACGCCGCCCGTGCGGAACGCCACCTGCAGCGCCGCGGGCATCGAGCCCGTCTTCGCCGCGGCCGCGGTGCGCACGTTGCCGCGCACGGCAAGGCTCATGCCGATGAAGCCGGTGAGGCCCGACATGAGACAGCCGGCGAGGAACGCGAGCGTGCGGAACGTGCCCGACTGGACGAAGCTGAGCGCCACCTCGTGGCCGGGCTTCACCACCTTCGTCGAGGTGAGGAACACAATCGCCGCGACGGGCACGAGGATGAACCCGATCGTGCGGAACTGGCGCCGGAGATACGCCATCGCGCCGGTCTGGATCGCACCGGCGATCTCACGCATCTTCGGCGTGCCCTGGTCGGCGCTCAGCACTCCGCGGACGAGCGCGAAGCCCACGAGGATCGCGAGCACGGCCGTGGCGGCGGAGAACAAGAGCCAGAACCACTCGGCACCGCCGAGCTTGAAGGCCTGGTAGCCGCCCTCGGCGGCCAGCAAATGACTCATGCCTGCTTCCTTTGCTGGTAGTCGATCATCATGCGATCTTGCGGACGAACACTTGGTTGGCCACGGTGCTCCCCAACGTGCGTTCCATGCCGTCGACACGGAGCACGAGCGGGCCGTCGAACGGATGCTTCTCCTGCACCTCGACGCGCACGCCGGGACGCAGGCCGAGCGTGTCGAGGAACTCGATCAGCTCGGGGTCGGTGGAGCCGGGCACCGCGACGATCGCGGCGTCACCGGGCTCGAGCGCGTAAAGCGGCGGCATCGTGGGGATGTCGGCCTGCTCCTTCGCCGGGATCGGAAAGCCGTGCGGGCACGCCTCGGGACGGTGGAGCGCCACGTAGAGGCGCTCTTCCACCTCCATCGGGAGATGGTGCTCGAACGCGGTGGCGAGGCGGTCGGCCTCGTTCCACGCGTAACCGAGCATGTCGGCGAGGAAGCGTTCGACGATCCGGTGGCGGCGGATGGCGGCGACGGCCAGCACGCGCCCGCCGGCGGTGAGGATCACACCGCGATACGGCGTGTAATCGACGAGGTCGCGGTCGGCGAGCCGTTTCACGATCGAGGTCACCGTGCCCGGCGACAGTCCGAGCCGATCCGCGAGCGCGCCGGTGTGCACCTCGCCCGGTTGGACGTCGGTGCTGTCCTGGCCGAGCCGGTAGATCGCTTTCAGCGACTCGCGCTCGGACTTGGAGAGGCTGCCAAGGTCGACTTCGATGGCGGGCAATATAGGTTTTGGTCAGGCCAAAAGTCAACTGCGAGCTACGGGTTGTGACGTGCCGCGCTCATGGGCGCTAATGGCCGCTGAGCGCGAGGAGGAAGCCGATGACCTGCACCGCGAACTTCTGGGCCTCGGCCGGGCTGAGCGCGTAGCGCCGGCAGACCTCCAGCAGGACGGGCTGCTCGCCGCTGCCCCAGGAGGTAGTCACGCTGGTCGGCCCCGTGTTCGCCGGCGGGGGCGCGATCGGCGTCACGCCCGGCGCGAGCAGGCCGTCGATGTAGGCGAGGATGCCGGTGCTGGTCTTCTGCGCGGCGGCCTGGCTGGACCCGAAGTAGGCGGCGTTCGCGGCGAGCCGGGACAGCTCGGCGGCCGTCCACTTCGTGGTCACGCTCGCCGAACCGGCGTGGGGCGTGACGGCGCTCGACGCCGCTGATGGGCTCGACGTCCCCGCGCTGTTCGTCGCGGTGACCGTTGCCCGGTACGCGACACCGTCGCTGAGCCCCTGGATCACCGCACGGGTGCCCGGCGCGGGCACGGTGGTGGCGGCGTTCCCCGGCGTCAGCTTGACGGTGTAGTGGTCGGCGGGTGAAGAACCCTGCGGGTTCCAGGCGACGCTCACCCATCCGTCGCCCGCCGACACCGCGCTGACCTGCGGGGCGCTCGGCTTCACCCCGGCGATCGCCCATGTGGCGCCGGTCGTGTTGTTGGCCCCGTAGTCGTCGTTGCCGCCCGTCAGCTGGACCGGATCCGTGCGCGACCCCGCGGCGGCCTTCGCTGCGATCGCGCCGGTGACGTGCAGCACCGGCAGCGTCTGCGAAGGGCCGACCGCCGTGCTTGTGCTGCAGAGCAGATGGTGGTTGGACTGCGTCGCGCACGACCAGCCACTACCGGTGGGCGCGCCGTAGGTGAGATCGGAGTCCGGCGCGATGTCGACGTTGATCGGGCCGACCGACGCGCCCCGCCCCTCGTTCGTGACGCCGATGGCGAACGTGACGTTGCCGCCGGGCACGACATTGCCAGAGGTCGTGACCGCAGGGACGAGATCGGCGGCGCTGAAGTAGAGGTCGTCGAGCAGCACGCGCGGCGTCCCGTCCGGCGCCGTTCCCGTGATCGTCACGGTGTGGAAGCCGATGTCGGCGGTATCGGGCAGCTGGAAGTCGATGTTCGCATTGCCGTTCGCGTCGGCGTTGAACGAGCCGAGCGAGATCGGGCTCGACGAGTGCAGGTCGAGGTGCAACGGGCTGTGAGCCAGCCAACCCGACACGGTGGCCTTCACGTCGTCCGTCCAGTTGCGGAACTGCGTGTCCCAGTCGCGCAGGTGTTGCGCGATGCCGTTGAAATAGCCCAGCTGCGCGAGATCGACGGGTTCCGCGATCGAGCCGGTCACCGCCGCGGTCGGGTCCGGCACCGGATTCGCCAACGGCGCGTCCTCGACCGCTTTCGCCATCGCCGCATGGCCCGCAGCGTTGGGATGGAACACGTACCTGCCGGTGCTCCAATTCACGAGGCCGGCGGCCTTCGCGGTCAAGCCGCTCGCCCACGGCGTCTGCGAGCACAGCTTGTGATCCTTCAGCACGTCGGAGCCGTCCACGTACACCACACCGGCGCGTTGAGCCGCAGTGCGGATCACGGCGTCGAGATTCACGACCTTCTGGTGCAGCCACTGGATCTCGCCCCAGTCCAACCCCACCACATCAGGGCATGTCAGCCCCGGGTCGGTGTCGGGCAGGATGTCGGGGTACCCCATCACGTACACCGTCGCGTTCGGCGCACGGGCCTTGACCGTCTCGTAGACGGACTCCAGCGTGCCGAACATCGCGTTGTACGTCCGGTCGACACGATCGCCACCGAGGCCGTCGTCGGTCTGGAGCACCGCCTGCGTGTTGCAGTGATCCACCGCCACGCAATACGAGAACACCGGCACGAAACCGCTGTCGTTCCCCCCGATCGACAGCGTCACCACATCGGTATCGGGTGTGAGCGCGAGCACCTGACCCGGCTCTTGGGCCTTCCAATCATGATTCGGGCCGTACAGGTCGGGAATGAGCGCACCGGAGCACGCGCGGAACTGGAGTGCGAGCGGCACCGAGTCCTGCTTCGCCAGCCACTGCGCGAACTGCGGGCCCCATGCCGACTGCGAACGATGACACTCGTCGAGCTTGTGCTGGTTCGTCGCCGAGTCGAAGGGCGGCGCGCCTTCTCCGGATGAGTAGGAGTCGCCCAGCGACACCACGTCGAGCCGATCGGCCGGATCCGACGCGCACCCGCCGTACGCCGCGCTCCCGGCCTCGTACGGGCACCGATCCGACACGTCCGGAACACCGTCGGCATCACTGTCCTGCACCGGCACTGTCAGGTTCGCCCAGGCTTGCAGCGAGCCCGACGCTCCGGCGCCGTCCCCATAGAACGACCCGTCCGCAAACCGCCACCACAGAGAGGCGCCATATGCACCACTCCCGTAACCCGGAACCGTCATCGTGAACCCCGCCGTCACGAGCCAGTAGGTCCAGGGTGCCGCCTGGAAAGAAGGGTCATAGGACTCGCAGAGCGTCTTCGTCGGGATCGGCAGGACCATGCCTGTGGCGTCAGGGAGGGGCACAATCATGACTTGCTGCCCGCCCGCATCGCCGCCGGGTGTCGTCTCCATGAGGGGATCGCCAGGCGGCACTGTGATCGTCACACCGCCACCTGGCGCGGCCTGCACCGACATCCCTGCGTGGGGGCCGTACCAGAGGTCCTGGAACTTCTGTTGGCAATTGAAAAATGTGTCCGCACCGCTCGGCGCAGCACGCAGCACACACACGCCCACGGTGAGCAGTCCCGCCATTCCAATCACCGAAAGGGACGGAAGGCGCCGTCGCGCGCTGCGTGGTCTGCACCGCTTCCGCACTTCTGCACCCCTCACATCGGTGCCACGCAGCGTACGTACGCCGTCGCGTAGGGCGCAAGGACGGTCGAATTACACCTCGAGGTGGTAGGGCACCGATGTGACGACCGTGCCCTTGCGGAACAGGAGCCGGCCCTTCAGGAACAGGGCGCTCTGGTTGTGCAGGATCTGCGAGAAGATGCCCTGCACGACGAACTCGGGGATCACCACGGTGATGATGTCGTTGTCCCAGCGGGCATCGAGCTCGTCGATGTAGCGCAGGATCGGCTTCGTGAGCTCTCGGTACGGCGAGTGCACGATCTCGAGCGGGATGTCGACCTGGTACTTCGCCCACTGCTGCTCGACGCGCTCCTGCTCCTCCTCGTCACTCACCACGGTGACCGCGGCGAGATGCGTCGGGTGCAGCGATCGCGCGTAGGCGATCGCCTCGAGCGCGCCACGGTGCACCGAGCCGACGAGCACGACCACCGTGTGGTTCATGCGCCGCGGCTTGAACTCGGTGGTGATCCGTAGCCCCGCGGCGACCCGGTCGTAGTGCACCTTGATCGCGCGGAACAGCAGGATCACGAGGCCGACGACGAGGATCGACACCCACGCGCCCTCGGTGAACTTCGTGATCGCGATGATCAAGAGCACGATGAACGTGGCGATCGCGCCGGCGACGTTGATGGCGACACCGCGCTGCCAGTTGGGTTCCCGCAGACGACGATGGTGGCGCACCATGCCGGCCTGCGACAGCGTGAACGACGTGAACACGCCGACCGCGTACAACGGGATCAGGTTCGTCTCGTTGCCGCCGAACACGATCACGAGGACAGTCGCCGCGGCCGCGAGCACGACGATGCCGTTGCTGAACACGAGGCGGTCGCCCCGGTTCGCCATCTGGCGCGGCAGGTGGCCGTCGCGGGCGATGATCGAAGAGAGGCGCGGGAAGTCGGCATACGCCGTGTTCGCCGCGAGCGTGAGGATCAGCGCGGTCGCCACCTGCAGCACGTAGTAGAGGAAGCCCTGGCCGAGCACCATCCGGCCCATCTGCGAGATCACGGTCTCGCCGTGCTCGAACGGCACGGGCCGGAGGTGGTGTGCGAGCACCGAGACGCCGAGGAACAGCGTGCCGAGGATCGTGCCCATCCAGATCATCGTCAACGACGCGTTCCGCGGCTCGGGACGCTGGAACGCGGGCACGCCGTTCGAGATGGCCTCGATGCCGGTGAGCGCGACCGCGCCGGACGAGAACCCGCGTAGCAACGTGAACAGCGCGAGTGACCCGCCGGCCAGCGCGATGTCCTGCATCGACTGCAAGTCGGTGTGCGACAGGAACTTCCCCTGTTGCGCCTGCGACAGGATCGTGTCGACGTGCATCCCGAACAGGCCGTACGCGCGCATCAGGCCGTAGACGACGAGCGTCGACAGGATGAGGACGTATACGTACGTCGGTATGGCAAAGAGCCGGCCCGACTCCTTGACGCCGCGCAGATTCGCCAGCGTGATGATCACGATCGCGGCCACGCAGAGCAGCACGCGCTCGTTGGCGAGGCCCTGGAGCGCAGGGATCGACGTGATCGCGCGCACGCCGGCGCAGATCGACACCGCGACGGTGAGGATGTAGTCGACGAGCAGCGAGGCGCCAGCCACCATCGCCGCGCGGTCGCCGAGGTTCTCGCGGCTCACGACGTAGGAACCACCGCCGCTCGGGTAGGCGAAGATCGTCTGGCGGTACGACGTCACCACCATCGTGAGCAGGACCGCGACGGCGATCGCGATCGGCACGAGCTTGCTGAGACCGAGCGCGAGGCTCGACGAGCCCACCGCGATGACGAGCAGGATCTCCTGCGTCGCGTACGCCGTGGACGAGATCGCGTCCGACGAGAACACCGCCAGCGCGATCGTCTTGATGAGCCGCTGGTGTTCCATCTCCGTCGTTGCCAGCGGCCGGCCGACGAAGAAACGTTTCAACGAGCTGAACACGCGGGCGTCCCCGGGGGTCGAGTGCCGGCGCCGGGACCGGAACGGGCCGACGCACAGCGATTCAGGGCGATTCAGGAATCGCCGGCGAAACTTATACATCCTTTACGTGCGCGGACCGATTCATCTGGTTTCGCAACCACCCGCGCGGTGCTCGTACGATCCTGCGGTTCCGAACGTCGATCGCCAGGGAGGCCGTCGTGCACGTGGTCGTGGTCGGCTGCGGCCGAGTCGGCAGCGAGCTCGCGCTGAAGCTCGAGCAGATGGGTCACAGCGTGGCGGTGGTCGACCGGAACCCTCGCGCGTTCCGCCGGCTCTACGCCGACTTCGCCGGCACGACGGTCACCGGCATCGGCTACGACCGCGACACGCTCACCGAAGCCGGCGTGGAGCGGGCCGGCGCCTTTGCCGCCGTCACCTACGGCGACAACTCGAACATCGTGTGTGCGCGTATTGCCCACGAGACCTACGAGATCCCGAACGTGGTGGCCCGCATCAAGGACCCGCGCCGGGCACTGATCTTCCAGCGGCTCGGCATCCCCACGGTGGCCTCGGTGGCGTGGGCCACCGACCAGGTGGTGCGGCGCCTCTTCCCGTCGGACACGCCGCACGACTGGATCGACCCATCGGCCAAGGTCTGCCTGATCGAGCGGATGCTGCCGGCCAAGGCCGTCGGCCACAAGCTCGGCGAGCTCAACGAGCCGGGGCGCTTCTGGCTCACCGCGGTGTCGCGCTTCGGCTCGGCGATGATCGCCACCGGTGACATCGTCGGTCAGGAAGGCGACATCGCCTACTTCATGTGCGCCGTCGACGCGGTCGACGAGCTCAACGAACGGCTCACCGCGGCTCCGGAAGGACACCACTGATGCGCGTCGTGATCGCAGGGGCGGGCAAGGTCGGGCTCTACATCGCCAACGACCTGCAGGCATCGGGCCACGACGTCATGCTCATCGACAACGATCCGGGAGCACCCGCGCGATCGGTCACCACACCCGGCGTGCGCTGGCACATCGCCGACGCCTGCGAGGTCGGCTCGCTGCGGGCCGCCGAGCTCGACCAGTGCGAGGTGGTCGTCGCGGCCACCGGCGACGACCAGGTGAACCTCGTGTTCTCCTTGCTCTCGAAGCAGGAGTTCGGGGTGCCCCGCGTGATCGCGCGGGTCAACCATCCCCGCAACGAGTGGATGTTCAACGAGAACTGGGGCGTCGACATGTCGGTGTCGACACCGCACCTCGTGACCGCGCTCGTCGAGGAGGCCGTGTCGGTGGGCCGGCTCGTGCACCTCCTCACGTTCGAGGGCGGCAACGCGAGGCTCGTCGAGGTGACCCTCGCCGACGACTCACCGGCGCTCGACATCGCGATCCAGGATCTCGGCATCCCGCGTGACGCCACGATCGTGGCGGTGGTCCGGGATCACCACGTGGTCATGCCGCGCGGCGACACGGTGTTCGAGGCCGGCGACGAGGTCCTCGCGATGGTGACACCGGAGTCCGAGGACGACGTCCGCGACCTCTTCACCAAGCGCTGAGCTCGTTGGCGCCGCCTCGAACACCGCGTCGCCTCCGGCGAGGCGGCGATCTCCCGTCCGCGCATGCGTCGTTTGGGACCGCTATTTGGTACCCAAACGACGCATGAGGATCGTTCAGTAGAGCTCGTAGAGGGGGTTGAGCATCAGGAGGCGGTTGCCGTCGCGCAGGACGGTGCCCTCCACCGCCATCCTGCGGCCCGGCGTCACGCCGGGGATCTTGCGCCGGCCGAGGAACACCGCGGTCACGCTGCGGTTGCCGTCGCGCACCATCACCTCGAGGGCCGGCGCGCCCGAGCGCGGCACGATCCGGAGCGCGCCCACCTCGCCGCCGGTACGCACGTGCTCGCGTTCGTGCACGTCCGCGATCGGCCGGACGCCGATACCTGTGCAGAACGCCGTGAGCTTCTCGCGGTCGACGTCCTCGGTGGTCTTCGCGATCTTCGACACGAGCTTCCGCAACGCCATGACCTGGGAAACCGTACCGCTCGGCCCGCCTGATGCAAATCCGTCGTAGCCACGCGCCATCATGGACGCGATGCGCCGCCTCCTGGTCTGCGCTGCCGCGGGCGCATTCGCCGTCGCCGGCTGCGCCAGCCATCACGCAGCACACGGACCGGCCTCGTCGGACCACGCGAGCACCGCGGTCCCCACGGGCACCCCGGGCTTCGTGCTCATCGCGAACCGCTCCACCGTGGTGAGCGCCGGCCCGCCGGCCCACCTGTCGAGCGCCACGACGAAGGCGGCCGAGGCCCTCGTGCGCGACTACGTGGTCCGGGGCACGGTCGACGTGCTGCGCAGCGGGCGCCTCGGCAGGGGCTTCTCCGACCTGTTCGGCTCCGGTGCGGTCGCGGCGATCGCCAAACCCGGCAACGACCGCTCGACCGTCACCGACCTCGGCGTGGCGCGGGCGGCCGGATCGGTACGCGTGCGCGCCACGATGCATCTCACCGGACTCGGTGACGGCAACGGCAACATCGTGATGCTGTCGGCGAGCTTCAAGGCCGCCACCCGTAGTGGCCCCGTCGCGATCGACCGCGCCGGGGAGCTGCTGCTCGGCCGGGGCGCGGGAGGCCACTGGACGATCATCGGCTACAACCTGCGGGCTCAGCGCAAGGTCGGCACCGCACCCGCGACCACCACCACCGCCCGCACGTCCCCGGCTGCGCCGGCCACGGCGCCGGCACCGGCCACGACGGGAGCGAAGCCGTGAGGCGCTGGCTGCTGCGCGGGCTCGCCGCGCTCGTGACCCTCATGCTGGCGCTCACCGGGCTCGCGGCGAGCTGGCTCGCGGGTATGCACATCCCGTTCGTGGAGGGCAAGACGTACCTGTCGGTGCAACGCCTGCACGCGGCGTTCACGCCCGCTCCCGGCGCCGGCAACGGCCCGGTGTTCATCATGTTCATCGGCTCCGATCTTCGCCCCGGGGTGGGCGGCGCACGGGGCGACGCGTTGCACGTGATGGGCATCAACCCCTCGCTCCACCAGGCCACGATCCTCAACATCCCGCGCGACACCTGCGCGCCCGTGCCGGGCTATGGCGTCACGAAGATCAACACCGCGAACGCGGGCGCCGCCGGCAACCCGGCCCGGCAGGCGCAGGTGGTGGGGAGCCTCGTGGGCGCGCCGCTGAACTACGCGGTCGAGGTCGACTTCGCCGGCTTCATCGCGCTGGTCAACGGCGTGGGCGGCGTCGACGTCAACATCCCGTACCCCATGCACGACAGCTACTCGAACGCGAACTTCGATCCCGGCCCGCGGCATCTCGACGGCGTGCTCGCGCTGGCGTTCGCGCGCGACCGGCACAGCTTCCCCACGAGCGACATCCAGCGCAGCTGGGACCAGGGCTACCTGATGATCGCCGCGATCCAGAAGCTGCAGAAGTCGTATTCGACGATTGCCGGTCGCTTCCAGCTCGCGGCGCTGCTCGTGCAGCACTCGCAACTGTCGGGCATGGGCATCGAGGACCTCGTGAAGCTCGGACAGATGGCCGACGACATCACGCCCAGCGACATCAGGACCGTCACGATGCCGTCGTCCGGAGGGAGCTGCCTCACCCCCACGGCGTCGGCGCGGGCGCTGTTCGCCGACTTCCGCGATGACGGCGTGCTCGAGTCGTATCCGGCCGGCACACCGCAGAACGTCGCGCCCTCGCCGTGAACCCGCGGCACCCTTGATCGACGCCTCGGCGACGCTCGAGCTGCTCTCGCTCGACCCTGCGGTGAAGGGCCGCATCACCCATCGCGCCGACCTTCCCGGCCGCGACGCGGCCTACGGCACGCTCGCCACACCGCTGCACGAGGAGACGGCCGCTCGCCTGAAGTCGCCGCGGCATCGGCGAGCTCTACGCGCACCAGGCCGAGGCGGTCAACCGGATCCGCGCCGGCGAGCACACCGTCGTGGTGGCCGGCACGGCGTCGGGCAAGTCGCTCTGCTACCAGTTACCGATCGTCGACGCGGCCGTCACCAAGGCGCGCGCCACCGCGCTGTGCATCTTCCCCACCAAGGCGCTCGCCCAGGACCAGCTGCAGTCGTTGCGGAGCTGGCTCGTACCGGGCCTGAAGGCCGTCACCTATGACGGCGACACGCCGAGCGGCGACCGCACGTGGGCGCGGGCGAACGCCAACGTCGTGCTCACCAATCCCGAGATGCTGCACGTGGGCATGTTGCCGTCGCACGCACGGTGGGCGACGTTTCTGATGCGCCTGCGCTACGTGGTGGTAGACGAGCTGCACACGCTGCGCGGCGTGTTCGGCAGTCACGTGGCGCTCGTGCTCCGCCGGTTGCGCCGGCTGTGCGAGCGCTACGGATCGTCGCCGACGTTCTGCCTCACGAGCGCCACGATCGGCAATCCGGCCGAGCTCGCCGAGCAGCTCGTCGGCGCGCCGGTCGGCCTCGTCGACCACGACGGCGCGCCGCGCGGCCCACGCCGTCTCGTTGTGTGGGAACGCCCCCTCCTCGATGCGATCACCGGCGCCCGGCCGTCGGCTGTCACCGAGACCGCGGCGCTGCTCGCCGCGCTCGTGCGCGACGACCATCAGACCATCGCGTTCTGCCGTGGCCGCCGCACCGCTGAGGTCGTCGCGGTGCAGGCGCGCCACATGCTCGCGGGTCTGCCGGCACCGGTGGACAGCGGTGACGCCGTCCACGATGTGCAGCCAAAGCCAGCAGAACCAGCAGGGCCGGCAGGGTCAGCCGGCGCGACCGGCGTGCTGATCGCCGCGTACCGCGCCGGTCTGCTCGGCGAGGAGCGGCGCGCGGTGGAGCGGTCGCTACGCGAGCGCGCGGTGCTCGGCGTGGCGGCCACGAACGCGCTGGAGCTCGGTATCGACCTGCCGGGGCTCGACGCCGTGGTGTTGAACGGGTTCCCGGGCACGCTGGCGTCATTTCGCCAGCAGGTGGGCCGGGCCGGACGTTCGGGGCGCCATGCCGTCGCCGCGCTCGTGGTGGGCGACGACCAGCTCGACCAGTGGTACGCGCAGCATCCCGACGAGCTGGTGACTCGCCCGTCGGAGCCGGCGGTGGTCAACGTCACCAACGAGTTCGTGCTCGAGGCCCATGTGCGGTGCGCGGCGCACGAGCAGCCCCTCGTGGCCGGCGACACGCGCTGGTTCGGACCCGAGCTCGACGAGCGCGTCGTCGCACTCGTGCGCAGCGGCGCGCTCACGGCGCGTGGCGCCAAGCTGTACTCGGCCGAGCCGTCGCCGCCCGCGCCCACGATCGGCCTGCGCACCGGGACCACGGCCGAGATCGTGCTGGTCGACCGCGCGACCGATCGCATCATCGGCACCGTCGACGAGTCGCGCGCTGGCGCGGTGGTGCACCCCGGCGCGATCTACGTGCACCAAGGTCAGCACTACAGGGTGGCCGCGCTCGACCTCGACGACCGCGCCGCGTATCTCGACGAGTGCGACGACGACGAGTACACACAGGCGCGTTCCGACACCGACATCGCCATCCGCACCACCGACGACCGCGCGCCGATCGACGGCGCGGCGCGATCGAGCGATCTCGCTGCAGTCGCGCACCTCGGCGCGGTCGAGGTGACGAACACGGTGGTGGGCTACCAGCGCAAGCGCACGTCGACCCGGCAGGTGATCGAGACGGTGGCGCTCGAGCTCCCGCCGCGCGTGCTCGTGACGCGCGCGTGCTGGTACACGATCCCACGCGAGCTCGTGGACGGCGCCGGGATCGCGGCGAGCGAGCTTCTCGGCGCGGTGCACGCGGCCGAGCACGGCTTGATCGGCCTGCTCCCGCTGTTCGCGATCTGCGATCGCTGGGACGTGGGTGGCCTGTCGATGGCGGGCCACCCCGAGACCGAGACACCGACGATCTTCGTGTACGACGCGTACCCGGGCGGTGCCGGAGTGGCCGAGATGGCGTTCGCGGCACGCGCCGGCCATGTGGCCGCGACGCTCGACCTCGTGAGCCGCTGCCGCTGCGATGCCGGCTGCCCCTCGTGCGTGCAGTCGCCGAAGTGCGGCAACTGGAACGAGTACCTCGACAAGCATGCCGCGATCCGGCTGCTCACGGTGATGCAGGGCGCGAGCCAGCGGGCGCGCGGCTCCCGAGCGGGCCGGTCGCACCGCTGAGATCCACCACCGCGTGCGCCCGAGCGATGATCGTGGGCACTCCGGGGAGGCGCGACGGCATCGAGACGGTGACCGTGGCGTCGAAAGCATCGCATCGACACTGCACGAGGCGCGCCCCGTTCGCGGCGGCGATCGCGGATGCGGCTGACGATGCGCCGCCCGGGCCCAGCGCCCGCGCCAGCGCGTCCGCGGCCGCGAGCGCGGCGGCATCGGCGGCGGCGCTCGCGTGTGAGCGTTGCGCGAGGAAGGTGCCCACCTCGAGTGAGACGAGCGCGAGCACGAGACCGGCCGCAACCACCGCGGTCATGACCACCGTGACCGAGCCCTGTTGATCGCGGCGCGTCCTGCGGTGCTGCGGGCTCCCTGCGTCGCGAGGGCGCGCCATCGGTGTGGTGCGCGGCGTCATCGTTCGGCGCGCATCGTGACCGTGCTGCTGACCCAGGGATCGGGGAGCAGCGGACCGACGAACGGGAGATCGGTGCGAGCATGGAAGCGCACCGTCGCGTGCACCGGTGAGCCGGCGCCACCGGCACGGTCGATGACGACGGCGGCACCGGGCAACGTGCGGGACACCGCGGCACGGGCGTCGTCGCCCGTGGGGTCGACGATGGCGGCCCGCGCCGCCTCCCGCGCCGCGTTGGCCACGAGCAGGAACTGGTTGCCCAGCACCATGGCTTGGAACACGAGCAGCACGACGATCGCGACGGCCGGCAGCACAAGCGCGAACTCGACCGTCGCCTGTCCCTGCTCGCCGCGCCGCCGCTCGCCGCCACCCGACGTTGCCCGGCACCGCGGCATCAGAGGATGTGTCCCATCACGAAGTTGACGATCTTCCCGAAGATGCCGCTCACGATGCTCGAGTGGCCGAGGAAGGAGATCAGCAGCCCCGCGAGCGCGGCGGCAGCCACGATCACGAGTGCGTACTCGGCCGTCGACTGGCCGGACTCGTCGCTGCGGGCACGCTCGAGGCGCGCGAGGAGATAGCAGAACACTGCCATGGGGCGGAACCTTTCTGAGCTGGGTTGCTGGGCTGGTCAGATGCCGCGCCACCCGGCGACCAGCGCGGGCACCACGGTGAGCAGCGCGAACGCGGGCAGCACGAGCAGCACGAGGGGGAAGATGAGGCGCACGGGCACGGTCCGCGCACGCGCCGCGGCCCGGCGGGCGTAGGCGGCGCGGGCCTCGCCCGCGAGGCGGGCGAGCGTGGGACCGAGTGGCGAGCCGAGACGGATGGCGGGCACCAGCGCCTCGGTGAACGGCCGCAGCGCCGGCGTGCGCCGGCCCTCGACCGCGAGCGCGTCGGGCAACGAGGTGCCGACACGGACTTTGCGCACGACGGCGTCGAACGATCGACCGACGGCCGCGGGCGACCAGGCGGCCGCGAGGTCGAGCGCGAGCAACGGCGTGGCACCGGCACCGACCGCGACGGCCACGAGGTCGACGGCGATCGGAAGCTCACGGTCGACGAGGCGCGCGACCCGGGCGCGGCGCCGGCGCCGCCGGAGATCGGCGGCGACTGCGACGAACGGCCGCAGCGCGGCGGTGCCCGACACGCGGTGCACGAGCCACGAACCGCTGCGCCGCGTCGCACCACACGCGGCGGTCGCGCCGCGACGCCACCATGGTGCGCGACCCACACCGAGCACGGCCGCGCCGGCGAGCGCCCCCCAGCCGGCGGCGAGCAGCCCGGGGAGACCGGGAAGGCCGATCACAGTTCTGGCTCCGCGCGCACGAGGAAGCGGATCCATACGACCGCGAGCCCGTCGAGCCCGAGGCCCGCGGCGAGACAGGCGCGGCCGAACGAGCTGCCGAGCAGCACGTCGAGCGAACGCTGATCGATCGTGGACGCGAACAGCAGGTAGCCGAGCGGCGCGAGCACCATCACCAGCGCGGAAGCCCGCGCCTGCGCCGACTGCGCGCGCGTCTCGGCGGTGGCCGCGATGCGGTCACCGACGGACGCGGCGAGCCCGTCGATCGCGTCGGCGGCCGGTCCGCCCACCCGGCGCGCGAGCGTGAGCGCGCCGGCCGCGGCCCGAGCGCCGGCGAGCGGCCGTTCGTGCGCCCAGGATGCGAGCGCGTCGTCGAGCGACACGCCGAGATCGACACGCGCGCGCACCCGTGACATGTCGCGCGCGAGCGGGTTCGGTGAGCGGGCCACGGTGTCGAGCGCGGTCATCACCGTGCCGCCGATCCGCAGCTCCGACGCGATGAGGCGCAGCATCGCGGGCATCGCCGCCCCGGCCCGCCGCTCGGCGCGATGGCGGGCCAGCAGCAAGACAACCGGACCGGCGACGAGCCCCAGCGCGCCCGCGAGCGCGCCGAACGCGGGGCTGAGCGCGGCGCCCATCACCGCGACCGCGGCCACGAGGAGCAGCCAGGTGCGCACGACCGTGCCGAACGGCTGCTCCACACCGGCGCGCACGAGCATCGCGTCGATCGGGCGCGGCGCCACCAGGACCGCCGGTGCGCGGCCCGAGCCGTGCCGCAGCGACGCGACCCGGGCCCGCGTGACCTCGCGGCGCGCTCGCCGCCACAGGACCGAGGCCGCGACCGTGCCGGCGAGCACACGCGCGACGAGCAGGGTCACGGCTCGACCGCCCCGAGCACGCGCGGCCCGTGAAGGGTGAAGCGGGCCTCGACGCGCAGGCCGCCGCGCTCACCGAACGCCGCGACGTCGGCCATCTCGGTGACGACACGCTGCCCGTCGGCGCCTCGTGCCACGAACACGACGACGTCGACCGCCGACGCGATCTGCGCCCGCACCGCGGCGATCGGCAGGTTGACACCGCCGAGCAGTGCGAGTGTCTCGAGCCGGCTGAGCGCATCGACGCAGCGGTTCGCGTGGATGGTGCACATCGAGCCGGCATGACCGGTGTTGAGTGCCTGCAGCAGGTCGAGGGCCTCGCCGCCGCGGACCTCGCCGACGACGATGCGGTCCGGACGCATGCGCAGGGAAGCCCGCACGAGATCGCGCACGGTCGTGGCGCCGGCGCCCTCGCTGTTGGCCGGGCGCGCCTCGAGCCGTACGACGTGCGGCTGCGGCAGCCGCAACTCGGCGGTCTCCTCGATCGTGACGATGCGGCAGTCGCGGTCGATGCTCCCGGCGAGCGCGTTGAGCAGGGTGGTCTTGCCCGCGCTCGTACCGCCGGCAACGAGCACGTTGGCGCCACCGGCGACGCGACCTTCCAACCAGCGCGCGGCCTCGCCGTCGAGACCGAACTCCGCGAGCGCGATCGGGCGGGGCGCGAAGCGGCGGATCGTGACGATGGGACCGTCGGGCGCGAGCGGCGGCAGCACGGCGTGCAGCCGCGATCCGTCGGGCAGCCGGGCGTCGACGATCGGCGAGGCGCGGTCGAGCCGCAGCCCCAACGGTGCGATGACGCGCTGCGCGACCGACTCGACCTCGTCGGCCGACAACACCAGCGGCAGCGCGATCAGGCGCCCGGCGCGCTCGACGTAGGCGCGGCCGGGCCCGTTCAGCATGAGCTCGGTGACCGTGGGGTCGGCGAGTACGGGTTCGATCGGTCCGAGGCCCACGACGTCGTCGACGAGCTCGTCCACGACTGTGGCGCGCCCGGACTCGTCGAGCAGCGGCTCCACCTCGCCGACGAGCACCTCGAGCAGATCACGCAGGCGGGCTCGGTCGTGCGTGGGCACCTGCGCGGGATCGCCGTCGATCAGGCGGCGGTGCACCGCGCGCTTGACGTCGGTGAGCGCGATCACCTCACGCCGCCCGCAGCGGTCGGCCGCCGAGCCCGAGCCGCTGGGCAGCCTCCGACAGCGGGCGGTACACCTGCGCCGGCGTGTGCGCGAGCAGCAGCCCCGCATCGACCGCTCGGGCCACCTCGGGGACGCACGGCACGACGGCGAGCACCGGACGGTCGGCGAACGCCGCGACGTCGCGCGCGTGCAACGACCGGTGCGGCTCGTCGACGAGGAGCACGCCCGAGGTGGCACGGACGAGGTCAACCCGAGCCTGTGCGCGGTGCAGCGCGACCACACACGCCCGCACCACCATCAGCGACAGGTCGGCGAGCTCGACGAGCGACCGGGCCGCCGGTGTGCAGGCAAGGCCGGCGTCGACGACGCTGATGCGCGGGTCGTCGCGCAACACCACTGCGAGCGCCGCGCCGGCCGCGCCCGCGGCCTCGCCGGGGTCGACGGTGCCGAGGGGTACCAGCGAGAAGCCGGCCGCGCCGTCGATCGCGAACGACTCGATCGCGGCCGCGGGTGTGGTGGGCCCGGCCGCGAGCCAGTCACCGACGCCGCGCTGCGCGGGGTCGACGGCGACCGCGCAGATCGTGGACTGGTCGCCGAGCAGATCGACGAGGCGGACGTCGCGGTGATGCGCCGCGAGCACCGACGCGAACGCCGCGGCGACGACCGACGTGCCGCTGCCGCCCTTGGGCGACCACAAGCAGACCAACACGGCCACACCTCCCACACCGTTCGGCGAGCAACTCCGCCGACGTGTTCGACGCGCGCCCTGGTGCGCGCGGATCCGACGGGGAGGTCTTGGGAGGTGCGAACGACTCTACGTGTCGCGCCCGCGACGGTCAACCGCTTTTCGTGCGCGGTTACGACGCGGACGCGACACGTGGGTCACATGTTCGTGCTCAGGCCTCGCGCACCTTCTTGGCAACTGCTGCGCCGAGCGCAACGAGGATCACGAGCAAGATCAACTTCTTGAGCATGGGCACCTCCTACTCCACGGGCCGGGCAGTGAGGACTGTAGTGGCGGGCAGCGGCGCGCCGCGGACCGGGCCCCGTGGTACTGCATTTGTCAGCTCTGTCTGACGAACGCAGTACCACGGGGGCTCCGATAGGTTCGCCGGCGGAGGTGCACGGGGTCTGGTGGCCCCCCTCGTCTTCAAAACGAGTGCGACGGCACACACCGTCGGGTGGGTTCGATTCCTGCCGCCTCCGCGATCCGATTACGGCAGCGTGAGCACCGCGCCGTCAGCGAGATACCGGCCATGTACGTCGATGCCACCCCAGACGAACAATCTGCCGTCGGGGCCGACCGTGAAGTCGGGAGCGCGCCGGAACGAGATCGGCGCCTGCGGAACACTGACCACGACATGGCGCCGGGGGTCGTACGCGACGGCGCTTGTCTGCGATCCCGCACAGGACAGGTCGCTCCATGAGACGGCGTACGTACCGGTCCACGTGTGCACGCTCGCGGATGTGTCGTAGGCGTGGGCCGTGCGATCCACTCTGCGGGTCACCGGATTGAACACGGTGATGGTGGTGCTTGGCTCGGCTCCTTCGTCGCCTCCGATCATCGTCGTGCTCATCCAGATGCGCGGCACGAAGTTCGCCGGCAACTCGTCCGTCACGTCGAGGTACGCCGGCGAGCCGCCCGCAACCACGTTCACGGTGTCGAGCTCGAGTCGCCGGCCGTTGCGAACGAGCACCCCGAGTTGGTCGCCGCGCACCGCAGGGCGCCCGACGGACCGTCCGGTGAGCGGGCCGGTCACCCACAGCTTCATGGCGTCGTAGCGCACGAAGGCATACGCCGGCGCGCCGAGCGAATTCACGCCCGTCAAGGCGATCGCAGGAGTCGACGATGCATCGAGTAAGGCCATGTTGTTGATGCGAGCCAAGGGCACATTGACGAGCCGCTGCCACCGGTCGAGCGACGGCCAGTAGCGCGCCACCGCGCCGTCGCTCACGATCACGACCGCGTCACCGATCGCCTGCGCGGCCACGAAGTGCTTCCCCGATGGATACGACGGCGGGGGGAGCGGGCTGGGGCTCATCCTGTGCCACGCCCCCGTTGCGACATCCATCCACGCGCCGTCCGTCAGCCGCTCGCCGTGCGCGCCCTCGCCGCCCCACACGACGAACGCGTTACCGGCGATCGCCGTCGCCGACGCGGCGCGCGCGCTGATCGGCGCGGCCGGCAGCGTCGACCAACCAGGCTGCGGGGGTGCGATCGTCGCGGGCGGTGGCGGTGCCGTCAGCTGCCCGCCCGAACCGTGCGATGCCGGTTCGTTCCTCGTCGAGCCCCGAGGCGATCCGGTGAGCGACACTGTGATCACCACGACCGTCGCGATGCCGAGCGCCAGACCGCTGCCGAGCGAGGCGAGCTTCGTGGTGCGGCGCCGGCGCGCGCGCCTGATCACGACACGGTCGACGGCGACGCGCTCCGACACCGTCGCGCCACGCTCGCGCAACATGGTGCCGAGCTGGCGCTCGAGCTCGTCATCGGAGAGGTCGAAGCTCATGCGTCACCTCCTCGTGTCCGCTCGTCTCCGAGCGTCTCGCCGAGCGAGCGGCGGAGCGCATCGAGACCGCGCGACACCGACGACTTCACCGTGCCCGGCGGGCATCCGAGCGCGGCGGCGGTGTCGCGCTCCGACATGTCGAGGTAGTAGCGGCACACGATCGCCTCGCGCTCGGCGCTCGGGCAGCACCTGTAACGCCTCCCACAACACGTCGCGCAGCTCGCTGTCACGATCGCGATACAACTCGTGGGCCGGCCGCGACGCCTCACGGGCCACGTAACGGTCGGCGACGGCCTGGTGGCGATAGTGCGAGCGCACCGCGTTCACCACCGAACGCCGCAGGTACGCACCGAACGCCTCGGGATCGCGGATCTGGCGCAGCCGGCCCGCCACGCGGATGAACGCGTCGTGCACGAGGTCCTCGGCGAGATCCCGGTTGCCGGTCAGCAGGTAGCCGAGTCGCCTCGCCCCGGGCACATGCTCGCGGTAGAGCCTCTCGACGGCCGCGTCCGGGCGCGAGTCGACGAGGTCGACCCCGTCGACGACCGTCGGAAGCATCCCGATCACATCGGATGGACGCTCACGCCCCACCATCTGGTTCCCGGCTGCACAACCGGGCGGCTCGGCCGCGCGCGTGTCAGACGGCGAGGAGGTCGCGAGCGCCGGTGTCGGCCGACGGGTGCCGCAGCTTCGACATCGCCCGGGCCTCGATCTGGCGGATGCGCTCGCGGGTGAGGTTGAAGTACTCGCCGACCTCTTCCAGCGTGCGCGGCTCGCCCCGGTCGAGACCGAAGCGCAGGCGCAGGATCTCGCGCTCGCGCTCGTCGAGCGGCGACAGCAGCTTCGCGATCTCCGCCGGAAGGAGCGCCGTCGCCGCCACCTCGAACGGCGACTCCGCCGAACGATCCTCGACCACGTCACCCAGCTCGGCGTCGCCGTCGTCACGCAATGGCTCGCTGAGCGACAGCGGCTCCGACGCGAAACGCAACGCCTCGGTGACCTTGTCCTCGGGCATCTCGCACTCGGCCGCGAGCTCGGCGAGCGTCGCCGGACGACCCATCTTCAGCTCGAGGCGGCTGCGCGCCTTCTGCAGGCGGGCGAGCGTGTCGCCCGCGTGTACGGGGAGGCGGATGGTGCGGCCCGTGTTGGCGATGCCGCGTGTGATCGCCTGGCGGATCCACCACGTGGCGTACGTGGAGAACTTGAAGCCCTTGCGCCAGTCGAACTTCTCGACCGCGTGCATCAGGCCGAGGTTGCCCTCCTGGATGAGGTCGAGCAACGGGAGACCCGACGCCTGGTACTTCTTGGCGATCGACACGACGAGACGGAGGTTCGATTGCACGAACGCCATCGTGGCGTCCTCGCCCGCCGCGCACGAGCCGGCGCAGCTCGCGCTTCGGCCGGGCGGCAACGTTGGTGGCGTTGGAGAGCTCGTCGCGCGCGGCGACGCCCGCTTCGATCTGCTGTGCGAGCCTGACTTCGTCGTCCTTGGTGAGCAGTCGGTACTGACCGATGTCGGTGAGGTACAGACGGACGAGGTCTTCCTCGTCCCGGTCGACTCGCTCTTTGGCCAATGCGAGATCCTTCTCGTGAGGTTGATGGGCCCTTCACCGCCGATCGAGTGCCACAACCTCAGGTGCTCCCAGCCCCTGTTTTGGCCCCTAATCCGCCGGGTTCACCCGGCGCTCGGCTCTTGTACGATACGGATGGTGTCAAGGGGCGCATCGGGCCAAGTGTCCCGCTCATCGACTCGTGGGGCTCCTGTTGCAGGAGTGATCAACGCTGCGCGGCGCGAGGGACCGTTCGCGTGACGAACGATGCCGAGATCGTCGTGCTCACGGCGATCCTCGACGCGCAGGACGGCCAGGAATCGGCACTGGCAGCCGTGCTCGCGCGCTACGTCGTGTTGACGAGGCAAGAGCCCAAGTGCCGCAACGTGGATCTGGTCACGTCCACCACACGACCGGGCCGCTTCCTCGTCGTGCAGAAGTGGGAGGGCGACGGTGCGGCCCGTGCCCATCTCGACACCGAGCTCATGGCGGGCATGGCCGGCGACGCGGTGCCCCTACTGGAGCGGGCGCCGACTCTCGACCTCTACCAGACGATCAGCGCCCACGACCTCACCTGAATTACACATGCGTCGTTTGGGTACCGTATAGCGGTCCCAAACGACGCATGCGCGCCGGGGCGCCGTCCACTGCCGGGGCGGATGCCGGCGCGGACTAGGCGTTGCTGCCTTGACGCAGGAGGTCGATCGGCACCTTCGGCTTCGGGCGGTTTGCCGCACCGGTCTCGGCGCAGATCTCGCCGATGCCGTCCCACGTCATCGACTCGGCGTTCCAGAGCCGGTCGAATGCAGCATCGGCGGCGTCGGTGAAGCCGTGCTGCATGCGGAAGTCGTAGAGCCGCTTCTGGTGGTGGACGTTGTGGCCGAGGCGCGCCACCCGACCCCACGCATAGCAGTCCCAGGCCTGGCGCTCGCCGAGCGTGATCTCGTTGTCGGGCGGCGCCGCCTCGAAGCCGCCCACGAGCCGGTCCTTGGCGCGCAGCAGGAGCAGCGTGATCTCGGCCCGGGCGTGGGCCTCGGAGAAATGGCGGGGTTGGTTGCGCGACTCGAAGTTGCCGCCCGACACCCAGAGCTTCGCCACGCGAGCACCCCCGCTCGCCCGCTGCTCGCGCCCCTCGGGGCTGCCGACCACGTCGGCGTTGCTGCCGAGGATCGGATGGGGCAGGCCCTCGTCGACGGTCAGCTCGATGTCGACACCCGGCGGGAACTCCACTTCCGCGGCGACGTCCTCGACGATCGCCCGGATCGTGGCGGTGTCGTAGTGGACGAGATGGAACGGGTCGGGCGAAACGGTGACGGTCACGGCATCACGGCCGTCACGGCGCCGCGGTGGCGCCCGACGCGGCGGCCATCTCGACCATCATGCGCGCCTCTTCCATCGCCTGCTGCGCGCTCGCCGCGAGCTCGTCGCACTCCTCCTCGGAGAAGCCGGCCAGCTCGCGGAAACGGCGCGTGATCTGGATCGGGTTCTCCTCGCTCTCACCGCGAAACCCGCCGAGGTTGAACACCTTGTCGACGGTGTGCTGGAACTCGAGCGCGCGGTCCATGCGGTCGGGGTCGTCGGCGGTGAGGCGGCGCAGCCAGTCGGAGCCCATCTTCACGTGCGTGACCTCGTCGGCGAGCATCCAGTCCTCGCAGAACGTGAGCACCGGGTCGCCGCTGTCCTCGCCGAACGCCTTCATCGACGAGAACACGTCGATCGCGAGACCCTCGAGCGCGCGGTTCACGCCGCAGAGCCGGAACACCGGGTCGGGGTTGCACGCCGCCGCGAACAGGAACGTGCTCTCGCCGTACTCACCGATGTCGCTGCCCATGTGCTCGGCGAGCTTCACCGAGATCTCGCAGTGACGGGCCTCGTCCCAGCACTGGCGGGCCATGTCGAGCTTCAGCGCGAACGGTGCCTCGTCGCCGTCGAAGTCGAAGCACGTGCGGCCGGCACCCTCGAGCGCCTGGATCTCCCCCACGAAGATGCCGTGCATCAACGAGCGGCTGCGCTCGGTGGCCGCCGGGCGGTCGGCCGCCATCTGCGCCGGACCGAGGTTGCGCAGGGCGATGCCCTGGTTGCGCGGGTCGAAGATCTGGTCCTCGATCTTGTTGCGCCGGAACCGGCCGTCGCGTGCGAGCTCCGACTCCTGGAGGTGCTTCTTCATACCGTCGCTCCTTGCAGTTCCGGCTGCATCCCGATGCTATCGGGACCTGCGATTCCCCCGGCCGCCACCACCAGCATCTCCAGCTCGCGCTCGGCGGCGCGATCGCGCGGTCGACTTTCTCGGCTGAATCCAGCAGCGACTGGATCAACATCTCGCCCTCGCAGTAGTCCTCGAGCTCGTCCTGGAGCGCGAAGTTGAGGCTGCGGATCGTGGGGGCGTCGGTGATCTGGCTGGTGCCGTGCATGTGGTAGCGGTACGCCGCGATCTTGCGGGGCACGAGCACGCGGTACACGCCCACGAGCTTCTCGATGGTGAGCCCGGGCGCCTCCGGTTCGCGGACCGCGTCGATGAACTTCTCGAACTCGGGGTTCGGGGGCGCCGTCATGCGCTCGACGTTCATCTCGCGCAGCTCGGGCAGGCGCTTCGTCCACAGCTCGGCGTGCCAGGCGTGGTGGTAGCAGTGCCGGCCGAGCACCATCTTCACGTCGAGCTCGGGGACGGTGGCCACCCAACCGCCGAGCGCCTCGAACAGCTTGATCTCGACCCAGCGGTAGTTGCCCACCCGCCGCGCCGACTCCTCCACCGTGAACAGGCCCGGCAGCTCCCGCCGGTCCCAGGGCGCGAAGGGAGCACGGACGGTGGGGTCGTCAGTCATGCAGCCAGTCTCGCGCAGGAATTGACCGGAGGGTCAAGAACAGCGGCGACGAATCCTCAGCCCGGCCACCGGTTCGTGATGGGCAGGCGGCGATCCTTGCCGAAGGCCTTGCTCGACACCCGCACGCCCGGCGCGGCCTGGCGGCGCTTGTACTCGTTGCGGTCGATCATGCGGGCGACGCGCCGGACGGTGGCCTCGTCGAAGCCGCGTGCCACGAGCTCGGCCACCGAGAGGTCGTCCTCCACGTAGCCCTCGATGATCGGGTCGAGCACGGCGTAGGGCGGTAGCGAATCGGTGTCGAACTGATCCGGTGCGAGCTCGGCGCTCGGCGGCTTCTCGATCACCGAACGCGGGATCAGCTCGCGGCCGGCACGGGAGTTCGCCACGTCACACAGCTGGTACACGAGCGTCTTGGTGACGTCCTTGATCACCGCATAGCCGCCGGCCATGTCGCCGTACAGCGTGGCGTAGCCCACCGCCATCTCGCTCTTGTTGCCGGTGGTGAGCACCATCCAGTTGAACTTGTTGCTGATGGTCATCATCACGTTGCCGCGGATGCGCGCCTGCATGTTCTCTTCCGCCGAGCTCGGTGGGAGCTGCTCGAACATCTCGGCGAACATCTGCTCGAACGCCGCGTGTGCGGGCTCGATCGGCACCGTGTGGGTTCTGATACCGAGGTTGGTGGCGAGCTGCTCCGCGTCGCTGATGCTGTGATCGCTCGAATAACGCGACGGCATGAGCACACCGTGCACGTGCTCGGCTCCGAGCGCGTCGACGGCGACGGCGGCCACGAGCGACGAGTCGACGCCACCCGAGAGCCCGATCGCGACGTCGGTGAAGCCGGTCTTACGCACATAGTCGGCGGTGCCGAGCACGAGCGCGCGGTACACCTCGGCCGGACCTTCCGCCGCCGGCTCGATGCGCGCGCTGCCGAGATCGTCGAGATCGACGACGAGCAGGTCCTCCTCGAACTGGCGGGCGCGTGCGCGCAGCGTGCCCTCGCCGTCGACAACCATCGAGCCGCCGTCGAACACCAGCTCGTCCTGCCCGCCGACCATGTTGCAGTAGACGATCGGCACACCGATCTCCGCCACGCGGTCGCGCAAGATGCGCTCCCGGTCGCCTATCCGGCCGCGAAAGTAGGGCGACGCGTTGATGTTGCACACGACCTGCCGCGCCCGCGGCCACCTGATCGGCGGGCGGCCCGTCGGGGCTCCACACGTCCTCGCAGATCGACACGCCCACCGTGGAGTTGCCGATGCGGAACACGAGCGCCTCGTCGCCGCCGGGCACGAAGTATCGCTCCTCGTCGAACACCTGGTAGTTCGGCAAGAGCTGCTTGTAATAGAGGCCGACCACGTGGCCCTGGCCGAGCACCGCCGCGGCGTTGTAGAGCAGGTCGTCGTCGACGATCGGAAGGCCGACGACGGCCACCGTCTCACCGATCCGGGGCGCGAGCTTGTCGAGCGCGGTCTCGGCCTCGGCCACGAACGCCGGCTTCAGCAGCAGGTCCTCGGGCGGGTAGCCGGTGAGCGTGAGCTCGGGGAAGAGCACGACATCGCACACCTCGTCGACCGCGGCCTCGTAGGCCTTCAGCACCCGCTCGACGTTGCCGGCGAGGTCGCCGACCACGCAGTTGATCTGTGCGCACGCCACGCGAAGTCCCGGCATCACGACGATGCTACGGGTCGCCCCGGCACGGGCGTCGGAGACACCGCTCGATCTTTTGGCGTGTCACAGGTGGAGGCCCTACCTCGTCTGGTGGTTGAGTACGCCGACGAGGGGAGCCCGGATGAGCGAGCGCAAGGTCGTGGTGGTCGGTGGCGGGCTCGCCGGGCTGACGGCGGCGGCGACCGCGGCCGAACGGGGCAGCGCGGTCACGCTGGTCGAGGCGCGGGAGCACGAAGGGGGCCGGGCGCGCACCGCGGCGGTCGAGGGCGGCTTCTTGTTCAACCAGGGCCCGCACGCGCTGTACGCCGGGAACTGCGGCATCGACGTGCTGCGGCACTTCGGCATCGAGCCACGCGGCAAGCGCCCGCCGCTGCGAGGCTACGGGCGCCTGCGCGGCCGCATCGACCTCCTGCCCGGCACACCCCTGGACGCGATCAAGACGTCGCTCGTGGGCCCACGCGCCAAGCTGCAGCTCGGGCGCGCCGTCGGCAACCCGAAGCGCATGCTGCGCACCGACACGGCGGGTCGGTCGATGCGCCGGTGGATCGACGAGCAGGTGTCGCATCCGGACGCACGCGCGATCATCGCGATGGCGACACGCGTCGCGACGTACTGCGACGGCCTCGAGGCGATCGCGGCCGACGCCGCGGTCCCGCAGACGGTGGGTGCGCTCACCGACGGTGTGCTCTATCTCGACGGCGGCTGGCAACAGCTCGTGGACGGTCTGCGCGTCGCGGCCGAGCGGGCGGGCGTGAAGATCGTCACGGGCGCGAAGGCCACCGCCGTCGAGCGCACGCCGAGTGGCGGTGTACGGATCACCGCGGGAGACACGATCCACGACGCCGACGCGGTGGTCATCGCCGCCGGCGGACCGGTGCATGCCGACGAGCTACTCGCCGGCGCGAGCGCGACCGTGCGCGGCTGGGCCGAGACCCAGCAACCCGTCTACGCGGCCTCCCTCGATCTCGGACTGCGCCGCGCTGCCACTGCCCCACCGCCGGCTCGTGTTCGGCGTGGACGACCCGATCTATCTGTCGACGCACACGCCGAGCGCGGCGCTCGCGCCCGAAGGCGGCGAGGTGGTGCACGTGATGCGCTACGGCGCGCCCGACCCTGTCAACGCCGACGCCGGCGTGCGCGCCGAGCTCGAGGCGTTCCTCGACGACGCCCAGCCCGGCTGGCGCGATCAGGTGACCGCCGAGCGCTTCAACCGGCGCCTCGTCGTCGCGCACGGCCGCCCCGACCCCTCGACCGGAAGCGCCGGACGGCCGATGCCGCACATCGGCGACCTCGCGCACGTGTACGTGGCCGGTGACTGGGTGGGACCCGACGGCCTGCTCGCCGACGCCGCGCTCGCAAGCGGCCGCGCCGCGGGCGCGCGGGCGGCGCAGCGGTGAACGGCGACGCCGATGCGGTGTTCGTCGCCTCACGACCGCGACTGTTCGACGTCGCGTACCGCATGACGGGCAGTGTCGCCGACGCCGACGACCTCTGCCAGGAGGCGTGGCTGCGCTGGCAGCGTGCGCCGCGCGACGCGGTCGACACACCCGAGGCCTGGCTCGTGCGCACGATCACGAACCTCGCGATCGATCGCGCCCGTTCGGCGCCGGCGCGCCGGGAGCGCTACGTGGGCCCCTATCTCCCCGAGCCGTTGATCACCGGCGCACTCGACGACACGATGCCGGCCGCCTCCGCCGACGATCCCCAACTGCGCGCCGAACTCGCCGACTCACTCACGTTCGCGTTCCTCGTGATGCTCGACGCGCTCGAACCGACCGCCCGCGCGGTGCTGTTGCTGCACGACGTGTTCGGCTTCGATTTCGACGAGGTCGCCGACGCGGTGGGCAAGTCACCGGCCGCGTGCCGCCAGATCGCGAGCCGCACCCGCCGCAAGCTCGGCGAGGAGCGACACGCCCAGCGCCGCCCGAGCGCCGAAGACGAACAGGCCATGCTCGGCCGCATGATCGGCGCGCTCGCCGACGGCGACATCGCCGCGGTGATGCAGCTCCTCGCGCCCGACGTGGTGCAGCTCGACGACGGCGGCCCCGCCCGCCACGCCGGGCGCCGCCCCATCGTGGGGCCGCACCGCGTGTCGCGCCTGCTCGTCAACATCGCGAAGCGGATGGACCCACGATCGGAGTTCGAGTTCGTCCGCATCAACACGAGTCCGGGCGTGGTGCTCCGCATCGACGGCCGTCCCGACCTCGTGCTGCTGATGGAGGTGGGCGGCGACGGGCTCATCCACCGGATCTGGTCGCAACTCAACCCCGAGAAGCTCCGGCACCTGCAGTAGCGACCGGCAGCGGCGCGGCTTCCTCGCCGTCGCGGGGATCACCGCGCTCGGCGTGCCGCGCGTACGCCCATCCGGGCCCGCGCACCACGAACGACAACCGCTCGCGCCAGCTGGTGGAACGGGCCACGTCGCGCAGCATCTCCACGTGCTCGTGCGACGCGACGCGCCACGGCGAGTAGGTGTGGATGTTCTTCGTGAGCCCGTACACGACGGGCTCATCCTCGCGCTGGAACGTGCCGAACAGGCGGTCCCACACGATGAGGATGCTGCCGTGGTTGCGGTCGATGTACTTGCGGTTGCTCCCGTGATGCACGCGGTGGTGCGACGGCGTGTTCAACGCGTCCTCGAACGGTCCGATGCTGCGGATCGTGTCAGTGTGGATCCAGTACTGGTAGAGGAGATTCACGTCGCGCGCGAGCGACACGAGCTCGGGGCGAATACCGAACAGCGACAGCAGCCCGTACGGAGCGAACGTGCCGAGCGGATCGGCGACGGGCTGGCGCAGCGCGGTCGAGAGGTTGTAGCGCTCGCTCGAGTGGTGCACCACATGCACCGCCCACATGTACCGGCTCTCGTGCATGAACCGGTGGTTCCAGTAGTAGATGAAGTCCCAGCCGAGGACGGCCGTCGCGAGCGCGAGCGGCCCGGTGCCGAGGTCGCGCACGAGTCGGCGGTTCCAGAGCTTGTCGATGCGAGTGACCGACGACCACGCGGTGGTGACGGCAAGGCCGCCGCTCGCCACGGCCACCACGCCGCCGGCGCTCGCCACCTTCTCGGCGGCCTCGATCGCTCGACCGCGACGTTCCCCCCGCCGGCGGGCGCGGCGCGTGACGGCATCGGCCGCCGTCGTGACCGCGGCGGCGCCGAGCGCGGTGCGCACGAGCAACTTGGCGAACCGCCCCTTGCCCGGCACGAACGGCTCGAGCACCTTGGCGAGCACGATCGGCGCAACGAGGCTGCCGACCCCCATGCTCAGGCTCGCGAGCGTGTCGGGCCTCGTGTAGTCCGCGGCCGACGGTCCCCGCACCGCGGCGCGCCGCCGCAGATAGAGGTGCTCGGCACCCATCGTGGCGAAATACCCGGGCGTCGCGACGACGGTCAGATCAGCAGCCACCCCGCGATTGTGCCCCACGGCGTGATCCGCCCACTACCCCGGCTCAACGTTTCCGGTCGCCCGGGGATTGAGCAAGAGTGCGAGGGGTGGCCGAGGATCGTGCGTTCGAGCATTGGTACGCGCGAGAGCATGCGCGGGTCTTCGTGTCGATGCTGGCGCTGGCCGGCGACCACGATCTCGCCGCCGAGGCCACCGACGAGGCGTTTGCTCGCGCCCTGCAGCACTGGCCACGCGTGTCGACAATGGCGTCACCGGGCGGATGGACATACCGCGTCGCGCTGAATGCCGCGCGGCGGCGCTGGCGCCGGGATCAGCTCGAACGGCGACTGCTACCCCGGCTAGGGCGCCGCGAGACCGCTCCACCCGCGGCCGGCGAGGTGTGGCTCATCGTGCGCGACCTCCCCGAGCGCCAGCGCATCGCCACCGTGCTGCGTTACGTCGCCGACATGAGCGAGCCCGACATCGCCGAGGTGATGGGCGTCACGCGCGGCACCGTGGCAGCGACGCTTGCCGCGGCGCGCAACACGCTGCGCGCTGCGCTCGCCGACGAGACCGAATGTGAGGAACGATCATGACGACGCTGCGAGAAGCTATCGATCACGATCTGGCCGCCGCACCGCGGCGCACGCCTGTGAGCTCGCTCGCGCGCCGCAACCGTGGCCGCCGGACGCGCCGTACTGCGGTGACGGCAGGCGCGATCGGCGTCGCGATCGTCACTGTCGTCGCGTTGTCGGTGGCGCTCGGACCAGCGCGTTCCCGCCGAGTGGTAGTGCACGTGCGCCCATCGAGCACGACCGCGGCGACGATCGCGAGCAACACGGCAAGGGCACTCGCACGCGAGCACATCGATGCCGAGCTCCTGTTCGGCGACGCCACCGGCATCCTCGTGGGCGATCCGAACCGCGGCACGCTGCGACGACTCCCACACAGTGCGAACGTGGCATGCACACAATGCATCGAGGGATTCCGCGTCGGCGGCGCCACGGTGTTCAGCGACGGCAACACCATCAGCGTGCTGGCCGGCAACACGATGCGAACAGTCACACGCGGGTCGGTGGCGTTCCCGGCTCCCGACGGTCGCTCGATCTTCGTCGCCGACGTGTCCCAACCGGCGGTGGCGCAGTGGAATCTCGACGGGCATCGCCTCGGTGGTCCGTGGACGACGCCCGCCGGTTGGGGCCTCACCGGCGGCGCTCGCGGTTTCGACGCGCACGCAGTGGCGGGCGGCATCCTCGTGGAGACGCAGGAGAACTCGACCGATCACACCCTCGCCCTGTGGGATCCGCACACCGGCGCGATGCGGCGGATCGGGCGAGCGCGCTGGGACGTGATCGACACCTACACAGCCACCGGCGGCCGGTCGAGCACGATTGCCTGGATCCGGGCCGGCTGCAGCACCGTCGGCTGTGACCTCATGCTCACCGACACCGCCACGTGGCGCACGCGCCGGATCACCGCGCCGCCCGGACACTTCGGCTTCTGGCTCGGCGGTGCGTTCTCACCCGATGGCCGTCACCTCGCGTCCTTCGCCGGCAACGTCGCCGTGCCGTCGAATCCGGCCGTCACGCTCGTGGTCGTGGACGTGACGGACGGAACCAGCGCGGCCGTCGACGGCGGTGGGCTCGACGTGGGCGAACCGAACGCGCTCGCCGCGTGGTCGCCCGACGGGCATTGGCTGTTCTTCAGCAACTATGGCGAGATCCACGTGCACCACGCGGGCACGCACGACGCGGTCACGCTCCACTTCGCGGTCGGCGCCGCCGCACACAACTTCACGGTGACAGCGCGGCGTTGAACCCCACCAACGCGAACTCGGTGCAGTAGCCCCGCCGGAGCGGGCCTGCTGCACCGAGACGCAAGAGGAGAACAGTGGAGAACGTGGAGCGAGTGAGCTACGCGAGCGCCCCGCAGATGGTCTCCATCATCACCCGGGTGACCACGTAGGGGTCGCAGTTCGCGTTGGGGCGACGGTCTTCGAGGTAGCCCTTCTTGTCGATCTCGCACTGCCACGGGATGCGCACCGACGCGCCACGGTCGCTCACGCCGTAGCTGAACTGGTCGTAGCGCTGGGTCTCGTGCTGACCGGTGAGGCGGCTCTCGATGTCGTGGCCGTAGTTCTTGATGTGGTACTCGGTGACCTTGCCGAGCGCCTCGCATCCGGCGACGATCTTGTCCCAGCCGCCCTCGTCGCGCATCGCACACGTCGAGAAGTTCGTGTGGCAGCCAGCGCCGTTCCAGTCGCCCTTCACCGGCTTGGCGGCGAGCGTCACCATCACGTCGTAGTCCTCGGCGATGCGGTAGAGCAGCCAGCGCGCCGCGGTGAGCTGGTCGCTCACCTCGAGCGGGCCGAGCGGGCCCACCTGGAACTCCCACTGGCCGATCATCACCTCGGCGTTCGTGCCCGAGATCGAGATGCCCGCGTCCATGCAGGCCTCGGTGTGCGCTTCGACGATGTCGCGACCGAAGATCTCGTCGGCCCCGATACCGCAGTAGTAACCGCCCTGCGGCGCCGGGAAGCCCGAGATCGGGAAGCCGTACGGGCGACCGTCCTTGAAGAACGTGTACTCCTGCTCGAGGCCGTACATCGGCTCCTGGTCGGCGTACTGCTTGGCGACCGCTTCGCACGCGGCGCGCGTGTTGCTCGGGTGCGGCGTCATGTCGACGTACAGCACCTCGGCCACGACAAGCACGTCCTGGCCACCGCGGATCGGGTCGGGGCACGACCACACCGGGCGCAGCACGCAGTCGGACTTGTCGCCCGTCGCCTGGTTCGTCGAGCTGCCGTCGAAGCCCCAGATGGGCAACTCCGCGCCGTCGTTCAGGATCTTGGTCTTGCTGCGAAGCTTGGCGGTCGGCTCGGTGCCGTCCAACCAGATGTACTCGAGCGCGGTACACCACCGTGTGCTCTCCTTCAACCTCGGCCGTTGCGACGACGACGTGATCAGTGGCGACAGGTGCGGCCTCGCGGCCCGCATCCGTCACGGCGAGCCTAAGCCGCACCTATCCCTGCCTGTCGAGGCGGAACCGTCGCCGCACCCGCCCCGATCCGGTGCTACAAGGCTCGCGACCTGGGAAGTCGCGCCTGTTGCCCGATTGTGAACGGTGTGTGAACGCCGCCAGGGGGCCCGAATCCGGCTCTTGTGCGGGCCGCGAGGATCCGTATGGTGGCAACGATGGAACGCCAGGCCGACTACGTGCTGCGCACGGTCGAAGAGCGGGGCGTGCGCTTCGTGCGCATGTGGTTCACCGACGTGCTCGGCAAGCTCAAGTCGTTCTCGATCACTCCCGCGGAGCTCGAGACCGCGCTCGAAGAGGGCATGACCTTCGACGGTTCCGCGATCGAGGGCTACACCCGCGTGCAGGAGTCGGACATGCTCGCCCGGCCCGACGCCAACACCTTCGAGCTGCTGCCCTGGCGCGGCAACGAGAACGCCGTCGGCCGCATGTTCTGCGACATCACGCACTTCGACGGCACGCCGTTCGCGGGTGACCCGCGCCATGTGCTCAAGCGCAACCTTGCGCGCGCCCGCGAGCTCGGCTTCACGTTCTTCGTGTCGCCCGAGATGGAGTACTTCTACTTCCGCAGCGAGTCCGAGCCCGTGCCGCTCGACGAAGGCGGCTTCTTCGACCTCACCACCCAGGACATCGCGAGCGAGCTGCGGAAGCAGACGATCATGACGCTCGAGCAGATGGGTATCCCGGTCGAGTACTCGTTCCACGAGAACGGCCCGAGCCAGCACGAGATCGACCTGCGTTACAAGGACGCGCTGTCGATGGCCGACGACGTGATGACGTTCCGGCTCGTGGTGCGCGAGGTGGCGCGCCTGCACAACGTGCACGCCACGTTCATGCCGAAGCCGATCGCGGGTGCATTCGGTTCGGGCATGCACACGCACCTGTCGCTGTTCGACGGCGAAGCCAACGCGTTCCACGAGCCGAACACCGAGTACGGCCTGTCGAAGGTGGGCGAGTCGTTCATCGCCGGCTTGTTGCGCCACGGGCGCGAGATGACCGCGGTCACGAACCAGTGGGTGAACAGCTACAAGCGGCTCGTCACGGGCTACGAGGCGCCGGTGTTCGTGTGCTGGGCGCGCAACAACCGCTCGGCGCTCGTGCGCGTGCCGCCGGCGAAGCAGGCCCATGCGGGTGACGCGACCCGCATCGAGTACCGCGCGCCCGACCCGGCCTGCAACCCGTATCTCGCGTTCTCGGCGATGCTCGCCGCGGGTCTCCGCGGCGTCGAGCAGAACTACGAGCTGCCGCCCGAGGCCACCAACAACATCTTCGAGATGACGCCCGAGGAGCGGGCCGCCGAGGGAATCGGCGCGCTACCGACATCGCTCGACGAAGCGATCGACGCGATGGCCGAGTCGGAGCTGATGGCGGAGACGCTCGGCGACCACGTGTTCGAGTACTTCCTGCGCAACAAGCGAGCCGAGTGGGACGAGTACAAGCTCCAGGTGACGCCGTGGGAGCTGGCGCGGTTCCTGCGGGAGCTGTAGCGGTGGGTCCGGTGGGTTCGGTGGGTTCGATGGGTTCGATGGGCGCATGGGCGCGATGGGTGAGACGGGCGCGATGCCGACGCGGCCGCTGCTCGTGTATCCCGACCCGCCACCGCCGCACCTCGCGCAGACGCTCGACCTCGCGGGCACACCGTGGAAGGCCGTCGCCAACGCGTCCGTCGCGATGGCCGAGGAGCCCGGAGACGGTTGGGCGGGCGCAGTGATCGTCGCCGTCGACGATCCCGAGGGTGCGTTCGGGTTGTGCCGCGCGCTGCGCCGCGGCGACGCCAAGCTCGAGGCCGTGCTCCTGCTGATCAGCGGCGCGCAGCTGCTCGAGCTCGAGCACCGCGAGGACCTGTTCGACGACTTCTGCCTCGATCCGTTCCAGCCGCGCGAACTCGAGGCGCGCCTGCGGCATCTGCGGTTCCGTGCCGGACACGGCACCGACCCGCAGCTCGGGTCGTACGGCGAGCTCGTGCTCAACTTCGAGACCTACCAGGCGATGATCGACGATCGCCCGCTCGACCTCACGTACATGGAGTACGAGCTGCTGAAGTTCTTCGTGACGCATCCGGGCAAGGTGTTCACGAGAGAGCAGCTGCTCTCACGGGTGTGGGGCTACGAGTACTACGGCGGCGCGCGCACCGTCGACGTGCACGTCCGGCGGCTGCGGGCGAAGCTCGGCGAGGAGCACGCGAGCCTCATCCAGACCGTGCGCTCGGTGGGCTACCTGTTCGGGAGCTCGAGGCGCGCCGGGAGTGCCGCGCCGGCTAGGCCGGTGCAGTAGCGGCGCCGGCGCCGGCGTCGGCGTCCACGTCTGCGTCTGCCTCTGCGTCTACCGGGGCCACGCTGTCGGTGAGGACCCAGCCGAACAGCGCGCTCCAGAGCGCGCCGCCGAGGAACACCGCGATCGGCCCCACCACGAACATCGCCAGCAGCATCAGCACCACACCGACCATCGCCTCCACGTTATGCCTCATGCGTCGTTTGGGGCCCATATAGCGGTCCCAAACGACGCATGAGGATCTCACGCTGGTTCGGAGAGCGCCCAGATCTCGATCTCCACGTGGCAGCCGCCCGGAAGGGCGGCGGCCTGCACGGTGGAGCGAGCGGGCTTGTGGTCGCCGAAGGCCTCGGCGTACACCGCGTTCACCTTCGGGAAGTCGCCGATGTCGGCCACGAACACGAGCGCCTTGGCGACGTCGCGCAGGGTGAGCCCGCAGTCGCCGAGGATCGCGATGATGTTCGCGAACGTCTGGCGGGTCTCGACCTCCACCCCACCCTCGACGAGCTTGCCCGTCGCGGGGTCGAAGCCGCCCTGGCCCGAGAGGATCACCCACTCGCCGGCGCGCACCGCCGGCGAGTACGGGCCGAGCGCGGGCGGCGCGTGCGGGGTGGGCAGCGGTTCCACGGTCACGTGTGCTCCTTCATCGCCTCATCGCCTCATCGCCCTATCGCCTGGGCCGCGCGCGTGCCGCGGGCCGGGAACACCGTTGGTCGCTCCCCTTCGGCGCGGGCGAGCGCATTCCAGCACGCGGCCGCGGTGGCCGCGAACACGGCGTCCGACACCGGGCACGGATCACGGCCGTCGTCGACCGGCTCGACGGTGACGGCCGGCATGTCCTTCGCACGCAGGATGCCGAACGAACGAATCGTGAGGTCGTGCACCACACCACCGGCGTCGACGGCGATGCCCTCGCGCAGCACCCAGCCGAGGGCCATGTGGACCGCGCCGGTGCAGTAGCTGCGCAGCACCACGGGGTCGAGGGCCCGACCGGCCGCGACACGCACCTGGACGCGCGCGAGCGCGCCGGTGCGCTCGTCGAACCCGACGCGCGCACCCGCCACACCGCCGCGCGGATCGGCGACGCACGTGTCGAGCAGGACCGCCGCGGCAACGTCGCGGACCGTGGCGGCGCGGTCGAAACCGGCGGCGTCGAGCGCACCTTCGACGAGCACGGCCGCCTCGGCGTACGGCGCGCGCAACTCGGCACTCGGGCGCGGGCCGGCCAGCGTGACGGTGTCCCACCGCACGTCGACGGCGATCCCGTACGGCGACGGGGCCACTTGGGGTGCCACCGGGCCGCGCCCTTCGACGATCACCGAGCTCGACGCCGCGTCGTAACGCGCGCTCGCCGAGACGGGCGGGCGCTTCGGACCGTTGCGTACCACGTCCTCTCGCGACCAGACGGCCCGAACCGGCCGGCCGTGGGCACGCGCGAGCTCGCGGGCATCGCCGGCGACGGGCGACGAGGCCTTGGCGCCGAACGCTCCCCCGTTCGCCAGCGGCGAGGCCGGCTCGCCGCCGGGTTCGCACCACGAGGCGTCGGGTTCGAGGTATGCAGGCTCCACCCAGCACGTGGCGAGCGCCACGCCGCCGGCCGGCGCGGCGGGCGCTTCGATCGGTGGCGCCGGGGGAATCGTCGTGCGGCGGCCCTGCACCTTTCCGGCCGCGGCGCGCGCCTCGTGCAGCGTGGGCGCCACGACGTAGCCGTCCGGGCCGGGTACCGCGACGTGCGCGCCGAGGGCGCCGGCCGCGCGCACGGCACCGTCGTCGGCGAAGCCACCGTCTCCGAGCACGACGCCGGTCGTCACGCGCTGGGCGACGCCACCTTCGAGAGTCGCGCGCGCCGACGCCGCATCGAGGTCCCGCGCCTCTGCGCCGCCGCGCCGCGCACCCCACCCGCCGCCCGCGGGCCCGGCCAGCCCGGCCACCTCGGCCAGCCCGGCCACCTCGCCCGCGGGCCCGGCCAGCTCGGCCAGCTCGGCCAGGGCATCGACGATGCCCAGCCATCCCGTGCACCGGCACAGGTGCGCGGCGAGCGCGTTGGCGACCGCGGTGGGATCGCCGGCCCGGCCCGCCTCCAGCAGCGCGGCAGTGCGCATCACGATGCCGGGCGTGCAGAACCCGCACTGCGACGCGCCGTGCGCGAGGAAGGTCTCGGCGATCGCGTCACGCCGCGGGCCGTCGAGGCCTTCGAGCGTGGTCACCCGGCGGCCGCGCACCCGCGCCGCGGGCGTCACGCACGCCACCCGGGCTGCGCCGTCCACGAGGACGGTGCAGCACCCGCACTGGCCCTGCGGCGCGCAGCCGTCCTTCACCGACACGAGCCTCAGGTGCTCGCGCAGCATCGAGAGCAGCGACTCACCCGGCTCTACGGCGACCTCGACCGCCGTTCCGTTGCACTCGAATGCGACCCGTTCGGACATCCACGCCTCCGGCACGCAGAATAGGAACGTGCCGTCCGATCTCAACCGCCGCCGCTTCCTGGGTATGGCGGGCGGTGCCGCGCTCGCCGGCGTGGGCGGCGGCACGCTCCTGTCGGCGTGCGGCGGTTCCGGATCGTCGTCACCATCGCAGACCACCCTCGACCCGCTCGCGGTGGTGCCGAGCGTGGTGTCGAGCGATCTGTACGCTTCGCCGCACCCGCAGCGGCTCGCGTTCACCGTGCTCTCGTCGGTCACCGCCGACCCGTACGTGGGCCGCCCGGCCCGTGTCGCGCTCGCGCCCCCAGGCGGCGGTGCGCTCGGCCCCTTCATGCCGGCGACGGCGCGGCGCGAAGGGGTTGGGAACGTTCCGCGGCGTGTACACCGTCGACGCGACGCTCGCCAAAGCGGGCACGTGGAGCCTGCTCGTCGACTACGACGGCCGCCACCTCTCGCTGCCGCTCCAGGTGCTGGCGAAGGCGCAGACGGTCACGATCGGTGAGGCGGCACCGCGCGCCGCGTCGCCGACCACCGCACACCCGCTCGGCGCCAAGCGCGTGTGCACCCGCGAGCCGGCCTGCCCGTTGCACACGAAGTCACTCGCCACGATCGTGGGCAAGGGCCGGCCCGTGGTGCTGCTGTTCGCGACCCCCGCCTACTGCCAGACCGCGTATTGCGGCCAGGTGCTCGACGCGCTGCTGCCGCTCGCGGCGCACGAACGCGGGCGCGGTCGACGTGGTGCACTGCGAGATCTACCTGGACGCCCCGACCGGGGCGCGCATCTCCACCGTCGACGCGTGGAACCTGCCGAGCGAGCCGTGGTGCTTCGCCATCGACGGTGCCGGAATCGTGCGCACGCGGCTCGACGGCGCGTTCGACCAGGACGAGATGCGCGAGGCGTTCGCGACGGTGACGCCGCGCTGAGTGCGCGAGCTACGCACCCACGGGGCGCGTGCGGAGGGAGCCCGGGCTCAGCTGAACGACTGGCCGCACCCGCAGGTGCGCTGGGCGTTCGGGTTGTTCACGGTGAAACCCGTGCCCTGGAGGCCGTCCTTGAAGTCGAGCGTGGCGCCGGTGAGCCACTGCGCGCTGGCCGGGTCGACCACGACGCTGACCTCGCCGTACTCCTGCACGACGTCGTCGGCGGCGCGCTCGGAGTCGAAGAACATCTCGTAGCTCATGCCCGAGCAGCCGCCCGGACGCACCGCGACGCGCAGGAACAGCGGTTCCTCGCTCTGCTCGGCGGCGATGAGCTGCTTGACCTTGTCACTGGCGATCTCGGTGAGCGTGATCATGCTGCCGTGATCCTCCCTCTGTGTTGCTGCTCTCGGGGTTGCTGCTCTCGGGGATGCTGCTCTCGAGGCGATGTGCTCCCGATCCTATCGGACGACCGGGTAGTGCCAGCCAAGGAACAACCCGGTCGAGGCACTTGTTCCCAGTCTGAAGGCCTACGAACCGAAGGTACGGTGACGGATCGCATGATCGAACCCCGCGACGTGGGCGCCAACAAGCACGGCCAGGTGGGCGGCAACCAGGCGGGCCACACACTGTCGGCACCCTCGCCCGACGAACCGGTCGACGGCGCGCCGCCCCCGCCGCCCGCGGCGGCCGATGTCGAGCGCATCCTCGCGGGTGTCCACGACCCTGAGCTCGGTGTGTCGATCGTCGAGCTCGGCATGCTGAAGGCCGTCACCGTGAGCGAGACCGGCGCCGTCACGGTGCGGATCGCGCTCACCACCGCAGCCTGCCCGCTGCGCGGCCAGATCAAGGCCGACGTGGCGTCGAAGGTGCGCGGGCTGCCGGGGGTGGCCGGCGTCGAGGTCGAGTACGCGGAGATGGGCCCGGCCGAGCGCTCCGAGCTCATGCAACGGGCCCGCCGCCACGCGGCCGACCATGCGCCTCCCACCGCCGTGCGCGCCACCACGCGGGTGATCGCCGTCGCCTCGGGCAAGGGCGGTGTGGGCAAGTCGTCGGTCACGGTCAATCTCGCCGCCGCGCTCGCCGAGCGTGGCCTCGTCGTGGGTGTGCTCGACGCCGACATCTGGGGCTTCTCGGTGCCGCGCCTGTTCGGCGTGGCCCGCCGGCTCGAGGCGCGCAAGGTGAGCGGCAAGGGCATGATCGTGCCCGAGCAGGTCACGGTCGGCCCGGGCACGGTGCGCGTCGTGTCGATGGGCCTGCTGGTCGACGACGAGGACACCGCGTTGATGTGGCGCGGTCTGATCCTCGCCAAGGCGCTCGAGCAGTTCCTCACCGACGTCGACTGGGGTGAGCTCGACTACCTGCTCGTCGACATGCCGCCCGGCACCGGCGATATCCAGATGGCGCTGTCGCGCCTGCTCCCGCAGGCGGAGCTGCTCGTGGTGACGACGCCGGCGAAGAACGCCCAGAAAGTGGCCGCCCGCGTCACCGACATGGCCCGCCGGAGCTATCTGAAGGTGCTCGGCGTGGTGGAGAACATGAGCGCGTTCGTCACGCCCGACGGCACGCGCCACGAGATCTTCGGGGCCGGCGGGGGCGAGCGGCTGGCCGCGCTCACCGGGGCGCCGCTCCTGGCGCAGATCCCGCTGGAGCCCGAGGTGTCGACCGCGGGTGACGACGGCTGCCCGGTCGTAATCGCGGCGCCGCGCTCACCGGCGGCCGAGGCCGTGCCGCGCGCTGGCCGAGCGCGTGGCCACCGAGTTGCTCCCACCGGTCGAAATGACCGGCTGCACGGCCCGCATCGACGAGCTGTTCGCCAAGCTCCAGAAGCCCGACCGCGAACCACCCCGCGACGCCGCAGCCGGCTGAGCCCGCTCGGCGGCGTGGGCGTGTGGGGACCACCCACGCCGCCGGGGGCGTCGGGTGCCAGGTCGCGGCGGCGCCCGCCGCGCCCCGTGTCAGCGCCCGACGATCTCGGCGCGCCGCTCCCTCACGCGGCGCTCTCGTCGAAGAGTTCCGGCGGTTGGACGCGCAGCACGCGGGCGAGCGCCCGCCGGACCCGCAACGATGGGGCCACCTCGTCGCGCTCCCACTGCCCCACCGCCGACTGGCTCACCCCCACCTTCTCGCCGAGCGCGGCCTGCGTCATGAACAGGGCCCGCCGGCGCGCCCGGATGCGCTGCCCCAACGTGTGACCCTCACGGCTCACGGGCGTCACTCTAGGAGCGTTGCTCGACGTATTCAAGCAATGCTCACCGCACGCCGTGAGCGGGTCGCGGGCCGCAGTTACAGTCGCTTCTGAAATCTTCTAAGCCCAGGTGAAGCGGGCAATTTCCGACGGCCCGGGGAAGACGACGAGGGCCATGGACGCCGCCGACGACGACCACCGCGACAAACGGGCGATCGCGGCTGCGCTGCGCGACCACGACGGTCCGGAGCACCGCAAGGCGATCGCCGGGGCGCTCGGGGTCTCGGTCTCGCAGGTGTCGCGCTGGTACCGAGGCCTCGACCGGATGACGCCACGCCAGGTGTTCGCGACCGAGTCGGCCCTCGGGCTCTCCCCTGGGGAGTTGTCGACCGCGGCCGGCTTCGCGCCGATCGCGGCGGCGCCGAGCGTCAACGTGGCGATCGGCAACGACCGCCGGCTCGACGAGCGCGACCGCCGGATCCTGCGCCTGCTCTACCGCGAGATGGTGCGGGGCGAGCCGGCAGAGGCCGCGGCAGAGGTGCGCCGCCTTCCCGCGGCCAAGCGGCGGCCGCCGCGCGACAAGCGCTGAGTGTCCCAACCCGTCTCTACCCTCGGCCCGTGGGACAGCGCTGGAACCCGTGGTCGAGTCTCGCGGCCCGCCCCGGTGTGATGCTCCGGTGGGACGCGCTCGACGGCACGCTCATCGGGCTGTGCGACGTCGACGTCCACGCCGGCACCGCCACGATCACCCTCGCGTCCGGCCTCGACCGGGCCGAACGGAACGCGGTGCTCGCGCACGAGCTCGTCCACCTCGAACGAGGCGGCGGCGTCGACTACGCCGGTTCGCCACCGTCATGGCAGGCGGTGGTCGCCCGCGAGGAACGCATCGTCGATCGTGAGGTCGCGCGCCGGCTGGTCCCGCCACGCGAGCTCCACCGGCTCGCGCGGGCCCGGCGGAGCACGGGCGACCCGGTCACCATCGACGACGTGATCGAGGAGTTCGACGTGCCCGAGTGGGTGGCGCGCGACGCCGTCGATCTCAGTCGGCGACGCGCAACGCCACCGCGGGCTTGATCTTCGCCGCGGCGCGCGCCGGGCTCCACGTGGCGAGCAGCGACCCCACGAGCGTGGCGCACACCAGCACGCCGAGCGCGCCCCACGGCACCACGAACGGCAGGTTGCTCCCGAAGCTGTCGGCAAGCGACACGCTCCACGTGCACACGAGCCCGAGCGCCACACCGATCAGCACACCCTCGAGCGCCACGAACATCGCCTCGATCGCGAACGCATTCGACACGCCGGCCGCCTGGAAGCCGAGCGATCGCAGCACGCCCACCTGCCGCCGCCGCTCCCGTACCGCGCGCACCATGATCACGCCGATGCCGGCGACGCCCACCACCAGGCCGAGCGCGAGGAACGAGCGCATGAGCGCGAGGAACTGGTTCTCGCGGGTGAGGCCCTGCTGCACGAGCGTGTGCAGCGTGTCGGCGATCGCGCCCTGCGCGAAGTAGTGCGCCTCCACCGTCTGCACGAAGGCCGGCGGATCGGTCGCGTCCACGTAGGCACGGTTCGTCACCGCGGCCGCGCCGAACACCGAGCGCAGCGTCGCCGCGCTCGTGAAGCCGCCGTTGCCGGCCCAGTCGGGTTGCGAGCGGGCGACCACGGTGAGCTGCATCGACCGGCCGGTGGTCGGGTCGGTCATCGTCAGCTTGTCGCCGATCCGCACCGACGCCATCGTCGGGCCGCTGCCGTGGCTCGCGAAGGAGTCGTCCACGATCGCCGACCCGGGATGCGCGAGCACGTACCGGTACGCCGCCGCGTCGTTCCGGAACCGTCCGGAATCGTCGAGCTGCGGCGGGCCCCCGGCGAGGAACCGTGCGTCGAAGCCCGAGATCAGCGACTTCACGGACGTGCTGGTGCGCGTCGTGGTGAAGTCACCGACGGCCGACGCGAGCGGCGCGACGCGCCGCACTCCCGGGTCGCGCTCGACCGCGGCGAGATCCACAGGGTTGGCCCGGTTCGACGCGAGCACCACGTCGTAGCCGCCCGACGACTTGCGCGTGAGCGCGCCGGCCTGGTTCGCGAACATGCTCGACATCACCGAGATGTACACGAGCACGAAGATCACGATCGAGAACTGCGCGAGCGTGAGCGCAGTGCGCTGGCGGCGGGCCAGCGGGTAGGCGAGGCCGAGGCGCACGCTCAGGTTCCTGCTCGACGCGTGCGCGAGCCAGTGGCCGATCTCGCTCTGGTACTCGGTCACGAGCACCACCGACGCGATCACCAGCGTGAGGCCTTGCACGATGAACGTGCCCATGGGCAGGTTCCCGCCGAGCATCGCGGCGATCGGCACCGCGGCGATGCACCAGCCGAGCAGGCCGCCCGCGCAGATCGTGACCGCGAGCCGGTCGGGCAGCGCGTGCAGCACCCGCCGCAGGCCGATCGAGGCCACTGCGGCACCGAGCATCATCCACGTGGCCGACAGCGTCACCACGCCCACCGCGAGCAGCCCGCCGCCGGCCGCGCAGAGCAACCCGAAGCCGAGCGTCACGTGCAGCTGCTTGGGGGGCTTCGGACGGTCGAGGTCGCGGATCGCGGCGATGATGTTGAGCCGGCTGATGGCGATCGACGTGCCCACGATGGTGGCCATCGCGATCACGAGGCCGAGGGTGAAGCCGGCCGTGAGACTGTTCGCGGTGTAGTGGAAGCGGATCGGCAGGCGGAAGTCGGCGTTGCTGCCGCTCGTGAGCCGTGACGCGCCGGCCATCACGGCGCGGCCGACGCCGAGCCCGAGCAGCATGCCGACGGTGCAGGCGACGATCGCGTAGAGCCAGCCCTCCGACGCGAACGCGCCCATCAGCGCGCGGCGGCGCAAGCCCATCGCGCGCAGCATGCCCAGCTCCGACTTCCGCTCGTCGGCGAGCATCAGGAAGATGTTGACGAGCAGGAGGACGCCGGCGGCGACGGCGAACGATCCGAGCGTGCGGTAGATGCTCGAGAAGCGATTCCCGGTCGACGTCGCCTCGTCGAGCAGCGTCTGCTTCACCGGTTCGACGCGCAGCGGCACGTGCACGGCGCGCTCCATGAGTGCGCTCACCTGCGGCGTCAGCCGGGCGCCGCTCTCGACTCCGCCGCGGTTCGACACGAGGACCGAGTAGCGCGGCGGCGCGGTCGCGTTCGCGGTGTGCGCGGCAAGCGACGCGATCGTCCCGGGCGAGACGAACACGTTGTAGGAGACGACCTCATTACCGGACCAGTACCCGGCGACGCCCGTCTCCGCGATCACCCGACCGACCTCGAGGCGCATCGACCGCCCGTACGCGTACACGTCGAACGGGTCGCCCGGGTGCAATCCGAGCTTCGCGGCGAGCCGGTCGACGACGACCGCGGTGCCCGGCGGCGGAGCCCGCCCGCTGATCCCTGTCGCGTGCGGGTCGCCGCCGAAGTCGTGCGCGGCGGTGAAGCTCAGCTCGAGCAACTGGGCCTTGGGTGCTGCCGCGACGACGCGGCCCTTCGGGTCGAGGCGCGCGGCCGACGCGTCGGTGCTCGTCACGGCGAGCACACCGTCGATCGACGCGCTGTGCAGTTGCTCGAGCGGTGCGAGCGCCGCACGGTTCGCGAGGGGCACGGTCGCGACCTCGTCGATCGGACCGAGCTGCGTATACGCGTTCGCGCGCACCGACGCGTTGAACGTGTCGCCCACCACGAACGCGGCCGTCATGAGCGCGGTGCCGAGCATCGAGCCGGCGATCACGAGCAGCGCCTCGCGCGGCCGCCGCGCCGCGTTGCGGAACGCCAGACGCCGCGACACCGGTCTCGTCACGAGAATGACGAGGATCGGCAGCGACAGGATCGCCGCGACAGCGATCACCCGTACGTACCCGCCATCGCCTCGTCGTCGACGATCCGCCCGTCGCGCATCGTCACCAGCCGGTTGGCACTGCGGCCGACTTCGAGGTCGTGGGTGACGACCACCATCGTGAGGCCCTCGCCGTTGAGCTCGGCGAGCAGCTTCATCACGATCTCGGCCGTCTCGGAGTCGAGGGCGCCGGTGGGCTCGTCGGCCCACACGAGGCGCGGGCGACCGGCGAGCGCCCGGGCCACGGTGACGCGCTGTTGCTCACCGCCCGACAGCTCGGTGGGCCGGTGCTTGAAGCGCTCGCCGAGCGCGACCCGCTCGAGTGTGTCCTCGGCGCGCCGGCGCGCCTCGGCGGCCGGCACCCCCGCGAGCAGCAGCGGCAGCTCGACGTTCTCCACCGCGGTGAATACGGGGATGAGGTTGTACGCCTGGAAGATGAAGCCCATGGCCGCGGCGCGGTGGCGGGTGCGGTCGGCGTCGGTCATCGAGTGCAGGTCGATGCCGTCGAGCGTGACCACGCCGCCGTCGATGTCGTCGAGACCCGACAGGCAGTTGAGCAGCGTCGTCTTCCCGGAGCCCGACGGGCCCATCACCGATACCCACTCGCCTTCGCGAACCGTGAAGTCGACGCTCCGCAGCGCCTCCACCTGGTCGGCCGAGCTGCGGTAGATCTTGCGAACGCCGCTCGCCACCAGAATGTCGGGCACGGAGACTCCTCGGTCGTGCGCGCGAAGCCGGCGCCACGCAACCGATCGGACGCTACCGGGGTCCGGGCAAGGGTTTCCCGTCGCGTCGGTCCCGACGTGCCGGGTCGGAAGTCCCTACCTGAACACGGCTTCAGCTACGGAGCGACCACGGGCCGCGCACCGACCTGCCGTCGACGCGGCCGTCGACGCGGAGCTTCACGAGGTGCGCATGCACCTGCCGGGCCGCCATCTCCTGCAGCTCGTCGGGGGTGTCGGTGTAGAGCCGGGCCACGATGTCGTTGACGCGGAGCGGGCCGGCACGCAGCGCCGCGACGATCTGGCGCTCGCGCTCGGCCCGGTGCGCGAGGTACTCGTCGAGCTTGGCGTAGGGCTCGTCGATCACGTCGCCGTGGCCGGGGCAGATGCGATGCAGGCGCCGGACTGCCCGCAGCTTGTGGCAGGACGCGAGATACCGCGCCATGTCGCCGCCGCGCCGCGGGTTCACCACCGTCGTGGTCCCGTTCAGCACATGGTCACCTGCGAACAGTGTGTGCTCGTCTTCGAAGAGAAAGCACAAGTGGTTCGGCGCGTGCCCGGGCGTGTGGAGTGCCTGCAACGACCACTCGGTGCCGTCGACGACGCCACCGTCGTGGAGGCGCACTGCCACGTCGAGGTCGAACTCGTCGGCCTTCGGCTCGCGGCGGCCGAACGCGGCAAGCCGCGCACCGGTACGTTCGACGAGTCGCGCGCGCCGCGGGCCAGTGGTCGGGATGCGTGTGCGTGAGCAGCACCCAGCGCACACGATCCGCTGTCGCGGCGCCGATGATCGCCTCGACGTGCCCATCGTCGGCGGGCCCCGGGTCGAGCACCGCCACCTCGTCGATGCCGATCAGGTAGGTGTTGGTGCCCGGGCCCGTCATCGGCCCGGGGTTCGGTGCCACGATCCGGCGCACGAGCGGTGAGAGGGCGCAGGCGACGCCGGGCGTCATGTTCGTCATGGCGCACCGTCTTCGTCCGCGGCACGGTCGATCTCCTCCTGGCGGGCGTCGGAACGCCAGCGCGAGCGCAGCGCGCGCCACCCGTTGCGCGCCCCGGCGCGCTCCGCTGCGTCGAGCGCCACCCGTTGCCCCGATGCGTCGTCGACCACCTTCGGTGCCCCGCCGGCCGCGTCACGCTCGGCGGCACGCACCGCGTCGAGTAGCGCCGCGGCGGTGGGGAACCGCGCGAGCACGCGCATCGTGCGCATCGTCGGGAACACGAGGTCGACCTGGGCGCGCCGCCAGCGGTCGAGCATGTCGCGCGGGCGGACCCACTCCGAGTGCACCGTCTCATGATTGTCGTGCGCGCCGAGTTGCCCATCGGGCGCGGCGGCGACGAAGAACCAGGTGTCGAAGCGCCGCGGTGCACCGACCGGCGTCCGCCAATGGGAGAAGAGGTGCATCGCTCCCGCGTCGACGGCGACGCCGTGCGCCGCGAGCAGCTCGCCGAAGCGGTGCTCGCCCACGTGCAGCGCGCCGCGCACGTCGAGCAGCGCGGCGGGCGCCGCGGTCGTGAGCAGCAATCCGGCCTCCTCGAACGCCTCGCGCGCGGCTGCGACCCAGTGATCGAGCGCGCCGGCCCGGCCCATGAGGCGATCGGCCTCGCCCGCCGGCCGCCCAGCCGCCGGCACGGTTGCGTCGTCGGCGTCGACCGCGCCGCCCGGGAACACGTACGCGCCCGGTGCGAACACCGCGTCCGGGTGCCGCCGCAGCATGAAGAGCTCGAGCGATGCCGGCCGGTCGCGCGGCTCGGGCCGGTCGCGAACGAGGATGACCGTTGCGGCCTGGCGCACGGGGACTCGCCGCGCCGGCGGGGAACCGCGGCGCTCGATCGCACGGGCCGCGGTCACGTCGCGAGGATACCGGGCCGGTCGGCGCCGTTCCCCCGAGCAGGTACCGTCCCCGACATGGCCGACGACGCGCGCCGCGCCCTGCCGAGCGTCGAGCGCGTCGCCGCCGCCGTCACCGCCACCACGTTGCCGCGCGCCCTTGTCGTCGACTGCGCCCGCCGAGCCGTCGACGCGGCGCGCGCGGCGCTCGACGGCGCCGAGCACGCCGCGCCGCCGAACCACGACGACGTCGTGGCCCACGCGCGAGCTCTCGTGGACGCGCGCGCGCTGGAGCTGCTGCAACCGGTCGTGAACGCCACCGGCGTGCTCCTGCACACGAATCTCGGGCGCGCCCCGCTCGGCGCCGGCGCGATGGCCGCGGTCGCCGCCGCGGCGGGCGCGACGAACCTCGAGTACCGCCTCGCGGGCGGCACGCGCGGGTCGCGGCACGAACATGCGGGCTCGCTCCTCGCCCACGCGTGCGGCGCCGAGGCGGGGATCGTGGTCAACAACAACGCGGCCGCGGTCGTGCTCACGCTCGCGGCGCTCGCACGCGACCGCGAGGTGGTCGTGTCGCGGGGCGAGCTCGTGGAGATCGGCGGCGGTTTCCGCGTGCCCGAGATCCTCGCCGAGACGGGCGCCCGGCTCGTCGAGGTGGGCACCACGAACCGTACGCGGCGATCCGACTACGAACAGGCGTGCGGTGACACCACCGCGCTCCTGCTGAAGGTGCACGCGTCCAACTACCGCATGATCGGCTTCACCGAGACCACGCCGGTGCGCGAGCTCGCCGCGCTCGGCCGGCCCGTGGTCATCGATGCGGGCTCCGGACTGCTCGACGTGCACACGCCGTGGCTCGCCGCGCCACCGGAATGGCTGCGCGACGAACCCGGCGTGCGGCAGTGCATCGACGAGGGCGCGGCGCTCGTGACGTTCAGCGGCGACAAGCTGCTCGGCGGCCCGCAGGCCGGCATCGTCGTCGGGCAACGGGATCTCGTCGAGCAGCTCGCGGCCCATCCGCTCGCGCGGGCGCTGCGCGCCGACAAGCTCACGCTCGCGGCGCTGCAGTCGGTGGCGCTCTCCTACCTCGAGCTCGACGGCGACTCGATCCCGCTGTGGTCGATGGCAACGACACCGCTCGACGCGTTGCGCGCGCGGGCCCATGCGATCGTCGCCGAGGTCGCGACCGCGACGGTCGTCGAGACCGAGGCCGCCGCGGGCGGCGGGTCGCTCCCCGGACTCACGATCCCGTCGCTCGGCGTGGCCGTTGCCGTCGATTCCGTCGATTCGGCCCTGCGTTCGTTGCGGGTCGAGCATCGCGTCGTCGCGCGTTCCGACAACGGCCGAGTCGTGTGCGATCTCCGCAGTGTCCCGCCGCAGGCCGACGCGGTCGTCGCCGGCGCGCTGGGCGCGCTCGCCGGCGCCCGCTGATCGGCCGTGCGCGTCATCGCCACCGCCGGCCATGTCGATCACGGCAAGTCGGCGCTCGTCCGCGCGCTCACCGGCACCGATCCCGACCGGTTCCCCGAGGAGAAGGCGCGCGGTCTCACGATCGACCTCGGCTTCGCGTTCACCACGCTCGACGGCGGCGAGGTGGTCGGCTTCGTCGACGTACCAGGCCATATCCGTTTCGCCAAGAACATGCTGGCCGGCGTCGGCTCGGTCGACATCGCGATGCTGGTCGTCGACGCGCGCGAAGGCTGGATGCCGCAGACCGAGGAGCACCTGCAGATCCTCGAGCTGCTCGGAATCTCGCACGGCTGCATCGCGCTCACGAAGGCCGACCTCGTCGACGGCGCGACGCTCGAGCTCGCGCGCGTCGAGCTCGACGACCACCTCGCCGGCACGGCGCCGTCGGCCTGGCCGGTGGTGGTGTGCGATGCCTTGAGCGGGCGCGGGCTCGACGACGTGCGGGCCGTGCTCACCACGCTGTGCGCCACCGCGCCGCCGGCTCGCGATCTCCACGCGCCCCGCCTGTGGGTGGATCGCTCGTTCTCGGTGCGCGGCGTGGGCACCGTGGTCACCGGCACGCTGACGATGGGCGTCCTCGCGGTAGGCGATGCGGTCCGCATCGAACCGGGAGGCCGAACGGCACGGGTCCGGGGCATCGAGTCGCATCACGAACGGCTCGACATCGCACCACCGGGCACCCGCGTCGCGATCAACCTTGCCGGCGCCGACCAGCACGAGATCGCGCGCGGCGACGCGGTCGTGCGGCCCGGCACGTTCACGCTCGCCGGCGCGGTCGACGTCGAGCTGCTCGGCGTGGCCGGGATGGACCTCGCCGATCGAGCCGCGCTGCATGCCCATCTCGGATCGGGCGAGTGGCCGGTGCGCTGGCGCGCCTTCCCCGGAGGCGGCCCCGACGAACCGCGGCTCGGGCGCCTCCGGTTCGGCGCGCCGCTCCCGCTCCAGCCGGGCGACCGCATGGTGCTGCGCTCGACCGCGCGGCGGGCAGTCGTCGCGGGCGCGCTCGTCGTCGACGTGGAACCGGCGCGGCGAGCGGTCGACGCGCGCGCCCGGTACCGGCCGGGAACCTCGGCCGTGGCGCGCGCCGTCGCCGGTGGCCGGGTGGCCACCGCGCCCGAGATCGCGCGCCGCGCCGCGCTCGACCGGGCCGACCCGGCACCCGCGATCGCGGCCGCCGTGGCGGCGGGCGAGGTGGAGCGACTCGGCGAGCGTTACGCCGAGCCGGCGACCGTCGACGCGCTCGTCACCGCGGCAACGCGCTCGACCCGTGCGGCAGGTGCGGGCATCGAGCTCGGCGCGCTGGCGTCACAGGTCGGTTGTGAGCCGGCGATGCTGCGCGACGCGATCGCGGCTCGCCCGGCGGCCGACCTCGAGGTCGTGTCGGGCGTCGTGCGCGCGAAGTCGGCCGCGGTGGAGTCGGCGGCATCGTCGCCCGACGGCGCGCGGCTGCTCGCAGCGATGCGCGCCGCCCCGTTCGCGCCGCCGGCACCCGAGTCGCTCGGCATCGCCCCGCGTGTGGGGAAGCTGCTCGTCCGCGAAGGCGCGGCCGTCGAGCTCGACGGCGTGCTGTTCGCGGGCGAGGCGCTCGACGAGGCCACCCGGATCGTCGGCCGCGCCGTCGTCGAACGGGGCTCGCTCACCGTCGCCGACATCCGCGATCTGCTCGGCAGCACACGGAAGTTCGTGCTGCCGATCGCGAAGCGCCTCGATGCCGACGGTGTGACGCGCCGACGCGGCGACGACCGCATCCCCGGCCCGCGCGCGCCTCGCTGACGCGCGCGCCGCGTCAACTCGAGCCGAAGTTCTGCTCCCAGTTCGTGAGATTCTCGTTCACCGTGCGCAAGAAGTCGAACAGCACCGTCGGCGGCACCTTCACGCGGGCCACCACCTGGCAGGGCACGCGCGTGACGGTGGAACCGTCGGGTGCCTGCGCGAGCCCGGGTGGTTGGGTGACCGCGAAGTCGAGCGTGAACTCATGCGCGGTGTGCCACACGCCGAGGAAGTTCGCGTACACGCCCGGCGTGAGCGCTTCGGCGATCTGCAACTCGAAATGCAGTGCCGGCTGCTCGCCCGGCGATGGTTCTTCAGCGGTCATCCCGCCAGGGTAAGCGCATCAATACAACGCGCGGCGTTCGAGCTCGGTGAGCCCGCCCCACACGCCGTGCTGCTCGCGCGTCTCGAGCGCGAAGTCGAGGCACTGCCGCGACACTGCACACATCGCGCAGATCATCTTCGCCTTCGTCTCGCGCCGGGCGCGCTCTTCGCGCCGTTCGGGCCGGCTGGGCGGATAGAACCATGACCCATTGGGGCCGCGACACTCTGCGTCGCCTCGCCATTCGGTGGTGCGGATTTCGTCGGTGACCACGGACATCTCTCCCCCCGCCCGGTGCGTCCCCCCTCGGCAATGCGGAACGTACTCAGGCGCCGCGGCTCCCGTAAAGAGCCGGAGCGACAGTTCGTCAACTGTTGACCGAGCGCCGGGGCCGGTCAGCGCTGCGGGCGGCCACGGTCGCGGTGATCCTTCGCCCCACCAGTCTCGGGCTCCACTTCCAACACGAGGCCCTCCACCGCCACAACCCTGACGATCTCGCCGTGCTTCACCGGCGTGGCCCGGTTCGTGCGCGCCCGCCACAACGCTTCGCGGACTCGCGCGACGCCGTCGGGCGCGATGTCGATTTCGGCCAGGCCGAGCTCGCCGATCATGCCCTCGCGGCCCACCGTCGGTGTGCCGAAGCGCGACCGCAACATTGCGGTCATGGCGCCGACCATGAACGCGAGCACGCCGAGGATCACGAGCAGCTGTATCCACCACACCGGCTGCACCTGGGCGGTGCCGCCGTAGAGGAACATCGATCCGACCACGAGGCTCACGACGCCGATGATCGTCCACGGTCCGAGGCCGCCGGCCTGCACGTCGACCGCGAAGCCGACGAAGCAGGCGAGCAGGAGCGCGACGGCCCACCAGTGCACGGGAAGGTGGGAGAAGCCGTAGAACGCGAACACGAGCGACGCCGCGCCCACCACCCCGGCGATGCCGATCGAGATCGTGAAGAACTCGAACACCACGAGCGATCCGCCCACCGCGAGGAGGAAGTAGGCCACCCACGGTGCGTCGAGGGTGTGCTGGAACTGCCCCGCGAGCGAGAGCTTGGCAAAACGCACGTCCTGGTTGGGGCGCTCGCGCGGGCGGCCGTTCACCGTGGTGACCTCCGCGGTCGACAGCCTCACCGGACCGGTCGCGGTGGTGAGCACCTTGCCGTTGAGCCCCACGACGAGATCACCGATCACGGGGTCGATCGAGTCGACGGCGCCGCGGCGCTTCGCGGTCGACGCGTTCAGCGTGCGCCGCGCGACGGCGGTGAACGCCGACGCGGAGCGGCGCGTCAACGCGCGGAGCGCGGCATCGGTGTCGCGCGCCGGTGTGGCGGCGTCGACCCGCAGCGGCCGCAGCGGACCGATGTGCGCGTTGCTCGCGAGCGACAACCACGACGCCGACTCGGCGATGAGCGCGGCGCCACCACGGATCTCCGACCCGGCCGGTCCCACCCACACCACCACCGGAACCGTCGCCGCGTGCACGGCCCGCGCGAGGGCAACGGCATCGGCGTCGGCGACACCCGAGCTGTCCATCTGGAAGATCAGCGCCGTGCTGTGACGGCGTTCGGCGTCGTGGACCGAATGCCGGATGAGCGACGCGTTGGGCGGGTCGATGAACCCGGTGACCTGCACGACGTCGATGCCGTTGTAGTCGGGCGTCGACGGCGGCAACGGCGACACGCTGGCCGCACCAGCCCGTGTGCCCGCGCCCGCGAGCAAGGCCATCATCCCGAAGACCGTGAGCAGGATCGCCACGCCGCGCCGAGCGATCCGCGCCGAGGTCGAATGGGCTGTGAAGGGCTGCATTAGCGTTCGGCGCCGATGGAGCTGCGCCGGTTCTGCTCCCAGTCGCGAGTGGTGATCGTGGCCGGCAAGGGCGGGGTGGGCAAGACAACGGTAACGGCGACGATGGCCGTTGCTGCTACTCGGGCCGGTATGAGCGTGCTCATCGCCGAGGTCGAGGGCAAGTCGGGGCTCGCCGCCGCGTTCGGCGCCCCAGCACTCACCTACGACGACGCCGAGCTCGCTCCGGGCGTGCGGGCCCGCACGCTGTCGCCCGACGCCGCGCTCGTCGATTACCTCGAGGGCCACGGGATGAAGCGCATCTCGCGACGGCTCGCGCACTCCGGCGCGCTCGACGTCGTCGCCACGGCCGTTCCGGGTATGAAGGACATCCTCGTGCTGGGCAAGGTGAAGTCGCTGGAGCAGCAGCCCGCGGCCGATCTGATCATCGTCGACGCGCCCGCTGCCGGGCATGCCATCAGCTTCCTGCTGTCGGCGCAGGGCCTGCTCGACGCGGTGCGGGTGGGGCCGGTGCGCAAGCAGGCCACCGACGTCGCCGCGATGCTCGGCGATCCGGCACGTTGCCAGGTGCTGCTCGTGACGCTGCCCGAGGAGACGCCGGTGAACGAGCTCGTCGACACCGCGTTCGCGGTGGAAGACCGCGCCGGCGTGGCGCTCGGCCCGGTGATCGTGAACTGCTGCCTGGCGAACGATCCCGCGCTCGCCGCGCTCGCCGCGGGCCCGGTCGTGACCGGCGGCGCAGCAGGCGCGGCGATCGGTGGCGCGGCCGCACTCGAGCCCGGCACGGCCGCCGCGGTGCACGATGCCGCGGCGTTCCGAGCCGGGCACGCCGAGCTGCAACGCGTGCAGCTCGAACGGCTCGCGAGGCGGTTGCCGCTGCCGCAGATCCTCCTGCCGTTCGAGTTCACCGCCACCATCGGGCCCGCGGAGCTCGCGAGGCTCGCCGACGCGTTCGTCGACGGCGTCGGCGCGTTGGCGTGAACGGCGAGCCGTCGACGATCGAGGCGATCGTCGACCAGGGCCACATCGTCGTCTGCTGCGGCACCGGTGGCGTCGGCAAGACGACCACCGCGGCGGTGCTCGCCATCGAGGCGGCGCGCCACGGTCGCGATGCGGTCGTCGTCACGATCGATCCCGCGAAGCGCCTCGCCGACACGCTCGGACTCGACGGGCTCACCAACACGCCGTCGGTGATCGACCGCTCGATCTGGGCCCCAGCCGGCGTGCGCGCCGACGGTGCATCCGGGGCAGCCGGTGCGCCGGGTGCGCATCCCAAGGGACGGCTGAGCGCGCTGATGCTCGACACCAAGAGCACGTTCGACGGGCTCGTGCGCCGCTACGCGATCAACGACGAGCAGGCTCAGCGCATTCTCGACAACGGCTTCTACCGCAATGTGTCGGGCGCGCTCGGCGGCACCCAGGAATACATGGCGATGGAGAAGTTGCACGAGCTCCACGCCGACGGCGGCTACGACCTCATCGTCGTCGACACGCCGCCCTCGCGCCACGCGCTCGACTTCCTCGACGCGCCGGCGCGTCTCCTGCGACTCCTCGACAACCGCCTGTTCCGCCTGCTGATGATGCCGGCGCGCACGTACATGCGCGTCGCGAGCGTCGCGCTGCGCACATTCCTGCACACGGTGTCGCGCGTCGTCGGCCGTGAGGTGATCGACGACATCATCGCCTTCTTCCAGGCGTTCGAAGGCATGGAGGCCGGCTTCCGCGAACGCGCCGCGAAGGTGCAGTCGCTGATCGACGACCCCGAGACCACGTTCGTGCTCGTCACCACGCCCCGGCGCGACTCGCTCGACGAGGCAACGTTCTTCGCGTCCCGGCTGCAGGAGAACGGGCTGGGCGTCGCGGCGCTCGTGGTGAACCGCGTGCATCCCGAGCTCGGCCATGACGACCCAGCCGCGCTGCGGGAGCTCGCGGCGCACACGAGCGATCCTGCGCTTGCCGCGGGCCTGCGGAACCTCGCCGACTTCCGCACCATGGCGGTCGCCGAGCGCAGCGCCGTCGCCGAGCTCGAAGCGCGCATCGACAGCGCCGCGGTGGCCTTCGTGCCGCTGCTCGATCACGACGTGCACGACGTGGAGTCGCTCGCCGTCGTGGGTGACTACCTGCTCGCGAGTGCCCGGGCGGGTGCGGGCCGCAGGTAGGGTCTGCGGCCGATGAAGGTGCTGGTGGCCGCAGACGCCGAATGGGTGCGCAAGCAGGTGCGTGCCGCGTTCGTGGCGCCCGGTCAAGAGGTGGTCGAGGTGACGCGCGGCCAAGAGGTGCGCGAGGCGTTCGCCGAGCACGAGCCCGATCTCGTGATCCTCGACATGCAGATCGGCAACATGGGCGGCGTCGCCTGCGCGATCGATCTGCGGCTCGAGGAGTCGGCGAACCGGCTGTCCCGGGCGACGATCCTGCTGCTGCTCGACCGGGTGGCCGACGGCTTCGTCGCCGAACGGGCCGACGCCGACGCCACGCTCGTGAAGCCCGTCGACGCGGGCACGTTGCGACGGACCGCCAAGCGACTCGTCGGAACGGCCGCCGTGCCGGCCGAGCGGCCGTGAACGATCACGAGCTGGCTGGCCGGCTCGCGCGGCAGGCGGGCGAGCTGCTGCTCCAGGTGCGCGCGCAGGCGCAGGATGAGGGCGTCGACGACAAGGAGCTGCGCAACCGCGGCGACCAGCGCGCCAACGAGCTCATCCTCGACACGCTCGCCCGTGAGCGCCCCGACGACGCGGTGCTCTCGGAGGAGTCGAAGGACGACCCGGCGCGGCTGTCCGCGCCACGCGTGTGGATCGTCGACCCGCTCGACGGCACCCGCGAGTTCGCCGAGGGCCGCGACGACTGGGCCGTCCACATCGCGCTCGTGTCGGGCGGCAAGCCGATCGCCGGGGCGGTCGCGCTGCCGGGGATGGACAAGGTGCTCGTCACGAAGCCGGCCCCGACCGTGGTGGGCGACGTGCCGGCGCGGCCACGCCTCGTGGTGTCGCGTACCCGGCCGCCGAAGGTCGCCACCTACCTCGCCGAGCAACTCGGTGCCGACCTCGTGCCCATGGGCTCGGCCGGCGCGAAAACCATGGCGATCGTGCTCGGCCAGGCGGATGTCTACGCGCACGCCGGCGGCCAGTACGAGTGGGACTCGTGCGCGCCGGTCGCCGTCGCCGCGGCCGCGGGCCTGTACACGAGCCGCCTCGACGGCAGCCCGCTCGTCTATAACAACGCCGACCCGTACCTCCCCGACCTGCTCGTGTGCCGCACCGAGCTCGAGGTGCGGGTGCGCGCCGCCATCGCCACCGCGCCACCCGGCTCGTTCGAGACCGCGTAGCCCCGCCGGCCGCCGCGCGCTGCCGCGGCAGCGTCGTCATGCTGGTGGAGTCATGCACCCCACAAACGTGACGACGCGAACGACTCGGCCGGCGGTCGGGCCCCGCCACTAGGGTGGGCAGCCGCACCAAACGGGGTGTAGCGCAGCTTGGTTAGCGCGCAGCGTTCGGGACGCTGAGGCCCCGGGTTCAAATCCCGGCACCCCGACTCAGGTGACACCTCAGGATCGTTATTAGAACCGTTGTCTCCGGCGCAACCCTCAGTACCGGCACGCGATAGCAGCGCCGCAAGCTCCTCGAACTGTTGACCGGATGCCGCGTCACCCACAATGAAGTCTGGCGAGGCGTAGCCGCCGCGGCCCAGGCGGCGGCTCCGGTTCGTCAGCGCTGTCCCGCTCGGTCGCGTGAGCTGCGTGCCTGTGGCCGCGCTGACGTGCGCGTCATCGACATCCAGGCGAACACGCTCGGGTAGTCCGCGCCTGTTACGTCGGTGACGCCAGCCACTCCGAACTTCTCGGCCTCGGGCACCACGATCGCGCTCGCTCCGGAGGGGCCAGACTGAGTGACTTCTTCAAGACCTGGCTGTGACCCACGACGCGAACCACGACCAGAGCCCGCGCGTGCGACCGCGTTCCAGCGTGCGGCGTAGTGCGACATGTCGCGCGCCAAGTCAAAGCTCTGCGTTCACGCGAGGTATTCGTTACGAGAACGGTCACGTGATGACGCTCGCTGAAATTCCCCGGTGTTGCTCACCGAAATTCCCCACTCGGTTTGGGGTGTCAGGGTAGTGGGTGTTGGTTTGCGGTGGTGTGGTGTCGGAGTGTGTTGTTGCGGGCTTGGTGGTCGCGTAGGCGGTAGCTGTCGCCGTCGAGGTTGAGGACGACGGAGCGGTGTAGGAGCCGGTCGAGCATGGCGGCGGCGACGGTGGTGTCGCCGAGGATGTCTCCCCAGGCGCCGACGCCGCGGTTGGTGGTGAGCACGATGCTGGTTTTGAGGTAGCGCTGCGAGATGACTTGGAACAGCGCGGACGCGGCTTCGGCGGGGAGTGGGAGGTAGCCGAGTTCGTCGATGACGAGTAGGCCGGGCCCGGCGAAGAAGCGCATGGTGGTCGCCCATCGTCCCTCGATCGCGGCGCGGTGGCAGCGTGCTGCGAGATCAGCGGCGGTGGTGAAGTAGGTGCGGTAGCCGGCGTGGGCGGCGGCGCGTGCGAGACCGATGGCGAGGTGTGTTTTGCCGGTGCCGGGCGGGCCGATCATCAACACGTTTGTCGCGGTCTGGATGTAGCGGCAGGTCCCGAGCTCGTTGATCATCTTGCGGTCGACGGCGGGTTGCGCGTCGTAGTCGAAGTCGTCGAGCGACGCGGGTGATGGCAAGGACGCGAACCGCAGCCGGCCGGCGAGACGTCGGGCTTCGGTCGCGCTGACCTCGATGGCGAAGAGTCGTTCGAGGGTGGCGGTCATCGTGAGGTTCTCGGTGGTGGCTTCGTCGAGGACGCGTGGGAGCGCTTCGGCGCACGCTTCGAGTTTCAGGACATCGAGGTGACCGCGTAGTTGCTGATAGACGCTGGCCTGGCTGGCGGTCGACGACGCTGCAGCGGCTTTGGTCTTGGTGGTCATGTGAGTGTGTTCCTTTGTTTGGCGGCTTCGACGTAGACGGCGAGATCGGTCACGACACCATTGCCGGTTGTGTCAGCGAGACGGCCGGTGATCAGATCGGCGGCGGCTCGTGCCGCTGCGCCGGGCGGGATGCGTTGCTTGCGGCGATGCGCGGGCAGATCCGTGAACGCGCGCATGGCGGCGTGGTCGAGCGCGGTGACGTGATGGTGATCGCGGATCATCATCCCGGCACCGTCAGCGGCGAGGTCGTGGCGGGCGATCACGATCCCCGAGGCCGTTGCGATCTCGATCGTTGGTGCGCCGAGGCGGCTGGTCACGACCACGACGTGGTGCGCGAGTTCGGGTGGCACCGAGTAACGGTTCCCTCGATACGCCACGAGCGCCTGCGCGCTCACCTGCCGCTCAACACGCACCGTCGCGGGGAACGGGGCCATCACGATCGGCCGCAGCCGTTCACCGCCGGCATGCACGCCGACCGTGGTGCGTAACGCGCCGATGACCTTGACGCGCTGATCGCCACGCTCGGCACAGAACCGATCCAACGATCTTTGGGCTTGCTCGACGGTGACGTCGTCGCCGAGGGTCCGCCACCAGCGTTGCGCGGCGCTGTCGTTGGCCTTCTCGACGACGCCTTTGCGGTTGCCGTGACGGGCCGGACAGATCGCCACCGACACGCCGTAATGCTTCGCGACCGCAGCGAACGACGCGGTGATCCGTCCCGACGCCGGGTAACAGACCGTGGCCATCCGATCGAAGCGCCACACGCTCGTGAGCCCACCCAACTGGCGCGAGACCCGATCCAGGCCATCGATCACATGGGCCTGGTCCATCGACTCGGCCAAGCGGCCCCGCCACTTCCCCGAATGCGCGAGCGTGCCGACGAACAGTGCGGCCGACGATCCCCAACCCCACGCGACCGGCGGGTCTGGCAGCTCGAGCCAGTCCCACTGCGTCTCGTCGCCTGGCGGATGAACGATCACTGCGACTGGCCGGTGCTTCGCGGTCGAGCATTGCTCGCAATGCGGGCGCAGCTCACGGTCGCGGACCTGGCGTGTCATCGTCTGATACGACTGTTCGAACCCGAGCCCGACAAGCTCGTCGAACAGGGTCGTGGCCCACAGATGCGGGTCCTCGCGCAGCCGCTCGCTCACATAACCGACGAACCGTTCGAACGGAACATCACCGGCGCGAGTGCGCACGCCAGCGACTCGTTCACCGGCGAGATACGCGCGGATCGTCTTGCGGTCGCGGCCCAGATGCGCGGCGATCGCGGTGATCGACCAGCCCCTCGCAGCCAGCGCGTGTGCGTCCACGTCTTCCTCCTGTGTGAGCATCGTGTCGGGGCTCCTTCGAATGCCTGGTGGTGGTCAGAGACCGCCAGCATTCAGGGAGCCCCACCACAAACGGTGGAGCCCAACAGGTGGGGAATTTCAGTGAGCAGCTCTGGGGAGATTCACACGAGCGTGATCAGTTCGGGTGTGTTGGCGTTCACGATGGACCGTTCCGACGCAAGCGCAACAGCTGCTTCGGCGTCGGTCAAGATCGACTATTCGAAGTTCCGTAACGCGTTCGGCGCGGACTGGGCTTCGCGGCTGGACGTGGTGCAGTACCCGGCGTGTGTCCTGAGCACGCCCGAGGATGCGGACTGTTCGACGCCGAAGCGACTTTCGTTGGTGAACGATGTCGGTGATGGGCAGCTGACGGGTTCATTGGCGATCGACCCGGACCCTTCGGCCAATCCACCGACCGGCGCTGCGCAATCCGCTACGCCGAACGATCAGGGAACCGCCTCTTCCACGACGAGCTCGACCTCAACCTCGATACCGACTCCGCGACAGCAGTCTGCAACGACGTCGACGACCCTGCCGGTGTCGCAGAAGCCTCAGACCTCGACGTCACACGACTCGACGTTCGCAACGCCGGCTTCCCCAACGACCGGTGGCGGGTCGGTGTTCGTGCTTGCCGGTTCGTCGTCGTCGCCAGCGGGAACGTTGACCGCGACTGACCTACGTGAGTCTTCGCGTTGGCAGGCAGGCAAGAACACCGGAGACTTCACGTGGTCGTATCCGATTCCGGCGCCGAAGGCCGCGGTCGGGCCGACACCCGATCTCGAGCTGGCGTACTCATCGCAATCGGTGGACGGGTTCACCGCGGAGTCGAACAGCCAGCCGTCATCGATCGGGCTCGGCTGGGACCTGACCGGCCTCGGCTATATCGAGCGGCAGTACCGGTCTTGTGACCAGGACCGCTCGACGATCCAAGACGACTGCTGGTACACGGACAACGCGACCATGAACCTCAACGGGCAGAGCACGCGCCTGATCAAGGGCGGCACCGTCAGTGGGACGAGTTGGGTGCGCTGGTATGCCGAGTACGACCCGGGCTGGATGATTCTGCAGCGCTTCGACGCGGCACCGACGGTCGGTAACGGCACCTACAACAACGAGTGGTGGGAAGTCATCACACCGGACGGCACGAAATACTCGTTGGGTTACGGCGAAGACGTCCGCTCGACACCGACCGCGACGAACTCCGCGTGGACAGTTCCCGTGTACGGGAACAACGTCGGTGAGCCGTGTAACAGCATCGGGTACTGCACCCAGGGTTGGCGTTGGAACCTCGACCGGATCACCGACACCAACAGCAACCAGACCACGGTCACCTACAGCGCAGAAACGAACTACTACAACCGTCACGGCTCGACACCGACGCAGTATGTGCGCGGCGGTGCGCCAACCGAGATCGACTACTCGATGGTGAACTCCCCGGCGCGTATCCCGGACAAGGTGATCTTCAACCAGATCTGGCGTTGCGTGGAGAACATGCCCGGCGGTTCAGGCACCTGCGGTTCCACTGGTGCGAGCTGGCCCGATGTGCCGATCGATATGGACTGCGGGTCGTCGTCGTGTTCGAACGACGCACCGACGTTCTATTCGAAGTACATGCTCGACACGATCGACACGTACACGACCACCTCGACGAACACCGCGCGCAATGTTGACGAGCTCCATCTGATCCATGCCCTGCCTAATAACACTGATGGCAGCGACGCCAAACTCTGGATCAGTGATGTGCAGAGGACCGGTGATCTCGGAGGGGCGGGAGGCGGCCCGACGGTGGCGCCGACCGTGCACTTCGTCGGCGGTACACCGCTCAACAACCGCGCGGACTATGACATCAGCTCCGGTGTGTTGCCGATGAAGATGTTCCGCGTCAGCGACATCGTCACCGCGCTCGGCGGTGAGATTGACGTCACGTATGGCCGTCCGGACAAGTGCAACGGCTCGACTGCAGACCCGCTGCCGTCAGGGTTCGTTCCCACTGGTGGCTGGGCCTTCAATCACTACGACTGCTTCCCGTACTGGTACGTGCCACGCGGCGGCACAGGTGTATTCGCGATCAACAACAAGTACCTCGCGACCGAGGTCGATCTCATCGACCTCACCGGCGCATCACCGACCCAGGCCTACACGTACAGCTTCCTCGATAATCCGGCATGGCACTACGAAGAAGATCCCCTGATCGACGCCTCGTATCAGACATGGTCGGACTGGCGCGGCTACTCCGCAGTGCGGTCACAGACCGGTACCGGCACTATCGCGGTCACCACCACCAAGACGATCTACTACCAGGGAATCGACGGCGACTACATCCCCGGCGGCACGCGCAGCCACTCGACGACCGACGACCACGGCGGCAGCTGGCCCGACAGCGACTTTATGCGCGGTCGTGTTGCTGAGGATCAGCAAACCGAGAACGCGTCGCCGTGGAACGAGATCACCAGCGACGTGCACATCTACACCAACGCGGGCACGACCGCGACGATGTCGTATCCGTCGAACCCGCCCGTCTATACGACGTTGAGTTCGGAGATGATCCGCGAGAGCGAGACCGACAGCCGTCGCGCCTCTTCCGGCGGGACGATACTCAGCAAAACGCGTACCACCTATGACAGCACCTACGGGATGCCGACCGCGACATTCAGCGACGGCCTCAACGGCCCCGCAACTGACAACACGTGTGTCAAGCCGACCTATGCCCGCAACGTCAACGCGGCAACGCCAGTCTTCATCGCGGATCGCGTCTACCAGGCGATCACCTACGACAACCTCACCACCACCAGCACCTGCAGCGACGGGACCGCGCTCGCCAAGACGAACACGTTCTACGACGGATCGACAACGCTCGGCACTCAAGGCACGCACGGCAACCGTACCGAAATCGACAAGTTTAAAGACAGTGGCAACGCCGCCAAGGTCACGACGACGTACGACGCGCGCGGCCGCGTCACCGAGACCGACGGTCCGTACAACGAGTCAAACGCAACCTACCCGTCAACGATGATCGCCTACACGCCATCGGACTACAACGTCACGACATCGACGACCACGACCGACGACTACGGCGAGACAACGGTCAGCACGCTCGAGCCCGAACGCGGGCTACCGACGTCGACGGTAGACATGCGCAACAAGACCACGACGATGGCCTACGACGGGCTCGGTCGGCTCACCAGCGCCTGCCTCCCGGCGAATAGCTGCGCAACGCTGCCGAGCGACTCGTTCGTGTACACCGTCGATACCACTCCCGCGAGCGGCGCGACGCCAGCCGAGATCGAGACCGACCAGCTCCAATCAGGCAGCATCGTGAAAAAGAGCTTCGCGTTCCTCGACGGTTGGGGCCGACCACGCGAAACCCAATACGACTCGCCCGTAGGCGGAGGCGGCGTCAACTACCACATGTCCGCCACCTGCTACGACGTGCGCGGCCTCACCGCACGCACGCAAAATCCATTCCACGTCGCAGCCCACGCCGGTGACAACTTCAACGACACCTGTTCCGGCACTCCCTCGAGCGAGCACCGCTACACCTACGACCAACTCGGCCGCCAAATCACCGACCAGGCCTACACCGGCGGCACCTCCTACGGCGGGACCGCAACCACCAGCTACGACGGCCTCACCACCACCAACACATCCCCGCAAGGTCGCGAAACCCAGACAATCGCCGACATCTTCGGACGCACCACCGACGCCGAACAACTCACCACTGCGGGCGCGGTCTACGCCGACACCCAAACCGCATACGACCTCCTCGGTTGCGTCAGCTCGACCCAAGATCAAGCCGGGCATGTCACGAACTACGACTGCGACTGGCTGTCACGCCACACGAAGCGCACCGATGTCCGCGGCGGCACGGGCCTCGACCGCATCTGGACATACGAACTCAACGACCACGGCGACATCCACCACGTCCACGACCCGAACAACCACGACCTCACCACCCACTACGACAACCTCTGGCGCCCCGTCCAAGTATTCGACTCCGCCACCGAATCCGGCACCGTGCTCAACGGCTGGACCCGCACCACCACCAACCACACATCCACCACCGGCCTCGTCACCACGAGCACACGCAACGAACCCGCCCTCAGCGGAAGCGGCACCGACACCTACACCATCGGATACGCGTACGACGGGCGCGCACGCGTCACCACGAAGACGTTCACGCTGCCAACGTCGAGCTCGTTCACGAGCCTCGGGTTCGCCTCGAGCTACGCGTACACCTACACGTATGACAGCGCCGATCACCTCACGTCGACTTCCGATCCTGCTGCGGGCGGGCTCGCGGCTGAGACGATCACGACCGGGGCATACAACACGTTCGGTGACCCCGGCACGCTGAGCAGCGGCGCCGCGACCTACATCTCAAGTCGTGCGTACGACTACGTCAACCGACCAACGAACCAAACATTCGGGTCGAGCGGCGGCGCCAACGACCTCACCCGCTCATACAGCTACGACACACCAACCCAACTCCTCGCCGGCCAAACCACAGACATCCAGACCACCCCGTCAGCGACACACCTGCAGGACGACGACTATCAATACGACCACGACCTCAACCTGATCAAGATCACCGACACGCTGCACTCCAACCAGAACCAGTGCTTCACAATCGACGACTACCAGCGCCTCTCCCAAGCGTGGACCAGCGTCGCGTCCGCATGCACCGACTACGCCAGCCCCAACAACGGCAGCGCCCCCAACCCCTACAAAATCCAATACAACTACGACACTGTCGGCCGCACCACGAGCATCGTCAACACGCTCCCGAGCGCGTCAACCAACACCCTCAGCCACACCGACACGCAAACACCATTCGGAGTCACCGCCGCATCGAGTCCGTCGAACAGCTACACCTACGACGCCGACGGTCAAGAGGTGACGCGCAATGTCAGCGGCCAGCCGAACTCGACGCTCACGTGGACCGACGACAATCTGCTTCGCAGCTACGCACCCACCGCCGGCGGCACACCGAACACGCAATACCGTTACGACGCCGACGGCACACGCATCCTCCGCCAAGAGAACGGTCCAACCTCGAGCACGACCACTCTGTACCTCGACCAGACGGAGGTCGCCTCAACATCGGGGGTTGTCACGGCCACCCGCTACATCAAAGACGGCGACACCACCATCGGCTACCGCAACGCCACCGATGTCTACTGGCTCGTCGGTAACAACCAGAACTCTGCGAGCTTCACCACCGAAGCACACAGCACCACGTTCCAGAGTCAGCAATATCTACCGTTCGGTAACGCTCGCGGGGCCTCGATTCTCGCCGGCACTGAGCATGAGTTCCTAGACAAGACTGAGGACAATCAAACCGGTCTTGACCAGTTAGGAGCTCGATATTACGACCCGCTTACCACAAACTTTGTTAGCACGGATCTCGTATTTCAGACGAGTCCGAACGCGATTGATCCCTATAACTACGCGAACAACAATCCGACTACAGGAACTGACCCCACCGGGCTCTTGTGCGTTTGCGGGGAACAAGGCTACCATCAGAAATCGACGGGGCAAACTGTTGCTGATGTACGCGGCACTAACTCGATTGCCGGACGTGCCGAGGCGTCAGGCAGAGTGGGCAGCGGCCACTCGTCGAATAGTGCGCCCGATACCACCACAAGCGGATCGTCCAGCGCCGGAACTTTACCGATCCCGATTCCCGGCGATGCTTCGACTTGGTCTAGCAAGAATGTTCCGACATTCCCGGAGTACAAGATCAACCGTCTTTTCAGCGATCTCTACCGAGACGATGCCAAGATCGGTGATGGCAGCTCGATGGACGCCTTGATTTACGAACTCGAGAATCGCGTTCCCGTCGGGAATACTGGCGGACATCTGCAGAAGCTCCAGGATTCATTGAATCGCATCAATAACATCCGCAAGTATTACGGCGACTCGATTTCGAGCGAAAGTTCAGAAGCGCTCGATACGCTTGAGACGCGAATTCAAGATACTCTGGCTCGAGCCGATCAAATTGCGGGACAGTCCGGTATGACTGTCGAGAGTATGTTGGCCAACAACAGTCCTGCCGCCACCGCAACGGCACCGGTTGCAGGCCCATTGATTACGCGTTTCTTAATGGGCGTGCTCGCGACGCCGACGGACCTATTCTTCCCGCCAGTTATCGCCGACCCTTGCAAGTACTCACCGTGCCCCTGGAGACAACAATACACATGAGACAACGTGCCAACTCCAGCACTTGACATGATGGCTCGCACCCGTGCCCTTCTTCCCGAGATTGCGCACGAGATCGACGATGAACTGGCATCGTTTCATGGTGACACAATGGCGCAGACCGAGACCTTGCACTACGACCAACTGCACTTCTCCCTGGGTAGCTATGTCTTGGAGCACATCGATCACGTTGTTAGCGATTGGCGCGCGGAACCTTCTGCGTTCGATACGGCTCGCGTATTGCCGATCGCGACGCTCGTCGAGGAGATGCTTGCGAGTCCAGATAAGCGGATCCGGAACGTGGCCGAAATTAGTATTTGCCACCCCATGACCCTTGACCACTCTGATTTCGTGGCCACCTTCATGGGCGAGTTCGGTCCGCTGGCCCGATCTGCGTTGCGCGGTCGGAACTAGAATTGGTGTTATGTCGCTAAGTCCAAGGACTGAGCGTCATCCCGCGGCCCCCAACGAATTGACGAAGCTTCATACCGTCTGCCAACCGGTGGCTACGTAGTCGAAGGATCTTGGGGTCCGCCCAACAAGCGTGGCCGTCGGATCCGGATCACAGCGGTTCACCGCGAAGAGCCAGACATCGACAAGATGGTCCGAGCTCTGCTGGGGCATCATCGCCGAGCAACAGCTCGAGGCCAAGAATCGTGCTCAGTCCGACACGGACTTGCGCCGCCCAGGCGGTCGCAGCGGGAAACCGGCTTCGGGCAAGACTCGGCGCAAGTAGCGCCGGTCGACACCGAACTTCTCGGCGACCTTGATGGCGCTCACTCCGGAGGCGTAGAGCTGGCCGGCTTCTTCAAGGCGCTCCGACGACAGGGTCCGACCCGGCCACCGTTGCTTGGGTACGCCCTCGTTTTGCAGATGCCGCATGACGGTGTCGCGATTGATGTCGAACTTCGTGGCTAGCTCGTTGATCTCGGTTCCCAAGCTTCGCAACCGAACCAGCTCGTTCACCTCATCCGCGGACAATCTCCGCAAACGGTGCTGGGGCGACCGGACGGGTCGACCGGACACCCCATCCTGGCCGGCACCAGCGAGAAGACGCTGAAGTCTGGCAACGGTGTCTTGGTTTCGATAACGACTTAGCAGGCCGACTGTTGTTTCACCAGATCAGCGTGATGACGCGCCTCGTTGATCGACGAAGCGCACAGGCCTCATGGCGCGTTCATGGCGCGCGCGTCGAGAAACCTGCGCCCGAGCGCATCGGCCGCGGAGCGATCAGCCTCACTGGTAGCCCGCGCGTAGACGGCGAGGGTCAACCGCGGATCGGAATGACCCAGTCGGGTCTGAGCGGTTTTCAGATCGACACCGTCCAGCACCAGCGCGGTGGCGTTCGCCCGCCGCAGATCGTGGAACGTGAGTCCCTCGAGACCAGCTCCACGAACCGCAGGAAGCCACACCCGACGGCGTCAACGCTCGTAGCGCAACGGTCCGCCCTGCTCGCCAACGAAGACGAGAGCGTCGGCGTCAGCACCCGTGAGGCGGCGCCGCGCGAATGCCGCGATCGCTGGTGTTGCGGCTCGCAGACGTGATGGAGATTCGTTCTGGTTCGTTGGCTGATTGCGACGCGGTCCTCACGTTCTGGAGAAGTGCGACAACCGAGCCGTCGACGACCGACGACGCTGCGAGCCTTGGCACGTTGATCGCTCGTGCGCCGGAGTCTCTGGTGCTCGCCGTCGACGCTGGCGAGGTAATCGGCAGTGTCATCGTCGGTTGGGACGGATGGCGCGGCGCGATGTACCGGCTCGCAGTCTCGCCGCCGCATCGGCGTCGTGGCATCGCGACGGCGCTAGTTGGCGAAGGCGAACGGCGCCTGGCTGCTTGGGGAGCAGCGCGACTTCACATGATCGTCGCTGCCGATCAGGACGAGGCGCAAGCGTTCTGGAACGCGGTGGGCTACGAGGCGACCGACCAGTTTCGATTCGTCAAGGTTCTCGCCTGAACCCCCGGCCGCGTGCACCGAACTGCCTGATCGAGGCGCTCGCATTCACGCCGTTCCGTGACGGATTGGACGTCCGCGGCGTCTCCTACTTGGAGTAGGATAGGTGTATGTCGACGGAGAAGGTGTCGCTCACACTCGATGACGAGCTCGTGGAACAAGCGCGTCAGCACGCGGGTCAGCGTGGTTTGTCGGGCTATGTGAACCAAGCGCTGCGCCGTCAGCTGCAGCGCGATCGGCTCATCACATTCCTCGAGGAAGCCGACCAGGCCGCGGGCCCGTTCGACGAGTCCGTGATGGAGGAGGTCCGACGCGAATGGCCCGCCGCCGCGCCACCTCGCCGCCGCCGCAGCGCCTGATCCTCGACGCCGGCGCCGTCATCGCGTTGGCTCGCAAGGATCCGCGCGCTCGCGCGTTCCTCCGACGAGCGATCGAGCTCGATGCCGAAGTGCGCGTGCCAGTCGTCGTACTGGCGGAGACGCTCCGCGGCAACCCTCGCGACGCCGGCGTGCATCGTGTGCTCAACGCCGTCTCGGACACCGCCCCGCTCGACGAGGCGATCGGCCGACGGGCCGGTGCGCTGCTCGGCCGCGCCGATCGTTCCGACACCGTGGACGCGATCGTCGTCGCGGAGGCGATCGAATCCGGCGGAGCGGCGATTCTCACCGGGGACCCCGCCGATCTGACAGCTCTCGCTGACGGCGAACGCAGCGTCACGATCCACACGCTGTAACGCGCCACCGACACGCGTGTCCCGAGACCCCTGACACGCGGTTCATGGCGCCTTCATGGCGCGCGCCCCGATTCGCCGTCCCGGGTTCAAATCCCGGCACCCCGACTGCATCGCCGTCACGCCGGAAGGCAGCGGCGGCGATGCTCGAACGGTTTCGCTACGCCTGTCCGGTTGCTGCGTTGCGCAGCGGGCCCGTCGGCCACGAGTGCGCGGCGGCTGATCACGGTCACACGCTGGTGTAGCCGTTGCCGGTTGCGCGGCGCGTCCTGCATTGCGCGGGTCAGTGTCCCGTGCACCCCAGTCGTACCGTACGCGGGTTGTGACGAGCGACGTCGTGGCGGGCCGGCTCGCATCGCAACTGCTCGCGGGCCCGAAGGCGACGACCGCAGAGGCGGTTGTCGAGCACGTTCTTGCCGTGCAGGCCCAGGACGAGCACGGCGCGCGCCTCGCTATCCGCGCGCGTTCGAAGGGGCTTACGGCCGCCGACGTCGACCACGCCCTCACCGAGACGCGATCGCTCGTCATCACATGGCTGAACCGCGGCACCCTGCATCTCGTGACCGCGTCCGACTACTGGTGGCTGCACGCGCTCACTGCCCCGCGCACGTTCACTGCGAACGAACGTCGGTTGCGCCAAGAAGGGGTCAGCCCGAAGCAAGCCACGCGTGGCATCGACGTCATCCTCGATGCCGTGCGCGTCAACGGGCCACGGACAGCGAAACGAACTGCGCCGCGCGCTCGACAACGCCCGCGTCCCGACGACGGGCCAAGCGTTCGTGCACGTGGTCGCGGCTGCGAGCCTGCACCACGACCTCGTGCGCGGTCCGATGCGTGGCAACGAGCACGCGTTCGTCTCGGCAACGGGCTGGCTCCGACCGCGTCCACCAGCGCTCGCACGCGACGATGCTCTCGCACTGCTCGCCCGGCGCTATCTCGCAGGGCATGCTCCCGCCGAGCCGGAAGATCTCGCGGTGTGGAGTGGTCTTCCCCTCAGTGATGCTCGACGCGCGTTCGCGCATGCGAACGTGGCGCCGCCGGGCGCCAGGCGGCGCGCGCTACCAGCGCCCATACTGCTCGGCCCATTCGACCCGCTCTTGCACGGATGGGCCTCGCGCGTCCCGTTCGTCGGCGAGCACCGTGCGATCGTCACCACGAACGGGCTCTTCCGCCCGTTCGCGCTCGTCAACGGCAAGGCGGTCGCAACGTGGTCGCTGGCCGCGGGCACGCTCACGATCACCCCACTCGAAGCGCTCGGCGCACCGACGCGGCGCAGCTTGGCACACGATGCGAACGGCGTCCTGGCCTTTCTCGGGCTACCGCCTCGCCCGGCACGCTTCACCGCGTAGCACGAGAGATTCGTCGTAGTCACCGTTGGCGCCCGTCGCGGGATGCGCCGCCGCGATCCGCCGGCAGCTGCTGCAACTCGAACGAGGTGTCGCGCGGGCGACCGCAGGATGCTCAGGTCAGGGCGCGGGCAACCCGGCGGTGAGCCGCAACGTCTGGATGTTCAGCGTCGAGCGCGGCACCTTGACCGTCCGGTATGACGCGTCGCCTTCGCCGAGCGTGACGTCGAAGACGTCGTTGCCGGCCGCGTCGACCTCGGTGAGTGCGAGCGGGTTGGCAGGTACGCCCGTGGCGAGGCCCCAGCCGATCACGCTGTCGCCGTCGGCGAAGCGGCGGAAGTTGCCCATGATGTAGCCGTCGAGCGGCCCCTGGTACTGGAACGCGACGGTCGCGGTCGAGTTGTCGAGATGCAACGCGTACTCCACACCGCGGGCCGGACCCGGCTCCCCGTAGTGGTCGTCGAACACGGAGATGTCACCGCCGGGCTCGAAGCGGGCGTCGTGCTGGCGGTCGAACGCGGTCTCGGGATCGCCCACGATACGGATGAGCTGCGCGCCGTCGAGGTTGTAGTCGGTACCGCCCAGCTTCCAGACGACGTGGCCGGTCGCCTTGTCGATCTCGTAGACGGCGTCGGTGTTGCGGGTCGACAACAGGACGTGGCCGCTGGTGTCGACGTCGATCGAGTTGCAGTGGAACACGTCGATGGGATCACCGCCCGGAACCGTCGACTCCTTCACGGGGTCGATGTGGTCACTGGCACGCCACTGCCACACCAGGTTCCCGGTCGGGCCGATCTCCTGGATGAGGCAGTCGGCGATGGTCGAGTTCGGTCCGTAGTCCTCGAGTCCGGTGAGATCGACGCCCGTCTTCGGGGTGTACGTCAGCAACATGTGGTCGCCGTTGGGCAGCAGGCGAAACTCATGGAGGTCGGTCGGCGACCCCACGGCCTGCACGGTGTCGACGGTGCCGGCGTCGAGATGATGGATCTCGTAGTACCCGCCGGGGTTGTCGCCGTGTCCCGAGAGCGTCGTGATCCGCGTGTAGGAGATGTCGTCGTGGCTCAGCGCGTCGACGTTGTACGGACCCTGGTCGTAGAAGCTCGTCCACGGCTGGTACCACACCGGCGTGCCGTTGGTGTCGAGCACCATCGCGTAGCCGGAGTCATCGGCACTGTGGAACACGCTGCCGAGTAGGTAATAGCCCGGCGTCGGCGTCCCGGGGCGGTGCACGTAGATCGGCGGGAAGTCGTGAGGCAGGCAGCGGATCCAGTACTCGGCCGTCCCCGACGGCCCGGTCGTCGTGGACGACGGCGGCGTCGTTCTCGTGCAGCGAGACCTGCACCTGCTGCGCGGCAGCCGGTGGGGTGGTCACGGGCCGGATCAGCTTCGCGGTGCTGTTGGCCGCGGCCCGGAGATCGAGCGTCACCGTGTTCGTCCCCGCCGCGCAGCGCAGCACGTAGTCATGCGTCGCGCCGTCGAAGACGGGGCTGAGCGGCAAGGGATAGCTCACGATCGAGGCCAGTGGCCCGCTGGATGCGGCGGGCGCGCGCAACCCGAACACCGCACCGTTCACCGGCGCGTACACGACTCCGAACGCGACCGACGGACTGGACAGCCCGGCGGCGAAGTCGTCGCGCGAGCAGGTCCCACGATGCGAGCTCGGCACCGTTGGAGTGGTCGATGGCGACCATGAACAGATGGTCGGACTGCGAGACCGGCCGGAGCGCCAGCAGGAACACCACGCCCGACGCCACCGCGGGCGTCTGCGAGTAGTCCGTCGACCCTCCTGACGGCAGGTTCACCGCGTGGTCGATGACTGGAGTGCACGTCGATGCACCGCAGCCTCCGGCGTTCCATGCATAGAGGCGCCCGTTGGCATTCGTCGCCAGCACCGATGCGCCGTCGAGCGCCACCGAGCCGAGGAACGCACCCGCGGGATCGCCGGCTTTGCGAACGAGGCTGAACAGGGCCGAGCACGTGCTCGCACCGCAACCGGCGCCTGCATAGGCGCGGATCTCCGACCCCGTACCTCCGGGCAGGAACACCGTGCCGGATGAGCTCACCGTCGGGCCCGAGTGGACCGTGCTGCCGGCAGCCGCCGTCCACAGACGAGATCCCGAGTTCAGGTCGAAGGCGCCGAGCGCGAGTTGCGATCCGCTGTCCACCACGTCGTAGACGGTGCTCGTGGTCGCCGCGGGTCCTACACCGGCGGCCGAGTAACCCGTGGGCGCGCTCCACAGCGGCGTGCAGGTCGCGAGACCGGACGACGTCGTGCAGTGCGTGCCGGCGCCGGCGTCGAACGCATCGAGCTCGCTCGCGCCGTTGACGAGCACGCTCCCGCCCACGATGAGGACGGGCGTCGCCGGCGCGCTCGCGGAGCCGACCGCGGCGCTGAACACAGGCGTGCACTGGCGGGCAAAGGGATCACAGTTGCGGGCACCTGTGGTGTCGAAGCCGAGCAGCGTCGCGCCCGACGCCTGCGAGACAACGACGAACACGGTGCCGGAGTCGGGATCGAAGGCCGGGACCCCACCCGCCGTCGATCCCGACGGCAGCGTCGCAGTCCATTCGACCGTGCCGGTCGAGGCGTCGACCTCGGTCAGGCTGTCCTCCTGCAGGACGAAGGCCCGACCGTTCGCGGTGATGACTTGGCCGGTGGGTGCGCCGTGGAAGAGATTCGCCGGGCGGAACGTCGCCACGACCTGCTTCGAGATGCCGCCCTCGGCCACCGACGAGAACGACCGTCCGGGATCCGAGCCCCACTGCCACCAGTCGCAGCCGCCGGTCAGCAAGGCCAGCGCGACGACGCACGGAATGAGGCTCTTGCGCACACTGTTCCCCAGTCCCGGGTGCAATCACGGACGCGCTCGCCGCTCGCCGCTCGCCACCCGCTGTGCGGCACCGGTCAGCTTTGGTGCCGACACGAGGAATTCTTGTGCCCGCGGCGGCGCAATACAACACCTGTGCGCTCAGGTGCCGGCTGAGGAACGGTCGCTCGGGCCTAATGCCCTGTGAGGCCGAGCAGGTACCCGACGAGCATCACGCAGAAATACTGCGCCTCGTTCGGCATCAGCCCGTACTGGCGCATCACGGTCACGAGTGCGCCCTGGTCGGCAACCGACCACGGCGTCGTGTACGTATTCGAACCGCTGAGCGCGGGCGGCGCGACAGGAGTCGCGTTGGGGTTGTGCAACGTGCCCACGATGTAGGCGATGACACCTACCGACGCGCGTTGGGCGTCGACCGCCGTCTGACCGAAGTACGCCGCGTTCCTCAACAGCCTCATGTTGTCGGCCGCGCTGTACTGGGTCGGAACGCTCACCGTGGCTGACGCGGGGGTGAACGGCGCCGAGTCGTTCGACACGTCACTCGGGCCGAAGCTGTTGACTGCCTGCACGTGCGCGGTCTGGGTGGTGCCGTTCGGCACTGTCACCACGGCGCGCGTTGCGCCGGCGGGCACGGACACGGTCTGGCCGCCGGGGCTGGTCGTCACGACGTACGACGTGATCGGCGAATTGCCCGACGATGCCGGCGGACCCCAGGCCACAGCCACCCAGCCGTTCCCGGCACGGTAACCAGTGAGCGTCGGCGCACCCGGTTTCCCCAGCGTCGAGCCGAACGCGCCTTCACCGTTCGGTGTTCCCATGCCCGTGGGACCGTCGTAGCCAACAGTTCCATGGCACAGGTACGTCACAGTGCAGGCGCCGTTCTGCCCGGTGGTGATGTCGAACAGCGCGGATGAGTTCGCGTACAACCGCGCCGGATCGTGGTAGGTGGACGTGTCGCCAGCGAGCGCGTACATCGCGGCGACGATCGGCGACGCGACGCTCGTTCCCCCGACACCGACCCAACCGCCGTCTTCGACGGAGTAGACGGCAACGTTCGCGGCTACCGCGGCGACGTCCGCGATGGTCCGGCCGGTGCAGCCCGTGTCCTGTTGGAATGCAGGCTTCGCGACCGTTGCGCTACAGCCGCTCCCTGCCCCACCCCAGGCCGTCTCACTGAAGCCACGCGCCGAACCATCGCGGCTGAGCACCGTCCCGCCCACACCGGTGACGGTGGAGAACGCAGCTGGGAGCTGGGGGCCCGCGGCGTAGCCACCGTCTCCCGAACTCGCGACCATCGCCACGCCAGGGTGGTCGTAGTGCGCCGAGCCGGCACTGACGAGGTACGCGGCCTCGGGGCCGCCGTAGCTGTTCGATACGGCGTCGGAACGCGCGGCCGCCGTATCGACCGCGGCGAACACGTCGAACCAGGAGGGCGAGTTCGCCTCCACGAGCACGATGTGGCACAACGGGCACACTGCAGAGGCCATCTCGAGGTCGAGCGCCATCTCCAGTGTCCACCCCGTGCCCGCGCCCGAACTCGGCAGTGGCGACGCATTACCCGCTTCGTTCAGCTTCGTGAAGCAGCCGCTCGCGGCCGTACACGGTGAAAGCCCATACTGCCGCGCGGTACACGCCGAGCTCGGCCTCTGCGTTCGCATCGTCGTACGCGTCGACGATCCCGATCGTGAAGCCACCGCCCCGGGCCACGTTCCCGCGATACGCCGCTTCCAGCGCGTCCGCGCCCCAACCCGACGGCGACGTCGACGGCGCCGCCGCACCGCGCCCGTCGACGGTGATCAGCGCATTGCACGCCGCTGCGGCAGGCGTGGCGGACTGGCACGCGTGTCGCAACCGCACGCCGTTCGTGACTGCCGGCGCGCCATCGAGGGGATGATGGACGGTCGCCGACGCGACGCCAGGGCACAGCGCGCTCCCGAGCATCAAGAGTGCGCCGAGAATCCCGAATGCCGCACTTCCTGGGCGCCGTGCACCCGCAGACCCGCCTCGGCTCACTCGTCCAACCTTCCTCGCCCTGACGGGCTTCACGCGCAACGCGTTGCCACAACGACTCAGCATCTTGACGACAGATGTGGCTGCAGACGGCTTCAAGGATGCGCCGGGCGGCCCAGCAGCAGCCAGATGTAGACGGCGAAGTTGGCACCGAGTACGTGCATCTCGTTGCCCGTCTGGCCGAGCTGCGATGCGACGTCCTCGACGATCCCGGTCTGGTCGACGGTCAGGTGCGCGGTCAAGACCGTGGATCCGACATCGGGTGTTGGCGCGGCCGGTTGCATGGCGACGCCGGGCAGGTGACTGATGTAGTCGAGCACCTCCGCACCGAAAAGGCCCAGCGACTGCTGGGTGACACCGAAGTAGTGCGCGGCGCCGCTCGTGAGCGCACCCACCGTGGGGTCGAGGTGTGCAGTGAACGTCTGCAACGACGTGTCGGCCCGCAGCGGCGCAACGTGCACAAGGTCGTCGCCCGCTGTCCATGCCACGGCGTGGCCGGCGTCGTCGATGTGCAGCGTGTCCTGCGAGGTCAGCGGGAACGGTCCGAGCACCGTCGGTGGCGCGGCGGCGTTCGTGAGGTCGTACTCGAGGAGATCGAGATCGTGCGCGCCGGTGCCGCGCTCGAGCAGCACATGGTCACCGAGCCAGCCCGTATAGAAGGGGATCCCGCTCGGGTAGGGCGTGGTCACGTGCGTGGCGGTGTCGAGCACCTGCAGCGCGCCGTCGACGCCCTTCTTGCGACAGTGCCACGTGAGCAGCGTGTGCCAGGCCGCGAGCGCGTCGACCGCGCAACCGTCCGCTACGCGTACGACGCTGGCCGCACCCGTGGCGAGGTTGACGCGGGTGATACCGCCGGTGTTGACGAACGAGGTCTCGTAGGCGTACGCGCCGCTGACCGCGACGTAGTCGGAGAGCTGCCGGGCCGTGTTCGTGACGAGATCGAGAGCGATGTTGCCCTGTCCCGGCTGCACGTACACGAGCCAGTCGCCCGTCAGCCCGTCGACCGTGAACGGGCTCGGGTTCGTGCGGTCGAGCACGATCGCCGCGCCGCGGCGCACCGTGAGGTGGTACACGCTGCCGTCCTGCCACGTGTACGCGACGTAGCTGCTGTCGGCGCCGAGCGTGCGCCCCCAACCGCCGAGCCCGGAGGCGACGGGCCGGGCGGGTTCAGCGTGCAGTCCACCGGAGACGCGCGTGATGCGGAAATCGGTGAGCGAGCTCTGCGGCGGCGAACTGTCGAACACGAAGACATGCCCGCCCCCGTATGCGAAGTCGTCGACGGCCGCGGGCAACGGCGCGGCGTCCGTCACCATTGTGGCAATGCCGTCGGCGGCCGCGTCGAACACGCCGGTCTGCCCACTGTCGGTCTGACCGCCTACCAGGATGTGACCGTTGTCGAGCAGCACGGGCGCGGTGTCGGCGTGGAGCAGCAGCTCGACCGGCGGGCTCGAGCCGTCGACCGGTGCGCGCCACACCCGCTCGGTTGCGCCGTCGTAGCCCGACCAGACCGCGACGGCACCGTTGCTGAAGCCGCCGTCGAGACCACCCGCGAGCAGCGCTTCGACATCGAGGTCGTGAACCGTGCCGCCCGTTACCGACGCCCATCGAAGGATGCGGTGCCCGCTCGGCCAGGTCTGCGATGCCCACGAGACCAGCGAACCGATGAGTGTGAGACCGCCGATGCGGTAGAGGTCTTGGACGATGGGCGTGTCGGCAAGCGTCGTGAGGTTGACGACGTGCACCTGCCTGCTCTGCGTGTAGGTGTCGTACTGGAGCGCCGCGTGCGTCGCGTCGAACGTGACAGTGTCGAGGTGCGTGCCGACGCTGCTGACGAGCGTGTCGGAGCTGTCAGGTGCGCGTCGGCGCACTTCGAACGCGTAGCCGGACACCGGATGGGTGTCGTGCAGGTAGAAGATCGAGCCATCGGCACCGACACCGAGTACCTGCTCGTCGAACGACACGGCGCGCGACGACGAGGTCTGCACGTTGTACACCGTGACACTCGTCGTCCCCGGCGTCGGATCCCACCACGCCACATAGGAACCGTTGCCCGCGGTCGCGTCTACCGGTGGCAACTCGGTCAGTAGCTGTGAGGTGCCGTCGCCGATCGCGCGGTACACGCGGCGGGCACTGCCGAGATCCTCCTCGAACGCGAGCACCGGCGCCGGCGTCAGCACCCGCACATCGGCACCGAGCGCGGGGTTCTGCGCCAACCGGACCGAACCGGTGGTGTCGGCCGCCGAGGCGGATCCGACGCTCGCCCGGCCCGCACGCGCCGGCGTGATCCCCGCGAACCCCCCCACGCCGAGCGCGACCGCGACACCGACGCCCAGCCCGCGCCTCCGGACGCCGCCACTCACCGCGCCGAACCGGCGTGTTCGTCGCGCCGCCCCGCGTCCTTCCCGATCCGCCGTCGGAACCATGCCCCCCTGCCTTTCCGGCTTGGCGGCGCAGCCTACGTGCACACACCGAGGCACGCACCGGTTCCCGCTCGCCAGCGTCGAGCGGGTTTGTGGCCGGCGATCGTTGAAGCGGGCATGCTGCGGTCCTTCGAATCGTCGCCCCAACGGCACTAGCAAACGGTGCCGAACAACCCCTCCACGATGAACACCTGGGTGGCGCGGACGCGGAGCACGTCGTAACGGGCCGCGTCGGTCGCCGAGACCTTGCCGCGGTGCACGTAGTTGAGCACCTTCAGTGCGGCGTACTGCTTCGCCTGTGCCGGTGTGAGCGCCGTCGTCGCCACCACCTTCGGCGGATGGTGGGCCAACACGCACGCGTTCTCCTTCGAGAGCTGACCGTCCGCGTACACGGGCACGATCGTGTACGCGGCGTATGGGCGCGCCGGCAGCTCGCCGCGGCGGTAGCCCCACTTGTGCAGGCGCGCCGAGGCGTTCAGCGTGTGCACGTCGTAGCGCTCGGCCAGCACGCCGATGATCCCGGGCGCGACGAGCCCGGCCTCGTCGTCGAGGTAGTCGACCACGATCGGTCGGTGCTGCACCCCTACCCGGGCGCCGAACTGGTCGGCCGCGGTGCGGATCACCGGCGCCCACTGTTGCTCCGGGAGCCGGGCGTTGCCGGGCTCGACGGCGACACCGGCGGCGACGATCACGGCGATGGCTGCGACACCGACCGCCTTGACTGCGGCCCGGGGAATGGCATCGAACGAGACGGCCAGCATGAGCGCGAGCCACCAGAACACCGCGGCCGTGGCGACGAGGAACGTGACGAGGTAGTCGAACAGGTACCCCTCGAGTCCGGCGGCGAGGAACGGCGCCGCGATCACCGCCGCGATCGCGGGGACGGCAAACGGGCGCGCCCCGGGTCGCCATCTTGCGAGCACCACCATCAGCAGACCGGCCAGACCGGGCGGCACCAACCACAGCAGGCTCGCGGTCTCGACGCCCACGAGCGTGGTGGGTTGGCCACCCGCCACCAGCGGACCCCACGGCGCGAGCTCCCGAGCGACGAGATGCAGCGCGTCGCCAAAACCCAGCCTCGGGTGGGAGAGCAGGAGATAGCGCCGGATGCGGTCGACGTTGCGCGACACGAACAGCGAGTCGACGAGCACCGGCAACCAGAACACCGTGAGGATCGCCACCACGGGGCGGCGCGGAACTCGCGAAAGCCGCTCGACTCGATGCCCGATCCGGGCCCCGATCGCCGGGGCGCCGGCAAGGACGAGCACGAGGAAGAAGAACGAGAGGTGTGCCTGCGCCGCGAGCGAACCGAACACGACCGTCCACACCCACGCGTCCGCACGGCCGCGAGCGGCGATCGCGACTGCGCCGACCGCGAAGGCGAACAGCCACACCACTGGCGGGTACGGGTTCCAGAAGTCGCCGAGCTCCCGCGCGCCGAGCGAGTGCGCGAGCAGCACGGCGACGAGCGCGGTCGCCACGGCCTCCGAATCGCCGAACCACCGCCGCGCCGCAACGACCGTCGCCGAGAGCGTCACCCCGTTGATGAGGGCCATCAGCGCGAACGCCCGCGACACCGAGCTCCAGCTGAGGCGCTTCAGCACCCACACGAGCCAGAAGATGCTCGGTCCCGGATGATTCCAGTTGTGCGTGGAGTAGGCACCCGTGAGCGGCGTGTGCCGCGTGAACACGTCGTCGGAGCGCAACCACATCGCGGCCCAGTCGCCCACCGGCGTCCACTGCTTGCGCCACAGGCTCACCGCCACGACGAGACCGATCAGCGCGGGCGCGGCGACGACGAACCGCGCGATCCACGCCTGGCGCGCACCGAGGCCCCCCGCGGTCACCACCGGAGCCTACGAGCGTCGCCGCGCGACCGCGACCGCGACCGCCACCGCCACCGCCACCGCATCGCGATCGTGAATCAGCTGCGCACGGCGTAACGCGCGTACACGACACCGCTCGCGAAGCGGCGCTCGTCGAGCAGGTCGAGCCCGATACGGACGTCGCCGGGCAGCCAGTGCGTGCCGCCACCAACGATCGTCGGCACCGTGAACAGCTGCAGCTCGCCGACAAGACCGGCCGCGAGCGCGGCGCCCGCGAGCTGCGGGCCGCCGATCGACACGTCGCTCGGCGCGGCGGCGACGAGCGCGGCGACCGCCGTGGGGTCGAACGACCGCTCGAGCCGCGTGCGCGGTGTCGACACCTCCGCCAAGCTCCGTGAGAACACGACCTTGTGGGCGGCCTGCCAGATCTGGCGGAAGTCGCGCGTCACCGCGTCCGCGTCGGCCTCGTCGTCGGCGGCCCAGTAGCGCATCACCTCGTACATGCGACGGCCGTAGAGGTAGGTGCCCACGGGTCGCTCGAGATCGTTGACGTACGCGTGCACGTCCTCGGCCGGCGCGGCCCACTCGAAACCGCCGCCGGCGTCGTTCACGTACCCGTCGAGCGACGCGATGGCCGAGTAGATCAGCTTCCCCACGGCCGATCAGCCTCCCAGCGACCAGCCGGGCAGCAAGCCGAGCTCGCTGCACAGCGGCTGCGCCTCGATGTTCTCACCGTTGCGGGCATCGGCGTCGGGTGATTCGAGCAGCCAGCGGCACACCTTCCCGACGACCTCCACCGGCGCGCCGGTGGAGGCGTCGAAACCGAACGCGGCCATGTCCTGGCGCATGCGTTCGGTGGTGATGAAGCCCGGCTGCACGTTGAACGCGCGCACGCCCGTGCCGGCCACCTCCACCTTCAAGATGCCCGCGATCCTGTGCAGCGCGCCCTTGCTGAACGCGTAGCCGAGACCCCAACCGCCCTCGCCGGCCGCCTCATTCGGGTCCTCGAAGGCCACGCTCGACGTGATGTTGACGATCGTGCCCCGCCCGCGCTCGAGCATGCCGGGCAGCACCTCCTTGATGAGCACCACCGGAGCGAGCGCGTTCGCCTCGAGGTGGTCGCGCAGCACACGGATCGGCGTGTCGACGATGTGGTCCATGTGCCCCGGCCCGATGTAGCGGCCGTTGTTCACGAGCACGTCGATGCGGCCCCACGACGCGAGCACCGTCGCCACCGCGTGCACGAGCGACGGGTGGTCGAGTAGGTCGGCGGCCACCGCGAGGCAACGCCGGCCCTCGGCTTCGATGCGCTCGGCGGTGCCGTCGAGCGAACCCGGCAGCGGCGAGGTGTCGGAGCGGGCGAGTGTGGAGCTGTGTTCGCGCCGCTCGCCCTCGTGCACCGTGCGGGCGAGGATCGCGACGTCGTAGCCGGCGCCCGCCAGCTCGATCGCGATTGCCTTGCCGATCCCGCGGCTCGCGCCGGTGACGAGGGCGACGCCCGCTGCTTGTTCACCCATCGTTCGTCAGGGTAAGCCGCTGGGTCGATGAGCACCGACACCTTCCACGCCATCGTTGCGCACCTCGACTACCCGATGATCGTCGTGACCACCGTGCACGACGGCGAGCGCGCCGGTTGCCTCGTGGGCTTCCACAGCCAGTGCGGCATCGATCCACCGCGCTACGCGGTCTGGATCTCCCGCGTGAACCACACGGCTCGCGTCGCGACGCGAGCCGACGTGTTCGCGCTGCACTTCCTCGACAGCACTACGGCCAGCGGGCGGCACCTGGCCGAGCTGTTCGGCACCGTCACCGACGACAGCGACCACAAGTTCGGGCGCTGCGACTGGCAGGAGGGACCCGGCGGCGTGCCGCTGCTCGACGCGTGCCCGGTACGCGTGGTGGGGCGCCGGCTCGCGATGCTCGACGCCGACGCAGACCACATCGCGTTCGTGCTCGAACCGGTGGCGAGCGAGATGGCCGGCGATCTCACTCCGCTGATGTTCTCGCAGGTGCGCGACCTCGAGGCCGGCCACGAGGTCGATTGAGAGGGGCGCCGGTGCACAACCGCGACGCGAGCCACGTCGCGTCCTGCACGGCATCGCCATGGAAGTCGTTGTTGAAGTAGGCGTAGACGTCGCAGCCCGCGTCACGCCACTCGCCGAGACGGTCGGCCACGCGCCACAACCGCCGTCCGCCGTAGCGGCCGAGGTACTTGTGCTCGACGGCGTTCGGCCCGTGGAAACGCACGTAGGTCCACGATGTGGTGCGGATCCACGGATGCGCCTCGAGCAGATCGTGGACGCACAGCGCGGCACCGTGCCGTCGCAGCACCTCGAACACGTCGTCGTGCAGCCACGACGGCTCGCGCAGCTCCACCGCCCACCGCATCGAGCGCGGCGCCACCGACAGGAACTCGTCGAGCCGCGCGACGTTGCGACGCCAGCGCGGCGGAAGCTGCACGAGCGTCGGTCCGAGCGCCGCGCCGAGGCGGCGCGCCCGTTCGAGATGGTTCCGGAGCCACGACGCCGCGTCGCGCAGCTTCATCCGGTGCGAGCCGAACGCGCCGAGCTTGAGCGCGTACACGAAGCCGGGCGGCGCCTGCGCCGCCCACTGGTCGACGGCTTCGGTCGTGGGCAGCCGGTAGAAGGTGTTGTTGATCTCGACGGTGTCGAAGAGCGTCGCGTAGTGGCCGAACCAGAGCCGTTGCGGCAAGCCGGTCGGGTACACGACGCCACGCCAGTCGCGGTAGATCCAGCCCGACGTGCCCACGCGCACGTCGCCCGAGCGCGAGCCCGAGCGCAAACGCGCGCGGTCAGCTCCGCGTGGTGGCCCGGCCACGAGTGCGGGCCGCCTCGATCAGGTCGGCGGCACCACGTCCGGGTGTGCTGGTGGTGGCGACGCCCACCATGGCCTCGAGGGAAATCGCCTGCTCACCGACCAGCACCGGCACGGCGCACAGCTCCTTGCGGATGCGCCACGCGAGCCGAGCGATCGGGAGCGCGCCCGCTCGCGACTCGGTGAGCACGATGAGCTCGTGATCGTCGAAGCGAGCAACGACATCATCAGGCCCGCTCAACGCCACGAGGCGACGACCGAGGTCGATGAGCACGACGCTCGCAATCGCGGGGCCGTACGAGTCGTCGATGGCGCGCAGCGACACGAGGTCGCAGTGGACGACGCCGACTGCCACGCGCTCGTCGTGCATGCCGGCGAGCGCGTCGGCGAGCCGGGCCTCGAACCACGTGCGGCTGGCGAGACCGGTCAGCGTGTCGCGGTGCGCGGAACCTGCGGGCCACAGTCCCTCTGGTTCGCGGGTGTCCTCGGCGATGCTCAGGAGCCATTCGATCGTGTCGCCGCCCACGCCCACACCGCCGGTAATGCTCTGGCGCACGTGGATGACCTCACCCGACGCGCTGCGCATCGGCACGACGCCGCGCCACGCGCCGGCGGCGAGCACCGCAGGGCGGATCTCGCGGTAGTAGAGGTCGAGCGCCGCCGGCGGGTAGAGGCGCTCGGCGGAGTAGCCGGTGTGCCCCGACCGGCCGAAGCGCTGCCGGGCCACGGGGTTCATGTAGACGATGCCGCCACGATCGTCGGTGATGCCCACAAGGTCGAGCGACCGGTCGAACACGGGCGCGAGCGCATCGCGCAACGACTCGGCGTCGGTGTAGCGACCCTGCGCGCCGACGGGAAGCCCACGCTCGAGCCCGACGATCTCCTCGAGCGCCCGGACCGTGGTGGTCACGGGTTCAGGTTCGGCCACCGGTGTGGCCGTCTGGCCCGCATCGACGACCTCGTCTGCGTCTCCCACTGCGTCTCCTGCTCGGGACGACGAGCCTACTTCCGGGCAGCGGATACGCGGCCGGGGCCTTGGGCAAATCTTTCCCGGCGCACCGCGGCTCAATCGCAGGACCAGAGCGACTCCACCTCGTCGACGCAGGGCACGAGCCGCGCCCACAGCGACGCGAGCACCTGGTCGACCGCACGATTCGATGCCGCGTACTCGACGAGCTCGCCCGTCGAGACAAGCACGCGGGCGAGCGCGGCGATCCCGGGGAGCGCGCGCTGCCAATCTTCGCGCGGCGCCGACCAGAACGTCATCAGGTGCGTCGGCAGCAACAGCGCGAACGCGGCGATCGCATCGGCGTCGTGGCGCGCGTGCTCGGGCCACTCGGAGGCGACGAACGGCGAGATGTCGCGCATGCGGTGGAGCTCACGAAACAGCGGGTCGGGCGCGAGCACCTGCACCCGGCCGATGCGCGACATCCGGATCGCCGCGGTGCACTGCAGGCACGGCTGCAGTGTCGTCCAGACCGTCAGCGCGCTGCTGCGATCTGCGAACGCGACCTTCGCGAGCGCGTTGAGCTCGGCGTGCGCGAGCGCGCTTCCGGCGAGGTGGTCGTCGCCGGGATCTTGCTCGAACAGGCGGTTGCGGCCCGTGGCCACGACCGTGCCGGTGCTGTCGCTGATCGTCGCGCCGATACCGAGGCTGCCGGCACAGGCCGACTCCCACGCGAGCTCGACGGCTCGCGCCATGGGTGCCGGCAGGGCAGACCAGGCGTCGGCGACCTCGAGCGAGGACCGCGAGACGCCGTCGTCGATCACGCAGCGACGGTAGCGGCGGACCGGCGGGGCTGTCGCCGCCCATACGGGGTAGTCCTCAGATACCACCCAGGCGGGCGAGCAACCGGCCCGTCACGAAGACCGACCAGTACGCGCCGAGCGCGGTCATCTGATCGTCGAGCGTCTGCTCCCGGTCCACGTTCGCCAGCTCGGCCGCTCCGATCTCGACCGGCGGTGCGGTGTGGGCGGCGTCGAGCGCCGACAGCACCCGGCGGGCCTGCGCAGCCCCGTGATCGAGCCCACGCTGCAGCGCGGCGCGGTCGGCCACGGACGTGACGGCGCCCGCGGTGTCTCGGCGGGCGTGGAAGCCGGCATACTCGTCGAGCAGCTTCACCGACCGCACGAAGCGTGCGACGTTGATGCCGAGCTGCGCGTACGGCGAGCCGTCCCGTGGTGCGGCCGACGTTGCAAGCACGTAGTCGAGGTCTTGGGCTGCAAGCGCGGCACGCGCGCCGGTTGCGGTGGTCGACGCGGCGCGAGCCATCGGCTCGACGACGACGGCGTCGAACGCCGCGAGGTTCGCGGCGGCCGCCGCGCCGAAGCACGCGGACATGGGCCCGAGGTCCTGCGGCGCGCGCACGGTCGCGCCGGCCGCGCTGCGCCCGACGGTGAGGATGTCGGCGCTGTAGCCCAACAACCCGGAAGCCAGCTCCACGAAGAACGCCGCGCCGAGGGCGCGCTGCACCACCTGCGGCCGCGGTGTGCTCGCCGGGAGCGCTTGGAGACTCGCGAGCTGTGCCGCGCCGTCGGCGGCGAGGCCGCTCGAGTCGGTCGCCGCCCCGTAGGCGCCGAGCAACGCGGAGACGTCGACGATCGTGCGCGGTCGCGCCGCGTCGAGCGACGCCAGTCGAGCGGCCGTCTTGCTGCGGATCGTGTCCTGCTCGTGGTGCATGCGTTCCGAGAACGCATCGACGCCGCTCGCGAGGGCGCTCGCCACGAGTGCACCGGCGCGCGCCGCCGCACCCGACACCGTCGATGCCTCACGCGCCGACTGGAACGCCCCTGCGTTCGCGCCCGCGCGTTCGAGCGCGGTCGCCCGGGCCGATTCGTCGCGCGCTTGGGCGACGAGCGGCGCGAGGCCGTCGCGCAGCACCGCAGGGAGTCCAGACACCGCGCGCAGGTCGGTAGCCACCTGCGCGGTGTGGGCGTGCGCCGCGGCGAGGAGCGGCCCCGCGTTGGCCGCAGCCGGGAGACCGGGTGGTGCGTCGGCGAGCACCGGCATCGTCCGCCCAGTCAGGCTGCGATACGCATCGGTGAGATCGGCCGCCTCGCGCACGTCCACGCCCGCGATCGCCGCGGTGGGCCGCTCGCCGGCGGGGACGAAGACCGTGGTGATCCCCGCAGCGCCCGCGGCCGCGACCCGCGCCGGCACGTCGTCGACCGGGCCGACACCGCCGTCGGGGCCGATGGTTCCCGCCACCGACACGTCGGGACGTACCGGGTCGCCTCGGAGCAGCGCGAGCACGGCGACGGTGAGCAGCGCGCCCGCGCTCGTGCCGTCCACCGGGCCCGCCACACGGAACGTGAACCGGTGCCCGGCGCATGGCGTGCCGGCACGCAACGTCGCGGCGATCACCGCGTCCCACGCCGTGGCAGTCCACTGCGCGCGCGACGCGGCATCACCCGAGATCGCCACATCGAGCGTCGCCGACGACGCCATCGTGATCTCGACCCGTGAGACCGTGCCTCGCAGCGGTGCGCCGGGCGCGAGCGCGACGGCCCGCACGGTCACGGCGGTCGCATGATCGGTACGGGTGGCCGGGGCCGTCGTGGACGGGGGCGTGGACCGCTTCGCTGCGCTCCCGCTACATGACCCCGCGATCACGACCGCCGCGACGCAGACCACGGCGCAGCGCCAGGCAGGGAGGCGTCGGCGCGTCATCGTTCTCCGATCGGCGGGTCCGGGTGGTCCGCGCACCGTTTCGCGGCGAAGCACCGCCGTTCGACGCCCCGCTGGCTATTCGTGCGCCTCCACGGTGCGGTAGTCGCCGAACGGCGCGTCGCGCTCGGAGAGCGCACCGGTGAGGCCCCGCTCGCGCACGGTGCCGAGAAACTTCTGCATCGCCTTGGTGTGCGTACCGAGCGCGCACATCTCGGTACCGGCACGGATGCCGGCCCGCAGGCCCATCATCTCCATCTGCCGGTGCACGAGCCGCTTGTTGATCTGCACGAGATCGGGCTCGATGCGCGTGATGCGCTCGGCGACGTCGAGGACGCCGGCTTCGAGCGCCTCCATGGTGGGAAAGGCGCGGTTGGCCCACCCGAGCTCCGCCGCCTCCGCGCCGCTGATCGAGTCGCCGGTGACCATCATCTCCATCGCCACGCGCATGCCCATGAACCACGGGTGGAAGTGCATGTCGGGCGTGCCGAAGCGAACCGCCGGATAGCCGATCTTGGCGTCGTCGGCGACGTACACGAGGTCGCACCCCGTCGCCAGCTCGCTGCCGCCGGCCAGGCAGTATCCGTGCACCTGCGCGATCACGACCTTCGAGAGATCCCAGATGCTCATCCAACCCTCGGTGACGTGCCGCGGCCACTGACCCTCGCCGCCCGGCGTGTAGTAGGGCATCTCCAGGCCTTCGTTGCCGCCACCGAGGTCGTACCCGGCCGAGAAGCTCGGACCCGCGCCGCGCACGATCATGGCGCGCACCGACGGATCGGCATCGGCCTCGCGCAGCGCGTGCAGCAGCTGCCCGCGCAGCGCATGGTTCAGCGCGTTGCGCTTCTCGGGCCGGTTCAGCGTGATCCGCCGCACCATCGGCAGCGGCTCGTCGATCTCGACGACGGTGTAGTCCATGGGAAGGCCTCCTCGAGTGGAGACCTTCTCCTAGCACAAGGGCTACCGGCGGCCGGCCAGTGCTGCGAGACGGTCCCGCCGGGCGTCGCGGGCCTCGAACTGCTCCTCGGCCGCCTGCAGGCGAGCCACGGTCAGCGCGCCGAGCACGATCACCAACGTCGCGACACCGAGCGCCATGAAGTTGGTACGCGTGTCGGTGCCAGCCGTGATCGCGTGCAACGTGGTGAACGCGAACAGCGGGTACGACGAGAAGTGCACGGCCTTCCAGGCCTTGCGCGGCAGGTGCTGCTTCAGCAGCGACGTCGCCTCGACCGCGACGAGCAGATACATCGCCACGACGCCGGCCGCGACCGCGAGCGGCCGCCACGACGACGCAAGGGGTACCAGCACCTGGGCCAAGCCGAAGTGCACGTACGAGTCGGCGACGAGACCGGCGATGTGCACGCCCACGAACGTGACGGCGAGACCGCCGAGGAAGCGGTGCAGGTCGGTCTGCCACACCTTGCTCGGCGACTTCACGAGCCGCGCGCCCATGAGGATCCCGAGCACGATCGACGCCGTCAGCAGCGCCCAGGCGATCAGTCCGCTCGACCGGGCGACGTACCAGAACACCTGATTGTTCATCGCGCACCTGCACTCTCGTCGAGCGCAGCCGCGAAGGCGCGCTCGTGCCGCCGCCACGACCGGTTCGCGAGCGGGCGCCCGTCGGTTCGGGTCATCCGGGCCGCGGCACCGAAACGCTCGACCAGGTCCATACCTGCTGCGCCGCGCACGATGCACGCCTTGGTCAGCACCTCGGCGCGCCACGCCTCGCTCGCGATCACGCTCGCGCCCACGACACCGCGATCTGCACTCGTGTTCGTGGCCGGATCGATCAGATGGTGGACGCGGTGGTCGCCGTGCCACCACGCGCGCTGTTGCGTGCTGCTGGTGGCGAGTCCGCCGTCGACGAGCACCACCCGCGTGACGGGTTCGCCGGTGAACGGGTGCTCGATGTCGACGTACCAGCCGTCGGCATCGTCGGGTTCGCCGATCACCCGCAGGTCGCCGCCGAGGTTGACGAGCGCACCGTGAGCTCCGGCGGCGGCGAGCTCCTCGGCCACGATGTCGGCCGCCAGGCCCTTGCCGATGCCGCCGGGGTCGATGCCCACACCGGCGGGGAGCCACACCATCCCCGACTTCGCCGAGACGGTCACCTCGTCGAACCGCCGCCGCCCCCCCACCATGCGTCGTTTGGGACCGCTATTTGGTACCCAAACGACGCATGTGAGGTCGCTGAAGGTGCGGTTGTAGCCGAGGGCGGTGACGTCGTCGAGCACGGTGGGGTCGTAGGCGCCCTCGGTGACCGCGTGGCCCACGCGCATCGCCTCGACGAGGCGCACGGTGTCGGCCGACACGATCGCCGGCGTGCCGGCGGCGGCATTCGAGCGCGTTGAGCTCGCTCGTCGGACGGAAGCGACTCCAGCGCGCCTCGAGCTGCTCGATGCGCCCGATCGCGTCGTGCACGAGCCGCGCCGCGACCGCCTCACCGCCGGCGACGACGAGCACGTGCCCGTGCGTGCCCATGGCATCGAAGCGTTCCTCGGCGCGCATGTCAGCTGCCCCCGGACTGCGAGTGTGACGGCGGGCTCAACGAGCCGCCGCCTCCGCCACTGAACAAGCCACCCTGCGACTGGTCGCCGAAGCCGTCGTCGTTCGGGGCGGTGGCGCCCCATCCGCCGTCGTCCTGCTGCGCGGACGGCGACTGCGACTGCACCTGCGAGGTGTTCGGTGTGGTCAGCGGTGCCTGCGCCGCGCTCGCGGGTTGCGTGCCAGTGTGCCCGTGGGTCGCGATCGCGATCGCGGCGCCGACGAAACCGGCGACACTGGCTGCGCCGACGGCTTGGCGGGCGCTGCGGGCGGGATGCTTGGTGGCCATCGGTCAGACACGCTCCTCGTTCGTACGAGAGCAATGATCGACCACGTTCCTTGGACCGGGCTGGGCAGGGCCTCCCAGAATTTCAGGAACGTCTCAGAGCAACAGCAGCTCGGCCATCTGCACCGCGTTCAAGGCGGCGCCCTTGCGGAGGTTGTCGCCGGTGACCCAGAGGTCGAGCCCGCCTGGTGCGGAGATGTCCTCGCGCACACGGCCCGCGAGCACCGGGTCGATGCCCGCCCCTTCGAGCGCGGTGGGCGCGCCGTCGCCGCCGTCGACGAGCGTGACGCCGGGCGCGGCGCGCAGCAACTCGACCGCCTCGGCCTTGCCCATCGGGCGCGCGAACTCGAGGTTCACGGCCATCGAGTGACCGACGTAGACCGGCACGCGCACGCACGAGACGGTGATGCGGATGGAATCGTCGTGGAGGATCTTGTGCGTCTCCCTCACGAGCTTCCACTCCTCGGACGTGTATCCAGCCTCCTGCACCGAGCCTGCGAGCGGAATGACGTTCCCGGCGATCGGACGCGGCCACACCGCGCCCGGCTCGAGCAGCTCCTCGTGCGTGCCGGCGCGACGCAACGCTTCCGCACGCCCGTCGAACTTCGCCCACTGGCCGTCGAGCTCGTCGATGCCGGCCTGGCCCGCGCCCGACGTGGCCTGGTACGTGGCGACCACCATGCGCCGGATCGACGCGGCCCGGTGCAGGGGCGCGAGCGCGGTGAGCAACACCATGGTGGTGCAGTTCGGGCACGACGCGAGGCGGCGCGGCAGGCTGCGCATGTCGTCGGGGTTGACCTCGCTGACCACGAGCGGCACCTGCGGGTCCATGCGGAACGCCGACGAATTGTCGATCACGATCGCCCCCGCGGCGGCCGCCTTGGGCGACCATTCCTCGGAGATCGGCTCGTCGACGTCGACGATCACCATGTCGAGACCGTCGAAGCAGCCGTCGGCGAGCACCCGGCACACGACCTCGCCGCCGGCGAACGGCAAGGTCCGGCCCGCCGACCGCGGCGACGCGAACACGCGCAGCTCGGCCAGTGGAAACGCCCGCTCCTCCAGCACCCGCAGCATCTCGGTGCCGACGAGTCCGGTCGCGCCGATCACCCCCATGCGCACCGGCGCGTGCAGGCCCGTCACGCGGCCTCCAGCCCGAAGGCGTCGTGCAACGCCACGACCGCGCGCTCGACGTCGCCCTCGCGCACCACGCACGAGATCCGGATGGTGGACGTGCTGATCATCTCGATGTTGATGCCGTTCGTGGCCAGCGTCTCGAACATCGTGGCCGCGACGCCGGGATGGGTCTTCATGCCTGCGCCGACGAGCGACACGCGACCGATGTCGCTGTCGGTCTCGAACCCAGCTGCACCGATCTCGCCGACGATCGCAGCCATCACCGATTCGAGGGCGCCGAGCTGCACGCGCGGCACCGTGAACGAGATGTCGGTGTGACCCGCGGTCGACACGTTCTGCACGATCATGTCGACGTTGACCGCGGCGTCGGCAAGGGCGCGGAACACCTTGCCGGCCACACCCGGCTTGTCGGGCACCTGCCCGATCGTGACCTTCGCCTCCGCGGTGTCGTGCGTGACACCCGAGATGATCGCCTGCTCCATCGTCGGATCCTCCTCCTCGACCCACGTGCCCGGCGCCCATGTGAAGCTCGACCGCACGTGGATACGCACACCGTGGTTGCGCGCGTATTCGACCGACCGCAGCGCGAGCACCCGCCCGCCCGTGGCGGCCATCTCGAGCATCTCTTCGAGCGTGATGCGCGGCTGCTTGCGGGCCGACGGCACGATCCGCGGATCGGCTGTGTACACACCCTCGACGTCGGTGTAGATCTCGCACGCTTCGGCGCCGAAGCGCGCCGCGAGCGCCACGGCCGTGAGGTCGGACGCGCCCCGGCCGAGCGTGACGATCTCCTTGTCGGTGCTCACGCCCTGGAAGCCCGCGACGATCGCCACGTGGCCGGCGTCGAGCGCCTCCCGGATGCGGTCGCCCTTGATCTCGACGATCTTGGCGTTGCCGTGCTGGGTGTCGGTGACGATGCCGGCCTGGCTGCCCGTGAAGCTCCGGGCCGACACGCCGAGGTCGTTCACCGCCAGGGCGACGAGCGCGATCGAGATCCGCTCACCCGCGGTGAGCAGCATGTCGAGCTCACGGCCGCCGGGGTCGCTCGCGACGTCGTGGGCCAGGCGGAGCAGGTCGTCAGTGGTCTTGCCCATGGCCGAGACGGTGACGATCACCTCGTTGCCGGCGCGCGCGGTCCGCGATGTGGTCGGCCACGGCCTTGATGCGGTCGGGGTCGCCGACCGACGTGCCGCCGTACTTCTGTACTACCAAGGCCACGGATTTGCACGCTACCAACGGCCTTTTCATCGGCATTTCAATTGCGCCGACTCCGTCTGCGCTGCGAGCTCCCTTCGCACCCAGATCGCTCCGTCGTCGCTCGCCGGGCTGCTCCGGTCGCCGCGCCCTCGCTTCCTAGACTCAGCCGCCGCCAAACCCACGATCACGGAGACAGAAGCTCATGGCCAAGGCCGACAAGCGAGCGCGCAAGCGAGCGAACCAGGCGCAGGCCGCCGCGGCCCGGGTTGCGGCGCAAAAGCGCGCCGCGCGCATGCGCCAGCTCCGTTTCGGCGGCATCGGCGTCGCCATCGTGGTGGTCGTGGTGGCGATCGTCGCCTTCGCCGGTGGCGGCGGCAAGACGACGAAGAGCACGACCACAACGGCCGGGGTCACGACCACCACGGCGACCGCGGCGGTATACCCGGTTCCACCCACCACCGGACCAGTGGCGACGATCACCACGAACTACGGCACGATCAAGGTGCGCCTCGACACGAAGCACGACCCGAAGGGCGCGAATCACTTCATCACGTTGATCAAGCAGAAGTTCTACGACGGTCTCACGTTCCACCGTGCGGCGAAGGACTTCGTGATCCAGGGCGGCGACCCGAGTGGCGACGGCAGCGGCGCGCCCAAGAGCACCGTCGTCGCCGAGGTGCCACCCGACAACTACCCGCTCGGTTCGATCGCGGCCGCGAAGACCGGCTCCGATCCGGCGGGCACGTTCGGCAACCAGTTCTTCATCGTCACGGGCAGCGGGGGCAAGACGCTCCCCAACGACTACGCGCGCTTCGGCGGCGTGATCAGCGGTCTCAGCGTGGCGCAGAAGATCGAGTCGCTCGCACCGGCATCGGGTGACGGACCGCCGACCAAGCCCGTGAAGATCGACAGCATCACCGTCACCGGCGCGTGATCGACGGGTTCGACCGGCTCACCACGCACAACGGGCTCGACGGGCTCACCGAGAAGTGAGCACGTCGAGCACACCGGCACGGTGGTGCTCGGGTGTGCCGCCCCGTGTGGTGGTGACGACCTCGCCGTCGCCCACCACGCGCCAGCCCGACGCGTCGCGCACCACGGCGGTGCCGTCCTCGATGCCCAGGAGCACCGCCTCGGCCGGAAGCAGGTCGAGCGCGCGCGCCCAGATGTGGTCGGCACGGTTCGTGTGGTGGGCGAACACCGCGGTGTGGGCCACGAGGCCGAGGCCGACGGTGTAGGCGCCGCCGCGCGGATCGATCATCGGATCGCAGAGCACCGTCGCACCCGCGCCCGACGCCGCGAGCACCATGCCCCGACGGTTGCCGGCGATCAGCACGTCGAGTAGCTGCGTGTCCTTCAGCACCGAGCGCAGGTGCATCGGCGAGCCGTCGGTGAGGTACACGAGCTTGGCGCCCTTGGCCGCCCGCACCTGCGCGTCGTCGTTCGCGTCGCGCCGCGTATAGACGTCGAGCGCACGCACCTTGGCCCCGAGCGCGGCGAAGTGTGACTCGGCCCGCTCGACGAGCCGGTGCGGCTCCTCGTACGCGGCCGCCGCCGCGACCACGGCCACCTCGTCGGCGCCGGCCGCCTCGAGCAGCTCACGATCGAGCGCCACGGTCGCCTCGGTGAACTCGGAACCGCCAAGCAGCGCGAGCGCGCCCGGGCCCCGTGCCGGCTTCGCCGCCGCCTTCCCCGTCGTCATCGGGTGGCAGTCAAGCAGGTCGGCGCTGCGTCACACGGGCCTGCCTCACTTGGCTCGCCCGTGATACGCGCCGGTAACCTCTTGGTCCGATCTGTGCCGGTGCGGCGCGGACTGCGAATGCGGGGTGCGTTGTGGCCATCAAACGTGTAGGTGTCGTGGGGTCCGGCATCATGGGTTCGGGGATGGCCGAGGTGGCCGCGAAGTCGGGCTTCGAGGTGGTGCTGCGCAGCCGCGCCCAGTCCACCGCCGACGCGATGGTCGCCGGCCTCGAGAAGTCGCTCGCGAAGCAGGTGGAGCGGGGCAAGCTCGCCGAGGAGGAGCGCGTCGCGGTCCTCGGACGGGTACGGGCGGTGTCGGATCTCGGCGAGCTCGGCGACTGCGATCTCGTGATCGAGTCGATCGTCGAAGACCTCGCCACCAAGCGGCACCTCTTCACCGAGCTCGACCGCGTGTGCAAGGAAGGCGCCATCCTCGCCACCAACACGTCCACACTTCCCGTCGTCGAGATGGCGATGAACACGGGCCGGCCCGACCTCGTGTGCGGCATCCACTTCTTCAACCCGGCGCCGATGATGGCGCTCGTGGAGGTGGTGCGCGCCATCACCACGAGCGACGACACGATCGCCGCCGCCACCGAGTTCGCCACTGCGTGCGGCAAGAACCCGGTGCAGGTGAGGGACCAGGCCGGCTTCATCGTGAACGCGCTGCTGTTCCCCTACCTCAACAACGCCGTGCGCCTCTTCGACGCCGGTGTCGCGAGCCGCGACGACATCGACACTGCGATGAAGGGCGGCTGCAACTTCCCGATGGGACCGCTCGAGCTGCTCGACCTCGTGGGCCTCGACACGAGCCTCTCGATCATCGAGGCGCTCTATGCCGAGTTCAGCGACCCGAACTACGCGCCGGCGCCGCTGCTGCGGCGCATGGTGAGCGCGGAGCGGCTGGGTCGCAAAACCGGCAGCGGCTTCTACGACTACCACCGCAAGTAACCGGGCGATGTCCTGCCAACGGCCAGCGAAGCGGCCCCGGAGCGACGAAGGCGCGACCCGGGCGCGGAGGAGCCGGGCGAGCGCGGCGAGCGTCCAGACCGCCCCTCGGGGCGCGAGCCGCAGCGAGCGGGGGTAGTGGTGAATCCTCAGCGGCGAGCGAAGCGTCCCGGGAGCGACGAAGGAGCGACACGGGCGCGTAGGAGCCGTGCGAGCGCAGCGAGCCTCCAGACGCCCCTCGGGGCGCGAGCCGCAGGCGAGCGGGGGTAGTGATGGACCGGCCCTGGGTGATGCGTACGTACTCGGGGCACAGCTCGGCGCGCGCCTCGAACGAGCTCTACCGCACGAATCTCGCGCGGGGCCAGACCGGCCTGTCGATCGCGTTCGACCTGCCCACCCAGAACGGCTACGACTCCGACGACCCGATGGCCCGTAGCGAGGTGGGCAAGGTCGGCGTGCCGGTGCCGACGCTCGCCGAGATGCGGGCGCTGTTCGACGGCATCCCCGTCGAGGAGATGAACACGTCGATGACCATCAACGCGACGGCCATGTGGCTGCTCGCGTTGTACCTCGGGCTGGCCGAGGAGCGCGGCGTCGACCCCGCGCTGCTCGCGGGCACCACCCAGAACGACGTGATGAAGGAGTTCCTGTCGCGCGGCACGTACATCTTCGGGCCGCGGCCGAGCCTCCGGCTCACCGTCGACGTCATCACCTACACCGTGCAGCACGTGCCGAAGTGGAACCCGATCAACGTGTGCTCGTACCACCTGCAGGAGGCGGGCGCGACACCCGTCCAGGAGCTCGCGTTCTCGCTCGCGACGGCGGTCGACGTGCTCGACGCGGTGCGCACGTCCGGCCGCGTGGCCGCCGACGAATTCGCGTCGGTATTCGAGCGCGTGTCGTTTTTCGTGAACGCGGGGATCCGGTTCGTCGAGGAGACGTGCAAGATGCGCGCGTTCACGCGGCTGTGGGACCGGTTGGGCAAGGATCGCTACGGCGTCACCTCGGAGAAGGCCCGGCGCTTCCGCTACGGCGTGCAGGTGAACTCGCTCGGACTCACCGAACAGCAGCCCGAGAACAACGTGCAACGCATCGTGCTCGAGGCACTCGGGGTCACGCTGTCGAAGTCGGCCCGGGCGCGCGCAGTGCAGCTGCCCGCGTGGAACGAGGCACTCGGCCTCCCTCGCCCGTGGGACCAGCAGTGGTCGCTGCGCATCCAGCAGGTGCTCGCGTTCGAGACCGACCTGCTCGAGTACGACGACATCTTCGAGGGGTCGAAGGTGATCGAGGCCAAGACCGCCGAGCTCGAGGAGGCCGCGCAGGCCGAGCTCGACCGCATCATCGACGAGGGCGGCGCCTTCGCGAACATCGACGATCTCAAGGCCCGGCTCGTGCAGAGCGAAGCCGAGCGGCTGCGCAAGATCGAGTCGGGCGAGATCACCCTCGTCGGAGTCAACGAGTTCCGCGAGACGGCGGTGTCGCCACTGACCGCGAGCATCGACGGCGAGGCTTCGATCCTCGTGGTCGACGAGGCCGCGAAGCACGAGCAGATCGCCGCGCTGCAGGCCTGGCGCGCCGATCGTGACGCGGCCGCAGTCGACGGCGCGCTCGCCGAGGTACGGCGGGTCGCGGCGCAGGAGCACGAGTCGCTGATGCCGGCCACGATCGCGCTTCGCGCGTGCGGGCGGCACGGTCGGCGAGTGGGCTCACGCGCTGCGCGACGTGTTCGGCGAGTACCGGGCACCCACCGGCGTCGGCGCGGTGAAGGTGGCGTCGGGCGACGACCTCGTGGCGGCCCGCGAACGCGTGCGTGCCGCCACCGCGGCACGCGGTCGCCCGATCCGCATTCTCGTCGGCAAACCCGGGCTCGACGGGCATAGCAACGGCGCCGAGCAGATCGCCGTCGCGGCACGCGACGCCGGCATGGAGGTGATCTACCAAGGCATCCGCCTCACACCCGAGCAGATCGCGGCCGCGGCGCGCGACGAGGACGTCGACGTCGTCGGCCTGTCGATCCTCTCCGGGTCGCACCGCGAGCTCGTGCCCGAGGTGATGCAGCAGCTCGCGGCGGAGCACGTGCACGTTCCGGTGATCGTGGGCGGGATCATCCCCGACGCCGATCACCAGGCCCTGCGCGACGCCGGCGTGGCCAGGATCTACACGCCGAAGGATTACCGGATCGGCGAGATCATGGGCGATATCGCCGATGTCGTCCTCGACAACAATGCTCAAACCCGGGCATGATCGAGCCGATGGAACGTCGCATGACCGATCGCCGTATCGCGCTCTGCGTGGCCGTGGCCATCGCCGCCGTGCTCACCGGCGTGGCCTGTGCCGTCACGAGCGCACCCGTTCTCGGAGCCGCGGCCGGCGCGCTGGGTGCGGTCGCCGGCATCGTGGGCGTGTGGTCGAACATCGACCGGGTGCGGGCGGCCCAGGACCTCGCGACCACCGAGCGCGACAACGCCCGCCTGCGTCACGAGCTCGACGCGCTGTCGCAGACGTACTCCGACGAGATGCAGCCGACCCGCCCGGGCGGCTCGGTGTCGGCGCGCGAGCGCGCCGAGCACGCCTTCGACCCCGCGACCGGGCTGTACGACGAGCGCTACTTCGCCGTGCTCGTGCAGCAGCAGGTGGCCGCGGCGCGGCGCTCGCTGCGACCGATCTCGGTGGTGATCTTCGAGCTCGACGCGCTCGCCGATGCGCCGACGGTCGAACGTGACCAGGCCCTCACCGTCGTCGGTGACGTCGTGCGGCGCACGCTGCGGGAGAGCGACAGCGCGTGCCGCCTCGGCGACGTCATGGTGGGCGTGATCCTCGAGGACACGCCCGAGGCCGGCGGCGTGTGGGCGGCCGAGCGTGTGCGCGGCACGCTGCTCGCGTCGCCGATCGGCGACGCGCTCACTGTGTCGGCCGGCGTGGCGTGCTACCCGAGCCACGCGCTCGGTGCGGCCGAGCTCGTGCAGCAAGCCGGCCGGGCGCTCGACGAGGCCCGCCGCCACGGCGTCGACCGCGTCGAGGTCGCCCCCGAGGTCTGACCATCGCGCCGGGGCCTGTAGACGCCCTGCTCACTCGATCACGGTGAACGCGAGGGCATAGCAGAGGGCGGTGAGGGAAAGACCGTCCTGCACGTCGCCGCGCCGGATCGCCTCCCGGAGCACGGGCACCGGCACCCATTCGACGCGATCGGCCTCGCTCGGATCGGGAGGCGCGCCCACGTGCTCGGCACCACGGGCGACGAAGATGTGGAAGCCCTGGTCGGAGGAGCCGTTGCTCGGGTTGAACCGCACGAGCGGCTCGAGCGGGCCGGGCCGCCAGCCGGTTTCCTCGTAGGTCTCACGCGCGGCGGCCTCGATCGCCTCCTCGCCGGGATCGATGCGCCCCGCGGGCACCTCGTAGCCCCACGAGTCGGTGATGAACCGGTGGCGCCACAGGAGCAGCACGCCGCGGTCGGGGTCGTGCACGACCGTCCCGGCCGCGTCGTAGGGATGGCGCACCACGTGGTGCTCGAACCGGCGACCGCCCGGCCCCGGCACCTCCACGTCGACGAGCGACAGCCCCACCCACTCGCTCGTGTACAGCACACGCTCGCCGTGCACCATCCACTCCACCGGCCAGACCGTAACCCGCGCCGCGAGCAGCGGCGTGCGGCGACGGCGCAGCCCAACCGGAACACAACAGTCGGCGGCGGCCGCGCCGTTCCGCCCCCGCGCCCTTTCGGGCGCGCGCCCGGCATGCCTACTGTGCTGCCCGCCACGGTTTGACCCGATGGAGGCACACATGTTCCGCAAGGCTCTCGCCGGCAGCGCGATCGTCGCGCTCGGTGCCGGCACGCTGGCCATCGGTTCCACCGGCGTCGGGGCGAGCCGCGCGCGGCGCTCGGCGCGAGCTCGGCATGGGCCACGCCCTCGGCGCGCGTCGGGAACTACGACGCCGGCACCCCCGTGCCACTGCGGGTGTACTTGAAGCTCCACCACCAGGCCGACGCCGACGCGTTCGTGCAGCAGGTGAGCGACCCCACGAGCGCGTCGTATCACCATTACATGACCGCGGCGCAGTTCCGAACCGCGTACGCGCCCACCGCCTCCGACGTCGCGTCGGTGACGGCATGGTTGCGGGCCGCGGGCTTCACGATCGGTGACGTGCCCGCCAACCGAATGTACGTGCCCGCCCTCGGCACCGCTGCGCAGGTGGAGCGCGCGTTCGCGGTGCACCTCAACAACTACCGCGTTCAGAGTCAGGTCGTGCGCGGTGCCGATACCGCGCCGACGATTCCGTCGTCGCTGGCGCCGGTCGTGTCGGGCGTGGTCGGCATCGACCAGGCGCAATCGCTCTACAAGCCTCTCGCGATGAGCGACGAGACGAGCTCGCCCGGCGCGCCGCCGCCCGACGGCTTCCGCAACGCGCAACCATGCTCCGACTTCTGGGCGCAGAAGGTCGTGGCGGGCCTGCCGAAGTTCGGCAAGTGGGGCACGAGCGTCCCCTGGACCGAATGCAAGAAGACGCCGCCGATGTTGCGCAAGGCGTACGGGCTCGACGGCGCGGTCGCCAAGGGCGTCGACGGTCGGGGCGTGACGGTGGGCATCGTCGACGCGTTCGCGGCGCCCACCATCCGCAAGGACGCCACCGAATACTCGAGGCGCAACGACCCCGCGCACGTGCTGCAGCCCGGCCAGTACCGCGAGGTCGTGCCACAGGGCATCTTCAAAGTGCCCGAGAGCAACCCGTGCGACCCGCAGGGCTGGTACGGCGAGGAGACGCTCGACGTGGAGGCCGTCCACGCGATGGCGCCCGGCGCGCACATCGTGTACTCCGGCGGCAGGTCGTGCACCGACCCCGCGATCGACGCCGCGCTCAACAAGCTCGTCGACGGCCAGCTCGTGAACATGGTGTCGAACTCCTACGGCGACGTCGGCGAGAGCCTGCCCGCGTCGGAGATCAACGCGTTCAACCAGATCGCCACGCAGGCGGGAGCCGAGGGCATCGGCCTGTACTTCTCCTCGGGCGACGAGGGTGACGAGTCGACGCCGCCGGGCAACGGCGGGCTCGGTCACGCCGAGGCCGACTTCCCGGCATCCGACCCGCTGGTGACCGCGGTCGGCGGCACGAGCATGGGTATCGGTGCGAACGGCCGCATCGCGACCGAGCAGGCGTGGGAGACGACCGCGTCCGAGCTCGACGCCGCGCACCACGCGTGGCTTCCTTCGGCACCGGGCGACTACTTCTACGGCTCCGGTGGCGGTACGAGCCGGAAGTTCACCGAGCCCGCGTACCAGAAGGCCAAGGTGCCGTCGTCGATGGCGCACAAGTGGGGTCGCGCCGGCCGGGTCGAGCCCGACGTGGCGATGCTCGGCGACCCGAACACCGGCATGACGGTGGGCGAGACCCAGACGTTCCCGGCCGGCGTGCAGTACGGCGAGTACCGCATCGGCGGCACGAGCCTGTCGTGCCCGCTGTTCGCCGGCGTGATGGCCCTCGCCGACCAGTCGGCGGGGTTCAACCACGGCTTCGCGAACCCGGCGCTGTACCACATCGCGTCGTCGGCGTTCCGGGACGTGCGGCGGGGAAGCCCGAAGGCCGTGCTGCGTCGCAACTTCTCGAACGGCATCAACCCGTTGCAGGGCTTCGACCCGCCGACGATCCGCACGTTCGACACCGGCGGCAACACGATCCACGCGGCGGCCGGCTACGACGACGAGACCGGCCTCGGCGTACCCCGCGCCTGGCACTTCCTCGACGCCATGAACTTCTCGAGGTCGTAGGCCCAGCCCACATCCGAGCGCGTCCCGCGACGTCGATCGGCGACGTCGCGGGAACGTCGCGGGAACGTCGCGGGACGGGACGGGCCGGGCCGATCAGAACGCGACGGTGAAGCAGCGGTCGGCCACGTGGCCGAGCGCGTACTCGCGATACAGGCCGGCGTACATGCGGCGCGTCTGCTCGGTCCAGTGCATCGCGTCGGGCGCGCTGATGCGCCGGCCGATCTGCACGTAGCCGCCGTCGTACACCCGGTACTCGGCCCACGCGCCCGGATAGTCCTTCACGCACGCAACCTCCACGATCGGCACGTTGCGGGCGGTCGCGAAGTGCCGGGTGCGGTTGCGGTGGGTGTGGCCGGCGAAGTAACCGGCGATGTTGTCGTGCCGCGCGATGACCGCGCCGAGCGCCTCGCTGTCGTCGGGCTCGGATCCCGAAGTAGCGCGCGTTGCGGTCGGGGCTCGCGGGATCCCACGGGTGGTGATGACCGAACACGAGCACCGCGTCCGGCGTGCCCCCGGCGACGCCGTCGAGCCAGGAGAGCTGCTCGGCCGACACGCAACCGTTCTCATGGTGCGGGATCACCGTGTCGAGCACGGCGAGCGTCACGCCCGGGAGTTCGACGGTGAACGGACCCGTGGTGGCGATCGTGTCGGTCTTGTCGGCGTCGTGGTTGCCGCGCACGTGGTGCATGCGCTCGCCGAGCACGCCGTAAGCCGCGAGGAACTGCTCGTACTCGGCCTCGGTACCCTCGGCGGTGAGGTCGCCCTTCACGACGACGGCGTCGAAGTGGCCGGCGGTGAGCTCCGCGATGCGCGCCCCGATTCATCACCTCGGGGTACGGGGTGTCGCCGTCGGCCACCGAGAACACCGGGCCGAGCTCTTCTTCGGTGCCGAGCATCCCGCATACGAGCTCGCCGAAGTGCACGTCGTTCACCGTCGCGAAGCGAGCCCGCAGCGTGCCGCCCGGGCGCGCCAGGGTGGTGACCGTGGGCGGGCAGAGCTCGGTGGGCGCGGCGTCGCCGACGCGCAACGTGTAGGTGGTGCCGGGCTCCAGCCCGTCGACCCGGGCATGGTGGTAGGGGCCCGTCGTGACGACCGCATGGTCGCCGACCTGCGTGGTGACCTCGGCCCCGGGCTCGGTCGTGAACGTGACGACGACCTCGTCGGGCCCCACCGTGTACAGCTCCGCGTTCGCATGCGTCGTTTGGGTACCAAATAGCGGTCCCAAACGACGCATGTGGGATCAGGCCCGGGAGCGGCGGGGGAGGCGGCCGGACATGCGCCAGGGGCCGCGCTGGAGCGGCGCCCGCTGGGCGGCGCGCCGCGAGGCCTCGACCCACAGGTGCAGCGTGTCGTCACGCCGAGCCGCGGCCGCCGCCGCGGCGCGCGACCGGGCCTGCTCGGCCTCGAGCACGAGCGTGACGGCCGCGACGATCGCGGCGGCCTCGTCGTCGGTGGGTGTGGGCGTGATCTCCATCGGCACGTGCTCGCTACAGCGGCCCGTTGCCGTGCTTGCGGGCCGGGAGCGATTCCTTCTTCGTGCGCAGTACGTCGAGCGCATGCACGAGCACCCGGCGGGTGTCACGCGGGTCGATCACGTCGTCGACGTAGCCGCGCTCGGCGGCGGAATACGGATTCGCGAACCGTTCCGCGTACTCCTCCACGAGCTCGGCCTTGCGCGCCACGGGGTCGGTGGCCTCGTCGATCTCCCGCCGGAAGATGATGCTCGCGGCGCCGTTCGCGTCCATCACCGCGATCTCGGCCGACGGCCACGCGTACGCAAGGTCGGCGCCGATCGACTTCGAGTTCATCACCACGTAGGCACCGCCGTAACCCTTGCGCGTGATGATCTGCACGCGCGGGACCGTGGCCTCGCAGTAGGCGTAGAGCAGCTTGGCCCCGTGGCGGATGATGCCGCCGTGCTCCTGGTGCGTGCCGGGGATGAAGCCGGGCACGTCGACGAACGTGACGAGCGGGATGTTGAACGCGTCGCATGTGCGCACGAAACGTCCGGCCTTCTCGGCCGCGTCGATGTCGAGACTGCCCGCGAGCATCTGCGGTTGGTTGCCGACGATGCCGACCACGTGGCCGTCGATGCGCGCGAACCCGCAGATGATGTTCATCGCCCAGTGCGGGAACACCTCGTAGAACTCGCCGTCGTCGACGACCTCCTCGACGACCTTCACCATGTCGTACGCCTTGTTCGACGAGTCGGGCATGATGTCGACGATCCCGTCGCAGCTGCGGTTCGGATCGTCGGTGGGCGCGAAGTAGGGCGGGTCTTCGAGATTGTTCGACGGCAGGAACGACAGGAGGTAGCGCACCATCTCGAGGCAGTGCTCCTCGTCGTCGGCCGTGAACGTGGCCACACCCGACTTCGTGGCGTGCGTGACCGCTCCGCCGAGCTGCTGCTGGGTGACGTCCTCACCGGTGGCGGCCTTCACCACGTCGGGACCGGTGATGAACATGTAGCTCGTGTCCTTCACCATGAAGATGAAGTCGGTCATCGCGGGCGAGTACACCGCGCCGCCCGCGCACGGGCCCATGATCACGCTGATCTGCGGGATGACCCCGCTCGCCTGCACGTTGCGGTGGAAGATGCCGCCGTAGCTGGCGAGGCTGACCACACCCTCCTGGATACGGGCGCCCGCGCCGTCGTTCAGGCCCACGAACGGCGCGCCAACCGACGCCGCGAGGTCCATCACCTTGTGGATCTTCTCGGCGAACACCTCGCCGAGCGCGCCGCCGAAGATCGTGAAGTCCTGCGAGAACAGGAACACCTTGCGCCCGTCGACCTCACCCCAACCGGTGATCACGCCGTCGGTGAGCGGGCGGTTCCCCTCGATGCCGAAGCCGTAGGCACGGTGGCGGGCGAGCATGTCGAGCTCGTGGAAGGTGCCGGGGTCACAGAGCTTCTCGATGCGCTCGCGAGCCGTGAGCTTGCCGCGGTCGTGCTGGCGCTGGACGGCCTTCTCGGAGCCGGCGTGGAGCGCTTCCTCCTTGAGCTTGTTGAGCTCGTCGATGCGCTCGTCGATCGGGTGCGTCGCCATGGCCGCCAAGGGTAGTTGGACGGCGCTCGGGCCCGTCAGCCGGTGGCCCGGCGTGCGGCGTGCGTCACCGCGTCGAGCACCTCGTCGAAGCGTTCGAGGATCGCGAAGTGACCGATGTCGGGCCACACCGTGAGCGTGCTGCCGGCGATCCGGTCGGCGTACGTGCGCGTGTCGGCCGCGTTGTAGCGGTCGGATGCGGCGTGGAACACCGCGGCGGGCACCTGCACGTCGGTGAGCGCGAAGCCGAACGGCAGCCACGAGGCGATGAGGTCGCCGGCGGTGCCCGCGCCGCCCGCGCGCAACGCCTCGCTGATCTGCTCCTGGAGCATCTCCCAGTTGCCGGGCGCGCGCGTCAGCTCGCCATCGGCGCCGCGGCCGGTTCCGAGGAAGGCGACCGGGTCGTCGGAGAAGGGCGCCATACGCCGCTCGATCGCGCGCCTGGCGCGTGCGATGTCGCCGGCGCGCGCCACCGCAGCCGTCGGGCCGCGCCGCTCGCCGAGCGCATCCCACGCACCGGGCACCTCGTCGAGCGGAGCCGGGACCGCTCACGAGCGCGAGCGCGCCGATCCGCTCGGGGCCGAGCGCGTAGGTAGTGGCCACCGCGAACGGGCACCCGCCCGACCAGCCGACGAGCGCGGCGCGGGGCACGGCAAGGTGGTCGAGCAGTTCGCCCACGTCGCGCGCCGTGTCGAGCACGGTGCGGTTCGGCTGCGCGTCGCTGCCGCCGTAGCCGGCGCGGTCGAACGTGACGAGTCGCACGCCGGCGCGCGTGAAGCGCGGCACGAACAGCCGCGACCCCGGCGAGCCGTGGAACAGGACGACCGGATCTCCGCCGGGATCGCCCGTCTCCGAGTACGCGAGGCTCCTGCCGTCGGCCAGCGCCAGACGTGGCGTCGTGCCCTCGCTCACTCCTGCACGAGCTCGATGAGCGTGCCGAACGCCGTCTTCGGGTGCACGAACGCCACCGTGGTGCCACGCGAACCCGGGCGGGGCGCCTCGTCGATCACCTTGTGGCCGTGCGCCTTCACCGACTCCAGCGCCACGGCACAATCGGCGACGCGGTAGCCCACGTGGTGGATGCCCTCGCCCTTCTTCTCCATGTACTTCGCCACCGGCGAGTCGGGCCGCGACGGCGTGAGCAGCTGGATGTAGGAGTCGGCCACCTTCAGCAGCGCCTCCTCCACGCCGTCCTTGTCGACCACCTCGCGGTGCTCGACCTCGCAGCCGTAGGTGTCGCGGTAGTACGCGATCGCAGCCTCGAGGTCGTTGACGGCGATGGCGACGTGATCGATCTCGGTGAAGAGCATGCGCGGGATTCTACGGACGGCCCGATTCAGTCGTCGAAGGAGCAGAACAAGCCCCACTGACCGATCGCGACACCGTCGGCGGTCATCGCCGCAGTGAGGTTCGCGACGTCCTTGTGGGTGCGGCTGCGCCACGACCAGAGCGGCCGGCCGTCGGCCGCGTCGAGACCGGTGAGGCCGTACTGGCTCTGGAGCACCAGCACGCCGCGAGCGGCACCGAGCACTGTCGACTCGGCGACGGCATACGGCTCGCGGTCGTGGATGCCCACGGTCGAGCGGGTCGTGCGCCACACCGTGCGGCCCGTTCGAAGGTCGACAGCATCGACCTCGCCGGCAACGTGGAGGCCGCTCACCAGCCCGGTGTACACGGTGTGCCCGTCGGTCACCGGCGCGGACCACTGGCCGTTCGCAAGCGCGTGCCGCCACAGCACCCGGCCCGTGGCCTCGTCGTAGCCGACCAAGGCCGCGGACAACCGCGTGTCCTGGCCGCCGACCATCTCGACGACCACACCGTTCGCAATGGCGGCGCTGCCATGGGTGCCCTCGACGGGCGCGCCGTCGCGTCGGCGCCACACGACACGCCCCGAGCGGAGGTCGATCGCGGCGATGTAGCCCAGCCGGTTCGCGGCCGCCTCCTGCCGCTGATAGGCGAGGTCACCGGGTGAGCCGCGGGCGTATGCGACTGCTGACCGCGGCGCGGCGTCGGGATGCGCGAGCAACACCAACGTGGTGCCGTCGATCGCCAGACTGTCGGCGTACGCGCCACGAATCCGCCAACGCGGCACGGGGGAACGCGGGTCGAACGACGCGATCGACGCGGGCCGGCGTTGGAGCGAAGGCCCGCTGCTGTCGATTTCCTGCATGATCAGCGTGCGTTCGTCGACCGCGAGCACCTGTGTCGTGGTGGTGCGCACGCTGATCATGCCGTCACTCGCGCGCCGCATCTCCAGCGGCTGGCTCTGGCCGTTCTGCGGTCGCGGCTCGACGACGACCTCCCGGGTCGCCGCGTCGACGAGTGGCGCGAAGGCCCACGTCGAGCTGTTCGCGATCTCGGCGCCGTCCACCGACCACACTGGTGTGCCGGTCGCGAGCGCGAGGCCGCGCACCACCGGGTTCGCGCCGTCGCAGATGTCGCCGTGCATCCCCGTCGATCGCGGCCGGCCCACCCCGGCGACGATGACGCGGTCGGCGACGACGGCGACGGTCTGCACCACCGGGAAGCCCAATGCGCTCGAGTAGCGCGGTGTGCCGGTGCGCGCGTCCAGCATGACGAGGTGCGCCTCGACGCCGCCGTGCACGAGCCGCACGGGGGGTGCACCGTTCGCCACCACGCCGGGCGAGCGCGCCGGGCCCGCGCTGCCACATGCCCCGGCGCACAGGAGCCCGACCGTCAGCGCCGCGCACCCACGGCGCGAGATCCCCATCACGCGCGCACCGTAACGCCACCGGCCGAGCATGTCCGCGCGGTCTCGATTGCATCCGGCGAACCGCCGTCGTACCCTCCGCCGCGTGGCCCGCGGACGCACCATGATCGGCGTGGCCGTGCTCGGGGTCGCGCTCAGCACCGGCGCCGGAGTCGCAACCGCGACCACTCGGGCGCCCGCCGCCGCGAAGCTGAAGATCGCCTGGCGGGCGGGCAGTGCAACGACGTTCAACGCACCGGCGCTCGCGCCGCCGCGCGGGGTGGTGACGACCGCCGACAACGTCGCGACGATGCGCTGGCTGCTGCACGGCGGCGTGCGCTGGAAGCAGGTGATCCCCGACCAGCAAGGCTTGCACATCACGCTCGGGGCACCCGTCACGTTCAACGGCGCCGTCGATGCGGTGACGTCCATGGTGTTCGGCGCCGGTACGGCCGACTTCGCCGTCAAGACCGGGGCGCCGACGTTGAGCGGCCCGACCTTCCACGAACTGGTCGGCCAGCTCGCGGTGAACGGCACGTCGGCCGTGCGCGTCACCGGTGGCTACGGCAGCGGCTACGGCCCGTTCTACGAGCTCGATTTCGCCGGCAACAGGTGGTACGTGCTCTACGGCGCGGGCTCGGTCGGGATCCCGGCGATCCAGGGGTCACGCGTGTTCGTTCCGGTCGACGGCGAGATCAACGGGTACGACCCGACGCGAGGGTGCCCGCCGCTGCCGATACCCGATCCCCCGCCGATCTGCGCGCCCACGTGGCAGGCCGCGTTCGCGGGAACGCCGAGCACGCCGGTCGGCGCCGGCCCGGATCGCATCGCCGTGTCCGACACGAGTGGCGTGGTCACCGCGCTGCGCGCACAGACGGGCGCAACGGTGTGGGCCACGCCGTCGTTCTCGACACCGCTCGGTGCGCCGGCGTCGGCGAACGGCCTCGTGTACGTAGGCGGCGCCGACGGCGTGGTCCGCGCGATCAACGTCGACACCGGCAAGGTCAAATGGCAGGGCCAGGCCGGTGCGCCGATCATCACCGCACCGACCGCGGTGGCCGGGCGGGTGTTCGTCGCCACCGACGACGGCCGGCTCGTGACGTTCAAGGGCACGGGCTGCGGCACCTTCACGTGCGCGCCGACTGCGGTCGGCGACGCAGGACTGCGTGGCACGCACGCGGCCGGCGCGCCGGTCGTGCGCGACCACGTCGCGGTCGTCGCCTACGGCACGCACCTGATCGCGTTTGCGGTGTGACGCGCCACTGAAACTCAGGCTGTCGCGACGGCCTCGGCGTGGCGGCGGAACAGCGTGATCTGGTCGACGTGCTCGCGCGCGCAGCTCGGTGTTGCGCACGCCGAGGCCCTCCTCGGGCGCGAGGCAGAGCACACCGAGCTTGCCCTCGCTGAGGTTCTTGTGCACGTCGTACGCGGCGTCGCCGGTGCGCTCGAGCGGGAACACCTTCGAGAGTGTGGGGTGGATCTTCGCCTCGCCGATCAAGCGGTTCGCCGCGGTCGCTTCGCGGTAGTTCGCGAAGTGGCAGCCCTTCAGCGTCTTGAGGTTCATCCAGAGGTATCTGTTGTCGTACTCGATCATGTAGCCGCTCGTGGCCGCGCACGTGATGATCATGCCGCCTCGGCGCGCCGACGAAGACCGACGCGCCCATCGTCTGGCGGCCCGGGTGTTCGAACACGATGTCGACGTCGCGCCCGACCGAGCTCGCGGATCTTCTTGCCGAGCCGCAACCATTCCTTCGGGTCCTGCTCGGTGTCGGACTTCCAGAACTTGTAGCCCTCGGCCCGCCGGTCGATCACTGCCTCGCAGCCCATGTCGCGCAACAGCTGCGCGCGTGACTCCGACGACACCACACCCACCGGCGTGCCGCCGCCGTTCAGCACGTACTGCACCGCGTAGGCGCCGATACCGCCGGTGGCGCCCCATACGAGCACCGCGTCGCCCTGCTGCATGGCCGAGCCGTTGCGTGACACGATCATCCGGTAGCTCGTGGAGTTGCACAGCCCGTTGCACGCCGCTTCTTCCCACGTGAGGTGCTCGGGCTTGGCCATGAGCTGGTTCGCCTTCACCACCGAGATCTCGGCGAGACCGCCGAAGTTCGTCTCGAAGCCCCAGATGCGCTGGTTCGTGGCCATCATCGAGTCGTCGTGCGCCGACGGGTCCTGGTCGTCGACGTGGTTGCACTGCACGGTGACCCGGTCGCCGGCCTTCCAGTTGCGCACCGCGCTGCCCACCCGCAGCACCACGCCGCTCGCGTCCGAGCCCATCACGTGGTACGGCAGGTCGTGGCGCTTGCCCCACACGCCCTCGCGGCCGAGCCGCTGCAGGAAGCCGAACGTGGGCAACGGGCGGAAGATCGACGTCCACACCGTGTTGAAGTTGATCGCGCTCGCCATCACTGCCACGTACGCCTCGTCGGGCGCGAGCTCGGGGAGCGGGAAGTCCTCGACGCGTGTCGACTTGCGGGGATCGCGCTCCTCGTCGGGGAGGTCGCCGAACATCTCTTGGTCCTCGGCCCGCACGAGCGCGCCCCGCACCGTCTCGGGCAGTGCGAGGCCGGCGAAGACGTCGGCGGGTGCGTCGCTCACGATGGCGTCGCGGATGGCGTCAATGGCACTGGGCATGGGTTCCAACGGTACGCGGCCCCGACGGGGCCGGGCGAGTCTCGACGGACGGCGGCACGTCCCGGCGAATCGGCCTTTGGCGTGTTACCAGTCGGTAGCAATAGACTGACGGTCCAATTTCGCAAGGTTCGCAAGCGCGGAGGTCACCATGACCGGCTCAGTCATCGTCGGCACGGCTCGCACACCGATCGGCAAGCTCTCGGGTGCGCTCGCAGGTCTCAGTGGCACCGACCTCGGCGGTATCGCGATCGCGGCCGCGCTCGAGCGCGCCGGGCTCACACCCGAGCAGGTCGACTACGTGATCATGGGGCAGGTGCTGCAGGCCGGCGCCGGCCAAATCACCGCGCGCCAGGCCGCAGTGAAGGCCGGTGTGCCGATGAGCGTGCCTGCCACCACGATCAACAAGGTGTGCCTCAGCGGCATCAACACGATCTACCTCGCCGACCAGATGATCAACGCGGGCGACGCCGACATCGTGGTCGCCGGCGGCATGGAGAGCATGACGAACGCGCCGTACCTGCTGCCGAAGGCGCGCGCCGGCTACCGCATGGGCAACGGCGAGATCGTCGACTCGATGATCAACGACGGGCTGTGGTGCGCGTTCGACGCGGTGCACATGGGCGCGGGCACCGACCAGTACTGCGGCCGGGTGGGCGGCGTCACACGCGAGGCGCAGGACGACCTCGCGGCCAAGAGCCACGAGCGCGCCGCGGCCGCGCAGAAGGAAGGCCGCTTCGCCGACGAGATCACGCCCGCGTCGATCCCGCAGCGCAAGGGCGACCCGGTGGTGGTCGACACCGACGAAGGGGTGCGCCCCGGCACCACCGTCGAGTCGCTCGGAGGTCTCAAGCCCGCGTTCAGCAAGGACGGCACGATCACCGCGGGCAACGCGTCGCAGATCTCCGACGGCGGCGCGGCCGTGATCGTCACGAGCCCGGCCAAGGCGGCCGCGCTCGGTCTCACGCCGCTCGCCGAGCTTGTGGGCTTCGGCATGGTCGCCGGCCCCGACCCGTCGCTGCTCACCCAGCCGTCGGGCGCGATCAACAAGGCGCTCGGCAAGGCGGGCTTGAAGGTGGCCGACGTCGACCTGTTCGAACTCAACGAGGCGTTCGCCGCGGTCGGAATCGCGTCGATGGCCGACCTCGGGATCACCGACGACGTCGTCAACGTGAACGGCGGCGCGATCGCGCTCGGTCACCCGGTGGGCATGTCGGGCACGCGCCTGGTGATGACGCTGCTCCACGAGTTGCGCCGTCGGGGCGGCGGGCTCGGCGCGGCCGCACTGTGCGGCGGTGGCGGCCAGGGCGACGCCGCGCTGATCCGCACGCTGTAGCCGGCGCCGCGCGCCCTAGCGTTGCTCAGGTGAGCGAAGCCGTCGCGTTCGACGCGCGTGCCGCGCGACTGTCGAGCGGCGCGCTCGTCGCGGGCGGCCTGTTGTGGGCGGCGTCGCCGCTACACCCGCCGCTCCTGTGCCCGCTGCGCACGCTCACCGGCGTCCCCTGCCCGCTGTGCGGCATGACCCGGGCCGTGAGCGCGGCCATGCGCGGCGACCTCTGGGCGTCGCTGCGCTTCCAGCCGGCGGGCCTCGTGCTGCTCGGCGTCGGCCTGTTCCTGCTGACGCGGCGTAGCCGCGATCCGGTGCGTGTGCCGGTGTGGGTGCTCGGCGCCGGGCTCGCGCTCATGTGGGCGTGGAACCTCACCCTCAACCCCACCTTCCACTGATCACCATGCGTCGTTTCGGTACCAAATAGCGGTCCCAAACGACGCATGCGCGTGGGGGTCAGACGGCGCGGCGGCCGACGAGGGCGCGGCCGAGCGTGACCTCGTCGGCATACTCGAGATCGCCGCCCACCGGCAGCCCGCTCGCGATGCGTGTGATGGTGAGGCCGGCCGGCTTCAGCAGGTTCGCGAGATAGAGCGCGGTCGCCTCGCCCTCGATGTTGGGGTTCGTGGCGAGGATCACCTCGTTGATGCCCTCGTCACCGATGCGCTGCACGAGCTCGCGCACCCGCAGCTGTTCGGGGCCCACCCCCTCGATCGGCGAGATCGCCCCCTGCAGCACGTGGTAGCCGCCCCGGAACTCGGCGGTGCGCTCGATGGCCATGATGTCGCGGGGTTCCTCCACCACGCACACGACCGTGGACTCACGGCGCGTGTCGCTACAGATCGCGCACAGCTCACCTTCGGCGATGTTGAAGCAGCGCCGGCACCAGCTGATGCGTTCCTTCACCTCGTGGATCGCCTGCGCGAGGCGCTCGGCGTCGGGCTTGGGCATCTTGAGCACGTGGAACGCGATGCGCTGCGCGCTCTTCGGCCCGATGCCCGGCAGCCGCCCGAGCTCGTCGATCAGGTTCTGCACCGGTGTCTCGTAGGTGGCCATCGATCACTGACCGAACGGTCGTTCCTCCACCACCTGCGCGCCGAGCTCCGACATGAACAGCTGCGCGGTGTCGGGCGGGGCCGGCGCGTCGCGCGCGTCGACGAGCTCCGACACATCGATGGTGTCGAAGTCGTCGGGGGGTTCCTCCGCCGGCGGCTCGTCGCGGCGTGCGGCCGGACCCGGCTCGGCGGCCGGCGCCGGCTGAGCGGCCGATACGGTGGCAGCATCGGAGGCGGCGGACGGCGCGCTCGCGGCACCGCTCGACCGTGCGATCTGTGGCTGCAGCGCGCCGGGAGCGTCGAAGTCGTGCTCGGCGAGCTTGAACATGACGCGCCGGCCGAGGTGTTTGGCAAGCTCGGCGCGGATCTCGTCGGCGTTGTTGCGGAACGGGGTCTGCACCGCGAGCAGTTGCGACTTCGGCACGCCGAACACCACGGTGTCGCCGTCGAGCCCGATCGGCACCGCGGCCTGCACCATCGCGCGGGCGACGCTGTTGAGCGACTCGAGCGTGTGGCTCCACGCGATCACGACGTCGTCGAAGTCGAGCGGGCCGGTGCTTGCCGCAGCGTCGGGAGTAGGCGCCGCGGCCGGCGGCGCCGGGGTCGGGGGCGCGGGCGGCTCGTTGCGTGCGAACGCGCCGAGCGCGGGCCGGGCTTTCCCGGACGCCGGCGCGCTCGATGCAGCATCGCTCACGGGTGACGGTGCGGGCGGAGCTGCCGATGCCGGCGGCGCCGCGCTGCGCGCCGGCTTTGCCGGCGCGCGCCCGCTCGGGCCGCCGTCGCCGGTCCCGCTGCTCGCACCGGTGCCCGCGCCGAGCTGTTCGACGCGCGCTTCGAGACGTTCGATCCGCTCGAGCACCGCGTCGATGCTCCCCGCCCGGGCCTCGCGCCGCGCGAGCCGCACCACCGCGACCTCGAGCACCAGGCGCGGATCGGGTGCACCGGCGCCGCGCATGTCGGCGATGGCGTCACCGAGCGTCTCGATCCCGCGCGTGAGGCGGGGCAGTCCGGCCTCGGTCCCGAGCGCGTCGAGCCGTTCGACCTCGGCGCCGGGGCCGTCGTACTCCATTCGCCCGCCACTCGCTGCGCGCACGAACGCGTCGCGCAGCGTGGTGAGCAGCTCCTCGGCGAGCTCGCGCGGGTCGATGCCCGAACGCAGCGCGTCTTCCACGGCCACGAGCGCGCCGGCGGCATCGTCGTCGGCAATCGCCTGCAGCACCGCGACGCGACGCTCGAAGCCGGTGCCGCCGAAGGCCGCGAGCACCGTCGACGTGTCGATGTGCCGTTCGTCGTCGCCGGTGCCGACCGCCAGCGCCATGTCGAGCTTCGACAGCGCGTCGCGGGCCGAGCCCGCGCCCTGGCGCACCACCGCGTCGACGGCCTCGGGGTCGATCTCCACGCCCTCGCGCCCGGCGATGTCGACGGTGAGCGCGTGCAGGTCGTCGTTGGAGAGCAGCGTGAACTCGAAGTGCTGCGTGCGCGACCGGATCGTGGGGAGCACCTTGTGGGGGTCGGTGGTGGCGAGCACGAACACCACGTGCGCCGGCGGCTCCTCGAGCGTCTTCAGCAGCGCGTTCGACGCACCGGTGCTGAGCATGTGCACCTCGTCGATCACGTACACCTTGCGTCTTCCGGTGGCCGACAGGCCGAAGTGCACCTTGTCGACGAGGTCGCGGATCGCCTGCACGCCGTTGTTCGACGCGGCGTCGAGCTCGATCAGGTCGGGGAAGGTGCCCGCCGCGATCGACACACAGTTGCCGCACTCGCCGCACGGCTCGCCGTCGGCGCCGAGGTGCAGGCAGTTCAGCGCCTTGGCGAGCAGCCGGGCCGTGGTGGTCTTGCCGGTGCCGCGCGGGCCCGAGAAGAGGTAGGCGTGGCCGACGCGGTCCTCCCGCAGTGCATTGCGGAGCGCGGTGGACACGTGCTCCTGGCCGCGGAGCTCACCGAAGGACTGTGGCCGGTACTTGCGGTAAAGCGACTGCGAGGCCACGACGTTGCACTGTACAGGTGGGTCGCGACGGATTCTCCGGGCGTCGGGCGCCCGCGACGGCGGCGCGCCCGGCCTCGAGGAGGCCCACCCAGGCGACCCGGCGGCACCCGGAAGGTTCCGCTGAGAGCTGCTTCCTTCCGGACCTGACTCGGTTCACGGGCTCCCGTCGCGCCGGACCCGGGTGAGCCACCTCGAGGCCGGCGACGCGGGCCGGAACTCGTGCGACGGTCAAGGCTACCGACCAACCGCGCCGGCGTGCCGACCGCCACCGTTGGCCTTCCCCGTGCGAGATCTGCACCCGAACGACCAACCGACGCCGACCGGTACGATCACACGCTTCGGGAGGGATGCGAGAGCGGCCGAATCGGCACGCTTGGAAAGCGTGTGAGGGGCAACCCTCCGTGGGTTCGAATCCCACTCCCTCCGCCAAGTTGAAATCTTTCAAACCCCAACAGAGGTGCGCCCTGGCTCGATGGCCAGGGCTTCGTCGTTCGTACGACGCTTGCCGTGGCCGCCAACGCTCGTCCGATGCGATGGACTGCACCTCGGCGCTGAAAATCGGCTCCTTCGCTCGGTGCCTGCGCATGAGGCTGGCGAAGGGCTCGTTGTACTCCCAGCCGACCACGCCTTCTTCGGTGACCCAGATGCGCTTGAAGAACGCCTGGTTCATCAGACGGCGTTCTCGTGGCGCAGCGTCCTCGTAGGCGTGCTGGCAGTTGCCAAGTAGCAACGTCGCCTGTTCGGCCGTCTGGTCGATGACCTCAACGTCGAACATGACGCCCTTCAGTGCCGACTTCGTGCTGGCGATCTGGTCTGCGATGCGGTCCTGCTCGCTCTTGAGTAGATCGAGCGGGATGGCGTCGCTGTAGTGCGCCTGCATCAGCTTGCGGCGCTCGCCTTCGAGGCGCTTGAGCGTCTGTTGGTGCTGTGTGCGTTTGCGTTCAGCATCGCTGCGCTCCTCCGACAGTTCTTCGAGGATGGCCTTGGCCGAGCGCTCGGTGCCCTCAGCGCTCATGCGAACGAAGCGGTAGTGCTCGACGATCTGCTCTTCGACCAGCGAGATCGGTCGTGACTTCAACATGCAGGTCGTGCGGCGGTGTTGCCGCCCGACGCACATGTAGTACGGGTACAGCTTGCCGAGCTTGCCGCGGGCGTAGGTGACAACCAGGCGTGAGCCGCAGTGGCCGCACCAGATCGTGCCTTTCAGGTAGTGGTGGTGCTCGCGCTGCTTCAGTCCTTGGCGCTTGGAGCTGAGGATGTCCTGCACTCGCTGCCAGGTCTCGGCATCAACCAGTGGCGTGTGTTTGCCCTCGTACTCGACGCCGTTGTAGCGAACAATGCCCTTGTAGTACGGGTTCTTGAGGACGCGACCCATGGCCGCCACGCCCATCTTCCGACGTGGGCTATTCGGGCCACCTTTGGTGAGTAGGCCGCGAGCGGTCGCTTCGGTCAGTAGTTGTTCGATGCTCCACTCGCCGGTGGCATAGGTGTGGAAGCACCACTGGAGCAGCTCGAACGGTTCGCGGTCGGGCTCGACCCAGCGTCGGCCGCCCTCGCCGACGTTTTTGTAGCCGAGCACGGCGCTGCCGTGCGTGCCGCCTTCTTGGATCTTCAGAAGGTTCTTGCGCTTGATCTCGTCGCCGTTGTTGCGCGAGGTGTACTCGCTGCCGCCGGCCATGACGGCGTGCATCATCCGGCCAGCGTTGGTGCGGTCCAGCATCGGTTCCGAGTAGGAGACGAGGTCGGCGCCGGCCTGTTCGAGGATCCAGTCGTTACCGAGCGACTCTCGGGCGTTGCGGGCCCAACGGTCGAGCTTGAAGATGATCACCATGTCGATGTCGCGCTGCGTACTGACTCGCTTCAGCATCTCCTTCAACGCCGGGCGTTTGTCCGTTGATGTGCCGGTGTCGGTGTCGATGTACTCATCGACGATGACGGCGCACTTGCGTTCGGCCAGTTCGCGGCACAGCTTGCGCTGCGTCGGTAGTGAGTAGCCCTCCGGGTTGCCGTCGCGCATCGCTTGTTGCTTGGTACTGACGCGCAGGTAGGCCACTGCTCGCTTCAGCGTGGCCGCCCTCGCCCTGGTCATGCGGCCTCCAACACTCGCGATCGGCGGAAGTAGCCAGTGAAATCCTGGGTACCCCGGTATGGGTAGTCGCAACGCGGAGTCCGGCCACGCAGCCCAAGGTGTTCCAGACGGCGGCGCATGGCCTGAGGGCTCACGCCGAACTCGGCGGCCAGGTCGCTGACGTCGTGCAGACCTTGGACGAACCGACGCTTCACGATCACGCGAGGCATCAGTGCACAAGCGGCGAAATAGTCCGCGACTCGTTCGGCGCGTTCCTCACTGGTCAGCCAGGGAGTCGTCGGATAGCAACGCTCGGCCAGGCTGTGATCAAGAATGTGCTTGAACTCATGCATCAAGCTGTAGCGACGGCGCACGGCTGGCTCGCTGTGGTTGAGCAGTATGAGCCAGCGCGGCTTGTACCAGTTCGCCAGACCGGAGATCGGCAGGTCGCGTCGCAGCCGGACTTCGAGGAACGGCTGACCGGTGATCAGGACGTCGGGCGTGCCCGGTTCGGTGACGCCAGCTGCCCGCAGTAAATGATTCGCTTGCAGCTCGGCCAGCCGATACGCCTCGAACTGCGTCAGAGGCCGCTTCGGCATGAGTGCCCTCAGTTGATACAGCACGCTGTTTGGGTTGGTAGTTGTTGCCATCACAGCCTCCTTTCACTTCGTTCGTGTTCGCTTAGCCCTGATTATTCGTCGGTGTCTGCGGGTTTGTACTTGCTGGGCGCGACAAGTGCCCTGTTCGTAAGGCATTCTTGGTGTTGCGAGACAACCAAGACCGCCGGACGAGAGGGCACTTGACAAGTGAACGGTATCAGTACGCGAAACGTGAAGATCGAGACCGCGGCGACGGGCGTGGTCGGTCATGTCGGACTGCACGCGCTGGGCGCGTACGCGGACCAGGTCGGGCTTGGTCGGGCCTTGTCGGCGCGGATCGCGGGCCCGTCGGGGGAACGGCCGTGGTTGCATGATCGCGGGAAAGTCCTGGTGCATGCGATGCTCACCCTCGCGGGTGGCGGGGACGCGATCGCCGATGTCGAGTACCTGCGCGCGCAGCCGGGCCTGTTCGGGTCGGTCCCGTCGGACACGACGGTCGGCCGCATGTTCCGTGACCAACTCGACCCGGCGACCGTGACCGGGCTGTGGGAAGCAATCGCCGGCGTACCGCGGGGGTATGGGACCGTCATGGTCTGAGCGCGTCGGATGAGCGGGTCGTGGTCGATTTGGATGCGTCGCTGGTCGAGATCCATTCCGAGCACAAAGAACAGACGGGCCCGACATACAAGGGCGGCTTCGGATACCACCCGTTCTTCGCGTTCGTGGACGGCACCGGCGAATGCGTCGCCGCCTTGTTGCGGCCCGGCAACGCCGGCGCGAACTCCATCGCCGATCACCTGACCGTGCTCGATCACGCGATCGGTCAGCTCCCCGAACGTGTACGCGCCGGACATCGTGACAGCGATCCTGGTGGGCTCGTCGAACGCAAGCTGATCGTGCGTGCGGACAGTGCCGGCTGCACGCACGGATTCGTGGATGGTTGCCGAGCCCGTCACGTCGGGTTCGCGGTCGCAGCCCGCCAAAACAACAGCATCCACAACGCGATCGCACGCATCCGTTTCGACGACAACCGATGGCAACCAGCGCTCAGACAAGACGGCGACCTGCGGCCCGGCGCAGCCGTCGCCGAGATCACCGACCTCGCCGACCTCGACGGCTGGCCGACCGGGACACGACTGATCGTGCGCCGCGAGCCGTTGCATCCCGGCGCGCAACAAACCCTGTTCCCGTCCGAGGTCTACCGATACTGGGGCCACTACACCGACCAGTCCGGCACTCCCGTCGAACTCGACCGGTTCATGCGCGCGCACGCCCACGTCGAAGACCACATCCAACGCCTCAAAGACTCCGGCCTCTGCCGGTTCCCGTTCAGCGACGCCGACGCCAACCGAGCCCGACTCGCAGTCGTCGCGTACGCCGCGGACCTCGTCTGCTGGTTCCAGACCGAAACCCTCGACGGGCCACTCAAGACCGCACGCCCCAAGACGCTGCGCTGGCAGCTCTGGCACACACCCGGCCGGATCGTGCGCAGAGCCCGACAACACATCGTGCGCATCCGCGACGACTGGCCCAGCGCCCAACTCCTCACCCGCGCCTACAAGCGCATCGCGCTCATCACCTGAGCCCGCAGCCACCCGAGACGTCTCCGCGGAAACGTCCGCGGGGCCTTGACCACGCACGCCGCGACACAGCCGCAACACCACCGATCACCGACACCCCGCCACCACGAGCGACGACGCGCACCCCAAGACCACCCAATACCGCCGCCCGAACCCACAAAATGGCCGACCCACACGCTCACGAACTCTCATGAACAGTTGGGGTTAGTTGACGTGCTCTTCGTAGCCCTCGGCCGACCAGACTCCAGCTCGTCCAGCAGACCCACCAGTCGTTGCCGATCGTCCGCTGACAAGTGGCCGTACTTGCTCCGCAAGTACACCCGCATGTTGGGCAGCGCCTCGGCGCGCGACGCCGTGTAGCCGGCGGCCGTCAGCAGCTCGCTGGTGTCGACGCCGAGCGCACCCGAGAGTTTCATCAAGTTGGCCGGACTCGGCCGCTGGTACTCGCCACTCTCGATACGCGAGATCGTTCCGCGGGCGACGCCGCTGGCTTCTTCGAGATCACGCAGCGACAGGCCGGATGCTTCTCGCAACCGACTCAACTTGCTCGCTAGATCTTGCCGTGGTGCCATAACAACACCATTCTACCGCCACTGGTTGCGATACCGCAACCGTAGAATTTACAACAGCTCTTTGGCCTGGGCTCCGCACTGCAACGTGATCCAGCCCGCGCTTACAGCGCGCGCCAAGACCACTCTAGGCAGATTCGCTCTGAACGGTCCGGACGCCGTCCTGCGGATTTGGTTGCGAGCCTCATCGAATTCGTCAAGCGTGTGTGCAGCACGCCCAGTGCCGAAGAATCGCCACTAGTCACGTTGCGCAACGGGCAGGCGCCGCCTCGAACGATCGCACTTATAGACGGCGTCCCCGTAGTCGACGAGCACCTCGGATGGCTGCGCAGAGCGTTGCCGCGACGCCAACTTGGAGTGCAGTCACAAAGACTACGCCCGTTAGGCGGATCATTCCTATATGCCAGCCTGGGGCCGTGTCCGCCGTGCCTCTTGTACCACCGACGAGAAACCAACTAATTGGTACGAGTGTCGCGACTCCGACCAGCAGAGCGACCGACACGTGGCCGCGCAATATGAGCGCCGCTACAACCGGTGGCGCAAAGAGAATCGCGTAAACCACGAACGCGCTGGGCTCATGTACCGCGAACAACAGCAGAGAGCCACTAGCGAGCATGCCAATCGCGGCCAGCGTGCGTACCACCTCGGGCGCTTTTACTGTCACGCCGACTTGGACCGGCTGCGTCGAGGCGGAAAAGTGCGCAGTCCCAGATAGAGACAACTGAGACCAACGAGGACAAAGATCACTCGACCGGACGCGTTCAGTCCATTTTGGCGAGTCGCTACGACGATTCCGACGGGCACGCTTATGGGGTTGTACTGGCTCGTTGTCAAGACGCAGAAATAACTGCCGTGATCCCTGGGTCTAATCTTGAAAACCGCCGCGCCATGACCAGACTTGTCAAACTGCACTCGGCTAGTGAGCATACTGGGCAAGCTATTCGTACCGGAGTGTGGATGTAATGAAAGTCTAACATCGACCGAATGTACAACGGGCGAGACGCTGACAAACTTGATTCGGACAGTCGACAATTTTCCAGCAACTACCGTGAAGTTCAGCTCGCGCTGGGTTGATCCAAGGTGAACGGCATCCCACGTCAAAGGCGTGTAATCGATGCCTACAGTGTGGACTGTGATAGCAGGCCTCGCTTGCGCCGGGCCATCAAGATTCAATTCCAACTGAATAGTTCGCTCGCCGGCGCGCACAGGCGTGACCAGGTACGAGCGGGCGACGAATGATCCGTGCGTCCATAGAACAGCCGTCCCACGATCGCCCGAGTTCGAATACGAACTGATCGACAGGTCTTGCGTTCCATGGCGCTGCAAGATTGCGACGTGCAGACCGGGTTGCCCATCCGCCGTAAGCGTAAACACGCTGGCTGTGTCACGCGTTTGCTGCGTAGCCGCGTCAAAGCTGAGGTCGGCGCGGACGATGAGAAAACAACGCGTCGCAGCGGGCTCGGCTAACGGGAAACTGACCGACGTCGATGCGCGATTGCCCAGCGCTAATCCAAGCGGCCGACGGGTGGACGTTGGACGACACTCTGTCGGCGCTGAGGTCGCGCCGCGCGCAACTTCGGCTTGCATGGGCACGAGGACGATGATCCACGCCGCAACGACACCGACAACGACCCTGCGGCGAGACGGCAGCAGCATCAAGGATAATACTGTACCGTCGCCAAGCCGTTGTTGTGCCAGATGTGCGAGTTACCGTCGACAGTTTCGGTGTTGTACTGCGTGTTGTGCGTCGTCAGATAGTTGCGCGTCGAGATGGGGCAACCGGAGCCATCGCAATAGTAGATTCGTACGGGAGAAGACGGATCCATGAGCAAGTTGTACATGTCGAACTCTGGATTCTCACTCTGCCCAAACCAGGTGGTCTGACCGTTACAGCTGAGAGGGTCGTGATTGGTTCCACCACCTTCATAGTTGTCGATATGCGATGAGCCAAAGACCAAATTACCCCAATAGGGAATGGGTCCTGCGTAGTCCGGCGGGTTCGGCGCCCAGAAGTAGTAGTGGTTGTTCCAGCACGACCAATAGCTGTCGTTCTTGATTCCCTTGTCCGTATCGGAGACGTAGTCGTAGATCGTTCCGCCGTTCCACATGCCGAATGCCTTGACGCTACCCAGGCCGTCGTAACCGTGGGCCTTGGGACCGTTTTTGGCCTTATCGATCCACATGTTGCCGTAGTAGATGGCATTCAGCATCCAATCGACGTGGTTCCCGTCATAGACCGGGTTGTCGGAGGACGACTCATAGTTCAGGGCGCAGTAACTCGAGTAGATGCACACCATTTCAAACGCGCCCGGTGAAGAAACGTGTGCGTCCCCGGCGTGCGCAGCATTCGCTCCACTCAGCGAGAACGCGACGACCCCGGCAAGCACGGTAGCCACTGCCGCTCTATTGCGATTCACAACTTCACCCCGACCTGATAGTTGTACGAGTTCGGCTCGTGCGTCACGGCGTCACGTCGCTTGTAGCGGTCGTGTCGCTCGTGGTGCTCGGCGCGTTCGCGTTGCTCGCATCAGCAACGGAAGCAGCTACGACGTCACCGTTTGCGTTGAGTGTGATCTGGGCACGCGTCAGCCCCGTGATCGTGTAGAGGTTCTCGTGTGTAGCCGAGAAATCGTCGAACGGACCACTGTACGGATTGCCATACAGCCATATATCGACAATAGAATTGCCATTATCCTCGGTCGGCTTTTGGATAATCTCTACCTTCGGCTCGCCGAGGTGGCTGACAAACTCCTGTGGAATGAGCGTGCCGCGGCCGCTCGCGAAGGAGGCCTTGAGGTCGTTGACGGTGACGTACTTACCGTCGGCAGGATCAAGTGGCGCCGGGGCACTTCCCGGATCGTGAGTGACTGGCTGAGTGGGCGGCGGTAGAGGGTAGCCATCTGGTGTCGTATTATCCGTATACGGACCAACGGGTTGCATCTTTTCGGTATTCACCGTAAGTGCATCCCCTGCAGCGACAGTCGTTCCGCTGGTCGGAAGGCCGACTGCCACCAGCAGCGTGCCAGCGCCCACTAGAAGTAGCAACAGCGCCGCAAGACCTCGATAGCGAACCCTTCCCACATGCGCCTCGCAGTCTTAGGTTGTGGAGACATTGAGATTAGGCTCGGACCGCAAACTGTCAACGTCGCAGTCGATACGGACCGACGCGCTTGCGACCCCCCGTTTCCCTTCTCAGATTCGGGAGTCCGGTCGGTGTGGGCGGCTGCCTCAGGTTTCTCCGCCTAGCCCTGATTATTCGTCGGTGTCTGCGGGTTTGTACTTGCTGGGCGCGACAAGTGCCCTGTTCGTAAGGCATTCTTGGTGTTGCGAGACAACCAAGACCGCCGGACGAGAGGGCACTTGACAAGTGAACGGTATCAGTACGCGAAACGTGAAGATCGAGACCGCGGCGACGGGCGTGGTCGGTCATGTCGGACTGCACGCGCTGGGCGCGTACGCGGACCAGGTCGGGCTTGGTCGGGCCTTGTCGGCGCGGATCGCGGGCCCGTCGGGGGAACGGCCGTGGTTGCATGATCGCGGGAAAGTCCTGGTGCATGCGATGCTCACCCTCGCGGGTGGCGGGGACGCGATCGCCGATGTCGAGTACCTGCGCGCGCAGCCGGGCCTGTTCGGGTCGGTCCCGTCGGACACGACGGTCGGCCGCATGTTCCGTGACCAACTCGACCCGGCGACCGTGACCGGGCTGTGGGAAGCAATCGCCGGCGTACGCGCGGGGGTATGGGACCGTCATGGTCTGAGCGCGTCGGATGAGCGGGTCGTGGTCGATTTGGATGCGTCGCTGGTCGAGATCCATTCCGAGCACAAAGAACAGACGGGCCCGACATACAAGGGCGGCTTCGGATACCACCCGTTCTTCGCGTTCGTGGACGGCACCGGCGAATGCGTCGCCGCCTTGTTGCGGCCCGGCAACGCCGGCGCGAACTCCATCGCCGATCACCTGACCGTGCTCGATCACGCGATCGGTCAGCTCCCCGAACGTGTACGCGCCGGACATCGTGACAGCGATCCTGGTGGGCTCGTCGAACGCAAGCTGATCGTGCGTGCGGACAGTGCCGGCTGCACGCACGGATTCGTGGATGGTTGCCGAGCCCGTCACGTCGGGTTCGCGGTCGCAGCCCGCCAAAACAACAGCATCCACAACGCGATCGCACGCATCCGTTTCGACGACAACCGATGGCAACCAGCGCTCAGACAAGACGGCGACCTGCGGCCCGGCGCAGCCGTCGCCGAGATCACCGACCTCGCCGACCTCGACGGCTGGCCGACCGGGACACGACTGATCGTGCGCCGCGAGCCGTTGCATCCCGGCGCGCAACAAACCCTGTTCCCGTCCGAGGTCTACCGATACTGGGGCCACTACACCGACCAGTCCGGCACTCCCGTCGAACTCGACCGGTTCATGCGCGCGCACGCCCACGTCGAAGACCACATCCAACGCCTCAAAGACTCCGGCCTCTGCCGGTTCCCGTTCAGCGACGCCGACGCCAACCGAGCCCGACTCGCAGTCGTCGCGTACGCCGCGGACCTCGTCTGCTGGTTCCAGACCGAAACCCTCGACGGGCCACTCAAGACCGCACGCCCCAAGACGCTGCGCTGGCAGCTCTGGCACACACCCGGCCGGATCGTGCGCAGAGCCCGACAACACATCGTGCGCATCCGCGACGACTGGCCCAGCGCCCAACTCCTCACCCGCGCCTACAAGCGCATCGCGCTCATCACCTGAGCCCGCAGCCACCCGAGACGTCTCCGCGGAAACGTCCGCGGGGCCTTGACCACGCACGCCGCGACACAGCCGCAACACCACCGATCACCGACACCCCGCCACCACGAGCGACGACGCGCACCCCAAGACCACCCAATACCGCCGCCCGAACCCACAAAATGGCCGACCCACACGCTCACGAACTCTCATGAACAGTTGGGGCTAGCGTGAACCGCGCGTGCCCGGTCGCTGGTCCAATCAACCGGTCAACGGAGGGGCTCCCCGGCAACTGGTCGTCAGCAAGCGACGACGGTCGCGCGGACGCTGCGCGCCTCGAGCAGGCGGCCAAGATCGTCGGGATCGCTGGTGAGCAACTGGTCGCCAGGCGCGACGAGAAGCGCGACGGTGGCATCGACAACGTCGACGGCTCCCGACTCCGCCAGCAACACGCCCGCCGCGCGCGCCGCATCGGCGTCGACGTCACAGACGTCGACGGCTTTCAGCAAGGCAGCGAGTCGCGCTTGGCGCCCATGAGGCTCCCGCCAAACTTGCGCGACGATATTGGCGCTCGTACGCAAACTGATCCCGGCGCGGCGCGCCGCTGCGAGCATGGCGACGACATTGCGATCGCTGCGATCGATCGCGATGAACGGGCCGCTATCGAGAACAAGCGCGGTCATGACGCGCGGCGTGCGTTCTCGGCGCTCATCGGTAGACCGAGTCGCGCTCGCGCTGTCGCGAGCTCCGGGTCTGTGAGCGCGCCGTGCTCGGCCTCCCAGGATGTGAGAAACGCGTCGAACGCTTCCTTGCGCAGTTTGTCGGCGGCCGCCTCGGCGAGCCATCCGGACAAGCCGCGGCCGCTGCGCTGCGCGGCGGCGCGGATCGCGTCACCGAGCTCAGGGTCAAACGACACGCTCATCTTGTCGACCTTCATCCGACAATCCTACTGTAGAAGGTCGTACCACGGTACGCTGCGCGCAGAGCCCCGCGATCAGTGGAACAGCCTCTTGTCCAGTTCCGGCTTGGCAGTCGCGCCGACCTTGTGTAGATGCGTTGCCGCCCAGGTAATTGAACGACACAAAGTCGGGATCTGTCTGCTGCCACGACCGGCTGGGGCGCTCGGGTGCGCCACACTGGCTGCATGGCCCGCCCGACGCCGGCAGCCGACGGTCTCGCGATGCCGGCCGAGTGGGCGCACCACGAGTGCTGCGTGATGGCGTGGCCCTGTCGCACGTCGCTGTGGCGCAGCGAGCTCGCGGCGGCCAAGCGCGAGCACGCGGCGGTCGCCCGCGCGATCGCCCGCTTCGAGCCCGTGTTGATCGTGGCGGCGCCGGGCGCGGGGCACCAGGCCGCCGCGGCCTGCACCACCGACGCGGGGACGCAGGTCGACGTCGTCGAGTGGGCCATCGACGATTCCTGGGCGCGCGACATCGGCGCCATCGTGGTCGCCGACGGTCCGCGGCGCGCCGGAGTGCAGTTCGTGTTCAACGCGTGGGGTGGCAAGTTCACCCCCTACGCCGACGACGCGCGGTTCGCGACGCGCATGTGCGACCACTTGGCGCTCGACTGTTACGACGCCGCGCCGTTCGTGCTCGAAGGCGGCGCCATCACCGTCGACGGCGCCGGCACCGTCGTCACGACGGAGGAGACGATGTGTAACCCGAACCGCAACCCCACGTTGGCGCGCGCCGACATCGAGCAGGAGCTCCGAGCGTGGCTCGGCGTGGAACGCGTCGTGTGGCTGCCCTTCGGGCTGGTGGAGGACCACGACACGGACGGGCATGTCGACAACGTCGCAGCCTTCGTCGCACCGGACACCGTGGCCGCGCAGACCACCGCTGACCGCGCCAATCCGAACTTCGAACGCTTGCGCCAGAACGTCGCCGTGCTGCGCGCGGCCGGCCTCGACGTGGTCGAGATCGACGTGTTGCCCTACGCCACGGTCGCGGGTGAACAGGTCGTCGTGCCCCCGACGAACTTCTACCAGGCGAACGGCGCAGTGATCGTCCCGGTCGTCGACGGTCCCGACGCCGCGCCTGCGCTCGCCGCGGTGCAACGTGCGGCCGGCGCGCGCGAGGTCGTCGGCGTTTCTGGCGCCACGCTCGCGTTCGGCGGCGGCGGGGTGCACTGCATCACCCAACAGGTGCCAGCGGCGGGTCGGCGATGACGATCACCGTGATCTCCAAGGCGGGCACGCTGCTCGATTCGCCGGCGCGTGTTGCGGCACCGGAGCGCGCGCCGTTTCGCGTCGCCGCGGTGCAACACCGCTGGCACGACGATCCCACGGTGCACGAAACCGCCCTCGCCGAGGCGGTGCGCGCCGCGGCCGGCGAGGGCGCGCGGCTCGTGTGCCTCCAGGAGTTGACACTGTCGCGCTATTTCGCGGTTACGCCCCACGGTCCGAGCGCCGCGGGCGCAGTGGCGGAACGCCTGCCCGGCGGACCGACGCACGACTTTGCGGCCCGCATGGCTCGCGAGACCGACGTATTCGTCCACGCGTCGCTGTACGAGGCCGCGGGCGACGGTGGCCTCGGTTTCAACACTGCGATCTGCGTCGCGCCCGACGGCACCCTCCTCGCGCGCGGACGCGCAAAACGCACATTCCCGTCACCGCCGGTTACTACGAGGACAAGTACTTCCGGGCCGGCGACGACGGCTTCCCCGTCGTCGCGCTCGGCGATGCGCGCTTCGGTTTCCCGACCTGCTGGGACCAATGGTTTCCCGAGCTCGCGCGGGCCTACGCGCTGCGTGGCGCCGACGTGATCGTGTACCCGACCGCGATCGGATCGGAGCCGAATCATCCGGCTTTCGACACCGAACCGCTCTGGGAGCAAGTGATCCGCGCCAACGGCATCGCCAACGGCACGTTCATGGTGGCGGTGAACCGTGTGGGGATCGAGGAGCCATTGCAGTTCTACGGCTCGTCGTTCATCAGCGATCCGTACGGGCGCGTCCTCGTGCAGGCACCACGCGACGAGCCCGCGGTGCTCGTTGCCGACCTCGATCTCGATCAGCGGCGCGACTGGCTCACGCTGTTCCCATTTCTCACGACGCGCCGGCCCGATGCCTACGCACCGCTCACCGAACCTCGCCCGTCGGTCATTCCCTGACCCGGGCGCGCGTGAGTTCACACAACCACGAGCGCCGGTCGCGGTCAGGGTGGTGAGCCGCGACGCCGCAGGATTCGACCCGCGCTCTGGACAGCAGCGCCAGCGTCAGGTGCCCGACTGCGCAGGTCGCGTCACGGTCCGAGGACTGCGACCGGCGAGTTCGTTTGGCCCGTCGTGCCGTCACCAAGCGCGCCGTAGGTGTTCTGACCCCAGCAGTAGAGCGCGTGGGTGGTGGTGACCGCGCACGAGTGATAGATGCCGGTCGACACCTGCGCACCCGTGCTCCCGAGGCCGCTCACACCGACCGGTGTCGTCGCCAGAGCGTTCGTGCCGTTGCCGAGCTCGCCGTAGCCGTTGTCTCCCCAGCAGGAGACCGCTCCGGCCGGGCCGACCGCACACGAGTGGCCTCCGTCCTCGAAGTAGCCACCGCCCACGTCGGCTTGATCGACACCCGAACCGAGACCGCTGACCGCGACCGGCACGTTGCTGTCGTTCGTGGTGCCGTCGCCGAGCTCGCCGGTGGTGTTCGCGCCCCAGCAGAGCAGACGCGCCAGCGGTGGTGACCGCGCACGAGTGTGGGTCGCCAGTGTTGCCGCCGGCGGAGACCTGCTTGACACCTGAACTCAGACCCGACACCGCGACGGGAACATGGCTCGCGGTGTTCGTGCCGTCGCCCAGCTGGCCGGCCACGTTCGAACCCCAGCAGTAGACCGCACCGCCCGACGTGCGCGGCGCAGGTGTGCGTGAGCCCCGCGTCGATCTGCACGACCCCGGAGCCCAGACCCGACACTGCGACGGGCGTCGAGCTCGGCGTGGTGGAGCCGTCGCCGAGCTGACCGTAGGCGTTGTCGCCCCAGCAGTACGCGGCCCCGCCGGTGGTCACGGCACACGAGTGCGCGCCACCCGCGCTGACGTCGGCCACGTCCGAACCGAGCCCGCTCACCGTGACGGGCGTGCTGCTGTTGGAGCTTGCCCCGTTGCCGAGCTCGCCGTCGGTGCCGAAGCCCCAACACTTCGCCGCGCCGCTCGTGGTGCGGGCGCACGTGTGGAACCAACCCGCCGAGATCTCCGCGACCCCACTCCCGAGGCCCGACACCGCGACCGGTGCCGAATTGGTGGTCGTCGTCGTGCCGTTGCCCATCTCGCCGTCGGCCCCGAGCCCCCAGCAGTACGCGGCCGTCGCATAGATCCCGCACGTGTGGTCCTGACCCGCCGACACCGCCGACCACGACGTCGACGTCGACGCAAACGTGACGAGCGGCGCGAAGTCGTCAGTGAGCGTCACCACGCACGGGTTGTCGGTGGCCGCGCAGCCTCCGGGCGCGGTCCAGCTGAACGAGCTGCCGGCGTCGGGCGCCGCGGTCAACGACACCACGGTGCCGTAGTCGAAGAACGCGGTGCAGGTGCCCGGGCAGTCGATGCCCGGCGGCGACGACGTGACGTGGCCGCTCCCGTTGCTCGCGGCCACCCTCACGGTCAGGAAGTTCTGGTCGTCGTTCACGATCGTGCCGACTCCGGTGCCGTCGTCGACCGTGACGCCCGCTGGCGCGGTGATGCTGTCGACCACGATCGCGAACGTCTCGTCCGCCTCGCCGTGCGTGTCGGCAACGGTCTTGACCGCGATGAGCTTCTGCACAGGCGTGACGTGCTTCGCGTTCGCCTTGAACAACACCGACTGCTCGACACCGAGCTTGTCGGCGAAGTCGGCGTTGTTCGGAACCTTGCCCCCGCCCGACCACGCACCCGTGGCGGTCTGCCCGGCGAGGTGGTAGTGCGCCGTGACGTCGCCGGTCGCAGGCTGCGACAACGACATCGTGAACTTCACGGTGCGCGTCTTGCTGTTGCCTTCGGTAGTGCTCGCGTCGCCGACCGACAGCACGGTCCCCGGAGTCGCGCCGCTGTCGTCGTCGCGGATCGTGACGAGGCCCGACGTGTCACCGGCTGTCGCTCCGGTCACGCTCGTGACGTCGACGTGCACGGTCTCGTCGCCCTCCTCGCGCGTGTCGCCGTACACATGGACGTTGATGAACTTCGACACTGCTTCCGCGGGGAAGGTGAGCGTGCCGCTCGCCGCCTTGAAGTCGGCGCCCGACGCGGCGTGGCTCGCCAGCCCGGGCGTCGCCGTTCCCGCGCTGACGGTGTATGTGACGACGACGGGCGTCGTCAGCGGCTCGCTGAGCGTGACGGGCACGGCCGCGATTCGCGTCTTCGAGTGACCTTCCCACACGCTCGCACTGCCGACGGACACCACCGCCGAACCGGTGGCACCGGCAGGCGCCGGGTTCGCGGCGGCGAGTGACCCCGCAACCAGCGATGCGACCCCGAGCCCCGCGAGGGCCCGTCTCGAGATGCAAACCGCGTGCCCCATGACGCCCCCCCCGGTTGTGCCGGTTCCACCGACGCGCCGAATACCCCATGCTGGCAGGGTGGCGCCGTGAGCACAAGCGTGCGTCGGGGCTTTCGCGCCGACGCAGGCGTCAGGGGGCGAGCAACTGCACACGGACGAGATCGGTGACGAACTGCTCGATGTGGTCGAACGACCAGCCGTACTGGTCGCGCAGCATCCTTCCGAACGCGACATCGGTGAGCGCAGCGAGCACCTCGACGGCTTCGTCGTCGTCGAGGTCGGGACGCAACACCCCCCGGTCGCGCAACCGCCCGACCACCGCCTGCGCCCCGGCGCGGTGGCGGGCGAACCCCTCGGTCTGCACCGATTGCAGCGCGGCATCGGCGCCCGCCGCGCCGGCGGCAACGCGCACGATGTCGCCCGCACGTTCGAGGATGGCCCGCATGATGCGCGGGCCGAGCCGGACGACGTCGTCGACGTCGGTCGACGACATGGCCTGTCCGACGAGCGCGCCGACGGCGGCCTCCTCGTCGATGACGTCGTTCAACGCCTGCACGAGCGCGCGCTTGGAACCGACGCTGTCGTAGACGGTTTGCACGGAGACGCCCGCCGCCGCGGCGACGTCGCGCACCGACGTCGCCGCGTAGCCGCGCGCCGCGAACAGTCGCCGGGCCGCGCCGACGATCTCGTGCCGGGTCGCCTCGGCCTGCCGCGCCCGGCGACCGCCCGCGGGGTTCACGACACCGATCTAGCACTTGACACCTGTTCAATCTAATGGAACGATGATCCAGTCACTTGAACAACGATCTACCACTGAGGAGGACGGCGATGACGTTGACGACGAACCGGCCGGCAATCGAGCACGACCAGAGTCTGCGCTGGGCCGGGGCCGGCGGCATCGCCTTCGCGGCGATCGTGCTCGCCCAGAACGCCCTGCGGGCCGGGGCGCCGGCGAACGACGCCTCGCCCCACGACGTGGTCGCCTACTTCCACGACCACCGCGCGCTCGAATGGGCGCTCGTGGTGACGTTCGTGGCGAGCGGCTTCGCATTGGCGCGGTACTGCGGTGGCGTGTGGCGCGCGGTCACCGGCTCGGCGCCCGCGGCCCGTGACTGGTTGGTCACCGGGCTCCTGGGCGTCGCCGGCATCGTCGCGATCTTCGGGTCCATGGTCGCCTGTGAGGTCGCGATGACCGTCGCGGCACGCCACGCGACGGCTACCACCACGGTGACGACGCTCTGGGCGTTGCACAACGCGCTCTTCGGACTGCTCAACCTGATGCTCGCGATCGCGCTGCTCGGACTGTCGCGTGCCGCCGTCGCGGCCGGGATCGCACCGCGCGCGTTCACGACGATCGGCGCGATCGGTGCCGGGCTGCACGCATTCGGGGCGTGCTTCGCGCCGGCGATCGCCGAGAAGAGCTCGCCGGCAATGGTGCCGGCCGCGCTGGGCTTCCTGTGCTGGCTCGCGTTCCTCGCGGTGAGCGGCTGGCGGCTGATGCACACCGAGCTGGCGGAGACACGATGAGCGACGAGCCCCGCGCCGTCGTCGAGTCGCTCTTCACACGGCTGGAACGGGCCTGGAACGCCGGCGACGGCTCGGCATACTGCGAGCCCTTCACCGACAATGCCGACTTCGTCGACATCCGTGGAGTGCACCATGCCACCCGCGCCGCGATCGGCGCGGGTCACCAGGCCATCTTCGAGTCCATCTACAAGCACAGTGTGGTGTCCTACGCGGTGACCGACGCACGTGAGCTCGTGCGGGGTTGCGTCGTCGGGCACTCGAGCGGCGTGCTGAACGTGCCGCACGGGCCGTTCGCCGGTACGCATCACGCAACGATGACGGCGGTCGCCACGAGCGACGGCACGCACTGGCACATCGCGGCATTCCACAACACGCTCGTTGCGCAATAGCCCTGCGCACCGTGGCGCGGCACGCCCGGCGAACGTCTCACATTGCACACTCACGCGTTCGAGTTTTGCTTGCAGTCGCCACGCGCGAGATCGATGATCGCGATGGATCTTCTCGGTGGGAGCTCGCAACTCGGCGATGCGGGCATTCGTCTCCCGCGCACGCGCGGGCGCATGCTCGGCGGGTTTGTGATCACCACACCGAGAGCCCAGCAGTCGATTCAACAGCCATCGTCGAAGGAGACTCGAATGTCCACGACTCTTCGCTTCGGCAAGCAGCCGAGGCTCTCCGACTACCGCACGCTGCGCTTCAGCGACTACGTCACCGACCGGCTGCCGGCCCCGGCCCCGTCGTGCGACGTGCTCGCCAACGCGCTGCACAAGCTCGGCGCGACGGAGGCCGACGTCGCCAAGCTGTTCCCGATGGACGGCAATGACCAGTACGGCGACTGCACGATCGCCGCGGTCGCGCACGCCATCACGATCTACGAAGGGCTCGTCGGCACCAGGCACGTGATGTCGGCACAATCGGTGGAGCGCACGTACTTCCACCTGAGCGGCGGCGTCGACTCAGGGCTGCGCGAGCTCGACGTCCTGAACTACTGGCAGTCACACATGGTGGGGCGCGAGAAGATCCTCGCGTTCACGAGCGTCGACCCGAGGCACCACGAGCACGTCAAGCAGGCGATGGAGATCTTCGGAGGCGTGTATCTCGGCTTCCAGGTGCAGGCGGACTGCATCCAGGACTTCGAGAGCGGCGTGCCGTGGACGCCCGGCGCGCTCACGAACGACGGCCACGCGGTGTTCGCCGTCGCCTACGACCCGAACGACGTCACCGTGCTCACGTGGGGCGGCATGCAGCACGGCACCTGGGCGTGGTGGGACGAGTGTGTCGACGAGGCCTACGCGATCCTGCCGCCCGATGCCAAGCAGCCCGGCTTCGCACCCGGCTACGACATCGACCAGCTCACCGCCGACCTCGCCGGCGTCGCCAACTGACGGGCTCACGCACCGCCTGACCTACTCGTCCTCCCAGGACAGTCCGACCGCGGCGAAGATCGACCGCATCAACGCGATCTCGTCCTTCGACATCGCGGCTCCGGAACCGGCCCGCGCGATGGCGGCCGAAAGCGCAGCCTTGCGGAGTTGGTCCTCGGTGGCGTCGGCGGCGGGTGGCGACAGCGGCCACTGGATCACCTGGTGCTCGACCGCTGACGGCCCGTCGCGCAGCAGCACCTCGAGGCGGCGGCGCAGGGCAGCTTGCGGCGGGCTGCCCTGCTCCCAGCGGCTCACGGTCTGGGCGGTGGTGCCGAGGTGGCGCGCCAGGTCGGTCTGCGTCCAGTTGCGCCGGGCCCGGAAGTCCCGAAGCTGTGCACCGAGGCCGATCTCGACTGGTACCGACACGACAGCGAATCACTTTCACGTGTAATCGTAAGTAGTTACGCGTCAATGTTAGCGGGTCGACTGCTCGCCGTGAAGGGAGCGCAGTGAATCACACTGATGTAATTACAAGGCTCGCGCGGCGCGGCACCCTGGCCCGTGCGCCACGCGCTCAGCCGGGCGGCAGCATGCCGTAGGCGCGCTCGGGGCGAATCCGCACCACGAGGCGCCCGTCGGCCACCATCGCGGCGCGGTACTCGTGCCAGTCGGGGTGCTCACCCTGCAGCGACTTGTAGAGATCGACGAGCTCGTCGACGGCCGGGTCGTCGGGGGCTGCGGCCACCGGGCTCAGCTCGGCGGTGCCGTCGATCACTGCGTAGGCCCAGAAGTCGTCGCGGCACACATAGAGCGACGCGCGGCCGTCGCGGGCAAGGTTCTTCGTCTTGGCCCGGTCGGCCGTCACCGAGATGCGGATGACGTCGTCGCTCCCTACGCGATACGCGATGTTCGAGAGCTGCGGGCGGCCGTCACGACGCAACGTGACGAGCACACCCTGATGGCGGGCACGGGCGAAGGCAAGGGCGGTGTCGAGATCCACGCCCGCCGCCGCTACGCCTGCACCGACACAGCGTCCGCCGGTTGGCGGGGCACGAGCCCGAGCGCGTCGAGCAGCGCACGATCCTGGGCGGGGCGCTCGCACGGCACTGCGTCGGTGAGCATCTTGCCCTGCTCGCTCGTGAACAACGAGCTCGCGCCGGCGAGGAAGCACAGCGCCTGATCCGAGAAGCTCATCAGGTGGCGGCCCGCGGCGATCCGCACGCTCGACGCCGGCATGAGGATGCGCGCTGCCGCGATCGTGCGCACGGTGTCCTCGATCGCGACGTCGGGCTGCCCCTCGAGCGGTGTGCCGGGCACCTTCGACAGCACGTTGATCGGTACCGACTCGGGATGCGGGTCGAGTGTCGCCAACGTGTGCAGCATCGAGGCACGGTCGTCGACGGTCTCACCCATGCCGATGATCCCGCCGCAGCACAGCGTGATGTTGGTGGTGCGGATGTTGGCGATCGTGTCGAGACGGTCCTGGTACGTGCGGGTGGTGATGATCGACGGGTAGAACTCCTCGGAGGTGTCGAGGTTGTGGTTGTACGCGTAGAGCCCGGCATCTTCGAGCCGCTTCGCCTGCTCCGCTGTGAGCATGCCGAGGGTGGTGCACACCTCGAGCCCCATGCCGGCGATGTCGCGCACCATCGCCAGCACCCGGTCGAACTGCGCGTTGTCCTTCACCTCCCGCCATGCGGCGCCCAGGCAGATGCGCGAGACGCCGGCCTCCTTGGCGCGCGCCGCGGTGGCGATCACGTCGTCGTGCTGCAGCATGGGCGTGGCCTTGATGCCCGACGCATGGTGCACGCTCTGCGAGCAGTAGCCACAGTCCTCGGGGCAGCCACCGGTCTTGATCGAGATCAGCTGGTTCACCTGGACCTGGGCCGGGTCGTGGTGCTCGCGGTGCACCTGGGCGGCGCGGAACACCAGGTCGAGCAGCGGCGTGTCGAACAGGTCGCGCACCTCGTCGCGCGTCCAGTCGTGTCGGATCGCGGTGGTCACGAGCGCTCCTCGGGAGACGGTGAAGGTGATACCGGGTGTGCCGGATGCTACCGGCGGGGCCGCTGACGGGGTCCTGGCTTGGTACCCGCGGCACGGCGATGATTGGCTGGGCGCAGCACGACGCGAGGTTGGATGACCGCAACGGACAGCACGGAATCACACTCCCGAGGGGCGGCCGCGGTCGCCGGGCGCCGCGGATGGTTCCGCACGCTGCTCGCGTGGATGGCACCGCACAAAGCGCACGCAGCCGTGGCCTTCGGAGTTGCGGTGGCGGGAACCACGCTGGCGGCCTTCGAGCCACTCGTGCAGAAGATCATCCTCGACGACGTGATCTTCACACACCGGCGACCGCTGTGGCCGTGGCTGCTCACGCTCGGCGGCATCGCCACGACGCGGTTCGGACTCGCATACGTGCGCCGCTACCGCGGCGGTCGCATCTCGCTCGACGTGCAGCACGACCTGCGCACCGCGATCTTCCGGCAGCTGCAACGGCTCGACTTCCAGAGCCACGACGAGCTGTCGACCGGCCAGCTCGTGTCGCGCGCGAACTCCGACGTGGGCCTCGTGCAGAGCCTGTTGATGTTCCTGCCGATCGGCATGGCGAACATCGTGCTGTTCCTGCTGTCCGCCGTCATCATGCTCACGCTCTCGCCGGTGCTGACAATCGTGCTCCTGGCGGTGGGTCCGCTCCTGCTGTTCCTCTCCCTCAAGCTGCGCACGACCGTGTTTCCGGCAAGCTGGGACGCGCAGCAGCGGGCCGGCGACGTGGCCCAGGTGGTCGACGAGTCGGTCACCGGTGTGCGGGTCGTGAAGGGGTTCGGCCAGGAGGCCCAGCAGCTGGCCCACCTCGAGGACGAGGCGCAGCAGCTGTACGGATCGCGTGTACGGCTCGTGAACGTGCAGGCGCGCCTGTCGCCCGCGCTGCAGGCCGTGCCACCGATCGGTCAGGTCGTCGGGCTGCTCATCGGCGGCATGCTCGCGATCCACGGCTCGATCAGCATCGGCACGTTCTTCGCGTTCGCGACGTACATGATCACGATCGCCGCGCCGGTGCGCATGCTCGCGGCCATGCTCACGGTCGGCCAGCTGGCCCGAGCCGGCGTGGAGCGCATCGCCGACCTGCTCGCGTCGACACCACTCGTGGAAGACCTGCCCGGCGCCGAGCCACTGCACGACGTGCGCGGCCAGCTCGCGTTCGACAACGTGCGGTTCGGTTACACGAGCACCGAGCCCGTGCTCGACGGCTTCACGCTCGACGTGGCACCCGGCGAGACGGTCGCGCTCGTCGGTGCCTCCGGGTCGGGCAAGTCGACGGTCGCGCTGCTGCTCCCGCGGTTCTACGACGTGCAGCAGGGCCACGTGCGGGTCGACGGGATCGACGTGCGGGACGTGACGCTCGACAGCCTGCGCAGCCAGATCGGTGTGGTGTTCGAGGACAGCTTCCTGTTCTCCGACAGCATCAGGGCGAACATCGGCTTCGGCAAGCCCGCCGCGACCGACGACGAGATCCGCGCCGCCGCGCGTGCCGCCGAGGCCCACGAGTTCATCGAGGCGCTGTCCGAGGGCTACGGCACCGTGGTCGGCGAGAACGGGCTCACGCTCTCGGGCGGCCAACGCCAGCGCATCGCCCTCGCGCGCGCGCTCATCAGCGACCCGCAGGTGCTCGTGCTCGACGACGCGACGTCGTCGATCGACGCCGCGGTCGAAGAGGAGATCCACGCCACGCTGCGGCGCTTGCTCGCCGGCCGCACCACGCTGCTGATCGCGCACCGCCGCTCGACACTCGCGCTCGCCGACCGCATCGTGGTCGTCGACCATGGCACCGTGCTCGACTCGGGCACGCACGACGCGCTTTGGGCCCGCTGCGACACCTACCGCCGGCTGCTGTCGGGTCCGGGCGACGATGCCGAAGGGCGTCACGACGCCCCCGGCCCAGTGGCCCGCACCGCGGGCGGCAACGGCAACGGCAACGGGGACGGCAACGGGGACGACGGCGCCAACGGTCACGACGAATGGTCGGGGTCGACCACCGCATCGGCGTGGCGCGAGCCCGATCCCGAGGCCTTCTCGCTCGTGTCGCGCGGCCCGCAGGGCGCCGCCCAGCGCATCGGCGCGCCGGGGGGCGGCGCGGGGCGCATCGGCGCGATCGGCGGCGGCGGCTTCGGCCAGCTCGCCGGCCAGCTCGAAGCCACGCCGGAGCTGCTGGCAAAGGTGGAGGCGCTCGAGCCGATCGACACCCACTCCCGTGTCGATCTCGAGGCCGCGGCCGCGCCCGACCCGCACTTCCGGTTCAGCCGGTTCCTGCACGCCTTCCGGATCGGCCTCACCATCGGGATGGCGCTCGTGGCGCTCGACGCGCTCGCCACGATCTCGGGCCCGTGGTTCATCCGCTACGCGCTCGACAACGGTGTGGGCAAGCGCAGCGAGGAGGTCGTGTTCACGATCTGCCTGCTGTTCCTCCTGGTGACATTGCTCGACTGGTGGATCACATGGGGCGAGCAGCGCGTGATCGGCCGCACGTCCGAGCGCATGCTGCTCGCGTTGCGCGTGAAGGTGTTCGCCCACCTGCAGCGGCTCGGCGTCGACTACTACGAACACGAGATGGCGGGCCGGATCATGACCCGCATGACCACCGATCTCGACGCGCTGGCCCAGCTCCTCCAGAACGGGCTCGTGAACGCGCTCGTGAACTTCGTGACGTTCGTGGGCATCGGGATCGCGCTCGCGATCATGAACCCTCGCCTCGCGCTCGTCACCGCGGTGACGTTGCCGCCACTGGTGCTCGCGACGTTGTGGTTCCGCCACAACTCGGCTCGCGCCTACGAGACCGCCCGCGAACGCATCGCGGTGGTGAACGCGAACCTGCAGGAGGGGTTGTCGGGGGTGCGGGTGTCGCAGGCGTTCGTACGTGAGGAGACGAACGAAGCCGAGTTCGCCGAGCTCTCGCGCAGCTACCTCGACGCGCGCCTCACCGCGCAGCGCCTCGTGGCAGTGTTCTTCCCGTTCGTCGACTTCCTGTCCGACATGGCGTCGGTGCTCGTCCTCGGTGTCGGCAGCGTGTTCGTGGCCCAGCACTCGCTCAGCCACGGCGAGCTCATCGCGTTCCTGCTCTTCCTCGATCTGTTCTTCTCGCCGATCCAGCAGCTCTCGCAGGTGTTCGACTCGTGGCAGCAGGCGCGCGTGTCGCTCAACCGGATCGGCGAGCTGCTCGCCACCGAGACATCGGTGCCGCCGCCGGCCGACGGCGTCACGCCGACGCACCTCGACGGGCTCGTCGAGCTGCGCGACGTGGCGTTCCGCTACCCGCGTGGTGTCGGCGACGCCCTGCGCGACGTGTCGCTCGTGATCGCACCCGGCGAGTCGGTGGCCCTCGTCGGCGAGACCGGCGCCGGCAAGTCGACGATCCTCAAGCTCGTCGCACGTTTCTACGACGTGCGCGAGGGCGGGGTGCTCGTCGACGGCGTCGACGTGCGCGAGTACGACCCGGTCGCGTACCACTCGCACCTCGGCATCGTGCCCCAGGAGGCGTTCCTGTTCGCCGGCAGCATCCGCGACAACATCGCGTACGGGCGGCGCGACACGACCGACACCGAGGTGGAGCGGGCAGCTCGCGCGGTGGGCGCGCACGACTTCATCGCCACGCTGCCGTACGGCTACCACACCGTCGTGAGCGAGCGCGGCCGCTCGCTGTCGAGCGGTCAGCGCCAGCTCATCGCGCTCGCGAGGGCACACCTCGTCGACCCGGGCATCCTGCTGCTCGACGAGGCGACCTCGAACCTCGACCTCCGGACCGAGGCGGTCGTCACCGCGGCGATGGGCGTCGCCGCGCAGGGTCGCACCACGATCCTGATCGCGCACCGCCTGCAGACCGCACGGCTCGCCGATCGCATCGTGGTGGTCGACGATGGCCGCGTCGTGGAGGACGGCACGCACGACGCGCTCGTGTCGCTCGACGGCGTCTACGCGCGGCTCTGGCGCGCAAGCAGCGGTGAAGCGGTCGCTGCCGGGACACAGGCCGCGGCGGGCGACTGACACCGCTAGATTGCGCGCTCGTGCCGGAACGCGACTGGTTGTGGTGGCGTGACGGCGTGCTGTACGAGGTCTACCCCCGCTCGTTCTGCGACACGAACGGCGACGGTGTCGGTGACCTGCGCGGCGTCACCAGCAAGCTCGATCATCTCGCCTGGCTCGGCGTCGACGGCATCTGGCTGAACCCGATCACCGACGGTCCCAACGACGACTGGGGCTACGACGTCGCCGACTACTGCTCGGTGCACCCGGAGCTCGGCACGCTCGAAGACGTCGACGACCTCGTGCGCGAGGCGAGCGCGCGTGGCATCAGGGTGATCCTCGACATCGTGCCGAACCATTCGAGCGACCGCCACGCCTGGTTCGTCGACGCCAAGTCGTCGCGCGACTCCGTGCACCGCGACTACTACGTGTGGGCCGACCCGAAGCCCGACGGCACGCCCCCGAACAACTGGGTGAACACGTTCAATCCTGGGCACAGCGCGTGGACCTTCGACGACACGTCCGGCCAGTACTACTTGAACCAGTTCCTGCCCACACAGCCCGACCTCAACTGGTGGAGTGAGCGGGTGCGGGACGAGTTCGACGCGATCTACCGCTTTTGGTACGACCGCGGCATCTCCGGCTTCCGCATCGACGTGTGCCACGCGGTGGTGAAGGACAAGGCGCTGCGCGACAACCCGCCGAGCGGCCCCGACGACCACTGGTACGTGCAGATGTACGGCCAACGGTTCGTGTACAACACGAACCGGCCCGAGGTCCACGACGTGCTGCGCCGCTGGCGCAGCCTCGCCGATTCGTACGACCCGCCCCGCGCGCTCGTGGGCGAGACCTACGTGCTCGACCCGGATGCGTTCGCGAGCTTCTACGGTCGGGGCGACGAGCTGCACCTCGCGTTCAACTTCATGCTCCTGCACTCGGAGTTCGCGGCGCCGGCGCTGCGCACTGCGGTCGAGCAGGCCGAGGCCCTGATCCCGCCCGCCGGCTGGCCCACGTGGACCGGCGGCAACCACGACAACCACCGGTGGGCCACGCGGTGGTGCGGCGGCGACGAGGCGAAGGTGCGCGCCGGCATGGTGATGCTCATGGGGCTGCGCGGCACGCCATTCCTCTACAACGGTGACGAGATCGGCATGCCCGACACGAACGTGCCTGCCGAACGCCTGCTCGATCCGGTGGGCAAGATGTTCGGGCCGCGCGTCGGCCGCGACGACGAGCGCACGCCGATGCACTGGAGCCGCGACCCGGGCGCCGGTTTCAGCGCTCCCGGCGTGGAGCCCTGGCTGCCCTATGGCAACTTCGCCGCGTGCAACGTGGAGGACCAGCGCGGCGATCCCGCCTCGACGCTCCATCTCACGCGTGATCTCATCGCGCTGCGGCGCGGCTCGCACGACCTGCGCCGCGGCGGCTACGGGACGCACCCGGCAAGCAACGAGCGGCTGTGGGTGTGGACCCGCGGCGACGCGACGACCGTCGCGCTCAACCTTTCCGACGACGACGCCACAGTCGACGGTGTCGACGGCACGATCCGCGTCGCCAGCGACCGCGCCCGCGACGGCGAACCGGTGCACGGCACACTCGCGCTCGAACCCTGGGCGGCCGTCATCCTCGAACGCTGATCCCCTCATGCGTCGTTTGGGACCGCTATGTGGTACCCAAACGACGCATGCGCGTCAGGCGGCGGTCGGCTGCTCGTGGCCGGCGCACCAGGCGAGGAGGTCGCCGAGCGACCACGAGTTGACGATCGACTGGACGGGCACGCCGCACTCGGCCGCCCGATTGCAGCCGTAGAACTGCCAGTGCAGCTGCGACGTGGCGTGCGCGTCGGTGTCGACCGACACCTTGACGCCGAGCTCCACCACCCGCCGCAGCATCCGCTTCGGCGGGTCGAGCCGCTCGGGGCGGCAGTTCACCTCGACGGCCTTGTCGAACTGCCGGCACGCCGCGAACACCACGTCGGCGTCGAAGGCAGACTCGGGCCGTCCCCGCCCCGTAACGATCCGTCCGGTGCAGTGACCGAGAATGTCGGTGAGCGGATTCGCCATCGCCGCAACCATCCGGTGCGTCATGCCCGTGCCGTCCATACGCAGCTGCGAATGCACGCTCGCGACGACGACGTCGATCCGCGAGAGCAGCTCCGGATCGCCGTCGAGCGCGCCGTCGTCGAGGATGTCGGTCTCGATCCCGGTGAGCAGGCGGAACGGCGCCACCTCGTCGTTGATGGCCCGGACCTCGTCGAGCTGGGCGAGCAGGCGATCGCGGTCGAGACCGTGCGCGACCTTGAGGCGCGGCGAGTGGTCGGTGAGCGCGATGTAGTGGTGGCCGAGCGCGCGCGCCGTGTCGACCATGGCGCGGATCGCGTCGCCGCCGTCGGACCAGTCGGAGTGCAGATGCAGGTCGCCGCGCAGCGCCTGCTGGAGGAGCGCGCCCTCGGGTGTGGCCGCGTCGGCCTGCGCCTCGCCGCGCAGGTGGAGGAGATAGGCGGGCACCTCGCCGCGCAACGCCTCGGTGATCACCTTCGCGGTGCTGTCGCCGACACCGGGCAACGCACGCAGCCGGTTGGTGGCCACGAGCTCCTCGAGCTCGGTGCGTGCCATCCCCCGGATCGATCGGGCGGCGTTCGAGAAGGCGCGGGCGCGGTAGCCGCCGTCGCGCCGGCGCGACAGCAGCTCCACCACCTCGGCCAGCGCCTCCGACGGTTCCACGCTCGCGACGGTAGTTGTCACCGTGGGGCCACACGACCGCACCCGTATACTTCGATGCCGGAGGGCTGACCGAGCGGCCGAAGGTGCTCGCCTGCTAAGCGAGTAGGGGGTGATAAGCCCCCTCGAGGGTTCAAATCCCTCGCCCTCCGCAAGACGCGCAATTGGCGCCGTGCATCTGGCGCGGTGAAGATTGAGCGATGGACGACGCGCATGCCATACGCCCCGCGCTGGCGGAGCTGGGCTCGGCGACGCTCGGCGAGTCGGGCGGGCGCGCGATGCGCGATCGGGTGCGCGCCGCCTGGCCGGGAGCTGTGCTCGTCGCGCCGGCCACGCCGGTCGTGTGCACACCCGGCGACAACCTCGCGATCCACGTCGCGGTGGCGTCGGCACCGGCGGGCAGCGCGCTCGTGGTGTCGGTGGGCGACGTGCCCGAGCTCGGCTACTGGGGTGAGGTGCTCACCACCGCGGCGCAGTCACGCGGCATCGCGGGCCTCGTGATCGACGGCGGTGTGCGAGACATCAGCGCGCTCGAACGGCTCGACTTCCCCGTGTTCTCGTCCACGATCGCGCTGCGCGGCGCCACGAAGCTGCGGCCCGGCACGGTCGGCGCGCCGGCGACGGTGGGCGACGTCGAGGTTGCCCGCGGCGACTGGGTGGTCGGCGACGCCGACGGCGTGACCGTCGTGCCCGGCGGCCAGCTCGAGGATGTGATCGCCGCCGGCCGGGCGCGGGCACAGAAGGAATCGCGCATGTTCGAGCAGTTGCGCGCGGGCAAGACCACCCTCGAGCTCCTCGACCTCGACCCACACCCGGTCACGGTCACGCTCTGAACTCCGCGTGCACGCCGCGCGCTCAGCAGACCAGGTTCGGCGGTGTGACGCCGGCGAGCGTGGCCACCACTGCACGCGCCGCGAGCTGTGCCATCGCGCGGCGCGTCGCGACCGACGCGGAGCCGATGTGCGGGAGCAGCACCGTGCGCGGCGCCGCGAGCAGCGCCGGCTCGATCGCGGGCTCGCGCTCGTACACGTCGAGACCGGCCGCGAAGATGCGGTCGTCGTGCAAGGCGGCGGCGAGCGCGACCTCGTCGACCACGGTGCCGCGTGCGGTGTTGACGAGCACCGCATGGCGCGGAAGCAGCCGCAGGCGGCGGTCGTCGATCAGGTGGTGCGTGTCGGGACCGCCGGGCGTGTGCAGCGTGACGATGTCGGACTGCCGCAGCATCTCGTCGAGATCGCCCACGAAACCGGGCCCGCCGGTGTCGCGACGCGAGTGGTGCAGCACCCGCATGCCGAACCCCGATGCGCGCGCGGCGACGGCGCGCCCGATACGCCCGAAGCCGACCACGCCGAGCGTGGCGCCGTGCACGTCGACGCCGAGGTACTGCGTGACGCCCCAACCCTTCCAGCGGCCGGCGCGCAGATCGGCCTCGGCCGTCGACGCGAGCCGCGCGGCCGCGAGCACGAGCAGGAAGGCCGTGTCGGCGGTGGTCTCGTCGAGCACCCCGGGCGTGTTCGACACCCGCACCCCGAGCCGTTGCGCGGCGCGGCAGTCGATGTTGTCGTACCCGACCGCGACGTTCGCCACGATGCGCAGGCGGCCCTGCACACCTGCGGCGAGGACCGGCTCGTCGACGCTATCGGTGAGCAGCGTCACCATCGCGTCGACCTCGGGCGCGAGCGCGGCGAACTCCCCGGGCGTGTACGGCACGTCGCCGTCCTTCGGGCCGACGATCTCGTGCCCGGCCGCCACCAGCTCGTCGAGACCCCCGTCGGGCAACCGGCGGGTCACCAGCACGCGCGCCATCGGCGCGTCTAGTGCTCGGTGTAGTTGACGGCGCCCGCATCAGGCGTGGCGACCGCGAAGCAGAAGCAGTGGATCGGTGCGTGGTCGCTGACCGGACGCAGGCTGTGGATCGCGTTGGGCGGAATGTGCACGAGATCACCCTGGCTGATCTCGCGGTCCTCGCCCTCGATCGTCATGATGCCCCGGCCGCTCGTGACGTAATAGAACTCGTGTGTGGGGTGGTGGTGCGGGTCGACGAGGCCGCCCCCGGCCACCTCGAACTCGCTCACCAGCTCGAGGTGACCACCCTTGGTGATCTCGAACATCTCACGCGGGTTCACCAGCCACCACACCGGCACCGTGCCGTTGTGCTCCACGACCGGTTCGACATCTTCGATCGAGCGCACGTCCATCGACAGCGGCCTCCTCGTCAGCCAGGGCCGCAGCGTACGACAGCCAGCGGCCGCCCCGTCGTGCGGGCCGCGCCCGCATCGAGAAGAATGCGGTCGTGGAACATCGCAGCCTGCGCCTGGAGCCTGTCACTCACGGTTCCTGGGCACCGTTCGGCACGATCCCGTCCGACGAGCAGACCGAGCACGACACGACGGACCTCGAGTTCCTGTGGAACGACGGCCACGTGAACTTCATCGGTCACACGAACGCCGAGCTCACGTTCTCGGCCGGGGGCACGGCGCACTGCGAGCTGCTCAACCGGCACGACACGCATACGCAGACGTTGATGCCGATGAGCGGTGACGCGTACGTGGTCGTGGCACCCGAGGACCACGACTTCTCGCAGCCCGCCCACTTCGACCACGTCCACGCGTTCTACCTGCCACAACACGCGGTGGTGCACCTCGCCCGGGGCACCTGGCACTGGGGCCCGTATCCACTCGACGCCGAGCAGGTGCGCATCTTCAACATCCAGGGACGCGGGTACGCCGACGACAACGGCATCGCCTGGCTCGCGCGCGACCACGGCATCACCTACGACGTGCAGCGCTCACGCCCATGACCGGTGTCGAGCTGCCAGGTGGGGTCGCGCTCGTCACCGGAGGCGGTTCGGGCATCGGCGAGGCCACGGCGCGGCTGCTCGCGCGACAAGGTGCGCGCGTCGCGGTGCTCGATCGCAGCCCGGAGGCCGCGACGCGAGTAGCGGACTCCATCGACGGCGCACTCGCGCTCACGTGCGACGTGCGCGATACCGGCGCGGTCGCCGAAGCCGTCGCGCAGACCGCCGCTGACCTCGGGCCGATCTCGATCCTCGTGAACAACGCGGGCACCGGCGACCTGCGGCCCTTGCACACGCTCGACGACAAGCTCTGGCACCGCCTCGTAGACGTGAACCTCACGGGCACGTTCCACATGACGCGCGCCGTCGTGCCGGCGATGCTCGAACGCGGCGGCGTGATCGTGAACAACGCGTCGCTCTCGGGTTCGATGCCCACTCGCAACGAGGCGGCCTACTCGGCGGCCAAGGCCGGCGTGATCGCGCTCACCCGGAGCACCGCGCTCGAGTACGGCCCCGCGATCCGCGCGAACTGCGTCGCCCCCGGCTTCGTCGCCACACCGCTCACGTCGGTCTTCCAGGACCTGCCGCACGTGTTCGAGCCGATCCGCGCGTCGATCCCGCTGCGGCGCATGGGAACCGCCGACGAGGTGGCCGAGGTGATCGCGTTCTTGTGCTCCGACCGCGCGAGCTACGTGACCGGCCAGACGATCACGGTCGACGGCGGCCTCTCACTCCCGCAGGCGGGCACCGACGCCGCGCTCGCCGCGCTCTACGAGCACTTCAGCTGAGCGGTGGTGCTCCCCACGCGACGCCGCCCGAAGCGCACGCGGAACTCCGCGCCCGCCATCGGCCGGCCGTAGAGGAACCCCTGCGCCAGATCGGCGGCGAGCCCCGCGAGCGCGACGTGCTGCTCGTCGGTCTCGACCCCTTCGGCGACCACGCGCATACCGGCAGCGTGCGCGAGCGCGATCACGGCCGCGACGATTCCGTGATCGGTGCTGTCGTCGTGCATGCGCGCCACGAAGCTCCGGTCGACCTTCAACACGTCGGCCGGGAGCTCGCGCACGTGCACGAGGCTCGAATAGCCGGTGCCGAAGTCGTCGATCGCGGCACGCACTCCCGCGGCCTTGAAGCGCTCGAGGGTGGCCACCGCCGGCAGGAGGCTGCCGCGACCGGCGCCTTCGAGCATCGTCGTCTCGGTGACCTCCACGCACAACCGTCCGGGGTCGAGCGAATGCCGATCGAGTGTGTCGAGCACCACGTTCACGATCCCCGCGTCGGCCAGCTGCGCGGCCGAGAGGTTCACCGCCACGTCGAGATCGGCGTCCCAGCGCGCGGCCTCGGCGATCGACGCGCCCAGGATCCACCGACCGAGCGCGAGATCGAGTCCGGCATCCTCGGCGATCGGCAGGAAGTCGTGCGGGCCGAGGAGCCCCAGGTCGGTGTGATGCCAGCGCACGAGGGCCTCGGCACCGACCACCGTGCCCGCGGGCAGCGCGACCACCGGTTGGAAGTACATGCATAGCCCGGCCGCGGCCGGTCCGCGCTCGATCGCGCGCGGTGAGGTCGTCGGCCAGGTCGCGGCGTTGGGCGACGCGCAACGTCGTCGGCATCTCACGACCCCGGCGGCGCTGCTTCACTCGGTACATCGCCGCGTCGGCTTCGGCGAGCACGCCGTCGGCCGTCGAGGCGGTCGAACCGTCGGCGTAGCCCACGCTCGCGAGCACCTGTACCGTCGATCCGGCGACGACGATCGGCTGCGAGAGCGTCTCCTCGATCCGCGCGCCGATGCGGGCGGCCGCCGTGGCGCTGGGCACGTCGCTGCACACGAGCACGAACTCGTCGCCACCGAGGCGTCCGATGACGTCCTGTTCGCGGGCGATGCTTCGGAGCCGCTCGGCGAGCACCACGAGCACCTCGTCGCCGGTGTCGTGCCCGTAGAGGTCGTTCACCGGTTTGAAGCGGTCGAGGTCGACGAAGTACACGACGACCCGCGACACGTCCGCGGTCGCGCCCAGTTCGCGCGACGAGCGCATCGATGATCACGGTCCGGTTGTCGAGCCCGGTGAGCGCGTCGGTGTTCGCCATGTGTGTGAGGCGCACTTCGAGCGCGGCGGCGTGCCGAGATGTCGTTCGCCGACACGATCAGGCCCCGCACCACCGGATCGTCGAGCTGGTTCGACACCGCGAGCTGGTACGGGATGGCGGCGCCGTCGAAGTGCGCGAGCTCGGCTTCGAACACCGACGTGCGGGACTGGGCGACGGCACACTGCAGGTCGGCGTCGAATCGCGCCCGGTCGCTCACCACCCAGTCGGCAATGTTGCTGCCGATCACATGCGAGAGGTCGTGACCGAGCTGGCGGTTCCACGTTCCTGACGCGGTCCCGGATGTGGCCGTCGGCGTCGACGAGCGCGAGCAGCACCGAGGCGTGCTCGACCACCGTGCGGAACAGCTCGGTGCTCCCCGCCGCGAGCTCCCACTGCCGGCGCGCGGTGAGGTCGCGCATCGACACCACCACGATGTACCCGTCGCCGTTCGGGTGGGTCGCGCCGATGAGCTCCATGAGCCGCCACGAGCCGTCACCCACCCGCACCCGCACCTCGATCGGGGTGCCGAAGTCCTTGCCGGCGACGCTCGAGAACGAGGAGAGCACGATCGGCAGATCGTCGGGATGGACCAGGTCGAGCGGGACGCGGCCGATCCATTCCCGGACGTCGGCCTGGATCAGCCGCTCGCAGGCGAGGTTGGCCGCGACGATCCGCAGGTCCTGGTCGATGACGAGCGCCGGATCGGCGAGCAGATCGAGGCCACGGAAGCGCTCGGACGGCGCGGCGAGGCCGGCTGCGGTCGCCCACGCGCCGGTCGTGCTCGGCTCGCCCATTCCGCTCCGCCGTCGGTGGAGCCGACATCGCGGCACCACATCTCCTGTATCGCCGTACATCGTCTCGGCGTTCCGGGTCGTCCACTTGAACGATCCCGCTCGCGACGGTCGCCGGCAGCCGACGAAGCGGGCGACGGCCGGCCGCGGGCGCGGCCGGCGGTGTGGCATCCTGCGTGTGCATGACCGCGGTGATCGACTCCGACCAGCACCTCGTCGAGTATCGCGGGCTCTGGTCGGACCACATCGACCCCGGGGCGCGCGCCGACGCGATCCAGATGGTGGACGACGACGCGGGCTGGACGTGGCTGGAATGGCGCGGCGAGCGCCTCGGCCTCGTCGAAGTGCAGTCGCCCGGCGACACCGCCACGATCGGCCGCCGTCACCAGGCCGCGTTGCACGGCGAACCGTGCACGGTGCGCTGGGCCGACCACCTGCCCCACGACCACTGGAAACCTTCGGCGCGCCGTGAGCGGCTCGCGTCGCTCGGCGTGAACGAGGCCTTCCTGTTCCCGAACTTCGGCCTGCTGTGGGAACGAAAGCTTGGGGGCGCGCCCGACGCGCAGCACGCCAACATGGCAGCCTGGAACCGCTGGTGCGGCGTCGTTGCCGCCGAGGGGCACGGCGCGCTGCATCCGGTCGCGCACGTCCATCTGCGTGACCGCGATTGGCTCGACCGGCAGCTGCGCGGCGCCGCCGGTGCCGGTGTGAAGCTCGCGATGGTGGCGCCCGCACTGGTCGAGGGCAGACCACTGTCGCATCCCGAGCTCGACCGGGCATGGAGCCTGTTCGAGGAGCACGACATCACACCGGTGTTCCACGTTGCCGACCAACCGCGCCCCTTCGACGACGCGTGGTACGTCGATGCCACCACGGGCAACGTGCCGACGCTCGAATCCGTGTTCCTCTGGACCGCCGCCGCGCTCGCCTGCACCGACCTCATCGTCAACGGCGTGTTCGAGCGGCATCCGCGCCTGCGTCTCGGCATCGTCGAATTGAGCGCGGTGTGGGTACCGATGTACCTGATGATGCTCGACGGCGGCGTGCACTTCACGAGCATGTTCAACGGCGTGACGCCGGGCGGCATCACCATGGCACCGAGCGAGTACTTCCGGCGCCAGGTGCGGGTGTCGTCGTTCGCGTACGAGTTGCCGGCACGCATCACGCGCGAGGTCCGGGGGGACGACCTGCTGATGGCCTGCAGCGACTACCCGCACAGCGAGGGCACTGCCACACCCGTCGCCGACTACGCCAACGGGCCCGAACGCTTCGCCACCAGCCCGGCCGAGGCGCCGCGCCTGTTCCACGACAACGCCGCGTTCCTGCTCGGGAGATAGCTCCGGCGGGCGCCTGGGTACAACCGTCCCACGATCGACCGCGATCCGGAGGACGGCTCATGGCCACCACGAAGCAGAAGCAGGCCGCGCGACGCAACCTCGAGAAGGCGCGCGCGGTCCAAAGCGCCCGGGCGCACGACTGGCACGAGCTGTTCGAGGGCGGTAAGGCCAAGAAGCACTGAGCCCCTGCGTTGTCGTTCCTCGGGCTCATCGCCCACAACCTGTGGAGCAAGCGGCTGCGTTCCGCATTGACGGCCGTTGCCGTCGCGATCGGCGTGATGACGGTGGTGACGCTGGGCATCGTGACCGGCAGCCTGCGCGACGACCGCGGCCGGGATCCTGCAGACCGGTAAGGCCGACTTCACAGTTGCGCAGAAGAACGCTTCTGACGTGATCCAGAGCGTGATGACCGAGCAGCAGCTCCAAGGCATCCGGCACACTCCGGACGTGCAGCGCGCGATCGGCGTGATGCTCGATACCGAGAAGCTCAACGCGAAGAACCCGTTGTTCATCGAGATCGGCATCGACCCGTCGGACCTCGCGCCGTTCGGTGTGCACCTCGTCGACGGCCGGCCGTTCCATGCCAAGGCGGCGAACGAGGTGATGCTCGGCTGGCGCATCGCGCAGTCGCTCGGCGTGCACGCGGGCAGCACGCTTCGTGTCGCGGGCAGCCACAAGCAGGTGGTCGGCGTCTTCTCCACCGGCAACGTGTTCGGCGACAACGCCGGTATGTTCCCGCTGATCCCCTTCCAGGCCTATGAACGCCAGCCGAACACGTTGTCGCTCGCGTTCGTGCAGGTGCGCCACGGCGCCTCGATCAGCGCGGTCGCCAAGCGCGTGGCGCACGACAACCCGAGCCTCACCACGATCAGGAGCCTGGCCGACTTCGGCCGCGCCGACCGCAACTACCAGCTCGTCAGCGCAGCCGACACCGGCGCGACGATCCTGGCCATCGTGATCGGCGCCGTCATCGTGATGAACACGCTGCTGCTGTCGCTGTTCGAGCGCACACGCGAGTTCGGCGTGCTGCGCAGCATCGGCTGGACCCGGCGCCGGCTCGTCGGCATGGTGCTCGGTGAGGCGTGCGCGACCGGCTTCGTCGGCCTCGCGGCCGGCACCGCGCTCGGCCTACGCGATCACACCGGTACTCGAGCGACTCCCGCAGCTCGAAGGCATCCTGCATCCGCGGTACGAGGCGGCCACCTTCGAGCGCGCCCTCATCACCGCGACGTGCGTCGTGCTGCTCGGCGCGCTGTATCCCGCCATCCGCACCGCGGCGTTGCGGCCGCTCGCCGCACTCCGCCGTGAGTGAGCTCGCCGCGCCGGGCACCGCGCGGGTGGCGTCATCTGCGTCAACGGGTTGCGCAAGACCTACGACCACGAGGTGGTCGTCGCCCTCGACCACGTGGACCTCGAGGTCGCCTCAGGTGAGTTCGTCGCGATCACGGGACCGTCCGGCGGCGGCAAGTCGACGCTGCTGCACCTGCTGGCGAGCCTCGACCGGCCGGACTCGGGAACGGCGCTGGTCGACGGGCACGATCTCGCGCGCCTCGATGATGCTGCCGGCTACCGCCGCAACGTCGTCGGGCTCGTCTTCCAGCTGCACAACCTGCTGCCACACCTCGACGCGCTCGGCAACGTGGAGATCGCGATGTTCGACACCGCCCGACCCCGCGCCGAGCGGCGCCGCCGGGCGGGCGAGCTGCTCAGCGACGTCGCACTCGGGGGGAAGGGACACCGCAAGCCACCCGAGCTCTCCGGCGGCGAGCGCCAGCGCGTTGCGATCGCGCGGGCGCTCGCCAACGATCCGCACGTGCTGCTCGCCGACGAACCGACCGGCAGTCTCGACACGCGGTCGGTCCAGCAGGTGCTCGCGCTGCTCCAGCGGCTGCGAGACGAACGCCCGCTCACGATCGTGCTCGTCACGCACGACCCGACGGTCGCCGATGCCGCGGACCGCACCGTCGAACTCGTCGACGGCCGCATCGTCGGTTGAGCGCGGCACGTTCAGGGCGCGTGTCGTCCCGTTCGCACGCGCTTGCCTATCCCCCCACACGTCGCCGTGGTCTCGGGATGGCCACGAAGGCCATCCCGAGACCACCGGTCACGACGACGTCACGGTGTAGCTGGCGCACGGTGACCAGGTGTTGCCCGGCACCGCCGCGCATGCCGTGACGGTCACGTTGCTCCGCCTCGGCAGTGGCGCGTGCGTCCACGTGAACGAGACCTGCTTCGTACCGCCGGTTGCCGGCGACAGCGCGAACGGCGTCGAGTTGGTGTTCACCGCCGTTTGTGGTGGACCACCGTTGACGCTCACCCTGACGGTCACGTTCTCGGTGAGCCGCAGCGCGTGCAGGGTGAACGAGCTCAGGTTCGTGATCCAGATCGGCAGCGTCGTCGTCGTCGATACGGAAGTCACCGCGAACGGCTTCGGGTACCACTTCGGCCAGGCGAAGATCCGGATCGCGCCGGGCGGATCGTTCACCGTGCCGCAGTCGTTCGCCGGCACCACGTCGCCGAGGAACTTCTCGCACGCCTTGACCACGATCACGTCACCTGCGTGCAGCGACGAGCCGTGGTTCCAGGTGAGCGTGAACTGGGTGTTGTGGTGCGCGGCCACGCTCACCGACCGGCTCGCCACGGAGTAGGCCGGCGAGGCGACCGCGTGACCGTTCACCGTGATCGACACGGCGAGACCGGCCGACGTGACGGTGCGAGTCAAGGCGCCGCTGTTCACGACCTCGACGGCGAAGGCGCTCTTCGCCTTCTCGCCGGTCACGGTGCCGGTCAGATTCGTCGCGAAGTCGAGGCCGGCGATGCCATTGACGTCGACGTTCACGTACGACGGGGCGCTGTCGGTCAGCGTGTCGTTCACCATGAGCTTGAACGTGAGCGTCAGCGGACCGGTCGGGGCGGTGAACGTCGGCTTCGCGGCGGTGGAACTGGACAGCGTGACCGCTGGGCCTGCCGTCTGCGTCCACTGGTACGACAGCGGAAACGGGCTGTTGCTCGTGGACCCGCTGCCGTCGAGCTGCACCGCACCGTTCGGGTTGATTCCCGACTGGTTGGGACCGGCGTTCGCTGTCGGCGCCGCGTACTCGTGGACGTCGACGAACGATTGGATACTCGACGAACGCAGCGCCGGGTTCGGGTTCGAGGCGTCGGTGACGGTCAGCAGGAACGTCAACGACGTCGCCCGGTTCGGTGCGGTGAACGTGGGGGTGGCGCTGTTCGCGTCGGACAACGTGACGGACTGGCCGCCCACCTGGTCCCAGTGGAACGTCAACGTGTGCCCGTCGCTCTGGGACGAGTGACTCCCGTCGAGATGGACGGTGTCCTCCACGTAGACGACTTGGTCCGAACCGGCATCCGCGACGGGCGGCGCGTAGTCGGCCACCGTCACATTGACCACGTTCGCGGTCGAGGTATTGCCGTTCGTGCCAGTACCGGCGACCGCGTTCTGCGTGTCCGTGACGACGAGCGAGAACGTCAACGCCTGGGCGGTGCCCGGCGCCGTGAACGTGGGCTTCTGCCCAGAGGTGCTCGACAGGGTCACCGCCGGGCCCGCAGTCTGCGTCCACGCGTAGCTGATCGGGTGGCCGTTCACCTGCGTGCTCGCCGAACCGTCGAGCGTGACCGTCGCGCCGACCTTGACGTTCTGGGCCGTTCCTGCATTTGCCACCGGGCGGGTCGCGAGCGTGCTCGAGTACGCGGCGAGCCCGGTGTTCGCCGACGACTTGCCGGTGTTCGTCTTCGTGACCACGACGCTGAACGTCGGGCAGTTCGCCGACGTTGCGGTCACCGCACCGGTGCCGCTCGTGCACGCAGTGTTCTGCGAACCCGCGCCGCTCGGCGGCAGGATGTACGTCGGGTTCGAGGCGGTGCTCGACGACAAGCTCGTGGTACGACCGCCGGTCTGCGTCCACACGAACGTGTAATCAGCCGGGCTGTTGCCGTCCGGGTTCGTGATCGTCGTGCCCAGCGTCACCACGTCACCGGTGCAGAAGTTCGAGCACGTCCCGCCGCTGCGGCTCTTGGTGACCGCGACGGTCGGTGTGCTCGCCCCCACCGTGATCGTCACGGGTGTTGCGTCGGTGTCGGTGTTGTTCGATCCGGCATTGCCGTTCGTGGCCGTGACCGTGAACGTCAGGGTGTAACCGGCCGGCGACGTCGCCGCCGGTGCCGTGAACGTGGGGCTGAGCGCGTTCGGGTTCGACAGCGTCACCGACGGCCCGCTGAGCTGCTGCCACGTGTAGCTGAGCGCGAGGCCGTCGGGGTCGGTCGACCCGGCGGCAGTGAGTGTGATCGTGTTACCGGCCAGCTTGCCGGTCTGGTCGGGGCCGGCGTCGGCGACGACATGGTCTTCCGAGACCGTGACGGTCGTGGTCGCGGCAGTCGACGTGTTGCCGCTCGTGCCCGTCCCGGTCACGGCGTTCTGCGTGTCGGTGACGGTGAGCGAGAACGTCAGCGTCCCGGGTGTCGCGGGTGTCGTGAACGTCGGCTTCTGAGCGGCGGCGCTCGAGAGTGTCACGGTGGTGCCGCCGGTCTGTGTCCACGCGTAGCTGATCGCGTGACCATTCGCCTGCGTGCTCGCCGAGCCGTCGAGCGTGACGGTGCGGCCCGCGCCGCGGGCCTGGGCGCTGCCGGCGTTCGCCACCGGGCGGGTCGCGAGCGTGCTCGCGTACGCCGCGAGCCCCGTGTTCGCCGACGACTTGCCGGTGTTCGTCTTCGTGACCACCACGCTGAACGTCGGGCAGTTCGCCGACGTTGTGGTCACCGCACCCGTACCGCTCGTGCACACGGTGTTCTGCGAACCCGCGCCGCTCGGCGGCAAGATGTACGTCGGGTTCGACGCGGTGCTCGACGACAGGCTCGTCGTGCGACCACCCGTCTGCGTCCACGCAAACGTGTAATCAGCCGGGCTGTTGCCGTCCGCGTTCGTGATCGTCGTGCCCAGCGTCACCACGTCACCGATACAGAAGTTCGAGCACGTACCACCGCTGCGGCTCTTCGTCACCGCAACCGTGGGCGTGGACGGCGTCGAGGAGATCGACACCGTGTCGGTCGATTGCATGCCGACGCTGTCTGTGGCGGTGAGTTGCATGACCACGGTGTCGCCGGTCGGCGAGGTGACGGTCGGCATGGCGAAGGTCGGCTTCACCGCGCTCGGGTTCGAGAGGCTGACCGCGGGACCGGAGATCTGCGACCACGAGTACGAGATCGTGTCGCCGGTGTTCGGGTCGGTGGTGGCGCTCCCGTCGAGCGTGACCACGTCGCCGCTGTGCTTGCCCGACTGGTCGGGTCCGGCGTTGGCGACGGGCGGCGAGTCTCCGGCCACCGTGTAGCTCGTGCTGGTCGTCGACGTCCCGCTGCCGTCGGTCGCGGACACCGTGAACGTGAACGGGCCGGGTGCTGATGTGTCGATCGGCGAGCCGTCGGGGACGTCGCCGATGCAGTCGGCGGGGTTGCCGTCGTAGTGCTCCATCCCCACGCAGCTGTAGTCGGCGTGCACCACCTGGTCTACGGCGTAGCTGCCGCCGTCGGCGGGTGACGTGATGCCGGTGACGACGGTGTCGGAGATCGACGGCGACGTGCCGTTCGGGATCGCGCCGGGGCCGGTGTAGTAGTCGGGTGGCGTCGTGCCCAGGTCACTGTTGCTCTCGTACCCGGGCGCGCACGCGGCCTTCGCGGTGATCTTGATGAGGCCGCCGAGCGCGGTGGTGTACACGTAGTTCACGTACGTCGGGCTCGACCAGACGGTGTCGGACGACGTGAGGTTCGCTTGATCGACCGTGATGGCGTTGGGCGCGGGGAAGTTGTTCGGCTGGCCCGTGGTGAAGTTGCCGCTCGGCAGGCTTCCGGTGAACGTCGTGCTGAGCACCGCGCCCGCAGCCACGTTCGTCGGCGCGGTCACGTTGAGGAAGATCGACGGCGGCTGCACGGCCGACCCGCCCGCGTACACGGTGCCGCTGCTCTCGGTGCCCGTACCGATCATGCCGAAGCGCACGATGTTCGTCGCGTTGAACTTGACCGCCGGCGCGGTGCCGGGAATCGCGAGCAGCTTGTCGTGCGTGAGCTGTGTGACCGGGTCGAACGGCGTCGGTGGGTTCGCCCAGGCCGACGAAGGCACGTTGGCCGGAGCCACGTAATAGCCGGCGTCGGCATTCGCGTCGATGTTGCCGTTGATCGGACCGAGCGTCGCGCTGTTGATCGTGACGTTCGGGGGGAGCTGGAATCTCGTCACCTGGTTGTAGACCGCGACGATCGTGGCTGTGATGCCGGTGCTGGTGTCACTCCCCGGATAGATCGCGACCCCGGGCCGGATCTTGATCGTGTACGTCTCGCCGGGCTGCACCACATCGGGCGCGGTGATGTCGTACGTCAGCGTCTGGTCGGCTTCGCTGTTCGCCGACAGCGACCCGCCGTTGGCGCGGCAGATCATGTCGACCGCTCGGCTCGTGGTCACCTGGTGCTGCACGAAGGGCGGGCTGATCGCGCCCGTCGGCGCGCCGCCCGCGGCGAACAACGCCGAGCTCGCGAGAACCAGCGCCAGGAGGCCGGTGGCCCTGGCCTTCCAGGTATGGGCCTGCTGCGCCCCGAACCGACCCGCCATGGTGCCACCCCCCGTGGCCGCTCGCTGCGAGCGCCCACCTTCGACTCCGCACTCCGCCGGCAGAGTTCGGGTGACAGTAACCAAAACATGTGACTTTGTAAAGCACTTGCTTTGTCGTCTGGGTAAAACATTCGCTTCGGCGATACCAGAAGCGGGGCAGGAGTCGACAGACGCCGCGAACCGCCACCTACCATGCGGTAGCCATGGCGCCACGAGGGGAACGCACGCGCGAGCACCTACTCGACGTCGCGGAACGGATGTTCGCCGAACGGGGTGTCCTCGGCGTGTCACTACGGGAGATCCGCATCGCGGCCGGCGCCCGCAACACCGCGGCGATGCAGTTCCACTTCGGCAACCGGGAGGGCGTGCTCCAGGCGCTCACCGAACGCCACCTGCCCCGCATCGCCGCGATCCAGGACGAGCTCTATACGCAGATGACGGCCGGCCAACTCGGCGAGGATCGGCGGTCGCTCGTCGAGGTGCTCGTGCGGCCCGCGGCGGAATACAGCCTGCGGGGCCCGAGCGAGCGGGCATGGATCAAGATCATGTCGAACCTGGCATCGGCGCCTGCCCTGCGCCTGCGCGAGTTCGTGAGCTATGCGCCGCCGACATCGGTGAAGGTCGGCAACATCCTGTTCACGCAGCTCGCCGCGGGCATGCCGCGCGTCGTCGCGACCGAACGGCTGTTCAGCGTCGCCCGATCGGCTACCCACATCGCGGCGGACCGGGCGCGCATCATGGACATGCCCGACACGCCGCTGCGGGTCGACGACGAGCTGTTCGTCGAGAACCTGGTCGACATGGCCGTCGGCGCATTGTTCGCCCCGGTGAGCGCGCTCGCTCGAGGGCACGAAGAACGCACCTGAGCACTGCGCCGCGAGCGAATCAGCCGAGGCCCTTGTGACTGGTCGAGTACGAGGCGAAACGATGCTGCTCGCCGTACCACAGATATGCACCGATCCCCAGGAAGTCGTTCGAATCGACCTTCGGCGGGATCAGCTGGACGACCTTCGCGTCGCGGACGTCGATGACGTATCCACCGCTGATCACCCAGCGGTTGCCCGAGCCCTGGACGCTGCAGGACGCGCCGAGCTGCCCAACCCCGAGGCGTCGCGCCTTGTTGGTCGCGAGGTCGAGGAGCGAGACGCCGCTGCCGGAATCGACGATCACCTTGCCGGTATCTCCGACCGCGCACATCGGGTACGCGGCCTGCGATGCCTGCACGGCCGCGTCGCCGCCGCCCGAGCCGTCGGCCGCGACGATGAACGTGCCATTGCCCTGCACGAGCACCTTCGTGCTGTCGGCGTTCCATGCCACCGGCGCGCCGATCTTGGCGACGTTGACCGACTTGCCCGACGACATGTCGATGACCGCGACGCCATCGCTTGCGCGCGCGGCCGCGAGCTTCCCGTCGGGCGAGAGCAGCGGACAGGGGAGATCACCGCTGAGCTCCGCCGGGTCGAGCGGGACGACCGCGTCCGTCTCGGGATCGTAGAGATACGCCTGCGTCGAGGAGGAGTTGGGAACGCGCATGTACTCGAGGCGACCGCAGCTGGGGCTGATGCCAGGAAGCATCGTCCACGAGAGCGATGGCCCCGCAGGCGTCTTGATGGCGACCGCCTTCCCCGTCGGCGTGAACCGCGCCGGGGTGATGCTGGCATTGACGATGAGGCCGTACTGATTGCGCTTCTTCGTCACCACGTACCCGACCGTGACCGGTTGCCCGTCCGCGTTCGAGAGCTGCGCGCCGGCCTCATTCCCGCTCAGGGCAGTATTGGGAAGCACGGTCGCGCCGCCGGCGCCGATGGTGATGATGCCGCGCTCGGTGACGACCAGAGCCACGTTCGTGCCGTCACTCGAGAATCCCGACGCGAGAGAACCCGCCGCGCGGCTGTACGCGCTCTGCGACGGCAGCGACGCCGTCGCCCCGCCGATGCGGTGCAGGTAGATGTCGCCGCCGGCGGAGAAATCGATCGCCGTGCTGTCCGGCGACCAGTCGAGGCCGGAGATGTCCCCCGCCTTCGCCTCGACGGTCTCGCGTACCGACGCCGTCTTCAGGTCGACGATGTCGATGCTCGCAGCCTTCACCGCGGTCTGCGCGTGCGGGATCGCCACCATCGTGACGTCGGGCGAGACCGCGGCGTCGGAGTTCGACGTGCCCAGGCCGTCGGGAACGACTGGGCGTCGTCCCGCCGCCATGTACACGAGTGGGAGCTGCAGGGTGTTGGCCACCGGCAGCCCGCCGAGGTCCCTCTTCCCGCCGACGATCGGCGGTGAGCCGGCAGGCAGCGACGGCGCGGTCGTGGTCGTGGCCGCACCCGCGCCCGATGTGCTGTGCCCGATCGACGGGGTCGTATACGGATTCGCCGACGACTTGCTCGTCCCGCCGCATGCTGTTGCGGCGAGCGCGGCCACGCCGCCGAGCACTGCGATGCGGCAGTTGCGCCTCCACCTGATCATGGGAGCGGAGTCTGGCGGGGAAATGTGACAAGCACGTTACAACCACGCGCGCATCACGCGCGTTTCTCTGGCGACCTCCGTCACCCACATGTGACAGTGCCGCAAACGTGAGTCGCCGCGCCACTGCTCGGCGCGGCTGCCGTGGAGACTCGAGCGCGTCTGGCAAGATCGCCGCGGATGGATGGTGTGACGGTCGGCGTGCTGGGCCCGCTCACAGTGACGGTCGGCGGAACTCCGATCCCGATCGCGGGGTCGAAGCAGCGGACCGTGCTGGCGGCTCTGGCCCTGCACCCGAACCATGTGGTCTCCGTGCAGGAGCTCACCGATCTGGTCTGGGGCGATCCCGCGCCCGCGGGGGCCGAGCACACGCTCCAGCAACACGTCTCGAACCTGCGCAGGCTGCTCGAACCCGATCGGGGGTCGGCGCCCCCGACGGTGCTCGTCACCCGGCCACCGGGGTACTTGCTCGTCACCGACGAGCTCGACGCGCACGAGTTCTCGGTGGCCGCCTCGCGCGGGTTCGCCGCAGCGAGGGACGCTCGCTGGGCGGATGCGCTCGCCGCGTTCGACCGCGCGCTCGCATGGTGGAGAGGCGCGCCGCTCGGGGGGGCGGTCGACTCCGTGCGGCTCGCGGCGGTGGCGGCCGGTCTCGAGGAGCAACGGCTCAGCGTGGTGGAAGCGCGTATCGACGCGCTCATCGGGCTCGGACGCCACCAGGCCGCGATCGCCGAGCTCGAGCCGCTCGTCGCTGCGTGTCCGTACCGCGAACGGCTGCGCGCGGCGCTGATGCTCTCGCTGTATCGCGCCGACCGCCAGGCCGACGCGCTCGCGGTGTACCAGGCGGGACGGGCGATCCTCGGCGAGGAGCTCGGCCTCGAACCCGGCCCCGCGCTGCGCAACTTGGAGCAGGCGATCCTCGAGCAGGATCCGGCGCTGGACCTCGCGACCCAGGCCGGCACCGAGCAACTCCATCGGACCTATCGCACCGGGACCGCTCCTGTCGCGGGCGCCATTGAACTTCCCGACGGGCAGGCGGTCCTGCTGGTCGACGCCGAGGTCACCATCGGACGCGTCGTCGACGCCGAGGTGCGCCTCGCCGACAGCCGGGTGAGCCGGCGTCACGCCGTTATCCGGATCGAGCAGGGCCGCCCCGTGCTCACCGACCTCGACTCGACTAACGGCACCACCGTGCAGGGTGTGCCGATCCGCCGGCACGTGCTCGCGGACGGCGACGAGATCGGTGTCGCAGGCGTCGTGCTGCGCTTTCGAGCTGGCGAGACGGTGCCCGCCGATCGCGCGCACGATGCCAGCGATGCGGTCAGCGACCGGTCGGCGCGGCCTTGACCCGGCGGGCATCGCGCCACAGCCGTACGAGTGGCCAGATCGCGACGAGCGAGGCGAGGCTCGTCAGTCCATCGCGAGCCATCGAAGTATCGGAGCTCGAAGCGCCCGTAGGGGTCAGTGCCCCACGTTGGGGCTCGTGAGTCCTCTGTCATCGCCTGCCTCCTGAATCTGTCATCGACGGACGGTGTTCGCGACGAGTGCGGCCGCCAAGCCTGTCGCGCAGCCGCGCAGCAAGCGCTTGTGCGCGGGCGATACGCGTGGTGAGCCGTCTGCGACCGTCGCGGCGACCCACGCGAGGCCGGACGACAGGCCCAGCGCAACGGTGCGCCCGGCCCGCGCGACGGACCGATCCAGCGTGGGCGACGCGAGGCGCAAGTCGACGCCTCCATCGCCGACGCGACCGAGCGCGTCCGTCATCCGCCCGGCGCGATAGCGAAACTTCTCGGCCCGGTAGACGAGCTCTCGCGGGTCGAGCTGACCGGCGAGACGGCGCAGGAGATTGCGCGAGAAGAAGCGTCCGGCCTCGGCGAGAGGATCGAGCTCCGGCGCGAGATCCGCGACGGTGAGCTGCACCTGGGCCAGCGCCTTGCCGACCATGATGAGGCTCGACGGCAGCGGCACGCCGTGACGGACCGAGATCTCGGTGAGCTGGTTGAGCATGTCCGCCAGCTGGATCTCTTTGAGCGGTTGGCCTTGCACCTTGCCGGCCAGCGCGCCGAGGTCGGCCTCGAAGCGGGCCCGATCGAGCTCCAGCGACCCCCCTCCCGCCATGTCGAGCGAGAGGTCGGCGAGCAGCGGCGCGTCGCCCTGCGCGAATGCGAGCAAGAGGAGCACGAGCTGCTGCCGGGTGCCGGCGTCCAGGCGTCCGACCATGCCGAGATCGAGCAGCCAGATCCGGCCCTCACTCCACATGAGGTTTCCCGGGTGCGGGTCGGCATGGAAGAAGCCGTCCTCGAGCACCTGCTGGTAGTAGGCGTGGAGAAGTTCGCGGGCGGCTTCGGTCCGGTCCGGTCCCGCAGGTGCGTCGAGCACCGGGACACCGATCACCTCGTCCATGACGAGGAGCCGCTTGGTGGAGAGGTCGTGATGGCAGCGCGGGACCCCGAGGTGTCCGTATGGCGCGAGCGCTTCGGCCATCGTGTCGAGGTTGGCGGCCTCCTCGCCGAAGTCCAGCTCGGCGCGCAGCGAGCTGCCGAGCTGCTCGATGACCGAGGGGACGTCGACGAGCCGGCGCACCTGGGGGATGCGACTGAGCGGCCGCGCGATCCCTTCCAGCAGCGTGAGATCCTGATCGATCAGCCGCGCGGCAGTCGGGCGCTGCACCTTGACGACCACACGCGTGCCGTCTGCGAGCGTCGCCCGGTGCACCTGCCCGATCGTCCCCGCGGCGAGCGGCGCGGGAACAATCGAGCCGAACACGTCCTCCCACGGGACACCGAGCTCTTGCTCCATCACCGCGACGACCTCGGCCTCGGTCATCGGCGGGACTGCCGACTGAAGCGACGCGAGCTCGCGCAGGTATGCCGCGGGGATCAGGTCCGGGCGGGTCGACAGCACCTGGCCCATCTTCCCGAATGTCGGTCCGAGGTCCTCGAGCGCCTCGCGCAAGCGGCGCGGCCCATCGGCGTCACCGGCCGGGCGGAAGACGCGGCCGGCCAAGCCTTTGGCGAGGAACGAGCCGAGTACCCGGGTGATCTGCGCGGCCCGGTGCTTGAGGTCGTCGGCAAGCTCCTCCGGCTCGCTGGTGTCGCCGTCGGCGCTCCCGCTGTTGACCACCGTGACCGTGCAGCGGGCAAGGTGGGTGACCCGGTTGGCGACGTTCCCGAGCAGGAAGTCCTTCCGGCCGCGCATGCCGGAGTTGCCAACGACGAGAAGATCGGCACCCGCGTGCTCGGCGGCTTCCACGATCGCGGCCGCGACGTCGTCGGACGCGAGCGCCACCGCGCTCGTCGCGGTCGAGCCGGCGACGAGCGACGCTTCCACCTCGGCCTGGAGTGCATGCAGTCGCGCGGCGTCGACAGCGACGGCGACATCGGGAGTGACGACGCGTATGGCGTGCAACCTGGCGCCGTGGGACGCTGCGAACTCCGCCGCCCATGCAACTGCGCGAGCTGCCCCAGAGCTGCCATCGGTCGCGACAGCGACGACGCCCAGTTCTTGCTCGCCCGGTCCAGCCATGTTCATCCTCCGCTCGCGAGCGCACCGACCAGCGGCTTGAGGGTGGCGAGCGGCGTCCAGGTACCGTCTGCAGCCCTCGAGAAGACGGTGCTCGCGTAGTCACCGCTCGCAACGCCGCCGGCGAGGAGCCAGGATCCCCCGAAGCCGACTGCGTACGCGTTCTCGAGCGCGACGGAGGGGCCCGGGACGGGGGTCCATTGGACGAGATCCGGACTCGAGACGAGCGAGACGTGCGCGAAGTCGGCGGCGAACCCGACGGCCAACCACTTGCCGGCCCCGAACTCGATCTCGTCGTACTGCGCGGCATCGAGCCGCGCCGCCCGTGTCCAGCTCCGGCCGTCGTGGCTCGTCAGTAGCTCGGTCCACGTGCCGTGGGGCTGGTTGTAGACAGATTCGTCGGCGAGCACCGCCCACGTGCCGTTGCCATACGCGACCCACTTCAGGCTGTGTGTATCGCTTCCCTGCGGCCCGGTCGTCGCGATTCGACTCCAGCGGGTGCCGTCGGTGCTCGTGTAGACGACGCCCGCCGTCTTGCTGATCCCGCCCACGGCGATCCAGCGCCCGTTGCCGTACGCGACGCTGGTCAAGCTCGCGGGCACCGTCGCGACCCGGCTCCACGCTCGGCCGTCCGCCGACGCGAGCACCGCGGAGCTGTTCGGTGACGGTTCCGCGCCGACATCGCCCGCCGTGCCGTTGTACACGGCAGCCACTCCGACCCATTTGCCGCCGCCGAACGCGACGCTCACCGGCGATACGCCGGCCGGCAGCCGGACGGGCGTCCAGGTGTGGCCGCCGTCGTCGCTGCGCTGCGCGGTTGCGGCGCTGTCGCCCGAGCCGAGCAGCGCCACCCAGACCGGCGGCGTGCCGGTGGGTTGCTGGTGCGTGGTGCCGGTGCTGGTGCCAGTCGGTTGCTGGTAGGTGCCGCCCGTGTCGAGGTTCGTGAGCGTCAGCGTCTTGACCGGACGCGGCGCAGGCGTGATGGTCGTGACCGTGCTGCGCTGATATGCCGGCCAGGCCGTACCCGTCGTCGAGCCGATCGGGGTGCTCGTCGGCGGTGTCAGAGGATTCCCACACCCGCACTTGACCCGCGGGACACCACGGGCATCGACGAGCACCGCCGTGCCGGCCTGCAACACCGACTGCAACGTCGTCGCGGCACCATCGCGATACCCATGATTCGTGACACGCGTATCGGTCGTCAGCACGACCGGCGTCAACGTCGCGATGTACCCGGCGATCTCACTCGGCCGGATACCCAGCACACCCGCCCACGCCGCCGCCTTACTCGGATTGTGCGTCAAGAAACCGGCGAGCTGCTGCGGATCGCAGACTGCGTTGTTGCCGGTGCCGCCGTACAACCCCGGAGCGCTGCCTTGAGCCCGCACGCCGCCGGTGTTGCTGTCGCTCGCGAGGTGCGCGACCTGGTGGGTCGTGATCGCGTGGATCGTGCCCGGAAACGACACCGTCTTACCGATAGTGACCGACGTCGTGAACGGATCGCTACCCGGCCGGCCCGCCGCCTCCAAACGCACCGACGCACCTGCAGCACGCCCAGGACGGGGGCCGACGAACACGATCACCCCGACGGCACCGAAGATCGCCGCGACCACGACCACAACCACCGGCACCACCCACCGGCGCCCCGACACCGTCATCGCAGAAGGTGCATTGTCATGACCCACCGAACGCGAGCGCACCGAGGGTCCCGTCGAGGGTGACGGCCGCGCGCCACGTGTGGGCGTCGGCGCTGGAGAAGAGCCTGGTGGCGCTGCTCGCGCTCAGCCCTTCGGGGTAGGCAGCGAGCAGCCACGTCCCACCACCGAACGCGAGGTATTCGCCCCACGCGGGGACCGACGTCTTTGACCAGTGCGTGAGGTCGCGGCTGATCGACACGACGGCTGCCGATTGGGGGTCGACGACGGACTGGCCGTTCTCGTAGCCGTGGCCCGCGTTTGCCGCGACGACCCATTGCCCGGATCCGTAGGCAGCTACCGCGCCGTCGTTGAACGGCTGGCCGGACTGGTCCCAGTCGGTGCCGTTCGTGCTCGTGAACATGACCGACTCGTGGCACTGCGTGGCGCAGTCGGTTTCCAGCGCGACCCAGCTCCCGCCGCCGAACGCGACCGAGTTCCAATGCCAGTCGACGCCGCCAAGGAAGTTGCCACCCGGTAGGCCGGTGGCGGCGACCTGAGTCCAGTGGGTGCCGTCGGTGCTCGTGTATTCGACGGCCGCCCGTGCCGAGGAGGCCCCGAGGGCGACCCAGCGGCCATTCCCGTAGGCGACGGCACCGATGTTCCCCACCTCGGTGCTGGTCCAGGTCTTCCCGCCGTCGCCGGAGACCTTCACCGTGCCGTTCCCGTAGCGCCCCTCGAGGCCGACCCATTTCCCGGCGCCATACGCCAGACCACTGGCGTCACTGCAGAAGTCGGAGCAGCCGTCGGGCAACGCGGTCCATGTGCCTCCCCCGTCGGTGCTCGCCGACGCCTTTCCCGTGAACTGGCCCGGGCTGCCCGCCTTCCAGGTCATGGCGAGCCAGGTGCCGGAGTTGGTGTCGGTGGGTTGTCGGGGCGTGGTGCCGGTTCGGGTGCCGGTGGGTTGTTGGTAGGTGGTGCCGGTGTCGAGGTTGGTGAGTGTCAGGGTCTTGATGGGTTGCGGGGCAGGGGTGATGGTCGTGACCGTGGTGCGCTGGTAGGTGGGCCAGGGTGTGCCCGTGGTCGAGCCGATCGGGGTACTCGTCGGCGGCGTCAGGGGATTCCCGCAGCCGCACTTGACGCGCGGGATGCCGCGGGCATCGACGAGGACGGCGGTGCCGGCTTGCAGGACGGACTGCAGGGTCGTCGCGGCGCCGTTGCGGTAGCCGTGGTTGGTGACACGGGTGTCGGTGGTGAGCACGACGGGCGTGAGGGTCGCGACGTACCCGGCGATCTGGCTGGGTCGGATGCCGAGCACGCCGGCCCAGGCCGCTGCCTTGCTGGGATTGTGGGTGAGGAAGCCGGCGAGCTGGTGAGGGTCGCAGACCGCGTTGTTGCCAGTGCCGCCGTACAGCCCGGGAGCGTTCCCTGCGGCCCGGAGGCCGCCGGTGTTGCTGTCGCTCGCGAGGTGCGCGACCTGATGGGTGGTGATCGCATGGATCGTGCCGGGGAACGCGGCGGTCTTGCCGATGGTGACCGAGGTGGTGAACGGGTCGCTACCCGGCCGGCCCGCGGCCTCCAGCCGTACCGACGCGCCCGCGGCGCGCCCAGGGCGGGGACCGACGAACACGATCACCCCGGCAGCACCGAACAACGCCGCGACCACGACCACGACCACCGGCACCACCCACCGACGCCCCGAAACCTTCATGGCGCCTCCCCCTGCCTGCGCAGTGCGCGCTGTTGTTGCCGTTGTTTGGGCAGCAATCCGTCAGCCATGTGCTGGGACCCCCGGCGACCCATTTCGCCCTACGCGCTCGCGGTGCCGACGAACAGTCAGTGCCCTCCGACCGCGAGCAGGTAGTTGACGAGCTGGGTCGAGAACCGGGTCGCGTCGGAGTCGTCGAGCGCGTACTTGTGCTTGACCCGATCCAAGACCGGAAACTCCTTCGGCGTCCAGGTGTCGGTGTACGTGACTGCGTTGCCTGGCGCAGGGAGTGTGATCGGGGTCGGGGTTTGGGTGCCGAGGCTGACCAGGTAGCTGATCAGGTACACAGAGGTCTTCTGCACCGCGGCTGGCGTGGTTCCGAGGAAAGCGCTCATCTGGTCGATGCGCGCCGACTCGGCATCCGACCACGACACGCTCACATATCGGTTGTTGTCCTTCTCGACCGAACCGATATCGCAGCGCTTGGTGCCGTCGGCGTTGCCGTCCTGTGGCCGTGTGATGCCTCGTTGGTCGAAGAGCGGGCAGAGTGCAGCTGAGGTGCCGGGCGCCGAGGGGTTGCCCTTGTCGATTGCAGGGCTGGCTGGCTGTGGCATTCGCGTCTCGGTGTATCCGCCGTTGTTCGCGAGCGGCCCGAGCTTCGGGTTCACGCCGATCTGGTTGCCGCTCAGCGTGCCCATGAGTGTGCAGGAGCTGGGCTTGACCTGTATCAGGTTGTATCCGAGCGAGGTGATCGCGCCGGAACAATCACCGGAGTGGCCGTGCGCCCCATCGTTGTAGGTGTTGCCGGCGACGACTGAATTGGCGAGGCGCAGGGTCGCCCCAGTTTCGTTGTAGATGCCGCCGGTCGTGCCGTTTTCAGTGAGCGTGTTGCCGGTAACGGTGAGGTTGCGACCGAGGAATGTCCCGCCTTGATGGTTGTGTATTGCTGCCGTTTCGGTCAGGCCATCCTGGTTGTCGCTCTGGTTGCCGTCGATAGTGACGTTCACGAAGATTGCCGTGCCGTAGTTGTGCAACACCGGATCGTAGTCTGATTGGTTCCCCGAAATTGTGGTGGTCGCGATCTGTAAGGTCGCGCCCTGATAGTTGTCGATCGCGAATCCGAAGATGTTGTCGCGAATCGTGCTGTCGGTCAGGCTCAGGGTCCCGGAGTTCTGGAACCCACCGGATTCCTTCGCTATCACGATGTGGTCCGCGGTGAGGGTGCCGTCGTTCTCGATGGCGTCGTCGGCCCCGTTGCCGCTGGAGTTCGTGAAGGTCACGTAGCTGATATTTGCGGTGCCCTCGTTGCGGACTTCGTTGCCTTCCTCGTCGTCCGTGGTGCTGGCACGGTCGAACAACGTGTGCGTGATCGACAGCGTGCCCTCATTGTCAATGGCCGGTTCGCTGCCGACCGCGTCACGGACTGTGCTATTCGAGAGAGTGAGCGACGCCCCGACCTTGTTCGTGATCGTCACAGCCGGGGCGTATCCCACCAGATCGCCATTTCCTTTGAACAGTGTGCTTGTTGCTGTCGCCGTGCCGCGGTTGTCGAGCCCAACCGCGGGAAACTTCGCCGTGTCGGCAACCCAAGGGTCGTAGCTGTTCGCCACAACGTTGACGTTGTTCAGCGTCACTCGCGCATCGTTGCGGACCGCGGTATAGGTCTTCGTGATCGCGAGCTTCGAGAGCACTACATTGCCGCCGCTGAGCACATGCATGCCGCGAATCGCCTTGCCGGCCCCGGCAATGACCGTCGTCGAGCCCGCTCCCTTGACGGTGACATTCGACTTCGACGTGAGTTCCCCGAGCTTCAGAGTGATCGTTCCGGCGGGAACGTTGATGGTGTCGGCTCCTGATCCCGCTGCGCACTTGTCGACCTTGGCGTCGGTGTCGGCGGCAAGCAACGCCTCGCGCAACGTGCAGTTGCCATTGACGGTCATGTCGTCGGCGACCGTGTTGACGGTGATCGTCGACGCCGCACGCGCGGCGCTCGACACCTCGACAACACCAGTCCCGAACACGACCACACCTACCGCACCAGCGCGAATCAGTTGCCAGGTCGAAACACGCACCCCCAACATCGGGCCCGCCCCTTCGCCGTCAGATGCCGTCCCCATGCCCGAGCATCGCCGAATGTTCGCGAACCAACCCTATCGAGGGCCTCTCAAGCCGCGCTCCGGGCGCGCTCAAGGCCGGGGCGCCGCCCGGAAGGCGATGACTAGTGTTGCCGGCCGCGGGCGCGACCGAAACCGCGCCCGGCTTGGACGTTGTTGATGGGCACCGATCTCCAAGACGTCGCGCAGCTCCTCCCCGACTACGAGCTGGGCTCCGAGCTCGGCCGAGGCGCCTTCGGCATCGTCTGGTCCGCCCGTCACCGCCAGCTCGACCGCGAGGTGGCGGTCAAGCAGCTCGCGGGGCCGGGGGCGGCGGATCCCGAGCACGTGTCGCGGTTCCGTCGGGAGGCGCGCATCCTCGCGTCGCTCGACCATCCGCACGTGGTGCGGGTCTTCGACTATCGCGAGTCCGAGGAGCAACGCCTCCTCGTGATGGAGCTGCTGACCGGGGGCACCCTCGCCGACCGGCGGGCCAATGGGCTGTCGCTCGAGACCGCGGTGGCCGCGGTGATGGCCGCAGCGTGCGGCCTGCACCACGTGCACGAGCAGGGGATCCTGCACCGCGACGTGAAGCCCGAGAACCTGATGTTCGACGGGCGCGGCGTGCTCAAGGTCACCGACTTCGGGATCGCTCGCGGCGACAACGTCAACGCGACCGCGCTCCAGCTCACCAGAGTGGGGGCGTTCTTCGGAACGCCGGCATACATCGCGCCGGAGCAGGCCGCGGTGTCGTTCGGCGGGGGCTGGCCTCCGGTGGGCCCCGCGGCCGACCAGTACAGCCTCGCGGCCGTGCTCTACGAGATCCTGTCGGGTCAGCTCACCCACGACGCCACCGGCGGCCTCGTCGGCCTCTGCACCCGGCGGATGAACGAGGAGGCCCGCCCGCTCCGCGACCTCGTACCCGGGGTGCCGGCACCGCTGGAGGCGGCCGTCATGCGGGCCGTGGCGCGCGACCCCACCGCCCGTCATCTGTCGACCGAGGCGTTCGGAGTCGCGCTTGGCGCGGCGATGACGGCGGCAGTCGGTTCGGATTGGTACTCGCGCTCCGAGGTGCAAATCCGCGAACCCGGCGCCGTGCGCGAATCGATCGGTGGCCCGCGCACCGAGCCCACCGCCGCGGTGCGCCCCCCGGGCCGCCGCCGATGGCTCGTGCTGGTGGGGATCCTGATCGTCCTCGCGGTGGTCGCCGGCTCGGTGCTGCTGAGCACCGGCGGCGGCAACGGCTCGGGGACCGCTGGCAAGGGGCCCGTCGGAGGGGCGCCGGCGGCACTGCCACTCGAGATCACGCAGCGCTGGTCCTTTTCGACCTCGGGCCACGTGTTCGCGTCGCCGGCCCGCGCGGGCGACATCGTCGTGGTCGGCAGCGAGGATGGCAAGGTCTACGGCCTGGATACTGCGTCGGGGGCCGAGCGGTGGCGTCTCGCCACGAACAACCTGGTGCGATCGTCAGCAGCGGTTGCCGGGAGCGAGGCGTGGTTCGGCGGGAACGACGGGAACCTGTACGCCGTCGACACGACCACCGGTGCAGTGCGGTGGAAGACCTCGCTCGGCTACGAGATCGTGTCTTCGCCGGCCGTGGCCGGAGGCGCGGTGTTTGTCGGCGCCGACGGCGTGCGAGCGTTCGACGCGGCGACGGGCACACCCAAGTGGACGTACGCGACCGGCGATGTCGTCGTGTCGTCACCCGCGGTGTCGGGTGATCTCGTGGTCGTCGGGAGCAACGACGGCAACGTGTACGGGATCGCCCGCGCCGACGGCACGGAGCGCTGGCGCGTCGGGACGGGCGCCGCGGTGCAGTCCTCGCCGGTCATCTCCGGCGGCGTCGCGTACGTGGGCAGCCTCGACGGGAAGCTCTACGCGATCGATGTCGCGACCGGCAAGCCGCGATGGGCGACCGCGCTCGGGTCGGCGGTCAAGTCGTCTCCCACGGTCACGGGCGGTCGCGTGTTCGTCGGCACGGACGCGGGGCGGCTCGTCGCTCTCGACGCGCGCGAACGGCGCGACGAAATGGTCGTTCCAAGCCTCGCGATCGATCGATTCCTCCCCCGCCGTCACCAGAGGCCTGGTGGTCGTCGGCAGCGACGACGGCGCGCTCTATGCAGTCGCCGCGGGCAACGGCACCCTGCGGGGCAGGTTCGACACCGGCGGCCCCGTCCTGTCCTCGCCGCTGGTCGACGGCGATCTGGTGATCGTGGGCAGCCAGGACAACAAGGTGCACGCACTGACCGGCTTCAGCGGATGAGCGAGCCCGACTTCGTCGTGGATGTGACGGCATCGGGTCGGATCCCCCTGCGCCTCGTGATCCGGGACCGATTGCCTGTGGGCCGGGCAGGCGAAGGTCTGATCCTCGATGACGAGCGGTGCTCGCGGACGCATTGCGAGCTATGGGTCGAGGGTCGGGCACTCATGGTCGAGGACCGGGCGAGCACGAACGGGACGTTCGTCAACGGTGCCCGCATCGTCGCACCGACCGCCCTCGGGCCGGGCGACGTGATCGTGGTGGGGTCGACGACGATCGTGGTCGACCCCGACGCGGCCCCGGCCGGCGCGGAGGCCCCCGGCGCGGCCTCGGTACCGGCCCAGACCGCCGAGGTGCTCGATGTCCTGCGGGCGTCGGTGATCGGCGGGACCGTGACGATCGTGTTCAGCGACATCGTCGATTCGACCGCAATCGGCGCGGGGTTGGGCGACCGGGATTGGTTCTCGCTCCTCACGCGGCACGACGAGATCACGCGCGGCCTGCTCGTGGAGCACTCGGGTACCGAGGTGAAGCACCAGGGCGACGGCTTCATGCTGACGTTCCCCTCGGCGCGCCTCGGCGTCCTGTTCGCGGTGGCGCTCCAGTCCGCGTTCGACACGGAACGCGCCGTGAACGAGCAATTCCCGTTGCACGTCAGGGTCGGCGTGCACACCGGCGAGGTCATCCATGTCGATGGAGACCTGTTCGGGCGGCATGTCAACCTTGCCGCCCGAGTCGCCGCCCAAGCGGCCTCCGACGAGGTGCTCGTGTCGCGGCTCGTGCACGAGCTCGCGAGCTCGATGGGCGACCTGCAGTTCGGCGCGCCGCGTGAGGCCGTGCTCAAGGGGTTCGGCGAGACCTTCTTGCTGTTCCCGGCCCAGCGTGTCTAGCAGGGCGCTGAAGACCGGCTCGCGAGACGTGATCGGCGGTGTGGTGGCCGGCGCGGCGACGTCGTGATGTTCGTAGGGCGATGGGACCACAAACGTCACGACGCTCGTTCCGCGCTGCCGCGGCAGCGCGCCGTCGCTCAGGCGCGTTGCGGTCGCGTCGAGCACTCAACCCGACTCGTTCACCACCCTGCTAGACACGAGCGCGGCCACGTCACATCGACGTGCCCAGCCGCGCTCGGGTGAGTCGGACTTGACTCGACCGTGATCGGTTGATCCCATAATTGGTCGCGGCCGCTTGGAGCGGGGCGTGCAGAGTCGGGGGGAGGCGATGACGGCACCAGGTTGGTACCCAGACGCGGCATCCGACAAGATCATCCGGTACTGGGACGGCGCTCGCTGGGTCGAGGAGCGGGTCTTGGTCGGCTCCGCGTGGGTCGAGCGCGCGCTGGGATCGACGATCGAGGAGACGGCGGAACCCGCCCCCCACGCCGGAGGATCCCGTCGAGACCTCAACGAGACCGTCGTGGGTAGGCCGATCGAACGACCCGACCCGATCGCTGCTGCTGCCCCTCCTCCTGCTCCTCCGCCGCCGCCCCCACCACCGCCCCCACCCCCGGCCGCCGCGGTCGATGCCACGCTCGTCGAACCCACGACTCCGCCCCCGGCCGCCGCGACTCCGCCCCCGGCCGCCGCGCCCGCAGTGGCCCCGCCCCCGGTGCCAATGCCCGGCGGCGGGCCGCCTACCGAGACGTCCGGGAATCGACTGCTCTTCATCGCCGCGCTGGCGCTCGCGGCCGCGTTCGTGAGCGCGGGCGTGACGTTCCTCGTCATCCGCGCCTGACCAGCGCGGCGCGGCAGGCTACGCAGTAGGGCCCGTCGGCGTTGTTGTGCTCGACGTGCACAGGACGACGCTGCACGCGCGGCGATGAGCGAGCGTCCGTTTCGGGCGAGTCGTGTTGCGCGTGTATCTGGGGTGCGGCGAGCCGAACTCGTAGCGCTCGGTCGGTAGGAGGATTCGTGCTCAACGCCTCTAACGCCGCGCGGTTCGCGACCCCAGCGGGTCAGTTACCTCCTCAGCGCAGGCCACCGACAGGCGGCGAAACCGAACCGCTACCCGTTGGCTGGCCCGGATCGCACCGCCCTACACTGCTCAGTCCCTGCGCTCGTAGCTCAATGGATAGAGCATCTGACTACGGACTATCCCGGACCGAGCGCTGTGCTCAACGGCGTTTGGCCTGGTCGGTCACCTGCGCAACGGCCAGCGTTATCTGCTGTACCTCTCGCAGCGGCTGCGTTGACCGTTCCGTTCGTGAAGCGTGAATGGTTGTGGGAGGGCAACGCCCAGGAGTCACTGGCCCGGCACCTCCGTGATCTTGGTTGGCACGTCACCGCGGTGGCCGACACGGAGCGCAAGTCGCCAGGCATCGATCTGCTCGCCACCATGGATTCTCGCTGGCTCGCGGTCGAGGTGACGGCTACCCAAGTACCACCTATGCACATGGCGAGCGCCCGAGCCGGCCGAAACCCATGGTGCCGCCGGAGTCAGGCTGAAGTGTCGGCCGTCGGCCGCGCCGGTGACATTCGGCCCTGTCGACGCGTCTCACTTCACCCGTACCGTCGGTGAAGGGTGCCGGCGTGGAGCTGCGACGGCGGGATGAGCTGCCGAGCTCGCCGGAGGTCGGTCATGAACAGTCGGGCGATGATGGGCGCGGGCTTCGTGGTCGCGCTGTGTGCCGGATCGATCATCGCGGTCGCCGCGCCGCCCTCGACGGCTCGCACCGCGCCGTCGGCGCGCCACGCCGCGCCCACGACCGCGCACCGCGCTGCGGCCGCACCGCTGTCGATTCCTGCTTTCCGTCGCGTGGCGGGCGTGTCGGAGACCGCAGTCACGTGCACGTCGACGAGCGCGTGCGTCGCGGTCGGGCCGACGACCATGGTGTCGGGCAACGGGGGCGTGTCGTGGTCGCCCGCGGCAGGTCCGATCGTACGCGGGAATCCGCGAGCCGTCGCCTGCGCGACGGCGTCGGTGTGCCTGGCGGTGGGCTCGACGCCGGCGGCGGCCGGTGGCGTGTGGCGATCGGTCAACGCCGGACGGAACTTCACGCCGGTCACGATCCCCGCGATCGGTCCGCTCTCCGGTGTGGCCTGCGCGTCGGCGAGCAACTGCGTCGCGTCGGCGGCGGCCGGCGGTGCGCTGGTGACGTCGAACGGCGGCACCTCGTGGACGCGCTATGCCGCGCCCGTGCAGACGGTCACGTGCGGCGCGGGAAGCGCGACGAAGTGCGTCGGGACGGACCACGTGCACATGTACTGGTCGAGCAATACCGGCCGCACATGGACGGCCGCCGCACTGGCGCCCCAACCGGGTGGCATGAATGCGCCGTTCTGCGCGACCGCAACGTTGTGCCTCGCCGGTACCGGCACCGAGCCCAACCAGAGCGGCCCCATCGTGCTGCGATCGACCGACGCGGGCCACCACTGGTCGGTGCTCGATGTGAGCGACACGCTCTTCGAGTACTCGTTCGACCAGGTGCGCTGCCAGACGGCGAGTCGCTGCCTCGGACTACAACTCGTCGACGAAGCAGGCCAGCCCGGCCTCATCGACCTGCGGGCCGCATGGACGCCCGATGGCGGACTGCACTGGCAGCAAACGAATGCGCCGAACGTCTACGCGCCGACTGCGCTCGCGTGCACGGCCGTACGGTGTGTCGCCGCGAGCACCGACATCCCTCACGCAACCAATGTCGGCTACGGCCCGTTCGCGACGACGCCCGATCTCGGCGCGGACTGGACGAACCGGTTGGTGAGCCAGGTCAGCGAGGGTCTGGGCATCGCGTGCCCCGACACGACGCACTGCATCCAGGTCGCGCAGAACGCGACATCAACGTCGAGCGACGGCGGCGCGACATGGAAGTGGGTGAACGGCCTCGGCGGCTACGACATCGCGTGTACCAGTACGACGCACTGCTTCACGTTGCTGAACAACAACTATGAGTGCGGCGACAACTGCCCGCCCTATTCCTCGTATCCGGGCCACAGCGACATCATGGAGACGAACGATGGCGGCAAGACGTACCACGCCAGAGTGCTCGCGTCGGGTGCCATAGCGATCGCCTGCCCGACGACAACACATTGCTTCGCGCTAGCCGGGCTCGCCCCACTCGAGGTATCAACCAGCTACGACTGGACGCCGACGACCGGCTGGGTGAACCGAAACGAGTACCCCCCGTACCAGCCTCCGTTCATCGCCGCCTTCTCCTCGAATCCCGTGCAGTGCGCGAGCAGCACACGCTGCTACGCGGTCGGCGACGAGAATGCCGACGGCGGCGCGGTGCGGACGACCGCCAACGCGGGCAAGACCTGGCCAAAGACGACGGCGCAACCGACGGGCATGAAAGCCAATCTCGTGACGTGCGTCGACGCGACGCATTGCCTGGTGGCCGGACGGGCCGCTTCCGGCAAACCGCGGCTCGCCCGCACGACCAACGGCGGCGCAAGCTGGACGGCGGTACCGACACCGGCGCTCGACGCGATGAATACGCTGTTCTGCAACGCGGCCGCGAAGTGCATCATCGCGACGGCGACGAGCGTGTTCCTCTCAAGCGATGGCGGCGCGACATGGACCGCCACCACGTCGCCGACCGCGAGCGGGGGCACCGACGCACGGTGTCGCGCCAGCTTCTGCGTGGTGGTCGGGCCGGTGACCCTGCGCACCGTCGCTCCCGCTGACCTGCCGAGCGCACCGACGCTTACCGGCGTCAGGAGCGGAAACGGCTGGGTATCCGTCGCATGGAACCCGCCATCATCGCCCGGGTCGTCGGCGATCTCCAGCTACACCGTCACGACCAGCCCCGGCCGCCAGACGATCACAGTCCCGGCAACCGCGCGGCGAGCCATTGTGACGGTTCCAAACGGGACGACTCAGACGGCGCACGTTCAGGCCGTGAACAACTTGGGCTCAGGGGCCACGTCGGCAGAATCGGCTGCGTTCACACCCGCCGCAACGACGGTGAACGTCACGACGGCCTACAACGCGAACGACAACACGCGCCTGTTGAAGAACGCGACATACTTCGGGCAGACCGCACTGAACGCACAACGCACATCCGTCGGAATCCTCGCCTACCTTGTCGGGCTCGCCCACGCGCCGTCCATGACACCAGTCGAGCCGCCAACGAGCACAGGGCCGAACAGCTACACCACGCCATGGTCGGCGACCGACCAGAGCGTTCTCGTCAGCGTCATGCGTCAATACGGCCTCACCCCCTCAGAGGCTCAGTATTTCGGCGCACAACTCGTCGGATACCTGCTTGCCCTTGGCGGGCACTGACAGCACCAGCTAGCACTCGTGACCACGCTCTCGGTCGTCAGCACGTGAACGCAATTGAGGCAAGCCTGATGCCATGCGCTTCAAGGCTGACCCGCTGAGTTGGTTCACTGGACCGAGGTTCGCGGTTGTCGTCGACTACCTCGTGAGGTGCGTCGACGCGACGCATTGCCTGGTCGCCGGACGGGCGTGTTCCTCTCGAGCGATGGCGGCGCGACATGGACCACCACCACGTCGCCGACCGCGAGCGGGGGCGCCGACGCACGGTGTCGCTCCAGCTTCTGGGTAGTGGTCGGGCCGGCGACCCCGCGGACGCCCTAGCGGATCGGGCGAGCATCGCAGCACGTCCTACACTGGATGACTCCCGCGCTCGTAGCTCAATGGATAGAGCATCTGACTACGGATCAGAAGGTTGTGGGTTCGACTCCCGCCGAGCGCGCAAGAGATTCCAGCACAAGGGGGTCGAGATGACCCTTCAACTGTTCCGAACGCATACATAGATATCGTTGTGCATTGCGTTATCGGATATTCAAGGCCGACGCGCTACCGGGTCCGCGTCCGTATCGAGCGCGACGAGTGCGTCGCTCGCCGTAGCGTCCGACAGTGCGCTGGATCCTGGTGGTCACGGCAACCTTTTGGATTGTCCTGGAGTTGCGCCAGAGCATCGCTCGCCGCCCTGAGGCGGTGAAGGCCAGTTGGACCAGCGAGGTGCTGTTCCGGCTTGTCATCGCGGCCGGCGCGCTGCTGGCGGGAGCGCTCTCGGCGGTGGCACCATCGGCCACGATCCGACCCGTCGTGGCTGACGGTCTCGGACTCGTGCTGTTCTGGAGCGGCATCGCCCTACGGCTGTGGAGCTTTCGCACGCTGGGCCGGTACTTCACCTTCACCGTCCAAACGAGCGGCGATCAGCCGGTGATCGCCGACGGGCCCTATCGGGTGATCCGGCATCCCAGCTACGCGGGCTTGCTTCTCGCCTTCATGGCGGTAGGTCTGTTCATCGGAAACTGGTTGGCGTGCGTGTGCCTCACCGTTGCCACCGGCGGCGCGCTCGCGTTCCGCATCCGAGTCGAGGAGCAGGCCCTGCTCCAGCACCTCGGTCAGGGCTATCGAGACTATGCGGCAACGCACAAGCGGCTCGTTCCCTTCATCTGGTGAGGGTCGTCGGTCTCGGGTCGGCGACGGCTCGGCCGTGGCCACGGAGCGGCGGGACGCGAGAGCGTCGAGGTTGGTGTGGCTGCTCCTGGGTGTCCGTCGATCAGGTCGGCGGGAGGTGGTCAGGCGCGCGGGATGTCACGCCCGGTCGGTCGGTACTCGACGAGGAGCACGCGGCCGTCGAGGACGTGGTGGTCTACGAGCTCGAGGTCGGTCGATGCCACGTCGGTGAAGGCCGGCTCGCGGCCGTCGGGCCCGGCGAGGAGGGGGAAGGTCATGAGACGGAGACGGTCCACCAGGCCGGCGCTGATGAGCTGGCGAGCAACGGAGAGGCTGCCCACGGTGCGAAGCGGGACCTCGGACGTCGTCTTCAGTCGCGCGACTTCCTCGCCCAGGTCGTCCCGGCAGACCCTGGCGTTGGCCCAATCGACTCGTTCGAGCGTGTGGGAGAACACGACCGTTTCGCGTTGGGCCATCTGCTCCCAGCCGCGGTCGCGATGCTCCTCGGGCAGCGAGGCCAGCATCTCGTAGGTGCGGCGGCCCATGATCGACACCGTCGGTGCGGCCGAATCGGCGATCCACGCCTCGAGGTCCGGTCCGAGGTAGCCGAAGTAGCCCGGCAGGCCGTCGGATCCTGCGAATCCGTCGGCCGAGATGAACAGATCGACGGTCAGGGTCGTCGTCATCGCATAGTTCCTTCCTGCAATGCACGAGGCGTCGCGATCCTCCTGGTGTAGACGATCCGAGTGGCTGTCATTCATCGGTCTCGTGCGCGCACGGCAACGGGTAGAACACGACCATCCTCGTGGTCACGTCCGGATTCTCCTGGAGGAAGTGCGATGTGCCAGGGGATGACGGCGAGTTCGGCGTCCGGGATGCCGCGGTACGGCGCAACAGCGCCATGTCCGCCTGCTGGACGCTTGCGCGCGACAGCGCGGGCGGATCAACTCTGAACGTGGGCGATGTCCGTAACCCGTTCGTCGGCCCGAGGACTGCCGAGCGCTACCACCAGGGTCGTCCGTATCACCATGAACGGACCTTGGGCCGGATCCTGAACAGCGTGCCCGTCGAGAGAGGCATTGCTGTCGACGTAGCGGCCGGGACGGGCTTGTCCACGCGTGCACTCGCGGCGCTCGGGTTCCGCGCCGTCGGAATCGAGGCAGCGCCGGTGATGCTGGCAGTGGCGAGCCGGTCCGATGGGCTGCCCTACGTCGTGGGTGCGGCAGAGGCACTGCCGGTTGCGGCGAGCGCCGCGACGCTTGTTGCTGCCGGCTCGGCTGTTCATTGGTTCGATCAGGCCCGGTTCTTCGATGAGGCCCGTCGGGTGCTGCGGCCCGACGGCGTCGTGATCCTTTATGACCATGCGGGTGTTCACGTTCCCGGCGATGCGTCGTTTGGAGAGTGGGCGAGCACCGAGTACGCGGCTCGATATCCGACACCGCCACGCGGTTCAATGGCCGGGAACACCCTTCCGCCAGCGGGCCTGGCTCGCTGCTTCAGTGAGACCTGGATCGACACTGTCGAGTTCACCCCCGCGGGACTGGTCGACTACCTGTTGACGCACACCAATGTCGTCGAGGCCATCGAGACCGGGCGCGAGGCCGAGGACGACGTCCGGTCCTGGCTCGCTGACGCGACAGCGCGGTTCTTCGACGCGGGCAAAGCGCGGATCTTCGGCTTCTTCGTGATGGCCGAAGCGCTTCGTGCGATATAGGCCGCGGTTGCGGCGCGCCGAATGAGCGGCTCGGCCCAGGTGCGCTGCGCTGCGCCTATTGCAGAGCGGTGAACGCCCGACACGACGTTGCCGTGTCGCGCCATCATGAGGTGTGGACTTCGACCTGGCCGCCGTCGCGCACGCGTATGCGGCCGTAGTCGAGGACTACACGGCCAGGTTCGGCGACGAGTTCCAGAGGAACGACCTCGACCGTGCGTTCCTTGCACGCCTCGTCGAGCGGTGTCCGCAGCGGGGGACCGTTCTCGACATCGGTTGTGGCCCTGGGCAGGTGAGCGCGTTCGTTGCCGCCCGGGAGCGTTCGGCGATCGCGATCGATGTCACCTTCGAGATGCTCGTGAGCGCGCACCGGCGCGGTGCCGCGTCCGCATTTGTGTGTGGGGACGTGCAGCATCTGCCGCTCCCGGGCGCTTGTTGCGACGCGGCCGTGTGCTGGTACTCGCTCCACAACATGCCTCGTCGCGCGCTGCCGAGCACGCTTCGAGAACTTCGCCGCGTCGTTCGGGCCGGAGGGCAACTGCTTGTAGCCACGCACTCCGGTCGCGGCGCCGAGTGGCGCGACAGCCGGTGGCGGGGCCGCCATGAGCGTGTCGTCGTGACCTACTACGCGCCCGATGAGCTCGGTGGTCTCATCCAGGACGCCGGGTTCCACGGCCTCGACATCCGCACCCGGCCACCGCGGCGTGAGGAGCACCAGGTCGACAAGATCTACGTCACCGCGACCGCGGGATAAGTCGATACCGCGCGCCGGACACAGGGACGGGGCAAGCGGGACGACGAGCACGCGCCCCTCGATCTCAGCGACCATCGACCAATGCGCCGGCGGGATCGCCGGGTAGAACAGCGGATCCGAGCAGTTCGACAGGTCCGCCGTCCGAAGTGATCCAATCGCCTGGTGGGCGGCGAAGAGCTGAATGACGGACGAGCCTATGGAGGTGAACATCGATGGCACATGCCTTTGTCTTCGAGTCAGACGTGGTTGACCAGGCCGGCTATGACCAACTGATGAAGGGGATCGGTCGGGAGTCCGCGGATGCGCCCAACCCGCCCGGTTTCATTGCCCACATCGCGGGGCCCCGGGCGCAGGGCGGGTGGCGGGTCGTCGACGTGTGGGAGTCAGAGGACGCCGCGAACGCGTTCTATTCCTCCCCGCCGTTCAGCGAGGTCGTCGGCGGTTCGGACGTGCCCATCAACGTTGCGCCCTGGTCGTTGCATCGCGCGGAGATCGACAAGACGCTCCGACAAGGCGGCTGACGAGTTTGCCGGTCGCCTAGGAACGATTCCCTGCAAAGGCCTCCGGTGGCGAGGTCGCCGCGCACCTGGTTCGATGACGCGGTCACCTGCGGCGGCTCGCGGGCCGCCGCACAACGTTGACGCAACCGTGGTTTACGCGCGCGCGCCAGCGGGCATCGACCGCCTGGCCCACGGCGGGACAACCTAAAAGGAGAGGTATGTCCATACGCCGTCTCGCGCTGCTCGCCGCCCTCGCGCTCGGCGCGTCCAGCTTCGCCGCCGCGGGCGCCGCACCCGCCATCGCCGTAGCCCGCTTCCACCGCCCGATCGTCACGTTCGGCACGAACCAATCGAACAACTGGTCGGGTTACAACCAGGGCACGCTCGAGCAGGGCAGCAAGCTGTTCACCGCGATCAGCGGCGACTGGACCGTCCCCACCGCCACCCAGCACACCAACGGTGAGGCCGAGTACTCGTCGTCGTGGATCGGCATCGGCGGCGGATGCATCGACGCCGGCTGCACCCTCACCGACCCCACCCTGATCCAGCTCGGCACCGAGCAGGACGTGGCCGCGGACGGCACCGCGTCGTACTCGGCATGGTGGGAGATCATCCCGGTGCCGTCCGTGACGATCACGGGCCTGCCGGTCGCGCCCGGCGACCACGTGCACGCGACGCTCGACGAGATCGTGCCCGGCGTCTGGACGATGACGCTCGCCGACCTCACGAACGGCGGATCGTTCAGCCAGACGATCCCGTACGCGTCGACACGCACGACGGCCGAGTGGATCGAGGAGACGCCGGTGGAGATCTCGACGAGCGGCGGCACCGGGATCGCGGCGATGCCGAACCTGACGACGGTCCACTTCGACCTCGCCACCACCAACGGCGCGAATGCTCACCTGAAGGCATCCGAGGCGATGCAGCTCGTCGACTCGAACGGCAACACGCTCGCGACGCCCTCGGCCCCCGATACCCAATCCGACGGCTTCGGTGACTGCACGTACCGCGCCTCGTGCGCGGTGCCGGCCACCGCGACCGCGGGAATCCGCCGCGCGCGCGTGCGACGCTGATGCCGCCGGCGCTCGCACCGCACCCGGAGACAGCAGGCTCATAGGCTCGTTTCGTGGCCGACACGACGATGTACTTCAACCCGCGCTGCTCGAAGTGCCGCACCGCGGAAGGCCTGCTGCGCGAGCGCGGCGTCGACGCCGAGATCGTTCGATACCTCGACGAGCCGCCGTCGGTCGACGACCTGCGGCGGCTCATGGCGCTGCTCGGCATCGACGACCCGCGGGCGATGATGCGCACCGGCGAGGGCGTGTACGAGGAGCTGCAGCTCGCCGCCGCGAGCGGTGACGCGCTGCTGCAGGCGATCGCGAAGCACCCGATCCTGCTCGAGCGACCGATCGTGGTGCGGGGCGACCGGGCCGTGATCGCCCGGCCGCCCGATCGCCTGCTCGAGCTACTCGACTGAAGGGCCCCGTCACGTTCGCGCCCGCAGGTTCGTCGTACCGGTCATGAGCGATCGACTACCCGACGGGCCCACGGGCCGCGCCGACTGGATGACCACGGAGTTCGAGGCGAGCCGGCCCCGGCTGCGCGGCGTCGCCTACCGCATGCTCGGCAACCACGGCGAGGCCGAGGACGCCGTGCAGGAGACCTGGCTGCGCCTGGCGCGCACCGATGCCGCGGCCATCGAGAACCTCGCCGGCTGGATGACAACGGTTGTCGCGCGCATCTGCCTCGACCGGCTGCGCGCGCGGCGCACCGCCGGCGCGCACGGCACCGATGTCCCGCTCGCCGACGACGTCGCGGTCGCGCCCGGCTCGCACGACCCCGAACAGCAGGCGCTCATCGCTGAATCGGTGGGCGCGGCACTGCTGGTGGTGCTCGACTCGCTCGGCCCGGCCGAGCGCGTCGCGTTCGTGCTGCACGACGTGTTCGGCGTGCCGTTCGAGGAGATCGGCCCGATCGTCGGCCGCTCGACCGACGCGGCCCGCCAACTCGCCAGCCGGGCGCGCCGGCGCGTACGCGACCGCACGCCGCGCTCGCCGAGCGACCTCACCCAGCACCGCGACGTCGTGCGCGCGTTCCTGCGGGCCGCGCGCGACGGCGACTTCGACACGCTCGTGCGGCTCCTCGACCCCGATGTGGTGATGCAACCCGACGCCGCCGCACAACGCCTCGGCTCGCTGCGCGAGCTGCACGGTGTCGACGCCGTGGCCGGTGCGCTGTCGGGTGGCGCGCGCAGCGCGCACCTCGCCGTCGTGGGTGGCATGACCGGACTCGCGTGGGCACCGGGTGGCCGCGTGCGTGGCGCGGTGGAGATCGAGACGGTCGACGGGCGCATCGTGGCGCTGCACGTGACCGGCGACGCGGACCGTATCGCCGAGCTCGACGTGGTCATGCTCGACGACTGATGGGGGCCATCACGTGTGCGCGGCGCCATCCGTCAGTACGACGAACACATCCCCACTCGAAGGACTTGAAGGAGCCGATCCGATGCAGTTCGCCATGCTGATCTACCAGGGCAGCACACCGTTGCCGAACACGCCGGCGTGGGACGCGCTCCCGCCCGACGAGAAGTACTGGTAGGAGCGGCCCGGCGGCGGTGGCGCGGCACCACGGCTAGCGTGGGTTACGTGCTGAGCGAGGGAACCACGGCGCCGAGCTTCACGCTTTCCGACCAGGACGGCACCGACGTGTCGCTCGCCGACCTGCAGGGTCACTGGGTGCTGCTCTGGTGGTATCCGAAGGCGTCGACACCCGGCTGAACGATCCAGGGCCAGGGCCTGCGTGACAGGTCCAGCGATCTCGAGGCCGCCGACTGCGTGGTGCTCGGCGCGTCGTTCGACACGCCGGCCGAGAACAAGGCGTTCGCCGACGAGCAGCACTTCGGCTTCCGGCTCCTGTCCGACGCCGACAAGTCGGTCGGCACGCAGTACGAGGTGGTCCGGCCGCCCGACGACAAGCTCTCCGACTACGCGGCGCGCATCGCGTACCTCATCGACGGCGACGGCGTGATCCGCCGGTCGTACGAGGTCACCGACGTCCAGGGATTCGCCGCGCAGGTGATCGACGACCTCGGGGTGCTTCGCTCGCCGTAACGCTGGATACACCTTCGGTGTGCGCGCCACAGCTCGACCCGGACAACATCGGCTGGAGCCACGGCAACGCTCGAACTGGGCGAAGCCCCGGGCCGCATGGGCGGCCGCACTGCTGGCGCTGGTGCTCGTCGGGTGCTCGAGCGGGTCGACCGCGAAGAGTTCGACCGCGTCTGGGGTAACGCCGGCAACCAACGCCACCGGCACCGCCCCGCTGAACGACTGGAACCGGATCCCGGCCGTCACCAGTCGCCTCGCGCCGTCGATCGTGACGATCACGACGTCGAGCGGGCTCGGTAGCGGCGTGGTGTACGACAACAGCGGCATCATCGCCACCGACGCCCACGTCGTCGGGTCGTCGCACACCGTGAAGGTGTCGTTCGCCGACGGCAAGCAGCTGCAGGGCACCGTCGTGGCAACCGACTCGATCACCGACATCGCCGCGGTCAAGACCACACGTACGGGCGTCAAGGCGGCGACGTTCGACCAATCGCTGCCGGCGCTCGGCGATCTCGTGATCGCGATCGGCAGCCCGCTCGGATTCACGAACAGCGTCACCGCCGGCGTGGTGTCGGGATTGAACCGTTCGATCAGCGGCTCGGCGGCCCAGACCCAGTCGCTGGTTGATCTCATCCAGACCGACGCGGCGATCTCACCCGGCAACTCCGGAGGTGCGCTCGTCGACGGGCGCGGCCGCGTGATCGGCCTTGCCGAGGCATACATCCCGCCGAGCGCCGGCGCGGTGTCGCTCGGATTCGCGATCCCCTCCCAGACCGTCACCGACGTGATGCACCAGCTCCTCACCACGGGCCACGCGACCCACCCGTACCTCGGCGTGGCGACGATCCCGATCACACCCGATCTGCAGCAACAGCTCGGCATCACCCAGAGCAAGGGCGCGCTCGTCCAGGCGGTCGGATCGGGCAGCCCGGCGGCCAAGGCGGGCATTCAGAGCGGCGATGTCGTCACGAAGGCCGGCGGCACGACGATCACGACCCCCGAGGATCTGATCGGCGTCATCCGGCCGCTGCAGCCGGGCGCCACGCTGCACCTCACGATCGTGCGCAACGGCACGAGCAAGACCGTCATCGCCGTGCTCGCTGCCCGGCCGGGCTCGTAGACCGGAAGCAGGCGGCGGCAGGCGTAGCGTGTACTTCCGATGGCCACGCACAGCACCACGGCGTCGGTCGGCACCGCGGCGCCGAAGTTCGCGCTCCCGGACGCGGACGGCAACACGGTCGCGCTCGACGACGTGCTCACACACGGCCCGGTGGTGCTCGTGTTCCTGCGCGGCTTCGCCTGACCGTTCTGCCGCCGCCACCTCGCGCAGTTGCGTGACGACCAGGACAAGTTCACCGGGGCCGGGGCTTCGATCCTCGCGGTCGCTCCGGAGTCGACCAGCGCGATCACGCGCTACCTCGAGCGCAACCCCACGTCGTATCCGATCGTCTCCGACGCCGAGCACACCGCGTTCGACGCCTACGACGTGGCGAGCCGCGCTGAGCCTCGGGCAACGGCCGGCGCTGTTCGTGATCGACCGTGACGGCATCGTGCGCTTCGACAGCGTCGGCACCCAGCAGTGGCAGATCCCGACGAACGATCAGGTGCTCACGGTGCTCGCCGATCTCGCACGAGGCTGACCGCCCTGCGGGTCTCCCCGGAGCGGGAGTCACATCGCCCGCCGCCGCGGCGCGCGGCGTTGCACGCCCCACGTCCTGCCCCTACGCTCCCCGCACCCTGAGGGGAGGGAACGCACATGATCGGCTCCGGGCGGGGCCGCACACGCGTCGTCGTGGCCACGGCCGTGGTGGCGATCGGCGTGGTGGCGGCGCAGGCGAGTCCGTCCACGGCGTCGCGCTCCCACCTGGGCGCGGCGTTCGGTCTCCAGGTGGCGATGGGGCCGGCCCAGCTGCAGCTGCCGACCGCGGCGGTGGCGGCCCCCGACGGGCGCGTCTTCGTCGCCGAGCTCGCCGGCGTCGTCAAGGTGTTCCACGGTGCCGGAGACACCCAGCCCACGGTGTTCGCCGACCTGAGCAACGAGGTCTACGCCGCACAGGGCCACGGCCTGCTCGGCATCACGCTCGACCCGCACTTCCCCTCCAAGCCGTACGTGTACGTGTTGTACTCGCGCGACTCGGTGACGCGCGGCGGTCCGATCGTCGCGAACAAGGACACGTGCCCCACGTACGCGACGACGGGATGCGTGCGCTACGCCCGGCTCGCTCGCCTCACCGCGAAGGGCGACGTGATGGTGCCGGGCTCGATGAAGGTGCTGATCGACAATTGGTGCAATCAGTTCGTGCACCACATCGGCGCGCTGCACTTCGGCGCCGACGGCAAGCTCTACGTGAGCGGCGGCGACGGCGCCACTGAGATCAGCGACGGCGAGTCGGCCGCCGACTACGGGCAGTTCGCCAACGCGTGCGGCGATCCGCCGTGGCGCGCGGGCACGAACCTCACCGCTCCGAAGGCACAAGGCGGCTCGCTGCGTGCGCAGGACATCCTCACCGGTTTCGCCAGTGACCCCACCACGCTCGACGGCACGATCATCCGCGTCGACCCCACCACGGGCGCCGCCGTGGCGAACAATCCTTATACCGCGAGCGGCGACCTGAACACGCGCCGCATCGTGGCGTGGGGGCTGCGCAACCCGTTCCGGTTCGCGATCCGGCCTGGCACGAACGACCTCTACATCGCCGACCCGGGCGTCGACACGTACGAGGAGATCGACCGCGTGGGGAGCCCCGTGTTCAAGCCCCGGAACTTCGGCTGGCCGTGCTGGGAAGGCACCGTGCGACAGCCCCTCTTCGCGGCTGCGAATCTCAACATGTGCAAGGCGCTGTACGGCGCGCGGAGCGATACCAAGCCGGCATTCGAGTATCGCGACTCGGGCCATGTGGTGAACGGGGCCGACACGTGCCTCGAGACCGAACCGGAGGGCAACGGCGGCGCGATCACGGGCATCGCCTTCTACTCGGGTACCGCCTATCCGGCCGTCTACCGCAAGGCGCTGTTCTTCGTGGACTACGGGCGACCGTGCCTGTTTGCCGCCCCGGCCGGCGCCAGCGGCGCGCCGAACTTCGCGCGACGACGGGTAGCGGTCACATTGCCGGCCGTCGGCGTGGTCGACATCGAGCCGGGCCCCAACGGCGACCTCCTGCTCGTGAACCTCTCGAACAGCACGATCTACGAGCTGCAGTACGCGTGAGTGCGGAATAGGCAAGTGTTGTGGCCATCAGGAGGTTTCCGATGACCACGACGCAACCCACCATCGACGTGCGCCGCGCCGCCGACCGCTTCCACACCGACCTCGGCTGGCTCGACTCGCATCACTCGTTCAGCTTCTCGAACCATTACGACCCCGACAACGTCGGCCACGGGCTGCTGCTCGTCAGCAACGACGACACCGTGCGCGCCGGCACGGGGTTCGGCACGCATCCACATCGCGACATGGAAATCATCACGTGGGTGCTATCGGGCGAGTTGGAGCACCACGACTCCGAGGGCAACCACGGGATCATCTATCCCGGGCTCGCGCAGCGCATGTCGGCCGGTACAGGCATCCGCCACTCGGAGATGAACCCGAGTCCCGACACGGACGTGCACTTCGTGCAGATGTGGGTGCTGCCCGACACGCAGGGAATCGCACCGGGATACGAGCAGCGCGACATCAGCGACGCGATGGCATCCGGGGCGCTCGTGCCGATCGCGAGCGGGCAGGGTCATGACGGCGCCGTCACGATCCATCAGCGCGACGCGGTGCTGTGGGGCGCGCGGCTCGGCGCCGGTGCGCTGGTGACGGTGCCCGACGCGCCGCACGTGCACCTGTTCGTCGCGGCCGGCGGAGGTTCGCTCGCCGGGACGAGCGATGTCGAGGCCGGCGACGCCGTGCGCCTCACCGCGGCCGGTGCGCACGAGTTCGTGGCCGGTGCCGGCGGTGCCGAGATCCTCGTGTGGGCAACCGCATGACCATGGGTACGGTCGCGCGATGACCCCCCACGCGCACGCTCGACCGGACTGGGCGCGGTGGGGCACCCAGACCCAGCTCGCGGTGCAGAACTTCCCGATCTCGGGTCTGCGCATCGAACGGCACCTCATTCGTGCGCTCGCCTCGATCAAGGCCGAGGCCGCGCTCGTGAACGAACAGCTCGGGGTGCTCGATCACGACGTCGCGCGCGCCATCCACGACGCGGCCAACGCGGTGGCCGCCGGAATGTACGACGACCAGTTCCCGGTCGACGTGTTCCAGACCGGTTCGGGCACCTCGTCGAACATGAACGCCAACGAGGTGATCGCATCGTTCGCCGGCGAGGCGCTCGACCGCATTGTGCACCCGAACGATCATGTCAACGCGTCGCAGTCGTCGAACGACGTGATACCGACCGCGATTCGCATCGGGGCGATCGACCTCGTGCGCGGCGAGCTGCTGCCCGCGTGTCACCGCCTCGAGGGTTCGCTCGGCGACCGTGCGACCGAGTTCGCCACAGTGGTGAAGGCCGGCCGCACGCACCTGATGGACGCACTGCCGGTGACGCTCGGGACGGAGTTCGCGAGCTACGCGGCGCAGGTCGGCGCGGCGCGTGCCGCCATCGAGGCGGCGCTGCCCCGCGTCGCCATCGTGCCGCTCGGCGGCACGGCCGTGGGCACCGGCCTCAACACGCCGCCTGGCTTCGCGTCGCAGACCGTGCGCGCGCTCTCGGCGCGCTACGGCTTCGATCTGGTGCCCGCGGTGCTGCCGCTCGCGGTGCAGGCCGCCCACGACGACCTCGTGGCGCTGAGCGCGGCGCTGCGCACGCTCGCGATCGCGCTCGTGAAGATCGCGAACGACGTGCGCTGGATGAGCAGTGGCCCCCGCGCCGGGCTCGCCGAGATCATGCTCCCGGAGCTGCAGGCGGGAAGCTCGATGATGCCCGGCAAGGTGAACCCGGTGCTCGGCGAGGTGCTCGTGCAGGTGGGCGCGCAGGTGATCGGCAACGACGCCACGATCGCGTTCTGCGGCAGCCAGGGCAACTTCGAGCTCAACGTGACGCTGCCCGTGATCGCGCACGACCTCTACGAGTCGGTCCGGCTGCTCGCGAATGCCATGCGGATCTTCGCGGAACGCTGCGTCGACGGCATCGAAGCCGACGTGGCGCGTTGCCTCGAGCTGGCGGGTTCGTCGCCCGCGGTCGCAACGGCGCTCGCGCCGCGCCTCGGCTACGAGCGCGTCGCCGAGATCGTGAAACAGGCGGGGCGCGAGGGCCGCACGATCCGTTCGGTGGTCCTCGAGCGGAAGCTGCTCGACGAGGCGACCGTCGACCGCCTGCTCGATCTCGACGCCATGAGCCGCGGCGAGGCGCCGCCGGCCTGAGCGGGGTCAGTGCCGGCGGCGACGGCGGCGGCGGGGCCGGTGGAAGGCGTACGACAGCCGGTGCGGGACGCGAGAACGGTGGAGCGGGGCACGCGGCAAGAGCGTGCCGTCGAGCGCGATCGCCCACGGGGCGGTGACGACCTCGGCCTCGACCGCGTCGACCGTCGCGACCGTCGCGACCGTCTCCTCGACCGCGGGGCGATCCTCGACGAGCACCGCGGCCACGACCGCTTCGGCGGCGAGCGCGGGCTCGGGTTCGGCGACCGCGGCGAGCGGCGGCTCGGGTTCGGCGAGCGCGGCGACGGCGACGAGCGGCGGCTCGGGTTCGGCGAGCGCGGCGACGGCGACGAGCGGCGGCTCGGGCGCGAGCGGCGGCGGTGGCGCGAGCGCGGCGGCCCAGCGGCTGGAGCCGGGCCGCGGCTCGGGCTGGGGCTGGGGCTCGGGCTGGGGCTGGGGCTGGGAACCCGAGGCGTACTCCGTTTCGGCGAGGTAGTCCTCGCCGGCGTGGGGCGCGTCGGGATCGGGTGACGCCTGCGGGCGCAGCCGGGCCAGGGCCGCGCTCACCGCGCCCAGGCGCGGATCGTCGAGCGTGGCCACCACCCCGGGCCGCGGATCACTCGGTGGCGCGCTGCGCACCCGTCGCCGCAGTTTCACACGATCAACGTCGGCAGGCCCGGACCGCTCCTGAACGCCGTCCGCCGCCCGAGTGGCACGTGACGCACGGCCCGCCTCGTGGACCGCGTCGAATCGGGTGCGAACCGGGCGTTCGAACCGGGCCGAACGGCTCATCTCCCTGCCCGCGAGACCGTGGCGGCCGCGCCGGGCACCGGGGTCAGGTCGCCCGCAGGAGCAGGCGCACACCCCGATTCTGCTCGGGTTCGACCGTGTAGGTGCCGTCGCCGCCGGCGACTGCGCCGGGCACCGCGGCGGGCTCGGCGAGCGTCAACTCGAGACGGTGCACCCGGCCGGGACGGTCGCCGAGCCACGCGAGTCGTGACGGGTCGGCCGGCTCGACGAGGCGCAGCCGGCCCGGACCGGGCCAGGCGAGATCGACGGTGCGGCTGCCTTCGGCGTCACGATCCTCGCCGTCGACCCGGCCGCCGAGCAGGCCGGCGAAGAGGCCGAGCGCGCCGTCGAGCGATGCGACGAGGTGCACGATGCGATCGAGCGACGCCGGGCGCGCGACGCGTGGCGGGGGCAGCACGCTCGCGTGGTCGGGCACGGGGAACTCGTGGCTCGCGTCGGGGAAGGGTGTCTGGGCTAGCTGCACCACGATGCCGTGGCACGTCTTGGGGTGCAGGAACGCCTCCTTCCACTCGTCCTGCGAGAGGTCGCTGCGCACCGGCGGATATCCCGCCGCGGTCGCGGCGTCCATCGCCGCGGCGATGTCGGGAACCTTGAACGTGAGGTGGTGCGGGCCGGGACCGTTGCGGGCGAGGAACCGCACGAGGAAGTCGTCGAGGTCCACGTTGGCCGGCTCGAGCATCTCGAGCGTCATGCCGTTCGCGAACCGCACCTGCCCCCAGTAGAAGCCGGGCGCGGGCGTCCCCGCGATCCACTCACCGCCGAGGTCGCCGCGGTAACGGTCGAAGTTGTCCCACGCGTGCTCGGCGGCGAGCGCGATGTGGTCGAGATCGATTGCCGTCGCCACCATGCGCCCTAACGACCGGGTCCGAATTCCGCGTGCTCGGCCTCGACGAGCCGCTCGAACCATGCCCGCAGCTCGCTGCGCCGGCCGCGGTCGTGCGCCAGGTTGACGAGCTCGTGCGGATCGTCGTCGAGGTCGTACCACTCGTGGTCGTGCTCCTCGAACCCGGCGTCGACGTCGAAGAGCTTCGGGGTGGGCCAGGGCTCGCCGATCATGGTCGTGCTGCCACCCACGCCGTAATAGCGGCAGTACTTGTTACGGCCGTCGAAGATGCCCCGGCTCGCGTAGCGGGTGGGGATGCAGCGGTCGTACCACGCCATGTCCTGCGCGAACAGCACGTGGTCGCGAACGCTCGCCGACGGGTCGGTGAACAGCGGCGCGAGGTCGACGCCATGGAACGTCTCGAGGTCGTCGGCACGGGCTCCCCCGAGCGCGGCGATCGTGGATGCCACGTCGACGCTGCTGGTGAGCGCCTCGCTCGCCGTGCCCGCCTCGGTGACGCCGGGCACGCGCACGTACAGCGGGATGCGCATGATCTCCTCGTAATTGAAGGGTCCTTTCGAGCGCAGCCCGTGCGAACCGCACATGTCGCCGTGATCCGAGGTGAACAGGATCGCGGTGTCGTCGCCGTGGCCCGCGGCATCGAGCGCGCCGAGCACGCGACCGAGGTTCTCGTCACCGAGTTGGTGGAGCTTGACGTAGTAGTCGAGGTGCCGCAGCCACGCGCGCGTGTCGGCCGGGTCGATGTAGCCGTAGTGCGCGTGTTGCTGCTCGTAGAGCCACTGCCGGTGCACCTCGGGCTTGTCGAACAGGTCGTCGTCGAAGTTCGGCGGCAGCTCGTCGAACCACGACTCGTAGTCGAGCCCGAACGCGGGGAGCACGTCACCTTCCTTCCACTGCACGAACTCGAGCATCCGGCGCGTGCGCCGCACCTCCTTCTCGTGCGTGGCCTGGTAGCCGGGCTGGTCGATCGGGAACCACATCACGTCGTGCGGGTTCACGAGCGCGACGGTGAGGAACCACGGCTGCGCGTCGTCGGCGTGGGCGTGGATCCAGTCGGCGGCCTGCTGCGCGATCGGCGGGTCGTACTCGTACCCCGTGCCGGCCCAGCCCATGAACGCGCGGTCGTTGCCGGTCCAGTCGGAGTAGCCGTAGGCATCCATGTCGGGAGCGAACGCCTGCGAGAGATGCCACTTGCCGATGTACGCGGTGTAGTAGCCGGCCCGTCGCAGCACGTGCCCGATCGTGGTGAGGTGCGGATCGAGCTCCCGGTGCGCGGGCGCGATCACGTTGTGGTCGACACCGTGCTGCGGCACGTACTGGCCGGTCATCAGCGTGGCACGCGACGGCGAGCACGGCGACGAGTGCGTGTAGTGCCGGCGGAGCTCGAGGCCGCCGTCGATCAGTCGCTGCCGGTGCGGCAGCTCGACACCGCGTGGGATCCAGTCGCGCTGGCGCTCCTGGTCGGACACGAGGAGCAGGATGTTGGGTCGTCTCGGCGCCATCGGCGCCGCACGCTATTGCGCCGAGTGGGCCCTGCTCGCTGCCGCGAAGCGGTGCAGGTCACCGCACGCACCCAACGCCCGGCGACCGGCCGCAGTGAGGCGCAGCCAGCCGCGCGTCGCGCTCGGCCGGGCTCCGCACCCCGAGGTGGTCGCGGGCACGGCCGGGCTCGCCACCCGGTGCAGCGCCACGCTCGGCCCGGCGCTGTTCGCACCGGCCACGAAGTGCAGAGACTTCACTGCCTCGACGCCGCCCTCCGACTGCGCGACGAGCATGCAGGCCGTCGACGGGTCGAGGCAGTCGAAGCCGAACTCCGACGAGCGGCTCACGAGCTGGAACGTGGTGGCGAATGCTCCGTGTGCGTCGGTGGTCGGCGAACCCTGGCCACCTTCGCCGAGGCAGCCCACCGACTCGGCGGAGACGACGCACTCGGCCACGCCGTAGCCGACCAGGGGCGGGAAGTGCGCGCCCTTGATCTGCACGACCTGGTTGTTCCGGTACGGGCCGCCCGGCGTGACCGAGATCGACGCATCGGGCGGTATCGGCGCCTTGGGATCGAAGGTGAGCGGCGCGACCACCAGCCCGGCTTCGTCCTCGTCGACGACCGTGATCGAGCAGTTGTGCGACTTCACGCAATCGGTGCCGGCAACGCCGGGCGCGCTCGCCGCGGGGCCGTAGTCGGGCACGACACGCGAGACGAGCAGCGTGGTGTCGAAACCGCCATCGGCTGCGACGCGGGCCTCGGTGAACAGCGCACCGCAACTCTGCCCGGCGCATTCGGTGATCTCGAGGAGGTCGCCCGGCGTCCAGTGCGCGCCGCGCACGCGCACGTGCGCGTAATAGGGGAGCTTCGTCGACGGCGACAGCGTGACCGTCGCCGGGGGCGGCGGCGGGATGCTCCGGTCGAAGCCGAGAGGTGCGGTCGCGAGGTAGTCGAGGTCGTTGCCGTCGAGTGCGACGAGCACGCACGTGCCGACGGCCTTCGCGGAGTCGACACGTGTTCCTCGCGGGTTCGTGATGGTGCGGCGAACCACGATGCTGGTGTGAAAGCCACCCTTGCCGTCGTTCGCGGCCGTCGTGATGCTCACGCACGATTGTGCGAGCGGACCAGCCCCGAGGCACTCGGCGACCGCCGGCGAGCTGGTGCTGGCGAACCCGCGGCCGACGATCTCGACCCGCTGGAGGTCACGCAGGCGATACGAGGGCTTCGCGCCCACCTTCGGGCTGGGCTCGCCGGTGGCGCTGAACGTGATGCGGACGGCGTTGGTGAACGACACCTCACCCAACGCGACGACGCTGCAGTGCGCCGCGAGGCAGTCGACGATCGACGTGCTCGTGAGCAGCCGGCGGTGCACCTGCAGCGGCGTAACGAAGCGGCCACGAGCACCGGCGCTCGTGAACACGGCATTGGTCAGGTCGCAGGAATCCGGCGTGGGTGGCGACGACGCGCACTCCAGCACGATCACCTGCTCGCCCGGGAAGAACCCCGTCCCCCCGGCCTGCACGGTGTCGCCGGCGTGCAGGTTCGTGTGCGGCGTAACCGACAGCGCCGCCCCGGCCGCGCTCGCCGGAGACGCGGCGAGCGTGCCCCCGCCGACCACGAGTGCGGCCGCGCCGAACGCGGCCCACAGCTTGTGCCCCTGCCTCATACCGACCCACACACTCCTGCGGGGTCCGTCCCCGTTCGCCGGCACGGTAACGGCGTGACTGCAGTCCGTCCAGCGACTCTCGTCACATCGCGTAGAAGGCCGGGCTCGTGGCGCCCTTCGGGATCTGCTCGAGCGGCTGATGGATCTGCTCGATCGTGGGCCCGGCCTCGGCACCGAACGGCGCGAGCGCGTCGAGGTCGAAGCCGTACACGTGGGCGGCGTTCTCCGAGAAGATCTTGCGGAGGTCGGTGTCGGCCGTGTCGGGGAACGCGAGCTGCATGCTCTCGAGCGAGAAGGGATACGAGCCCTCGTGGTGGGGGTAGTCGTTGCCCCACATCACTCGGTCGATGCCCACCTTCGGGATGGCCTTGCCGTCACGCCGGCCCGGGAAGCTCACGCCCATCCACACGTTGCGAGCGAAGTACTCGCTCGGCTTCAGCGGCAGGGGCGTGGCCTCCTGGAAGTTGAGCTCGCCGACGCGCCCGAACTGCATCTGCATGTGGAAGCCGTCGAGCATCTGCAGCGTGGACGGCACCCACGAGCAACCCGACTCGGTCATCACGAACTTGAGGTCGGGGTTGCGCTCGAACACGCCGCTCATGATCACCTGCCAGAGCGGCCGGTGGGCGTACCATGACGTCTCCACCAGCCACATGATGTCGGCTGCGGGGTACGAGCCGTAGCTCGGGTGGCCGCTGCCCGAGTGCATGTTGACGACGATGCCGCGCTCGGCGCACACCTGCCAGAGCCGGTCGTACTCCGGCGCGTACAGCGGTGCGATGTCGGTGTCGTCGGGCACGGTGGGCAGCAGGATCCCGCCGCGCAGCCCGTGCTCCTGGGCCCAGATCGCCTCGGCGATGGCGTCGTCGATGTCGTTGAGGAACACCTGGGCGATGCCCGCCCGCCGCTTCGCGAACTCGCCACCGCAGAACACCTCTGCGAGCCAGCGGTTGTGCGACCTCAGACCGGCCCAGCGCTTCTCGTAGTCGTCGCGCGTCGCGGGCGGCCGGGCGACGAGCGCACCGGTTGGGAAGAACGGCGGCACGGTGTTCGGGAACACCACCTCGGCCACCACGTGGTCGGCGGCGAGCTCGCCGACGCGCATCTCGTCGTCCCAGTTGCGCCGCGCGCTTGCCGCCCTGCAGGTCGCGGAACGGGTTGGAGTACTCGCCGCGCCAGGCGTCGAACTCGTCGCGGAGCCCGGGATCCAGGAAGTCGCGGTAGGTGGCGATGGGCGCACCTGCGTGACAGTCGGACGAGATGACGGTGTAGCGCTCGCTCATGTCTTCCTCACGCGCAAAAAGGGTGGCCGGCAACCGACGCTATGCGCCGGTGCCGACCACCCCCAAGCTCGCGGGGTCACGACCACACCGGATCGAGACGATCACGGTCCGCGCCGGCCGCTGCGCAGGTGGCGCAGGAGGCGGGCGTCGTGGGCGGCAATGAACCGCCGACGTTGGTGCTCGCGCGCGAGCGTGAGCGCGGTGACGGGATGCAGGAACATGGAAACCTCACTGGATCGGGCCGGCGGTACGGCCGCCGGGGCGAACGCGCGGGAACGATCGTTCAGCGCACGGGGAGCAGGTGACCGCGACGCGCGTCGTGCGACATCGCATCCGCGGGCACCGGGGCATTGGCTTCGGGCATCGTCGTGATCACCTCCTCACGAATCCAGCAATGGTGAATGCGTGTGAAGAGCGTCGCGTGCCGGCGCCCCACACGCCAAACGATTTTCCGCAGGGGCGCGGGTCAGATCGTGAGGACGGTGCGGATGCCGCGGGCCGCGTGCATGTCGGCGAAGGCCTCGTTCACCTCGGCGAGCGGTCGCCGGTGCGTGATCATGCCTTCGAGGTCGAGCCGACCCGCCTGCCACAACGAGAGCAGGCGCGGCACCTCACGACGACCGTTGCACCCGCCGAGCAGCGTGCCGACCAGCTTGCGCTCGCTCACCATGAACAGCGTGGCCGGCACGTGCACCATCTGGTCGATCGGCGCGGCACCGACGAGCACAGTGGTGCCACCGGGACGGCATGCCCACATGCCCGCCTCCACGAGCGCGGCCGAGCCGACCGCGTCGAACGCGTAGTCGACGCCCACACCGGTCACCCGCATCACCACGGCCATCAGGTCGTCGGTCCTCGGATCGACGGCATCGGTGGCGCCGAAGCGAGCCGCGGCCTCGCGCCGCTCGTCGTCGGGTTCCGACACGATGATGCGCGACGCGCCCGCGAGGCGCGCGCCCTGCACGATCGCGATGCCCACGCCGCCGAGCCCCATCACGAGCACGGTGTCGCCCGGTTCCACGCGCGCGGCGTTCAGCACGGCACCCACGCCCGTCTGCACCGAGCAGCCGATCACGCACGCCACGTCGAGCGGGATGTCGTCAGCGATCTTGATCGCCCCGGCTTCGCCGACGAGCGCGTACTCGGCGAAGCCGCCGACGGCGAGGCCGCGGTAGACCGTCGCGCCCCTGCGGGCGAGGCCGGTGGCGCCACCCACGAACGTGCCTGTGGAGATGGCCGACGCATGCACGCACGTGCCGTACTCGCCGCGCACGCAGCCGTAGCACTCGCCGCACGCGGCGATCGGCGAGAGCACCACATGGTCGCCGGGGCCGACCGATGTGACACCCGCACCGACGCGATCGACCACACCCGCCGCCTCGTGCCCGAGCACGATCGGGCCGGGGATGGGGAAGGTGCCGTTCACGTTCGAGTAGTCGGAGTGGCACACGCCGCAGTGCGTCACCCTCACCCGCACCTCGCCCGGCCCCGGGTCGGCAATCTCGACGTCGTCGACGATCGTCAGCGGCTGGTCCACGGACTCGAAGAGAGCGGCGCGCACGAAACGGACGCTAACCAATAAGGTCGGGGCATGCCCTCTTGGGAGATCGTGGAAGCGTCGCAGGCACCGGTTGCCGACGTGTGGGCGCTGCTCGCCGACGCGCGCGGCTGGTCGCGCTGGGCCCGGTTCGCGCGATCCGAGCTGGAGCGCCAGGGCAGCCCCGACCCCGACGGGGTCGGCGCGCTGCGGGTGTTCGGCAGCGGACCGTTCAAGAGCTACGAAGAGGTGGTGGGGTTCGAGCCGCCGCACCATCTCGCGTACGAGATCCGCAAGGGGATGCCCATCGACGGGTATCACGCCGACGTGCACCTCGAGCCGGTCGCCGGCGGCGGCACCACGATCAGATGGTCGTCGTCGTTCGGCCACGCGCGCGCCGCGCGCGCTCGACGGCTTCTTCCGCTGGTTCCTGCGCGCGTTCCTCCGCGACACCGCCCACCGCCTCGCGCGCGCCGCGGAGCAACGCGCCGGCGGCGCGACCGAGTAGCCGTCGCGCACCGGGTGCTAGCCGGCAGGCGCGTTCGCACGCCGCTTGGCGAGCCAGATCGCCAGTGCGGGGGGTGCGAACACCACCGCGAGCACCAGTAGCACGACGAACGCGATCACGAACGGAGCGATGTCGTCGCCACCGCGCGGCACTGCGACCGGCTTCGCCGCCGCGAGCTGGGCGCCGACGAGTTGCGAGCCGCCACCGGTGATGTCGCCGCTCGCGTCGAGTCCCGCGCCGGCACCGGCCGGTGCGATGCACCGGCCCCTGTCACGCGAATGGCAGGATGCACGAATGAGCTCAGGCACGCCGCGCGGCGCGATGGTGCTCAGAGCATCGATCAGAGCCGCGCTGCTCGCTGCCGCGCTGGCCCTCGGCGCGTGCGGCTCGTCGTCGGGCAAGCCGGCCGCCGCCGGATCCACCACCACCAACGTGACACCCACCACGAGTGTCGCCGTCGTGCCGAGCCCGTTCCAGCTCCATCAACGCTTCGGTGCGGGCAAGCGCTGGGAGCTCACCGCCGTCGCCGCGACGCGCGGCGGCAGCACGTTCACGGTCACGCTCGACGTGTTGAACGACGGCCCGGGTGCCGCGCAGTTCGCGGCCGCGACGCCGGGACTGTTCACGATGCTCGACGCGTTCCCCACGCAGGCGACACCGAACCCGCCGCGCCACAGTCCGTCGGGCACGCTCGTCGCGCTGCAGGTACCCGCGAACCAGACGCGGCGCCTCGTCGTGCGCTTCCTCGGCATTCCGAGCACCGCGAAGCATCCGGTGCTCTGGTTCCACGGCCACCTGCTGCCGGGAACGATCGACGCGTCGGTCTGGTTCAACGGCGTGTGACGCGCGCGTGCACGCGATGGGCCGCGTGCACGGGTGCCCGCTCGTTCAGTGCGCGGGGGCGGAGACGCGTCGTCGTCGCGCGTTGCGCGTGACGACTCGAGCATCACTTCGACGAAGGCCGCGAGCAGCTCTGCGGGCATGCTCTCGCCGCCAAGCATCTCGTTGAACACCGGAGGGGCTGGATCCACGGGGCGTGACGATAGCGACGGATCCGTCGTTCCACCAGTCCGAAACCAGGGATCCTCGGGCAATCCGCGGCGGCCGGCCTTGGCGGCCGTCCGGGCGATCCGTAGCCTCCGTCATATGACCGACATGCTCGAGCGCTCGGCGCGAATCATCCAAGGCAGCGAGCGGCTCGAGATGCGGGGCTTGGTCAACGCGCAGGCGAGCGAGGTGGCCGAAGTGGCCGAAGGTGTGGCGCTCGCCGAGAGTTTCTCGAACGTGGTGGCGTTCCGGACGGGCGACGGGTTGACCGTGTTCGACGTGTCGCACGAACTGTTCGCGCCGAACGCGCTCGCGGCGCTGCGGCGCTGGTCGCCCGCACCGGTGCGCACCGTCGTGTACACGCACGGGCACGTCGACCACGTGACCGGTGCGGGCGTCTTCGACGCCGACGCGAGCCGGGCCGGTGCCCCGGCGATCCGCTACGTGGGCCACGAGTCGGTGCCGGCCCGCTTCGACCGCTACGTGCTCACGAACGGCTACAACGGGGTGATCAACCAGCGGCAGTTCCGCCTGCCGGAACCAATGTTCCCGAGCGAGTTCCGCTACCCCGACGAGGTGTACCGCGAGGCGCGCACCCTCGACGCCGCCGGCACCACGTTCGAGCTGCACCACGCGCGGGGCGAGACCGACGACCACACGTGGGCGTGGGTGCCGTCGCACCGGGCGATCTGCGTCGGTGATCTGTTCATCTGGCAGTTCCCGAACGCGGGGAACCCGCAGAAGGTGCAGCGCTACGCATGGGACTGGGCGGTGGCGCTGCGAGCGATGGCGGCGCTCGACGCGGAACTGCTGCTCCCCGCGCACGGGCCCGCGATCGGCGGAGCGCGCGACGTGCGCCAGGTGCTCACCGACACCGCCGACGCGCTCGAGAGCCTCCACACCCAGACGCTCGAGGCGATGAACACCGGGCGCGGCTCGACGACGTGCTCCACACCGTGCGGCTGCCCGACCGGCTCGCTGCGCTGCCCTACCTGCAGCCCACCTACGACGAGCCCGAGTTCGTGGTGCGCAACATCTGGCGGCTGTACGGCGGTTGGTACGACGGGAACCCCGCGCACCTCAAGCCCGCCGCCGACGTCGACATCGCGCGCGAAACCGCGGCGCTTGCGGGCGGGGCGGCGAAGCTCGCAGCGCGCGCCGAGCAGCTCGCGAGCGAGGGCAACCTCCGGCTTGCGTGCCATCTCGCCGAGATGGCCGCGCTCGCCGCGCCCGACGACCGGCGTGTGCACGAGGTGCGCGCGGCCGTGTACGACGCGCGCCGCGCGGCCGAGGTTTCGTTCATGGCGAGCGGCATCTACCGCTCGGCGGCGATCGAATCGCGGGAGCGGGCGCAGCGACTCGACGGGTGACGACCGCGCGAAGTCGACGCCGGCCGTGCCCCGTCGTTAGGGTTCGCGAATGGATCGTGTCCGCGTCGGAGTGCTCGGCACCGGCAACATCGCACCGCTGAACGTTGCCGGATATCTCGAGCATCCGCAGTGCGACGTCGTCGCGGTGTGCGACACGCGCGCCGAGAAGGCGAACGCCGCCGCGGAGTCGTGGGGCGCCGCGAAGGTGTACTCCGACATCGACAAGTTCCTCGCCGACGAGGAGATCGACGCGGTCGAGGTGCTCACGCCCACGATGCTGCACAAGGAGCACGTGGTCTCGGCGCTCGAGGCTGGCAAGCACGTGTCGTGCCAGAAGCCGATCGCGAACAGCGTCGCCGAAGGTCGCGCCATGGCCGGCGCCGCGAAGACCGCGGGCCGCACGCTGCGAATCGCCGAGTGCAACTTCGGGTACCCGCCACTGGTGAAGGCGAAGGAGCTGATCCGAGCCGGAGCGATCGGCCATCCCACGATGTGCCGGATCAAGACGGTCGTCGCCGACACGAACACCGAGTTCCAGAACAATCTCGACCCCGCGGGCTACGGGTGGCGCTTCAACGCGCAGAGTCCCGGCGGTCACCTGTTCGACGACATGGTGCACAAGTACGGCACCGGCATCTGGCTGTTCGATCACCTCGACATCACGAGCGTGCAGGCCATCGTGCGCCAGGGACCGCTGTTCTTCGAGGCGCCAATGGCGGCGATCTGGGAGTACGAGCGTCAGAGCCTGCTCGGCATGATGGAGGTCACGTACGCGCCGCGCATGCACATTCGCAGCAGCTTCTACGGCGCCGACGAGTTCTTCGAGATCCAGGGCACCGACGGCTTCATCTGGGTGACGCGCTGCACCGGCGAGATGCTCGACCTGGCACCGCTGATCGTGTACCACCCCGACGGCACGCAGACCGCCTACTCGACCATCGAGTCCAACTGGCTCGAGGGCTTCAAACAGTCGTCGAGGAGCTTCGTCGATGCGCTGCTCGAAGGCCGGCCCGACCCCGAGATGACGCCGGAGATGGCGATCAAGACGCTGCAGTTCTGCTTCGCCGTCTACCAGGCGAGCATCGATCGCGCGCCGGTCGACCCGCGCACGATCGAAGGCTCGGTGTCACCGCCGTGGTGGCCGCCGGACCTGTCGAACTTCGTGAACGACATCAACGACTACGGCACCAAGTAAGCGCCGCCGAGTGGGCGGTCGTCCGCCCGGTCAGTCGTCGTCGGCGGGGCGGGCGGTGCCGAACGCGCGCGAGAGCAGCGGCGTCGACGCGTCGAGCACGCCGTCGAGGTCGTCGCCCGACGCGTTGCGCGGCAGCCAGGCCGGTTCGGCCGGCTGCATCGCGGGCTGCTCGGTCCGTTCCAACCGCTCCGCCCGGGCGCGCCGGCGCCGGGCCCGGGGCCTCGCCGGGGCGTCGGTGGCGGGCTGCGGGGCCGGCGTGGCGGCGACGGCAACGGGCTGCGGATCGGGACGGGGCTCGGGACGAGGCGGCCTCCGGTCGATCCGCTCCCAGCCGCGCGGCGGGCTCAGCAGGTCGGCGTGGCGCGTGCACAGGTCGCCGGCGCGGGCCGTGCCGCCGTCGGCGAGGGCGTCGAGCCACACCACGCAGTTCGTGGCGTCGAAGCTGAACGTGACGGTGGCGACGCTGCTGCATCCCGGGCGTCCACACTGCCGTCGCATTCCACGCAAACTACCCGAGTTTGCCCACGCCCCAACCGCACCCCCCGCGCGAGGATGCTGGCCGTGCCGGACCGTGTCGTGTTCAACCATGTCGGGCAGTGCGTCACCGACCTCGAGCGGTCGCGCCGCTTCTACGTGGAGCTGCTCGGCTTCGAGCCGTGGCGACAGATCAACCCGCCCGACGAGCTCACGGCCACGCTGCTCGGCCTGGCCGGGCCGCTCGGCATGACCGCGTGCTACCTGCGCCGCGACGGCCTCGTGCTCGAGTTGCTGCACTTCGCCGAACGCGACGCGGAGCGGCCCGCAGCGCGGCGCGCGATGGACGAGCCGGGCCTCACGCACATCTCGCTGTCGTGCGACGTGCCCGACGTGTGCCGGCGCATCGTCGACTACGGCGGAGAGGTGCTCAGCCACACCGACATCGGCAACGCCGTGTTCGTGAGCGATCCCGACGGGCAGCTTGTGGAGCTCCTGCCGCTCGCGTACGCCGACGCGTTCGACAGCTGAGCCGCGTGCACCCCTTCACGGTCCGGGTGCCGGCCTCTTCCGCGAACCTCGGTGCCGGGTTCGACACGCTCGGCCTTGCGCTCTCACTCCATCTCGACCTACGCATCGGCCACGGCGACCTTCTCGCGCACTGGACCACCGACGAGCATCATCTCGCAATCCGAACGTTCCGAGCCGCGGGCGGAAGCGGACCAGCCGCGGCCCGAGCCCGCTTCGCAGGCGGGCGCGGCCTGGGCTTTTCGGGCGCCGCACGGGTCGCCGGAGTGTTCGCCGCATGCATCGAGCACGGTGTCCCGGTTGGAGAGGCGCGCGCCGAGGCGGCGCGGCAGGCGAGCGAGCTCGAGCACCACGGCGACAACGCGACCGCGTCGGCGTGGGGCGGCCTCGTGGCCGTCGCCGGTGATCGGGCGGTGCGCGTGCCCATCGCGCTCACGCCGGCCGTCGTCGTGTGGATCCCCGAAGCCGAGACGCCCACGAAGACCTCGCGTGCGCTGCTGCCCGACACGGTGCCCTTCGCCGACGCGGTGTGCAACGTGAGCCGGGCCGCGACGTTCGTGGCCGCGATGGCGGCGGGCGACACGGACGCGCTGCGCGCCGCTACGGAGGATCGGCTGCACCAGGAGCGGCGCCTCGACCGCGCGCCCGCGTCGCGCGCCGCGCTGCGCGCGCTGGAGGACGGCGGCGCCTGGTGTGCGTGGTTGTCAGGTTCGGGGCCGTCGGTGGCCGCGCTGTGCGCACCGAGCGACGCGCCGGCGCTCGCCGGCTCGCTGCCGGCCGGCGGGCGCGGTGTGGTGTGCTCGATCGACGAGGAAGGGGTTCGGTTGCGATGAAGGTGGCGGGCAAGCACGTGGTGGTGACCGGCGCGGCGAGCGGCATCGGTGCCGCGCTCGCGGCGCGGTTCGAGGCCGAGGGCGCGCGCGCCGTGGTGGGCGCGGATCTCCACGCCGGCGGCATTCCAGTGAGCGATGCGGTGGTGTGCGACGTGACGCGTGACAACGACCTGCGCGCGCTCGTCGACGGTGCCGAGGAACGCCACGGTCCGATCGACGTGTTCTGCAGCAACGCCGGAATCCTCGGCGGCTTCGGCGCGATCGAGCTGAGCGACGAGGAGTGGCAGCGCGTCATCGACGTCAACCTCATGGCGCACATCCGCGTCGCGCGCCATCTGATCCCGCGCATGGTCGAGCGCGGCGAGGGCTACCTGCTGCAGACCGCGTCGGCAGCCGGGCTGCTCACGCAGATCGGTCTCGCGCCGTACTCGGTCACCAAGCACGGCGCGGTCGCGTTCGCCGAATGGCTCGCGATCACCTACGGCGACCGAGGCATCAAGGTGTCGGTGCTGTGCCCGCAGGCCGTGCGCACCGGCATGACCGCGGGCACCGACAACGGGGGCGTCGCCGGTGTCGACGGCATGCTCGAGCCCGAGTCCGTGGCCGGCGCGGTGATCGAAGGGCTCGACGACGAGCGCTTCTTGATCCTGCCGCATCCCGAGGTGATCGAGTACTTCCGGCGCAAGGCCGCCGACTACGACCGCTGGCTCGCCGGCATGCGCCGCCTCCAGGCCCGTTTCGTGTAGCGATGCCCGTCGGGTTCAGTCGCGGAGGCTCGTCTTGGTGTCGGGCCGATCGCGCAGCGTGCGCTTCAGCTCCGCGAAGCCCTTGAACGTGGCGAGCGCCCACACCGCGTCCCACAGCTCCACGGCGCGCTCGCGCGGCGGTACCTCGCTGATCACCGGCCCGAAGAACGCTTGCTTCAGGCCGTCGCGGTTGTAGGCGATGATCGGCGTGCCGACGTCTTTCCCGGTGAGCGCGAGCGCCTCGTCGCGCTCGGCGCGCAGCACGTCGTCCCACGCGTCGTTGTTCGCCTCGCCGGCGTAGCGCTCCTCGATGCCCACCGAACGGAGGTAGTCGGGGAAGCCTTCCTCGTAGTGCTCGACGAGCTCGGCGCGCCGGCCCCGCACGTGGATGTCGCCGCCCCACTGCGTGTAGAGGTCGCCCATACGGGCCGGGCCCTCGGCGGCGCGGATCGCGGCGGCGACGCGCAGCAGCTTGAGGCCGGTGCCGTGCCCGGCCACGTAGCCCTCGGGAAAGTCCTTGCCGTAGTCCTTGTGCTCGTTCAGCAGGCGCAGGCAGATGAAGCGCCAGTCGACCGTGTACTCGGACTGGCGCGCCACCTCGTCCACCCAGCGGGACGTGATCCACGCCCACGGGCACATCGGATCCCAGAAGAACTCCACATCGGCCATCGCTCACGAACGTTACCGAGCGGCGGGAAGGCGGCTTCCCAGGCGCACCGAAGGCGGCGCACTCGACGTGGTAACGGCACGGGCCGGCGGGCTCTCTCTGATGACAAGGTGGTGGCGTGGCCGGTGACGCCGATGCGTTCGCTCGATTCGTGGGGGAGGTCGAACCCAGGCTCCGGCGCGCCTTCGTGGCCGTGTACGGCACCGAGCGCGGGCGCGACGCGACCGCGGAGGCACTCGCGTGGGCATGGGAGCACTGGGATCGTGCGGCGACGATGGACAACCCGGCCGGCTACCTGTGGCGCGTCGGGCAGTCGCGGTCGCGGCGACGCCGGAAGGAACCGGTCGTACTCCCCGAGCCGGCAGCCGGCGACCCGCTCGTGGAACCCGCGCTCGTTCCCGCACTGCGTGCGCTCACCCCGCACCAGCGCGGCGCGGTGCTGCTCGTGCACGGCTACGGCTGGCAGCTCAAGGAGGTGGCCGAGCTCATGGACGTGCGCGTGACCACGGTGCAGAACCATGTGGAGCGGGCAATGGCGAAGCTGCGCGCCGCGCTCTCGGTGGAGGCGGACACGAATGCCTGAGCACCACCACGACATCGAGTCGCAACTGCGCGCGCTGGGCGAGCGCCTCGACGCCGCCGTCGCACCCGTGCGCGCCGACACCCTCATGGTCGCCGAGATGACGCTCCCGCGGCGCCGCCCGGCGCGGGCTCGAACCACTCGTACCGTCGCGGTGATCGCCATGCTCGCCGCGGTCGTCGCGGGCATCGTCGTCTACGCGAACCGTGGTACGACCGGCACGCCGGCGGCTCGGGTCACCACGTCGTCGTCGATCGCACAACGCCGCGCGCCGGCGCGCATCCTCACGTCGTTGACGATCCCCGCCGATCAACCGCCGATCGTCGCCGTGTTCACGAACTCGGCTGCCTGGGTGTCGTTCTGGGGGCCGTCGACTGCGCTTCCCGCGGTGAACTTCGCCACTGAGTTCGCCCTCGTGATCGACAGCGGCGACTGCAGCACGTTCAACGGTGTGGATGTCGTCGGATATCCCGACGGCACCAGCTGGGGGTTCGACGACCAGACCTTCGGCTGCCACCGCGGCCACGACGGGCTGCAACTCAACCGCATGGCCGTCGCGATCGCACGCCGCCACTTCGGTCGCACGGTGACGGTCGGAGGTCCCGCACTCTCCACACCGATGCGCATCGATCTCGCGAACGACAGCGGCTACACGCGCGCTGCGCTGCACGGCACGACGGTCATGCGCATGCCGTGCCTGTTCCAACACACGAACCTCACCACGTTGCGGCAGCCGATCTCGATCACACTGCCCGGCGAGCCGCCGGCCGCGATCGTGCCCGGCAACCCGCTGACGCGCCCCGACGCGGTCACGCTCGACGGTGACGGGTCGACGGATCCGGGCAACCTCGGCTACGCGCAGGGCGCGTCGACGCTGTTGTGGGGTGCACTCAACACGGAGTTCGACCCCCACAGCCCGTTCGTCGGCCTGCGCTCGATCAAGCCCGGGCAGATCGTGACGATCGCACAGCGCGGCTCACCGTCGTGCGTGCAGCACTGGCGGGTGACGGCTGTCATGGGGCCGGCGCTGTTCCAGCACTCACGGACGGCGGGCCCGCCGCTTCAGCTCGTGCTGACCGGCTTCTCGCCCGACGCCACGAGATCGCCCGAGATCTACGCGACTGCGGTGCCGGCGAACTGATCGGGGCACAATGCCGGTATGGCCGACACCGATGTGGAGCGCGCGATCGCCGCGGCGCGTGCCCGAGACGCCGACACCCGGCACGAGCTGATCGAGCTCGCGCGCATCCCGAGCGTCAGCGCCGACCCCGCACACAGCAGTGACGTCGAGGCAAGCGCACGACAGACCGTTGCGATCCTCGAACGGTACGGGCTGGAGCGCGTGCACGTGCTCCGCCTCGATGGGGCACACCCGAGCGTGCTCGGGGAGTGGATGCACGCCGGCGACGACGCGCCGACGCTGCTGCTCTACGCGCACCACGACGTGCAACCGCCCGGCGTGCGCGCACACTGGACCTCCGATCCGTTCGAGCCCGTCGAGCGCGACGGCCGCCTCTATGCGCGCGGTGTGTGCGACGACAAGGCCGGGGTGCTCGCGCACGCAGCGGCGGTCAAGTCATGGCTCGACGCGCACGGCGCGCTGCCGTGCAACGTGAAGGTGTTCATCGAAGGTGAGGAGGAGATCGGCTCGCCGAACCTCGAGCGCTACCTCACGACGTTCGCCGCCGAGCTCGCAGCCGACGTGTTCGTGCTCGCCGATGCCGGTCAGTGGAAGGTGGGCGTGCCTGGCATCACGTACTCGTTACGCGGCCTCGCCAGCCTCGACGTGGAGCTGCGCGCGCTCGACGGTCCGGTGCACTCAGGCCTGTTCGGCGGGGCCGTACCCGACCCCGTGCAGGGAATGGCCCGGCTGCTCGGCTCGATGGTCGACGAACACGGCGACATCGCGATCGCCGGCTTCTGCGACGACGTGCGCCCATTGACTCCGAGCGAACGCGAACGCATCGACGCGCTGCCCTCCGACGAGACGCGGTTCCTGCGCTCGGCCGGGGCCGTCCCCGGAGCCCGCGCCGGCGATCCGGAACGCAACGTGTTCGAGCGCATCTGGATGCAGCCGGCACTCACCGTCATCGGTTTCGACTCGCACCCGATCGCCGGGAGCTCGAACCAGATCGTCGCGGCCGCGACCGCGCGGCTGAGCTTCCGCCTCGCGCCGGGTCAAGACCCGCAGCGCGTGCTGCGCACGGTCACCGACCACATCGCCGCGCACGTGCCGTTCGGGCTGCAGGGCACGATGCACACCCACGAGGCGGTGCCCGCATGGACGTGCGAGCCCGACGGCCCCGCGTTCAGCGCATGCGTGCGCGCCCTCACCGCGGGGTTCGGCGCCGAACCGGTCCTCATGGGCATGGGCGGCTCGGTGCCGTTCGTCGGCCCCTTCGTGTCGGCGTTCGCGCGCGCCGGCGTTCCGATTCCCGCGCTGCTCATCGGACCCGAGGACCCGCACTCACGCGCGCACGGCGAGGACGAGAGCCTCCATCTCGACGACTGGCGCAAGCTCATCGAGAGCGAGATCCACTTGATCGCGGAGCTCGCGCGCCTCACTCCCTGAACGAGTGCGCGAGCGCCGACCCGGCCGCGTGCCAGCCGCACATGCCGTGCGCTCCCGGGCCCGGCGGAGTCGACGCGGAGCAGAGATACACGCCGGCGATCGGCGTGCGGTAGGGATCGCGGCTGCGCACGGGCCGGAACAACAGCTGACGCAGGTCGAGCGCACCACCCGAGAAGTCGCCGCCGTGCAGATTCGCGTCGTGGTGCTCGAGCTCGGCCGGCCCGAGCACTGCGCGCGCCGCGACGATATCGCGAAATCCCGGCGCGAACAGCTCGATCTGCGACTCGATGGCGGCGACCGCGTCGTCGAGCGCGGCGCCCGAGTAGTCGACCCCCTGGGGCACGTGGCAATACGCCCAGAACGCGTGCAGGCCCGCGGGCGCACGGCTCGGGTCGGCGACGGTGGGCTGCCCGCAGAGCACGAACGGCCGCTCGGGCACGACGCCGCGCGCCACGAGTTGCTCAGCCGCGGCGATCTCGAACAGCGTGCCGCCCACGTGCACCGTCCCGGCATCGCGGCACGCCGGCGCGGTCCACGGCACGGGCTCGTGGAGCGCGTAATCGATCTTGCACGCGCCGGAACCGGGCCGGAAGCGCAAGAGGGCGTCGCGGTAACGGGCCGGTAGGCGCGCGCCACCGAGATCGACGAGCTGGCGAGGGCTCACGTCGAGCAGCACGGCGCGCGCGGGTGGCAGCTCGTCGAGCGACCCGACGCGGCGGCCGGTGACGATCTCGCCGCCGCCGTCGACCACTACTGCCGCGAGGGCGCCGGCGATGCGCTGGGATCCTCCACGCGCGAACGGCCAACCCACGACCGTGCCGGCGGCCCCGAGCAACAGGCCCGATGCGCTCGTGCCGAGCTGCTCGAGGGGCACGGCGGCGTGCGCGGCCATCCCGGCGAACAGCGCCGCGGCCGCTTCGCCGTCGAAGTTCGACGCCAGGCGCGTTGCGGCTTGGATCGCGCCCACACCGAACCGTGCGGCCGTGAACGGCCGGCGCGGAAGCGGCCACAACGGTGCGAACAGCGAGTCGGTGATCGCGTCCCAACGCCGCCCGAGCCGGCCGAAGCGGCGCCGCCAGCGCGCCGCGTCGGGACCGAGCGTGGCGCCGGTGCGGGCGGCGTCGGGGTCGAGCACGGCCGCCGCGCCGCCCTCGAGCGGGTGCGCGAGGGCCAGCGGCGGATGCGCCCACTCGAGACCGTGGCGTTCCAACTCGAGTGCGCGGAATGCCGGTGACGACGCGCCGAACGGGTGCACCGACGAGCACACGTCGCGCACCACACCGTCGAGGGTGTCGGCGTCGGACGCGACGCCGCCGCCGACGCGCGGTGCGGCCTCCACGACGAGTACGCGCCGGCCACCGAGCGCGAGGCGCGCCGCGGCGGTCAGCCCGTTCGGACCGCCGCCCACGACGACCGCGTCGTACTCGTCCGGCATGGGGCGAGTCTGGCGCGCCGACGCGCCGACCCGGCCACCCGCCCGCGGCGTTCGCGGCTTTTGCCGGAACCGGTCACCAGCAAATCTGAACCGGCCGAGCCTCGCTCCAGGAGCGAGGTCTGACCAAATATGACGGCAATCTGACTGCCAGATCCGGCCACGCGGTTCGACACGCGAGTGGCCGGGTACCTACCGTCGTCGCTGCCCTGACCTGGGGCAACGGGCCGAGTACCACCTCCGCTTCACCCTCCGAAAGGAACCTCCTGATGACACGCGCGCGGACTACGAGCGAACGACGAACCTGCCACGCCGCGGCACCGCCCGGTGATACGACGGCCACCGTGCCCGCCGGGATCGCGGGCAGCGAGCGGCACGCCGCTCGATGGACGGGACACACGAACACCGAGCGGCGCGCCGCCGGCGCGCGGCACCGCTCGGGCGCCCGCCGGCTGGCCCGAGCGGTAGTGGTCGCGATGGCCGCGAGCGCCGCGGCCGCCACCGCGTCGACGGGCCGGGCCGCGGCCTCGGTCGCGTCGGCCAACCAGGTGCAGTCCTACGCCGGTGCCGCCGGCGTCAGCCCGGCGCCGGGCACGCCCTTCCACGCGGCGATGCGCGGCATCGCGGCGACACCGACCCGGCACGGCTACTGGCTCGCCGCGTCCGACGGCGGCGTCTTCAGCTACGGCGACGCGCACTTCGAGGGCAGCGCCGGCGCACTGCGGCTTGCGCGGCCGGTGGTGGCCATCGCGTCGAGCACCCGGGCCTGGGGCTACTGGCTCGCGGCCGCCGACGGTGGCGTCTTCAGCTACGGGAGCGCGCACTTCCACGGCAGCGCCGCGCCGTACCACCCGTTCGCGCCGATCGTCGGTATCGCCGGCACGCCGAGCGGGCACGGCTACTGGCTCGCGGCGGCCGACGGCGGCGTCTTCAGCTTCGGCGACGCGGTCTTCCACGGCAGCGCCGCGCCGTTCCACCCCAGGGCACCGATCGTGGGTATCGCCCCGTCGCACACCGGCCGCGGCTACTGGCTGCTGAGCGCCGACGGGGGTGTGTTCGCCTTCGGCGACGCGCCGTACCGAGGTTCGCTGTTCGGGTTCGCCCCCGGCAACGACGCGGTCGGGATCGCCGCAGCGGATGACGGCTACCTCGTGGCCCGGCGCACCGGTGCGGTCGCGTCGTTCGGTGCTCCCGCCGTGGGCGCGAGCGACCTCGCCGACTGGACGGCCGCCCCGACGGTCGGCATCGCCGCGTCGGCCGGCGGCTACTGGACGGTGCAGGGCGCCCCGCTCGTCGACCACATGGACGCGTTCCTCACGTGCACACGCTCGCACGAGTCGAGCCACACGCCCCCGGCGTTCGACAACGGCTACGGCGCGGTGAACCCGAGCGGCACGTACTTCGGCGCCTACCAGTTCGATCGCCGCACCTGGAACAGCACCGCCGGGGTCGCGGGCCGGACCGACCTGATCGGGGTCAACCCGGCAACGGCAAGCGTCGCCGACCAGGACCTGCTCGCGATGACGCTCTTCCACGAGCGCGGCGCGGCTCCCTGGATGGGTCGCTGCGCCGGTCTGCGCTGACCCGAGCCGATCCTGTGGTCCCACCAGGACGGTGAAATTCCGGTCCTGGTGGGACCACGACGGCGAGCGGTCGGTACCGTCGACGGGCGTGAGCGACGTCGAACGCTTCGGCTTCGCCGAGGACGGACCGTGGGAGGTCGTGGTCGACGAGCTCGTCTGGCGGCGCGGGCTCGACCACGTGCGCAATGCGGCCCGTGATGCGGTCCCCACGCTCGTCGATCCGCATCGCCTCCCCCCGATCGGCCGGCTCGTGTCGGTCGCCGGCCGCGTCGGCACGGCGCTCTCGATCTGGGCGCTGACCGAGCGCCGCTGGGAACAGAGCCGGCGGCGGCGGGCGCTCTCGGCCCGCCTGCGCAACGCCTTCGCCGCGCTCGGGCCCACCTACATCAAGCTCGGCCAGATCATCTCCTCGGGCGAGGGCCTGTTCCCCGAAGAGCTGGTCTCCGAGTTCAAGCTGCTGCGCGACCGGGTGCCGCCCGAGCCGTTCGAGCACGTACGCCGGGTCGTCGAAGCCGACCTCGGTATGCCGCTCGACCGGCTGTTCGAGCGTTTCGAACGCGAGCCGATCGCCGCGGCATCGATCGCGCAGGTGCACGGCGCACGGCTGCTCACGGGCGAAGAGGTCGTCGTGAAGGTGCAGCGCCCACGCATCGAACGGCTCGTGCGCGACGACCTGCGCGCGATGGCATGGCTCGCCCCGAAGCTCGTCGGCCGCATCCCGGTGGCCGCGCTCGCGAACCCGCCCGCGCTCGTCGACGTGTTCGCCGAGACGATCGTGGAAGAACTCGACTTCCGCCTCGAGGCCCAGAACATGCTCGACGTCGCAGCCGTCCTGGCTGAAACCGGGCAGCGCGCCATCGTCGTGCCGCGGCCCCACCCGCGCCACGTCACCCGCCGCGTGCTCGTGATGGAGCGCCTCGACGGCTTCGGATGGGACGACGTGGCCGGCATGAAGGACGCCGGCGTCGACACCGAGCAGGTGTTGCACTCGGGACTCGTCGCGTTCATGGAAGGCGCGATGGTGTACGGCGTCTTCCACGGCGACCTGCACGGCGGCAACCTCTTCGTGCGCGCCGACGGCCGCACCGTGCTCGTCGACTTCGGCATCACCGGCCGCATGAACCCGAAGGAGCGCCTCGCCTTCCTCTTCCTGCTCGTGGGCGCGACGTCGGGCGACGTCCTTGGGCAGCTGCGCGCGCTGCGCGACCTCGGCGCCTTCCCACCCGATGTCGACCTCGACGCGGTCTTCCGCGATCTGGGTCTCGACCGCCCCCCGATCGACCCGACGCAGCTCCCGGCCGACGAGCTGCTCGACGAGCTGCGCGAGCTCACCAAGCAGCTCATGGCCTACGGCGCTCGCATCCCGAAGGTGCTGATGCTGCTCGTAAAGAACCTCATGTTCCTCGACGGCGCGATCGGCACGCTCGCACCCGACCTCGACATCCTGGGCGAGATCGAGGCGGTGCACCAGGAGATCGCCATGCGCCACGGCGAGCGACTCGCGGCCGAGATGGGCATCGACGCGAGCGCGGTCACCTACGACGCGGACGCCATGAAGGCCGCGATGGGTCTCGACGCATCGGTCGACCGGCTCGACTACCGCGACGTGCAGGACCGTCGCGACACCATCCGCCGTAACCTGCAGGCGAATCAGCAGGCGCGCCGGCGGCCACGCCGGCTCCGGCGCCCCCGCTGAGCACGATCGACACGCCCGCGCACGATAGAGAGACCGGGTGCCCGAGCTCCCGCAGATGCAAGCACTCGCCGAGCGCCTCACCGACGCGATCGGCGAGCGCGTCTTCGTGGCCTACCAGCCGCTCGCGTTCCACACGTTGAAGACCGTCGTACCCGGGCCCGAGGCGTCGTTCGGCTCCAGGGTGGCGCGGGTCGGGCGCCGGGCCAAGTACCTCGTGTTCGAGCTGGATGCGGGAGTGCGGTTGCTGGTGCACCTCTCGCAGGCCGGCCGGCTCGACGTCGAAACACCGCCGAAGCGCACGAAGCCCAAGGGCGCCGCGGTCCGCCTCGAGTTTGCACACGAACGGGACACAAATCTTGACCTGGCGCTGCTCCTGCGCGAGCACGGCACCGAGCGCAAGGCGGGCTGGTGGATGCTCGGACCGGGCGACGAGGGACCGCTCGCGAAGCTCGGGCCGGAGCCGGATTCGGCGGACTTCGAGACGTTCGTGATGACGGCCGACGACGGCCGCCGCATCCACACGATCCTGCGCGACCAGCGCACCGTCGCGGGGATCGGTCGGGGCTATGCCGACGACATCCTCCACCGGGCGCGCATCTCGCCGTTCGCGTCGCTCAAGTCGCTCGACGAAGCCACGCGCCGCGCACTCGTCGACGCGATCCGCGCCGTGCTCGCCGACGGCCTCGCCCGCGAGCGCACGCGCACCGGAGGCCTGTCCGAGAACAAGCTCGGCGAGCACTTCGAGGTGCACGGCAAGTACGGGGTGCCGTGCCCCGCGTGCCACACCGATCTACACCGGGTCTCGTACGAGTCGCACGAGGTCGTGTACTGCCCGCAATGCCAGACGGGCGGCAAGGTGCTCGCCGACCGGCGCATGTCGCGGTTGCTGAAATGACCGCCGCGGCGTCGCTCGCGTTCATCCCGAGCCCGAAACACGGCATCCTGCACATCGGGCCGCTCCCCTTGCACGCCTACGGGTTGATGCTCGCGCTCGGCGTCGTCGCGGCGATCTATCTCGCCGAGAAGCGCGCGGTGGCCCGCGGGTTCGAAGCCGGCACGATCGGCGAGATCGCCACGGTGGTGATCGTCGCCGGCGTGGTGGGCGCACGCGTCTACCACCTGTTCACGGGCTACGACTGGAGTGCCGACGGCATCAGCGGCACGCTCGCGATCTGGCGTGGCGGGCTTTCGATCTGGGGCGCGGTGGGCGGCGGCGCGATCGCCGTCATCTACATGGCGCGCCGCAAGCACCTCGACACCGTGTTGCTCTGCGACGCGATCGGCCCCGCCATCGCCGTCGCGCAGGCCATCGGCCGCTGGGGCAACTGGTTCAACCAGGAACTCTTCGGCCGGCCCACCCGCCTGCCGTGGGGCCTCGAGATCGACGTGGCGCACCGTCCCGCGGGCTACAAGCAGTACGCCACGTTCCACCCGACGTTTCTGTACGAGTCGCTGTGGTGCCTGCTGATCTTCGCCGCGATCACGCTGCTCGAACGCCACGGCCGGCTCCGGCACAAGGGACAGGCGTTCACGCTGTATGTGGCCATGTACACCTTCGAGCGCTTCTTCATGGAGCTGCTGCGGATCGACAAGGCGACGCGCATCTTCGGCATGCGTTTCAACGCGCTGCTGTCGGCCGCGATCTGCATCGTGGCCACGATCGTGTTCGTGCAGCTCGGACGGCGCGAACCGGCCACGGCGGATCCCCGAGCCGGCGGCGAGGCTCCCGAGGCCGGATCCGGCGTTGAGGCGGCCGAGGGCGCGCCGCCGGCCGCCCCGACCTAGATTTGACGGCTGTGACTCTCGTCAGCGACCCCGCCATTGTCGCCGCACGCGCCGTCGACGCGGTGAAGATCTACGGCCGCGGTGACACCGAGGTGCGCGCGCTCGACGGTGTCAACGTGTCGTTCAACCGGTCGCGGTTCACCGCGATCATGGGCCGGTCGGGTTCGGGCAAGAGCACGCTGCTGCACTGCATCGCCGGGCTCGACCGCCTCACGAGCGGCCACGTGTACCTCGGCGACGTCGAGATCAGCGCGCTCAACGAGAAGCAGCTCACGATCGTGCGCCGCGACCGGCTCGGCTTCGTGTTCCAGGCGTACAACCTCGTGCCCACGCTCACCGCGTTCGAGAACATCACGCTGCCCAGCACGCTCGCGAACCGCGCCCCCGACCAGGAAAGCCTCGACCGGGTCATCGACGTGGTGCGCCTGCGCGACCGGTTGCACCACCGACCGAGCGAGCTCTCGGGCGGGCAGCAGCAGCGTGTCGCCGTGGCCCGTGCCCTGGCGAACAGCCCCGAGGTCGTCTTCGCCGACGAACCCACCGGCAACCTCGACTCCAAGTCGGCCACCGAGATCCTGCACTTCATGCGCGACGCGGTCGACTCGCTCGGCCAGACGATCGTGATGGTCACGCACGACCCCAGCGCCGCGTCCTACGCGGACCGCGTGGTGTTCCTCGCCGACGGGCGGGTCGTCGACGAACTCGAGCAACCCACCACCGACACCGTGCTCGAGCACATGATCCGCCTCGGCGACTGACCCGTCACACCTCGAGCGGGAGCGAGCAAACCGGTGCTCCGGATCACGCTCCGCGGGCTGCGCGCGCACGTCGTGCGATTCCTGCTCACGGGAATCGCGATCGTCCTCGGCGTGACGTTCCTCGTCGGCTCGTTCGTGATCACCGACACGATCAAGGCCGCGTTCGACGACCTGTTCGCCAAGGCCACGAAGGGCACCGACGCCGTGGTGGAGGGCGTGGAGTCGCGGTCGGTGGGCGCGCCGGGCGAGAGCACACAGCGCCAGCCGATTCCCGAGTCGATCCTCGCCGCGGTGCGGCAGGTGCCAGGAGTGGCCGGCGCGGTCGCCGACATCCAGACCACCACCGATCAGCCGGTGACGGTGATCGGGCGCAACCACGAACCCATCGGCGGCACCGCGGGAACCCCGCAGTTCGCGTTCAACTGGACCGACGACGCGTCGCTGACACCGTGGCGCGTCGTGCGCGGCCAGCCACCGCGCCGCGACGACGAGATCGTCGTCGACGCGCAGACGGCGCGCGACGGCCATCTCGTGCTCGGTACGAGCGTGCTCGTGAACGAGGCGCCGCGACCCGCGCGCCACTACCGCCTCGTGGGCGTCGCCCGCTTCGGACGCGTCGATCGCCCGCTGGGCGCCACCGGTGCACTGTTCACGACACGTGAGGTGCAGCGGATCACAGGACTCGCGGGTCGGCTCGACCGGGTGCTCGCCCGAGCATCTCCTGGTGTGTCCGCCGCCACCTTGCACGATCGCATCGCCGCCGCGCTGCGCGGCGAGCCGGTCGAGGTGCTGACCGGTGCGCAATACCGCACACAGCAATCCGACGCGATTCGGCGGGCCCTCAACTTCCTCTACATCTTCCTTGCCGTGTTCGGTGCGGTCGGCCTGCTCGTGGGCGCGTTCATCATCTTCAACACGTTCACGATCGTGCTCGCGCAGCGCACGCGAGAGCTCGCGCTGCTGCGGGCGATCGGCGCCTCGCCGGCCCAGGTGCGCCGGTCGGTGCGTCTCGAAGCCCTCGTAGTGGGCCTCATCGGCGGTGCGGCCGGGGTGGCGGGCGGCGTCGGTCTCGCGGTCGGTCTGCGTGCGATCCTCGATGCCGTCGGCCTCTCGCTGCCCGGTGGATCGGTGGTGGTCGCGCCGCGCACCGTGCTCCTCGGTCTCGGTGTCGGCACCGCGGTCACGATGCTCGCCGCGTTCGTGCCCAGCCGCCGAGCGGCGCGCGTCCCACCGGTGGCGGCCATGCGCGAGTCGGTGATCGAGCAGCCGCTGCCGCTGCGGCGACGTGCGATCGCGGGCAGCGTGACCACTGCGGCCGGACTCGGCGTGATGCTCGTGGGACTCGACACCCCGATCGCCGACAACACGTACTACGTGGCCTTCGGCGCGATCGGCATCTTCGCCGGTGTGTTCGTGGTGAGCCCCGTGCTGATCGGCCCTGTCGTGAGCGCGCTCGGCGCGCCGATCTGCCGGCTGCGCGGCGTGAGCGGGCGGCTGGCCCGCGACAACGCGCAACGCAATCCGCGCCGCAGCGCCTTCACCGCCGTCGCGCTCACGCTCGGCGTGGCGCTCGTCGGCTTCATCACGATCATCGGCGCGTCGTTCAAACAGACGATCTCGAGCGCGCTCGACACGCAACTCGGCGCCACCGACTACTTCATCAGCGCGTCGGGCGGAGGTGGCACGTTGAGCCCCGACGTGACGCGCCGCGTCAGCGCAGTGCACGACGTCGCGGCCGCGATCGGCGTCGGCTTCGCTCCGTTGCACGTCAGCGGCATGCACCTCGGCGGGGCCGGCGGACCCGACGGCGCGCTCGCGATCGATCCGGTGCAGGTGCCACGGTTCGTGAAGCTGGGCGCGGTGAGCGGCGACCTGTCGGCGCTCGACGACAGCGGCATCGCCGTCTCACGCTCCTTCGCCGACGACCATCGTCTCCGGCTCGGTTCGGTGCTGAGCGTGCGCTTCGACAACCCGCCGGCCCGCGTGCTGACCGTCCGCGCCATTTTCGAGAAGCGCGTGTTCGATCGCGTCACGATGCTCATCAGCCACCATCTCTACGACCACGTTGCGACGACGCCCGTCGACTTCTACTCGCTTGCCATCCTGCGCGACGGCGTGCCGCTCGACCGTGCGGCGCGCGAGATCAAGGCCGCGCTGCGCGACTACCCGACTGCGAGCGTGCAGGATTTTGCGACGTTCAAAGCGAGCCAGGAGCACCAGATCGACCAGGGCCTCGCGCTCATCTACGGCCTGCTCGCGCTGTCGGTGATCATCGCGCTCATCGGCATCGTGAACACGCTGGCGCTCTCGGTGCACGAGCGCACCCACGAGATCGGCCTCTTGCGCGCCGTCGGCACGAGCCGCCGCCAGGTGCGCGCCGCGATCCGCTGGGAGTCGGTGCTCATCGCCACGTTCGGCACGCTGCTCGGTCTCGCGATGGGGCTCTTCTTCGGCTGGATCCTCGTGATCGCGCTGCACCGCAACAACGTGGTGTCGCGCTTCGATCCTGCGCTGGGCCGGCTGCTGCTGATCACGGCCATCGCCGCGGCCGCAGGTGTGCTCGCCGCGGTGTTCCCGGCTTGGCGCGCCTCGCGTCTCGACGTGCTCGACGCCATCCACGTGGAGTAGCGCGCGGCCGCCCGGCGTGCTCCAGCGAGCAGCGGTTCAGTGCCCGAACTGCTTGGTGACGCGGGCGTCCTTCTCGCGCACCGCATCGGCGAGCGCGTGCTGCGCGCGTTCGAGCGCGTCACGGAGCGCGCCGTCGTGAGCAGCGAGAATCCGTGCCGCGAGCAGACCGGCGTTGCGGGCATTGCCGATCGCGACGGTGGCCACCGGGATTCCCGCGGGCATCTGCACGATCGACAGCAGCGAATCGAGGCCGTCGAGCGTGGCGAGGGGCACCGGCACGCCGATCACCGGAAGCGTGGTCATCGACGCGGTCATGCCCGGCAGATGGGCCGCGCCGCCGGCTCCCGCGATGATCACCTTCAGCCCGCGCGCCGCGGCCGTATGCGCGTACTCGTACATCACGTCGGGCGTGCGGTGCGCGCTCACCACGCGCACTTCGTGCGGGATATCGAACTCGGCGAGCGCGTCGACCGCGCCCTGCATCACCGTGAGATCGCTGTCGCTTCCCATGATGACGCCGACGAGCGGCGCCGCCTTCCCGGCCACACGCCAACCGTAAACCACGCGCAGGTGGTCTGCCGGCAGCGGCACCGGTAGCGTGCGGCGCCATGCAGACGCGCCTGACCGAGCTGTTGCAGATCGAACATCCCGTGATGCTGGCGGGCATGGGCGGCGTCGCCTACCACGAGCTGGTCGCCGCCGTGTCGAACGCTGGTGGCATCGGCACGCTGGGCGCCGCACCGCTCACGCCCGAGCTGATGGAGCAGGAGATCGCCGCCATCAACGAGTCGACCGACAAGCCGTTCGGCGTCGACCTGCTCGCTGCCCTGCCCGAGAGCCTCACCCGCGGCGTGGAGCTGATCGTCTCGGGCGGCGCGGCGTTGTTCGTGGCCGGCCTGGGGGTGCCGCGCGACATCATCGGGCGGCTGCACGAAGCCGGTGTGCTCGTCGCCAGCATGTGCGGCAAGGTGCGCCACGCCGTCGCCGCGGTCGAGAGCGGCTGCGACTTCGTGATCGTGCAGGGCACCGAGGCCGGCGGTCACACCGGCCTCATCGCCACGATGCCGCTCGTGCCCCAGGTAGTCGACGCGGTGGGAAAACGCGTGCCCGTCGTCGCCGCGGGCGGCATCTTCGACGGCCGCGGCCTCGCCGCCGCCATCGCACTCGGCGCCGACGGCGTGTGGATGGGCACCCGCTTCATCGCCACGCCCGAGGCCCGCACGGTGCGCGGCTACAAGGACGCGCTGCTGCGCACCGCCGAGGACGGCACCGTGATCAGCAAGGGGTACTCGGGCAAGCCCATGCGCACGGTGCGCAACGAGTGGACCACCTACGTGGAGGAGCACCCCGACGTGCTGCGCCCGTTCCCGGAGATGATGCTCCACTCGCTCGAGAACGGAGTGCTGCACCTCGGCGGCAACGAGGCCACCGAGGTCGACACCGACCGCGAGTGCTACCCCGCCGGCCAGGGCGTCGGCGCGATCCAGGAGCTGACGCCGGCGGGTGAGGTGGTGCGCGCCGTCGTGCGCGAGGCCGAGCAGACCCTCGACCGCCTCCGCGCCATCAAGTGACGTCTCGTCTTGGGCGGGCGGGCGGTCACGGGCGGGTGCCGGCGGTCTTGGCTTCCTCGATCATGTCGTGCTCGTACATCATCGTGACGAGCTCCTCGAACTTCACGCGCGGCGTCCAGCCGAGCTCGGTGCGGGCCTTGGCGGCGTCACCGATCAGCAGGTCGACCTCGGCGGGGCGGTCGAAGCGGCCGTCATGCTTCACGAACCGCTCCCAGCCGTCGTAGCCGGCGTACCGGAACGCGGTGTCGAGGAACTCGCGGATGCTGTGCGTCTCGCCGGTGGCCACCACGTAGTCGCCGGGCTCGTCCTGCTGCAGCATGAGCCACATCGCCTCGACGTAGTCGCCCGCGAACCCCCAGTCGCGCCGCGCCTCGAGGTTGCCGAGACTGATCATGTCCTGCAACCCGAGCTTGATGCGCGCCAGCGACGAGGTGATCTTGCGCGTGACGAACTCGTGCCCACGCCGCGGACTTTCGTGGTTGAAGAGGATGCCGCTGCTCGCGTGGATGCCGTAGGCCTCGCGGTAGTTGACCGTGATGTTGTGGCCGAACATCTTGGCGACGCCATACGGCGAACGCGGGTGGAACGGGGTCTGTTCGGTCTGCGGCACCTCGCGCACCTTGCCGAACATCTCCGAGGAGCTCGCCTGGTAGAAGCGCATCGGGTTGTTCTGCGCGCCGCCGACGATACGTACAGCATCGAGCATCCGCAGCACGCCGAGCCCGGTGATCTCGGCCGTGAGCTCGGGCTGGCGGAAGGAGAGCTGCACGAAGCTGATCGCGCCGAGGTTGTACACCTCGTCCGGTTGCACCTGCTCGATCGCCGCGATCAACGACGGCAGGTCGCGCAGGTCGCCCTCCACGAGCTCGAGGCGCGGGTTCTCCTCCTGCACGAGCCGCACCTTCGGGTTCGCCTGACCGTGCACGAGACCGAATACTTGGTAACCCTTGCCGGCCAGGAACTCCGAGAGGTACCGACCGTCCTGGCCGGTGATCCCGGTGATCAACGCACGTTGCATCGTGGAGCTCCCAACCCTGCCGCCGAGACGGTGATTCTACGAGTCGCCGGGCCGGTGTCAGGTCGATCGGCGGCGGGCGAAGTCGGGGTCGAGCTGCGCGAGGAACTCGCCGCATCGCTGCGCCTCGTCGTTCTCGCCGATGGCTGCGGCGGTGTGGGCGAGCCCGTCGAGCGCACGCAGGAAACCGCGATTGGTGTCGTGTTCCCACCGCACATAGCCGCTGCCGCGCCAGCCGGACTGCCGGAGCTGGTCGAGGCCCCGGTGATAGCCGACGCGGAAGTACGCGTAAGCCTCGACGTCGTCGCGCGCGAGACCGCCGAGATGCGCCCACGCGTCGAGGTAGCGCGGCCAGCGCGCGCACACGTCGGCGACCGCGTCGCGGCGGCGCTCCACCGGGGCCGCGAGCGCGTCGGACAGCGCCGACGCCGAGGCGGGATCCGGTGTGGGCAGCACGGTCTCGGGTGGGCCCGACGGAGTAAAGCTGACGCTCGTCACGGGCGCCGACGCTACCCACAACGCCCCTGTTTCCTCGGCAGCACGCACGCGTGGTTCCATGGAGCCGATGTCAGATCGCGCTCACACCCCTCCGACCCGCCTGGTGCTGGTGCGCCACGCCGTCACGGCGCACACCGGCGGGAAGCTGTCGGGACGGATGCCCGGCATCGACCTGAACGACGACGGCCGGGCCCAGGCGAGCGCCGTCGCGGAACGGCTCGCCACCGCGCCGCTGAGCGCCGTGTTCGCGAGCCCGATCGAGCGCACGATGCAGACCGCGCAGACCATCGCGGACCGCCACGGTCTCGCCGTCGAGGTCCTCGACGGCGTGATCGAAGCCGAGTATGGCGACTGGACCGACAAGGCGATCCACGACCTCGCGAAGAGCGACGAGTGGACGGTGGTGCAGCGCACGCCGTCGCGCGCGCGCTTTCCGAACGGCGAGTCACTGCTCGAGATGCAGACCCGGATGGTGATCGCGCTCGATCAGGTGGTGGCTCGGCATCGTCACGAAACCGTGGTCGTGGTGAGCCACGCGGATCCCATCAAGTCGGCGGTCGCGCACTACACGGGAATGCATCTCGACCACTTCCAGCGAATCGTGATCTCGCCCGCGTCGGCCACCGTGTTCGAGTTCCACCCGCAGGGCGTGGTGATGCTCACGTGCAACGAGACCGGCGCGCTCGGCGAGGTCCTCGCCCCGCCGCCACCACCATCCGAGGGCACGGGCGACGGCGCGGAGGGCGGCACCGGCACGGGCGACGGCACGGGCGACGGCAGCGACGCTGGCGGCGAGCCGTCCGCGACGAGGGCGCATGCCTGATCCGATCGAGTTCGACCCCGTCGACCTGATCTCGATCGGCGCACTCGGCCAGCCCGGCCAGCGCCGCTTCATGATCCAGGCGACCAAGGAGGGTGCTCGCCTCTGCGTGATGCTCGAGAAGCAGCAGGTGGCGCTGCTCGCGTCGGAGGCCGAGGAGTTCCTCGACCGCGTCACCGCGGAGGACAACGAACCCGAGCCCATGCTCGACCCTGCGAGCGACGCGCTCTGCGGCCAGGTCGTCGACGCCGAACCGCTGTTCCGGGTGCGCCTGATCGGCATCGGCTACGACCGCGACCGTCACCTCGTGCTCCTCGAGCTGCGCGAGCAGGCCGACGAGGACGACGAGGGCCACCCGCTGGAGCGCGACGAGATCGAGGGGCACATCGCGCGCGTCTACGCGGACGCGCGCCCAGGTCCGCGCCATGATCCGGTATGCCAACACGAGCGTGGAGTCGGGACGGCCCACGTGCCCGCTGTGCGAGCTGCCGATGGATCCCGACGGGCACTTCTGCCCCCGGTTGAATTGACGTTGCTCGCCGCGCAGGCCGGCATCGAGCTCCCCGCAGCAGTCGACGACACGACGGCGGCGGCGCTGCTCGAGCACGGTGAGATCGACATCGTCGGCAGGATGCCGTGGTCGTCGAATGCCACGTTCCTCGTGCGCGTGGAGGACGACGACGGCCACGCGATGCTGGCCATCTACAAACCACAGGCCGGCGAGCGGCCGCTGTGGGACTTCCCCGACGGCACGCTCGCAGCGCGCGAGGTGGCGGCCCACGTGGTGTCGGAGCTCCTCGGTTGGTCGCTCGTGCCGCGCACGGTGCTCCGCGACGGCCCCGTCGGTGTGGGTGCGCTGTCGCAGTTCCACGACCACGACCCCGAGCAGCACTACTTCGAGATCGTCAACGGGCGCGAGGACACCTTCCGGCGCTTCGCCGCGTTCGACGCGGTGATCAACAACACCGACCGCAAGGGCGGCCACGTGCTGCTCGACACCAGCGGGCACGTGTGGGGCATCGACCATGGCACCAGCTTCCACGTGCACCCGAAGCTCCGGACCGTCATCTGGGATTTCGCCGGCGAGCGGATCGCCGCCGAACTCCTCGCCGATCTCGAATGCCTGCACGACCGCCTCACACGAGGCGCCGCGCCGCAGCTGCAGTCACTCCTCGGGCGCGCCGAGATCGAAGCGGTACTCGCGCGCACCCACACGTTGCTCACGCGCATGCGCTTTCCCGTGCCGAGCGGTGACTACCACGACTACCCCTGGCCGACGATCTGACCCGCCGCGTGTGCGCGGCGCCGCGACGACCGCCCGCCAGGAAGCGACACGAGCCCGGCGCGCGGGTCGGCGGGTCGGCCGGTCGGCTACCGGTCGGCGAGGTACTGGCTCTTGCACAGCGAGCGTTGCAGCTTGCCCGATGACGTCTTCGGGAGCGTGCCCGGCGCCACGAGCACGACGTCCTCGGGCGGCATGCCCACGACGCCGTAGACGGCCGCACGGATCGCGTCGCGGATCGCGATGTGCTCGGCTTCCTTCGTCTCGGCGACCACGACGAGGGCTTCTCTGCCGCGCCGGCCTTCGGTGCCGAACGCGATGACGTTGCCCGCACGCACCCCGGCAACGTGATTCACGGCGCGCTCGACGTCCTGCGGGTAGACGTTGCGACCACCGAGGATGATCACGTCCTTGATACGGCCGCACACCACGAGCTGTCCGTCGACGAGATAGCCGAGGTCGCCGGTGCGCAGCCACCCGTCGTGGAACGTCGCCGAGTCGACGTCGGGACGGCGGTAGTACCCCGGTGTCACCGACGCGCCGCGAATCTCGATCTCGCCGACCTCTCGATCGGTGCGCACCACACCTCCGCCGGCCGCCTGCGGTTCGACCACCCGCAACTCGAGGTTGTGCATGGGCCGGCCGAGCAGCGCGAGCTCGCGGGCGTGCGACGAGGGCCCGACGACGGCCACCGCGTACTGCTCGTTCTCGAGCACGCGTGCGTCGATGCGATCGACGCTGAGTCCCGACCCGGGTTCGGGGAAGGTGACCGCGAGCGCGGCCTCGGCCATGCCGAAGGCGGGGAACACCGCGCCCGCATCCAGACCGTGCGCGGCGCCGGCATCCACGAACGCGCGCACCGTTGCCGGGTCGACGGGCTCGGCACCGTTCAGGGCCAGACGCCACCGATGCAGGTCGAGACCGGAGAGCCGCTTCAGCGAGCGGGCCGCGAGCACGTAGGAGAAGTTCGGTCCGGCCGTGACCGTGCCGCCGAACGCCGACATCCACTCCATCCAGCGTCCCGGTGAGGCGAGGAAGTCCTGCGGCGACGACAGCACCAGGTCGATGCCGCAGCACATCGGGGTCGCGAGGAGCCCGATGAGCCCCATGTCGTGGTAGAGCGGCAGCCAGGACACGCCGACATCACGGCCCGGCTCGATGCGCGCGGCCCGGGCGATCGCGTCGAGGTTCGCGCTCACGCAGCGATGCGGCAGCATCACGCCTTTGGGATCCGACGTCGACCCGCTCGTGTACTGCAGGATCGCGAGCGCGTCGGGATCGCTCGCGGGCCGGTTGTACGCCGCCCGGCCGCGGCGCTCGGCGGTGAGCTCGCTCAGCCGCACGGTCTCGGGATCTCCCGGTTGCGGGTCGAGGAAGTCGGCGAGCTGGTCGTCGATCACGACGAGCAACGCGTCGCTCGCGAGGATTCGGTTGCGCGTCGCGCTCACGAACTCCTCGATCGACGCGAGCCGCATCGGCAGCGGCAGCATCACTGCCGCCGCGCCGCACAGCCACGTGGCCTCGATCGCGGTCACCAGGGCCCGGGTCGTGGGACCCAGAATGGCGACGTGCGCGCCCGGCGCGACACCACGCCGTTGGAGCACCGCGGCCGTGGCGCGCGCGTCGTCGAACATGCGTGACCACGACACCGACTCGACCTCGCCGGCCGATGCGGCGCTGCCGACGAAGGTGATCGATCCGGCGCCCCGGGCGACCTGCTCGATCCTGTCGATCAGGGACGTCGGGCCGCTCGTCGGGCCGGTGCGCGGTGCGGTCACGGACCGTTCGACGCCCGGAACACGCCGCGAGTTACAGCCGTGGAACTTACCGGTCGGTATCCGCACCGGGACTGCGCTGCTACTTCGCGAGCAGGCGGGGCTCCGGGATCGCCGTTTCGGGCCAGCGCTTGCGCGACTTGATCGACAGCTTGTGCATGAGCGCGATCGCCCCCGGGTCGTCGTCGCCCGGCCGGATCTCGATGGCGCCGTCGCGTTGCATCTGCTCCATGAGCTCACGGCCGGTGTCGGTGCGGATGATCGTGAGCGTCCAGTCGTTGAAGGCCCCGATACCGCCGGTGGAGATGTCGGCGTGCTCGGCCGCGAAGTCGGGGCACATCTTGCAGCCCTCGCGCTGTCCACGCGTGGCACTCCTTGAGCGGCACCTCGTGGTAGTCGCCGTTCTTCATCCAGATCTGGAACACGCCCTTGATGTTCATCTTGCGCATGTCCTGCTTCTTCAGGCCGTACTTGGCCTCGAAGAGCTCCTCGAAGATGGCGTCGTCGAACGTCTTGGAGCACAGCAGACCGATGTTGAGCGAGATCCGGCGCGCCACCTTGCCCGCCTTGCGCTGCTTCATCGCGGGCGGCGACGACGACTGGCACGACATGCCGACGAGCGCGATGCGTTCCTCACCCTTGTCGAGGTCGGCGTAGGCCATGGTGTTGGCGCTGTACGTGTAGCGCGAGCCGGCCGAGGCGATCACGTCGGCGCGGTTACGAGCGACTCCGGGGATCGCCTTCCACGACGAGCCATCGCCTTCGAGGTAGCTCACTAGCGCGGCGTCGATCACGTCGTGCTCGAGCGCGTACACGAGGATCGCCGACACGAGGCCGCCGTCCTGGCCCACGTCGTGCAGCTCCGGGTCGGCCGCCCGCGCCAGCACGATGTCCTGGAACACGCCCGAGGGTTCTTCGGCCGTGCGGGCCCGGCCGAAGAGGAAGCCGTCGATCTCCGGTTCCCACATGCCAAAGCGCGGGCACGCGCGCGTGCACGTGGTGCACGCCTTGTCGCCGTGCGAGCAGTCACGGGGGCCGCCATAATCGGCCTCGAGCTGCAGCGGCTTGTACACGCCGTTGGTGTCGTCGTAGCCGAGCACGTCGTGCGGGCACACGACCACGCACCCCGCGCAACCGGTGCAGAGCCCCGTGGTGACGACCTCGTCGTAGAGGTGCTTCCACGACGCGGTCCAGCGCTCACGCTTCTCGGCTGGTGCTTCGGTGGCGGTCATCCTCGTCCTCGCGGTCGTGCCTGCTCGGCCGGTCCATGCGACCGAGTGCGCCACGGTATCTCGGATGCCCGAATTGCGCCCATACGGCTACTGTTCGGCGCGCATGGCGAAGATCGCCCGCATCCTCGAGCAAGGGCCGAGCTACTCGTTCGAGTTCGGCCCGCCGCGCACGCCCGAAGCCGAGGCGCAGTTCTGGGCGACGCTCGACGATCTGCGCACGCTGTCGCCGTCGTTCGTGTCGGTCACCTACGGCGCGGGTGGGTCCACCCGCGACACGACGCGCGGCATCGTCGTGCGCATCAACCGGGAGCTCGGCATCACGGCGATGGCGCATCTCACGTGCGCAGCGCATACGCGGGTGGCGCTCGAGGAGCTCGTGGTGAGCTACCGCGACCTGGGTGTCGAGAACATCCTCGCGCTGGGCGGTGACCCGCCGGCCGGCTACGAGGGTCCGCCCGGCGAGCTCACCTACGCCACCGAGCTCGTCGAGCTGGTGCAGCGGATCGGTGACTTCTCCGTGGGAATCGCTGCGCATCCGGAGCCGCATCCGCGCTCGGTCAGTATCGAAGCCGACCGTGTGCACACCGCCGCGAAGCTCGCGGTGGCCGACTTCGCGATCACGCAGTTCTTCTTCGAGGCCCGCCACTACTTCGATCTGGTCGACTCGGTGCGCAAGCTCGGCGTGCACAAACCGATCATCCCCGGGATCATGCCCGCCACGAGCATCGCCAACATCGCCCGCATGTCGCAGCTCCAGGGCTCGGAGTTCCCCGAATGGCTCGCGACGAAGCTGCGCGCGGCCGAACCCGACGGCCCGGCCGCCGTGCGTGCCGTCGGTATCGAGGAAGCCACCAAGCTGTGCGAGGAGCTGCAGTCCGGTGGCGTGCCTGGCTTCCACTTCTTCACGATGAACCGCTCCACGGCCACTCGTGAGATCTACGCGAACCTGGGCCTGGAACCGGTGGCGTAGCGCCACCAGCATCGAACTAGGCCACTACCGTCAGATTGGTGTGGACTGGTGGCCGTGAGACTGGGTCGCGCGCTCGGCTGGGGAACGGCAGTCGGCGGCGCTGCGGCCATGTTCGACCTTGTCGCTCGAGGGGCTTTGGTCGTCGATACCGGTATCGGACGTCGCCTCCGACCGTTGGGCCCGATCACCCTCGACATCGCGGCTCCACCCGACACGGTCTTCGATGTCATCGCGGAGCCGTATCTGCTACGCACCACGCGTGCCCTGGCGGCCAAGCTCGACGTGTGGGAGCGGGGCAGCGACATGGTGCTCGCCGCCCATCACACTCAAACGCGCTGGTTCAACACGACGACGGTCGAGACCGTCCGTTTCGAGCGCCCCACACGGGTGACGTTCCGGTTGCTACGCGGGCCGGTACCTCACGTGTTGGAGACGTTCGCGCTCGAGCCGATCGAATCGGGTACGAGGTTCGAATATCGCGGCGAGCTCGGCACCGATTTCTGGGCCGTCGGGATCCGCTGGGGAAACATCGTGGCCGACAAGTGGGAGCTCACCGTGCGCGAGTCGCTCGAGAGCATCCGGACCGAGGCCGAACGACGCACCCGACACCGTTGACCGCCCGAAGGGCCGAGGCCGAGCCCCGCGCGGCGTGCTGGAAACGGCGGGCGGTGACGATTCCGACGATGCTTGCGGCGACCCTCGTTGCCGTCGTTGGTTTGCCGATCCTCGCGCCGTCGTTCGTCGTCGCGGACCTCGCGCGGGCGTGTTGGCGTCTGCCGAGCGTGCGTGTGTATCTGTTCGCGACGCAGTACGCGGTCAACGACAGTGTCGAGATCCTCATCGCTCCGTGGTACTGGCTCCTCGCCGGTGCCGGTACTCGTCTCGACTCGCCGCGGTCGATTCGCCGGCACCAACGCGTCCAGGAATGGTCGGTCGCGCTGCTCGCCCGCCGCGCCGAGCAACTGCTCGGCGTCCGGGTCGAGGTCGATGACCAATCGTTGGAAGCGCTGGCGACCGCGCCCGCGATCGTGCTCTGCCGCCATGTCAACGTGCTCGACGCCTCGCTTCCGTCGCTGCTCTACCAACGGACCGGTATCCGGATTCGCGCCGTTATCATGGCCGAGCTCCTCGCCGACCCCGGATTCGACCTGCTCTACCGCCGCCTCGGATCGATCTTCATACCGCGCGACATCGGCGTCGACGCACGCAACGCGATCCACGATCTCGCGACCACGCTCGACCGTTCTACCGTCGCGGTCATATTCCCCGAAGGCCGCCTCTTCCGCACCGACGCCCTCGAGCGCGCCCGAGAGAGGATCGCCGCGTCCGACTCGAGCCGCGTGCGCCAGCTCGATGGGCTCCGCCACGTGCTTCCGATCCGACCCGGAGGTGTAAACGCGCTCCTCGACGCGGCGCCCGGCGCCGATGTCGTCGTGATCGCGCACGCCGGTCTCGACACCTATTCAGACTTCCGATCACTCGCCCGCCATGTGCCACTCACGACACCGCTCCGGGTTACCGCGTCGCGCATCCCCCGCGAAGCAATACCGACCGATCCGATCGAGCGCAACCACTGGCTCGACCACACATGGCAAGGCGTCGATGACTGGATCGACACCCACCGCAACCGCTAATAGTGCCCCGACCATTCCGCCAGCGAGAAGCGCCCGATCGGCAGATTCGCGCTGGCTCCGCTGCCCAATCCCTTTCATTTTCCGGGGAGGTACCACGCCCACCCGCGTACCGAGAGTTGGTTGGTGCCGTCGCCGAAGCAACATGTTGCGCCCCAGCCGAGGAGACCGGTACCGGTTGCAGCGGTGTAGTCGCCGCTTGTAAGCGCAAGCGATAGTTGCGACCAGTGCATGGTGGTCGGATCGAACAACGCTGACGAGCCGCAGGAGTCGAAGGCGATGACCTTCGCGTTTTGCAGTTCGAGCGCGTGCTGGCCGCCCTCACAACCGTGAAGCGGCGGCGCGGCCACGATCTCCCAGCGCCCGATTCGCGGATCGAACACTGACGTTGATCCGTTTCCCATCTCCGGCCCGGGTCGCCAGCGGACTAGCAGGCCACCCGCGGTAGCCGATGCCATGCCTTCTGAGGCCCGCGGTTCGGGGTCGGGCGGCGCGATCCGCCACGCGGGGTCGCGCACCGAGCGATACGCGACGGTCGCGGTGGCGACGGCGAAGATGAAGCGGCCGCTACTGAGCAGCCGTTGATCATCTGCGCACGCGCGGCAGCTATGGCGCCGTCGATGCCGATGCCGACTTGGAGGAGCTTTCGCCTCCGATCGGAGCGTGGCAGTCGGCGACAAGCCATCGCCCACCGTGAACTGCGTAGGTAACCCAATTGTCATTGCCGACGACATTCGCTGGCAGGTCATACTCGACCAACGCGTCGCCCTGGCTAGCCGTCACATTACGCACGAGCACGTCCTCGATCTTGATTCGATCCACCGGTCGTCCGACGTGCTTCGCGATGAGCGCCCGCTCCGTGCTCAAGAAGGCGCTAACGATCCGTTGCGGCTGCGTCGTTCCTGTGTTGTTCGCGCACTCTGGGCCTTGCAGTGCACGAATGTCGTCGGGCGATCCGACCAGAAACGCGCGAGCCCAAGCCTCAGCAGTCGCCTTCAGGCTGGCCGTCGAGGTTCCAGCGCGAGGCAAGGAAAGCCGAACTGCCTGCGACTGCGACGAGTTCCCGCTGCTGCATCCGACGACGAACGCGGCGGCGCCGAACAACACCAGGAACCGATCAATCCGACGAACCACACCACCATGCTTGCAGATCCGCGCGTGTGACAGCGCTCGATGCCAGTCATTCTGACTGTTGTGCGCTGCGGGGTGGCGCATTGACGATGAGCCGCACGCCGTCGGGGAGCTCGAAGAACGCCGATCCGGCGCCTGGTCCCCACGTCAGCACCGCGGCACAGGCGATGCCGAGTATTGATTCCCAGAACTGCACGTCGCGATCGAGGTCATCAGAGAATCGACCGAGACTGATAGGACGACTGCCACGACCGGAGGGTATTCGCACAGTGACGCGAGGCGCACGGTGCACAGACGGCGGGCGATCGTGGCGCGGCCTCGGCCAGTGGCTTCGAGGTAGCGACCGAACGCTTCGATGTGCACACGACGCGCGTCGAACAGGCCGACACGAGCTGCGGTGCAGTAGCTCGCGTATTGGCGGACATTGAGGGCGTCGGCCTCGAACGTGACCCCGGAGTACCCGGCGAGGAACCCCGCGAGCGCGTAGCCCTCAGTGCCGGAGAACGGGTCGGTCTCGATGATGGCGGGCAGGAACGATGGTTCGGGAACAGACATGACAGACCTCCAGGCAAGTAGATAGGGCTGGAGGTCGCGTCGGCGTCACCGGGCACGCGGCTCAAATCGGCGCGCGTGACGCCGGGCCGGGGATGTGGACCTTGTTTGCCTCGCGCTTCGACACTCCGGTGAGCGTCCGGCGGACATACTCGTCGTTCCCGGCGGCGTCGAGGCCCGCGTAGACAACGAGCTGAAAACTGACGGTGCCGTCCTTCGACTTTCGGGCGCGGATCACAAACTACGCATCTCGTTCCATGCCACGGCGTTGGTGACACGGCAAGGCCTGGTGAGAGCCGAGCGCAGAAACCGGCTCTCACCAGGCCCGTTTATGGCGGAGGGAGTGGGATTTGAACCCACGGTGCCCGGAGGCACAATGGTTTTCGAGACCATCCGATTCGGCCGCTCTCGCATCCCTCCGGTGGCGATGCTAGAGGGTGGCCCCACCCCGCCGGGTCTCGAAGAACGTCTCGAGCAGCGCCACCGCCTCGCCGGCGCGCACCCCGTGATGCACGGGGCACTCGTGGTTCAGCCGGGGATCCGCGAGCACGTGATAGCGCGACCCGCACGCACCGGCCTTGAGGTCGGCGGCACCGAACACGACCGCGCCGATCCGGGCCGCGGCGGCCGCACCGGCGCACATCACGCACGGCTCCAGCGTCACCACGAGCACATGGCCGTCGAGGCGCCACGCGCCGACCGCGGCGGCCGCGGCCCGGAGCGCGAGCACCTCGGCGTGCGCGGTTGGATCGCGGTCGACCTCGCGCCGGTTGTGCGCCCGGGCCACGACGAGGCCGGGATCGTCGAGCCGCGCGACCACCGCACCGATCGGCACGTCGTCGTGCTCGAGGGCGCGGCGCGCCTCCTCCAGCGCGACGGCCATCAGCCCGTCGAGCGCGGCACCGTCCATCGCGGATCCGTCGTGCGCGCGATCAGCCCTGGTTGTCGGGGATGATCGCGTAGGTAGCGAAGCACATCTCGTCCTCGGTGCCCTCCGCGAACACGATGTACTTCGGCGGGCGGTTCGGATCGAGCGACCGGTCCCAGCTGCAGTCCATGCGGACCGTCTCGCCCGCGTCGACGTGGAACGGGTGCGCGAGCGCGTAGTTCAGCTGCCAGCCGAAGTTCCACTGCGGGATGTCGAGCAGGATCTTGCTGTGCGGCGTGCCGGGATCGAGCGTGAGCCGGAACGTCTTGCCGAGCGTGTGCTCGTGCCCGAACACGCTCACCAGCGTGCCCGACTCGGGCACGTTGTAGGTGCAGGACGAGGACGCGATGCCGTCGTGGAAGGTGGCCGCGAGCTCGTCGGGCGTCTTGCTGCACAGCAGGAGCAGCCCGGGCTCGATGACCCCGCCGGCCGGACCGTAGAGCCTCGTGTCGTCAGCCAGCGCGGCGCTGCGGTCGCACAGCGGCGCGCTCGATTGGCTGGCCAGGCACGGGATCTCGACCGGGCCGACCGGGTTGATGATGTCGATGCGCTGGAGCTTCTCGGTGCCCGGTTCGAGCTGGAGCTTCACCGACGAGCGGTCGAGCACGGGCGTGAGGTCGTAGTGGTAGTGGATCTGCAGCACGAGCGCGTCACCCGGCTGCAAGAGGATTCCCGAGTGGAGCGGGTAGATCGTGGGGTCCTGGCCCGGCACCCAGCCGGCGATCAAGCCCGGTTGCGTGCTCAGCGCCGGCGCGCCACCGCCGCCCCCGAAGTGCTGGCGGCCCTGCCGGTCACCGTGGCGGGCCGGGGTGGCACCTTGGGGCACCATCGACGTCGCGCCGGAGGCCGACGCGTACTTCGCCGTCGCCTTCTGGATCTGGGCCGCCTGCGCGGGCGTCGGGTTCGGCAGGCTCAAGCTGCCGTAGCACGTCCACCCGGGCTTGCCGTCCTGGCCGCCCGCGATCTCGCCGGTGGCCGCCTGCTGCGCGTTCACGTGGAAGATCTGCGCGTGGTGGATCTCCTCCACCTTGTCCGGCACGACTTCGTAACCGGTCAGCCAGGTGGGCTTGGTGATGTGGGGATCGAGCACGAAGCAGCGGTAGTCGTTGGGTACCGCGAGCGAGCCCTTGTACGGCTGCGTCATAGGCAGCACCTTGTCGGGGCGCGGGTGGGCCACGTACGGACCCGGCAGCGGCGTCATCTTCGTGGACGCCGGTACGTCGAGCGGGCCGCCTGCGTTCGCCCACTGCTCGATGATCGAGATCGACTTCTCGTCGAGCGTCTTGGAGTGCGCGAGCGGAATGCCCTTGTCGGAGGCCGGCCACGGCGGCATGTACTTGGCCCGCACGACGGCGCCGATGCCGTCGGCGACCTGCGCGGCGTCGCCTGCGGTGTCGAGTTGCCAGTGCGCGGCACCCACCTGGCCGGCGTTGTGGCACGACGCGGCAGTTCGCGCGCAGGATCGGCATCACTGCGGTCTTGAACGACGGGCTCGGACCCGTGTGGTGTGCCGCCTTCGGCACCGGCACGGTGGTGGGCACGTCGTAGTGCGATGGATCTTCGGCGACGAGATGCATGGTGAGGGTGACGGCGTCGTCGGTGCTCACCATGCCGACGAGCTCGATCGGGCCGACGCCGAACTGCGACATCTTCACGTGGGTGACCGCGGTGGCGTTCAGCGTGCCGTTCGCCACCGTGCCGGTGACGTCCCACGTGACGGGCCGCTGCTTCTGGGCCACCTTCAGCACGCCCACGAGCTGGAAGTGGTAGGTGTGCCCTTCGACCAACTTCGCGGGCAGACCGGTGAGCATTGTGGTGTTGAGGTAGGCGAAGCGGTATGTGTGCGAGCTCAGATAGCCCTTGCGAATCTGCGCGTCGCGCAGGTTGTTGTCGGAGTGGAGCTGCTCGACGTTGACGACGATCTCCCCGACCCGGCTCTGTGCCGGCGTGGCTGCGTTCAGTGCCAGATCACCGGCGATGCCGTTCGTGACGCCCTTCGCCGTGTGCACGCCCACGCCGAACAGCTTCTCCTTCACCGTGTACTGCACCGACGACTTCATGGGGTCGATGCGGTAGACGCGCTCGCCCGTGCTGGCCACGAGGTGCGGCGCGAGCGGTTGGGTGAACGCGACGTTCGAGGTGGCGTACTTCGCGGGCACCGAGCCGTTGAGCCGGCGCCACACCACCACGGCGCCTACGGCCATCACGAGCACGACGACGCCGAGCGAGCAGAGGATCCAGTGACGGCGAACGAAGCCCTTCTCGCGGCGAGGGGCAGGCGTCATCTCGGTTGGACGCGGATCGTTCCTCGCCACGAAGGGACCCCCTGGTCGTGCCCACGCCGGTTTGCACTGGCCGTGCAACTGTAACCGGGCGGCGCCGGAATCGCATAGCCCCTGGCGAAACGCCGGTCAGGCGAACTGCGGGAGCCAGGTGCGGGTGGACGCGAGGATGTCGTCGCGTGGCGCGAGCAGCGTGTCGTGGTCGAGACGGCCACGCCCTCGTCCGGTCAGGCCGCTGGTTCGGCGATGCGCGCGTGGCTCTCGATGTAGCGCTCGGCCTCGTGCGCGTCGAGCGCTCTGGCGAACAGGTATCCCTGGGCCAGGTGGCAGTGCACGGCGCGGAGCTGGTCGCGCTGGTGCTCCGTCTCGACGCCCTCGGCAATGATCTCGAGGTGCAACGCGGCACCGAGGTCGAGGAGCCCGCGGACGATGGCAGGGAGCTGTTCGCGCTCGCCGATCGTGCTCACGAACGATCGGTCGACCTTGAGAATGTCCACCGGGAACTGCCGGAGGTACGACAGCGACGAGTAACCCGTACCGAAATCGTCGACGGCGACCTTCGGACCGAGGGCTCGCAGTGCTGCGAGCTTCACGGCGATGTCGTCGGCATCGTCGATGAGCACGGTTTCGGTGATCTCGAACACGATGCTCGTCGGGTCGGCACCGGTCTCGGCGATCGTGCGGGCGACGCGGCGACACGAAATCGGGACACGCCAACTCGCGCCCGGAGACGTTGATCGCCATCGTCAGCGGTGTCTCGCTGACGTAGCGCGCCTGCCACTCGGCCGCGGCGCGGCAGGCCGTCTCGAGCACGAAGGCGTCGATCGGAACGATGAGGCCGTTGTCCTCCGCAATAGGGATGAAACGTTCGGGCGCGATGACGCCGAGCTCGGGGTGGTGCCAGCGCACGAGCGCCTCGAAGCCGGTGAGCGCGCCGGTCTCGAGCTCGACGACGGGTTGGTACGCAACCGACAGCTCGCCGTGTTCGAGCGCCGCGAACAGGTCGCTCTCGATCCGCAAACGCTCGTCGACAAGCGCCTGCATCCGCGGCTCGTAGCGCACGGCGCGTGCCTTGCCCGACGCCTTGGCGTGGTACATCGCGATGTCGGCGTCGCGCAGCAGCGAACCTGCGTCCGAGCCGACCGTGCCGATCGCGATCCCGATGCTCGCCCGGATCGCCACCCGGCCCGAACCGAGGTCGACAGGGTCCTCGAGCGACTGCAGGATGCGTTCGGCGACCCCCGCGGCCTGCACGTCGACCGGTCCGTTGTGTTCGACCAGCACAGCGAACTCGTCGCCACCGAACCGTGCGACCGTGTCGGCCGTGCGCACAGACTCCCGAAAGCGGCGTGCGACCACCCGCAGCAACCAGTCACCCGCGTCGTGGCCCAGACTGTCGTTGACGTTCTTGAAGCCGTCGAGATCGATGAACAGCACGGCGACCGACGCACCCGAACGCGTCGAGCGCCGCAGCGCCTGCTCGAGTCGGTCCCGGAACAGGGTGCGGTTCGGCAGCTCGGTGAGACCGTCGTGGAGCGCAAGGTGGCGCACCTCACGCTCGGCGAGCTTGCGCCGCGTGACGTCCTGGATGTTCACCACATATCCCCGCACCTCGGGATGCCCGGTGAGGTTCGTGATGCGCGCCGCGATCCACACGTCGCTCTGGTCGGGGAGGCAGGCCCGAACCTCCACCGGGAACGCCCGGTCGGGCACGAGCGCCGCCTTCGCGAGCGCGGCGCGCACCTCGTCTCGGTCGTCCTCGTGGATCCCGGCCCAGAACGGCGTGCCGGCCGGCACCCCACCGCCCCGGCCCAACGCCGACACGTCGCCGACCACGGCGATCACGCCGGCGTCGGCGTCGAGCACCACCGTCGCGTCGGCGGAGTTCATCGCGAGCGCGTGGAAATAGGCCTCACGCTGCTGCAGCTGCTGCTCGGCGCGGTCGCGGCATTGCAGCAGCTCGATCGAGCGGGCGATCACGAGCACGCCGAGCGCGGCGGTCGCCAGGAACACGACCCCCGGGTTCAGCTCGCGGCCCGCGAGCCCGTAGGCAGCGTCGGTTGCGATCGGTACGGCGAAGGCGGCCATTGCCAGTACGAGCCGGCGGGGCCGCAGCCGCGGTGCGGGGCGCGGTGCGTGCACGCCGAGCGCGCGCATCGTGGGATGCAGCGCGGCTAGCGCGAAGCACACCTCGCCCGCCACCCACGCGCTGTGCGGCACGACGACCGTCCACGCGCCGGACGCGGCGAGCCCGCTGCACACGAGGTAGTACGAGTCGGCGACCACCCACCACGCGAGCCCGATCATGAGCAGTACCGCGGACGTCGATGCGACCCGGCTCACGAGCAACCGCACGAGGAGCGCGAGGAGCGCGACGTCGATCACGGGGTACGCGGTGAGTACCGCGCGGTCGAGACCGGACAGGTGCTCGACGGTTGTCGGCGACACGATCACCTCCCACGCGAGGAACGCGCCCACGACCGCGACGGTCGCCATGTCGAGCAGGCCGTCGAGATCGCGGCGGTCGCGCACCGACCGCAGGATTGTGAGCAGCGCGAGCAGCAGCGCCGCGAGACCCCCCAGATAGAACGGGTCGAAGCCGCCCACGGCGGGCGTCGGGTGGTGCCACAGCCACGTGTACGCGGCGGCCCACTGGTCGCCGAACGCGGTCGCGCCCATGAACACTGCGATCCAACCCCACACACCGGGGCGCAACGGCCGCCGGCGGATGACCGCGCCGACGAGCACCACCGCGGTGATCATCGACGCGGCTGGGTTGAGCAACCAGGGCGACACACCCGCGACGGCGAGCGCCTGGCTCGCCGTCAGCAGCACACCAACGGCGAGCGCCGCCGGCCACCATTGCGGCGGACCGCACGGGTGGGGCTGGTCGGTGCGGTCCACCGTATACATGACGTCACCTCGTTCAACGGCCTGGAGCGGCACCGGGAACGTTGTCGTCAGGTTGGGTGGACGAACCGCAGCGCTCCCTGACCTCCGGCGCTGGAGAAAGGACCTTGGTCCCGTCAACCCGAGCACGGCCCGGCAACCCACCCCGGAGCACGGGGCGGGCGGCCCGGCACGACGCCGAGCCGCCCGCTGTGGGTGCCCCCGATCAGATGGGTGGGTCAGATGGGTGCAGTCAGACGGGTGCAGTCAGGTGCATACGCGATGCGGATGCGGTCACCCGACGGGTTCGCCAGTCTGGGGATCGAGGGTGAACGGCGCCGCGTTCGGCGGTGCGTCGAAGCCGTGCCTGGCGCCGAAGTCGAACATGGCCCGCAACGATCCCGCGACCGCGTCGAAGCTGCCGCTGATGCGGGGCAACTTCCAGTTGTCCTCCACGAAGCGGATCACCGACGACTGGTCGGTCAAGGTGTGGTCGACGACGTTCTGCTTCGCCCACGACGACACGACGATGAACGGCTGGCGCCCGCCGTAGCCGCAACGCCCGGCCTCACCGGCGATCGGGGTGCCGCTCCCGCAGTGCCCCGCACCCGTCAGCGCGTCGGCGACGCTCTGCGAGGGGTTCGTCACACCCGAGTACGCGTGGTCGTACCAGCCGTCCGAGTCGTCGTAGAGGACGACGGCGGCAGTGCTGTTCCAATCGGGCGTGCGCTGGAGCGCGTTGATCTCACGCACGATGAACCGCTGCTCGTCGATCGGATCCGAGTACGCGGCGTGGCCGTCTTCGAACCCGGAGGCCTTGAGGAAGCTCACCGACGGCAACGCGTCCGCGGGCAGGTTGCCCTGGCTGATCCCCGCAACCAGCTGGTCGAAGTCGCTCATGTCGTACTGGTGATTCGGCGTGTCGAACTGCGGCTGGCCGTGCCAGTAGTGCTGGGTGTCGGTGCCGATCGTGCGCAGCGCTTGCAGCGTGTCGGAGCCGTGGGCGTCCGCGGGCAGGGTGATGTGGTGCGGGTTGGCGGTCGACGCGTAGTACTGGAACGGCTGGTGGTGCGGGATGTAGTCGTCCTTGTAGCCGTACTGACCGGTTCCGGTCTGACCCACCGGGAGCCCGGCGCCGACCGGGTGCAGCGCGTTGCAGATGCCCTGGTTCGACGAGTGCGGCACTGTGCTGTTGAAGCCGGCGTTCTTGAACTCGTCGGGCTGGAACACCGATGTCTTCTGACCACTCCGACCAACTGCAGCGGCGGCCGTCTTGAACGTGGTCGTCGGGCGGAACCCACCCTCGAAGAAGCCCCAGGAGATGCGTCGGGCGTTCAGCTCGTCGCCGATGTTCTTCCCGCTCATCGCGACGGCGTTACGCGTGGAGCAGTCGTCCCAGTACGGCTGGGCGTCGCTCGTGAGCGAGTAGCCGCCATGGCCGTCGGCGGTGAGGTCGGCGTTCGGTGACTGCGGGGTGGCGATCGACGGGCTGTTCGCAGTGTGCGCCATGTCGACCTTGCCGGTGTTGCCCGACGCGAGGTTGATCGCGCCCGGCGACGACGGTCCGAACGTGGTGCCGTATGAGTTGTCGTTCATCGCGTACTGCTGCGCGTAGTTCCACAACGCGGAGACCGTGTTGCCGTCGTAGTAGTTCATGACGTCACCGGCCACGCACGACCCGCCCTCGGGCGACGTGCCCGTGGCGTTGCCGACCGTCTGCGGGAACTTGTCCATGAGCCCGCCATCGAACGCGCGCTGCTCGTCGTTGTAGTTGTGGTCCTGGTCGCAGGTGAGCACGTCGTGCACGTTCGACGGGTCGTAGCGCCGGGGGTTCACGCCGTTCGGGTTTGCCGTCAGCAGCGTGCCCGACAGGCCGTTCGCCGAAGGCGTGCCCGCCTTCGGCGTGAACGGTTCGCCGGAGCCGTTCGTGGCGTTCGGATACGTGCCGAAGTAGTGATCGAACGACACGTTCTCCTGGAAGATCACGACAAGGTGCTTGATCGGCGTCGTGGGTGCCGGCCAGTCGCCCGGCTTGGCCGCAGCCGACGTGACGCCGGCCGTCGGGCCGAGCAGCGCCGCGGCCGCCAACGCCGTGGCCGCCGCGCTCGTAGCGAGCATGCGTGTTCGAGTGATGCGCAAGGCCTTCTCCGTTCTCTGGGCTGACCCCCGCCTGCACCACCCAAGCCCACGAACCTTGCGCCATCACCTCCGATTCGTCGCGGCGCGGTATACGCCGAGTGAACAGTTCGAGCGCGCGCGATGGCCGAGCTCAGCCCGGGGTCAGCCCTGGGGTCGGCATGTCGACCATCACCATCCACGGCGTGCCGAAGCGGTCGACGCACATGCCGAACGCGGGCGAGAAGAACGTGTCGCTGATCGGCTGCTGCACCTCGCCGCCCTGGGCCAGCGCGTCGAAGACGCGGCGGGCCTCGGCCGTGTCGGCGAGCGACACGTTCACGCACATGCCGGTCACCTTGCCGGCGAAGTGGCCCATCGGGTCGTCGGCGCCCATCAGCAGGCCGGTGTCGTTCATGAGCGCGGCATGCATGACCGCGTTCGGGTTCACACCTTCGGGCGGCGGTCCCGCATCGGCGGGCCCGTCGCTCATGCCCAGCAGCACGAGCTCGCCGCCGAAGATCTCCTTGTAGCGGGTGAACGCCTCCCGGCAGTTGCCGGCGAATGCGAGGTAGGGGCGGTACGCCATCGTCATCTCCTGGGGTCGTGGGGTCGTGAGGTGTCCGTTGCCAGAGGAGACGCCGAACCCGCCGCGAACTCATCGGCGCGGCTGCACGGTACGCCGACCGGCCACCGTCGGGTCCGGACAGTCCGCAGCATGTTCGGAACCGAGGCCGTACAGTCGCATCGTCCACGGCCCGGCACGCGATTGCGGGGCCTGAAGAACTCGACGGAAGAGCACGCTCCGATGCAGATCGTGGTGTTAGGTGCTGGCTTCGGCGGCCTCGAAGTGACGACGCTGCTTGCTGACGCGCTCGGTGACGAGATCGACGTGGTGTTGATCGACCGGACCGACGGGTTCGTGCTCGGCTTCTCGAAGCTCGACGTGATGTTCGGGCGGACCGAGGCCGAGTCCGTGCACCACGCGTATCGCGACATCGTCAAGCCCGGCGTGCGTTTCGTGCAGGCTTCGGTGCAGTCGATCGACCCGGCGACCCGCCACGTGGTGACCGACGCCGGGTCGTTCGATGCCGACGTCCTGGTGGTCGCGCTCGGTGCCGAGCTCGATCCGGGCGCCACTCCAGGTCTCGTCGAAGGCGGCTACGACTTCTACACCGAGGCCAGCGCGTTCGCGCTCCGCGAGGTGCTCGAACAGTTCGCGGGCGGCCGCGTCGTAGTCGGCGTGACGTCGACGCCGTTCAAGTGCCCTCCTGCGCCGAGTGAAACCGCGCTGATGGTGCACGACTACCTCACACGGCGCGGGCTGCGTGATCTGTCCGAGATCTCGCTCGTGATGCCGCTGCCCGTTCCTATCCCCCCGTCGCCACAGGCGTCGCAGGCGCTGCTCGCCGCGTTCGCCGAGCGCAACATCACGTTTCATGGGAACCAGGCGGTGCGCGGGCTCGACCCCGAGCACAAGACCGTCATCCTGGCCGACGGCGCGACGTTGCCGTACGACCTGTTCCTCGGCGTGCCCGTGCACCGTGCCCCTGCGGTCGTCGCGGACTGCGCGCTCTGCGTCGACGGCTGGATCCCCGTCGACCCGCACACGCTCGAGACCGGTTTCCCGGGCGTGTACGCCGTCGGTGACGTCACGAGCGTCGGCACGCCGAAAGCTGGCGTGTTCGCCGAAGGTCAGGGTGCGGTCGTCGCCGACCAGATCATCGCCGGCATCCGCGGCGATCGCGAGCCACGCACCTACGACGGGCGCGGCATCTGCTACCTCGAGTTCGGCGACGACCTCGTCGCGCGCGTCGACGTGATGTTTCGCAGCGGCGAGAAGCCGGCCGGCCAGTTCGATGCCCCGTCCGCGGCCTACACGGACGACAAGGCCGACTTCGGCACGACCCGCATCCGGCGCTGGTTCGGCCGCGACTGGACGGCGCACTGAGAGCCTCGACCGCGCGCCGGCCCCGCACGAGGTGGTCGCCCGGTCCGACCGGCGCGGATGTCCAACCTGGTTCGCACGATCGACGATCAACCCGAGCGCGAGCGACGGCGGCGCCGCGGCCGCCAGCGCACGGCGAGGTACACCAGCGAGAGGACGACGAGGACGGCCACAAGGACGTACTTCGGCGCATCCGGGAACAGGGTCTGCAGCGACGTGTAGGAGAGCACGAAGAGCAGGATGTTCAGCACGTCTTCCGACATTCCGCTCCGGCGATTGATCGCCACGTCGTATCGCGCCGTCACGTCCTGCAACCGGGATCTCATGGGAGTGCCGGTCTCGTGCGCAGTCATCCTCGCGATCGAGTTCGTGGGAAGCAGTCGCCGACGCCACTCACGCGGGTGGCGCATCCGCAACCGGTCCGCTGCTCCGCGGGGCGGCCTCGCGGAGCACCTGCGACGGGTTCCAGCCGAGCTCGGCGCGGGCGCGGGCGTCGGCGAACGCGATGTCACGAGGACGCGCTGCGCCCGCGGGCGTGGTGACCGCCTCGACGGCGGCGCGTGCGATGCCGAGGTGATCGACCACTCGCAAGGCGATCTCGTAGCGCGTCAGTCGTTCGGCGCCCGCGAGGTGCCACGTTCCGCTCCGGGCCGCAGCGCCGAGTGTTGCAATCCTCCAGACCGCGGCGGCCACCTCCTTCGCGAGCGCCGGTTGCCGGGTCTCGTCCACGAACCATCGCGTCGTCGTGCCCTGCGCCGCGGCGGCACGGATCTCACGCACCACGTGATCGTCGGGATCGCACGACACGAGCAACGGCAGCCTCACGATCGCCGCCGTGCTCGAGCCTTGTCGCACGACGGCTTCAGCTGCCGCCTTCCAGCGACCGTAATCCCATACGGGATCGGGCACCGACGCCTCGTCGTGTGCGATGCCGTCGCCGCCGAACACGGCGTCGGTGGAGATGAACACGATGCCGGCACCGACTGCGCAGGCGGCGTCGACCACATGCTCGGTCGCGTCGACAATCGACGCACGGTCGTGCGCGTACGCCGCGTGGACGACCAACGACGGACGCGTTCGCTGCACGGCCGCCATCGTGGCGCGGGCGTCGCGGAGGTCGGCGCGCACTGCCGAGATGCCGGGAACGCTGCTCCGGTGTGTGAGCGCGACGACTCGCGTGTCACGCGGCCGGGTCGTCACGAGCCAGTGGCCGAGCAGGCCGCTCGCACCGGTGAGGAGCACGGGTCGCGTCGGCACCGCGCTCGTCCCGCCGGCATCTCCCGAGCACGCGCCGACTGACACCCGCCCACCCTGGCGCATCCTCGACCGCTCGGGCCAGCGATCCCGCCGAAGAGGCCGGGTTTCCCGGTCGTGGCTGGACCCTCGCTCGGTACCGTGGTCGGCGTGGCGGCCGTGCGTCCTGTGCTCATCGACATGTCCGACGAGGTGTGGGCACGAATCCGGCGCGCGTCGAAGGTCTGACCGACGCGGAGTACCTCTGGGAGCCCGCGCCCGGCTGCTGGACGCTCCGCGCCCGCGCCGACGGCACGTGGGTCGCCGACTGGCCGCTCCCCCGGCCCGAGCCCGAACCGTTCACGACGATCGCGTGGCGGATGTGGCATCTCATCGACATGTACGGCGAGGACCGCGCGCCGCGCTGGCTCGACGTCCCGCCGCAAGGACCGCCAGTCGGCTTCGACGGCCCGGATCGAACGGCACCACCAAGCGCGGCAGAAGCCGTGCGCATGTTGGAGCGCGCGCACCGCCGGTGGGACGCGCATCTCGCGCTCGCGTCCGAAGAGACACTTGGCGAGGTGATCGGACCGGTGGCCGGTCCGCAGTATGCCGACCGCACCAAGGCGGCATACGTGATGCACATGCTCGACGAGTACATCCACCACGGCGCCGAGATCGCTCTGCTGCGCGACCTCTGGCGTTGGCAACATCCGCTCGCGGACGGCGCCCGGGCCGAACGGATCATCCGCGGCGATGCGAGTGCCGTCGATGAACTCGGCGACGCGGACCGAACGGCCGACCTCGTCGATCTCGCGGCGAGCTACGGCAGGTGGCAGATCGTCGAGACACTCGTGCGGCGAGGTGCACCCGTGAGCAATACCGGTCGTACGCCGCTCCACATGGCTGCGGGCGCCGGCGAGCTCGATGTGGTGAAGACGCTGCTCGACCACGGCGCCGACCCCACAGCAACCGACCCCCAGTTCCATGCCACCCCGCGGCAATGGGCCCAGTTCCTGCACCATGCGCCCGTCGTCGAATACCTCACCGAGATCGCCGAGAACTGAGCGCCGAACTGCGGCGGCGGATCGCTTTCTCGGTCTCGACGAGCAGGTACGCGACGAGCGCGATCAGGGTGATGCGTATCCAGGCGGCTGCGTCGAGGGGGGCACTTTGGAAGAGTTGCTGCATGAACGGTGCGTAGGTGAAGGCGAGTTGGAGTCCGATCATCAGCGCGGCGCCGGCGAGCAGGAACCGGTTGGTGAAGACACCGAGGCGAACGAATGACCGTTCGAGTGAGCGGCAGTTCAGGAGATAGGCAAGCTCGATCATCACGAAGGCGTTGACCACGATCGTCCGGGCCTCGTCGGTACTTGCCCCTCGTTGTTGTTCCCACTGGAAGAGCGTGAAGGCGGCGGCGAGCAGGACTCCGGCGACCAAGAGAATCCGCATGACGAGCGGTCGGTCGAGAATGGGCTGAGAGGATCGCCGCGGCTGGCGTTGCATGATTCCGGCTTCTTTGGGCTCGAACGCGAGCGTGAGACCGAGCGTGATCGATGTCGCCATGTTGAGCCACAGGATCTGGATGGGCAGGATCGGAAGCGTGCTGCCGGCGATGATCGCGGCGAGTACGATGAGCCCTTCGCCCGCGTTCGTCGGCAAGCTCCAGACGATGAACTTGGTGAGATTGTCGAAGATGCCGCGCCCCTCTTCGACCGCCGCTTCGATGGAGGAGAAGTTGTCGTCGGCGAGCACCATGTCGGCGCTTTCCTTGGCGACTTCTGTGCCGGCGCGACCCATCGCTATCCCGATGTCAGCCTGCTTGAGCGCAGGGGCGTCGTTGACGCCGTCGCCGGTCATTGCGACGACGTGATGCCGAGCTTGCAGCGTTTCGACGAGGCGGAGTTTCTGTTCGGGGGACACGCGCGCGAACACTGACGTGCGTTCGACGAGATCGGCGAACTCGTCGGGGGAACACGCGGCAAGCTCGAGCCCGGCGACTGCCTCCAAGGCTGTTCCCGGCGTACCGATACCGCAGCGTCGGGCAATCGCGGTCGCGGTCGCGATGTGATCACCGGTGATCATCTTCACTTCGATGCCGGCCTCGTGACAGGCGGCAACGGCGGCGATCGCGTCGGGCCGTGGCGGGTCGGCCATTGCCTGCAGTCCGAGGAACGTGCAACCTGGCGAGGGCGGCTGTTGGTCTTGGAGCGCTTGGAAGAAGCTCTCGGGCGCCTCGGCGAATGCGAGCACACGCAACGCTTGGCCAGCGAGTTCATCCGTCGCGCGCAGCACCGCGTCACGATCCAGTCTCGCCGGCTTTCCCGTGCCGTCGAGCGCGCACGTGCACATGGCAAGGATCCGTTCTACCGCGCCCTTCATGTACACGACTCCGCCAGGTCCGGGCGGAGGCTCGTGGAGTGACGCCATGTATCCGTTCGCCGAGTCGAACGGAATCGCGTCGACACGGGGCATGCGACGGTGCGCTTCGGTCGCGTTGATACCGGCTTTGCGGGCCGAGGTGATGAGTGCGCCTTCCGTCGGGTCTCCGACCACGTCCCAACCGTCATCGCGCTCTACGAGTTGCGCGTCATTGCACAACGCCCCGGCGAGGAGACACTGTTGCAATGCCGGTTGCCGCTGCGGCTCGACCGGCACGCCGTCGCGCTGATACCCGCCAAGCGGCGAATAGCCGGTACCCTCGACCTCGAACTGCTCCCCGCCCGCCAGCACGCGCTGGACCGTCATCTGATTCTCGGTGAGCGTGCCCGTCTTGTCGGTGCAAATGACAGTGGTGCTTCCGAGCGTCTCGACCGCGGGAAGACGGCGGACGATCGCACGCCGTCGCGCCATCCGCGCGACGCCGATCGCGAGGGTGATCGTCACCGCGGCCGGGAGCCCCTCGGGGATCGCGCCGACCGCCAACGCGACCGCCGCATTCACCATGTCGTCCCACGCTTCACCGCGCGTCACGCCGAGCACGAACGTCAACACGGCCAGGCCGAGGATCGCATAGGTCAAGAGTTGGCTGAACTGCCCGATCTTGCGGGTGAGCGGCGTCTGGACACCCTCCGCCGCGCCGACGAGGCGATGGATCTGCCCCATCTCGGTCTCGGCCCCGGTGCCCACCGTGATCCCGCGGGATCGACCGGCCACGACGAGCGTCCCGGAATAGGCCATGTTGGTGCGATCCGCCAGCGCAGTCTCGGCGGGCAACTCCAACGGTGACTTCTCCACCGGCAGAGACTCCCCGGTGAGCGCGGACTCGTCGACGAGGAGTCCGTTCGTCTCGATCAGGCGAAGGTCGGCCGGAACCTTGTCGCCCGCGTCGAGTACCACGAGATCGCCGGGGACTATCTCCGACGATTGCAACGCGAGGTGCTGACCGTCGCGAACCACACACGCCGAGGTGTGCACCATCGCGACGAGGGCTTCGAGCGCCTGCTCGGCACGGGATTCCTGCACGAACCCGACGGCCGCGTTGAGCAGCACCACACCGATGATCACTGCGGTGTCCGCAACATCACCGAGCAACAACGTGAGCACGCTCGCGACGAGCAACACGTAGATGAGGGGGTGCTGAAACTGGGCGAGGAATCGTCGCCACGTGCTGCGCTGCTCGAGACGGGGGAGCACATTCGGACCGAAGTGCTGGTGACGGGTTCGCGACTCGCGGTCGCTCAAACCCGCGCCGAGGTCCGTCTCGAGCAACAGGACGACCTCGTGGACGGCAAGCCCGTGGTGGTCGTGCCCTCGCTCGTCGATCACCAGTCAATCCTCGCGGCGCTCGGCGCGGCGGCGGCAGCGGCTTTGGTCACGCATGAACTCCGACGAAGGACCCTGCCAAACGGGCCACAGACAGCAACGTCCGGCGTTGCATTCAAGGTGAGGCAGGCACCGACCGACATGCTTCGGGTGGGTTGTCACGGTGCCCCAAGCGGCACGAGCGGCCGGTCGTCAGTCACCGCCTTGACAGGGTGACTGCTGATGCCGAGCGTTGGGGATATCACTGCCGCGGTGCGCGATGCCGTCGATCCGACGTCGTTGCTGCAACGGGTCGCTGATCGGACGCTGGAAATCATTCCTGCTGCTGCGGGCGTCGCGATCGGCCTGGTCAGTGGTCGGAGCGTGACCTATGTCTGCGGCGCCGGCGACGGCGGCGCTCCGTCGGTCGGAACAACGGTTGAGGTCCACGCGAGCTTGAGCGGGCTCGCTGTGCAGTCGGGGCGCATCGTGCGCTCGCATGACACCCAGCGCGACCCGCGCGTCGATGCGGCCGCGTGCCACAGGCTCGCGGTGGCGTCGTTGGTCTGCATCCCACTGTGCAGGGCACACGAGATGTTCGGCGTCATGGCCGTCAACGCGCCCGTCACGCACGCATTCAGCGAAGCCGACGTCGCGGCCCTGACACGCCTGGCTGACTTCGTGAGCATGGCCGTCGGTTCGGCCTGCGATCTGCACCGGGCAAGCAGTCAGCTCCTCGAATCTGGCCGCCCGCCCGCCGAGGCCGGGGCATCGACGGACCCGCCCGGCACATCCGATGATGCAACTGGCCGGTACGTGATGGGCGTGCTGGACCCAGACGCCGCCGACCGGATGGAATCCCGGCTGCGCGTCAGGCACGTACTCGACCATCCCGATGTGATCGGGCTGGTGTTCCAACCGATCGTCGACCTGCTCTCAGACCAGGCCGTGGCCGTCGAGGCGCTCGCCCGCTTCAATGCCATCCCGATTCGCCCGCCGGACATGTGGTTCGCCGATGCGCGCCGGGCCGGCCTTGGCCTCGAGCTCGAGATGCTCGCGGTAACTCGCGCGCTCGAACAACTCGGTGGGCTCCCCGACACCTTGTCGGTCACGATCAACGCCGGCCCCGAAACGATTGTCAGTTCGCAGCTGCGACGCGCGCTCCTCGACCTTCCCGCCCGGCGGATCGTTCTCGAACTCACCGAGCACACAGCCTTCGACGACTATCCCGCCCTCGCCGGCACCCTCATGGCGCTGCGGCGGGCAGGGATACGAATCGCGGTCGACGACGCCGGCTCCGGCTACTCCAGCCTCACGCACATCCTCCAGCTCGCGCCCGACTTCATCAAGCTCGACCGCGAACTCGTGACCGGCATCGACGTCGATCCGGTGCGCCGGGCCCTTGTGACATCACTCGTCACCTTCGCGGGCGACACCGGCGCGGAGATCCTCGCCGAAGGCGTCGAAACCAAAGACGAACTGCAGGCGGTCCGGCGCCTCGGTGTCCGCTACGCGCAGGGCTACTACCTCGGGCGCCCGGTCCCACTCGCCGCGCTCACGATGCAACACGCACCGAACGTGTACCGCTGAGCGCGTATCGGACCACTCGCGACGCCGAGACGAGCAGCCACGCCTACGACGGCATCCTCGACGCGCACGCTCAGGCACGACCCCGATGTTGTGGAACTGACGACATTGCGGAGGGACTGGGATTCGAACCCAGGGGGCTCATCACCCAACGGTTTTCAAGACCGTCCCATTCGGCCGCTCTGGCACCCCTCCGTACGACAGCGTACGGCGCTGCTCAAGGCGGCGGTTCGATGTAGCTCCGGCCGCCCATGAACGGCTGCAGCACTTCGGGGATGCGGAAGCCGCCGTCGGGATCCTGGTAGTGCTCGAAGAGGTAGACGAGCGTGCGACTGATGGCGCACGCCGTGCCGTTCAGGGTGTGCACGAGCTGGGTGCCGCGATCGGTCTTCACACGCGTGCCCACGCGCCGGGCCGAGTACTCGAGATAGTTCGAGCACGACGTGGCCTCGCGGTAGCGGCCCTCCGAAGGCAACCACACCTCGATGTCGAACTTCTTCGCCGCCGCGGGACCGAGGTCGCCCGCAGCCACGTTCACCACTCGGTAGGGCAGGCCGAGACCGCCCACGATGCTCTCCTCCATCGCGAGGATGCGCTCGTGCTCGTTCCACGAGCTCGACGGCTCGCAGTAGACGAACATCTCGAGCTTGTCGAACTGGTGCACACGAAAGATGCCACGCGTGTCCTTGCCGTACGTGCCGGCCTCGCGGCGGAAGCACGACGAATAGCCGACGTACCGCAACGGCAATGCGCCGGCCGCGAGTGTCTCCTGGCGATGCAACACCGCGAGCGGCACCTCGGCCGTGCCCACGAGGAACAGCTCGCCACCGTCGACCTCGTACACCTGCGCGCGATCGGTGGGGAAGAAGCCGGCCTCCTCCATCGTGCGTTCGCGCACGAGCACCGGCGGCACGACGGGCGCGTAGCCCTCGGCGACCACCTTCGCGAGCACCCACTGCAACAGCGCGAACTCGAGCAGGACGGCGTCGCCCATGAGATAGGCGAAGCGGCTGCCCGCGATCTCGGACGCACGCTCGCGGTCGACCCAACCGAACCCTTCCGCGAACGCCGCGTGGTCAGCCGGAGGCGCGCCGGCCGGGAGCGAGCCGACAGCCCGCACCACCTCGCCCTCGTCCTCTCCGCCATCGGGCACGCTCGCATCGGCGGGATTCGGCACCTGCAGCACGCGGGTCCGCAGTTCGGGCTCCACCACCGCGAGCGCGGCCTCGGCCGCCGCGAGCTCCTCCTTCAACGCCGTCGCGGCGGCAATCTTGGCCGGGCGCTCCTCCTGCGACGCGCGGCCGATCTCCTTGCTCGCCGCGTTCTGCCGCGCCCGCAGGGCCTGCACCTCGTTGTCGAGCGCGCGGCGGCGCGCCTCGAGCGCGAGCACCTCGTCGAGCAGGCCCGGCGCCACCCGCTTGCGCTCCACCCCGGCGCGATAGGCGGGATCGTCGGCGAGGCGCCGGAGGTCGATCATGCCCGCGGCCGCAGAGCGCTCATGGAGGTGCGATCGTACGCGCCGGCCTTCGCGACGGACGCTCCCTACACTCGGCGCGGTGCAGGACACCGTGAACGAGCTCGTCGAACAGCGCGCCGCCACGCGCCTGTTCGAGGGCGATCACACGCTGTGGTCGCCCGATCCCACCGAGATCACCAACCGCCTCGGGTGGCTCGACGAGCCCGGCCGCATGCTCGACGCACTCGGTGCGGTGCAACAGGCCAGCGACGGCGCGCGCGCGACCGCGGCATCGACCACGTCGTGTGGTGCGGCATGGGCGGGTCGAGCCTCTTCCCCGAGCTACTCGCCGGCTCGGGACTCGTCGCGCCCGGTGCGCCCAGCTTCACCGTGCTCGACACGAGCCACCCGGCTGCCGTGCAACGCGCGGCCGAGGCCGCGGAGCACGCGTCGCCGCTCTACGTCTTCGCGTCGAAGTCGGGCGGCACGATCGAGACCCGCTCGCAACTCGACTTCTTCTGGGAACGCTGCGGCGACCCGGCGCGCTTCGCCGTGGTCACCGACCCGGGCTCCGCGCTCGACCGGCTCGCCACCGAGCGCAACTTCGCCGCGGTGCACCACGCCACACCCACGATCGGCGGGCGCTATTCGGCGCTGTCGCACTTCGGGATCGTCGCCGCGTCGCTCCTCGGCGTCGACGTGCGGGCGATGCTCGATGCCGCGCGCGCGATGGCCGACGAGTGCCGGCCCGACACCGCCGGCAATCCGGGGTTGCAGCTCGGCGCGCTGCTCGGCGGGAACGCGCGCAACGGGCGCGACAAGGCCGTCCTCGACGCGCCGTCCGCGTTCGCGCAGTGGCTCGAGCAGCTGATCGCGGAGTCCACCGGCAAGCACGGCAAGGGAATCCTGCCGGTGCCGGGCGGCGTGGCCGACGCCGACGGCCCCGACCGGGTGCGCGTGTCGTATGGGCGTGGCGGCGACCTCGACCTCGGACCCGTCGACGTCACGAGCGACGCAGCCGCGCTCGGCCGCGAGGTGATGCGCTGGGAAATCGCCACCGCGCTCGCCGGCGCGCTGCTCGCCATCAACCCGTTCGACCAGCCCGACGTGGAGGCGGCCAAGCAGGCCGCGTCGAAGGTGCTCGCCGACGGCCCCGGCGACATCCCCACTGTGCCGCTCGACGAGGCGCTCGCGGGCGCGGGGCCGGGCCGCTACGTGGCCCTGCAGGCCTTCGTCGATCCTGACGGCCCGGTCGCGGCCAGTCTCGCCGACCGCCGCGCCGGCGCGCGCGACCGCACCGGCGCCGCGGCGACGGCCGCGCTCGGCCCCCGCTACCTCCACTCCACAGGGCAGCTCCACAAGGGTGGCCCGCCGTCGGGCGTCTTCGTGCAGATGCTCGACCGCGACCTGCCCCACCTTCGCGATCCCGGGCCGCGACTACGGCTTCCACGACCTCATCACCGCGCAGGCCGCGGGCGACTACGCGGCGCTGCGCGCCCGCGATCGGCCCGTCGCGCGCGTCGCCACTGATTGGTGACGCCCGCGTCCACAGGGCGAGCACACGAAGAAGCCGGCTCGCGGGCACGAGCCGGCTTCTCGGGTTCAGGCGCTTGGGGGTACGCCTCCCGACACCGGCCCAGGCCTGGGGGTTGGCCCGTCGTGAAGATCCGGCCGATGTCGAGTGTCACGCCGAGCGTGACCGCTTCAGTAGTACCGGCGGGTGGCACGGGCCCCAAGTCGCGCGGCCGCCGGCGCTGAGATCGCACCCAGGAACGACCGTCATGCGTGCGGGCGCGGGCGATGGGCAAGACTGCGGGTATGGAGCTCGCAATGGTGGGACTCGGACGGATGGGTGCTGGGCTGTCGCGGCGCTTGATGGCCGCGGGTCATCGCGTGGTGGCACTCGACGTCGACGCCTCGGCGGTCGACGCGCTGGCCCACGACGGCGCGGTGGGCGTGCACTCGCACGAGGAGCTCGTGCGCGCGATGACACCGCCTCGCGCGGTGTGGCTCATGGTTCCGGCCGCGTACACGCAGTCGACTCTCGAAGCCCTCGCCGCCGCGCTCGAGCCTGGTGATGCGATCATCGACGGCGGCAACAGCGATTGGCGCGACGACATCGCGCGCGCCGCGCAGCTCGCGAAGCAGCAGCTGCACTACGTCGACATCGGCACGAGCGGCGGCGTGTTCGGCGAGCAGCGCGGCTTCTGCCTGATGATCGGCGGCGAACCCGACGTGGTGCAGCGCCTCGTGCCGATCTTCGACGCGCTCGCGCCCGGGCTCGATGCCGCGCCGCGCACGTACGGCCGCGACGGCGAGCCGTCACCCGCCGAGAAGGGCTGGCTGCACTGCGGCCCCAACGGCGCCGGCCATTTCGTGAAGATGGTGCACAACGGCATCGAGTACGGCCTCATGGCCGCGTACTCGGAGGGGCTCGCGGTGCTGCAACAGGCCGGCGCCGGCGCGCAGGCCCGGCCGGTGAGCGCGGAGATCGCGCCCCTCGTGCACCCAGAGCACTACCGGTACGAGCTCGACCTGGCCGAGATCGCCGAGGTCTGGCGGCGCGGCAGCGTGATCCCGTCGTGGCTGCTCGACCTGCTGGCGGTGGCACTGCAGGAGTCGCCCACGCTCGCCGAGTTCGGCGGGCGGGTCTCCGACTCGGGTGAGGGCCGATGGACCGCGGAGGCCGCGATCGCGCTCGGCGTGCCGACGCCGGTGCTCACCGGCGCGTTGCAGTCACGCTTCGCGTCGCAGGGCTCGGCGACGTTCGCGGGCAAGATCCAATCGGCGCTGCGCAAGCAGTTCGGTGGGCACGCCGAAATGCCCACCGCGCCGCCGGAGCATCCGAAGTCACCACCGCCGACGACCGCCTGAACGGAGCGACGATGGCCGACCTCGAGCTGCACGTCTACGCCGACGCCGACGAGCTCGGCCGCGGCGCGGCCGATCACATCGCCTCCAAACTCCAGTGGGCCATCGAGCGCAACGGCACCGCGACACTCGGTGTATCCGGCGGCAGCAGCCCGCGGCTGATGTTCGAGGCGCTCGCGCGCCACCCCGTCGGCTGGCACGACGTGCACGTGTTCCAGGTGGACGAGCGCATGGCGCCCGACGGTGATCCGGCCCGGAACCTCACCATGCTGCAGTCGTTGCTCGTCGACGTGGTCGACCTCCCTGCCGATCACGTGCACCCGATCTCGGTGCGCGACGACCTCGGCGCCGCGGCGCGCGACTACGAGCAGACGCTGCGCGCGGTGTGCAACGGCGTGCTCGACGTGGTGCACCTCGGTCTCGGCGACGACGGCCACACCGCGTCGCTCGTACCGAACGACCCGGTGCTCGGCGTGGAGGACCGGCTCGTGGGCCACACCACCACGCCGTACCAGGGGCATCGAGCGCGTGACGTTCACGTACCCCACGATCAACGCGGCCCGCCACATCGTCTGGCTGATCGAGAGCGCCGCGAAGGCGCCGATGGTCCGCCGGCTCGTCGCCGCCGACGACTCGATCCCGGCCGGCCGCGTGCTCCAGGACCGCGCCGCGGTGTTCTGCGACGAGGCCGCAGTTTCGTCGCTGCTCGACGGCAAGTAGCCTCGCCCCGGCTTGTTACTGGCGGGATACGAGACGACGAAGAGGTCGAGACAGATGCGCGTTGCGATGTTCGTGGAGACGGGTGGGCCGCTGCAGATCGAGGACGTGGAGCCGGCGCCGCCGGGTCCGCGTGACGTGGTCGTCGAGCTCGGCGCCAGCGGTGTGTGCCACTCCGACCTGTCGATCAAGAACGGCTACGTGCCGATGATGCCCGGCATGGTGCTCGGCCACGAGGGTGCCGGCACCGTGGTCGAGGTGGGCAAGGACGTCAGCGCGTTCAAGAAGGGCGACCGGATCGTCGCGTCGTTCATCCCGGCCTGCGGGCACTGCCCGTCCTGCCTCGCCGACCAGTCGCACCTGTGCGACACCGAGTTCGAGGTGATGATGACGCCACGCGGCGCACGCGCCGACGGCAACCCGTTCATGACGATGACCGGCCTCGGCACCTTCGCCGAGGCGATGACGGTCAGCGAGACGTCGATCGTGAAGATCAACAGCGACCTACCGTTCGACCAGCTCGCGCTGATCGGCTGCGGCATCACCACCGGCGTGGGCGCGGCCCTCAACACCGCGCAGGTGCACCCGGGCTCCACCGTCGCGATCATCGGTTGCGGGGGCGTCGGCATCGCGGTGCTCCAGGGCTCGCGCATCGCGGGCGCGAGCCGCATCATCGCCGTCGACCAGGGCACCGAGAAGAAGGCGGCCGCCGAGAAGCAGGGCGCCACCGACTACGTCGACTCCACCCAGGGTGATCCCGTGGCGCAGGTGCAGGCCCTCACCGGCGGGCGCGGCGTCGACTACGCGTTCGAGGTGATCGGGCTTCCGGAAACCACCCTGCAGGCCTACAACATGGCCCGCAAAGGCGGCACGGCCGTCATGGTCGGCATGACCCGCTCCGACGCCGAGGTCACGATCCCCACGTTCGACCTGTTCTTCAACGAGAAGACGTTGAAGGGCTGCAAGTACGGCTCCGCGCAGGTGCGGCGCGACTTCCAGCGCTTCGTCGACCTCATCGAGACCGGCCGCCTCGACACCGCGTCGATGGTGTCGCGCCACATCAAGCTCGACGAGGTGAACGACGCCTTCCACGCGATGGAGAACCGCGAGGTCGTACGCAGCGTCATCACCTCGTTCTGACGTGTATCCCGGACATTGGGCGAAGGTCACGCCCGACAAGGCCGCGGTCATCATGGCGGAGTCGGGCGAGACCGTCACCTACAAGCAGCTCGACGACCGCTCGAACCAGTGCGCGCACCTGCTCTGGGCCGCCGGCCTGCGCTTCGGCGACCACGTCGCGCTGTTGATGGACAACAACGCTCGCTACTTGGAGATCTGCTGGGCCGCCCAGCGGATGGGTTTGTTCTACTCGTGCGTCAACTGGCACTTCACCGCCGAAGAGGCCGCGTACATCATCGACGACTGCGACGCCCAGGTGCTCTTCGTGAGTGACGCCACCCGTGCCGTCGCGGCCGAGCTCGCCCACCTCTGCCCGCGCATCAAGCTCCGCGTCATCGTCGGCGGCGAGCTCGAGGGCTACGAGAACTACGAGGCGGCCATCGCCGCGAAGCCCGCCGAGCCGGTTGCCGAGGAGTGCGAGGGCACACCGATGCTCTACTCGTCCGGCACCACCGGGCGCCCCAAGGGCATCAAGTACGCCATCAAGCGCGAGCCGATGGGCCAGATGCCGGGCAACCTCGCGCTGATGACGCAGGTGTTCGGCTTCGACCAGGATTCGATCTACCTGTCGCCCGCGCCGCTCTACCACTCGGCGCCGCTCTTCTACTGCATGAGCACATTGCGCCTCGGCGGCACCGTGGTGGTGATGGAGCACTTCGACGCGCTCGCGGCGCTGCGCTACATCGAGCAGTACAAGGTCACGTGCAGCCAGTGGGTGCCCACGCATTTCGTGCGCATGTTCAAGCTCGCCGACGAGGACCGGGCGCGCTACGACCTGTCGACGCTGAAGTCGGCGGTGCACGCGGCCGCGCCGTGCCCGGTCGAGGTGAAGCAGCGCATGATCGACTGGTGGGGCCCGATCGTGTGGGAGTACTACTCGGCCACCGAGGGCGCGGGCGCAACGATCATCGGGCCCGAGGAGTGGCTCGCGCACCCCGGGTCGGTCGGCCGGAGCGCGGTCGGCGTGATCCACATCCTCGACGACGACGGCAACGAGCTGCCGGCCGGTGAGGTCGGCACGGTCTGGTTCGAGCCGGCGTCGTCGCGCCCCGCCTTCGCCTACCACAAGGACGACGCGAAGACGGCCGAGGCGATGAACGCGAAGGGCTGGTCGACCGTCGGCGACATGGGCTACCTCGACGAGGATGCCTACCTCTACCTCACCGACCGCCGCACGTTCATGATCGTGTCGGGCGGCGTGAACATCTACCCGCAGGAGGCGGAGAACCTGCTCGTGACGCACCCGAAGGTGTTCGACGCGGCGGTGTTCGGAATCCCCGACCCTGACATGGGTGAGCGGGTGCACGCCGTGATACAGCCGGTCGAATGGAACGCGGCCGGCCCTGAGCTCGCGTCGGAGCTGCTGGCGTTCTGCCGCGAGCACCTCTCGCACTACAAGTGTCCGAAGGCGATCGACTTCGATCCCGAGCTACCCCGCCAGGCAACGGGCAAGCTCTACAAGCGCCTCATCCGCGATCGCTACTGGGGCAACACCACCTCCCGCATCGTCTGAGCCGGGGCATTCTTCTGGACATCGGTCGACTGCTCGCACAAGGCCGGGGATCGCAGATCTTCGAGCTGGGCCGCGACAAGGTGCTGCGGCGTTCGCTCCACGACGCCTCGCTCGCGTACGAGGCGAACGTCATGGATCTCGCACGCGGCTTCGGCGTGCCGGTCCCCCGAGTGCACGAGCTGCGGGCCGGCGACCGCGAGCTGGTGATGGACCGAATCCCCGGGCCGACGATGGTCAACTGGCTGTTGCGCGGACCATGGCGCTTGCGCAAGTGCGCCACAATCCTCGCGGAGCTCCACGACGTGGTGCACAAGGTCCCCGGACCGAGCTGGCTGCGCGACGCGGGCGACGGCGGTCCGTCGTTGCTGCACCTCGACCTGCATCCGTTGAACGTGATCATGAGCCCCGACGGGCCCGTCCTCATCGACTGGACGAACTCGGCGCGGGGTACACCCGACACCGACATCGCGCTCACATGGCTGCTCCTGCGCACGGGAGAGCCGCCGGCCAGCGCGGTCATGGCCCGCCTGATCGACCGCTTCCGCGGCGCGATCGTGCGGTCGTTCCTGGAACGCGTCGACGGTGACGCGGCGCGGGCCGCGCTGCCCTACGCGGCCGAGCTGCGGCTCTGCGACGTGACCGTGACCGGCACCGAACGCGCCTCGATCGCGCAGCTCCTACGATCGCTGGACGATGGCTGACGATCGGACGAAGCTCGCGACTCGCGTCTACGACTGCGCACACATCACCGGCACGTTCACGTTGCGCTCCGGCGTGGTGAGCGACGAGTACTTCGACAAGTACCTCTTCGAAGCCGACCCCGGGCTGCTCGCGGCCATCGCCGACGCGCTCGCCGGGCTCGTGCCCGCCGGGGTCGACGCGCTCGCCGGGCTCGAGCTCGGAGGTGTGCCCGTCGCCACGATGCTGTCGCAGCGCACGGGCCTGCCCGCCCGTTTCGTGCGCAAGCAGGCGAAGGAGTACGGCACCTGCCGGCTCGCGGAAGGCGGCGACGTGGACGGCGAGCGCCTCCTCGTGGTGGAGGACGTCGTCACCTCGGGCGGGGCGGTCGTCGACGCGGTGCGCGAGCTGCGGGCGCGCGGCGCAGTGTGTGAACGTGCGGTGTGTGTGATCGACCGCGAATCGAGTGGCCGCGCGAACCTCGCCGAGATCGGCGTCACGCTCGAAGCACTGTTCACGATGAGCGAGCTCAAGGCCGCGGCGGGCTGACGCGCCGGTGCAGCCGCTCAACCGTGACAGCGGCGAGCGAGCGTGTGCGCCTCGGCGACCTCCGTGTTGGTGAGCCCACCCCCGCTGGTGAGCTCGTTGCGCACGTAGAGGTCGGTGCCCTGCGGGTTCACGCCGGTGAACGGCAGGTGACGCAACGCGGCCTGGCGACGGTTGATCGCGAGGTACTGGTCGGCGTAGTACTTGTGGAGCCCGTCCACGAAGCACTGGGCCTGGGCACTCGTCCAGCCCTTCCTGACGAGGTCGTCGCGCGCCTGGCTCGTGGTGTACTCGGGCGTCGCGCAGCCTGCGAGCAGGGCCACCGCGGCGCCGAGGATGACCGCTCGTCGAACTCGCCGCCGGTGCACGGCCGCGCACGCTATCGGCGGGGCGGGCGATGAGTTTGCTCGGGCGGAGCCGTCCTCATCGACGTGCCGCGCTTGAGAGCGATCGCCTTCGTCGCGTTCGCCGCGCACGATGTCGAGCCCGCATGCCGCCCCTTCGTGCAGGCCGGGGCCGTCGACCTCGCGACGGTCGACAGCATCGCCCGGCTGCAGCTGCAGGCGCGGCGCGCCGGCCTGGAGATGACGCTGCACAGCCTGGTACCGGAACTCGAGTCGCTACTCGTGCTCACCGGACTCGACGCGATCGTCGCGGTCGTCGCGCCACCGAAGCAGTGATCGCCGGGCTCGCAGTCAGTCGAGGTGCGCCGGCAGGCCGAAGCGGGCGAACAGCCGCGCGTCGAGATCGAGGAAGTAGTGCGTGGCCGCGATCGCATCGTCGACGACGTCGAGCACCACGATCGCCCAGGGCGCGTAACCGCCCGCGGGATCGGGCTTGTACTGCGCGTACGCGGGCGCGCCGTTCGCAGCCACCGGAAACAGACGCGAGCCCCGGCAGGCGCTTCCCGGCCCCACCATCCAGCGACCCACCTCGGCAGCATCGTGGAGCCACAACGTGAACGGAGGCATCGACATCACCACGTCGTCGCGCAGCAGCGTGACGAGCGCCGGGATGTCGTAGCGCTCGAACGCGTCGACGAACCGCGCGAGCAGCTCCTGCTGAGCCGGTGACACCGACACGGCCGACGTGCTGTCGATGTCGCAGCCGGCGAGTGTCGCCCGAGCCCGCTGCAGCGCGCTGTTCACCGACGCCACCGACGTGTCGAGCAGCTCCGCGACCTCGCTCGCCTGCCAGCGCAGCACCTCCCGCAGGATCAACACCGCGCGCTGGCGGGCAGGAAGGTGTTGCAGCGCATTGACGAACGCGAGGCGGACGGACTCGCGTTCGACGATGACCTCGGCAGGGTCGTCCGGCGTGGCCAGCACGTCGCCGTCGGGCATCGGTGTGAGCCAGGCATGCTCGGGGAGTTGCGCGCCGTCGAACGCGTCGGTGGTGGACGCGGGGCCGAGGTCCATGGGTCGGGCCCGGCGCTGGCTGCTGCGCAGCATGTCGAAGCACACGTTCGTGGCGATGCGGTACAGCCACGAACGCAACGACGACCGGCCCTCGAAGCCGTCGATCGCACGCCACGCGCGCAGCATCGTCTCCTGCACCGCGTCGTCGGCTTCGAAGGCCGAGCCGAGCATCCGGTAGCAGTACGCGGTGAGCTCGCGCCGGTAGCTCTCGGGTACACCCCCGCTCGCCTGCGGCTCGCGCCCCGAGGGGCTGGCTCCACCCCCGCTCGCCTGCGGCTCGCGCCCGAGGGGCTGGCTCCACCCCCGCTCGCCTGCGGCTCGCGCCCCGAGGGGCTGGTCCGCGGCCGCGTCATCGATCGCATGGTACGAGTCGCTCCTCGCCGGTCCCAGCGCGCACGTTCAGAGTTGTTGGAGGAGCCGGAACGCGGCACCTGTCGTGTCGGCCACATGCGCGAGCCGCCCGTACGGCGTGTCCTCGGGGCGCTGCATGACGGTGCCGCCCAGCTTCTCGATCTTGTCGACGGTCGCGTCGGCGTCGTCCACGCCGAAATAGACGGTCCAATACGGCGGCACGCCGTCGGGCAGGAAGCTCGCGGCGTCCATGATCCCGGCGAGGGGTTCACCGCCGATGGTGACGGTGGCGTAGCGGAAGTCCGGCGTGTCCGTGGTGATCTCGAGGCTCCAGCCGAACACCGACGCGTAGAAGGCGAGGCTCGCGTCGTACGCACGCGTGTGCAGCTCGAACCACACCGGCGCGCCGGGCTCGCCGTAGACACCGAAGCCCTTGTGTGCGCCGGGCTGCCACAACCCGATCGCCGCCCCGCCCGCGTCCGCCACCATCGCCATCACGCCGAGATCGGCAACCGGCATCGGCGGCACGTGGGCCTGCCCACCCTGTACCGACGCGGCGTCGACCGTCGCCTGCGCGTCCGATACCGCCAAGTACACCGACCACATGTCGGGCTGGCCACTCGTGCCGTCGTTGCGCATGCAGCCGCCCACCTGCACGCCGGAGCGCAGGAAGTTGACATAGCCGCCGAATTCGGGACCGGGATCGTCGACGGTCCAGCCGAAGATCTCGCCGTAGAAGCGCCGGCTCGCCTCCTGGTCGGTCGTGAACAGGTCGATCCAGCAGGGTGCACCGAGTGGTGCGATGTCACGCGTCGTCATCGTCGAGTCCTCCGTCTCGTGCGCGCCGTCGGGGCGCGCTCGGGCCGGAGTATCGACGACGCCGAGGCGCGGAAATCATCGCCGGGCGGCGAACTCCCGGTAGGCGTCCCATGCCCGGGGCGCCCACACGCTCGCCGGGCCGCCTCCCATCAGCAGCGCGACGCTCAGGATCTCGGCCACCTCGGCCTCGGTGGCACCCTGGCGGGCCGCCGCGGCGGCGTGGTACGCGACGCAGCCGTCGCACTCCTTCACCACCGCGATCGGCGAGCGCGACCAGCTCCTTCATCCGCGCCGGTACCACACCCTCGGCCACAGCAGCCCGGTGCATCTCGGCGAAACCGCGCCACGCATCGCTCTGCACGCCCCGCAGCGACCGGGTCGGTTCCTTCAGCGCGTCGATCATCTCGGTGTACTGGCCCATGCGAGCCTCCTCGTGCGGGCCGGACCACGCCGCCCCATCGAGCGTCGCGCCGGGGACCGCAGGGGCGACAGGGGCCTTGCGCCGTGGTGGTGGGGGACGAACGTCCCCGCACGCCCGAGCCGGCGGTCATGGATCCAGGCGAGCCGCGACTCCGGCGTACATGAAGCTCAGGATCTTGGGGCCGGCGATCGAGAAGTTGGTGAGCCGTTCGATCTCGAATCCGGCCGTTCCGATCAGCGTCTCGTGGATCGCGGTCGATGTTGCAGCCCCCGGCGATCCGCTGCTGGACGCCGTTCCAGCGGTGCTGGCGGCGCGCGACCTTCGGATCGTCGGAGAGGCCGTGTTCCAGGAAGAGCAGCCGCCCTCCCGGCCGCAGGACGCGCCGCACCTCGCGCAGCGCCGCGTCGACGTCGGGGATCGTGCAGAGCGTCCACGTGCTGAGGGCGTTGTCGACCGAGGCGTCGTCGAGCGGGATCTCGGCCCCGTCGAGACCGACGAACTCCACGGGCACCGTCGACGCGGCGAGCCGCTTCGCCGCGAGCTTGCGGCCGACGAGCGAGGGGTCGACCGCGTACACCTGCTCGACCTCTGCGGGGTAGTAGGGCACGTTCGTGCCGCTGCCGAAGCCGAGCTCCACCACCGAGCCGGAGAGCCCCTCCAGCGCCCGCTGCCGCAGCGCGCCCATCCGCTTGTTGCCGAGCGCGAGGTCGATGAAGCGCGGCAGGATCTGGTCTTCGTAGAAGCTCACGGGCACGAGTCTGCCCGATGGAGCCGATGAACCGACCGCGCGTGGCTACGGATCGTCCGCCGAGACTGCGAGCACGAAGCCGGTGCACGGGCTGGGATTCGAGGTGCGCCTAGCGTCGCGCGCGTCCATGGATCGCCGCGCGCTATTGGCCCGGTCAGCGGCGGCGATCGGCCCGGCCGCGTTCTTGACCGCGGCGGCGGTGGGCGCGCGCCGCGTCAAAGGATACGAACCTGCAGACGAACCGATCAGCGCGCTCGCAGCCCGGGGGAGTGCGGCGGCGCCCGTGATGGTCGGCGGGTTCGCGGCACTCGGCGGCGCGACGTTCGCGCTCGGACGGTTGCTCGAAGGCACTCGCATGCCACGGGCCGTCGCGGCGCATGATGCAGGTCGCCGGCGTGTCGACGCTCGTGGCGGGACTCGCTCGCTGCAGCGATCGCTCGTGCCCGACGCGTTTCCTCGGCGACGCGGAAGCCGAGTTCACCGACGAGATCCACGGCGTCGCGAGCATGGTCACGTTCGTCCTCTGGGTGGCGATGCCGTTCGCGGCCGCGGCATCGGTCGACTTGGACCGCTCGGCGCGCGTGCAGTCACTTGCGATGGGCGTCGCGACGGGCGCCACGTTCGTCCGCGCCGGCATTGCCGCGCGAGCGGACGACCCGAGCAACAGCGGTACCGCACAACGGGCGATGGTCGCGACGGCGCTGGCCTGGTTTCCGATCGCGGCCCGCGCCGCGTTCGCGCCGCAGTCCTGACCCTCCAGCCGCGCGCTTCGTGCACCGCGCCGGGGGTCGGCGAGACCGCCCGGTGCAGTGCGCCTCGTACCAAGGTGCCCGCCCGTGACGACCTGAAACGCCACATTCGGTGCGCGAGGGGGGACTTGAACCCCCACGTCCTTGCGGACACAGGAACCTGAATCCTGCGCGTCTGCCAATTCCGCCACTCGCGCTCGTGGGGACGGCACGCTACCAGCGCGCTCTCGCCCTCCCGCCGTCGTAGCCGGTCGGTAGCCTCGTCCTGTGGTGCTGCAAGGGTTCGAGCGACGGCTCGAACGCCTCGTGGAAGGCGCGTTCGGGCGCGCCTTCCCGAGTGGTGTGCAACCGGTCGAGATCGGCCGGCGCATCGCGCGCGAGATGGACGACGGCCGGCAGCTCGGCCCACGTGGTGCGGTGGCACCGAACCACTTCGACGTGTCGATCGGCCCCGAAGACGACGCCCGCTTCGCCACCTTCCGCGACGCGCTCGCCTCCGAGCTCGCGGCCGCGGCGCGCGACCATGCCCGTGCCACCAATTGCCATTTCGTCGGCCCGGTCACGGTGGTGTTGCACACCGCCGAGCATCATCACCGGGGCTCGTTCGACGTGCGGTCGCGCATCGAGCAGGGTGCCGCGCCGCTCGACGCCGTGCTCGTGCTCGCCGACGGCCGCAAGGTGCGGCTCGAACCCGGTACCAACGTGATCGGGCGCCTACCCGACTGCACGGTGCCGCTCTCCGATCCGCAGGCGAGCCGCCGCCACGCGGAGCTGCGCCGGGATGCCGGCGGCGTGACGCTCGTGGATTTGGGTTCCACGAACGGCACGCTCGTGAACGGTGTGCGCGTCCACGACCAGGAACTGCGCGACGGCGACACGATCCGGATCGGCAACACCACCCTGCGCTTCGAGGAGCGTTGAGTGTCGGATGCGGCACTGGGAATCCTGAAGGGGTGCCTGCTCGCCCTCCTGTATCTCTTCCTGCTGCGGGTGGTGCTGCTCGTGGCGTCGGAGCTGCGCGGCACACCGGGGCTCGGCCGCCCGGGCCCGCCCGCGGGTGGCGTGCCGGTCGCGTCGACGAGCCCGGGCCGGGCCGCGGGGCCCGGGCGGCGTGAGCGGCGCTCCGCCCGCGGGGCCGGCCGCGCCTGGCGCCTCGTGGTCCAGGAGCCGGCCGACGGGCGGGGAACGGTGTTCCCGGTGAACGGCGAGCTCACGATCGGCCGCGGCGGCGGGTGCGGGATCCCGCTCACCGGCGACACGTACGCGTCCACCGTCCACGCCCGCGCGTACGACGCCGGCGGCGAGCTGTGGATCGAGGATCTCGGCAGCACCAACGGCACGGTCGTGAACGACGAGCGCCTCGAGACGCCGGCCCGCCTCCAGACCGGCGACACGGTGCGCATCGGCGGCACCGTCCTCGAGGTGGAGCGCCCGTGAAGCTCCTTGCCGGCTATGCCACGGACGTGGGGCGCGTGCGCGAGGGGAACGAGGACTCGTTCGTCGTCGACCGCGCGCTCGCGCTGTTCGCGGTTGCCGACGGCATGGGTGGCCACCTCGGCGGCGAGGTGGCGAGCCACACCGCGATCGAGACGCTGCGCGCCGCGGTGGCTTCGGGCACGTCGATCGAGGAGGCGGTGCGGCGCGCCAACGCCGCGGTATTCGAGCGGGCCGGCACCGACGAATCGCTCTACGGCATGGGCACCACGCTCACCGCCGTACAAGCGTCGGGCCCTTCGGATCTGCTGATCGGCCACGTCGGCGACTCGCGCGCGTATCTGCTTCGAGCAGGCGAGCTGCGGCGCATCACCGAGGACCACAGCCTGGTCGAAGAGCTCGTGCGCGAGGGTCGCATCACCGAGGAACAGGCCGCGGTGCACCCGCAGCGCTCGATCATCACCCGCGCGCTCGGGCCCGAGCCCGAGATCGACGTCGATCTCTACACGCTCGAGGTCGAAGCCGGCGACCGCATCCTCGTCTGCTCCGACGGTCTCACCACGATGGTCGACGAGCCGGGGGTCGAGCAGGCGCTGCGCGACGGGGCCGAGCCGCAAGCCACGGCCGAGCGCCTCGTCGACGCCGCGCTCGCAGCCGGCGGCACCGACAACGTCACCGTCGTGGTGATCGACGTGCGCGAGCTAGGCGACGGCAACGAGGTGGACGCGCCCGCCGACACCGCGACGAGCGGCGACGACGATGACACCTCGGTGCTTCCGGTCACCGAGGTCGACGGCGACGACGGCACCGCGCGTGCCGGCGAGAGGTTCACCGCCTCAGCTGCTCCGGCCGCCGACGCACGGCCGAGCCGCGCGCGCCGAGCCGCGCGCGCCGCGTTCTGGACGGCCGTGACGCTCGCGCCGATCGCCGCGGCCGGCACGATCGGCTACATCGTGTACCGCAACGACACGAGCACCACGACCCCCAGCACCACCACCGTCCTTGCCACCAGCACGACGAGCGCGCCACGGCCCGTGCATCCCGCGAGCGCGACGCCGGGCCCGTGACCACGACCACAACCCTCGGTCGCCGCCGCCGCAACCACGAGCTCGGCCTCGGCGTGCACGCCATCGCCATCGTCGTCGGTGCCTACATCCTCCTCGCGCTCGCGAGCGGGCCGAGCCTGCCGCCCGAGACTCCGTACATCCTCGCCGGCACTGCCGGGCTCTACCTCGTCGCTCATCTCGCGCTGCGCCGCTTCGCGCCGAATGCCGACGGCACGATCATCCCGATCGTGGCCACGCTGAACGGCATCGGCTTCGTGGCCATCTCGCGACTCGTGCGTGACAACTCGAGCCTCCACCATCTCGCGGGCGTGCAGGCCACGTGGACCGCGCTCGGCGTCGCGGTCTTCGTGGCGACGCTCGTCGTGGTGCGCGAGCCGCGCGCGCTCGTCCGCTATCGCTACACGAGCGCGCTCGCCGGCACGGTGCTGCTGCTGCTGCCGCTCGCGCCGCATCCGATCGGCGAGACGATCAACGGCGCGCGCATCTGGGCGCGACTCGGCCCCGTCTCGTTCCAACCCGGCGAGCTCGCCAAGGTGCTCCTGGTCGTGTTCTTCGCGGGTTACCTCGTCGACCGCCGCGACCTGCTTGCCACCGGTACGCGCCACATCGGACCGGTACACCTCCCCGCGCTCCGCCACCTCGGTCCGCTGCTCGCGGTGTGGGCGCTGTCGATCCTCGTGCTCGTGACCGAGCAGGACCTCGGCTCGTCGCTGCTGCTGTTCAGCGTGTTCGTTGCGATGCTGTACGTCGCCACGAACCGCGGGATCTATCTCGGCGGCAGCGCATTGCTGTTCGCCGCAGGCGCGACGTTCGCGTACCGGCTGGTGAGCCACGTGCAGGTGCGCGTCGACACGTGGCTCGACCCGTGGCGCCAGGCCCAGACCGGCGGCTACCAGATCATCCAGTCGTGGTACGCGTTCGGCGCGGGCGGGCTGTCGGGTCGCGGGCTCGGCCTCGGGTCTCCCGACAAGGTGCCCGTCGCGGTGAGCGACTTCATCCTCGCCGCGATCGGCGAGGAGCTCGGGCTGCTCGGCACGATCGCAGTGGTCCTGCTCTTCCTGCTCCTGATCGGAGCGGGCCTGCGCGCCGCGATCGACCACCCAGACCCCTTCGCGCAGCTGCTTGCCACCGGCCTCACGGTGATCCTCGCCGTCCAGACGTTCGTGATCGTCGGCGGCGTCACCCGGCTGATCCCCCTCACCGGGGTCACCTTGCCGTTCGTGTCGTACGGCGGTTCGTCGCTCATCGGCAACTTCGTCGTGATCGCCCTGCTCGCGCGCGTCTCCGACGGCGCGTCAGTCGAGCGCCAGGCGGTGCTGTGAACCGGCCCATCCGCTCCGTCGGCCTCGGTCTCGTCCTGCTGATGCTGCTGCTCGTCGGCCAGCTCACCTACGTGCAGCTGGTCCGTTCCTCGGCGCTCAATGCCGACACCAACAACTTCCGGGTGAGCCGGCACGACTTCGTGCACGCCCGCGGCTCGATCCTCACCTCCGACGGCAAGACCATCGCGTTCTCAAAGCGCGTGCCCGACGACCTGAAGTACAAGCGCGTCTATCCGTACAGGGGGTTGTACGCACAGGTGACCGGCTTCGAGTCGCTGCTCTACGGGTCTACCGGCGTCGAACGCTCGTACAACGCCGCGCTGCTCGGCCACGAGCTCAGCACCGTGCAATCGCTGCTGCACCCCGACACCACCGAGAACGTGCGGCTCACGATCGATTCGCGCGCGCAGCAGGCGGCCGCGGACGGGCTCGCGAACCGGCGCGGCTCAGTGGTGGTGCTCGACGCGCAGACCGGAGGCATCGTCGCGATGTTCTCCAACCCGAACTACGACCCCAACGACCTCGCGTCGCACGACACCGCCCACGCGCGCGGGATCTACGACGCGGCTCAGCGCAACCCCACGAACCCGATGCTCGCACGCACCTACCGCGAGCTGTATCCACCAGGATCCACGTTCAAGATCGTCACCGCGTCGACCGCCCTCGAGAACGGTGTCGTCACGCTCACGCAGCCCTTCTACCCGGTCGTGCGCTCCATCCCGCTGCCCCAGACGAACGGGCGCACGTTGTCGAACTTCGGTCACGAGCTGTGCGGCGGCGACCTCGCCGACAGCTTCCGCCGGTCGTGCAACACGTCGTTCGGCTCGCTCGCGCTCCAACTCGGCGACCTGCTCACGAGCGGCGCGCACCGGTTCGGCTTCGGTACACCACCGCCGCCGCTCGACCTGTCGCCCACGATGGTGGAGAGCCAGGGTCCGAACACCGCGCGGGGCGACTTCGCGCACAACCAGCCTGCCTTCATGCTCGACGCGATCGGCCAGAACGACATCGTCACCACACCGCTCCAGCTGGCGCTGACCGCAGAGGCGGTGGCGACCGGTGGCCGTATCCTCGTACCGCACGTGCTCGACGACGTGGAGACGGGCAGCGGTCAGATCACCCGCAGCGCGACGACGAGAACCTGGCGCACGGTGATGTCGCCCGGTACGGCTGCCGAGGTCAACGGCATGATGGTGCAGGTCGTGCAAAACGGCACCGGTACCGCGGCGGCGCTTCCGAACCTGCAAGTCGCGGGCAAGACGGGCACGGCCGAAACCGGCGTGCCCGGCGAGCAGCCCCATGCGTGGTTCGTGGGCTTCGCGCCCGCTGCCCACCCCCGATATGTCGTCGCGGTGCTCGTCGAGCACGGCGGCAACCCCAACAGCGAGGTGACCGGTGGTGCGATCGCTGCGCCGATCGCGCGTGGCGTGTTCACGAGTTTGCTCGGCTGAGCGCGTGGACGACGGGAGCGCGGAGCGCCCATTTCTTCAACGGGCCTTTGGATAGGGTGCAGATTCGGCATGTCAGCTGTGGGTCAGGTGTTCGGAAACCGGTACGTGATCGAGGAGTCGATCGCGCGCGGCGGCATGGCCGAGGTGTTCCTCGCGCACGACCGCACGCTCGATCGGCGCGTCGCGCTCAAGGTCTTGTTCGCCGAATACGCGCGTGAGCCCTCGTTCGTGGAGCGGTTCCGGCGCGAGGCGCAGTCGGCCGCCGCGCTGAACCACCCGAACATCGTCTCGATCTACGACTGGGGCCAGGAGAAGGGCACGTACTTCATCGTCATGGAGTATGTCGACGGCCGTTCGCTGCGCGACATGATCCGCAGCAGCGGGCCGATCGAGGCGGAGATCGCCATCAACATCGCGGCCGAGATCGCGTCGGCGCTCGACCAAGCCCACCGCCACGGTGTCGTGCACCGCGACATCAAGCCGGGCAACGTGCTCGTCACACCGAACGGAGTCGTCAAGGTCGGCGACTTCGGCATTGCGCGCGCGGGCACGAGCGACGCGCTCACGCAGACCGGCTCGGTAATGGGCACAGCCACGTACTTCTCGCCCGAGCAGGCGCAGGGGCTTCCCGTCGACGCGCGCAGCGACGTGTACTCGCTCGGCGTGGTGCTGTACGAGATGCTCACCGGCGTGCCGCCGTTCACCGGTGACTCGCCTGTCGCGGTCGCGTACAAGCATGTGCGCGAGGAGCCGGTGATGCCCTCGCGCCGCAACCCTGCGATCAACGCCGACCTCGAGCAGGTCGTGGCCACCGCGATGGCGAAGGACCCGAACCGGCGCTACCAGAGCGCGGCCGACCTGCGCGAGGACCTCCAGCGCGTCCGCCGCGGTCGCGCGCCGGCCGCGGCGCCGGTCACCGCGCTCGTGGCACCCGTCGCCGCGGCCGGCGCGTACGCCGACGCGACGGCGGTGCAGCCGCAGGTGGAGCGCCATCCCACCGCCGAGTACGTCGCGCCACGCGGAGGTGTCGGGCGCACCATCGCCGCGGTGATCACCGTGATCGCGCTCGCCGCGGCGATCGCGCTGATCCTGTTCCTCACGAAGCGGGCACCCAAGACCGCGGCGAAGCAGGTGGCACCGCCCCAGGTGGTCGGTCTGAGCGAGGACGCGGCGGTCCGCACCCTCGAAGGCAAGGACTTCAAGGTCGGCGACATCACGTACAAGATCAACAGCGCGGTCCCGCCCGGCAACGTGGTGTCGCAGGCGCCCGACTCGCACACGCTCGTCGACAAGGGATCCACGGTCGATCTCGTGGTGTCGGGCATCCGGCTCCCCGACGTGAGCGGCAAGAACGCCACTGACGCCAAGGCGATCCTCGTGCGGAACGGGTTCACCGCCGATCCGCAGACGCACACCGGCGGTGCCTCCGATCTTCCGGCCGGCACGGTGCTGTCCACCGACCCCGCGGGCGGCACCGTCGTCGGTCCGACCACCACGATCGTGCTCGTGCTCTCGCCCGGTCCGAAGGCGATCGACGTGCCCGACGTCAGCGGCAAGACGTACAACGACGCGGTGAGCGCGCTGCAGCAGGCCGGCTTCACCACGTTCCAGGAGGTGCACCAGGCGAGCGACACCGTGCCGAGCGGCAAGGTGATCAGCACCGACCCGGCCGCGGGTGCGAGTGCCACGAAGCTCGACACGATCAAGGTGAACGTGTCGTCGGGACCGGCGAACATCACGGTGCCCGACGTCACCACCGACAGCGACGCGGTCGCCTGCAACACACTCCAGAACATGGGCTTGAAGTGCAAGGAGCACTTCGTGCCCGATGCCAACAACGTCGGCATCGTGATCGACCAGAACCCGGTGGGCGGCACGTCGGTCGCCCCGGGCAGCACGGTCACGATCACGGTCGGCAAGCAGCCGTCGCCGACGACCACCGCGACGACGGCGCCGGGCGTCACCACCACGACGTGACCACCGCGACGTGCAGCACGTCGCTCGCGCGCTGGTACGCGCGGCACGGCCGCCACGATCTTCCCTGGCGCGCGACGAACGACCGCTGGGCGGTGCTCGTGTCCGAGGTGATGCTCGCCCAGACCCAGGTCGCACGGGTGCAGGCGGCTTGGCCCGGTTTCATGGCCGCGTTCCCCGACATCGAGACCGCGGCCGCGGCGGGGCCCGGCGCGCTGATCGACGCGTGGGGCCGGCTCGGCTACCCGCGGCGCGCCCGGCGGCTCTGGGAGGCGGCCGCCACGGTGCACGAGCGCGGCTGGCCCGACGACTACGCGACGCTGCCCGGCGTGGGCCGCTACACCGCGGGCGCGCTCGCGGCGCAGGCCGACAGGCGCCCCGGCGCGATCGGCGTCGACGTGAACATCAAGCGGGTCGTGCAGCGGGTCACCGGGAGCACGTTGCCCGCACGCGAGGCCGAGCGTGCCGCGATCGAGATCGCGACCGGCCTCGACGGGCGCGACCGGCTGCTCGCGCTCATGGACCTCGGCGCCACGGTGTGCCGCCCGTGCGATCCGGACTGCGCGGCGTGCCCGCTCCGCCCCCGGTGCGCGACACGCGGCGAGCTCGCCGGCGAGCGGCCGCGCCGCCAGGCGCCCTACCGGGGATCGATGCGCGAGCGACGTGGCGCGGTGCTCGCGCGCCTGCGCGCGGAACGCTCGGTGCCGGCCCGCGAGCTCGACGCCAGCGCGCTCGCGTCGCTCGTCGACGACGGGCTCGCGTGCGTGGCACGCGGACGGGTCACGCTGCCGCGGCGCTGAGCGAGAGGAAGTTGCCGAGCAGCGCGTGGCCGGCGTGTGTGAGGATCGACTCGGGGTGGAACTGCACGCCTTCGATCGGCAGCTCGCGGTGGCGCAGGCCCATCACGAGCCCGTCCTCGGACTCGGCGGTCAGCTCGAGCGGATCGTGGACCGTGTCGCGCGCGACCACCAGGGAGTGGTAGCGCGTGGCGGTGAACGGGCTCGCGAGGCCCGCGAACACGCCGGCGCCGGTGTGCGCGATCTGCGACGTCTTGCCGTGCATCACCGCCGGTGCCCGCACCACCTCGGCTCCGTAGATCTGGCCGATGCACTGGTGGCCGAGGCACACTCCGAGCACCGGCACCCCGGCCTCGCCGAAGGCGCGGATCGCGTCCATCGACACACCGGCGTCCTCGGGCCGGCCCGGGCCCGGGGACACGAGCACGGCATCGGGCTCGCAGGCGCGCAAGCCCTCGACGTCGAGCGCGTCGTTGCGGTGCACGACCGGCTCGGCACCGAGCTCACCGAGATACTGCACGAGGTTGTAGACGAAGCTGTCGTAGTTGTCGATCACGAGCACCCGCGTCACGGCGGGGACCGTACCCGCGGGCCGCGGCCCGCCGGCCGGTAGATTCTCCCTCGATGGCGACCAAGACCGCGTCCAAGAGCGGGCGCTACACGGCGCCCAAGCCGAAGACCGAGCACCACAGCCCGTTCTGGCTGCCCGTGATCATGAGCACGATGTTCCTCACGGGCCTCGCGGTGATCGTGCTCAACTACCTGAACGTGCTGCCCGGCGCCCAGCCCGAGAACCGCTATCTGTTCCTCGGCCTGTTCTGGGTGGTGTTCGGCTTCATCCTCGCCGCGAGCTACAAGTGACGGCGCGCCCCGTGATCGGGGCCGGGAGAGTTACACGGCCGTAATTCTCACAGCCTTTTCCACAGGCTGTGGAGGACGCCCGGTTCGCAGGGCTCGCCGGCGATTCGCAGGGGTCCACCGGTAACGGGCCACCGGCTCAGTTCACGGGAGTAATGAGCGCCATCCTCTCGGCGCAGTGGCGCGGGGGCGTGGGCAACTCGCCGTTCGGGGCCGCGTACATCACCACCTCGGCACCGCACACGATGCAGCGGTACCGCAGGTCGACGTCGGCGAGTTGCGGTGGGGCGTCGTCGTCGTCGAAGCCGGCACCCTGGGCGAAGCCGCGCACGAAGCCCGCGCCGATCAGATACAGCACGACGACCACGGCGACCGCGATCACGATCTTGACGAAGAGACCCATGCGCTCCCGCGGTACCTCGCCTCCCGGCGGCGAGGCGCCGAGCTCAACCCAGGCGTTCGATGATGGTGGCGTTCGCCATGCCACCACCCTCGCACATGGTCTGCAAGCCATAGCGGGCGCCGGTGCGCTCGAGCTCGCAGAGCAGCGTGGTCATGAGCCGCGCGCCCGAGCAGCCGAGCGGGTGGCCGAGCGCGATGGCGCCACCGTTCACGTTGACCTTGCTCATGTCGGGGTGGTGCTCCGACTCCCACGCGAGCACGACCGATGCGAAGGCCTCGTTGATCTCCACGAGGTCGATGTCGTCGATCTTCATGCCGGCGCGCTCCAGCACCTTCGCGGTGGCCGGGATCGGGGCCGTGAGCATGAGCACGGGGTCGGCACCCGCGAGCGCGAACGTGTGGAAGCGAGCCCGTGGCGTGAGCCCGAGGCGCTGCGCGGTCTGCTCCTCCATCACGAGCATGGCCGCCGCACCGTCGGTGATCTGTGACGAGTTGCCGGCGGTGACCACACCGTCGGGCTTGAACGCCGGCTTCAGCTGGGCGAGGCGCTCCATCGTGGTGTCGGGGCGGATGCCCTCGTCGGTGCCGACGAGCACCGTGCCGCCGTCGTGGGGCACCTCGATCGGCACGATCTCGCGGTCGAAGCGGCCCTCCTCGCGGGCCCGGGCCGCGCGCTGGTGCGACTGCAGCGCAAGCGCGTCGTTCTGCTCGCGCGTGATGCCCCACTTCTCCGAGATCAGCTCGGCCGAGATTCCCTGCGGCACGAGATTCGGGTAGCGCTGCGTGAGCTGGTCGCTGAACGGGATGCCGAACTCGCCTTTGGCGAAGCTCGCCCCCATCGGTACGCGCGTCATGTTCTCGACGCCGGCGGCGATCACCACGTCGTACGCCCCCGCGATCACGCCCTGCGCGGCGAAGTGCGCGGCCTGCTGCGAGCTCCCGCACTGGCGATCGACGGTGGTGCCCGGCGTGGTGTCGGGGAGGCCGGCGGCGAGCGCGGCGTTGCGGGCGATGTTCACGCCCTGCTCGCCCACCTGCATGACACAGCCCATGATCACGTCCTCGATCAGCGCGGGGTCGACGTCGTTGCGCTCGATCAGCGCGCGCAGCACGTGCGCGGCCATGTTGACCGGATGCTCGGTGGCCAGCTCGCCGTTGCGGCGACCGAGCGGGGTGCGGACGGCGTCGACGATGACGGCAGTGGGCATGGCGAGCTCCTTCGCGCGGTGACCCCGCAGACCGGCGATCCCGAGCATGGGATCCGGCCCATCAGGGTGGACGGTCAACAATAGACCGCTCGGTCAAGAGAACGGCAGGGCGCCCGGCGATCTTCCCGACCGGACTTCCCGACCGGTCTTCCCGACCGGTCTTCCCGGACGAACTTCCCGGACGAACTTCCCGGACGAACTTCCCGGACGAACTTCCCGGACGAACTTCCCGGGCCCGCCGCAGCTGGTGAACTACAGCCATGCGGTCCATGCTCGTGCTCCGCCACGGCCAGACGGCCTGGAACCTCGAGGGCCGGTGGCAGGGCTGGCTCGACGTCGAGCTCGACGACGTCGGCCGGGAGCAGGCGCGCCGGCGCGCCGGCGCGCTCGCGGCCGGCGCGGTGCGGTTCGCGGGCGTGGCGTCGTCGCCGCTCGGGCGCGCGCTCGCGACCGCCCGGTTCGCCGCCGCCGCGCTCGGCATCACCGAGGTGCGCACGTACCCGGGATTGCGTGAGCGTCACGGTGGCCACTGGCAGGGCCTCACCCGCGACGAGATCGACGCCCGCTGGCCCGACGAGCTCGCCGCGCTGCGGCGGGGCGAGATCGATGCGCCGCCCGGCGGCGAGTCGACCGTCGAGATGCTCACCCGTGTGGACGAGGCGCTCGCGCTCGTGGACGCCGAGACGCCGGCCGGGCCGGTGCTCGTGGTGACCCACGGCGGGCTCGCGCGCGCGCTCGCATCGCGCGCCGGCGCCGGGGCCGGCGGGGTGCTGCCGAACGTCGGCGGCGTGTGGATCGAGTACGAGGCCGGCGGGATGCGCGCCGGTGACGAGCTCCCCGCACTCGCCGCTGATCCGGCCCTCCCCGAAGGCCCGCTGCCGCCCGTCCCCGAGATCGTCGCGAGCGAGCCGGCTGGACAACCGGCTGGACAACCGGCTGGACAACCGGCTGGACAACCGGCTGGACAACCGGCTGGGGCCGAGCCGGGCACGCACACGAATTGATGCAAGACTCGGACCCACCGCGTCGATAGAGCTGCCGATGCCACGCACAATCCGGCCGGGTGCGACGCTGCGCGCCGGCGCACTCGCAGCCGCGCTCCTCGTCGCGCCGGCGACCGCGGCCGGGCTCGCCGCGCCCGCGGCGTCGGCGACCTCGGGTGCGAACCCGTACATCGTCAACGGCTCGCAGATCTCGATCAGCCAGGTGCCGTTCCAGGCCGCGGTGCTCGACACCCGCTGGGGCAGTGACCGGGCGAGCCAGTTCGAGTGCGGCGGTGCGGTGCTCGCACCGAAGCTCGTGATCACGGCCGGCCACTGCACCTATTACGACCTCGGCAACGGGCTGCAGGAATCGCCGTCGAACCTGAAGGTGCTCGTCGACTCCAGTGACATCACGACCGGCGGCACGGTCGTCGCGGTCACCGCGATCCACCGCAACCCCGGCTACGACCCCACCAAGAGCGACCGCAACGACCTCGCGCTGCTCACGCTCGCGTCGGCGGTGTCCACCACGCCGGCGACCGTGGTGCCGGCCCAGAGCGACTACCGCTGGGTCAACGGCGCCACCGGCTTCGTGTCGGGATGGGGCTGCGACATCGCGAACTCGCAGTGCGGCTCGCAGAGCGACTACCCGGCACTCCTGCGTGGCACTGCGCTCACGGTGCACACGAACCCGTACTGCGAAGGGCGCTACGCGCCGTACGCCATCGACTTCGACCCCGCGACGATGGTCTGCGCGGGCGAACCGAGCGCGTCGGCGGCCGCACCCGGCCCCTGCTTCGGCGACAGCGGCGGACCCCTGACCGTCGCGGGCTACCAGGGCCAGCGACTCCTGGTGGGACTCGTGTCGTGGGGCGTGGTGTGCGGCGGCGAGTCGACTGCCTTCACGCGCGTCGCCACGTACCGCGACTGGCTGCAGTCGTACGGCGTGCCGCTCACGGCGCCGCCGCTCACCTACGGACCGTCACGCCAGCTCCTCGCCGGCGCGCGCCCGATCGTCGGCGACTTCGACGGTGACGGGGTGGCCGACGTGCTCGCGTACCGGCCGGGCACCGCGGCGGACGCGCTCTACCGCAACGTCGACGCCAACAGCGCGGCGCTCGCCGACACGATCAACGGCGCGTACCACAGCGCGGTCTGCGACGTGAACCACGACGGGCGCGACGACATCATCCTCGTGGCGCCGGGCACCGCGGCCGACTACGTGCTGTTCGGCAAGGCGTCGCCGGGGATGTTCACGTCGAAGCAACTGTTCGCGATCAACTCCAACTACACGCCGGTTGCCGGCGACTTCAACGGCGACGGCAAGTGCGATCTCGTGCTCTACCAACCGGGGCCGGGGCCCGACCACGAGTACCTCGGCAACGGCAACGGCACGTTCACGGCCGGCCCGGCGATCAACGCCAGCGGGAAGTACATCCCGATCGTGGGTGACTTCAACGGCGACGGCCGCGCCGACATCCTCTGGTACGCGCCGGGATCGGCCCCCGACTACCTGCGGCTCGGCAAGGCGAACGGCACGTTCGCCAACGGCGCCTCGGTCACCGTCATGGGCAGCTACGCCCCGGTCGCCGGTGACTTCAACGGCGACCACCGCACCGACGTGCTCTGGTACGCGCCCGGGAGCGCGACCGACTCGCTGTGGTACGCGAGCGGCACCAGCTTCGCCCAGGGCGCCGACATCACTGTCTCGGGCTCCTACACGCCCGCAGCCGGCGATCTCGACGGCGCCGGCAAGGACGACATCGCGTGGGTGAGCTCGTCGGGCCTCACGACTCTCTGGCTCGGCAAGTAGCGGCGCCCCGCGCGCCTGCGCGGCTGCGGTCACCGCCCGGACCTAGCTTGCTGTCGAACGATTCCACGTTCGTGCGAAGCGAGGTGGCAGGGATGCTCTTCGGAAAGAAAGCCCAGACGGTCGACGTGAGCAACGCGCTCGCCGGCCGCGACACGCGACCGTTCGACGTGCCCGAGCTCCACTTCGTGCTCGGCACGCCGCTCGAGCCGCCGTTCCCCGCCGGCATGCAGCGCGCGGTGTTCGGCATGGGCTGCTTCTGGGGTGCCGAGCGCGTGTTCTGGCAACTGCCCGGCATCTACACGACAGCCGTCGGCTACGCGGGCGGCGTGACGGCGAACCCCACGTATCGCGAGGTCTGCAGCGGACGCACCGGTCACGCCGAGGTGGTGCTCGCCGTGTTCGACCCCGAGCGCACGAGCTATGCGGCGATGCTGCAGGCGTTCTGGGAGCATCACGATCCCACGCAGGGCATGCGCCAGGGCAACGACGTCGGCACGCAGTACCGGTCGGCCGTCTACTGGCACGACGACGGCCAGCGCGAGGAGGCCGAGGCCTCGGCGAAGACGTACGGCGACAAGCTCCACACCGCGGGCTATCGCGAGATCACCACGGAGATCGCGGCCGCGTCGAGCTTCTATTACGCGGAGGACTACCACCAGCAGTATCTCGCCAAGAACCCCGGCGGCTACTGCGGGCTGGGGGGCACAGGCGTGTCGTGCCCCATCGGCATCGCCGGCGTGTGACAGTGGGGACGTGACCGCGGAGCTCGCGCGCGCGCCCGGCCCCGAAGGCGCGAGCCGAACGCGAGCGGGAGTGGGCGACGGCAGCGAGACGACGCCGAAGGCGCGGTTCGCCGCATGGGCCGCCATCACGGTGGCCGCGTTCGTGCTGTTCGGCGACCACGTGCCCTTCATCAACGAGTACGTGTACGTCGTGCGGCTCCACGCGGTCGCGCATCCCGGCTACATCCCGAGCGACTGGTCGCTGTCAGGCTCCTTCGGCGAGAACCTCGTGTTCAACACGCTGCTCTGGCCGGTCGCACGGTTGCTACCGATCGTCGCGATCGCGTGGATCGGCCGCGTGGTGTGCTGGGCCGCGCTGGCCGCGCTGCTCGTCGCGCTCATGCGGCGCACCGGCATCGGCCTGCTCGCGGGCACGCTCGCCGTGCTCGCATGGATGCCGTGGGAGTTGCGCATCGTCGGCGGCGACTGGATGTTCGGCACGTTCGAGGCCAAGCCGCTCGCGTACATCGCGATGCTCGGTGCGATCGTGGCCGCGCTCGACCGGCGCGTGGCGCTCGCGATGCTGCTCGGTGGCGCCGCCGTCAGCCTGCATCCCGGTGTCGGTGTCAGCGTGGCGCCCGCGCTCGCGATCGCACTGCTTGTCGACGCCACGACGCGCCGTGCCGCCTTGCGCACGCTTCCGCTCGCCGCACTGGCCGCGGTGCCCGGCGTGGTCGGTGTGGTACACGACATGCACGGCAGCTCGGCCGACCGCGACGTCTACCGGTTCATCGCGCAGGACATCTACCCGTTCCACATGGATCCGTGGTATTTCGGCAAGCTCACGTTCGCCGCGCTCGTCGCGATGGCGTTGGTGAACACGTGGTACGCGTACAGCGACCGCGGCACCCGCGGCTTGCGGCTGCTTGCGCACTTCGAGCTCGTGTGCGCGCTGCCCACCGTGCTGGGCGTGGTCGCGTGGGAGACCGGACGGTACGAATACCTCCGCTTCTTCCCGTTCCGCGTCTTTCCGGTCGTCGTGTCGCTCGGCGTCGCGTTCACCGCCGCGCACGCGTTGCCGCGCTGGTGGCACGCACGGCGGGCCGCCAGCGGCCCGCGCCTCGACACGGCCACGGCGATCGCGGCGGCCGTGGTGCTCACCGTTCTGGTCGCCGCCGTCGCGCAGAACCCGGTACGCGAAGCCGGGTTCCTTGCCCGCCGCACGTTGCGCGACTGGACCGGCCACACCGACGAGCAGACCGAGCTCGCCGGCGCGTACCACTGGGTGCGCGACCACACACCGGCCGGCTCCGTGGTGATCGCGCCACCGGAGATGGATCCGCACTACGACACCGAGCGCCCGCAGATCGCCACGTTCGGGGTGCCCCGATGGGACGCCGTCGCGGAATGGAAGCGGCGCATCCTCGCCCAGCTCGGCCCGAGCGACACCGCGGCGCGGCGGGCGCTCGATCACGGCACGTCGATCGGCGACGAGTACCGCGCACTCTCACCGTCACGCGTGCAGGATCTCGTGCGGCGCTACGGCGCGCGTTACCTCGTGACCGACCGGAGCTATCCGTTCACCCTCGTCGACCGCAACGGCAAGTGGCGCGTCTACCGGCTGACCCAACCGGCCTGACCCGGTTGCACCACTTCACCTCACGATCGAGGCGACGCCCCAGACCATCACCACGAGCCCGACGACCGCGTACGTGACCGTGCGGGCGAGCGGGGCCACCGCGAGATCGTTATGGCGGTCGGCTTGGCCGAGGCGCCGCACCGGGCTGCCGGGCCGCGCCTTGCGGAGCTGCTTGGCGGCCGCGCCCTCGCGGTCGCGGCGGCGGCGCACCAGCGCGGCCACGTTGGCCACGAGCAGCGCGGCGCCGAGTGCCACCACCAGCTCCTGCAACACCTGGCCGTAGAAGTCCACCGGCGTCGATCGTAGAGGTGGGCGGCGCAACTACTGGGGTCGGGCCGGCCCGCACCGCGTGCGACAATCGAACCGTGCGAATCCTCGTCGCCCGGTGTGTCGTCGAATACCAGGGCCGGCTCGGTGCGCGCCTCGGCGAGGCCACCCGGCTGATCCTGCTGAAGGGCGACGGCTCGATCGCCGTGCACTCCGACGCCAAGGCGTACAAGCCGCTCAACTGGATGAACCCGCCGTGCACGATCATCGAGCGCGACGGCGCGATCCGAGCCGACACGCCCAAGGGCGAGTCGCTCGTGATCCGCCTGCTGGAGGTGCTCTCCGACCAGACCTTCGACCTCGGCGACGACCCCGGGCTCGAGAAGGACGGCGTGGAGGCCGAGCTACAGTCCACGCTCGCGGCCCGGGTCCACGAACTGCGCGAGGGGCTCGAGCTGCTGCGGCGCGAATATCCCACCGACATCGGGCCGGTCGACCTGCTGTGCCGCGACGGCGACGGCCGCACGGTCGTCGTCGAGATCAAGCGAGTGGGGGAGATCGCCGGCGTCGACCAGCTGCTGCGCTACCAGGAGCGCCTCGACCTCGACTCCCGCTTCGCGCCGACGGTGGGCCTGTTCGTGGCCCAGCGCTTCAAGCCTCAGGCGCGCGTGTACGCGGCGAGCCGGGGCGTGGAGTGCATCGAGGTCGACCTCGAACGCCTGCGCGCCGGCGTGGAGCTCGACCGGCTCACCCTGTTCTGACCCGGATGCGCGGTGATGGGCTGCGGTTGGGGCTCGCGATCATTCGCGGGCCATCGAGGCGAACTTCGTGTACTTGTCGAGGAACGCGAGCCGCGCCTGACCGGTGGGGCCACCGCGATGCTTGCCGACGATGATCTCGGCGATACCGCGCTGGTCGGACTCCGGGTTGTAGTAGTCGTCGCGGTAGATGAACATCACCACGTCGGCGTCCTGCTCGATCGAACCCGACTCGCGCAGGTCGGCGAGCATCGGCCGCTTGTCGGTGCGGTACTCGAGCTGGCGGTTGAGCTGCGACAGCGCGAGCACGGGGGTCTGCATCTCGCGGGCGAGGATCTTCAGACCGCGCGACAGCTCCGACACCTCGACTTGGCGGTTCTCCACGCGCTTGCTCGTGGACATGAGCTGCAGGTAGTCGACGACGATCAAGCCAAGGTCGCCGTACTGCGCCTTGATCCGCCGCGCCTTGGCGCGCATCTCCATCACCGTGCAGCGCGGGTCGTCGTCGATGAAGAACTTCACCTCGGCGAGCCGGCCGATCGCCTGGTTGAGCCGCGGCCAGTCGGCCTCGCTGATCTGGCCGGTCTGCAGGTCGCGCGCGTTGATGCGCGCCTCCGAGGAGAGCAGGCGCCGCGTGAGGTCGGAGCGATCCATCTCCATCGAGAAGAACAGCACCGGCTTGCGCTCGTGGAGCGCGCAGTGCAGCGCGGAGCCGAGCGCGAGCGACGACTTGCCTTGACCGGGCCGGGCCGCGAGCACGATCAGGTTCGACTTCTGGTAGCCGAGCAGCAGTTCGTCGAGCTCGCGGTAGCCGGTGCCGACGCCGGTGACCTGGCTGTCGCGGTCGTAGAGCTGCTCGAGCTCGTTCATCGTGGCCTCGAGCACCGGGTACAGCGAGGTGAGGGAGTCGCCGACGCGGTGCTCGGCCACCTCGAACACCAGGGACTCGGCGGCGTCGAGCGTGACGTCGATGTCGTCGCTGCCGCCATAGCCCATCTCGGCGATGTCGCCGCCGACCGCGATGAGCCGCCGCAACAGGGCGAGCTCGTGCACGATCGTGGCGTACTCGCTGGCGTTGGCCGACGCCGGCGTCTGCGCCTGGATGCGCAGGATCGTCTGGGCGCCGCCAAGCGCCTCGAGCAACCCGTCGCGCCGGAGGTGCTCCGCGATCGTGACCGGGTCGACCGCCTCACCGCGGTTGTGCAGGTCGATCGCGGCGTCGAACAGCTGGGTGTGCGCCGGCTTGTAGAAGTCGCGCGCGTCGACGCGCACCTCGATCGCGGCGGTGATGGCGTCGCGCGTCAGCATCATGGCGCCGAGCAGCGACTCCTCCGCCTCGATGTTGTGTGGCGGAATGCGGCCGCTCTCGACCGCCCGGCGCTGACGCGCCTCTTCGACGAACTGCACCACCCGCGACCCCTCCCCCTGTCCGGTCACCATCGCGCGCCGGCATGCGGGCTACCTATGGACAGGGTTGCGGATTTCGCGGCTGAGCGGGGGATATCCCTGGGGACGGCCGCGGCCGGGCTGTGGAAGCGTGTCGCATCCATCCACAGCCAGTGTGCACCGGGGCTGCGACAGCCCCTCGATCAGCCCCGACGAGCGCGCGTCGCACCCGGTTAGAGCATGTGGACGGGCGGTCGGAGCATGTGGAAAAGGTTGTGGTCAGCTCTGGCCGACGACGTTCACCGTGACGGTGGGGACGATGTCGGCATGGAGACGGATCGTGACCTCGAAGCTGCCCAACTCCTTCCACGGCTCGTCGAGCCCGCCGACGGCCCGCCGCTCGACCTCCACACCCAACTGCTCGTGGACCGCGACGACGACGTCGGCCACGCCGACCGACCCGAACAGCTTCCCGCCTTCGCCGGCGCGGGCCACGATCGTGAGCGCCCGCCCCGCGAGCTGGGTCGACAGCTGCTGGGCCGCCTCACGCTCGCGGCGGTCGCGCGCCTCGCGGTTGCGCCGCATCGCGTCGGCCTGGGCGACCACACCGCGGTTCGCGACGATCGCGAGCCCGCGCGGCACGAGGAAGTTGCGGGCGTAGCCCGGCTTGACCTCGACGAGGTCGCCCTTGCGACCCAGCGAGGCGACGTCGTCGCGCAGCACGACCTTCATTCGGCGTCACCACCCGTGGCGGCGTCGGCGAGCGCCTCACCGCCGTTGCTCTGCACCTCGGCCTCGGCCCCGTCGCCCGCCTCGGGCGTCCCGGGCGTCTCGACCACCTCGCCGGTCTCGCTCGTCTCGGCGCTCTCGCCGGTCTCGGCACCCAGTGTCGCCTCGACGCCCTCGCCCTCGGGCGCGGCGGCCTCGACCTCGGCGCGCAGCTCGGCATCACGCCGGTCGCCGCGGCCGCGGCCCTTGGTGCGTTGCTGCACCTGGCGAACGCTGTAGGGCAGCAACGCCATCTCGCGGGAGAGCTTGATCGCGCGCGCCACCGCGGCCTGCTGCTGCTGGTCGTTCCCCGTGACGCGGCGCACGCGGATCTTGGCCCGATCGGACATGAACCGCCGCAGCAGGTTCGCGTCCTTGTAGTCGACCCACACGACCTTCTCGGTGGTGAGGATCGACGTCTTCTTCTTCAGCTTCTTCTCGGCGCCCGCAGGCTTCTTGCGCATGGGCTTCGGCACGTTTCCTTACCTCTCGTTCGCTCCGCTCACGGGCCGGTGGGCTTGCCTCGCCGCGGGCCCGCATTCCCGGCTCGTTTCCTGCTCGGCCGGGCCCGTCGTTCGCTCAGAAGGGCTCTTCGCCCAGCTCGTCGTAGCCGCCACCGCCACCGCCACCGGTACCGCCGCCGCCACCACCGCCGCTCGGCGCGCCGCCGCCGGACGACTGGCGGCTCGGGCCACTCTCGCCCGGCGCCTTGCGCTCGTTGCGGTGCACTTCGGCCCGCGCCCAGCGCAGGCTCGGGCCGATCTCGTCGGCCTGCACCTCGACGACGCTGCGCTTGTCGCCGTTCTCGGTCTCCCACGAACGCTGGCGCAGGCGACCGTTCACGATCACGCGCGTGCCCTTCTTGAGCGACTGCGCGTTCTCGGCGAGGTCGCCCCAGCACACGATGTTGTAGAAGCCGGTCTCCTCCTGCCACTCGCCGCTGCGGTCCTGGTAGCGACGGCTCACGGCGAGGCCGAGGATGCCCTGGCCCGCGCCGCTCGGCGTGAATCGCATCTCGGGGTCGCGCGTGAGGTTGCCGACGAGGGTGACGGTGTTGCCATTGGCCATGTGTTGGTACTCCTGTTGCTGTCGCGCAGCCCGGCTGCGCGCCTATTCCGCCGGCGCGGCGCCGGACGCAGCCGCGGGCGGCCCGTAGACCGACTCGGGGATGCGCAGCACCTTGTGGCGGACGACTTCGTCTGCAAGGGAGAGGACCCGGGACAGCTCCTGCATCGCCGGCGGCTCCGAGCGGGCCTGGAAGACCACGTAGTAGCCCTCGGCCCGGTGCTTGATCTCGTAGGCGAGCCGGCGCTTGCCCCAGTAGTCGACGTAGCCGCGCTCGGCCCCGCGCGACTCGATCAGCGCGAGCCATCGTTCGACCGACTCCCGGATCGTGTCCTCTTCCAGGTCGGCATCGATGATGAGCATGACTTCGTAGGGCCGCATTGTCCGGCCGTACCTCCTTCGGACCGTGACCCTGGCCACGGGCCCCGTGCGTCGGTCGATCTCGCGATCGCCCTGGGGCAGGAATCTGGTTGTGGGCGACTCCGGGGCTCGCCCCGCAGTCGCACCCGGCATGATGCCGGAAGCGGGCAACGCTAGCAGCGCCGTCGCCGGCGCTCCCATCGGTCAGACCGCGGCGGTGTTGTCGCTCTCGGAAGGGTCGGAAGGGGCCGTGCCGTAGAGGCCGAGGCCCTTCGTCATGCCGTCGGCCATGTGGTACGTCTCGGCACTCGACGGGAAGCGGCCACCGCGTACGTCGTCGACGAAGCGGCTCACACCCTCGAGCGCGGCCGCTTCGAGGTCGGCGTAGCGACGCACGAACTTCGGCGTCTTGGCTCCTGCGGCCAGGATCCCGAGCACGTCGTGGTACACGAGCACCTGGCCGTCGACGTGACGGCCCGCGCCGATGCCGATCGTGGGCACCGCAATCGAGTCGGTGACCATGCGGGCCACGCCGTCGGGCACGCACTCGAGCAGCACCGCGAAGCAGCCGGCGTCGGCGAGCGCCGCCGCGTCCTCCACGATCGCGTGGGCGGCATCGAGCTCCTTGCCCTGCACCCGGAAGCCGCCGAGCGCGAGCAGCGACTGCGGCGTGAGACCGATGTGCCCCATCACCGGCACCTCCGCGTCGAGGATCGCCCGCACGACGTCGAGCCGCTTGCGGCCACCCTCGAGCTTCACCGCACCGGCACCGGCGCGCACCGAGCGCGGCGGCATTGCGCACCGCGTCGGGCCGGTCGAGGTGGTAGCTCATCCACGGCATGTCCGCCACGATCAGCGCCGACGGTGTGGTGCGGGCCACCGCGGCCACGTGGTGCGCCATGTCGTCGGTGGTCACCTGCATCGTGTCCTCGTAACCGAGCACGACCATGGCGACCGAGTCACCGACGAGGATCATGTCAGCACCGGCGGCATCCACCACCCGCGCCGACGGTGCGTCGTAGGCCGTCACCATCACCAGTGATGCGGCGCCGCCCTTACGGGCGGCAACGGCGGGCGCAGTGGTCGGGCTGCGCCGCGGGACGAACGACTGCGTCGTGGCCATCGCCTGCTCCTTGTGACGTCCAGGGCCCCTATGGCTCCCGGCATCAGGGCATGAACATACCGACATCCCGGTCAGAGGTACATACCCGACTCAGTCAATCTTCAGTGCGGCCGCAAGGCGCCACAGGTCCGGCCTTGGTCGCGCGGAGCAGCCGAGGAGCGACGGAGGAGCGAGATCGGTGCGCAGCCGCGCCGGCGAGCGCACGCGAGCGGGGGTGGAAATGCCCCTCGGGGCGCGAGCGCACGCGAGCGGGGGTGGAAATGCCCCTCGGGGCGCGAGCGCACGCGAGCGGGGGTGGAAATGCCCCTCGGGGCGCGAGCGCACGCGAGCGGGGGTGGAAATGCCCCTCGGGGCGCGAGCGCACGCGAGCGGGGGTGGAGGCGCGCGCTCAGCCGGTGAGGCGACGGCCCACGAAGTACGTGCGGATCAGGTAGTTCCACGAGCACTCGAGGCACACCTCGACGTCGTAGCAGCGCAGCTCGTCGTAGCGGCGGCCGAGCTTGCGCAGCTCGTCGGCGCCGGCCACGCGGCCGTTCGGCGCCTTCGCTCCGTCGCCGTACACGTACGACACTCGCCGCAGCGTCTCGTCGGCGCCGCAGATGGGACAGACCGCGTCGCACCCGGTGCCGAGGTTGCGCGCCGCGCGCAGCAACTCGGGGTGTGCATCGCACACATCCGGCTTCGCGAGCGCACCACGCTCGTAGTCACGGAGCACGGCGCGACGGGCGAGCGAGTAGTCGATCTCGCGCCGCACGCTCCGATTCTAGGTGCCGAGCACGGGCCCGCCCCGCGGCTCGAGGGTCTGCCGAAGCGGCCGGCCACTGCCGGTGAGCCGCCGCCCGAGCGCCATAGCCGGCCGCTCCACCAGGTAGAACGTGACCGCGGAGAGCGCGAACACCCCGGCCAGCACGAGCGCGCCCATGGCCAGGCAGTACGGGACGCTCTGGTGGGCCATGACCGCCGGGCTGAGGCGGAAGTGGTCGCCGTGCGACTTCGAGTCCAGCAGCAGCGATTGGTGCCACAGGTAGGCGCTGTAGCTCACCATGCCCATCCACACGGCCACGGGGTGGGCGAGCGTGCGGCGGACGACCCCGGCGCGCACCCAGGGCGCGAGCACGCACGGCGCCACCACGCACACCGCGATCAGCGGACTCAGGATCCGGTGCCACAGCTCGGCGCCGGACGTGGGGGCGCGCACCGCGACCGCCGCGCTGCTCGCGCCAGTGGCCATCATCAGCCCGAAGCACGCCGCCGCCGCGAGCCACCAGACGCCGGTGTGCGTGGCGGCGTGACGCAGGCGGGGCACGTCGAGCAGGCTGAGCACGGCGAGGATCATGCCGGGCCCGAGCGCGGCCATCGCCAGCGGCAGCACGCCGATCGCCCGGCCGAGCGCCCCGCTGATCGGCCACTCCACCGTGGTGATGCGCAGCACGTAGCCGGCGGCGGTGAGCCCGCCGAGCACCACGAGGTGGCCACGCACGCCGAGGCGGCGCATCAGCATCGCGAGGAACGGCACGATCGCGTAGAAGGAGAGCTCCACGACGAGGGTCCAGGCCTGCTGGATGCCGTCGAACACGTCGTTCTTGGCGTCGGTGAAGTACTGCTGCACGAGCCCGAGGTGCGAGCCGTAGTGGAGCAGCCCGCCGTTCATCTGGATCTCGTGCAGCGACAGCAGCGTGAAGAAGATCACCCAGTAGGCCGGGTAGATGCGCAGCACGCGCCGGATCGCGTATTCGTGCACCACAGGAGCGCTCGCGCGCTGGAGGTTCGCGGCGACGAACGGCCGGAAGATCAGGAAGCCCGAGAGCACGAAGAAGATCTCGACACCGAGGTCGAGGTTCGGCACGACCCGGTAGCCGACGCCGCCCCATTCCAGGATCGGACGCAACGGCAGGCCGAAGTGGTAGCCGAAGACCGACAGCATCGCGAGCGCGCGCAGGCCGTCGAGCTGGTCGAAACGAGCGTGCACGCCTGCGCCAACGGGAACCGGCTCGGCCACCTCTCCATCATCGCCTGTGGCCGGGCGGGCATGACAGGGCACCAGCCGATACCGTGACGAACGAGTTGGGCGTTCGAGAATCGAGGGTCTCCCGTGCCTACACCACAGACTCCCGCCGTCGCGCCGGCCCAGGGCCCGCTCGGCGTGCTCACGGTCGGGCTCGGCGCGGTCGCGAGCACGCTGATCGCGGGCGTGCACCTCGCCCGGCGCGGCATGTCCGCGCCGATCGGGTCGCTGACGCAGATGGGCACGATCCGCCTCGGCAAGCGCACCGAGGACCGCACGCCGCTCATTCGCGACGCGCTGCCGCTGGCCACGCTCGACGACCTGGTGTTCGGCGCGTGGGATCCGTTCCCCGACGACGCCTACACCGCCGCGGTGCGCGCCGGGGTGCTCGAGCCCGGTCGGCACCTCGAGCCGGTCGCCGAAGCGCTGCGCGCCGTCCGGCCGATGCCGGCGGCCTTCGACCCCGAGTACGTGAAGCGCCTCGACGGCCCGAACGTGAAGGACCGTACGAAGAAACGGGCGATGCTCGAAGGGATCCGCGAGGACATCGGTCGCTTCCGCGACGAGCACAAGCTCGACCGCATCGTGATGATCTGGTGCGGCTCCACCGAGATCTTCCTCGAACCCGGTCCCGCGCACGCCGACATCGAGTCGTTCGAAAAGGCGATCGACAGCAACGACCATGAGATCGCGCCCTCGATGCTCTATGCCTACGCCGCGCTGCAGGAAGGCATCCCCTTCGCCAACGGCGCACCGAACCTCACCGTCGACACGCCGGTGCTGCGCGAGTACGCCACCGAGCACGGCGTGCCGATCTGCGGCAAGGACTTCAAGACCGGTCAGACGCTGCTGAAGACGGTGCTCGCACCGATGTTCAAGGCGCGCATGCTCGGCGTGAAGGGCTGGTACTCCACGAACATCCTCGGCAACCGTGACGGCGAGGTGCTCGACGATCCCGACAGCTTCAAGACCAAGGAGGAGTCGAAGCTCGGTGTGCTCGAGCACATCCTCCAGCCGGACAAGTACCCGCAGCTCTACGGCGACCTGTACCACAAGGTGCGGATCAACTACTACCCCCACCGCGGCGACAACAAAGAGGGGTGGGACAACATCGACATCGTCGGGTGGCTCGACTACCCGATGCAGATGAAGATCGACTTCCTCTGCCGCGACTCGATCCTCGCCGCACCGCTGGCGCTCGACCTCGTGCTGCTGTGCGACCTTGCCCGGCGCGCCGGGCTCGGAGGCATCCAGGAATGGTTGAGCTTCTACTTCAAGTCACCGCAGGTCGCGCCGGGCCTGTACCCCGAGCACGACCTGTTCATCCAGCTGACGAAGCTGAAGAACACGCTCCGCTGGATGATGGGCGAGGAGCCGCTCACCCACCTCGGCCTCGACTACTACATGGACACGTGACAAGCTCGGCCGCAGCAAGCGGCGAGCGGGGGTGGAGAGCGTGACGAGCAACGTCGAAGCATGGGACCGCGCGGCCGGCAAGTTCGTCGCCGAGCTCGACGCGCCCACCGACGTCGTGTCCTACGGGCCCGACATGCCCGACGACCGTGAGCAGCGGCTCGTGGGTCGAGTGCAGGGCAAGCGGGTGTTGGAGCTCGGGTGTGGTGCGGGCCACAACGCGGTGGCCATGGCCCTGCAGGGTGCGACGGTGACCGCGGTGGACGGCTCGGAAGCGATGCTCGAGCACGCCCGCCGCCTCGCGCACGACGCCGGCGTCAAGGTCGAGTTCCGTCGCAGCGACCTCTCCGAGCTCGCCTGGCTCCGTGCCGACTCCGTCGACGTCGCGCTGAGCGTCGACGCGCTCGTGGAGGTGGAGGACCTCGACCGGCTGCTGCGCTCGGTGCACCGCGTGCTGCGGACCGGCGCGCCGTTCGTGTTCACCTACTCGCACCCGATGGCGCTCGTGTGCCGGCCCGACGCCGCGCCCGAGGGCGAGCTGCCGTTCGGGCGCCTCGAGGTGCAGCGCTCCTATTTCGAGATGGAGCCGATGCGGATCGAGCGCTTCGGCGAGATCTTCACGGTCTACCCGCGCACGTTCGCCGACATCTTCGCCGCGCTCGGCCGAGCCGGCTTCGGTGTCGACGTGTTGCAGGAGCCGCCGCGCGAGGAGAGCGCCGACCCGCGCCCCGAGGTGCCGCGCATCCTGGCGGTACGCGCGCGCAAGCAGGGCAACTGACGCACCCGACCATGCGTCGTTTGGGTACCAAATAGCGGTCCCAAACGACGCATGCGCGCGGGGTCACTCACGAGGCTTCTGGGGTGGGACGCGCGTGCCGGCGGGGGTGATGTCCTGCCCGCGCGCCCAGCGGTCGAGCTCGGCGTAGGCGTCGTCGAGGCTCATCGGACCGTGCTCGAGCCGCAGCTCGAGCAGGTAGTCGAGCGCTTCGCCCACCACCCTCCCCGGCTTCACGCCGAGGTACGCCATCACCTGTACGCCGTCGAGCGGCGGCTTGATGCCGGCCAGCTCCTCCTGGGCCCGCAGCTCCTCGATGCGCGCCTCGAGGTCGTCCATGCGCCGCCCGAGCGCCTCGGCCTTGCGCTTGTTGCGCGTCGTGCAGTCGCAGCGGGTGAGCTGGTTGAGCTCGGGGAGCAGCGACCCGGCGTCGCGCACGTAGCGGCGCACGGCCGAGTCGGTCCAGCCCATGCGATAGGTGTGGAACCGCAGGTGCAGCTCCACGAGCTTCACGACGTCGTGGACGACCGGCGCGGGATAGCGCAGCGCGGTGAGGCGCGTGCGGGCCATGCGGGCGCCGACGACGTCGTGGTAGTGGAACGTGACGCCGCTCGACGAGTAGCCGCGGGTCTTGGGCTTGCCGATGTCGTGCAGCAACGCGGCGAGCCGCACCACCAACGCCGGCTCGGTGTTCTGCACCACGGCGATCGTGTGGGCGAGCACGTCCTTGTGCCGGTGGATCGGGTCCTGCTCGAGCTCCATCTGGTTCAGCTCGGGCAGGAACTCGTCGGCGAGGCGCGTCCGCCGCGATCAACCAGAGCCCCGGGCCGGGATCGCCGGCGAGCAGCAGTTTGGTGAGCTCGTCGCGGATGCGCTCGGCGCTCACGATCTCGAGCCGGCCCCGCATGTCGTGCATCGCCCGGACGACCTCGTCGGACGGCGTGAAGCCGAGCGTCGACGCGAACCGCGCGGCGCGCAGCATCCGCAGCGGGTCGTCGCCGAAGGAGATCTCCGTCGACTGCGGCGTGCGCAGGGCGCGGGCGGCGAGGTCGGCGAGGCCGCCGTAGGGGTCGACGAGCTCGGGCGCGTCGGCGTCGAGGCGCAGCGCCATCGCGTTCACCGTGAAATCGCGCCGCCCGAGATCGGTCTCGATCGAATCGCCGAAAGTCACCTCGGGCTTGCGCGACTCGGGCACGTACACGTCGGCGCGGAACGTGGTGACCTCGAACGTCACGCCGTCCTTGCGCGCGCCCACGGTGCCGTAGCGCTCGCCCTGCAGCCACACGTCGTCGGCCCAGCCGCTGACCGCGGCCTTGATCGTGTCGGGCCGGGCGTCGGTGGTGAGGTCGTAGTCGTCGAACGGGCGGCCGAGCAGCACGTCACGCACCGGCCCGCCCACGAGATAGCAGCGGTGGCCGCGCCCGGCGAGCCGGCCGGCCAGCTCGCGCACGGCCGTGCCCGGCCCGATGATGTCGGCGAAGCGCTCCGGCAACGTCACCGCGCCATTCTGGTCGATGCCCGGGTGAAGCCTCTTCTCAGGCCGTTTCCCCAGGGCGTTTCCCCAGGCCCTTGCTCAGGCCCTTACTCAGGCCGCGCTCTGGGCTTGGTACTGCTCGATCATCAGGCGCAGGTCGTGGGGGTGGGTCGAGGCCGCGAGGGCTTCGCGCAGGTCGATCCGGCCGCGGCGGTGGAGCGCGAGCAGGCTCTGGTCGAACGTCTGCATCCCGTAGTACTCGCCGTCGGCGATGATCTCCTCGATCTCGTGGGTCTCGTCGGCGTTGACGATCTTGTCGAACACCCGGCCGGTCGCCACGAGCACCTCGATCGCCGGCGCGCGGCCGCCGTTGCGGCATTCGACGAGCCGCTGGCTCACCACACCGCGCAGCGAACCGGCGAGCGCCATGCGCACCTGCCGCTGCTCGTACGGCGGGAAGAAGTCGATGATGCGCGACACCGTCTCAGTCGCGTTGATCGTGTGCAGCGTGGAGAACACGAGGTGGCCGGTCTCGGCGGCCGCCAGCGCGGTGCGCACGGTGTCCGAGTCGCGCATCTCGCCGATGAGGATCACGTCGGGGTCCTGGCGCAGCACCCGCTTCAGCGCCGATGCGAAATCCTCGGTATCCGTGCCGATCTCGCGCTGGTTCACGATCGACTGCTTGTCGGAGTGCAGGACCTCGATGGGATCCTCGATCGTCACGATGTGGCGTGACGCGGTCTCGTTGATGTGGTCGATCATGGCGGCGAGCGTGGTCGTCTTGCCCGAGCCGGTCGGACCGGTCACGAGCACGAGGCCGCGCTGGTGCTCGGCGAGACGGCGCACCACCTGCGGCAGGCCGAGCTGCTCGAACGAGGCGATGGTCGACTGCACGCGACGCAGCACGAGGCCGACGGCGCCGCGCTGGCGCAGCACGTTCACCCGGAAGCGCCCCAGACCCGCCACCGAGTACGCGAAGTCGGCCTCGCAGTGAGCGAGGAACTCCTCGGCCCGGGCCTTGGGCATGATGGCGAACGCGACCCGCTCGGTCTCGGCCGCGGTCACCGCGGGCCCATCCATGCGGTCGAGATGCCCGTCGACCCGCATGATCGGGCACGACCCCACCTTCACGTGGATGTCCGACGCCTCGGCGGCCACCGCCGCGCGCAGCACTTCGTCGAGATCGAGCACGACCACCTCCGAAGCCAGGTATTCGGCATGCCGGCGGCCGGGCTGGAGCGTTGGTGCCGTGCTGCCAGATGTGTCTCGTCAGCGACCCATCACAGACCGTGCTCTGCTCTCGCCCGGGCCACGGCCCCCGCGCCGGGGCCGCCCGACGTGGCCGGTTCCGGGCGGACCGAACGCCCTTCCAGCACCGCGCAGGTGGCCTCGGTGCCGCGGCGCAGCGCCTCGAGGTCGTAGCCGCCCTCGAGGAACACCACCACACGACCGCGGCGGGGTGCGAACGCCTGGACGCGTGCGGTGAGGTCGGCGAAGTCGCCCGCCGAGAGCCCGAGGCCGGTGATCGGATCGTCGCGGTGCGCGTCGTAGCCGTTCGACACGAGCACCCAGGTGGGCGAGAAGCGCTCCGCGAGCGGCGCGACCAGCGTGTCGAGCGCGTCGAGGTACACGTCGCCGGTGGCGCCCGCGGGCAGCGGCACGTTCACCGTGGTGCCCGCACCCGCGCCGCGTCCGGTGTCGGTGACCCGTCCGGTGCCGGGATACAGCGGCCACTCGTGCAGCGACACGTACATCACCTCGGCCGACTCGTAGAAGATGTCCTGGGTGCCGTTGCCGTGGTGCGCATCCCAGTCGACCACGAGCACGCGTTCCCCACGCGCCGCCAGCGCCGCGGCGGTGACCGCGACGTTGTTGATCAGGCAGAAGCCCATCGCGTGCGCGGGCACCGCGTGATGGCCGGGCGGCCGCAACGCGAGGAAGGCGGCGTCCCCGCGCCCGGCATCGAGCGCGTCGACCGCGGCCAGGCCGGCGCCCGCGGCGAGCACCGCCGCGTCCCACGAACCGCGCGACGCGACCGTGTCGGCGTCGATGCGGCCGCCGCCGGCGAGGCAGCGGCGCTCGAGGTCGTCGAGGTGCGCGGCGGTGTGCACGCGTTCCAACTCGGCCCGGGTGGCGACCCGCAGGTCGATGCGCGCCTCGGGCACGCGGGCCGCATCGGTGCCGGCCACACCCTCCTCGACCGCGCCGAGCCGGGCCGGCCGCTCCGGATGGCCCGGCCCGGTGTCGTGCTCACGGAAGCGGGCATCGACGCCCAGCAGCAGCATCCCGTACCTCTTGTTCGCCTCGAGTTCGCTTCGTTCACGGGCCGGTAGCCCTTCCTAGGACAACGGTAATGGCGAGCGAGCGCGCCCGAATACGCTGGCGCCACCGTGGTCGTCTCCCGAACCGGCCGGCTGGCGCTCGCCGCGCTGGCCGTCGTGTCCGTGTCGCTCACCGCCACGAGCGGCGGCGCGGCAGCGGCAACCACGGCGAGCACCACGAGCACCGCCGCACCCGGCACCGCCGGCGCGCCGTCGATCACCCTCGTGCACCAGGCGCCGTTGCTGCAGCTCGGCACGCCCTTCCTCGTGCTGCGTGTGCGGGTGAAGAACCCGCCGGCCCGGGCCGCGGTCCAGGTGGCGCTGCACGAGTCGACACCGTCGAACCTGGCGTTCGCGGACGCGATCGAGAACGGGGAGCTGCGCCCGCACCTCGACGACACACCGGTCACACTGAACCTCGCGCAGGAACCCGTCGAGTCGGACGGCACGATCCGCCTCGTCTACCCGTTGCAGCTGCCCGGCCAGCAGCCACTCGCGCGCACGCTGAAGCTCGTGCAGGCCGGCGTGTACGCACTCGACGTCCGGCTCGTGCACTGCGGCTCGTGCCGGCCCCTCGAGGCCGGAACCCCGCTCGTCACGTGCGTGCGCGAGTGCCCGATCAGCGACTCGTTCGTGACGTGGGTGGTCGCGGTGTCGGGTGCGGCACCCGCCGGCGTCGACGTGGCCTGGGTGTGGCAGATCGCGTCGACGCCGCGCGCCCTCGACGGCTCGCTCCCCGGCGGCACCCGCGACGCCTTTTCGGAGCGTGGACGGCTCGCGCGCGTGACGGCCGCGCTCGGCGCGGCCGGCCGTATCCCGATCACGATCGCGGCCGCGGGCGAGACGCTGCAGGCCTGGAGCACCGCGGCGCGCCGTGATGCGGGCACCGCCCGGTCGTTCGCGGCGTTCAAGGCCGCGGTCGGGCGCGCCCATCCCGACTTCGTGCTCGCCCCGTGGGTCCCGATCGACGAGCGGGCCGTGCACGCGGTGGGCGTCACCGGCAGCGTGCGCACCGACTTCGCCGCCGAGCCGGCGGCGGTACACCGTGCGATCGGGGTGACACCCGAGCGCTCGACGGCGTGGCTCGACCACGCCGACGCTCCGACGCTCAGCGAGCTGCGCGCGCTCGGCGTGGAGCAGGTGGGCATGCGCGACACCGAGCTGCAGCCGATCGACGCCGCGCTGCAACGCACGCGCGTGAGCCTGACCGGCTCGCCGGTGAACGTGCTCACCGACGATTCCTTCCTCTCGGGGCTCCTGCGCGGCTCCGACCCGGCACCGCTGCGCGTGCAGCGCTTCGTGGCCGCGACCGCGCTCATCGCCTACGACCAGCCGGCGCGACGAGCCGGCGTCGTGCTGGCCACCACCGCCGAGTGGCAGCCCGACCAGCCGCTGGTCGCCGAGCTGGCCCGCGACGCCCCTGATGACCCGCTCCTGCACCTCACCACGCTCGACGACACGTTCGCCGACGTCTCCCGCGGCAACGACGGCCGGGGCGGACCGCTCGTTCGCGACTTCGCCGCCCGCCGCCCCGAGCCGTTCGCCGTCCCGGCGGACCGCATCGCGCCCGCCCGCGACGCGCTGAACGGCTTCGCGAGCCTCGTCGGCGACACCGACCCGGCACTCACCTCGGCCCGCGAGTCGTTGCTCGTGGCGATGTCGACGCTCGCCGATCACGACGACGCGCAGCACCGGCTCGACGCGATCGAGGCGATGGTCAACACGTTCACCGGCTCGATCCACACGTCGGCGCGGAGCGTCACGCTCACGAGCGCGACCGCCGACATCCCGATCACGTTCACGAACACCACCGGCAAGAAGGTCGCGCTGCAGGTCCAGCTCGTCAGCGACAAGCTCGAGCAACCGCACGGCGGCCAGGCGATCGAACTGCCCCCCTCGCCGGTGGACCAGACCGTCCCGATCAGGGTGCGGGTGAAGACGTCGGGACACTTCGTGGTCACCGTGGCGATGCGCTCGATCGTCGGCGGCTTGCCCATCGGTCAGCCCGCGCGCGTCACGGTCAGCTCGCGCGTGTTCGGATCGTTCGGCGTCTGGCTCACGTACGGCGCGCTGCTGTTCCTCGCGCTGTGGTGGGCGCATCACTTCCTGCGCCGCCGCCGGCGGGTCGCGGCATGACGGCCGTCGACGCTTCGCAACGTCTCGCACGCCGGTCGGCCGCGGTGGGCACCGGCACGCTGGTGTCGCGGCTCAGCGGTGTGGTTCGCGTCGCGATCACCGCCTGGGTGCTCGGCAAGACGGTCCTCGCCGACACGTACAACGCCGCGAACATCACCCCCAACATCGTGTACGAGCTGCTGCTCGGAGGTGTGCTCACCGCCGCGCTCGTGCCCGTGTTCGTCGACGCCTACGACGAGCGCGACGACTCGGCCACGAGCGCGATCTTCTCCGTGGCGCTCACCGCGGTGCTGTTGCTCACCGGAATCGCGATGCTCCTCGCGCCGGTGATCACCGACGCGATGTCGGGCCGCGTGCCGGCGGCCCAGCGCGCCGAGGCCGAGGCGGTCGGCACCCTGCTCGTCGCGCTGTTCCTGCCCCAGATGGTGTTCTACGCGTACACCGCACTGGCGACCGCGGCGCTCAACGCGCGCCGGCGCTTCACCGCGGCCGCGTTCGCTCCGGCGCTCAACAACGTCGTGGTCGTCATCGTGTTGCTCGCGATCCGGCCCTCGCTGCCCGCGTGCCGCACCTCGACCCAGGCCACGTTCGACGCCTGCTTGCACCATGCGAACCAGCACCGCAGCGTGATCTGGGCACTCGGCCTCGGCACGAGCGCCGGCATCGCCGCCATGGCGCTCGTCCTCGTGCCCGCGCTGCAGCACGCGGGTGTGCGCGTGCACCCCACACTGCGATGGCGCCATCCCGCCGTGGCGCGCATCGCGCGCATGTCGGGCTGGACGGTCGGCTACGTGGTCGCAAACCAGCTCGCGTTCGTGTTCGTGATGTGGATCGCACGGAACCACAAGGGCGTGTTCTCCGAGTACACCTACGCGTACGCGTTCTTCCAATTGCCGCACGGCCTGATCGCGGTGTCGATCATGACCGTGATCGCCCCCGCGCTCGCCACGTCGGCGCGGGAGCGGAACCTTCCTGCGCTGCGGCGCGACTACGAGCTCGGCCTGCGCTACCTGCTCCTCGCGACGATCCCGGCGGTGGCGTTGCTGCTCTTCTTCGCGCGCCCGATCGTCGATCCGATCGTGCACCATGGCGCCTTCGGCAGTGGCGCCACGAACGACACCGCGAGCGCGGTCGTCGGCTTCGCGGTGGGCCTCGTGCCGTTCTCGGTGTACCTCTACACGCTGCGCGCGTTCTACTCGATGTCCGACGCGAAGACGCCGTTCGTCGTGAACTGCTTCGAGAACGCCGCCAACGTCGCGCTCGCGATCGTGCTGTACCCGCTCGACGGCGTCCGGGGCCTCGCGCTCGCGTTCGCGCTCGCCTACACGCTGGCCGCCGTGGTCACGCTCGGCCTGCTCCATCGACGGCTCGGCGGCTTCCCGACCGCTCCGGCGGCCGCGCTGGCGGCCCGGTCGATTGCCGCCGCCGCGGCCGGGGTGGGCGTTGCCGAGATCGTGCGCCACGTGGCCGGCGCCGGCCTCGCCTCCCTGGTGCTCGCGATCGCGAGCGGCGGTGCGGCCTACGCCGCCGCGCTGTGGTGCCTCCGAACCCCCGAGCTGGGTGGTCTGGCCAGCGCGGTGCGCCGCCCGGGCGCCGTCCGCGTGTAACGATGCATACACGCGGGGTGTCGGAGGTACTGCAACGCCCGGCGGGCGGGTTCGTGCGCGGGCCCGGCACCATCCAGCCCGGCCGGGTGAACCAGCCGAACCCCACCAGGCCGAACCCACCCGGCCGAACCCCAGAAGGGTGCGTGCGTCGATGGCAGTACGGATCGTGACCGACAGCTCGTGCGACCTGCCCGAGCCGCTGTGCGACGAGCTCGGGATCGACGTCGTGCCCCTCACGGTGCGCTTCGGCGCCGAGGAGCTGCTCGACCGCAAGGAGATCACCACCGAGCAGTTCTGGCCCCGGCTCGCCGCCTCGGCGGACCTCCCCGAGACCGCGGCACCACCGGCCGGCGCGTTCTACGAGACGTTCAAGTCACTCGCCGACACCGGCGCCGACGGCATCGTGTGCATCAACATCTCGTCGAAGCTCTCCGCCACCATGCAGTCGGCGCAGATCGCCGCTGACCGGCTCGACGGCGCGTGCCCGGTGGCGGTCGTCGATTCGGAGAGCGCCTCGATGGGCACCGGTGTCCACGTTTTGCACGCCGCCCGCCGAGCGCGAGGGCGCCGACCTCGACACGATCGTGCGCGAGGTCGAGGAGCGGCGCGCCCGCACGCGCGTGTACTTCACGATCGACACACTCGAGTTCCTGCGCCGTGGCGGCCGCATCGGCGGTGCGCAGGCGCTGCTGGGTTCGGTGCTGTCGATCAAGCCCGTGCTCACGATCCAGCACGGTGCGATCGAACCCGTCGCCAAGGTCCGCACACGTTCGAAGGCGCTGCGCTTCCTCGTCGACAAGGCGAAGGAGTCGCCGGTCGAGGAGCTGGCGGTGCTGCACGCGGCGGCCGCCGACATCGACGAGTTCTGCGCCATGATCGAGCCGCTCGCCGCGCGCGACGACATGATCATCAGCATGATCGGCCCGGTCGTCGGGGTCCACGCCGGACCCGGCACCGTGGGCATCGTCTGGCTCGAAGCCTGACGCGACGCCGCGATCGCGCCGCTCGCGCCGCGACGCTGGTGCGGTGCCCCGCCGCGCGGCTCTGACCGACGCCGAGCTCGCCGATGCGGCGCGCCGGGGCGACCGCCACGCCCTCGAGCGCCTGCTCGAACGGCATGCCGAACGCGTGCACCGGATCTGCCGGCGGGTGCTCGTCGATCCGGAGGACGCACGCGACGCCACCCAGGAGGCACTCATCGCGATCGCGCGGGGCATCGGCCGCTACGACGGCCGCGCGCAGTTCACGACGTGGATGTACCGCGTGGCCACGAATGCCGCGCTCGACGAGGCGCGCCGCCGCCAGCGGCGGCCCCAACCGGTGGACATGGCTTCGGACCGTGCGGTGGCGCCGCAGGATGTGGCCGGTACCGTGACCGATCGACTCGTGGTGGAGGCGGCGCTGGCCGCGCTCGCTCCCGATTTCCGCGCCACGATCGCGCTGCGCGAGCTCGCCGGGCTCGACTACGCGGAGATCGCGCGGGTGCTCGACATCCCGATCGGCACGGTGCGTTCCCGCATCGCGCGCGCCCGCGCCATGCTCGCCGAGACTCTCGGGAACAATCCCGAGCCTGCCGATCGTCCAACGGTTGTCCCATGACGAACGACGCGCCTACCCCGCACCTCGACCCCGAGCTGATCGACGAGCTGTGCTCGGCCGATCTCGACGGCGAGCTCGACGCGGCGTGCGCCGACCACGGCATCGGCGTCGCCGACGCGCGGGTCGCGATCGAGGCGCACTCGGCGCGGCGCGGCGAGCTCGCCGGCGCGGGTGCGCGGGTCGCTGCGCTGACCGCCGACGACGAGCTCGACGAGCTGGAGCGCCGCCGAATGAGCCGTGCCGCGACATCACGCGCCACCCGGCGCGCCTCGGTCCGCGACCGCCGCGCGAGGGTGCTCACCGCGGTTGCATCCATCGCGGCGACGGCCGCGGCAGTCACGGCAGTCGTGGTGCTCACCCGCGGCGGCGGGAATTCGTCGAGCAAGTCCGCGGGCACCACGGCACCGCACGCGACGGCAGCTGCGACCACGCCGGCCACCGTCGACGTCGGCACGATCACCGACGGGCGTGACCTCGCGCGCCGCCTCCACGTGACCGCGGCGCCGCAACCGTCCGCGCTCGGCCACAGCGCGAGCGGCACACCGCAGTCCCAAAGCAGGGGGTACTCGGATCTCGCCGCCTCCACGACGGGGCCGTCGACCCGCGCCGGCGCGGCCGGCGCCGCCGCGCCGGCGCGCTGTCTCCCGGGGCTGCCGCTCGCGGCCGGCGCCACCGGCGTGCGGATCGTGGCCGCGGCGCGCTACCAGGGTGAAGCGCTCAACGTCGCCCGCGGCACGCTCGGCACCACCGTCGTGCTGTGGGCGTTCCGCCCCGCGGACTGCAGCGTGGCGGTGTTCTACACGGGAAGCTGAGCGGCCGCCGGGCGTCGATCGGGGCCGGCGCGGGTACGATTCCCGAACTTCGATGCGGGAGGACGCATGGCTGACTGGGCATCAGAGACCGCCGCCCTCATCGAGCGCACCGTCGCCAATGTGCGCGAACGCACGGTCGACCCGGCCCACCACGCGACGCAGATCGTGGTGTTCGGCCTGCTCGGCTCGTTCTTCGTGCTCAGCGCGCTCACGATCCTCGTCATCGTGGCCTTCCGCGCGCTCGTCGCGCTCTACAACCAGCTCCCCGGGCCGCACGACAACGCCTGGATGGCGTGGATGACGCTCGGGGGAATCTGTCTGCTCGCCGGCGGGTTCCTGTGGGGCAAGCGCAAGGCGAGCACGTGAGCCGGCGTGCACGCGGCCGGGTTCCCCGGCGGCGGCGAGCACGGCGAGGGTGCGGAGAGCAGCAGTCATGAGCGACGTTCGAGACGTGGTGATCGTGGGATCGGGCCCGGCCGGTCTGACCGCCGCGATCTACACCGCGCGGGCGAACCTCCGGCCCGTGGTGATCGAGGGTCTCGGCGCGGGCGGGCAGCTGATGCTCACCACCGACGTCGAGAACTACCCCGGCTTTCCCGACGGCATCATGGGGCCCGAGCTGATGATGCAGTTCCGAGCCCAGGCCGAGCGCTTCGGCGCCGAGTTCGTCACCGCCGACGCCGACGAGGTCGGCCTCACCGACCCCTTCACGGTACGCGTCGGCTCCGACACGTACCGTGGCCGCACCATGATCGTCTCCACCGGCGCCAAGGCCCGCATGCTCGGGCTCCCCACCGAGATGCAGCTCCTGGGTCACGGCGTGTCCACCTGCGCCACCTGCGACGGCTTCTTCTTCCGTGGTGTCGAGATCGCCGTGGTGGGTGGCGGCGACTCCGCCATCGAAGAGGCGAACTTCCTCACCCGCTTCGCGTCGAAGGTCACCCTCGTGCACCGGCGCAAGGAGTTGCGGGCGTCCAAGATCATGCAGGACCGCGCCTTCAACAACCCGAAGGTCGAGTTCGCCTGGAACAGCGAGGTGGTCGAGATCCTCGGCGACACCAAGGTCAGCGGCATCCGCCTGCGCGACGTGGAGACCGGCATCGAGCGTGAGCTCGACGTCGGCGCGGTGTTCGTGGCCATCGGCCACATCCCGAACACGGCCCTGTTCGAAGGCAAGCTTGCGCTCGACGACGCCGGATACATCCTCACCGAGCCCGGCAGCACCCGCACGAGCGTGGCGGGCGTGTTCGCCGCCGGCGACGTACAGGACACGCTCTACCGCCAGGCGATCACCGCGGCCGGCTCCGGATGCATGGCCGCGCTCGAGGCCGAGCGGTTCCTCGAATCGCTCGGTCCGCACTGACCACTGCAACACCCGACATCACCGCACCCCACAGCTCCGCGCTCCCGTGAGGGACGCCGACCAAGGAAGAACCACCTCCAATGGCTGACGGAATTATGACTCTCTCCGACGCGACCTTCGACGAGTCCGTCGGCTCCAGCGATGCAGCGGTCATCGTCGACTTCTGGGCGGAGTGGTGCGGTCCCTGCAAGATGATCGCTCCCGTGCTCGAGGACATCGCCAAGGAGCACGCCGGCAAGCTCGCGGTGGCGAAGCTCAACGTCGACGACAACCCCGAGACCACGCGTCGCTTCGAGGTGTTGAGCATCCCGACGCTGATCGTCTTCAAGGACGGCCAGCCGGCCAAGCGGCTCGTCGGCGCGAAGGGCAAGGCCCAGCTCCTGCAGGAGCTCTCCGACTTCATCGCTTGACCGACCTCGAATCCACTCCGACGCTGCGCCGCGGCAGCGGCGGCGACGCGGTCGTACGGCTCCACGAGCATCTCGTGCGGGCCGGACTCCCGGTGCAGGGCGACGCCGTCGACCAGTTCGGCGCGGCCACCGAGGAGACGGTGCGCGCCTTCCAGCGGCGGCGCCGGCTCCAGGTCGACGGCATCTGCGGGCCCGACACGTGGTCGGCCCTCCGCGAGAACAAGCTCGTGCTCGGCGACCGCCTCCTGTCGATGCGCCGCCCGATGCTGCGCGGCGACGACGTGCGCGACCTCCAGCAACGTCTCAGCGCCATCGGCTTCGACGCGGGGCGCACCGACGGCATCTTCGGACCGCACACCGACACCGCGCTGCGCGACTTCCAGCGGAATGCTGCGCTCGCCGTCGACGGCACCTGCGGACCGCAAACGCTCGAGGCGATGCGCCGGGTCGGCGGCCTCGCCGACGGCCGCATCTCCGAACTTCGCGAGCGCGAGTTCCTCGCCGCGAGCGCCCGGGCCCTGCCCGGCCGCCGCATCCTGCTCGCGTCGCGGATGTCAGGGGTCGGACCGTCGGTGACCGCGATCGCGACGCTGCTCGACGAACGGGGCGCACACTGCACGACCGCCGTCGACGTGTCGATCGACACCGACGCGGCCCGCGCTGCGAACGAGCTCGATGCCGACCTGTGCGTGGTACTCCAGCCGCTGGTCGACCCGGCATGGCGGTGCGCGTACTACCGCAGCGGCTACTACCGCTCCTTCCGCGGGCACGCGATCGCGTTGCGCGTCGCCGAGCAGCTCGCACAGGGGTCGGCACACGCGACCACCGCGCTCACCGCGGGTCTGTCCGGCGGCGTGCTGCGAGAGACCCGGATGCCCGCCGTGGTCGTACAGCTCGACCTCGACGCGGCGCCGGCCGCGGCCGCCCGGCAGTGCGACGAGGTGGCCGAAGGGATCCGGCGGGGCTTCGAGGAGCCCCCCGACCTCGCGGCGCGCTCGAGCGCGCCCCGCGAGCTGGGCGAGCACGGCGCGGCCGCTGAGCGAGCACGGCGCGGCCGCTGAGCGAGCCGGGCCCGCTACGCGCCGGCGGGCCGGCCCTCGGTCATGAGCCGGTAGATCCGCTCCAGGTCCTCGAGGTCGGCGAACTCGATCACGACCTTGCCCCGACTGTTCGTCATCGAGACGCGCACCCGAGTGTCGAGGTGGTCCGACAGCAACTCTTCCAGCTCCACCAGGCCGGCCGGGCGCATCGTCGCCACGCCGCGGCCCGTTGCGGCGGCCGGCGCGGCGGGTCCGGCGACCGCGCCCTCGTCGCGCTGTTCGTGCGCCCGCACCGCTTCCTCGACCGCCCGCACCGTGAGGTCCTCGGCGACCGCTCGTCGCGCCAACGTCTCCTGGAACGTGCGGTCGGGGGTGCCGAGCAACGCCCGGGCATGGCCCATCTGCAGGCGCCGATCGCGCACCAGCACCTGGATCGACGGGGCAAGTTGGAGCAGGCGCATGGTGTTCGACACCGCGGCGCGGCTCTTGCCCACGCGAGTGGCGACCTGCTCGTGGGTGAGCCCGAAGTCCTCGATCAGCTGCTGGTAGGCCGTCGCCTCCTCGAGCACGTTCAGGTCCTCGCGCTGGACGTTCTCGACGATGGCGTGGGCCAGCGAGGTGGCATCGTCGGTCTCCCGCACGATGGCCGGGACCGTCTGCAGCCCGAGCCGGCGCGCCGCGCGCAGCCGGCGCTCGCCCGCGACCAGCGTGTAACCCCCATCGGCCGCCGGCCGGACGATCAGCGGCTGGAGCACGCCGAGCGCGCTGATGGAGTCGGCCAGGGCGCCGATCGCCTCCTCGTCGAAGTGCGCACGGGGTTGGTTCGGGTTGGCCTCGATCCCCGTGACCGGGATCTCCTGGAGGCCCCCCGCCTCGGGCCGCTGGAGCTCCGCCTGGGGGATGAGTGCGCCGAGGCCTCTACCCAGCCCGCCGGGTCGCGCCACGGCTCACCTCCTTTGCCAGCTCCCGGTAGGCGATCGCGCCCCGGGAGGTCGAGTCGAAGACCAGGATCGGCTGCCCGAACGACGGCGCCTCCGAGATGCGCACGGTGCGCGGGATCACCGTACGGAAGACTTTGGGACCAAAGTGCTCACGGACCTCGCTCTCGACCTGCTCGGCCAGCTTGGTCCGGGCGTCGAACATCGTGAGGGCGATGCCACGCACTTCGAGCGTGGGGTTCAGATTCTTGCTCACCAGCGTGACGTTGCGCAGCAACTGGCCGAGGCCTTCCAGGGCGTAGTACTCGCACTGGATCGGCACGAGCACGTCGTCCGCGGCGGCAAGCCCGTTCACCGTCAGGAGGCCGAGCGACGGCGGGCAGTCGATCAGGATGTAGTCGTAGTCGGCGCGCACATCCTCCAGGGCCCGCTTCAGCTTCAGCTCCCTGGACATCGCCGGAACCAGCTCGATCTCGGCACCGGCCAGATCGATGGTGGCGGGCAGCACGAACAGGTTCTTGACGCTCGTGGGCTCGACGCAGTCCTCCACCCGGGCGTCGTGCATGATCACGTCGTACACCGAGCCGTCGACATTGCGGTGGTTCACGCCCAGGCCCGTGGTGGCGTTGCCCTGGGGATCGAGATCGACCACGAGCACTCGGAAGCCGAGCTCGGCCAGGCCGGCACCGACGTTGACCGCGGTGGTCGTCTTGCCGACGCCGCCCTTCTGATTGGCGATGGCCACGATCCGCGGGAGCTGTGCCGCCGACCGGCCTTCCCTGGCCGCGTCCGCCTCGCCGTCCACGCTGGGGCCGGGACCGACCTCGCCCGGTGCGTCGGCCGGTGCATCGAACGTCACGCCGAAACTCCTCCCGCCCAGCTCCCGCCGCCGACGCCGAGCGAAGGTCGAGTGCGCCGCAAGTGAGCCGGGTCGGCGCAAACCGTACTACGCGCCGCCGATCGGTGCTCGCTTCGCATGTTTCACGTGGAACCGTGGCCGCGCCAACGGTCCCTACCAAAGGGGGCGCTTCGCCGGCACGCCGACGCGGCGTGGGAAACGCGGGTCGGTCGGCCCCACCTTGGGCATCACCGCCAGGCGCACACCGCGCTCCACCGACGTCGCTGCCGGGCCAAGACCCAACCGTGCCAGCCCGGCGGTGTCCCACCGGTCAGCCGGCTCGGAGGCGCCGGGAGGCTCGCTGACCACGAGCAGGCCGGCTGCGGCGAGCAGGCGGGCGCCACACTCGGCCGTCACCGCCGGCCGGCCGAACGAACGGGCCGTCACCACGCCGTAGTGGGCCTCCCTGCCCGGCTCACGCGCCAACTCCTCGGCCCGGCCTTCGGCCACGTCGAGCACCGCCCGGCCGGCGAGCTCGGCGCTGGCCGTGCGCAGGAATGCCGCCCGGCGCGCGGCGCCTTCCAGCAACGTGACCGGGCGAGGCGACAGCGCGACCGCCACCACGAGGGCCGGCACACCACCGCCGCTACCGAGGTCCACGATCGGGCCGCGGCCCGGGCCGCCGAGCCTGCGGATGGCCGCGGCGATGGCCAGGGCATGCTCGACGTGCGCGTCGACCGGGCCCGGCCCCAACCAGCCGTAGGCCGCCGCGCGGGCGAGAATCTCGGCGAGTTGCGCGCGCGCCGAGTCGGCGAGCGCGACCACGTCCGCCGGCGCCGGTGCCCTACGCGGGCTGGATGATCACCCGGCGGCGAGGCTCCTCGCCGTCGGAGATCGTCGCCACGCCGGAGATCTCGCCGATGGTGTCGTGCACGACCTTGCGGTCGGGTGCCGACATCGGCTCGAGTGCCTTGGCCGCACCGCTCGAACGCACGTCATCGGCCACCCGGCGGGCGAAGTCGGCGAGCGCGGCCCGACGCTTGGCCCGGTATCCGGCAACGTCGAGATGGAGCCGGCCTGGCCCGCGGTGGCCCACGGCGCCTCGCAGCAGCTCTTCCAGAGCAGCCAGGGTCGCGCCCTTCGGGCCTACGAGCAGGCCGAGGTCGTCGCCGTCGATACGGACCTCGACCTCGTGGTCGTCGACCTCGACGCTCACCGACCCCTGCACTGCGAACGCCTCGACCAGGCCGGTGGCGAACTCGCGCCCGGCGCTGACCTGCTCTTCGATGCTTCCCGACCGCTCCATGACCTCGTGCTCCTCCTGCCGGGCGCCGCTCGCCGGTACCTCGACGTCCTGTGCCTCGACATCCTGCGCCTCGACACCCTGCGCCTCGACATCCTGCGCGTCGCGCCCAGCGTGGCGCAGGGTCCCGTTTCCGTTGCCGCGCGCGGTGCCCGCCTCGGTCGCGCCCCGCTGGCCACCCCCCCGACCGCGCCGGCGCCGGGATCGCGTGCCGCCCGATGACTCGGGCGTGTCGCCGCCAGCCGCGGCCGCGGGCGCCCCACTCGTGCGGTTGCGCCCATTACCGGCCGCCTGGGAGCCTGGGCCTCGCCGCGCCGGTTGCCCGGCCTCGCCGCCGGCTCCCCGTTCCCGCCCGCCCCGGCGGCGGGACCGCTGGTCGTCGCGTTGGCGCCGGCGCTTGTCGTTCGGCTTCTCCCGTGACCGGGGCTTCACCCGGGCCCGGATCCGGGCGTCGGTACGCCGCAGGCCGAGCAAACCGGTCTTGGGCTCGGTGAGCACCTCGTAGTCGAGCTCGGTCTCGTGGACGCCGAGATTGTCGAGCGCTCGCTCCACGGCCTCCTCGAGCGTGCGCCCGGTGACCTCGATCCATTCCATCGCTCAGCGCTTCCGCCGCTGCTGCTTCTTCTTCGACGTGTTCGGGTTCGCCTTCGCCCGGGCCGCGGCCGTCGCGCCTGCGGCCCCGCTGCGCGCCGCCCCGTTGCCGTTGCGATCCCCGTCCCCGGCGACACCGTTGCCGTTCCCGGCCCCCGCCGGGGGCGCCGCCCCCTTCAGGGGCTTGGGCGCGTTCGTCGTCACGTCGCTCGACTTCACGTTGACGGTGGTCCCGTGGGTCTCGTAGATCTTGTTGAGCACGAAGTGCTGCTGGCCGATCATCCACACGTTGCGGACGCCCCAGTAGACCGCCACACCGGTCGGGAAGAGCACCGTGATGAGGTTCATCACCGGCATGATCCGCATCATCGACTGCATCTGCGGGTTGACCGGCGCATCGGGGTTCTGACGCTGCTGGCGCGCCATCGTCTGGCGGGTCTGGAAGATGCCGGTGGCGACGACGAAGCCGACGAGCAGGCCGTAGGGCAAGAGGTGCAGGAAGCTCTCGCCCGCCTTGTGCGCATCGAACAGCGAGTGCTGCAGGTCCATCCCCAGGAAATGCTGGCTGTGGAGGTTGCCCGAGCTGCAGTGCTTCTTCGTGTTCGGCAGCGGCGCGTGGCACAGCGCCGCGTACAGCTTGCCGTTCGTCGCCAGGTGCGACGGCAGCGTCCGCAGCGTCTCGTAGAGGGCGATCCAGACCGGGAACTGCACGAGGAGCGGGAGACACCCCGACAGCGGGTTGATCTGGTTCTCCTTGTAAAAGGCCATCATGGCCTGGCTCTGGGCCTGCTTGTCGTCCTTGTACTGCTGCTGGATCTTCTTGATCTCCGGCTGCAGCTTCTGCATCCCCACCATCGAGCGGACCTGCTTGGCGGTGAGCGGCAGCATGACCAGCATGACGACCGCGGTCATGAGGAGGATCGAGATGCCGAGGTCGTGCGGCGGCAACGAGTAGAAGGCGTTCAGCAACCAGCCGATGACGTTCTTGATCGGGTTGAGCAGGTTCGACACCTTGATCTCCGTCCTACGTCACGACGGTGTCGGCACACCGTGACGGCGAGCGCGGCGGCACCGGGTCGAACCCGTGGCCGCCGAAGGGATGGCAGCGTGTGACGCGCCGCAGTGCGAGCCAGCCACCCCGCGCCGCGCCGTGGGTCTCCAGCGCGTCGACCGCATACTCCGAACAGCTGGGCAGGAAGCGGCAGGGTGACGGACGGCCGGACCTGGCCGCCTGATAGGCGCGGACGAGCCCGCGCAGCATCCGGGCGGGCCGGCTCATGCCGCCTCCCGGCCGAGTTCCGTAGCGAGGTGGGCCACCGCCGCCTCGATCTCACGGTACGTGAGATCAATCGCGCCCTTCGCAGCAGCAATGAGGTACGCGCGGTTCGGGTCGAGGCGCGGTGCGACCACGCCGGCCGCCTGGCGCAACCGGCGGCGCAACCGGTTGCGGGCCACGGCAGTGCCCACCGCGCGGCTGATGGCATAGCCCACGCGGGGCACGCCGGGCTCGAGCGAGGGGGCGGCGGTCAGCATGAGCGGTCCGCGCCGGCGGCGGCGCGACGCGGGGCTCGCGAACGCTCCGAACTGGGCGCGGCGGCGGATGCGTGCGATCACGCCGACAGTCGCTGGCGGCCCTTGGCGCGCCGGCTCCTCAGCACCGCGCGGCCCGCCTTGGTACGCATGCGCAGGCGGAAGCCGTGCTTGCGCGCCCGCTTGCGGGTGTTCGGTTGGAACGTCCGCTTCACGTCTTCCTCCTCGCCCGCGGGCGCACTGTTTGCCTCGGGCGTCTCACGTCACCGGATCGGCTGCGACCGGTCGTCCGTCTCGCCGCACGCCATGGGCGCGTGCGGATCGTTCACGTCGTGCTCCGCCGGCGGCCGTCTTGCGACGGATCGCGATGCCGAGCTCGTCCCGGGCGCGTGGCGTCCGGGCACCCGACACGGAGGCGCACGTCGACGGGGAATCGTACTCCACGGACCGGCGATGGGGGCAATCGCCGCCCGAGCCCGCCCAGCCCGCTGCGGTACCCGCCGTGGCGGCGCTCCCACGGGCCCGGCGGGTTCCGGTTGTCGGCTCCGGACGCCGGTGCTACGTTGCCCGAACCCCGCCCGGAGCGAGCGAACACACACAGCAGCTCGCCCTTGCCTCACACGCGCTGGGGTCTATCCGGACCTTCTCCACATCTGTGGACCAACCTGTGGACAAATGGGGATTGGACGCTACGAACGTCGCCGGCGCGGAGGAGCTATGGGCCCGGGTGAGCGCCGCGGTCCGCCAGCAACTCAGTGAGAGCACCTGGGAGGTGTGGTTCCAGGGGCTGCGGGCGATCGACCTGAGCGACGACCGGCTCACGGTCGCGGTCGCCAACCCAATGGCCCGCGACCGCATCCTGGCCATGTACCGCAGCGTGCTCGACGACGCGTGCGGCGCCCTCACGGGCACCGGCACCACGATCGATGTCGTCCTCGATCCGAGCGACGCCGAGGAGGCCCTGGTGATCGACCTCACGCAGCCGGTTCCTGCGGTGAGCGCGCAACTCACCACGGAGCGTAACGAGCGGCCCGCCGACGGCGGTGAGCGCGACGGCGCGGTCCGCAACCCGGGTGCGCTGAATCCCCGTTACACGTTCGACCAGTTCGTGATCGGCACCTCGAACCGTTTCGCGGCGGCGGCGGCGCTCGCCGTCGCCGAGGAACCCGCGCGCTCGTACAACCCGCTGTTCATCTACGGCCCCGCGGGCCTCGGCAAGACGCACCTGCTCCACGCGATCGGCCACCACGTGCGCCGCCTCTTCACCACCAAACGGGTCCGCTACGTGTCCACCGAGACGATGATGAACGACTTCATCGACGCCATGCGGTCGAAGTCGAACCTGGCGTTCAAGCGCCGCTATCGCGACGTGGACGTGCTGCTCATCGACGACATCCAGTTCCTCGAACGCACCGAGCAGCTCCAGGAGGAGTTCTTCCACACCTTCAACGACCTCCACGCCAGCGGCGGCCAGATCGTGATCAGCTCCGACCGGCCACCGAAGTCGATCGCCAAGATCGAGGACCGCCTCCGCAGCCGCTTCGAGTGGGGCCTGATCACCGACATCCAGCCGCCCGAGTTCGAGACCCGGCTCGCGATCCTGCAGAAGAAGGCCGAGGCCGAGCACCTCGACGGGTTGCCGAACGAGGTCCTGGGCTTCATCGCCGAGCACATCACCGACAACGTGCGCGAGCTGGAGGGCAGCCTGCACCGGATCGCGGCCTATTCGTCGCTGCACCGTGTGCCGCTCAACGTCGACCTGGCCCGCACGGTGCTCTGCGACCTCATCCCTGCCCGCCAGCCACGTGTCATCACACCCACGCTGATCCTCGACGTCACCGCGGAGATGTTCGGACACGACGTCGGCGAGCTCACCGGCCCGAGCCGGCGCCGGCCGCTCGTGACCGCCCGCCAGATCGGCATGTACGTGTTCCGCCAGCTCACCGACTACTCGTATCCGAAGATCGCCGAGGAGTTCGGCGGGCGTGACCACACCACCGTCATGCACGCCTGCGAGAAGATCAAGCGGCAGATGTCGGAGAAGCAGCCGGTGTTCGATCAGGTCAACGAGCTGATCGCACGGATCAAGCAGTCGGCCGGTGGATAACCTGTGGGCCGGTTCCGGGATCCTGCCGTGCACGGGACCACTCGTTGTGGACGACGGCGCGAACCACAACCATGTGCTTCCCACGCCCGACGGTTTCCTGTGGAAAGAGCGCGCGCTGGCACAGTCGGCGCGACCAGGACGTCAGGGCTGTCGTCCACAATCCACAGGCCCTACTACTACAACGATGATTCAACCAGTGAAGTGCCATCATCAGAGGAGGCAGTGGTGAAGTTCCGCTGCGAACGTGACACTCTCGCCGACGCCTTGGCGACTGCCCAACGTGCGGTCGCCAGCCGCACGGGTGCGCTGCCCGTGCTGTTCGACGTGCGCATTGCCGCTACGGCCGACGGGCTCGAGCTCGTGGGCTCCGACCTCGAGATCACGAACCGTGTGCACGCGCCGGCCGAGGTGGAGTCCACCGGTGTGGCCGTGCTGCCGAAGATCCTCGGCGACGTGGTGCGCAAGCTCGCGCCGGGCCCGGTGCTCGTGGAGGTGGGCGACGACGAGGCCACGGTCACGAGCGGCGACTTCCACACGACCCTGCGGTTGAAGGCCGTCGACGAGTACCCGCGCCTCGCGCCGAGTGACGGCGCCGGCGCCAAGATCGACGCCAAGCTGTTCGCGGGCGCGTTGCGCCAGGTGGTGAAGGCGGCGTCGAGAGACGAGCAGCGCCCGCCGCTCACCGGCGTGCTCATGGCCGCGCGCAGCGGCGGTGCCGGCCTGCGCCTCGTGGCCACCGACAGCTACCGGCTCGCGCTCCGCGATCTCGATGGTGTGAGCATGTTGCAGGACGGCGAGCGAGTGCTCGTGGCCGCGAAGGGGCTCGCCGAGGTGCAGCGGCTCGCAGCCGACGGTGAGATCGAGGTGGTCTTCGGCGACCGCGATGCGGTGTTCCGCACCGGCAAGGCCGAGGTGACCGTGCGCTTGATCGAGGCCGACTTCCCGAACTACGAGCAGTTGATCCCGCAGGGATACCCGAACCGGTTGGTGGTGGCCAAGGACGCGTTGCACGACGCGCTCGAGCGTGTGGTCGTGGTGGGGCAGGGGCGCGACAACGCCAACGTGAAGCTGCACATGACGAGCGGTGAAGGTCTGGAGCTGTCGGTGTCGCTCGCCGACGTGGGCACGAGCAGCGGCCACGTCGACGCCAAGTACGAAGGCACCGATCTCACGATCGCGTTCAACCCGCAGTTCCTGCTCGAAGGCATCGACGCGGTCGACTCCGCCGAGGTCGCGCTCGACACGATCGACCACCTGAAGCCGGCCACCCTGCGCGGGGCAGAGGGCGGAGACTTCATGTACCTCCTGATGCCCGTGCGCACGTCCTGACACGGTCCGGCCGCATCCGCGCATGCCGGCAACGAACGCGCCGGCGCGCCGGCCGACGCGCATCGCCCGGCTCCACGCCGAGCACTTCCGCTGCCTGGAATCGATCGACGTCGCGCCCGCACCCGGACTCACGGTGTTCCACGGCGCCAACGGCCAGGGCAAGACGAGCCTGCTCGAAGCGGCCGGATGGGCAAGCGCCGCTCGCTCGCTGCGCCACACACCCGACCGGGCTGTCGTGCGCGCCGGCTGCGACGCGGCGATCGTGCGCGAGGAGATCGAACAGGGCGAGCGCCGGGTCATGTTCGAGGCCGAGATCCGGGCCACGGGCCGGAACCGGATGCTCGTGAACCGCCAACCCGTACAGCGCACACGCGACCTGTACGGCGTGCTGCGGGCCACGGTGTTCGCGCCCGACGACCTCGCGCTCGTGAAGGGATCGCCGCAGCATCGGCGCGCCTTGCTCGACGAGCTGCTCGCCGGCCTGTCGCCGCGCTACGTCGCGGCGTTGAGCGACTTCGATCGTGTGCTGCGCCAGCGCAACGCGCTGCTGCGATCCGGTGCGCGCCAACGCGGCGGGAGCGAAACGCTCGCGGCCTTCGACGAGCAATTCGTGGTGTCGGCCACCGAGATCGTGCGGGGCCGGCTGCGGCTCACCGATGCGCTCGCGACACCGTTGGTCGACTGCACGCGCAGACTCAGCAGCCGCGACGCCACGATCGTGGATGTCTCGTACGTGAGCGAGTGGAGCGACGTGCCCGTCACCGTCGATGCGCTCGACAGCATCGATGTGCGATTGCGTGACGCGCTCGACCGGTCACGCGAGCAGGAGATCGACCACGCGGTCACGCTCGTGGGACCGCATCGCGACGACCTCGCGATCACGTTGAACGGCCTCGAGGCGCGCGCCCAGGCGTCGCAGGGCGAGCAACGCACGCTCGCGCTCGCGCTGCGGCTCGCCGGCCACGAGGTCACGGCGTCGATCACCGGCGTGGTACCGGTGCTGCTGCTCGACGACGTGTTCTCCGAGCTCGACGCGGCTCGCGCCGAGGCCTTGCTGATGGTGCTGCCCGACGGCCAGACGCTGCTCACCACTGCGGGCGCGTTGCCGCCCGGGCTCGCGACCGAGGCGGTCTACCGCGTCGAGGCCGGCCGGGTCGTGCAAGGATGAAGGCATGACAGGCGGGTACCGTCGGCGCAGTCACGGGCCCGTCCCCTTGCGCGACGCGCTCGGCGCGGTCGCTGACGATCTGCGCACGGCGACGCCGGACGCGCTTGCAGCGATCGGCAGCCGGTGGGTCGACGTCGTCGGTCACGAGCTCGCCGCCCACGCCCGTCCGGGCGGCCTCGTCGACGGCACGCTGACAGTGCTCGTGGACGATCCGGCGGTCGCGTCGGTGTTCGGCCAGCGCAGCGGCACGTTGGCGCGGCGGTGGTCGGAGCTGCTCGGTCCGGGCCTCGTACGGGAGCTGCGCGTGCTCGTCGAGCGGCCCGGCCACGCGCCCGCGCGTTGACCGCCCGACGGGGCCTCGCTGTCGCAGCCGGGTGGTAGACTCCACCTACCGCGCAAATGTGTTCTGACCTGGGCATTCGCGCGTTCAGCCGGGTGGTTCCGCGCCGTTGCGGACGGGCCCGTCCGTCGACGTGGAGTGGAGTACTTCAGTGGCCTACGGCGCCAAGGACATCAGGGTGCTCAAGGGCCTCGAGGCCGTCCGGGAACGGCCGGGGATGTACATCGGCTCGACCGGTCCGTCGGGCCTTCACCACCTCGTCTACGAGGTCGTCGACAACAGCGTCGACGAAGCGCTCGCGGGCTATGCCGACAAGATCCTGGTGACGCTGCGCGCCGACGGTTCGTGCGAGGTCTACGACAACGGCCGCGGCATCCCGGTCGACGAGATGCCGGAGTATCCGGGGATGTCGGCCGCGGAGGTCGTGCTCACGGTGCTGCACGCCGGTGGCAAGTTCGGCGGGCAGGGCTACAAGATCTCCGGCGGACTGCACGGCGTCGGCGTGTCGGTGGTGAACACGCTCTCGTCGCGGCTCGAGTTGCGGATCGAGCGCGACGGTGGCCTGTTCGGAATGGTGTTCCACGACGGCGGCCGCGCCGAGGGCTCGCTGGAGCGTCTCGGCGACTCGAACCGCACCAGCAACACCGTGCGATTCTGGCCCGACGCCACCGTCTTCGAGGAGACCGAGTTCCGCGCTCAGACGCTGCTCGAACGCCTGCGCGAGATGGCGTTCCTCAATCGCGGTCTCGAGATCCGCTTCCGTGACGAGCGCACCGACCCGCCGAACGAGGTCACGTTCAAGTACGACGGCGGCATCGTCGACTTCGTCACCCATCTCAACGCGAGCAAGGAGCCGCTGTTCGCGCAGGTGATCTCGTATGACGAGTCGCTCGACTCGAGCGAGGTCGACGTCGCCATGCAGTGGAACACCGGCTACCACGAGGGCATCCACAGCTTCGCGAACAACATCGCCACCACCGAGGGCGGCATGCACGAGGAAGGCTTCCGCACCTCGCTCACGAGCGTGATCAACAAGTACGCGCGCGCTCGTGGCCTGCTGAAGGAGAAGGACGACAACCTCCAGGGCGAGGACATCCGCGAGGGGCTCACCGCGATCGTCTCGGTGAAGCTGCGCACACCGCAGTTCGAAGGCCAGACCAAGACGAAGCTGGGCAACACCGAGATGCGTTCCATCGTCCAGAAGATCACGAACGAGAAGCTCGCCGACTGGTTCGAGGAGCACCCCGCCGAGGCGAAGGCCATCGTCGCCAAGGCGATGCAGGCCGCCACCGCAGCGCGTCGCCGCACGACAGGCGCGCGACCTCACGCGCCGCAAGTCGCTGCTCGAATCGGGCGGCATGCCGGGCAAGCTCGCCGATTGCCGCGTCGCGCAACCCCGAAGAGGCCGAGCTGTTCATCGTCGAGGGCGACAGCGCCGGCGGGCCCGCGAAGCGCGCGCGCGATCCGCACTCACAGGCGATCCTGCCGATCCGCGGCAAGATCCTCAACGTCGAGCGGGCGCGGCTCGACCGCATGCTGCGCAACGAGGAGATCCAGGCGCTCATCACCGCGGTCGGCACGGGCATCGGCGAGGACTTCAACGCCGAGAAGTGCCGGTATCACAAGATCATTCTCATGACCGACGCCGACGTCGACGGCGCGCACATCCGCACGCTGCTGCTCACGTTCTTCTACCGGCAGCTCCAAGAGCTCGTGCAACTCGGCTACATCTACATCGCGCAGCCGCCGCTGTATCGCGCCGACATCGGCAAGCAGCGGAACTACTTGAAGGACGACGCCGCGCTGCGGGCCTTCGAGGGCGCGCACGAGGGCCGCAAGATCGAGGTGAGCCGGTTCAAGGGTCTCGGTGAGATGGACTGGGACGAGCTCGGTGAAACCACGATGAACCGCGCCACTCGCTCGCTGCTGCAGGTGTCGGTCGAGGACGCCGCTATCGCCGACGGGATCCTCGCCCGACTCATGGGCGACGACGTCGAGGCGAGGCGCGGCTTCATCCAGGAGAACGCGAAGGACGTGCGCTTCCTCGACATCTGATCGAGGACAGCGCCGGTGGAGGATCACGAATGCCAGACGACGACGACGCGATCGAGCGCAACGGCGATCCGTCCTCGGACGGCGACGCGCACGGGCCCTCGCCCGCGCCGGGCGAAGCCGGCACCACGGCCGAGGGTGGCGGCGGTGCCGCAGGCGGCGGTGGCAACGGCGACGCCGGCGAGGCTGCCGCGGTCGTCACTGCTGTCGCTCCGATCGAGCTCCAAGAGGAGATGGAACGCTCCTTCCTCGACTACGCGATGTCGGTCATCACGTCGCGTGCGTTGCCCGACGCCCGCGACGGCCTGAAGCCGGTGCACCGCCGCATCCTGTACGGCATGTATGAGGGCGGCATGCTGCCCGACCGCAATCACAAGAAGTGCGCGTCGGCCGTCGGCGACGTGATGGGCAAGTACCACCCGCACGGCGACAGCGCGATCTACGACGCGCTCGCGCGCATGGCGCAGGACTTCTCCCTTCGCCATCCACTGATCGACGGTCACGGCAACTTCGGCTCCCCCGACCCCAACGACCGCCCAGCCGCGATGCGCTACACCGAAGCGCGGCTCGCGCCGCTGGCGATGCGGTTGCTGGGTGAGATCGACGAGGACACCGTCGACATGGAGCCCACCTACGACGGCGCGAACCAGCAGCCGGTCGTGCTGCCGGCACGCTTTCCGAACCTGCTCGTGAACGGGGTGGGCGGCATCGCGGTGGGCATGGCCACGAACATCCCGCCGCACAACCTCGGTGAGGTCATCGACGCCACGATCCACCTACTCGAGCACCCCGACGCGTCGGTACAAGACCTGATGGAGTTCGTGCACGGCCCCGACTTCCCGACCGGAGCCCAGATTCTCGGACGCACGGGCAGCCGGGAGATGTACCTGCACGGCCGCGGCTCGATCAAGATGCGCGCCGTCGCCGAGATCGAGGAGCATCGGGGCGGCCACCGCATCGTGGTGAGCGAGCTGCCGTACCAGACATCGCCGGAGGTGATCGGCCAGAAGATCGCCGAGCTGGTGAACGACCGGCGCATCGAAGGCGTGCGCGACGTGCGCAACGCCACCGCGGGCAACACGATCAGCCTGGTCGTCGACCTGAAGCGCGACGCCAACCCGCAGGTGGTGCTCAACCAGCTCTACAAGAACACCCCGATGCAGACGAGCTTCGCGGCCAACGTGCTCGCGCTCGTCGACGGCGTGCCGCGGCTGCTGTCGTTGCAGGACGCGCTGCGGGTCTACGTGGCCCACCAGATCGAGGTCGTCACCCGCCGCTCCGAGCACCGGCTCGCCAAGGACCGGCGGCGAGCCCACATCGTCGAGGGCCTGCTGCGCGCGCTCGACATGATCGACGCGATCATCCAGCTGATTCGCGGCAGCGAGGACGCGGCCGCGGCACGTGAGGCGCTGGCCGCCGAGCCGTTCTCGTTCAGTGAGGAGCAGGCCCAGCACATTCTCGACATGCAACTCCGCCGGCTCGCGCAGCTCGAGGGCCAGCGCCTGCGCGAGGAGTTCGACGAGCTCCAGGCCCGCATCGCCGAGCTCGAGGCGATCCTGGCCGACGACCAGAAGTTGCGCACGGTGATCAAGGACGAGCTCGTCGACATCCGCGACACGTTCGCCACCCCGCGGCGCACCCAGCTCGTCGCCGACCCCGGCGAGATCGCCACGCTCGACCTCATCGACGACGAAGAGCTCGTGGTGATGCTGTCGAAGGGTGGCTACGTCAAGAGCGTGCAGACCGACGCGTTCCGTCGCCAGGGCCGCGGCGGGCGCGGCATCACCGGGGCCAAGCTCCGTGAGGAGGACTACGTCGAGCACCTGCTGATGACCACGGCACACTCGTACCTCCTGTTCTTCTCGAACCGCGGACGCGTCTACCGCCTGCGCGCGCACGAGATCCCGATGATGGAGCGCACCGCGCGCGGCACCGCGCTGGTCAACCTGCTCGCACTGCAGCCCGACGAGCACATCGAGGCGATCATCGACACGCGCACCTACGAGGACGGCGCCTACCTGTTCTTCGCCACCCGGCGCGGCACCGTGAAGCGCACCCGCATGTCGGAGTACGACTCGTCGCTGCGCGCGGGCCTGATCGCGATCAACCTCAACGAGGACGACGAGCTCGTGAAGGTGGTGCAGACCCGGGGCGACAACGACATCTTCCTCGTGTCGCGTGACGGCATGACGATCCGCTTCCACGAGGACGACGTGCGCGCGATGGGCCGTGCGGCGGCCGGTGTGCGAGGCATGCGGTTGAAGCACGAGCACGACGGGGTAGTGACCTGCGACGTGGCGCGCGACGACGCGGTCATGCTGTTCGTGTCATCGAGCGGTCACGGCAAGCGCACCCGGCTCGACGCCTTCCACACCCAAGGTCGCGGCGGTCAGGGCGTACGTGGCATGAAGGTGACCCAGAACCGGGGCGAGGTCGTGGCGGCCATGACGGTCAACGACGACGACGAGATCCTGGTGTTCTCATCCGGCGGCAACGTCATCCGAACAGGTGTCGGTGAGATCTCGATCCAGGGCCGGGCCGGAACCGGCGTGAGGGTCGCCCGCCTCGCCGACGACGAGTCGGTCGTGGCCGTCGCCCGCGTGCTCGAGGCGAGTGACACGCCCGACGACGACGACCGTGGTGAAATGGAGCCCGATTCCCAGGAGGGCTGATGGCGATCCGACGAGCAGCGCTGGCGACCGGCGTGGTGACGCCGAGCGTCGACACGAGCAAGCCGGCTCCCGCAAACGGCGGCGCGCCCGTGCGCGCCGGCGACGTCAACATCAGGTCGGTCAAGCGCGCCACGCTCGAGCGCCGCTACCACCAGACGGTGCGCCGCATCGACGTGTGGTCGGTGCTCAAGGTGTCGCTGTGCTTCTACCTGTGCGCGCTCATCGTGTCGCTCGTCGCCGGCATCATGCTGTGGCTGGTCGCCGACGCGTTCGGGGTGATCCACAACGTGGAGAAGTTCTTCGGCGACCTGTTCGACGACAAGGGCTTCCACTTCCTGTCACCCGAGATCCTGCGCGCGTCGACGCTCATCGGCCTCGCGCTCGTGTGCCTGCTCACGATGTGGACGGTGCTCGCCGCGGCGTTCTACAACCTGTTCGCCGAGCTCGTCGGCGGCGTCGAGATCGTCGTCTCCGAGGAGAGCTGATCCCGCCGAACCGCTCGGAGCGGTGTTCGCGCCCGCTGCTACGCTGCTCGCCCTCAGCGGGGCTATAGCTCAGTCGGTTAGAGCGCATCCCTGATAAGGATGAGGTCGCAAGTTCGATTCTTGCTAGCCCCACAATCCGTCCACGGTGTCGTCGAGCCGCGGGCGAGCACGGACGGGTGATCAGGCGCCTTCGTTCGGACTGACGACGCGGTGTTCATAGGCGAAGACCACGGCCTGAACTCGGTCGCGAAGGTCGAGCTTCATTAGGATGTGCGCCACGTGCGTCTTGACCGTGGTCTCGCCGATCACGAGCTCCGCGGCGATCTCCGAGTTCGACAGCCCGCGAGCCACGAGCCGGAGCACCTCGAGCTCACGCGGTGTGAGCGCGTCGACTTCCGACGTCGAGATCCGCTCACGCGGCGCGAGCGCGGTGAACTCGGCGATCAGCCGCCGCGTGACGTGCGGCGCGAGCAGCGAGTCTCCGGCCGCGATCACGCGAATGGCCTCGATGACTTGCGCGGCGGGACTGTCCTTCAGGAGGAAGCCGCTCGCGCCGGCTCGCACCGCGTCGAACACGTATTCGTCGAGATCGAAGGTGGTGAGGATCAAGATGCGACAGCCGTTAGTGCGGGGCGACGCGTTGATGCGCCGCGTTGCCTCGATACCGTCGACTCCCGGCATTCGAATGTCCATCAGGATCACGTCGGGATTGAGATCCTCGGCTACCTCGAGGGCACGTTGGCCGTCGGGTGCCTCGCCGACGACATCGATGTCGGCCTCGCCTTCGAGGATCATCCTGAAGCCGGTTCGCACCAGTTCCTGGTCGTCAGCGATCACCACGCGCGTGGTCACGGCAGTGCGCCCTCCATCGCGCGCGGCAAGGTCACGAGCAGCCGTTCTCCTTCGCCTACCGGCACGACGTCGAGCGTCCCGTGGCAGAGGGCCACGCGCTCGCGCATTCCCTGCGTCGGCCAAGCCAGGCATGCTCCGTCGGACGTAGTGACGGCCAGTTCGATCGCGGATGCCCGGAACGTCACGCTGACCTCCATCGCGGCGGTGTCATGCGGCGCCGTGTCGAGTGCTTCTTGCAGGATGCGATACAGCGAGATGTCCACGCTCGCCGGCAGCGGACCCGGATCGCCTGACACCGACAGCACCAGCCGCGGGCGCAGGCTTCGCGCCTCGTCGACGAGTGTGCCGATCTGACCGACGCCCGGCTGCGGCGCGAGCGGCGCACCACCCGGAGTGTCGCCCTCGCGCAGCGCGCCGAGGACCCTGCGCATCTCGTCGAGCGCCTGCCGCCCGGTCGCTTCCACATCGGCCATCGCCGCGTCGGCGCGATCGTCGAAGCCGGTCGCCTGCGAGAGGAGTTGGCGTGCACCCTGGGACTGCACGATCATCGTGCTGATGGCGTGGGCCACGAGGGTCTGCAGCTCGCGGGCGATCCGGGTTCGCTGTTCGGCGACGGCGAGGAGCTCGTGGCTCGAACGTTCGCTCGCGAGTCTCGCGTGGGTGTGTTCGAGGGCGGCTGCGGTCGCTCGGCGTGCGCGTATGGCACGCCCCGCGGTCCACGAGGCGATGCACACCAGCGCGATGAAGGTCCACGACGACTGGGCGGGACTCACGATGGCGCCGAGCGCGCTGAGCGCCCCACAGGCGACAAGCCCCGCGAATGCACCACGACGCTGGGAATACGCAGCCACGGAGTAGGGAGCGATGAAGATCAGCAGTTGCGGAAAGTTGACCGTCGCGACGTCGGCGAGGCCGAGGATGAGCAGCACCACGCTCGCCTCGATCGCAATCGCCGATGCAAGCGGTCTCGTGCGTCGCCGCAGCAGCGGAATCGTCAGGCCGGCGACGATCGCCACGTTGGCGGCCGTCGGCCAGTGATCGCGGCCGTGGTCGTGTTGTAGCGCGACGATCACTTCGATCTCGCAAGCGACGAAGAGCGCGGCAGTCAACACTCGGTCGAACTGCGCGCCACTGAGCCCTGCCCGCCGGCTCACCGGAGCACCGTTCGGTCGAGGGGCACCTCGGCGACCACGCGGAAACCGCCGCTCCTGCGGGGCCCCGCGCGCAGGCGCCCGCCATAGAGCGCGAGCCGTTCCTGCATGCCGATCAGGCCACGCCCGCCTTCGCCCAGGGCGTGGCCGTTGTGCGCCGCGCCTGGGCCGGAGTCACTGACGTCGACATTGAGACTCGCCGGAGAGAAGACCAGCCGCACGACGGCGCGGCTGGCGCCGCTGTGCTTGATCGCATTCGTCAACGCCTCCTGGACGATGCGAAAGACGAGCAAGTCGAGTCCCTCAGAGAGCGGCCGCTCGTCGCCCTCGACCTCAATGTCGACGCGTACACCGGCGGCGTCGGCGCGGTCGGCGAGCGTGGTCAGCTGCGAGACTCCCGGCGCGGCGCTGCCGTTCACGGCGAGGTCGCCGCGGTGTACGACACCAATCATGCCCCGGAGGTCGGCGAGCGCGTCGCGACCGCATGACTCGACCGCCTCCAGTGCCGCGGCGGCGGCGCGCGTGTCAGAAGGGGCGACCCGCCGCGCGGCGACGGTTTGGATGACCATCACGCTCACACTGTGCGCGACGACGTCGTGCAGCTCGCGTGCGATGCGGTTGCGCTCCTCTACGACAAGGCGACGTGCTTGTACACGCTGTTCGCTCTCGAGCTGCTCGGCCGCCTCGCTGAGCGCGGTGTTCATCGCGCTTCGCACGCCGATTGTCCTTCCGGCGAAGAACGGAGCAACGAAGAAGAAGAGCCACACGAACGCGACGTCGACGAACAGCGGGTTGCCGTGGCTCGGCGTCGCGGGATCAACTGCGATCGGCGGGATCGGCAGCGCAAGCAGCGCGACGTCCAGCCATGTCCAACCGCGCTCGGCGCTGCGGCGCCCGGCCGAGTAGTAGTCGAGCGCAAGCGCTATCGGTGCGATCGCGATGCGGCGCGTGGTCGTGTGGGCGGCCACGGTCGCCGCGGTGCCGGCGACCAGGACGGCGGTCGCGGACGCTCGACGTCGGAGCGAGACCGTCGCGGCCATCAGAAGGCCGCAGATGAGCACTGGGGTGTCGAAGCCGTTGCGCCAACAGTCGACCATGACCGCAAGTGCCAGGGCCGCGGCGCTGAGCATGTCGACCGAAGTCGTCGTGAGGCTCCGCACGGCGGCTCCGATGCGAGGCGTCATAGTCACCGCGCACGACGATATCGATGAGCCGAGCCCGGCACATCCGCTTCACCGACGACATCTCGTCTCGTCCTCGAGGAGGATGCTTGACGCCGCAAGATCGTTCGCGGCGCCGACGACGATGCCGCGCCGGTCCGCGATCGTGCTCCTGACGAAGCGCAATCGATCGGACAGGAGTCCTTCATGGAAATCAATCGCAGGCTGTTGGTGTGGGTCGCAGTGGCGAGCATCGCCCTGTTCCTGGTGGCCGCACCATTGGGCGACTCACATCACGGGATCGGCAAGCACCATGCGGCTGCAGCCGCGATCGGCCAGACGTTGTTCGTGATGTCGTTGCTCGGATTCGTGGCCTTCCTCGTGCTGGCCGTCGTGGCGCTGGCGCAGTTCCTGCTGCGGACGCGCCGGCGCCCGGCGTGATGTGGCGAGTGCTCGCTTGGGCTGAGTAGGAGCCGCCGGCGTCCCGCGCGAGCGGAGCCCTGAACGAGCCGCTCGGCTGTGCAACGGCGGATCACGCGGATGCATGCCGCTCGTCAACGACCTGCGGAATCGCTGGTCCTCGGTACTGGTCGGACCCATCCGAGAAGCGCGGCGTCAGGGAATCGTGACGGCCGGTCCGGTCAGTGGCGTCGAGAGTCCGGAACCCCACAACCCCGTCGCGTTGCTCGTCGCGGAGCAATGCGACGACGGGAACAAGTCGACCTGCGCTTTGACGTGAATCGTGTTCCCGGCGAACGGTCCGTCGCTGACCGACCACACCGTCGAGAGCAGGCCTGTCAGATCGATCACCTCGCTGGTGAGCGTCACGTGCGACGTGTAGTTCCAATGCTTCGTGTTCTGGTCGATCGTGCGCCAGTGCACCACGCCGCCACCGGCATAGCCAGTGTCGAAGAAGGCGCTCGTGCACGTGCGCGGTCCGGGATGGCTTCCCGACAGGCTGAACTCGAACCACACGATCGTGTCGCCGGTGTTGCCTGTGCAACGGATGACGGTGCCGTCGGCGTGCCAGTTGAAGCTGAGCTGCGAAGGGTTCGATTCCCAGAGGCTCGGCGAGTACCAGACCCGCTCGGCGATGTCCGTGCACGTGAGCGAGCCGCTCGGCTGAACGCCCGTTGCCCGCGCCGGCCCGCCGATGAGCAGGACCATTGCAGTGACGATCACCGCGACGGGTGCAATACGACGCCAGTCGCGCTTCATGCGACTTCCCCCTTGCCGGCCCCCGGCGAAGCTGTCCTCGCCACCGATCGGTGAGAACGCTGGCACTGAAGCGGACGGGCCGTCAAGCGGCCGGTGCAGACGTGCTGTCGCCCAGGGTGACGGCTCCAGTCGTGAGCGCGCGGAGTCTCGAGGCGCTCGCCGCGGGCGCGCCGTAAGCTCGCAGGCGCGACCGACAGCGTGAAGAGCGAGGCACCTGTGCAATCAGGCGTTTCGGCGAGCGCCAGCGCCGGCGTACCGGCCGACATGGCATTGCTGATCGCACGAGGTATCGCCTCGGCGGTCCAACCCCACGGCGGGCTTGCGGCCACCCAGGTGAGTCTGCTCGGAGCCGTCCATGCCGCATTGATGGGGCTCGAGATCGACTTCGGTGAGATCGAGCCGCTCGACCCCGCAACGCTGGCCGAGGGGCTCGTCGCGACGCCGCCGGAGTTCCGCCATCGGGTGGTGCATCTCATGGTGCTCGGCGAGTTGATACTGCGCCCGATCCCGCCCGAGATCGCACGCCGGGTCGAGGACTTTGCCAAGGCCCTCGGCGTCGACGACCAGTTCGTCCGCGTGGCGCGGCGCTATGCCCAAGGCGCGTTCGGTCTGGCATGGATCGACCTCCATCGCAGCGGCTTCGCCGAACACTGGGAACGCGCGCGCATGGACCAGCTGCGCACCAGCGTCAAGCTCGAGGACCAGCTTGCTGCCGGGGTCGAGGACGCGGTGCTCGCCGAACGGTTGATGAGCTTCGCCGACCTCCCACCCGGCACGCTCGGTCGAGGCGTGTGGGACATGTATCGCAGCCGTGGCTTTGCGCTGCCGGGATCGATCGGCGGCGCTGTCCGCGTACCTCGCGCAGCACGATTTCGTCCACGTGCTCGCCGATTACGGCACGAACCTCAACGGCGAGCTCGAGGTGTTCGCGCTCATCGGTCGGGCCGACCCCGATCCGAAAGGCTTCGCGTGGCTTGTCACGCTCGTCGGACTGTTCGAGACTGGATACGTGGCCGACGCCGGGTTCTTCAGAGGCGATCTGCGTGAGCGCCGCCTCGACTCTGCAGCAGCTACTGGCGGAGTGGGACGAGGGCCAGGCGACCGCCGATCTCATGGGTTACATCGGCACGCGCCTGCTCGCCGACCGCGGCGAGCCGGGTTGGTATCTGATCCTGGCCGAGTTCGCGGAGGTCGACGGCGACCTCACGCCCGCCGCGGAGGCCGAGCGGAACAATCGAGCGCGAAGAGACAGAACGCTGGGCCCAGAAGTTGCGTTCGATCGTCGACGGCGAACCAGTGTGGTCTCACTACGACGAGCTCTACCGCACCGGCATCACCGGGAACCTGCGCACCGGCTAAGGATGCACGGTGCCGTGGCAGTATCACGAAGGCCAGCGAGAGATCCAAGATCGCTTCGACACCCGGCAGCTCGCCGACCGGCTCGCCGAAGCGACCAGCGAACAGATGAGCGACGCGTATCGCAACTTCGTCGAATCCCGGGACTCCCGCGTACTCCTCGAGCAACGGGTCGACGGCATGCCACAGTGCTCGTAACCACTGGTTCGCAGCCGCGTTGCCGCAACACGATCCGGCGCGCGATCCCGACTATCCCGTCGCGCCCGCGACGCCGCAGTTCTGAGCTGGCACGTCGACCAGGCAGGGTGCCGGCATCCCTGATAGCCAAGGAGGTCCACGCCAGCGCGGCCGATGAGTCGGAGAAACGGACCTATGGCTGAACCCGATACGACACCGAAGCCCGCCCATCCGGCGACGGCCGCGGCCAACGCCGCGGTGGCCCGCCGGCTCCCGCTCGCCGACGGCGCCGACTTCGCGGCGCGCCACGTGGGGCTCGTCGCCGAACATCCCACCGGGAAGGTCTCCGGGGGCCTGTTCCCGGTATGGGACATCCACAAGCACGACTTCGTCCGGGAGCAGTCCGCGGCGCCTGACACGGTCAATCCGAGCCTGTGGCGCCAGGCGCGGCTCAACTGCGTCCACGGGCTGTTCCAGGTGGCCGATCGGGTGTGGCAGGTCCGCGGCTACGACATCTCCAACGTCACGTTCATCGCCGGCGACACCGGGTGGATCGTGATCGATCCGCTGACCTCGGCCGAGATGGCAGCGATGGCGCTCGGGCTGGCCGGCGAGCATCTCGGCGCGCGCCCCGTCGTGGCCGTCATCTACACGCACAGCCACCTCGACCACTTCGCCGGCGTGCACGGTGTGACCACCCAGGAGGACGTCGACGCCGGACGCTGCCGGGTCATCGCGCCCGAGGGTTTCCTCGAGGAGGCGGTGAGCGAGAACGTCATCGCCGGGCCGGCGATGCTGCGGCGCTCGCTCTACATGTTCGGCCAGCTGCTCCCCGCCGGCCCGCGCGGTCAGGTGGACGCCGGTCTCGGCAAGACCACATCGCTCGGCACGGTGGGCCTCATCGCACCGACCGAGGAGATCCACGAGACCGGTACGGAGCTCGTCATCGACGGTGTGCGGGTCGTGTTCCAGATGACACCCGGCACCGAGGCCCCCGCCGAGATGAACTTCCACTTCCCCGACTTTCGCCTGCTGTGCATGGCCGAGAACTGCACGCAGACCATGCACAACCTCTTGACGCCGCGCGGCGCGAAGGTGCGCGACGCGCTCGGGTGGAGCAAGTACATCAACGAGTCGATCGACCTGTTCGCCGACGACACCGACATCTGTTTCGCCAGCCACCACTGGCCCCGGTTCGGCGCCGACGATGTGCGCGGGTTCCTGGTCCGTCAGCGCGACCTCTACCGAGCGCTGCACGACCACACGATGCGGCTGGCGAACAAGGGCCTCACCCCTATCGAGATCGCCGAGGAGCTCGACCTACCTCCGGAGCTTGAGACGGAGTTCCACGTCCGCGGCTACTACGGCACGGTCAACCACAACGTGAAGGCCGTCTACCAGCGCTACCTCGGGTGGTTCGACGGCAACCCGGCCAACCTCCACCCCCACACACCGGAGCGGACGGCCACGAAGTTCGTCGAGTACATGGGCGGCGCGGATGCCGTGCTGGCGCGGGCCCGCGCCGATTTCGAGGCGGGCGATTTCCGCTGGGTCGCCCAGGTCGTCAACCACCTCGTGTTCGCCGAACCCGACAATGACGCCGCCCGCGCGCTGCAGGCGGATGCGCTCGAACAACTCGGCTACCAGGCCGAGTCCGCGGTGTGGCGGAACTTCTATCTGGCCGCGGCCGACGAGCTGCGCAACGGGCACCTCAACCTCGGACACGCCGACCTGGGCGGCCTGGCACCGGCGATGACCACCGAGATGCTGTTCGACGCCATCGCGGTGCGGCTCGCGCCCGATCGACTCGCGGGTGTATCCGGTGCGGTCAACTGGATCGTCACCGATCGCGCCGAACGCCACGTGGCCGGCATCTCGAACCGCACGCTGTTCCACTCGCCCGGCCGGCATGTCGCCGGCGCAGTCGCCACTGTCAGGTGCACGGCCGCCGACCTGATCGCTATCGCCAACGGCGGGTTCGACACGAGCACGCTCACGGTCACCGGCGACACCGCGTTCGTCGCCCGCATCGCCGCGGCGGTCGACGTGTTCGAACGCATCTTCCCGATCGTCACGCCGTAGCCGTTCGGTCGGGTTCGGCCCCGTCGGCCCACGCCACGCTCAGCGGATCACGGAGACCGAGCTCGCGCACGATGGCGAGGCCGGTGCGGCGCAACGACGCGATCCGCCCGCTGCCGGCGCCAAGGCGTTGCAGCACGACGGCCATCCCGAGACGGTCGCGGGCCACGAACGGGCGCGCGCCGGCAGCGGCGTGGAGTGCCTCCGACCGTTCGAAGGCTGCCATCGCCGCGCCGTCGTCGCCGAGCACGAGGTGCAACCGCGCGCGGTAATGGTCGTAGCTGCCGAGGCACACGACGCCCCCGGGCAGCACCACGAGCCGGCCGCGGATGTGGGCAAGATCGGAGACGAGAGCGCTCGCGGCATGCTCGTCGCCGAGCAGCGCAGCCGTGTCGGCGCTCAGGGTCAATGCCGCGCGGCCGAGCGAGCCGTGCCACGGCCAGGCCCCACGCTCGCGCTGCTGGCTTCGGTGGGCGAGGACCTGGTGGAGCAGGTCTTGCGCTTCGCCGTGCCGGCCCACCGACGCGAGCACCATCGCGTATCCCGCCGCGCCAGGCCGGTGTCGGCTCGCGCGCCACGTAGTCGCGTACCAGGTCGGCGATCTCGTCAAGGCGGCCCTCCTGCTTGCGTGCCGCGAACAGTTGCACGGCGAAGCCGTCGAACATCTCCGGCGTCGGTTGGATCTCGATCGCGGCCCGGGCGTGCGCGTCGGCATCCGCGAAGCGGCCCTCCAGGATCGCGAACATCGCTCGCCGTTGTTCCACGCCCGCGAGGTAGCGCGGGACGCGCAGCCGCTGGGCGAGATCCTCGGCCTCGCGCCCGAGCGCCGCGACGGGGTCGAGATCGCCCGCCGCCAGCAGCATCATGCGCAGCGTCACCAGACCGGCGATACCGAACGTGCCGCGATCGAGCAGCAACGCGTCGCGCGCCACCGTGTTCAGCATCTCGAGGTACGCCGGGTCGTCGGTGTAGCTCTCGAGCGAACCGAGCGCCTGGTAGCGGATGCCGAGGTCGACTTCGCGCGCGCGCCCGGCGCCCCACTCGATCGAGCACGTCGTACGCGCGCGTGATCGTCGCCTCGAGCGACTCCGACCCATGGTCGACTGCGAGGTCGGCGAGCAGCCGCACGTCGTCGTCCGGATCGTCGACATGGGCGCGGATCACTTGCCAGCGCGCCGCGAGCTCCGGTCGATCGATCGACGTCCACACGGCCGCGTAGTAGTAGGCCATACCTGCCTGGCGGTACTCCGCCGCGGCGAGCGCGAGATCGCCGATCTCGGTGAGCGTCGCCAGCGCCTGGTCGGCAGCACCGACCTGGCCGGTGAGATGTGCCTGCGCGATACGGGTCTCGAGCACGTCGGGATCGGCCGGCGCGAGATAGACGGAGGCACGATCGAGCGCGGCCTCCAGCACGCGGAGCGCGTCGTCGCCCGCGCCGGCGGCCACGGTGGCTTCCGCGGCGGCGCGGGCCGCCACGAGCGCGACCCGGGCGCTCGGCGCGTCGACCACCGCCTCCGACGCGTGGAACGCGCGCTGCCCGAGCTCGCTCGGCGTCGTCGCGTCCGCAAGTGCGACGGCGAGCGCCTGGTGGCCGAGGTGATGGCGGGCGGGATCGCGGGCGAGGATCATCTCGCGGACGAGCGCATGGCCGAACACGAAGGTTCCCGACTGCGCCGTGACGTTGATCACGCCCGCGGCAAGCGCCGGTTCGAGCGCTTCGTAGCTCGCGGCCAGCGACCGTCCGGTTGCTCGGGCGACGAGCGGGCCGGAGAACTGCGGGCCGGCGAGCGCGCCCACCGCGAGCGCCCTGCGTGTCTCGGCGGGGAGGCGTTCGAGGCGTCGCCCGATCGTCGCCCGGACCGTGTCGGGAAGTGTGTCGGGGTTGCGGTCGGGGGCCTCGCCGAGATGGCGCACGAGCTCCTCGAGGTAGAAGGGATTTCCGCCGGCCCGCCCGCACGCGGAGGCGGCGACTGCGGCGTCGGCGCCCCGTGCTACAGCGAGCGCCTCCGACGCGCCGTCGTCGAGCGGTCCCAGGCGCACGACATCGAGCACGTGCGCGCGCGTCCACATGAGGCGGGCGTCGTCGAGCTCACCCCGCGCTTCGTGGTGTCGTGCCGTCAGCACGATCATCGCCGGTGCCAGCGCCTGGGTCGCGACGATGTGGCGCAGCATGCGCAGGGCCGGCAGCGTGACCCAGTGCGCGTCGTCGATCACGACGACGATCGGCGCCGCGCCGAATCGGTGCCGGCGCAGCCGCTCCATCGCCGACACTGCGATTGCACGGGCCACATCGCTCTCGGTCACGTCGGGCGCGGCGATCCACTCGAACCGCACCGGGAGGTCGGGCACGACGAGGGCGAGGCCGGCGATCTCCCGTCCGAGCTGCTCGAGCGCGGCCGTCTCGACGAAGAGCGGCGCGAGCATCTCGGCGAACGGCTGGAAGGTGAGCAGCGGGTCCTCGTCGCAGCGGCCGCCGAGCACTGCGGGCGCGCCGTCGAGCGCCCCGACGGCCTGTCCGGCCGTGCGGGTCTTGCCGATGCCGGCGTCGCCCTCGACGAGCACGATGCGGGTGCCGCCGCCAGCCCTGAGCTCGCTCCACACCCGCTCGATCGCGGCGCACTCGGCGGTGCGGCCCACGAACGAGTCGCCACGGTCGCGCAGCCACGCGGGCGGCGCGACGCCGCGCGGGGCGTCGTTGGGCGCGGCCTGCTGCCGCTCGGGAGCGGAGAGCACACGGGGGTCCTGGTCGAGGATCGCCCGCTCCAGCTCGCGCAGCTCCTGGCCGGGATCGATGCCGAGCTCGTCGCGCAGGAGGGCGCGCACGTCGCGGAGCCGCTCGAGCGCGTCGGCCTGGCGGCCCCGGCGGACGAGCGCGGTCGCGACCTGGGCCCACGCATGCTCGCGGAAGGGGAACTCGCGCACGTGCGGCTCGGCTGCGCGCAGGGCGCGTTCGTCGTCGCCGGCGGCCAGACACGCGTCGATGAGTGCTTCCAGCGCGGTTGCGCGCTGCTCCTCGAGGGCACTGCGCTCCACGGCCAGCGTGTCCGAACCGAGCAGGATGTCGGGACCGCGTCCCCGCCACCGCGCGATCGACGACGCGAGCACGTCGACGGCTCCAGCGGGATCGCCGGAGAGCAGCAGTGCCCGGCCTTGCGCCGCCTCACCCTCGAAGCACTCGACGTCGAGGTCGCCGGCGTCGAGCAGGAGCGCGTAGCCGGGCGCCCGCGTCACGAGACGGTCGCCGGCGGTCCCCAGCGCGGCGCGCAACCGCGAGATGCGGCTATAGAGCGACGTCTCCCACTTGCCCGGGGGCGCGCCGTCCCACGCGATCTCGGCGAGGCGGGCACTCGGCACCGCGGCGCCGCGGGCGAGCGCGAGTGCGGCGAGCAGCAGGGCGTTGCGGCGAGGGCCGAGGTCGACGGGTCGTCCGTCGACTCGTGCCGCGGGCTCTCCGAGGAGCGCCAGCTCGAGCCGAGCCATGCGGCACGGAGACTAATCGGGGCCCGCCCCCGGCGTCCCGTCCCGACCGCACGCCCGTCGCAAGGTCGGCACAAGGTCGCCTCCGTACCGTCGCCACGGACGGAATGTCGAGGAGGTAGCGATGCGTGTGCGGCGACTCGTGTTCCTGGCCGCGGCCGGTTCCATGGTGGGCGCGATGGTGGGCGTGGCGCGCCCGGTTGCGGCGGCGACGCCCGCGACGTTCAGCATCAACAGCGTGTCGGTGCTGGAGGGCAACGGGCCCGGCTCGTCGTCGGTGATCACCTTCACCGTCACACTCGCGAACGCGGCCCCGGGCGTGAACTACAGCGCGCTGTGGAAGACCACCCCGGTGACCGCCTCCGAGGCGCCGTCGGGCAGTCACTGCAACGGCACGAAGGACTACGTCCAGCAGTTGCCGAGCGCCCTGGCCACGATGAACACCGTGTTCCCGTCGGAGCAGATCTCGGTGACGACCTGCGCGGACAACGTGCACGAGCCCGACGAGACGTTCGACGTCGTTCTGTTCAACCCGACGACAGGCGCCCAGATCGGTACGGGCACCGGCGTCGGCACGCTGCTCGACGACGACACCGCGCCGAACGTCACGATCCCCAATGCGTCGGTCTCCGAGCCCGCGGCGCCAACCCTTGTGACGATCCCGGTCGACGTGTCCGCGCCGAACAGCTCCGCCATCACGTTCAACTGGTCGACGGTGTCGGCCGGCAGCGCCATCGCCGGGACCGCGTGCGCGGGGACCGTCGACTACGTGACCGCGACCGGGCAGGTGCACGTTCCCGCGAACGCGACGACCCCCGACGTGCCGCTGCGCATGACGATCTGTCATGACGCGTCGCTGCACTCGAACAAGTCGTTCAAGCTGCATTTCACGAACTACTCGGCCGGCGTAAGCGGCCAGACCGGCGATGCCGTCGTCACGATCACCGCCGCGTCGGTGGGGAAGGGACTCTACGTCGACGATGCGCCGCCCGTGTCGGAGCACGGGGGTACCGCGAGCTTCAAGATCGAGCTCATCGGCCTCAACCCCACGCAGCGAGCGAGCATCTCGTACCAGCTGTTCGACAACGGGCGGGGCGCCAAGGGTGGATCGTCGTGCTCGGCGGGCATCGACTACGTCACGCAGAACAGCAGCGTGGTGCTGAACACCGGCAAGTTGAGCGTCACGGTGAACGTGCACCTGTGCGACGACGCGCTCGACGAGAACGACGAGGGCTTCGACCTCGTGGTGAAGGGCGCGTCGGGCTATGCGGTGGTCGACAACGTGGGCCATGCGACGATCCTCGATGACGACGGCCCGCCCACGCTGTCGCTCGCCGCGAGCCGGGCCCAGCTCGAGGGCAACTCGGGTACGACGACGATGTCGCTCGTGTGGGTCCTGGCGTCGGGCGGCCACACGCAGGCGAGCGCCAAGACGATCACGTTCAAGTTCGACACGTCCGACATCAGCGGCGCTGCCCACGGCGGCAACTGCGGGACCGCGGGTGTGGACTTCCAGTCGCTGCACCGGACGGTCACGATTCCGGCGGGCGCGAAGGTCGGTGCGGTCGCCGTGAAGATCTGCGGTGACACCACTTCCGAGGCCGCGGAGTCGTTCGCCTACGTGGCCTCCAACTTCACGAACGCGCTCGTGGGCAACCGCGCCGGTACCGGCACGATTCAGAACGACGACGGCGCGGCGCTCTCGATATCAGCGGCGCGGACGAACGAGGGCAACAGCAGGCAACGCCTGGTGGCGCTCACGGTGAAGTTTCCCTCCGCGGCGCCGAAGGCGGGTGCGCTCAGCTTCGCGCTGGGCGGCACGTCCGTGAAAGGAACCGGATCGAGCTGCCTGCGGACGACCGCGGGCGCCGACTACCTGCAGTCGACGTCGAGCCCGGTGCCGTTCGCAGCGGGTGCGAGGTCGGTGCTGCTGCGCTTCACGATCTGCGGCGACACGCGGGTCGAGCCGAGCGAGGTGATCACGGCGACGGTGACGAACGCCGACTGGTTCCGCTCGGGCGCGCGCGGGACGTTGACCATCGTGAACGACGACTAGGGCCAGGCTTGACCGATCCTGGGCGGCCGGGTCAGAGGGCGCGCAGGCGCTGGGTGTCGAGTGGCCGGTAGATGCAGATGACGTCGTCGAAGTAGCCGAGCCGGAGCGCGGTGCGCAGCATGGCCGCGCCCGACCCGGACTCGGGTGTGTGCGACGTGAGCACGATGTACGGGCAGCGGTCGACGGTGCCGTGCAGCAACGCGCCGTTCGCGGCGGCCTTCTTCAGCGTGTCGGTGCGCATCAGTCCCGGCCGGCTGCCCTGCACGCTGCCCTTGTACTCGAACCACAGGGTGCAGCCGCGCGGGCTCGTGGCGACCCGGTCGATCTCGACGCCGACGTCGTCGACGAGCAGCCGCCCGTGGAGCTCGAAGCCATAGTGGCGCAGCAACTGGTCGCACTGCTCGGCGAACTGCCTTCCCTGCACGCCGGCTGACGACTGGAAGTCGCTCACCGACGCGGCCTCCGTCGACGCATCACGATGCTGCACGCCGGTCAGCCTCGTGCGTAGCGGCGCAGCCGTTGCAGATCGTCGCCCGCGCTCAACACGATCAGGTCGCGGATCGCCTTCCTCGGGCCGAGCAGTACCGACAGTGCAGCATCGCCGGCGCTGTTGCGCGTGGGCGCATCAGTGGTGAGCAGCACGAGACGCGCCGACGGGTAGGCAGCCTTCAGGACGGCCGCCTTGCCGAGCGCCTTCCAGAGTGTGTCGGTGCGGCGCAAACCCGGCCGGTTCGACGTGAACCCGCCCGACACGTCGAAGAACCACTGCTTGCCCGCGCCGTCACGGGCGACGAAGTTCACCTCGACACCCTCGGGCAGCGCGACGTTGGCCTCGATATCGGAAAAGCCGCACACATCGAGGGCCTCCTTCGCGAGGTCGTGGGCCGCCCGACCTTCGCGTACGGCTCGCGACTGGAACTCCTCGCCGTCGGGCGCGGGTGCGGGGCTGCCCGACAGCACGACGCGCGGCGGCTCGCTCTCGGTGTCGCGCAGGCGCTGCAGTCGCTTGCGCTCCTGCTCGACGCGCGCGCGGGCCTTGGCGGCGTATTCGGGGTCGGTGTCGTAGCCCGCGAAATGCCGTTCCGTGCGCACCGCGGCGACCGCGGTGGTGCCCGAACCCATGAACGGGTCGAGCACGAGGTCGCCGCGATACGTGTAGAGGTGGATCAGGCGTTCGGGGAGCTCCACGGGGAACGGCGCGGGATGGCCCACCCGGCTCGCGCTCTCCGCGGGGATCTCCCAGAGATCGGTGGTCGCCTCCATGAACTCGTCACGGAAGATCGATGCCTCCGAGGGCAGCTCGCGCGCGTAGCGCTGCCGCGGGTTGAGCGCTCGGTCGAAGCGGCCCTTGCTCGCGATGATCACCCGCTCGCTGAGATCGCGCAGCACCGGGTTCGCCGGACGCTGGAACGAGCCCCACGCGCACGATCCCGCGGCGCCGCGTGCCTTGATCCAGATGACCTCGCCGCGCAGCAGGAGACGGAGGCGGTCCTGCAGGATCCACGTGACGTCACCCGAGAGCGACCGGTACGGCTTGCGTCCGAGGTTCGCGACGTTGACCGCGATGCGGCCCCCCGGCTCCAGCGTGCGCACGCACTCCGCGAACACCGCCTCGAGCATCGCGAGGTATTCCGCGTAGGTGGCGGGAACGTGGCCCTCGCCGAGCGCGGTCTCGTACTCCTTGCCGGCGAAGTACGGCGGTGACGTGACGACGAGCGCGACCGACCCGCCGTCGAGCTTGTCCATGCACCGGGCGTCGCCGACGAAGATGTCGTCGATGTCCTTGCGATGAGAGACCTCGGCATCGGTCGTCAGGTCGGGCGGCGTGAACCGCTCGTAGAACGCCGACGCATCGTGGCTCTCGCGCTTCGACACACCGAACGCCGAGGTCGACGTGCTGCGACGTTGGTCCCGCGCATCGCGCATATGTTCGATGGTAACCGATCGGGCGAGCGGTTCGCGAGACCGTGCGCACGCGCGCGCGTTCGACGGCCGCGTCGCGTGCTTCGATGTCGCGCGTGACCCCACTCGAACCGTTTCCCGAACACTGGAATCGCGCGCTCGCCGTCGTCGCGCACCCTGACGACATGGAGTACGGCGCGGCCAGCGCGGTCGCGAAGTGGACCGCGAGCGGAAAGTGGGTCGGCTACGTGGTCGTCACCCGGGGGGAGGCGGGGATCGCGTCGATGCCACCCGAGCAGGCCGCGCCGCTGCGTGCGGACGAGCAGCGCCGGAGCTGCGACGCAGTCGGTGTCGACACGCTCGAGTTCCTCGAGTACCCCGACGGACTCGTGGTGGCCGACCTGGCGCTGCGGCGCGACCTGGCCGCGGTCCTCCGGCGCCACCGGCCCGACATGATCCTGTCGATCAACTACCGCGCGAGCTGGGGCGGGCCGAGCTGGAACCACGCCGACCACCGCCACGTAGGCACCGCGCTGCTCGACGCGGTGCGCGACGCCGCCAATCCGTGGCTCTTCGCCGAGCGCGGCGAGGCATGGCCGGGCGTGCGCGGCGTGGCCTTCGGTGGGTCACCGTCGCCCACGCACTTCGTCGACGTCACCGGATGGCTCGACCGGGGCATCGAGTCGTTGCGCTGTCACGAGATCTACCTCGCCAACCTCGGCGACGGCGGCGGCGCGGACGACCCCGGCGCGTTGCTCCGCCGGGCGGCCGAGGCGGCCGGTAGCCGCGCCGGTGTGGAGCACGCGGTGGAGTTCGAGATCGTGGCCGGCTGACGGCCGGTGGCTCAGGCCGGGGCCGACTCGGCGATCTGTGCCCGCACCGCGTCCATGTCGAGCGCGCGCACCTGGCCGATCAGGTCCTCGAGCGCCGCGGCCGGGAGCGCGCCCGCCTGGCGGAACACGAGGATGCCGTCACGGAACGCCATCAGCGTGGGGATCGACATGACCTGCGCCGCGGCCGCGAGGCCTTGTTCGGCCTCGGTGTCGACCTTGGCGAACACGATGTCGCCGTGCTGCTCGGCGGCGGCATCGAATACCGGGGCGAACATCTGGCACGGGCCGCACCACGACGCCCACCAGTCGACGAGCACGATGCCTTCCTGCTCGATGCTGGTCTGGAACGTGCTCTCAGTCAAAGCGACGGCACTCATGGCGGCCTCCTCGCGGTCGGTTCCGTACTGCAACGGGATACCCACGGGCGGTATTCCGACGCCCGGCCCGCACGGTCCTTCGTCCCGTTCGGCGCGGCCCAGGGGCCCTGGTGCGCCCGCTCGTCCGGGACGACGCTGTACGTGCGAATCGAATCGTCGAAGGGAGCCGATCGTGACGCACCACATCGTCGTGCTCGGCGCGGGCACCGGAGGAACGCTGACCGCGAACCGGCTGCGCTCCCGCTACACCCGTGACGAGGCGACCATCACCGTCGTCGACCAGGACGACCGGCACGTGTACCAACCCGGACTGTTGTTCGTGCCGTTCGGGCTCGCGCACCCCGACGAGATCGTGCGGCCTCGCGCCCGGCAGCTGCACGACGGCATCGGCTACGTGACCTCGGCCATCGATCACGTCGACATCGAGCAGGACAAGGTGCACCTCGAGAACGGCGACGTGCTCGACTACGACGTGCTCGTCGTCGCCACCGGAGCGCGGCTGGTACCCGAAGAGACCCCCGGTCTGTCCGGGCCCGCGTCGGCCGACTCGGTGTTCACCTTCTACGACCTCGAGGGCGCGACGGCGCTCGCGGGCAGACTCGACAGCTGGAACGGCGGTCGCCTCGTCGTGAACGTGGTCGACATGCCGATCAAGTGCCCGGTCGCGCCGCTCGAGTTCTGCTTCCTCGCCGACTGGTTCTTCACCGAGCGCGGCATCCGGGACGACGTCGAGATCACCTACGTGACGCCGCTCGACGGTGCGTTCACGAAGCCGACCGCGGCGCGCGCGTGCTCGCCGGCCTGCTGGCCGAGAAGGGCGTCGAGCTCGTCACCGAGTTCAATACCGGGGAAATCGATGGGGTCGACCGGCGCCTCGTCGCGTACGACGGCCGCGAGGTTCCCTTCGACGTGGCGGTCGTCGTGCCCCTGCACGGTGGCGCGCAGTACGTCGGTCGATCGCCCGGACTCGGTGACGAGCTCGATTTCGTGCCGACCGACGACCACACGCTCCAGGCGAACGTGCGCCCGAACATCTTCGTGATCGGTGACGCCGCCAACGTTCCCGCGTCGAAGGCCGGCTCGGTCACCCACTTCGAAGGCGAGGTTCTGGTGGACAACATCGCGCACCTGCTCGCCGGCGAGCCGCTCGAAGCGTCGTTCGACGGTCACACGAACTGCTTCATCGAGACGGGTTTCCACAAGGCGTTGTTGATCGACTTCAACTACGACCAGGAGCCGGTCGGTGGGCACTTCCCCGCGCGCCTCGGCCTGCCGCTGCTGCGCGAATCGCGGATGAACCATCTCGGCAAGCTCATGTTCCAGTGGTTCTACTGGCATGTGCTGCTACCCGGCCGCGACGTACCGGGCCTCGAGGCCTCGATGCCCACTCGCGGCAAGGACCTCGTGAGCCCAGGAGGCACGCAATGACGACCACGACGCTTGCCGGACATCCGGTCGAGCTGAACGACGACGGCTTCTTCGTCGTCCCCGACGAGTGGACCGAGGAGATGGCGCCCGAGCTGGCGGCGCGGCGAAGGGATCGAGCCGCTCACCGACGAGCACTGGCAGGTCATCCGGTTCATGCGCAAGGAATACGCCGAGAAGGGCACCGGACCGACGGTGCGCGTGCTCGGCAAGACCTCGGGTGTGTCGGTGAAGGAGCTCTACGCGCTGTTCCCGAAGGGCCCCGCGAAGACCGCGGCAAAGATCGCCGGCATCCCCAAGCCGCGCGGCTGCATCTAGGAGTGAACATGGGTGACGAAGCAATCACCAAGGTGTCGATCATCGTGAGCAAGGGTTCGCTCGAAGCCGTGTACCCAGGGCTCATCATGGCGAACGGCGCGCGCGCCGAGGGCATGGAGGCGAACCTGTTCTTCACGTTCTTCGGGCTCGACGCGATCCACAAGAAGCGCCATGACCACATCAAGGTCGCGACCGTGGGCAACCCCGGACTCCACCTCGCCACCTGGCTCGGCGGGTTCCCCGGCATGTCGAGCGTCATGACCCACTACATGGAGAAGCAGATCGAGCAGCTCGACATCCCGTCGATCCCCGAGTTCATCGAGATGATCTCCGACACCGGAGCCGGTCTCTACGGCTGCAAAGCGTCGGTCGACCTGTTCCACCTCACGAAGGACGACTTGATCGATCAGGTGGAAGACATCATCACAGTCGGCGAGTTCTACGAGAAGGCCGCCGGCGGCCAGATCATCTTCACGTAGGCGGCGGGTCCAGTCGCCGCGAGTGGCGCGAAGCATTCGACGCCGCAACCGTCGCAGCGTGAGCTGGCCCCATCTACCGTGTCGGCGTGCCCGGCCACGTGACGTTGCCCGAGATCGCGGCTCTGCTCGCGGTGGCGCAGGACCACGCCTTCGGGCAGACACCCGGCTCGCAGCTACGTGCCACCGTCCTGAGCGACCGGCTCGCCTGCGCCGCGGGTGCCGGCGAGAGGGAGCGGGCCACCACCTGGTGGGCGTCGACACTGCGGTACCTCGGCTGCACCGGTCACGCCTTCGAGACCGCGGCGCTGTTCGGTGACGAGATCGAGCTCCGGGCCGAGTCGCTGCGTGCGGACTTCGCCAATCCCATCGAGATGTTGCGGATGTTGCTCGTGCACGCCGGTCCCGGCAAGTCGGGAGCCGCCCGGCTCCGAGCCCGAGCCGCGGTCGTTGCCTCGGGCCGCAAGGGCGCGGTCGCGAACTTCACGGCAGCGTGCGAGGTGGCCGACGCGTTCGCGCACCGGCTGCACCTCGACGAGGCCGTGCGCGCCGCGCTCGCGGCCACGTTCGAGCGCTGGAACGGGCGCGGGCTGCCCGTCGGGTTGCGGGGTACCGCGATCCCGCGACCGATGCGCTACGCGCAACTAGGACAGGAGCTGGAGGTGCTCGCGCGGTTGGAGACCGTCGAGCGTGCGTGCGTGATCGTGAAGGCTCGGCGCGGAAAGGCCCATGATCCCGATCTCGTGGATCTGGTCGTCGAGGAGGCAACGGTGTGGTGGAAGGCGGTGGAGGCCGGCGACCCGTGGGACGAAGCGCTCGCGATCGCTCCAGCGTGCGCGCCGCTCGACGACGAATCGGTCCGTGAAGCATTGTTCGTGATCGCCGACTTCGCCGACCTCAAGTCGCCCTGGGCGAACGGCCACTCTCGCGCCGTGGCCGCGCTCGTACGCGACGCCTGCGGTCCGGATGCGGAGGTGGCCGCGCTGCTCCACGACCTCGGCTGCGTGGCGGTGCCGAACACGATCCTCGACAAACGCGGCCCACTCACTCGCGACGAACGCGACCGTGTCGAGGCACATGCGCTGGTGACCGACCAGCTGCTTCGCCGGGTGCCGTTCACGGCCGCATCCGCGTCGATCGCGGCAGCCGCGCACGAGCGGATCGACGGCTCGGGGTATCACCGCCGCGTCGGCGGAACACACCTCGACGAAACGCAACGCGTCCTCGCCGCAGCCGACTGCTACCAGGCGATGACAGCGGACCGCCCGCAGCGCCTCGCGCTCGCGCCCGACGATGCGGCCGCCGAGCTGCGTTCGATGAGCGCGCAGGGCGCACTCGATGGTGAGGCCGTCGAGCGGGTGCTTGCGGCGGCTGGGCACCGCCGCGCCGCGCGGCCCGCACTCCCGGCCGGGCTCACCGCACGCGAGGTCCAGGTGTTGCGGCTGATCGCGCTCGGGCTGACCACCCGCGAGGTGGCCGAGCGGCTCGTGATCTCGGCGAAGACCGCCGACCATCACGTGCAGCACATCTACACGAAGATCGGCGTGTCTACACGCGGCGCCGCGGCCTTGTTCGCCATCGAGCAGGGCGTGCTATGACGCGCCACCGTCACACCCGCGCGTCGAGCACAGGTTCGATCGGTGTGGGCAGCCCGGCGCGGTCTTCGATCGTCTGGGCCGCGTCGAGCAGAAGGTCTTCGCGGTAGCGCGCGCCCACGAGTTGCACGCCCTGCGGCAGGCCGTCGTCGGCGCCGACTGGTACCGCGCACGAGGGCAGGCCGAGCACGTTCACGGGCAGGATCATCCGCATCGCGTGGGCGATCTCGCCGAGCCGCGTGATGTCGTCGCCGAGGAGCCACGGTCGTTCGCAGCACACCGGCGCGAGGATGATCGGGTAGCGCGCCGCGAACTCCGACCACGCCGCACCGATCCGGTAACGGGCCGTGAGCGCGGCACTCAGCGCCGACCGGTCGATCTCGTAGTACGCACCGCTCGTCCGGCACGCCTCGACGAACGCGTGCAGGCCCTCACCGGCGATCGGTTCGATCAACGCCCAGATGTCGGGGAAGTCCGCCCAGAGCAGGTCGAACCACAAGCCGCCCGCCGCTTCGAGCTCCGGCGGTTCGACATCGACGAGCTCGTAGCCGCCCTCGGCCAGCCACCCGGCGGCGCGCTCGATCCCGTCGCGTACGTGCGAGTCGATGCCGCCGCCCATCGGGTTGCGCACGACCGCGATCGACACGGGTCCGGTGCGTGCGGGCCCGCGTTGCGGTGCAGGCACCCAGCGCGGGTCGCGCGCGCGTCCGGCGCGGCGATGATGTCCAATGCCGCGCGGAGATCGCGGACGCGGCGCGCCAGCGGGCCCTGGCAGTTGAACAGCTGGATCGATGGCACGGGCGTCGACGGTTCGGTGACCGCGGCGTCGGCGACGCGGCCCATGGTGGGTCGCAGCGCTGCGGTACCGCACATCTGCGACGGAATGCGCAGCGAACCGCCGAGGTCGTTGCCCAAACCGAGCGGCGTCATACCGGTGGCGAGCGCGACGGCCTCGCCGCCCGAGGACCCGCCCGGCGTGCGCGCGGGATCCCAGGGGTTGCGGGTGTGTCCCGAGAGGCCGCTCTCGGTGTGCCAGCGGAACGCGAAGTCGGGCAGGTTCGTCCGCGCGAGAGGGATCGCGCCGGCCTCGCGCAGCCGCGCCACCATTGGCGCGTCGGTGCTCGCCACCTGCCCGGCGAAGGCGGCGCAACCCCACGTGGTCGCCGACCCCGCCACATCGATGTTCTCCTTCACGGTGAACGGCACACCCGCGAGCGGCCCGACTGCGTCGCCGGCGGCGACACGCCGGTCGATCGCGGATGCCGCGGTCCGTGCACCGTCGGCCAGCGTGACCGTCACCGCGTTGAGTGCGCCGTTCACCTCATCGATGCGGCCGAGATGCGCGTCGACGACATCGATCGCGCGCACCTCACGGCTGCGAATCAGCGCCGCGAGCTCGGTGGCGCCCTTCGTGCACAGCTCATCCATCGTGGTCTCCCGAGTTGCGTGGCGGATCCGGCCCAGACGCTACGAACGCCCGCCGCCCGGCGCATCGGGGGAACTCCCCATATGGGCGGCGCGGTCTCCTCGACCCCCGACGCGAACCAGTGGTGCAGATGCATCGAGGCGGTCGACCGAATGCCTCGTACCGGTCTGGATCGTCCGGACGTTCTCGGCCCCGCTCGTCGCGCCGCATCGGTGGCGTCGTCGCCGACGATTCGCCGCCCGGCGGTGCGTGGGTCAGCGTTCGGGAACGACGACCACCGGGCACGAAGCGTGGCGCGCGGAGTGTGCGCTCACCGAGCCGAGATGGAGCACACCCGCGCCGCCATGGCGGCCGACCACGAGCAGGTCGGCGTCGCTCGCGGCCCCGACGAGCACGTCGCCCGGCGCCCCAGATGCGATCGTGCGGGTGACCTCCACGTCGTTGCCCACGACACCTTCGACCGCGGCGTCGAGCATCGCCCGGGCCTGTGCCTCCACCTGATCCAGCGGCACGCCGCCCCCCAGAGTCTCGGCGACGCCTGCGAGGAGCGGGTGCTCGTTCCACGACAGGATCGCCTCGATCGAAGCACCGCTGATCGAGCGGGTGTACGAGTACGCCCACCGCAGCGCCTGCTCACCGCATGGCGAGCCGTCGACGCCGACGACGACACGGGTCACGACCGGTTTCGTCATGACCGGTCTCCGGGGGCCCAGCTGGTCGGCATAGGCCGGCGAGCCTAGGCCGGATCAACGAGGGCTCAGGGCAACGAGAGGCAGTGCCGATCATGGCGCGGTGGAGGGGTCATCCGCGTGGCCGGGCCGCGACGACGACGTCATGGGCGGTGGCGCGGACCCGCGCGATCTGGCGGCGATGTGGCGCGGCGCCGTCGAGCTGAGCGGTGACGCCTATTCGATCCTGCGCGTGGTGCGGGACGGCGACACGATCGTCGACTGGGAGTTCCTCGCCGCGAGCACGCGCGTGGAGGAGACACTGTCGCCGGCTGAGCCGATCACCGGCCGGTGCTGGACCGTCGTGAACGCCCACTGGCCCGATGCCGGGCGGATCCTCACCATGCTGAACGAGGCCATGCACGCCGGCGCCCGCCGCGAGTGGGAGCTGCACGTCAACGCCCGTTCCGGTGCGAGCCGGTGGCTCTACACCGCGGCGGCGCCGATGGACCGCGACACCCTGGTGGTCGTCACCCGCGACGTCACTGGCCGCCGGCGCGCAGAGCTGGACGCCGGCGACGAACGCGAACGATTCCGCCTGTTGATCGAGCACTCTCCGGGCGGGCTTGTGGTGATCGACGAAGTCGGCGCCACGAAATACGTGTCGCCCCGCGCGGCCGAGATGTTCAGAAGTGCCGAGGGCGAGCGCGTCGATGGTCGCGTGATGTTCGGCCGCGTCATCGAGGCCGACGTGCCGCGCGTGCGCGAGTGGTTCCGCGCCGTCGTCGCGGAAGGGCCAGGAGCGATCGGGCCGCCGCTCGCCGTGCAGGTCGTGGTACCCGACGGGTCGACGTGGGTGTGCGAGTACACCGCGCGCAACCGGCTCGACGACCCGCTGATCGCCGGCGTCATCGTGCACTTCCACGACATCACCGCCCTGGCGCGAGCAGAAGCGCGTGCCCGCGCGCTCGCCGAGAACGCGTCGGACATCGTGCTGCTGACCGACGGCGCGACGGTTCGATGGGTCTCACATGCGGTCGAGCGGATCCTCGGCTACACCGTGACCGATCTCGTGGGCTCCGACCCGTTGGAGCTCGTACACCCGGACGACCGCGAGGAGATGATCACCCGCACGGCGGAGTCGATCATGCAAGGGGGCGACAGCCAGGAGGCGATGCTCGTCCGCGTGAACGCCGTCGACGGCACCACGCGCTGGTTCGAGGCCTGGGCGCGCAACCGGCTCGACGATCCACTTCTCGCCGGGATGCTCGTGTACTTGCAAGACGTCACCGATCGGCAGCTCGCCGCGGAGGCGCTGCGCAACTCCGAGGCGCGCACGCGCAGCCTGCTCGACACGGCCCCCGACGCGATCATCACGGTGGACGCCGAGGGCCGGATCGTCGAGTTCAACCGGGCCGCGGAGACGACATTCGGGTGGAGCGCGGCCGAGATCCTCGGGCGTCTCTACACCGACATCCTGCCGAATGACGAGGCCGATGTGCTGCGTGCACTCACGCAGAACGGCACGCGGCCGGCGCGAATGTTCCAGGCGCGCGGCCGGCGCCGCAGCGGTGCGTTGTTCCCGCTCCAAGGCTCCATCGCGGCGGTTGAGGTCGGCGGAGACCGCTTCTTCACCACCATCGTCCGCGACATCACCGAACAGAAGGCGATCGAGTCACGGCTCAAGGTGCTCGCGCTCAACGATCCGTTGACCGGGCTCCCGAACCGCCAGCGTGTGCTCGAGTGCACGGGCGAGGCGCTGCGCCGTGCGGAGCAAGAGGGCCTCGGGGTCGCGGCGCTCTTCATCGATCTCGACCGCTTCAAGCTCGTCAACGACACGCTCGGCCACCAGGTGGGCGACGATCTGTTGCGCGAAGCGGCGACGCGCATCACGGCGGTCACGCGCGAGTCCGACATCGTCGGGCGGCTCGGCGGCGACGAGTTCGTCGTGATCTGCGCCGACGTGACGAACGGCATCACCGGACCGGTCCGGCTCGCGCAACGCCTCACGCATGCGTTCGCCAAACCATTCGAACTGGCTGGCCGGTCGCTGTTCGTGACCGCGTCGATCGGCATCGGCTTCGCGGCCGACGCGACGACGTCACCTGCGGACCTGCTACGGCAGGCCGACACCGCGATGTACCGCTCGAAGGACAACGGGCGCGCCCGGTTCGAGCTGTTCGACCACACGATGCAGAACTGGGTCGCGGAACGCCTCGACCTCGAGACGTCGCTGCGCCTCGCGATCCGCGGGTGACGAGATCGTGCCGTTCTACCAGCCGATCGTCGAGCTCTCGACGGGCCGAACGATGAAGCTCGAAGCGCTCGCACGGTGGCTACGACCGGGCCGGGGCGTGGTGCCGCCCCGCGACTTCATCGAGATCGCCGAGGACGCCGGGCTCATCGCCGGGATCGGCAACGCCATGCTGGAGCACTCCGTGGACGACTGCCAGAGCTGGCAGTCCATCACGCCTGGCGTCGGCGTCGCGGTGAACGTCTCGGCGCGCCGCTTTGCCACGCACGACCTCGACACGTCGGTGCAGCTCGTCCTGGAGAACATCGGCCTGTCGCCAGACCTGCTCACGATCGAGATCACCGAGTCGGCATTGTTGATCGAGCCTGACAGTGTCATCCGGCAGCTGCGCGCGTTACGCGACATCGGAGTGCGCGTGGCGCTCGACGACTTCGGCACCGGCTACAGCTCGCTGACCTACCTGCGCACGCTGCCGATCGACACGTTGAAGATCGACAAGACATTCATCGACGCGCTCGCCACGAACGAGCGTGACAGCTCCATCGTGGAAGCGATCCTTGCGCTCGCGAGCGCACGTGGACTCGAAGTCATTGCTGAGGGCATCGAGGATGCCGCCGTCGCCCGGCGCCTCGGCGAGCTCGGCTGCCTCTACGGGCAGGGGTTCTTCTACGCGCGGCCGGCGCCGCTCGATGCCCTGCGCGGTCGCGTGGCGCAGCAGGACGTCGCGTAGCACCGCGCCGGGCCGCGCAACCGGCCGGGCCGCTCCGGTGCGACGGCGGGCAGGTACGTTCCGCAGGACCGGTCGGTATGCTCCGCGCCGTGAAGCTGTTTCGCCGCGTCGTGCTCGTGCTCGGAGTGGCCGCGTTGATCGGAGCGGTCGCGCGCGTCGTGGGCAAGGGCGGCGTCGAGCCGACGCATGGCGGGTGGCGGCAACTCGACGACGCCACGTTCCGGTGACCACCGCGCTTGTGTGTGGGGCCGGCCTGGTGGGCCGCCGCGTAGCGCGCCAGCTCGCCGATTCCGACGAGATCGCTCACGTGCGCGTCACCGATCGGCGGCCGCGGCGCGCCGACGCGGTGGTCGCCGCGCTCGGCGGGCAGAGCGACTCGATGCGCTGGCCAATCCAGTCGCTGGAAGGTATCGACGTGGTCGTGACTGCGCTCGCGGGCGATCACGACGTCGAGGTCGCCCGGCGCGCCATCGACGCGTGCGTGCCGTGCGTGAGCGTGGCGGACAACCCGTCGACGATTGCGGGCCTGCGCGGGCTCGAGGGCGCGGCCAACGCCGCGGGGGTGACGGTCGCGATCGGAGCGGGCTTCTCCCCGGGACTCTCGGAGGTGCTCGCCACGCACGCGGCCGCGCTCTTCGACGAGGTGGACGAGGTGCGTGTGGCGCGCGCCGGGTGGTCGGGCCCCGCGTCGGCGGCATCGGTGCGCCGCAGCCGTCGCGACGTCGCCGCGCTCTGGCGGCGGGGAAGCTGGTTCGAGGTGGGCAAGCTCGAGGAGCAGGTGTGGTTCCCCGAGCCGATCGGGCCGGTCGACTGCCAGGTGGTGCGCGCCGCGGCTGAGGTCGTGGTGCGAGCGATCCCGGGTGTCGGCGCGGTCACTGCCACGCTCGCCGAAGCCGAACGGCCGCGCCGGCGCCACGCGCGCGCCGATGCGCTCGGCGCCATCCGTGTGGAGGTGTGGGGACGGCGCGAGGCGGGGCGTGATGTTGTCGTCTACGGCGCGATCGACCGGGTGTCGATCGCCGCGGGCGCCCTCGCCGCGATCACCGCGCTGCGGCTCGTCGATCGCGATCGACCCCCACCGCCCGGTGTGCACGGCGTCGCCGAGCTGCTCGACCCGCTCGCGGCGATGGCCGAGCTGTCGGCCCGCGGCGTGCGCTCCGCGGTCTTCGAGGGCGCCCCGATCAGTTGAATCGGGTCTGAGCGTGTCGGTCGGGCCGGTTTGGCGCGCCTCTAGCGACTGGTTACGATATATCGTAAGCGGTCGTGAGCATATCGACCGAACTTCGAGCAAGGAGCACACATGATGCGAGACTTTCGAGAGGAACACGGGTTCCGGGGCCGCCACCGGGGCGACTGGGACGGCCGCCGGCGGGGCGGGCGCATGCGGCGCGGCGACATCCGCACCGCCGTGCTCGTGGTGCTGTCCGAGGAGGCGGGTCACGGCTACGACGTGATCCAGCGGTTGGAGGAGCGCACCGGCGGGGCCTGGCGCCCGAGCCCGGGCTCGATCTACCCCACGCTGCAGCTCCTCGAGGACGAAGGGTTGCTGCGCTCGACCGAGCGCGACGCCAAGCGCGTCTTCGAGGTCACCGACCAAGGGCGTGAGGAGGCCGCGCGGCGCGTCGAGGAGGCCGGCGGCACGCCGTGGGAGCTTGCCGGCGCCGACGACGCGCGCGTCGGCGACCTGCGTGGCGCGATGCGCCAGCTGTTCCTCGCCGCGAAGCAGGTCGGAATGTCCAACGACCGCGACCGCGTCGAGCGGGCAACCGAGATCCTGAAGCGAGCCCGTAAGGAGATCTACATGCTGCTCGCCGAGGACTGACAAGCCGGGTCGAACAGCACGCGTTGCGTAGGCTTACCGGCCCTGGGGACGTAGCTCAGTTGGCTAGAGCACCTGCTTTGCAAGCAGGGGGTCGTGGGTTCGAGTCCCATCGTCTCCACTGCCGTTGTCGATTCCACAACGTTCTCCCAGGTCAGACCAGCGGTTCTAGTTGCGTCCCTTGAGGAGTCGCGCGGAGCGCGCAGATCCTGTCGCCGAGCGAGGCGTGCCATGCGCGCGGTCCACTCGCTTTTGTCTGATTCACAACTTTGCACTTGGTCGGCAGTGACCCTGGGTCTGATCGTCGGGCGTACCTACGTGCTCACCGCCCTCGCGATTGCCGCTCACGGAATCTGGAACGAGACATCCAGTCCGGGCGCTGCGGCGAGCCGTTCGTCCAGCGTGACCAGGTCCGCGGCCAGATGGCGAGCGAGCACGATGTAGAGCGCGTCAGCGACCGTCACGTTGTTGCGCAACGTCCATGCCTCGGAGGGCATCGGCATGACCTGCGCGCGGTGAACGGGCGCGCCGAGTAGCTGCGTGAGCGCCAGTTCGGCGCGGCCAGCGGTGAGACCGCCTGCGATGACCAGGCGACGAAGCACTGCGGCTGTCTCCAGGAAGAAGTGCTCCGGCACCCAGAGCTCGTGTCGCGACACCGCCGACTCGACGCGACGACCAGCGTCGGATCGCAGTACCCACTCGACGCCGGCAGAGGCGTCGAGGACGACCGTCATACTTCGTCGTTCTCGCGCATCTCCCGAACGAGTGTCGCGGCAGACACCCGCAGGATCACCGGCTCAGCACGATGCAGCGACGCCAGCCAAGCCTCCATCGCGGCGGCCGAAAGGTCACGCCCGTCGTCGATGGGCACGACGACGGGGTCGATCTCAAAGTCGTCGGTCCGACGTGCCATCGCCGCAGTCTACGGGCGGTCTCGGCAAACGGCGCGTAGCGTTCCCGCTCGTACCGAGGACGCTGTCCGACGTCCTGACGTACGAGACGATCAGCGAGCTGGCCGGTCCGGCGGCCACCACGCGGGGCTCTGCGTACTTCGCCGACAATCGTGTCCAGGGGCTGCAAGCATTGCGTCGCGGTTGCGCTCGCGATCACCCGCGACCCGAGGCGGCCGAGGGCCGACTCGCAGCTCTTCGAACGTCTGGTCGTAGCGCCGCTTCATCGACCCACGATGGCGCAAGCTCGGTCCCGACCGGGACAGCGGTCTTCGGCTTCGTCAGAGGTCCGCGTCGTGCGCATCGAACACCGCGCCGACGCCTACGGCAACCGCTGAACGACACGGTTTGTTGGGCGATCACGAGCGATCACGCCCCAGCTTTCGGGACGGGGCGGCCCGGTACGCTTCGGGCACCGGCCGGCATCAGGGGGACCGCCTCGGTGGAGTGCACACAGTGCAGGACCACGAACCGTCCCAACGCCCGGTTCTGCAAGGGCTGCGGCGCGGCTCTCGCGCGCCGGTGCCGCTCGTGCAACGCTGAGCTCGACGCCGACCAGCGCTTCTGCGACGAGTGCGGGACATCCGTCGAAGGCGACGACGCGCCCGCCGCCGAGCCGGTCGCCGTGCGGAAGACCGTCACCGTGCTGTTCGCCGACCTCGGCGGATCTACCGGCTTCGGAGAGCGGACCGACGCTGAGGTCACCCGCCAGGTACTCGCCCGATTCCACTCCATCTTGCAGGACGTGATCGACCGGCACGGTGGCACGGTAGCGAAGTTCATGGGCGACGGCATGATGGCGACATTCGGCATTCCCGAGATCGCCGAGGACGACGCCGAGCGCGCGGTGCGCGCGGGAATCGACCTGCAGGAACGCTTCACCGAGTTTGCGCACGACATCGCGCGCGGTCACGGCGAGACCCTGACATTGCGCGTGGGGATCAACACCGGCGAGATCGTCATCGGTGAGAACGACGCGGATCTCGTCGGCGACACGCTGAACGTCGCGGCGCGGCTCGAAAAGGCGTGCGAGCCGGGTCGCGTGCTCGTGGGCGAGGAGACCTGGCGCGTCACTCGCGGGACGTTGCGCTACACGGCGCTCGGTGAGGTATCGGTCGCCGGCCGGGCCCAACCCGTCGCCACCTACCAGGTGGACGTGGCCGAACAGGTCGCGCCCGAGGTCGTTGCTCCGTTCGTCGGCCGCAGCGACGAGCTCGCGCGCCTCGGCGCGGTGCTCAGCGAAGCCATCGCCTCGCGTTCGGCCGCGCTCGTCACGATCGTCGGCGCACCGGGGCTCGGCAAGACGCGACTGAGCCGCGAGTTCGCCGCCGCGGCGCGCGGCCAGGGTGCAGTCAGCTTCGAGATCCGTTGCGACCGCGCGGGCGGCCAGACCTTCGCGCCGATCGCGGAGTTGATCCGGAACGCGGTCGGTGACGACATCGACGGCACGGCGCTCGAAATCGCCGATCGAGAGCGCGTCGTCGATGTGCTGGCGGGCGTGCTCGGCACCGCACCCACGCGCTCGGTGGAAGAGACCTTCTGGGGCGTGCGTCGCCTCATCGAAGCGCTCGCCACAACACAGCCGGTGCTGCTCGTCGTCGACGACGTCCAGTGGGCCGAACCGAAACTGCTCGACCTGCTCGAACATCTCGTCGAATGGGTGCGCGACGCGGCGATCGTGATCGTGGCGCTCGCCCGACCGGAGATCCGCGATGTGCGCGGCGCACTCGCCGAGCCCGGGCGGCGCGTGGCCGACGTGCTCGCGCTCGACGGCCTCGACTCCGGCGCGACCGAGGCGCTCGCCGCAGGCCTGCTCGGCAGCGCGCTGCCCGCGAGCTCGTGGCGCGACTGCCGCGTTCGACCGACGGCAACCCGCTGTTCGTGCGCGAGCTCGTGCGCATGCTCGTGGACGACCACGTGATCGAGCGCGGCGACGACGGCCGCTGGGTGCTGGCAGTCGACGCCGACGCGATCGACGTACCACCGAGCATCCAGTCGTTGCTCGGCGCACGCGTCGAACGCCTTCCGGCTGACGAGCTGCGCACACTCGAGCTGGCGTCGGTGATCGGTGCGGAGTTCAGTGTCGGTGCGCTCCGCGCACTCGGCGCGGCTGGCGGCGACGCAACGATCGCTGCCGTGCTCGATCGCCTGCGCCGCCGCGAACTTGTCGAGCCGACCGGCAACTACTGGGGCGACGAACCCGTTCATCGATTCCACCACGTGCTGATCCGCGATGCGGTGTATCGCCGCCTGCTCAAGGGCACACGCGCGTCGCTGCACCAGCAGATCGGCGACTGGCTCGCCGCGCAGACCGATCGCGCACGCGACGACGAGCTGGCGGTCGCGTTTCACTTCGAGCAAGCTCATCGCTACCTCGACGAACTCGGTGTGCGCGACGCCGACACCGACGCGCTCGGGCGTTCGGCCGCGGGAATGCTGCGCGACGCGGCGCAGCGCGCGCTCGATGCCGACGACCTCGCGAGCGGCGGCGCACTTGCCCGTCGTGCGCTCGAGCTGTTGCCGCCGACCGACGAACGCGCCCGGCTCGAACTGTTGCGTGTCGGCTGCGAGTGCCTCATCTCAGCCGGCGACGCAGCTGCAGGCGCGCCGCTCGCCGACGAGTACACGGCATTGGCCCACGCCGACCCGGTCGAGGCGGCGTGGGCCTCGTGCTTCAAGGCGCAGCTCACCGGATTCACCGACCCCGACGGGCTGATCGACGCGGAACGCGCCGCGAACCTTGCGGCGAACAAGCTACGCGAACTCGGCGACGGCGCGGGCGAAGCGAAGGCGCACCAGGTGCGCGCCCTACTGCTCGCGCGGCTCGGTCGCGTCGGCGAAGCCGAAGGCGTGCTCGACCAAGCGCTCGCCGCAGCACGGGCGGCCGAAGACCGCCGCCGCGTCACCGCCGTCCTCGGCGCGGCGCCACAAGCCGCGCTGTTCGGCCCGAGCCCGGTCGCGCGCGCGGGCGGGCGCTGCCTCGACGTCGTGCGCCTGCTGCGGATCACCGCGGCGTCGCCGTCGGTCGAGGCCACGTCGATGCGATGCCAAGCCGTGCTCGAAGCACTGCGCGGTCGTTTCGACGTCGCCCGTTCGATGCTCGATGCGGCACGCACGACGGTTGAGGAGCTGGGCCTGCGCCACGGCCTGCTCGAGACCGATCTGTTCGCCGGCATGGTGGAACTACTCGCGGGCGATGCCGGCGCCGCGGTCGCGCCGCTGCGCGCGGCCTACGACGGCCTCGGCACGCTCGGCGTCGGTGCCGACGCCGGCCAGGCCGCCGCGCTGCTCGCCCACGCCTATCTCGAACTCGGTGACATCGACGCGGCCGATCGGTACGCCACCGCAAGCGAAGAGCTCGCGGGCCAGAACCTCAAGACCGCAATCGCGTGGCGAGTCGCGCGCGCTCGTGTGCTCGCGGCGCGCGGCGATGTCGCGGCAGCAGTTGCGATGGCCCAGCACGCCGTCGAGATGGCCGCGGGCACCGACCTCACCCTCGACCACGCCGATGCGTGTGCCGCGCTCGCCATGTTGCGTGAGCAAGCTGGCGATGGCGGCGGCGCACGCGGAGCGCTCGCCGAAGCGCGCCGGCTCTACGAAGCGAAGGGCGCGACCTCGTCCTCAACGTTGCTGGGCGTCGGCGTCACGACTCCGAGCGCGCAGGGACCGAAGATGTCGCCAGCCTTCGAGATGCTCGACACGCTTGCCGCGCGCACGGCACGACAGTCTGTCGAAACGGAAGTGATCGCGGTCCGGGGCGAGCACCTTGTGCTCACGCGCGAGAGCAACAAAGCCGGGACGGCGCTGCGCGTCGTCGAAGTGGATGGTGCAGCCAACGTGGCCCAGACGCACACCTTCGACGCATCGGAGCTGCAAGCCGCGCTCGATCTACTCGAGGCGCGCTACGAGGCACTGCGGGGCGACGACTATTCGCCTGTCGAGCGGGCAATCCTCGCCAGCGCGCGGCTGGTCCGCGAGCGCGGCTTCGACGCGTGGATCGAGTCGCTTGCGCCCGGGTTCGAGACACACGACTGGAAGCCACTCGGGGCAGGAGATCAGAGCGAAGAGGGAACGGCCACGCTCGTCGGTGATCTCTACGAACGAGTCCCGGATCTCGTCATCGTCGACGCCGCCCGGCGCGTTTCACGCGACGCACATCTGTCGCTGATGCGTTTCATCGGCACCACGAGCGAAGGCGCCGACTACAGCCCGACACAGTGGGCCGTCTATCACTACGACGCCGAACTCCGACTCCAGCGGGTCGACGTCTTCGACGAGGCGCAGTACGACGACGCGCTCGCCTGCTTCGAGGGATCCGGTGCCTGGGGACCGCAGCGCCCGGCACCGCACGAAGCCATCCTGGACACGCTGGCCGCGCGCGCCGTCGGCCGAACCGCCGACGTCGAGGTGCTCGCGGTGCGCGGCGAGCACCTCGTGCTCACGCGGCACGGGACAGTGTTGCAACTCACCGAGGTCGACGACGGCGGTCGCGTCGTCCGGAACGAGCGCTTCGAAGAATCGGATCTGATCGACGCGTACGAGCTGCTCGACGCGTGGCACGCCGCACGGCTCGGTGTTGGGTACTCGACGGTCGAGCGGGCGGTAGTGACCTGGTCAACTGCGAACAACCGCCGGCGGTGGGACTCGTGGGCGGAGATGGTCGCTCCCGGCTTCACGTCGCGCGATTGGCGGATCCTCGGGTCGGGTGAGCAGGACCGAGAGGCTGTGCTCGGCCTGCTCGCCGGAGGCGTCGAGGTGATGCCGAATCTCGTCTACGTCCACGCATACATACGCACGAACGACGACGCGTGCCTGACGTTGCCGGTCGGGTACGGCACCTCACCCGAAGGTGGCGACTATCACGACTCGTTCTGGCATGTCGCGCACGTCGATGCCGACATGCGATGCCGCCGTATCGACATGTTCGACCTCGACCACTACGACGACGCGCTCGCGTGCTTCGAAGGAACTGGCCGGTGGGCGCAGCAAAGCGCTGCGGAACACGATCCGACCGAGAGTCTGCGCCTGGACAACCTCGCCACTCGCAACACCACCCTCTTCGTCGAGTATGCGAACGCGGGCCGTCTCGAAGAGTTCCCCGCCGATTGGCATCGCCCCGACTACGTACACATCGACCACCGTTTCGCCGGGCTTGGCGACGGCGGGTCGGCAGAGTGGCTCGTCGCGGCACGAATGTACGGAGAGTCTGGCGTAGAGAGTGGCTCAATGAGACCGATCGCGGTACGCGGTGCGCGCCTCGCGGTGAACCGGATCGAGATGAACACTTCGGCCGGCGACAGCGTCGCCATCGCGTGCGTCGTTGCGACCGATGAGGATGGCCGGGCCGAGCGCGCGGAGGTGTTCGACGAGAGCGACCTCGACGCGGCACTCGACCGACTCGAGGACCTGTATTGCGAGGGCGAAGGGCGCGAGCACGCACTGATCGTGCGGTTCTCAGGCGACGCCGAGCACGCGATTCGACGAGGAGACACCGCAGCCTTCCAAGCACTCTTCCCTCCCAACGCCGTCGTGCGCAACCACCAGCCGCTGAGCTACGCCGCCGATGATGTTGGCGCCGTCGTCGATTTTGGAGCGACACTCGTTGGCCTCGCGCCGCGCCGCCGCATCATCTGCACGACGCTCGAGTGTCGCGGCACCGCTGGCATCGCTCAGTGGGACGATCACGTCACGGATGCGTCCGGTGGCGAGACGGTCACATCGATGATTTCGGTGTGCCATTTCGCGCGCGGGCGCCAAGACGTGATGGAGATCTTCTCTCCCGAGCAGAAGACGGAAGCGCGAGCCCGTTTCGAGGAGCTGGCGCGCGAGCCGAGCCATGCGGCGCCCGACAACATCATCGTCGGCAAGCTCGCCCGCCTCGCTTGGTTACGCCGATATGAACGCGGGCCACGGCTTACCAACGCGGCCGAGGAGCTGTGGGCCGACGACGCAGTGCTCTTCGATCACCGCAGTGGCGCGCCGAGCGAACCGATCCACGGCCGCGACGCGCTGATTGCGTCGGTACGGGCGACGCTCGGCGTGTTCAACGACATTCAAGAGGAACCGGTCGCGGTCCGCGGCGAACAGTTCGCGCTGATGCACACATCGTGGGTCGCCGACGGCTTCGACTCATCGATGTGTGCGCTCCACGAAGCCGATGCGGACGGACGGATCGTGCGCACCGACTTCTACGACGAATCGGACCTCGCGACCGGGCTCATGGAGCTCGACGCGCGGAACTACGCGCGCCTCGGTCCAGTCGAGGCGGCGACCATACGCGCCGGCGCAGCGCTCGCCGACGCGACGAACCGCTTCGACCTCGATCAAGTCCGCGGGCTCCTCGCGCCGGGCTTCGTGTTCGTCGATCACATGCCGCTCGGCTTCGGCGCCGGTGACGCCGACCGCTATATGGAGATGTTCGAGCTCACGCGGGACCGGCGCAACCGAAGCGACCTCCTCCGCACGCTCGACGTCATCGGTTCGGTGCTCGTGTCGTTGTCCGAAACCGAGATAGAAGGCCCGCAGGGCGGCGATTTCATTCGGTCCCAATGTGCGGTGTTGCAGTGCACACCCGACGGCCGCATCAGCCGGATGGAGTGGTATGCGGACAGCGATTACGGCGAGGCGGTTGTCCGCGCTCGCCAACTGGCCGCACTCGGCGAGGCGCGGCGTGCTGGCGCGTCGCCGCTCCTGACGAACTCGGCGAGCCGCGTGTGGGCGCAGGCCATCGCCGCAAGTGGCAGCACCGACGACTTCGACGCGCTCGGAGGTCTGGTCGCGCCCGACTTCCGCCTCGACGATCGCGCGCCCGTCGTGAACCTCGGCGTTCTTGACGCGGCGGGCTCGGTCAAGGCGCTGTCTGCCGCCCGCGAGCAGGGCCACGAGAATGCCGCGCCGGTCACGATCGCGATCCGCGGCGACCGCCTCGCGCTCAGCCACACCCACTCGCGGACGCCGAACGGCGACGAGACCGGCCGGCTGTGCATCGCGGAGTGTGATGATCAAGGCCGACTGCTCGCGACCACGATCTTCGGCGACGGCGATGTCGCCGCCGCCGAGGAAGAACTGGATGCGCGCTACCTCGCCGGCGAAGGCGCCGAACACGCGGACCTCCTGCGCGAACACTTCGCCGGTATGCGGGTGTTCCAGGCGCAGGATTTTGATGGCGTGCGTGAGCGGCTCGCTCCCGACTTCGTCTGGATCGATCACCGTGAGCTGGGTTGGGGCACGCTCGACATCGAAGCCTTCTTCGCGCAACAGCAGAGCTACGCCGACCTACAGCATGCGTACCTGACCACGAATCTGTTGATCGAGGGACGGGCCGTGCTTGCGTCGATACAAGACGACGTCGTCACTCCCGACGGCATCAGCGCGTTGTGGCAGTTCCACACGCTCGCCGTGTTCGACGGCGCCGGTCGCTGTGCGCGCATGGAGGCCTTCGCCGACGACGATTGGGAGGCGGCGTTCGCACGCTTCCACGAACTCGGCGCCGCACCACGCGACGAGCGGAGTCCGCGAGTGGAGAACGCGGCCACGCGTGCCTCGCTCCGACTCCTCGAGCTCGGCGATGCAGGCCGGTACGACGAGGCGGTCGCGCTCTTCCGACCGGACTTCGTGCGACTCGACCGACGCCGAACTGTCGCGGCCCCACCGATCGAAAGCGCCGCGCAGTACATCGAGTCGATCCAGGCCATCCTCAACCAGTTCGACGGCATCACCGTCGAGCCGATTGCAGTGCGAGGCGAACGGCTGCATTTGAGTCGCACGGTGTTCGCGACCGAGTCCGGCTTCGAGACGGTGTTCTGGCACATCGCCGAGCTCGACGACGACGGTCTCATCTGCAGCATCGTCAACTACGACGAAGACGACCTCGTCACCGCACGCATGGACCTCGACGATCGGTACGCCGTTGACGAGGGGGTTGCCCACGCGATCGTGCTCCGCGGGTTGATGAACAGCCTGGACGCGTACAACGCAAGCGACATCGCCACGATGGCCGCGGGAGCATCCCCCGAGTTCAACTACGTCGATCATCGCCAGCTCGGATGGGGTGAGCTCGACGCCCGCTCGTTCACAACGATGGCGAAGTCGTTCACCGACGTCGATGCGCAGACGATCGTGACCAAGGCCTGCTTCGGTGAGCGCACGCTCGTCGGCACCCTTTGGACACGCGCCGTGAGCACCGACGGTCTCGAGGGCGAGTTCGCGAATCACATCGTGTTCGCGCTCGACGAGAGTGGCCGCGCGTTGCTCGCCGAGCTGTTCGACGATCACGAATGGGAAGCCGCACTTGCTCGCTTCGACGAGCTGAGCGCCGAACCGCTCGATGCGCGCAGTCCACGAGTCGAAAATGCCGCGACCGCGCTCGCGCAGCGCTGGCTCGAGCTGACCGATGCCCGGCGCTTCGACGAAGCCCGCCGACTGATGCGGTCGGATTTCGTACGCGTCGACCACCGTTCGCACCTCGCGTACCCGGCGATCACGAGCGCGGACGATTACATGGCCTGGCACGCCACGTCCTACGAACACTTCGACTCGATCACGTCGGAACCCATCGCCGTTCGGGGCGAGCGGCTGGCGTTGAACCGGACGACGCTCGAAGTCGATGGCGGCTTCGCCTCCACGTTCCTCATGCTCAGCGAGCTCGGTGACGACGGCCTGTGGGCGTCGTCCGAGATATACGACGAGGCCGACATCGTTGCCGCGTTACGCGAGCTCGACGAGCGCTACGCCGAGGGCGTGCACGCCACTGATCCGCGCACTCCTGGCGCCGACAACGACGCGAACCGCGAACTGGCCCGCTTCTGGCATGCGTTGGGAACCGGCGAGGAAGAGGCATGGGTTCCGCTGATGGGCGACGACGTTGTGTTGATCGACCGGCGCCGGGCGATCAACGACGAGCTGGTCGGTCGCGACGCGAACATCGCGAACCTGCGAGAGGCCGCTGCGATCGGCGTACGTGACGTCGAGACCGTCCCCATCGCGGCGCGGGGCGCGGCGCTGGGCCTGTTGCGCATCTCGATGCGGTTCGGCAACTTCGAATCGAAGATTCTCCAGCTCAGCTTCCCCGGCGGTGCCGTCACTTTCGACGCCGACGACCTCGCGCGTGCGCTCGCGGAACTCGATGAGCGGTACCTCGAAGGCGACGGCCGAGATTGCCCCGGCGCTGCATTGTCGTCGCGCGGCGTCGCGGCTGCGAATCGGCGCGATTGGCCGGCGGTCAAGGCCACGTGCGCGCCGAACTTTGTCTGTATCGATCATTCGCCGGTCGCGTTCCCGCCCGCGACGGCAGCACAACTGGTTGACGAACAGTTCGCGTCGCTCGTCGAAGCGGCGCCCGACGCGACGTTCGTTATGACCGCGGTCTATGCGAGCGCGGCGGCAGTGCTCGCGTCGATGCGTGTCTCGGGCCACACCTCCGACGGAAGCGAATACGAGTGGTTGACGGCGTGGGTCGGGCGAATCGGCGCTGATGGACTGTTCAGCCGTTTCGACGCGTTCCAGATCGACCAATGGGACGACGCGCTCGCACTGTTCGACGAACTCGCGAGTACCAATGACCGCCACCCGCGGCCAGAGAACGTCGCGACGTACCTCAACAGCCGCTATTTCGAACTCGTCGAGGCCGGCCGCCACGACGAATCCAACGCACTGATCGCACCCGAGTACTCGCGACTCGACCGTCGGCGCACGGTGTCGGCGCCCACCGCGACAAGCCGCAACGAAATCGCTGGAGCGGTACACGGCCTCGTCGACGTGGGTTTCACCTCGTTCCGAGTCACGCCGATCGCTGTACGAGGCGAGCACACCACACTCGGGCGTGCCGTCGCAACCACCAACGACGGCAACGAGATCCGCATGCTCGCAGTCGATGAAGTGAATGACCGCGGCCTCGCGATCCGCTCCGTGTACTTCGATGATGACGACCTTGCTGGCGCAATCGACGAGCTCGGCGCGCAACGCGCGGCAGATGGGCAGATCGATGCCGAGGCGACAGCGCTCGCAATGATGTCCGACTTCAACCGGCGCGACTGGGACGCGTTCACGGCTCGGCTCGCACCCGATTTCGTCGCGGTCGACCACTCCGCGGTGGGCTTCCCTCAGCGGGACCGCGACACGTACGTGCACGAGCAAATGGAAACGTTCCGCACGCTCTTGCCCCGCGCGATCGGGATACCGGTCAAGGTGTTCGCGTCGGAGCGGACCGTCGTGCTCGTCATCCGCACGCATGGCACCAGCACCGATGGCGCGGAATTGGAATGGGAGATCGTCTACGTCAACCAACTCAACCGCGACGGACTCGTCGAATCGGCTGACGTCTTCCAGATCGACCAGTGGTCGGAGGCGCTCGCTCGCTTCGATGAGCTGGCGGCTCGCGCCGACGACCCGCTCAAGCTCTCGAATCTGGCGGTTCGACGTATCCGCGAGTACGAACCGGCATTCGCGGCCCGCGACTGGGACGCGATTGCGAACTTCTTTGCCGTCGACGTCGTCAATGACGATCGACGATCATCGGTGAGTTCAGGCACGGGCTCGGGTCGCGAGACGATCGTAGAACTCATCCGGGGACTCGTCGATGTCGGGTTCACCACGCACACCCACACCGCGGTCGCGATCCGCGGTGAGCGGCTCGCGCTCGTGCGGAGGAGAATCGGATCCGCGAACGAGTTCGCACTCGAACTGCTCGCCGTCATCGAGTTCGACGACGCCGGTCGCCTCAAACGAAACATCCTCTTCGACAAAGACGACATCGCCGGCGCGCTGCAGGAGCTCGAAGATCGCTATTGCGCGGGCGAGGGCCGCGAGCACGCCCTCACGGTGCGTCGACTCGGCGACTTCGAGCGCGCGTTCCGGGCCCGGAACTGGGATGCCTTCGCCGATTGCTTCGCGCCCGACGTCGTCAGTACGGACCACCGCCACATCGGCTTTGGAAACCTCGATCGCGACGGCATCGTCTCGGCCTTTCGGTCGATCGTCGACGAGCAGCCCGATCACTCGCTCGTCTTCCACGACTCGACGGTGCGCGGCGATGTAGCGATGTCGTTCTATTCAGGCACCGGCAACACGACCGACGGATCGACGTACGAGTGGCCCACATACGCGGTGTGGCAGCACCGAGCGGGGCGGATTGCCGTCACCGACGTGTTCGACATCGAGGACCACGCCTCGGCACTCGCCCGCTTCAACGAGCTTGCGTCGGCCGATCCGCGCACGCCAGCGGTCGACAACGAATGCGTGCGTGTGCTCGAGCGTTTCTGGTGGCTCATGACGTTCGACGCGACCGACCGCCTCGACGAGGCCATGGGCATGCTCGCACCCGACATCGTGCAGATCGACGTGCGGCCCGGCGTCGCGGCACCGGATCTCGTCGGTCGCGATGCGCGCCTCACGAATCTCGGTGCCGTCAGCGGCATCTTCGACCGCGTGGACCTCGACGCGTATGTGGCAGTACGGGGCGAGCGGCTCGCACTCGTGCAATGGACGCTGCACCACGGAGACTTCGCGGTGCGCGGTTACGACCTCAGCGAACTCGACACGGAAGGGCGGATCGCACACATCACACAGTTCGACGAGTCGCAGCTCGTTGACGCGATCGCCGCCCTGGAATTGCGCCACGCGGAACTCCGGACCGACGAACCCGGTGTTGCCGAGCGCGGGTTCCGACGCGAGAAGGACGCGTTCGAACGCGGCGACTGGGACGAAGTGCGCGCCTGCTACGCGCCCGACTTCGTCGCGATCGACCACCGCCCGCTCGGCTTCCCCGACGCAACACTCGACGAGTACCTCGCACGCACGCGCGAACTCACCGAACGGGCACCCGACGTCACGGGCTTGGCAAAGAAGGCGTACTACTCAGACCGAGCCGCATTGGCAGTCGTGTCGTTCGCAGGCGCGGGCGAGACCGGGAGCGAATACGAGTGGGAGCTGTACTACATCGCAGTAGCCGACGAGCAAGGCCGCTACCGCCGCGTCGAGTATTTCGCGCTCGATCAGTGGCCGGAGGCCGTCGCGCGTTTCGACGAGTGCATTCTCTAGTGGATCCGACTCTTGCCGAGTATGCGCAGGTCTTCAACGAGACCGGTCACTCGGCGTTCGTGTGTGACGCGCGAAACCAGCTCGTGTTCATCACCGACGAAGCCAGGATCCAACTTCGAGCGATCACACCGGACGTCGACCGGCTCATCGGTCAACACCTCTTCGGGCCGGCATCGAAGTCCGACGGGAACTGGGTCGACGAGAAGTCGTTCCGCCAGTCGGGTCCGTGGCTGCTCTTCAACACACCCGGCGGCCGCGACGAGCTCCGCAGACAGATCGATCCGTCGCTTCGGGATCTCGTCGACCAGATCGACCCGGCCGAACCACCGTCCATCTGGCGAGCACCCCCGGAAAACCGACAACAGCTGGCCGGCGTGACGACCGGCTTCGAACACATCTTCATGCGAGTCCGTGATCGGACCGGGACCTTCGTGGGCACCGTATGGCTCTGGAAGCCCCAGGCGGGCATGTCGCAGCTGACGAGCATGGCGGCCGTCGCCGATCTCGAACATCTGGATCGCATGGACCTCGTCGACCGGCCCGATCGCCGCCCGGCCGCGGTATTGATGGCCGACTTGGAAGCGTCGTCACCGCTGGCGAAACGCCTGTCAACTGCCCAGTTCTTCGCGTTCGGACGCCGGCTGGTCCGGGCTGCCGACAAGATCGTCATCGACCACGGCGGGATCGTGGGCCGCCACGCCGGTGACGGGATCGTCGCGTTCTTCCTCGCCGAGACCGCCGGCTCCGAGTCGTCCGCCGCCCGGGCCTGCATCGCCACCGCCCGAGCCCTGCGCAACGCGCTCATCGAGATCGCGGGGCGAACCGGCATCGACGACCCGAACGTGGCGCTGCGCTTCGGGCTGCACTGGGGCGCCACGCTCTACGTCGGGCGCATCACTACCCCTGGCCGCACCGAGGTCACCGCCCTCGGCGACGAAGTCAACGAGACCGCCCGCATCGAAGCCTGCGCGACCGGCGGGCGCACCATCGCCTCGAAGCCGCTCCTCGAACGCCTCACAGCCAGCGACGCGCACACGCTCGGCATCGATCCCGGTACCACCACCTATACCCCGCTCGGCGAGCTACCCACAGCCACCGAGAAGGCCCGTCGCGACGCACCCGCCATCGCCGTCACCGACCTGACCGACTAGCCGCCAGGGTCAGGGTGCTGCGCCACTGCGCTCGTTCCACTGGTTGGTCCCGACCCCACGAGTCCGGACTCCAGCCTGACGCAGCCGGTTGCGGATTGTCCCCGAAGACACGCCAAGCTTCTCCGCCACGGCCACGAGCGATTGGCCCGTCTCGTACAACTCGCGGGCCGCATCGACGTCAGCGTCAGTGAGTTCGACTCGGTAGCGCGTTCGCGCTCCCCGCGCTTGATGATCGCCGTCGCGGTTCGACGGTCGACATTGAACTCGCGTGCGAGCACGTTCGCATACTTACCGGCTCGGTAACGAGCGACGAGCTCCGATCGTTCCGAATCGGTCAATCTCGTCTGTTTCTGGCGGAGCGATGGGACGGGTCGACGGGACACCCGATCACGGCCCTGACCAGAGAGAACACGCCGTAGACGCGCCACGATGCCGGGGTTGGAGTAACGACCCATGACCTCCACCGTGTGATGTCGCGAGACATCCCGGACAAGTGAACCCTCACTCGGCTGGTTGAATCGCCCTGGGTCTGATGGAGGCTGTGACCTGCCCCAGGGATTGTTTCCGGTATCGCTGTTGAGATGGGCCTTGTGCCGCCACGCTTCGATGGTGACGGTCTGGTCGCGTCAACCGGAGCCGCTGTCGAACAGGCCGAGTTCGTTGGCGAGGACCACGGCCTGCACCCGGTCGCGGAGATGGAGCTTCATGAGGATGCGGGCGACGTGGGTTTTCACGGTCGTTTGGCCGATGACGAGCTGGTCGGCGATCTCGGTGTTGGACAGCCCGCGTGCGATGAGCTCGAGCACGTCGCGTTCGCGAGGTGTCAGTTCGCGTAGTCGGTTCTGGTCGGTCTTTGGCCTAGGCGCGGTTCGAGCGAACCGGTCGATGAGTCGACGGGTGACCGTGGGCGCGAGGAGGGCGTCGATCCCGCGTGCGGCTTGTCGAACGGCGATCGTGATGTCTTCGGCGGGCATGTCTTTGAGCAGGAACCCGGTGGCGCCCAGCCGGAGGGCTTCGTAGACGTACTCGTCGAGGTCGAAGGTGGTGAGCATCAGCACTTTGCAGTCGGGTGATCCCGACAGGATTTCGCTCGCGGCGGCCAGTCCGTCGGTGCCTGGCATCTGGACGTCGAGCAGGATCACGTCGGGGCGCTCGGCGCGTACCAGTTCGAAGGCGGCCCGTCCGTCCGCGGCTTCGCCAACGACGGTCATGTCGGGCTCGGCTTCGAGGATCGTCCGCATGCCGCTGCGGATGAGTTCCTGATCGTCGGCGATGACGACACGGATCATGCGGGTACCACGGTCATGGGTAACCGGGCGTGTACCGAGAAGCCGCCTTGATCATCGGGGCCGTACGTGAGCGTTCCGCCATATTCGCGCACACGGCGTTGCATGCCCTGGAGCCCGTGTCCGGACGACAGCGGTGGCGGCGACGGTGTCGGCGTCCCACGGGTGTTCGTGATGGACAGCTCGACCTCGTCGCCGGCGCGATGGAGGCCGATGGCGACGGTCGCGCCGGGGCTGTGCTTGAGCACGTTGGTGAGCGCCTCTTGAACGACTCGGTACACCGTCTCGACGTGGGAGGCGGTCAGGTCGTCTACGACCCCGTCGAAGCCGGCTACGACGACGAGACCCGTCTCGCGGGCGCCGACGAGCAGGTCGTCGAGCGAGGCCATCTCGTGACGAGCAGACGTCGACAGCCCGTCGCGCAGCTCGTCGAGGCCGGTCGTCGCGACGGATCGGACGGTGTCGACGATGGCCTCGGCTCGCTCCCGGTCGGTGTTCCAGATCCGGCGGGCGGCGCTCGCTTGGACGGCCACGACGGTGAGCGCATGACCCACTGCGTCGTGCAGCTCGCGTGCGATCCGCATCCGTTCCTCGGTCACGGCGTGGGCCGCCAGCAAGGTGCGTTGCTCCTCCAGCAGTGTGTTGTTGGCGCGGATCTGGTGGACGAGCCGCGTTCGTTCACGGAACCCGGCTCCCGCCAGCCAACACGCGGTCGCGAGGACCGCGTTGCCCGGGAAGGCATCGGCGCCGAAGAGAACAAGGGCGCCGCACCAGCACACGAGAAGGCCGACGCGCCCGCGCCACCGCGGTTCGAGGGCGGCGACGACAAACGGCGGAACAAATGACAAGCCGATGGCGGACAGCGTGTGGTCCAGCGGTGCCACCAGATGGGTAAAGGCGATCGCCGCGACCCAGAGCGCGGCGATCGCTGGCAGCGGCCGTGCCCACGCGAAACGCGAGAGGGAGCGCGACCACAACGATCGCGCCGACAACAATCCCGCGAGGAGCGTACGAGTGCAGGTCGTGGGTCTCGACCAGTAGGCCGGCGGCCAACGCGGCCGCGGCGAGCACGATCCAGGGCTGCGCCGCCTCTCGCGGGACGGCAACCGATGCGGGCTCCTCACCGGGCTCGGCTGGAGGCGACGGTGGCGAGTCGGTGAGCGCCACGACCGCGGCCCGGGTGGCCGACAGCAACTGCCTGGCCTGCGACTCGAGGCGCTCCACCTGCAACCGGTCGGTCGGGATGCGGTCAGTGGGGAGCGCGTCGACCAACCGCGTCATGCCGTCGGCCAAGTCGACGTCGAGTTCACCTGCGACCCGCAGACGCTCCCGGGCAATGGCTGCGCCCACGTAGGCCGACCGTTGTTCGGCGAGCTCGCGACCCTGTTCATCGAGCTGCCGGACCAGCAGCGAGCGGCCCCGGACCAGGCGCCCGCCGAGGATCGGCACTGTCACGAAGAAGATCGAGAACACGATCACCGCACTGACCAAGGGGTCGCTGTGCGGCAGGAGGAGGTCGGTGATCACGACGACGCAGATCGGCTGGGGCGCGGCGACGGCCACCTGCCGGCGCGAGCCGTGGGCGCCGACCGAGTACATCGCGAACAAGAGGGCGAAGATCGGCACGAACACGTCGCTGGACATGTCGGGGATGAGCCAGGCGCCCGCAAACGAAGCGACCACGTCGGCCGCGCTGAGGACCGTGACGGTCAGCACCGGCCGCGAGCGCCGCAGGGCGAGGACCGACAGGACCGGCGCGCCGCTGAGGTTGAGACCGAGATAGACGGGGTTGCGTGAGCGGACGAGGGTTTCGGCGGCCGCCGCGACCACGAACCCCAACGCGACCCAGACGTCGCTGGATCGCGGACGACGCAACAGCCGCACGGTCACTCACCAAAGGATAGGAACGGCCTTCCGCCTCGGCGTCCCCCTCGAGGACGACATCCCGAGACGGACCAAAGATCGCTCTCAGGGCCGGCGACGCCGCCAACGCGGCTCGTTACGTTCGCAACCAGGCCGTCATCCGGCGGCCACCACCGCGAACCCGGAGGCTGCCATGAGCTCTTTGACCGTCAATGCCCCAAGCCGCTCCCCGATGCGATCGCCGACCGAGTCCGCACGCCGATGGGCGCTGGGTGCGCTCGCTCTCGGTGCGGTCTCGGCCGTCGTGTTCGCCGGAATCATGGTGTTCGCGACCCTCTCCAAGCTCCCGGACTCCGACCTCACGTTCCACCACACGGCCGACTACTGGCTCGCTGCCATCGGCCTGCCAAACGCCGTGGCGGCTTCGATCCTGCTGTTCGCGCTGTGGGGCGTGCAGCCCCACGCACGGCCGGGACTCACACGGGTCGGCGCCACGATGAATGTGATCGCCCTCGCGCTGCTGTTCGCGATCCTGGCCTCCAGCGTCGCCACCGGCACCGAGGTGCGCTGGGGACCGGCCTACCCCCTCGCCGTGCTCGTGACTTTCGTAGGACACGCCTTGTTCGTGGCCGGGACCTGGCGCACCGGCCTGTTCCCCAAGCCTCTGCTCGCAGCTTGGCCTGTGATCTGGCTCATGGGCGCGTTCGCCGCCCAGGGCGCCTCACCGCTGATCCTCGCCGCGTTCTACGCCGTCATGGCCGGCTACGTCGTGCGCCGTACCTGACAAGTCCCAAGAGACGATACGAACACAACGAGCAACCATGAAATCGAAGATCCTGGCAACGGGTGTCGGCATCGTGCTGGTAGCCGATACCACCCTCGGCACCATGGCAGCTGCGTCCGCCGCACCGCGTGGCCCCAGCAGTCAATCGCAGCCTCTCGACTCCACCGACTTGGGCCATCTCACCGTCGTAACCCACGACAACAACAGCAGCGACCACGGCGGCTGGGCGGCGGCACAGATCGTCGACGGCGCCGCCGGGAAGCTCATTCCCACGTCCTTCGAGATCCAGCTGTACGACGTGACCACCGACCAGTCCTTCGGCGACCACGCCGTGCAGAAAGCCCACGGCATGGCAACCAGGACGCCGTGACGTGCACGCAAGTCACCGACGGCACCGTCGCCGACTTCCTCGAGCCAGGCGCAGAGCCTCCCCCCGGGCGTTGCCCTCGCCGACGAGGCGGCCGGAACGCTGATCGTCACCGCCGTCCACCAACCCTGACGACCCGGCACGAGGTCGGTGCGTCCGCCAGCCGCCGACCCAGCCGCCTGGCGTCGCATGGCGGGTCTCGTTCTTCTTCACCGAAACGAGGCGCATCGTGTTGTTGACGGTGTTCCGCAAGCAGCGCATGAACGAACGGCACGAGGTTGAACGAGCGCGAGCTGCGATGCGGCGATGTATCGCCGAAGGTCACACCGCGGAAGGAGGACTGATGGCCCGCACCACGATCAAGCAACTGAAGCAGCGTCGCCTTGCCGGCGCGAGAGCGGTTGAGCGCGCCGAGTTCGACGAGACGTACGCGGCGGCCGCGCTTGCGATCCGGGTCGGCGAACAGATCCGCGACGCCCGTGAGGCGGCCGAGTTGAGTCAGCGCGAGCTGGCCCAGCGGATGGGCACGAGCCAGGCCGCGATCGCTCGCCTCGAGGCCGGCGGTGTCGGCGCGACTCTCACGACACTGCAACGAGCCGCGAGCCGCGCTGAACCTCGACATCACCGTCGAGCTCCGTCCCGCGAGTTGACCCCCTGCGCCGGCGCGCAGAGGTGCCGCGAATGGATTCCATCGCGCGTCCATCGCGCGGAGGCCGTCATTCGGGCTCGTTCGCCGTCGTCCACAAAGTCAGCTGACCTGCGGTTTCGCGTTCGTCGACGTCCGCATTTGTACGTCCAGTCGAGTTTGCAAGCAGGGGGTCGTGGGTTCGAGTCCCATCGTCTCCACCAGCCGTCGAATCAGTTCGCCCTGGTGAACGAGTTGATTTCTAGTCGTTTCGCGATGACCAACAGCGACCGCTAGTAGCCCGTCGAGACCTTCGTTCCAAGGTCGGAATGAAGGTCAGCGAGGTCTTGGAGAGGTCTGCTTACCCGAGGACGCAGGCTGCGAGTCGGGCGTACGCTCACATGACCTCGGCGTCGGCGGCTTGGGCCATAGGAGGCTGCTGAGCAACGGCGTTGGTTCGGGTGGGTCGGGGCGAACGTTCGCGGATGCTCCCCACGGCACGAGTCCTTGAGAGCTGCCGGTGCCCCCACGTCACTGGCGTGGCATGCGATCGTTTGCCCCGACCCGGCACAGGAAGATTGGGCTGGAACCACGAGATCGAACGCGCGGCGCGGATCTGGACCGCCGCAGATGGCAGGGACAGGTCCGTCCTTGAGGCGTTCGCTTCCGGCCGGCTCGATCGTGCCGCGACCGAAAAGCCGGCCGATACCGACGAGCTCCTCGCGGAACTGATCGTCGAACGCGATGTTGGTCGTCGCCACTTGGCGACGGTGACGGCGTCGTTTCACGAGAGAGACTGGCGTCGCGAGCATCGCGGCGGCGGCATCTACGCGGAGGATCATCTGTGGTGGGCGGCCGCAGGCTTTCTTGACCTTGATGACGCCATCCGTCGACTCGAGCGTTGACTGCGCCCGCGCGCAGGGCCGCCGCGAAGCCGCGAGAGTGCAAGTCGGGACTCAGTGCAGCAGGCGGTAGCTCCGCTGTTCGTCCTCGAGGGCGCTTTGAAGCTGTGGTGACGGAGCGGAGAGGAAGACCTCGGCGTCGAGGCGGATCGCGGCCGCCAGAGCCTCCGTCGCAAGAATGTTGAGAGAGTGCCGCAGCCGTAGCCGGCCAATGTCCGGAGCGAGCTCGCGGAGACTGATGAGCGCGATGTCATCGGGGAGTTCGAGGACCGCGGAGACCGCTTGGTCGCGGAGATCGGCGGGGAGGTCAGCGAATGGTCCCGACAGCACGCCGGGTCGATCAGTGGTACCCAGCACGGCTTGGCAGAGTCTGACGTACCAGGAGCCCGTCGTCGCGAGCTCGAAGCGTCGCAACGCTCGGGGAGTACTTCCACGAAGTACCGCGCTGAGTGCCTGGTCATCGATGAGCGCGACGCTCACTCGTCTGCGAGTTCGGGATCGCCGAAGCCTTCCGAGGCTCGCTTCCAGTCGTCAGCGGTGAGCGCGCTCAGCAGTTGGCGTCTCAGGCGCTTCACGCCGCCCGGAACGATGATCACCGCATCGCCCAAGTCGAGATAGCCCACCTCACCGCCCTCGCCCAGGCTCCAACGTCGCCGGGTCGCCGAAGGCAGGCTCATCTGTCCTCGCGACGAAACTCGTAGGTCACCCGAAGTCGCCATGCCGCTATCCTACAAGGTGATCGACCAGCACGCCTTGTAGCCTGTCGGGCGAGTCGATTGGCTCCTCAGGCATGGTCGACAAACGTTGGGCTATCGCCGAAGGCACACCGCGGAGGAGGACTGATGGCCCGAACCACGATCAAGCAACTGAAGGAGCGTCGTGTCGCCGGTGCGAGGGAGGCTGAGCGCGCCGAGTTCGACGAGACGTACGCGGCGGCCGCGCTTGCGATCCGGGTCGGCGAACAGATCCGCGACGCGCGCGAGGCGCCCGAGCTGAGTCAGCGCGAGCTGGCGCAGCGCATGGGAACCAGCCAGGCCGCGATCGCTCGCCTCGAGGCCGGCGGTGTCGGCGCGACCCTGACGACGCTGCAACGAGCCGCGAGCGCACTGCGGAACCTGTCAATAGGTGATTGCCGTTTGTTCAGTCGGTTTGGATGGTTGGTCGGTTGATCCACGCCTTGGTCGGAACGCGTGCTGGTGTGGGTCTGCGTGTGAATCGTTCGGGGTGTGCGGCGTACGCGGTGTCGAGGGTGGCTTGGCGGCGTTCGAGGACGGCGGTGTGGTTGCCGTCGTGGAGGTCGGCGGGCCGCATGTAGCCGATCGCGCTGTGGTAGTGGGCCTCGTTGTACCAGTGGAAGAATTTGCGGCACCACGCACGCGCGGCGTTGATGGTGTTGAACCGGCCGGGATAGTCGGGCCGGTACTTGAGTGTCTTGAAATGCGATTCGATGAACGGGTTGTCGTTGCTGACGCGGGGCGGCTGTGGGACTTCGCGACGCCGAGCTCGTTGAGGAGCTCGCCGACGGTCCCGGCGATCATGGGGCTGCCACGATCGGAATGGATCGTGAGGGTGTTCCGATCGATCCCGTAGCGGCGACATGTCTCACGGATGAGTCTGCGGGCGATCTTCTCCGACTCGCGCTCCGCGATGGTCCACCCGACGATCTTGCGTGAGTAGATGTCGATGATCGTGTAGAGGAAGTAGCGGACGCCTTTCGCAGCGCCGGGCAGCTTGGTGATGTCCCAGGTCCAGACCCGGTTCGGTCGGGTCGCTTCGAGCCGCGGGACGCCGTACGCGCCGGCGTGTTGATGGCCGCCACGACGGCGCTCACGAACCAAGCCTCTCTCGGCGAGGATCCGATACATCTGACGCTCACAGCACAGGTAGCTGCCCTCGTCCAGCAGCGTCGCGTACACCTGCGCTGGCGCCATGTCAGCGAACCGGTCCGAGCACAACGTCGCCACGATCTGGTCCTTGTCCGTCTCGCTGATGGCCGCGGGATGCGCCCGACGCGGCTGCGGATCACGTCGAGGACGCGGCCGGGCCCTGCCCTCGACCGCTTGGCGGCGGTGACGACGAGTCCGCGGGTTCACACCGAACGCTGCGCACGCCCTCGCCACGCCCACGACCGGCGCGAACCGTTCGATGTGCGTCTCGAGCATCGTGTTCACTTCGGCTTGGCGCTCTTGTGCGACATCTCCGACAAGAGCGCCGAGACTTTTCCCTGCGCGTCGATCAACTCCGTCGCCGTGTCGAGCTGACCCTCGAGCTCGCTGACACGCTCACGGAGCCGAGCATTCTCCACGACAACAGGATCCTTGCCGCGCGGACCGGTCCGGCGGCCCGTCATCGCTTCCAGCGCGCCGCGATCGTGTTGCTTGCGCCACTCCGCGATCAACGAGCTGTACAAGCCCTCGCGCCGCAAGATCTCGCCGCCCTTGCCACGCTCGGCCGCGTCGAGCTCCGCCAAGACCCGCAACTTGTACGCCGGCGTATACGAACGCCGCTGCGCACGCACTTCCGGATCAGGCCGCGGCGACACAACCCCAACGGTAGTAACAGACATGACATCTCTCGATCCCCGCCCCTACTCAACGAATAGAAACAACCCAGGCGGCAACACCAATTATGTCAGAGAGGGCTGCACCTCGCGGTCGGATCAGCTGTGGCGCAGTAGTTCTCAAGGTACCGACTGGTCATGCATCAGATCGGGCGTCGCTCGAACTCCCTGAACGGTCCAGAGTCATGCGGTGAGCAACTCCTGCACCAGTCTGAGCAACGCGTTCCAGTCGGGAATTGTGGGTGGGCGGCGGATCGCTACGCGCACGTCCTCGCCGCCGACGAGGACGTCGAGGCCGGGGTGCGGCGTCGGCGTTGTAGCAGCGCTGAGGGCGAAGGGTGCGGGCTCGCTGTCCGGGACGATCACCAGTCCAGCCCGCTGAGCAACTCGTGCGAGGCCGGCACGAACCAATGGAATGTCGGCATCGATATGGATCGCAACTGAGCCCGGGCGCGGCGCCACGCGTGAAGCATGACGGCTCGTCCGCGCGTCGGAACAGGGGCATTTCTGCCCCTTTCGCAGTGGCGCTGAAAGGGGGCCGGGCATAGTGTCCGCGCATGGTCCGGGTGGCGGTCATCGAGGATCATCCGGTGTTCCGGCACGGGTTGGCGATGTTCGTGGACGATGCGATCGGGCTCGAGCTGGTGGGTACATATCCGAACGTCGAGGCGTTCGACGCAGGGGCGGTAGCTGCGGCTGTGATCGTGTTGGACTTGCACCTGCCTGGGCTGCAGGGAGGTCCGGCCGTCGAGCACTTGATCGGACCCGACACGCGGGTTCTCGTGGTGTCGGGCGCGACTCAGCGTGAGGACGTGGTGGAAGCCATCGGCGCTGGCGCGTCTGGGTACGTCGGCAAGGATGCGGGTCCGGAAGAGATCGTCAAAGCGATCGCAGTAGTCGCGGCCGGCGGAACCTACGTGTCGGCAACGTTGGCGTCGTTCCTTCTCGACGCAGATCGGCGCGACACGCGGGGCGGCTTCGCTCTGACTCCTAAGGAGCATGAGGTCCTTGCGCTACTCGCGCGCGGCGAACGCGACGTCGACATCGCGGAGCACCTCTTCATCAGTGTGAGCACCGTGCGGTCGCACCTCGACCGCATTCGAGACAAGACCGGGCAGCGACGACGCGGTCGATCTCACCCGCCTGGCCTTCGAATCGGGGTTCGTCGAGCCCATTGGCGATGATCGGCCGACGCGTTAGGCACACGAGCACCGCGGTCGAAGGCCTCAGCGACGCGGCAGCTTGAGGCGGAAGCCGCACTGCGGCGTGCCCTTATAGGCATGCGGGTGATGCACTTGGTGCAGGCCGGCGTCGTGACCACGACCGCATGGCGAACCTATCGCCGCCCGCGGCTCGCAGCTGGGGCGTTACTGGCGTCGATCGGCGAGAGCATGTGGCTGGCGCGACGGTTACGCGTCCGCGGTGCTCTCGACGACAAGACCGCTGTTTGTGTCGACGCCGGCGCGGGCATCGGTGGTCTCGTGGCCCTCCGAGTCGCGACGCGGAGCGCAGATTGCACCTCGTGGCTCAACTGGGCGTGTCCGGTCAACCTGGGGACGGTTTCCGGCGCCGCGGCCGCGCTGTCTGGGCACGACGCGCGGATCGTGGCCGCGCTGGTGTCGCTCACTTATCTCGGCAGCGTCGCGGACACCGTGACCGATGACCCCAGCGTGCTCACGACCGCGATCGCCAGTCTGCTGGGCTACGCCGGTTACGTGCACGCGACCGGTCGGTTCGCAAGGTACCTACGCGGCTCGGCGACCGAGATCGACGCGGCCCACGCGGACGGTATCGAACAGGGCGAGGGGCTGGCGCTCGCACGCGAGCGTGTTCGCCAGAATCGGCTGCTGGGCCAATCGACACTCGATGCCCTCGACCTCGTCGCTCTCGGTTGGGAGGACGACATGGACCTTGCAGTTCGCGAACGCGTCCGGTACGCGGCCGCGCAACTGCGGAGCATCCTCCAGGGCGGCATATTCGACGACGGCACGTTTGGAGATGTGTTGCAGGGCCTTGTCCAGGAGTTCACGGGCTCCGGGCTTCGTGTCGAATTCGTCGCCGCCGATCTCCTGAACGAGCCGGCACCAGCAGTCATCGCGGTGTTCGCCACCGCGATCCGGGCCGCGCTCGACAACGTGGCGCAACACGCCGGTACTACACAGGTCGTCCTCCGAGTCGATGCGACTCCGGATCGTCTCGAGGTGACCGTGCGCGACTATGGCGTTGGGTTCGATTCGCACGGTGCCACTTCGTCCGGTCACGGGATCGAGCGGCTCATCGTCACGCCGCTCGACGACATCGGAGGGCGTGCCGAAGTGCGAGCGATACCTGGGCGCGGAGTGCAGGTCACACTTCAGGCTCCAACCCACGCGAGCCGGTGAACAGCGCGCGAGAGTTCGTGTCCGTGATCGCTCCGAGGCCCCTCATCAGCCGGGCCCCCCCGGCGGAAAGCTGAGCGTCACCAGCGTCCCTCTGCCCGGAACTGACTCGATCGTGGCATCGCCTCCGACATCCCGCATGCGACCGACGATCGAGTTGACTAGGCCGAATCTGCTGGTCGGTCGGGCCGGATCGAACCCGACGCCTTCGTCTTGCACCGTCACCGAATAGCCCGATTCTGCCGCGACCGCACGCACGCTCGCCCGAGCCACGTCCGCGTGCCGCGCAACGTTCCGGAGCGCTTCGCCCGCAGCGTCACACAAGGCAGCGCATACGTGGTCTGGGGGTTGCGCGCTCGAGAGCGCTCACGTCGAGCTCCACCAGGAGCCCGGCGCTGTCGAACTGGCCAACGAGACGCACCAGCGCCTCTGACAGGCTGCGATCCCCGCCGTCGTACCCGGCCAGTGCCGCGCGCAGCAGTGCACCCTCGTCCTGCGCACGACGCTGCAACGCGGTGTCACTCCCCGAGCCAAAACCGGCTGCCACCGCCTCGAGCGTCTGCAATGCAGAGTCGTGCACCAGCCGGTGCTGACGCAAACGCTCGCGTTCGGCTGCCAAACGCCCGGCGCGTTCGATCGCCGCTGATCGTGCCGCGTCGAGTTCCACGCCGTTGCGACGCAACTGTCCGACCACGACATGAGTCGCGAGAAAAAAGCCGCCATAGCTCAGCGCGTTCGCCAAACCGGTCGCAGCAATGCTGCCGCCAGTGCGCAGACTCGGAGCCACCGTCGCGAGGTATGTCGCGCCCAGCATCCCGGCGCCAACGCCACCCGTATGTACGTCAAGCGCGAGAGCCATCGCACCCGACGTTGTGTAGGCCAGAGGTGCCATCCAGTTCACCCATGAGGTGCGGTCCGCGGCGGACGTTGCGCCAGCGAGGGCGACGAGACCAACCGCAGCGGTCGCGCCGTCGACACAGGCCACGACGGGTTCGTCGAACGCTCCGCGCTGCCGACAACGGCGGGCGAGCCAAAGGCTCTCCAGTGTTGCCACGATCAGAGCGCTCGCCATCAGTCGGGGCCGGCGATACGAGCGCCACGACGTCAACGCGCACACCGCACCAACTGACAAGTGCGACGCGCGGGCAACCAGAAAAGTCCGCAAGATGGCCGCCTCAACGCGCGCGCGGCCACCTCGCGCATCGGCCACGTCATGCGCCCGTCCGAGTGCTGCCACGCGATCCCTCTGCTCCGCTCCTCGAGCAGCAGCCTAAGCCTCGATCCACCGGCCGGGTCGGCGTCTGGTGGTGGGTATCCAACAGAAAGGCCTCTCGAACAAGGACAATCGCGGTGTCTGACGCCGTGAAGGTCACAAGTCCGGGAGGCACTTTCAGTGGCAGCAGTATCGCACAGGATCGACCGTGTCGCGGTGAGCTTCGATGATCCGTCGTTGGTCGCGAATGCTGGCCTGTTGGTGCCGGCGACGGTGATCGACCGGCTCGGTATCGAGCCGCTGGTGAACGACACGGTGGATCTGGCCGGCCGGGTCGGCGGGTCGCGGCCTGGCCGCAAGCTGTGCACGCTGATCGCGGCGATCCTGGCCGGCGGTTCGCATATCGATCACGCCAACATGCTGCGCGCGGGCGCGACGCAGCGGGTGTTGGGGTTCCGGGTGATGGCTCCCTCGACGCTGGGCACGTTCTTGCGGGCGTTCACGTTCGGGCATCTCCGCCAACTCGACAAGGTTTCCGCGGAAACGTTGCGTCGGGCATGGTCGGCGGGCGCGGGGCCCGGCGACAACGAGCTGGTGATCGATCTCGACTCGACGATCTGCGAGGTGCACGGCGACCACAAGCAGGGCGCCGCCTATGGCTACACGCGCCAGCTCGGCCTGCACCCGCTCCTCGCGGTGCGTGCCGACACCGGCGAACTGTTGCACTGGCGGCTGCGCAAAGGTTCGTCGCAGCGCGGCCATCGTCGTTTCACTCAGGAACTGATCGCCCGGGTCCGTCGCTCCGGCGCGACCGGCGCGCTGACGCTGCGGGCCGACAGCGGGTTCTGGTCCTGGGAGCTCGTCGACACGTTGGACCACCTCGGGGTTGGCTGGTCGATCACCGTCGCGCAACAGGCCGGTATTCGAAGGGCGATCGCCGCGATCGACGAAGCGGCGTGGACGCCGATCGACTACACCATCGGCGGCCACGCCGAAGTCGCCGAGACCATGTACACGACCGGCCGCGCCGACAAGCAGCGGACCGTGCGGCTGATCGTGCGCCGCACTCGCCTGGTCGGCCCGCAAGCCGAACTGTGGCCGAACTGGCGCCACCATGCGTTCATCACCAGCGACCGTGAGCGCAGCACAGTCGACGCTGACGAGTTCCACCGTCACCATGCCGTAGTCGAACTCGCGATCCGCGACCTCAAAGAAGGCTCCGGGCTCGAGCACATGCCGTCCGGTCACTTCGCCGCCAATGGCGCCTGGCTGACCTGCGCCGCGCTGGCGCACAACCTCATCCGCTGGACCACGATCCTCGGCGGCACCCGCACCAACGAGACACTCACCGTCGCGCGCACTGTCCGCACCCGCCTCATCGCCATCGCCGGCCGCGTCGTGAACCGCTCGGGACGCACCATCCTGCGCCTGCCATCCGGCTGGCCATGGGCCAACAGCTTCGAGCGCGCGCTCGAACGAACACGCCAGCTCCCCGCAGCTGCATAACCGACCCCGCGCCGACCCTCCCACGGCACAGCCCTACCCGAAACGCGCTGCCGCGGCAGCACGCGTGCACCGAACACCACGCAGCGCACTCACCCGATGCTCCACGCGACCCACACCCACGCCGCCGCGCCGAGTACTCATCGCCACCAATGAATCGGTGGATCGAGGCTAAGAGCCGGTTAGCCAACGGGTGGCGGTGTCGGTAATTCGGCCCCGGGACAAAGAGGCACTTCCGCCGATGGGCAGCGGACCGCGGATACAGCAGGCTGACGACACTCCCACAGGCGTCGGGGAAGGACCTAGGTATATGCGGTGCAGTGAATCACTCGATCAGAGCGCGCACGGACCTGAGACCCGGGAAAGGGTCGACCAACAATGGCCGGGCCGATCACACAGCGATGGCATACAGGTCGGCGGCCGCGCTCTTGCAGCGCTGGTTGCCAACGCATCCGTGAGCGCGCTGGCCTGGGGAGCCGAACGGCGTCGCCGATTCGAGCACAGGCACGCGTTCACTCGTGCGCTCGGGGCTCTGTTGGCGGCGTGCATGCTCGTCCTCGGGGTCGCTGGGGTGACGGCACGGCCGGCCGCAGCCGATTGGCGGTCGGAGACGCTCGACCGGAGTGGTTCGTCCGGCGCTGAGAGCTCGACCGTGGTGTTCCGGGGCAACCCGCACATCTTCGACCGGGCGCTCGATCACACCCTTCGCCACGTCTACTGGACTGGCAGCAAGTGGGTGGCCGAAACACTGGACCAATACTTCCCCGACGCGCATGGCGGCAGCATCTCGTCGTTCGTCTGGGCGAACCAGCTGCATGTCTTCTACACCGCCGAACGCAAGGGGGCGCTCGGGTCCGCTCCCTATACCGAGTTCCTCCGCCACCAGTGGTGGGACGGCTCGTGGCACACCCAAGACTTCGAACTGTCGAACTGGGGCTCGGTTGGGACCGACATCGCGACCGCCGTGTACATGGGAAATCCCCATGCCATCTATAACAGCTGGTCGAACAACCACCCGGTAACGATCCACGCGTACTGGGACGGGCATCAGTGGCGGAAGGACCAATGGCCGGGGTTGCAGACGGGTGGGTACGCGGCGCTCGTCGCCGGCAATCGACTGCAGGTTTTCGGTGGCGGGCAGGTCACGTGGGTGCGCACGTTCACGGCCGGTGCCGGCGGAGGGTGGTCGCCGGCGGTTGCCATCGATGGAATCGGGAGCCGCTTCCCGGGGTCAGTCAGCTGCTCGATCTACCAGACGGGCTGCGTGTCCGATCTCGGGCTTACCGCGGTGTCGTTCAATGGGATGTCGCACATCTTCGAAATGGGCGCGAACGACGATCTCGGCCTCAGGCACTGCTGGTCGGTGGGCACCGGATGGTCGTGCCAGGAGCTCGACGCGGATCCCGGCGTGCACAGCATGGGCGTATCCGCGATCGTGTATGAGGGAATGCTCCACGTCTTCTACGAGGCCAACAACGATCTCATGCACCTGTACTGGGCGCAGGGTCGTTGGCAACCCAAGGAAACGCTGGTCGCAGGCTCTTGGCTCAACAGCGCCGGCCGGGAAAGTTCTACCTTCGTGTGGGCCAATCAAGTTCACGTCGTCTACTCGGTGGGCAGCGACCTCGGCCACACGTACTTCGTTCCCCCCCCGCCGTACGCATACTCGGTCGTCGCGAACAGCATCCGCTACCTCCGCGCTGACGGTACGCCGATTGCGCACTCGTCACGATTCTGGTGGGGCGAGCGGGGCGAGCTGTCGGTGACGGTGCGCAACACCGGTTCACAGACCTGGGGCGCGAACGGAGTGGCAGTCCGCCTCGCGCCGTCGAACCCGAGCGACGCGTCGAGCAATCCGCTGTATACCGCGGGTTGGTTGAGCCCGGGTCGCGTCCAAGGTCTCCCGGCCGGCGTGACCGTGCCGCCGTCCGCGACGTACACGTTCACGTTCCCGTTCGCCTTGAACACCGGTAACACGTACGCGCAGACGTTCAATCTCGTCGCCGATGGCGTGACGTGGTTCGCGCAGGACCCGACGCTGCGGTTCGTGTTCCCGTTCGGCACCACGGTGAACCGGGGCGTCGCGTTGCGTCATCACGGAACGGGTGGCTACACGCTCGCTCCGGACGGGACGGTCACACCGTTCGGTGGCGCGCCTGCGCTCACGGGCACAGGCACCCCGAGCTGGCCGAACTGGGACATCGCCCGCGGCATCGTGTTGCGCAGCGACGACCTCGGTGGCTATGTGCTCGACGGCTGGGGCGGTGTCCATCCCTTCGGGAACGCTCCAGCGATGACCCCTTCGGCCTACTGGCCGAACTGGGACATCGCCCGCGGCATCACGTTGCGGTCCGACAACAAGGGTGGCTATGTGCTCGACGGCTGGGGCGGGATCCACCGGTTCGGCGCGGCACCGTCGGTGACCCCTTCGGCCTACTGGCCGAACTGGGACATCGCCCGCGGCATCACGTTGCGGTCCGACAACAAGGGTGGCTATGTGCTCGACGGCTGGGGCGGCATCCACCGGTTCGGCACGGCACCGTCGGTGACCCCTTCGGCCTACTGGCCGAACTGGGACATCGCCCGCGGCATCACGTTGCGGTCCGACAACAAGGGTGGCTATGTGCTCGACGGCTGGGGCGGCATCCACCGGTTCGGCACGGCACCGTCGCTGACCCCCTCGGCCTACTGGCCGAACTGGGACATCGCCCGCAGCATCAGCTCCACGACGACGGCAGGCACTTGGGTCCTCGACGGCGCCGGCAACGTCCACCAAGCCAGCTGAGTCCGCTCGGGCCAGGACCGAACAAGGCGTCGGTCCTGGCCCGGCGGCGCGTCTTCTCGCCTACACGAGCAGTTGATCCTCACCGAGATCCAAACAAACCACAAGGCCAAGCGGGACCCGTATGGCCCTCCTCAGCCAGCACGGCTGTGAGGAGTCGGCACACCCAGTTTCCGTCAGCAGGGCACATCGAAGTTCGAGAAGCGTCTCATGAGGTCCACGGTGTGACGTCGCGCGACGCCGTGTGGTGCACCGCTCCCGGCGCCCGACCAGGGGCGGCACACCACGACGAAGACTGCCGGCGAGCGCCGGGTGCTCAGCCGAGCGTGAACGGGCCGCTGGCGTCGATGATGACCGCTCCCATCACAGGCGGCTTGTTCTGGCTGCAGCCCTGGCCGATGAAGTGGGTCTGGTACGACCCGTACCCGTGTGCATGCGCGTACGCGCCGCTTCCGCCGGTGATCGTGTACGTGCCCGTCTCGAGCTCGGAGAACACGCAGTTCTTCTTGTCGATGCTGTCGTGATCGCTCGACGCGTGGTGGCGCACGAAGAGCGAACCCTTCGCGAACTGGAACCGGTCGTGGTTGTCGTCGATCTGGTGGTCGGTGCCCTTGGCGTTGATGGGCCCGAGCACCATCACGGGTTGGGTGGTGCTGTTGATCGAGAAGCTCGTCGAGATCAGGTGCAGCGTGCCGCTGCGCGTGCCCGCCCCCGCCCCCGTTGTCGCCGATGCCACTCCGAACGCCGCCGCGAGGAGCACTGCGCCCGCACCTGCGATGACCCGTAGGTTCATGTTCAACTCCGCTTTCTTCGACCCACCCCACAGGCGGATTCCCGTGGCCGGCGCGCACGGTACGGAGGCGGCGGGCTGTCGAACAAGGCCCCGATCGGGGGGTTTTCCTTGACATCATTCACGCAGTAGTGAAATATTGACCGCGATGGACGTCTTCGCGGCGCTGGCCGATCCCACCCGGCGGCACGTGGTGCAACTGCTCGGCCGCCGCCCGCGCCGGGCCGGCGAGCTGGCGCAGGCGACGGGCATGTCACCGCCGGCGCTCAGCCGCCATTTGAAGGTGCTGCTGACGACCGGCATCGTGCAGGACGAGCGAGTTCCGAACGACGCGCGGGTACGTGTCTTCCGGCTCCGGCCCGAATCGCTCGGAGCCGTGCAGGCGTTTCTCGACCAACTGCAGGCGGAGTGGCGCGTCCAGCTCCGCGCGTTCAAGCAGCACGCGGAGGGTAGGAGCTGATGGCAACGATGACCGAGGCGATCGAGGTCGACGTCGACACGATGGCGGCCTTCAGCGCCTTCACCGACGAGTTCGATCAGTGGTGGGGCCACGGGCCGATCGATGGCTACGAGACTTGGCGCCTGCTCGAGCGCCGCATGGAAGCAGGCGTCGGCGGGCGCATCGTGGAGGACTACGGCGACGGAGCGCGCGTCATCGGCACCATCACGGTGTGGGAGCCCGGCGCGCGTGTTGCGTGGACGACGGCCAACGGTGTGATCATCGACGTCACGTTCGACACGCTGGCGTCGGGCACGCGTGTGCGCGTGACGGGAACCGTGCCTGACGGTGTCGACGGTTCGTCCGATCTGTCGATGGTACGGATGACGCCCCAATGGTTCCCCCGCTACCTGCACAGGCGTGCCCGCGGTGAGGCGCGGCCCGACTACGGCCGGCTCCATCTCGTGCTGCGTGCCGCGAAGCCGGCCGTGACCGCGCGCTGGCTCGCCGCCGCCTTCCAGCTCGAGGCGACGACCGACCTTCCCGAATCGGAGGGCGACCCGGACCACACGTGGATCGAGTTCCGCGTGGGCGCGAGCTTCATCGCGGTGTGGGGTGGCGGCGACGGCGCGGTGGGCGACGTCTCACCGTTCGTCTACGTGGACGATCTCGACGCGCACATCAAGCGCGCCGAGGCGGCGGGGGCCACGATCGTCCACGCGATCTCGGAGCACGGGTTCCGCTCGTACACGGCGGCCGATTGCGACGGCCGGCATTGGGTGTTCGCGCAGAGCAGCCCGCGCCTGGGACGAGCCCCGGCCTGAACCCGAGGCTCCACGTCACTGGCCGAGCGCGACGAGATTCCCGTTCGCGAGCGGCACGTACACGATGCCGCCCGCCACCGTCACCTCTCCCTGCACCATGCTGTGGGTGTTGTAGTTCATGACCGTCGCGCCGTTCGCGGTGTTGAGGAACATCACGTTGCCGGCGGCGCCGACCCCTTCGATGAGCAACCCAGGCACCTCGGTGAGGCCTGCGGTCATGAAGCTCGTCTGGCACGACCGCCACACGAACGCGCCGGTTGCGGGGTCGAGCGCGCTGATGTTGCCGTAGCAGCTCGTGCCGTTGATGATCGCGCCGCCGCCTCCGACATAGATGTACGTGCCGTCCCAGCTCGCGGAGACGATCGAACGCGGGCTCCCGCTCGGGTCGGCGATCGTGGACTGCCACACCGGGCCGGCCGCGACGTCGGAGCGGTCCCATGCGTAGAAGAGGCCGTTCTTGTTGAGCGCGCCCACAAGCTTGCGCGGCACACCGTTGATCGTCGCGGTGAACAGCGTCGGCGTGCCGCCGAAGTCCTCGTCACCGAACTGCTGCTCGAACGTCGGCACCGTCCAGCTCGACACGATCGCCAGGTCGGTCGCTCGGAGCTTCACGATCGACGGGGCCAGGTTCGGTCCCGGGTTCTTGCACGAGTTCGGCGTGCCGGTGGTCACGTAGACGCTGCCGTCTGTCGGGTCGACGGTCGGCGATGTCCAGACCCCCGCGCCCACGCAACCGTCGGGAACCAGGTTCGCGACGTGCTGGATGCCGCCCGTCGTCGCGTCCAGCTTCACGAGCTGACCCTGCACGAGCGGGCAGTCGCCGAACGACGACACGCCCATATAGATGCTGCCGTTGAAGAGGACAGGTGAATCCCACAGGTACACGGCCGGCGGCGTTCCGAGGTTCGTCTTCCAGATGACCGCACCGGTGAGCGCGTTCAGCGCGTAGAGATCGCCGTCACCGCCGGGGACGTACACGACCGGCGTGCCGTTCATCACCGCCGCGGTGACGGTGCCGCTCACTCCGGCCGTCGGGGGGCTGCACGAGGCGTCGTTCGTCTGACCGAGGTCGGTCGACCAGACGTCGTTGCCGTTGAGATCGGTCGCGTGCTCGAAGCCGCTCCAGTCACCCCAGTACACCAGGTTGTTGACCACGATCGGTTGGGCGAACGAGCTCGTGCCGCCCGTCGCGGTCCAGTGCAACTTGAGCGTCGCCGCGTTCGCCGCCGTCACCCCGGTTTCGGACGGGTAGTAGCCGGTGCGGCCCAGGTCGGCGCGGTACGTCGCGATCTGCGTGGGCGGTGGCGGCCCGGCCAGGTACGTGAACTGATCGGCGGTGCCGGTCGCGCTCGCTCCGCCCGACGTCGTGACCGTCACGTCGACGGCGCTCGATCCGGCCGGCGCGGTCGCGGTGATGCTCGTACTGCTGTTGACGGTGAACGCCGCCGCGGCGGCGGTGCCGAAGTGCACCGCGGACGCGCCGGTGAAGTTCGTGCCGGTGATGACGACCGATGTGGTCTGGAACCCCGATGCGGGGCTCAGGGCGGTAACCGTCGGCGCGGACGGCACCGTGTAGGTGTACTTGTCGTGCGCGTTCGTCGTGCTCGTGCCACCCGGCGTCGTCACGGTGACGTCGACCGCGCCGCTGCCCGAGGGGGCGGTCGCGAAGATGGTTGTCGGGTCGCTCACGGTGAAGGTCGTCGTCGCCGTCGCGCCGAAGTGCACCGCGGTCGCGCCCGAGAAGCTCGTGCCGGTGATCGTGACGAACGTGCCGTTCGGGCCGGATGCCGGGCTGAGGCCGGTGACTGTGGGTGCGGGCGGCACGGTGTAGGTGAACTTGTCGGCGGCGCTGCTCGTGCTCGTGCCACCGGGTGTGGTGATCGTGACGTCGACGGTCGTCACCGTGGCGCTCGGCGCGGTGGCGGTGATCGTGGTGGGGCTGTTCACGGTGAAGAAGATCGCGGGGTTGGTGGCCCCGAAATTCACGGCTGATGCCCCGGTGAGGCCGGTCCCGGTGATCGTGACCGCGGTACCGCCGGTGCTCGGCCCCGACGCCGGGCTCACGCCGGTGACGGTCGGCGCGGGCGGCGTGGTGTAGGTGAACTTGTCGGCCGTGCTCTTCGCCGTGGTCCCCCCAGCCGTCGTCGCGGTGACGTCGACTGCGCCGAGCTTGCCGGCCGGCGCGGTCGCGATGACGGTGGTGTCGTTCTGGACGAGGAAGTCGCTGGCCGCGGTCCCGCCGAAGTCGACGGCGGAGGTGCTCGTGAGGCCGGTACCGGTGATCGTGACCGTGGTGCCGCCGGTGGTCGGCCCGGAGTTCGGGTTCACGCTCGAGATGGTGGGCACCGGCGGTGGCGGACCGGCGGTGATGGTGACGTTCTGGATCTGGTGGACGTCGTTGAAGCCACCGGTGGCGCTCGTGAAGCCGAGCAGCACGTAGGGCGGCAGGCTCGTCGTGTAGCTGAGCACCTGGGTGCCGTCCATGCTCACGCTCAGTCCGGTGGCGAACGTGGTGACGACGAAGTGATGCACGCTGTTGACGAGCGGCGTGATGGACGAGTTCGTGGTGACGTAGTGCAGCGACTGCATCGCCGGTGATGTGGTGGCGATGCCCACGAAGTTGCTCGACGGGTCGGCATCGTTCTGCCACGTGTCGAGCGATACGGCGATGCCGGCGATGCCGGCGAATCCTTCGCCGCCGCCGTTGTTGCCGAGCGCGTCGGCCTTGGTGACGCTCGCGTCGGCGAGCGTGAACGTGAGCCCGTCGGCGCCCGCGCTCGGTCCGATGAACGCGTCGAACGCGGCCGTCACACCCGCGCCGGGCACCGGCACGGGCCAGAACGCGGATCCGGCCACCCAGTTCGTTGCCGGCGTGAGCTGCACGTTCGGCGGCGACGCGGTCGTCACGAGCTGGGCGGAGCCGTTGAGCTGCCACCCGCCGGCCACCGGTGACGGTACCGAGCCGGGAGGCGGCCCCGCGCTGAAGGTGAAGTGGTCGTCGTCGTTCGCTGTGCTGGTGCCGCCCGGCGTGGTGACCGTCACGTCGACGGTGCCGCTCCCGGGGGGCGCGGTGGCGGTGATCGACGTGTCGTTGTTCACCGTGAAGGTCGCCGTCGTCGCGCCGAAGTGCACCGCGGTGGCGCCGGTGAAACCGGTGCCGCTCACCGCGACCAACGAACCCGGTGATCCGATCATGGGATCGACGCTGACGACCGCGGGTACCGGCGGCGGAGGTGGCGGTGCCGCCACGTACGTGAAGTGGTCGTTCGCGCTCGTCGTGCTGGTGCCGGCCGGTCCGGTGACGGTGACGTCGACGGTGCCGCTACCGGCGGGCGCGGTCGCGGCGATGCTCGTCGCGCTCGTGACCGTGAACGTCGTGGCCGGCGTGGCGCCGAAGGTGACCGCCGATGCGTCGGTGAACGCCGTGCCGGTGATGGTGACCGGGGTGCCACCCGCGGTCGAACCCGAGTCCGGGCTCACGCCGGTCACGGTGGGCGCGGGCGGTGCGGTGAACGTGAACTGATCGCCAGGGCTGGTCGCGCTCGTGCCCTGGCTCGTCGTGACGGTCACGTCGACCGGACCCAACGGGCCGGCCGGCGCGGTGGCGTCGATCGACGTCGGGCTCTGGACCGTGTACGCCGTGGCCGGCGTCGCGCCGAAGTGCACGGCGCTCACGCCGGTGAAGTTCGTGCCGGCGATCGTGACTGCGGTGCCGCCCGTGCTCGGTCCCGAGCTCGGGCTCACCGCGGTGACGACGGGCACGGGCAGCGGCGGACCGGCGGTGATGGTGATGTTCTGGATCTGGTGGACGTCGCTGAACCCTCCCGTCGCCGCGGTGAAGCCCACGAGCACATAGGGCGGCAGCGCGCCGGCGTGGTCGAGGATCGGGCTGCCGTCCATGGTGACGGTGAGGCCGGTCGCGGTCGTGGTGACGACGAAGTGGTGCGTGTGATCGAGGAGCGCAGGGATGGACGAGTTCGTCTCGGCGTAATGCAACAACTGCATGGGCGTCGAGGCGGTCGCGATGCCGACGAAGTTGTTCGACGGATCGGCATCGTTCTGCCACGTGTCGAGCGATACGGCGATGCCGTCGATGCCGGCGAAGCCTTCGCCGCCGCCGTTGTCGCCCAGCGCGTCGGGATTCGTGGTGCTCGCGTCGGCGAGCGTGAACGTGAGCCCGTCGGCGCCCGAACCCGAGCCGATGAAGGCGTCGAACGCGGCGCTGATGCCCGCGCCCGGCACGGGTAAAGGCCAGAACGCGGAGCCGGCCTGCCAGTTCGTGGCCGGCGTGAGCTGCAGGTTCGGCGGTGTCGCGGTGGTGACGAGCTGTGATGTGCCGTTGAGTTGCCATCCGCCCGCGAGCGGCGACGGGATCGTGTTCTGTGCGGTGTAGGTGTAGTGGTCGGCGGGTGAGGTCGGGCTGGTGCCGGCGGGTGTGGTGACGGTGATGTCGACGGTGCCGCTGCCGGGCGGTGCGGTGGCGTCGATCGACGTCGCGCTGTGGACCGTGTAGGTGGTGGCCGGCGTGGCGCCGAAGTGCACGGCGCTCGCACCGGTGAAGTTCGTGCCGGTGATCGTGACGGTGGTGCCACCCGCGGTGGGTCCGGTTGTGGGGCTGAGCGCGGTGATGGTGGGCGCGGATTGCGTGCCGGCGGTGATCGACACGTTCATGACTTTGTGGAGGTCGTTGCGGGCGCTGGTGGTGCCGGTGAAGCCGACGAGCACGTTGGGCGGCAGGGTGGTCGTGGCGTTGATGACCTGGGTGCCGTCCATGGTGACGGTGAGGCCGGTCGCGGTCGTGGTGACGACGAAGTGGTGGCGCTTGTTGCGCAGCGACGCGATGGACGAGTTGGTGGTGAGGTAGTGCAGTGATTGGACGGCCGGCGACGTGGTGGCGATGCCGACGAAGTTGTTCGACGGGTCGGCGGCGTTCTTGTTCGTGTCGAGCGATACGGCGATGCCGTCGATGCCGGCGAATCCTTCGCCGCCGCCGGCGGCGCCCAGCGCGGTCGGTTGGGTGGTGCTCGCGTCGGCGAGCGTGAAGGTGAGTCCTTCGGCGCCCGAACCCGAGCCGATGAACGCGTCGAACGTGGCGCTGATACCCGCGCCGGGCACTGCCGCGGGCCAGAACGCGGAGCCGGCTTTCCAGTTCGTGGCCGGGGTCAAGCGCAGCGTCTGGGGCGTGGTGTTCTTCACGAGCAGCGCGGCCCCGTTGAGTTGCCATCCGCCCGCGAGCGGCGACGGGATCGTGTTCTGTGCGGTGTAGGTGTAGTGGTCGGCGGGTGAGGTCGGGCTGGTGCCGGCGGGTGTGGTGACGGTGATGTCGACGGTGCCGCTGCCGGGCGGTGCGGTGGCGTCGATCGACGTCGCGCTGTGGACCGTGTAGGTGGTGGCCGGCGTGGCGCCGAAGTGCACGGCGCTCGCACCGGTGAAGTTCGTGCCGGTGATCGTGACGGTGGTGCCACCCGCGGTGGGTCCGGTTGTGGGGCTGAGCGCGGTGATGGTGGGCGCGGATTGCGTGCCGGCGGTGATCGACACGTTCATGACTTTGTGGAGGTCGTTGCGGGCGCTGGTGGTGCCGGTGAAGCCGACGAGCACGTTGGGCGGCAGGGTGGTCGTGGCGTTGATGACCTGGGTGCCGTCCATGGTGACGGTGAGGCCGGTCGCGGTCGTGGTGACGACGAAGTGGTGGCGCTTGTTGCGCAGCGACGCGATGGACGAGTTGGTGGTGAGGTAGTGCAGTGATTGGACGGCCGGCGACGTGGTGGCGATGCCGACGAAGTTGTTCGACGGGTCGGCGGCGTTCTTGTTCGTGTCGAGCGATACGGCGATGCCGTCGATGCCGGCGAATCCTTCGCCGCCGCCGGCGGCGCCCAGCGCGGTCGGTTGGGTGGTGCTCGCGTCGGCGAGCGTGAAGGTGAGTCCTTCGGCGCCCGAACCCGAGCCGATGAACGCGTCGAACGTGGCGCTGATACCCGCGCCGGGCACTGCCGCGGGCCAGAACGCGGAGCCGGCTTTCCAGTTCGTGGCCGGGGTCAAGCGCAGCGTCTGGGGCGTGGTGTTCTTCACGAGCAGCGCGGCCCCGTTGAGTTGCCATCCGCCCGCGAGCGGCGACGGGATCGAACCGGCAGCCGGTCCGGCCCGGCCGGTGCCGACGAGGGTGCCCGCGACGACGAGCAGCGCCGCCATCGCCCGCCCCGTCCGGCGCGCGGGCGCGCTCAGCCCACGAGAGCGCGCGCCGCGCATGATGTCCTCATGTCCGCCCCTTGCTCACGGGCGCCGGCCAGTCGGTCCCACGGAGAGTGAACCGAGCGTAACAGGGCGTCGCCGGCGAGCGCCGGCCACGGAGCGCACCACCTGGTTACACTGCGCGGCCGGATCCCGCTCGAACCGCAATCGCACCCGCATCCCCACCCGGCGGAGGAGGGCACATGGTCCACTGTGCCGGGACCCGGGAGCGCCGGCGCGCACGAGCCCGCTCGATCGCAGCCCTCGCGACCGCCGCGTGTGTCGCCGCGGCGCTCGGCGGCTGCGGCTCGTCCCATGGATCCGATCCAGGGGTGGGATTGCTCCCTTCGCCCGAGCTGCGCGCGACGACGTGGGAGTGGAACGCGGCGTGCGCGATCGCGCCGAGCGTCGCGCAGGGCTGCGCCCCCGCCGGCCCGAATCTCGCGAATGGCCAACTCACCGGCGACCTGTGGAACCTCGGCAGCGGGGCGGGGTCGACCGGAGCGCTGCGCATGTCGTTCGATACCGCTGGACGGCTGCATCTGCGCAGCGACCTGTCGGACGCGCCGCCCTGCACGGCGAGCGCATGCATCGCGCCACAAGCGAACACGTGGGTGCGGGGATACCCGAGCGTGCTGTACGGGATCGACCAGTGCCACGGCGCAACCGCGCCGCCGCAGTCGCCGGCGCTCCGGCTGCCGGCGCGCGTCGCGGCCCTGCCGTCGGGCCTCGTTGGTGACACGACGTACGACACCGCGACGGCGGCGGTCACCGACGACGTCGCGTACGACATCTGGCTCAACCGTTCGAGCACGAAGTCGCCGTGCCGCACCGACGGGACGCTCGAGGTGATGGTGTGGACGCGCTGACGACGCGCAGGCGCTGGTGCCGGACAGCCTGAAGATCGGCACGATCACGATGCCATTCGCCACGAACGGCGAGACGAACGCCGGCAACCATGCGTGGTCGGTGTACGTCAACAACGTCTTTCGTGACGGCCACACCCAACCCTGGGGCGGTGTGGTGTGGCTCGTGATCGACCAAGCGCACTCGACCGACCGCGGAAACGTGAAGGTCGATCTCAGCCGCGCGCTCGGCGAGGTCGCCACGTTGCTCCAGGATCGTTACGGCTGGAAGGACGTGCGCCACAACTACTGGCTCGAAACGATCCAGTTCGGCGTCGAGTTCGGCCTGCCAAACGGCGATGTCTACGGCTCCGGCCCGGCCCCGTTCTCGCTCGACCTCACGTCGTACTGCCTGCACGTCGGCACGACGGTGTCGGCCGCCGGGCACTGCTGATCCCCGACGCCGGGTCACGGAGCGTTGCGCACACCGACCGGCGACGCGAGTCCCGGGGCTTGCGGCTGCACCTGTTCGATCGTCGCCGCCGGGACTGGCTTCAGCTTGGCCGGCGTCGCGAAGATCGCAGCCGTCATGCCCGCGAGGACGGCGAGGAACACGGCGCCGGCGAAACCGACCGTCGCGAACGCCGGCAGCCGGCGTCGCGGCGGGTGCGCGAGTCGCTCCTCGTAGCGCCGCCGGTATTGCGCGGCCGGGACGCGCTGCGCCCACACGTTCCACAATGCCGCAACGAGCGACGACAGATACACAGACGCCTGCACGACAAGGATGATGACCAGCAGGATCGGGGGGTGCTTCAGCAGCACGACGAGCAGCACGGCCGAGGTGTAGAGCGCGGTCGCGAGCACCGTCTCGGCCCGGCTGATCCGTAGCGCCGCCAGCAACCCGTTCGACCCGCTCTTCGACGTCCTGCGGAAGACCCCGTCGCGGTGCGTGAGCCCTTGCACGCATGCGACGGCTGTGATCCAACTCGCGGACAGGCTGATCAGGCCGCCCTTGAACGCGCGCCGCCACGAGATCGTCGTCCAGTGTCTGAGGGTCCAGGCCGTGCACGCCGTCGCCACGATGATGAGCGACATCGGCAGGAGCGACGCGTCGCCGGCCAGCGGCATCAGCGCGAAGCTGGACTCGGTGACGAGTAGCCCGGTGATCACGAGCAGCAGGAGCGCGAAGGCGAGCATCAACAGGTCGCGGAACCAACCGAGCGACGCCATGAGGTAGTCGCGGCGCTGGCTCGCGGTGAGATGGTTGTCGGGCGCCCGGTCCCACGGCATGAGGCTCCGCCAGTGGAGCCGCAGGATCTGCATCGCGCCGAAGCACCAGCGGTGACGTTGCGTGTTGAGGCCCGCGAACGTCGGCGGCACGATGCCCCGGCCGAAACACCGCGGGATGTACAGGCCCGACCACCCCGCCTTGAGCACGCGGAGCGACGCCTCGGTGTCCTCGCAGATGCACCACTCGTTCCAGCCGCCGACGCCCATGAGCGCCTCGCGCCGGAACATTCCCATCGTGCCGACGAACGGGACGGTGTTGCGTTCGTTGCGCGACGACATGACGGCTAGGTAGAAGCCTTGATAGGAGTCGACGCACGCGGTGTAGTAGCCGCTGCCTTCGTAGTCGCGGTTGCCCTCGAATGTCTGGATGAAGCCGAGGCTCTCGTCGCAGAAGTACGGCACCACCTCTTTCAGGTAGTACGGCTTGACGATGTCGTCGGCGTCGACGAGGCCGATGATCTCTGCCCGAGGGTCGGTGTACTGCCGCAGCGCGAGGTTGCAGGCGCCGGCCTTGTAGCCCGGCCACGGCGCCACGTGCACGAACTTCACCCGTTCGCGATCACGGCAGTACTCCTCGACGGGGCCGTAGATCGCCGGATCCTTCGTGTTGTTGTCGACGACGACGATCTCGTAGTTCGGGTAGTCGATCTGTTCGAGGGCTTTGATCGTCTCGATGAGCAGCTCGGGCGGTTCGTTGTACGCGGGCGTGTGCAACGACACGAAGGGCTGGTACGCCGGATCGGCCACTGGCAGCGGACGCGAGCGGCGCGTGCGGCCCATCACGTCGCTGACGTAGTTGACGTTGGAGTTCCACACGAGGAACGCGGCGAGGTCGAGCAGGAGCAGGAGCGACGCCGTCAAGGCCTCGGAGATCGATCGCGTCGCCTTCGCGGCGATGATCGCGGCGAAGGTGAGGAACGTGAAGCCGGCCGCGGCGTACGACGAGTAGAAGAGCTTGGCGACGACACCGCAGTCGGGCCGGGCCATGATGACGACGATCGAGAACACGGCAAGTGGGTAGGCGGCGATCTCGAGGCCCTTCACCGGCAGGCCCCAGAGCACCACGGCCAACCAGCACGACACGACCGCGACGACCGCGGCGCCGACCGCGCCGAGGGTGACCTCGGTGACCCGTGACCCGGTCCAGCGAAAGCGCGTGTCGGCGCGCCGTGCGGGGGTCATCACGAGCACCGTGCAGAGCACGAGCTGCACGAAGCTGAGGATGAAGAGGTCGTAGAAGGTGAAGCTGTGCAGCACGCGTGAACCGCCGCTCTAGAGGACGTGCAGGAACGGGTGGCCGTTGCGCAGCACGATTGCGACGACCTTCCCGACGACGAGGGAACGCGCGACGGGTCCGAAGGCCCGTGAGTCGCAAGTGTCCGTGCGGTTGTCGCCGAGCACGTAGTAGCCACCGGGCGGAACTGTCGTGCGCGGGATCGCCGTCGGTCCGACCTCGCCGAACGGCGGGTTGTACCAGCCGGGCTCGTCGAGCACCTTGCCGTCGACGAAGATCCGGCCGCTGCTCGACCAGATCGTCTGACCCGGCATGCCGATCACGCGCGCGATGAGGCGATGCGAGTCAGCACCGCCCGACGGGCAATGGGATCCGCTCGGCTCGCGGAAGACGAGGATGTCGCCCGTCTTGGTCGAACCCGCGAGCGGGCTCCACTTCACGACGAGCACGCTGCTGCCCGAAGGCAGTGTCGGCACCATCGCCGTCGAGTTCACCGATACCGGCTCGGCGACGAGGGCGCGGAGGGTGACCGTAACGAGCGCGGTGACGGCAAGTACCAGGCCGCACTGGATCAGCAGCCGGCGGCGGGCGCGCCGGTTGCTCGCGCGCTTCACATGGACGGGTCGGTGCACGTCCTCGACGAGTTGGGCTCCGAGGTCGAGACCCCGGAGCCGGTAGTCGTACGTCCTGCCGTTCGAGGGCGGACGTGTCATCCATTCGGCCGGGCGCGTGGTGACGTCGGACTCGCTGACCGTCACCGCGTCGCGGGCGGCCGCCGGCATGATGTCGCCACCGTCCGACATCGCGGTGCCGGTGCCGACGTTCGACCCGTCGGGTGCTTCCGTGCGCGGCATGCGTCAAGGCCCCTTCGCCGGGAGCATGGTGTCGCCCGACGCTTCGGTCAGATCGATGATCTCCTCCCCGACGACGGGTTCGGATGCGATCGTCGGTGCCGCACTCCGGCGGCGGGAGAAGCGGCCGCGCCGCCCCGAACGGCGGGTTCGGGAGCCGGCGAACTCCACCGACCATGCGCGCTGTTCGGCTCGCGACGGATCGGACCAGTTCGCCGGCATCCGGCGCAGCAGTGAGCTTGGCGGCGAATCGTCATCCGGACCGAGCGTCGCTCCCCACTCACGGGCGATCTCGGCGGCGCGTTCCGAGGAGATCTGCGCTCGTGCCGGGTCGTGCGGGAGGTCGAACAAACCCGGATCCTGCTGCCAGTCGGCGCGCGTCGGGCTGATCGCCTCGAAGACGTCGGGCCAGCGCACGCGGGCCAGCAGGCAGGGGTTGGCGAGGTTCGGGAGGACGAAGTACTCGACCTCGATCGGATCGGTCCTCATCGGGTCGGCCCTTCGTTCCCGCGCTCGCCGCGTGGTGTCCTGAACACTCCAGGTGGAGCCCCGCCACCTTCCAGCCTCTGCAACGCCGAATCCTCGCCTCTTGGAGTCGACCCGCTCCCTGGCCACGGACAGTAATCGAGTACCGCGTTCCGTACAATCTGTGGGCGGGTGAAACTTTGGTGTCGCGCCGCTGACGTCAGCAGTTCGCGAAGGCTGCGCGCGGGCCCGCCGGTCGCGCCACCGGCGGGTCGGCGAGCCAGCGAGTGGCCTCGGAGGGGTCGAGCGCCATGCTCCACAAGGCGCCCTGACCGTAATGGCAGCCTGCCGCTCGGAGCTCCTGGAGTTGGTCGTCGCGCTCGATGCCGACCGCGACCAGGCCGAGTCCGAAGTGCCGCGCGAGGGAAGCGATCGAGCGCACGAGCGACGTATCTCGTGGATCCCGCGGGAGTCCTCTCACGAATGTCGGGTCGAGCTTCAACGCGCTGACGGGGAGCTCGCGCAGGTTGCGCAGCGAGAAGCAGCGGGTGCCGAAGCCGTCGAGCACCACCCTGACACCGAGCACGTGCAAACGGCACAGCGCGCCCGACGTCCTCTCGACCTCGTCGGCCAGCACGCTCTCGTTGATCTCGAGGTGCAGCAGATGCGGCGGAACGCCTGTCGTCTCGAGTGCGCCGGCGACTCTCGACCAGAGGGCACCTCTGGTGAGCTGGTGGGGCGAGACGTTGATTGCCATCCAGAGCTCCTCGTCGGCGAGACCGGCCGACCGCCAGCACGCGAGGCGGTCGAGCGCTTCCCGCAGCACCCAGGCGCCGATCGGGGCGATGAGCCCGCATCGTTCGGCGATGGGGACGAACTCGCGTGGAGGCACCTCGCCGAGATCCCGGTGCGACCAGCGGAGCAGCGCTTCCCACCCGACCGTCCGCTCGTCACTGAGCGCGACGACGGGTTGGAACTCGAGCCGTAGCTCGCCGCGTTCGCACACGCCGCGCAGTGCTTCCTCGATCTCGAGTGTGCGGCGACACTGCCGGCGGAGGCGCTCATCGAAGATCTCCGTGGATGACGGACCTCGTGCCTTTGCGCCGTGCATGGCGACATCGGCGTCGCGCAGCATGGTTCGGGAGGTCGCGCCCGTGCCACTGATAGCGATTCCCGCGCCGACCGTCACATACACGGGACGGCCTTGCACGGTAAGGGGCGCCTCCACTGCGAGGCCCACCGCGTCCGCGAGGCGCTGCGCGTCAGCCGCATTCGCGACGCCCTCCCAGAGGACGACGAACTCGTCGCCGCCGAACCGATACACCGTGGCGGAGCGCAGCTCGGTGCGCAGACGGTCGGCGACCGCCACGAGCAGTTCGTCGCCGGCAAGGTGACCGAGGCTGTCGTTGACCATCTTGAACTGATCGATGTCGACGAACGCGGCGGCGACACTCCGTCCGGCTTCGGCTCTTCGGAGCGCGTCGGCGACACCCCGTTCCAGCAACACCCGATTGGGGAGCCCGGTCAACGGATCATGGAGGGCCTGGAACTCCAGCGCGGCGTCCGGACCGGTCCGGGCGGCGACGACACCGCAACCGGCGCCGGGTACACCGTACCCAAGATCGATCGTACGGGCCGGCGGCGGGCGGTCGTATATCAACATGTTTGCTCCATTGAGGCGTAGCCCGACGGGTGGGTACCGTGGGCTGCCGTTCCTGCGATCGAGTTCAGCCCGGGATGTTCGGGTGAGATCCCCGGTCAGGCTCAGAGATCGGATAATTGAGTCGGGTGCTCGACCGGAAGGAGAAATTGGGAAACGGGGAGCAAGCGAGGATTTACCGGCCGCTGAAATTGGGTAAATTGGCGACGCCCACTATCGCCGAAACCGGTTCCTCGAGGTGGTTGAGTGTGAGACGAAGTTGAAGAGAATCTGAAGATTGTGGGTCCGTGTGAATCTGAAAGCCGCCGCCCGGGAGCTGGGGTTGCACTACCAGACGGCGTACAAGCTCGTGCGCAGCGGTGAGTTGGTGGCGGTGCGCGATGGCCGTCGGTACGACATCAGCGAGGCGGCCATTGCGACATGCCAAGCGCGACGCCGGCGGTTCGCCGGCGTGGCTTGGCTACCGAATACAGGCACGGAGCTCGACGACCTGCATCACCCGCTCGACGAGGTGCGATTGGCCGCGCTCGCGACCCGGTCCACGCCCCACGCCGCGTTCGATCGGGCGGCCGACGTGCTCACGCACACAGTGGGCGACTCCTGCGTGATTCGTCTGGCGCGCGACGGCGGGTACGACCTCGTCGCCTGCGAGCACGTCGACCCTGAGTGCCACGCGATGCTCTGGCACTACTCCTTGGATGCGCACGCGCTGTCGGCGTTGATCGCTCCCGATGCCGTCGAACATCGCAAGGCGTTTGTCGAGCCGATCCTCTCGACCGACAAGGCGCGCCGGTTCGTCACGCCCGAGACCGAGCAGTACTTCCGGTTCGTCGGCGTGCAGAGCGTCGTCGTCGCTCCGTTCTACGGCGACCTCACATGTGGCGTCGTGTACACCGGGCGCAGCGCCGCCGGCCGGCCGTACGCCCCCGCCGACGTGGAGCTCGTCTCCTGCGTCGCAGCCCTTGTGGGCGGCGCGGTCGCCGCCTCCGAACGTTGGCGCGGTGTGGCCGCGGCGGCATCGTCGGCACGTGATGCGGCGCTCTGCGCCGAGCGAATGCCGGCCTCGCGCACCGATGACGTGTGGACCGCAATCTGCGACGCCGGCGGGCGTCTGTGCGACGTTGCCGGGCGCCTCGACAGTTCCGTGCCACTCGATACCGGAGTGCCGTACCTCCGTGGCATTGCGGCGCCGGCGCGCCGAGCCGAGCTGCAGCGGCTCGACGCGCTCGCGACCGGAACGCTCGAAGTGCTCGACAACGACCTGTTGATCGAGACCCCGAGAGGTCCCGAGATCCACATCGCGCGCCGCCATGCGTGTCGTGACGAGGCAGGACGCTTGCTCGGCGTCGCGGTTGCCGCTGCCCCCTACCCGCGCGCACTGCTCGCCACCCCCGCGTCGCTCACAGCCCCCGGTGACGACGGCAGTGCCGGGGCGGCCGCGCTTGCGGCATCCGTCGGCTGAGCGTGCGAGGACCTGCCAAGGCGGTCCGGCGCGAGCATGTCGCGACGTGGATGCACAGCGGGCCGAGCGGCACCGTGCCGAGGGATGTCACGGCACGTACATGGCCTTCGACGGCGTGACCCGCAGCACCGTGCGCTGCTGCTGGTCGAGGGTCTCGACGAGCGACGCCGGATCGGCCCGCTCGGTGCCCATGAGCATCGCGAACACGTCGGCGGTCAGCTCGGCGCGCAGCGGGTCGGTGTCGATCGTCTCGGCCTCGCCGTAGACCACGAGGTGGTGGCGCCCGTCGGGCACCGTAAGGCTGACCTTCGGCTGGCGGCGCGCGTTCTTCCACTTGGCTGTGTACGCCTTGGCCGAGATCACGATGCGTCCCTCGCCGTCGACGACGTAGCCCACCATCGACTGCTGCGGTGAGCCGTCGGCGCGCCCGGTGGCGAGGACGGCCCAGTTGTGCTCGTCGAGGTACGCCTTGTGCTCGGGATCCCAGGTGTAGCTCATCGGCTTCTCCTCCGATTGTGGTGTGGTCTGCGGTACCGGCCGTCGTTCATGGACGGGAAGCGTCGTCTCGGTGCAGGAGCCGGGTCATGGTCTCGCGCAGCGCGGCGGTCGGGTCGTCGGGCAACTCGTGACTGCGCCAGCCGACGAAGCGGTCGGGCCGCACGAGCACGCAGCCGTGCTCGCCGACCTCGCGCCTGCGGGTCCACTCGCCGAGCATGTCGTTGTGCTCCTGACCGAGCGCGACCGCATACACAGCGATCGCGACACCGAGCTCCCGGCCGACCGCAGCGGCGGCGTCTTCCCACGGGCGGGGCTCGGCGCCGGTGATGATCGTGAAACGGTCGTAGGCCGCAAGGTCGAGCGTGGAGATGTCGTGGGTCTGCCGTCCGAGCCGAGCGTGGGGAAGCGGGCTACCGGGATGCGTCGACGGCTCGTAGTAGAGCTCGGGATCCCGGGTCGGTACGGGGCACGGCGTGCCGTCGGGTACGACCGCGGCCGACGTGTACTGCTGGCCCATCTCGACGCCGTGCGCGTTGAACTGCGCGTTCATGACCTCGAGCCCCTTGAACAGGTCGAGCCGGGTCTGCTCGCCGTCGGGTCCGAAGATCTCGTCGAGGTGCGCCTCGGCCTGCGCTCGCGTCTGGCCCGGTCGTAGGCCGATCGGCGCGAGCCATGCGGCCATCTCGCCGACGCTCTGGTTCGCCCGGTCGATCACCTGGCGCCCCACCGGGCGGCGCTCGGCGTCGTAGGTGTCGAGCAGCCCCTCGCCCGCCGTGCCGGTGAGCACGAGGTGCAGCTTCCACGCCAGGTTGTACGCGTCCTGCATGGATGTGTTCGAGCCCAGCCCGTTCGCCGGGGGGTGGCGGTGCGCGGCGTCACCCGCGAGGAACAGACGCCCGCGCTTGTACTGCGCCGCCACCACGTGGTTGAACTCCCACTGGCTGATGTGCTTGATGTGTACCTCGACGTCGTCGTCACCGATCGCGGCGCGGACGCGCGGCATCACAGAGTCGTGTGCGAGGTCGTTCGATTCCATGCCGTGGCGCACGAAGATCGTGCTCCACTCGTTCCACGGTTCGATGCAGGTCCAGATGCTCACGATGTCGTGTCCGCCGGGTTCGCAGACAACGAAGAGCGCACCCGAGCGATGCGCGGTGTACTGCGCGAGGTCGGCCTCGATCCAAACGGTGATCGCGTTGCCGAGCCCGGCCTCGCCCTCGAAGTCGAACCCGCCCGCGGTGCCGACGACGGTGCGCGCGCCGTCGCAACCCAATGCGTACTTCGCCACGATCTCGAACGGCTCCTGCGCTTCGCTGGTCTCGGGGTCGCGCGGTTGCACGATCGCGCGACGCGGTCGCCGTCGTCGCGGATCGAGACGACCTCGTGATAGGTCCGGACGTCGGCACCGAGGGCGCGGCAGTGCTCGAGCATGATCGGCTCGAGGATGTGCTGGGGGATGTTGCACATCTCGCACGGGCTCGCGGCCCGGTACTCGCCGATGCGGTCGTCGCCGGTGCCCCACGTCATCATGCGGGACAGCTCGCGACCGGCGAACGCGGTGGCGAACACCTGCTTGCCCATCTGGTGGTGCGGCAGCGCGCGCGCCATGACCCGTTCCTCGATCCCGAGGTCGCGCAGGATCTCCATGGTGCGCTGGTTCGTGACGTGGGCCCGGGGCGAGTTGGCCGTCGCGTACTTCGTGACGGTGAGCGCCGGCGTGCCCAGGCGGGCAAGCAGCGCGGTGGCGGTGAGGCCGGCGGGGCCGGCCCCCACGATGAGGACATCCGTCTCGATGGACTCCACGCGCCGGGCCCTTTCGCTGATCGTATGACAAGCGAAATTGTGGGCCAGGCCAGCTCGCCTGTCAAGTGAAAAGCGAACTCGAAGGGTGGCTCACGGTACGAAGAGGCTGGCCACGAAGTCGGCGTGGCGGGCGACGGCCGCCCGCGGACGCGGGTCGACACCGCTCAGGACCTTGCACTCCGGCGCGACCGCGAAGATGAGCGACGCCGCCCCCACGAGCGCGTAGTGCACGTGCGGTCCGATCGTGCGGGGATCGGCGCCCGCGATGTGGACTATGCCGGCGAACCAGGGCCGGATGTGCGTGTCGACGAGCCAGTGCATGCGGTCGTCGGCGTGGCGGCCGGCGTCGACCATGAAGTGGAACAGCTCCGGATGCGCCGCGCCGAAGTCCACGAAGGCGCGGATCGCGTCGCGGGCCGCCTCGCGATCCTGCCCGCCGGCGCCCTCGGGGCGCGCTCGGGATCCCCGCCGCGAGCTGGGCGAACACCGCGTCGGCGGCGGCTCGCCACAGGTCGTCCTTGGATGCGAAGTGATACGCGATGAGGCCCTGGGTCACGCCGGCGGCCGCCGCGATCTCGCGGGTGCTCGCGCCCGCGAAGCCGTGCTCGGCGAACGCGGCGACGGCCGCCTCGACGATCCGGTGCCGGGTCTGTTCGCGCTGCTCGGCGCGTGTCGTCATGCCCCCATTCTAACTGGTCACTTGACAAGCGACCGGAGACCTGATGAGAATCACTGGTCGGACGAACAACCAAAGGAGTCCGCCATGAGCCGGGTTGCCGCGATGCGCCGCGAGGAGCGGCCGGACCTCGCGGGCCTCTTCGAGGTCTACGAGCAGATCATGGGCTTCGTGCCCGGCACGGTGTTCACGATGGCCCGCGTGCCCGGACTGGCCGAGGGCTACGCCGGCGTGGCCTACGCGGCCGCAATGAACGGCCTCATCTCGGAAGAGCTGGCCCAGCTCGTGGCGAACATCACGAGCGTGGCGGCCGGCTGCAGCTACTGCCAGGCGCACACGGCCGCGCACGCCGAGCACCTCGGCGTGGCCGACGACAAGCTCGCCGACCTCTGGTCCTTCGAGACGAGCGACCGTTTCGACGACGCCGAACGGGTGGCGCTGCGGCTCGCGCTGCACGCCGGCCAGCAACCGAACGCGGTCACCGATGGCGACATCGACGCGTGCCGCGTCCATTACACCGACGATCAGATCACCGCGATCGTCGCCGTGTGCGCGCTGTTCGGATTTCTCAACCGCTGGAACGACACGCTCGCGACGACGCTCGAACCGATCCCCCTCGCCACGGCCCGGCGCGTGCTCGCGCCGCAGGGCTGGGACGCCGGGATCCACTCCTGAGGAGGGTGTCGTGACCCGCATCGCACCAATTCCGCCTGAACAACTCGCCGACTACGCCGAAGGCTTCGCCGCCGTCGAGGCGTTCATGGGTTTCGTGCCCAGCTCCCTCTCCGTGATGGCGCGCGTGCCTGGACTGCTCGACGGCTTCACGCGGCTCACCGCGACCGTGTTCCTCAACGATCTGCTGCCCATCGACCTGAAGCAGCTCATCGGATCGATGGCGAGTGCGGGGGCGGGGTGCCGCTACTGCCAGGCGCACACGGCCGCGCATGCCGAGCACCTCGGCGTGGCCGGCGAGAAGCTCGCCGAGCTCTGGTCGTTCGAGACGAGTGACCGTTTCGACGATGCCGAACGGGCGGCGTTGCGGCTCGCGTTCCACTCGGGGCAGCACCCGAACGCGGTCACCGACGCCGACATCGACGCGTGCCGCGCGCACTGGACCGACGAGCAGATCGTCGCGATCGTCGCCGTGTGCGCCGTGTTCGGCTACCTCAACCGCTGGAACGACACGATGGCGACGACGCTCGAAGCCGTGCCACGCGGCGTCGGCGGAGCGGCTCCTCGCGCCGCAGGGCTGGGAGATCGGCAAGCACGCATGAGCGAGCACCCCGACACCGTCGTCACGCTCACCGGCACCGGTGTGCCGTTGCCGGCGCCGGGTCGAGCCGGTCCCGGCACGCTGGTGCGCTACGGCGACGTCGCGCTGCAGTTCGACGCCGGCCGCGGCACGGTGCTCCGGCTCGCCGAGGCGGTGCAGCCACCGAGCCGCCTGTCCGCGCTGTTCCTCACGCACGTGCACATCGACCATGTCTCCGACGTCGCCGACCTGGCGATGACCCGCTGGATCTTCGACCCACTCGACCCGGTCGAGATCCTTCCGGTCGTCGCGCCCGAAGGTCCGAGCGCCGATTTCGCCCGCCACCTGTTCGAGGCCTACGCCGGCGACATCGAGGCTCGCACCGCGGAGCTGCTGAGCGGCCCGCCCGCGATCGTGCTGTCGGCGTTTCCCGTGCGCCCGGAACCGATCGAGGTGTGGCGCCATGGCGACGGCGCCGTCGTCGTCGAAGCGGTCGGCGTGCACCACGAGCCGTGCCACGGCGCGGTCGCGTACCGCGTCACGACCCCCACTGGTGTCGTCGTGGTGTCGGGCGACACCCGCGTGTGCGACGAGGTCGAGTCGCTCGCCGCCGGCGCCGACATCGTGGTCCACGAAGCCTGCCGCAGCGCTTCGATGCGGCCCGCGCTCGCTCGGGCCGGCTACGCGCAGGCGCTGGACTACCACGCCGACACGGTCGCGCTCGGCGCCATGGCGCAGCGTGCGCGCACCCCTCGCCTCGTGCTCACCCATCTGATCCCACCACCCGCGAGTGCCGCCGACGAGACGGCGTTCGCCGACGACGTGCGCCGGGGCGGCTACACCGGGGAGCTCACAGTGGGTCGCGACCTCTGCAGCGTGGTCGCGCGTCCGAGCGCGGTCACTCCATCGGGAGCACCGGCGCCGCGCTCGACGGGCGGCGGCGCCGTCGTCGGTACGCTCGACGGGATGAGTGCCGTCGACGACGTGGCGCGGGCGGTTGCTCTCGTCCGCGATCACGTGCGCGGCCTGGACGATGCCGATCTCGCCCGCACCACGCCGTGTGCCGGGTGGACGGTGCGCGACGTGGTGTGCCATGTCGCCGGTGTCTACGCCGGGACCGCCGCGGCGCTGCACGGCGCGCGTGTCGACCTCGTTGCCGCGACGGTCGACCTCGGCGACGACGCGGAGCAGGCGGTGGCGGTGGCCGCGGACGCCATGCTGGCCGCCTGGCGTGAGCCCGGCGCGCTCGACCGTACGCTCGCGACGACGATCCGCGACATGCCGGCCGCACTCGCGGTTCGGATCGTGGTTGGCGACTCGCTGCTGCACGGATGGGATCTCGCGCGCGTGCTCGACCGGCCGATCGCGATGCCCGACGACCTCGCCGAAGCCCAACTCGCGATGATGCAGCAGTACTACGACCCCGCGGCGGCGGGCCCGGCCGGGGCTTCGATCTTGCCGTGGAGTGGCCGGACGCCGCGCCGGTGCAGGAACGCCTCGTCGCACTCTCGGGTCGCAACCCGGGGTGGCCGGCGCGGTCTTGAAACCTGGCCCTAGGCCCGGCGCGCGTTCAACTCCCCGTGAGGGCGCTCGTCCAGGTGCGGCCGTACCGCGTGAGCTGGCCCGCAGTGAACGCGGCACGCACCGCAGCGTCGAACGTCGCCATGAGTTGTGCGAACGATTCGGTGTCGTGTTGCGGGCTCCAGACCAGGTAGGAGAACAGTTGGCCCGACCAGAACGGCGACACGTACGAGACCCCCGCCTTCTTCGCCCATGTCGCGGTGATCTTTGCGAAGCGGACGTCGAGCGGCTCGAAGAAGGAGAACGTGTCGATCCTGAACACCTGGGAGGCGGTGGCCGGCCCGGCGCCCGACCGGTCGGCCGTCTTGTAGAGGCCGACCTCGTCGGCCACGACCGGTAGGCCGGCCTTGCGGGCGGCAGTCGTGTCGGCGACGAGGTTCGCCGCGATGTGCGCGTTCATGGGATAGATGTGCATCGCGAGGTAGTCGACGTGCTCCTGGAGGATCGCCTGGTTGTACGCCGGCGCGAGCCAGCACGCGGCGCCCGCACCGACCTTCACCCCGTGCCGGTCACCGATACCGGCGACAACGTCGTGCACATAGCGGGCGGTGCCGTCGACCGTGCCAAGCCCGCGCACTCCGGTCAACGCGACCTCGGTCGTCGGCTCGGACAGGATCGTCAGGTTGTCGGGCCGGATGCGGTCGATCACGATCCGGGCCTGGGCGATCGTCGCGTCCACGAACTCCGCGTACGAGCCATGGAACGAGAACGAGCACTGCGCGTACGCGGTGCCGCAGAACAAGGCACCGAGCTCCACGTCGACGACCATGCCGCGCGCGTGCGCGTGCTGCACGACGGCGGTGAAGAACCGCGTGTACGCCTCACCGTCGGTGCCGAACTGCGGAAGCAGCATCGGAACCTTGACACCGACGGTCACGCCGCGCAGCCCGAGCGACCGGAGGCGGTCGAGCCAGGCGTCGACGGCCCGTACCGTGCCCGGTGCGAGCAGCTGGCGCAGCCGGTTGCCGTTCGCCGGGAGGAGCTCGGTCGCCGCGACCGGCACGCCATTCGCCGGTGCCGTGGCCATCGCGTCCACCGCCGACTGGTACGCGTCCAGACCTCGAGCGAGGGTGTCGTACAGGGAGCGGTACTTCGCCGGCACCGCGGCGGCGGGCGCCGGTGTCGTCGCGGTCGTGGTGGGCGTGGTCGCGGTGGGCGTGGTCGCGGCGGTCGTGCTGGCGGCAACTCGGCCCGTCGGGGTGGAGCTGGAGCAGGCGGTGGCCGCGAGCGCGAGCACGGCCGCCGCGGCGGATCGGGGCCGCGTGCGCCAGATGGTCACGCCGACATCCTGGCACCGCCGGCGTTGCTCGCCGACGGCGTACGCGCCGTGCGCGAGTGGCCGACCGCGGCGCCGGGTAACCCGTCGATGATGGACGAGCTCCTCGATCTCGAGCATGCCGGCTGGGCCGCGCTCTGCGCCGGGACCGGCAGCGAGTTCTACGGGTCGGTCATGCCCGCCGACGCGGTGATGGTGCTGGCGAACGGTGCGGTGATGGACCGCGAACAGGTCGTGCGTGCGCTCCGCGACGCGCCGCCGTGGGACGAGTACTCCATCGCCGATCCGAGGACCGTTCGGCTCACCGACGGCGCAGTCGCACTGGTGTACACGGGCACCGGCAAGCGCGGCGACCAGACGTTCGTCGGCGTGATGACGAGCGTGTACGTGCGCTCCGGCGACGGATGGAAGCTTGCCGTGTACCAGCAGACACCTGCGGCCTGAGATCGGCGCACCGGGGCGACGGCTCCGAGTCCTTGGTGCCACGGGGCGGCGGTACCGTCGTCGCCGGCGGAACCCGCCGCCCCGACCTCGGAGCTCTCTCGCATGTCGCTGCGCGCGCTCGCCCTGTTCTGCTACCGGCGGCGCCGGCTCGTCGTGGCGGCTTGGGTAGTGGCTCTCGTCGGGATGAACGTGCTGTCGTCGGCCGTCGGACCGAACTTCACCACGAACTTCACCGCGCCGAACACGGAGTCGACGCGCGCGTCGAACCTGCTCAGCGCGCACTTCAAGGCCCAGTCGGGCGACACGGTGCAGGTGGCGCTGGAGGGCACCCCGTCGATGCAGGCGCCACGCGTGCCGCGCGGAATTCCAAGCGTTCCGCGCCGCGCTCGCCAAGGTGCCGCACATCGTGAGCGTGAGCGACCCGTACGCGACGCCGGGCGGCATCTCGAAGGCCGGGACGATCGCGCTCGCGAACGCGCAGCTCGACGCCAAGGCGCAGGACGTGCCGAACGCCGCGGGTCGCGAGATGATCAGCCTCGCCGAGCGCAGCTCGTCGGGCGCGCTCGAGGTGCGGCTCGGGGGCCAGCTCATCCAGCAGTCGGAGCGGGCCAAGCCGCCATCGAGCGAAGCGATCGGCATCCTCGCGGCGATCGTGATTCTGCTCATCGCGTTCGGTTCGCTGCTGGCAATGGTGCTGCCGATCGCGGTCGCGCTCGCCGGGATCGCGGTGGGGCTACCGATCATCGGCTTGCTCACCCACGCCTACCCGCTGCAGAGCTTCTCGACCACGCTCGCCACGATGATCGGCATCGGCGTGGGCATCGACTACGCGCTGTTCGTGGTGACGCGCTACCGCCAATCGCTGCACGCCGGTCACACTCCCGAAGAGGCGGTCGTGACCGCGATCGACACGTCGGGCCGCGCCGTGCTGTTCGCCGGGCTCACCGTGATCATCGCCTTGCTCGGGATGCTCGCGATCCGCCTGTCGTTCATCAGTGGCCTCGGCATGGGTGCTGCGGCCGTGGTTGCGGTCACCGTGCTCGCGGCGGTGACGCTCCTCCCGGCCGTGCTCGGGTTCGTGGGCACGAACGTCGACAAGTTGCGGCTTCCGTGGGTGCACCGCGAGGACTCGGCGCGCGAGACGATCTGGCATCGCTGGAGCCGCTTCGTGCAGGCCCGTCCCGGCGTGCTCGCGGTCGCGGGTCTGGCGGTGATGCTGCTGCTCGCGGCGCCGGTGCTCGGCATGCGGCTCGGCTTCGTGGACGCGGGCAACAACCCGACGTCGACGCAGTCGCGCCAGAGCTACGACCTCCTTTCGAAGGGGTTCGGGCCGGGCTTCAACGGTCCGTTCCTGTTCGCGATCGAGCTCCCACCGGGCGACCACACCGCGCAGCTCGGCGCGCTGCAGGCGGCCGTCGCGCACACTCCCGGCGTCGCGTCGACCACACCACCGATCGTGAGCCCCGCGGGTACCAGCGCGGTGATGCGCATGTACCCGACCACCGCGCCGCAGGATGCCGCCACGAGCACGCTGCTGCACCGGCTGCGCAACGTGGTGATCCCGCATGCCACCGCTGGTACCGGCGTGACGGTGTATGTGGGTGGCTTCGCAGCCACCACTGACGACTTCGCGAAGCTGCTCGCGCAGCGGCTGCCGGTGTTCATCGGTGTCGTGATCCTGTTGAGCTTCCTTTTGTTGATGGCGGTGTTCCGGTCGATCCTCGTGCCGTTGAAGGCCGCGATCATGAACCTGCTCTCGGTGGGCGCGGCCTACGGAGTGGTCGTGGCGATCTTCCAGTACGGCTGGGGCAAGCAGCTCGTGGGCGTCGGCAAGGAGGGACCCATCCAGGCGTTCCTTCCCATGATGATGTTCGCGATCTTGTTCGGGCTCTCGATGGACTACGAGGTGTTCCTGCTCTCACGCATCCGCGAGGAGTACATCCACACCGGCGACAACACCAGCGCGGTCGCCGACGGGCTCTCGGCGACGGCGCGCGTGATCACGGCGGCCGCCGCGATCATGTGCACGTTCTTCGGCTCGTTCGTGCTCGGCGACAACATCATCATCAAGCTGTTCGGCATCGGCTTCGCGAGCGCGATCTTCATCGATGCCACACTCGTGCGGCTGCTCATCGTGCCGTCGACGATGGAGTTGCTCGGTGAGGCCAACTGGTGGCTCCCGCGGTGGCTCGACCGGATCCTCCCGCACCTCGATGTGGAGGGCCACACGCTCGCGGAAGTCGCGTCCGACGAGGAGGACGACACCGATCTCGTCGGCGTGGCCGGCGGCGACTGATCGCGAGCTCGCCGGGCAACGAGCCGAGCGAAGAATTCGCTTGGATCGGAACAGGCGTTCGTATAGCGTTTCGGCATGGCGGTCGGAGTGGACCTGGAAGCGTTGGCCGGCACGGTGAGCCAGCTGGTGTCGACGGACACGAGCGCGTGGCCGGATGTGGCCTTGGCGGACGCGTTCGTCGAGGTGCGGCGTGAGATCGATCGGCTCGAGGCGTGCGCTGGGGTGTTGTTGCGGGCGGTGGAGGGCCGGGGTGTTCCCTGTGCGGAGGGGGCGTCGTCGACGGTGGCGTGGGTGCAGTGGCGGACTGGGCAGCGCTGGCGGCCGGCGAAGGCGTCGCTCGACGCGGCGGTGGCGTGTGAAGGTCTGGTGCTCACGGCGAAGGCGTGGGCTCAGGGTGAGATTTCGGCGTCTGCCGCGCAGTCGATTTGTCGGGGTGTCAAGGCGGGTCATGAAGCCGTCTATGCGGAGCTCGAAGCCACGCTCGTCGGTTTCGCGGGGAACAAGAACTTCCGGGAGCTCGACAATCTGATCGGCTACTACCGCAAGTGTTGCGACGCGCTCGATGATGTCGAGCCCGAAGACCGTAACGGTGTGCATCTGTCGCGGGTGGGCGAGCGTTGGGCGCTCGACGGCGACCTCGACGCGCTGGGTGGTGAGTGTCTCGACCGGGCGATCAAGGCCGCTGTCGATATGCATGTCGACGAGGACGATCCGCGGACTGCGGCGCGGCGGCGGGCCGATGCGATCGTGGAGATCGCCCGGTTCTTCCTCGACCATGAAGACCTGCCGCTCGAAGGGGGTGAGGCGCCCCGGGTGACGTTGACGATCACCTGGGAAGAGTTGCGTTCCTGGCTGCCGATCAAGGCGTTGCCGTCTGATCCGGCCGACCTCGCGGCGTTGCTGTCCACGAGCCAGAAGCGACGGTTGTTGTGTGACTGCCACCTCGCGTGGATCATTCTCGGGCCCGACGGCCAGCCCCTCGACGTGGGCCGCGAGGAACGGCTGTGCAATCGTTGGATGCGCCGGGCGCTGGCCCATCGCGACCGGGGCTGTCGCTACCCCGGCTGTGACCGCACGTCGAACCGCTGCCAAGCCCACCACGTGATCCCGTGGGAGACCGGTGGCGTCACCGCCCTGCACAACCTCGTGTTGCTCTGCCCCTACCACCACCATGTCGTGCACCGGCAAGGCTGGACCAACCACTTCGACGGCATCACCTACACGGTGCGCAACGCCGGCGGCATCCCCATCCACCAACTCCACCAGGCCCGCGGCTCACCCGACGGCTGAGAGGTCCTTGAGCACGCCCACTTCGTGCACCGCCGCGAGGTTGTCGGCGAGGTAGGCGGGCGCCTGCTGGGTCTCGACGAACCAACCGGTGGGGCACATCGTGAGGATCTCGACGAACGAGAAGCCGAGCCCCGCCTCCTGCACCGCGAAGGCCTGGAGCAACATGCGCTTCGTGCGGGCCACGTTGCCCGCGTCGTTCACCGCGCCGCGTGCCACGTACGCGGTGCCGTCCATCTGCGCGAGCAGATTGCTGAGCCGGATCGGGTAGCCGTGTTGTGCGGCGTCGCGCCCGTCGAGCGTGTTCTTCGTGCGCTGGCCGAGCACGGTGGTGGCGGTGAGGTGCCCGCCCGTCTCGCCGAACACGCCGTTGTTCAGCATGATGCACGTGATCCGCTCGCCGCGCGCCGCGGCGTGGAGCACCTCCTGCAGCCCCTCGTTCACCATGTCGCCGTCGCCCTGCACGGTGCACACCACGGTGTCGGGGCGCGCGCGCTTCACGCCGGTGGCGAGCGACGGCGCGCGACCGTGCAGTGCCTGCAACACCTCGACGTCGAGGTTGTTCGAGAACGCGGTGTAGCAGCCGATGCCGAACACCGCGATCGTCCGTTGCACGAGACCGAGCTCCTCGATCGCTTCGACCGCGCAACGCATCGCGATGGGCTCGCCGCACCCCGGACACAAGTGGTGCTCGCCGACGTCGATGAGCGCAGGCGTGAAGTCGGCCACGAGCGTGGCCGGTGCGGTGGGCGGCTGCGGGACGGGGCGGTTCATGCCGACGCGTCCTCGATGCGCCCGCGCAGCACGTCCACGTCGAGGTCGGGCGCGATCCCGAATCCCGAGCTGTCGAGGCTCAGCCCGCCGATGAACTCCACCGGTGCGGCGCCGAGCACGGCGAGCCGCACGTCGTCGACCATCTGTCCCTGGTTGTTCTCGTACACGAGCACCTTCCGGGCGCCGGCGGCGGCGCGCGCGACTGCGGCGGCCGGGAACGGCACGAGTGTGATTGGTCGCACGTAACCCACGCGCATGCCGCCGGCGCGCAGCTCCTGTACCGCAGCGCGCACGTACTTGGCCGGCGTGCCGAACGCCACGACCACCACGTCGGCGTCGTCGTTGCCGATGCACTCGGCGCGCGGTGGCACGCCGTCGAGCATCGCGGCGGTGGCCGCGGCGCGCTCGTGGTAGTGCGCGGCGAGGTCGTATCCCACGCGGTCGCGCCGCTTGGCCGCACCGAGCGGCGAGATCAGCTTGGCCGCGCCCGATCCACCCGACGATCCGTCGAGCGCCCATTCGGGCCGGGCGGGAACGGCCGCCGCCGTGCCGATCGCGATCGACTGCGTGGTGTGCGCGACGTAGTAGTCGCCGAAGACGAGCACCGGATTGCGCCACTGCATGGCCAGCTCGAACGCGAGCGGCACGAGTTCGACGGCCTCGCGCGCGTCGATCGGTGCCAGCACGAGATGGCGGTAGTCGCCGTGGCCGCCACCGCGCGTCGCCTGGAAGTAGTCGCCTTGCGCCCTTGCCATGTTCAAGATCACGAGCGGAAGCGCCGCGAGCGTGAGCTCGGCGAGCGACTCCTGCATCAGCGAGAGACCCTGGCCGGTAGAGCCGGTTGCGGCGAGCGTGCCGGTGGCTGCCGCGCCCCACGCCATGCCGACCGCCTCGAGCTCGCTCTCGGCGTTCATGCACACACCACCCACCTCGGGCAGCTTGCGCGCCATGTGCTCGAGCACCTCGGTGAAGGGCGTCATCGGGTAACCGCTGAAGAAGCGGCAGCCGGCGGCAACCATGGCGTCGGCGATCGCCTCCGACCCTTCGAGCAGGCGCGTGGCCGCGGTCACGGCGCACTCGGCGGGAGGGTGATCGGCGGGTCGTACTTGTACACCTGGAACACGAAGTCGGGGCAGATCTGCGCGCACGCGCGGCAGCCGGTGCAGCCGGGCAGGAGCACGGGGTAGCGGTAGCCGCGTGCGTTGACCTCGTGCGTGGTCATCGCGAGCACCCGCGGCGGGCACGCGTCGATGCAGAGGTCGCAGCCTTTGCAGGCGTCCACGTCGATGACGACCGTGCCGCGCACGATCATGGCGCGCTGACCGCCATCGCGGCGCCGGCGCGGTGACCGGCGCGCAACGCTTCCTGGTTCAGCGCGCTGTGCTGGGCGCGGTACGGCGGGAGCGACGCACCCACCGCGGCGACGAGCGCTTCGAGCGTCACGATCGCCGTGGCGCCGGCGTATGCGCCGATCATCACGATCGACGCCGCCATCACGTTGCCACACTCCACCGCCATCGCGGTTGCCGGCACCGCCACGAGGGTGCCGCGCTGCGGCGCGCTCGGCACGTCGTCGAACACGGTGCTGTTCACGAACAGCACGCCGCCCGGACGCAGCCGGTTGGTCAGCGTGCCCGCGTACTCGGGGTGCATCGCAATCGCCGACCATGCCGACGACACCGTGGGGGGCGCCTCGATCGGCCCGTCGGCGAGCACCAGCGTCGCCTCGGTGTTGCCGCCGCGGATCATGCCGCCGTAGCTGCCGAAGAGCTGCACCTCGAGGCCGTCGGCGATCGCCGCGCGCGCGAGCACCTCGGCCGCGAGCTGGATGCCCTGCCCGCCGATGCCGCTCATCAACAGCTCGCGCTCCACCAGCTCGCTCTCCGGGTTGCAGAACAGTGTTCTCACTACTATAAAACAGTGATCTGCTCGGCGCACGGGGGTCGATCGTGAACGACGGGGATGGCGGGGATCACGCCAAGCGGCCGCTCGGCGCGGTCGTTGTGGGCACCGGTTTCGGCTGCCTCACCCACGTGCGCGCGCTGCGGGCCGCGGGCTTCGAGGTGCGGGCGCTGGTGGGCCGGAACGGCTCGCGTACCGCGGAGCGCGCCCGCCGTTGTGCCGTACCGGTGGCGACCACGGCGCTCGCCGAGGCGCTCGACCAGCCCGGCGTCGACGCCGTCACGGTCGCGACACCGCCGCACACGCACGCCGCGCTCGTGCTCGAGGCGATCGCGGCGGGCAAGCACGTGCTGTGCGAGAAGCCGTTCACGCGTGACGCCAGCGAGGCGCGCGCCCTGCTGGCGGCGGCCGAGGCCGCCGGCGTGGTGCACCTGCTCGGCACCGAGTTCCGGTGGGCCACCGGGCAGGCGCTGATGGCGCGCGCCGTGCGCGCCGGCGCGATCGGCGAGCCGCGTCTGGCCACGTTCCTGCTGCACATCCCGCTGCTCGCCGGCGCCGATGCCGAGGTGCCCGTGTGGTGGTCCGACGCGGGTGAGGGTGGCGGCTGGCTCGGTGCGCACGCGACGCATGTGATCGATCAGGTGCGCACGACGCTCGGCGACATCGACGGTGTGAGCGCGGCGCTGCCGTTGGTGTCGGCGCACGACTGGACCGCGGAGGACACCTACTCGGTGCATTTCCGCACGGTGTCGGGCTGCGCGGGCACGCTGCAGAGCAGCGCGGGCGACTGGGGGCCGATCCAGATCATGGCGCGCATCGCCGGCTCGGCCGGCACGATCTGGGCCGAAGGCGACCGCGTGTGCGTGGCCGGCGAGCACGGCACGCGCGTGCTGCCCGTGCCCGACGACCTCGTGACCGCGCCGCCCGACCCCCCGCCCGCAGACCTCATGACGACTGCCTACGACCTGCTGCACGCCACGGGCATCGACATCGGTCCCTACACGCGCCTCGCCGAGACGTTTCGCGACCTGATCCGCGGCGCTCCCGTTCCCGTGGACCCCGCGCCGGCGACGTTCGCCGACGGTGTGGCGAACATGGCGGTGGTCGACGCGATCCGCCGCGCCGCGTCGGAGCAACGTTGGGTTGCGGTCTGAGCGGCGCCCCGCCCCGATCAGCGGATCTGCTCGGCGAGCAGCCGCCGCTGGATCTGGTTCGTCGCGGGTGTGCGCGGGATCGCGCCGGCGCCGACCACGCGGCGCGGATGCTTGAACGGCGCGAGCCGGCCTTCGCAGTGCGCGCGCACCTCGGTGATCGTCGGCGCGCCGTATCCCGGCGCGCACACGACGACCGCGCACACGATCTCGCCCCAGTCGGCGTCAACGACGCCGGTCACTGCGACATCGCGCACGCCCGGCATCTCGGCGAGCACCGCTTCGACCTCGCTCGGCGCGACCGCCTCGCCGCCGGTGCGGATGACGTCGCCCACTCGCCCGACGATGCTGAGGTAGCCCTCGTCGTCGATCTCGGCGCGGTCGCCGGTGAGGTACCAACCGTCGACGAGGGCGGAGGCGGTCGCGCCGGAGTCGTCGAGATAGCCGTCGAACAGCAACGGCCCCCGCACGAGGACCTGGCCGGCGTCGAGCCGCACCTCGGTGGCGGGCGCGGGCACGCCCACGGAGCCGGGCTTGCGCTCGATGTCGCGGTCTTCGAGCATCGCGACGCTGCCGGCCTCGGTGGAGCCGTAGAACACGCGCAGCTGCGCGCCCGGCATCGCGGCGCGCATTGCCGCGAGCAGCTCGGGCGGGGTGGCCGACGTGCCGGTGTCGGCGAAGCGCACGGTCGACAGGTCGACGGCGGGATCGTCGAGCAGTCGCCGCCACACTGCCGGCACGCAGTTGACACGGGTGGCACCCGACCGCGCGATCGCGTCGCCGATCGGCGCCGCGCCGGTTGCCCCCACGAGCACGACGACTTCGCGTGCCTGCCACTGTTGCATCGCGATCGTCCACGCACCCATGTGGAAGAGCGGGTAGGGGCACACCATCGCGCCGCGCGGCTCGAGCAGCGCGCCGGGGTGGGTGCGGAGGTAGTTGACGCGGTGCGACAGGACCGCGCCCTTGGGCCGGCCGCTGCTCCCGCTGGTGAAGAACACCACGTGCGGGTCGCCTTCGTGCAGGTCGACCGGGGCCACGTCGGTGTCGGGTGCGCCCGCGGCGCGCGCACCGAGTTCGTCGAGCGTCACGTCGGCCGCGCGCGTGCCGTCCGACACGCGGAGTGCGGGCGATGCGGCGCGCAACGCCGGCGCCACCTCGTCGTCGTGCAGCGCAGGATCGAGCGGTACGTAGACCCCGCCGAGCTTCGCCAGCGCCGCGAACAGCGGCAGCACGCCGAGGCTGGTGCCGGCGCGCACCACCACGCGATCGTGGCAACCGACGCCCATCGCTTCGAGCGTGTGCGCAAGCCGGTTCGCCGACCGGTCGAGCTCGGCGAACGTGATGGAGTCGGTACCGAGCAGCGCCGCGGCGCGGTGGGGCACCGCCCGCGCCGCGTTGCGGAAGACGTCGCCGATGAGCAGGCCAGCGGGTCGGTGCTTGCGCGCCAAGAACAGTGATCTTAGATTCGCAGAGCACTGTGTTGCACGGAAGGAAGGGTTGATGGCCGAGCTCGCCGACACGCTGGCGCGCCGGGCCGTCGCGCGGTCGGTTGCCGCTCGCGAGCAGACGTACGCGAACGAGATGCAGCGCATCGTCGACGCCACGTACGAGCTGATCGAGCAGACCGGCCAGCTGAGCCCGTCGCTGCGCGGCATCCTCGCGGCAACGAACCTGTCGACGCAGGCGTTCTATCGCTACTTCCAGTCGAAGGACGAGCTGCTCTTGCTGCTGCTCGACGACGGTCGCCGCAAGCTGCTCGCCTACCTCGAGCATCGCATGGCGAAGGTCGCGCCCGGCGAGCGTGTGCGGGCGTGGGTGGAGGGCGTGCTCGCGCAGGCGAGGAACGCGGGCGCTGCGGCGCGCACGCGCCCGTTCCTGGCGCACCAGGATCGGCTCGCCGAGCTGTTCCCGGCCGAGCAGCAGCAGTCGGTCGACCTCCTCGTGGAGCAGCTCGCCGTGGCGGTGCGGGGCCTGCCCGGCGGGCCGCGCTCGCCACGCGAGGCGCGACGCGACGCGGAGTGCGTCTACGAGCTCGCATTCGGCTCGCTGCACCGCCACCTCACCCGGCGGACGGTGCCGAGCCCGGCCGAGGTCGAGCATCTCGTCGGTTTCGCGATGAAGGGATCTGGCGCATGAACGGCGAACGAGCGCTCGGGCCGATCGGCACGAACGTGATCTACGAGGACGACCGGGTGCGGGTGTGGCGCCTGAAGCTCGCGCCCGGTGAGGACAGCGCGGTGCACCGCCACGAGCTCGACCACCTGCTCATCCAGATCGGCGGCGACAGGATCGCGGCACTGCCGGAGCCCGACACCGCGGGCCCGTTCACCGAACGTCTCGACGCCGACGTGGTGCCGGGAATGGTGACGTTCGTGCCCGCGGGCGGTATCGAGACGGCGCGCAACGTCGGGAGTGCGCAGTATCTCGAGATCATCGTGGAGCTGAAAGGCAGCGGACCGGCGTCACGGTGACCGGCGCGGTCGCCGGTACGCTCGCCGGGCCATGGCGAGGATCACGTTCATCGGTGCCGGCAGCACCGTGTTCGCGCGCAACCTGCTCGGCGACATCCTCGCGTTCGAAGAGCTCGCGGGCAGCGAGATCGTGTTGTTCGACCTCGACCCCGATCGGCTCGCGACGTCGGAGCTCGTCGCCCGGCGCGTCGCCGACGCGCTCGGCGCGCCGGCGAAGATCGTCGCCACCACCGACCGCCGCGCCGCGCTCGACGGCGCCACCTACGCCATCAACATGATCCAGGTCGGCGGGTACGAGCCCGCGACCGTTGTCGACTTCGAGGTGCCGAAGCGCTTCGGGTTGCGCCAGACGATCGGCGACACGCTGGGCATCGGCGGCATCATGCGCGGCCTGCGCACGGTCCCGGTGCTGCTCGAGATGGCCGCCGACATGCAGCAGCTCTGCCCCGACGTGTGGTTCTTGAACTACACGAACCCGATGGCGATCAACTGCCGGGCCCTGAACCGCGCCACCACGATTCGCACGGTCGGGCTGTGCCACAGCGTGCAGGGCACCGCATTCGAGTTGTCGCTCGATCTCGGTATCCCGTACCGCGAGATCCGCTATCTCGCCGCCGGGATCAACCACATGGCGTTCTACCTCCGGTTCGAGCACGACGGTGACGACCTCTACCCGCGGCTGCGCGAGCTGGCCGAGCGGGGCGACGTGCCGGCGACGAACCGGGTGCGTTACGAGATGCTGCGCCACCTCGGCTACTTCGTCACCGAGTCGAGTGAGCACTTCGCCGAATACGTGCCGTGGTTCGTCAAGCGCGACCGTCCCGATCTCGTCGAGCGCTTCAACATCCCGCTCGACGAGTACCCGCGCCGCTGCGTGGCGCAGATTGCCGACTGGGACCACGAGCGGAGCCGGCTCCAGGGCGGCGGCGCGATCGACGTGCAGCGCAGCTTCGAGTACGCGCCCACGATCATCCGCAGCATCGAGACCGGCAAGCCGCGCGTGGTCTACGGCAACGTCGCGAACGACGCGCTGATCGACGATCTCCCGGCCGGCTGCACCGTGGAGGTGCCGTGCCTCGTCGACGGCAACGGGGTCCGCCCCACCCGCATCGGCGCGCTGCCTCCGCAGCTCGCCGCGCTCATCCGCACGAACGTCAACGTGCAGGAGCTCACGGTGGAGGCCGCGCTCACCGGCCGGCGCGAGCACGTGTACCACGCGGCGATGCTCGATCCGCACACCGCGGCTGAGCTCGATCTCGACCAGATCCACGAGCTCGTCGACGCGCTGCTCGACGCGCACGGCGACTGGATCCCGCCGCTCGCCTGAGCGGCCGCTGAGCTGCGTCAGTGCACCACGCAGGCGTAGTCGTGGTCGTAGGTGGGACTCCACCACTGCGTCAGCCACGTGAGGCCGCCGCCGAAGCTGTGGCTGCTCGAGCAGTAGCGCACTGCGTCGTCGGGGTTCTGAGTGCCCGTCGGGATCCAGAGCGGCACACCGGGCGTGTACCCGCCCCCGGTGATCAGCCCGAACTGGTACGAGGTGGAGTAGATGCCCACGATGAGACCGTGCGCGCGCAGGCCGTCGAGCAGGCCCTGGATCACCTTCGTGTTCGCGGCGCGGTCGTCGGTGCGCCACGTGTTCGTCGTCTCGACGTCGAGCCACCACATCGACGCGTGCGCGCCGGCATCGTGCGCGGCCGTGACGTCGAATGTGGCGGCGAGCCGCCCCCAGTTGTACGAGCGGCAGCGCAGATCGGAGACCGCGCAGTGCAGCGCCGGTCCGTTCACGCCGCTCGTGCTGTCGCTCGGAAGCCCCGCGGTGTTCACGTAGAGCGTGAGCGACCCACCGGCCCACGCGATCTCGCTGCCGAAGCACTTGTTGTTCGTGAACATCCGCCCGCCGTTGAGCCCCACAACCGTGATCGCGTGGGGTGGCGCCGGCAGCGCGCCGCCGCACTGCGGCCAGGAGATGTCGTAACCGGTCGTGCCCGGCTGGTACGGGTCGAGTGAGGTTTGCACCGCGATGCCCACGACGGGCGAGCCGGCGAGCTGGCCGTACGCCGAACCGTTGTACGGCGCGTCGCCGTAGGTGAACAGGCCGCCGTCGGCCGCGGCGAGCCAGTAGCCGTTGCCCGATGGGGTTGCGGCCATCGCCGTGACCGGGGCGGCGAGGCGGAGGCCGCCGGCCGAACCGCGGAAGTGCGCGTCGCCGAACGCGAACACGCCCCCGTCACGCGCCGCGAGCCAGTAGCCGTTGCCGGTGGGCGTGGCCGCCATGCCGACGATCGGTTGCCAGAGGTGGATGCCGCCGGTGGAGCCGTGGAACCTGGCGTCGCCGAAGCTGAACACACCGCCGTCGGACGCGACGAGCCAGTAGCCGTTGCCGCTCGGTGTCGCGGCCATGCCCACGATCGGCGCCCAGAGGTGGATGCCGCCGGTGGAGCCGTGGAACCTGGCGTCGCCGAAGCTGAACACACCGCCGTCGGACGCGACGAGCCAGTAGCCGTTGCCGCTGGGTGTGGCCGCCATGCCCACGATCGGCGCCCACAGGCGCACATTGGCGAGCGAGCCGTGGAAGCGCGCGTCGCCGAAGCTCGCGACGCCGCCGTCGCGGGCCGCGAGCCAGTAGCCGAAGTGCGGCGTCGATGCCGTGGCGACCACCGGTGTCCTGAGCGGCGTGCCCGCCCACGAGCCCGCGTAGGACGCGCCGAACGCGTAGACGCCGCCGTTGGTGCCCGCGAGCAGGTAACCGGGCCGCCCCACGACCGTGGCCGGCGCGGGGTGGCGCGCCGGCATCGCGCCGGCGTGTCCGCCGGCGCCGAGCACGCCGGCGCCCGAAGCGAGCAGCGCCACGCTCGCGGCGACGCACGCTCGACGGTGCGCGGCGCTCGGCATGGGTCACCACCCTCGCGCGCGCGCCACGCGCCGCACCAAACACCCGCTCTGACCGGGACCGGCGCTTCGGCCCCCCGGCTCAGGCCTTGCGCGAGCGCGAACCGGGGCGGCGGGGGCCTCCCGCGTAGTGGCGGCCGTCGTAGTAGGTGGGATTGGTGTCGGGTCGCCCGCGGCGGCTGGTCCAGCGCCAGGTGAGCGAGATGCGCTCGGCTGCGCCCGGGACCTTCGGCACGCCGTGCAGCCAGTCGCGCTGGCACGCTCCGCCCATCACGAGCAGGTCACCGGCACCGGGCCGCAGCACGATGTCGCCCGGCGCGGTGCCGGCGGGCACGCGCTCCACCGCACCGGCACCGCGTGCGCGCACCACGAACGGACGGCGCGCGCCGAGCACCACGATTCCGATCAGCGTGTCGTCGAGCCAACGCATCTCGCGGTCGCTGTGCAGGCCCTGGAAATCGTCGCCGTCGCGATAGAGCAGCGCACCCACACCGGCGAACGGCACTCGGTAGCGCGCGTCGAGGTGCATGCCGATCTGGCGGAGCAGCGGGGCGTCGGCGGCCCGCAGCCCCGCGCCGAGCCGCCGTTCGGGGATGTAGCGGTCGTAGCGGAGCACCTCGTTCTGCGACCACGTCACACCGTCGCGCATCGCGCGCAGCTGCTCCTCGGCCTCGCACACGAAGCCGGTGCACATGTCGACCCACGACGTCGCGTCGAGCTCGATCCGCTCGACGGTGGCATCACGGTCGATCGCGAGGTCCATCGCAGTCGATGATCGCGCGCCGTGCGCGCCGCATCACACGCGCAGGTGCCGCCGGAAGAAGTCGACCGCCATCGTCATTGCCTCGGCGCCGAGCTGCTCGTGGGTGCCCTCCCACACGCCCATGCGCTTCGGGCCGGGCAACATCGCGAACACGTCGAGCGCCCCCGCGATCGGAAAGTGCTCGTCGTGCGTCATGTTCGTCATCAGCACTTGCCGATCACCGACGCCGGGTCGGGAAACGACTCGTCGAGCAGCCCGCCCACCGCGAGCAGCACGGCGCGCGCGCCGGCGAGTCGCGGCACGATGCCGAAGCCGAAGACGCTGCCCATCGAGAACCCGGCGTAGGCGAGCGGTCCGGTGAGCCGGGTGTCGTGGGCCCGCGCCGCTTCGGAGACGAGCGGCCACTCCGTTGCGAGCTGGTCGAACACCGCTGGATCGGTCATGTTCGCCTGGACGAGGGCGCCGAACGCGGCGTCGTCGAGGCCAGGTGGCCGGCGGTCGCCGTGTCCGGGGCAGTCGAGCGTGGTGACGCCGGCGCCGACGCCGCGTGCGAGGGCGCGGGCAAGCACCTGCATCGTGACGTCGTCCTTCGACGTGCGCGCGCCGTGACCGAGCATGATCAGCGGCGCGCCGTCCGGTGCGTCACGTGGCACGAACAGCGTGGCTGGAACCGTGCCGAACGGTCCGTCGACGCGCAGGATATCGGGGGCCCAGGGCACGCGCTGACGAGGAGCCGTCGACGATGTGGAGGCCGCGGGGCCAAGCCGGGCCCGCAGTCAGCGCCCTCTCGGCCGCCGTGATCGGCACGAATGCCATCGTGATCCGTCCTTGTTCCGGCGGGTGAGCTTGCGGGCGCCATGGTGGCACCGGCCCGCGTGCAGTTCAAGCGACGCGTGGGCGGTCGCTTGCCGGCGCGGCGCGTCCGGTGGCACGTTGGCGCCATGCCCAGATACGCCGCGTTGCTGCGGGCCGTGAACGTCGGAGGGCGCTCGCTGGCGATGGCCGAGCTCCGGGCGCTGTTCACCGAGCTCGGGCACGCCGCCGTGCAGACCTATCTCCAGAGCGGCAACGTGGTGTTCGCCGCCGGCACCCGCGACGAACGCCGGCTCCGGCGCAGGATCGAGGACGGCATCCGTGACCGCTTCGGGCTCGAGGTTCCGGTGATGCTGCGTAGCCACGGCGAGCTCGTCGCGGTGCTGCGCGCCAATCCCTATACCGCGGCCGACGACGATCCGGCACACCTGCTCGTGATGTTCCTCGACGCGGCGCCGAAGGCCGCGGCGGTGCGGGCCGTCGACGGCGCCCTCCACGCGCCCGACGTGTTCAGCGTCGCGGGTCGCGAGATCTACCTGCACTGCCCCAACGGCTACGGCCGGTCGAAGCTCACGAACGACTTCTTCGAGCGCAAGCTCGGTGTGCGGTGCACCGGGCGCAACCTGCGGACGGTCACCAAGCTCGCCGAGCTCACCGCCTGAGCGGCACGGGAAATTTTGCGCCATTCGGGACGGGCGCCGTCTCTACGCTGCCGCAATGCGCGACCCCGCCGCTGACGCGAACAATCCGTACACGCACGGCCATCACGACGCGGTGCTGCGCTCGCACCGCTGGCGGACGGTCGCGAACTCCGCCGCGTACGTCGTGCCGCGGCTCGTACCGGGTTGCTCGGTGCTCGACGTCGGCTGCGGCCCCGGCACGATCACGCTCGACATCGCCCGGCGTGTCGCCCCGGGTCGGGTCCTCGGCATCGACGCGAGCGACGCGGTGGTTGCCGAGGCCGCGCGCGCCGCGGCGGAAGCGGGACTCGCCGATCACGTGCAGTTCGCGGTCGGCGACCTGTTCGATCTCGACGTCGAACCCGCCTCCTTCGCGGTGGTACACGCGGACCAGGTGTTGCAGCACCTCGCTGACCCGGTCGGCGCACTGGGTGCGATGCGCCGCTACTGCGCGCCGGGCGGCGTCGTCGCGGCACGCGACGGCGACTACGGCGCGATGAGGTGGTACCCCGCCGATCCGATGCTCGACGCCTGGCTCGACGTGTACTCGCGAGCGGCCCGGGCCAACGGGGGCGATCCCGACGCGGGCCGCTCGCTGCTCGCGTGGGCGCACGCCGCCGGCTTCAGCACAGTGGTGCCGACGGCATCCGTGTGGTGCTTCGCCACCCCCGACGACCGCGCGTGGTGGGGCGATCTGTGGGCCGACCGCATCACGGCCACGAGGCTCGCCGACCAGGCCATCGCGAGTGGGCTCGCCACGCGTGGCGCGCTCGACGAGATGGGCCGGGCCTGGCACCGCTGGGCCGAGCACCCCGATGCCTGGTTCGCCGTGGTGCACGGCGAGGTGCTCTGCACGCCGTGAACGCGCCCGCACGCCGGCAGTTCAGCGCGCGCGCAGCCCCACATAGCGCGCCATCGCCGCGGTCGCGTGGTCGAAGAACGCAGCCGTGTCGTCGACCGACCCGACGAGGTGGCCGAAGAGCTCGAAGCTCAACATCCCGAACAGCTGGGTCCACGCCACGAGCATGCGCGCGACCACACCGGGCGGCGCGCCGAGACCGAGCGCGCCGGCGAGCCGTTGCGCGTCGGCGGCCGTCGCCTCGGCGGCGATCGTCTCGTCACCGGGCTCGGGCGCGATGTCGCCGCGTTCCCACGCGTCGCGGACCACGCCGGCGAGCGCCAACGCCACCCGCGCCGCTGGCGCGACCGTGGTCTGCGGCGCGCGATAGCCGGGCACCGGCGAGCCGTAGAGCAGGGCGTACTCCTGCGGGTGGGCCACGGCCCACGAGCGCACGGCCCGGCACACGACGAGCCAGCGGCGCGCCGACGGCTCGCCCTCGGTGCCCGCCGCAGCTTGCTCGGCGTGGGCACCGAGATCGTCGTAGGCGTCGACGATCAGGGCGGTGAGCAGCTCGTCGCGGCTCGGGAAGTAGCGGTAGATGGCCGACGACACCATGCCGAGCTCGCGCGCGACGGCCCGCAGCGACAGCGCCGGCGCACCCTCGGCGGCCACGTGGCGCCGCGCGGCCTGCTTGATGTCGGCGATCACCGCGACCCGGGCCCGGTCGCGTGCGGTGCGCAGCGCGCTCACCCGGCCAGTATGGCAGCTTCCTGAGGGCGCCGCACTGATTTCGGAGCACTGCTCTTGACAAGCGAGGCCGGTGGTGGTTCACTGATCTGGAACGAGAGCAGTGCTCTCGTCGAGCGACCGAGACCGAATGAGGAGGAGCCATGACCGCACCGACCACTCGTTACGTGGAGCCGAGCCGGCTGACCCGCACGCTGTTCAACCCGCTGTTCGCCTGGCTGACACGGCGTGGCATCGGTATCCGCGGGGCCCGAGTGCTGCAGGTGCGCGGCCGCCGCAGCGGCGAATGGCACGCGACGCCGGTCAACCCGCTCACGGTCGACGGCGTCACCTACCTCGTGGCGCCCCGGGGCACGACACAGTGGGTGCGCAACCTGCGGGTGGCGCACGAGGGCCGGCTGCAGCTCGGCCGGCACGTCGACTCCTTCACCGCCACCGAGCTCGCTGACGAGGAGAAGCCCGAGCTGCTGCGCGCCTACCTCACGAAGTGGCGGAGCGAGGTGAAGGTGTTCTTCGACGGCGTGACGCCCGACGCGCCGCGCGAGGAGCTCGCACGGATCGCGCCCGGCTACCCGGTGTTCAGGATCGATAGCGTGCCGGCATGACCACGAGCGCCACGACCGGCAGGAGCCCCGGCCGTGTGGCGCGCGACGACGAGGTCGCGGCATGGCTCGACGACGGCTGGGTGCTCCTCGACGGTTTGATCGCGGCCGACGAGATCGACGCCTTGCACGGCGATCTCGCGCAGCTGTTCCCGACCGCCGAGGAGTTCCACGCCGATCCCCGCGGCGAGGCGCAGCGCCGCCTCGGCGATCCGGCGCGCCCGCCCGAGATCTACACGTGGCCCGACGACGGTCCCGGCTTCCGGCCCGAGCAGCACTACTGGCAGCGCGAGTTCCCGTTCGGCGGTTCAGGCGCGCTCGACCGGCTCTACGTGCATCCCGCCGTCGTCGACTTCGCCGAGCGCGCGCTCGGCTCCGACGACCTGCGCATTTACCAGACCCACGCCACGGCGAAGTACTCCGGCTTCACGAACTACGAGCAGCCGATGCACACCGACCGCAACCACTCCTGGCTGCCCGCGCAAAGCGCGCGACCGTGGCTGCAGCTGCAGGCCTTCGTGTACCTGAACGACGTCGACGGCGGCAACGCGCCGACGCACATCGTGTCGCGCCGCGACGCGGGCGGCCACAAGGTCACCGAGCCGCTCGTGCTGCCGAAATGGGACCGGGAGCTGTATGCCGCAGAGCGGTCGGCGCCCGGTGTGCGCGGCTCGGTGCTCACGTACCGCTCCGACGTCTTCCATCGCGGCGTCGACCTCGTGGCACCCGGCGCCGCCCGCTTCACGCTCAACGTGTGCTTCAAGCGCGCCGGCCACGACTGGATCGGCTACCACGCGGCCCAGTCCCGTTCGACCTCGCCGGCATGGGTGGCCTTCGCCGAGCGGTGCACACCTCGGGAGCTCGCGCTGTTCGGCTTCCCCGAACCCGGTCACCCGATCTGGTCGACCGAGCTGCTCGAGGCCACCGCCGAGGCCTACCCGAAGCTCGACCTCACGCCGTGGCGCGCCGCGCTCTGAGCACCGCGGGGTACGTCGTATCGAGCGGGCACGTCCCGCGCGCCTGATCAGCAGAGGAACAACATGGCCCGGCACACCGAACATGCACCGCAGACCCTCGTGGGGGTCTCGTTCGACGACATCTTCCGCGCGCAGGAGTTCCTCACCGCGGTCACGGGTCTCGCCGCGCACAAGCGGCTCGTGCTCGAGGACGCGGTGATGGTGATCAAGGACGCCCAGGGCAAGACGGTCGTGCACGAGACGCGCGACATGCAACCGGGCCGGTCCGCGCTGTCGGGCGGCGTGTGGGCCAGCTTGTTCGGGCTCATCCTCGGCGGCCCGGTCGGGTGGATCGCGGGCGCGGCGATCGGTGCCGGCGCGGGCGCGGTCACCGCGAAGATCGTCGACGTGGGTGTGTCGGACGACTGGGTCGAATGGTTCCGCGCCGCGGTGCAGCCCGACACCGCGACGGCGGTGCTCCTCGTGAGCGAGGTCGACGAGTCGGCGCTCCTCGACGAGGCGCTGCGCTTCACCGGAGCCGAGCTCGTGTACGCCAACCTCGACCGCGCCGCGCTGGAGCGATTGAAAGAAGCCCTCGGCGACGCCACGCCGATCGAGGTCGACGCGGGCGAGTCGACGAGCGACTGACGCTCGCGCCGGTCGCGGCGCGCTACGCCACCGGAACCGGCTCGCGCTCGGCTTCGGCGGGAGCCTCGTCGCGGGCGCGGTGCGGCAGGAACAGCGCGACGCAGAGCGCGGCCAAGAAGGTGACACCGGCGGCTACGAAGCCGATGAGGTGCAGCCCGCCGATGAAGCTGTCGTGGGCCGCGTGCACGATCTGCGGCGCGAACGGGCGGGCCGCGGGCGTTTCGTTGGCGACGCCGACCGCCTGACCGACGTTGTCCTTCACCTGCGCGAAGATCCCGGGCGGCAGTGAGGCCTTCGCCTTGTGGGCGAACGACGAGGCGAATTGGCTCGCCATGATGGAACCGAAGACCGCGACGCCGATCGCGCCGCCCATCTGGCGGGTGGTGTCGTTCACGGCCGACCCGACGCCGGCCTTGTTGCGCGGCAGCGAGCCCATGATCGAATCGGTGCACGGGGCCATCACGTTGGCCATGCCGAGGCCCATGAGCACGGTGACGGAGACCACCACGAGCACCGCGTCTGTCGGCCTGGTAGACGTTGAACAGCAGGAGCGACAGCGTGACGAGCAGCAAGCCGGCGGTCACGACGACCTTGTTGCCGAAGCGTTGCACCCACATGCTCGACATCGGGGCGAAGATCATCAGCGTGGCGGCCTGGGGGAGCAGCACCGCGCCGGCCTCGACCGTGGAGTAGCCGAGCACCGACTGCAGGTACTGCGTGAGCAGGAACAAGGTGCCGTAGAGCGACAGGAACACGAGGGCGATCGCGCCGCTGGCCGCGCTGAACCGCGGGTTCTCGAAGAAGTGCATGTCGAGCATCGGGTGACTCGTGTGCAACTCCCACACGAAGAAGGCCACGAGCACCACGCCGCCGATGGCGAAGGAGACGAGGATGGCCTGCGAGCCCCATCCGTGGCCGGGCGCCTCGATGATGGCCCAGAGCAGGAAGCCGAGCGCGGCGATCGACAGCACTGCCCCGGGCGGATCGAGCTGGGCCTCGGACGGATCACGCGACTCGGGCACGAGGAAGTAGCCGAGCACGAGGCCCGTGATCACGATCGGCACGTTCACGATGAACACCGAGCCCCACCAGAAGTGCTCGAGCAGCACACCGCCGGTGATGGGTCCGAGGCCGACGCCGAGCGCCGACACGCCGGCCCACACGCCGATCGCCCGGCCCCGCTCGGCCGGGTCGGTGAAGACGTTCGTGATGATCGACAGCGTCGACGGCATGATGAACGCGCCGCCCACGCCCATGAGCGCGCGGGTGCCGATGAGCATCGTGGCCGACGTGGCGAAGGCCGACAACGCCGACCCGGTGCCGAACACCGCGAGGCCGAACGCGAGGAAGCGATAGCGGCCGAAGCGGTCGCCGATGCTCCCCGCGGTGAGCAGCAGTCCGGCGAACACGAGCGTGTACGCGTCGACGATCCACTGGAGTTGGCTCGCCGACGCACCCAGGCCGCCGTCGCCGGTGGTGTGCGCCAGCGTGGGGATCGCGACGTTGAGGATCGTGTTGTCGAGCGTGATGACGATGAGGCTGATACACAGCACGAGCAGCGTGAGCCAGCGGCGCTGATACGCGGCGTCGGAATCGCGGAGTGCTTCGCGGCATCAGCTCCAGTTGTACCGGGCCGGCACCGTCTTCCAACATCCGGAATGTCGGCCGAGGTCAGACACCCCAGTCGGGCCGGAGCGGCATCGCGCTGCGGCCGCCGTCGGCACGCACCGCGAGTACTTGGTGCACTTGTGTGCGCCCGGCCTCGAAGTTCATCGCCGACGCGGCCATGTAGAGCCGCCACACGCGTGCCCGCCCCGGGCTCGTCGCCGCGACCGCGGCATCCCAGCCCGCTTCGAGGTTCTCCACCCAGGCCCGCAACGTGCGTGCGTAGTGCTCGCGCAGCGTCTCCACGTGGCGCACCTCGAAACCCTCCTGCTGCACGGTCGAGACCACCGCGCCGACCTCGTGGAGTTCGCCGTCGGGGAACACGTACCGGTCGATGAAGCCGCGGCGCTGGAAGCGGGCCCGGCCTCCGTTGCCCGGTGGCCGGCTGATCGCGTGGTTGAGCAACCGACCCTGGGGTCGCAACAAGGCGTGCAGGCGAGCGAAATACTCGTGCATCCGCGCCGTACCGACGTGCTCGAACATGCCGATCGAGCTGATCGCGTCGAACGGGCCGTCGTCGATCGCGCGGTAGTCCTGCAGGCGGAACTGGGCGAGGTGGTCGAGCGCCGAGCGTTCGGCGGCTGCTCGCGCGTAGTCGAGCTGGGCCGGCGAGAGCGTCACGCCCACCACGTCGACGCCGTAGTGCCGGGCCGCGTGCAGCGCCATACCGCCCCAACCGCACCCCACGTCGAGCATGCGCATGCCGGGGCGCAGACCGAGCTTGCGGCAGATCAGGTCGTACTTGTTCGCCTGCGCGGCGTCGAGCGTGTCGGCGGTGCCCGACCACACCGCGCACGAGTAGGTCATCGTGGCGCCGAGCACGATCCGGTAGAAGTCGTTCGACACGTCGTAGTGGTGGGAGATCGCCGCCGCGTCGCGCTCGGCCGTGTGCCGCCGACCGCGCAGCCGCGCCTCTTCGGGAGGCAGTGGCGGGCGTTGCAGACCCGTCCGGCCCGCGAGGCGCACGAGCGCCGCCCACTGCTTGGCTCCGATCCGCACATCGGGAAGGAACTCGCGCAGCTCGAGGGCACCGAAGATGTCGCCGTCGACGTCGAGTGCACCGGTCACATAGGCGCGCGCGAAGCCGAGCTCGCCGGGTGCGGTGACGATGTAGCGGATTGCGGCGCGAGAACGCACGACGAGCGCGGTCGAGGCGCTGGCCGGACCGAGGGAGCCGCCGTCGTAGCAGTCGATGCGTATCGGCAGGTCGTGTCCGTCGGTGCCGAGCAGATCGCCGATCACCTCGGCCAGCCCCTGGGGTGCGAGCTCACCGCGGCTCGCTGGTTCGTTCCTCCGCGTCTCGGTGGCGACCACCGTCGACCTCCTTCGCCGTCTGTGCCCGTACCCGGCGTCCCCCGGCGTCCAATCATGACGAATGCGGTGCGCCGCGTGAAGGCCTGACAGCCATGTCAGGAGCGACTTATCGTGCACGCGTGAGGCGGACGTGGGTCGCGGCGTTGACGGTCGTGTCGCTCGCCGGCCTCGCAGCCTGCTCGGGGAGTTCGAAGGCGGCACCGCGGCCGCCCGCGCCGCCGGCACCCACCACGCTCACGCTCGACGGGACGGCGCACCCGATCGGCGTCGGGCTGGACGACGTCTACTTCGCGTGGCACCGAGCGCGACGAGATCGCGTACCGGATCCAGGTCGAGCGCGTGCCGGAACCCGGTGTGCCGAGCTCGGCGGCGCGGCCGGTTCCGGTCTGGGACACTGGCCGGGTCGGCACCGCGGCCGAGGCGTTCGTGCCGTACACCGGGCCCCGGCTCGCGGCGGGCGCGGTCTACCGCTGGCGCGTCCAGACCCAGAACGGCGGAACGTGGAGCGCGTGGTCGCAGCGCGCGACGTTCGAGGCCGGTCTCGGCGACCACGACTGGTCGGCCGACTGGATCTGGCGGCCGGCGAGCACGGCTTCCGAGCCCGACCAGTACACGTACGCGCGCAAAGAGGTCACGCTCGACGCGTCACCGATCGTGCGCGCTCGTGCGTACGTGTCGGCCGACCAGCAGTACGAGATGTACGTGAACGGCGCACGGGTCGGCAAGGGTGAGGCATACAGCTATCCCGACACGCAGTACTACGAGACGCTCGACGTCACCAAGGCCGTGCGTGCCGGCGCGCGGCAACGCGCTCGCGCTGCTCTACACATGGGATGGCCCCACGAAGGGGCATCCCGCGGGCGAGCCCGGCGTGCTCGCGCAGGTGATCGTGGAGCACCGCGACGGTCACGTCGACACGATCGGCACCGACGGCACCTGGCGCGTGCGTAGGGGTGCGTGGTTGCCGGGCACCCAGCGCGACATCGAAGGCGACCTCGTCGACTTCAAGGAGAACATCGACGGCCCGGCCGAGCCGATCGGTTGGGACCGCCCGCACTTCGACGACACGTCGTGGGCGCGGGCGACCGTGCGCGGACCCGCGGGCACGAAGCCGTGGACGCACCTCGTGTCGGTGCGCACCCGCATCGTGGAGCAGCCGGTGCGGGCGGTGTCGCTGCACCGCCTCCCTCCGGGCGCGGTGGTCGCCGACTTCGGGAAGGTCTACGCCGCGGTGCCGACGGTGGCGTTTCATCACGGTGTGCGCGGCCGCGTCGTCACGATGCACGCCGGCTACCTGCTCGACTCGGCGAACGACGCGCAGCAGCTCGGCAACGGTGCGGTCGCGGGCGAGGTGTCAGTAGCGCACGGCACGCAGCACACCGACATGAGCTACTCCTACGTGCAGCGCGGCGGCGTGGAGCAGTTCCACCCGTTCGACTACCTGGGTTTCCGCTACCTGCAGATCGACAACCCCGGTGAGGCGCTCGTACCGGCCGACGTGGTGGCGCTCGCGCGGCACACCGCCGTGCCCGACGAGCAGGCCGGCGCGTTCGAGTCGTCCGATCCGACCGTCGACCGCATCGTCGCGCTCGGCGCGCACTCGGCCCTGTACACCGCGCAGGAGCAGTTCATCGACACGCCGACGCGCGAAAAGGGCTCGTGGCTGTGGGACGGCTTCAACGAGTCGGTCGCGGCGATGGCCGCGTTCGGCGAGCAGAACCTCACCCGCAAGTCGTTGACGGAGTTCGCGCAGTCGCAGTCGCGCTACTGGCCGAGCGGCGCGATCAACAAGATCTATCCGACGGGGCTCGGTGCGCTCGACATCAACGAGTTCGCCGAGATCTACGCCGAGTGGGTGTGGCAGTACTGGTTGCGAACCGGCGACCGGCCGCTGCTCGAGCAGGTCTACCCCGTGCTGCGGAAGCTCTCCGACTACGTGGCCCACTCCATCGACCCGAAGACCGGTCTGGTGACGAGCCTGCCGTCGACGAGCATCTATTACGACTTCCCCACCGTCACGCGCCTGAACATCCTCGGCGTGAACGTGTTCCGCCGGACCGTCGCCGCCGGCGACGCGCTCCAACGGCCGCAGCGCGAGCTCGATATCGAAGGCGAGCGGGCCGACGCGCTCGCCGGAGCGATCAACCGCGAGCTCACGCGGCCCGACCACACCTACGTCGACGGCCTCGACGAGCACGGCAAGCAGGTTGCGGAGTCGTCGCAGACCACGAACGCCTGCGCGGTGGTGTACGGCGTCGCGCCGGCGGCGTGGTGGCCGCAGCTCGGCGCGGCGATTGCGAAGGCAGGGATGAGTACGCCGCCGCGCACTGCCGCCGAGGTGCTGGACGCGCTCGCGCGTACCGGGCACGACACCGACCTCGTGCGCATCCTCACGAACCCGCATATCGACGGCTGGGCGAACGTGCTCGCACGCGGCGGCACGTTCACGTGGGAGGTGTGGCAGCCCTCCGACATCATCGGCGACAGCATGTCGCACGGCTGGGGCGCGAACGTGCTCGTGTCGATCCAGCGCGACCTGCTCGGCGTCGAGCCGACGCGAGGCGGGTTCGCGCGCTTCGACATCACACCGCCGTTGCACGAGCTCACGCACGCGGCGGGCCGCGTGCCCACGCCATACGGTCCTGTCGTCGTGAACTGGAGTCGCGGTGCGCGAGGTGCATTCACCATGGACGTCACGGTGCCGAACACCACGCTCAGCACGGTCACGCTGCCCGCGCCGGCCGGTGCACGTGTGCTCGTGAACGGGCGGGCGCTCGGCGCGCACCTTCCCGGCGTCTCCAGCAGCGACACCTACTCCCCGCCCGGGACGAAGGTGGTCGAGCTGCTCCCGGGAACGTTCCACCTGCGCGTCATGCCCGGTGCTTGAAACCCGTGCCTGAACCGGGCTCCCGAACCCCGCGCACCTGCGGCGAATTGTCGAGTGTCGCGGCTCAGTGCTTCGTGGCGCTCTGCTCGCCGCGCAGGGCGTCACGCACCTTGTCGGCCATCGCGAGGAACGGACCACCAACGAGGTTGCCGACCGCGCTCTGCGGCGTGTGCGGGTGCGGATGCGTCGGCGCCGCCTCCTCGGCGCGCTGCAACGCCTTGCCCATCGCCTGGCGCGTCGCGGCCGATGCCGACTGACGGATCCGCGGGAAGACCTCGCGCTCCTCGGCCTCGGCGTGGGCGACCACGTCCTTGTGGAAGTCGGCGATCTTCGCGGCGAACGCCGCGTCGTTGACGCCGATCGTCTCCAGCTCGTGCAGCGCGGTCTTCGCCTTGTCTTCCTCGGCGAGCCGCTCCTGCGCGATCCGCTCGCCGCCGTCGCCCGCCTTGCGGAGCGCCGGGTAGACCACCATCTCCTCGGCGGTCTCGTGCACTGCAAGCAACCGCCGGAGCTCGCAGAAGTCGTCGGATGCGCTCGCAGTCGTGCCGTCACCGATGCGGGCGAACAGCTGCTTCACCTGCTCGTGCTGACTCTCGAGCATCGTCGTGACGTCGAGCGAGTCGGTGTTGATCGTTGCCATGTGTCGCTCCTTTGGGATCTGTGGTGCTGGCGGCTCCCATACGGGCTACCCACCGCCGGCGGCCGCGATTCCTGCGCGCACCTTGCCGGTTGCCGGCGTGTGTCGCCGCAGCGCGGCTGTGGTAGGAAGCGGACGATGGCCGAGCGCACGATCGTCGTCGGGTACAACCATTCGGAGACGTCCCAGGCCGCGTTGCGGTGGGCCACCGAGCAGGCGCGGCTCATGTCCGGCGACGTGCTCGCTGTGTATGTGGCATCCACGGTCGCCGACTGGGAGCTGGCCGCGGTGCAGCTCAACACCGACCCGATGCGCCAGGAGCTCGAACGCTGCCTCGAAGGCTCGTGGACGGAGAGCGTGCGCGAGCGCGGCGTGCCGTGCCGCACGCGCTTCGTGTACGGCCGCCCCGCCGAGGAGCTGATGAAGGTCGCCCGGGGCGATCAGGCGGCGCTGATCGCGATCGGCATGAGCCCGCGTGGCACGCTCACCGAGCTGGTCGTCGGCAGCACGATGCACGACCTGCGCCGCCACGCCGTGCGGCCCGTGGTCGCGGTGCCCAAGGGTTGGCCGGAGGCCACCGTCGCAGACTGACGCCGGCGGCCGCTACCGTCCGGCCCATGAAGGCTGCCGTGCTCGAGACCGTTCCCGGCGCGCTGGTCATCGACGACGTCGCCATCGCCGCACCGGGCCCGCGTGAGGTGCTCGTGCGTACCGTCGCCGCGGGCCTGTGCCACTCCGACCTGCACTTCATGGAGGGTCTCTATCCGAGCCCGGTGCCCACGGTGCTCGGCCACGAGTCGGCCGGCGTGGTGGAAGCCGTCGGCCACGAGGTGCGCTACGTGGCACCGGGCGACCACGTGATCACCTGCGTCAGCGGCTTCTGCGGCGCGTGTGAGTACTGCCTTTCGGGCCGCCCGAATCTCTGCACGAAGGCGGCGATCCGGCCCGATCCCGCGGTGCCGCGGCTCACGCGGCGCGGTGAGACGGTGTTCCAGTTCATGGAGCTCTCGAGCTTCGCGGAGCAGCTGCTCGTGCACGAGAACTACCTCGTGAAGATCCGGGCCGAGATGCCCCTCGACAAGGCCGCGCTGCTCGGCTGCGGTGTCACCACCGGTGTGGGTGCGGTGCTGAACACTGCCCGGGTGCGTCCCGGCGAGACGGTCGCGGTGCTCGGCTGCGGGGGCATCGGTCTGAACGCGATCCAGGCCGCGGCGATCGTCGGCGCGGCCCGCGTGATCGCGGTCGACCGCGTCGCCTCCAAGCTGGAGCTCGCCCGCATGTTCGGCGCCACCGACGTCGTCGATGCGTCCGGCGTCGACGCGGTGCTCGCAGTCCACGAGCTTTCGGGGGGCGGGGTCGACCATGCCTTCGAGGCGATCGGACAGTCAGCCACCGCGGAGCAGGCGTTCGCGATGCTGCGCAACGGCGGCACCGCCACGGTCATCGGAATGATCCCGCTCGGTCAGAAGGTCGAGCTCGACGGCTTCCAGTTCCTGATGGAGAAGCGGATCCAGGGCTCGAACATGGGCTCGAACCGCTTCCGCATCGACATGCCCCTCTACGTCGACTGGTACCTCGACGGCAAGCTCAAGCTCGACGAGCTGGTGAGCGCGGTGATGCCGCTCGAGCGCATCAACGACGGCTTCGCCGCGCTGCAGGGCGGCGAGGTCGCGCGCCAGCTGGTCAGCTTCGAGTGAACCGTTGCGACTCAGCCGCCGCCGCGCCCGTGCCCGCCGCCGCCCGTGAGAGTTCCGCCGCCGCCGAGTAGGCCGCCGTTGTTGTTGCGAGTAAGCGCGTTGGCCACGTTCGAGCTCGGCAGCGCGGCGTGCAGATCGGCGAGCACCACGGTCTGGCCGGCCTTCAGCCCCGACGTGATCTGCGTGCGCAGCGGTCCGACCACACCCACCTGCACCGCGACGGTGCTGAGCTTGCTGTTGCTGAGCAACTCGACGGTGTAGCGCCCGTTCGTGTTCTGTACCGCCGAGGTCGGGACCGTCAGCGCCGAGGTGGTCGTGTGCGCGACCTCGATCGACGTCGTCGCGGTGGCGCCGTCGCGCAGCCCGGCGTTGGCGTTCGGGTCGGTGAGCCCGATCACGACGGGGTAGGTGGCGCTCGTGCTCGTGAGATCCGCGGTGCCGATGTACACCACCTTGCCGGGCAGGCTCACCGGCGATCCGTCCGGGACGACGGTGGCGCGCTGACCGAGCTTCACATTGGCGATGGTGTCGACGGTCACCGTCGTGGCCACCTCGTAGCCGCCGGAACCGATCACGGTGATCGTGGCCGACGACGAGCCCGCGGTCACCGACGAGCCCGGGGCGATCGAGACATCGCCGACCACACCGTTGATCGGGCTCGCGAGCGTGGCCTGCTGCAGGTTCTCGGCCGCGGCGATCATCGCTGCGTACGCCGCGTCGACCGCACGCTGGTCGGCCGCGATCTCGATCGCCGTCGGCACGTGCGTGGCGGTGGCGGCGCTGCGCGACCCGCTCGCCGCACTCGACCCGCTCGCCGCACTCGACCCGCTCGACCCTGTGGTCGTCGAGAGCATGGACGCGAGCGTGTTCTCGTCGCGCGCGAGCGTGCGTTCGGCGTCGGCGAGCGACTGTTCGGCAGTGAGCAGCGCCTCCTGCGCGTCGATGCACGCCGTCGAGCCGGGACCTCCGGGCGAGCCCGGTGTCGTGGTCGTGGTCGTGGTCGTGGTCGTGGTAGCTGCCGTCGTGGTGGTGGCGCCCGCGGTGGTCGGTGGGCTCGGAACCGTGGTCGTGGTGGTTGGGGGCGACGGCGGCGTCACACCGCAGGCGTGTGCCGCCGCGTGCTCGCCCGCTTCGGTCTGCGCGAGGTCGGCATCGACAGCATGTTGTGCCGCGAGCAGTTGCTGCTGGGCCGCCGCAATCGAACCCGAGCCGCCCGATCCCCCGCCCGGGCGCGTGCCGCCGGTGCCGGCGGAGGTCGTCGGCGTCGTCGAGACGGTCACGGCCGACGACTGCGCGTCGAGCGCCTTGGTGAGCGTGAGGTTCGCTTGGGCGAGCGACGCCTTCTGCTGCAGCACGGTTTGCATCAGCGGACCGCTCGCCAGCGTCGCGAGCGTCTGGCTCGTGCTCACCGGGGTGCCGACCGACACGTCGACACTCTGTACGGTGCCCGACGCGGGAAAGGCCACCGCCACCTGCGAGACCGCCTGGATCGTGCCGGTGCTGTCGAGCGTCTGCGCGACGCTCGCCCGTGTGACGACCGCGGTGCGGTACGCGTGGCCGGTGGAGCGGGTGAGTGCGATCGCGACACCGGCGCCGAGCGCGCCGACGAGCACCACGATGGTGATACCGGCGACGGCGCGCCTGCGGGTGGGATGTTTGCGGGGCGGCACGGTCACTCCGTCCTCAGGGCGTCGATCGGCGCAAGGCGGGCGGCGCGCACCGCCGGGTACACGCCGAAGACCAAGCCGATCACGATCGAGATGACGATCGCCCCCGCCGAGGCGGTCGGTGAGAGCGTCACGCTCGACGACACGAAGTGGGGGAGCACTTTCGTGCCGGCGAAGCCGACGAGCACGCCGAGCACGCCGCCGGCGAGGCCGAGTACCGACGCCTCCACGAGGAACTGCGAGCGGATCACGTTCGGACGGGCGCCGAGCGCCTTGCGCAGGCCGATCTCACGAACCCGCTCGGTGACCGACACGAGCATGATGTTCATCACGCCGATGCCGCCGACGAGCAGCGAGATCCCGGCGATGCCGCCGAGCAGCACCGTGAGCGTGTGGTCGACCGACGTGGCGGCCGACACGATCGATTGCTGTGTGGTGATCGTGAAGTCGGCGCTCGCCGCGCTCGGCGATGTGGTGCGTCGCGAGGAGCTCGGCCTGTGCTTCCTGGTACGCGGCCGAGAGCGACGACTGCGACACCGCCTCGACGTAGATCGTGGACACGCTTGTGCGCGTGCTCCCGCCGAAGAGCCGCTGCTGGGCGAGGGTCAGTGGCACCAGCGCGAGGTCGTCCTGGTTCGTGGTGCCCGACGATCCGCTCGGCGCGAGCACGCCCACCACCTGCAGTTGCACGTTGTTGATCGTGACCGTCTGGTTGACGGCGGTCCCGCCGCTGAACAGCTCCTGGGCCGTGGTCGAGCCGAGGACCACCACGGGGTTCGCCGCCTTCTCGTCGGCCGCGTTGAGGAACCGACCTTCGCTCAAGGTGCGCGCCCGCACCGACAGCCAGTCGGGCCAGGTGCCGGTGACGCTCGTGGTCCAGTTGGACGAGGTCGTGGTGAGCGCCGCGGAGCTCGCCGTGGTGGGCGCCACGGCGGCGATGTCCGGCGCGACCGTCTTCGACGCGAGCGCGGTGGCGTCGTTGACCGTGAGCGTCGACGCCGAACCGAAGCCGCCCCGTACGCCGCCCGCGCTCGTGGAGCTGCCCGGCGTGATGATCAAGAGATTGCTCCCGAGCGCGTTGATCTGCTGGCGCACGTCGGCCTGCGCGCCTTCACCGAGGCCGACGGTGAGGATCACTGCCGCGATCCCGATGAGGATGCCGAGCACGGTGAGGCTCGAACGCAGCCGGTGCAGGCGTACCGCTTCGAAGCCGGTGCGGAGCGTCTCGAAGAAGCTCACGCCGGCACGACCTCGGCATGCTCGTCCTGCACGCGACCGTCCTGCATGGTGACGATGCGCTTGGCGGCCGAGGCGACGTCGTGCTCGTGGGTGATCAGCACGATCGTGCGACCCGACGTGTGCAGCTCGGTGAGGAGCCCGAGCATGTCGCGCGTCGATGCGGTGTCGAGGTTGCCGGTGGGTTCGTCGGCGAGGATCAGCGCCGGCTCGGTGACGAGCGCGCGTGCCACCGCGACGCGTTGCTGCTGGCCACCCGACAGCTCGCCGGGCTTGTGGTCGAGGCGATCGGCGAGACCGACGCGGTCGAGCGCCTCGGCGGCACGGCGCCGGCGTTCCGCGCGGCCGACGCCGCTGTACACGAGGGGCAGCTCCACGTTGCGCTGCGCGCTGACCGACGCCAGCAGGTTGAACTGCTGGAACACGAAGCCGATGCGAAGATTGCGGATGTCGGCGAGCGCGTACTCGTCGAGCTGCGACACGTCGTCGCCGGCGAGGAGGTAGCGACCGGACGTCGGCACGTCGAGGCAGCCGATGATGTGCATCAGCGTCGACTTGCCCGAACCCGACGGCCCCGTGATCGCGACGAAGTCGCCGGCTGCGATCGTGAGGTCGACCGCGCTCGAGCGCGTGCACCTCGATGCTGCCGGGCCGGTACACCTTCGACACGCCGGTGAGCTCGATGACCGGCTCGGTCATGGCGTGCCTCCTGGGCCTCCGCCGAAGCCGCCGAAGCCCCCGCCGGTGCGACCGGTTCCGGCGCCGGTGCCGGTGCGGGTGCGGTTGCCGAACGACGGGATCGTGAGCACCACCTGCTGGCCGGCGCGCAGCCCACTCGTGATCTGCACCTCGCCGTTGTTCGTGACGCCGGTGGTGACCGGCTGTTGCGCGGTCGTGTTGTTGCCCGTCGCGACGGTCACGTAGCTGGCGCCGTTCTTGGTGGTGAGCGCGAGCACGGGTACCGCCAGCACGTTGGGCAGCTCCTTGTAGGTGATCGCCACCGATCCGGTCGCGCCGGCGTGGAAGCCGCTCGGAGTACCCGAGACCGTGACCGTGACCGGGAACGTCGCGACACTCGAGCTCGACGTCGCGATCACGCCCACCGACGTGACCTTCCCCGACGCCGCGGCGGCGAGCGCGCGCGCCGCGCTGCTCGATCCGGAGCTGCCGTTGGCGCCGTTCGCGCCGCCGCCTCCCCCACCCCCGCCGAGGCCACCGAGGCCACCGCCGCCGCCGAGGCCGCCGCCGCCGAGCGCCGCACCGAGGCCGCCGCCACCGCCGCCGAAGAAGCGTGCGAAGCCGCCACCGCTGTTCGCGCTGGTCGACGAGGAGCTCACGGGCGTCACCGTGGCCGCGTCACCGACCTTCACCTCGCCGATGGTCGTGGTGTCGAGCCCGAGCTGCACGACGAAACTGTTGCTGATCACCTCGATCTGGGGATTCGACGAGCTGCTCGAGCTGCTCGACGAGGCCGCGGCACTGTTTCCCGTGAGCGCACTGGCGTTCGCGCTGGTGCTGCTGCTCCCGCCGAGCGTGCGCCCCGAGCCCGTGCCGGTGCCGGTGACGCTGTTGCCCGACGTGCCCGACGAGCCGAGCACCTGGCCGACTGTGAGGTTCACCGATGCGACGGTGCCGGCGATCGGCGACGTGAGCGACGTGCCGCTCATGTTCTGGGCCGCGGTGACGAGACTTCCGTATGCCGCCGCGATGTCGGCGTTGTCGAGATCGATCTGGGCCGTGGTCGCGCTTGCGCTCTCGTCGCTCGAAAGCTGCGCCTGCGCGGATGCGAGCGTCGCCTGCGCCTGCGCGAGGGAGCTCGACAACGAAGGCGCAGACACCGTCGCGAGCACCTGGCCCTCCTTCACCGCCTGGCCGGCCTTCACGTTCACCGACTGGACGGTGCCCGATGTGGAGAAGGAGAGGTCCTCGGTGTCGCTCGGTTGGATGGTGCCCGACGTCGAGATCGTCTGGCTCATCGTCGACGGCGAGACCGTGAGCAGCCGCGTCGTCGCTGCGGAGGTGTTCGTCGACGCGCTGCTGTCCTTGTGCCAGCCGAGGTACGCCGCGGCACCGCCGACCGCGAGGACGACGAGCACCACGAGCGCGGGTCGCATGACCTTGCGCATCTCAGGCCCCGTTCTGGCTGCCGCCTGGCGCGCCGCCGCCGAACCCGCCGCGCCCAAAGCCCCCGAATCCGCCCAAGCCACCGCCGTCGCCCTCGCGCACGGCCGTGGCCGCCACGGTGCCGTTCGTGTTGGTGCCCGTGACCACCACCGTGTCACCGACCTTGAGGTCGGAGTAGCTGCCCGACTCGGTCTTGGTGATCGTGGCGCCGGAGCCGACGGTCACCGTCGACGTGCCGTTCGCGGTGGTGAGCACGATCGTGTTGCCGCTGACGCTCTGGACAGTGCCGAACGCGAAGGAGTTGCCGTTCGCCGCGCCGCCGCCCGGGCCGCCGCCGAAGAACCCGCCGCGGCCGCCGCCGGGGGTCGATCCGTTGCCGTTCGCGCCTCCGTTCGGCCGGTTGCCGCCTCCGAAGCCGTTGCCGTTGCCGTTGGCGTTCGGCACGCCCTGGTCGGTGATCGTGGTGGCGACGATCCCGCCGGATCCCTGCGTGCCCGACGCGATCATGCGGTCACCCTTGGCGATGGCGGAGAGGCCGACCGACTTCGACACCGTGTAGGTCGTCGAGCCCGACGTCTTCACCGTCACGGTGGGACCGGGGCTGGTCGAGGGCGGTGTCGCCGACCCGGGCCCGCCGCCACCGGAGACCGTCACCGTCTGCACGCTGAACGTCGACCCGTTGATCGCGGTGATCTTGCCCGCCGTGCCGCGGTTGCGCAGGAAGCCGCTGCCGCCGCCGTTCTGGTTGCCGCCCGCGGTCGTGGGCGGCAGCGTGTTCGACGACGCGTTCGCGTTCTTGTTCGACGACAGCGCGCGTGCACCGAAGAAGCCGCCGAGCCCCACGACGATGATGGCGCCGATCGCGAGCCACACCTTGGTCTTGCTGGAGTCCGGTGGTGTGGGGGCGGTCGACGGTTCGAGTGGCGCTTCGGGCGCGCCGGAACCCGGGGGTGCATCAGACGTGTCGCTCATGGGTCGCAATAGAAGCCGAGCAGCCCGGCGCGGCCCGCTCGCTAGGCGAAGAAGTGGCTGAAACCGGCGGCGGTTCCTGTGAAGCGGCGCCCGCACTTCTCAGGAACGGCGCCGACGGGGTTGATCGCCGCTTGCCGACCGGTGCTATTCGTCGTAGCATACTCAGTATGCTACGAGGAACTCACCCGCGGTGAGCGTGCGGCACGCCTTGCTGGCGCTGTTGCGCGACGGGCCGAAGTACGGCTTGCAGCTGCGCCAGGAGTTCGAGGCCCGCACCGGCGAGGTGTGGCCGCTCAACGTCGGCCAGGTGTACACGACGCTGCAGCGCCTCGAGCGCGACGGGATGGTCGAGTCCGACGGCGACGGTGAGGAGGGTCCGCAGAAGGGCTTCCACATCACCGCCGCGGGCACCGAAGAGCTCGACGTGTGGCTGCGGACGCCGCCGGACATGACGTCGCCGCCGCGCGACGAGCTGGTGATCAAGGTGCTCGTGGCGTTGGGGCTGCGCGATGTCGACGTCCGGGAGATCGTGCAGGTGCACCGACGCTACGTGGTCGAGTTGATGCAGCAATGGACGCGCCTGAAGGACGACGCGCGCGACGACGACGTGCACTTCCTGCTCGTCGTCGACGCCGAGCTGTTCCGGCTCGATTCGGTGATCCGCTGGCTCGATGCCGCCGACGGACGCCTCGCACGGCGCGCCGGCGAGGCCGGCGAGGCCGGCGCGAGCGCCCCCGAGGCGCCGGTGCTGCCGTCCCGGCTGCGGCGGCGGTCGGGAGTGCAACGGTGAGCGTGCTCGAGCTGCGCGCCGTGTCCAAGGTCTACGGCGAGGGCGCCACCGAGGTGCAGGCCTTGCGTGGCGTCGACCTCACGGTCGAGGCCGGCTCGCTCGTGGCCGTGATGGGGCCGAGCGGCTCGGGGAAGAGCACGCTGCTCACGATCGCGGGCACGCTCGAGATCCCCACGCACGGCGAGGTGTCCGTCGACGGCACGCCGGTGTCGCAGATGTCCGGCAACGATCGGGCCCGGCTGCGGCGCCGCGCGATCGGGTTCGTCTTCCAGGACTTCAACCTGCTGGCCGGATTGACCGCGGTGGAGAACGTGGCGCTCCCGTTGGAGCTCGACGGCGTTGCGGCGCGCAAGGCCCAAGCGGCCGGGCTCGAGGTGCTCCACGAGCTCGGCATCGGCGCGCGTGCGGAGCGCTTCCCCGACGAGCTCTCGGGCGGCGAGCGCCAGCGCGTCGCGATCGCTCGCGCGGTGGTGGGTGACCGGCACCTCCTGCTCGCCGACGAGCCGAGCGGCGCGCTCGATTCCGCGAACGCCGAGGCGGTGATGCGCCTGCTGCGCGCCGCGTGCCAGCGTGGCGTTGCCGGAATCGTCGTCACGCACGACGCCCAACTCGCCTCGTGGGCCGACCGGGTGGTGTTCCTGCGCGACGGTCGAATCGTCGACCAGACGATGCCGCCGCCGGGCCCCGAATCGTTGCTCACATCGGACCCGAAGCGGTGAGCGTCGCGCTGGACGAGCGCTCGGCAGCACCGGCCGCGGCGCGCACGCGCGCACCGGCGCGCCGCGCGATCGGGCGATGGGCATGGCGCCTGTTCCGGCGGGAATGGCGGCAACAGACGCTGGTGATCGCGCTGATCGTGCTTGCGGTCGCGGCGACCACCGTCGGGCTCGCGCTCGCCACCAACGCGAGCACGCCCCAAGATGCCGTCTTCGGCACCGCGAACACCCGTCTCACGTTCCCGGGCGACGCGAGCGGCGTGGTCGCGGCCGCGCCACGCGCGTTCGGGCGCGTCGAGGAGATCGACCACCAGAACATCCCGATTCCCGGCTCGACGACGGCGCTCGACCTGCGCGCCCAGGATCCGCACGGCGCCTTCGGCCATCCGACGTTGCGACTCGTGCGGGGCCACTACCCGAGCGACGCCGGCGAGATCGCGCTCACCGACGGCGCGGCCGCCGCGCTGAACACCCGTCTCGGCGCTTCGGTCACCACCAACGGTCGCACGCGACAGGTCGTCGGCATCGTCGAGAACCCGCTCGACCTCTCCGACGACTTCGCGCTCGTCGCACCGGGGCAGGCGGACCCACCTGCCCAGATCTCGCTCCTCTTCAACGCAACCGACCACCAGCTCAACGCGTTCCGGCCCCGCGATCGGCTCGGCATCGACCATCGCAGCGACGCCACGACCGCGGCGCAGATCCTCGTGCTCGTCCTCGAGACGGTGGGGCTGCTGTTCGTGGGCCTGCTCGCCGCCGCGGGGTTCGCGGTCATGGCCCAGCGCCGGCTCCGCGCGCTCGGCATGCTCGGCGCGCTCGGCGCGACCGACCGCGACGTGCGTTTCGCGATGGTCAGCAACGGCGCGGTCGTCGGTGTGGTGGGCGCGCTCGCGGGCGCGCTCCTCGGCCTGGTGGGATGGATCGCGTTTGCCCCGACGTTCGTGAAGATCGCGGGTCATCGCGTCGGTCGGTTCGACCTGCCGTGGGGAGCGATTGGCGCGGCCGTCGCGCTCGCGATCGCCACATCGGTCGTGGCGGCCTGGTGGCCGGCGCGCGTGAGCGCCCGTGCGTCGATCGTGGCCGCGCTGTCGGGCCGGCCCGCGCCGCCGAAGCCCGCCCACCGGTTCGCGGCGATCGGTGTCGTGCTGCTCGGGGTGGGTGTGGGTGCGCTCGACCTCGCGAACCGCATCACCACGACGGCCCAGGATGGCCGCCGCAACCCGAACGTGCCGCTCATCATCGTGGGCGCGATCGCGACGACGATCGGGATGCTCGCGCTCGGCCCGCTCCTCATCGGCGCGCTGGCGCGGGTCGGCCGGCGGGCGACGATCTCGCTGCGTCTCGCGCTACGCGACCTCGCCCGGTACCAGGCCCGCTCGGCGGCGGCACTCGCCGCAATCAGCCTCGCGCTCGCCATTGCCGCCACCATCGCGATCAGCGCGGCGGCCGCGATCTCGCCCGCGAGTAGCGGCAACCTCGCCGCGAACGAGCTGCTGGTGCACCTCACGCCGGAGAACATCGGCATCGACGGTCAACCCGCGCTGCCGCAATGGAGCGCGACGCAGCTCGCCACGCTCGGCGAGACGGCGAACCGGCTCGCGGCGACGCTGCACGCCCGCGCGCTCGTGCCGCTGAGCCAGGCTGTCGACCCGCGCACCGGCCTCTTCCCGGGCCCGGAGGGCGCGCTCGGCGGACCGAACGCGCGGAGCGCGCCCACCGCGGTCGGTGCACCGCCCGGATTCGTCGTGCCCGCGAGTCTCGGGACGCTTTCGGTCGAGCGCAGCGGTCGCCGTACCGGCTTCAACGTGGCCGGCTCGACGCCGCTGTACGTCGCCACCGCGGCCGTGCTCGGTCACTACGGCATCGAGCCGTCGGTGCTCGGCACCGGCGCCGACATCATCACGTCGCGCACCGACCTCGGCGGCCTCGTGGTGGTGTCGCCGCGCGGAGCGCGCCGTCGGCGAACAACGGCACCGCGGGGCGACCGTTCACGCCCGCGCAGTGGCACCCGACGATCATGCACGTGAAGCTGCCGGCCTACACGTCGGATCCGATCACGCTGCTCACGCCGCACGCGCTCGCGTCGTTCCACCTGCAGCCCGTCCCCGCGGGCTGGCTGCTGGAGACACCGCACCGCCTCACCGGCGCGCAGATCGGCGCGGCACGGCGCGCGGCTGCCGCCGCCGGCATCACGGTCGAGTCGCGACCGACGCCAGCGAGCCTGAAGCAGCTGCGCGACGATGCGACGGCGATCGGCATCCTCGTGGCGCTCGGTGTGCTCGCGATGACGGTCGGCCTGATCCGCAGCGAGACCGCGAACGACCTGCGCACGCTCGCCGCGACCGGTGCCTCGTCGACGACGCGCCGCAACCTCACCGCGGCCACCGCAGGCTCACTCGCATTCCTCGGTGCGCTGCTGGGGATCGCCGTGGCGTACCTCGCGCTCGTCGCATGGCACAGTCGCGACCTGCACCCGCTCACCCAGGTGCCCACGCTCGACCTCGCCATCGTCCTGGTCGGCCTGCCCGTGCTCGCGTTCGGCGGCGGGTGGCTCCTCGCGGGACGAGAACCAGCGACCATCTCCCACCAGCCGCTCGAATGATTGCGACGAGGACGTCGCCTCGCTGTGAAGCACCGAGTGCGTCCGGTAGAAACTTGGGTGGAAGGCCACAATCGTCGGGAGCGCCTATGCCCTGGAATTACGACCTGTTCGTCGACGGTGCGTGGACGCGTGACCACGCGGTGGGCGAGATCGAAGTGATCGATCCCGCGACGGAGGAGGTGATCGGCTGCGTGCCCGAGGCATCGACGAAGACCGCGGCGCGGGCCCTGGAGGCCACGCGGCGCGCTTTCGACGAGGGACCGTGGCCCTGGATGAAGCCCGCCGAGCGCGCCACCAAGCTTGTGCGCATGGCGGAGATCCTCGAGTCGCGTGCCGGCGAGCTGCGTGAGCTGATCATCGCCGAAACCGGTTCGACCGGGTTCTTCACCGACGCGATCCAGGGCGCAGGATCGATCGGGATGCTGCGATCCAACGCGTCACTCGTCGAGCACACGTTCAACTGGGTGGAGAACGATCCACCGGTCGGCGCGCCGGCGGGCATGAGTGGGAGCGCGATCGTGCGGGAGCCGGTCGGCGTCGTCGCCGCGATCACTCCCTTCAATTTCCCTTTCATGCTCAACGTCGTGAAGATCGCGCCGGCGATGGCGGTCGGCTGCGCGGTCGTGCTCAAGCCGCACCCGTGGACTCCGCTCGACGCGATGATGATCGCCGAGGCCGCACTCGAAGCCGATATCCCGCCCGGTGTGCTGAATGTGATCACGGGCCACGGCGAGGTAGGCGACGAGCTGACGTCGAGCCCGCTGGTCGACATGGTGACGTTCACCGGCTCGACCGCAACCGGCCGCCGCATCATGGCGTCGGCCGCCAATACCGTGAAGAAGCTGCAGCTCGAGCTCGGTGGCAAGAGCGCGTCGGTCGTACTCGACGACGTGAGCGAGGACTACGCCCGCTCGATCGGTTTCGGCATGGTGCTTGCACACTGCGGGCAGGGTTGTGTGCTGCACACGCGCGTGCTTCTTCCGGAGCGGCTGCTGGACGCGTACAAGGAGGGCCTCGAAGCCGTACGACCGACGATCACGATCGGCGACCCGCGTGACGAGACGACGGTGCTGGGCCCGCTGATCCGCGAGCAGCAGCGAACGCGTGTCGAGGGCTATGTCGCGTCGGGGATCGAGGAGGGCGCCGAGCTCCTGTGCGGCGGGAAGCGACCGGCGGGCTTCGACAAGGGATTCTTCTACGAGCCCACCGCGTTCGTGTCGCCGAACACCACGCGTATCGCCCAGGAGGAGATCTTCGGCCCGGTGCTCACGGTCGTGCCGTATTCCGGTGGCGACGACGAGGCGGTCCGGCTCGCCAACGCATCGATCTACGGCCTCGGTGCCGGCGTCGTGTCGGCATCGACAGCGCGGGCGTTCAACGTGGGCCGGCGCATCCGCGCCGGCATGGTGATGGTCCAGGGCGTGGGCGCTGCCGCGCTGCCGTCTGCGGGCCCCGGCACCGGGCAGGGCCCGGGATGGGGTGTGTCACCCAAGGGCATTGGCCAAGCCGGCGCGTTCGGCGGCTACAAGCAGTCGGGTCTCGGGCGCGAGTGGGGTCACCATGGCCTCGAGGACTTCACCGAGGTGAAGCAGATCAGCTGGGGCTGACGGCACACTGGAGCGCGATGACGGACACGAGCGACACAAGCGGCACGAGCGGCGACGGTCAACCGACGGCGGGGGACGGGATCGCATTGATGGGCGAGCTGTTCCAGCTTGCCGCGCCGCAGCAGCGCTACCTCGACCTCATGGCCACGGGCGGCTTCGTCCAGCCGATGGACGGCTTCGCGCTGAGCTTCCTGCGCGAGAACACCGAGTACGTGCTCCGCCATCACGACGCGTTCACTTCTCGTGTCGAGATGGGCCTCGGCAACGTCCGCCCGCTGATCCCGTTGAACGTCGACCCGCCGATGCACTCCAAGTACCGCAAGTTGCTCGACCCGCTGTTCGCACCGAAGCGCATGGACGAGCAGGAGGACGACATCACCCGGCGGGTGAACGCCTTCATCGACTTGTTCATCGAGCGCGGCGAGTGCAACTTCACCGACGAGTTCGCCGAGTTGCTGCCGTCGTCGGTCTTTCTCGGCTTGATGGGGCTCCCCGAGGGCGAGCTCGAGATGTTCCTCCACTTGCGTGACGGGATCATGCATCCGCAGAACTGGGACGAACGCGCGCTCGTCGACCCGGCGGCGCGCGAGACCGTGATGCAGGCGGCGGGCCAGGAGATCTACGCATACTTCGATCGCCTGATCGATGCACGCGAGCAGCACCCCGCCGACGACATCATCACCAGGTTCCTCGGGGTGGAGATCGACGGTGAGCGGCTCTCGCGAGAGGACATCCTCGACATCTGCTTCCTCTTCCTGATCGCCGGCCTCGACACGGTCAGCGACACGCTCACCTGCTCCTACGCGTTCCTCGCGACCCATCCCGACCACCGCCGGCTCCTCGTCGCCGATCCGGCGATCATCCCGGCGGCCGTCGAGGAGTTGCTGCGCTGGGAATCGCCGGTGCCGAGCGGATCACCGCGCTTGTCGACGTGTCCGGTCGAACTCCCAAGTGGCGTGCAGGTACCCGAAGGCACGATCGTCGTGCCGAGCTTCGGCGCCGCGAACATGGATCCGGCGGCCTTCGGCGACCCGATGGAGGTCCGCTTCGACCGCGAGACCAATCCGCATCTGGCGTTCGGCGGTGGCGTGCACCGGTGCCTCGGTTCCCACCTGGCCCGCCGTGAGCTGCGGATCACGTTGCGGGAGTGGCACCGCCGCATCCCGGAGTATCGGATCAAGCCGGGCCACGAAGAGCTCGAGTATCCGCCGGGCCTGCGGCACGTGAAGGATCTGACGCTCAGCTGGGCGTGAGCACCCGGGCCTTGTTCGCCTCCCACACGCGCCGCGAGAAGTACGACTGGTCCTCGCCCCAACCTTCGGCACCCTGCCACCGCCAGCGGCACAGCGTGTCGCCGCCGAGGCCCCGCCAGTGGCGGCTGACCGCGTCGCCGGTGACCGACAGCGACCGGCCCGCGTCGTCGTACGCCTGGATCTCGAACCGGATGGGCCAACCGGTAGCGGGATCGAACACGACGTGGCGCATGCCGCCGAGAATGTGCGCGTACTCGCCGTCGCGCAGGAGGAAACCGCACGACACGGGATCGTCGTCGATGCCCGGCTGCGAGTACACGAGCCACGCGTCGCGCTCGCCGGCCACGCCGAACGAGTAGCCGATGCCGCGCGAGGTGCTCCTCGTGCTCGTCGTGCCGTGCTTCGGCGCGCGGGGGCGCTTCGGCGGGCCCGCGGGTCGTGGGCCCCACGAGCGGTCGCGTACCGAGTAGCAGTCGACCGCGATGCGCTCGCCGTGCAGCACCATGTCGCCGGTGACGCGACCGGCCTGGTCGAAGTGCGTTCCCACGACGAACGGCGCGATGCCGGCCGGATGGGGGTTGGGGGCCATGAGCGCCTCGAACGTGAGCCGGAGTGTCAGCGCAGGCCCGTCGTCGTACGCGATCTCGTACCGGCGCAGCGGTTCGAGCGTCTTCATGTGCACGCCGGTGGGCCACGTGAAGTCGCGCATGTCGCGTGCCGCGCGGTCAGCGAGCTGCAGCCCCGAGTAATGCACGTGGTAGGGCAGGTCCCACGAGTACGACGCGCGATCGTCCCAGACCCACACGCCGCCATTGCTCAGATGCGCGTTCGGGCGCGCCTGGCAATACGTCCAGCCGGCCATTCGGCGTTCGGGAACGTTCCACGAGAACCAGGCGGTCTCGGTCTCCCACCACTTGCCGGTGAGCACCTCGTCGTGGAAGTCGTCGTCGGCCGGGCCGAAGCTGGGATAGGTGCGCGCCTCCATAGGACCTCTCAGTGCAGCTCGGGCCAGTGGCGGTCGGCGAGCCGCCCCATCGCCGGTCGGGCGAGCTCGGTCTCCCGCGCGATGCGCCGCCACATGTAGCCGAGGTAGTCCTCGTCGGTCAGGCGGGCGGCGCCGGCGACCGCTCGCCGCCCTTCGGCGATCGAGGAGGGCCGTGCGCCGAGGAGCGCGGCGAGATCGTCGAGTTCGCACGCCTCGAAGAACGCGCCGTGCGCGTCGGCTTGCTCGAGATACTTCACGACTCGCGCGATGCCCTTCACGCGCGCGATGACGAGCGCATCGCTGCTGCGCGGCACGACGACGTCGCGGAGCTGCGCCAAGACGGCCGCGTAGAGCGGGTCGGGCGCCCGTTCGGGCGGGACCTCGGCCGGCGTGAGCTCGAGACCCACCGCCTGCGCGAGGGCTTCGAACCACAACCGCCGGTGCAGCAAGCCGTAGATCAACGTGTTGCCGGCGTCGCTGTTGGCGCCGCCACCTCGGCGGCCATGGGCCATCACCTGCAGCTTCGCCTCGGCCATCACGCGGTAGTAGTGCACCCGCGCGTCGTCGATCGCGTGCCCGGACAGCTGCGAATAGAGGCGAAGCAGCGCCGGAAAGTCGGGGAGTGGCTCCTGGGTCGCGCGCAGCGAGAGCCAGGCGATGTCGTCCATCGGGTCTCCGAGATGGGCGAGCTCCCAGTCGACGATCGCGACGACCCGCCCGTCGGCATACATGAAGTTGCCGGGGCCGGTGTCGCCCTGCACCAGTACGACGGGCGCGGCGTAGGACGGGATGTTCCGGCGGAGCCAGTCGAGCGTGAACGCGAGCGCAGGATCGGGGTCGCCGCCCCGGGCTGCGATGACGTGGTCCCACTCGTCGAGCTCGTGCGTGAGCGCATCGGGAACGGTCGTCGGGCGCGGGAAGGCCGGGAGGTCGAGCGTCGACGGGTCGAGGCGGTGCAGTGCCGCGAGCGCAGCGATGAAGTCACGTGCCGTCTGCGAGCGCTCGTCGGCGTCGGTGATGTGGGAGAACCAGTTCTCGCCGTGCACGCGCTCGGCCAGCATGGCCTGGTGCACCGGATGGATGCCGAGCACGCGAGGTACCGGAACGTCGGTGTCCTGGAGCGCGAGGTAGACCGTCGCTTCGCGATGCAGCGTCCACGGGTCGGCCGTCCGCCGGGGATCGGACCGGTCGTAGCGCAGGAACAGCTTGTCGACCCGGTCGGGGTGGTCGGCGCGGGCCAGGTCGACGAACCAGGCCTCCTTGCGGGCACCGCCCGGCCGGCGTTCGGCGGTGACGACCCGACCGTGCGCGACCCGCTCGATCCACGTCACGAGGTCGTCCGGCAAACCGTGGTTGCCCGTCGCAGCACGCAGCACCGATATGAGTGTACTCTTTAGGCCATGGCGGCGACGTCGGCGGAGTTCGAGCAGGCGACCGACTACTCGTTCAAGGACGAGGACATCGAGCGGGCCAAGGCGCTCGCCGGCCGCTACTCACCCTCGGGCACGCGCGAGCACTTCACGACGGCGACGCCCGACGTGATCCGCAACTTCGCGCGGAGCTACGGCGACGACAACCCGCTGTTCATTTCCGAGGACTACGGCGAGACGACGCGCTGGGCGTCGCAGATCGCGTCACCGATGATCGGCATCGCGTTGAACCGGCCGCTGTGCGGCGACCGTAACGAGCCGAGGATCAAGCGCCCGTCGTTCCGCGGCATCCATGTGTTCGTGTCGGGCAGCTCCTGGGAATGGTTCCAGCCCGTCCGGCCGGGCGACGAGCTGTACAGCTTCGGCGGGACCGAATCGGTCGTCGAGAAGCCGTCGGAGTTCGCCGAGCGTTCCCTGCAGCTCACGTACGCGTCGGTGAAGATGAACCAGAGGGCCGAGATCGTCGCGATCTCGCGGACGCTGGCGATCTACACCGAGCGCAAGACGGCGCGCGAGAAGGGCAAGTACGCGCAGCTCGAGCCGGCGTCGTACACCGACGAAGATCTCGAACGGCTCGACGCGATCTACGCGGCAGAGGTGCCGCGCGGCGCCGAGCCCCGCTACTTCGAGGACGTACACGTCGGCGATGCGCTCCCGCCGATGGCCAAGGGTCCGCTCACCCTCACGGACATGATCGTGTTCCACGCCGGTGGCTACGGATTCGTGCCCTACGAGCCCTGCGCGAACCGGATCGCCTACAAGAACCGCCAGCGCATCAAGCCCTTCTATGTGAAGAACGAGTACGGGATCCCGGATGTCGCGCAGCGCGTGCACTGGGATTCGGCATGGGCCCAGGCGATCGGCAACCCGATGGCGTACGACTACGGCGTGATGCGCGACTGCTGGCTCTCGCACCTGCTCACCGACTGGATCGGCGACGCCGGCTGGCTCGTCAGCCAGAGCAGCGAGATCCGCAAGTTCAACTACATCGGCGACAGCCACGTCCTCACCGGCGAGGTCGTCGCCAAGCGTGTCGAAGACGGCCGCTGCCTCGTCGACATCGAGCTGCGCGGCACGAACCAGCGCGACACCGTGACCTGCCCCGGGCGGGCAACCGTCGCGCTGCCGAGCCGCGAGCACGGTGCGGTGATCCTTCCCGAGCCGCCCGACGACCTTCGCCGCCAGGCCGCCGAGCGCATGGCCCGCCACGGGCAGCTCGTCCGCGCCCGGCGGACCGGCTGACGTGCAGCTCGAGCTTGGCGACGCGCAGGCACTGCTCCACGACACGACAGTCCGCTTCATCGAGCGCGAGCTCCCGGTCGCGGCAACGCGCGGCTTGCACGACGACCCGCTCGGCTTCGACCGACGCTGGCTCGGCCACTCGGCCGAGCTCGGCTGGTTCGCGATGCTCGTTCCCGAGGAGTACGGGGGCGGGAGTGTCTCCGGTTCGGGTGTCCTCGACGCCGCGATCATCGCCGAGGACCTCGGCGCGTGGGTGCAGCCCGGACCGTTCATCCCGATGAACGTGGTCGCGCACACGCTCGCCGCGCACGCCTCCGAGGTACAACGCGCTTCGCTCCTCCCGGCGATCGTGGCCGGCGACACGATCGCGACGTGGGCCGCGTTCGACGATCGGGGACAGTGGGACCACGGCGCCGGTGTGCGCGCGGTTGCCGACGGAGAGCGCTTCGTGCTCACGGGAACGCGCGGCTTCGTGCAGGATGCCGCCGCGGCCGACGTCTTCTTGGTCGCCGCGGCGTGCGACGGTGCGACGGTGCAGTTCCTGGTGCCGCGCTCCGCCGGCATCCGCGTCGTTCCGCTCGAGTGTCTCGACCTCTCACGCCGCCTCGGCCACGTGGTGCTCGACGATGTCGCGGTTGCCGCCGATGCCCGGATCGCGGTGGATGCGGCCGATCTCGACGCGGAGCTGCTCACCGCGCTCGTGCTGGTGTGTGCCGACACCGTCGGCGCGCTCGACCGCATGTTCTCCATGACTGTCGACTACGCGAAAGAGCGGGTCGCGTTCGGCCGGCCGATCGGGTCGTTCCAGGCGATCAAGCACCTGCTGGCCGACCAAGTGCTGTATCTCGAGACGTGCAAGGCGGCTGCCGTTGCCGCGGCCGAGGCAGTACAGCGCGGCGACGACGGCGCGGCCGAGACCGTGCACATGGCGGCCGCGTACGTCGCAGACGTCGGTAACGACATCGCCCAGGTGTGTCTCCAGGTGCACGGCGGGATCGGGTACACCTGGGAGCATGATCTGCACCTGTACCTGCGCCGAGTCCGCGCGAACGGCGCGCTGTACGGCGAGCCCACCTGGCATCGTGCGCGCGTGTGCGCGCTCGGTGGACTGCGTGGCGGGCAATGAGCGAGCTCGACGACTATCGACGGCAGGTGTGCGTGTGGCTGGAGGCGAACCTGCCGCGGCGCGAGCCCGGCGCGGCGCGGCGCGCGGCCCGTCACGTCGATGCCGCACGGTTCGAGCGCGCCCGGGCGCAGCAGCGGATCGTGTACGAGGCGGGATTCTTCGGCATCACGGTGCCGGTCGAGTACGGCGGCCAGGGGCTGACGAGCGCGCACGAACGCATCTGGAACACGGAGTCGGCGGGCTATGCCGTGCCGGCACCGGGCGGCGTGGCAACCAGCGTCACGCTTGGGATCGTGCTGCCCACCATTCTGGCCCACGGGAGCGAGCCGCAGAAGCGCGAGTGGGTTCCGAAGATGCTGAGCGGGGAGGAGATCTGGGCGCAACTCCTTTCGGAGCCGGGCGCGGGCTCCGACCTTGCCGGCATCCTCACCCGCGCGACCCGTGACGGCGACACCTGGGTCATCACCGGCAACAAGGTCTGGTCATCCGGCGCACTGACGGCCGATTACGGGATCTGCCTGGCGCGTACCGACTGGGACGCGCCGAAGCACCGCGGGCTCACCTGGTTCAAGGTGCCGCTCCACGATCCCGCGGTCACGGTCCGGCCCGTCCGTGAGATCAACGGCGGCGCCGAGTTCTGCGAGGAGTTTCTCGACGGCGTCGCCGTCGGCGCAGACATGGCGATCGGCGATGTCAACGGCGGCTGGCCCATCGCGAGCGCGATGCTCGCGTTCGAGCGGGCTGGTGTGTCCGCGCAAGCTCCGAGCGCCGGCCGGCCGCGCCGCGCGGCGCCGCGCTTGCCGGCCGACCTCGTCGCGCTTGCCGCCGCGCGCGGCTGCGAGAACGACGCCGCGGTGCACCAACTCGTCGCTCGAGCGCACATCAACGACTCGATGCACGCGCTGCTGACCAAGCGCGTCATGGAGCGTTTGAAGACCGGCAACGCGGATCCATCGGTCGCTTCGTTGATCAAGCTCGGCGCGGGAATCATCCAGCCCTTACGGGCAGCGATCGCGATGGAAATTGCCGGTCGCGCCGGGATTGCCTGGGCCGCCGGCGACGACGCCGCGTCGGAACCGGCGATCAACTTCCTCAACGGTCGCATCATGTCGATCGCTGGAGGCAGCAACCAGATCCAGCGCAACATCATCAGCGAGCGCGTGCTCGGTCTGCCGCGCGAGCCCAGCGCCGACGCCGACAAGCCGTTCCGCGACGTGCAGCGTGAAGCCCGGTCATGGGGCACGGGGCGGGTTCGATGAGCACGCGGGAGGAGGTGCCGTGACCGACGTGATCCGGCTCGACGTCATCGACCGAATCGGCACCATCACGATGCATCGTCCCGAGACCCGCAACGCGCTGAACGGCGAACTCGTCGCGGCGCTCGACGCCGCCGTGAAACAGATGGCAGCCGACACCGACGTGAAGGTCGTCGTGCTCACGGGTGCGGCCGCTCCCGGCGTGCGGGGCGGCTTCTGCTCCGGCGGCGACGTCAAGGAGGGGCGCGGTCACGGGATGGAGCTCGGGGTGCCGCGCGAGGCGCTGACCGGCGACCTCGCCCGCCACGACGAGCACGCGGCGATGCTGCTGCACGTCATGGCGAAGCCGTCGATCGCGATGATCGGCGGACCGGCTATCGGCGCGGGCTGCAGCCTCGCCGCGGCATGCGACCTCCGCTTCGCATCCGACGACGCAGTGTTTTCAGCCGGATTCTCGCCGATCGGGCTGTCGGGCGACTACGGCGGCTCCTTCTTCTGGACGCGCGTTGCCGGCACGGCGGTCGCGCGGCGCCTGTATCTCATGAACGAGCGGCTGACCGCCGACCAGGCGCACGCGCTGGGCATGGTCCACGAAGTCGTGCCGGCCGCCGGGCTCCGACCACGGGTCATGGAGGTTGCCGCACAGCTCGCGCGCACGCCGAGCGCCGTCCTGGCGCGCATCAAGGACAACCTGAACGAAGCCGAGGACGAGGTGGCCCGGCGCCGCTTCTTGTTTGCGCACGAAGCGGAGAACCAGATCGCGTCGGGCCGGGGGCGGACGCCGCGGAGACCGGCCGTTCCGTAGCCACGCCCGATTCAGTACATTCAGCACACTGCTCGCCGGCCGCCGGCCGCCGGACCACCAAAGGGCGTTCATTGGACTGCACCGCGATTGCTTTCGACGTCGCCGACCAGGTCGCCACGATCACGCTCGACCGGCCCGAGGCTCTGAACTCGTTCAACGACGCGATGGCCGCGGAGATCGCCTGGGCCTGGCAGACCGTGCGCGACCGCGACGACATCCATGTCGCCGTACTGCAGGCGAACGGCGAGCGGGCGTTCTGCACAGGTGTCGACATCAAGGGCGGCGCGACCTGGTTCATGCGCCCGAACGTCTGGAACAGTTTCGACCCCGGCGCCACCCTGTCCCCGAAGTTCCATCACAAGGTGTGGAAGCCGGTGATCGTTGCCGTGCACGGACTGTGCGCGGGCGGCGCGCAGTACTTCCTCAACGAAGCCGACATCATCATCTGCTCCGAGGACGCGGTGTTCTTCGACCCGCATGCCAACGGCGGGATCGTGTCGGCGCTCGAACCGATCGGGATGCGTGCACGGGGTGTGCCGCTCGGCGACGTCCTGCGCTGGGCGTTGATGGGGACCGAGGAGCGCATCACCGCGCAGACCGCGCTCCGCCTCGGCCTCGTCACCGAAGTCGTTCCCCGCGGCGAGCTCAGAGCGCGCGCTCGGGAGATCGCGACCGCGATCGCCGCGCGCAACCCGAAGTCGGTGCAGGGAACTGTGCGCGCGATCTGGGAATCGCTCGAGATGCCACGGAGCATCGCGCTCCAGAACGGTATGGCGTACACGCACATCGGCAACGACATGTCGCCGGCGCGGTTGCCGCGACGCAACGATCCTCCGACCTATCGCTAGAGGGTCACGCGTGCCTGGCCGCTAGTGCAGGAACGCGACGAGTGCCTCGAGGTGCCTGAGCATGCGGTGACGGGCCAATTCCGCGTCGCGTGCCGCGACTGCGTCGACGATCCCGGAGTGGCTCCGTTGCACTTCGTCGATCACGGGGCGCGCCATGGTGCGGTTCGGAGAGCTGTATTGGTGCAAGCGCGTCATACGCACGAGGACGCGCACGAACAGCTCGAGGATGCGGTTCCCGCAGCGCGTGGCCACCTCGTCGTGGAGATCGTGACCCACGACGTCGAACACGTTGGCCGGCGTCGCCCGCTCGGCCTCGAGCGCCTGGTGCAGCGCGGTGACGCCGGAGTCGTCGAGGCGCTTGATCGCCAGGTCGAGCACCGCAAGCTCGAGCCCGGCGCGCGCCTCGGCGATCTGCGAGAGGCTGGTGCGCCGCCATTCGAGATACACGGCGGCCGCGTCGGTGACGGCGGCGATGCTCGGTTCGACGACGAAGAGCCCACCTCGCGGACCCCGGCGCATCGACGCGACCTGCTGGAGCTCGAGCAGGCGAATCGCCTCGCGGAGGACCGCGCGGCTGACCCCGTAGCGTGTCATCAGGTCCGCTTCCGAGCCGATGAACGATCCGACCGGCCAGCCGTCGGCGACGATGGCGCGGAACACCTCGTTGGAGATCGCCTCGCCGCGCTTGGCGTCGCGAGCCGGGGCCGGCAGCGGCGCCGGCCATGTGCGCCGAGCCCGTCGCGTACGGATCCAGTCCGCCTCGTGCTCGAGGTGCACGCGCATGCAGTGGCGCGCTCGCCCGGCATCGCCGGCGAGGATCGCGGCGGTGATCGCGTCGTGCGCGTGCGACGCGGCGCGGCGGTTGGCGACGGGCACCATGCGAACATCGGGAACGTAGAGGCGCAACACCTTGGCCAGGATCCCGACGAAGAGCTCGAGCGCCGGGTTCTCACTCGATGACGCCAGGCGAGCGTGCAGCTCTCGGTCGTGTACGGGTTCTGCCGCCTCGCGCCGCGCGAGCGTGCGCAACGCGGCGATGCCGTCTTCGGTCAGGCGCTCCGTCGCGAGCGCCACGACGAGGTCCTCGACGACGAGCCGTGCTTCGACCACCTCGTCGAGGTGGGGCTTGATCCGGTGCAGGTACACGAACACCGCGGTGGTGACCGTCTCGATCGAGGGTTCGGCGATGACGAGCCCGCCCCCCGGGCCCCGACGCATCGCCGCGACCTGCTGGTGCTCGACGATGCGGACCGCCTCGCGAAACACGGCGCGGCTGACCTTGTAGCGCTCGACGAGCTCGCTCTCGGACCCGAGCACCTCGCCGGCGGGCCAACCGCGGCTCGCGATGTCGGCCACGATGCGATCGGCGGCCTGCCGGGCACGCTTCGGCGATGCGGCGGGCACGGGATCAGGCTAATCAGTAGACTGAATTCGCGTGGAGCACCCGTGGGACCGCCGTCTCGGAGTGTGGTACATCGCCCAGGACCGGCCGGATCGGCCCGCGATCGTCGAGTCGCCGAGCGGGCGGGCCTGGACCTTCGGCGAGCTGGCGGGGCGCGCCCATCAGCTCGTGCATGCCCTGCGCAGCCGGGGAATGCGGGCCGGTGACATCGTCGCGTACGCGCTCCCGAACGACGTCGACATGCTGGTGTGGCAGCTCGCGGCGTCAGAGTCGGGTCTGCGAACGATCGCGCTGAACCCGGCGCTGTCGAGTGCCGAGATCCGCGGCATCGTCGACCATTCCGGGGCGCGGTGTCTTGCCGTCGACCGCCAGTACGGTGCGCGCGCCGGCGATATCGCTGGCGATATCGGCGGCGAGACGGTCGCGCTGCGAGTCGCCGTTGCCGGTCCGATCGACGGCTTCCTCGAAGACGACGAGCTTGTCGCCGGGCACCCCGTCACCGAACCCGCTGATCGCCACCTCGGCGGACCGATCTCGTACTCGTCGGGCACGACGGGCACGCCGAAGGCGGTGTGGCGCGAGTTCCCCGACGTCGATCCGTCGGTGGCGGCCGATCGCAACAAGCTCTTCGCTCGCGCGTTCCAGTTCCTGCCGATGGAGGGCTGCCATCTCGTCGCGGCCGGGATGCACCACGGCGGATGCCAGGGCTTCTACCAGGGCGCGCTCGGCGCCGGGCAGGCGCTCGCGATCATGGGCAAGTTCGACGCGGAGCAGACGCTCGCCATGATCGAGCGGGATCGTGTCACGACCGCCTACATGGTGCCGACGCAGTTCGTCCGCCTGCTGCGGCTTCCCGAAGCGACGAGAGCGAAGTACGACCTGTCGAGCTTGCAGGTCGTCGTGCATTCGGCGGCACCGTGCCCGCTCGAGGTCAAGCGGCAGATGCTCGACTGGTGGGGTCCGGTGATCTGGGAGACCTACGGCGGCATGGAGGGCGCGGCCACGATCGCCAAACCGCATCGCTGGCTGGAACGACCCGGCACGGTGGGTCGCGCGGTCAAGGGCATGAAGGTGATGATCCTCGACGACGGTGGCGACGAGGTCGGCCCGAACGAGGTCGGGCACGTGTACATGGAGCCGGCGGGCGGGCCGAAGTGGGAGTACCGCAACGACCCCGAGCAGACGGCTGTGGCCCATCGAGGCCGGGCCTTCACGCTTGGCGACATCGGGTATCTCGACGAGAGCGGCTACCTGTTCATCTCCGATCGCGCCAAGGACCTGATCATCAGCGGCGGCGTGAACATCTACCCGGCCGAGGTGGAAGGCGTCCTCGCCGGCCACCCTGCGGTCGGTGACGTGGCGGTCATCGGCGTGCCCGACGCGGAGTGGGGCGAGCAGGTGAAGGCGGTCGTCGAGCTCGCCGCGACCCACGAGCCGTCCGACGAACTCGCGCGGGAGCTGATCGGGTACTGCCGGGCGCGGCTCAGCGCCTACAAGTGCCCCCGTTCGGTCGACTTCACCGGCGCGCTCCCACGCACCGACACCGGCAAGCTCTACAAGCGCCGGTTACGCGACGACTATTGGAAGGGCGTGACGCGCAATATCTAGGCGCGCTCGGGCGCTAGCTCGAGATGTCTTGCAGTGCCGTCACCGGCTTCCATTCGCCGGTGCTCCCGAGCGACGAGTCGTACGCCTGCATGCGCCAGTTGTCGTCGGCCGAGTACTTGCCGGTGTGGATCGACGCGTACGGTCCGAGCCCGCCCGTAGAGATGTTCCCGTAGCTGTTCACGGTCGCGACCCAGTTCGCGTTGTTCGGGTACTTCCCGACCTTCAGCATGATGTTCTGGAACATCGAGACCATCGAGCAGGCGTCGCTGACCGCGCCGTGCGCATCGTCGATCTTGCCGGCGCCGTTCTTCACCGTCTTCTCGGCGTTGGCGGCGTCCTTGCCGGTGTGCGCCTTGTAGATGTCGGCGCAGTACTTCCAGCTCGCGCTCTGGTCCTCTTCCTTCGCGGTCAACCCACCGGCGGTGAGGATGCCTTCGTACGGGTTCGGCTTGACACCCGACTGCTGCACCTGTTGCGCCTGGCTGAGGACGTCGGTGGTGTCGGCGAACAGGAGCGTGCCCGGGAGCTGCTTCTCGAGCGTCTCCACGAACGGCTTGTTGCTGGCGAGATCGCCGGAGAGGAACACGGCCTTGACGCCCTCGGTCTTCCACCGCTCGATGAAGGAGTCGAGCTGCGCCATCGCGGCCGTGTAGTCGCCGCTCGTGCCGACGTTGAGCAGCGCGGTCGAGCCGAGCTTCACCCCGGCGTGCTTCAGCACAGGAACGATTGTGTCGTCGACCACGGACTTGCGGGTCGTGTCGCCCATGACCGCAAGCGTCTTGCCGTCGAGCGTGTGCTGCTTCTGCGCGAGTTGCACGAGAATCGACGCGGCGCGCTCGGGCACGTCGCCCGGCGTGACGATCATGCCGGCCGGAGACATGTTCATGATCGCCTGCGTGAGATACAGGGTGATCAGGATCCGCTTCTCCTGCTTGGCGACGCAGGTCTGCGCGTCACCGGAGAAGTCGACGAACGTCCCGATGACCGCGAACACCTTGTCGTCCTGGGTGAGGCTGGTGCACACCGAGGTGATGCCGTTCGCCGCTGTGCCGAGCGGCGAGTAGTACTTGTAGACGGGCACGATCTTGCGGCCGTTGATGCCGTCGTGCTGGTTGATGTCGTCGATGTAGGCGTTGTACGCCGCTTCTTGTTCCTGCTTCGTCCTCGTCAGGTCGGTCACGCCGGCAAGCGTGCTGAAGTCGACGAGCGCGATACCGAGTTTGATCGACGTGGCGTCGACCCCCGTGCCGAGCGAGGTGTCGAGGGGCGTGCTCGCCTGCGAGCCCGGCGAGCTGCTCGTGCCGCCGTTGCTCGTGTTGCTCGCCTTGTTCCCACTCGACCCGCATGCCGCGAGCGCCGTCGCGAGCGCGACACATACGACACAGGCCCGGGTTCGCCGCGAGCTCGACCGACCTTGACTGTGGCTCATGCCTTCCCCCTCAGGTGTTCACCCGACGTGCTGCGTGCTCTCAGACGCCGGAATGTCGGGATTGCAGATGTAGCGCACGGCCCCGAGCGTCACGCTGCACGCCGTGAAACTCGCCGACACGGGCTGCTGTGGGACGAGGCGCTCCTCGCCCCACGCGGCCGCGTCGAAGGCCCGGAGCTCGGGCCGGCCGCGGTCGGCCCGGCGGAACACGTACTCGCCGTCGACCTGGATGACGCGAGGGGCGGTGCCGTTCGCGTCGGTCACGCGGGCAATGTGCATTCCCGGCGCGTACTGGATGTCGTGGCCGGTGATCGGTTCGGGATCGACGAGCGCGACGTCGAGGATCGTGCGGCGCTGCGCGGTGGACCAGGCACTCGACGCGGTCGTGAAAGCGCCGCAGCGCGATCTCGGCGGGCTGGATGCGAAATCCCCACGAACGCGCCAGCAGTTCGCCGAACGCGGCGTTGTCGCAACACGCCGACACGAGGAACGCGCGTGGCCGCACGCCGGCGCGAGCCGTCACGCGCAACTGCACCAGCGAGAACGGTCCGTACGGGCCCTCGGCCCCCCGGAACGCGAGCAGGGAGAACACCGGCGGGATCGTCGGGTTCAACGCGGGTGGCAGCAATGCCTCGGCGTCGTCGGCGCGCGTCTCGTAGATCACCTGCAGGATGTCGACATCGTCGAGCAGCAGGTCGTCGGTCGCCAGTTCGACCGAGGGTGCCCCGTCGAGGAGCGGGCGGATGTCGCGCGAGCCGGCGAGGGGCATCAGGCGCCTCCCACGGAAGCGGTCTGCGCGGCGGGCGCGCGCTTGAACTGCGGCATGACCTCGCGGGCGAACAGCCGCATGCTGTCGAGCACGTGCTGTTGCGGCACCACCTCCATGAACTGGGCGATGAAGTTGATGCCGTCGTAGCCGACCGATTCCCATTGCCGCAGTGCCTCGGCGACGTCGTCGGGCGTTCCCATCGTGACGCCGCGGAACGCCTTGGCCGCGTCACCCGGGCTGCCGGACTCCTTGCGCAGCGCGGGCAGCAGCCCCTCCGACGGGTACGCGTGGGTGGGGAGCACTTCCTTGGCCGACAGCAGCTGCGACGCCATGTAGCTGAAGATGCTCGCGACGCGAAGCCCCGCCCGGCGCGCTTGGCCGCCGTCCTCGCCGCAGGAGAGGAAGTTGACGGTGCTCACCTTGTTGTTGACGAACTCGCCGACCGGATCGCACTGCACGACCCGCCGGCGGTATTCCTTCACCTTGCGTTCGGACTCTTCGAAGCTTCCCGGCGAGAGCCCGAGGCAGCCGAGGCCGCGGTCGGCGGCATCGAGCTCGGTGCCCGGCGACGTCACCGAGACCCACATCGGCGGGTGGGGCTTCTGGATCGGCTTCGGCAGCACGGCGCGTTCGGGCATCGAGAAGGCTCGGCCCTGCCAGGAGAAGCGCTCCTGGGTCCACATCTTCGGGATCACACGGACGAACTCGTCCCACGTCTTCTTGGTCTCGTCGGGGTTCGCGCCGAAGCCGGCGAGCTCGGTCCAGGTGGCGGAGCGGCCGGTACCGAGCTCGACCCGCCCGCCCGACAGGATGTCGAGCACCGCCGCGCGCTCGGCGACGCGGATCGGGCTCTGGTACTGCGGCACGCAGGCGACGATGCCGTGGCCGACACGGATCCGCGACGTGTGCATCGCGCAGGCGGTGAGGAAGAGATCGGGCGCCGAGCAGTGCGAGTACTCCTCGAGGAAGTGGTGCTCGACCGCCCACACGTAGTCGAACCCGAGCTCGTCGGCCAGACGCACCTGCTCGAGGGCGTTCTCGTAGACCGTGCGCTCGGACTCGGGTGTCCACGGTCTCGGCACCGAGAGCTCGACGAACAGGCCGAATTCCACGGGTCCCCCTGTACCTCAGTTGCCAATGACGATTAACTGATGGGCGGATCGTACGGCGAGTTCCTGCCGCTGGCAACGGGATATGCGACTTTTCTCTAATCTGTGTTAACATTTCTGGTGATGGACGATGCGCCGGAGAGGGTCGCGCCGGAGAGGGTCGCGCCGGAGAGGGTCGCGCCGGAGAGGGTCGCGCCGGAGAGGGTCGCGCCGGACACGGTCGTCGGGATCGGTGCGAGCGCCAAGACCCGCAAAGGCGTCCGGCGCCGTGCCGCGATCCTCGATGCGGCCGCCGAACTGTTCCGCGAGCGGGGTTTCCGGGCCACGAGCCTCGACGAGATCGGGGCCGCGGCCGGGATCAGCGGGCCCGCCATCTACCGGTACTTCAAGAGCAAGGACGAGCTGTTGTCGGTGCTCGTGGAGGAGGCGGCGATCACCTGGCGCGCGACGGTCGACGAGGTCCTCAACACCGATGCACCGCCCCTCGTGACCCTCGAGCGCCTGATCGACGCCGCCGTCGCGCTCGAGCTCAAGAACGGCAGCCTGCGCGTGGTCTGGCGCCAGGAGTACCACCACCTCGACCACGACGCCCGGCGCCGGGTCGCGCGCATCGACCGCGTGACGATGGCCGAGTGGGTCCACCTGCTGTGCGAAGTCCGCCCGGCGCTCACCGACGAAGACGCGCGCGTCGCGGTGCTCATGCTCGACGGCTTTCTCCGCTCGGTGTCACGCCTCAACACGAGCCTCGATCGTGAGCGGCTCGCACGGGTGATGAAGGACATGGCGCTCGGTGCGCTGCTGGCTCTCGGCGACCAACGTCCCGCCGCGGTGCTGTTGGCGTAGCCGTGTCCGCGCCCGCCCTCGACGAAGCCGCCTTTCGTGCCGAGGTGCGCGCCTTTCTCGCCGTGACGCTGCCGCGTAAGGGCGAAGCGGCGCGGGCGGACGGCGACGCGGTGCGGCGCGCCAAGGACTACCAGCACCAGCTCGCGAGCGCCGGTTACGCCGGGCTCACGTGGCCCGAGGAGTACGGGGGCCGCGGGCTCCCGGCGCGCTTCCAACAGATCTTCGACCGCGAAGCATCCGCCTTCCAGGTGCCGCCGCGCACGCTCGACATCGGTCTCGGCATGTGCGGACCGACGATCCTCGCCCACGCCACCCGAGCGCAGCAGCGCACCTGGCTACCGCCGATGCTGCGGGGCGACCACGTGTGGTGCGAGCTGTTCAGCGAACCGGGATCGGGTTCCGATCTCGCGAGCGTGCAGACGCGTGCGGTACGCGACGGCGACAGCTGGATCGTCGACGGCCAGAAGGTGTGGACGTCGGGCGCGCAGTACAGCGACTACGGCGCGTGCCTCACGCGCACCGACCCCGACCGTCCCAAACGTGACGGCATCACCATGCTCGTGGTCGACATGCACCAACCCGGGATCACGGTGCGCCCCCTCCGCCAGATGACCGGCGACGCGCACTTCAACGAGGTGTTCCTCGACCAGGTACGCGTGCCGGCCGAGCACATCATCGGCGAGGTCAACGGCGGCTGGCGCGTGGCGCGCACCATGCTGGCCTTCGAGCGCCAGACTCTCGGCGCGATGGGCGGGAGTGGCCGTGCGCGCGGGGGCTTCACCGGTCTGGTCGCAGCCGCGCGGGCGCGCGGGACGGCCGGCCAGCCCGAGGTGCGCCAGCAGCTGGCCGCCCTGCGCGCCCGGCAACTGGTGCTGCGCTATCTCGGGCGGTACCTCCAGGCGCAAGCCGCCGCGAACCGGGGTTCGGGTGGCGAGGCCGCGGTGCTGAAGCTCGTGATGGCCAAGCTCGTGCAGGACACGGCCGCGGTCGCGGTCGGCATCGCAGGCCCGAGCGCCATCGCGTGGGACGATGATTCCGCGCACGGCGCGCACTGGTGCGCCCAGCTCTGCAATGCGCGATCCGCGTCGATCGGCGGCGGAACCGACGAGATCCTGAAGAGCGTCATCGCCGAGCGTGTGCTCGGCCTTCCCCGCGAGATGGAGGTCGACGTGGATGTCCCGTTCCGCTCGATCATGGTCGGAACGCAGCGATGAGCGATCGTCCGCTGCTCTCCGGTCTGCGCGTCGTCGAGATCGGCCAGTACATCGCGGCGCCCTTCGCGGCCACGCTCTTCGCCGACCAGGGTGCCGACGTCGTGAAGATCGAACGGCCGGGCGGCGATCCCTACCGGGCCGACCCGGCGCGCTTCGCGGCGTGGAACCGCGCCAAGACCTCGATCGAGCTCGACCTCGCGTCGGCGTCGGGGCGCGACGAAGCCTGCCGGCTGATCGGCGGCGCCGACGTGCTCGTCGAGAACCTCCGGCCGGGGTCGCTCGCGCGGCTCGGCCTCGACCTCTCCGAGCTGCGGCGCGAGCACACCGGGCTGGTCACATGCTCGATCTCGGGATATGGCAGCACGGGCCCGGCGCGCGACGAGCCCGGGTGGGAGCCGCTCGTGCACGCCCGCGCCGGCGCGCAGCAGGGTCTGTTCACCGGCGACGAGCCGATGTGGCTGCCGTTCCCGATGGCGAGTGTGGCCGCAGGGCTGCTCGCGGCGCTCGGCGCCGGCGCGGCCCTGTTCAAGCGGCAGTCGACGGGCTACGGCCAGCATGTGGAGACCTCGCTGTTCGAAGCGCTGCTGTTCCTGAATGCCGGCGCCATCTTCCATCCGGCGCGGCGGCGTGCGGTGTCCACCGCGCGAGCCACGCGGATCCCGGTGCTGCACGCCTACGAGACGAGCGACGGTCGCTCCATGCAGGTGAACCTCAGCGGTACCGAACGCTGGCGCGAGCTGTGCCGGCTCGTCGGGCTCGACGGCGAAGACCAACTCGATTTCTCCGACCCGGCATCGCTCGCGCGGCTGGCCGACCGCGAGTGGGCGAGCCAGATGTTCGAAGCGCTGCAGACGCTGTTCGCGTCGCGCACGGCTGACGAGTGGGAGCAGGAGCTGCTCGCCCGGCCCGCGGCCGTGGCGAAGTGCAACACGCTCGACGAATGGATCGATCACGAGCAGGCGGCCGCCAACGACGTGTTTGCTCCGGTCGACGACCCGAAGCTCGGCCCCCTGCGTCTCGTCGCGCCGCCGGTTCGAGTGCACACGGACGCGCCCGAAGGTGCTCGGGCCCGGCGGCACGGCAACGAAGGCGGTGCGCTCGGCGGCGTGCGCGTGATCGACCTCTCGAGTTTCTGGGCCGGGCCGCTGTCGGCACGCCTGCTCGCAGAGCTCGGGGCCGACGTCGTGAAGGTCGAGCCGCCCGGGGGCGAAGGCGCCTACCAGCTCGTGCCGATGCTCCCGAACATCTACGTCGACGCGAACCGTTCCAAGCGTGGTGTGACGCTCGAGCTGCGCGAGCCCGAGGACCGCGAGCGGCTGCTCGCGCTCGTGGCGGCATCCGATGTCGTGGTCGAGAACGCGGTCGCCGGAACATGGGAACGGCTCGGCTTGGGCGAGGGCGATCTGCGCGCGCTCAATCCGAGCATGCTGTACGCCCGGGCGAAGGGATTCGGCTTGCACGGTCCGCTCGCGTCACGGCCGTCGTTCGATTACGTCGTGCAGGCGGCCACGGGCATGATCATGACCCAAGGCGGCGGGACCGCCGTGCCGATGAACTTCACCGCGAACGACTACTGCACGGGCATCCATCTCGCGGTGGGCATGGTGTTCGCGCTGCTGGCGCGTGCGCGCGGCGTGCCGGTGTCGAGTGTCGAGACGTCGCTGATGACGTCGGCCACGGTGTTCCAGTCGGAACACGTGGCCCTGCTCGCGGCCTACGGCGCGCTCCCCGACGCGGTGGGCGACGACCTCAAAGGTCCGGCGCCGGCGCAGCGCCTGTACCAGGCGAGCGACGGATGGGTGGCAGTGTGCGCGGTGACCGCCTCGCACGAGGACGGGCTGCGCGCCGCCTTGGGCGTCGACGATCTCTCCGCCGGGGCGCTCGCTCGGGCGATCGCATCGCTGCGCGTGGCCGACGCGTGTGAGGCACTCCGCCGCCACGGCGTGCCCGCCGCAGCCAGCGTGCATCCGGGGCACATTCCCGGCGACGAGCAGGTGCGCAGCCGTTGCCTGCTCGCGTCCGTACGCCATCCCGTTGCGGGCCGGGTCGTGCAGGTCGGCATCCCGTTGCAGCTGTCGGTCGACCGGCCTGCGATCAAGAACCCGGCTCCCGTTCCCGCGCCGCGCCGGCCGGCACGCGCGCAGGTATGAAGCTCGACGCCGGCATCGGTGCCGAGCTCGCCGCGGTCCCGCGCCGCGTCGTCGCCGCGGAACGAGCCGGCCTCGATGCGATCTGGGCCGCCGAAACGGTGAACGACCCGTTCCTTTCGCTCGCACTCGGCGCCGAGCACACCGATCGCGTGTTGTTGGGAACTGCGATCGCTGTCGCCTTCGCGCGCAATCCCATGAGCGTTGCGTACACCACGAACCAGCTGCAGGAGTATTCGCGCGGCCGTCTCGTCGTCGGGCTCGGTTCACAGGTGCGCTCGCACATCGAGCGTCGCTTCAGCGCGCAGTGGTCGCACCCCGCGGCGCGCATGCGTGAGTTCGTGCTGGCGCTGCGCGCGGTGTGGGCGTCGTGGAACGACGGCGGGCAGCTCGATTTCGAGGGCGACTTCTACACGCACACCTTGATGACGCCGGTGTTCGCACCGCGGCCGCACGAGTTCGGTGCGCCACGGGTGTTCCTCGCGGCCGTCGGCCCGCGTATGACCGAGGTGGCGGGCGAGGTTGCCGACGGCGTGATCGCGCACGGCATCTCGAGCGCGCGCTACGCCCGAGAGGTCACACTCCCGGCGCTCGAACGCGGCCTCGCCAAGTCTGGTCGCACCCGCGCCGATGTCGAGGTGACGTGCCCGGGCTTCATCGCCGTCGCCGAGACCGGCGAGCAGCTCCAGCAGGCGAGGGCAGCGATGCGCCGGCACGTGGCCTACTACGCATCCACCCCCGCGTACCGACCCGTCCTCGAGCTCCACGGTTGGGGCGACCGCCAGCGCGCCCTCTACGAATGCTCCAAGCGCCGTGATTGGACCGCGATGAGCGACCTCGTCGACGATGCGATGCTCGACACGCTCACCATCGTCACCACGCCCGACCGGCTCGCGAGGGAGGTGCAGGCGCGGTACGGCGGCATCGCCGACCGCATCACCGCGCCGTGGTGGCGGGCGCCGTGGTGGCCGCCGGTCGCAGAGGCCCTGCGCGGGATATGAGCGTCGGCGGTCTTGTCGCACCGGGATTCGAACCGGTCGGCGAGCTGCTCGCGCGCGGCGCCGATGTGGTGATCGGCGACCGCGCGCGCCGTGCCGATCTCGGCGAGGGCGGCGGCGCCTTCGCGGCCTTCGTCGACGGCGAATGTGTGGTCGACGTGTACGCGGGTGCGGCTGCGCCCGGCGTCGATTGGTCGGCCGGCACGCGCGCCGTGATCATGTCGGCCACCAAGGGCTTGAGCGCGCTCTGCGCGCACATCCTGTTCGACGCGGGCGCGCTCGACGTCGACGCACCCGTCGCCACCTACTGGCCCGAGTTCGCGGCCGCGGGCAAGTCCGCCACGCTCGTGCGCCAGCTGCTGAGCCACCAGTCCGGCGCGATCGGAGTGCCCGATGCCGCGAGCTTCATGGCGTGGGACGGCACCGGCTGGAGCGACACGGAGGCAATCGCCGCGGCGATCGCGAGCGCCCCGCCGGCGTGGGAGCCCGGTACCCGCCACGGCTATCACGGCCTCACCTTCGGTTGGCTCGTCGGTGCGCTGGTGCACAGGATCTCGGGCCTGACGCTCGGGCGCTTCTTCGAACGCGAGGTGGCCGGTCCACTGGGAATCGATTGCAGCATCGGTACGGCGGCCGCGGACCTGCTTCGCGTCGCGACGGTTGCGGAATGGACGCCGCGGCCGGGCTCGCGCCACGTCAACCTCGGCGCCATCGACGCCGACTCGTGGGCGGGCCGCTCCGTGCTCGCCGGGCCCGATGGGAATCTCTTCGCCGATGCGCAGGGCAACCCGCGCTTCGCGACCTTCATGAACCAGCCGGCCGTGCTGCAATCCGAGATCGGCGCCATCGGGGCGACGGCCACCGCGCGGGCGCTCGCGCGTGTCTACGCGGCGCTGGCGACCGGCGAGGAACTCGTGTCGCGCGCGTCCGTCGCCCGGTTCGCGACCGAGGAGGTGTGCGGCCCCGACGCCGTCATGCACACACCGAGCCGGTGGGCGCTCGGATACACGCGTGAGCCACCGGCCCGAATACCCGGCGTGCCCCGCCAGCACGGACCCAACGACGAGGCGTTCGGTCACATGGGTGCGGGTGGGCAGGTGGCGTTCGCCGACCCGGTCGCGCGCGTCGGCTGCGCGTTCGTGCGCAACCATCTGGAGAACCAGGCGATGCCGCTGATGGGTGCATGCCTGGTGCAGACCCTGTACGCATGTTTGGGCGGGCCGGCATGACCGAGGCCGAGGGCGATGCCGCCCGCGCGCACGACGAGGGGCTGCGCGAGCCCGCGAGTGACGATGCCGACTGGCAGGAGAGCGTGTATCTCGCGTGGCGCGACCCCGCCACCGGCCTGGGTGGCAATCATCGCATCGGCAACGAGCTGAACCGTGCGACGGCGAACCTCTGGTGTGGCGTGTACCGCGACGACGGGACGCGCTTCCGGCACAACGACGAGGACCTGCCGTTGACGCGCCTCGACGTTCCCGGCCTGCAAGCCGGGCCCCAGCGCCTGTTCCACGACGGGTCGTGCGTGCGCTTCGTGCTCGACGGCGAGGGCTGCTCGATCGACTTCGTGATCGACGACGGACCCCGGGCCGTGTCGGACGCGCGAGCGTTTGCCGGCAGCAACGGCCCGGCCGCCGCCATTCTGCAAGGCAGCTTCCACTCGTTCGGCCGGGCCCGGGGCACGGTCACGCTCGACGGGCGCACGACCGCGGTGGATGCTCGAGCCTGGCGCGACCACTCGTGGGGCGTTCGCCGCTGGGAGAGCTTCCTCGTCAGCCGCACGTGCTGCGGCGCGGCGGGCGACGTGCAGTTCCGCTACGGCTCGATGGTTGGCACGAACGGCAGCTTCCTGCGTCACGGCTCGCTCGCTCGTCGCGGGAACGCGCTCGCGGTGGCGAGCTCGTCGATGTTGGCGACATTCGACGACGACTCGCTGCGCTGCCCGCAGGCCGAGCTCCGCTACGTGATGGACGACGGGAGCGCCGTCTCCGTGCGCATCGACACCATCGGTGGGATGCTCGCGATGACCCGTGAGCGCTGCGGGTGGGAAGCGGTCGGTGACGTGTGCGTCGACGGTGAGCCAGGAGGCTGGGGGTTCCTCGAGGTGAACAACAATCCCCGCAATGGGAGCCAACGCCCTGCCTTCGTGCTCGGCGACGCGGCGACGAACGGAATCACTCGCCCGTGAGGCAACCGCGTGACGAGCGCGCGCGCTACTACCGCGAGCTGCGGAGGGTGGTCCGCAGCGAGTTCGCGCCCGAGCTGACCAGCACCCAGGCCGTCGACGACGCGGGGCTCGTCGACCGGATCCTGGTGGAGTTCATCGTCGAGGAAGAAGCCGGCGCGGCGCTCAGCGCGGAGTTCGGCGGGGCGTTCGCGGCGCTGCTCGGTGACGCCGCGCCGAGCGCGGGAGCGAGCGCCGAGGAGCGCTTCGACACACTGCGCGCCCGCGCCGCGGAGTTCGTTGCGAGCGCGGCGTCGAGTCACGACGAAGGCGTGCTCGAGCGGGCCCGCGCCGCGGTCGAGGTGGAGCACCGGTTCCTCGAACGGCTCGACGAGTTGCGGGGCGCGGTATCCGCCGATGTCGACGCGTTCGACCAGCGTGCTCCCAACCAGTGTTCGGTCACCGCCGGCGACCTCATGACCTACCTGCGGAGTCGTGTCAGCGACGCGACCAACCTCGCCGTCACGAGTGTCGCGCTCGTGCCCGGCGGTCGCTCGAAGGAGACGCTGCAGGTCACGCTTACCGGCACCCGGGAGCTCCCACCGGAAGTCATCGTGCGAAAGGACCGTCCGGTCGGCGTGCTCCAGACGCGCGCCGCCGACGAGTTCGCCATCATCAAGGCCGTCCACGACTTCGGTGGTGTGCCCGTGCCGAAGCCGTTCTTCGCCGATGCCGACGCGAACCTGCCGGGCTCGGGCACGGTGATCGTGATGGAGCGCGTCCCCGGGCGCAAGGCGGGCGAGTTCTTCCCCGACCTCGCCGCACCGCCGGCCCACCACCGCGAGATCGGCGTGCAACTGGCCGCCGCGCTCGCGCGCCTGCATTCGCTCCCACTCGATCGCCTGACCGGGACGCGCCTCGGCACGAGCCCGGCCGCGGTGACCGAAGCTGGTGTTGTCGAGACGGTCGACGGGATCACGGCACGCATCGGCGAGCTGACCGGGCCTGCGAACGTGACGGTTCCGATGGCCCGCCGCTGGCTGCACGACCACGTCCGCGATGTGCTGGGCGCGCCGCGGGTGGCGTTGCTGCAAGGCGACTTCGGGCTGCACAACACGCTGGTCGACGGCGCACGGGTCACCGCGCTCGTCGACTGGGAAGCGGCCGCGGTCGGGCCACCGGCGCGCGAGCTGGCCGCGGCGTGGAACACCGCGACGGCGCTGATGCCGTGGTCCGATTTCATCGACGCCTACATCGATGCGGGAGGCCGAGCTGAGGATGCCGACCCTCGCGCGATCGCGTACTACCGCGTCCTCTCGGCGCTCGGCGCCTTCATGGCCAGTCGCACCGGCGGGCACCTGTTCCGCACCGGCGCCAAGCGCGATCTGCAGACGGCCCATTCGGGTCTCGACTCACAGTTCCGCTGCGCGAGGAACCTCGCCCGGGCGCTGGGCGACGCAATGTCGGCGAGTCGGGGCCGTGCTCAGTAATGGCCGGCACCATGCGCGTGTACTAGATCGCTGGACCGTCCGCCGGGTGAATGCGACGACCGCTGACAATCGTCGGCTCCATCGCGAGGTAGGTCCCGGCCGGCGCCCACGGTCCGAGTGGCAACTGCCGCGCTGCGTCGAGTTCGGCGGCATCGACGATCGGGCGCGCGAGCGCTCGGACGAGCACGGACCAACCTGTCGGGTCCGCCGGTCCGCGGTACTGATCGGCTTGGAGGGCAACGACGGAATTGACCGTTGCTTGGTGGAGCTTGGTCCCTGGCATGGTGCGCACCACGAGTTCGCCGTCGCTCAACGCGAACGTGATCGGCAGGACTACCGGCAGCGCGTCGACGGTCGTACCGATGCGGCCGATGGACACGGTCGCGAGGAGGGCCAGGCACTCGTCGCGGCTGAGTGTCTCGATATCGGGTTGACCGTTCACCGTGGATCCCCTCGAGGAGCGAAAGCGCCATTGACCCACCTCGTCGACAGTGGACCGCGGGGCCGTCGTTCCCGGCCACCGGCGGACGCCCGGATCGAAAGGGACTTTGGTCCCGCGAGCTCTGAGGGTCTTCCCAGCTTCCTTCACGTGGCGAACGTGTCATGGGACGGCCTACCGTCGCGTGGAGCGATGGGCGTCCGAGCGAAGCCGTCGTGACGGTTTGCGGTGCAGGCCGATGTCTGCAGAGCGGGCGACGGGAATCGAACCCGCGTTCTCAGCTTGGGAAGCTGATGTTCTGCCTCTGAACTACGCCCGCAGAACGGGCGTCGACGTTACCAAGGCCGAGCGGCGCACGGCGTGCTCGTTGTATGCGTACGCATACAACGCTAGCGTGGCCGGCGGTGACCGCCGCTGACACGATCTGGGTGCGCCGCCCGACCGCGCCGCCGGCCGGCGACGTGAGCGCACCGACCTTCCGGCTCGACCGGCCCCTCACCGGGCTCACGATCGGCCTGCGCACCGACCGGGCCTGGCGGTCGTGGCAGCTCATTGCGAGCCGGTGGGAGGAGCTCCTGCGCCGCGACGGCGCCGAGACGATCGCGGTCGAGACCGGCGCGCAGATCGGCGACCCGGGCTCGAGCGACCGCAAGCACATCGACGAGCTCGCAGCCACGGTCGACGCCGCCATCGTGGGGCTCGGCACGTGCGGCTCCTGCACGACCTTCACGATCAAGGACTCGGTCGCGATCGAAGCGGCCGGCCGGCCTGTGGTGGCCGTGGTGTGCGAGGAGTTCGTGGTGCACGCGCGCAACGTCGCCCGCCACGTGGGCCACGGCGACCTCAGCGTGCTCGTGCTGCCCTACCCGCTCGAAGCCCGCCCGGCCGCCGAGCTCGACGCGATCGCGGCCGAGTACTACCCGAAGGCGCTCGAGCTCCTCGGCGTCACGCCGTGACGGCATGATGGCATGACGCTTGCGAGCGAGCGCGTCGAGGTGCCGGCCGGCGCGCAGGCGCAGTACGAGCACACGCTCGCCGAACGGTGGAGCGACGGCGCCCCGCTCCTGCCGGCCACCGACGACGCGGTCGAAGCGTTGCTGGCCTGGTCGCCGTATCCGGCCGATCACGTGGTGTGCGTGCTCCCGCCCGTCAACGGGGTCGCAACGGTCGAACTCGTGGCGGTCAACGCGGCGATGGCCGGCGTGGAACCGGCCGCGTTCCCGCTCGTGCTCGCGGCGCTGGAGGCGATGGCCGAACCGGAGTGGAACGCGTTCGGTCTCACCACCACCACGTCGAGCGTGTGCCCGATGCTGATCGTCAACGGACCGTGCCGCGACGAGCTCGTGATCGATGACCGGGCGGGCTGCATGGGCGGGGCGGCGGGCCGCGGATCGATGACGATCGGCCGCGCGGTGTCGCTGTGCCTGCGCAACATCGGCGGGCAGCGAGCCGGCGAGACCACGAAGTCGGTGTTCGGGCAACCGGCGCGTTTCGGGTTCTGCATCGGCGAGTGGGAGGAGCGCTCGCCGTGGCCGTCGCTCGCGCAGCGGCGCGGCTTCGAGCCCGGCGACGACGTGGTCACGGTGCACGGCGGCAAGGGCACGTTCCCGCTCGCCGACATCCACAACGACGATGCGCGCGACCTGCTCTACCTCATCGCCAAGAGCATGGCCTACCCGCTCGCCAACATGTTCCTCGGGAACCTCGGCAATGGCGAGGTGGTGGTGGCGTTCAATCCGATGTGGGCCGAGCGCTTCGGCAAGGTGTTCGCCCACATCGACGATCTCACCGCCTACCTGCGCGACCACGCCTGGCAGCCGATCGACCTCTGGCCGGCGCCGAACGCCGAGCTGCTGCGGCAGCGCGACCGGGTCGACGAGCGCGGGCGCGTGCATCTCGTGGCCCGTCCCGACCAGATCGTGCCGATCGTGTGCGGCGGCCTCGGCAGCCTGCATGCGATCGTGTTGCCGAGCTTCGGCGAGAGCACGATGCAGAGCATGCGCGTGCGCCGGCCGAGCTGATGGACGAACGCTCGGTTGCCGAGGCCGTCGACGAACTTGCGGGCTTCCTGCGCGCCGACGGTGCCGACCTCGTGGTGCGCGAGGCGAACCCGAACACGGCGCGCGTGCGGCTCGCGCTCGTGCTCGACGGCGTGACCTGCGCCGACTGCATCCTGGCGCCCGACGAGTTGCGCGAGACGATTGACCGCGCGCTCGGGAACCGCATCACCGGCGAGTTCGAGCTCGTCCTCGACGATCCGCGCCGCGCCGCCCCATGAGACCATGACACCGGCGCGCCCGCGCGACCTCGATCCGCTCGACACCTGGAGCGCGCTCGTGGCCGTCTACCAGGGCGTGCTGCACGACGTGGTGCGCGCGCTCGAACGTGACGCGGCGATGGATTCGGGCGTGTTCTCGGCCCTCGCGCTGCTCGCCCGCGCGCAGCCGCAGCACCGCATGGCCATGGCCGCGCTGCAGCGCGCGCTGTACCCGCGCTACAGCCAGTCCGGCTTCAGCCGTCTGGTGCAGCGCATGGAGGCCGACGGGCTCGTCGAACGGCGGCCCGATCGCGCCGACGGCCGGGCCACGATCGTGGTGACGACCCGCGCCGGCCGCCGTCGTTACGATGCCGCGAACGCGGTCTACGCGGCGGCCCTGCGCCGCTCGTTCGGGCTCCACCTCGCCGCCCGCGAGCACGCCGAGCTCACCGATCTGCTCGAACGGCTCATGGCGCGCCGCACCGCGGCGATCGGTGTTTGACAGCTGCGGCGGCGCGCCGGGCAAGCTGCCGTGCATGCAACCGGACGCCGCGCCGCCGCTGCGCACCGCGTTCATCTGCGCGATGCCGATGGAGATCGTGCCGCTCGTGCGGCAGCTGAAGCTCGCCAAGTCCGAGATCGGCGGCATGCAGGTACGCACGGGAATGCTCGGCCGCGCGCCGGTCGTCGCGATCGTCACCGGCATGGGCACCGAGCTCGCGCGCACGAAGACCGCGCGGTTGCTCGACGGCGTCGCGGTCGACCGCGTCGTGGTCGTGGGCATCACGGGCGCGCTCGACAACGAAACGCCCATCGGCACGCTGATCGTGCCCGAGACGGTCGTGCACAGCGCGACCGGGCGGGAGTACCAGCCCGCGCCGCTCGGTGACGCGATACCCCGCGGCAAGATGTGGACGACCGACGGGCTCACGACGGATCACGGCGAGCTCGAACGCCTGCGCGCCGGCGGGGTGGTGTCGCTCGACATGGAGACCGCGGCGATCGCCGAGGTGTGCGAGGCCCGCAGCATTCCGTGGTCGGTGTTCCGCGTGATCAGCGACCGCGCGAGCGACGGCAGCGTCGACGAAGAGGTGTTCCGCCTCAGCAACCAGGACGGCACGCCGAACCCGAGGGCCGTCGCGACCTACTTCCTGAAGCACCCCGGCAAGATCCCGCAGATGCTGCGCCTCGCCAAGGGCGCGCGCCTCGCGACCCAGCGCGCCGCCGACGCGGCAATCGCCGCGGTGCGCAACTACGGTGCACGCCCGTGATTCTCTCCGACGTGTCGATCCGCAAGGCGCTGGCCGACGGCCGCATCGTGATCGATCCGCTGCAGGACGGCGCGGTCCAGCCGTCGTCGGTCGACCTGCGCATCGACCGTTATTTCCGCGTGTTCCGCAACCACACCACGCCGTACATCGATCCGAAGCTGCACCAGGAGAACCTCACCGAGCTCGTCACGGTCGACGGCGACAGTCCGTTCATCCTCCACCCCGGCGAATTCGTGCTCGCGTCGACGCTCGAACGCGTGGCGGTGAGCGGAGACCTCGTCGGCCGGCTCGAGGGCAAGAGCAGCTTGGGCCGGCTCGGCCTGCTCATCCACACGACGGCCGGGTTCGTCGACAGCGGGTGGGACGGTTACCTCACGCTCGAGCTGTCGAACGTCGCGAACCTGCCGATCGCGCTCTACCCGGAGATGAAGATCGGCCAGATCTCGTTCCTGCAGATGACCACGGCGGCTGAATTCCCGTACGGCGGTGACCGCACCGGCTCCAAGTACCAGGGCCAGCGAGGCCCGACACCGAGCCGTTACTACCTGAACTTCGGCGACGGTGGGCGGTAGCGGGCGTCCCCCGCGATCGTCGACATCGGTGCGAGACTGCGCGCCATGACGTACACACCGTCGCCCTACGGCGCGCCCGTGCACGCGGGCGATCCCACCAACGTGATGGGCCGGCGGATCGTCGCCCACATCATCGACCTCGTGCTGATCGTCGTCGTCCTCGTGTTGGTCTTCTTCGCCACCGCGCAGAAGACCACCGGTGTGCCCAGCGACTTCTGCACATCGAGCCTGTACGCCAACCAGCGGGTGCACAGCTGCGTGCAGCTCGGCAACACGGCGTACCGCACCGATGGCGGCGCCACCCTCGCGATGTTCCTGGTCGTCCTCGGCTACTGGATCGTGCTCGGCATGATCGAGGGCGCCACGGGCGCGTTCCTCGGCAAGCGGATCCTCGGGCTCCGGGTGGTCTCCGGCGACGGCGCGCCCGCCGGCCCGGGCCGGGGCGCGCTGCGCGGGTTCCTCATGCTCGTCGACTCGATGCTGTGCTTCGTGATCGGCCTCGTGACCGCGGCCGCGACGCACCCGCACCGGCGGGTGGGCGACATGGCCGCGGGAACGTTCGTGGTGGCCACGGAGTCGGCCGGTCACCCGGTGGGCGGCGGGCCGGCGACCGGCTACGTGCCCGCGCCGCCTCCGTACGTGCCGCCGGCGAACCCCGCGCCCCCGCAGTGGCAGCCGCCCGCGAGCGCCGGCGACGCGCCGGCCCAGGCCGCGGGCTGGGCCGCACCGAGTCCGGCCCCCCAGCCCCAGCAACCGCCCCAGCAACCGCCCCAGCAACCGGAGACGCAGTGGCGGCCGCCGTCACCGCCGCAGTCGGCCCCGCCGCCGCCGGTGCAGGATCCCACCGAGCCGCACTGGGACGCGGCCCGCAACGCGTGGATCGCGTGGGAGCCGACCCGCAGTCAGTGGATGCACTTCGACGCCACCACCAACGAGTGGCGACCGATGTGACCACCATGCGTCGTTTGGGTACCAAATAGCGGTCCCAAACGACGCATGGTGGATCAGAGGGCGACGCGGAAGTGGGCGCTGGGTGGATCAGAGGCCGACGCGGAAGTGGGCGGTGGATGGCGAGGGCGGTGTCGCGTCCATGGCCTCGACGAGGATCTCGGCGATGTCCTGCACCTTGACCTCCTCGTCCTTGCCCTGACCCTTCACGCCGTCGTCCATCATCACGTAACAGAACGGGCAGGCGACGGCGATCCGTGACGCACCGGTGCCGACGGCCTCCTCGGATCGCTCGGCGTTCACCTTCTTGCCGATGTTCTCCTCCATCCACATGCGCGCGCCGCCGGCGCCGCAGCACATGCCGCGAGTGCCGTTGCGCGGCATCTCGACGATCTCGATGCCGGCGAGCGCGCCGATCACCTTGCGCGGGGCGAGGTACACGTCGTTGTGCCGGCCGAGGTAGCAGGAGTCGTGGTACGTGACGCGCTCCTCGAGCGTCGCGCCCGCGAGCACGAGCCGCCCCGAGCTCACGAGCTCTTCGAGGAATTGGCTGTGGTGCACCACCTCGTAGTTGCCGCCGAGCTGCGGGTACTCGTTCTTCAGGGTGTTGAAGCAGTGCGGGCACTGCGTGACGATCTTGCGTACGCCCATGCCGTCGAGCGTCTCGATGTTCTGCATCGCCAGCATCTGGAAGATGTACTCGTTACCCGACCGGCGCGCCGGGTCGCCGGTGCAGAGCTCCGACGGTCCGAGCACCGCGAAGTCGATGCCGGCGCGTTGCATCAGCTTCACCATCGCTCGTGACGTCTTCTTGTTGCGGTCGTCGAAGCTCCCCGCGCAGCCGACCCAGTAGAGGTACTCGTGGTCGAAGGACGCACCGGGGTCGATGACGGTGACACCGTCGAGGCCATCCGCCCAGTCGGCCCGGTCGCCGTTGTTCATCGAGTAGACGTTCGACGAGTTCTCCATCGAGCGGTAGGTGTTGCCCAACTCGACCGGGAAGTCGCTCTCCATGAGGCTCTTGTAGCGCCGCATGTCGAGGATCTTGTCGAGGATCTCGATGTTGACCGGGCAGATCTCGTCACAGGCCTTGCACGTGGTGCACGCCCAGAGCTCCTCCGACGTGATCCGCTCGAACAGCGAGTTCGTGTCGATCTTGATCGCGGCGTCCACGGCGACGGGGCTCGACACGGGCGGGTTGCCGCTCGCGGCCATCACCTCGCCGGTCTTCAGCACGATCTCACGCGGATCGAGCGGCTTGCCGGTGGCGTGCGCGGGGCACACGGCGGTGCAACGGCCGCAGACCGTGCACGCGTCGGTGTCGAACAGCTGCTTCCACGTGAGGTCCTCGACGACCGACGCACCGAAGCTCTCGAGCTCGGTCTCCATCAGGTTCGGCATGGGCTTCATCGCGCCCTTCGGCCGCGGCTTGTCGCGCAGGTACATGTTCATGGGCGACGTGACCATGTGCCGCAGCTTCGTGGTGGGCAGGATCACGAGGAACACCACGAACGCGAGCACGTGGACGCTCCACGACCACCGGTGGATGTCGCTCAGCGTCGCGACGGACAAGCCGTCGAACGCCTTGGCGAGCGGCCAGCCGATGAACGACCACTTCTCGAAGCTCGGCTCGCCGAGGCCCGCGATGCGCAGTCCCTCGGTGGTGAAGCCGGTGAGGCCGATGAGCCCGAGCGTGCCGAGCATCACCGCGTCCTCGGGCTTGGTCTTGATGCGGATGCGGTACGGGCGCTGCACGTAGCGGCGCAGCACGGCCCAGGTGATGCCGGCGAGGAACACGACGCCGGCGAGGTCGGCACCGAACGAGTAGGCCTCGTAGGTGTGGCCGTGCAAGAACTTGAGCGACTCGGGCGCCTGGTCCTGCACCTCGGAGATGATCGTGGCGAGGAACAGTCCGATGAAGCCGAAGTAGATGCAGCTGTGCATCACACCGGCTACGGGATCGCGCATGAGCGTGCGCATCCACACACCCGACCGGAAGTCGGCGAAGCGGCGCTTGGCGTTCTCCGGGGTGGTGCGCCGGTCGTCGGCCTGGCCCCGCTCGTAGTTGCGGACCCGCAGCGAGATCAGCCAGGCGGTGGTGACGAGCATCACCGCGATCGTCACGTAGAAGGCCCAGTAGAGCGGGTCGGGGACGTTGACGAACAGATGGCGCTGGACCTTGGACGTGTCCTCCCACTTCGTGACTCGGGGCATGATCCCCGAGACCAGTGCACCCGCTCCCGCGAGCACGCCGATCGCGAGCACGATGTTGTGTGGCTTCACGCGCAGTCGCGGCACGATGCGAAACCTAGTTGTACGGCGATGACCGCCTCAGGATCGCGGGAACCCGCTAGCCGATTGTCTTGGCGTCGGCTTCGCGCACCCGGTTCGCGAGCGTGGCGAGGAGCTTGCGGGCGAAGCCGGGGACGTCGTCGATGAGCCCGGCGAACTCGCGCTGACCGAGCACCACGAGCTCCATGTCGGTGGCCGCGGTCACGGTGGCATTGCGGGGCTGGCGGGCCAGGAGCGACAGCTCGCCGAAGCCGGCGCCGGGCCCGAGCGTGGCGATCTTGCGACCCCGCCGGGCGACGTTGGCGTTGCCGGCAAGGATCACGAAGTACTGGTGCCCCATCTCGCCCTCGGCGCACAGGACCTTCCCGGCCTTCACCGAGACGTCCTCGCCCCGGCGGGCGATCATCTGGAGCTCTTTCCTGGACAGCGCGGCGAACAGCGGGACGCCGGCGAGGTGCTGGAGGAAGTCGGAGCGGCGCGACATGCCCGCATCATGACCCATCGGGCCCGATCGCTTCCACTACCGCGCCGCGGGCTCGCCCGGCCACTCCGCTCGACGGGCCGTCCGGCCCCAGCACCAAGAACCAGCAACAAGCACCAGTCACAAGAACCGGCCATATGAACGGGCCACAAGAACCGGCCACAAGAAAGTGAGTGCGTCGCGGCCGTTCCGGGAATTGATGGCGATGCACTCAAGTTGTATGCGTTGTCTACCGTCAAGGCCGCGCCAGCGCCGCGGACCCCGATTCTGGCCCCAATCTCGAAGCGTCCGTCCCGCGGGCGGACAAGGAGGAAACCCAATGCCCAAGGCAGTCGGCATCGACCTCGGCACCACGAACTCAGTCGTGGCGGTGCTCGAGGCCGGCGAACCCACCGTCGTCCCCAACGCGGAGGGCTCGAGGACCACTCCGTCGGTCGTCGCCTTCTCCAAGACCGGCGAGGTGCTGGTGGGCGAGGTCGCCAAGCGCCAGGCCATCACCAACCCCGACCGCACCGTCCGGTCGGTCAAGCGCCACATGGGCACCAACTGGTCGATCGACATCGACGGCAAGGACTACAAGGCCCAGGAGATCAGCGCCCGCGTCCTGCAGAAGCTGAAGCGCGACGCCGAGGCTTACCTGGGCGACACGGTCGCCCAGGCCGTGATCACCGTCCCCGCGTACTTCGACGACGCCCAGCGCCAGGCCACCAAGGAGGCGGGCGAGATCGCGGGCCTCGAGGTACTGCGGATCATCAACGAGCCCACCGCGGCCGCGCTCGCCTACGGCCTCGACAAGGAGGGCGCCGACCAGACGATCCTCGTGTTCGACCTCGGCGGCGGCACGTTCGACGTGTCGGTGCTCGAGATCGGCGACGGCGTGTTCGAGGTGAAGAGCACCGCCGGCAACACCCACCTCGGTGGTGACGACTGGGACCAGAAGGTCATCGACTGGATGGTCTCGGAGTTCAAGAATGCGCACGGCGTCGACCTCGCCAACGACAAGATGGCCACCCAGCGCCTCAAGGAGGCGGCCGAGAAGGCCAAGGTCGAGCTGAGCCAGACGCTCGAGACCTCGGTCAACTTGCCGTTCATCACGGCCACGGCCGAGGGTCCGCTGCACCTCGAGCTCTCGCTCACGCGCGCCAAGTTCCAGGAGATGACGCCGCGACCTGCTCGACGCCTGCAAGGGCCCGTTCGAGCAGGCGATCCGCGACGCGGGCATGAACAAGGACAAGATCGACCACGTCATCCTCGTGGGCGGCTCCACGCGCATGCCCGCGGTGGTCGACCTCGTGAAGGGTCTCACCGGCAAGGACCCGCACAAGGGCGTGAACCCCGACGAGGCCGTCGCGCTCGGCGCCTCCATCCAGGCCGGCGTGCTGAAGGGCGACGTCAAGGACATCCTGCTCCTCGACGTCACGCCGCTCACGCTCGGCATCGAGACCAAGGGCCAGATCATGGCCAAGCTCATCGAGCGCAACACCACGATCCCCACGAAGCGCAGCCAGACCTTCACGACGGCCGACGACAACCAGCCGTCGGTGGAGATCCGCGTCTTCCAGGGCGAGAGCGACATGACGTACCGCAACAAGCTGCTCGGCACCTTCACGCTCACCGGCCTGCCGCCGGCTCCCCGTGGCGTGCCGCAGATCGAGGTCACGTTCGACATCGACGCGAACGGCATCGTGCACGTGGGCGCGAAGGATCTCGGCACCGGCAAGGAGCAGTCGATGACGATCAGCGGCGGCTCCACGCTCGGCCGCGACGAGATCGACAAGATGATGAAGGACGCCGAGGCGCACGCCGAGGAGGACCGCCAGCGGCGGGAGGAGGCCGAGGTTCGCAACGACGCCGACACGCTCGTCTACCGGTGCGAGCAGCTGGTCAAGGAGCAGGGCGACAAGATCGGCGAGGCCGACCGCAAGCTCATGGACGACGCCATCGCGGCTACGAAGGAAGCGCTCAACGGCTCCGACGTGGCGGCCATCAAGGCCGCGCACGAGAAGCTGATCGGCGAGTTCCAGGCGTTCTCGCAGCGCATGTACCAGAACGCGCAGGCCGAGACGCCCCCGAACGGCGCGTCGGCTGACGGGTCGTCGGACGGGGCCGCTCCGAACGACGACGAGGTCGCCGAGGCCGAGATCGTCGACGAGCAGGCCTGAGCGTGAGCGACCACGACCGTGTCGATTCGCCCCCGCGCGGCGAACGCCCCTCGGGGCGCGAGCCGCAGGCGAGCGGGGATGGAGTCGACGCCGGAGGCAACGGTGAGTCGATGGAGACCATTGAGGCCGAGATCGACCACGACATCGCCGAGCTCACGTCGCAGCGCGACGAGTTCCGCGCGGTGGCGCAGCGTTTGCAGGCCGACTTCGAGAACTACAAGAAGCGCTCGCAGCGCGAGCAGTCCGAGATGGTCGTGCGGGCCAACGAGCGCCTGCTCGAAGGCCTGCTGCCCGCGCTCGACAGCTTCGACCTCGCGGTCGCATCGCTCGAGTCGACCGGCGCCGACGCCGAGCACGTCGATCTCGACAAGCTGATGAAGGGCATCGCGCTGGCGGTCGGGCAGCTGCGCGACGCGCTCGAGCGGGCCGGCCTTGCGGCGATTGCCGCCGAGGGCGCCCCGTTCGACCCCGAGGAGCACGAGGCAGTGCTGCACGAGGAGGGCGACGGCGAGCCCGTGGTGGCCGAGGTGCTGCGCCCGGGCTACACGCTCCACGGCCGCGTCCTGCGGCCGGCGATGGTGAAGGTGTCCCGATCCGGGCGGTGACCGAGTGAACGACTGGATCGTGGGCGGCGAGCGGAGCAACGCCTCATCGACCTCGCAGCGTTGCCGGAGGCGACGCCATGGATAGAGAACCCCAGAGGGAGTGGTTCGAGAAGGACTACTACTCCGTGCTCGGCGTGGCCGACGGCGCGCCGGCGAAGGAGATCAAGAAGGCCTACAAGGATCTCGCGCGCAAGCTCCATCCCGACCAGAACCCCGGCGACGCCGCGGCCGAGGAGCGGTTCAAGGAGGTCAGCGCGGCGTACGACGTGCTCGGCGACGACGAGAAGCGCAAGGCCTATGACGAGGTGCGCCAGATGGTGCGCTCGGGCTACGCGCCCGGTGGCAACGGCGGCTTCGGGCCCGGCGGCGGCACCTCCACCTTCGACGTGGGCGACGAGTCCTTCGGGGGCGGCGGGCTCGGCGACCTCTTCGGTGGATTGTTCGGCCGCGGCTCGCATCGCCGGCCGCGCGGTGGCCCCCAGCGCGGGCGCGACCTCGAGACCGAGATCTTCGTCGACTTCGACGACGCGGTGCACGGAGTCACGTCGACGGTGCGCTTCACCGCCGACGCGGTGTGCAGCACGTGCCACGGCAACGGCGCCAAGCCCGGCACCACACCGGAGCGGTGCGGCACGTGCGGCGGCAGCGGGTCGATCGCGCAGGACCAGGGACCGTTCTCGTTCTCGCAGGTGTGCCCCACGTGCGGGGGCCGCGGGGTGATCATCCGCGATCCCTGCCCCACGTGCCGCGGGCGCGGCGTGGAGGTGCGGCCGCGCGAGGTCAAGGTGCGCATCCCGGCGGGAGTGGCCGACGGGCAGCGCATTCGCGTGAAGGAGCGCGGGGGTGCCGGCGCCAACGGCGGGCCGGCGGGCGATCTCTACGTGGTCGTGCACGTGAGCCCGCACTCGGTGTTCGGGCGCAGCGGCAACAATCTCACGGTGAAGCTCCCGATCACGTTCGCGGAGGCTGCGCTCGGCGCGCAGGTGCGCGTGCCCACACTCGACGGCGAGAGCGTCACCATCAAGGTTCCCGCGGGCACGCCGTCGAGCAAGACGTTCCGCGTCGCCAAGCGCGGGCATCAACGGCGGTGCGCTGCTCGTCACGGTCGAGGTGCAGGTGCCCACGGAGCTCACGGCCGACCAGCGCGCCGCGGTCGAGGCCCTCGCCGCGGCGTTCCCCGACGATCCGCGCGCGGCGATGACCGCCGGCGCCCGTCGAAGGAGCACCGATGGAACGGTCTGACCTGCCCACGCGGCGCGACCGCCCGGACGACCGCGCGGTGGACGGGGACGACCGCGCGCTGTTCGTGATCTCGGTCGCGGCCGAGCTCGCCGGCGTGCACCCGCAGACGCTGCGCATCTACGAGCGCAAGGGCCTCATCTCCCCGGCGCGCACGAGCGGGCGGAGCCGCCGCTACAGCGAGCGCGACATCGTGCTGCTCCGGCGCATCCAGCAGCTCACGAACGAGGGCGTGGGCCTCGCCGGCGTGGAGCGCATCCTCGAGATGGAGGCGCGCCTCGACGAGGCGCGCGGCCGTCTCCACGAGGCGCTCGAGCGCGTCGCCGCGCTCGATGCCGAGCTCGCCAACGCCCGCCACCGCGTCGCCGAGGCGGTCGAAGCGGTGCACCGCGGCTACCGGCGCGAGCTCGTGCCGCTGCCGCCCGCCACGCTCGTCCGCGTCGAGCCGACGCGGGGCCGCCGCAACTAGCCGGCCGCTCCGGGAACAAAGTTGACAGCAATGTTGTCAACTTTGCTACGGAACGCCAGTGCAGGAGACCGTGATGCCGCTCGACCCGAATCGCTTCACCCGCAAGACCACCGAGGCCATCCAGGCCTCGTCGGCGCAGGCCCGCGCGGCCGGGAACAGCGAGGTCACCGCCGAGCACCTGCTCGGCGCGCTGCTCGCGCAGCCCGAGGGTGTGGTGAGCGGCGTGCTCGAGCGCATCGGCGTGGCGGGTGCGCAGCTGCGCGCCCGGGTCGACGAGGCGTTGTCGCTCCGTCCCAGCGTCAGCGGCGCGACGGTGCGCGACCCGCAGCTCGCGCCCGACGCGTACCGGCTGCTCGAGGCGGCCGATGGCGAGCGCGCCCAACTCGACGACGACTACCTGTCCACCGAGCACATCCTGCTCGCGATGACGAGCGTGCCCGGCGGCGTCGGCGACCTCTTGCGTGCCCAGGGCGTCACACGCGACGCCGTGCTCGACGCCTTGAAGGAGGTGCGCGGCTCGCACCGCGTCACGAGCGACAACCCCGAGGAGCAGTACCAGGCCCTCGAGCGCTACGGCCGCGATCTCACCGAGGCGGCGCGCAAGGGCCAGATCGACCCGGTCATCGGGCGCGACGAGGAGATCCGCCGCGTGATCCAGGTGCTCTCGCGGCGCACGAAGAACAACCCGGTGCTCATCGGTGAGCCGGGCGTCGGCAAGACCGCGATCGTCGAAGGTCTCGCGCGCCGCATCGTCGAGGGCGACGTGCCCGAAGGTCTGCGCGACAAGCGCCTGATCGCGCTCGACATCGGGTCGATGGTCGCCGGCGCGAAGTACCGCGGCGAGTTCGAGGAGCGGTTGAAGGCCGTGCTGAAGGAGATCACCGACAGCAACGGCGAGGTCATCTCGTTCATCGACGAGATGCACACGATCGTCGGCGCCGGCGGTGCCGAGGGCGCGGTCGACGCTGGCAACATGATCAAGCCGATGCTCGCCGCGGCGAGCTCCGGCTCGTCGGCGCCACCACGCTCGACGAGTACCGCAAGTACGTCGAGAAGGACGCCGCGCTCGAGCGCCGCTTCCAGCAGGTGTACGTGGGTGAGCCGTCGGTGGAGGACACCGTCGCGATCCTGCGTGGCCTGAAGGAGCGTTACGAGGTGCACCACGGCGTGCGCATCCAGGACCAGGCGCTGGTCGCCGCGGCCATGCTCAGCGGGCGTTACATCACCGGCCGGCGGCTGCCTGACAAGGCGATCGACCTCATCGACGAGGCCGCGTCGCGGCTGCGCATCGAGATCGATTCGATGCCGTTCGAGATCGACGTGGTCGAGCGCCGCATCCGCCAGCTCGAGATCGAGCGGGCTGCGTTGAGCAAGGAGAGCGACGACGCGAGCAAGGGTCGCCTGGCCGCGCTCGAAGAGGAGCTCGCGTCGCTGGAGGAGGAGCGCGACGGGATGGTCGCGCACTGGCAGTCCGAGAAGGAGGCGATCACCGCGATCCGCGCCGACAAGGAGCGGCTCGAGACGATGAAGCTCGAAGCCGAGCAGGCCGAGCGCGAGGGCAACCTGCAGCCGCGCCGCGGAGATCCGCTACGGCCACCTTCCGGTACTGGAGCGCGAGATCGAGGCGAGCACCGCGAAGCTGTCCGACTTGCAGCGCGACACCGCGATGCTGAAGGAGGAGGTCGACGCCGAGGACGTCGCCGAGATCGTCGCCAAGTGGACGGGTGTGCCCGTCACACGCCTGCTGGAAGGCGAGATGACCAAGCTCGTCCGGCTCGAGGAGCTGTTGCATGAGCGTGTCGTCGGCCAGGACACGGCGGTCACCGCGGTCGCGAACACGATCCGGCGCTCGCGCGCGGGGTTGTCCGACCCACACCGGCCGATCGGGTCGTTCCTGTTCCTGGGACCCACGGGTGTCGGCAAGACCGAGCTGGCACGCGCGCTCGCCGAGTTCTTGTTCGACGACGACCGGGCGATGGTGCGCATCGACATGAGCGAGTACATGGAGAAGCACTCCGTGTCCCGACTGGTCGGCGCGCCCCCCGGCTACGTCGGCTACGAGGAGGGCGGCCAGCTCAGCGAGGCGGTTCGGCGGCGGCCGTATTCGGTGGTGCTGCTCGACGAGGTCGAGAAGGCGCACCCCGATGTGTTCAACGTGCTGTTGCAGGTGATGGACGACGGCCGGCTCACCGACGGCCAGGGCCGCACGGTCGACTTCACGAACACGATCCTCGTGATGACGAGCAACCTCGGTTCGGGCGGGTCCGACGACGCGGTGATGGGCGCGGTGCGGTCGCACTTCAAGCCGGAGTTCGTGAACCGCGTCGACGAGATAGTGATCTTCCACCGCTTGAGCGAGGCCCACATCCACCACATCGTGGAGCTGCAGGTGACCCTGCTCAAGGCCCGGCTCGCCGAGCGCGACCTCGGTCTCGAGCTCACGCCCGCGGCCGTCGACTGGGTCGCTCGTGCGGGCTACGACCCCGACTACGGCGCCCGCCCGTTGAAGCGGGTGCTCCAGAAGGAGGTTGCCGATCCGATCGCGCTGGCCATCTTGCAGGGCACGTACAAGGCCGGCGACACGGTCACGGTCGACGCCGTCCCCGACGGCGGCCTCGTGTTCGACAACGTCGCCACCGCCGAGATCGTCAGTTGACTCGTCACATTTGCCTCGCCTGCGGCTCGGCGGCGAGTGACCTGCGCCCGCATCTCGCTCCTTCGTCGCTCCTGCGCTGCTCCGGTCACCGCTCGGGGCGCGAGTCCGTCCTGCCTCGCCTGCGGCTCGGCGGCGAGTGACCTGCGCCCGCATCTCGCTCCTTCGTCGCTCCTGCGCTGCTCCGGTCACCGCTCGGGCGCGAGTCCGTCCTGCCTCGCCTGCGGCTCGGCGGCGAGTGACCTGCGCCCGCATCTCGCTCCTTCGTCGCTCCTGCGCTGCTCCGGTCACCGCTCGGGGCGCGAGTCCGTCCTGCCTCGCCTGCGGCTCGGGGCACGAGTCGTTACTCGTACGCGTCGTGTGACTTCGGTATACGAGTGTCGAACGACGCCCGAATACCGGAGGCGATGCCGGCGAGGCCCAGGCCCACGAGGACGATCGCGGGGATCCAGGTGACGTCGATGGTCACCGCGCCGGCGCGGGCGAGGGCGAACATCACGCCGAGCGTGGTGAACAGCAGGCCCGCGACGAGCGAGATCAGGTCGGTCGGATGACGCTTCATGCTCTACCTCCGTGCGCGGTGCTCGCGGTCCTCACGCCGCCAGGGTCGTTGGACGGTGCCTGCCTCACGACGAGTTGACCGAAGCCGACGCGGGCGTCGATCACGAAGTGGGGGCCGGTGCCCGACGCCTGGAACCGCTGGTCGACGCGCCAGCCGCCGTTGTCGGGCTCGCCGAACAGCTGCAGGTCGCCCACGCCGACGCGCGTGCGGACGTCGAGCGCGGCGTTCGCCGGCACGAAGATCTCGAGCTGACCGATCGCGTCGCGGGCATCGATGCGCAGCGTGCGGTCGGCGGTCGTGACGTTGCGAAGATCGACCACGAGATGGCCGATCGCGAGGTCGTAGTTGCGCTGCAGCGTGCTCGCGCCCTGCACGCGGTAAATGTGCTCGCCGATCCCACCCGTGAGCGGCACGTCGAGCGCGACATCGACCGAGCACACGAGCACGAGGATGATCGCGAGCGCGATCAGACCGCGCCCGCGCCCGAACCATGCCCCCACCACGAGCGCGAGGCCCACCACCACGAGGGCGAGCGTGAGCACGAAGCCCGGGTCAACGTCGGCCGCGCCGGTGACGGCGAGCAGTGATGCGCATCCGGCGAGCAGCAGCAGCGCGCTCCACGTGAGCCGGCTCAGCATGCTGTGCTCGCGTGGCGCGGGGGGAGGCAACGTCGCAACCGGCGCGGTGGTGGGCCACGGTCCGTACGAGGGGTACGCACCGACGGTCGGTTGCTCCAGCGTGGTCGAGGCGGGGGTCGCAGCGCCCGCCGGTTCGGTCGTGGTCGGCGTGCCGGCGGGCGCGGTGTCACCGTCGGCGCGGCCTGCTGCGGTGTCGGTGCCGGTGTCGCTCTCGAGCGCAGGGTCGCGGTGGCGCACCAGCAGCACCGCGAGGCCGCCCGCGATCAGCGTCACCGGCCAGAACAGCTGGCGGAACGGGCCCCACGCGAAGCGGTCCGCGACGGTGAACATCCCCGCGGCCACGAGCACGATGCCCACCGGCAGCGCCCAGTTCTCACGGGCGTGGCGGAGGGGGCGGCCGCGGAACGTCTCGGCGCCGGTGAGCCCGGTGGTGTCCTCGGGCACGACGAGCCAGGCGATCCCGTAGGCGACGGCGATCGCCCCGCCGGTGACGACCGCCGCGACCGCGATGATCACCCGGACCAGCCCGGGGTCCCACCCGTAGGTATGGGCGAGGCCGCCGGCCACGCCGCCCAGCACACGGTCGTCGCGGCTGCGCGTGAGGTGGCGGCCGGGCCGGGGCGGTGAGGGCGACGGGGGTGGCGGCGCCTGCGGTGGTTCGTCGGTCATGGTCGTGTCCATGCTCGCATCGTCGGCCCTCGAGGCGGGTGCGGCCATCGGGGACGACCCTGGTCTCTCCCCGAGACGGGACCCCGCGACTCGGGGCGATCCCGGAGCATGCTGGTGCAGCGGTCGTGCGATCATCGTGTGATGACGACGACCGCGCGCGCCACGCTCGTGCGCCGCACCGGCGAGCGCAGCATCGCCGGCGTCGCGTCGGGGTTCGCGCACGCTACCGGTGCGCCCGTGCGCGTGGTGCGCGCGGTGTTCGTGCTCACCGGCCTGCTCGGCCTCGGTGTCGTGGTGTACGCGATCGCGTGGGTGGTGCTGCCCGATGACGCCGGCGGCCTGCCGTTGCTGCGCCGCCTCGCGCCGCACGACCCGATCGACGTCGTTGCAGTGATCGCGGTGATCGTCGGCGGGCTGCTCGCCGTCAGCCGCTTCGGGTTTTCGCTGCCGGGCAGCATCGTGTTCCCGATCGTGATCGCCGGCATGGGCCTCGCGCTGCTGCTGCGATGGCCCGGCGGCGACGACGAGATCCGTCCCGGCGATCTCCCCGACTGGCTCCCACCGGCTGCGTCGGAGGCGGTCGGCGCGCTCGGCACCCGCCGCGGTCTGGTGGTGCGGGCCACGATCGGCACGATCCTCGTGCTCGGTGGCGTCACCGCGCTGCTCGCATCCACGTCGTCTTGGGCGAGCCTGCGCGACGGCCTACTCGCGCTGCTCGTGGTCGTCGCCGGTCTGGCGCTGGTGTTCGGACCGTGGTTGAGCCGATTGGGGAGCGAGCTCGTGGCAGAGCGCCGGGCGCGCATCCGCGAGCGCCGAGCGCGCCGAGATGGCCGCGCACCTCCATGACTCGGTGCTGCAGACGCTGGCGATGGTGCAACGCCGCGCCCAAGATCCGCGTGAGGTGGTGCGGCTCGCGCGCAAGCAGGAGCGCGAGCTGCGGTCGTGGCTCCAATCGGGACGTCCCGGACCGGCCACCGCGACCGCGCCCGAGACGCTCGGCGGCGCGCTCGCGGAGCTCGCGGGTGAGCTCGAGGACCTGCACGGCGTCGCCGTCGAGGTGGTGCAGGTACGCGACTGTGCGAACGAATCCGGCTTGGAGCCGCTGTTGCTGGCCACTCGTGAGGCGATCGTCAACGCGCAGCAGCACTCGGGTGCCGAAGCGGTCGACGTGTACTGCGAGATCGACGGCGACGCCGTGCGCGTGTACGTGCGTGACCGCGGTTCAGGCTTCGAACCGGATGCGGTGGCGGCGGATCGCCGCGGCATCGCCGAGTCGATCCGCGGCCGCATGAACCGGCACGGCGGCACATGCGTGCTCCGCAGCGCGCCCGGCGAGGGCACCGAAGTCACGCTCACGATGCCGAGGAAGGTGGCGGGCCGGTGACGGTGCGCGTGTTCCTCGTCGACGACCACCATCTCTTCCTGGCCGGCGTGCGCGCCGAGCTGGAGGATGATCTCGAAGTGGTCGGCATGGCGTCGGAGGTGGCACCCGCCGTCGAGATGATCCGTGAGCGCACACCCGATGTGGTGCTCGTCGACGTGCACATGCCCGACGGCGGCGGCACGCGCGTGATCCGCGACGTCGGCGTGTCACATCCCGAGATCAGGTTCCTCGCGCTGTCGGTGTCCGACGCGGCCGACGACGTCATCGCGGTGATCCGGGCCGGCGCGCGTGGCTACGTGACGAAGTCGATCACCCCCGCCGACCTCGCCGACGCGATCCGCCGCGTCGCCGGGGGCGACGCGGTGTTCTCGCCGCGCCTCGCAGGCTTCGTGCTCGACGCCTTCGCGGCCACTCCGGCCGGCGCGCTCGATCCCGAGCTCGACCAGCTCACCCAGCGCGAGCAGGAGGTGCTGCGCCTCATCGCCCGCGGCTACACCTACAAGGAGATCGCGCGCGAGCTGGTGATCTCGGTGAAGACGGTCGAGACCCACGTGTCGTCGGTGTTGCGCAAGCTGCAGCTCTCCAACCGCCACGAGCTGGCCCGCTGGGCCAACGAGCGCCGCCTGTAGCCGGCCTGGGGGGACGGGGGGAAAGGCCTGGGGGAAAGGCCTGGGGGGACGGGGGCGCGGTCGAGTATCGTGCTCCCGACGTGACACCAAACATGTGCACGTTGCGGCTGGCCCGAGCGGATCGGTGGCGCTGACATGCCCGGGGCCGTGATCGTCGGCACGCAGTGGGGCGACGAGGGCAAGGGTCGCTTCACCGACTACCTCGCCAAGGAAGCCTCCTTGTGCGTCCGCTACCAGGGCGGGCACAACGCGGGCCACACGATCATCGTGGGCGAGGAGGTGTTCAAGCTCCAGCTCGTCCCGTCGGGCGCGCTCTACCCGTGGGTCACGCCCGTGATCGGCAACGGCGTGGTGGTCGACCCCGCGGTGCTGATCGACGAGATCGACATGCTCGAGTCGCGGGGCGTCGACACCCGCCGCCTGCGCCTGTCGGGCAACGCGCACATGATCATGCCGTACCACCAGGAGCTCGACGCGCTCACCGAGCGCTACCTCGGCAAGAACAAGCTCGGTACCACCAAGCGGGGGATCGGGCCCACCTATGCCGACAAGGCGCTGCGCGTCGGGCTGCGCGTGCAGGACCTGCTCGACCCGAAGATCTTCCGGGAGAAGCTCGACCTGGTGCTGCGCGAGAAGAACCTCGTGCTCACACGCGTGTACAACCGCCTCCCGGTCGACGGCGACGAGCTCGCCCGCCGCTACCTCGACATGTTGCCGCGCCTCGAGCCGCTCATCGACGACACCGTGCACGTGGTGCACGAGGCACTCGACGCCGGGCAGTGGGTGCTGTTCGAGGGCGCCCAGGCCACGTTCCTCGACCTCGACCACGGCACGTATCCGTTCGTGACGTCGAGCAATCCGGTCGCGGGCGGCGCGTGCGCGGGTGCGGGCGTCGGGCCCCGTGACATCGAGCGTGTCGTCGGGGTGGTGAAGGCCTACACCACCCGCGTCGGCAGCGGTCCGTTCCCCACCGAGCTCAGTCTCGGCGACGACCCGGGCGACCTGCTCGTGGCGCGCGGGCACGAGTACGGCACGAACACGGGCCGGCGCCGCCGTCCGGGCTGGCTCGATCTCGTGATGGTGAAGCACGCCGCGCGCCTCAACTCGTGCAGCGAGCTCGCGATCACCAAGCTCGATGTGCTCTCACCGTTGGCAGAGCTGAAGGTGTGCGTGGCCTACGAGGACGACGCCGGGCGCCGCTACGAGCACGTGCCCTACCACCAGTCGGTGCTGCACAAGGTGCGCCCGGTCTACGAGACGTTGCCCGGCTGGGGCGTCGACATCGAGCAGGCCGAGCACCTCTCGGATCTGCCCGCCGCGGCCGGCGACTATGTGCGGTTCATCGAGGAGCACACCGGTGTGCACGTGAGCTTCGTGTCGGTCGGACCCGAGCGCGGCCAGACCGTCGTCCTGCCGCGCGCGGCATAGCGGCGTCAGCGCGCGCGGCGGAGAGGAGCACGATGCCCACCCGGGTTCTCGTCGTCGGTGCCGGTGGTCGGGAGCACGCGCTCGCGTGGAAGCTCGCGCAGTCGCCGGCGGTCGACGAGGTGGTGTGCGCGCCCGGGAACCCTGGCATGGAGGCGATCGGCGAGTGCCTCGCGGTCGACCCGAACGACCCGGTATCCGTCGCCGACCTCGCCGACAAGCTCGACACCGCGCTCGTGGTCGTCGGCCCCGAGGAGCCGCTTGTCGCCGGGGTCGCCGATGCCGTGCGCGCCCGAAACCGCGCGTGCTTCGGGCCGTCGGCCGCGGCGGCGCGCCTCGAAGGCAGCAAAGCCTTCATGAAGGACGTGCTGGTGTCGGCCGGGGTGCCCACGGCGCGCCACGCGGTGTTCACCGCCGGTCAGGACGCCGCCGCGATCGCCTTCCTCGACACGCTCGACGGCCGCTTCGTGGTGAAGACCGACGGCCTGGCCGCGGGCAAGGGCGTGCTCGTGACCGGCCAGCGCGGCGAGGCGGTCGGCGCGATGCGCCGCTACTTGTCGGGCGAGGCCTTCGGCGACGCTGGTCGTACCGTCGTGATCGAGGAACGGCTCGACGGTCCAGAGCTCTCCGTGTTCGCACTGTGCGCCGGCACCGACGCGGTGGTGCTCGGCTGCGCGCAGGACCACAAGCGCATCGGCGACGGCGACACCGGACCCAATACCGGCGGCATGGGTGCATACTCGCCGGTGCCGATCGCCGGCGAGGCGCTGGTGGCCGAGGCGATGGACCGGGCCGTGTTCCCGACCCTCGACGAGTTGGCCCGCCGCGGCACGCCCTACAGCGGCGTGCTGTTCTGCGGCCTCATGCTCACGAGAGGCGGTCCGGTAGTGCTCGAGCACAACGTGCGTTTCGGCGACCCGGAGTGCCAAGTGCTCGTGCGCCGCATCGAGAGCGACCTGTACGCGCACTTGCAGGAGGCCGCGGCCGGAAGGCTCACGACACCGGTTCGCGAGAGTGCCGATTCGGCGCTCGTCGTGGTCCTCGCCAGTGAGGGATACCCGGCGAAGCCGCGCACCGGCGACACGATCGCGGGTCTCGATGCCGCTGGGGCACACGCGGGTGTCGTCGTCTTCCACGCCGGCACCCGCCGCGACGGCGACCACATCGTGACCGCCGGCGGCCGCGTGCTCGGCGTGTCGGCCGCCGGCCCCGATGTCGTCTCCGCCCGCGCGGCCGCCTATCGAGCCGTCGCCGACATCAGCTGGCCGGGCGTGCAGTACCGCACCGACATCGCCGCGCTGGGTGTGCCGGGGCCGACACCATGATCCCCCGCTACACCCGACCCGAGATGGCTGCGCTGTTCACCGACGAGGCCAAGCTCGGCGCCTGGCTGGAGGTGGAGGTACTCGCGTGCGAAGCCTGGGCCGAGATCGGCGTGATCCCGCAGGAGCACGCCGCCGCGATCCGCGAGCGGGCCCGCTTCACCGTCGACGCCGTGCTCGAGCGGGAGAAGGTCACCGACCACGACGTCGCCGCGTTCGTCGACGTGGTGCAGGAGAGCGTCGGTATGCCCGCGGGCGGGTGGGTGCACTACGGCCTCACGTCCACCGACGTCGTCGACACCGCCCAGAACCACGTCGTGGTGCAGGCCCTCGACGTGCTCGCGGCGGCGGCCGAGCGGCTGGAGCACACGCTCGTCGGGCTCGCGCGCACGCACCGCGACACGCCGTGCGTGGGTCGCACGCACGGCATCCATGCCGAACCCACGACGTTCGGCACGAAGCCGGCACTGTGGGCGCTGCAGGTGCGGCGCGACCGCGAGCGCATCGCCCGGGCGCGCCGAGCGATGGCCGTCGGCAAGCTCAGCGGTGCGGTCGGTACGTACAGCAACATCGACCCGCGGGTGGAGCAACACGTGTGCGAGCACCTCGGCCTGGTGCCGGTGCCCGCCACGCAGGTGATCGCCCGCGACCGCCATGCCGAGATGATGTACGTCATGGCCGCGGTCGGCACCACGTGCGAGACGATCGGCCTCGAGATCCGCCACCTCCAGCGCACGGAGGTCGCGCGAGGTGCTCGAGCCGTTCCGGACCGGAGCGCAGAAGGGCTCGTCGGCGATGCCGCACAAGCGCAACCCGATCAAGAGCGAGCAGCTCTGCGGGCTCGCGCGCGTGCTGCGCGGCAACGTCGTGCCCGCGCTGGAGGACGTCGCGCTGTGGCACGAGCGCGACATCTCGCACAGCTCGGCCGAGCGTGTGGTGATTGCCGACTCGCTCCAACTCGCGCACTACGTGCTCGTACAGGCGGCCACGATCATCGAGGGCCTGCATGTCGACGCGGCGCGCATGCGCGAGAACCTCGATGCGAGTTACGGCCTCGTGTTCAGCCAGCCCGTGCTGCTCGCACTCGTCGAGTCGGGTCTGGGCCGCGACGACGCGTACCGCATCGTGCAGCGTGCCGCGATGACGTCGTGGGAGACGCGACGCATGTTCCGCGACGTGCTCGCCGACGATCCCGAGGTCACCAAGCACCTCACCAACGAGCGCCTCGACGAATGTTTCGACATGGGCCGCTCCCTGGTCCACATCGGCCGCACCTTCGACGCGCTCGACGAGATGGAGAAGACAGCCGTGAGTGAGCACGCGTGACGAGCGCGCTGAAGCACGTGTACTCGGGCAAGGTGCGCGAGCTGTACGAGGTGAGCCACGACCGTTTGTTGCTGGTGGCCACCGATCGGGTCTCGGTGTTCGACGTGATCCTCCCCGACCCCATCCCCGACAAGGGCCGGGTGCTTACGGCGCTCTCCGCGTTCTGGTTCGACCACACGGCGGCCATCGTGGCGAACCACGTGATCTCGGCCGATCCCACCGACTTCCCCGAGATCGCCGGCGACGTGGCGGGGCGGGCAATGCTCGTGCAGTCGGCGCGGCCGATCCGGCTCGAATGCGTGGTGCGCGGGTTCCTGTTCGGCTCGGCGTGGAAGGAGTACCGCAGCGCCGGCACGGTCGGAGGCGAGCCGGCACCAGCGGGCCTCGCCGAGGGCGACCGGCTGCCAGCACCGCGGTTCACGCCCACGACGAAGGCCGATGCTGGCCACGACGAACCGCTCACGCCGGCGCAGGCGCGCGACCTCGTCGGCGCCGAGATGTACGCGCGGCTGCGCGAGCTGTCGATCGCGCTGTACGAGTCGGGCGCGGCGCACGCCCGGACGAACGGGATCATCCTGGCCGACACGAAGTTCGAGTTCGGCGAGCGCGACGGCCAGCTCCTGCTGATCGACGAGTGCATGACCCCCGACAGCTCGCGCTACTGGCCCGCCGGCTGGAGTGGCGACGGCCCGCCGCCGAGCTTCGACAAGCAACCGGTGCGCGACTACATGGAGGCGACCGGCTGGGACAAGACGCCGCCCGCGCCGTCGCTGGCCCCCGAGGTCATCGAGAGCACCCGCAACCGCTACATCGAGGTGTACGAGATGCTCACGGCGCGGTCGTTCGACGACTGGTACAGCGACGACGACGCATAGAGGTCGCGTAGCATGGTGTCGTCATGACACGCTTTGAAGCCCGGGTGGAGGTCGCGCACCTCCCCGGGATCGCCGACCCGCAAGGCGCCACCGTGGAACGGGCGTTGCCCGCGCTCGGCTGGTCGAACGTGACCGAGGTGAAGATCGGCAAGTCGATCCGCCTCGTGGTCGAGGCGGACGATGCGGCCGCGGCCGAGCGCCAGGTGCGCGAGATGTGCGAGGTGATCCTCGCCAACCCGGTGATCGAGGCGTACACGGTGTCGGTCGAGGAGCTGGCCCCCACATGACGCGCGTCGGTGTGGTGGTGTTCCCGGGCACGAACTGCGAGCTCGACGTGCTCGACGCCTTCGAGCGTCTCGGTGCGCAGGCCGAGCTGCTGTGGCACGGCGAGGCCACCACGCGCGGGGTCGACGCGGTGATCGTGCCTGGCGGTTTCGCACACGGCGATTATCTGCGTACGGGCGCGATCGCCCGCTTCTCGCCGGTGATGCAGGCCGTCGGTGAGCACGCGCGTGCCGGCGGCCCTGTGATCGGCATCTGCAACGGATTCCAGGTGCTGTGCGAGAGCGGCCTGCTCCCCGGCGCGCTGCAGAAGAACGCCGGTCTGCGATTCCTCTGCGAGACCGTCGCGCTGGAGGTGGTGAGCACGCGCACCGCGCTCACGAGTGCGGCGTCGCCCGGCCAGGTGCTCCGCATCCCGGTCAACCACTTCGAGGGCAACTACACGTGCGACGCCGAGACGCGGTCGGTGCTGCGCGCCGACGACCGGGTGGTGTTGCGGTACGTCGACAATCCGAATGGCAGCGTCGACGACATCGCGGGCATCTGCAACGAGGCGCGCAACGTGGTGGGGCTGATGCCGCACCCCGAGCGGGCGTCCGAGCCGATCCTCGGCTCGGCCGACGGCCTCGTGCTGCTCGAGTCAGTGCTCGCCGCCTGCCCCGCGCCCGCGGCCTGAGCGCCACCATGAGCCCCCGGCCTGCGCCCCACCATGCGTCGTTTGGGTACCAAATAGCGGTCCCAAACGACGCATGGTGGGAGGATCGGCGGGGTTGTGGGCGGGCATGTGACGCGGTGTGAGCGTGCGTCGCAGGGCCTTGCCAGGCTTCGCGCCCATCGGTTACCGTTCCCGTGGAGCTGGATGGCGTGATGCACGATCTGCTGGTCGATGTCGTGGGTGTTGCGGGTGGCCTCGCGGTCTACGCGACGGCCCGATGCCTCCTCGGCTACCGCCGTACGCACCGGCGCGCCACTGCGGCCGTTCGCCGGCAACAGCTCGACGGCTTGCTCGCGCCGTATGCAGGTCTCGGGGTGCGCCCGATCCCTGTGCGCGAAGAGCTCCCCGCGAACGTGCTGCGGTTGCACCAGCGCCCGCGCCACTGACGCCCCGCGCCGAGCCCGGGTCGCGCCGGGCGCGCCGATAATGTCCGCGTGATGGTCCAGGGCGTGCCGCTGCACCGCCAGCTCGGCATGACCGACGACGAACTCGACGCGGTGCGCGGTGAGATCGGCCGTGACCCGAACGAGCTCGAGCTCGCCATGTACTCGGTCATGTGGAGCGAACACTGCTCGTACAAGTCGTCGAAGCCGTATCTCGGCCGCCTGCCGACCACCGCGCCGTGGGTGCTGGTCGGGCCGGGCGAAGGCGCCGGCGTGATCGCGATCGACGACGACCTCGCGCTCGCGCTGCGCATCGAGAGCCACAACCACCCGAGCGCGGTCGAGCCGTACCAGGGCGCGGCCACCGGAGTGGGCGGCATCATCCGCGACATCTTCTCGGTGGGAGCACGTCCGATCGCGCTGCTCGATCCACTGCGGTTCGGCCCGCCCACCGACGGGCGCTCGCGCTACCTGCTCGAAGGCGTGGTTGCGGGCATCAGCGGCTACGGCAACGCCGTCGGCGTGCCGACGGTGGGCGGCGAAGCCGTGTTCGACGAGTGCTACCGCGAGAACCCGCTCGTGAACGTCATGTGCATCGGCCTGCTGCGTCGCGAGCAGCTCGTGCTCGCGATCGCCACCGGCGAGGGCAACCTCGCGGTGCTGCTCGGCGGGGCCACCGGTCGCGACGGCATCGGCGGCGCATCGGTCCTCGCGTCGGCCGGGTTCGCCGAGGGCGAGGAGGGCAAGCGGCCCAGCGTGCAGGTGGGCGACCCGTTCGAGGAGAAGCGGCTCATCGAGGCCTGCCTCGAGCTCTACGACCGCGAGCTCGTCGTCGGGGTGCAGGATCTCGGCGCCGCCGGGCTGTCGTGCGCGGCGAGCGAGACCGCGGCCAAGGGCGGTATGGGCGTCGACGTCGACATCGCCCGCGTCGCCCGGCGTGAGCCGGCGATGAACGCGGTCGAGGTGATGACGTCGGAGAGCCAGGAGCGCATGCTGGCGATCGTCGCGCCCGAACGGCTCGACGACGTGCTCGAGGTCGCGCACCGCTGGGAGATCCGCGCCACCGTCGCGGGTCGGGTCAACGACAGCGGCCGCTTCCGCGTGTTCGACGGCACGTTCGACGCGCTCGGTGTGCCCGGCTCGAATCCCGCGCCGCCGCCCGGCGGTGTCGCGCCCACCGTCACGAGCGACGCCGCGCCGCTCGCCGACGTGCCCGCGGGCAGTCTCGGCGACGGTCCCGTCTACCACCGGCCGGTTGCTCGCCCCGCCGACCTCGACGCGCTGCAGGCCGACGACCCGGCGCCGATGCTGCGCGCCAAGTTCCCAGCCGAATGCGATCTGGGCGACGAGCTACTCGCGCTGCTCGCGACACCGACGATCGCCGACAAGTCGTGGATCTACCGGCAGTACGACCACCAGCTGTTCCTGAACACCGTCGTGCCGCCGGGTGCCGACGCGAGTGTCCTTCGCCTGCGCACGCCCCGCCGCGCCGGCGGTGTGCGCGCCGCCGATGCGGGCGTGACCCGCCCGGCCATCGCGGTGAGCACCGACGGCAAGGCGCGCTTCTGCAAGCTCGATCCCCGCACCGGCGCCCGCCTCGCGGTCATGGAGGCGGCGCGCAACGTGGCGTGCGCGGGGCAACACCGCGCGCACTCGTCAACTGCCTGAACTTCGGTAATCCCGAGCATCCCGAGGTGATGTGGCAGTTCGCCGAGACGATCGAGGGCATGCGTGAGGCGTGCGCCGCGCTCGCCCTGCCGGTCGTCGGCGGCAACGTGAGCTTCTACAACGAGAGCCGGGGCGCCGACATCGACCCCACACCGGTGATGGGTGTCGTCGGGGTGATCCCGCACCTCGACGATGCGCCACCCGGCATCGCGCTGCACGGCGGCGACGAGGTGCTGCTGCTCGGCACGACGCGCGCCGAGCTGGGCGGCAGCGAATGGGCCGCCGTGGTGCACGGGCTGCGCGGCGGGCGCCCGCCCGAGGCCGACCTGCAGCTCGCGACCGCGTTGCACGGGCTCGTGGCTGCACTCGCCGGCGATCGCGCCGTCCGAGCGATCCACGACTGCGCCGACGGCGGTCTCGCGGTCGCGCTGGCGCGCATGGCGATCGCCGGCGACGTCGGCGTGACGGTCGACCTGCCGGGCGGCGACGAGGCGGGCGGCGCGCGCACACCGGCCGAGGCGATGTTCGCCGAGTCGGCGAACCGCGTGGTGCTCGGCGTCGCGCCCGAGCGGCGCGACGAGGTCGTCGCGCGCGCGGCCGCTGCCGGCGTGCCCGTCGCGGTGATCGGGCGGGCCGGCGGGAGCGACCTGCGGTTGGGCCCCTCGTGCACGGTGCCGCTCGGTGCCGCGGCCGCCGCATGGCGCACGTATCCCGCCTGACGAGCGTCTGACCGGGCCGATGGCCTGACGCGCCTCTCAGCGCCGGCCTTGCATGCGGCCGGTCGCGCGCAGCACAGTCTCAGGACCATGGGCGGAGTGTGGTCGGCGTGGTGGTCGATTGTGGCGGACTGGCGCTACCTCGCGTGCCTGCCCGCGCTCATGCTGGTCGAGCTCCTCGCGCCGGCCCGGCCGCGGCCGCGCGACCAGCGCGCCGCGCTGGCCCAGGACGCCACCTGGTTCGTGCTGTCGTCGTTGCTCGGTGTGACGGTCGTCGCCGGCTACCTCGCGGTGTTGAGCCGCGGCGTCGATGCGCTGTCGAGGTCGTGGCGGCCCGATGCCGTCCCCGTGATCGGCACGGTGGGCGCCGCGCTGCTCGCGCTCGTCGTCGGCGACCTCGCCCAGTGGTACAGCCACCGCCTGCACCACCGCGTCGCGCTGCTCTGGTCGTTCCACGTGGTGCACCACTCCCAGACGGCGATGAACGTGCTGTCCGACAACCGTCAGCACGTGGTGGAGACCTTGGTGACGGCCACGTTCACGTTCCTGCCGGCGCGCCTGCTCGGTCTCGACGCCGCCGGTGCCGGCACGCTCACGATCATCACGCTCGTGATCTCCGCGTTCATCCACGCGAACATCCGCACCGATCTCGGTCCGCTGCGGTTCGTGCTCATCTCGCCGCAGGCGCACCGCGTGCACCACTCGACCGATCCCGGGCACTTCGACACGAACTACGGCACCGTGTTCGCATGGTGGGACTACCTCTTCGGCACGCGCCATCCGGATCGCCACATCTACCCCGACACTGGGATCGAGGATCCGGCGTTCCCGCTCGAGCAGCGCTCGAACCCGATCGCGCTTCGCGCGCACCTGGGCCGCGCAGGTGGTGTACCCGTTCACTGCGCTCGCGTTGCGGCGAGCGCGAGCCGCGCGCGCCGGGTCCGCTCCCCACAACACCGACGACCTGATCGGCTCCCGGTCGGAGCGGCTGTCTCAGTCGCGGGGGTAGATCGCGGTCACGGGCGCGAGGCCACCCGAGCGACCCGTGACCTGCGTGCGCGATCTACGCGCGGGTCCCGCTGAACAGGTTCAGGTCGAGCCAGCGCTCGACCTCGGCCGCCGACTGCTCGGGCGTGCTGCCCGCGGTGGCCACCCGGATCTCGGGGTGCAGCGGCGGCTCGTACGGGTCGTCGAGCCCCGTGAACTGCGGGATCTCGCCGGCACGGGCCTTCGCGTAGAGGCCCTTCACGTCGCGTTCCTCGCACACCTCGAACGGCGTGGCCACATGGATCTCGATGAAGTTCCCGATCTGCGCCGCGCATCTCGTCGCGCAGCGCCCGGTACGGCGAGATGGCCGCGGTGACGGCGATCACGCCGTTGCGAGCGAGCACCTTCGCGACCCAGCCGATGCGACGGATGTTGATGTCGCGGTCCTCCTTGGAGAAGCCGAGACCCTTCGAGAGGTGCTCGCGCACCTCGTCACCGTCGAGCAGCTCCACCTTGAAGCCGCGGGCGACGAGGTCGTCGACCACGATGTTCGCGATCGTGCTCTTGCCCGCGCCCGAGAACCCGGTGAACCACAGGCATGCGCCCGGCTGATCCGTCACGGCCGCCGATAGTACGGGGCGCCCGGCGCACATCCGGGCACGGTCGCGTCCACCTGCGATACTGGTCACATGGCGGACGCACACGAGGCACGCGAGGCGTGCGGTGTCGTCGGCGTGTACCAGCCGGGCCACCAGGTGGCGAACCTCGCCTACCTCGGTCTCTACGCGCTGCAGCACCGCGGCCAGGAGTCGGCCGGTATCGCCTGCAGCGACGGCACCACGTACACGGTGGTGAAGGACATGGGCCTGGTCACCCAGGTGTTCGGGCGGGACACGCTCGTGCCGCTCGACGGGCATCTCGCCATCGGCCACGTGCGCTACTCCACCACCGGTTCCAGCAATTGGCGCAACGCGCAGCCCGTGTTCCGCCGCGCGGCGACGCCGGTTTCGCGGTGGGCCACAACGGCAACCTCACCAACACGCACACGCTGGCCGACGAGCTCGGGCGGCTTCCCGGGCTGTTCGACCAGCAGACCCGGCTCGACTCCACGAGCGACTCGGAGCTCATCGCCGAGCTGGTCGCCCGCGAGTACCGCGACATGCTCCGCAGCGATGGCCGCGACCTCGAGCATGCGCTCCTCACAGTGCTGCGGCGGCTCGAAGGCGCGTTCTCGCTGGTGCTGTCGGACGAGGCGCACCTCATCGGCGTACGCGACCCGCACGGCTTCCGCCCGCTGGTGCTCGGTCGGGTCGACGGCGGGTGGGTGCTCGCCAGCGAGACCGCGGCGCTCGACATCATGGGCGCGCACTTCCTGCGCGAGGTCGAGCCCGGCGAGCTCGTCGCGATCGACGCGAGCGGGGTGCGGTCGGTGCGCTACGCCGACGCGGTGCCGAAGCTCTGCGTGTTCGAGTTCGTGTACATCGCGCGGCCCGACACGCAGCTCTACGGAAAGGGCGTGCACGCGGCGCGCCAGCGGATGGGGATGCAGCTCGCACGGCAGGCGCCGGCCGACGCCGACATGGTGATGCCCGTGCCCGAATCGGGGGTACCCGCCGCGCAGGGCTACGCGCAGGAGAGCGGCATCCCGTACGGCGACGGCTTCGTGAAGAACCGGTACGTCGGCCGCACGTTCATCGACCCCGACCAGGCCCGGCGCGGCGCCGGCGTGCGCATCAAGCTCAACCCGCTGCGCGACAACGTGCGCGGCAAGCGCCTCGTGGTCGTCGACGACTCGATCGTGCGCGGCACCACCACCCGCCAGACGATGGCCGTGCTGCGCGAGGCCGGTGCCACCGAGGTGCACCTCCGCGTCTCGTCGCCGCCGTACCGGTGGCCCTGCTTCTACGGGCTCGACACCGGCGAGCGCAGCGACCTGCTCGCGGCCGACATGTCGGTGGGCGAGATCTGCGACTACCTCGGCGTCGACTCGCTGGCCTACCTCGAGCTCGACCGGTTGCTCGCGGCCACCGACGCGCCGGCGGAGTCGTTCTGTACCGCCTGTTTCAGCGGCGTGTACCCAGTCGCGGTGCCCGACTTCGACACCAAGCACGTGCTCGAGCCGGGCCGGCACGACTCCGGCGGGCTCGACCGAGCCTCCGACACCGACGACGCCGAGATCGTGGGGCTCGACGCCGTCGACGACGCCGGCCGCCCGTGAGCCACCAGCCGGGAGCTCGGCTCACCTACGCCGGCGCAGGGGTCGACATCGAGGCGGGCGAGAAGGCGGTCGCACGGATCGGCGATCTCGTCCGCGCCACGTACCGGCCCGAGGTGCTGGGCGACATCGGCGGCTTCGGTGGGCTGTTCGCGCTCGACTGGAAGCGTTACCGCGATCCGGTGCTCGTGTCGTCCACCGACGGCGTGGGCACGAAGTCGTGGATCGCCCGCCAGGTCGGGCGGCTCGACACGATCGGCATCGATCTCGTGGCGATGTCGGCCGACGACGTCGCGGTGCAGGGCGCCGAGCCGCTGTTCTTCCTCGACTACATCTCCACCGGGCGCGTGGATCCCGACGAGATGGAGCAGCTCGTCGGCGGCGTCGCGCGCGGCTGTAGCGACGCCGGCTGCGCGCTGCTCGGCGGCGAGATGTCGGAGCATCCCGGCATCATGGAGCCCGACGACTTCGACCTGGTCGGCTTCTGCACGGGTGTCGTCGAGCGTGACGGCGTGTTGCCCGGAAGCGTCGCTCCCGGCGACGTCGTGGTGGGGATCGCCAGCCCGGGCCTGCGCTGCAACGGCTACTCGCTGGCGCGCCGCGCGCTGCTCGAACACGCCGGCCGCCGGCTCGACGACGCCGCGTGGTCGGGCCATGACCGCACGCTCGGCGAGGAGCTGCTGCGCCCGAGCGTCATCTACTCCAAGGCGATGCTGGCGCTGCGCGACACGGTGCCGGTGCACGCGTTCGCGCACGTCACCGGCGGCGGCATTCCCGGCAACCTCGACCGTGTGCTGCCCCCCGAATGCGACGCCGTCGTGCGGCGGGGCAGCTGGCCCGAGCCGCGCATCTTCGCCGAGGTGCAATCGGCCGGGGCCGTCTCCGACGACGAGATGACCCACGTGTTCAACCTCGGCCTCGGCATGCTCGTCGTGGTGCCACAGGGTCACGAACAGGATTGCATCGGCGCGCTCGGGGCCCGCGGCCACGATGCGTTCGTCGTCGGCGCGGTGATGCCCGGTGCCGGCCGCGTGCACCTCGCCGCGAGCGCTACGGATTGAGCCGCGAATCGCGGTGGAGCAGCTCGGCGAGCGCCGAATAGGCGGCCGCGCCGGGCGAGCCGGGCGCGTGGTCGAGGATCGTGAGGCCACGAGACGGCGCCTCGGCGAAGCGCACCGACTTCGGCACCGGGGGGTCGAGCACCGTGATGCCGAAACGCTGGCGCACGTCGTCGACCACCTCGCGTGCGTGCCGTGTGCGCGCGTCGAACATCGTGGCGATCGCGCCGCGCACCGCGAGCTTCGGGTTCGTGTACTCGCGAACATCGGCGATGCTGTCGAGCAGTTGCGCGACGCCGCGGTGCGACAGCGCCTCGCATTGCAGCGGGATGAGCACCTCGTCGGCGGCGGTCAGCCCGTTGACGGTGAGCACGCCGAGGGTGGGTGGGCAGTCGACGAGGACCGTGTCGTAGTCGTCGAGGATCGGCGCGAGCGCTCGCATGAGCGTGTGCTCGCGCCCGGTGCGGGTGAGCAGGTGCATCTCCGCGCCGGCGAGGTCGATGTTGGTGGGCAGGAGCGTCACGTCACCCACGTCGAGTCGGGCATCGGCGGCCGTGGCCTTCTGCAGGAGCACGTCGTGGAGCGACACGGTGAGCGACTCGGGCTCGAGGCCGAGGGAGAACGTGAGGCAGGCCTGCGGATCGAGGTCGACGAGCAGCACCCGCTCACCGAGCCGGGCGAGCGCGACACCCAGGGTTTGGGTGGTGGTGGTCTTCGCCACGCCGCCCTTCTGGTTGGCGACCGCGAACGTGCGCGTCACGGGGGGTGAGTCTACGGATGGCCCGGGCGTCGCGCACCGGGCACGCGTTTGCACCGAGCGGCTGGGCGTGGTCGACTTTGCGGCCAGTGTCCGGTCCGCACCGTTCGGGCGAGAAATGGGTAGTATCGCCAAGTCGGGCCACGCGAAGGAGCTCGCGTGGCAAGGCGGCCGGACGTCGCCTCAGCCGACGCCCCGAGGTGGAGGGGGATCAGTGACATCGACCGACGGTCAACCCTACGAGGATGACGCGCTCCTCACCCCGTCTGAGGTAGCCGCGATGTTCCGCGTCAATCCGAAGACCGTCACCCGCTGGGCGCGCGCGGGCAAGATCTCGGCGATCCGCACGCTCGGCGGCCACCGCCGCTTCCGCGCCAGCGAGATCCACCAGTTCCTCTCGCACGTGGAGCAGGAACAGCAAGAGGCCTGATCCGGGCGCTCCGGCACCCGCGGCACCCGGCGGCCACCCGGCGATGCGTTTCGTGCTCCGTGCCATTGCGGGCGATCATCGCGGTCAACCGCACCGGGAACGTGATGGAGTGGCCGGGACCGGCGTCGATCCGGTGACCTTGCGCTTTTCAGGCGCACGCTCTGCCAACTGAGCTACCCGGCCTCGCGGTCCTGACGGGATTTGAACCCGCGGCCTCCGCCTTGACAGGGCGGCGTGCACTCCAAACTGCACCACAGGACCAGTGACGTGCCCCCAGGGGAGTTCGAATCCCCGTTACCGCCTTGAAAGGGCGGCGTCCTTGGCCACTAGACGATGGGGGCTCGACTCTCGTGGGACCGGCGGAGTGTAGCAATCGCCGCGCGGAGTGCTCCCGGGGGTTGCGGCCGCTACGGTGCCCGGCGTGCGTGCGAGGGTCGTCGGATGCGCAGCGCTGTGCCTCGCGGCCGTGGCGCTCGGGGCGTGCAGCACCGGTGGCGGCGGCGCCGGCGACCTCGGCTCGGGCACCCAGCCCGTGAACAACCGGGTGGTGTGCGGCCTGATCGGCCAGCTGCCGGGCTCGGCGGCACCGCTCGAGCACGCCGATGTGCGTGACCCGGTGACGTTCACGAAGGCGCTCGACACCGCCGTCGCGCAGTACGTCGCCAAGCTCGACGAGGTCGCGCTGCGAGTCGACCCGAAGCTCAAGTCGACGGTGAGCGAAGTACGCCGCCTCGTGCTCGCGCACAAGTTCAACGAGGCGTCCGACGCGCGGGTCCCGCTCGATACCTGGACCGCCGACAACTGCTGAGTGCCGACAGGTGCCCGCCGCCCGCGGGCTGGCCGTGCGGACTCTCGAGGGTGGGCCGGGGCCGCACGTCACGAGGTGCGAGGACTGCCCGGCGCTGATCGCGGCGCGCGTTCCGGGCGCGGCGGCTGGCGGCGCACCCGCAAGCACGGGCTGCTGACAAAGGCGACCGCGGCCTGTGACGTTCGGCCCTGCTGTCCGGCGGATCGGGCGAGCACCATGAGAGGGGCACGAGGAGGTCACGATGCGCTCGATCGGCACACGGAACTCGCGACGGCGCGCGGCGCTCGCGTCCCTCCTCGGATCGGCGCTCCTCCTCCCGGCGCTCGGTGCCGGTGCCGGTGCCGCGCCGGCGCCCGCGGCCGCGGCAGTGGCGCTGTCGGTGAGCCCCGCGGTCGGACATCCACAGCAGACCGTGAAGCTCGCGGGGTCGGGTTGGGGCACCGCCGAGACCGTGAAGCTGTACTTCGACGCCGTCGGCCCGGCCGGCTTGCGTGGGCAGGTCGTCACGGCCTCGAACGGCAGCTTCGCGGCGGTTGCCGTCACCGTGCCCGCGACCGCGACGCCCGGAAGCCACTCCTTCGTCGCGTACAGCTTCTCGTCGAACCACGTCGCGCGCGCCGCATTCGTGGTGCGCACCGACTGGCCGCAGTTCGGCTTCGGGCCGGAGGCGACCGACGCGAACCCCTACGAGAACGTGCTGAACCGTACGAACGTGACGCAGGTGCGCGAGCGGTGGATGTTCTCACCGAGCGAAGCATCCCTCCTTTCGACGCCGGTCGAGGCGAACGGCCTCGTCTATGTGGGTGACCGGTCCCTCTCCTACGTGTACGCGTTGGACGCCGCCTCGGGCGCGCTGCGCTGGCAGACGTATATCGACGACGAGTGGGTCACGAGCGTCCCGGCTGTGGCCAACGGTTCGGTGTACGTCGTCACCGGCGACATCGGCACGCTCGAAGCACTCGACGCGGGCACCGGCGCGATCCGCTGGACTGTCGGCACGTACACGTACGGGACGCAACCGGTCGCGGCGAACGGCAACGTCTACGTCGGCGGCGCGCTCGACCAGCTGGCGGCGAGCGAGATCCTCGCGTTCGACGGATCGAAGGGCACGTTGCGGTGGCACGCGCCGTACGTCGGCGACGTGTGGGCCGCCGACGCGTCGGTGGTGCTCGCCGAGCTCGGGACGCCAGACTCCGGCTACACGAGCACCGCGGCGTTCGACGCCTCGAGCGGCAAGCTGCTCTGGCGGACGGTGCCGATGGGCGGACTCGCCATCGCGAACGGCCTCGTGTACGGCTCGCAGGGCTCGACGCTCTACGCGCGTGACGAGCAGACGGGTGCCGTGAAGTGGTCCGTGTTCGAGCAGGGCGGCACGTGGAGCAGCACTGCCATCGCCGGCTCGACGGTGTACGTCCCGCTCACGCGCAACGGTGGCACCCGTATTCGAGGCTTGCGCGCGACCACCGGCCAGAGCCTCCTCGACGCAAAGATCGGCGGTCTCATCGCCAGCGGACCGGAGTACGCGAACGGGCTGCTCTACCTCACCACTCGTGCTGGCCACATGGAGGCGATCGACACGGCCGGTGCTGTGGTGTGGAACGCGGTGACGGGCGCTGCCAGCAGCGCGCCGCTCGTCGTGAACGGGCACCTGCTCTACACCGTGCGCCCGCTGGAGTTCGGCGCGGTGCTGCACGAGCTCGCGCTGCCCACCGTGCCCGCTGCACCGGCGTTGACCGGGATCAGGAGCGGCAACGGTTGGGTGTCGGTGGCATGGGAAGCGCCGTCGTCGTCGGGATCGTCAGCGGTCTCGAGCTACGTCGTCACGACGAGCCCGGGTGGCCAGACGGCCACGGTCCCGGCGACGGCCCTGCGAGCAGTGGTCGCCGTGCCGAACGGCACGATCCAGACGGTGCACGTGCAGGCGGTCAATGATGCGGGTCGGAGCGATCCCTCGAACGATTCGGCCGCGTTCACGCCCGCGGCATCGACGATCAACGTCACGACGCAGTACAACGCGACCGACAACACCCGGCTGCTGAAGAACGCGACGTACTTCGGGCAGGACGCAGCCGGCGCGCAACGCACCTCCGTCGCGATCCTCGCCTACCTCGTCGGGCTCGTGCACACGCCGGACATCACGCCGGTGGTTCCGCCGGTGAGCAGTGGTCCGAACGGCTACACCACGCCGTGGTCCGCAACCGACCAAGCCCGCGCTCGTGGTCGTGATGCGTCAGTACGGTGTCACGCCGGCGGAAGCGCAGTACTTCAGCGTGATGCTGGCCGGCTACCTCCTCGCCCTCGGTGGCAACTGAGGACCGTCCAGGTCGTCGCCGCTGCCTTGCCACGCGACGATCTTGTGCATACCTCGAGCGCGCGCGGCCGAAGGGTATGAACGCTGCGTGGGCCGAGACAGCCTGTTGCCGTCTCGCTCTTTTTCAAGTCGGTGGGCTGGCGTTGTTTGAGTTCGGTGGCCGAACCACCGATGGGTGGGAAAAGTGCCCCGATATCCCACCCACTCTTGCGTCACCATCCCGATCCCACTGTGAAGTCGGTCCGGGCAGTCGGTTCATCAGTTCCTGACCTGCTCGGGCGCGCGCGGGCAGCAGTGCTGCTGGAGGCGGTGCCTCGCGAAATCTGAATCGAGCGTCCTGATGACGAGTCACACCCGAGTCCCGCGACGCGCGCGCGCCGCACCCACGGCGATCGCGGCGACGATCGGATCCATGATCCTCGCGTTCACCGGACCCGCATCGGCGGCGACGCCGGCGAAGGTGCAGCTGGGCACCGCCGCCGAATACTCCGTCCTCGCTTCCACGACGGTGACGAACACCGGTAACAGCGTGCTGTCCGGCAGCCTCGGCCTGTCGCCGGGCACGTCGATCACCGGATTCCCGCCGGGCACGGTGCTCCCTCCCGGCACGACGAATGCGACCAACGCAGCTGCCGCGACCGCGCGCGCCGATCTCACCGCTGCCTATCTCGACGCGCAGGGCCGGGCGATCGACACCACCACCGGCGCCGATCTCGCCAACCGCCATCTGCAGGCCGGCGTGTACGCGGGACCGAGCAAGGGTGCGCTCCAGTTGACCGGACCGCTCGTCCTCGACGGTGCGGGCGACCCCAACGCCGTCTTCATCTTCCAGACGGATTCGTCGTTGACGACGGCGTCGAGCAGCACCGTGTCGCTCGTCAACGGAGCCCAGGAGTGCAACGTCTTCTGGCAGGTCGGGAGCTCGGCCACGCTCGGCAGCGGGTCGGTCTTCGCCGGCAACATCATGGCGCTCACATCGATCAGCCTGAACAGCAGCGTCGTCGTGCACGGCCGTGCGCTCGCGCGGAACGGCGCGGTCACGCTGATCAACGACACGTTCACGCCGCCGACGTGCGCGACCTCGATTCCGGGCTCGACGACGACGACGACGCCTCCGGGCTCGACGGCGACGAGCAGCACCTCGGGATCGGGGTCCGCCCTTGCTGGCAGCAATGGCGTGCCCGGCGTCGGTGGGCCGCCGCGCACCGACGCGATCCCCGCGCACAACGGCGTTCCGTGGGTGCCGCTGGCGCTCGTCGCGTTGGCGGCCGTGCTGTTCGCGGTCGCTGTGGTCGGGTACGGCCGTCGCGCACGCCGCGTGTGAGCCGCCGGCCTGCTCGTGGCGATGGTGCCGCGGTGGTGGCGGCGCTGTGCGCGATCGCGGCGTTCGCAGGATGCACGACGAAGGCGCGCCGGGCGATCCCACCCGTTCGCCACACCAGCGCCCCCACGACTGTGACCACGACGCCCGGCACCGCGCCGCCCGCCCGCCCGCTCCCAGCGCCGGCCGCGCTCACGAGCGCCGGAATCGGGTTGCGCGAAGGACCGGTGCCGGTACCGCTGACATTGCAGATCCCGGCGATCGGGCTCGACGTGCCCGTGGTCAGTGTCGGCATCACGACGAAGAACGTGATGGATGCCCCACAGGGCCGCACCGACAGCCCCGTGTGGCAGCAGGCGTTCTGGTACCGAGGGAGTGCCGTGCCGGGCGCGATCAGCACCGCGTTGATTGCGGGGCACATCGACGATCCGGCCGGCCGGCCAGGTGCCTTCGCCGGCATCGATCGGCTGCGCAGTGGCGACAGCATCGTCATCCACGACACGCGAACCGGCCTCGACGTGCGGTTCGCGGTGACGGGCACGGAGCACTATTCGCGGGCCGAGTGGACCGACCGCGCCGTGCTCACACGGATGTACGGCATCGGTCCGGTGGTCGGTACGTGGCCGCAACGCTCGCGCGACGGCCGGGCGCATCTCACCTTGGTCACGTGCGCAGGGACGTTCCGCAACGCGATCGGGACTCATGACGAACGCCTTGCCGTGTACGCGACGCGTGTCGCCTGAGCGTCGCCGCGACCGCCGCGTCCCGTGCGCCACGACGTCGAGCTGCTCGATCGCGGCGCGGCGGAGGTGTCACCTTGTCGCGTTCGCGAGGACTTCGCGCACGTACCGCACGACCGCTTCCAGGTCGGCCTGCGAGAGGCGCCCGCCGAACGCGGGCATCCCGCCACGGCCACGCTCGACGATCCGTAGCTGCATAGCGGGGCTCGGCAGGTCGCGTTGGAGCCGCCCATCCCCGAATCCGGGACCGGCCCCTCCGCTGCCCCGAGCGCCGTGGCAGCTCGCGCAGCGCGCGACGTAGACGGATCGTCCGCGCAGGAGCTGCTGGTCGTGCGCCTGGGCGCCGGTCGGCATCGGCGCGCGGCCTCCGCCGCCCGCACCGCAGCCGGCAAGGAGCACGAGGGCGAGCGCGCCGGCGGTGAGGATGGTCGCGATGCGGGGTATGCGCGGCACGGTCACAGGGTGATCGTCGTCGAGTCTTCGGCCACGGTGATGCGCCTTGTTCTACCCGCCGTCGGTTGCTCGATCTTGTCAGACCGGCGGGTGCGCGTCGGCCATCTCGCGCAGCTTGTTCTTGAGGATCTTGTCGAGCGTGCCGAGCGGGAACTCGTCGACGGCGTACACCGCGCGCGGCACCTTGAAGTCGGCGAGTTGCCCACGGCACGTCTCGATCACGTCTCGCTCGAGCGTGGCGTCGTCGCTCGCGCCCGCGGCCTTGATGACAAAGGCGACGACGACCTCGTCGAGGAAGTCGTGCTGCTTGCCCACCACCGCCACCGAAGCGACGCCCGCCACGGTGCCGATCACCTCTTCGACCTCCCGGGCCGACACGTTCTCGCCACCGACCTTCAGGAGGTCCTTGTCGCGTTCGCGGTAGAAGACGTTGCCGCCCTCGCCCATCATCACCATGTCGCCGGTCTTGAACCAGCCCTCTTCGAACGACTTGGCGTTCGCCTCGGGGTTGTCGTAGTACTCGAGGAAGAGCTGGATCCCGCGCGTACCGCGCATCCACAGCTCGCCGGTCTCGCCCGGTGCGCACAGCTTGCCCGTGTCCTTGTCGACGATCGCGATCTCGTAACCCGGCGTCGGGTGTCCCATCGAGCGCTCGGGCAGGTGCTCCGCGGGCTTGCCGGAGATGGCATGGGTGACGGTCTCGGTCATCCCGTAGGCGGCGTAGATCTTGATCCCGAACATCTCGTCGAGCATCGGCAGGATCAACCCGAACACCGCGACGCGCAACTTCGTCTTCGGTCGATCCGGGTTGCCGAGCGCTCCCATCACGAACGGCATGAGCGAGATGTGCGTGATCTCGTGGCGTTCCACGACATCCCAGAAACGGCTCGTCGACCATTTCGGCGTGAGCACGGCCGTCGCGCCGACGCCGAACACCGAGAAGAACGACCAACTCTGTGCGTTGACGTGGAAGAGCGGCAGGTAGATCAGGTACCGGTCGTCGGTGCCGAGATCGATCGTCCGCGGACCGCTGCGGCTCGCCCAGATGGCGTTCGCGTGGGTGTGGACGACGGCTTTCGGCTTGCTCGTGGTACCCGATGTGAACATGATGCCGAACGGCAACAGCGGGTCGATCTCGCGACCCGGCCACGCCGATGCGTCACCATGAAGTTCGTCGAACGTCGTCGCGTCGGCGCGGGCCGCGCCGTCGCCGATGGTCACGACCCATTGCAGGTCGTCGCCGCACTCGGCGATGTGCGAGGCGAACTTCGCCTCGGTGATCGCGCCGACGCATTTCGTGTGCTGCGCGAAGTACGCGACCTCCGACGGGGCCGAGCGCGTGTTGGTGGTCACCGCGACCGCACCCACCGTGGCGCACGCCAGCCAGGCGAGCAGCATCTCGGGGCAGTTGTCGGCGTGGATCAAGACCTTGTCGCCGAGGCCGACGCCACGCTCGACGAGCCCGACTGCAACCCGGCGCGTGTCTTCGAGGAGCGTGCTGTAGGTCCAGCTGCGTTGCGCACCCTCGGGCGGATCCCAGATCAGGGCCGGGTGATTGGGCTTGCTCTGCGCCCAGGTCCGGAGCAGCCAGGGAATGTCCTGGCCGTGCATCTGGAGTTCTTCGATTGCCGCGCGATCCATGTCGCGACCCTAGGTACGGCGCAGCCGTTCACGCACCTCAGAGCGTTTGCCCGCCTCGTTGCGGCAGGGGTGCTCAGGAACAGACGACGTTGACGCACTGATTGCCGCCGTTGCCGTGCGCGATGTTGCCGCCGCCGTCGACGACGCCGGCGACCGCCTCGATGCCGCGCCAGCCGTTGTCGTTCGCGACGTTGCTCGTGATCCGGGTCCCGGGTGCGTCGACCTGGATGCCATCCCAGCCGTTGTCGTGCGCCATATTGCCCAGGAGCACGATGCGGCGGTCGGACTTGTCGATCCGCATGCCGGTGCGCTCCGTGTGATCGATGACGTTCGACGAGACGGTCACCGACGCGGCTCCGAGCGACACGAACATGGCGGTTCCCGGATTGTTGTGCAACACGTTGGCGACGACGTGCACGTACTGCGAACCCGTGACGTAGACCGCGATGCAACCAGAACAGGCGTCGGCGATGGCGTTGGTCTCGTGGTTGCGCAGCACGTCGACGTACGACGACGCGTCGACGGAGATCGCTCCGGACAGCCGGTTGCGAAGCTGGTTGTCGGCGATCGTCACGTGATCCGACCCGTAGGTGAGGATGCCCAAGGCCATGTGGCCCTCGAACACGGCTCCCCGCACGACGTTGTGGTGCACAACCGCGTGGCTGCCGAAGAACACGTAGGCGCCAACGCGGTTCCCGTCGAGCGCGAGATGCTTGATCGTGAGGTGCTGGACGTACTGGGGGTCGACCCCAAGGCCAAAGCCGCGGATCGTGCCGTTGCGCACCACGATGTCGTGGTGACGAATGATCCAGACGCCCGGTGTGAGCACCCCACTGCGGTACGTCCCCGAGATCGTGTGACCGTGCAGGTTGACGTCGATGTTGTCGCCCACGACGTACAGGCCGACACCCGGACAGTTGAGGAGGTCGTGCTGCAGCACGATGCTGTGCGTGATCGACTGGCCGCACTGGATGGACGTGTCCGCCACCGCCGGAGCGGCGACGCCGGCGCCGCCGAGCACCAGGGCTGCGGCACACGCCACCCACGTCAGCGGATTACGGATCAGGCGCGTGCGCTTCATGGTCGGCCTTTCCGGTGCGGTCCGAGCGATCTGAGGAAGCTCATCGTCCACGCACTCGGCGGCTCGCCAATAGGGCCGAACGTCACCAGGCATGGACGTCCTGATCAGCAGGCGCCATGGTCAGCGTGGGCCGCCCGGGACTCGAACCCGGAACCTGCGGATTAAAAGTCCGACGCGCTGCCAGTTGCGCCAGCGGCCCGAAGCCGTCACGCTAATCGGGCTTCGGGCCGCACCGACCCGGCCGACTCGGCAGCTTTCTACGAGCGCGTCACCACCGGAGTCGTGTCGCGCACGCGCCGCTCGACCACCACGTCGGGCGTGAACAGCGCGGGGAGCGCGAGCACCAGGCCGACGACCAGGTACATCCAGCCATTGCGGTGCGTGACCGCGACCCAGCGATACAGGTGGTTCGGCGCCACGTCGAGCACGACCACGAGGCCGAACGCGAATGCGGCCGTGCCGAGGAACGCGAGCGCGGAGCGGGTGCCGCCCGGCTCGACCGAGCCGAGCATCACGAATACGCCGAACCCGATCTCGATCAGTCCCATCAGCGGGTTGTGGGAGAGATGCCACACCATCTGGTGCGGCTGGTAGATGTGGCCGGTGTCGACACCGGTGCGCGCGACCGCTGCGATCCCGAGCACGGTGAAACCCACTCCGATCACGAGGCCGATCAGTTGCGGGAGACGGCTCGCGGTCCGCTCGTACCGCTCGTATCGCTCGGGTGCCACCTCGTCGTCGACGGCTACAGAACTTCTTCGTGTGAGCATCGGAACTCCTTCGTCCTGAACAACGAAGGTGTACCCGTCGTGCGAAATCGGGTAACCCGAAGGAGCCGGCGCGCCGCGAGCGCGCAAGGGGTTGTAGAGCGCGCGTCAGAAGCCCGGAGGGGGCACGTAGCCCTCGCACACGTCCGCGATCAACCCGCACAGTCGAATGGCGTCGCGATCGCGCAGATATGGCGTGACGACCTGGATACCCACAGGAAGACCAGCCGCGGTGCGGCCCACGGGCGCGACCGCGGCCGGCAGATCGACGATGCCGATGAGGCCCGGCCACCCCACGAGCACCACATGCGGATGCGACTCCCCGTTGATCGTCAGGGTGCGGTCGATGAACGAACCGGACTGCTGGTGCGCGAACGCGGGAACGGGCAGCACAGGGCAGAGCAGCGCGTCGTAGGTCTCGAACCATTCGGCCCAGAGCGCCGCGAGCCGCGCGCGCTCGTCGTCGGCGCGCAGCCAGGCGCGATGCGAGCCGCCGACCGCGTCGGCGATGTCGTCGGGCATGCTCGGGGAGATCGCCGCGCTGATCATCGTGAAGAACAGGTCGCGCTGCGTGTCGAAGTCGACCGCCGGGTGGGCGTCCTCGACCTGTACGCCCGCGTCGGTGAGGCGGTCGGCCGCGTCGCGGAGCAATGCCAGCACCTCGCGGTCGACCGGCACGGTGGGCGTTTCGAGCCACACGCCGACCCTCCAGCCGCGGGCGTCGCGGTGCCGTGCCGGCGGCAGCTCGATCCGCCACGCCAGCTCGCGCTCGGGCGCGGGCGCAGCCAGCACGCCGAGCAGCAGATCGAGATCGGCGGAGCTGCGCGCGATCGGTCCGAACACGTTGATGTCGACATCGGTGAGCCCGCCGCCGACGTGGTCGAGGTAGCCGCGCTGCGGCACCACGCCGAAGCTCGGCTTCAAGCCGAACACGCCGCAACAGTGCGACGGAATGCGCACCGACCCGCCGATGTCGGTGCCGAGCTCGAAGGCGGTGAACCCGCACGCCACCGCGGCGGCCGCCCCGCCCGACGACCCGCCGGGGACGCGGTCGAGATCCCAGGGGTTGTTGGTGGTGCCGAAGATCTCGTTGAACGTCTGCAGCTCACCCGACCAGCGGGGCACGTTCGTCTTGCCGAACACGATCGCGCCGGCCGAGCGCAGCCGTGCGACGGCAGGCGCGTCCGCCGCGGGCACGTGGTCGCGCAGCTCGACCGCACCGCCCGTGGAGCGCATCCCGCCCACCTCGATGGCGTCCTTGATCGTGATCGGCAGGCCGTGCAGCGGCCCGTGCCATGCGCCTCGGGCCGCGTCGTCGTCGGCGCGGGCCGCGTCGGCCAGAGCCCGTTCGGCGTCGATCGTGACGACCGCGTTGACCGGGCCGCCGAGGCGGTCGATGCGATCGAGGAAGCAACCGAGCAGCTCGCGGCTGGACAGGGCACCGGCGCGAATCGCCGCCGCGAGCTCCGAGGCCGATCGGGTCGCGATTGCATCGTCCATCGCCGACCGACGGTAGTGACCCGGCTCACGCTCTCAGCAAATCCCAAGCGCTGGCCGGGTGCCCCACCAGCCTCCGCGCCGATACTTGACGCTGATGAGCACGGTCGCGGCACCCGCACAACGAGAATCTCCGGGTGGCGCGACGCCTCCGACGGTGGACGTCGTGGTGCCGGTGTACAACGAGGCGGCCGTCCTCGAACGCAGCATCGAACGCCTGCATGCCTACCTGCGCGACGACTTCCCGTTCGCGTGGCGCATCACCATCGCGGACAATGCTTCCTCCGACGGGACCTGGGCGATCGCGCGCGCGCTCGCCGAGCGCCTGCCGAACGTCGTCGCGCTGCACCTGGACGAGAAGGGTCGCGGGCGCGCGCTCCGGACCGCGTGGTCGGCGAGCAACGCCGCGGTCGTGGCGTACATGGACGTCGACCTGTCGACCGGCCTCGACGCGCTCCTGCCGCTGGTGGCACCGCTCGTGTCGGGCCATTCCGATCTGGCGATCGGCTCGCGGCTCACGAACGGCGCCATCGTGGTGCGCGGCACCAGGCGCGAGCTCATCTCGCGCACCTACAACCGGCTGCTGCGGGCCACGTTCCGCAACGGCTTCCGAGACGCGCAGTGCGGGTTCAAGGCGGCCCGCGCCGATGTGGCACACGCGCTGCTCCCCGAGATCCAGGACGACGGCTGGTTCTTCGACACCGAGCTGCTGCTCCTGGCCGAGCACAACGGCCTACGCGTGAGCGAGGTCGCGGTCGACTGGACCGACGATCCCGACTCCCGGGTGCACGTCGTGTCCACCGCCACCGAGGATCTGAAGGGAATGGTCCGCGTTGCCCGCCGGTGCTGGACGGGGCACGGCCGCATCGACCTCGGGGCGCTGGCACGGCCCGAGGCGCCCCCGGCGACGGGCGGCGCGTTCGTGCGCTTCGCCACCATCGGCGTCGCATCGACGATCGCGTACGTCGGCTTGTTCATGGCATTGCGATCTGCGATGGGCGCCTACGTCGCCAACGCGCTCGCGTTGACCTGCACGGTCGTCGTCAACACCGCGCTCAACCGGCGCGCGACGTTCGGCCTCCGCGGGCCCGGAGGGCGCGGTCGCGCGTGGCTGCGTTCGCTGTCGTTGCACACGGGCGCGCTCGTGGTGACAACGCTCGCCCTCGTTGCGGTGCACGCGACGAGCGGATCGGCGAGCGTGCTGCAGGAGACGATCGCGCTCGTGCTCGCCGGTGGCATCGCCAGCGCCGCTCGGGTGCTGCTCCTGCCTACCTGGGTGTTCCGCGCCGAGCCGGCGCGCTGATCACGCCGCGTTCGCGCCAGCCTCGCCGGCTTCGATCTCGGCGACGGCACCCGCGGTGACCGGGTCGGGGGCCGCGTCGATCGAGCGCCGCTGTGGTGCGCTCGTTGCGGTGGCCGGTTCGGGCCGCGCCGCGCTCGCGCTCTGCGCGTAGCCGTGCAGCAGCGCGCCGACGCCGTAACAGCCGGCCCACGACAACGCCAGCGCGCCGAGCAGGTGCACCCCGGCCTGCACGATGTCGACTCGGCCGTGCATCGCGCCGGACAGCGCGGGCCACGACACCGCGAGCGCGAGCAGCAGGCTGATGCCGAACACCAGCTGCGGGTCGATGCGGCTGGCGGGCCTCCGCTGATGTTGCGGACCGATGCTCACCCGTGCACCGAACCCGCACCCCGTGCCGACCCGGCGCCGACGGGCTCGGTTCCGCCGATGCGCGCGAGCAACTCGTCGGCCCAGCGCTCCGGTGTCGCCGCGTCAGCGTCGAGGCGGCCGATCGGCAGGCCGAGGCTCAGCATCGACGCCGGGCTCACCGTGTCGACGAGCCGGTCGAGTGCCAGCATGTCGAACCCGCCGAGCCGGCGCGACCAGGCATCGACGTCCTCGGGCTTCCAACCTGCGGACGCGAGGCCCCACAGCTGCGTCGGCTCGAGCCGGTCGAGCATGTCGCCGGCCCATGGCGCGGCCGCCGTCAACGACGGTTGCGAGATCGCGACGAACGTGAGGTGGTCGCGGCGGCGCCAGCTGCGGCGGCGCTCGTCGGCTGCTTCCGGTTCGGTGATCTGGAGCCACGCCGGTACGCCGTCGATCTCGGTTTGTGTCGCGACCACGACCTCGTCGGGGTCGAGCCCGAGTTCCTCGGACACGCTGCGGCCGAGCAGCACCGGACGTGCGCCGATGCCGACGATCGCGACGACGACGCCCTTGGTCTTCGGCAGCTCGGTGGCACGGGGCAGCCGGTCGAGTGATTCGACCAGCGCCGTGCGCAGCGCGCTGCCCGCCATGCCACGCGGCACGAACCGCGCCGGGAGACCGAGGCGCACGAGCTTCTGCTCGGGTCGTTCGATCGTCTCCTCCACGTCGTGACGTGCCGTGTGGGCCGGCGCGCTCGCGGTCGCGGGTGCGGGCGGTGCAACGGTTCGCGGCGGGCGGGCCAGCAGCTCGCGCTCGGCGTCGACCAGCGACACGACACGGGATGCCGCGGCCGCAGGTGGCGCCGAGGCGGCCTCCGGCTGCTGCACGTCCACCGCTGGCGCCGCGCCCGGCGCGGACGGTGTTGGCACATAGCCGGCCGCTTCGTTGCGGTGCTCGGTGCTGTGCGCGAGCCGCTCGAGGATCTGCGCGAAGCGCTCGCTCTCGGTGGACACACGCGGTGCGTCGTACTGCGGGTCGAGCGCCGGTTCGGCGACCGGCACGGGCCGGGCCGGCTCGGCCGGCTCGGCCGGCTCGTAGCGCACGTGCGGCGCGACGTCGACCGGCAGCGCGTCGATCGGCACGTCGCGGCTGGCCGCCCACGTCGCGTCCGCGGCAGCCGGCGGCGCCGGGTCGACGCGGTCGTTCCAGTCGATGTCGGCGGTGTCGATCGCTTGGATCGCGTCGATCTCGCCGAGATCGATCGCCCGCACGAGCCGCTCCTCCTCGTTGCGCTCCTCGACGAGATCCAACACCGAGCGCGGCACCGACCGGCCTCGGTCGGCCGGTGTGCGCGCGGAGTCCCGCCGGTTGCGGCCCAGACGCACCGGTGGCCGCAGGTCGATCGTGGCCTCCGGCTCCGCTGCGATCACCTCGAAGTGCTCGCGCGCGAAGAAGCCGCCGACGCCGCCTTTGCGCACGCGATTCGCGGCGACGATGTGCGCGTCGTTGCCGAGCGTCGAGCGCACCTCCTCGAGCAGCGCTTCGAGATTCGTTCCCTCAAACCGTCGCTGGTTGGACAACGTTCACCACCCCGATCGTGTCGAGCTCGTGCGCGCCGAGCTCTGTGTAGGCGAGGACGGGCAGCCGCGGCGCGGCTCCCGGACCAACTTGTGCAAGGCGGCGCGCAGCTGCGCGGCGCATACGAACACCGGCTCGATGCCGCGGGCCTCGGCCTGCTCGGCCTCGTGTGCGATGGCGAGCGCGAGCTGCTCGGCGAACGCAGGATCGAGCGCGAAGAAGGCGCCGTTGTCGCCGTGACGCAGCGTGTCGGCCAGCGCGTGCTCGAGCATCGGCTCGAGCGTGACCATCGAGAGCCGCCCGTCGCGGGCGTACGGCGCCGACACGGCCGGGCCGAGCACCATGCGCACCGCTTCGGCGAGCGCCTCGGGATCCTTCGTGGCGCGCCCACGCTCCGATACCACCTCGAAGATCGGCACGAGGTCGCGGATCGCGACGCCCTCTTCGAGCAGCGACTGCAGCACCCGCTGGATGTCGCCGTGCGTAACGCCGGCCGTGTTGATCTCGTCGATCACGACCGGGTCGGATTGCTTCACGAGATCCACGAGCGTCTTGACGTCCTGGCGCGACAGCAGGCGGGCGGCGTGGCGCCGCACGATCTCGGCGAGGTGCGTGGTGATGACCGACGGCCGGTCGACCACGGTCGCGCCCATCACCTCGGCCTGGTGGCGGAACTCGAGCGGCACCCATGTGGCCGGCAACCCGAACACGGGCTCCTTCGTGAGCATGCCGGGCAACGTCCCTTGCACGCCTTCGTCGCCGAGCACGAGCACGTGGCCGGGCGGCGACTCGCCGCGCCCGAGCTCCACGCCGTGCACCTTGATTGCGTACGTGTGCGCGGGGAGGTCGAGGTTGTCGCGGGTGCGCACGAGCGGGATCACCATGCCGAGCTCCAACGCGAGCTTGCGCCGCAGCGCGCGCACCCGGTCGAGCAGGTCGCCGCCGCGCGCCGTGTCGACGAGATCGATGAGGTCGTACGCGATCTCGAGCTCGAGCGGCTCGACCCGCATGTCGTGCGCGATCTGCTCGGGCGTGTCGCCGCGCGGCTCGGCCTGCTGCACCGCGCGGGCGGCCGCTTCTGCCGCGGTGGCCTCACGTTCGGCGTCGCTGGGGATGCGGCTCGAGAGGAAGAGGAAGAACAGGCCGATCGCGAGGAACGGCAGCTTCGGCAACCCTGGCACGATCGCCAGGCCGCCGACCGACGCGCCTGCGAGTTGCAGTGTGCGCTTGTGGCTCGTGAGCTGGGCGAGCAGGTCGGTGCCGAGATCGCTCTCGGTCGCGGCGCGGGTGACGATCAGGCCGCTCGACAGCGAGATCAGCAGCGCCGGGATCTGGGCGACGAGGCCGTCACCGACGGTGAGCAGCGAATACTGCTGGATGGCGTCCGACACGCTGAGGTGGTGTTGCACGACGCCGACGACGAAGCCGCCGACGAGGTTGATCAGCACGATCACGATCGCCGCGATCGCGTCGCCCTTCACGAACTTCGATGCACCGTCCATCGCGCCGTAGAAGTCGGCCTCGTCGGCGATCTCCTTGCGCCGCCGCTTCGCCTCGGCCTCGTCGATCGAGCCCGCGTTGAGGTCGGCGTCGATCGCCATCTGCTTGCCGGGCATGGCATCGAGGGTGAAGCGTGCGGCGACCTCGGCGACGCGGCCGGCACCGTTCGTGATCACGATGAACTGGATCACGATCAGGATGAGGAAGATCACCAGGCCCACCACGACCGAGCCACCCACCACGAAGTGGCCGAAGCTCTCGATCACCTTGCCCGCGTAGCCGTTGAGCAGCACGAGCCGGGTGACCGACACGTTCAGCGCGAGGCGGAACAGCGTCGCGATCAGCAGGTAGGAGGGGAAGATCGAGAAGTCGAGCACCCGGCGCGTCTGCATGCTCGACAGCAGTGTGAGCACCGCGAGCGCGATGTTCATCACCAGCAGCAAGTCGAGGAGCGTGGTCGGCAACGGCACGACCATCATCACGACGATGCCGACGATGGCCGCGGGGATCGCGATCTGACCGACTCGGGTGGAAGTCACTGGGCTCCGGCTTCCCGGGCCGTCCATGGCGATCGACGCGCCCCGTCCAGGGGCACGTGATCCAATCGACCCACGCGCCGCCGAGTTGAGATTGCGCGCCGTCCGTGGTGGCGTGTCACCTCACGCGGCGCGCGGCGGGATTCGGGCGCTCGATCCGGCTGCGCCATCATTGTGTGGTGCAGGAGCCTGCGCCCCTGGTCGGGCGGCTCGTCGGGCGCGGTGAGGAGGTCGAATACCTCCAGGTTGCCATGCAGCGCGGCCGCGGAGCGGTCGTCGGGGGTGCCGCGGGCGTTGGCAAGACGCGGCTCGCACGCGAGGTGGCAACCCGACTCGGCGAGCAGCCCGTTGCGTGGGCGTCGGCCACACCAGCGACGTCGGAGCTCGCGCTCGGTGGCCTCGCCGGCCTCGACCTCGCGTTCGACGGTGCCCTGCCCGACCGGGCGGGCGTGCTGTCGTTGCTCACGGCCCGCCTGCTCGAACGTTCGCCGCGCGTGGCTGTCGCGGTCGATGACGCCCACCTGCTCGACGATCTGTCGGCTGCGTTCGTGCATCATCTCGTCGTCTCGGGTGCCGCACCGGTGCTCCTGACGATCCGCACCGGTGAGCAGGTGCCGGCCCCGATCGTCTCGCTCTACAAGGACGAGCACGTGCCGCGCCTCGAGCTCCAGCCGCTCACCCGGCGCGAGTTCGACGAGCTCGCGGACGAACTTGCCGGGAACGAGCTCGATGCTGCCAGCCACGCGCGGCTCTGGGAGCTCGCGGCCGGGAATGCGCTGTTCCTGCGCGAGCTGATCCTCGACGCACAAGAGTCGGCCTCGCTCGTGCGCGCAGCCGATGGCCGCACCCGCTGGCGCCCGCGCGGCGGCGTCGGGCCACGCCTCGCCGAGCTCGTCGTCGACCGAATGGGGCGGCTCGACGAACCTCGGCGTGAGCTGGCCGAGCTGCTCGCGCTCGCGGAGCCGTTGAGCCTCGCCATCGTCGAGGCGCTCCTCGCCGACGTAGATCTCGCTGCCGCGGAGCGCAGCGGGCTCATCGTCGTCGACGTGACGTCGCACCGCACCGAGTTGCGCCTCGCGCACCCGCTGTTCGGCGAGGTCGTGCGTTCCCGCATGCCCGTGCTGCACCGCCGTGCCTTGCATGCCCGCCTCGCCGAGGCGCTCGCGGCCACGGGAGCTCGCCGGCCTGGTGACACATTGCGCATCGCGCTGTGGCGGGTGGAGTCGGCGACGAGCACCGACCCGCAGTTCCTGCTCGATGCGGCGCGGCAGGCTCGGGCACAGTTCGACGTCCCGCTCGCGATCCGGCTCGCGCGCGCGTCGCACGAGCTCACACCGTCGTTCGACGCGGCGCTCGTCCTCGGTGGGGCGCTCGCCGAGCGCGGCGACCTCGACGGCGCGCAGGCGGCGCTGGACGGGCTCGTCGGCGACGAGCCCGACGATCGCGGTCGGCAGATACTGATGCACGACCGCGCGTGGATCGCATTCCAGCGGCCCGAGGGCATCGCGCGAGCCCGCGCGATCCTGGAGGCGGGCGAGGAAGCGATGACCGATCCGCGGTTGCGCCTGCTCGCGCGTCGTGACCTCGCGCTGCTCCTCACCTACGCGGGCCGCTTCGGCGAAGCCGCGTCGATCATCGAGCCGCTCGTCGCGCCCGGCGTCGACGACGACGTGCGGTGGCGGTCGCTGCCCGCATTTGGCGCCTGTTTGGTGATGGCGGGTCGACACCGCGACGTGCTCACCCTGTGCGACGACATCGAAGTGTCGCTCGGCGGAGGTCCGTCGGCGCTCCCTGTCACCGGTCTGTTCATCTTGGCGACGCGCGTCAACGCGCTGCTGCTGGGCGGATGGACCGAAGAGGCCGCCGCAATGATCACATCGCTCGTCGATCGGGAACAGCCGATGCTCCTACGCGCCGCCGATCTCGGTTACATACGCACGAAGCTCGCGCGCATCCATCTGCTGCAGGGCCGCCCGCGTTGCGCCGCCGCCGAGCTGCACGACGCCGTCGACATCCTGCGCGGTGCCGACTCGCACCGTTGCCTCACCTGGGCGTTGTCGCTGGCGGCCGAGGCGCACGCACTGCTCGGTGACCTCGACAGTGCTCGGCGCCACGCCGCGGAGGCCGAGGTGGGCCGGGCCGCCGGTGCACCCGCCTTTGATGGTGATGCAGCACGCGCGCGCACCTGGGTCGAACTGTGCTCCGGTGCGCGCTCCAACGCGCTGGCCGGCCTCGTGCACGCCGCGGACGAGCAGGTGGATCGTGGGCAGCCGGCGTTCGCGCTGTTCGCCCTCCACGACGCGATGCGGCTCGGCGCCGACTACCTCGCGCCGCGCCTGCGCGAGCTCGCCGAGCGGTGCGACGGACCATGGCCGGCCGCTGCGGCGATGCACGCCGCGGCCATCGTCTCCGGTGATGCGGACTCACTCGAGGCCACGGCGCAGACCTTCGCGTCCGTGCCGATGGCGCTGGTGGCGGCCGAGCTGTGGATGCAGGCGCGTGCCGGCTGGGAGGCGTCGGGCCACACCGCTCGCGCCACCGCCGCCGCGCGTCACGCCCGCGAGCAACTCGGGCGAACCGAAGTGGTGTCCACGCCGCTGCTCGCGGAGTCCACCACCCTGGTGCGCCTCACGCGGCGCGAGCGGGAGGTAGCGACGCTCGCGGCCGAGGGGCTCGCCAACGCAGAGATCGCGCAACGGCTGTTCGTCTCGGTCCGTACCGTCGAGAGCCACCTCTACTCGGCCTACGCGAAACTCGGGGTCGCCGATCGCAGCGAGCTCGCGGCGGTCATCGAAGCTCAGTAGTCGCCGCCGCGACCTCGACGGAAATCAGTGCCGCACCACTGAGGAAGCGCGGCACGCCAATCCGTACCGTCACCTCGTGGAGCGCTCCGAGGAGCTGACGCAACTTCCGAAAGCCCATGCCGTCGCGCTCGAGGCTGCGAGGGCTCGGCGCGGACGACGAGCTGATCGCGGACTGCCTCGGCGTCGAACCCGAGGCGGTGGCGCCGCTGCTCGACATCGCCCGGGCGAAGCTCGCCCGCATCCGAGAGATCGACCTGCGCGGCGACTCGGCCGAGCATGACCGGGAGGAGACCAACACACCATGACCACCACACGCCGCACGCACTGGCCGGTTTGGACGGTCGCATTCGGGCTGGCGACGGCCACCGCGGTAGCCGGGGGCGTCGCCTTCGCGAGCATCCCGGGCCCGGACAACGTGATCCATGGCTGTCGCGTGGACCACCGCGGCACGCTGTCGGTGATCGACTCGTCAGCGCAGTGCCCGAAGGGCACCACCGCCCTCGACTGGAACCAGACCGGTGCGCCCGGACCGCAAGGTGCAACAGGCCCCGCAGGTCCCGCAGGTCCCGCAGGTCCCGCAGGGCCAACAGGGCCAACAGGTGCAACAGGGCCAGCTGGTCCCGCCGGTCCCGCCGGTCCGGCCGTCGGCTCGCTCGACGACCTCGAAGGCGTGGCGTGCAACACCGCGAACGCGAACCTGATCGGCACGGTGCACATCGCGTACGACAACGCGACGCACGAGGTTTCCATGACGTGCCAGCCGACCAACCCGCGGCTCACGATCTCGGTCCTCGGCGAGACGACCGTTGTCGCGGCCAGCCCGACCAATCCGCACTGCCCACCCGGTTACACCTGGGCCGTCACGCAAACAACCTGCAGCATCACCGCATCCGGCACGATCACGGTCTCGCCACCGGGCGCGACGTACGGGACGTCGGCCAGCGACACGCGCTGGTACCCGTCGGGGACGCAGATCACTGCAACCGCTGCGCCCGCCCCGTACTCGCAGGTGCAGTGGGGCGGCGCATGTACCGGCGCGGTCGGCAACACGTGCACGTTCACCATCACGGGGGACATCTCGCTGCAGGCGTCGTTCATCCCCAACGCTTGAAGGGAGCAAGAAGAATGAGCATGAAGGTAATCCGAGGGCGAGCCATGGGGAACCGTTGCGGGCCTCGACGACGAGCATCCATCCACCCGACTCCACGACGGCTCCGAGCGACTGCGACCGTGGCGGCCGCGGCGCTGAGCATGACCGCCGCCGGCACGCTCACGGCACCGAGTGCATCTGCGGCCGCCGCGTCCGCCCTTCCCACGCTCACGATCGCGATGGACGGCCACCACATCCACGTTGGGGGCGCGCTTGTGTCCGGCGCGCACAATCTGACCGCGACGACTTCGGGTGAGCCCGAGGGCGACATCGGATTCATCCACCTGAACGGCGGCGTGGGCTACCGGAAGTTCTGGAACTACTTGCGCACGCACAACGTGCAGGACCCGAACCAGGTGAGTGCGGTTGGCGCGCTGCTGCTCGGTCTGAGCGCACCGCGTGGCACCACACACGCGCAGACGAGGCTGCCCGCCGGCAACTACGTGGCGTTCGACACCTACACCGACGCAGGGCCCTTGCAGTGGCCGCACACGACGTTCCACATCGCCGCGTCGTCGCATCCCGCGCCGCTGCCGGCACCGCGCGCCACGGTGCACGCCATCGAGTTCGGCTTCCGGACTCCGGCCACACTGCACCAGCACTCGCTCGTGCGCTTCGAGAACGACGGCTATCTGGTGCACATGGTCATCGGTATCCGGGCCCGCAACAACACCGACGCGCAGAAGCTCGTGGCCGCGCTGCGTAGGGGCGACGATGGCACCGCACAACGGCTCGCGACCGGCTTCGCGGGCTTCATGGAGCCGGTGTCGCACGGCGGACTGCTCCAGGAGCAGCTCGACGTGGCGAAGGGCGTGTGGGTTCTCTCGTGCTTCATGGACACGCAAGACGGCCGGGAGCACACGCAGATCGGGATGGTGAAGATCATCCGGGTCGCGTGACCTGGTGGATGGTGCGGAGGGCCGGCCCCGCGGGGGCTGGCCCTCACGCGCCCACGAGTGGACGCTTGAACTCGTGGTAGCCCTCGGCCCGGTTCTGGGCGCGCAGCGAGAAGATGAACGCGAGCAGGTGCGCCACCGCCTCGTAGAGCTCGAACGGGATGAGCGCACCGACCGGGCACGCCTTGTAGAGGGCGCGGGTCAGCGCCGGCTCGTGCACGATCGGCACCTGGTGGCGCGTCGCCTCGAGACGGATACGCGCCGCGAGGTGGTCGGCGCCCTTGGCGATGAGCTCGGGCGCGCCCCGCGACGCGTCGTACTTCAGGGCCACGGCATAGTGGGTGGGGTTCACGACCACGACGTCGGCGGTCGCCACCATGCGGATCATGCGGTTGCGGCTGACCGCTTGCTGCCGTGATCGCATCGCCCCCCGCAGGCGCGGGTCGCCTTCCTGCTGCTTCATCTCTTCCTTCACCTCGTGGCGCGTCATCATGAGGTCCTTGCGCTGCCGGCGCCGCTGCACCGCGTAGTCGACCGCCGCGATCAGGAGGCCCATCGCGGCCACGTCGCGCAGCAGCGTGAGCGCGTGCCGGCCCGCGGTCGCGGCGATCGAGGTCAGCGAACCGCCCTGTGACGTGAGGGTGAGCGCCACCGCATGCAGCGTCGGCCACGCGACGGCACCGAGCGCCGAGACCTTGAGCAGCGCCTTCAGCAGCTCCCACCATGCCATCGGGCTGAACATCCGTTTCAAGCCCTTGGCGGGGTTGAGGTGCTGCACGTCGGGCTTCAGCCGCTTCCATGACGGCCGCCCGACCTGCGCGAGGTTGACCACGATGTTGAGCACCAGCATGCCGACGGCGATCGGTGCGACGATCGACACTGCGGCGAGCGTGGCGTCGCCGAAGAAGCCGAGGGCGCGTTGCTGGTCGGGCCGGGCGATCTGCTCGCTCATGTGGTGCAGCAGATCGGGGAGCGACTTCGCGCCGCGGCGGATCGTCGTCTGCAGCAGCACGGTGGTCACGAGCAGGCCGATCCATGTCGCGAGGTCGGGCGAGCGCGCCACCTGACCCTTCTCGCGCGCTTCGCGCAGCCGTTTCGCAGTGGGCTGCTCGGTCTTCTGCGAACGGTCGCCGGCGGCCATCGCGGTGCGGCCTCCCTAGCGCCCGAGGAACGAGCGGATGCCCAGGTTCACGAGATTGGTGACCGCCGGTGACAGCAGCGGGATCGCGAGCGCCACCACGAGCAGCGTCACACCGACCCGCACCGGGAAGGCGAGCGAGAACACGTTGAGCGACGGTGCGGCGCGCGCCACGAGTCCCATCGTGAGTTCGGAGAGGAACAGGCACGCGACGACCGGCCCGGCGATCTCGAGCGCGGCGAGGAACAGCTGGGCCATGTTCAACGTGAGGATCCGCGCGATCACGTTCGGCTGGTACACGTTTGCCGGGATCACGCGGAACGAGTCGTAGAAGCCGTGCACGATGAGGAGGTGCGCGTTCGTGGCGAAGATGAGCGTGGTCGCCACGAGCTGGTAGAAGCGGCCGAACTGCGCCGCGGTGTTGTCGCTGAGCGGGTCGTAGATCTGCGCCATCGAGAACCCGGCGAAGATGTCGATAATCGACCCGGCACTCTGCACCGCGCTCATCACCATCATCATGATGACGCCCATCACGAGACCGATCAGCGCCTGGGTCACGATCGCCGCGGTGAACGGGCCGATGTCGAGCGACAGTGTCGCCGTGGGGATCTGGGCGACAGCACCGAGCGACAGCGCGCCCGCGAGACCCGCCTTGACGGGCATCGGGATCGACTTCGTGTTGAACGGCGGCGCGATCAAGAGGAACACGCTGGCGCGCACCAGCGCGAGCATGAACGCGGAAATCGCCGCGGGGTCGACGGGGATCGTCATCGGGCGTGGGTCGAGTCAGCGGATCAGCGAAGGAACCATGTCGAACAGGTTCTGGGTGTACGAGATCATCTGGCTGAGCATCCAGTTGCCCGCGAGCACGATCACGAGCGCGATGCCCACGAGCTTCGGCACGAAGGCGAGCGTCTGTTCCTGGATTTGCGTCGCCGACTGCACGAGGCCGATGCCCAGCCCGATCAGCAGCGACACGAGCAGGACGGGTCCTGCCAGCTTCGTGGCGAGAAGGATCGACTGGATCGCGATCTGGGTGACGGTGGTGTCGGTCATGGGGAACCTGCCTGAAGGGAGCTAATGGAAGCTCGTGATGAGCGACTTCACGATGAGAGCCCAGCCGTCGACCATCACGAAGAGCAACAGCTTGAAGGGCAACGACACGAGCACGGGTGGGAGCATGAACATGCCCATGGACATGAGCGTGGAGCTCACCACGAGGTCGATGATGAGGAACGGCACGAAGACCACGAAGCCGATGATGAACGCCGTCTTGATCTCCGACAGCACGAACGCGGGCACGAGCGTGGCGAGGCTCACGTCCTCACGGTGCTTCGGCGGCTTCGCGTGGCTCGCCTTGATGAACAGGTTCAGCTCGCCGGTGCACGTCTCGCGCAGCATGAAGTCCTTGATCGGAGTCTGCGCCGAGTCCCACGCCTGGCTGAACGTCTTGTCGCCTTTGAGCAGCGGCTGCAGGCCCTGGTCGTTCACCTTTGTGAGCGTGGGCGCCATGATGAACAGTGAGAGGAACAGCGATAGGCCGACCATCACCTGGTTCGGCGGGATCGACTGCAGACCGAGCGCGTTGCGCGTCAGCGACAGCACGATCACGATGCGCGTGAAGCTCGTGACCATCATGAGCAGCGCGGGCGCGATCGCGAGCACAGTGAGCAGCAGGATGATCAGCACGCTCTGCCCCGGCGCCTTCTTCGCCTGGTCGGCCGCGTTCTTCGTGCCGTCGAGGTTCGGTACCTGGATCGAGATCGACGCCTTGTCGGGGGCCGCGGTGGTGGGTGTCGTGATCGAGGGCGCGGTGATCGTCGGCGTCGCCGGCAGCGTCGGCGCGGCCCCCGCGGTCGAGGCGCCGATCGCGATCACCGCGAGCAGCAGCGCGCCGCTGACGAGCACCGGCGCCGCGATCTTCCGCAGCGCGCGGCGCGCACGCGCGATGTGAACGCACATGTTGTTGTCTCCGCCCGGGAAGCGCGTCGACGTCAGCGCCGCACGGTGCGGTCGCGAACGACGTCGAGGAGCGTCTTCCATGGCGAGCCGGGGCCGGGCGTGCCGGTGCCGGGGTACCCAGTCCATTGGGTCCCACCATCAGGGTCGATCTCGTCGGCGGCGTCGAGCACCGCGACGGCGGCCGGGTCCGCTTCGGCCAGCATCGACACTTGCTGCTCGGTGATGCCGAGCAGCAGCGTGCGACCGCCGGCGCGCACGACCGCGACCTGCACGTTGCGGCCGAGGCCACGGCGTGCGAGCACGTCGATGTTCCACGAGACTCCGCCGCGCTGCTTGCGCCCCCCGCTCCCGACGACCACGCCCCGCTTGCGCAGGAACGAGGCGAGCAGGATCATCAACCCGATCACGACCGCGAGCGAGACGACGAGTCGGGCGAGGAGGCCGAGCACGGACGAGTCAGGCATTACCGCGCCCTCGTCGTCGACGCGCGCCTGCGGGGCCGAGCCATCAGGCCGCCGTGGCCGCCGTGGCCGCCGTGGCCGCCGTCGCCGTGGCCTCGCCGCCGACGATCTCCGAGATGCGGATGCCGAACTCCTCGTCGATGACCACGACCTCACCGCGCGCGATCAGCGTGCCGTTCACGAGCACGTCGACCGGGCTCCCGGCGGCGCGGTCGAGCTCGATCACCGCGCCGGGCGTGAGCGCGAGCAGGTCGCGCACCGTCATGCGCCGGCGCCCGAGCTCGGCCGTCACACCCATCTCGACGTCGTGCAGCAGCGCCAGCGCCCGTGGATCGGCGTTCGCCAGCCCACCGTCGCCGAGCTGCTGGAACTGGTGGAGGCTCACGTGGGGTGCGCCGGTAGGGACCGGCGACGGTGCAAGCGGTGTCGCGGCGGGCGCCGGGCCCGTCTCCACGTCGGTCGTCGGGAGCGTCTCCGGAGGCACCGAGCCGGCGGCCACCGCGCCACCTGCGCTCACGACGAACGCGCCGAGTCGCTGATCACCGTCGAGCAGCGAATAGACCGCGTGCTCGCGGTCGGCGAACGCGCCCTCCGCGAGTAGTTCGTCGAGTGCCACTTCGTGTGCGCCGGCCAGCCGTGCGTCGCCGAGCTCCTGCAGCGATACGCCGACGCCTTCGAATGCCGGCACGAGCGCGGTGAGCAACTGCCCGTCGGCCGCACCGGCCTCGAGACGCGCGGCCAGGGTCTCGGCGAGCGCGATGTACACACCGCCCGCCGCGCCTTCCGCGAAGGCGCTGCGCACGACGCGTGCGGGCGGTGCCGGCATGAGATCTGCCGTCGGCGGTTCCGTGCGCGGCCGTCCGACGCCGAGGATCAGGTCGCCACCGATCGCGTTCTCGATCGCGGCTGCTACCGCCATCGCGACGCGATTCTCGGCGGTGATGTCGTTGATGATGCTCATCGCACCCTTTCGGTGTGATTGCCGACGATCAGGCACGCGAGCCGTTTCGACCGCCGGCCCGTGACCGCGTGGTAGCAGGGGATGCCATCGACCTCGACCGTCAACGGCGCGTCCGTCGGGTGCTCGAGCGGCACGATGTCGCCGACGCGCAGGCCCACCACGTCGCCCGACGTGAGCGACACGGCTTCGAACACCACCGCGACGTCGACAGGGATCCGGCTGATGGCGTCCTCGAGCGTGCGCACCCAGTGCTCGGGGTGGAGCTGGGCGCGATCGCTGAACAGCTGCTGGTTGGCGATCGCCTCGAGCACGGGCTGGAGCATGTTGTGGGGTACGCAGAGCGATGCACTGCCGCGCTTCTCGCCGATGCGCACCTCGAACGTCGCCGAGAGCACCATGTCGGACGGTGCGGTGATCTGCGCGAACTGCGGGTTGAACTCGTGTTGGATGATCTCCGCCTCGACCTTCATCACCGACTCGTAGGCGTACTCGAGCTCGCGCAGCGCCCGGTCGACGAGCGAACGAACGAGGTTCGCCTCGATCTCGGTGAGCGGTCGCTCGGGGGTCGGTGCGTCGCCGGTGCCACCGAGCAGGCGGTCGACGGCGGTGAACGCCACGGGCAGCGGGAACTGGAACATCGCCGCGCCCGGCAGGGGCTGCAACGACATGATCACGAGGTACGACGGATTCGGAAGCGCCCGCACGTACTCGTCGTACGTGAGCTGCTCGATCGAAGTCAGCGACACTTGGCCGATCGCGCGCAATGTCGTCGCGAGGACGGTGGAGAAGTGCCGTGCGAATGTCTCGTGCACGATCTGGAGCGCGCGCACGTGGTCGCGGCTGAACTTGCTCGGTCGACGGAAGTCGAACGGCATCGCCACGCCCTTGCCCACGCTGCCTCGGGTCGCCACGCCAGTCCGATCGGCGCCGTCGGGGCCGAGTTGAGGACGGTGCTGGGTCGTTTGCCCTAGCGCGTCGTCACGGGCGGAGCGCTCACGATCCTTGCATGACGAACTCGGTGAAATACACCGACAGGATCTTGGCGTCGTAGGCCTTGCAGACGTCGAAGCTCAGCTGCTGCTGCACCTTGTTGCGCGCGGCGGGTGGCGCGAGACCGCCCATGGTGTGGCGGGCGAGCTCCTTCAGCGTGATGTCGGTCGCGTGGTCGCCGAGCCCGTCGTCCTTGGCGGTCTTCGGGTCGATACCCGCGGCGAGCTGGAGTGCGATGCCCACCTTGAGGTAGGCGCCGTCGGACAGGTTGACCGTCACCGACTGGTCGTTCGGCTGGAGGACCTTGGTCTGGTCGGGCGCCACGGTCGTCGTCGTCACGGAGGGATCCGTGAGCTTCAGGCCGTTCGCCGCCGCGCACTTGTCGTGCAGCTCAACCGCGGCGGTCTTGGCCTTGGTGGCCTGCTCCGCCGCCGTGAGCGGCTTCGGCGTGAGCACGAACATCTTGGCCGCGACGAGCGCGAGGAGCACGACGACCACCGCGATGATGAGCTTCTTCTTGCTCTTCGCCGGTGGTGCTTCTTCCTCGGTCTCGTTGTCGGCGCCATCCTTGGCCATTGCCGATCACTCCTCGACGTTGAGGTCGGGAACCACTCTGAGCACGGGCGGCGGGTCGGCGGTAGCGCGATCGAGCGTGTGGGCCAGCGAGATGACTGCGGCCTTGGCCTCGCGCACTCGGTGCACGACCTCTTCCACCCGCTCGCGCACGACGAAGAGCTTGCCGTCGACGAGTGTGATGGTCGTGTCGGGCGTCGCCTCGACGCGCTCGATGAGGTCGGGGTTCAGGGCGAACATCCCGCCGTTCAATCGAGTTACCGTGATCATGCTCCGTCCCTGGTGTCGCGGGCGAGGTGCGCCTCCCTGCGCGTCGCTCCACATGCGATATCGGCACGGTCCGTTGCCGGATGAAGCCAAACGCTCACGTCGCGTCACGTCGCGCGGCGGCAGGGTGACCGCGGGCCACCCTGCCGTTCGACCTAGTGGAGGCCAGCCGCTACTGCTTCATGTTCACGAGGTCCTGGAGGATCTGGTCACTCGCCGTGATGATCCGGGCGTTGGCCTGGAAGCCGCGCTGGGCGACGATCAGGTTCGTGAACTCGGCGGCGAGGTCGACGTTGCTCTGCTCGACCGCCCCGCCCGAGATCGTGCCGCGCCCGCCCGAGCCGGCAGTGCCGATCAACGGTGTCCCCGAGTTGACGGTCGCGGTGTACAGCGAGCCGCCCAACTTCTCGAGGCCGGCCGGGTTCGTGAAGTTCGCCAGCGCGATCTGCGCGAGCTGCTCGTTCTTGCCGTTGCTGAACACGCCGGAGACGAGACCTTCGGGCGACACGCTGTAGCTCACGAGGCTGCCGATCGGCGAGCCGTCCTGGCTGAGTGCGGCGACGTCGTTCGTGCCCGACGAGCCGGTGACCCGGTCGGCTGCGGTCGACGCCCCGAAGTCGACGTTGATGCCGCCGCCGTTCCACGAACCGGCGACCGAGTTGCCGCCGACCTTGATCGCGGCGAGCTGCCCGGCCGTGAGATTGAGCGTCCGCGAAGCCGGGGCCGTGATCTCGCCGGTCGCCTGGTCGAACTGCAACGCCGTCGGACCGGCGATCTTGTTGCCGTCGGGGTCGTACGTGCTGACGCTCCAATCGACGGTTCCGGCCCCGTTTGGCCCCTTCGTGTACTCGACGCGCAACGGCACTGCGGTGCCGAGCGTGTTGTACACGTCGATCGAGGCGTCGATGACCGTGGCCGGCGTGCTCCCCGAACCGTCGCTGGTGTCGGCCGGCAGGTTGCCGCTCATGCGCACTGTGGTGGTCGCGGTTGCGGGGATCTGCTGACCCACGGGGATCTGGATGCTCGACACGCTGGAGTTCGTGTTCACCGCGCCGTTCACGCCCTGCCAACCCTGCACGAGCCCGCCGTCGGGCGAGACCAGTTGCCCCTGGGCGTCGAGCGAGAAGGAACCGGCCCGCGAGTACGCGCGGGTGCCGGCGAGGTCGACGACGAACATGCCGTCACCCTGGATCGCCATGTCGGTCGAGTTGCCCGTGAGCTGGGTGGCGCCCTGCGAGAAGCTCGTTTCGATCGCCTGGAGGCGCACGCCCAGGCCCACCTGGGAGGGGTTGGAACCACCGGAGATTCCGAGCTGGCCGAGGCCGGCACCGTTCAGGGTCTGCGAGAGCACGTCGGCGAAGACTGCACTCGACGACTTGTAGCCGACGGTGTTGACGTTCGCGATGTTGTTGCCGACGACGTCCATCATGAGCTGGTTGGTGCGCAAGCCGGATACCGCGGCGTACATGGAGCGGAGCATTTTCGTGGTCCTTTCGGTGGTGCGAGATCGAGTGTCGTAACGGGATGGCGCGCCATTTCGCGCGTGGGGCCGGGTCAGACGACGTGCATGTTGGTCACGTCGCTCATCGAGTACTGCTTGTTGTTGATCGTGAGCACCGGGCCGCTCGCGGTGAACTGCACGCCGGTGACGACACCGGTGATGCTCGTGCCGTCGGTGCCGTTCTGCCCGAACGTGGTCAACGAATCGGCGCCCGACCCCACGCGCAAGCGGCTCGTATCGCTCGCGGCGCCAAGGTCGACGCGGACCCCGTTCGGATCCCACAACCCCTTCGTGCCGGGCACGTTGTTCAGCTGCGTGTTCGTCAGCGTGACGTCGCCCGACGTGCGTTCACCGTGACTGTCGAAGTCGACGGTGAACGGGCCGCCGATCTGTGTGGTGCTCACGTAGGCACGCGCCTGGTAGTGCTTGGAACCGTCACTGCCGTCGGGCAGCCGGGTGAGGTCGAGGCGCACCGGCACCTGCGTCCCCTTCGTGGTGTACAGCGTCGCGGTCGTCGATGCCGTCGCGCCGACCGTGTCGTCGAGCGAGAGGTTCCCGCCGAGGTGAGCGACCGTCGTCACAGCCGGAGTGCCGGATTGCGTCGAGACCGAGACGTTCTTACCGATCATCGAGCTCGCCTCGAGCACTTCGTTCGCCGCCGTCTGAGCCTTGATGTCGGTGGCGATGTTGTTGAGCGTCTCGACCTGGGTGAACTGCGCGGTCTGCGCGAGGAACTGCGAGCTGTCGGTGGGATTCATCGGGTCCTGGTACTTCATCTGCGCCACGAGCAGCTTGAGGAACGTGTCCTCGCCGAACTGGTTCTTGGCCGGGGTCGCCTGCGCGCCCGGGGCCGACTGGTCGACCGCGAGCGTCGGGTTCGAAGCGATGGCCGAGATGGAGGTCATGGACGGCCTTTCACACGTGGAGGTCGAGACGACCGGAGGTCGAGCGGGCGGGAGCCGGCGCGGCAGCCACGCGACGGTCGTCGGGAATGGCCGCGGCGGGCACGCTTCGCACGGCCCGCGTCGCGTCGCGGCTCGGCGCACCGTCGCCGCGATCGCGTGAAGTGGCGCGACCGGAGTGGTCGGAGTGGTCGCCCACGTCGAGCGAGCCGGTGCGCACACCGCGTTCCTGGAGCATGTCGCGCAGGCGCGCGAGCTGGTGTTGCAGCACGTCTCGCGCCGCGGCGTTGTCGGCGTGCATGTGTACCGACAGCACACCGTCGTGCAATTCCACGGTGAGCTCCACCCGGCCGAGCTCGGCCGGGCGCAGTTCGAGCTTCACGTGGTAGTCCCCGTCCGAGCGTGTGCGCAGTGGCAGCACTGCGTCGAGGACCTGCTCCACGACCGGCGCCGGCCGGGACGGTGCCTGGGCCGCATCGGTGCCGTCGAGGGCCGCGCTCACCGCCGGCAGTTGCGCGGGAACGCCAGCCATGCCGTCGACCGCGCTCTGGTTCCGGGCCGGCGCGGCGGTCGCCGGGGCTGGCGCCGCGGCCACCGCGGCCCCGACGATCGTCGTGGGTGTGTCACTGGCGGCTGCGCTGTTGGACGCGGCGGTGCTCGGGGCGCGCTGGCCATCGCTGGGCGCCGGTGCGCCGGCGCGGCGATTCGTGGAGGGTCCATCCGGCGCGTCGGTTCGCGGCAGCGGTGCGCCGTCGAGCTCCTTGGACGCGCCGGCGACCGATCTTGCGTCGCGCCGGTGTGTGGCCAGCTCGCCGTTGGCCTGCATGCCGGCCGCCGCCGATGGGTCGCTGACGGTGCCCGGCGTTGCCGGGGCGGCGTCGCCGGCCGTCGTCGGGTCTGTGGCCGCGCCGGTGCTGGCGGCCGGGCCCCGACTCGGCGTTGCCGGGGTCGTCGGGCCGGCCTCCGTCACCGTGACGGCGTCCGGCGGTGCGAGCGTCGTCGCCGTGGCGCTGCCGGCCGCGGTCGTGAGCTCCTGCACGAATGCGGTCGCGGCGGCGGGCGCGCCACTGGCCGGCGCGGGGCCCGCCGCATCGGTCGCGCCTGCTGTCTCGACTGCTGTCGCGCCTGCGTCGGGTGATGCGCCGGGCGGTGCCGGCGCGGGATCGCCGCCGCGCGCGGTCGCCGTCGCCGGGCCGGTGCCGGTGTCGGTTTCCGGCGTGGCCGTCGCGGTCGTGCTCTCCGTCGTCGGGGCGGTCGCGCTCGTGCGCTCCGTCGTGGTCGTGCTCGTGGTCGCGCTCGTGCTCTCGGTCGTGCTCTCGGTCGCGCTCGTGGCCGCAGCCGTCGTGGTCGCGCCACTCGATGGCGCCTCGGGCCGGGGTGACGAGCTCACCGGCCCACCGGCGCCCTCCCCGGATCTCGCCGTGTGGGTCGCGGGCGCGCGCTCGGGCGCGGCCGCGGCGGGCGCGTGGGGCCGCGGCGCGGGCGAGGAACTTGTGGAACTCCACGGGCGCGCGCACCACCGGCTGCGGGAGGGCCACGAGGGCCGCGGCCTCGGTTGCGAGCGCGGCGTCCGACGGCGCCATCGCCTTCATCGACATTGCCTTCCTGCGCGGTGGCGGGCGAGCGCGAGCTCGTCGGCCGCCCGATCCTCGGCGCGCCGCACCTCTGTGCCGTGCGCCTCGAGTGCACGCTCGTGCAGGCGTTCGATGGCGCGCAGCTCCTGGCGCCGGTCGGACCAGGCCGCGCGGGCCGCGTGCGCGCGGGCCGCGAGCGTGGCGCGCCGGGCCGCCGCATACGTGCGGGCCGCGGCGGCCTGTTCGAGCGACCACATCATGCGGGCGTGCGCGTCGCTCGACATCAGGCCCGACGGGCGAGCCAGCGACTCGTAGCGCGTGTCCCGCTCGGCCACGAGCGTGTCGGCCACGGCGAGCTCGTGGTTCGCGCGCATCACCTCGGCGCGGGCCGCGTCCTCGCGGATCCGCCGCACGCGCATCACGCCGTCGAGCCGGAACTGGAAGCGCTTCATGGCGCGCTCCCGATCAGCGCGCTGAGCTCGTGCCATGCCTCAGTGCCGGGGACCAGCTGGTGCAGATCCTGGCGCAGGAACGCGTCGATCCGTTCGTGCAGCGCGATCGCACGGTCGACCGTGGGATTGGTGCCCGCCACGTAGGCGCCGATCTCCACGAGGTCGCGGGCGTCGCGATAGGCGGCGAGGAGACGGCGCAGCTCGGTGGCGACCGCGCGTTGCGCGGTGTCGGTGACCGCAGGCGCGAGCCGCGAGATCGACTCGAGCACGTCGATGCTCGGGAAGTGACCCGCGGTCGCGAGTGCACGCGACAGCACGACGTGGCCGTCGAGGATCGAGCGCGCCGCGTCGGCGATCGGATCCATCATGTCGTCGCCCTCGACGAGCACCGTGTACAGGCCGGTGATCGAGCCGGTCGCACCCGCGCCGGCGCGCTCCAGCAGCTTCGGCAGCAGCCCGAACGTGCTCGGCGGGTAGCCGCGCGTCGCCGGCGGTTCACCGGCCGCGAGGCCGATCTCGCGCTGCGCCATCGCGAAGCGCGTGAGGCTGTCCATCATGAGGAGCACGTGATGACCCTGGTCGCGGAACCACTCCGCGATGCGGGTCGCGGTGAACGCCGCCCGCCGGCGCACCAGCGCGGGCTCGTCGCTCGTGCTCACCACCACGACCGAGCGCGCCAGGCCTTCGGGGCCGAGATCGTGGTCGACGAACTCGCGCACTTCCCGACCGCGCTCACCGATCAGCGCGAGCACAGTGACCGTTGCGTCGGTGCCGCGCGTGAACATGGAGAGCAGGCTCGACTTGCCGACTCCCGATCCGGCGAACACGCCGAGCCGCTGTCCCCGCCCGACGGGCGTCAACGTGTCGATCGCCCGCACGCCGAGCCCGAGCTGCTCACGGATCGGGGTGCGGTCGAGCGGGTTCGGCGCCGACGCGTCGACATCGACGTGGGTGTCGATCTGGAGCGGGCCCCTGTTGTCAATCGGGCGCCCGAGACCGTCGAGGATGCGGCCGAGGAGTTGCGGACCCACCGCGACCGATGCCGACGCCGCCGGCGCACGCGTGCAGAGCGCGCCCGCCTCGAGCCCGCGCACCTCGCCGTACGGCAGGCACACGAGCCGGTCGTCGCGGATGGCGACGACCTCCGCCGTGATGGAGCCCGCGGCCGTCGGGACCGCGACCGCCGCACCGACCGGCGCGGCGAGACCGCCGATCTCGATCTCGAAACCGACCACTCGGGTGACGCGCCCGTACGTCTGTGGGCCGGCGACGCCGAGCACGTCGGTCAACAGCGTGCTGCTCATGGGCCGAGCACCTCACGGATGCGCGTGATCGCGGGGCCGACACGACCGTCGATGCGAGTCGGTCCGACGTCGACGACGGCGTCACCGCGCGTCAGAGAAGCGTCGGCGACGATCCGCACCGCGCGGCCGTAAGTCACGACCGGGTCGTCGACCGCAGCGGTGGCAACGTCGTCGGGGTGCAGGTGAGCGATCACCGTGCCGTCGGCGGGCGCCAGCTGCAGGCAGCGTGTGATCGCGTCGCGGCCGGGCGCTTGTGCGAGCGCGAGCTCGTGGCCCACGAGCGCTTCGGCGATGTCGCACGCCACCGCGACGATGCGCTGCTCGATCTCGGAGATGACCTCGCGGTGGCGGGCATCGAGCCCGTCGACCGCGCTGGCGAGGTGCTGGACCACGGAGCGCAGCTCGGCCTGTCGCTGCTGCTCGCGAGCGTCGATCGCGGCCGCGGCGTCTTCGAGGCCGGCGGTGAAACCCGCGTTGTAGCCGGTGCGGTAACCCTCGTCGGTTGCGTCGCGCACGAGCTCGGGATCGATCACGAGATCGCGTGCGATGCGCGCCCGCACGGTGCCGAGATCCGCGGCCGAGGCGTCGATGCCGCGGAGCACGGTGACCTTGGGGGCGGTCACGGACGCGAGCAGGCGGCGTGTGCTGTCGTGGCCCGATCGATCGTGCGCACGGGAACCTCCGCCGTTCCCGCCATCCGTGGTGTCCGCGCCGGTGATCCTTCCCGGCGGTCGCCCCACCGGGAACGACTCGCACAGATCGGAGGCCGGCCGGTGAAGTTGAGCGAGCGGAGGGTCAAGGCAGCGATCTTGATGCGTGCTTGACGAACGTCCGCGCTCAACCGAGATCGGAGAGCGCGCGCTTCAAGACCTCGACCTGCGCGGCGAGCACTTGCCGGTCGCGCACGAGACTGACCATGTCGTCGGGCGTCGCCGGCGGCTGCGTCGCGGCCTCGATCGTCGCGTCGGACAACCAATGCCGTACCGTCGTCGGCGCAACCGTGAGCGCTCGGGCGACCGCGTCGACGAGCTCGTCGGGTGTGAGGATCGTGATCCCCTGCTCCTCGAGCGTCACCGTGGGTTGGCTCGGCGCGATCTGCTCCATCACGGCGCGGATCTGTTGCACGATCTCGTGCGGCTGCCACGGCCGCGTCTCCTCGACCCGGATCGCTTCGTCGACCGCGGCCTCGTGGCGTGTCCTCGCGGCGGTATCCGGCATGGGCGCCGCGGTGACGTCGGCGGCCGCCGCGCCGGCGCCGACCGCCGCCTCGAGTTGCGGTGGCACTGCCGGTGCCGGTGCAGGTGCCGGCGCCGGTGCAGGTGCCAGTTCCTCGGGAGCGTCGCGGCCGGGCTGCATGGACTCGGCGAGCGCGGTGATCGCGGCGACGAGCGGTTCGAGCTCGTCATGGAGCCGCGCCGACGCACCGGCGTCCGCCAGCTCCATCGCCCGCGCCGGCGGCACCGCCCCGACCGCTCGGATGCCGCGCGCCCGGTTGGCCGCGAACAGCTCGTAACCGAGCCACGCGGCCGCGAGCGCGATGGCTGCGAGCAGCCACCAGGGCATGCCGAGGCCTCCGCCCCCCTGCGAGGAGGTCTTGCCCGGCACCCTGGCCGACGCGGTCCGCGCGTGAGCTACCGGCGCGGTGCCGGACGGATCGAGCGTGCCCGACCACTCGGCGTTGTCGTCGCCGTGGTGCACCGACAGGCTCGCCGCAGTGTCGTGGTTCGCCGGCACCGTCTTGGGCCAGGCCACGTTCACGGTCGTGCTCCCGTGCGGCGGCACGTTCGCGGTGATCGGGTTCGTCACCGCGGGGTTGCCGATGGTGAGCGACCCGGTGACGGGAGCGGCACTGCTGCCGACGTTCGCGATCGCGACCCGGATGACGCGCGCGCCGTGCTCGCGAGCGACGGTCACGGACGTGACGTTGAGCTCGGGCCGCTTCGGCGCCTGTACGTCGATGCGCACGCCGATGGTCGCGACCGCGCCAGTGAGAGCAAGGTCCTGCTTCGTCGCTGCGTTGCCGATCTGCGCCGCGTGGGTGACGGTGGCGCGGATGACTGCCGCGGTGCTCCCACCGGCTGCCTCGGGCGGCACCGTCACGCTGACGGGGACTTCGACCGTCGCGCCGGGCTGGAGCACCAACGCGGTGTCGCCGAGGCCGAGCCACGAGCTCGGGCCGCTGCCGGGCAAGGCGCCGGTGGTGGTGCCCTCGGCGATGCTGCCGTCCGGGCGCAAGGTCGCTTCTACCGTCGCGATGCCGACGTTCAACTTCTCCGACGAGGTGCTGTTCGTCACGGTCACGTGCAGTGTGGTCGACGACCCGGGGTGCAGCGCCGTGCTCGCCGGTGCGCCGGCGGGCGCGCCGGGCATCGAGATCGTGATCGGTGTGGTGGCTGCCGTCTGCGTCGCCGCGCGCGCGGATGCCGGGCCGTGCAGGAGCACGGCCGCGGCGATCGCAGCGGCGACGGCGTGACGGCGCATCAGTGTGTTCCCACCCCCCGGGCAGCTCGCTAACGCGAGGTGCCGGCCTCGACCTTCGTCGGTGACGGGACTGGATCTTCGTGCGGGCGCGGGGGTGTAGCGGTCGCGCCGCGCCCGCCCCGCCGGGCCGCCGGCCCACTCGGGCGGTTCGGCGCGCTCGACGAGCGGCGGCGACGGAGGTGCACCGCCGCGGCGATGCACACGGGCACGAGCAAGAGTGCGAGCCACTGCAGCGACGTACCGCCGCCGTGGTGCAGCTTGGCGTCCTTCGCGGCGGCGAGCGTTCGCTCGAGCGAGGCGCCCGCCGCGCCGGTCACGTCGACGCTGCCCGTCCAGTTGACGACTCGCCCGGTCTGGTCCTGCAGTCGCAGGGTGACCTGGTGCACCCCAGGCACCACGTTCTTCGTCCACGCGAGGGCGAGCTTGATCGACGTGTGGGAAACGAAGGTGGCGATCTTGAAGTCGCGGCGCGTGTTCGTGTCGGCCACGATGAGACTGCCCTGGCCCTTCGCGAACGCGTTGCCCGTGTTGGCGACGTCGAATTGCAGCCGCAACGCATTGGCTTGCACCACCGGTCGCACGGCGCGCACGGCGAGGTGCGGCGCACTCGGACCGGGGACGTCGACCTCGACGGCGATGACGCGCTGCGTCTGGAGCGTCACCGCGAACGCGGCCTTGTTCCCGCTCGCCGGCGCGCTCACCGGCGACGCCGGCCCCGGCACGGAAATGCTCACGGCCGCGAGGTACTGGCCGGCGCCGGCGTCGCGCGGCACGGAGACGGTAAACGGGATCGTGCGGCTCGCAAGGGGCGCGAGCTGGAGCTGCGGCGTCACGATCGTGATCCACGCGCCGGTCGACTTCGGCGTCGAGCGCGGTGTGCCGTAGCTCACGCCGGTGGCGTCACTCGTCCACGCGTCCACACCCGTCACGTCAGCGACGACCGCGTGGTCGTTCGGGTTGGATACCACGACCTGCTGCGTGATCGACGCGCCCGGCTTCGCCTGGAGCACGTAGTAGCCGTGGTGCGGATCGGTCTGCGACCCCGCAGCGACCTGCGCGTGCACCACGTCCGGCGCGGGCGCGGCGTGGGCGATTACCGGGGTGGCACTGATGATCAGGGCTGATGCCGACAGGGCGAGCAGCACGCGGGCTGGTGTGAGCATGGTCGATCTCCGGTTGGGGCTCGGGGTCGGCGGTGGCGGGCGAAGACGGGGCCGCATAACGTCAATCGGCCCCGGTGCTGAACGCACCAGGGCCGATCGAGTGGTTTCTGCGACCGATGTCGGTCAGAAGCGGTGCACCACCACCGCCCGTGGTCAGGATGGACCGCTGGCAACCGCGATGGTCGCGGCGCTGGTATACGTGCCGACGAGAGCGTTCGACGGCACGGTCAGCTTCAGGATCGTCGGCGACACGAGGTACGTGCCGGAGCCGTCCGTCGCAGCCGCGGCCATGACGATCTGGCCGGCGCTGAAGTCGGTGCCGATCGTCGAGTAGTCGACGCCGGCGACGCCGGTGGTGTCCGAGCCCGCAGCCCCGGCGACGGTCCACGGCGACGACGTGATCTGCGTCGCGGCGATCGTCGACCCGCCGTTGACGAGGTCGGCGACGGTCAGCGTCACGTGCCAGCCCGCGGCCGCACCGGTCGCGTCGATGATCGTGAACGGGTCAACCGTCAGGCTGGTGAGCTGCGGGTTACCGTTGAGGGTCACGCCATCGAAGTTGCCGATGGTCGGGGCGCCGGCCGGGTCGAAGTCGAGCGAGCCGGCCGCGACGCTCACGTCGGCGTGCGCTGCCGGGGCGAGGACAGCGAGCGACATCAGCGCCGTGCTGCCCAGAACGAGGAGCTTCTTGAGATTCATGGATGCCTTCCCTGGAGTCCGTGGTCCGGCTTCCTGCCGGTGGCGCTTTGTTCGGCAGCGCGAGCCGCGCTCTTGATGTCGGCGCGCGCATAGGTCCGATCGACCCATCTGACACACGTCACACACGTTGGCTTTGCCTCGCCTGCGGCTCGGCGGCGAGCTCGCTGCGGCCCCGGGTCGCTCCTCCGTCGCTCCCGGGCTCCTCCGCTCACCGCACCCGCGCCCGCGCCGTACCGGGTGGCTGGTTCTGCGGCTCGGCGGCGAGCTCGCTGCGGCCCCGGGTCGCTCCTCCGTCGCTCCCGGGCTCCTCCGCTCACCGCACCCGCGCCCGCGCCGTACCGGGTGGCTGGTTCTGCGGCTCGGCGGCGAGCTCGCTGCGGCCCCGGTCGCTCCTCCGTCGCTCCCGGGCTCCTCCGCTCACCGCACCCGCGCCCGCGCCGGGGTTGTAACGGGTTGCCGGTGCTGCGGCTCGGCGGCGAGCTCGCTGCGGCCCCGGTCGCTCCTCCGTCGCTCCCGGGCTCCTCCGCTCACCGCACCCGCGCCCGCGCCGTACCGGGTGGCTGGTTCTGCGGCTCGGCGGCTTGGCGGCTTGGCCGCGAGCTATACGACGAGCTCGTCGTTGCCGCGGCTCATCACGATCTGGCCCGCTTCCTCGAGGGAGCGGATCACCTTCACGACCGCGGCCTGCGACTCCTCGACGGTCTTGAGCTTCACCGGGCCGAGCAGCGTGATCTCTTCGGCGAGATTCGCCGCCGCGCGCTCCGACATGTTGTTCAAGATCTTGTCGCGCACCCTCTGGTCGACGCCCTTGAGCGCGATCGCGAGGTCCTTGGCGTCGACCGATCGCAGCACGAGCTGTACCGAGCGGTCGTCGAGCGTGGTGACGTCTTCGAACACGAACATGCGGCTGCGGACGTCGTCGGCGGTCTGCGGATCCTTCTGCTCGAGCCCTTCGAGGATCAGGCGCTCGGTGGTGCGGTCGGCGTTGTTCAAGATGTCGACGAGGCTCTGGATCCCACCGACGCTCGAGAAGTCGGCCTGCTGGATCACGGTCGAGAGCTTGCGCTCGAGGATCGCTTCCACGTGCTCGATGACGTCGGGCGACGTGCGATCCATCTTGGCGATGCGCTCGGCCACGTCGCGCTGCAGGTCCTCGGTGAGGGCCGACAGCACCATCGCCGCGTTCGACGGGTTCATGTGCGCGAGCACGAGCGCGATCGTTTGCGGATGCTCGTCCTGCAGGTAGGTGAGCAGCTGGCGCGAGTCGGCTCGGCGCAGGAACTCGAACGGCGCGGCCACGAGGGTGACGCCGAGGTTGTCGAGGATCTCCTCGGCCTTGTCGGCGCCGAAGGTCGCGGCGAGGATGTCGCGTGCGGTGTCGTAACCGCCTTCTGCGATGTGTGCACGCGCAACGTAGGTATCGCGGAACTCGTTGATCACCTGCGTGACCTCTTCGGGCTCGAGCCGTTGGAGCCGCGCGATCTCGGCCATGATCTCGGAGACCTCGGCTTCACGCAACGATCGCAAGATCGTCGCGGCGCGCTCCTTGCCTGCCTGCATGATGAACACCGCAGCCTTTTGGACCCCGGTCAGCCCGGCTTCGCGTCCCGCCATCGCGCGCGTACGCCCTCCGCTCGGCGAGCCAGCTACGCAATGTCTGTGCCACTTCGTCGGGCTGGCGGTCGATCAGGTCGTCGACCTCCATCTCGAGCGGCGACACGGCTGGGCCGAGCTCGCGCGGCTCCGGTGGCACGAGCGCACCCACAGCACCGGCCGGCAGGCCCGTCCCGTACTCGCCCGCACCGGTGCTCCCCAACACCCCGGACTCGAGCGCCACGAGGTCGAGCGGCACGCGCACCGTGCCCATCGTCGCGTGGGCCCGCTTGACGCTGCGCCAGGCGAAGAACAGCACGAGGGCGATGATCAGCAGGGTCACGATGTAGCGCACGATGCCCATGAGGTCGAGCGCTTTCGCAGGCGTCTTCGTGTTCGTCGCGGCGTTGAGGCTCTGCTGCGCCGCCTTCTGCACCTGCGGGTCCATCGGCGTGCGTTCGACGACGAGCTGGTCGGTGCCGCCGGTGATGTTCGGGTTGATGCCAGTGGCCGCGCCGATCAGGTTGCGCAGCGCAGGCAGCTGGCCGGGGGTGACCTTGCTCTGGTCGAGCGCGACCGAGACGCTCAAGTTCGTGACCGTGAACGGCGGGTTCTGCGTCATCGAGTGGGTGGAGTTGACGATGTTCGTGACCTGATCGTGCTTCTCGCTGTACTTCTCGGTGCCCGTGCCGCCGGCGGTACCGGTCGTCCCGGTGAGGGTGCCCCCGTTCGTCGGGTTGCCGAGGATCCCGCCCGAGTTGCTGCCCGATCCGGCCGGCTGGGTGAGCGAGGTGTCGTCGTTGTTCGAGCTGCCGGGCACCGGCTTGCCCGACTTGTCCACCACCGGCGTGTTCGTCGTTCGTTCGGTGGTGCCCTGCGAGAAGTCGAGCTTCGCCGTCACGCCCACCGAGGCGTGGCCGGGGCCGAGCACCGCGGCGAGCTGCTGCACGACGCCCTGCCGTACACCGTCCTCGTACGCGAGCGTGCGCGACATGTTCTGCGACGACGTGAACGAGCCGTCCTGACCCGACGAGTACAAGAGGTGGCCCATCGTGTCGCTCACGGTGATGTCGCTCGGTGACAGGTCCTTCACGCTTGCGGCGATGAGGTGCACGATCGCCTGTACCTGCTCGGGCGCCATCTGCACGCCGCCGGTGTCCACCTGCACGGCTGCCGTGGCCTTCGGCTGCGTGTCCCCCACGAACGGATCGTCGGAGGGCAGCGCGAGATTGACCTTCGCGCCCTGCACGCCGTTGATCGCGTCGATGGTGTTCGCGAGCTCGGTCTGCACGGCGCGCTGGTAGTCGATGTGCTGGGTGAAATCGCTCGTGGTGATGCCGGCCTTGTCGAGTAGCGCGTATCCGTCGCTGTTCGCGGGGAGCCCCTTCGCCGACAGGTCGACGCGCGTCTTGTAGAGGCTCGACTGCGGCACCGTGATCGTGCCGCCGCCGTCGGTCAGCTTGTACGGCACGTGCATCGTGTCGAGGGCCTTGGTGATGTCGCCCGCATCCTTGGAGCTCAGGTTCGAGAACAGCGGTGAGTAGTTCGGCTTCGTCGACCACTTCGTGAACATGAACATGGCGACGAGAAGCCCGGCGATGCCGAGCACGCTCATCGCCTTCTGCCCGGGAGTGAACCCCGAGACGAACTTCTGACCGCCCTGCTTGAGGCGGTCGACGTCGACGAGCGGCATCAGACCTGCATCCCCATGATGCTCTGGAACGCCTCAACCGCGCGATCGCGCAGCGCGACGGTCAGATCGGTGGCGAGGCTCGCCTCCGACGCGGCGATGGTGTAGTTGTGCACGTCGGTGAGGTCACCGGTCGCGGCCTTCACCGCGAGCCCGTCGGCGTTGTCCTGCACCGATTGCAGGCCGTCGAGCGCCTTCACGACGACGTCGCCGAAGCTGCCGCCCGCCGGCGCGGTCGACGGGGTCGCGCCCACGCCTCCGATCGCGCCGCCGGCCGTGCCGACCGTGCTCGTACCGGTGACCGCGCCGGTACCGGTCGCCGCGTTGGCGGCGCCGGTCGCGGCCGGCTGGACCGCCGAGGCGATGCCGAGGATGCTGTTGATCACGCCCACGTCACTTCGCCGCGATGTTGATGGCCTGCTGGTAGGAGTCGCGCGCCCGGTCGATCACCGTGAGGTTCAACTGGTACGACCGCTCGGCCTGGATGAGCTGGGTCATCTGGTCGCCGAGATCGACGTCGGGCGCGCGCACCAAGCCCTGATTGTTGGCGAGCGGGTTCGTCGGGTCGTAGTGCGTGATGCCTTCGGGACTGCCGAACTGCGCGGCCACGACCTGCACGCCGCCACCCACGCCGACCGGGTCGTTGTTGTCGGCGTGGACCGACTGCACCTGGATCCAGCGGGTCTGGAACGCGGGTTGGTCGTAGGGCCGGATGGTGTTGACGTTGGCGATGTTGTCGGAGATCGCGTCCATCCACACCCGGTTGGCGTACAAGCCCGACGCCGCGGTGTTGAAGACGGGGAAGAGGCTCACAGATCCCTCCGCATCGATTCGTGCAGCACGTGGAAGGCGTTGTTCATCGCTTCCGTCATGAGCTGGTAGTGGAGTGCCGTGTCGGTGAGCGACACCGACTCCTCGTCGACACTGACGTTGTTCCCGTTGAGATTGGCCGGGTCGGTCGAGCTCGCGGTGCTGATGGCGAACTGGCTGGAGTCACCGGTCGCGATGGCGCTGCGCAGCGAGGACTCGAAGTCGACCCGGCCGGCGATGTAGCCGGGCGTGTCGGCGTTCGCGAGGTTCTGGGCGATGATGCGCTCGCGGGCGGCGAGCCCGTTCAGCGAGTCCTGGATCGCGCCGATGGCAAGGTCGCTCATCGAGCGATCACGCGCATTGCGCCAACCGTGTTCGACACGGGAGCCTCCGCCGAGCCCCGCCGTCCTTGACTGCATTCGCCGGCGATCCGTCACCGGGGTCGGCCTGGTGGCCTGCGAGACCCACGATCGGTTGCGGCGCGTTGCACTTGAGCCGTCGCGCCGCCGCGCCATGATCTTGAATCAGTCTTGAGAGCCCCTCGCCGGGCGCTCGTGCCGGCCGATCTGACGATATGACCGAGGCGAAGCAGTCGGGCGACGCCGACTTCGACCGCGCGCGGGCACTGCTCGCTGGCAAGCGTGAGGACGAGGCCCTCGACCGCTTCGAGCTGGCCACCGAGCGCGCGACCGAACCGGCGGTGCGCGCCAGCGCGTCGGCGCACGTGGCCGCGTTGCTCCTCGGCTTCCGCCGGCCGTGGGAGGTCGCCGAGTTCACGGGTCGCCTGCGCCAGGCCGGTGGTGACGAGGCGCTGGCCGCGCTGCTCGACGCGTCGGCGTGCATCCAGCTCGGCGACGCGACGGGAGCGTTGCAGCTCCTCGGTGCCGAAGGGACGGTGGCCGCGCCCCGCGACAACTGGTACCCGTGCTCGCAGGCCGCGGTGTGGGCGGTGCGGGTCCGCGCCCTGCACCTCGCCGGCCGTGATGCCGATGCGGTCGCGCAACTGTTGCACGCGCTCGCAACCGATCCCGCGGCCGCGCCGCTGTGGGAGGCGACCGCGACGCTCGTGGCCGATGACGTGCTCGCGCCCGCCGACGCGCTTGCCCACCTCCGGCCCGCCGATGTCCCTTCTCTGTTCGGATGGATCGCGGGCGCACCCGTCGCCGGCGTCGACCGGCTCGCGGAGGCGCTCTGGGAACGGTACGGCGGTTCCACGAGCGTGCTCGCCGCGGCGACGCTGTTCGCATGGCTCCTCGATGCCGACGACGCGTTGCGCTGGAGCGTGCGCCTCGCGGCCGCCGGTGTCGCGTGCTCGCCGGTCCACGATCGGGCCGAGCGCCCGGCGGTGGCCGCGTGCGAGCGCGTGCGCGCGGCGATCGTGGGCGCGCTGCTCGACGCCGACCGCTCGCGCGCCACGCTCGCGGCCGCGCTGCCGCTCGTGACCGGCGCCGATCTGCTCGAGCTGTTCGACCTCTGTGTGGAGCGGGCCGGGATCCTCGCCGACACGTTCGTCGTGGCGGCCGCCACCGATACCGAGCGCTGCCTGCTGCTCGCGGGCGAGCTCGTGCGGCGCGGCAACCACGACGAAGGCTTCGCGGTGCTCGTGGCCGGCCTGTCGCTGCCGAGCGCCGACGACCTCACCCGCGACACGTTCGCCCACCTGCTGCCGCGACACGAGCGCGACACGCTTGCCGGTGTTGCGCAGCGGCGCGGTCACGCCGAGGTCGTCGGGATCCTCGCGTCCGTGTCCACCCCGCCCGGCCGCCCCCCGGCGCATTCCGAGGACTCACCCAGTTGATGCCGCAGGGCGCTCCGCCGGCGATCGATCTCGGGGGCCGCAGGATCGGCGCCGACTCGGCGTGTTACGTGATCGCAGAAGTGGGAGCGAACCACAACCGCGATCTCGACACCGCCCGCCGCCTCGTGGACGCGGCCGCGGACGCGGGCGTCGACGCGGTGAAGTTCCAGACCTACTCGGGCCGCGCGCTCTACTCGACCCGCGCGCCGCGTTTCGACTATCTCGACGAGCTCGGCGCCAAGCCGGTGCACGAGCTGCTCGACGAGGTCGCGCTTCCGCGCGAGTGGCAGCGGCTCCTGGCCGAGCACTGCGCGGACCACGGAGTGCATTTCTTCTCCTCCCCGTTCGATCGCGATGCGGTCGACGAGCTCGATGAGCTCGGAGTGGTCGCGTTCAAGATCGCGTCGTTCGAGATCGTCGACCTCGAGTTCGTGCAGTACGTGGCGTCGAAGCATCGGCCGATGATCGTGTCGACCGGAATGTGCACGCTCGGCGAGATCGACGACGCCCTCACCGCGGCGCACGCGGGCGGCGCGCACGCGCTCGCGTTGCTGCAGTGTGCGTCGCTGTACCCCGCTCCCGCCTCGGTGATGAACCTGCGCGCGATCCCGGCGATGGAGGCTGCGTTCGGCGTGCCGGTCGGGCTGTCCGACCACACGACGGGCATCCACGTGGCGCCGGCGGCCGTGGCACTCGGGGCGCGACTCGTCGAGAAGCACGTGACGCTCGACCGCTCGATGTCCGGCCCCGACCATCCGTTCGCGATCGAACCCAAGGAGCTCGCCGAGCTCGTCGCGCACGTGCGCGAGGTCGAAGCCGCGCTCGGCGACGGCGTGAAGCGCGGGCCGTCCGACGAGGAAGCGGTGGAGATGTATACGAAGGCGCGCCGTTCGGTGGTCGCAGCAGGTGCGATCCCGGCCGGCACGGTCGTGACGCGCGACATGCTGTGCGTGAAGCGCCCGGGATTCGGGATCGCACCGAAGCTGATCGACGCCGTTGTCGGTCGCACCGCCCGGCGCGACATCGAGTTCGACGACGTCATCACATGGGACGCGCTGTGAGCGATGCCGTCCTGCTCTGCTGCGACGAAGGGCCCGGCGCCGGGCTCGGACACCGCGCCCGCTGTGAAGCCGTGGCCCGCGCGCTACGGGCCCGGGCCCTCGGCGCGGCAGTGATCCCGATCGGAGAAGGGATCATCGCCGCACCCGTCATCGTGGTGGATTCGTACCGGCGGCGCGCCGACGACCGGCACCACTTCGTGCCGGACGTGGTCGTCGCGATCGACGACCTCGACCGCGACATGGCGGTCGACTGCCTCGTCGCGCCGTCACCGGGAGCGAGTGCCGACGTGTACACGCAGCCGCGGCTCGTGCTCGCCGGCGCCCGGTACGCGCTGGTGGACACCTTCGACGGGGTGGACGCGGATGCCGGCGGGGAGCACCCACCGCTCCACCGGTGCTCGCGCGTGCTCGTCGCGGCGGGCGCCGCTGACGAAGCAGGGGTGGCGCGCGCGTATCGCGGGAACGTTGCACGCGGCGCGACCGGAGCTCGACGTGCAGCTCGTGGTGGGGCCGTGGGGCGACAGCTCGGTGCCCGACGGTGTGACGCCGCTGGCCGGACTGCGCTCGCTCGTTCCCGTGCTGCGCCAGGCCGATCTGGTGGTGACCGCGGGCGGGCTGACGCTCCTCGAGGCGCTGCGTATCGGCCGGCCGTGCGTGACGTTCGCGGTGGCCCCCAACCAGCAGCCGAACGTCGACGCCGTCGGGCGGGCCGGAGCGGCCTGGGTCGTCGACCCTGCCGATGCGGCGCAGGGCGCGTGCACATTGGTCGACGACGCGCGCCTGCGCGGGGCGCTGGCGCGCGCCGGTGCCACGCTCGTTGACGGTCACGGGGCGACGCGCGTCGCCGAGGCGATCGCGATCCTGGCGGCGCCGCGGGTGCCTGGAGATCAGCATGCCGCGGTCGGGGCGGCGCGATGAACGTGTCGCGCGGCACCGCCGTCCTCTGCGTGGTGCAGGCCCGCACCGGGTCGACCCGGCTGCCCGGCAAGGTGCTGCGCGAGCTCGACGGCCGGCCGATGCTCGAGTTCCTGCTGCAACGGCTCGGGCGCTTCGGCCCGCCCGAGGCCGCGCCCGCATGGACGTCGCTCGGTGTGGTGGTGGCCACCTCGGATCAGGCCGCCGACGACCCGATCGCCCGCATCGCCGAGCGCGCCGGCGTGGCGGTGGTGCGGGGCGACGAGCTCGACGTGCTCGGGCGCTTCGCGCTCGCCGTGAACGACTTCCCGGCGGATCACGTCGTGCGGATCACCGCCGACTGCCCGCTCACCGATCCGGTGCTCGTCGCGGCAGCAGTCACCAAGCATCTCGACCGCAACGCGCACTACACGACGAACGTGCTGCCGCGCACGTTCCCGAAGGGGCTCGACGTCGAGGTCGTCGAATGCGATGCGTTGCTGGAGGCCAACCGCCTCGCGCGCGACCTCGTCGAACGCGAGCACGTGACGCCGTATCTCTACCGGCGGCCGGAGCGCTACGTGCTCGCGAACCTGCGCAGCGGGCGGACGCTCGGCGGGCTGCGCTGGACCGTCGACACCGCGGACGATCTCGAAGCCGCGCGGGCGATCGTGCGCCGGCTCGCGCGTCACGGCGTCGACTGGCGCACCGCGTCGTGGCGCGACGTGCTCGACGTGGTCGGTGTGGCCGCGCCACCCGTTCCGCAGGGAACGGTGGTGCTGCGGCCGGCGACGCGGGCCGACGCGGGGAGCGTCCTCGCGTGGCGCAACGACATCGCTGCAGTGCGTTGGAGCGCCAGCGGGAGTGCCGTGCACGACACGCAGCACGCGCTGCTGGTTCGCAGCGGTGCTCGACGACCCGGGGCGGCGCATGATGATCGCCGAGGTCGACGGCGTGCCGATCGGCTCGGTGCGCGTCGATGTCACCGACGGGGTCGGTGTCGTCAGCATCGTGGTCGCCCCCGGCCAGCGCGGCCGGGGTTACGGGCGCGCCATGCTCGGCGCGCTCCACGAATCGCTCACCGCCGACTGCCAGGTGCGAGCGCTCGAGGCCGTGGTCCATCCCGGCAACGACCGCAGCCTCCGGGCGTTCACAGCCACCGGGTTCGCAGAGATCGCGGCGGACCGCGACGACGGGATGCGAGTGCTCCGGAGGGCGTCGTGACCGCCGATCAGACCCGCATGTCCCGCCGCGCGATCCGCTACTGCCGTCGCTGCGTGATGCCCGACACCCGGCCCGACATCATGTTCGACGCCGCGGGCGTGTGCAGCGCGTGCCGTCACTTCGAGCAGCGCCCCCACATCGACTGGGGCGCGCGGCGCGGCGAGCTCGTCGAGGTGCTCGATCGGTACCGGTCGCGCGACGGCTCCAACTACGACTGCGTGGTACCGGTGAGCGGCGGCAAGGACAGCACGTTCCAGGTGCTGAAGATGCTCGAGCTCGACCTCAACCCGCTGTGCGTCACGGCCACGACGTGCATGCTGTCGCCGATCGGGCGGCGCAACCTCGCGAACCTCCGCTCGCTCGGCGTCGACCACGTGGAGGTGACCGTCAACCCCCGCGTGCGGCGCGTGATCAACCGCTTCGCGCTCACGCAGGTGGGCGACATCTCGTGGCCCGAGCACGCCACGATCTTCACGATCCCCGTGCGGGTCGCGGTGCAGCACCGCGTGCCGCTGATCGTGTGGGGCGAGAACAGCCAGAACGAGTACGGCGGTCCCGCCGCCGCGGCCGGAGGCCCGGTGCTCGACCGCCGCTGGCTCGAAGAGTTCGGCGGGCTCATCGGCCTGCGCGTGAGCGACCTGGTCGGCCGGGACGGCATCGAGCGGCGCGACCTGATCCAGTACACGTACCCCACCGACGGCGAGCTCGCCGGCGCCGGCGTGACCGGCCTGTTCCTCGGCTACTACCTGCCGTGGGACGGCGCGTCGAACGCGCTCATCGCGCAGGCCCACGGGTTCGAGTCGTGGGGACGCACCGTGGAGGGGGCGCTCGTCGACTACGAGAACCTCGACAACCTGTTCCACGGCATCCACGACTACTTCAAGTTCTTGAAGTTCGGCTTCGGTCGCGCCACCGATCATGCGTGCATGCAGGTGCGGCGCGGCCGTCTCGCACGGGCCGACGCGATCGAGCTCGTACGCCGGCACGACGGCAAGTACCCGCACAGCTATCTCGGTGTGGCGCTCGACGAGCTCCTCGCCGAGCTCGGCATGGCCCGAACGCACTTCGACGAGGTGTGCGACCGCTTCACGAACCGCGCCCTGTTCCGCACGACGCGCTCGGGGGAGCTCGTGCGTGACGCGCTCGGCAACCTCACGAAGGTCAACGACGACAACGTCGACGCCCTCGACGCCCTCGACTTCGGCGCGGGTGCGCCGGAGGCGACGGTCACCGGCCGCACGGCGGCCTGAGGAGCGCGCCGTGCAGCGGATCGCGGTGATCGACACCGGCCTGTGCAACGTCGACTCGATGTGGCGCGCGGTCGACGACTGCGGAGCGAAGGCACTCGTGACCGACGACCCCACCGATCTGGCGCTCGTCGACAAGATCGTCCTGCCTGGCGTGGGCACGTTCTCCGACGCGATGGACGTGCTCACCGAGCGCGGCCTGGCCGAGGGGATCGGGGAGCAGGTGGTCGGAAACGAGGTGCCGATCCTCGGCGTGTGCCTCGGCATGCAGCTGCTCGCGAGCACCGGGACCGAGATCCGCGACACGTCGGGGCTCGGCCTCATCGAGGGCGCGGTCGTGCGGCTCGAGCCCGTGGGCGAGGCCGTCTCGGTGGCCGGGCGCGAGCGCGTGCCGCACGTGGGTTGGAACGAGGTTCACCGGCGCGCCACCTCCCCGTTACTTTCAGGCATCGACGCTGCGACGGATTTCTACTTTGTCCACAGTTTCCACATGCAGTGTGTGGACGAGCGCGACATCGTGGCCACCACGCCCTATTGCGGCGGGTTCGTGTCGGTCGTCGCCCGGGGTCACGTGTTCGGCACGCAGTTCCACCCTGAGAAGAGCCAGGCGATGGGCCGCCGGCTTCTGCACAACTTCGTGGACTTCTGAGGGGGCGCTGACCGATGCTGAAGCTGCGGGTGATCCCCACGATCCTCTCGAAGGGCTTCACCATCGTCAAAGGCACGCGCTTCGACGGTGCCCGCGCGGTGGGGAGCCCGATGCAGGCCGTGCAGGTGTACAACCTGCGCGACGTCGACGAGCTCTGCTTCTTCGACGTCGCGGCCACGGCGGAAGGGCGCGGGCCCGACCTCGCGCTCGTCGACACGCTGGCCGACCAGTGCCAGATGCCGCTCACCGTCGGGGGTGGTGTGCACACGCCCGACGACGTGCGCGCGCTCCTCGCGGTGGGTGCCGACAAGGTCGCGATCGGCAGCGGGCAGTTCGACAATCCTGGCCTCGTTCGTAGTGCCGCGGCGCGCTTCGGTGCGCAGTGCGTCGTTGCGGTGGTCGACGTGTGGCGCGGAGGCGACGGGCGTGGCACCCCGACGGTGTGGTCGCACAACGCGACGCGCGACACCGGCCTCGACCCGGCCGAGTGGGCCGCCGAGGTCGCGGCGATGGGCGCGGGCGAGATCGTGCTGCAGAGCATCGACCACGACGGGATGATGGACGGCTACGACATCGAGGTGCTCGCGGCGGTGACGCGAAGCGTCGACGTCCCCGTGATCGCGAGCGGCGGCGCCGGCACGTTCGACCACATGGTGGAGGCCGTCCGGGTGGGTGGTGCCAGCGCAGTGGCTGCCGCGGCAATGTTCCACTTCACCCAGCACACGCCGGCCGAAGCCCGCCGGCATCTCGCCGCGGCCGGCATCCCCACACGAGTGTGAGCCGGCGGCGCCGGCTGTGGCGGGCGCGCGGCGGCGTGCAACAGTGGTGCATCGAGGAGGATGCCGATGAGCATCGAGCTGGTGCACCTGTGCCGTGCCACGCTCACGCTGAGCGGACCGATGGCGATACCCGACACGCCGCTCGGCACGCGCATGATCTTCGGTGTCGAGCGCGGCGAGCTCGAAGGTGAGCGCCTGAAGGCCACGTTCAAGACGGGCAGCGCGGCCGGTGACTGGGTGACGCTGGACGGCCGGGGGATCGCCACGCTCGACGTGCGGGCCACGCTCGAGACCCATGACGGCGCGCTCGTGCTCACGTCGTATCGCGGCCGCGTCGATCTCGCCAACGGTGCGACGATCTATGTGGCGCCGCTCTACGACACCGGCGACGAGCGTTACCTCTGGCTCAACTCCATCCAGGCCGTCGGCAAGGGCCATCTCGACGGCACCGAGCTCACGTACGAGATCTACGAAGTGCGCTGAGCCCGTTCACCGCAGCGTGACGGGTGGTGGCCGTCCGGGTGGGTGCCACGTGGTGTGATGCGCGCTCGCGCGTAGCTTCCCCGTATGGCGAGCACGCCCGCGGCGCCGGGTGCTCCTCCCGAGCGCCGTGCGTTCTGGCCCCTCGTCGCCACGATCACCGCCGTCGGGGTCGCCGCCCGGGTGATCTACGTGCTCGTCGTCGCCCGGCACCACGCTCCGCTCGGACTCGACGCGAGCGCGTACTTCCTGCTCGCCGGGCCGCTCGCGGACGGTCACGGCTACAGCGACGGCGTCGTGGCGTTCTCGGGGCGTTTCGTCCCTACGGCCAACTTCCCGCCGCTCTACCCGCTGTTCCTCGCCGCGCTCCAGCGTGTGGGCCTTCGCACCGTGCTCGACGCGCGCGTCGCGTCGAGCATCGCGGGCGCCGCGACGGTGCCGCTCGTGGCCCTGATCGGCCGCCGCCTCGCCGGCGCACGCACGGGTATCGCGGCGGCCGCGCTGGCCGCGGTCTGGCCGTTCCTGCTCGCTACCGACGGCTCGCTGATGTCGGAGGCGATCGCGGTGCCGCTCGTCACCGCGGCGCTGCTTGCTGCGCTGTGGGCGCGCGACGCGCCGCGAATGCGCCCGGCGCGGTGGTTCGCGGTCGGTGCGCTGTTCGCGCTCGCCGCGCTGGCGCGTGCGGAAGCGCCGATCCTCATGGTGGGCGCGGTCGGTGCCGTCCTCCTCGTGGCGCGCAGCTGGAGTGGCCGGCAGCGCCTCGGCGCAGCCGCGGCAACGCTTGCCGGCTTCGCGCTCGTGAGCGCGCCCTGGGTGGGCTACGTGGTCCACGACTTCGGTACCGCCGGGCTCTGGGCGACCGACAGCGCCAAGACGCTCGCCGGCGCGAACTGCCCGTCGACGTACTCACGCCCGTCGATCGGTTTGTGGGACTACCACTGCGTCACCGAGGTCGACTGGCCGCGGGTCACCGAGGCGGACGCGGCACCGCGCGAACCGCAGCCGCGCGCAGCACTACGTGCGCACGCACCTCACGCGCGCGCCGCTCGTCGCCACGGTGCGGGTGGCGCGCACCGCGGGACTGTTCGCACCCCGCCAGCAGCGCGACTTCGAAGCGATCGAGTCTCGCAACCCCCACTGGCAGTTCGTCGCGTGGTGGTGCTACGTCGTGATGCTGCCGTTCGCGGTGTACGGCCTCGTGCTGCTGTTGCGGCGCCGCACCGGCGCGGCGGCTGTGCTCGGCGCGCTCGGCGCGATCGCCGTCGCCAGCGCGATCAGCGACGGGAACCAGCGCCTGCGCATGGCCGTCGAGCCCGAGCTCCTGCTCGCGGCGGCCACGGCGCTCGTGGCGCTGCGGTCACGGCGGCGCGCCCGGCGCCAACCGTCCACCTCAGAGGCGGCAACGAGCAGCGCTCCGGCGGCGCCCTCGCCTCAGATCGTCAGGTGACGGCGCCGGTCGAGATGCAGGTGCTCCATCGTCGACTGCACGTTCTCGGGCACGGCGCCCTCGGTGACGGCCGTCGACAGCGCGAGCAGCACGACGTCCTGCTGCTCGCGGCGGCAGCGCGGGGTACAGCGGCAGTGAGAGCAGCCCCGCGTACACCCGCTCGGTCGCGGGGAAGTCGTAGTGCGTGTAGCCGAGCGACTCGTAGATCGGGTGCCGGTAGATCGGCACGTAGTGCACCTGCACGCCGATCCCCGCAGCCCGCATCGCCTCGTAGACGCGCGCCCGGTCCGGCACCCACACGGGGAACAGGTGGTACGCGTGCCGCCACCCCGGCATGGCCGCCGGCGGCGCGTACACGTCGGGCAGCGCCATCGCGATGAGCCGGCGTCGGTAGCGGTCGGCGAGCGCGCCCCGGAGCGCGATGAAGTTGCCGAGCTTCGAGAGCTGCGAGCGGCCGAGCGCAGCGTGCACGTCGCTCATCCGGAAGTTGTAGCCGAGCTCCTCGGCCGCGTAGCTCCAGCCGCCCTGCTCCGGTGTCGGCACGACGCCGTGCGAGCGGAAGCGGCGTAGCGCGCCGGCGAGCTCGTCGGAGTTCGTCGTGACAGCACCGCCTTCGGCCGACGTGACCGCCTTCACCGGGTGGAACGAGAACACCGTCATGTCGGAGTGCGCGCAGTTGCCGACGGGACCGTCGGGAGTACGCGCGCCGAACGCGTGGCATGCGTCCTCGATCACCACGCGCGGGCGCGCCGCGAGCGACGAGAGGTCACACGGCAGCCCCGCGTAGTGGACCGCGACGAGCGCGTCGCAATGCCGCCCGCCGATCGCGGTGACGTCGAGGTTCCATGTGGTGACGTCGATGTCGACGAAGCCCACCTGTGCGCCCACATAGCGCGCGCAGTTGGCGGATGCCACGAACGACAGCGGCGACGTGAGCACCCGGTCGCCCGGCCCCACTCCCGCCGCCGCCATGGCCGCGTGCAGCGCGGCGGTGCCGTTGCAGAACATGACCGCGTGCCGTGCATCGACGCGTTCGGCCAGCGCGGCCTCGAACGCCTCGACGGCCGGGCCCTGGGTGAGCCAGTCGCCGCGAAGCACCTCGACCACGGCGTCGATGTCGCCTTGGTCGATCGATTGCCTGCCGTATGGGATCATTGTGCCTTCCTCGTCCCGAGATCAGGCGGCGGCCCGGCTGGTGAAGCGCAGGAGCCCGGCGAGCTCCTGGGTCGTCAACCACCAATCGTTGCCATCGCTGGAGTACACGAAACCGTCGGGCACGCGCGTGCCCGTGACCTGTGGGCCCCGCTCGTCCCACCACACGTGCTCGGGGAGCACGACGTACACGTCGCCGGCGTCGAGCGCATGGCGCGACTCGTCGGCCGTGAGCATGAGCTCGTGCAGCTTCTCGCCCGGCCGGATGCCCACGATCTCCTTGGGCAGGTCCGGTGCGATCGCGTCGGCGAGGTCCGCCACGCGCATCGAGGGGATCTTCGGGATGTACACCTCGCCGCCGCTCATGTGCTCGAGCGCGTAGAGCACGAGGTCGACGGCCTGGGGGAGCGTGATCCAGAACCGCGTCATGCGCTCGTCGGTGAGTGTGAGGCGGCCGTCTTCGGCTGCTTGCCGCTGGAACACCGGCACCACCGACCCGCGCGAGCCCACGACGTTGCCATAGCGCACGCATGCGAGCCGGGTGGACGACTGGGCGGCGTAGGCGTTGCCCTGCACGAAGATCTTCTCGGCACAAAGCTTGGTCGCACCGTAGAGATTCACCGGATTGACTGCCTTGTCGGTCGATAGGGCCACGACGCGTTCGACCTTGGCGTCGATCGCCGCGTCGACCACATGCTGGGCGCCGAGCACGTTCGTGCGGACCGCCTCGAACGGGTTGTACTCGCACGCGGGGACCTGCTTCATTGCCGCCGCGTGCACGATCACGTCGCAGCCCTGGGCGGCCCGGGCCATGCGGGCACGATCCCGGACGTCACCGATGAGGTAGCGCACCTGGCTGTCGCCGAAGCGGGTGCGCAGCTCGGACTGCTTGAGCTCGTCGCGGGAGTAGACGCGCACCACGGCGTCGGGCCACTCGTCGCGGAGGCGTTCGAGGAAGGCGTTGCCGAAGCTGCCCGTGCCGCCGGTCAGCAGGATCGTCGCTCCGCTCAGATCGAGGTTCGTCGGCTTCACGCGCACACCTTTCGTTCGTACTTGTCGGCGATCGGCGAGACGCCGCGGAGCAGGCGGGCGAGGCGCGCGCCGACCTCGGCGAGCACCGGCTCCCACGGACCGTCGACGCGACGGTTGACGCATTCGACCGAGCCGAACCACGGCAGCTGGCCGGTGCCGCACTCGGCCCAGTCACCAGCGTTCCCGATCGCGAGTGCCGGCGCGCCGAGACTTCCCGTGAGCATCGTCACCGCGTTGCGGGGCGCGATCACCAGGTCGAGCGCGCCGATGAGCGCGGCCACGCCGTCGAAATCGTTCATGAGGTCGAGGTCGGGCCAGCGGTGGATGGTGATGCCGAAGCGCGCCTCGACGTCGGCCACTTCCCGCTCGCACTCGTCGTACTGGAGCAGCACCATGCGCGCGTTGCCCTCCTGCGCATGGCGCAGGATCGGTCCCCACTCGTCGAGGCGGGTGTACTCGAGGCGCCGCTCCGACGTGCGGATCATGCTGCGCCACGAGATGCCCACGTACGGTCCCGGTCCTGCCGCGCGCGCCAGCCGGTCCCGCCAGCGCTCGACCGCAGTGGGATCGGCGCGCAGCCACGGTGAGCCCGGGAACGCGGCGAGGTCGGTGCGCAGGTGCTGCGTGGCGCTGCCCGCGGCGATCACGACATCGGCGTCGGGATGGCGCGCGCCGGGTTCGCCACCGTCGCTGGAGTGCACGCGCACGTCCGCTTCCGGGAACGAGCGTTGGAAGAGCCGGTGCACGCGCGGGTCGCACTCGACGATCAGGCGGTCGGCGGCCGCGGCCAGCTCCGGGTACATCGACGCGAACATCAGCTCGTCACCGATGCCCTGCTCGCGGTACACGCACAACGTCCTGCCGTCCAGCCGGTCTCCCGACCACTCCGGCGTCCCGGTCCAGCGCCGCTCCGACGGTTCGGCGTCGAGACGCGCGTCGTAGGCGCGCCAACCTTCGGTGAGCCGGCCGAGGTTGAGCAGGAGTGCGGCGCGGCGCACCACGACGTCGGAGTTCTTCGGATCGAGGGTGAACGCATTCTCGTGCTCCGCGATTGCCTCGTCGTAGCGGCGGCAGTGCGTGAGCATCGTCCCGTAGTTCGAATGGAACACCGGCTCGTTCGGGTGTAGCTCGGCTGCGTGCCGGAAGCGCGCGAGGGCCGGCTCCACTTCACCGAGATAGAAGAGCGTGTTGCCGAACGCGGTCTGGATCGACACGTCGTCGGGTGCGAGTTCCTCGGCGCGCGCGAGGGTCGCCCGCGCCGCGAGGAGCCGCCCCTGCTCGCGCAGCAGCTTGGCGAGCAGCAGCAGCGCGCCCGGGTCGTCCGGTCGCAGCGAGACCGATCGCCGCGCCGCGGCCACGGCCTCGTCCACGGCGTGCCGGCTGTGCAGCACCATCGCGAGGTTGTGCCACGCGGCGCCGAAGTCGGGCTGGGCGCCCACGAGGTCGCGCAACACCGCCTCGGCCGCCTCGTCGTCGCCCGTGCCGCGGAGTGCGAGCGCGTACTCGTTGTGTGCATCGCGCGTGTCGGGGCGGGGGAGGCCGAACGCCCGCACCGCAGCGCCGAGATCGCGTGCTGCTCGCCGGTGGTCACCCACGCGGTTCGCGGCGATGCCGCGCAGCGCGCGCGCATCGGGGTTGCCGGGTGCGAGCTGCAGCACCACGTCGAGATGGCGGGCCGCCACCGTGCCGTCGTCGCCCTCGAGCGCGGTCACTGCGACCTGCAGGTGCTGTGTGGGAGTGAGCGACCGCGACCGCGAGCGCGCCGCGTGCTTCGGTCGGCGGCGGTTGCTCATGCGGTCGCCCGGCGGGCGTGAGGCTCGCTCATGGTGGTGCCTGATCGGCACCACCACGGGTTTCGTGACCTCAAGCGCGCGCTTCGAAGGCGGGCCGGCCGGCGTCGTCGACGGAGCGTGGTGACGTCGCGGGCCGCGCCGACGCGCAGCGCGCGAGCTCCCGGCCCACCTTGGCGAGCTCGCGTTCGACCGCGGCCTGCTGCGCGGCGAGGCGGCCCACGATCTCGTGGACGGTCGGCACGAGTGCCGGCGGCACCGGTCCGAGCTCGTCGGGGACGTCGATCACGGGTGCGCGCATCGCGCGCAGCTCACCGCACGCGAGCAACGCGTCGCGCCGGTCGATCTCGGCGACGATCCGGTCGAGCACGGCGCGCCAGCGGGGTTCGTCCTCACCGGGCATGCGCACCTGGCAGGGATCCGGCGGCCTGCCGCCAGGCATCGTGCAACGGTGCGACGAGCCCGCGTGCCTCGGCCACCTTCGTTGCGTCCTTGTGCACGTTAGCGTCCACGAGCAACCGCACCACGTAGTCGTAGACGTCGAGCAGGCCGGTGCCCTCGGGCCAGATGCTCACGTCGAGCGCCGCCTGGAGTTCGCGAACGATCGCCTGCGCGTTCGTCAGGCGCTCGTGCACCTCGTAGATGTCGCCGCGGTCGATGGCCGCCTCGCCGCGGGAGAGGTCGAGCGCGAGACGGTCGTACATCATCAGCAACAGCCGCTCGGGCGTGGCCGTGAGCACGTTGTCGGCGAGGAAGGGGTTCGGGGCTCCGGGCATGGGTGGGTTATCCGGTCTTCGAGATCTGGCTGGTGAGGAAGCTGCCCTGGTTCTTCATCTGGGCGAGCACGGCCTCCAACTGCGCGAACTGCGTGCGCAACCGGTTCTGGTACTGGTTCACCTGATCGGACATGTCGCTCACGCGCTGGCTGATCAGCTGGACGTTGTTCGTGTGGGCCTGCTCCGCCGACGTGATGAAGCCGTTGAGCGGGTCGGTCGCATCCTTGATCACCTGGTCGAGCCGGGCCGATATGCCGGGTGAGTAGGTGAAGTTGCCGATCGCTCCCTTGATCGAACCCGTCACCTGGAGGGCGAGGCCCGCGAGCTTCGGGTCGGTCTGCGGCGCGGCGAGCGTCTGCCCGTAGCCGGTGGCCGCCACGCCGTTGATGGTGCCTGCGACATCGGCGCCTGTGGACGTCGCATAGGTCGTGCCGTTCCACGCGACGTCCATCGTGGCCTGCGAGCCATAGCTCGCGGTGTTGATCTGGAGGTTCGAACTGTTGACCGACGCGACCAGACCGAGGTGTTGCGCCGCGAACACCTGGTTGAGGCCGGCGGTCACCGATGCCAGCGTGTCGCCGGTCTGCACCGTGTACGCGGCCACGACGCTGCCGACGCGCGCGCGGATCGTGGTGCCGACCGCGGGGAGTCCGCTGCTCGTGGACGACGCCTGTGCCGCGAGTTGGGAGATGTAGAGCGAGTACGAGCCGGCACGCGTGCCGGGCGTGGCGGACACGAACGACACCGTGCCCGACGAGGAGCTGCCTCCCTGCGCGAACAGGTTCGTCATGCCCGTCGCGTCGGCGGCGTACGCGGTCGCGAACGCAGTCGCGTCGAACGTGAAGTGGCCATCCTTGTCCACCGAGACGCCCGCGACGCCGGGGCTCACGGGGTTCGCGCCGCTCACGAGGTTCGACACCGCCGCGTAGAGGGCGCTGCGGAGGCGCTCGACGGTGAGATCGCCGGTGAGCGGCGACGCGGTGTGCGTGCTCGTGTCGTACACCGTGGCGTTGTCGAGCGCGGTCATCACCGAGTTGGCGGCGTCGACGATCTTCTGCACGTCGTTCGCGAGCGTGGTGCTGTCGCGCCCGACCGTGACCGTCACCGGGGAGCTCGATGCCTGGAGCAGGTTCACGGTGACGCCCGGCAGCACGTTCGCCATGCTGTTCGTGCTCGAGGTGATGTCGTACGCGCCGGGCCCGGTGCCGACGGTGATCGAGGCGTCAGATCCCTGTGACAGGACGGTGAGGCCGCCGATCGCCGTCGAGTCGAACACGCTTGCCGCGATGCTCGGGTCGTTGCCCGCGCCGGTCGCCGTCGCGCCGATCTGGAGCCGGTACGCGTTCGCACCGACCTGTATCGCGGCCGCGGTGACACCGGCGTTGGCGCCGTTGATCGCCGCGACGACCGACTGGAGCGAGCCGTCCCCGGTCGAGACGTCGTTCGACGACACCGTGCCGGCGCGGAGGCCGCCGGCGAGCGTCGCCGTGATCGTCCCGCTGCCGGCGGCGAGCGTGATCGTCCCGCCCGCGGTGAGCGGAGTGGTGTTGCCGAACGTCTGGGCGGTGCCGCCGTCGACGGTGACGATTCCGTCGGTCCCGTGCAGCGCCTGCGCGTCGACGGTGAGCCCGAGCGCGGCGAGGGCGTTGCCGCCCGTGACGCGGATCGTCGCGGCGCTGCCTTCGCCGGTGGTTGCCAGCGAGAGCGCACCGGTGGCTCCGACTGTTGCAGTGACGCCCGCACCGGCCGCGTCGAGCGCCTGCTGGACCGCGGCCGCGAGCAGCTGCGGGTCATAGGTGCCTGATGGCACGGCGAGGTTGTACGTCGTGCCGTTGACGACGATCTGCAGCATGTCGTTGCTGCCGGAGACGACCGTCGACGACCCGAGCGCCGAGGTGCCGTTCTTCACGGCGGCGGCGGAGCTCTGCGTGACCTGGATGGAGTGCGTACCCAATGCCACGCTGTCGGTCGCGGCGAGCGAGGAGAAGCCGAGTTTCGAGCCACCCGCAGCGACGAGGATCCTCGATGCGCTCGTCACGGGGTCGGACAGGCTCGTGATGGTGTTCGTCGATCGCACGACACCCGACTGCGCGAGCGAGTTGACCGAGAACGTGAGCGCGCCGCTCATCGTCCCGCTCCCCGCGGTCGCGGTCGCGATCGTGTTGTCACTTGATGTCGCCGTCAGGAGTTGCCAGCCGGAGGCGTGGACGAGCACCTGCTCGGCGGAGGTGAGGTTGGAGAGCGCGTTGCGGATGGTGGACCAGCTCGAGAGCGCGTTCTGCTCGCCGACCGCCTGGTTCTGCACGGTCGTGACCTTCTGCTGCTCGACCGCGACGAGCTGATTGATGATGCTCTGCGTATCGATGCCGGTACCGAGGCCGGAGATCGTCAGCGCGTTCGTGTTGGACCCGGAACCGAGCCCGGAGATCGACACCACAGCTCCTCCGTCGTCGTCGCTGACCGCCACACGGGCGGCCACGTCCACGCACCGCCACCCGTCCGGCGACCAGGGCCGCTCCTACTGCATCGGCAGGAGGAGCGCCACCCTGATCAACCGGTCCGGAGGGAAGGTGCGCCGACTACTGGAGGAGCTTGAGGATGGTGTTCGGCACCGCGTTCGCCTGGGCGAGCATCGCCGTGCCGGCCTGCAACAGGATCTGGTCCTTGTTGTAGTTGACCATCTCGGCCGCCATGTCGGTGTCGCGGATCGCCGACTCCGACGACGTGAGGTTCTGCGTCGTCACGCCGAGCGCGTTGATCACCGACTGGAAGCGGTTCTGGAACGCACCGAGCGTGCCTCGCGTGGTCGACACCGTGGCGATCGCAGTGTCGAGCGCGGTGATCGCGGCCGATGCCGACGCGACCGAAGCGAGACCGAGGGCCGACACGCCGAGCCCCGTCGCGGTGAGCGAGGTGCCGAGGCTGACCGTGAGGTACTGACCGGCATTCGCGCCGATCTGGAACACCTTCACGAACGTGCCGTCGAGCAGCGTGTTCGAACCGAACGATGTCTGCTGCGCCTGACGCGTGATCTCGGAGGCGAGCGCGTTCAGCTCCTGCTGATCGGCGGCGGCCGCGTTCGAGTCGGTCGAGCCCGTGTTCGCCGCCTGCACTGCGAGGTCGCGCATGCGGTTCAACATCGTCGAGATCTCGTTCAACGCACCGTCGGCCGTCTGCACGACGTTGACGCCGTTCTGCGCGTTCTGCGTCGCGACGGTGAGGCCGCTGATCTGCGCCCTCAGGTTGTTGCTGATCTCGAGGCCGGCCGCATCGTCGGCTGCCTTGTTGATGCGGTAGCCCGACGAGAGCTTCTGGACGCTGCTCGCGATGGCGCTGTTGGTGATGTTCAAGTTCCGGTAGGCATCGAGTGCCATGATGTTCGACATGATGCGCATTGCGCTCTCCTCCGTGATGGGTCCGTACTCGTCCGTGAGCACGAATGCTGCCGGTGGCGGTGAAGCCGCCGACTCGTGCTTCTATCGGCGTTGCATGAGCAGTCTTGACGGGGTCCTCGTCGGTAGCCGGTGGTCAAGTGTGAGCGGTCTCAGTGCGGGTGCGGGCGCGTGAATCGAATGACCTACGCGTCACGTCGCACCGAGGCCGGTGCGACGCCTGTGGGCTCCGGTCAGACGGCGGTCCGCTGCCTGTCGTCGAGGCGCGCGGCCTTCTCCTGCACGCTTTCCTGCTCGCTGTCGAGGCGAGCGCGGTACGAGGAGCTCGTGGCGACCTGCGCGTAATAGGCCGCCTTGCGCCGGGCGACGCGGCCGTTCGGCCGGGCCTCGTCGGTGAGTTGGTCGGGGTCGAGGTGCGCGTTGATGCCGTCCTTCATCAGCAGGAGCGCCTCGGCCCGCAACTGCGACACCCGGCTCTCGGACACGCCGAGCTCGTCGGCGAGGTCCTGCATCGAACGCTCTTCGAAGAAGTAGCCGATGACCACCAAACGCAGCCGCTCGGGCAGCGCGGCGACGGCATCGGTGAGCACCGCCCGGCGCTCACGGGACACGATCGCGTCCTCGGGGCTGTCGACGTCGCCGACCGCGATGAACGACTCGGCGTCGCCGTCCAGCGCGAGCGACTCGTAGTTGAGCACCGTCGCACGGTGTACGTCGTCGACGAGCTTGTGCACCACCTCGGGCTCGATCGCCAGCAGCTCCGCGACCTCTTCGCTCGTCGGCGTGCGCCCGAGCTTGGAGGTGAGCTCCTCGGTGGCCTGCTGCATGCCTCGGGCCCGGGCCCGCACGGAACGGCTCGCCCAGTCGCGGCCGCGCAGCTCGTCGAGCAGGGCGCCGCGGATACGGGTCGAGGCGAACCGGTCGAAGGCGATGCCGCGGCTCTCGTCGAAGCTGCGAGCGGCCTGGGCGAGACCGAGCATGCCCGCCGACACGAGGTCGCTGCGTGACACGTGGCCGGGAACGCGGTGTGCGATCTCACTCACGACGTAGCCCACGAGGGGAAGGTGCTCATGCACGAGACGGTCCTCGTGCTGCTTGCGGGCGGCGTCGATCTTGTCGGTCTTCACGGTTCGGTATCCCCCTGCACGGCTGGCGATGCTGACATTGAGAGTGTCGACACTTGCTTGACGAACTCTTGATGCAAACCCGGGGATGAACCACTCTGTGTGGCGGGAACCCATACGCTCGCGAGGTGCTGGAGCGGAACTTGCAGGCGGTGATCGCCGATGAGCTGCCGCTCGTGCGAGCCGGTTCGCGCAGCCTGCTGGCCGCCCGTGGCGTCACAACGGTGGCCGAGACCCACTCCGGACGTGACCTCGTGGCACTCGTCGGCGCGACCGCGCCCGGTGTGGTGGTGATCGGCGCACTCGCCGATCACGGTGAGCTCGAGGCCGTGGAACGGGTCAGCGCGCCACACCCGGCGCCGCTGGTGATCGTGCTGCTCGCGGCGGCGAGAGAACCCGCGCTCGCCCGGTTGCTCGCCGCCGGCGCCGACGGCATCACCCGCCGGAGCGGCACCGTCGACGAGATCGACGACGTCGTGCGCCGCGTGCTCGGCGGCGAGCGGGTGGTCGGTCCGTCGCTCACCGAGCGTCTCCCGGGCGCGTTCGCGGAGCTCGACCTCGAGGCGATCGACGGCAACGACGCGAAGCTGTCGGCGCGTGAGCGCGAGATGCTCGTGTTCCTCGCCCAGGGCCGCACGAACAAGGAGATCGCCGAGGAGCTGTCGCTCTCGCTGGCCACGGTCAAGTCCCACCTCGTGCGGATGTACGCCAAGATGCAGGTGAGCAGCCGCCGGGAATGTCTCGCCGCGGCCGTCAGCCGGGGCCTGCTCGGCTGAGGCCCCGACGCCGCTCCGAGGGGTGTGGTGGGCCGAATGGCCTATTCAGCAGCCCTATACGAGGCGTGTCGCAGGCCGATTGAGCTTGCGCGGGTCTCCGGGGAGAGGGCATGCAACAGGAACTTGGTGAGGTCTCCAACATCTTGTGGCGCGAACGCCGGCTCCTCGAGCTGCTCGTATTCAAGCTCGAGGAGGAACAGCTGGTGCTGGCCTCCGGCCGATCACGTTGGCTGACGCACGCGACCCGCGAGGTCGAGTCCGTCCTCACCGAGATCAAGCGGCTGGAGCTCGATCGAGCCGTGCACGTCGAGTCGCTCGCCCGGCTGCTCGCGCTCGGATCGAACCCGACCCTGCGCCAGCTCGTCGAGAACGCGCCGGCGCCGTGGAGCGGGATCTTCGACGAGCACCGTCTGGCGCTCCTCGAGCTCGCACAGGAGATCGACGGCGTGGCCCGCTCCAACCGCGACATGCTGACCCGGGGCCAGCAGGCGGCGCGCGAAGCGCTGGCGACGATGGGTGAGATCGAGCTCGACGGTTACACGCCCCGCGGCCAGAGCGACGCGGCGGTCGACCGGGCCGCAGTGCTGCGGATCGTCGACGAGGCGATGTAGGCGCAGGAACGATGAGCGACTTCTCCGGCCTCAACATCGCCCTGACCGGCCTGTACGCGTCGCAGCGCGCCCTCAACATCATCGGCCAGAACGTCACGAACGCGAGCACCGACGGCTACTCACGCGAAGCCGTGAGCCTGAACCCGATCGACGGTGTGTTCGGGCCGAGCCTGTGGACGAACAACAACACGGTGCCCGGCGGCGGCGTGTCGGTTGCGGGCATCACGCGCTTTCGGGCGCAGTATCTCGAGGTGAACGCGGCGCTCGCACGCGGCGCGCAGAGCCAGCTCTCCACGGGTAGCTCGACGCTGTCGAGCATCGAGGCGATCTTCGGGGAGCCGAGCAACGATTCGCTCGCCGCCGGCCTCAACGCCCTGTGGGCCGGCTTCGCCAATGTGGCGAACAACCCCTCGGATCCCGGCGGGCGCGAGCAGCTGCTCGCGCAGGGAGCGGCAGTTGCCGGCACGTTGAACTCGATGTCGTCGCAGCTTTCGCAGCTCCGCAGCGACTCGATCAACCAGCTGAGCCAGCTGACCGACGAGGTGAACACCACGGCCGCGAACATCGCCGCGCTGAACACCTCGATCGGTCAGGCGACGCTGTCCGGCCGTGACGCGGGCGCGCTCCAGGACCAGCGCGACGCGCTCGCCCAGCAGCTCGCCACCGACGTGGGCGCAACGATCCGCCCGGGCGATGCCGGAACCGTCAACGTGTTCGTCGGCGGCACCGCGATCGTGAGCGGGCAGCGCGCCGAGACGCTCAGGCTCGACACGAGCGGCTCGTCGGTGTCGCTCGACTGGGTGAGCAGTGGCCATGCCGCGCTCGTGACCAGCGGTCAGGCCGCTGGCCTGCTCGACACCGTGAACACCGTGGTGCCGTCGTACCAGCAGTCGCTCGACACCGTCGCACTCCAGCTGAAGAGCGACGTGAACGCGCTGCACTCCACCGGTGTCGGCCTCGACGGCGGAACCGGCCGCAACTTCTTCGACGGCACAGGCGCGGCCGATCTCTCGCTGTCGGCCGACGTTGCCGGCCAGCCCGACAAGATCGCGGCCGGCGCCGCGGGCGCGGGCGCGCTCGACGGAAGCGTGGCGCTCGCGCTCTCTGACCTCGGCGCGTCGATGAGCGGCGCCGACGCGCAGTACCGCGCCGTCGTCGCCCACCTGGGCGTGGCGTCGCAGAGCGCGCAGCGCAGCTCGACGATGCAGGACCAGACGGTGCAGCAGATCGATGCGAGCCGGTCCAGCATCTCCGGGGTCAACACCGACGAGGAGATGGTGTCGATGGTGCAGTACCAGCACATGTACAACGCCTCGGCCCGCTTCCTGACCGCGATCGACCAAATGCTCGACACGCTGGTGAACCGCACCGGCGTCGTGGGTATGTAGGGGCCGATGCCATGATCCCCTCCAACACCAGAGTCACGCAGCTCTCGCTGGCGAACCGTGCTACCTCGAACCTGCAGCAGATGCTCACGAGCCTCGGCAAGATCCAGAACGAGATCTCGTCCAACAAGCGCATCTCGGTGCCTTCCGACGATCCCGTCGGCACGGTGACCGCGCTCCAGACGCGCAGTGCGATCGGGCTCAACACCCAGATCGCCACGAACATCGACGATGCCACGGCGTGGTTGTCGACGGCCGACAACACCATGAACTCGATCGTGACCCAGCTCACCCAGGCGCGCACGCTCGCGATCCAGGCCCAGAACGGTGCCCTCGACCAGGCGGGCCTCGAGGCGATCGCCACGCAGATCGACAGCATCCGGTCGACTGTGCTCGGGCTCGCCAACACGCAGTACAACGGCCGGTCGATCTTCGCCGGCACTGCCGACGGCCCCGCGTATGACGCGTCCGGCAACTACGTCGGCACCTCGGCGTCGATCGAGCGCACGGTCGCACCCGGTGTGCGCCTGCAGATCAACGTGAACGGCGACACCGCGTTCGGTGCCGCCGGTGCCGACGTCTTCACCGACCTCACGAACCTCGCGGCGGCGGTGCGCTCGGGCTCGTCGACCGGGATCGACACCGCGCTGACCGCGCTCGACACCGGCACCCGAACGGTGTCGACGAGCCTTGCGGGCGTCGGTGCGAGTGAGCAGCGCCTGAGCGCGCTGAAGAGCCAGAACACCAACGACGCGCTCACGCTGCAGCAGAACCTGTCCAACGTCGAGGAGCCGGATCTGACCCAGGCGGTCATCGCCCTGCAGATGCAGCAGAACGCGTACCAGGCGGCGCTCGCCGTCACGGCCCGCGTGATCCAGCCGAGCCTCGTGAACTTCCTCTCGACCACGGGGGCATGATGCAGACCTCGCTCGTCGCCGACCCGCCGCGCAGCGCGTCGCTCCACTTCGCAGCCGGAATCCCCGGCTTTCCCCACCTGCGCACGTTCACCGTCGCACGGTGGGGCGGCGACGACTCGCCGTTCATGACGATGACCGCCGACCAGGATCCCGACGTGGGTTTCGTGGTCGTGTCGCCGTTCATCTACTACCCGGAGTTCGAGTTCGACCTCGAGGACGCGACCGCGCAGCGTCTCGGCGTCTGCACGTCCGACGACGTGCTCGTGCTGTGCATCGTCACGCTCAACGAGCGGCCCGAGGACGCGACCCTCAACCTGCTCGGCCCGATCGTGGTCAACGTGCGCAACGGCGAGGCCTGCCAGTCGGTGCTGCCCCACACGATCTACAGCGTGACGGCGCCGCTCGCCCGGGCTGCGTGATCCGTTCCCGCCGGGCTGGCGGACCGGCGCGCTGGCGCTAGACCGGGTCGGCGGTGGGCGCGGTGGGGAGGGCGCCGTCGTCGCGGGCGTGGTCGCGTGCCGAGGCCGCGGCCGCCTTGTTCGACTGCTGCAGGCTCGCGAACACCTCTTCGCGGTGCACGTCGACCGAGCGTGGCGCGCGGATGCCGAGTCGAACCTGGTCGCCGCGCACTTCCAGCACAGTCACGACGATGTCATGACCGATCATGATGCTCTGGTTCGCACGCCTCGTGAGCACGAGCACGGGGTCCTCCCTTCCGTGGCGGCCTCCGTGGCCTGGGCCAGCATACGGGCCCGCGCGCGCGCCGCGCCACTATCACACGAGCCGCGCGCCGTCACGCTGCTACGCGTGCAGCACGGTGGCGAGCGGCACGCCGGTCACGCCGATCGCGCGCGCGACGGCGTCGTTGACCACCGCGCCGGCGTGTGTGTTCACACCTGCGGCCAGCGCCGGATCGTCGCCACATGCCTCACGAACGCCTTTCGTCGCCAGCTCCACTACATAGGGCAGCGTGGCGTTCGTGAGCGAGTAGGTGGAGGTGTGGGGCACCGCGCCGGGCATGTTCCCCACCGCGTAATGGACCACTCCGTGACGGACGAATGTCGGCTCCGAGTGCGTCGTCTCGTGGATCCCGTCGATACAGCCACCCTGGTCGATCGCGACGTCGACGATCACCGAGCGCGGCTGCATCGTGCGCACCATCGCGTCGGTGACGACGCGCGGCGCCCGCCCGCCCGGTACCAGCACTGCGCCGATCACGAGGTCGGCCTCGGCCACGGCCCGGGCGACGGTGCCTGCGTTGGACGCGAGTGTGGTGATGCGGCCCTTGTGGATCTGGTCCACCCAGCGCAGCCGGTCGATGCTGCGGTCGAGCAGGAGCACTTCCGCCTCCATGCCCTGCGCGATCCACGCCGCGTTCCATCCCACGTTGCCGGCGCCGAGCACCACGACCCGCGCCGCGCGCACACCGGGCGCGCCGCCGAGCAGTATCCCCTTGCCGCCGTGGCGCCGTTCGAGGAAGTGCGCGCCGATCTGCGGGGCCATGCGCCCGGCCACCTCGCTCATCGGCGCGAGCAACGGCAGCGAGCCGTTGGCGAGCTGCACCGTCTCGTAGGCGATACCCGTGGTCTTCGCGGCGAGGAGGGCGTCGGCCACCCCGGGATACGCGGCGAGGTGGAGATAGGTGAAGAGCACCAGGTCGCCACGCAGGTAGCGGTATTCGTCGGGCTGCGGCTCCTTCACCTTCAGCACCACGTCGGCGCGCTCCCACAGCGCCGCGGCGTCGTCGACGATCTCGGCGCCGGCGCGCGGCGAGCGCCTCGTTCGACAGGGAGCTGTCCACTCCCGCGTTGCGCTCCACGATCACCTCGACACCGTGGTGCGCGAGCTCGAGCACACCGTCAGGCGTGATCGCGATGCGATGCTCATCGCTCTTGACCTCTCGCGGCACCCCAACGGTCGTCACCTCAGCGGGCCCCCTCGTGTCTGGCGCAGCGAGCGGAGCAGCCGAGCAGCGAAGGAGCGAGGTGCGTGCGCAGGGAGCTCGCCATGGAGCCGAAGACGGAACCAAGCAATCAACGCGTGCCCCAGGAGTAGGTCTGTTTCTCGAGGCGCAGGTACATGAACGTCTCCGTCTCGCGCACGCCCGGTGTGCGGCGGATCTCGTTGAGCAGCGTGAGGAGGTGGTCGTCGTCCTCGCACACCAGCTCGGCGAGCAGGTCGAAGCTGCCCGAGGTGTACACCACGTAGTCGATCTCGGCGATCTCGGCGAGCGCCCGCGCCACCGCGGTGATCTCGCCCTCGGTGCGCACGCCGATCATCGCTTGGCGCCGGAACCCGAGCCGCAGCGGGTCGGTGACCGCGACGATCTGCACCACCTTGCTGTCGACGAGCCGTTGCACGCGCTGCCGTATGGCCGCCTCGGAGAGCCCCACCTCGGCCGCGAGCCTGGTGTACGGCGCGCGGCCGTCGCGTTGCAGCAGCTCGATCAGGGCCTTGTCGGCCTCGTCGAGGGGGCCGGCCTCGGCCCGCCGGCGCCTGGTGGCCGCAGTGGTGGAATCGGTGCTCAACGGGTCAGCTCCTGGCAGAGATCGCCGAACGCGTGGACGTAGCGGTCGACGTCGGCCTCGGAGTGCTGCACCGACAACGTCCATTGCTCCTCGTCGCCCGGGGTCATGAACACACCGCGGTTCACCATCCACGGGTACGACGCTGCGTACAGCCCCACGTTCGTGTCGAGGAAGTCGCGGTAGTTCGTGAGCGGCTCGGTGCGGTAGGTGACGCAGCCCTTGGCGCCGAGGTCGACCGTGTGCGCAGGAAGCCCGTGGGCTGCGATCGCTTCGGCGCAACCCGTCGCGAGCCGGGTGCCGAGCTCGGCGAGGTGGCGGTAGGCGTCGCCGGTGAGCACGTCCCGCAGTGTCGCGAGCGCGGCGGCGGCCACGAGTGGGTTGCCGTTGAACGTGCCCTGCTGGGCCGCGCCGCGCTCGATCGTGGCCATGATGTCGGCGGCGCCGCCGAACGCCGCGCCGGGTGTGCCCCCGAACGTCGCCTTGGCGACGCACGTGAGGTCGGGCCGTACGCCGTAACGCTCGCCCGCGCCGCCGGGCGCGATCGCGGTGCCGGTCTTCACCTCGTCGTAGATCAGTACGCAACCGTGCCGGTGCAGCAGATCCCGGACGCCCTGCAGGTACCCGGGCTGCGGCTCGGCGATGCCGATGTTCATCATCACGGGCTCGAGGATCAGGCACGCGATCTCGCCGCCGCGCTCGTCGAGCAGCCCCGAGAGCACGCTGAGGTCGTTGAACGGCACCACGTGCGTGAAGTCGGCGAGCCACTTCGGCGTGCCGAGCGACATCGGCGTGGTCGCCGGCTGGTCGCGCCCCCCGAGCACGTCGGCCCCCGGTAGCACCGAGAACATCACCGTGTCGTGGTGGCCGTGGTAGCTGCCTTCGATCTTCGCCACGTGGTCGCGGCCGGTGTGGGCCCGCGCGACCCGGATCGCGTGCATCGTGGCCTCGGTGCCCGAGTTGCAGAACCGCAGCCGCTCCATCTCGTAGCGATAGCAGATCTCCTCGGCGAGCTCGACCGTCTCGGGCGTCGGTGCCGCGAAGTGCGTGCCGCGCCACGCGGCGCGGGCGATCGCCTCGGCGACCTTCGGGTGCGCGTGGCCGACGACCATGCAGCCGAAACCGCCGTGGGTGTCGACGTACTCGTTGCCGTCGACGTCCCACACCCGTGAGCCCTTGCCGTGCGTGAGGTAGATCGGGTACGGGTCACCCTGCTGGAACGACGACCCGACGCCCATCGGCAACGACCGCAGGGCGCGGTCGTACCAGTGCTTCGACTGCGTGGTGCGTTCCAGCAGCCGCGCGGATTCGGCCGCGGCGATCTCCTCGGCGCGTGCGTTCAGTCGTTCGATGTCGATGTCCGGCGACATGACGTATCACCCATTCAATGTGTTCAGTGTTTGAGCATGACGTGCTTGAGCTCGGTGTAGTGCTCGAGCGAGTAGGCCGACATGTCCTTGCCGTAGCCCGACTGCTTGAAGCCGCCGTGCGGCATCTCCGACGTGATCATGATGTGCTGGTTCACCCACACGCAGCCGTACTCCAGCGCCTTGGTCATGCGCATGGCGCGGCCCACATCGCGGGTCCACACCGAAGCCGAAAGGCCGTAGTCGACGCCGTTCGCCCACGCGAGGGCCTCCTCGTCGTCGGTGAAGCGCTGCACCGACACGACCGGACCGAACACCTCGCGCTGCACGATTTCACTGTCCTGCGCCGGGCCGACGACCACCGACGGTGCGTAGTAGAAGCCGGGACGGTCGAGCCGTTGCCCGCCTACGGTGACCTCGGCACCGCGGGCAACCGCGCGCTCCACGATGCCAGCGACACGTTCTTGCTGTTCGGCCGAGATCAGCGGACCCATCGCCACGTCGGGGTCGAACGGGTCGCCCACGTTGATCGCGCCGACCGTGTCGGTGAGCGACGGCACGAGCGACTCGAACGCTTTCGGTCCGGCGATCACACGGCACGGGGCGGTGCAGTCCTGGCCCGAGTTGTAGTAGCCGCCTTCGCCGAGCGCGGCCACGACCGCGTCGATGTCGGCGTCGTCGAACACGATCACCGGTGCCTTGCCGCCGAGTTCGAGGTGCACGCGCTTCAGCGTGTCGGCCGCGTTGCGCGCCACGAGCTTGCCGGTGTTGACGTCGCCGGTGACCGACACGAGGCGGATGTCGGGATGGCGCACGATGGCGTCGCCGGCCGTCTCGCCGCGTCCGGTCACGACGTTGAACACGCCCGGCGGCAGGATGTCGCGCGACAGCTCGGCGAACTTCAACGCCGACAGTGGCGTGAGCTCCGACGGCTTCAGCACCACGGTGTTGCCGGTGGCGAGCGCGGGGCCGAACTTCCACACCGCCATGTTCAGCGGGTAGTTCCAGGGCGCGATGCCGGCGACGACTCCGAGCGGATCGCGCCGCACGTAGCTCGTGTGCCCTTCGAGGTACTCGGCCGCGGCCTTGCCCTCCATGTTGCGGCACGCGCCGGCGAAGAACCGCAGGTTGTCGACCGACAGGTCCATCTCGATGCCGATGATCGACTTCGGCTTGCCGACGTTGCGCATCTCGATCTCGGAGAGCTCGTCGACGTGGTCCTCGATCAGCTGGGCGAGCGCGAGCAGCGCCTCGCTGCGCTCGCGTGGTGTGCGCGCGGCCCAGGCAGGGAACGCGGCGGCGGCGGCCGCGACCGCGGCGTCGACCTCGGCCGGGCCGGAGTCGGCGACCTGGGTGATCTCCTCGCCCGTGGCCGGATCGACGACACCTGCGGTGGTACCGCCGCCCACGAACTCACCCCCGATGAAGTTCCCCTGCGCCACGCGCCCTCCTTCCGACCGTGCAGTCGACACCACCGGCACCGTGCTTGACCGGCTTGACCACCGAATCCGTCGCGTAAACGGCCTCCGGCGACGGATATCGCACCGCGGAAGCTATCTGACCGGCGTGATCGCCGCGGCCCGGCCCGCGATCGGGCGCCGGGCGAGGAGGGCTACGGGCAGTGACCGCCCCAGGGGGCGGCGCCCTGCCACTGGTACAGCACCCAGGCGACCTGGTCCTGGTCCCATGCCGACGCGTGGTCGGGACGGACGCCGATGAGTTGCGGCATGCCCGCGTGGGTGGCGGAGATGTTCCAGGTGGTCGGGGCGAACTGGTAGGCGCCGTAGTAGCCGCCGGGGTTCACCGCGCCGTAGAAGCCGCTGCTCTCGCGCTGGCGCACGCACGAGAGGAACGGGTCGCCGTGGTGCGGGTTGGTGCCCGGCGGCGACGGCGGCGGAGGGGTGCTCACCGGCTGCTTGCTCACGGGCGGCACCGGCGGCGGTGTCGTGGTGCGCGTGCTCGAGCCCGCGGGATGAGTGCGTGTGGGCGTCGTGGTGGCCGTCGCTTGCGCGGCGCGCGCCGCGAGCACCTCTCGGTAGGCGCGCTGGGCCGTCGCGAGATCGCGGTTGAGTGTCTGCGTGCGCGCCGCGAGTTCGTCGACAAGCGCGCGCTGTGCACTGCGTTGTGTGGTGATGCGTTGTTCGGTGTCGTGCAACGACGTGCGGATGCGCATGTAGCGCTCCATCGCGGCGTTCGTGGTTGCCGCGGTGTGCTCGAGTATCACCGTCGTCGTGGCCGCGTCGAGCGCGCTCGCGGCATCGGTAGGGATGATCGTGCCCTCGATGTAGCGCGCGACCGCGCGCCGCACCGCGAGCCGGTGCTCCCGCGCGTAGGTGCGTTCGATCTGCGCGCGCTCGCCGTGGAGCCGCGTGAGCTCCGCGTCGAGCGACTGGAGGCGCTGGCGGGCCATGAAGTACTGGTTGCCGAGCTGGTCGACTTGGGCGCGCACCGTTGCGAGCTGTTGCGCGGCGTCCGCGGCCGATACCGGTGTGCTCGCGACCGGTGCGAGCACTGCGACGGCGAGGAAGGCGCCAACGAACGCGACGCGCGCGGACCACGAAGCCGGCTGCATCGCCGGTCGACGCTAGCGAGATGCCGCGACGGCGGCGAAACGCAGGGCAACGGCCCGCTCCAGGCACGGAATCGGGCCTTGGGGATATCTTCCGAGACGTGACCGCGACGACCTGGACGTATACCGACGGCGACTACCCGCTTACGACGCCCGACGATGCCGCGGCCATGCACACGGTGGCCGGAAAGGTGGTCATTGTCACCGGCGCCGGTCGTGGCATCGGGCGCGGCATGGCGGTGCATCTCGCCAAGGGCGGCGCACATATCGTGGCCGCGGAATGGAAGCCGGATCTGCTCGACGACGTGCTCGGCGAGTTGGGTGCGATCGGCGGTGAACCGCTCGGCGTGGTCACGAACATCATGGATCACGCGCAGATCGACGCGATGGTGGCAACCGCGGTCGAGCGATTCGGCCGTGTCGACGGCTTGATCAACAACGCGCAGACGTTCCGGCCGATGCACGACCTCGCGACGGTGAGCGACGAGGATCTCGACGTCTTCTACACATCGGGCGTGAAGGGCACGATGTGGGCGATGCAAGCGGTGTACCCGCACATGGCCGCGCAGCGTTGGGGCCGGATCGTGAACTTCGCGTCGTCGATGGGCATCACCGGCGGTCGCGGTTTCGCCGCGTACAACGCGTCGAAAGAGGCGATCCGCGCCCTCACGCGCACCGCGGCGCGCGAATGGGCGATGGACGGCATCGTGGTGAACTGCATCGCGCCGGCCGCGGCCACGCACAAGGGTGCGGGTGCGCAACAGAGCGAGGGCTACCGGCAATTCATCGAGAGCTGCCCGATGCGCCGTCAGGGCGACCCCGAGTGGGACCTCGGTCCGCTGGCGTGGTTCCTCTGTTCCGACGCGTGCCGCTACGTCACCGGTCACACGTTCATGGCCGACGGCGGAGCGTTCATGTGGGCGTGAGCGAGCGGTTCGCGCCGGAGAAGCTCTTCCGCTACCAGGCCGCCGGCTGCCGCCTGCCCACCTCCTCGTCGCCGTTCTACGCGGCGTTGCTCGACGCCCTGGCCGGCGACGCCGCGACCGGCGACCGGCGCGTGCTCGCGTTGATGGAGCAGACGCCGTGCACGGTGGAGGCCGCGCCCGCGCTGCGGCTGCTCGGCGGTGTGCAGCGCTGCGTGCTCGACGGCATCGCACCGGAGCTCGCGACCGTGTGGCCGCGCGCCGGGCAGCCGGGCGATGCGAGCGCCGCGCATCGCGCCCTGCTCGAGCTCTTCAACGACCCGCCGCCACCGCTGCTCGCGGCGCTCACGCGCGATCCGCAGACGAACGAGGTGGGCCGGGCCGCGGCGCTGGCGCCGGGTCTGGCGGAGATCACCCGGCGCACGGGCCTGCCCGTGCAACTGCTCGAGATCGGGGCGAGCGCCGGGCTGCTGAGCCGCCTCGACCGTTACTGGTACCAGTCCGTCGACGCCTCGTGGGGCGACCCGGCGTCGGGTGTGCGCTTCGAGTACGACGCGCCGTTGCCGCTCGACCCAGCCCCGGCGATCGTCGAGCGGCATGCCTGCGATCTCCGGCCGATCGACGCGACCACCGTCGACGGCGCGCGCCGGCTGCTGTCGTACTGCTGGCCCGACCAGGCCGAGCGGCTCACGCGCCTGCGGGGCGCGCTCGCGATCGCCGCGGGGATGCCGCTCGCGATCGACGAGGCGTCAGCCGACGTGTGGCTCGACGAGCGCATGCACACGGTGGCGGGCGCGGCCACGGTGGTGATGCACTCGATCATGTGGCAGTACCTGCCCGGCGCCGTGCAGTCGCGCATCGAGACCCTGTTCGCGGAGCGGGGCGCTCGCGCGTCCGAGCGGGCACCGCTCGTGCGCCTTGCGTTCGAGCCGGCACCTGAGGTCGTGCACGCCGACCTGTCGATCACCGTGTGGCCGGGTGGCGAGCGGACGGTGCTCGCGCACTCCGGCTACCACGGCCCCCCGGTCACCTGGCTTCCCTGAACCCGCGCTACGACGCCCGTGCGAGCAGGGACTCGAGCGCGGTGACGGCGCGCGGGATGGCGGCGTGGTAGCCCTCGGCCTCGATGCGGGGCCCGAGCAGCTCGAGATCGAAGTCGCCCACGTAACCGGCGGTCAGCAGGGCGCCCAGGATGCGAGCGAGGGGGATGTCGCCGTCGCCCGGCACGAGCCGGTCGGGCGTGCACCGGGTGCCGATCGCGTAGTCGCTCACCTGCACGAGCGCGATCGTGTCGAGCGACGCGGCGATCGTCTCGTACAGCGCCCGTTCGGCCCAGCACGCGTTGATCTCCATGCAGACGCCCACGTCGGCGCGCCGGGCGAGGTCGACCGCGTCGCGCAGCGAGTGCACGAAGCCGACGTCGGCGCGCAGCGCATGCGTGTGCTCTAACGCGAGCTGCACGCCGGCGCGGGTTGCGGCGCCGGCGAGTGGGGCGATCGCCGCGCACCACGCGTCGGCCGCCTCCTCCCACGCCATGGCGCCGGCGGCGCCGGTGGTACACACCAACCGCGGCGCGCGGAGTCGCGCGGCGGCGTCGACGGCGCGTGACAAGCGGGCGCGCCGCGCCGGCCAGCCCGACGGATCGTCGAGCCTGAACGAGCCGAGCCCGATGAGGTTCGCGGCCTCGATGTCGCCCGCCTGCACGGCCTGCTCGACGAGCGCGACGCCCGCGTCGAAGCCTTGCGGATGCGACTCGAGCTTCGCGACCGACACCCCGACGCGGCGGATGCCGTGGCGCCGCCAGAGCTCGAGGTCGCCGGTGAGCGGCAGTGCGAACGTGCAGATCGCCGAGACCGAGATGCGCGGGTCCATCGCGGGGGTGGCGCCGTTCAGCCCAGCGCCAGGCCGCGGGCGATGCTGCTACCCCCGTCGAGCTGCAGGTTGATCCCGGTGACGAACTCCGACTCGCGGCTCGCGAGGTACACCGCGGCGTGGGCCACGTCGTCGGCGACGCCGAGGCGCGTCAGGTGCATGCCCGTATACCGGGCGCGGCGCTCGGGCTCGTCGTCGAGGTGTGCGTCACGCCGCGCGTTCACCACGTACCCGGGGCTGATCGTGTTGCAGCGGATGCCCTGCTCCGCGTAGTCGACCGCGATCGCGCGGGTGAGGCCGTTCATCGCCGACTTGCTCGCGATGTAGGCGGTGAAGCCCTTGCTCGCGCGCTCGGCCTGGCGGGTCGAGATGTTGACGATCGCGCCACGGCCCCGGCGCAGCATGTGCGGGATGGCGGCGCGGCACAGGCGGAACGGCACGGTGGCGTTGAGGAGGAACGCATGCGCCCAGGCCTCGTCGCTCACTGCGGCTGCGGGTCCGTCGCCGTGACCGGCCGCGGCCGCGTTGTTCACGAGCACGCTCAGGCCGCCGAGGGCCTCGGCGGACGCGGCGGTGAGCTGCTCCGGTGCGCCGTCGGCGTCGAGCGCGGCGGGTACGAACGCGGCCTGCCCGCCACCGGCCACGATCTGCGCGACCACCGACGCGCCGCGGGCCTCGTCGCGGCCCGTGACGCAGACGGCCGCACCCTCGGCGGCGAAGCGCACCGCGATCGCCGCGCCGATGCCCGCGGTCGAGCCGGTGACCAGCGCCCGCTCGCCGTCGAGTCGCATGCGGCCCCGATCAGCTGCGCGGGGGCGCGTCGTCGCCCCGGGTGAGCACCTCGGCGCCGTCGTTCGTGACCATGATCGTGTGCTCGAACTGTGCCGACGGCAGACCGTCGGCGGTGGGCGCGGTCCAGCCGTCGCGCCAGATCCGCCCGAGCTCGAACGTGCCGACGTTGATCATCGGCTCGATCGTGAACGTCATGCCCGGAGTCATGATCTCGTTCGCGGTGCGGTCGTAGTAGTGGGGTACGGACGGTGCGGTGTGGAACTCCTCGTTGATGCCGTGGCCCACGAACGTGCGCACCACCGAGAATCCCTCGTCCTCCGCGTAGTCCTGGATCGCGCGGCCCACGACGTTGATCGGCGCGCCCGGCCGCACGGCGGCGATTCCGCGCCACATCGCGTCGTGCGTGACGCGCACGAGATGCTGCAGCTCCTCGTCCACGTCGCCCACGAGGAACGTGGCACTCGTGTCGCCGTGCACGCCGTCGAGAAAGATGGTGATGTCGCAGTTCACGATGTCGCCGTCGGCGAGCGCGCGGTCGTCGGGGATGCCGTGGCAGATGATCTCGTTGACCGACGTGCAGATCGACTTCTCGTAGCCCTTGTAGTGGAGCGTGCTCGGGTAGCCGCCGAGCGCGATGTAGGTGTCGTGCGCGAGCGCGTCGAGCTCGTCGGTGGTGACGCCCGGCGCGACGGCTCCGCCCACGGTGGCGAGCACCTTGGCCGCAGCGGCGCCGGCGGCCCGCATGCGCGACGGGAACGTGCCCGGAGCGAACGGACCGGGCTTCATGCCGCCATCGCGCACGTAGGGCGGCCGAGGAATAGTGGGCGGCACCACTCTTGGCGGCGACACCCGTCCCGGTCGCACCGCGTTGGCGCGCTCCATGGTGGCGACGCCACCTGGATCCCGCTCCACCGATCCGGAGGCCCGGCGCCGGGCGTGCCGTCGTTGCTGCTGTCGCTTGTTCATTGGTTCATCATCCAATCGGCGGATCCCGCGAAGTACTCCAGCATCGCGCTCCGGGCCGGTTCGGCGACGGCGACGTCGTCGAGCGCAGCCGCCATGGCCGCGAACCAGGCGTCGCGCTCGGCTGGTCCGATGGCCACGTGGGCGTGCCGCATCCGCAGCCGCGGGTGGCCGCGCTGGTCGGAATAGGTGGCCGGACCGCCGAAGTACTGGGAGAGGAACAGGGCGAGGTGCCGGCGCGAATCGGTGAGGTCGTCGGGATAGAGCGGGCGCAGGACGGCGTCGTGCTCCACCCGCGCGTAGAACGAGTCGACGAGCGCGTCCATCGCTCGCGCGCCCCCGACGAGCTCGTAGATCGTGGCCACGTCGCTATCGTCGCACGCTCCGAGACTGCGGCGCGAACGACGACCCGACGACCCGACGACCCGACGAACCCGACGACCCGGCGAACCCGACGACCCGGCGAACCCGACGACCCGGCGAACCCGACGACCCGGCGAACCCGACGAACCCGACGAGGAGTGCCCGGATGAGCCAGTCGTTCCTGTGCGATCGGGCGCAAGCCCGTGCTGCGGGCGGCAAGGGCCGCGGCGTCTTCGCGATCGCGCCCATTCCCGCCGGCACGACGGTCGCCGCGTTCGGCGGCTGGATCTGCGACCGGCAGGAGCTCGACACGCTCACCGTGCAGCGCCGCACGCACTCCATTCAGATCGACGACGACCTCTACATGGTCGGGCCCGACGACGCCGAGCCGGCCGACTACTTCAACCACTCGTGCACACCCAACACCGGCATCGTCGGCAACATCCTGGTCGTCGCGATGCGCGACATCGCCGGAGGCGAGGAGATCTGCTTCGACTACGCGATGTGCGACGCCGCCGACTATGACGAGTTCGCCTGCGCCTGCGGCGAGGCCGCGTGCCGGGGGTTGGTCACGGGAGCCGACTGGAAGCTCCCCGAGCTGCGGCACCGCTACGACGGCTGGCGTTCCACCTACCTGCAGCGCCGCCTCGACTCGGGAGCGGTCTGACGGCTAGCAGGAACCGCTCGGGCCGATCGGCTCGAGCGCGGTCGTCGCGCGGCGACGGTGCGACGCGGTCACCCGCGCCTCGAGCAGCATGACCGCCGCGATCACCGCCCCCATGCCTGCGGCGAGCTGCACGACGAGCAGCGCGCGCACCACGCCTGCGTTCCAGACGGTGGGGAGCTGCGAGTGGGTGAGCCAGTCGACGTGGGCGAATCCACCGGTGATGGCGAGCACCACGCCACCGAGGAGCAGCATCTCGGGGTAGCGCCGGTCGGAGCGCAGGAGCGCGGTGCGCGCGATCGCAACGCCCGCGGCGGCCGCGCCGAGCGCGTACGCCGAGGGACCGAGGCGCTGCCACAGGTTCGCGGTGGTCGCTTGCCATGTGCCCGCGAGCTGCACCAGCGCGACCACGGCTACCGCGAGCCGAGCGCGGCCATCACTCGGGGAGCCCGCCGGGCGGCGAACGCGACGGCCGCGGTGCCCAGCGCGATCGCCAGCAGCGGCGGCGCGAGCGGCGGCCCGGCGACCAGGTCGAGGCGGCCCGCGATCGACCCGGCGTGCCCGTTCACGAGGAGTGGCACCGTCCAATCGTGGCTGCGGGTGTCGCGCGGTGTCGCGTGCACGCGCAGGTCGTGCCACCGGTAGCTCGTGCCCGCGGCGATGCTCTGCCACAACGGCGGCGCGGTCGCGCGAATACGGCGCGGGCGCCCGGTCGGTGGACCTCGCGTTCTTGCGGCGGTTCAACCACGCCGCGGGTGAGTGCATGTTCTCGAGGACCCGGCCGTGTGTGAACCACAGATACGGCTCGCCCGAGTAGCCGAGCACCGTGACGTCGTCACCGGCGGCGACCGTGAGCTCGAGGTGCTGGCCGAGATCGGAGGTGGCCGCGTGCAGCGTGGGGTCGGCGGCGGCCCCCGCGCGCACCGCGACGACCCGGCTGCGCCAGTTGGTCGACGGCAGGCCCGCGGTGGAGTGTGCCCCTGCTGGCGGCGCGGCGGCGCCGAGCACGAGGACGGCGATACCGGCGACCGCGGCGATCGTTGCGGCCGCCCGCGCCCACGGGGTGGCGCGGCGCGCGAACGCGGTGCGGAGCCTCACCCCAGCATGTTCGCGCCGCTTCCGCCGTGCGCTCCTACAGTGCCGTCGTGAGCCATCTCGAGGACTTCGTGGCCGTCGTCGCGGCCGAAGAGGTGGCCCTCGACCGAGGTGCGGCGCTGATCCCGGCGGTGCTGCGGCCGCCCGTCGACGTCGGCGCGGTGCTCGGCCGGCTCGACGAGATCGCGGCCGGGTGCGAAGAGCCGACGTTCGACGCGGTGCGCGCGCATCTCTTCGGGGCGTGCGGCCTGCGCGGCAACGTGCACGACTACGGCGATCCGGAGAACTCCTTCCTCGACGCGGTGCTCGAGCGGCGGGTGGGCATCCCGATCAGCCTGGCGGTCGTCGTCGTCGAAGTGGGGCGCCGTGCCGGCGTCGTGATCGATCCGATCGGCATGCCTGGCCATTTCCTCGTGCGCGATGCGGCCACGGGCGGGTATTGCGACCCGTTCCACGGCGGTGCGCTGCTCGACGAGGAGGGCTGCCGCCGCCGCCACGACGCGGTCTTCGGCGGTCGCCGCGCGCTGCTCCCCGGCGAGCTCGCGCCGGTGTCGGCCCGGCAGGTGCTCGCGCGCATGCTCGCGAACCTGTCGCAGTCGCGCCTTGCCGCGCGCTCCGACGAACTCGCGACCATGCTCCAGATGCATCGGGCCATTCCCGCGCTCGGCGCGCACGAGCGGCTCGCGCTCGCGGCACGCCTCGAATCGATCGACCGCTTCGCCGACGCCGGCCAGGAAGCCGAGCGCGCGGCCGGCGAGCTCACCGGCGACGCACGCGTCGCCGCGCTCGCCGCGGCCAACGCGTACCGCGCCCGGGCGAACTGAGCCGGCAGCCGCGCGATGCCCGACCCCGTGCCCCGTGAGCTCGCGATGTTCCCGCTGGGCACGGTGCTGCTGCCCGGTGAGCTGATGCCGCTCCACGTGTTCGAGCAGCGGTACCGCGTGATGGTGGCCGAGCTGCTCGGGGAGGCCGACGCGCGGCCGGCGACGGCCGCGGGAGAGTTCGCGGTCGTGCTGATCGAGCGCGGCCACGAGGTAGGCGGGGGCGACACGCGCTTCGCCACCGGGTGCCTTGCTCGCGTCGTGCGGTCGGAGCGCGCCGCGGCCGGCCGCTACGCGCTCGTGGTGGTGGGCATCGCGCCGATCACCGTTGCGCGATGGCTCGACGACGACCCCTACCCGCGCGCGCTCGTCGTCGAGTCCGTGGAGTCCATGGAGTCCGTGGAGTCCGTGGAGTCCGTGGAGTCCGGTGAGTCCGGCGAGTCCGGCGAGCGTGCAGCCCTCGCGGAGCAGCTCGCGGCAGCCGCCGCGCGCGTGCGTGAGCGGGCCCACGCGCTCGCGGCGGCGGCCGGCGGCGTGCTCGACCCTTCGGGTCTCCCCGCCGAGCCCGACGCGCTCGTGCACCGCGTCGCGTCGGGGTTCGGCGTCGGGCCGCTCGACCGCCAGCAGCTGCTCGAGGCGCCGGGAGTGCTGGCCCGCCTCGACCGGCTCGGCGACCTGCTCGACGACGCGGTGACCGTGGCGAAGCTGCACCGCGAGGGTCCGGGCCCGCAGTAGCGTCGAGCGCGTGGAGCCCGACGAGACGCTCGCGACCGCTGCGCCCCCGCGCGAACCGGCGCGCGAACCGGCGCGCGAACCGGCGCGCGAACCGGCGCACGAACCGGCGCACGAACCGGTGCACGAACCGGTGCACGAACCGGCGCACGAACCGGCGCACGAACCGGCGCACGAACCGGCGCACGAACCGGCGCACGAACCGGTGCGCGAAGCGGTGCACGACCTCGTGCCCCAGCCGCCGGTGCGCGCCGACGCCGAGTCGATCGCCGCGCTCGAAGCGGAGCTCGGCGCCATCGAGGCCGAGCTGCATTCGCTCGACCACGACGCCCGCTGACGGCCGGCCATGGCGCGCGTGCGGTTGCGCTGCTTCGCCGCCGCGCGTGAGGCGGCCGGCACCGCGCACGACGAGTTCGACGCCGCGACGCTCGACGAGCTGCTCGGCGCCGCCCGCTCGCGCTACGGCGACGGGTGGGCGGCAGTCGCGTCGCGAGCGCGCGTGTGGGTGAACGGCGACGAGCCGGTCTCAGGCCCCAACACCGTGCTGGCCGCGGGCGACGAGGTCGCGGTACTCCCGCCGGTGTCGGGAGGCGCAACTCGGTAACCCTCCGGCGCTATCGTGCGGCTCGTCCACCTGGTCGGCCGAGTGCTGTGGCCGCGTCTCGGAGGTGCTCCTCATCAATCGGATCGCAGCCCTCACCGCGCCGGGCGTCACCGACGGCCTCGCCCGGCGCGACGACGCCGCGCTCCGAGCGGTGAAGGACGAAGCGTGCGCGGTGGAGAACGCCGTCTCGTATCTACGGCGCCTCGCGCAGGCTCGCATCGAGATCCTCGACGCCGAACGGGGGCGGCGGCGTGAGGGCGGCTCGGTGGCCGACCTCATCGAGCGGCTGCCCGACATCCTCGCCGGCCGCGGCGAGCGGCTCGCACCGGGCTCGGCGCGGCTCGTCGAGCCCGACGGCGCGATCGTCGAGCTGCACTGGCCCGACGCCCGCGAGCAACTCGTCACCGACGACGCCTCGCTCGCGTCGCTGCCGACCCTGAGCGACGACGACCTCGAGTCCACCGTGGCCCGGCTCACGGGCTTCGAGCGAGAGCTGTCCGACGACCGCAAGCGCCTCCACGACGTGATCCAGGCCGTCGAGCGCGAGCTCGCGACCCGCGCCGCGGCCGGCGCCTGAGCTGGAGCCAGAGAAGATGCCGGCGGACCCCTTCGAACGCTGGCAGCAGCTCGGCGAGTTCATCCGTGACCAGCGCCGCAACGCCCGGCTGTCGCTGCGCAAGCTCTCCGAGCAGGCCGGGATCTCCAATCCGTATCTGAGCCAGATCGAACGCGGGCTGCGCAAGCCGTCGGCCGAGATCCTGCAGAGCATCGCCAAGGGTCTGCGCATCTCGGCCGAGACCCTGTACGAGCGGGCGGGGCTGCTCGACGAGCGGTCCGAGGGCCCCGACCTCGTGGCCGAGATCCTGCGCGACCCCACCATCACCGAGGACCACAAAGAAGCGCTCGTCCGCATCTACCGTTCGTTCCAGGCCGAGGTCAGCGCCCGCCGGGAGCACGCATCTTGACTGCGCCGCCTTCGGCAGCGCGGCGAACTCGCTGCGCACTCATGTCGCTCCTTCGTCGCTCCTGAGCTGCTCCGCTCGCCGCCCGGGGCGCAGGCGACATCAAGATGCGGCGGTTGCCGCCTTCGGCAGCGCGGCGAACTCGCTGCGCACTCATGTCGCTCCTTCGTCGCTCCTGAGCTGCTCCGCTCGCCGCCCGGGGCGCAGGCGACATCAAGATGCGGCGGCTGCCGCCTTCGGCAGCGCGGCGAACTCGCTGCGCACTCATGTCGCTCCTTCGTCGCTCCTGAGCTGCTCCGCTCGCCGCCCGGGGCGCAGGCGACATCAAGATGCGGCGGCTGCCGCCTTCGGCAGCGCGGCGAACTCGCTGCGCACTCATGTCGCTCCTTCGTCGCTCCTGAGCTGCTCCGCTCGCCGCCCGGGGCGCAGGCGACATCAAGATGCGCCGCTGTCTCGCCGGCCAGGGCCGGAATAGCAGAGACCCTCCCGGGTATTGTCGTCCTCCAGGATGACGGTCACACGCGTCGCCGCGTTCAGCGTGCACACGTCTCCGCTCGCTCCGCCCGGACGGGGCGACGGTGGGGGGATGAACGTCTATGTGAGCAGCCTCGCGGCCGCGCTCGCCCGCGCCGGCGTCGAGTGCGACGTGTTCACGCGCCGCACCGACCGGGAGCCCGACGTGCTCGAGGTCGAGCCGGGCCTGCGCGTGGTCCACCTCGACGCCGGGCCGGCCGGGCCGCTGCCGAAGGAGCGCCTCGCCGCGCACCTCGGTGAGTTCGCGGGCCGGGCTCGCGCGTTCGTCGACGCCCAAGAGCACGGCTACGACATCCTGCACGCGCACTACTGGATGTCGGGAGTGGTGGCCCACCGCCTGAAGCACGAGCTCGACCGGCCGCTCGTGAGCACGTTCCACACGCTGGCGCTCGTGAAGGCGGCCGCCGGCATCGTCGACGTCACCGGGAGTCCCGAGCACGACCGCGCCCGGGCCGAGCGCGACGTGGTGCGTTGCAGCGACCTCGTGCTGGTGTCCACCGCGCTCGAGCGGCACGATCTCGTCGCGCGCTACGGCGCCGACCCCGAACGTATCGAGGTGCTCCCGCCGGGGGTCGACCATTCGCTGTTCCGGCCCGACGATGTGGGGGCTGATCGCCGCCGCCTCGGTATGGCTGCCGACGCCGGCATCGTGCTCTTCGCGGGCCGTATCCAACCGTTGAAGGGCGCCGACCTCGCGGTGCACGCCGTGGCCGAGCTGCACGACGGGCGCACCGAGCTCGTCGTGGTCGGCGACCCGAGCGGCCCCGACGGCGAGCGCGAGCTGCAGCGCATCAAGGCGCTGGCCCGCACGCTCGGGATCGAGGGCCGGGTCCGCTTCGTGGGCGCCGTCGCGCACGAGGCGCTGGCCGCCTACTACCGCGCGGCCGACGTGTGTGTGGTGCCGTCACGGTCCGAATCGTTCGGTCTCGTCGCGCTCGAAGCCGCGTCGTGCGGCACGCCGGTCGTCGCGTCGGCGGTGGGCGGCCTCCAGTCGATCGTCGAGCACGGGGTCAGCGGCTACCTCGTCGACTCGCGCGAACCCGCCGCCTATGCCGCCGCGATCGCGAAGCTGCTCGGCGACCCCGACCACGCGCGCCGGATGGGTGCGGCCGCGGCGAGCGCGGCCCGGCGCTACTCGTGGCACCTCACCGCGGCCCGGCTGCGGCGGCTGTTCGGCGATCTCGCGATCACCGAGCCGGTGCAGTGCCGGTAGCGCCGAACGCGCGCGACACTCCGGATCCCCAGCGCTACCGCCGGGCGCGGGCGCTGCTGCACGAGCATCTCGAAGGCTCGGTGGCGCTCGAGCCGTGGGTGCAGGCCGTCGAGTTCGACGAGACGATCCCGCGCTGGTACGTGCGCTTCGGCTGCGAGGGGCGCGACGCCGCGACGATCTACTTCGATCTGCACCAGCGGTCGCTGCACCACGAGGTGTACTTCCTCCCCGACCCGCCCTCCCGGCGCGAGGAGGTGTACGGGCTGCTCCTGCGGGCCAACCACCAGGCCTACGGCACCCGGGCGTCGATCGCGCCCGACGGCGAGCTCTATCTCACGGGCCGCACGCTCCTCGAGCATCTCGAGGTCGACGAGCTCGACCGCGTCATCGGCTCGATCTACACCTACACCGAGCGCTGGTTCCCGATCGCCGTCCGGCTGGCGTTCCAGAAGCGGCCCTGACCCGCTTGCGTCGCATGTCAAGATGTGACAGATTGTGTTATCGATGTCCGGGCGATCGGGGAGGTCGCCCGGACATCGAGCCGCACGGCGATGGGCCTCATCTAGCGTTGCCCGGGTGACCAGGATCTCGATACTCGGCGGGGGACGGATGGGGGAGGCGCTGGTCGCGGGGCTGCTCGAATCGGGGATCGAGGCCGAGCAACTGTGCGTCGCCGAGCCCGACGCCGAGCGGCGCCGGGTCCTCGAGACCACCTATCCCGACGTGCGGATCGTGCCGTCGGCCGCCTGGGCGCTGCCCGACGCCGACGTCGCTGTCGTCGCGGTGAAGCCCGCCGACGTGCCCGTCCTCCTCTCGGGCGCGCTCGACGCGCTCGGCGAGCGCACCCTCGTGCTCTCGATCGCGGCCGGCGTCACCCTCGCGGAGCTCGAGCAGCTGGCGCCGGGCCGGCCCGTGGTGCGGGCGATGCCGAACACGCCGGCCGTGGTGCGGCGCGGCGCGGCCGCGATCGCCGGCGGCACCCACGCCGACGACCTCCACCTCTCCCTCGCGGAGTCGCTGCTGGCCGCGGTCGGCACGGTCGTACGGGTGCCCGAGCACCAGCTCGACGCGGTCACCGGGCTGTCGGGATCAGGACCGGCCTATGTGTTCCTCGTCGCCGAGGCGCTGATCGAGGCGGGCGTGCTCGCCGGGCTCTCCCGGGCCACCGCGACCGCACTCGTCGTGCAGACGATCCTCGGCTCGGGCGAGCTGCTCGCGGCCGGGCCCGACGGTCCCGAGGCGCTGCGCGCCGCGGTCACCTCGCCGGGCGGCACGACGGCCGCGGGCCTGCGGGCCCTCGAGACCCACGGCGTGCGCGCCGCCTTCCTCGACGCCGTCACGGCAGCCACCGAGCGCTCGCGAGAGCTCGGGCGCGGGTGACGTTTCGGGACCTGCGTAACAATTCCACACGTTCAACACCCGCATCGCAGCGTCTCGATGGACAACAGGCCACCCGATGGCGTACGGTGACCGCCAGCGGGTTCGGAGTAGGGAGATACCGCGTTGGCCCAGGGGCTCAGTAAAGCGCGCTTTCTCACGGTGCAAGAAGTTGCAAACGTGATGCGCGTCTCGATCGATGACGGTGTACCGGCTCATCAAGTCCGGTGAGCTCTCGGCCGTGCGCGTCGGTCGCTCGTTCCGTGTGTCCGAGGTCGACGTCGACCGCTACCTGTCGTCGCGCTACACCGAAGCGGGCTAGCCCTTTCCCGATTCGAGCTGATTCGACGGCCGAACGACCGACCGGTACCGTCGGAAACGTCATGGACTCGGTGCCGCCGTTCGTCTCGTTTCTCTCCGACTACGGCACGCGCGACGAGTTCGTGGGCGTCTGCAAGGCCGTGATGCTCGAGATCGCGCCGGAGCTGCGCATCGTCGACATCACCCACGACGTTGCACCGTTCGATGTGCGGGCCGCCGCGCTCACCCTCGTGCGCGCGATCCAGTACCTGCCTTCGGGCATCGTGCTCGCGATCGTCGACCCGGGTGTCGGCACCGGACGGCGCACGATCGCGGTCGAGGTCGAGAACGGCTTTCTCGTCGGCCCCGACAACGGCCTGCTTGCGCCGAGCGTCGCGATGCTCGGCGGCGCGAGCCGCGCCGTGTCGCTCGACAATCCCGAGTACCAGCTCCAGGCACCGGGCGGCACGTTCGCCGGGCGCGACATCATGGCGCCCGCGGCCGGCCACCTCGCCGCGGGGGTCGCGATCGGCGAGCTCGGCAGCGAGGTCGACCCCGCGCTGCTCGTGCCCGGTCTGCTGCCGCTGCCCGAGGAAGGTGACGACGGCGCGATCAACGGCGAGGTGCTCTGGGTCGACCGCTTCGGCAACGTGCAGCTCAACATCGACGTCGACATGCTCACCGCCCGCGGCGTCAACTTCGGCGACCCGATGCAGGTGGCCTGGCGTGACGAGTCCCGCGTGGTGCGGTGGGTGTCGACGTACGCGCACGGCAAGCCGAACCAGCTCGTCGCCGTGAACGACAGCTACGGGCTCGTGTCGCTCGCGATCGACCGCCAGAGCGCCGCCGATGTGGCGGGCCTCGCCGTCGGTACGCGGGTCACCATCCGCCCGGGGCCGCGAGGCGTCGCATGAGGTGGGGCACGAGCATCGCGATCGTCGCGCTGCTCTTCCTGATCCTCGCCGCGTCAGCGCTGCAGTTCCTGCTCCACGGGTTCTGATCCGGCGCCGGTGCGCCCAGTGCCAGTGGGTGTCCGGTGGGTCGGGTGGGTCGGGTGGGTCCGGTAGCGCGCCGAACGTTCACCCGGCGACAGGTGCACGGGCCACGATCGCCGCGACCATCTTGTACGCGAGCTCGGCCGGGCCGAGCTCGTCGGGGCGCAGCAGGTTGGCCATGATCCGCAGCACCCACTCCATCAGCGGGCGGCTGCGCATGCCCACGCGTACGAGCTCCCGCATCACCGCGGGGTTGCCGATCGCCTGCACGAACAGGCGCGCCACCTTGAAGTAGAGGCCGTACACCTCGTCGAGGCGCTGCTGGTAGGTGGCGAGCGCCAGGCCGTCGTCGGTGGCGAGCGCGAGGTCGGTGGCGTCGGCCGCCATGCGCCCGGTCTCGTACGCCACCGAGATGCCCTCGCCGTTGAACGGGTTCACCGATCCGGCCGCGTCGCCCACGGAGAGCCAGGTGGGGCCCACGTGCGGCATCACCGATCCACCGGTGGGCAGGCGCCCGCCAGTGGGCGCGCCCGTGGCGCTGTCGGGGCCGATGCCCCAGCGGGCGGGCGCGGTGGCGACGAAGGCGTCCATGAGGTGCGTGGTGTTGATGTCCTTCCAGCCCCGGAACGTCGAGAGCAGGCCGCAGCCGACGTTCACGGTGCCGTCGCCCACCGGGAACACCCAGCCGTATCCGGGCAGGTGGTTGCCGTCGCGGTCGCGGATGTCGAGGTGGCTCTCGATCCACGGCTCGTCGTGGTACGGGCTGCGGAAGTAGCCGCGGATGGCCATGCCGAGGGGGTACGTGCGGTTGCGGGTGGCACCGAGCGTGCGCCCGAAACGGCTGTTCGCGCCGTCGGCCACCACGAGGAACCGGGCGCGCACGGTGCGCGAGCCGCCGTCGTGCTTGGTGCGCAGGCGCGCGCCCCGCACCACGCCGCCCTCGACGAGGGGTTCCACCGCCTCGGTGGCGCTCCACAACGTCGCGCCGGCCTTCACGGCCCGCTGCGCCACCATGTCGTCGAGCTCTCGCCGGCGCACGACGTAGCCATACGAAGGGAACTGCGGATGGTCGGGCCACGGCATCTCCAGCGTCGTGCCGTGGGCGATGGCGCGCAGGCCGTCGAAGCGCTGGTGGTCGGCGAGACGGTCGGCGAGCCCCATGTCGTTGAGTTGCCTCACCGCGCGGGGGGTGAGGCCGTCGCCGCAGGTCTTGTCGCGGGGGAACGTGGACTTGTCGACCACGAGCACGCGCCGGCCGCGCTCGGCGAGCCAGTACGCGCACGCCGCGCCCGACGGGCCGGCCCCGACGACCAGCACGTCGACGCGGTCATCAGATCGACCGCTCACGCACGAATCCTCGCGCGGCGCGGCGGTGTACTCGTCGTCGGGGCGGGGCGCGTTCGTGCGCTCGTGCGCTTGTGCGTCGGTTGCGATCGAAAATGCCGTATTCCGAGTGTGCTTGATGTGGGTCGGCTTCCTCTAGCGTGGTAGGAAACACAAGGCACATCAGGCGCCACACCTGACGACACGCTGCGATCAGCGGCCCGGAGCTCAGCCACCATGGTGCACACCCTCGCGGTGCACATCCCGAATCTCATGCCGAAGGATCTCGGACCCTTCCACATGAGCTGGACACGGCCTGCGGGGCGCCTCATATGGGCTTCGCTCATCTGGATCATCGCGGTCAGCACCATCATGTTCTTCACGCGCCGTCCGAAGCCGGTCGAGCCGCCCACGTGGGCGCAGGCGATGCTCGGCGCGGTCGGCACGTTCGCCCTGATGCTCATCTCGTACGGCACGATCCCGCACGAGTGGCTCATCTTCGCCAACGCGTACCTGCACTGGAACGCCTCGAAGCTGTTCGTCGGCAGCGGTCAGCACCTGATCGGCCCGATCCACTGGTTGAACTTCAAGATCAACAAGCAGGCGATCGCCGACACGTTCGTGACCGTCATCTACCTGTTCATGCTCACCACGAACATCGTCGTGTTCGCGGCGTGGCAGAAGCGACCGCAGCCCAAGCCCGAGGAGGCGGCCGCGCCGAAGGCCGCCGAGCCGGAGCAGACGGTCGGCACGTCCGCGTACGGGCGTCCTGTGACGGCGAGGGGCTGACGTGGCACGCACCGACGCGAACCCGCCGATGCCCGAGTTCTCGAGCACCTACACCGTGCAAGAGGTCGACCCCAAGTGGCTGACGCAGGCGGTGAAGCCCAAGCAGTTCCTCCACATCGACCAGGCGGAGTGCATCCTCTGCGAGGGCTGCGTCGACATCTGCCCGTGGAAGTGCATCCATATGCTTCCGGTCAGCTCGATCCAGGACGCGGTCGGTACCGAGCAGCCCGGTGACGACCCGAAGGACAACGTCTTCTTCGTGGTCGACGAGGACGTGTGCACACGTTGCGCGCTCTGCGTCGACCGGTGCCCCACGGGAGTGATCGTGCTCGGCAAGGTCACGAACGAGTGGGCCGAAGGCGACCCCAATGTTCGAACGAATCGGCACGGTTACGCGTACGGAGTGCGGTTCTAGGAGCGTTTGGTGGCGACGAACGGCAACGGCAGCAACGGCACCAACGGCCACGGCGGCGGCATCGGGCTGAAGGTGAAGGCGCGCGGCAACGAGGTGTGGGGCAACGTCCAGGGCAGCCAGGCCTGGAACGCGATCTTCCGTCCGGGCTCGGTGTTCCGCAAGGGCTACACGGACAGCCCGAGGAACCGCTCGTACGTGATCATGAACAACGTGCTGTACCACCTTCACCCGGTGAAGGTGAAGCGGCACGCGGTGAAGGTCAGCTACACGCTGTGCCTCGGCGGGCTGTCCTTCTTCCTGTTCATCCTGCTCACGGTCACCGGCATCTTCCTGATGTTCTTCTACCGGCCGACCTCCACCGACGCGTGGGCGACCGTGCAGAACCTCGAGACGGCGGTGGCGTTCGGCTCACTCGTGCGGAACATGCATCGATGGGCGGCGCACCTGATGGTGCTGTCGGTGTTCCTGCACATGAGCCGCGTCTTCTACCACGGCGCGTACAAGTCGCCGCGCGAGTTCAACTGGGTGATCGGCGTGGTGCTGCTCATGCTCACGCTGCTCCTCAGCTTCACCGGCTACCTGTTGCCCTGGGACCAGCTCGCGTTGTGGGCCGTCACCGTGGGTACGAACATGATGGGCTACACACCCGTGTTCGGTTCGCAGGTGCGGTTCGTGCTCTTGGGGAGCAAGGAGATCGGCAACGACACGCTGTTGCGCTGGTACGTGCTGCACGTGCTGATGCTGCCGTTCGTCATCGTCATCTTCATGGCTGTTCACTTCTGGCGCGTCCGCAAGGACGGCGGCATCTCCGGACCGCTCTAGGAGGGAGGCGCTCGACATGACCGAGATTCCAGAGCACCTTCTCCGCCGATCGCAGGAGCGGCGCAAGGCGCTGTCCGGCGAAGGCGACGGCGGTGACGGCGGTGAGGCCGGCGAGGCAACCGCCACGCCGTCGCAGGAGACCCCGGCCGCCGAGGAGATCGAGGCCGCCGCGGCCGGTCCCGACCCCAACGAGATCAAAGAGGACGTCGGCGGTGTTCCCGCCTTCCTGCTCGAACGGTCACGGCGGCGCAAGGCCGCGCTCGCGGGCGGTGGCGCCGAGGAGGGCGCGGCGGCCGGCGGGGGAGGCACCGCCACGGCCACGGCAACACGCGCGAAGGCGCCGGCCATGTCGGCGGGCGCACCGGCAGGCGTCGGTCCCGGCGGTCACACGCAGCGGCTGCTCACCGTCGTCAAGGCGGGTTCGATCCAGCAGACCAAGGGCGAGGCGCAGGACAAGGTGCACACCTGGCCGCACCTGCTCTCGATCGAGTTCGCGTCGCTGCTGTCGCTCACCGCGATGCTCACGATCTTCTCGGCGCTGGTGAAGGCGCCGCTGCTCGGCCTGGCCGACATCAACCAAACACCGAACCCGTCGAAGGCCCCGTGGTACTTCCTCGGTCTGCAAGAGCTTCTCACGATGTTCCACCCGATGGTCGCGGGCGTCACCATCCCCGGTGTCGCGCTCGGGCTCATCGCGCTTGCGCCGTTCGTCGACAAGAACCCGTCGAACAAACCGAACGACCGTAAGTTCGCGATCTCGATGTTCACGCTCTTCCTCATGTTCTGGGCGTGCCTCGTGATCATCGGTTCGTTCTTCCGGGGCGAGGGCTTCAACTTCGTCTTCCCCTGGACCAGTCACGTGTTCTTCGAGCTGTAGGACTTCATTTCCATGGGTATCGCCATCGCAATCATCGCCATTGTTCTCCTAGGTGGGATCGCGTTGTTGGTGATCACGCGGCGCGCCGGTGACGGCGCCGGACGGCTCTCACGGGAGACCGTCGCGCGCGACCGCTCTGCGGCGCTCGACACGGCCACGGCCGACGCGCCGGGCACCGACCTCGAGGCGGTGGAGACCGCCGGGGCCCGCGCGCGCGCCGATGAGTCCAGATCCCGCGCGGGTGGTGGGGTGCCGGTCGCGCGCGAAGCGGGCACGCTCGCGGAGTGGGAACCGCTCGATCCCGAGGAGCTGAGCCTCACCCGCCGCAAGTTCTTCAACCGCGCCATCCTCACCGTCGGCGGGCTCGGTTTCCTGCCCGCCTTCGGCGCGTCGCTGCTCGCGTTCTTGTGGCCCACGGGCGCAGGTGGTTTCGGTGGCAAGGTGAGCGCGAGCCTCGCCGCGGCCCAGAAGCAGTGGAACGACACGAAGTCGCCCTACTACGTGCCGGCGGCGCGCACCTACCTGCAGCCGTATCCCACCGACGAGCCGACGCTCGCCGCCGCCAAGAAGATCTACGACCCTGTGATCTACGCCGGTATGGAGAAGGGCATCGTGGCGCTCTACCAGAAGTGCGTGCATCTCGGTTGCCGCGTGCCGTGGTGCGGGTCGGCGCAGTGGTTCGAGTGCCCGTGCCACGGCTCGAAGTACAACCGTGTCGGCGAGAAGCGCGACGGGCCGGCGCCGCGCGGGCTCGACCGCTTCGAGGTCGACATGGCCGGCGACACGCTCACCATCAACACCTCGACCGTGATCCTCGGTCCGGTGATCGGCACCAACACCACCAAGCAGGCCGCCGAGGGTCCGCACTGTGTCTGATGCCGTCCTGCAAACCATCGCGACCTGGAACGGCTGGAAGCGGCCGTTCCAGTTCACCGTGTGGGGCGTGCTCTTCTGGGTGAACCTCGCCATCATCATCGGGCTCGTCGTGGTGCTGGTGCTCACGCTGCACCGCGACCGGGTCGACAAGACGGCGGCGAACCTCGTGCCGTTCCTCGAAGACGACGACCTCGAAGGACCGCGGCTCGAGCGCGTGCTCGGCTGGGCGTTGTTCTTCCTCGCGGTGCTCGCGCTGGCGTACCCGCTCTACTGGCTGCGCGAGACCGCGCGCGAGAAGGCGTCGGTGAAGTACTTCAGCGAGAACTCCATCGGGCGTGGCGAGGTGCTGTTCTCCAACTCCGCGATGGCGGCCACGTTCGACTCGGCGAAGTCGCTGCAGTGCGCCAACTGCCACGGCGTCGCGGGCAGCGGTGGCAGCGGCGCGCCGTACACCTACACCGACCCCGCCACCGGCGTGGCCCACGGGTCGCTCACGTGGAAGGCCCCGGCGCTGAACACGGTGCTCTACCGGTTCTCCCCGCAGGAGGTGCACGACATCATCGAGTACGGCCGTCCGGGCACGCCGATGCAGCCCTGGGGTGTGCTCGGCGGCGGCCCGAAGAACGAGCAGAGCATCGGCGACCTCGTCGCGTACGTCGAGTCGATCCAGTTGCCGCCGGGCACGGCCACGCAGGCCGCCGCCGACGTCAAGGGCTGTCTCGACGCGAAGAGTCCCAAGCTCCCGAAGACTGCGCTCGGTCAGTCGTCGTCGCGCGCTCGCCGAAGCTCGCGCCCAGGCCGACGACCAGCGGGCCGCGGCCGACAAGGCGCTCTCCGACGCGATCGCACTGCAGCAGGCCGATCAGAAGACCTACGCCGACAAGCAGTGCGCCACCGCCAAGGGGACGCCGGGCGAGAAGAACGCTTCCGACTGCTCGGATCTGAGCATCAAGCTCTCCTCCTACACCGATCCCGCCACACCGATCGACACGAAGGCGCTTGCGGCCGCGCAAGGTGAGCTCGCGGCGGCGCAGAAGGAACCGAGCGGCACACAACGCGACACCGACCTGTCGACGGCGAAGTTCGACCTCAAGGCCGCCAACGCGCAACTCGCCACCGACAAGAAGACCTGGAGCGACAAGCACTGCGGCACCCAGCAGGAGTCCGCGGCCGACGAGGCCGCCTGCAACAACCTCCAGCGGGCGCTGTACGCGGTGAAGATCCCCGCTTCCGACGAGGCCGCGATCGCCACCGCCCGCGCGAACGACAACTGGGCCAAGGAGTGGCAGTCTCGCCGCGCCGGTGTCACCGACGGTCAATTGCTGTTCGAGACGAACTGCGCTCGCTGCCACACGCAGAACTGGTCGATCTTCGATCCGACGAACTCCACGCTGAAGCCCGAGGATCTGCTCGGCCCACCGGGCGGCAACGGCTCACTCGGCTTCAACCTCCGCGAGGGCGGTGAGGTGCGGCGCTTCCCCGACACGCGCGACCCGTCCGGGAACGTGATCCCGCACTCGGGCATCCTGAGCCAGATCATGTTCGTGGCGAACGGTTCCGACGCGAACATCGCGTACGGCAAGGGCGGCATCGGCTCCGGCCGTATGCCCGGGCAGTGCAACACCGCGGTGAAGGCCGACACCACGGTGACGCTGCAGTACTACGGGTGCATGCTCACCCAGGCCAGCAACACCGACTCGAGCACGTACAACCCGGTCGACAACCCGTCGACCACGATCGACGACGCCATGATCGACCAGATCGTGCAGTACGAGCGGTGCGGCCTCGATGCCACCGGGCCCGACCTGAAACCGCCGTTGCACTACGCCGACGGCTGCAATTAGGAGTCCGACCGTGCTCGCCGTGCTCGCCGCCGAAACCAAGACGCTCTGGGATCCGACGATCCTCGGGATCCTCACCGTGCTGTCGGGTGTCGTGCTCTTCATGGGCTCGACGTACCTGCTGCTGTCGACGAACCTCGGCGCCCGCCTCGGGTTCCAGGTGGCCTTCGCCGGCTTCACCGGGATCATGGTGCTGCTGTCCACGCTGTGGCTCACGACGCAGACGCCGCTGAACAGCCCGAAGGGGCGGGTGCCGCTGTGGACGCCGGTCTCGTGCCCGAAGGCGCAGCCCACGTGCGCGCTCGTGCCGACGCTGGCCGACGCGCCGATCAACCAGTTGGCCCGGATCGCGAACGACCCGAAGGCGAAGCCGATCCCCGACGACAACTACCAGGGCCTGCGACCGGCGATCGACGCCGCGCTCGTGACCGCCACCCCGCCACCGGGCACCACCCCGCCGAACCAGCCGTACGCCGCGCTACTCGCAGGCCGCGCAGGTGCTCACCCAGGCGCCCGTCGACGCCAACGGGGTGCCGAACAAGAACGGGCACGAGACGCTGCGCGAGTACATCGTCGGCGGCGACGCGCCGTTCCTCGTCTTCCACCACCCGAAGTACGCCGCCGTCGAGCTGTGCCGGAAGCTGCCGCAGCCGAGCGACACGTTCTATCCCGGTGGCCTCGACCCCAACATCAAGCCCACCCAGCCGGGCTGCGATCCGAAGGTGCCGCACTACTGGATGGTCCTGATCTACGACTACGGATCCATCCGGCTCCCACCGGCGATGTACCTGCTCACGTTCCTCTCGCTGTTCCTCGTGTCGCTGTACGCGCTGCACACGCGCGAGATGGCGGATCGGCGGGCCGCGAAGGCCGCGGCGGTGGCCACCACATGAGCAAGAACCGAGGCCAACGATGAAGACCATGCTGCGGTTGCGCGTGCCGGCGACGATCGTTGCGGTCGCGCTCTACGTGGTCGCGATCGGCGCCCTCCCGGCCGGCGCGCTCGCGCCGCAACCGATCGACGCGTCGGAGCAGGGCCCGCTGGCGTTCGTGGCCATGACCTTGATGGTCGTGGCGTTCGTGTTCTCGCTGTTCTACATGGACCGCATCCGCCAGCGCCGCGAGGAACGCCAGCAACCCCCTCGCGAGTAGCGACCCCGTTCCCGTTCTCGGTCCCCATTCTCGTTCTCGGTGCAATTGACGTCGATTATTGCGTCCTCGTGCACCGAGAAACGATGTGTGTATGTGCGTGTGGGGGGAAGCGTCGTGAGTCAGTCGGGGGAGACGGTCGCGTCGACGATCGCGTCGATGTGCGACTGGGCGTGCGCGAGCCCGGGGAACATCGCCTCGTAGCCACTCGGGGCCACGAACACGCCCTTGCCCAACAGGTGGTGGAACCAGCGCGCGTACAGCGCGTGATCGGCGCGCTGGGCCGCGGCGTAGTCGCCGATCGGATCGGTGCCGAAGCTCACGCCCACGAGCGTGGCGGCCTGCGTCACCCGGGCGGCCACACCGATCTTGTCGAATGCGGCCGCGAGCGCGCCGGCGAGCGCGCCCGCCGTCGCCTCGAGCCGTGTGTACGCGGCCGCATCGAGCAGCTCGAGCGCGGCGAGCCCGGCGGCGGTGGCGAGCGGGTTCCCCGACAGCGTGCCCGCCTGGTACACCGGACCGATCGGCGCGAGCTGCTCCATCAGCGCGCGAGCCCCGCCGAGCGCGGCGAGCGGGAGGCCTCCGCCGATGACCTTGCCCATGATCGTGAGGTCGGGCGTGATCCCGAAACGCTCCTGCGCGCCGCCCCGCGCGACGCGAAAGCCGGTGATCACCTCGTCGAACACGCAGACCGCGCCGTAGCGCGTGCAGTAGGTGCGGATCGCCTCGAGGAAGCGCGGCGCGGGCGCCACCACCCCCATGTTCGCGGCGATCGGCTCCACGAGCACCGCGGCGATGCTCGGGCCGCGCTCGGCGAAGCACGCGTCGAGCGCGGCGATGTCGTTGTAGGGCAGCACGATCGTGTCGGCCACCGTGCCCTTCGTGACGCCCGCCGAGCCCGGGAGCCCGAACGTGGCGACGCCGGATCCGGCGGCCACGAGCAACGAGTCGAGATGACCGTGGTAGCAGCCGGCGAACTTGACGATCCGGTCGCGCCCGGTCGCGCCGCGCGCGAGCCGCACGGCCGTCATCGACGCTTCGGTGCCCGACGACACCAGGCGCACCTGCTCCACCGACGGCACCCGCGCGCAGAGCGCCTCCGCGAGCTCCACCTCGCCCGGCGTGGGTGTGCCGTACGACGTGCCGCGTGCGGCGGCACACTGCACGGCGTCCACGATCGCGGGGTGCGCGTGGCCGTGGATGATCGCGCCCCACGACTGCACCCAGTCGAGGTAGCGCCGTCCCTCGGTGTCCTCAAGGTACGCGCCCTCGGCGCGGGCGGTGAAGAACGGCTCGCCACCGACAGCGCCGAACGCGCGCACCGGCGAGTCGACGCCGCCGGGGATGACGCGCTGCGCCCGCGCGAACCAGCCGGCGGTGGTGGGGCTCACTGCGTCTCGGCGAAGGCGCGGGCGCAATAGGTGAGCACGAAGTCGGCACCGGCGCGCCGGACGGCCAGCAGGTGCTCGCGCATCACCGCATCGCCGTCGATCCATCCGCGCTCCGCCGCGGCCTGCACCATGGCGAACTCGCCGCTCACGTGGTAGGCCGCGAGCGGCACGGTGCACTCGGAGCGGATCGCGTGGATCACGTCGAGGTAGGCGAGTGCGGGTTTCACCATCACCATGTCGGCGCCCTCGCCGATGTCGAGCCGCACCTCGTCGAGCGCCTCACGCGCGTTCGGCGGGTGCATCTGGTAGCTCGTGCGGTCGCCGAAGCTCGGCGCGCACTCCGCGGCGTCGCGAAACGGTCCGTAGAGCGCCGACGCATACTTCGCGGAATAGGCCAGGATCGCGGTGTCGGTGTGGCCGTTGCCGTCGAGCGCGGCGCGGATCGCACCCACCTGACCGTCCATCATCCCCGACGGGGCGACGACGTCGGCGCCGGCACCCGCCTGCGCGATCGCGATCGAGGCGTACCGCTCGAGCGTCGCGTCGTTGTCGACCGAGCCGTCGCCGCGCAAGAGACCGCAGTGTCCGTGGTCGGTGTACTCGTCGAGGCAGTCGTCGGCCATGAGCACGAGCGTGTCGCCCACCTCGTCGCGCAGCTCGCGCAGCGCGCGCGCTGCACGATGCCGTCGGCCGCGTCGGCTGCCGAACCGAGCGCGTCCTTCTGGGCGGGCACGCCGAACAGCATCACCGCGGGCACACCCAGCCCCGCGAGCGCGCGCACCTCCTTGCGCAGCGACGCGAGCGTGTGCTGGGCGACGCCCGGCATCGACGGCACCGGCTCGGCGTCGTCGATGCCCTCTTTCACGAACAGCGGCGCCACGAGATCGTCGACCGACAGCGACACCTCGGCGGTGAGCCGGCGCATGGCCGCGGTGCGCCGAAGCCGTCGGGGCCGGTGCTGCGGGAACGACATGGACCGGATGCTACCGACGCCTCTCGTGCCGCTCCCGCGCGCCACCGAGCACCTGGAGCACGGCCGCGACGAGGCCGTCGATGTCGTGCGGGTCGGCTTCGGCGTCGACGCGCAGGCCGCGCGCCACCGCGGTGTCGGAAGTGATCGGGCCGATGCTGATGATCGCGACGCCGCTCGAGTCGAACGTGCCCACGAGGTCGCAGAAGTGGTCGACGGTCGACGACGAGGTGAACGTGACCGCGTCGACCCGCCCGGCGCGCACCGCCTCGAGGTCGGCCGCGGCCGGCGCCGCGGGCACCGTGCGGTACACGGCAACGACGTCGACGTCGTAGCCGGCGGCGCGCAGGCCGTCGGGCAGCACGTCGCGTGCCGTCTCCGCACGAGCGAGCAACACATGCAGGCCCGCAGCATCGGGACGGGGGAAAGCGTCGAGGAGCGACTCGGCGACGAAGCGCGGTGGCACGAGATCGGCCACGATGCCGTGCGCCGCGAGCTCGCGCGCGGTGCCGGGGCCGATGCACGCGATCCGCAAGCCGTGCAGCGCGCCGGCGCGTCGAGACCGCGCGGCGCCAGGGCGCGATCGAACAGGCATCGCACGCCGTTCGCCGACGTGAGCACGAGCCACTCGTAGCGGTCGAGCGCCGGCAGCTCGACCGGCACCGGCTCGACCCGGATGGCCGGCAGCTCGATCACGCCGGCGCCGAGCGCCTCGAGGCGCGACCGCAACGCGCTCGCCTGCTCACGGGCGCGGGTCACCACCACACGGCGGCCGAGCAAGGGCCGGCGTTCGAACCACCCGAGGTCGAGTGCGGCCACCGCGCCGACGACGATTGCCGACGGCGACTCGATCCCGGCCGTGGCGACGGCGCCGAGTGTGGTGCGCACGGTGCGGTGCTCGGCGGTGGTGCCCGACCGCACCGCGGCGACCGGTGTGGTGCTGGCCAGCCCGCCGGCCTGCAGGCGCGCGGCGATGTCGGCGATGTGGCCCACGCCCATCAGGATCACGAGCGTGCCGCCGGCCCGGGCGAGCGCCTCCCAGTCGACGTCGCTGCGGCCCTTCGCCGGGTCTTCGTGCCCGGTGACGATCGTGACGTGCGTGGCGAGCCCGCGGTGCGTCACGGGGATGCCCGCGTACGCGGGTGCCGCGATCGCGCTCGTCACGCCCGGGACGACCTCGAAGTCGACGCCGGCGGCGAGCAGCGCCTCGGCCTCCTCGCCGCCGCGCCCGAACACGAACGGGTCGCCACCCTTCAACCGCACGATGCACGCGCCGGTGCGGCCGTGCTCCACGAGCGTGGCGTTGATCTCGTCCTGGCTCATCGTGGCGCGCCCCGGAGCCTTGCCCACGTCGACGAGCTGCGCGCCGGCGGGCGCGAGGGGCAGGAGCGCGGCGGTGCCGAGCCGGTCGTGCACCACCACGTCGGCGCGGGCGAGCAGCTCGGCGCCGCGCCGCGTGAGCAGCCCCGGATCGCCGGGACCCGCGCCGACGAGATAGACGGTCACGGCGCGCGCCCAGCCGCCAGCGCGCCCCACGGCATGCGGATCGCTCCCCTCGACGCGCCCGTGCCGGCGGGTCAGCTTCCCGGGCCCGTCGTCGTACTCCTCCACGTCGAGCACGATGCGCCCGCCGTCGATCACCGCGTGCGCCGCGACGGGCAGGTCGCAGCCGCCGCCGACCGCGGCGAGGAACGCCCGCTCGGCTGCAACGCACCGGTGCGACGGCTCGTGGTCGATCGCCGCGAGGAGGGACTGCGTGGTGGCGTCGCCGGCCCGGCATTCGATCGCGGATCGCGCCCTGGCCCACCTGCGGCAGCATCGTGTCGACCGGCATGATCTCGGCGATCGCGTCGGTGCGTTCGAGCCGTTCGAGCGCCGCGACCGCCACGACGATCGCGTCGAACGAGCGATCGGGGCCGAGTGCGCGTGTGAGCCGGGTCTCGATGTTGCCGCGCAGCTCGCCGAAACGAAGGTCGGGCCGCAGCGCGCCGAGCTGCGCAGCGCCGACGCACCGAACCGGTGCCCACGGTGCCGCCGTCGGGAATCTCGGCGAGGCGCGCACCGACGAGCGCGTCGCGCGCATCGCCGCGCACGGGTACGCACGCGAGCAAGAGCTCCGGCGGTGTGTCGGACGGCAGGTCCTTGGCGCTGTGCACGGCGATGTCGGCGCGCCCGTCGAGCACCGCCTGCTGCACTTCCTTCACGAACACGCCGGTACCGCCGAGCGAGTGGATCGGCACGTCACGCTGTACGTCGCCCGTCGTCGACACGACGACCAGCGCGGCGTCGGTGCCCTGCGCGCCGTGCAGCAAGCGGCCCACGTGCTCGGCCTGCCAGCGCGCCAGCCGGCTCCCACGCGTCGCGATACGGAGCGCCGCCACCGGTCGAGCCGCGGGTCAGCGGTCGCCGGGCGGGTCGAGATCGAACAGCGTCGTGAGCGAGTCGGCGAGGAGCTCCCCGCGCTCGGTGCCGGCCGCCTGCTTCACGCGCACGGTGGGTTCGTGCAGCAGCTTGTTGGTGACGCCCTTCGTGATCGCCTCGATCAGCGCGACGGTGTCGGGATCGAGCGCTGCGAGCTTGCCGCGGTGACGTTCGAGCTCGGCCTCGCGCACGTCGTTGGCGCGGCGGCGCAGCGCGGTGACGAGCGGAGCCACGAGCCGTTCGGCGCGCTCCTCGCGGAAGCGCTCCACCTCGGCGGCGAGGATCTCACGCGCCTTGCCGATCTCGGCACGCCGCCGCTCGGTGGAACGCTGCGCGTAGCCCTTGAGGTCGTCGAGGTCGAGGAGGCGCACGCCCGGTACCTCGCCGACACCGGCGTCGACGTCACGGGGCATGCCGACGTCGACGACGAGCAGCGGCCGGTCGGGCCGCGTCGCCATGATGCGCTCCACCGTTTCGCGGTCGAGCAGGATCTCGGTGGCGCCCGTGGATGCGAGCACGACGTCGGAGTCCGCGAGGGTCGCGTTCGAGGTCGTCGAGCGTGCCGACGCGGCCGCCGACGCGCGCCGCCAGCGCGGCGCCGCGCTCGGGTGTGCGGTTCGCCACGCAGATGTCGTCGACGCCACGCGCGGCGATCGCGACCGTCATGCCTTCACCCATCTCGCCCGCGCCGATCACGAGCACGCGGCAGCCTTCGAAGCCTCCGAGGTGCTCGGCGGCGACGGCGACCGCAGCCGACGACACCGACACGGGATGGCGGCCGATCTCGGTCTCGGTGCGCACGCGCTTGCCCACCTCGACGGCCTGGCGGAACACCCGACCGAGCAGCGTGGCGCTGACCTTCTCGGCCTGCGCGGCCTGCCACGCCTCGCGCACCTGCCCGAGGATCTCGGACTCACCCACGATCATGGAGTCGAGCCCGGCGGCCACACCGAACAGGTGCGACACCGCGGCGTCGTCGTAATAGCTGTAGAGGTGGTCGTTGAAGTCGTCGGGCGCGGCGCCCGAGTTCTCGGAGAGGAACTCGACCACGTCGCCGACCGCGGCATGGAAGCGCGAGCAGTACGCGTAGATCTCGGTGCGGTTGCACGTGGAGAGCACCGCGACCTCCAGCAGGTGCTCACGGCCCGCGAGATCGTGCAGCGCCTTGGTGAGGCGGGTGTCGGGGACGGCCATACGCTCCAGCAGGCCGACGGGCACGGTGCGGTGGTTCAAGCCGACGACGATCACAGACACGAGCGCAGCTTCTCCTTGGCCTCGTCGAGCCGGCCGTCGCGCACGAGCTCCACCATGCCGGACTGCAACGCCGACTGCCAATCGGCTTCTTCCGAGCTGCGGCCCGTGGCCCGCATCTCCTCGCGCGCCTCGGCCAGCAGCTCGAGCAGCGGCTCCAGCTCGTCGCCGAGCTCCGACTCGATGCGGCCGCGCAACCACTTCGCGAGCGCCGGCGAGCGGCCACCGGTGCCGATCGCCACGACCACGTCGGAGCGCCGCACCACCGAGAGCAACGTGAACGAGCAGTTCGCGGGGTCGTCGGCGCTGTTGCACCACATGCGCCGGGCCTCGGCGGCCTCGTGGACGGCCGCGTTCACCGTGGGATCGTCGGTGGCGGTCACCGCGAGCCACGCTTCGTCGAGATCGTTGGGCACGAACGCGCGCTTCGTGACGGAGACCTTGCCCGCTGCCGCCCACGTTTGCACCTCGGTACCGGGCTGGGGTGCGACCACGTGCACGTCGGCGCCGAGCGCGAGGAGCGACTCGATCTTGCGGGCGGCGATGCGCCCCGCTCCCACCACCACGACCCGCCGGCCCGCCACGAGCAGGTTCACCGGCCAACCGCGAAGCTCCGGCCGCCGCGCGCCGGCCGCGCCGGTCACGTGAGGGCGTCCCCCGCGAGCGCGTGGGCGGCCGCAGCCGGGGGTGCCGTTGGCGCGCCGTTGGCCCGCAGCTGGTAGAAGCTCAGGATCTGGAGCTCGGTGGCCAGGTCGACCTTGCGCATCGAGACGTCGTCGGGCACGTTGATCACCGCCGGGGCGAAGTTGAGGATCGAGCGTACGCCCGCGTCCGTGAGCAGGTCGGCCACGTGCTGGGCCGCCGACGCCGGTGTGGCGATGATGCCGATCGACACGGCCCGGTCGGCAACGATCCCCTGCAGCCCGTCGAGCGGTTCGATGGTGAGCTCGCCGATCGGCTGGCCGATCCGCTCGGGGGCGACGTCGAGCAGGCCGACGATCCGGAAGCCCCGGGCGCCGAAGCCGCGGTAGTTGGCGAGCGCGGCGCCGAGGTTGCCGACGCCCACGATGATGCACGGCCAGTCCTGGGTGAGGCCCAGTTCGCGGCTGATCTCGTGCAGCAGGTAGTCGACGTCGTAGCCCACGCCCCGGGTGCCGTACGACCCCAGGTAGGAGAGGTCCTTGCGGACCTTGGCCGCGTTCACGCCCGCCATCTCGGCGAGCCGGTCCGACGAGATCGTGGCGAGCTGCTGCTCGGCACAGTCGAGCAGCGCGCGGTAGTAGCCGGGGAGCCGAGCGACGGTCGCCTCGGGGATTCGACGCCGTCCGTTTGGGCTCACGTTCCCTTGCCTCTTGTTCGCTTCGCTCACGGTCCGGCCGGCCTTCCCTCGCTGCGCGGCGGGTACTCGCCCTCGATCGTGGAGCCGTCCGGTATCGAGGGTACCGACCTCGTGAACGCTTTCCCGAAGTGAGCGGCCGGGTCGATACCGATTTCACTGCGCGCGCGTGCCGCCACGGTCGGTGCCGCGAGTAAGGGCCCCCACTACCGCGCGGCCATGGCGCGGGTCGGGCGCGCTCCGTACGGTTTTGTGGCCCGAGGTGGGCTCGTGTGACAATTGTTGACAGTGTGGCTGATGTGAGATCGGGGCGGTTATGACGAGCGGGCAACGGGTCGTGGTGTACGAGCCCCGGCGGCTCGTACGCGAGGGCATCGCGGGCTACCTCGCTCGCGAGGGATTCGACGTCGTGCCGTGCTCTTCGCCGGCCGAGCTCGGTGCGGTGCTGCAGTGCGACGGGTGCGAGTTCGTCATCGTCAGCTTCGACGCCGCGCCGCTCGACGCGAGCGCCGCCCTCGAACGCGTCCGCGTGCACTTGCGCCGGACACGCGTGCTTGCCGTCGCGAGCGTGCTCGACCAGGTGACCGCGCGCCGCTTCGCGCGCGTTCGGTGTGGTCGACGTGGCATCGCCCGAGGTCGGTCTGGCCGGGCTCGTCCAACTGCTGCGCGCGCCGACGCCCCCGTCGTCGCGCGCCCGGCCGTACGGAGACGCGAGCGTCGCCTTGCCGCCGCGACTCACACCGCGCGAGCGCGAGGTCGTCGCGCTGGTGAGCTCGGGTCTCACCGCGAACCAGATCGGCGCGGAGCTGCAGATCAGCACGAAGACGGTGGAGAACCACAAGCAACGGGTGTTCCGCAAGCTCGGCGTGCAGAGCCAGTCGCACGCGGTATCGGTGGCGATGCGGCTCGGGTTGCTCGGTCCGGCGACCGAGCCCGCGTGGGCGGCCGGGAGCTGAAGTGATGCAAGTGCTCGCGCGCCGGGTCGGCCTCATCGGCGAGGGCTGGGCGCGCGGCGTCACCGGCGATGCGCTGCGCGCAGCCGGTTGCGCAGTGGTCGGGCTCGACGGGGAGGCCGGCGCCGGCGAGATGGTCGACGTGGCCGTGGTGGTGGCCGACGACGTGGAACGCGTGCGCGCCGGGAGCCGCCTCGGCGTGGGCTGCCTGCAGGTGCGCACGCGGCCGCCGAGCGACGACGATCTCGTCGACGCGCTGCTCGCCGGCGCGAACGGGGTGCTCAGCTGCGACCACGGGGTCGCCGAGCTCTACGACGCGGTGCGCGTGGTGGCCGAGGGCGGCGTGGTGCTCCCGCCGAACGACGTGCGGCGCGTGCTCGACACGTTGCGCCGCGATCGCGGCACCGTGCGGCCGCGCGTCGATCTGACCGCCCGGCAGCGTTCGGTGCTCGAGCTCATCGTGCGCGGTGAATCGGTGAAGCAGACCGCGCGCACGCTCGGCATCGCGGTGAAGACCGTCGAGAACACCCAGAGCCGGCTCTACCGCCGCCTCGGGGTGCGCAACCGCTCGCAGGCCGTCGCCGTGGCCATGCGCTCGGGTCTCGTCCCGGCACCGACCGACGCCGGCCGCACCCCCGCGTAGCCACCCTCTCGTGGCCCGTGCCGGCGCCGCCGGGCACTGCCGGCGCGCGCCGCTCGGTGTGCACCCGGCGCGCGCCGCTCCGTGTGAACCCGGCGCGCGCCGTTCCGCGTCAACCCGTGTGAACAACGCGCGAACAGCGCGCAGCGAGGTCGTGAAACCGGCCTGCTCGGGGTGCCGAACCCCTCGCCGCGGCGCCGCGGCCAGCGCGACGATCGCGGGCAGCATGCATGGCGGGCGACCACGGATTGTGCACTGCTTCGCACGGTGTGCGAAGCTTCCCCCGGGCTTTCCGGCGGGCAACGTGACGCGATGGTGGTGCGGTTCGTGCTGCTCGCCGCGGTCCGGGGTGCGTGCGGCGGCACGGAAGGGCGGAGCATCGTGAGTCACCGTGAGTCACCATGAGTGAGGGTCACATCGTCGTGTACGAGCCGCGGCGGCTCGTACGTGAGGGTCTGGCGTCGTATCTCGCTCGGCGCTTCGACGTGGTCGCGTGCAGTGAGATCGCCGAGCTCGATCTCGTGCTGCGGGGCCGGGTCACCGCCGCGATCGTGAGCCTCGACGGCGCCACCGAGACGCTCTGGCGGACGCTTGCGGCGCCTATGAAGTCGCGTCGCGAGCTGCGCGTCATCGGCGTCGCCGGTGCGCTCGATCCCGCGACCACGCGGCGCGCCCGCCGGGCGGGCGTGCGCGAGATCCTCTCGTCCGACGCCGGGCTCCAGGGCGTGCTCGACGTGCTGGCGGCCGGCCGCAGCTGGGAACGACCGCCGCGCCCGGTGGCGCTCCGCGTGGTGCCGGCGCCCGTTCCGGACCTCACGCCCCGTGAGCGCGACGTCGTGCACCTGATCAGCCGCGGCCTCACCGCGAGCCAGATCGCGGCCGAGCTGCTGATCAGCTCCAAGACCGTCGAGAACCACAAGCAGCGCGTGTTCCGCAAGCTCGACGTGCAGAGCCAGTCGCACGCCGTGGCGGTCGCGCTGCGGCTCGGGCTGCTGAACGGTCCCGCGGTCGCGGTCGCCGCCCAATCCGGGTTGGGCCCGGCCGTCGCCGAATCGTGACGGGCACACTCGAGCGTGGGCCCTGTGTCGCGCTGACGGGGAGCGGGTCGCCTCGGGGTGGCGTCGAGGGCGCGCTGCGCGCCGCGGGCTTCACGGTGTTCGATGCGCCCGAGCACCCTGCCGGCCCCGCGCATGACGCGCCCGGTGATCCCGCGAGCGGCGCCGACGTTGCCGTTGCGGTCGCTGTCGGTGACGACCTGCGCGGTGTCGCGTGGGCGCGCCGGGTGGGGGTGCCGTGCGTGCTCGTGCGTGACGTCGCGCCCGGACCCGACGATCTCGTCGAGGCCGTGATGACCGGGGCCGACGGCGTGGTCACGGCCGAAACGTCGGTGGACGAGTTCCTCCAGGCGGTGCACACCGTGATCGACGGACGCCTGGCGCTGTCGCCGAGTGACGCGCGCTGCCTGGTCGACCGGCTGCGGAACGACGTATGGGCATCGCGGCCGCGCGTCGAGCTCACACCCCGCCAGCAGGCGGTGCTCGAGCTCATCGTGAGCGGCGTCTCGGTGAAGCAGACCGCGCGCACGCTCGGCATCGCGGTGAAGACGGTGGAGAACACCCAGAGCCGCCTCTACCGGCGGCTCGGGGTGCGCAACCGCGCCCAGGCGGTGGCGGTCGCGATGTCGGAGGGCCTCGTGCGAGCGGGCGAGGAGCACGCGAGTGCCGTCGCGGGCGGGGAATCCCCGGCAACGGTAGAGGGGTGACCACCCCTGCCGGGTAGCGGCGGGTCGTCGTTACCGTCACCGCCGTGCCGGTACGGACCGTAGCGATTGCGCACAGCGACACGCTCGTGCGCGACAGCGTTGCCTACGCGTGCGAGCGCGCGGGCTTCGCGACGGTCGTGTGCGATCCGGTGGGCGCGGACCTCCTCGCCCGGTGCCGAGTCGACCCGCCCGAGGTGCTGATGCTCGACTTCGACTGTCGAGACGGCCCGGCCGAGACGTTCGTCGGCCCGATCCAGGAGTGCGGCGTCGCGGTGGTGGTGCTCGGTGGCGCGGCCTTCCGCGACCGGGTGCTCGCGTCGCTCGACGCCGGCGCGTCCGGCTACATGGGCATCGAGCACTCCGGACTCGACCAGTTCGCCGACGCGGTGCGGTCGGTGCGCGCGGGCGGCATCGCGCTCGATCCCGCGTGTACCGCGGTGGTGGTGCAGCAGTGGCGCGAGGGCCGCCGGCGCGCGGAGCGGGCACCCGGTGCGCTGACCGCGCGTGAGCTCGAGGTGCTCGGCGCGATGGTCGACGGGCTGCTCACCAAGGCGATCGCCCGGCGGCTGCGCGTCGCGCCGAAGACGGTCGAGAACCACAAGGTTCGGATCTTCTCCAAGCTCGGCGTGCGCAACCAGGCGCAGGCGGTCGGGGTGGCGATCATGCACGGTCTCGTTGCCGATCACCTGGTGGAGGCAGGCACGTCGTGACCACCGTGTCCGCGCGCGCACACCGCGATCTCGGCACCACGAGCGAGGCGCGGCGGCCACCGCGGCGGGGACCGATCTCGTTCGTGCGCCGCCGCGCGCGCCGCTGGCGCCGCCGTTACCAGGGGCTGCCGCTGCCGGTGCGAGTCGCGTCGGCAGCGCTGCTGCTCCTCGTCGTCGCGCTCGCGGTCGCCGGCACGGTCCGCCTCGTCGCGGCCCGCAACGAGTTGCAGCGGGCGCGTGCATGCATGCAGCGCGGCAACGCCGAGCTGCTGCACGGGTCGTCGAGCCGGGCCGACGAGCTGTACGCCGCGGCCCAGGACGCTGTGCGCCACGCCCGGGCCGATGCCGGCTTCCCGGCGTCGCTCGTCGCCCCCGTCCCCATCGTGGGCAGCCCCGTGCGTGCGGTGCGCGACGCCGCGAGCGCGGGCGACGACGTCGTGCACGGCAGCCGCATCCTCGTGGGCGCGGTGGCAGCGTTCCCGATCCATGGCAAGGCGGGCGTGCAGGGCGACGACCTGTCGGGCTTCCACCGCGCCGCGGGGCAGGCTGCCAGCGCGATCCAGCGGGCGAGGCCCTGGTTCGAGTCGGCCCGCCGCACGCTCGACGGTGCCTCGCACGCCACGCTCGGCTGGGTCGCGTCGCCGGCGCGGCAGCTCGCGGCCGTCGTCGACGGAGGCATCGCTCGGGTGGACGTGGCCGATCACGCGTTCGGGATCGTGCAGCGCCTCACCGACGCGCACGCCGAGTTCCGCATGCTGTTCGTGAGCCTCGACACGCTCGAGGCTCGTCCGGGCGGCGGCTACGTGGGCAGTTTCGGGATCCTGCACTTCGCGCACGGCACCGTGCAGCTCGAGCACTACCAGTCGTTCGAGAGCCTGCACGCCGCCGACCCACCGCTCTCGCCGCCAGCCGCGCTCGCCAGCGCAACCGGCGCGCCGTGGGGCATCGAGAACTCGATGTGGTGGCCCTCGTTTCCCGCGTCGGCCCGCACCGCGGCCAACCTGTACCGCGCCAGGGCGGCGGCCACGTCGACGGCGTCGTCGGCTTCACCAATGCCGAGCTCGGCGCGCTCATCGGCACGGTCGGGCCGCTCCAGGTGCCCGGCTACGCGCCGGTGACCGGCGACGGGTTCGAGCACCGGGTGCTCTACGAGACGGCGCTGAAGCGACCGCTCGACACACCGCGCAAGAAGTTCCTCGTCGACACGTCGCGCGTGCTGTTCGATCGCATGCTCCACCTCCGTGCGTCGCTCGTGCCCGCGGTGGTCGACGACATCACCCGCGGTGTCGGCGCCGGCGACGTGTCGCTCTGGTTCGCCGACCCGTCGCTCGAGCGGGGAATCGCCGGCACCGACGTGGCCGGCACGCTCGCGAGCCCGCGCGGCGACAGCGTCGAGATCAGCGAGGCGAACGTGTCGGGGAGCAAGGCCAACCAGGCGCTCGTGCGCAACATCGACTACGAGGTGCACCACCGCGACGACGGCACGTACCACGCGCAGCTCACGATCGTGTACCACAACAACCAGGGCCCGGACGCCTACCTGAACCCGTACTACAACGGCTACGTGCGCATCTACGTGCCGCAGCATGCGGTGCTCGACGCCGCGCACTCGGGCGACTTCAACGACGCCGGCATCGCGCCCGACGGGCCGCTCCGGGTGTTCGCGGGCTACGTGCTCGTCCAGCCCGACGGCCAGGCGACCGTGCGCCTCGACTGGACGCTGCCGGCCTCGGTGGCACCCGGCGGCCGGTACCAGCTCACCTGGACCCGCCAGACGGGCACGCGCACCGACGACGCGACCGTCACGATCGGTGATCACACGGCCACGCTGCCGGGCGATCAGCGCGCCGTGCACCTGTCGTTCGACGTGAGCCCGAACCCGATCGCACACTGGCTGCACGGCCGCTGGATCCTGCGCAAGATCGGCTTCTGAGCCCAAGGGGCAAGCTCGCCGGCTCGCGCCGCCGGCTCGCGCCGCCGGCTCGCGCCCCCAGGGGCATGTCGACCCCCGCTCGCCGGCTCGCGCCCAGGGGCATGTCGACCCCCGCTCGCCGGCTCGCGCCCCAGGGGCATCTGCCCAGCGATCGTTCGGCGCTCGGCCGTTACGATCAGCAGCATCGCAAACCGAGGAGTGGCGATGTCGCGTATGCGCCGCACGACCAGAATCAGTGCTTTGGTCGGCGTCCTCGCGCTCGCCGTCGGCGCCTTGCTGATCCCGTCCGCGGTCTCGGCCACGCAGGGCTTCCCCGGCGCCGGCTTCACGCCGGTGCTGATCCCGAGCCACATCGGCGTGAAGTGCGCGCCCGGTGCGCAGTACGGCACGTCGATCGCGGCGGTCAACATCGGTATCCACCGGGTGGGCAGCGGCCACCTCGGCCCTGCGAGGGCGGTCACCGTCTACGGCCTGCCCGGCGCCCGCTACACGCTGAGGGCCCCGCACTTCAAGGCCGTGATCCCCAAGGGCACGCGCATGCCGTGCTTCCGCCCCGCGAACCAGGGCACCTGGGCGCCGAACGCGGCCCACAGCAGGATCGCCTCGAAGTGGCTCTACTTCACCAAGTGCGCCTCGCCGCACTGCTGAGCGCCTGAGCGGTTCACACCGGAGCCGCGTCGACCGGGTCCAGTACCCGAGTTCCCCCTACGCGACCGGGGGGCGAATGCGCCTGTCGCGACTGCGCGTGCGATCCGTAGGGTCGTCGCACCTCCGCCACGTGGCTGACCTCGCCGAGCCAGCTGGGCCCGAGGCACCGGCAGTCAAGGACCTCGCATGGAAGCAACGCAACTGCTCGCAATCCTGCGGCGGCGCGCCTGGTCGATCGTGCGGTTCATGGTCGTCGCGGGCCTCGTGGTCGGCATCGCGAGCTACCTGCGTACGCCGGTGTACCGAGCGTCCGCGCAGGTGCTGTTGCGGCCGAACGACCCGAGCGAGTCGCTCGACAATTCCAACGTGCAGCCGATCACCGGTACCGACAGCGGGCGCTACGCGAACTCGCAGGCCGCCATCGTGAAGAGCCCGGCGGTGGCCGCGGCGGCGGCCCCCGACATCCCGGGAGGATGGAACCCGAACCAGGTGCTCGACCACCTCTCGGTGGGTGTCGACCCGAACAGCAACGTGCTCACGATCAAGTGCACGAGCACCGACCCGGCCCAGGCGCAGCAGTGCGCCGACAAGGTCGCGCACACGTACATCGCGAACCGCACCCAGTATGAGGTGTCGAGGCTCGAGCAGACGATCAACGACCTCACCGCGAACCTGACGAGCCTCGAATCGGAGATCCAGCACTACGACGACCAGATCAACAAGGACGCGGCGTCGGGTTCCGGGTCGTCGTCGATCACCTCGCCCACAAACCCGAGCGCGGCGTCGGCGCCGAAGTCGCCCACGACCTCGCCGTCGCTGCCGTCCGACGGCACGAGCACGTCCGGTGACACACAGAACCAGACGCTGCTCGCGCAGCGCTTCGCGGCCGAGACGCAGTACCAGCAGTCGTTCGCGCAGCTGCAGAGCCTGAAGATCGAGAAGAGCCTGAAGCGCGGCGAGGCCGAGCTGGTGAGCGACGCCAAGCTCCCCGGGTCGCCGATCTCGCCCAAGCCGTTCCGCGACGGCGCGCTCGGCGCGATCGCGGGTCTGCTCGTGGGCGCGGGTGTGGCGTTCCTGCGAGAGCAGCTCGACGACAAGATCCGCAGCGCCGACGAGCTCGAGAGCCTCACAGGTGTCCCGGTGCTCGCCCAGGTGCCCCTCGATCCCGAGGTGAGCGCGCACCCCGACGTGCTGGCCGCGAGCGCCCATCCACTCGGGCAGTTCGCCGAGGCGATCCGCTCGCTGCGCACGAGCCTCCAGTTCATGGGGGTGGACGAGCCGGTCCGGTCGGTGCTCGTCACGAGTGCCGTGCCGGGCGACGGCAAGACTGCGATTGCCGCGAACCTCGCGGTCGTGTACGCGCAGGCGGGTTTCGACACCGTGCTCGTGTCGGCCGACATGCGCCGGCCCCGCCTCGACTCGATGTTCCCCGAGATCGAGCTGGGTAACGGCCTGTCGGGCATGCTCACCCAGCTCGCCGCGAGCCAGCGGCGCCACCGCCACGGCGAGGCGAACGGCAACGGCAACGGCAACGGCAACGGCGGGGCTGCCGCCGCACCGGTGGACGACGACATCATCCGGGCGGCGCTGCGCGAGCACCTCGTGTCCACGAGCATCGAGCACCTCGCCGTGCTTCCTGCGGGCCTGCGCGCACCGAACCCTGCCGAGGTGCTCGGCTCCCGATGGATGCGCGAGGTGATGGCGTACCTCACGCGCGAGTGCGACATCGTGATCGTCGACTCGTCGCCCGCGCTCGCGGTGACCGACGCGGTGGTGCTGTCGACGATCGTCGACGGCGTGGTGCTCGTGGTGCCGAGCGACGAGGTGTCGCGCGGCGACGTGCAGCGCGCGGTGAAGACGTTCGAGACGGTCGACACGCGCGTGCTCGGCACGATCCTCAACCGCAACGCGAGCGTCGGCCGGCAGTACTACTACTACGGGTACCACGGGCCGGCACCCGACGCGAAGCCGGCCTGGCGGCGCCGCGACCGCGGGCGGGCAAAGGCGGCGGCGTCCGACGAGGCGCTCTCGTCCTAGACATGCTCACCGAGCCGGCCGGCACGCGACGTCGGGCGACGACGGCACCCGTGCACGATGCCGGGCGCGACGCGTCGCACCCGCTGGTCGTCGCCGTCGTCATCCCTACGATCGGTCGCCCCTCGCTGCCGCGCGCCGTCGCGTCCGCGCTCTGCCAACGCGGCGTGCGCACTGAGTTGCACGTGGTGGCCGACCTCCCCGCGGCGACGCCGGCATCGCTCGGAATCGCGGACACGGGCGGCGCGGTACACGTGCACGTCACCGGGGGAGGCCGCGGGGGGAGCGGCGCCCGCCAGCTCGGCACGGAGCACGCGGCCGCGCCCTGGCTCGCCTATCTCGACGACGACGACGTGTGGCGCCCCGACAAGCTCGCGATCCAGCTCGCCGCGGCCGGCCGCGTCGAACGAGGGTGCATCCCGATCGTGTCGAGCCGCGTCCTGTCCCGCCGGGCTGGCGGCGCCGAAGCGGTGGCGGTGCCGCGCGACCTGTACGACGGCGGTGACGTGGCCACGTACCTGTTCCACCGGCGCCGGCTCTCGGCGGCCCGCAACACGCTCCAGACCTCCACGCTGTTGCTGCCGACCTCGCTCGCGCGCGCCGTCGGGTGGAACACCGCGCTCGCCCGCCACCAGGACTGGGACTTCCTGTCGCGCGCGGACGCGCCTGCCTGGTGTGCAGCTCGTGCAGGTGGGCGACCTCCTCGTGGATCTCGGCGTCGGTTCCGCGGGGTCGCTGAGCGCGACCTCGGATTGGCGCGCCTCGCTCGATTGGGCGATCGACAACGCCGGCGTGTGGCCGCACGAGGCGTTCGCCGACTTCGTGGCCGGCCAGCCGCTGCGCTACGCGCTGCAGTGCCGCAGTGCGCGGGGCGTGGCGGCGGCGGTCGGCGCGCTCGCCGGCCGCCGCGCCGCGCCGTCGCTGCGCGCGGTGGCACTCGGATTGAGCGGCATCATCCCGCGGCGGCCCTTCGAGCGGCTGATGCACGCTCGTGCCGACCGCGCGGTCGACCAGGTGAGGGCACCGGCATGGTCGGACTGATCTTCGCCGCGATCCTCGTGTGGTGCGCGATGCCGCTGCGCGCGCAGTTCCGGATGGGCTCGCCGCTCCTCGTCGTCCCCGCGGCGCTCGTCGCCGCGCTCGTCTACTACCTGCAGCCCGGTTATCGGGTGTACGCGGCCGCGTTCCTCGTGGCCGAGGCGGTCATCGTGGCCGCGCTCGACCCGGCCACCCGGTTCTCCCGGCCACGTGGCGACGCGGCGCGCCGGCGCGCGGTGCTGCCCTTCGCGGCAGCGGCGGCGCTCGTCGCGTGGATCGGCTTCCGCAACGTGGCCTACGGCGCGGGCGCGCTCAGCTCGGTGCTCTCGATGCTCGCGGTGCTGGGCATCATCGCGAGCCTCTACTGGGCCGACTGCGCCGGCCTGCTCAACCCGGCCGTGTTCGTGTGGTTCGCCACCATGTTCCTTGCGGTTGCGCTGGCGATCGGTGGCGCCACCGGCCAGGAGTGGAAGACGTGCAGCGCGCAGTTCGACAAGTGCACCGTGGTGCACCGGCTCTACACCGGGATCTTCACGTCGGAGAACGTGCTCGGCGAGGTGTCGTTCCTGTGCCTGCTGCTCGTGTTCCAGATTCCGAAGTACCGCCGCCGGGGTCTGCACGTGGCAACGTTCGTGGCGCTGCTGCTGCTCGCCGGCAGCCGCACGCCGCTCGTCGCCGTGGCGATCTACGTGGCGATCGGCGCCCTCCTCGCGGTGTCTGCGCGCGAGTCCGCCGGTCGCTACCGGCCGCGGCCGATCGTGCTCGCCGTCGCGGTCGGCGCGGTCGCCGCGCTGGGCCTGCGGCTCGGGTACACCACCACCGCTTCCGGCTTCTCGAACCGCGGGCAGCTCTGGTCGCAGATCGCGGCGATGGTGCGACCGGCCTCGCTGTTCGGCCGCAGCCAGGCCGAGTACAAGGTGCTGCTCGACCGTGGGCTGTTCTTCGGTCACTACCCGCACAGCGAGTACATGGCGATGCAGTTCTTCGGCGGCCTCGTCGCGGTGGCGCTGTTCGCGGCACTGCCGTACGCCGCGTGCGTGATCGCGAGTGCTGCCAGCCGCCGTGAGCTCGCGTTGCGGCTCGCCCCGATGATCTGCGTGCTGCTCTACGGCCTGCTCGAGCTGGCCTGGAGCGCCTCGACCGTCGACCCGACCACCTGGACGCTCATCGCGGTGCTCGCGGCCGCGACCGCAGCGCGAGCGGGCACCGGACCACCCGCGGCCGAGCAGCAGGACGGCGGGCGGCACCCCGCCTTGGACTCGACCGCGTCGTGATGCGCGGCGGGCGGCCCGGCGTCACGTTCGTCTGCTACCGGCTCGATGTCGCGGCCGGCATGGAGCGCGCGTTCGCGCGCGTCGCCGCGCGCCTCGCCCGCACCCACGACGTCGACGTGGTGATGTTGCGCGGCCGTCACGTCGCCGCGCCGTTGCGTGGAATGCTCGACGGTGTCGCGATCTCCACAGGGGACACCGCGCGACGCGTCCTGCGGCCCACGCGAGCGGGCGTCACCGTGATCGTCGGCGCCTGGGCCGCGCTGCTCGCTCCCGACCTGTGGTGGCGGCGCGGGCGCGTAATGGTGTGGGAGCACACACTCCTGCGCGAGCGGCTGGCGTACTACCCCACGCTGCGCCGCGCGATGCCGGTGCTCGCCCGCCTGTACGCGCGCGCGCGAGCGCGTCGTGTGCGTGTCCGACGCGGTGAGCGGCTTCCTCGCGGTCGCCGCGCCGGCTGCGTCGACGACGGTGATCCCCAACATCGTGGACGAGCCGGTGTCGCCGCCGGCGCCGCGGGGGTTGCCCGATCCCACGCGCCTGCGCCTGCTGTCCACGCAGCGCATGGTGGCGGTGAAGAACGTGGAGCTCGCGGTGCGCTGCCTCGCGCACCTGCCCGCTGACACCACGCTCGTGTGCGCCGGCGACGGACCGCGCCGCCCGCAGGTCGCGGCACTCGCCGCGGCGAGCGGCACCGCGGGGCGGGTGGAGCTGCCCGGTCACGTCGACGACGTCGGGGTGCTGCTGGATCGCACCGACGTGCTCGTGCACACCGCGAGCTCGGAGACGTTCGGCCTGTCGCTCGTAGAGGCGGCGCAGCACGGCGTGCCGGTCGTGTGTCTCGCCGGCGGGGCGCTCGGCGAGATGGTCCCCGCGTACGTGCCCGGCGTCGTGGTGCGTGAGGCGACGCCGCGGGCGTTCGCCAGCGGCGTGCTCGACGCGGCACGGTCGTGGTCGGCGCCGGAGCTCTTCGAGCAGGCGGCGGCCCGCCGGGCGTGCTTCGGCGGTGAGGCGGTGGCCGAAGCATGGCGGGAGGCGCTCGGCCTCGCGGCCGCCGGTGCGGTGCGGCCGTGACGGTTCCGGTGGCCACCCGGCGCGGTGGCGGTCGCGACGACGACCTGCTGCCGAACGGTCAGCCCGGCCTCGTGTCGCGACGGTCGGTGTCGGCCACGATGGTGTCGTTCGGCGGCGCGGAGTTCGCCATCGCCGCGTCGTCGGTGGTGCGGCTCCCGCTCCTCGCGAGCGTGCTCGGCCAGGGCCGCTTCGGCCTCAACTTCGTCGTGGGCAACCTCGCGCCGTTCCTCCTCGCGTTCGCCGGGGGCGTGCGCATTGCGAGCCGCGCGCTCGTCGCGCAGCAGCGCGGCGCGGCGGCTGGCGCCACGATCGCGCCCACTGTCGCGTGGATGCAGCGTGTCGCCGTGCGGGCCGCGCTCGGCCTCGGCGCGGTGGGCGTCGCGCTCACGTACGTGCTGCCGCTGCACAGCTGGCTGGGCGTGGGATCGCTCGTGAGCGCCGCCGAGTTCGACGCGTCGATCGCCGTCACCATCGCGGTTTGCGCGGGGAGCTGCATCGGCGCGGTCGGATGGGGGAAGCTCGAGGCCGAGGGGCGGGTGCCGCTGCTCAACGGCTTCATCGCGGGCGTGGCCGGGTTCGGCCTCCTGCTCACGCTCGCGCTCACCCTCGTGACGAAGTCGTTCTTCGTGTACGCCATCGTGAACAGCGGCACGAGCGCGTTGCCCTGGTACCTCCCGCTGCTGTACGTGGCCTTCGTGCGCCGCCGGCCCGGTGGCGAGGGCGCCGCGGTGCACCGAGCCGCCGTGCGTGCCACCGTGCTCGGGACCGCCCAGGCCGCGGCACCGCTCGCGAGCCGCGCGCTCGACCCGTTCGTGATCTCGGCTCGCGTGTCGCCGCAGGCCGCGGCCACCTACGGCGTGGCGCAGCGCATGAGCGTGGTCACCACACTCGTGCCGGCCGGCGTGGGCCCGCTGATCTCGGCGCACTACGCGCACCGGCGGGGCAGCCGCCGGCACGCCACCTACAAGGAGATGCTCACCACCGCGGCCATGTGGGCGGCGCTCGGCGGACTCTGCGGGCTCGTGCTCGTGGCGTTCGGCCCTGCCGCGGCCCGCTTCCTCGGAGCGGGGCACTTCGGTGCCGACCGCAAGCTGTTCGTGGTGTTCATGGTGCTCGGCGTCACGAGCTCGGCGCAGTTCGCGTTCAGCTTCGGCGCCACGGGCCCGCGCTCGATGTACGCCGCGCTCTGGATCGACGGCACGTGCGCGCTCGCCAACGTGGTGTTGAGCTTCGTGCTGGTGGGCCCGCTCGGGCTCGAGGGCCCGGTGATGGCGTCGGTCATCGCGAGCACGGCCGCGGTCGCGATCTGGATCGTGGTGCTCGCCCGCCGGCGCGATCTGCTGAGCGACGTGCACGACCTGGCCGCCGTGCCGCCGGTGCCCGACCCGGAGCCGGTGTGACGGAGCCGGTGTGACGGAGCCAGTATGACGGAGCCAGTGACGCCCCGAGCGTGGGCGCCGAGCAAGTTCGTGCTTGCTCGCGGCGGCGTGCGGCCGCACCCCAGGGTGCCGGGCTCGTCCCGCCTCGTGACCACGCTCGTCGGTGAGTTCTATCGCGACGCGATCCCGCAGCATGCGCGGGGCGCGGTGGCCGATCTCGGCTGCGGTTCGGCGCCGTTGTTCGCGCTGTACGGGCGCTACGCAGACACCGCGATGTGGTTCGACTGGCCGAACTCGCTGCACGCGAACGCGGCGCTCGATGCCGCGTGCGATCTCAACGTGGGCGTGCCGGTGCGGTCGGGCGTGTTCGACACGGTGATCGTGTCGGACGTGCTCGAGCACCTGCGCCGGCCGGCGGTTGCATGGTGCGAGATCATGCGCGTGCTGCGCCCCGGTGGCGTGGTGCTCGGCAACGTGCCGTTCATGTACTGGGTGCACGAGGCGCCGTACGACTACCACCGCTACACGGAGTACGCGCTGCGCGCGGCGATCGACGACGCGGGTGGTGAGGTGGTGGAGCTCATCGCGTTGGGCGGGAGCGTCGACGTGCTCGCCGATCTCGTGGGCAAGCACGTCGGGCGCGTCCCGATGGTGGGCCAGCCACTCGTGGGCGCCATCGCCTGGGTCGCGCTCGCGTTCGGGCGTACGCGCCTGGGCACCCGGCTGCGCGTGGCCACGAACCGCGCGTTCCCGCTCGGCTACGCGTTCGTCGCGAGGCGGTCGGCCGCCGAGGCCTCGCCCGCGCGCGATGTGAGCGAGGCGGGTGCGTCGAGCGGTTTGCGCAGCGTCACCCGCGCGTAGCTCGTGAGCGCCGCCACCGGGTGGTCGGTGAGCCAGCGCGCCACCGTGTGGTCGATGCGCGCGATCCGGGGCGTCTTCGTGAAGTACTCGCTCGTGCCGAAATAGCCCACGTAGCGCTCGACCTCGAAGCCGATACGCTCGAAGCGCTCGATCTGGCGCCGGCTCGGACCGCGACACCAGCTGTAGTACGCGGGGAACTTGCGCAGCCGGCCGTCGCGCACCCGCTCGCGGCCGGAAAGGCCCGTCAGCACCGCGTGGGCGGCCCGCTCGGGGATCAACCGGTTCACCACGAACGGCGGTGCGAACAGTGTGGGGAACAGATGGATCGCGTGGCCGCCGGGGCACAGGAGGCGGAACACGTTGCGATGGAACGCGCCGGCATCGCGGATGTGCTCGGCGAGCATCTTGGTGATCACGAGGTCGTGCTGTGCGTCGAATGTGGCCTGGGGCGACGCGATGTCGGCCTGCAGCGTCTCGTAGCCGCGCGGTGCCTTCTGGAGCTCGTCGGCCGAGATGTCGAGGATCGTGTACGTGAGCCCGTGCGCGGTGACGAACGGCAACGGGAGCAGCGGGTTCGCGCCGCCGCCGACGTCGACGATCCGGTGTGCATCGTGCTCGATGATCGTGGATTCGATGTAGGCGCTGCTGTTGAGGTCGCCGGCGCTCGACACTTCGTACGCGATTGTCACGGCACACTCCGGCAGGGAGGCCGCCGCGCGACGAAGATCGTCTCGCCGCGGAACAGCGCGTAGCGGCTCACCGCGGGTTCCGTCGCCACGAACTCGTCGAGCGTGAAGCCGGCCTTCACGACGCGCTCGCGGAAGTCGTGCCCGTACATCCGCACATGGTCCGACTGGCCGAACAGCAGCTCCCGCTCCACCGGGTCGACCACACCGGGTTCCTCGAAGGTGTCGTGCCAGCCCTCCACGATCGGCACGAGCAGGATGGCAGCGCCGCCGGCCCGCGTGATGCGGCACAGCTCGCGCAGGGCCCGGTCGTCGTCGTGCACGTGCTCGAGCACGTGCGAGCAGATCACGTAGTCGTAGCTCTCGTCGGGCCTCGCGATGCGCTCGAGATCGAGGCGGAGATCGGCCGCGCCGGCCCGGGCGTCGGCAGTCGTGTAGCTGGCGCACAGGGGGTGCACGAGCGCGGCCATGCCCGGTTCCGGCGCGAAATGCAGCACGCCGGCGCCGGCGAGCGAGTCGCGATGGGCGGCGAGCCAGAGCGCGAGCAGGCGGTGGCGTTCCACCGACCGGCACCGCGGGCACAGCGCGTCGAAGCGCAGCGGGGCGCCGTAGGCGTGGAACCGGCCCTCGTAGCCGCACACGGGGCACTCCCGCGGGTGCACGCCGTAGGCCCGCCGGGCCGAACGCAGCAGCACGGCGGCCGTCGCGAACGGCTGGAGCCGGCGGCGCAGGCCGGTGGGGGTGAACCTGCGCATCGGTCGGTGCCCGGGCGGTGCGGGCGCGCCCGGCAGGGGCCCCGTGCGGACGGTGTTGCGCATGGCGCACGACATTGTGGCTGTTGCACGCTCGTGGAGCAGGCGGGGATACCTCCCCCTGCGGCTGAGGGGTTGTGCGCACGGGGTGTCGCTCGCCGCCCGGGCCGGGTGGCCCCCAGGGGCTTTTCCGGCTGTCGGGCGCCTCGGGGCCTGGGCATCATCGAGGTGAGGAAGGGCAACCCAGGCGGGCACGAGGCGCAAGTGGCAGTCGAAGACGCGGCACTCCAGGTCGGATACGACGAGTTCCGACCGGTCGTCGCGTTCGAACGCCGTCCCGGCGCACCCGTTCCGAGCGCACCCGTTCCGAGCGCGACGGGCACGGGCTCGTCGTGGTGGTGCAAGCCGGTGCGGTGCAGCGCGTCACCAAGCGCGTGGTCGACGTCGTGGTCTCGATCGTCGCGCTGCTCGTGAGCCTTCCGCTGTTCGTGGTGATCGCGACATGGGTGCGGCTCACGTCGGGTGGGCCGGTGCTGTTCCGCCAGACGCGCGTGTGGACGTGCCGGCCGGCCGATCGGCGTCACCAAGTTCCGCACGATGGTGCCGGACGCGGTCGACATCCTCGAGGGCGACCCCGAGCTGAAGCGCCGCTACGTGGAAGGCGGCTACAAGCTCCACCAGCACGAAGACCCGCGCCTCACGAAGACCGGTCGCGTCCTGCGCCGTCTCAGCCTCGACGAGCTGCCGCAGCTCTGGGACGTGCTCGTCGGCCGCATGAGCCTCGTCGGGCCGCGGCCGGTGATCGCCGAGGAGCTCACGAGCTACGGCCACAACGTCGGCGCGTACCTCGCCGTCAAGCCCGGCCTCACCGGCTTGTGGCAGGTGGGAGGGCGCAGCGAGGTGGCCTTCCCGGAGCGCAGCGACATCGATCTCTACTACGCCACGCGCTGGACGCTCTGGCTCGACATCAAGGTGCTGGCGCGCACGGTGCCCGCCGTGGTGCGCCGGCGCGGCGCGTACTGACCACGCGGGTCGTGCGCGTGCGCGCTCGCGGCCCGTCCGTCATGCGGCGCCCGTAGGCTCGGGCTCAGTATGCGAGCACGCGTGACCGGCGCATGAGTCGTACCGTGCTCGTCGTCTGCACGGCGAACATCTGCCGCTCACCGATGGCCGCGGCGCTCCTCGCCCACCACCTGCACCACCTCGGGTCCGGCACCGTCGTCACCTCGGCCGGAACGCACGCGTCCGGCGCGCCGATCGCCCCTGACGCGCGCGCCGTCATGGCCGAACGCGGCATCCATGTCGACGCCCATACCGGGCACCTACTCGAACGGTCCGACCTCGATGGCGCCGATCTCGTGCTGGCGATGGCGCGGGCTCGACGTGGCCCACGCGGTCGCGCTCGATCCGTCCTGCTTCGGAAGGGCGTTCTGTGTGCGCGAGCTCGTGGCGCTGGCGGCGCAGCGCGGCCCGCGCCGCGACGGCGAGCCGTTCGGAGCATGGCTCGCCCGCATGCACCGGGGCCGGCACGCATCCGACGTGCTGCGCGCGGCTGGCGAGCTCGACGTGGCCGATCCGTTCGGGCAGGCGCGCGACGAGTTCGAGCGCTGCGCGACGGAGCTCGACGCGCTCACGCGCGATCTGGCGCCGCTCGTTGCCTGATCGCGCGGTTTCGGCTCGCGTCGACCGCCGGCGTCACGAGCCCGTGCGTTCTTCGTGCGGTTCCCGCACGAAGAAGTGGAAGTCGGCGAACGACGTGTGGTCGGGGTCGGCGGGATCGTACGGGTAGGGGTTTGCGATCGTGTGTGTGCGGCGCCACCCCGGCTCGTTGCGCGCCACCCACGCGGAGAACGCGTGGTGGTGCACGTGTCCGTGTGCGGGCTCGTCGTGGTCGGACGAGTAGACCGCGACGAAGCGGGTCGCGGCGGCGAACAGCGACCGCATGTAGGCCTCGAACACGTCGTCCTCCACGAGGTGGTACACGACGTCGAGCGACACTGCGAGGTCGGCGGTGAGGAAGCGTGCCGCGTCGCGGAACGTCTCGGGGGCGCACAGCACGAAGCTCTTCGTGGCGTCGCCGGCGAAGCGCTGCATGCACACCGCGAGCGTCGACGGCGAGACGTCGAGACCGAGGTAGCGCGGGTAGCGAGCCCGCGCGAGCTGGTTGCCGTCGCCGCACCCGAGCTCGATCACGCTGGTGACGCCGTTGCGGGCGACGAACTCGTTGAGCACGTCGGCCTTGAACGTGGCGAGGCGGCCGGACGACCCCGAGCCCGAGGAGCCGCCGCCCGCGTAGCGGCGCTCCCAGTAGTCGGCCGAGCCGGTGAACGTGCGCGTGCGCCGGGCCGCGAGCACGTCGGCCACGACCGGCAGCCGCCTCACTGTTGCCTTCAAGTCGCGGACTCGCTCCTCCGGTCGCTCCCGACGCTACGGCGCGTGGCGCAACCGGGGCAGCGGAGCTTCGCCCCACTCGCGGTGGGGGTTTCTGCGGTGCCCACGCCTCGGTCGAGGCCGCCGACCGTCCGGTACGGTGCCCGCCCATGCGGCCGTGGGCGGCGAAGGCGCTCAAGTCCACCGTCGGCCGGCTCGAACTGGCCGACAACGTGCAGTGCACGCTGCGCGCGCGGGAACGGCGGAGCTTTCTCGACGCCGTGCTGCCGAAGGCGGGTGTGGGCGCCGAGCTCGGCGTGTTCAAGGGCCATCTCACGCCGCTCCTCGTCGACGTGGCCCGCCCGGCGCTCCTCTATGCCGTCGACCCCTGGTACCGCCTTGAACCGAGCTGGGAATGGGCGTGCGGGCACCGGTCGACGTCGCTCGGCCTGGCGTCGGCGGTGCGCCGCTCGCATCGCGCCATCGACGCCGGGATCGTGCAAGTCCGCGTCGAGTTCGACATCGCCTTCCTCGAGGGACTTACCGACGCGGATCTCGACTGGGCCTACGTCGACACCACGCACCAGTACGACGAAACGTGCCGCGAGCTGGATCTCCTCGCCGGCAAGGTCCGCCCGGGCGGCGTGGTGGCCGGCGACGACTGGCAGACCGACCCGGCCCACCGGCATCACGGCGTGAAGCGCGCGGTCGACGAGTTCGTCGCGGCCGGCCGCGGTGAGTTGCTGCGGGTCGACGAGCCCATCCACCAGTGGGCCGTGGCGCTCCCCGGCTACTCACCGGGCCACTGACCGCGCCTCCGATCGCGCCGCTGACCGCACCGCTCGGATCCGGGTCGTCATCGCGTGGTCACGTTCGCGCTCGGTGTTGTCGCGCGGGCGCGCCGCGCGTATGGTGCTGATCGGGCTGGGCGGCATGCATGCGCGTCCGATCTGGTGGAGACCTGAAGGGGGTCCTGAAGATGACGCGTGTACTTCACGCCGCGCGGTGTCAGCGGCTGGTCGCGCTCGCGATCGTCGCACTCATGCTCACGGCAACGGGCGTGCAACGGGCTGCGGCGACCACGCCGGCCGGTCCGTTCACGGTCGACATGCAAAACCGTGAGGACGTGCGGCAGTTCTTCTACCGGGCGCACGAATCGGCGAACGGTGTCGCCTCGGGGTGGACCGGCGCGATCACCGGCTGCAACGCCGGCACGCTGTCGCAGGACTTCCTCGACGCCACGCGTGACGCGCCTCAACTACTTCCGCGCGATGGCCGGCGTGCCGTCCGACGTGACGTTCGACACCACGTTCAACCAGAAGGCTCAGGCCGCCGCGCTGATCTTCAGCGCGCACGGCGACATCAGCCACGATCCGCCGAACAACTGGGAGTGCTGGACCCAGGACGGCCATGACGGCGCGGCGAACTCGAACATCGGGATCAGCGTCGACGGCCCCGACGGCATCGACCAGTTCATGTACGACGGCGGCGCGGGCAACACCGACGCCGGTCACCGGCGCAACATGCTCTTCCCCGGCACGGCGGTCGAGGGCTACGGCGGCGTCGACGGCGATGCCACGCACTCGGCGGCGGACGCGCTGTACGTGTTGGGCCCGAACGTGACGGAGCCCACGCCGCGTGACGGCTTCTGGGCGTGGCCGCCGAAGGGCTTCGTGCCGTACCAGGTGGTGTACCCGCGCTGGAGCTTCAGCCTCAAGGACGCCGACTTCACGAACGCCACGGTCACGGTGACGCACAACGCCACGAACGTGCCGGTCACGATCCAGGCCCGCAACGGTGGCTTCGGCGACCCCGCGATCGTGTGGATCCCGAACGGCATCTCCGACGGCGGCACGTGGCCGAAGCCGACCGCCGACGACACCTACAGCGTGCAGGTGAGCGGGGTCACCGTGAACAACAACGCGGTCGGGCCGTTCAACTACGACACCACGATCATCGATCCCTCCACCGGCGACGCCGCGCATGCGCCGAGCGGTACGGCGAGCCCGCCGGTGGGCCAGAACAGCGTCTACTCGGTGCCGGCGATCCCCAACGCCAGCGGCTACCAGTGGCGCACCACGCCGCTCACGAACTCCACGTTCACCGACGGGGCCGAGAACGGCACGGGCAACTGGGCGGTCGTCGACGGTGCGCCCGCGTACGACCCGGTGGAGACGGGCACGAAGGCCAGCGGCAACGCCGCGTTCCACTTGTGGAACCCCGATTTCTCGGCCCAGACGATGACGCTGAACCGCACCCTGCTCGCGGAACGCGAACAGTCAGCTGTCGTTCGACAGTGAGTTCGCGCAGACGGGGCATCTCAATGCCCACGTCGAGGTGTCGGCCGACGGCGGGACCACATGGGACTCGCCGCCCGCGTTCGATCAGCAGGGCGGCACCAACCCCGCCGAGACGAGCTTCTCGCACAAGACGGTGTCGCTGGCGGCGTATGCCGGTCAGCAGATCAAGCTGCGGTTCTGGCTGCGGTACGACTTCTCCGGACAGAGCGTGTGCGTGTGCGAGGCGAGCGCCTGGTACATCGACAACGTGGCGTTGAGCAATATCCAGGAGGTCGGCACGCCGGTGCTGAGCGGGGTGGGCGCGAACCCGTCGTTCGCGTTCAATCCGCCGTCGGCGGGCATCTATGCGATCGACGTGCGGCCGCAGTACTCCAACCCCACCGCGTTCGGGGTGTTCAGTGCCACGACGCAGGTGACGGCGACGGGCGCCGCGGCGGTGCCGACGGTGGTCGGTCTGGTGGACGCGGCGCAGAACGCGTACGTGAAGTCGGGCACGCTGACGAGCCCGTACGCGAAGGTCGCGGCGAACGCCACCGCGATCTCGGTGGGTGCTGATGCCACGCACGGATCGGTGGTGGGCGTGATCGCGAATGGTGGCAGTGCGTACGTGCGGGTGGGCAACGGTGCGTTCAGCCGGATCGCGGCGGGCGCGACGGCGATCTCGGTGGCCACCGACGCAACGAACGGCCTGGTGGTGGGCGTGATCGCGAACGGCGGCAACGCCTATGTGCGGGTGGGCAACGGTGCGTTCGCGAGGATCGCGGCGAACGCCACGGCGATCTCGGTGGCGACTGATGCCACGAACGGGCCGGTGGTGGGGGTGATCGCGAACGGTGGCAGTGCCTATGTGCGGGTGGGCAACGGCGCGTTCGTGAGGGAGTCGGGCAACGCCACCGCGGTATCGGTCGGCACCGACGCGACGCACGGCATGATTCTCGGTCTGGTCGCGAACGGCGGCATCGCGTACGTGAAGCAGGGCACGCCCACGAGCGCGTGGGTGAAGGAGGCGTCGAACGCCACGGCGATCTCGGTCGCGTCCGACGCCACCAACAACGCGCTCGTCAGTGTGGTGGCGAACGGCGGCAGGCTGTACGCCAAGCAGGGCACGCTCACGAGCGCGTGGGTCGTCGAAGCGACGAACTCCTCGATCGTGAGCGTGGCGTCCGACGCCACGAGCGGCGCGCTCCTCGGCGCCAACGCGAACGGCGCGAGCCTCTACGTGAAGCAGGGGTCGCTCACCGGCGGTTGGTCGAAGCAGACTGGTTCGGGTACCGCGATCTCGGTCGCGGGCTGACGCGCACACGAGGCTCGTTCGGGGTCGTGGCCGGCTGTCCGCCGGCCACGACCCCCGCGCCATCCGCTCCCGTAGTCTCAGACCAGCCGAGCGGCAGCGAGGGAAGGCCCACCGGCCCATGAGCGAAGCGAACAAGAGGTACGACCAGCCGAGCGTGAGCGAGGGAAGGCCGACCGGCCCGTGAGCGAAGCGAACAAGAGGTAAACGGTGCGTGAAGCGCCCACGATCGTGCTCGTCGGGGCGGGATCGACGTCGTTCGGGCTGTCGACCCTCCACGATCTCTACGGCGACGACGTGTTCGGCGGCGCCACGATCCGTCTCGTGGATCTCGACGCCGCTGCCATCGAGCGGGTGCGCACGCTCGCCGCCGCGCTCGAGGCCGGCGTGAGCCGCGGCATCACGGTCGAGGCGTATACCGACCGCAAGGCTGCGCTGCCGGGATCGGACGCGGTGATCATCTCGGTCGAGGTCGACCGCGACCGTCGCTGGCAGCTCGATTACGAGATCCCGCGCCGCCACGGCGTCGAGCACGTGCTCGGGGAGAACGCCGGCCCCGGTGGCATGGCGCACGCGCTGCGCACGATCCCGCTCGTGGCGGAGATCGCGCGTGATGTCGAGGCGCTCGCGCCCGAGGCGCTGCTGATCAACTTCACGAACCCCGAAGGCCGTATCTGCACGGCGTTCCGGCGGCACCTCGACCAACCGGTGGTGGGTCTGTGCCACGAGGTCGAGCTGGCGCGGCGGCGGTTCGAGAAGCTGATGGGCCGGCCGATCGAGTGCCGGGCCGCGGGCTTGAACCACCTCACCGCGCTGGTCGAGGCGCACGATCCGGGCACCGGCGCCAACGTCACCGCCGAGCTCCACGACGCGGTCGCGAAGCTCGAGGACGGCGATGGTGAGACGTACTCGTTCGTGCGCTACCTCCACGAGCGCTTCGGCACCGTGATCGCCACGAGCGACAGCCACGCGGGGGAGTACTACCGGGAGGCGGTGGAGCACGCGCGGCCGAAGGACTTCATCACGTCGCAGAGCGAGCTGCGCAAGGTGATGGACGACGTCGCCGACGCCATCATCTCCGGTTCGATGTCGCTCGAACCGTTCTTCGCGTACGACACGAGCGAGCCGCTGCGACCGATCCTGCGCGCCGCGATCACCGGGGAACCCGAGCGGATCGCGTCGGCGATCCTGCCGAACGACGGTCTCGTGCCCGCGCTGCCTGCCGACTGCGCGGTGGAGGTGAGCGCGCTCGCCACGGGCGGCGCGATCGTGGGCGACCGCACCGACGACCTGCCACTGGCGTTCGCGGCCACGCTGCGCCACGAGGTCACGATCCAGCAACTCGTCGCCGACGCCGCCTTCCTCGGCTCGCGTGACGCCGCGCTGCAGGCATTGCTGCTCGACCCCGTGGTCGGTTCGTCGCGCGCGGCCGAGGCGATCCTCGCCGACTTCGAGACCGCGCACGCCGATCTGTGGCCGGCTCTGAGCTGACGGCGGCCTGCTCGTATCCTCAGCTCCGGCATGGTTGTCTCGCTCGCGCTCGTGGCCACCGCGATCGCGACGCTGTTCGCCCAGGCGACGGGCGTGCGCTACAGCCAGGGCCGCAAGCCGCATCACCGCGCGTGGACGATCGCGCTCGCCCTGTTCGCGCTGGCGTCGGCGATGCTGACGCTCGGTGCCACCAACGGTTGGGACGCGCCGAAGTTCCGCGCCTTCTACCTGTTCGGCGCGGTGCTCGACGTGCCCTGGCTCGCGCTCGGCACGGTCTACCTCCTCGGCTCGACGGCGCTGGGCCGGCGGGTGGAGACCGCGGTGTGGTGCTTCACCGGTCTCGCCGTGGGTGTGCTGTGCAGCGCGCCGCTGCATCGCGCCGCCATCACCGTCGACCAGATCCCCGACGGCAAGGCGGTGTTCGGCGCGTGGCCGCGCGTGCTTGCCGGTGTGGGCAGCGGCGTGGGCGCGACGGTGGTGTTCGTGGGCGCGGTGTGGTCGGCCGTGCGGCTCGTGCGCGCGCGCGAGGGCAACGACGTCGCCCGCCGGATCGCCGGCGGCAACGCGCTCATCGCGCTGGGCACGCTGGTGCTTGGTTCCACCGGCACGTTGAAGGGTGTGGCGGGCGGCAAGGACGAGGCGTTCGCGCTCGGTGTCGCCGTGGGCATCGCGCTCATCTACGCGGGTTTCGCGGTGGCCACCCCGCGGCCGGCGCGGCGCGCTACGGCGCCGGTCGCGCCGGTCCCCGCAGCGCCCGGCGCAGCACCTTCCCCGTGAACGTGTGCGGCAGCTCGCCCACGATCTCGAAGCGGGCCGGGATCTTGTAGCGCGCGAGCCGCGGCCGCAGGTGCGCGATGAGCTGCGTCGCGGTCGGCGGGTCGGCCGGATCGCGCGGCACCACGAACGCCACGACCCGCTCGCCGCTGCGCTCGTCGTCCTCGCCGACCACCGCCGCCTCGGCCACGGCATCGTGGGCGAGCAGCTCGTCTTCGACCTCGGCCGGGAACACGTTGAAGCCCGACACGATGATGAGGTCCTTCGATCGGTCCACGAGCGTGAGCCAACCGTCGGCGCCGGCAACCGCGATGTCGCCGGTGCGCAACCAGCCGTCGGCGGTGAGCACGGCTGCGGTCTGCTCGGGGTCGTTCCAGTAGCCCTTGAACACGTTGGGCCCGCGCACCCAGATCTCGCCGGGGTCACCCACGAGCGCGTCGTCACCGTCCTCGGCCACGAGCCGCACCTCGACGCCCGGCAGGGGAGGGCCGATCGAGCCCGCGCGCACCGCCCGGTCGACGGCCGTGGTCGCCACGATCGGCGACGCCTCGGTGAGCCCGTACCCGTCGTGCACGCTGACACCGAAGCGGTCGGCGAACGCGCGCGGGAGCGTGGGGCCGAGCGCCGCCGCGCCCGACACCGCGAGCCGCACGTGCGCGAACGTGTCGTCGGGGATGCCTGCGGCGAGGAACGCCGAGAAGACCGCCGGCACCGCGGCGAGCGTCGTCACGCCGCCGGCGCGCACCGCCACCGCGGTCTCGGCCGGATGGAACGACTCCACGAGGAGCACCGCAGCGCCGCGGTGCAGCGCGCATCCGAGCACGACGTTGAGCCCGTACACGTGGAAGAGCGGCAGCACGCCGAGCGCGACGTCGTCGGGCGTGAGCGCGAGCCGCCCGACCGCGGCTACCTGTTCGAGGTTCGCGAGCAGCGAGCCGTGGGTGAGCATGGCGGCCTTCGGCGCGCCGGCGGTGCCCGAGGTGAACAGGCACACCGCGGTGGTGGTGCCGTCGACGTCGGTGCTGGTGTGCTCGCCGGTGCCTCCCGCGGCCTCGAGCTCGCCGACGGCGCCGGAGTCGATGCGCAGCGCGGCGCCGACCGCGGCGAGCTCCCGATCGATCTCGGCGGGTGGTGACGACGGGTCGACCGGCACCGCGACCTGCCCGGCCCGCAGGGCCGCGAGGTAGGCCACGACGAACTCGGTGCGGTTCGTGATCACGATGCCGACGCGGTCGCCGGCGTGGCCCCGGGCCGAGAGGGCGGCCGCCACCCGGCGGGAGCGGTGCTCGAGGTCGGCGTAGGTGGCGACGATCGCGCCCGCGGGGTCGACGAGCGCGCGCTGGTGGGGGGCGCCGCCGCGCACGAGGATCTCGCCGAGGTTCACGGGCCCGCCACTGTAGGAGTGGTGGGGCGGTCCGGTCGAGTGTGGCGTTGTGACCACGGACCGTGAGATTTCTCGTCAAGGTTTGCGCTGTTCGTGCCGTTCATACCAGTGTCCCCGCCACTCCAGCGGGGGATCGACCAGGGTTCCGGCCGCGTTGGCGAGGGCGTCGTGGAACCGGCATCGCACGGGGTGCCGGCCCACACGTAGCCTCCCAGCCCGCCCCAATCGCCCCCGCTCGCGGGGCCGGAACCCAGACACTTCTTCCTTGCCCACGCCGCAGTCGCGGCCGGCGAGTGGGTCGCCCGGAAGTGAGTCGCCCGGACCGGCGCAGCGGCGAAGATCGAGCGCAGCGACATCGAGCACGCGCAGCGTGTGAGCGGCCGATGCGGGGCCGGGCGTCGCGGACGAGATCTGGTGCGCTGAGCCCTTGAAGTTGGGTCTGCGCGCGCGGTCCGAAGTAGTTTGCGAAGACGCGAACCGGCCCGTTCTCTGAGGTGATGTGACGTGCTCGTCTACTTGCCCATCTTGGTGATGATCGGGCTCGTGTTCGTGTTCTGCCTGGGGTCGTTCGTCGCGAGCGTGCTGCTCGCGCCGAGCTCGCCGAACGCGGCGAAGGAGGCCCCGTACGAGTGCGGCATCGTGCCCGAGGTGGAGCCGGCCGAGCGGTTTCCGGTGAAGTTCTACCTGGTCGCGATGAGCTTCATCGTGCTCGACGTCGAGATCGTGTTCCTCTACCCGTTCGCCACCGTGTTCCGGGAGCTCGGCGCCTTCGGTTTCGGGCTGATGGCGGTGTTCGTGGCCGCGCTGCTGATCCCGTTCGGCTACCTCCTGTCGGTGGGCGCGCTGTCATGGGGCCCGCGCCAGGTTGCCGACACGATGCGGGCGCTCACCCCGGTGCTGCGGGCCAAGGTCGCGGTGTTCGACCCGGCGCCGCGCTCCACCGGTGCCGGTGCCGGTGAAGGCGAGGCGGCCTGATGCCCGCGCACATCGGCCTCGAGGGCATCCCGCACAACTTCGTCACCGGCCGCCTCGAGGATCTCGTGCGCTGGGCCCGCCGCAACTCGGTGATGCCGGCCACGTTCGGGCTCGCGTGCTGCGCGCTGGAGATGATGGCCACCGGCGCGGCGCATTATGACCTGGCCCGCTTCGGCATGGAGACGTTCCGGGCCAGCCCGCGCCAGGCCGATCTCATGATCGTCGCCGGGCGCGTGAGCCAGAAGATGGCGCCGGTGCTGCGCCAGGTCTACGACCAGATGGTCGAGCCGAAGTGGGTGATCTCCATGGGCGTGTGCGCGAGCAGCGGCGGCATGTTCAACAACTACGCGATCGTGCAGGGCGTCGACCAGATCGTGCCCGTCGACGTGTACGTGCCGGGCTGCCCACCCGGGCCCGAGACGCTGCTGCACGGCATCCTCACGCTCCACGACATGATCCGCACCGGTGAGCTCCTGCGCCGCCGCGAAGCCAGCCCGAGCGGCGGCGCCGCGGTCGCGCTCCAGCCCGCGCCCGCAACCGCCTAATCGCAGACCGGATTGACACGACCCGTGCCCGAGGCCGCCCGATGACCGACGCAGTTCGTGAACCAGATCACGAGCAGGCCGAGCCGGACGAGCAGCCGGGCGCGGGGATACCCCACCCGCTGGCGGCGGCGATCTGTGCACGCTTCGCGGGGTCGGTCTTCCACGAGAGCCACGGCCAGCCGGTCGTGTACGTCCACAAGTCGGTGTTCGCCGACGTCGCGACGATGCTGCACGACGAGGAGCAGGTCACGATGTGCCTCGACGTCACGTGTGTCGACCACCTTGCCGACCAGGTCCGCCACTGCGCGCCGGGCGTGGCGCCCGAGCGCTTCGAGGTCGTGGCGAACTTCCTCTCCCACGCGCGCAATCACCGCGTCCGCGTGATCTGCGAGGTACCGGCCGACGACACGAGCGTCCCGTCGCTCACGGGTGTGTTCCCGGGCACCAACTTCGGCGAGCGTGAGGTCTACGACCTGTTCGGCATCACGTTCGAGGGTCATCCCGACCTCACCCGCATCCTCATGCCCGACGACTGGGTCGGTCACCCGCTGCGCAAGGACGATGCGCCGAGCCGGGTGCCGGTCACCTTCAAGGGAGACCCGGCCCCACGATGACACTGCACTCCGGACACCACACCGAATCCGACGCAGAGATCCAGCGCCTCGTCCATCAGACCGACGAGGGCGCGCAGGAGCTCGTGAGCAACCGCGAGCTCGTCCTCACGGGGTCGCCGTGGCCCGAGGACGAGGTCGGCGACACGATGGTCATCAACATGGGGCCGCAGCACCCGTCGACGCACGGCGTGCTGCGCATCATGATGGAACTCGACTCGGAGTCGGTGCTGCAGGCGAAGGCGGTCATCGGCTACCTGCACACCGGCATGGAGAAGACGGGCGAGGAGCTGACGTACGTGCAGGGCTGCACGAACGTCACGCGCATGGACTACGCGTCGCCCCTGTCGAACGAGCTCGTCTACTGCATGGCGGTCGAACGCCTGCTCGACATCGAGGTGCCCGACCGAGCCCAGTGGATGCGCATGATGCTCGTCGAGCTGAACCGCATCAGCTCGCACCTGCTGTTCCAGGCCACGAACGGCATGGACATCGGCGCGGTGTCGATGATGCTCTACGGCTGGCGCGACCGCGAGGAAGTACTGCGCCTGCTCGAAATGATCACCGGCTTGCGGATGAACCACAACTTCATCCGGGTGGGCGGCATCGCGGCCGACCTGCCCGACGGGTGGCAGGAGGCCACGCTCTCCACGCTCGAGGGTGTGGCACGAGGCGTCGACGAGTACGACGACCTCCTGTCGGCCAATCCGATCTGGCGCGAGCGCACCGTTGGCGTGGGCGTGATCACCACCGAGGAGTGCCTCGCGCACTCGATCACCGGGCCGATCCTGCGCAGCACCGGCTTCGCGTGGGACCTGCGCAAGGCGCAGCCCTACTTGCACTACGACGACGTCGACTTCGACATCATCTACACCGATCACGGCGACGTGTTCGACCGCTACCAGATCCGTCTCGAGGAGATCCGCGAGTCGATCAAGATCGTGCAGCAGTGTGTGAAGCACATGCCGAAGGGCGACTACCGCGTGCAGGATCTGAAGATCACGCCGCCGCCGCGCGCCCGGATCGACGAGTCGATGGAAGCCCTGATCCACCACTTCAAGCTGTTCACGGAAGGCTTTCGCGTGCCCGCGGGCGAGACGTACGCCACCGTCGAGAGCCCGCGCGGTGAGATCGGCTGCTACCTCGTGAGCGACGGCACGTCGAAGCCGGCGCGCATGCACATTCGCGGGCCGTCGTTCTACAACCTCCAGTCGATGGGCCCGATGGTGAAGGACGCGCTCGTGGCGGACGCCGTGGCGATCGTGTCGTCCATCGACCCGATCATGGGCGAGGTCGACCGATGACCGCCGGTACGCCGCCGGTCGACCCGTCGGGCCAGCCCACCGGCTCGAGCACGAGTCGCGCGCCCACCACGGTCGAACCGTCACCGCGCAGCGAGCGTTATCGCGCGGGTGGCCGAGATCGTGGCGCAGTACCCGAATCCGCACTCGGCGATCCTGCCGCTCGCGCATCTCGCGCAGGACACCGACGGTTGGCTGAGCCCGGAGGCGATGGAGGAGATCGCCGAGGCGTGCCACACGACCCCGGCCGACGTGTTCGGAGTCTGTTCCTTCTACTCGATGTTCAAGCAGCGACCGTGCGGCCGTCTCGTGGTGTCGGTGTGCACGAACGTCACCTGCCTCGTGCTCGGCGGTCCCGAGCTCTACGAGCATCTCGAGCACCATTACGCCACCGACCCCGACGTGTTCGTGGAAGAGGTGGAGTGCCTCGCGGCGTGCGACCACGCGCCGCTCATGCAAGTGAACTACGACTACCACGGCCATCTCACGAACGAGTCGGCGGAACAGATCGTGGAGGAGTACAAGTCGGGCGTACGCACGGCGCGTGGGGTGTCGGGCGGAAAGGGCATCTCGTGACGACCCCCGGATCGAACCCGCCGTCGGCAGGCGGCCCCGAGGGGCGCGAGCCGCAGGCGAGCGGGGGTGTCGCCGTGCGCGAAACCCGGCTCGTGTCGCGCCGCCTGCGCGAGTTCCCCGACGACAGCTACACCGTCGAGCGCGCGCTGGCTGACGGCGCCTACGACACGTGGCGCGAGGTGCTGCGCCGCGCCGACGTGCAGTGGATCCACGACGAGGTGAAGACCTCGGGATTGCGCGGCCGGGGCGGCGCGAACTTCCCTACGGCCGTCAAGTGGGAGTCGCTGCAGCCCGACGTGTGGCCCCGTTACCTCGTGATCAACGCCGACGAGGGCGAGCCGAGCACGTTCAAGGACCGCCTGCTGCTCGAGGGCGACCCGCATGCGCTCGTGGAGGGCGTGTGCATCGAGGCCTACCGGATGTCGGCGAACAAGGCCTTCATCTACATCCGCGGCGAGATGGCCCTCGGTGCCGACCGCGTCGCGCAGGCCGTCGCCGACGCGCGGGCGAAGGGCTTCATGGGCACGAACATCCTCGGTTCGGGCTTCGATCTCGACATCGTCGTGCACCGCGGCGCCGGCGCGTACATCTGCGGCGAGGAGAGCGGGCTCATCGAGAGTCTCGAAGGCAAGCGAGGCATGCCGCGGATCAAGCCGCCGCTGCCGATCCACGTCGGTGTCTACGGCAAGCCCACCGTCGTGAACAACGTCGAGACCGTGTGTGCGATCGTGCAGATCATGCAGATGGGCGGCAAGGCCTACGCCGAGCTCGGCGTGAACCGCTCCACCGGCACGCGCCTCGTCGCGATCAGCGGGCACGTCGAGAAGCCCGGCGTGTACGAGCTCGAGTTGGGCCTCACGTTCCGCGACATCATCTACAACATCGCCGGCGGCATCCGCGGCGGGAAGAAGCTCAAGTTCTTCCTTCCCGGCGGGGCGTCGTTCCAGTGGCTGGTCGACAAACCCGAGCACCTCGACCAGACCTACGACATCGACGACATCTCGGCGAAGCTCGGCACCACGCTCGGCTCGGGCGCGGTGATGGTGTATGACGAAGACACCGACCCGCTCCTCGTCGCGTGGCGGCTCGCGAAGTTCTACGCGCACGAGAGCTGCGGCAAGTGCACACCGTGCCGTGAGGGCGCGGGCTGGCTCGAGAAGGTGCTGTACCGCATGAGCCACGGCCAGGGCCGCCCCGACGATATGGACTCGCTGCTCGACATCAGTGCCGGGATCTCGCCCGACGTGATGCGCGCGCCGTTCACCCAGACCACGATCTGCCCGCTCGGCCCGTCGCCGGTGAGTGCGGTCGCGAGCCTGCAGAAGTGGTTCCGCGCCGAGGTCGACGCCGCCTGCAACCCCGGCAACGTGGTCGGCCGCCAGGAGGTGGCGCCCGCGTGAGCGATGGACCGACGGCGCCCGAGACGGCCAAGGTGGTGATTGACGGCATCACCGTCGAGGCGAAGCCGGGCGAGATGTTGATCAAGGTGGCGCAGGACAACGGCGTCTACATCCCTCGCTTCTGCTGGCACGAGCGCATGAAGCCCGTGGGCATGTGCCGCATGTGCCTCGTGGAGGTCGAGGGCCTGCGCGGTCTGCCGCCCGCGTGCACCGTGGCCGTCACCGACGGGATGGTGTGCAACACGCAGACGCCCGCGGTGAAGCAGGCACAGGACGACGTGCTCGAGTTCCTGCTCGTGAACCACCCGCTCGACTGCCCGGTGTGCGACCGCGGCGGCGAGTGCCCGCTGCAGGACACCACGTTGTCGTTCGGCCCGGGCGAGAGCCGCTTCGTGGAGGAGAAGCGCCATTTCGAGAAGCCGATCGCGATCAGCGAGACGGTGCTGCTCGACCGCGAGCGCTGCATCCAGTGCGCCGCGCTGCACGCGCTTCGCCGACGAGATCGCCGGCGATCCGCTGATCAGCTTCGTCGACCGCGGTGAGCACACCCAGGTGCTGAACCACCCGTCCCATCCGTTCGCGTCGTACTTCTCGGGCAACGTCGTGCAGATCTGCCCGGTCGGCGCGCTCACCGCGAAGCCCTACCGGTTCAAGGCCCGGCCGTGGGACCTCGAGACCGTGGAGACGAGCTGCACGCAGTGCGCGGTGCAGTGCCGCGGCGCGCTGCAGAGCACGAGCAACCGCCTCGTGCGGCTCCTCGCGATCGACAGCGACCCCGTGAACCAGGGCTGGCTGTGCGACCGCGGCCGCTTCGGGTTCGAGTACGTGCACAGCGACGCCCGCGTCGTCGCGCCCCGCGTGGGCGGCGACGACGTGAGCTGGCCCGAGGCGCTCGACGCGGCCGCCGACGTGCTGCGCAAGGCCCGCGATTTGCACGGTGCCGAGTCGATCGCGGTGCTAGGCGGCGCGCGGGGCACGAACGAGGACGCGTACGCGTGGGTGCGGCTCGCCAAGGACGTGCTCGGCACCGACAACGTGGATTGCCAGCTCGGTGACGGCCTGCCCGCCGAGGTCGTGCTCGGCCTGCCGCGCGCGGCGATCGGCGACTGCGATCGCGCCGCGGCGATCGTGCTGCTCGGGCCCGACCTGAAAGAAGAATTGCCCGTGCTGCACCTCAGGGTGCGGCGCGCGGCGCGCGAGCTCGGCGTGCCGATCGTCGACCTGCTGCCCGAGTTCACGCACGGTCTCACCAGCGAGGTCACCTTCGCGCTCACGCCGCGCCCCGGCGAGCAGCACGACGTCGCGCAGCTTCTCGCAGCGGCGTTGGGAACGGGCGATAATGCGGCGCAGATTCCCGACGCGGTGCGCGCCGCGGCCGACGCCATCAAGGCGCGCGACGGCGACGTCGTGGTGATCCTCGGTCGCTCGAACCTGGCCGAGCGGCCCGAGTTCACGATGCGCGCCGCGGCTGCGCTCGCCGCGCTGCCGAACGTGCGCTTCCTGTCCGCGCTGCACCGCTCGAACGTGCACGGCGCGCTCGACGCCGGCTTCGCGCCCGGCATGCTCCCGGGTCGCGTTCGCGCTCACCGACAGCGCGACCGCGCTCGAGGTGTGGGGTCGCGTGCCCGAGGCTCGCGGGCTCGACGCCGAAGGCATCCTTCGTGCGGCCGCCGAGGGTTCGGTGAAGGCGCTCGTGCTCGTGGGCTGTGATCCGGTCGGCGACTTCGTCGACCGCGACCTCGCCACCCGGGCGCTCGCGAACGTCGATGCCGTGATCGCGGTCGACGCCTTCGTGAACGAGTCGAACCGCCGGGCCGAGGTGCTGCTCGCGTCCACGCTGTGGGGCGAGAAGTCGGGCACGGCCGGCAACGTCGAGGGCCGGGTACAGACGCTGAACCGCAAGGTGTCGCCCGAGGGCGCGTCGATGGACGACTGGCGCATCGCCGCCGAGCTCGCGTTCCGGCTCGGCGCCGACTTCGACCTCGAGACCGTCGACGAGGTCACCGACGAACTGGCCCGGGTCGGGCCCGCGTTCACGGGCGTCACCGCCCTGCTGCTGCGCGACACGCGCGACGGCGTGGTGCTGCCGCTGCAGGAGCACGCCGGCGAGATCGTGTGGCGGCGGCCGGGTGCGTCGCTCACCGACCAGCCGTCGTGGGAGCCGATCAAGGTCGACGCGCTCGAGCCACCCGAACCCGAAGCGCACATCGACGGTGATGCCCGCGCGCCTGAATCCGACGACCCCGACCTCGCCGCCGCGCCGCTCACCGCGGCGGCGCTCGGCGCCGAACCGCACGAGTTCCTCACCTGGGACCGCGAGGTGGCCGAGCTGCCCGCACCCGGGCGCGACGCGTACGCGCTGCGCCTGGTGAGCGGCCGCCCGCTCTACGACGACGGCGCGACGGTCCGGCACTCGCAGTCGGTCCACAACCTCACGGTCACCGTCGAGCTGCTCCTGGCGGCGCCCGACATGCAACGGCTCGGCGTCACGAACGGCACCCCGGTGAAGGTCACGAGCGCGCACACGTCGCTCACCGTGCCGGTGCGGGCCGTGCGAGGCGTTGCGCCGGGTACCGCGCAGCTCGCCATGTCGGGCCCCGGCACCGCCAGCGCGCTCGTCGACGCAGGCGCGCCCGTCACCGACATCAGAGTGGAGACGGTCAGGTGATCCACGTCCTCGGGCTCCCCGACCCCCTGACTGCAGGACACTTCGACTGGGGGGTGCTCGGCGTCATCGCGGTGAAGGTGCTCGGCGCCTTCGTGCTGCTGCTGGTGTCGGTGCTCCTCTACATCTGGGGCATGCGCAAGTGGATCGCCGACATGCAGAACCGCGTCGGCCCCGAGCGCGCCGGCCCGTTCGGTGTGCTGCAGACGCTCGCCGACGGGATCAAGCTGTTCTTCAAGGAGCAGACGATCCCCGACACCGCTGATCGGTCGGTGTTCCGGCTCTCGCCCTACCTGTCGATCACGCCGGCGTTCCTGATGTTCTGCGTGATCCCCGTGGGCGGTGTGGTGAGCATCTTCGGGCATCACACGCGGTTGCAGGTGGCCGACCTGCCATTCGGCGCGCTGTGGATCCTCGCCATGTCGGGCATCGGCGTGTACGGCGTGATGCTGGCGGGGTGGTCGAGCGGCTCGAAGTACCCGCTGCTCGGCTCGGTTCGCGCGTCGGCGCAGATGCTGTCGTACGAGGCCGCGTTCGGACTCGGCATCCTCGCCACGCTGATCCACGCCGGCACGCTGCAGATCGGTGAGATCGTCGACCAGCAGACGTGGTTGGGCCCGAGCTCGCTCTGGCGTCACTGGAACCTGATACCCACCGTGCTGATCCCGTTCGTGATCTTCGTGATCGCCGCGCTCGCCGAGACGAACCACCCGCCATTCGACCTCGTGGAGGCCGAGCAGGAGCTCGTCGGTGGCTTCGTCACCGAGTACTCCGGCATCCGCTTCGCGATCTTCTTCCTCGCCGAGTTCATGAACATCATCACGATGTCGGCCGTGACGGTCACGCTGTTCCTGGGCGGGCCGAGCGGTCCCGCGCTGTGGCCGTCGAAGCTGGGCGCGGCGGGCGTGGTGAACGTGTGGCTCGCGCCGATCTTCTGGTTCGCCGTCAAGGTGATCGCGCTCACCTACGGCACGGTCTGGCTGCGCGCGGCGACGCCGCGCATGCGCTACGACCGGTTGATGGCGTTCTGCTGGAAGTACTTGATCGAGCTCGCCGTGCTGTGGGTGATCGTGCTCACCGCGCGTGAGCTGGCCATCGACAACAGCTGGAACGTCTTCCTCGTCACGGCGGTCACGATCCTTGCCGGCCTCGGGCTCTACGGTCTGCTGATGCTCATGATGCCCAAGCCCGGCGAGATGGTCGAGGAGTTCCGCTGATGGGCTTCGCACGCGGCTTCGGAGTCGTCATCAGCCAGCTGGGCCGGCGCAAGCGCGTCACCACCGATTACCCGAACGAGAAGGTCCCGAAGCCGCCGCGCCTGCACGGCCGGCACGTCCTCAACCGTTACGAGGACGGGATGGAGAAGTGCATCGGCTGCGAGCTGTGCGCGGGGATCTGCCCGGCGCGCTGCATCTATGTCCGTGGCAAGGACAATCCCGCCGACGCGCCGGTGAGCCCCGGCGAGCGCTACGGCTTCGTGTACGAGATCAACTACCTCCGCTGCATCCACTGCGACATGTGCGTGGAGGCCTGTCCCACGGAGGCGATCACCGAGACGAAGCTGTTCGAGTTCAGCTTCACGAACCGTGCCGACGCGATCTACACGAAGAACGAGCTGCTCGTCGACGACGACGGCCGGGCGCGCCGCCAGCCGTGGGAGCTGTGGCTCGGTGGCGAGGACGACGACACGTCGGCGTGGATGCGCGCGACGTCGCCGGGCGGGCGCGCCGACTACGAGGACCGCGTGCAGTGGTCGGGTGAGCTCGGCTTCGGCGTCCGCCGGCCCGAGCAGGGTCAGTCCGGCGACGAGGATCCCGAGGAGCTCGACGGACTCGACGAACTCGACGAGGTCCACGGTGTCGACGAGGTCCACGGTGCCGACGGCGACGGCGGTCATTCTTGAACCCCGTCGTGTTCTTCGCGTTCGCGGTCATCGCCGTGGCCGGCGCGCTCGGCGTGGTCGCCGCGCGCAACCCGGTGCACTCCGCGCTCTTCCTCGTGATGACGATGGTCACCATGGCCGGGTTCTTCCTCGGTCTCGACGCGCCGCTCGTGGCGATCGTGCAGATCGTCGTCTACGCGAGCGCGATCGTCGTGCTGTTCCTGTTCGTGATCATGCTGCTCGGCTCCGACCGCGGCGAGCCCGCGCTCGCGCGCACGCACCCGGCGCACCGTTGGGCGGCCGCGCTCGTGGGTGCCGGCACGCTCGTCGCGCTGCTCGTGCTCACGCTCGGGCACTGGCAGACGGGCGCGCACACCGCGGGCGGCCTCTCGATCCACGGGGTGCCCACGGCGGGCGGCAAGCCGGTCACTGGCGCACCGGCCACCGACGCGATCCGCCCGCTCGCCCGCGTGCTGTTCACGCGGTTCGCGTGGCCGTTCGAGGTGACGGCCGTGCTCCTCGTGGTCGCCGTCGTCGGCGCGGTCGTGCTCGCCCGCCGCAGCCAGCGTCCCCGGCGCACGGAGACGACCACGTGACCGAGCTGCTGGGGGTGGTCATCGGGACGCAGCACTACTTCGTGGTGGGTGCGCTGCTCTTCGCAATCGGGTCCACCGGCCTGTTGATGCGCCGCAACACGATCGTGATGTTCATGTGTGTGGAGCTGATGCTCAACGCGGTGAACCTCACGTTCGTCGCGTTCGCCAAGGACCTCGACGACGCAGCCGGCCAGGCCGCGGTGTTCTTCACGCTCATCGTCGCCGCGGCCGAGGTGGCGGTCGGTCTCGCGATCATCGTCGCCATCTTCCGGCGACGCCAGGGCGTGACGGCCGACGACGTGGACCTGATGAAGGGCTGAGCGGCGCCGATGGACCGATTCCTCGACTTCACGTGGGTCATCCCGGCGCTGCCCGCGCTCGGCGCCGTCGTGCTCCTGCTGTTCGGCAAGCGCATCGGTGAGCCGAAGGCAGGGTGGATCGCCACCACCACGGTCACGCTGAGCTTCCTGTGGTCGATCGCCACGCTCGCCGCACTGCACAGCCGGCCGGCCGACCACCGGCACCACGCCTACACGCTGTGGCGCTGGTTCGCGGGCACCGGTGGCTTCGCGGTGCACTTCGGATTCCTCGCCGACCCGCTGTCGGTGACGATGATCCTGTTCGTCACCGGTATCGGCGCGCTGATCCACCTCTACTCGATCGGCTACATGCACGGCGACGCGCGCTACTCGCGTTTCTTCGCCTACATGAACTTGTTCGAGGTCTCGATGCTCGTGCTCGTGCTCGGCTCGAACTTCCTCGTGACGTTCATGGGCTGGGAGGGCGTGGGCCTGTGCTCCTACCTGCTCATCTCGTTCTGGTTCGAGCGCAACTCGGCCGCGGTCGCAGGCAAGAAGGCGTTCGTCACGAACCGCGTCGGCGACTTCGGCTTCATGCTGGCGATGTTCCTCATCTTCTCGAAGCTCGGCACGCTCGACTACTCGCGCATCGAGAATCCGGGCACGATCCACCTGTCGCACACCACCGTCACGGCGATCGCGCTGCTGCTGTTCCTCGGCGCGGCGGGCAAGAGTGCGCAGTTCCCGCTGCACATCTGGCTCCCGGACGCGATGGAGGGTCCCACACCCGTCTCCGCGCTCATCCACGCGGCCACGATGGTCACCGCCGGTGTCTTCCTCGTGTGCCGGGCGCACGTGTTCTTCGACCTCTCGCGGATCGGCTCGGGGCTCCACGCGGGTGCCGTCGTGTCGTGGATCGGTGCGATCACCGCGCTCGGCGCCGCCTCCGTCGCGATACGCCAGAACGACATCAAGCGGGTGCTCGCCTACTCCACGCTCAGCCAGCTCGGCTACATGTTCCTCGCCGCCGGCGTCGGCGCGTACAGCGCCGCGATCTTCCACATGGTCACCCACGCCTTCTTCAAGGCGCTGCTGTTCCTCGGTGCCGGTTCGGTGATCCACGGGCTGCACAACGAGCAGGACATGCGCAAGATGGGCATGCTCCGCAAGTTCATGCCGATCACCGCGCTCACGTTCATGTTCGGCTGGCTCGCGATCGCCGGCGTCCCGCCGTTCTCGGGCTTCTGGTCGAAAGACGACATCCTCGCCAAGGCCTGGTACTCGGGCGGGGCCAGCGGCAAGGCACTGTGGGCCGTGGGTCTCGTCGCCGCGCTGCTCACCGCGTTCTACATGACCCGCCAGGTGTGGCTCGTGTTCTTCGGCAACTCGCGCATCGAGGCCGCGGCCGACGTCCACGACGTCGCGCACGACTCCGGCGTGGCCGCGGACGCCCATGCGGGTGAGGCAGGCGTGGAGGCGCGCGAGCACGAGCCCGCCGCCGCGGTGGGTGGACACACACCGCACGAGTCGCCGCCCACCATGCTCGGGCCGCTCGTCATCCTCGCGTTGCTCGCCTTCTTCGGCGGGCTGCTCGCGCTGCCGTTCACGCACCAGCACCTCGAGTTCCTCACCGGCTGGCTCGAGCCGTCGCTGCGCGGCGCCCCCGAGCTGGCCGCGCCGTCGTTCGGCGAGGCGTTCCTGTTCTCGCTCTCGGCTGTCGCCGTGGGGCTCGTCGGCATCTTCTTCGCGGCCGCGGTGTATCGCTCCGGCTTGCCCGCTGATCTCACCGACCCGGTCGAGCGTCAGCTCGGTGTGGTCGGGCGGATGCTCGAGCACGCGTACTACTTCGACGAGGCGCTGGCCCGGGTGGTCTCGGGACCGGTCACCGTCTTCGCCCGGTTCCTCTCCGACGGCTTCGACCGCGGCGTGATCGACGGCGCGGTGAATGGCATCGGGCGGCTCGTGCAGGAGGCCGGCGGCGGGCTGCGAACGCTCCAGACCGGACGCCTGCGCAACTACGCGCTCGGGATCGCGAGCGGCACCGCGCTGCTCCTCGTGTTCATGCTCACGAGGGTCGCGTGATGGGTGCCATCGCATCCGCCGCGGCGGCGCTCCCGCCGATGTTCGAGGTGCACCGCTTCGCGGCGTTCCCGCCCGTGCTGCTCACGATGATCCTCATACCGGTCGCGGGCGCCGTCGTCACGATGCTCACGCCGCGCACCCGACCCGAGTACGGGCGCATCGCGGGTTACGTCACCTCGGTGATCGTGCTCGGCATGGCGGTGTTCCTGCTGCTCAACTTCGACAAGCAGGTGCACGGCTACCAGTTCGCCGACTCGCACGCGTGGATCAAGTTCCTCGGTGTCCGCATGGCGTTCGGCATCGACGGCATCAGCCTGTTCATGGTGGTGCTCACCGCGCTCCTGTTCCCGATCGGCTTGCTCGCGAGCGCGCAGGTCGACAACCCGAAGGCGTTCACGGTCTGGATGCTCCTGCTCGAAGCCGCGATGATCGGCGTGTTCACCGCGCGTGACCTGCTCGTGTTCTTCGTGTTCTTCGAGGTCGTGCTCGTGCCGATGTACTTCCTCATCGCCGGCTGGGGTCACGGCAACACCGCGTACGCGGCGATGAAGTTCTTCCTGTACACGATGGCGGGCTCGGCGTTCGTGTTCGCCGGCATCTTGACTGTCGCGTTCCTGTACCAGCACGCGACCGGAACCTGGACGTTCGACATCGGCGTGCTCACCCAGTGGGCGTCGGCGAAGGGGCACCTTGCGTCGTCCACCGCCGACCTGCTGTTCCTCGCGTTCTCGGTGGGCTTCGCGGTGAAGGTGCCGCTCTTCCCGCTGCACACCTGGCTGCCCGACGCCCATACCGAGGCACCCACGGCCGGCTCGGTCGTGCTGGCCGGCGTGATGCTGAAGATGGGCACGTACGGCTTCTTGCGCTTCGCGATCCCGATGTTCCCGAGCGCGGCGCGCTACTTCGCACCACTGATGCTCACGCTTGCCGTCATCGGGATCACCTATGGCGCCATCGTCGCCGCGATGCAGCCCGACCTGAAGCGCCTCGTGGCCTACTCGTCGGTAGCGCACCTCGGCTTCGTGGTGATGGGCACGTTCGCGCTCACCACGCAGGGCATCCAGGGCGGCCTGTTCACGATGGTGAGCCACGGTCTCACCACGGGCGCGCTCTTCCTGCTCGTCGGCATGCTCTACGACCGCCGCCACACGCGCCGCATCGCCGACTTCGGTGGCCTGTGGAAGACCGTGCCGATCCTGTCGGGCCTGTTCCTCGCGGCCACGTTCGCGTCGATCGGGCTGCCCGGCTTCTCCGGGTTCGTCGGCGAGTTCACGTCGCTGATCGGTACGTTCATCACCCGCCGCTGGTGGGCGGTCGTCGCCACGTCGGGCGTCATCCTCGCCGCCGTGTACCTCCTGTGGGCGTACCAGCGAGCGTTCACCGGTGAGCCCGAAGGCGAGAACGTGCACGTGCGTGAGATCGGCTTCCGCGAGGCTGCAACCGTGGTGCCGCTGCTCGCGCTCAGCCTCTTTCTCGGCTTCTACCCGAAGCCGCTGTTCGACCGCAGCGAGGTCGCGGTGCGCGACCTGATGACCCACATCAGCGCAAGCACCGGCTACCACGAACCGGCGCCGCCGTCGCCGGCGAGCGTCGCCGCCACCGGGAAGGACGGCGGCAAGTGAACCCGAACCTCGCTGTGCTCGCCGACCTCACCACGCCGCGAATCGACTGGCCGATCATCGCGCCCGTCGTCGCCATGTTCGGCGCTGCGCTCCTCATCGTGATCCTGCGCGCCACGCTGCGCACGCGGGGCGAGCTCGTGCACCGGTTGTCGATCGCTACGGCGTTCGCCGGACTCGCCACCGCGGCGGGATTCGTCGCGAACGAGTGGCGGATCGTCAACGACAACCGCCACATCTGCGCGGCACTGCACGAGGCGTGTTACGTCACGTTCAGCGGCGCGATCGCGGTCGACGGGCTCACGGTATTCGTGCAGGCGGTCGTGCTGATCGCCACGACGCTCGGTGCGCTGCTCGCCGTCGGCTACCTGCGGCGCGAGCGGCTCGAGACACCCGAGTTCCTGGTGCTGCTCCTGCTCGCGGCCACCGGCATGATGGTCATGGCGCACGCCAACGACCTCATCCTCGTGTTCGTCGCCCTCGAGGTGTTCTCGATCGCGCTCTACATCCTGTCGGCCTTCGACCGGCGGCGCGCCGAGTCGCAGGAAGCCGGGCTCAAGTACTTCGTGCTCGGTGCCTTCTCGTCGGCGATCTTCCTCTACGGCATCGCGCTCACCTACGGCGCCACCGGCACCACGTCGCTCGCCGGCTTCGCCAGCGGCGGTGACACCCACCCCGGCATCGCGCAGTATCTGGCGAACAACCCCACCGGCAAGCACGGCCTGCTCCTCGCGGGGATCGCACTGCTGCTCGTGGGGCTCGGGTTCAAGGTCGCGGCGGTGCCGTTCCACATGTGGACGCCCGACGTGTACCAGGGCGCGCCGACGCCGGTGACCGCGTTCATGGCCGCAGCGACGAAGGTCGCGGCGTTCGCCGCGATCCTGCGCATCTTCGCGGGCAGCTTCGTGACGTTCGCGTCCGACTGGCGGCCCATCGTGTACGTGCTCGCGGTGGCATCGCTCGTGGTCGGCACGATCGCCGCCGCGGTCCAGAGCGACGTGAAGCGCATGCTTGCGTACTCGTCGATCTCGCACGCCGGCTACGTGCTCATCGGCGTGCAGGTCGCGAACGCAGGTGGCGGCAGTACCCGTTTCCCCGGCACACAGGCCGCACTCTTCTACCTGCTCGTGTACGCGGTGATGGCGATCGGCGCGTTCGGCGTCGTGCAGGTGGTCAACCACCGCGGCGACACGCACCACGAGCTGCGCGATTACCGCGGCCTCGCGCAACGCGCGCCGCTGCTCGCGGGGTTGCTGACGTTGTTCATGCTCGCGCAGGCCGGCGTGCCGTTCACCGGCGGCTTCGTGGCCAAGCTCACGATCTTCCGCGCCGCGATCGACGCCGGGCAGTACCAGCTCGCGCTCGTGGGCATGCTCGCCGCGGTGATCGGCGCCTACGTGTACCTGCGCCTCGTGCTCGCGATGTACGCGCCGGCCGAAGCCGGGAGCGCCTCGGAGCCCGAGGCGCAACCGGGCGGGGTGGAAGACGCCCGCCCCCGCCTCGATTGGGGGAGCGGCCTCGCGCTCGGCATCGCCGGCGCCGGCGTGTTGATCATCGGCATCCTCCCGAGCTGGTTCATCTCGGTCGCCCACCAGGCGACCCAACTCCTCGCCGCCCGCTGACCCCCCGCTGACCCCCGTTGTCCCATCAGGAGCCAACTTGTTGGCTCCCTATGGGACAACAGCGGGTTCGACGGCGGGATCGGCCGCTTCTGGGCCCCTCGGGCGGCGGGCCCAGCGGATACGGAGGCGGCGGTTGCGGCGGTTGTCCTCGCTCGTGGACGCCACCCGGCCCTCCAGGTAGTCGTCGAGGGCCTCGGCCGCCAGGGCGTACGCCCGCTCGATGAGCTCCTCGGCGCCCGAGAAGTCGAACAGGTCCCGCGGGTCGTCGGGGCGGGGCAGCTCCACGATCTCCACATGGTCGGGGGCGTGGCGCCGCTCGAGCTCGTAGCGCATGTTCCGAGAATGAGCGAACGACGTCATCACCACGTCGAGCGGCGAGCGCATCACGCGGTCGGCCACGCCGTGCGACACGTTCAGCACGAAGACCCGGTCGACCGGGCCGCTCAACGCATGCCAGAGCGGCACCGAGTTCACGACGCCGCCGTCGACGAGCCGGCGGCCGTCGTGGTGCACGATCGGGAACACTCCGGGTAACGCAGCGGACGCGAGGAGCGCGGGCTGGAGCGGTCCCTGGGCGAACACCACTTCTTCGCCCGAGTCGAGATCGACGGCGACGACGCGCAGCGGCAGGACCAGGTCGTCGAACGACCGGGCCGGTGTGGACTCGGTGACGATGCGCGTGAGGCCGTCGTTCGTGAACAAGTGCGTGCCGCGCCGCACGACCTTCCACGCCCGGCTGATCACGTTTCCCCTGAACACGTCGTCGGTGGTGAGGTCCGCCCAGACCGCGGCGAGCCGATCGATGCCGGTGAGGTTGGGCGCATAGGCGATCGCCGCGCCGTTGAGCGCGCCGGCCGACGTCCCGATCACCACGTCGGGCACGATGCCGCGTTCCAGCAGGGCACGCAGCATGCCCACCTGGGTGACGCCCTGGTTGCCCCCGCCCGACAGCACGAACGCCGTCCGCCGGGATGCAGGCACGTCGCCCCGACCGCTCGATTCGGTGCGGCGGCGGGGCATCATCGAAGCTCTCCGGCGTCCATCAACGATCCATCGGCGTGGAACGAAGAGCCCTGATGTTCCGCTGTTCATGCTCATCGGCATTCCGGTCGCTGCCGGCCTCCGGTCATTTCGTCGGGCCCAAAACGCACACGCGTATACTCCCGCGCACGTTGCCAGTCAACGCACCGGGCCGTATGTCTCGGTGCCGGACGCCTTGTCCCGGGCCCATGGAGCCAACGTGCCTTACGTGAACGCGGTGCTCGCCGGACAACACGGGAGCAGCGAGTTGACGGAGTACTACCGGTCGTACCTCGCCGTGGGCGTGTTCGTCGCGGCCGCGATCCTGCTCGTGAGCATCATGCTCGGCGTCGGCATGCTGCTGCGCCCGAAGCGGCCGCAGCCCGAGAAGTACATCACCTACGAATCGGGCTCCGACCCGTTCGGCGTGTTCGGCCAGCAGAACGTCCGCTACTACATCTACGCCCTGATGTTCGTGGTGTTCGACGTCGAGACCGTGTTCGTCTTCCCGTGGGCGGTGAACGCCGACCACAGCCAGCTCGGCTGGTTCGGCTTCGTCGAGATCTTCGTGTTCGTGGCGGTGCTCCTGCTCGGCCTCGCCTACCTCTGGCGCAAAGGCTTGCTGTCATGGGCCTGATCAGCAGCGGCACGCTGCGCAAGGGGCCGCTGAAGCCGGTCGGCGAGCTGCTCAACTACTCGCGCAAGTACTCGCTGTGGATGTTCCAGTGGGGTCTCGCGTGCTGCGCGATCGAGATGGGCGCCGCCCTCGCGGGCCCGCGCTACGACGTGATGCGCCTCGGCGTGATCCCGTTTCCCGCGAGCCCGCGCCAGGCCGACCTCATCGTGATCTCGGGCACCGTCACCGACAAGATGGCACCCGCCATCAAGCGCCTGTACGAGCAGATGCCCGACCCGAAGTACGTCATCTCGATGGGGAGCTGCGCGAACTGTGGCGGCCCCTACTGGGACAGCTACTCGGTCACCAAGGGCGTCGACCAGATCATCCCGGTCGACGTGTACGTGCCCGGCTGCCCGCCGCGGCCCGAAGCCTTCATCCAGGGCATCGTGCTGCTGCAGGAACGCATCCAGAAGGAAGACCCGGCCGATCGCTGGCAGGGCAAGGGCTGGGAGCCGATCGTCGTTGCCGGATGACACGAACGACGACGTGACCGACGGGGGGACTGGGGGCGGCACCGCGGTGCAGACCGCGGACGCCCACCACGAGGCCGTGCTCGCCGTGCTCGAGCGCGAGCTCGGCGACGGCGCCATCGTCGAGCGGGGTGTCATCGGCGCCGGGCTCGTCGTGCGAGTGCGCCCCGACGCGTGGTCGGCGGCCGCGCACGCGTGCCGGTACACGCTCGGACTCGACTACCTGAGCTTCATCTCGGGCATCGACTGGATGCCGATGCCGGCGGCCGACGAGGACGCCGAGGGCGACACGAGCGCACCCGTGCAGCCGAAGGAGATGACGTTCGGCGTCGCCGGTTCGGCGGGCCGTTTCCAGGCCTTCGCGCACGTCGAGTCCACACGCGTGCCGGCCCAGGGGCTCACGTTGAAGACCGATGTCGACGAGCACGATCCACACGTGCAGTCATGGTGCGCGGCCTACCCCGGCGCCGACTGGCACGAGCGTGAGTGCTGGGAGATGTACGGCTTCGTGTTCGACGGTCACCCGAACCTGCGCCACCTGTACCTGCCGAGCAACTTCGAGGGCCACCCGCTGCGCAAGGACTTCCCGCTGCTCGCGCGCGAGGTCAAACCGTGGCCCGGCCTCGTGAACGTCGAGGCGATGATCGGCGAAGCTGCCGACGACGACGAGGCCGAGTCGTGAGCGGCCCCGAGCCGCAGGCGAGCGGGGGCGTATACATCGACCCGGCGCTGCACACCCTGCTCGCCGACTCGCAGATGAACGTCGAGCTCGACAACGGCGACATGATCCTCAACATCGGTCCGCAGCACCCGGCCACCCACGGCACGCTGCGCCTCGTCGTCCGGCTCGACGGTGAGCGGGTGATCAGCGCCGACCCGGTCATCGGCTACATGCACCGCGGCTACGAGAAGCTCACCGAATACCGCACCTACCCGCAGATCACCACGCTCATCAACCGCATCGACTGGCTGTCGAGCTTCGCGAACGAAGTGCCGTTCATCGCCGCCGCGGAGCGGCTGATGGACATCGAGTCGACGTCGCGGGCGCTGTACATCCGGGCCATCCTCACCGAGCTGGCACGCATCTCCACGTTCCTGCTCTTCCTCGGCGAGATGGGCCTGCAGGTCGGCGCGATCACACCAGCGTTCTTCGGCTTCCGCGACCGCGAGTACACGCTGAACCTCATCGAGGCGGTCACCGGCGGCCGCTTCCACCCCAACTACAACCGCATCGGCGGGATCAAGGACGACCTGCCCTGGGGGTGGGTGGCCGACTGTCGCTCGACGATGCGCAAGATGCTCGACTCGTGCGACGAGTTCGAGGACCTCGTGCTCGGCAACCCGATCTTCCAGCAGCGCACCCGTGGCGTCGGCATCATTCCACCCGAGCTCGGCGCGGCCTACGGCGTGAGCGGATCGAACCTCCGCGCGAGCGGTGTCGACTGGGACCTGCGCCGTGACGGCGACAAGTTCCTCCCGTACGACGACGTCGAGTGGAAGGTGTGGACCCATCCCGACGGTGACAGCTTCGCCCGCTATTGGGTGCGCCTCCAGGAGACGCGCGAGTCGGCCCGGATGATCCTGCAGTTCCTCGACCAGCTCCCCGACGGCCCGATCATGGCGAAGGTGCCGCGCATCATCAAGGTGCCCGAGGGCGAGGTCTGGGTGAACACCGAGAACCCGCTCGGCGAGATGGGCTACTACGTGATCAGCAAGGGTGCCACCGGCCCGTTCCGCGTGAAGATCCGCTCGGCATCGTTCTCCAACGTGTCGATCCTGCCGTGGCTCCTGCGCGGCATCTTCGTGCCCGACGTCATCACGGTGCTCGCGAGCCTCTACTTCATCCTGGGCGACATCGACCGATGACCGCCCTGCTCGCGTACGACGTCTGGGGCGGGTGGGGCACCACGCTCGCGGTCAAGACCGTCGTGGTGATGGCGCTCATCCCGCTCGGTGCGCTCATCCTCGGATACGTCTTCCTGCTGAAGATGATGAGTCACATGCAGAGCCGGCTCGGGCCGATGGATCCGGGCGGCTTCCACGGCTGGTTCCAGCTCATCGGTGACGGCATCAAGTTCATCCAGAAAGAGGACATCGTCCCGGCCGGCGCCGACAAGCGGGTGTTCAAGATGGCGCCCACGGTCGTGGTGCTGTCGACGTTCCTGATGTTCGCCGTGCTACCCGCCGGGCCGCGCATCAAGGTGCAGAGCTTCGACGTCGGGATCTTCTACACGCTCGCGGTGTCGAGCCTCTCGGTCATCGGCGTGCTGATGGCCGGCTGGGCGTCGAGCAACAAGTACACGCTGCTCGGAGCGCTGCGCGCGGCTGCGCAGCTGATCGCCTACGAGCTCCCGCTCGTGCTCGCGGTCGTCGGTGTGGTGGTGCAGGCGGGCTCGATGGATCTCGAGAAGATCGTGGTGCAGCAGCAGCGCGGCGCGATCTTCGGCTGGTCGGGCCTCGGCCTGCCGTACCTGCTCACGCAGTTCGTCGGCTTCGCGATGTTCATGGTGGCCGCGCAGGCCGAGCTCACACAGCCGCCGTTCGACATGCCCGTGGCCGAGTCGGAGCTCGTCGCCGGCTACATGGTCGAGTACACGGGATTCCGGTTCCTGTTCTTCTTCATCGGTGAGTTCGGCACCGCGTTCGTGTACGCCGGGCTCGCGGCCACGCTGTTCCTCGGCGGGTGGGCGGTCCCGCACGTCACCAGCCTGGGCGCGGCCGACACGCTGGGGCCGTTCGTGCTGTTCGCCAAGATCATGCTGGTCGCGTTCTTGATGTTCTGGGCCCGCTTCACCTACCCGCGCCTGCGCGAGGATCAGCTCCAGGCGCTTGCGTGGAAGTGGCTCATTCCGATCGCGCTCCTGAACATCCTCGTGACCGGCGCGCTGAAGGTGGCGTTCTAGATGAGTATGCGCAAGAAGATCGAGGGTGGGGTCAAGGGGATGACGTCGGGCCTCGGCGTCACGATGCGCACGATGTTCAGGCCGGCCGTCACCGTGCAGTACCCGCACGAGAAGGAGCAGGTAACCGCACGGGCGCGCGGCGTCATCGCCCTCAAGGAGGAGAACTGCACCGTCTGCATGCTCTGCGCCCGATCGTGCCCGGACTGGTGCATCTACATCGAGGGCCACAAGGAGAAGCGCCCGCCGCGCCGTGAGGGCGGCCGCGAGCGCACCGTCTCGGTGCTCGACCGCTTCGACATCGACTACGCGCTCTGCATGTACTGCGGCATCTGCGTCGAGGTGTGCCCGTTCGACGCGCTGCACTGGAGCCCCGAGTACGAGTACTCGGAGTTCCGCATCGCCGATCTCCTGCACGACATGGACCGCCTCGGCGAGTGGGAGCTCACCGTTCCCGAGGTCGAGCCGCTCGAGCTCGGCGCCGAAGTGAAGAAGGCGAAGAAGTAGACGTGGTAGCGGAGAACGTCTTTTTCTGGATCTTCGCGGTCGGGATGGCCATCGGCGCGATCCGTGTCGTCACCACGAACAACATCGTGCACGCCGCGCTGTGGCTGATCGTGGTGCTCGGCGGGGCTGCGGCGCAGTTCCTGTTGCTCGGTCAGGAGTTCATCGCCTGGGTGCAGGTGATCGTCTACATCGGCGCGGTCATCGTGCTGTTCCTGTTCGGCATCATGCTCACGCACGCGCCGATGCAGGCCCACGACACGCTGGGCAACAACCTTCGCGGGATCGGCTTCCTGGTGTCGCTGCTGCTCGCCGGCACCCTCGCGTGGGTGCTGATCGACCAGTTCGGCAAGGACAAGATCCACCTCCGGGCGCCGGTGCGCACCGCGGAAGTCGGCGACGTCGTGTTCCGCGGCTACCTCGTGCCGTTCGAGCTGGTGGGCGTGCTGCTGCTCGCCGCGCTGATCGGCGCGGTCGTGCTGGCGAGGAGGGACTGACGCGGTGTTCCTCAACCAGTTCCTGCTGCTCTCGGCGTTTCTGTTCTGCACCGGTGCGTACGGTGTGATCGCCCGGCGCCACACCGTGCTCGTGCTCGCCAGCGTCGAGTTGATGCTCGTGGCCGTCAACATCAACCTCGTGGCCTTCGGTGCGTCGCTCAACAGCGCCGTCGGCCAGGTGTTCGCCCTGTTCGTGCTCACGATCGCCGCGGCCGAGGTGGGGGTGGGGCTCGCCATCGTGCTGCTCATCTACCGCAACCTGCACAGCGCCGACCCCGACGACCTCGCCGAGCTGAAGGGCTGACCGCGAGCCCATGACGACCTACTGGTTCCTCGACCACGCGTGGCTCGTACCGCTGATCCCCGCGATCTCGTTCGGGGTGATCCTCCTCTTCGGCAAGCGCTTCGGCCCCCGCGGCCTGGATCGGCATCGCGTCGGTCGGCGCCTCCTGGGTGCTCGCCGTCGGCAGCGTCGTGCAGTGGATCCAGCACGTCGGCGACTCCGACGGCGCGGGCGGTGCGAAGTCGGCATTCGGCGCCACGGTCGGCGGTATCCGCCTCGCCGCCGAGGGCAAGACCGCCGACTCCAAGTTCGTCGCGCCGATCGTCCACTCCACCACGTGGTTCCAGAACGCCGGCGTGAAGCTGCATGTCGGAATCCAGATCGACGGCCTTGCCGTGCTGGTGATGTTCGTGGTCACCACAGTCTCGTTGCTGGTCCACTACTACAGCACCGAGTACATGCACAACGACCGGCGGTTCAACCACTACTTCGCGGCGCTGTCGCTGTTCACCGCCTCGATGCTCCTGCTCGTGGTGGCGAGCAGCACGCTCGAGATGCTGATGGGCTGGGAGCTCGTCGGGCTCTGCTCGTTCATGCTCATCGGCCACTGGTGGGAGGAGAAGCCGAACAGCGACGCGGCGCTGAAGGCGTTCCTCACCACCCGCACCGGCGACATCGGCCTGCTCACCGGCGTGATCATGACCTTCTTCGTGGTGCAGCGCGCCACCGGTCGAGGCTCGTTCGACATCCTCGCGGTCAACGCGTCGGCGATGAAGCTCGGCGCCGCCCACCAGCAGCACACGCTGCTGCTCATGTGTGCGCTCGCCCTCCTGCTCGCGATCATGGGCAAGTCGGGCCAGTTCCCGCTGCACACCTGGCTTCCCGACGCGATGGCCGGGCCCACGCCCGTGTCGGCCCTGATCCACGCGGCCACGATGGTGGTCGCGGGCGTGTACCTCGGCGCCCGCGTGTACCCGATCTTCTACCAGGGCTTCCACATCGCCGACGGCGGCGTCAACATCATGGCTGCGATCGGCGGCATCACCATCATTGTCGGCGCGGCACTCGCGTTCGTGCAGGACGACATCAAGAAGGTGCTGGCGTACTCCACGATCAGCCAGCTGGGCTACATGGTGATGGGACTCGGCGTCGGCGCGTGGACGGCCGCGATCTTCCACCTCTTCACGCACACGTTCTTCAAGTCCGACCTGTTCCTCGGCGCAGGTTCGGTGAGCCATTCGGGCGCGCACCACAGCTTCGACATGAAGAAGGACATGGGCGGGCTGCGCAAGTACATGCCCAAGACGTTCTGGACGTTCATCATCGCGTCGGCCGCGCTCGTCGGTCTCCCTCTCACCGCAGGCTTTTACTCGAAGGACGAGATCCTGGCCGTCGCGGGCGAGAACGGCTACACGTTCTTCAAGATCGTCGGTCTCGTCGGCGCCGTCATGACCGCGGCGTACATGACGCGCTGTGTGTACCTCACGTTCTTCGGTGAATACCGCGGTGGCCACGCGTCGGACGCTGCGCACGGCCATGACGAGCACGCCCACGAACCGCACGAGTCGAACAACACGCTGCTCATCCCCCTCTACGTGCTGTCGTTCATGTCGATCGCGGCCGGATACCTGCTCGCACCGGAGTTCCACATCAAGAAGTTCGACGAGTGGGTCACACCGCACATCGGCAGCGCCTTCGTGGTGTTCGAGGAGTCGAAGTTCCACTGGGCCGATCCGGGCGTCGCCGTGCTCGGCGGACTCATCGGGATCGCGATCGCGTACACCTTCTACTGGACGCGCTCGTACGGCCAGGATGTCACGCAGCGCAACTCGATCCTCGCGGCGGGCAAGCATTTTCTGGTCGAGAAGCTGTATCTCGATCGTCTCTACACCGACTTCGTGATCGGCGGCGTCAAGGGGCCGATCGCGAACGTGGCGTACTGGATCAACCAGAACGTCATCGACAACGTGCTGCGCTACACGGGCAAGGGTGCCGTGGTGTCGGCGAACTTCGTCTACAACTTCATCGACCAGCGCGCCGTTGACGGGCTCTACAACGGCACTGCGGTCCTCACCGGCGAGGCCGGTGGGGAGTCCCGCAAGCTGCAGACCGGCCGGCTCCAGGAGTACGCCTGGGTGATTGTCGGCTCGGTCGGAGTGTTCGTCTTGGCTCTGGCCATCTGGAAAGGCTGACGGGAGACTCGGATGCACCTGGCAACAGGCTTCGATGCGTGGGCGCTCACGCTGACGACGTTCACGCCCCTCGTCGGCCTTGCGGTCCTGCTCCTCATCCCACGAGTGGAGGAGGAGCTGATCAAGGTCGTCACGCTGTTGACGACGCTCGTCACGTTCGGCTTCACCGTGTACGTGATGTCGGCTTTCGACTACGACCACACCGATCAGCTCCAGTTCCAGGTGAAGAAGAACTGGATCGAGACGATCCATGTGCACTACCACATGGGTGTCGACGGCATCAGCTTGCCGCTGCTCGGCCTGTCGGCGTTCGTCACCGTGCTGTGCGTGATCTACTCGTGGAACCACTTCCCCGAACCGCACAACCCGAAGGCGTTCTTCGCGCTCCTCCTGCTCCTCGAAGTGGGCATGAACGGCACGTTCGTCGGCCAGGACCTGATCCTGTTCTTCATCTTCTTCGAGATCGTGCTGCTCCCGATGTACTTCATGATCGGTGTGTGGGGAGGCCCCAACCGCGAGTACGCGTCGATCAAGTTCTTCCTCTTCACGCTGTTCGGCTCGGCGCTCATGCTGCTCAGCTTCCTGGCGCTGTACTTCAAGGCCGGCCACACCTTCGACATCCCCGAGCTCATCGCGGCCGGGAAGGGTGGCATGACGCACGGCGTGCAGCTGCTCATCTTCGGCGGCATGTTCCTCGGCTTCGCCATCAAGGTGCCGATGTTCCCGTTCCACACGTGGTTGCCCGACGCGCACACCGAGGCGCCCACGGTGGGTTCGGTGCTGCTGGCAGCGATCTTGCTGAAGCTCGGCACCTACGGCTTCATCCGCATCGCCCTGCCGGTCCTCCCGAAGGCGGCGTCGAGCTGGGCGCCGTGGATCGGCCTGCTCGCGGTGATCGGCATCATCTACGGCGCGCTCGGTTGCCTCGCGCAGACGGACATGAAACGCCTCATCGCGTTCTCGTCGGTCGCCCACATGGGCTACGTGATGCTCGGTATTTCCACGCTGACCAGCTTCGGCATCAACGCCGCGGTCTTCGGCATGGTCGCCCACGGTCTCATCACCGGCATGCTGTTCTTCGTCGCCGGTTCGGTGCAGCACGGCTACGGCACCGCGCGAGATGTCCCGGCTCGGCGGCTTGCTCACCCAGGCGCCGAAGATGGGCTGGATCCTCGGCTTCTGTGCGATGGCTTCACTCGGCCTGCCCGGTCTGGCCGGCTTCTGGGGCGAGTTCCCGGCGATCGCGTCCTCGTTCAGCCCCGGCGCCGGGCTGAACGAGGCGGTGTTCCGCGGTTTCATGGTGGTTGCCTCGGTCGGCACGGTCTTCGCCGCCGGCTACCTGCTCTGGATGTTGCAGAAGGTGGCCTTCGGCCGACCGAAGCCAGAGTTCGCCGACGCCCATGTGCACGACGTCGGCACCGCGGAGTGGATCGCGTGGCTGCCGATGCTCGCCCTGATCGTGCTGTTCGGCATCCTGCCGAACTTGATGTTCCATACCACCGATGGTGCAGTCACCGCGTTGACGAAGGTGTTCGGAGGCTGATGTGAGCCCCTGGGGGCGCGAAGCCGACCTGCCGAAGATCTGTGCGGCGCACCGATCTTCAGCGCGAGGCGAGCGGGGGTGGTGAACGTGTTCGCGGTCCTCGCGGCGAACACGCCGCACGTCGACTGGCTCACGATCTCGCCCGAGGTCGCGCTGGTCGCCACCATCGTGGTGGTGCTGATCGCCGACCTGGTACTGCCACGGCGCGACCAGTGGCAGACGTCGCGGATCGCGTCGATCGGCGTACTCGTGTCGCTCGCGTTCGTGGCGATCCTCGCAGTGCACTCCGCCCTGAAGCCCCTGTTCGGCGGCGCGTACGTCGTCGACGACTACACGCTCGCGCTCAAGGGCTTCTTCCTCGTCGCCACGTACCTCACGATTCTGCTCTCGGTCGACTACATCAGCGAAGGCGACTACTACGAGGGCGAGTTCTACTTCCTGCTGCTGTGCTCGGTGCTCGGCATGACCGTCATGGCGTCGGCGCGCGACCTCGTGACCCTGTTCGTCGCGCTCGAGACGATCTCCATCCCCACCTACATCCTCGCCGGCTGGCGCAAGCACGACCGCCGCAGCAACGAGGCAGCGATCAAGTACTACCTGATCGGTGCGATCTCGTCCGCGGTCATGCTCTACGGGATGTCGCTCATCTTCGGGCTCACTGGTAGCACATTGCTGAGCGGCGTCGCGCACGGCGTCACCCGGGTCGGCGACTCGCGGTTGCTCGTCGTCGCGATCTTCCTGTCGCTGATCGGCTTCGCGTTCAAGGTGAGCGCGGTGCCGTTCCACTGGTGGGCGCCCGACACCTACGAAGGCGCGCCGACGCCCGTCACCGCGTTCCTCTCGGTGGCGTCGAAGGCCGGTGGCTTCGTCGCACTGCTCAACATCGTGTTCTTCGGCTTCGGCGTGAAGGCCGACGCGTGGGTGGCACCGATCTGGATCATCGCGGTGTCGTCGATGGTGCTCGGCAACCTCACCGCGCTCCGCCAGACCAACATCGTGCGCATGCTGGCGTATTCGTCAGTCGCGCAGGGCGGCTTCATGCTCGTGCCGTTCGCGGCATACGGAATCGCCGAAGGCAACCACAACACGTCGGTGGCGCAGAGTTCGTTCCAGGCGGTGATCGTCTACCTCCTGATCTACGGCGCGATGAACCTCGGCGCGTTCGCCTGCGTGATCGCCATCGCGCGCCGCACGCGCAGTGCCGAGATCGACTCGTACTCGGGGCTGTTCAACACCTCGCCGGCACTCACCGTGCTGATGACGATGTTCCTCGCCTCGCTCGCAGGCATCCCACCCCTCGCGGGTTGGTTCGCCAAGTTCACGATGTTCCGCGCCTCGATCGAGGCCGGTGGCTGGGCCGGCGCGTCGCTAGCCATCATCGCCGGTGTGATGTCGGTGATCGCCGCGTTCTACTACCTCAACGTGGTGCGCACGATGTGGTTCAAGCCGGCGCTCGAGGGCGCCGAGCCGGTGAAGGTGCCCGCCGCGCTCGCGGCCTCGATGACCCTGTGCGCCGGCGTGGTGCTGGTCGTTGGCGTCTACCCGCAGCTCTTCGCGCACATCGGCGACTTGGCGTCGCGGGTCGCCGGCTAGCGCCGTGCTTCGCACCGCCCGGTCGGTTTCTCGATTGCACCGCCTCCGCCCGCGCGAGGAGCTCGCTGCGCACCCATGTCGTTCCGTCGTCGCTCCTGGGCTGCTCCGTTCTCCGCCCTGACCCGCGATGACTGCAATGGCGGACATCGCGCCGCTGATCCAGCGGAGCGGGCCGATCACGTTCGACGTGTTCATGGAGCACTCGCTCTACGGACCAGAGGGGTTCTTCACCCGGGGCCGAGGCGCGGGACGCGCGGGGCGGGACTTCATGACGAGCCCGCAGATCGGACCGCTGTTCGGAGCGCTCGTCGGGCGCGCGCTCGACCGTGAATGGGACGAGCTCCACCGTCCCGATCCGTTCGTGGTGGTCGAGGCGGGGGCCGGTGACGGCCGGCTTGCCCGCGAGGTGTGGCGATCCCAGCCGAGGTGCCTGCGCTCGCTGCGTTACGTGCTCGTCGAGCGCTCGCGGGCCTTGCGCGCCGAACAGGGGGAGCGCCTGCCACTCGTCGACGCGGCGCAGTGCTTCGGGCCGTACGCGCGGGCCGCCGGTGCCGACGACGACGACTCGCCCGAGCCGGTGCTCGGCACCGGCCCGTGGTTCGCGCAGCTCGACACGATGCCGGCGCGCAAGGTCGAAGGCGTCCTGCTCGCCAACGAGCTCCTCGACAACCTCCCGTTCGGCATCGCCGAGCGCACGGCCGATGGTTGGGTCGAGATTCGCGTTGGTCTCACGAGCGGAGACCGGCTGACCGAGATAGCGGTGCCGCTCGGCGACGGCGAGGTCGATACGTTCGGCATCGACGTGCCGGTCGGCGCGCGTGTGCCGTTGCCCCGCGCCCTCGACGGGTGGTTCGCCGAGGCGGCCGGCTCGCTCAACCCTGGCCGCAGCGCCGCCCTCGTGCTCGACTACATGGTGCCGTTCGCCGACGTGGTCGCGCGCAGTCCCGGCTGGCTGCGCACATACCGGTCGCACGCGCGGGTCCGATCCGCTCGACACGCCCGGTGAGGCCGACATCACCGCCGACGTGCCGCTCGAGGCCGTGGTGCGGGCGGCCGGCCACGCGGGATTCCGTGTCGCGACGCTGGAGGCGCAGGCCGACTGGCTGCGCGGCCTCGGCATCGAGGCGCTCGTCGCCGAGGGCGACCGGCAATGGGAGGCCCGCGCGAGCGTCGGCGACCTCGAAGCGCTCGCTGGCCGCAGCCGTCGCGCCGAGGCCGCCGCGTTGACTGACCGCGGCGGCCTCGGTGCGTTCGGCGTGTTACGCCTTCAGCTCGGTCACTTTCCGCCGAGCGCCAGCAGGTAGTCGACCAGCTTCTCGGCGAAGTGCGTGCCGCCGACGTCGTTCAACACCATTTGCGCGTCGACCCGGTCGATCACCGAGAGCTCGTTCGGTGCCCACGTGTCGTGGTACGTGACCGCGTTGCCACCCCCCGGAGCCGTGACCGGGGTCTGGCCCGGCGGCACGTGACCCAGGATGTAGCTCACGATGTAGACGCACTCCTTCTGCACCGCTGAAGGCGACACCTTGAGCGCGGTGGCCATCTGCTTGATCCGGTTCGCGTCCGACGCGTTGTAGGAGACGCTCACGTGGCGGGTGGTCACGTCCTTGAACGCCCCGAGCCCGTCGGGCGTGCCGAGCCCCGTGGGCCCGTCGTAGCCGGGTTTGCCGGTGCACCGGTACGTGCCGCCGCAGCTGCCGTTGCTACCACTCGTGACGTCGAACAGGTTGCGACCCACGTTGGCGTACGTGAAGCTCGCGTTCGACTGCGACGCCGCACCACCGGCCATCGCGTACACGGCGCCGACGATCGGCGTCGCCGCGCTCGTGCCGCCGTACACGAGCCAGCCGCCCATGCCGTAGGTGTCGTAGACCGACAGGCCGGTGGCGGGATCGGCGACCGCCGAGACGTCGGCGGTCATCCGCTTGCTGCACGCGTTGTCGTGCTGCCAGCTGGGCTTGGCGAGGTAGAACGAGCAGCCGCTCCCCGCGCCACTCCAAGCCGATTCGGTGAAGCCGCGCGGGTTGTTCGCCCGGTGGAGCGCAGTGCCGCCGACTGCGGTCACCGACTTGAAGGTGGTCGGGACCTGCGGACCCGCCGCGTAGCCGTGGTCGTCGGTGGCGACGGTCTGGATGACGCCGGGGTGCGAGTAGTGCGACTCGAGCGAAGTCTCACCGCTGAACTCGCCGCCGCTGTAGCTATTGGAGACGATGTGCGCCTTCGCCGACGCGGTGTCGACTGCCGCGGCGAGGTTCGCGAACGAGTTCGAGAACGCCTCGACGAGCACGATCTTGCATTTCGGGCAGGTGGCGGAGACCATGTCGACGTCGAGTGAGATCTCGGCTCCCCAGCCCGTGTCGCCGCTCGGAAGCGGTGACTTGGCACCGTTCTGGTTGAGCTTGGTGAAGCAGCCGTTCGCAGTGGTGCACTTCGGCAGCCCGAACTGGTTGCGGTACACCTGCAGGTCGGACTCGGCCTTCGGGTCGTCGTACACGTCGACGATCGCGACGGTGCCGCCGTTCGCGACCGCCGAGGTGAGGTTGTACGCCTTCTGGATGTCGGCCGGGTGGTAACCCGACGGGTTCACCGAGGGCCCGGCGCCGCGGGTCACGAGGTCGTGCCCGGCGCTGTCGACGCGGATCAGCGCCTGGCAGCTCGCATAGCCGGGCGCAGCGGGCGCGCACGCCGACCGCGCGGTTGCCCCACTGGCGACCGACGGCGAGGCAGAGGCGGTGACGGTGCCGGCCCCACCGGCAACCGGTGTGACGCCGATGAGCGTGGCGACCGCCGCGCTCATTGCCATCACGGCGTACACAGGACCATGTTTCATGCGCATCGGAGATTCCTTTCTACGAGAGGCGTCCACTTCTGAGCGTCGCCGCGTACCGGCCTCGCCGCCGAGAGCGCCCGCCGGACACAGCGGACGCTCCCGGATTGGGAGGCGAGACGCGGGCTACGCGGCTTGGTCGGCGAACCTCGCGAGATACGACGAGGACATCGCCACCGGGCCGAGCGTCACCGGATCCGCGTCGAAACCCTCGCCGAAGGAAGCGGCGGCCGTGGCCGGCTGAGCGGCGGCGGCGTGCATGGGTCGTCGCACGGTCATGTTGCCTCCCCAGGCCCTACGCGGATCCGCACCTGATGATTCCGCCCGGTGCGCCCGACATGCTGGTGGGCCAACGCGACAGTCGTGCGCGAATCACGTAACAATCACGCGACAATCACCGTCAGCGACGAACCGCGCAGCGGCGCGCGGCTCAACTGTTCAGACGGTCGCGAGCGGCAGCTCGACCCGCAGGCGGGCCCCGCCGTCGGGACTGTCGAGCACCGCCAGCGAGCCACCATGGACCCGGCAATGCTCGGCCGCGATGGAGAGCCCGAGACCGGTTCCGGGTGCGGTCGATGCCCGGCTCGACTCGCCGCGATGGAAGCGTTCGAGGACGCGCTCGCGCTCGGCCGGCACGATCCCGGGTCCGGCGTCGTCCACCGTGATCGTGAGCTTGGCGGGGGCATTTGGTGTCGCCGCGCAGCCGCCGAGCACCAGCCGGGTGGGGCCGCCGGCGTAGTGGTCGGCGTTGTCGAGCAGGTTCGCGAGCACGCGATCGATGCGGCGGCGATCGAGCCGCGCCGCGGCCGGCGCCGACTCCTCCACGATCACAGGAACCTCACTGTGGTGGGTGCGGTCGAGGATGTCGCGCACCATGCCGGCGGGCTCGACGACGTCGAGCGCGAGCGGGTCGGCGGCGGTGTCCATGCGGGAGATCTCGAGCAGGTCGAGCACCAGGCGTTCGAAGCGCCGGATCTGGCGGCGCAGCGTGTCGAGCGCGGGGCGGGCGTTCTCTCCCACCCGGCGGTCGAGGACGTCGATCGCGGCGCTCATCGCGGTCAGCGGCGTGCGCAGCTCGTGGCTCACGTCGGACGCGAAGCGCGCTTCGCGGTCGATGCGCTCCTCCAGCGCGTCCACCATGTCGTTGAACGAACGGGTGAACGGCGCAAGGTCCTTGTCTGCGATCGTGAGGCGCGTCTCGCGATCGTCGTCGGCGATGCGCTCGGCGGTCTGGGCCATCGCCTCCATGGGCCGCAGCAGCCGGCGGCTCGCGAGCCGGCCGAGGGCGGCACCGAGCAGCGTCGTCGTGGCCGCGGCGATCGTGACGATGATCGCGAGCGCACGCAGCGTCGACTCGAGCTCGGTGAGCGGGAAGATCTCGTAGTAGATGCCGCGCCCCGCGAAGGGTACGGCGACCACCACGGCGCGATTGCCGTCGATGGTAGCGGTGCGGTGCTCGGTGCGCTGTCCCGGCAACGTGCGCAGTGCCGCCGGCACCGCCGTGGCGTCGAGCTCGGCGGCCTGCGCGTACCAACGTCCGTCGAGTTGCACGACGGCGTGCGCGCCGTCGGTGCTCGTGATGCCGACGAGGGCGGTGCCGTCGGCTTCCGGTGCAGAAGTGATCGACCGGGTCGCAATGCGCGCGTTCGCCGAGGCTTCCCGTGTGGCGAGCGCGATGCGCTTGGAGAGCAGGTAGTTGTGCGCGAGCGTGTACGTCATCGCGGCGAGGCCGACCGACAGGACGAGCGCGAGGAGAGCGAAGGCCGCGCTCGTGCGGGCCCGCAGTCCGACGCGGCCGGCGAACGGGCCGCGGTCACGCACCATCGACCAGCTTGTAACCCATTCCACGAACGGTCTGGAGCTGTGTCGGTGCCGAGGGATCGTCCTCGATCTTGGTGCGCAGCCGGTGGATGTGCGCGTCGACGGTGCGCGTATCGCCGGCCGATTCGTAGCCCCATACCCGCTCGAGCAGCTGGTCGCGGCTGCGCACTGCGCCGTTGCTATCGGCCAGCTCGCACAGCAGGCAGAACTCAGTGCGGGTCAGCTCGACCGGCACGCCCCGCTTGCTCACCATGCCTTCGGCCTTGCGGATCTCGATGTCGCCGACGTTGACCACGGAACGGTCGCCGTGGGCGGCGTATGACCGCCGCAACAACGCGCGGATGCGGGCTGTCAGCTCGCGCCCGACGAACGGCTTGGTCACGTAGTCGTCGGCCCCGGCCTCGAGTGCGGCGACAATGTCGACGCTGTCCGCGTGGGCCGACACGACGATGATCGGCACGTTGCTCCGCTGGCGGACGAGCTGGCAGACCTCGATGCCGTGCCGGCCCGGGAGACGGAGATCCAGCAGGACGACATCGGGTTCGTCCGACAGGATGCGCACGATCGCGCTGTCGCCGTCGGCCGCTTCGAGCACCGCGTAGCCGTCGTCCTCGAGGAGCAGGCGCAGCATCGTGCGCACGTCGAGGTCGTCCTCGACCACCAGTGCCCGAGCCGTCATGCCAACAGTCTCGCGGCTCGCGACGCGCCGGGCCAACGGGGAGCGGCGACCGGCCGGGCGCTGGTTCGACGGCCCTGAACGGTGGTCGACGCCTTCGGTAGCCTCGGCCTCATGTCGGAGACGCTCGAGGCACTGCTGCAGGAAGGCCGCACGTTCCGGCCCGCCAAGGAGTTCGCGAAGGAGGCGCTCACCGCCACCACCGAGCTCTACGAGGACGCCGAGCACGACTGGCAGGGCTTCTGGGCGGCGCAGGCGTTGCAGCTCGATTGGCACGAGGAGTGGCACACGATCCTCGACTGGCAGCTCCCGTACGCGAAATGGTTCGTCGGTGGTCGCCTCAACGTGAGCGAGAACTGCCTCGACCGCCACGTGCGCGCCGGCTCGGGTGAGCAGGTCGCATTCCACTGGGAGGGCGAGGGCGGCGACCAGCGCAGGATCACCTACGCCGAACTGCTCGCCGACGTGTGCCGCATCGCCAACGCCTTGCGCGAGCTCGGTGTGCAGAAGGGCGACCGGGTCGCGATCTACATGGGCATGGTGCCGGAGCTGCCTGCGGCGATGCTCGCGTCCGCGCGCATCGGCGCGGTGCACTCGGTGGTGTTCGGCGGCTTCACGGCGCAGTCGCTGCGCGACCGCATCAACGACGCCGAAGCGGTGGTCCTGATCACCCAAGACGGCGCGTGGCGGCGCGGCAGCGTGGTCGACCTGAAGAGCATCGCCGACGAAGCGGTCGCCGAATGCCCGACGATCCGGCACTCGCTGGTGCTGCGGCGCGCCGCCAACGACGTGACGATGACCGAAGGGCGCGACCACTGGTTCCACGAGCTCGTCGACCGCCAGGCGCCCGAATGCGCAGCGGAGTCGATGGACAGCGAGGACCCGCTGTTCATCCTCTACACGAGCGGTACGACCGGCAGGCCCAAGGGGATCGTGCACACCACCGGCGGCTACCTCACCCAAGCCGCGTTCACGCACAAGTACGTGTTCGACCTGCACGTGGACACCGACGTCTTCTGGTGCACGGCCGATTGCGGCTGGGTCACGGGCCACAGCTACATCGTGTACGGGCCCCTCGCGAACCGCGCCACGAGCGTGATGTACGAAGGCACGCCCGATTATCCCGACAAGGACCGGTTCTGGGCCATTGTCGAGCGCTACAAGGCGACGATCCTCTACACCGCACCCACGGCCATCCGCACGTTCATGAAGTGGGGCGACGAGTACCCGGCGCGCCACGACCTGTCGTCGCTGCGCGTCCTCGGCAGTGTCGGCGAGCCGATCAACCCCGAGGCATGGGTGTGGTACTGGAAGGTGATCGGGGGCGAGCGCTGCCCGGTCGTCGACACGTGGTGGCAGACCGAGACCGGCGCCATCATGATCAGCCCGTTGCCCGGCGCCACCACCCTGAAGCCCGGGAGCGCCACGTTCCCGCTACCCGGCGTCGAGGCGGGCATCGTCGACGACGACGGCCGCCCCGTGGCCGTGCCCGGCGGTGGCTATCTCGTGCTCACCCGCCCGTGGCCGGCGATGCTGCGGGGCGTGTGGGGCGACGACCAGCGCTACCGCGACACGTACTGGTCGCGCTTTGCGGGCTGTTACTTCGCGGGCGACGGCGCCAAGCGCGACGACGAGGGCTACTTCTGGCTCCTCGGCCGGGTCGACGACATCATGCTCGTGGCCGGCCACAACATCTCCACCACCGAGGTCGAGCACACGCTCGTCGACCACGACGCCGTGGCCGAAGCCGCGGTGGTCGGCCGCACCGACTCCACGAGCGGCCAGGCGATTGCCGCGTTCGTCACCCTGCGCGCCGGCACCGAGCCGAGCGACGGCCTCGTCGCCGACCTGCGTGAGCACGTGAGCGCGCTGATCGGCCCGATCGCGAAGCCGAAGACGATCCTGTTCACCGACGATCTGCCGAAGACCCGCTCGGGCAAGATCATGCGGCGGCTGCTGCGCAACGTGGCCGAGGACGAGCAGCTGGGCGACACCACCACACTCGCCGATCCGAACATCGTCGAGAGCATCAAGTCGCGGTACCTCGCGGCCGCGCCGGCCGAGGACTAGCGGACTCCTGGTGGTCCGGCCCGAGCCGGGGCGCCCCGTGCGCGTCCCCGAGAACTGGAGTTGGTTCGACGCGCCCGCCGAGCCCGGACCGGCCGTCGTGGTCGACATCGACGGCGTGCTCTCGGACGCCGCCGGCCGCCAGCACTACCTCGAGGCGCCGCGTGCCGACTGGCGCGCGTTCTTCGACGCGTGCGGCGACGATCCGGTCATCGAGGAGGTGCGGCACCTGCTCGACCTCCTCGATCCCGGTCTGCGGGTCGTGTTGCTGACGGCCCGCCCGCACCGGGTCCACCCGCTCACCGAGGCGTGGTTGCGGCACTACGGCATCCGCTGGGACCTGCTCGTGATGCGGTCGTGGGGCGATTACGACTGGGCCCGGGACTTCAAGCAGGCCTCGGTGTGGGAGCTGCGCCAGTACGGGTTCGACCTCAAGCTCGCCTTCGAGGACGACCGCCGCAACGTCGCCATGTTCCGCTCGGAAGGCATTCCGACCCTCTACGTGCATTCCGGCTACTACGACTGACCACACTGGGTGACCTCACCCAGGTGAGCCATTTGTGCGGTCCGGCCTTTCGGCTCGGTGTCTGCGGCCGATCGGATGAACATGAGCCGGTCGCGCTCGCGCACGGACAAGTCGCCGCCGTCAACCGACGTGGCGGGCACCGGCGCGCCCGCCACCCCTGCTCACGAGGCGGCGAGCGACGCGCCGCGCCACCGCGGTGTGCGCATCGGTGAGCTGCTGGAGCAGCGCGGGCTCGTCACCGCGGAGCAGATCGACCAGGCCGTCGAGGCCCAGCGCGGCACCGGGAAGCGCCTCGGCCGCATGCTCGTCGAGCTGGGTTTCGTGCACGAGCGCGACCTCGCGACCGCGCTCGCGGAGCAGGTGGGTCTCGAGGTCGTCGACCTCCGCCACACCGATCTCGACGTCGATCTCGCCAGTCTGCTGCCTGAAAACCTTGCCCGCGAGCTGCACGCGGTGCCGGTACGGCGCGTCGGTCCGCGCATCGAAGTCGCGGTCGGCGACCCGCTCGCTCCCGATATCACGAACCGCCTGATCCAGGCGACCGAGACGCCGGTGCGGCTCTGCGTCGCCGGTGTGACCGACATCGACCTCGCGATCAACCGGGTCTACCGTTCGACCGCTCGGGTGGGCGACGCGATCCGCATCTTCGAGGCGCGCTCCGAGGCCCGCCGCGCCACTACCGACCAATCCTCCACCGGGACTGCGGTCACCACTGTCGACGAGAACGCGCCGATCGTGCAGGTGGTCAACCTGATCATCGAGCAGGCGGTTCGTGACCGCGCCTCTGACGTGCACATCGAGCCGCAGGAGCACCAGGTGCGGGTGCGTGTACGCACCGACGGCGCGTTGCACGAGGTGCTGACCCTGCCGTCCGACATGGCCCAGTCGCTCCTGTCGCGCATCAAGGTGATGGCCGATATGAACATCGTCGAGCGCAGGCGCCCGCAGGACGGCCAGTTCCACGTCTCGTTGCGGGACCACGACCTCGACGTGCGCGTCTCGACCACGGCGACCGTCTTCGGCGAGAAGGCGGTACTTCGGTTGCTCGAGAAGAGCCGGGCCCTCTACACGCTCGACGAGCTCGGCATGCCCGACGACACGGCCGAGCTCTACCGCGAGCTGGTGCGGGCCCCGTACGGGATGGTCATCTGCGCGGGACCGACCGGATCGGGCAAGACGACGACGCTGTACGCGACGCTCGCCGAGATCGCGAGCGACGAGATCAACGTCACGACGATCGAGGATCCCGTGGAGTACGTGTTCCCGTCGATCACGCAGATCCAGATCAACGAGGCGGCCGGTGTCACGTTCGCGTCGGGACTGCGGTCGATCCTGCGGCAGGACCCGGACGTGATCCTGGTGGGCGAGATCCGCGACGTCGAGACGGCGCGTATCGCCACGCAGGCGGCACTCACCGGTCACTTCGTGCTCTCGTCGTTGCACGCCACCGACTCCGTGTCCGCGCTGCACCGGTTCATCGACATGGGCATCGAGCCGTTCCTCGTCGCGTCGGCGCTGCTCGGCGTGGTGGGCCAGCGGCTCATCCGCAAGATCTGCCCGCACTGCCTCGCGCCGTACCAGCCGTCGATCGAGGAGCGCGCGTACTACGACGCCACGATGCCCGACAGCGAGAAGACGCAGTGGTTCCACGGCGAGGGCTGCAACTTCTGCGGCAACACCGGCTATCTCGGCCGGGTCGGCATCTACGAGGTGTTGCGTCTTACCGAGGAGCTGCGGGATCTCGTTGTGCACGGTGCGCCGCTGCAGGACATCCGGAGCGTCGCGTTGATCCAGGGCCTCCAGACGTTGCAGGGCCAGGCGTTGCATCTCGTGGAGGACGACGTCACGACGGTCAGCGAAGTGCTGCGCACGAGCTACGTGATGTGACTCGGTGAACGGGAACACGGAGAGCACGGCATGACGACCTACAGCTACGTCGCGACGGATGTCGACGGCAAGTCGGTCAAGGGGTCTCGCGAGTCCGCGAGCGAGGAGACGCTGCGCTACGAGCTGCTCGCGCTGAACCTCGCGGTCGACCGCATCAAGGAGAAGAAGCCGTTCCTGCAGGTGGAGCTGTCGCCTCAGCGCGTCAAGCCCGCCGAGATCCTGCACTTCTCGCGCCAGATCGCGGCGTTCGTGCGGGCCGGTATCGCGATCACGGATGCGCTCGACGTGATACGCGACGGCACCGAGAACAAGCGGTGGAAGCAGATCGTGTCGGAGATGCGCGAGAACATCGAAGCCGGCCTGCCATTTTCCGACACCGTCGCCGAGCACGCGGCGCTGTTCCCCCCTATTACCTCGGCATCGTGCGCTCCGCCGAGTTGACCGGCCGGCTCGACGAGGCGCTCGACCAGCTCGCCGACTACATGAGCCGCGACATGGACGCGCGCCACAAGATCACGAGCGCGCTCATCTACCCGTGCGTGATCGCGGTCTTCTCGGTCGCGACGGTCGCGCTCATGGCCACGTTCGTGCTCCCTCGGTTCGTGAAGTTCTTCAAGCAGCTGCATTCGAAGCTGCCGCTGCCCACCCGCATGCTGCTGTTCGTCGCCGACTTCTTCAAGAACTACTGGTTCGTCACGCCGGCCGTCGTCGCGATCATCGTCGGGATCGCGGTGTGGATGCGGCGGACCGAGTCCGGGCAGATGGCTCGCGACCGCCTGCTGCTCTCGGTGCCAGCGGTCAAGGGCGTGGTGCAGTACGCGGTGATCGAGCGCTTCGCCCGGATCCTCGGCGCGATGGTGGGAGCCGGTGTGCCCTTGCCGGAGGCGATGCTCGGCGCGATCGCGGCCGCCAACAACCGTGTGTTCTCCTACAAGGTGCGCGACGCGCACGAGCGCATGCTCGAGGGCGAAGGTCTCGCCGGTCCGGTCGAGCAGGCCGACTTCTTCCCGCCCGCCGCCGTGCAGATGATCCGGGTCGGGGAGAACACCGGAACCCTCGAAGCCCAGCTCGAGAACATCGCGGACTACTACGGGCGCGAGCTCGAGTTCCGGCTGAAGAAGCTCACCTCGCTGTTCGAGCCGGCCGTCATCATCTTCATGGGCGTGATCGTCGGTTTCGTGGCTGTGGCCCTCATCAGCGCCATGTACGGCGTCCTGAACGGCCAGAAGGTCCACTGATCGCGGGTCGCGGGCGGCTCGCTGTCGAACCGGGTCGTTCGAATCATTCAGGTCGGGCGTTCGGGGGCCGTAAGGAACTTGGAATCGCGTTGCCGCGCCGGCATACGGGCCCGGCTCGGCGAGAGGAAGGGTCATCCCCAATGTTGCAGCACATTCGCTCGACCGAGACCTGGCGCACGAAGAATCTTCGCCAGAAGGGCTTCACGCTCGTGGAGCTCTTGGTGGTGATCTCGATCCTGGGCATCCTCGCCGCAGTCGTGGTCTTCTCGGTGAGCGGCATCACCGACAAGGGCCAGACGAGCGCCTGCCAGACCGACTCGTCGGAGATCCGCACCGCGGTGGCCGCGTACCAGGCGAAGAACAACCCGACGGACGAGCCGACGATGGCAGAGCTCGTGTCGGGCGGCCTCCTGCAGCAGGCCTCGACGCTGTACACGCTCACCTGGCCGAGCGATGTGCTGACGCTCACCGGTCAGGGCACCTGCAGCGGCGTCGCCGGCTAAGCCCGCGGAACTCGCACCGAAGGGAAATCGAAATGTTGGCTCACATTCGCTCGACCGAGACCTGGCGCACGAAGAACCTTCGCCAGAAGGGCTTCACGCTCGTGGAGCTCTTGGTGGTGATCTCGATCCTGGGCATCCTCGCCGCAGTCGTGGTCTTCTCGGTGAGCGGCATCACCGACAAGGGCCAGACGAGCGCCTGCCAGACCGACTCGTCGGAGATCCGCACCGCGGTGGCCGCGTACCAGGCGAAGAACAACCCGACGGACGAGCCGACGATGGCGCAGCTCGTGTCGGGCGGCCTCCTGCAGCAGGCCTCGACGCTGTACACGATCACCTACCCGAGTGGCGTGCTGACGCTCACCGGCGCCGGCAACTGCAGCGGCGTCGCCGGATAGATCCTCACACCGCGAACGCGAAGAAGGGGAGGCTTGCGCCTCCCCTTCTTCGCGTTCGTTGCGATGTTCGCGTTCGCCGTGTGCGGCTCGGTGTGCGTCGTGTGCGGCTCGCGATGCGCCGGTCAAGCGGCCCGGTGCACCGGCTTGATCTCGTTGGGGAGCACGGCGCGGGCGCGAGCGTCGTCGAACGACACCGTGCCGTTCGCCACCAACTCGTTGAGCGAGTGCTCGAGCGTCGACATGCCCTCGCGGGTGCCCTGCTGCACGAAATTGCGCAGCAGGTGCGTCTTGCCTTCCCGGATGATGTTGCGGATCGCCGGGCTGGCCACGAGCACCTCGACCGCGGCCACCCGGCCGCCGCCGATGCGGGGCACCAGCCGCTGCGCGGCGACGCCGGCCAGGCAGGCCGCGAGCTGTACCCGCACCTGGGTTTGGCGTTCCACCGGGAACACGTCGATCATCCGGTCGATCGCCTGGGCGGCGTCGTTCGTGTGCAGCGTCGCGAACACGAGGTGGCCGGTCTCGGCCGCGGTCAGCGCGAACTGGATCGTCTCGAGGTCGCGCAGCTCACCCACGAGGATCACGTCGGGATCCTCACGGAGCGCGGCGCGCAGTGCCGACCCGAAGCTGTCGGTGTCGACACCCACCTCGCGCTGGTTGACCACCGCGCGCTTGTGGGTGTGCACGTACTCGATGGGGTCCTCGATCGTGATGATGTGGCATTCGCGGGTCTCGTTCACCACGTCGACCATTGCCGCCAGGGTCGTCGACTTGCCCGACCCGGTCGGCCCGGTCACGAGCACGAGTCCCTGCGGGAGCGCGCAGAAGTCCCGCAGCACCCCGGGCACCCCCAGCTGCTCGAACGCCGGAATCGTCGAGGGGATCCTCCGCAGCGACAGCGCCACGTTGCCCTGGTGGAAGAAGGCGTTGGCCCGAAAGCGCGTGCCGTCCCGCCACGAGAACGCGAGGTCGAGCTCCTTGGCGCGGCGCAGATTGTTGCGCTGGTCGTCGGCGAGCACGGAGAGCACCAGGTCGCTGGCCACGCTGGGCGCGAGCGGCTCCACACCGGGGATCGGGACGAGCCGGCCGTCGAGGCGCATGCGGGGCGCAGAGTTGCCGGTGATCAAGAGGTCGCTCGCGCCGGCCGAGACCATGGTCTCCAGCCAGGCGTCGATCGCGGTGGTGTCGGGCTTCTCCGAGCCGGAGAACCCGCCGGCGAACGTCATCTTCTCCTCGTCGGCCGGAACGGCGCCCGGCTGAAGCCCTCGGGAAACTCTCAGCCGGTCCGGGAAGTCGGAGCACTGGTCGATACGTTGACCCAGGCGACTGCGAAGAGGTGTCGATGTTCAAGAACACGATGAAGACCGCGGCGATGCTGGCCATGCTCGGCGCGCTGTTCATGTTCGTCGGCGGCGCCATCGGCGGCTCCGGCGGGCTCGTGATCGGCCTGATGCTCGGCCTGGTCTTCGTCGGCGGCTCGTACTGGTTCTCCGACACGATCGCGGTGAAGGCGGCCCGGGCCCGTCCGGTCAGCGAGGGCGAACAGCCCCAGCTCTACGCCATCGTGCGCGACCTCACCCAGCGGGCCGAGATGCCCATGCCGAAGGTCTACGTCTCCGACAACGCGCAGCCGAACGCCTTCGCGACCGGGCGCAACGAGCACCACGCCGCCGTGTGCGTCACCCAGGGCCTGTTCCAGGTCGTCGACGAGAACGAGATGCGCGGCGTGCTCGCGCACGAGCTGAGCCACATCCGCCACCGCGACATCCTGATCACGTCGGTGGCCGCGGCCGTCGCCATGGGCATCACCTTCGTGGCCCGCATGGCGATGTGGGGCGCGATGTTCGGTGGCTTCGGCGGTGGTGGTGGCGATCGCCGGCGCGGCGACAACGTGCTCGGGCTGCTCGCCATGATGATCCTCGCGCCGGTCGCCGCGATGCTCCTGCAGATGGCGCTGTCGCGCAGCCGGGAGTACGAGGCCGACCGTGGGGGTGCCGAGCTGATGGGCACCGGCGCGCCGCTCGCGAGCGCGCTCGCCAAGATCGAGGCCTACGCCAAGCAGGTGCCGATGGACATCGACCCCGCGCAGGCGAGTGCGTACATCATCAACCCGCTCACCGGCCGGCAGGTGCAGTTCAAGAGCCTGTTCATGACCCACCCGCCCACCGAGGACCGCATCGCCCGCCTCGACCGGATGTAGCTGCAGGCGTTCGTGCCGATCCCGGGCGACCGCCCGAGGTCTGCACGAACCGCGCCGGCCGGTCAGTCGCGGAAGTTCTGGAACTGCAGCGGGATGCCGAAGTCGTGCTCGCGCAGCGCCGCGATCGCGGACTGCAGGTCGTCGCGCTTCTTGCCCGACACCCGGAGCTGGTCGCCCTGGATCTGGTGGTTGACGCCCTTCAGCGAAAGGCCCTTCAAGAACTTGCCGATCTCCTTGGCCTTGGTGTCGGAGATGCCCACCGCGAGCTGCACCGTCTGGCGCACGTGGTCGCGCGCCGCGGGCTCGACCTTGCCGTAGTCGAGGGCCTTCAGCGACACCTTGCGCTTCACCATCTTCTCTTCGAGGACCACCACCGCGGCCTTCAAGCGGTCGTCGCTCGACGACTCGAGCGAGATCGACGAACCCTTGTCGTCGAGCGTCACCGAGGTGTCGGTGCCCTTGAAGTCGAAGCGCGTCGGTGAGCTCGCGACTCGCCTGGTCGACCGCGTTACGGACCTCCTGCAGGTCGACCTCGGACACCACGTCGAACGTCGGCATACGGGCACCTCCTCGAGCGCGTCTGGCCTCGAAGGCCGCAGAGAACGGATTGCTATCGTAGAACCGGGTCGATACCCGAGTGGCCAAAGGGGACGGGCTGTAAACCCGTTGCGTTATCGCTACGTTGGTTCGAATCCAACTCGGCCCACGCCTACCGGGTCCCGTGGTACTGCGGTTGTCACCTCGAGCTGGCAAGCGCAGTACCACGCGCCGCTCGATCTGGTACCGGATCGAGCGGCTGTGCGGGGTGCGACCACTCCGTGTTTGTCACTAACCTCGCAGGGTGGCAGCAGGGGGCGCGGGGATTCGGCGGCACGCGCGCGGTTGTGGCCGTCGCGGTGGGCACGGCCCTCGCCGTCTCCGGCGCCGTCTACGCCACGGCCGCCTTGCGCGGCGCGCCGCAGCAGGCGCCGCCGCCCGTTTCGGCGGTGCGGCCCGGTCCGGGAGCCCTCGCCGCCCCGGTCACGATCCCCGACAGCGCCTACCCCTACCCGGACGACGCGGTCTTCGTGGCCCCCGACGGCGACGACGCCGCCGCGGGCACGGCCGGCAGCCCGTTCGCGACGGTCGCGCACGCAATCGCGGCCGCGCCGCCGGGCGCCACGATCGTGCTACGCGGTGGCGTGTATCGCGAAGCGCTCGGCACCGTCGCCAAGCGCGTCACGCTCCAGCCGTACCCGCACGAGCAGGCCTGGTTGTCGGGCAGCGTGGTCGTCAGCGGATGGACGGCCACCGGCCACGCCTGGTCGCACACCGGCTGGACCACCCGCTTCTGTCGGACCTGCTTCGACCCGCGAGCGATCGTGCCGGCATACCCGAACGCGGGCCTGCCCGACATGGTGTTCGTGAACGGCCGGCCGCTCCGCCAGGTGGCGAGCCTCGACGCCACCGGCCCCGGGACGTTCTTCGTCGACTACGGGGCGCAGACGCTCTATGTGGGCGACGATCCCACCGGAGCAAACACCGTGCTGGAGAGCGCGACGCAGTCGCAGGCCGTGAGGTTCAACGCCGCAGCCGCGGGCAGTGTCGTGCGCGGTATCGGCTTCGAGGAGTACGCGCCGACGTGGAAGTCGTGGCCCAACCCCACGATGGTCGTCGACAACGCGGGCATCGAACATGGTGTTCGAACGCGACGCGTTCGTGCGCAGCGCGTCACGCGGTCTCACCGTGTACGCCACTGGCGTATCGGTGACCGACAGCGTGTTCGTCGACAACGGCATGGTCGGGATCCATGCCAACGCGGCCGACCGTCTCGACATCGAGCGCGACGTGATCGCCCGCAACAACAACGAGCACTTCGTGGCCGCGAGCTCTCCGGTGGCGTCGAGTGCGGGCATCAAGGTCACGTACACCGGCTCGATCATGATCAAGGACAACGTCGTCGAGGACAACGCGGCCAGCGGGATCTGGTGCGACCTGTCGTGCCACGGCCTCGAGATCGTTGACAACCTCGCCCGCCGCAACGACCAGAGCGGCATCTACGTGGAAGTGAGCGGGCAGGCCCTGGTCGCGTCGAACATCTCGGTCCAGAACGGCGAGGACGGACTGCGCCTCGGCGGCACCACTGACACGCGCGCCTACAACAACACGCTTGCCGACAATGCCGGTCACGCGGTCATCGTCTACGACGACGGCCGTCGCAACACCAACTCCGCCACGCTCGCGCTCGGCATCACGTGGCGCCCGGCGCGGAACACGATCGCGAACAACCTGTTGACGACGTCGGCGAGCGGTTCGCTCAACCCGTTGCTGTTCACGCAGGACTACGACCGTCCGGTCGTCGACGACGCGGCGTCGATGATCACCGCGCTCGACGGCGATATCTACGCGCGCCCCGACAGCCTGTCGCCCGCGACTCTCGCGACCTGGGTCCACGGCGCACCCGCGGCCGCCGGTGCCTTCGCAACGCTCGGCGCGCTGCGATCGACGACCGGCACCGAGCCGTCGGGGATCGAGCTCACCGGCCCCGACGCCCCGCCGCTGTACGCGGACGCGGGCGCCGGTGACTACACGGTCGCACCGGGCAGCCCCGCGGCCGGAGGTGGCGTCGCGCTGCCCGACGACGTGGCCGCGGCGATCGGGGTGCCGGCAGCCGGCCCGGTCGACCGCGGCGCGCTGCTCGCGCCGTCGCCGGCCGCGTCGGCAACCACCACCGCAGTGACCGCCGACGCAGTCGAGACCCCCTCGCCGGCCGCGATCCAGGTCGTCGTCGGCAACGCCAATCCGCTGGCGCTCGCGCCGTCGGGCACGGTCACGCTGCTCGACGCCACGAGCGGCACCACGATCGGCACCGCACCGCTCGACGGCACCGGCGTTGCGTGGTTCGGCGCGCCGGTGCTGCCGTGGGGTGCCCACGTGCTCCGCGCGAGTTACGGCGGCGACGTCGACGACCGGCCGTCGAGCGGGAGCACGACGCTCGACGTACATGCCGCGCTGAGCCACACGACGATCACGGCCGGCGCGGCCGGAGCCGTCTTCGGGCAGACGGTCACGTTCGCCGCGCACGTCACGAGCACGGTCGCGCCCACCGGCGCCGTCACGTTCCACGAAGGCGACCAGACGCTGGGCGCCGCACCCGTCGACGCGAATGGCGATGCCGTGCTGACCGTGACCGCGCTGGCGGTCGGGCCGCACACGGTCGGTGCCTCGTACGCGGGTGACGACCACACCGCGCCGAGCGACGACACCGACGACGCGGGCGTCGTGGTCGATCCAGCCGGCACCCGACCGTCGCTGGCCGCCACCCCGGCCGTTCCCGAGCTGGGGGAGCCGGTGGCGTTGCACGCGGTCGTGGGAGTGGTCGCGCCCGGCGCCGGCGTGCCGGCCGGGACCGTGTCGTTCTACGACGGCACGACGAGGCTCGCCGGCGCCTCACTCGACGGCGGCGCCGCCGATGCTGACGCCGGCGTGCTGGCGCCCGGCACGCACCTGCTCACCGTGCGCTACGGCGGCGCCGGCAACTTCGCCGCGGCGACGTCCGGTGTGCTCACGCTCACGGTCGTGCAGCGGCGCACCGCGACGGCCGTCGTCGTGTCGGCGCCCGCCGCGGTGTTCGGCCAGACGGTCACCGTCGCCGCGCACGTCGGCGACGACCTCGGCGCGGTCACCGACGGCTCGGTCACCTTCACCGACAACGCCGCCGTGCTCGGTGTCGCAGTGCTCGACACCGGCGGCGACGCGGTCCTCGACGTCTCGGCGCTCGCACTCGGCGACCACACGGTCACCGCGACGTTCGGCGGCAACACTGGCGGTGACGGCGCTTCGTCGGCGAGCGCGCCGGTCAGCGTCGCGCCCGCGACGGTGGCGGTCGACGCTGCGGTCACGCCCGTGTCGGCCACGGCGGGCGGCCGCGTGCACGTGCACGCCTCGGTCATGGTCGTGGCGCCGGGCCGCGGCACCCCGTCCGGCACCGTGCACGTCGACGACGCGGCGACCGGAGCCCGTGTCGCCGATCTCTCGCTCGATGCGGCGGGCACGGTCGACGGCGACCTCGAGGCGGGTACGCCGGGTGCCCACACGCTCACCGTCACCTATGCGGGCGGGGACGGCTTCGCGGGCGGCCGCGCCAGCGTGGGCTACGTGGTCGTCGCGGCCACGACCACCACGGCCGTGACGGTCGACGTGGCGCATCCCCAGTACGGCCGGACGGTGACGGTGCGCGCCACCGTCGCGGGCGGCGCGGTCGCGCCCACCGGCACGGTGCAGTTCAGCGACAACGGCAACCCGCTCGGACCTGCGCCGCTCGACGGCACCGGCACCGCGACGCTCTCGACGAGCGCGCTCGACGTGGGCGCGCATTCGATCGTCGCGGTCTACAGCGGCGACGGCAACCACACTGCGAGCGATTCGAGTGCCGCGCCCGTCACCGTCGACGTCAACCCGGCCGAGACGCAGACGACGCTGGCCGTCGACGTCCCGTCGCCGGCGCACGGTCAGCTCGTGACGTTCTCGGTGAGCGTCTCGGGCACGAGCGCGCTCGGCACGGTGACGTTGCTCGACGGGGCCGTACCCGTGTCGGCCGCGCTGCCGGTCGACGGCAACGGCCACGCCACGGTCTCGCTCGCATCGCTCGCCGTCGGCACGCACACGATCACCGCGGCGTACGGCGGCGACGCGAACCACGAGGCCAGCGACACGTCGGCCGTTCCCGCAATGGTGGTCGTGGCGAAGGCGGTCACGGCGACCTCGCTCGTCGCGTCGGCGCCGAGCGCCAAGGTCGGGGTGCCGGTCACGCTCACCGCGTCGGTATCGGTGCGCGCGCCCGGCGTCGGTGTGCCGCTGGGAACCGTCACGTTCGCCGACGGCGGCGTCGCGCTTGCCGCCCCCGTCCCCGTGGACGGATCGGGTCAGGCGCGCCTCGTGGTCACGACCCTGCCGCTCGGCGTGCGCGGCCTCACCGCGTCATACGCCGGTGATGGCGACACCACCACGAGCGCAGCCGCGCCTGTGTCGGTGACCATCACGCGCCGCGCGCCGAGCATCACCGTCACGAGCTCGGTCGCGGCGAGCGTGTCGGGCCAACCCGTGACGTTCGCCGTGTCGGTGTCCGACGGTGCCGGACCCGTGCCCGACGGATCGGCCGTGTTCAGTGACACCTCGGTGACACCGGTTGCGGTGCTCGCCACGGTGGCGGTCGGCGGCAACGGGAAAGCGGCGTACACCGTCGCGACGCTCGGGGTCGGGGCGCACGTGATCACGGCCCGCTATCTCGGTGGCGTGAACGACAACGCCGCCGGCCCGGCGTCAGCCGCGCAGACCGTCGCACGCGCGGCGAGCACGACGCTGCTCGCCGCCCCGGCCACCGGTAGCCCCGGTGCGTCGCTCACGCTGACCGCGACGGTGTCGGTGCCCGCGCCCGGCCGCGGCGCGCCGACGGGCACGGTCACGTTCTTCGACGGCGGCACCACGCTCGGGCCGGCCGTCGCGCTGGGCGCGGGGTCGCAGGCGGTGCTCACCAGGTCGCTCGCGTCGGGCGCGCATCACCTCGCGGCGGTGTACAGCGGTGACGCGGCGATCGCTCCGAGCACGAGCGCGGTGGTGGCCTCGACGATCGCCCCCCGTGCCACCAAGGTCACGCCGGCCAGCTCGACGCCCGCGAGCGTCTACGGCCAGACGGTGACGTTCGACGCGCGCGTCACCGACGCGACCGGACCCGTCGTCGCCGGCTCGGTCGTGTTCCGCGACACGATCGCGGGCACGACGGTCACGCTCGGCACTGTGGCGCTCGACGCCTCCGGCCACGCGCGGCTCGCCGTCGCGTTCAAGAAGGTGGGCGCGCACAGCGTGCTCGCGCGCTATCTCGGCTCGGCATCTGACGCGGTGTCACCGCCGGCCACCGTCGTGCAGAACGTCGCCCGCGCCGCGATGCGACTCACCGTGAAGATCACGCCGCTCACGGTGGCGGCAGGCGTGAAGGTCACCCTGTCGGTCACCGCCACCGCCGTCGCGCCCGGCCACGGCACACCGTCGGGCGCGTTCACCGTCTCCGACGGCGCGACGCAGGTGGCGAGCGGCACGCTCGTGGCGACGACCGGGGCGCAGAAGGTCGTGTTCAAGCCGCGCGCTGGTGCGGGCGCACACCGCATCATCGTGGCGACGGCAGGGACCGCGCTGTTCGCGCCCGCGCGCTCGTCCGCCACGATCGTGACGGTGAAGCGGGCGAGTTGATCTACAGCATCCGCTGCATCACGACCACGTCGAGCCACCGGCCGAACTTGCGGCCGATCTCGCTCTCGGTGCCGACGGTCGTGAAGCCGACCTTCTCGTGCAGCGCGATCGAGGCCTCGTGGCCCCCCACGATGCGGGCGACGATGGAGTGGAACCCGTGCGCCACGGCTACCTCGACGAGCCGGGCCATGAGCAGCCGGCCGATGCCGCGCCCCTGGCGGTCACGCCGTACGTACACCGAGCTCTCGACCGTGGTCGCGTAGGCCGGCCGGGGCCGGTAGGGGCTCAGGCTCGCGAAGCCCACGACCGTGTCCGGCTCCTCGACGGCCACGATCGCGGGGTACGACCCCGAGTGCCCGATCACCCACTCGCGCTGCTCGTCGAGCGTCCGGGGCACGAGGTCGAACGTGACCGTCGAGTCGAGGACCTCGGGGTTGTAGATGTCGGCAAGCGCCGCCGCGTCGGCGAGCGCGACCGGCCGGATCCGCACGGCCCGGACAGCCTCGGCCTCGGTGTCCGGCATCGGGACGAACCTAGGCGATCGGCTAACGTGTCGAGGCTTCCGCCTCCTTAGCTCAGTCGGTAGAGCACTTCCATGGTAAGGAAGGGGTCGCCGGTTCGAGTCCGGCAGGGGGCTCACCCGGTGGTCCCAGCCACGCCCCGGCGGGGTAGCTCAGGTGGTCAGAGCACACGGCTCATAATCGTGGTGTCGCGGGTTCGAGTCCCGCCCCCGCTACCGCAACGCAACGACGACAAGCACGCAACGACGACAAGCACGCAACGACGACAAGCACGAGCACGACGGGTCGAGGGGACCCGAGAGCCCACGGAGAACGGTATGGCCAAGGAGAAGTTCGAGCGGAACAAGCCGCACCTGAATATTGGGACGATCGGCCATATCGACCATGGGAAGACGACGTTGACGGCGGCGATCACGCGGGTGTTGGCGGATCGGAATCCGAATGTGAAGGCGACTGCGTTCGATCAGATCGATAAGGCGCCGGAGGAGAAGGCGCGGGGGATCACGATTTCGATCGCGCATGTGGAGTATGAGACGGACAAGCGGCATTATGCGCATGTTGATTGTCCGGGTCATGCGGATTACATCAAGAACATGATTACGGGCGCGGCGCAGATGGATGGCGCGATTTTGGTGGTGGCGGCGACGGATGGGCCGATGCCGCAGACGTGTGAGCATGTGTTGTTGGCGCGTCAGGTGGGTGTGCCGTACATCGTGGTGGCGTTGAACAAGGCTGACATGGTGGATGATGAGGAGATCTTGGAGCTGGTGGAGCTCGAGGTCCGGGAGTTGTTGAACGAGTACGAGTTTCCTGGTGATGACACGCCGATTGTGCGGGTGTCGGCGTTGAAGGCGTTGGAGGGCGACGCGGCGTGGGGTGAGAAGATCGTGGAGTTGATGGCGGCGGTGGATGAGTACATCCCGGAGCCGACGCGCGATATCGATAAGCCGTTCTTGATGCCGGTGGAGGATGTGTTCTCGATTACGGGTCGGGGCACTGTGGTGACGGGCCGGGTGGAGCGCGGGATGTTGAAGGTGGGTGAGGAGATCGAGATCGTGGGGTTGCGGAACACGACGAAGACGACGTGTACGGGTGTGGAGATGTTCCGTAAGTTGTTGGATGAGGGTCGTGCGGGTGACAACATCGGTGCGTTGTTGCGGGGTACGAAGAAGGAAGATGTGGAGCGGGGTCAGGTGCTCGCGAAGCCGGGGAGTATTACGCCGCACACTGATTTCGAGGCGCAGGTGTATGTGCTCACGAAGGAGGAGGGTGGGCGGCATACGCCGTTCTTCTCGAATTATCACCCGCAGTTCTATTTCCGGACGACGGATGTGACGGGCACGATCGCGTTGCCGGAGGGTACGGAGATGGTGATGCCGGGTGACAACACTGAGATGGTGGTGAGTCTCGGTAAGCCGATCGCGATGGAAGAGGGTTTGCGGTTCGCGATCCGTGAGGGTGGTCGTACCGTGGGCGCGGGCCGCGTCACCAAGATCAGCAAGTAGCGACCGACAAGCAGCGAGAGAGCGAGCACAGCGTCATGGCGAGCAAGGCGAACGAGAAGCGGGTCAAGGTGACCCTCGCCTGCGAGGAGTGCAAGCGGCGGAACTACATCACGATGAAGTCGCGCATCAACGACCGTGAGCGCATCGAGATGAAGAAGTACTGCCGGTGGGACAAGAAGCACACGCTGCACCGGGAGACCCGCTGACGCCGCGGCCACGGGCACGCGTGGCACGGATGTGCCCGGGCTGACCTGGGCAGACATGTAACCTCTGGAGGTGAGGCGGGTCGGAAGATCCGCCTCGCTGCGTTCCCGGGGGACGCTCCGCAGCGCGCGTGGCACCGAACGGAGAGCATGTGGACGATCGTGAGCTGATCGAAGCCGCCCAGGGCGGCGACCGGTCGGCGTTCGAGGAGCTGGTCCGCCGGACCTACCGAGACACCTTCACGCTCGCGCACCGGCTCACCGGTAACGAGGAGGACGCGCGCGACGTGGCCCAGGATTCGTATCTGCGGGCTTGGAAGGGGATCGGGAAGTTCCGCGGCGAGGCCCAGTTCTCGACGTGGCTCTACCGGATCACCGCCAACGCCGCCGCGACGCACATGCGCAAGCGCCGCCGGCATCGCAGCGAGTCGCTCGACGATGTCGGCGAGCCCACCGAGTTGCGCTACGAGGCGCAACCCGTGGCGATGGCCGAGGCCGGCGACCTGCTCGACCGGCTCTCGGCGGCCGTCGACCAGCTGCCGCCGAAGCTGCGGCAGGTGGTGGTGCTGCGCGACGTCTACTCGCTGCCCCACGAAGCCATCGCCGAGGAGCTCGGCATCACCGAGACGGCCGCGAAGGTCCGCCTGCACCGCGCCCGGCGCAAGCTGCGCGAGGTCGTCGTGCCGAGCGGTGAGGAGTACGGAGAGTCAGCCCATGCAGTGTGAAGAGGTTGCCGAGCTGCTTCCCGCGCTGGTCGACAGCGACGAGCGGAACCTTGGGGTGGAAGCCCACGTCGAGTCCTGCCTGCGATGCCAGGCCGAGGTGGCGCGATACCGCAAGCTGCTGCGCGCGATGGCGCTCCTGCGCACCCGGTATCTCGAGCCGAGCCCGTCGGCGCTGGTGCAGACGCTGGCGGCGCTCGAAGCCGACCTCGAACGCGGCGTCGCGAGGGCGACGCTGTCGGGCAAGCGCCTCGCCTATGCGGGGGCCATCGGCGGCACCGTCGCCACCGCGGCGACCGTGGCCGCCCTCATCGCCCGCAACCGCAAGCGCGGCCTCCGCATGGTCGGCTGAGACCACCATGCGTCGTTTGGGTACCAAATAGCGGTCCCAAACGACGCATGCCGCGGTTAGGGGACTCGCCGGGAGAGGCGGATCGCCGGGCGTTCGACCAGGCGGTACGACAGGTAGGCGACCGCGACCGTGGCGGGCAGGCCGACCGCGGTGACCTTGAGCATCGTCTGGCCGCTCGTGGCGTCGAACCAGTGGCCGGCGAGCCAGCGGATGATCGCCCAGTGCCACAGGTAGATCGCGTAGCTGATCGACCCGAGGAACATCGCCGGGCGCGAGCTCATCGCCGCCCGCACTCGCCCGCGCTGCGCGAGGCCGAGCACGGCGGGGAGCAGCAGCGCGGTGACGACGACCCACTGCAGCGCGAAATGCGCGAGCCCTTCCCACGCCGGAATGGCATCGATCCTGATGATGGCGCCGTCGGTGATATCGGCCAGCACGGTGTCGGTGAGGAAGGCCAATACGGCCGTGCCGGCGCACCAACCCGGGTGGTCGGCACACCACGCGACCGCCCGGGCGCGGCGCCGCCGCCCGCGATCGTGACGCTCACGATCGCGATGGCCATCCCGGTGCCGAAGAACGCGAGATACACAGGCAGCACGGTGACCCAGGTCGGGGGCGCGCCGTACACCAGCCAGAGGCGCGCCGCGACACCCGCGACGACCACGGCGGCGACGCCGATCCGGTGCGCCCGCAAGGGTTCACGCCTCGACGCGCGGCGCATCGCGAGCGCGAACAGCGGCAGCGCCGCGTAGAACGTGACCTCGGCAGTGAGCGTCCAGGCCTGGATCATCCCTTCGAACACGATGCCGTGGCCGGTCCCGCCGGGCACGTACCACTGCACGAGCCCGAGGTTCGCGGCCCAGTGCCCGGGCCCGCGCAATGTGATCTGGTCGCTCACGACGAGGACGGTGGCGATGAGCGCCACCCAGTAGGCGGGGTAGATACGCAGCACGCGCCGCGCCACGTACGACGAGGTCGACGGTTCGGGCGCGCCGCCAACGTGGCGTGCGACGAACGGCCGGTACATCACGAATCCGGAGATCGCGAAGAAGATCGGGACGCCCACCTGGAGCTGGTCGAACCAGGCGCGCACGTAGCGGTCGACGCCGACCGCGTGGTAGCCGAAGCCCTGCCCGTAGCGGGTCTCGGAGACGTGGATGAAGAACACCGCGAGCGCCGCGAGGGCGCGCAGTCCCTCGATGCAATCGAAGCGGACCGACGCCGCCCCGGCCGGTGCCGGCGTATCGACCGTGAGTGTTCCCGCTGCCACGTCTCACCCCCGCTCGCCTGCTCCGCGGGCTCTCCGCGCGTCCTCCGCGGGCGTGCGCCTCACGACCGCCGCACGACCGCCGCCTTGCGCCCCCATGGGCACTGCGATCGTAACGACGGGCCTGCACCGCGACCAGGCCCGTGACCGGTGGTGTGACCGGAGCCGTGCCGGCGCGCGGGCCGGGCTCGGGCGTGCTGCTCTGGTATCGTGACCATTCGGCCGTCGCGCGGGCGGCCGATCCCTGGATCCCCAAAACAGTTGGACCTAGGGTCGTAGCTCAACTGGTAGAGCACCGGTCTCCAAAACCGGCGGTTGGGGGTTCGATTCCCTCCGGCCCTGCTCGGACACCCCCGGCGCCCCGATGGCGAGGCGAAGCCATGAGTATGAACCGACAGACCAAACGCCAGATGGCGAAGACGGGCATGGACCAGCCGCGCCGGACACCGCCGTCGAAGACCGCCACCGCCACGCTGCCGAAGGCCCGCACGACTCCTGCCCAGTACATGCGCGAGGTGCAGGGCGAGATGCGCAAGGTCGTGTGGCCGACGCGTCCCGAGGTCATCAACTCGACGGTCATCGTGGTGATCGCCATCGTCATCATGGGCACGCTGATCTTCGGGTTCGACTGGTTCTCGGTGCACCTCGCCAACTTCTTGTTCGGATAGGCCACCCAATGGACGACGAGCACCAGCCCGAGCAAGAGCCGGACACGGGCGCGCCCGGTCCGGGTTCCGACGATCTCCCCGAGACGGCGCCCGAATCCCGGGCCGAGCTCCCCGAGGACGCCGCCCCCGCCCCCGCCGCCCTTGACGCGCCCGCGCCCGACGACAACGACGCCGCCGCGCCCGAGCCTGTCGCGCCCCCCGAGCCCGTCGCGCCCCCCGAAGACGCCGAGCTGCCCGACGACGCCGAGCTCGTCGACGTGATCGAGGCGCCGCGCCCGAAGCCGGAAAGCCCCTACGACCGGCCCGGGCGCTGGTACGTCGTGCACACCTACGCGGGCTACGAGAACAAGGTGAAGCAGAACCTCGCGAGCCGCGTCCGCTCGATGGCGGTCGAGGAGAAGATCTTCGAGGTCGTCATCCCCATGGAGGACGTCATCGAGTTCAAGGGTGGCCGCAAGCACGTGGTGCAGCGCAAGCTCTACCCGGGCTACCTCTACATCCGCATGGAGCTCGACGACGACAGCTGGTACGTCGTGCGCAACACGCCCGGCGTCACCGGCTTCGTGGGCAGCGGGGCCCGTCCCGTGCCGCTGTCGCGGCGCGAGGTCGAGGAGATCCTCGGCATGCCCACCGAGGAGGACGGCGGGGGCGCCGAGCCGGCGAAGAAGGCGCGGCCCCGTCTCGAGTACGACGTGGGCGAGCAGGTCCGCGTCGTCAACGGTCCGTTCGCCGACTTCAACGGCATCATCAGCGAGATCGACGTCGATCGCTCGAAGCTCAAGGTGCTGGTCAACATCTTCGGTCGTGAGACACCCGTCGAGCTCGAGTTCGGCGACGTCGCCAAGCTCTAATCAGTCGAAAGAAACGTCAACGATGGCAAAGAAGAAAGTCGCTGCAGTCGTCAAGATCCAGATCGCCGCGGGGCAGGCCACCGCGGCGCCGCCGGTCGGCACCGCGCTCGGTCCGCACGGCATCAACATCATGGACTTCGTGAAGCAGTACAACGCGCAGACCGAGGGTCGAGCGCGGCATGGTGATCCCGGCCGAGATCACGATCTTCGAGGATCGCAGCTTCTCGTTCATCACCAAGACCCCGCCCACGCCCCGCCTGGTGCTGCAGGCTGCCGGACTCGAGAAGGGCGCGCAGAGCCCCCGCACCGAGACCGCGGGCTCCATCACGATGGCGCAGGTGCGCGAGATCGCGCAGATCAAGATGCCCGACCTCAACGCCATCGATCTCGACGGCGCCGCCGCGCAGGTGGCCGGCACCGCTCGCTCGATGGGCATCGAGGTCAGGGACTGAGCACCACTCGCCGGCGACCACCTCATCGCCGGGTGACGAGACGAACGAGGTACCGACCACACTCGGAAGGGACACGCAATGGCGAACAAGACGAAGGTGTACGTCGACGCGCTGAAGCGCTACGACCAAAACCAGCTCCACGAGCCGGCCGAGGCGATGGAGCTCGTGAAGTCGCTGTCGAAGCGCAAGTTCGACGAGACCGTCGAGATCTCGTTCCGGCTCGGCATCGACCCCCGCAAGGCCGACCAGATGCTGCGCGGCACGGTCGCGTTACCGGCCGGCACGGGCAAGACCGCCCGCATCGCGGTGTTCGCGGTGGGCGACGCGGCGCGTGACGCCGAAGCCGCCGGCGCCGACGTGGTGGGCGCCGAAGACCTCGTGAAGCGCATCCAGAACGAGAACTTCCTCGACTTCGACGTGGCCATCGCCACGCCCGACATGATGGCCCAGGTGGGTCGGCTCGGCCGCGTGCTCGGGCCCCGGGGCTTGATGCCGAACCCCAAGACGGGCACGGTCACCACCGACGTGGGCCACGCGGTGAGCGAGTTCAAGGGCGGCAAGGTCGAGTACCGCACCGACCGCCACGGCAACCTCCACGTGCCGATCGGGAAGGTGAGCTTCCCGCCCGACGACCTCGTCACGAACTTCGCGGCCGTGCTCGACGAGGTGCACCGGGCCAAGCCGGCCTCGGCGAAGGGCCGCTACATCAGGTCGATCACCACCAGCTCCACGATGGGACCGGGCGTCAAGATCAACCCCGACACCAAGCCGGTCAAGGTCTGAGCCGGCCGGCCCGAGCCCGGGTCGCACTGCTACAGTGCCGGCCCGCAACACCCACCGAAGACCTCCGGTCGCTTGCGGTAATGGGAACCCCGCCTGCGGGGCCCGCCGGACGAGGTGCAACCTGGACGAGCTGCTCGTCGGCTCTGCTCACGGGACGCCCTCTGCTTCGGTGCGTCCCGTGTTTCGCGTTCCGAGCCCGCCCAGGGGAGCCGAGATGGCGCTCAAAGCCGATCCGACCACACCGCAGATCGCCAAGAAGGCGGCGGTGATCGACGAGATCTCGGCCAAGCTGCGTGAGGCCGACGCCGCGGTGCTCACCGAGTACCGCGGGCTCACGGTCACCCAGATCGCCGAGCTGCGGGCCGTGCTGCGCCCCGCCGGCGCCGAGTACAAGATCTACAAGAACACGCTCGTGCGGCGGGCCGCCGGTGACGCCGGTTTCGGCGAGCAGCTCGAGGCCCTGCTCACCGGCCCGGTCGCCGTCGCTTTCGTGCGGGGCGACGCCGCGGGCGCGGCGAAGGCGCTGCGTGATTTCGCCCGGACCACGCCGGCGCTGGTGCTGAAGGGCGGCGTGCTCGGCGAGCGGACGCTCTCCACCGCCGACGTCGACGCGCTCGCGGAGCTGCCCCGCGCGAGCAGCTGCTCTCGCAGATCGCGGGCCTGTTCGAGGCGCCGCTCGCCCAGACCGCCGGCGTCCTCCAGGCCCTGCTGCGCGACACCGTGGGGTTGGTGGGCGCCCTCATCGACAAGCAAGGCAACCAAGAGCCCGCAAGCCCGGCCGGGGAACCGGTCGAGGAGCCCGCGCCGTCCGGCGCCGGTACCCCGCAGGCCTGAACAGCCGCCGAATCCGACCAACAGGAGCTGATCCAATGGCGACGATGTCCACCGAGGACCTCATCGAGGTCTTCAAGAGCATGACCGTGCTCGAGCTGAGCGAGTTCAAGAAGGCCTTCGAGGACGCTTTCGACGTGACGGCCGCCGCGCCGGTCGCGGTCGCCGCGCTGGCGCCGGGCGCCGGTGCCGGTGCCGCCGAGGCCGCCGAGGAGAAGGACGAGTTCGATGTCGTGCTCACCGGCGCAGGCGACAAGAAGATCCAGGTGATCAAGGTCGTGCGCGAGCTCACGAGCCTGGGCCTCAAGGAGGCCAAGGATCTCGTGGATTCGGCTCCCAAGCCGGTGCTCGAGCACGCCAACAAGGACGACGCCGAGAAGGCCAAGGCCAAGTTGGAGGAGGCCGGCGCCGGCGTCGAGCTCCGCTAGCGGGGCAGGGCGGGGGCGTTTTGCGGTTGCAAACGCTGCGGTTTTGCTCCACAGAGCCTTGCGCGCGGCGCCGAGTCGGCGTATGGTGCGGCGGGTGATCGCAGGCCGTGAGGCCTGTGGGCGTCGCTGTGCCTTTGCACGCGAAGCTGAAGGCCGCTACACTGCTCGGTAGCCGTGTCTCTCCGCCCGTCGCCGCCGCTCCATCTTCTTCTCCCGGCGCGCACGGAATCAGCCCCGTCAGCTTCGACGGCCGCCTGCGTGCCGGCCGCATCCACTGCGGTCGCCTCACCCGTGCGGCGACGGCGCGACCCGGTTGTCCACCGCGTTCTCCTTGGAATGGAGTGACCCCCCTTGGCGCCTCGTGCAACTCGTGAGCGTGTTTCGTTCGGCAAGATCCGGGAGGTCAGGGAGCTCCCGAACCTGATCGCAGTACAGACCGATTCGTTCCAGTGGTTCCTCGAGGACGGCATCCGCGAGGTGCTGTCCGACATCTCGCCGATCGAGGACTTCGGCGCGACGCTGCAGCTCGAGCTGACCGACCCGCAGTTCGACCCGCCCAAGCACTCCGAGGAGGAGTGCCGCGAGCGCGACATGACCTACTCGCGCCCGCTGTTCGTGATCGCCCGCTTTCTGAACCGCAACACCGGCGAGATCAAGGAGCAGTCGGTGTTCATGGGCGACTTTCCCATGATGACCGACCGCGGCACGTTCATCATCAACGGCACCGAGCGGATCGTGGTGAGCCAGCTCGTGCGCTCGCCCGGCGTCTACTTCGGACTGTCGGCCGACAAGACCGCGCCCGAGAAGGACATCGTCGACGCCAAGGTCATCCCGGGTCGTGGCGCATGGCTCGAGTTCGAGATCGACAAGAAGGACATCGTCTACGTCCGCATCGACCGCAAGCGCAAGCAGCCGGTCACGGTGCTGCTGCGCGCGCTCGGCTTCGGTGAGTCCGACGAGGAGCTGTTGCACCTCTTCACCGACGGCGAGGGGCGCCCCTACGAGTCGATCCGCCTCACGCTCGAGAAGGACCACACCACCACCGCCGAAGAGGCGTTCATCGACATCTACCGCAAGCTGCGGCCGGGCGAGCCGCCCACGCCCGACAGCGCGCGCACGCTGATCGAGAACCTGTTCTTCAACCCGAAGCGCTACGACCAGGCGAAGGTCGGCCGGCACAAGGTCACCAAGAAGCTCGTCGACGAGTACGCCAACGTCCCGCTGAAGAAGTTCCAGATCGAGACGCCCACGGCGCCGGCGGAGTCGGGCTCGGGCTACACGCTCAGCAAGGCCGACATCCTCGCCACGGTCAGCTACCTCGTGAAGCTGCACGCGAACGACCCCGGCTATTACCCCGACGACATCGACCACTTCGGCAACCGTCGTGTCCGCACCGTCGGCGAGCTGATCACCAACCAGGTGCGCGTCGGCTTGAGCCGCATGGAGCGGGTCGTCCGTGAGCGCATGACCACCCAGGACGTCGAGGCGATCACGCCGCAGACGCTCATCAACATCCGCCCGGTGGTCGCGGCGATCAAGGAGTTCTTCGGCTCCTCGCAGCTCAGCCAGTTCATGGACCAGACGAACCCGCTCGCCGGGCTCACGCACAAGCGCCGCCTCTCGGCCCTCGGCCCCGGCGGCCTGTCGCGCGAGCGCGCTGGCTTCGAGGTCCGCGACGTGCACCCGAGCCACTACGGCCGCATGTGCCCGATCGAGACGCCGGAAGGCCCGAACATCGGTCTGATCGGGTACCTGTCGAGCTTTGCGCGCATCAACCGTTTCGGCTTCATCGAGACGCCGTACCGCAAGGTCACCAACGGTCGCGTCACCGACGACATCGAGTACCTCGCAGCCGACGACGAGGACCGCTTCGTCATCGCCCAGGCCAACGCGGCGGTCGACTCGGAAGGCCGCTTCACCGACGAGCGCGTGCTCGTCCGCGCCGGCCGCGGCGAGATCGGCTACGTGCACGGCGACGACGTGCACTACATGGACGTCTCGCCGAAGCAGATCGTGTCGGTCGCGACCGCGCTGATCCCGTTCCTCGAGCACGACGACGCGAACCGCGCGCTCATGGGTGCCAACATGCAGCGCCAGGCCGTACCGCTGGTGCGTGCCACCGCGCCGTACATCGGCACGGGCATCGAGGCGCGTGCCGCCGCGCGACGCGGGTGACGTGCTCCTCGCCCTCGAAGACGGCACGGTCGTCGACGTGAGCGGCGACGCCGTCACCGTGGAGTACGCGAACAACGGCCGCAAGGTCCACCGCCTGCTCAAGTTCCGCCGTTCCAACCAGGGCACGTGCGTGAACCAGCGGCCCCTCGTGAGCGAGGGCGACACCGTCACCAAGGGCTCGGTGCTCGCCGACGGCCCGAGCACGCACGACGGTGAGCTCGCGCTCGGCAAGAACCTGCTCGTTGCCTTCATGCCGTGGAAGGGCCACAACTTCGAGGACGCGATCGTGCTCAACGAGCGGCTCGTGAAGGACGACGTCCTCACGTCGATCCACATCGAGGAGCACGAGATCGACGCGCGCGACACGAAGCTCGGCGCCGAGGAGATCACGCGCGACATCCCGAACCTTTCCGAGGACATCCTGAAGGACCTCGACGAGCGCGGCATCATCCGCGTCGGCGCCGAGGTCGGTGCGGGCGACATCCTCGTGGGCAAGGTCACCCCGAAGGGCGAGACCGAGCTCACGCCCGAGGAGCGCCTGCTGCGCGCCATCTTCGGCGAGAAGGCCCGCGAGGTGCGCGACACGTCGCTGAAGGTGCCGCACGGCGAGAACGGCAAGGTCATCGACGTCAAGGTGTTCAGCCGCGAGGACGGCCACGAGCTGCCACCCGGTGTGAACCAGCTCGTGCGCGTGTACGTGGGGCAGAAGCGCAAGATCAGCGAGGGCGACAAGCTCGCCGGCCGTCACGGCAACAAGGGCGTGATCTCCAAGATCCTGCCCGCCGAGGACATGCCGTACCTCGCCGACGGCACCCCGATCGACATCGTGCTCAACCCGCTCGGCGTCCCGAGCCGCATGAACGTGGGTCAGGTGCTCGAGGCGCATCTCGGCTACGCGGCCCGTCACGGATGGGGAGAGCACGGCACCACGCCGCGCTCGCCGCACAAGACGAGCACCGTCACGGAGCCGGCTGTGTGGATCAGCACGCCCGTGTTCGACGGCGCGCACTGGGACGAGGTGGAGGACTCCGGTCCGCACCACACCATCCAGCAGCTGCTCGGCTCGCTGCACGCCGACGGCGCGGGCGGCCAGAAGCTCGTCGATGTGAACGGCAAGGCCACGCTGTACGACGGCCGTAACGGCGAGCCGTACGACCGGCCGGTCACCGTCGGCTACATGTACATCCTGAAGCTGTCGCATCTCGTCGACGACAAGATCCACGCCCGCAGCACCGGCCCGTACTCGATGATCACCCAGCAGCCGCTGGGCGGCAAGGCGCAGTTCGGCGGCCAGCGCTTCGGTGAGATGGAGGTGTGGGCACTCGAGGCCTACGGCGCCGCGTACGCGCTGCAGGAGATCCTCACCATCAAGTCCGACGACGTGCTCGGCCGCGTGAAGGTGTACGAGGCGATCGTCAAGGGCGAGAACATCCCCGAGCCGGGAATCCCCGAGAGCTTCAAGGTGCTCATCAAGGAGATGCAGGCGCTCTGCCTCAACGTCCGCGTGATCAACGCGGAAGGTCAGGAGGTCGAGATCCGCGAGCTCGACGAGGACGCGTTCCGCACCACCGAGTCGCTCGGCATCGACCTGTCGCGTCCCGAGCGCGGCACCGACGAAGACGACGCATTGCGCGCCCAGGCCCGTTTCTAGAACTTCACTGCCCCAACTGCTCCAGACGCTTTCGATCAGAAGAGAGTCACTGTGCTGGATGTGAATCAGTCCGACCAGCTCTGCATCAGCCTCGCCACTGCCGACCAGATCCGCACGTGGTCGAACGGTGAGGTGAAGAAGCCCGAGACCATCAACTACCGCACGCTCAAGCCCGAGAAGGACGGCTTGTTCTGCGAGAAGATCTTCGGTCCCACCAAGGACTGGGAGTGCTACTGCGGCAAGTACAAGCGCGTCCGTTTCAAGGGCATCATCTGCGAGCGCTGTGGCGTCGAGGTGACGCGCTCGAAGGTGCGTCGCGAGCGCATGGGTCACATCGAGCTGGCCGCGCCCGTCACCCACATCTGGTACTTCAAGGGTGTGCCGAGCCGGCTCGGCTACCTGCTCGACGTAGCGCCCAAGCAGCTCGAGAAGGTCATCTACTTCGCGGCGCACATCGTCACGTGGGTCGACGGCGAGAAGCTGCACAAGGACCTTCCCGAGCTCGAGGCCGACGTGCGGGCCGAGATCGAGGAGATCCGCGGCGAGATCGAGCTGCGCATCCGTGAGCGCGACGAGCAGTACCTGAAGGAAGTCGAAGAGATCGAGGGTCGCGGCGGCAAGAAGGCCGAGATCGAGCGGGCCGAGAAGGCCCGCAACAAGGACTACGAGGACTACCGGCTGCGCGGCCAGGAGGAGATCGACCACCTCCAGCTCGTGTGGGACACCTTCAAGGCGATGAAGCCCAAGCAGCTCGTCGACGACGAGCGGGTGTGGCGTGACCTCGTCGACCGCTTCCAGGAGTACTTCGCGGGGGGCATGGGTGCCGAGGCGGTCAAGGACCTCGTCAGCCGGCTCGACCTCGGTCTCGAGGAGATCGACCTGCGCGAGACGATCGAGACCGGCAAGGGCCAGCGCAAGGCGAAGGCGATCAAGCGGCTGAAGGTCGTGTCGGCGTTCAACCGCAGGGACGGTGCGGGCAAGACGGTCAACTCGCCGATGGGCATGATCCTCGACGCGGTCCCGGTGATCCCGCCCGACCTGCGCCCGATGGTGCAGCTCGACGGCGGCCGTTTCGCCACGAGCGACCTCAACGACCTCTACCGGCGTGTGATCAACCGCAACAACCGGTTGAAGCGGCTCCTCGACCTTGGTGCGCCGGAGATCATCATCAACAACGAGAAGCGGATGCTGCAGGAGGCCGTCGACGCGCTGTTCGACAACGGCCGCCGCGGCCGCCCCGTCACCGGGCCGGGCAACCGCGCGCTGAAGAGCCTTTCCGACATGCTGAAGGGCAAGCAGGGCCGCTTCCGTCAGAACCTGCTCGGCAAGCGCGTCGACTACTCGGGCCGTTCGGTGATCGTGGTCGGCCCCCAGCTCAAGCTGCAGCAGTGTGGGCTGCCGAAGCAGATGGCGCTCGAGCTGTTCAAGCCGTTCGTGATGAAGCGGCTCGTCGACCTCGAGTACGCGCAGAACATCAAGAGCGCCAAGCGCATGGTCGAGCGCGCCCGCCCGCAGGTGTGGGACGTGCTCGAAGAGGTGATCAAGGAGCACCCGGTGTTCCTCAACCGTGCACCCACCCTGCACCGCCTCGGCATCCAGGCGTTCGAGCCGATCCTCGTCGAGGGCAAGGCGATCCAGCTGCACCCGCTCGTGTGCACCGCGTTCAACGCCGACTTCGACGGCGACCAGATGGCCGTGCACCTCCCGCTTTCGAGCGAGGCGCAGGCCGAGGCGCGCCTGCTCATGCTGAGCGCGCACAACATCCTGTCGCCGGCTTCGGGCCGGCCGATCGCCGCACCGACGCAGGACCAGATCATCGGCGCCTACTACCTCACCGAGGTGGTGGCGGGCGCGCCCGGCGAGGGTCGTTCGTTCCTGTCGCTCGACGAGGCGCTCCTCGCGCACGACGAGCGCCACACGAGCGACGCGCAGGGCGGCCTCGGCATCCACGCGCTGGTCAAGGTGCGCGTGGCCGACGACCGTTTCCCCGACGACGTCTTCCCGTCCCGCACGGAGTGGGACGACGAGGCGGGCGAATGGCGCGCGGTCGCGGCGACCGAGGAGTCGCCGGTGACGCGGCGCTACGGCGACGGCACCGTGCTCGTCGAGACGACGCTCGGCCGGCTGCTCTTCAACGAGAGCCTGCCGCGCGATTACGCCTTTTACCCGCGCGCCGACGCGGGCGACACTCGGCGCGGGCTCACCAAGAAGGACCTCGGTTTCGTCGTCGGCGAGCTCGTCGAGCGCTACCCGAAGGCGATCGTGGCCGAGAGCCTCGACCGGGTGAAGGACCTCGGCTTCGAGTACGCAACCCGTGCCGGACTCACGATCTCGGTGGCCGACGTGCGGACCCCGAAGGCCAAGCGCGAGCTGCTCGACCACTTCGAGGCCGAGGCCTCGAAGGTGGAGTCGCTCTACGAGCGCGGCGTGATCACCGACGACGAGCGGCGCCAGAAGGAGATCGAGATCTGGACCGAGGCCACGTCGAAGGTCCAGCACGCGATGGAAGCCGAGATGGGCGCGGAGCTCTTCAACCCCATCGAGATGATGGTCGGCTCCGGCGCCCGAGGCAACGTGATGCAGGTGCGACAGATCGCCGGCATGCGTGGCCTCGTAGCGAACCCGCGCGGCGAGATCATCCCCCGCCCGATCAAGGCGAACTTCCGTGAGGGCCTCACCGTGTTGGAGTACTTCATCTCCACGCACGGTGCCCGCAAGGGTCTCGCCGACACGGCGCTGCGTACCGCCGACTCCGGCTACCTCACCCGCCGGCTCGTCGACGTGGCCCAGGAGCTCATCATCCGCGAGGAGGACTGCGGTTCGCGCCGCGGCATCTGGATCGAGAACGTGCTCGACGATCCCGACTCGCGGCGGCTACTCGACACGCGGTTGCTCGGCCGTTGCCTGCTCGACCCGATCACGCTGGCCGACGGCACGGTTCTCGAGGAGAACCGTCACGTCGACGACGTCGTGCTCGACCAACTCGCTTCGGATCCCACGGTCACCCGCGTACGGGTCCGCTCGACGCTCACGTGCGAGACGGTCACCGCGGTGTGCGCGAACTGCTACGGCACGATGCTCGCCACCCAGACGACGGCCGACCTCGGTGAGGCGGTCGGCATCATGGCCGCACAGTCGATCGGTGAGCCGGGCACCCAGCTCACGATGCGTACGTTCCACACCGGCGGTGTTGCCGGTGAGGACATCACGCACGGTCTGCCCCGTGTCGTCGAGCTGTTCGAGGCCCGGCGCCCCAAGGGCGCGTCGGAGCTTGCGCGCAGCAGCGGCGTGATCCGCATCGGCGAGAACGAGAAGGGTGAGCGCACCGTCACGATCGTGGCCGACGACGGCACCGAGGACCCGCACGTCGTCTCGCGGCGTGCCCACCTCGCGGTCGCCGACGGCGCCGAGGTCAATGCCGGCGACCGGCTCGTCGGTGACGACAAGACGCCGGTCGACCCGAAGGAGCTCCTCGAGATCAAGGGGATCCGCGAGACGCAGATCTACCTCGTCGAAGAGGTCCAGAAGGTGTACCGCGAGCAGGGCGTGCCGATCCACGACAAGCACATCGAGGTGATCGTCCGCCAGATGCTGCGGCGCGTCGCGGTCTCCGAGCCCGGCGACTCGTCGTTCCTGCCCGGCGAGAAGGTCGACAGCCGCCGGTACGCGGAGTTCAACCGCCAGCTCGTGGAGGAGGGCAAAAAGCCCGCCGAGGGTCGGCCCGAGCTCATGGGCATCACCAAGGCGTCGCTCGCCACCGACTCGTGGCTGTCGGCCGCGTCGTTCCAGGAGACCACCCGTGTGCTCACCGAGGCGGCGATCGAAGGTCGCCACGACGGGCTCGCGGGCCTCAAGGAGAACGTGATCATCGGCAAGCTGATCCCGGCGGGAACGGGCATGCCCGTCTATCGCGACATCGAGACGCTTGCACCCGACTACACGCCGATGCCGTTCTTCAGCTCTGGAGGCGACGGCGAGGACGACGTCGACATCGCCGCCTGGCTCGCCGACACGTCGCGCACCGGCGTGACCACGACGCCCGACGGCGGCTTCGACATCAGCTTCCTCCGCAACATCACCGACGAAGAGGTCCCGCAGGAGCGCCACATCGACGCGCTGCCGCGCGACCTCGGGCCGATCGGCGGTGACGGTCCCGCCAGCCAGAACGACACGGTCGACGAGAACGTCGACACCGAGGGGCAGGCCAGCGCCTGATCGGCCAGCACCACCCCCGCTCGCCTGCGGCTCGCGCCCCGAGGGGCAGGCACACCCCCGCTCGCCTGCGGCTCGCGCCCCGAGGGGCAGGCACACCCCCGCTCGCCTGCGGCTCGCGCCCCGAGGGGCAGGCACACCCCCGCTCGCCTGCGGCTCGCGCCCCGAGGGGCAGGCACACCCCCGCTCGCCTGCGGCTCTCCGCCGCAGGCGCGCTTGGGGTGCGGGGGCGCCTGCGCTGTAGGCTTTCTCGGCCCTCCAAAGGGCCCCGCGTCACTCGTCACTCGTTACTCACTAGTCGTCACCATTGTTCCAACAGCAGTAAGGACACGCGTGCCCACGATCGCCCAGTTGGTCCGCAAGGGCCGGGAGTCGAAGACCACCAAGACCAAGACGCCGGCGCTCAAGGGTTCGCCGCAGCGTCGGGGTGTGTGCACGCGCGTCTACACGAACACGCCGAAGAAGCCGAACTCCGCGCTGCGCAAGGTCGCGCGCGCGTGCGCCTCACCTCGGGTGTGGAGGTCACGGCCTACATCCCCGGAGAGGGCCACAACCTGCAGGAGCACTCCATCGTGCTGGTGCGCGGCGGCCGCGTGAAGGACCTTCCGGGCGTTCGCTACAAGATCATCCGCGGCGCGCTCGACGCGTCCGGTGTCGCGAAGCGCAAGCAGGCGCGCAGCCGCTACGGCGCCAAGAGGGAGAAGTAGTCCTATGCCGCGCAAGGGCCCGGCACCGCGCCGCGAGTTGATGCCCGACCCGATCTACCGGTCGGTCGTCGTCACCCAGGTGGTCAACAAGGTGATGGAACGCGGCAAGCGCTCGCGTTCCGAAGCGATCGTCTACGCGGCCCTGCGCGAGATCGAGGCCAAGACGCAACAGGAGCCGGTCACGGTGCTCAAGCGCGCCGTCGAGAACGTGCGGCCCGCGCTCGAGGTGAAGAGCCGCCGCGTGGGCGGCGCCACCTACCAGGTGCCGATGGAGGTCCGGCCCCGCCGGGCCACCACGCTCGCGATCCGCTGGATCGTCGGCTTCTCCCGACAGCGCCGGGAGCGCACCATGGCCGAGCGGCTCGCCGCCGAACTGATGGATGCCAGCAACGGGATCGGGGCGTCCATCAAGCGGCGGGAAGACCTGCAGAAGATGGCCGAGTCCAACAAGGCCTTCGCTCACTTCCGCTGGTAGGCGGCCGACGAAAGCACTAGGTGGACCGGCCGGGCATCAGCGCCCGGCTTTCGGTGTTCCCCTCCACAAGCAACACGAAAGAGCAAGGCAATGGGTCGCGACTTCCCCCTCGACAAGGTGCGCAACATCGGCATCATGGCGCACATCGACGCCGGCAAGACCACCACGACCGAGCGCGTCCTCTATTACACGGGCCGCACCTACAAGATCGGCGAGGTCCACGAGGGCGCGGCCACGATGGACCACATGGTGCAGGAGCAGGAGCGCGGCATCACCATCACGTCGGCCGCTACCACCTGCCAGTGGCAGGACTGCCAGATCAACATCCTCGACACGCCCGGCCACGTCGACTTCACGGTCGAGGTCGAGCGGTCGCTGCGCGTGCTCGACGGCGCGGTCGCGGTGTTCGACGGCGTCGCCGGCGTCGAGCCGCAGTCCGAGACCGTGTGGCGCCAGGCGAACAAGTACTCGGTACCGCGCATTTGCTTCGTGAACAAGCTCGACCGCGTCGGCGCGGACTTCTATCGCTGCGTCGCGATGATCAAGGACCGCCTTGCCGCGACGCCCGCGGTGCTGCAGATCCCGATCGGCAACGAGAGCACGTTCCGCGGCGTCGTCGATCTCGTCGAGATGAAGGCGCTCGTGTGGCCGCTCGACGACGACAGCGAGGGCGCCAAGTTCGACGTCGTCGACATCCCTGCTGACCTCGTCGACGAGGCAGCCCAGTGGCGCCAAGAGCTGCTCGAGACCGTCGCACACGTCGACGACGCACTCATGGAGAAGTACCTCGAGGGCGAGGAGATCGGCTCCGCCGAACTGCGCGCCGCGATCCGCATCGGCACGATCGACTTCGAGTTCGTACCGGTGCTGACCGGCTCTGCGTTCAAGAACAAGGGCGTGCAGCCCATGCTCGACGCGGTCATCGACTACCTGCCGTCGCCGCTCGACCTCCCGCCCACGCCCGGTACCGATTTGAAGGGTGAAGAGGCGGAGCGCAAGTCGAGCGTTGACGAGCCGTTCAGCGCGCTCGCGTTCAAGATCGTCGCCGACCCGTACGGCACGCTGACGTACATGCGGATCTACTCCGGCACGCTCGAGAAGGGCTCGGAGGTCTACAACTCCACGAAGGACCGCAAGGAGCGCATCGGCCGCATCCTGCGCATGCACGCGAACCAGCGCGAGGACATCGAAGTGGCCTACGCGGGCGACATCGTCGCGGGCCTCGGCTTCAAGCAGACCACTACGGGTGACACGCTCTGCGTGCGTGAGGCGCCGATCATCCTCGAGCGCATGGAGTTCCCCGAGCCGGTCATCCACGTGGCGATCGAGCCGAAGACGAAGAACGACCAGGACAAGCTGGGCAAGGCACTCGGGTCGCTGTCGCGCGAGGACCCGACGTTCCAGATCCGCACCGATGACGAGACCGGCCAGACGATCATCGCCGGCATGGGCGAGCTGCACCTCGAGGTGCTCGTCGACCGCATGATGCGGGAGTTCGGCGTCGAGGCCAACGTCGGCAAGCCGCAGGTGGCCTACCGCGAGACGATCTCGGTGGCCGTCGAGAAGGTCGAGATGCGCTACGTGCGCCAGAGTGGTGGCCGAGGCCAGTACGGCCATGTGGTCATCGCGCTCGAGCCCACCGGTCCCGGCGGCGGCTACGAGTTCGTCGACGAGATCAGCGGTGGCGTGATCCCTAGGGAGTACATCCCAGCGGTCGACGCTGGTATCCAGGAGGCGATGGAGGGTGGCGTCGTCGCGGGCTACCCGCTCGTCGACATCCGGGCTCGTCTCACCTATGGTTCGTACCACGACGTCGACTCGTCGGAGATGGCGTTCAAGATCGCCGGCTCGATGGCCTTGAAGGAGGCCGTGCGGAAGGCGAAGCCGGTCCTGCTCGAGCCGATCATGGCCGTCGAGGTCGTCACGCCCGAGGACTACATGGGCGACGTCATCGGCGACCTGAACAGCCGCCGCGGCCACGTCGAGGGCATGGAGCAGCGGGGCAACGCTCAGACGATTGCCGCGAAAGTGCCGCTCGCGAACATGTTCGGCTATGTTGGCGACCTCCGGTCCCGTACGCAGGGCCGGGCGACGTACTCGATGCAGTTCGACTCCTACCAGCGGGTACCGGACGCCATCGCCGCCGAGATCGTCGCCCGCGTCCGCGGCGAATGACCACCCCCGACGCTCGGCCCCTCTCGACCCAATTGACGACGACGCCTGTTTCGTGACGCGCACGAAGGCTTGACAAGGAGCAAGGAACACCGATGGCCAAGGAGAAGTTCGAGCGGAACAAGCCGCACCTGAATATTGGGACGATCGGCCATATCGACCATGGGAAGACGACGCTGACGGCGGCGATCACGCGGGTGTTGGCGGATCGGAATCCGAATGTGAAGGCGACTGCGTTCGATCAGATCGATAAGGCGCCGGAGGAGAAGGCGCGGGGGATCACGATTTCGATCGCGCATGTGGAGTATGAGACGGACAAGCGGCATTATGCGCATGTTGATTGTCCGGGTCATGCGGATTACATCAAGAACATGATTACGGGCGCGGCGCAGATGGATGGCGCGATTTTGGTGGTGGCGGCGACGGATGGGCCGATGCCGCAGACGCGTGAGCATGTGTTGTTGGCGCGTCAGGTGGGTGTGCCGTACATCGTGGTGGCGTTGAACAAGGCTGACATGGTGGATGATGAGGAGATCTTGGAGCTGGTGGAGCTCGAGGTCCGGGAGTTGTTGAACGAGTACGAGTTTCCTGGTGATGACACGCCGATTGTGCGGGTGTCGGCGTTGAAGGCGTTGGAGGGCGACGCGGCGTGGGGTGAGAAGATCGTGGAGTTGATGGCGGCGGTGGATGAGTACATCCCGGAGCCGACGCGCGATATCGATAAGCCGTTCTTGATGCCGGTGGAGGATGTGTTCTCGATTACGGGTCGGGGCACTGTGGTGACGGGCCGGGTGGAGCGCGGGATGTTGAAGGTGGGTGAGGAGATCGAGATCGTGGGGTTGCGGAACACGACGAAGACGACGTGTACGGGTGTGGAGATGTTCCGTAAGTTGTTGGATGAGGGTCGTGCGGGTGACAACATCGGTGCGTTGTTGCGGGGTACGAAGAAGGAAGATGTGGAGCGGGGTCAGGTGCTCGCGAAGCCGGGGAGTATTACGCCGCACACTGATTTCGAGGCGCAGGTGTATGTGCTCACGAAGGAGGAGGGTGGGCGGCATACGCCGTTCTTCTCGAATTATCACCCGCAGTTCTATTTCCGGACGACGGATGTGACGGGCACGATCGCGTTGCCGGAGGGTACGGAGATGGTGATGCCGGGTGACAACACTGAGATGGTGGTGAGTCTCGGTAAGCCGATCGCGATGGAAGAGGGTTTGCGGTTCGCGATCCGTGAGGGTGGTCGTACCGTGGGCGCGGGCCGCGTCACCAAGATCAGCAAGTAGCAGCCGGCAACCAGCGATCGACAAGTAGCGAGAGAGCGCAGCGACATGGCAGCGGGACAGAAGATCCGGATCAAGCTCAAGGCGTACGACCACGAGGTGATCGACCAGTCGACGAAGAAGATCGTCGAGACGGTCGTGCGCACCCAGGCCAAGATCCAGGGCCCGGTGCCGTTGCCCACCGAGATCCGGCGCTACTGCGTCATCCGCTCACCGCACAAGGACAAGGACAGCCGCGAGCACTTCGAGATGCGCATCCACAAGCGCTTGATCGACATCGTCGAGCCCACCGGCAAGACGGTCGAGTCGCTCCAGCGCCTCGACCTGCCCGCCGGCGTCGACATCGAGATCAAGATCCAGACCGTATAACGCTGTTCCGGACGGCAACGTCGTCCGGCTGCACACCGGTCCACCGCTCGTCGCTGATCTCATCGCTGAGTTCGCGCGCCGCTACAGCAACCCGAAGACCCGGCACCAGTACGAAGCCGAGCTGACGGACCTCTTCGCAACGACTGGGCGCGCGCATCCCCGTGCGCTCACCGAAGCCGACGTCCTGTCGTGGTGCGCTGGTGAGCCTCGGCGGGTTGCCAACAACACGATCCGCAACCGGCTGTCGCGCGTGTGCACATTCCTGCGCTGGTGCGTCCGGGTTGGCGAATCCGATCCTGCACTGGTCGAGACGTTGGCGAGCCGCGACAATCCGTTGCGACGCATCCCACGCCTCTACGGCAAGGTCCAGGGCACCCATCCGCCCCGCTGGCTCACCCATGACGAGGCCTTCGGTGCGCTCGTTGGCGCTTGCCAGGACGGCACCGAACCGGGACTGCGCAACGAACTGCTGATCCGCCTCGGCCTCGCCGGAGTGCGCGCCGCTGAGATCATCCACATGACCATGCGCAACCTCGACCTCGACGCGGCACGCCTCGACTGGATCGGCAAAGGCAGCCGAGCCCGCAAGATCATCCTCGGCCCGAAGCTGCTCGACCTTCTCCACCACTACCTGGACCGCTACGAAACAGCGATCGGTCGATCGCTCCGACCCGACGACCCGCTGATCTGCCGAGAGAAGCCCGGCGCTGGTGCTGGCAACGTTTCCTGGGGCAATCCGATTCGCCAGGTATGCAGCGTGCAGAAGATCGTCCTCGACATCAGCACCAGCGCAGGACTCGGACATATGAGCCCGCACGACCTCCGCCGCACCGCAGCAGGCATCCTCCACCGCTCCACCGACGAGAGCGGCGCGCATCACTTCGACCTACTCGACATTCAACGAGTGCTCGACCACACTGACCCCGCCACAACGATGCGCTCCTACCTCGACCCCATGGACACCGGCGTCAAAGCACGCGCCGCCGACGTACTCGATTAGCCCCGATTGGCATTTACGGGCGGCCCTTACCAGCCGGGATGGCTGTGCCTCCGAAAGCGGGGCATCGCCACTCGGCGATTGTCGTTGTCTGCACATGTCCCCACTCACGGGTCCAGCTGGCCCGGCCGGCGGCGTCGCGCGGTCGTGGGGGTATTCCGAAGACAGAAAGTGTGAGGTCGCTCGCGCGAGCCGGGTTGAATCCTGTCGGTAGCGCTAGCTGCTGGCCGCCGTCAGTGAAATGCACGATGATGGCCCATCCTGCGTGTGCGATGGACGAAAGCTGACCAGTCGGGCTGAGGTACTCGCGGCTCGCTTCCGGGTAGCGAACGCATCCGCTTGGGATGCGCACGGCGTACACATGGCCGTAGCGCGCGAGATCGATCGGCGGCCCAAGACTTGAGCTCACAGGGCCGTGCGTAGCGGGCTGCCAAACGAAGCGCCTGGCCGTCCCCTGCGTATGCGGAGCGCAGCAGATGAACCGGCTCCCGACGAACTGGATTTCGTACACCTCTTCATAGACGCGCAAACTCCGCCCCTGGGCCGACGTGTACGTCGGTAACCCGAGCGCTGCTGGCGTGGTGTGTACGACTGTGGCGGCGAGGTGCGCCGGATCGCTTGCCTCGTTCCGCGCTATGGGCAGTAGCTGGTTCAGCATTCGCTCCAAATCGGGGAACTCACGCGTGGTTGCGACGGGAAGCCCATGCGACTCACGCGTCGTGGTGGTGACTGTGGCGACGTATGTACGAGGGTCCCCGTTCCGCCGCGCGATCGCGATGCCAGCGACACTTACGACGGCGGCGACAAGCAAACCGCCAGCCATCCGCTGCCTACCACGGCGACGACGGCGCGCGTTGCCATCCGCTATTGAGCGCTCAATCAGCGCGTCATTGTTGTCGCGCGCCGACGGCTGCCGCTCGTAGAGATTCCGCAGCTCGTCAGTAATCGTCATAGTTCCTCACTCATCACCTGTTCGCCGAGCGCTGCTCGCAGCTTCGTGAGCCCCTTCGCCGCTTGGCTCTTCACGGTTCCGGCGGAGCAGCCGAGTAGCGACGCTGTCTCAGCTTCGCTGCGGTCCTCGCAGTAACGCGCGACGACGACCGCCCGCTGGCGTGGCGGCAACTCCATGAGCGCGCGCCACAACGGTTCTGCCTGATCGACCACTCCGGCTGAGGCGTCGTCAACGACCGCGTTCACTGGCGCCGGTGCAGTGCGCCGTCGGTCGCGCCGACGCCACTCTCCGATCTGCGTGTTCACCATCACCCTGCGCACGTAGCCCTCTGGGTCGTCATGCCGCCGGACCCACGCCCACGCTGCCCACGTCTGAGCGAGCGCCGTCTGTACGAGATCCTCCGCCGAATCGCTGTCGCCGGTGAGGACGCGTCCGAATCGAAGCAACACGTCCATCCGGGCGCGCGCCCAGGCTGCGAACTGCTCGGTATCCGCACCGCCGCGAGCCACCATCACTCCCTAGGACGCGTCGAAGACATGACAGGTTGCCTGATCAGCCAATCTGGACCGCGCACGTCGAACGACCAGCCGTTCGCTGGCCGGCGACTCGACCGCCCTCCGAGCCGTCCGGCCGGGTGCCGGCGCTAGCGCGCCTTGCGCTCCCGTCCTGACGCACGCGGGTGCACGGTTCGAATGCGCAACGGCCCTCGAAGTGGCGGCAATCCATGCGCCATGCGAACGAGGTCGATCTGCGCTCGCCGCTCCCATTCTGCGTCTATTGCTGCGTCGAGCGCGTCCTGTTCTTCGGCGATGCGCTCGAGACTGCGCTTCCACTTCCCATTCAGGGTCGGACTCGTCCCGGTCCTCGTAAGCGTCGGCCGGGGGCTCATCGGCGAGATCGGTCTCGCGCCTGGGCGCCGCAACTTCCGATAGCGCTCGCCACGCAGGACCGACTTCCGGCGGCAGGTGATGGTCGGCAATGCCAGCCTCCACCTTGTCGACAGCGAGCCGTTCGGCGCATTCCAGGAGCCGTGGCCCGATGCTGACGCCGTTCACATCGAACACTGTGAGCCCGTCGCGCCCCCGAGACCGTCCCTTCCGCCGTTTGATGCGTCGGCCGGTCTTCAGTGCCTGCTCGCGGTCTTTCGCGTTTCGCAGTCGTCGCAGCAGCCTTCGCAGTTCGACTCCGACGCGCTCGTTCATCGCCGACTCGTCAATCACCGGGTTGAAGCCGAGCTTGCCGCCCCATCGCCCGTAAAACTTCAGCGACCCGAATGCCTCCGGCGGTTTCTTTTGCGCCCACTTTCCCGACTCGCGCCAGAAGTACTCGGCGACCTTCGCACGGCTCGCTGCGGTTTCCGCCGCGCTCGCTGAAGAACGCAACCGCGACGTCGACGCCGCGCTTGTGGTGCGCAGGCAATCCGCTCCCGACGATCTCCCACCACACAGTCCGCAGCCAGACGCCGAACTCACCGCCGACCGGTGGCATTCGTCGCCTTGCCTCGTACGGGCCAACGTCATGTTCACTCCGCTTGCGGCGCATCGTCCGTGCTTGCAGCGCCGCATACTCGGCATCCGTCACTGCGTCGGGAAGTCCGATGTACAGGTGCAGATGCGGGGCGCCCCGCTTCTGGAACTCCACGACCCACACGCCGATCGGTACGCCGAAGTTCTTTCGCCAGCGTTCCTTCAGGTTCTCTCGGTGGCGCACCAGCTCCGCGAGTCCGGCACGTACGTCTGCCAGTCGCCTGGGTAGGTCAGCGTGATCATCGCCGGACGTGACCCGAGCATCTCCCAGGGCAGTGCGCTGAACTCGAAACGCATGTGCCGCCGACTGCGCTCGCTCCACACGGTCGACACCCGACCGCGCGTCGATGTTCCGGTAAATCCGGCGTTCCAACCGCCGCCGCCCAACGGAGGCCGAAGCCTGCCTTCTGGGTCCGGCAGCCAATGTCGCCTCAGTTGAATCGCGCCTCGCGTCGATCTCAGTCCATACACATTCGGCATCGCTCCTCCGCCCGGTCCGCCGGCATGTTCCGCATGGCGGCATCATGCCGAGGGGTTGCGACAACCGACTTGCCTCGCCCGACGTTCCCGTCAAGGGTGCGCCGACCGGCGCATCACTTCGTGACTCGCTCCCGCTCGCCCTTGACAGCCCCGCCGTTCTCCGGCCAACTCTCATCTACGAAGCGAACGCCGCTTCCGAGGCTCTCTTGTCCGCCTCTAGAAATCCAAAGGAACAAGGCCGTCCGCAGGTCAGATGAGTGGAGCTATTGCACATGAAGGATCTAGAAGAACTATCAAGATACAGCAGGTATAACGCACTGCGTGTTGGACCCCGTCATCACGATGCGCTCCTATCTGGGCCCAATGGACACGGGAGCAATAGCGCGCGCTGCCGACGTTCTCGACTGAAGCGTCGGACGGGAAGGCGCTCAGCCGTGCGCACTCTGGCCGAAGATCAGACTCTCACCGTCGACCGGGCTGACGAGATGCAGCTCACCGGACCCATCGATGAACCACGAAACTCCGTGAGAGTTGTTCACCAGGACGCGCGTGAATGCGATCTGCGCCTGCGCACGGTTCGCCATGTGCGGGGACTTCGACCAGCACCCACCATGTGTCACTGTCACGTCGCTGGTGTCGATCGTGCCCCTACCGCCGCGCAATGGCCCTATCCCGGTTGAGCAGACTTCCCACCCGAAGCGCGGCGTGGGCTTCGGGCCGGTTCGCGTCGTCGATGTGTGCGCGAGCACTCCGCTTCCAAGGTACGGGAACCACACCACGCCCGGAGACGGCCCACCGGCCCTGATCGATACCAACGCGCGCCCTCGCGCGTCCTTCACCGCGAGCAACGCCCACTGCGTATCGAACAGCCGACTCGTGTCAACGCTCGCCCCCTTCGGGACCGTGACACGGGGCGTCGTCGCCTTCGACGATGAGCCACCCCCGGAACAGGCCGTGGCCCCCGCGCAGATCAGCGCGGTCGCAACGATCAGGCGTGCTCGGTCCACCGCTCAGTATGACTCTCGGAGCGATCCGAAGGTTCCCACTCGTCCGCTTGCCGTAACCGGACCTCCACCCACTCGTGGCCCAGCCGTTCGACCGCTCTCCGAGCATCGCCATTGACAACAGCAGAGCGCATTGATCAGTGCGGCGCAGCCGCTCAGCATCGGGCACCGCGTCCGCCAGCGCGGCACTCCGAGCGGGCGGCGCGACTGGAACTTGTGGCGGTCGGCAGTCGTCGGATGCGGTGCATGTCCGCTCGGTCTCGTGCCCGCCGGGTGCTGTTCCCGGTCGTGCTCTCGGCAGGCGCGATGTGGCTCGTCGCCTTCGCCGCGACGATCGCGCTGCACCCACGCCACGTGGCCGTGCAGTGCGGGTTCCATTATGCGCGCCGCACGCCGTGGTGGCTGTGGGGCGTCGTGCTCGGCGTGAGCACGGCGGTCTGGGCCCTGGTCGTGTGGCTGCGTCGGGCCGAGCCGTTCCGGACCGGGGCAACGTCGCTGGTCTCGTGGGGCACGGCGCTGGGCCTCTCGGCGACGTGGCTGTGGTTCCTGTTCAGCGCGGCGTTCCTTCCGATGAGCGGCTCATCGTGTGTGTACGGACGACCGTTGCGCGTGTCGGGCGGCACGCATCTGCCGCGGGTCCGGCGGCGCCGGCAGCGGCGGCCGCGCGATCGCGACCGGCGCACGATCGGGCACCACTGGCTCGAGTGCGCGCGCGGCGAGTTCGCGTCGGTGCCCGCGTTCGATCGACTCGCCACCCAGCTGGCGGCCGTCGGCGCACCCGGCGCGCTTGTCGACGCCGCGCACCGTTGCGCTCGTGAGGAGGCGGTGCACGCGGAACGCACCATGGCGCTCGCCGAGCGGATGTTCGGCACCTCGGTAAGGCTCTCGCTGCCGGCCTTGCCCGCGCCGGAGCTACCGACGGCGAGTCGACTCGCGGTCGAGGCGTTGCTTGATGGCTGCCTGAACGAAGCATGCGCGGCGCGGGAGGCCGAGCTGCGCGGGAGGTGTGCCGACCTCGATCCGGAGGTCGCCGATGTGCTTGCGATGATTGCCCGAGACGAGCGCGTCCATGCCGAGCTCGGATGGTCGATCGTCCAATGGGCTCTGTCGGTGGACCCCACGCGCGTGGGCGCGACCTTGGGCCGCGTCGAAATGGGGCCACCCCGCGCCGGCTTCCGGTTCCCGGCCCGCAGTGATCATGGGGAGCTCCGCCGGTTCGGCTGGATCGACCCGGATCTGTGCCGCGCGGCTCACGCCGACGTCGCACGCGACCTGCGCGCCCGGCTCGAGCGTGCTCTTCGCGCCGCGGCCGGCACCGAGGTCCGGTCGCGCGGCACACTCGTTCATGGGTCAGGACGAATGCGCTTGTAGAGCGTGGCCGCGTCGTTGTGCGCCACCACCTCGAAGTCGGCGCGGATCGGGTACCACACGGATTGCGCGTCGACATCGAGCTGCGTCGGCAGCAGCACGTACTGGATCTCGTTCGCGAACGGCAGCCGCTCGCCCTCGTGCTTGAACGTCGCCCAGTAGGCGGCCCGGAATGGCGTGGGCCACGTGTAGATGCGCGCGCGGTGCGCGAGGTGCGGAGCGTACGCGTGATAGCTCGACAGCACCGCGTCCGCCGGTACCTGCCGCCGGATGGCGTCGATCTCGTGCACCACCGAGTAGTTCGGGCTCCAGTGCCCGATGTGGTGGCGCGAGAACGAGTACGGGCCCCAGAGGTACGCCGTGCTGAGCGCGGCGACGCCCACGATCGCCGTCGCGGCGTACCGCAGCACCCGTCGGCGCAACGACGCCACCGCGAACACCGTGCCCATCGCGAGCGCGGGCAGGATCGGCATCACGTAGTGGTAACCGATCTCGTGCTGGTAGAGGAAGTTGCTGACCACGTTCGACAGCAACACGAGCACAGCGATCGCGGCGACCTCCGGCGCCACGAGGAACACGAGCCCCGTCGGGGCGAGCATCTGCCACACGTACCAGGGACGGTCCTCGTGGTACAGGTACTTCGCGACGTCGCCGGGTTTCGTCACTGCGCGCGCGAGGAAGCCGCCGGGGCCGCCGAACGGCACGCGCCACGAGTTGAGCGTGGGCACGCCGATCAGCGAACGCATCACGACGTTCGTGGCGAACAACGTCCACAGCACCGAGATGCCGGCAATCGTGAGGCCGAGCCGGCGGTTACGGCGCCACGCGAACCACAGGGCGAGCGGCACCACGATCAGCACCGCGTCCTCCTTCGTGAGCATCGCGAGCACCGATGCGACCACGAAGAGGCGGGTCTTCGACTCGACCGCGCCGTACACGGCGAGCGCGACGAACAGCACGAGGAACGAGTCGGGGTGGTAGTTCTCCATGTTCGACTGCGCGAGCGCCGGGTGGAGCAGCAGCGCGGCGGCGAGCACGGTCGCGATGATCACGCTGTTCATGCGCTTCAACGCGAGGAGGTACACGGGCACGGCCGCGAGCGCGAGCACGAGCGCCTGCACTACGAGCAGCGTCGACGGGTCGGGGTGGATCCAGTAGAGCGGCACGAGCAGCAGCAGCGTGAACGACGTGTGGTCGCCGAACAGGTTGCGGCCCATCAGCGTCACGAACGGCGCCTTGAAGTGCGAGAGCAGCCACAGACCCTGGTCGTAGAGACCGATGTCGAAGGCCGACGTGCCGTAGCCCTGGTGGATGTCGACGCTGAGTCGGGCCGACCACTGGAAGTACCAGAGCACGAGCAACGCGAGCGGGAGGTACCTCGCCCATCTCACGATTCGCGCGCGACGGTCGACTGACCACGCCGACACCGCCGACATCGACCGGAACCGTACCCACAATCGTCACCCGGTCGGTGCCAGGGCGTGTGCCAGGCTGCAGCCCATGCCCATCGACGAGCATCGGCGACTCAACTGGTCGAACTGGGAGGACCGGGTGGCGGTGCACACGTCGTCGGGCGACTACGCGCTCGACCGTTTCCACGACGACGCCACGTACCTGAGCGGTGTGGTGCAGCGCGACGTCGACGCGCTCGGGTCGCTCGCTGGCCTCGACGTCGTGCACCTGCAGTGCCACATCGGCACCGACACCGTGTCGCTCGCCCGGCTCGGTGCCGCGACCACCACCGGCTACGACTTCTCGCCGTCGGCCCTCGCGGCCGCCCGGCGGCTCGCGAGCGAGGCAGGCAACGCGGTGGAGTTCGTCGAAGGCGAGCTGTACGACGCGCCCGAGCGGCTCGGCACCGGGCGGTTCGATCTCGTGTACACGGGAACCGGCGCGCTCTGCTGGCTCCCCGACGTCGCCGGCTGGGCGAGGGTCGTGGCGTCACTGCTCCGTCCGGGCGGGCGCCTGTTCCTGCGTGAGGGCCACCCGGTGCTCTGGGCGGTCGACTACGAGCGCGACGACGACCTGCTGGTGCTGCGCTACCCGTACTTCGAGACGGCGGACCCGATCGTCATCGACGAAGGTCCGGGCACCTACACCGACGGCGACACGTCGAGCATCACGCACACCACGACCGCAGAGTGGAACCACGGTCTCGGCGAGGTCGTGCAGGCCGTGCTCGATCCGCGTCTGGTGCTCACGCGCCTTGTGGAGCACCGCGAGTGCGCATGGAGCCCGTTCGTCGAACTGACCGAACGCGACGAACACGGCTGGTACCGCCTTCGCGAGTTCCCCGAGCGACTGCCCCTCATGTACACGCTCGAGGCGCACAAGACCTGACGGCGACTGCAGGGTGCCGGGCGTCGATGGTGCCCGCACGCGGAGGGAGGGCGCCCGGGGGCGCCCTCCCTACTGCCGTGTACGTGAACTCACCTCCTGGCGGGTCGTCGAGCTCGTGCTGTCTTGGGGGTGACCTCATTGTGGGCGCCTCCGATGTCATGGCGGCGACGGCACCGTCGCGATCCGGTCACAGGGATCTGTTCGTCGTCTGACCGTGACGACGCTGGGCCTACAACCGCGTCAGCTCCACGTCGACGCCGAGCGATTCGCTCGGGGCGCCGTGGTAGATGCCCGACAGCGGGGGCACGTCGGCGTAGTCGCGACCGTGCGCGACACGAATGTGGCGGTGGCCGACCAGCGCCCCGTTCGTCGGATCGACCGGCACCCATCGGCCGAGCCAGGCCTCGACCCATGCATGGCTCTCGCCAAGGACCGTTGTGCCGACAGCCGCGTCGCCGTCGGGGTAGACGTAGCCCGACACGTAGCGCGCGGGGATGCCGAAGGCGCGCAGCAACGCGAGCGTGACGTGCGCGAAGTCCTGGCACACACCCCGGCCCGCGGCGAGCACCTCTTCCGACCTGGTCGACACGCTCGTAACGCCGCGCTGGTACACGAGGTGGTCGCGCACCCAAGCCGTCGCGTGGTCGACGGCGGCCGCGGGCGCGTCGGCCGACGGTAGCGTGGCCGTGATGCCGGCCGCTTCCGGGCCGAGCTGCACCATGCTCGACGCCGACAGCATCTCCGAGTGGCGGTCGCGCACGGCCGGGTCGGCGAGCGTCACCCACGCGACGTCGGCAGCAGGTGGCGGCACCTCCACCGTCTCCACGACCGACGTGGCGACGACCTCGAGCGTGTGGTGCGGCACATGCACGTCGAAGGCGTGCACCGTGGTGCCCCAGTAGTCCACGTAGCGGAACGTGCTCACGACCGGCGCGGTCGTCACACGGTGCTCGAGGAGCGTCTGCGTGGTGCTCGTGCACGGTGTCATGCCGCGCGAGGTTGTACGAGCTGCGCACCTCGCCCTGGTATTCGTAGCCCGTGCGGTGCCGGACCGCGGTGCGCCAGCGGGCGGCCATGTCACACGCTCCATTCGATGGCTTCAGCCGACTGGAAGTAGCGCCGGGCGACGGCGTCGTGCGACGCGCCGCAAAGCTGTTCCAGCGAGGAGAGGCGTTCGGGTAGCGACGACGCGAGCTCGTGCGGCGTGGAGTACGCCAGCTCCGACGTGGCCCGGCCCAGCAGGCGCCGCGCGTCCCCGACGCTCCGCCCGTGCCGGCCCGCATGCTCGATCTCGGTGAGCGCGTGTTCCGCCTCGCGCAGCGCGGCGAGCACCGACCTCGGGAACTCCTCGTCCGACACGAGGAACGCGAGCCGCGTTCCGGGTCGAACGTGCGCGCACTCCGCCGGAGGAAGGGCTCATGCCCCGAGCAACAGCGCAACAGCACGCGCCAACCGGCGCCGCCCCAGCGGTCGCCGTAGCGCGCCGAGAGCAGGCGGATGGTCATGTCGGCCCGTTCGAGTGAACGCCCGAGCACGAGGAAGCGCCATCCGTCGTCGCGGTTCATCGTGGTGTCGACCACACCGGCGGCCAGCGCCATGCGTTCCTTCACCCAGCGGAGGAACGCATGCGGTGCCGCCACCACACCTTCCCAACCGTGTACCTGCTCGGCGCGTCACGTTGAGGCAGTGCCAGAGCTCCGACGAGATCGCTTCGCGTGCGCCGCGAGCGTTGTCCCATGCGGCTTCCACCGACACCACGATCGAGCTCGAAAAGGCCGTGTCGTGTGTGAGCAGCGCGGCCACCGATGCGCCGTCGGGCGTGACCCGGTCGTCGTGTACGCCCATCGCCTCCAGGAGCGAGCGGCACACGTCGGACGCGTCGGTGCTGCGGTCCTCCACGAGCAGGTGGAAGTGCACGTCGAGGATCCGCGCCGTGTCCTCGGCCCGCTCCACGTACCGCCCGATCCAGTAGAGCGACTCCACGATCCGGCTCAGCATCGCTTCGGCGCAGTCGCCAAGCGCCCGCGCCCACGCCCGGCCTGTTGCTGTTGCTGTTGTTGCTGTTCGATCGGAGCGTTGGTGGGGCCGGCCAGGATGGCGTCGCGGGCGAGCACATCGGCCGGCGGCACGGGGACGGTGCCGGTGTCGAACGTCTCCGGCACCGCGGGTTGCGCGTGCTCGCGCGGGCGGGCCAGCACCCAGGTGTCCTTCGACCCGCCGCCCTGGCTCGAGTTCACGATCAGGCTTCCCCGGCGGAGCGCGACCCGCGTGAGGCCGCCGGGCACCACCCACACGCCGGTGCCGTCGTTCACCGCGAACGGGCGGAGGTCGACGTGGCGCGGTTCGAGCGCGCCGTCCACGAACGTCGGCATCGTCGAGAGCGCCACCGGTCGCTGCGCGATGAAGCCGCGGGGGTCGCGCTCGATGCTCGCCCGCAGCCGATCCAGCGTCGCTTCGTCGCTCGAGGGTCCGATCACGATCCCGTACCCGCCGGCACCGTCGACCGGTTTGGTCACGAGCTGGTCGAGACGGTCGACGACCCAGGAGCGGGTCTCGACCTCGTCGAGCAGGTACGTGTCGACGTTGGCCAGCAGCGGCTTCTCGCCGAGGTAGTACGAGATCATCGCGGGCACGAACGCGTAGATCGCCTTGTCGTCGGCGACGCCGTTGCCCACCATGTTGGCGATCGTGACATTGCCGGCGCGCGCCGCATCGAGCACGCCCGGGCAGCCGACGAGCGAGTCGGGCCGGAAGTGCAAAGGATCGAGGAACGCGTCGTCGACCCGGCGGTAGATGGTGTCGACGCGCTGTTCGCCTTCGGTGGTGCGCATGTACACGATGCGGTCGCGGCACAACAGGTCGCGCCCCTCCACGAGCGGCACACCCATCTGCCACGCGAGGAACGAGTGCTCGAAGTACGCCGAGTTGTGGATCCCGGGGGTGAGCACGACCACGTTCGGTTCCACACCCGCGCCCGGCGGCGCGGTCCTCCGCAACGCGTCGAGCAGGCGGCCCGGGTAGTCGGCGACGGGCCGCACCCGGTGGCTGCGGAACAGGTCGGGGAAGATCTGGGTCATCGCCCGCCGGTTCTCGACCACGTAAGAGATGCCCGACGGGCAGCGCAGGTTGTCCTCGAGCACGAGGAAGCGCCCGTCCCGGTCGCGGACGAGGTCGATCCCGGCCACGTGGATGCGCACGCCGCCGGCCGGGCGGAAACCGGCGGCGGCGCGGTGGAAGTGCGGCGACGTCATCACGAGGCGGTACGGCACCACGCCGTCGGCGAGGATCGCCCGTTCGCCGTAGACGTCGTCGAGGAAGGCCTCGAGCGCACGGACCCGCTGCACGAGCCCGGCCGAGATGGCCTCCCACTCCCCGGCGTCGAGGATGCGGGGCACGAGGTCGAGCGGGAACGGCCGCTCGTCCTGGCCGAGCAGGGAGAACGTGATGCCCTCGTCACGGAACGCGCGATCTCGCCGCAGCCCGCGGTCGTCGAGGTCGCCGCGGGACAGCGTCTCGAGGTGGGCGACGAGCCCCGCGCAGGCCGGGCGAGCCAGCATCGGGCGCGCGAACGCCTCGTCGTAGTCGGTCGCCGGATAGCCGTCGAGGAGATCGCCCACCATGGTCATGCTCGCCGCCGGGCATGACGGCGAGACTTCGGCTCGGTTGACGATCGATGACCGCGGCCTGTCATCCACCTGACCGGCCGGCCCCGCCCCATGGCCGGCCGCGCGCGATCCGCCCGGGTCGGCGGCGGCGCCGGTTTGGCACGGGCGCGCACCGCAACTACGATGCATTGGCTCTTCGGTGCGGGGATCGCAGCCGGCCAGGCTCTGGCTACCCGGCACCTACCCGGCACCCGAGGACAATCGAAGTCCGTCCAGGCCGGTACCCCCGTGTCCGGAACCGTACGGCACAACCGAGACACGCTCCGCTCGGACCTCGCCACGAGGGCCGGCGGAGCGTTCGCGTGAGCCCCGCGGCACCGCCGCTCCATACTCGACAGGACCAGCACGTCATGGCAACCAAGGGCATCCTGGGACGCAAGCTCGGCATGACCCAGGTCTGGGACGGTGACAACCGGGTGATCCCGGTGACCGTCATCGAGGCCGGGCCTTGCCGCGTCGTGCAGCTCAAGACGCCTGAGCGCGACGGCTACGCGGCCGTCCAGCTTGCGTTCGGGAGCACATCGGCGAACCGCCTCACCAAGCCCGAGCTCGGCCACTTGAAGGTCGCCGACGCGCCGCCGATGCGCACGCTCGCCGAGCTCCGCGTCGACGACCTCGACGGCTTCGAGATCGGCCAGGTGATCAAGGCCGACGTGTTCGAGAAGGGCGCGCGGGTCGACGTCACCGGCATCACGAAGGGCAAGGGCTTCGCCGGTGTGATGCAGCGGCACAACTTCAAAGGCCAGGGCGCGTCACACGGCAACCACAAAAAGCACCGCGCGCCGGGCGCGGTGGGCGCCTGCGCAACACCGTCGCGGGTGTTCAAGGGGTTGCGGATGGCCGGTCAGATGGGCAACACCCGGGTCACCACGTTGAACCTCGAGGTGGTCGAGGGCGACGCCGAGCGCAACCTCATCCTCGTCAAGGGCGCGGTGCCCGGTGCCAACGGCGGCCTCGTCTACCTGCGCAACGCGGTCAAGAAGGCGGCCACGACATGACGTCGATCACGATGAAGACCGCACGTGGTGCCGACGGCGCCAGTGTGGAGCTCGACGACGCGCTGTTCGGGATCGAGCCGAACATGCCGGTGATGCACCAGGTCGTCACCGCGCAGCTCGCACACCGGCGCGCCGGCACGCACTCCACGAAGACCCGTGCGGAGGTGGCCGGCGGCGGCGCGAAGCCGTGGCGCCAGAAGGGCACCGGCCGGGCCCGCCAGGGTTCGATCCGCTCGCCGCAGTGGCGCGGCGGCGGTGTGGCCCACGGCCCCAAGCCGCGCGACTACACGAAGAAGGTCAACAAGAAGGTCGTGGCGCTCGCCCTGCGCAGCGCGCTGAGCGACCGGGCGGTGTGCGAGCGCGTGATCGTCGTCGACGATTGGGACATCACCGAACCGAGGACCAAGCGCGGCATCGAGCTGCTCGACGCGCTCGGGCTGCGCCCCGCCGACCGCAAGCCGCCAGCGCGTGCTCGTGGTGCTGTTCCGCGACGACGAAGCGGTATGGAAGTCGCTGCGCAACCTCGGCGAGCGCGTGCAGATCGTGCTGCCCCACGAGCTCAACACCTACGACGTGCTCGTGAGTGACTACGTGGTGTTCTCGCGGGCCACGCTCGAGGCGGTCACCGAGCGATTCCGCAGCGGCGCGATCGTGTCGCCGGCCACCGAGCCGAGCGACCTCGACGCAGGAGACCTTTCCTGATCGGATCCGCGCGACGTCGTCATCCGGCCGGTCGTCTCCGAGAAGAGCTACGGAGCGATGGACGCCGGCGTCTACACGTTCGTGGTGGCGCCGGGTGCGAACAAGATCCAGATCCGCCAGGCCGTCGAGGCGATCTACCCCGACGTGAAGGTGGCCAAGGTCAACACGCTGAACCGCACCGGCAAGGTGGTGCGGGCCCGCCGTGTCCGCGCCACCGGCAAGAAGCCCGACACGAAGCGAGCGATCGTCACCCTCCGCGAGGGCACGATCGACATCTTCGGGAGCTGAGGAGCCGACGATGCCTGTCCGCAGTCGCAAGCCCACGAGCCCGGGTCGGCGCTTCCAGACCGTCTCCGACTTCGCCGAGATCACCACCGATCGGCCGGAGAAGTCGCTCACGCGCCCGAAGCCGCAGTCGGGCGGTCGCAACGCTCACGGGCGCAAGACCGCACGCCACCGCGGCGGAGCGCACAAGCGCAAGTACCGCGTGATCGACTTCCGCCGCGACAAGGACGGCGTGCCCGCGAAGGTCGCCACGATCGAGTACGACCCGAACCGCAACGCGCGCATCGCGCTGCTGCACTACGTCGACGGGGAGAAGCGCTACATCCTCGCCCCGCAGGGCCTGAAGGTCGGCGACCGGCTGCAGAGCGGCCGCGACGCCGAGATCCGTTCCGGCAACGCGATGCCGATGCGGTACATCCCGGTGGGCACCACGGTCCACAACGTGGAGCTGAAGCCAGGCGCCGGCGCCAAGCTCGGCCGCGGTGCCGGCACCGCGATCCAGCTCGTCGCCAAAGAGGGCGACTTCGCAACGATCCGCCTGCCGAGCACCGAGATGCGCCGCGTGCCGATCGATTGCCGCGCCACGATCGGCTCGGTCGGCAACGCCGAGGCCTCCCTCGTGTCGATCGGCAAGGCCGGGCGCAACCGCTGGAAGGGAGTGCGGCCGCAGACACGCGGTGTGGCGATGAACCCGGTCGACCACCCGCTCGGCGGCGGCGAGGGCAAGAGCTCCGGCGGCCGCAACCCGGTGTCGCCGTGGGGCAAGCCCGAAGGCCGGACGCGCAAGCGCAGGAAGGCCAGCGACCAGCTCATCGTGCGTCGTCGCCGCACACGAGGCGCTCGGAGGTAACGATGCCACGCAGTTTGAAGAAAGGCCCCTTCGTCGACGAGCACGTGCGCGACAAGGTTGATGTCATGAACGACTCGGGCGACAAGCGCGTGATCAAGACGTGGTCACGGCGCTCCACGATCACCCCGGAGTTCGTCGGCCACACGTTCGCGGTGCACGACGGCCGCAAGCACATCCCCGTGTACGTCAGCGAAGCGATGGTGGGTCACAAGCTGGGCGAGTTCGCGCCGACGCGCACGTTCCGTCACCATGCCGGCCAAGAGAAGTCGAGCCGGCGCTAATGGCTTCTCCCGAGCTCTCGGACACCTACGCGGGTCCTGTCCAGGCACGCGCGTCGGTGCGCTACCTGCACGTGTCGCCGTACAAGGTGCGCCCGGTGCTCGACCTCGTGCGGGGCCTCGCGGCCGAGGATGCCGAGCGGATCCTCCAGCTCACCGAGCGCAGCGCGGCCGGCGACGTGTTGAAGCTGCTCGAGGCCGCGCTCGCCAACGCGGAGAACAACAACCAGCTTCCGGCCGACGAGCTGTTCCTCGCCGAGTGCTACTGCGACGAGGGACCGACCCGGTCGGCCGGGCGGGCTCGGGCGCGCGGGCGTTCGTTCCGCATCCGTAAGCGCACCTCGCACATCACGATCGTGCTCGAGCGCTACGGCGAGGAAGACCTCGAAGCGCGGCGCCGCCGCTCCGAGGAGACCGGCACCGGCCGGGGCGCCTCGCAGCGCCGCCGGGCCGAACGGGTCCGGGCCAGCCGCCGCACCACCGATCACGACCACGATCACGACCACGACGACGACGAGGCGGTCGGCGCCGACGAGATCCTGCCCGAGGACGTCACCGAGGTGCCGGTCGACGAGCACGACGTCGACATCGAGTCGGGCGAGGCCGTCGAGGCTTCGGCCGACGACACCGAGCCCGCCCCGATGAGCGAGCCCGCCAGCGATACCGAGAGCGATACCGAAAGCGATACCGAAAGCGATACGGAGAGCGACACGGAGAGCGAGACCAACTGATGGGTCACAAGGTCAACCCGTACGGGTTCCGGCTCGGGATCGTCACCGATTGGAAGTCGCGCTGGATCGCGAGCGGCAAGGAATACCGCGACTTCCTCACCGAGGACACCAAGATCCGCGAGTACCTGAAGAAGGAGCTCGAGCGCGCCGCGGTGAGCCGGGTCGAGATCGAGCGCACGCGCGACCGCCTGCGCATCGACGTGTACACGGCGCGCCCCGGCATCGTCATCGGCCGCAAGGGTGCGGAGGCCGACCGCCTGCGCAAGGGCCTGTACAAGATCACCGGCAACGCCAAGATCGCCTTCAACATCCAGGAGATCAAGCAGCCCGAGCTCGACGCCATGCTGCTCGCGCAGGGTGTTGCCGACCAGCTCGCAGGCAGAGTGAGCTTCCGGCGGGCGATGAAGCGGGCGTTGCAAACCGCGATGAAGGCCGGCGCGCAGGGCATCAAGGTGCAATGCGGCGGCCGCCTCGGCGGCACCGAGATGAGCCGCAGCGAGAGCTACCGCGAGGGCCGTGTGCCGTTGCACACGCTGCGCGCCGACATCGACTACGGCCTGGCCGAGGCCCGCACCACGTTCGGGCGCATCGGCGTGAAGGTGTGGATCTACAAGGGTGAGATCCTGCCGTACAAGAGCGGCGGCGAGGAGAAGATCGCCAAGGAGGCCGCGATGGCGGTCGGCGAGGCCTCCGGCGGCCGGCGCGTCGTGCGCGCCGGCGGTGGGCGGCAGCGCCGCGAGGCGGCGGTCGAGGCCACCCCCGTGTCGGAAGACGACGAGAGCGCAGTGGAGACCCGCGAGCTCGTGCAGGAGCTCGACCCCGACATGCAGCGCCTCCTCGACGAGGAAGAGGCCATCCAGCGGCGGATCGGCGGTGGCGACGACCATGGCCCCGGCAAGTTCCACGCGGAGTAGTGGCGCGATGACCAGCCGATCGACGGCTACGCGGGAAGCATCCTGGCCCCGCGCGCGAAACGAACATGAGGCAAGACAATGTTGATGCCGCGGAAGGTCAAACACCGCAAGGTGCAACGCGGTCGCCGGAGGGGCATCGCCAAGGGCGCCACCACCGTGAGCTTCGGCGACTACGGGATCCAGGCGCTCGAGCCGGGCTGGCTGACGAACCGCCAAATCGAGGCCGCGCGTATTGCGATGACGCGCAAGATCAAGCGTGGCGGCAAGGTCTGGATCAACGTGTTCCCCGACAAGCCGATCACCCAGAAGCCCGCCGAGACGCGCATGGGCTCGGGCAAGGGCAACCCCGAGGCCTGGGTTGCCGTGGTGAAGCCCGGCCGGGTGCTGTTCGAGCTGTCGGGCGTGCCCGAGCCGCTCGCCGCGAGGCGATTCGGCTCGCGATCCACAAGCTGCCGATGAAGGCGCGCTTCGTGTTGCGTCAGGAGGAAGCGTGACGAAACCGACCGAGCTCCGCGAGCTCACCGACGACGCGCTGCTCCACAAGCTCGCGGAGGCGAAGCAGGGCCTCTACAACCTGCGGTTCCGCAACGCCACGGGCCAGCTCGACAGCAGCGCGGAGATCTCGAGGACGCGCCGTGAGGCCGCACGGGTCGCCACGGTGCTGCGCGAGCGCGAGATCGCCGCAGCCGAAGCGCTGGCGGCCGAGGAGCAGCGATGAGCGACGTACAGCCCGAGACGCAACCGACGGCTCGAGTCAACACGCGGAAGATCCGAGAAGGACTGGTCGTGTCCACGAAGATGGACAAGACGATCGTGGTCGCGGTCACCGACCGGGTGCGCCACCCGCGCTACCGCAAGACGCTCCAGCAGACCAGGAAGCTCTACGCGCACGACGGCGTGAACGACGCCCGCGTCGGCGACCGTGTGCGTATCGCCGAGACCCGGCCGCTGTCCAAGCTCAAGCGCTGGCGGTTGGTCGAGATCATCGAGCGTGCCCGGTGATCCAGCAGGAGTCGCGCCTCCGTGTTGCCGACAATTCCGGCGCTCGTGAGGTGCTGTGCATCAAGGTGCTCGGTGGCACGCGCCGCAGGTACGCCAGCATCGGTGACGTGTTCGTCGCCACCGTGAAGGACGCGGTACCGGGCGCGTCGGTGAAGAAGGGCGACGTCGTGAAGTGCGTCGTGGTGCGCACGAAGAAGGAGAAGCGCCGGCCCGACGGCAGCTACATCCGATTCGACGAGAACGCCGCGGTGCTCATCAACGACCAGATGCAGCCGCGCGGCACCCGCATCTTCGGGCCTGTGGGCCGCGAGCTGCGCGATCGCAAGTTCATGCGCATCGTGTCACTCGCGCCGGAGGTGCTGTGAACGTGGACCGCGTGATGCAGCTCTCGAACGCGCGCGATGGACAGGTGATCACATGAAGCTTCGCAAGGGCGACGAGGTACTCGTGCTCGCGGGCAAGGACGTGGGCAAGACCGGAACGATTACGCGGGTGATGGCGGAATCGGATCGCGTGATCGTCGACGGCATGAACATGGTGAAGAAGCACCAGAAGCCCACACGCGCCACGATGCAGGGCGGCATCATCGACAAGGAGATGCCGATCCACGCCTCGAATGTGGCGCTCGTGTGCAAGTCGTGCAAGAAGCCGACGCGCATCGGCTACAAGTTCGACAACGGCGAGAAGGTGCGCATCTGCCGCAAGTGCGGAGGTGATGTCTGATGGCCGGCGCCACCAAGAGCCGCGAGAAGCCGCGCCTGAAGCAGAAGTACATCGACGAGATGAAGCCGGCGCTGCAGACCGAGCTCGGCCTCGCCAATGTGATGCAGGTGCCTCGGCTCGAGAAGATCGTCGTGAGCATGGGTGTCGGCAAGGCCACGCAACAGCGGTCCCTGCTCGACGGAGCGGTCGCCGATCTACGGGTGATCACCGGCCAGAAGGCGAAGATCACCCGGGCCAAGAAGTCGATCGCGAGCTTCAAGCTCCGCGAGGGCAACGAGATCGGAGCGATGGTCACGCTGCGCGGCGACCGGATGTGGGAGTTCTACGACCGCCTCGTCACACTCGCGATCCCGCGCATCCGCGACTTCCGTGGGCTGCCACCGAAGCAGTTCGACGGGCACGGCAACTACACGTTCGGTGTCACCGAGCAATTGATCTTTCCCGAGATCGACTACGACAAGATCGACACCACTCGGGGCATGAACATCACGATCGTCACGACGGCCGACACGGACGACCAGGGCCGCGCGCTACTCGCGCGCGCTCGGGTTCCCGTTCCGGCGCGATGGGCAAGGGTGAGAAATGGCCAAGAAGGCACTCGTCAACAAGCAACGTCGGAAGCCGAAGTACAAGGTCCGCGGGTACACGCGCTGCCAGAAGTGTGGTCGGCCGCGCGTCGGTCTACCGCGACTTCGGACTCTGCCGGATCTGCGTCCGCAACATGGCGCATGCCGGCGAGATCCCCGGTCTCGTCAAGGCGTCGTGGTGAGGAGGGCAGCCCCATGACGATGACCGACCCGATCGCCGACATGCTTACCCGTGTGCGGAACGCCAACATCGCATTCCACGACGAGGTCGCGATGCCGTCCTCGAAGTTGAAGGAGGCGGTTGCCGCCATCCTGCAGCAGGAGGGCTACATCGCGGGCTACGAGGTGGCGCCGCGCGGTGACCGGCCTGGCAACCTGTTGCGCATCCGGCTGAAGTACACCAACGACCGCAAGCGCGTGATCAGCGGCATCAAGCGCGCGTCGAAGCCCGGACTGCGCGAGTACCGGCGGGCGCACGAGGTGCCGCGCGTGCTCGGCGGCATGGGGATCGCCATCATCTCGACGAACCAAGGCCTGCTCACCGACGCCGAGGCGCGCAAGCGCAACGTCGGCGGCGAAGTGCTCTGCACGGTCTGGTGACGGACGCCATGCCCGCCGAGCGATCACAAGCCCGCTCACTACCTCACGCGTTCGCAGAACGAGGGAAGGCCCACCCGCCCGTGAGCGAAGCGAACAAGAGGTAAGACGATGTCGCGAATTGGAAAGCAGCCGATCACGGTGCCGAGCGGCGTCGACGTGGCGATCTCCGGCACGGCGGTGCACGTGAAGGGCCCCAAGGGCGAGCTCGCGATCGACGTCGTCGGCGAGGTCACCGTCGCGCGCGACGGCGACGCGATCGTCGTGACCCGGGCGAACGACGAGCGCCGCAACCGCGCGCTGCACGGCCTCACGCGCACGCTCGTGAGCAACATGGTCACTGGGGTGTCGCAGGGCTTCACCAAGGAGCTCGACATCGTGGGTGTTGGCTACCGCGCCGCGGCGCAGGGGCCGCAGCGGCTCGAGATCCTGGTGGGCTACTCGCACCCGGTCGTGGTCGACGCGCCTGAGGGCATCACGTTCGAGGTGCCGTCACCCACGAAGATCGCGGTCAAGGGCTGCGACAAGCAGCTCGTCGGCCAGGTCGCCGCCGACATCCGCAAGATCCGCAAACCCGAGCCGTACAAGGGCAAGGGCATCCGCTATACCGACGAAGTCGTGCGCCGCAAGGCCGGCAAGAGCGCGAAGTAACAGGAGAGTCGACGTGTCCCGCTCCGACCACGAACTGCGAGTACGGCGCCACCGCCGCGTCCGCAAGAAGATCTCGGGCACGACCGCGCGCCCGCGCCTCGCCGTGTTCCGGTCGGGCCGGCACATCTACGCGCAGGCGATCGACGATGTGCATGGTCGCACGGTCGCGTCCGCGTCGACGATGGAGAAGGACGCTCGCGGGCAGTCGGGCGCCACGGTGGCAGCCGCCGCGAGGTCGGCAAGCGGCTCGGCGAACGGACCAAGGCCGCAGGTGCCACCACGGTCGTGTTCGACCGCGGCGGCTACAAGTACCACGGACGGGTGGCGGCGGTTGCCGACGGTGCCCGCGAAGCCGGTTTGGAGTTCTGATGGCCGACAACCAGTACGACGAGCGCGTGATCGCGATCAACCGCGTCGCCAAGGTCGTGAAGGGTGGCCGGCGGTTCTCGTTCACGGCCCTGGTAGTGGTGGGCGACGGTGACGGTCGCGTCGGGCTCGGCTACGGCAAAGCCAAAGAGGTGCCGGCAGCGATCCAGAAGGGCGTCGAAGAGGCCAAGAAGCGCATGTTCCCCGTCGCGCTCGCGGGTTCGACGATCACCCACACGATCACCGGCCGTCACGACTCGGCGCGGGTGCTGCTGAAGCCGGCCGCACCCGGTACCGGTGTGATCGCCGGTGGCGCGGCCCGGGCGATCCTCGAGGCTGCGGGCATCCACGATGTGCTGGCGAAGTCGCTCGGCGCGTCGAACGCGATCAACGTCGCGTGGGCCACGATGCAGGGCCTCGAGGAGTTGCGGCGTCCCGAGGAGGTCGCGCGGCTTCGCGGCAAGACGCCCGAAGAGGTCACGCCCAAGGGCCTGCTCGCCGCGTACAACGAGCGCAAGCGGTCCAAGTACAAGAACGAGGAGGGAGTGGCCTAATGGCGCAGCTCAAGGTGACCCTCCGCAAGTCGCAGATCGGCAGCAAGCCGAAGCATCGCGGCACCGTGCGGGCGCTGGGCCTCGGCAAAGTCGGCAGCACGAACACGCTGCCCGACCGGCCCGAGATCCGGGGCATGCTCGCTCGCGTGCCGCACCTGGTGACGGTCGAGGAAGTCGAGAACGGATCATGACGATCAAGGTGCACGACCTGAAGCCGGCGCCCGGCTCGACGAAGGGGAAGCGCCGGGTCGGCCGCGGCATCGCGGGCAAGGGTGGCAAGACCGCCGGCCGGGGCACGAAGGGCCAGAACGCGCGCGGCATCGTGAGCCGCGGGTTCGAAGGTGGTCAGACCCCGCTGCACCGGCGGACGCCGAAGCTGAAGGGCTTCAACAACCCGTTCCGCGTCGAGTACCAGGCGATCAACCTGGACACGCTCGCCGGGATCTTCGACGGCGGTGCCGACGTCACGCTCCAGACGTTGCGCGAGCACGGGCTGGCCCACAAGCACGGTCTCGTGAAGGTGCTGGGCCGCGGCTCGCTCGACAAGCAGCTCACCGTGCAGGCCCACGCCTTCTCGGCCTCGGCCCGGAGGGCCATCGAGGCCGCCGGAGGCCGAGCCGTGGTGGTGCCGAGCCCCTGGGGCGATCGCCGCCCGCCGGCGCGAGGCAACCAGCACACGAATCGTTAGGATTGCGGCCTTCGGGCCGGATCGGCGGCCGGACACGGCCGGTTCGCCTTTGAGCGAACGGCAGAACGGCAGGAGGATCTCGGGGAGATGGCAGACCTGGGCATCGCCCGTCTGAAGAACGTCATCAAGGTCCCCGACCTGCGCGGCAAGATCCTGTTCACCATCTTCGCCATCGCGCTGTACCGGATCGGGTCGCACATCCCTGCGCCCTACGTCGACTACAGCGCGATCAAGGAGCTGCGGAACAGCGCCGGGGGCGGTGTCGTCGGCTACCTCGACCTCTTCGCGGGCGGTGCGCTCACGAACGTCTCGGTGTTCTTCCTCGGGATCATGCCGTACATCACGGCGTCGATCATCATGCAGTTGCTCGGTGTGGTGATCCCGAAGCTCGAGCAGTGGCAGAACGAGGGCCCCACCGGGCAGAAGAAGATCACGCAGTGGACGCGCTACCTCACGGTGGCGCTCGCCATCGTGCAGTCCACCGGCTTCGTGTTCGCGCTGAACTCCGGCAACGGCAACCTCTTCCAGCTGTCGGGCAACGTGCTGCCTCCGGGGCAGAAGTTCATCCTCGGCGGTCTCACCGCGCCGAAGGCGCTGCTCATCGTGCTCACCTGGACGGCGGGCACCGCGGTAGTGATGTGGTTCGGTGAGCTGATCACCCAGCGCGGCATCGGCAACGGCATGTCGATCCTGATCTTCGCCTCGGTCATCTCGCGGCTGCCGTTCCAGCTCGGCGACGTGTTCACGCAGGGCAGCCAGATCCAGTTCTTCGTGATCCTGGTGATCGCGGTCTTCATGGTCGTCGCGATCGTGATCGTCGAGTCGGGCCAGCGCCGGATACCGGTGCAGTTCGCCAAACGGGTCGTGGGGCGCCGCATGTACGGCGGCCAGAACACCTACATCCCGCTGAAGGTCAACCAGTCGGGTGTGATCCCGGTGATCTTCGCGAGCTCGATCCTGCAGTTTCCGGCCCTGATCGCCAACGTGCTGCCGTGGACCGGGTTCAAGAAGTTCGTCAACGACAACCTGATCCTGAGCGGCACCACCTGGACGTACATCGGGATGTACGCCCTGATGATCCTGTTCTTCTCGTACTTCTACACGGCGATCGCGTTCAACCCGGAGCAGCAGGCCGACATCATCCGCAAGCAGGGCGGCTTCATTCCCGGCATCCGGCCCGGCCCACCCACCCGCGACTACCTGTCGAAGGTGTTGAACCGCATCACGCTGCCGGGCGCGGCGTTCCTTACCGTGGTCGCGGCCGTCCCGCTGCTGGTGTTCAAGATCTGGAACATCGCCCAGTTCCCGTTCGGCGGTGTGTCGCTCCTCATCATCGTGGGCGTCGCCCTGGAGACCATGCAGCAGATCGACAGCCAGCTGATGATGCGCAATTACGAAGGGTTCCTGCGCTAGAGCGCGGCAGGCCTTTTCGACATGGGATCGCAGCCCCGGATCGTTCTTCTGGGCAAGCAGGGCGCCGGTAAGGGGACGCAGGCCAACATGCTCGCCCGCCACTACGAGATCGCGCACCTGTCGACCGGCGACCTGTTCCGGGCCCAGGCCACCGCGGGCACTGCGTTCGGGTTGGAGGCCAAACGCTTCATGGACGACGGCGAGCTCGTGCCCGACGACATCGTGATGGGCGTGGTCGAGGAGTGCCTCGCGCCGGGCGCACCGATGTCCGACGGCTTCATCCTCGACGGCTTTCCGCGCACCCAGCCCCAGGCCGTCGCGCTCGACCGCGTGCTCGACGGGCGGCCCCTCGACGTGGTGGTGCACCTCGACGTGCCCCGCGAGGTGGTTGTGGCCCGGCTCTCCGAACGCCGCGTGTGCGAACGGGACGGGTCGCACATCTACGGCGTCTCGAACCCGCCGAAGGTCGACTGGACCTGCGACGTCTGCGGCGGTCACGTGGTGCAGCGTGCCGACGACACCCCCGAGGCCATCGAGCGCCGGCTCGACGCCTACGAGCGTGAGACCCGGCCGATCCGCGCCTATTACCGCGGCAGCGGCCTGCCCGTGGTCACCGTCGACGGCGTCGGGTCGACCGACGAGGTGTTCGGCCGCCTCACCGGTGCCATCGACGGGGTGCTCCAGTGAGCGAATCGAGGCGCCGGCCGCGCCGCGGCTCGGCCACCGGGCGCCGGGTCGAACCGGCGCGGTTTGGTCGCGGCTGAGGCGATTAGGTAGCCTGTACTTCGGCCAATTTTCGGCTTCGTGCGTGCGCGCAGCGAATCCGGGCCTCGGCCTACGGCGTCCGCGTGCCGCCCACGCCCGCCGGTGCCGTCCTGTTGTCCGTCTCCACGACCCGACCACCAAGGTGGTGAGATCCCATCGCGAAGCCCAAGGACGACACGATCCTGGTGGAAGGCACGATTGTCGAATCGCTGCCGAACGCCTACTTCCGTGTCGAGCTCGAGAACGGGCACAAGGTGCTCGCCCACATCTCGGGGAAGATGCGCATGCACTACATCCGCATCGCGCCGGGCGACAAGGTGCAGGTGGAGCTCACCCCGTACGACCTCTCCCGGGGCCGGATCACGTTCCGGTACCGGTAGGTCGCACCACTACGACGAGAAAGCAAGTCCCATGAAGGTTCGGCCTTCGGTCAAACGCATGTGCGAGAACTGCAAAGTGATCCGTCGCCACGGCAAGGTGCGCGTCATCTGCAGCAACCCGCGCCACAAGCAGGTTCAGGGGTAGGTGTATGGCCCGTATCGCCGGCGTCGACATTCCGCGTGAAAAGCGGCTCGAGGTCTCGCTCACGTACATATTCGGGATCGGTCGCACGATCGCGCAGCAGCTCTGCGACGAGACGGGGATCTCGCGCGACACCCGGGTGCGCGATCTCACCGAGGAAGAGGTGTCCAGCCTGCGCGCGGCCATCGACCAGGCCGTGAAGGTCGAGGGCGACCTGCGGCGCGAGGTCAGCCAGAACATCAAGCGCAAGATGGAGATCGGCTGCTACCAGGGTCTGCGGCACCGCCGTGGCCTGCCGGTGCACGGTCAGCGCACGCGCACGAATGCGCGCACCCGCAAAGGCCCGAAGAAGACGGTCGCGGGCAAGAAGAAGGCGAGGAAGCACTGATGGCTCGTCCGGCTGCGGGCGGAAGGCGTCCGAAGCGGCGTGAGCGCAAGAACGTCGCGTACGGCGTCGTGCACATCAAGTCGTCGTTCAACAACACGATCGTCACGATCACCGACCTCCAGGGCAACGCGATCTCGTGGGCGAGCTCGGGCAACGTGGGGTTCAAGGGCAGCCGCAAGAGCACGCCGTTCGCGGCGCAGCTCGCGGCCGAAGCCGCGGCGAAGAAGGCGATCGAGCACGGCGTGCGGCGCGTCGACGTGATGGTGAAGGGCCCCGGCTCCGGACGGGAGACCGCGATCCGCTCGATCCAGAACGCGGGTATCGAGGTCGTCGGCATCAAGGACGTCACTCCCATCCCGCACAACGGTTGCCGCCCCCCGAAGCGCCGGAGGGTCTGATGGCTCGTTACACCGGACCGGTCTGCCGGTTGTGCCGCCGGGAGCGCATGAAGCTGTTCCTGAAGGGCGCCAAGTGCGACACCATGAAGTGCCCGATCGAAAGCCGGCCCTACCCGCCCGGCCAGCACGGCCGCGGTCGCATCCGTGAGAGCGAGTACATGCTGCAGCTCCGCGAGAAGCAGAAGGCCCGGCGCATTTACGGCCTGCTCGAGAAGCAGTTCCGCAACACCTATGCGCGCGCGTCGTCGCAACCCGGCATCACGGGCGAGAACCTGCTGCGGATGCTCGAGCTGCGGCTCGACAACGCGGTGTTCCGCGCCGGCTTCGCGTCGAGCCGTAACCAGGCCCGCCAGTTCGTACGCCACGGCCATGTCGAGGTGAACGGCAAGCGGGTCACGATCCCGAGCTACGGGCTGCGGCGCGGCGACGTGCTCCGGTTGCGCCCCAAGTCGCAGAGCATGATCGTCGTCCGGCACAACCTCGACACGATCGACCGCTCGATCCCGATGTGGCTCGAGGCCAACCCCGGCGAGTACAGCGCGACGGTGCGCGACCTTCCGATCCGCGAGCAGATCGACGTGCCGGTGCGCGAGCAGCTCATCGTCGAGCTCTACTCCAAGTAACCGGCTCTCTCCCGCAATTCAACTCATCGAGGCTGCGAATGCTCATCATCCAGCGACCGGAAATCGAAGCCGGCGACGCGAACGGCAACACTCAGAGCTTCACCATCTCGCCGCTCGAACCGGGCTTCGGCCATACGCTCGGTAACAGCCTGCGCCGCACGCTCCTGTCGAGCATCCCCGGCGCGGCCGTCACCCAAGTGCGGTTCGACGACGCGCTGCACGAGTTCAGCGTGATCAAGGGCGTGAAGGAGGATGTCACCGACATCATCCTCAACCTCAAGGATCTCGTGCTGCGCTGCTACAGCGACGAGCCCATCTCCCTGCGGCTCGACAAGCGTGGTCCGGGCGCAGTCACGGCCGGCGACATCCAGACGACCGCCGACGTGGAGGTGCTCGACCCCGACCTCGTGCTCGCGCACGTGAACGCGGCCGGCCGGCTCGCGCTCGACATCACGGTGGAGCAGGGCCGCGGCTACCTCTCGGCCGAGAAGGCCAAGAAGGCCGGCGCGCCGATCGGCATCATCCCGGTCGACGCGATCTTCTCGCCCGTGCGCCGGGTCGCGTTCAGCGTCGAGCCGACCCGCGTCGAGCAGGCCACCAACTACGACAAGCTCACCGTCGAGATCGAGACCGACGGATCGATCTCGCCGCGCGACGCGCTGGCGTCCGCGGCCCAGACGCTCGGCAACCTCGTCGGTCTGATCGCGAACCTGTCCGAGGAGCCCAAGGGTCTCGAGCTCGGCGAGACCGCGGCTGCCGCGGGGCACTCGCCCGACTTCGACCTCCCGATCGAGGAGCTCGACCTCTCGGAGCGCCCGCGCAACTGCCTGAAGCGCGCCCGCGTCGACACGATCGGGCAGCTCGTGATGAAGACCGAGGACGACCTCCTGGCGATCACGAACTTCGGGTCGAAGTCGCTCGAAGAGGTCATCCAGAAGCTCGACGAGCGCGGCCTGTCGCTCCGGGTGAAGGAGTAGCGCTCAATGCCCACTCCCAAGAAGGGCGCGAGGTTCGGCGGCTCGCCGGCGCACCAGAAGCAGATGATGGCGAACCTCGCCGCGTCGCTGATCATCGCCGAGGCGATCATCACCACCGAATCCAAGGCCAAAGCCCTGCGGCCCTACACCGAGAAGCTCGTGACCAAGGCGAAGCGGGGTGGCGTGCACCAGCAACGCCTCGTGGTCGCCCGGATCCACGACAAGGACGCGGCGTCGAAGCTCTTCGAGGAGATCGGGCCCCGTTACGAGCACCGCAACGGCGGCTACCTGCGCATCCTGAAGCTCGGCCCGCGTCCCGGCGACAACGCCCCGATGGCCCGCGTCGAGTTCGTCTAGCGCCACCGCAGTGTTCGGCGTTGTGGTCGTCGCGCCGGGCGGGCCGGCCGTTCGCCCGGCGCTCATGCGGTAGGTGGCTGCGGTGACGCTCTTCGAGCCGGAGCCGAGTAGGGGTGGAGGCGAGCCCGAGCCCGTCCAGCGGGTGCGGCTGCTGGTCGCGTACGACGGCACGGATTTCCATGGGTTCGCGCCGCAGAACGGCCAGCGGACCGTCGCCGGGGTGCTCCGGGAGGCCTTGCAGAAGGTGCTGCGCCACGACGTCGAGCTGGTGTGCGCAGGCCGCACCGATCGGGGCGTCCACGCGTGGGGCCAGGTGGTGAGCTTCGACGCGCCGCCAGCCGCCGACCTCTCCCGCGTGCGCCGGTCGTTGAACACGATGCTCGGTCCCGAGGTGGTGGTGCGCGACATCGCGCCCGCGCCGGATGACTTCAGCGCGCGCTTCGACGCGCGGGTCGCGCATGTATCACTACACGATCGTCAACCATGACGTGCCCGATCCCTTCCGCTCCCGGTACGCATGGTGGGTCGATGCGCCGCTCGACCTGCGCGCGCTGCGCATCGCGAGCGACGCGTTCATCGGCGAGCACGACTTCAGCAGCTTCTGCCGTAAGCCGCGGGCGAGTGCGGCGGGAGAACATTCGATGACTCGGAGAGTCACCGAGTCACGTTGGTGCGAGATCGGCGACGGTGCGTTGCGCTACGAGATCACCGCGAACGCGTTCTGCTGGCAGATGGTGCGCTCGATCGTCGGCACGCTCGTGGAGGTCGGTACGGGCAAGCGGCGGCCCGGCGAGATGCTGGCGGTCATCCGGGCCGCCGATCGTGGCGCGGCGGGCGAGATGGCTCCCCCGCACGGGCTCTGCCTGTGGCGCGTGGACTACTGACGCCGGCCTCGAGCGCGCGTCACGGGGCGGCGGTCGCGGGGACGGGGAGCTGGAAGTCGGCGTCGGTCGGGGCGCTCACCGAGACCGCGTAGAGCTTGGGGCCCGGGCTCGGCGCTCCGAGCGTGCTGAACCGCAGCAGCGCGCCGGTCTCGTCGTCGATGCAGGCGCTGACGCTCTGTCCGGCGTGCGCGGTCTGGCGCCCGAGGATCGAGACGCACTCGGCAGTGCGGCCGAGGATCGACCCGGTCGTCTGGTGCACGAGGTACGACGGGGCGGCGAGCGCGTCGGCCACGAGCGCGGTGTACACGTCGACGTCGCTCAGCGTCGCGTTGCCCTGGATGGGTGTGCACGAGGCGCCGTCGCCCGAACCCGTGCAGTCGTAGCTGTGCGTGCCGAGCGTGAAGCGCACGCCGGCACCGTCGGCGTACACCGAGTCGCCGTTGCGGCGGATCAGCGTGGCCCGGCCCGACGGTGTGTCGTACACGATCTTGATGTCGGCGTTGCGGCCGTCGGCGAGCAGCGCCTGCAGCAACGTCTGCGGTTTGGTGGTGGTGGCGGTGGTGGGGGACGGACGTGTGGTCGTGGACGACCGCGCGCCGGTGGTGGGCGGCACCGTCGACGACGACGTGGCGCGCGTGGAATGCGAGTTGGCCGAGGATCGACCGCTACTGCACGCCGCCACGGCCACCGCGCACGCCGCCGTCACGACGAGTGCGCGCCCTCGTTGCCCCATGGTCGCAGCGTAACGGTGCGACCGACCGCGACCGCTTCGCCTACGGCGTGGTGACCGTCGTGGGCGTGGCCGGCAGCTTGAAGTCGGAGTCGGACGGCGTGCCCACCGAGGTGGCTTCGAAGAGCGTGCTGGTGGTGCTGCCGCCGCTCGTGTCGGTTCCCTGGATCTTCAGGAGGATGCCGTTCTTGGCGTCGATGCAGATCGTTCCCGAGCCCCCTGCCGCCGCAGCGACCGATCCGCTGAGGGTGAGGCACTTCGCGTCGCGGCCCGCAATCGTCTCGCTCGACTGCTTGAGGGACTTGAGATAGGGGTTCAGCGCCGAGTTCTGGAGCAGCGTGCTGTAGGTGGTGAAGATGCTGCCCACCGGGTTCGCCGACGCGCTGCTCGTGCCGGAGTCGATGCAGCTGGGGCTCGACTTCATGTTGGTGCACGTGATCGCCTTGCCGCCGACGTTGTAGACGGCGATGTCGCCGTAGTTGAACACGCTGTCCTTGCCCCGTTGGGCCAGGATGAACGTTTCGTTGTCCCCGCCGCTCGACGTCTTGTACGTGACCTTGATGTCGGCCGTCTTGCCCTTCGCGATCAGCGAATCGAGCGAGCTGTTGCCCGACGAGCTGCCCGACTTCGAGCTGTTCGAACCTGAGTTCGAGTTGGAGCCCGGGATGAGGTTGTTGCCGCCGGTGCCCTTGGAGGAGCTCGAGCCGCAGGCGCCCACCAGCATGATGAGCGCGGCGGCCGCGATGAAGGCCTTGCCGCTACGTGTCATGGTTCTGGAGCGTACGCCCGTCAGGCCGGCGCCGCATCCTCTTCGCGGGGAACGCCGAAATAAAGGAAGCCGTACGCCTCGTCGCGCACATCGACGCCGGCCTCGGCGAGCGAGACGTCCCAGTCGCCCCGGCAGGTGGGGTCGGTCTCCTCCATGCCGTGATCGGCCATGAGCACGAAGGCGGTGTCGTCGAGCGCGCCCGCCCGTTCGACCGCGGCCATGATCTCGCCGATGCGACCGTCGCTGTCACGCACCGCTGCCGCCGCCATCTCGCTGTGCGGGCCGCCCTCGTGCATCGCCGCGTCGGTGAGCGTGAAGTTCACCCAGCAGAAGCGTGGGAGCGGGTAGTCGACGTCGCGGTAGCGACCCGACCAGATCCCGATCGCCTGGTCGACGGCCATATGGTCGACGACCGACGACCACGAATAGTCCTTGCTCGGCCGCACGAAGCGTTCCGTGGTGTGCGGCAGGTCGTCGGCGCGCGACGGGATCGGCGGTACGTCGCCGCGACGGAAGAAGTCGAACGTGGAGTAGTGCGCGCCCACGTCGCACGGTTCGTTGATCGATGCAGTGAAGGCGTCGTCCCACGTGCGCCGGACCGCCATGTGGATCGACTCGGTGCCCGGCGCCAGCGACTGCATCGCCCACGGCCACGTGGCGTTGGAGTTCGTGATCACCTGCTGCTCTTGGGCGCGGTCGTACCACGCGTTGTTCAGGATGCCGTGATGGCCGGGGTGCCGCCCGGTGATGATCGTGGTGTGGTTCGCGAGCGTGATCGTGGGCAGCGATGCGATCGCGCCCTGGCCGAAGGCGGTGCCCATCTCGATGATGCGCGCCACGTTCGGGGCCTCGCCGCGTGCGGCCATGTCGTACAGCACGTTCGCGTTCGTACCGTCGAACAGGAAGCCGATCACGTGGCGCGGCCGCTCGCCTTCCTCGAGCACGTCGAGTCGGGCCTCGCCGTCCTGGCCCGCCACGAAGCGAGCGCCGTCGCCGTGTACCGGTGCGCATCCGAGCAGTGCCGCGACGGTCGGCGCCACGTCGACCAGCCGCAGCGACCTCGGCGCCACGCCGAGCTTGCGCACGCCCTTCCCGCCGATCACGAACGGCGCCCGGGCCTGCACCACACCGAGCGACCCGTGCTCGCCCAGGTGGCCACCCTGGTCCTCCCAGTTGTGGCGGGCCGAGTGGATCACGCAGAGGTCGGGGGTGGCGGGGGAGTCGAACAGCTGGGCGACGTGGTCGAAGGCGTGCGGGTACTGGTTGTCGGCCCGCAGCGGGTGCCGGTGGGCTCGCTCGGCGTCGACGCCGGCGAACTTGTCGGTGCCCTGGTCGGCGAGCGGGTTGCGGCCCTCGACGGCGACGACCTCGTAGCCCGCGCCGGGCCCCTCGCTGGTACGTCGGAAGCGGACCGAGCCGTCGTGGGCGATCGCCTCGTACGCGCCGTCCCGGTGCACGAGCACCATGTCGACGATCGGCTCGAGCGAGCGGTCGAGCAGCACGCCGAGCGCCGCCTCGGCCTCCGCACGGTGCTCGTCGGGCAGGGGATGGCTCATAGGCGCAGAGTATTCGGTGTGCGCACAGCGGGCCCAGGGCCCGGCTCGGACCACTCTCCTGCTCCTTGCTACTCTGGCGGGCCGCCCGTGCGGTGCCGAAAGCCCCCTGCGGGGTATCGCGCCGGGCCGGCATTCCCGGAACTCCGGGAATGCCGTCTGCCCCCGAACGTCCGAAGGTGACCCTGTGCGCACGTACACGCCCACGAACTCCGACATCACGCGTGGGTGGCATGTCATCGACGCGGAAGGCGTGGTGCTCGGGCGCCTCGCCACGGAGGTCGCGACCTTGCTGCGGGGCAAGCACAAGCCGATCTACACGCCCAACGCGGACACCGGCGACCACGTGGTCGTGCTCAACGCGTCGAAGCTCGCGATCACGCCGAAGAAGGCTGACGACAAGATGTACCACCGCCACTCGGGCTATCCGGGCGGCATCAAGAGCGAGAATCTGGGCACGCTGCTCGGGCGCAATCCCGAGCGCGTCGTGAAGCTCGCGGTGAAGGGGATGCTCCCCAAGAACCGCCTGGGGCGCCAGATGATCAAGAAGCTGCGCGTGTACAGCGGCCCCACGCACCCGCACCAGGCGCAGCGGCCCACCCCGCGAACCGTCGCGTCGAAGGCTCAGGCCGCCCGCGCCTGAGCGCCGATCCCGCGCCGAGAGGACCGTCAGTGTCGAAACCGCTCATCCAGACCACCGGCCGCCGCAAGGAGTCGGTGGCGCGCGTCCGCCTGCGTCCGGGCACGGGCAAGATCGTGGTCAACGGTCGTGAGTTCGAGAGCTACTTCGGCGTGCTCACGCACCAGGTGATCGCAAAGGAACCGCTGCGCCTCACCCAGACCGAAGAGGTCTACGACGTCGATGCCGCGGTGATCGGCGGCGGTGTCTCCGGCCAGGCCGGTGCGCTGCGGCTCGGCATCGCCCGCGCGCTCGTCGCGCTCGACGGCGACACCCGTGCACCGCTCAAGAAGGCCGGCCTGCTCACCCGCGACGCGCGCGAGAAGGAACGGCGCAAGTACGGGTTGAAGAAGGCGCGCAAGGCGCCGCAGTACTCGAAGCGCTGATCCAGAGCCCTTCGGGGTGCGGACAACACGAGCGCCCGAGGACCCTGCGGAGCACGGCCCTCGCGGGGAGGCGAGCGGGGGTGAACATGCTGCGTTTCGGCACCGACGGTGTCCGCGGCGACGCCGCCACCGAGCTCACCCCGCCGCTCGTCGAGGCGCTCGGACGCGCCGCGGTGGCGGTGTTCGGCACCGACGAGCCGTTCGTGATCGGCCGCGACACCCGCCGGTCGGGGCCGCGCATCGAGGACGACGTCACCCGCGGCATCGAAGCCGCGGGTGGCACCGTCGAGTCGCTCGGAATCGTGCCGACTCCCGCGGTCGCGTTCGTGTCGCAACAGCACGACGTGCCCGGCGTCGTCATCTCGGCCAGCCACAACCCCTATCGCGACAACGGCATCAAGCTCTTCGCACCCGGCGGCGTGAAGCTCTCCGACGCCGAGCAGGACGCGATCGAGCTCGTCCTCGACGAGGCCCAGGCGAGCCTGCCCGCCCGTCACGTCGCGCCGGCGCGGGCCGAGGGCGACGCCGTCGACCGCTCCCAGCGGTCTCTCGTCGAGGCGGCGGCCGCCGCCCGCGACGCGTACGTCGAGCATCTCGTGGCTGCCCTCGACGGCCGGTGCCTCGACGGGCTGCACGTGGTCCTCGACGTGGCGAACGGCGCGGCATTCGAGCTCGCGCCGCGCGCGTTCCGTGCGGTGGGCGCGCAGGTCGACGTGCTCCACGACGAGCCCGACGGCACGAACATCAACACCGCGTGCGGCTCCACCGACGCGCGATCGCTCCAGTCCGCGGTGCGGGCAGGCGGTGCCGCGCTCGGCCTCGCGTTCGACGGCGACGCCGACCGCTGCATCGCGGTCGACGAGCACGGGCGCGTGATCGACGGCGACCAGATCATGGTGGCGCTCGCGAGCGACCTCGCGGCACGCGGCGATCTTGCGGGGAACACCCTCGTCGTCACCGTGCTGTCGAATCTCGGACTCCATCAAGCGCTCCGCGCGTCGGGCATCGACGTGGTCACCACACCGGTGGGCGATCGCCACGTGTTCGCGGCGATGGAGGCGGGTCGCTTCGTGCTCGGCGGCGAGCAGTCCGGGCACGTGATCGTGCGCGACCGAGCCACCACCGGCGACGGCACGCTCGTGGGGTTGCTCTTCGCCGACCTCATGGTGCGCAGCGGCCGCTCGGCTGCGGCGCTCGGCGCGCTCATGGTGAAGTTGCCACAGGTGTCGCGCAACGTGCGCGTGGGCGCGCGGCCACGGTGGGTGACGGCGAGCTCTGGCGCGAGGCGGTGCAGGCGGCCGAGCGTGACCTCGGTGACCGGGGCCGGGTCGTGGTGCGCCCGTCGGGCACCGAACCGGTGGTGCGGGTGATGGTGGAGGCCCCCTCGGCCGAGGAGGCCGCGGCGCTCGCCGACCGCATCGCGGCCGCGATCGCCCCCTGAGGGCCGCAGGGCGGCCCCCGACCGGCCGATACGATTGCTCGGAATGTGCGGCATCGTCGCGATCGCGAGCCGCCCGCGCGCGGCGTACACCGGCCCCGCACCCGACGTGGGCGCGCTCGCGGGCGAGCTGCAAGCTGCGCTCGACGCGCTCCGGGCCCTCGAACCGCGCGGCGGTGCGATGGTGCCGGCGCTCGACGAGGTGGCCGGGCGCCTCCACGCCGTCGAGGCCGCGCTCCGGGGGCCCGCGGCCGTCGCCGCGCTGGCCGGCGACCCGGTGGCCCGCGCGCGCCTCGGCCATCTCGATGCCGACCTGCGTACCGTGCTCGCAGCCCGCGAGGTCGCGATCGAGGCCGCGATGGACGCGAACGCGGTCCGCGACCCGCTCGAGCCCCTGAACGCGTCGCTCGTCACGGTGAAGGACGCGCTCTGGGCCATCGGCCACGACCGCCTCGCCGGGGCCGAGGCCGTGCTCGACCTGGCCGGGGCCGACGCGCCGCCGGCGGCGCTCGCCGCGTGCCACGCCGTGCAGCTCGCGCTGTCGGCCCTCGACCGGCTCGAGGTGCGCGGCCGTGACTCGGCGGGCCTCCACGTGCTCGTGCGCGACCACGGCCTCGACCTCGACGACCCGACGCTGCGCCGCATGGTCGCGCAGCGCATCGCCGACCCGCAGTTCTGCGGTGGTGCGGTGCGCATCGTGGGCGGCCGGCTCTCGTTCGTGTACAAGACCGCAGCGGAGATCGGTGAGCTCGGCGACAACACTGCGGCACTCCGGGAGCAGATCCGGCGCGACGAGCTGTTCCGGCTGGCGGTGCGCGCCGAGCAGTCGGGCGCGCTCGTGCTCGGCCACACGCGGTGGGCGAGCGTCGGCATCATCTCCGAGGCCAATGCGCACCCGCTGAACAGCGACGAGCAGCACGCGGCCGCGGGCATGGAGGAGCCGTACGTCGTGGCCGCGCTGAACGGCGACGTCGACAACTACGCCGACCTCGTGGCCGATGAGCACCTGCGCATCAGCACTGAGATCACCACCGACGCCAAGGTGATCCCGGTGATGGTGGCCCGGCGGCGCGCCGCGGGCGTGCCGCTCGTCGATGCCTTCCGCGCCACGGTCGCGTCGTTCGAGGGGTCGGTCGCCATCGCCGCGGTTTCGGCCGACGAGCCCGACACGCTGCTGCTCGCCCAGCGTGGGAGCGGGCAGGCGCTCTACGTCGGCCTGGCGGACGGGATGTTCGTGGTGGCGAGCGAGCCGTACGGTCTGGTCGAGGTGGCATCGCGGTACTTCCGTCTCGACGGTGAGACGATGCGGATGGCCGGCAACCCTGCCACCCAGGGTCAGATCGTCGTGCTGGACGCCCGGCGCGCTGGCGAGCGCGAAGGTGTGCGCCGCCTCGGCTACGAGGGTGTCGAGCTGCCGCTCGCGGGCGGAGAGCTGTCGCAGACGGAGATGACCACCCGCGACGTCGACCGCGGCAGTGCACCGCACTACTTCTGGAAGGAGATCACCGAGGCGCCGTCGTCGTTCCGCAAGACGTTGCGCGGCCGCATCGTCCCCGGCGCCGATGGCCTGCTCGACGTCGCGCTCGACGATCGCGCACTTCCTCCCGCGGTGCGCGACCGTCTTGCGTCCGGCGACATCCGCGTCGTGCAGGTGATCGGTCAGGGCACCGCGGCGATCGCGGGCCAGAGCTTCGCGTTCGCGCTACAGCGTGCGATCGGGGGGCGGCTGAGCGTCGACGCGATCGCGGCCGCCGAGCTTTCGGGGTTCGGGTTGCGCGACGACATGCGCGACACGCTCGTGGTGGCGATCTCGCAGTCGGGCACCACCACCGACACGAACCGCACCGTCGACCTCGTGCGCGCCCGCGGGGCGGCGGTGCTGTCGATCGTCAACCGTCGTCAGAGCGATCTCGTCGACAAGAGCGACGGGGTGCTCTACACGTCCGACGGCCGCGACGTCGAGATGGCGGTCGCCTCCACGAAGGCGTTCTACGCACAGATCGCGGCCGGTGTGCTGCTCGCGTACGCCATCGCTCGGGCCACCGATTCGGGAGCCGTCGACGCGGTCGCTCGTGACACCAAGCTCGCGGCACTGCGACGCATCCCCGACGCGATGGCCGCGGTGATCGCGAACCGGCCGGCGGTCGCGGCTGCCGCGCAGCGCCACGCACCGATGCGCCGCTCGTGGACCGTCGTCGGCAACGGTGTCAACCGCGTGGCGGCGCAGGAAGTTCGCATCAAGCTCTCGGAGCTCTGTTACAAGTCGATCGGTTGCGACAGCACCGAGGACAAGAAGCACATCGACCTGTCGGCCGAGCCGCTGATCGTTGTGTGCGCCGCCGGTCTGCTGGGCTCCAACGCCGACGACGTGGCCAAGGAAGTGGCCATCTTCCGGGCCCACAAGGCGGCACCCGTCGTGATCGCTACCGAGGGCGAGCTGCGCTTCGGTGCGGCGTTCGAGCTGCTCACCGTGCCGGCTGTGCACCCGGACCTCGACTTCGTGCTGTCGGCAATGGTGGGGCACGTGTTCGGCTACGAGGCCGCGCTCGCGATCGATGCGTCGGCGCGGCCGTTGCGCGAGGCGCGTGCGGCGATCGAAGCGGTCACGTCGCAGGCCGCCGATGACGATCTCTTGCTGTGGGGCCTCGCCGAGCAGCTCACGGGCCCCGCGACGCGCTTTTTCGAAGGGGTGCGCACCGGCGTCTACGACTCCGCGATGGAGGCGGCCACCGCGGTGCGCCTCGCGTCGGTGCTGCGTTTCGCCACCGGCATGGTGTCGCTCGACGCGTACCACCTGGAGATGGGCAAGGCCGGCACGCCGAGCGCGCTCGTCGACGACCTCGTCACGGCGCTCACGCGTGCGATCGACGAGCTCACGCGCCCGGTCGATGCCATCAAGCACCAGGCGAAGACCGTGACCGTCGGCATCTCGCGCAGCGACGAGACGCTGCTGCGGGTGCGCCTCGTGCAGGACGTGCTCACCGCGGGCGCCCCGCGCGACGCGCTCACCTACCGCGCGTTGCGCACGCTCGTGGAGCTCGACGGTGCGGTCGCGGAGGTGGTGGGCTTCACGCGCTACCGGATCGAGGGCGAGGTCGGCCGCGACGCCACGATCCGCGTGGTCGACAAGGGCGGCGTGGCCGTCGGGATCCCGTCGCGTACCGACCTCGATCCACGGCTGCGCGGCACGAAGCATCGCGCCGCGTTTGAACGCGAGGTCACGGTGGTGCGCGGGCGCGCCGACGGGCGTACGGTCATCTACGTGCCGGAGCTCAAGGGCAACCAGACCGTCGGGATCACCCTGCTCCACGCGCGGTTCCACGAGTACCTGAGTGCCGAGACGGCGCGGCGTGTGCTTTCGGGGTACCGCGGCCGGTACGCCGCGATCCAGGACCAGGTGACCGAGACCGAGCCGACGTTCCGCGACGAGGTGCTGGCCACGGTACCGCTCGTCGCCCTGCTCACCGAGCCGGTCGCGCTGCTCGCGGAGCGGTGGCGTCTCGCCGACCGCACGAGCGGATAAGCGACCCGAGCCGCTTCCGTGGAGCCAGTCCTCACGCCGGCCGAGATGGCCGAGATCGACCGGCAGGCGATCGCGGCCGGCACGAGCGAGGCCACGCTGATCGGCCGGGCCGGCACCGCGCTCGCGTGGCACGCGCGTCGCATGCTCGGCGGTCTCTACGCACGGCGTGCCGTCGTCGTGTGCGGCAAAGGCAACAACGGTGCCGACGGACGCACCGCGGCCGCGCAGCTCGCCCGCTGGGGTGTGCGCGTCGACGTGGTCGAGCTCGCCGATCTCCCCGCGCCGGGCCGGCTTGCACGCACATTCGAGGAGTGCCATCTCGCGATCGACGCCATGTTCGGCACGGGTTTCCGCGGCGCGCTCGACGGCGCCGCGGCGAGCGTGGACGAGGAGATCTACGGCGCGCCCCGGATCCTGGCGGTCGACATCCCGAGCGGCGTCGACGGGGCCACCGGCGAGATCCGCGGCGACGGATTCGTCGGCGGCGCGGTGCTCGCCCACGAGACGCTCACCTTCGGTGCCTACAAGACCGGCCTGCTGTTCGAGCCGGGTCGCTTCCATGCCGGCGCGGTCACGGTCGCCGGCATCGGCCTGCCGATCGGACCGCCGCGCCTCGCGGCGGGCAGCACCGTGCTCTGGACCGCCGCCGACGCGGCGACGGCGCCCCTCGAGCGTTGGCCCCAGGACCACAAGTGGTCGTCCGCCGTCGTCGTGGTGGGCGGATCGCCCGGCATGACCGGCGCACCCCTGTTCGCGTCGCGCGCCGCGCAACGCTGCGGCGTGGGCATGGTCGTCGTCACCGCGCCGGGCGTGGACGCCGCCAACCGCATGAGCGGCAGCGAGGTCGTCGTCGCGCCGGTTCGTGGATCGTCGAAAGGCCGTCTCGACGAGGCGTCGGTGCCCGACGTGCTCGAGACGGCCGCGAGGGCGAAGGCCGTCGTGATCGGGCCGGGACTCGGGCGCAAGCAGGGCACCGAGCGCGCGGTGCTCTCGCTCGTCGCGCAGCTCGACGTGCCGCTCGTGATCGACGCCGATGCGCTCCACGCGATCGGCACGGACCACGGCCCGTTGCACGAACGGGCGGCGCGGGGCGCGTTCCCGGCTGTGCTCACACCGCACGACGGCGAGTACCACGTGCTCATGGGGCAGCCCGTCGGCGCCGACCGACTGGAGGCCGCGCGCGCCCTCGCGGCCGCGTCGCGTTGTGTCGTCTTGCTGAAGGGGCCGGGCACCGTGGTCGCCGGCCCCGATGGCCGCGCCGCGATCGTCGCGAACGGCGGCAGCGAGCTCGCCACGGCGGGCACGGGCGATGTGCTGTGCGGTGTGATCGCCGCGTTGTGCGCACAGCTCCACCGCTCGCTCGGCGATCACGATGCCGTCGCCACGGTCGCGAGCGCGGCGTGGATCCATGCCGATGCGGCCCAGCGAGCCGGTCTGGGTCCGAGCACGATCGCGGGTGACGTGGTCGCCGCGCTGCCTTCTACGCTGGCGCACCTGCGGCGAGGTGATGCACTGGAGCCGGTATGAACCCGTTGCGGCCGGTGTGGGCCGAGGTCGATCTCGATGCGGTGCGCGCCAACGTGCGATCGCTGCGCGCGTACGTGGCGCCCACGTCCGTGATGGCGGTCGTGAAGGCCGACGCGTACGGCCACGGCGCCGTCGAGTGTGCGCGCGCCGCCGTCGAGGCCGGCGCGGCCATGCTCGGCGTCGCCCTCGTGCAAGAGGGCGTCGAGCTGCGTGAAGCCGGCGTGGACGCACCGATCATGGTGCTCTCCGAACCCGCTCCCTGGGCCGCCGACACCGTGGTGGAGCACCGGCTCGTGCCCACCGTGTACACCACGGGCGGCATCGAGGCGCTGGCCAAAGCGGTGATCGCGGCCGGCGCCGATCGGTTGCCCGTGCACCTCAAGGTCGACACCGGCATGCATCGCGTCGGGTGCGCGCCCGCACAGGCGGGCGCGCTCGCGGACACCGTCGCCGCGCACGACGAGCTCGTGCTCGACGGCGCGCTCACGCATCTCGCGGTGGCCGACGAGCCCGGTAATGCGTACAGCGACCACCAGCTCGCGGCGTTCGACGAGGTCCTCGTTCGGTTGCGCTCCCGCACGCCGCAACCGCGCGTCGTGCACGCCGCGAACAGCGCTGGCGCGCTGCTGCTGCCCGGAGCGCGGTATGACATGGTGCGCTGCGGTATCGCGGTCTACGGCGTGCCACCGGCCGCGACCGCTGCGGGCGTCGTTGCGCTGCGTCCGGCGCTCGCGGTGAAGGCCCGGGTGTCGTACGTGCAGCGGCTCGGCGCGGGTGAGGCCGTGAGCTACGGCTTGCGGTATCGCCTGGCGCGCGACGCCTGGGTGGCCACGGTGCCGATCGGGTACGCCGACGGCATCCCCCGCAACTTCGACGTGCAGGGTGGCGAAGTGCTCGTGGCCGGTCGCCGCCGTCCCATTGCCGGCGCGGTCACGATGGATCAATTGATGGTCGACCTCGGCGACACGCCGGCCCAGCCCGGTGACGAGGTGGTGCTGCTCGGCCGGCAGGGCGCGGAGGAGATCACCGCCCACGAGATCGCCGCCCGCCGCGGCACCATCGCGTACGAGGTGGTGTGCGGCATCGGTCCCCGCGTGCCGCGGCGCTATCTCGGCCGCGTGGAGCAACCGTGAGCGGCACGGGGAGGCTCGCGAAGGGGCTCGCGGTCGCGGGCGCCGCCACCGCAGCGGCGGCCTCGGCGTGGGCGCTCGAACGGGCCGTCGTACGGCGGCGGCGGCGGCGGGCCCAGCACCCGGGGCCGTCGGGCGATGCGGGTGGGGCCGACGACCTCGTGCTCCACTCGATCACACTCGCCGGTGCGTCGATCCCGAGCCACGACAACGGCACGATCAACTACGTCGACAGTGGCGGTGACGCGGCCGCGCCGGGAACTGCGACGGTCGTCCTGGTGCACGGCGTAACGCTCTCGGTGCGCACGTGGGTGCGCCAGCTCGAAGCGCTGCCGAAGGCCGGGTTGCGCGTCGTCGCCTACGACCAGCGCGGGCACGGCGCGTCGGTGCTCGGCGACACCGGGTTCTCGGTGCCAAACCTCGGCGACGACCTTGCCGCGCTGCTCGAACGGCTCGACCTCGACGACGTGGTGCTGGTGGGCCATTCGATGGGCGGTATCGCGGTGCAGTCGTTCGTGGCGCGCCATCCCGAGACGGCGCGCCGGCGGGTGCGCGGCATCGTGTTGCTCTCGACGCTCGCGGCCTCGTTCGGGGGCTCGCAGGCCGCGCAGCTCAACCGGTTCCTCGAACGGGTCACCCGCCGCGCGCCGGACAGCACGCGGCTGTGGGCCAACCGCCCGGTCGGCCTTCGCCTGGCGCGGCTGGGCTTCGGGCGCGCGCCCGTGGAGAGCCATCTCGAGCTCGTGCGGCAGATGATGCTCGAGTGCGCGCCGCACACGCGTCTCGCGGGGCCGCGGTCGTTGATCGGATTCGATCTCACCGAGGAGCTCGATCGCATCGACATCCCCACCGTGGTGGTGTGCGGCACGAAGGATCTCATCACGCCGCCCGCGAATGCACGGATGCTGCACGAGCGCATCGCCGGCTCTCGCCTCGCGCTGCTCGACGGAGGCGGGCACATGCTCATGCTCGAGCGCGCGGGTGAGATCGACGCGATCATCGAGCAGCTCGCATGCACGCAGCGCGCCGGCGCGGCCAACGGGCGCGTGAGCGAAGCGAACGTGAGGCAGGAGGCGGGCGCGTGACCGTTCCTCATCCGGCCACGTCCGCGGGCGACACGCTCGACGAGGTGCGGCGGGCGGCGCTCAGTTGCACGCTCTGCCCCCTTGCGACCCAGGGCCGGAAGCAGGTGGTGTTCGGTGTGGGCAACGGCGATGCCGACCTCATGTTCATCGGAGAGGGCCCGGGTGCGCAGGAGGACCTGCAGGGCGAGCCGTTCGTGGGGCGCGCGGGCAAGCTCCTCACCCAGCTCATCGAGGGGATCGGCCTCACGCGTGCCGACGTGTACATCGCCAACGTGGTGAAGTGCCGGCCGCCGGGCAACCGCGACCCGCTGCCGGTGGAGATCGACGCCTGCGCACCGTGGCTCGATCGTCAGCTCGAGCTGGTGCGGCCCGAGCTCGTCGTCACGCTCGGCAACTTCGCCACCAAGTTGCTCCTTGCGACGACGGTCGGCATCACGAAGCTGCGCGGCCAGCAGTTCGACCTCGAGCGCGCCGGCCTCCACTTCACCGTGATCCCCACACTGCACCCGTCCGCCGTGCTGCGCGGCGGCGGACCGAAGATCAACGAGACCAGGGCCGACTTCGTCGCCATCAAGCGCCGGCTCGCCGGCTCGGCCGCGCCGCCGCAGCCGGCCCGGCGCGACGCGTGATCCGGCTCCTCAGCCGTTCCGCCGACGAGACCCGGGCCATCGCGACCTCGATCGCCGCGGTGCTCGTGCCCGGTGACGTGGTGGTGCTCGACGGCGGGCTCGGTGCGGGAAAGACCGCGTTCGTGCAGGGGGCGGTCGCGGCGCTCGGAAGCGACGACCCCGTCACGAGCCCGACATTCGCGATCGTGCAGGAGTACGGCGGTTCGCCGACTGCGATCGCCCACGTCGACGCCTATCGTCTCGAGCATGTGCAGGAGTTGCACGACATCGGGTTCGACGAGCTCCTCGACGGCTCGACGGTCGTGTTCGTCGAGTGGGGTGAACGCGTGCGTTCGCTGCTCCCGCACGACCGCATCACGGTGACGCTCACGATGCGGCTCGACCCGGGTGCACCGGCCGACGAGCGCGTCGTGACCGTCGAGCACGCCGGCGAGTCATGGTCGGCACGCGCCGCCGCACTCCGCGCCACCCTCGCGCCGTACGGGGCCGAATGATGCTGGTGCTCGCCGTCGACACGTCGACGCGCCAGGTGACCGTGGCGCTCGGTGACGAACTGGGTCTGCTCGCCTCGGCCACGGTCGGCGGCATCGCCGCGAGCGGTCCACCGCGGCATGCCGAGGCGCTCGCGCCCGCGCTCCACGAGCTGCTGCGGGCCGCCGGCGTGGCCCCCGGTGCCCTCACCGCCGTCGGCGTGGGCGTCGGGCCCGGGATGTTCACGGGGCTGCGCGCCGGTGTGGTGACCGCGACGATGCTTGCGCATGCGCTCGGGCTACCCGTCGCGCCGATCGCGAGCCTTGACGCCGTGGCCCATCCGCTCGGCCGTGTGACGTCGGGTCTGGTGGCCGCGGTGGTCGACGCGCGCCGGGCCGAGGTGTACCACGCGCTCTTTCGTGCGGATGAGCGATCGTGGAGCCGTGTCACCGACGACGCCGTCGGCCGGCCGGCCGACGTCGCGCGTGTGCTCGCGGCCCGGGCGGAGCCGATCCTGCTGTGCGGCGACGCCGCCGAGCGCGTCCACGCGCACGCGGGCGCCGCCGCGTTCACATGCGCCGGGGGCGCCTTCGCCGCGCCGTTGCCGCACGCGCTCGTGACGCTCACGTGTGACGCCGTGTCGAGGGGCGCGGTCTGCGCGCCGGCCGACGCCCTCCCGCGCTATCTCCGCAGGAGCGATGCCGAGATCAACGCCGACATCCGTTCGGAGCGCAACCCGGTAGCGGCCCCACCGAACGCGGAGCCGACGCGACGATGACACGCGGTGAGACCGTGGTGATCCCGATGCGCAAGCGCCATCTGCGCGCGGTGCTCGCGATCGAGGAGCAGGTGAACCCGAAGCCGTGGACGCTGCAGCTCTTCCAGAGCGAGCTCGCGCTGGCTGACACCCGGGCCTACTTCGTTGCCCACACGAACCTCCGCCAGGTCGTCGGCTTCGGCGGACTGATGCTCTCGCTCGACGACGGGCACATCACCACGATCGGCGTCGACCCCACGTACCAGCGCCAGCATGTCGCCACGGGCCTGATGCTCGCGCTCGCCCGCACCGCGATCGAGCGCGGCGCCTCCGCGCTCACCCTCGAAGTACGGCTGTCGAACCGCCCGGCCCAGGAGCTGTACCGGCGCTTCGGCTTCGCGCCCGTCGGCGTGCGCAAGGCCTACTACCAGCAGCCTGACGAGGACGCGCTGATCATGTGGGCCCACGACGTGGACCGTGACGAGTATGCGCAGCTGCTCGCATCGCACGAGCAGTCGCTCGCGACGCCGGTGCGCCGCGCGATCACGTCGGACGGCCGCCGGTGCTGATCCTCGGGCTGGAGACGAGCTGTGACGAGACGGCGGCCGCGGTCGTGGAAGACGGCCGCCGGGTTCGCAGCTCGGTGGTTGCGTCGCAGGTGGAGCTCCACGCGCCGTTCGGCGGCGTGGTCCCCGAGATCGCGAGCCGCGCGCACGTCGAGCTCGTGCATCCGATCGTGACTCGTGCCCTCGACGACGCCGGTGTGGCCTTCGACGCGATCGGCGCCTTCGCGGCCACGTCGGGGCCCGGGCTCGCCGGCGCGCTGATCGTGGGCGTGAGCGCGGCGAAGGCGCTCTCGCTCGCCACCGGGCGCCCATACGTGGGCGTGCACCACCACGAGGCGCACCTCTTCGCGGCGCGCCTGCAGGACCCCGCGCTCACCCCGCCGTTCGTGTCGCTGATCGTTTCTGGTGGCCACACGCTGCTCGTGATCGTCGACGGCTGGGGCCGCTACCGGATCGCGGGGCGGACGGTCGACGACGCGGCCGGCGAGGCGTTCGACAAGGTCGCGCGGCTGCTCGGCCTCGGCTATCCCGGCGGGCCGGCGATCGACCGCATCGCGGCCACGGGTGACGCGCGCGCGGCGCCACTGCCGCGCGCCATGCCCAAGCGCGACGACTTCTCGTTCTCGGGCCTCAAGACCGCGGTGGTGCGGCTGCGTCACGAGCGACCCGAGCTCGCGGTGGCCGACATCGCGGCCGGGTTCCAGGAGGCGGTCGTCGACGTGCTCGTGGCCAAGCTGCTGCGTGTCGCCGAGCGCGAGCGGGTGGAGACGGTGGTGATCGGCGGGGGCGTCGCCGCCAACCGGAGGCTGCGCGCCGAGGTGGCCGCGGCGGCCGGCGTGCTGGGCCTGCGCGCCGTGGTGCCCGAACGGGCGCTGTGCACCGACAATGCGGCGATGGTGGCCGCGGCCGCGCACCACCAGCTGCTCGTGCGCGGCCCGACCGGCCTCGATGGGGGCGTGTACCCCGGCCTCGAGCTCGCGACCGCTGAGCCGTCGGGATGATTGCTCGCGCTCGCGACTGCGCGCGAACCATTCTGAGCCACGACCCGGTTAGCACTCTGTGCCGGTGAGTGCTAACTTTGGCCCGGCGCGGACGGCTCGTCCGCTCACTCGTTCCTGTTCCCCACTGTTTTCGAGATCCGTCGAACCCACCCACGCCTGGAGGCGACACGATGAAGTTGCAGCCCCTGGAGGACCGCATCGTCGTCCGTACGGCCGAAGCCGAAGAGACCACGGCGAGCGGCCTGGTCATCCCCGACACCGCCAAGGAGAAGCCCCAGCAGGGCGATGTCCTGGCCGTCGGCCCCGGCCGCCGCGCCGAGCAGACCGGCGAGCTCGTCCCGATCGACATCGCGGTCGGCGACGTGGTCGTCTATTCGAAGTACGGCGGCACCGAGATCACGCTCGACGGTGAGGACTACCTGATCCTCAACGCGCGCGACGTGCTGGCCAAGGTCGCCAGCAGCGGCAAGAAGAAGTAGCCGCGCGCCCGAGCACGGGCGCCACCACGACAACTCCGAAGAAGGCGGCCCTCCGGGGCCGCCTTCTCGCGCTCAGTCCGGGAGTGCCTTCGCGCGCGCGGCCTTGTAGTCGGCCTTGCCGTTCGGGGCGCGCGAGGACCTCTTCGATGAACACCCAGCGGCGCGGGTGCTTGTAGCGCGACAGCGTGCCGAGCGCGCCCGTGATCTCCGACGGCTCGACAGTGGTGCCCGCGTCGACCGTGACCACCGCGGCGATCGCCTCACCGAAGCGCTCGTCGGGCACGCCGACCACGAGGCAGTCGACCACCATCGGGTGCAGCTTGACCGCCTCTTCGACCTCCTCTGGGTACACCTTCTCGCCGCCGGTGTTGATGCAGTTGCTGCCCCGCCCGAGCAGCGTGATCGAACCGTCGGCCTCGACCGTGGCGAAGTCACCGGGAATCGACCAGCGGCGGTCGGCGATGACCCGGAACGTCGATGCCGACTTGGCGTCGTCCTTGTAGTAGCCGGCGGGGATGAAGCCTCCGACGGCCACCATGCCCACCTCACCCGAGCCCGGTTCCACCTCGCGCCCGTCCTCGGTGAACACCTTGCTGTTCGTACCGACGGTGAACTTCGCGGTCGCCTGGTCGCTGCCCGGCCCGCTCATCGAGGCCGCCATGCCGACGGCTTCCGACGAGCCGAGCGAATCGAGACAGAAGCACTGCACGCGCTCGGCGAGCTCGCGCTTCACGTCGGCGGTCCACATCACGCCCGACGAGATGATGAGGCCGAGCGACGTGGTGTCGTAGGCATGACCGTCGGGGGCACCGTCGCGCAACGCCTGCAGCATCGGCTTCGCGAACGCGTCACCCACGATCGCCATTTGCGTCACGTGATCTTCCTCGACCGCGCGCCACAGCTCGTGTGGATCGAACGTGCGGCCCGTGAGCGTGACGATCGTGCCGCCACCCATCATGGCCTGGAACGACGTGAACATGCCGGTGCCGTGCATCAGCGGCGACGCGGGAAGGTGCACCGGGGAGCGGCCGCTCTCGGCCATGCGGGCCGCCGCAGGCCCGGCGCCGGCCGACGTGTCGGGCACCGGCTCGCCGAAGAGCGGGTAGTAGGCGTCGGCGAGCACACCGAAGAGATCCTCGCTCCGCCACATCACACCTTTGGGCATCCCGGTGGTGCCGCCCGTGTAGAGCAGCAGCAGGTCGTCGCCGCTGCGCTCGATCCGCGCCATCGGCGGCTGCGCCGCGACGGCGTCCTCGTAGGCGACACAGCGGCTGTCGCCGATCTTCTGCGTACCGCCGTCGTCGATCTCGAGGAGCAGCTTCAGGGTGGGTACCCGTGCCAGCACGTTGGCGACTCGGTCGGCGAGGCTCGAGTGGAACAGCAGCGCCTCGGCGTCGGAGTTCTCGAGGAGGTACACGAGCTCGTCCTCGAGGTACCGGTAGTTGACGTTGACGGGCACGGCCTGCAGCTTGAACGTGGCGAGCAGGCCCTCGACGTACTCGTTGGAGTTGTAGCAGTACGAGGCCACCTTCGAGCCGGGGCCCAACCCGGCCCCGGCGAGCGCGGCCGCGAGGCGGGCGGCCCGGTCGTCGAGCTCGTGCCAGGTGCGGCGGTTGCCGCCCTGGATCAGCGCGATCTGCTCGCCGACGGCGTCGGCGACCGATTCGAACGCGGTGGCGAAGTTCCAGTCCACGTGGCTCCAATTCCGGGGCTCGAGGTCGGGCCGAGTATCGCAGATGGGCGAACCACGCTCCAGGGTGGGCCGCACGGCTCAGACCCGGGGTGCTCCCGCCGATCAGAACGGTGACCTGCGCCCGCAGGCGGATCGCCATGCAGCCCCGACCCGCAGCCCCGAACGAGCAGGGCCTCACCGTGACCCACATGCTGACCGCCGTGGTCGGCATCGGCGTCGCGATGGTGGCCCTGTTCCTCGCGATCAAACCGGCCTCGCCCGGTCGCAGCGCGCCGCAAGCGACGACCCCGGCCGCCGTGCAACCGGTGCTGGGCACGCTCCAGCGGGACGTGTCGCGCACTGTGCACGCGATCCTCCTCGACACCGGGGGCTGCGGCCACAAGCCGCAGCAACGCGTGGTCGTCTCCTTCCTCGCCGACGGCTCGGCGCCGGCGCGGGCGTCGTGGTACGTCGAGCGCCACGGTGGCGAGTCGCAGCTCGTGCACCGCGAGTGCCGCAACGGCGCCGTGGCCGCCTCGACCGTGGTCACCGCGGCCGAGGGCCGGCCGCTGGTCGCCTGCACACCGTCCTGCGGCCGATTCCAGAGCGTCCGGTTCTCCTACGACGGGCCGAACGGGCTCACGACCGTCGTCGCGTATCGCCGCGGAGCGAAATAATGACGCGACACGCACCCCCTCGCCGCAGGAGCCGTCGCAGGGGCCGGCGGGGTGAGCGCGGCGCGTCGCTCATCATCGCGCTCGTGTTCGTGAGCGCGTTCAGCCTCGTGACCGTCGCGTCGCTCAACTACGCGAGCACGTCCTACAAGCAGAGCAACGCGACCCGTAGCGCGCGCGACGCCGCGGCGGCCGCCGAGGCGGCGACGCAGACACTCATCAACGCGATGCGATACGACATCACGTGGGGCCGCGACGGCTCGTCGTGCTCCGGTGTCACCTACAGCGTCGGCGACGGCCGCACCGCCACGGTGACGTGCGCGCCCGAGTCGGGCAGCGGCGCCGCGATCGACGGCAACCCCGCGGCTACCACCGGAATGCTGGCCGACCCGCTGGTTACCGACGCCACGGTGGCCACGCCCGCGAGCTCGAGCGAGGCCGGCGTCACGGTGACCGGCTCAGGCACGATGCTCGTGGCGGGCGGCGACTCGTACCACTCGACGTCGCTCGCGGTCGGGTCGGGAACGACGTACGCGCTCGACGGCGGCTCGGTGTACAGCGACGGCACGTGCGCGAATGCCGCGCCGGTGGGCACCTGCGGTGGCTACACCGGCACCACGTACGCCACGACCGTGAGCGGCCTGAAGCAGGCCGCGCCGTTGAGCAGCGCGCCGACCGTGCGTACCGCGCCCACCTGCCCCGGCACCGACCATTACCTCGCGATGTCGCCCGGCACCTACACCGACGCGTCGGCGCTGTCGGCCCTCACGAACGGCGGATGCCCGGGCCTGGTGCTGCACCTGCTGCCCGGCAACTACTACTTCGGCTTCACCCAGACCGGTTCGGCGGCGAAGTGGGTGATCTCGGACCCGACCGTCGACGTGGTCGGCGGCACGCCGAAGGGCTGGACCGTCGGCCCCTGGACCCGGCGGCCGACGCTCCCGACCGTGGGTGCCTGCCGCACCGCGTTCGACCCGACCCCCAGCAGCGGCGTGCTCCTCGTGTTCGGCGCCCAGAGCCAGCTGTCGGTGACGGCATCGCACAACGTGGAGCTCTGTGCCATCCCCATCGGCTCCGCGAAGGCCGACGCGATCTTCGGGCTCGACAGCGCGATCACCGGCGCCAGCGCGCAGAGCGGTTGCGTGGTGGCCGTCTCGGGCGGCTGCCCGTTCGTCTCCGTGTCGGGCGCCGGTGTGCTGAACGTCGAGGGTGTCGTTCAGGCGGCGAACGCGAACATCACGTTCGACTACTCCTCGGGCGCCTCGCCCGCGTTCAACTGGGGTGTGTTCGCCCGCTCGATCACCGTGAACACCGCGGGGCAGTTCGTCACGCCCGTGCGAGCCAACGCCACCGACCCGATCGGGCCGACCGGCCACCAGGACCGGTTCGTCGACCTCACCGCTACGGTCGACGGGAACCAGTATCTGGTCGTCCGGGTGCAGTTCCTCGACGCCAGCGGCGACAACCCGGGTTACCGGGTGAAGATCCTCGAGTGGAGCGCCGGCAAGTAGCACCCACGTGGACGGCGTAGGCCGTTCGCACTACTTGGGCCGCGCGGCCTCAGGCCATCCGTTCGGCCCGTCGATATCCACTTGTCGGGTGATCCGGCGCCACGATGTTCGGACGATGGCACTCACCACCGACGGGCGCGCGCGCGACCCGCAGGAGCAGCGCAGCGGCCGCGCGGGGCGAGACGCTCGTGGAGACGCTCTGCACGCTGGCGATCGTGTCGCTCGGAATCGCGGCCCTGGTGGCCGCAATGGGCTACGACTTCGGGTTCGACCACCAGAGCCGCAGCTCCGCGAACGCCGATACCCTGCTCGCCGCGTACGCCGGCAACCTGCAGACGCTGACGTACGAGAGCTGCACGGGCTCCAACACCCCCTACAGCGCGACGGCCAGCTCGGCCCTGCCGACGCAGCTCAGCGGCATCACCGTGATCGGCTCGGGTTCGCCCTCCGGACCGAACGAGTACCTCGCCACGGTCACCTCCGTGCAGTACTGGAACGGCACCACCGACCCGATCGGATGGACATCGAGCTGCCCTGCGACCGGTGACCCCGGCGCGCAACGCCTCACCGTGAGCATCACACCCGGCGACGGTGTGGTGACGCGGACGATGGCGTTCGTGAAGCGGTCGTCGTGAACGGCCTGAGCCGGCTGCGCCGGGCTGGCCTCGCGCGTGCCGTCGCGACGCTCGCCGCCCGTGTGCGGCGAACCGAGCGCGCGCCTCGCGGCCACGGCGGCTTCACGCTCGTGGAGCTGATGGTGACCATGACGGTGCTCGGCCTCATCATCGTGCCGCTCTGCGCGGTCACCGTGTTCTTCCTCGACCACGGCTTGCAGGCGAACGCGCTGTTTCAGGACGACAACGGTGCCCGGCTCGCGAACGTCTACTTCAGCCGTGATGTCCAGTCGGCGACGTCGGTCGACGTCTCGAGCGCCGGCTGTAGCGCCGGTGCCGGCGACACGCTGGTGATGAGCCTTCCGTGGACCGAGAACGGCGTCGACCGCGAGGCCTCGTGGTTCACCGAGGTGAGCGGCACGACGACGTCGCTCGTACGCCACCGCTGTACCACAGGCGCGCTCGACGAGAGCCAGACGCTCGCCACGTTGACGTCGGCCGGCAGTGTGTGGTTCACGGTCACCGGCGGGAACTCGGCACCGACGACCGTGCATCTCGGGTTCACGAACGCAAACGGGCTCATCACGACGCTCTCGGCCAGGCCCCGGTGGGCCACGTCGACGGCGACCGCCGTGCCGATGCCGCCGGCCGGTGTGAGCGCGACGAGTGGGGCCGGTTCCGCCGTGGTGTCGTGGCTCGCGCCGGTGTACGACGGTGGCAGCGCGGTCACGTCGTATGCGGTCACGGCGAGTCCCGGAGGCGCGTCGTGCGCGACGACACCGCCGACGACGACGTGCACGCTGACCGGGCTGACGAACGGCACGACGTACACGATCAACGTCACCGCGACGAACACGATCGGCACGAGCCAGCCGGCGACGACCACCGTCGGCGCGGCGAGCGCACCGTCGGCACCGACGAACGTCAGCGCCACCGGGGGCGACCAGCAGGCCGCCGTCACGTGGTCGGCGCCGGCGAGCGACGGTGGCAGCGCGATCACGTCGTACACGGCCACGGCCGTGCCTGGTGGCGCGTCGTGCGTGACGAGCGCGCCGACCACCGCGTGCACGATCACCGGCCTCACGAACGGCACCACGTACACGATCGATGTGACCGCGACGAACGCCGTCGGCACCGGGCCGGCGGGCTCCACGACGGTCTCGGTGGGCCGCGTGCCCGACGTGCCGACCGGGCTCACTGCGCGCGGATACAACAAGAAGGCACTGCTCTCGTGGACCGCGCCGACCTTCGACGGCGGTTTCGCGATCAGCTCGTACACCGCCACGGCCACACCGGGCGGCAACACGTGCCTCGTGGCGTACCCCACCACGACGTGCACGATCACGGGGCTCACGAACGGCACCACGTACACGGTGAGCGTCGTGGCCACGAACGCCAAAGGCAACAGCGCGGCGTCGAACACCGCGACCGTCACGCCCGAGCCCGTGCCGGGGCCCCCGACGAACGTGATCGCGGGACGGGTGATGTCGGTGACGACGCTTGCGGGTTCGGGGAGCGGCTCCTACGCGAACGGCACCGGCAGCGCCGCGAGCTTCAACGGCCCGAACAATCTTGCGATCGACAGCTCGGGGAATGTCTTCGTCGCCGACACGGCCAACAACCGGATCCGTAAGATCACGCCCGCGGGCGTGGTGACGACGTTCGCGGGCTCGGGGAGCGTGGGCTTCGTGAACGGCACGGGCACGAGCGCCCAGTTCAACCAACCGCAGGCCATCGCGATCGACAGCGGTAACAACGTCTTTGTCGGTGACACGAACAACAACGTGATCCGCAAGATCACGCCTGCGGGCGTGGTGACGACGTTTGCGGGCTCGAGCTCCGGCACAGCGGGCTCCTCCGACGGTACCGGGACGGGAGCGAGGTTCAACCAGTTGCAGGGTCTGGCGATCGACGGATCGGACAACATCTGGGTCGCGGACTCGAACAACAACACGATCCGTAAGGTGACGCCCGCAGCAGGGGTGAGCACCTTCGCAGGTTCGGGTGCGGCAGGCTCCGCGAACGGCACTGGCACTGGCGCCCAGTTCAACTGGCCGCAGGGTGTGGTGGTCGATCCGTCGGGCAATGTCTACGTGGCCGACTCGAGCAACAACATGATCCGCAAGATCACGCCGGCTGGCGTGGTGACGACGATGGCGGGCTCGGGCACAGCCGGCGCGCTCGACGGTCTTTCGACCGCGGCGCAGTTGAATGGTCCCCGCGGGGTCGCGCTCGACGGCAGCGGCATGCTGTACGTGGCCGACAGCGGCAACAACCTGATCCGCACCGTCGATCCGTCGGGCTACGTGGCGACCGTGGCCGGCTCGGGCGCGGCCGGCGAGGCCGACGGCACGGGCGCGACCGCGACGTTCAACTTCCCCAACGATGTCGAGATCGGCGGCGACGGCAAGATCTACGTTGCCGACAACGTGGGCAACAAGGTGCGCCGCATCGCGCCCGTCTCCGGTGACGCCCAGGTGTCGTGGACGGCACCCGCCGCCAATGGCGGCCCGGCGCCGACGTCGTACACGGCGACGTCCTCGCCGGGCGGCTTGCAGTGCACCACGTCGACCACGTCGTGCATCGTGGCCGGCCTCACGAACGGCACCGCGTACACGTTCACGGTCACCGCGACGAACTCGTACGGTGTCGGTGAGGTTTCGAACCCGTCGAACAGCGTCACGCCGCTGGGAGTGCCGGGCGTGCCGACGAACGTCAGTGCGATCGGTGGCAACACGAACGCAGCAGTGTCGTGGTCCGCACCCGCGTCGAACGGCGGCGCGACGATCACGAGCTACACGGCCACGGCAAGCTCCGGGCAGTCGTGCACCACGGCGTCGACCAGTTGCACGATCACGGGACTGACCAACAACACGAACGTCACGGTCACCGTGTACGCGACGAACATCCTCGGCGACGGCACGGCGTCGAGCCCGGTCACGGTGATGCCCGGCTTCGTGCCGAACGCGCCCACGAACGTCGTCGCCGGGCGCGTCGTGGAGGTGACGACCCTCGCGGGTTCTGGGAGCGGGTCGTATGCGAACGGCACCGGCAGCGCCGCGAGCTTCAACGGCCCGAACAACCTGGCGATCGACAGTGCCGGGAACCTCTACCTCGCCGATACGGCCAACAACCGGATCCGCAAGATCACGCCGGCTGGCGTGGTCACGACGTTCGCGGGTTCGGGCACGGCCGGTTTCGTCAACGGCACGGGCACCGGCGCGCAGTTCAACGTGCCGGAGGCAATCGGAATCGACTCGTCCGGCAACCTGTTCGTGGGAGACACGGGCAACAACGTGATCCGCAAGATCACGCCCGCCGGCGTGGTCACGACGTTCGCCGGCTCGACCTCCGGCACGGCGGGTTCCTCCGACGGCACTGGGACCGCAGCGCGGTTCAATGGCTTGCAGGGCCTGACGATCGACGGGTCGAACAACATCTGGGTGGCCGACTCGAACAACAACACGATCCGCAAGGTGACGTCGTCTGCGGTGGTCACCACGTTCGCCGGTTCGGGGACAGCCGGCTCCGCGAACGGCACCGGCACGGCGGCCCAGTTCGATTGGCCGCAAGGCGTCGCGGTCGACTCGTCGGGCAACATCTGGGTCGCCGACACGAACAACAACATGATCCGCAAGATCACGCCCGGCCGTGTCGTCACGACGCTGGCGGGTTCGGGTTCCTCCGGCGCGCTCGACGGCCTGTCGACCGCGGCGCGTTTCAGCGGACCTCGCGGTCTTGCGATCGACGCCGCCGGGATCATCTACGTGGCCGACAGCGGCAACAATCTGATCCGGACCGTCGACTCGTCGGGCTACGTGGTGACGGTGGCTGGCTCGGGTTCGGCGGGGGAGACCGACGGCACCGCGACTGCCGCGACGTTCAACTTCCCGAACGACGTCGAGGTCGGCCCGGACGGCAACATCTACGTCACCGACAACGTGGGCAACAAGGTGCGCCGCATCGCGCCGGTGTCGGGCGGTGCCCAGGTCACCTGGACCGCGCCGTCGGCGAACGGTGGGCAGTCGCCGACGTCGTACACGGTGACGTCGTCGCCCGGCGGGATCACGTGTACCTCGTCGACCACGTTGTGCACGGTGAGCGGCCTCACGAACGGCACCGCCTACACGTTTACGGTCAAGGCGACGAACGGCACCGGCACGAGCGCGGCCTCGAGCGCGTCGAACACCTTCACGCCGTTCGCGCCACCCGGCGCGCCCACGGGCGTGAGCGCGACGCCCGGCGACAGCGCCACCGCGGTCTCGTGGTCGGCCCCGTCGTCGAACGGCGGCAGCGCCATCACGTCGTACACCGCGACGGCGAGCAGTGGCCAGACCTGTACGACCGCCGCCACGAGCTGCACGATCACGGGTCTGACGAACAACGTGGCGGTCACGGTCACAGTTGCCGCGACGAACGCCTATGGCACCGGTGCGAGCTCGAGCCCGGTGAGCGTGACGCCGGGGATCGTGCCGAACGCTCCGACGAACGTGGTCGCCGGCCGCGTCGCCGCCGTCACCACGCTGGCCGGGTCGGGGAGCGCGTCGTACGGCAACGGCACCGGCACCGCCGCGTCGTTCAACCAGCCGAACAACCTGACGATCGACAGCTCGGGCAACATCTACATCGCCGACACGCTCAACAACCGGATCCGTAAGGTGACCGCGGCCGGTGTGGTCACGAACTTCGCGGGGAACGGCACGGCCGGCTATGTGAACGGCTCCGGCTCGTCGGCGGAGTTCGACGGCCCGCAAGGTGTCACGGTGGATTCGTCGGGCAACGTGTACGTGGCCGACACGAACAACAACCGGATCCGCAAGATCACGTCGGGTGGCTCGGTGTCGACGCTGTCGGGGAACGGCACTGCCGGGCTCGTCAACGGGAGCAGCTTCTCGGCGGAGTTCAACGCGCCGAACGGCCTCGGCATCGATAGCTCCGGGAACGTGTACGTGGCCGACACGAACAGCAACGCCATTCGCAAGGTCACGTCGTCCGGCACGGCCAGCACGCTCGCCGGCTCGAGCACCGCGGGATACCAGGACGCCACCGGCACGAGCGCGAGGTTCTCCGGACCCCAGGGGCTCGTGGTCAACTCGTCGGGCACCGTGTATGTGGCCGACACGAACAACAACCGAATCCGCAAGGTCACCTCGGCCGGTGTGGTCACCACGGTGGCCGGTTCGGGCGGCGCGGGGACGGACGACGGGCTCACGACGGCGGCCGAGATCAACCAGCCGAAGGGCCTCGCGCTCGACCCGGGCGGGACGCTGTACGTGGCCGACTCGGCGAACTCGCTGATCCGCATGGTCAACTCGTCGGGATACGTGTCGACCGTCGCCGGTTCCGGCTCGGCGACCGAGGCCGACGGCACCGGCGCGAACGCCAGCTTCAACTACACGGTCGACATGGCCATCGGTAGCGACGGCAAGATCTACGTGGACGACAGCAACGGGAACACGGTGCGCCAGCTCACGATCGTGTCGGGCGGCGCTGAGGTCACATGGAACGCTCCCGCCGCGAACGGGGGGCAGGCGCCGACGTCGTACACGGTGACGTCGTCGCCCGGTGGCATCACGTGCAGCTCGTCGACCACCTGGTGCACGCTCACGGGCCTCACGAACGGCACCGCCTACACGTTCAAGGTCACCGCGACGAACGGCACCGGCACCGGCGCGGCGTCGAGCGCGTCGAACTCGTTCACGCCCGCCACACTGCCCGGGGCGCCGACGAACGCCAACGCGGCCACCGCCGGTTCGCACAACGCGTCGGTGTCGTGGACGGCACCGGCGTCGAACGGTGGCGCGGCGGTCCTCAGCTACAGGGTCACCTCGAGCAGCGGCAACCACACGTGCACGACCGCGTCGAACACCTGCACCGTCTCCGGCCTCACCAGCGGACAGGCGTACACGTTCACCGTGACGGCGACGAACACGATCGGCACCGGGTCGGCCTCGAGCGCGACCAACAGCATCACCGCGACGTGACATCCGCAACACAGTGCGACATTGCCTACACGCACTGTGGTAGCGCATTGGTCACGTTGCCGGGATCGACCATGTATGTGACCGTCCGCGGATTGTATTGTCTGGTGGCCACGTGACCACCCGGCGTGGCGTGAAGGAGGATTCATGCTGCGCCGATCGCTCTCGGGCGTGCTTGTCATTGCCGCCGCCTCGCTGGCGACGGTGGCCGTCGTCGGCCCTCACGCGGCCCACGCCAGCGCCCCGACGACCCACGCCGGGCTCACGAGCGACGACGCCGCACCGAGCTGCTGGGCGATCAAGCAGAGCTTCCCGTCGAGCAACGACGGCATCTACTGGCTCGACACGGCCGCGCTCGGGGCGCCGCAGCAGTTCTACTGTGACATGACCACCGACGGTGGCGGTTGGGTGCTCGTCGGCCGCGGCCGCAACGGCTGGAACTGGCACGAGACCGGGCAGGGCACCGCAGCCGCGGTGCGCACCACGCCCGACGGCCAGGGCGCGTTCTCGCCCGCCACGCTGCCGGACGAGGTCATCAACGGGCTGCTGGGCGGCGGGCGCCCCGACGCGCTGGCCGACGGTGTCCGCCTCATCCGGGCCACGAACACGTCGGGCACGAGCTGGCAGCAGGCGCGCTGGTACCTCGCGAGCACTGCCACGTGGACCTGGGGCTTCGCGGGCGGCGAGCCGCTGTCCGCGATGGCGTACGGCTCGCAGAGCTCGTCGGGTTCCTTCAGCACGCAGAACAGCGGGTTCGACAGCGGCTACAACCGCGCGCTGCTCGACAACAACCACCGGCCGATCAAGGGCTTCGCGTTCGGCAACTGGATCTCGGGGAGCAGCAGCTCCTCGTCATACCTCGCCTCGGGCGTGAACGGCAGTGGTGCGGTGCCCTTCACGCAGGTGTGGATCCGGCCCCAGCTCGACGACAGCCAGGCCGGCTTCACGGCGCTTTCCGACTCGGGCGCCGACGCGCAGACGCTGTCGTGGCTGCCGCAGAGCGCCCCGCAGACGATGCAGTGGGGTGTGGTGGGCGTGAAGAAGGTGGCCGACCCCGATCCCGACAACGACGCGCCCGCCCACGCGCTGCAGCAGGTGGGCAACACGATGTTCGTGGGCGGCAAGTTCGCGGCGGTCCAGAACGGCGCCGGCGGCCCCCAGTACGACCAGTCGTGGCTCGCGGCATTCGACGTGCAGACCGGCACGTGGATCTCCACGTTCCGGCCGCAGCTCGACGGTGAGGTGTTCAGCCTCGCGGCGTCACCGGACGGCAACCTCATCGTGGGTGGCAACTTCACGAACGTGAACGGTGCGCCGAACACGGCCGGCCTCGCCGAGCTCGACCCCACCAGCGGCGCGGTCGTGTCCGGCTTCACCGCCTTCGTGGCCTACCCCCGTTACGGTGCGGCCCGCCCGTACGTGCGCAAGGTCGCGGTGTCCGGCAACTGGCTCTACGTCGGCGGCGGCTTCAACCGCCTCATCGGTGGCCCCTCGCTCAAGACCGTCTTCCCGCTCGGCATCGGTCGGGTGTCGCTCACCGACGGCACGCCCGACCAGCACTGGAAGGTGCCGACCGACCTGCCCGTGGTCGACATCTTCCCGTCCGACGACGGCACGCGCGTGTACCTCGCCGGCTTCTTCCACAACGTCGACAACACGTCCGGCATCGACTCCGCGGCCGTCGTCGACACCACCACCGGTGCGCTCGTGCCGGGTATGAACCGTCCGCAGTTCGACCAGGGTTCCCGCAACCGCTGGTACCAGTACGCGATCTTCGAGGACGGCGGCAACGTGTACCTCGGGGGCTCGCAGCACGACCTGCAGGAGTACACGCACGACGACTTCAGCTACGTCACCGGCCACATCACCCAGTGGGGCGGCGACTTCCAGGTGGCGCGCGCCTACAACGGCGTGGTCTTCGGTGGCTGCCACTGCTACTTCTACGACTACGCCGGTACCGACACCTGGCCCACCCCCACGAACTACTCGCAGGTGACGAACTCCAACTGGCTCGACGCGTACGCCGCCGACGGCCTCGTGAAGGCCACCGACTTCGAGCCGCAGTGGGCGATGGCGTCGAGTGGCGAGGGCGTGTGGGGTCTCACGCTCGACAGCGACAACTGCCTCTGGGCGGCCGGTGACATGGTGCGCGGCGCGTACCACAAGGGTGTGGCCGACTGGCTCGGCGGCTTCGCCCGGTTCTGCTCCCGTGACACCACGGCACCGAGCGTGCCCACCAACTTCCAGGTGCTGAGCGGCAACACCCTCTACTGGAAGCCATCCACCGACGACTCCGGCGTGGCGCCCGGTTACGAGGTCATCCGCGACGATCGCGTCATCGCCACGACGTTGCGCCACAGCTACCCGCTGCCGGGCGCCGGGCGCTATTTCGTGCGGGCGATCGACGCCACCGGCAACCGCTCGGCGACCACCACGGTGCTCGACGTGCCGTGAGCTGAGCCCAGCCGCACCCGCGTGCGCCGGCCTGGCCGCCGCCCGATCGGGCCGCGGCCAGGTGCGCGTCTGGGGGGCGTCGGGAGGGTCAGCTGACGAGGTGGATCGGGTTGGCGTTCACCGTGACGGCCCACGTGGTGCGGTCGGTGACGCTGCTGTTCGTCGTGGTGTACTTCACCCGCCACCACGTGTTCGTGCCGTACAGCGACGCGTAGTTCGACGGCAGCGCGACCTGGATCGTCACGAGACGGTCGTTGAAGCGGCCGCCCGGGTAGGTGTACGGGTACGGCTGCTGCATGCCGCTCGTCCCGCTCACGTCGAGCGAGCTGCCCGAGCCGCTGCACCCGCCCGTCGCGTTGGCGATGCCGTTGCCGCACGCCGTGCTCCACGAGAAGCTCACCGGGTTGCTGTTCGGGTCGAGTACCTGGATCGATTGCGCGCCTTCGCCGGGGTCGAACAGCGAGACGGTCATGGTCTTGCCCCCGTACGCGGGGTCGAGCGAGGCGAGGTAGAACACGGCGGTCGAGCCCGCCTGGCTCGCGAAGATCGACATGTCGTCGACCGCGTGCACCTGGGGGCACCTCGCGTTGTAGTCGGGCGCCGTCGTGATCGTGCTGCAGGTCTTGAACGTGCCGCCGACGTAACTTCGGATCGAGAACCCGTTGCTCGCGGCGCTGTTCGACTCGCCCGCTTTCGTGTACACCTCGAGGTAGTACGTGCCCACGTCAGCCGTGCCGCTCCAGAACGAGTCCCACGCGTTCTTGTAGGTGGTGGAGCCGGACGAGAACGTCGTGGTCTGCAGCACCGGGTTGTCGGTGCGGTCGAACGAGGTGGCGTCCGGTCCGAGCAGCTTGAACGTGGTCGTCACGTTCGACGAGCAGCCGCCCTGGAGGTCGCTGTCGGGGTCGCCGCAGTCGTACGCGGGGTCGTACAGGTCGAGGTGGATGTGCTTGCCCGCGGCGTTCGGAGGCACCTCGATCGCGTAGTAGTAGCCGGTGGGGTCGGCGGTCGGGTTGCTCGTGCGGCCCGGGCACGTCCAGCTTCCGTTCGTGCCGTTGGAGTTGGACCAGGCCTGGTCGTAGCCGGCGAGCAGCAGGTCGCCGTTCTCGCGCCCCGAGCACCAACCGCTCGCCGCGGCCCAGATGTGCTCGGTGTCGGGCGAGGAGAGCAGGTCGCCGGTGCCGAACGTGTTCTTCGGCGAGCCCATGGGCACGGCCGGGTCGTACTCGGCGATCGCAGTGTGGGTGATCGTCTTGTTCGAGAGAACCAGTCCGGAGAAGTAGCGCGGCACGTTGCCGTCGGTGACGGTCACTTGCAGCTGGTGCGGGTTGCCTGCGATCGCGCTCACCACGACGCTCACGCTCTTCTGGCCGTCGGTGAAGCCGTTCTTCGTCGCGGTGCTGAGGGCCACGTTCGTCGCGGTGGCGATGTCGGGCATGTACGGCACGCCGGCGAGCGCCGCCGCGTCCGCGGCGCGCTGGATCTGGCTGCCGCGCGAGAACCAGCCGCCCACATCGACCGTGAGCGCAGCGATCAGCATCAGCACGACCATCGAGAACGCGACGGTGACGAGGACGTAACCGCCTTCGTCGCGCGTGCGGAAGAGTGGGCGGGGGTGCGTTGCGAATCGGGTCATGATTGTGTGGGGTCGATGCGGAACACTGCGGTCGCGGACATGGTCACCTGGCCGGAGGCGATGAGCTTGGTGAGCGACGAGCGGTGCGCCTTCAGGTAGACACCGACGTAGTCGGTTCCGGCCGATTGCGAGACGCTGCGGTTCGTGGGACACCACGACGTGTCGGGGCCGCCGTGGCAGCCGAAGCTCGACGACGAGAGGTTGAACGCGCTCGGCAGGTACACGTTGCACAGGCCCGCCACCGAGCTGCCCGCCTTGCACGTGGCGGGCACGGTGCCGCTCGAGTCGGCGTTGAACACCACGATCTCGTCGACGTTCGCTTGCGGGATGCCGCTCAGCCCCGACAGCGTGGTCTGCAGCATGTTGTAGTCGGTGAGCGGATTGTTGCCGAGGTTCGCGCCGGTGCGCGAGCCGGCGCGAACCGCGGTCTCCACGGTCACCTTGTCGCGCCACGCGAGGCCGATGTCGGCGATACCGAACGCGAGCATGAGCAGGAGCGGCAACACGATGCCGAGCTCCACCATCACCGCGCCGCGCTGGGAGCGGTCGCCTCGCAGCCACGCCCGCGTCATGGCGTCTCGGCCTCGATCTTGAGGACCATGCTCTGCTTGAACGTGAACGACGGGCCGAACAGGCCGGTGGCGGAAGGATGCAACACCTGCACGTAGATCCCCAGGTAGTCGGGCCCCGCGCCGCTGTTGCCGCTCGCCGACACGACGCGAGTGGTCGGGCACCAGGAGCGGTCGGGTGACGTCGCCGAGCAGCCGAAGTCGCTCGACGGCCGGTTGAGGTCGGCGGCCGTGTAGTCGTTGCAGGAGCTCGACACGCTGCCCGCGATGCAGGCCCCGCTCGGCCCGGCGCCGACACCGGAGGCCTTGTACACCACGATCCGCTGGATCTCGGCCAGCGGTATGCCCGAGGTGGACGACTTGATCTTCTGGAGGATCTGGTAGTCGGTCGACGAGGCGTTGCCGAGCGTGGCACCGACGCGGGCCGCCGACCGCGTCATGTTGCTCGTGGTGAGGTAGTCGAAGAACGCGGTGCCGAACTCGACGATGCCGAAGAGCAGGAGCGCGAACACCACGATCGTCATTGCCGCCTCGACGAGCACGGAGCCTTCCTGCCCCGCGCCGCGGCGCCGTGCGGCGCCGATGCGCGGCCTCCACGAGGGACGACCCGTCACAATTCGTCATCGGCACGCCGCCCCGCGAGCTGAGGCTGCCTGCGACCCTGAGGCCGGCCCGCGACGCCGTCTCGCTCGGGATCGCGGCGGCGCAGCTCTGGGACTACGAGCCGAGCCAGGCGCAGGCGGCCTGGTCGGCGGGCGCCGGCTGCGAGCAGTGGATACCGAGGCGGGCCTGCAGCGCTGCGGGATCGAGCACGAGCTCGAGCGGGTGCCCCGAGGGCGTGAGGCCGTCCACGGTGACGGTCGTGGTGCCGGTGGGGAACGGCAGCACCACGAGCACGCGCTGGCCCGCAGCCACGCGGGCCGTCGACCACACCGGGGTCGCAGCGCCGGGCGCTTGGGTGGCGACGACGCTCACGGGCCCGCCACTGTGCGTGGGCGTGAACGACACGGTGACCGTGTCGCGGGCGATGTGCGCCACCGACAGGGTCGCCGGCGCCACCCGGGCGGGCGGCGGCACGGTGTGATGGTGCCCGCCGGTGGTGGCGAGCACGACGGTGCCCGCGGCCACGACGGCGCCACCGAGCGCCGCGGCGAGGGCGAGGCGCTGGCGCCGGCGCCGGGGCGCCGGCCGGTCGGGCGCAGGGGCGACCGGTGCGGGGGTGGGTGCGGGCGCGTTCTGCGGCCGCGGCGCGCGACCGACCAGCCTCGCCGCCGACCGGCCGATCGCCACCGCGGCCACGCGCACCGCCATCACGAGGAACGGCACAGGGTCGTCGGGCGCGGCCCAGGCATGTCGGGCGCGACCACCGGTGTCGAGGTCGGCGGGCACCGGCTCATGGCGGCCGCGATAGGCGATCGACGACGGGAGATCGAGGTGCTCGATGCGGATCCCGTTGCGCAGCGGTGGGGCAGGAGGTACGGGACGTCCGGTGAGGTCGAGGTGCATCGCGCGCACCACGTCGACGCCCGCTTCGGTGGCGAACAGCTCGAACTGCGCGCCCGGACGCGGATTGAAGTCGACGAGCTTGTACCGGCCGTCGCGCCGGTCGAAGCGCCAGTCGAGGTCGCACACACCGCGATAGCCGAGGTCGCGGCAGAAGTTGACCGACAGCTCCTCGAGTTCCTCGTTGCGGACCGCGCGCGCGTAGGTGGTGACGCCGGCGTGGGGCGGCCACGATCGGAGCTTGATGCCGGTGAACGGCACGATCGCCGCGTAGTCCTCGTTGCAGTACGTCTGGAAGATCCAGTCCTCGGCGTCGTCGCGCGGGATGTACTCCTGGAACATCGCGCTACGCGGCGACGGGAACGTGCTCGCGAGCTCGAACAGCGCCCCGCGATCCTGCACGACGGTGGTGCCGCCGACCGCCTTGCGTTGCAAGCGCGCGAACGGTTCGACGTTCTTCACGACGATCGGGAACGTGGCGCGCGCGGCGTAGTCGTAGATGTCGTCGACGGTGCGCGGGAAGAAGGCGTCTGGCTGCGGCACACCGAAGGCGCCGCACATGATGTGGAGCCCTTCTTTGCTCGCGAGCCGCCGCGGGAGCCGCGATTCGATCGCGGGGTACACGAAGTGTTCGCGCAGCACGTCGCCGTGCTCCGCCAGCAGCACCGCCGACTCGTCGTCGGTGGGGATCGCCAGGGCACGCGTACCCAGCGCGTCGCCGATGCGGCGCAGGCCCTCCACGAGGAATTCCTCGGTCTCGCCCCCGGTCGTGGGCCACACGTGGGCCGACTCCAGATACCGCGACGCGGCTGCGGGTGTGAGCCGGTCCTCGACGATCGCGTGGACCGGCACGCCCACCCGCCCGAAGCTGCGGATCGCGCACACGCCGCCGTGGTACACGGGATAGCGCCCAATGCGAACGAGCAGCACCGGCATCGAACGGTCGAAGTCGAGCTCGTACTGCGGCGCGGGCACGTGCCCGGCCTGGGCGCGCACCTGCGGTCGGGCCGCAGATGGCACCGGCCGGCGGAGCAGCGCGCCGCCCACCGCAATCGCGGCGAGCACCGCGACGACGCGCGTGCCGGTGAACACGTGCAGGTACACGAGGCTCTCGGCGACGAGGGCGTCGAGCGCCAGGCTGCTGCCCACCAGCAGCATCGCGCTGAACGCACGGTCGTCAATCCCGAGGTGCCCGCTGATCACGATGCCCGGGCAGCAGAGCAGGAAGCCGATCACCACGAGCAACGTGAGCGGTGCGCCGGGCATCGCCGCCATCATCACGAGCGCGGTCACCGACCACGCGACGATCAGGCGTTGCCCGTTCACCGCGAACGCGCCCGTTGTGGTGGTGCGGGGCACCGTGATGAGCAGCGCGTCGGAATCGTGGTACAGCACCTTGAACCCGGGTGCGGCGAGGAGCTGCTGCTCGGCGCGCTGCAGCGAACCGCGCGGCAGCTGGCCGGTTGCCTCGACCTCGGCGATCTGCGATTTCGTGATGATCAGGTAGCCCTGCGCATAGCGCGGGTCGGTCATCCACTCGCGCAGCCACTTCGCCGGATCGGCGAGCACCTGCTTCACCTCGCTGGTGGGTTCCGTGCCGAGCGTTACGTAGGTGAAGCGATCGACGTGCTCGAACTGTGTCGGGTACTCCAGCGTGCCGTCGATGAGCAGCGAGTTCGGTGGCGCGGTCGCGAACACGATGCGGGCTGCACGCACCTCGCCCGGCGTGAAGTCCGACCATGCGTCCTTGCCGAAGTAGGCGAACATGAAGCCGGTGAGCAGCGCGCAGGTGACGACTGCGATCCCCACCGTGTGACCCCACGCGGCGCGCGCGTGGATCGACGGGTAGAAGAGGCCTGCTGCGAGGAAGGCGGCGAACGGGAGCGCGAACAGATACGCGTGGAAGATGGCCTCGCCGCCGTATGCGCCCGCCGCGAGCAGGAGGCCCGGCGCGATGCACAGCGCGACCGCGGCGCGGTCGACGTAGCCGTGCCGCACGCGGCGCGCGAAGCCGGCGACGGCCAGCAGCGCCACGACGGCGACGACCATCCGGCCCATGTCGGCGACCACGTGTTGGGCCGGGCTGAGGCTTCCGAACGACGCCAGGTTCGAGTCGACGTTGCTGCCGAGCCGGCCGACCTGGTCGAACAGACTCCTGATGTTCTGCAGCGTGTAGGTGCCTGCGCCGGTGAGCAACCACCCGACGGTCACCACGACGCTGGCGACGAGCGGCCAGCGCCGGTCGAGTACCCGGAACACGCGCAGCGCGCCGAGGCTGAGGCAGACCACGATCGGTGTGAGCGGGTGACTCGTCGCCGTGGCGGCGAGGAGCACGAGGAAGATGACCGCCACGCTCCGCCGTTGTGGTGCGGTGCCGTGTGGCGCGATGGCCTCGGGGCCGGGTGGCTCCACGCTGCCGGCGCGGAAGCGCTCGGTGACGGCGCCCGGAGTCCGGTACCACTGCAGCACGATGGCGATGATCGCGAGGTAGAGCGCGAAGCCGAACGCCTGCGGCGCGAAGTAATCCTGGCCCACCCAGTTCGCGATCATGAACACCCACACCGCGAGTGCGATGCGGCGCCGATCGTCGGTGAGGGCGCGGAGCGCGACCACGAGCAGGGCCGCGTCGAGCAGCGCGAAGAACGGTGGCCCCCACGACGCGAACGAAAGCGCGCTCTTCACTCCGGTGCCGTCGACGAGCGCGGCCGCGGCCGCGAAGAACCCGGGCCAGTGCCGGTAGATGTCGAGCACCGCCGTGCCGCCGGTCAGCGTGTGGCGGTGCTGCAACATGTCGACCACGCCCACGTGCTTCCACGCCCACGCGTACCGCAGCTCGGCGTAGCCGATCGCCGGTGTGGCGTGCAGCATCAAGAGCAGCAGTGCACCGTGGGCCGCGAGGAGCAGCGGCCGCATTCCGCGATGCAGCGCGAGCACGAAGCCGGCAGCTGCGATCGCGATGCCGGCGAAGTACGCCACCGGCAGGTTCGACACGAGGCCGAAGCGGCCGAGCGAGCCCGCGTCGAGCTGGGCGAGCGACACGGCCCACAACACGAGGCCGGCGCCGAGCGTGACGGCCGGCCACCATGCGGCCGCGGGGAAGGTCGTGACGCGGCGACGGCAGCGATGGGGCGGCCGCGACGGCATCGGCAATCTCCGGGGCAGGCACCACCGCGTCGAGTCGCACGAAGTAGGCGCTCGCATCGAGCGGCTCGGCCGCGGGCACCGCCGTGGTGGGCGCGCGGCCGTTCGAGCGCGGTTCCGGCGAGATCGGCATCGTGGGGGTGGGCGCGGCGGCGTGCCGCGGGTGCCACGCCGCGCGGAGCTCGCCGCTCATGAGCACGAGCGCCACCGCAGACTCGACGGCGAGCCAGGCCAGACCCGATCCGGCGATGCCGATCAGGTGAGTGCACAGCGGGATGAGCGCGAGCGCCGGGAGCGTGCTCAGGGCGCTCACGACCACGAGCGTCTTCAGCCGGCGTTGGACGCGCGCCACGCTTGCCACGGTGATCGGCACGATCGCGGGAATGGCCGACAGCGCGAAGAGGCGGAGGAGTCCCGTGGCATGGGCGGCGTACCGGCCGCCGAAGAACAGCTCGAGGAACCACGGTGCGCCGATCGCGAGCGTGATCGCGAGCGGCACCACGATGCGGGCCGACGCCGTGAGCGCGGCGCGCGTGTAGCGGGCGAGGTTGTCAGGGTCGCTCGCGCCTTCGGTGGTGAGCGCCATCCCGATGTTGCGGCTGACGAGATAGAGGCTGTAGGCGACCGTCCACGAGAGGAACACATAGCCGCTCGCGGTGGCGCCGCTCGACGCGAGCACGAGCAGCGGCATGAGCGACGTCGCCGTGGTCTCCGCGATCGACGCCGTGTAGTCGGCGCCGATGAACGGGGTGACCGCCCGCCGGTCGATGTGCTCGACCACCCCGGTGTGGTCGCGTTCGTGGTGCGGCAGCAACGTGCGGAACAGCATCACGGTGACGACGGCCACAACGGCGAGAAGGGGCAGTGTCCACGAGAGGAAGATGCCCGTGCTCGGCACCAGCGCCGCGAGCGCGACGAGCAGGACGATCTTCACGACGCCGAACGCGGTGTTCTCGAAAAACACGTATGTGCCGCGGCGCAGCCCGATGAGCACGGCATCTTGGAGTACGAAGACGACCCAGAACATGACGGCCACGACGAACAACAGCGAGATCCCCGGGCTGTGCAACACCGGATCGAGTCGCGGCGTCCACACATTGTGCCCGAGCACGAACACGATGGCCGCGACACCGCCGAGCGCGACCGCGATCAGGTAGGAGGCGTCGACGAGCTTGCGTGTCCTCGAGCCCGCGACCGGCACGAAGCGGTTGAGCACGTCGGTGAAGTTCAGGCTCGCGACGTTCGTTAGGAACATCATCGTGGAGATGAGCGCGGCGTTCCTGCCCACCGTGTCCGTGTTCGGATACGCGCGCGCGGCGATCGCCCAGTAGACGAGTCCGAGGATCGAGGTGCTGAACGTCGAGGCAACGAGCGCGTAGCCGTTGCGGTGCAACGGCTCGCGCATATGGGCGGCGAGACGCTGCACGCGATCGGATCGCGCTCGGGCCAGACCGGCGGGAGCGTCGACGGTCACGGCGCGCCGGTCGAGGCCGCCGGCTGCGGAGCGGGCCGCAGGCGGCTACGGGCGCGCCGGTACGTGCGCCACAGGCGCGTCTGCACCTGCTCGCGCCCGGGCGCGCGCGTCAGTTCATCGAGCATCGCGCGCAGCCTTGCGACCGTGATGTCGCCCTCGAGCATCACGCGGGCCAGGCCGAACTCGTCGTCGCCGGGGCCGCTCAGCGCATGCTTCACGCCGCAGGCGTTCTCGAATCCGCAGCGCTGCACGATCGCCCGTACGCGAGGGCCGTGGTAGCCGTGCGGGTACGCGAACGACGTGACCGAGCGCCCCAGGTGTTGCTCGATCTGCTGCTTGCTGCCTGCGATCTCGCGCTCGGCCTCGCGGCCGGGCAGCACGTCGAGCGCGACGTGGTGGTGAGAGTGCGCGCCGACCTCCACGCCGCTCGCGGCGGCGTCTTTGATGGCCGCCCACGAGAGCATCGGCTGCTCACCGTCGGGCCCGAGCCACGAGCTCGTGGCACCGACGTACGCGGTCGACACGTACAACGTGGAGGCCGTTCCCGTGTCGACGAGAGCGGGCAACGCATCCGTGGTGAAGTCGGCGAAACCGTCGTCGAAGGTGACCAGCGCGACGCGCTCGGGGAGCGACACCACCGGTTCGCGCAGCCTTCGCACGTAGTCGGTGACCGTGAGCGTGTCGTAGCCCTCGCCGGCGAGGAAGTCGAGGTGCTCGCGCAAGCGCGCCGGCGTCGTCGACCACCGTTGCACGAGGCGCGCCGGTTCGGTGCACACCGAGTGGTACAGCAGGATCGGCACCACCGCGGGCCCGTTCACGACGATGCCGCCCGGGTGGGCCTGGGCATCGGCGCGACGCAGGGTCGGGCCGTCGGGCTGCTCGGCGCCCGTGTGGCCCGGCGCATTGCGCGCCGGCTCGCCGCGTACAGCACCGGGCCGGCCACCATGCCGGCGCGCTCGCGCCACACGAGACCTCGCGGGTAGTGGTCGGGCAGGCGTGCGTTCTTCGCCGAGTCCGGCGCGAGCGCATACCGCAGACCCGCGGGTACCCGCGCCGCGAGCGTCAGCAGCCGCGAGGGCCGGTCGAGCAGTGTCTTGGTGAGGTAGGCGGAGAGGCCGGCCCCGTACCCGAACGCCTGGTGCGCGAGCGCCGAGGAATCGCGGCGGTGCGCGTGGAACACGATCGCCGCAGGCTCGTACACGAGCGCGTGGCCGCTCACGACCACGTCGAAGAACGCGGCGAGATCGTCGCCACCGCGTGCGCGCGTGCCCGTGCCGAGCGCGTCGTCGAAGGCGCCGAACGACCGCAGCGCATCGACGCGGAACGCCATGTTCGCACCCGAGCCGAACTGCCCGGCCGTGAACGGGAACAGCGGATCGCGGCCGTCGCCGTGCAGCCGATGCACCGTGCGGCGGTACCCCTTGTTGAAACCGATCGATTGCTCGACGAGTTCCTGCGCCGCGGTCTCGAGCTCGAGGGGGAAGATCATGCCGGTGACGCACGCGACATCGGGGGCGACCGCGAACGCCGAGACGAGGTGGTGCAGCCAACGAGGGTCGGCGACGACGTCGTCGTCGGTGAAGGCGACGATCGGGGCGCGCAGCGACGGCAGGGCGCGGTTGTGGGCGCGCGCGAGCCCGGGGACGGGTTCCCACAGGCAGCGCACCGCGTGCTCGCGCCCGGTCATCTCGTCGGCGATCTGCAGCGCGACGCCCGGTTCGGGGCCGTTGTCGACGATCACCACGTCGAAGTGCGGGTAGTCGTTGGCGAGGATCGACGCCACGCACCGGCGCAGCTCGGCCGGCCGGTCACGGGTGGCGACCACCACCGTGACGCGTGGCAGCGCGGTGGGGAGCCACCAGACCGCGGCGACGTCGTCGCGCTGGTGCACGAGCACGAGCGCGGTGCCCTCCGCCTGCGCCGCCCCGAGGTGCCGCTCAACGTCGTGCGCGGCGACGCCGTCGCGCGCCATCGGCACCTCGATCGCGCCGCGCGGGCGTCCGTGCTCGCGTACGAGCAGGATTGCCCGCTCGTACGGACTCCCGTCGGCCGCGACGCCGCCGGGGATCGCCGCCGGCGAATCGACGTCCACCTGGCCGACGAGCGCGGGTCGAAAATCGAGCGCCGCGCCGGCCGTACGCGCCGTACGCGTCGATCGCGTCGACGTGCGGCGCTCGTGTACCCACGTGGTTGCCAGACCGATGCCGGCGAGCGCAACGCCCACGCCCCGTGTTGCGGCGCGTGCGATCGCGTCTCGATCCCGTGTACGCAGGCCGAGGGCGAGGTCGCGGCGCAGCGGCGCGCGGCAGTGTGCGCGTGGTGTACGTGCGCTCGCTCGCGAGACCGTCGCGCGAGCCCACGAGCCGGGCGACGCGCTGCTTGGACCCGCCCTCGGCGAGGCAGCGGGCCCGGAAGTACGCGAACGTCGCGCGTTCACCGCCGACGCGGTGGTGCACGACCGCGCTCGGCGCGTACCACACGATGCTGCCGGGGATCTTCTGACCGACGCGGATGCAGAGCTCGGTCTCCTCGCATCCCGAAGGGTGCGCGGCGATGCGCCCGACCTTGTCGTCGAAGCCGCCGACGCGGTCGAACACCGCCCGCCGGAACGACATGTTCGCCCCGATCACGTTGCGCACCGGTCCTTCGCCCGGATGGCCCTCGTAGGTGCAGCCGACGACCCATTCGAACTCGGGCGGGAACCACGCCGGGCGGGGCCCGTCCCACCGCGGCACGACCCGCCCGCCGACACCGGCGACGCCCGGATTGCGGTACGGCAGGCAGAGCTCGTCCAGCCAGTCCGGAGCGGCGACGGCATCGTCGTCGAGGAAGGCGACGATGTCGCCGCGCGCGGCGGCGATACCGGTGTTGCGCGCGCCCGAGAGTCCCCGCGGGCCGTCGCTCTCGACGATCGTGACGCCGTCTACCTCGCCGCGGGCGCGCAGTCGTTCGGCCAGCGCCGGTGCGTGGTCGACGGCCACGATCAGCTCGTCGGACGCCGACGTCTGGGCCCGGACGGAGTCGATCGCGGCGCAGAGGTCGTCCCAGCGCTGATCGGTGTAGCAGCACACCACGACGGAGATGCCCGGGCGCTCGTTCATCCCGCGCGCGATGTCGGCTGGAAGGTGTGCAGGGCGCGCACTTGACCACTGTAAGTGGTGTGGCGCCGGCGGGAAGTGCGGTTCGCCCGGGCGGCGCCATGTGTCACGGTCGGACAGCCGCCGGGGATCGCGGCGCTGCCGCCTCCGCGGAGTCTTGGGCCCGATCATGTCGCGGGGCCGGGCCTCCAGTCGTAGAGGAACGCCGCGCCCTGCCCGCCGGCCGCACCCACCGCCAGCCATGGCGCGCTCGACCAGCCCCGTAGCGCCGTCGGACGAGACGGCCACGGCCGCGCCGAAGCGGCCCTTGGTGGAGCTCGGCGACGCGACGGCGTGGCGGGCACCGACCGTGCGGAGCGGCGTGGGGTCGCCGAGCGCAGGGAGCTCGACGAGCTCCACCGCGCCCTGGTTGTCGGTGCCGGCACCGTCGATGCCGACGACGAGCCGCCGGCCGCTGGCGCTCAACGCGATCGCCGACCCGTAGTAGAGGTAGGCCGCCGGATGGCGGGGGACGAGCGTGAGGTGCGAGACCGGGCGCGCCCGGCCGGCCCAGCCGTTGGACACGGCGTAGATGTCGACGGCGCCGACGGACACTCGGCCGCCGACGGTGGCCGCGGGCGCGGCGACGGCAACCACCCGCGCGTCGTCGGACACGGTGACCGCGACGCCGAAGGAGTCGCTGCGGGCGCCGGCATTGCGGTGGGGATCGGTGAAGCCCGCGAGCCGGCTCCATCTCGTCCAGCGGTCCTGGGTCGAGAGCACGTACACCGCCCCGGACTCCAGGCGGTGCTGCGCGTCGACGCGGGACATCTCGGTGACGACGGCGACGAAGCCGTCGCCCGACAGCGCGACCGCGGCACCGAAGTTCGCCCCGCTGCGCGGCGCCGATGCGTGGAGCAGGTTGCGCTCGGTCCAGTGCCCGTACGCCGACGGCCGGGTGAACACGAACGCGGCGCCCGCGTTGTGCACGGCACCGGCGGCATGGCTTGGCGCACCGGCTACTGCGGTGAGACCGTCACGCGAGATCGCGACCGACCAGCCGAGGTTCCCGTACGCGGCGTGGTCGGGTGCGGTGAACTCCGCCGACTGGTGCCAGGTGCCGTTGACGGCGTGGAACACGTATACCGAGCCCGCATCGATGGCGTCACCATGGTCGGTGTACGGCGCCCCGATCACCACGTCGTGCCCGTCTCCCGAGATGGCCACCGCCGATCCGAACGCATCGTGGGCCGCACCGTCGGACGCAGTGAGCGCCGCGACCTCGGACCAATTCTCCCCGGCGCGCGCGAACACATAGGCGTCGCCCGAACCAGGGGTGCGATGCGCCCGACCCGACGCTCCCGGTGCACCGACGACCGCGACCGAACCGTCGGCGGAGATCGCGGTCTCGCCGGGTATGCCGAGGTACACGCGTGGGATCGGCGTCTTGAAGGTGTCGTACCAGAGCGCACCGCCGAACGAGTCGCCGGCGCGACCGTCGCTCGCCACGAGCCGGAACGCGCTCGTGCTCCCGACGCGCGTGATCGGCGACCGTGTGGTGCTCGGGCCGGTGACCGGTGGGCTGGTGGTGGTCGGATGCTTCGTGGTGCCGGCCGTGTGCGTGGAGCTGCATGCTGCAGCGAGGAGCATGAGCGCGGCCGCGCCACCGAGCCGCCGGGCGCGCGGGCGCGCTCGCGCGGCGGCGATCGTGCCCCCCACAGGCTGCGCGGTGCCGGGCATCAGCGACCCCGGGAAGTGCGGGACGCGACGCCGCGTGCGATGCGCGGCGCGGCGAACTCCGTGCCGCACACGAACCGCATGAGTGGGCCGAAGGTGGCCGCCGACGAGAGGCCGGCGAAGTACAGGCCCGGAACGGTGGACTCGAACGAGCGGTTCAGCACCGGGAAGCCGTCGCGCCGTTCGACTTCGGTGAGCAACGCCGGGTCGAGCACGCTGATCGTTCCCGGGCGGAGCCTGTAGCCAGTTGCTGCGATCACGTGGTCGACCACGAGACGATCGGGCGCGTCGGGGCCACCCGCGCACTGCAGGACGACCTTGTCGCCTTCGGTCCATGCGCTGTGCACAGACGTCGAGAGATGCGTGCGCACGACGCCGTCAACACGCGGCCGGAGCCACCACGCGCCCGAAGGACCGAGCACCGAACGCACGAGCGAGATCCGTGTGCGGTGCGGCAGCATGCGGAACCAACCGGCACCGCGGTGCACCGCGGTGAGCGACCATCCCGGACCGACCGGCGTGCCGGGCTTCGTGACGCGGTGGCGCATCGTGCGCTCGTCGGACGGCACGTCGGCCCAACGCAACGCGGGGGCGCGCACGACGAGGTCGACGATGGCGCCGGCCTCGTGCAGCAGTGCTGCGCTCTCGAGCGCGGACTGCCCGCCCCCGACGACCGCGACGGTCGCGCCGCCGAGCTTCGAGAGATCGGCGTGGTGGGACGCGTGCGACACGTGCGCGGTGGGAAGCGGTGCGCCGTCCGCGAGCGCGTGCAGACTGTCGGGCACGTATGCGAACTGCACGTGCCCGGCGGCCATGACGACGGACGCGGCCTGCACGACCTCGCCCGATTCGAGCCGGACGTCGAAGCCACCCGCGCTCGACCCGATTGCCGCGACTCGCTCGCGTTCGACGGGCACGAGTTGCTCCTGGAACCAGCGCCCGTAGCCGACGAAGAGCTCGAGTGGAACCGGCCCGTGGCGCCCGAGGTCGGGTGCGCCGGTGCGGGCGCAGTAGTCGGCGAGTGTGTAACCGGGCGCGGGCGCCGAGATGCTCGATGCCGCGGGCTCCGACTTCAAGAACATGCCGGCCGGCATGTGCTCCGCCCACGCGCTCATGGGTTCGCCGAACACGCGCACGCGCACACCGCGGCCGTGCAGATGCGCGGCCATTGCAAGACCGTACGGACCCGCGCCGACGACGACGGTGTCCTCGTACGAGTGCGGGTCGGACGAGTTGTTCATTGCATCGCCTCGTTCAGGTCACTCGGGCCGGATGCGCTCGGCGAGGATCGTCCGCAGGATGCGGATGCCGTCGCGGCGAGCAGAGAGGTTCGATGCCCCCGACATTCGGTTCGCCTCGTACGAGGGCACCTCGACGATGCGCAGCCGTCGTCGGGCCGCCTTGATGTTGAGCAGTGTCTCCACCTCGAAGCCATTGCAGTCGACGTGGAGCTCGGGCAGGCAGGAACGCCAGAACGCGTTGTAGCCGTAGCAGAGGTCGGTGTACTGCACGCCCCACAGCCGGTTCACCAGCCCGCCCAGCATGCGGTTACCGGCGCGCCGCAGGCGGGTGATGTCGGCCGAGCCGCCGCCCATCGCGAAACGTGTGCCCTTCGCGAAGTCGGCGCCGGTGCGCAGCGCGGCGACGAACCGGGGGATCTCGGCCGGGTCGGTCGACCCGTCGGCGTCGAGCATCACGATGATGTCGCCCTTGGCGGCCGCGAAACCGCACGACAGCGCGTCGCCCTTGCCCCGACCGTCCTGCTGGATCACCACGACGTCGTCGCGCGCGGACTTGGCGACCTCGGGCGTGCCGTCGATCGAGTCACCGTCGACCACGATCACCTCGTCGACCCATGCGGGGATGCGGCTGATCACGTGACCGATGTTGTCGGCTTCGTTGAGCGTGGGAATCACCGCGCTCACCGAGGGTGGCGGCGTGCCGGCAGGCACGCCCACGAGCGCGGGCCGCTGCGCGCGAAGCCGCGCGCTCGACGTGATGCCCGCTCGCACCGCCGTCTCCACGCCTGCTGCCATACCCCTCTGCCCCGTAGCTGGTCAGCCCACCGAAATGAACCTTGAGTGCCCTCGTGCACGTTACGACGGATGCCACTCTGAGGCAAAGTGCGCTCACCGACTGTGGCTGTCGGCACTGCCTGCGAGCCACCGAGGCCGTGTTCTCAGGAAGTTGGTGTTCGCCGGTCACGAACGCGCACCGTGAACGCTGTGGGTACGCCGGGCGAGCTCCATCGCACCGAGGCGGCCGAACCCTCCGATCGGAGGATGCGGTTCATCTCCAGGCCCGCCCTTCCGTCGACCGAGACCCCGACCGTGGGGAACGACGATGCCGCCGCGAACCGGAGGGGCGCGAACGGCGAGCTGCTCATCGAGGTCGTGCTGGCCGTGGCCATCATCGGCACCGCGGTCGTGGGCCTCGTCGCCGCGCTCGGGGCCGCGCTGGGTCTGTCGTCGCCGAGTCGCACCGATGCGCGCGGCGATCTCCTGCTCGTCCGCTACGCCGAGGCGCTCACCGCCGCGCCCTACGAACCGTGCAGCACGCACACGCCGCCCTATCTCGACGCCGCGGTCACGGCGATCCCGAGCACCGGCCTCCCGGCCGGCGTCGCGGCGGGGCCGCCGGGCTCGGGCGATGGCACGGCGCGCACCTTCGAGCTGTCCGTCGAGTCGACCGGTTCCTGGGCCGGCGACACGAGCCCTGCGACGTTCGCGCCGGACTGCGCGGGCGTCGACCGCGGCAGCGAGCTCCTGCAGCTGCGGGTCCGTTCCGGTGATGGTGCATTCGACCGCCGACTCGCGATCGTGAAGCGGGCCGCGTGATGCCGAACGCCGGTGGGCGCGCGCAGGCGCGCGATCGCAAAGCGACCCGCGGGTTCACGCTCGTGGAGGTGCTCACCGCAGTGACGGTGCTCGCGCTCGTGATGGGCCCGCTCGCGTCGGCCGCGGTGCTGTTCCTGCAGCACGGCGGCGATGCCGGCCGCTACCTCGCCGACGACGGCACGGTGCGCGCCGCGGCCGCGCTGTTCGTCGGCGACGTGCAGTCCGCCGACACGGTGACGGCACCGGACCCCTCCCCGTGCGGCAGCACCGGCGCGGCGCTCGTCACGACCGCGACCGACGACACCGGCACGGTGTATCGCACGTCGTGGTTCGCCGAGCCGGCCGCGGACGCGACCGCGCTCGTGCGCCGGCGCTGCACCGGCACCTCGCTGTTGTCGACCGTCGTGCTCGGCGACCTCGCCACCGCGCCCGGCGTCGTGTGCTCGCCGAGCTGCGACGCGCCCGCGGCGCTCACGCTGTCGGGGACGACGGTGTTCGGATCGCCGTTCACCGTCAGCGCACACCGGAGGCCGGCATGACCCGTGCCGTGGGGCGGCGCGGCGAGGGCGGCGCGGCGCTCGTGCTCGCGCTCGTCTTCGTGACGGCCATCGCATGCATCGGCCTTGCCGCGTTCGACATCGCCGGAGAGTCGTTCCGCGAAGACCGTGTTGCGCAGACGGCTCGTACGGATGCCTACGCCGCGGCCGGCGCGCTCGACACGCTCGTGAACGCGATGCGCGCCGATGGCGCCTGGGGGCGCGCCGGCGGGCCGTGCGCCGGGCTCTCGTTCACAGCGGGTGACGGTACCGACGTGGTGGTGTCGTGCGCGCCGGTTCCCGGCAGCGGTGCGCTGATCGTCGGCGGGCTCGGCGCCCGCGCCGATCGTGTCGTCGACCTGACCGCGATGGTCGGGAGCCGGCGGGTCGCGCACGCACGCGTCGATTTTGTCGACGCCGCAGGCAGCGCGCCCGGGCAGTCGTTGCGCGTCCGCAACTGGACGGCGGCGCCGTGAGGGCTCATGACCGCGCGGTGCAGTCGGGGTTCACGCTCGTCGAGCTGTTGATCGCCGTCGGTGTGACCGCAATGCTCGGTGCCGTCGCGTCGCTCGCGGTCCGCGGCTTCGCCGGCGCGGGCGTCGGCGCACGCTGCCGCACCGACACGCTGCGGCTCCGCAAGGCCGAGTCGGTGTACTTCATCGCCAACGACCGCTACGGCGACGAGAGCGAGCTCGTCGCCGTCGCACTGCTCGACGGGCCGTCCGTCGGGCACGACGTCGAGCTCGACGGTGGCGCGTACGCGATCACCGAGGTCGGCGCGTGCATCGGCCAGGGCAGCGCCTATGGCATCCCGGCGCCCACCGTCGGCACTACGGCGCACAGCGGCACCACCGTGGCGGTGGTCGCGCCCGACGGCTCGGGGCTCGCGGGCGTCGGCGCCTCGTACCGGCCGGACGGGGGCGCGACGTGGCTCGCCATGGGAACCACCGACTCGAGCGGTCGCACGGGCGCCGAGCTTCCCGACGGCGTATACGACCTGCGCGTCACCTACGACGGCGCGGTGAACACGCTGTCGCAGGTGACCGTCACCACCGGCACCCTCGTGACGTTTCCGGCCGTGCCGCTCACCGTCGCGCTCCGCGACCCGCACGGCGACGGGCTGTCCGGTGGATCGGTCGCCATCGGGGCGGGCGGCGGACCGCCGGTCGACCTCGGCACGACGGCCGCCACGGGCGAGCTCGTCACCGACGTGCTGCCCGGCGGTTACGACGTGACGCTCACCTACGGATCCGCGACATCGACACGCACCGCGGTCGCTGTCACCGGTCCCACTGTGGTCGATTTCCAGGTCTGCGCGACGGCGATCCGCCTACTCGCGGTCGACGGCACGGGTCTGGCGTCGGGTGTCGTCACCGCGACACCAGCGAGCGGCGGCGGCGCGATCGCGCTCGGCAGCACCGACGCGTCCGGCACGGTCACCGCGGCGCTGCTCGACGGCACGTACGACATCACGATGCAGTTCTCCGGCGAGACCTCGACGCAAACGGTCGCAATCAGCGGCGCACCGACGGTCGTGTTCCACATGGTGACCGTCACGGTGCACCTCGCCGAGTCGGGCGGTGCGCCGCTCACCGGCGGCGACGCGGCGGCCTGGTACCGGCCGGAGGGGGCAGCGGCCTTCGAGCGCGCTCGGCGCGCCCGACGGCTCGGGCAACGTGTCTGTCGACATGCTGCCGTCGACGTACGACTTCAAGGCAGCCTGGTTCGGCACCGCGGCCTTCGAGAACGCAGTGAGCATCGCGGGCGCGACCACCGTGACCTTCCAGACGGCCGGCGTGCCGCTGCGCATGGTGGCGTCGACCGGAGCCCCGCTGTCCGGCGAGGACGCCGCGCTCTACGTGCGCGTACCGGGGCAGTCGAGCTGGACGATGGTCGGCGTTCCCGACTCGTCGGGCACCGCGATCGCGGAACTGTTTCCCGGCACGTACGACTTCCGGGCCCGCTGGTTCGGCGTGATGCGCGTGCAGGCCGCCGTGGCCGTCGACTCGTCGACCGCGGTCACGTTCCAGACGACACCGGCGACACTGCGACTCCTCGCGTCGACGGGTGCGGGGCTTTTCGGGCAGGACAGACGCGTTCTTCTTCCGCACGAGCGGTGCCGTCTCGTGGACTCTCGCCGGCCATCCGGATGCGTCGGGGACGACCGTGCAGGAGCTGTTCCCGGCGACGTACGACTTCGAGGCGAACTGGTTCTCCATGCTGAACGTGCAGGCCGGCGTCACGGTCGACGCGAACGCCCCGCCCGAGATCGCGTTCCACACTGCGCTCGCCACGTTGCGGCTCCTGGCGTCGACCGGTGCCGGCCTGTCGGGTCAGGACGCCGCGCTCTTCGTGCGCGTCGCCGGCGCGGTGGCGTGGTCGTTCTCGGGCTATCCCGATGGGTCGGGCACCGTTGCGCAGGAGTTGCTGGCGGGCGTGTACGACGTGGACGCGCGGTGGTTCAGGGTCGACAGCGTGCAGTCCGGCATCGCAGTCGCCGTCGGCGCGCCCGTCACGGTGACCTTCCGGACGAAGCTCGCGACGCTGCGGATGCTCGCGTCCGACGGTTCCGGTCTCTCGGGCCACGACGGCGCGCTCTTCGTACGCCCGGTGGGCACGTCGACCTGGAGCTCGGCGGGCGCACCTGACGCATCGGGCACGGTCGCGCAGGAGTTGTTCGCGGCGACCTACGACGTCGAGGCCCGCTGGTTCGGCGCGCAGGCCGTCCAGTCCTCGCTGGCGGTCGACGGGCCGATCACGGTGACGTTCCAGGCGACGCGGGCGACGCTGCAGATGCTCTCGTCGACGGGTACCGGCTTGTCGGGGCAGGACGAATCACTGTGGGTGCGCCAGTCCGGCACCTCGGCCTGGTACCAGACCGACCCACCGGGTTCCGGGGTCGTCGCGCAGGAGCTCCTCCCCGGCGTCTACGACGTGCGTTCGCGATGGTTCGGCGTGTTCGTGCAGCAGTCGAACGTCGCCGTCCTCGGACCGGTGGCGGTGACGTTCACGTCGGTGCCGGTCACCCTGAAGATGCTCACGTCGAGTGGATCAGGACTTGCGGGTGAGGACGAGGCGATGTGGGTGCGCTCGACCGGTACGGCGCCGTACTTCTTCCTCGGCGCGCCGCCGGCGAGCGGCGTGCTCGTCCAGGAGCTGTTCGCGGCGAGCTACGACGTCAAGTTCCGCTGGACCGGCTCGACGGTGGTGCTCGGATCGAACGCGGTGAGCGGGCCGGCGACGGTGTCGGTGAGCGCGGTACCAGTGGTCGTGAACTGCCGGCGCCAGTCGGACGGTACCGCGGTCGCCGGCGCGACCGGTTCGGTCGTGCACGGAGGCGTCGTCTACCCGTTCGGCGCGAGCGACGGCTCTGGGATCGTGAACGTGCAGGTGCTCGTGGGCGCGCACGACTTCCGGTGCAAGCTCGGCGCGCTCCAGGCCACGAACACCAACGTGACCGTCCCCGCCGGCGGCACCACCACCACGATCCTCATGTCCTGAACATCCGCATGCGTCGTTTGGGTACCAAATAGCGGTCCCAAACGACGCATGGGGGTCCGGTCCGTACGCTGGCGAGCTGTGGTGACTCGGGGTGGCCGCCAGATCATTCCCCGGCCCGACCGGTACGAGATCGTCGGGCCGGCGCCGTGGGCCCACCTCGGGCTCGCCGACCGCCCGGTCCCGCTGGCGGCCGTGCGCCGCGCGGTCGCCGCTCATGCGCCGGCCCGGCCCGCGCCCGCCGTGCCCACCGCCCGCCCGTCGGCGGTGCTCGTGCCGGTGTTCGAGGTCGACGGCGACGCGTGCCTCGTGCTCACCAAGCGCCCCGACACCATGCCGTCGCACCAGGGTCAGATCGCGTTCCCGGGCGGCAAGCACGATCCGGAGCTCGACGCCACGCTGGCCGACACGGCGCTGCGCGAGGCCGAGGAGGAGATCGCGCTGGCGCGCGAGCACGTGGAGATCGTCGGGCGGCTCGACGGCGTGGGGACGGTGGCGTCGCAGTTCGTCATCACGCCCTTCGTGGGGGTGCTCGACGCGCCGGTGGAGCTCGTCGCGCATCCACGCGAGGTCGTGTCGGTGTTCGACGTCGCGATCCGCGACCTGCTCGGCGACGAGGTGTTCCGCCGGGAGCGCTGGACGCTCGACGGCCTCGAGCGCGAGATGGACTTCTACGACTTGCCCGGCGAGACCGTGTGGGGTGCAACCGCGCGCATGCTGACGAACCTGCTCGGGTGGGTCACCGGCGTGGCCTGACGCTTCACCGGCGGTACGCCGTCGCTACACTCGATTCTTCCCCGAGCGGAGGAGCGGCCTGTGGAAGTCGAGATCGGCATCGGCAAGTCCGGTCGGAGGGCGTACGGCTTCGACGACATCGCCATCGTCCCGAGCCGCCGGACACGCGATCCCGAGGACGTCGACATCCGCTGGGAGCTGGCCGAGTTCACCTTCGAGCTGCCGATGATGGCGAGCGCGATGGACGGCGTCGTCTCGCCGGCGAGCGCCATCGAGATCGGGCGGCTCGGCGGTCTTGCCTGCCTGAACCTCGAGGGGCTCTGGACGAAGTACGAGCATCCGGAGCCGATCTACGAGGAGATCGCGTCGCTCGAGCCCGAGAAGGCGACGCGCCGCATGCAGGAGCTCTACCAGGAGCCGCTCAAGCCCGAGCTGATCGGCCGCCGCATCGAGGAGATCAAGGCCGGCGGTGCGGTGTCGTGCGCCTCGCTCACACCCCAGCGCGTGGAGACGCTGTCGCCGATGGCGATCGAGGCCGGGCTCGACGTGCTCGTGATCCAGGGCACGGTGGTGTCGGCCGAGCACGTGTCGAAGGACCCTGCCGCGCCAGCCCCTCAACCTCAAGAAGTTCATCCGCTCGCTCGACATGCCGGTGATCGTGGGCGGGTGCGCGTCGTACTCCACCGCGCTGCACCTCATGCGCACGGGTGCAGCCGGCATCCTCGTGGGCGTGGGGCCCGGCCACGCGTGCACCACACGCGGCGTGCTGGGCATCGGTGTCCCGCAGGCCACCGCGATCGCCGACGCCGCGGGCGCCCGCATGCGCCACCTCGTCGAGACCGGTGTGTATGTGCACGTCATCGCCGACGGTGGAATGCGCAACGGTGGCGACGTCGCCAAGGCCATCGCGTGCGGCGCCGACGCGGTCATGATCGGCTCGCCGCTCGCCGGCGCGTACGAGGCGCCCGGCCACGGCTACCACTGGGGCATGGCCACGTTCCACCCCACATTGCCGCGCGGTGCACGCGTGTACGCGGGGAAGAAGGGCACGCTCGCCGAGATCCTCGTGGGCCCGGCGCACGACAACGACGGCTCGCTCAACCTCTTCGGCGGACTGCGCACCTCGATGGCCACCACCGGCCACGAGTCGCTGAAGGAGTTCCAGAAGGCCGAGGTGATGGTCGCCCCGTCGCTGCAGACCGAGGGCAAGTCGCTCCAGCGGTCGCAGGGCGTCGGCATGGGCCAGCACTAACCCAGAACTCGCCCGTCCACTCACCCCCCTTCTCTGTCGTCCCATCAGGGGCCGAGAAGCTGGCTCCTGATGGGACAACGGCGATCGCTAAGCGGGGGCGGCACGCGGATCGTGTGATCGGCATGCTCGCGATCGAGGAGGCTGGTGCCGCCATGGGGGAGTGCACCGGCCTCGACTTCGACGCGATGTACCGGCGCGAGTTCCCGCGGCTCGTGCGGCTCGCCTACGCGCTGTGCGGCCGACGTGACGTGGCCGAGGAGATCGTGCAGGACGCGATGGTGAAGACGCTCGCGCGCTGGTCGAAGGTGCGTGAGTACGAGCGTCCGGGCGCGTTCGTGCGCCGGATCGTGCTGCACGACACGACCTCGCTGATGCGGCGGCGGGTCGCCGAGGCGCGCGCGGTCACGCGCTTGCGGTCGCGCCGGGGAGGCGACGACGCCGTGGCGATCGATCCCGAGGTCGACGAGTTCTGGCGGCTCGTGCGCACGCTGCCCGCACGCCAGGCGCAAGTGGTCGCGCTGTTCTACGGCGACGACCAGACCACGGCCGGCATCGCGCTGCTGCTCGGCATCGCCGAAGGCACCGTGCGGGCGACGCTCGCGCAGGCACGCGACGCGCTGCGCCCGCAACTGGAGGGAGCGCGCAATGAGTGACTTCGACGGCTTCGACGGCTTCGAGGAGCGGGCGCGCGCGGCCGGTCGCGGACTGGGCGCAGTGATGCCGAGGTCCGTCGATGCCGCGCGGCCGCGCCAGCGCCTCCTCCGCCGCCGCATCGCCGCCGCGACCGCGGCCTTCGTGGTCGTCGCGGGCGTCGGTGGCGGCGTCGCGCTGGCGCGTGACGGCGGCGACCACACGACCGTGCACGTCGCCAACGACGACACGACCACCACCGCGGCCACGACGTCGACCTCGGCGCCGGGCACGAGCACGACGAGCGGAGCACCGCCGACGACTGCCGCACCGGTCACCGTCACGACCGAGCCAACCTGGTCAGGACCGCCGGTCACGTGTGTGATTGGCGGCAACGTGGTCGGTGTCTCGGCCGACGGCCCGATCCAGGTGACCCACGAGGGCGGCTACGAGCTGGCCTACCTGGTGACGCAAGGCGAGATCCACGGGCGCGCCGACTCGGTGATCGTGGTACCCAACAACGGCCACCCGATGCGCACGCTGGCGGACATGGTGCTCGTCGGTGCCGGCCTCTACCACGGTGATGACGTGGCCATCACACTCGACCTCCATCCGGATGTTCTGCACAGCAACTGGCGCTGGGTCTCGCTGTACGACCTCGCCAACGGCACGCTCACGCGAACGAAGCTGTCCATCGCGCCCGGAACGACGCTCGATCATGTGTCGGTGGCAGGCGACCTGTTCGTGCTGTCAGGCAAGAGCGCGGAGGGCGGACCCTTCGTGCTCTACCAGCACGTCGACGGGAGCTTCGACACCACGTTGCCCAATCTGGTCGCGGGCAACCTCACCCCCGGCGAGGTCCACGACGCCGTGATCTCGGGCGACGGCACCCGCATCGCGTATCTCGTGAACGATCAGGAGGTGGCGGTCGCCGATGTGCACAGCGGTCGACTGCTCGAGCAGTTCGAGAACGCCGACGCCGGTGCGCCGCCGTCGGTAGCGCTCGATTTCGATGGGCGTTGGGCGGTCGTGTCACACGGCGCAGGGCAGGCGGCCGTCGTCTACGACACACGCGATGCCCGCCAGCGGCCGATCCCCGGTACCAGTGGCGTCGCCACCATCGTTCGCCAGTGACGAGTATGTGACAGGGCGCACCGTTCTCAGTGATTTCATCCCGCGGCCCGTGACCCCGACTTGCGGGCACCGGTAGCGTGGTTTCGCGTGACGCAGGGCGGCCAGGGCGGTGAGGGTCCCAGGGAAGGTGCCGTCGCGCTCGGGCCGCCCCCCACACTTCCGATGCTCGTGAAGCCGCGCTTTCGCGGCCGGCTGCACCAGCTCACGTTCTGGCTGACGCTTCCGGCGAGCCGCGCTGCTGATCATCGCCGGGCGCCACGCGTCGTCCCACGTGGCCGCGGCGCTCTACGGCACCTCGATGGCCGCGCTGTTCGGCACCTCGGCCGCCTACCACCGCGGCCGCTGGTCGCCACGCGTGCGCGCCGTGATGCAGCGGCTCGACCACGCCATGATCTTCGTGCTGATCGCGGGCACCTATACGCCGGTCACGCTGCTCGCATTGCGCCCGGACTGGGGCATCACGTTGCTCGCGATCGTGTGGACGTGCGCCGCGATCGGCGTCACGCTCACGATCCTCGCGTGGAACTGGACCGACCGTCACGCCGGCATCCTCTACATCGGGTTCGGCTGGCTGGCGGTGGTGGCACTGCCCGTGATCGTCCACTCACTCACCACCACCGAGCTCGTGCTCATGGCGGCCGGCGGCGTCTTCTACACGATCGGCGCAATCGCGTTCGGCCGGGAATGGCCGAAGCTCCGGCCGCGCACCTTCGGGTACCACGAGATGTGGCACGTGATGACCGTCGCCGCCGCGGCCTGCCACTACGCCATGGTGCTCATGCTCGTCCGCGCCTGACGCCCGTCCCCGTTGTCCCATCAGGAGCCAACAACCTGGCTCCTGATGGGACAACGGGCACATGGTTGGGGCGGCGACCGGCGGGTGCGGCAGACTTGAAGCCTTCCGAAATCCGTCCCTGGAGGGATCGATGAGCCTGCACGACGTGGCCCGGGCGATCGTTGCGCCGGGCAAGGGCATCCTTGCCGCCGACGAGTCGAGCGGCACCATCAAGAAGCGCTTCGACACGATCGGCTGCGAGAGCACCGAGGACCGCCGCCGCGCCTACCGCCAGATGCTGTTCACCACAGCCGGAGCCGGCGAGCACATCAGCGGCGTGATCCTGTTCGACGAGACGATCCGCCAGAAGGCGTCCGACGGTCGCACACTCGTGTCGATCCTCGAGAGCCAGGGCATCATCCCCGGCATCAAGGTCGACAAGGGCACCGCCCCGCTCGCGGGGGCACCCGGCGAGCTCGTCACCGACGGCCTCGACGGCCTGCGCGCCCGCCTCGTCGAGTACCGGGAGCTCGGCGCCAAGTTCGCGAAGTGGCGTGCCGTGATCGACATCGACACCGAGCAGGGCCTCCCGTCGCAGTACTGCCTCGACGTCAACGCCCACGCGCTCGCGCGCTACGCCGCGCTGTGCCAGGACGAGGGCATCGTGCCGATCATCGAGCCCGAAGTGCTGATGGACGGCGCGCATTCGATCGACACCTGCTACGACGTCACGCGCCGCACCCTGCACACAGTGTTCGCCGCGTGCTTCGACCAGCGCGTCGACCTGCCGGGCGCGCTGCTCAAGCCGAACATGGTGATCCCGGGCAAGAAGGCGAGCGGCGGCCAGGCGACGCCCGATCAGATCGCCGAGGCAACCATCGCCTGCTTCCGGGAGGTCGTGCCCGCGGCGATCCCGGGCATCGTGTTCCTCTCGGGCGGCCAGGGTGACGAGGAGGCGACGGCCAACCTCGACGCGATCAACAAGCGTGGCCCGCACCCATGGGAGTTCTCGTTCTCCTACGGGCGTGCCCTGCAGCACGCCGCGCTCCAGGCGTGGGGCGGCAGCGACGCCAACATCGCCGACGGGCAGGCCGCGTTCGCCAAGCGGGCGAAGCTCAACGGCCTCGCGCGCGGCGGCAAGTACGACGCGTCGATGGAGCTCGCGGCCTGATCGGTCGGCTGCGCGGTCCGGTCGAGCCGCCGGCTCACCCGTCGTCGTCCTCGTCGTCACCCGCTGGCGTGTCGAAGCCGGCGTCGGCGAGCCACCGCGAGCAGCTGATCGCGGATGCTCACGCCGGGCGGGCGCGCCTTATCGGCGGCGCGACGCCAGCCGTGGCGGCTCGAGTACACGAGCGGCGGCTCCTTCAGCCGGCCGTAGCCGTAGTGCGTGACCCGGGCGAAGAACAGCTCGTGGTCGGCCATCGGCTTGCGCTCGAACGTTTCGGCGCGGAACCACGCGATGCAGTCGGCGAGGTACGGGAAGCCGTCTTCGCTCGTGGTGAGGAACTCGTCGGCGAGGTAGCGGAACTTGCGGCCGGGATAGGAGAAGTACTGGCCCGCGTCCACCTGGTCGGCCGCGCACACCGACACCGTGAACCAGCCGGCCGCGGCGAGGATGGGATGGGTGTCGTGCTTCGGCGACACCGACGCCATCACGATCGGTTCCTCGAACGCGACCTGGCTCACCCAGTGCGACGTGTACGCGCGCGTCACCCCATCGTGCGTGCTCGCGACCACCTGCACGCCCTTGATCATCTGCCCGAGTGCCCGCTTCAGCTTCGCGTCGATCACAGCCGCGCAGCGTAGGCAGCGCAGGGACCGGATCAGCTCGGCGACTAGAAACGCTCCGTGCGCGCGCTCGTGCAACGGGTCTGCTCGGCTTCGGTCACCATCGACGGCGAGGTCGTCGGCGCGATCGCCGACGGTCTGGTCGTGCTGCTCGGTGTCACGCACGCCGACACCGCCGCGATCGCAGCCAAGCTCGCCGACAAGGTGTGGACGCTGCCGCGTCTTCGACGACGCCGGCGGCGTGATGAACATGTCGGCTGCCGATCTCGGTCACGCCCTGCTCGTGGTGAGCCAGTTCACGCTCTACGGCGACACGAGCCGCGGCCGCCGGCCGTCGTGGGCCGCTGCCGCCCCGCCCGAAGCCGCCGAGCCGCTCGTCGACGCGTTCGTCGCGGCGTTCCGCGACCGCGGTGCCCACGTCGAGACCGGCCGTTTCCGTGCCGATATGCGCGTCGCACTCGTGAACGACGGCCCCGTCACCCTGCTGCTCGAGGTGTGAGCGGCGAACGAGGCGGACCGGCCCCGCTCTCAGCGGGGCCGGTCGCGATCTCCTTCGGTTGCCGCGTGTCAGCAGGGGTGCGGGATCGGAGCACTCCAGCCGTCGAACACCGGCGTCGACGTGTAGTAGTCGGTGACGTACCAACCCGTGGTGAGCTTGTCCCAGATGTCGGAGCCGTTCACCGTGCTGCCGGTCGTCTGGCAGACGATGTGAATCGTGGCGCGGTTCGGGATCGAACCCTTGATCGCGTATCCGGTGCTCGGACCGCTGCGTTCGAACAGCGTCTGACCGTTGCCGGGAATCGCGGTGTACACGTAGGAGGTCGGCTGGGGAGTCGAGCTCCTCCACTGCTGATTCGCACCGCTGTTGCACCCCCAGAGCTGCACGAGGCCGCCGCTGCTTCCATCGGTGGACCAGTTCGCGTCGAGGCACAGACCGTGCGCCTGGTTCACGAGCTGGCCCTGACCGTTGGGGACCCACTGCTGGTTCGCGCCGCCGTTGCAGACCCACACCTCCACCACTCCGCCGTAGTTGGCGTCGGTGGGTCCTTTGGCGTCGAGGCACTTCCCGTCGGCACCGTTGACGATCTCGTTGCCCTTCGAGTACCACCGCTGGTTCGCATCACCGACGCAGCTCCACAGCTGCACGATGCCGCCGTTGTTCGCGAGCGTCTGCGCCGCCGCGTCGAGGCAGAGGCCGTGCGCCTGGTTCACGATCGGGTGCGTGGGAACGGGCGGCGGTCCGCCGGCCATCCACTGCGTCGGGTTGATGTCCGAGCCGAAGCGTCCGCCGGCCGGCCGCACCTCGAAGTGCACGTGGCAACCGGTGGAGTTGCCCTGTGTCCCGACGTCCGCGACGTGGGTCCCCGCGGCGATTCTCGTGCGGACCGGGACGTACCAACGCTGCACGTGGCCGAGGATCACGTCGTGACCGTCGTCGAGCCGCAAGGTCCGGTAGATGGCGCCGAAGCCGTTGGGAATGTTGTCCGCGTCGTTGACGACGGTCGCGGCGTATGCGGTGTACAGCGGCGTGCCGCAGCGCATCCCGACGTCGATGCCGGAGTGCCAGTGCAGGTAGCCGTGCTCGGGCGGTTCGAACGAATACGACGTAGGGCCGTAGCCCTGCGTGATGGGCGGGTTGCCCGGCCACCAGTGAGACGTCACCGCCGATGCCGAGCCCGCGCCGATGGCGGACACGAGCATGACGACGATGAAGATCACGGTGCTCAGGCTCGTGAGACGACAGATTCGCGGTGTGGTCCGTTGCATGGCTGCCCTTTCGTTGTGGCCTCGACCATCGTGACGGCATCACCGGGAGCGGCCATCCGCGTGGCGACGTAAATCACCATCGGTGTCTTCACGTATCTGGCGCTCCGCGTTTTCGCGTACGCGCCGCAGTGTCGAGTCAGGCCGGAGAAGCCGCGACGAGCCGATCGGCGACGAACTGCGCCGCGCGATCGAGCACACCCGAGTCGTTCGTGGCGTAGCCCGTGTGACTGCCGCTCCAGAGCAGGCCACGAACACCGTGGGTATTCGCTGCGACGCGGTCGCCCGGGAGCCAGCAGGACAACACACGGTCCGCGATCGCAGCAGGAATCGGTGTGGCCCAGCGCGCCAGGACCCCAGCGGTGGCGGCGCTGTGGTCGTCGCCGGCGCTTCGCACTCCTTCGCCCGGCCTTCGCGTGGGATCGCCCAGCAGCACGACCGCCACGATGTCGGGGAGTAGTCCGCCGGTCGCCTCGGCAGCCATCGCTCGCCGCACTACATCGGCGCCCTGGCTCAGACCCAGCAGGACGAACGAACACCGCCCGTTGCGTTGCACGGCATCGTGCATCGCGTCCGTGAGCCGCCGCCCGCCGATCGACCGGCTCAGCCAGTACGAGAGCGACCCCGCGGGATAGCGGATGCCGGCGACCTCGAAGCGGCGCTGCACGCGACCGGCAGCGAGCTGGCACCCAATGGTCTCGCTCAATGCGTGCAGCGTCGGACCGAGCCCGTGCTCGCGTTCCAGGTACGGCTCGTAGGTTCCGCGCGCGCCGAGCACCACTACGGCGCGTTGGTGGCGCACGCGACCCGGCATGCACCAGGGTGCCCGTATCGATTGCGGTTCGGCAATCCGCGATTACGCGTAAATCGCCCGCAGGCGCGTGCTCAGTTCAGGCACGGCGGCGGGGGTCGCGAGCGGCCTGTTCCAGCGCGTACCGGGTGAGGTCGGCCCGGCGCCGTTGACCGGTCTTCGTACGGATGTGATCGAGGTGCGCGCGGACGGTGCCGACGCTGATGAACAAGGCGTCGGCGATGTCGCGGTCGCGCTCGCCGGCCGCTACGAGCGACAGCACCTCGCGCTCGCGTTCGGTGAGCTCGACCTGGGTCTGGCTCCGCTGCAGGTGCGCCTCGAGCAGGTAGGCGGCGAGACGCGGCGACACGTAGCTCCCGTCCGGGCCCGAGCACACGGCCTTGATCGCGCCGAGGATCTCGTCGACTTCGGCGTGCTTCGGCACGTAGCCGCGTGCGCCGGCCGCGATCGTCTCCAGCACCGCATCACGACCGACGTCGGCCGACACCATGAGCACCGCGCTGCCGGCCGACGCCAGGAGCGCGACCGCCTCGGGTCCGTGGAGCCCGGGGAGGTGATAGTCGAGCAGCACCACATCAACCGCCGTGGCGGCGGGCGGTGCTGTCGCCTCGACGTAGTGCTCGACGCTCTCGAACTCGCCGACAACGTCGTAGCCGGCCGCGGCGGCCGCCGCCGCGAGCCCCGAGCGGTACACCGGGTGATCGTCGATGACGGCAACGGTCGTCATGACACCGGCACCCACAAGGTCACACGCGTGCCGCGACCCGGCGCCGACCAGATCGTGGCGTCCCCGCCCACTTCGGAGAGGCGTGCCTGGATCGACTCGGTCAGGCCGTAGCCGGCCGTCACGACCGAAGGGTCGAAACCGCTGCCGTGGTCCCGCACGACGACTCGCACGCCTCCCGCGTGTTCGTCGCCGCGAACGACCACGGACCGCACGCCCCCGTGTTTGCGGGCGTTGCGGAGCGCCTCTCGAGTTGCATCGGTCAGCGCGGCCAGCGTGGGGCCGGGAACGCCGGCACCTGCCGCGCAACTGTGGTCGACCTCGAGCCCTTCCGTCGCGAACTGCCGGGCGAGGTCGTCGAGCGCGGTATCGAGCGAGCCGCCCGTCGGCGCGCCCGCGAGCGCGCTGCGCAGCCGCCGGGCCTCGGCACGGGCCATTGCCACCACCTCGTCCGGATCCGATACCAGCCTGTTCGCGATCGCTTCCAACGTTTGCACAGCGGAGTCGTGCAGCAGCCGGTGCTGCCTGTTCCGTTCCTCCTCGGCAGCGAGCTGCTGCGCGCGTGCCGCCGATTCCGCTCGCGCAGCATCGACCTCCGAGCCTTCGCGGCGACCCCGCTCGATCACCGCCGCGGCGACGAAGTGGAAGCCGGCGAAGCTCGCGGCGTTCGTGAGGGCGGTGACCCTCTGGCCGGACCGCACAGCGTTGCGCAGGGTCGTCGCGAGGTACGTCGCAGTGAGCGCCGACACGTCGACAGCGCCCTCGACGCGCCGGTCGTTCAGCGCGAGCCCCACCGTCGACGCGACGCTGTACGGCATCATCCAGTTCAGCGACGTCGTGCGGTCCTCGGGCTCGAGTGCCGCGGCGAGTGCCAACAGCCCTGCGACCCCGGTAGCAGTCTCGACACGCGCGCGGCACGCGCGTCGACTCTGTGCGTACGTAGCGCGCGCGTCGAATGAGCCACCCGGATTCGGCCGCGCATGCTGCCAACGCCGCCGCGGCCAGGCGAGGCCTTCGGTAGGCGGACCAGCCGCTCGCCACACACAAGGCGCCCTGCGCCACATGCACGGCCCGGATGGACAGGTACGCGTTGCGGAGACCGCTCTCGATGACCGGTGCCGTGGAACCGGCGGCGGAGTTGTCGAAGCGGTCGGTTCTCTCGGTCATCCCCGCGTCACCTCGCCCCCGCTCGGAACGGTTGTGGCAGGAGTACGGTCAGACACTAGGCACTACGACGATGTGATGCGCCGGGGGACGGCGCCGCGGCGGGCGGAGCGAAGCGCGGTCAGGGCCACCCGAAACGTTCGGGCCAGAGCCGAGGAGCAGGCGATGACCACCGATTCGCATTGGGTGAACTGGCACCGGATGTACGACATCGACGGTTCGCCGCTGCAGCTGCGGTTGTCGCTCGTGCAGCACTACATCACGGCCGCGCTCGCCGCGAGGGGCGACGCCGTGACGCGCGTCGTGAGTCTGTGCGCGGGCCAGGGGCGGGACGTGATCGGTGCACTGGCCGAACGTGCAGGTCGTCCGCCCGTGCACGCTCGCCTCGTGGAACTGGATCCGCAGCTCGTGGCCGACGCGCGCGCCGCGGTCGGTGAGCTCGGGCTCGACGGTGTCGAGGTCGTCGAGGGCGACGCGTCGGCGAGCGACTGCTGCGCGGGCGCGGTGCCGGCCCACGTCGTGGTGGCGTGCGGCATCTTCGGCAACATCAGCGCGCGCGACATCGAAGGCTTCGTGCACGCGCTGCCGATGCTGTGCGCGCCCGGCGCGACCGTCCTGTGGACGCGACACCGCCGCCCACCCGATCTCACGCCCGACGTGCGCGCGTGGTTCGCGGATGCCGGCTTCGAGGAGGTCGCGTTCGAGTCGCCCGACGAAGCCGGCGTCGTCGCGGTCGGCGTGCACCGGCTCGCGGTCGCGCCCCAGCCGCTGCGCACCGGCGTGCGCTGGTTCGACTTCGTCGGCGACGGCGGCGTCTTCTGAGTTCCTGCGCGTGGGCGCGCGACCCGAACATCCGTCCGATTTGTCGCAAGGCGCTGGTAGCCTGGAACGGCCATGGCGGAGCCTGCGGCCACCTCGAGTGGCACGCTGTTCGAAGGGTCGGAGACGGCACCCCCCACCCCGGTCGAGGTTCCCTCGCGGCCGCCGGCCCGCCCGGACGGGCCGGCAGGTGCGTGGTCGGCGCGGGGCGCCTCCGACGACCTCTACACCGACCTGAACCCGGCCCAGCTGGAGGCGGTCACGATGCCGCCCGCGCCGGTACTGGTCGTCGCGGGCGCGGGTTCCGGCAAGACACGGGTGCTCACCCGCCGGCTCGCGCACCTGATCCTCGAGCAGGGGGTCTCGCCGTTCCAAGTACTCGCGATCACGTTCACGAACAAGGCCGCGGCCGAGATGAAGTCGCGTGTCGGCGAGCTCGTCGGCCCGGTCGCGCTCCGCATGTGGGTGAGCACGTTCCACTCCGCCTGCTCACGGATCCTGCGCCGTGAGAGCAGCCTGCTCGGCTACCGCAGCCAGTTCACGATCTACGACCAGAGCGATGCCGTGCGCCTCGTCGACTGGGTGCGGCGCGATCTCGGTCTCGACCCGAAGCGATTCGCGGCGCGCGGCCTGCACTCCAAGATCTCAGCGCTGAAGAACGATCTCGTGCTGCCCGAGCAGTTCGCCGAGATGGCGTTCGGCCCGCACGAGACGCGCATCGCGAAGGTCTATACCGAGTACCAGCGCCGCCTGCAGGAGGCCTCGGCCGTCGACTTCGACGACATGCTCGTGCTCGCGGTGCGCCTGTTCCGCGAGCACCCCACCGCGCTGGCGCGCTGGCGCGACCACTTCGGCCACGTGCTCGTCGACGAGTTCCAGGACACGAACCTCGCGCAGTGGGAGCTCGTGCGGATGCTCACCGAGGAGCACCGCAGCGTCATGGCCGTCGGCGACCACGACCAGTGTCTGGTCGAGGGCACGCTCGTCACGATGGGCGACGGCTCGGCCCGGCCGATCGAAGGGGTCCGCGCCGGCGACGAGGTCCTGTCTTGCTACGGGAGCGGCGATTTCCGCCCGGCCCGAGTGCTGCGCACGCACGAGAACGAAGCAACCGAGCTCGTCGAGATCACGCTGACGAGCGGACGGACGATCACCAGTACGGCCGAGCACGTCCACTTCGCCGACCTGCCCGTGCTCGCGCACGCGCTCGCGCTCGCCGGCGACCGGCCACAATCGAGTTGGAGCCACGGCCTCGCCGTGCCGCTACCAGCCGCGCGGGCCGACGCCGTCGTGGCCGGTGCGCGCATGTTGGATGCCTCGGGTGGTACCGACGAGGTCGTCTCGGTCAAGCACTTCGAGCGGCGAGCGCGCGTGTTCGACCTCGATATCCACCGCACGCACAACTTCGTGGCGAACGGGATCGTCACGCACAACTCGATCTACAAGTTCCGTGGCGCCGACTTCCGCAACATCATGCGGTTCGAGCAGGCGTTCCCCGATTCCACGGTGATCGTGCTCGACCAGAACTACCGGTCCACGCAGCACATCCTCGACGCGGCCAACGCGGTGATCGCGAACAACCCGTCGCACCGACCCAAGCAGCTGTGGTCGGAGCTCGGCATCGGCGAGCAGATCGTGCGCTACCAGGCCGAGGACGAGCACGACGAGGCCGCCTTTGTGCTCGGCGAGCTGCGCCGCCTCGTCGACGGCGGCGACGTCCGCTACGGCGACGTCGCGGTCTTCTACCGCACGAACGCGCAGAGCCGCGTCGTGGAAGAGGCGTTCGTGCGCGCCGGCGTGCCGTACCGCGTGTTCGGCGGCACCAAGTTCTACGACCGGCGCGAGATCAAGGACGCGCTCGCCTACCTCCGCGCGCTCGTGAACCCCGACGACGAGGTGAGCTGGAAGCGCATCGTCAACACGCCCAAGCGCGGCGTGGGCGACACGTCGGTCGCGAAGGTGGAGGCGCACGCGCGGGGATCCGAGGTTCCGTTCCGCGAGGCGCTCGCCCGGGCCGCGACCGCGGGCGTGAGCGGGAGGGCCCTCGGCGGTATCAACGACCTGCTCGCACTGCTCGACGAGATCGAGCGCGACAGCGACGACATGGGCGTGGGCGAGGTGCTCGAGGCCGTGCTCGCGCGCACCGGGTATGTCGCCGAGCTCGAGGCCGAGCGGTCGATCGAGGCCGAGGGGCGCATCGAGAACCTGCAGGAGCTCGTGGGCGTGGCGCGCGAGTTCGACGAGCAGGTGGAGCGGGGCGACCTCGCGGGCATCGCCGCGATCAGCGGGGTCGGGCTCGGCGAGCCGGGCGCGCCGCCGAGTGGCTCCGAGGCCGGCCCCGGGGCAACCGACGCGTCGCTCGAGGGTCTCGACCGCGTGCAGGCCTTCCTCGAGGGCGTATCGCTCGTCACCGACCTCGACGGTGACGATACCGAGCAGTCGAGCGTCACCCTGATGACGCTGCATTCCGCGAAGGGTCTCGAGTATCCGGTCGTGTTCATGCTCGGCATGGAGGACGGTGTGTTCCCGCACTTCCGCACGCTCGGTGAGCCCGAGGAGCTCGAGGAAGAACGGCGCCTGTGCTACGTGGGCATCACCCGCGCCGAGCGCCGCCTGTACCTGTGCCACGCGTGGAGCCGCATGCTGTTCGGCGCCACCGACTACCACCCGCCGAGCCGCTTCCTCGACGAGATCCCGCACGACCTCGTGCGCGAGGTCGGCACGGCGCGCACGCGTGGTCGGGGGATCGGGGCGCATCGGGAGTCGCTCGTGGCCACCGCGGTGCGCCGCGGCGAGGCACTGCGCAGCCCGACGGGCTCGAGTCCCGGTGCGAGCGCCGGCGGGGCGCCGCAGTCGGTCGCGCCGAGCGGGCACGGTGCCGATCGGGCCGGCCTGCGTGTGGGCGACGACGTCGTGCACGGCAGTTACGGCGAAGGGGTGATCCTCGCGATCCGCGGCGACGGTGACAAGGCGGAAGCCGACGTGCACTTCCCCGAGGTGGGTCAGAAGACGTTGCTGCTCGCCTGGGCACCGCTCGCGAAGGCCTGATTGCCGTGGCCGCAGCGGTGCTCGTTCGGCCGGCCGAGGCGGCCGACCACCCGGCGATCCTCGCCGTGGTGGAAGGCGCGTTCTCGGCGGGAGGGCGCGAGCCGCTCGAAGAGGTCGCCATCGTGCGCGACACGTGGGCTCGCGAGGCCGCGGCCGCCGGCCTCGAGCTCGTCGCAGTCGCCGGCGGCGAGATCGTGGGCCACGTGCTCGGCGCCTGGGGTGCGCTCGACGGGCGCCCGCTCGTCGGCGTGGCCCCGCTCGCGGTGGCACCGGCGCACCAGGGTCGCGGCATCGGGACCGCGCTGATGCGGGAGCTGCTCGCCCACGCCGATGCCGGCCACCTCCCGCTCGTGGTGTTGCTCGGCAACCCGCGCTACTACGAGCGCTTCGGTTTCGAGCCCGCGGCCGGGCACGGGGTCAGCTACGCGCCTGTGGGCGAGGGCAACCCGCACTTCCAGGTGTGCCGGCTGTCGGCCGACGATCCGTCCTGGCGCGGCTCGTTCACCTACTGCTGGGAGCTGCCCGCGCCGTGACCGCCGCGGTCAGCCGAAGTCGATCTCGAAGCTGTTCTTGTTCGGGCCCGACGTGATGACGCGCGCGGGCCAGCGTCCCAGTTGCGACAGCGCGATGGCTTGCTTGGTCTGGTTGCAGATGAACGTGTGGCGCGGCTGGTTCCAGATCACCGCGCATGACGAGCCCGGGATGCGCGACTTGTACGCGTACAGCGTGCCGTGATCGAGCGTGATCCAGTACTCGCAGCGCCCACCGAGCGTGCCGTAGTACGGCGAGAGCTCGGCTCGGTCCCGGATGTCGCCGACGTCGCCCACGTTCACCCAACCGTTGCCGTCGAGCTCCGGCCCCGATGCCGCGAGGTGCTGCGGTGCCGACGTGGTCGACGGCGCCGGGCAGCTCGACGCGCTGCCGTAGCGGTGCAGCGACCACAGGATCCCGCCACCGATCAGGGCGCCGGCCAGCAATACGCCGAGCGTCGCGAGGGTGGCCACCTTGGCCACGCTCGGGGGCGGCTTCGCACCGGTTCCGGTTGGTTCGCTCATCGCTCCGGCTCGTCGTTATCGTTGCGCGGCCTTCGCGGGACCGTATCCCGGCCCGCAGCGAAGGCACGCTTCGTGCACCACTCACCACCCCTGCATCCCGCGCGCCAGACCGGAGGCCGACCGCCGTGGACCTGTTCGAGTACCAGGGCAAGCAGTTCTTCGCCCAGTTCGGCATCCCCGTGTCGCCCGGCAAGGCCGTCGACGACGTCGACGACGCGGTCGCGGCGGCTGGCGAGGTCGGCTACCCGGTGGTCGTGAAGGCGCAGGTGCAGGTAGGCGGGCGCGGCAAGGCGGGCGGCGTCAAGCTCGCCGCCAACGCCGAGGAGTGCCGCACGCACGCGTCGAACATCCTCGGCATGGACATCAAGGGCCACACGGTGAAGATCGTGTGGATCGAGCACGCCTCCGACATCGCTACCGAGTACTACGCGAGCTTCACCCTCGACCGTTCGGCCAAGCAGTACTTCGGCATGCTGTCCGCGCAGGGCGGTGTCGAGATCGAGACGGTTGCGGAATCCGATCCCGACGCGATCGCCAAGATTCACATCGATCCCGTGCTCGGCCTCACCGAGGAGCAGTGCCGCGCGTGGGTGGCCGCGGCGAAGCTCGAGCCCAACGTCACCGACCAGACCGTCGACCTGCTCGGCAAGCTGTACCGCGCGTACGTCGAGGGCGACGCGGACCTCGTGGAGATCAACCCGCTGATCGTCACGCCGGCGGGCAAGGTGCATGCGCTCGATGCCAAGGTGAGCCTCGACAACAACGCGGCGTTCCGCCACGACTGGGCGGACTACGAGGCGACGCAGGAGCGCGACGATCGGGAGGAGGCCGCGCATGCTGCCGATCTGCAGTACGTCGGTCTCGACGGCTCGGTCGGCATCATCGCGAACGGTGCCGGCCTTGCGATGAGCACGCTCGACGTGGTGAACCAGGTCGGTGGGTCGGCTGCGAACTTCCTCGACGTCGGTGGTGGTGCCGACGCCAAGAAGTTCGTGAACGCGCTCACCATCATCGACCACGACCCCAGAGTGCGATCCATCTTCATCAACATCTTCGGCGGCATCACGCGCGGGGAGGAGGTCGCCAACGGCATCATCACCGCGCTCGGCCAGATCGACATCAAGAGCCCGATCGTGATCCGTCTCGACGGCACGAACGCCGACGAGGGCCGGGCGATCCTCGAGCCGCACCTCGGCGACAAGCTGCAGATGGCGCCGACCATGCTCGAGGCCGCCCGCACCGTGGTCGCGCTCGCCGCCCGCTGAGCGGTCCCGCGAGCCGCGCCCGCCACAAATCGATCAGCCGACCGAACGAAAGCGCCCGCACACCATGAGCATCTTCGTCGACGACAACACCAAGGTCGTGTACCAGGGCCTCACTGGATCCCAGGGCCGCTATTACGGCCTGCTCAATCGTGACTACGGCACCAAGGTTGTCGGCGGCACGAACCCGAAGAAGGCGGGCACCGACGTCGACGGCATCCCGGTGTTCGCGAACGTCGGCGACGCGGTACGCGAGACGGGGGCCAACGCCAGTTGCATCTTCATCCCCGCCGCGGGAGTGAAGGACGCGGTGATCGACGCGGCCGAAGGCGGTGTGGAGTTCGTCGTCGTGATCACCGAAGGTGTGCCTGCGCACGACGAGGCGTGGTTCTACAACAAGCTCAAGCGCGACTTCCCGAGCGTGCGGCTGCTCGGCCCGAACTGCCCGGGCATCATCTCGCCGGGCAAGTGCAACATCGGCATCACCGCCGGCCACATCGCCAAGGCCGCAGTGCCGGGCGAGAAGAACGTCGGCATCGTGAGCCGTTCGGGCACGCTCACCTACCAGGCGCTGCACGAGCTGAAGCTGCAGGGGATCGGTGTCACCACCTGTGTCGGCATCGGTGGCGACCCGGTTCCGGGCACGAGTTTCATCGACTGCCTGCGGGCGTTCGAGGCCGACCCCGAGACCCACGCGGTGATGATGATCGGCGAGATCGGCGGTTCGGCCGAGGAGGAGGCGGCCGAGTTCATCGCCTCGTCGATGAGCAAGCCGCTGTCGGCCTACATCGCCGGACAGACCGCCCCGGCCGGCAAGAAGATGGGCCACGCCGGCGCGATCGTGTCCGGAGGCAAGGGCACCGCGGCTGCGAAGATGGAGGCGCTCGCCGCAGCCGGCGTGAAGGTCGGCCGCAACCCCACCGAAGCCGGCGAGCTGATGGTGGAGATCGTCAAAGGTCTCGCGTAACCGGCGCGCGCTCGTGGAGCGCCCCCGACATCAGCACCGCGACGAAGATCGTCGCCAGGCCGAACACGAAGAAGGTGAGGCCGGCGTAGCGGAACTCGTTCGCCTTGCCGCCCCACAGCGAATCGGCGATGTCGCCGGCGATCAACGTCACGCCGATCGCGCTCCCGATGGCAGCCGTCCACGTGAGGAACCGGCGCCGTCCGTTCGCGACCGCGCCGACGACGAGACCGGCGACGAGGGCAAGGATGCCGGCGATCCACGGATGGTCGGCCTTGGCGCCGAGCGCACTCACTGCGACGACGAGGCTCAGCGCCGTCGGGACGACAAACGCGGTGCTGATGCCACGCCGATCGTTGCGTTGCCCGTACCGAATGCCACCGAGGAAGACCAACCCGAACACCAACGACACGAGCCCGATGCCGAGCGAGTAGTCCGACGGTGACTTCTGGCCGCCGGTGGGCTGGCCTCGGTCGCCGAGGGTGGAGCCGATGCCGTTGTTCGTGCACGTCGTGTTGCCGCTCTCGTCGAACGTGCACGAGCTGCTGTTTCCGACCGAGGGCGTGAACACCGCGCCGATGCGGAACGGGTCGAAGTAGCGCGCCGTCTGTTGCACGTGGCCGACCTCGAGCGTCGCGAAGACCCACACGAATGTGACCGCGAGCGCGAGGAGCACCATGCGGCCGCGAGTGCCACCGATCGTGAAGAAGGCGAGCCACATCACGATCGTGGCGACCTCGAGCACGCGGAAGCCGTTGTACGTGTGGATCGGCAGCACGACGAGCGCCACGAAGGTCGGAGTGCCGAGCGCGGCGATCGTCGTGCACGCGGCCTGCCCGGTGCGGGGAAGGAACGGTTCGACGAGATACGCCACCGCGACGTAGACGCCGATGAGCACCGTCGCCCAGTTCTGGCTGATGTCGAGCCCGAGGCCGAGCAGGCCGATGCCGGCGAGGATCGCGCCGCCCGCCGCGAACGCCTCGCTCCACCACGGATCGGGCCGCTCGATCCACCACGACCGCACGGGGCGGTCGCGCCGTGCGCCGAACGCATCGTCGTGCTCGGACATGCTTCCCCCAAGTGTCGGCAGTCCGGAACGGGTCTGGACGTTAGGAGCGCCGCGGCAGGGAATGGGGGACCGTCACGGGATCGACACCTTGTGTGGGTGATGGCCACCCGTGCGTGGGAAGCCGGCGGGCGCGACCGGTAGCGTCCGGTCACGTGCGCATCGGAGTACTGGCGTCGGGCAGCGGAACGATCCTCGACGCCATGCTCGAACGGGGCGATCTGCCCATCGTGGTCGTGCTCGTCGATCGGCGGTGTGGAGCGATGGATGTCGCCACCAGTCACGGCGTCCCCGTCGAGCTGGTCGAGCGCACGCGCTACGACGCCGGCTTCGATCGCGTCGCGTACACACACGACGTGGTCGACGCGCTGGCGCGCTACGAGCCCGATCTCATCGCCATGGCCGGCTTCGGCACGATCCTCGAGAAGCCGATCCACGACGCCTATCCCCGCCGGATCGTCAACACGCACCCGGCGCTGCTGCCCGCGTTCAAGGGCTGGCGCGCGGTGCGCGACGCGGTCGCGTTCGGTGTGAAGATCACGGGCTGCACGGTGCATGTCGCCACGCTCGAGGTCGACGACGGCCCGATCCTCGCCCAGGAGGCGGTGGCGGTACTCCCCGGCGACACGGAATCGAGCCTGCACGAGCGCATCAAGCAAGTAGAACGCCGTTTGTATCCGGACGTGATCGCCCGCATCGTGCGGGGCGAGATCGAGGTTGGAAGATGAGTGAGCAACAGGTGAAGGTCCGACGTGCACTGCTCTCGGTCTACGACAAGACCGGTCTGGTCGAGCTCGGGCGGGGGCTCCACGAGCTCGGCGTCGAGCTGGTGTCGTCGCGCAGCACCGCGGCCGCGCTCGTCGAGGCGGGCCTGCCCGTCACCGATGTCGCCGACGTGACGGGCGTGCCGCCGATCCTCGATCACCGCGTGGTCACCTTGCACCCGAAGATCCACGGTGGGCTACTCGCCGACCCCACGAACGCCACCCACCGCAGCGAGATGCAGGAGTACGGCATCGAGCCGTTCCAGCTCGTCGTGTCGAACCTCTATCCGTTCCTCACCGATCCATCGATCGAGCTCATCGACATCGGCGGTCCGGCCATGGTGCGCGCCGCGGCGAAGAACCACGCGCACGTCGCGATCGTCACGAGCCGCTCGCAGTACGACGCGCTGCTCGCAGAGTTGCGCGGCCACGACGGGGCGGTCACCGCAGCCACCCGCCGTGCGCTTGCGATCGAAGCGTTCGCGCAGACGGCCGCGTACGACGCGTCGATCCTGCAATGGCTGCAGGGTGACGAGCGCCTACCCGAGCACCTCCACTTCGCGCTCGACCGCACCGGCGACGCGCTGCGCTACGGCGAGAACCCACACCAGCACGCGGCGCGCTATCGCGTGCGCGGCACCACTAGCTGGCTCGACGGCATCGTGCAGCACTCGGGCGTGGCGCTCAGCTACCTCAACCTGTACGACGCCGACGCGGCATGGCGCCTCGTGCACGATCTCGCTCAGCTCGGTGGCGGGCCGGCCTGCGCGATCATCAAGCACGCGAACCCGTGCGGCGCGGCGCTGGCATCCGACCTCGCCACCGCGTACCAGCGTGCGCTCGAGTGCGACGAGCGCAGCGCGTTCGGGGGCATCGTCGCGTTGAGCGAGGTGGCCGACGCCGCAACCGTCGAACGGGTGGTCGCCGGACCGCAGGCCGACGTCGTGATCGCGCCGGGCTACGCGCCCGGAGCCATCGACGCGCTCCAGCGCGAGGCGCAAGAACACGCGGATCATCGAGGCGCCGGCGCCCGCTGCGTGGCCAATCGACGTGCGCCAGATCTCGGGCGGCTTTCTCGTCCAGGACCCGCACCACTTCGCCGCGACGCGCGACACCTGGAAGGTCGTCACCGAGACCGCGCCGACCGAGGCGCAGTGGCGCGATCTCGAGATTGCGTGGCGGATCTGCGGCCACGTCAAGAGCAACGCCATCGTGCTCGTGCGTGACGGGGCCGCGTGGGGCATCGGCGCCGGCCAGCAGAACCGTGTGGAGGCGGGGGAGATCGCGGCGAAGAAGGCGGCGGGGCGGGCGGCGGGCGGCGCGTCGGCCAGCGACGCCTTCTACCCGTTCCCCGACGGTGTCGAGGCCGCGGCCGCGGCCGGCGTCGCCTGCGTGATCCAGCCCGGCGGCTCGGTGAGCGACGAGAAGGTGATCCGGCGCGCCGACGAGCTCGGCCTGGCGATGGTGTTCACCGGCGAACGGCACTTCTTGCATTGAGTCGCGCCGGGCTCGTCGCACCGGGCTCGTCGCACCGGGCAGGCCGCCGGCCGCTCACACGCTGCGCGTTCTCGATCTTCGCCGCTCGATCTCGGTCGCTCCGCTACGGATTCGCTTCCCCGGCGGCCTGCCCGGTGCTCGTGAACGGGCCGGGGCATGACGCCGGCCGCTCACACGCTGCGCGTTCTCGATCTTCGCGCTCGATCTCGGTCGCTCCGCTACGGATTCGCTTCCCCGGCGGCCTGCCCGGTGCTCGTGAACAGGGTCCGGGCATGCCGTGAACCGGGCCGGGCTCGTCGGCGCGGAGGGTTGGGGAAGTGGGTAGGGTGCATGGGCGGTGAGCGCGATTCTCATGCCCGGGGCAGCGATGGCAGACGCGCTGCTCACCGAGCTGGAGGGCCGGGTCAAGTCGCTGCTCGATACCGGCTACCGGCCCGGGCTCGCCACCGTCCTGGTCGGTGACGACGACGCGAGCGCGCGCTACGTCGGCATGAAGCAACGCAAGGCGCTGGAGCTCGGTTTCACGTCGCCGCACGTGCACCTGCCGGCGGACGCGACGCAGGAGCAGGTGGTCTGCGCGATCCGCGAGCTCAACGCCGACGCCGCGGTCGACGCGATCCTGTTCCAGCACCCCACGCCGCCGCAGATCGACTACGAAGCCGCACTGCTCGCGCTCGACCCCGACAAGGACGTCGACGGCATGCATCCGCTCAACCTCGGTCGCCTCGCGCTGAGCGTGCCCGGGCCCGTGCCGTGCACGCCGGCCGGCATCGAGGCGTTGCTCGCGTACTACGAGGTGCCGGTGTCGGGACGCGAGGTCGTCATCCTCGGTCGCGGGTTCACGCTCGGCCGGCCGCTCGCGCTGCTGCTGTCGCAGAAGCGACCCACCGCGAACGCGGCCGTCACGGTGGTGCACACCGGTGTGCCCGACTGGCCTCGTTACACCCAGCGAGCCGAGATCGTGGTTGCCGCTGCAGGGGTGCCCGGCATCCTGCAGCCCGAGCACATCCGGTCCGGATCGGTCGTCGTCGGTGGCGGCGTGCGCTACGAGGGACGGCGCCTCCTGCCCGACGTCGACGAACGCTGTGAGGAGGTCGCAGGGTGGATCACGCCCCGCGTGGGCGGCGTGGGTCCCACGACGATCGCGATGCTCTTCCGCAATGCGGTCGAGATCGCCGAGCGCAACGCGGCGGCGCGGTCGGCGACCCAGGGACGGGCACGGTGACGCTCCCGCAGGCGCCGCCGCCGCAACCACCGGCGCCCGCACCACGCGCGTGCGCGCTCTGCGACACCGCGCTCGAACCGAGCCAGTTGCGCTGCCCGAGCTGCGGGCTGCACCAGGAACTGGGTCCGGAGCGCCCCAACCCGTTCCGCCAGCGGGCGCTGTGGCTACTTATCGGCGTGCTCGCCACGCTGTACATCACGGTGCTGCTCGTGGTGTGGCTGCTCCCGCCGGCTTGAGGACTGCGCCGGCGGCGCCTGCTGCGGCCCGCCCGCCGGCTTCGTCGCCACGGCCTGCGGTCCGCGAACATGGGTACGAACAGGCCATTTCGACGTTGACCACATGACGTCGACCACATGTCGACCACATGACGTGCCGTTGCGCTGCGGGCGGCCCGACGTGAAGGGACGGGCCGCGTGCTGCTCGCCGAGCTGCTGATCCGCCATACGCGCCGGCACATGCCGACCCGGCGCGTCGCGCTCGGCTCGGCGTACCTGCCCATGACCGGCGCCCGGCACGGTGCGCTGCTGCTCGGAGCCCTCGTCAGCACCCGCGCCGGCATGCTCGCCGACGAGCAGCGCGAGGGGCTTCCGGGTCTCCTGCATGCCGCCGCGCGCGGGCTCGAAGTGCCGCAGATCAAGCTGTGGTACCGGCTGCAAACCGACACGCACGGCCTCGATCGCAGCCGCCATCGCGTCACCGACGAGAACGGTCACATCGTGGTGGAGCTCGACGTGCACGGCGCCGCCGCGCCGCAGATCCTCGGTGCCGTGCTCGCAGTGAGCGCGTTGCCACCCACGCCGCGGACCGCGGGGTTGCTCGCGATCCGCGACGCGATCGGCGGCCGCTTCCGGTTCCCCGAAGGTGTGCTCGTGCGCCGCCTCGAGCTGGGCATCGCACCGGAGATGCCATGGGCGCCCGGCGTGCGCTGGCAGCAGGGCGCGCCCGAGACCGAACGCAGGTGGGAGGGCGTCGCGTCGGAGCGGCGCTGGGCCCTCGAGGTGCTCGGCTTCGGCCCCATGAACGAGCTCGAGCGCGACGAGGTGAACCGGCGTTTCCGCCGCCTGCTGCGCGACGCGCACCCCGACAGTGGCGGCCACCGCGACGTCGCGGCCGACCGTATCGCCGAGCTCAGCGAGGCGCGGGAGCTGCTGCTCGACGAGATCGAACTCGCTTCGGCACATTTCGCGGGCGGTGAGTAGCGTCCTCGCACATGAAACAACCGGTACGTGTCGCAGTCACCGGCCCCGCCGGTCAGATCGGGTACAGCCTGCTCTTCCGCATCGCGAGCGGCGCGATGCTCGGCGCCGACCAGCCGGTCATCCTCCACCTGCTCGAGATCCCGCAGGCCATGGACGCCCTGCGCGGTGTCGTGATGGAGCTCGATGACTGCGCCTTCCCGCTGCTCGCGGGCGTCGTGGCGAGCGACGACGCGAACAAGGCCTTCGAGGGCGTCAACTACGCGCTGCTCGTCGGTTCGGTGCCCCGCAAGGCGGGCATGGAGCGCTCGGACCTGCTGAAGATCAACGGCGGCATCTTCACCACGCAAGGTCAGGCGTTGGCCACGGGCGCGGCCGACGACGTGCGCGTCCTCGTCGTGGGCAACCCCGCGAACACGAACTGCCTGATCGCGATGAGCAACGCCAAGGGCATCGATCGCTCCCGCTTCACCGCGATGACGCGGCTCGACCACAACCGCGCGATCGCGCAAGTCGCGCACAAGCTGGGCGTGCCCGTGTCCGACATCAGCCGGATGACGATCTGGGGCAATCATTCGGCCACGCAGTTCCCCGACCTGTACCACGCGACGGTGAACGGCAAGAGCGTGTACGAAGCCGTCGGCGACCACGCGTGGTACGAGCAGCAGTTCATCCCCACGGTCCAGCAGCGTGGGGCCGAGGTGATCAAGGCGCGCGGAGCGTCGTCGGCGGCCAGTGCGGCCAACGCGGCGATCTCGCACGTGCGCGACTGGGCGCTCGGCACGTCCGAGGGCGACTGGGTGAGCATGGGCGTGTGTGCCGACGGGGCGTACGGCGCCGACGACGGTCTCATCTGCTCGTACCCGGTCACCACGAACAACGGCGAATGGTCGATCGTGCCGGGGCTGGAGCTCGCCGACTTCGCGCGGGCGCGGCTCGACGCGACCATCGCCGAGCTTCGCGACGAGCGCGACGCGGTGCGCGAGCTCGGGCTGATCGGCTGACGAAGGGACGCGGGCCGGCGTGAGCGGGTGGTGGCGCCAGGACACGCCGATCGGACCGCTCACGGTCGTGGCGGGCGAGGCCGGGATCGCCGCGATCTCCTGGAGCGGCGGCGACGAGCTCGATTTCCTGGCCCGCACGATGGACGCGCCCGCGCGGCGCGACCGCGTGATCGCCACCGCGCTCGACGAGTGGTTCGCCGGCGCGCGCACCGAGCTCGACCTCGACGTCGACCCGCGCGGCCTTCCCGGCGCGCCGTTCGGTCGCCGGGTGCTCGACACGCTGCGGCGTGAGGTCGGCTGGGGTGAGGTCGTCTCGTACGGCGAGCTCGCCGAGATGGCCGGCCACCCTGGCGCCGCGCGTGCGGTGGGCACCGCGATGGCGCACAACCCGGTGCCGTTCGTGATCCCGTGCCATCGCGTGATCGCCGCCGGCGGCAGGCTCGGCGGCTACGGCGGCACGAAGCAGGGCGCGTCGCGCAACCTCGAGGTCAAACGCTGGCTCCTCGCGCACGAGGGCATCCTGCTGTTCGACGACTGATCGCGCCGTCGCACGGGCCGGTCGCGTCACCCAAGTAGCGTCGAGTCGGTGGAGGAGGGATCGCGCCGCGCCATCGTGGCCGCGTTCCTCGCGAACATCGGCATTGCCGTCGCGAAGCTCTTCGCGTTCATTGTCACCGGCGCGTCGTCGATGCTGGCCGAGGCGATCCACAGCTTCGCCGACACCGGCAACCAGGCACTGCTGATGATCGGGTCCCACCGGGCCGGTCGCCCACCCGACGAACGCCATCCGTTCGGCTACGGCACCGCGCGCTACCTGTGGGCGTTCATCGTCGCGCTCGTGCTCTTCACCGTCGGCGGTGTGTTCGCCATCTACGAGGGCGTGCAGAAGCTGGTTCACCCGCACACGCTCGACTCGCCCGGATGGGCGATCGGCGTGCTCGCGGTGGCCGCGGTGCTGGAGAGCCTGTCGTTGCGCACCGCGCGCCGGGAGGCCCGCCCGTTCCTGCACGGCCAGTCGATGCTGTCGTTCATCCGCCGGACGAAGAATCCCGAGCTGCCCGTGGTGTTGCTCGAGGACAGCGGCGCGCTCGTCGGTCTCGTCTTCGCGTGCGCGGGTGTCGTGCTCGCCTGGATCACCGGCAACGAGCGGTTCGACGCGGTCGGCAGCCTCGCGATCGGCGTCCTGCTCGTGGTGATCGCGAGCCTCCTCGCCGTCGAGATGTCGAGCCTGGTCGTGGGCGAGAGCGCGAGCGCCCTGGAGGTGGGCGCGGTCGAGGAAGCCATCCGGCGCGGCCCGAACGTGCTCCGCCTGATCCACCTCCGCACATTGCACCTGGGACCCGATGACGTGCTCGTGGCCGCGAAGGTCGAGTTCGACGCGTCGCTCTCGGTGGGGGAGCTCGCCGACTCGATCGACGGCACCGAAGCCGAGATCCGCGCTGCGCTGCCGCAAGCGCGGCTCGTGTTCATCGAACCCGACGTGTACCGAACCGGGGACACGCACCGGGCCCGTCCGTGAGGGGGGAATCCCTCCACGATGCGGGCCGGGCGCGCCGATAGCGTCGCCGGCCGATGCTGGAGTGCGGGCGCGGAACCAAGGTCTTCGGTGCTCCGGCCGTGCGGGGCCGGTGGCGGATGCTCACGTCGCCCGACGACGTGCTCGATCTCATGGACACCTCGGCCGGCGGAGTGGTCGCCTGCGTGGAGGACGCGGGCGCGACGTTCCTCGCGCCCATCTTCGACGACCTCATTGCGGTGGTGTGCTTGTCGGGCACGCCGCTCAGCCATATCGGGATCGTGAGCCGCGAGTACCAGGTGCCGTGCGTGATGGGCACGCAGCTCACGATCCCAGTCGCCGACGGTGACACCGTCGAGGTGGACTGCAGCGGCCCCGCCGGCGTGGTGCGGCGCGAGGAGTAGCGGTGGACGACGTCGCGGTCCCCGGCGGCTGGGACAAGGCCACTGTGAACCGGTGGCTGCGGTATCACTCGGAGATCGCGTTCGAGCTCACGTCGCAGCGCACCGCGCTCGAATCGGCACTGATCCCGATTACCGCCTACATCGTGGTCGGCTGCGTCGAGGCCTACCGGCGCTACCCGGAGCTGATGTTGCGCATCGCGGGCGCGATGAAGCCCGAGGAGATCGGGCGGGCCGGTCGCGGGCTCGGCACCGAGATCGACACCGTGCGCATGTGGTCGATCGTCAACTTCCATCTCGTCGGCCGCAACGTGCTGCTGCAAGCGGGGATGCTCGATCACACCGCCGACCTCGCGCGCACGGCCGTCGTGCTCGACTTCTGGGAGCGGGCCTCGGGCGCCTTCCGCGGCGGCGACGGCACGCACCAGGCCGCCGACGCTGCGGGTGTCGTCACGCCGTTCGTGGCGCACGTGCACGACATCGTCGCCGCGTGCGCGCCGGTCGACGACGCCGGCCGTGCGCGCATGACGCGCGTGAATGCCCTGCTGACCTCGTACGAGTTCCTCTTGTGGTTCGACACTCGTTCCGGTTACCAGGACAGCGGCCCGTACGCGCTGCCCGACGGGCGCACGCTGCTGCTCCGGCAGTTCGTGAAGCTCGGGCCGAGCGACTTCCCGTGGAGCACCGACGTCGCCGCCGGGTTGCCGCATGCGAGCGTGCTCGAAGCCTTCGTGCTCGACGGTGTCGACGTGTCGGTGAGCGATTTCGGCACCGCGGTCACCACGCCCGAGGACTACTTGCACCGCGTATCGGCGTACGCGCTGTTCGACGTGTCCGACGGCACGCTGCGCCATCTCGACGGCGGGGCGATCGACGCGCTCGCGGCGTCGTCGAAGGACGCGCAGCGCGCGCAATACCGCCGGATCGCGTCGATGGAGCGCAACGCCAAGATCGACGCGGGTGCGTACGTGTACTTCTCGTTCCTGCGGCCCTTCGCGGTGGTGGCCGGCGTCGCCGACCAGCTCGACTGGACGGTGCCGCGCGACAGCCTCGACCTCTACCCGTTCCTCTCGCTGATCGAGGGCATGCCCGACGCGCCCGAGATCCCCGATCCCGGCGAGTACTACCCGCCGATCCCGTGAGTGACGAAGGCCGCCACGACGCCGGACCGGAGCCGTGGTGGGAGGAGAGCTGGGGCCTCGACTTCGTGGCGCCCGACGGCGCGCTCGGCGGCTTCGTGCGGCTCGCGCTGCATCCGAACCGCCGGCGGGCCTGGTGCTGGGTGTACGTGGCCGACGCGGACGGCACGGTCGTCGTGCGCGACCACGACGTGCCGCTACCGCCCGCCCACGCGCTCCTCGCGCGGTCCGACGGACTCTGGTGCGAGCTGGTGTGCGAGACGCCCATGGAGCACTGGTCGATCGGCGTGGAGGCGTTCGGTGTGCGCCTCGACGACCCGCTCGACGGTGTGCGCGGTGAGCGTGGGCTGCGCCTGCCCGTCGGCCTCGACCTCGAATGGGAGTCGACGGGAGCGGCGCAGGAGCGGATCGCCGCCTCGTCCGGCTACGCGCAGCCCGGGCTGGTGCACGGCGACGTGCTGCTGGCCGACGACGTGCTGGCGTTCACGGGGGTGGGCCTGCGCACACACGGTTGGGGACCGCCCCGCTGGTGGACCGCTGGCTGGCACTCGCTGTGGTGCATGCCGGCCGATGCGCGACGCGCCGACGTCGTCGAGGGCCGTGACCTCGCCGTCACCGCCTCCGAAGACGGGCTCCCGCGGGCGGCGGTCGCGGCGCGAACCGGCCTCGAGGCCGCGCCGCTCGCGCACGCGGTGATCCCGCTGCCGGGCGACGAAGGCCGGCCTTGCGTGCTCGTCCGGTCGCTGGTGCGATGCACCGACCCTGCGCAGCCGGGCCGCTCGGCCCACGGCTGGTTGGAGCGCGCCGCGAACTGAGGCCGCGCCGCGATACGTTCCCCCGGATGGCGCTGGCCGACCTTGCGGAGCTCGACGATCGGCAGATCGCCATCATCCTGTCGCGTGCGCGGTGTGTGGTCGGGCTGTCGTGCATCGCCCTGCCGTCGCTGTTCTCGGGTCTCGTGCTCGGCGACACCCGCCCCGGCACGAAGGCGGCCACCCGGTTCGCCGGCATCCGCGACCTCGCGCTCGGCGTGGGCGCGCTCACTTCGCTGAAGGAACGCACGCAGGACGCGGAGTGGGTGTCGATGGGAGCGGTGTCCGACGCGTTCGACGGCGTCGTGCTGTGCGTGGCGCCCGGTCTGCCGCTGCGCTCGCGGGTGTTCGGCGCCGGCGCGGTGGCGTTCGGCGGCTACCTGCTCTATGTGAGCCGGCTCCTCGCCGCCCAGCGCAACGAGATCGACGTCACGTAGTCACCGTTCGCACGATTCCTTCACCGCCGATTACCGCGGTGCGCGGTGCGCGGGACGTCGACGATGAGCGTTCCCGGGCGCCAGTCGCCGAGCTTGTCGAGCACGGTGCCGTCCGGGCCCACGAGCGCGGCGATGCCGGGGAAGTCCTCGTCGACGGTCGCGCCCGCTTGCGTCGACATCGCGACCCAGATCTCGAGGCGCTCGGCATGGCGACGAGCGTCGCCGAGGCCGCAGCCCTCCCACCACTGATAGCCCGCACTCCACGACGCGTCGTCGGTCCTCCGGCCGTGGAGCCCCGGTGCCGAGCAGAACAGGACGATCTCCGCGCCGGCGTCGGTCGTCGCGTCCCACGTCCAGTCGACGCCCGCTTCCGCGCAGATGACGATCCCGCAGCGGTGCCCGCCGAGCCTGAACGCCAGGGTGTCGGAGCCGGTCGAGTAGCCCTGCTCGCCCTCGCCCAGATGTCGCTTACGTTGGGTTCCGACGAGCTCGCCGTGGGAGGCGACTGCCTGTGTGATGAAGCACGCATCGCCACAGCGTTCGCTCAGACCGAACACCGCGGCGAGCCCGTACTCCAGGGTGGCGGTCACGAGTGCGTCGACCGCGTCGTGACCGATCGCGATGGCATCGCCGGGGTTGCGGAGCGGGTCGACCGAACCGGTCAGCGAGAACTCGGGAAGCACGACGAGCTCGCAGCCGGCCCGCGCCGCGCGTTCGAGCAGTTCGACGTGGGCGGCAAGGTTGGCGTCGAGGTCATGCTTCGCGCACGTGAACGCAGCTAGGCACGCTCGCACGCGCACATGCTCTCAGCCGCCGAAGCCGGGCCGCTTCTGGTCACGCTTCGATTGCTTGTCGGCGCGCTTCTCCTTCAGCGACTTTGCCGGCTTCTTCGCGTTGTCCTTCTTCGGGGACTTGTCTCCCATTGCGACTCGACTCCCTCTCGTCGGTGGGTGGTCGCGGCTTGCTCGGTCTACTCCTCCGAGCTTCGAGCCATGGCGACGTTAACCGGGCGCCGGTGGGCCCCGCGCCGTCGGCTAGAGATCCACTGAGCTCAGGGCGGGGATCCAGTGACCGGCGCGCGCGACGGCCTCCCGCCAGCGGTCACGGTCGAGCTGCCGGGCCGGCTCCACGCGCCGGCGTGGTCGCCACGTGGTGGCGATCTCGCTGGTGTCGCGGAAGTGGCCGAGCGCGAGCAACCCGAACAGCGCCGCGCCGCGGGTCGTGGCCTCCCGCACCGGCGACACCTCCACTGGGCGTGCCGTCGCGTCGGCCAGCGCCTGCAGGAACGTGACGTTGTCGCTCATGCCGCCGTCGACGCGCAGCACGTCGACGTCGCGGGCGCTGTCGGCCACGGCCGCGTCGACGAGATCGGCACCGCGCTGGGCCACGCCCTCGAGCACGGCGCGCACGATGTGGGCGCGCGTTGTGCCACGCGTGACGCCGAGCAGCGCGCTGCGCGCGCCGTAATCCCACTGCGGCGTGCCGAGACCGAGCAGCGCGGGCACGTAGGTGACGCCGTCGGTATCGGTGCACGCGGCCGCGACCGTGTCGCTCTCGCCCGACGAAGTGATGAGGCCCATGTCGTCACGGAGCCACTCCACGTTCGTGCCCGCGGCGAGCATGATCGACTCGAGCGCCCAGGTGGTGGCGTCGCCAACCCGCCACGCCGCGATCGGGAACGTGCCGTGCGGCCCGCGCGTGTGGTGGGCCGGTCGGCGAGCCGCGCCGAGGTTGATGTCGAGCATCGCGCCGGTGCCGAACGTGATCTTGGCGTCGCCGGGACGCACGCACGCCTGCCCGGCGAGCGACGCCTGCTGGTCGCCGAGGATCGCGACGAGCGGCGGCTCGCCCGGGAGCGTGCCGAGCGCGCCGAGCGCGCCGGCGGACGGCGTGATCGTGGCCATCGCGTCACGGGGGATGCCGTAGGCCGCGAGCGCGCGGTCGTCCCAGCCGCCGAACGTGGCGTCGGTGAGCCCGGTCACACCCGCGTTCGTCGTATCGGTCACGTGCAGCGCGCCGGCGCTGAGCACCCACGCGATCCAGGTGTCGACCGTGCCGACGCGCACGTCGCGCCGGCGGTCGGGGTCGAAGGTGTCGAGCAGCCACTGGGCCTTCGTCGCCGACATGTTCGGCGCGGGGCGCAGGCCCTGCGCGCGCGCCGCGAAGCAGAGGGCGATCGTGCGGAGGTCCTGCCAGCCGAGTCCGGGTCCGATCGGTGCGCCCGTCGTGGCGTCCCACACGATGGTCGACGCACGCTGGTTCGAGATGGCGACACCGTCGACCGGGCCCGACGCATCGATCGCGCCGCGCGCGAGCGCGGCCGTGAGCTTCGCCAGCGCGAGGGCGTCGATCTCCACCATGCCCGGGCCCGGCGACGAGGGCAGGAGCTCCACGTAGCGGTCGTGGTCGGCGACGAGGTCGTCGCGCAGCACGGTGGCGCGCACCCCGCTCGTCCCCACGTCCAGCACGAGAACCTTCACCGCCCGCCCGCTCCCTCATGCGTCGTTTGGGTACCAAATAGCGGTCCCAAACGACGCATGGTCACCATGCGGGGGCGCCCCAGGGCGAGGGGAGACCGAGCTTCGACGGGTTGAGGATGCCGTTCGGGTCGAGCGCCTGCTTGAGCGCCGCCAGCACGTCGAGGCCCGTACCGAGCGCCTCGCGCATGAACCGGGCCCGGTTCAGTCCTACGCCGTGGTGGTGGCTCAGCGCGCCGCCGGCTTCGAGCACGGCCCGGGTGCCCGCGTCCCACATCGCCGTGTAGCACCGGTCCTGCTCGTCGACGGGTGGGCGCGCCGCGAACGTGAAGTAGAGGCAGCCGCCGTCGGTGTAGGAGTGCGACTGGTGCGCGCTCGCCACCATGGCGTGCTCGACGGCGAGGATCGCGGCGCGGGCCCGTTCGTAGATCACCGGCAGCGCGGACCACGTGCCGCTCACCTCCATCGTGTCGACCACGATGTCTCGAGCTACGAGCGCCTCGAGCTGGCTCACGTCGTTGCGGTGCTCCATCCAGCGATCGGTGAGCGTCGCGTCCATCGATTCCGCCGAGGCGCAGCACTCGGCGACGATCCGTTGCGTGGCGTGCAGCACGTGCGGGTCGCCTTCGTCGTAGACGAGGAGGAGGTGCGCGTCACCGGTCTGGTAGCTCCGGTTCGCCTCGATGTCGTCGTAGAGCCGCAACACCGCGGGTGTCGCGCCCCGCTGCAGGATGGCGCGCATCGCGTCGAGCGCGTCGGTGAAGCCGGTGAAGCCGAACGCGGCGCGCCACTGCGCCTCGGGCGCCGGATGCGCGCGCAGCCGAGCGCCGGTGATCACGCCCAGAGTGCCCTCCGAGCCGACAAAGAGCTGCGTGAGGTCGGGCCCGACTGCGGCGCGCGGTGCGCCGCCCGTGGTGACTGTGCGGCCGTCGGCGAGCACCACGTCGACGCCTTGCACGATGTCCTCGATCTTTCCGTAGCGCGTCGACAGCTGGCCGGCCCCGCGGCACGCGAGCCATCCGCCGACGGTCGACAGCGCCATCGACTGCGGCCAGTGCCCGCACGTGAGGCCGTGCTCGGCCCGCAACGCGTCCTCGAACACGTCACCGAAGGTGCCGGCCCGCACGTCGACGACGAGCGAGGTGCCGTCGACCGACCGGATGCCGCCGAGCGCGGTCGTGTCGAGCGCGACGCCGCCGTGCACCGGGATGCTCGCGCCGCACACGCCACTGCGGCCGGCGACGGTGGTGAGCGGTATACGCGCCTCGTTGCACAGCCGCAGCACGGCCGCGACCTCGCCCTCCGAGGCCGGCCGCGCCACTGCGGCGGCGCGTGCGCCGACCTCGTCGCGGCGCGCCCAGTGCATGGCGAGCGGCCACCAGTCGCGGCTCGCCTCGGCGACGATCGCCGGATCGTCGATGACGGTGGCGCACGCACCGCGCAGCCGCACTAGGAATGCGCCGTCGAGCTCGACGCGCGTGGTCGCGATGTGGTCGCCGAGCGGGTGCTCGTGCGGGAACGCGATCGGTGGCGTGGGTGCGCCGCGGTTCGTCTTCACGGCGAGATCATGACATGGCCCGCAGCGGTGGCGCGGCGCGCGGCGCTACATCGCGTCGAGCACCTCACCGGGCGGCGCGATCGACGCGCGCTCGTGCTCGACGCTCGCCCGGTACGCAGCGGCCTGCGCGTCGCGCTCCGCCTCGTTCCAGCCGAGCTCGGCGCCGAGGAGCGCGGCCACGTGGCCGGCGGCCTCGGCCGACGCATCGCGCGCGAGGAGCCGCGCGCGGGTACGTCGTGTCAGCACGTCGTCGACCGACATGGCCATCTCCTCGCGCGCCGCGTACACGGCCTCGGCCCGGCTGTAGGGCGTGCCGGGCACGAGCGGATCGCGCAGCGAGGGATCGCCGGCCGCGATCGCCTCGACCTCGGTGCCGAGCGCGCCGTAGCGCGACCGGAGGTGCTCGGAGAGACCGGCGCGGTCCCACCCGTCGGCGCCGAGCAGCTTCAGATGCTTCGTGCTGCTGCGGGTGTTGCGGCCCGACGGCGACTCGATCGCGTCGATCGTGTCGGCGGCCATGCGGCGGTACGTCGTGAGCTTGCCGCCCGTGACCGTGACGAGCCCGCTCTCGGAACGGCGTACCGAGTGCTTGCGTGAGAGGTCGGCGGTGCGGCCGTCGCCTGCCGCCTTCACGAGCGGACGGAGGCCGGCCCAGGTGCCGAGCACGTCGGACTCGGTGATGTTGGCGTCGGTCGAGAAGTTGATCGCGCGGATGAGGTACTCGACGTCGGCGGCGGTGCACTGCGGGTCGTCGGGGTCGCCGTCGTAATCGGTGTCGGTGGTGCCGATGTAGGTGAACTGCGGCTGCCCGTCGCCGGCGTCGCCCCACGGAACCACGAACACCGACCGGCGGTCCCTCGGCACGGGCACGACCGCGGCGATGTCGTTGCGTACCTTCTCCCACGGCACCGTGATGTGCACGCCCTTCGCGGGCCGGATCGACGACGGGTGCGTGCGCTCGTCGAGCGCGCGCACGTCGTCGGCCCACACGCCGGTGGCGTTGACGACAGACCTCGCGCGCACCTCGATCGTGCGCCCGTCGGCCTCGACGGTCGCGCCTCGGCAGAGCCCCTGCTCCTTGCGGAGCTCCACGACGCGCGCGTAGTTCGCGACCGTGGCACCGAGCTCGGCCGCGGTCCGTGCGATCGTGAGCGTGAGCCGGGCGTCGTCGGTGCGCGCGTCGTAGTAGAGGTAGGCGTAGGCGACACGATCGGCGCGCAGGCTCGGCATGTGCTCGCGCGCCTGTTCGGTGGTGAGCTTCTTGTGGAGCTTGCCGATCCGCGCCCCGCCGGTGAAGTCGTACAGCCACATCGAGGTGCCGACGATGCGGGCGATGCGCCGGTCGAACAGGTTGTCCTTGCCCTTGAACACGGGCAGCAGGAAGGGGAGGATGCGCACGAGGTGCGGCGCCGTGGTGCGCAGCACCTGCCGTTCGGCGAGCGCCTCGTACACGAGGCCCACCTCGCGTTGCTGCAGGTAGCGCAGGCCGCCGTGCACGAGCTTGCTGCTCTTCGACGACGTGCCCGACGCGAAGTCGTCGCGCTCCACGAGCGCCACGCTGAGGCCCCGGCTCGCGGCGTCGAGCGCACACCCTGCACCCGTGATCCCGCCGCCGATCACGAGCACGTCGAACGTGTCGCCCGCGGCCAGGCGTTCGAGCGCGCTCACGCGGCGGAACGTCATGCGCCCGAGCCTACCCGGGGGTAACCGCACGGCTTCCGAGCCGCGGTGCGGTGGCGGCGGCTGTTCTCGGTGCGGAAGGCTCGGGAGATGGACGCACGGTCATGGGATGCGATGCCAACGGTCACCGAGTCCGTCGCCGCGATCGCGAGTGGTACGGCGTCGTCCGTCGAGCTGCTCGAGCAGGTCCTCGACGCCGTGTCGCGCGCCGCGCCGCTCAACGCGTTCGCGCACGTCGACGCAGAGGCCGCGCGTGCCATCGCGCGCGACGTCGACCGCCGCATCGCGCGCGGCGACAGTGTGGGACCGCTCGCCGGTGTGCCGTTCGCAGTGAAGGATCTCGAACGCTGCGCAGGCATGCCGACCACGAAGGGCTCCCGCTGGTTCACCGGCGGCCCGCCCGAGAGCACCGACGAGATCCATGTCGCGCGGTTGCGCGCGGCGGGTGCGGTGCCGTTCGCCAAGTCGACGACGCCCGAATTCGGCACGTGGGCATTCACCGCGAGCCCGGCGCTCGGTGTCACGCGCAACCCATGGGCACTCGACCGGACGCCGGGCGGTTCGAGCGGCGGCACCGCGGCCGCGGTCGCCGCGGGCGTGATGCCGTTCGGCACCGCGTCCGACGGTGGCGGTTCGATCCGCACACCGGCGTCGTTCACCGGGTTGCCCGGCCTCAAGCCGAGCTACGGCCGCATCCCCACGCTGGGCGTGACGCACCTCTCGCAGAACGCCGTCGTCGGCGCGCTCGCCACGACCGTCGCCGACACCGCGTTGCTCCTCGACGTGATGAGCGGGCCCAGCCGGTACGACCGCACGTCGCTGCCCGCGGCCGGTGTGCGCTACGCCGACGTGATCGAGGCGCTCGACGTGCGCGGCCTGCGGGCCGCGTGGTCGCCCGATCTCGGCTTCGCGGTCGCCGAGCCCGATGTCGTCGGCGTGTGCGAGGCGGCGATGCGCCGGCTCGTGGACGCCGCCGGGCTCGAGCTCGTCCACACCGCGGTGCAGTTCGACGACTACATCCGCGTGTACGCCCGCATCGAGGGTGTCGACATGTTCGTCGGCGTGCCGCCGGGCCTGTACCCGGAACGGGCCGGCGACCTGGATCCGAGCGTGCGTCCGGGATGGGACTGGGCGTGGCAGCAGACGGGGCCGAAGCTCGCGCGTGCGTACGACGAGCGGCGCGCGATCGAGCATCGGCTCGCGGCGATCTTCGACGAGGTCGACGTGCTGCTCACACCGATGTCGGCGCGCCCCGCGTTCGCGGCCGAGGGACCGATGCCCACCGAGATCGCGGGCCGGGAGGTGCACGGTGGCATGGCGGTCATCTTCGCGATGCTCGCCAACTTCTGGGGTTCGCCGGCGATGAGCGTGCCCGCCGGCCTGGTCGACGGCCTGCCCGTGGGCCTGCAGATCATGGCCGACCGCCACCGCGACGACGTGTGCCTGCGGCTCGCGCGCCTCTACGAGCAGGCGAGCCCCTGGCCCCGTCACGCCCCCGCTTGGTGAGGACGGGGCGCGATGTAACACGCGAACGCCTGCCGTGCGTCGAAGCGGAACCGGACGCACGATCACGGCGTCAGTTCGATGCATGGGCAGCCACAGAAGGACGGACATGGCCAGACGAACGATGGGCACGAGCGCGTCGCTGCTGGCGCTGATCATGGCCCTGGCCGCGTGCAGCAGCTCGGGTCACAAGGCATCGTCGACGACCTCCACGCATGCCTCGACGAGCACCGCGCCGGCGAGCGCGTCGACGTCCACCGCCGCGCCGTCCACGACCACGACGCCGGGCACCACGGCACCGCCCACGACCGCCCCCACGCCGCCCCCCGACGCGCGTACCGCCGGCACACGGTTCTTCGCAGCATGGCTCGCGCACGATGCGGCGGGCCTTGCCACGAACGGGACTGCGACCGCGGTCGACGAGGCCACCGCGCAGTACGCCAAGACCACCGGTACGGCCTGGCAGTTCTCGAACTGCCAGGGCGCGGCCGGATCGATCTACTGCACATGGGTGCGTGCCGCCGAGGACGTGGTGGTGCGTGCGAGCGACGTCAACCCGGCGAACCGCGTCGTCGAGTTCCGCTGGAATGCGTTGCAGGCGCCGGGCATCGCGTCGCAGTTCGTCGACGCATGGCAGTTCGGGAGCACGAACGCGCTGCTCGGGCTGGGCACACCCGACGCGGTCACGCAGGTCCAGGCGCTCGCCACGCACACGAGCGACGGCTGGCAGGCGCCGAGCTCGTGTGACGGCACCGCAGGCAGCTTCTACTGCACGTTCACCGCCGGCGCGCACGACTTGATCGTGCGTGTGGGCGACGTCGAGGTGCCGCACCAGGTGATCGGCGTCACCTACAGGTGACCACGGGACTCGTCTGAGAGACTGTCGCGACCACCCGGTAGCCTGGCTTCATGGCCGACCCGGCGACGTTCGCCGATCTCGCGATGCCGCACATGTCGGGCCTCTACGCGGCCGCGATGCGGATGACGCACAACCCGGCCGACGCCGAAGACCTGGTGCAGGAGACGTATCTGCGCGCGTATCGCGGCTTCGAGGGCTTCCACGAGGGCACGAACCTCAAGGCCTGGCTCTACAAGATCCTCACGAACACGTTCATCAACAGCTACCGGGCGAAGAAGCGCCGCCCCGACCAGGTCGACCTCGACGACGTGCCCGATTTCTCCCTGTACAAGCGGATGGGCGGGCTCGAGGCGGTGGCGGCCGACCGCTCACCGGAGACCGAGGTGCTCGACAGCATCCCCGACGTGGAGGTCAAGACCGCGCTCGAGTCGTTGCCCGAGCAGTTCCGTATGGCCGTGATCCTGTGCGACATCGAGCAGTTCTCCTACAAGGAGATCGCCAACATCCTCGACGTCCCGATCGGCACCGTCATGAGCCGCATTCACCGGGGAAGAAAGCTGCTGCAGCAACGGTTGTGGGACTACGCGGTCGAGCATCGTCTTGCTCCTCCGGCCGGCGAGGCGTCGGATGCCGGTGGGGACGGCAGCCAGAGTCGCGGCGGCGCGAGCGACAGCAAGGGCCCGCCCGGCAGCGCGCGGCCCGACAGCCGGCATCACCACTGGAGGACACTGATGGAGTGCGATCAGCTGCTGGCGTTGATCCACCATTACCTCGACGGCGGCCTCAGCCAGTGGCGGCACCGCGCCATGACCAGGCACATCGTCGAGTGCCCGCCGTGTGCCGTCGAGCACCGCTTCCACGTCCATTACCGGCAGGTCGTCGCCACCAAGTGCACCGAAGAGGTGCCGTTCACGGTGCGGTACCGGATCTGCGAGGCGCTGGTCAGCGCCGACACCGCCGGCCATCTCACCGGCCTGAATCCGCTCGATCTCGGCCGCGAGCGTGTGCACGACTCCGACGCCCCGCTCTGAGCGCGCCCTCCGGCATCACCTACGATGCGGGAGGTTTCGACGAAGGAGTGTCCGTGCGCCCGACGACGGTTCTGAGCCTGGCCTTCGCTGCGCTACTCGGCGCGGCCGGCATCGGCGTGGGAGTCGCGCTGATCGCGCTGCATCACGACCAGTCGGCCCCATGGCACTACTGGCTCGCACCGGTGCTGATGATTGGGGCGTCGGTCACGATGTGGCAGCTCACCATGCTGTACATACAGCAGATCGGCAGGCGGGAGCTCCGAAGCCGGCCACCCGCGCGTGACTGACACCGTCGCGCTCGATGCCGGCCGGCCGGCTGATCCGGTCGACTGGAACACCGCGCGGCGGGTGGCCCGCCGCTTCTCTGGTCGCGACCCGCTCGCCAACTCGTACCTACGGGCGTCGCTCGAAGCCGACTTCGGCGACGTGACGTCCGAGGCCGAGCAGCTCGTCTCCGACTTCACCCACCTCGAGGCGCCCGGCCGCGCCCGTGCCGGTGTGGTCGATCGTGCGGCGTGGGTCGACGCGAACATCGATTCGATGCGCCGCCTGCTGGAGCCCATCATCGGCCGCCTCGGCGCGCGCATCAACGCCACGCCGTTCGCGCCGGTGGGCAAGCACGCGGCCGGTGGAGAGATGGGCGTGCTGCTCGGCTACATGAGCCAGCGAGTCCTCGGCCAGTACGACCTGCTCGTGCCCGAGGAGCACGACACCGGCGACTTCGTCTACTACGTGGGTCCGAACGTGCTCGCGCTCGAGAAGCGGTTCGCGTTCCGCCCGAGAGACTTCCGCCGGTGGATCGCGATCCACGAGCTCACGCACCGTGCCCAGTTCACCGCGGTGCCCTGGATGCGCGGTCACTTCATGACGCTCGTGGAGCGCTCGCTCGGGCTCGTCGAACCCGACCCTCGCGTGTTCTCTGCGCGCGGTCGCACGCGCGGCCGAGGCCTTGTCACGCGGCAAGAACCCGTTCGACGAGGCGGGGCTGCTCGGGCTGTTCGCGTCCGAGGAGCAGCGCGCGGTGCTGAGCGAGGTGCAGGCGCTCATGTCGCTGCTCGAGGGTCACGGCAATTTCGTGATGAACGAGCTCGGGCGCGCCCACGTGCAGGGCGTGGAACGCATGGAGCGCGTGTTGCAGGCCCGTCGCAACGCGCGCGGACTCACCGGGCAGTTGCAGAAGATGATGGGCATCGAGATGAAGCTCCGCCAGTACGCGCTCGGCGAGTCGTTCGTCGGCGGGGTCGTGGATCGCGGCGGTCTCGCCGCCCTTGACGCCGCGTGGGCGTCACCCGAATCGCTGCCGACGCTGGTCGAGCTGCACGAACCCGAGTCGTGGCTCGCACGCATGGCGGGTACCCGGCGGCGCTGAACATCGTGGCGCTGGCCGGCGTGGGTGCGAGCCTCGACGCACTCCTGGCGCGCCCGTCCTGCGCCCTGCTCGGCGGCGACGACGAGCCCGTGGTCGTCGCCCATTCGGGCGGCGCCGACTCCACCGCGTTGCTCGCGCTCGCGTGCCGTGCCGGGCGGCCTGTGCACGCGGTGCACATCGACCACGGTCTACGCGCCGGGAGCGCGTCCGAGGCGGCGTCGGCCGTTGCCGCCGCGACCCGGCTCGGTGCCGCGACGGCGCGTTCGGTGCGTGTCGCGGTGGCCACCGGAGGCAACGTCGAGGAGCGGGCGCGCGATGCACGGCATCGCGCGCTCGAGTGTGCCCGTCTCGATCTCGGCGCGGCGACCGTGTTGCTCGGTCACACGCTCGACGACCAGGCCGAGACCGTGTTGCTCGCCGTGCTGCGCGGCAGCAGCCTGCCCGGGCTGGCCGGCATGCCGGCGCGGCGCGGCGCGATCGCGCGGCCGCTGCTCGACGTGCGCCGCTCCGAGACGCACGCAGTGTGCGCGGCGCTCGACATCGAGGTGATCGACGACCCCACGAACCACGATCGGCGCCTCGACCGCGCGTGGCTCCGCCACGAGCTGCTACCGGCGCTGTCGGCCCGGCGCCAGCGCGATGTCGCGCCGGCGCTGGCGCGCCAGGCGGCGCGCATCGCCGAGGAATCCGATTTCCTCGACCGGGCTGCGGCCGCCGCGCTGCTCGCGGCGGGCGATCCGCCGTCAGCCCGGTCGCTCGCGCGCCTCGACCGGGTCATCCTGCGCCGCGCGCTGCGGCGCTTCGTCGGGCCCCCCTGGATCGGGGGCGAGGCCGTGGATGCGGCCGTCGCCGTCGTGATGGGCGCGGCGCCGTGCCGTCGAGCTGCCGCGCGGCCGCACGCTGCGCCGTCACGACGGCCTGCTGACGGTGGAGCGCACGCCGGTGCCTTCCGGTACCGTGCCGGACCGGTGACTGAAGCGAACCCGGAGCGTGGCCTGTTGCCCGACCCCCACATCGCGCGTGTGGTCGTCTCCGAGGCCGAGCTGAGGGAGCGGGTTGAGAGCCTCGGCAAGGAGATCACCGCCGACTACGCCGATCGTCCGCCCTTGCTCGTGGGTGTGCTGAAGGGCGCGTTCATGTTCATGGCCGATCTCGCCCGGGCCATCGACCTCCCGGTCGAGCTCGACTTCATGGCCGTGTCGTCGTACGGATCGGCCACGTCGTCGAGCGGTGTGGTGCGGATCGTGAAAGACCTCGACGTCGACCTCAGCGGCCGGCACGTGCTGATCGTGGAGGACATCATCGACTCGGGCCTCACGTTGCAGTACCTCCGGCGCTATCTCGCGGCGCGGGGACCGGCGTCGGTGGAGGTGTGTGCCCTGCTGCTGAAGGAAGGCCTGCAGAAGGTCGATCCCAACCTCCGGTACGTCGGATTCGCGATCCCGCCCGAGTTCGTGATCGGCTACGGGCTCGATGTCGACGAGCGGTATCGCAACCTGCCGTACGTCGCGCAGTACCGACCCTGAAATGATCGCGACCGTCCAAGGGTTGCGTCCCCACGATGGCTGAACACGACGAGCACCCCATCGATCTCGACCGCATCGCCGTGGCGGTGCGCGAGATCCTGATCGCGATCGGCGAAGAACCCGACCGCGACGGGCTCGTGCGCACCCCCGAGCGCGTCGCTCGCATGTATGCCGAAGTGTGCGCGGGCCTCCACGACGATCCGGCATCGCACCTCAAGGTCACGTTCGAAGCGGGTCACGACGAGATGGTCATGGTGCGCGAGATCCCGCTCTACAGCATCTGTGAACATCATCTGGTGCCCTTCCACGGCCGCGCGCATGTCGCGTACATCCCGGGTCCCGACGGGCGCATCACCGGCCTGTCGAAGCTCGCCCGGCTCGTCGACGGCTTCGCCAAGCGGCCGCAGGTGCAGGAGCGGCTGACCTCACAGATCGCCGACGCGCTCGTTGGGGCGCTCGAGCCCCGCGGCGCCATCGTCGTCGTGGAGGCCGAGCATCTGTGCATGTCGATGCGCGGGGTGCGCAAGCCCGGCACGATCACGGTCACGTCCGCGGTGCGGGGCATCTTCAAGGAGAACGCGGCGACGCGCTCCGAGGCCATGTCGATGATGGGGATCGGCACCCGTCGCTGAGGCGCCGTCCGCCGGCTCCCCGGCGCCCGAACCCGCCCAGTCCGCGCGGCGCGGCCGGGCGGGGTGGATAGATTCGCCCACCGTGGCCTTCTCGCTGCACACCCTGCCGCGGTGCGCGGTGATGGGAGTGCTCAACGTGACTCCCGATTCGTTCTCCGACGGTGGCGCCCATGCTTCGACCGACGCCGCCGTGGCGCACGGCCTGGCGCTCGCTGCGGCCGGCGCCACGATCGTCGATGTCGGCGGCGAGTCGACCCGCCCCGGTGCCGAGCCCGTCGACGCGGCGGTCGAGCAGGACCGGGTGCTGCCGGTGATCGAGGCGCTCGCCGGCCCGCTCGCCCGTCAGCACGTCGTCATCTCGGTCGACACCACGAAGGCGTCGGTGGCCGGCGCCGCGCTGCGCGCCGGTGCGACCCTCGTCAACGACGTGTCGGCGGCGCGGTTCGACGACGGGATGCTGCGCGTCGTCGCCGAGCACGATGCGGGGATCGCGCTCATGCACATGCAAGGTGAGCCGCGGACGATGCAGCAGCACCCGCACTACGACGACGTCGTCGCCGAGGTCGGCGACCATCTCGCCTGGCGTGCAGAGGCCGCACTGGCCGCCGGCATTCGCCGCGACGCGGTCCTCGTCGATCCCGGTATCGGCTTCGGTAAGACGATGGCGCACAACCTCGTGTTGCTCCGCCACCTCGGCGCGCTGCACCGGCGCGTGGCCGCACCGCTCGTTGTCGGCGCGTCGCGCAAGCGATTCCTCGGTGCGGTGGTGGGCGAAGGAGCCGAGCTCGACGTCGAGGCGCGCGACGCCGCCACGCTCGCTACCACCGTCCATGCGTTCTCGCAGGGCGTGCGCGTCGTTCGGGTGCACGACGTCGCGCCATCGGTCCGCGCGGCGCGGCTGCTCGAGTTGATCGTGGAGGCCGATTCGGCGGGAGTTCCCACGTGACGAGCTTGCGAGGCCGTTGGGCGCAGGGACTGGAGCCGCGCAACTTCACGTGGATCATCCGCGACCGCATGGCCGCGGCGGAACGCCCCGGCGGGTTCTCGCGCAACCATCGCAAGGTGCGCCGCCAGGAGGAGCTCATCTGGCTGCGGCACAACGAGTTCACGCGGATCGTGTCGTTGCTCGACTCGCCGCACAACCTCCAGGCGTACGCCGACGCCGGTCTTGTCGCCGAGCACCTGCCGATCGGCCGCAACGACGAGATCGGCCACAACCTCACCGTGATCTACGGCCGGATCGCGTCGTGGCTCGACCGGCCCGACGAGAAGCTCTTCGTCCACCACGAGGAGTTCGGCGACCGGCTCCTCGGGTTCCTCGCCGGGTATCTGGTGTACGCCCGGCTCGTCGACCAGGGCACGCATGCGATCGCGGCGATGGAGAAGCTCTCGGGCCGTCACCTCGACTCGGACGCGCGGCTCATGGTCGCGACGGTCCTCGAGCTCGACATCCGGCGCTGACCGCGGCGAGCGCCGCGACTACACCCGGACGACGCGCACGCTGTCGGTGCTGCCGGCGCGGGGGCCGCTCGCGCCGAACACGAGCGCCACGAGGTCGCCGGCGTGCACCAGGCCGTGCGTGCGGGCCGCCTTCACCGCGAGCGCGAGCTGACGGTCGCCGTCGGCGGTCTCGGGTACCACGAGCGGTGTGACGCCCCACACGAGCGAGAGGCTGCCGAGGATCTCGCTCGCCGGTGACACGCCGGCGATCGGCATCGACGGCCGGAACGCCGCCACCCGCCGCGCGGTCTGACCGCTCCGCGTCGGGCACAGGATCGCGGCCACACCAAGGTCCTCCGCGGCCTGTGTGGCGGCGTGCGCCACGGCCCACGCGACGCGGTCGCCATCGCCCGCCGCGCCCGCCCCCACCGGCTCGACATGCACGCGCGGCCAGCTCTCGGCCGCCGCCGCGACCTCGGCCATGGTGCGCACCACGTTCGCCGGGTCGCTGCCCACTGCGGTCTCCTCCGAGAGCATCAGCGCGTCGGTACCGTCGATCACCGCGTTGGCGACGTCGTTCACCTCGGCGCGCGTCGGCAGCGGCGCGCGTGTCATCGACTCGAGCATCTGCGTCGCGGTGATCACCGGACGACCCGCGGTGTTGCAGAACCGGATGATCTCCTTCTGCAACAGCGGCACGCGCCGGGCGGGGACCTGGATGCCGAGGTCGCCCCGCGCCACCATCACCGCGTCCGACTGGTGCACGATGCCGGCGAGGTGGTCGAGCGCAGCCGCCGTCTCGATCTTGGCGACGAGGGCGGGTCGGAAGCCCCGCTTCGGCAGCAGATTGCGTACCCTCTCCACGTCGTCGGGCCGGCGGACGAACGAGAGTCCGACGAAGTCGGCCTTCATGGCCACCGCCATCTCGAGCGCCTCGTGGTCGTGCTCGGTGAACGGCGCGACGTGCGCCTCCGCCTTCGGTACGTGCATGCCCTTCCGCGAGCGGAGCGTGCCGCCGCGCACCACCGTGGTGTGTACGTCGTCGTCGACGACCGTGTCGACGCGCAGCACGATCGCACCGTCGGCGAGAAAGACGTCGTCGCCGGGGCGCACCCAACGCGACAGCTCCGGGAGCGTGGTGCTGGCCCGCTGCTCGTCTCCCGTGCACTCGTTCGCGCACAGCGTGAACGGCCGTCCCGATTCGAGCTCGACCGCGTCGCCGTGGACGGGGCCGCTGCGCATCTTCGGGCCGGGCAGGTCGACGAGCACGCCGACGAGCCGGCCCGCTTCGGCCGCCAGCGCACGGGCCTGACCGGCGTTCGCGGTGTGCGTGCCGGCGTCGGCGTGCGCGGCGTTGAGGCGCACGACGTCGGCGCCGGCGTCGATGACGGCACGCATCGCCGCGGTGTCGGCGCTCGCCGGCCCGATCGTCGCAACGATCTTCGTCCGCCGCATCTCCACCCTGCTCGCCGTCGGCTCGCGCCCCGGGGCGGCTGGCGCGCGCCGGGCGAACGCCATCACAGCGCACTTCCAGCGCGCTGGCACGCGGATGGTTCGTCGGTACGTTGTACGCGTGGATCGGATCTTGGTGCCCGGGCTCAGGGCCCTCGGCGTGCACGGCGTGCTCGCCGAGGAGCAGGTACGGGCCCAGCCCTTCGAGGTCGACCTCGAGCTGCACGTCGACCTCGCCGCAGCGGGACGCAGTGACGACCTCGCCGACACGGTGAGCTACGCCGACGTCATCGACTCGGTCCGGCGCGTCGTCGTCGAGGAGCACTACGCCCTGCTCGAGCGGCTCGCGGCGCGCATCGCCGAGGTCTGCCGGCGCGACCCTCGCGTCAGCGGCGTCGTCGTCGAGGTGCGCAAGCTGCGCCCACCCGTGCCGGCCGAGGTCGAGCACGTCGCGGTGCGCATCGAGCGGTGACGCCCCCCGTGCCCTTCATGCCTCCCGTGGTGGGCGGGCAGCGGTGGATCCGGGCCTATCTCGGCCTCGGCTCGAACCTCGGCGACCGTCTCGGCCACCTGCAGGGCGCCGTCGACGGGCTGCGCGCGGCGGCCGGTGTGCGCGTCGCGGCCGTGTCGGCGGTCTATGAGACCGCCCCCGTCGGCGGGCCCGAGCAGGGTCCGTACCTGAACGCGGCGGTCGCGATCGACACCGACCTCGATCCGTGGCAGCTGCTCGATCTGGCCCATCGCCTCGAACGTGACGCGCAGCGGGTGCGGGCCGAGCGGTGGGGTCCGCGCACGCTCGACGTCGACCTGCTCTGGGTCGAAGGAGTGCGGCTCGACGGCGCCGACCTCACGCTGCCGCATCCGCGCATGCGGGAGCGGGCATTCGTGCTCGTGCCCCTCGCCGACGTCGCACCTGATCTCGCGGCCGGGGGCGCTGCCCCCGGTGACGGCGTGGCTCCGACATCGCACCATCTACGCTGATCGTCTGCTTTCACTCGCGCTGGCAGGAGGACGGGCGTGGACGGCTCCGATGGCCGCACGATCGCGCTGATCGGGCCGGGCCGGGCCGGCACGACGCTCGCGCTCGCGCTCACCGACCACGGCTACCGGGTCGTGGGCGTGGCCGGCCGGGCACCCGACGCCTCCTCGACCCGCATCGCTGCCATCGCGCTCGACGCCCCGGCCCGGCTCGCGAGCGAGGTCGGCACCGGTGCGGCCATCGTGATCGTCGCGACACCCGACCACGCGATCGCATCCGCGGCGAGCGCGGCGGCGCCGTCGCTCGAGCACGGCGCGCTGGTGTTCCACCTCGCCGGCTCGCAGAACCTCGACGTGTTCGAGGGCATGCTCGAGACGCGCTCGGACGCGGGGCTGCGTGTCGCGTCGTTGCACCCGTTGCAGACGTTCCCGAGCACGAGCGACGGCATCGAGCGCCTCTACGGATCGTGGGCGGCCGTTGCCGGCGATCCCCAGATCATGGCGATTGCCACCGAGCTCGGCCTGCGTACCGTGGAGGTCGAACCGAACGACCGGGCGCGCTACCACGCGGCGGCGGTCGTCGCTTCCAATCACGTCATCGCGCTGCTGGGTCAGGTCGCGCGGCTCGCCGCATCGGCCGGTGTGCCGTTCGATGCGTTCCTGCCCCTCGTGCAGACATCGGTGGAGAACGGCTTCGGGCTCGGGCCCGCTCGTGCATTGACCGGGCCCGTCGCCCGCGGCGACCTCAGGACGGTGCAGGCGCACCTGCAGGCGCTCGATCCGTCCGAGCGAGACGCGTACCGCGCGCTGGCGCGCGAGGCGTCGAAGCTCGCCGAGCGGCGCGACGACGCGTTGCAGCGCCTCCTCGACGATCTCCGCGCGGCCGAATGACCGAGGTGCTCGCCACAGTGGAGGCGATGCGGGGCGCGTGCGACGAGGCCCGCACCCGCGGCGACGCGGTCGGTGTCGTGCCGACGATGGGGTACCTCCACGAAGGCCACCGCTCGTTGATGCGCGCCGCGCACGCCGAGTGCGATTTCGTCGTCGTGACGATCTTCGTGAACCCGCTCCAGTTCGGTCCGGGTGAGGATCTCGGCCGTTATCCCCGCGATCTCGACGGCGACCTCGAGGCGTGCGAGAGCGAAGGCGCCGACGCCGCCTTCGTGCCCACCGTCGCCGAGCTGTATCCCGAATACCCGCCGCGCACCACGGTGCACGTTGCCGGGCTCACCGAACCGCTGTGCGGTGCGTCCCGGCCGGCGCACTTCGACGGCGTCACCACCGTCGTCACGAAGCTGTTGTCGATCGCGGGTCCCTGCCGTGCGTACTTCGGCCGCAAGGACGCCCAGCAGCTCGCGGTGATCCGGCGGATGGCCGCCGACCTCGACCTGCCGGCCACGATCGTCGGCTGCCCGCTCGTGCGAGAGCCCGACGGCCTCGCTCGTTCGAGCCGCAACGCCTACCTCGATGCCCGGCACCGGGCCGCCGCGCCGCGGATCTTCGCGGCCCTGCGTGATGCGGTGGTCGCGGTGGAGGCCGGCGAGCGCGACCCGCGCCGGGTGGAGGCTGTCGTCCGCGACGCGATCGCAACCGTGCCGGAGCTGAAGATCGACTACGTCGAGGCGCGGGATGCCGACACGATCGGTGCGATCGATCGCATCTCGGGCCGTGTGCTGCTCGCGGTCGCTGCGTATTGCGGGCCGTCGCGCCTGATCGACAATGTCGTGATGGAGGTGTCCGACCGCGAGGTGACCGCGGATCTCGGCGCCGGCTACGACACTACGAAGTCCTAGCCTCGAACCGATGTACGACCTCCTCGTGCTCGGCAGCGGTGTGGCCGGTCTGACGACCGCCCTTGCCGCGGCGCGCCGGGGGATGGCGGTGGTGGTGCTCACGAAGACCGAGCTCCCGAACACCGCGACACGCTACGCGCAGGGCGGGGTGGCCGCGGCATTCGCGCCGCCCGACTCGGCCGACCTGCATCTCGCCGACACGATGATCGCAGGCGCGGGGCTGTGCGACGCCGACGCGGTGCGCGTGCTGGTGCAAGACGGTCCGGCCCACGTGCGTGACCTCGCGCGCCTCGGTGCCGAGTTCGACGAGGGTGACGCGGCCGACACGTGGCACCTTGCCCGCGAGGGCGGGCACTCGCTCCGCGGGTCGTGCACGCCGGCGGCGATGCCACCGGGGCCGAGATCGAACGCGCGCTCGTCGCCGCGCTCACGGCCGCCGATGTCGAGGTGCGCGAGGGCTGGTTCGCGATCGAGCTCGCGGTCGAGCACGGACGCTGCGTCGGCGTGGTGGCGCTCGACCCGAACGGGCTCGTCGTCAACGTGCATGCAGTCGACACCGTGCTGGCCACCGGCGGCGCCGGGCAGTGCTTCGCGGTCACGACGAACCCGCTCGTGTCCACCGGTGACGGTGTCGCGCTGGCCCTGCGTGCCGGCGTCGCGTGTGCCGACCTCGAGTTCATGCAGTTCCATCCCACCGCGCTCCACGTCGACACGATGCCGCGGCCGCTGCTGTCGGAGGCCTTGCGGGGCGAAGGCGCAGTGTTGCGTGACGGGGATGGCCATGCCTTCATGCAGGGCGTCCACCCGTTGGCCGATCTCGCGCCACGCGACGTCGTGTCGCGCGAGATTGCGCGGCGGCTCGCGGCGTCGGGCACCGATCACGTGTGGCTCGACGCCACGCCCATCGCCGATTTCCGCCGCCGCTTTCCGACGATCTCGCGGTCCTGTGCCGGCGCGGGCCTCGATCCTTCGATCGACTGGCTGCCCGTGGCGCCGGCCGCGCACTTCCTCTGCGGCGGTGTGGTCACCGACCTCGACGGCGCCACTACGCTGCCGCAGCTGTGGGCGTGCGGAGAGACCGCGTGCAGCGGCGTCCACGGCGCCAACCGCCTCGCGTCGAACTCGCTGCTCGACGGCCTCGTGTTCGGGCGGCGGGTCGTCGACGCGATCGAAGCCGGTAAGCGCGACGCCGAGGCGTCCGGCGCGATGCGGGGCGTTCTCGAGGTCGAGCGCCCGCCCGCCGACCTCAGCGACATCGAGCTGCTCTCGGCGGGCGCGTCGGTTGCCGCCAGCGGCGTGCGGGGCGCGGTGCAGCGGGTGATGGCGACCGACGCCGGGGTCGTGCGCGATGCCGCGGGCCTCGACCTCGCGGCGAAGACGCTCACCGACCTCTCGTTGCTCACGCGCAAGCTGCCGCCGCGCGCCGCGGCGAGCTACGAGGCGCTGAACGTGCTGCTCGTGGCGCGCGCGATCGTGGCGCTGGCCCAAGCCCGCAACGAGTCGCGCGGCTCGCACACGCGCGCCGATTATCCGGAGCCCGACGATGCGTTGCTCGGCCGCTTCGTCTTCACCGGCTTCCGCGCCGGTGCCGATGCCGCGCTGGTACCGCTCGCCGAGCTTGCTCCCGGGCGGCGGCGATGACTGCGCCGGGCGAGTTCGATCCCCCGGCACCCGAGGTGCGGCGAGCGGTCGCACCGCGCGCTCGAAGAGGACCTCGGCATCATCGGCGACATCACCACGATGTGTGTCGTCGTGGAGGACTCCTTCGTCGCCGCGCAGTTCGCCGGCGCGGTCCGACGGCGTGCTCGCGGGCACCGCGTGCGCTGCCGAGACGTACCTGCAGCTCGATCCGACTGTGTCCGTCGAATGGACTCGGCACGACGGTGAGCCGCTCATGGCGGGTCAGGTCTTCGGCACGGTGCGCGGCAACACGCGCTCGGTACTCACCGGCGAACGGGTCGCCTTGAACTTCCTCGGTCAGCTCTCGGGCGTGGCCACCCTCACCAGGGAGTGCGTCCGAGCCGTCCGGGGCCAGGCGCGCGTGCTCGACACCCGCAAGACAGTTCCCGGCCTGCGAGCGCTGCAGCGCGCCGCGGTCCGTGCCGGTGGTGGCTGCAACCACCGCGATTCGCTGTCCGACGCCGTGCTGCTCAAGGACAACCATCTGGCCGTCCTCGGCATCGCCGCGCGGTCGAACGGGCCCGGTCCCGCTGGCCCGGCCGCATGGTCGAGGTCGAGTGCGACGATTTGGAGCAGGTGGTCGCGGCCCTCGAGGCCGGCGCCGATCGCATCATGCTCGACAACATGACCATTGAGCAGGTGCGCGAAGCCGTCGGCAAGGTCGCGGGCGCGACGTCGCTGGAATACTCGGGGCGCGTCACGCTCGACACCGTCGCCGAATTCGCCGCGACCGGTGTCGACTTCATCTCCGTCGGCGCCCTCACGCACTCCGCGCCGGTGCTCGACGTCGGGCTGGACTTCGCATAATGCTGCTCGCCGTCGACGCCGGGAACACGCACACTGTGGTGGGGCTGTTCGACGAGAGCGATCTCGTCGACCACTGGCGCATCGCCACCGACGCTGAACGCACGAGCGACGAGCTCGCGCTGATGATCCAGCAGTTCCTCGGTTTCCACGGCTTCTCGTTCGGCGGTGCGATCACCGGCGTCGCGGTGTGCTCCGGCGTGCCGATGGTCACCGCCGCGCTGCGCGAGATGACCGAGCGCTACTTCGGCTTTCCGGCGCTCGTGCTCGAGCCGGGTGTGCGCACCGGGATGCCGATCCTCTACGACAATCCGAAGGAGGTCGGCGCCGATCGGATCGCCAACGCGATCGGTGCATACGACCGCTACGGTGGCCCCGCCATCGTCGTCGACTTCGGCACCGCCACCACGGTCGAGGTCATCAGCGCGAAGGGCGAGTACCTCGGCGGCGCGATCGTGCCCGGCATCGAGATCTCGCTCGATGCGCTGTTCGGCCGCGCTGCGGGGCTGCGCCGCGTGGAGCTCGTGAAGCCGAATCATGTGATCGGCAAGTCGACCGTCGAGTCGATCCAGTCCGGTGTGATCTACGGGTATTCCGGTCAGGTCGACGCGCTCGTCGACCGGATGCAGGAGCAGGTCGGCGAGGCCACGGTGATCGGCACGGGCGGTCTCGCCGAGCTCATCGGACCTCACACCCGCTCGCTGCGCCACTACGAGCCGTGGCTCACGCTGTTCGGTCTGCGCATCGTGTGGGCGAGGAACCAGTGAGCGACCTCAGCGGCGCGGGCCGCGACGAGCTACTCGCTCGGCTCGACAAGATCGAGTCGCTGCGATCGGCCGGAGTCGACCCGTATCCGGTGCACTTCGCGCGCACCGCGACGTGCCGCGGAGCTGCAGGAGCGCTTCGCCGACGTCGAGGCGGGCACCGACACTGACGACGTCGTGCACGTGGCCGGCCGCATGATGCTGCGGCGCGATCAGGGCAAACTCGTGTTCGCGACGGTTCGCGACGGCACTGGTGACCTGCAGCTGTTCGTATCGAAGGGCGAGCTCGGTGAAGCCGCGTTCCGCGCGGTCGGCGACCTCGACCTCGGCGACTGGGTCGGTGCGACCGGCACGGTGATGCGTACGCGCAAGGGCGAGCTCTCGGTGAAGGTCACGAACGTGCAGCTGCTGTCGAAGGCACTGCGACCCATGCCCGACAAGTGGCACGGGCTCACCGACGTCGATACGCGGTTCCGCCAGCGCTACGTCGACCTGATCGGCAACGACGACGCGCGCCGGATCGTCGGCATCCGCAGTGCCGCGGTGCAGTCGATGCGACGGCACCTGCTCGACCTCGGCTACCTCGAGGTGGAGACCCCCGTGCTGCAACCGGTGTGGGGCGGCGCGTCGGCGCGGCCGTTCACCACCCACCACAACGCGCTCGACACCGAGCTCTTCCTGCGCATCGCACCGGAGCTCTATCTCAAGCGGTTGATCGTCGCCGGCCTCGAGAAGGTGTTCGAGATCGGCCGGGTGTTCCGCAACGAGGGCCTGTCCACCCGGCACAATCCCGAGTTCACGATGCTGGAGCTCTACGAGGCGTTCGTCGACTACCACGTCGTCGCGGCCCGCACCGAGGACCTCATCGCGGCGGCGGCGCAGGCCGCGATCGGCACCACGAAAGTCAAGTGGTCGGGCAACCAGATCGACCTCACGCCGCCGTTCCGGCGGGCGACGCTCATCGAGCTCGTGCGCGAGCACGCCGGTGTCGACATGCATCCGTCGATGCCCGTCGAGGAGGCGCGCGCGATCTGCGACCGCTTCGACGTGCCGTACGAGCCGTCGTGGGGGAGCGGCAAGTTGCTGCTCGAGGTGTACGAGAAGACCACCGAGCACGCGATCGTCGGCCCCACGTTCGTCATGGACTACCCACGCGAGGTGTCACCGCTCGCCCGGGTGCACCGCGCTGATCCCGAGCTGACCGAGCGGTTCGAGCTGATCGTGGGCGGCCGCGAGATCGCCAACGCGTTCAGCGAGCTGAACGACCCCGTCGAACAGCGCCGGCGGTTCGAGGCGCAGCTGCGGATGAAGCAGGTCGGCGACGATGCCGCCCAGCCGGTCGACGAGGACTACATCCGCGCGCTCGAGTACGGCTTGCCCCCGTGTGGTGGTCTGGGTATCGGTATCGATCGTGTCGTGATGCTGCTCGCCGGCGTCACGTCGATCCGGGAGGTCATCCTGTTCCCCCATCTCCGACCCGAGGCCATGTCATGACGATGCGAGTTCTTGTCACCGGTATGGCCAGGGCCCGAGCGGCCCTGCGCACAGCGCAAACAGCGGAAGACCTGCGCGCAGCGCAAAGAGCGGGAGACCTGCGCGCAGCGCAAAGAGCGGGAGAGGAACGCGAAGGTTGACCATGCGCGTTCTTGTCACCGGTATGGCCAGGGCCCGAGCGGCCCTCGCGCGCAGCGCAAAGAGCGGGAGAGGAACGCGAAGGTTGACGATGCGAGTTCTTGTCACCGGTATGGGAGGCGAACTGGGCACACGTGTCGCGCAGCTGCTCGAGGCGCGGGCCGAGGTCGAAGACATCGTCGGCTGCGACTTCGTGCCGCCGCGACGCCGGCTGCGGCGCGCGGAGTTCCGTCGCATCAACCCTCATCACCGTGAGCGCCTGCGCGACTTCGTCACGGAGTTCGCACCTACCCATGTCGCGCACTTCGGCGTGTACGAGCCGGCGTCGCGTTCGAACCCGCAACAGGCGGCCCGACGCACCGAGCTCACCACCATGGTGGCGCTCTCGGCCACGGCGCGTGCCGGAGCGCTGGAGTACGTCGTCGTGCGCAGTGGTCTCGAGATCTACGGCGCACGCCACGGGCGCGCCACGGTGCCCGACGAGTCGGTGCCGCCGGCACCGACGAGCCCGTTCGGCGCGAGCCTGCTGCAGGTGGAAACCGTCGCCGCGGGGCTGCGTCATCGCCACGGTGTCACGGTGGGCGCGTTGCGCTTCGCGCCGGTTGTTGGATCGCACGTTCCGAGCCCGCTCGGGCGCCTGCTCCGCCTGCCGATGGTGCCGGTCGACGCGTTCGCCGACCCGCCGTTCTCGCTGCTGCATCCCGAGGACGCGTGCCACACGATGGTGTCGGCGTTGCTCACGGGTTTCGACGGTCCGGTGAACGTCGTCGGCCCCGGCGCCACGAGTCCGTGGCAGGCAGCCCGCCTCGGCGGCCGCGTGCCGGTCCCCGTGGCCGCGCCGCTGTGGAGCGTCGCGCCGCCGGTTGTGGAGTTCTTCGGTGCCGCGATCGCACCGCATGTGGTCGAGCTGCTGCGGCACGGTTGCGTCGGCGCCGGCGGCCGCGCGCTCACCGAGTTGGGCATTACCCGTCCCCGCCCCACGCAGCAGGTGCTGCAGGAGCTGTTCGACTGGGCCGAGATCGTGCCCATCGCGGGCGCCCGCGACACGGCGGCCTAACCGCTCATGAGCATTCTCTTCGACGACGCCTTCGGACTCGACTCCGACCGTGTGCATCCCGCGCCATCGTGGCCCGCGTTCGTGCGGCGGCGGCTGGCCGGCCACTTCGCGCTCGATCCGTTCGGGCTCGATCCGCAGTTGTCCGACGCCTGCGCGCCACTTCTGGAGAAGGTGGTGCGCGTCGATGTCCGCGGTGCCGAGCACATCCCGCGCGTCGGGCCCGCCGTGTTGATGATGAACCGCGGGTTCGGCGTGGTCGAGCCGACCGCGTTGTCGGTCGCGGTCGTGCGGGAGACCGGTCGCCGTGCGCACGTCACCGGTGCGCCACTCGTGCCGTTCGTCGGCACCGCGCTGCGGCGCTTCGGTGCGATCTCGTCGGGTGGCGACGACGTCCACGCCGTCCTGGCGTCGGGAAGCCTCGTGATCGTGCCGATGGGTGCCACGTGGCTGCGCGGCCGTGCAGGCACGCCGCCGCTCGAGCTGCTCCAGTCGATCATGGAGTTCGTGGTGGTGCCCGTGGCGGTGCGTCCGGGCGGACCGCTCGGCACCGCGGTGGCGCCGTGGCGCGTGCGGCTCGGCCCGCCCGTGCAACTCGACCCGAACGTACCGGCGGGCGACCCGCTCGGCGCGGCTGAGCTCGGAGAAGCGGTGCGCCGCGCGGTCGACAACCTGCTGTAAGACGCGTCGTGCCCGGTCGGGCTCTGTAGCCTGACGCAAATGTCAGTTGCGGTGGCAAAAGACGGCGTCCATCTCCACTACGACGTCGTGGGCCGGCGGGACGGCACGCCGGTGCTGATGATCCAGGGCCTCGGCGTCGACTCCCGCGGTTGGGCCCTGCAGCGCCCCCGGCTCGGCCGGCGGCACCGTCTCGTGCTGTTCGACAACCGTGGGGTCGGGCGCTCGCAGGTGCCGCCGGGGCCGTACGACCTCGTGGCGATGGCCGAGGACGCGATCACGTGCCTCGACGCCGCGGGCATCGACACGCGCGCACGTGATCGGTGCGTCGATGGGCGGCGTGATCGCGCAGATCATCGGCGTCAACCATCCCGAACGGGTGCGCTCGCTCGTGCTCGCGTGCACGGCCTGCCGTCATCACCACTGGCGCCGGGAGCTGCTCGAGGAATGGGCGAACGACGTGGGGGTGCACGGCATGCGCGCGCTCGTGAGCAGCGAGGGTTTGAACTGGTTGATCGGCCCCCGGTTGCAGCGCCGCTTCGGTTCGCTCATCAACATCCTCGGCCCGCTCGTGTTGCAGACGAAGCCGCAAGCGTTCGTCGCGCAGGTGCGGGCGATCCTCGACATGAGCGACACGATGCGCGACGAGCTGCACACGATCAAGGCGCCGACGCTCGTGATCACGGGCACCCAGGACTCGCTCACCCCGGTGGGCGACGCCGAGGAGCTCCACGAGCTGATCTCCACCTCGCGGCTCGTGCTGCTGTCGGGCGCCGCGCACGGCCTCATGGCCGAGACCCCGATCGCGTTCAACGAGGCCGTCTCGGCCTTCCTCGACGAGATCGACGCCGCCGACGCGAGCAGCGGCGGCGGCCCACAGGTGCAGTGCGCCACGCCCTGACCTACCGCCGAGCAGGAACCGGATCAGCGGGCTGCGGTGGTCGGCGTCACCGTCACGGCGTTCGTCGGGTTGATCGGAAAGCTCCCGACGACGCAGGACCAGGGCACCAAGGCCTTCGGGAACCCCTTTTCGTCGGCCGGTAACGCGATCGTCGAGCACCGCTGCGACGCACCTCGTGCGTCGAGCCATGTCAACGATGTGGGCGTTCCCAAGCCGAACCAGCCGAACAGTCCGTCGGCGCGCACGGGGATCGCGACAGCCATGCCGTCGGTGAGATGCAGCGCGAGTGCATGCCGCGCCGTTGCGGGCGGTGCCCATGAACACGGTCGGCGCCCCGAACGTGTCGCCGGCGAGCTGCACATCGGTGGTGCCCGCCACCGCTGTGGTGTCGGGTCCGATGCAATAGGCGCGCTTGCCGGAGATCAGTGAGCCGTTGGTGCTCTCGCTCGGCGCGGTGACACTCGCAGGCTCCGACGCGAAGCAGCTCCACCCGCCGTGCGCGGTGCCGTGCCAGATCTTCCACTCAACCGGCGTCGTGCCCGAAGCCACGAGCGACCACGCGCCGTCGAGCTGGGCGGGTGGCGACGGCAACGGCGGGGCCGTGCCCGACTCGCTGAACTTGAACACCTCGTCGGGCCGCGGTCGCGGGATCGGCGCCGGCCCGCCGTAGTCGGAGAACGTGTCGACGATCGTCGGCGGGGCGACGTCGGCCGGGCCGGGCATCGCCGACTTCAGCTGCACGAGACAGCCAGCGCGCTGTCGGTCCAGAGATCGATCATGACGGTCTCGTGCCCTGCCGGCACCGTCGTGGGAAGTGTGCCGGTGGAGAGCGTGCCGGTGGAGAGCGTGCCGGTGGAGAGCGTGCCGGTGGAGAGCGTGCCGGTGGAGAGCGTGCCGGTGGAGAGCGTGCCGGTGGAGAGCGTGCCGGTGGAGAGCGTGCCGGTGGAGAGCGTGCCGGTGGAGAGCGTGAACGTATTGCTCGATGACGCGAAGGAATCCGCCAACGTCACTCGCGCTCGGTAGTGGCTCGCCTCGATACCGCCGACTTGCTCGCGGCCGATGAAGTGCGCTGTCGCACCGCGGGCCTTCAACAGGTCGAACACGTGGGTCGGGTCGGGGTCGATACCCTCGGCGAACGAGATCCCGCCGAAGTCGCTCGATGCCACCTCGATCGCGATCCACTTGATCTTCGGCGACTGCAGCTTCGCGAGCTCGCCGCTCGCCAGGCCCGCGAGGCCGGCTGGCACCTTCGCGAGGAGCGCTCGGAGGCTGCCGGCATCGATATAGATCTTGCCGTCGCTGAAGAGCTCGGTCTGTTTCTGGAGCGGCGCGAGGGCGGCGCGCGCAGCCGCGCTGCCGGTGTGCGTCGGCAACGCGCCGAGCGAGAGTGTGATCTTGCTGCGGTGATGGTCGAAGTCGATCGTGCCGTCGGCGCGCATGTCGATGCCCGACGGCCCGGACGCGCCGTTGTCGAGCGCCATCGTGAAGCGCACCGTGCCACGGGTCGCGCCGGCGACATCGCCCACCGTCACCGTCCGGGCGGTGTCGTGCGGGCTCGTCCGGGTGATCCCGACTGCCGCGGCCAGGGCGGCGACCGCGACCACGGCCGCGATTGCGCCGGTGATCACGCGCGGCCGCCGGCCGCGACGATGCGGCTTGGCCGCGCCGTCGCCCAGCGGCGCGATTGGTATGTCACCCACGCCCTCCAGCATGGCATGTTTCACGCGACCGGCGAGCGCCCCCCGTTTGTGCCGGTTCCGGGCGACCGCCCGAGAACCACAGAGTCGGTGGTTGGGCGCCGCGGCGCCGGTGAGTTAGCTCGCACGGGTGACGAGGTTCTCGACGAGGCCGCTCAGCTGCGCGCATACCGAACGGTCGAGCCGCTCGGCGCCGTCGAGCGCGGCCGCGGCCGACGCCGCGTGCGACCGGGCGATGTCCATCGTGGCGGCGACGGCATTCGACTCCAGCACCATCGCTCGCGCCTGCTCCACGTCGGGCCAGTCGAGTGCCCGCCCGAGCAGCGCCGCGAGCCGCCGGTCATCGCCGCGGCGAGAATCACGGGCAGCGTGTAGATGCCCTCGTGCAGGTCGTTGCCGCACGGCTTGCCGAGCGTGTCGGCGTCGGCCGTGAGGTCGAGCACGTCGTCGACGAGCTGGAAGCACATCCCGAGATGCCGGCCGAAGCTCGTGAGGGCTTCCAACGTGGCACCCTCCACGCCACTCACGATCCCGCCGACCCGTGCCGACGTGGCGATGAGCTCGGCGGTCTTGCCGTCGATCGCCGAGTAGTACTTCTCGGTGTCGCGCTGCCGCGTTGTAGAGGTACTGCAACTCGAGCACCTCGCCGCGGCACAGCTCGCCGATCGTGGCGCCGACGAGACCGGCAACCTCCGCGCCGAGCGACGCCGCGAGCACCGACGCCTGCGCGAGCAGGAAGTCACCCGAGAGGATCGCGACGATGTTCGACCACCGCGCGTTCACGCTCGGCACGCCGCGGCGGGTTTCGGCTTCGTCGATGACGTCGTCGTGGTAGAGCGAGCCGAGGTGCACCAGCTCGACACAGGCCGCGCCGGTGACCGCGTCGGCGTGCGCGGGCGCGTCGCCCTTGGCCGCGTAGGCGGCGCACAGCGTGATCACGGGGCGGAGCCGCTTGCCGCCGGCCGCCAGCAGATGCCCCGCGGCGTCGCCGAGGAAACGGTCGTCCACACGAATCGCGTCCGAGAGGCGGCTCTCCACGCGGCGCAGATCGGGTGCGAGCGCCGCGATCCCGATGTCGTCGAGGATGCTCATCACGCGGACGCTACCCGGGGAAACGGGCCGTGTCCCGGGTCGGGCGCGGCAGTCCGGGCCGGCGTAATTCGGGGCACGGAGGCGCGTCGCCGCGTACCCTCGACGCCATGGCGCTCCGACGATCTCCGGAACCGAAACCGCGCTGACCGCCGTCACGGGAGCCGCCGCGCGCGTGCGCCGGCAGCGATCGCCAGCGCGTGGCTCGCTGCACACCCGCCGGCGTCGGAGCTGTCCGAGAAGGACGCGAACGACGCGCGCCGGCAGTCCGGCTCGCTCGGGTCGGGCAACCACTTCCTCGAGCTGTGCACCGACGAGCGCGGCGACGTGTGGGTGGTACTGCACTCCGGTTCACGCGGCATCGGCAACCGCCTTGCGCAACGCCACATCGAGAGCACGCTCCGGCTGAAGTTCGAGCACCCGCTCGACGACCGCGACCTTGCATATCTCACGCAGGGCACGCCCGAGTTCGACGCGTACATCGCCGACATGCTCTGGGCGCAGTCCTACGCCGCGGCGAACAGCGACGCGATGTTGCAGGCCGCGCTCGGCGTGTTCGCGGCGGTGCTCGGTCGTCGGCTCGCGCCGTCCGAGACGGTGAACGTCCACCACAACTACGCCGCGTTGGAGCATCACGGCGGCCGCGAGCTGTGGATCACGCCACGTCGGCGAAGGCGGGCGAGCTCGTCGACGAGCATCCCGATGCCTACAAGGATCTCACCACGGTGATGGCCGACCAGGCCGATCTCGTGGAGCCCGTGCACCGCCTCACCGCCGTCCTCAACTACAAGGGTGTGCGCTGAGGTTGGCGCCGAGCGCCGTGAGGCAGGTGTGGTGCAGGGGGAATATCCGGCGGCCCCCAGGCGCTGCACCGTGGCCCGGGCCGGAGGCGGCTACGGACGGTGTTCGCCAGGGCTCGGGAAAGCTTCTCGAGGGCTCACCACGCGAAAGGCCGAAGCGGAGCGGCCGATAGGATTTGTAGCGAAGCCGCCCCCCAGCGGCGAGGAAGGTTGTCCATCGTGTTCGAGCGCTTCACCGACCGGGCTCGCCGAGTCGTCGTCCTCGCACAGGAGGAAGCGCGCCTGCTCAACCACAACTACATCGGTACCGAGCACATCCTGCTCGGGCTGATCCACGAGGGTGAAGGCGTCGCGGCCAAGGCTCTCGAGTCGTTGGGCATCAGCCTCGAGGCGGTGCGCGCACAGGTCGAGGAGATCATCGGTCATGGCGGCAGCGCGCCGTCGGGCCACATCCCGTTCACGCCGCGCGCGAAGAAGGTGCTCGAGCTGTCACTGCGCGAGGCGCTGCAGCTCGGCCACAACTACATCGGTACCGAGCACATCCTGCTCGGGCTGATCCGCGAAGGCGAGGGCGTCGCCGCGCAGGTGCTCGTGAAGCTGGGCGCCGACCTGTCGCGCGTGCGCCAGCAAGTGATCCAGCTGCTGTCCGGCTACGCGGGCGGCAAGGAGCCCGCGGGTGCGGGTGCCACCACCGGCGGCGGCCAGCAGAGCGCCGAAGGCCAGGGTGGCGGCAGCCTTGTGCTCGACCAGTTCGGGCGCAATCTCACGCAGCTCACGCGCGACAAGAAGCTCGACCCCGTCATCGGCCGGCCCACCGAGATCGAGCGCGTGATGCAGGTGCTCAGCCGCCGCACCAAGAACAACCCGGTGCTGATCGGCGAGCCCGGCGTCGGCAAGACCGCGATCGTCGAAGGACTCGCGCAGCAGATCGTCGAGGGCGATGTTCCCGAGACGCTGCACAACAAGCAGCTCTACACGCTCGACCTCGGCGCGCTCGTCGCCGGCTCCCGCTACCGCGGCGACTTCGAGGAGCGCCTCAAGAAGGTGCTGAAAGAGATCCGCACGCGCGGCGACATCATCCTGTTCATCGACGAGCTCCACACGCTCGTGGGCGCAGGTGCCGCCGAGGGCGCGATCGACGCCGCGAGCATCCTCAAGCCGATGCTCGCGCGCGGTGAGCTGCAGACGATCGGCGCCACCACGCTCGACGAGTACCGCAAGCACCTGGAGAAGGACGCCGCGCTCGAGCGCCGCTTCCAGCCGATCAAGGTCGACGAGCCCACGGTGCCGCACACCATCGAGATCTTGAAGGGTCTGCGTGACCGCTACGAGGCGCACCACCGCGTCACGATCACCGATCAGGCGATCGTCGCGGCCGCGAACCTCGCCGACCGCTACATCTCCGACCGGCACCTCCCCGACAAGGCGATCGACCTCATCGACGAGGCGGGCTCCCGTCTGCGCATCCGTCGCATGCAGGCACCGCCCGACTACCGCGAGCTCGAGGACAACATCGCCAAGATCCGCAAGGAGAAGGAGGCGGCGATCGAGGCCCAGCAGTTCGAGCGGGCCGCGAACCTCCGCGACCAGGAGAAGGAGCTGCTCGAGCAGCGCGCCACGATGGAGCAGACCTGGCGCGCGCAGGGCGTCGACCTCTTCAACGAGGTGAGCGAGGAGAGCATCGCCGAGGTGCTCGCGATGTGGACGGGCATCCCTGTCTACAAGCTCACCGAGGAGGAGACGGCCAAGCTGCTGCGCATGGAGGACGAGCTGCACAAGCGCGTGGTCGGCCAGGCCGACGCGATCCGTGCCGTGAGTCAGGCCATCCGGCGTACCCGTGCCGGCTTGAAGGACCCGAAGCGGCCGTCGGGCAGCTTCATCTTCCTCGGGCCGTCGGGTGTCGGCAAGACCGAGACCGCGAAGACGCTCGCCGAGTTCCTGTTCGGCGATGAGTCGGCGATGATCAACCTCGACATGTCGGAGTACATGGAGAAGCACACGGTCAGCCGGCTCGTGGGCTCGCCTCCCGGCTATGTCGGTTACGACGAAGGCGGTCAGCTCACCGAGGCCGTGCGGCGCAAGCCGTTCTCGGTGGTGCTGTTCGACGAGATCGAGAAGGCGCATCCCGACGTGTTCAACACGTTGCTCCAGATTCTGGAGGACGGGCGCCTCACCGACTCGCAGGGCCGCACGGTCGACTTCAAGAACACCGTGATCATCATGACGTCGAACCTCGGTACCGCCGACCTGCGCAAGGCGTCGCTCGGGTTCGTGAAGGCCGACGAGGCCGTCACGCACGAGCGCATGAAGAACAAGGTGAACGAGGAGCTGAAGCGTCACTTCCGTCCGGAGTTCCTGAACCGGATCGACGAGGTGATCGTGTTCCACGAGCTGTCGACCGACGACATCACCCAGATCGTCGACATGCTGATGAAGCGCGTGCAGGAACAGCTCACCAGTCAGGGCATCGCGATCGAGCTCACGCCCGAGGCGAAGGCGCTGCTGGCGAAGAAGGGCTACGACCCGCAGCTCGGCGCTCGCCCGTTGCGCCGTGCGATCCAGCGTCTCGTCGAGGACCCCCTTTCGGAGAAGATCCTCTGGAAGGAGTTCAAGGCCGGCGACGCGGTGATCGTCGACGCCGACGGCGAGGAGGTCACACTCCGGGCCGTTCCGGGCCAGGTCACCCCGCCGCCGCTCGAGCCGGCCGGCTCGGGCACCACCGACAGCTGATTGGGCCGATCCTCATCCTCGGTGCAGTAGCCCCGGTATGACGGGCGTTCTGCACCGAGAGCGAGGGCGGTCAGCGGCACAGCGGTGCGGTGCTGCGCGTCGTAGAACGGCGGCCGTCGCCGACATCATCCGCGACGGCCGCTTCCGCGCTCTGATGTCGCGTCAGCCGTGGGTGCGCTCGTAGACGGTCATGAAGATGCCGCCGGCCAGCAGCACGACGCCCCACGTCATCACCAAGAACGCGTTCCACCGCTCGCCGCGGCGCGTGTGCTCGGTGCGCGCCACCGGAAAGAGGAAGGCGAAGATCATCCCGCGCCCGCCCAGCCATGACGACAGCGCCCACCACTCGCCGGTCTCCCAGTCGTCGTCGATGAAGACGCGCCGGCCGATCACGAAGAAGACGGCGCCGAAGAGCGCAACCACGGCCCAACCGAGTGCGTACAGCCCCGACATCCCGGCCGCCTTCCTACCATCGGTCCGCGGCCCCGAGGTCGCACTCCGAACATTTTCGTGACGCCCGACGCCCGACGCCCCACCGGGTGCCGGGTGCCGGGTGCCGGGCGCGGCGGGTCGTCCGCGATGCTGTCGCACCCCTGGTGTACCGTCCCCGACCATGACAAGAACACGTGTTCGCTCCAGCCGGGGCTTCGGCTGCGAGCAATGCGGCGCCGAGGCGCCGAAGTGGGTGGGCCGCTGCCCGGAGTGCGGCGAGTGGGGCACCGTGGTCGAGGTGCCGGCCGAGCTCCTCGACGCCGCCGGCACGATCCGCCCGGCCGACCTCTCGAAGCTCGGCGGCCGCGCCGCGCCCGGCGGGGGGCCGGCCGCCGCGCCCACGCCGCTCGGTGAGGTCGACGCGGCCGCCGCGGCCCGCCGGTCCACCGGCGTCGCCGAGCTCGATCGGGTGCTGTCGGGGGGCCTCGTGCCCGGGTCGGTCACGCTGCTGGGCGGCGAGCCGGGCGTCGGCAAGTCCACGCTGCTGCTGCAGGCGCTGCTCGCGTTGGCGGGCGCGGAGCACGCGTGCTGCTCGTCGCGGCCGAGGAGTCGGCGGCCCAGGTGCGGCTACGCGCCGAGCGGCTCGGCGAGGTGCCCCCGTCGCTGCTCGTGCTCTCCGAGACGTCGATGCCCCACGTGCTTGCGCACGCGGCCGGCGCGGCACCCGACGTGCTGGTCGTCGACTCCATCCAGACCGTGCACGATCCCGCCGCGCCCGGTGTGCCCGGGTCGGTCGCGCAGGTGCGCGACAGCACCCATGCGCTCGTGCGCTTCGCCAAGGCGTACGGCACCGCAGTCGTTCTCGTCGGGCACGTCACGAAGGACGGCACCATCGCGGGGCCCCGCGTGCTCGAGCACGTCGTCGACACGGTGCTGCACTTCGAAGGTGAGCGCAACGGCGCGTTGCGGCTGCTGCGGGCACTCAAGCACCGCTTCGGTCGCACCGACGAGATCGGCCTGTTCGAGATGTCGGCGGCCGGCCTCAGCGAGGTGCGCGACGCGAGCGCGATGCTGCTCACCGACCGGTTGCCGGGCGCGTGCGGTTCGGTGGTCGTACCGATGCTCGAGGGTTCGCGGCCCCTGCTTGTGGAGGTGCAAGCGCTGGTCGCGCTCACGAACGCGCCGGTGCCGAGGCGCCAGGCGCAGGCGTTCGACGGCGGGCGGCTGGCGATGCTCGCCGCCGTGCTCGGCAAGCGGGCCGGTCTTCCCGTGGGCATGCTGGAGCTGTTCGTCAGCGTCGTCGGCGGCGTACGCGTCGCCGACACCGGCGCCGACCTCGCTGTGGTGCTTGCGATCGCATCGTCGCTCCGCGACCGGTCGTTCGACGCGAGCTGGGTCGCGCTCGGTGAGGTCGGCCTCGGCGGCGAGGTGCGTGCGGTGCCCCGCGTCGCCCAGCGCCTGGCGGAGGCGGCGCGTATCGGTTTTCGATCGGCGATCGTGCCGCGGTCCACGCCGGCGGTTGAGGGCATCGAGCTGGTGCGGGTCTCCCACGTCCAAGAAGCGCTCGACGCGGCACGGCTCACCGACCCCGGCCTGTACCAGCCCGCGCCCGAGCGTGGCCTCCAGCTGGTGGGAGCCGCAGGCACAACCGACCGAGAACCTTGGTACGGTGCCTGGTAATGCTGTGCTCGTCGCCGCGAGCGGCGAGTCCCGCCGAGGTCCACGGGAGGGAGCAAGCGTTGCAGCAGGTCAGCACGGAGGCCCTGTGGGCCACGCTGCGTCTCGTCGCGCCCGGCACACCGCTGCGCGAGGGCATCGACCGGATTCTCCAGGCCAACATGGGCGCGCTGATCGTCGTCGGCGACGGTGCCGACGTGCTCAGCATCTGCTCTGGCGGCTTTCCGCTCGGTGTCGACTTCACGCCGCAACGGTTCTCCGAGCTGGCGAAGATGGACGGGGCGATCATCCTCGGCGCCGACACGCGCCGCATCTCCCGCGCCAACGTGCACCTCGTCCCCGACCCCGACATCCCGACGTCGGAAACCGGCACCCGTCACCGCACCGCCGAGCGGGTCGCCCGCCAGCTCGCAGTGCCGGTGGTCACCATCTCGGAGGAGATGTCGGTGGTGTCGGTGCACGTCAGCGGGCAGAAGAAGACGCTCGAGCGCATCCCGCACGTGCTCGCGCGCTCCGACCAGGCCTTGCAGATCCTCGGCCGTTACCGGCTGCGGCTCGACACCGTCACAGGGTCGCTGTCCGCGCTCGAGGTGGAAGATCTCGTCACGGTGCGCGACGTCGCCGACGTCCTGCAACGGGCCGAGATGGTGCGGCGGATCGCCGACGAGGTGGAGGGCTACGTCATCGAGCTCGGCACCGACGGCCGGCTCGTGCAGCTCCAGCTCGAAGAGCTCACGAGCGGTGTCGACGCCGACCTGCGGCTCGTGCTGCGCGACTACTTCGTCCGCACGCCCGAGCGGGCCATCGACGCGGCGCTGGCCCGGCTCGACGCGCTCAGCGACGACGACGTGCTCGACGTCGCGCGCGCTCGCCGCGGTGCTCCACCTCCCGTCCGACACCGACCTCGACTCCTCGCTCACCCCGAAGGGTTACCGCGTGCTCGCCAAGATCCCGCGCCTGTCCGAAGAGCTCGCCGAGCGCATCGTCGCCCGTTTCGACAGCTTGGCGAAGCTGATGCGGGCCGGCATCGGCGACCTCGTCGAGATCGAAGGCATCGGTGAAGTGCGCGCCCGCATGGTGAAGGACGGTCTCTCCCGCCTCGCCGAGGCGTCGATCCTCGAGCGCTACAGCTAACCGCCGTCGCCGCCTCGCGTAGTGCACCGGTCCGAGCGGCCCGGCCTCGTACGATGCGCGTGCATGGGAGCGCTTGCCGAAGGAACGCACGACACGACGGTCGAGTCGCGCACGCTCGTCCGCGACGACTGCGAGGTGGCGATCGTCCACGCCCGGCCGGACGGCATGCCGAAGGCCGGTGTGGTGGTGCACCCCGACATCATGGGCACCCGGCCGCTGTTCGAGGACATGGCCCGGCGGATCGCCTCGCACGGCTTCGCGGTGGCCGTGGTGGAGCCGTTCGCCCGGGTCGATGCCGGCGCCCGAGCGGCGGGCAACGACCCCGCGGTGCGGATGCAGTGGATCGCCGGGCTCGACGACGCGGACCAGCTCGGCGACCTCGAAGCGGCTGCCGACCTGCTCGTCGTCGAGGACGACGTGGCGCGCGTCGGCGTGCTCGGCTTCTGCATGGGCGGGATGTACGCACTGAAGGCCGCGGCCACCGGCCGCTTCGACGCTGCGGTGGCGTTCTACGGGATGATCCGCGTGCCCGAGGGCTGGCGCGGGGGCCAGATGGCCGAGCCCCTCGCGACCGCTGCCGACGTGTGCCCGACGCTCGCGATCTTCGGTGGTGCCGACCCCTTCACGCCGGCCCCGGACATCGACGCCTTGCGGGCCGCGTGGGCCGGTCGGAACGACTGCGAGATCGTCGTCGTCGAGGGCGCCGAGCACGGTTTCGTGCACGTACCCGACCGTCCCGCGCACCGCCCCGACGACGCCGAACGACTCTGGAAGCGCACCCTCGACTGGCTCGTCTGAGGGAGGCGACGGCGGCGCCCGACGCGGCGAGCGGAGCGACGGAGGAGCGAGATGCGGGCGCAGTGAGCTCGCCGCCGAGCGCAGCGAGGCAAATATTCACGCCGTTGCTCGGAGCTCCAGTTGCTCTCGGTCGACGATGCAGTAGCGGGTGCGGCCGTCGACGGACAGCCAGCCGAGCTTCACGAACGTGGCGATCGCCTTGTTCACACGCTCGCGTGACGCGCCCACCATCCCGGCGAGCTCCTCCTGCGTGAGCGGCATGCGGAACTCGTCCTCGCCGGCCGAGATCTGTAGCAGCCGCTTGGCGGTGCGCCCGGTGACGTCGAGGAACATCGCGTCCGACAGTGCTTCGTCGGTGGCGCGCAGACGGCGGCTCAGGATGCGCACGACGGCCCACAGCACCTCGGGCCGGTCGTGGAGCACGCGTCGCACGTCGGTGTAGCCGACGGAGATGAGGTGCACGGTGCCGAGCGCGCGGGCGTCGGCGGAACGGGTGGCGCCGTCGAACAGTGGCAGCTCGCCGAACAACGCACCCGGCCCGAGCACGGCAACCACCGACTCGCGGCCGTCGGTGGCCTTCACCGTGATCGCGACCCGCCCCGAGAACACGATGAACAGACGCTCGGCGTCTTCGCCCTGGGTGCAGATCAGCTCGTTGCGGCGGTATTTCGACAGTTCCGTACGGCCGCTGAGCTCCGTGAGGAGATCGGGTGGCATCTGGCCGAACAAGTCGGTCTGGTCGAGCACGCGGCTCCTGGTCATCGCAGTGTCCTCGTCCGCAAGCCTGACGGTAGCCAATGGGAACACTCTCCGATCGGCCGTTATCACCACCGGATCAAGGGGTGATTCGCGACACCTTTCCCTCACAACCGGGCGCCGCCGGTCACACCGGGTCTGGATAGGGTGCCGCGGTGCTCACGGGTGTGACCACGATCGTGGTGGCCGGTGGCGGCGGCGATCGCTTCGGCGGTCTGAAGCAGTTCGCCACGCTGCGTGGTGCCACCGTGCTCGATCGGTCGGTCGCCACGGCGCTGCGCTGCTCCCAGCAGGTGATCGTGGTCCTTCCCGCCGACGCATCGTGGTCGGCTCCCGCGCGGGTGGCCACGGTCACGGGCGGCCCGACACGCTCGGCGTCGACCCGCGCCGGTCTCGCTGCGGTCGGGTCCGGCGCGGAGATCGTCGTCGTGCACGACGCGGCCCGCCCGCTCGCGTCGTCGGCGCTGTACGCAGCGCGTCGTCGCCGCGGTCCGTGGCGGCGCCGACGCTGCGGTCCCCGCGCTCGCGGTCACCGACACCTTGAAGCGCGTCGAGGGCGACACCGTGGTCGCCACCGTGCCCCGTGACGGCCTCGTCGTGGTGCAGACGCCGCAGGCCTTCACCCTCACCGCGTTGCGCCGCGCCCACGCGGGCGGCGGTGACGCCACCGACGACGCCGCGGTGGTCGAGGCCGGCGGCGGCCGCGTGGTGGTGGTACCGGGCGATCCCCGCAACGTGAAGATCACGGTCGCCGCCGACCTCGAGATCGCGGCCGCGCTCATGGACGCGCCGTGAGACACCGTGTCGGTGTGGGGTTCGACGTGCACCCGTTTGCGCTCGCCGATACGCACCGCGTGCTCGTGCTCGGTGGTGTCGAGATCGAGGGATCGCCGGCACTTGCCGGTCACTCCGACGCCGACGCGGTTGCGCACGCGGTGGCCGATGCGCTGCTCGGGCCGGCCGGTCTCGGTGATCTCGGTACGTTGTTCCCTGCGTCCGACGAAAAGTACCGCGCCGCCGACTCGATGCAGTTGCTCGCCGACGTCGCCGCGCGCGTGCAGCGCGCCGGGTGGCGGGTGGAGAACGTCGACGTCGTCATCGCGGCCGAGGCACCGAAGCTCGCGCCCCATGTCGACGCCATGGCGCGCAACGTCGCCGCGGCGCTCGAAGCGGTCGCCCCCGGCGACGGAGCACCGGTGTTCGTGAGCGTGAAGCCCAAGCGCGGCGAGGGTCTCGGCTTCGTCGGCCGCGCGGAGGGCGTGGCGGCGTGGGTCGTCGCGCAACTCGTCCGCTAGCCGCCGAGCCCACCGATAGCCTCGCCCATCGTGGTCAGGCTGTACGACACCGCGGCGCGCGCCACTGTCGAGCTCGTGCCGCGCGTGCCGGGACAGGTGTCGATCTACGTGTGCGGCCCCACGCCCTACGACGTGCCGCACCTCGGTCACGGGCGCACTGCAGTGGTGTTCGACATCATGCGCCGGTATCTCGTGTGGCGCGGCTATGCGGTGTCGTTCGTGAGCAACGTCACCGATGTCGAGGACCGGATCATCGCCCGGGCCGCCCAGCGGGGCACCAGCGAGCCTGAGCTCGCCAAGCAGTACGAGGAGGCCTACTGGCAGCAGATGGACCGGCTCGGGGTGCTGCGTCCCGACGAGATGCCCCACGCGACCGCGTTCATCGCGCAGATGCAGGCGCTGATCGCCGAGCTGGTCGCGGCGGGCCGCGCCTATGTGATCGAGGGCAGTGGCGTCTACTTCGAGGTCGACACGTTGCCGTCGTACGGCGTGCTCTCGCACCGCACACTCGACCAGCTCCTCGAGAGCGCCGGCGCGCGCATCGCGGTCGACGACGAGAAGCGCTCGCCGATCGACTTCGCGCTGTGGAAGGCCGCCAAGCCGGGTGAGCCTTCCTGGGACTCACCCTGGGGCCGCGGCCGGCCCGGCTGGCACATCGAATGCTCGGCGATGTCGCTCGAGATCCTCGGGGAGGGCTTCGACATCCACGGCGGGGGTGACGACCTCGTGTTCCCGCATCACGAGAACGAGATCGCGCAGGCCGAGGGTGCAGGGCACGTTTTCGCGCGCCACTGGATCCACAGCGGCATGGTCACGGTGTCGGGCGAGAAGATGAGCAAGTCGCTCGGCAACTTCACCACCCTGCAGGCCGCGCTCGACGCGCACGGTCCGCGCGCGTTCCGCTGGCTCGTCGCGAGCACGTACTACCGCCGGCAGATGGAGATCAACGACGACACGTTGAAGGCGGCCAAGGCGGCGGTCGGCGGCTTCGACGCGCTCGCGCGGCGCTCGCGCCTCGAAGGCGTCGTGGTCGACGGCCCGGCGCGTACGGCCGCCGACCTCGAGGGCGTCGACGGGATCGCTCCCTTCCTCGACGCGATGGACGACGACTTCGACGCGCCCGCTGCGATCGCGGCGCTCCACCGATGGCGATCCGAGGCGAACACGGCGATCGACCAGGGCCGCCTCGACGACGCCCGGTCCTTGCTCACACGCATCGCGAGCGGGTTGTCGGCGCTCGGCATCGAGCTCGACGACGGCGGGCGATCCGGCGGATCCGACGCCGAGATCGAAGCGATGGTGCGCGCGCGCGACGCGGCGCGGGCCGCGCGGGACTGGGCCGAGGCCGATCGCCTCCGTGACCTCCTCGCGGCCGGGGGCATCGTGCTCGAAGACACATCGCAGGGCACGGTGTGGCGCCGCGCGTGAGCGCACGCCGTCGCGGCGACGAGCGAGGGCGGCGGTCGGAGCTCGGCGGTGAGCAGGTCGAGGGTCGCCAGGCCGTGCGCGAGTTGCTCGCGGCGGGCACGCGCCGGGTGCTCGCCGTCACCGTGTCCGACGCCGTCGAGCACAGTCCTCTCGTGAACGAGATCATCGAGCTTGCCGGTCCCCGGCTGCGGCGGGCGCCGTCGGCCCGCGTTGGTGCGATGGCACGCACGGAGGCGCACCAGGGTGTGGTTGCCACCGCCGACGGGCTTGTGCCCGCCGATCTTGCCACCCTCGCGCGCGGTCCGCGACCGTTCCTTCTCGCGGTCGACGGCGTCACCGACCCTGGCAATCTCGGCGCGATCCTGCGCACGGCCGACAGCGCGGCGGTCACGGGAGTGATCCTCACCCGCCACCGTGCCGCGCACGTCACGCCCACCGTGGCCAAGGCCGCGGCCGGCGCCATCGAGCACGTGCCGATCGCCCTTGTGGCCGGTATCCCCGGCGCGCTCGATCGGCTGCGCCGGGCACGCGTGTGGTCGATCGCGCTCGACGGTGACGGCGACACCGCGCTCGAAGACCTCGCGCTCGCCACCGAGCCGTTGGTGCTCGTGGTCGGTGCGGAGGGGCGCGGCGTCTCACGGCTCGCGCGCGAGCGCTGCGATCTGCACGTGCGAATTCCGATGTACGGGCACGTCGCGTCGCTGAACGTTGCGGCGGCCGCGGCGATCGCGATGCATTCGATCGCCTCTCGCCGTGCGGCGTCCTCGTGAGCCGGGTGTGGGACTCGAACCCACGACCTACGCATTACAAGTGCGTTGCTCTACCAACTGAGCCAACCCGGCGAGCGCGGGTCAGGGTAGTGCCCGCCACTCTGCGCGTTCGCGGCGTATGACCATCCACCAAATTCGCGTGGGTCTCTGCTTTCATCGTCGCGCATGTCGACGCAGCGCGAACTCTCCGCGGCAGAACGTGCGATGCTCGACTTCGAACGTGAGTCGTGGACGTTCGGGGCACCGAAGGAGTCGAGTATCCGGGCCCGGCTCGGCATCTCGCCGACCACCTATTACCGCACGATCGGTGCGCTGATCGACATGCGCGCCGCGTACGACTACGACCCGCTCACGGTCGCACGCCTGCGCCGCCAGCGTGAAGACCGGCGCCGGGTGCGGGTCGAGGGTCGCCGCGCCGACCCCGGCTCCCGCTGAGACCGCCGTCCGTCCGGCTCGGCGCGGCACCATCTGAAGATTCGCGCCGAGTGGCCGCCGCGCGTCCCGGCGACGGGGCAGAATGGCGCCCATGTCGGAATCCAGCGGGAACGGACCCCAGCGTCCGGGGCAGAGCCGGCTCGCCGCGGGCGCGAACACGCCCATGGCGAAGACCGTCGCACTTGTCGTGGTCGCGCTGATCATCGGCATCGTGATGATCAACATCGTCGGCGACGGCGGGTCGACGGCGAAGACCACGTCGAAGACCACGGCGAGCACGGCGCCGAACGGCACCACACCCACCACGAGCTCCACGACCCGCACCACCGCACCGAAGACCACCACGACGAAGAAGGCCGGCTCGGTCGTGCCGCCCGCGTCGCTGAAGCTGATCGTCGTGAACTCGGGCGCACCCGCCGGTTCGGGCGGCAACGTCAAGGCCGCGCTCACGAGGCTCGGCTACACAAGCCAGGCCCCCACGATCAAGGTGTCGTGGAGCGAAAAAGGGCTCACGGTGCACTGCAAGCCAGGATTGGAATCGGAGCGCAGCGCGCTGGTGAAGGCACTCGCCGGGGTGCCGAACTACACGGCGGCAGCCGCGACGTGGAAGGCGCAACCGGGCATCCCTGCCGCGGAGCAGTGCTACGTGGCGATCGGCGCGCCCAAGTAGCCACCGCGCGCCAGCAGGCGGTCGCGTGCGGGGCCGGTGGCCGCGGCGATCACCGCAAGCGCCATGCCCAGCGCGCTGTCGTGTACTGCGCGGTCGGCCGACGCGTTGACGCACGCCGCGGCGAACTCGGGCTGGTGGTTCACCGCGCCGGCAGTATCGATGCCGATACACGGGTGGATCGAAGGCATCGCGAGCGACACGTTGCCCATATCGGTGGAGAACGTCATCTCCAGGTCGGTGTAACAGCGGCCCAACGATTCGCTGCTCTCCCGGTAGAGCTCGACGAGCTCGGCGTCGTGCTCCATGTGCGTGTACGTCGGGCACTCGTCGTGGAACGAGATGCGTGCGCCGGTGGCGAGCGCGCCGGCCTCGAAGCATCGCTCGACGCGGGGACGGAGCTGGCGGAGCTGCTGCACCGTTGCGGCGCGCACCATGTAGTCGGCCGACGCGTGCGCGGGCACGATGTTCGCGGCGTCGCCGCCGTCGACCACGATGCCGTGTACCTGATCGGTGTGGCGGATGTGCTGGCGCAGGAGGCCGATCGCGACCTGCGCCACGGTGAGCGCGTCGGCCGCGTTCACGCCCAGCTCGGGCGCCGCCGCCGCGTGTGACGCGCGCCCGGAGGCGCGCACCTCGAAGTGTGCGACCGCGCTCACGCGCGGACGGAGGCCGTCGAGCGGTGCGGGGTGCACCATCATCGCGGCGTGCACGCCGTCGAACGCTCCTCGTTCGAGGAGGTAGATCTTGCCGCCGCCGCCCTCTTCGGCCGGCGTGCCGATCACGCTGACGGTGAGGCCGAGGTCGTCAGCGAGGGGCGCGAGCGCGAGCCCGGCGCCGGCCGCGCCGGCCGCGATGATGTTGTGACCGCACGCGTGGCCGATCCCGGGCAGCGCGTCGTACTCCGCGCAGATCGCGACGTGGAGCGGCCCCTGGCCGGCGCGGGCGACGAATGCGGTGGGGAGATCGCACACACCGTGCTCCACTGCAAGCCCGGCGTCGGCGAGCAGCGACGCGGTCCACTCACTCGATCGCACCTCCTCGAACTTGAGCTCGGGGTGGGCGTGGATGCGGTGCGAGAGGTCGACGAGCGCGTCGTGGTGCCGGTCGACCGTGCTCGCCGCGGCGTGGGCGGTCGTGCTCACGGCCAGAGGGTACCGCCACCGTCGTTACATTGATCCGGTGCCCAAGGCGGTTGTCGCACCGGACAAGTTCCGTGGATCGCTGGACGCGATGGCTGCCGCCGCGGCGATTGCGGGCGGCGTCGAACGGGCCGGGTTCGACGAGGTCGCGCGGGTGCCGATGGCCGACGGCGGCGACGGCACGCTCGCGGTGCTCGCGTCGGTGATCGGTGGATCGTGGCGTGTGGTGACGGTCGACGGCCCGCTCGGGCGGCCGGTGGAGGCCGAGTGGCTCATGCTGGCGGGCGCCACGGGCGCGATCGAGATGGCCCGGGCGAGCGGGCTCGCGCTGGTGTCCGGGCACAACGACCCGCTGCGCGCGTCGACCCGCGGTACCGGCCAGCTGATCGATGCGTCGCGGCGCGCTGGGTGCCGCGAGTTGATCGTCGCGGTCGGAGGCAGCGCGACGACCGACGGCGGGCTCGGCGCGATCGACGCGTTGCACTGGTCGCTCGGTGGCGCGGACATGACGATCGCGTGCGACGTGCAGACCCGCTTCGTGGATGCGGCCGACGTGTACGGACCGCAGAAGGGCGCCACCCGGGCGCAGGTGGCGCTGCTGCGGCGCCGGCTCGAGCTGCTCGCCGACCAGTACGCGGCCCGAACCGGCGTCGACGTGCGCGGCCTCGACGGTGGCGGTGCGGCGGGCGGGCTCGCGGGTGGTCTCGCCGCGCTCGGCGCGCGCCTCGAGCCGGGGTTCGACGTGGTGGCCAACGCGGTGCATCTCGACGAGCAGCTCGAGGGCTGTGACCTCGTGGTGACGGGCGAGGGCCGGCTCGACGGTCCGAGCCTCGAGGGCAAGGTGGTCGGTGGTGTGCTCGACGCGGCGGCCGCCGCCGGGGTCGAGCACCGTGTGGTGATCTGCGGGGTCGCTGACGATGCGACCAGGGCGCGCCTCGAAGCCGACGGTGTGCGCGTGCTCACGCTGGTCGAACGGGCGTGGGACCGTGACGACGCCTACACCCGCGCCGCGCTCCTGTGCGAGGAAGCCGGCCTCGAAGCCGCGCATGCGTCGTTTGGGACCGCTATGTGATACCCAAACGACGCATGGTGCGGTAGTCGGGGATCTCGATGATCGGCGGGCGCTCGGCGACGGTGACCGCACGGCGCTGCGGGTTGGCCGACTCGTCGAAACCGACCAGCTCCGCGACCGTCGCGCCGTCGTGCTCGAGACCGGCACGCCGCAACGCGGTCACCAGGATCGCGAGCGCGGGGGCGCCCAGCTCGGCGAGAGGACGGTTGCGGTGCTCGCGCACACCGAGGTCGACCTGCGCGATCGCGTCTCGGCCGAAGCGCGCGCAGATGTCGATGAGCAGCCCGATCTCGACTCCCCAACCCTGCACGAATGGCACGACTTCGAGCGCGCGGCGCCGGCCGGCGTACTCGCCCGCGAGCGGCTGCACGATGTCGGCAAGCTCGGGGAAGAGGTGCGAGAGCACCGGCCGCGCCATGAGCTCGGTGACGCGGCCGCCGCCGGTGGGCTCACCGTGGAATGGCCGCTCGTAGTACGCCTTCACGAACTGCACGGCGGGCGAGCGGAGCAGCGGCTCGACGAGCTCGGCCACGAAGAACGAGCTGAAGTTGCGGATGTCGGCGTCGACCCAGCAGATGATGTCGCCCCGGCTCGCGTGCAACGACTTCCACAGCACGTTGCCCTTCCCCGACCCCGGTGGCGCCGACGGGAGGATCGCCGACTCGGCGACCACGGTGGCACCCTCGTCGCGCGCCGCGGCCGCGGTGTCGTCGAGCGAGCCGTCGTCGACCACGATGATCTCGTCGACCAGCCCGACGCGCTCGACGAGATCGCGCCGCACCGCGCCCACGATGTGCCCGATCGTGGTCTCCTCGTCGCGGGCCGGGATGCAGACCGACACCGTCGGGCGGTCGCTCGGGCCCATGCAGCCGACGTTAACCGGGTTGCAGGCCGGCCTATTCCGCCTGGTAGCGTGTTCGGCCAGCAACAGAAGGCAACACGCGCTCATCCAGAGCGGCTGAGGGACAGGCCCGTTGACGCCGCGGCAACCAGCAGTATGCGAGGTACGCACACTGCCAGGTGCCAATGCCTGATCGATGAGAGAGCCGACGGCGGTTTCCCGCTCGAGGTGCTCACGACGAGCGCGACGAGACGGAAGGAATCCGAGCATGGCTCATGTCGAGGGGCTTCGTTGTCGGGAGTGCGGTCACGTCTACGAGACCGCCGCGGTCTATACGTGTGAGTGGTGCTTCGGCCCGCTCGAGGTCGTGTACGACTACGACGCGATCCGCGCGTCGATCAGCCGCGAGAAGATCGCGGCTGGTCCGGACACGATCTGGCGCTACGCCGATCTGCTGCCGGTGGACGGGGACACGGCCGTCGATCTCGGCGCGGGCTACACGCCGCTCGTGCGCGCCGACCGCCTCGCCGAGTCACTCGGGCTCCGTGAGGTCTGGATCAAGAACGACACGCTGAACCCCACGAACTCGTTCAAGGACCGCGTCGTCGCCGTCGCGTTGAGCAAGGCGCTCGAGCTCGGTTTCAAGACGGTCGCGTGCGCGTCCACGGGCAACCTCGCCAACTCCGTCGCGGCGCACGCGGCGCACGCTGGGCTGAGGAGCTATGTGTTCATTCCCGCCGACCTCGAGGCGGCCAAGGTCGTCACGACGTCGGTGTACGGCGGCAACGTCGTCGCGGTGAACGGCAACTACGACGACGTCAACCGGCTCTGCGCGGAGCTGGCGGGTACGTATCCGTGGGCGTTCGCCAACGTGAACATGCGGCCGTTCTACGCCGAGGGTTCGAAGACGATCGCGTTCGAGACCGCCGAACAGCTCGGCTGGGAAACTCCCGACCACGTCGTGGTGCCGATCGGCAGCGGTTCGTTGCTCACGAAGATCGACAAGGGCTTCCGCGAGCTGCACGAGGTTGGGCTGCTCGACGAGGAACCCAACGTGCGAGTGAGCGGTGCCCAGGCGCTCGGGTGCTCGCCGGTGGCGCAGGCGTACCTGTCGTCGAGCGACACGATCAAGCCGGTGAAGCCGAGCACGATCGCCAAGTCGCTCGCCATCGGCAACCCGGCCGACGGTTACTTCGCGCTCGACGTGGTGAAGCGCACGGGCGGCGCCATGGCCGCGGTCACCGACGACGAGATCGTCGACGGCATCCGCCTGCTCGCCCGCACCGAGGGAATCTTCGCCGAGACCGCGGGTGGCGTCACGATCGCCACGCTCGTGCGGCTTGCGCGCGAGGGAGTGGTGCGCGCCGACGAGCGGGTGGTGGTGTACATCACCGGCCACGGCTTGAAGACGCTCGACGCGGTCGTCGACGTGGTCGGCCCCACCGCCACGATCCCGCCCACCCTCGAGGCGTTCCAGTCCGCGTTCACGATCGAGGAGCAGTGATGGCAGTCACCGTGCGCGTCCCGACGCAGCTGCGCAATCTCTCGGGCGGCGCGTCCGAGGTGGCCTGCGAGGGCGGAACCGTGAACGAGGTGCTGAAGAACCTCGACGCCACGTACCCGGGGTTCGGCGAGCGGTTGTTCGACGATGCCGGCGTGCTGCGCCGCTTCGTCAACGTGTTCCTCGCCGAGGAGGACATCCGCTTTCTCGACGGCACCGACACCGCGGTGGCCGACGGCCAGGTGCTCAGCATCGTTCCCGCGGTGGCCGGCGGCTGATCCGCTTGCCGATGCGCCGGGTTCGCCAGCGCGCCGCGGTCGCGCTCAGCCCGCGGTGACGAAGAGCTGGTCGGCGACGGTGACCGGGATCGAGTAGTCGCCCGATGTGGTGTGCACGCGCACCGCGTTGCCGTCGGTGCCGGTGACGGTGGCGCCGCGGCCCGGCATGAGCGCGGCGTCGGCCAGGAGCTGGATCGCGGCGTCGTCGATCTCGATGCGCTCGCCGACGCGCGCCACCGTGACGGGGCCGGCCGCGGCACGCGAGAGCGGCATCGTGACCCCCTCGGGCAGCGGGTGCGCCGACCCGGGGATGGGATTGCCGTGCGGGCAGGTGGCCGGATCGCCGAGCAGCGCGATGAGCTTCGCTTCGACGTCGTCGGAGATCACGTGCTCCCAGCGGTCGGCCTCGCGGTGCACCTTCTCCCATTCGAGACCGATGACGTCCACGAGCAACCGCTCGGCGAGGCGGTGGCGGCGGACGATGGTGGTGGCCAGCTCGCGGCCCTTGCTGGTGAGCGAGACCGTGCGGTCGTCGGCCAGCTCGACGTAGCCGTTGTCGGCGAGACGGCCCACGGTCTCCGACACCGCCGCGGCCGAGAGCCCGAGCCGCTCGACGAGGCGGGCCCGCATCACGCGCACGCCCTCCTCCTCGATCTCGAGGATGTTCTCCAGGTACTCCTCGGTGGCGTCGTGCATGTCGGCCATCCGCGCTGACGATACCGGTCCGCTTGACGACTTCCGCTCGAATTAGGTAAGGTTGCCCTTAGTACTGCCGATGGGAACGATCGGGTAGCTGTCAGGACCGGAGCGAGCCGAACAAGCATGAGTGAGACCAAGACCCTGTTGCTCGGGCTGATCGCAGGCGGGACGATCCTGCTCGGCCTACCGATCGCACGCATGCGGTCGCCGCGCCCGGGCCTGCGCCATTTCCTCAACGCCGTCGCCATCGGCATCCTGCTGTTCCTCGTGTGGGACGTGCTGAGCGGCGCGTTCGAGCCGCTCGACGGCGCGCTCACGGACCTGCACGACCATCACGGCGGCTTCGCTGCGGTGTTCGGATACAGCGCGCTCTTCTTCGGCGGCCTGGTCGTCGGGATGTTGAGCCTCGTGTACTACGACCGCTGGCTGCAGCGCGAGCGCGGGCAGGCGCGGGGCGCGACCAGCCTCGGCGCCGCCACCGCGGTCGAGCTCGACCATCGGCACGGCCTCGCGGCCTGGTCGGCGAGCCGGCGCCTCGCGTTGATGATCGCGGTCGGCATCGGCCTGCACAACTTCGGCGAGGGCCTCGCGATCGGCGGCAGCGCGGCACGCGGCGAGATCGGCCTGGCCACGGTGCTCGTCGTCGGCTTCGCGCTGCACAACGCCACCGAAGGCTTCGGCATCGTGGCCCCGCTCAGCGAGGAGGTCGCGCCGCCGTCGTGGGCCTTCCTGCTCGCGCTCGGCGCGATCGGTGGCGGCCCCACGTTCCTCGGCACCCTCGTCGGCCACCAGTTCACGAGCGACGCCATGGCCACGCTGTTCCTGACGCTGGCGGCCGGCTCGATCATCTACGTCGTGGTGCTGCTGCTCGGTGTCGCCCAGCGCGTGAACCGGGCCGACCTGCTCTTCTGGGGCATCGCCCTCGGCCTCTGCCTCGGCTTCGTCACCGACATGGTGGTGACCGCCGCCGGAGTGTGAGTCACCCCTCGAGGGACGAGCGGAGCGGCCCGGGAGCGACGGAGGAGCGATACGGGTGCGCAGTGAGGCGGCGAGCGCAGCGAGCGTCCGGACGCCCCTCGGGGCGCGAGGCGTAGCCGAGCGGGGGTGGGCGATGTTTGCCCGAGGCGAGCGGAGCGGCCCGGGAGCGACGGAGGAGCGATACGGGTGCGCAGTGAGGCGGCGAGCGCAGCGAAGCGTCCGGACGCCCCTCGGGGCGCGGGCGAGGCGTAGCCGAGCGGGGGTGGGCGATGTTTGCCCGAGGCGAGCGGAGCGGCCCGGGAGCGACGGAGGAGCGATACGGGTGCGCAGTGAGGCGGCGAGCGCAGCGAGCGTCCGGACGCCCCTCGGGGCGCGAGGCGTAGCCGAGCGGGGGTGGGCGATGTTTGCCCGAGGCGAGCGGAGCGGCCCGGGAGCGACGGAGGAGCGATACGGGTGCGCAGTGAGGCGGCGAGCGCAGCGAGCGTCCGGACGCCCCTCGGGGCGCGAGGCGTAGCCGAGCGGGGGTGGGCGATGTTTGCCCGAGGCGAGCGGAGCGGCCCGGGAGCGACGGAGGAGCGATACGGGTGCGCAGTGAGGCGGCGAGCGCAGCGAGCGTCCGGACGCCCCTCGGGGCGCGAGGCGTAGCCGAGCGGGGGTGGGCGATGTTTGCCCGAGGCGAGCGGAGCGGCCCGGGAGCGACGGAGGAGCGATACGGGTGCGCAGTGAGGCGGCGAGCGCAGCGAGCGTCCGGACGCCCCTCGGGGCGCGAGGCGTAGCCGAGCGGGGGTGAAGCGGTGAGCTCCCTCCGATTTGCACTCTCGGCCCGCGAGTGCCAATCTGGATTAGCACTCTGCTATCGTGAGTGCCAACCAGTCTGAACTCCACCGCAAGGGGTTGCACGAATGCCGAAGCAGATCGCGTACAGCGAGAACGCCCGCCGCTCGCTCGAGGCGGGCATGAACAAGCTGGCCGACGCGGTCCGAGTCACGCTCGGGCCCAAAGGCCGCAACGTCGTCCTCGAGAAGAAGTGGGGCGCCCCCACGATCACGAACGACGGCGTGTCGATCGCCAAGGAGATCGACCTCGAGGACCCGTTCGAGAAGATCGGTGCCGAGCTCGTCAAGGAGGTCGCCAAGAAGACCGACGACGTAGCCGGTGACGGCACCACCACCGCCACGGTGCTCGCCTGGGCGATGGTGCGCGAGGGTCTGCGCAACGTCGCGGCGGGTGCCAACCCGATGGTCCTGAAGAAGGGCATCGAGGCCGCGGTGTCCACCGCGGTCGACTCGATCAAGAGCTCGGCCAAGAAGGTCGAGACCGACCCGGCCGCCATCGCCAACGTCGCCGCGATCTCCGCGGCCGACAAGAGCATCGGCGAGATGATCGCCGAGTCGCTCGAGAAGGTCGGCAAGGACGGTGTGATCACCGTCGAGGAGAGCCAGACCTTCGGGATGGAGCTCGACCTCGTCGAGGGCATGCGCTTCGACAAGGGCTACATCTCCCCGTACTTCGTCACCGACCCCGAGCGCATGGAGGCGGTCCTCGACGACGCCTACCTCCTGCTCGTGTCGAGCAAGATCAGCGCGGTCAAGGACCTGCTGCCGGTGCTCGAGAAGGTGATGCAGGGCGGCCGTCCGCTCGTGCTCATCGCCGAGGACGTGGAGGGCGAGGCGCTCGCCACGCTCGTGGTCAACAAGATCCGCGGCACGTTCAAGTCGGTCGCGGTGAAGGCGCCCGGTTTCGGTGAGCGCCGCAAGGCGATGCTGCAGGACATGGCGATCCTCTGCGGTGGCGAGGTCATCAGCGAGGAGGTCGGCCTCAAGCTCGACGGCGTGGGTCTCGAGCTGCTCGGCCGGGCCAAGAAGGTCGTCGTCACCAAGGACGAGACCACGATCGTCGAGGGTGGCGGCAAGAAGGCCGACATCCAGGGCCGCATCAACCAGATCCGCGCCGAGATCGACAACACCGACAGCGACTACGACCGCGAGAAGCTCCAGGAGCGTCTCGCCAAGCTCGCCGGTGGTGTCGCGGTGATCAAGGTCGGTGCCGCCACCGAGGTGGAGCTCAAGGAGAAGAAGCACCGCATCGAAGACGCCGTGCAGACCACCAAGGCCGCCGTCGAGGAGGGCGTCGTCGCCGGTGGCGGCGTGGCCCTGCTCCGTGCCCAGGCCAAGGTGCTCGAGCTCGCCGACTCGCTGAGTGGCGACGAGGCCACCGGCGCCAAGCTGGTTGCCCGTGCGCTCGAGGAGCCACTCAAGCAGATCTCGGTGAACGCGGGTCTCGAGGGTGGCGTGATCGTCGAGAAGGTGAAGAGCCTCAAGGGCAGCAACGGCCTCAACGCGGCAACCGGTGAGTTCGAGGACCTCGTGAAGGCGGGTGTCATCGACGCCGCCAAGGTCACGCGCTCGGCGCTGCAGAACGCCGCGTCGATCGCCGCGCTCTTCCTCACCACTGAAGCGGTCGTCGCCGACAAGCCCGAGGAGAAGGCGGCGATGCCGGCTGGTGGCGGCATGCCCGACATGGGCGGCATGGGCGACTTCTAGTCGCGCGCTGTCCCATCCACTGTGTCAGAGGGCGGCCTTCGGGCCGCCCTCTTGGTTTCCGGTCCGGCTTCGGGGGACGGTGATCGGCGGCCGGCAGTTAGCCTCGCTGGCATGAGCGTGGCGCCGTCGGTCGGATGGGGAGTGCTGCATCTCTTCCTGCACGTCGACCGAGCGCGTGCCGAATCCGATCCCGGGGCAGCCAAGCGCGCGCTCGACGCGATCGCGTCGCTCGAGGGCGACGATCACCAGGTGCTCGTGGGTGCGGCGCTCGGGCACAAGGCCGACGTGGGCGTGATGGCACTCGGTCCTGATCTGGAACGGCTGCAGCGGTTCCAGCATGAGCTGCTCGGTGGTCCGTTCGCGCTCACGTGGTCGTTCGTCTCGCTCACCGAGCTGTCGCCGTACACGTCGACGGCCGACGACGAACGGGCGCGTCTCACCGCGGAGGAGGGCATCACCGACGCGGAGGAGCTCGCGCTGCGGCTCGCGGCGTGGCAGGCGCGGATGGAGAAGTACCAGGAGCAGCGCATCCACCCGAAGCTGCCGCGCAAGGCCGCGCTCTGCTTCTACCCGATGACCAAGCGGCGCGACGCGGGCGCCAACTGGTACGAGCTGCCGTTCGACGAACGCAAGCACCTGATGGGCGGCCACGCGCGTGTCGGGCGCGGCTACGCCGGGCGGGTGCTGCAACTGATCACCGGCGCGACCGGTCTCGACGACTGGGAATGGGGCGTGACGCTCCTCGCCGACGATCCCGTGGTGCTGAAGGAGATCGTGCACGAGATGCGCTTCGACGCGGCCTCGGCGCGCTACGCCGAGTTCGGACCGTTCATCGTGTCGCTCGTCGACGACCCGGTATCGGTGTTCGCTCGTGTCGGGCTCGTGGAACGATGACGCAGGCAGCGCCGGCGTGAGCGATCAACGCTTGTTCGTGTCGTTCCCCGAAGCACTCGTGCGCCGGCCGATGATCTATGAGATCGTGACACGGTTCGACGTCGTGCCGAACATCCGGCGGGCGAACGTCGAGGACGACACCGGCTGGATGATCATGGAGCTCGGCGGCGCGGACGCGGCGCGCGAGGCGGCGCTCGCCTGGTTGCGTGAGCAGGGCTGCATCGTCGACGACATGACCGGCGACATCGTCGCCGGCTGACGCCCTCTGGGGGGCGGCGGGTTCGCTAGCTTGCTGACCTGCTGCTGACGGGAACATGTCCCGTCACTGACGGGGGAGGACGGCGGACATGCACTACGACTCGGGCTCGGCTGCCTGGGTCCTTGTCGCCGCGGCGCTCGTGATGTTCATGACGCCCGGCCTGGCCCTGTTCTACGGCGGCATGGTGCGGGCGAAGAACGTGCTCGGCATGCTCATGCAGAACTTCTTTGCCCTCGGACTCGTCAGCGTGCTCTGGGCGATCGTCGGCTTCTCGCTCGCGTTCGGCGGTGGGGGCCGCTGGATCGGCAACCTCGACTTCTTCGGTCTGCACGACATCGCCAAGGTGACGCACGTCCCGGGCTATGTGGGGCCCTACACACTCGTCATCCCGCCGATGGTGCTCATGATCTACCAGGCGATGTTCGCGGTGATCACGCCCGCCCTCATCACGGGCGCGATCGCCGATCGCATGAAGTTCGGCTCGTGGGTGTGGTTCCTCGGTTTGTGGTCGATCCTCGTCTACACGCCGGTGGCGCACTGGGTGTTCTCGCCGACGGGTTGGCTGTTCAAGCGCGGTGCGCTCGACTTCGCGGGCGGCACGGTCGTGCACATCAACGCGGGTATCGCGGCGGTGGCGGCCGTCATCGTGCTGGGCAAACGACGGGGCTGGCCGCAGCACCCGATGCCACCGCACAACCTGCCGCTCACGCTCCTCGGCGCCGGCATCCTCTGGTTCGGCTGGTTCGGGTTCAACGCCGGCTCCGCGCTGGCCACGAAGGACGGTGGCGTGCTCGCCGCGGCAGGCCTTCGTGAACACGCACCTCGCCGCCGCGGCCGCGATGTTGAGCTGGCTCCTGGTGGAACGCATTCGGCACGGTCACGCCACCACGCTCGGCGCCGCATCGGGCGCGGTCGCAGGTCTCGTCGCGATCACCCCCTGCGCCGGGTTCGTCGGCGGGCTCGCGCCCGTGTACATCGGCGTGATCGCCGGCGCCATCTGCGCGTTCGCGATCGATCTCAAGCACCGCCTGCGCTTCGACGACTCCCTCGACGTCATCGGTGTGCATCTCGTCGGCGGCATCACCGGTTCGCTGCTGCTCGGGCTGTTCGCCGACAAGTCGGTGAACGGGCTCGGCGCCGACGGCGCGTTCTTCGGCGGCGGGGCCTCACTGCTCGGTGAGCAGGCCCTCGCCGTCGGCGCCACGATCGTGTACTCCTTCCTGCTCACCTTCGCGATCGTGAAGGTGCTCGACATCGTGACGCCGGGAGGCATCCGCGTGAGCGACGAGGCGGAGGAGACCGGCCTCGACCTCAGTCAGCACTCCGAGGTGGGGTACGCCCTGTCCACGCAATGACCCGATGAGGAAGCCGGACGGCCGCGGGGCCGCCAAGAGGCAAGAGGAGAACGAGTGAAGCTCGTCGTGGCGATCATCAAGCCGTTCAAGCTCGACGAGGTGAAGAACGCGCTCCAGGCGATGGGTGTGCCGGGTCTCACCGTGAGCGACGCGCAGGGCTACGGCCGCCAGCGCGGCCACACCGAGGTGTACCGCGGCGCCGAATACAGGATCGACTTCGTGCCGAAGATGCGGCTCGAGGTGCTCTGCGACGACGACGACGCGCAGTCGGTCGTCGACCGCATCATCGAGGTCGCGCGCACCGGCAAGATCGGCGACGGCAAGGTGTGGCTGCAGCCGGTCGACGAGCTGTGGCGTATCCGCACCGGCGAGATCGGCCCTGACGCGGTCTGAACACCCGCGGCTCGCGTGCGGGTCGCGCCCGAGGGCGGTTGGACACCACACGGCGCAATGCTGGTTCCTATGCTCCTGGCGTGACCGCGCCGGATCTTCCCCATCACCCCAACGCCGCTGATCTCCTGCGCTGGTCGGAGTCGCTCGCCGGGATCGCCCGCACGGGTCTCGGCTTCACCGAGAGCCTCTACGAACGGGAGCGGTTCGACGAAGTCCTGAAGGTCGCGTCCGACATGCGCGCCACCGTGATCGACGAGCTCACGTCCGAGCAGCTCTACGACGAGTGGCTGTCGACCGTCGGCATGGGCGTCGCCGGGTACCAGACGCCCAAGTGCGCGGTCGCCGCCGTCGTCGGCAACGACAAGGGCGAGATCCTGCTCACGCAGCGTGCCGATTCCGGGTGGTGGCTCTACCCGGTCGGCTGGGCCGACATCGGGTACTCGCCGTCGGAGGTGGCCCTGAAGGAGGTGCTCGAGGAGACGGGCATCGAGTGCGAGCCGGTCGCATTGATCGCGGTGCTCGATGGTCTGCGCCTCGGGTTCTCGCGCCACCCGCTCTACACGATCCTGTTCCACTGCCGCATGACCGGGGGTGAGCTGCGCGGCCATCCCCTCGAGACTCGCACCGTCGGTTTCTTCGCCCGCGACGCGCTGCCGCAGCCGCTCGCCGGCGCGCACCGGTGGGCCGACCTCGCGTTCGCCGCGATCAACGGCGAGCCGCGCCCGTGCAGCTTCGACCCGCCCCGCGAGCCGGTCTGGAAGGGCGACCTCTGATCTGAGGCGCGCCCGGCCGCAGCTTCAATCGGCGAGCGCGTCGCTGAGCAGCCGGGCGATGTCGACGGTGCCGTGCGACTGCTCCCATGCGTCGCCGATCGCCTGGTGGTCGACCAGCCCGAAGCGATCGGGCGCGACACCGAGCGCGCTGGTCGCCGCCGCGGCGAGCGGGCCGGGCTCGATGTCGTCGCCGTATGCGGCGAAGCATTCGAGCCCGCACCAGAGCTCGGCGATGCGCCGGCGCTCGTCACCGATCTGGATCGCGTCGGCCGCGGCGCTGCCGGCCGACAACGCGGCGACGACGGTCTCCCACACGTCGTAGTGCGACGCGCCGAGCGGCGTGCGGTAGCCCGCCACGGGGTGGAGCCGCCATTCGAGCACGACCTCGCCGGGACCGTCGGGCGAGAGCCAGGTCTGGCTGCCGTTCACGTAGCTGTCGACGGGGGCGCCGAGCCGCTCGTCGAGCGCGAGCAGGAGCGCCGGCGTCGGGAACCACAGCGCGGTGGCGGCCCGCTCGCTCATGTGCACGAAGGTACCCACCCTTCGTACGCTGCGAGGTCATGAGCGGAATGAGCGAGCTCTGGGAACGTGACGCGTGGGACCTGGCCGACGGCATCCGCGCGGGAAGCCTGCGGTCGCGCGACGTCGTCGACCACTTCCTCGATCGGATCGAGCGGTTCGATCCCGTGCTCAACGCGATGTGCGACGTCGACCCGGCCGGCGCGCGAGAGCAGGCGGCCGCGATCGACGAGTGCGTCGCTCGCGGTGAGGATCCCGGGCCGTTCGCAGGCGTGCCGATCGGCGTGAAGGAGCTCGCCGCCGCACGCGGGTTGTCGCACACGCACGGGTCGTCGATCTACGCCGGCGAGAAGGCCGACCATGACTGCACCGAGGTGGCGCGGCTGCGCGCGGCCGGGGCGGTCATCGTGGGCAAGACCACCGCGCCGGAGTTCGGCTCGGTGAACTGGACGCGCACCCATGTCCACGGCACTACCGGTAACGCATGGAATCCCGAGCGCACGCCGGGCGGCTCGTCCGGCGGCAGTGCGGCTGCGGTCGCGTCGGGCATGCTGCCGATCTGCACCGGGAGCGACGGCGGCGGCTCGATCCGCATCCCGTCGAGCTATTCGGGTCTGTTCGGAGCGAAGATCAGCTTCGGTCTGTCGGGGAGCGGCCCCGAGTCGTTCGACTCGTCGTTGACCGCGGTGCCGGGCCCGATGTGCCGCGGCGTGCGCGACGCGGCGCGCTACATCGACGTGATCGCCGGCCCCACCAACAGTGACCCCACCTCGTTGCCGAAACCGCCCTCGTTGGAGGCGGCGTTGTTCGGCGGCTCGGCGCCGGCCGAGCGCTTGCGCGGCCGGCGCGTGGCGTGGTCGGCCACGCTCGGCCACGCGGTGTGTGACCCCGAGGTGGAACGCGCCGCGCACGACGCCGCGGGGCGCCTGTGCGCCGAGGCGGGCTTCGAGCTGATCGACGTCGACGTGGTGCTCCCGAACCCGGCACGAGCGTGGAGCATCATCTCGGGCCTCTCGATGGCGGCCAGCTACATGGAGCGCGCCGAGGGGCGCTTCGACGAGCTCACACCGGTGGTGCGCGCGGGGATGGCGTTCTCGCAGCGCATCAAGCCCGACGACATCCTGCGCGCGCTGCGCCGGCGCGACGATTTGCTCGCGGCCGTCGGTCGGGTGTTCGACGAGGTCGACTTCCTCCTCACGCCGACGACGGCGACGACCGCCTTCGCGGCCGCCGGTCCGCCGCCGATGGTGATCGCGGGCAAGGAGGTGGGCGGCATGGGCAATGTGCCGTTCACCGCGCCCTTCAACATCTCCGGCCAGCCCGCGGCGAGCATCCCCGCCGGGCTGTCGCAGGAGGGCCTGCCGATCGGCCTGCAGGTGGTCGGCCGCCGCCACGACGAGCTCGGCGTGCTCGCCTGCGGCCTGCTGATGGAGCAGTCGCACCCGTGGCCCCGCCACGCCCCCCTCGCCGCAACCTAACCGTCACCACATGCGTCGTTTGGGACCGCTATGTGGTACCCAAACGACGCATGTAGCGGCTTGGAGGGCTCTCAGGGAGGGGCGGGTACCCTCGTCGGCATGACCAGCGCGGTGACCACTGGCACCGACGGACCGAGCGAACCGCGACCCCGCCCGAAGAAGTCGGAGCAGGCACCCGCCTCCGACGAGATCACCGAGGTCGCGCCGGGCGTCTTGCGCATGCAGCTGCCGATCTGGATGCCGGGCCTCGGGCACGTGAACATGTACGGGCTCGTCGACGGCGACGGCGTCGCCCTTGTCGATCCGGGGCTCCCCGGCCCGCAGTCGTGGCGAGCATTGCGCCGCCGCCTGAAGGACGCGGGCATCCCGATGAAGCGGGTGCACACCGTGATCGTCACGCACTCCCACCCGGACCACTTCGGCGGCGCGGGGCGGCTCGCCCGTGAGGCCGGGGCGCGGCTCGTGACCCATCACGCCTTCTCGACCTGGACGGTGAAGGGTCCCACCACCGCACACCAGGCACTCGGCGAGGAGGCGGCGCGCCGGCTCGAGCTCGAGGCCGCGATGCTCGCGCAGGCGTCCGACGTGCACCCCGACGAGATCCCGACGATCGACGAAGTGCCCGACGTGGTGCACGACGACACCGACGAGATCGAGACCACCTCCAAGCCCTGGAAGGGCACCACGCCGTGGGGCGCTCCGGCGAACGGCCCGCCGCTGAAGCGGCGCCTGGTGATCCGGGCCCTGCGCTTCCTGTTCGACGCGCCGCGCCCCACGCACCGCGTGCACCACGCCGACCGCATGACGCTGGCCGGGCGCGAATGGTGGTGCATCCACACGCCGGGCCACACCGTCGACCATCTCTGCCTCTTCGACCCCGAAAGCGGGACGCTCCTGTCCGGCGACCACGTACTGCCCACCATCACGCCCCATGTGTCGGGCGTGCAGAAGGCCGACTCGCTCAAGTCGTACCTCGCCACGCTCGACCTCGTGGCGCGCCTACCGGGCGTCGCGAAGGGTCTGCCCGCCCACGGCATGCCGTTCGACGACGTGCCCGCCCGCGTCGAGGCCATCAAGGAGCACCACGCGGAGCGCATGGAGCTGCTGCGCGACGCCGGCCTCGCGCTCGGAGCCGCGACCGTGCCGGAGCTCTCGCACGAGGTCTTCCCGAAGCGCCACTGGGGCACGATGGCCGAGTCGGAGACGTTCGCCCATCTCGAGCACATGGTGCATGCCGGCATCGCCGAACGCTGGCGCGACAAGGACGGGTTCCTCGAGTACCGCGTCGCCCCGCGGACCTGACCGAGACGCGCTTGTAGGGTGCGCTCGTGCCCGAGGTTCGTGACGATGCCACCGAGGAGGTCGCTGACCTTCTCACCACGCTGATCCGCAACGAGTGCGTCAACGACGGCAGTGTCGAGTCGGGGTACGAGCAGCGTTCGGTCGACGCGCTCGCGCAGTACCTCGGCCATGCCGGCCTCGACATCGAGCGCTACGAGCCGCGCCCGGGGCGCGAGAGCCTTGTCGCCCGCATCGAGGGCACCGACCCGCACGCGCCGACGCTGCTGTTGATGGGCCACACCGACGTCGTGCCGGCGAACCCCGAGGGCTGGACCCGCGCCCCGTTCGGCGGCGAGCGCATCGGCGACGAGATCTGGGGTCGCGGCGCGGTCGACATGCTGAACCTCACCGCGTCGATGGCCGTTGCCTTCAAGCGGCTCGCGCTTGGTGGGTTCACGCCGAAGGGCACGCTCGTGTATCTCGCCGTGGCCGACGAAGAGGCGCTCGGCACGTGGGGCGCGGGCCATCTCGTCGACCACGAGCGCGACGCGGTGATGGCCGATTACGTGATCACCGAAGCGGGGGGCTTCCAGGTGCCCGGCACCACCGGACCGCGGCTCCCGGTGATCGTCGGTGAGAAGGGTTCGTACTGGTGCCGCATCACGGTGCCGGGCACGCCGGGCCATGCGAGCCAGCCGTTCCGCACCGACAACGCGCTCGTGACCGCCGCCGAGGTCGTGCGCCGGTTGTCGGAGTACCGGCCCGCCACCGTCGTGCACGACACATGGCGGCGCTTCATCGAGGGAGTGTTCCCGCCCGAGATCGCCGAGCCGCTCACCGACGAGGCGCGCCTCTACGACTTCTGCGGCGAGCTTCCCGTCGGCCTCGCCCGCCAGGCGCACGCGTGCACGCACACGACCTTCGCGCCGACGGTGATCAGCGGCGGTACCAAGACGAACGTGATTCCCGACGAGGTGGGGATCGATGTCGACATTCGCACGCTGCCCGGCCAGACCGGGCTCGACGTCGAGCGCATGCTCGAGGACGCGCTCGGCGAGCTGCGGGCGGCGGTGCACGTGCATGCGTTCGACGACAACGAGTCGACGTCGTCACCCACGGACACCCCGTTGTGGGACAGCCTGGAGCGGGTCGCGACGTCGATGGTGGCCGACTCCGCGCTGGTGCCGTTCCTCACGGTGGGCGCCACCGACGCCCGCTTCTTCCGCCGCGCCGGCTCCACGGCCTACGGCTTCGGTCTGTTCTCGCGGCGTCTCAGCTTCGAGGACTACGCCTCGATGTTCCACGGCAACGACGAGCGCGTCGACGTGGAGTCGCTGCGCATGTCGACCGAGCTGTGGGAGGCCGTCGCCCGCGACCTCCTGGCCTGACGCGACCATGCGTCGTTTGGGTACCGTATAGCGGTCCCAAACGACGCATGAGGGGCGCGGGTCAGGGGCCGGGGGGGTCGCCGCGGTGGCGGCGCAGGTAGCGCTCGAACTCGGCAGCCAGGGCTTCGCCGCTCGGGAGATCGTCCTCGTCGAAGACGTCGTCATCGTCGTCTTCGTCTTCGTCGGCTTCGTCCTCGTCGGCCCCGACGACCTCGTCGAGCGCCGCGAACAGGTCGTCGTCGCTGAAGTCGTCTTCGTCGTCGACCACGCTCGGATCGTCGTAGCGGGCCTCGAGCTGGTGCACGTATGCGACGAGGTCGCCGTCGGTCTCCATCACGGAGTTCACCTGCTCCACCCAACCGTTCGCGGCCACGCGCATGTTGCGGAGGTCGATCGGGAGCTCGAGCAGCTCGGCGAGCCGTTCCAGCAGGGCGAGCGTCGCCTTGGGGTTGGGTGGGCTCGAGACGTAATGCGGTACGGGCGCCCACAACGACGCGCACGCCAGGCCCTCGTGCCGGCATGCGTCGGAGAGCACCCCGACGATCCCTGTAGGTCCCTGGTAGCGCGACCGCTGCAGCCCGAGGCGGCGGGCGGTCGCCATGTCGCTCGCCGTGCCGGTGATCGGCGTGTCGCGCGTGTGCGGCGCGTCGCCCAGCAGTGCGCCGAGCGTCACCGCGAAGGAGGCGCCGAGGCCGCGCGCGGTGCCGACGATCTCGTGGCAGAACTGCGGCCAGTGGAGGTTCGGTTCGATGCCGAGCGCGAGCACGAGGTCGCGCCTGCCGCCGGGTACGTGCGCGGTGTACAGCCGGGTGCTCGGCCAGCGCAACGTCCTGACGACACCCTGGCTGATCTCGACGTGCGGGCGCGCCGCCTGGAAATCGAAGTACTCCTGTGCGTCGAGCTCGTGCACCTCCTGCGCGTCGAACGCGCGCAGCAGGAACCGGAGCGCGTCCGACGCGGCGTTGGCCGCATCGTTCCAGCCCTCGAACGCGGCGACGAGCGCCGGATCGCGCAACGGGGCCTCTTCGCTCACAGCGGGTTCAGGTTAGGACCGGTACGCGCTCAGCCGCGCAGGGCGGCGATCTCGGAGCGGGAGGAGAACTCGAGCGCGCCCTGGGCCAGTGCGTGCACCATGGCACCCATGTGGTCGAAGCCCTCGCCGAGGGTCATGCCCATGAGGTAGCGGGCATGGATGCCGGCCACGATGATCGCGAGCTTGTAGGACGCGAACACCTCGTACCAGTCGAGGTTGCGCAGGTCGAGACCGGTGGCCTCGGCGTACCGGGCGACGACCGTGTCGCGGTCGAGGAACCCCTTGTCGGGGCTGATGACCGCACTCGCCGCGACCACCTGGGCCTCGCCCCTGCCCCAGTAGAGGAGGAACAGGCCGAGATCGGCGAGCGGGTCGCCGAGCGTCGACATCTCCCAGTCGAGGACCGCGACCACCCGGCCGGCGTCCTCGTTGTCGAGCATCGTGTTGTCGAGCCGGTAGTCGCCGTGCACGATCGTCGGCGACGGCGATTCGGGGAGGGCAGCCGCCAGCCGCCGGGCGAGCTCGTCGATCGCAGGGTTGTCGGGGCAGCCGGCGTCCTTCGAGGCCTGCCATTGCTTCCCCCAGCGCCGCACCTGGCGCTCGAGGAAGCCGTCAGGCCGCCCGAACTCGGACAGGCCGACCTCGTCGTAGTCGACGCGGTGCAGCGCGGCCAGCACGTCCACCAGCGCCTCGGAGCAGCGGCGCGCGTCGTCGCGTGTGAGGCGCGCGAAGTCGGCGTCGGTGCGCACGATCCGGCCGTCGACCTTTTCCATGACGTAGAAGGGCGCGCCGTTGACGGTGGTGTCGTCGCAGAACGCGAGCGCCCGTGGCACCGGCACGGCGGTACCGGCGAGGTTGGTGATCACCGTGTACTCACGGGCCATGTCGTGTGCCGTCGGCAGCACATGGCCCAAGGGCGGGCGGCGCAGCACCCACTCGGTTGCACCGTCGCCGATGAAGTACGTGAGGTTCGACCGGCCGCCGGAGATCAACGACGCGTGCAGCGGCGCGCCCGTGGCCCCTTCGACGTGCTCGGCGAAATAGGTGCGCAGGCGTTCGAGGTCGACACCGTCGGTCCCGGGCTCGGTCACAGTGCAGGAATCTACGGGGTGACCGTGTGCCCCGCTACCGCTGCTGTGTGCCGGCGACGCGCTCGCGTCAGGCGCTCTTGGCGACGCGGCCGTCGCGCGGCGCCACGGGGGCGCCGTTGCCGCGCGGGTAGCGCGCGACCCGCCCGACCGGCATGTCGACCCGGTAGCCCGCGGCCGCACGCTCCTCTTCGGACTCGCCACCCCAGAAGCCGTACTCGCGGTTCTGGCGGGCCCACTGGCGGCACTCGCCCATGACCGGGCAGGTGCGGCACACCGCGCGGGCCTGGGCCTCGCGCACGGCCCGCGCCTCGGGACGCTCGCCGGGGGGTGCGAAGAACAGCTTGGTCTGGCCCGAGCACGCCGAGTCGGTCGTCCACTCGAGGACGCCGCCGAACATCAGCGCGGTGGTGGTTGCGGTGTCAGCCATGAGGGTCCTCCAGCGGCACCCCGCCAGCGCTTCGTTGCGCGGCCTGGTTCGGCAAGGGTGCCAGTTGCTCTGCCCATTAGTGAAGCCGTTCACAACACTATCTGTCCAACAGTTCAAAGCGATAGCGTCCATCACTATGACCGATCATTCCCAAACGGCGCCGGGCTGATGGAGCTCCGCCACCTGGATGCAGTGCTCGCCATCGCCGACGAGGGCTCGTTCACCGCCGCCGCCGACGCGCTGCACACGGTGCAGTCGAACGTGTCCGACATGGTGCGCCAGCTCGAGTCCGAGCTCGGGGTGACGCTGCTCGTGCGCAACCGCCGCGGGGCCGAGCCCACGGAGTTCGGCGACGTCGTGCTCGACCGGGCGAGGCGCATCCGCAGCGAGATCGAGGCGCTGCGCCAGGACATCTCGATGCTGCGGGGTCTGGCCGCAGGGCACGCCACGCTGGGGGTGGTCGGCACGATCAGCCGCTGGCTCGCGCCGGCGGTCGTCGCCGAGCTCGAGGCGCAGGCCGCGGGCGTGCACGTGCTCGTCCACGAGGCCGCCTCCGAGCGTCTCGCGGCCGAGGTCGCCGAGCGCCGCCTCGCCCAGGCGGTGGTGACCGAGCCGATCACGGACCCGCGGCTGCGCGTCGAGCACCTCATCGAAGAGGACCTCGTCGCGCTCGTGCCCCGCCACCTCGACCTCGGGCCCGGTCCGATCGCCTTCGAGGTGCTCGCGCGCCACCGGCTCATCCTGCCGCCGCGCGGGAACCCGCTGCGGGCCGAGATCGACCAGGCGGCCCGGGCCACCGGCGTCGAGCTCCAGGTGCCGGTCGAGGTGGAGGGGGTGCGGTTGATCGCCGACTTCGTCGCAGCGGGCAGCGGCGTCACGATCGTGCCCAGCACCGCCGCGCCGGCCGACTCGCCCATGCTGCGCACGCACGCCATCGCCGACCTGCCGCCGCGCCGCCTCGCGCTCGTCACCGCACGCGACGGCTACCTCTCGCTCGCCGACCGGGCGGTGCACTCGATGGTCGTCTCGCTCGTGCGGTCGATCGGTGCCGGTGGTGCGGGCCGCGCGGGCGGCGCGAGTGGTGCCGCCAGCGCGAGTGGTGCCGCCGGCGCGAGTGGTGCCGCCGGCGCGGGTGGTGCCGCCCGCGCGAGTGGTGCCGTCGGTCAGCCGGTCGCCTCGACCGAGGGGCTGGCGCTCGCAGGTGGCGACGAGTCGTCGACCGCCGCGAGCGATACCGGCGACGGTGCCGGCGGCCGCCCGGAGCGCGTCACGAGCCGCGCCACCAGGTAGCCGACGAGCAGGATCGTGAATCCTCCCAGCGCGTCCACGAAGTAGTGGTTGGCGGTCGACACGATCACGAACATGGTGAAGAACGGGTAGAGCGCCGCGAGCGTCTTGCCCCAGAGCGGCTTCACGCGGGGCACGAGCACGCACGCGCACCATCCCGCCCAGCAGCAGTGCACGCTCGGCATGGCGGCGTACTGGTTCGACAGCTTGCTCACCGCACCCGAGTTGAACGACCAGAACGTGGGGTCCTTGGCGAGCGTGTCGATGAAGCCGTAGCTGTCGGGCAAGAGGCGCGGCGGCATCAGCTGGTACGTGTAGAAGCCGATCAGCGCCAGGCCGGTGGCCACCGCGAGCGTGTTGCGCCAGCGCGGGTACTCGTCCGGGAACTTCCGGAAGAGGTAGATGCCGGCGCCGATCGTGACCACGAAGTGCAGTGAGCCGTAGAAGTAGTTGCACGCGATGATCAGCGGCCGGATGTCGCGTGCCCACACGTGGATGCCGAGCTCGTGGTAGAGCCCCAGGGTGCGCTCGAGGTGGATCACCTGTCGGGCGTGGTGGAACGCCGTTGCGGTGTTGGCGCTGGTGATGTCGCGGATCGCGGTGTAGATGCCGTAGTAGGCGAGGATCGCGACGATCTCGCCCCACCAATAGATGGCGTGGCCCGACTGCAGCAGTCGTGCGCCGGGCCATGTGCGTCGCCGCGGAACGCCGGCTACGGGTGGTGGGGCGATCAGGGTCATGGGTCGGGGGCGACGGTCGTCGGCGTGGGTGGCGTCGTGCGCATGCGCTTGCCGGCGGCGAAGGCCGGCGCGCCGAGCACGCTCACGAGCAACAACGATGCGTACCACATGAGTCCGAGTCCGATGGCGACCTCGCGGGCCACGCCGAGTGGTCCGAGGAACAACACCAGCATTCCCTCGCGTACCCCGAGACCCGACAGCGAGATCGGCAGCACCTGCACCATCGCGACCGCCGGGACGAAGGCGATCAGCGCGACCACGGGCGCCGGCACCTCGATTGCGGTGCCCACGAGCACCACCGAGGCCACGACCGAGATCTGGTAGAGCATCGCGGTGCCGAGGATCGCGAGCGCCTGTCGGGGGTTCGCCCTCGCGTCGTCGACGCCCTCGTGCACCGCACCGACGAAGCGCAGCCAATTGGCACGGCCCTTGAAGCGACCACCGGCACGCGGGTGCGCGGCGAGGAACAGGATCACTCCGAGGAGCACGAGGGTGACGATCGCGATCGTCGGTGCGAGCCAGGCGTGGCGCGCCGAGAGCAGCGACGGTCGGGCCGCGAGACCGATCGCCACGAGCAGCGGCAGCGCGACGAATCCGGTGAGCCGTTCCAGGGCCACGGACGCGAAGGCGATCTCGGTGCTGTCGGTGTCGACCGCGACCCGTGAGATGCGGATCACGTCGCCGCCGATCGTCGACGGCAGCACGTTGCCCACGAACAGACCGACGAGCATGTGCCGCACGAGCCGCCGGATCGGCACGTCACGCTTGTAGAGGCGCAGCACCGTCTGCCAGCGCCAGGCCTGCAACACCACGCCCACCAGCGCCATGAGCAGGGCGAGCACGAGGAAGGCGACGGTGCGTGCGTGGTCGTCGTCGGGGATGATGCCGTCGAACCGCTTCTCGGGGCTCTTGGCCACGAGCACGGCGAGCAAACCGACGCTCAAGAGGATCCGGAGCCAGAGCAGCAGCCGGGCGCGCCGCTTCGGGTCCGACATCGTCACGAGCCTATGAGCCCCTCACGGTCGCGACCGGGGCGCCCGTTGGCCCGTGCCCGGCGGGCGCGCGACCATTGACGCCGAACACGGCGGCGAACGAGCGCGGGAGCACATCGGATGACGGCCACGAAGGCAGTGCGGGTCACCGTCGACGACGGTGTGGAGCTGGCCGTCGAGATCGCCGGGCGCGGGCCGGGCCTCGTGATGGTGCACGGCTTCGGTGGTGCGAAGGAGGACTTCGCGGACCACCGCGAACTGCTTGCTCGCGACCACACCGTCGTCACGTTCGACCATCGCGGCCACGGCGCGAGCGACGCGCCGGACGACCTCGACGCGTACTCGTTCGAACGCCTGCGCGCCGACACGCTGGCTGTCGCCGACGCGGCGGGTCTGGACCGCTTCCGCCTGCTCGGTCACTCGATGGGCGGCATGGTCGTGCGGCGGATCGCGGTCGACATGCCCGAGCGGGTCAGCGCGCTCGTGATGATGGACACCTCGCCCGGACCGATCCCCGGCTTCGATCCCGAGCTCATGGAGTTCGCGGCCAGCACCGCGGTCGACGAGGGCAAGGACGCGCTCAAGGAGCTGCTCGATCTCGCGACTCCGCTCGACACGCCCGCCTACCAGCGCGTGCTCGAGGAGCGTCCGGGCTACCAGGAGTTCTGCGAGCGCAAGTGGAACGACCTCTCACACGTCATGTGGGCGGCGCTCGCCCGCTTGATGGCCCGCCAACCCGACGACCTTCCCGCGATGCGCGCGCTCGACGTGCCGGTGCTCGTCATCGTGGGCGAACAGGACACGGTCTTCCTGCCGCCGTCACGAGACATGGCCGGCGCGATCAGCAGCGCGAGCCTGGCCGTGGTTCCCGGGGCCGGTCACTCGCCCCAGTTCGAGAACCCCGACGCGTGGTTCGCCGCGCTGCACGACTTCCTCGCCTCGCTCGACGACGAGGACGACGAACAGGTCGCGTGACTGACCGGCTCGGCCGCCAGGCTAAGGTCTTGACCTTCTCCAGGAACCGGTCGCGGTCGACGGCGACGCGCGTGAGGTAGCCCGCGGCGACGAGACCACGGTCGTCGTTCACCGTGACCTTGAAGATCAGCCGGCGGCCCTCGATGGAGTCGAGCACCGCTTCGGCGGTGACGTTCGAGCCTTCGGCCACCGGCGCGACGTGAGTGAGCTGCACGGCCGAGCCGACGGTGGTGAAGCCCGCCGGCAGTTGGTGGGCCACGGCCTCGCACGCGGCCTCTTCCACGAGCGCCACGATGCGTGGCGTGGAGAGCACTGGCACGTCGCCCGAACGCTGGGCGATCGCGGTGTCGGAGCCGGCGACACTCAGCTTCGCGATACCGCTCGCGCCCGGTTCGATATGCATGGCCGTACGATACAAACCGGCGCGGCAAATCGTCCGAATCACCCATCTGACGCCGAGCTGCCTGTGTCGCCGCCGGCAAGGCGTGGGTAGCGTTCGCCTCGTGATCGAATCGGCGGTTCTGGAACGGGTACTCGGCGCCGCGCTGCGCAATGGTGGCGATTTCGCCGAGGTGTTCGTGGAGGATCGCTCGTCGGCGACCGCTCGCTACGACGACGGGCGCATCGAGGAGCTCACGAACGGCCGCGACCGCGGTGCGGGCGTCCGGGTGATCGTCGGCGACTCCACCGGCTATGCCCACACCGCCGACCTGAGCGAGGCCGGCCTGCGCGAGGCGGCGGGCGCGGCCGCCGGCGCGGCCCGCGGCGGCTCGGGTGTGGCCCGTACCGTCGCGCTCACGGAGCGTCCGGCGCCGCGCCCGCACGAGATCGAGATCCCGCCCGACACGGTGCCGAAGGAGCGCAAGCTCGAGCTGCTGCGCCGGGCCGACGCGGTGGCCCGCAGTACCGGTGGCGCGATCAAGTCGGTGAGCGCGTCGTACGCCGAGGGGCAGCGCCGCATCCTGGTGGCGAACAGTGACGGCCTGCTCACGGGCGACGAACAGACCCGTACCCGGTTCATGGTGCAGAGCGTCGCGTCGGGTGACACCGGCCTGCGGACAGGGAGCGAGGCGCCCGGCCGGAGCGTGGGGTTCGAGCTGTACGACGAGATCTCGGTCGACGACATCGCCCGTACCTCGGCGCAGCGTGCGCTCACGCTGCTGGAGGCGGTGCCCGCGCCGAGCGGGCAGCTTCCCGTGGTACTCGCCAAGGGTGCGGGCGGGGTGCTCTTCCACGAGGCCTGCGGGCATGGGCTCGAGGCCGATCTCGTCGAGCGCGACGCGTCGGTGTTCAAGGATCTCGTCGGCACGCAGGTGGCGTCGCCGCTCGTGACGGTGATCGACGACGGCACCTACCACGCGAGTGGGGCACGTTCGCGATCGACGACGAAGGCAACCCGGCGCGCCGCAACGTGCTGATCGACAAGGGTGTGCTCACCGACTACATGTGGGACTACGTGCGGGCACGCAAGCACGGCCGGGCGTCGTCGGGGAACGGTCGCCGGGAGACGTACCGCAACCTCCCCATGGTGCGCATGACGAACACGTACCTCCCCGAGGGCGACGCCGATCCGCTCGACATCATCCGCGACACCGAGTACGGGCTCTACTGCGTGCAGCTCGGTGGCGGCCAGGTCGACACCGCCACGGGCGACTTCGTGTTCGGCGTCACCGAGGGATATCTCATCGAGCACGGGGAGATCACACGCCCGGTACGGGCCGCCCAGCTGGTGGGGAACGGCCCCGAGACGATGCGGCTGGTCGACGCGATCGGCAACGACTTCGCCACGTGGACCGGCACCTGCGGCAAGAACGGCCAGGGCGTGCCGGTCTCGTCGGGTCAGCCGACGTTGCGCGTGGCGAGGATGACGGTCGGCGGCACGGCCGCATGAACGGCCGGGAGCCGGCGCGATGAGTGAGCATCCCGACGAGCTGCTCCACCTCTGCCGCGCCGTCGCCGCGCGCGCCGGCGGCGGCGAGCAGATCGAGGCATACGCCTCGCGTGGTCGCGAGACTGACATCGAGGTGGTGCACGGCCGCGTCGAGTCGTTGACGGTCGCGACGTCGGGCGGCGTGGGCATCCGCGTCGTGCACGACCACCGGCAGGGATTCGCATGGGCGGGCTCGCTCGACCCCGACGTGGTCGACGACGCGCTCGCCGCCGCGCGCGACAACGCGCGCTTTGCCGAAGCCGATGCCGCCATCGCCCTCGCGACCCCAGACGATGCCGCCGGCCACGTCGTCGCGCTCGACCTCTGGCGTGACGACCTCGCGTCGGTGGACACCGACGACAAGGTCGCGTTCGCGCTCGCGCTCGACGCGCGGCTGCGGGCCAGCGACCGCCGCATCACCGGCGTGGAGGCCGCGGGCTACGGCGACGTCGCCGCGGCGTGGGCACTGGCGAGCTCGACCGGCGTCGAGGCCACGATGCGCCGCACGCACGTGAGCGGTTACTTGTTCGCGATTGCCGATGACGGCTCCGGTGTGCAGACCGGCTACGGCGTGAAGGCCGGACGCACATTCGCCGATCTCGACGCCGGCGAGATCGTGGCCATGGCCCATGAACGCGCCACTCGGCTGCTCGGCGCGCGCAAGGCGAAGAGTCGTCGCCTCACCGCGGTGCTCGATCCGTTGGTGACGGCGTCGCTGCTCGGGCTCGTCGCCGCGGCGTTCAACGGCGAGTCGATGTTGAAGGGTCGTTCGCTCTTCGCCGACCGGGCCGGCGAGGTGGTGGCTGCGCCCATCGTCGAACTCGTCGACGATCCCACCGACGAGCACTCGCTGGGCGCGGCCGAACGCGACGCCGAAGGTGTGCCGTGCCGGCGCAACGTGCTGCTCGCCGGCGGTGTGATGCAGGGGTTCCTCCACAACACGTACACCGCGCGCCGCGCCGGCGCCGTCACCACTGCAAGCGCGGTGCGGGGCGGCTACCGGTCGACACCCGGTGTGGGTACGCGTGCGCTGCGCCTGCGCTGCGGGGAGCGCACGCCCGAGGAGGTCTGCGCCGAGGTCGGCGACGGCCTGTACGTGCAGGCGGTGCACGGCCTGCACTCGGGCACCAACCCCATCAGCGGCGACTTCTCGGTGGGTGCCGAGGGCCTCGTGATCCGTGACGGCGCGCTCGCGGAGCCGGTGCGCGAGGTCACGATCGCGTCGACGATCCCGCGCATGCTGCTCGGTGTGCGGGCCGTGGGGTCCGACGCGCTCTACCTGCCGGGGGCGCGGTCGGCACCACGATCGCCGTCGACGACATGACGATGAGCGGCGCGTGAGCGCTCCGCCCCGGAGCGGATCAGACGGTGCCGGCGAGGATGAGCCCGACCGCGGCGACGCCCACCACCAGGCGGTACCAGCCGAAGATGTCGAAGCTGTGCCGCTGTAGGTAGGTGATCATCCACTTGATCGCGACCGCCGCGAACACGAAGGCCACCACGAAACCGATCGCCGGATTCACCACGCCGTACACGTCGGTGAGCTGCTTGCCGTTGGACGCGAGATCCTTCAGCGTGGCCGCCCCGAGCGTGACCAGGCCGAGGATGAAGCTGAACTCGACCGCGGCGATCAGGCTGTAGCCGAGGATCAGCGCGGCGAGGATCGTCACGAAGCTGCGGCTCGTGCCCGGCCAGAGCGCGAGCGCCTGCGCGAAGCCGATGATGAGCGCGTCGCGGTTCGTGATCGCCTCGATCGCATGGCCCGCCGTGGCACCTCGTCGATGCAGCCGCGCGCCGATCACGAGGATCGCCGCGCCGCCGACGAGCCAGGCGCCGGCCACCGGCCACGGTTCCAGCAGGTGCTCTTTGATCTTCGTCTCGAGCAGCAGACCGAACACCGCGGCGGGGATGAACGCGATGATGAGCACCACGAGCAGCCGCCGCCCTTCCTCGCTGCGACCGAGCAGGCCCTGGAAGATCTCGACGATGCGGCTCCAGAACAGCACGACCACCGCGAGGATGGCGCCGAGCTGGATCACGATCGTGTACGTGTCGGCGGCGTCCTTGGTGGATTTCTTGTCGCCCACGTGCATGAGGCGCTCGGCGTAGAGCAGGTGGCCGGTGGAGCTGATCGGCAGGAACTCCGTGATGCCTTCCACCACGCCGAGCGCGGCCGCTTTCGTCGCGGTGAGCTCGTGGCTGGCGGCGCGCTTCTGCGCCGGCGAGAGGTGCACGCTCTTGGCGCCCGCTGCGGTGGCCGGACCGAGCACGAGCGCGATCATGCAGGCACAGCACGCGAGCGCGGTGATCGCTATGGGTCGGCGCAGCACGCGTCCTCCACGGGTGCGATGGCAACGGTCACGACGCCGTTGGCGACCGCGGACGCTACCCCGGCTGTCTCCGACGCCCTGACCATCACGAGGATCCCGCTCGACGATGCCGTGGTGTGCGCGGCGGGGATATCGGTGGCCGCGTGGTCGACACGCAGCACCCGCGCGGCGCGCGCGACGAGCGAGGCGGTCGGGGTGGTGCCGGCGTCCGCCGTCGGTCCGAACGTGGCGTACACGTCGACGATCGCGCCGACCTCGGGGGCGAGGCCGCCGGCATCGACGATGCGCACCACCCGTGCGTCGGTGGCGAGCGCGCCGCTCATGCCCACCCGCTCGCGCGCGATATTGCTGTGCAACACCGGCGCGCCCGCGGCGACGTCGATGGTGATCGTGTGCCCGACCGCCTGGTCGAGCGCGGTGAGCGTACCTGCGGGCTCTTCGCCCGTGTGACGTTCGACGACGCGCACGGCGCCGCGCGCGACGGTCTCGCCCTTCTGCAGCGTGCGCGACGCGACGACGACGCCGCGCAGCGGGCCGAGCGCGCGCGCCTGCGCGTGGATCGCGCCGACGTCGGTCGCCACGGTGCGGGCCGTGAGCGCGGCCACGACGAGTGCGCCGGCACGCAGCGCGACGGCGCGGGGACTACGGAACATCGACAAACCTCCCATCGCTGTGCTGTCGAGCGTGGGGGAGGAGTGTCGGCCGACCCGCCGGTCGGGCGATCAGGTGCTGGGGGTGGTGGCGCCGCTGGCGGCGGGCTTCTTGGAGCTCGCCGAGTCGGTCTTGCCGTTCGCCGCACTTTCCGAGGAACCGCCCAGGGAGTCGGTGGTGGTCGAGGAGTTGGACTCCGAGCCGCCCTTGGTCTCGGGGCCCGACTTCGACTTCGCCCGCGAACGAGAGGTGTCACGACTGTCGGTCTTGTAGAAGCCGCTGCCCGAGAACACGATCCCGGCCGGCGACATCACCTTGACGACCTTGCCCTTGCACGCCCCGGGGTGCTTCTTGAGCGCCTCCTCGGCAAAGGTCTGGAACACGTCGAAGCGCTCACCGCACTTGCTGCACTCGTACTCGTACGTGGGCATCGTGACTCCGTGGACCTTCGCACTCGGGGTTGCACGCTCGGGGTTGCACGCTCGGGGCGGCGCACTCGAGGTTGCACACTCGGGGCTGGCACTCGAGGTGCCCGAGTGCTAATCGTACCGCGTCTCGGGGGTCGGGGGAAACCGTTGGGCACGCCCCGGTTACCGGCGGGTCCGGCGCGAGACTGCCGGTGATGTGGATCGCGCTCGTGCTGATCCCGGTCGGTTACCTGCTCGGCACGTTCCCGAGCGCGGTGCTGGTCGCCCGGGCCCGCGGCATCGACATCACCCGGCAGGGATCCGGGAACCCGGGCGCCTCGAACGTGATCCGGGTGCTCGGCTGGCGGGCCGGGGCCGTCGTGATGCTCGCCGACTTCGCCAAAGGCGCCGCGGCGGCCGGGCTGGGCCTCGCGGCCTACGGGCGGGGGGGCGCCTACGTGGTGGGCATCGCCGCCGTCGTCGGGCACACGTACCCGTTCGGCCGCAAGGGCGGCAAGGGCGTCGCCGCGGCCGGCGGGATGCTCGTCGTGCTGTTCCCGGTCGAGGCGCTCGCGCTCGCTGCCGTGTGGCTCGTCGTGTCGAAGCTCACGCACAAGGCGTCGGTCGCGTCGCTGGTGGTCATCGTCGCATTTCCCTGCACGATTGCCGCACTCGGCTACGCAGTGTGGGAGATCGCCGTGCTCGCCACAATCGCAGCGCTCCTCGTCGCGCGCCACGCCGCGAACATCCGCCGCCTGGTCAGTCGCGCCGAACACGACCTCCAGTCCCACACCCGCTGACGGGGCCCACCCCTCAGACCTTGGTGGCGCTCTCTTAGAATCGCCCGGGGCGCGCCGAGGGGATGGAGCGACAAGGCATGAGAGCGGCACGGACGAGCCGGAGATGAGTCCCACATGAGCCCCACGATCAAGCGCGTGCGCAAGGCGGTCATCCCGGCCGCCGGCCTCGGCACCCGGTTCCTGCCGGCCACGAAGTCGACGCCGAAGGAGGTCCTCCCGGTCGTCGACAAGCCGGCGATTCAGTACGTGGTCGAAGAAGCCGTCCGCACCGGTATCACCGACATCCTGATCGTCACCGGTCGCAACAAGCGGGCCATCGAGGACCACTTCGACCGCAACTTCGAGCTCGAGCACCTGCTCGCCGAGCAGGGCCGGCACGACATGCTCATCGACGTGCAGGCCTCGAACGACCTCGGTGACATCCACTACGTGCGCCAGCGCGACCCGCTCGGTCTCGGCCACGCCGTGTCCGTCGCCCGCGAGCACGTCGGCGAGGAGCCGTTCGCGGTGCTGCTGCCTGACGACATCATGGTCGACAACTCCGCGCTGCTCTGCTCGATGCTCGACGTGCACGAACGGTACGGGCGCAGCGTGCTCGCGCTCCTCGAGGTGCCGCCCGACGAGATCAGCTCGTACGGCTGCGTCGACGTGCGCACGCGCGACGCGGACCTCGTGGAGATCCAGGGCATCGTCGAGAAGCCGCCGGCGGCCGAGGCGCCTTCGAACCTCGCGGTGTTCGGCCGCTACGTGTTCACGTCCGACATCTTCGACGCGCTCGATCGCATCGTGCCCGGCCGGGGCGGCGAGCTCCAGCTCACCGATGCGATCTCGCTGCTGTTGAAGGAACAGACGGTGTACGGCCGCACCTTCACGCACGGCCGCCACGACATCGGTCAGAAGATCGGCTTCCTGCGCGCCAATGTCGAGATCGCGCTGACGCGCGACGATCTCGGTCCGCAGGTGCGTGCGATGCTCGCCGACATCGTGCAGCGTTATGGCATCGTGTAGTCGTCGTTGATCGAGCTCGACGACGCACGCGCGCACGCTCGCGCCGATCTCACCGAGCTCCCGCCCGTCACCGTTGCGCTCCACGACGCACGCGGGCTCGTGCTGGCCGGCGACGTCGTGGCGCGCGAAGCCGTCCCGCCCTTCGCCAACACCGCGATGGACGGCTACGCGGTGCGTGCCGGCGACACCGCGGGCGCGACGGCCGGCGCGCCGGCCCGGCTCGCCGTCGTCGGTGAGCTGCCCGCCGGCACCGCGCCCTCGCGGGCGGTTGGTCCGGGCGAAGCCATCCGCATCATGACCGGGGCCCCCGTGCCCGACGGCGCGGACGCGATCGTGATGGTGGAGCGCACCCGGCCCGACGGTGACGGGGTGCTGATCGAGGCGCCGGCGAGCACCGGCGACCACGTGCGGCCCGCGGCGGGTGACGTCGCACCAGGTGATGTGGTGTTCGCGGCCGGCACCGAGCTCGGAGCCGCGCACCTGGGCGTGCTGGCGAGTCTCGACGTCGCGTCGTTGCGGGTCGTGCCGCGCGCGCGTGTCGGGGTGCTCTCGACCGGTGACGAGATCGTCGCGTCGGGCCCGCTCGCGCCGGGCCAGATCCGCGACTCGAACCGGCCGATGCTGCTCGCGCTCGTTGCCGAGGCCGGCTGCACGCCGGTGGATCTCGGCATCGTCGGTGACGACGAGTCCAAGACCTTCGCGGCGATCGACGCTGCGGTCGACTCCTGCGACGCGTTGCTCACGAGCGGCGCGGTGTCGGTCGGTGACTACGACTTCGTCAAGGTCGCGATCGAGCGCGTGGCGGGCGCGCGCGGCGGGCGGTACGAGTGGTCGCAGGTCGCGATCAAGCCCGCGAAGCCGCTCGCCTTCGCGTCGGTGCGCAGGGGCACCGCACGGGTGCCGATCTTCGGGTTGCCCGGCAATCCGGTGTCGTCACACGTGAGCTTCGAGCTGTTCGCCCGGCCGGTGCTGCGCTCGATGATGGGCCACCGTCACGCCGAGCGCGTGGTGGTGGCCGCGGTGGCCGAGCAGGCGCTCGCCCGCAGGCCCGACGGCAAGCTGCATCTCGACCGTGTGCGGGTATGGGCCGACGGGCACGGCACGCTGCGCTGCGCCCGCTCCGGGTTCCAGGCGAGCAACGTGCTGTCGGGCATGGCCGGCGCCAACGGGCTCGCCATGATTCCCGACGGTGACGGCGTCGAAGCCGGCGACCGCGTGCCGGTGATGCTCCTGAGCCTGCCGGGCACGAGCCCGCGCGACTGACTTCGGGGGCGCACGACGAGGATGCGATCTCCGATCGCATCCTCGTGGCACCGGGGTCGGTTTCGCTCTGGCTCCCCGTCGGCGCAGCGACCATTCTCCTGCCGACGGATCACAGCCCCCCCGGGGTGCAACGACCCAACCCAGCCCGAAGGGTCGTGCAGCCGGCCACGAGGCGGTGCCTCCACTCGCTCTTGTCGTTGCGGAGACCACGCTGTGTTCGAACCGTGGACACCACGAACGGAGCACTTTGTACCACGCTGAGTGAAGGTGGGCAAGAGCGCCCATTTGCCGTGAACAATGGCACAAGTGCCGGCCGAGACCTTGTGCGCCCACCGGCCGGGCCGCACGATGCCACGAACAGTGGTCGCCTGCTCCCAATGGGCGGTCACTGCACGGGTGTCGGTAACCCCCTTCCCGACACCCGAACTCGCACACGGGCGGAGTTGCTCGAGCCGGGCCCCAGGCCCGGCTCGAGCCTTCTCCATGCTCGTTGCCTGCTCGGGGCGGCGCCGACCTCGTTCCTCGTGGGCTCGGTTCCTCTTCGGCGCCCGAACGAGGCGTCGAGCCGGCCCATAGCCTGGTGGCGTGACCCGCGGCCGCCCGATCCCCCTCGTCGATCCGTTCGCGCGGCGCGTCAAGGATCTGCGGATCTCGATCACCGACCGCTGCAACTTCCGCTGCACGTACTGCATGCCCGAGGAGGGCATGGCCTGGCTCGATCGCAGCGAGGTGCTCTCCTACGAGGAGCTCACCAGGATCGCCGAGGTGTGCGTGCGCCACTACGGCTTCGAGGGGATCCGGATCACCGGCGGCGAGCCGCTCGTGCGCGCCCACGTGGTGCGCCTGGTCGAGATGCTCGCCGGCCTCGATGTCGACCTCGCGCTCACCACCAACGGTGTGAAGCTCGGCGAGCTCGCCCACGACCTTGCCGCCGCCGGGCTCGGCCGCGTGAACGTGTCGCTCGATTCGCTGCGGCGCGAGCGCTTCCTCGCTCTCACCCGGCGCGACGAGCTCCACCGCGTGCTCGCGGGAATCGACGCCGCGCTCGACGCGGGTCTCGCCCCGGTGAAGGTGAACGCAGTCGTGATCCGCGGTGTGAACGACGACGAGGTCGTGGAGCTCGCCGAGTTCGGGCGCACGCACGGTGTGGGCATGCGCTTCATCGAGTTCATGCCGCTCGACGGCAGCGGTGAGTGGACCCGCGACCGGGTCGTGCCCGCGAACGAGATCCTCGAGCGCATCGACGCGGTCCATCCGATCCGCCGGACGGTGACGGCCACCGAGCCGGCCCAGCGTTGGGAGTACGTCGACGGTGGTGGCGACGTCGGTGTGATCCCTACTGTCACCGAGCCGTTCTGCGGAGACTGCGACCGCATCCGCATCACGGCAGAAGGCCGGCTTCGCACGTGCCTGTTCGCCATCGACGAGACCGACCTGCGGGCCGAGCTGCGGGCGCCCGGCGGGCTCGCAGCCCCCGATCTCGACGACCGCCTCGCGGCGGCGATCACCGGCGCTGTCGGCACGAAATGGGCGGGCCATTCGGTGGGCAGCGACGACTTCGTCCGTCCGGCGCGCTCGATGAGCCAGATCGGCGGTTGAGCGCTCCGCGCTCGACGATCGCTGACGGCCGTCCGGGTCGCGGCACCGCGCGATTTTCGGGGCGATTTTCGGGGCGATTTTCGGGGCGGGTATACGGGGCGATTTTCGGGGCGGCGTTCGGAACGACGCAGGAATTGGGCGCGTGGTCGTGGACCGCGAGCGCATTTGCAGCTACGGTCCTGCGTCGACTACTTCGGTCCCTGGGGGGCACGTGGTTCGTTCGTTCTGGCGGAGGCGATGGCAGCGTCGCGCGGGCGCGGCGCTCGCAGCCGTCTCGTTGCTCGGCGTTTCGCTCGAGTTGCCGGCCGTAGCGGCCGCACCGACCGCGCCGCACATCAACCAGGCTCTCGCCGGTCCGGGTGCCGCGCAGGTGACCTTGAAGTGGGCCCCGCCCAAGAGCGACGGTGGTTCGCCGATCACCGAGTACGACTACAGCTATTCCACCAATGGCGGTGGTACGTGGGTGGGGCCGCAGTATCTCGCGAATCCCTTCACGTTCTCGCTCACGGGCACGCTGTGCCCGCAGGTGTCGCTCAACTGCAAGTTCCGTATCTACGCGCGCAACGCCAACGGTTTCGGGCCGGCATCGAACTTGAAGACCGTCGTGTGGTCGGTGCCGAAGCCGCCCAAGGGCTTCAAGGTGAACGCGGGCCCGCAGCCGGGCCAGGCGTTCTTCCACTTCACCAAGCCGTCAAGCGGCGGGTACGCGATCGACTATTACAGCTACGACTACTCGAGCAACGGCACCACCTGGACGCAGGGCGCCACGAACATCACGACGCCTTCTCCCGTGGCGGTCGCTTGGGGTTGCGCCACCCAGACGTGCAAGTTCCGCCTGCGCGCGCACAACAGCCAGGGCTACGGCAAATACGCCGCGGTCAAGACGGCGTCGTTCGGCGTGCCGGGTGAGGTGCAGAACCTCAGAACCACAGTGGCCACACTGTCACCGGGCGCCGGCGTCATCACGATGGACATGGAGTGGTTGCAGCCCGACACGAACGGCCTGGCGATCGACAACTACCAGGTGCAGATTTGCAACGGTTACGCGGGTTGCGGGCCCGCGGAACGCGACTGGACGAACATACCGATCGTCGACGTCGGGCCGACGCTGTCGTACTCGCCTACGTGCCCGTCCGGCGTCGAGACGTGCGCGATACGCATCCGCGCCCACAACTCGCTGGGCTACGGCGCCTGGCGGCACACGTACATGACGCCGTTCGCGCCGTACCGCCTCGTCGCGACCACCGGCACCACGCCGCACACCACGGTGCTCACCTGGTACCCGAGCCGCGGACCCGCGTACATCGGCCAGGGCCACTACAAGGTGTACGTCTGCACTGCCGGCACCTGCTCCGACGACGCCGATTGGCACGACACCGGGCTGAACCCGGGTCGCAACACGACGGTCACGCACGACTGCGGTTGGGCGATGTTGTGCAAGTACCGGATCACCTACGTGTACCCCTCCGTCGATCCACTGCCGAACGCCGGCTACGAGAGCGCGCTCTCGGTGCTGGCGCAGGCGTACGCGGCGAGCGAGCCGGGTGCGCCCACGAGCCTCACAGCCACGTCGGGCTCGAACGTCGGTGAGGTCGACGTCGCCTGGCAGGCGCCGGCGTATCCCGGCACGTCGGCCATCACGAGCTACGTGCTGCAGCGCGACACCGGTTCGGGCTTCTCCACGATCGCCTCCCCGGCGTCGAGCACGTTCACCTATACCGACAGCGCGTGCGGTGCCGACACCACCTGCACCTACCGCGTGGCTGCCGTGAACGCGGTGGGAACGAGCGCGTGGAGCAACACCGATTCCAACACCGGCGCGAACGGACCCAGCGCGCCGCGCAACCTGGCCGCGGCAACCGGCACGAGCAGCGGCGCGGTCGATCTCACCTGGCAGGCGCCGGCGACGACCGGCGGGCATCCCGTCAACGAGTACGACATCTCCCGCAAGATCGGCGCCGGCTCGTTCACCGCGCTCACCTCGGTGTCGGGCAGCACGCTCAGCTACACCGATCCCACGTGCGGCGCGCGTGTGTCGTGCCAGTACGAGGTGAGTGCCACGAACGCGATCGGCGCGAGCGGGTTCAGCAACTCGGCCACCGCTGCGGGGGCCGACGTGCCCGATGCGCCGGCGAGCCTCGGTGCCGCGTCGAGCACCACCACGAGCGGTGCTGTCGACCTCAGCTGGAGCGCGCCGGCGAACAACGGCGGGCAAGCCGTCACGCACTACGTGATCCAGCGCGACACCGGCTCCGGCTTCGCCACGATCGCGACGCTCGGCAACGTCACGTCGTACACCGACGGCTCGTGCGGCACGCTCGCCACGTGCACCTACAAGGTCGCGGCGGAGAACGTGGTGGGCCAGGGCGCCTACAGCGCGAACGCGACGGCCACCGGCGCGAGCGCGCCGGGCGCGCCACAGAGCCTCGATGCTGCGCCGGGTACGGCGAGCGGTGCGGTCGACCTCACGTGGCAGCCGCCGGCGAGCGGCACTGGTGCGATCACGCACTACGTCGTGCAGCGCGATACCGGTTCGGGGTTCGCCACGATCGCCACATTGGGTGACGTCACGGCCTACACCGACTCCTCGTGTGGCGCGGCGGTCACGTGCAACTACCAGGTGGCCGCGGAGAACTCGATCGGGCAGGGGCCGTACAGCACGAACGCCCAGACGACGGGGGCCGACGTGCCCGGCGCGCCGACGAGCCTCGCGGCGCAGAGCAGCGGTTCCACACTCGGCGCGGTCGACCTCAGCTGGAACCCGCCGGCGAACAACGGTGGGCAGCCGGTGTCGGGTTACGTCGTGCAGCGCGACACCGGTTCGGGTTTCTCCACCGTCGGCAACCCGTCGTCGACCACGTTCACCGACACCGGCTGCGGTGCCGACGTCAACTGCACGTACCGGGTCGCGGCGGTGTCGGTGGTGGGCACCGGGTCGTACAGCGGCACGGCGTCCGCAGTTGGCGCGAGCGAACCTTCCGCGCCGCAGAGCTTCACCGCGCACACGGGAACGGTGTACGAGGCCGTCGACCTGAGCTGGTCGGCACCCGCGAGCTCGGGCACCAGTGCCATTACGTCGTACGCAGTGCAGCGTGACACTGGTTCGGGTTTCAGCACGATCGTGACGCTGGGCACCGTCACGTCGTACACCGACACCACGTGCGGTGCCAACGTGAGCTGCACCTACCGGGTGGCCGCGGTGAACGCGATCGGGCAGGGGCCGTACAGCGCCACTTCCAACGCCACCGGCGCCGATCTCCTCACGGCGCCGCGCAGCCTCAGCGCCACCACGGGCAGCGCGATCGGTGCGGTCGATCTGTCGTGGCTCGCGCCCGTCTCCGACGGCGGCAACCCGCTGCTGCACTACCAGATCGAGCGCGACACCGGCTCGGGCTTCACGAACATCGCGACGGTCGGACCGACCCCAACCACGTACACCGACGCCACATGCGGCGCGTTCGTCAACTGCACGTACCGCGTGCGTGGTGACAACGTGGTCGGCGACGGTCCCTACAGCTCGAGCGCGACGGCGATGGGTGCCAGCACACCGAACGCGCCCACCCTCAGCGCGAGCACGAGCACCACGGCGTTGCAGTACGTCGACCTGAGCTGGACGGTGCCGTCGAACGACGGCGGCTACGCGATCACCGACTACCAGTACCGCGTCGACACCGGCTCGGGCTTCGGTGCGTGGACGTCGCTCGGCTCCACCGCCACCTCGCTCGCCTACCACTGCGGCTCGAGCGACCACACCGCCACCACGTGCACCGTCGAGGTGCGCGCGGTGAACGTGCTCGGGCCCGGCGCGGCGAGCAACTCGCCAGCGGCGGCGAGCCTCGTCGACAACGCCGCGCCCGCGCCCACGGTCACCGCGCCCAGCGCGAACGCATTCACCACGTCGACGCCCACGATCACCGGCACCGGCGGCACCGCGTTCGGTGACAGCGCCAACGTCACCGCCAAGATCTACGCCGGCACTTCCTGCGCCGGGAGCCCGGTGCAGACCGCGACCGCGACGATCTCGGGCGGCGCCTGGACGTGGAACGTCAGCACCGCGATCACCACCGACGGCTCGTACAGCGTGTGTGCCACCCAGACCGACTGGACGTCGGGCCCCACGAACAGCGGCACGAGCGCGCCGACCACGTTCAAGGTCGACGGCACCAAGCCCACGTCGACGGTCACCGCGCCCGCGTCGAACACGATCTACGACTCGGCCGGTGTGTACGACTCCACATGGAGCGGCTCGATCACCGGCACGGCCACGGACGGCTCGGGCTCAGGGGTCGCGAACGTGAAGGTGTCGATCCGCGAGAGCTCGTCGGGCGACTACTGGAACGGCTCGTCGTTCTCGAGCGCGGCCGAGGTGCTGCTGAGCACCACCGGCACCACATCGTGGTCGTTGTCGTTCGCGATGGCAAACTTCCCGGCCGGGGGCGCGTACGTGGTGCGATCGGTTGCCACCGACAGCGTGCCCGGCACTCCCAACGTCGACAACGGCACGAGCCTCACGTTCTACGTCGACGAGAACCCGGGTGACACGGTGTACGTGAGCTCGGGCGGGAGCGATTCCAGCAACGGCATCACCGCGTCGACACCGGTCTCCACGCTCAACAAGGCGCTGCTGGTCGCGAAGACCACGGGTCGCTCGCGCGTCGTCGTGGGCAACGGCAGCTCGTTCGGTGGTGTGCAGATGAGCGGCGCGAACTACGCGAGCAACAAGACGATCCGAGGCGGCTTCTCGAGCACGTGGAGGCACGTTCCGGGCAGCAACACCAGCACGCTGTCGGCCGCGGGCACCGCGATTCTCGTCGACGGCTTCACCGGCATCACGTTCCAGCAGGTGTCGATCACCGGGACGAACAGCGGTCTGTCCGCGGGCAGCAGCGTCTACGGCCTGCGCGCGATCAACAGCGCGAACGTGGCGCTCGACCGGGTCACGGTCAGCGCGGCGGCGGGTGTCGCGGGCGCCGCGGGGAGCAACGCGACGGCCGCCGGCTCGTCCGGGTGCACCGGAGCGAACGGCGGTGGGTCGAGCGGCAGCACGAACTCGGGTTGCGGCGGCAGCGGTGGCGCCGCGAGCGGCACCGGTGGTGCGGGCGGCACGCCGGGCGGCCTGTTCAGCTCGGGCGGGAGCGGCGCAAGTGGCGGGAACGGCGGTGGTGGCGCGCCGGGCGGCGGCGGCGGCAGCGGTGGGAATTGCCTCACGCCCTCGCCGGGCAACGGTGGCGGAGGGAACGGCGGCGGCGCGGGCAGCAGCGGCGGTGGCGGCGCGGCCGGCGGCACGGGCTTCGTGAGCGGCGCCACGTTCACCGGCGCGAGCGGTGGCGTCGGCGGCGGTGGTGGCGCCGGCTCCGGTGGCGGCGGTGGTGGTGGCGGCGGCGGCACGTACTGCGCCGGCGGCGCGTACGGCGGCCAGGGCGCGGCGGGTGGTGGCGGCGGCGCCGGTGGTGGTACCGCGAGCCAGACCGGCGGCAACGCGGGCGGCGGCTCGTTCGCGCTCTACGCCTACAACGCCTCGATCAGCGTCACGAGCTCGACGCTCACGGCCAACAGCGGTGGCGCCGGCGGCGCCGGCGGTGCCGGCGTGGCGGGCGGTGCCGGCGGTCACGGCGGAGCCGGCCAGGGCCAGTCCAAGGGCGGCAACAGCGGCTCCGGTGGCGGCGGCGCGGGTGGCGGTGGCAGTGGCGGCGCGGCCGGCGGCACCGGCGGTCCCTCGATCGCGGCGCTCCATGCCGGAACCGGCACCATCACGGTCACGGGCACCGCGCTGAACCGGGCGGGCAGCGCCGCGGCCGGCGGTGCCGGCGGCACCGGCGGCTCCGGTGGCGGCGCGGGTGGTGGCGGCGTCTACGAGAGCAACGGGTACGGCGGCGGTGGCAACAACGGCAGCGGCGGCGCGAGCGGTATCGGCGGTGGGAGCGGCGCGACGGGCACGAGCGGCCTGCTGTGCAGCACGTACGACGGGAGCACCTGCACGCCTTGATCCATCGCCGCGCGGGGCGAGCCGGCACTGGACTCGCGGCGAGCCGGCGATCGCGCAACCCGATCGTGGCGGTCCTCGCCGTTGTCGCGGTCATGGTCGCGGCGGCATGCTCGAGCGCAGGCGTCGGGAGTCGAAGCGCGTCCACCGCGTCGGGTTCGACGACGACCACGGTTGCGCCGCGCACTCCGTTGTTCGGCGTGCGACTCGCCCGCGAACCGGTGGTCCCTGCCCGCTTCGTCGACGTCACCGCCGCGGCCGGGCTCGGCGGCGCGGTGCAGGCGACGCGACGGCTCGCGCCGCACTGCCTGCTGAGCGCGGCGCGGTCCGCGCGTGAGTTCCCGCACCAGCGCCGGGTCACCGCCGGCGACTGGATGAAGCAACAGTGCGTTCCCGAACGCATGACGGGCGGTGTGGCCGTCGGCGACTACGACGGCGACGGGTGGCCCGACGTGTACCTGACGCGCCTCGACGGCCCCGGGCTGCTGTATCGCAACAGGCACGACGGCACGTTCGCCGACGTCACCAGGGCTGCCGGCCTCGACGTGCTCGACGAAGCGTCCGACGGCGCGGTGTGGGCGGATGTCGACAACGACGGTCGCCCCGACCTGTACGTCACGACGTTCGCGAGCCATCGTTACTGGTTCTTCCACAACGACGGCGGCGGCCGTTTCACCGAGCAGGCCGTCGCGCGGGCTCGCGCTCGACGACGGAACGGTGCATGCCGGCTACAGCGTGAACGCGGGCGATGTCAACGACGATGGCTACGTCGACTTCGAGGTCTCGGAGTGGAGGACTCCCGAGCTCGCACCGAACACGCAGCCCTCGCACACGCGGCTGCTCGAGAACATGGGGGCACGCCGCCCCGGCCGTTTCGTCGACGTCACGAACCGCGCTGGCGTCGCGCTCGAGAACCCGACGCAGGCCACGCTCAGCTTCTCGTCGGCGTTCGCGGACCTCGACGGCGACGGCCGTCCCGACCTCGTCATGGCGAACGACTTCTCGACCAGCCGCTTGTTCTGGAACAACGGGTCGGGTCGCTTCGCGAACGGCACCCGTGCCGCGCACGTCGGCACCGACGAGAACGGTATGGGCCTCACGATCGCCGATTACGACGGCGACGGCCGGCCCGACGTGTTCGTGAGCTCGATCTACGACCGCCAGCAGTGCCCGGTGGGGCAGTGCGCGCACGGCACGAGCGGCAACCGGCTCTACCACAACCTCGGCGGCCGGCAGTTCGCGGACGTCACGTCACGCGCGGGGGTGCGCCGGGGGGGATGGGGCTGGGGTGCGGCCTTCGTCGACGTCGCCAACTCCGGCCGCCTCGACATCGTGCAGACGAGCGGCGTCGACTTTCCGTGGGAGCCGACCGTGACCCAGTACCGCGACGGCGGGATGTTCCTGTGGCGCAACCGGGGCGACGGAACGTTCGCTCCGAACCGCGCCGCAGCGGCCGGTCTCGCCGCGCCCGGACCCGGCAAGGGTCTGGCGGTTCTCGACTACGACCGCGACGGCCGCACCGATGTCGTCGTCGTGCGTGACGGCGCGGCGCCCGTGCTGTATCGCAACGTCACACCGAACGGCGGCCACTGGGTCGATCTTCGGCTCGTCGGAGTCGCGTCGAATCGTGATGCGCTCGGTGCGATCGTCGATGTGCGGGCCGGCGGGCGCTGGCAACGCGTCGAGTACGGCTCGATCACCCACTTCATCGGTCAGAGCGAAGCGCTCGCGCACTTCGGAATCGGGCGCTCGGTCACCGTCGATGCGATCCGCATCTTCTGGCCGAGCGGGAAGGTGCAGGGCCTCGGCCCGCTCGCGGCCGATCGGATGTACACGATCACCGAACCGGGCTGATGCGCAGGGCCCGCGCCGCGATGCTCGGTGCCGCCCGCGGACCGCTGGCCGTGAACCCGCCCGGTGCTCGGCGGCGGCGCCGTGCGCGGTCTCGCGGGTGTAAGGCCCGGTGGGCCCTACACTTCTCGCCATGGCGCCGTCGCAGTTCACCCATCTCGACCCGCTCGGCCGGGCGCGCATGGTCGACGTGACGGCGAAGGAGTCGTCACACCGCCGGGCCGTCGCCCGCTGCCGGGTGATGATGCAGCCCGAGACGTCCAGCGCGATCGCGGCTGGTGCCATCAGCAAGGGTGACGTGCTCGCGGTCGCGCGGGTCGCCGGGATCCAGGCGGCCAAGCAGACCTCGAACCTGCTGCCTCTGTGCCACCCGCTGCTCGTTGGCTCGGTGTACGTGAACTTCCGCATCGAGGACAGCTACGTCGAGATCGAGACCCAGGTCGACACGGTCGACCGCACCGGCGTCGAGATGGAAGCCATGACCGCGTCCGCGATCGCCGGTCTCACCATCTACGACATGTGCAAGTCGATCGACCGGTCGATGATGATCGGCGAGGTCGCGCTCTGGGAGAAGACCGGCGGGCGCTCTGGTGTGTGGCGCCGCCCCTCGGACGGCGTGGACGAGTTCGACCGCTGAACGGCGGGCCCGCGGGCGTTTGCCCAGGTCAGCCCGGCTCGGTTTGCCGCCGGCGGCTCTGGGCACATAGACCTATCCGGCGGAGTACCGGGTCCACCAGCCGTGCGCGGGCACTCGGTACCGTGGTTTCGTCGCCGAGTGCGAGGTGGTCGCAGACTTGAGCAAGCTGTTGCTCGGAGCGTTGGCTGTGTTGTGGGCCGCGATCCTCGCGCCCCCGTTACTGCGGGCGCGGGCGGCGAATCGAGGCCCGGTCGACTTCAACGACTTCTACAGCTCCCTCTCGCGCGTCGCCGGCCGCAACGGCGCCTACGGCGTGTTGCCCACCGATCCGGTCGCCCGGCGCCGGGTGGTGCTCATGCGCCGCCGCACCGCAGAGCGGCGGCGCCGCGTCCTCGCCACGCTCGGTGGCGCAGTCGGCGTCACGTTCCTCGCGGCGTCCTTCGGCAGCGGGGTCGGGCCCTGGATGCTGTTCGGCCTGAGCACCCTGCTGCTCGTGGGCTACGTCGGCGTGCTCGCGATGCTCCGGCGCTCGAACGCGCTGCGGCCGGCGTCGGTGCAGTACCTGCGCGCTCCGGTGCTGGCACCCGAGTTCGTGATGCGCCGCACCGCGAACTTCTAGCCGGGCCACGTGACCCGCCGGTCGGACGAGATCGCGGGGATCGCGGCAGCGGCGCGGACGCGGCTCGACGCGCGCCACCGTGCCCGTGAGGCGACCATCGGCGCGGCCCGCGCCGCGATCCAAGCGTCGGCGGCGTCGATCCGGGCGACCCACCGCGGCGAGTTCGACAATGCCCGCGTCCTCGCCGACGAGGCGCGTGCGCACCTCGAGGGCGCCAACCTCGCGACGGAGACGACACCCGACGTGCGATCGGGCGGTCCGCTCGGCGACGCCAAGAAGGAATTCACCGAGGCCGAGCTCACGCTCGCCTTTGTGCGCGGCGACCCGCTGCCCACACCCGAGCAACTCGGCGTCGACCCCGCGCCGTACTTGAACGGGATGGCCGAGGCCGCCAGCGAGTTGCGGCGCCAGACGCTCGACTGCATGCGGCGCGGCGAACTCGAGCGGGCCGAGACGCTGCTCGGCGCGATGGACGACGTCTACTCGATGCTCGTCACGATCGACTATCCCGACGCGGTCACCGGCGGTCTGCGCCGCACCACCGACGCGCTGCGCGCGGTGCTCGAACGCACCCGCGGCGACGTCACCACCACGACGATCGCGGCGCGCCTCCAGGCGTCGATCGATGCCGAACGCAGCCGCCGCGACGGCGGCTGACGGCCCGATTTCCCCGAAAGGCCGGTGGTACCCTCGACGTTCCCTTCGGGGGTGTAGCTCAGTTGGCAGAGCGCTACGTTCGCAACGTAGAAGTCGGCGGTTCGAGTCCGCTCACCTCCACTGCGCACTTCATTCTCGGTGCAGAGGGCCCCAACGCATACATCTTGACCTGGACCGCAGCGCGGGTCTTGCACCGAGAACGAGGCTTCCCACGATGGTCTCACGCGGCGCGGGCACAGCGCGCGACGCCCGGGATGTCATACCCGCCGGCGGTTCGATAGGGCTCGAGCTGGTTACGGGCCGCGTCGGCAAGTGACGCGCGGTCGTCGGGGCCGAGGCTCTGGATGGCGAGCCCGATCGGTCCTGCGGTGTCGGCCACGAAGTCGAGGTAGGCATCGATGCCGGGGACGGTGAAACATACGGCCACATCCTCGATCTTCGGTGCCTCGAAGCCTGCGGTGGAGAGCATGGCGGATAGCGCTGCGGTGTCGGCAAGGCGGAAGACGCCAGGCCCGCCCGGCGCTGGCGCCGGGAGGCGGCCGGCGCTGACGAGAGGACCTACCGCCGCGGTGAAGAACGGGTTCTGCGGCGGTGATCCCCACACGGCGAGGACCAGTCGTCCGCCGCGTCGCAGCACGCGACGGGTGTCGGCGAACGCGGCTTGAGGGTCGATCATCAGCATGTAGCCGTACCGACAGATCACGCCGTCGACCGAGTCGTCGTCCAGTTCGATGCGCTGCGCGTCGGTGACGAGGAACTCGGTGTTCTCGAGCGCGAGGGTACGAGCTTGCCGGCGTGCAGATTCGAGCATGGCCGGCGAGAAGTCGGTGGTGACCAGCCTCCCGCGTGTGCCGATGCGCGCGGCGACCTCGAAGCCGGTGTCGCCGTTGCCTGCGGCGAGCTCGAGAACGGCGTCACCGGGCCGGGCGTCGAGTTCGCGCACGAGCCACTCGCGCACTGGCCGGGCGGCCCTCTCGATGTCGGTTCGCCGGCGTTCCCACGTCGGCGCGATCGCTTGGGCGATCTCATAGTTCGTGCGTTGCAGCTTCTGCATCGTGGCCGTATCCATATGTGTCGGCTCCTTCTCTCCCAATGGCAGACGCCGGACTAGTCGCCCCGCCTACGCGAGTCGTGACCGGCCGGCTGCAGCTGTTCGGCGTCCATGACCGGACCGATGGTGCCGTCTTCGACCATCTGATTGGTGTTCTCGGTGTCCATCGCGACATGCAGCGTCACGCGCCCGGCGCGCGCGCTCGGGTCGATCGCGCCGTACGCGCGATATGCCCGACTGAGGTGCTTCGCGCTGTCGCTCGGGACGTACCACGCGCTGATGAGGTTGAAGCCGTACGTGGCGTCACGCGCCGAGCATGCATTCGCCTCGGGAGCCCGGATCTCCTTTGCGCACAGGAGCACCCCGAAGGCCTTGCTCGCGACGGGCCCTTCGATCGTCACGTCATCGACGAGCATCGTGGCCATGTGACCTTCCAGTGTCGAATGTGGTGCTGCCTTCACATCCTGGCGCCTGTACGCCGCGGGAGCGGGCCGTGCCAACAGGCCCACAGTGATGATGCCAACCAGATGTCACGATCACACGCTGCGCTCGTTGCCGTTTCGCGACAGATGCGGGCCGGCCCGTGTGGGCGCGCCACCGCGACGGGACGGCGTGCAGGGAGGTGGTCCGTTATCCGGCTACCCGAGCCTGCGCGAGAGCCAGGCGCGGTGGAAGCCGTTATGCCGGTGTGCCTGCGGTCACGGCTTCACGGTTCGCGGTGGTCCATGGCGTGGCGGTGGTGGGTGGCGATGGGCGCGCGACCATGGCGATTCCTACCGCGAGTGCCCACAACGGGAGCAACGCGAGGGGCAAGAACGCGAAGCTCGCAAGCAACAGAACCGAGGCGGTGTAGCCGGTCGCGACGAGCCAGCCGGGCACCATTGTCGAGTGTCTGAGCGAGAGGCTTGTCGTGTACACGAAGGCTGCGGCGGTCAAGCCGCCGCCGACGAGGAAGGTCCCCGTGCCCACCTGTGCCAGCACGCGCTCGATATCCGCCGAGGGCACCGGGAATTTGTTCGGCGCGAACGTGACCGCAGCCGATACCGCGGCCTGCATGACGCCGGATGCCACGACGATGGTAGCGAGTATCACCCCGAACGCTCCCGCCAACGATGTGGCAAGGTCATTCGCGCCACCCGCGTGCGCATGTCGAAGCAGCACGACCATGAACGCGACCAAGAGCAGGCCTGCGGCCACCGTCAAGTACATGCCCGTGATCTGTTGCGCACGATGACCGGAATCTTCGAACCAGGCTCTCCACTTCGCATCGCCGGCGTCGTTGTTCGGTGTGGCACCCAAGAGGGCTTCCGCAACCACCAGCAGCACGGCAAAAGCAATACCTGCCGCGCCGGCCTACCTGATTTCTTGCCGTGCATGGCTTCCAAAGGCCATCCCGGGCCTCCTTCGCTGCTTGGGGTGCGCGAGAGGCGGCTGCAGCACTGTTGGGAACCTTCGTCGAGCGAAGTCGCCGAGCCGAAGGCACGCCTCAACGCGCGCGAAACTTTGCGCGTACCCGGCCAGCGCGGCTCTCAAACAGGGCCGGCGAGCGCGTAGCGGCTCAGTGTGAATGAGGGCAGCGGACTACGCCGTGAGCCATGCAACGATGGCGATGACGACGGTCGTCGCGGCGATGACCGCTAGAAGTGTGCGCAGAACCCGGGTCTGTGCGGCCGGGAAGCGCTTTCCACGTCGACCGAATACGCCGATCGCCTCGATTGCGCCCTCATACGTGTACGGGCTCTCCCGAAACAGCCGCGCGTCGCTTGCGTGGACCTTGGGAAGGTGGGCCGCTCGTTTGCGGCGCCGTCTCCCCGCCCGTCCCACGCCCGAGAGGGTACGCCCGAGCCGCCGCGTCAGTCTTGCTGAACCCGTTCGTGGCGGAGCAGACCGTGACGGCGAGCCCGGGATGATCATGCCAACCCAATGTGACGATCACACGCTGCACTCATTGCTGTTGTGCGACAGATGTGGGTCGGCCCGTATGAGCCGCGTGCGGTGTGGTTCGAAAGATGTCCGATGGCAACGAGAAGGAGGCGCCAGCATCCTCGATCACCGGAATATCTACAGTTATGCGTGGGGCTGGGGAGCGTGGTCGGCGAGTGCGAGGGCGAGAACGCGGTGGAGGCGGCGCGGCGCGTCCGCTGTCCGCAGTGGCGGCAGGAGCAGCGTGACGATTCCGAGGGTGACGGCTCCGCCGTCGTGTGATGCTCGGTCGCCGACCATGAGCAGTTCGTGTGGCGCGAGCGCGAGTGACTCAGCGGCGATGCGGAAGATCTCTGGTTCGGGTTTCTGCACGCCGTGCTCGAACGACAGCACGTATGAGTCGATGAAGCTGTCGAGACTTGCGGTAACGAACTCGGGTCGGAGATCGAAGTGAATGTCGGACACCACGGCGGTCGCGATTCCCTGGCGGTACAGGGCGTGCAGTGTGTCGGCGACGTCAGGGAAGAATGGGTGGTGTTCGGCCTCGAAATCAAGGCGGTACAGGACAGCAGCTAGTTCGTCGTCGAGCCCCGCCGCGCGAAACCAGAGCATTGTCGACTCGCGATGCCGCTCGGCTGAGCAGTCGATGTCGCGCTGTGTCTCGACCACTTCTGGATGGCGCGCCGCGACGTCGAGGGCGGCGACGACCGAGGTGATCTCGGACGGATCGCGGCCAAGGCGGGTCATCGCTTTGGTGACCCACCACTCGTCGGGCGGGTCCGCGACGAGGGTCCCACGCCAGTCGAACAGCACTCCTCGTATCACCGGTTAAGCTTGCCGCATTCGGTCCGTCGTCCGCCGGTCCTTTCTGTGATCCGCGCGCTTGCCGGGAGTGTCCACCGCCAGGCATGGTCGGTGCGTGCCGATCGAGGTGTTGTTGTGGGATTTCGGCGACACGCTGGTCGATGAGCAGTGGATGCGCCGACCACCTGGCGAGTTTCCGAATTGGGCGGATGCTTGGAACGAGGTGATGGAAACCTTCGCTGCCGACTGGGACGCCGGAAGCGCGACTGAGCAGGACGTCTTCGCCGAGATGAGCAGGAAGACCGGCTTGACGCCGGGCTTCGTCGAGGAGCATGCCGATGCCTGTTGTCGAGCGATCACGTTTCATCCGGTTGCATGGCGGACCGCATGCGATCGGCATCGGCCCCAAGCGCTGGTCACAGTGAACTGCGACCTCTTCGTTGAACGCGTCGCCGGTCGATACCGGCTCGCCGACCACTTCGACACGGTCGTCGTGTCCTGCCTCGAGGGCACGACCGACAAGACCGCGCTGTGTGATCTGGCACTCGAACGGCTTGGTTTCCGACGCGAGCGTGCCCGTGCACTACTGATCGACAACCGCCAAGACCTGGCCGAAGACTGGGAACGCAGCGGCGGCAGCGCACTTCAATACCGAGGCGACGACACCTTCACCGCGGACCTACAAGCGCTACTGAGCTAGCGCGGACGGCGCGCCGCGCATCGCCGCGATCTTCTCGGATCGGCGAGCCGCTCAGGCGTCGGGATCGATCAGCGCGAGCCCGGTCTGCGGGTCGTCGCGCTTCTGCATCGTTCCGGGTGTCTCCGTGAGCACGATCTCGAGCGTCGGCCACACCGACGCGTTCATCAGGTGACCGCCGAGTGCGTGTCCGTCCCGCTGTGCGACGACGACATGCGCGTGGACCGCCGGCTTGCCGTCGTTCACGGCGATGTCGCCGATGAGCGATACCACTTCGACCTGCTCACGAACGTTGTTGCGGCGATACGCCTTCGCGTCGGGATCGAACCAGCCCAGCGTCACGTCGCGGAACGTGCCGATCGCTTTGAAGCTCGCGGCCAACAACGAATGGTCACGCGTGAACCTCTCGAGCTCCTGCACGGGGTCATCGCCCTTGTCGCAGATCAGTACGTGCGTCGTCGCACCGTCGGCGACGAGTGTCTTTGATCGCATGTCTCCTCCTCGGTCGGCCGGTTCCCGCCGGTGCGTTATGTGCGCTCGGGGTCATCGTTCCCACTGGAGCGAGAGAAATGCGTGTTCATGGCAGGACTGGCCTCGTGCCGATGCCTCCGAGCGTCATGCGTTGCGACTCGTGATCGTGGGTACTGCATGCAGAGGTGCTACTGGCGGCCAGGGAGACTTCGATGGACATCTGTGACGTGATTCTCAACGACCATCACGAGCAGCGGCGCATGTTCGCTCTTATGGACGGCGTTCCGTTAGACGAAGCGGAGACGCTCGGTGCAACCTGGGAACGGCTGGCGATACTGCTCGAGGTCCACGCCGCCGCCGAAGAGCAGTTCTTCTACCCGCAGCTGCTCGACGAGGGCGAAGGCACCGCCGCCGAAGGGAGCCCGAACAGCGAGACGAGGGACGCCATCAAGGACCACAACGAGATCCGTGGCGCTATCCGTAAGGCGCGTGCGTGCGAGATCGGCTCGAACGAGTGGTGGCAGCACGTGCGCGATGCCCGCACGAAGAACAGCAACCACATGGGGGAAGAGGAGCGGGGTGCGCTCGCCGACCTCCGACGCCACGGCTCGATCGCGGAACGCGATCGCCTCGGTGTCGAGTTCGCCGCGTTCGAAGACACGAACGCGAGGGGATCGACACTCGCGACAAAGATCCCGAGGCGTACCTCGGGGCCAATTCATGACGCAACGATCAGTACGAGGGGTCGATCTGCCATGACTATCCGTGTGCGCTGAGCAGGGCCAAGGCGTCGAGGTCCGCGACGGCGGCGACCATCCGTTCGGTGTTCGCGATGGTGATCGCGGTGCCGTAGTTCTCGGGTGGCGTGATCAGCCAGCCGATGACGAGCCCCCAGATGACGGCTTGTCGGCACCATTCCCATGCTTCGTCGGTGGTTGGCGCATCGGTGACGCCGTGGTCGGAAAGTTCGGCGAGGTAGTGCTCGAGGAGCCGATGTTCCGCGCCGCGTCGGATCGTGATCGGCAGAGCGGTGCAGATGAGGTAGATCACGTCGTGGGCGAAGCAGCCGCGCACTTGGAGTTGCCAGTCGAGGAGTCCACCGGTGCCGTCCGGTAGGACGTACGTGTTTGCGATGTGGGTGTCGCCGTGCAAGAGCGTCTCGGGCGCGGTTGCGAGCAGTCTCCGAGAGGCGTTGAGCGCGGCCCAGAGCTCGTCGAGGTCCGCACCGAGGGGTGCGATGAGGTCTGCCTTGAACGGGTGACGGCGGATCTGGTCGCGAATGATCTCGAGTCCATGACGCTCGAAGATTCCTGACATCCCACCCCGGGTCGGGGTCGCGATCCAGGCGAGGTCGCCGGTGAAGCGGTCCGAGCACCAGAACCGGGCGTGCAGTCGGGCAAGTTGCGTGAGAATGGCGGCGACATCTTCCGTAGTGACGCGTTGGGTGGCATCGGGGAACCGCGCGTGACGCGCGGTGAGGTCTTCGAGCAGGAGGCCGAACTGGTTCGTCGTGGGGTCGAATGCCGCGGCGTAGGCACGCGGTGTTTCGATGTCGAGCTGGGGACGGATCTCGTTGTAGAAGCGGACTTCGGTCTCATACATCTCCCCTGGCGCGTGGGGAGACACGAGCATCGTCTTGAGCACCATGCGGTCGGGGAGGCCACCATCGGAACCGGGTGCGTAGGTCAGGTCGAGCACAATCCGGTCGGCCGTCGAGGCGACGCCTTCGCCGCATCGCTTGACGGACGCGAGCTTCACCGACGTGACCTCCACACCCGGGCGCCGGGTCGCGAGCCGCGCGAGTGAGCGCCCCGGGTGTCAGATCCTCGGGGCTGGCGGGGAACAGCGGCGCGGTCATCGTGCCAAGGTTGTTCGTACGAGGGCGGCAAAACGGCCGCCGGTCACGGAGTTGGTCTGTTCGCGTCGATGCGCGAAGCGCCAGCCGGACGGGGTGCGAATGTATGCATCGTGGTAGACGGCGCTGACGTCCATCAGCTCCTCGACGTCTTCCCACACGAGTCCATAACGCGCGAACACGTGCACCGAGCCCGTCGCGGTATCGGGTCCGGTGAAGGAGATGCGCTGGGTCGACATGGAGTGCATCGACCATGAGAACATCGCCGACGCGACAGCCATCCAGGCCGCGACCTCGGCTGGCGCGCCCGCGATGCCGCCCGCGGACCGATAGTCGATGGTCGCGTCGGCCACGTACAGGGCTTCGAAGGCGGCCCACTCTCGGTCGTCGACCGAGTAGGCATATGCAATCGTGAGTTGCTCGATGCAGGCACGGTCTTCGAGTCGCAGATCCTCCACGGCGACAGCTTCGCGCCTCACCGAGGCCGCGTGGCCGGCTTGGGGCTGCACCAACGAGTCACGGCCCGAGCCCGGGATTCTCGAACACGAAGTCCAACCCGAGCACAGGCGACAAGACCTTCACGATCACGCTCCCCGGTCTCAACGCGACCGGCGTGACGATCATCCGCGCAACATGCACCGCCACCATCTACGCCGGGTGGACCTGAGGATTGGCGACCAGTTCGTCTGCCTCGCAAAACCGCGTCAGCGGCTCGGCAACGCCGTTCGTGATGCGGCACGACACCCGGAGCGCCACGCCCTCTGAGGCACGACATCGACATAGTGTCCCCCTCCGCGACGACTCGGAGGTGGCAATGTCCCGCATCACTCTGATCGGTGGCGGCGTGGTCGGATTGTGCACGTCGCTGCTGCTGGTTCGAGACGGCCACGATGTCACGGTGGTCGAGCGGGATCCTGCCCCGCCACCCAGTCCCGGCCAGGCGTGGGACGACTGGGAGCGGCGAAGCGTCAATCAGTTCCGGCTGTTGCATTTTTTTGCGCCTCGATTCCGATCGATCATCGAAGCCGAGATCCCGGAGGTCGCGACCGCGCTCGATGACGCCGGTGCGTTGCGCACGAATCCTCTGCGCGAGGCCCCAGCCGAGGTCACCGGTGGGTACCGCGATGACGACGCCAAATACGAGGCATTGACGGCCCGACGTCCGGTGGCGGAAGCGGCCATCGCGGGCGCAGTCGCGACGAACGGTCAGGTCGACGTGCATCGGGGCGTCGCGGTCAAGGGGCTCATCACCGGCGATGCCGGCGGTCGCCGACCGCACGTGGTTGGCGTCGTGACCGACGACGGCGAGGACCTCCGAGCGGATCTCGTGGTCGATTGCGGCGGGCGGCGTTCGGCGCTGCCGACGCTGTTGAGCGACATCGGCGCGCCGACACCCCCGGAAGCGCGCGCCGACTGCGGGTTTGTGTACTACGGCCGTCACTTCAAGTCGTCCGATGGTTCGCGGCCGTTCGCGTTCGGCCCATTGCTCATGGACTACGGAACGATCTCGACGCTCACGCTCCCCGCCGACAACGGCACGTGGGGTCTGGGCATCACCGTGAGCGCACGCGACAAAGCGATGAGGCGGCTTCAGGATGTAGCCGCATGGGAACGCGTCTTCAAGGCCCATCCTCTTGTCGCTCATTGGCTCGACGGCGAGCCGCTCAGTGACGACGTTGCCGTGATGGCGAAGATCGAGGATCGCAAGCGCACGTTCACGGTCGACGGGGAGCCGGTCGCGACGGGCGTCGTGCCGCTCGGAGACGCATGGGCGTGCACGAACCCGTCGCTCGGGCGCGGCATCTCCATCAGCATGATCCACGCCGTCGCGTTGCGGGACCTGCTTCGCGACGGGCCGGATGAGCACGGCGATCTGGCGAGTACCTGGTACGCGGCGACGACCGAGAAGGTCGAGCCGTACGTCGACGGCACGATGCACTATGACGAGGCTCGGCTCGCGGAGGTCGACGCAGCGCTGCAAGGAGAGCAATTCGTGGCCGACGAGGAGTACGAGTTGACGCGGTCGTTGATCAATGCCGCAGGCAAGGATCCGGAGATGCTCAGAGCATCTGTCGATGTTGCTACGGTCCACGCCGCACCGACCGAGGTGATGGCCCGGCCCGGCGTGGGCCCGCGCGCGAAGGCCCTCGGCGGCGGCTGGCGCGACGAGCCGCTCCCAGGGCCCAGCCGCGACGAGCTGATCGCCCTGGTTTCCTGAGGAGGGCCCGTGCGAATCCCGGTCAATGGTGTCACGCTCGACGTGCACGTGGAAGGTGAGGGGCGGCCGGTCGTGCTGCTGCACGGCTTTCCCGACTCGAAGCGGTTGTGGGCGAAGCAGATCCCGGTGCTCGTCGAGGCCGGCTTCAAGGTCATCGTTCCCGACCAGCGCGGCTACGGCGCCAGTGAGAAGCCGGACGGTGTCGACCCTTATTCGATCGTCTTCCTCACCCTCGACGTGGTCGGCATCCTCGACCATCTCGAGATTCCGCGCGGCATGTGGTGGGGCACGACTGGGGCGCCGCTGTCGCCTGGGGAACCGCGGCGCTCGCATCCGACCGCGTCGACCATCTCGTCGCGATGTCAGTTGGCCACCCGACGGCGTTCGCCACGGCTGGTCTCGCCCAGCGCGAGAAGTCGTGGTACATGCTGCTGTTCAACTTCGAGGGCATCGCCGAGCAGTGGCTCACGATGAACGGCTGGGCCAACTTCCGGGAGTGGTCGCAGCACCCCGACGCCGACGCGGTCATCGCCGACTTGGAACGTTCCGGATCGCTCACGCCCGGGCTTGCCTGGTACCGGGCGAACATCACGCCGGAGTCGTTCGTGTCTGGGCCGCTCGAGCTCCCACCCGTGCAGGCGCCGACGATGGGGATCTGGAGCACCCGCGACATCGCATTGCTCGAAGAGCAGATGACAGGCTCGGCGCAGCAGTGTGCCGGTGAATTTCGGTACGAGCGCGTCGACGGGGCCGGCCACTGGATGCAGTGGGAAGCGCCCGAGAGGGTCAACGAGCTCCTGCTCGACTTCCTGCCTCGCTGAGCCGCTGCGGACCAGCCGGAAACCGACCGAGCAGCCTCACGGCACCCGCGCCGTGCGCGCTCGATCGTCGGCGGCCGGGTCGAGGAATCGGCCGGCGGTGAGGACGGTGATGGCGAGGACGGCCGTGACGATGCCGGACACGACGAACGGGACGTGGCCCGTGCCGTGCCAGGCAAGTCCGGCCCACACGCCTGCGACCAGTAGTCCGACGCCATTGACGGCGGCATGGATACCCAGCGCGGTGCCGCGTTCGTCCGCTCGGACGAGGTCGGCGATCCAGGCACGGCTGATGCCGTCGGTGAGCGCGGTGTACGCGCCGTAGAGCGGCAGCAGGAACCACAGCCACGCCACGGTCGTCGTGAGCCCGTAACCGAGGTAGGTCACCGAGAAGATCACGAGCCCGACGGCGAATACGACACGTCGGCCGAGCCGGTCGGAAACGACCCCCGCGGGGAAGCTCAGCAGCGCGTAGCTGAGGTTGTAGAGCACATAGAGAAACACGACACCGGCGAAATCGAGGCCGAGATCCTTTGCGCGTAGGAGCAGAAGCGTGTCCGGGAAGTTGACGAGCCCGAAGACGCCGATGAGGCCGATCACTCGCCAGTAGCGGCGCGGCAGGCCCCGTGGTGACCATGCCTGTTCCGATTCGGGTTTCGGGTGTGGCCGCTCGCGGATGAGGAACACGAGCGCCGCGCTGAATATGGCCGGGATGAGCGCGATCCACAGCAGTGGACGGAACCGCTGCCCGACGAGTTCGTATAGACCGAGGCCGATCAGCGGTCCGACCACGGCGCCGGCGGTGTCCGCCGCGCGGTGGAATCCGAACGCGCGGCCGCGGTTCGCAGGCGTGGTGTCGTCGGCGATGATCGCGTCGCGTGGCGGGCCCCGCACGCCCTTACCCACCCGATCGGTGACGCGCGCGGCGAGGACCATAGGCCACGCCGCCGCGAGCGCGAGCAGGAACTTGCCGAACGCCGACAGGCTGTAGCCGGCACCGACCAGCGGTCGCCGCTGGCGGAGATCGGCGAGTCGACCCGACAGGGCCTTCATCGCCGACGCCGTGCCGTCGGCCAGGCCTTCGATCATTCCGAGCACAGCCGGCGGCGCGCCGAGCACCCCGGTGACAAAGAATGGCAAGACTGGATACAGAAGCTCGGACGCGGTGTCCTGGAAGAACGACACCACCGACACCACGTAGATGTTGCGGCTCAGCCGCGCGCGTTTGCGCGGCGCGCCGACGGTCGACGCCGCTGGCGAGGCAGCGTGGTCCGCGTCGCTCTGATCCATGGCACGCGAAGTCTCGCAGACCACACGCGAGTCGACCCCCACACGGCCACGCACCCGAGTGCGCGCGCCAAGAGCGTCGGGTGGCCTGCCTGCGGTCCGTAGCGAAGCAGTCGGGCGAAAGTCCGTTCGGGTAGCGTCTCGTCACCTCCACGGCACGATCCATCGAGCCCAGCGCTTTCACCGGCCGCGCCGCCGGCTGACCATGAGTGCAGCGCTCGGAGGTCTGACGAGAGCGTTCCGCATGACCGTCACGCGCTGCCGCCCGTTCGCATCGACGCCCGTTCGCAGACACGCCATCACCGACCGGCCGGTCAGCGCGAGATGTGGCACGTGATGAGTGACGCGCGCTCCGCGAACGAGTGGCGCTGGTGGGCGGCTGGGGCATGGTTCGTCGTCCTCGTCGTATCGATACTCCCGGCCCTCGCCGCGCACCCGCGGCTCAACTTCGACTCGGCCAGCTATCTGACGAATCCGTCGCTGAACTCGGGACGCCTGCCGGTGGTCCCGGCGGTCTTCGCGCTCATGACCCACGACTTGCGGGCCATCGGCATCGCCCAGACTCTCGTCGGGGCGTTCTGCTGGTGCTTGCTGCTCTCGGAGATCGCGCGATGCACTCAGCGGGTGGTCCGATTGCTCGCGCTCGGGTCGGTGGTCGTGATCGCGTGCTCCACCTACGTCGTCCAGTGGTACGCGGCCATTCTCAGCGACTCGATCTCGATCTCGTTGCTCGTCCTCGTCGTCGGCCTCCTCGCCCGCTGGCAGCGACTCCGCGCATCGGCGTGGCCGCTCGTGGCGGCGTGCGTGCTGTGGGCCATGACCAGGCCGACCAACGCCTACACGGTGTGCATCGCCGCGGTCATCCTCATGCCGGTTGCGCTCGCCAAGTACAGGAAGGAACTACCGAAGGTCGCGTGCGTGCTGATTGTGTCGCTGGCCGGCATCTACCTGGCCGGCCGGGGGCAACTGTGGCAGGAACCGTTCCTGCATTCGATAACCGAGCGTGTCCTTCCGAGCCCTTCACTGCGAGGCTGGTTCGCCGGTCATGGGATGCCGGTGACGCCGGCCCTGACGAGACTCAGTGGTCCGTTCACGCACAGCAGCGGCACCGCTCTCGTGCACAGCCCGGCGCTCCACTCGTTCCGGTCGTGGATGGATCGCTCCGGCAAGACCGTCTTCGTCGAGTTCATGGCTACGCACATTGGCTGGGTGCTCCACGGCACATTCAGCCGGCACGAGGAACTCCCGCCAACTCTGATCGCCTACTACGGAGGCGGCGTTGCCCGGCCCTGGTACCCCGCGCCGCTGCGGAACCTGTTCCTCTCCGACCGTCAACTCGAGCTGTTGGTTCTCGTCGGTGCCGCCGTGTTCGGCTGTGCGGCCCGCGCCGCGCGCCGGACCTTGCGACCGGCACGAGATGCCGTGTTGCTCTGGGGCTCGGTGATCGTGCTGGGATTCGTCACGCTCGCGATCGACTGGGCCGGCGACTCCTGGGAGGTGGGACGGCACTCCGTCGATGGCACCATCATCGTCGCCCTTGCCGCCGTGATGCTGCTCACCGGTCTGGGCTCGAACCCGTCCCCGCCGCGCGCCGTCGAATCGGTGGATTCCTCGCGCGGTGAGCCTTACCGGGATTCGGGAACATCGAGGAACCGGCGCGCGAGCTGGCGCAGTTGCGTACGCAGCGCGTCGTCGTCGAGGTCGGCGATGATCGGGTGCGTCACAGCACCCGCGATCGCGGCGGTCAGCATCGCAGCCGTCGTGCGGGCCTGCGGGCTGCTGTCGTTGCCGGCGAGCAGACGGAACAGCCGGCCCATCACCTCGCGGTAGTGCGGGCTGTCCCGGAAATGTCGCACGATGACCGGGTCGCGTTGCACCGTGCTGAGGATCCGACCGCGCTCGACCGCCAGGTCGACGATCCCGTCGACGAGCACCTCACGTGCGCGCACGCGCGATCGCTCCGCCTCGGCCTGGACCACGAGCTCTTCCACGCGCGCGAGCTCGACCTCGGCGACTGCCAGGACGATCGCTTCCTTGGTGTTGAACTGGTGGTAGACGGCGGCTTTCGTCACGCCGACGTTGTCGGCGATCATCTGCAGCGATGTGCCGCCGACGCCGTGCTCGGCGAAAAGCTGCAGTGCCGCCGTCACGATGCGGGCCTTCGGGGCGCTCGGCGCGGCCACTCGCGTCGCCGAAACCGCCGCGACCTTTGCTGGCACGGATGCAACCTAATGCCGCATGAGCAAACGTTTGCGGCGTCGTGGCGGCCGGATGACGCCGCATGCTGCGTCCTCGTCCTCGACGTAGTTCGCTACGCGTTCGTCATGCGTCGCTGTGCGATGAGTTTCGCCGCGCGCAACCGTCGAATTGATCGTGCGGATCCGCAAGGGGCGGGGCGTGCAGCATGAGGAGCAGGCCATGAGTTCGATGCCTCGCCGGATGTTCGACCTGGTCGAGCCGATCGGTGTCATTCCCTACACCGCCGACGAACCGAACGAGGCAATGTTTGCTCTGGGGTTCACCAACTACTGGGATACCTACTTCGCCGGACGGGCTGCACCCCTGGGCCTGGCCCCGGCGGAGGTGGTGGACGCCGTCTTCTACAACTTCGCTCCCGGCGAGGTGGCTCGCCATATCCCCAAGGTGTGGCGCACCACCACGCCCGAAGCGGCGATCGCCGCTCGTCAGATGGGGTGCGCGAAGGCGCTGCGGCGGATCCTCGGCGATCACGTCGACTCGCCAGCCTTCGCACGCGCCAGCGCACTGTTGCTCAAGGCGGCGACCAGCGCACCATTCGAGGGCCGGCCGATGTACGCCGCGCTGCTCGCGATCCCGATCCCCGCTGACGCGGTGGCCCGCCTCTTTCATGCGGCTTCCTTGCTGCGCGAGCACCGCGGCGACGGGCACATCGCGGCCCTGATGATCGAGGGTATCGGCGGCCTCGAGGCGCACGTCCTCGTCGCCCTCGACGTGGGCATGCCCGCGGAGAGATTCGGACGCATCCACCACCTCCCGGCCGCGCAGCTCGCCGCCGTGATCGACGGGATGCGCGATCGCGGCCTGATCGGAGACGACGGTTGGCTGAGCGACACGGGTCGCGCCGTCAAACAGCGGGTCGAGGCGTTGACCGATGACCTGGCGGCGAGGCCCTACGAGAGCCTGGAGCCCGACGAGCTCGATGAGCTCGTGGCCACGCTCGAGCCGCTCGCCGCCCTGCTACTCGCCGCCCAGCACTAGGGCGAAGAGGCTCACACGGCCTGGTAGCGGGCGACGGTGTAGGCGATCATCAGCGGCACGATGGTGGCGAACACCACGGTGCCGCACGTGAGCGCCGCGAGCGGGCCACCCGGAGTGTGATTCTTCGCGAACGCCCATTCGATCATGCCACCTTGGACGACGTACGCGATCAGCGCGACCGCGAACACCTGACCGAACCGCTGCCAGGCGAACGGACGGATGCGCACCAACAGCACGACCGCCACGAGCTCGAGGGCGATCGCAGCAACTTCGAGCGCAGCCGGAAGCGTGACCGACGGATGCTCCATCGCCTGCCCGGCGAGGATGACCCCTCCGACGACGGCCAGCGCCAGCGCGACCATCGCGACGGGCACGACCGGCGGGAACTTCCGTTCGAGCGGCCGGACGGCCGCGACGTCGACGGCGCTCATCGCGACGCGACCCGCGTCATGATGACGAGCGTCGCGATCTGCATCGCGCCGGTGATACCGGCGGTGTACACGAAGCGCTGCATCAGCTTGCCGATCACCTCGCCGTCGGGTTGCGGCTTCTTCATCTCGAAGAGCACCGCAACGTTCGCCGGCTCCAGGATGCCGAGCGCGATCACGGCCATGATCGCCACGACGATCATCGACACGACGAGCCACCCGTGATTCGGGTTGCCCGAGGCGAGGTTCCCGTAGTCCAAGGCGAGCTGGAAGCCCGCGGCGAGGGTCATCAAGACGACCGTCGGCATCAGCAGCAGCATCTTCGGCATGAACCGGGCCGAGAACTCCGCGCGCGCCGGCAGCGACAGCCGTCCCAGGATCGGTCCGAGGATCAGGCCGACGTAGAGGTCGACGCCGGTCCACAGTCCGCCCCCGGCGACGTGCGAGAACGTGAGTGCCCAGTGGGAATCCGACGCGATCGCGTAGACGACGAAACCGACCGCCACGGCCACGAAAGGGAGGCCCATGCGCGGCACGATCTCGATGTCGATCGGCGGCGGGCCGTGCCCGGCCGGAGCGCTCCCGACGTGTGGCGGTGCCGCGGCAACAGTCTGGCTCATGTCGTGCTCCTCAACCGACGCCTCGACCGTGAGGACGCGACCTTACGTCGCTCGCCGGGTGCTCTGCACTGATCTTGCCTCGCGCCTCGGCGCCTCGCGCTGCCGCCCGGCTCGCCACGAAACGGGGGCCGCTGCCCGCACGAAGCTGGGGCCGCTGCGCGCACGAAGCTGGGGCCGCTGCGCGCACGTAGCTGGGGCCGCTGCGCGCACGTAGCTGGGGCCGCTGCCCGCGACGACGATGCCGTCGACTGCTTGCGGCGCGCGGCTCGTCAGCGCCAGTACCACGCGAGGCCGACGAGGCCCCGACCGGTGTGCGCGGTGATCACCGTGCCCGCCTCGAGCACCTCGGCCCGAGCGACGACGACCTCGCGGGTAACTCGGGCGAGCGCGTCGTGCGCGCTCGCCTCGGCCGCCGCGTGCACCGCGAGCACGTGCAGGCGGCCCGCCGTCGTGAGATGCGTGCCTCGCAACGGTGCCGAGGCCAGCACGGTCGCGGCCATCATGTCGAGTGCGCCGGTGTGGTCGCGCGCGGTTGCCACGCGGCTCGCCTTGCCGTCGCGGAACTCGAACACGGGCTCGTGAGGCGGCGCGCACGGATCGTCGTCGAGTTCGGGAACCCGCCCGCTGCGCCGGAGCGCGCCGAGATTCGGGACCGTGGCGACGAAGCGCACATGGTCGGCGGCGCGCGCGGCGGCCCGTGCGACAGCATCGAGGCGGTCGCCTGCTGCGGCCGCGCGCGCGGCGGCATCGACCACGAGCCCCTGCGCGGCCGTCGCGGTGCCGGTGTCGACGACGACCACCCGGGAACCGGCGCGTGCCGCGGCGATGGTGGCCGACGCGTACGAGGCGCTCATCGTCGATGCCACGGTCAATACCACCGCACCGTCGTGACTCGCTCCGCCGCCGATGGCTCGTTCGTAGTCGGACGGTGATGGTGCTGCGGTATCGACGCTTCCCGCCGCGACCACGTCGCCGAACGCGCGCGCGCCATCGCGTTCCAGGTGCCCGTCGACGCTCGTCCACATCGGCACGGTCGCAACGAGCGCCGCGGTGGCGCGCGGGAGCGCCGCCGCGCTGTCGGTCACGATCCTGACTGTCATGCCGGCGTACGTACCCCGAAACCCGTCCGGTTCAGTCCCCGCCCTCGTCGCCGGCGCGCCGGCGACGCGATCGGGCTACTCGCGCAGCGCCGGAGTGACGGTGAGCCCCACGAGCAGCCCCTCGGGCGACATCACGTGCACGATCTGCTGGCCCCACGGCATCGTGCGCGGCTCGTGCAGCAAGCGGTACCCGGCGCTCTGCAACTCTCGGGCGGCCGCGTCCACGTCGTCGACGTCGAATTCGATCGTCGCCTGCGGTTCGGGAATGTCCGCCGGCCATTCCTTGGTGCCGAAGCACGCTTCGGCCGCCTCCCACAGGCGCCACAGCCCGAGATGCTTCAGCCCGTCGAGTTCGCTCGTGGCGATGTAGTCGTAGTCGGCGTCGTGCTGCAGCGGCAGTCCGAGCGTCTCCCCGTAGAAGCGCAGGCTCTCGTCGCGGTCGCGCACGATCGGCGAGCAACCGGCGCAGAACAGCACCCTCATGCCGTCACCTCCTGGCCGCGTGTGGTGCGTGCACGGTGTGGTCTATCCCGTGAGTTGCGCCGCGCCACCGCGTCCGCCCGGCGGCCGGGTACCTGCGCTGCCGTCGGAGAGATCGCCCGAGCCGAGGCGGGTCGACTCACCGCCGGACCGAGGCGACGCCATCGCGAGTTGGACAAGACCCTCGACGAGAGCGCGATGCGTCCCACCATTGTCCCGTGCGAGGTGGCGGCAGTTGGGGCCCGGGTCAAGCGCCGCGGCGCCAGGGCTTGATCCACTCGGTCTCGGGTTGGCCCTCGGCCGCGGCGAGCAGCGCGAACGATGTGGCACCGTCGAGCGATTCGCGGATGATGTCGGCATGGCCGGCGTGGCGAGCGGTCTCTTGGATCAGGTGCAGCAGCACCCAGCGCACCGACCATGACTCGATGTCCGGCGGGAACCAGGGCACGTCCTTCGGCACGGGCACCGGCGTGTCGAGGTCGAGGTCGGCGACGGTGTCGTCGGTCTCGCGCCCCGCCGCCTCGTAGCCGGCGAGGAGGCTTGCGAGCGTCTCGCCGCGCTCCATGCGAAAGCCGCGTGCGTAATCGCTGGGGTCGCGGTCGCGGCGGCGCTGCAGCGTCGTGTCCATCCACGCGCGCTCCACCTCGGTGCAGTGCTTCACGAGCCCGCCGACGCAGAGCGCACTCGCGCTCGGCGTCGTCGCGGCCTCCTCGTCGGTGAGGCCGTAGGCGGTCGTGCGCAGCACGAGGCGCTGCTGCGCGAGGTACGCGCAGAGCGCGTCGCGCTCGTCGGTGACAGGGCGTACGAGGCCGGGCATCGTGGACTCCTCACGGGTTTGGGTCGTAGGTGTGTGCAGGTTCAGCATGGCCCTCGAAACCGGTCACCATATGGCCGGTTTTGGCGCGAAGATCGCGGCATGCGCGCCGACCGGCCAAGGGCTCGGTCTGGTATCTCGTCGCCGGTACCGACGGCGGTCTGCGCACGTTTCGCGTCGATCGGATCGCATCGGTCGAGGCGACAGGGGAGCGTGTCGTGCGCCCGGCCGGCTTCGATCTTGCCAGTGCGTGGCGGTTGATCGCGGAGGAGGTCGACCAGCGGCGTACGCCGTTGCGGGTGCACGCGCTCGTGCGAGACGATGCGCTCGACCTCTGCCGCTGGATCTTCGGCACACGGGCGCGCTTCGGCGCGACCGTCGACGACGGCCGGATCGAGGTGGAGTTACGGGGCCACGGCGCCCGCTCCCTCGCCGGCGAGGTTGCCGCGTTCGGTGCCGCGCTCGAGGTGATCGATGCCCCCGCCGTGGCCGAGCATCTCGCCCGCATCGGCACCGAGCTCACCCGTCTCTACGGGTCGGGTCTCTACCGGTCGGGCTGACGTTCAGGCGCCCAGCCCGTGGCGCATCGTCGCGCGGCGTGGCCTACGCTCCATCGATGCCCGACGAGGAGTACGAAGCCGGCGAGGAACCACCCGAGCCCGAGCTGGGTGAGCTGCCACCCGACGTGCCGGAGGCCGATGCCGTGGAGCAGCACCAGGCGGCGGTCGACGACGAGGTGCGGCGCGCACCACGAGACCTGCCGTCCGACGCGTCCGAGGCCGACGTGCTCGAGCAGCGGCAAGAGGTGCCGCTCGACGACGAGGGCGAGGACTGATCCGGCGTGCGGCTCAGCGCAACGCGAGCAGCCCGGCGCCCAGCACCGTGAGCCCCACGCCGTAGAGCCGCTCGAGCTTCGTCGATTGGGTCCGCAACGCAACCCGGGCACCAGCACGCGATGCCGGAATCGACGTGAGCGCGAGCGTGAGCGTCACCGCCCAGTCGATGTGGCCGAGCGCCATGTGTACGACCGTGCCCGGCACGGCGAGGGCGGCCGACACCGCGAGGCTCGACCCGAGCGCAGGCTTGATCTGCAGCCCGGCGATGGTGAGGTAGAGCGGCGCGAGCAGGAAGCCGCCGCTGTTCGCGAGCAGCCCGGCCGCGAGCCCGACCGTCGCGCCCACGAGCAGGAGGCGGCCACGCGCCACTTCGTCGTCGCCGAAGGCCGTCTCGGTGCGGTCACGGCGGAGCACGATGCGCAGCCCGATGACCGCGATGATCACCTCGGTGGCCGTCACGAGCAATCCGCCGCTGATCCAACGGGTGGCGAAGGCGCCGACGACCGTGGCCGGCACGCCGGTGGCGAGGCTCCACCCGACGACCCGCCGATCGATCAGCTGGGCGGCGCGGTACCGGTCGGCCGCGACGAGCGTGCCGGGGACGGTGGCGGGCAGCGGTGACGCCACCGCTGCGATCGCGGGCACGCCGACGAGATGGAGCAACGGCGTCGCGACCGCGGAGCCGCCCTTGCCGAAGAGGCCGCCGAGGAAGCCGACGAGCACGCCGATTGCTGCGATCGCGAGGAACTCCACTGCTTCAGTAGACGGCAGTTCCAGCGATACATCCAATACATAGTTCTTCGTCTATCGATAACAAGAAGGCATGGCCACATTCTGCGGCTGGCCGGTCACCGCACGCGCACCACCGCGGCGCCGGTGAGCCGGTCGTGGGCCACGTCGGCGAGTGCATCGGGCACGCGCTCGAAGCCGTACTCCGTGACCGTCACCCGCAGCGGCAACCTCGCCGCGAGCTCGAGCAGGGTGTGGCCGTCAGCCCGGGTGTTCGCGGTGGTGCTGGTGAGCGACCGTTCCTCGAAGAGGTGGCGCGCATAGTCGAGCGGCGGGATGTCGGTGAGGTGGATTCCGGCGATCGACAGCGTGCCGCCGCGGTCGAGCGCCTCGAGCGCGGGTGGCACGAGCGTGCCGACCGGTGCGAACAGCACGGCGCCGTCGAGCGGTTCGGGCGGCGCGGCATCGGCCCCGCCCGCCGAGTGGCAGCCGAGTTCCAGCGCGAGCCGTTGTGCCGCGACCGAGCGCGTCATCACGTGCACGCGTGTGCCCTCCGCCAGCGCGAGCTGCGCGGCGAGATGCGCCGACGCGCCGAAGCCGTAGATGCCGAGCACGCCGCCGGCCGGCACCCGCGCGCGCCGGAGCGCGCGATAGCCGATGATGCCGGAGCAGAGCATGGGCGCCGCCGTCACGTCGTCGAGCTCGTCGGGCAGCGGATATACGAACGCGTGGTGCGCGACCGCGTACTCGGCGTAGCCGCCGTCGACGTCCCATCCGGTGAACGTGGGTGCGCTGCAGAGGTTCTCGTCGCCGCGGCAGCAGTAGCGGCACACGCCACACGTGTGCGCGAGCCAGGCGACGCCGACTCGCCGACCGACGTCGAGGCCCGTGACGCTGCTCCCGACGGCTTCCACCGTGCCGACGATCTCGTGGCCGGGCACGCGGTTCGGCGATCGCGGGGGCAGGTCGCCTTCGGCGAGATGGAGATCGGTGCGGCACACGCCGCATACGCGCACAGATACGAGCACCTCGTGAGCCGCCGGTTCGGGAGGCTCGCGATCGACACGCGCGAGTGGCTGCGAGTCGATCGGTCCGGGATGGGAGACGACCCACGCGCGCATGACGCCAGCTTCGCGCCACGGAACTTCAGATGCTCGCCTCGCCCACCACGTCTCGCTCGCGCTGGGTGTGGATCAGTCCCACGTTCCCGGTGAGCGCGAACGCCGTGATCGTGGCGATGAGTGTGGTCGGCAGCAGCCGCACACCGGACATGCCGCTCACCACGAGCGCCGAGCCGATCGGCGTCTTGGTGACACCGGTGTTCGCTGCGGCCATGAGCGCGGTGATCATCACGACCTCGTTGGTACCGGGCGCGAGCACGTGGAGAGCCCGGCCCAGGGCCGCGCCGATGAAGAACAGCGGGATGATGAAGCCACCGCGCCATTCCGACGACAGCGTGACCGACGTGCCGGCGAGCTTCGCGAGCGCGGCGAGCACGAAGAACACGACCGTGCCGCCATGGCGGCCCACGATCGTGCCGAGTTGGGCTTCGCCGAAGGTGAGCGAATAGGCCGATGCCAGTCCCAGCGCGGCGAGCACGAGGCCGCCGAGCACCGGGCGCAGCCCCGGCACGCGACGCGGCGCATGCCGGCCCGGAGCGCCGCAGTGGTGTAGGTGAACGTGACCGCTACCAACGCGCCAGCCGCGCCTGCGAGCAGCGCCCACGCGAGGTCGACGGTTCGAATCGTGCCCGCGGCCGGGAGATTCCACACCCCACGCAAGCCCGCGGCCGCGATGCACACGTACACCGCGTAGCCGGCGAGCGCCGAGACGATGGCGGGTACGAGCGCTTCGTAATACTGCAGCCCGCGCCGGTGCAACAGCTCGAGCGCGAATACGGCGGCACCGAGCGGTGTGCCAAAGAGCACGGTGAACCCAGCCGCCATACCGGCGATCGTGATGATCCGCGACTCCCGCACACCGAGGCCGCTCCTGCCGCGCGCCCCATGATGCGAGCGTGCCGGTGGTCTGCACCATCGGCGCCTCGGGACCCATGCCGCCGCCCGACGCGATGCACAGCCACGAGATCGGGACGAGCGAGCACAGCATGCGCGTGTCGGTGCCCGTACCGGACACGTGGATGTTGTCGACCATCAGCTCGACATCACCGGGCGAACCCACATAGCGGGTGACGAGCGCGGCGACGGTCCCGACGCCGCCGAGGATCAAGAAGCCGATCGCGCCGCTCCAGTGCGTGGGCCACAGAACGTGCTGCAGAAGGTGGATGGCAAGGAGATACGCCGCACCGACGAGCCCCGATCCGATGCCGACGAGAAACGTCAGCACGACGACGCGGCGCGGCAGACCGAGCAACGCTCCGTCGAAGAAATGATTGGATTCGCCGTCCGGCACAGATACATCGTAATACGATCTATTGGGTGACGTCGCCCCGTCTCACCGATCGCGAATACGAGGCGCTGCTCGGGTTCCGGACCGAGCTCCGGCGCTTCCTGCACTGGAGCGAGGATCAGGCCCGTGCGACCGGGCTCACGCCTGCGCAGCACCAGCTGCTGCTCGCGGTGCGCGGGCATCCCGGCCCTGAGGGTCCGACGGTCGGAGACGTCGCCGAATCGCTGCTACTCAAGCACCACAGCGCCGTCGGACTCGTCGACCGCACGGCACGCGCCGGATTGCTCGCACGCCGAGCGCGACGCGCACGACCATCGCGTCGTGCGGCTCCGCCTCACCGCCGACGGCAGCCGCCGCCTGGCCCGGCTCAGCCGCCTCCATCTCGACGAGTTGCACCGCCTGCGAGCGAGCGCGCTCGACGTGCTCGCAGGCTGATCTCCCGGACGATCTTGAGCGCGCACGCACGAATTGTGCGTGCCGAGATGGTGAATTTCGGCTCACGTCGGTATCAATCATCCGGGAAGCTCGGATCACAGGAGGACTGCCGTGCATCATCTTCGAGTCGTCGTCAGGGCTTTGATCTCGTTGGCCATGACCGGATTCCTCGTTGGACTCGGCGCGACGTCGGCGGGCGCGAACAGCGACACGACGACGAATGCGCCACTGAACTGCACTACGAACCCCGACGTCGGCAACCAGACCGAACCCTGGAACTCGACGGTCAGCGACGACCACGACCCCGCTGCGGTCGGTGACGCGCTGACCTACACGTTCGTCGTACCGTTCAAGGAGCCAGCGACACCGGTGGCCGCCAACTACCGCGGCGGCAAGACGTACTACAACATTCCGGCCGGCTTGCACGTGACATCAGTGTCGACGCAGGCCCCGCCGGGCGGTTCGAAGATCCAGTCGACCGCGGCGATCTCCGGCTCGCAGATCGTCGTCACGAGCACCGGCGATGTGCCGATCGACGGCACCACGTATGCGACGCCGAATCTCATCGTGAAGGGCACGGTCCTCTCCGCTGCAGCAGGACCGGGCGTCAACTGGCTGCTGCCGCCGAAGCTGGTGGCCAACGCCTACGTGAACGGCATCGGCACGATCGTCGCCACGTGCACCCCGGTCTCGCCGTCGACCGTGATCGGCAAGACGGTGGTGCCCGGCGCGCCGTCCGGCCCCACCGCGAACAGCAAGACGCTCACCGTGTCCTCCGGCGTGCCGACGAAGATCACGCTGTCGGGGAACTCGCCCAAGGGCTACCCGCTGAAGATCACAGTCGCGTCGCAGCCCGCGCACGGCACGCTGAGCGGCACGCCACCGACCGTCACCTACACGTCGACGTCGGGATACGCGGGGACCGACAGCTTCACGTTCAAGGTCGATGACGGGCACGGCGGGAGCGCCATCGGTACGGTCACGCTCAAGGTCGTGTCGGGTCCGGTGATCGACCACACGCCGCCGACGATCGCGCTCACCCAGCCCAAGCATGGCGCGGTGTACGGCCCGACCGCCGGGGTGAAGGCCGCGTTCTCGTGCGCCGACGCCACCACGAGCGTCGCGAAGTGCACCGGCACCGTGGCGAACGGCGCCCCGATCAATCTCGCTGTCGGCGTGCACACCTTCGTGGTGCAGGCAGTCGACGCGCAGGGCAACAAGGCCCAGCAGCTCGTGTCGTACCGGGTCATCAAGTGGGCACCGGCACCGCAGCACTACAAGGGCACGTCGACCGACACGCTCGCGATCAAGTGCGACAACTCCGTGCTCACCCCCACGACGCTCCCGCTCGTGGCCGGCGCGCCGACCCAGGTACCCATGGGTTGGACGTTCTCGATGAAGGCGGCACCTGGTGCGCAGAGCGTGCCCATGCTCCTCGAGTACACGAACATGCGGTACACGGTCGCGGCGCCGGTCGGCGCGACGATCACCGGCGCATCGGTGGTGCCGGGCACCGGTTCCGCGAACGCACGGACCGGCGCGAGTACGGACGTGTCAGGCGGCAAGGCCGTGCTCACGCTGCCCGGCCCGATCGACGGCGGGAACACGTCGGCAACCGGCTTCACGCCGCCGGCGATGCTCCTTTCGATGACGGCCCACGGCAAGGCGACCACGAAGGTCACCACGAAGTTCGACTCGTTCGTGTTCACTCGCGGCATCGCCGGCGTTCCGAACCCGCCGCCGCCCGCTCCGCCGTTCACGCAGACGGTCACCTGCCCGGTGACGAGCCCGACGCCCATCCTCACCCACACGACGATCCTCGACGTGACGCCGCCGACCGCGAAGCTCGTGGCGCCCGCACACGGCGCGGTCTACACGGTGGGTCAGAAGGTGATCGTGCAGTATGCGTGCAGCGACGGCGTGGGTCTTGCCTCCTGCAAGGGCACGCAGGCGAAGGGCGCCAAGTTGCCCACCGGCAAGGTCGGCAAGTTCACCTTTGTGGTCGACGCCATCGACAAGGCGGGCAACCACAGCCAGGCGTTCGCTTCGTACAACGTGGTCGCGCACCGGTAATTCGCGACTACCCGTGATTATCCGCTCGGCCGCACGGGCAGAACGGCTCCAGTTCATCTCGCGACTCTGCGACTGGAAAGGAGCTGCCGTGCGGTCCGAGCGCGTCACCACCGAGGTCGTCACATGACTTCGTTCGGCTACACGCTGTCGTCGGAGGAGACCGCCCCGGGCGACCTCGTAGCCCACGCGCGGCGTGCCGAGGAGGCCGGGTTCGACTTCGCGTCGATCTCGGACCACTTCCACCCGTGGGTCGAGGCGCAAGGCCACAGCCCGTTCGTGTGGAGCGTGTTGGGAGCAATCGCGGCATCGACGGAACGCATCCATGTGGGCATCGGGGTCACCTGCCCGATCATCCGTATGCATCCCGGCATCGTGGCCCAGGCCGCGGCCACGACCTCGCTGCTGTTCGACGGTCGCTTCTTCCTCGGCGTCGGCACGGGCGAGGCGCTGAACGAGCACGTCTTCGGCGCACGCTGGCCGCGACCCGACGTGCGTCGCGAGATGCTCGAAGAAGCGGTACATGTCATCCGCGAGCTGTTCAGCGGTGAGACCGTCGACCATCGCGGTAGCCATTACGAGGTCGACAACGCCCGGCTGTTCGACGCGCCGCGTGCGCGTGTGCCCATCATCGTCTCGGGGTTCGGCCCCGAGGCGGCCGAGCTTGCCGGTCGCATCGGCGACGGGCTCTGGTCGAACGGCCCCGACAAGGAGATCGTGCGGGCGTTCGAGCGGGCCGGCGGCTCGGGCCCGCGCTACGCGCAGCTGAACCTCTGCTGGGCGCCCGACGCCGAACAGGCGCGGCGCACCGTCCACGAGACATGGCCGAACAATGCGGTGCCCGGCCAGCTCTCACAGGATCTGCCCACGTGGACGCATTTCGAGGAGGCGGCGCAGATCGTGACGCAGGAGCTCGCCACGAAGTCGGTGCCGTGCGGTCCGCACATCGCCCAGCAATTGGCCGAGACGGTCGACACCTACGCCGAGGCGGGCTTCGACCACCTCTACTTCCATCAGATCGGGCCCGACCAGACCGGGTTCTTCGAGTTCTGGCAGCGCGAGCTACGGCCCGTACTGCAGGCGAGGGTGCGCACGGCCGCGTGACGGGGCGACCGCCACGCGGCGACCCGCCACGGGGCGGGCGTCGCTCAGCCGTCCAGTTCCTCGTTGAGCTGGACGTCCTCTCCCTCTTCGGATCGGTCCTCTTCCATCAGCTCGAGCTCGAAGGTCTCGCGCGCCGTCGTCGGATCGGGGTTCTCGCTCTTGGCCTCGTCGGCGAGCTCTTCGACCGTCTCCCGGCCTTCGTTCGGCTCGGCCTTCGGATCTGCGCTCATGGTCCCTCGTCCTTCCGTGCTCGGTTGTGGCCGGTGCGGCGCCTACAGCTCGCGTGACCGCCACAACACGGCCGCGAGCACCACGCTCACGGCCGACACCGTAAGCCCGACGATCCACCCGGCTACGTCGTTCGCAACGAGCAGCGCGCCGAGCAGCGTGCCGATGCCGATCACGCCGAGCGTGGCGACGACCCGCACGAACGCCGACTCGATCGCGCGCCGCGGCGGTTCGGAGGGAAGGAATCCGGTCGTATGCCGAGGCGAGCTGGTCGCGGCCGCCGCCTCCTCCGCCGCCGGTTGGCCCGGCCGGTCGCTCACCGGCTCGTCGCGGTCACCGTCCGCACGCGCGAAGGGGCTGCGATCGGGCACAGCGGCGCGCTCGATGCCGCCGTCGATCGACCCCTGCTCCTCGGTCCCCAGTTGCTCGACGGGGTGTTGCTCGACGGGGTGCTGGCCGGGCTCCGACATACGGCGCGTTGTACCCCGGGGCGGCGCCGGTCAGTCCGGAAGCTGCGGCACCGTGAGTGCGGGCGGGCGCCCGAGCAGCACCGCCCGGGTGACGGCAGCTCGGCCGAAACGGTCGTGCACCGCGTCGAGGGCGCCGTCGAGGTGGTCGCGCCCGCGTTCGAACGGCAGCGCGAGCTGCACGTGCTCGAGATCGCGCAGGTCGGCGACCGACAACCCGATGAGCGTGAGCCCGCGCCGGCTGATCGTGTCCGACGCGGCGGCCACGATGGCCCGCGCCGCCGCGAGGATCGTGACGGTAGCGGCCGTCGCGCAGGGCAGCGTGTGCGAGCGGGTGGCCCGGGTGAAGTCGTCGTACCGGAAGCGGATGATCACGGTGCGGCCAGCACGAGAGGCGGCGCGCATGCGGCGGGTGACACGGTCGACGATGTCGACGAGCACCGCGTCGATCTCGGCCGGGTCGCGGCGGGCCCGACCGAGCGCATGCTGCGAGCCGATCGACGCCCTCCGGCGGCCGACCACCACGGGACGGGGATCGCGGTTGTGCGCCAGCGCGTGGAGCTGGCGGCCCGCGGCGCGGCCGATCATCGCCACGAGCGCGGCGGCCGGGACCCGGGCCACGTCGCCGACGGTGACCAACCCGCGCGCGTGGAGCTTCTCCGCGGTCTTGGGGCCGACGCCCCAGAGGCGCTGCACCGCGAGAGGGTGCAGGAACTCGAGCTCGTACGCGGGTTCCACCACGAGCAGCCCGTTCGGCTTGGCGACGCCGCTCGCGACCTTGGCGAGGAACTTCGTGCGGGCCACGCCGACGGTGATCGGCAGGCCGACGCGTTCGGCGACGGCTCGCCGCAACCCGGCGGCGATCGACTCCGGCGTGCCGCGCAGGCGCCGGAGACCGCGCACGTCGAGGAACGCCTCGTCGATCGACAACCCCTCGACGAGTGGCGTCGTGTCGGCGAACACCTCGAACACGGCCTTGCTCGCGGCCGAGTAGGCCGACATGCGAGGCTGCACGACGACGGCATCGGGGCAGAGCGCGCGCGCCTGTCGCCCGCCCATCGCCGTGCGCACGCCGTGCGCCTTGGCCTCGTAGCTCGCGGCGAGCACCACTCCACCGCCCACGAGCACCGGTCGCCCGCGCAGCCGCGGATCGTCACGCTGCTCGACGGACGCGTAGAACGCGTCGAGGTCGGCGTGCAGGATCCCGGCGCTGTCGTGGCCCGTCGCGTCAGCAGACACGTACACATGTTCGCACAGGTTCGGGCGCCTGCCAACGCCCGCCGGCGGCGCTCAGCGCGGCGTCGCGGACGCGAACAGGCGCGCCGCACTGTCGTCGCCCGGAATCGGTAGGTGCACCACCATCCGCTGGTCGGGCTCGCCGACCGGCACGAGTTGCTGGGTCTCGAACTCGAGCCGACCTGCGCCGGGATGGTGGAACACGCGCCGGTGCGTCTCGAAACCGCCGACGTCGTGGCGTGGCCACCACCGCGGCGAACTCGTCGCTCGCCTCTTGGAGCCGGGCGACGAGGCGCACGACCGCCGGGTCGTCGCGCCACGGCACGATCTCGGCCCGGAACTGCGACAGCACCCGTCGGGCCTCGTGCTCCCAGTCGCCGATGAGGGCGCGCGCGTCCGCGTTCGCGAACACGATCCACACGAGGTTGCGATCCTCGACGTCGAGCTCGAGCACGGCGGGGAACAGCAACGCGAACGGCGCGTTCCACGCGATGAGGTCCCAGCGCGCGCCGAGCAGGTACGCCGGCGCCGGCGCGAGCGCGTCGAGGAGGCGCCGCACCGCAGGTGACGCCGCAGTCGAACCCGGACGGATCGGCACCCGCTGGGGATGACCGGCCAGCGCGAACAGGTGATCGCGCTCGACCGCGTCGAGCCGCAACGCGCGCGCCAGCGCGTCGAGCACCTCGGCCGACGCCTTGATCGGCCGCCCCTGCTCCAGCCACGTGTACCAGCTCACCGACACGTCGGCGAGGACCGCCACCTCCTCGCGGCGCAGCCCGGTCGTGCGCCGGCGTTGTCCCGGGGGCAGGCCGACATCGCCGGGGGTGAGCCCGGCACGGCGCGCTTTGAGGAACTCGGACAGGTCGCCACGATTGTTGATGCCGACATTGCAGCGCATCGGTCGGCTCGCAGCGTGGTGTTTCCACTCCCAGGATCGGTGCGCTCTGGCCGCCGGCGGCGCGGTGCCGTTTCATCGACGCTCCCTCGGTGCCCGCCAGGCGCTGCTCGCGTCAGGCGCGCGGATCGTGGGCGTGCCCGTCGACGAAAGGGGGCTGCAGGTGGACGTGCTCGCGAGCCGGCTGCACGACGGGCTGCGACCGCGCCTCGTCTACACCGTGCCGAACTTCCAGAACCCCACCGGCGCGGTGCTGGCGCAGGAGCGCCGCCGCGAGCTCGTGGCGCTCGCGCACCGGTACGGCTTCGTGATCGTGGAGGACGACCCGTACCACGCGTTGTGGTTCGACGCGCCACCCCCGCCTCCGATCGGAGCGCTCGACGGCGAACGCGTCGTGTCGTTGGGATCGTGCTCGAAGGTGCTCGCACCCGGGCTGCGCGTCGGTTGGCTGCGCGCGCCGGCGTGGTTACGCGAGACGGTCGTGCGTGTGAAGCAGGCGTGCGACCTGCACACTTCGACGCTGGCGCAGGCGCTCGTCACCGATGTGCTCGCCGACGGGGCGTTCGTCGCCGCGCACCTCGAGCACATCCGGCGTACCTACGCAGCGAAGGCGCGAGCGCTCGCCGGTGCGCTCGACGGCTGGGGCGGCGGGCGACACCCGCGCGGCGGGATGTTCCTCTGGCGGCGGCTCGCCGGTGCCGACACCGACGCGCTGCTCGAGCGTGCCGTCGCGGCCGGTGTGGCGTTCGTGCCCGGCGCCGCGTTCGCGGTCGACCGCGCCGCGTCCGAGCACATGCGTCTCTCGTTCGCGACGCTGCCGATCGACGAGCTCACCGCCGCCGCGGCGATCCTGCGCGGTTGCGGCACCTGACGGCACGCCGCGAAGCACAGCAGATCCTGGTGCTCGCGCCGCTTGTCGGCGGGTAGACTCCATGAGTCACGCAACGAGGTGCGCCGGGAAGTCTGGTCGGCAACGAGCTCCGGAGGCCACCATGACGCGCACCGAGGTCGTCGCATCGGCGGCGCGTGACGACATCACCGCCGCACTGCGCGTCTCCGTGATGAGCGCGGGCTGGACCTTGTGCTCGAGCGTGGTCGCGGTCGCCATCGGCGTGCACAGCCACACCGCGGTGCTCGTCGCGCTCGGCGCCATCGGCTTCGTCGATGCGATCGGTTCGGTCACGCTGGCCGTCCACTTCCGTGACGCGCTGCACAACGAGACGCTGTCCGAACGGCTGGAGGCGCTGTCGCATGCGGTCGTGCTGGTATGCCTCGCGATCGTCGGCGCGGCCGCCCTCGTCACCGGGGTCGCGCGCCTCGTGCGCGGTGACTCGGGAGGGGAGTCGGTGGCCGGTGTCGTGCTTGCCGCCGTGTCGGCAGTCGTGCTCGGGGTGCTCGCGCGGCGCAAGTCGGCGGTCGCGCCCCGCGTCGCAAGCGACGCGTTGCGCTCCGACGGGCACCTGTCGGGCATCGGTGGCGCGCAGGCCGTGGTCGCGCTCGCCGGCACCGCCGCCACGAGCTGGTTGTCGTGGACGGCCGCCGACTCCGTCGCCACCGCCGTGGTCGGCGCGGTCGCGTTCGTGCTCGCAACCGTCACCTGGTTGCGGCACGAATAGCGTCGGGACGGTCCCCGGCACCGCTCAGGCGTGCGCGTCGAGGTTGTCGCGCACTGCGAGCGCGATCTCGTCGAGCGTGTCGGTGTCGACGATCTTGCGCCCGGTCCGGTCGCGCACGTAGAACGCGTCGAGCACGTGCTGGCCCATCGTGTTGACCCGGGCGGCGCGTATGTCGAGATCGAACTCGGCGAGGGCGGCGGTCACCTGGAAGAGCACGCCGACCCCGTTCACGGCCTGCACGTCGATGACGGTCGCGGTATCGGACACGTCGTTGTCGAACGTGACCCTGGTGCGGGCGTCGGCGACCGGCTTCTGTCGCCGCTCGTAGCGTCGCGCCCGCTCGCCGACGCGCGCGCGCAGTGCGAGCCCGTCATCGAGCGCGCGCGCGCCAAATCATCGCCGACGCGAGACCAGTTCGGCCCGTTGCCGAACGGGTCGTCCACCGAGAAGACGGAGAGCGCGCGGCCGGTGTCGCTCGAGTACGCGTTCGCAGCGGTGACGTCGAGGCCGTGGAGCGCGAGCACGCCGGCGATGCGGCTGAAGACGCCCGGGCGGTCGTCGGTCATCACGGTGAGGGTGGTGTCGCTGCCCTCGATGTGCGTGCCCGGTGCAGCGAGCGCGGTGAGCTGTTCAGCGGTGGGGAACGGTGCGATGCCGAGGGCTTCGTCGTCGGCGTGCCCGCGCTCGGTCCCACGCAGCACTCGGTCCGTGCGGTCGACGAGCACACCGACGAGGCGCGACTTCGTCGGACCCCACGCAGTGGGCCCGGTGGCAAGTGAATCGGCTTCGGTGAGCGCGGCGAGCAGCGCGAGCGTGTCGACGTCCCGCACGAGGCGCGCGACGCGGCGGATCGTGGCGGCATCGTCGAGGTCGCGCCGGGTCGCTACCTCCGACAGCAGAAGATGGTGCTCCACCAGCCGGCACACCGTGTCGCGGTCGGACTCGTCGCATCCCATGCGATCGAGGATGGTGCGCACGAGTGGGATGCCGAGCTCGGTGTGGTCGCCGTCCGGCGTGCCCTTGCCGATGTCGTGCAACAGGCCTGCGAGCACGAGGAGATCGGGTCGGGGTACGCGGCCCGCGAAGCGCGCCGCGTTCGCCGCCGTTTCGAGGAGGTGCCGATCAACGGTGTAACGGTGGTACGCGTTGCGCTGGGGCTTGCAACGCACTGCCGACCACTCGGGCAAGAGTGCGGTGAGCGCGCCGCAGCGGTCGAGTGCCTCCATGACTCCGATCGCCGGCCGGCCGGCGAGGAGCAACGACACGAGCAGGGCACGCATACCCGCTGGCCACGGCGACGGCGGCGAGACCGATCGCGCCGCCACCGCCGTGAGCGCCTCGCGGTCGATGGTGGCCGCATGCTCGATCGCGAGATTGGCGACGCGCAGGGCGAGCGCGGGGTCGCGGTCGGGGAGGCTGCCGGGGTCGACGTGCACGCGCTGGTCGAGCAGCGAGATACCCGGCGCGAGCGCGACCGAGCGCGACGACCGCCCGCCGATACGTGCCCGTTCGGGACGCGTGACGCGCTGCCACACGTCGTCGCCGATCCACGTGATCGTGCGCGCCGCGTCGGCGATCCGGCTCATGAGCGCGTCGGCGTCGCGGTCGCCGAGCGCCGCGGCGAGCGCATCCTGGTCCTGCAGCGCCACCACGTTGCCGGGCCGGCCGGTCAACCGTTGGAGCTCGACGCGCGCGGCGAGCAACACCTCGTACGCCGCGGCGAGCTCGTCGGCATCACCCGTACGTAGGGCGGGCCGTGCAACGTCGAGCCACTGCAGCGCGTGTACGTCGCGCAGGCCGCCGCGACCCTCTTTCAGGTCGGGTTCGAGGGTGAACGCGACGTCGTTGACAGCGGCATGCCGGGTCGCGACGCGCTCGGCGAGCTCGGGAACGCGCCGCTTCGCGAGCTTCCGCCAGCGTTCGTGCGACTGCGCCGAGAGCTCGTGGGCCAGATCGTCGTCACCTGCGACCCGTCGCAGCGACAGGTACGCGGTCGCGGTGTCGAGGTCGTCGCTCGCGAGCGCGACGAGCTCGTTCACAGTGCCGACAGCATGACCGAGCTTGAAGCCGGCGTCCCAGATCGGATACCAGACCTGTTCGGCGATGCTCGCGATCTCCGGCCGGCCGCGGTGCAGCAGCGCGAGATCGAGGTCGCTCTGCGGGCAGAGCTCGGCGCGGCCGAAGCCGCCCACCGCGACCAGCGCGACATCGTGCGTGCCGAGCTCGCCGAGCCGCCTCGCGAACATCGCCTGCAGCCAGCCGTCGACCAGATCGCTGTACCGGCGCGCCCATTCGCCGCCGGTGATCGAGCGGTCGCCCAGCAGTGGCGCCCGGTCGAGCTGCATCGTCGCAGACTACGGTCGCGCCGCAACGCGCCGTAGCGCGTGAACACCGTTCCGGCAGGAGACCCGAATGGCCCATCTCGTGACCGCGATCATCAAGCCCTTCAAGCTCGACGACGTTGCCGACGCGCTCCGAGGCGCCGGTGTCATGGGTCTCACGCTCTCGGAAGTGCAGGGTTACGGGCGCCAGGGCGGCAAGAGCGAGACGTGGCGCGGCGCCGAGTACAAGCTCGACTTCGTGCCCAAGGTCAAGATCGAAGTGCTCGTCGACGATGCCGACGTCGACAAGGTGATCGAGATCATTGCCACCGAGGCGCGCACCGGCAAGATCGGTGACGGCAAGATCTGGGCTGTCGATGCGACGCGCCTGGTCCGTGTGCGCACGGGCGAGCGCGACGCCGACGCGCTCTGACCCACGTCAGGTGGAGAGCCTGCGGTTCGACGACAGCGGTCGGCGCTTCGGCCGGCCGCCGTGGGTGATCGCCGACGCGACCGCGGCCTTCGCTCGCTCGTCGAGCTTCGCGCCGCGCCGGTCGGTGAGATCGAAGTGGTCGACGGCGCGTGAGCCGTCCGTGGTGATCCGCGCCGCGTGCACGTTGACTCGCGCGACGGCGAAGGCAGCGGTGAGCGCGTGCAGCAAACCGGGACGGTCGGGTGCGACAACCGTGCATCGCGTGTGCCACGGCGACCCGGCGTCGTCGAACTCGAGGTCGACGTGCTCGATCGGTTCCGCGACGAGCGGCTCGGCGAGCGCAGTGCTGAACGCGGCGCGCACCGTGTCACCCGCGGGCAGATCGGCCGGATCGAGGTCGTAGCACGCGAGCGCGGTGCCGTCGGCCCACGTGGTTGCGACTGCCTGGCGCACCGAGTAGCCCGCTTCGCTCAGCACACGCGTGCACGCCGCGAGCAGGCCCACACGATCGCGCGCGACCACCTCGACCCTCGCGTGGTCGTCGTGTGACAGCACGTTCACGCGCACCTCGTCCTTCGACGGAGGGGGTTCGCACATCGCGGCCTGGCGGGCGAGATCGGCCGGCGACTGGCTGAGCACATAGGAACGCGGTGCCGCTGCGATTCGTGCGCGCAACTGTTCGTCGCGTGCAAGCTCCTGGGCGCGGGCGCGGCGGTACTGCACCTCGTCGGCGGTTTCGCGGCGCGCCTCGTCGGGTTGGTTGAGCGCGCGACACACGCGGTAGTAGAGCGCGGTGATCTCGCGCCGTGACGACGGGTCGCCGCCGACGGTGAGCACATGCAATGCATGGGCCTGGTCGAGCGAGCCGATGTGCACGGCGAGCTGCAGCACCGATTCCTCGGCCAGGCCGTCGTGGCGCTGCGCCGCGGCGATGAGCAGGAACGCGTCGCGTACGAGGGCGACGACCGTCTCGGTGGTCTCGACGCCGACTCCGATGCGCTGGGCGACGCGGCGCGCGAACGCGGGCGCGACGACGGTGTCGTCCTCGGAGGCGTCGAGTACGAGGGCGGCGAGGATGGTTGCCTGCAACCGCTGCGGTGCGGCCTCGAGATCGAGGAGCTCGTTCACGTTGGCGAGCCGCTCGAACCGCAGCGACGCGAGCGGGTCCATCTGGAGCGGATCGTGGCGACGTGCCGCCAGCGCGTCGTCGAGCTCGGGGATCGATTGCTGCAGGACCGTCGACGCGGTCATGAGGCGCCACGACCGTTCGTTGCCCTGGCGCAGCAGCGCGAAGAGCTCCGATCGGGCTGCGTCGTCCCATCGTTTGGGCCCGGGCGGGAACGCGTCGAGCCAGTCGAGCAGCGCCGGACCGGGCCGGTGCGTGGCGCACAGGCGCGCCGCACGCAGTGCCACGACGAGCGCGTCGCGCTCCGCGGGCTCGCCGGCGAGGGTGACGTCGCCGTCCGCGCCGATCTCGACGAGCCCGGCGCCTTCCCCGGTGGCCGACGGCGTGAGCGCGACGCGCTGGGCCCGCAGGCGGAGCAACCGGGACCGCAGCACCGGGGGTGGCGCGATCGTGGTGAGGAGCACCACGAGCAACAACGCGGCATAGATGTCCTGACCGAACACGTGGTTTGACAGGCCGATCGTCGCGAAGATGAGGCCGACCTCGCCGCGCGGGATCATGCCGACGCCGACGAGGAACCGGTCGCCGGGCGAGCCGGCCATGCCGATCACCGAGGCCAGCTTGCCGACGATCGCGACCACGAGCAGCAGGCCGGCGGTCCCGAGCACGCTCAGCCGCCCGAACTGGCGGACCTGCGCGTCGATACCGATCTGCAGGAAGAAGACCGGCACCAGGAGGTGCGCGACCGGCGCGAGCTCGTGCCGCACCCGTCCGGCGGCCGGACTCGGCGCGAGTGCGATGCCGGCCACGAACGCGCCGACGATCGGAGCGAGCTTCGCCGCGTGGGCGAGCTCGGCGATGCCGAGCGTGAACGCGAGCGCGATCGCCACGAGTGTGCCCGCCGAGCGGCTGTGCCGCCGAACGAAGGCGAAGATGGGCGGCACGATCCGCACACCCAGGAGCGCGCTCACGACGACGAAGCCCACGCCGACGAGCACCACTGAGATCACGCCGCTCGCGGAGACCGAGCCCTGGGTCACGACGCGCACGACCACCGTGAGGATCACGAGGCCGAGGATGTCGTCGGCGACTGCCGCGCCGAGCACGGTGCGTGCCTCCACGGTGGCGAGCGCGCGCAGGTCGCCGAACACGCACGCGGTGATGCCGACGCTCGTGGCCGTGAGCGCGGCACCGACGAAGATCGCCTCTTTGGCCTTCATCCCGATGGCGAGGCCCGTGAGCGCGCCACCGACGAACGGCAGCACCACGCCGACGACTGCAACCGATACGGCGGCGCGGCCGACGCTGCCGAGCTCGTCGAGGTCCATCTCGAGACCGACCTCGAGCAGGAGCAGGATCACACCGAGTTGCGCGAGCGTCGACAGCGCCTGGGTGTCGTGCACCCAGCCGAGCACCGACGGACCGATGATCACGCCCGCGATGATCTCGCCCACGACGGCGGGCATATTGACGCGGTCGGCAACCTCGGCCGCCAACTTGGCGGCGAGGAGCACGACCAGGATGTCGAGCAGGATGCGGTTGACGTCCATGGTGTGTGGTGACCGAATCTACGGGTTGTCGGCGATGTGCATCCGGTAGCCGACGTTGCGGATCGCGGAGATCTCGAGCTTGAGGGGTGCCACGCGCTTGCGCAACCGCGAGATGTGCACGCGGAGCCGGACCCGGTTCTCGGGCACGGCCCGCACCTTCGTGAAGAACTCCGCTTCGGGAACGACGTGGTCGAAGCGGTCGAGCAACAGCCGGGCGATGCGTTCGTCGGTCGGCGAGAGGTTCAACCGCTGGCCGCGAAACGTGAGCTCGCCGAACTCGTCGAGCCGCGGTGTACCCGGATGCCGCTCGGCCCGGACCGACAGGGTGAAGAGCCGGGCGCTCACGTCGGCATCGTCGGCGGGAAGCCGGATCCAGTCGGCGATGCAATCCTCGATGTGCGGCGGCGCTGCCCCTGGCTCCACCAGGAGCAGGTGCGGCCGTTCCAAGCGGGACAACCGTTCCGCGTCGCTTCGTTGGTCGGGCCAGCGCAGCACGACAACGTCCTGACCACGTGCATCGGTCGCTGCGTTCTGCTCACCCGCTGCCGTCATGGATCGATGCCGGCTCGACCGGCGGCCCGGAGCGTGTTGCCACGCTCCGGGCCGCAGGACACGAGGCTCAGCGGGAGTGTTCCTGGCCGACCGGGACCGGCTCGGGAAGCTCGACCGCGCCGCCCTCTCCGGGCATCTCCACGTGTTGCGAGGAGCCGTAGAACGACGGGTAGGCGAGCACACCCATCTCGGGCAGGTCGGCGCCCTGGAGCTCGACCTCGGCCGTCGGCCGGATGCCGCCCTTGGTGAGCTTGTTCTGGATGGCGAAGAACGCGTACGCGATGCCACCCATCACGATTGCGATCACCGCAACGCCGATCGCCTGCGCCGCGAGCTGCCCCGCGCCGCCGTGACCGTGCAGGATGCCGTACACGTTCAGCGTCTTGCTGCCCGTGCCGTTCCAGTCACCGCCGTACGTGCCGTCGGCGAAGACGCCGACGGAGAGCACGCCCCACGCACCACAGACACCGTGCACCGAGATGGCGCCGACGGGGTCGTCGACATGGTGGCGCTCGAAGAACCACACGGACTCGACGACGATGACGCCGGCAATGATGCCGATGATCGCCGCGTCACGAGGCTGCACGAACGCGCACGGCGCCGTGATTGCCACGAGTCCGGCGAGCATGCCGTTCGCCATCATGCCCGGATCCGGTTTGTGCTCCGACGCCCGCCATTGTGTCCACAACATTGCGAACACGGCACCGAAGGCGGCCGCGATCGCGGTGTTCGTCGCGATGACCGCGAAGCGGTTGTCCGTGGCCGAGAGTGTGGATGCCGCGTTGAACCCGAACCAACCGAACAGCAGGATGAACGTGCCGAGCATCGCCATCGGGATGTGGTGACCGGCGAGTGTGCGCGGCTTGCCGTCGGGCCCGTACTTGCCGATGCGCGGTCCGAGTACGAGGGCACCGGCGAGACCGGCAATACCACCCATCATGTGCACCACGCCGGAGCCGGCGAAGTCGACGTACCCGTGGCCGAGGCTCGCCGACGCGCCGAGCTTGGCGAGCCAGCCACCGCCCCATGTCCATGCACCGAACAGCGGGTAGTAGATCGCACCGCAGAACAGACCCCAGAGGGCGAAGCTGTTCCACTTCCAGCGCTCGGCCATGGCGCCCGTGGGGATCGTGGCCGTGGTGTCCATGAAGGCCACCATGTAGAGGAAGAAGGCCATCACGCCCACGTCGTACGCGTGGCCCTGCAGGAAGAACCCGCCCTTCCACAGGAACACCCAGTTGTGCGATCCGATCAGATTCTTGCCGACCGGAGTGTCGTAGCCGAACAGGTTCGGAAAGCTGTAGCCGCCGAACATGAACGCATAGCCGACGCAGTAGTAGGCGACGAACCCGAGACCGAAGATCGCGAAGTTCGTCGACACCACGTGCGCCGCGTGTTTCGCCCGGCAGAAGCCGGTCTCGACGAGCGCGAAGCCCGCCTGCATGAAGATGACGAGCACCGCGCCGACGACGATCCACAACAGGTTCAGTGAGATGTCGGTATGGCTGATCTTGTCAGTGGTGGTACCGCCACCGTCGGTGGAGCTGGCCCAGGCCGCGCCCGATGCGAGTAGCAGGACCGCTCCTGCCACTCCGGGCACCGCCAACAGGCGCCACAGTCTTCCTCGTTGCACGCGCTTCCTCCCCTAAAGAGAATCTGACCGTGCGAACGTACGCAGGCACCATTACGCCAAGTCGACCGGATGATTTCGGGAAACGCGCAAGATTCTGACGCGTAGATGACGACCGGCCGGCCGTTCGGCGGCCTCGACCGGCGCGCGCGACGATCATGGCGATGGCCGATGCCGACCGTGAGCAGTTCGTCGTCGAATGGAACGAGCTCGATCGGCGCGACCGGCTGCATCTCCGCCGCCTCGTGCGCATGGGCCGGCCCGTCAACGAACCCGCACTCGCCGCGATCGCGGCGCGGTACGCGCGCTACCAGACGTCGCGGCCGTGGATGCGGTTCTTCTGGTTCTGGTACATCCCCGGGGTGATCGTCGCGTTGGGCGCCGCGACGCAGATCCATCCGATCGTCACCGGCGTCGTGCTCGTGCTCGCCGTGCAGGCGATCTTCGCGTACGTCAATCTGCGCCGGGCTGCCCGCGGCGTGTGACGCGGGTCATGCGCCGGCGAGTCCCGCCTGGGTCATGTACTGGTTGAGGTCGAAGTAGTCGCGCCAGGCCGCGATCTTGCCGTCGACCACCTCGAACGTGCCCATCACGGGCAGCTCGATGGTGCGCTCCGGTTGCACGAACACGTCGACGCGTTCGGTCATCACCACGTTGCCGTCGGCGGCGAGGTGCCGCACGCGGAACTCGATCCGTTCCACGCCGGTGGTGAACATCTGCATCATCGACCGGATCGCGTCGACGCCCACCACCGGGTCGACGGGAATGTTGTGGTACACCGCGTCGGGCGTGAAGTAGCCGAGCAGCTCGTCGATGTCGGCTGCACCCCCGCTCGCCGTGCTCGCGCCCCCCGGGGCGAGCCGGGTCCACGCCGCGCAGAATTCGCGCACGATGTCGGTGGGGGTACGGCCTGTGTCGGTCATGCGCGTGAGTCTCGCGGCCGGCTCAGTGCGCGCGCCACAGCGTCTCGGTGATCGTCTCCGAGAAGGAGTCGTTCGTGATCCGCGCGGCTTGGATCGCAGGACCCGAACTTCGCCGAGCGGCTCGCGTGCGGCCCGGGCCGTTCGCGAGCCCGTGGTGTGCGAATCGGCGGCGCGATGCGACAAACTGCGGACCGCGGCCGGCCGTGGCCGCACCCCACGACGACCACGCGAGGAGACACATGGCGGTCCAGCTGAAGGCGGGCGACCGGTTCAAGAGCGCGGTGTGCGACACGCAGGTGGTCGTGGTGCGCGCGCCCGCCGATCCGGTCGAGCTCGAGATCGGCGGCCACGCAGCCGTCCCGATCGCCGGCGAGCCGCCGGCCGGGCTCACGCTCGACGCCGCGCACTCCGCGGGCACCCAGGCCGGCAAGCGATACGCGGACGAAGAGCTCGGCATCGAGCTGCTCGTCACGAAACCGGGCGCCGGATCGCTCTCGATCGCCGGCGCACCGCTCGGCTTGAAGGAGGCCAAGCCCCTACCGTCGAGCGATTGAGCCCGGGCTGACGCGTATGTCAGGTCGGCCGGTATTGTCCTGCTCGCCATGCGGATATCGATCGACGACAACCTCTGTACCGGGCACGGTCGCTGCTACGTGCTGGCCCCCGAGTTGTGCGAACCCGACGACCGCGGGCGCGGCACGGTGAGCCTCGCCGACGTACCGGCCGCGCTCGAGGAGCAGGCCCGTGCCGCCGAGGCGAACTGCCCCGAGCGCGCGGTCCTGATCGAGGAATGACCAGCACGGTCGACGAAGGCCACGAGCTGTGAACATCGTGATGCTGCTCGAGATGGCGTCGGACGCGATGGGCGACCGGGTTGCGGTCGGCCCGCGCGACGGCGGGCTCACCTATGCCGCGCTCCTCGAACGCGCGCGCCGCGCCGCGGCCGTGGTCACGGCGTCGCACGCCGAACGGCTCGGCCTCGTCGACGTCAACTCCGACATGGTGCCCACGCTGCTGTTCGCGGCGGGCATCGCGGAGGTGCCGTTCGCTCCGGTGAACTACCGCCTTGCCGACGATCGGCTGCGCGACGTCGTCGGCCGGCTTGCACCGGCGCTGGTCGTGTGCGCCGACGAGTGTGTCGCCCGGCTGGCGGGCATCGACCTCGTCGGGATCGGCACCACGGCCGACTTCGTGGCCTCGATCGACGACGCCGAGCCCAAGGCCGACTCGTACACCGATCCGGATCAGGTCGCAGTGTGGCTGTTCACGAGCGGCACCACGGGCGCGCCGAAGGCCGCCTTGCTGCGCCACCGCCACCTCGTGTCGTACGTGTTGTCGACGGTGGAGTTCATGGTGGCCGAAGAGCACGAGGCCACGCTCGTGAGCGTGCCGCCGTATCACATCGCCGGGATGGCCACGATCGTGTCGAACACGTACGCCGGTCGCCGCATCGTGTACGTGCCGCAGTTCGACGCCGCCGAATGGGTCGCCACCGCCGAACGTGAGGCCGTCACCCACGCGATGGTCGTGCCAACGATGCTTGGTCGCATTCTCGACGCGATGGCCGAGCGCGGCACGGTTCTCCCCGCGTTGCGGCACCTGTCGTACGGCGGGGGACGCATGCCGGTGCCGGTGATCGAGCGGGCGATGGAGACGCTGCCGCACTGCGGTTTCGTCAATGCGTACGGGCTCACGGAGACGAGTTCCACGATCGCGGTGCTGGGTCCCGACGATCACCGCGCCGCGTTCGCGAGCCCCGAGCAACACGTGCGCGCGCGTCTCGGCTCAGTAGGCCGCCCGTTACCGACGCTCGAGCTCGAGATCCGCGACCCTGACGGCAAGCCGGTGGGTCCCGGCGAGACCGGCGAGATCTACGTGCGCGGCGACCAGATCGCGGGGGAGTACGACGGGCACAGCGCGCTCACCGACGACGGCTGGTTCCCCACGAACGACGGTGGGCGGCTCGACGCCGACGGGTTCCTCCACGTCGAGGGGCGCCTCGACGACGTGATCGTGCGCGGCGGCGAGAACATGTCGCCGGGCGAGATCGAGGACGTGCTGCTGCAGCATCCGTGCGTGGCCGACGTGGCCGTCACCGGCGTACCCGACGACGAATGGGGTGAAGCGGTCGCAGCGGTCGTGGTGCTCGAGCCGGGCGCCACCGCGACCGAAGCCGAGCTCCAGCAGTGGGTGCGCGAGCGGCTGCGCTCGTCACGCGCGCCGGCCTTCGTGGAAATGCGCGGCGAGCTGCCGTACAACGAGACCGGCAAGCTGTTGCGCCGCGTGCTGCGCGAGGAGCTGGCCACCAGGAGCGCGGGCCGTTGACCACGCCGGCCGAGCGCTTCGACCTCACCGGGAAGGTCGCGGTCGTCACCGGCGGCAGCCGGGGCCTCGGCCGGGCGATGGTGGGCGCCTTCGCGCAAGCCGGCGCCGACGTGGTGATCGCGTCGCGCAAGCTCGACGCCTGTGAGGCCGCCGCGGCCGAGGTGCGCGCGGCAACCGGACGGCACGCGCTCGGAGTCGCGTGCCACGTGGGCAAGTGGTCCGATTGCGATGCGCTCGTGGCGCGCACCCTCGATGAGTTCGGGCGCATCGACGTGTTCGTGAACAACGCCGGGATGTCGCCGCTCTACGAGAGCCTCGACGCGGTCAGCGAGGAGCTCTACGACAAGACGCTCGCAGTCAACCTCAAGGGTCCGTTCCGCCTGTGCGCGCTCGCGGCCGCTCACATGCGCGACGCGGGCGGCGGAGCGATCATCAACGTCGGCACGATCGGCTCGCTGATCGCGAGCCCCAACGAGCTGCCGTATGCATGCGCCAAGGCCGGCCTCAACGCACTGACGGTCGGGCTCGCCGAGGCGTTCGCGCCGACGGTGCGAGTGAACGCGATCCTGCCGGGCGCGTTTGCCACCGACATCACCAAGGCGTGGACAGCGGATATGCGGGAGGCGAAGTTCGTGCCGATGCAGCGACTTGGCCAGCCCGACGAGATCGTCGGCGCCGCGCTCTACCTTGCGAGCGACGCCGCGAGCTACACGACCGGAGCGATCCTGCGCGTCGACGGCGGCGTCACCCGCAAAGTGATCTGACATGGTGCGGCCGTTCCGGTTCGGTGCCGACATGCAACATCCGCTGCCCGGGCGCTCCTGGACCGACTCGGCACGTGCGCTCGAGGCGCTCGGCTATTCGACGCTGTTCGTGCCGGACCATTTCGACGAAGGGCTCGGCCCGATCGCTGCCATGAGCGCGGCAGCGACGGTCACCAACACACTGGGTATCGGCGCGCTGGTCTTCGACTGCGACTTCCGCCATCCGGCGGTGCTCGCTCGCGAGCTCGCGACCATCGACCTGCTCTCGGAAGGTCGCCTGGAAGTGGGTCTCGGCGCGGGCTGGAAGCGGCTCGACTACGAGCGGTCGGGCATCTCGATGGACGCGCCGAAGGTGCGTGTCGATCGCATGATCGAGCACATGCGGGTGCTGCGCGCCCTGTTCGCCGACGGACCGTGCACCTTCCACGGTGAGCACAACCGCATCACGGGGCTCCACGGCTCGCCGAAACCCCACCGGCCGGGTGGGCCGCCGTTCCTCATCGGTGGCGGCGCGCGCCGGTTGTTGCGGTTCGCGGCCAAGGAAGCCGACATCGTGGGCGTGAACGCTTCGATTCATTCGGGTGAGATCGATACCGCCGCCGCGCACGACGCCGTGCCCGCGAGCATCGACGAGAAGGTGCAATGGGTCCGCGCCGCGGCGGGCGATCGTTGGGACGATCTCGAGCTGAATGCCTGGCTGTCCGTCGCGTCGGTCACCGATCGTGCAGCCGATCTCGGCGAGACGCTCGCGCAGGTGTTCGCAGCCTCGCCCGACGACGTGCTCGCGTCGCCGCTCACGTTGATCGGCACGACAAGTGAGATCATCGACCGTTTGCATGATCGGCGAGACCGTTGGGGCTACTCGTACCACGTCATCCCGCATGACAAGATCGAGGAATTCGCGCCGGTGGTCGCCCATCTCAGTGGGGGGTGAAACCTCTATCGCGATGGCGCTGCATTGTCTCTATCGTTGGTAGCCTGCGTGCTCCGTGGGGATTCAGCCCATCCATGAAATGCCCCATGAAATGAGGTGTCAGTGCCCCGCAAGAGCACCAAGATGACCGACGCGCACAAGGCTGCGCTCGCGACCGGAAGGGAGCAGAGCCGTGCCGTACGCGATTATCTCGAAGCCATCGAAGCGGCCAAGCCCCGGCGTGGTCGGAAACGTACTCCCGCTTCTATCAAGAAGCGTCTCGCCGCAATCGACGAGGCGCTCCCCGAGGCGTCTGCGCTGCAACGCCTCCTGCTCACCCAGGAACGTACCGATCTCGAATACGAGATGGAGAACATGAACGAAGCCGTCGATCTCGGCGCGTACGAGAAGGGCTTCGTCAAGCACGCCAAGGCCTACGCCGAGGCGAAGGGCATCACCTACGCGACATTCCGCAGCGTGGGCGTGTCCGCCGACGTGCTGCAGCGAGCAGGCATCACCCGCTCCATGTGAGCGGTCGTGGGATCGCGAGCAGGCGGTGGCGGCGCACCCGCTCGCGGTCCCACGTGCCGGTCACGTGGAACGACGACGCATCGAGGATCAACCCTTGTCGGGTTCGCCCTTCTCGTTCACGTAGTACCACTTGCCGCCGACACCTTCTCCGTTCGTGTCGCCCGGCTTGCTGTCGCCCGAGAACGTGTACACGGGATGCCCGTTGACGACGAGCTGGGTCGCGCCGTCGCCACGTGTCAGCGTGGTGATCGGCAGACCGCTCACGGTCGTGGGCGCGGTGCCGGCGACGGTTACCGGCGGCCAGTTCGAATCGCAGCCGGCGTTGCACGCGCTCGTCGTGGTGGTGTCGGGGCTGAACGCGTAGACCGTGAGACCGTTGGCGTCGACCATCAGCGTGTCGCCGCCTACGTTCGCGACCTTCACCGGCGTTGCGGCGGCTGCCGCCGGCGCCGTGGTGGCCGGTGCCGCGGTGTTCTGCGGGGCGCCGTACGCGCCGCCGCTCGTGTTGTTGCTCCCCGCCTTCGAGCCGCTGCTCCCGCAGGCGGCCGCGGCCACCGCGAGCAGCGCGATCATCCCCGCGTACCGAACGTGCATGAGCGCTCTCCTTCCGAACCTGTCGTCGGGGAGGTGTACGGCCAGCGGGAAGGAAAGGTTCATCCCCAACCGCGGTGCGCGCTCACGGCATCTCGGGGAGGTTCACCTCCAGCTGACCTGTGGTCATGGCGCCGAGGAAACCGGCGTCGACGTGCAGTGCCTCACCCGCGATGTAGCTCGAACGGGGGCTATTGAGGAACAGGAGCGGCCAGGCCTGCTCCTCGGCCGTGGAGCGTCGTCCCGAAGGGCCCACGAAGGCGTCGATGAGTTCCTTGCCGTTCTGGTCCTCGAAGAACGGCATCATTGCCGTCTCGGTCGGGCCCGGGTTCGTGCAGTTCAGGCGGATGCCGCTCTGCATCAGGCCGGGGGCACGCCACGCGACCCATGCATTGATCGCCTTCTTCGAGAACAGGTAGCCCTGGATCACCGTCTTCGGGTTGTCGGCGACCCACTGCTTCGCCTGCTCGAACTCCTCGATCGCGATGAACGGGATGAGTCTGTCGAGCTCCTGTTGCCATCCGAGGCCCGCGTTCGACGCCACGCACGCCGCCGCCGCCCCGCGTGGCATCTTGGGCACGAGCGCCTCGATGAGGCGCCGCGCGCCGATGAAGTTCACGGTCACGGTGTCGACGTCGGAGAACGGCGCGCCGGGAAGGCCCGCGACGCTGAACACCGCGTCGATCGGGCCGTCGACGGCGGCCGCGGCTGCGTCGATCGACGACCGGTCGCGCAGGTCGATCAACGCCGACGTGACGCCTGTGAGCTCGGTGGGCTTGACGTCGAGCGCCGTCACGTGGGCACCGAGCTCGACGAGGAGGGCTGCCGTTGCCGCGCCCATTCCCGAGGCAGCACCGGTGACGATCACCCGCTTGCCGGCGTAGCCCAACGCGTCGTCCATCGAGTCCTCCCCTGATCGTGATGCCGGGTGCATGCCATCACATCGCGTGGCCGCGCATCCACCGCACCAGCTCCTCGGCGGGCAGGGGCCGGCAGAGCTCGAAGCCCTGGGCGGCGTCGCAACCGAGGTCCGTGAGCCGTTGCCACGTGGCGGCCGTCTCGACACCCTTGGCGACCACGGTGAGCCCGAGGGCGTGCGCGGCGGTGATGATCGCGGCGGCGAGCCGTGCGTCGGCCGATCGGGCGAGGACGTTGCGCACCACCGCGCCGTCGAGCTTCACCTCGTGCGCGGCGAGCGCCCGCAGCAACGTCAACGAGGAGGTGGCGCGGCCGAAGTCGTCGATCGAGACACGTACACCGAGGGCGTGCACGCCTCGCACGATGGCGCGGGCACGACCGTCGGCGAGCGTGGCCGACTCACGCAGCTCGAGCGTGACTGCCTCGGGTGCCACCCCTCGCGCTCGGAGCGCGGCCTCCAACCGGTCGGGGAAGTGCCCGTCGACAAGGTTCGCGGCGGCCACGTTCACCGCGACACCGATCGTCGCGTGTCCCTGCCCGTGCCACTGGCGCACATCGCGCAGCGCGCGGTCGAGCACGTACTCGGTGAGCCGGCCGATCACGCCGCTCTGCTCGGCGCCCACGAGGAACTGCGCGGGCTCAACGAGCCCCAGTTCGCCGTGCTGCCAGCGGGCCAGCGCCTCGACGCGCACGACGGAACCGTCGGGCGCGCGATCGGCTGGTAGTGCACGACGATCTCTCCGGCGGTCATCGCGTCGCGTAGCGCGCTCGCGAACGCGAGGTGGGCGTCAGAGCGCGGGTCGTGAGCTGCGTCGTACCGCTCGATGCCGCGCCGCGAACGTTTCGCCGCGTACATCGCGACGTCGGCACGGTGCAGGAGTCGCGCCGAGTCGCCGCCGTCGTCGGGTGCAATCGCCACGCCGATGCTGGATTCGAGCTCGACGCGTGCGTCGCCGACCGGCACCGGCACCTCGAACGCGGCTCGGATGGCCGCCGCGCAGTTGAAGGCAGCCCGGTCGTCGCGCGTGCCCGGCAGCAGCACCGCGAACTCGTCGCCGCCGAAGCGGGCCGCGACCGCGCTGCCGTCGAGCGCACAGACGAGCCGGCGCGCGAACTCGCGGAGCAGCGCGTCGCCCGCGAGGTGGCCGAGCGTGTCGTTGACCTCCTTGAAGCGGTCGAGGTCGAGGAGCAGCACCGCGACGGCCACACCCCGCCGGAGCATCCGATCGAGCTGGCGTTGCAGCTCGGTCCGGCTCACCAGGCCAGTGAGCGGATCCCGCTGGCCGCCGCCCCGCCGCTCGGCGGCGTCGCGAGCGAGCTGCTCGGCGATGCGGCGGATCTGATCGTGCTCGCGCGCCAGCTGCTCGTAGCGGCGCCGTAGCGGATGGTTACGGTCGCGTTCCCGCAGCGGGCTTCGAACCGGGCGTGCCGGGTTCTGCTTCGTTGCCATGTCTCCCCCACTTTGTCCGCACCCACATCGACGCCTCCGCGCGCGATCCTGATGCTCCATTTGCGTGGTTTCTGCATGCCCGAGCTGACCGAACTGGCACCGCCGAGCGCACACCAGGCGCGTGGGCCGCGCGTCGCCGTCTCCGGCCCCTCGGTGCGCGACCCGCGCCTTTGGATCGCAAGCGTCGTGATCTCGCTGCAGGTGCTGGGCCAGACCCTGCTCCATTTCGACGTGTCGATCGCGCAGATCGCGGTGGCGATCCTCACGTGCGCGCTGATCGAAGTGGCGGTCACCTTTGCCCGCCGGCACACGCTCGTGTGGCCCGCGAGTGCGATGCTCACGGGCAACGGCATCGCGTTCGTGCTGCGGGCGACCGGCACGCAGCACGGTGACTGGTGGACCCCGCGCGGGGCGTGGATCTTCGCGGCCACCGGTGTGGTGGCGATGCTCTCGAAGTACGTCGTGCGCGTGCGCGGCTCGCACATCTTCAACCCGTCGAACGTCGCGCTCGTGCTGTGCTTCCTCGTGCTCGGACCCAAGCGCGTGGAGCCGCTCGACTTCTGGTGGGGTCCGGCGTCGACAGGCGTGCTGCTCGCGTTGAGCGTGATCGTGGCCGGTGCGGTGCTCATCCTCCCGCGGCTGCGCATGCTGCTGCGGGTCGCAGTCGCGTTCCTCCTCCCGTTCGCGGCGGTGCTCGCCGTCGTGACGGTGATCGGCCACTGCATGACAGCCCATTGGCACGTGGGGCCGCTCTGCGGATCGGCGTTCTGGTGGGTGCTCGTGACGTCGCCCGAGGTGCTCGTGTTCGCGGGCTTCATGATCACCGACCCGAAGACCGCACCGGACACGGACCGGGGCCGAGTGGTGTACGGCGTCACGGTCGGCGTGCTCGCGGCGCTGCTCGTCGCACCGCAGCGCACCGAGTACGCGTCGAAGGTGGCGGTGCTGGCGTCGCTGGTGATCGTGTGTGCCGCCCGGCCCGTCGTGGAGCGATTGCTCGAGCGCCGGCGCGAGCGGCGCGCCCGGCGCGAGGGTCCGGCGACGGTCGTGCCGGCGCGCGACGCCGCCGTGCCCGGGCCACGTCCATGGCGCCGGCCGCGGTCCGTCGCGGTGGTGCTCGCGGCACTCGCGTCGAGCGGTGTGGTGGCCGTCGGTGCGTACGGCGCTGGCACCCCGGCGCGCGCGCATACCGGCCTGCCCGGCAACGTCCCGCCCGCCCTCGCCCGGCCCGGCCTCGTGCGCATCCCACACGTCCCGGTGGCGAGCGTCGCCCGCGACCACCTGTCGGACCAGATCGACACGGCCACCGCGCGCGCGATCGCGCGCGATGTCGCCGACGACCTCGTGATCCAGGAGGAGGCCGAGCGCCGCCGCTCGGTGCCGCTGGCGATCGAGGCGAGCGACCGGTCGTGGCTGCACCACCTGCTGCAGGAGATCACCACTCATCGCGCCACTGCGCTGACGGTGCCCGACTACGTGGCCGAGCAGCTCGTGGTATCGGTGGGGACGCGCCCCGGCCAGGCCGCGCCCGCAGTGCTCGTGACGATGCGGGTGCGCGTGCGCGACGTCACCTACGACCGCGCCGGGCAGCGGTTGCGCGTCGCACCGTGGCGCCCCGCCGTCGTGACCTTCGAGGCGTGGTGGTCGGGCGAGCACTACCTGCTCGTGTCGAACGTGCCCCCGCCCGGCTGGCACGCGCCGAAGTTGTGAAACGTGCGAAATCGCCCGGTCACGGCGGCGCCGAGGCGCGTTCAGCACGAAATCTTCGAATGTGAGGTCCGGACCTGTCGTAGATGAGGCTGTGGCGAGTCCTAGCGTTGTGGCAGTGACCAGCGTCTGGGACCGTCCCGGCTACCGGTTCCGGGCCGACACCGTCGCGCCGCTGCCGGTCAGCACGTTCGGCGAACCCGAGTGGTACGCGCGCGAGCAGCGGAATGTGCTGCGGCCCGGCGGCGGCCTGCTCTACGTGGGCCACGACATGCTCCTGCCCGCCAAGGGCTACCGGCGTGCCGACGGTGACTCGCGCGTGCTGCTCACGCGCGACGAGGACGGCGCGGTGCGCGCGGTCGCGAACCTCTGCACGCACTCGCTGCGCCCGATCACCAGCGACGACGAGATGCACGACCGGTCGTGCATCACCTGCCCGTTCCATCAGTGGTCGTTCCGCAAGGACGGCTCGCTCATCGGCGGGCGCGACATCGAATTCGGCCGCGGCCCCGATGCCGATGCGCTCAAGGCGCGCCTGAGCCTGCCCCGATTCGAGGTCGTGTCGTGGCACGGCTTCCACTTCGCGGTCGACCCGGCCCGCCGGGCCGAGTACGAGACCGACCTGGAGCGCATCGACGCCGACTTCGCGGCGCGCGGCCTTTCGGAGCACCTCGACTTCGACGGGTGGAGCGTCTACGCAACCGACGACGCGGCCTACCGGGCCGACTGGAAGACGTTCCTCGAGGTGTTCGGTGACTGCTACCACGTGCCGCCGTACCACGAAGGGCTCGCGTCGTTCACCGACTGCGGCACGCTCGACTGGTCGTTCGGCCCGAACTTCCACGCGCAGTTCCTCGATATGCACGAGGACCGCGGCGGTGGGTCGCCGATGTACACGGCGTGGTACGACGGGCTGGAGCGATATCACGCGGCGCGCGGCGAGACGATGACCGACTTCGCGGTCGCGTGGATCGGCCTCTACCCGAACATCATGATCGAGCTCTACCAGGGCCTGAGGGTGCTGTCGATCGTGATCCCGACCGGACCCGACACCCACGTGAACCGCGCGCACTACTGCGTGCCCACCGACATGGAGATGCTCGTGCCCGGGCTGCCGGCCGCGATGAAGACCGCGTTCGACGAGACCGGCGCGGAGGACGCGGTGCTCGTCGAGAGCCGCTACGAAGGCATCCGCACGGCGCGCGACCTGTCGCTGGATGTCGTGCCGTACCACACCAATCTCACCGGTCTCGCGCCCGAAGCGGGCACCGCGCACTTCTACGACTGGTACCGCCGCGAGATGGCGTCGTCGTTCGCGCCGCCCGTCGCGTCGGGTTCGTGAGTCGGCCCGGCCGCGGGTAGGCGCAGCGCCACGACCATGCCGATCGCGCCGGCCACCACTGGCGGCACGTAGGCGAGGACGATTCCGGTCCGCAACGACCAGTCGCGCACCGCGGCGAGATGGATGCAGCGCGCCGCCGATTCCCGTGGTGATCGCGACGAACAGGTTCTCGGTGACTGCCAGTGACGCGCTCGCGTCGCCCTCCTGCCCTCGCGGCGCGAGTGCCAGCATCAGCACCGACACCGCGGAGAACCCGAGGCCCATGCCGAAGCTCGCCACGCCGAACAGCGCGACGGGCACGACGACCGGAACCGCCGGCGAGGATCCGGCGATCAATCCCACCCCGCCGGCGGCGATCAGTGCCAGCCCAGTCGTCACGAGCGGTCGCGCGCCGGTCCGGCCGTAGAGGCGCGCCTGTATCCACGAGCCGACTGTCCACGACAGCACGCCCGTGGCGAGTGCGACCGCCACGATGCCGAGCGACTCGCCGCGCACGTCGTGCAACAGGTGCGGTACGAAGGCATCGAGGCCGAACAGCGCGAAGGTCTGGAAGGCGCGTATCGCGATCGTCGTCGGCAGGCCGCGCCGCAGCCTCGCGGTGCCGGGAGGGACGAGTCGCGTGCAGCCGCGCGCCGCCACGACGCTGCCGATCAGCACGAGCGGGACCGCGGCGAAGAGCACGACGCCGGCAGTGCCGATGAAGACCGCGCCGGTGCCGGCGACGACGGCGAGCGCGGCGTTGCGTGCCGCGCGTGCGCGTGCACCTGCCCGTCCTCGGACCAGGCCACCTTCGTCGGGCGCGGCCGGCGGCGCCGCGAGCGCCCGCAGGGCGACGACGGTGGCGATGCCGGCCGGTACCGCCAGTGGCACGAGCAGCAGGAACACCCACCGCCAGCCGAGCGTGCGCGTGACGAGCGCGCTCAGCACCGGACCGGCGATGCCGGGCACGACCCACGCGGTCGACATGATCGCGAACACGCGCGGACGCAGGAGCGGCGGGTAGGCGCCGCCGACCACCACGTACGCCGTCGCAGGGATCGCGCCGCCTCCGAGACCCTGCACGAAGCGCGCGAGCACGAGGAACCACATCGCGTGGGCCGAGCCTGCGCCCACGAGACCCACGCAGAAGACTGCGATTCCCAGTGCGAACGGCCGGGCCGGACCGTGGCGGTCGGCGCCGGTGCCGGCGCCCACTGATCCGAGCAGGGTCCCGAGCATGTACGCCGTGAACACCCAGCCGTAGAGCCCGAGACCGTGCAGGTCACGGGCGATGTCCGGCAGCGCGGTCGAGACCGCCAGCGCTTCGAAGCCCACGAGCGTGATCGTGAGGACCAGCCCGATCGTGAGCGTGCGCCGCCCGCCCCCCATCACCGACTCGATGCTGTCCAAGGCGCGGGACGGTAATTCGCCGCTACGGTCGGCGGGATGGACACCGACGATCTCGAAGGCGCGGGCTTGGACCGCGCGAAGGTGGATGCGCTCGTGGCCCGGGTGCGGCTCGAGGTCGACGAGGGCCATCTGCCGTCGTGCCAGTTCGCGCTGGCGCGCAACGGCGTGATCGGCGCGGCGGCCACGTTCGGCGCCCCCGCGACCTCGCGCTATGTGATCTTCTCGGCGACGAAGGCCGTCGTGGCCACCGCGATGTGGATCGTGCTCGACGAAGGCGGCGTGCAGCTCGCCGACACGGTCGCGCAGCACATCCCGGAGTTCGGTGCCAACGGCAAGGAATCGGTGACCGTCGAGCAGGTGATGCTGCACACGTCGGGCTTCCCGCGCGCGCCGCTCGGCCCGCCGAAGTGGGACACGCGCGAGGGCCGGCTCGACGCGTTCGCGCGCTGGCGCCTCAACTGGGAGCCGGGCACGCGCTACGAGTACCACCCGACCTCGGCGCACTGGGTGCTGGCCGAGCTCATCGAGCGCGCCGCGGGCCGGCCTTACACGGAGTTCGTCGCCGATCGGGTGCTCCATCCGCTGGGCCTGCAGCGGCTCCAACTCGGCGTGCCGGTGGAGCAGCAGACCGATGTGCAGGAGCTGTCGACGGTCGGCGAGATGGCCGGTCCCGACGAGCTCGAAGCGGCCATCGGCATCCGCACATTGCCCGTCACCGAGGTGACGGCCGGCGCGCTGCTGCAGTTCAACCGGCCCGACGTGCGCGCGCTCGGCGTGCCCGGCGGCGGCGGCGTCTCCGACGCGGTCGACCTCGCGTGCTTCTACCAGGCGTTGCTCGCCGGCTCGCCGAAACTGCTGTCGGCCTCGGCGCTCTACGAGCTCACCGTGCACGTGCGGAACACCTTGAAGGACTATCTCGGCACGCCCGCGAACCGCACGCTCGGGCTGCTGGTCGCCGGCGACGACGGCCGCTCACAGCTGCGGGGGATGGGACGCACGGTGTCGCCCCGCGCGTTCGGGCACAACGGTGCCGGCGGCCAGATCGCGTTCGCCGACCCCGACACCGGCATCTCGTTCGTGTACCTCACGAACGGCCTGGAGCAACACGTGCTGCGCGAGGGCCGGCGAACGACGGCGATCGCGAGCCGCGCCGCCGTCTGCGCAGCCACCTGAATCGTTCTCGGCGCAAGAGCCGGCGATCATCGCAACCAGCGGCGCCGAGAAGCGGGAGTCGGTACTGTTCGCGGCGTGAAAGTTGCGCTCACCGTCAACGACTTCATCGACCGGGCCGAGCGGGTGTACGGCGCGCGTGTCGGCATCGTCGACGAGCCCGACCAGCCCGCCCCGAGCTGGGGGTCGCTCACGTGGCGCGAGGTGGCGGCGCGCGCCCGTGCCCAGGCTGCGGGCCTCGACGCGCTCGGCATCGGCGAGGGTGAGCGCGTCGCGATCGTGTCGCAGAACGCGGCGCGCCTCTTCACGTCGTTCTTCGGCGTGAGCGGCTTCGGGCGCATCCTCGTGCCGATCAACTTCCGCCTCAACGCCAACGAGATCAGCTACATCGTCGAGCACTCGGGCGCCACGATGCTGCTCGTCGACCCGGAGCTCGACGAGACGTTCGCCGGTGTCGAGGCCAAGCACCGCTACGTGCTCGGTGCCGACACCGACGATGCGCTGTACCTGTACGACCGCGAGCCGCGTCGTTGGAGCGCTCCCGACGAGGACGCGACCGCCACGATCAACTACACGAGCGGCACCACCGCGCGGCCGAAAGGCGTCCAGATCACGCACCGCAACGCGTGGGTGAACGCCACCACGTTCGGCTGGCAGACCGGCGTATGCGATCGCGACGTGTACCTCCACACGCTGCCGATGTTCCACTGCAACGGCTGGGGCATGCCGTACGCGGTCACCGGCATGGGCGGCACGCACGTGGTGCTGCGCAAGGTCGACGGCGCCGAGATCCTCCGTCGGGTCGACGAGCACGGCGTCACGCTGCTCTGCGGCGCCCCGGCGGTGGTGTCCGCGGTGCTCGATGCCGCCGCGCGGTGGGACGGGCCGGTGCCCGGCGCCGGCCGAACGCGCGTCGTCGTCGCCGGTGCACCGCCGCCCACCCGCACGATCGAACGGGTCGAAATCGAGCTCGGATGGGAGTTCATCCAGATCTACGGACTCACCGAGACCGCGCCGCTGCTCACGATGAACCGCCGGCGCGCCGAGTACGACCACCTCACCCCGTCCGAGCGCGCTGCGAAGCTCGGTCGCGCGGGGGCGCCCGCGCTCGGCGTCACGCTGCAGATTGACGACCAGGGCGAAGTGCTCGCGCGGTCGAACGTGGTGATGGCCGGCTACTGGGAGCAGCCTGACGCCACCGCGGACGCCATCGTCGACGGTTGGTTCCACACCGGTGACGGTGGCGCGATCGACGACGAGCACTACCTCTCGATCCTCGACCGCAAGAAGGACGTGATCATCTCGGGCGGCGAGAACGTGTCGTCGATCGAGGTGGAGGACTGCATCTTCTCGCACCCGGCCGTTGCCGAGGTCGCGGTGATCGGCGCGCCCCACGAGAAGTGGGGCGAGACGGTGATCGCGCTCGTGGTGTGCGCGCCGGGCTCGTCGGTGACCGAGGACGACATCATCAGTCATTGCCGTGAGCGCCTTTCGCATTACAAATGCCCCACTTCGGTGGAGTTCCGCGAGGTGCTCGCGCGCACGGCCACCGGCAAGCTCCAGAAGTTCAAGCTGCGCGCGCCCTACTGGGAAGGCCGAGAGCGGCTCGTCAATTGATCGAGCATCGCCGCCGGTTCGTCACCCCGTTCGCAATCGATCTCGCCGGCACGCTCGGGCCGCTCGCACGGGGCCCGAGCGATCCGACGTTCCGGCTGGGCGCCCGCGACGTCTGGCGCGTGCAGCACACCCCGTGCGGCGCGGCGACGATCCACGTGCGCGTCGCCGCCGACTCGTGCACGGTCGACGCGACCGCGTGGGGCCCGGGCGGGGAGTGGTCCCTGGCGCACGCGCCCGATCTGGTCGGCGCGCATGACGACCCTGAAGCGTTCCGGCCCACCGGCACGAAGCTGCGCGCGCTCGCCCATGGCCGGCCGTGTGTGCGTCTCGGTCGCACGGCGGCGGTGTACGACCTCGCGGCTGCGGCGGTCATCGAGCAGCGGGTCACCGGCGTGGAGGCCCGCCGCACGTGGCACGCGCTCGTGCGGCGCTACGGCGAGCCGGCCCCAGGTCCGCAGCTCGGCTCGATGCCGGCCGCGATGCGGCAGTTCCCCGCACCCGAGGTTGCGGCGTGCCTCAGCGACGCGGCGCGCCGCTCGGTCGGGCTGGAGATGCGGCGCGGCGTCGCGCTCTCTGCCGTGACGGCGGACGCGGCGGGCCTCGAGCGTGCCGCCTCGTTCGGTCCCGGTGTGCTCGACCGGCGGCTGCGTGGGCTGCCCGGCGTGGGCGCGTGGACATCGGCGACTGTGCGGGCCCACGCGCTCGGCGACGCCGACGCGGTGCCGGTGGGCGACTGGCACGTGCCCCGCGCCGTGGTCGCCGCGCTCACCGGCGAGCGGGTGGCGCGCCACGAGGCCGACGAGCGGATGCTCGAACTGCTCGAGCCCTACCGCCCGCACCGCTACCGCGTCGTGCTGCTCGCGCTCGCGTCGGGAAGGTACGAGCGCCGCGCGCCCCGCGCCGAGATCCCCGATCTGCTGCGCAAGGACGCGACCGGGCGCCCCTACTCGGTGCGGAACACCCTCACCTTCACGTAATGCCGCATGCCGCATGCCGCATGCCGCCGCTACCGCACGTCCCGGTGGTGGAAGTAGGGTTTCGCATCCATCGTGCGGCATCCCCGGGGGGACCCATGAGCTCGCGCCGGATCGCAATGCTCGCACCGGTGCTGGCCGCTGCCTTGATCGCCGGCTGTTCGTCGTCGGGCCAGTCCGCCTCGACGTCGACCACCGCCGAGCCGCCGAAACACGAAGGTCGATCTTGCCGCGAGCTCGGCCGCGCCGACGTTCCGCGGGCGCACGGTGCTCACGCAGACGGCAACCGGCAACTCGCCGTGCGAGAAGGCGTCGCCGACACCAGCGTCACCCGGCGAAGTGGGCGACGGGAGCGGCGGCTCGGCATCTGACGACAGCGCCGACTCGCACGGTCCGCGCGGCATGCTGCAGCAGCTTCCGGTGTCCGACGCCGACCGCAGGCTGCTGATCCAGCAGATGGCCGAGGCGCGCACCGTGGTGGCCAAGTACCCCACGGTCGCCTCGGCGAAGAAGGCGGGTTATCTCCAGTCGACGGTGTACGTGCCGTGCATCGGCGCGCACTTCACGAACCTGCGTCTGGTCACGAAGTTCGACCCGGCTGTGCCGTCCGAGTTGCTCTACGACGGCACCACCCCCGACGCGCACATCGTGGGGTTGAGCTACCTCGTGTGGCACCCGGGCGGTTCGCCGCCGGGATTCGCGGGACCGAACGACGTGTGGCACCAGCACAACGCGAACGGCGGGCTCTGCCTGCGCGGCGGCCAGGTGGTGGGCGGCGAGGCGATGAGCCCGAAGACGTGCGCACTGGTCGGCGGCGAGAAGTCGGCGAAGCTCCTGGCCGACGCGTGGATGGTGCACGCTTGGGTCGCGCCGGGCTGGGAGTGCAGCTGGGGCGTGTTCGCGGGCGAGTGCCCCGAGCTCGGCGGCACCCTCGGCGCCAGCGCCTACGCCCACGCCAAGTGAGCATGCGTCGTTTGGGTACCAAATAGCGGTCCCAAACGACGCATGGTCGGGCTATTGGAGGGGTGACCAGCGGCTGGTGCGCAGCAGGCGGCTCTCCCAGTCGTCGCGCACCTGGAGCGCGTCGTGCATCCACGTACCCGGTGCCTGCACCTCGGGTGGCAGGTCGCGGGTGAACAGGCCGGGCAGGCGCTCCGGGTAGAGCACGCGCTGCCACAACACCACCTCGCGCCGGCGCGGCGCGCCGAGCGCGGCCTGGAACACCGCGGCGAGCTCGAGCAGTGAGCGCTCGGTGTGCTCCTGCAGGCTCGGCGCGTAGTGGGTGCGGGCTGCGTCGAGATACGCGTCGAGCTTGGCCTCGTGCGGCCAGGCGCTGTCCTCCATGAACAGCTGCGGCGCCCGTTCGGCGCCGTCGGTGGGGATGTCCTCGAGCGAGGGGAGCGCGGGCGACCAGGGCACCGGGAGCAGCAGTTTGCCGCCCACCTCGTGGCGCAGCGTGTCGGCGTGCGCGGCCCATGCGCGCAGATCGCCGTCCTGCACGCGCCGGGCGAGTCGTTCGTAGGCGTTGCCGTCGGCGAGCATCGTCACGGTCACGTGCAGATAGGCGCGGGCGGTGCCGAACGCGAGCTTGAGGTGCCACCCGAGCCGGGCATCGTCGCCCGACGCGAGCGCGGCCATCCAACCGTCGCGCACATGGAGCTCGAACTCGTCGTCGCGCCCACCGACGAGCTGGTGGACCTCGTGCAGCAGCAGCATGAGCGGCAGTGTCGACGGACCGCCGTCAGCCGGTCAAGTGCGCGTGAGCGCGGCGACGATGTGACCGAACGCGGCGTCGGCGAGCGCCTGGATCTCCTCGTCGGTGCGGTCCTGGATCGGGTGCGGCACGAACACTCGTGCCGGGTCGGCACCCAGTGCCTGCGCCTGCGCCTCGGCCGCGGCGACGAACTCGCTCGATGCCACGAAGACGGTCGGTATGCCCACCGATTCGAGGTTCACGGTGTCGTGCACACTGCACGACGTGCACGACCCTCAGTCGGCGAGCGCCTCGATCACCATGTCGCACTTCGCCGCGATCTCATGGCGTAGATCGACCGGTGCCGGCTTCGTGAACGTCGGCTTGGCGAAGCGCTCGACGTTCCAGCCGGAGCCGGCGAGCAGCACCGCGATCCGGTCGAGGAACACGTCGCCGCGCGGCTTGCGGATGTCGAGGAGGCCGACGCGCGCGCCGCGCAGCGACTCGGGTCGCGGTACGCGCGGCCGTGCCGCGACCGACGCCAACTCTCCGGTGGGATCGAGAAGCTCCTGCCGGGTCACACGACCACCTCTCTGGTGACGGTTTCGCTGCCGATCGCACCGCTCGCCCAGCCACCGATGACCGCGGAGAACATACCGGCTTCGCCACCCGCGTGGACGATGAGCAAGCCGCCGTCGCGGAACTTCGGCAGCACCGACGACTCGAACGCCGCCGGTACGCCCTCGCTGATGCCGCCGGCTCCGCGCACGAGCTCCGATCCGGGGATCTGCAGCAGCGCCGCCAGCTCCTCGCGCAAGCGTGCCTTCGTCCAACGTGCGTCACGGAACACCCGGGCGTGCTCGGGCGACACCACGAGCATCGCGTCCCACGCGATGACGGCCTTCGGGTGGCCCACGACGCGTAGGCACGCGGCGAACGTGCGCGCCAACGACTCCGGTGTGCGGCTGAGCTGATCGGCGAAGCCCTGCACGCCCGATGCCGCGAACAGCGTGACCGCGCTCGCGTCGCGGGACAGGCCGGCGCGCTCGGTGTGCAGCGGCTCCCACGGCGAGTCGTGCTCCCGCTCGGCGAAGCAGAACGTGTACTTGCCGGGATTGCCGAGCGCGGCCCGGTCGATCTCGCCGGGTCGCCCGCCGCCCACGTTGCGGATCACGAGCTGGAGCGCGCGCCCGATCGTGGCGTTCGCGCGATTGCCCTGGCCGAGCGCGTTCACACCGCTGTTCATCCCGATCGCGCGCGCGATCGGCCCGTTCACCAGCACGAGCGGGCCCGAGAACCACGTGGTACAGAGCAAGCCGTGTGCGTTGAACTCGTCGGTGCACGCGGCCTCCAGCGCGGTGAGCACCACCGGGAGGTACTCGGGCCGGCAGCCGGCCATCACCGCGTTCACCGCGACCTTCTCGACGGTGCACGGCACGAGATCGGGCGGCACGACGGCGACGACGTCCTGGGGGTCGCGGGCAGTGCCGGCGAGCATGCGGGCCACGCGTTCGGGCGTCGGCGCCACCACCGGCAGACCGTCGGTGAACCCGCGCGCGAACAGCGCCTCCATCTCGTCCTCGTCTGTGCCGGTCTCCAAGCGCCGGCTGCGCAGGCGCGGCAGCATCTGCGCGATCGCGTGCTGGTCGGCGATCTCGGGATCGTGTGTACGCGAGCCGCAGCCGGGACGGAAATCGCCAAGGTCGGGTCCGAGCCCGCCGGCGCCGCTGAGCTTCTCCCAACCGTCGCGCGACCAACCCACGGTGCGATCCGACTCGCGGCCGCCCGACCAGCGCAGCAGCGTCGGCACGGTGTCGATGCCGAGCGCGAACGACACGTCGAGCGAGCGGTCGTCACTCACGTCGAGTGGGTCGAGGCCTTCGGGGAACGCCGGGTCGTCCTGGCTGAACACCGCCACAAGCACGCCGGCGTCGACGAGCGAGCGCAGCACGGGCACAACCATCGTGCACGTGGGGCAGTCGCGCTTGACGACGGCGATCAGCCCGTCGGGGAGGTTCGCGAGAACGGCCGGCGCGCCTTCCACGCGCCGGAGACTACGACCCGCCGGCTACACGGTGCCGAGGTGCTCGATCACGTAGTCGACGCAGCGGGTGAGCCGGGCGACGTCGTCGGGCTCGATCGCCGGGAACAATGCGATGCGCAGCTGGTTGCGACCGAGCTTGCGGTACGGGTCGACGTCGAGGATGCCGTTCGCGCGCAACGCGGCGACGAGCCGTTCGGCGTCGACGGTGTCGTCGAAGTCGATCGTTGCGGTCACGTGGCTGCGCGCCGGTGCGGCGATAAACGGCGCGGCGTGAGCATGCGCGTCGGCCCAGCCGTAGACGATGGCGGCGGACTCGTCGCAACGGCTCGCGCAACCCTCGAGGCCACCGAGCGCGAGCATCCACTCGACGGTGTGCGCGAGGAGGAAGAGCGTGGCGAGCGCAGGCGTGTTGTACGTCTGGTCGAGGCGCGACTGTGCGAGCGCGATGCCGAGGTCGAGCGAGGCGGGCCGCCAGCGGTCGCTCGCCGCGAGCTGCTCGATGCGCGCCACCGCGGCCGGTGAGCACAGCGCGATCCACAGGCCGCCGTCGCTGGCGAAGCACTTCTGTGGCGCGAAGTAGTACACGTCGAACTCGGCGGGGTCGACGCGCAGACCTCCGGCCGCTGACGTGGCGTCGACGAGCACGAGCGCGCCGTCGCCAGAGGTGCCGGCGGGCCGGCGAACCTCGCACACCGCGCCGGTGGACGTCTCGTTGTGCGGGAAGCAATAGGTGTCGATGCCGTCGCTCGCGTGGCACGGGGCGGGCACGAGGCCCGGCGCGGTGTCGACGATCTCGGGATCGTCGAGATGGGGCGCCTTGCGGATGACGGTGGCGAACTTCGACGAGAACTCGCCGATCGTGACGTGCTGGCTCCGGCGCTCGACGAGCCCGAAGCTCGCCGCGTCCCAGAACGCGGTGGTGCCCCCGTTGCCGACCAGCACCTCGTAGCCGTCGGGCAGCGAGAACAGCGCGCGCATGCCGTCACGGACCCGCCCGACCACCGCCCGCACGGTGGGGCGGCGGTGACTCGTGCCGAGGTAGCCGGCCGACACGTCGGCGAGCGCGGCGACGGCCTCGGGCCGTACCTTCGAGGGGCCGGACCCGAAGCGGCCGTCGCGCGGGCGCAGCGCTTCGGGAATCACGATCTCGGCCACGGGCCGAGCCTACGGGGCCGTCCCGATCAGCGGGGAACGGGATTGCGCCGCCGCGCCGTCTTCGCCGACCGCTCCGGCGGCGGTGCCGCGACCTCCGCGTACCACCGCGGATGCTCACGGCGGGCCCAGTTGCGCGGCACCCTTCCGGTGACCATGCCGCGCAGCGACGCCGGGCGCGACACCGCCATGAGGATGTGGCCGATCGTGACGGCGAGGATCGCGAGCGCGAACCAACGGTGCGTGAAGTCCGCACCGCTCACGGACGAGTGCGGGAAGTAGGCCGGCCAGCGCAGGAACGTGCCGGTGATCGGCATCACCACGATGCAACCACCGACGAACGCCGCGTTCAGCTTCTGGCCCGGGTTGAACTTTCCGAGCCGCACGGTGCGGCCGCGCGAACGGTGCCACCACCGGTAGTCGTCCGCCGTCCAGCGCGCGATGCGGTGCAGGTCGTCGCGCAGCTGCCGTCCGGCGTGTGTGATGATGCCGAGCAGCACCGGGAAGGGCAGCGCGTAGCCGACGTAGGTGTGCAGCTCGACGACGCTGCGACGGTTGCCGATCCAGCCGGTGCCCGGTGCGCCGGCGAGCGTGTAGCCCGTAGCGAGCAGGAACAGGAAGAGCGCGGCGTTCGTCCAGTGCACCGCGCGCTCGACGCGATCGAAACGTGCGAGCCAGCTCGATGGACCGCCGCCGCTCTCGCCGGCGCCCGGAGCGTCAGCTCGTGGGATCGTCGTTGCGGCCATTGCTCTGTCCCACCCAGGCGTCGACGTCGTAACCGAACGCCTCCCAGTATCCGGGCTCCACCCGGTCGACGACCTCGATGCCGTCGAGCCACTTGCACGACTTGTAGCCGTACATGGGCGCCGCGTAGAGACGCACCGGGCCCCCGTGCTCGGTGGAGATCGGCTTGCGTTCGAGCTGGTACGCCACGATCACATCGGACCGCCGCGCCTGGTCGAGCGTGAGGCTCTCGGTGTAGGTGCCGTCGAAGCTCGTGAAGCGCAGGGCACGTGCCGACGGCTGCACACCCACCTCGTCGAGCAGGTCGCCGAGGCGCACGCCGGTCCAGTGCACGCCCGGAACGCGCCAGCCCGTGACGCACTGGAAGTCGCGCGTGAGGTGAGTGGGCGGGCGCCCCACCAGATCGGCATAACGCAGCGTGGCCGGCTTGTCGACGAGACCGCTGATCCGCAACGTGTACTCGGCCGCGCTTCGCTTCGGGTAGCCGTCGGTGACGGTGTAGATCGTCCACCGGGTGTGCGGCACGACGCCACCGACGATGCCGGTCGGGTCGATCGACGACAGCTTGTCGGTGACCGCGTTCACCTTGCTGCGGAGGCTGCCGCCGACGGTGATGCCGAGCGCGCCGAGACCGGCGAGGCCGAGGAACACGCGCCGGCCCACCGGGCGGCTCGGCAGCGAGCCTTCGGGCTCGAGCGACGCGTCGGACCTGCCCGGCTTCACGTTGCCACCGCGAGCACGTCGTCGAAGCCGCGCCGGAGCTCGCCGAGCAAGGCGGCGCCGTCGGGGATCGCGACCGTGTCGCTCACGATGCCGATACAGCACGTGTCGACGTGCGAGAGCAGCGCGACGTTCACGGCGGCGCCCGACGGCGGGCCGAACGCGTACAACCGCTGCACCTCCGCACCGGCGAGGTATACCGGAAGCGGTGCGCCGGGGACGTTCGTGGCGACGAAGTCGACGCACTTGAGCATGCCGCCGAACAGCGCCGTGGTGGTGGACGTGGGCAGGCGATTGAGCACACCCGCGAGCGTGCCGGTGAGCGCGAGCGCGGGTTCGCGCCGCCATGCCTGCACGAGCGCGCCGACCGCGTGCATGCGTTCGACAGGCTCGTCGATGTTCGCGGGAACGGCGAACCGGGCCGGCGCGAAATGGTTGCCGCCCGCGCTGCTGCCCTCGCGCCGGATGTTGATCGGCACGGTCATGCGGAGCGCCTTGACCGGAGCGCCGTGCTGCGCGTGGTAGCGCGCGAGCCCGCCGATCACCGCGGCGACGAACGCGTGCGTTCAGGCTGCAGTCGGCGTGCTTCGCCACGCGGCGGAGGTCGTCGAGGGGCACGTCGAACGCATCCAGGCGCCGGCCGAGGCCCCGCCGGGTCATGAGCGGTGACAGCGGCGCGCTTGCCGGTGCGACGGCACGGCCGATCGATTGCGCGGTGTCGATCGCGCGCACCGCGCTGCCGAACGGGTCGCGCGCGGCGCTCGTGGCCGTGTCGAGCGCGACCGTGGGCCACCGGCGCGCGATACCCAGCCAACGGCGCGCGGTGTGGGCGACGGAGTCGCGGATCAACGCGCGCCCGTCGAACGAATCGCGCAGGGGCTCACCGGGTGTGGCCTCCGGCTCGAACACGGCCGCCGCGCGCCGATCGCGTTCGAGGTCGACGAGCCGGCCGAGGAGCTCGACCCCGCCGACGCCGTCGGTGACCGAATGGTGCACCTTCATCACGACGGCCGCGCGGCCACCATCCAAGCCTTCGACCACGAACGTCTCCCACAGAGGGCGGGCGCGGTCGAAGCTCGACTGTGCGATCGGGCCCACGAAGTCGAGGAGCTGCCGCTCACTGCCGGGTGCGGGCACGACGATGCGCCGAAGGTGGAAGTCGACGTCGAAGTCCGGGTCGTTCGCCCAGCGCGGCGGCGCGATCCGCAACGGTGGTGCGAGCACACGCTGGCGTAGGCGGGGAATCGTGTGGCTCGCCTGCTCGTAGCGGCGGCGCAGGCGGCCGAAGTCGGGCGGGCGATCGAGGATTGCCACCGCGACGATGGTGGACCGCAGCACCGGGTCCTTCTCGATGTTCCACATGAGGGCGTCGGCGTCGCTCATGTGAAGGTCGAACTGGCGACCCGGGCCCGTGGCGCTCCGGGCGCCGGCAGCCTCGTTCACGGCCTCAACGCTACTCACGCCGTGTGATCCCGGGCCGCGGTCGGGCCGGAGTTCAGCATTGTTAAGGTTCGCGGCGTAGCCGTGTTCGACCCATGCATGGCGCCTCCGCGACCACGGCAACGGCCACGACGCCTTCCACGGCCACACCCACGACGGCCCACGGGCGCTGCACGTTGAGCGCTACTGGACGATCGCGTACACCACCGTCACGTCGAGGCTGAGCGACTGCTTGCCCGGCTCGATCGGCACCGACGCGCTGGCGTGCGCCGCGCCGATGTCGAGCGCGTAGCTCTGGGGCACCGGTGCGTTCTGGTTCGTCTCGTCGATCGATTTCACCGCGCCGAGGTGCACGCCGGCCGCGGCCGCGAGCTGGCGGGCCTGGTCGGCGGCCTTCTGCACGGCCTGCTTGCGTGCGGCGCGCACGAGTTGGTTCGAGTCCTGGATGGAGAACGTCACGCCGCCGAGCGTGATGGCGTCACCCGCGGCGCGTGCCGCGGCGTCGATGACCGCGCCGGCCTTGCTCATGTGGTGGAGGTCGGCGCTCACCTGGTTCGAGGCGTCGAAGCCCGTGAGGTGCCCGTGCTTGTCGTAGGTGGGGTTCACCGAGAGCTGTGTGGTCTGGATGTCGGACTTGTCGACACCCGACGCGACGAGTTGGGTGATCACCGCCTGGGCGCGCGACTCCATGTCGGTGATCGCCGCGCTCGCCGTGGGGCGCTGCACGCTCACCCCGAGCGACACGGTGAGGGTGTCGGGCTTGCCCTGGATCAGGCCGTGCCCGGACACCGTGAGCTGGCCCGCGACCGTGGGCGTGCGGCTCGCGATCGCCACAGCGTGCGGGGGTGCGGGCGCCGCCGCGGGACCGCTGCCCGAGGAGCAGGCGCCGAGCGTCACGGCTGCGGCCGCAGCGACGAGGGGAATGGTGACGAGGCGATGTTGCACGACGACCTCCCGGTGTCAGAGAACTGGTGTCAGAGAGCCGGTGTCAGAGCTGGTGTCAGCACCACTGGGTTCGACGCTCGGATCGGCGGATCGGTTCGCGTCGCGGGCCCTAACGTCGGCGGCGATGCGCGAGCGCTACGTGGTGGCCGCCGGGATGCGGATGCTCTGCCTCGAAGGCGGCGATCCTCGTGACCCGCTCGTGCTGCTGTGCCATGGGTTTCCGGAGCTCGCGTGTTCCTGGCGGCACCAGATCGACGCGCTCGCGGCCGGCGGCTACCACGTCGTCGCGCCCGATATGCCCGGCTACGGCCGTACCGACAAGCCCGACGTCGCGTACGACGTCGTGTTCCTCAACGGCGCGCTCGCCGCGCTCGTGCACGCGCTCGGCCACCGTCGCGTGGTGATCGCCGGGCACGATTGGGGTGGCATCCTCGTGTGGCAGTTCGCCCGCATGTTCCCGGAGCTCACCGCCGGAGTCATCGGTGTGAACACACCCGACCTGCCGCGTCCGCCGGTGCCGCCTGTGGAGCTCCTGCGCTCGATCTTCGTCGACACGCCGATCTACATCATCCAGTTCCAGCAGCCGGGCCTCGCCGAGTGGGTGTTCTCCTGGGGACGGGGCGCCGACGACTTCGTGGAGATGGTCTTTCTCAACGAAGCGTTGCGCAACCGCGACGCGTTCTCTCCCGACGTGATCGACGAGTACAAGCGTGCGTTCCGGCCCGCTGGCGCGCTCACGCCGCCGATCGAGTACTACCGCAACCTCGACCGCAACTGGGAGCTGTCGAAGGAGTGGGCGGATCGCACGATCGACGTGCCGTGCCTGATGATCTCGGCGGCCGACGACCCCGTGCTCACGCCGGCGATGACCGTCGGCATGGAGGAACGGGTGCCGAAGCTCACGAGGGTCGTGATCGCCGACTGCGGTCACTGGACGCAGCAGGAGCGTCCGGAGGAGACGACCGCGGCGATGCGCGACTACCTCGCGGCATTGGAACGCTGGTGATTGCCAGCTCCTCGATCGGCGACACGCTGAAGGCCGTGTGCGGCTGCGGCGCGCATCACTCCACGCCGGTGTGGATGTGGCTGCTGGTCGGCGCCGCAGTGGTCGCCGCGGCGCTCGCCGCGCACTTCGTCCGCCTGCTCGTCCGCGCGAACGGTTTCGGCCGCCGCGGCCGGCGGACGGCGTCGCAGCGTGCCACGATCGTGCTGATCGTGGTCGTCGGCGTGCTGTGCGCCGCGATCGGCTGGAGGCTCGTGCTCGTCGCCGCGCTTCTCGTTGCCGCTGTGCTGGGCCGCGCCGCCACCCTCGGTGCCCAGGAACACGAGGCGCGCTCGCCCACACGAGTGTCGTAGATCGTCGCCCCGCGACGCGCTACGACGACCTTGTGAAGCGGTCCCCGAGTCCGTAGAAATCGAGGGGGGTGCGGTCGAGCACAGCGTCGAGTGTCGTCGCGTCGAGCGTGGGGTTCTCCTCGAGGAACTCACCGACGGCGTCGGGGAACGCGGCGTCGGGATGCGGGAAATCGCTCGCCCAGATCACATGGTCGGCGCCGACGGTCTCGACTGTGCGGGCCACGAGCTTGTCCTCGGGGTCGCACGAGATGACGCACTGCCGGGCGAAGTACTCCGACGCCGAGAGCGAGAGCTCCTTCGTCTCGGAGTCGCGCATCCACTCGATGTGGTCGTCGAGGCGCGCGAGCCAGTAGGGGAGCCATCCGGTGCCCGACTCGAGGAACGCCACCTTCAGGCGCGGGTGTCGTTCCAGCGCGCCGTCGAGCACGAGACTCGCCATCGCGGCCATCTGCTCCATGGGGTGTGAGCAGAGGTGGCGCGCGGTGAATCCGGGGAAGCGGTCCGCGCCGATCGTGGGCCCGGACTGCACGCCGAAGCCCTCGTGCACCGCGAGCACGAGCCCGGTCGCCTCGAGCGCGTCGTACAGCCGATCGAACGCGCGGTCACCGAGGTTGCGACCGAACACGAAGTTCGGGCGCACCATCATTCCCACGAGGCCGAGCTCCTTCGCCCGCTCCACCTCCCGCACCCCACCCGCGGGGTCGCCGAGGACGGGCGCGATACCGACGCCCGCGAGGCGGTGTGGCGCGTGCCCGCAGTACTGGGCGATCCATTCGTCGTAGCTCGCGCACCGCGAAGGTGCTCGTCGACGGTGATGCCGTCCTGGTAGGGCACGAACAACCCGACGGACGGGTAGAGCACCGCGGCGTCGATCCCCTGCGCGTCCATCGCGTGCAGATACGACACCGCGCTCCATCCCGACTCCCACTGCTCGGCGAGGTCTGCGCCGCCGCACGCCTCGAACGGCGTGTTCGGCGACACGGTGATCGGGTTGTGATCGGCACGCTGCGCCGGCCCGAAGATGCCGCCCGGCTCGATCACGTGCCCGTCGCCGTCGACGATGTACGAGGGGGGAGTCGTCACGGTCTGCGCGCCGCGAGACCGCCGTCGAGCGGGATGATCGTGCCCGAGATGTACGCGGCGCCGGGAGAGCAAAGGAACGCCACCGTGTCGGCCACCTCCGCGCCCGTGCCGAGCCGCCGCATTGGCGAGTTGCGTGTGACCATGTCGATGATCCGCTGCGGGTCGCCCGTGCTCTCCGCCATCTTCATGAACAGACCCGTGTCGGTAGCCGAGGGTGAGATCACGTTCACGCGCACACCGTCGGGTGCGTGCTCGATCGCCGCCTGCTTCGCGAGGTTGTTGAGCGCGCCCTTCGACGCGCAGTACGCGGCGTATCCCGGTGATCCGATCGCGCCGAGCACCGAGCTCAGCAGCACGACCGAGCCGCCGCCCGCGGCGGCGATGTGCGGGATCGCGTGCTTCATGCAGAGGAACGGGCCCTTGAGGTTCACGTCGATGACGCGCTGCCAGTCGTCGTCGGTGCAGTCGACCACCGACGCGCGTACCTCCACTGCGGCGCAGCACACCAGCGCGTCAATGCTGCCATGCCGTTCGATCACCGAATCGACCATCGCGGCTACTTCGCCCTCGTCGGTGACGTCGACGGTCTCGGCCTCCACCGCGAGTCCCGCGGCCTTGAGGTTGTCGGCCACCTGCTGTCCCCCGCGCTCGTCGACGTCGGCCACCACGACCGCGCCGCCGTCACCGGCGAGCCGCCGCACGATCGCCTCACCGAGCCCCGACGCGCCTCCCGTGACGATGGTGTTCATATTTGCCTCGCTGCGCTCGGCGGCGAGCTCACTGCGCACATGGGTCGCTCCTCCGTCGCTCCCGTGCTGCTCCGCTCGCCGCGCCCGTACGAGCCGAACCGGGCATTCGAGTCTCTCTTCATCGCAGCGCCGCCAAGCCGCCGTCCACCGGGATGATGGCGCCGCTCGTGTAGGCCGAGCGGTCGCTCGCGAGGAACAGCGCGGCGTTGGCGATGTCGTCGGCGGTACCGAGGCGGCGCAGGGGCATGTTCGACGTGAGCATCGTGAGGAACCCGTCGACGTCGTCGACGCCGTCGAGCACCTTGCGAAAGCGCGGCGTGTCGATGGAGCCTGGTGCGATCACGTTGGCACGCACCGTGGGCCCGTACTCGGTGGCGATCTGTTTCGTGAGCGCCACGAGCCCGGCCTTGGCCGCGCCGTACGCCGCGTAGCCCTCGCTGCCGATCAACCCGAGCGTCGACGCGGTGTTGATGATCGAGCCGCCGTCGCCGACGAGCATCGCCGGGATCGCGGCCCGGCACGCCCAGAAGATCGCCGAGAGGTTCGTGGCGATCGTGAGGTCCCACTGCTCCTCGGTGCACTCGACGAGCCGGCCCGACATCTGCACCGCGGCGTTGTTGTAGATGACGTCGAGACGACCGAGGCGCTCCATCGTGGCCGCCACCATGTGGTCGCACTCGTCGCGCCGTGACACGTCGGCGTGGAGCGCGAACGACTCACCGCCGGCCGACTCGACCATCTTGACGGTGTCAGCGGCGCCCTCGTCGTTGATGTCGATCACCGCGATGCGGGCGCCGTGGCGGGCGAAGAGCACCGCGGCGGCGCGACCCTGGCCCGAACCGGAGCCGGTGATCAGCGCCACCTTGCCGTCGAGCCAGCGTTCGTCCGGCATGGGCAGGAAGGTAGGCAGACCTGACACGCGTGTCAACTTCCTACAGTGTGGCGCCGTGCCCGCAGCCGCATCCGTCGATCCGACCGGTGAGCACCCCGCGCTCTTCACACGCGACGGCGACGGCTTCGTCGCGACGCCGCTGGCACGGGGGCCGTGGGACCCGAACGCGTTGCACGGCGGCGCGGTCGCCGCGCTCGCGGCGCGCGCCGCCGAGCAGCACGATCCCGGGCCGGCCAACTTCGTGACGCGCCTCACCGTCGAGCTCTACCGGCCCGTGCCGATGGATCACCTCGTGGTCGAGGCGGCGACAGTACGACCGGGTCGGCGCGTGCAGTGGATCGACGTCACCATCCGCGCCGGCGACCGTGACGGCAAGGTCGTCGCGGCCGCGCACGCGCTGCGCGTCGAGCGTTCCGACACCACGCGTTACGACGTCGGTGCGTTCGCCGAACCCGCCGGCGTGACGATGCCGGCGCCGCCAGAAGCTCTCGAACGGGCGCCGCTCGGGCTGTCGGGGCTCGTCGGTTTCTGGAGCGCGAACGATGTGGTGATCGCAGCCGGCGACTGGGAGCGCCCCGGTCCGGGCGCGGCGTGGCTGCGCCTGCACGTGCCCGTGCTCGAGGGCGAGGAGCCGTCGGCCCTGCAACGGGTGGTGGCGGCAGCCGACTTCGCGAGCGGTGTCGGCAACCCGGTGCGCATGGCGAACGCGGGCACGATCAACGCCGAGCTCACCGTGCACCTGCACCGGCCGGCCGCCGGTGCGTGGATCGGGCTCGACGCGCGCGCGTGGGCGCACGGCGAGGGTGGCGGCCTGTGCGAGGCCGTCGTGTTCGACCGGGAGGGTCCGCTCGGTCGCAGCGTGCAGGCGCTGGTGGTCACCGAGATCGGCCCGTGGGTTGCCCGCGCGCGCCAAGCTTGAAGCGGTACCTGCGTTGGTCCGTTCGAGCTTCCCTCGACCGCGGCCAACCGCCTCGGCGCGCGCGGCGTAGCCGAGCGGGGCCGAGCGGGGTCGAGAGCTACTCGTCGTCGTCGTCGTCGTAGACGGTGCGGTCGACGTCGGCGGCGAGCAGATCGAACTGTCCGTTGCGGTAGACGATCATCGCGGGACGGCCCTCGAGTGGTGGTCGCAGACCGCCACGCGCGGTGTCGACGCGCACGGCGATCGTGCGGCGCCCTTTGGCCGTGGGCAGCGCGACCTTGCCGTCGGAGCTCCACTTGAACGCGCGCGCCGGGAGCGTGAGCGACTGGTAGGTGGAGAACTTCGGCTGCTTCCCGGCGCGGCGCTCGAGCGACTGCTCCACGCGCTCGGTGATCGGCGTGACAAACGTCTCCGGCAGCTTGTGCTGCTCGACGACGTCCTTCACGAGCTCGCGCAGGTCACGACCCGAGAACACGTTGTGCCGCAGCGCCTCGGCGCACGCGAGGTTGCTCACCTTGTTGGCGCGCTCGAGCGTGGCACGCAATAGCTCGTGCGTGCCGGGATCGGGGAGCACGTGGACGTCGTCGACATGGGCCATGGGCGGCATCGCAGAGAGAGGAGCGGAGAGAACGGGAACGAGCCGAGCGCGGACGCTCAGGAGCGCTTGCCGGCGAGCGGTCGCTTGCCGTGGTTCGCCTTCTTACGCTTGGCGTTCAGGCGGCGCATCTTCGACTTCTTGCTCACGGGCCGCCACGTTACCCGGTGCTGCGTGCGGGCACCGAACCGCACCTGTCGGGGCATCACGATGCGGCAAGCGCGGCACCGAGCTGATCGGCCAGCGCGAGGGCCTGGGCGCGCCGTTCGGTGTCCGCAGCAAGGCCCGACATGGATCTGGGCAGCTCCAGGACGAATCGTCCCTGGAGCACACCGTGTCCGTACACCGCGATCTCGACGAGCTGTGCGGCGTGCTCGTGCACAGGGAACGCGTCGGTGGCCGTGGGGATCGAGACGCGGTCGTGATGGAGCGCCGGGAAGCTACCGATGAGCGGTGGCCGCTCGAACGACGCCGACTTGGCTCCGAGCAGCGCCACGAGCTCTCGCTGCACCGCCTGGATCAGGAAGCCTTTGGGTGCGCCACCCGCGGTCAACGCCGCGGACGCTCGCAGGTACTGGGCGGCGCGCTCGTGCGCCTCGGCCTGCGCGGCATAGCGGCGCGACCGCACGACGAGCTCGCCGACGGCGAGGCCCACCACGAACAGCACGATCGTCGTCTCGACGTCGTCGCGGTTCGCGATCACGAACGAGTAGTACGGCTTCGTAAAGAAGAAGTCGAAGCAGATCGCCGACGACGCGGCGCAGACAAGTCCCGGCGTGCGCCCGCCCACCAGCGCGGCGCCGAGCACGATGAGCACCAGCACGAGGCTCGCGCTCGACGCGTGGAGCTGATCGCGGAACGCAAGCATCACCAGCGCGACGCCGACGGGGGCGAAGACCGCTCCCGGCAGGGTCAGCCGTTTGCTGGGCACAGCCCGACCGTACGCGAGCGGAGCACCGTCGGTACGGTAGGTGCCGATGGATCATCTCGGGCTCGTCGGCTGGTCGGACGCGGGATCGAACCGCCTGTTCAGCGCGCTCACCGGGCTGCCCGATCCCGGCGTGTTCGAACGGGCGATCGGCATCGCGCACGTGCCCGACGAGCGGCTCGAGCGGCTTGCGGTGATGTCGGCATCGAAGAAGGTGGTGCCGGCCGGTTTCGAGTTGGCGCACATCGCGCTGCCGCCGGGCTCGAAACCGGGCGAGGGCCTCGGCGCCAAGTTCCTCGGCGAGCTCCGCAACTGCGACACGATCTGCTTCGTGGCTCGCGCCCATGAGGGCGCGATGGGCCCGCCCGATTCCGCCGCGGACCTCGAAGGCTTGGAGCTGGAGCTCGTGGTGGCCGACCTCGCCACCGTCGAGCAGCGGCTCGACAAGCAGCGGCGCGCCGCGAAGAGCGGCGACAAGACGATCGTGGCCGAGGTGGCGGCACTCGATCGGGCTCATGCCGTGCTCGCCGACGGGACGCCGATCTACCGCGCCGGTCTCGACGGCGACACCCGCGCGCAGCTCGCGCCGTGCTTCCTGCTCACGAACAAGTCGACGCTCGTCGTGCTCGCGATCGACGAGACGCAGCTCGGCGAATCGGACGCGATCGCGGCGCCCTTCGGCGACGACGCGCTCGCCGTCGCGATCGAGATCGAGGCCGAGATCGCCTCGTGCGCGCCCGAGGACCGAGCCGAGATGCTCGAGACCTTCGGCATCGGCGAGAGCGTGCTGCCGCGCCTCGCGCGCGGGCCTACCACGCGCTCGGCCGGCGCACGTTCCTCACTACCGGCGACAAGGAGTCGCGTGCGTGGACGTTCCGCGCCGGTGCCAAGGCACCGGAGTGCGCGGGCGTGATCCACAGCGATCTGCAGCGCGGCTTCATCCGCGCCGAGGTGATCCGCTGGGACGAGCTGCTCACGATCGGCTCGTGGGCGAAGGCCAAGGAGCAGCGCAGGATCCGTCTCGAGGGCAAGGACTACGAAGTGCTCGACGGCGACGTGCTCGAGATCCGCTTCAACGTGTAGGGCCGGCCGGCTCCCGTGTAGCGCGCGCGAAAAAGGCCCTTGGTCACCATCAAATTGCCGTAAAGCAAGGGTCTTTTCGGCACGGTGCGGCGTACAACTGCTGCATGACCTCGTGGCCACGTGCGGAGAGCACCGGACGGGAGGTGGCCGGGTTGGCCTCCGGCGCGGCCGGCGCGTTCCTTGTGGCCGCTGTGCTCGTGCCGTTCCGCGAGCACGTCCCGAACGCCAACATCGCCCTGGTTCTCGTGGTGCCTGTGCTCGCGGCCGCGGTGATCGGTGGGCGCTGGGCCGGCGTGGCCGGCGCGCTCGTGGCGGCCATGGTGTTCGACTTCTTCTTCACCACCCCGTACGGGTCACTGACGATGAACGACGGCTCCGACATCGCGACGTTGGCCCTGTTCGCGGTGGTGGCCTTGATCGCGGCCGAGGTGGGTATCCGCGCCCGGCGGGTCGACCGCACGGCGCGCGCCGCCCGTATGGAGCTACAACGCCTGTTCCGGGTCGCGGAGCTGGCCGCGCAGGGCGCCGAGCGCGAAGACATCGTGTCGGCGGTGCGCGCCGAGCTCATCGCCATGTTCAAGCTCGACGACTGCACGTTCGTCGCGGCGAGTGGCGACGCCGAGCGTGAGTCGTGGTCGTCGCGGCCGAGCGCCGCGAGCCTCGGGCGTCATGGTGCACTCGAGGGCGCAGTGCTGCGCTTCGAGGGCGAGGACTTCGCTCTGCCGCGCGAAGGGCTGGAGCTCCCGGTCGTGGGAGGCGGTCGCGAGCTCGGGCGTCTCGTGCTACGGCCCGGAACGAACTCGCATGCGTCGGCCGAGCAGCGGCGGGCCGCGGTGGCCCTCGCCGACGAGCTCGGCGTCGTGCTCGCAGCAGACTCGAACGACAGCTGAAAGGGAAGCCGTGGCGGATCTTGTGTTCGTAGTGTTGATCATCGCGTTCTTCGCGCTCGCGGCGGTGTTCGTGCGGGCGTGCGATGCCATCATCGGGCCCGACGAGGCGGCGAATGTGCTGAGCGGCCGCGCGCCCGCCGATGCAACGTCGGGGTCTGACGGTCCCGGCGACGGCGCGCCCGTGAGGGCGGTGGGGTCATGAGCTACGACAACGTGGTCGGCCTCATCCTGGCGATCCTCGTGACCGCGTACCTCGTGTTCGCCTTGCTCGCACCGGAGAAGCTCTGATGGCCGGCTGGCTCCAACTGCTGCTGATCGTCGCGCTGCTCGCGGTGTCGACGCCGCTGTTCGGCGGCTACCTCGCGAAGGTGTACTCGAACGGTCCCGCGCCCGGCGACCGGGTGTTCGGTCCGGTCGAGCGCGCCATCTACAGGGTGACCGGCGTCGACCCCGACCGCGAGCAGCGCTGGAACGTGTACGCGCTGTCGCTGCTCGCGTTCAGCGCGGTCTCGTTGCTGGTCCTCTACGCGCAGTTGCGCCTCCAGCAGCACCTACCGCTGAACCCCGCGAACCAGAAGGCGGTGCCGGCGGCGCTGTCGTTCAACACCTCGGTGAGCTTCCTCACGAACACGAACTGGCAGAACTACGTGCCGGAAGCGACCGTCAGCCATCTCACCCAGATGGCCGGCCTCGCGTTCCACAACTTCGTGTCGGCCGCTGCTGGTGCGGCTGTGGCGGTGGCGCTGATCCGCGGGCTCGCGAGGAAGCGCACGAAGACGCTCGGCAACTTCTGGGTCGACCTGGTGCGCACGTGCACGCGTGTGCTGGTTCCGCTGTCGTTCGTGTTCGCGCTCGTGCTCGTGAGCCAGGGCGTGATCCAGAACTTGCACGCACCGCGCGCCGTGCACACGGTCACCGGGCAGACGCAGACCGTGGCGCAGGGGCCGATCGCGAGCCAGGAGGCGATCAAGGAGATCGGCGAGAATGGCGGTGGCCCGCTCAACGCCAACGCCGCGCACCCGTACGAGAACCCCACCGGCGTCACGAACGTGCTCGAGATCTGGCTGCTCCTCGCGCTCCCGTTCGCGTTCCCGTTCATGTTCGGGAGAATGGTGGGCGACATGCGCCAGGGCTGGGTGGTGTTCGCCGCCATGTTCGTGCTCTGGTTCGCGTCGGCCGGCGCGGCGATGACGTTCGAGAGCCGCGGGAGTCCGAAGATCGCGAGCGCGAAGGTCGAACAGACGACCTCGGGATCGTTGTCCGGTGGCGGCAACATGGAGGGCAAGGAGGCCCGCTTCGGCTCGCAAGGCTGCGGGGTGTTCGCCGCGAGCACCACCGGCACGTCGACGGGCTCGGTCGACTGCACGCACGACAGCATGACGCCGCTCGGCGGCGGCACTGCGCTCGTGAACATGATGTTCGGTGAGGTCGACCCGGGTGGCACCGGCGCCGGCATGTACGGCATGTTGATCTTCGCGCTGTTGAGTGTGTTCATCGCCGGGCTCATGGTCGGCCGTACACCGGAGTACCTCGGCAAGAAGATCCAGTCGGCCGAGATGAAGCTCGTCGTGATCTACATCCTCCTGGTGCCGCTCGTGATCCTCGTGTTCGCCGGCATCTCGATCGTCATGGGCACGGCGCTGAACTCGCTCGCGAATCCGGGACCACACGGTCTCTCCGAGATGACGTACGCGTTCACGAGTCCCGCCAACAACAACGGCTCCGCGTTCGGCGGTATCAACGGGAACACGCAGTGGTTCAACGTCACGCAAGGGATCGCGATGCTCGTCGGTCGCTTCGCGCTGATGATTCCCGCGCTGGCAATCGGCGGCTCGCTCGGCCGCAAGCAGCCGGTACCGGCATCGGCGGGCACGTTCCCCACGGGCACGCCGCTGTTCAGCGCGCTGCTCGTGGGCGTGGTGGTCGTTGTCGTGGGTCTGACGTTCTTCCCCGTAGTCGCGCTCGGCCCGATCGTCGAGCATCTGGTCGGCAAGTTCTGAGGTGAGGGAGATGCCAACCGAAATCACGCTCGAAGAACCGCCCGAGGCCGACTTCGCGGCAACCCACTCCAAGCGGAAATCGGCGTCGATGTTCGAGCCGGCGATCATGCGCCGCGCCGTCGTCGACTCGTTCGTCAAGCTCGACCCGCGCCAGATGGCCCGGAACCCGGTGATGCTCGTCGTCGAGATCGGCAGCGTGCTCACCACGTTCCTCGCGATCCGCGATACCGACGGTTTCGCGGCGCTCGTCGCCGTGTGGCTGTGGTTCACGGTGCTGTTCGCGAACTTCGCCGAGGCCGTCGCCGAAGGGCGCGGCAAGGCGCAGGCCGACACGTTGCGCAAGACCCGGTCGGAGACGGTCGCGTTCGTGCGCCAAGCCGATGGTTCTGTGAAGGAGACCCCGTCGACGCAGCTGCACGTGGGCGACCTCTGCGTCGTCGAGGCCGGCGGGCTGATTCCCGGCGACGGCGACGTGGTCGACGGCATCGCGTCGGTCGACGAGTCGGCGATCACCGGCGAGTCCGCCCCCGTCATCCGCGAGTCGGGTGGCGACCGCTGCGCGGTCACGGGCGGCACGCGCGTGCTCTCCGACCAGATCGTGGTGCAGATCAGCTCGAAGCCGGGTGAGACGTTCCTCGACCGGATGATCGCGCTCGTGGAGGGTGCGAGCCGCCAGAAAACGCCCAACGAGATCGCGCTCAACATCCTGCTCGCCGGGCTCACGATCATCTTCCTGCTCGCGGTGGTGACGCTCCAGCCGTTCGCGATCTACTCGCACGCGCAGCAGTCGATCACCGTGCTCGTGGCCTTGCTCGTGTGCCTCATCCCCACCACGATCGGTGCGCTGCTGTCGGCGATCGGGATCGCGGGCATGGACCGGCTCGTGCAGCGCAACGTGCTCGCGATGAGCGGTCGCGCGGTCGAGGCCGCGGGCGACTGCAGCACTCTGTTGCTCGACAAGACCGGCACGATCACGTACGGCAACCGCATGGCCGCCGAGTTCATCGCCGTCGGCGGTGTGAGCGAGCAGGAGCTCGCCGAAACGGTGCTGCTGTCGAGCCTCGCCGACGAGACACCCGAGGGCCGGTCGATCGTGGCGCTGGCCGAGGAGCGCTACGGGCTGACGCCGCGCGAGATCGACGGCGCGGAGCTGGTGCCGTTCACCGCACAGACCCGCATGTCGGGTATCGACTGGGAAGGCCGGATGGTGCGCAAGGGGGCGGCCGACTCGGTGCAGCGGTGGGTGGAGGAGCAGGGCGGGCACGTGCCTGCAGACCTCGCGCCCATCGTCGAGCGGATCGCCACGAACGGCGGCACGCCGTTGACGGTTGCCGACGGCCAGAGCGGTGTCACGCGCGTGCTCGGTGTGATCCACCTGAAGGACACGGTGAAGCAGGGCATGCGCGAGCGCTTCGACGAGATGCGGCGCATGGGCATCCGCACGATCATGATCACGGGCGACAATCCCCTGACCGCGCGCGCGATCGCCGAAGAGTCCGGTGTCGACGACTTCCTCGCGGAGGCAACTCCCGAGGACAAGATGGCGCTGATCAAGAAGGAGCAGCAGGGCGGCTACCTCGTTGCCATGACCGGCGACGGCACGAACGACGCGCCGGCCCTCGCGCAGGCCGACGTGGGCGTGGCCATGAACACGGGCACGCAGGCCGCGAAAGAGGCCGGCAACATGGTCGACCTCGACTCGAATCCGACGAAGCTCATCGAGATCGTGGAGATCGGCAAGCAGCTGCTCATCACGCGCGGCTCGCTCACCACGTTCTCGATCTCGAACGACATCGCGAAGTACTTCGCGATCATTCCCGCGATGTTCCAGGGCGTGTTCCCGCAGCTCTCGACGCTCAACGTCATGAAGCTCGACAACCCGCACTCGGCGATCCTCAGTGCGGTGATCTTCAACGCGCTGATCATCGTGATACTCATCCCGCTCGCGCTGCGCGGCGTGAAGTACCGCGCGATGGGCGCCGCGGCGATCCTGCGCCGCAACCTGCTCATCTACGGGCTCGGCGGCATCATCGCCCCGTTCGTGGGCATCAAGATCATCGATCTCGTCATCAGCGCGCTGGGGGTGAAGTGATGCGACGCCAACTGCTCACCGGATTGCTGATGACGATCGCGCTGACCGTGCTGCTCGGGCTCGTCTACCCGCTGGCGGTCACGGCCGTCTCGCAGGTGGCCTTCTCCGGCCGGGCGAACGGTTCGTTCGTGAAGGACAAGGCGGGCAACGTCGTCGGCTCGTCGCTCATCGGGCAGGCATTCACCGACAAGGCCGGCAACCCGATCACCAAGTACCTCCAGCCCCGGCCGTCGGCCGCCGGCGACGGCTACGACGCCAACGCCAGCGGGGGGTCGAACCTCGGGCCGACGAACCCGAAGCTTGTGAGCGCGATCCGCGACCGCGCGAAGGCGTACCGTGCCCTGAATGCACTGCCGCAGGACTACCCGGTGCCCGTCGACGCGGTGACCACCTCCGGTTCGGGGCTCGACCCCGACATCTCGCCGGAGAACGCGCGGCTCCAGGCGCCGCGGATCGCGAAGGCGAGGGGTCTCACAGTCGCGGAGGTGATGGACGTGGTGCACCACCACACGTCGGACCGGGTCCTCGGGTTCATCGGTGAACCGGTGGTGAACGTGCTCGACGTCAACCTCGACCTCGACAAGATGGGATAATCGCCCGTGGCCCGTGGGCAATTGCGCGTCTACCTCGGCGCCGCGCCCGGCGTCGGCAAGACGTTCGCGATGCTGAACGAGGGCCGGCGGCGCGCCTCGCGCGGCACCGATGTGGTGGTCGGCTACGTCGAGACGCACGCGCGGCCGAACACCGCCGAGCAGGTCGGCGAACTCGAGGTCGTGCCGCGGCGCCGGATCGACTACCGCGGTACGACGTTCGAGGAGATGGACGTCGACGCGCTCATCGCCCGCCGACCGGAGTGGGCGCTGATCGACGAGCTCGCGCACACGAACGTGCCCGGTTCTCGCAACGAGAAGCGTTGGCAGGACATCGCCGAAGTGCTGGACGCGGGCATCAACGTGATCTCGACCGTGAACGTGCAGCACCTCGAATCGCTGCACGACGTGGTGGAGCAGGTCACCGGCATCGACCAGCAGGAGACGGTGCCCGACGCCGTGGTGCGTGCCGCGGACCAGGTGGAGCTCATCGACCAGACGCCGGAGGCGCTGCGGCGGCGTATGGCGCACGGCAACGTCTACGCGCCCGAGAAGGTCGACGCCGCGCTCGGCAACTACTTCCGCGTCGGCAACCTCACCGCGCTGCGCGAGCTCGCGCTGCTGTGGCTCGCCGACAAGGTAGACGAGGCGCTCCAGGACTACCGCGAGCGGCACGACATCGACACCGCGTGGGAGACGAAGGAGCGCGTCGTGGTGGCGATCACCGGCGCGCCCGGCGGCGACGATCTGATCCGGCGCGCGGCGCGCATGGCTCGCCGCACACACGGCGAGCTGATCGGTGTGCACGTGGTGCGCAGCGACGGCCTACGGGGTGGGCGAGAGGGCGAGGCCGATCGCATCGCCGACCGGATCTCGCTCCTCGAGGAGGTCGGCGGCCGCTACGTCGAGGTCGTGGGCACCGACATCGCCGACGCGCTGCTGCACGTGTCGACGGCGGAGAACGCCACGCAGATCGTGCTCGGCGCGAGCCGCGAGTCGCGCGTCACCGAGTTGTGGCGTGGCTCGGTGGTGCGCAAGCTGCTGCGCAACGCGCGCGGCCGGCTCGACGTGCACGTGATCTCGAGCCCGAACCTCGAGGAGGAGGCCTCGGCGTCGAGGCCGTTCACCCGGACGCCCCGGTTCGTATCGGTGAGCCGAAAGCGGCGCGTCACCGGTTTCGTGCTCGCGCTCGCCGGTCTGCCACTGCTCACGCTCGCGCTCATCCCCGCCCGACACTCGATGGGCTTCCAGAACGCGATCCTCTGCTATCTCCTCGCGGTCGTGCTGATCGCAGTGGTGGGAGGTGTGACTCCCGCGCTCGTCGCGTCGCTGCTCGGGTTCCTGCTCCTGAACTACTACTTCGTGCCGCCGTTCCACACGCTCACGATCGCGAACGGGCGCGACGTGCTCGCGCTCGTCGCCTTCCTCGTCATCGGCGGGGTGGTGAGCGTGCTCGTCGACCTGGCCGCGGGGCGGCGGGCCGAGGCATACCAGGCGCGTTCCGAGGCGCGCATGCTCGCCACGATGGCGGGCATCACCATCGACGACCCCGATCCGATGCCGCGCCTGCTCGAACAGATCGGCAGCACGTTCGACCTCGACTACGTGCGCGTGCTCGCGAGCGGCGCCGACGGCGAGCTCCATGTGGAGGCGTGTACGCCCGAGGCGCCCATGCCGCCGGCTGACCTGGGTGACGCGGCGGAGACTCACGGCGTGGTCGACGACGGCGGCACCCGTTACGACCCCGAGCGTGCCGTCGCGCTCGCGGGCGACGCCTGCCTCGCATGGTCGGGACGCAGCCTCACCGCCGAGGAACGCGAGGTGCTGGCGTCGTTCACCACGCAGATCGCGCTGGCGCGCCACCGCCGGCTCCTGCAGCGAGAGGCCGAGCAGGCCATCGCCCAGGCCCGTGCCAACGAGTTGCGCAACGCGTTGCTCGCCGCCGTGAGCCACGACCTGCGCACACCACTGGCGTCGATCCGCGCCGCGGCAACGAGCCTGCTCGCCACCGACGTCGACTGGCCGGCCGAGGCACGCGAGGAGTTGCTGCACACGATCGACGACGAGGCAACCCGGCTCAACGATCTCGTCGGCAACCTGCTCGACATGAGCCGGCTCCGCTCCGGCGAGGTGATCACGCGCCCGCAGATCATCGACGTCGAGGAGATCGTGGGCGCGGCGATCGCGTCGCTCCGCCCGCAGCGCGACGCGGTTGCCGTCGACGTGGCCGACGGATTGCCGCTCATGTCCGTCGATCCGGCGCTGCTCGAACGGGTACTGGCCAATCTGATCGGCAACGCGCTGCGCTGGACGCCGCCCGGTGTGCCGGTGCGCATCGAGGTCGCGGCCCTCGGCGACGAGATGCACCTGCGCATCGTCGACCGTGGACCGGGCATCCCCGTGAGCGAGCGCGAGCGCGTGGTCCGGCCGTTCCAGCGGCTAGGCGACCAGCCTGCCGGCCTCGGCGTGGGACTCGGGCTCGCGGTGGCGAAGGGCTTCATCGAGGCGATGGGCGGCGAGTTGCGCATCGAGGACACGCCGGGCGGCGGGGCCACGATGGTGGTCGTCGTGCCGATCGGCGCGGGGAGCGCGCCGTCAGCACCCGAGCTCCGGCGCAGCGAGACGAGCGCGCGCAGGCAGGCGAACGCTCGATGACGAAGATCCTCGTCATCGACGACGAGGAACGATTCGCGCGCGCCCTCGGGATCAGCCTGGAGGCGCGCGGCTACGACGTGGTGCTGGCGGCCGATGGGGCCAAGGGCCTCGAGCAGGCCGCCCGGGCACACCCTGATCTCGTGGTGCTCGATCTCGGTCTGCCCGACCTCGACGGCGTGCACGTGCTCGAGGCGCTGCGCGGGTGGAGCAACGTGCCGGTCGTCGTGCTGTCGGCGCGCGGCGAGGAGCGCGTCAAGGTGGCGGCACTCGACCTCGGCGCCGACGACTACGTGACCAAGCCGTTCGGCATGGACGAGCTCCTCGCCCGCGTGCGGGCCGCGCTGCGGCGCGCGAGCGACGGTCACGACGAGCCGACCGTATCGACGGCAGACTTCGTGGTCGATCTTGCCGCGAAGCAGGTGCGCCGGGCCGACGGTGCCGTGGTGCGGCTCACGCCCACCGAGTGGCACGTGCTCGAGGTGCTCGTGCGCAACGAGGGGCGGCTCGTCAGCCAGAAGATGCTGCTGCAGGAAGTGTGGGGCCCGGGTTACGAGACCCAGACCGAGTACCTGCGCGTGTACCTCGCGGCGTTGCGGCGCAAGCTCGAGCCGCTGCCCTCACGCCCGCAGTACTTCGTGACCGAGCCCGGCATGGGCTATCGCTTCCTGTCCGGGAGCGCCTGACCGCCACCGACCCGGACACGACGCGGGTCAGGAAGCCTGCACGGCGGGATGGACGAGCGCGGCCGCGCCCTCGGTGGCTCCGGGACGGTGCGCGGCCGTTACGATGGGCTCGGTGATCGCGACCATGCAGTCGTCGCCGACGCCGATCCACACCGCCCGCTGGTGCACCGCGAGCAGCGTGCCGCGATATCGCATGCGCAGCGTGACGATCTCGACCGTCTCGCCGGTGAGGGAGTGCAGGCGCGCGAGCACCCGCGGGCCGCACAGGGCCGTCGTGGTCGTGGTCGTCGTCGTGGTCGTGGTCGTGGTCGCGGCTGACGCCCGGGTCGGGGTCGGGGTCGTGGTCGTGGTCGTGGGGTCGTGCATGCGCATCATGGTGCCCGGTTCCGTGGTCCGCGATGTCACGCCCATGTGAACAGCGCGAGTCGTCAGCGGGCCGCGAGCGGGCGGTGCAGCCAGCGAGGGCGCGAGGCGTCGGGGAGCGGATGCACCGCCTCGAACGGCGCGCCGGGCACGACGCGCGCCTCCACGGTGGTGGCCCCGTCAAGCTCGGTGGGCCAGGCCTCGGCGATGCCGACGATCGTGGTGATCGACGCGTAGCCGGCCTCGACCACGCCCTGGTCGGAGTCGGGCGCCGGCGTGGCGCCGGTGGCCTGCAGCTCGAACTGCAACCGGCCGTCGGGCGTCTCCGCGATCGTGGCACGGGCCGCGCCGAACGCGGCTGCCGGGCCCAGCGCACGCCGAGCACCGGGTCGCGACCGGGCACGTTCAGGTTGATGACGGTACGCGCCGGTGCGCCGGCGAAGCGGTCGAGCACGTCGAGCGCAATGTCGGACGCGCTCGACCACGGCCACATGCCACGATCGGGATCGAAGGCGACGCTCACCGCCAGGCCGGAGATGCCGAAGTTCTGGCCCGTGAGCGCGGCACCGACCGTGCCCGAGTGCAGGATCGAGCGGCCGGTGTTGAGTCCGGCGTTGATGCCCGACACCACGAGGTCGGGCGGATCCCCGAAGGCGCCGAGGCGCGCGGCCACCACGCACATGCCCGGCGGTCCGTCGAGCGCATACGCAGGAATGTCGAGGTCGGCCACCTCGACCAGCCGCGCGTCGAGATGCTGGTCGGCGTGCACGAGTCCGAGCGCGGCACCCACGCCGCTGCGATCGGAGTCGGGCGCGACGACCACCGTGTCGTGCCCGGCCTTGGCGATCGTGCGAGCGAGCACGTGGAGGCCCTCTGACTCGATGCCGTCGTCGTTCGTCACGAGAATTCGCATGGTGCGCCCAGTCTCGCGCCGCTCCTGTCCGTCACGGCCGAGACGTCGTTCCGTCGCCATTCGCGGTTCGCCCGGACGTCACCCAACCGACACGTCGATGGAGGATGATGCTTGGCATGGCCCTGCGCGTGGCGGCGTCTCCCCCCGCATCGCGTCGCAGCGCGGGGCCAAGTTCGCTTCCGTGAGAAACTACGGGAATGCCCGAGGCGCACGAAGCTGGTGCGCTGGACGGCATCAGGATCGTCGATCTCTCCAGAGTGCTCGCCGGCCCGCACGCCACGATGATCCTCGGCGATCTGGGTGCCGACGTCGTCAAGATCGAGCGTCCGGGCGCCGGTGACGACACGCGGTCGTGGGGGCCGCCGTTCGCCAACGGCACGAGCACGTACTTCCAGGCGGCGAACCGCAACAAGCGATCGATCACCGCCGACCTCACCACCGCGGAGGGGCGGGCCGCGGTGGCGGCAACGCTCGACCGCGCCGACGTGCTCGTCGAGAACTTCAAGCCCGGCACCATGGCGCGCTGGGGCATGGATCCCGCCGACCTCGTCGCCCGCCACCCGCGCCTGGTGGTGTGCTCGATCACGGGTTTCGGATCGACGCCGGCAGCGCGCGATATGCCCGGCTACGACTTGCTCGTGCAGGCCGCCAGCGGGCTGATGAGCATCACTGGCGATCCCGGCGGCTCGCCGATGAAGGTGGGCGTCGCGGTCGTCGACGTGCTGTGCTCGCTCTACGTCGCGATCGGGGTGCTCGCCGCGCTCCAGGAACGGGTGCGCAGCGGTCGCGGTCAGTATCTCGAGGTGTCGTTGCTCGATTGCGCGCTCGCCGCGCAGGTGAACCAGGTGAGCGGCTACCTCCTCGCCGGTGCCAACCCCACGCGGCTCGGTAACGACCATCCTTCGATCGTGCCGTACGGCGTGTATCCGGCTGCCGACGGCGATCTCGTCGTCGCGTGCGGCAACGATCGCCAGTTCGGCGCGGTCGCGATCGTGCTCGGGCAGCCGGCGCTCGCCACCGATGCTCGCTTCGCGACGAACGACGCCCGGGTCGCGCACCGGTCCGAGCTCGATCCGTTGCTCAGAGCGGCGTTCGTCTCGCGGCCGCGGGCACACTGGGTCGACGCGTTGACCCGTGCCGGCGTGCCGGCGGGCGTGATCAACACCGTCGCCGGCGCGGTCGACCTCGCGGACGGGCTCGGCGCGGAACCGGTGGTGGAGCTGCACGACGAGCACGGGACGTTCCCGTCGATCCGCTCGCCGCTCCGCCTCGCGCGCACACCGCCGAGCGTGCGGCGACGGCCGCCGGCACTCGGTGCGGACGGCTGAGCGGTTCTCACGGCGGCCACGGCGCGCCGGGGGGATGACCGCCCGCACCGAGCGGGAGCGTGCGACGCGGTTCGCTACGTTCGTGCGGCAGTCGACCGGGAGCGTCCTGCGTGGCATGGCTGGTGCGAGGTGACGACGTGTTGGCGGCGGCCGAGCTCGCCGAGACGCGTCGCGCCCGGCGCCGTGGTCTGATCGGGCGTGACGGGGTCGAAGGCGCGTTCGTGCTGCGTCGCTGCCGCAACGTGCACACCTTCGGGATGCGATTCCCGATCGACGTGGCGTTCTGTGACCGCGCGGGTGTGGTGGTGCACGTCGCCACGCTCCGGCCCTGGCGTGTGTCGAAGGTCGTGCCGCGCGCGGCGTTCGTGATCGAGGCGAACGAGGGTTCGCTCGACCGGTGGGGCTTGCGCGTGGGTGACGAGGTCGAGGTTCGTGCCTGAGCCCGGTCGAGGCGCGCTCGTCCTCGTCGGCACGCCGATCGGGAACCTCGCCGACCTCAGCCCGCGCGCCGTCGAGACCTTGCGCGACGCCGACGTCGTCTACGCCGAGGACACTCGCCGCACCCGCGCGCTCCTCACGCACGCGGGCATCCCGGCGCGCGACCGGCTGCGCGCGCTGCACCGCCACAACGAAGCCGCGCTTGCGCCGGCCGTCGTGGACAAGATCGCAGCAGGTGCGCGCGTCGCGTACGTGAGCGACGCGGGAATGCCCGGTATCAGCGATCCGGGTGAGCGCCTCGTGCGCGCCTGCGCGGCGGCGGGACTTCCGGTCGAGTGCGTGCCCGGGCCGAGCGCGGTCACGACCGCGCTGGTGCTCTCGGGTCTGCCCACCCAGCCCTTCACCTTCGTGGGCTTCCTCGAACGCAAGGGGCGAGTGCGCCGCGAGCAACTCGAGTCGATCGGCTGCGCGCGGGAGACGACCGTGCTGTTCGAGACGGCGAACCGCCTGACGGCCACCCTCACCGATCTCCGCGGGTCTGCGGGTGGCGATCGGCTGGCCGCGATCCTGCGCGAGCTCACGAAGCTGCACGAGTCGGCCTATCGCGGCACGCTCGACGAGATGCTCGCGATGCTCGGGTCCGGTGCCATCGAGACGCGGGGCGAATGCGTGGTGGTCCTCGCCGGGCGCGGCGATGCGCCATCCCCACCCGCCGACCCGCAGGCGGTCGACGCGAGGATCGACGAGCTGCTCACGGCGGGCCTGCGCGCCAGTGACGTGGCGGGGCTGGTGCACGAGGAGCTGGGAGTGGATCGCCGCGCCGCCTACGACCGGGTCGTCATCCGGCGGCGCCGGCCGGCCGGCGGCTGACCTCCCGCGGCGACGACCTTGCTCACGTGCCGAGGAGGATCGATTCGGCGCCGCTCGGCCCGCCGTAGAAGAAGATGTCGGCGCGCCCGTCTCCGTCGGCATCGAACACGACCGGGACGTAGACGCCGTGGATCGCGGGCCCTGCCACGGTCACGAGTTGCGAATGGCCGGGTGGTGTCGGGCCGAAGCCCGAGCCCTGGAGCAGCGCGTCGGGCAGCGAACCCGGTCCGTAGAGCAGCACGTCGCCGCAGCCGCCTTCGAAGCGACCGGACACCGCCACGTAGGTGCCGTCGATGCCATGGCCGTTCGGTGCCACCTTCAGCGCGTTCGACAACAGGCCGTGATCGGGAAATGTGAACGCGTCGGGCGACGGGCCGCTCGCGTAGAACAGCAGGTCGTCGGCGCCGTCGCAGTCGTAGTCGACCGGCGCGATCGACGTGAACGACCGGTTGATGATGGTGTCGCGGAGCTGCGTGAACGCGAACGTGGAGGTGCCGACCGACGTCGTGTTCACCCAGAACACGTTGTCGTGGCCGTGCGCGAAGTAGAGGTCGGTGCGTCCGTCGCCGTTGAAGTCACCGGCGGTGATCGCGTAGGTCCCGGAGATGGCGTGCGCACGGGTCGCGACGAAGTGGCGGCTCGATGCCCCCCACCAGATCGACTCGGGTGTGGAGCCCGGGCCGTAGAACAGCACGTCGCGGCGCCCGTCGCCGTTGAAATCACCGATGATCAGTCGGTACGAGCCGTTGATCGAGATCCGCTGCTTCGCGAAGCGGCCCCGTCCGTCACCCCACCAGATCGAGTCGGCGCCGGGCCCGGCACGATAGAAGAGCAGGTCGCCGTAGCCGTCACCGTCGAAGTCGCCGCCGACCACCTGCGTGTACTGGCCGTTGACCTGTTCGCTCGCCAGCGGCCGGAAGAACGTCGTGGGCAACGGGTAGCCGTGGATCCAGGTCCATGACGTCCTGTCCCATGCGCCGCCGCTGGCGAGCAACGACGCGTGCCAGGTGAACGAGCGGATCCGCGTGCCGAGCACCCACTCCGGCACCAGCACGCCCACGTCGTTCGCAGCGCCGCCGCCCGCGTGTCCGACGGCGGACAGCGCGGTGAGCGGCGTCAAGCGGTGCGTGAGCCCGCCGGCGCCGTCGCAGTTGGCGTTCGCGACGTACGCGCCCGCGGTCCAGGTGTGGAGCGAGGCGCTGTACTGGACGAGCAGGAGGCGGTCGGCGCCGAGGCAACCATTCGTGTTGTTGCCGTCGATGTTCACCCACGCCTCGAACGCGCCGAGCTTGGAGAGCGCCCACGTGTCGCGCGTGTCGGCGTACAGGATCCAATTGCGGTTCGCGCAGTCGAGCGCCGCGCTGTAGCTCGTGATGTCGAGGGTGCCGACGTCGTTCGAAGGGTCGTTGGCGTCGGTCGTCTTGCAGATGCGACGCGGCACGAGCATCGGTGCCTCCGCTCGTGCGGGCGCGACCTTCGCTTGGCTTGGCGCGATCGCCGGAACCGCGCCGGCGCGGGGTGCCGCCGCTCCGCCTCCATGTTGCAGGTGCGTGCTCTGCCCTGCCGCGGGGGTCACGCGAGCGGCGGCCACGCTCGCACCAGCCGGTACGCACAGCCCGATGAGCGCGGCGACTGCGAGCCCGCTGCGACGCATCCCTCCGCGCATCGTGTCAGCACGATCCGGAGTGCGAGTAGTGCACCGTGTACGACGATGTGGGTGACCTGCGGCCGTCGCTCGTGGTGTACCAGTAGCTGCCCGTGTCGCTGCCCGAAGTCCCCTTTGCATTGGCGTACCATCCCCAGGTTCCGAGCGCGCCGTTGTACGACGCGCTGCCGTGCGAGAAACCGCCGAAGTGCCAGCTGGCGCCGCTGATGTAGGGCGTCTGCAGCGCGATGCCGAAACAGGAGTCGCCCGACGCCGACCGGCTGCCGGGCGCACTGAGCGGAGGCGGCGGCGCGCTCACGCCGACGGTTCGGGTCGTCGAGGCGGTCGCGCCCTGGTTGTCGCGCACCGTCAATGTCACCGTGTAGGTGCCCGCCTTGCCGTAGGTGTGCGATGTCTGGGTTCCGCTCCCGAACGCGCCGTCGCCGAACGACCACGAGTAGCTCACGATGCTCCCGTCGGCGTCGTGCGAGCCCGCACCGTTGGCGCTGCACGACAGCGCATTGCAGCCGATCGTGAAGGATGCCGACGGTCGCTGGTTGGCGCCCGAACCGCTGGACGGCGGTGCGGTCGTCGGCGACGTCCCCGATGTGACGGGCGTCGTCGTGCCGGTGGCGCCGCTGCTCGCGGGTACTCCCTTGACCTTGATGGTGCGCGTGATGCGCGCCGTTCGGCCGGAGTCATCGATGACGACGAGGATCACGCGGTACGCGTGCGTTCCGGCGAGGTGGTAGACGTGCAGCACCTTCGGCGTTGCGACCGTGATGTAGCTGTGGTCGCCGAAGTTCCACTCGTAGCGCGTCACGCGGCTGCTGGAGTGCGCCGTCAGCCGTGTGCCCGCGGACTGCGTGGCGTCGAAGATGCATCCGTTGGGGCAGGCCACCGTGAAGCGGGCCACGGCCGGCTGGACGGCGGTTGGTGCCGTAGTGGTGCCGGGCGTGCTCGTCGTCGCGATCCGTCGCGTGGTGTTCGTCGAGGCGCTGGTGTGGCTGCGGCCGGTGAGCGCGTACGCGGCCCCCGCGATCGCGAGTACGGCGACCGTGGCGACGACGGCCATCATCGGCCGACGGTGCCGCCGGGGCGGCGCCGGCGTGATGACCGCGACCGGCACGCCGCTGATCGTCGTGTCGGTCGGCGTCGGGACATGGTGCGAGGTGGTGGCGAAGGCCGCGTCGGCCGCCACCGGTCCGGCGACCCCGGCCGCCGGTGCTGCGGGCTCGGCGGGTGCTCCCGGCGTGCCGGGCTGGGGCGTGAACGTGACCGCCGGCGGTGTGCCGGGCTGGGGCGTGCCGGGCTGGGGTGGGCCGGGCTGGGGCGTGAACGTGACCGCCGCCTCCGGCGCCGAGACGCCTGCGGGCGGCGGTGGGGCGGCGGGAGGCGCCGCGTTCGGGATCGGCGACCGCGCCGGGCCCGGGGGCGGCGTGGTGCCCGCGCCCGACGTCGAGGGGGGAAGCGGCGAGATGACCGTCTCGGGGTGGCTGCCGCGCGGCGGTTCGGCGACGTCGGTAAGCGTGGGGAGCAGCGCCTCCAGCTCGTCGCGCGCCTCACGCGTGGTCGGCCGGCCGGCAGGGTCCTTCGCGAGCATCCGCTCGATCACGGCCCACACGCGGTCGTCGACTGGGTCCGGACGCTCGGGCATCACGTCGGCGTGGCAGCGGATGAGGCCGACGACGGAGTCCACTTCGAACACCTGGCGCCCGGCGAGCAGCTCGTAGTACACCGCGCCCGCGGCGTACACGTCGACCGCAGCGCCGATCGGGTCGTTGGTGGCGAGCTCGGGCGCCATGTAGAGCGGCGTGCCGATCATGCCCGAACGGCGGGTGAGCAGCGGCCCGTCCGCCACCCGCGCGATGCCGAAGTCGCTGAGCTTCGCGAACGGCACGGCGCTGTCGCCATCCTCGAGCAACACGTTCTCGGGCTTGACGTCGCGATGGACGATGCCCGCGTCGTGCATCGCGGTGAGCGCCTCCAGGAGTTGTGCACAGAGGTCGGTAGCGGTCCGCTGGCCGATGCGTCCCCGGCCCGACGCCCAGGTCCGCAGATCGGAGCCCTCGACGAGATCCATCACGATCGCGAGCTGATCGCCCTCGATCACGAGGTCGCGGAGCGTCACGAGGTGCGGGTTGACGACACCGGTGAGGACCTGGCGCTCGTGCACGAAGCGGGCGATCAGCGCCGGATCCTTGCTGAGGTCGGATCGCAGGAACTTGATCGCGACGCGTTCGCCCGTGACGCGGACGTGGCCCGCGTACACCTCTCCCATGCCGCCACCGCCGAGTCGCGGGCCGACCGAGTAGCCGGAGCCGAGCGGCCTATCCAATTCCTCCGCCTTGAATGGAGCATCGAATGATACGCGAGCGCCGGCGTGCGGTCAAAGGGAGCTGCCGTCCACCGCCGGTGGCGAATCTGTGCCGCTTGTCGCGGCAAACGACGACGATAATGAGTGGCGTGGCCCAGCGCTTCTATGTGACGACGCCCATCTACTACGTGAACGATGTGCCGCACATCGGCACCGCGTACACGACGGTGGCGGCCGACGCGCTGGCCCGCTGGAGGCGCCTGCACGGCGACGACGTGTTCTTCCTCACCGGCACCGACGAGCACGGGCTCAAGATCCAGCGCGTGGCCGAGGCACAGGGCGTGTCGCCCCTGGAGTGGGCCGACCGCACGTCGGCGCGCTTCGAAGAGGCGTGGGCGCTGCTCGACATCTCCTACGACGACTTCATCCGCACCACCGAGGACCGCCACACGCGCGCGGTGCAGGAGCTGCTGCAACGCATCTATGACAACGGCGACATCGAGCTCGACACCTACGAGGGCCTGTACTGCGTTCCCTGCGAGGCCTACTACACCGAGGACGAGCTCGTCGGTGGGCTGTGCCCGGTGCACGAGCGCCCCGTCGAGCATGTCGTCGAGCAGAACTACTTCTTCCGCCTGTCGCGTTACGGGCAGCGGCTCCTCGACCACTACGCCGCACATCCCGACGCCGTCCAGCCGGAGTCGCGCCTCAACGAGGTGATCGGCTTCATCCGCCAAGGCCTGCGCGACTTCTCGATGAGCCGTACGTCGATCACATGGGGCGTGCCGTTGCCATGGGACGGCGCGCACGTCACCTACGTGTGGTTCGACGCGCTCATCAACTACTGCACCGCGGTCGGCCTCGGCACCGATCCCGAGCGCTTCGCGCGCTTCTGGCCCGTCGACTACCACCTGGTGGGCAAGGACATCCTGCGCTTCCACGCGGTCTATTGGCCGGCGATGCTGATGGCCGCGGGCATCGATCCGCCGCGGCACGTGTTCGCGCACGGCTGGTTGCTCGTGGGCGGGGCGAAGATGAGCAAGACGAAGGCGAACCAGATCGCGCCCGGCGATCTCGTGTCCGACTTCGGCGTCGACGGCTACCGCTATCACTTCCTCGCCGACCAGCGCTTCGGTCCCGACGGCGACTTCAGCTACGAGGCGATGGCCGCGCGCTACAACGCCGACCTCGCGAACAACTACGGCAACCTCGCGAGCCGCGTGCTCAACATGGTCACGAACTATTGCGGTGGTGCGGTGCCCGAGGAGCGGGCCGAGGGGCCGCTGCGCGCCGAGGTCGACGCGCTCTACGACCGCTGCGCGGCGGCGATGGCCGAACTCGACTTCTCGGGTGCGCTCGGCGCGGTGTGGGACGTGCTGCGCGCCGCCAACGCCTACATCGAGGCCGCCGAGCCGTGGAAGCTGCACAAGGCGGGTGATCCGGCCGTGCGAGGCGTGCTCGGCGACTGCCTCGAGGTGCTGCGGGCCGCCACGGTGCTGGCCTCGTGGGCGATCCCGCGTGCCGCCGAGGAGCTGTGGCACCGGCTCGGCGAGCAGGGGAGCGTGCGCGACCAGCGGCTGCCGGACGCGGCCTCGTGGGGCAACCTGCGCGCCGGCGCGAAGGTCGACAAGGGCGACGCGCTGTTCCCGCGCTTCGACGCGGGCGCGGCGACGGCACCGGCCTGACCCCAGGGGCTGAGACATGTGGGTCGACGCGCACTGCCATCTCCAACTCGAACCGAGTCGCCATGGCGAGCCGGTCGATCCCGGCGTGCTGGTGGAGGCCGCGCGGGCCGCAGGCGTCGACTGGATGGTGTGCGTGGGCACCGACCTCGCGACGTCGTGCGAGGCGGTGGCGCTCGCGGCGCGCTACGACGACGTGTACGCAACCGTCGGTCTGCATCCGCACGAGGCGAGCCGGCTCGGCGAGGAGTGGGCCGAGCTCGAGGCGCTCGCGCGTCGCGGCCGTGCGAGCAGGATCGTCGGTATCGGTGAGGCGGGCTTCGACCTCTTCTACGAGCACTCGCCGCTCGCCGAGCAGGACGAGGCGTTCGCGCGCCAGATCGAGCTCGCCCACGAGCTCGATCTCCCACTCGTGATCCACACCCGCGACGCGTGGGACGTCACCTTCGCCGCGCTGCGAACGCACGGCGTGCCGCGACACACGATCGTGCACTGCTTCAGCGGTGGCCGCGCCGAGGCCGAGCGGGCGCTCGAGCTCGGGTGCTCGTTGTCGTTCTCGGGCATCGTGTCGTTCAAGGCCGCCGATGAGCTGCGGGCCGCCGCGGCTCGCACGCCGGCCGACCGGTTGCTCGTCGAGACCGACTCGCCCTACCTCGCGCCGGTGCCGCACCGTGGGCGGGCGAACCAACCCGCGTACGTGACCGCCGTCGGCGAGGCGCTCGCTGCCGCGAGGGGCGAGCCGGTGGCCGACACCGCCCGGATCACCGCCGCCAACGCCGCCGCGGCCTTCCTCACCAGCTGACCCGAACCCAGCTGCCCCGAACCCAGCTGACCCGAACCAGCTGCCCCGAACCAGCTGCCCCGAACCAGCTGCCCCGAACCAGCTGCCCCGAACCAGCTGCCCCGAACCAGCTGCCCCGAACCCAGCTGCCCCGAACCCAGCTGCCCCGAACCCAGCTGCCCCGAACCCAGCTGCCCCGAACCCAGCTGCCCCGAACCCAGCTGCCCCGAACCCAGCTGCCCCGAACCCCACCATGCGTCGTTTGGGTACCAAATAGCGGTCCCAAACGACGCATGCGCGCGGGCTGGTGGGGTCAGATTGGCGGTCGTGGGCGGGGGGAATTACCGTGACCACGCTTGCGGGCGGAGTGGGCCGCAACCCCTGAACCGGCGCGGCCCTCCATCGCCTCCCGCACGGCGGCCGCCCTCGCGGCACCGCGTGGGGCACGGGCACCGAGCAGGAGACGCCAGCCATTTCCGACCAACTGCTGCTCCGCACGCCACGCCGGAACGTGCCGCGCTCGCACGGCCCGTCGGGGACCGCGCGCCGCGTCCGCCGCCGCCACCTGTCGCCCGCCACCCGCGCCGCGCTCGCCCACACGCGCGAGCTGCAGATCGATCTCGGTGAGCTCCGCTGGCTCGGGCTCGCCACCGCGCCGAGCGAGCACGACGAGGCGCCGGTGCGGGTGCACCCGATCAGCTCGGTGATCCCGCGAGTGGGTGTGGGGATCGAAGCGCTCGTGGCGGTGGCGCCTCCCGATCGGGGCGCGGTCCATCCGTCGCTCCGCCAGATCGGCGATTCCGCGGCGCGTTACCTGCGGGCGCGACGCTGGTGGCGGCGCTGGTATCTCACGCGGCAGCTTGCGTACGGCGTGCTCGTCGCCGGGGTCGTCGCGGCGACGCCTGTGCTCGCCGCGGCGACCGGCGACACCGCGCAACTCGCCCGCACCACGGTGCACGGCATCGACGAGCACGCGCTCGATCACGTTGCCACTGCGCCGGCCGCCGTCGCGCGCAGCGGCGGCACCGTGACCGCACGCCGCGCCGCGGGGGTGCCGCGGAGCACACCCACGGCATCGACTCCGTTCGACGGACTCTGGGTGGACGGCATCCGCGGGCGCTCGTTCGTGCCGTACCCGCCCGATCCGAACACGCGCTTTCTCGTGTGCACGCGACGCTACGAGTCCGACACCGCGGGTGGCTACACGGCGATCGACCCGGCCTACCGGCACTTCGGTGCGTACCAGTTCCTGCAGTCGACGTGGAACAACGTGGCCCGCCGCACCGGCCTGACCTACCTCGTCGGTGTCAACCCGGCGAACGCGAGCCACCGGGATCAGGACTTCATGGCGCTCTACCTCGACCGGTGGCAAGGTGCGAGCCACTGGCAGGGCCGCTGCGCCGGCAGGTGAGCGCCCAAAGCCCCCTGCTCACACCGGCGAGCATCCGCGCCCTGCTCGAAGGTCATGGGCTGCGCCCGAGCCGGGCGCTCGGCCAGAACTTCCTGGCCGACCCGAACACGGCGCGCCGCATCGTGCGCCTCGCGGGACCGCTCGCCGGCCGCGCGGTCGTCGAGGTCGGGCCGGGTCTCGGCTCGCTCACGCTCGCGCTCGCCGACGCCGGCGCGCGCGTCGTCGCGCTCGAGCTCGACCGTCATCTCGTGCCCGTCCTCGTCGACGTCACCGCGGGCCTCGACGTGCGCGCCGTGCAGGGCGACGCGCTCACCGTCGACTGGCCGCAGCTGCTCGACCGCGCGCCCGAGTGGTCGATGGTGGCGAACCTTCCCTACAACGTGGCGGTGCCGGTACTGATGCGCGCGCTGCAAGAAGCTCCGATGATCACTTACTTTCTGGTGATGTTGCAGCGCGAGGTCGGCGAAAGGCTCGCGGCCGCGCCGGGGTCACGCGCATACGGTGCGGTGACTGTGCATGTCTCCTACGCGTGCGACGCCGAGCTCGTCGGTGCAGTGCCGCCGACCGTGTTCGTGCCTCGCCCGAAGGTGGACAGCGTGCTCGTGCGGCTACGCCGGCGCCCGCGACCGCCGGTCACGGTCGACGACCCGTCGCGCATGTTCGCGCTCGTGCGTGCCGGGTTCGCCACACGCCGCAAGTCGCTGCGCCAGTCGTTGCGTGCGGTGCTCGGCGAGCGCACCGACGGTGTGCTCGCGGAGGCGGGTATCGCGCCGTTGACACGCGCCGAGATGCTCGGTCTCGACGAGTGGGCTGCGCTCACGCGTGCCGACGCCCGGGTGCGGTGAGTGCGGCCATGCACCGTGTCCTCACCGAGCGCGCCGGAGCCAAGGTCACGCTCTCGCTGCGCGTGCTCGGCCGGCGGCCCGATGGCTACCACGAGCTCGACGCGCTCGTGGCGGTCGTCGACGAGCCGCACGACGAGCTGTCGATCGTTGACGGTGCCGGCGGCAGTGAGCTCGTGGTCGAGCCGCCGGGTGCCGCGCCCGTGGGCGAGACGAACCTGGTGTGGCAGGCCCGGGCCGCGCTCGGCTCGACCGCTGGGCTGATGCTGCGCAAGGGCGTCCCCACCGAGGCGGGCCTGGGTGGCGGGTCGGCCGACGCCGCGGCGGCGCTGCGCCTGCTGCGCGGCCCGGACCACGACGAGGCCGCCCTCGCGGCGGCGGCACGGCGGCTCGGCGCCGACGTACCGGTGTGCCTCGCGGGTGGCATCGCGCGGCATGCGCGGGGTGGGCGACGAGATCAAGTCGATCGACGTTCCGGCGGCGCCGTTGCACCTCGTGCTTGTCACCCCCAGCAGCGGCTGCGCGACCGCGGCGGTGTACGCCACGTGGGACACCCTCGGCGGCCCCGTGTCGCCGAGGGTGCTCGAGCCCCGAGACGAATGGTCGGCGCTCGCCGGTGGCGCGGGCTGGCGCAACGACCTGGAACCCGCGGCGCTGGCGCTCACGCCCGGCCTCGCCGAGTTCCGCGAGCAGGTGGCCGCGATCGCCGGCTCGACGCCGCTGCTGTGCGGGAGCGGTTCCACGTACTTCGTGCTCGCCGGCACCCGCGACGAGGTGGAGCACATCGCTCATGAAGCTCGCGGGCATCTCGACTCGCGTTGTGTCGCGGTCGCGACCGTGGGAACAACGCGCCCGTCATGACCGCCGCTGCCGCACCCGCGCGTGGTTCCGCCGCGCACGACTCGCCGGCGCTGCCGCTGCTCGCGGCGTCGGTCGCGGTCGTCATCTGGGGGATCGGGCCGCTGTTCGTGAAGGCCACCGGCCTGCCCGGCATCACGGTCGCCACCTACCGGCTCTGGTTCGCGATCCCGGTGATGTACACGATCCTGCGGATCGGCGGCGGCCGGCTCACCTGGCCCGTCATTCGGGTGGCGGCCCCCGCCGGCGCGCTGTTCGCGGCCGACATCGGACTCGGCTTCTCGTCGTTCAACCACACGAGCATCGCCAACGCCACGCTGATTGGCGCGCTCACGCCGCTGCTCGTGCTGCTCGTCGCCGGTCGCATGTTCGACGACCACATGCGCCGGGCCGACCTCGCGTGGCTCGTGCTCGCGCTGGGCGGCACCGCGATCGTCGTGCTCGCCGGCCAGAACGGCGGCACGAACTCGTTCCTCGGCGACGGCCTCGCCGCGGCCAGCCTCGTGGCGTGGGCGGCCTACTTCGTGTACGTGAAGCGCAGCCGGGTCGGTGGCGTACCCGCGTTCGCCTTCATGACCGCGGTGATCGCCACGGGCGCGGTGGCGCTGACCCCGTACTCGCTGTTCGCCGCCGATCCGGTCACCGCACTCCACGGCACCGACTGGCTGTGGCTGTTCTGCCTGATCCTCGGGCCCGGCGCGATCGGTCACGGCAGCATGACCTGGGCCACGCGCTACATCAACGTGAACGTGACCTCGCTGATGACGCTGACCGGTCCGGTCGTGTCGACGATCGGCGCGTTCTGGTGGTTCGGTCAGTCGATCTCGGCGGCCCAGCTCGCCGGGGGCGCGCTGGTGCTCTTCGCCATCGCGATGGTCCTCGTGGGCCACCGCAGCACTGGGCCCGCCCCGATGCCGATCGAAGGCGAATAGCCCTCCGGCGCGCCAGGCGCGGCCGGCGCCGCGAACGCGGCCGCTACTTGCCTTGGGTGCGGCGCTGCCAGCGCGTCTTCTTGAGAAGCTTCTTGTGCTTCTTCTTGCGCATGCGCTTGCGGCGCTTCTTGATCAAGCTTCCCATGGCGCCAGCGACCGTACCGGAGGTGCCGCGATCACGGCGAATCCGCGTCGCAGCACAATGGCGCTCCGCTACGGTGGGTGCCACGTAGTCGGGGGTGGTGTAACGGCAGCACGCGGGTTTTTGGTACCCGTAGGTCGGGGTTCGAATCCCTGCCCCCGAGCGCGAGGTGCGTGCACGCGACCCCGCCACCGATCAGCACGATCACCACGACCCCCACGGGAGGAGCGGCGTGAGCCCGTACCGGCCGATCTCGGCGATCGTGCTCGCCGCGGGCGATGGCACCCGCATGCGGTCGCGCCGGCCGAAGGTGCTGCACACCCTGTGCGGCCGGCCGATGCTGCTGCACGTGGTCGACTCGTTGTCGGCCCTGCCGCTCGAGCGGGTCATCGTCGTCGTAGGCCGGGGCGGCGACGCGGTGCGCAAGACGCTCGCGCCGCAACTTCCCACCGACATGCCGGTGGAGTTCATCGAGCAGACCGTGCCGCGCGGCACCGGTGATGCCGTCACCGTCGCGCTCACGTCGGCGCACTTCGACGACCCCGACCGCGACGACGACGTGATCGTGCTCGCCGGCGACCAGCCGTTGCTGCTGCCGGAGACGCTGGCCGCGCTGGCCACCGCGCAGCGCGAGGAGGATGCCGCGGCCGCGGTGCTCACCGCGGAGCTCGACGATCCCGCCGGGCTCGGTCGTGTGGTGCGCGACCGGGACGGCCGCGTCGCCCGCATCGTCGAGGACGCCGATGCGTCGCCCGAGGAGCTCGAGATCCACGAGATCAACACGTCGATCTACTGCTTCAAACGCAACTTGCTCGCGCCCGCGCTGCGCCGCATCACCTCAGCCAACGCCCAGGGCGAGTACTACCTCACCGACGCGATCGAGGTGCTGCGCGCCGCCGGGCACCGCGTGGTCGCGAGCGTGGCGTCGGTGCCCGACGAGGCGTTGGGTGTGAACGACCACGCGCAGCTTGCGTCGGCTGAGGCCGTGCTGCGCGAGCGCATCAATGTGCGCTGGATGCGCGAGGGCGTGTCGATCGTCGACCCGCCGACCACCTACATCGACGCCACCGTCGAGCTCGAGCCCGACGTGCGCGTGATGCCCGGCACGATGCTGGAAGGCGCCACGCGCATCGGCGCGGGCTCGGTGATCGGGCCCTACACGCGGGTCGTCGATTCGGTGGTGGGAACCGACGTCGTGATCCAGAACTCGGTGGTGCGCGGCGCCGAGATCGGCGACGGCTGCCTCGTCGGACCGTTTGCCCACCTGCGGGTGGGCACCAAGCTCGGCGCCGGTGTGCACCTCGGCGACTTCGTCGAGACCAAGAACGCGGAGCTCGGTGCGGGGACGAAGGCGAATCACCTCGCCTATCTCGGCGACGTCACGATCGGCGCCGGTTCGAACATCGGCGCGGGCACTGTCTTTGCGAACTATGACGGTGCGCACAAGCATCACACCACCGTCGGCGACCGCGTGTTCACGGGATCGAATTCCACGATCGTGGCGCCGGTGAAGATCGGCGACGATGCCACTGCCGCGGCCGGCGCGGTAGTCACATCCGACGTCCCGCCGGGCGCGCTCGTGCGCGGCGTGCCGGCACGGGTCGCGCGCGAGCAGTATGTGCGACCGGCGAAGCAGCCCGATTCGTCCGCCGACCCCGCTGACTCCGACAAGTAGGAGAACTCGATGGAGCGCGAGCTCGTCACCCGCAAGCATCTGGTGCTCGTAGCGGGCCGGGGGCATCGCGAGCTCGCGGACGAGGTCGGCGAGCGTCTCGACATCCCGCTCGCGAACGCGATGCTGTCGACGTTCGCGAACGGCGAGATCTACTGCCGCCTCGGCGAGAACGTGCGCGGCTGCGACGTGTTCGTGTTCCAGAGCCACTGCGACCCGATCAACGACCGCATCATGGAGCAGCTGTTGCTCATCGACGCGGCGAAGCGCGCGTCGGCCAAGCGCATCACCGCGGTGTGCCCCTACTACGGCTACTCGCGCCAGGACCGCAAGGCCGAAGGTCGTGAGCCGATCTCGGCCCGCGTGGTCGCCGACATGATCAGCGCGGCGGGCGCCGACCGAGTCGTCAGCGTCGACCTCCACACCGGTCAGATCCAGGGCTTCTTCGACTTCCCGGTCGACCACCTCACCGCGGTGCCGGTGATCGCCGACTACCTCGGACCGCAGATGCACGGCGAGATCACCGTGGTGTCACCCGATGCCGGTGGCGGCAAGCTCGCACGGCGTTACGCCACAAAGCTCGAGGAGCAGCACGGCCTCGACGTCGATCTGGCCTTCATCGACAAGCGCCGGCCGAAGGGCACGCACAACGTCGCGGTTGCCACCGAGGTGGTGGGCGAGGTCGCCGGCCGCATTTGCGTGCTCGTCGACGACATGATCGACACTGCCGGCACCGTGGTGTCGGCCGCCGAGCTGCTGATGGCGCGCGGCGCGGCCGAGGTGATCATCGCGGCCACGCACGGTCTGTTGTCCGGGCCCGCCGTCGACCGGTTGAAGAACGGGCCGATCCGCGAGGTGATCGTCACGAACACCGTGCCGATCAGCGACGACAAGCGGTTCGACAACCTCAAAGTGCTGTCGATCGCGCCGCTCCTCGGTGCCGCGATCAACGCCGTCTTCGGTGACGAGTCGGTGTCGAGCCTCTTCGGCGGCGACAACTTCTGACCCCATATCGCCGCTTCTCGGTGCAGTAGCCCCGCAGGAGCGCAGGAGCGGGCATTGTGCACCGAGAACCGCGGTGGCGGGGTCAGCTGCCTCGCCGGTCGGCGGGGCCGGTTGCTTCCCAGCGGCCCGCTCCGCGAGACTGTCCGGTCCCGCCGCCCGGAGCACGAGGTACCGACGCGCCATGGCCACCATCATCGATATGAAGCTCGTCGCCACCACACGCGACGGACGCGGCAACGGGCCCGCACGGCGGGTACGCAGCGCCGGAAAGGTGCCGGCCGTGGTCTACGGCCTCGGCGCCGCCAACGAGGCCGTGGCGGTCGACGCCCACGATCTCGACAAGATCCTGCACAGCGTGAGCGGCGTGAACTCCGTGATCACGCTGAACGTCGACGGCGGCAAGGACCAGCTCGTGCTCACCCGCCAGATCCAGCGCAACCCGGTGAAGGGCACGCTCACGCACGTCGATTTCATCCGAGTGCGCGCCGACGTCGCGATCAACGCCGAAGTGCAGCTGTCGCTCGTCGGCGAGCCCGAGGGTGTGCGCGGTGGCGGTCTGCTCGAGCAGATGCTGTTCAGCATCGGTGTGTCGGCCCGGCCGGCCGACGTGCCGACGTCGCTGGAGTACGACGTGAGCATGCTCGAGCTTGGTCAGCAGGTGCACGTGAGCGACATCACCGTGCCCGCCGGCGTGGAGATCACGAACGATCCCGACGAGCTCGTCGCGCAGGTGTCGGTGCCCCGTGGCCTCACGGCCGAAGAGGAGGCCGAGGCCGAGGAGGCCGAGGGCGAGGCTGCGCAGGCCGAAGGCGGCGCCGCCGAAGCGTCCGGCGAGAGCGAGTAGCGCGCCCCGCGCTCGCGAGCGCGCTACGTCGCCACGATCAAGATGTTCCGCGGCCGCGGCGAGCGCGCCGAACGCACCGGCACGCCCGCCGATCTGCTGGTGGTGGGGCTCGGCAACCCGGGCGAGGAGTTCCGCCACACCAGGCACAACGTCGGCGCCGACGCCGTGAGCATCCTGGCCCGGCGCCACGGTGCGCGCCTCAAGGCCGACAAGCGCACGCGTGCGGTCCACGACACCGTCACCGTCGACGGCCGGCGCGTGCTGCTCGCGATCCCGATGACGTACATGAACGAATCCGGTGCCGCGGTCGCGCCGTTGATGAGGCGCGCCGGTGTCGACCCGGAGCACATCGTGGTCGTGCACGACGAGCTTGACCTCCCGCTCGCGGGGCTGCGCCTGAAGGAGGGTGGCGGCCTGGCCGGCAACAACGGCCTGCGTTCGATCAAGGCGCACCTGAAGACCGACGGCTTCCTGCGTGTGCGCATCGGCATCGGCAAGCCCACGTCGAAGGAGCGCGGTGCCGACCACGTGCTGAGCCGCTTCGCCAAGCGCGAGCGGGCCGAGGTCGACGTGACGCTCGAGCTGGCGGCCGACGCCGTCGAGTGCATTCTCACCGACGGCATCGAAGCGGCGATGAACCGCTTCAACATGCGTTCGCCGGGCTGAATCCGGTGGCGCGATGACCGGCACCGAAGCCAACAACGGCAGCACGTTCCGCTCGTTCAAGTACCGCAACTTCCGGCTGTTTTTCGTCGGCCAGGGCATCTCGCAGGTGGGCAACTGGCTCACGCTGGTCGCGCAGGCCCTCCTCGCGTACAAGCTGAGCCATCAGAGCGGCTTCGCGGTCGGCGTGCTCTCGGCCTGCCAGTTCCTGCCCGTGCTGCTGCTCGGCGCGTATGGCGGTGTGGTGTCGGATCGCACCGACCGCCGGAAGCTCGAGATGGTGATCCAGACCGTCGCGATGTTCCAGTCGGTCGCGCTTGCCGTCGTCGCGGCGACACACGGGTCGCTGGTCTGGCTCGATCTCACGGCCGTGGTCGGCGGGGTCACGATGGCGTTCGACAACCCGGCCCGTCGCACGCTGTTCGTGGAGCTGGTCGACCCCGAGGACGTCAACAACGCGGTCGGGCTCAACTCGTCGCTGATGACGAGCTCGCGCATCATCGGGCCGGCCATCGCCAGCATCCTCATCACCACGATCGGCTACGCGGGCTGCTTCTCCTTCGACGCGGTGAGCTACCTCGCGGTGCTGATCAGCCTGGCGATGATGCGGCCCTCGGAGATCCGCGGCGCGCCGGTCGTGGTGAAGGCGCGCGGGCAGGTGCGTGAGGGCTGGGACTACGTGCGGCGCACGCCCGAGCTCTGGATCTCGCTCGTGATGATGGCCGTCGTCGGCACGCTCGCGTTCAACTTCCAGGTCGTGCTGCCTGTGTTCGTGCAGCGCACATTCGGTCAGCGGGCGGTGTTCTACGCCGTGCTGTTCGCGGTGATGAGCATCGGATCGCTCGCCGGCGCGCTCGTCGCCGCCCGGCGGGTGGAGGTCGACGTGCGCGACGTCGCCACCGCGAGCCTCGGGTTCGGGTTGGCGATGCTCGTGCTCGCCATCGCGCCGACGCTCGCGGTCGCGTTCCCGCTGTCGCTCGGCGTCGGCTTCACGAGCATCACGTTCCTCACCGCGTCCACCGCGATCGTGCAGATCAGGGCAGAGCCCACGATGCGCGGACGCGTGCTCGCGCTCCAGGCCATCGTGTTCCTGGGCACCACTCCGATCGGTGGTCCCATCATGGGCGTGCTCTGTGACGCCTTTGGTGCGCGCACCGGCCTTGTGGTCGGCGGTGTGGCCGCGCTCGCGGCGGGTGCGTTCGGCGTGCTCCGCGGCCGCTCGCTCGCCCCGGGCCGCCCACTTGCTGCCGCGGCGTGAACTATGCGGACGCCCATGTGGCGTGGAAGCCGAACGGCACCCGCTGCGGGGTCGCGATACGGGCAACCGGCCCTCGGGACACGGCCGTCGCGTCGATGATCGCGAGCTCGCTGCGGTCGGTGGCGGCGTCGGAGACGTAGGCGAGGAGCCAGCCTTCGTCCTCACCGTGGGCGCCGGGTTCCGGCACGAACAACCACTCGCCCGAGTGCACATCTGGCCCGGGATCCCACGACTCGCGCCGGCCGGTCACGAAGTCGTGCTTGACCAGCCCACCCATGTCGACGGTCTCCGCGCTCGTCCGCGTCTGCACGAGATACGCGTAGCGGTGCCGGCGGCCGACGACTCGGGGGTCACGGGTAGGCAGTTCTCCCGGCAGGTGGTCCACGAGCACCTCGTCGCGTACGCGGCCGTTCGTACTGGTGTCGATCGTCCAGCGCCGCAACGTCTCGCGACCGCCGAACGTCTGCCCCGGAGCGAACATGGAGCTGAGCCGGCACACGTCGACCACGACGTTGCTGCCGTCGCGATAGGCGTTGACGCCGTGGAACACGTAACAGGGGTCGATGTCGTGCCAACGCATCGCCGACGCGGGACCAGCGAGTGGCATCACACCGACGCGCGCGCCGTGCGACGGCATCCACACGAACGGCATCGCGCCGGAGTTCGGGTCTTTGATCCACTGCAGGGCACCCTGCATGTCGAACACCACCGGAAGCTCCCAGAACACGACATCGCGGTCGGTGATCGCGAAGTCGTGAATCATGGTGGGCCGCGCCACGTGCACCGCCTCCGAGTGGCTGAGCGTGCCGTCCGCCTCGGCGACGTGGTACGTGAGATAGGGCGGTGTGAACCCGTAACCGAAGAAGTGCAGTCGACGCGTTGCCGGGTCGATCTTCGGGTGTGCCGTGAACGCGGTGTGCAGGCGGCCGCGGAACGTGTAGGGCCCGATCGTGTGCAGATCGGCGGCGGACAGCTCGTATGGGAGGCCGACCTCGCCGCTCGAGAGCAGGTGTCCGGCGTGATGCACCACCGAGACGTTGCTCTGTGTCTGGGTGCCTCCCGGGGGCCCCGCCTGGCCGAAGCCCTTGCGCGCTTCGTACAGCGGCGTGCGCACGTAGCGGTTGCGGTACCAGAGCGCCCGGCCGTTCGCCACCCGCACGCCGTGCACCATTCCATCGCCGAAGAACCAGTGCGACGACGTACCCGTCGCCGGGTTCGAGCCGTTGCGCACGTAGACACCGTCCAGCGATGTCGGGATCGAACCGGCGACCTCGAGCGCGAACGATTCCACTTCCTGGGTGACCGGCGCGAAGCCCTGCTGTAACCACCACGGTGTCGAGCGATCGAAGGGCACGGTGGTGCCGGTGGGGTCACCGGCGGTACTCACCGAGCCTGTGGTGACTGCGCTGCTGTGCTCGCTTGTGCACGCGGCGAGCAGCGTCGCGAGGGCAGGGACGCTCGAGCGCGCCGAGCGCGGCCGCGCGCAGCACGTCTCGGCGGGCCACGGCGCCGTCTCGCGGGGCTTCGAGGTTGATCGGCATCACGCTGCAGCCTGGCACACCACGCGGCGCCCGCGGGGGGTTCGCTCGGGCGCGGTCGGCAGCTACCGTGAGGTGCCGATGGCCACCGTCGACCACGCGCCGCACGACGTGCTCGCCCAGCTCGCCGAGAGCGAGGCGCGCATGCGCGCGATCGTCACGCCGCTCGCCGAGGCCGATCTCACGCTGCCGAGCGCGCTGCCAGGCTGGACGATCGCCCACTTGCTCACGCACCTCGCGCGCAACGCCGACAGCCACGTGCGCCGCATCGACGCCGCGCACCGCGGCGAGGTCATCGACCAGTACGAGGGCGGCCTCGAGGGTCGCAACCGCGCGATCGAAGACGGCGCACAGCGCGATGCGCAGACCATCGTCGACGACCTTGCGGCCAGCTCCCTGCGCCTCGACGCGGCGTGGTGGACGGTGCAGGGCGGTGAGTGGATGGGCGAGTCGCGCGACTCCACGGGTGTGATCCGCCAGGTGCGTACCCTCCCGGCCCGGCGCCTCCAGGAGGTGGAGGTGCACATCGTCGATCTCGACCTCGGTTACGACCACCGCGAATGGTCGGACGTGTTCGTCGTGGCCTTCCTCGACGAGATGCGGGCCACGATGCCGGCGCGGGTGCCGAACGGGGAATCGATTCCGACCGCGGGGACGCTCGCCGAGTTGCCGCCGCGCGACGAGCTGGCGTGGCTGTACGGCCGCGCCCGCTTCGAGGCGCTGCCCGAGCTCCTGCCGCTCGGCACCAGCAGCGCCGACGCACCACGTGGCTGACGCGCCGCTCGCCGGGCTCGCGCACCTGCTCGACGACGACGCGACGCTGCTCGCGGCGTCGGCCGGCCACGGAACCGCGGTGGCCGTACCCGAAGCCGCGCGCCCCGTGTTCGCCGCCGCGCTCGCCAGCGCCACCGCGCGCCGGCCGGTGCTGCTCGTGGTGCCCACAGCGAACGAGGCCGAACGGGTCGCGCACGACCTGCACCGTTTCCTCGGACCCCAAGCCGTCGAACTTTTTCCCGCGTGGGAGACGCTGCCGTTCGAGCGCGTGTCGCCGGCGTCGGACACGATGGGCCGGCGGCTGCGCGTCATGTGGCGCTTGCGTACGGGCGGCGACGAGCTGCCGGCCGTCGTGGTGGCACCGGTACGGGCGCTCGTGCAGCGGCTCGGCCCGCACGTCGAGGACGTGGAGCCGGTCACCGTCGGCCGCGGTGACCAGATCGACCGCGACGAGCTGGTCGAGCGGCTTGTGGCGGCCGGCTACCGGCGCGAGTACCAGGTGGAGGCGCGCGGCGAGGTGGCGGTGCGCGGCTCCATCGTCGACGTGTACCCGGTCACCGCCGACCATCCGGTCCGCATCGATCTCTGGGGTGACGAGGTCGACCGGCTCACGCACTTCTCGGTGGCCGATCAGCGGTCGACCGACGACCTCGACACCGGCCCCTCGACGACCGAGCCGGCGGCGGGCCAGGCCGGGCGCGTCCGCATCTTCCCGGCCCGTGAGCTGCTCCCCACCGACGCGGTCCGCAAGCGCGCGCGCGAGCTGCTGCGCACCGAGCCATGGGGGAGCGAGCAGTGGGAGCGGCTCGCCGAGGGCCAGCTGTTCGACGGCATGGAGAGCTGGCTGCCATGGCTCTGCGACGACGAGCACGTGCTCCCCGACCTGTTGCCCCCGAGTGCGCTCGTGCTGCTCGCCGAGCCGCGCCGCATGCGCGACCGGGCCCAGGACCTGCTCGACGAGGAGGCGAGCCTCGCGTCGGTGCTCGCCCGCACGTGGGGGCTCGAACTCTCGAGCTCGCGAACGGTCTCGGTCGACACGCCCCCAGGGGCACGAGCGCACGAGAGCGGGGGTGTGGTTGCCCCGAAGCTGTCGCTGCCGTTCGACCGGCTGCTCGAACGCACCCGTGCCGGTTGGGTGCCGCTGCTCGGCACTCCCGACGACCCGTCGACCCCTGCGCTCGCCGCGACGCCCTTCGATCCCGTGCGCGGCGACACCGATGCCCTCGTCGCGCGCCTGCGCCGCCTGCGCGACGACGGGGCCCGCGTGTTCGTGTGCGCCGAGGGCACCGGCAGCGCGGGGCGGATCGCCGAGGTGCTCGGCAACGAAGGTCTCACCGTCGACGTGCATCGCAGCATCGGAGCGGCGTCATCGCTGCTCCAACAGCCCGGTGTGCACGTGATCGTCGCGCCGCTCGACCGCGGTGTCGTGCTCCCGGCGCAGCGCGTCGCGTTGATCGCCGAGGCCGACCTCACCGGCCGCCGCCGGGTGCACCGTGCCGAGCGTGGCGCGCGCAAGGTGCAGGACTTCTACGAAGGGCTGGCACCGGGCGACTTCGTCGTGCACCGCCAGCATGGCATCGGGCGCTACGGCGCGATGGTCGAACGCACGATGTTCGGGTTCACGCGCGACTACCTCGTGATCGAGTTCCGCGGCAACGAGCGCGTGTACGTGCCCACCGACCAGATCGGGATCATCCGCAAGTACACGGGGGGCGAGACACCGCGCCTGTCGAGGATGGGTGGCGCCGACTGGGAGCGCACGCGCGCGCGGGCGCGCAAGGCGGCGCGCGAGATCGCGGCCGATCTCGTGATCCTCTACCGCAAACGGCTCGCCACGCCCGGGCATGCCTTCGGACCCGACACACCGTGGCAGCACGAGATCGAGGAGGCGTTCCCGTACGAGGAGACGCCCGACCAGCTGCGCGCCATCGCCGACGTGAAGGCCGACATGGAGCGCCCCGTGCCGATGGATCGGCTCGTGTGCGGCGACGTGGGCTACGGCAAGACGGAGGTGGCGCTGCGCGCGGTGTTCAAGGCGGTGCAGGAGGGCATGCAGGCCGCGATCCTCGTGCCCACGACGCTGCTCGCCACCCAGCACGGCCAGACGTTCCGCGAACGCTTCGCCAACTACCCGGTGCGCGTCGAGGTGCTGTCGCGGTTCCTGAGCACGCGCGAGCAGAAGCAGGTGCTCGACGGTGTGCGCGACGGCTCGGTCGACGTGGTGATCGGCACGCACCGCCTCCTGTCCGCCGATGTCGCGTTCAAGCGGCTCGGGCTGCTCGTCGTCGACGAGGAGCAGCGCTTCGGGGTGCAGCACAAAGAGAAGATCAAGCAGTTCAAGGTGGGCGTCGACGTGCTGACGCTGACGGCCACGCCGATCCCGCGCACGCTGGAGCTGTCGATCACCGGTATCCGCGACCTCTCGCTCGTGAACACGCCGCCCGAGGACCGCCAGCCGATCCTCACCTACGTCAACGAATACGACGAACGGGCTGCCGCCGAGGCGATCCGTCGCGAGCTCCTTCGCGAGGGGCAGGTGCTCTACGTGCACAACCGCGTGCGTGACATCGAGCACGTTGCCGAGGACGTGCGCCGCCTGGTGCCCGAAGCCCGCATCGCGATCGCGCACGGCCAGCTCGACGAAGGCAACCTCGAGCGCGTCGTCACCGCGTTCTGGGAGCACGAGTTCGACGTGCTCGTGTGCACCACGATCGTCGAGAGCGGCCTCGACATGCCCACCGTGAACACGCTCGTGGTCGACCGCTCCGACCTCCTCGGACTCTCGCAGCTCTACCAGCTGCGCGGCCGCGTGGGCCGGCGCGGCCAGCGCGCGTACGCATACCTGCTCTACCCGCGCGAGCACGCGCTGTCCGAGGAGGCCTACGAGCGGCTGAAGGCGATCGGCGAGTTCACCGATCTCGGGTCGGGCTTCAAGCTCGCGATGCGCGACCTCGAGATCCGTGGCGCGGGCAACCTGCTCGGTGCCGAGCAGCACGGGCACATCGCCGCAGTCGGCTTCGACCTCTACATCGAGATGGTCACCGAGGCCGTCGGCGAGCTCACCGGCGAGACCCACGAAACGCCGCCCGACGTGGTGATCGACTTGCCCGCCGACGCGAACCTGCCGCGCGACTACGTGGCGCGCGACGACGTGCGCATGGAGGCCTACCGCCGTCTTGCCGCGGCCACGACCGCCGACGCGGTGGCCGACGTCGAGCGCGAATGGGAGGACCGTTACGGGCCGCTGCCGCCGCCGGCCCGCGCGCTCATCGACGTGGCGCGGGTGCGGGTGGCGTGCATCGCGCGCGGCATCCGCGAGCTGTCGGTGCAGCAGGGGCGAGTACGCGTCGAAGGTTGGAACCTGAGGAAGAGCACAGAGATCCGCCTCCAACGGCTGGCGCCCAGCACGAAGATCAACGGCACGACGGTCGTCTTCCCCATCAGCGAGCGCGGGCGGGCGGACAACCGCGAGGCCGCGTCCATCCTCGCGGTGCTCGAAGAAGTCGATCCACCGGTAGCATCGCAAGCTCATGGCTGACGAGGACGCGGCGGCAACCGACGACGAACCGACCGCCGACGGCGCGGGCGAAGGCGCCGGTTCGGGTGGCGGTCTGAGCGGCCGCAAGATCGCCGCGATCGCAGTGGTGGTGGTGCTCACCGCCGGGTTCGTGGTTGGTCTGGTGGCGTCGAAGCACCAGAAGAACGACGAGCAGCAGAAGACCACGGCGCCGGTTGCCACGGTCGACGGGGTGAAGATCTCGCGCACCGCGCTCGACCACGAGGTGCGCACGTGGACCGCGAACAAGGACTACGTGAGCGCCGCCGCGCAGCAGGGTCAGCAGATGGTGGGCAAGAACGGCCAGCCGACGCCCGCGTTCGAGCGCGACATCCTCACCCAGCAGGTCGAGGATGTGCTGTTCACCCGCGAATTCAACCGCCGTCACTTGAAGGTGACAACCGCTGACGAGAGCGCACTGCGCCAGGAGGTCACGGGCAACCCGGCGTTGCAGAAGTACCCGAAGCAGTTCATCGACTCGATCATCCAGCGCGTGGCGCGGGTCCAGGTGCTGGAGGGCGTGATCCAGAAGCCCCCGACCGAGGCCCAGATCCAGCAGGCCTACAAGGACCAGTACGCGTGTCCGTCGGGCAAGGACGTGGCGCACATCCTCGTCAAGACGCTCGCCGAGGCGAACACGATCAAGGGCCAGCTCGACGGCGGTGCCGACTTCGCGACGCTCGCGAAGTCGAAGTCGACCGACACGGGCTCGGCGCCGGCGGGCGGCGACCTCGGATGTCTCAAGCGCGGCGCGTTCGTGAAGGAGTTCGAGGACGCGGCGTTCGCGGCGACGCTCAACGCCCCGACCGCGCCGGTGAAGTCGCAGTTCGGCTACCACATCATCCTCGTGCGCCCGCATTCGAGCGCGTCGACCCCGCCGCTCGCGTCGGTGCGCGACCAGATCGTGCAGCAGCTCGCGCAGACGCCCACGCAGTTCAACAACTACGTCGACACGCTGTTCGGCAAGGCCAAGGTCGTCGTCGATCGGTCGCTCGGCGCGTGGACGAAGACCTCCAACGGCTTCGCGGTCACCGCGGTGACCGCGGCGAGCGGCGGCGCATCGGGATCGGGATCGGGATCGGGATCGACGACGAGCCGGGCCGCCGCGGGTGCCGGCAGCGGCCCGCTGCCCGTCGTGGACGAACGCCCGCAACCTCGCTGAGGTCGCGTTGACGTCGGGCCGATCCGTTGTCACCGTCGTGGGGCTCGGGCCGGCCGGTGCCGATCTGATCGTCCCCGCGGCGCGTGACGCGATCGCCGCTGCGCCCCTGCGCTTTGTGCGCACCGCGCGGCATCCCGCGGTCGGCGAGCTCGAAGCAGCCGGCATCGTCTTCCGCAGCTTCGACGACCGTTACGACACCGAGGACGACCTCGATCACGTGTACGCGTCGATTGTGGCCACGCTGCTCGACGCCGCGGTCGAGCACGGCGAGGTGCTGTACGCAGTGCCCGGCAATCCGGTCGTCGCGGAGCGCACGGTCACGCTGTTGCGGGCCGCCGCAGGCGGTGACGCCGCGCGCGGGTGTGGAGGTGTGTGTCGTTCCGGGTCTGTCGTTCACCGACCTCGCCTGGGCGCGATTGGGCGTGGATCCGCTCGACGGCGGTGCGGCCCGGGTGCTCGACGGTCGGGCCTTCTCGATCGACGCCGCGGGCGCGAGCGGCCGGTTGCTCATCGCGCAGTGCGACACGGCGCTCGTGCTGTCGGACGTGAAGCTCACGTTGCTCGAGGCGCTCGACGGTGATCATCCGGTGGTGGTGCTGCAGCGGCTCGGCCTCCCCGACGAGCGTGTCGAGACACTCGCGCTCGCCGATCTCGATCGCGCCGTCACGCCCGACCACCTCACGTCGGTGTACGTCGACATGGGCGGGCGTGCGGTGGCGCGCGAGCTCGAGGCGTTGTGGGAGCTCACGCTGCGGCTGCGCGGACCGGGAGGCTGCCCGTGGGATGCGAAGCAGACGCACCACTCGCTCGCCCGGCACACGCTCGAAGAGGCCTACGAGGTGGTCGAGGCGATCGAGGCGCTGCCTCCCGACGCACCGCGCGGTGTCGAGCCGTCGGAGGCCGTGGGGCCGCAGGCGCAGGCGGGCGGTGATGGTGACGCGTACGCCGCGCTCGAGGACGAGCTCGGCGACCTGCTGTTCCAGGTGATGATCCACTCGGCACTCGCGCGCGAAGCGGGCGCGTTCACGGTGGCCGACGTCGCCGCCACGGTGCACGAGAAGCTCGTGCGGCGGCACCCGCACGTGTTCGGCACGGTCGAGGTCGAGGGCGCCGACGACGTCGTGCGCAACTGGGAGCAGATCAAGCAGGCCGAACAGGGTAGGGAGAGCCTCGTCGACGGGCTCCCCGAGTCGCTGCCGGCGCTGCTCTACACGCCGAAGCTCTACCGCAAGCTCGCGGTGGCCGGGCTCGACCCGGCCGACGACGATCCCGGCGTGTGGGTGCACGACGCGATCGCACGGCTCGACCGCGCCGGCCCCGCCACGTTCAACGGCGCGGTGGGCGAGGCGCTGGCGGCCCTGGTGGCCGTCGCGCGCCGCGGCGACATCGACGCCGAGTCGGCGCTGCGCGGCTTCGCGTCGCGCCTGCGCGACGACTTCCGGGCCCTCGAGCAGTCGCTGCGCGCCGACGGCACCGACATCGCCACGGCCGAACCGGCGGCGGTGCGGGCCGCCTGGGAACGGATGCGCATCCCCGAGCGTTGACCACCGCTGAGACAAGATGGCTCGGCGGGGCCACGCAGCGCGTCGCCGGAAGGTGGTTGCACCATGGCAGTGGTATTGGCGGTCGTGGGTGTCGTTGTCGTCGTACTCCTCGTCATCGCGGCCACCGGGTTCCGGGTGGTGCAGGAGTACGAGCGCGGTGTGATCTTCCGGCTTGGGCGTTGCGTCGGGGCGAAGGGGCCGGGGCTGTTCTACATCCTTCCGTTCCTCGACAAGATGCGCCGGGTCAACCTGCAGACCCAGGCGGTCGCGGTGGCGGCGCAGCAGGTGATCACGAAGGACAACGTCACCGTCGGCGTGGACGCGGTCGCGTACTTCCGCGTGGCCGACCCGGTCGCGTCGGTGATCCGGATCCAGAACTGGTATCAGGCCTCGCAGCTCGTGGCGCAGACCGCGCTGCGCTCGATCATCGGCCGCCACGAGCTCGACCAGTTGCTCGGTGAGCGCGACCGCATCAACAACGAGCTGCGCGTCGCGCTCGACGAGCAGACCGAGCCGTGGGGCGTGAGCGTCGAGAACGTCGAGATACGCGACGTGGGCCTGCCCGAGCAGATGCAGCGCGCCATGGCGCGCCAGGCGGAGGCCGAGCGCGAGCGGCGCGCCAAGGTGATCGCCGCCGACGGCGAGTTCCAGGCGTCGACCCGTCTCGCCGAGGCGGCCACCGCGATGTCGGTGAGCCCTGGCGCCATGCACCTGCGGACGCTGCAGACGATGGCGGAGATCGCGGTGGAGCACAACTCCACGATCATCTTCCCGATCCCCACCGAGATCCTCGGTTTGCTGCAGGGCGAGCGCGAGGCCCTGCTGCCGGCGCCACCCGCGCCCGAAGCGGGTGCCGCGGCCGGTTCGACCTCCTGACCTCTCGCCGGGCACAGTGAGGCCGGGGCGCGGCGACCCGCGCCCCGGGCGGCGACCGCCCGCCCCTCGTGACACGAGCGCCGGCGTATGCGGTCGCTCGCGGCGCCTGGGGGAGCGGCGCGACCGATACGAACACGCGTCGTAGTGGTCGACCTCACAACCACAAACGTCTACATTCTCCACACCCGCAACAGGAGTATCAGTGAGCATCATCGAGGACGTCGTCGCGAGGGAGATCCTTGACTCCCGGGGCAATCCGACGGTCGAGGTCGAGGTCGAGCTCGACTCCGGGGCCCGGGGCCGGGCCGCGGTGCCGAGCGGCGCCAGCACGGGCGCGCACGAGGCGGTCGAGCTGCGCGACGGCGGCGAGCGCTACGGCGGCAAGGGCGTGCTGCAGGCCGTCGAGCACGTGAACGGCCCGATCCACGACGAGCTGTGCGGCGCGGTCGACGGCAGCGACCAGCGCGCCGTCGACGAGGCGTTGCTGCTGCTCGACGGTACGCCCGCCAAATCGAGGCTTGGCGCCAACGCGCTGCTCGGCGTGAGCCTCGCAGTGGCGCACGCGGCGGCGCTCGACCACGATGCACCGCTCTATCGCTACGTGGGCGGCGTCAACGCGCACGTGCTGCCGGTGCCGCTGATGAACGTGCTCAACGGCGGCGTGCACGCCGATTCGAACGTCGACATGCAGGAGTTCATGCTCGCCCCGGTCGGTGCCGCGAGCTTCGGTGAGGCGCTGCGGTGGGGCGCCGAGACGTACCACGCGTTGAAGAAGCTGCTGCAGGGGCGCGGCCTGTCGACGGCGGTGGGCGACGAGGGCGGCTTCGCGCCGAACCTGCCGAGCAACGAGGAGGCCCTGAAGCTCCTCGTGGAAGCGATCGGCGCCGCGGGCTTCGAACCGGGCACGCAGCTCGCGATCGCGCTCGACCCCGCGTCGAGCGAGTATTTCGAGAACGGCCGCTACGAGCTGCGGGGCGAGGGCCGCAGCTTCGCGTCGGCGGAGATGGCCGACCATCTCGCCGGGCTGTGCGACCGTTACCCGATCGTCTCGATCGAGGACGGCATGGCCGAAGACGACTGGGACGGTTGGAGCGCGCTCACGGATCGCATCGGGGCACGCGTGCAGCTCGTGGGCGACGACATCTTCGTCACGAACACCGACCGCCTCTCGATGGGGATCGAGCGCCGCGTGGCGAACTCGATCCTCGTGAAGGTCAACCAGATCGGCACGCTCACCGAGACCCTCGACACGATGGCGCTCGCGTCGCGGGCCAAGTACACGTGCGTGATGTCGCATCGCAGCGGCGAGACCGAGGACACGACGATCGCCGATCTCGCGGTCGCGACGAACTGCGGGATGATCAAGACCGGCGCACCGGCCCGCAGCGATCGGGTCGCGAAATACAACCAGCTGCTCCGCATCGAGCAGGATCTCGGTGACGCGGCCCGCTACAACGGGCGCGCGGCCTTCGCGGGGGCCGCCTGATCATGTCGCAGTGGACGACGCGGGTGCGCGTGGTGGTCGTGTGCGTCCTTGCCGCGCTCGCGTTGTTCGTGTTCGTCTACCCGACGCGCTCGCTCCTGTCGCAGGGTGACGACATCGGGCGTACCCGCCACGATCTCGCCTCGTTGCAGCAGCAGAACCGCAAGCTCCAGCTCGAGGTGCTGAAGCTTCGCACCCCGGCCGAGATCGAGCGGGTGGCGCGGCAGCGCTTCAGCCTCATCAAGCCGAACGAGCGGCTCTATGCCGTCGTGCCGGGCCGGCCCGGTGCGACCACGACCACCACGGCGGCGCTCGAACCCTGAGCAGCCCGTTCGGGCGGCACCCGTACACTGCGTCGGTGACCAGTGCCGACTTCGACATGGTTGCCGAGCAGCTCGGGCGGCCTCCGCTCGCCGGCTTCGAGGTGGTCGTGCGGCGCGCCGACGGCCGCCCGGTGGTCATCTGCAACGCCGCGTTCCTCGCCGACGGCACGCCGATGCCGACGCGCTACTGGCTCGTCGACCGCGCCCTCGTGGCCGAGGTCGCGCGACTCGAGTCGAGGGGTGGCGTGCGCGCCGCCGAGTGCGCCGTCGACGAGCAGGAGCTGGCCGACACACATCGCGCCTACGAGCACGAGCGCAACGCCGCGATCGGAGCGGGCGTGCCGGGGCCGCGGCCGAGCGGTGGCGTCGGCGGTACGCGCCAGGGCGTGAAGTGCCTCCACGCGCACTACGCATATTGGCTCGCGGGCGGTCGCGATCCGGTGGGCGCATGGGTGGCCGCCCACCTCGCCACCACCTCCCCCCACCCTCATGCGTCGTTTGGGTACCAAATAGCGGTCCCAAACGACGCATGCGCGATCGGGGGGGTTGGCTGATGCGGGTGGCCGCGGTCGACATGGGCACGAACTCCACCCGGCTCTTGATCGCCGACGTGGACGACGACCGCCTCCGCACGCTCGACCGGCGCATGCGGATCACCCGTCTCGGCCAGGGCGTCGACGCGGCGCGCCGCCTCCAGCCCGACGCCATCGACCGGGTCGTCACCGCGCTCGAGGAGTTCCACGGCGCGATCGACGAGCTCGGCGCCACCCACGTGCGCGCGGTCACCACCAGCGCGGCACGCGACGCGCAGAACTCTGCCGAGCTGCTCGACCGCTGCGAGGCGGCGCTCGGCGTGCGCCCCGAGGTGATCGCCGGCGCCGACGAGGGGCGCTTCTCGTTCCGGGGCGCGACGCTGGAGATCGCCGATCCTGGCCCGTATCTCGTCGTCGACATCGGTGGCGGCAGCACCGAGCTGATCGTGGGTGTCGACGGCCCCGAGGCCGTCGTGTCGCTCGACATCGGCTGCGTCCGGCTCACCGAACAGTTCCTGTGCGGCGACCCGCCCGCGCCCGAGGAGCTCAGCAACGCGGTCGCGTACGTGCGCGACACGTTGAGCGACGCCGAACGGGTGCTGCCCGGCGTCGACGGCGTGAAGACGCTCGTGGGCCTGGCCGGCACCGTCTCCACGATGGCGGCGATCGAGCTGGGTATGGCCGAGTACGACCGCGACCTCGTGCATCACTTCCGGCTGCGGCGCGAGATGGTCGAGGAGCTCTTCCGCACGCTCGCCACCGAGACGCACGCGCAGCGCGCCCACAACCCGGGTCTCGATCCGGGCCGCGTCGACGTGATCGTGGGCGGCGTGCTCATCGCCGCGTGCGTGATGCGCCACTGGGGTTTCGACGAGATGCTGGTGTCGGAGTCCGACATCCTCGACGGCATCGCGCTGTCGATCCCGCCGTCGCCCTGACCCCCCTTGGGGGCGAGCGCCGGCTCACTCGGGTGGCTTGAGGATCGCCTCGCGGTAGTAGCGCAGCTCGGCGACGGATTCCCTGATGTCGTCGAGCGCGCGGTGGTGCTCGGATTTCGCCGGCTTGTTCTTGTAAGCCACCGGGTACCAGCGCCGGCACAGCTCCTTGAGCGACGACACGTCGATGCTGCGGTAGTGGAGGTAGTCGTCGATGTCGCGCAGGTACTCCGCGAGAAAGCGACGGTCGGTGCCGATGCTGTTGCCGCACAACGGCGTCGTGCCCGCCGCGGGCACATGGGTGCGGATGTAGGCGAGGACCTGCGCGCCCGCGGTGGCCAGGTCGACGGTGGATGCCGCGATCTCCTCGATGAGCCCCGACTTCGTGTGCATCGTGCGCACGAAGTCGTCCATCCGGTCGAGTACCTCGGGCGGCTGGTGCACCACGAGGTCGATGCCGTCGTCGACCAGGTCCAGCTGGTCGTCGGTGACGAGGCAGGCGATCTCCACGATCGTGTCGGTGCTCGGCTCGAGCCCCGTCATCTCGAGGTCGATCCAGACCAGTCGGTTGTCGTCGGCCGGTCGCGCCATCGCCGTCACATTAGGTGTTCCGGCCGGTCACAGGTGGTTGAAGCCACCCGATTCCGCCTGCGTCATCGAGACGGCGCGCGGGTGTTGCGCGAAGTGGTCGATCGCGCCGCGTATGTCGTCGAGGAGGAGCGACGCAAGGTCGCGCGTGACGCCCTGGCGGACAAGGATCCGCTGCACCGCCACGTCGGACGCTTCGCCGGTGAGCGTGTACGCCGGAACCTGCCAGCCGGTGGTGCGGAGCCGGTCGGCGAGGTCGTACAGCGTGTAACCGGGCGCGGCGCCCTCGGCGATGCACCACGTGACGGTGGGGATGCCCGACGCCGGTTCGCTCGTGCACAGCAGCTCGAACGGCCCCAGCTTCGGGATCTCGGCGGCGAGCATCCGGCCGGTGTCGTAGCAGGCTTCGTGCACGCGCCGGTAGCCCTCCCGGCCGAGCCGCAGGAAGTTGTAATACTGCGCGATCACCTGCCCGGCCGGCCGGGAGAAGTTGATCTGGAACACGGGCATGTCGCCGCCCAGGTAGTTCACGTGGAAGATCAGGTCGTCGGGCAGGTCGTCGGCGTCGCGCCAGATCACCCAACCCACACCGAGCGGCGCGAGTCCGAACTTGTGCCCCGACGCGCTGATCGACTTCACGCGTGGGAGGCGGAAGTCCCACACCACCTCCGGCGCGCAGAACGGCGCGGTGAAGCCGCCGCTCGCGGCGTCGACGTGGATCGGCACGTCGAGCCCGGTGCGCGCCTGCAGGTCGTCGAGTGCGGCGGAGAGCGCCTGCACGTCCTCGTAGACGCCCGTGTACGTGAGGCCGAGCGTCGGCACGACGAAGATCGTGTTCTCGTCGACGCGCTCGAGCATGTCGGCGGCGGTCATCGCGTAGGAGCCGTGGCGCATCGGGACTTCGCGCATCTCGATGTCCCAGTAACGCGCGAACTTGTGCCACACCACCTGCACCGCGCCGCAGACCATGTTCGGGCGGTCCGTGGGCTTGCCCGCCGCCACTCGGGCCGCGCGCCAACGCCACTTCGCGGCCATGCCGCCGAGCATGCAGGCCTCGGACGAGCCAATCGCCGACGCGCCCACGGTGTTCGCCGCGTGCGGCGCGTTCCACAAGTCGGCGAGCATGTGCACGCAACGCCGCTCGATCTCCGCGGTCTGCGGATATTCGTCCTTGTCGATCATGTTCTTGTCGATGGCGAGGGCCATGAGCGCGCGCGCCTGCGGCTCCTCCCAGGTCTGGCAGAACGTGGCGAGGTTCTGCCGCGCGTTGCCGTCGAGCAGCAGCTCGTCGGACACGACCTGGTACACGGTGTCGGGCTCGGTCTCTCCGTTCGGGAACCGGTACTTCGGCAGCGCGGTGGCGATGTTGCTGCGCGCGAAGAGGGGCTCCTCGAGCCGATCGCGCACGTGTTTGCGTTCGTGCAGCGGCATGCGCGCGACCGTAGCGGGTGAGATCGACGGCGCCCACTGGCCGGGCCGGGCCGCGAGGTACGGCGCCCATCCCGCGCGGGGACGCACCTAATCTTGCCCAATGGCGCGCCGCACCGAGCACCTCCAGCTGGTCGGGGCACGCGTCATGCTGCGGCCCCTCGAACCTGCTGACTGGGCCGCCTGGCGCGAGATCCGCATCCGCTGCCGCGTATGGCTCGAGCAGTGGGAGCCGCGCGGCGATCCCGGCGCGGCCGATCCCACCGTCGACCGTGAGGCGTTCCGCGCCCGCTGCAACGCGTGGGATCGCCAGCGTCACTTCGATGCCGCGTACGGATTCGGACTGTTCCTCAATGACGGCCGTCTGCTCGGCGAGGTGAGTCTCGGCAGCGTGCAGCGTGGCCCGTTCCAGACCGCGTACGTCGGTTATTGGATCGACGAGGCCGAAGCCGGCCACGGCTACGTGCCCGAAGGCGTGCTGCTGCTGCTGCGCTACTCGTTCGACGTGCTCGGGCTGCACCGCGTCGAGGCCGCGATCGTGCCGCGCAACACCGCGAGCCGGCGGGTTGCCGAGAAGCTCGGGATGCGGGAGGAGGGGATCGCGCGACGATTCCTGCAGATCCAGGGCGTCTACGAAGACCACATCCGCTACGCGCTCACCATGGAGGACTACCGCGAGCGCGAGACCGAGCTGCACGCGAAGTTCCTCGTCGCGTAGCGGCGCGCCGTCGCCGTGCGACCTCACCGCGCGAGCCGGTGCTCGCACCCTCGATGCTGGCGGCCGCCCGGGCGTCTGACGGGCGGAACCGATCTGCTCGCTAGCGCGTCTGGTCAGTGGCGAGTCCCGCGCCGAAGCGAGGGAACGTGGTCGCCCATCGGGCGATGCACTCCGACTTGTGTCGTGCCGCGCACCCACCGCACACGAGCGGGTCGACCCGTCGCAACATTCCGTGCTCGACGTACCAGCACTCGCCGCACGACGGGCACAGCCAGTGGGACCGGTCGAGCGTGCGAGCAGACTCCAACGGGCCGGCCAGGCAATCGGGACAACCACACGTCAAGAACCACGCGTCGCCGAGCCCCTTAGGGAAGAACGTGTCGACGAACATCTCCATGCGCCGCCTCTTTCATCCGCAACACTCCCCACGCTCGGCGCGCACCGGCGATTCGTATAGGGCCATAGGTCCCGGAGCCGACGGCGGGCTGCTGAACGACGAAAGTCCCGCCGCGCAACCGCACACGTGCCCTGTCGGTTCGGTCGCCGGTGGTCGATGATCACAGCTAGGTGTTTCGTCGCAGGAGGGCGCCATGGACGACCAGCCGACGGTCCAACAGCTCGCCGAGTACCTCGAGGGCCACGACGTCGAGGTGGTCGGCGTCCAGCAGGTCCGCCACGCCCTGCTGGGCGGCGGCGACGCGATCACGCTCACCGGCCGGGGCGCACGCCAGCTCGCGCGGCAGCTCGGCCATCCGACCCACGACGGGGCCGCCGCGGATGTGGCGCTCACCCGCGCCCTCCACGCGAACGAGATCGACGACGTCACCGTCGCGGTCGAGTACCAGAACATCAGGCTCGGCAAAGTGTCGCCGGACGCCGTCACGAAGCTCATGAGCCTGCACGCGACCACCTGAACGGTGAACGGGCGACACCGGGCGCGAACAGGCAGACGCGGGTGCGCTCAGGCCGTCAGCGTCCGAACCAACCTTGCGCGAACGACCACGTCTGGTGCTCCAGCTCCGTGCGGACCGCGGCATCGAAGTCGGGCTGCCACGCCGCGCGCCGCAGCGTGTCCTTGGCGCGCGCCGACAGTGACTTCGCCACGCCGGCGGCCCGGCCGGCCAGGCCGAGCGCGGCGTCGAGCAGCTCACCGTCGGGATGCACCGACCAGGCCAGCCCGCGCGCCGCGGCCTCGCCGGCGGGGAGCACGGCGCCGAACAACGTCATCGCGAGGGCGGTCTGCGGGCCCACCGCGCGTTCGAGCAGCCACAGGTGACCACCGCCCGGGTGCAGGCCGATGCGCAGGAAGCGGGCGTCGAAGCGGGCCGAGGCACCGGCGAGCCGCACGTCGCAGGCCAGGGCGAGGTTCATGCCGGCGCCGACCGCCGGTCCGTTCACGGCCGCGATCGTGGGCAACGGCGAGCGGTGCACGCGCAGGAAGCCCTCGTACACCTGGGCGATGTCGGCCCGTTCCTCGCTCGAGCTCTCGCCACTTGCGTACCGGGCGAGCGCGCTCGTGTCGCCACCTGCGCAGAACACCGTTCCCGCGCCCGTGATCACGACCGCGTGGACCTCGTCGTCGGTCTCCATCGCGTCGAACGCGGCGACGATCTCGCCGACCATCCCGCGGCTCAGCGCGTTACGGCGCTTGTCGTCGTCGAGGGTGAGCAGCGCGACGTGATCGTCTCGCATGTCGCGGCGCAGGTACACGGGGCCTCCGGGCTCAGGGGTTGCGGACCACGGCCGACGAGTGCCGGAAGAAGTCCTCGATCTCGCGCTCGTACTTGTAGCTGGGGTTCTTCTCGCCGACCGCGCTCTTCAGCCGCAGACCGCGGGCGAAGGCCTCGACGGCACCGGCCGTGGTGTAGCGGTAACGGAAGCCGGCCCGCTTGAACCGCGTGTTGTCGAGGCCCCGACCGAAGCGCAAGAGGTCGAGCAGCTCAGGTGGGAGGTGCACGATGTGCAGCATGCGCAGCGGCTCGGCCGCCCAGGTGGTGAACACCGGCGGCAGCGCGACCCGGCGCTTGGCGACGATCTTGCACACTTCGCTCCATGGCACCACGCCGTCGCCGGCGACGTTGTACACGCCGGGCACGTCGTGGACGGTCGCGTACATCAGCGCGCCGACGACGTCGTCCTCGTGCACGAACTGGAGCCTCGGGTCGAAACCGAAGATCTCGGGCACGAGCGGCAGGCGCAGGGCCTGCACGAACGGTGTGTCGAGGTTGTCGCCGAGCACGTTGGCGAACCGGAACAGCGTGACGCTGATGTGCGGGTTCTCCTCGGCGAAGTCGCGTAGGAACGCCTCGACCTCGATGAGGCTGCGCTCCACGTTCGTGTGCGGCGGGCCGCTGCGCTCCATCTCCTCGCGGATGTAGTAGGCGTCGCGCTGGTGCGCGCCGTACACGTAGCCGCTGTTCTTCACGACGACCTTGCGCACCGAGCTGCCGGGCGCGCCCGCCGCGGCGAGCAGGTTCATCGTGCCGATCACGTTGATCTCGTGGACCGTGCGGCCCGACGCGGTGGTCGAGTCGACGATGAGGTGCGTGTGCAGCACCGTGTCGATCTGCGTGGCGCGCACGATGCGCTCGAGGATCGAGTAGGTGGCGTCGGCGCGCACGAACTCCGTGCGCTCGAGCGGCACGCGCGGCTCACGCGTGTCGAGCCCCACCACGACTTCCACGTCGTCGCGCGCTTCGAGCTCCTTGGCCAGCTTGCCGCCCCAGAAGGTGGAGAGGCCGGTGACGAGCACCCTCATGCCGCGCGCCCCTCGGGTTCGCTCATCCGAACCACACCGACTTGCGCCGCCGCAGCAGGTCGTAGAGCGCGTCCTGGATCAGCCGCCGGATGTGCTCGGATTCCGCCATCACACGGCTGCGGGAGTAGCGCTCCTGGCCCGGCTCGACGTCGAAGTGCACCGGCGGCAGCACGCGCACGCGGAACTTCGCGGGGAAGTAGGTGGCGAGGCCGAGCGGGCCGAACAGCAGCATGTTCGCGGTGACCGGCACGTACGGCAGCCCGGTGAGCTTCGCGAGCTGGTGGCTCTTCCACAGGATGGGCATCGACTCCTCGGCACCCATCACCGCGAGCGGCACGATGGGCACGCCGGCTCGCATCGCGATCTCGACGAACCCGCCGCGGCCGAAGCGCCGCAACTGGTAGCGCTCGTTGTAGAGCTTGCCCGTGCCCTTCGTGCCTTCGGGGAACACGAGCACGAGCTGACCTTCGTCGTGCAGAAGCCGGTACGCGTTGTCGGGGTTCGCGGTCACCCCGCCGACGCGCGACCACAGCGTGCCCACCACCGGCAGCGTGCGGAACAGATGCTCTGCGAGCCCGTACACGGGCCGGCCGAGCTTCGTCTCGATGCCGTGCATGATCGTGGGCGCATCCGATGGGATCGCACCGGCATGGTTCGACACGAGCAGCGCGCCGCCGTCCACGGGCAAGTGTTCGAACCCTTCCCATTCGGTGCGGAACCAGTAGCGGTCGAGCGGGTTGTAGACGGTGCGCACCAGCGAGCGCAGCTTCTCGCTGCGGCCCCAGCGGTCGACGTCGCTCTTGCGGATGTCGTCGTCGCTCGGGATCGGCGTGACCACGCCGTTGCCGCGCTCGGGGGTCGCCTCGTAGCGCTTGTGCACCGGCACGAGCGTGCCCGGTGCGACGATCTCGGTGGCCGTGAGGTCGATCGCATCGCCCGCGGGCGGGACCACCGTGGGCTTGCGGGACTCGGCCACGGGTGCCACTACATCAAGCGCGCGGCCCAGGTGCAAACCATCCGCCCGTCACTGGGCCGCATGGCCGGTCACGAGCCAGCGGTCACCCCGGTAGCGGTAGACCATGCCGACCAACCGCGCGACCACGAAGGCGTAGAGCGCGATCCACAGCCACACGAGCGAAGCGCTGGCACCGACCACGAACACCAGCGCGCCGAGGAACACCGCCGTGGCCGCGCCCATCGCGCCGGCGATGTAGCGGGTGTCGCCGGCGCCGATCAGGATGCCGTCGAGCACGAACACGAGCGCCGCCGGCGGCTGCATGAGCGCGACCACCCACAGGACACGGAGCAGCTCGGCGTGCACCGCCGGGTCGTGCGTGAACGCCACCGAGAGCAGGCCCCGTGCCGCGATCACGACGAGCGCACAGCCGACTCCCGCCCACCAACCCCAACTCAGCATGCGCCGGGCCGACGCCCGCGTCTCCTCGGCCCGTCCGGCCCCGAGGGTGCGGCCGACGATCGCCTGCCCCGCGATCGCGATGGCGTCGAGCGCGAGCGCGAGGAACAGCCAGAGCTGGTAGGCCACCTGATGCGCGGCGATCGCGACGTCGCTGATGCGGCTCGCGACGGCCGTGGCCACGAGGAAGCACAGCACGAGTGAACCGGTGCGCACCACGAGGTGGCCGCCCACGACGGCAGCCCGGCGGATCTCGGCCCGGTCGGGTCGCAGATCCGCGTGCGCCCGGCGGGCCGCGCCGGCACAGATCGCGACGTACGCGAGGGCGGTGCCGATCTGCGCGATGACCGTGCCCCACGCCGACCCGGCGATACCGAGATGCAGGCCGTACACGAACACGATCTCCAGCACGAGGTTCACGACGTTGGCGACGACCGCGATCACGAACGGGGTGGCGGTGTTCTGCGTGCCGCGCAGGTAGCCGGTGCCCGCGAGCGCGAGGCAGAGGAACGGCGCGCCGAGCACGCCGATGCGCAGGTAGGTGAGCGCGGGTGCCCGCACCGCTGCGGACGGGCCGATCGCGTCGACGATGGGGCCGGCGAAGGCGAGCACCACGACCGTGAGGCCGAGGCCGAGCGCGGCGGCGAGCCACAGGCCCGCCACGCCCTGCCGGGCGGCGCGCCGCTCGTCGCCGGCGCCGATGCTGCGCGCCACCCCCGCCGTGGTGCCGTAGGCGAGGAAGTTGCACACCGCGAAGGCCGCCGACAGCACCGCGCCGGCCACGCCGAGGCCCCCCAGCGGGTGGCGGCCGAGGTGACCGACGATCGCGGTGTCGGCGAGCACGTACAGCGGCTCGGCGACCAGCGCGCCGAACGCGGGGACGGCGAGGCGCACGATCTCCCGGTCGCGGGCCCGCGCCAGGGCGCGATCGGCCACCGGGCTCACGGCGCCAGTGTGGCAGACGGCTCTTCCCCGGCGTTCCTCAGTTGTTGACGGCCCGTTGTCCGAGGGTGGTGCGATGCTCGGAGCGTGAGTGCCGGAACCGCGCCCCCTGCGGTGCACTTCGCCCACACGGCGCGCCGGCTCGGGCTGGCCGCGAGGGCCGCCGGGCTCACGGTTCCCGCGTTCCGCTCGCCGCCGCGCCACCCGGCCCTGGTGCGCTCGATCCGCTACCTGCGGGGCGGCGCGGTCGTCGCCGTCCGGCTGCACGGTCGCACGCCCGGCCAGATCGAGACCGACATGGTCGACGGGGTGCTGGCCGCCAACCGCCTGTCCGGCGAGGCGGCCTGCCGGGTGCGGTCCTCACTCCTCGCCGCGCTGCACGGCGCCGCCGATCCCGCCGCGGCCTAGCGTCGCCCCGCGCCCGGGTGGCGGAACGGCAGACGCAGGCGGCTTAAACCCGCCGGCTCGCAGGAGCGTGCGGGTTCGACTCCCGCCCCGGGCACGCTCGCACGGTCAGCGGGACGGCTTCTTGGCTTCCCCATTCAGCGTCACGGCTTCGCGCACGAGCGCCTTCAGCGCCTTCTCGTCGACGGCGTCGGTCTCTCTGATGTCGATCGCGCGCCGCACCTTCCCTTCGAGGCTGGAGTTGAACAGGCCCGCGGGATCCGGAAGCGAAGCACCCTTGAAGAACGTGAGCTTGACCACCTGCTTGTAGACCTCACCGGTGCAGATGCCGCCGTCGCGCGACCAGACCGGCACGCCGGGGTTCGTGGGCTTCACCCACTTCCACTCCTCGACGATGCCGGGGTCGGCGGACCGGATGACCTTGCGCACCTTGGCGAGCGTTTTGCCGCGCCAGTCGCCGAGGTCCTCGATCCGCTCGTCGATCAGCTTCGACGCATCCGTCCCTTGCTGTGCCATGTCGATCTCCTTCGCGAGCTCGAGAGCTGGGAGAGAACGCCGCCGCCCGCGCTCAGCGGTCCTGGATCCGACCGGCGCCGGCGTCGTGCGCGAGCGCGAGCGCGACCGTGGCGCGCCAGCTCACCGGCCGTCGCAGCAGCTGTCACGCCAGCCGCAGCCCGGGCAGCGGTAGTGCGCGTGCTCCGGCTGCATCATGGCGCCGCACACCAGGCACACCGTCGACAGGTCGCACTGGCCGGTCGTGTCCCGCGTCGTCGTCGGGTCGTCCACGACCACGCACGGTACTGTTTCGGCCGAGCAGGTGGGCCGATACTGTTCGCGCTTCCCGGAGGAAGTCATGCGCCGTCGCCACCTGCTGTCCGCACTCGCCGTGCTCGTGCCCGCGAGCGGCTGTGCGCTCGTCGTGACCCCGCCCGGTGCACCACCGCTGCGCTACCGCGACGCGGTGTTCGCCAAGGTCACGGTCACGTCCGACATCACCTACGGAAGCGCCGTCGACCAGCAGGGCGTCACCGACACCCTGAAGCTGGACATGTATGCGCCCACCGGCGACAAGGCGACGAAGCGGCCGGCCATCGTGTGGGTGCACGGCGGGAGCTTCGCCCGCGGCGACAAGGCGTCACCCGAGCTCGTCGACGAGGCCACGACGTTCGCCATGGAGGGGTACGTCAACGTCTCCATCAACTACCGCCTCGTTTCCGGCGGCTGCCTCGCGTCCCGCGGCACCACGAGCTGCGCGCAGGCAATCGTCGACGCCACGCACGACGCGCAGGCCGCGGTCCGCTTCTTGCGGGCCCACGCGGCCAAGTACGGCATCGACGCCACGCGGATCGCGATCGGTGGTTCGTCAGCCGGCGCGATTACCGCGATGAACGTCGCGTTTGCCAGCCAGGAACCGGATCCCACCGGCAGCAACCAGGGATACTCCTCGGCTGTCGGCGCGGCGATGTCGCTCTCGGGCGCCCACCTGTTCGGCACCACCGACGCGGGCGACGCGCCCACGGTCGACTTCCACGGCACCGCTGACCCGCTCGTGCCGTATGCGTGGGCCGTGAACACCCAGAAGGATGCGGAGGCCGCGGGCCTGCAGTCGTATCTCGTCACGTGGGACGGCGACGGTCACGTGCCCTACGCGAAGCACCGCACCGAGATCCTCACGGAGGAGTCGAACTTCCTCTACTGGGAGCTCGACCTCACCGACGCCGTCACACCGTTGCAGTCCCCGGCTCGGCGCCCACCGGGCGATCTCATCCCGGGAACGAGCACACGGTCGACGCCTCCCTCGGCCTGAGGACCGTCACCCGGTCAACGCGGGCGACCGTCTCGTACCCGAGCGTGCGCAGGAGCGCGGCGAGCCGGGGAAAGCGCGCGATCGGGTAGCGGCCGTAACCGCGGATGTTCGCGGTGGACGTGTCGAGTACCAGCGCGGGCGGGCACTCGCGCAGCCGGCGGAGCATCAGGTCGTACGCGCCCGGTGTGGAGTAGGCGAGCGTGGCGTTCCCGGTGGGGCGGCCGCCCGAGCGGCCGGTCACGAAGTCGCTCAGCACCAGCGCACCCGCGGGTGGGCGGTCGGCGCGCCAGTACACCTCCGGGAACGCGCCCCACACGAGGATCGGCGCGCCGCTCGGGGAGTGCGCCCGCACGTAGCTGGCGAGTGGTGCCGGGTCGGGCAGCGCGCGGAACGTCGACGGCGTGAAGCCCGCGGCGACCGCGAACACGGCCGGCACCGCGATGCCCGCCGCGCCCCACGCCCGGATGCGGCGCGTCGACCTCGCGACAAGCGGCGCGGCAAGTAGCACGAGCGGCGCCAGCGACTGGATCCAGTAGTGGCCGAAGAACCGCAGGCCGGCCGCTTCGGCGACGAGCGCGCCCGCGAGCCAGAGCCAGAGGTCGAGTTGTTCCACGCGCGCCCGCTTCGACGCGCGCGCGAAGGCAACCGCGGCGGCGCCTGCCGCGGCCACGAGCGTGATGTGCAGGCCGGCGAACGAACCGAGGCTCGCGAGGTAGTCGACGAGTGCCTTGCCGAGCGCCTCCCCCTCGCGCAGGAACCCGCCGTTGCCGGTGAACGTCCAGTGCCAGAAGCCGCCGAACGGCACGTAGAGCGCGGCGCTCGCGGATCGCGGCGACGGTGCCGAGCACGAACCATGCACCGTCGCGCCGTCGACCCGCGACTGCCGCGCCGACCGTCCCGCCGATCACGCCGATGATCCACGTCTGGCGGCACAGCACGGCCAGGCCGAGCGCGAGGCCGGCGAGGAACGCGGACGCCGACCGCCCGCGTCTCGCGAGCACGATCGCGATGGCTCCGGGGAGCAGCGCGAAGTGCGAGTAGTTCGCGCTCTGCCCGTCCACGGGGAAGAACGCCACGGCACCGCCGACGGCGAGCGCCAACCCCCACCCACGGGCCGCGTTGCCGTGGCGCCGCCGGAGCTCGAGCGCGAGCACCGAGCGCGGCCCCTGCGATCGCGAGCGTCGCGAGTGCGTGGGGGCCCCGGAGGTCGGTGCTGCCGGTGGCCGTGAACGAGGCTGCGTAGACGATCGGCACGAGCGGCGGCTTGCGGTCGGCCACGTCGGTGTACAGCGTGCCGCCGTGGTGGAGCGCGATCGCCTGCGTGGCGATCGCAGCCTCGTCCGGGTCGAAGAGCTGGTGCACGAAGCCGGGAAGCCGGGCGAGCGAGGTGAGCAGCAACGCCGCGACGACTAGCGCGCCGAGCGAGCCCGCGATGCGCTTGCCCGGCACGTCGGTGAAGCTACTTGTACGGCGGTACATTGCTGTGGCGTCGAGGCCGAGCAGCGAGGGAAGGCCCACCCGGCGGTGAGCGAAATGATGGCGATCCCGTTCGCGCATCGCGGTGGGATCGACGGCGGTCATCCCGAGAACTCACTCGCCGCCTTCGCCGACGCGCTCGCGCGGGGAGCCGCGATCGAGACCGACGTGCGGCTGTCGGCCGACGGTGTGCCCGTGCTGGTGCACGACGCGCAGTTCCCGCGGGCCGGCGTTCCCTTCCCGGTGCGCGCGGCGCGCGCCGCCACGCTCCGCGCGCCACGGCATTCCCAGCCTTGCCGACCTCTACGAGGTGCTCGGCACCCGTTTCGAGCTCAGTGTCGACGTGAAGTCGCGCGCCGCGGCCCGCCCCGCGATCGACGTGGCCCGGGCTGCTGGCGCGCGGCGCACGCTCTGGCTCGTGCACGGCGAGCTCGACACGCTGCGCGAGCTGCGGGCGTACGACGCCGAGGTGCGCCTCGTGCACGAAGCGCGACCGCCCGCCGGCGGCGACGCCGTCGCGATCGCCGACGGCCGGGCCCGGGTGCTCGAGAGCGACCGGATCGACGCCGAGAACCGGCACTGGGGCTCGTGGGACGCCGCGCAGGTGGGCGCGATGCATGCGCACGGTGTGCTGGCGTTCGGCTCGCTCGTGCACCGACCCGAGGAGCTGGCCGACGCCGCGTCGCGATCGCTCGACGCGCTCTACTGCGACCACGCCGGCGCGCTCGTCGCCGCCGTGGGTGGTGGGGGCGCGTGAGCGGATCGATCCACGCGGTGCTGTTCGACTTCGGCTACACGCTGTTCGGGCACGAACCCGGGCCGGAGGTGGTGCGCCACGAGGCGGCCGCCCTCGGCACGGAGCTGTCGGAACCGGAGGCCGTCGCGATCTGGGCGGGCATCGACGCGGCCGCGAACACGCCGGCCGAGCTGGCACACGGACGCGATCTCGACGCCGCGGTGTGGCGCAGCCGGTGGCGGTCGATCTACGCGACGAGTGACACGCAGGTGCGCGGGCTCGGCGCCGCGCTCGACCGCTCGTTCCACGATCCGCAGCAGTGGGTGCCGTACGCCGACACGCACTCCGCGCTGCGCGCCGCGGCTGGGGGTGGCCTACGCGTCGGCGTGGCGAGCAACACCGGCTGGGACATTCGCGCCGTGCTGCGCGCGTGGGACATGCTCGACCTGGTCGACGCGTGCACGCTGTCGTACGAGTGCGGTGCGGTGAAACCGCAGCCGGCGTTCTTCGCCGCGGCGTGTGCGGCGCTCGACGTGCCGCCCACGCAGACCGTGATCGTCGGCGACGACGTCACCACCGACGGCCACGCGCGCGAGTCGGGCCTCGCGGACGCGATTCTCGTCGAGCCGCGCACGCCGCTCGGCGCGCCGCACGACCTCGACGCCGCCGTCGTGCGCATCCTCGCAACCCGCACCTGAGCGGCCGCACCTCCCGTTCTGGGTGCAGGAGCCCCGCCAGGGCGGGGCTCCTGCACCCAGAAGCGAAGGAACTGCGCGGCTACTCGGTTGCAGGGGTGCCGTGGCGGCCGGCGCCCGCGGCGAAACGCGACGCGCCGGCTGCGGCGTCGCCGGCCTCGAGCACGGTGCGGCCGAGGAGGTACTCGTTGTGGAGCGCCTCGTCGAGCGAGAGCTCCCACTGCTCGTAGGCCGAGCGCCGGTCGGTGCGCAGGCAGCGTTGGGGCAGCGCGGCGATCTCGTGGGCGAGCACGCGTGCGGTGGCGAGCGCCGCGCCGGGCTCGCAGAGGCGCGTGGCGAGGCCGATGTGCAGGGCCTCCTCACCCTGCACGCCGCGGCCCGTGATGATCAGGTCGAGCGCGGGGCCCATGCCGACGGCGCGCGGCAGCCGGATCGTGCCGCCGTCGACGAGCGGCACGCCCCAGCGGCGGCAGAACACGCCGAACGTTGCGTCGCGCGCCGCCACCCGCAGGTCGCACCACAGGGCGAGCTCGAGGCCGCCAGCCACCGCGTAACCCTCGACCGCCGCGATCACCGGCTTGTCGAGCAGCATGCGCGTGGGACCCATCGGCCCGTCGCCGTGCTCCACGACACGATTGCCCTGGCCGCGTGCGATGGCCTTGAGATCGGCACCCGCGCAGAACGTGCCGCCGGCGCCCGTGAGGACCGCGACCGACGCGGCATCGTCGGCCTCGAACCCGCGGAAGGCCTCGGCGAGCAGTGCGGCGGTGGGGCCGTCGACGGCGTTGCGCGCCTCGGGCCGGTCGATCGTAACGATCGTGACCGGGCCGTCGCGCTCGACCAGCACTGCATCCCCCACGCTCACGACGCCACCCGCTCACGGGTGGCGATGAGATGTGCGGTGTCGTTGAGGGTCGCGACCGATCGGACGCCGCCACGCGACGCGACGATGCGTGAGATCGACGTGTAGACGGGGTCGAACCACAGCAGCCGGTCGAGCCCGGCCACGAGCGCGAGCGCGATGTTGATGACCCCGCCGTGACAGACCGCGACGACTCGCTGGCCCGGGTACTCCCCGATGATGCGGTCGAGCGCACCGGCGACGCGGGAGCGGAACGCGTCGGGAGGCTCGCCGCCGAAGTCCTCCCAGCGCCCCTCGACCATCGCCCGGAAGCGCGCGTCGTCGGTGGCGCGCAGCTCCTCGATCGGGATGTAGTGGTCGGCGCGCGCGTCGTACTCGACGAGATCGGGCGCCTCCACCGGCTCCAGCGCGCACGCGGCACCGACCGCCGCCGCGGTTTCCACGGCGCGGCGCTTCGGGCTCGTGAGCAGCACGTCGATCGGCTCGAACGCGAGCCACGCCGCGACCCGCGCCGCCTGCTCGTGCCCGCGCTCGGTGAGCCCGGGGTCGGCCGGCGCGCCGCCGGTCTCGTGCGAGTCGATACGTGTGGGTTCGGCGTGGCGGACGAGGATCAGCTCCACGGTGGGCTCGCCGGTCCGTGCAGTGCGAGGCCGACCACGTCGGACAGCTCGCGCAGCGCGGCGCGCGCGTCGACCACCTTGATGGTCGTCATCCCGAGCTCGCGCGCCGGCTTCAGGTTGATGCCGAGGTCGTCGAGGAACGCGCACTCGGGGGGCGTGACCTCGAGTCGTTCGCACACGAGCGCGTAGATCCGCGGGTCGGGCTTGCGCAACCCGACGCGTGCCGACTCCACGACCGTGTGGAAGAGCGTGGAGAGTTCCACGTGACGCATGTCAAACGTGTCCGAACCGCTGCGCTCGTCGACCCAGTTGTTCGTGAGCGCACCCACCTTCAGTCCTGCGTCACGCAGCGCTCGGATCGCCGACACCATCTCGGGACGCGGGCCGGAGAGCTCGGCGATGGTGGCCATCACAGTGGTGGTGCTGATCGTGTGGCCGAGCGCCGCAGCCTCTTCGTCGAGTGCGGGGCAGAACTGCTCCATCGTCAGCTCGCCGCGCTCGAGCGCGGCCCACGCGCCGGTTTCGCTGCTCGCGCGCACGATCGTCCGCGTCGTGCCGGCAGCCAGACCGGCGCGCTCGTCGTACACGTCGAAGGCGTCGAGCGGCGACGGGAACACCACACCGCCGAGATCGAACACGACGGCCCGGATCTCCTGCGTTCGCGTCATGTCGCGAGGTCGTCGCCCGGGCGGAGATCGGCGTCGCGCTTGTCGACGAATGCCTGGCGCAGTTCGTCGGAGTCGCCGTAGAGGTTGATCTCGAACGTGTAGCCCTGCTCCATGCGGTACGAACGCTTGACGTCGACCGGATCGATCATGTTCATCGACTCCTTGGCGCGCCGCACCACGAGCGTGCTCTTGGCCGCGATCGTCTCGGCGATCTCGAGCGCCGCGCCGAGCAACTCGTCGCGTGGCACCACGCGCTCGACCGCGCCGTAGTGCTGGAGCTCGTGGGCGGTCGCCATCGCGCCGGTGAGGAACATCGCGCGCATCTTGTGCGGCGGCACGAGGCGAGCGAGGTGCGTGGCCGTGCCGAGCGCGCCGCGGTCGATCTCGGGCACGCCGAACGTGGCGTCGTCCGACGCGACGATGATGTCGGCGTTGCCCGCGAGGCCGATGCCGCCGCCGAGGCAGAAGCCGTTGACCGCGGCGACCACCGGTACCTCGCAGTCGTACACCGCGGCGAAAGCGGCGAAGCAACCGCGGTTCACGCCGATCATCGACTTGTTGGTGGGATCGGCCGCCAGCTCCTTGATGTCGACGCCGGCCTGGAAGCCCTTGCCCTCGGCCTGGAGGATCACCACGTGCACCGACGGGTCGTGGCCCGCGTAGAGGATCGCGTCGGCCAGCTCGTACCAGCCCGCGACGGGCAGTGCATTCACCGGCGGGTTGTCGATCGTGACGACGGCGATCGCCCCGCGGCGCTCCGAACGGATCATGGCGCCGGCACCGTACCCGCCATGCGCGCGATCCCGTCCTGCCAGCGCACGCGGCACGGACCGGTGATCACGCGACGCTTCGTGGTGTCGCAGGCCACGCTCGCGATCGTGTGCTCGGTCGGCTGGAACTTCGCCTCGATGCCCGCCCGCTCCGCGAGCAGCATGCACCACTCCTCGATGCTCACCACCTCGTCGCCGGCCCAGTTGACGATCGTGGCCGGTACCGACGCGGCGTCGAGCAGCGACGGGATCTGGGCGACGATGTCGTCGACGTGGATCGGGTTGTACTCGCTCGGGGCGTCGGCGTGCACCGGCACCGCATGACCGGCCCGCATCATCGCGAGGTGGAACATCGGCCACCCGAAGTCGTCGCCGTACGGCACCGAGAGGCGTGCGATCGTGGTGGGCAGGTCGAACGCACGCGCACCGAAGCGGGCCATCGCCTCGGCTGCGATCTTCGTGATGCTGTAGGTGGGCATGAAGCCGAAGGCGCGATGGTTGTCGCCGAGCGGATCGGTCTCCGCGAAGCGGCGATGACCGTCGGGTTCGTACACCGCGGTGGAGGAGCAGTGCAGGAATGCGCGGGCCCCCGAACACCGCTGCATCAGGAAGCCGAGGGCCTCCACGTTCGCGGCGATGTCGCGATCGAAGTCGTTGGTCTTCGCCACCGCGAAGTGCAGCACCACGTCGAAGTCGCCGTCGAGCGCGGAGAAATCGGCCTGCTCGAAGTCGACCGTCACGCACGTGACGCCTGCGGACTCCAGGCGCGTGCGCGCGCCCGCATCGCCGAAGCGCGCGATGGCCACCACCTCGTTGGCGCCGCCGCGCGAGCGCAACGGCGACCGGGCCGCCTACCTGGCCGGTGGCGCCGGTGATCAGGATCCGTTCCACGGGCGGAGATTGACACATCGCCCGGCCGCCACGCAGGCTGACCGGCCGAGCGTCGCGAGGGAAGGCCCACCGTCCCGCCGCGAAGCGAAGGAGACCGAGGAGATGCGCGATTCGCTCACCGGGAAGGTGGTGCTGGTCACCGGGGCCAGCCGCGGCATCGGCGCGGGCATTGCCCGCCGCTTTGCCGCCGAGGGCGGGCGCGTCGCGATCGCGGCCCGCAGCCTGGAGCCGGGCAGCGGCGGGCACCTCCCGGGCTCACTCGAGGAGCTGGCCGGCGAGATCCGCGCCGACGGTGGTGAGGCCGTGCCGATCGCAGCCGACCTCGCCGACCCGAGCACACCGCACGCCGAGCTGATCGCCGAGGTCGAACGGCGCCTGGGCCCCGTCGACGTGCTCGTGAACAATGCGGCCGCCTGCTACTACATCCCGTTCGAGAAGGTCTCCGACAAGCGCCTGCGCGTGGCGTTCGAGGTGAACGTGCTCGCGCCGTTCCAGCTCGCGCAGGCCGTGATCGGCCCGATGGCCGGGCGCGGCGGCGGGCACGTGCTCAACATCACGTCGGGCATCGTCGATCCGCCGCACGGACCGCCGTTCACCACGGCGACGGCGAACCAGAAGCTCGCGACCACCTACGCCGTGAGCAAGGCCGCGCTCGACCGGCTGACGATCGCGCTCGCGGTGGAGTACGAGGGCAGGGTGGCGGTGAATGCGCTCGCGCCGCAGGCCGCGGTCGCCACCGAGGGCGCGACGGCTGTGATGGAGCTCCCCGAGGACTGGTGCGAACCGATGGAGACGATGGTGGAGGCATCGCTCGCGCTCTGCACGGGCGGCCTCGACGACACCGGTCACGTGACGAAGAGCCTGAGCCTCCTGCGCGAGCGCGGCCGGACGGTGCGCACGCTCGACGGGCGCCGCGAGTTCGACGCGTCGCAGTGGCTCGGTGCACCGGCCAGGAGGGTGTGATGGCCACTGCCGGTGCCCGTGGGGGCGCGAGCCCCACGGATCCATTCGACCTACTGTGCCGTTCGGCCGGCGAGGAGGCGAGCGGGCGTGGAGCATGATTACGAACAGATCCGCGCGCTCATCCACGAATACTGCTTCCGCATCGACGCCGGTGATCTCGACGGGCTCGCCGCGCTGTTCGACCGCGCCGAGCTGGGGTCGTCGGTACGACCCGAGCGGATGCGCGGGAGCGAGCAGGTCCGCCACTACTACGACGGCGTGATCCTCCACGAAGACGGCACGCCGCAGACGATGCACTGCATCACGAACGTGACGATCACGATGGCCGCCGACGAACAGTCGGCGACGGCGCGGTCCTACTTCACCGTGCTCCAGAGCCGTCCCGACCTCGCGCTCCAGCCGATCATCGCCGGGCAGTACCGCGACCGTTTCGCGCGTGACGGTGGCTGGCACTTCACCGAGCGGATCATCCATCCCGATCGCATCGGCGACCTCAGCCGCCACATGTCGCCCCGCTGGATCCCCGGCCCCAGCGCCTGAACACCACGTCGCGCTGCTCGAGGCTTCTCAGGCGGCTGATTTGGATCGGTGCAGTGGTCCGGTACCGTCGCCAATGTGGTCGTGGCGCACGCGTCGCGCGGCAAAGGTGCGAGCGCGATCGCCGGTGCGGTCGGCATCACCGCTCGCGGGGTCACGCACCGCTACCACACGGCCGACGGCACGCTGACCGTCCTCGATGCCGTCGACCTCGACGTCGCGCCGGGTGAGTTCGTCGCGGTCACCGGCGCGTCGGGCGCGGGCAAGACCACGCTGCTGTCGCTCGTCGGGGGGCTCGACGCGGTGCAGCAGGGCACGATCGTCGTGGGTGACGAGGAGCTGACCGGACTGTCGCGCGATGCGCTTGCCGCGTACCGCCAGCGCACGATCGGCTTCGTGTTCCAGGACTACGGGCTGCTCGACATGCTCACCGCCTACGAGAATGTCGAGCTCGCGCTCGCCGTCGCCGGGGCGCACCGCGGCGAGCGCCGCCGGCGCGCCGGCGCGCTGCTCGACGCGGTCGGGTTGCGTGATCGCCGCTCGCACCGCCCCGCCGCGCTGTCCGGCGGGGAGCGCCAGCGCGTCGCGATCGCCCGCGCCCTCGCGAACCAGCCGCGGCTCGTGCTGGCCGACGAGCCCACCGGCAACCTCGACGACACCGCCACGCATCGCGTGCTCGAGCTGCTGCGCTCGCTGCCCGCCGAGCACGCCTGCACGGTGGTCACCGTCACGCACAACACCACCGTCGCCGGCGCCGCCGACCGTGAGCTGCGCCTGGCCGGCGGCCGCCTGGTCCAGCCGTGACCGCGAGCCGGGACGTCGCGTGAGCTGGCGCGATGCCGTCGTCCTCGCGGCGCGCAGCGTGCGCCGGCGGATCGGGCGCGCCGTGCTCACCGTCGCGGCGATCGCGCTCGCGTCGGCGCTGCTGTCGTCGCTGCTGATCGCGGGCGGCGTCGCCCGCTCGCGGGTGCTCGACGAGGTGAGCAAGGGCGGACCGCTCGCCGGCATCCGGGTCGACGCCGCGGCGCCGGTGGTCGGCCAGCTCGACGACACCAGCGGCAAGGACATCCACGGCGCGGCGAAGACGATCGACGACGCGGCGCGTGCCCGCATCGCCGAGCTCGCCGAGGTGCGCTCGGTGCTGTCGGTGATGGTGCAGCCGGTGTTCGTGGTCCCGCCCGCGCCGGCGGTCATCGCGAGCGCGCCCGCCACGGTGCGGAGCACGGAGGCCGTGGCGACGCCGCGCCCGTTCGGCGACGGCCTCGTCGGCGCCGATCTCGGGCGCGCGAGCGACCTCCCGGTCACGTTGCTCGCCGGGCGGCTGCCCGACCCGGCTTCGCTCACCGAGATCGCGGTCACCGACGGCTACCTCCACGCGCTCGGCCTGCACGACACGCAGGCGAAGCTGGTGGTGGGCACGGAGCTGGAGTACGGCTCGGCGCGTGTCTACCGGTCGCTCGGCGCGTCGACGCGGCGCGGCCGCTGGATCCGGGCCGAGATCGTGGGTGTCGTGGCCCAGGACGTCGACAGCCACGAATCGCTGCTCGCGCCGATCGAAGCGGTGCGCGCGGCGCGGTCGTGGACGGTCACGGGCGACAACCCCAGTGTGTTCGGCACACCGCAGAGTCCCTACGCCGCGCTCTTCGTGGTGGCCGACGGCCTCGACGCCGTACCCCGGGTGCGGCAGCGGATCACCGCGGTCGGCTACGCGAACAGCGCGCCGGAGACCGTGATCGCCAACGTGCAGCGCTACGTGCACGTGGTGGAGATCGTGCTCGGCGGCATCGGGCTGATCGGGCTCGTGATCGCCGCGCTGGGTATCAGCAACGCGATGCTCGCGGCCGTGCGCGAACGCCGCCGGGAGATCGGGGTGATGAAGGCGATCGGCGCACGCGATCGCGACGTGCGGCGGGTGTTCCTGCTCGAGGCGGCGTTTCTCGGCGCGCTTGGCGGCGCGATCGGCACCTTGCTCGGTTGGGTCATCGCCCGCACGCTCGCCGCCGTGGTCAACAACTTCTTGCAGAGCCAGGGCCTCGCGGGCGTGGGCGTGAGCCTGCCGGTCACGGTGTTCGCGGTGGGAGTGTTCGGTGCGGCCGCGCTCGCGCTCGTGGCCGGCACGCTGCCGGCCCAGCGTGCCGCCCGGCTTCCGGCGCGCCAAGCAATGGGTGACCTGTGACCGGGCTGCGCGGGACGCGGACCGTCGCCGCCGCGATCGGGTGCGCGCTCGCGGTCACGTGCGCCGCCGCGTGCGGAAACGGCGGCAGCACGGCGCGCGGTTCCCGCGACGCGCCCCTTTCGCCCGCCGCGGCGCAGCCGACGTTCGTGGTGATCGGCGACACCGCGAGCGCTCCGGTCGACGACTCGATCCCGGTGAGCGAGAGCTGGCCGCAGTGGTTCTTCCGTACCGCGCTGAGCCGCAACACCGTCTTCGTGAACCTCTCGATGCGGGTCGTGCCGGCCCATCTCGCGGTGCGCGACGAGCTGCCGGTGGCCCGGCAGCTGCACCCCACCATCGCCGGCGTGCTGCTCGGCTTCGCCGACGCGGCCGAGTCGGCTCCACCGGGTGACTTCGCGGCGTCGCTCGACACCGTCGTCGCCGGCGTGCACGCGGCCGGCGCGCACACGGTGCTGCTGGCCACGCTGCCCGACGAGGTGCCCGGCGTGGTGCCGTACAACCGCGAGATCGTCGCCATCGCGCAGCGCGACGGTGCGGTGCTCGTCGACCTGCGGCCCCTGCACGTGACGTTCGTGAAGGATCCGCGCGACGTCACGCCGGTGCCCGACCGGGCCAGCCAACGCTCGATCGCGACCGCGTTCGCCGCCGCGTACCGCGCCGCGGTGCCGGGCGCGGTGCCGGGCGCGGTGCCGGGCGTGCCGCCCGCCGCGCCGTGAGCTACGCGTTCAGCTCGGCCACGAGCTCGAGCGCCTCGGGTTGCACCGCCTGCAGGATCAGCGTGCCCACGCCGCTCTCCTTCCACGCGCCGAGCCGGTCGGCGATGCGCTCCCTCGGACCAATCAGGCACACCTCGTCGATCAGCTCGAGCGGCACCGCCGCCGCGGCCTCCTGCTTCTTGCCGTCGAGGTAGAGGTCCTGGATCTCCTTGGCCGCGGCCTCGAAGCCGTAGCGGCACGCGAGGTCGTTGTAGAAGTTCTTGCCCCGGGCGCCCATGCCGCCGACGTACAGCGCGATCTGGGGCCGCACGAAGCCGGCCAGCGCCTCGACGTCGTCGCCCACGATCGCCGCGCACGTGGGCGCGATGTCGAACGGCCGATCGGGCTCGGCGCGCTTGGCGCGGCCCTCGTCGACCGCGCCGCCGAAGGCGTCCCGGAAGCGGTAGGGCGAGAAGAAGATCGGCAGCCAGCCGTCAGCGATCTCGGCCGCGAGGGCCACGTTCTTCGGGCCGATCGCGGCGAGGTAGATCGGCACGTCGGCGCGCCGCGGGTGCACGATGATCTTCAGCGGCTTGCCGAGACCGGTGGCGCCCGCGCCGGTGTAGGGGATGTCGTAATACTCGCCGTGGTGCTCCAACGGGCCCTCACGCCGCAGGATCTCGCGCACGATCTCCACGTACTCGCGTGTGCGAGCGAGCGGCTTGCCATAGGCCTGGCCGTGCCAGCCTTCGGCCACCTGCGGGCCCGACGCGCCCAGCCCGAGCAGGAAGCGCCCGCCGCTCATGGCGTCGAGCGTGACCGTGGTCATCGCGGTCATCGCCGGCGTGCGCGCGGGCATCTGCATGATGCCGGTGCCCATGTTGATGCGGCTCGTGTGGGCGAGCAGCCAGGTGAGCGGTGTGACCGCGTCGGTGCCGTACGCCTCGGCCGTCCATGCCGACGCGAAGCCGAGTGCTTCGGCGCGCTGCGCGAGCTGCACGGCGCGCTCGAGCCCCGCACCCCAGTCCTGATACCCGAGATTGATGCCCAACTCCATGAACACCGACCCTAAAGCATGCGTCGTTTGGGACCGCTATATGGGCCCCAAACGACGCATGCTTTAGCGTGGTGGGCCGTGGATCTCGTCGTCAGCACGATCACTGGGTCGGATGCCGAGCGGCTGCTGCTGCTCGTACACGGCTACGGCGCCGACGAGCGCGACCTCGGCGCGCTGCTCCCGTACCTCGACCCGCAGGGCACGTTCACCGCGGTGCTCCCGCGCGGCCCGCTGCCCGTGCCGGGCACCCCCGGCTACTCCTGGTACGACTTCACGTCGGCCGACGCGCAGGTGCTCGTCGACGGCTACGGCACGGCCCGCGCCGCGCTCGACGACCTGCTCGACGAGCAGTGCAAGACGCTCGGCTACGACCGGGCCGCGAGCGTGGTGGGCGGGTTCTCCCAGGGTGCGGGGCTCGCGCTCGCGCTGGGGCTCGGGCGCAGCGCCAAGCCGCGCCCGCTCGCGGTGCTCGCGCTCAGCCCCGCGGTGCCGGCGTTCGAGGCGATCGATCTCGACCCCAACGCCGCCGGCACGGTGCCGGTGCTGATCCAGCACGGCACGCACGACCCGCTCGTACCGGTGAAGCGGTCGCGCGCCGTGGCGCGCGACCTGCAGCGGCGGCGCGTGCCGGTGGTGTTCGGCGAGTACGCGATGGAGCACAACGTCACGCTCGACAGCATCCACGACGCCGCGGCGTGGCTCCAGCAGGTGCTCGCGGGCGACCGGCCGAACGAGCCGGTGCCCGACGATCCGGTGGAGGCCGTCGCATCGGTGACCACCGCAAGCTGGAAGCAGGAGGTGGTCGACTCCGACCTCCCCGTCATCGTCGACTTCTGGGCGCCGTGGTGCCAGCCGTGCCGCCAGGTCGGGCCCGTGATCGAGGCGATGTCGCGCATGCGCCAGGGCTCCTACCGGTTCGTGAAGGTGAACATCGACGAGGAACCGCAGCTCGCGCAGACCTACGACGTCCAGAGCATCCCGATGATCGGCCTGTTCCGCAACGGGCGGCTCGAGCGCCGGTCGCTCGGCGCGAAGCCACGCCAGCAGCTCGAGGCCGAGCTCGGGATGATCGTCATCCCCTGACCATGCTCGACAACAGAGGGCTGTCAGACAATACGGATGGTGCCCGCTCGGCCGGCGGTGGCGTGGCCGATCACTGCGGCGGCCGGCGTGCGGTTCGTGCCGAGCGCGGCGACCAGCGCGCCGGCGCGGTCGGGTGCGACCGCGAGCACCAGGCCGCCTGAGGTCTGGGCGTCGGCGAGCAGGTGCTGCTCGTCGAGCGGGAGCGTGCCCCAGTCGACGTGGTCGCTCACGAACGCGTGGTTGCGCTGCGTGCCACCGGCCACCATGCCGGCGGCGAGCAGCTCGCGCACACCGTCGATCACCGGCACCCGCGCGGCCTCGACGGTCGCGCCGACGTTCGACGCCGCGCACAGCTCGCGAAGGTGGCCGAGCAGGCCGAAGCCGGTGATGTCGGTGGCGGCGTGCACGCCGACTTCCAGCGCCGCGTCACGGGCCCCCGCGTTCAACGTGGTCATCAGCTCGACGGCCCGGCTGACCATCACGGCCAGACCGGTATCGGGATGCGCGCCCGCCGCGCTTCACCGCGGTGGAGATCACGCCGAGTCCGGTGGGCTTCGTGAGCACCAGCGCGTCGCCGGGCTGCGCGCCGGCGTTCGTGAGCACGTGGTCGGGATGCACCGTGCCCACGACCGCGAGGCCGAACTTCGGTTCGGCGTCGTCGATCGAGTGGCCACCCGCCACCAGACAGCCGGCGTCGCGGCAGACCGAGGACCCGCCGTCGAGCACCCGGGCCAGCAGCTCGAACGGCAACCCCTCCCGTGGCCAGGCCACGAGGTTGAGCGCCAGCAGCGGGGCGCCACCCATCGCGTACACGTCGGACAGTGCGTTGACAGCCGCGATGCGGCCCCAGTCGAAGGGGTCGTCCACGATCGGTGTGAAGAAGTCGGTGGTGACCACGATGGCGAGGTCGTCGCGCAGCCGGTAGACGGCCGCGTCGTCGGACGTGTCGAACCCCACGAGCAGGTCGGCGTCGCGGGTGCCGGCGGCGTCGCGGTCGAACCCGCGGACGAGCCCGAGGACGGTGCGCAGATCGGCGGGGGAGAGCTTGCACGCGCAGCCCGCGCCGTGCGAGAAGCTCGTGAGGCGAATCTGCTCGGCAACCACGGAGTGCACGCTACCGACGGCATCCCGCGCCCCACGCGGCGACCGGAGGAGCCGACCGCGCGACGGAGGAGCGAGATCGGGCCGCAGGGAGCTCGCCGTGCCGCCGGAGGCGGCACGAAATGTCAGGGCCGGCCGATGCCGACGAGGTCGCCGCGCATGTAGCCGGCCTCGCGCACGTTGACCCCGGTGTAGGGCGCCTCGACCATGAGGCCGTTGCCGATGATGATGCCCACGTGGTGCACGTAGCTGCGGCTGCCGTAGAAGGCGAGGTCGCCGGGCTGGGCCTGGCCGATCGGCACGCTCGGGAACATGTGGTATTGCGCGTCGGCCGAGTGCGGCATGTAGATGCCGCCTTGCTGCCAGGCCCGCATGGTCAGTCCCGAGCAGTCGTAGCTGTTCGGGCCGGCCGCCGCGTACACGTAGGGCTTGCCGATCTGGGCCATCGCGAAGTTGACGGCCGCGCCCACGCCGGCGCTCGGTGCGGGCGCCGGGCCCACGATCGGTCCGCCGCCGACGCCGCCCCCGCCGCCGGACTGCGCCGAGACGGTGGCGGCCCGGGCCGCGGCCGAGCGGGCCCGCGCCGCGGCGGCGGCGCGCTGTGCGGCGAGCTCCGCGGCCTGCTCGCGTGCGATCTCGTCCTTCAGCGCCGCGTTCGTCTGGTTGTAGAGGCTGCGCTCGTGCTGGTTGAGCGCCACGATCTGGTGCTGCTGCGACTGCAGCGAGGCGAGCTGGCTGCTCTGGGCCGCCTCGGCCTTGTCGAGCTGGGCCTTGGCTCGGGTGCGGGAGTCGCGGGCGTTGCGGTACTTGTCGATGCGCTGCTGGTCCTGGGCCGCGGCGGCCTGGGTGTACACGCTCATCGCGCTCTGCTGCTGCACCGAGGCCGCGCTCTCGGCCGCGAGGTCGGCTGCGCCGCCGGCGCCGCGGTAGAGCGCCGCGGCCCGGGCGACGACCGCGCCGTGCAGCGAGTCGATCGTGTGCTGCGCCGACTTGATCTGCAGCGAGGTGCGGTGGATCTGGTCGTGCAGCTGGCCGAGTCGCAGCTGGGCGCCGTTGATCTGCTCGTCGAGGGTGGAGATCCGCTGACCGTTCGCGTCGATCTGGGCGAGGATCCGCTGGGCCTGCTGGCGCAAGGTCGCGGCGGACTGCGCCTGCGCGTGTGTGGCGCTCAGTGCCACGGGCGCGCTGATACACGCCAGCAGGGCTGCCGCCACCGCCAGGCTCGACCGGCCAGGGCGGCGATTCCGCTCCTGGGCGGCGTCACGAACGGGAACCGTCGTACGTCGACCCATAGACAATGTCGTGGTCCCCGCCCCCGCATCGGCTGGTATCCCCCTGTGGGCGCCGGAACCGCCGGTCACCGTAGCAACATCCGCGCCGGCCCTGTCACACCGAGGCTCCAAAAGCGCCCTGACCTGGACTTTTGGGCGCTCCAGGCCGGTCGGTGGGTCAGGGGAGCGGGTCAGACCGCCCAGCCGGCGCTGGCCGCCGGTCCGCCGGCCGTGGAGATGGCCGGCGAGGTCCAGTGCACGTGGCGGGCGAGCTCGTCGGCGGTCTTTTGCCACTCCGACGGGCTCCAACCCTGAGCGGCGCCGACGAGCGTCGTGTCCTGGCGCAGGTGCACGAAGGCGGGCAGTCGCTCGATGCCGAGGCTCGTGGCGAGCGTGCCGTCGGGGTCGCAGAACACGAGGTAGCGGTCGGCGAGCTCGCCGAGGATGCGGCGCGTGATGGCGGCGGTGCTCGCGACCCAGATCGTGGTGCGCACGTCGGAGTCGCCGAACGTTGCGTAGATGCGGTCGATGACGCGGTTCCACGCGCTCGCCTCGGCCCGGGCCGGCAGCATCACGATCGCGAGGTTGAACGTGGTGGCCCAGTCGTCGAGCGACCGGGTCACGCCGTGCACGTTCGTGAGCTGGAGGTTCGGATCAGGGTTCTGCGCCACCGGGCGTGGAGGATAACGGGCCGCTGCCGGAGCCCACGCAATGCTCAGGGCAACTGGTCGTGCAGGAAGCTGATTGCGGCCGTGATCGCCTGCTCGGCGTCGGCCTCGTGGTAGGTGCCGAGCGCGTTCTCCTCGTTGCCGAACGCGTGACCGCGTTCGGGATAGACCCGGATGTCCACGCTCTTGCCCCGTTCCCGCAACTGCTGCCCGAGCGCTTTGACCGCGTCGATCGGGAAGAAGTCGTCCTGGCCGGCGAAGTGGCCCTGCACCCGGGCCGTGAGCCCCGACCAGTCGGGCGCGTTGTCGCCGAGCGGCGCGCCGTAGAACGGCACCACGGCCTTCACCCGGTCGCCCTGCTGCGCGGCGAGCACGAGCGAGAGCATGCCGCCCATGCAGAAACCGACGACGCCGACGGCCTTGCCGTTCACCGCTGCGTGACCGAGCAGGAAGTCGATCGCGCCGTCCATGTCGCGCGCGGCCCGGTCCATCGGCAGCGTCGACATGAGGTGCCCGGCCTTGTCCATCTCGTCGTGCTGGGCGATCTCGCCGTGGAAGAGGTCGGGCGCGAGCGCGGTGAAGCCGCTCGTGGCGAGCCGGTCGCAGAACCGTGTGATCTGCGGCACGAGGCCCCACCACTCCTGCACCACGAGCACCCCGGGCCCCCGCCCGTTGATGGAACGGGCCAGGTACCCCGACGCGGTGCTGCCGTTGCTCGCGAACTCGACGGTCTCTCCCATGCGGCGCAATCTATTTCCCGATCGTGTTCCCGATCGTGTTCCCGATCGTGTTCCCGATCGTGCGATCCCGCTCGGGCGCGGCGACCGGAGCAGCTCAGGAGCGACGAAGGAGCGAGATGAGTGCGCAGGGAGCTCGCCGCGCTGCCGGAGGCGGCGCAATGGTGATGCTCAACCCAAGCCGATGGCCTTGAGCATCGACGGCGGCATCTCGTCGCGACCGGCGCGCAGCAGCGCGGCTCGCTCGATGTTGATCGGGTCGCGCTCGGCCCGTTCGAGCCAGGTGTCCCACGGCCCCGGTGGGATCGTGCCCGCCACGCAGTGCCGCAGGTACTCGGCGAGCGCGTGCACGTCGGCGGCGTCGCCCACCGGTCCGTGGCCGGGCACGATCGTGGTGGCGACGTCGGCGACCGCGTCGAGTGTGGCGGCCCATGTGGCCGGGTCGCCCTGGAACGCGAGCGGGGTCACGCCGAAGAAGCAGAGATCGCCGGCGAACAGGATGTCGGCGTCCTCCACGAGCACCATCACGTCGCCGCTCGTGTGCCCGCTCGCGGGCAGCAGCTCGGCGCGCGGCGTGAGCGGCGCGGCGTCGGCGACGAGATGCGTGACCTTGCGGCAGCCGATCTCGGCGAGCTCGTCGAAGCCCTCGGCGAACGCGGGCATGAACGCCTTGTACGCGTCGATCGGCATGTCGGTGAAGTCGAGGAGATCGCTCGTTTGCTGCGAGCCGTAGACCGCGGCGTTGGCGAAGGCACGCGAGCCGCCCACATGGTCGATGTGCGCGTGCGTTAGCACGAGCCGGCGGATGGGATGGCCGAGCGCGATCACCGCGTCGGCGAACGGCTCCCACTGCTCGCGCACCATGAGCGTGTCGACCACGGTGACGCCGTCGTCGTCCACGATCACGCCGGCGTTGCTCACGCCCGACTCGCCGCCCGGCTGCAGCCACACGTACACGCCGGGAGCGAGCTCGTGGAGTGTGCGGGCCGGGACGTCGCCATGCACGTTCGCCCTGGTCACGACTCGACCCTACCCACGGCGCGGCCGTACCCTTTCGCCCATGTCCGAGCGCACCCGCAGCATGCCGCGTCGTTCCTGCCTGTCGGTCCCGGGGTCGAGCGAGAAGATGCTCGGCAAGGGGCCGGGGATCCCCGCCGACATGACGTTCCTCGACCTCGAGGACGCCGTCGCGCCGCTCGAGAAAGAGGCAGCCCGGCCCAAGGTGGTCGACGCGATCCGGAACCTGCCGTGGGACGACCGTGTGCTGTGCGTGCGCGTGAACGCGTGGGACACCGAGTGGACGGTGTTCGACGTCATCGAGGTCGTCGGCAACGCGGGAGAGCGGCTCGACGAGATCATGCTGCCGAAGGTGCAGACCGCGGCCGAGGTCGTCGCGATGGACCTGCTGCTCACGCAGGTCGAGCAGAAAGCAGGTCTTCCCGCCGGTCACATCGGCATCGAGGCGCAGATCGAGACGGCGCGCGGCATCATCAACGTCGAGGAGATCTGCGCGGCGTCGCCGCGGCTCGAGACGATCATCCTCGGCCCGGTCGACATGTCGGCGTCGATGGAGATGCCGTCACTCGCCGGTGGCCTGCACATCCCCGAGTACCCGGGCGACTACTTCCACTACGTGTTCGTGAAGATCCTCATGGCCGGGCGCGCGAACGGCTTGCAGGTGATCGACGGTCCCTACGTGAAGGTGCGCGACGCCGAGGGCTTCCGTGAGTTCTCGACGCGCACGCAGATCCTCGGCTACGACGGGAAGTGGGCGCTGCATCCCGACCAGGTGACGATCCTGAACGACGTGTTCGGCGTCAGCCAGGAGCAGTTCGACCACGCGTGCGACATCCTCGAGACCTACGAGAAGGCCACCACCGAAGGCGACCGCAAGGGCGCGGTGATGCTCGGCGACGAGATGATCGACGAGGCGTCGCGCAAGGTGGCGATCAAGCTCAAGGCCCGGGGCGAACGCCAGGGCCGCACGCGCACCGCGCACTGAACATCAGTGCCCGCCGAGTGCGAGCAGGAAGCCGACGAGCGAGGTCGCGAACGACTGGGCTTCTTGTGGTGTGAGCGCGTACTGGTTCATGACGGTGACGAGCGGGGATTGGCCGCCGGCGATGTAGGTGGTGGTGACGCTGGTGGGGCCGCTCGTCACGTTCGGCGGGGTCACGGGTGAGGGCGCGGGGTGTGACAGGCCGAGTAGGTACGCCACGACGCCGATGCTCTGGAGTTGCGCGCTGCTCGTCGAGGTGTTGAGGTATTTCGCGGTCTTCGCCAGTCGCGTCGCGTCGGTCGAGCTGTACTTCGTGGTGAAGGTGGCGGGTCCGGCGTTGGGTGTGAACGTGGCGGAGGCCGACGAGGCGAAGCTCGCTCCGAACGAGTTGTATGCGAGCACTTCCGCGGTGTTGGTCTGCCCATTCGTGAGCCCGCTGAGTGTGATCCGGCGCGCGCTGCCCGGCTCGCTGGCGGTCTTCACCGCCGGTACGGCGACGGCCCAGAACGACGTGAACGGCGCGCCGCCCTGCCCGTTTGGGTGGAACGCGATGGTCGCCCATCCATCGCCGGCGGTGACGCCGGTGATCGTCGGCGGGGACGGCGGCGCACCGATTGCGAGCACGAAGTTGCCGGTGGCAGTGCCGGTCGTCGACGAGAGATAGCCGTCGACGCCGATGGAGTACTCGATGCCGGCGAAACCGTTGAACGTGACCGCGCTCCCGCTCCCGTGGCTCGGGCACGCTCCAGCGCCGCCGTCGTCGTTGCTCGTGACGAGATGCAACGCGTGCACGTCGTTGCCGGTGTACACGGCCACCACCGTGTCGAAGTCGCTGTGACAGGTGTTCAGTGCGACGGGCCCCGACACGCCCGGCGTGTACGAGTACCACACGACGGCGCCGCCGCCGCGCGGTGGGTGCGGCTCGCCGGCCCAGTCATCAGCGGACACGTTCGTGCCGGCTGATGACACCGGGATCGGTCCGACGACCTGGCGGTGCTGCCAGAAGTCGTTCGCGATGTCGATCGCCACGAAGAAGTGGCCGGTCGCACCGTTGAACCCGTCGACCGCGACGGCGTACGGCCGGTGCGCCTTGGCGTTGAACACCACCTTGCTCACGCGGTTGGAGCCCGTGGCGCAGCTGGGGTTGTCGTCGTTCGAGGCGATGGGAGTCAGCGTGCTCACGGTGGAGCCGGTGTACACGGCGAGCAGCGTGTCGAAGTCGGCGAGACACGTGTCCACCGAGATGGGCGCGTCCACGGGCAGCTCGAACCGGTACCACAGCGACGCACCGCCCACCTTGCCGGCATGGTTCGGCTCACCCGCCTCCTTCGTGGCCCCAGCGTTCGAGGTGTAGCCGGAGGTGGGGCTGCCGAGTGTGAGTCCGATGGCGTTGACGAAGTCGTCGTTCGGCGGCCCGTCGGGCCCGGCGAAGGCCGCCGACGCCCCAGAACCGACCGCCACGGCGACGATCGCGACCGCGGTAATGCGTCGAAGCTGCATCGGCCGATGGTCGCACGGTGCCTCGCCGAGCGAACGCGTAGTCACTACGCGTTTCGCGCGCACTAGACCGTCCTGACCGCTCGCAGGGTTTCCGGCGCCAGGGCGCCGAAACCCTGCACACGCCCGCCCTCCGGCCGGCGCGGCCGCCCTCCCTCACAGACCGATCGATCGGGCTCGGAGGGACATCATGGACAGGCGCGCGCAGATCGAGTGGGTTGCCGAGACGCAGGCGAGGCAGCGCGGGCTCATCGCGACGTGGCAGGCGAAGGAGCACGAGCTCGCGGAAGGGGTGCTGCGGCACGCGCTGCAGTCCGGGCGCATCCGTCGAGTGCGGCGAGGTGTGTACGCGTCGACCAGCGTGCCGCCCTCCTACGAGCAGGCGGTGCTCGCCGCCGTGCTCTCGGTGAGTGGCCCAGGGCTCCTCGTGGCTACCTCGCATCTTTGCGCCGCGCGGCTGTGCGGACTTCCGGCAGCCGGCGGGCCGCACCCCTTGATCGAGGTGACCACCTCGTGGGCGCGGTGTCCGGAGCCGGCGGGTGTACGACTCCACCGTTCCCGCCATCTCTCGGTCGACGACGTCACCGAGGTCGGGGGCGTCCCCGTGACCGTCGCGACACGCATCATCGTCGATCTCTCCATGCGTCTCGACCGTGCCGCGCTCGGCAAGTTGGCCGACGAGGCGCTCCGCCGGCGGATCACGTCGCTCGGCGCATTGCAACGGACGGCGCTCCGACTGCGCTCCGCGCCTGGCCGCAGCCAACACCGGGTGCTGGCCCTCGTGTTGGCGCGTACTGGTGAGGATGCGTCGGAAAGTGCACTCGAACACTTCGCGATTGACTCGCTCAAGCGCTTCGGGGTGCGACTCCCGACCCAGCAGCTTCCGATTCGCACGCGTGGCGGCCGCCGTCGCCGGATGGATCTCGCCTACGAGCGTGAGAAGGTGGCGATCGAAGCACTTGGCTTCGAGTACCACGGGCTTCGCTCGCGCTTCGACGACGACGCCGTTCGCAACAACGAGCTCGTGCGCCGCGGGTTACACGCCGCTCTTCGTCACCGCTGCGATGACGGACTGGGAGATCGCGGCGCTCATTGCCGAGGCGATCGGTGACCCGGTACCACCCCGCCCCGGGCGCACACTGACGTTCTCGGCATGGAGCCGAAGCCGGCGCGCCTGACCGATTGCAGGGTTTCCGGCGCCAGAGCGCCGAAACCCTGCAATCGGAGTGGGTTACAGGGCGTTCTCGGCGAGGCGGCGGGCGATGACGCGCAGGCACAGCGTCTCGTCGGCGCCCTCGAAGATCGACAGGACGCGGGCGTCGACGAAGTAGCGCGACACGGGGAACTCCTCGGCGTAGCCCATCCCGCCGTGCAGTTGCATCGCCTCACGGGTGACCCACTCCGCGGCGCGGCACACGTAGGCCTTCACCATCGACGCCTCGAGCGTGCCCTCGCCGCGCGCCATCTTGCGAGCGACCGCGTACGAGAACTGCCGGCCCGCCTGGATCAGCGCGGCCATGCGGGCGAGCTTCAGCTTCGAGAGCTGGTAGTCGAACACCGACTGCCCGAACACGCTGCGCTCGCGCGCGTAGGCCATCCCGGCCTCGAACGCCGCCTGCATCAGGCCGACGGCCCGGGCCGCGGTCTGCAGCCGCCCGTTCTCGAACCCCGCCATCTGCAGGTAGAAGCCGCGCCCCAACCCGCCCTCCTCGCCCACGAGGTTCTCGGCCGGCACGAACCAGTTGTCGAACGCCACCTCGTAGGAGTGCATGCCGCGGTAGCCGAGCGTGTCGATGGCCCGCCCCTCCATCTTCCCGCCCCGCTCGCCCGCGAACTCGAAGTGATGCCCCTCGGCCGGTGGCTTCTCCACGAGCAGCACCGAGAGGCCGCGGTGGCCCTTCGAGCGGTCGGGATCGGTGCGGGCGAGCACGAGCAGGACGGTGGCGCGCCCCGCGAACGTCGCCCACGTCTTCACGCCGTTCAGCACGTAGCCGCCGTCGACGGCGGTGGCGGCCACCTTCACGCCGGCGACGTCGGACCCGTAGTCGGGCTCGGTGACCATGATGCCGGCGAGCAGCTCGCCCGACGCGACGCGCGGCAACCACTTCTGCTTCTGTTCCTCGGTGCCGCCGGCCACCACGGCGCGGGTGAGGATCTCGGGCCGCGTGATCAGCGAGCCGCCGATGCCGAGCGACGCACGCGAGAGCTCCTCGGTGGACACGACCATGCCCATGTAGTCGCTCTCGCCCCCGGTGGCGAAGCCGCCGTACTCCTCGGGCACGCTCAACCCGAACCCGCCGATCTCGGCGAGGCCGCTGATGATCGACTCGGGCACGTCGGCGTTGGCGCGGTGCACGTGCTCGGCGTGCGGCCGCACCTGCTCCTCGCCGAAGCGGCGGAACGTGTCGGCCACCAGCGTGAACTCGTCGTCGAGATGGTTCGGACCGGTGCCGACCTGCGCGCAGCGGTCGCCGAGCGCGGCGAGGAACGACGGCGCGCGGTGCTGCTCCACGAACGGGAGCGCGGGAGCGAGCGCGTCGATACCGCTGCCCCAGGCCTCCGACCGCCCGAGCACGCGCGTGGCGAGGTCCCAGATCGCGTCGGCGACGTAGGCCCGTGCGAGCATCGACTCGACCTCGCCGAGGCGCCCGTAGTCGAGCATCACCCGCGAGCCTTCGACCGCGGCGGCGCCGTGCGCGAGGTCGTACGCGAGCACCTGGTGCTCGTCGAGCTTGGCCACCGACAGCTTGTCGCCGTCGCGGGACTGCTCGGCGAGTCGGGCTGCAGCGCGGTCGACGACCGCGGCCGCGTGCTCCACCGCGCCCGCGGCGGCGTCGAGTGATTCATCCGGCATGGGGCGAGAGCCTACGAAGGCCCGGTCGCGAACTACGTGCTCGGCGGGGAGCTCGCGACGGTGGTGTTGTGCGGTGCGGTGCTCGGCGGCGTGGACGCGGTGGTGTGCGGCGTGCTCGACGGGGTGCTGGGCCCGCTGCCGGCGGTTGTGGGTGCCACGCTCGGCGGCGAGGTGGAGGGTGAGGCGGTCACGGGCGGGGCGGTGGTGGGGTAGTAGCGCGGGCGGTACGACGGGCGGTAGCCGGGCACCGAGCCGCCACCCGTTTCGATCGTGACCGTCAGCGCCGCGCCCGACGCCTGCTTGGTGATCTGCCACTGCCGGTCGAGCAGCTGGGCGACGTTGTACGCAATCCACTCGGCGCCGCTGTTCGTGAAATGCACACCGTCGCCGATGCGCACCAGCACGTTCGTGGCGTGCAGCGCCGGCAGGTCGAGGTGCGACGAGTAACCGCCGCCGGGACCCGAGAACATCGAGTACGCGTCCACGTACACCACGTGCGGATGGTGCTTGGCCTCGTCGGCCATGAGCGCGCCGAGCGCCTTCGCGCCGCGATCGAGCGAGCTCGCCCCCATGGTGGGCGGCCCCACCCAGTACACGGTGCGCCGGTGGTCGGTCCCGCCGAGCAGGTCCATCATCTCGGACACCTTGGCGCGGTATCCCGGCTCCCACGCCGCAGTGTCGCTCCCCACGATCGACGCGTCGTTCGCGCCGATCATGAACACGACGACTTCGGGTGAATACGTGGCCATCTGTTGCGGTGCTCGTCGCGGCCAGTTGCGCAGGCCGTTGTCGTGCAGGCCCGAACCGACCTTGAAGTCGACGACGCTCTTCACCACACCCGTGGTGGCGAGCTCGTTGGCGAGCGACGGGCCCAGCTCGCCGGCGAGCGAGTCGCCGCCCACCCACAGCCGCAACGGTGCGTCGTGCGAGATGGCGCGGGGTGGCTTGTGACCGGCGAGCTTGGCCGCGGTGTCGGGGACCGCCGAACCGGTCGTGGTGCTGCGCGCCGCGACCGCGGCCTGCGAGTCGGAGTCGCCGCCGCGATGACGCCAGGCGCCGACCCCGAGGACCGTGCCGACGACCACGACCACCGCGATCGACGCACCGATGCCCTGGCGCCGCCGGCGCCGGGCACGCTCCAGACGGGCGCGGCGATGCGTATCCGGCTCGCTCATGACCCGTCGATCGTAGGAGAGCGGTCCCGTGACGCTGCACGCGGGCCGCTCAGCGGCTCAGCGTGCGGTCAGCCTCCCGAGCATTCGCGAAGGCTCGACCTCAACTCGAGATCGCGAGTTGCGTGCGGGTGAGCTCGGCGTAGGCGCCGTCGAGCGCGAGCAGCTCCCGGTGCGTGCCCTGCTCGACGATCCGGCCTCCCTCGACCACCACGATCTGGTCGGCGTCGATCACCGTCGAGAGGCGGTGCGCGATCACCACCGCGGTGCGATCGTGGAGGGCGACGTCGAGCGCGCGCTGGATCGCAGCCTCCGACTCCGAGTCGAGGTGTGACGTCGCCTCGTCGAGGATCACGATCGCGGGGTCCTTCAGCAGCACGCGGGCGATCGCCACGCGCTGCTTCTCGCCGCCGGACAGCCGGTAGCCGCGCTCGCCGACCATCGTGGCAAGCCCTTCGGGCAGCGACGCGACGAGATCGTCGATCTGGGCGCCTCGCAGCGCATCCCAGATCTGGTCGTCGGTGACTCCCGGCGCGCCGTAGGTGAGGTTGGCGCGGATCGTGTCGTGGAACATGTGCGGGTCCTGGGCCACGAGGCCGATCGCGCCGTGCAGTGACTCCAGCGTGAGCTCGCGCACGTCGTGGCCGTCGACGCGCACCGCGCCCTCGTTCACCTCGTGGATCCGGGCGATCGCCATCGCGATCGTGGTCTTGCCCGCGCCCGACGGTCCGACGAGCGCGAGCGTCTGACCGGGCTCCGCGCGCAGCGACACGTCGCGCAGGATCCAATCGGATTCGCCGCGGTCGCCCCCTACCCCGACCGTCTCGAGCGACTCCAGCGACACCGTCGCGGCAGGCGGATGACGGAACCACACGTGGTCGAGCTCGATGCGGCCTTTGGCATCGACGAGATCGACCGCGCCGGGGCGGTCGGCGATCGCGGGCGGGAAGTCGAGCACCTCGAACACCCGCTCGAAGGCCACGACGGCGGTGAGCACGTCGACGCGCGTGTTCGTGAGCTGCATGAGCGGTTGGTAGATCTGGCTGAGATAGAGCACGAACGCCGCCACGGTGCCGGCGCTGATCGTGCCGCTGATGGCGAGGTTCCCGCCCACGAGATACACGATTGCCGTGCCGACCGCGGCGACCATGCTGAGCACCACGAACAGCACCCGTGAGTACATCGCCGACCGCACGCCCAGGTCGCGTACCTCGCCGGCCCGATCCGCGAAGGTGTCCCGTTCCACGTCGTGGCGCCCGAAGAGCTTCACGAGCAGTGCGCCGGCCACGTTGAAGCGCTCGGCGGTCATCGTGTTCATCTCGGCGTTCGTCTGCATCTGCTCGCGGGTGATGCGCTGCAGCGGTGGCCCGATGCGCCGGGCCGGGTACACGAACAGCGGGAGCACGATGAGCGTCAGGACCGTGAGACGCCATTCGAGCGCGAACATCACGGAGAGCGCCACGGCGAGACCGATGATGTTCGACACGACCGTCCCGAGCGTGTTCGTGACGGCCTGTTGCGCGCCGATCACGTCGCTGTTCAGGCGCGACTGCAGTGAGCCGGTCTGGGTGCGCGTGAAGAACGCGATCGGAAAGCGCTGCACGTGGTCGAAGAGCTTGACGCGCAGGTCGTAGATGAGGCCTTCGCCGATGCGCGACGAGAGCCAGCGTTGGAGCAGCGAGAGCGCGGCATCCGCGAGCGCGAGGCCCACGGCGGCGAGCGCGATCGTGGTGACGAGGCCACGATCGTGGTGGTGCGGCGGGAGCGCATGGTCGAGCAGCCCACGAAGCAGCAGCGGCGGCACCGCGGTGACCCCGGCGTCCACGACGACCACCAGCACGAACCAGAGCACGAGCGTGCGGTACGGCCGTACGAACGTCGTCACGCGGCGGAGCACGTGGCGCTCGAGGTGCTTGCCACTGAGCGCGCCCCGGTCGCGCCGGAAGCCGACCGAGGTCATGTGATCCATCACGGAGGCGAGGCTACCGACGACCCGGAAATCGGCGTGCGAGCGGGGACCGGCGCGAGACTCCGGTGCATGAGCACCTCGATGTTGTCGTCGACGACCGATCCCGAGATCCGGCGCGAGGTCGTCGACACGGTCAAGCGGTTCGTGGCGCGCGAGGTCATACCGGTCGCCACGGAGATGGAGCGCGCCGACACCTATCCGGCCGCGATCGTCGAGCAGATGAAGGAGCTCGGCCTCTTCGGCCTGGTGATCCCGGAGGAGTACGGCGGGCTCGGGCTCGACCTCCTCACCTACATCGGCGTGATCGAGGAGCTCGCCTACGGGTGGATGTCGCTCTCGGGCATCGTCAACACGCACACGATCGCCACGATCATCATCGAGATGCACGGCACCGAGGAGCAGCGCCGGCGCTGGCTCCCGCAGCTCGCCACCGGCGCGCCGCGCGGCTGCCTGTCGCTCTCGGAGGCCGACGCGGGCAGCGACACGCGCAACCTGTCGTGCCGCGCCGTGCGCGACGGCGACGAGTACGTGATCGACGGCACGAAGATGTGGGTCACGAACGGCGAACGGGCCGGCATCGTCGCGCTCGCGGCCCGCACCGACGACGGCATCTCGTGCTTCATCGTGGAGAAGGAACCGGGCGCGGAGTTCGGCGGCATCCGCGTGAGCCGCAACATCGACAAGCTCGGCTACAAGGGCATCGAGACCGTCGAGATGACGTATACGGGTCACCGCATCCCGGCCGACTCGCTGATCGGCGACTCGGGCCGGGGCCTCGGCTACATCCTGTCGGCGCTCGAGATCGGCCGCATCAACATCGCGGCCCGGGCCGTGGGCGTCGCCCGCGCCGCGTTCGACGCCGCGATCGCGTACGCGCGCGACCGCCGGACGATGGGCAAGCCGATCGCGGAGCACCAGGCGATCCAGATGAAGCTCGCCGACATGGCCACGAACATCGAGGCGGCGCGCCTGCTCACCGTCAGCGCGGCCGAGCGCCGGGCCGCGGGGGCTCGCGCCGACGTGGAGGCCGGGATGGCCAAGCTGTTCGCGAGCGAGACTGCGCTCACGTGTGCCACCGAGGCGATGCGCATCCATGGCGGCGTCGGCTACTCGGCCGAGCTCCCGGTGGAGCGCTACTACCGCGATGCGCCGCTCATGCTCATCGGCGAGGGCACGAACGAGATCCAGCGCCTCGTGATCGCACGCGGCTTGCTGTCGAGAATCCCCGAAGGTTCCTGATCCAGGCGCGAGGATGGGCCCCGTTCAGGGAATCGACGGGGGTACTGCGACATGACTCGGCGTCTCACCATCATCGGCGTGCTCGCGGCGACGCTGCTCGCCGCGTGCGGTGGCAGTAGCAGCAGCAACGGCGCGAGCAGCGCCGAGGGCAAGAAGTACGTGGACGCGATGGTGGCGCAGTTCGACAAGGAGAAGGCCTCCGACAGCTCGAGCGTGCCGTTCAGTCACGACCAGGCCGTGTGCCTGTCGAAGAAGATGATCGACGCGATCGGCGTCGACAAGCTGAAGCAGGGTGGGGTCACGCCCACGAACATCGGGAGCGGCAGCGGCCTCGACAACTTCGGGAAGAAGCTGACCGTCGCGCAGGCGTCGGCGGTGACCGACATCTTCTTCGACGGATCGTGCTTCGACATGTCGAAGCTGCTCGCAACCCAGTTCAAGAGCAGCTTCACGGGCCAGACACCGGCCGCGATCAGCTGCCTGGCGAAGGAGCTCATCAAGCTCTCCCAGTTCAAGCAGGCGATGACCAACTCGATCCTCGGTAAGGACTCGACGAACCCGTTCGCGGGAGCCGGCGAGAACGCGCTCCTGCCCGCGTTCACGAAGTGCAAGATCGACGTGTCGAAGCTCGGCGGCTGAGCGCCACCGGCACGGTTCCACCTCGCCCGGCGGGCCGCGGCACAATGTGCGCATGACCGTGTACGACCGGCCGTTCGGCCGCTGCTACGAAGACTTCGAAATCGGTGACGTCTACAAGCACTGGCCCGGCAAGACCATTACCGAGTACGACGACCATCTGTTCTGCATGATCACGATGAACCACCATCCGTTGCATACCGACGCGTGGTTCGCGGAGCAGTCGTCACCGTTCAAGAAGAACGTGGTGGTCGGCAACCTCGTGTACTCCGTGGTGCTCGGCCAGAGCGTGCCCGACGTGAGCGGCCAGGCGATCGCGAACCTCGAGCTCGAGACGCTGCAGCACAAGAAGCCCACGTTCCACGGTGACACGATCTATTCCGAGACGCGCGTGCTCGACAAGAAGGAGTCGTCGAGCAAGCCCGACCGCGGCATCGTCACGGTCGAGACGTTCGGCTACAACCAGCGCGGCGAAGAGGTCTGCTACTTCCGCCGCCGCGTGATGGTGTGGAAGCGGGAGTTCGCGCCACCGCGCGTCCGGCCCTACGAGACGCCGGCGGAGTGACGCCGACGCCCGATCGCGTCGCCGGGCCGCCGAACGCGGCACGCAGCAAAGAGTGCATCTTCTGCAGCATCGTTGCGGGCGACGTTGCCGCCGACGTCGTGCTCGCGAACGACAGCGTGGTCGCGTTCCTCGACGCCCGCCCGCTGTTCAAGGGCCACGTGCTCGTGGTGCCGCGCCGGCACGTCGACACGCTCACCGACCTGCCGCCCGATCTGGTCGTTCCGCTCTTCGGTGCGACGCAGCGGATCGCGGCGGCCGTGGTGACGGGGCTCGGTGCCGACGGCTCGTTCGTCGCGATCAACAACGTCGTCAGCCAGTCGCAGCCGCACCTGCACGTGCACGTGGTGCCGCGCCGGCGCAAGGACGGTCTGCGGGGCTTCTTCTGGCCCCGCCAGCGCTACGCCGACGACGGCGAACGCGCCGAGTACGCGTCGCGCATCGCCGCGGCGCTCACTTGACCGTGACGTGCACGCTCACCGGGCCGACGGCGAAGAAGTAGCCGCCCGGCGCGAGCGGTGGCGCCCCGGAGCGGCCGGACTGGGTGGCGTGCCACGTCCACACGAACTTCTGCGAGCGGTGCGGCTTCACGGTGTACGGACCGGCGTGGTAGCAGCCGCCTGTACCGGGCGGGCGCGCCGCGGGCGGCCCGGTCGAGGGCGGCCCCGAGCAGCCGGGCGACGGCACGGTGCCCGCCGTGTCGCCGAGGTTCTGCACGACCACCCATCCGCGGGCGAGCGCGCCCGCCTTCATGTGGATGTTGCTCGGCGTCGCGACCCACTTCTGGCGGCTCATCGGCAACGGGAGCAGCGGCGCGTCGGTGGGCGGCGGCGCCAGCGGCGGCACGAGCGTGCTCGGCGTGCCCGAGCCGGACTTCGAGCTCGGCGCGGTCGTGGTCGCCGCCGGCACGGAGCCGGGGGAACCGGTGCCCGTGCCGTTCGTCGCGCGTGGGGCCGTGCTGGTGCTGCCCGGTCCGCCGCCACCGCCCGGTGTGGCGCCGTTCGAGCCGTCGAGCTGCGCGCCGCCGTTGCCGGCATCACCGGCGCCCGCGGCCGAGTGACTCGAGCCGCCGGTGAAGTGCACGATGCCGAACACCACGACCGCGATCACCGCGAGGGCGCCGAGCCCGACGCCGAACGCCACGTTCGGCTGCTCGCGCGCGAGGTAGAGGAAGTCGGCGATCGGGCGCCGCCTCGGCTCACGCGAACGGTTGCTCATGACGTCACGTCAGCACGCGGCTCGCGAAGCCGCGAAGGCCGGCGTGCATGAGCAGCGCCGTCGCCGCGATGAGCATGGCGTAGATCGCCCACGGGTTCATGTGGCCGAGGTTCGTGACCGCCATGCGGAAGCCCTCGCTCATGTACACGAGCGGGTTGATGAGTACCGCCCACTGGAGCCAGTGGATCGAGTGCAGCTTCGCCCACGGGTAGTACACGCAGCCGAGCATGCTCATCGGCAGCACGAGGATGCTGAACATCAGCGACACCTGGCGCGGCTCGACACGCGTGCCGAGCGCCAGGCCGAGCGAGCCGCTGAGCAGGGCCGCGAGCGGTGCAACCGCGATGAGCGCGAGCACGTGCACGTGCACGTGCACCGGCGATGCCGGCACCCACAGCAGGATCGGCACGGTGATCGCCGCCGACACGAGCGCCTGGATCGCGCCCGACACGATCTTGGCCACGCCGACCATCGCCACGCTGAGCGGCGCCATCACGCGGTCTTCGATCTCGCGCGTGTAGCCGAACTCCTGCACGAGCGGCAGCGCGACGGCCTGGATGCCCTGGAAGATGATCGAGAGGCCGAGCAGGCCGGGCGCGAGCAGCGTGGCGAACTCCGCCTCGCCGCGACCGTTCCCGCCGATGCCCTGGCCGATCTTCGGGAACACGTACGCGAACACGAAGACGGTGAGCAGCGGTTGCGTGACCGTGCGCATGAGGAAGGGAATCGGTTGCTTGCGCACCACCACCATGTCGCGCAAGAGCAGGCTCGTGAACGCGCTGGTCGCGGTGGGCGTGCCGGTCGCGGCCTCGATCGTGGTCGCCGTCATTCGCGCAGCTCCCGTCCGGTGAGGTTGATGAACACCGTCTCGAGCGTCGGCTCGGTGACACCCACGTCCGACACCGAATAGCCGCCACGCTCGGCGGCGGCGATGAGCTCCGGCAGCCGGGGGCCGTCGCGGTTCACGTACACGTACACGGTGCCGTCGACGACGCGCGCGCCGGTGGTGCCGGCGAGCTGCTCGAGCGCCGTCGCGAGCGCCGGGAGATGGTCGCCGTTCACCTGCATGCGCACCTCGGTGGCTGCGCCGACCGTGGCCTTCAGCCGGCCGGGCGCGTCGAGGGCGAGGATGCGGCCGTGGTCCATGATGGCCACCCGCTGGCAGAGCTGGTCGGCCTCTTCCATGTAGTGCGTGGTGAGCAGGATCGTCTGGCCGTTCGCGTGCAGCTCGCGCATCACCTCCCACAGCGCGAGCCGGCTCTGTGGGTCGAGCCCCGCGGTGGGCTCGTCGAGGAACAACACGTCGGGCCGGTGCATCACCGCGCGCGCCACCATCAGCCGCTGGGCCATACCGCCCGACAGCGCGTCCACCTCGGCATCGGCGCGGTCGGCGAGGCGGAACTGCTCGAGCAGCGCGTCGGCGGCTCGGCGTGCGGTACGGCCGTTCATGCCGAAGTAGCGGCCGTGGAACGTGAGGTTCTCGCGCACGTTGAGCGAGCGGTCGAGCGTGTTCGTCTGGGGTACGACGCCGATCACCTGCTTGACCGCGCTCGGGCGGGCCTGCACGTCGATGCCGGCCACCCAGGCCCCGCCCGACGAGGGCAACACCCGCGTGGTGAGCATGCCCACCGTGGTGGTCTTGCCGGCCCCGTTCGGGCCGAGCAGGCCGAACACCTCGCCGCGCTCCACCCTCAGGTCGAGCTGGTCCACGGCCGTGAGCGGGCTGCCGCGGCCGGCGAACACCTTCGTGAGCGCGACCGTGCGGATCGCGGCGTCGCTCGCCTCGCCCGCCGGTTCCACGTGCCGAAGCTACCGAACGGTTGCAAGCCGCCTCGCGCGCAGCGAGGCAAGTGGCACAGCACTTTCGCGCGACGCGCTCGGGTCGGTAGGGTTCGCGAGATGACCCGTTCCGGGGGGATCAACGTCACCTTCTGGGGCGTCAGAGGCTCGACGCCGTGCGAAGGCCAGCAGTACGAGCGCTACGGCGGTCATTCGTCGTGCGTGAGCCTCGAGGTCGACGGGCAGGCGCCGATCGTCTTCGACCTCGGTACCGGTCTCACCCCGTTCGGCGAGCATCTCGGCGGCGCGGGCACGCCGGTGCGGGCCTCGGTGCTGCTGACGCACCTCCACTGGGACCACGTCCAGGGACTGCCGTTCTTCGCCCCGCTGCATCATCCCGATTCGCTCGTCGAGGTGTACGGGCCGCGCCAGCCCGATGGCGCGCTCCGCGAGGTGTTCGGCCAGCTGATGCGGCCGCCGTTCTTCCCGATCCGCGCCGACCAGCTCGGTGGCGAGCTGCGCTGGCACGACCTGATCGACGACGACCTTCCCGTGGGCCAGGCGAAGGTGCGGTCGCGCGGCGTGCGCCATCGCGGCACCACCCTCGGCTTCCGTGTCGAGTGGAACGGCGCGACGGTCGTGTACATCTCCGACCACGGGCAGACTTCCGACGACCATCGTCACGACGACGACGTCCCGCACGAGGTGCTCGAGCTCTGCGACGGCGCCGACCTGCTCATCCACGACGCGCAGCACACCCGTCCCGAGTTCGAGCGCAAGCGCGACTGGGGGCACTGCACGTTCGAGTACGCGCTGCACGTCGCCCGGGAGGCCGGCGCGCGGCGCCTCGCGCTGTTCCACCACTGCCCGACGCATCACGACGGCACGCTCGACCAGATCGAGCGGATCACCCAGGACCTGTCGGCGTGCCGCGGCGGGCCGGAGGTCTTTGCCGCCGCCGAGCCGACGATGCTGAGGGTCGGCGGGAGCCAGGGCGCGTGAGCGAGCGGCATTCCGGGCTCGCGCCCGACCCCACAGTCTTCCGCACCGTCCTCGGTCATTTCGGCACTGGCGTCACGATCGTCACCGCGATGCACGACGCCGAGCCGGTGGGTATGGCGTGCAACGCGTTCGCGTCGGTGTCGCTCGAGCCGCCGCTCGTGCTGTTCTGCGCCGCGAACTCGTCCACCACGTGGCCGCGGATCCAGGCCGCGCGCCACTTCTGCGTGAACATCCTGCACGAGGACGCCGAGGAGATCTGCCGCGCGTTCGCCACCCGCGGCGCCGACCGCTTCGCCGGTGTGGGCTACCAGATCGGGTCGAGCGGCGCGCCGGTGCTCGACCAGGCGCTGGCGTACATCGACTGCGACATCGATGCCGAGCACGAGGCCGGAGACCATGTGATCGTCGTCGGGCGGGTGCGCGAGATGGGACACGGTGAGGGCAAGCCGCTGATGTTCTTCCGCGGCGGGTACGGGCGCTACGACGTGTGACACCGTCGATCGCGGTGGCGCTCACCGCGCGCGGCGTCGTGGCCGGGGTCCTGGCCGCGGCGGCGATCGGCAAGCTCCGTGACGTCGCCGGCACCCGCGCGGCATTGCGCGAGATGCACCTCCCGCCCACGCTCGACCGCACCCTGCCGGTCGTCGAGGGGTTCACCGCGCTCGGGCTGGTGGTGGAGCGCGAGACCGCCTGGGCCGCCTACGTGGCGTGCGGTCTGATCGCCGCGTTCACGGTGTTCGTCGCCGTGCTCGTGGTGCGCGGTGTGCGCACGCCGTGCCCGTGCTTCGGTGCGGCAACGAGTCGTGCACCCACGAGTGGCCGCACCCTTGCTCGCAACCTGGTGTTGCTCGCGGTCGCGGTGCTCGCCACGGCCCACGCCACGATCGACCATTGGTTGATCGCCGTGGTCGCCGTCTGCGTGCTCGCAGCCGCCTTGATCGGCGGCTCACTTGCGAGAACGCGGCCGCGACTTGGCTCGCGCCCGTAGCCGGTTCGCGAGTGGTGCGCCCACCCAGAGCCCGGCGGCGGCTTCGAACATCGCGGTGATCGCGACGGCGAGGCCGATGACGAGCGCGACCGCGCCCAGATCGAGCAGGACGAACAGCGTCGCGACCGCGAGCACGGCGGCGAGTGTGAGGTCGTCGGTGCGCGCGAGGTGGTCGGGCACGAAACGGCGCGCGGCCCGCAGGCGCGGTGTCGCGAGGTGCTCGAACGGCACACCGAACGGGCGCACGCCGATCGCGGGCACGAGCGCCATCGTGATGCCGATCGCCACGAGCGGGATCACGAGATCGCGCCGCCACACATAGCCGCCGAAGAGGAGCACCGCGGCGAGGCCGCGCTCGAAGCGCAGCTGGCGCTCGTCGATGCCTTTCGACGGCGGCCGGCTCGTTCGGGACATGCGGGTCACCGTATCCAGGTGACATCGGTCGCAGCGCGCCGAGCGGCCCCTTCTCGGCCTCGGGGACCGTTGTTACGGTGGCCGGACAGCGTGCGGCGCCCGTTCGTACGACACAAGGGGAACTCGTGGCACACACGGCTCCAGCCGCCGGCGTGGAACGCCTCATCGATCTCGGCTCGAGCGTGAGCCGCGTGCGCGACGGCCTCGACGTCGCCCGCCACCGGGAACGCAGCCGCCAGCGGCGGGTCTCGAAGGTGGCGATCCTCCTCTGCGCGGTCGCCGCCTACGTGTGGTGGCGCATCCTCGCCGGACTGCCGCTCGCCCCGTTCGCGTTCCGCCTCACGCCGACGTGGCAGGAGATGATCCCGTCGATCATCATCGTCATCATTCTCGGCGGCGTCCTGCTCGTGCCGCTGCTCGGTGCCGGTCGTTCTCCCCACATCCGCTACCAGCCGTCGGAGATCGCCACGGGTTTCGCCGACGTCGTCGGCATGGGCAACGTGAAGGAAGAGGTGATGCGTTCGCTCAACCTGTTCCTCGCGTACCGCACCTTCCGCGACGAGATGGGCGGCAACCCGCGCAAGGCGATGCTGTTCGAGGGCCCGCCCGGTACCGGCAAGACGTACATGGCCAAGGCCATGGCACGCGAGGCCGGCGTGCCGTTCCTCTTCGTGTCGGCGACCGCGTTCCAGTCGATGTACTACGGCCAGACGAGCCGCAAGATCCGTTCCTACTTCCGGGAGCTGCGCAAGGCCGCGAGCGAGGAAGGCGGGGCGATCGGCTTCATCGAGGAGATCGACGCCATCGCCGGCGCCCGCTCCGGGATGCGCAACAAGACGGCACCGTTCGCCCTGCAGGCGAGCGCAACAGGACCAACCATCGAGCGGTCGGGTGTCACCGAGGGCGTGAGCGGCGTGGTCAACGAGCTGCTCGTGCAGCTGCAGTCGTTCGACACGCCCACGTACGGCGCCCGGGTGCGGGGCGCGCTCGCCGAGTCGGTGAACCGCTTCCTGCCCACGACGCACCAGATCCGCAAGCGCGTGCCCGAGGCGCCGAACATCCTCGTGATCGCGGCCACGAACCGCGCCTCCGACCTCGACCCCGCGCTGCTGCGGCCCGGTCGCTTCGACCGTTCGATCCACTTCGGCCTGCCGTCGAAGGGCGGCCGGCGCGAGATCGTCGACTACTACCTCGATCGCAAGGCGCACGACGCCGATCTCGACCGCGCCAGCCGCCGCGACCAGCTCGCAGCCGTGATGCTCGGCTACTCGCCCGTGATGATCGAGCACGTGTTCGACGAGGCGCTCGTGTGGGCGCTGCGCGAAGGCCGCAGCGCGATGTCGTGGGCCGACGTGCACCAGGCCAAGCTCACCGAGGAGATCGGCATCAAGCAGCCGGTGGAGTACACCGACCGCGAGAAGGAGACGATCGCGGTGCACGAGGCCGGGCACGCGGTCGTGGCGCACCTGATGGGCGGCGACACCCGCAAGCTCGAGGTGCTGTCGATCATCAAGCGGGCCGACGCGCTCGGGTTGCTCGCGCACTCCGACACCGAGGAACGCTTCACCGCGACCCGCTCCGAGCTGATGGTGGCGATCCACATCGCGTTCGGTGGCATGACCGCTGAGGAGCTCTTCTTCGGCGAGTCCGGCACCGGCCCGGCGAGCGACCTCGCCCACGCCACCGCGGTCGCGGCGCGCATGGTCGGCAGCTACGGCATGGCGGGTTCGCTGATGAGCTTCGAGGCGATCGAAGCCGGCCCGCTGGCGCAGGGCATCGTGGCCAAGGTCCTCGCCGACGAGAGTGGCCGCGCCGCGGTGGAGAAGATCCTCGATGGCGCCAAGGCCGACGTGCGCACGCTGCTCGACGAGCACCGTCACCTCGTCGTGGCGCTGCGCGACGCGCTGCTCGACCGCTACGAGCTCGTCGGCGACGAGATCATCGAGGTGCTCGAAGGCGCTCGTACCGCCTCGTAACCGGCCCCGGCCCAGAACCGGCTTCCCCCCAACCCGCCGGTGTGCGGTCGCGTGCACGGTACGGTCGGGCCGTGGCGCAACTCGACGGTGCGGTCGTCGTCGTGACCGGCGCCGACACCGAAGGCGGAGCCGCGTCGGCCCGCGCGCTCGCGGCCGCGGGTGCGCTCGCGGTCGTGCTCTGCGGTGCCGATGGCAGTGCGCTGGGCGCGCTGGCGAGCGAGCTCGAGGCGCTCGGTTGCCGGTCGGCGCTGTACATCGGCGACGTCGGCCATGTCGGCGACGTCGGCGACACCGCGAGTGGCGCGAGTGGCGCGGGCGAGCTGGTGGAGATGGTGCACGAGCTGTTCCTCGCGCGCCGCAGGGAGGGCACCGAGGACGGCGAGGGCGGCGACACGAGCGCGGAATAGGCCCGAAGGCCGCGCGAACCCGGCCGCTAGCCTCAAGGGCCGGACGCCGGAGCACGGGCCCCGCATGCCGGCGATCGGCACGGGGATAGGCCGGCGATCGGCAGGGGAGACTGTGTGACCGCCTCGGAGCCGATGGGCTTCCAGCACGACGATCGGGCGCGCCGGCGCATCGGCGGGCGCGTCATGCGCGCCGCGATCCGCCCGCACCGCACGTGGGCGTGGATCGGCATCGGCGCCGGCCTCGGTTGGGCGGGCGCCCGGGTCGCGATCCCGGCTCTCGCGGCGGCCGCGATCGACCGGGGCATCGTCGGCACGCACCACGACTCGCTGGTCAAGTGGATCGCGATCCTCCTCGTCGTGGGCGCCTTCCAGGGCTTGTGCACGGGCATGCGCCGCTACGCCGCCTTCCGCCTCGCGTACCGCGTCGAGGCCGACCTGCGGATGCAACTCGTGGCGCATCTCCAGCGCCTCCACTTCGCCTACCACGACGCCGCCCAGACCGGTCAGCTCATGGCGAACGCGAACTCCGACCTGAACCAGGTGAACCAGGTCGTCCTCCTCATCCCGCTCACGATCGCCAGCACGATCATGATGGTCGCCGTCATCGTGGTGCTCGTGCGGCTCTCGATCGGGCTGGCGTTCTTCGCGTTGATCGCGCTGCCGTTCCTGCAGCTGTCGGCCGCCCGCTTCTCGCGGCGCATGTTCCCGATCGGCATGTCGCTGCAGAACGAGCTGGCGCGCTACTCGGGCTCGGTCGAGGAGAGCATCACCGGAATCCGCGTCGTGAAGGGCTTCGGCGCCGAGCGCCGCCAGATCGCCACCGTCGACGCGCACTCCGCGGGCATCTACGACCGTGCGATCGCCGCGGCACGCCAGCGCGCGTGGTTCTTGCCGTTGATCGATCTGCTGCCCGCGCTCGGCCTCGTGGGGATCCTCTGGTACGGCGGTCACCAGGTGCTCGACGGTCACCTGCAGATCGGTGACATCGTGGCCGCGAACCTCTACGTGCTGATGCTGAGCTGGCCGCTGCGGATGATCGGCATGCTCGTGGGGCAGGTCCCGCGTGCGGTCGCGGCCGGGGCGCGCGTGCACGACGTGTTGATCACCGATCCGCAGATCGTCGACGCGCCGCACGCCAAGTCGCTGCCGGGCGGCGGCGGCGGCGGCGAGCTGCGCTTCGAGCACGTGACGTTCGCGTACCGCAACGGGCACACCGTGCTCGACGACCTCGACCTCGTGATCCCGGCTGGCCAGGCCGTCGCGCTCGTCGGCGCCACCGCGTCGGGCAAGAGCACCGTTGCCCGGCTGATCCCGCGCTTCTACGACGTCGACGGCGGCCGCATCCTGCTCGACGGCGTCGACGTGCGCGAGCTGCGTCTGGCCGAGCTCCGCCGGGCGATCGGCCTCGTGTTCGAGGACACGTTCCTGTTCACCGAATCGGTGCGGGAGAACATCGCGTTCGCCGAGCCCGGCGCGCCGATGGACGCGGTGCGCCGCGCCGCCCGCCTCGCCGGCGCCGAGGAGTTCATCGAGAGCATGCCCGAGGGCTTCGACACCCTGCTCGGCCAGCACGGCTACACCCTGTCGGGCGGCCAGCGGCAGCGCGTCGCGATCGCGCGGGCCGTGCTCGGCGACCCGAAGGTGCTCATCCTCGACGACGCCACGAGCTCGGTCGATCCGAGCAAGGAGCACGAGATCCGCGCCGCGCTCGCCGAGGTGATGCGCGACCGCACCACCTTGATCATCGCCCACCGGCCGGCCACGATCGCGCTCGCTGGTCGTGTGGTGCTCCTCGACGGCGGGCGCATCGTCGCCGACGGCACCCACGAGGAGCTGCTCGCCACGAACGAGCGCTACCGCGAGGTGCTCGCGCGCGCCGAGGTCGGGGCGGCCGAGCCCGGCGCGCCCGGTGCGCCCGGCGACAGCGACGGTGACGGTGACGGCAACGACGACGGTCTCGGCCGCGCGACCGCCCCGGAGGCGGCGCGATGAGAGGCGGAGGTCACTGGTCCGACGCGGTCCCTGACGAGACGATCTCGCGTGAGCACGCGGGCCGGCTGCTGCGACGCCTCTGGTCGATGCTCGGCGGCTACTACATGCGGATCTTCGTGGCGGTCGTCACGCTCGTGCTCCAGGTCGCCACGCTGCTCGCGGGGCCGGCGCTCGTGGCCTACGGCATCGACCACGGCATCCGCGGCCACGACGGCGGCGCGCTCGACCGCGCGGCGGTGGTCTACCTCGTGCTCGCGTTCGCCGCGCTCGGACTCGGTCGCACCGTCACGATCCTCGTCGCCAAGATCGGTGAAGGGTTCCTGCAGGAGTTGCGGGGCACCCTGTTCCGCCACCTCATGTCGCTCTCGATGGGCTTTTTCGAGCGGGAGCCCACCGGCCGGCTCGTGGCCCGCATGACGAGCGACATCGACGCGCTCGAAGACCTCGTGAGCCAGGGTCTCGTGCTGATGGTGCAGAACGTGCTGGTGTTCATCGGCGCGGTGGTCGCGATCTTCCTGCTGTCATGGGAGCTCGCGCTGGCCGTGTTCGTGATCGTGCCTCCTGTGTACCTCGCGTCGCGCTGGTTCCGCCGGGTGTCGAACGTGGCCTACCGCGAGGTGCGCGACAGCATCGCCACGAACATGAGCACGCTCCAGGAAGGGCTGGAAGGCATCCGGGTCGTGCAGGCCTACGCGCGCGAGCCGTCCTTCGTCAAGCGCTTCCACGGCACGAACGAGGGCCAGTACGACGCGAACCTCGTGGCCGTGCGCCTCTCGGCGCTCTACTTCCCCTCGGTCGAGTTCACGAGCGTGCTCGGCACCGCGGTCATCCTCGGCTTCGGTGGCTTCCTCGTGCACCAGAGCGTCACCACGGTGGGTGTCGTGTCGGCGTTCGTGCTGTACCTCACGAACCTCTTCGACCCGATCAACCAGCTCAGCCAGTTCTACAACACGGTCCAGTCGGCCGCGGCCGCGCTCGACAAGGTGTTCGGCGTGCTCGACCGGCAACCCACCGTGTCGGAACGCCCCGGTGCGTTCGATCTGCCCGTCGGCGAGCTGGCCGTCGACGTCGACGGCGTGAGCTTCGCCTACGCGGCCGGTGCCGACCTCGTGCTGCACGACGTGTCGCTGCACATCGCGGCGGGCGAGCGCATCGCGCTCGTCGGGCCCACGGGCGCAGGCAAGTCGACGCTCGCCAAGCTCCTCGCGCGCTTCTACGACCCCATCGAGGGCTCGGTGCGAGTCGGCGGCGCCGACCTGCGCGACGTCACGTTCGCGTCGCTGCGCCGCACGATGTGCGTGGTCCCGCAGGAGGGCTACCTCTTCGCGGGGACGCTGCGCGAGAACATCCGCGTCGGTCGGGTGGGTGCGTCGGATGAGCGCGTCGACACCGCGGTCGACGCGCTCGGCGTGCGCGAGCACTTCACGACCTTCCCCGACGGCCTCGACACCGAGGTGCAGGAGGGCGGTGCGCGACTCTCGGCGGGTGAGCGCCAGCTCGTGTCACTCGCCCGTGCCGCGCTCGCCGACCCGGGCGTGCTCGTGCTCGACGAGGCAACGTCGAACCTCGACCCGGGCACCGAGCACGAGGTGGAGCGGGCGCTCGAGCGGCTCATGGCCGGCCGTACGGTGATCGTGGTCGCGCACCGGCTGTCCACCGCGGCGCGCGCCGACCGCATCGCAGTGATCGACGCCGGCGGGCTCGCCGAGCTCGGCACGCACGACGAGCTCGTGGCGGCCGGCGGCCGCTACGCCAGCTTGTTCGCGGCCTGGCAGACCCACCACGCGGTGGCGTGAGTCGGGCCGCTCCGGCGTGCTCGATGCCGTAGCCCCTTCGGGGCACAATGCACCGAGAACGGTGCGCGGTTTACTGTCGCGCGCGCCACGAGACGACGAGAGGTGAGCCGATGACCGTCCGGTATGGGGCCCGCGCCCCCGAGCAGCAGCGCAGCGACGAGGTGGAGGCGACCCGGTCCGAGATCTGGTCCGAGGCGGTCACCGCGGTGTGGGAGACCGATCCCGATGTGATCGCCGCGGTGCTCCCGCCGCCGCTCGCGCCGGTCGACGGCGAGCCCCTCGTGCGCTGCACGATCACCACCGTCCAGCTGCCGATCGGGCCGGCATTCGGTGCCGGCTGGCTCGGCGTGCGGGCCCGGCACGGCGACGTGCTCGGCGAGTACCCGATCTTCATGCCGATGACCACCGAGCAGTCGGTGATCGGCGGGCGCGAAACCTATGGCGAGCCGAAGAAGATCGCCGACGTGCGTGCGTCACGCGGCGACGACGGCGCGGTCGAAGGCGTGATCGCGCGCCTGGGCTTCACGCTCGTGGAGATCCGTGGCCGCGTCAGCGAGACGCGCGACAACTACGAGCGTGACAAGCGCGACTTCTGGTTCAAGTTCCTGCCCGCGGCGAACGGTGAGGGGCTCGAGGGCGGCGAGGGCTGGCTCGTCTACGGCAACAAGACCGAGAAGTCCCGCGTGCACGAAGGCGTCGACGGCGAGGTGATCCTGAAGGACAGCCCGCTCGATCCGGTGGCCGACCTCGTGGTGCGGCGCGTCGTCGACATCAACTGGACCGAACGGGCGTCCACGCAGGTGGGCCAGACCGTCGAACGGGTGGCCGCGGCGAATCTGCTGCCCTACGTGCACCAGCGCTACGACGACCTGTCGGTGCTGGGCAAGGGCGCGTCGAAGTGAGCCCGGCGGGACTTGCCGGCGGCGAGCTCGCGAGCAACGACCGCTACATGGTCGTGAGCGCCGACGGCCACGCCGGGCTCGCGTGCGAGGACTACCGCCCGTTCCTCGACCCGCAGTACTCCGAGCCGTTCGACCGGTATCTCGCCGAGCAGGCCACCAAGCGGGCCGACAGCCTGGCGATGAATTACGACTACATCATGCACTGGGAGACCGAGCACGCCGAAGGTCTGCGCGGTGCGTTCGACGTGGAGCAGCGCGACAAGGAGCTCGACGCCGACGGTGTGGCGGCCGAGGTGATCTTCGCCGATGCCGATGCCATCACGGGCAACGCGTCGCCGCCGTTCGGCGCCGGCCTGTCGGCGGGGGAGATCACCGATCCCGAGCTGGCGTTCGCGGGCGCGCACGCCCACAACCGTTTCCTCGTGGAGATGTGCGCGCACAGTCCTGAGCGGCGCGGCGGCATCGGCCTGGTGCCGATCTGCCACGACGTGGCCCGTGCCGTCGAGGAGATCGAGTGGCTCGCCGAGCGCCCTGGCATCCGCGGCATCATGATCCCCACGATGTGGCGGAACCACCCGCCCTACAACGCGCCGGTGTACGAGCCGGTGTGGGCCGCGTGCGAGGCCGCGAACCTGCCGGTGCACGTGCACTCCGGTGAGGCGCCGAAGGAGGAGTACAACGACCACATCGGCATCTATCTCGCCGAGGTGGTGTGGTGGACGCACCGTCCGATCGCGCACCTGCTGTTCAGCGGCGCGTTCGAACGGCATCCGGGCCTGAAGTTCGTCGTCACCGAAGGCGCGGGATTCTGGGTGCCCGACATGAAGTGGAAGTGGGACCAGTACTTCGGTGGCGGGCACACCACCAAGAAGATGGCCGCGATGATGCAGGGCATCATCTCGAAGCTGCCGTCCGACTACTTCGGCACGAACATCTTCGTGGGTGCGTCGACGATGTCGAGGGAGGAGATCCGCCGCCGCCACTCGATCGGTTGCGACTGCGTGATGTGGGGCACCGATTACCCGCACCCCGAGGGCACGTGGCCGAACACCGTCCCGCGGCTGCGGTCCGACTTCGGCGGCGTGCCCGTCGGCGATGCCCGCAAGATGCTCGGCGAGACCGCGGCGCGCTGCTACGGCTTCGACCCGGCCGAGCTGGCACCGATCGTCGAGCGCGTCGGCCCCACGCCCGACGACCTCGGCCAGGACCGCTCGCTCGTCACCACCGACGAGGAGCTGCGCGCCGCCGAGTGGTGGAAGGACGATTACAACCTGCGGTAGCCGCGATCATGCGTCGTTTGGGTACCAAATAGCGGTCCCAAACGACGCATGAGGAATCAGGCGCCGGGGTCGAAGCTGGCGTGGAGGGTCGCGTGGCGGCCGGGCCAGTGGTAGCGCACGTCGGGTTCGTGCTCCTCGTTGCCCGACCCGTCGGTGCGTTCGACGGCCGTGAAGCCGTTGGCCTCGTAGAACCGGCACGCGCCGGTGTTGGCCTGGAACGCCCAGAGGTCGAGCCCGTGGGGGCGGCGGTACTTCGCGAGCTCGAGCAGGCGCCGGCCGACGCCGCGGCCGGTCCGGGCCGGCCGCAAGTAGAGGTGGTCGATGCGGCCCCCGTTGACCGCGACGAAACCGACCATCTCGCGACTGGTTCCGTCGTCGACGACGGCCACCCACGTCTCGTCGCCGTCGATCACCGTCGTGGAGAAGTGCTCGCGGCACTCGGCGTCAGTGTGCGCGAGGCGGATGTCGGGCAGCGTCGTGTGGAACGACTCGAGGTAGATGGCCGCGACGGTCGGGCCGTCGTCACGCGTCGCGTGACGCAGCTCGACGATGCTCACCACGAGCCGGTCACCAGGAGCGGGTCACCACGAGCTGGTCACCACGAGCGGACGATGGCGTCGGCGTCGAACGCGTTGCACGTGGTGTCGGTCGGCCACTCGGCCACCGGCAGCGGCACCGCGACGTCGTCGACCGTGGGGCCGATCCGGTCGGCGATCGCCTGCAGCGCGTCGAAGTCGAATCCGTACACGCCGGCCGCGTTGCGGCCGAGCATCAGGCGCATCTCCTGCTCGCCGGCATCGGCGAGCGACGCGCGCAGCGCCTCGGTGGTGTACGGGTAGCTGCCCTCGCTGTGCGGGTAGTCGCTGCCCCACATGATGCGTTCGACGCCGATCTCGTGGCGCAGCGCCGCCTCCACGGGGCGGATGAAGCTCGCGCCCACCCAGCAGTTGCGGGCGAAGTACTCGCTGGGAGTGAGCGACATCTTGGCCACGACCTCACCGCCGAACAGGTGCTCGGGTGCCGCTTCGATGCGCATGCGCCGCTGGAACCAGTCGAGGCTGCGCAGCGCGCCGGGGATCCAGCCGGTGCCCTGCTCGGTGAGCACGAACCGCAAGCTCGGATGGCGCTCGAACACGCCGCCGAACATCAGGTGGTACATGCCGCGGTGGCCGAAGATCGGGATCTCCACGAGCAGCACGGCGCGGTCTTCGGGCTGGGTGGGGTCGAAGTCGAGCGGCAGCCCCGTGCCACCGTGCTGGTTCAGCGTGACGTCGAGCTCCTCGCACAGCGCCCAGACCGGCTCGTAATCCTTCGCGAACAGCGGGCGGAGCCCCGCGCCGGGCCCGATGCCGGGGATCAGCACCCCACCCGTCAGACCCGCCTCCTTCGCCCAGCGGATCTCGGCGAGCGCGTCGTCGACGTCGTTGAGGAAGATCTGCGCGATGCCGGCGCGCCGGCCGGGCACGAGTGCGCAGAAATCGGCGAGCCAGCGGTTGTGCGCCTTCACGCCCGCCCAGCGCAGCTCGTACTCCGCCGCGGTCGGGGAGCGGCGCGAGCAGGTTGCCCGACGGGAAGAACGGCGGCACCGTGTTGGGGAACAGCACCTCGGCTGCGATGCCGTCGGCCTCGAGCTCCTCCTGGCGACGGTCGCTGTCCCAGGAGCGGTACGCCGTGTCGGAGGCCAGGTCGGTGAACGGGTTCACGAACTGTGCGGCCCACGAGTCGAACTCGTCGTGGTACTTGCGTTCCAGGTACGGCTTGTAGCCCTCGACGTTCGCGCCGCAGTGCCCGTCGGCGCTCACGATCGCGTACCGGTGGTTGCTCACGCACGCAGCCTCGCGCGCCCGGGCACGCCCGCCCAAGCAGACGCCCCTGGCGGGCGATCCACGCCCGTGGTACTGCGTTTGTCAGCTCGAGCTGACAAACGCAGTACCACGGAGGCCTGTGCCCGGGCGCGGCCCCCACCGCTTCTCGGCCCGGCTCGGCGCCGTCAGTTGATGACGCCGGCCTCGCGGAGCTCGGTGAGGCGGGCGTCGTCGAGGCCGAGCTCCTTGCGGAGCACGTCGTCGGTGTGCTCGCCGATACGCGGCGGGTAGAGCTCGGGGCCCTCCGCGACCTTCGACATCTTCACCGGGTTGCCGGGCACGATCACCGGCTGCTCCACGCCGTCGGTGCGGGCGATCTCCACGAGCATGTCGCGCGCCGCGATGTGCGGATCGGCCACGATGTCCTCGGCCGTGTTGCACGGTCCCGCGGCGATGCCGTCGCGCGCGAGCACGTCGCACACTTCGAGCCGCGTCTTGCCTGCCGCCCACGCCTCGATGGCGGGCCGGATCGTGTCCTCCAGGTGCGTGCGCCAACCTTCGCGGGTGGCGAAGCGTTCGTCGCTCAGCCACTCGGGATGGCCGATCGTGTGCGCGAGCCGCTCGAACTGGTGTTCGCGGCCGACCTGGATGATGAACCAGCCGTCGCTCGCGCGGAAGCCGTCCATGATCAGCGGTGCCTGGCGCCGGCCTTCGAGACCCATCGACCAGAAGTTCACGACGAGGTCGGTCATGGCCACCATCGAGTCGTACATCGCGATGTCGACGTACTGGCCTTCGCCGGTGGCGTCGCGGTGGCGCAACGCCGCGAGCACGCCGATCGCCGCGAACAACGCCGAGCCGATGTCGCCGAGCGCGCCAGCCGGGCTCACCCGGGGCGGCTCGTCGCCGATGCGCTTGTACTCGTAGATGCCCGACATCGCCTCGGCGATCGGCGCGTACGCCGGCCACACGTCGTAGCGTGACGCCACGGTGTTGCCGAACCCCGACACCGACAGGTAGATCACCTCGGGGTGCACCGCGACGATGTCGTCGTATGCCAGGCCGAGCCGCTTCATCGTGCCGGCCTTGAAGTTCTCGCAGAACACGTCGAAGTGTGGCGCGAGCGACTTCACGAGCTCGCGGCCGTCGGCCTGCTTGAGGTCGATTCCCACGCTCCGCTTGCCGAGCGCGTTGCGGAGAAACGTCGCACCGGCGTGGCGGCCGTCGAGATCGGTCATGAACGGTGTCGCGCCCCGACCTGACTCGCCGTCACACGGGTGCTCCACCTTCACCACCTCGGCACCGAGCCGCCCGAGCAGCATCGTGGCGTACGGCAGCGCCTGCATCTGCTCCACGGCGAGGATGCGCACGCCGTCGAGCGGCTTGCCGTAACGCTGCGCACCGGAATTGCCGACGTCCCCGACCTTCATGTCGCGATCTTCATACCGTGGCCTTCATGCCTGCATCCTCGCAGCCCCGAGCGGGATCGGACCAGCCGGCACGCCGGTAGCATCGATGCCGTCGACACGGCATCACCATGGAGGTGACGGCATGACCGCGACGCCCACGTCACTGCCCACCAACGACCCCGCCGGGCTCGGCAATGTGCCCGCCTGGAAGGGTGTGAACCACCTCGCGCTCGTCACGCCCGACATGGACGCCACCGTCCGCTTCTATGCGGGTGTGCTCGGGATGCGCCTCTGCGCCACGCTCATGGCCGGGCCGATGCGGCACTACTTCTTCGAGATCGGCCCCGGCCAGACCGTCGCGTTCTTCGAGATCCCCGACATGCCGACGTTCGCGAAGCCGGCCGGCGGGCCCACCGACCGGGTGCTCCAGTTCGACCATCTCTCCTTCGGACTGTCGAGCGAGCGCGAGCTGCACGCGCTGCAGGAACGGCTGCGTGCCGCGGGCTGCGAGGTCACCCGGGTCGTCGACCACGGGATCATGCATTCGATCTACTTCACCGACCCGAACGGCATCGCGCTCGAGGCGTCGTGGTGGGTGCATCAGGCAACCGGTCGCGACGACTACACCGACGCCGAGCTCTACAGCGACCCCCACCCGGTCCCCGCCGTCGCCGAGCTCGCCGCGGGCCGTCTCGAAGCGACGCCGAAGACCGAACTCGTCTCAGCGCGCCGCGGCTGCGCCGCGCGAGATTGGCGCCCCGATGGACAGAGGCGTGTTCGACCTCTCCGGCCGGGTCGCGGTGATCACCGGCGGTGGGACCGGTATCGGTCGCGCCGCCGCGCACGTGCTCGCCGGCTACGGCGCCGACGTGGTGATCGCGAGCCGCAAGGTGGAGAACCTCGAGCGCGTCGCCGCGGAGCTCGGGGCCGACGGCAGGCCGTGCATGGTGGTGCCCACCGACGTGCGCGACGCCGATCAGTGCGAGGAGCTGATCGCGCGGACCGTCGACGCCAAGGGGAGGGTCGACATCCTCGTGAACAACGCGGGCGGGAGTTGGTCGCTGCCGTTCGAGTCGTGGACGCTCGATCGATGGCAGAACATGATCGACCTGAACCTGCGCAGCGTGTTCGTGCTGTCGGTCGCCGCGAGCCGGAGCATGCTCGACACCGGAAAGGGCGCGATCGTCAACATCTCCTCGGGCGCGTCGGAGCTCGGACTGCCGTTCGTCGCGCCGTACGGCGCCGCCAAGGCCGGCGTGAACAACCTCACCAAGACCTTCGCGGGTGCGTGGACACCACAGGGTGTGCGCGTGAACTGCGTCGCCGTGGGCGCGGTGGCGTCCGAAGGGTTCGTGCGCGCCATGGACCGCGCCGGTCTCAATCCCGACGAGGTCGCCGGAGCATCGAACGCGGTCGGCCGAGCGGGCCGGCCCGACGAGATCGCGCACGGCATCTTGTTCCTGGTGTCGGACGCGTCGAGCTTCATGTCGGGCGAGACGATCTACATGGGCGGCGGCCCCAAGGTCCCGCTCCCGATCTGACGACCACGATGGATCGCGAACGCGTCGAACGGTTGCGCGACGGGCTGCCCGGCCGGCTGAACGTCGGGATCCTGATGGGCGACGGAGGGTTCTGCATCCTCGGCTGGGCGCTGTTCGCGGTCGGGTTCCATCCGATCACGATGTACGGCAACACCGTCGCAGTCGTCGATCCGGCGCGTGGAGGGCCTGCGGTCGACGTCGTCGCGCGCGAGTACGGCCTCGAACGCGAGCAGGTGCTCGATCTCGCGCGCACCAACGACGCAACACCTTCGGAGTCCCGTGTGGGTGCGGTCCGAGCCGTCCTCGATGCGCTGCTCGCGGGCGGAACGTCGTGACCGTCGTCGACGGCGGCGAGCTCGCCGCGCGTGAGCTCGCCCGGCACGGCGTCACGCACGTGTTCGGGCTCGGCGGCGGGCACATCAACCCGATCTGGTGGGCCGCGCCGCGCCACGACATCAGGATCGTCGACGTTCGCCACGAGGCGGCCGCAGCCCATTGCGCCGAGGGATGGGCCCTCGCGACCGGCCGACCGGGTGTCGCGCTCGTCACCGCGGGCCCAGGCCTCACGAACGCGCTGACGGGCATTGCCACCGCCCACGCGCAACGCAGCCCGATCCTCGTGATCGCCGGCGCGGCGAGCAGCCGTGGTGCCGACAGCGGCGAGGTCGAGGTGCTCGACCAGCTCGCGACCGTGCAGCCCGTGTGCAAGTGGGCGCGGCGGATCGCGCACATCGACCGCATCCCCGAATACGTGAACCGTGCGCTGACGGTGGCGACCACCGGCCCGCCCGGCCCGGTGTACCTCGAAGTGGCGATCGACATGATCCACTCGACGGTCGACGACGCCACCGTCGAAGTGCCGGCGATGCTCGAACCGGATGCCGCGCGGGCCCGGCCCGAACCCGCGCTGATCGAGCGGGCCGCGGCGATGCTGCGCGCGGCCGAGCGCCCGGCGATCGTCGCGGGCAGCGGCGTCTGGTGGGCCGACGCCGGCGACGACCTCCTCGCGCTCGTCGAGCGGGGGCTCCCGCTCGTGTCCCGCCAGGCCGCGCGCGGCGTGGTGCCCGACACCCACCCGAACAGCTTCGGGCGCGACTGGCAGAACGTCGTGTTCCAGGCCGACGTGCTGCTCGTGGTGGGCAAGCAGCTCGACTACTTCTTCGGTTACGGCCGGTTTCCGCACCTGCGCCATCTCGTGCAGATCGACGTCGAGCCGTCCGAGATCGGGCGCAACCGTGTCCTGGTCGACGTCGGCATCGTCGCCGACGCCCGGGCCGCGCTGCACACGCTCGGCGACGCGCTCGAGCCTCTCGCCACCGACGCCTGGCTGGCGCAGCTCCGCACTCAGGCCGACGCGCTGCGCGCCGCGAAGGAGCGACTCGCGGCCTCCGATGCCGTGCCGATCCATCCGATGCGGCTCTGCGCCGACGTCGACGCTCGGCTCGACGACGACGCCACCGTCGTGGCCGACGCCTCCAACATGCTGATGTGGACCGATGCGAGCCTCCACGCGCGCAAGCCCGGTCGTCTCCCCGGCATGGGAAACCTCGGCACGATCGGTCACGGCGTGTGTTACACGCTCGCGGGCGGGCTCGCACGCCCCGACACCCAGTGCGTGTGGATGGTGGGCGACGGCTCCTTCGGGTTCAACGCTATGGAGCTCGACACGGCCGCCCGCCATCACGTCCCGATCGTGACCGTCATCATGAACAACCAGGGATGGAGCGCGGGTTGGGTGCCGCTCGGCGTACGCCATTACGAACGGATGGCCGGCGCGTTCGACGGCCCGGGCTTCTTCGTCGAGCGGCCGGAGCAGATCGGCCCGGCGCTCGACGCCGCGTTCGGAGCCGGCGCGCCCTCGATCGTCAACGTCATGGTCGACCCCGCCGGCGAGTACTTCCCGGGACGAGTGTTGCGCTGAGGGGTGCGTCGACGGGCTACGCGCTCGCGGCGGCCGCGACCTTCACGAGCGTCTCGAGCTCCTCGCCGAGCGCCGTGATCATGTTCCACACGTCGGGCACCATCTCGCGGTCGGCGAGCACGCCGAAGTCGAGGTTGCCGTTGTACGACATGAGCGTCATGTTGAGCCCCACGCCGTCGGCGATCGCCGACAGGGGATAGATGCCCTGCAACGTCGCGCCGGCGGAGTACAGCGGGAACTGCGGACCGGGCACATTGCTGATCACCACGTTGAACGGCGGCGACACTCGGCCCATGATCTCGGTGCGTGCGATCACCCGGCTCGCGGCGCCGAGCACCGACGGCGGCGCGAACTGCGCGAAGTCCTGGAGGATGTCGGCGGGGATCGCGTTGTGCTGGTCCTTGCACACCTGCATCGCGTCGTGCATGCGGCGGTAGCGCGCGAGCGGATCGGCCTCGTCGGTGGGCAGCTCGGCCACCATCGCCGAGACGCGGTTGCCGAACGTGCCGACCTGCTCGGGCGTGCGCACCGAGATCGGCACCATCGCGTGCACCGGGGTGTCGGGCAGCGCGTCGTGGTCGAGGAGCCAGCGGCGCAGCGCGCCCGCGCACATCGCCATCACCACGTCGTTGACCGTGCCGCCGAGCGATTCCTTCACGGTCTTCACGTCCGAGAGCGAGAGCGAGCCGAACCCGAAGCGGCGGTGCGCGCTGATCATGCCGCTGAACGGCACGGGTGGCGACGGCGTCGTGGGACGGGACAGCAGCTTCGCGGGCCGTGGCGGCGCGATCCGCACGCCGAAGTTGCGGGCGAGCGCGGGGCCGTTGCGCAGGGCCTTGCGCATCACGCGCAAGCCGACGCGCGGCCGCGACAGCACACCGACGGCACCCCGGCCGAGCATCGACACCGACGACGGCTCGTGCTCCGGCGTCCACGGTGGATCGGGCGCGGGCACAGGCGGCGGGTCGGGCACGATGTCGAGCAGCACGCCGAGGATCTCGGCGCCCGACACGCCGTCGATGCACGCATGGTGGATCTTCGTCAGCTCGGCGACGCAGCCGCCTTCGAGCCCTTCGATCACGTACATCTCCCAGAGCGGCCGGGAGCGGTCGAGATGGCGGGCCGCGATACGCGCCGAGAGGTCGGCGAGCTGGTGCGCGTCGCCGGGCGGTGGCACGGCGATGTGGCGGATGTGGAAGTCGAGGTCGAAGTCGGGGTCGTCGATCCAGTACGGGTGGTCGAGTCCGAACGGCACCTCCACGAGACGGCGCCGGAACGGGGGCACGAGATGGATGCGCTCGGCCACGAGCCGCTTGACCTGCTCGATCGTGAGCGGGTGGTCGTCGGGCTCGAAGATCGCGAGCGACGAGACGTGACCGTAGAAGGTGCGCGTCTCCATAGCGAGGAAGCTGTTGTCCAGCCCCGAGAGCTGCTGCACGGCAACGTTCTACCGCGCGCGCACCATGCCGTGCACCGGATCGTACGCGGGACCCTCCGCGGGATCGTGCGCGGGATCGTGCGGCGGGCGGGGGCCCGGTCGCCGCCGCGGGCTCAGCTCGCGGCGGTCACGGCCGCTTCGCTGCACACGTGGACGTCCCGGCCGTCGACCGTCACCACGTGAAGGTTCGGGTGCCCCGCCGTGGCCCGCAGGCTCGTGACGGGCACCGTGTCGAGGGCGATGTCGAGCTCCGTGCTGCACCATGGGCACAGCCAACGTCCGTTCTCGAGGCGCATGATCCTGCTTTCGTTACAGGAGGCGGTGCGCTCGTCCCTCGCCCACGGGTGCGTCGTCTCTTCGTCGCAATCGACGCTATGCCTGGTCTCGACGGCCGGCAACGGTGGCCGAGCGAGCGTTTACCTGCCCTTCACGTGGCGCCGAGGTGTGCGCCACAGAGGGCCGCTCCTAGACTGACGGCCATGTCAGGAACCCGCGGGATCGTCGCCGCGGCGGGCTACGTGCCGTACCGCCGCCTCCAACGGGCGGAGATCGCCGCCTTCTTCGGCAGCGGTGGCGGCCGGGGCACCCGCAGCGTCGCGTCGTACGACGAGGACACCACCACGATGGGCGTGGAGGCGGCCCGGCTCGTGCTGCGCAGCACCGATGTCGCGCCCGAGACGCTCCTCTTCGCCACGGCCGACCCCTCGTATCTCGAGAAGACGAACGCCACCACCGTGCACGCCGCGCTCCGCCTACCGGCCGACGTCGTCACGTTCGACGCGGGCGGCGCGGCACGCAGCGGTATCGGGGCGCTCGCGTTCGCGCTGCGAGCCGACCACCCGGTGCTCGTGGTGAGCGCCGACACGCGCAGCGGGCTGCCCACGAGCGCCGACGAGTCCGGGTCCGGCGACGCCGGCGCCGCGGTCGTCGTGGGCGACGGGCCCGGCGTGATCGCGCAGCACATCGGCGGCGCGAGCCGCACCCGAGAGTTCATCGACCGCTGGCGCACCCCGGGCGATCCCCGGCCGCGGCAGTGGGAGGAGCGCTTCGGCGAGGTGCAGTACACCGGGCTGCTCGACGAGGCGTGGCGCGAGGCGCTCAAGCGCGCGGAGCTCGAGGCCGGGCAGGTCGACGTCACGATCTTCACCGGCACCCATCCGCGCGCGCTGCGGAGCCTCGCCGGCAAGCTCGGCGCGCCCCGCCTCGCCGACGACCGCACCTCGGTGATCGGCCAGACCGGCACCGCGCACGCCGCGCTCCTGCTCGCCGACACGCTCGAGCAGGCCGAGCCCGGTCAGGTGGTCGCGCTCGTGCAGCTCTGCGACGGCGTCGACGTACTCCTGTTCCGCGTCACCGACGCGATCAAGACCTGGCGGCCGGCGCGCACCGTCGCCGCGCAGCTGGAGCACACCGCCGATCTGCCGTACGGCAAGTTCCTGTCGTGGCGCGATGTCGTGAAGCTCGAGCCGCCGCGCCGGCCCGAGCCGGGCCGCATCTCGGCGTCGATCGCGGCCCGCACCCGCGACTACAAGTACACGTTCATCGGCTCCGAGGACGCGAGCAGCCACGCCGCGCACCTGCCGCCGCAGCGCATCGCCCGCAACGGCGACGCGCTCGACGAGATGTCGCCGCTCCCGATGGCCGACGTCGACGGCACGATCAGCGCGTTCACGATCGACCGCATCGCCTACTCGCCGTCGCCTCCCATCGCGTTCGCGGTGGTCGACTTCGACAACGGCGCGCGCCTTCCCGTCGAGCTCTGCGATCTCGACACGTCGAAGCTCGCGATGGGTGATCGGGTCGAGATGACGTTCCGGCGGCTCTACACGGCCGACGGCATCCACAACTACTTCTGGAAGGCACGGCCTCTTCGCGGCTGAGGAGATCACGACATGGGTTCACACGGCATCAAGGATCAGGTCGCCATCATCTCGATGGGGTGCACGCCGTTCGGCGAGCACTGGAACAAGGGCGTCGACGACCTGATGATCGAGTCGACGAAGGAGGCCTTCGACGCGGTTGGCCTCACCAAGCACGACATCGACGCGTTCTGGCTCGGCACCGCGATGTCGGGGATGAGCGGCCTCACGCTGTCGCGGCCGTTGCAGCTCGTCGGCAAGCCGGTCACGCACGTCATCAACCACTGCGCCACCGGCTCGGAGGCGCTACGCAACGCGGCCTATGCCGTCGCGAGCGGCGCCTACGACCTCGCGATGGCGGTCGGGGCCGAGAAGGTGAAGGACTCTGGCTACCAGGGCCTCGTGGGCGCGTCGCATCCGCCGAACGACGGCACGGGTCGCACCCTCACCGCGGCGGCGATGTTCGCGATGTGCGCGCCCGCGTACGGCAAGAAGTACGACGTCTCCGACACCGAGATCCGCGAGGTGCTCGCCCACATCGCGCAGAAGAGCCACTACAACGGCGCGCGCAACCCGCGGGCGCAGTTCCGCCGCGAGGTCAGCACCGAGACGATCTGCAACGCGCCGCTGATGGCGGGTTCGCTCGGCGTGTACGACTGCTCGGGCGTGGCCGACGGCTCGGCCACCGCGATCATCTGCCGGGCCGAGGACGCGCACAAGTACACCGACAAGCCGCTCTACATCAAGGCGCTGTCGTTCGTGGCCGGCTCGTGCTCGGGCAACGCCGACCCCGGCTACGACTACACCTGGTTCCCCGAGATCAACATGGCCGGCAAGGACGCGTACGCGCAGGCCGGCATCACGAACCCACGTCGAGCAGATCGCGATGGCGGAGGTGCACGACTGCTTCACGCCCGCCGAGCTGCTCATCATGGAAGACCTCGGCTTCGCGGAGCGCGGCGCGGCGTGGAAGGAGGTGCTGAACGGCACCTACGACCTCGACGGCGACCTGCCGATCAACCCCGACGGCGGCCTGAAGAGCTTCGGCCACCCGGTGGGTGCGAGCGGTCTGCGCATGTTCTTCGAGGCGTGGCTGCAGCTGCGCGGCGAGGCCCCGCCGGAGCGCTCGATCACGACGGCCGACCGCGGCCTCGCGCTGTGCCACAACCTCGGCGGCTACCCCGGCGAGATGGTCAGCTTCGTCGGCATCGTCGGCAACCAGCTCGACTAACCCTCCGCGCATGCGTCGTTTGGGACCGCTATTTGGTACCCAAACGACGCATGGTCGAGGGTTTCCGTGGGGTTATGCGGCGGCGACGGGAGCGGGTGACTTCGCGTCGAGTGCTTGCTGCAGGTCTTTGAACGAGACGGCCTCCGAATAGAGGAAGCCCTGCGCGCGCGTGCAGCCGAGCGCCACGAGCATCTCGGCCTGCTCAGTGGTCTCCACGCCCTCGGCGACCACGCTGAGTCCGAGGTCGTGCGCCAGCATGATCACGCTCCGCACGATCGCGACATTCGTGCGGTCGAGCGTGAGGTCACCCACGAACGAGCGGTCGATCTTCACCGCGTCGATTTCCAACGAGCGCAGCAACGTGAGCGACGAGTGACCGGTACCGAAGTCGTCGAGCGCCACCTTCACACCGAGGCGCCGGGCCTGACCGATGTGGACCGCCGCGGCGTGCACGTCGGGCAGCACTGCCGTCTCGGTGAGCTCGATGCCGATCGCGCTCGGGCTGCACCCGGCCTTGGCGAGCAGCGCCGAGAGTTGCTCGGCCGGCACGCCGCGCGCGAGCTGGCGTGCGGAGATGTTGCACCAGATGCGGAAGTCGTCACCGATGCCCCGCTCGCGCAGCTTCACCCGTGCCTGCACGGCGTCGCCGATGATCTTGCCGTCGAGCGCGAACACGATGCCGGAATCCTCGGCGAGCGGCACGAACGCACCGGCCGCGAGCACGCCGCGCTCCGGGTGCTTCCAGCGTGCGAGTGCCTCGGCGCCGACGATCGCGCCAGTCAGGAGGTCGTACTGCGGCTGGTAATAGGCGACGATCTGGCCGAGCGCGAGCGCGTCACGCAACTCCTGCTCGTCGTCGACCCGACGCTGGATCGAGTCACGTAGCTCCACGTCGAACACCTCGACGCGGTTGCGGCCGTTCTGCTTGGCGCGGTACTGCGCCACGTCGGCGTGTGAGAGCAGGGCCTCGGCACCGTCGTCCTCGTGGTAGTTCGTCGCCAGGCCGATGCTGGCGCTGACGTTGAGGCTGCGCCCACAGAGCCGGAACGGCGCGATGAATGATTCGGCGACGCGCCGGGCCACCACCACGCTCTGGGCGATGTCCTGCACCCCGTCGAGGCAGATCGTGAACTCGTCGCCTCCGAGCCGGGCGAGCACATCGTTCGTCCGCAGCAGCTCGGCGACCCGCTGCGCGACCTGCACGAGCAACTCGTCGCCGGCGGCGTGACCGAGCGAGTCGTTCACCACCTTGAAGCGGTCGAGGTCGAAGTAGAGCACCGCGATCGTCGTACCCTTGCGGCACGCCGACGCGACGGCTCGTTCGAGATGCTCGATGAACGCAGCTCGGTTCGCGAGGCCCGTGAGCGGGTCGCGCATCGCGAGCTCGGTCGAGGCGCGTGTTCGCCTCCACGAGGCGCGTGTTCGTCTCGTCGTTGCGCTCGCGCAGCTCGAGCTCGCGCACCACGAGCGTGTGCACCTCGTGGTGCAGTGTTGCCATCACCACGAAGTAGATCGGCACCGCCATCCCGAGCAGCGTGGTCACCCGGTCGCCCGACGTGAGGTAGCGCACCATCACGAGGCCGAGCATCGGGATCTGCGGCACGTAGAAGTACTCGCGGCGAGCGGCCGCGCCCACGATGTACGTGGCCGAGCAGCCGACGAGGAACAGGAGGTACACCGCGCGCAGCGTCACGTGCTGGTTGTCGGGGATGCCGAGGAACGACAGCGAACCCCAGGCGAAGCCGATCAGGCCCGCACCGATCATCCCCACGGGGTAGGTGCGGAACTGGTGGCCGGCGCGCCGGCGGTGCTCGTAGTGCAGGGCGGCGATGAACGTGCCCGCGTCGGACAGGCTCACCAGCGCCACGAAGATCACGCGGCGCTGGAATGGCACCGCGTCGCCCAGGATCACCGCGAGGAGCGCCGCCGCGGGGATGCCGATCAGTGAGCTGCGAACGAGGCCGCGGTTCACCTGGTCGAGACACGCGACGCGGACCGCGTCGCTCGGTTCCCGCTGACTCGGGGCACGCCCGCTCCGCCTCGGCACCGCGCGAGTTATCGGTCAGCGTGATGAGTGGCTGGAGAGCGCTCGTCCCGGCTGATGGCGAACGGCCTACGAACGCGGGTTCGCCCTGCAACCCTGCAACCTGCGACCTGCGGCTTGCGACCTTCGGCCCTGCTGCGGGCGGCCGCTGATCGCGGCTGGACGGGAGTGGAACGCGTTTCACTAGCCTCCGCCACCGTGAAGTTCGCACTGTTCTACGAGATCCCCGTCGCCCGGCCCTGGAGCGAGCACAGCGAGCTCGACGCCTACCGGCACACGCTGGAGCAGGCGCAAGCGGCCGACAAGCTCGGCTGGCACACGTTCTGGACCGTCGAGCACCACTTCCTCGAGGAGTACTCGCACTGCTCGAATCCCGAGGTGCTCTACGGCGCGATCGCGGCCACCACCAAGGACCTGCGCATCGGCTACGGCGTGCGGCTCATGCCCGCGCCGTACAACCACCCCGTGCGGACGGCCGAGTCGGTCGCGGTGCTCGACCTCATCTCGGGCGGCCGGGTCGACGTCGGCACCGGGCGCAGCGCGACCCGGGCCGAGCTCGAGGGTTTCGGGATCGACCCGTCGAAGACCCGGGCGATGTGGCGCGAGGCCATCGGGCACGTCGCGGGCTGCTGGACGCACGACGAGTACGAGTTCTCGGGCGATACCTGGTCGATGCCGAAGCGGCGGGTGCTGCCGAAGCCCCTGCAGAAGCCGCACCCCGCGGTGTGGGGCGCGACCACGTCCGACGAGGGTCATGCCGAGGTCGGATCGCTCGGGCTCGGGCTGTGCTCGTTCGCGGTCGGTGTGTCGCCCGAGGAGATCGGTCGCAAGATCGGCATCTACCGCGACGCGTTCGGCACGTGCGAGCAGCCGCTCACCGCGTTCAAGAACGAGAGCGCGGCCACGTTCACGATGGTGAACATCGCGCCCACGAGCGCCGAGGCCCACGACGTCGCGCGCCGCAGCTTCGAGTGGTACCCGAAGCGGGGCGCGCAGATGATTGGTGAGGTCGCCCCGTGGATGGCGGAGCGCCAGCAGGAGCTCGGCAACTACAGCTACGCGGCCGACATGCGCAAGCACCACGAGGAGGGATCGCTCGACCTGCTGACGCTCGAGATCCTGCTCGACATGAACGCGTGCGTGTGCGGCACGCCGGACGAGGCCGTGGAGATGTGCCGGCGCTACGAGGCCGCGGGCGTCGACCTGCTGCTGTGTCTCGTGAACCCCTACGACATCCCGCACGAGAAGGTGATGCAGACCATCGAGCTGATGGGCACGAAGGTCATCCCCCAGTTCTCGTGACCCTCATGCGTCGTTTGGGTACCAAATAGCGGTCCCAAACGACGCATGGGGGGCTCGGGGGCGACCCGCGAGGGGCGCCGCCCCGCCAGGCCCCCTGTCAACGCGCTACAGCAGGTCGTTGGCGTGGCCGTGCTGGATGATCTCGGCGAACTGCTCGCGCGCCGCGGCCACCCGCTCGGGCAGGTGCTGGGTGGGGAACAGGCCCGGTGACGGCTCGTAGCTCTTGAGCACCTGGCGGGCCACGGTGATCTTGTGCACCTCGGTGGGGCCGTCGGCGATACCCATCACCGGCGCCATCGTCCACATGCCGATGAGCGGCATCTCGTTCGACACGCCGAGCGAGCCGTGCACGTGCATGGCCCGGAACACGATGTCCTTCAGCACCTTCGCGGTGGCCACCTTCACCGCGGCGATCTCCTTGCGGGCCTTGTGCCCACCCACCTGGTCGATCACCCACGCGGCGTGCAGCACCATCAACCGGAACTGGTGCAGCTCGATCCACGAGTCGGCCACGTACTCCTGCACCATCTGCTTCGACGCGAGCGACGACCCCTGCGTGGTACGGCTGAGCGCCCGCTCGCACATCATGTCGAGCGCCTTCTGGCACATGCCCACGGTGCGCATCGCGTGATGGATGCGGCCGCCTCCGAGTCGGGTCTGCGCGATCACGAACGCCTGCCCCGGCCCGCCGAGCACGTTGTCGGCCGGCACCCGCACGTTCTCGTAACGCACGTACGCGTGCGAGCCCTGCCCCATCGGCTCACCGCCGATGCCCACGTTGCGGATGATGTTCACACCCGGTGTGTCGGTCGGCACGAGGAACATCGACGCGCCCTGGTAGATCGGCACGTTCGGATCGGTGACGGCCATCACGATCGCGAACGCCGCGTACTTCAGGTTCGAGCTGAACCACTTCTCGCCGTTGATCACCCACTCGTCGCCGTCGGGTTCCGCGCGGCACGTGAACACACCCGGGTCGGAGCCGCCCTGCGGCTCGGTCATCGAGAAGCAGCTCACGATCTTGCCGTCGAGCAGCGGCTGCAGGTACTTCGCCTTCTGCTCCTCGGTGCCGTAATGGGCGAGGATCTCGGCGTTGCCGGAATCGGGCGCCTGGCAACCGAACGTCATCGGCGCGAACGTCGAGCGGCCGAGGATCTCGTTGATCAGCGCGAGCTTCGTCTGCCCGTACCCGAGGCCGCCGAGATCGGCGCCGAGGTGGCAGGCCCACAGGCCCTGGTCCTGCACCTGCTGCTGCAGCCCGGGCAGCACCTGCGTGTGCACCGGATGGCTCTTGTCGTACACGATCTCGTGCGGGAACGCGAGGTCGAGCGGCTCCACCTCGCGGTCCACGAAGTCCTTGATCCAGTCCAGCTTCTCCTGGAACTCGGGCTCGGTCGAGAAATCCCAAGACATGGTGTGCTCACTCCGTCGTTGTTTCGGTGGCGGTCGTCGTGCGATCTCGCGGCGGTCCGGCGCTGGTATAGCGCGTGCCCGGTGGATCGACGGCAAACGCCGCCGGCTGCTCCCAACCGTCTTCGAACACGAGCTCGCCGAGCGGGCGGCGCCGCACGGGACCGTGGTGCCCGGCCGGCCGGCCGAGCGTGATCGTGGCCGCGACGAACACGTCGTCGGGCAACGCGAGGCGGGCGCGCAGCTCGTGGTCGACGAGCGCGTTGAAGATCGTCAGCACGCCGCCGTAGCCGAGCGCCCGCGCCGCGAGCAGCAGGTTCTGGCACGCGGGATACACCGACGCGCCCTCGGTCGGCGTGGGCGCGCGGTGGCGCCGGAGCAACGGCAGCGCCACCACCGGAGCGTCTTCGAAGTGCGCCACGTAGTGCTCCATCGACGCGGCCATGCGCGCCTTGGGCGAGTCGGCCGCGGTGCCCGAGCCGCGGTCGTAGCCGTCGTGCGCCCGTTTGGCGCTCCACGCCTGCCGGGCCGCGCCGCCGAGCAGCTGCTTCGCGGCGCGGGCCGTCTGCGAATCGCGCAATACGAGGAAGCGGAACGGCTGGCGGTTCGAGCCGCTCGGCGCGCGCGTCGCCGCGAAGAGCATGTCGCGCAGCGCGGCGTCGGGGATCGGCTCGCTGGTATAGCGGCGGATGGCGCGGGTGGTGGCGAGCCCTTCGAGCAAGCCGACGCTGTCGGCGGCGAGTGGGGTGTTGCCGAGCTCGACCATCGCGCCCCGCATTCTGGTGGCCGCCGCCTCAATTCACCAAAGTCGGAGCATCTCGACCGAGGCGCGCCTTACTCGAACGCGAGTTGGAGGAGGTCGTCGCGATTCGGTTCGGGTTCGCGGGCGCGTGCTCCGGAGGCGAGATCGCCCGAGTTCAGGTGCGCGCAGTCGGCCGCGAGCTGCCCGCTCGCCCAACCGGCGGCGTCGTAGCTCCGGACCTCGGTCGCGCGCAGCGGCCCGAACATCTCGTCGACCGCGGCGTCGACGAGCGACGACCGGGCCGCAAGCACCGGTAGCAACCCGCCATCGGTGTCGGCGGCCGCGGTCACGTTCGCGTTGATGGCTTCGAGGCGAGTGCCGATACGGCGTGCAAATGCGACAAGGAACGCGGCGCGAAAGCCGCGGCTCCTCGTGCGCGCACCAGGTGGTGCAGTCGCGGCGGCGGTCTGCATCGCCGTCTGCGCCTGCACGAGCAACGAGGTGAACAGCATCTCGGTCGCCGCGACATCGCTCGCGAAACCCACCACCGACGACAGGGCATAGCGCTGGTGGAGCACGGCGCGGCAGCGCGAGCTTTCCGCGACCACCTGGAGCAACATCGACTTGGCGTCGACGTACGGATCGTCGAGCGGCAGGCGCCGGGTGATCGGCCGCTCCGAGTGCCCCCCGGCCGCCGACAGCATCGCCAGGTCGATCGCGTGGCGCGTGATCAGCTCCTGCGCTTTGGCGGTGAACGCTTCGGCCTCGGCGTCGAAGGTGGTCGACTCGGCCTGCGCGAGCAACGCACGCACACGTTCGAGGATCGGGTCGTTCATGGTCGTGGCCGCCAGGTCGATGGGCGCGCCGGGCGAGGACGCCGTCCCCGGCGGCGGGATCAAGATCGGGATGCGGCGCAACGAGCTCAGGCAGCGGAGGAGGGTGACGACCGCGTGCACCGTGTCGCGCCACTGCAGCTGCTCGTCCTCGGCCCAGGCCACGAGCCAGCCCGCGGGCGACCGCACCGGCGGCAGCGGCAAGCGATCGAGCTGATCGATCCAGCGCGGGTCGAGCTCGGCCGCCCGCCAGCGCAGGTGGTCGGCGGCGATGACGATCGGCGCGACACGCGCCGCCGCGCCCTTCGCCGAACGCCGCACCTGGCGGACCAGTTCCGACGGTTGCCAGCCCCCGGCCCAGGCGGCCGCGGTGACCCGGAGCGCGCTGCGTTCGGCCTCGGTGGCGACGACCGCGCGATCGAGCGTGCACAGCCGGTCGATGGCCGCGGTCATCGTGTCGTCGTCGGGCGCGAGCGCGGGTGCCGACGCGAAATCGAGCAGCGCCGCGGCCAGCTCCTGCGGAGTGGACCACGGATCGCGACCTCGACCTCCATCCCACTCCCGGTCGTACCTATGCCCGCCACCGGCGCCCCGTGCGTGCTGTCGCTTGGCCCGCCGCTGCACCTTCGCGGCTCGCCGCTGCCGGTTGCTCTTGCCCATGAGCGAGACGGTAACCGCGGGGTGCGACAGCCATGAGGACCTTTGGCGGCGTCCATCTCGCCGGTTCGTGCCGGTCGCTGCCGCGCGCCCGGTTGACCGAGGTCTCGTGCGCTGGGCAGGCTCGAGCGATGGACGCCCTCGACGACTTCGACGGACTGCTCGATTGGCCGCGCCTGCAGGAGTGGATCGCAGCCCAGCCCTCGGTCCCGGGCACCGGTCCGGTCGTCGCGGTCGAGCAGCTCACGGGTGGCTCGCAGAACAACATCTTCCGCATGCGCCGCTCGGGCGGCGAGTTCGTGCTGCGCCGCCCGCCGCGCCACCTGCGGAAGAACAGCAACGACACGATGGTGCGCGAGGCCCGGGTGCTCGGCGCGCTCGCGGGCACCGATGTGCCCCACCCGCGCTTCTACGCGGTCTGCGCCGACGTCGACGTGATCGGCACGACGTTCTACGTGATGGCGCCCATCGACGGGATCACGCCGATGGGACCGTTGCCCGGCCGGTGGGCGAGCGACCCGGCGTGGACGGCGCAGCTCGGCGTCGAGCTCGTCGACGGCGCCGCTGCGCTCGGCATGGTCGACCATGTGGCGGTCGGTCTCGCCGACTTCGGCAAGCCCGAGCGGTGGGCCGAGCGCCAGGTGAGCCGCTGGCGCTCGCAGCTCGACGGCTACTCGCAGCTCGACGGCTACGACGGCCCCGAGATCGAGGGCGTCGACCGTGTCGGCGACTGGCTCGAGCAGCACCGCCCGGCCGATGCCGAGATCCGCATTGGCATCATCCACGGCGACTACCAGATGGCGAACGTGATGATGGCGCCCGACGCGCCGGCGCTCGCCGCCATCGTCGACTGGGAACTGTCGACGCTCGGCGACCCGCTGCTCGACCTCGCCTGGCTTCTGACCGCGTGGACCGAGCCCGACGACCCGCCGGGCAAGGCGCCCCAGTTCCAGCCGTTCGACTTCGCCGTGATGCCGGCGCGGGCGGATCTCGCGGCACGCTACGCGGAGGTGAGCGGCCGCAAGATCGACGGCATCATGCCGTGGTTCTTCACGCTCGCCTGTTACAAGCTCGGCATCCTGCTCGAAGGCACCCACGCACGCGCGTGTGCGGGGCAGGCGCCCAAGGAGATCGGCGACATGCTGCACGCGTACACGCTGTGGCTGTTCGCCAAGGCGAACCAGCACATCGCCGCCCTGTAGCCCGCTCGCTCATCCACCATGCGTCGTTTGGGTACCAAATAGCGGTCCCAAACGACGCATGAGGGGGTTAGGAAGGGAGGGGGTCAGGACGGGCGGGACCAGTCGCGGTTGGGGTGTTTGGGCGGCATCACGAAGCCGTCGCCCGGCATCCAGCCCGCGGCGCGCAGGTCCTCGTTCACGTGCACCATGTTCAGCAGGTCCTCGTCGTAACAGAACTTGCCGCCGCCCGCGTAGATGAGGGTCGACAGCCCCGACTGCCGGTACTGCGAGCCGTCGGCGCGCGTGCCCGGCGAGATCTGCGTCCACTTCACGAACACCACGCCGTTGTCGGCGATCGCGGTCTCGCTGATCGGGAAGCGCCAGTCCTCGAGACCGCGCATGCTCTCGGCGAAGAAGTGGCGCAGGTTGTCGATGCCCTGTACCCGTCCCCATGCCGGATCGATGTAGACGGCGTCGTCGGTGAAGAACTCCGCGAGGTCAGGCCAGTCGCCCTCGTCGCGCTCGATGGCCTCGCGCATCGCCACGTAGCGCGCCAGCGTCTGCTCGATCTCTTCCCGGGGGAACTGCGTCATGCGGCCGAGTTGAGCACAGCCGGCGCGCGGCATGCCAGCATGCGCCACGACCGACACGACGGCGGCGACGGCGGCGGGCGGGGCGCGTATCGCATCCGCGTCCTGAGAGCTTCGTGAGCGCGCGCTGAGAGGTTGATCAAGTTCGGCTCTCGTCGTTCATGGTCGCAACTTCACCGGCCGATCGGACATGCGAAGCAAGCCGGGAGGCAGACGAGATGGCCATCGGGGCGATCAGCCAGAACCTGCAGCCGCTCACCGCCGCGCAGTCGCCGGATCAGGCGGCGTTCCAGCAGCGGATGCAGCAGATGCACAAGACGATGGCGCCCGTCGCGCAGCTCTTCGGCGAGACGCCGCAGCAGCTGATGCAGGACCTGCAGTCGGGCTCCACCAGCTTGAGCGCGCTCGCGCAGTCGAAGGGCGTCTCGCAGAGCGACCTCCTCGCCGCGATCGAGCAGGGGTTGCAGCAGTCGGGCGGGAAGGCCTCGTCGCTCTCGAGCGCGCAACTCGACGCTGTGGCCGGCATGATCGCGAACCGCACGCACGGAGCGCACCACCATCATGGCGGCGCCTCGGGTGTGCGCGGCGGCGGATCGTCGACGGCGGTCGCCGGTGCCGGTGCCGCGGGTGATCCCGACGGTGACGGCGATCACGACGGCGCGGCCGCCGCGGGCGGCATCGAATCGAGCACGACCGCGCAGCAGGTCGCGCTCGCCCAGCTGCTGTTCCAGTTGCAGTCCGCCGACGCCGCCACCAGCACCGCGCAGCCGAGCTCGGCCTCGTCGTGGGCCGACCTGCTCGCCACGAACGCGTCGCCGGCGAGCCTCACGAGCCAGGCGGTGTGATCGGCGGTCAGCCCTTGGGCGACGGTTGGCGCGGCGCCTGGATCGTCACGGTGCCCTGCCGCGGCCGCGCAGAGGCGGTCGTGATTCGTGACGTCGATACGCACCACTGCCGTGCGCTTCGTGAGCGACACGATCGTCGCGGTGGCGCAGCACGTGCCGTCGACCACCGGCGCGATGAGGTTGATCTTGAACTCCGTCGTCGCCGCCCAGTGGCCACGCGGGATCACCGGGTAGCAGACCGTGCCGAGCACATGGTCGCACAGCGCCGACAGCACGCCGCCGTGCAGGTTGCCGAACGGTGTGCGCATCTCGTCGCGCACCTCGATCTCGGCAGCGAGCGTGCCCGGCCCGATGCCCGTGTGGTGGATGTCGAGGTAGCCCGCGAGCCCGCCGGCTGCAGCCTCGTTGCCGCTCATCAGACCGGCGGCGACATTCTCGTCGTAGTCGAACGCCGGGGGCACGAGCGGCGACCGTAGCCGTGCCGGCCGGCGGCATGCTTGACTGCGGACGTGGCATCCGGGCACATGACGAAGGCCGAGCGCGAGACGTTCCTCGCCGCCGTGCACGTCGGCATCCTCGCGGTCGACGAGCCCGGACGTGGGCCGTGCGCGCTGCCCGTCTGGTACACGTACGACGGCGGGGTGATCACGATCTCCACCGACCGCTCGTCGTTGAAGGGACGGCTGCTCGACGCCGCGGGCCGGGCCACGCTCACCGTGCAGACCGAGGCGCCGCCGTACCAGTACGTGAGCGTCGAAGGGCCGGTCGACATCGTGCCGTCGCCGGGCGATGTGCTCGCGCTCGCGACCCGCTACCTCGGCGCCGAGTTCGGCAAGTGGTATGCCGACGCGAACCCGCCCACCGACGACACGGTGCAGGTGCGCCTCACACCGCAGCATTGGCGCACGTTCGACTTCAACAAGGTCCTCGCCGGCTGACGCTGCGAGCCCGGCAGCGCCGCGGAACCGGCGCCGCCGCGGCGGGCTCACGTACGATCGACCGATGGCCGGGCGAGTGGCGAAGCGGAAGCCCGCGGGCGAGACGGTCCGGCTGCGCATCGGGAATCTGGCCAAGGCGGTGCTCGTCACCGGCCAGGCGTACCAGGACCCGAAGGACGCGCTCAACGAGTTCGTGTCGAACGCGGCCGACGAGTACGCGCAGTCCGGTCAACGCGGGCAGCGCATCCGTGTGGCGCTGCGCCGCAAAGGCGCGCGTCCCACGATCGCGGTCGACGACACCGGCCGCGGGATGAGCCCGGACCGGCTGCGCGAGGTGGCCCGCAACCTGTTCGAGTCGTCGAAGGCGGGCGACGAGCGCACGCTCGGCGAGAAGGCGATCGGTCTGCTCGCGTTCCAGCAGCTCGGCGGGCGCTGCGACGTCGTGTCGAGGGCGCACGACAGCACCGAGACGTGGGCGCTGCGCCTCAGCCGTGGGTCGGCGACGGCGACGCTGGAACGCGAGCGGCGTCGGGCCCGCGCCGAGCCGGGCACGACCGTGTACGTCTCCGATCTCGATCCCGACGTGTTGCGGCTCCTCACCCAGCGCAAGGTGGTCGACTACTTGCGGTCGCGCCGCGCGAGCGCGCTGGCCGAGGGCGACTACGAGATCGAGGTGGTCGAAGGGCGTAACGGTGAGCTCGTTACGCCCGACAAGCCCGACGGCATCAAGCTCGAGCTTCCTGCGTTGCCCACGCTGTGGGGCACGTTCGAGTTCGTGCTGTTCGTCGCGCCGCATGACGGTCGCCGCCGTCGCGTCGCGGTGGTCGGGCGCGCCGGGACGACGATCATCGACGACCTCGCCGAGCTCGACGAGTTCGCCGCGCCGCCGTGGACGAGCGACCAGGTGCAAGGGCGTGTCGTGTTCGAGGCGTTGCAGCAGTCGGCGGGGCGGCGGGCGATCCTGCGCGACCGCGAGGTCTTTCCGGTGTTCCTCGAGACGATGCGCAGCATCGAGCCCGCGGTCGCGCGCTCGGTCGAGCGGATCACCAAGCAGGTCGACGCCGCCACCGCCGACCGCATGGCCGACACCGTGCGCAAGCTGTTCGGGAAGGTGTTGAAGGAGCTCGCCGATCTCGACAACCCGATGCGCACGCCGGTCGGCAACGAGCCGGGCGAGGGCGCGCTGCTCGGCGCGGGTGGTGAGGGCGACGCCGGCGTCGCACCTTCGGGTGAGGCGGGCGAGCGTCACGATCGTGGCGATGGTTCGCCGACGTCGATCGACGAGCTCGTCGCCAAGGCGCGTGATCCGGTCCCGCCGGCCGGCGACACCGAGCGTGCCGCGCCCGACCGCCGCCGTTCGAGCCCGCTGCCCGATATCGCCGTCGACCCCGAACCCGCCGATGCGCGCAGCCGTTTCGATGCCGACGCCGGCGTGGTGTTCTACAACGACCACCATGGCGACTACCTGCTCGTGAAGGACGACGAGGCGGCGCTGCTCGACTACCTCGCCACGCTCGTTGCGAAGGAGTACGTCGTCTACAACAACCCGCGGGTGCCCATCGACGAGTTCTCCGAGGAGATGGTGCGCATGCTCGTGCGGGTGCGCCGCCACCTCCCGCGCCGCCGCTGACGCCGTGAAGCCGCGGGCGCCGCCGCCAGCGCCGTCAGCGCTGCACGTCGAGCGCGTGCTCGGCTGCTCGTGCCAGGGCCATGCGGCGCTCGGGGTAGCTCGTGCAGCCGACGAGGTCCTCGATCATGTGCTGCACGCGTGCCACGACGCGGGCGCTGCGCGTGGCGGCGTCGAGGATCTCGCCGGTCGCGAGGTCGACGAAGTCGCCGTAGGACGGCTGGGGCAGCCACGCGCGCGCCACGCCGTCGACCCGGCAGATCCGCAGGGGCGGCATCGGCCGGTCGGCCAGGCGGCGCAGCAGGTCGTGCAAGCGGTCGACGCACTGCACGGCCGTCGTCGGGTCGTTCACGCCGGGCGAGAGGGCGCGCTCGGCGATGTCGACGAGCTGGCGGAAGCCGAAGGCGGCGTCGCCCCGCATCGACGGTTCCTTGCCGATGTGCACCATGCGGGTGAGCGTGGCGTCGTGGCGGTCATCCGGTGTGCCGAACACACGGATCAGGGGCGTGCCCGCGCAGACGAAGTCACCGACCGGTTGGAGCACCTCCACCGCGATGTCGGCATGCTCGGCGGCGCGCGCGAGGCGTTCGAGGTCGACGTCGGTGATCACCCCGGCGCGCGGTGCCTCGAGCACGTGGTCGTGCCCGGCGACGTTCGGGCGGCCCTCGTCGTCGGCCGCGCCGGTCGGGAACAGGCGGTCGATCGTGCCGCGCGTCTCGTGGGCGATGCGATCGATGATGCTCACCGCGCGCAGCGAGTCGGCCATGTGGTGGATGAGGCGTACGAAGAGCACGAGGCTCGTGGCTACGAGCAGGTAGCAGCCGGCGACGGTCACCGACGGCACGAACGGTTCCCGGCTCGTGCCGTTGTAGCGAACGGCGGCCAGCGCGACGAACGCGTAGGCGAAGGTGCCGATGAACACGCCCAGCGCCACCTGCGACTCCCGGTCGCGCAGGAAGTTGCGCAGCGCGCGGGGCGAGAACTGCGAGCTCGTGAGCTGGAACGCGACGATGGTGATGGAGAAGACCACGCCGGTGAACGTGATCATCGACGACGCGACGGTGGTGAGGGTGGCGCTCGCGTCGTTGGGGCCGCCCCCGAAACCCCAACTGATCGTGTTGCTGCGGTCGACGATCACGAGCAGGACCGCGGCGCCGCTCGCGAGGAACGTGCACAGCAGCGGGATGAACCAGTAGCCCGACAGTGCGATGTCGCTCCACCGGGCGAGCACGGAGCGAGCGCCGCTGCCGGCGGTCGGCTGCCGCCCCGGGGGACCCATACCCGCCGGTGTACCCACGAACGGGTGTGCCGACGACCGCTCGGCCATCGGGCCGGGCACGGGTCGACTCGGCGGCCGGGCGCGCGACGTTGTATCGTGATCGGCACGCCGCGGGGTAGAGCAGTCTGGTAGCTCGTCGGGCTCATAACCCGGAGGTCGGTGGTTCAAATCCACCCCCCGCCACCATCGTCACGAGGGCCCTTCGGGGCCCTCGTTTCATATGTACGACCAGGTCAGGCTGCACCTTCGGCAGAGCCCTCGGGAATCGTGTGCATGCCGCCACGTTGGTCGAATCGCACCATTCGCCGGGCCCGCGCTAACGGATTGCAAACATCCACCCCTGTGCACCGACGTCCATCGCTGAAGCACCCTCCGCACACCCCGATCGGCAGCGTTGGCGGTGCGGTTCAAGGTCGGTGTGACACGCTCCGACACCTTCTGCAATCCGACGTCGGACCGTGAGGTGTGGGAATGCGTTCGGCACGACGTGGGGTCGCGTTCACGGCCGGCGGTCGAGTGCCGATTGAGCGCGGTCTCGTCTATAACCGGACGCGCGGCACCAAGGCGTTGCATGGCGGCGTGAAGCCGCGCATGGGTGCCACGGACCTCTGGGACGTCGCCTGCTGGTGCGGCTGGTCCAGTACGCGCCACGAGCGCCGCGACCTCGCTGTCGAAGCGGCGGCCCAGCACTTGCAGCAGGTCGACCGCACGGGCGAAGCAGCCGCGAAGCCCAAACGTGCCAAGACGGTCCGGTCCAAGCGGGCGTCCGCGATCCGTGCCGAGCGCACCAAGAAGCCGCAGCGACGGCAGGCCGCATCCAACGACATCGTTGACCCTCCAGTCGCATTCAACGGACGCCGCGCGAGCGTTGTACATCGCCCGTCCGGATGGAACGCGCGATGCGGCTCGTGCACATGGGCAACGACGATGCCCGAGCGCGACGAGGCCACCGCAGCGGCCTTAGGACACCTGCAAGCCTGCACCGGCCGGAAGATCACCGCACCGCCCGCAAAGCCGGCGACGAAGAAGCGCGCCCGCCGTTGAGGTGATGACGTACCCGCGTCCCGTGCCTCGCGAGGAGCGGCCGATGCACACTCGCTGCCTCGCCCGTGGGGATTCCTGGCCGAATGTGGCGTCCGACAAGTCCGCCGCCACGCGTCGCCGTCCGCCTTTACTTCCAGCCGTCTCGCGCCGACAATCGCCTTACATCGCACGCAACGTGCACAGCTTGATCTCCCGACGGCGCGCCGCACGGGGGTCTCCTAGCAACACAGGAGCCCCCAATGAGAGGCCACGTCAGCAAGCAAGGCGCCACCTACTGCTACGTCGTCGACCTACCGCGCGACCCGGCGACCGGTAAGCGGCGCCAGAAGTTCAAGCGGGGCTTTCGCACCAAGCGCGAAGCCGAGACGGCGCTCAACGAGGCGCTGAAGGATCTGCAAGACGGGTCCTACGTCGCGGCCTCGAAGCTCACGCTGGCGAAGTTCCTGGTTGAAGAGTGGCTGCCGGGACGTCGCCACGACCTGAAGCCGACCACCTTTGTCTCGTACGAGACGAACCTGCGGGTCCACGTCGTGCCGGCGCTCGGTGCTATCCGACTGCAGGCGCTGACTGCACGCGACCTGAACCAGTTCTACGCACAGCTCCTCGCGGACCGTGACGAGGGTGGGAAGGGCCTCTCACCGAAGACCGTCCGCTACATCCACACGACCGTCCACCGCGCCTTGCGCGACGCCGAGCGCTGGGGCCTCGTACAGCGCAACGTCGCCGCGTCGGCGAACGCGCCACGCCAGACACGGCCCCAAGAACGACGCACGTGGTCTGCGGACGAGGCAGCGACGTTCCTCGAGGCCGTGCGCGACGACGAGCTCTACACCTTGCTGCATCTCGCCATCGCGACCGGGATGCGACGCGGTGAACTACTCGGACTCCGTTGGCGCGATCTCGACTCCAACCAAGGCTTCGTGCGCGTACGTCAGAACGCCGTCGAGGTCGGTTACCACGTCGTCTACACCGAACCGAAGACGGCCAAGAGCCGTCGCGAGATCGCGATCGATCCCGACACCGTCGGCATCCTCGAAGCGCACCGACAACGACGGCTTTACGGCGCGACGACGGAGCCCGACTCGCTGATCTTTCGCTATGCCGACGGCACGCCGATCCATCCGCAGACCGTCACGGCACGCTTCCGCACCCTGTGCAAGCGCGCCGGTGTCCCGGTCATTCGCTTCCACGACCTGCGCCACACGCACGCCACGATCCTTCTGGCGCAGCGCACGAATCCCAAGATCGTCTCCGAACGGCTCGGGCATTCGACCGTGGCCTTCACGATGGATGTGTATTCCCACGCCATCCCCTCGATGCAGGTCGAGGCCGCCGAAGCCGTCGCCGCCGCCATCTGGCGCGACCGCTCGCCACACAAGGACGACGAAGGCGGCGAGCGATGAGGTCCGTGTTCGCCCGCATGACGCGTGCGCCTCCGCAGCGCCGGTCACTGCATTCGTGCACGACATCAGCGGCGTTGCGGCGGACTGACCGGAGCGCATCGAAGCCCGGCATCAGGGCCTAGCGGAAGGACTCATCATGACCATCAACACCACTGAGCAGCCCAAGCTGCTCCTCACCGTCAAAGAAGCGGCAGCGAGGCTGTCGGTCTCCCGATCTCACCTGTACGAGCAATTCATCACGCCGAAACGACTCCGCGTCGTCCACATCGGCAGCTCCGTGCGCGTACTCGCCGCCGACCTCGAAGCACTCGTCGACGAGCTCGTCACCAAGGCAGGTGAGCCGCATGTGTAACGACCACAACAGGCCGACGAGCCTTCCCGACTTGGTCAGTCCACAACAGCTCGCCGACTACCTCGGCGTACCTGTTGGAGCGATCTACGCCTGGAACCACTACGGCACCGGACCGAAGCGGCTCAAGATTGGCCGGCACGTTCGCTACCGCCGCATCGACATCGAGCGCTGGCTCACAGAACGGGAGACAGAACAATGAAGACAGTCTGGCCATCTCCCGGGTTCCCGCTGCGCGTCGACCAGTGCGTCGCACTTTGTCTCATCTCTGGCCAGACGGCGACGGGTCTCATCAATCTTGTGGAGGATGACTGGCTCGAGCTCGACCTTTACGACTGGAGGTCGGGTGAGTTCGGGTTCGAGACGGCCGCAGTACGGCGGGCCGACATCGTTGCGATCCACTGGGCCGAAGGTCGCTATCCCCCCGACGACAAGTTATGGATGTGGACAATGGAGCCGCTCACAGAGTTCGTGCAGCGCTTCAGCGATGCAGCGAAGCGACAGGACGATCAGCGGGGTCATCCCTTGGCTGGCGAATGGATTCTCGGCGCTCGTGACGACGAGCTCGTTGCAGACACGGTGCTCGTGGACACGGCAATCACTGTTCCAGAGGATCGGAGCGAGTGATGGTGACACGTATCGGCGAGGCGGCGCGTCACCAGATCACCGAGGCTGTCAACGCGGAAATCCTTCGGCAATACGCGCGTGACGCAGCGTCTCGCAAACTGGCACAGCGGCAGGCGAGCCTCCTCTGGACGCCGCCCGAGTCTCGATCGGGGGCAGCGGAGTTGGCTCTGCCTGATGATCCGCTCGTCTACACGATCGAAGGGATGCACGTCCTCGGGCACAACTCACTGCTCGCAGCGCAATTCAAAGCTGGCAAGACGACCCTGATGCTGAACCTCGTCCGGTCGCTCGCAGACGGTGTGCCCTTCTTGGGTCACGCTGTCAGGGCTCCTGCGGGACGGATCGCACTATGGAACTACGAGGTCGACGACCGGCAGTACCGGCAGTGGTTCCGACGCATCGGCCTTGTCCACCCGGAACGCGTTGAGTTACTGCACCTTCGTGGCCGTTCGATGCCGCTACACACAAAGCTGGTTCGGCAATGGAGCATCGACTCGTTGCGCGACAAGGGCATCACGGTCTGGGTGATGGACCCGGCGGCACGAGCGATCCTCGGATGGCCCGGTGCGCGAGAGACCGAGAACAGCAACACGGCGGTTGCTGAGTTCCTCGACACGCTCGATCAGATCAAGTACGAGGCCGGTGTGCACGACCTCTTCGTCGCCCACCACACCGGGCGCGCCAGTCACGCTGCGGGCCAGGAACACGGGCGAGGAGCAACACGATGGGATGACTGGCCCGACGTCCGCCAGGTGCTGATTAAGAAGGAGGACGGCAGCCGGTACTTCTACGCCAACGGTCGCGGCGTCGACGTTGCCGAGGTCCGCTTGGCCATCGATCCGGAGACCCTGCGACTCACCGTCGCCGGCGGTTCACGCCAGCAGGACCGCGGCCGGGAAGACGCGTTGCGCGTCGTCGACGCCGTGGAGGCGATCGGCGATGGTCATACCAAGGCGGAGGTGAAGAAGGCGATGAGTGGAGTGGCGAACGGGCGGAAGGACGCGGCGCTGGCACTCGCCGAGACGGAGGGCTTGATCGAGGTCATGCAGGAAGGGCGTGCCAAGCGTGTGCGTCTCGTGCGGGACCACGCCGACGTCCTCGAGCGCACCTTCGAGATCGAACTCGTCGAGGAAGTCGACTAATTCGCAGGGCATCGCTAGGCGTGTGAGCTGGTCCCCGACGGTCAGGACCAGCTCGCGGAAATGCCCAGGTGGGAGCGACTTGTAGGAGGTCCCCGACTTGTAGGAGGGGACTCACGGACCACGACAACAACCTGTCGGAGGAGCATCCGTGTCGCCCGCCCGCACTCGGCGTGACGGGCCGCCACTCGTCCGCCGATCGGCGGCGCAGCCGTTCCAACCGCGCACGCCGGTCGCGACACGCAGCGCACCGCCTGCTGCTGCAAGTCAGCCATAGCGAGCACAAATCCGCGGTCGGGCGGAGGCCGAGGCAAGGTGACTTCGATGAGGCACACGCGACGTCCGCAGCACACGTGAACGATGCTCACCGTCATCGGTTAGCTCGCAGCGTCTTTCTCCAACGCGGCTGATTTCTGGCCCGTTTCGCGGCGTTGGACCGGCATTGATGGCCCATCGGGCTGGCGTTCGGCCCCGAAATGTCTCGCTTCAACCGTGCCGTCTGCAACCGGATCATCGACCTGCGCGTTCGTTCCAACCGAGCGCTTCCCGTTCATCAACTCGGTTCGGCCCGCCGGCCTAGCTCCCTCTACCGGGCAGCCTGTATCGGACTCGGCCGTGCGACCCGCACGCAATGCGAGCAGCACAAGGTTCTTCGAACGGCGATTCGCAGCCCTTGGCCGGCGCTGCGCAACGACGCATCGTCGGTGACCACGTTCCTCGGTACTTCTGCGGCGACTCGGGGAGGGCACAGGTGGGGCGCCCTGAGAAGCGCCCCTCAACCGCGCACTCGACCCGGCAGCGCACGCTGCCGTCAAACACGACACGCCGACCAAGCGCGCACACCCAGGCTCAAGCGCTGCCGCCCGGCGTGGAATGCCGATGAGGACTTGCAACGAGCAACCGTCCGATGGCGCGGCTCGCGCCGAACATATGGAGTTACCGTGACAACAGAACTCGAAACGGACGTCCTGCAAGCGGTAGTCGACTCGCTCCAGCAACTGCTCAACGGCCTCCGACGGGCGCAGCGGTCGGCGGCACCCCATCGCTTCGAGGCGGCACTCCCGGAACCGGCCCCGTCAACGACAGCTCCGTCGCCGCTGCTCCTGACCGTGCCACAAGCGGCCGCGAAGCTCGGCGTAAGTCGATCGATGTTCTACGAGTTACTCAACCGGGGTGACCTGCAGTCCGTGTCTATCGGTCGGGCACGGCGTGTCGCGCTCGCTGAGCTCGAGCGCTACGTCGGGCACTTGGAGTAACAGCCTGTTCGACGACGGCGTAGTGATCGATGGCGAGTGCCGGCCGCGCGAGCTGGGAAACCGCCAAGCGTGCGGGCCGTTGACGCTTAGCGAGATGCATCTCCGCCGCAACCACTGCTGTCCAGTCCGGCGCTCGGTGCGCCGCCGGTGCAGTCCGGGCAGCACTCGGGGTGTAGCTCGACCTGTCCGAGCACGCCGAAGTCATCGCCGTCCACGAAGTGTGCGCTGTCTGTGTCCACGGCACGCCCACACACGGCACAGGCGATCACCGTCCGGCTCGAGTGCTGCTCGTGCTCTCGCTGCATCGTGCTGCTCGTCATCAACCCACCACCGGCTCGACTGCCGATGACGTCGTTCCAGTCGTTGGGATCGTCGACGAGCCGGAGTACACAGTGGGCGACGACCGCTCGAGCATCGCCTTCGCTGTCGGGTGTTAGAGCGTTGACAACTTCGTCATAGAGCGTGTCGGTGAGCTCATCGAATGTGATGTCCCGCATCAGATTCTCCTCGCTGGTCGGCGCCGATACGTGCGCAACAAAGCGCACGAGTCCGGCAACTACCCGAGGGTGCGCGCCCCAGACCGCGCCGTCAAGGTGTGGAGCCGCACTGTGACGCACGCCGCGTAGTCGTCCAAGGTCGGGACTCGGTGTGACGTCATCGCTGAGCTGCAACCGCCTCAGCACGCCCGCCGTATCCAACCGGACCGCATTGGCGTGCGACGGAGTGACGTCGAAGATCGTCAGCAGCGTGGTGCGCGCGCCGACTGATCGACACGCTCGATCCGACGGTACGGACGAAGCGCGCCGAACGCTGCACGGCGCGTGTACATGATCAAGCTTGCGCGCAAACGTTGGAACAAAGAGTGAGTTGTCCGTGGGCATGCGCGTTTGTCGAGCTCACGTGACGGATCGAACGATCCGTGCGACGCGCAACGTCGGGCAGTTGCGGTTCTACGGACTGCGACGGACATCGCAGTAGGTGTGCCGACCTCGCTGCCTCACTGTTATCGACGCGGTGCCTGTCACATCCCTTGAAACAACGTTGACACCGCAGGTCATAGCGCGCACCGTGAGCGGCAGGTGGAAGAAGGACACCCATGAAGCTCGTTGCATACGCGCGCGTCAGCACTGACCGGCAAGCCGAGGAAGGACTCGGCCTCGATGTGCAAGAGAACGCGCTCAAACGGTGGGCCGTCGAGCAAGGTCACAGGCTCGTTTCTGTGGTGCGCGACGAGGGCGCCAGTGGCGCTCACGGAGTCGAACTGCGACCGGGTCTGCACGACGCTCTTGCCGCCATCAGCGACGGCGTCGCCGGCGGACTGTTGGTGTACCGGTTGGATCGCTTGGCTCGGAAGCTGACGGTCCAGGAGGCGGTTCTGGCAAAGGTCTGGGACCTCGGCGGCAGCGTCTTCACCGTGGACCTCGGCGAGGTGCCGCGCGATGACCCCGACGACCCCGTCAAGACAGCGCTGCGCCAGATGATCGGGGTTTTCGCGCAGCTGGAGCGGGGCATGATCAGCGCCCGCCTACGCGCTGGCCGACAGCTCAAAGCCGAACGCGGCGGATACGCCGGCTACGGCGCGCCTCGCTACGGGCAGCGCTCGCACGAGGGAGTGCTCGTGCACGACACGCACGAACGCGCAGCCATCGAACGAGCCGTCGCACTTCGCACGTCCGGCATGTCGCTGCGCGACATTGCCTCCGCACTCGACACCGAGGGATACCGGCCTCGCCGGAGCCACCGCTGGCACCCTGAGACGTTGCGGCGAGTGCTCGCCAGGTCGGTATGACACCGCGCCCGTGCGACGCACGCACGACGGGCGACTCTACGGAGGGACCCCGGGACCTGGTCCGGGCAGACACCCCCGGCCTTGACCATCGCCGGAGTCCCGCTCGACAGGGACACACATTGTCGGTGGATCACGGCTGCCAGGGGTGATGTAGTTGCCCGTGCTCTTCGGCCGGCTCGGCACCACAACCCGTGGCGCACCGCGGCTGGCAGTATCGGTAGACCTCGGCGGAGAAGCCGGCACCATTTCACTGCCGCTCGACACCGTTGTGTTCTCCGCGCAACGTGCAGGCGCCGCCGCTGGAGCGCTGCTGTGGAGCCGAGCGGTCAAGACCGCGTGGGTCGCTGTGCGTGGCGCACGACTCGACCCGCAAGCGCTCGACCGCGCCCGCCGGCGAGCGACCGTCGCGCTGGCCGAATACTCGACCAACGCTCCCGGCATGCCTGTTGCGGCGACAATGTCGGTGTACGACGACGATTGGGTTCTCGAGCTGACCGCCGACATACCGACACCACTACCGGCGCGAGCGTCACCTCCGTATCTGGCGCACCCCACGTTTATGGGAACGTCATGGCGCGCCCTGCATTTCAAAGGCTTCTATGTCGGCCAGTGCGTGCACGTGTTCGGAGACCTCGATGCGAGGATCATCGACATCACCTCGCATCGACTAGCCACTGGCGTGCTTCTCCATCTTCGACGGGCTGACGGCGAGATCCTCTGGTGCAGGCCGACGGCCGCGCTGCCAGGGTCGCAGGGTTGCGAGGTCCATTGCAGCGGTACGGCGCACAGCTTCGAACTCTCAAGCATGCCGCTCGACGGTGGCACCGTTGGCCGCCAAGGCGTCGCCTGTCTGATACTGAGCCATCGCGGTTGCAGCTGCGACGGGACAACCGAGCGACGCGGTCTTGGCTGACGATGCCTGGAGAACGGCCGACTGGTGTCCGAGGTCCATGCGCCGGCCGACGTGCTTTTGACAGACCGCGGTCTGCGCGCGCCGATGGCTTCGCGTCAAGCCGGTCAAGCCGGCTCCTCGGCCGATGCCAACACATTCGCAAGTATGAGAAGTGCCGCCACTCGCGTCTCACCGTCAAGATCGCGCCAACTCGCAAGGATGAGGCGGCAGACCGCAGAGACCGGGTCGCGGACACCATCGAGTGCTTGGCGAAGCGTGTCAGTTTCGGCGTCCGAAAGGCTCGTGATCTTCTCGAGTAAGACGGGGTCGAAAGATTCGAGACCGTCGCACAGCTCGCGAACCCACACAACCGGCGACCTTGACGCATCCATTACCAACCTCCCATATCCGACGGGGACCGAGCGGGGGAGGCAGCGGCGCCCGAATAGGCCACCGCAAGTGGGACGGTACCGCCGAGGTGTGACAATCTCGATGACGTGTCCGACGTCATCATCGAGCCAGGCCAGAGCGTCCGCTGGCGAAGCCGGCGTTGGCGCGTCCTCGGCCTGGAGGAGGGCGGCTTCCTGCGGCTGGTGGGTGTCGAAGGCCTGAATCGAGATCAGGAGGTGCTCGCGCTGCTCGACCTCGAGCGCGACCGCATCCAGCCCGATGAGCTTCCGCTTCCGAAGCTCGATGTCGAGCACAGCGATCGTGCCCGCTGGCGTGCGCTGCACGAGGCGTACCGAATCACGATGGCGGGCGGACGTGAGCAGCTGGTTGGCCTCGATTGGGGTGCTGTCGCGGTCGAGCCCTACCAGCTCGTGCCGCTTCTCCGTGTCGCCCGCACGCTTCGCACCCGGCTGCTCATCGCCGACGACACGGGGCTCGGCAAGACTGCTGAGGCGGGGATCGTCCTGCGCTGGCTCTCGCAACGTCACCAGGCGAACCGGGTTCTCATCGTCACCCGCGCCGCGCCGGAACCGGAACGGTGGCGCGACGAAATGTGGACGAAGTTCGGGTTCCGCTTCGACATCGTGACCAGCGGCACCGACTTTCTCGAGCGACGCCGTCAGACTCCAAATATCAACGTCTTCGCGCAGCAGAACAAGCTCATTGTTTCGATGACGCTCGCCGCGCGACAAGCTCTCCTCGACGAGCTGCGGCAGTGCCCGGCTCCGTTCGACGTCGTCGTCATCGACGAGGCGCATCACTTGGCAGAAGCGCGGGAAGCGGACTAAGCGTCTCGCCATCCTGGGGCGAGCGCTCGAACGGAACTCACACGGTGGCGCGCTACTGCTGCTGACCGCCACACCGCACGATGGCAAGACGGCCAGCTTCGTGTCGCTGCTCCGACTGCTCGACCCTTTCGTCGAGATCGAACAGGACACCGTCTCGGTCGACGTGGCGAGCCGTCTCATGGTCCGCCGCCTTAAGTCCGAGGTGACGCTGTCGGGCGGCCGGAGGTTCAAGCAGCCCGACATCCAGGTCGTTTCCACGCTCTCGGAGGCCTCCACGCAAGAGAAGGCCGTCGAGCCGATCCTTGGGGAGTACAAATCGTTCCTCGAGACCGAACGGCAGCGCTTCGAGCGCGCGCGAGCGCGCCAGAAGGCGACGGGCTGCGAGTTCCTCGCCGCAACGTTGCTCAAGCGTTATGGGTCGTCGGTGGCGGCACTGCGAGCGACGCTGCGACGACGCCTCGGACTCCCACCGGCCGACGAGGACAGCGATGCAGCGATTCCATACGTTGACACCGATGCCTCCGATCCCGAAGACGAAGTGCTTGATCCAGGCGCCGAAGCCGAGACACCTCCGCCCGCGCTCGAACCGACTGAACGCGAGATTCGCGCAGCGCCTCCTCGACGCCGCGGAAGCGGTCCCGCGTGGAAGGGACGCAAAGCTGCAGGCTCTCGTCAAGCTCCTCGAGAGCCGGATCGCCGGCCAAAAGGCTCTCGTGTTCACCGAGTATCGCGACACGCTGCGCGCTGCGTCGCGCCGCCTCGACGCCGCTGGCATCAGCCACGTCGTGTTCCACGGCGGCACGCCCGAAGCGAAACGCAACGAGATCATCCAGACGTTCCTGAGCGGGTCCGATATCCGGGTCTTCCTCGCGACCGACGCGGCAAGCGAAGGCATGAACCTGCAGCACGGGGTGCACCATCTGGTGCACCTCGACGTTCCCTGGAACCCCAACCGATACCTTCAACGGAACGGTCGGATCGATCGGTACGGTCAGACCGAAACGCCGCACATCTGGGCGCTCGTCGCCGCCGACCGCAAGGGCAACGCGGGGCGACCCGAGTACCGCGCCCTCGAGATCGTGATCGAGAAGCTCCAGCGCATCGCCAAGGAGTCCGGTTCAGTCGGCCAGGTTCTGCCGAACTTCACCAGCGGCCGCGTACGGGAAGTCCTCACCAGATCGCTTGCGCACGTCGAGGCGGAGGCCGAAGGGCTCGTCGACGACGATGGCGCGCGCCGCGTCGGTCAGGAGCTCACCCGCCTCACACTGCGCAACCGCGACGAACTTCAGGCCGCCGAACGCTACGTAGCCCAGCTAGGGACGGTCGACGACTTCCACGACCTGCTCGAACCGTTGCTCCGCACAACATTCCACGGCTGGGACGACGGCGGGTCGATTGCCGACCTCGGCGGGGGCATCGTGAACGTCGCAGTACCACACCGTCTCCGCCGCGAGCTAGCAGCCGAGATCCCCCGTGCGACGTTCAACCGTCAGATCGCGGTCGCCTCGCAAGCGGCGACCGATGAGGACGCGATCGAGTTCCTCACTCCCGCACACCCGCTCATCGACGCCACGCTTCGTGCCATCCGTGACGACGCTCGTGACCCGATGTTTCCGCACCGCTTCGACGTCGCGGTCTCCGACAAGGAAGGCCTCGTGATCTCGTTCGTTGCCCGCTATGTCGACGGCGAGAGCCGCACCGCGGACGAGCGGCTGCTCGCGGTGGAGGTCTCGCTCGACGCGGCCGTGAGCGCGGACGCGGAACGCGATATGGCGCGCCTCGGGGTGGATGACCAGGATTCGAGTGGCCATCCCAGTGCCGCCCGCATCGGCGATTGGCGCACGCGCTTTGACGAGCTCGCACGGTCGGCGGCGCGGAAGCGGAGCGACGGGCGATGGCACACCTCGCCGAACTCGAGCGCATTGCCAACGAACTTTCCGGCGAGGAGCGCGAGGCTCTTGGCAAGTGGCGCAGCGACGAGGCGGCACGGATTGAGAAGATCACATTCGGTAGCAACGTGAAGGTGACCTTCGAACAGGCGCAAGCTTACGAAGCCAGACTCGCCAGGCTCGATGCTGAGCACCGCGGCGCCTCGCAACGCTGCGCGATCGATCCCAAATCCGACTGTCGTCGCTCGAGCTGCTCGGCGGCCGGCTGCTCGTGAGCGCCGCACAATGAGCGCCATCCGAAACGTTGGCGAGCTGGCATCGCCGTACTTTCTGCTCGAGGTCTGGGCGCGACGTGACGACATCAACATCGACCCAGAGACATTCGCATCACTCAAGCGCCGGGCCCGCGCTCTAGTCCGCGACGCGCGCGCCTTCGACCTGCGCGGCGAGGAACCAGACGACGAGTGGCGCCGCCGGCGGTTAGAGCTCCTCGCACTCGAGGACATCGTTATCCAAACGGTCAAGCTCGACGACGGCGCGGACATCTCCCTGGGCGTGTGGCGCGACGACACTGGTAACGACGCCGTGGTCGTCCGCGACCTCGCCGGCTTTGACGATCCAGATCGGCGCGACGCCGACGAAGGCGACCCTGCCTCCACGCGCTTTGAGCTCGCCCTCGATGCGTACGACGGCGGAGCCGATTGGGGACTGCTCCTTGCAAGCCTCGAGGTCCGTATCTACCGGCGCTCGAGCGGGATCAGTCAGCAGTACTTAGCTCTCGACATCGACACCCTCGTGGAGCTCGACGACGAACCGGCCTGGAAAGCGTTCGCGGCGATGTTCCGCGCACCCGCTTTCGCACCCGACCACGACGGCGTGCCGCTCATCCGGCGCGTCGTCGACGAATCACGCCGCCACGCCTCCGCGCTCGCAGCGGACATGCGCCGCGACGTCGTCGACGCGGCCGAAGCCCTCATTCAAGGAGCCCTCGACCACCCCGACAACGCGCCGCTCATTGGGGAACCAACGCGCACACGACTGCAGGAGCTATTCGAAGAGAGCCTCTACATCCTCTACCGAGTTCTCTTCGTGCTCTACGCGGAATCACGCGACGTCCTGCCCATCAGCGACCGCGGCGCCTACGCGACCAGCTACTCAGCCGAACACCTCGTCGAACTCGCGCGCCAGGGCGGCGCACAGCCCTCTGGCCACTACTTCGGCGACTGCCTAGGCGCACTGTTCGAGCTCCTCTGGGACGGGCAGCCCGAGCTCACACGACGCCTCGGGTTCGACGCCGTTGGCGGCGAGCTTTTTGACTCCGCCCGCACTCCGCTCTTTGCCGGTTGCACAATCCCCGACACCGCCTGGGAACGCGCGCTGAGCTCCATTGCGCTCGGCGCACCCGACAGCCCGCGGCGCCGACTCGGCCGCCGCTCCAGCTTCGGCGAGCTCGGCGTCGACCAGCTCGGCTCGATCTACGAAGGCCTCCTCGTCCTCGAGCCGTACCTCGCCACGGAGCGCACGTTCCTTGGCACCTACAAGGGCGAGCGGCGAGTGTTTCCCGCCTCGGACATCGACGGCTTCGCCGTACTCCGCCATCTCCAACCAGGCGACTTCGTCCTCGAGTCAGCCGGTGGCCGCCGCAAAGGCACCGGGTCCTTCTACACCCCGCACGAGATCACCGAGTACTTAGCGCACGCCGCCATCGACCCGCTCCTCGAATCGATCATCGCTGAGGCGGCCAACGACCCCGCCGCAGCCGCGCAAGCGCTGCTCGACCTCAACATCTGCGACCCGGCTATGGGATCAGGCGCATTCCTTGTGCAAGCCGCACGCGTGCTCGGACTGGGGCTCGCTCGCATCCGCGCCATGCGCAGCGATGGTGTCGTCACTCCCGACCGCGTACACCACGCCAAGCGCGAAGTGGTCCGACACTGTCTCTATGGCGTGGATCTCAACCCCCTCGCAGTCGCGCTCGCCAAGGTTTCCCTTTGGCTCGAAACGCTCGAGCCCGGCAGGCCGCTCAGCTTTCTCGACGCGCATCTCCGCTGCGGCGACTCCATCGTCGGAGTCAACTTCCTCGCCGACGATGGCCAGTTCAGCGCTGCCGAGCTTGCTGCGTTCCCGGTGCAGGCGCACAAGGGATTGGAGACGTACCTCAAGAATGAGGCCGGCGAACTGGGCAAGCCTGTGCTTGAGCGACTGAAGCAGCGCAAGGCGCCGAAGGCGACGAAGCACGCCACGCTCCCTGGTATCGATCGAAGCGCCATTGAAAACGCGCTCGAGCAGCTCGCAGCGGAGCGAGAACGCATCGCCGAGTTCGAGGAAGGCGCCGAGACTCTCTTTGACGCGGTCACGGCGCAGCAAGCATTCGAAGCCGTCGAACAGGCGCATGATTCGGTTCGAAACCGGCTACGGCGCGCGGCCGACTTCTGGTGCGCTCAATGGTTTAGTGACGGCGAAGGCGGCCCCATCGACGACCATGTACCAGTCACGCCCGCCTGCCTCGCTGATTTCGAGACGCTCGTGGCGAAGCTCGTCGCAGGCGAAGACATCCCGGCACGCCTTCGCGCACACGTCGACGCCGCGGAAGCGGTTACTGCGCGCCGTCCGTTCTTCCACTGGGCGCTCGAGTTTCCGGAGGTCTTCTTCGACCGCGGTGGCTTTGACGTGGTGATTGGGAATCCGCCTTGGAACACGCTGAGTCCGGACGTGAAGGAGTTCTTCGGAACCTACGACCCCACCGTGATCCGACGAGGCGTTCCTAAGCCTGAGCAAGACGCTCGCAAGGACGAGCTTCGGGAAGTTCACGAAATCGACGCGGCGTGGCGGCGCGAGTCGCGGTTCCTGTACGAGATGTCGAACTACGCCAAGCCCGAAGCCGGCCGCTTCTCGTGGTTCACCGCGGACGGCCAGCTTCGCAAGGGCGACGCCAACGTCTTCCGACTCTTTGTCGAACGCGCCTATCGACTACTGCGCACCGGCGGCCGTCTCAGCCAGGTACTCCCCGACTCGTTTTACGTATCCAGTCCCGCGACCGGCGTGCGCGAGCACCTGCTCAGCGACGGGCTGCTCGAGAGCTGCTGGGCGTTCGAGAACCGGAAGGGGATCTTCCCGATCCATCGGTCGGTCAAGGTTGTGCTTCTGGTTGCTCAGTGTGGCGGGGGTCCGACAATCGCATTCCGCGCTGCATTCCTGACGGGCAAGGACGCAGCGGGCCGTGACCGTGCGGTCGGTCTCGACTCATTGCCGCACGTGCTCGCCGAACTCGACGCCAGTGCCCCCGTCCTGACGACTGAGCAGATCCGGGCACTCTCTCCCGCGACCCTTGCCTTTCCCGAGCTGCAGACCGCGTTGGACGCCGAGATCGTTTCGCACTGCGCGGCCGCCGTTCCGCCGCTCAACCTCGATGAGCGTGGGTGGCGGCTGACGTATTGCACCGAACTTCACGCTGATCGAGATGCGTACCGTTTCAAGGACGCTGCGTTCCTGGAGTCGATTGGGGCAACGCGTTCTGGACTGCGCTGGACGGCGCCCAATGGCGACGAGTGGTGGCCACTCGTGGAGGGCGCGTCCTACTACAACCTTGAGTTCCCATCACCGGGCTACGCGTTCAAAGCGTGGGTCAACGCACCAGACATCCGTTCCATAACCGGGCGCCTCAATCCGGACGGATCGTCGGTCGCTGATCACTATCGAATCTCATGGCGCGACGTCGCTAGGACTACAGACGAAAGGAGTGCCATCGCGTGCGTCCTGCCTCCGCGGACAATCGCGAAGCACACTGCGCCAACGACATGGGGAGGGTCACTTACGGCGACACGTATATTCACGCTGGCTGGACTGATGACGAGCCTCGTGTTCGACGGCCTCGTCCGTTTCCTCGGCAAGGGCCATCTCACCTACGGAGCGGTCAACTCCGTACCAGCACCACCCGTCGAGCGGCTCGAGCCGATCGCCCATGACGTTGCACGTGTGCTGGCAGCGTCCTCCGAGTTTGCGGAGCTCGTGGCCCAATACGGCGGCAGCGTGACCGCGCCGACCGATCCGTGGGAACTCGGCGAAACGCGCGGCAGAATCGATGCAGCCGTCGCCGTCGCGTACGGTCTTGAGCTGAGACATTTCGCTGCACTGTCGTGTTCCTTTCCGAACCTCGATCGCTCGCAACCCATGCTTCCAGGCGAGCCCAAGTGTTTCGTAACGCGCGATCTCGCGCTCAACGCCTACTGCGTGCTGACCGGCACGCCGCCACCCGACATGGCAAAGCTGCTGGCATCCATCGGGAGTGGGTTGCCAGACCCCCGACAGGAGTTCCGCGATCTCGACGAACGTCTCGACACCTACCGCCGCCTGGGCGCCATCCCGTATCGTCCCACGCCGAAGGGCGCTCGAACGCCGACAGACCCGGCGCTCGTCGATGACGTGGTTTCGACTCTTTCGGACGATCCGATGACGTCTGAAGACATCGCGGATCTCCTGGGCGAGGACGCCACGGTGGTCGCCAAGATCCTTAAGAAGCTGCGTCAGACGGGTGACGTCTACATAGAAGGCCGAGGAAAGAACGCTAGGTACTACATGGTGGAAGACGACTGATGCTGCAGCCGTTCGCCATCGCTGATGAGGTGCTCGACTTCTTCCGACGGTACGTGCGCGCCGGCTTCCCGCTGCGCCGGGAAGCTCTCGACGCCACGCGCGAACAGTTGATCGACGACGGCCTCTTGTGGCGCGAGCCGTTCGTATCGCTCGGTCGACCCGGCACGACTGGGCCACGCCTGGACTCGCTCGGCGACCTGCTGCTCGAGCGCACGCTCCAGATCCCCTGGGGGTTCGAGGTGCTCTACCAGCACCAGGTCCAGGCGATCCAGCGCTTGGCGAGCTCACGCGAGCCGGGACCGCAGAACACGCTCGTGCTGTCCGGCACGGGCTCGGGCAAGACGGAGAGCTTCTTCATACCGATCGTCGACGCGTGCCTGCGTTCCGACGAGCCGGGCGTGAAGGCAGTCGTCATCTATCCGATGAACGCGTTGGCGAACGACCAGCTGAAACGGCTCACAACGTTGCTCTCCGATGTGCCGGAAGTCAGCTTCGGTCGCTACACGGGCGATTCGCCCGAACAGGACGCGGGCGATCGTCGACGGCTGGCTCGGCCGTCGACCGCACCGTCCAATCTTCGTTGGTCGCGCCAGGCGATGCGTGACGAGCCGCCGGACATCCTGCTCACGAACTACGTCGAACTCGAGTATCTGCTGCTGCGTGGCAAGGATGCCGAGCTCTTCCGAAACGGCGCGCCGACGTACCTTGTTGTCGACGAGATCCACCTGTTCTCTGGAATTCTCGGCGCTGAGGTCGCGGCGTTGCTGCGGCGCTTCCGCCAGCACGTCGGCGCGGGCGACAACATGTGCTCCGTTGGCACCAGCGCGACCGCCGGCGCCGACGAGCTTCCGCACCTTCTCGCCTTCGCCTCGCGGTTCTTCGGAGCGCGTTTTGGCGCCGACGCCGCTATCCAGGAGACTCCGATCCCGCTCACGCCGCTTGGGTCGACGACGCCGCCACCACCACACTCGCTAACCGACACGCATCTCGACGCGGCTCACACCACCACTGGCGTGGCCACGCTTGCGAAGCTCGTGCTCGGCGCGGACATCGACCCCGACGGTGACATAGGGGCGCAGCTCGGCGCGGTTATCGATGGTTTCACGACGGTCGGGACCGTCGAACGGGCGCTCGACACGCCCTCTCCCTTGTCGGAGGCTGCCGAGGCGCTCAGCGCGCTCTCCGGGCGCGACAGCGTCGACCACGAGGCATTGCTGCGCGAGGCACGAGCGCTGGTCCTACTCGGCGCGGCGGCGCGAGTGTCGAAGGTCGGAGAGGCTGATGTCGAGCCGCGCTTCCGACCGCGCGTCCACCAGGTGGTGCGCAGTCTTGCAGGCCTCGCGCGCTGCCTGAACGCGGAGTGCGGGGCCCTGCTGCCTCCGGACGGCAGTCGCTGCCCGGCGTGCGAAGCACTGGCGCTCCCGCTTGCCAGCTGTCGTACCTGTGGCGAGGCGTATTGGACGAGCACGGTGCCCCGCCGCGATCTCGCGGCGGTCGATCTTCTGCGCGCAGTAGAACCGCCGCGGGGCCAGCCGGTCGTCTTCCTGGCGAGTCCTCACGAACTCGCTGATCCCATCGACCAAGACGAAGACGATGGTCGCCTTGTGTGGGACGTGACAACGGCGTGTCCCTGGTGCGGCGCCTTCAGTGCTTCGGGGGAGGAGCTGAACCATTCGCGGGCATGCCCTCACCCGTTCGGCGCTCGGTCATTCCGGGCGTCCACTGACGAGGCGCACTGCCCGAGCTGCGGCGACCGGGGAGCTCAAAACCGGCCGATCCTGTTGCCCCTGAAGGGGTCGGCTGCTGCATCGACCGCGGTGCTCACGCAAGGACTTTCGGACGAGTTGCGACAGCGTGAGGGCGAAGCCGCGGGCCGCCTCTTGGTGTTTGCCGACAGTCGGCAGAACGCCGCGCAGCAAGCCGGATACTCGGACGACCAGGGTTCCCGGATCGCCGTGCGGCAGTTGATCGTCGACGCGCTCGATGACGGAACGCTTGCGATGAACGCCCTCGAACGGCGCGTCCGCGTCCGGGTGATCGACGACACCGAGATGATGCGCCGATGGCTCGCGGGGGAGGCGCGCGAGCGGTTTGGTGAAGTGTCCGATCCCGCCTACCTGCCATCGAGCGAAGAGACGAACCATCTCGAGCAACAGCTCAGCTGGGAGCTCGCGCTCGAGTTCACCGAGCGCAGTCGGCGGCGATTCTCGCTCGAGCAGGAGGGGATGATCGTTGTCACGGTAGATGCGTTCGACGACATCGTCGCTGCGATCGCAGGCGCTTGGCCGTCGCATCCATTCGGCGACGGACTCGCCGACTACGTCCGCGCCGTCGTCGATGCAATGCGCCAGGTCCGAGCCGTCGACCACCGCTGGCTCAAGCTCTCGCCCCGGACGCTCATGCGCAATCACGGCCTCCGCATCGGCGACCGCGCCGTCACCTCGGCGCGCGGTTTCGCGCCCAAGAAGTTCCGCAACGCCGCCGACGGTGTCGACATCCGCGCCTGGACCGCGCCGAAGAGCATGAGCCGTCTCACCGAGCTTGCCGGACGCATGCTCGACAAGCCGCCTACGTCACTGAACGCCGACGTCGAAGCGCTTGCTGAACACCTGAACCGCGTCGGGCTGACCAGACAGGCCAAGATCGGTAACAAGAAGTGCTTCCAACTCGACCACAAGCGGCTCTTGCTGACTCTCCGCACCAAAGAGCCGCTCTGGCGCTGCGGCCGCTGCGGCCACGTGCGACCGACTGTCCTTGTCGACACGAACGGCCAGGCGCTTTGCGTTCGGTGGCAATGCCGCGGTCGTCCCGAGCCGTGGGAGCCCGCGTTGCAGCGCGACTTCTACCGCGGCCAGTATCAAGCGCAGCCGCGACGCTTCATCGTCCGCGAGCACTCTGGCCAGATCGACGGTGAAGAGCGCCTCAGCCTCGAACAGCGCTTCAACGACAGCGAGCGCCCAATCATCGACGTGCTGGCATGCACACCGACACTCGAAGTCGGCGTGAGCTTGGACGACCTCAACGCGGTCGTGCTTCGCAACCTGCCACCGACGCCGGCCAACTACGCGCAACGCATCGGTCGAGCAGGGCGCCGCAGCAAAGTGGCCCTCTCCGTCGCCCATGCCGGCCATGGTCCTCACGACAGCTACTACTTCACCAACCCTGGCGAGATGATCGCGGGCCAAGTGCGGGCGCCCGCCATCAGCCTCGACAACGCTCCGCTGCTGAAACGCCACATCAACTCGCTCGTGCTCGAGATCCTGCGCATCGACTTCCCAGAGAGGTGGGTGCCGCCGCTGGATGCTCACGACTGGGGCGACGAAGAGCCAACTATCGCCGATCCTGACGGGGTCCTCCTCGAATCGACGATCAAGCCGTTCGCCGACCGTCTCGGCGATCCCGACGTGCGCGCTCGGCTCGACGACGCGGTCCGTACCGCCTTCCTCGACGACCCCGAGGCAACTCCGATTACCGACGCAGCCGCGATCTGCGGCGCGCAGGTCGACAATTTCCTTACTGACCTCCGGGCCACGCTGAACCGTTGGTGCGACCGCTTCCGCGACCTACTCGACGCCTGGAAGACCAGTGTCTCGGCTCCGGGCCTCCCGTCGCAGGCGCGCAAGGATTACCAGGACCGGCTCTACCGCGAGCTCGTCCGGCTCTCGAACCCGCAGACGCCGCAGTACCGGCCGCTTGGCTTCCTCGGACTTGTTGGCTTCCTCCCTCGCTACGGCTTCACGGCGGACTCGGTTCTGCTGTACCCGCCGGGCGGCGACGAGCCGATCGTCCAGGCCGCACCGGTGGCCGTTACCGAGTTCGCGCCGGACAACGTCGTGTACGCCCGCGGGAAGAAACTCAAGGTCAGGCGGCTCGACCCCACCCCCGTCGAGGAGATCTCGGCCGGTGCCGAACACCGCGACAACGTGCTGTCGTTGGCGCGCCGCTGTGACAGTTGCGATTACCTGACGGGCGACCCGCTGATCAAACAGTGCCCCGAGTGCAACCGCGATCTCATCTCACAGCCTGTGGTCCGACTCACGGGCGTTCGCGGCAGCGGCGCCAACATCTCGTCGGAAGACGAGTACCGCACGAACGCGCAGTACGACGTGCGGACGATCCTCGGCGAACCGACCGCACCAGCAGAGGCTCTCGAGCTCGCTGGCCTCCGCATGATCCGCAGCGCCGGCCGCAGCATCACTATCGCGAATCGCGGGTTGCGCGACCGCAACACCGGCGACGCGCACGGATTCGACTTGTGCACGGGATGTGGTCTCGCGGTCGAGTCGCGCCCGGCGGGTGATGGTGACACCGATGACGACGCCGATGCCGATGCCGAGACGGACTCGCGCCACCGGCCGGGATGCCCTGGGGCAAAGGATGTCGACCGAACCGTCATTCGCCGCAATACCTGGCTTGTCGCCGAAATCAAGGGCGACGCGATGGAGTTGCAGCTTCCTCTCGCCGCCCGCGACGACGGCTTCGCGTCGTGGCGCGTCACGCTCGCTGAGGCGCTCGCGTTAGGCGTGCGCGAGACGATGCAAGCCGGTCGACGCGACCTCAGCTGGTTCGTCAAGCAGCGCGACGACGAACCCGTCTCGCTCGTCATCTACGACGTCATGCCAGGCGGTACCGGCTACCTGCCGAAGTTGTTCGCCGACGGTGGAAAGGGATTTAAGGCCGCCGCGGGCGAGGCGCTCAGCCGGCTCGAGACCTGCACGTGCGCTGATTCATGTCACCGGTGTCTCCGCGATTTCTGGAACCAGCGACACCACCATCTCCTCGACCGCTTCCAAGTGATCGGCACGCTCAGGAGGATGGTCGGCGCCGTCGGGCTCGCCGACGCCGAGCTCGAGAACGAGCGTCTCGAGTCGTTCCTCGAGCAGGAGTTCTTCGAACAGCTCGATGGCGCCGGCCTGCCCTTGCCGACACTGCAGGTCAACCGCTACGTCGGTCAACGCCTCATTACTCGCGTCGATGCCGAGTACCGCGAACCTGACATCTCGATCTTCCTCGACGGGCGCGCCTACCACGCGCAGGATCGCGAGAAGATCCGCGACGACCTCCACCGGCGCAACCAGCTCGAGCAACGCGGTGTCTGTGTGCTCGAGTTCACGTACGGCGACGTTATGAACGACTTCGCTGCGGTTGTCGAGACAATCCGCGCGGCGCTCGATGGGCAGACAGGAGAGGTCGATCCCACGGCGCTGCCCGGCATCACGGTGCTTCACTGCGACGAAGCGGCCATGCAACTCGATCTCGAGATCCCCGCAGACGCATGGCTCAAGGACGAGTCGACCAGGGTCCAGTCGCTACACAGCGCAAACCGGTTGCGCGTCGCTGGTTGGCGGCTGCACCGCCGTATTGACGGCGACGGCAGCTAAGCCCAACCAATCGTGCGCATCACCTGATCAGTCCCGACGACTTCAAGTAGTGACCGCGCGGCTCATCGCCGTGTACGCCAGCGATTGATCCAGCTCGGTCGCGACTTCTGGAAGGACGACAACTACCGCGTCCGCCTCAAGGCCCTTGAATCGCTGCACGGTCTCCACCCCGATGCCGTCGTCGCCACGCGCAACCAGCGCGACACCATCGACGTCTCTTCCGCGTAGACGACCGACGACGTCGTTTGACGTCGCGAGCACCTGGATCTGCGTCGGCTCGAGTCCCTCCGCCATTAGCTGGCCAAGCAGCGCGAGAACCTTCTGCACGGCCGACGCGATCGACGTGACCACGTGGAACTTCGGCTTCGGGCCCTCCACCTTGTTTGTTCGTATATCGCCCCCGAAGACCGCCGCGACCCGGTCGGCGATGGGACGCGTGTTCCGGCAATTCCGCGTGAGTCGGTATTCGAACGTCCCCGCTGCAAACGGAGTACTCCAACCAGGTACGAAGAGCGCCTGATGCGTGTCGGCGAAGACGTAGAACCATCCGTCCTCAAGACTCCTCATAACAAGGCGCAGCGAATCCCACCACTCCGGACGGAAGTCCTGCCCTTCGTCAACGACGATCGCGTCGACCTCGAATCCCACCTCCGCTGCTAACTCGGGGAACAGCATCGGCAACTCTCTATCCCACCAGTCCTGCGTCGGTTCCTCCGGAATCAATCGGTTCGCTTGGACCGCAAGGCGACGCGCCACCTGGTGGAACGTTCCTGCCGTCACGCGCTCGGAGCGAGCGAACTCGGCGGCGAGTGTGTCGCCTAGGAGCTGGTTGAAGCACACCAACAGCACGGATGCGCCGAGATCCTCGAGTCGCGCGCGCACGCTCGACTGCCAACAGCGTCTTGCCCGTGCCGGCTCCGCCGAGGATCAACGCCTGCCGATTGCCGCCGATCGCGTCCAGAACCTCGTACTGCTCTGTTGTCAACTCGACCAACGCTGCTGAGGCATCGGCGATGTCCTCCCGTAACAGCCGCTTCACTGTCACGGACGGCACGAGCAGCTTCCGGATGCGGCCGAGCTGCGTCGGCGTCAGCCGCTGCGGTGGCTTCCAGTAGGCAACGAGTCGGTGGATGCTGCGTTCGATGTTGTTCAGGTCAGCGGCATCAAGGATGATGTCTCGAGGTCCTTGCGGTCCGAGGCCATCCTGCATCCGGACGTGCGGGAACGCGACCGCCCGGCCGACGCGAGGACCGAGGCCGAGACCGTCGACATGGGCTGCGAGGAAGTCGGAGAGATGTCGCTTGCAGTCCTCGGCCTGTTCGAACGGATCGATAATTGGCTCGGCTCGACCGTTGCCATGGAGTCGGAAGAACTGGCGATCGCGTATGGTGACCTCACCCCCTTTCGCCTCGATGACGAGAATGCCGTTCGTGGGATGGAACAACGCGAAGTCGGTTTCTCCATCACCTTGACGGCCACGGCGCAGCGCCTGCCACTTGATGTTGTGGAACACAGTCCAGTCGTCATCGAGTCGGCGCAGCTGCGCGAGAACGCGTCGCTCTGAGTCATACTGCGGCTCGCGGTCGGCGGGAAGAATGACTGCCATTGCACCATCGTGCCAGGCCGGGTCGTTGTGCACTTGCACTGGGCATGCGAGAGCGTGGGCGAAGGACTGCTTTGTGCCATCATCGGCGCATGAAGGGCGACCGGCCGGACGTGCGCAGGGACTCGTTCACGGGCACGCTCGTTGGCGAGGGCAGTGCTCGAAGCTTTCGACGGATTGGGGAGCTAGGACGATGCCAGTCAGTCTCGAACGCGAGCGGGAGTTCATTCGTGCAGCAATGGAATTCCTGGCGGAAGTCGAGAGCGCGACGCGCAAAGAGGTCCTGAATCACGTCGAACAGGCTGTGCCTCCAACCGCCGATGAGCGACGAGTCAATCCGAAGAGCGGCAGAGTCGACTGGCAGTTGCGCGTGCTATGGGCGTCGACTGGCTTGGTCAAGGCTGGCTACATCACCAAGGACGGGAGCGGTACGTGGACGGTAACGGACAAGGGCCGCGAAGCGCTTGTCCGCTATCCCGATCCCGCCGCGTTCAAGAGCGCGGTCGACTCCGCCTATCGAGAGTGGGCTGCTGCAAATAAGCCAGCGCAACGACGCGCCTGGCTTGTACGTGGCTCGTCTGTGCTCGGCATCAACGTGGTTCCGGAGTGGCTCGAGCACGATTTCTGCAGCCTCGCCGGGTCGCAGCTGCGCCCTATCCCGGCGGGAATCGATGCGGGTGAGCTGCGCGAGCTGGCGACGGAGGACTACGGCCACCTCAAGCACCACGAGCTCAAGGCAAAGGTTGACGAGATCGTCGCGTTCGTCACGAAGATGAGCATCGGTGACGTCGTCATCACGACGAGCGACCAGCACACGTACGTGGGGGATGTAACCGGAGACTGGACCTACGAGCAGTCGGAGGGTGGTAGGTCGAACTTGCGACGGGCCGTCGATTGGCGCAACGAAGACGCGCCGATCGACTTCGCCGAGCTTCCCGCACCATTGCCGGCGCGTTGCAGACTGGAAACACGATCCTCGATCTCACAAGCGATCTGGCGCTGATCGACGCTCTCATCGCGCCGGACGCGGAAGCCGCGGTAGACGACACGGGCGCAGGAGTCGCGTCGCGCCACGAGCATCTTCCGGAAGCGTCGCAGTCGCTCGCGGATGAACTGTTTGTCGACCCTTCGTGGCTCGCTGACGTCCGCGAGCTGCTCGACGAACGGCGCCAGCTGATCTTCTACGGACCGCCAGGAACCGGGAAGACTTACATCGCGGCAGAAGCTCGCGGCGGACCTCGTCGGGCCAGAGCAAGTCAAGCTCGTCCAATTTCACCCTGCCTACACGTATGAAGACTTTTTTTGAGGGTTACCGGCCTGCACCCGGAGCGAATGACGGCACGATCAGCTTCGAACTTCGGGCTGGCCCTCTTCGCCAGCTTGTGAACCGCGCCCACGAACACCCCGAGCAGGCCTTCGTGCTCATTATCGACGAGATCAACAGGGCGAACCTCGCCAAGGTCTTCGGCGAGCTGTACTTCCTCCTCGAGTACCGAGATCAGGCTGTCGACCTTCTCTACTCGTCGGACGACGAAGGCTTCACCCTGCCGACGAACCTGTACTTCATCGGCACCATGAACACAGCTGATCGCTCGATCGCCCTGATCGATGCCGCAATGCGTCGACGGTTCGCTTTCTTTTCACTCGATCCGGACACGGAGCCGACGAAGTCGTTGCTTGGCAGGTGGTCCGTACACCATGGTCTTGGTACAACCGCGTCAAGACTGCTCACCGAGCTCAACAAACGAATCGAAGATCCAGACTTCCGTATCGGCCCGTCGTATTTCATGACCCGGACAGCTCCAGACGCGCATTCGCCCGAGCGCCTAGCGCGAACCTGGCGGACGTCGATCCTCCCGCTCCTCCAAGAACACCACTACGGCGAATGGGAGAGCGTGCAGCGTCGATACCAACTGCCTTCCCTTCTTGCCGCGATCGGCGCGGGTCTTGGACAGGCGCCGACATCGGAGCAGCCGCTTGATACGGGGGCGCCCGCGGGCGAAGAACCGTGACGACGATCGAGCTTGCCGAGGGTGGGCAATCGAAACTGGTGCCGCTCGCGGACCATGTCGGGGACGCACTGGCCGCGTCGGAGGTTGTCAATGCCTTCCGCGCTGGCGGCGGACAATGGGAGGTCGCCGCGAATACAAGAGTCGGAGTCGCCGCCATCAGCGGCGTCACGGTGTGGATCAAGCCCAAAGTCGACATCCGACGAATCTTGTTTCTCCTCGGCTACGCGAAGAAGCCCGGGTGGCGCGACGACACCATCGCTTTCGAGTCGGTCACCGACCTTGTGCCTGCACTTGCTCACGCCTTCGCTGACCAAGCGGAGCATGCCCTCGAGCGAGGTCTCATCCAGGGCTATCTCGAAGTTGACGACTCGCTGACTGTGCTGCGTGGTCGACTGCGTGAACAGGATCAGCTGCGTCGCCGCTACGGCATCGCTGTGCCGCTCCTCGTCCGCTTTGACGACTACACGACTGACATCCCCGAGAACCAGCTCTTGCGCGCCGCCGCCGAAGTGCTGCTGCGCCTTCCAGGCGTCGCACCGCGCACGCGAGCGCGACTCCGCAAGATCCGACAGGACCTCGCCGACGTCACACCTCACGTGCGCGGAATGCAATTGCCGACGTGGACTGCAACGAGATTGAACGCGCGGTACCACGTGGCGTTGTGGCTGGCGGAGCTGATTCTGCAAGGCAACGCGGTGGATCAGGCCCCGGGTGATGTACGTCTCGGGGGGTTTCTTGTCGACATGGCGAAGGTCTTCGAGGACTTCCTAACCGCTGCTCTCACCGAGGCGCTCCGACCGTACGGCGGCTGGTCACGCGCCCAGGACCGGCACCATCTCGACGTCGATGACCTTGTCGCCATGAGGCCGGACCTCGTCTGGTATCAGGGCGGTGAGCCTTCGGCCGTCATCGATGCCAAGTACAAAGCCGAGAAGCCAGCAGGCTTTCCGGACGCCGATCTCTATCAAATGCTCGCGTACTGCACCGCGCTCGGACTCCCGGATGGTCACCTGGTCTATGCGAAGGGCAATGCCACCGAGGTCACTCACAAAGTTCGGCGCGCCGGCGTTGTGATCCACGCGCATACTGTCGATCTGAGTGCCGTGCCGGCTGCTTTGCTTGATGAGATCGACTACCTTGCAGGCCGGATTGCGGAAACAGCACAGGTGCTTATGTCGTGAGTACAGATGGGGCGGCGAGGCGTGTGCTGGATATCGAAGGCAACCTCAGGCAGTACCTCGCCGACCGCGATGATCCGACAGGGCGATACGCCTCGTTCGATTATTGCTTCAACTACTTCCAGGAGCAGCGCGAGACATCGGGCGTCACGTCCCTGGTTGAATCCGACCAGCTGCAGACGTCGTGCCTCCAACTCGGCTTCTATCTGGCGAGCTGGGGGATGTTCCGCGGCTCCGCCGAGCTTCTGAGCCGAAGCGCCAAGTGCTTCGTGCCCGTGCTCGAGGCGATCGTCGACGCCCCGCCAGAGGTGTGGAAAATCGATGCCGGCGCATATTCGCCGGAAGCCATCGACACGCTGCTTGGAGTGGGGAGGACTATCGGCCGCGTACTCCCCGGAGGCCAATCACCGACGCTGGTGACGAAGACGATGCTGGGTGTGTTCGGTTGCGTGCCGGCCTTCGACAACTACTTCAGGAAGGGCTTCGGTGTCTGGTCCTTCGGGCGTAAGGCTCTCGGAATGATCAACGCGTTCTATGAACGTCACGGCGAAGTCATCGAGCGGCATCGTGTCCCAACGTGGGATTTCGAGAAGGCTCGGCTGAGCGAGCGGCGCTACACGCGGGCGAAGGTGATCGACATGATCTTCTTCATCGAAGGGGCACGGTCGTGATGGCGTCGGCCGTCGACTTCCCGCTCGGTTGGTTGCCTGACGGCCCGAGCCATGAGCCTCGAGCGTCGTTCGACCGATGAGCCACGCCGATCTCTCGCCCGAGGCGGTGGTCTCAACGGCCGCCCAAGCTCTCGCCGCTTCAGGCCCGGGCGACACTACGGGTACCGAAACGCTTGCGCGCTATGCGTATCAGATCAAGGTCGCGGTGCAGCGCTGGCTTGGAACGTTGGCAAACGAGGGCGAAGTTCACATCGTCTGTGAGTACGTCGACGACGTGACGATCGTTAGTGCTATCGGAATCACGTTCACGCAGGTGAAGACGCGTGACCGCGGAGCTTGGTCTGTCTCAAAGGTGCTGGCCGATGGTGGTGGCGTCGATGCACTCGTGCGTTCCTACAACCATGCCCGTGACGCTGGCCTTGTCGACCGCGTCCAGCTCGAGCTCGTCCTCGAGGGGATGGAAAGCGACCGCGCCGACACGCGAGCATTCTTCAAGGACCCTCGCTCCGCCACCGAGGCACAACGGAAGACCATCACAGCGCACGGACTTCCGGCCGAGGATGTAGACGACTGTCTCGCTCGCCTCAAGATCACCCCGCAATACCACGCCCGTCCATCCATCGACGGCGTTACCCTCCAGATGTTGATGGGCGTCGCCCCTGTTCTCCCGCCGGCACTGAACGCGATGTACAAGGCGCTCCTCGATCGAGCTCTTGCGGCGCATCTCGGGCTCAGCGGGCAAGCCGACGAGCAGAGCCCCGTTGTATTGCGCGCAGCCGCAGGCGGCGAAACAGGGGATGTGTACGGGGGCCACGCCCTCACTCGCTCCGAACTACTCACCATCCTGCCACCCGTGCCGCAGCTTGCCGACGAGCAACGTGCCGTCCTTGAGGCCGCAAACGGTGGGGCACTCGCTATGACCGATCTCGAATACAAGCTCCTTGTCGCTGGCGCGTCTGCGGCTACTGTCGAGCGCGCTGAAGTCAGTCCGAGCCGACGCTTCCACGACGCTCGCCGGGCGCGTCGGGCTCGGAGATAGTCGTGACGAGCCGCTGACCAGACTTCGCGATCGCGTCCTCGAGTACGCCGAGGCTGTGACGGCTGACATCGCGACGGCTGCGCTGACGGATGCCGCTGGTCACCGTATGGCCGACGCGATCTACGGACGCCTCGTCCAGCAGTTTCAGCAACTCGGCGCTCTCGACTCCGACGGCGTGTTCGGCGGTGACGGCCGCGAAGTTCTCGGCTACCTCTGCGAGGTGTCCGACCAGTGCATGTACCAGTGGCGGCCATCGTGACCGCCGGCCGCTTCGAACGGTTCAGGGCGCTCCCCGAAGCGGAGGGCCGCGTGCTCCTGCTCATCGACGCGTTCAGTGGATCGCCTGAGCGCCCGAAGATCCTCGAGGGCCGCGTGAAGCTCGCGAAACTCGACTTTTTGCTCCGTTATCCGAAGTACCTCGCTCGCATCCTGCGATATCGCAATGTCGCTACGAGCGTGATTGAGTCGATCGCACAAGAGAGCAATCCAATACAGGACCGCATGATCCGCTATCGATACGGGCCGTGGGACCCGTCTTACTACGCAGTACTCGGAAGCCTCACCGGGCGCGGGCTCGTTGCTGCGGTGCCAGCGCCGAACGGAATCGGGTACCGCACAACTGACCGGGGCCATTCAGTCGCTGCGTCGATTGCCCGCGAGGAGGTGTGGTCCGACGTCCATAGCCGAACCCGCGTTGTTAACCCTGATTATTCGTCGGTGTCTGCGGGTTTGTACTTGCTGGGCGCGACAAGTGCCCTGTTCGTAAGGCATTCTTGGTGTTGCGAGACAACCAAGACCGCCGGACGAGAGGGCACTTGACAAGTGAACGGTATCAGTACGCGAAACGTGAAGATCGAGACCGCGGCGACGGGCGTGGTCGGTCATGTCGGACTGCACGCGCTGGGCGTGTACGCGGACCAGGTCGGGCTTGGTCGGGCCTTGTCGGCGCGGATCGCGGGCCCGTCGGGGGAACGGCCGTGGTTGCATGATCGCGGGAAAGTCCTGGTGCATGCGATGCTCACCCTCGCGGGTGGCGGGGACGCGATCGCCGATGTCGAGTACCTGCGCGCGCAGCCGGGCCTGTTCGGGTCGGTCCCGTCGGACACGACGGTCGGCCGCATGTTCCGTGACCAACTCGACCCGGCGACCGTGACCGGGCTGTGGGAAGCAATCGCCGGCGTACGCGCGGGGGTATGGGACCGTCATGGTCTGAGCGCGTCGGATGAGCGGGTCGTGGTCGATTTGGATGCGTCGCTGGTCGAGATCCATTCCGAGCACAAAGAACAGACGGGCCCGACATACAAGGGCGGCTTCGGATACCACCCGTTCTTCGCGTTCGTGGACGGCACCGGCGAATGCGTCGCCGCCTTGTTGCGGCCCGGCAACGCCGGCGCGAACTCCATCGCCGATCACCTGACCGTGCTCGATCACGCGATCGGTCAGCTCCCCGAACGTGTACGTGCCGGACATCGTGACAGCGATCCTGGTGGGCTCGTCGAACGCAAGCTGATCGTGCGTGCGGACAGTGCCGGCTGCACGCACGGATTCGTGGATGGTTGCCGAGCCCGTCACGTCGGGTTCGCGGTCGCAGCCCGCCAAAACAACAGCATCCACAACGCGATCGCACGCATCCGTTTCGACGACAACCGATGGCAACCAGCGCTCAGACAAGACGGCGACCTGCGGCCCGGCGCAGCCGTCGCCGAGATCACCGACCTCGCCGACCTCGACGGCTGGCCGACCGGGACACGACTGATCGTGCGCCGCGAGCCGTTGCATCCCGGCGCGCAACAAACCCTGTTCCCGTCCGAGGTCTACCGATACTGGGGCCACTACACCGACCAGTCCGGCACTCCCGTCGAACTCGACCGGTTCATGCGCGCGCACGCCCACGTCGAAGACCACATCCAACGCCTCAAAGACTCCGGCCTCTGCCGGTTCCCGTTCAGCGACGCCGACGCCAACCGAGCCCGACTCGCAGTCGTCGCGTACGCCGCGGACCTCGTCTGCTGGTTCCAGACCGAAACCCTCGACGGGCCACTCAAGACCGCACGCCCCAAGACGCTGCGCTGGCAGCTCTGGCACACACCCGGCCGGATCGTGCGCAGAGCCCGACAACACATCGTGCGCATCCGCGACGACTGGCCCAGCGCCCAACTCCTCACCCGCGCCTACAAGCGCATCGCGCTCATCACCTGAGCCCGCAGCCACCCGAGACGTCTCCGCGGAAACGTCCGCGGGGCCTTGACCACGCACGCCGCGACACAGCCGCAACACCACCGATCACCGACACCCCGCCACCACGAGCGACGACGCGCACCCCAAGACCACCCAATACCGCCGCCCGAACCCACAAAATGGCCGACCCACACGCTCACGAACTCTCATGAACAGTTGGGGTTAACCCTGATTATTCGTCGGTGTCTGCGGGTTTGTAGTTGCTGGGCGCGACAAGTGCCCTGTTCGTAAGGCATTCTTGGTGTTGCGAGACAACCAAGACCGCCGGACGAGAGGGCACTTGACAAGTGAACGGTATCAGTACGCGAAACGTGAAGATCGAGACCGCGGCGACGGGCGTGGTCGGTCATGTCGGACTGCACGCGCTGGGCGTGTACGCGGACCAGGTCGGGCTTGGTCGGGCCTTGTCGGCGCGGATCGCGGGCCCGTCGGGGGAACGGCCGTGGTTGCATGATCGCGGGAAAGTCCTGGTGCATGCGATGCTCACCCTCGCGGGTGGCGGGGACGCGATCGCCGATGTCGAGTACCTGCGCGCGCAGCCGGGCCTGTTCGGGTCGGTCCCGTCGGACACGACGGTCGGCCGCATGTTCCGTGACCAACTCGACCCGGCGACCGTGACCGGGCTGTGGGAAGCAATCGCCGGCGTACGCGCGGGGGTATGGGACCGTCATGGTCTGAGCGCGTCGGATGAGCGGGTCGTGGTCGATTTGGATGCGTCGCTGGTCGAGATCCATTCCGAGCACAAAGAACAGACGGGCCCGACATACAAGGGCGGCTTCGGATACCACCCGTTCTTCGCGTTCGTGGACGGCACCGGCGAATGCGTCGCCGCCTTGTTGCGGCCCGGCAACGCCGGCGCGAACTCCATCGCCGATCACCTGACCGTGCTCGATCACGCGATCGGTCAGCTCCCCGAACGCGTACGTGCCGGACATCGTGACAGCGATCCTGGTGGGCTCGTCGAACGCAAGCTGATCGTGCGTGCGGACAGTGCCGGCTGCACGCACGGATTCGTGGATGGTTGCCGAGCCCGTCACGTCGGGTTCGCGGTCGCAGCCCGCCAAAACAACAGCATCCACAACGCGATCGCACGCATCCGTTTCGACGACAACCGATGGCAACCAGCGCTCAGACAAGACGGCGACCTGCGGCCCGGCGCAGCCGTCGCCGAGATCACCGACCTCGCCGACCTCGACGGCTGGCCGACCGGGACACGACTGATCGTGCGCCGCGAGCCGTTGCATCCCGGCGCGCAACAAACCCTGTTCCCGTCCGAGGTCTACCGATACTGGGGCCACTACACCGACCAGTCCGGCACTCCCGTCGAACTCGACCGGTTCATGCGCGCGCACGCCCACGTCGAAGACCACATCCAACGCCTCAAAGACTCCGGCCTCTGCCGGTTCCCGTTCAGCGACGCCGACGCCAACCGAGCCCGACTCGCAGTCGTCGCGTACGCCGCGGACCTCGTCTGCTGGTTCCAGACCGAAACCCTCGACGGGCCACTCAAGACCGCACGCCCCAAGACGCTGCGCTGGCAGCTCTGGCACACACCCGGCCGGATCGTGCGCAGAGCCCGACAACACATCGTGCGCATCCGCGACGACTGGCCCAGCGCCCAACTCCTCACCCGCGCCTACAAGCGCATCGCGCTCATCACCTGAGCCCGCAGCCACCCGAGACGTCTCCGCGGAAACGTCCGCGGGGCCTTGACCACGCACGCCGCGACACAGCCGCAACACCACCGATCACCGACACCCCGCCACCACGAGCGACGACGCGCACCCCAAGACCACCCAATACCGCCGCCCGAACCCACAAAATGGCCGACCCACACGCTCACGAACTCTCATGAACAGTTGGGGTTAAGCGGCACCTTGATTACGCGGGGTCGAGTCTCAAGGATTGGCTCTACGCGGCGATACCCGAGATGGCCAACGCCGCCTGGCACGAGGAACTCGACTGATGGAGCTAGCGGAACATGCATGAGCTCCGAGTGGAGCGCTTCGAACTGGTAGGCGGGAACCGAGACATAGAGCTCGATGCGCCGTTCGCGATCATCACTGGCTCAATCACGACGGGTAAGACGACGGTCGTGCGCCTACTCAAGGCACTTCTCGGTCGCGTTCCCGATCACCTACCCCCCGAGACAGCGATCATCCGTTCAGTGCGAGGACGTCTTTTCATGAACGGGGAAACCTGGCTTGTCGATCGCCCGCTCGTTAGAGGCTGTTCGGAAAGTTCGCGCCGGTCGACGTGTGAATTGCTGCTGTTCGGGTCGTTGATCGGTATATAGTCAATTCCATAGATGCTGATATCGTGAAGACAACGAATACGTGGCGGACTGTTCACGGCGATTTGGCTGATGACGAGTGGGCGCTTATCGCCGATCTGTTCGACTCGCCGTGCTCGCCGGGGCGGATGGGCCGACCCCGCCTCCACACCCACCGCCAGATCGTCGACGCGATCCTCTACGTGACTGCGACGGGCTGCCAGTGGCGGGCGTTGCCCGACCGGTACCCGAACTGGAACACCGTGCACCGCTACCACCTGGCCTGGTCACGCGACGGGCTGTGGGAACGGGTGTGTGGTCGCCTCCGTGGCCTGGTGCGCGAGGCCGAAGGCCACGATGCCGACCCGTCGGCCGCGATCATCGACGCTCGTAGCGTGCGCGGCGCATCGACAGTGACCAATGATTGCAGAGGCTTTGACGCCGGCAAGAAGATCTCCGGCCGCAAAGTGTTCGGAATCGTCGACACGCTCGGCTTGCTGATCGCGGTGGTCGTCGTCGCCGCGAGCACGAGCGACAACGCCGGCGGGATCGACGTCTTCGACGAGGCCCGACCGAAGTCGCGACGACTCGCGAAGCTGTGGTGTGACGGCGGCTTCAAACAGACGTTCCTGCGGCACTGCCGCGCACGGCACGTATCGGCCGAAGTCGTCGACCGGATCCACGCCCACGAGTTCAAGGTCCTGCCCAAACGCTGGATCGTCGAGCGAACCTGGTCGTGGCTCATCAATAACCGGCGCCTACAAATCGACTATGAACGCGACCCAGCCGTTACCGAAGGATTCGTCTGGGCCGCCCACAGCCGCCTCCTCCTACGACGACTCACCACACCCTGAACGCGCAGGACAAACAAACGCGACAGCCTCTTACAACGAAGACGGCGATGGTGTCGTTGAGCCGACGCGAATCCGCCGGTTCTGCCGATGCGCCGCAGGAGCAGCACGAAGTCGACGAGCACCCGCCCGGCGAGGACGACGTGGTCATTGAGACTCTGCGGCTGCCTGCGGAGTCGGCGACCACGACGGAGTCAACCACGTTCCAGGCGTGGATCCTTGAGCGACTTGGACTTCCTAGGGTCTCCGTTCCTCGCGCTGCGAAGCGACGTGACGAGTCCGCCCTCGCCCGTCACGATCAACGACTGGCTCCTCTACTGCGTCATCAAGGACGACGAAATCGATACCGCAGTGTTCGGCCACCGGGACGTGTTCGTTGATCGCAAGCGGCGCGCGGTGTTCGAGTTGATCTATGGGCTGTATGACGAGGAGACGGCTGCACTTCAAGCTCAGCTGCGCAGTGTTGAGCTGAGGCTGGAGGATCTTGACACAAGCAACGAGACGATTCGCCGCTTCCTGAGCGACACGCCGTTCGCGTCGATTGAGGAGATCGACGCTAGGCGGGAGGAGACGATGAACGCACTGGGTGCATTGAACGACGAGGCCGCGGCGCTCTCTGCCACCGCCCACACCGAGTCGGCAACGGTCGACCTTCGTCGCGAGGTTGCTCGGCTTGAGGTTGAGCTCGATGCCCGAGAGCGGTCGGCAAGCGCAGCCAGGCGGAGCCTTGACGAACTCAATGACCTGCGCGCCGCGCTGGAGGCGCAGTCTCGTCGACTCACGCGTGCCATCGTTGCTGATGAGTGGCTTGTCGACTTCGACTTTCTTGTGTGCCCACGTTGCGGGAGTGAGGTCCGCGCTGATCGGACGTCTCCCGATCACTGCTACCTCTGCCTGCAGGAGCCGTCTGACAGCGGCTCTCACGGCGAACTCGTGAAGGAGCAGGAGCGGGTCGCGAGTCAAATCGTTGAGACGTTGGGACTCATCGAGACCCGCGAGGCGGAATCATCGAATGCAGAGCGATCGGTTCTCGAACTTCGTGCCACGATCTCGCAAACCAATGCTGAATTAACGCGCCGCACAGGAGAGTTTGTCTCGGTTCGTGCTGATCAGCTTTCGAGGTATGCCGCCGATCGTGCTCATCTCGAAGAGGAGATTCGCCGTCTGTCGGACTATCGGACCCTCCTAGTCCGCTTCGCTGATCTTGACGGTCAGCGGGCCGCCTTGGAGGAGGAACGCGTAGACCTGGCTGACGCGCTCGGTCGGCTCGGCGTGCGAACGGATCGTTCGGAGCAGCTGATCGCGGCCCTTGAGCGCCGCTTCCTGGAGTATCTCCAACGCCTCCATGTGTCACTTTCGGACCTCCCGCTAAGTGCTTCTATCAATCGGACGACGTATCTGCCTGAGATCACCGGACGGCCGTTCGACGAGCTGTCGAGCCAGGGACTCTCGGTCCTGGTCAATGTCGCGCACGCTGCTCGCTCACCACACCGTCGCGATCGACCATGACCTTCCGCTCCCTGGACTTCTCGTGCTTGACGGACTGTCAAACAACGTTGGTCACGAAGGGTTCGATCTCGAACGCCGCGACGACACTTACCGGTTGCTCATGGAGGAGGCCGCGTCCTACGACGGCCAACTCCAGATCATCGCTGTCGATAACGACGTCCCGGCGTTCGCGAGTCACACAGTCGTTCTGCAATTGACGCCCGCCGATCGGTTGGTGCGATCGGTGGGGTTCGAATTAGCTGCCGATTCGAACTGAATCGATCGTCCGCACCTGTTTCATGCCCTCATGCGACAATTGCAGTTTGTGGGTGCCGTGCTAAAGATGCGCGCCCGACGCATCACGGAGGAGAGCGCGTGAACCCCGCCCAGCTCGCCGCTCAGTTGCGCTTTGCGCTCGCTGACCTGTCTGGACGGAACGGCCACCATGAGTTCGAAGAACTCGCACGCCAGCTCGTACGCCAGACCATCTGCAGCAACGTTCTGCCGGCCACCGGCCCCGTGTCGAGCGGTGGTGATCAAGGTCGAGATTTTGAAACCTTCCGGACCTTCTTGCAGACAGGCCTTCCCGGCGCGACGGGATTCCTAGGCCGAGCTACCGACGAATCGGTCGTGTTCGTCTGCACACTTCAACAATCGGGTCTGTCGTCGAAGATCAAGGCGGATGTCGAAGCCGTCGTAAGCCAAGGTGCTCACGTCGATCGGATCTACGCAATAACGGCCCACGATCTGCCAGTGGGTGCACGACACGCGCTTCAGGAGGAGGTGCTCGAAAGATTCGGCATTCCGCTTGAAGTCTTGGACGGGCGCGCACTTGCGGAACGCCTCTCCGACCCGGACACCTTCTGGATCGCCCAGCATTACCTCGACATCCCCGCTGAGGTACTGCCAGAGCGACGTGACGCGGATGATGGTGCTCTGCCGGCTTGGTATCGCGACGCCCTCGAGCACTGGCACAACGCGGATCTCTTTCCCGATGTCTACGCAGACTTCTCTGTGCTCAAGGAGGCCATGCGAGAGACCATCTCGAATGCCTCGGCCCGGAACGACCTCACGTTCTGGATCGGCAAGATGCGATCGCTCACAGACGACGACGCGCCAACGAGTCTCCGGATGCGAGCGCTGTACGAAATCGCGGTCTGTCATTTCCGTACGACGCGCGACATGGCGCCTATTCGCAACGAAGTCGGGCAGTTCTTCGAACTCGTCGCCGACCTCGAGGACCCAGCGCTCCTACGCGACGCCGTCGTGCTGCTTACTTACTCCGTAACGGCGCACCGTTTCGGTCTCGCGGCTTTCACCGAAGACGAGCTCGCCGCATGGCACGAGCGCGTCAGGGGTCAGACACTTTCGCTTCTTGAGACGACGACACGTCCAACGGTGCGGCTCATGATGCTTGAGAACATCGGCCTCCTGGGTCTGCAGCCGGCGGTACGGCCGGCTGGCAACCCTAGGAGGTTCCGCCCGAGGTCTTACGAGCGCTGTGGGCCGCCACGCCAGCCGAGCTGGAGCCGCCAGAGGGCCCCTCGGCGCCGCCGGACTTCGCCAACCGGGACGACGCACTCGATGCCTTTGCAACACTCGCCGAGGAGCTGCCTGGCGTCAGCCTGTTTCCGGTCGACATGCTCGCCAAGACACTGACTCTCATGGCGCCGCTGCTCTTTGATGACAAGCGCTACGGAGCGATCGTTTCAGCCGTCGACCAGAGAGTTGCGGAGGTAGCCGGCGACTCGGCGGCCGCCGAACACTGTCGCGATCGCGCCATGGCGCTCTTACGCAGCGGGCACACACTTCAGGCGCTCGCCGAACTGCACACCGCCAAAGTCAACTGGTGGACCGGCGACACCCTCCGAGGTGCGCTCCTCTGCATGCTGATCATTGCGCAGTGCTACGAAAACCTGGGCCTCACCGACGCGAGCCGCTACTACGCACTCGTTGCCGCCAACGCAGCGATGGCGCACACAGGCCCGGACCATCTCGATCTGGCAGCGGCAGGGATGATTCAGGCAGCGCATCTCGACCACGAGGTCGGCAGTTGGCTGACGGCAACAGCCGAGCGGGACCTAGCGGCCAAGCTTCACATCGTCGCCCATGAAGACGGCGACAACATGGATACCTACCCGACCCTGAAGCAGGTTGCGTACGAACAGATGTTGAGCCTCGCGTACGCAGAGCGCTTTCTCCCGTCAGTCGCTGCAGCGATCCGTTCGCACATGGGTGACACTTGGTTGCTCTCAGTGCACGAGTTCATGGAGACGGAGGGGGCGCTCCCGTCTTGGCCATTGGAGGAGCGGCGGACCCTAAGCAGAGGGCAGCTGGGGCACGCACCGTTTGCCGAGCTCGCACAAGCTCGGTGCATCCGATGGCGTGCCCTCGGGCTCGACTGGCGCGTCCACTTCGAGAATACGGTTACGGCACGCCTTGCTGCTGAGAGGCTCGCGGCCGTCGGGCAAATCGTTTGCGCCGAGATGGCGTTGGACGACGCCTGCCTACTTCAAACGGTGATCGACATCGAGCTCGAAGTAGCCACCGATCTCGAGCTCGATGCTCGCGTGCAACCGCTGCCCTCAAATGACGGACGGCGTTGGGCGGTAGCGCTTACACCCTGGGACGGCTCTAGCGAGCCGTCACTCGAGGACGCCACACTTGAAGCGCTCGCAGTCCTCTACACCGTGCTTGGCGAAGGTTCCCTTCTGCCAGACGAGCCGTTCCGCGAGCTGATGTCCCAGGCCTTCGAGCGCGGGCTACTCAACAAGGCGCCGGTCGGCCGCCTCTATGACGAGTTGCGCGCCGAATTTGTCGTCGAGCCGCCGGCGCTCACGGCGTCGGAGCTCGCTCATGCCGGCGACCAAGCAATACCGGAACCCCCGGAGAACGTCGCACTCGCCTGGCGCTCCGACCCAGGACCCGGCTACTCACTCGAACTGAGCCAGCAACACATCCGGGAGCGTTATGCCGAGACCGCTCGCCGCCTGCCCATCACTCTCGCTCGTCTGCGCGACGATCCGGACTTCTGCGCCGTCGTCGCCGAGCTGCGATCGAGAGGGTTCCACGATTGGCACATCCTGACCGGCGTGTTCAATGTCACTTGGAACTTTCGGCTCGTTGAGCTCGGACTCGCCAACTACTCGGCATTCGACGACACGCAGGAACAGATCATCCAACAGCTCGTCGCTGAGCCTGAAACAGCTGACCTCCCAGAGGTTCCAGCGAGCGAACTGTCAGCGGAGGCGATTTCTTCTGGGATCCGCGGGCTCGATGTTGCAGACCATGAAGCGATGGGGTCTGACGACTCGCCAACTCACCCCGGATATGCCCGCCATCGACCGGTTCTTAGGTACCCGCTACATGTACTGGACCGACGACGTCGAGCACGCGGATCCGTTTGTGCCGCGCACTGATGGAGCGGCCTGATCGCAGCGGAGCAGCCGCAGCGGGGAGCTCTGCAAGCGCATCGCACTCCGAAAGGCACAATGGTCGCATGCCGATACTCAGATTTAAGGACGTAATCGACCAGTTCCCTCACGTGGACGACCCGGATGTGCTCGAGAAAGCAAAGACGAACCCGGCGCTCGCTCACGCGCTGGATATGAGTCGGCCTCGGAATTGGCACGGTACCGGCCTTCGACCCGAGGACATAATTCCCGTGGCCAGAGACTCGGCCATACCAGTTGTATGGGTCCCGCCGTCCCATGTTCTACAAGCACTAGTCGCAGCCCCGCCGTCCGATCGCGTACGAGTGCTGCTCATGCATGAGGCGGAGGTTGTCGTCGCGTGCCACGGTCTCTTGATGGAGTGCGATGATCCATGGGTGGCGGACGACCATGCGCTCATTAGCCGAGCGCTGGCTGCATACGAAGCAAGCTTTTATGAAGCCGCTATGGCACTTGCCGTAGCGGTCGGTGAACCCCTCGCACTCTGGGCCTCCGAGCCGCGCGTCCAGTCCTTCGATTCTGAAGCCGAGAAGTCAGAGTGGGAGGCGCGAAAGAAGAAGGCAGGCAGGTACGGGGTCGCCAAACTCGAACTCGGCGCAGTGAATCCAGGCGACAAGCTGAGCCGCGTCGAGATCCTGCGCCATGCCCTGATCGGGCCGATCGACAAGTTCTTCACGCCATTCCACGCGAAGGCGGGAGAGCGGATTCCCCCAACTGTCTCGCGCCACGCCACTGTGCACAAGCCGACGGTGGCCCATATGACCCAGCCAAATGCTCTCGTCGCTTTGATGCTCGACGTTTCCATACTCCGACAGCAGCAAGAGTGGGCCGAGGAAGTCCGAATGGATGAAGCGTTCTACGACGAGGAGTCATCGGCATAAAGGCCCCTTCGTCGTTCACATCTCTCTCTGGCTACGGCCGCGCCGCCAGTCGCAGTCCTGCGACGACCGCCCCGACATGGTCACGAGTGCACTCGGTGGGGTTTTCCTCGGCCGGCTGCAGCGCGGTCAAGAGTCGGCCAAGTGTCGCTGCGTTGCCAACATGCCGAACGCCCAGCGCCGGAACCTACGGCGGTGCACTGTGAACCGCCGCTGGATATTGCTAATCCGATTTCCCGCGCCGTGAGGGTCTACCGAGGTTGCTTAAGAGCTTGCAGGGCGCTTCGTGAACTGTCTGCAATGGCCAGCTATGGTGGCGTCAGTTACAGCGTCCCAGTGTGAGTGGGCGACGGCGCGTAGTTCTCGGAAGAGTGCCGAGATGACTTCTGGTTCGGCAATTGTTCAGCAGAGCCACGCCGTGTGAAGATCACAGCGCGGACGGCATCGTCCTATTGCCGGGCACCCGCGCCGTGACAACGAAACGCGCCGTATCGCCACTGCGTACGGCGTCAAAGCGCTCAACCCAGAAATTGTCGTGAAGGTCCGGTACCGGCTCTCTCTCGTCACTGAGGTCGAGTACTACTAAGAAAGCGAGACGGCGGTCCGTCGCGGAATAGGTCGCTGCCTGCGGCAAATACTTGCGGAGAGCTGACCGCGAAGCGTCGCGGGTCAGGCGCGCTCGCGGCTCAACGTGGTGCACGCAGGTAAGGCGCCCAGACCGTGTCGAACGCAAGTTGAAGGTTGGCCGTCGGCTTGAAGTAGTCGCTGTGGTGCCATGTCGGCGCGAGCGCGTCGTCGATCGATTTGTCCGTGAAACCGTCGATACCGGACGGCCCGCAGTCCGGGATGAAGAAGCGAGCGGCCCCCACGACGTGATCGCTACCGGCGCGGTGGTTGAGGACGCCGTCGTGCTGGTCAGCGATGCGTGACCAGTCGAAGTCGGGGCGGATGATGGAGCCGGTAAGGACGAGCCGACCGATTTGGAGGGTGGGTTCGTCGAGCAGGGCGTGAACGATCAGCCAGGTGCCGAAGCTGTGTGCGATGACGTCGGGGCGCGTACCGAGATGAACGCTGTCGGCGTCGCCGGCGAGTTCAGTTATCAGGCCGATCGTCCGTCGGATGAGTTGCCGACGCCGGCGTGCTAGAAGCACTCCAGGTCTGATCCGCCCGTACTTGAAGCTGAAGACCGGAATGGATCGGCCGTGCACTATCGCGGCCCGCCATGCGAACTGCTCTTGCCAGGCGCCGCGCGTGTTCATGCCGTGAATGAGCAGCATCCATGGCACGTCGCGTCCGGGTGCGGTACGTCTTTGATACGTGACCGTTGTGACTGGCCCGGCGTCGAAGTTGCTACCGCACAGCGAGCATTCGATGTTGTCAGCCAAGACGGCCGTGCTGCAGCCGGGGCAGCAATAACGCTCAGCACGTTCGAGCACGCCTGCGTCCGCGAGATACTCGAGCTGAGCACGTGCAACGTCGAAAGGAATGTCGGCGTCGGCGGCGACCTCGTCCGCCGTCGCATCGAACACCCCGTGTCGACGAAGACGCTCAGTTAACCATATGGCACCTTGCGGACTTATTGCTCGCAACGACGCTTGCATCTCTCGGTCCATTAGGCGTCGGCGATCTGCTGCAGGATGCTCCACTCTTGCGTGGCGTTTAGCTGGGCTCGGATGTAGATGCGACGCTGTGCGGCATTCAGATTGACTCGCACGTTGGCGCGTGGCGTCGACGCGCCTTCGATCGCGAACGTGAAATCACCGGACTCGCCGTTGAGGTCGTCGCGTGCCGCGAGCCGTACGTTACGAACGGCGTCGACGTCATTGAAGTCGCCGTCTGCGATGGTGCTGCCGAACTCGACGTAGGCGCCTTGCCCGCGGATCCGCGATCGAGACGTCGTGACAGACCGATTGTCTGGCGGGCGCGGCCTGTCGAGGTGCAGCTGGGCTTGACCAACGTTCACGAAGGTCAGGCGAGTCCCAGCGAGCACGACGTCGGCTGCCCGGCTCGCTACCTCATGAGCACGGTCATGATCAGGCCCGAGAGGAATCGAGATGAACATTCCACCCAGAGCATTGTCCGGCCGCGCTACGAGGCGGACAACTGAACGGTCGGCACGGCGACGGTAGGCATCAAACCGGTAGCGATCGCCTTCGCGGTCTTCTTCGTAGTCGCGCGTCTTATCCCGCTGCCACGACTCTGTGCCCTGATGCCAGACGATCTCTAGACCGCCGTCCGAGACCATGACGCCCGTGGCTGTGAGGACCCGCGGAAACGCGAATGGCTGGGCTTTGTCGTAGGCGGTAACGAGCCGGGCGTCGCGCACGCGCGTCCGAAATTCCGCTGTGTCGTGCAGCAAATTGCGCAACCGAACAGAGTCGAATCGAAATAGGTAGGCGTGGTGTGCGCCCCAGCCTTCGACCTCAGTAAGCCAGGTCTCAACGTCTTCCGCGGTGAGTCGCTCGGATTCGATCGCTTCGTGAAGTGATGCTTCGAAATCGGCTTTCGTAGCCCCTATACGAAGCCCTTTGTTGCGAAGAAGTTCCTTGACGAAATCGTTGCCTTGGACGACTACGAGGTCGTCAACGACTCGGCGCAGCTTCGTCCGGCTAGGTGCGGCCACGATGCTGGTGGATCGACGTGTGGCACTGGGTATCTATCAAGCTGGCTTACCAATCTCGGAAGTTCTGCCGACTCGCCACATTAACCCCAACTGTTCATGAGAGTTCGTGAGCGTGTGGGTCGGCCATTTTGTGGGTTCGGGCGGCGGTATTGGGTGGTCTTGGGGTGCGCGTCGTCGCTCGTGGTGGCGGGGTGTCGGTGATCGGTGGTGTTGCGGCTGTGTCGCGGCGTGCGTGGTCAAGGCCCCGCGGACGTTTCCGCGGAGACGTCTCGGGTGGCTGCGGGCTCAGGTGATGAGCGCGATGCGCTTGTAGGCGCGGGTGAGGAGTTGGGCGCTGGGCCAGTCGTCGCGGATGCGCACGATGTGTTGTCGGGCTCTGCGCACGATCCGGCCGGGTGTGTGCCAGACTGCCAGCGCAGCGTCTTGGGGCGTGCGGTCTTGAGTGGCCCGTCGAGGGTTTCGGTCTGGAACCAGCAGACGAGGTCCGCGGCGTACGCGACGACTGCGAGTCGGGCTCGGTTGGCGTCGGCGTCGCTGAACGGGAACCGGCAGAGGCCGGAGTCTTTGAGGCGTTGGATGTGGTCTTCGACGTGGGCGTGCGCGCGCATGAACCGGTCGAGTTCGACGGGAGTGCCGGACTGGTCGGTGTAGTGGCCCCAGTATCGGTAGACCTCGGACGGGAACAGGGTTTGTTGCGCGCCGGGATGCAACGGCTCGCGGCGCACGATCAGTCGTGTCCCGGTCGGCCAGCCGTCGAGGTCGGCGAGGTCGGTGATCTCGGCGACGGCTGCGCCGGGCCGCAGGTCGCCGTCTTGTCTGAGCGCTGGTTGCCATCGGTTGTCGTCGAAACGGATGCGTGCGATCGCGTTGTGGATGCTGTTGTTTTGGCGGGCTGCGACCGCGAACCCGACGTGACGGGCTCGGCAACCATCCACGAATCCGTGCGTGCAGCCGGCACTGTCCGCACGCACGATCAGCTTGCGTTCGACGAGCCCACCAGGATCGCTGTCACGATGTCCGGCGCGTACGCGTTCGGGGAGCTGACCGATCGCGTGATCGAGCACGGTCAGGTGATCGGCGATGGAGTTCGCGCCGGCGTTGCCGGGCCGCAACAAGGCGGCGACGCATTCGCCGGTGCCGTCCACGAACGCGAAGAACGGGTGGTATCCGAAGCCGCCCTTGTATGTCGGGCCCGTCTGTTCTTTGTGCTCGGAATGGATCTCGACCAGCGACGCATCCAAATCGACCACGACCCGCTCATCCGACGCGCTCAGACCATGACGGTCCCATACCCCCGCGCGTACGCCGGCGATTGCTTCCCACAGCCCGGTCACGGTCGCCGGGTCGAGTTGGTCACGGAACATGCGGCCGACCGTCGTGTCCGACGGGACCGACCCGAACAGGCCCGGCTGCGCGCGCAGGTACTCGACATCGGCGATCGCGTCCCCGCCACCCGCGAGGGTGAGCATCGCATGCACCAGGACTTTCCCGCGATCATGCAACCACGGCCGTTCCCCCGACGGGCCCGCGATCCGCGCCGACAAGGCCCGACCAAGCCCGACCTGGTCCGCGTACGCGCCCAGCGCGTGCAGTCCGACATGACCGACCACGCCCGTCGCCGCGGTCTCGATCTTCACGTTTCGCGTACTGATACCGTTCACTTGTCAAGTGCCCTCTCGTCCGGCGGTCTTGGTTGTCTCGCAACACCAAGAATGCCTTACGAACAGGGCACTTGTCGCGCCCAGCAAGTACAAACCCGCAGACACCGACGAATAATCAGGGCTAAGCGCCTCAATCGTCGCGGACGGCGGAGCGCCGAAGAAGTGGCCCGCCGCCGTCCGACTGGGCTTGAGAACGATACTGGTTGTCATAGCTGCGACGCGTGGTACGGGAAGCTGGCGTTGCATGCTTAGCCGAACCGCTAGCTTGAGCGACCTCACATTCGACGCGGTTTGAATGGTGGGCACGAGTTGACGGATCTCGCCGAACTGACAACCTTTGGTATCGGCGGGCCGGCGCGCCAGGTGGTGCGACTCGAACCCGATACTGCATCGGTTCACGTTGCGCTGAGGCGCCACAGAACGGGTGAGTGCTTCGTCCTGGCGGGTGGATCGAACGTCCTTGCGGCCGATGCGGGCTTTGATGGTGTCATCTTCTTGATTGCTCGCTCGCCCTCGATACGGCATGCCGGGACGTCAATTACGGTTTCGTCAGGCACTCCGTTGGGCGTGCTCGTCGATTATTGTTGCGAGCACGGTCTCGTTGGTATCGAGCACCTTGCGGGGATCCCGGGGTCGGTCGGTGGAGCAGTTATCCAAAACGCGGGAGCGTACGGTCAGTCGATAGGCGAACGGGTGGTTGCGGTGACTTGCGTCGATGCCCGGCGCGCCAACAGAAGTACCGCGGTCCGAGTGCAAGTTCGCGTACCGCGACAGCATCTTCCAACGCCAGTATGCCGGCTCCATCCTGACAAGCGTCGTGCTCCAGCTCGACGCCGCGGAGTCCTGCACGATCGTACGAGAGGACATCGCGGCGGAACTACACGCGCTCGGGCATGTCGGCGGTGGGCCGGCGAAGTTGGGCCTCGTTGCAGAAGCCGTTCGAAGAATCCGCAAACCCAAGGACCACATCGCTGGCGACGACAATCGAACTGCTGGCTCATTCTTCAAGAACCTTGTTACGCGTGATCTTCGGCCAGAACACGTTGAGTCGGTCAAGGCGATCTTCGCCGAGCGCAAGTCCGAGTTGCTCAAGCGGGGTCATGACTGGGTCCGGCGCTGCACCCCGACGGATGCGGCGGACACAAGTTTGATCGCCGGATCGTTGATCTCGACGGCGTGCGACATCGCGAAAGACGCAGTTGAGTTTTGTCCGGGGAGGGTTGTAGGCCGGTTGCGCCTTGGTCGTGGTGGCCCGAACACGATCGTGAATGCCGGCGAGGCGAGCGCTGCGGAAGTCCTTGCACTGGCGAGACGGATGCGCGTCTGCCGTAGCGGAAACGTACGGAGTCTCGCTGGATGCCGAGGTCGAGTTACTTGGTGCGATCCAGCTCTAGAAGCCCAGTGAGTCCAAGTGCGGTCGGATCGATAAACGGATCCTCGGTGGACTTGCGAGCGGCGAGAAGCTGTCCCCATTTCGAAAGTGCTCGCACGCTCTGCTCGAGCGGGCTCGCGACGCCGTTTTCTATCGGTCGCATATTATGCGGCAGATCCCCCTGCCAGTCCTTTTCAATTATAGCTCGGGCATGCGCGGCCGCAATACGTATCTTAGCGTCGCTAATCGAAGCCATAGAGCCATTCGAGACGATGTCGTCGAGAAGTTTGACCGGAGCTTGATATGCATGTTCTTGTCCGGGTTTGAATAGGTCGCCAAGTCCCCAAACGGCAGCGTGTGATACGGCACGATCATCATCTTGAGCTGCTTCCATGAATAGCTCGATGAGGTGCTCCGATGGCTCTCTCAAGCGGCTCAGAAAGAAGATGACAGCTTCGCGCACGGAGTTGTCGTCGCACGTGTCCCAGATCCGGCGGAGCACTGGGACTGATGGGGTCACCAATCCAGCTGCGACGACGGCCTCGATGAGGTTGCGTCGCAAACGCCCGTCTGCTGTGACGAGCGAGGCAAAGACGAGCTGGTGCATGGAACTGCGGATGCCGTCGAGGGCAGCCGGCCATGTGCTTGCAATGGCGGATGAGACGATTTCCTTCTCGACCTGGAAAGGCTGTTCCATCGCTGATTGTCGGTCTATCGGCGGGAGCCGTTGCAGATCCGTGCCGTCCAAGAGATCGGCCCATCGGCGCAGCACCGATGACGAAGACTGGCGGAGCGAATCGAGCGCCGCAGACGGTGCGGAAGCAGTCGCGCTTCGTGCGGCGATGGTGAACGCGGCATATGAGCGCTCACGAGCTGAGGCGCGTTCGTCACAACACGCATTCGCAAGCCACTCGGTCGCGGTGTCTGAATCGGGATGAAGGCGCAGGAAGTCACGCACCAGCGTTATCGCCCATTCGCTGCCGGGATATGGATCGACGATGCGACCATGCTGCGCAGCATGTCCGAGGCGATTCAGCAGGGAACTAAGTGAACGGTCGACACGTTCGCGCCCCTGCCGCATCGACCGAGGGTCACTCTCGCGACTTGCCCAAACATTGACGAAACGATCCAGCGTACGCAACAAACGGAACGCGACAGGCGAGCGGTCGAAATGTTGCTCGAGCAGTCGAAAGAATAGGTCTGGGACTTCCGCGCCAAGCTGAGCGCACTGATGGTGCGCCACGTTCGAGGCACCGTAAGGGCCGCTGGCGAGTACGAGGAGTCGACGCAACGCCTCTTCGACGATCGGATCAACGTCGATGTCGCCGGATTCGTAAAACACCTCGCAGCGTTTTAGTGCCAATTCGCTGCGCAGTAGCTGCTCGGCAACTCGCGGCCGGCGCGTGGGCAGTTCCTCGACGCTGACTGGCTGCCGGGCGAGCCACTCCAGCAGGCCCTTGTCTCGAGCGTTGCTCGGCTGAATATCTGTGTAGAGATCGGAGAGCCGAGGCAACAGGCGTTGGTCTGAGCGTTGCGCGAGCAGTGCGAGGTCAAGCTTCGCCACGAGGGCACCGGACGGCTCCTCGGTCATCTTCGTGATGGTCGAGGGCGCGACGTCGAGATGCGCGGCCCACCATCGGCGTGACATCGGGTGCTGGTCGAGTTGGCCAGCGACAACGAAACCCATCAGGCGCTGAGCGAAGCGCTGATCGTCGTTGTCGAAGAGGACCATCGGCGCCCGAAAGTCCGCTTTGTCCGGAATTTTGCCCAAGGTCGCACCTTCAAAACGCATGCACGGTCTGGCGTTGTGAGTTACTGTTCGATTCGCCCATCCGAATTGAACGTTCGGATCTACCAGCCCAGTCTACGAACAGAACAGGAGGTCCGCCATGGCCGCTGTCCATGACGTCCATCTCGTGACGACCGAAATGCCGCCTAGTGATCTAGTGGCCGCGCTCGATGAGCTCGGCATGACCAAGGTCAGCGTCGCCGGGACGCATCCAAACCTTCCGTCGAACGCACTGTTCTCTGCCTACCTTCCGAATGCATCGGCCGCCCAGCAGTTGACGCACGACGTGATCGCAGTCGCCCAACGGTTCGACGACGTCGGCATCCTCATCGAACGCGAGCACGTCGCGGCAGAGATGCGTTTCCAGTTGCCCGGACCAGACGCTCCGCTACCGAGCTTCGAGAACGTTGCGTGGGACGGCCGAGCCCGCTCGCGAACTAAGCGGGCTGACATCCACTTGTCCGTGCCGGCAGCGTCGGTGAGCAACACCCTCACCGCGGCGATGATGCTCGCCGACTTCACCTACATCGACGTCGAGCGCACCGGCCAAGAAGACATGCTCGGCATCCACCCCGCGCCAGGGGAGGTCTGGCGTGCGTTCACCGTGCAGTTTGCCGGCACGGCCGCACGACGTGAGGCGACGTTCCTCTACGAGACTCTGGCGGCTCTCTCCGCGCCCTCCGAGGCCGACGGCGTCGTCGGCACGCTCAAGCTCGAGATCGCCAGCGAAGTCTGGCTCAATCCTCGCCACCCCGGCATCCCTGCGATCGAAGCGCCGTAACCAATCGTGGGGCGCACCCAATCGCAACATCTCGACCTCCGAGATCAAGTTGCCCGGGAGCTTCGCACGCTGGAGAGCGGAGCCTTCCAGGAGCTCGCTCGGTCGTTCATCGAGCGCCACATCCCAGATCTCCGAGGACCGCTTGACGCTCCCGGGGCGTCGACGCTCGGCCGCACACGTCCAGGACAGCCGGATCTTCTCGGGCGGACGTCGCGGGGATCAGTCGTGGTCGTGCAATGCAGCGTCGCCCTGGACTACGCGCGTGGGGCGGCGAGGAACACCAAGCCGTGGAAGGACGCGCTGGACGGTTTCGCACCGTTCCCGGATGGGCAGCCCATCGAGCTCTACCTCCTCTGGAGCGGGTCGCCGCGCAACACGAACGAGTCGGCGACGATGACCTCGGTTGCCCAGCTGGTCGAACAGAAACGGCCAGGCACGAACGTGCAGCTTCTCAACGGTGAACAGATTGCTCACCTGCTTGCTAGCAATACCGTCCGATTCGCCGACGTCATCGAAACGATGTTTCCCGCGATCGACGCCGCGGTGCCGCGGAATGAAGCCGAGCCGCTCGACCGCCTCGCAGACCGTGGCCTTCGGCGACTTGAAGCGTGGCAACCCATCCAGAGCGGAAGCTGGGCAGTTCCGGCGGCGAGCGCAGCCACCTCTTTGCAATCGTTGCCGTCTTCGGCCACCGTTTCGGTGCCAGTGCAACAGATTGGGTCGATCGCCATCATGTCGGCGGCTAGCGACCGGTCGAGGAACATCACGTCGACATGCACCCTGGACGTTGTCTTGCGGTCGAGCTCACTCGACAGCTTGGACATGCTGGTGCACGGGCGTGCCTACGAAGAGTTCATCTGTCTGAACGAATTCAATGCGCTTGAGTACGAGGCCCGCCGGCCCGAGCTAGCGGCACGCGGCTACCCAACGTACGTGCCGGTCCTCGAGCTACCGAGCACTGCTCAAGATGTCGTGGCGGCTGATGCGATCACGAACATCCGACGTGCCGACCTTCGGCGCGTACTTGCTTTCACCGACCCGTACTCGTCGCACGCAGCGCATGTCGACTCCCTTGTCATCGCGGGTCTGCTCAGCCCGGACACCGTGCGCAAGAACGTGTCGCCGGCAATCGCACTACGCGATTTCGCTCGAGCGGAGCCGGGCGTTGATGAACACGTTTGCAGCATCTCATGGGAGCCGTTGACCGACTACGCCATCACGGCAGGCCTGATTCAAGCTGAGCAGGTTGTCGGCGATCCCTTCGTGTACACGTGTCGACTCTACGCACGCGACGACTTGGCGGCTACGAGCAGATGCGACGACTACCTCCACCTCATTGCGGACGCGGGTCTGGCGATCGGCTCCGGGCGGACGATCGAACGCCTGCTCGAGCGCACGGACCTTGCGTCATTCTTGGAAGGGATGACACGCGTATGAAACTCGCAGCCGAACCGAACCCACAAGCGGGATCGAACAACATTGACGACGCGCACGAACACACGAAGCCGATTCCATCGTAGATGTCACCGTGCAACGCGGCGGCGCGTCGCGGCGTTGCATGACTGCGTCTGAGGCCCGCGCGCTCTGGCCCGACTTCAGAGAAGATTGGCTCGACTGACTCGACCGCGACGAGATGCCGCCTTACTCGGCGCCGTCTCTGACAAGTGGAGCGCGCTCGAACCAGTGGACACGGTGGAGGTCTTCTGTGCGCAACACACCTCTCGCCGTTGGAACGTGCGTCGCTCGTGAACCGATGCCGGGCAACATTCCCGCGTAGCTCACTGGGCTCGCTGTAGGCACCGCGCTGCTAACGCCCTGCAAACGCGCGCCGGTGGCAGCCTGCGGACACCCCAGGATTGCGACGGCATATCGCACCGTTTGCGCAGCTGTCTTTACCTATACGGCCCAAAGCGGACGGCATGTGGCTGCTGCGGCACGCCTCATAACCCGGAGGTCGGTGGTTCAAATCCACCCCCCGCCACCATCGAAAGACCAGGTCAGAGGCCCTCTCGCAAGAGAGGGCCTCGTCGCGTCCGGAACTCGTCGGGGTACCTACCCGACACGATGGGCCACGCGTGAAACGGGACCGCTCCGCTATTTGCAGATAATGGACACCGCCCTCAAGAGGTGCCGTTGATAGTGCGCAACCCCGCTGCGTAACCTGCGTGCTCGGCAGCGGCCACGGCGCGACGTCGAATGTCGAGCAACGCGATGTCTCTATCCGATGCAGACGGACGAACTATCCATATGTTGCCCGTCCGATCACCCTCACTCGCTGCGTCACTTGGGTGGTCACATCGGTGCTGTTGATCTGGCGCGTGTCGTCGCCGGGCCAAGGTCGTTCGAATCGTTGGGTCGAATCCCCTCAACGCGACCGCGTCAATCGCTCGAGTGCAACAACGGACGCGCATGCCTGAGCCGCGGTCGGTACGTGTGAGTACAACGACGATATTCTGCACACCGAGACCATATGCGGCCGACAACGGCGCGTTTACTGCGATTCCACCGTCGACATACTCGGTACCCCTGATCTGAACCGCTCGGTTATAGAGGCCCGGAATCGCACACGCCGCGCGCACCACTTCATAGAGATCCAAATCACGATCCTTTGGATCTACGTACACGGCCTCGCCGCTACGCGCATCCGTTAGTGCGGCCATCATGTGGCTTGGATTCGCTTCAAGCTCGGCGATATCGACAGGGAACCGGCGCTTCATTCCCTCTTCGACAACTGTGTCAAGGTCAAGCATCGACCGAAGGCGCCACGGTTTGGCAAGCTTGCCCAGCGCGGCAAAGTCGCCATAGAGCGATGAGCAATCTTTGGCCTGACGGGCTGCGAAATAGACAAGGTTCAGGAACCCAGCCGACACGCCGAGCATCACATCAAACGCCTGTGATAGCCCTGCGTCTTCGAATGAACGGAGCACGCCATTTCCAAACGCACCGCGGACGCCGCCTCCCTGCACTACCAAAGCAGTACGCTCCTCCGGCCGGCGCCTGGGCACAGGTTGGACGCTACGCATCCATTCGAGCAGTCCGACTGAAGCCGTCATCGTCCCGAGCCCCCGCGGTCTATCAAACCCAACATTTGGCTCGCCGCGCCTTGGGTAACGTGACGTGGATAGAGGGTCGCGCAGGCGTAAGTGAGCATTGCTCCAGCCAAGTAGAAGGCAACGAGGACACCGGTACGGCCGAGCGATCCATTGGCCACGACATGGCGCCCGAATAGACCGAAAAAGAATAGGATCGACATGCTGAATGCCGTTGTGATCCCGATTCGGCGTAAGCGGCCGCGCGCCGACTGGCCAAAGTCTCGTCGCAGAGAATAAGCCGCCAATTTGAGCCCGAAAACAAGGCCGAGGGCACCGATCACTGCAACGAAGATCTCCGGATAGAACATCGTGAACCCAATGGCGACGGTGTACGCCACTACAAGGCCAATTGTCAGTACACGTTCGTACCGTCGCTCATTCAATTGCAGGAAGAGGCGGCTGCACCACGACCGGAGGTAGAGCATCCACGCGGCATAGCAGAGCGCAACGGGTAGAAACAAGCCGTCAATTACGCTGCCTGTATTGATGCTGGGAACTCCGGAATGCGATAATGGGTCGATGTTGAGCGTAGGAACTAAGAGCCGCAACAGCAAAGCAACTAGAACGATAACGGCCACTACGTCGGCGAAAGTCCTCTTACCAGAAGGCGGAACCCACAGCCCGCGGGTCGGCGGGACATCATCTCGCAACGTTGCGTCAAAGTAGTAGGCAATGTTGTCGCGATCGACCGGGTCGAGCAGACGACCTGATGATGCCGCAAACATCCACGCGACATAGTCGTTTGCGACTTCGTACCGGCCTCCAGCGTCGAGTCGGCTTACCAGTCCATTCTCGGTTAAGTAGTCAAGCGCGCGATGTACGTCGGTGTCCAACTCATGGGTTGCGAAGATGAGATCGCGGCTAGACGCTTGTCGACGGCCGGATAGTGCACCCAACGCTGCGACGACCTTGATGGCGACATCACGTTGCGGTGAGGCGCGAACGTACAGTTCGACGAACTCGTCCCGAATTGCATCGGCATCCGGCCATCGATCGCGAAACTCGATCCACGTGATCTGCTGGTGATGTTTGGCGTAGTCCTCAAGCACGACTCCGAGAATTTGAGCTTCGACTGGGAGGAATTTATCGCCGGGGGCGATCGTTCTGATTATGGCCTCTGCGTCGGCGCGCGACCGTGTAACAGGTATGAATCGCTCGGATAAGTCGATGTCCCCATTGATATCCGGGCCCAGTGTTGGACGCGAAATCGGAACGCAGTTATGGAAGGTAGGCGCTTGCTCGCCGAGTGCAATGAGGCCCGCGTAGGCCTCTGGCCGAGTAATGAGCACGCATCGAGCGTTCGGCAGTCCTGCTATGCAAGCCACGAGCACCTGGAGTGTGCGGGTGGTGTCGGTCGCTTCGGCCGCCACTATCGGAATAATGCGTTCAGCGTGGTCTATAATTATGCACCATCGTTGATCTTCTTGAACGGCGAGCTCGAAGGCGCCGGCGGCGATCGAAACTGTATCGACTGCGGTGCAGGACCTTAAATTGCGGACCAGACTGGTCGCTAAGTCGGTGTCGGCGTCGATATAGACGGTTTCCCATTGCCATTTGTTGAGTTGAGGAATAACTTCCGTTATCACTAGTGTGGACTTGCCGACACCGCTCTCGCCAGTTATAACTAATGGTGCAGATGTGGCGTGTGTCGTTATTGCCATTGCTACATCGTGTGCAACTTCGGTTCGCGGCCAGAGTTGTGCCGTAGACGCACGAATTCCGAACTGCTCAGGCGTCGGTGGGTCGTACTTACGAAGTGCGGGGCGATAGCTGTAGACGGCGATGGCAGCGACGAGTAACCAAAGAAGGTAGCTTGACAGTGTCCACCAATCACCTGATGTAGATGCGTCCCTTATTGACGGGAGCAGAGCCGGAATTGCGACAACGAGTGTCGCGAGTGCACCGCCCCAGTACTCGGGATGTGAACGGAAATTGATATTACGCACTTGCTGCGCTCGCTTCAACAAGACGAACTAGATCGCGAAGCTCTAGCCACAACTGTTCGAGGATCTGGTGCGCCGGAGCATCGCTATTGACTGCTGAGCGACGCGCTGCGGCACGAATCGTCGGACGTGACAGAGGAGACGCTGATGGCCGGCTGCTTGGTATCGGCCACACGGCGTCTGTGCCGACTAGGGCAAGAAGCAGCACCTGTGGCTTCGCGCGTCTGACCAAGAGCGATACTCCAGGTTTGAACGGTGCGATTCCGTCGGTCCGCAGGTGCGGCGGGATGCGCGAACCTTCGGGCGCGATCGCGACGTTCTGACCGTTGGACAACATCGCATGACTAGCCGTCCGGATCGCGTCGAGGCCAATCTCTGGGTTCACAGGTATCGCGTCAATGTTGCGCAAACAGGTGCCCATGAGTCTTCGCTCGAAGTAGTCCTCTTTGACAAGGAACCGCACCGGGAGGGACCATCGGCGAAAGATGGACGTGGCGGCCAAGAGGTCGAACATGCTTCGGTGGTTGCCCACGACGAGCACGGGTTCCGACCTGTTGAGCGGCGGCAACGCCGGGGTCTCAATGCGTGCGTAAATCGAGGCGACGGCGCCAACCGCAAGTGTGGCGAGCGAGTAGCCGCACGCGGTTTGTGAATCGAAGGTCGCTGAAGTCCCGTGCGGACGGAGACGCGACAAGGCACCGCGGACCGACGAATCACGTCGGTGCGCGTGACCATCCGTGCCCATCCCCGAACTCCGATCCCCACTTCTTGACAATGCAAAGCCGCGCTCAATTGAGAAAGGACAGAGTATTCCCCTGCTCCAGAAGGTTCGCCAAGATAGCGTTACTTCCAGGAACGGTTCAACTGTTGGTCAGGCCCGAGGCGACGAGTCGGGGTATGCGCCTGGTCGGTGGGCTCGTGCCGAGCAGCCGGAAGACTCGCGGCGGAACTTGGTCGCGGCGCCCGTCCGAGGCGCCAGGGCCCAGCGACCCCAGTCGTGCCCGGTCACACAACGCCGATTGCTATGCGAACCGGCGGCTCCGCAACTTCGACTTGGTCGCACGACGCGGTCCACCGCGACCGGGTTGACGAAGAGTTCGTTCGTGCGTGACGGATGTCAATTTCTTCGCGTCCTCGTCGCGGTTGGCCAATGTCGGCGTCCCGAATCGCATTTAGCGCACCCAAGGACAAGCCTCTTTGTGCGAACGTCGTGGGTCCTGTGCAGCGTGGGTCTGGCACGGCTCATCGAGCTCCGAACGCTCCCCGAAGCGCGACCTGAGTGTCGGGGAAACACGTTTCGCCGGTAGCTGCGCAACTCGTCGGGTCGCTGACCCGATTACGAGCGCGACGGGCTGAAGCTCCGGCGAGGACGACTCCGCCTTGCCGAGCTCGGCCTCGGTGCGCGGCCGGTCCTGGGGAGTCGTCTGCGGTCTTCATGGGGAGCCGTCGTAGTTCGCTCGGCGGTCCGGTGCTGTCGCTTTCCCGGGCAGCGAATGTCGCAGGGCGCCGGTAACGTTTGACTTGTGACCCACGCTGCGGTGCCGGGCGACACGGATCCGGAGGCGTACACGATGCTCGCCGACCGGTGGCGGTCGATGACGATTGACGAGCGCGTGGCGTTGATCGAGCAGATGTGTGACGACGTCGACGTGCTGGCTCGAGCGGGCATCGTGGCGAGCAACCCCGCGGCCAGCGAGCTCGAGATCGTGTACGAGCTGACCTCGAGGCGCTATGGCAGGGCCCTCGCCGACGCGGCCTACGACAAGCTGCTCGTCCTGAAGCGCTGATGGCGGTAGGGCCCCTCGAGCTCGTCCGTCAGGTGACGCAGATCCTCGGCGAGCTCGACATCCCGTACACGCTCGGCGGCTCACTGGCGAGCTCGCTGTTCGGCGAGCCCCGCTCGACGGTCGATGTCGATCTCGCAATCAGCCTCGTCGAAGGGCGCGAGGCCGCGCTGCTCGACCGGGCTGTCGCGCAGTTCTACGTCCCGCTCGATGCTGCCCGCACCACGATACGCGACCGATCGTCGTTCAACCTCGTCGACACCCGCCATGGCCTCAAGGTGGATCTCTTCGTCCTCGGCGACGGACTGCTCGATCGGATGCAGATCGAGCGCCGGCTCGAGGTCGCGGTCCCTGGCGCGGCCGCGCCGCTCTGGGTCACCTCGCCGGAGGACCAGGTTCTGCGCAAGCTCGAGTGGTTTCGAAGCGGGGGCTCGACCTCGGACCGGCAGTGGCGCGACGTGATCGGGATCTTGCGCAACCAGGCCGGCCAGCTCGACCTCGACTACCTGACGACGATCGCCGACGAGCTCGGACTGACCGACCTCCTCGACGAGGCGCTCGCGCAGGAATAGCGTCGTAGCAGTTGGCTTCTGGTGCGCGTGTGAGCGGCCGCACACGCTCGCGAGCGACCTCAGTGATGTCGACAACGCCGACGATCGCAGGACCACGCCGTACGCGACCATCGTCGCAGCGCTCGGCCTTCAGGGCGCGCGTACGCTCCAACGCATGGGCGACATCGACGACCGGCTGCGGGAGCTGCTCGAACGCCGCCGCCTGCTCCCCGGTTCGATCGCGGTGATGGAGACGCACGCCGAGGCGTCGACCGTCAATATGCACCTGTGCGAGCTGGAGAACCTCGTGATGCGGTTGGCGGCCTGCTGGGACGGCGAACTCGACCCGATCGGTGCGTATTCCCAGCTGGCGTACGTCCACGAGAAGGCTGAGCGAGCCGAACAGGCCGCGCGGCACATCCGTGAGGCCGTCGAGCGCATCACCGGCTGGGATCAGCCACCGCGGCGCGAGTAGCCGCTCTGCAGCCGGGCGCGGCAGAGCTGCGAGAATCGCCAGATGCGCGGTGGGTGGACTCGCCACGACATCGAGGGCTTGGCCGACGACCGCTCGTTCATGCGCGGTCTTGCCTACCGGCACCAAGGTCGTGTCGAGATCGAAGCCCACGACGGCGACGTTGTCACCGCAACCGTCCGCGGCTCGATGCCTTACCGCGTCGAGCTGCGCCGAGCCCCGAAGGTGTCCTGGTCGTGCACGTGCCCGGTCGGCGAGGACGGTGACTTCTGCAAGCACTGCGTCGCAGTGGCGCTCGAAGTCGCCGGCGACGGACCCGGCCGGCGCCAACCGCGACGCGCCAAGGTCGACCAGGGCCCTGACCTCGGCACGTACCTGTCCGGCCTCGAGACCGACGAGCTGGTCGACCTGGTGCTGGAGCAAGTGGAGGCCGATTGGCGGCTCCGCGAGCGTCTCACCGCGCGGGCCCTCGCCTCGGGCGGTGGCTCGGTGGACGTTCGTGCCTGGAAGCAGCGCATCGACGCGGTGTTCGGCGACCGCCGCTACTTCGTGCCCTACGCAGAAGCCGACGGTTGGGCGCACGACATCTTCGAGGTCGTCGATGCCCTCGGCGATCTCGTCGACGCGGGACACGCCGCTGCGGCCGTCGGCCTCGTCGAGCACGCGTACCGTCGCGCGGACGCGGCAGTGCAGTACGTCGATGACAGTGACGGCTGGCTCACCGACATCTCCGGACGGCTCGGCGAGCTCCACCTCCGGGCGTGCGAGGAGGCGGCGCCCGATCCGGTGGATCTGGCGGGGCGGCTGGCCGCGCTCGAGCTGAGCAGCGAACTCGACGCCTTCCACCGCGCGGCCGCCACCTACGCAGGCGTCCTCGGCGCGCAGGGCATTGCCGCCTACCGCAAGGCCGTCGAACCGAAGTGGAAAGCCACCCGAAAGGCGAAGGACCCCTATGCGCACACCGCCTTTCACGCTCGGGAGGCGATGATCGGCGTCGCCCAAGCCGCTGGCGATGCCGACGAGCTCATCGCCATCCGCGGGGACCACCTGCGCACGCCCGACGCCTACCTCGAGATCGCCGGTGAGCTCGCCGGCGCCGGCCGGCACGCCGAAGCGCTCGACTGGGCCCGCCGCGGCTTGGCCACCTTCGCCGACCGGCACTGGCAGACGCCACCGCTGCGCGAGTTTCTGGCCGCGCAGCTCCGCAGCGCCGGCGACGACGCAGGCGCCGAGGCGCTGTGGTGGCAGGCGTTCGAACAGCTTCCCTCACTCGACGGTTACCGCAAGCTCGTCGCCGAGAGCGCGAATGCAGACAGCGCGAGCGACCGTGCGATCGGCTTGCTGCGGGCGCGCCTCGACGCCGGCGACACCGAGGCGCGCCTGCGGAACCCGCTGCTCGACCGAGGCCCGGCGACGACGCTCGCGGAGATCCTGTTGTACGAAGGCCGGATCGACGACGCCTGGGCCGTGGCGTCGACGTACGGCTGCGACGAGCGCACGTGGATGACCTTGGCCCGCGCCCGGGAGGCGACCCGTCCGCTCGATGCCATCCCGATCTACGAGCGGGCCGTCGCGGCGCAGATCGATACCAAGAAGAACGGCGGCTATCGCGCGGCGGTCGACCTCCTCGGACGCATCCGCACGTTGGCGACCAAGGCGGGCCAGCCACAGCGCTTCACCGAGTTGCTCGCCGCGGTGCGCGTAGAGCACGCCCGCAAGCGCAATCTGATGGCGCTCATCGACAAGAAGCGCTGGACCTGAGCCCGGACTGTTGATCGGCGAGCTCGATGGCCCGAGTCCTCGCCGGGCGCCGCGGACGACCGTTCGGCCAGATGGGCGCACCGGGCGGGCGGTCCGCGATGCTGGGGCCATGACCGATGTGCGTGCGGCCGCCCATGACCTGTTCGATCTCGTCGACGCGAACGCTCGCCAGAGCCGGCATGAGCCGGTGCCGCAGGCGACGATCGATGCCCTGGTCGACGCAGGCTTGCACGCGGTGATGACACCGCGAGCAGTGGGTGGTCTCGAGGCGCCGGTGGTGGAGGCGATCGACGTGTTCGCCGAGATCTCTCGCGCCGACGGGTCGGCCGGCTGGTGCCTCATGGCGAACGCAGCCACGGTCGCGTACTTCGGGGCGTGGACTGACGACGACTTTGCGAAGACGCTGTTTGCCGACGGTGTGCCGCTCACCGCGGGCCAGTTCGCACCGAACGGGGTCGCGACCCCCGAGGGCGACGGCTACCGGATCACGGGCGACTTCCACTTCGGCAGCGGTGTGCGCCACTCGTCGTGGGTGGGCGCGGGCGTGGTGACCGCACCTACCGACGGCAGCGACCCCAAGCTTCTGTTCGCGCTGATGCCCATCGCCGACGTGCAGTTGAAGGGCAACTGGGACGTGCTCGGCCTCGAGAGCACCGCCAGCTGGGACTACTCGATCCACGACGCGTGGGTGCCGTCGGGCGCGACGTTCGACTACTTCGCGCCCGTGCGCTACCGCGGCAGCGCCGCGTTCGAGCTCGGTGTGATGGGCCTCACCTCGGCCGGGCATGCCGGGTTCGCGCTCGGTGTGGTGCGGCGCGCCCTCGACGAGCTCACCGCCATCGCCCGCTCGAAGCAACGGATGGGCTCGTCGGCTGCGCTGCGCGACAGCGAGCGCTTCATCATCGAGCTCGCCAACCTCGAAGCCCGGGCCCGTTCGGCCGCGTCGTGGGTGCGTGAACGCTTCGCCGCCGCCGAGCGCACCGCGCTCGAGACGGGCCATGCCGATCCGACCGAGGTCGCGATGGCGCGCCAGGCGACGGTCCACGCCACGCAGGACGGCGCGGACGTCGTCCGTCGCGCGTACCTGCTCGCCGGCACGGATGCGCTGCGCGCCGGTCCGCTGCAGACATGCTTCCGAGACATCCACGCGGCATCGCAGCACTTCTTCGCCGGCGATCTCGCGAGCATCGAACTCGGGCGCGCCCTCCTCGCCGACTGATTGCGTCGTCGCACTCGATCCGCTCGACGAGTATCGACGTCGTCGCGTTGTAAGCGGTGCGCCAGATCGCGGAACCGCACTTCGTAACAACGCCGCGACGGACTCGTGACACGCTCGTTGCAGAAGAACGGGCACGAACCGTCGGCGCTGGCGGGCGCGCGCCGAGCTCCGCGACGTGATCGTCACGGGGATCGAACACACCGGCAACCGCCGCCGCGCCAACGCGTCCTCGCCACACGCACGGAGGTCGGGCGACGTCCCGTGACCGCTTGATCGCGACGGGTGGGCGGCTGTTACCCTCGCGGCCGCGGCGCGATGCCGCGGGTCAGCAGCGTCCGCGGGGGGCCCGGGCGAGCGCTGGCTGGTGGGGAATGTCCGTCGGGTGGGCGGAGGAGGAAGAGCTCGTCGTGCGTCCCCGAACCTTGTGCATCTCGTCAGTCGTCGTGGCCATGCTCCTGTCCGGCACCATCGGCGTAGGCACGTCCGCCGCGGCACCCGCGGCCACGAGCGCGCCGGCCTCGGGTCATGGCGCGGCGGCGCCGAGCGCCACCGCGCGTCCGGCTCGGGCGGACGTGGCCACGTCGCTCACAAGTGCCGTCAAGCCGAATTCCTACGGAACGGTCGTGGGTTACAACCCGCTGCCGCAGGCGTGCGGCGATTCGAACCCGGTCGCGGTGCTCGGCGCCATGTATCAGCTCGTGCGCATCGGCGTGAGCAGGGTGCGCTGCGACCTCAACTGGTGGACCGTCCAGCCGCACGACCGCTGGCACTACGAGTGGGCCATCTACGACAACGTTGTCAACGCGGCGGCACACTTCGGCCTCCAGGTCCTGTTCGACATGTCGTTCACGCCACCGTGGGCCCGGCCGAACCCGCTGCCGCGCGGCACGCTGGACCCGTCGCATGTCCCACCGAAGCGCAACCAAGACTTCGTGCATTTCGCGATCGCCGCGGCGAAGCGGTACTCCCCGAACGGTAGGGCCCGCCCGAAGGGACTGGTCGGCTCGGTGAGTGAGTGGGAGATCTGGAACGAGCCCAACCTGTGGGGAGGGTGGACGCCGCCCGACCCGGTCCGCTACGGCAACTTCCTGCGCACCGTCGGAGCGAACATCCACAAGGTCAATCGCAAGGCCGTCATCATCAGCGGCGGCATGGCGCCGGCAGGCAACGTGAACGGGAACATCGCGCCGGCGAACTTCGTGGCGGGCATGGGACCCACCGGCGCGTTCAAGCAGATCCAGGGGATCGGCATCCACCCGTACACGTTCCCCGCATATCCGAACGAGCATCTGGGCTTCAACCCGTTCTACAGCCAGGTGCCGGCGATCTACTACGTGATGCTCTGGTTCGGCATCGGCAACTTGAAGATCTGGGCCACCGAGATCGGGTGGCCGACGTCGTCGGGGTCGTCGCAGAGTTTCCGGTTCTGGGACGGTGTGCAGGTCGGCACCGAGGCCTTCCAGGCCAAGGAACTGCCACTCACGCTCACCACGTGGTTCAAGTTCCCGTGGACCGGTCCGCTGTACTTGTACGCCGAGCGCGACAAGTGCACCAACAACTCGCAGTGGCTCTGCAAGATGGGCATCGAGCGCACGAACGGCTCGCAGAAGCCGGCGTGGAACACGGTGCACCAGCAACTGCTGAAGCCGATCCAGCACTGACACGGCACGCTTCACGGGCCGGGGCTCGGCCTGTCACGCGCACGCGACGGTGACCGCGCGCGTGCGCGGCGAGTTCGCTACCCGTGGTCACTTGCCTCGATCACGCTGCGCATGCGTGCCACGCGTTGGTCGTCGGGTCCGAGGTAGTGGACGAGCGCGCCGAGGATCAGATCGACGTCGAGCGCTCGTACGGCAACCATCGCCTCGATGTCGGCCCAGTCCTTGGTCCGGTCGAAGAACGCTTTGAAGACCGCGACGTCACTGCAGCCGAGAAACGGGATGGTGCGCGACGCGAACTCGTGGTGCACGGATCGGTCGGCGGCAGCTCGATGGAAGTCGGTGGTGTTCGTGAACACGTCGATCGGCGTCGCGCTCCACCACAGCCGTACCTGACCTGTGGCGAGGCATTCGCCGAGCTCGCGATCGGAACGCCGGACTGGCTTCGGCAGGGCGGCGAACAGTTCGGTGGTGCGATCGGGATCGATGAACACATTGAGGTCGATGTCGATGGTGCCGCGGGCTTGTTCGGTGCACCAGGCGAGCGCCAGGGCGCCGCCGAAGGCATGGGCAAGGCGTGCGGCTTCGAGTGCGTCGTGCAGCCGCACGATCTTCTGGGTGATCCCGAGCTCAGTGGCCATGACCCACGAACACCGGGTATTCGATCGAGCTCGCGTGCCGCGCTGGGAACTGTGCTGCGAGCTCGAGTGCCTCGCGCAGCTCCCGGCTTCGTTCGCGGTCGGGTGCGATGCGCGGGGCGAGTGTGAGGGTGGCAGTGAAACCGGCCGCCGTGAGGATTCGCTCGAGCGTGTCGACGGTCGGCGCGACCCGCCCTGCCTCGTACGCGGCGAGTGTCGAATGTGAGGTGCCCGCACGCGCCGCGAGCGCTCGGAGGCTCAGCCCGCTGCGGAGACGGGCTCGTCGGAGCAGGGACGGGGCGTCCATGAGCCGTTATGGTATCAGATCCGATACCATAAGGCCGTGTGCCGCAAAGCGGCCGGTCCGCGGGCGTGCCGACGTGGCGCACCTGGAGGCCGGGGTCCCGTCGCGGCGGGTCACCACGATCCGCCGCCGCCTCCGCCTGCGCCGCCGCCGACACCGCTGAAGCCGCCTCCGAAGCCGCCACCGCTCGACGACGGCGCGGTCGCCGCGGCCGAGGTGACGCTCAGGAGTCGGGGCGCGGTGGTGGCCAGGTAGAAGCCGGCCGGGTCGGCCGTGCGGGCGGTGGCCGACGCGTCGACCGCCCGCGACCAATGTTCGATCTCGCCGAGCGCGATCGCCCACGACGTGTACTCGCGCAGGATGCCGTGCTCGGCGGCCCAGTCGGCGTGCTGGGCTTCGGACTGCGCGATGAACCGACGGAACGACTCGGTGCGCAGCCACAGCGCCGAGCCGCGCACGGTGCGCACGCGCAGCTCCCATGAGCACACCACCATGGGGACGGCCGCGCCGGCCGCGAGCGCCGCGACCACGACGAGCGCGAGGTACCCCGGCCCGCGCGTGCCTGTGAGCAGCCCGCCCACGAACAGCGCCGCGGCTGCCGCGACGCAGAGGACGACGCCCAACACGAGCACGCGCCCGCGGCGCCGTTCGGCCGCCGCCGACCACAGCGGTGAACCTCGCCGCCAGGCCTCGAGCTGGTCGCCGAGCAGCTTCCACGACTTCGAGAAGTCGCGGTCGTACTTGCCGAGCTCGACGTCGGTGCGCCCGTCGAACATCCGCAGCAGCACGGGGTTGCCGGTGGCGCCGTACTCGCCGCGCCAGCGCAGCGTCACCTGCTTCTTGTCGGTCGCCTCCAGGTCGACGGCGCCGTGCGCGGCCTGGTCGACGAGCCAGGCGAGCTTGTGCTCGGCGCGCACCCGCTCGGTGAGCAGGATGCCGCCCTCGGCGGGCGTGAGGTCGGGCGGCGGCGCGAACTCGACGGTCGTCAGGTCCGCGAGCGCATCGGTGTCGAGGCGCTCGACCGTGCCGCCCGCCGTACCCAGCGGCATCGCACCGGGCGCCGCGCCCGGCGCGCCCGGCGCGCCGGCACTCGCCGGATCGACGGGATCGACCGGCGCCACGCTCGGTGGAGGCGGCGGTGGCGCGTGGGTTGCGAACGCCGCGTCGGCCGCACCACCGGCCAACACCTCGTCGCGCCCGGCGCGGCGCAACGCCATCATCGTGGCGAACATCGCGACGAGTGCGGCGAGCGCGGCCAACGCAGCCGGCTTGGCGAGCCCGGCCGTGTGGTCGGGCGCCGGTGGCGGCACACCGGGCGCGGCCGGCGCGGCTGCGAGGCGCGTCGTTCCGATCGCCGAGACGGTGATGCCCTCGTGGTTCGGAATGGAGTCGGCGACGAGCCGGAGATGGCCGGGCGACACCTCGGTGGCGGTGCATCCTCCGGTCGCGCCGGGCTTGCCGCGGTCGCAACGGATCGTGTCGAACCGCCACGGCGCGAGCACGTGCGCCTCGATGTGTTCCACGCCGACCTGCCAGTCGGTTCCCAGCGCGTTCCACGCGAGGCGACCGTTCGGCGCCACCCCGTGGAGCGTGTAGTCGATCCGGTAGCGGCGGCGACCGCTGATCGTGCGGTTGGGGTCGCCGATGCGGATCCCGCGCGCGTCGATCGTCCACTGGTCGGGCGCGTCGGGTGACTGCACCTGGATCGCGGCGTCGGTACCGAGCCCGGGGATCGTGCGGTAGATGCCGTGGTGTGAGCCGGTTCCGAAGTCGTAGTCGATGACCTCGGTGATGCGCGCGCTGCCGTCGGGGTGCACCACCGCGACCGTGAAGTCGGACGCGACGCGCTCCTGGTCGCCTGCCGCGGCACCGACGAGCGCGACGAGCCCGACCGCGGCACTCAGCAGGATCAGGACGGCGACGTTCCAGCGCCGTCGCGATCGGTACACGCCGGCACGTTACGGTCCGCGGGGCGGGTTCTGGCATGCTCTTGCGATGAGCCATGTCATCTTCGAGCGCGACGGCCATGTCGCGACGATCACGATGAACCGTCCCGACCGTCTGAACGCGATCAGCGCGCCGATGCTGCTCGAGATCGGCCGGCGGCTCGTGGAGTGCGACGCCGACCCCGGCGTGCGCGCCGTGGTCCTCACCGGCGCGGGCCGCGGGTTCTGTTCCGGGCTCGACCTCCAGGATCTCGCGGCCGGTACGGGCATCGGATCGGGTGGCAAGGCCACTGAGGCCACTGAGAGCGCGGGCGGCTTCCGCCTCGACGACACGCCGCCGTTCGTGCTGCGCCGCATCGACGTGCCGGTCATCTGCCGGCTCAACGGACCGGCCGCCGGTTACGGCATGGACCTCGCGCTCGGCTGCGACGCCGTCATCGCATCGGACCGCGCGAGCTTCACGCCGCCGGTGAAGCGCGGCGCGGTGCCCGAGAGCGGAGGCACGTGGTTGCTGCCGAGGCTCGTCGGTTGGCAGAAGGCGTGCGAGGTGACGTTCTTCGGCCGCAAGCTCGACGCGCCGGAGCTGCAACGCCTCGCCCTCGTCAACACCGTCGTGCCTGACGCCGATCTCGACGAGACCGTCGCCTCATGGGTGGCCGATCTCGTCGCCCAGCCGCCGCTCGCGGTGCGCGCCGCGAAGCGCACGATGCGGCTCGGGCTCGACACCACGTTCGAGGCGAACTCGCACCATGTGATGCAGGAGCTGCTCACGCTGTTCCGCACGAAGGACTTCGGCGAAGCCGTGGCCGCGTACATCGAGAAGCGGCCGCCGAACTTCCAGGGCCGCTGAGCGCCCCGCACGCGTCCCGCACGCGCCCGGTGTCAGGGCCTGATCTCGTAGTAGAGGTTCGCGGGCTCGTCGAAGTCGTGCATCTGGAAGCGGCCGAAGCCGGCATCGTGCGCCATCTGCTCGAGCAGCTCCGGATGCAGGCCGAGCGTGCCGAGCCCGGCACCCCCCGGTTCGGAGAGCGCGGACGACATGCACGAGGTGATCGAGAACCCGTACATCATCGCGGCCATCGGGTTCGCGAGGTTGTCGCGCGGCGTCGACGCGCAGCGGATGTCCTTCACGAGCCACGTGCCGTCGGAACGGATCGCGCTCCGGATCGCCGTCATGGTGTCGGCGGGGCGGGTCATGTCGTGCAGGCAGTCGAGCGTGAGCACGAGATCGAACGTCGGCTCGTGGGGGAGCGCGTCGGCGCCGGCATGGTGGAGCGTCACGTTGTCGACGCCGGCCTCGGCGACGAGCGCCTGCGCCGCGCTCGATGGCATGGTGCGAGATGTCGAAGCCGTGCACCTGCGCCTGCGGAAACGCGCGGGCGATGGCGAGCAGCGCGACACCCGCGCCGCAGCCGATGTCGGCGACGCGCCCGCCGGCTTCGAGCTTCGCCTGCACACCGTCGAGTGACGGAAGGATGCGCGGGACGAGCGCCAGCTTCGTCCAGGGGCCGAGCATGCGCTCGGTGCGGTGCGCGCCGGCGGGGCCCTGGCGGTCGTAGGGGAAGCCGCGACCGGTGCGGAACGCCTCGACGAGATCGCCGACGAGCTCCGGTACGGGCGGCCCACCGAAGGCACCCGCCGCGTAGAAGAGGCTCTCGGTGTCGTCGGCGAGCACCGCGACACCGGCGGGCGACAGCTCGAAGCGGTCGTCGTCGTGCCACACGAGCAGATGCGCCGCTCCCATGGCGCGCAACCATTCGAGCAGCCAGCGCTCGTGCAGGCCGGTCTGCGCGGCGAGCTCGGCGGCGGTGACGGGCCGTCCGTTGCGCAGCTCGGCGAAGAGCCCGAGCTGGGTGCCGAGATACACGAGCAGCGACACCAGCTCGCCCTGCTTGTAGCTCCACACCTGGAACGCGAACAGCCGGATCTCGTCCTCCGACGGCGGATTGCTCGTGCTCATGCCGCGCGGCCCGGTCGTTCCCCGGCGCCGCGCCCGTGCATGCGCCCGCGCCCGCCGCGGCGAGCCTCCGGGCGGTCGGCGGTCGCGAGCGGTGCCATCGGCGCGAACCGTAATCGCTGGCGTGGTCGTCCGGCGCGGCGCGGCGCCGGCAGGTGCGCGCGGCCGATGAGTTCGACCGCCGCACGCGGTCAGACTGCAACGACTGCTGCACAGGGAGATGAGATGAGCATCGTGGTGACCCACGCCGTCGTGTCGGTGGACGGCTTCATCGCCGGCGCCGACGACGAGGTCGGTCCGCTGTTCGACTGGTACTTCAACGGTGACGTCCCGATCGTCGAAGGCGGCCTGTTCAAGGTGTCGCAGGCCTCGGCCGTGTACGTCCGGCCGATGTGGGCGGGCATCGGGTCGACTGTGATCGGCCGGCACCTCTTCGACATCACGAACGGGTGGGACGCGTCGCCGCCGGCCGGTGACCACGTGGTCGTCGTGTCGCACCGGCCCAAGCCGCAGGGGTGGCATCCGGAAGCCTCGTACCACTTCACCGACGACGTGGCCGAGGCGATCGCGACGGCCAAGGCGCTCGCCGGCGAGCGCAGCGTCGCGGTGGCTGCGGGCGACGTGGGCGGGCAGGCGCTCGCCCTCGGCCTGGTGGACGAGGTGGCGATGGACGTCGTCCCGGTGGTCTTCGGTGCCGGCAAGCGCTACTTCGGAGCGGTTGACGCGCACCACCTGCTCGAAGACCCGCACACCGTGATCCAGGGGGACCGGGTGCTGCACCTGCGGTATCGAGTGCGCCGCGAGGCGTGAGCCACCTCATGACGACAGCATGACGACGGAAATGTCGCGTGAGGCCGGCGGCGCCGAGTCCCAGAAATCTGCCTATACTTCTGGCTATGAGTGAACTGCCGTTGGCCGATGCCCGCAACCGCCTGTCCGAGCTGGTCGCCGATGTGGAACGGACCCACGACCGGGTGACGATCACCAAGCATGGTCACGCCGCGGCGGTGCTGATCGCTCCCGACGATCTGGCATCGCTCGAGGAGACCCTCGACATCCTCTCGGACCCACGCGCGCTCGCAGAGATCCGGGAGTCCGAGGCCGAACTGGAACGGGGCGAGCACACTTCCGGTGACGAGATGGCCCGCCTCTTGGAGGAACGGCGCCGGCATGAGACCGGCGCTGCGTGAGCCAGGGTTACGACCTACGCCTTTACGGCCCGGCCCGTCGGGCCCTGGGAGAGCGGCTGCCCCTGGCGGGCGCCGTCGCGGTGTGGGAGTTCTGCAACGGCGTGCTGCGGGACGAGCCTCGCCGCGTGGGCAAGCCTCTCTTGCGGGAACTGTCCGGCTACTCCTCGGCACGCCGCGGCGCCTACCGGGTCATCTACCGAATCGACGACACGGAACGGGTTGTTCACGTGATCCGGATCGAACACCGCCAGGACGTCTACCGCCGGCGCTGATCCGAATGGAACCTGCAACTCGGGCCACCGCTGAATATCGTACACTTACTACCGTAAGTGTACGAAAGAGGAGCATGGAACCGGCAGGCCACGAGGTCCCGATCGTCTGGCGAGGACGGCGAGCGCGCGCGTTCGTGCCCACGCCGCTCGCCGACCGCGATCTCGCCCTCGACGCCGGCACCATCGCGCGGGCGGCCCGGGCGCAGGCCGCCGTCGAACACGGTGCCGAGACGATGCCCGAGGACTACGACGCGCTCGCCCGGCTGCTGCTGTGCGCCGAAGGCGTGGCGTCGTCGTTCATCGAGGGCGTCACCGCACCGGTCGTCGAGATCGTGCTCGCCGAAGCCGAACAGGGGAGCGCGCCGCCGGCCGCGGCATGGGTCGCGGCGAACCTCGCGGCGGTGAGTGAGGCGATCGAGCAAGCGCGTACCGCGCCGCTCACCGCCGAGGCGCTGTGCGGTTGGCACCGAACGTTGATGACCGGAAGCCCCACGCCGTCGCAGCACGTCGGTGCTTTCCGCGCCGAGCAGGGGTGGATCGGTGGTACGTCACCACTCGATGCGCATCTCGTGACGCCGCCACCCGGAGCAGTACCCGCACTCGTCGACGACCTGATCGCCTACGTGAATCGCGCTGGCGTCGATGCCGTGAGCCAAGCCGCGATCGCGCACGCCCAGTTCGAGATCATCCACCCCTTTGCCGACGGCAACGGCCGCGTCGGTCGCGTGCTCGTCGCTTGGTGTCTCGTGCGGTGCCTGTCGTTGGTGACGCCGCCACCCGTGAGCGCTCGCGTCGCCGCCGACGTCGGCGGTTACGGGGCGGGCCTGGTTCGCTTCCGGCTCGGCGATCACAACGGGTGGGTGCGGTGGTTCGCCGATGCCGTCTCCGGTGCAGGTCGCGCGCAGCAAGAGCTGGTTGCCGCGGTCGAGCGGCTGCAGCGAGAGTGGCGCGACCGACTCAACGCGCCGCGCGACGGCATGAGGCGCCTGCGGAGCAACGCCGCCGCGTGGCGTGTGCTCGAGTTGCTGCCACGCCGTCTGGTGCTCACCGGGCCCGCCGCCGCGGCGGAACTGGCGATCCCGTTGAAGTCGGCGAACGCGGCGCTGCGCGACCTCGTCGATGCCGGCGTCCTCGTCGAGCACGGCACGGCGACGCCGAGCGGGCGCGGCCGTCCCGGGCGGCGCTACGTCAGCCCCGAGCTGCTCGGCCTCACCGGCGCGAACCCGCTGCGAGCCTGAACGTCCGGGCCGAGGACGCACGCGCGTCGCCGGTGCACGTCGCGCGCCGCACGTCGCGCGCCGCACGTCCGACGATTTGAGAATTTGGCGCGATTTGCCGACATCGTTCCTCGATGGTCGCGGTTGCAAGGGGGCTCGACGCGGCGCCCACGCGGTGGCGGGTGTCCGGAACAGCGGCGTCGTCGACGCGAACCGCGCGCACCGGCCCGACCTTGCTCCTCGTCGCAATCGTCTACGCCGCGCTGTCGCAGGGCGCCTACTACCCCAGCAATTGCGGATCGGCGTGCTGCTCGTGGTCGCGGCACTCGGGGCGACATGGATCGCGACGGGTGTTGCGCGCTCCGATCTGGGCGTGCCGACGCTCGCGTGAGCGGCGGTGCGCCGGGCACCGTCAGCTCGCCTGTGGCCCACGGCGACCCGTCGCACCACGGCGGTGGCAGCAACCGTGGTGGTGCCTCCGGCCACGGCCACGGCGGCCGCAGCCGCTGATACCGCCACGGAGCGTCGACGCCGGCGGTCTCGCCGGCGGTCGCTGAACGTCGCGAAGGTCCCGGCGGTCGGGTTTCGAATCCGTCGCTGCGGCAGCGGCGGCCACGCGCCGCCGAGAGGCGAAGGTGCTGTGTTGCAACCTGGTCGCGTCCGGCGGGGTCCGGACATGGCCATCGCCGGCGCATTCGGGACCTTCGGCCGCGTGCATGCCGCGGCGCCGTGCCGCACGATTCGAGGTGCACGGGAGGTGCGCCATGACGACCGAGATGGTGCCGCGTCGGCGACCGAAGCCGACTGCGTGCGGGTAGGGCACGGCATGCGCCGGCTCCCGATGGTCAGTGCCGCGGTCGGCGGGTTGGCCGCGACCGCGTGGTTGCGCGGCCGGATGCTGCGCGCCGGCGCCACGGCGGACGAGGTCGACGCGCGCCTCCCGGGCGACGAGCTGCTCGCCGGCGCCGACCTCGTCGCAACCTGCTCGATCGCGATCGACGCGCCGGCAGCGCGCGTGTGGCCGTGGCTCGTGCAGATGGGTCAGGGACGCGGGGGCTTCTACAGCTATGACGCGCTCGAGAACCTCGCCGGTTGCGACATCCACAGCGCGGCGACGATCGTGCCCGAATGGCAGGACGTCCGGGTCGGTGACGTCGTCCGGCTGCACCCCGAGCTCGCGCTCGAGGTCGAGCGCGTCGAACCGCCGCACGCGTTCGTGATCCGCAGCACGGCGACGGCACCGAGCGCGTCGACGCCGCCGTACGAGTTCACGTGGGCGTTCGTCCTGTGCGACACCGCCGGCGGTGGCACGCGGCTCGTCGTACGCGAGCGCTACCGCTTCATGACGAGCACGGCGCGGCTCCTTGCCGAATCGGTCTCGGTCGTGAGCTTCGTGATGACGCAGCGCATGCTGCGCGGTATCCGGGCGCGGGCCGAGCAGGCGCTCCAGCCGCCCGACGACATCGTCACGCCCGGGTTGTACCTGTATTGGATCCCGCTCGGCGCCGGCGCGCATGTCGTGCGCGTGAGCGGAGCGATCTACGAGGCGATCCACGCGTCGGTACACCGCCAGCCGCGGCGCCGCCTGTACCACTCCGCGCTCGTCGCCGACACGGGTGACGCCCGTTACGTCGTCGAGGTCACCCCCGTACCCGACGACCGCGGGCGCGCCGAACGCGGGGTTGCGGGCGAAGGAGCGGTCGGCTCCCGGCTCCTCGCACGGTGGCGCGTGTTCCGATACGAGATCCGCCGGTGGCGCAACGGCACGATCCCTGACATCGACCAAGCGATCCAGAGCCCGGTCAAGGTCACCGCCGACCGCGGCACCACAGCGGACGTCCTCGCCAACGTCGCGCGCGTCCCGACGCTGGTCTGGGGTCGCGACGAGTACCGCACCGGCGACATGTGGAACTCCAACTCGGTCGTGTCGTGGCTGCTCGCACGCGGCAGCTGCTCGACGAAGCGGGTGCGCCACCGTTCGGCGGCCGCGCGCCCGGGTGGGACGCCGGGCTCAGTCTGGCCGCCGACCGCGGCGCTACTTCGCGGCGGAGCCGTCGGTGATCAGGCCGCCCCATCTCGGGTCGGGCCGCCCGGTCTCGTACGCGGCGCGGAGGTTGCGCAGCCACGCGACGCTGTCGTCGAGCCCGCCCGGGCGGTTCCGCGCGAGCCACCGTTCGCGGTAGCGGTCGGTCAACGGGTCGAGATCGGCGGCGAGCGCGGCGCGTACCGGCCGCGGTACCGAGCCGATCGTGCCGTCGCCGGCCAGCCGAGCGCGCGCGTCGCGCACGAGGAGGGCGACGAGATCGGTGCCGAAGCGCACCTCGTCGGCGACGAGCGCCGCATCGCCGCATCGCGCTCGGGCCCGGTCGACGGACGCGCGCGCCGTCGCGAGACAGTGTTCGAGACGGTCGAGCTCTTCGACGGTGAGCCCGCGCGTGAGCCCGCGGCCCACCGTCAGCTGCGGGAAGTAGAGGTGCGAGACGATCGCCGACATGTTCGGGAACTGCGGCGTCACGAGCCGGTGCGCATCGCCGAGCGCGAGTAGCGCCGATGCGAGCTCGCCGGTCAGGTCGTCGAACGCATGCGCGCTGAGCGCGGCCGCGAGGTCGAGGTCGCGGTTCGCGTCGAGCGCCCACGACACCGCCGCGCCGTACGCGAAGCCGGGCAGGCTCACCGGTAGCTGCTGGAGGTGGCCCTGGTCGCCCCAGTCGGTGATGAGGAACCCCGCGGCGCCGTGCGCGCGGGCGGCTTGCGCGGCGCTGCGGCAGTTGTCGACCGCGTTCGTGACCCGGCCGAGGATCGTGAGCCAGCTCGACGTGCCCGGCGCCACCCAGAACGGCACGCCCACCTCGGCGAGGGCCGCGGCGCGTTCGTCGAACGGGTACCAGTCGTCGTAGCCCCACTCGCACACGGTCACCCCGCCCGGCAGCTTGCGCAGCAGGTCGGCACTGCCCTGGCACACGTCGCCCCACACGAGCATCTCGCGCCCGGCGAGCTCGGGCAGCGCGCGCAGCGTCCGTACCCATTCGAAGTAGTCGTCGATGCGTTCGGCCGGAAGCTCCCACGTCTCGTCGAGGCCGACGTGCACGCGCCGGCTCGTGAAGCACGGCAGGAGCTCGGCGAGCAGCTCACGCACGAGCGCGAGCGATTCCGGGTTGCGCGGCTCGATCGTCATCGGCGGCCTGGCCATGCCGTAGGGATCGACGAACCCCTCGGGCGCGATGGCGAGATGGCGGTAGCGGTCGTGGGCGAGCCAACGGTTCATGTGGCCGAGGCAGTTCTGGTTCGGGACGAGCTCCACGTGGCGGGCGCGGCAGAACGCGTCGAGCTCGCGGATCTCGTCCGCGGTGAAGGGACTCGCCGCCGCGTGCACGTCGGGATGGTTGCGGTACGCGAACGTGTGCTCCAGGTACAGCTGCACCTGGTTCACCTTCCACGACGCGAGCAGCTCGATCAGGCTGCGCAGCGTGTCCATCGTCGGCACCTTGTCGCGCGAGACGTCGAGCATCACCGCGCGCACCGCGAGATCGGGATGATCGCGGATCACGCCGGTAGGGACGCGCCCGTCGTGCGCCCGCACGAGCTGCGCCAGCGTCGCACGACCGTAGAAGCAACCGGCCTCGTCGCCGCCGACCAGCTCGATGCTGCCGTCGGCGATCCGCAACTCGTAGCCCTCGGCGGGCAGGTTCGAGTCGATGCGCACCTCGGGCGGGCGCGGGGCGACGAGCCGGTCGGTGAGCGCCACGTCGCGGGGCATCGGCAACAGGTTCACGACAGCTCCCGGCGGTAGACGAAGTAGGTGTTCGAGACGTGCCCGCCGACCGCTGCGTACGGCACGACCGGCCCGACCCATACCACCTCGGTCTCGGTGCGACCGCGGCGGCGGAGCTCGTGCAACGCGCCGAGCAGCGGTGGCCGGCCGCGGCCCTGACCCATGAGGTCGGGTCGCACGGCCACCGGTCCGAGGTAACCCACACGGTTGACCTCGAACGCGCAGAACGCCGCGATGGTGCCGCCCGGGTCCCGCGCGAGCACGAGATTGCCCTTGTCGAGCGCGCGCAGCACCTCGGCGCGCCAGTTCGACCAGTGCGTCGCCATCCAGGCGTCGACCTCGTCGCGCTCGGCCGGTGTCGCGAGCGCGTGCCCGCCCGGATCGCCCGGGATCGTCGCGAGGTCGACGCGCATGTCGAAATGGATGTCGGCGCGCACGTAGTGGTGACGTTCGAACAGGCAGCAGAGCGCCGTTGCGGTGGTCGGCACACCCGGCCACAGGAAGTACGGCGCGTCCGCGCCGGTGACGATGGTGTGGTGCCCGGCCGCCCGCGCGTCGTGCTCCGCTGCTCGCACGAGGGCATGGCCGAGGCCACGCCCTCGCGCCGCGGGGTCGACGGCAAGGATGCGGATGTGGGCGGCGCCGTCGCAAGCGACCGTTGCCACTACGCCGCGGGAGGGATCGCCGCGCACGACCGCGGGCTGGTCGTGGGTGAACAGCGTGCCGGCGAGCTCGTCGCGCGCCGGCGCGTCGGGAACCGCCCGCACGCACAGCGCGACGATGTCGTCGAGCGCATCGGGACCGAGCACCGGCAGCTCGTCGTGGCCACTCATGTCACGCCCGTCGCCGGCGCGTTCGGCATCGACGCGAGCAACCGGAGCTGGGCGCGCGCCCGGTCGCGGTTCTGCTGCGGCCGGGTCGTGCGGTAGTACACGTCGCCGGCGAGCCAGTCGGTGAGGAATCGAACGGCCTGCTCGTAGGTGACGATCGCACCGGCGACCTCGATCGCATCCTGCTCCGCCCGGGTCAACGGCACCGCCGCCACGCCGTGAAGGTAGCCGCGGAGGATCGCGTCGTACCGGGAGCGGTCGACGACGACCCGCTCGACGTCGGGCTCGTCCTCGGCGGCGCCGGTCGCCGCGCTGCGCAGCAGGTCGCCGACGTCCCAGAACCAGGCGCCCGGCATGACGGTGTCGAGGTCGACGATGCACACCGCCGTCTCGTCACGGAAGAGCATGTTGTCGACCTTGGCGTCGTTGTGCGCGACGCGACGCGGCACGCGCCGGCCGAGGTCGGCGGCCAGCTCGACGAGCGGTGCGGCGGCGATCGCGACGGCGATCTCGCCGCGCATCGTCTCGGCGCGCCCGCACGGGTCGGCCTCGACGACCGCGCGCAGGGCGTCGAGGCGGCGGCGTGGATCGTGGAAGTGCGGCAGCGTCTCCACGATCTCCGCCGGATCGAGATCGGCGAGGCGCTCGTGGAACCGGCCCAGCAGCTCCCCGGCCGAGCGCGCCTGGTGCGTCGTGGCGGTGTGCACGGCGTGCGCGTCGACGTGCGCGGCCGCGCGCCACACGTCGATGCCGTCGTGTACGAGCCATGCGCCGTCGAGCGCGCGCAACGGTTCGGGCACCAACGAGCCGGCGTGCCGGTGCACCGTGACGATGTTCGCGGTGATCCCGCCGACGTCGGCGAACACGGCGCGATTGACGCGCTGCAGCACGAAGGCCCGCCCGGGTGTGCGTACGAGGAACGTCTCGTTGATGTGACCCTCGGTGACGCGGTCGATCTCGCATCGCTCCGCACCGAAACGCGCAGCCACGCGCCCGACTGTGGCAAGGTCGGTCATCCGGCGGCGATCGCGGCGCGCACCGCGGGGAGATCCTCGGCGTAGGTGAGGCCGACGCAGCGCGCCTCGCACGGCACGACACGGACGATCCCACCCGCGGCGACGAACGCATCGACGACGTCGGGGAGGCGCACCTCCGCCCGCGAGGTGGTCGTGGTGTGCGCGTCGATCGCATCCGCGAGCACGTCGAGCATCGAGGGCCGGAAGCCCCACATGTTCATCGACACGAGCAGGTCGCCGCGCGGGTCGTCGACCGTCGCTGCCACCGTCTCCTCGTGCACCGCGCCGAGACGACCAGCGGCGTCGACGTCCAGGAACGCGCGCGAGACGGGCCGGGCGTCGAGCAGGGTGTTGCGGAGCCGGAACGCGACGAGCGCGTGGGCGCGGTCGTCTGGGCGGCGCAGGTGCGTGCCGAGCTGCATGAACGCTTCGGTGGGGTAGCAGTCGTCGGCGTTCACGACCGCGAACCCGCCGCGCAGCGTGGGCCTCGCGGCGAGGACCGCGTGGGCGGTGCCGATCACCGGCTCCTGCAGGACCAGCTCGACCGGGAGCGGGGCAGGGTGTGCGCAAAGGTGGGCCGAGACGTTCGCCTCGATCTCGCGGCGCACCACCACGACGGCTCGCGTGAACCCGGCGTCGGCGGCACGTGCGGTGACGACGTCGAAGATCGCCTCGCCGCCGGGTCCGACGGCCGCGAGCTGCTTCAGCCCGCCGAAGCGCCGTCCCATGCCCGCCGCCAGCACGACCAGGTCCACCACCGCCGCATTCTCGCAACCCGTCACCGCACCGGTCGACCGAAAGCGCCGCGCGGCAGCTCGTCGACCGTTCGGCCTAGCGTCCCGACATGCCGACGAGGGCGCGTCGCGTGCGCACGGCTCTCGCGAGCTCGCTCCGAGCGGCGGTCTCGCTCGACGACGTGATCCGTTGCGCCGAGCGGGTGCTGCGCCCCGCCGTCGGGGCAGACGGTGGGGCATGGTGCACGGTCGATCCCGTGTCGTTGTTGTGGACGTCGTGTCGCGTGATCGCCGATCTCGGAGACGGCCCCGTGGACGTGCCCCAGGATCTCGGCCGCGAGCGCCGGATCTTCGACTGCGAGCAGGCGGGTGAGCCGAACACGATCATCGACCTGTACGCGACGCGCCGGGTCGCGGCCGGCTTGACACGCGACGTCGGCGCCGACGGGCTCCACACCGTGCGGCGGGTGCGGGAGGTCATGCGACCGCTGGGGGCGACCGACGAGATGCGGGTGCTGCTCGTCGATCGCGACAACGCGTGGGGGACGATCACCTTCTACCGGCTGTTCGCCGACGTCCCGTTCGGTGACATCGAGGTCGAGGTGGCCGCGTCGGTTGCCCCGGTGATCGCGGTGGCAGTGCGGCGCGCCGTGTTGCGGTCGGCGCTCGACCGGCAGGGATTGCCACTTCCTCCTGGCTCGATCGTGGTCGACAAGACCGGCGGCGTGCTCGATACGACACCTGCCGCCGAGGCGTTGCTCTCGCGTGTCGATGAGGCCCAGGTGCGCTCGGCGCTGGTGTCGCTCGTGACGGCGGTGCAGCGGCGCGGCACCGCGCGCGCCAATGTGCTCGGCCACGACGGGGCCGTGGCGTTGCACGGCGCCGCGTTCAAGAACGACGAGAACCTCGTGTCGGTCGTGGTCGAGCATCCGCGTCCGATCACGCTCGCGGCGCTGATCGTCGAACGGCTCGAGCTGACCCCGCGCGAGGCCGAGGTGGCCGCATGGTTGCTCCGCGGTGCGACGCGCCGGCAGATCGCCCACGGTCTGGAGATCGGGATCGACACCGTCGACGAGTTGGTCGGCCGGGTGTTGGGCAAGGCCGGCACGTCGAGTCGGGCCGAGCTCGCCCAGCTGATCGACCGTCGCGACTACCTGCCTCGGCGGTTGGCGAGCTTCGAACCGGGTCCGTATGGCTTCTTCCTGCCCGAGCCCGAGCCCGGGCCCGGGGCTGAGCCCGAGGCGCAACATGTCCCGGCCATCGGGGAAGGACCGCGCCCGGTGCGCGCCCGTACGGTCGTTGCACCGCAACGACCCGCGGAGGACGCGATGGAATCTGCTCGTGAGGACCTCTTGGCCCACGCCCACGCGGCACTTCGTTGCGGCCTCTTCGAGGCGGCGACCGCGCTCGGAGCGACGGAATGGACCAGCGCCGCGGAGTCGAGCCGGGCCGTCGAGCGCTGGCAGACCGTGCGCCGCCTCCTCGAACTGCACGCCCGCCACGAAGACGAAGCGATCCTGCCGCTCCTCGCCGGTCACGACCCGTTGCTCGTCGCCCGGGTGGCTGCGGCGCACGACCGCTTCACCGCGACGCTGGACGACATCGACGCGCTCGTCGGCGCCGGCCTCGACGGCGACACCGGCCCGCGGCTGGCGCTGGCGGTGCGCCGGTTCACCGTGGCATACCTCGCGCACCTCGAAGAGGAAGAGGCCGAGGTGCTTCCCGCGCTCTGGAACGCGTGCAGCGACGACGAGCTACGCGACTGTCGCGCCCGGTTCCTCACCATCGCCGCACCGGGTGACCTCGTCGAGATGCAGGTGTTGATGCTGCCGGCGATCCCTGCGCCGGCCCGGCGAGCCGTGATCGCTTCGGGGCGCCAGGCGCTCCCAGCGGTGGCGTTCCAGAAGATCGGCATGGTGCTCGAGCGCCGGCTCGATCCGGCGGTGTGGGCGACGGTCGCCGAGCTGTTCCCGTCCGCGGCGACCGCGTCGTGAGCGCCGACCGCGTCGTGAGCGCCGAGCTCGATCGGCTCGTCCGGCTCGACCGCGGTCCGTTCCGCCGGATCGCGATGCGCGGGCACGTGATCACCTACCGGCTCACGCGTGGTCGCCGAGGCGGGCACATCCCTAGCGGTGCCGGTGACCGGCCGGTGCTGCTGCTCACCACCGTCGGTTGCCGCACCGGCAAGGTCCGTACGGTCCCGGTCGTCTACCTCGACGACGGCGGGACCTACCTCGTGGTCGCCGCCAACGCAGGCCGCGACGCCGACCCCGGCTGGGTGCACAACCTGCGTGCCCGCCCGACCGCCCGCGTGCAGATCGGTCACCTGCGCCAGGAAGTGCACGCCGAGCTCCTCACCGCGGAGGAAGCCGCGCCGCTCTGGCCGCGCCTCGACCGCCACAACGGCCTCTATCCCGGCATGCGCGCCCGCACGCGCCGCGCGCTCCCGGTGATCCGGTTGACGCCAACCCCAGCCCGATCGTGACGACCTCCGTCAGCTTCCAGCCGATGGTCGCGACCTCGACCCGCCGGCCGTGTCGGGCGTGGTCCGGGTAGGGGCGTCGCCCCGCGCATCCGAGACCTTCCCCCGCGCGGCACGCGGCTGCCGCGGCGGTGACCCGTCAGCTGGCGTCAGCTGGCGTCTCCTGTGGCGGACGAGGCATCGGCGGCGACCTCGGACGCCGCCCATCGGGCCCAGTCCTCGGTGGCCTTCGTGACGCGCAGGCCGTGTTCGAGGGCGAGGCGGCCGAAGCGATCGAACTCGCTGTCGTCCCACTGCACACCGTCACGCACACCGGCGAGCACGTCGTGGAACTGGCGGTAGGCGTCGGCCTCGCGCTCGAGATAGGTGACTGCCGCGCCGGGGTCGACGGCCCAGAGGAAGAAGACCCGGAGGAGCGCGTCGTTGCGGCGGTTGCGCTCGGGGGCGACATCGACCAGCCAGTGCGTGAGCTCGGTCCGCCCGGTGTCGGTGATGGAGTACTCCTTGCGATTGCGCGCGCCGGCCGCCGTCACCTGCACCAACCCGTCGTCGGCCATCTTGCCGAGCTCGGTGTAGAGCTGGCTCTGCGTCGCCGGCCACACGAAGGCCAGGCTCGACTCGAACCGCTTCAACAGGTCCCAGCCACTGCCGGGGCGGTCGGCCAGCAGGCCGAGGAGGGCGTCGCGCAAGCTCATGCCGCAACCTTACACTCTTGACATGTCAGAACAGAACCAATATCGTTGACCTGTCAGTTCAGACAGGTCAACGAGGAGACGTCAGATGTCGTACCTTCGCAGCTTCGCTCCCTGGATCGCCTACGGCGCCATCTCGAGCGTCGTCGACTGGCGGGCGGCCGCGGTCATCGCCATGGTCGTCGCGCTGCGCGCGGTCAAGGATCAGCGCCGCCAGTTCGGTGACGTCGACGACCTCACCCTGACCACCGAGTGGTTCTTCGTGGGCCTCACCGCGCTCAGCCTGGTGGACCGGACCTCGCCGTTGCACCGTTACACCCCGGCGCTGTCGCTCGCCGCGCTCGGCGTCGCCTCCGTCACCTCGCTCGTGCGCGGCCGGCCGTTCACGCTCACCATCGCGAAGCGCAGCGCGCCCAAGGAGGTCTGGGATGTCCCTGCCTTCGTCGACGCGAACGTCACCATCACCACGGCGTGGGCGATCAGCTTCCTCGCCACCGCCGCGGTGTGCGCCGTCACGGTCGCCGTCGCTCCTGCCGCCACGCCGGTGTGGGTCACCGCCGAGGTCCTCGGTTTCGTGATCCCGATGAGGTTCACCGCCGCCTACCGCGAGCGCGCGCGGGCCCGCTTCGCCGCCGCCGCCTGAATCCCGCACACCTCGAACCGATCGCAAGGGAGCCAGCATGACCACGCACACCGCCACCGCCACCGCCACCGCCACCGGCGACTCGACCACGAGGCCGTTCCACCTCACCGGCAACTACGCGCCGATCGCTGACGAGACGACCGCATTCGATCTCCCCGTCGCCGGCGCGCTCCCGGCCGAGCTCGACGGGACGTTCCTGCGCAACGGGCCGAACCCGCGGTCGGGCTCCTCGCCGCATTGGTTCATGGGCGACGGGATGCTCCACGGCGTCCACCTCGAAGGCGGGCGGGCGCGGTGGTACCGCAACCGCTACGTGCAGACGCGCACGCTCACCCACGGCGCCACGCTCTTCGACGCGGCCGGTGAGCGCGATTACACCGCGAGCAACGCGAACACCCACGTCATCCGCCACGGCGGTCGCATACTCGCCCTCGAAGAAGCGTCGCATCCGTACGAGATGTCCGCCGAGCTCGACACGATCGGCCCCTGCGACTTCGACGGGCGACTCGCGACGGCGATGACCGCGCATCCGAAGATCTGCCCCACCACCGGTGAGATGCACTTCTTCGGGTACGGCTTCACGCCGCCGTATCTCACCTACCACGTTGCCGACGCGAGCGGTCAGCTCGTCATGAGCCGCGAGATCGCCGTGCCCGGATCGACGATGATGCACGACTTCAACATCACGCAGCACTACGTCGTCTTCATGGACCTGCCGGCCGTGTTCGATCTCGAGCTGGCGATCCAGGGAACCATGCCGTATCGCTTCGATGCGGACTACGGGGCACGGCTCGGCGTGCTGTCCCGTCGCGATCCTTGCGGGAGCGTGCGCTGGTTCGACATCGACCCGTGCTACGTCTTCCACCCGCTCAACTCGCACGACGACGGCCGCATCATCACCATCGACGTCGTCCGTTACGCCAAGCTCTGGGGCCGCGACGACCCGGGCACGCTGTGGCGGTGGACCATCGACCTCGACGCCGGCACGGTCACCGAGCGCCAGCTCGACGAGCGAGCCTGTGAGTTCCCGCGGGTCGACGACCGCCAGATCGGACTGCCCGCTCGCCGCGGCTGGGTGACGACGATGCCGGCACGCGACGGCAGTCACGGCAGCGGCGCGCTCACCGTGTACGACCTCGAGACGCTCGACGCCGCGACCTGCGACTTCGGTCCCGGCCGGGTGCCGAGCGAGGCCGTCTTCGCCCCCGCCACCGAGCAACCGGGCGGTCCCGGGTGGCTGCTCGCCTTCGTCTACGACGCGGCGCACGACGCGAGCGAGCTCGTCGCGCTCGATGCCGACGACATCACCGCCGGGCCGGTCGCGTCGGTGTCGCTGCCGCACCGGGTGCCGTACGGATTCCACGGTTCCTGGCTCGCGAGCAACTGAGACACACGGTCTCGCGTGCACGCGCGGGTCGCCCGACGGTCCCTCGTCGCCGGGTCCGCCGGCCGCGGCGCAGGTCGGACGTTGTGCGCCGGGCCGCCCGCGACTAGCAATGCAGTCGCGCCCTCGAGCGGAGGTTCGGACCATGGAGCTTTCGGGATTCTCGGCAACCCGTCTCACGAGAGGGCCCGGCGCCCTCGCGCAGCAGTGCGTGCATTTCGGGATGCTGCTCGCGACGCTTGCCTTCGCGTCGTGGTGGACGTCGCACACGATCCTCGACACCGCGCGCACGCGCCGCGTCACCGACGCGGTGCTCGAGAATGCCGACGTGCGGCATTTCGTTGCCGGCAAGATCGCATCGATCACCGCACCGGCGGTGGGCGCCGCGCCGTTGCGCGCGGCGACTGCCACCGCGCGCAGCGCGCACCCGGCCGCGTCGGCCCAGGACGCGCTGGGCACGAAGCTCGACGTCGTCCTCGACCAGCCCGCCATCCGAGCCAAGCTCGAAGCGTTCGTCACCGACGCGCACGACGAGCTGATCGGCGTGAGCACGAAGCCCGCGGTGCTCGATCAGGCCACGGTGCACACGCTGGTCGCGGCGGCCCTCCCGTCGCTGCCGCCCGCCGACCTCGCGAAGGTCCACGCGGTGACGTTCAATCCGCCACGCGTCGGCGCGCTCGCCACGTCGCGCAACGCGCTCGCCGGCCGCTTCTGGCTGTTCCTCGCGGGCGCGGCCGCGCTGCTCGCGCTCGTGCTCGCGACGACACGCGACCGGCGCGCCACGTTGAAGCTCGTCGGCCGCTGGCTGATCGGCATCAGCCTCATGCACCTCTTGGTGCTCTGGATCGTGCCCGTGCTCGTGGTGCCGAGGGTCACGACCAGCCCGTGGGCCGATCTCGTGGCGGCGGTGGCCCGAGCGCTGAGCGCCGGCATCGTGACCGGCCTCGTGGTGCTCGCCGCCGCCGGCGTGGTGTTCCTGTTCGCGGACCGGCTCGTGGCCGCGCCGGCCGTCGCGCCGGCCGTCGCGCCGGTCCCGGCGCCTGAACCGCGGCCCGAATCCTGAGCGCCGGCCGCCGGCGAGTCCATCTTGACACGGACCATGTCATAATGGCATGATACGTGCCATGGCGGGTGCGGTCAGTCTCCGTGAGCAGCAGGCGACGGTGGCGCGGGAGCGGATCCTGGCTGCTGTGGCCGATCTCATCGAGCGCGGTGGGGTGGAAGAGCTGACGATGCCCGACGTCGCGCAGGCCTCGGGTACCTCGCTGCGGACCCTGTACCGCTACTACCCGACGCGCGAGCAGCTCCTGGAGGCCGTGGGGAGATGGATCGGCGACGAGCTCCTCCAGCACCCGTATCCGGCGAGCCTGGACGAGGTGGCCGACCTGTACCAGGACGGTTGCCGCGATTTCGACGAGCGACCCGGGCTGGTGCGCGCGCTGGCGTATTCGCAGCTGGGCCGGCGAGTCCGCGGTTACCGGCGCCGCGAGCGCGTGACATCGATCCGCCGCGCGCTGCGGAGCGAGGCAGGGGCACTCGACGAAGGCACGTTGCGGCGGGCCGAGGCCGTGCTCGCCTACCTGCACAACATCCTCGCCTACACGTCGCTGCGCGAGGAGAGCGGCCTGTCGGGCGCGGAGATCGGCGAGGCGGTCGGGTGGGCGATCCGCACGCTCGTCGCCGACCTCCGCACACAACAGCACCTTGCTGAAGGAGGAAACCATGAGTAACGACGTCATTGTCCGCCGCCCGGGAGAGGGCCGAAGCCTGCTCGTCGGCGGCGGCGACTTCGTCACCTACAAGGCCACGAGCGCGGAAACCGACGGCGACTACTTCTCGTTCGAGATGGCGACCGTCCCGGGCTTCGGGCCGCCTCTGCACAAGCACTCCTACCGCGAGCTCTTCTACGTGCTCGAGGGGAGCTACGAGTTCACGGTCCTGCGCGACGGCGATCGGAGCGAGACGATCACCGGCGGTGCCGGCACGTTCGTGGCGATGGCGCCCAACACGCCGCACACCTTCAAGAATGCCGACGAACGACCGGCGCGCATGCTCTGCGTGCAGCAGCACGCCACCCTCGAGACGTTCTTCGAGGAGTTCGGCGTGCCGGTCGCCGGTGTCGACGAGATCCCTGCCGTTCTCGCGCCACCGGACTTCGCTCGGATGGCGGCCGCGCTCGAGCGTAACGGGGTCACCGTCGTGGACGCGGGTGAGCCCGTCCGCTGACCCCGCCGGTCACACCCGTCCCGCGCCGCGCTGGTCCTCCGGCACCCATGACGGCGCGCGCTTCTCGACGAACGCGGTGAAGCCTTCGACGACCTCCTCGCCGGCGAGCGACTCGTCGAACGTGATCCGGTCGACTACGCCGTAGCGCGCGTTGACGAGGCGTTTGAGCGCGGTGCGGGCCCGCGGTGCCGACAGCAGCAGGTCGTGGACGACCTTCTCGGTCTCGGCGCGCAGATCGTCGTGCGCGACGACGCGCGCCACGAGGCCGTGCGTGAGTGCCTCGGCGGCGTTCAGGCGCCGGCCGGTGAAGAGCATGTCGCGCGCGATGGCGACGCCGACCTGCTCCGGGAGGACGGCGGCGTGGTACGCGTCGGCGATGCCGCGGCGCAGTTCGGGGGCCGCGAATGTGGCGCGATCGCTGGCGATCGCGACGTCGGAGAGCATCGTGATGAGGAGCCCGCCACCCATGCAGAGCCCGTTGACCATCGCGACGACGGGCTTGCGCGACTCTCGGATCGTGTCGAACGGCACGATCGTGTTGCCGAGCAGCGCGCCGTAGTCGACGTCGCCGTCGTCGTGCTGGCCGCCGAGCTCGCCGCCGGGGGCGAACACGTCACCCGACCCGGTGATCACGAGCACCTGGAGGTCGGCCGACTGGTTCAACGCATCGACGGCGCGCCGGATCCCGAAGTACATGTTCGGCGTCATCGCGTTGCGCCGTTGCGGGCGGTCGATGGTGAGCCAGGCGACGGCTCCCTCGCGCTCCCAGCGCAGGTGGGGTGTCCCCAGGTCCATGATCACGTTCCCTTCGTCGTCACACCGGGTCGGGTCATCGTTGCGCCGGATCGATCGACACCAGCACCTTGCCGCAGTCCTTCGATCCGCTGAGCAGGGCGAGCGCGTCGCCGAAACGCTCGAGCGCGAACCGGTGGGTGAGGACGGTAGCGAGGTCGTGCCGGGCGAGCAGATCGATCGCGTCCTCGAAGCGAGGCGGGTACTCGATCGAGCCGCGGATCGTGAGCTCCTTCATCAGCAGCATGAGATAGCTCGTTGGTACCGGCCGGTAGTGCAGCGCCACCACCGACAGGCGCGCACCGGGGCGCGCGTGGTCGATCACGTCACCGAGCACGCGGTCGGCGCCCGACGCCTCGATGAACGCACCCGTCGCGGGCGTGGGGCCCAGCATGAAAGGCACGGTGCCGTGGAGGTCGGCCAGCACCGACCAGAGATCGCTCGCGGTCGGATCGACCGCGGCGTTCGCTCCGAGCGCGACGGCGAGCGTGCGCCGCGTGGCGCTGAGGTCGACCGCGACCACGTCGTCGTGGCCTCGATCGACGAGCGTCGCGATCGCGGCGAGCCCGATCGGCCCGCAGCCGATCACGCATGTTCCTTCACCGAGTCGGGCGTCGGCCTGGTCGGCGGCGTGCATGCCCACCGCGAGCGGCTCGGTGAAGGCGGCCACGTCGAGCGGGATCTGATCGGGCACCCGGAACAGCCGTCCACGGTCGGCGTGCGTGACGAGGAGCAGTGGCGTGAGCCCGCCCTGCGGCGCGCCGTTGCCGATGCGCCCGAGCTCGTCGTTGCCGGGATGGACGACCACGCGGTCGCCGGCGTGCGCGCTCGCCACGTTCGATCCCACCCAGTCGACGGTGCCGGCGATCTCGTGGCCGAGGCACAGTGGTTCGGACCCGGGACCGCCGACACCGCCCATCGCGATGTAGGAGAGGTCGGTGCCACAGATGCCGCACGCGGCGACGCGCACGATCACGTCATCGGGGCCCGGGTCGGGCTCGGGCCCGTCGTCGACGCGCGCGTCGCCGGGTCCGTGCACCTTCACCTGCAGCATCCGCGTTCCTTCCTCGGCTCAGACCGCGAGGTAGCCGCCGTCGACGGCGAGCGTGTGACCGGTGATGTAGCTCGCGGCCGAGCTGGCGAGGAACGCGACGGCTCCCGCGACCTCTGCGGTGGTGCCCATGCGGTGCATGGTGCTGTGCGCGAGCTCGCCGGCGAGCATTTCGGGCAGGTGCGCCATCGGTGCGGTCATCGGTGTGTCGATGAGGCCGGGTGCCACCGCGTTGACGCGGATCCCGTCACCCGACCAGTGCCGGGCGAGCGTGCGCGTGAACGCGGCCACGCCCGCCTTGGCTGCGCCGTAGCCCGGGACGATCGTGATCGCGCGGAACGCCGCCATCGACACGATGCTGATCACGCTCGCCCCGCCGGCCAGCTCGCTGGCGCGCAGCAGCTCGCGGCAGCCGGTGGTGAGGCGCATCGGTCCCGCGAGGTTCAGCGTGAGCGCGGCGGCGAACGTGTCGGGCTCCCACTCGTCGCGGCCGCCCGGGAAGTTCGCGCCGGCGTTGTTCACGAGCACGTCGAGGCGTTGGAGCGAGGCGACGAGGGTGTCGATCGAATCCGCGTCGGTGGTTTCGAGGGGGTGGTAGGCGAAGCGGTCGAGGTCGGTGCCGTACTCGCCGGGCCCGGCGTTGCGGCCCGTGACCGTGACGGCGGCGCCGGCGTCGGCGAACGTGGTGGCGATCGCGTGGCCGATGCCGCTCGTGCCGCCGGTGACGAGCACCGCGGCGCCGCGAAAGTCGTAGCTGACCCCGTTCACGGCGCGGCCTCGCCGGGGCCAGGCTGCTCGAGGTGCGTCAGCGACCGTTGCAGCCACGCCCGCTCCCAGAAGTTCACGGACGTGTCGTGCAGCATGCGCGTGGCGCGGGCCGCGATGGTCCGTGCCGGCGGCGACGCGGGATCGGCGCGGAGCACGATGTCGGTGAGGTGCAGCGCTTCGATAGGCCGGCCCGCGGCGAGATGGTCACTGGCGGCCCGCAACAGCGCCTCGGCGCCCGCCGCGCCGACGATGTCGGCGGCGACGCTCGACGCGGGCACCCCGTACAGCTCGGTCGTCGAACGGTGGTGGAACCAGCCCGCGTAGGTCTCCCAGATCGCCCGCACGTTCCAGCTCGTCCTGCCGTAGCCCTCGCCGACGTCGAAGCGCTCGGGGAGCGAGATGTCGCGCATCAGCGTGTGCACGTCGGCGCCGTCGTTCATGCCGTCAACCGTCCGGTCGTGCACCCAGAGCGTCGCGTCGCGCAGCGCGGTCAGCTCCTCGGCGATGCGGCCGGCGCCCACGATCGGCTCGAAGTGCCCGGTGACGACGCGTTCGGGCTGCAGCGCGAGCAGCCGGTCGACCGCCGCGACGTATTGCAGAGCGTCGCGGTAGCGATCGCCGCGGATCGTGACGAGGTTCGGCACGTGGCCGAACAGCGGACCCAGCATGTTGCCGGTGAAGGCGGTGCGGGAGTCCGCGAGCCACACGACGAGCGAGTCGGTGGTCTCGCCGCCCGGCACCGACAGCAGCGACAGCTCGCGGCCGCCGATCGTGAGATCGAGCGTGTCGTCGAACGTGACGGTCGGCTCGGGCCGGGCCTGGGCGGTCGCGCCGACGCCGAGCGTCTTGGCGTACTCCATCGCGGCCACGATCGCGTCGATGAACGCGAACGCGGCGTTGCGGGCACGGAACGTCTCGAGCCGCTCGTTGTCGGCGCGCCAGATCGCGAAGTTCGCCTGGGCCACGACCTCGGTGCCGTCTTCCCGCAACACGTCGACGCCGCCGACGTGGTCGTAATGGCCCTGCGTCAGCACGATCGCGCGCAGCGGACCAGCGCCGAGGCCTGTGTACGCGCGCTGGTGCAGCGGGCCTTCGAAGCCCATGCCGGTGTTGATCAGCACCCGACCGTCACCGGTGCCGAGCAGGTAGGTGTTCGACATACCCGGCGACATCCAGATCTCGTCGCCGAGGTCGACGGCCGGCTCGCCCTTGCAGGCCGTGATCGCCTCGGCGCCCGGCCGCTCTCGATGGATGCCGGCCATCACCGCACCTCCCGGCGGATCTGCGGGAACGCTTCGAAGTAGAAGGCGAACCGCTCGTACAGCTCGTCGGGCTCGAGGCCGAAGTCGGCGCGCAGGTCGTACACGACCCGCCCGTCCTTGCCGCGCGGGTTCCCGGCCAGGTACGTCTCGAGCTCCGACCGTGCGGCGCCGGTGACGCCGACGCCGGCGACGTCGAGAATGCGCGTGGCCATCTCGAGGTCGTCGGCCATGAACTCGCCGAACTCGATGTCGACGCGTTGCGCAGCCGGAATGAGGTGGGCGTCACGCACAGCCGCGCGCAGCAGCCGCTCGATGCGGTCGCACCAGTACGCGGCGAGCTCGTCGGCGTCGACGCGTACCCGCCGCAGCCGGTCGCCATACGCGAGCATCGTGATCGCCGATTGCAGCACCGCCACGGGGTCACGCAAGGTGAACGCGATCGTGGCGTCGGGGAACGTGTGGAGGAGCGGCCCGAGCTGTTCGAGGTGCTGCGGCGTCTTCAACACCCAGCGGTTCGGGCCGCGCAGGAAGCTGAGCACCTGCAGCTCGCGGCGCAGGAACTCGTAGTGGGGCCGCTGATCGAGCGCGAGGTAGTGGTCGCGCCAGGCGGGAACCCGTGCGTGCCACTCCAGCGTGTAGGAGCAGAGGTCGAGATCGACGAGCTCGCAGTCCTCCTCGATGCTCCACGGCGGACGGTCGTGCATCAGCGCGGTGAGCGGCGCGACCGCCTTGCCCGCTTCCCATTCGGCCCGGCAGCGCACGTAGCGCGGATCGACACCGTCGCGGCTGGGGCCGTCGCCGATCACCGGCACCGGTTCGCGCACCTCCCACCACGGCATCGCACGGAACCGCGAGTCGGCGGCGAGCAGGTTCACGAGGTGCGTGGTGCCGGAGCGGGGGAGTCCCACCACGATCACGGGCGGCTCGAGCGCCAGGGCGAGTGCTTCCGGGTAGCGGCCCACGAAGTCCTCGAAGCGCAGCCGCGCCGCGAGCAGGCCCACGAGGCGTTCGGCCACGATGTGGCGCCCGAGCCCCGAAAGACCGCGGTCGGCCTCGATCGCCGCGACCTGCGCATGTAGCCGTTCGACCACGCCGGTGTCGCCGAAGTCGCACAAACCGGTCGCGGCGCGGGCCCGGTCGAGCAGGCTCGCGGGGTCGAGATCCACCTGCATGCGCAGCGCGAAGTCGAAGAACGACTGCTCCTCGGCGGTGCGCCGGGGTTCGCGCAGGTCGGCGATGCGCACTTCACGCACTGCCCCGCTCCTCCGGTTGCGCGCCGCCCGCCCTGCCGATCGTGTTCATGGCGCGATGCCGCATGCCTCGGCCACCAGTTCCACCGAGCGCAGGCGGGCCTCCATCCCGGGTGCGGCGTGCACCACGATCAGCTCGTCGGCGCCCGCTTCGGCTGCGAACGCCGTGAGGTAGTCGCGCACCGCGCCAGGAGTGCCCACCGCGGTGTACTGCATCATCTCGATGACGTGTCGCCCCTGCGGCGAGTGCAGCAGGCTGTCGAGCTCGTCGTCGGACATGTGCTGGCCGGGCGCGAGGAAGCGGGCGGCGCGCGCCCGGATCACCGCCTGGAGCATCTCGTCCGCGGCATCGTCGGAATTGGCGACGACCACGTTCACGCCAGCCAACGCGTAGGGCGCGTCGAGCTGCTCCGACGGTCGGAACTCGCGGCGATAGAGCGCCACCGCGTCGCGCAGCGCGGCCGGGGCGAAATGCGATGCGAACGCATAGGGCAGACCGAGCAGCGCGGCGAGCTGCGCGCCGAACAACGACGATCCGAGGATGTAGAGCGGGACGAACGTGGCCGCGCCCGGAATGGCCCGCACGCCCGGCACCCGGCTCTCGGCACCGAGGTACGCCTGGAGCTCGACCACGTCGTTCGGGAACCGCTCGGCCGCCGACAGATCGCGACGCAGCGCCCGGAATGTCGGCTGGTCGGTGCCCGGCGCCCGGCCCACGCCCAGGTCGATACGTCCGGGGTGCAGCGTGGCGAGCGTGCCGAACTGCTCGGCGATCGTGAGCGGTGAGTGGTTCGGGAGCATGATCCCACCCGCGCCGAGGCGGATCGACGTCGTGTGCGCGGCGACGTGGGCGATCAGCACGCTCGTGGCCGACGACGCGATCGAGCTCATGTTGTGGTGCTCCGCGTACCAGACACGCCGGTAGCCGCAGGCCTCGGCGCGCTGCGCGGTCGCGACCGTCGCCTCGAGGGCGTCGCGGACTGTCGAGCCTTCGCCCACGATCGCGAGATCAAGGATCGACAGTGGGATCGTCACGGGGAGGATCAGGTGCCGCGGGGACGGTCGGGCGCCGCGAGCGGGTTCGGTGCCGGTTCGCCGATCCGCGTCAACGTGTTGCGGTCGACGTGGTCCACCAGGCCCTCGCGGCCGGGAACGCGCATCGCGGTGTGCTCCTCGTACGACCACGTGCCGTCGGCGTGCAGGCTGACGTGCATGCGGAAGCTGACGGTCTGGAAGGCGCGATCGAGGAACGGGTTCGACACGATGCCGTAGGTGGGCGACCCGCGCTCGGCGCTGACCTCGAACTCGGTGGCGTCGGGGCCGGCCGGGCCCGCAGCCAGCAGCACCTGACCGCGCGGGATCGCGAGCGTGTGGAGCACCATGCGCGCCGCGGGCTCCCACAGCCAGTAGCCGACCTGGTCGTGGAACGTCTCGACCTCACCGGGCTGGACGATGTGGACGTGGTAGCGCAGGCCGTAGAAGAGCTGCGGCCCGTTCGTCTGCGGGTCGATCGGTTGCAGCTCGTACTGCTCGACGTACACATTGTGCTCGTCACCGTCGACGACCGTGCCGGTGATGTCGGATCCCGGGCCCACCGGGTGCACGTCGGCGCCCTCGGCACTCGTCCAGATGCCCGCGAGGGCGCGGAGCGGACCGAGATGCGCGAGCGTGTCGTCGCTGCCCTCGGCCTCGGTATAGAGGTCGGATCCGTAGTCGTGCGCCTGCGACCGGCCGAGCATCGGCGAAGGATAACGCGCCGTATTCGCGACCCACTCGGGCACGGTTCGCGCGCGCCGTGAGCGCCCGCGCCGGCCGCGTGGTCTCCCTCCGAGCGGCGCGGCCGCTCCACCGCCCAACGGCACAGACGCGGGACCAAAGGCCCACGGTGTCACTCGATTCGGCCCTGTCGTCGCGATCACCGGCTGGGCATCATCGAGTCGCGCACCACCAGCGCCGGACACACGTCGGCGACACCGATCGCGCCGCTCGCAATCACCGCACCCGCCAGGCGTTCGACGTTGAACGCAGAACACGGAGAACCCATGAAACGCCGAACGCTCGACCTCATCTTCGCGGCAGGCGGAGTGCTCGTCGCCCTGCTCATCCTCGTGCTCGGGCTCGTACTCCAGAACCAAGCGAACTTCGCCAAGGACTACGTCCACCACCAGCTCGGGCAGCAGCAGATCACCTTCACTCCCGCGAGTGCGCTGAAGGCGAACGAGAACGATCCGTGCCTCAAGCAGTATGCGGGGAAGCCGCTCACCACCGGTAAACAGGCCGAGTGCTACGCGAACCACTACATCGCCGTCCACCTCAGTGAGGTGAACAACGGCAAGACGTACGCGCAGACGAGCAACGAGCTGCGCGCGCTGCCCGACCAGAACAGCGCCCAAGCCAAGGCCTTGAGCGCCAAGGTCGACACCTTGTTCCGGGGCGAGACCCTGCGCGGGCTGCTGCTCACGAGCTACGGCTTCAGCATCTTCGGTGATCGCGCGCAGACCGCCGCCGTTGTGTCGTACGTGATCGCGGCCATCCTGTTCCTCGCCGCAATCGCCGGCTTCGTCCACGCTGCCTCGCGGTCGGCTGAGCAGCAGATCCTCGCTCCGACGCACAGCGACGAGCGCGAGTAGGTCCTTGCGACGTCGATCCGAACCGGGCGTCCCACCGCGACAGCGACGGGACGCCCGGTTCGTTGTATTCGCGTCGCGAGTGCTGCATTGCCGGCGCGAGGTCTGCGCGAGCCTCGAGGCCGCTTGCCTCCTGGAACGCGTAGCGTGTCCGGCATGGCCGTGCCGTCGCCGGACCTCGTTCCCGTCACCGGCGCGCGGCTCGACCTGCTGCGCGGGCTCGGCTTCGCGACGCTCCAGCACGACTCGCACGTGCCCTTCCTCTCCCACCTGCTCGGCACGCGCCGACTCCTCGCGGCGTGGGGTGAGCGCGCCGCGCTCTGCGACGCCGGGCTCTTCCATTCCGTGTACGGCACGGAGTACTTCGAACCGGAACGCACCGCCGACCGCGCCGGCGTCGTCGCGATCATCGGCGCCGAGGCCGAGCGGATCGCATGGCTGTGGTGCGCGATCCGGCGCGACACGATCGACGGTGGGGGCGGCACGGTGCAACTGCGTGACGGTGGCGCCACCGAGCAGCTCGAGCCGTCGGAGGTCCGCGATCTCGCCACGCTGTGGGCGGCCGACACGGTGGAGCAGATCGCACGGATGGCGCCCGCGGAGCGCACGTTCGCGAACGGGTTGCGATCCGTGGTGGGCGCGGCGTCGCCGCCGGCACGACAGGCTGTCGCCGAACTCGACGGAATCATCGATCTCGCCCGCTGACGGTGCCCCGGCCACGCCGACGGTCGCGCCGGACCGATGCCGCGCCGGGCCGAAGCCGCGCCCGACCGCCCCTACTCTCGATGCATGGCTGTGCGGCGACGGCGGCGTTGATGGCGGATCGCGGTGAGGCCGCGCTGAGCGTCGACCGCTTATCGAAACGGTTCGGCGACCGGGTGGCCTTCGACGACCTCAGCTTCGACGTCGCCCGCGGCGAGGTGTTCGGGTTCCTCGGCCCGAACGGCGCGGGCAAGACCACCACGGTGCGCACGCTCAGCACACTGCTCGGCCCGACCTCAGGCGGGGCGCAGGTGGCCGGGCTTGCGCTCACACCCGGCAACGGCGTGCGCATCCGCCAGCGCATCGCGGTGATGCCCGAGTCGCCGGGCCTGTACGTGAAGATGACGGTACGGGAGAACCTCGCGTGCTTTGCCGACCTGTACGAGATCCCCGATCCGCCGGCGCGGATCACAGAGGCGTTGCGAGCGGTGAAGCTCGAGGATCGAACCGACGACACCTGCGGTTCGCTGTCGAAGGGTTTGCGCCAGCGCGTCGCGCTCGCGAGGGCGCTGCTGAGCGATCCGCAGGTGCTGTTCCTCGACGAACCGACCTCCGGGCTCGATCCGGCCGCAGCCCGCGACGTCCACGAGTTGATCGACGAGCTACGCCGGCGCTCGGTCACGGTGTTCCTCACCACGCACCGGCTCGAAGAGGCCGAGCGGCTGTGCGACCGCGTCGCCATCCTCAACACCACGCTGCGCTCCGTCGGGCGACCCGACGAGCTGCGCGACCAGTTGTTCGCGCGCTCGCTCACGGTCAGGACGCTCGCTCCGCTCGGCGATCCCCAACACGTGTTCGGCGATCTTCCGGCTGTGGAGTCGTGGCGCGCCCGCGGTGACGCAACCTACGAGCTGATTGTGGCCGACTCGAACGTCGCGGCGCCGGCCGCCACCCGGGCGCTCGTCGCGGCCGGTGCCGACGTGCTGTCGGTCAGCGAGTCGAGGCATTCGCTCGAAGACGTCTACCTCGAGCTCGTCGACCACGACACTGTGCCGGACTCACGGTGAACGTCAGCCGCCGCCGCGTTCGTGCCATGCTGATGAAGGAGCTACGGGAGTACCGCCACAACGGCAACATCATCTACGCGATGGCGATCCTCCCGCTCGTGTTCCTCGTCCAGCCGCTCATCCAGGCGTTCACGCTGTCGACCCGCGCCGCGGCCCCGCTGCACCACGAGCACGCGCTCCTCTACCTGCTCGCCGTCCCGGCCCTTGTCCCTGCCGCGCTCGCCTCCTATGCGGTCGTCGGCGAGCGGCTCCAGGGCACGTTGGAACCCATTCTCACCACACCGATCAGCCGCGAGGAGCTGCTGCTCGCGAAGACGCTCGCGGTGTTCCTGCCATCCGTGCTCGTCGCGTACGGCGTGTTCGGTATCTACATCGCGATCGTCGAGGTGTTCGCGCATCCCGGAGTCGCGCCGGCGCTGATTCACGGTTCCGACGTGCTGGCGCAACTGGTGTTCACACCACTGATCGTCACGTGGTCGATCTGGGTGGGGATCGCGATCTCGACGCGCTCCAGCGATCCCCGCAACGCCGGCCAGCTGGCGATCCTGGCCACGCTGCCTACGGTTGCGGTCACCTCACTCGTGGCCTTCAACGTGATCCCGCCCACGCCTCGGGTGGCAGTTGCGTTCGGCGCCGGCCTGCTCGTGCTGATCCGCCTCGGCGGCCGCTTCGCCGCCGCGTTGTTCGACCGTGAGCGGCTCGTGAGCCGGGTTGGTTGACGCGTCGCCGTCTGCAGCTGGGCCAAGCCGGCTGCCATACTCGGGACCATGAGCGACCAACCGCGCAACCCCCATGCCGGTGAGCCGTTCGGCGACGGCGACGCCGCGATCGAGGCCGCGCTGGCCGACGTGAGCGTGCCCGCGCTGCTCTGCTCGCTCGTGCACATGACCGGTGATCCGTCGTGGATCCGTGGTGAGGTGCGCCCGCGCGTGTGCACCGCGACCGACTTCCAGGGCGCGATTTCCGAGGAGTGGCAGGCCGAGGTGCGCCAGCGTGCGCTGCCGGCGATCGCCGCGTACCGCGACGGCGGGTGTCAGCCCCACGCGCTCGCTCCCGCGTTGCTGTGGGAGATGATGGAGTTCGTCGCGAGCGCGCCCGTCAACGAGCCGCGCGGCGCAATGATGCTGCACGACCTGTCGCTCGACGGCGCCGACTGCGACGCGGTCACGTGGGGAGCCGGCATCGCCGACGGCGTGAAGGCCGACTCGCACGTGGTCGTCATCGGCTGCGGCGAGTCCGGGCTGCTCGCCGGAATCCGCCTCCAACAGGCCGGGCTGCCGTTCACCATCGTCGAGAAGGCCGACGGCCCCGGAGGGACGTGGCGGCACAATCGCTATCCGGGCGCGCGTGTCGACGTCGGCAGCCATCATTACTGCTACTCGTTCGAACCGGCCGAGCACTGGACCGAGTACTTCTGCCGCCAGCCCGAGCTCGTCGACTACTTCACCCGCATCCTCGACAAGCGCGACCTGGGGGCGCACTGCCGCTTCGGCACCGAGGTGACCGCGGCGGTGTGGGACGAGCACACGGCTCGCTGGCGCGTGCACCTGCGCGGCGCGGACGGCGGCGAAGATGTGATCGACGCGCGCTTCGTGATCTCGGCCGTCGGCGCGCTGAGCCTTCCCCGGCTCCCCGACATCCCGGGGATCGACACGTTCCGCGGCCCCGCGTTCCACTCCACCGACTGGCCCGCCGACCTCGACGTGGCGAACAGGCGCGTCGCGCTCGTGGGCGCGGGCGCGACGGGCTTCCAGATCGCGCCCACGATCGCCGACCGCGTGGCCCGGCTCATGATCTTCCAGCGCACCGCGCAATGGATGTTCCCGAACCCCGCCTATCACGCTGCCGTCCCGCCGGGCGACCGGTGGGCGATGCGTCACCTGCCGTTCTACGGGCGGTGGTTCCGATTCATGATGATCTGGCCCGGCATCGGCATAGGGGTCGAGTCGTACCGGCGCGATCCGGCCTATGACGACTCCGACGGCCACGCGATCAGCGAGGTCAGCGCGCGCCGGCGCGACGCGCTCACCCAGTGGATCACCGCGCAGCTCGGCGACCGCGCCGATCTCGTGGAGAAATCGGTGCCGCCGTATCCGCCGATGGCCAAGCGCATCCTCCAGGACGACGGCACGTGGTTGCGTTGCCTGAAGAAGCCCAACGTCGAGCTCGTCCGCACACCGATCGCGCGCATCGACACCGACGGCATCGTCACCGACGACGGCAACCACTACGAGGCCGACGTCGTGTGCTTCGCGACCGGCTTCCGCCACAGCGAGTATCTCGCCCCGATGCAAATCACCGGGCGCGGCGGCGCCTCGCTGCGCGAGCAGTGGGGCGACACGCCGACCGCGTACCTCGGCATCACGGTCCCCGGCTTCCCGAACCTGTTCTGCCTCTACGGGCCGGGCACGAACCTCGCGCACGGCGCGAGCATCATCTTCCACTCCGAGTGCCAGATGCGCTACACGATGGACGCGATCCACGAGGTGCTGCGCCGCGGCGGCCACACGATCGAGGTGCGCCCCGACGTCCACGACGAGTACGCCGACCGCTACGTGGCCGAGATCGGGCAGATGGTGTGGGCACACCCGTCGGTCGAGCACAGCCACTACAAGAACCGCGACGGCCGCATCTACACGCTGTCACCCTGGCCGATCGAGACGTACTGGCACTGGACACGAGCCGTCGACCCCGACGACTATGTCATCGCATGACGGCCACCGCAGAGTTGCACCCGGAGCTCGTCGCGCTCGCCGATGCGATCCCCGTCTTTCAGTTCAGCGACGGCGGACTCGCGGCCATGCGGGCGCAGCAGGAAGAGTTCTTCGCCGCAATGGCGCCGCCGCTGTCCGACGGCGTCGAACGCAGCGATCACGTGGTGAGCACCGAACCGTACGTGGTCGTGCGGGTGCACCGACCGAAGGCCGTCGAAGCGCCGGCCGCATGCCTGTTCTCGATCCACGGCGGCGGTTACATCATTGGCTCGTACTCGATGGACGACGCGAAGTTCGACGCGTGCTGCCGGCAGTTCGGCTGCGTGGGTGTGTCCGTCGAGTACCGGCTTGCGCCGGAGACGCCGTATCCGGGGCCGCTCGACGACTGCTACACCGCGCTGGAATGGACGTTCGCGCACGCGGCCGAGATCGGTGTCGACCCGAACCGGATCGGGATCACCGGCGTCAGCGCCGGGGGCGGGCTCGCAGCCGCGCTCGCGCTCGTCGCACGCGACCGCGCCGAGCTGCCCGTCGCGTTCCAACTGCTCGAGTGCCCGATGCTCGACGACCGCCAGATCACACCGTCGAGCCGCTATGACGACCTCCTCATCTGGTCGCGGGAGTCGAACACGTTCGGCTGGCAGGCGTATCTCGGCGACCGCTACGGCACCGACGACGTACCGGCCTACGCCGCCGCGGCGCGTGCCGTCGACCTGTCGGGTTTGCCGCCCGCGCTCGTGATCGCCGGCGGCGCGGATGGCTTCCGCGACGAGAACATCGACTACGCAGCACGACTCGCCCGAGCCGGTGTTGCCACCGACCTGTGCGTGATCGCGGGTGCACCGCACGGTGTGCAAATGTTCGCCGGCACCACGCCCACGCGGCGCTGGGCCCGCGCAGTGCAGGAGTGGCTCGCGCCCCGGTTGTCGTGACGGTCAGGCGTCGGTTCGGAGGCGGGCGACGTCGCGCAGCATGATTGCGTCGTCGCGGCTCGCGGTGCCTTTGTGCACGGGGCGGTACGGCGGCCAGCGCGGCGGATCGCCCACCGGGCCGTCGCCGAGCACCGCCACCCGCTGGATCACCCGCTCGCCCTCGAAGTCGTTCACCACGAAGTGCTGCGTGCAGCGGTTGTCCCACATTGCGAACGTCCCGGGCGTCCAGCGGTAGCGCACCGTGAAGCGCTCCTGCGTGGCCCAGCGCACGAGGAACGGGAGCAGCACGTCGCTCTCCTGATGGCTGAGCTCCACGATGCGGCGCGTGAAGTGCTCGTTCACGAGCAGCGCCCGCCGGCCCGTCTCCGGATGGATCCGCACCACCGGGTGGCGGGCCTTCATCTCGGGCTTGCCGTGCGGGGTGGCGTCGTGCAGTGCGGTGAGGCCGTCGAGCAGCTCTCGCATCGGTGCGCTCAGCTCTTCGTAGGCGAGATACTGGTTCGCCCACAGCGTGTCGCCACCGATGTCGGGGCACTGCACCATGTGCATGATCGACATCATCAATGGCTCGGGCTGGAACGTGACGTCGGTGTGCCATTCGTCGGCGACGCCGCCCCAGCTCGCGCGCAGTTCCATCACCTCGTGCGGGCCACCGTCGGCCGACGGGAGATTCGGATGGACCTCGAGCTCACCGAAGCGACGACCGAGCGCGACGTGTTCGTCGATCGACAGGTGCTGATCGGGGAAGAACAGCACGAGGTGCTCGAGCAGCAGCAACCGGATCTCCGCCACGCCGGCGTCGTCGAGTTGCGCGAGGTCGACGTTGCGAACCTCGGCACCGAGCGCGCGGCTCAGCCGCCGAACATCGATCGTGGTTCCGGTGGTCACGCCCAAGACGCTACGCCGACCATGCGTCGTTTGGGTACCAAATAGCGGTCCCAAACGACGCATGCGCGCTATGGGGAGGGGGTGTGGACGGGGCTGCTGGCGACGATCACCCGGTTGCGGCCCGCCTGCTTGGCCTCGAGCAGTGCGCGGTCCGCGGCGGCGACGGTCTCGTCGAGTGTCGTGTGGTCGGTGGAGCTCGCCAGGCCGAACGACACGGTGAACGGCGGCACCGTCCCGTTGGTGAGCGCGAGTGCGAGTCGCTCGCGCACACGTTCGAGGACCGCGACCGCGCCGTCCTGGGTGCAATCGGGCAGCACGACCACGAACTCCTCGCCGCCGTAGCGGCACACGAGGTCGCTCGGGCGGACGGAGTCGCGCAGCACATGGGAGAAGAGCCGTAGCGCACGGTCGCCCGCCTCGTGTCCGTGCGTGTCGTTCAACAGCTTGAAGTGATCGAGGTCGCCGTACGCGACCATGAACACCTCGCCTTCGCGCGCCATCTCGCTGACCCGATGCTCCAGGCTGCGCCGGTTCAGCAGGCCGGTCAGCGGGTCGCTGTGCGCCTCGGTCTCCGACGTCGCGAACGCCCGCAGCATCGCGATCCGCTCCGACGCGCGCCGGGACGCCAACTCCAGCGAGCTCACCTCGTCGTCGCTCTGTGCCACTCCGTCGGCGCCGACGGCGTGCGTGACACCCACGGTCTTGCCGGCAATGCTTACCGGCACGCATACCGCCGAGCACTCACCCGACGGCCGGTCGCGCAGGTACGGGCACACGCCGAGCTCGCGGCTGCTGCGGAAGTGCAATGTGTGCCCGCGCGTCGCGGCCGGGCAGTCGTTGGGCGAGACAACCGGGCAGCCGTCGACGTCGCCATCGTGGGCGGTGCTCAGCGTGCGATGGAAGTGAGCGTGGCTCGAGTCGGCGATGAGCATCTCGATCCGGCGCCCCGGCGCGGCCACTGGAAGCGCACGTTCGAGCAGGTTGTAGACGTCGGCTTCGGAGCGCGACATCTCGAGGCCCTGCTGCAGCTCGCCTTCGAACCGCTGGCGCTCGGCACGGCGGCGGGCATCGCGATCGCGGCGGTGCGACCGGCGCGCCGACACGGCCGCGACGATCGCGGCAGCGAGCGCGAGCAGTGCGGCGGCGGCCCAGATGATGGATCGGGAGGCGTCGAGATGCGAGGTGGCGCCGTCGAACCTGCGCCGGGCCGAGGCCTGCAAGGCGGCATCGGCTGCCGCCGAGGCCGACCACATGCGGTTGAAGGCGGCCCGTTCGCTGCTGATCGCCTTGTCGACCGCGGGGCCGGTGCTGCCTTCGGCGATCGGTGCGAGTCCGGTCGCCGCCGTGTTGAGCTGCTGCGCCGCGGCGTCGAGCTCGCCGCGCCTCGGCCGTGAGACCGCTGGAACGCAATCCGGTTGCGGCGACGTGGGACTGCTTGGTGGCGGTGTCGGAGAGCACCGCAGCCCTGCCCAAGTCGATGGGCTTGACGGTCTTGGGATTGCCGAACTTGGATTCGCCAAGGACCTGGAAGTCCGCGAGCGTCGTGCGGAGATCCGCGACTTCCCGCCGCAGCGTGTCGGCCACGCGCAGGTGGTCGACCTCGCCCGTCGCGGACGTGAGCGGTCGCGTGCCGGCGAACGCCGCCGCGAGCAGCAGCAGGACCACTCCTGCACCGTAGGAAAGGTTGCGTACTCCGGCCTGCAGTCGCGTGTGGGCTCGGGGCACGGCCGGGGTTGTGCTCGGGCGCTCCCGGTCGGCGCGGCGGTCCATTGTGTCCATCTCGCCGCCTTCACGGCTCGAGCCGGTGTCGCGGGCTGCGAGCACGTCATGGCTCTTCGTCCCCTCTTCATCGGCCGGTCGGCGGCCCGCCTTTCGGGGACGATTGGCACCCAAACCGGACCGAAGGTCCTTTCGGCGTCTCAGCGGCCGCGTCGGGCGCCGGAACGGCCCCGGCGCTACTGCTGGGCCGCGATGAGTGGCTCGATCGTCGATCGCTGCGCGTTCACAACGGCAGTGTGACTCTCCATGAGGCACAACAGGGGGTTCGCGCTCGTGTTGCCGCCCGATTGCTCGAGCAGGTGGACTGACGCCGACGAGATCACCTGCGTGTCGGGGATGTCGTAGAGCACGGGGAGGACCGGGCACGCCGAGGCGTCGTAGAGCGCGTCGTCGCTGCTGCCGATCGTCGCGACCGGCGTGCTCGACGCGGCTACTGCCGCTGCGTTCGTGGTGCCGCCCGGATACGAGCAGCGCGTGACGATCGTGCAGAGCAGCTGGGCGTTGTCGCCGTACGGCACCCCCACCGTGTTGCTGCCGTACAGCGCCGACAGGTCGCCGTTGGCGGGCCCGCTCCAGCACGTCAAGCTCGCGGTGAGCGAGATGCCTGAAGGGTCGACGCCGCCGAGCGGGCTGTCGAGTGTGATGATCTGCTTGACCTTCGTCGTCGGTGGTAGCTGCGACGTGAAACCGATCTCCTGCAGCGCGATCAGCCCGCCCTGCGAGTGCCCGACGATCACGAAATCGGTGTTGGGGTTGCTGCGCGCGAGGTGCAGGATCATGTTCGACATCTCGGCGATCGACGTCTTGTACGCCTGCGCGCTGTCGCCGCAGGAGTAGCTCGCCGTGTTCCACGTGCCGTCTGAGTTGACCGTGCCGCCGCGGTAGCTGTACCAGACGAAGTCGGAGTCCTTGAACTGGCTGTACGTCTCCAGATCGGTGCGCAACCAGCCGAACAGGTCGTCGCCCGACGTGCACGTGCCACCACCACAGCTCAGCGACGTGCGGATGCCGAGCGTCTGGACGATCAACGTGTGGCGCACGAAGTCGAGTGTCGTCGTGCCCGATGCAACGGGGCTCTTGAGCTTCGCGGTGATCGTCACGCCCTGCGCCTCGGTGTTCGAGGTCACGTCGACCTCCGCCTCACCGAGCGCACCGACCACGGGGTGGCGATCCGAGAACTTCACGCCCTTCGCCGGCGATGCGCTCAGGTCGACGGTGGTGCCCGCGGGCGCTTCAGTGCCGTCGGGTGACACGACCGTGATCGTGAGATGGGCCTTCTCGTGGCCGTTGGCCCACACCTTCGACACGTCGCTCGACACGGTGATGCCGGCGGCGAGGAGTTGCACGCCGGTGCTGGCCGATCCGCTTTGGCGCGCGCTGCTGAACGACGCGGTGATCGTGAGATCGCCGGGCGCGGTGGACGAGAGCGGCGTCGTGACCGAACCGTCGCCGCCGGTCGTCAACGACTTCGCGAGCGTGAGCTTTCCGGCCGGGGGCTTCACCGCGAACGCGCTCTTGATGCGAATCTTCGCGCCGGCCAGCGGGTTGCCCGACGGGTCGTGGGCGTACACATGGAGCGTGGTGACGTGCGTGCCGTCGGCCGGGAGTTGCTGGTCGTCGGCGAAGACCTGGATGGAATCGGCCCCGATGGTGATGGTCCCCGCACCTACGCCCGCCGAGCCCTGCGTGATGTGTACGTAGTTCGGCGCGACGCCGGTCACCGCGAGCGCGTAGCTGCGCGACCCTGATGCGTTCGAGTTCGCGAGCGCATTGACCTTCACCGTCGTGCTCGTCTGGCCAGTGCGGATGGTCGCAGTCCCTTGCTTGGTCGTGTAGTCGGCCCCCGCGACGGCCGAGCCGTCCGACGTCGCATAGTGCATGGTGATCGGTTCGGGTGCCGGCGCATCGGTGTAGATCGTCAGCGACGCGGTGTTGCTCCCACCCGCCGGGCGGGCGATGGTGACATCGCCCACGCTGAGCGACACAGTGTCGATGATCGTGATGGTCGCGGGTCCGTTGTCGAGGTACACGTGCACGGGGCTGGACAGGGTGATCGTGAACGTCGGCATGCTGCGGTTGTAGTGGCCGTGGACGGTGATCTCGGGCACCACGCTCTGCTCGCCGGGCTGGAACGTGACGTCACCCGATGCGGCTTCGTAGTCGAGTGGGTGCTGCGCGGTGCCATCCGATGTCGCCCAGTGCACCGTGACCGGCACGAGGCGCGGCTGCTCGAGGTACACCTGGAAGGGGAACTCCGCGTCGGCGCCGCCCGGATAGAACTCGGGGTTCGTCACGAGCAGGATGCCGGGGTCCGGTCCGAGGTAGTCGAACACCGCGCCGTTCGTGTAGCCGGAGATGGCGCCGCCCGCGAGCACCTCCACATAGGCCGGGATGTCGCCGTTGTCGGGGAACGACCGCACATCGGGTGTGGTGGCGGTGATGTGCGAGTCGTCGAGGATCTGCACGTTCGTCGCTACCACGGGCACGCCGTCGGTCTGCAGGAACAGGTCGACCTCCACCGGGTCGCCGGGTGAGCCGAAGCCGCTGCCGGTGATCGTGATGCCGGTGCCGCCCGACTTGGGGCCCTGGTCCGGCGCCACGCTCGTCACCGCGGGACCCGGAATCTCGGCGTCGGTGATGGTGAAGTCCTCACCACCGTTGGCGAACTTCGACGTCGCCCACTTGATCGTCGGGTTGATCACGCAGTTCACCGCGCGACACGGCGAACGCCGACAGCGGTGCACCGTTGACCGTGGTGTCGGTGAACGTGACGGGCGATCCCGAGAAGCCCATGAGCCCGCCCGAGCCGGGCGCGCCCTTCGCGCCGAGCTCGAGGGTCAGCATCTGGGCGCCGGGGCCCGTCCACACCGACTGGGTTTGCGACCCCACGCCGAAGCAGGTGTCGGTCGAACCCGGCCCGCCGATCGCGCACACGACGGTCGTTGCCGTCGAGGTGATGTCGGCGGTGAGCGTGATCGTCTCGCCGGGGTGGAGGTTGACGCCGATGCCGAAGCCGTTGTAGCCGTAGCCGGGCGAGTCGATGTTGAGCCGGTAGATGGCGCTGTGCCCCGAGCAGAAGTTCTGGTCGAAGATCGATGCCTGGCCGGCCTGGCCCGGCACGTACGTGGTGGTGGTGAGAATGCCCAAGTCGGTCTGGGCCTGGTCGAACGGGCATGACATCGAGGGGACGGTGAACGTGGTCGACACGTGCGCGTCCTGCGCCGGCCCGCCCCACGCGTAGCCGGCGCTCGAGTTGCTCGGCACGATGAGCGTCTCGTCGGCCGGCGGGTCGACCGCGGGGGCGGCGATCGCGGCGCCCGCGGTCAGCGCGGTCCGTGTGGCCTGCGCGGTCCGTGTGGCCTGGGTGGCGCGGGTGGTAGTGGCCGCAGGGCGGTGCGCGGGCGTGATCCGGCGGGCCGCCGGCGCTGCCGCGGCGCGACGGGGGTGCGCCGGTGCGGCGGCCGTTGCCGGGAGCGCGCCGAGGGCGCCCACCGTGAGCATGATCGCGGCCGCCGCACCGAGGCGCCGCGTGCCCCTCCCCGAACCCACCGGTCGCATGCCGTTTCCTGCCATACCGGCACGACCTCCCAGCCGATCCGCCCTGCGGCGACCGTACGGACCGTCACCGCGCGACTCAACCCTCGTGATCGCGCGCCGGCGCGCGATCACGAGCGTTGCAGCGCGCGCCCGGATGGCGGAGACTTCGCACGTGCCGGAGCCGCCGATTCGCGTCGCCATCGTCGACGACGACCTGTGGATTCGTGACGGCCGGGCTGCGGCATTGCGGACCCGGCCCCTGTTCGAGGTGGTCATGGCCGGCTCGCATGCCGACGCGCTGGCCGCCGGCGACGCCTGGGCGGACGTCGACGTGGCGCTCGTCGACGCGTGGGACCGCCGCGCCGGGTTCGACCGCTTTCCGGGCGTCGCCGTGGTGTCGGCAATCCGTGCCTTCGGCCACCCCGACACGCGCATCGTCGTGATCACGGGCCACGTGCTGAACGACGCGTTGCGGTTGCGCATGGCCGAGGCCGGTGCGGACTACTTCTACGGACACGAGGACGTGGCCGATCTCGACGCGCTCGCCGACGTGATCAGGCGACCGAGCCCGGCGCGCCGCCCGTCGCTCGACGCCGGAGAGCTAGCGGCACTCGGCGTGCGGCGCGGGAGCCGTCCGAACGACGCGCTCGGCTGGGTGCACGATGCCGGCTACGGGGGCGTGTTCAGCGGTGAGGCGCAGAAGTCGCTCGGTGTCGGGCGGCGGTCGCTCATGCGGATCCGTGCCGAGGTGGGGGACCGCGCGCAGTTGACGAACCCCGTCGGTCGGGGCAATCGTGCCGCGCGGTGGCCCGAGTGGCAGGAGATCGTGCGCTTCGTGAACCGGATGCGCGGCGCCGATACCGACGATCGGCGCGGCGACACCGCTTGAGCGCGCCCGCGCCGGCCTCGTCGCCGCCCGAGCAGGCGATCGTCGACGCGCGCCGCGGTGCTCACCCTGTTCCAGGGCGTGGGCAGCCGCGTCCATCAGGCCGTGTCACCGAGGGGTGCTGCTCGCACGCGTGGGCTCCGGGCGGTCGCGCTCGGTTCGGCATGCGTCGACGTGGCGAAGACGATCATGCTCCGGCGCGACCACGAGGAACATCTCGCCGCGCGCACGCTGCTCGACGGCGCCGATGTGGCGCTGTGGTGCGCACTCGCACACGACGACGCCGACTCCACCGAAGACATCGTGATCCCGACCGTGGCGCTCGCGGCCGAGGCCGGAGCGCGCCACGGGCTCGGAGCGATCGCGGTGATCGGCGTACACGCCGCGATCGCCGCGACCGTCCGCCGGGCGCGCGGGCATCGCCTGCGCCTCGAACAGTTCTCGTGGCCCACGATCGGGGCGATCGGCGGCTGGACCGTCGCCGCGCTCGCCCGCCGCCGGCGCGTGAGCTTGCACGCGTTGCACGACGAGGAACTGCTGGCCTCCATCCAGACCGCAGAGCTCGCCGGCCTCCACGACGTCGTCACCGAGCACGAGGGCCCGATCGACGAGTTGCAGCGCGCGACCGCGTTGATCGAGCTCAGCCTTCCGGGCCGGCACCGCCGGCAGGACTTCGCGGGCGCGTTCAAGGCCGAGGTCGCGGCAACGGCGCGGGCGTCTTCGATCTATCTCCGCGACGCGCTGCTGGTATGGCAGACTCGCCACAACGCACAGCCGACGCTCGCGGCGGCCGCGATGGTCGCGCTCGACGGTGACGACGGCACGGTGATGCTGAACGACGCGCAGCGCGACCAGCTCTTCACGGCTCTCGAATCGCTCGAGATGCGCGGCCGCGTCGATGTCCGTCTCGCCGACCCGGTGGAAGCCCGGCGACCGAACGGCGCCCGCGACCTCGTCGTGCAGGGTGTGCCGGTTTCGATTCCCAGCGTCGAGGACGCGCGCTCGTGGCGCTTCGACGCGATTCCGGCCGCCTTCGTGGTGAACCTCGGCTTCTTGCTCCAGCCGAGTGGTGCCGAGCGCGAGGCGGTGCCGCTCGATGCGCTCGGCGTGCCGATCACGCTGAGCGGGCTCGCCGCCATCTGGTCGTCGTATCGCGCCGAGCGCTCCGGTGGCACGTCGCCGGCTACCGCGCTCGCCATGTCGTTCGCCGTCACTCTGTCGTACACGCGAGTCGCGAACCGCGCGATGCGGCACCCGTTCTCGGCCGACGGCACGTCACGGTTCCCGTGGGTGATGCCGCTGCAGGGCTACGAGATCGTGCGCAACCTCGTCGACGACGATCTCGACCCGGCGTGGCGGGCCGCCGGCGGCGTCGGCGCCCTGGCGATCGTGGCGGTGGGATACTGGTCGAGCCCTCCGCCTCGCTCGGCGACGGCGCTGCTCGCCGAGCTGCAGTGGGCGTACGGCATGGGCCGCTTCGCCCACCGCCTGAACCGCGCGATCCGCGACGATGCTGACACCGTCGCCGCCGAGATCCGCGCCGCCGACGCCGTCGCGCTTGACGAGGCTTACGAGCGGGGCCGGGCGCGTGCGTCGCGCACGGTGAGCGAGGCACTCGACCACGCCCGCGGCCTGCTCGTGGCCGCGGGTGACGAGCTCGATCCGGTGATCGCCGAGGAGGCGTGCCGCCGCCTCGATCACGTCGACGTGCTGCTCGCTCCCCGCGCCTGACCGCGGACGCGTGGTGGGCCCCGGCCGGAGAGGAAGTCGACCAAGACCCACGTCACGCGCCCCGTGGGTACGACGATGCGCCCGTGGCGTCGCCTCGGATACGGCGCAAAGTCGCACATGCGACGAACGAGGCCGGGACCAAAGTCCCGATCCCGTGCATTCGGGAATCGCGGCCGTCAGCCGACGACGAAGCCGTTGGTGCCCGTGGCGATCACGGCGTTGTTCGCAGTGTTGAAGACCGTCACCTTCACCGCCCAGTTGCCGGCGCAGTGCACCGCCACGAACTGGGCCGGCACCGCGTTCGCTCCGAACGAGAGCGTTGCCGTGACGATGCCCGGGTGCGGCGCGGCGCAGTTCTTCGGCGCAGTGAACACTTCCCGGAAGTGCGCGGTGATCGGCGAGCCGTTGGAGTCGCCGCACGATCCGAGCGTGGTGACCACGCCGAAGTCGTCGTGCGTCGGCCATTTCGAGACGCTCGGCGTGATGGTCAGCGGTGTGACGCCCGACGGGCCACACGCGATCGGCGAAGGGGTGGCAACGGCGACGTCGAACGGGTTCTTCCCCTTGATCGTCACCGGTGCGGCACCGGGTGGCGGCGACACGAACACTTCCAGTTGCGGCGGCGCGGTCGTGGCGTTCAGCGCGGTGAAGCCGGCCCCACCGTTGGGCAGGAGCACGAGCCCGAGCGGTGACTTGCCGGTGAGCGCGGTGGTGCCCGCGAGTGCCGCCGTCCCCGGCGCGGTGTGGTGGAAGGCGAGCAGCTTGCCCGCCGCGGTGAGCGCCACGTACACGTAGTCGCCGGCCGGCGTGGTGGCGACGGCCATCGGGTCGCCGTCGAACGGTTCGCTCCCGAGGGGTGCGAGCGTCGACGCCTGGAGCTCGACGAGCGCGCCGGTGGGCCCGGTCTTCGTCGTGAGCCACGCGGTGTCGCCGTGCACCGTGATCGCCTCGGGTGAGGTGAACGTGAACGGGGGTGGCACGAACCCGCCGGGCACGCTGACGTTCCACACCTTGTTGCCGGTGGGGTCGGTGACGAGCGCGTGCGCGCCGTCGCTGGTGACCGCGACGTCGTGGAGCTTCGTCGCTCCCGGTAATGGGATCGGTGCGTCGACGATGGGCGTCGGCCCGGTGAGATCGAGTACCTGCAGAGCCTTCGGTGTCGTCACGTACGCGAAGTGGCTGTTCGGTGCCACGGCCACGTCGTCGGCACCGGCGAACGCGAACTTCGCCTGCACGGTGCGCGTGGCGGTGTCGATGACGGTCGCGCCCGCGCTCGTGGCCACGACGACGCGCGCGCCGTCGGGCGTGACCGCGATGCCCTGCGGCCCGGGATCGACGTTCAAGGTCGTGATCGTGCCGACCCCGACGGTGAGCGCGAGCACCTGGTTCGAGCCGTTGAGGGAGGTCCACACGACGGCCGGGTACACGTACTTCGTGGCCGCGTTCGTGGGCGATGTGCCCTTCGGCGTGGTGACCGTGACGTCGACCGTGCCGGCGGGTTGGCCCGGCGCCCGCGCCACGAGCTCACCCGAGCTGCGATACACGACTTGGGTGGCCGGCACGGTGCCGAAGAGCACCAGCGCGTCCTGCGTGAACCCCGATCCGTCGATCGTCACCGCCGTGCCGGGCGCACCCCCACCCGGTGTGATGCTCGACACCCGCGGCCCGTTCACGGTGAACTGCGCGACCTCGCTCTGCCAGGTGTTCTGCGCGCCCGTCGCCGACAGTCCCGCGGTCCACACCGTGTCGACCTGCGGATCGTCGGCCACGATCGAACGACGCGCCCCACAGCACGGGATCCTGGGGCCCCTGGCCGTCGTTGAACGGCTTCGTGCCGCTCGCGAACGGCACCTCGCGCAGGTTCGTGATCGTGGCCTTGCCCACGGGCACGAACGTCGCGATCTCGGCGACGCGGAGGCAGCGCGTTCGACGAGTGCGTGTACTCCACGAACACGCGACCGCTCACCGGCGCCGCGACCACCGACGGCTCGTAGAAGTCGTTCCCGGACGCGCCGGCGAGCACGTGCTCCCACGTGTCGGTGAGCCCGGTACCGGCGTTGTTCACCTGCACCCGCACGAGCTTGACGCACACGCGCGTGCCGCCGCCCGGGTTGCAGTTCACGTTGTCGGCGAGCCAGAGCACTGCGCCGTTGCCGCCGAGCGCCTGCGACTGCGAGACCCCCTCGAACGCGATGCCACCGCGACCCTGGGCGATGTCGTCCCAGCCGCCGGGCAGCACGCGCAGGCCGCCGGGCTCACGTGCGGGCGACGGATCGTTCGGGTTGTCCTGGAAGCCGCTGAGCAGCTCGCTGAAGGCGGTGTTGGCCGACGCGGGTGTGCCGGTGATCACGTACACCGCGGCGCGGTGACCGAACGCGTTCGTCTCCATGTAGGCCGCGTACGCGACGCCCTTCGCCTGCAGCGGTACCGGCACCGCGGGCGTGATGAACTCGGGGTGCGCGGTGCCGTGCGTGGTGTTGAAGTCGACGCCACGGATCGTCTGCAATGCGAGCGCGTCGCTGCGCTGCAGCACCATCAGGTGGCCGTCCCGGCACGTGCCCATGCAGAGCGAACCGACCACGTCGTCGTAGCCGATGACGATCTTGTTGGTGCCGAAGCCGACGCGCACGTGCACGTAGCCGCGGTCGTGGTCCGGCTCGGTGATGAGCTGATAGAGCGTCCAGCTACCGGTGGCGTTCGAGGTGTTGCTCACCGCGAACGTGATCTGGCTCCGAGCGCTCGCCGAGCGGTCGCCGACCATGTAGAAGCGGCCGGCGCTCGCGTCGAACACCACGTCGTCGGTCTCGGGAAAGTTCGTCGCCGGTGTCTTCCAGAACGACGCCATCGTGACGGTGCGCAGCACCCGGCCCGAGGAATCGAGGACGCGCAGGTCGGAACCGACCGACTCGACAAGCTGTGTCGCGCTGCGGGCAAGCGGCGTGTTCCACGGCCCCCGTACCTTGTTCTTGTACGCGGGTGCGGACGTCTGCTGTTCGAGATCGTTGGCGTTCAGCGTGTTGAATGCCGGCGTCGCGCCCGCCGGCGCCGCCGAATGCCGCGACACGGTTGTGGTGGCCGGTTGGGCGTTCGGCGCGGGCGGCAGCGACGACATCACGACCGTGCCGTACTTGCCGGCATGGAACGTCGTGCCGGTCTGCGCCGCGGCCGACGGCGTGGCCGTGATCGTGGCAAGTGATCCGGCGGCGGCCAGAAGCGCGGCGCTGCTTGCGATGCCACGGCGGATGGCGAAGGCGACCATCTCCCACCTCCTGCCCGGGGGCCCGGGTGCGCGAGGTTGCCAGTGTCGCGCCGCTTCCCGCCGCCGGGAAGGGGGTGAGCTCCCCTGGTGCGGAGGCGAGCGTCGCGTGCAATGCGGGCCGCGCCCGATCGGGTCGCCGGGACGAGCTCACGCGCGCGGCTTCGAGGGCCGCGAGCACGTCGGCGACCGACGCGTGGTCGACGGAGTTCCGGTCGACGTGCTCGTAGGCGACCACGTCGCCGGGACCGATCACCCAGGTACCGCCCATCTGCGTCACCCGCTTGCCGCCCCGATGGATGCGGTGGCCGCGCCGCCACGTGGCGACCGTCGGCTTCCATGTGTCGGGCGCGAACATCGAAACGAAGCGGGCGACGCGCACCTGCGCGGCCCGGGCCGCGGCGGCGTCGTCGTCGACGAGCACGAGGTACGGGATGCGCTCGTCGCGGACGAAGGCCTCGGCGTAGCGCGTGCTGCCCGTGCCGACGGCCACGATCGACGCGCCTCTCGCCGCGATCTCGGGCTCGGCGTCGCGCAACTGCGCGGCGTGCTCGCGGCAGTGCAGTCAGCCGAAATGGCGCAGGAACACGAGCACCACCACGCGTTCGGTCCACTCGTGGCCGAGCCGGTGGTGCGCGCCCGTGTGGTCGGGGAGTGAGAGCGCACCCAGCGCGGCGACGTCCACGGGCCGGACCCTAATGTGCGCCCATGACCGGCGCGCAGGTCGCTCTCGTCACCGGCGCGAGCCGTGGCATCGGCAAGGCGATCGCGATCGCGCTCGCCGGCGCCGGTTTCGACGCCGCGATCACCGCGCGCACGGTGCACGAGGGCGACGGCCTCGATGCCGGAAGCGACCGGGTGCTGCCCGGCAGCCTCGACACGACCCAGGCGGCGGTCGAGGCCACTGGCCGGCGATGCCTGCCGATTCCGATGGACCTGATGGCCGACGCGTCGATCGACGCGGCCGTCGCGGTGCTGTTCGAGCGCTGGGGCGTGCCGGACGTGCTCGTCAACAACGCGATCTACCAGGGTGCGGGCCGCCACGCCCGCTTCCTCGACGCGACGCAGGACGAGCTTCACCACCTGCTGGTGGGCAACGTGCTGGCGCAGTGGCGCATCATCCGCTCTGTGCTGCCGGCGTTTGTCGCGCGGGGCGCAGGCACGATCCTCGACATCACGTCGGCGGCGGGGATGATCGACCCGCCGAAGCCGGTGGGAGAAGGCGGCTGGAGCCTCGGTTACGGCGCGAGCAAGGGCGCGTTCCACCGCACGTGTGGCGTGCTGCACGCCGAGCACGCAGTCGACGGGCTGCGCATCTTCAACCTCGAACCCGGCCTCGTGCGCACCGAGCGCATGCAGGCCGCGCACGGCGGTGAGTTCGCCGCGGTCGCGGGCGCGGGCACCACACCTGAGGTGATCGGTCGTGTCGCGGTGTGGCTCGTCACCAGCACCGACGCCGAGAAATGGCGCGGTCGCACGCTGCACGCGCAACCGTTCGCGCAGCGGCAAGGCTGGATGCAATAGCGCCGCGCTACTGACGGATGCGGCGCAGTTCCGTCTGCAGCTCCGCCAGTGCCGAGAGCAACGTGATGATGGCGGCCATTCGGCATCATCATCGGCGGCACGGCGACCGCGATGACGGATTTCCGGTGGCCGGGAGGTGAAGACCGGGCAAACGACCGGTGCCGGTCACACGTGGGCCGCGGCCGCTGGCTCGGCCGCGACGCCGCCGTGATCGTCTTCGCGCACGTCGATCTCGGCCTCGGCGCGGTCCTCGCCCCCGTTGCGCGGTGCGAGCAGCATGCCGGCCACCACCGCGCCACGGGTCGCGGCACAGGCGGCCGTCCCGGCAATGGTCCAGCCGACCGGGCCGAGCGGCCGGCAGCCGAAGAACCCGCTGAGGCCCGGTGTCTGCACCACCGCGACGAGCGCGCCGGTCGACGCGAGGCCACTCGCCACCACGAGTGGGCTGCCGTAGCCGACGGCGAGCGTCTGGCCGAGTTGTGCGCCGATGAGCGCGACGAGTGCGACCGTGCTGGCGCGTGTCGGTGTGCCGGTGTAGCGCGCGACCGTCCAGCTCGCGGTGGCGGCGGCCGCGGTCGCCGCGGCGCGCGCACCGCGATCTCGCGCGTGAGCTGACCGCCGAGCGACGCTTCCGGCCCGACCCGCCGCAGGTCGACCCGTGTGGTGCGCGGTCGCTGGAGCGAGATCGCGAGTGCGGGCGCGAGATCGGTGAGGAGGTTCACCGCGAGCAGCTGGCGGGCGTTGAGTGGTGAACGGCCCGCGACGAGCCCCGCGCCCGTTGTGAACAGCACCTCGCCGAGGTTCCCGCCGAGCAGCAGGGCGAGCGCGTCGCGCACCGACGCCCACATCGCCCGGCCTTCGACGATCGCGTCGATGAGCAGCTCGACTCGGTCGTCGACGATCACGAGGTCTGCGGCGGCACGCGCGGCCGAGGTCGCATGAGGTCCGAACGCGACGCCGACATCGGCGAGGCGGATCGCCTGCGCGTCGTTCGCGCCGTCGCCGGTCATCGCCACCGTCCGCCCGAGGCGCTGGAACGACTGCACGATCCGAACCTTGTGCGCCGGCGTCACGCGGGCGCACACAGTCCGCGTGCTGCATCAGCTCGTCGAGGCCTGCGTCGTCGAGCGCGTCGACCTCGGCGCCGGTCACCACGTGCCCGTTCACGAGGCCGAGCTCCGCGCCGATCGCGGCGGCCGTTCGTGGGTGGTCGCCCGTGAGCATGACGACGGTGACTCCCGCGGCTCGCAGCCTCGCGATCGGTGCCGTGGCCGAGGCGCGCGTCACGTCGGCCACGGTGAGGAAGCCACTGAGTTCGAGCCGGGCCACGCGGCGGTCATCGAGCTCGTCGTGCGACGCGCTGCGCTCGGCCACGGCCAGCACGCGCAGCCCCTGCGCGGCGAGGCGTTCGATGTGCGCGTCGAGACGCTTCCGGGTGGGCCCGTCGAGCGCAACCCGCTCGGTGCCCCGGCGCCAGACTTCGCAGCGCGGGAGGATCACCTCGGGCGCGCCCTTCACCGACAGCAGCGGGCCGGCCGCGGTGTGGCCGAGCACGGCGTGGTAGCCGCGGCTCGGTTCGAACGGCAGCGCCATGCCTTTGCGCCACCCGTCGGCGCCGAGCTGCGCGCCGACGTCGGTCGCCTGCGCGCCGTCGACGACCGCTTGGTCGGTCGGGTGCGGCAGCCGCTCGCGCCGCCGGTGCGGTGTCGCGCGCACGGCCGCCGCGAGCACCGAGCGACAGGCGTCGCCGAGATCGCGCATCGGGTCGACGCGCTCGCCGTCCGACACCGACCGCAGCTGGGGGTGGCCCTCGGTCAGGGTGCCGGTCTTGTCGAAGCAGAGCACGTCGGCCCGCCCGAGCGCTTCGAGCACGCGCGGGTTGCGCACGAGCACGCCGTGCTTCGACAAGCGGCGCGCTGCGGACGACTGCGCGATCGTCGCGAGGAACGGCAACCCCTCTGGCACTGCGGCTGCCGCGAGGCTCACGCCGGTGGCGACGGCCTCGCGCGCCGGGACCCGGCGCAACAGCGACGACGCCGTGAGCAATGCGCCGGCGCCGAGCACGAGCGGCACGGTGCGGCGGGTGAGGTCGTCGAGGCGCGCCTCGACCCCGGTTGCGGGCGGCGCGGCGCCGGCCCCGGCACCTTTGCGGGCCTCGGTGCGCGCGCCGGTGGCGACCACGACCGCTTCGGCCTGGCCCGACGCGACCGCCGCGCCCGCGTAGAGCATCGAGCTGCGCTCCGCGACCGGCACGTCGAGTGCGACCGGCTCGACTCCCTTGGCAACCGGCATCGATTCCCCGGTGAGGCTCGACTCGTCGGTCTCGATCGCGCTTGCGCTCGTGATACGGGCGTCGGCGGCGATGACGTCGCCGGCCTGCACCACGAGCACGTCGCCGTCGACGAGGTCGTCCCGTTCGACGGTGATCGTTTCGCCCGCGCGCTTCACGTGTGCGGTGCGCGCGGCCATCGTGGTCGACAGGTGCCGGATCGCCCGCTCGGTCTGGAGGCGTTGCGTCGCACCCACGAGCGCGTTGGCGCCCAGCACGCCGGTGATCAGCAGACCGTCGCTGACCGATCCGGCCACGGTCGAGAGAATCCCTCCGGCTCCGAGGATCGCGCTGAGCGGGTTCGCGAGCTCGTGGGCCATGAGGCCGACGAGGTTGGGTCCGCGCGTGTCGTCGGGCAGGGTGTGCCGGGCCGTCGCCTCGCCAGCCGGGAGCCCGCCGGGCGCGGAGCGGAGTCGTGCGATCGCGTCGTCGGCGCGGAGCGCGTGCCAGGCCGGGGCCGTGCTGATCCCTGGCACCGCCCGCCGGCCCACGAGCTCCGCAGCCGTCCACACGCCGGCCCCGATCGCCACGAGCGCGCTCGTGTTCGTGGTGAGCACGGTGCGGCGGCCCGCGCCGGCCGGCCCGAACGCGAGCAATGCTGCGAGTCCCGAACCGGCGCCCGCGACGGCGACGATGCGCCGGTCGGCGGCGCGTGCCGCCGCGGTCGCGTCGACGACGAGCGCGGCGTCGAACAGCGTCGGGCACAGCACGTGCGCACCCCACGGCGGCACCGCGAGCACCACGCCGATCCCGCAGTCGGCGGCCGCGAGCACGGCGCGCGCCTGCGCCGACACCACGGCGACTACCCGGCCTTCGCGTTGCAGGTCGGCGACCGAGGCCGCGAATGCCTCGCCGCCACGCACGGTGAAGTCGTGGTCGAGCGGCGGCGCCGGGGTGCCGTCGTCGAGCGCGAGCACAAGATCCTGGGCCGCATCGCGGGCGGCGCCGGCGAGCACGGTGACCGCGTCGGCCGGTTCGTCGAGCAGCGCACCGTCCACCACGACGGTGTCGATCCGGTCGAGCCGGCGCAGCACGCTCGGGTCCATCACCACCGCCTCGCGTGCCGAGAGCACGCTGGTGAGCTGGGCTGCGAACGCCTCTCGGCCGAGTCGCGCCGCGCGCGGCACACCCGCGAGCATCACGTCGGCAGTGCGGCGCGGATTGCGCGTGAGTACGAGCACGGCGGCACCGGCCGCCAGCGACCCGTACCCGATGCGGCGTGCGTAGGTCTCGAGCAGCCCGTCGGGCAGCGGCTCCGGGCGCGCCGTCACGTCGAGCGGCGCCGCGGCGACCATCTCAGGACCGCTGTGGAGTTGCGGCTCCACCCGCTGCCACAGCGCGCGGCGCGCACCGGCCTCCCGCATCGACAGAATGCGGTGCGTGGCGTCGACCACGAGGCCGGCGGGCCCTTGCGCGAAGCCCTGCAGCAGCGCGCCGGTCGACACGAAGGCAGCCTCCACGTTGCGGTGCATGTCGAGCACGCGCCGCACGGGCGGGAACGCGTCGACCGCGGGTACCGCGGCCGCGAGCTCGACCGGCAGCATCGGGACGCGGATCAGGCGCGCACCGAAGCCGACCGCGATCCCGGCGACGTCGGCACCGATCTCGACGACTCGCAGCGCGGCGCCGTCCGTGTCGGCGGGGTGATGGCGCGCGCCGGGTGCGACGTCGCCGGGATCGACGCCGAAGGCATCTTCCACGGTGCTCACGGCGTCGACGAGCGAACCGACATCCACACGGTCCTCGTCGAAAGCCACGATCACACGGGCGGCGACCGCGTTGACCGCAGCCCAGTCCACGCCATCGAGGTCGCGCAGCACCCGCTCGACCTCGGCGGCGACGTGCTCCATCCCCGGTCGGTGCACGCCGCGCACCTCGATGTGAGCGCGACCCGCGGCCGTCCATACACGCCGACGGGTCCGCGGGTGCACAGCCGTGTACGCGGCCGAGCCCAGGCTGCGGAGCGCGTCGTCGATCAGCATGCGGCAACCTGTCCTCATTCGCGCGGCGCGGGTCCGCTCGGCCCGTCCATCATCACCTGACGGGCCCCGCGCCCCATAGGGTCGTTTGGCCAAAGGACCGAGTGCCCTGTACTCAGGCGCTGCGGTCGCGCACCCTGGAGTGCGAGGTCGCCTGATGCTCGTTCGCTCCGGAATCGCTCTGCTCGCCAGCCTCGTGCTGCTGTGGCTCGTGCTCGTCGCGGTGCTCCTCGTGCGGCGCCCGCGCGGCATCAGCGCTACCGAGGTCGCGGGGCTGCTGCCCGACCTCATCCGGATGCTCGGCGGGCTCGCGCGTGATCGTGAGCTGCCGCGGCGGGTGCGCTGGCGGGTGTGGGCGCTGCTCGCGTACCTGGCCCTGCCGATCGACCTGATTCCCGACTTCATCCCGGTGATCGGTCTGCTGGACGACGTGGTGCTCGCCTACCTCGTGCTGCGCAGCGTCGTGCGGCGGGCGGGGGAGGACGTCCTGCGCCGGCACTGGGCGGGGAGCCCCGAAGGGCTCGGAGCGGTGGAGCGGGCGCTGGGCATCGCCCTGCCGTGATTGCCGTCGCACAGTGCTACAGTCTGTAGCAGTTCGCGACGCAAGATCAGAAGGACAGAAGGACAGAAGGTGGCGACCCAGGACAAGCCCACGCGCTTCGCCGCCGATCTGCTCGAGTCGGCAGCCATCGAGGGCGCACGCCAGAGCCGATCGGCGCGACAGCAGCTCGACTACTGGGCACGGCTCGGCCGATCGCTGTCGGCGCACGAGTCCGCGGCACGCCGGCGGATCGAGACCGCGCTCGCCGACACGACCGCGCTCGGCGCGCTGGATCCCGTCGAGCGGCTCGTGGCCAACGCCGAGCTCGACGCGGCGATCCAGCAGCACGCCCAGCGTGCCGCCTACGGGAAACTGCTCGCGGCCGAGGGAATCACCACCGTCGCGCTCGACGACGACGACCGGCTCGTCGAGTACCGCGCGGACGGTACGAGCACTCCGCTCGAGTGAGCCGCCTCGATCTTGTCGTCGGTTCGAACGGCGCCGGCAAGAGCACGTTCGTGCGGTACACGCTCGCGCCGCGCCTTCCCGGCTCGGTGTTCGTGAATGCAGATGTGATCGCGGCGCGCCGGTGGCCGGGCGCCGAGTCCGCGCACGGATACGAGGCGGCCGAGATCGCCGCCCGGACGCGGAGCAGCTTGATCGTGGCGCGACGCCCGTTCATTGCCGAGACGGTCTTCTCGCATCCGTCGAAGGTCGAGCTCATCGAGGACGCGGTTGCGGCCGGCTACTACGTCGCGTTGCACGTGATCATGGTGCCGGAGCACCTCGCGATCGCTCGCGTCCGCGCGCGCGTGAAGGCCGGCGGGCACGACGTGCCGGTCGACAAGATCAGCGGCCGATACCAGCGGCTGTGGGAGCTTGTTGCACGCGCGGGCGACATGGTCCACACCGCAACCCTTTGGGACAACGCGGGCCGCACGGGTCCGGAGATCGTGGCCCTGTTCGAGCACGGCATTGTCGTGGGCGCGCCCGCGTGGCCCACGTGGGCGCCGGCCGCCCTCGTCGCGAGGTGGCCGGCGCGCTGATCATTTCGTCGGTGTGCCGGTGAGGGTGGTCTTCGGGTGCACCGGCAGCACCTGCGGTGCGAGCGGCTGCTGGCCGAAGTCGAAGTCCTTCGTGAGATCGCCGAGGATCGCCACGTTCTCGCGCACCGTCGGGCGGGGATCGGGGCGGCCGTCGGTCTTCGGGTCGATGCGCAGGCCGCCGAGGAAGTCGTCCTCGATGAACTTGTCGTAGGCGTCGAAGCTCAGTGTCTGGTGGTCGATGTAGCCCGGCTTCGCGTACGGGCTGATCACCATCGACGGCACCCGCAGGCCGTAGCCGTTCTCGTCGACGTTCGGCGGCACCACATGGTCGTAGAAGCCGCCCCAGTCGTCCCACGCGAGGAAGATCGCGGTGGAGTTCCAGTCGGGGCCGCGCATCACCGCGTTGACCAGGCTCGTGATGTAGCTCTGCCCGAAGCTCACGGGCGACGGCGGGTGCTCGCTCACCTCGCCCGACGGCACCACCCACGACACCGCGGGCAGCGTGCCCTTCGCGGCCTGTGTGTAGAAGCTCTTCACGTCCTGGATGTTGTTCAGCTGCTTGTCGGCCTTGACCGTGTCGAACCACGGCAGCGGGTTCCAGATGCCCGGCGTGAACGAATGTTGCGCGACGGGTGCGCAGGTCTCGGCGCCGTCGTCCTCACAGTCGGGCTCGGTGCCGCTCACCACGTAGTAGCCCCAGCTCACGTGGTGCTGGAACAGCAGGTGCGTGAGGTCGGTCCACGCGTACACCGGCGCGTTGCTCGTCTTGCCGTTGAGGTACGCAGGCACGTCGGGCGGGCGGCCGTTGCGCTTGCGCACGCCCTGGATCGCGTTCCGGCAGCTCGCCGGGTTGTCGTGCTGGGTGCAGTACGCCGACCACTCCGACACGAGGAACAGGTGCGCGGGCAGGCTCCACGACGCGACCGGCTCGAACATGTGGTCCTGCAGCACGAAGTCCTTCGCGTAGGCCCAGTAGTTCGGGATGTCGCTTTGCGTGTGATACCCCATCACGTCGGGCTTCGCCGAGTTCGTACACGCGGGGTCGGTCGGATTCGTGCAGCCCTTGCGCCCCGACTCGGCCTGCGCGATGAAGCCGTTCATCTTGCCCGCGGCCACGTCGGCCTTGGCGTTGACCGCGTTGTGTGGCCCGCCGCCATTCACGTCCGCGTGATCGGCATACGGCGCCACGCACTGGTGCGTCTTCGGGTCGTTCACGCACACCGTGGGTGTGCCGCCCTGCATCGGGATGCCGTCGGCGCCGGGAAACGTGCCGAAGTATTCGTCGAACGAGCGGTTCTCCTGCTGGATCACGATGACGTGCTTGATCTTGTGGATCCCAGCGGGCACCAGGTAGGTGCCCGCCGGACCGCCGGGCACGCGCTCGGTCGTCGTCGAGGGGGTGCTCGTGCTCGTGTGCTCGGCCGTCGACGAGCCGCTGCTGCACGCGCCGGCTGCGGCGGCGAGCGCCAGGACCCATGCCGCGGTGCGGCGGTGCTTGCGGGGTCGTGCGTTCACGCGCCCTCCTCGTTCGTGGCGTTCGGGGTACTCGCGCCGTCGCCGAGGCCGAGTGCGTCCAGTGGCGCGCTCGCAGCCCATGCGGTGCCGTCGGCCGGGTAGAAGTTGCAGTCGTACCCACCGAGGTAGAAGCGGTTGTCGCCGAACGGCGAGAGCCGGATCGTGCGGATCGACACGAACGCCTGGCCCGAACGGATCGGCGGGCCGTGCGTACCCGCCGGTGTGAGCTGCGGGCCGTCGAGGCAGTGCAGCGTGTAGCGCGGCGCGGTCGCGCCGGCGCGGCTCGCCGCGTTGCGCACCGCGAAGCATGCGGCGGCGTCGAAGTGCACGACCTGGAACGCGATCGGGCCGCAGCTGCGTGTCGGCGGGCATGTGCCCTGGTAGCCCCATTCGAAACCGAACACATCGCCTGGGCCGCTGCTCGTCATGATCGGTGTGACGTCGTTGTAGGCGGCGATCACGTAGTCGATCGACCCGCTGCCCTTGCCCGGCACGTGCGTGCCGTGCGCGGCGAGCATGCTGCGGATCGCGGCGACCGGCGCGAGCTCGAGCGTGGGGGTGAGCAGTGGCGCGCCGGCTCGCCGCGCGCCTGCCGGCAAGTGGTCGAGTCGCAGGACGTCACCGTTGCCCTCGGTCGACAGCAGGAGTGCGGGCGCGCCGCCGGGCGCGGTCACACACGTGAGGCCGCGGATGCCGCTGTTGAACGAGCCCACCGGCGGAGCGCGGAAGACGAGCGCCCAGCGCGGCGTGCCTGCTGCCAACGCGCCGTCGTTGCGCCGGTAGAGCGCCGTGTTGATCGCCACGTAGACCGTGCCACCGCAACCGGCGAACCCGGTGACCTTCTGCGTCTTGAGGCCCGCCGATCGGGGCGGTGCGGCGCGCAGTTCGGGGGTCGGGTCCCACACGAGCGTGCGGCGCTGCGGCGACCACGTGCCGCGCAGGATCCCGGCTGGTGCCACGCCTGCGTACACCGACCACACACCGCCGTCCTCGTGCGCGCCGAACGCACGCGCGTCGGCGCCCTGGGAGCCGAGCGGGAACGCGTCGGCCGGTGCGAAGGTGTCGGCGCCGTCGAGCAGCCACTGGATCTCGGAGCGGCCGTCGACGATCGCCTGCGTGACGAGCAGGGAGTGCCCCGCGCCGAGGCCCTGGTCGCTCGGGATCGGGAACGAGTCGAGCGCCTCGACGCGCCGCGACTGGGTCTGCTCGAACACCTGCCACGGGTCGCTTGCCGATCGCTTCACGAGGATCTGCCCTGCGGGCCGCGGCCCGTTGTACATCCACTGGTCGGTTGCCGCGAACAAGCGGCCGGCATGGGATGCGAGCGCCATCACCTCGTTGTCGTGCGCGACCGGCGACCGCGGATCGTTCGTGAGGGGTGTGCGCGCGGCGGTGATGGTGAATGGGCTCGCGGGCAGTGGACCACCCGCGGTGATCGACGGGGCCGTGACCGTCGTGGCCGTCGTGCCGCGCGCCGAGGGCGTCGAGCTTCCCGAGCAACCGGCCGTGACGAGCGCGAGTGCGCAACCGAGCGCGCACGGCCGGGCGCAGCGATACGTCACTCGCGCAGTATGCGCAGCGCCGGCTATACTGTCAACCATGGTTGTCGATCTGCTGGTGCGATCATCATGAACGCATCACAATCGGGTCCGGGTCTCGGGCCGCTGCTGCGGCGCGCGTGGGTCGGCTACCAGCGCCGGCTCGACCGCGAGATGGCCGCGGCGGGCTTCGACGACCGGACGTTCCCCGACATGCGGGTGCTGCGCATGTGCCGAGCCAGCCCGATGACGATCGCGGGGATCGGCCGCGAGCTCGGGATCACCCGTCAGGGCGCAGCGAAGGTGGTGACCGCACTCCAGGAACGTGGCTACGTGCGCGTCGAGCCGTCCGCCACGAGCGGGCGCGAGAAGATCGTGATCCTCACGCCCCGGGCGGACAAGCTCCTCGACGCGCAGCGCGACGCGGTCCGGCGCATCGACCGGGAGTTGCGTCGCCGGCTCGGCCCGGACGCAACCGGCGCGCTGCGCGTGCTGTGCGACGAGCTGGCACCCGACGACGGCGCCGGCATGCGCGACTACTTCCGCGAGAAGGGCGTGCGCGATCTCTGACGCTCAGCCGCGCCGCGCCCCGGGCCGGAGGTCGGCGGGTAGCGCCGTGATCGCCGCAAGAGGGTCGCGCAGGGCATCCATCGCGTGCTCGCGATCGGTTCGTGTCGCCCGCGTCCGGAACTCGAGCAGCAATCCGCGCGTCGCGTCCTTGGCCACCCCCATCGCGGCGCCATAGGCGAGATAGCGGTCCCATACCGCGACGGATGCAGGCGGCAGCGTGTGGAACGCGTCGTCGCGCGCGATGAAGTCGCGCACACCGAGCCACCGCGACGCCGCGCGCCGGCCGTCGTCGGAGAGCAGCCTCGACGTGCCGCGCGCCACGAGCACCACGCTCACCAGCCACAGCACGAGGGCGAGGGGCATCCAGATGATGACGCCGGGCGGGAAGATCACCGTCAGTCCGGCAGCGAACAGCACCTGCGGGAGCAGCGCGAACAGCGCGTGCAGCGTGAAGTGACCGCCGAGCAGGCCGCGGCCGAGCGCGTCGTTGCGGACCCGGGCGCGGAACCTGCCCCAGAACGCGGCCGAATCGGGGTGCATCGCGGCCGACAACGATGCGATCGGCACCGAGCCGCTCGGCGCGGCGTCGCGCACCGCTTCGTACACCTGCTGCTCATAGGGGAGCAACGGATCGGTCGCGGCATCGCTCGAGGGTCGCAGCCGGCACGCGACCTGGCCGGGCGCGGCTTCGAACAGCTCGATGCGCCGGCGCGCCGCGAGGTCGAGGAGCGTCGCCGGCACCGCCTCGGCGCTGAGGTCGCCGGCGTGCACGAGCAGGTTCACGAGTGCGGGCGGCTCGGGCCCGAGCTCCATCGCGGGCGGGCCCGCATGCGGTAGCGCGCGCGGTGGTGCCGCAGCCGGGCGCGCTGCACCACGAACCACAGCCACCACAACAATGCGGATGCCAGCAGCAGCAGGACGCCGATCACCACGGCGCGGCTGCGTGTCGGCTTCGGTGCGCCCGGCGCGTAGACGGCACCGCCCGACCCGGGCCCGTATCCGACGAGCCGGCCGTTCGTCGCGACGAACCACACACGACCCTGCCCGTCGACCGTCACCGGCCCGAACCGCTTCGGGTGCACCCTCACCGATCCCGTGATCGAGATCGCGGGATGGGTCGGCGAGCCCGCCCGGATGCGCGCCAGCCGTGGGTATCGCCCCGTCGCGCACACCTTCCAGAGCACACCGGCGGGCGACCACGCCTGCTCGGACACGCAGCGCTGCCCGGTCGGGTCGCTGTGGTCGATGTAGCGCGGCGGTGAGAGCGTGAACTGCCCGATGCGCTCACCGCCGCGGAGGAGCCGTGACGACGCGTCGAAGCGCCGCGCACCCAGCCACACCGAACCGCCGCCGAGCACCGGGTGGTTGCCGCCGACGAGACCGGTGTGCGTGGCCCGCGCGGCGGTGGTGACACGGCCGCTCGCACCGTCGACGCGCAGCAGCTCGAGGTACACGGCGTTGCCGGAGCCGCGTTGCGCGACGACCCACGCGACGTCGTGCGCGACACCGGCGAGACTGAACGAGGCGCGGCCGGGAAGCGGGTACGTGCGCCGCGCGCCGGCGTTGCCGTCGAACGTCGAGATCTCGCCCAGGCCCTGCACCCACCAGCGGCCGCCCGACCAGAGCGCGACGTCGCCGCCACTGGGCGCCGCGCGGGTCGTCCCGCTCGCCGGGTCGAGGATGAAGTCGCCACCTGCTTCGTGTACGAGGAGCCGCCCACCGCCCGCGCTCAGCCGGATCGCGGGACCGCCCCCGGCCGGTGCCGGGACCGTGCGATCCACCACACCGCGCGCGTTCAGGTGCACGACGGTGGCACCCCGGCCGGCGACTGCCCACACGCCGCTTGCCGCGGAGCCCGAGACCGCCACCGGATCCACCTCCACCGCGCCGTGCACACTTGCCAGGTGGCCGCACGAGAAGGGCGCGCGGCACTCGGCACGGAGGTAGCCGACCCAGCCGACCCCCGCGGCGAGCGCGCATGCCACGATCACGATCAGCACGATGGCCCGACCATGTCGCGTACCGCGCGTGCCCACGCTCGCCTCCCCGCCGGCGGACGGGGCCGGCGTGCCGCCATCATGCCAGGGCGGTGGCGCCGGCGCACCCGGCCGGCGACGGGTTGACACGCCACGCTGCTCGTAGTGATTTTGCCGACCGTTTGCCGCAGGCAGAGGTTCGCGACCCCTACCTCTTCCTACCGTCGAGCGCCGTGGACGATGCCGCCGCCATCGACGAACGGGTCAGCGGCGCGGCGGCGTGGTGGGCGCGGCTCGCGCCGCGCGGCGTGCTGCGGGTGCCGCAGATCATCGCGGCGTTCTGGATCGTGAAGGGCCTGTCGACGGCGATCGGAGAATCGACCTCGGACTACATGGTGCATGCCGTCGTGCCCCAGCTCGCCGTCGCGCTTGGGTTCGTCGCTTTCGCTGGCGCGCTCGCACTGCAGTTCCGCGCCGGCCGCTACACGGCGTGGACATACTGGCTCGCCGTCGTGATGGTCGGCGTGTTCGGCACGATGTCGGCCGACGTCGTGCACGTTGGGTTCGGTGTGTCCTACACCGCATCGACGGCCTTCTACGTGCTCGTGCTCGCGGCGGTGTTCGCGCTCTGGTATCGCAGCGAGAGGACACTCTCGATCCATGACATCGACTCGCCCCGGCGGGAGGGCTTCTACTGGGCCGCGGTCGCGGCCACGTTCGCGACGGGTACCGCGCTCGGCGACTTCACCGCGTACACGCTTGGCCTCGGCTACTGGACGTCGGCCGCATTGTTCGCGGCTCTCATCCTCGTACCCGCGTTCGGCTATCGTGTGCTGCGCTGGAATGCGGTGTTTTCGTTCTGGTTCGCCTACGTCGTGACCCGACCGCTCGGTGCGTCGATCGCGGACGGGCTTGCCAAACCGCAGGCAAATGGCGGGCTCGCGTGGGGCGACGGTCCGGTTGTGCTCGTGCTCGCCGGGCTCATCGTCGCGATGGTGATCTACCTGTCCATCACGAAGGTCGACGTGCAGCGAGCAGAGCAGCTGGCGCCCGGGTAGGCGCGGTCGACGCATCGGTGCCCATCCCGGCCGGGCCGATCGCAGGCATGTCGAGCAGTGCCTCGGCCTCGTTCGCTCGACGCGGCTTCGAGAAGAGGTAGCCCTGCGCGTACGGGCACTGCAGGGCCTGCAGCACGGCGAGCTGCTCGGGTGTCTCGACGCCCTCGGCGACGACCGCGATGTCGAGGTTGCGCGCGAGTGCGACCACCGCCGCGACGATCGCAGTGTCCTCCCGTTGCGTCCCGATCGCGCGCACGAACGACTTGTCGATCTTCACGATGCTGATCGGGAAGGTACGCAGGTAGGTGAGCGACGAGTAGCCGGTGCCGAAGTCGTCGAGCGACAGGTTCACGCCCAGGGCCCGCAGCTCCTCGAGGATCGCGCGCGTCGAGACGGTGTCGTCCACCAGCGTGCTCTCGGTGATCTCGAGTGTGAGCGCCCGCGGGTCCAGGCCGGTGCGTTCGACGATCTCGGTGACCATGTCCACGATGTCGCGGTTCGCGAGCTGGCGACTCGATACGTTCACCGCGAGCCCGAGGCGCCGGCCCGGGTGGTGTTCCACCCACCGCGCGACCTCACCGCACGCACGCTCGAGCACCCACGCGCCGATGTCGACGATGAGTCCGCTCTCCTCGGCCATGGGGATGAAGTCGTCGGGCGCGACAGTCCCGAAGCCCGGCCGCTCCCATCGCAGGAGCGCCTCGAAACCGCGCACCACGCCGGTGCCGGAGTCGACGATCGGCTGGTACAGCACCTCGAACTCGTCGCGGGGGAGCGCCTGGCGGAGCGCGAGATCGAGCGCGGCCTGGTCGGTGACCCAGCGCTGCATCGTCTCGTCGAACAGCTCGTAGCGGGCCCGGCCGTTCTTCTTTGCCCGGTACATCGCGATGTCGGCATTGGCGAGGATCGGCTCGGCGGTGCCGCTGCCGTCGCGGCTCAGCGCGATGCCGATGCTCGCGCCCACGCGGGCGTCGTCGTCGCCGAAGCGGTACGGCTCGCAGATCGACGCCATCATCCGCTCGGCGATGTCGGTGGCGTCCTGTACTGAATCGAGCCCCTCGCACAACACGACGAACTCGTCGCCGCCCACCCGGGCGACCGTGTCGGTCTCGCGCACGCAGCGGCCGATCCGCGCGGTGGCCTCCACGAGCAACTTGTCGCCGAAGGCGTGACCGAGCGAGTCGTTGACCGCCTTGAACCGGTCGAGGTCCACGTAGAGCACCGCGCACAGACGGTGGTGGCGGCGCACGCGGTTGAGAGCCTGGTCGATCCGGTCCATGAGCATCGCCCGGTTGGCGAGCCCGGTGAGCGCATCGTGCAGCGCCTGGTGCTGGAGCAGGGCCTCGATCTCCTTCTGGTCGGAGAGGTCGCGCACGATCGCGGTGATGACGGTTCCCGTTCCCTCCACCGACAGCGCGCTCAACGACACGAGCATCGGGAACTCCGAGCCGTCGCGCCGGACTCCCAGGGCTTCGGACCCTTGACGCCGGGCCACGCCCGGGCCGTCGCGGCGCACGGCCTCGAAGTAGCGGTCGAGGTGCTTGCGGAGATCTTCGGTCAATGTGAGCGACGCGGGGCGACCCACGATGTCGCGCTCGGCCCAACCGAAGATGGCCTCGGCGGCGGCGTTGAACGAGATGATGGTGCCGTCGAGGTCGAGCGTGAACACGCCTTCGGCGAGGTTCGCCACGACCTCACGGTGCAGGGCCTCGCGTTGCGCGAGCAGGATCTCGGCCTTGCGCTGGCGCTCGCCGACCGCGCCGGCCATGACGATGACGATCCCGAAGCCGCACGCGCCGAGCCCGCCGAGCACCTGGGCCGAGACCGAGCTCAGCTCTGACGGCATCCAGCCGTGGAACACGAGGAACTGCCCGATGCTGCAGCACACGAGCGACCAGCCGAGCACGGCCCGCCACGACGATGGGCCGCTCTGCAGCAGGTCGACGAGCGCCGAGTACACGAAGCACACACCGAGCGCCGGGCCCCAGCCGGTCATGTAGATCACGGTCATCGCCGTGGCCGCGTGCACGAGCACCCGCACGTGCAGACGCCACGACCCGCGCGGCGCATCGATCCAGCGGTCGAGCCGGCCGCTGGCGAGCGACGGCAGGATGATCGCCGCGGCATACGCCCACATCGATTCGTGCGCGATCACCTTGTAATGCTGGGCGACGCCGATCACGACGAGTGCGAGCGCCTGCACCCCGTACAGGAGCAGTTTGGGAGGGGTGCGGTCGTGGTCGGGCAGCGGCGGCGCGGTGCCACCGTCGCCGGCCGCCGCGCCGGCAACCCGCGCGGATGCGGTGCCCGTGGGCACGCCATCTTCCACGCCGCTGAATCGACTCGCGACGACCCGGGCTGAAGAAGGCCTTCGTCCCCTGGGAGTAGGCCGATCGGCCTACGGCGCGGTGAACCAGCGGGCACGGGCGTAGCGGCAGACCTGCACGCCCGGCGCGGCGGCCGCGCCGGCAACGGCTCCGGCCGCGTTCGCACCGGCATGACCCCAACGCGCCGCCGTTCAGTCCGTGCGCCGCCGCAGCGTGGTCGCGCCCGCGGCGAGCGCCACGAGCGTCATGCCGGCGACCGCCGCGAGGTCGGCGAGCGCCCCGGATGTGATGCCCGTCGATCGTTGCAGCGTCGCGAAGCCCTCGTAGGCGTAGGTCATCGGCAGCACCGTGGAGAGCCAGTGGAGCGGGACGGCCATGTGGCCGCGCGGCACCGCGAGCCCGCAGAGCAATAGTTGCGGGAGCAGGAACGCGGGCATGAACTGCACGGCCTGGAACTCGGTGGCCGCGAACGCCGACACGAACAGGCCCATCGCCATGCCGAGGATCGCGTTCGCCACCGCGAGCACCACGGCGAGCGCGATGGAATGCTCGATGCGGAGGTCGAGCAACCCCACGGCGACCGCGCACAGTGCGCCCGCCTGGAGGACGGCGACGATCGCGAACGCGGCGCCGTAACCCGCGAGGAGTGAGCCTTTCGCCATCGGCATGGTGAGGAGGCGCTCGAGCGTGCCCGACGTGCGCTCGCGCAGCATCGCGATCGACGTCACCAGGAACATCGACACGAGCGGGAACACGCCGAGCAGCGGCAGCCCGAAGTGTTGGTACGCGGCGTTGTCGGCGTTCACCGCGTACCGGACCAGGGCGAGCAGCATGATGGGCACCACCACCAGCAGCGCGATCGTGCGCGGGTCGCGGCGCAGCTGCTGCAGCACGCGGATCGCGGTCGCGGTCGCGGCTCTCATGCCTGGTCTCCGCCGTGCTCGATGAACGTCACGAACGCGTCCTCGAGCCGGCTCGTGCCGGTGCGGTCGAGGAGGTGCTGCGGCGTGTCGTGGGCGAGCAGTCGGCCGTCGCGCAGGAGCATCACACGCTCGCAGTGCTCGGCCTCGTCCATCACGTGGCTCGACACGAGGAGCGTCGCGCCGGCGGACGCGAGGCGTGCGAAGGTGTCCCAGAGATCGCGGCGCAGGAGCGGATCGAGGCCCACGGTCGGCTCGTCGAGCACGAGCAGCTCGGGCTGGCCGAGCAGCGCGGTGGCGAGGGACACGCGCGCCCGCTCGCCGCCCGACAGGCTGCGCACCGTGCGCCCCGCGTTGCCGGCGAGGTGCACGGTGTGCAGCGCGTCGCCGATCGCGCCCGCGGGTGCGTCGAGGATGCGGGCGAAGTAGTGGAGGTTCTCGGCCACGGTGAGGTCGGCGTAGATCGACGGCGCCTGGGTGAGGTAGGCCACACGGGCGCGCAGTGGAGCCGCGCCGGCGGGTTCGCCGAGCACGACCAGGCTGCCGGTCACGCCGCGTTGCACGCCGACGACCGAGCGCAGCAGCGTGGTCTTGCCACCGCCGCTCGGCCCGATCAGCCCGGTGAGCGTGCCCGACGCGATCTCGAAGTCGAGCGCGTGCAGCACCTCACGCCCGCCGCGTGCGACGGCGAGACCCCGGGCGTCCACGGCACAGTCCAGAAGTAGTGATCCTCGCGCCGCGGAGGCGGGCATGGCGGTGTATCGGAGCAGGCCGGCCGATTCGTGGATCCACGCCTGCCGGGCGGGGAGTATGCGAGCATCCCAGACGGTGCGCCGATGACCGCTGCGATCGAGACCCATGATCTCACGAAGCGCTACGGCACGGCGCGGGGTATCGAGTCGCTCGATCTGGTCGTGCGCACCGGCGAGGTGTTCGGCTTTCTCGGTCCGAACGGCGCGGGCAAGTCGACGACGATCCGCACCATCCTCGACTTCCAGCGGCCCACCAGCGGCGCCGCGACGGTGTTGGGCATGGACAGCTGCCGTGACAGCGTGCGCATCCGCGAACGAGTCGGCTACCTGCCGGGCGATCTGCGCCTGTTCCAGCGGATGACCGGTGCCGAGCACGTCGCATGGTTCGCGCGGGCCCGCCGGGGGAACGACCCCGCGGTCAGCCGCGGCGCTCGTCGAACGCTTCGACGTGACGATGGACCGGCCCGTCGACGAGCTGTCCAAAGGCAACCGCCAGAAGGTCGGGCTCGTGCTCGCGTTCATGGCCGAGCCCGAGTTGCTCGTGCTCGACGAGCCGACGAGCGGGCTCGACCCGTTGATGCAGTCCGAGTTCGAGCGGCTGCTGCGCGAGACGGCGGCCGCCGGCCGTTCGGTGCTGCTCTCGTCGCACTCGCTCTCCGAGGTGCAGCGCGTCGCCGACCGCGTGGCGATCATCCGCGAGGGCCGCCTCGTCGTCACCGACACCGTCGATTCCTTACGGGCGCGTGCACCGCGGGTGATCACGTTCCGCTTCGCCGGCGATGCCGATCCCGCACCGTTTCGGGGATTGTCGGGCGTCATCAAGATCGATGCGCACGGCCACGACGTCGAGCTCCACGTGCAAGGCGAGGTCGGGCCGGTACTCGAAGCCGCGCTCGCACAACACGTCGTCGACCTCACTGCGCATCACGCCGACCTCGACGAGCTGTTCCTCGCTTACTACCGCAACGAGGGGCCCAAGCTGTGAACGCCGAGATCGCGGAGCTCGATCTGCGGCTCCGGCGCAAGAGTGTGTTCGGCTACACGATCGGTCTCGCGCTCTACATGTTCGTGATCGTTGCGCTCTACCCGGCGTTCAAGGACTCCACCGATCTCGACAAGCTGCTGTCCGGAAACTCCGGGTTGTCCGCGCTCTTCGGCATCTCCGGCTCGCTCACGTCGCCCGCGGGATGGATGAACGCGAACGCGTACGCGAACTTCTTCCCGCTGATCGTGCTGCTGCTCACGATCGGTTACGGCGCGTCGTGCATCGCCGGGCAGGAGAAGGACGGGCACCTCGAGCTCGTGATGTCGGCGCCGTTCTCGCGGCGGGTCGTGATGGGGCAGAAGATCGCAGCGCTCTCGATCCAGACGTTGCTGCTGTGCGGCGTGACGTTCCTCACGGTGCTCACCGGCCGGTGGTTCGATCTGCATCTCGCCATCACGCACACGATCACGGCGACCGTCGGCGTCGCCCTGCTCGGCATCGACTTCGGGCTGGTCGCCATTGCGATCGGCACGGCCACCGGCAATCGCGGGCATGCGCTCGGCGTCACGTCCACGATCGCCGCGGCGTCGTTCCTCGTCAGCTCGATGGCGCCCGTGGTCTCGTGGCTGGGTCCCACGAAGTACGCGTCGCTCTTCTACTACTCGGTGGGCAACGACCAGCTCGGCACCGGCTTGTCGATCGGGGCCTTCGCCGTGCTCGCCGCCGTCGCCGTGGTGATGGGTGCGGCGGCGGTCCGGCTGTTCGAGGCCCACGATCTGAGCGCGTGAACCGGCGGCCCCGGCGGCGCGTCGGCGTCAGGCGCGTGAATGGGCCAGCAGGAATCCCCAGATCAGCGCGCTCGAGTCGAGGCGCTGGTACGGCGGGCCGACCCGCTTGGGCGCCGCGGCCGAGTGCCCCATCCACCCGTGCGTCGCCCCGGCCACCTTCACGAACGCGACTTCGGTGGCACTGCGGCAGCTTCCCCATACCGACACGGTGAGATCGGTGTTGCCGCGGTCGAGGGCCGTGGCCGGTGTGGCCGCGCAGCCGTCGCGCGCCGCGAGCGTGGTCGCGGCGTCGAGCGGCGGGTGGAACGCGTAGCTCGTGATGCCGTCCGGGCCGCGCCCGCCGGCGATTGGGATGTTGCGGTCGGCAGTCCCGTGGATGTGCAGCACCGACACCGGCTGTGCCGGTGTGCAGGGCGTGTACTCGAGCGAGGTCGACTGCACGCCGATCGCCACGATGCGGTCCGAGAGCTGGCACGCGAGCCGGTAGGCGAGAATCCCTCCGTTGGAGTGACCGGCCGCGTACACGTGCGCCGGGTCGATCGGGTAACGCGACTCGAGGGTGTCGATCAGTCCGCGGATGAAGCCGACGTCGTCGACGTCGCTCCGCGCCGCCGTGCCGCAGCAGCCACCTCCGTTCCAGGTCCGCAGCTGCGCGTTGTTCGTGCCCACGCCGATCCCATCGGGATACGCCACGATGAAGTCGTTCGACTCGGCGAGACCGTCGAAGCCGGAGTTCCGTTCGAACTGGGTGCCCCAGCCGGTGCCACCGTGCAGCGCGACGAGCAGCGGCACCCGGGCGCCGGTTCGTGAGCGCGCGTCGAGCGTGGACGGCACGTACACGTGATACGTGCGCACGCGTCCGTCGGGCGCGCGCAGCGACGCGTCGCTGGTCTTCGACCGCGGCGCAACTGCGGGATGCACGCCGGCGAGCCACGACTCGACGGTGCCGGCCGGCGTAGTGCCCGGCGCGGTCGTCGTGGTCGTCGTGCCCGATGTGCCCGCGGTGCCGGACGGGGCTGGTGCGGTCGTGGTGCCCGGCGAGCCCGCCGAGCCCGACGTGCTGGTGGTGGTCGAGCAGGCCGCGGCGAGGCTGACGATGGCGGCGGCGCCCGATATGGCGGTGACGGCGGCGGTGAGGCGGCGGCGCATGTTCGCATCCTGCACCCGTTCCGTGATGGCGATGTGAAGGCACAATGAAGCCGTTGCAACGCGGTGCGGTGGCCGGCGATCATCGGGGTATGCAGATCAGCGACCGGCACACCTACGCAGCTCCGATCGACGCCGCCCTTGACATGTTCGCCGACGAGCGTGCGATCCGGGAGCGTTACGAGGGGATGGGGCACCGCGATGTCGAGATCGTCGAGTGCCTGCGGACGCCGGCAACGCTGCGTATCCGCACGTCACGCGTCGTCGACGTCGAGCTGCCCAACTTCGCGAAGAAGGTGCTGAAGCCCACGAACACGATGATGCAGACCGACGAGTGGACGAACCACGGTGACTCATGGTCGGGGACCTTCTCGGTCGACGTGCGCGGCGCGCCGGTGAGGATCCACGGGACGATGCGGCTCGAGCCCGCCGGCGCTCACTGCACCCACGCGGTGACGATCACCATGGACGTGAAGGTTCCCCTCGTCGGCGGCAAGATCGCCGACTGGATCGGCAAGAACGACGCGGTGCGCACGCTCCAACAGGAGTTCGCGGCCGGCGATCGCTGGCTGCACGCCGCCACCTGACGGGCGGCGGGGCCGGGTCGACGCCGATCGGGTTGCCCGGCGCAGAGGCGCTCGTGGCACCCCTTCCTAGACTCGGTCGAACGACTGTTCGTCAGGATCACGGGAGCGCGGTGAGCGGCGTCGTCCAGACCGACCGGGAGGAGGCGTTGCGCGCGGGCGGCCCCGCGGCGATCGCGCAGCTGTTCGGCCGCGTGCCCGCCCTCGCGCTGCTCGTCGAGGGCCGTGGTCCCCTGACCCGTTTCGGCGGATTCGGCTGGCCGTACGGGCCGCCGCGCCCGTTGCGGTCGCATGCCGAGCTGGCCCGACGCCTCGCCGTGCCCGGCGTCATCGAGGTGTGCGAGGCGCACGCGACGCGCACCGAAGCGCAGCTTCTCGCGCTCGCGGTGTGGGAAGGCGGCACGCTCGCGAGCCCGCAAGCGGCGTGCGGCCTCGCGCCGGGCGCGAGCCCGGAGCAGCTCGAGCGCGCTGCGTGCGGCCTCGACGAGCTGCTGCTCGTCGACCGGTCGCGCCACTGGCTGCAGTTGCGGCCCGGTGTGGCGCTGCACGCGTCGCTCCCGGGTGTGCCCGCGGAGGCGATGCTCGCGCACGCGTCGAAGGAGCAGCTCGGCCTCCGGCTGCAGCGACTCGGTATGCCGGTGCCGGCGAAACACGGCGCCCGTCTGGCCGCGCTGGTCACGGCGCTGCGCGATCGGTCGATCGTGAGCGACCTCGTCGCGACGCTCGACGATGAATCGCGTGCGACGTTCGAGATGCTCGTCGAGCACGGTGACGCGTCGTTCGACGCGCTGCCCGGTTCCGAGCACACCTCGCCCTGGTCTCGCGTGCGGACACCGCTCGAACGTGTCGTGCAGGCCGGTCTCGGGGGCCTCGATCAGGACACGAGGGTCGCGTTCGTCTGGCTCGAGGTGCTCGTCGCCGTGCGCGGGTGCCTGTTTCGCGAGTGGCAGGAACCGGCACCGCAGGTGGTGCCGGCACCGAGCGCCGGCGCGCCCGTGTCGGTGCCGATCGCGGCCGTGCGTTTCGATCGGGTCGTCGACCAGATCGCGGTCACGACGCCAGCCGTGCTGAAGTCCGGCGGCTTCGGCAGCCAGGCGGTGCGCGCGCTCGCCAAGGCCACCGATCGTCCACCCGGCGAGGTGGCGCTCTGGTGCGCGCTCGCCATCGAGCTCGGTCTCGTGGGCCGGGCGGTAGTCGACCGGAAGGGCCGCGGCCGCAACCAGGTATTCACCGAGCAGTGGCGTGTCGACGGCGAGGCGCTCGCGGCGTGGCGCGCGCGCGGCCGGCACCCGAACGCTGGGCCCGGCTCGTGCAGCAATGGCTCGACTCGGCGCGCCTCGCGCTCTCGCCGGCCATGGCCACGCGCTACGACCCTGGCAGTGACGAGCCGCGCGGCGCGCTCGCCCGCGATGCGGTGATCAGGGCGCTCGCCGCGCTCGACGCGGGTAGCGGCTGGCCCGACGGCGACGCCGCGACCGCCATTGCCGCGAGCCGTCACGCGCTGTGCAGCGAGGGCGAGGTGCTCACGATCCTCGCCGAGGCGCGCGCTTTGGGCTGCGTCGACGACACGGTGGCCGCGCTCACACCAGCGGCGCGTGCCTTGCTCGACGGTGTGGCCGCGCTCGCCGACGCGTGCACCGGGGGCGCGTCGAGCTTCGTCGTGCAGGCCGACCACAGCGTGATCGCGCCGCCCGATCTCGACAGCGACCTCGCGGCGCGCCTGCACGCCGTCGCCGACCTCGAGTCGTCGGCCGGCGCATCGGTGCTGCGCATCAGCGACGCGTCGATCGCGTCGGCGCTCGCCAACGGTTGGGTCGCCGAGGATGTGCTGGCGTTCCTGCACACGCATTCCAGCGTCGACATCCCGCAGAACGTCGAACGCACGATCCACGACGCTGCGGCGCGCCACGGCCGGCTGCGCAGCGGCACCGCGGCGACGTGGCTGCACAGCGACGATCCGGCGCTCCTCGCCCGGGCCGTCGGCGTGAAGGCGACCAAGCTCGTGCTCGTCTGCCCGACGGTCGCGGTGTCGGCGCTGCCCGAGGCGAAGGTGCGAGAGCTGCTCGCGGCCAAGAAGGTGCTCGTGGCGAGCGAGACGGCAGGCGCCGGCGACGCGGCGCGCGGTGAACGAGATCCGCGGCTCGTCACGCGCGACGTCGTGGCGCTCCGCCCTGATCCCGTCGCCGCGCTCGACGCGCTGGCCGCGCGGGCGGCGAAGCTGCCGCAGCGGGTCAAGGACGACGCGCTCAGCCCCCACGAGCAGCATCGGGCCGCGCTGCAGGCCCGGACGCGCGCGGGTCAGTATCGCGGTGGCGACGAGGAAGACGGCTCCGGTGGCGAAGGGCCGGGCGAGCGCATGCTCCGACTCGTGCTCGGCGGGTTCGATGCACCCGACGAGGAGTTCCCCGGATTCGACGAGCTCGACGACCCCGACCTGGACTGGTGAGCGTGAGCGATCCCGGCAACCCGCTGATCGTGCAAAGCGACCTCACCGTCCTGCTCGAGGTCGCGAGCGGCGGCGCCGACGCGGCGCGCGCCGCGCTCGCGCGCTTCGCCGAGCTGGAAAAGGCGCCCGAGCACGTGCACACGTATCGCATCACGCCGCTGTCGCTGTGGAACGCGGCGTCGGCGGGGGTGTCGCCCGGCGAGGTGGCGAGCACGCTCACCGGGCTCGCCAAGTATCCGGTTCCGGAGTCGGTGCTCGTCGAGGTGCACGACCAGATGGGGCGCTACGGGCGTCTGCGCGTCGTGCGCGATTTCGACTCGGGCGGCCTCGCGCTCACCACGCACGAGCCGGCGCTGCTCGCCGAGGTCGCGCGCGACCGCGCCGTCGCGCCGCTGCTCGGTGACCGTCTCGACGGCAACCGCTACGCGGTACGGCTCGGTGACCGTGGTCCGCTGAAGCAGGCGTTGCTGCATCTCGGGTGGCCGGCCGCCGACGAAGCCGGCTTCACCGACGGCGAGACGCTCCAGTGCGAGCTCGGATGCGAGCTGCGCGGCTACCAGGCCGACGCGCTCGCCGCGTGGTGGGCGAACGGCAGCGGCGCGGGTGGCAACGGCGTGCTGGTGCTGCCGTGCGGCTCCGGGAAGACGGTGATCGGTCTCGGCGCGCTCGTGCACGTGGGCGCGCACACGCTGATCGTCGCCACGTCGATCAGCGCGGCGCGGCAATGGGTCCGCGAGCTGCTCGACAAGACCGACCTCGACCCGAGCATGGTGGGGGAGTACTCGGGGGAACGCAAGGAGCTGCGCCCGGTCACGATCGCCACGTACCAGGTGCTCACGTGGGCCGATCCGAACGCGCCCGAGGACGCCGACCTGTTCGTGCGGCACCCTCACCTCGCGGTGTTCGACCGCCAGGAGTGGGGGCTCGTCGTGTACGACGAGGTGCACCTGCTGCCGGCGCCCGTGTTCCGCGTGACGGCGCGCATCCAGGCCGTGCGGCGGCTCGGCTTGACCGCGACGTTGGTGCGCGAGGACGGCAAGGAACCCGACGTGTTCTCGCTGATCGGCCCGAAGCGCTTCGACGCGCCATGGCGCGAGCTCGAGGCGAGCGGCTGGATCGCGCCGGCGAACTGCACCGAGATCCGGATCGAGATGCCCGACGAGCTGCGCATGCGCTACGCGGTTGCCGAGGCGTCGCAGCGCTACCGCATCGCCGCCACCGCACCGCAGAAGCTCGTGGTGGTCGAACGGCTCGTGCAGCGCCACGCCGGCGATCGGGTGCTCGTGATCGGGCAGTACCTCGACCAGCTGCGCGTGGTCGCCGCGATGCTCGACGCGCCGCTCATCACCGGCCAGACGAGCCAGAGGTTGCGCGACGAGCGGTTCGAGGCGTTCCGATCGGGCGAGCTGCGACGGCTCGTCGTGAGCAAGGTCGCGAATTTCTCGATCGATCTCCCGGAAGCCAACGTCGCGATCCAGATCTCGGGCGCGTTCGGCAGCCGCCAGGAAGAGGCGCAGCGCCTCGGTCGCGTGCTCCGCCCGAAGTCCGACGGCGGCCAGGCTCACTTCTACACGGTCGTCGCCCGCGAGACCGTCGACCAGAAGTTCGCCGGCAATCGTCAGCGTTTCCTCACCGAGCAGGGCTACGGCTACACGATCCTCGACGCGCACGAGATGTGACCGGGCCGCGTGCGGTGGCGCGCCCGGTCGGGCCGAGAGTATGGTAGTTGGTATGGCGTCGAAGAAGGTCACGGTGACGCTGGACGAGGTCCAGGTGGAGCAGATTCGGCGACTCGTCACAAGTGGGCGCGCCTCGTCGGTCTCGGGTTTCGTGCAGCATGCCGTGGGTGTCGCGCTCGACGACGTCGCCGGATGGGGCGCGGTGCTTGCGCAGGCACTGGCCGAGACCGGCGGCGCGCTGTCAGCGAGTGAGCGGGCGTGGGCCGACAAGGCGCTCGGTGTCCCGAAGCGGCGCCGTCGATCTGCCGCATGAGCACTGGCATCACGCTCGATGCCGGTGCGCTCATCGCGCTCGACCGCAACGACCGACAGGTGATCGTGCTCCTTGCACGCGCGATCGAGACGAAGAGCCGGGTCACCGTTCCGGCATCGGCGCTGGCACAGGCAATCCGGCGGCCCGAGCGCCAGGCCCGGTTGGCCCGGCTCGTGCGGCAGCCGTCGACGGATGTCGTCGCGTTGGACCGAGTCGATGCCACGCAGGTCGGCGTGCTGCTCGCCGCGAGCGGCACGTCCGACATCGCCGACGCGCATGTCGTCGTCTGCGCTCGCCGAGCCGGACAGCGGGTGGTGACCTCGGATCGTGCCGACCTCACTCGTCTCGACTCGGAGCTCGAGATCGTCGCCTTGTAATTCGAAGCGCCCACGAACCGTCTCATCGTCGCCCGGATGTCGACCGAGACGGGGTCACCCGTGCCGCCGATGGTTCAGCACCCGATGACGTCGGGCTCGGTCGAGCGGTCCGTGTGCCAGGCCTCGCCCACGTAGCCCCAGCCGTAGTCGTTGTCCACGAGCCGCCGGCCGTCGTGACAGCGCGTGTCGAGCGAGATCACGAGCGTCGCGGAGTCCTGCGACGAGTCCTTGAAGCAAGGCTGCGCGTCGTCGGCCCATTTCGCCGGCACGGTCTTGCCCTCGCTGAACAGCGTCGTGCACGGCTCGGACGCGTCGAGCGTGTTCAGCGCGTGCGTGACCGAGTCCACGGCGTTGTTGAGGATCACGAGGCCGATCACGCCGAGGACCACGGCGATCGCGCCGAGCACGAAGCCGGTCGTCGCCATGCCGGAACCGGACGCGATGTCGGGCCGACGCGCCCGCCGGCGGCCGGTGAGCCCGAACACGACCGCGAGCACCCCGAGAATCCAACCGAGGAAGAACAGGAGCGGGATCAGCGCGAGGAGGGCGCCGATGATGCCGAGCACGAGCGCGGTGACCGCGAAGCCGTTCGTGCGCGGCGCCACCAAAATCACCGGCACCGGAACGCCAATCGGTGCGGGCGGCGGAGGGAGGTGAGCGGGCGCCGGCGGCGCAGGCACGGCTGGTTCCACCGCGGCCGGCCGCACCGGCAAAGGGGCGGGCGGAGCGAGCGCGGCGGGCGGCAGCGACGTGGCCTCGGAGTCGGGCGCGACGCGGACACTGAGCACCTCGCCGGCCGCCGGGACGCCGAGCGTCACGTCGACATCGCCGTCGACGGTGTACGACGTGATGCGTTGCCCGTTCACGAAGGTGCCTTGCGTGCTGCCGAGGTCGATGATCGTCCAGCCGCCCTCGTCGTCCCAGCGCAACTCCGCGTGATGGCGGCTCACGTTGCGGTTGTCGAGCACCACGTCGCATCCCGCGTCGCGGCCGAAGGTGATCGACCGGCCCGGCTCGGTGGCCCGTAGCTCACCGGCGATCCGCAGCTCCAACTGTTGCACCGATGCCTCCTTCCCGGGCCGTGCACCTGAGGCGTAGTTGTGTCACGGGCCCGTATCGCCGATGGCCGATGCGATCAGTGGCTTGGCGACGTTCACGGACAGCAACTTGCCGGAGGTGGCACCGAGTGGTTTGCCATCCGAATCGACCTCGAGCACCGACCAGGTGGGCACGCCGACCAGGCGACCGTCGGCGTCGACTGCGACACCGCCGGAGTTCCCTTCCGCGATCGCGGCCGTCGTGCTGAAGATGACGGGCGCGTCGTCGAGGGAGGCCGCGACGTAGTCCGAAGGCAGCTCCGCGTCCTGGCTCTCGGCGACCTTCGTCGACTCTTCGCGGAGCTGGCGCCCGCGTTCGACGTTGCTGATGTCGCCGGCGGTCACGGTGACCGCGGCGTCGGAGAGCGTGTGCTGCGCGAGACCCGAGATGCCGGGGAAGCCGAGGACCCAGACGCCACCGCCCGTCCGGACCGTGCTCGCGTCGCCGAGCGGCACCGTCGGCAGTGCCAGCCCGCTGCGCTCGACCGGAGTGCCGTCCGCGTGCGCGTAGATGCGCAGCACCGCGAGGTCGCGCCACTCCGAGCCGGCCTCGACCACCCGGGCGCGGTAGCGCGGTTGCGCCGGTTCGTCCGGCTGCTGGGTGATGTAGACCGTCAGGTAGTCGGGGTCGGACGCCGACGGGTCGATCGCCGACGGCTTGGCTACGTGGGCGTTCGTGAGGATGACGCCGTCGCGGGTGATGATCGTGCCCGAACCCGACTCGGTCTGCTGGTCGTCGACGAGGCGCACCGTCGCGAGCTTGAGGCGATCGAGGTTCGGTGTCGTGCTCGCGTGGCCTTGGCCTCGGGTCGCCACCAGCGCGCCGGCGCCGAGCACCACGGCGAGCACGCTCGCCGCCGCCGCGACGAGCATCCACCGGGCCCGGGTGTGGCGCCGGCGCTCGGTCGGCGACACGATGTTCGGTCCCGGCGCGACGACGACCAACCGACCACCCGCGTCGGGCGGTCCGAGCCAGAAGCGCATGAGGCCGCTCAGGGGCTGGCGTTCGATCCTGGTGTCGTCCCAGAACAGACCGGAGCGACTGGCGGCGTCGACGATGTCCCAGCCCGTCTCGGTCGGTTCGATGCGGGCGTGCACGCGCGAGACGAGTGAGTTCGCGATCGACAGCGTGCACTGCGGATCGCGTCCGATCGAAGCTGGCGCGTGCAGGGGCACCTTGCGCTCGGTGCCGTCACACAGGAGCCGCAGCACCTGGATATTGCTTCGGCTGCCGAGCGTGGTCGTCACGTCGCTCGGTTCGGGCTCGTCGAGGGCGACGTCGTCGAGGGGGACATCGTCGAGGGGGACATCGTCGAGGGCGACATCGTCGAGGGCGACATCATCGGAGGCGACATCGTCGAGGGGGACATCATCGGAGGCGACATCGTCGTCGGCGCGTTCGAGGTGCAGCCACAACGTCGGCGCCTCGCTCTGAGCGCCGAGTGCGATCGTCATGTCGTGGTCGACGATCTCCGAGTGGACGCGCCGGCCGTCGAGGAACGTCCCCTGGGTGCTCTCGAGGTCGGTGAGCACCCAGTGGCCGGCTTCGAACTGCAGCGACGCGTGGCGCCGCGACACGCGCATGTCGTGGATCCGCACTTCGCAATCGGCATGCCGCCCGATCGTGACCGGTTCCGGCGACGGGAACGTCGCGCTGCCGTCTCCCCACTCGACATGCAGTGACGGCGGCATCAGAGTCGGCGGGTCCGAGGGTTGGGGGCGTGGCGCGCGAACGGCACCACCGTCGTCGTGGTGGTCTCTGTCGGTGCGTTGTTGGCGCCGGTGGTCGTCGTCGTGTCGATCACGTGCACCGAGATCGTGTTCGCCGCCGCCTGGCCGTTGTCGGTGCCCTCGATCGTGGTGTCACCCGGGGCGGACGGCGCGGTGCACACGTTGCCGCTGCACGCCTGCCCGCCGATCGTGAACGAGGTGCCCGACGTGACGTCCTGATCCGGCCCGTAGCTGTAGTGGCCCATCGCGGTGACCGTGATCGGCGTGCCCGGCGCGACGGCGGTCGTGTCGGCTGCGGTCGCGATCGAGAAGCTGGTCAGCGTGGGCGCGACGACGTGTACGGCGATCGGCGTGTCGGCGTTCACTGGTCCGTCCGCGGCGTTGATCGAGTAGTCGCCTTCGCTGCCCGGTGCCGTGCACACGTTGGCGTTGCACGGCCCGCCGTTGATGGAGAACGCGGTGTCGGCGGTGACGTCGCCGGCAGCACCGTAGGAGTAGCGGCCGGTCGCGGTCACCGTGATCGGCGCACCCTCCGGTACCGACGTCGTGTCGCCCGCCGCGGCGATCGAGAGACCGGTGAGGCTGCGGTCGGGCACCGCGAACGTGACCGTGTTGCTCGTCACGCCGCTGTTGGTGCCGCTGACACCGTGGCTGCCGACGGCATCCGGCGCGATGCACGTGTTGCCCGTGCACGGTGCACCGTCGAGGTGGAACGTGGTGCTCAGGGTGGCATCCGTGTCGGGTCCGTAGTCGTAGTGACCGACCGCGGTGAACGAGAGCTGCGTCTGCGGCAGCACGTGCGTCGTGTCGCTGCCGGTGAAGATCTTCAACGACGCCAGGCGGGGCGGATCGATCGTCACGGTGTGGGCGACGGTGCGGCGAGTCGAGAAGCCGTGACCGTCGTCGACGACGAGGTGTACAGCGTGGGTGCGCGCGCCGTCGGTGTAGGTGTGCTGCGGCTCGCGCGCATGCGAGGGCTGCGAGCCGTCGCCGAAGTCCCAGCTGTACGACAGGACGTCGCCGTGATCGGGGTCGTTCGACTGGTTGGTGAACGCCACGACGTTGTGGTTCGCGTGCCACGAGAACGCGGCGTGCGGTGCTGAGTTGTGCTTGTGCACTGTCACGGTCGTGGCGGCCGTGCCGGTGCGGTCCGCGTTGCCTGTGACGGTGAGCGTGACCTGGTAGGCGCCGTCGTTCGCGTAGCCGTGGCTGGGCGCGGGTCCCGTCCCCCGGGCGCCGTCACCGAACGTCCACGCGTACGCCGTGAGACCCCTGCCGGACGGGTCGAACGATCCCGTGGCGTCGAACGCGACCGCCAGACCGTCGATGCGCGCGATCGCGATCGAGGCGACGGGCTTCTGGTCGGGTGCGGCGGTCACGTGGACAGCGAAGCGCACCGAGTCGGAGCCTGGGCCGGTCCCCGCGGTGACGGTCAGGTAGGCGTCGCCCTGGCCGACCGCCGACACGATGCCGTCGGTGTTGATCCGCACGACGTTCGCGTTCGTCGTGGTGAAGGCGACGTCGCTCGGCAGCTCGTTGCCCGCAGCGTCGGTCACCTTCGTGGTCAGCGCGACCGAGCGCGGGCCGTGCTTACCATCGACCGAGAGCAGGCATGGGCGCGCCAAGCTGCGGTCGATGGTGCAGCCGTGCGTGACGACCGTGAGGTGCTGCTCGATCGTGACCGGCTTGTGATGATGGAACTTCTGGAAGTCGGCGTCGAGCGCGTTCCAGGCGGCGACGACCCACGGGTGGTACTCGCTCCAGGTGAGCGCGCCGCCGTGCTTGCGCACCTTGGCCAGGTCGACGTTCCACTCGAACTGCACCGACTGGCCCGGTTGGAACGTGCGTCGGTACTCCACGATCGGGTCGTTCTGCACGGTCGCGTCGGGGCCCTGGTCCCACTGCACCGCGTTCACGGTGGTGGCGAGCTGCTTCGGCACGACTACATGCAGGTTCCACTTGATCGGTTCGTTCTTCGTGACGTTGCGCACCGTGACGTCGGAGTGCAGTAGCGAGCCGGTGGCCGGCACGGTCCACTTCTGGCTCACCGCAAGCTTGTCCTGCACGAGCCAGAACGTCGGCAGCGGGATGTCGAGTGGCTGCGAGGTGACCGCGGGGCCCACCGTCGCCGGTGTCTTCGACGCCGTGGTCGACGTACCGCTGTCGATGCGCAGCGCGACGAACGCGCCGACCGACGCCAAGAGGAGCGCGGCAACGAGCGCGATCGCGAGCACCACCATGCGATGGTCGCGGCGCTCGTCGAAGCGCTCGTCGAAGCGTTCGACGGGAGCTGCCGGCAGGGTGTCGCGCGCCACGTGCTCGGCGGGTTGCTCCACCGGCCGTTCGACGGGCCGTTCGACGGGCCGTTCGACGGGTCGTTCCATCGGGCGCGTGCGGCTCGCGACCGGTGTCGGGTCGGCGGCACCGACGACGGTCGCGGTGACCGCGTCGTCGACATCGGGTGCGACGACCGTGAGCTCTTCGGCGGGCGGGACCGGTGTGAAGGCCGGAGTCGATGCCGGAGTCGATGCCGGCGTGACGAGGGTGAGATCGTCGGCGGGAGGAGTCGTGGGATTGGGCGGCGGCGGTAGCGACGGTGGTGCAGGCGGCCGCGGCGGGTCGACGATGGTGAGGTCGTCGTCGAGCACGGCGGACTCGACGCCTGCCGGTCGCGGTGCGTCCACGGTCGGCGGTGCGACGGTCGGCGGGTCAAGCGTCCTCGAGATCGTGAGGTCGTCGTCGGCGAGCACGGTCGTGGGTCCGGCTGAACCGGTGCCGACGAGCGCGCGCTTGCTCGCGACCTCCACCACCTTCGGGTCGAGCGCGCGCGCCAGGTCGATCGCGGCGGCGTAGCGCCGGCTCGGGTCGCGCGCCATCGCCGTCTCGATCACTTCGGCGAGCTGGTCGCTGGCACCGAACTGGCGGGCGTCGGGGACCGGTGCGGTCAGCGCCCGCGTGATCAGCGACACCGCGGAGTTGCTGTGCCCCGAGCCGCCGAACGGTGGGCGGCCCGACAGCAGCATGAACAGGGTCGAACCGAGCGAGTAGATATCGGACGCCACCGTCGGGCGTTCACCGTTCAGCACCTCGGGTGCCGCGTGGGCGACCGTCGCGGTGATCGGTCCGGTCGCCGTGCGGGTGGCGTCGGAGATCGTCGCGATGCCGAAGTCGGTGAGGAGTGGCTCGCCGTTGCGCGCCGTGAGGATGTTGGCGGGCTTCACGTCGCGGTGCAGGATGCCGGCCTGGTGCGCGGCGTGCAGCGCCATCGCGATCTTGGCGCCGACCTCCACCACGTACTCGGCCGGCATCGGGCCGCCGAGACGCAGGAGGCTCGACAGGGAGCCCTCGGCCGCGTACTCCATCACGATGTATGGCTCGCCGTCGTGGGTGACGCCGGCGTCGTAGACGGTGATGATGTTCGGGCACCAGTCGAGCGTGCCGACGGTGCGGCACTCTCGCTCGAACACCTCGAAGTTGAGCGAGTCGTCCATCGACGGCTGCATGACCTTGACCGCCACGAGCCGGTTGAACGCGGTCTGGCGCGCCCGGTAGACCACGGAGAAGCCGCCGCGGCCGATCACGACGAAGTCGTCGTAGCCGCGGATCTCCGGAGCGCTCATCGGTTGTTTGCCCCTTCGTGTCGCTCCGGCGCGCCGCGCCCGGTCCGGCGGAGCTCATCCCACCGCGGTGCCCCGCACCGCCGCGGCCACGGTAACGCGTGCAGGTCGGGTATGTCACGGCGGGCGCACGGTCGCGGCCTCGTCTCGCGTGGCGGAGGCCGCCCTGTGTCGACCTGAGGTGCCCGGTGTGCTCAGGCGGTGCGCGAGCGGTAGTGGACGAGGACCGCGCCGGCGAGGTCGATCGTCGTGCCGGGAACGATCGGTACCGCGACCTCGGGGTCCAGGACCTGGGTCTCGCTGCCGGGCAGGGTCACGAACGTGCGGTTCTTCGAACCACGGTCGACGGCATACACCGCGCCGCGCTCGACGCGGACCTCGGCGTGGGTCTTCGACAGGACGTGCTCGGGGTCGGGGAGTGCCACGAGGCGCGCGGGGTCGGCGGTGGCCGTCGCGCGGACCGGTGCGAACGGTCGCCGACCGAGGACGATCGAACCCTCGACGGGGATCGGGCCGGGCAGGACGCTCGAGGTGAGGTAGCCGAGCGCGCTCCGCGTCGCGTCGTCCCACCCGCCGAGGTCGGCCGGCTCGACGTCGACCGCGCACGCGGGGACGAGCCCGCGGCTGCACCAGAGGCGCGCCGGCTCCGTGGGCGCTTCGCCGAGCAGCAGCGTCGCCCGGTCGCCGGTGATGGCCTGCCGAGCCCAGGGCACGTCGCCGGCGGCTTCGAGATGCTCGCCGTCGACGATCGCACCGGCCGTGCCGCGCACGAAGACCTGGACCGCGTCGCTGCCCGGTGTGACCGCGGCGAACGACGGCAGCGCAGCCAGGGACGCAGACGCGAGCAGGCGGGTCAGCTCGTCGGCCCCACCCCCCTCGTCGGCGAGGTCGAGCAGGCGCCCGGCGAGCTCGCCGGCGTTGTCACCGTCGATGAGGGCGACGAGCCGGTCGGTGATCAGCGCGACCCCGCGGCCGGGCGTGTACGTCGCGCGCACGGCTCAGGCTTAGTCCGTCACCGCAGTGCCGGCGCGCCAATCCCGCTGCCCCGCACATCATCCGATGGGGCGGCGCCGTCACGTCGGGCCCGGTGCCGCACCACGCACGCGTCGATCGCGAACGCCGTCGCGGCCCACACGAGGACGCGCGCCTGGAGCGCCACCGACAACGAGTGGCGCGCGACCTCGAGCGCGTCGCCGTGGAACGCGGCGAGCGCGTGCGGGACGACCAGCAGCGCCATGCCGGCGATCGTGGAGCCGATCCGGCGCCGATCCGGCCCGTCGACCAGCAGCGCCCACCCGAGTCCGACGCCCGCGAGGAGCGCCCACACGACCGTGATCCGGAACGGCGGCAGGCCGACTGAACCGACCGCGCGCGTGAAGCCGTCCGGTGCGATGTGCTCGACCGCGGCGACGGGTTCCATGTTCTGAGCGAACTGTTTGGCCAGTTCACCGCGCGGTTTCGTCAGCGCGTATCCCGGGTGCGTCAACAGGTACTTCGTGTACGTCGCCCGCTCGTGGGCGTCGAGCCAGCGCCGCAGCGCGCGATACGGCGGCCGGTCGGCCGCGAAGGGCCGGCTGTTGACGTAGTAGTTCGACTGCAGGCGCTGCACCGTCCCGTCGTCGGGCATGCCCTGCTGGACGAGCCACCGGTACCCCGCGTGATCGGCAGCCACGCGCAGCACGAGCGTTTCGGCGGTCGGCCAGTACCACCGTCGTGCCGCGTTCGACAGGGCCAGCGCGCCCGACGCCGCGAGCACGAGAGTGAGGCCGCCGACGAGAAGCGGGCGGGCATGCGCCGACCGCCATCGTGGCACCGCCAGCGTGATCAGCGCGGTGACGCCGACGGCAGCGCCGAGCACCGCGTCGAGGTCACGGGTGAAACCGGCAAGCACGAACGCAACGACGAACGCAACGACCGTGCGGCGATCAGGCCGCACCGCGAGACGGAGCGCGAGCGCGATCACGATGCATGCGAGGCTGATCGCGAGACTCTCCGTCGCGATGGCGGCGTCGTAGATCGCGAACGAAGGCGCGAGACCTGTCACGAGAATGCCGGCGAAACCGATCAGCCTGGCGACGCTCGTCCGCATCGCGGCGCGCACACTGCACGCGAGCCCGAGCCACGCGCCGATGGAGATCATGGTCTGCGCGACGACCAGCGCTCGCAGGTGGCGCGCGACGGCCTTGAGGAGCAGGAGGAACCCGAACGGACCGGGCGCTTCGAAAAACGCCTTGGACAGCACCGATGCGCGCGAGGAGGCAAGGTACGTGAGCGAGTCGGAACCCATGATCACGTGGATGCCACCGTTGGCGGCGGGCTGCATCGCCCGGATCGCGTAGATGACCTTGAGCGCCACGAACAGTGCCGCCACGAACAGCGTCGCCACGAACACCGGAGCCGGGTGCGCACGCACGCGCGCCATTGCTGCCCGCGTCGCGGTCATCGCAGGATCAACGGGGACGACTCGACGCAGACATTGCCGGGGAACGTAACGCGCATGTATTCCGGCGTCGGACCATTGCACGATGGCGTCATGCCGACCGCGGGCTCGAGGACGTGTGGGCCCGCGTCGGTTCGAGCCGGGCACGCGACCCGTTCAGGCGGGCGGTGGCGCGAACTCGATGATCGGCTTGACGTCGCCGGCGTTGCGCACCAGTGCGGCTGACCAGCGCTCCAGCGGCTCCCGGCGGGTGATGAGACGGTCGAGCCAGGTCGCGTCGGCCTGGCCGAGCGCTTCCGCGGCGGCCTCGTAGTGGCGCCGGTTCGCGTTCACCGAGCCGAACACCACATCGTTGCCGAGCACGATCTCGCGGTTGACGGTGCCCGCGTCGAACGCGAGTGAACGCCCACCCGATGACACGCCGGTGAGGCACACGATGCCGTCGGGCGCGGTCGCGCCGAACACGCCGAGCACCACCGACGACACGCCCGTGCACTCGATCACCACGTCGGCGCTCGCCACGACGTCGGCCATCCCGTCCGAGCGGTAGGTGGCGCCGAGGTCGGCGACGAGCCCGGGTTTCGGGCCCGACGTGACCTGGTCGACGACGTGCACGTCGAGGCCGCGCTGTACCCCGAGCATCGCCGCGAGCAGACCGATCGGCCCCGCGCCGGTGACCACCACCTTCGACGGCTGCCACCGTGCGCGGTTGCCGATGCGTTCGATGTGCTCCCACGCCTTGGCGACCACGCTGGTCGGCTCGAGCAGCACGCCGACGCGGTCGAGGCCCGCGTCGAGCTTCACCGCGAACTCGGGCGCGATCCGGTAACGCTCCGACGCGTAGCCGTTCCGTGCGTTGATGCCGCGCTCGGTGTACCGGCCGTTCTTGCACATGTCCCACTCGCCGATCGCGCAGTTCGGGCACGGGACGGGGTCGGGCCGGCGCACGATCCCCACGACGAGGTCGCCCGCCACGATGCCGCAGCCCGCCGGCGCCTCGAGCACGCGACCGAGCGACTCGTGACCGATCACGAGACGGTCGGCGCCCGTCGGTGCGGTGCCGTACTCGCCGCGAACGATGTCGACGTCGGTGCCGCACACCCCGATTGCCATCGTCTCGACGAGGACAGGCCCGTCGTCCAGGGGCGGCTCGTCGATGTCGTCGAGCCGAGCCGAGTTCGCATGCCCGGCGGCCACGGTGATCGCGCGCATGGTGCATCCTCGCGCCCGCGCCGGGCCGCACACCCGCGGGTCGCTGCGCCGAGTGGCGGGGCGCGGGCCTCTCGTCAGCCGCGACGCGACCCGTAATCGCCGAACGGGTCGTCGCGCTCGCGCACCGCGGCGCGAAACCCCACGTCCTGGGAGCGGTGCACGAAGGCGCGTCCCTCGTCAGTGTGGCGTGCGACGCCGTCGAAGAGACATCCGAGCAGCCGTGAGGTGTCGGGTGCGTACATGCTGCGAGCCGTCTCGTGCAACGCCCACTTGATCATCTGCAACTGGTTGAGGGGGAGCTGCGCAACGCGTGCCGCGAGCGTGCGGGCGTGCGCGTCGAGGTCGGGATCGCCGACGCACTCCAGGACGAGCCCGAGGCGTGCCGCCTCGGCGCCGGTGATCTCGTCGCCGGTGAACAGGTAGCGCTTCGCACGCTCGAGTCCGAGGCGCGCGACCCAGACCCACGGAGCCTCGGGGATCCCCCACACCCGCATCGGCGGGTAGCCGAAGCGAGCGGACTCGGCGCAGACGATGAGGTCGGCGTGCAGGACCATGTTCGTGCCCCCGGCGATGCACCAGCCCTGCACGGCCGCGATCGTCGGCTTGGAGATCGTGTGCAACTTCGCCCACGTCGACGCGTACTGCCCGATCATCTGCAGGTCGGCGGCGGAGTCCCACACCCGGCGGTCGGAGTCCTCCTGCGACGCCTCGCCGGTTGCCCAGTCGAGCTGGTAGCCGGCACAGAACGCCGGGCCGTCGGCACGCAGCAGCACGACCCGCACGGAGCGGTCACGTTCGGCGTCGTCGAGCGCGGCCGCGAGCGCGTCGCGCAACGCCGGGTTGATCGTGTTGTACTCGGCGGCGCGCGCGAGCGTGAGCACACGCACTGCTCCCTCGTTCGACACGACGACAGGTGACGGCGATGCGGCCATCGGCCGAGTCTCGCGCGGCCCGCGCCATCCGTCGCTGAGGCGCCGGGCCCCGAAGTGCGTCGAGGGTCGCCGTCAGAGCAGCTCGACCGGGCAGGTGATGCCCGATGCTCGGGTGAGCCGGTGATCGCGCGTCAGCAGCGTGGCGCCGAGGGACTCGGCAAGCGCGACGTACAACGCGTCGTACCCGCGGACGTTGTGGCGCAGCTCCCACGCCCGAGCGAGCAGGGGTCGATGGGGCCACCGCTCGCCCGGCCAGCCGCGCAGATCCTCGACGCACTGTGCCGCCGCGGTCGCGTCGAGCGCCCCTCGGCGATGCTGCGTCTCGACCACCGCGAGCACTTCGGCGTCGACGAGATGCGGCGCGCCATGGTCGGTGTCGGCCGCCAGCCGCTGACGGAGGAGTTCCGACTCGGGCGTGTCGGCGACCACCTCGAACAGCACGCTCGCGTCAACGACGAGCATCCGGCCACTCGCCGCGCAGCTCGTCGAGCGCCTCGGCGACGGCGCCGCGGTCGATGTGCGAGGGGCGCCGGCGGGTCCGCTCGAGCCACTCCTCGACCGAGGGGCGGGCCGCCAGCCGCGCGGCTTCCTGGCGCAGCAGCTCCGGGACCGTGACGCCGGCCGCGGCGGCCCGGGCGGCGAGCCGCGCGTAGACGTCGTCGTCGATGTCCCTGATCTGCACGGTCTTCGGCATGGCGCGATCGTACTATGCGTGTACGCATGGCCTCATGCTGCAACGCATGAGCCGGCCACTCGGGGCGACGCCAGCCGGATCAGTGGGCCTACGACGAAGGCGACGACGGTGAACAGCGCGCCGGCGGCGAAGATGACGATCGCGATCTGACGGCTGTCGCGACCGCGGGGGCGCATGAAGAAGGCCGATCGCCACACGAGGCTTGCGAGCAGGCGGTCGCGGCGATCGCTGGCATACTCGACGGATGCCGATGCGTGAGGACTGCCGCCACTTCGAGGCGCGCAAGTACGACGACGACGGCGAGACCGCGCGATTCTGCCGGCTCGACCTGGCACCGGAAGCGCCGTGGCGCTGTCCCGACAACTGCGCGCAGTACGCGCCCACGCTGATCGACGGCACGTTCGAGCAGGGGACGCTCGCCCGCACGGCGGTCGAGGACGAACCCGACGCGCCCGGCGAGTCACCCGAATCGATCGCCGACCTGCTCGATGACGCCGAGCGCATCGTCGATGAGGCCGAGCCCGAGGTGCTGCACGACCTCGACTCGCACCGAGCACGCGAACGCAGACGCTGGTGGCCACCGTGGAAGCGGGGCCGCGCCGACGGCGGCGACGACTGGCGGCTCAGTAACCGCTGAACCGTCGAGCATCCGGGTCAGCCGCCGGGCACGGGCAACGGGGGCTCGGCCTCACCCTGCGGCGAGGACTGCGGCACCTGTCGCACCGCCACGACGCGCATGTCGCCGATGCCCTTGAGACCGAACGTCCGGCGCACCCGCACGAGCTCGAGGTCGTCGCGACCCGCGAGCTGGCTCGCCGAAGCACGCTGAATGACGATCGTGCCGCGGCGGGCGATCGTGGTGAGGCGCGCCGCGAGATTCACGGTGGGTCCGAACACGTCGCCGCCGACCGACACCGTGGGGCCATACGCGATCCCGCAGTGGATCTCTGGCATGCCTGCGATCCCGCGGAGCTGTGTCGCGAGATCGAGGCCGATGTCGATGGCGGCTCCGAGCGTGTCGGCGACGAACAGGACCTCGTCGCCGATGAGCTTCACGGCGCGGCCGCCGTGCGCGGACACGGCATCGAACGCGACGCTCTCGAACTGGTCGACGAGCTCGCTCAACTGATCGGCGGACACGCGCTGGCTCAGCTTCGTGAACCCGCTCAGGTCGGCGAACCCCACCGCCTGTTCGAGCGCGGTGTCGTCGGCGCCGAGCCGCCGGCCGAGCGCGGCGAGGAGATGGCGGCGCCACACGTACACGATCGAGTCCTGCATGAGCTCGAGCACGGATTCGTCGACGGCGGCCATGACCGCTGCGTGATCATCGGTGCCACCATTGCCGAGCGCGGCGGTGAGCTCGTCGACGAGCGCGAGTTGCGCGTCGGCGATGCGAGAGAACGACGCGCCGAGCAGCCGCGCCACCCGCATGATCGCTTCGTCGGTCACGATGCCGGCCCCGGCCACCGCGGCGAGGCGTCGCACCATCTCGACGTCGAGCTCGGTGAAGGCGGCGACGTCCTCGGGAATCTCGGCGAAGCCCATCGCGCGCCACCACCTGACCGACCGTCGGCGATCGAGCCCGGCGAGCTCCGCCACGTCGTCCCGGCAGTACACCGGCGCGCCGAGACCGACCGCTCGGTACAACAACGTCGCGCGGTCCGTCCATTGCTGGGTGTGAACCGCCGATTCGGCTCCGGTCACGTGCCACCTCCTCGCGGGTCTCCTCCGCGCGCCCAAGTTTGCACGAACGCCGGCGCCACCGGGCGGTCCGGTGACGCGGGAGGCACGGGCTGTCCACCCGATCCCGCGAGCAACGCGTTGCCGAGCCCGACCGCGACTCAACCGGGAGCGCCGGCGTCGACGGTCATGGGCGCGCTCGCAGGCCGGCTGAAGCGCTCGCTGATCGCGTCGAGCTCGGCGTCGCGCGACGCCAGGCGCGCCTCGCCTTCGGCGGCGAGGTCGCGGCTGCCCGCGAGCCGGGCGACCCGGTGGGCGAGTCGTTCGAACTGCTCGATGATGCTCAAAGCTCTCTCCATGTCGATGCTGGCTGCGCGACGCGATCACCTCGCCCGGCACGCGGCATTCGGCGCGCGCCGTACGCCGACCGGCCTGGTCGTTGCCTAGCAGCGTGCATTGCGCCGGGCTGCGGCGCCGCTGCCTTCCGGTGAGGGCCCCAGAAGGACCCGAGAACGACAGGCCAGGCTCGCGGCAAGCACGCCGCGAAGTCGATCGCGCCGACACTCTAGGCGGGCCAGAGCGGGGCACAGGTATCGCGTGGAGGGAGATCAGCTCGGGTTCCGGGTGGCCACGAGCTTTCGGCACGAGCGGAGGATGCCGCCCGACGGTGCCGCGGCGTCGGCCAATGGGAGTTGTGGCAAGCGCGAGGCGAGCGGGTCGAGCGCGGCGGCCATCCACCTGCGTGCGAGATGCGCGCCCGGACAGAACGTCGCGGCGAACGGTGCCGCTGGTGTGACGCGGACGCGACGAGCGTAAGAGACCCGCCCGCAATCGACGATGGGCCATGAGTCGACGGCCGGAGTCCGCGCTGCGGTGTCACGACTCGACGGCGGTATCCTTCCAGGAGTCTGCTCCGCTGCCCCGGTCCCGTGCAGCACTGGATGCATCGGAAAGGAGCTGCGATGGCAGCCGATCTGGGAACCGCGCCATTTCATGTCGACACCAGCCACGCCTTGAACGCACACGATCTCGACGAGACGATCGAGCGGCTGCTCCAACGCCATCTCGGCACCGCGCGCGAATGGTTCCCGCACGAGTACGTGCCGTGGGAGCGCGCGCACCAGTGCGATCCCTCGACGCCGTGGCAGCCCGGTGAATCTGCGCTCAGCGAGGCCGCGCGCGTCGCGCTCTACGTGAACCTCCTCACCGAGGACAACCTGCCGTACTACATGGCGTCGTTGGCGTCGTTCGGCCGCGAGGGTCCATGGGGCGAGTGGACGCGGCGCTGGACGGCCGAAGAGGGCCGGCACGCGATCGTGATGCGCGACTACCTCACCGTGACGCGCGGAATCGACCCGGTCGCGCTCGAACGGGGCCGCATGCAGCAGGTCTCGTTGGGTGCGACGCCGCAGTTCTTCGAAGTGCCCGACATGCTCGTGTACGTGACGCTGCAGGAGCTGGCCACCCGGATCTCGCACCGCAACACCGGCAAGCTCCTCGACGACGAGGCCGGTGTGGCCGTCATGAACCGGGTGGCCGCGGACGAGAACCTGCACTTCCTCTTCTACCGCGACCTTGCGACCGCGGCGCTTGAGATCGCGCCGTCGGCCATGGTGATGGCGATCGAGCGAACGGTGCGCGGCTTCGCGATGCCCGGCACCGGCATCACCGACTTCACCGCGCACGTGCGCGTCATGGCGGCCGCCCACGTGTACGACTTCGCAATCCATCACGACCAAGTGATCGCACCGGTCGTGCTGCAGCACTGGAAGCTCGACCAGATCGACGGTCTCGACGCCGACGCCGCCGGAGCACGCGATCGCGCGCTGGCGCACATCGCACGACTCGACCGGGCGGCGCGCCGCGTGCGGGAACGGTCAGACGGCGCGACGGAGCGCTGACGCCTCGCGCGGCACGGCAGAAACGAGTGAGCCCGATGACGGAACGGTTCGAGCTGCAGACCCGTGAGATCCACGGTCACGAGATCGCGTACCGCACCGGTGGCTCCGGCCCGGTCGTGCTCCTCGTGCACGGCATGGCGGGTAGCTCGGCCACGTGGCTGCCCGTGCTCGGCGGCCTCGCCGAGCACAACACGGTGGTGGCGCCCGACCTGCTCGGCCACGGAGGCTCGGCCAAGCCCCGCGGCGACTATTCGCTCGGCGCGTTCGCGAACGCCCTGCGCGACCTGCTCGTGACCCTGGGCCACGAGCGCGTCACGTTGGTCGGGCAGTCGCTCGGCGGCGGCGTGGCCCTGCAGTTCGCGTACCAGTTCCCGGAACGCTGCGAGCGGCTGGTGCTCGTGTCGAGTGGCGGCCTCGGCGACGAGGTGCACCCGGTGCTGCGCGCGCTCGCCGTGCCCGGTGCCGAGTACGTGCTGCCGTTCGTGTGCACGACGTGGATCCACGACACCGTGGCATCGTTCGTGGGGGGCCTGCGCCACGTCGGCCTGCGGCCGAACCCGAACCTCGTCGAGGTGTGGGACAGCTACGGGTCGCTGTCCGACGGCCAGACGCGCACCGCGTTCCTGCACACGCTGCGGTCGGTCGTCGACCACGCGGGCCAGCGCGTGAGCGCGCGCGACCGCCTCTACCTCGCGGCGATGTTGCCAACGCTGATCGTGTGGGGCGACCACGACCGGATCATCCCGGTCGCGCAGGCGTACGCGGCCCACGAAGCGCTCCCGCAATCCCGGCTCGAGATCTTCCCCGGCGCCGGGCACTACCCGCACGCCGAGCAACCGCAGCGCTTCGTCGACGTGGTCAACGGGTTCATGCACGCGACGGCGCCCGCGGAGTTCGGGCCCGGGCAGTGGCAGCAGCGACTCGTCGAGCACGCCGGCGCGTCGCGCTCGACCGCTGCCGGTCCCATCCCCGTCGGGGGTGCCGTCGTCGCACCGCAACGGGCCCAGCCGCTGGGCATTGGCGTCGCCCCGCGGCGCGTGCTGACGCCCGGCGCGCGCTGATCGCAACCCGCAATTGCAGGCTGCATTTCGCGCTTGTGCAGCAGGTTGCGTCGCAACGGTCCCACCGTTAGCTTCAGGGGGCCACGGTGGAGAGGCGGATGGGGTGGACGAGCGCGCGCTTGGCGCAAGGTATTTGGTAGGGGATCGCATCGGACGTGGTGCGATGGGCGAGGTCTTCGCGGGCCGGACCCGTGAGACTGATCAACCGGTAGCGATCAAATACCTCCGCGCCGAATTCGCGGAAGACAGCGAGATCGTCGCCCGGTTCATTCAGGAACGCACGATCCTGTTGACGATCCGCGGCCCGCATGTGGTGAGCGTGCGCGACCTCGTGCTCGACGACGACCGGCTCGCGATCGTGATGGAGCTCGTCGACGGTAAGGACCTACGCGATCTGCTCGACAAGCGCGGTCCGTTCCCGGAGCAGGAAGCCATCGACCTCTGTGCGCAGGTGCTCGAAGGGCTCGCCGAAGTTCATCACGCGGGGATCATCCACCGTGACGTCAAGCCGGAGAACGTGCTCGTCGCGGTCGGCGACGATGGGACACTGACCGCCAAGATCACCGACTTCGGTATCGCGCGCATCGCTCAGGGGCAGAGCATCACGCGCATGTCGGGCCTCATCGGCACGCCGGCATACATGGCGCCCGAGCTCGCGTTCCAGGAGCAGGTCACCGCGGCCGTCGACGTCTATGCCGTCGGCATCATGTGCTACGAGCTGATCACCGCTCACACGCCGTTCACGAGCGCGAACGCCTATGCGATGCTGCGCCAGCACGTCGACGAACAGCCGACGAAGCCGCCGGAAATGAGCGACGCGCTGTGGGCGGTGGTTGCCCGCATGCTCGCCAAGCAGGCCGCCGATCGCCCGAGTGCCGGCGATGCCGCAGCGCAGCTGCGAGTGCTCGTACCGGCCACATCGTCGCCACTCGCGGCGACCGCCGGCGAGGTGGCATGGAAGGACGGCCCCGCGCAGCCCGGCGCGCCGGCCGCGCAGACGCTCCACGCCTCCGATGTCGCTGCCGCGGCAGCGGGTAGCGGGTTCGCGGCCACGAGCCTTCCGGGCCGTGCCACGTCCAGCCCCCCGGGCGAGACCAGCTTCCCCGGTCGCCAAGCCGTCGGCTCTGCCGCGTACGCTGCGCGGACCGTTCGCCGCGACCGTCGACAGCACCGACACCCATCTCGCCGAAACCAGCCTGCCGAGTCGCCGCGGCAGCATCCCGCCGCTGCGACGCAACGCCACGGCCGGGGCAGCCGGCGGCGCCGCGCCGCAGTGGCGCCGAGCCAGGCTCAAAGCAGTCGCAACAGGCGCTGCTGCGATGCTGATCGCGGGCGTCGCTGCGGTGGCCTTTGTGTTCGCGGGCGGCAGCGGGGATAAGGGAGCGGCTGCTCTTGGGCCCACGGTTCCCTACTACACCAGTTCGCACACGACATGGGCTGCGCTGCTTGGGGATTACCCCCACGTTCTCTACAGCCAATACTGGGAGCTCTCGGCGACGCAGACGCGGCATCGACGCCACCGTCGCGGTGCAGAATCTCGACTCCAAGGCTGTGAGGATCAAGGCGCTTCCGCTCGACGTCGCGAAGGGAGTTGCCCCCCAGCTTGCCCTGGTCCACTGGCAGGTGGCACCGCTCCGCACCAAGGATGATCCGATCGGTTATTACGATATCGCGCTCGGCGCACGTCAGTCGCGAGTACTGAAGTACTCGATCGACGTTCCCTTCACGGCGGCTTCAAAGTTCGATCAGTTGCTCGAAGCCGAGTTCAAGGAGCTGAAGACCGCGCTCAAGCCACATCCTGTCGAGCACCTCCCGGTGTTGCAGCTGTCGGGGTCGCGCTGCCACGACCAGGTGGATCGCAAGCAGGCGTGCGTACTCAAGCTCGATGCCCCCCGCACCGAGCAACTCGCGACGCAGCTGGTGTTCACCGGCAGGGTTTCGAGATCTACGACGCCCTTCGCGACGTTCACGCCGTTGAATCCGAATGTCGTGCACGTGAGCCCGACGGGGCTCGTGACGGCCGTCGGCGTTGGGAAGACGAAGGTCTCCGCCGAGGTCAACTTCGCGGGGCACACGATACCCGCGACCGACATGGCGACCTTCGAGGTGCAGGCGGGAGCGAAGGGCGCCGGAAGGCCGGTGGCACACATCGCGGGGTGTACTCAAGATCAGCTGCAAGTGACGTGCTCGGGCCAAGGGTCATTCGATCCCGGAGGTCAAGAGCTCACGTATCACTGGAATCTCGGCGACGGCCGCGAGCAATCGGGTAAGGGACTCGTGACGCCGACCTTCAGGTATCCCAGCCCCGGCGACCATGAGATCACCGTCTTCGTAACGGCCGGGCGCCGCTCGTCGAAGCTCTCGCCGCCCTGGCGTGTTCATCTCAGCTACGGCAACCAGCCGCCGGGCGCGGCGAGGCGCATGCCAGGGCGGCGTGCTCGTGATCACGTGCCGGAACAGTTCGATCGATCCGGACAACAACATTCCGCTTACCGCGGAGTGGCGGCTGGGCAGTAGGCCGTGGTCGCACGATTGGGAGCTGCACGGCACGTCGGCACGCGCTGGGACGTACACGATCTCCCTGCAGGTGACGGACTCCAAGGGTGCGCATTCCAACTGGCTCGACATCGGGGACGTCGTGGTAAGGGACGTCCCAACAACGACGACGTCGACCGTCGCAATCACGACGCTCCCGGAGACGACAACCACCACGACGGACGGGACGACGACCACGACGGATGGGGCGACGACCACGACGGATGGGACGACGACCACCACGACGCCCGACACGACCACCACTACGGATGCGACGACGACCACCACGGACACGTCGACGGGCTCGACCGAGACGACCGCGGGGAGCACAGGCTCGACAACGGTTCCGTCGTCAGGGCAGGTGGCCGCGCACGCGGTCCACGATGGAAGCGTGATGCTCGCCGCCGGTGTGGATGCGGATCTCAGCACCGTGGCGGCGCGAGCCGAACACGAGCTGCATGTCGCCTTCGAGTGTGATCTCGGCACGCTCTCGGCGGTGGAGCCAGATCGGCGCACCGCCCTGCGACTCGAGGATCCACCGCCCGTCTGAGCACCGCAGGACGGCGTGGCGGCGCGACACCTCCGGATGGTCGATGACGACGTCGCAGGCCGGATCGCGGCCGAGCACCAGCGTCTGCGAACCGGCACGGAACGAGTACGAGCCCGACGCCGTGCTGATCTCGATGCGCCCGACGGTCGGATCGGACTCGTGCTGCGACGGCTCGCCGTCGAGCGGATCGACGACCACTGTCGCGCCGTGCTCGCCCTCCGGACCGAGTCGGAAGACCGTGCTGCCCTCGAGCCTGTGCGTGAAGATCTGGTCGCGGCCGACGAATGATCCGCACGTGCTCCCGGCATCCATGAACACCCAACCGTCTGGTTGCCGTTCGAGCTGCGCGTGATGCCGGGACACCGCCGACCCGGTCCGGTCGGGCACCTGCACGTCGCAGTCGGGCGCCCGACCGATATGGATCACCACCTTCGACTCGAATCGCCGTACCGGCCCGCCCAACACCCGGACCCGCACGGGATGCCGGGCGAGGTAACCCCCGAGGTTGGTCGTGGTGGTGTCGCTGCCGCCGATGACACGCATCGGGGTCGACTGCCTCCCGAGTTGCACCTCGGCGTCACGCAGCGCGTCGCCGAAGTCGGCAGCTGACCTCGGGCGGTCGGAAGGGTCCTTCGACATCGCGTGGTCGATCACGTCCCAGACGGCGCCGGGAGCTCCGTAGTCCCGGAGATCGGGGACCGGGCTCGTCGTGACGCGCAGCAGCACGGCAGGGAGGTACTCGTCGTCGTCGGCCTCGAAGGCGGCTCTCCCCGCGATCATGGCGTAGACCGTCGACGCCAGCGAGTAGACGTCGGACGCCTCCGACGCGGCCCGGCCCAAGATGACCTCGGGCGCAGCATGGAGTGGTGACAACGGTGTCGGCCCTTGCACCGTCTGCGACATCGGCTCCTTGATCGTGGCGATCCCGAAGTCCGCGAGCTGCGGATCGTTGAACTCCGACAGCAGCACGTTCTCGGGCTTGACGTCGCGGTGCAACACGCCGACGCGGTGGGCCGACTGCAGCGCGCCGGCCAGGGCGACGCCGTATTCCACCGATCGCGCCCACGACAACGGGCCGCGCCGCTCGATGCGGTGCGAGAGTGAACCCCGCGGCATCAGTTCCATCACGAGATACGGGCGCGCGAGCTCGTCGACCCCTGACGTGTACACGTCGACGATGTTCGGATGGTTGGACACCGGACCGATCGCCCGCCGTTCGCGGTTGAACCGGGTCTGCGCATCGGCGTCCGCCTTCGCGTCGAGCACCTTCACCGCGACGTCCCGGTTGAAGTCGTCGTCGCGCGCCCGGTACACGATGCCGAATCCGCCGCGCCCGAGTATCTCGAGGATCACATAGCCGGCGACGTGCGACGGGTTCGCCCATTCGTCATGCGTTGTCGAGCCGTCCATGGGAGTGATCCCCCGGGCTTCGATTCAGCCGTTGTGGTGTGACTCGAACACGAGCGTGCGAGTACCCACTTTGATTCGCGTCCCGTGCGCGAGTTGGAGTGGGGTGTCGTAACTCACCCGAGTCCACGTCTCCACCTTCGGCGGGCTGACGAACGTGCCGTTGGCCGAGCGCCGGTCGATCACCGACACGTTCCAGCCTTCGAGCAGCACGCATGCGTGGCAGCGCGACACCTGCGCGTCGTCTGACGGCAACGCGAGCGGCGCGGCAGTACCGGCCGTCACCAGCTCGTCGCGCTCGGGTTCACGGCCGACGACGTAGTCGCGGTCGAGGATGTACGTGGCGCCGTCGTCGAGCACGAGGTAACCGAGCGGTGGCCTGACGCCCTGCACAGGAAGCCGTGTGCGCTGCAGCAACCCGATACCGCACACCGAGCAGTACAGCGACTCGGGATTGTTGAAGTGCCCGCGGGAGCACATGATGCCGTCGACGAGCACCGGGTCGTCGAGACCCGCGTGCGCGCCGTGATCGTGCCCTTCATGGTCGTCGTCGCGCGCGAACCCGAGGGGCGCGCGGCGGTCGTCGGGCGCGACGCCGCGCAACCCGAACGTCACGAACGGCCCCGCCGCGCCGCGCTCGGGCGCCGGCGCTGTCCTCGGCGCCGACCACCGGCGTCGGCGCGGTCCGGTCCGCCTGGTCGGCGGGTGACGCAGCCGGCGCCTCGGCAGCGGGCTGCGCCGCCGGCTCGGGCACCAGGGGTTGCGGCGGAGGCGGAGGCGGCGGAGCGTGCGGCGTCCGCGGCGTCGCGTCGTGCTGCGGCGCGGCGCCGTGCGGGGTCTCGCCGGGAACCGGGGCACCGCGCGCCGCGAGCAGGAACCCGGCCCCGGGCACGAGGCCGTCGCGTAGGTCGAAGGCGGCGTCGAAATCGGCCGGCGCGGCCGACGCAGCGCGCACCTCCAGCGACACGATCGGCAGCGGGACCCGCCGCTCCGTCCAACTGACCACGTCCGCGCCGGACAGGCGGGTCTCGCCGTCCGCGCTCGTGGCCGTGGCGGTGATGTCACCCTGCACGAGCACGACGAGATCGCCGTCGACGGCACAGGCCAGCGCGAGCGGCGGCACGTCGTCGGGCTCCGCGTCGGCGATGATCGCGACCACGCGCCGCACAAGCTTTCGTCCCGACGCCTCGCTGCTGCGCCACAGGGTGAGCAGGGCGTGCGTGGCATCCGCCTGACGGTCGGTCGACGGCACGATCGCAATGCAGGCGTCGGCCGCGCGGCCGACGTAGCCCGCACCGGGAAGGCATTGGAGAGCGAAATCGTGGAGTTTGGCAGTCATGCGACGATCCGTCCTCCCCGGAACCGCCAGCGGAGGAACGGCACACGCATCGGGCCGTTCACCCACAGCCACGTGACGATCCATACGGTCGCGAAGTCGATGACGAACGCCGTGCCGGTCACGCTCGGGTGGCCGGGGAGCGTGACGTTCGCGACGATCAACCACGCCACGATGCCCTCGTTAATGCCCTCGACGAAGCCGAACAGGGTGGGCCAGTCCTTCTCCCACCGGAATTGTTGCAGGCCTTGGTAGATGCATTCCCACACCAGACCGACGACGAGCACGACGGCGAGCACGGTGAATGTCGCCTGGTAGCGAGTGTGCAGTGGCACCGAATGTGGCGGCAGGAACGGCGTGATCACCGCCGTCCACAGCGACCCGATCACCGCGAGCGTGAAGATGCGGGTTTGAATGCGTCCCATCAAGATCGGGAGCATGAGTACCTCACGGTTGCTTGCGGCGCATCCAGCGCATCCATTGCGACATTGATCGCGCGGTACCGATCCGCTTGCAGAACCCGAGGCGGGCCAGGTCATCGGCGATGCGCTGGGCGCCGAACTGCAGGCCGAGGAACGTGTCGACACCAGGAAAGTAGCTGCCGAGCGTCGCCGAGCCCACCGCGTACGCGCGCGAGTCGCCGTTGCGCATGGTGCGGATCTCGAAGCTGCGCTCGACGGCGAGCTTGCCGAGCGGGTTGCGCTCCGCGCCCGAGTGGTCGAGGAGGTCGGCGAGCAGCCGGTGCTCGCGGATGTCGGCCTCGAGGCCGGTCGCATCGATGATGTAATCGGCCGAGAGCATGAGCGAGGTGTTCCGCTCCTGGATCCGGGTGTCGACGGTGTTGCCTGCGCCGGGCGTCACCTCGGTCACCTGGCCGATCACCTCGCGGTACCAACCCTCGCGCCGGCCCCGGTCGAGTTGCTGGATCCACAGCTTGCGGTGCGGCGTCGTCGTGCCGCCGGTGAGCTCGTACAGGGCCTTGCGCTCGTCGCCCTCGGCCTGCTCCACCTGGTGGAGCAGCTGGCCGCCCCAGGTGGACTTCGGCCAGTTGAACCCCTGGTAGGCCCAGCCGTGGCCACCTCGGCGCCGGTTGAAGATGTTCGGACCCTTCGTGCCGTCGATGTAGGTGCGGAACAGCTGGATGATCGTGGTCTGCGCGCCGAAATGGTCGCGATCGTCGATCATGCGCTGCAGCACGCGCGATGCCACGATGCCCGCGCCGCGCACGACGACCACGCTCGGCTTGCGCTTGAGTGCCTCGTACACCTGCTCGTGCGGCTCGTACGCGTTGACGACCCGGCCGTAGTCGGAGTACTTCTGCCGGTAGGCCTGCAGATCGGGCAGGAACTTGATCCCCGGATAGCCGACCGCGATGTGCACGAAGCGGCTGCGATAGGCGATGCGCTTGGTGCGCGCGGTTCCGGGCGGAGGTGTGAAGAGCGCGAAGTAGTTGCCACCCACACGCCGGCGGACCATGCGGACGTTGCCCTTCACGGGCATCCTCCACCAGTCGATGCGATCGGCCTCGCGCTGCAGCCGCTTGAACACGTCGTCGACTCGCGGCGTGTAGTAGTCGGTGAAGATCGGCTCGGTGAACACCTGCCACAGCGGCGCGATGAACTTCGTGAGTGATCGAGCTTCGAAGGCCTCGCGCACCGCGTAGCTCGGGAAACCCCAGATGTTGTCGGGCGACGAGGCTGAATCCGACCGCAGCCGCTCGCCGTCAGGGATCTGGGAGACCCGCGTCAGGTACTGGTACGTCTGCCACGGCTTGTCGAGCTCCGTGAGCGCGGTGATGCTCTCGGCCGGCACACCGGCGATGCGCAGATAGTCGGCCATGACGAACGAGCCGATCCCGCCGCCGACGGTGAGAAACGGCACGTCGACCACCGGAATACCGGCACGCTGCACCATCTCGTCGCTCCACGAGTCGGTCTCGATCAGCTCGTCGGTGAGATCGCCTCCCGAGGCGGTGGTCGCGGTCTCGTCGGCCGCAACGTTCCACGGCATTCGGATTGTCTCATGAGTCGTCACGGCGCACCCCTCTAGCCGAAGCTGTGTCGCCCCCACGACCTCCGCTGGCGTGCACTTCTAGTTGAGGAGACGGTCGCAGTTCAACCCCGGACGATGGCGTCGATCGCTTCGGCAACCGAAAGCGCGCTCGGGGGACGGTGGGCCGGCTCGGGGTCGAGGCACGCCTCGATGAGGGCTCGCGCCGGGCCCTCGAGCGAAGCATCGATCTCCGGTCCGGAACCGATCACCTTGCGGATCGCCAGCAGCGGATCGTTGTCGGGGAGGTCGCCGTAGACGCCGTGCCTCGCGAGCGCGTGATGCAGCGTGATGCCGAGCGACCAGATGTCGGACGCCCGTGACGGCCGTTCCTTGCGGACCAGAATGCCCGGATCCAGGTATTCGATGGGGTCGACGCGCCCGATGCTCGTGACCGTCAATCCCGGCGACACCACGTGCGACAGCCCGAGGTCGGCCAGGCGCGCGCCCCGGAATCGCGCAGCATGATGTTGCCCGGTTTGATGTTGCGGTGCACGATGCCGGCTTCGTGCAGCGCGTGCGCCCCGCGGGCCGCGTCCGCCACGGCTGTGAGCCGCTCGTCGGGTGTCATCGCGTCGGCGCCGGTGGCGAGCGAGCCCTTGTCGTAGTACTCCATCACGTAGAAGAAGTCGTCGCCGTCCTGTCCCGCGTCGAACAGTGAGACGAGATACTCCGAGTTGACCGACGCCGCGGCGACGAAATGGCGCAACTCGTTCAAGGCCTTTCGCAGCGACTCGTCGGTGGCGCCGGTGGCCCAGACCTTCACGGCGACCCACTCGACGTCGAGCGCGAGGCGCTTCGGCGGCCGAGCGAGGTAGTAGGCGCCGTTCGCGCCCTGGCCGATCTTGTGCTCGAAGCTGTAGTCGGCGATTCGATCCATTCCGCCTCCTCCGATGCGCGCCAGCCGCGATCGACGTGATGTGGTCAGCGCGGCCCGAGCGCTGCCGAAGACAGCTCGTTAGCATACGCGCCCGTGGTGGTGCACGCACTTGGGGCGGGGGCGGCGCCGCAGCTCTCCAAGCTGCTGGACCTGCGCGATCCGGAATGGGTGGCCGCGTACGTCTTCATCGACGTCGCCCTCATCGTGGTGCTCGCCCGGATCATGGCCGCGCTCTTCAAGCGAATCCGCCAACCTGCGGTCGTCGGCGAGATCGTGGCCGGCATCCTGCTGGGCCCGAGCCTGCTCGGCCTCCTGCACTGGCACTCCCGGTCGCTCACCGACTACCTCTTCCCCGGGGCGGTTGCGCTCGTGTGGAACGGCACGTCCTGGGCGCACGCGACGGCGAGCTCGCAACACGTGGAGACGTTCGCCGGCCAGGTGCGGCCGGCACTCGATGTGCTCGCGCAGGTGGGGCTCATCGTGTTCATGTTCATCGTGGGCCTCGAGCTCGACGCGAAGCTCATCCGCGGGCGCGAGCGCGTTGCCGCGGTGATCTCGGTCTCGTCGATCGCGCTCCCGCTCGGCCTCGGCGCGCTGCTCGGATGGGGTCTCTATCACGACTACCGCGGTCCGGGATCCGGGTCGATCGATGCCGCGTCGGCACATGGCGTGCATCTGCCCGCGTTCGTGCTGTTCGTCGGCGCGGCGATGTCGGTCACGGCCTTCCCCGTGCTCGCGAGAATCCTCGACGAGCGTCGCATGACGCGCACGCGCCTCGGTTCTGTGGCGCTCGCGTGTGCCGCGGTCGACGACATCCTCGCCTGGTCGTTGCTCGCCCTCGTGCTCGCCATCGTCGGCGGCGACGGCGTTGGTTCGGTGGTGAGGATCATTGCCGAATCGCTGCTGTTCGTGGCGTTCATGTTCGTGGCGATACGCCCGCTGCTTGCTCGCTGGTTGTCGCGGTGGTACGAGCGTGCCGGCGACCTCACGCCGAACATCCTCTCGATCGTCGTCGTAGGGTTCTTCGCGTCAGCGTGGGTGACATCGAAGATCGGCATCCATGCAATCTTCGGTGCCTTCCTGTTCGGTGTGATCATGCCCCGCGAGGGCACCGCGGCGCTGTTCCGCCAGATCCTCGAACGGCTCGAACAGGTGAGCGTGCTCATTCTGCTCCCGGTCTTCTTCGTGATCACGGGACTGAGCGTCGACGTCACGAAGCTGACCGCGAAGGACGCCGTCGTCCTGCCGCTCATCCTGGTCGTTGCGTGCATCGGCAAGTTCGTCGGCGCGTCGACGGCGGCCCGGCTGCAAGGGCTCAGTGCACGCCAAAGCTCCGGTATCGGGATCCTGATGAACACACGCGGGCTGACCGAGCTCGTGATCCTCAACCTCGGCTTCTCGGCCGGCGTGCTGAGTCGCAGCCTGTTCACCATGCTCATCGTGATGGCGGTGCTCACGACGGCGATGACCGAACCGATCCTCCGCCTGATCTACTCCGACGCCGCTGTCGCGCGCGAGCGCGCCGAAGCCGAGCGCGAGGCGCTCGGCACCGACGTCGCGCTGCGCGTCCTCGTGGTGCTGAACGACGACGACCGGGAACCGTTGACGCGCGTGGCGACGGTGATCGCGTCGTCCGAGCTCCGTTCGGAGATCGTGCTGTCGCACGTGCGCCCTGCGCAGCGGCGGCGGCTCGAGCTGGGCTCGGGGACCATGGTGGACCTCGCCCAGATGACCGAGACGCTCGCACAACTCAACGGGTACGCGGCCGACGTGCGCGCCGCGGGAATCGCGTGCGTCGTGCGGGCCCACTCCAGCGACGACATCGCCGCCGATGTCGCGTCGCAGGCGACCACCGTCCAGGCCGACATCGTGCTGCTCCCGGCCCGTGCCGATCCGGGCCTGATCGGGCTGGTGTCGCGCAGCCGGCAGTGGCAGTGGCTGGTGCTCGACGCCGATGGTGCAGCGGGAAACTGGCTCGGCCGCGCCGCAGTGATCAACGCCGACGCCCGCACCGATTCGAGCGGCACCGTCGCCGAGATCGCGGCCCGCGCTGCTGTGGGCACCGGAGCGAGCCTGATCGTCGCGACCACAACCAAGACCCGCGCGCGCGTCGCCCGGCTCGCCGACGCATTGGGCCTGCTGCGCGTGCCGTGCACCGTGAGCAGCGACCACGCCGCGAGCGCCTCGCTCACGGTCGAGCTGCTGCCGGCCGGCTTCGATGCGCTTCCCGCCGCGCCGGCGCCGACGTTGTACGTGGTGCCGGCCGAAGGTGAGTCCGAGGATCACCTCGAGAGCCTCGCCGAGCGGTGGCGCGACCGCGTGCCCACCCAACCCGAGCCCCAGCCGGCCCCGTGACGTTCCGGTGAGCACGCTCGGCCAGGAACAACCGGCGCACCGCGGCGACACCCCTGCGATCGCCGACTACGCGCTGCTGTCCGACTCGCAGGGCGCGGCGCTGGTGTCGCGTGACGGATCGATCGACTGGGCGTGCATGCCGCGCTTCGACGCACCGTCGACGTTCGCGCGGCTGCTCGATCCGGCGGCGGGTCACTGGCGGGTCGCGCCTGCAGCGCCGGGCTCGGTCGACCGGAGCTACCTCGAGCGCACGCTCGTGCTGCGGACGGTCACCAAGACCGGCACCGGGACCGTCGCGGTCACCGACGCGATGCCGTTCGGCGCGGGCGACCGCGGGCACGACATCGGGCTCACCTCGCCTCATGCGATCATCCGGGTCGTCGAAGGAGTGTCGGGGGAGGTCGTCGTCGAGAACGAGTTCGCGCCGCGGCCCGAGTACGGACTCACGATCCCTGGGTTCGCACCTGTGCCCGGAGGCGCGTGCGTTCGAGGTGGATCGCACGTGTACGTGCTGTCGCTGCCGCGCGCGTCGCTGCCGTTCGAGTGCACCGGGGGCACGCTGCGCTCGCAGCTTCGAGTCCGCGCCGGCGACCGCTTCTACCTCGCGCTGCTCCAGCGGACGGCATGGGAACCGTCGCCGCCGTGTCTCACCGACGAAGAAATCGGCGACCTGCTCGCCGGCACGATCGCGAGCTGGCGGTCGTGGTCGGAGCTCCACCAGCGCTACAGCGGTCCGTACGCCGACCTCGTCTCGCACAGCGGGCGCGTGCTGCAGGCGCTCACCTACGCGCCGACGGGTGCGATCGTCGCAGCACCGACGACGTCGTTGCCGGAGACGCCCGGAGGGATCCGGAACTGGGACTACCGCTACACGTGGGTGCGTGACACGTCGCTCACGCTCGAAGCGCTCTGGATCGCCGCATGCCCCCACGAAGCGGACCGTTTCTTCCAGTTCCTGGCCACGGCCACCGGTGAACGGGCCGACGACCTCACACCGCTCCAGATCCTCTACGGGATCGGCGGCGAGCGGTACGTTCCCGAGCACGAGCTCGACCATCTCGCCGGCTATCTCGGCAGCCGGCCCGTGCGGGTCGGCAACGGCGCGTGGAACCAGTGCCAGCTCGACGTGTTCGGCGAGCTCATCTCCGCGGCCGCGCTGCTGGCACCGCAGGACCACGGCTACAACCAGGACGTCTCACGGTTCCTCGTCGACGTCGTCGACGCCGCCGCGCGGCGATGGCGCGAACCCGACCAGGGGATCTGGGAGGTACGCGGCGCGCCGCAGCACTTCACGCACTCCAAGCTCATGTGCTGGGTGGCGCTCGACCGGGCATTGCAGCTCGCCGACCTGCTCGGCAGTGCCGTGCCCGTCGCACGATGGACGGAAGAGCGGGCCGCGGTGCGCGACGCGATCCTCGCCGATGCGTGGAATGACGACATCGGTGCCTTCACGCAGGCGTTCGGCTCCCGCGCGCTCGACGCATCGACGTTGATGCTTGCCATCTACGGATTCCTGCCCGTGACCGACGAGCGCATGAGCGCGACGATCGATGCCGTCGCCGCGGGGCTCAGCGACGAACACGGTTTCGTCTACCGGTACGTCGACGATGACGGCATCGACGGCAATGAGGGGACATTCGCCATCTGCTCGTTCTGGCTGGTGCAGTGTCTCGCGATGCGCGGCGAAGTGGATCGCGCGCGGGCCCTGTTCGAACGGCTCGTCGGCTTCGGCAACGACGTCGGCCTGTTCGCCGAGGAGGTCGACGCGGTCACCGGCGCGATGCTCGGGAACTTCCCGCAGGCCTTCACACACGTGGGCCTGATCAACGCGGCGTACGCGATCTCCCAGGTCGAGACGAAGTCCCGCAGGTGGCCGGCCCGGCGCCGGTCCTAGTGCCGTCGGTGCACGACGCGATCAGATTCCAACTGACGGCGCCGCCCACGAGTGCAGCGTCTTCATGTAGTTCGCCCGCTCGAATGCGGCCGGGTCCTCGGCCGTGGCCTGGCTCGCGCTGGAGCGCATCTGCGCGACCGACTCGTATTCGTGCTCGGTCATCCAGTCGAGCAGCTCGCGCTCGATCGTCGCGAGGTGCGCGGGCCCGTGACGGAGCAGTGCCGACGTCGTCATCGCCACATCGGCACCGACGAGCAGTGCCTTCGCGGCGTCGGTGCCGCGATGGATGCCGCTCGTGGCCGCGAGGGACATGCCGGCGCGCAGTTGCGGCCGCAGGATCGCGATCCACCGCAGCGGCAGGCGCAGGTCGGCCGAGTCCGACAGGTCCACCCGCGGCACCACGTCGAGCGTGTCGAGGTCGAGATCGGGTTGGTAGAAGCGGTTGAACAGCACGAGACCGTCGGCCCCGGCCGTGACGACCTGGTGGGCGAAGTGCGCGGTTGCCGAGTAGTAGGGGCCGAGCTTCACCGCGAGCGGGATCGTCACCGCCTCCCTGACCGCGGCGACGAGCCCGAGATGCGCGGCCTCGATGTCGGCGCCGGAGCGGCTCGCGTCGGCCGCGATGTCGTAGAGGTTCACCTCGAGCGCGTCGGCGCCTGCCTCCTCGAGCAGCCGGGAGTAGCGGATCCACCCGCCCGCGCTCGTGGCGTTGAGACTCGCGATCACGGGGATCTCCGCGCGCTCCTTGATCCGCTGCAGCTTCTCGACGTAGCGCTGACCCGCGGACACGATCTCGGGGAGCGGCGGGAAGTAGTCGAGCGCCTCGGCGTAGTGCTCGGCGCCCGCTTCGAGCGCACGGTGCAGCTCGATCTCGTCGTGCACGATCTCCTCCTCGAACAGCGACGGCAGCACGATCGCGCCGGCTCCGGCCTCCTCGATCGCGAGCGCCGTCGCAGGATCCCCGGTGAGCGGCGACGCCGAGGCGACGAGCGGCGAGCGCAGGTCGAGGCCGAGGTAGCGGGTGCGCAGGTCGATCATGCCGGCGGCTCCTGCTCGGGGTCGGCCACGTGGGCCACGGTCACGTGCGGGACGGTGCGGTGCATCGACGCGAGCTGCTGGTAATAGCGCCAGCGCTCGTCGGCGTCGGCCTGCGCGAGCGACTCCAGCTCCTCGGCGCGGTCGGGATCGGTGCGCGCGAGTACCGCAAAGCGCGTCTCGGTGGCGGCGAAGTCGCGGATCGGTATCGACGGTGCATGCGAGTCGAGCGCGAACGGCTGGCCGTCGTCGGTCTCGCTCGGGCGGAACCGGTAGAGCGGCCAGTAGCCGCTGCGTACCGCGTCCTTCTGGTGACTCATCGACTTCGACATGTCGATGCCGTGCGCGATGCACGTGCTGTAGGCGATCACGAGCGAGGGACCCGGCCAGGCCTCGGCTTCCAGCAAGGCCTTCGTGGCCTGCAGCTCGTTCGCACCCATCGAGATCTGGGCCACGTACACGTTGCCGTAGGCCCGGGCGATCGCGCCGAGGTCCTTCTTCGCCGTCGACTTGCCCGCGGCCGCGAACTTCGCCACCGCGCCACGCGGCGTTGCCTTCGACGCCTGCCCGCCCGTGTTCGAGTAGACCTCGGTGTCGAGCACGAGCACGTTGACGTCGTGTCCCGACGAGAGCACGTGGTCGAGACCGCCGAAGCCGATGTCGTACGCCCAACCGTCGCCGCCGATGATCCACACGCCCTGACGGGCGAGGCTGCCGGCGAGTGCGGCGAGCTGCCGGGCGTCGACCGCGGCATCCGGCTTGCTGTCGCCGTCAGTGGCGCCGTCGCCCGAGATCCACGCGAGGCGCTCGCGCAGCTCGGTGATGCGGCGGCGCTGCTCGCGGATCCGGGGCTCGTCGTGCTGCTCGGCCCCGAGGATCGCGCCCGCGAGGTCGTCGCCCACCTGCGGCGCGAGGCGCGCCAGCAGGATGCGCGCCTGGCGGGTCTGCGCGTCGAGCGCGAGGCGCATCCCCAGGCCGAACTCGGCGTTGTCCTCGAACAGCGAGTTGTTCCACGCGGGCCCGCGCCCGTCGCCGTTGACGGCCCACGGCGTGGTGGGCAGGTTCGCGCCGTAGATCGACGAGCAGCCGGTGGCGTTGGCCACGATCATGCGGTCGCCGAAGAGTTGCGTGACGAGCTTGAGGTAGGGCGTCTCGCCGCACCCCGCGCACGCGCCCGAGAACTCGAACAGCGGCTCGAGCACCTGCGAGCCCTTCACCGAGTCGTGGGGCAGCAGGTCGCGGTCGAGAGGCGCGATCGACTGGAAGTAATCCCAGCGCGTGCGCTCCTCGTCGCGGTGCGCGAGCGCCGGTTCCATGTTGATGGCCTTGTGCCGCACCTCGGTCTTGCTCTTCGCCGGGCACACGTCGACGCACACCCCGCACCCGGTGCAGTCGTCCGGTGCCACCTGGATGGTGAGGCGGTGGCCCGGCAGGTCCTTGGATCGGAACGCCTTGTGCAGGAACTCCGGTGGCGCGCCGGTCACCGCGTCGGGCGCGAACACCTTCATGCGGATCGTGGCGTGCGGGCACACGATCGCGCACTTGCCGCAGTCGATGCAGATGTCCGGATCCCAGATCGGGATCTCCTGCGCGATCGCCCGCTTCTCGTACTTCGTGGTTCCCGACGGGAACGTGCCGTCCACCGGCAGCGCGCTCACCGGCAGCAGGTCGCCCTCGCCCGCGAGGAGCCGGGCCGTCACCCGGTGGACGAAGTCGGGCGCGCTGTCGGGCACGGGCACCCCGACCGGGCGCGCGCTCGACACCTCCTGCGGCACGTCGAAGTGCACGAGCCGGTCGATCGACGCGTCGATCGCGGCGAAGTTGCGCTCGATCACCGCGGCGCCGCGCCGGCCGTAGACCCGCTCCACCTCCGACTTCACCTGCGCGATGGCCTCGTTCGCGGGCAGCACACCGGAGAGGTAGAAGAAGCACGGCTGCATCACCGTGTTGATCCGCCCGCCCATCCCCACCTCGGCGGCCACCGCGAACGCGTCGATGATCCAGCAGTCGATCTGCTTGTCGATCAGCTCCTGCTGCACCTCACCCGGTAGCTCGTCCCACAGCCGGTCCGCCGGGTACGGGCTGTTCAAGAGGAACGTGGCGCCGGGCCGCGCGTACTCGAGCACCTTCATCCGCTCGAGCAGGCCGAACTGATGGCACGCGAGGAAGTCCGCTGCACCGACAAGGTAGGTGGAGCGGATCGGCTCGGGCCCGAAGCGCAGGTGCGACACGGTGACCGAGCCCGACTTCTTCGAGTCGTAGACGAAGTAGCCCTGCGCGAACAGGTTGGTGTGCTCGCCGATGATGCGCACGGAGCTCTTGTTCGCGCTGACCGTGCCGTCAGAGCCGAGCCCGAAGAACGCGGCCTGCACCTCGCCGGCCGGCCGCGCCGGTTGGAACGTCGCGTCGATCGGCAGGCTCAGGTGCGTGACGTCGTCGTAGATCCCGACGGTGAAGTGTCGCTTCGGGCGGTCGGCAGCGAGCTCGGTGAAGACCGGCGCGAGCATGCCCGGCGTCACCTCCTTCGACGACAGCCCGTATCGCCCTCCGCTGAGCCGCGGCATCGACGCGAAGCGCGGCGCGTCGCCCTGCATGTGCTCGGTGAGCGCCGCGAGGACCGACAGGTACAGCGGCTCGCCGACCGCGCCGGGCTCCTTTGTGCGATCGAGCACCGCCACGGCCCGCGTGGTCGCCGGAAGGGCGGCGACGAGCTGATCGGCGGGGAACGGCTGGAACAGCCGCATGCGCAGCATGCCCACCCGCTCGCCCGCGGCGACGAGCGTGTCGACGGTCTCCTCGGCCGCGCCCGCGGCCGATCCCATCAGCACGACGACGCGCTCGGCGTCGGGCGCCCCGTGGTAGTCGACGAGCCCGTAGTTCCGGCCGGTGCGGGCGCCCAGCTCGTCCATCACATGCTGCACCGTTGCGGGCACCGCGTCGTAGTACGGATTCGACGCTTCGCGCGCCTGGAAGAACACGTCGGGGTTCTGGGCGGTGCCGCGCACGCTCGGTGACTCCGAGGTCATGCCCCGCCTGCGGAACGCCTCGATGTCGTCCTCACGGACGAGTGCGCGCAAGTCGCCGTCGGCCAGCAGCTCGATCTTGTCCATCTCGTGCGACGTGCGGAAGCCGTCGAAGAAGTGGAGAAACGGCACGCGTGACCGCAAGGTCGCGGCGTGCGCGACGAGCGCGAAGTCGTGCGCCTCCTGCACCGACCCGGCTGACAGCATTGCCCACCCCGTGCTGCGCGCGTGCATCACGTCGCTGTGGTCGCCGAAGATGGAGAGTGCGTGCGTCGCAACGGTGCGCGACGCCACATGGATGACCGCGGGCGTGAGCTCGCCCGCGATCTTGAACATGTTCGGGACCATCAAGAGCAGGCCCTGCGACGCGGTGAAGGTGGTGGCGAGCGCGCCCTTCTGCAGGGCGCCGTGCAGCGCACCGGCCGCGCCGCCCTCGGACTGCATCTCGACGATGTCGGGCACGAGGCCCCACACGTTCGCCCGACCTGCCGCGGCCCAGGCGTCCGCGTGCTCGCCCATGGGCGACGCCGGCGTGATCGGGTAGAGCGCGACCACCTCGCTCAGCGCGTAGGCGACGAGCGCGGCCGCCTCGTTACCGTCGATGCAACGCCAGTCGCTCATGGAACGATCCTCCATGTCGATTCGGTCCGCACTTCCGTACCGTGCCACACGCCGCGTCACCGATCGGCCGCGACGACGGCCGGCTGGCCACCGGCGACCTCGGCGAAGCCGGCGCGCAGGCATTCGAGCATCGTGGCGGCATCGGGGATCGCGCCCGTGTCGACGTTCACGCCGATGTGACACGTACCGTTGTAGGACACGAGCGTCGTGTTCAGCGCGGCGCCGATCGTCGGGCCGAACGCGTACCAGTCGAGCAGCTCCTGGCCGACGAGGTAGACGGAATCGCGCGGGCCCGGCACGTTGCTCGCTAGGAAGTCGACGTGCTTCAGCATGCCGCCCACCACGCCGCGCGGCAACACGTTGAGCGCGGCGGCGATGGCGTTCGTGTACGGGATCGCAGGCTCGTCGCGAGCAGTGCGGCTCAGCGCGTCGATTCGCCGCATGCGTTCCACCGGATCGTGCACGCCGGTGGGCACCGTGAACCGCATGAGCGTGATGCGGTTCCCGCCGATCGGGTCGTCGGCGGTGCGGAGGTTGATCGGCATGGTGAGCCGCAACTCGTGGGCGACTCGGCCGTGCTGCTCGTGGTAGCGGAGGAGCCCGCCGGCGACCGCGCTCAGGAACGCGTCGTTGATCGTCATTCCGGCGCTGTGCGCGGCGGCGCGGAGGCCGTCGAGCGGCACCGTGAACGCGTCGTAATGCCAGGTGAGGTGGCGCTCGCGCATCAGCGGGGAGAGCGTGGTGCTGATCGGCCGCACGATGCGCGCCACCGACCGAACGACGCCGGCACCGCGATCGAACCCGCCGCGTGGATGGCGCAGCATGCTGCACGCGGCCCGCGCGTTGCCGAGCACGAACGACGGCGCGACACGAGCGGCCCGACCGAGATCGTGCCCGATGGCGTCGCGCACGAGATCGACCGTCGACAGTCGCTCGGGCTGAGGAGCCTCGGGCATCGGACCCGCCGGCTCGGCGTGCGCGTCGATGTCGAACAGTGCCTGGGCCAGCTCCATACCGCCGACGCCGTCGGTGAGCGCGTGGTGCACCTTCAAGATGAGCGCGGCGCGACCGCCGTCGAGCCCGTCCACCACGGTCAGCTCCCAGAGCGGCCGCTGGCGATCGAAGCCCGCCATGCCGGTCTGGCACGCGTAGTCCAGGACCTGGGTGAGCGTGCCGGGTGCGGGCGCGGCGATGTGGCGGACGTGGAAACCGAGATCGAACTCCGGGTCGGCGACCCATCGCGGGTTCGCGAGACGCAGCGGCGCCTGGACCACCTTGTGCCGGAATCCTGGCGCCACGCGGGTGGCCCGCTCGGCCCGGTCGAGCAGGCGCGCCATGTCGGGCGGGCCGTCGAGCACCGCCACGCTCACGACCGTCGAGCGCAGCAGCGGATCGGCCTCCATGTACCAGGAGAACGCATCGCTATCTGCCATGTACGGGTCGCGTTCGTTCATGTCGCGTTGATCCACTCCGGCCTCCGGCGCGCTGGTCCTCGTCCAGTGTGCGGCACCGGGACCGGACCGGCCAGGGCCGATCGTCCCTCGGCACCGAGGCGATCGGCGCTTCGAGTTGCACGCGCTGTGCAGGCCGGCCGGCACTGATGTTGTGCGCCTATTGATGGACGCACCCATCTCGGCCCGTCAGGGTCATCGACAAGCTACGCGAGGGAGACGGGCCATGGGTGGGCGCGGGTTGGTGTCGGTTCTTGGGGTCGCTGCGATGGGCTGCGCTCCGTTGCTGCTACTCGGTACGGCCGCCACTCCGGCTGCGGCGCAGACGGTGACGCACACATTCGCGTCCGTGCACTGCAACGCGGCCGTCCAAGGTCAGAACATCTCTCAGAACCAGGACGTGACCGTGTCGATCGCGGCGCCCGATCGCGCGGTCGCCGGCTCGCAGTTCACGCTCACGTTTCCTGGTGGGACGAACGAACTGCCGAGCCAGTCGAATGGCTTCACGATCACGTCGTACAAGGACCTCTACCTCTCGTACAAGATCCACGGCACCACCTTGGACAACGGCACGATCCAGAACCCGGGTACCGCCACGATCAACGGCGACCCGACGCCCGAGACCGCCGCGATCGGTCCGGCGGACACCTTCACGCTCGGCAATCCGGGCCCGATGCCGCCCGGCACGCTCGTCACCCCGGACGTGTCGGTCGACGCGACGGCCGGCAGCGCGGGCTCGTCGATCACGATCAACGCCCTCACCTTGACCACGACGGCCATGCTGAACGGCTCGTTCCCGGCCCAGGTGACCTGCAACGTCCCGCAGGACACGCTGATCACGATCCCGGTCGTCGCGCCAATTGCCCCACCGACCGTCGACGCGGGTCCTGACGCATCGGGCGAGACCGGCGCTCCCATCGCGCTGCACGGCGCCGTCGACTCGAGCGCGGCGCCGTCCGATACCTGGACGATCGACGGCCCGTCGTGCACGTTTGCCGATGCGTCGGTTCCCGACACCACCGTGACATGCGCGCAACCGGGCACCTTCACCGCCACACTCACCGCTGATGACGGTGTGAACGCGCCCGTGAGCGACACCGTGCAGGTGACGGTCGCGCAGATCGTGCCCTTGTCGGTGAGTGCGGGTGGCCCCGTGACGGGCACGGTCGGGCACAACATCCCGTTGCACGGCGCCGTGAGCGACCCCGGCAACACGCCGACGATCACGTGGACGATCGACAGTGCTACCTGCACAGTCAGCGACGCCGCGTCCCCGTCCACCAGCGTGCTGTGCGCGCAGACCGGCACCTATACCGCGACGCTCACCGCCGACGACGGCGTGAACCCGCCTGCGAGCGACGCGGCGCAGGTCACCGTCACGCCCGACCGCCCGCCAGTGGTGGACGCCGGGCCGGACATCTCCGGTGACACGAACGCCGCGATCAGACTGGCGGGGACCGCGTCCGACCCCGAGGACGACCCGCTGACGGTCGCCTGGAGCACCGACGACACCGCGTGCAGCGTTGCCGACCCCACGCAGCTTGTCACGACGCTGACCTGCGATCACGAGGGCGACGCGACCGTGACGCTGAGCGTCAGCGACGGGTACCACGCCCCGGTCACCGACACGCTTGTGGTGTCAGTGCGCGACGTGCGCATCCCGTTCGACTGGAACGTCGACGCGACGACCCACCTGAAGAAGCTCAACATGGACGTTGCCGTGCCGACCGGCACGTTCGTCGGCGAGGTCGACCTCACCACGGGCGTGGTGTCGGGCGACATCACCTTGCCGCCGGCCCAGATGCAGGTGCAGCTCGCCGGCATCGGGCTCGTGACCGCGAACATGCAGATCGACGAGGTCCAACCGATCACTGGCACGCTCGACCCGTCGACCTTCGCGGTCGACACGACCGCTGTCTTCAACATCCGTATCCCGAGCGTGTACGCGAACGCCACTCCCTCGGTGAACCTCGTCGGGAACTCGTGCACCACGTCGGAGCCGGTCACCGTCAACATGTCGGGGACCGCGAATCTCACAGGTGTCTCGACGTTCAGCAGCACGTACACGATCCCGCCGCTGAAGACCTGCGGTCTTGCCACGACCGCGTTGAACCTCGTCGTGCCCGGCCCCGGCAACACGTTCACCGCGACGGTGCAACCACCACCCGCGCCGCCGGCCGTCTCGCAGCAGCCGAGCGACGTCACCGTCGCGAGCGGCGATCAGTACCTGTTCGGCGCGACCGCCTCGGGCTATCCCGACCCCACTGTGCAGTGGCAGCGCTCGACCGACGGCGGCGCCAGCTTCAGCGACATACCCGGCGCGACGGAGACCACGTACACGGCGACGGCCGCGCCCGCCGACTCCGGTGACCAGTTCCGCGCCGTCTTCGCGAACGCGTCGGGCACCGCGACCACGCAGGCCGCGACACTCACTGTGGTCGTCCCGCCCGACCCGCCGGTGATCGGCGCGGCCACGGCGGTCGTGCACGGCGCGACCGTGACGTTCACGCCGCCGGCGAACGACGGCGGTGCCGCGGTTGCCGATTACACGGCCACGTGCAGCGCGAGTGGCGGTGCGACGGGCACGCAGACCGGCGCGTCCAGCCCGCTGACAGTCACCAGCCTGACGCCGGGCGCCTCGTACACGTGCACCGTGACCGCGCGGAACCTGGTGGGCTCGGGCGCGCCGTCGGACCCGTCGAATGCAGTGGTGCCGACCGACCCGCCCGCGGTGACGACGCAACCAAGCGACACGACCGTGACCGCCGGCGACGGCTACTCGTTCAGCGCGGTCGCGTCGGGGGTACCCGCGCCGGACGTGCAATGGCAACTGTCGACCGACGCCGGCGCGACGTTCGCGGATATCGCGGGCGCGACGTCGACGACGCTCACGGGCACGGCCGCGTACGACGACTCCGGCAACGAGTACCGCGCGCGCTTCACGAACGCGGCTGGCAGCGCCACATCGGCCGCCGCGACGCTCACGGTGCGCGGCATCGCTCCGGCGGTCACCGAACAGCCGCAGCCGGCCTCAGTTGCTGCCGGCGCGGCCTACACGTTCACCGCGGCCGCGTCCGGTGTGCCAGCACCCGCCGTGCAATGGCAGGTGTCGGCTGACGGTGGCTCGACCTACCAGAACGTGGCCGGCGCCACCGCGACGACGCTGCACGGCACGGCGGCGGTCACAGACGATGGCAAGCTCTTCCGCCCCGTGTTCACGAACTCGGAGGGGAGCGCCACCACGAATGGCGCGCTCCTGAGCGTGACGGCGACCGCGTGGATCGCGGCCGGAAACGCGTCCGTGCTCGAGGGCGACAGCGGCAACAATCGCACGGTGTCCCTGGCGGTGACGCTGTCGAATCCGGCGGGCCAGAGCATCACCGTGCAGTACGCGACGAAGAACGCCACCGCGACCGCGGGAAGCGACTATGTCGCCAAGAGTGGCACGCTGACGTTCAACGCCGGCGTGACGACACGGTACGTGAATGTTGCGGTGAAGCCCGACCTCGTCGTTGAAGGCGACGAGCAGCTCGACGTCGTGCTGTCTTCGCCGACTGGCGGCGCGGCGCTGTCGGCCCACTCGACCGGCAACGTCAAGATCATCGACGACGACTCCACTGCGGGCCTGCGCGTCGGCATCAGCGACGCATCGATTGTCGAGGGAAGCAGCGGGAAGGGCAACGTCGTGCACTTCCTTGTCACGCTCTCGGCCCCGGCGACCAGCACGGTCACCGTGCAGCTGTCCATTGCCAGCGGCACCGCGACGGCCGGCTCCGACTTCAAGACGTTCGCGACCAAGACGATCACGTTCACGGCGAAGCAGTTCCAGAAGTCGGTGAGCGTGACCGTGTACCCCGACGCGGGGCCCGAGAACGACGAGACCGCGCAGCTCACGCTGGCGAACGCCAGCGCAGGGCTCGCGATCCAGCGGGCCGTCGGCACGCTCACGATCTTGAACGACGACTGACCCCGGCTGGAGGCAGACCGGCCGGTCCCGGCCTGCCTCCAGCCGGCCAGACTTCCGGTACTGCAGCGCGTCAGCGGCGCCGCACCGGGATCGACCGCGGGCCGCGAACCTGACCGCCGGCCCACGTGACGCGGTACGGATCGACGACCTCGAACTCGGGGATACGGGCGAGCCATTCCTCGACGGCGACGCGGATCTCCATGCGTGCGAGGTTCGAGCCCGCGCAGCGGTGGATGCCGACCCCGAACGCGATATGGCGGTTGTCCTGCCGGTCGAGCACGACCCGGTGGGCGTCGGGGAACGCCTCCGGGTCTCGGTTCGCGGCGGGGAAGTTCATGAGCACGCGGTCGCCCGCGTGCATCGGACAACCATGGAACTCGGCGTCGGCGGAGAGCCGGCGTGCCATCGTCACCGGCGAGTATGCGCGCAGAAACTCCTCGATCGCGGTGGGGAGCAGCTCGGGCTCGGCGACGAGGCGGCGGCGATCCGCGGGGTGCGTGGCGAGGTGCCACATCGTCGAACCGATCGACGACCACGTGGTGTCGATACCGGCGACGAGCAGCAGCGCGCACATGCCCAGCACCACGGAACGCTCGATTTGCTCGCCGTCGTGCTCGGCGTGGAGCAGCTCGCTGATGAAATCGTCGACCGGGTTCGCCAACCGCTCCTCGATCGCGCGGTTCAGGTAGCCGAGGATCGACGACACGCCGTGGCGCCGGCGTTCCGCGTCGTGCGCGAACTCGAGCGTGTCGCGTACCCACTCGGTGAAGGAGTCCGACATCGACTCAGGCACGCCGAGGATGTGCCCGATCACCCGCACCGGGATCTGCTGCGCGTACTCGGAAGCCGCGTCGACCATGTCGCGCTCGAGAAACCCGTCGACGAGCCGCCGGCACAGTGCACGCGTGTACGGCTCGTACTCGCGCACGCGCTGCGGACTCATCGTCGGGAGGATCAAGCGGCGGGTCCATGTGTGCAACGGCGGGTCGGCGCTGATCGGCGGGATCCCCGACGACAGCAGCGGTGACGGTCCGGCGACGCTCGCGCCGCCCGCGCCGCCGCGCGGCCCACCTTCGATGAGCGGGATGACGCTGATGCCGTTTCCCGACGGGAAGCGTTCGATGTCGCGTGCGAGCTCGACGATGTCGTCGTAGCGCGTGGGCAGCCACGATCCACCCCAGCGCTCGGTGTGCGCGATCGGGCAGCGCCCGCGCAGCTCGTCCCAGATGCCGTAGGGGTCGGCGATGTACCCGGGATCGAAGATGTCGTAGTCGCTCGCCCAGTCGGCGATGGGCGCGAACGTGCGCGGCGCTCGCGCCGGACGGCTCGGGCGTCATGGTGGTCATGTCGCGGATCGTAGGTCGGTGCTGTCGTTCCCGGCCGAGCGGGTAGTGGCTCAGTGTGAATGACCGACGGAGTGGATCACGTCGTCGCCGAGCACGTCGCGCACCGCGAGCGCAGGCGAAGGTTGCCCAGCGCGGCCGGCACCGGGCGATCACGTCGTCGACCGTGACCGCTCGAGGAGGTCGTGCGACCCCGCTGGTGGGAATCGTCCCGTTCCGCACCATGCGTGACCGTGCCGCCGCGCATCACGAACAGCAACGTGCCTCATCCGCCACATGGGCGGCGCGCCGGAAGGCGATCTGGCTAGCGTTGCTGGCTCGTGCCCGTCCGTGTCACCCCCCGGACGCTCGTTGCCCGCCGGCGCCACTCCGCCCGCAATGTCGCGACGCGGCGCGCGTCGACGTGGTTCGCGATCGCTGCCGTCGGGCTCCTCGGCGGCCAGCTCGGCCTACAGCACGCCGCGCGGGCGAGCGTCGTGAACCTGTGCAGCGGCTACTCGTCCTGTGAGGCCGCGGGCTTCACGACGCACGGTTACGCCCAGCACCGCTCCACGAGCTACTGGGGCATGTACGCGGGACACAACTGCACCAACTACGCCGCCTACGTGCTGAGCATGGTCGACGGCATGCACACACCCCCGTACCTCGTCGGTCACGGCAACGCCTATCAATGGGGCCCCGCGGCGCAGGCGAACGGCGTGACCGTCGACGGCACTCCGACGGTTGGTGCCGTCGCGTGGTGGAACCAGTACAACGTGCCGAGTAGCGGCCACGTCGCGATCGTCGAGCAGGTGGGGGCCGGCTTCATCGTCGTGTCGGAGGACGATTTCGGCGGCGATTTCCACTGGGCGAAGATCGGGCCCGGCAACTTCTATCCCACCGCGTTCATCCACTTCCTCGCGCCGCCACCTCCACCTCCACCTCCACCGCCCGTTCCGCTCGACTACAACCACGACCGAGTGCCGGATGTGTGGTCGGTGAAGCGGGACGCGACGGGGACGGGTACGACGGAGTTGGACATCGTCGACGGCGCGGATCCGACGCGTTTCCTGCGGCAGACCGCGACGGCGTTGGGGGTGTCGGAGCCGCAGGGTCGTTGGTCGTTCGCGGTGGCTGATTACGACGGTGACGGTGTGCCGGATGTGTGGGCGATCAAGCGGGACGCGACGGGGACGGGTACGACGGAGTTGCACATCGTCGACGGCGCGGATCCGACGCGTTTCCTGCGGCAGACCGCGACCGGCGCTGGGGGTGTCGGAGCCGCAGGACCGTTGGTCGTTCGCGGTGGCTGATTACGACGGTGACGGTGTGCCGGATGTGTGGGCGATCAAGCGGGACGCGACGGGGACGGGTACGACGGAGTTGCACATCGTCGACGGCGCGGATCCGACGCGTTTCCTGCGGCAGACCGCGACCGCGCTGGGGGTGTCGGAGCCGCAGGACCGTTGGTCGTTCGCGGTGGCTGATTACGACGGTGACGGTGTGCCGGATGTGTGGGCGATCAAGCGGGACGCGACGGGGACGGGTACGACGGAGTTGCACATCGTCGACGGCGCGGATCCGACGCGTTTCCTGCGGCAGACCGCGACCGCGCTGGGGGTGTCGGAGCCGCAGGACCGTTGGTCGTTCGCGGTGGCTGATTACGACGGTGACGGTGTGCCGGATGTGTGGGCGATCAAGCGGGACGCGACGGGGACGGGTACGACGGAGTTGCACATCGTCGACGGCGCGGATCCGACGCGCTTCCTGCGGCAGACCGCGACCGCGCTGGCGCCGGCGACGCCGCAGGACCGCTGGTCATTCGCGAGCGGTGCCTGACCCGCGAGGATGCCCGTGGACGGCGAGACTGCGCAGGTGGAACGACGCCGGCTCGTTGCGATCGCGGTCCTGACGCTCGCGCTCGTGATCGCGGTCACGGTCGTCCTGCTCGCGCGATCCCCGTCGGGCGAGGCCCCCGGGGCCGCGGCGCCCGGGCCGGCGCACTCGGCGTCGGCGACCGCCGCTGGGGTGACGACTACGACCGTCCGTCCGGCCACTACGACGAGCAAGCCGCCGTCGACGGTGGCACCACACGACCCGGCAAGGGACTTCGCCCCCGCGCTCGTGACGACGATCCACGGTCCGATCTCGCCGAAATCGGTGACCGCCACCGGTGCCGGGCTCGTGTTCGCGCAGAACATGATGTACCGGCACACGGTCACCGTGTACGACGCGGCCGGGACCCTGGTGAAGACGATCCCTGACCGCGTCACCCTCGCGGCCTTCGGGTTGGGTGGACATCCGGGCACGTCGCGCGGCGCGCCGGTGGAAGCGGCCGCCGATCCCGCGCACCGGTACGTGTACGTCACGAACTATTCGATGTACGGCGCGGACTTCGGGCCGGAGGGCTCCGACAACTGCAGCGGGCCGGGCGGCTTGAGTCCAAGCTACGTGTACCGCGTCAACGTCGCGTCGCTCGCGATCGACGGCGTCGCCCAGGTCGGCATGGTTCCCAAGTACGTCGCGGTCACACCCGACAACCGGTATGTGCTCGTCACGAACTGGTGCAGCTACGACCTCAGTGTCATCGATCGCCGCACGTTCCGCGAGGTCCGCCGTATCCCGCTCGGCGCGTATCCGCGAGGTATCGCGGTCGACCGCGGTTCGGCCGTCGCGTACGTCGCGGTGATGGGCACGTACGACGTGGCGCGCATCGATCTGCGCTCGTTCGCGACCTCCTGGTTCCGCGGCGTTGGTCGTGCGCCTCGGCATCTCGTGCTCGCACCCGACGGCCGGCGGTTGTTCGTGACCCTGAACGGCGGGAACCGTGTCGTGGCGGTCGACACCGCGACGGGCCGGGTCGTCGCCGGTGTGACCACCGGTACGCAGCCGCGGAGCATGGCGATATCGGCCGATGGGCAGGCGCTGTACGTGGTGAACTACGTGTCGGACACGGTGTCTGTGCTGCGCGAGTCGGATCTGAGCGTCGTGCGCACGCTCGCCGTGCCCGACCATCCGATCGGTATCACCTACGAGCCGGTGCAGCACCGGCTCTGGGTCGCTTGCTACACGGGCGCGATCCTTGTGTACGACGCGTGAGCGCCGAGCTGCTCGTCCGTTGCCGGGCCGCGGTCACACGCCGGCGACGGCGAAGCCGAATGCCCGAGTCGGCTTCCTCGACGCGAGGCTGGTGAGCGTGGCGAGGAGCGACAGACCGGTCGAGCGGATCAGCGCGGTCACACTGCATATCGCCGCCATGGCGCGCAGCGTGGCGTTCTACGAGGCGCTGGGGTTCAACCGCCTGTACGGCGGTCCCGAGGCCGCGTTCACGAGCTTCCGTGCCGGCGGGGGCTTCCTCAACCTGCAGCTCGATGCGGCGAGCCCTTCACCGCACGTGGTGTGGGGCCGCGTGATCTTCTGGGTCGGCGACGTCGACGCAATGTACGAGCGCGCGCTCGCGGCCGGGCTGCGCACCGAGACCGCACCCGCGGACGCGCCCTGGGGCGAGCGCTACTTCCACATCCGCGACCCCGACGGCCACGAGCTCAGCTTCGCCCGGCCGCTGCCGGAGGCTGCGCCGGACGCTTAGCTCGTCGCGCTCACGCGGGCGGTGCCGCCTCGCCGCCGACTCCCTCCGCGTCGTCGCCCGCTGCGGCGGCCGCGCGTTCCATCTGGGCTTCGAGCTCGGCCACGTGCGCGACCGCGGCATCGATCTGCGCGCCGGCGTCGTCCGGAGCGTCGCCGCGCCGCTGCTGCACGACGAGGCGACCGATCTGCTCGAACGTCTCGTCGATCTGCTTGCGCAGCTTCGTCTCCTCGACCTTCTCCTTGCCGACGGCGATGCCGTGCTTCGCCTGCTCGCCGGCCTTGGTCGCCGCGTCCTTCACCTTGTCGAGAATGCCCACGGTGCCTCCTTCGGATGGTGGTGCCCGGGTGCGCGAGCGTATGCCGCGGCGCCGGGCGGCGCCTCAGCCCGCGGGCCGGACGGCGGCCTCGAAGCGCCGTTCGGGCGGGAACTCGAGGCGGGTCAGCCAGTAGTCGGCGTCGAAGGTGTCGTCACCCAACAGGTATCTGAACAGCCGGATGCGGTTGACGAACTCGAGGCGCGCCGTGTCGGCCTCGTACCACGGCTGGTACTCGCACAGGATGTCGTGGAGGTCGTGCTCGGCGCGTGCAGTGGTCTGCCAGAAGATCGGTCGCTGCGCGCGGTCGGCGTCGCTGAAGTCGGAGAGGTCCCACAGGCGGATCTGGCGCACCGTGGGATGCAGGCGGATCTTCACCATGTGGCGGGTGGTGTCGCTCGCGTTCGATCCGCCGCCGTGCCACATGCCGTGGTGCAGCACGAGCAGCGATCCGGCCGGGCACACCACGTGGCGCTGGCCGCGGATGTTCTGGTAGCGACCGATCGCGGCCTCGCTCACGACACGCAGGTGGCTCCCGGGGAGGAAGCGGGTGCCGCCCATCTCGAGCGTCACCTCGTGCGGGTACCACATGATCTGCACGTCGAAGCCGGCCCGCGTGTCGATCGTGGAGTCCTGGTGCCAGTGCTGCGACGGGAACGGCTCCTGCATCCCGAACGCCGCCGCGCTCGGCGTGCCCGAGCGTGAGGTGCACGAAGTGATGGTCCACGACGGGATCAGGACCGACGAGGCTCTCGAGGATGCCGCGCACGGCAGGCTCGGCCACGAGCGCGTGCAGCGAGCTTCCCTCTCGGTATGCGTCGGCGAGCGGCGTGCCCGCCGGAACCTCGGGCACCACCGCCTCGCGCGGCGCCGAGAGATACCGGTCGTTCACGTCGGGCGGCGTGATGCCGTCGAACATCAGATAGCCGCGGGCCACGAAGCGCGCCATTTCCTTCGTCGTCAGCTTGCGGTACTCGCTCACGATTCGATCTCCACGATCTGTTCGAACAAGAACTCGTACTTGAGGTACGACGTCTGCGTCTCGGCGCCCGGGTAGTGCGGCACCAGTTGCGAAGTCTGGAACAGCCGCCAGCCGTCGCGCAGCGCGCCGAGCCCGTCGCGGTAGGGCGGCTCGTCCTCGTCGCCGGCCATCCGGCGCACGGTGCCGGTGCCGTCCCAGTACGACCAGGCCACGACGGGCGAGTCGAGCGCCGAGTCGGCGAGGTACAGCACGAGCACGTTCTGCCGTCTCACGCCGCGGACAGTACGCGCACTTAGTGGAGTGCCGCCCAAAGCGTGGCCGGGACGGGCTGTGACGCGCACTCGACGTCGAACGTGATCTCGTGGGCGGTGCGGGCACCGACCACGATGCTCGTGACGGCCGGGTGCGCCAGCGCGAACTGCATCGCGATCGCAGGGAGCGGCACGCCGTGCTCGCGTGCAAGGTGCTCGTAGCGCTTCGCGGCGTCGAGCAACGCGGGCGGCGCGGGGAAGTAGTCGTAGGTGGCCTCGGCGTCGGGCCGCGCGAGCACGCCGCTGTTGAACACCCCGCCGAGGATCACCCCGACCGACCGCTCGGCGCAGCGGTCGAGCAGCGCCGCACCGGAACGGTCGAGCAGCGTGTAGCGGCCGGCGAGCAGCACGCAGTCGAGATCGACGTGCTCGAGGAAGCGTTCGAGCATCGCGTGCTGGTTCATCCCCGCGCCGATCGCGCCCACCATGCCTTCGTCGCGCATCTGTACCAGGGCCGGAAACGCGCCGGCGAGTGCTTCGGCCTCGTGCGAATCGGGGTCGTGCACGAGCGCGATGTCGACGCGGTCGAGACCGAGCCGCTCGAGACTGGCGTCGAGCGACCGCCGAACGCCGTCGCGCGAGAAGTCGAACACCGCGGCGCGGTCGGATTGCACTGCGAAGATGCTCGTGTCGACATCGGTCGCGGGCACGAGCACGCGGCCGACCTTCGTCGACACGACGAACTCGTCGCGGGGCCGCGCCGTGAGCGCCCGGCCGACGCGTGTCTCGGCGAGCCCGTGCCCGTAGAACGGGGCGGTGTCGAAATAGCGGATGCCGGCGTCCCACGCGGCGGCGAGCGTCGCCTGCGCGTCGTCGTCGCTGACGGCGGTGAACATGTTGCCGAGCGGCGCGCTGCCAAGGCCGAGCCGCGTCACGTCGGGGCCCCGCCGGCCGATCCGGCGCCGTTCCAACGTCACGACCGCCACTCGGTGCCGTGCGGGTACGCGAGTGCCGTGTACGACTCGGGATGCATGTCGATCGAGTATCCCGGCGCGGCGGGCAGCCGGTAGCGGCCATTGACCACACACGCAGGATGCACGAAGTGCTCGTGGAGATGGTCGGCGAACTCGGTGGTGCGATCGTCGAGCGAACCGCTCACGCACACGTAGTCGATCACCGAGAGGTGCTGCACGTGCTCGCAGAGCCCGAGCCCGCCCGCGTGCGGGCACACCGGCACACCGAACTTCGCCGCGAGGAGCAGCACTGCGAGCACCTCGTTGACGCCGCCGAGGCGGCACGCGTCGATCTGGCAGTAGTCGATCGCGTCGAGCTGCATCAGCTGCTTGAAGATCACCCGGTTCGCGGCGTGTTCACCGGTGGCGACGCCGACGGGCGTGATCGCGCGCCGGATCGCCGCGTGGCCCACGATGTCGTCGGGGCTCGTGGGCTCCTCGATCCAGCGGAGGCCGAACGGTTCGAGCGCCCGCATCCACTCGATCGCGGTGCCCACGTCCCACACCTGGTTCGCGTCGGCCATCAGCGGGAGGTCACCGATCTCCTCGCGCATCAGCTCGCAGCGCCGCACGTCGGACGCCACGTCGACGCCCACCTTCGTCTTGAAGCAACGCCAGCCGTCGGCGAGCGCCGCCCGGGTGAGTGCCCGCACCTTCGCCTCCGGATAGCCGAGCCATCCGGCCGACGTGAGGTACGCGGGATAGCCGTCGCGAACGAGCTCGGCGACGCGCGCGGCCTTTGTCGGCTCGAGCGCGCGCAGCAGATCGAGCGCCTCGTCGCGATCGAGCGCGTCGGTGAGGTAGCGGAAGTCGACCGCGGCGACGAACTGCTCGGGGGTGAGGTCGCACACGAGCTGCCACAGCGGCTTGCCCTCGGTCTTGGCCCAGAGATCCCAGATCGCGTTCACGATCGCGGCGGTCGCGAGGTGGATCACGCCCTTGTCGGGCCCGAGCCACCGCAACTGGCTGTGGTTCGTGAGCCGGCGCCACATGGCCGCAGGATCGCCCGTGAGCTCGGCGAGCTCGCGGCCCACGACGAGCGGCGCGAGCTGCTCGATCGCCGCACAGCACAGGTCGTTGCCCTGACCGATCGTGAACGTCATGCCCGTGCCCGAGAGCTCGCCGTCGGTCTCGAGGAACACGTACGCGCTCGAGTAGTCGGGATCGGTGTGCACCGCGTCCGATCCGGCGAGCGAGCGCGAGGTGGGTGCGCGCACGTCGAGCGTGCGCGCTGCGGTGATGCGGACCATCGCGGCCGACACTAGGCAGGGTCGCCGCGCACGCGCCATGATGCACAGATGGCGGGACGAGTGGTGGTGGTCACCGGCGCGCGTGGCGGTATCGGTGACGCGATCGGACAGCGATTCGAGGGCGACGGCGACGTCGTGGTGGGCCTCGACGTGCTCGACGGCTTCGACGTGCGCGACCCCGACGCCTGCGCCGCCGAGGCCGCTCGCATCGAGTCCGAGGTAGGTCCGGTGGCGGTGCTCTGCAACAACGCCGGAGTGAGCGCGACCGGCAGCGTGGTGGAGTCGAGCCCCGACGACTGGGAACGCGTCTTCGCGGTGAACGTGTTCGGCGTGGCGAACATGAGCCGCGCGTTCCTGCCGGCGATGCGGGCACGCCGGGCCGGTGCGGTCGTGAACACATGCTCGGTCGTCGCGTCGGTGGGTCTCGTGGAACGGGCCGTGTACGGCGCGTCCAAGGGAGCCGTGCTCGCGCTCACCAAGGCGATGGCGGCCGACGAGCTCCCCTACGGCATCCGTGTGAACTGCGTGTCGCCGGGAACCGTGTGGAGTCCGTGGGTGCAGGGCTTGGCTCGCAACTCTCCCGACCCCGACGCCACGATCGAATCGCTGCGGCGCCGCCAGCCGCTTGGCCGCATGGTGGAGTGCGACGAGGTCGCCGCGGCCGTGCACTACCTCGCCGCCGAAGCCACGTTCACGACGGGTGCCGACTTCCTGCTCGACGGTGGCATCACCGCCGTGCGGATCGTCACGTGAGCGTGGTCCCGAGCGACCCGCTCCGCGTCGCGCTCGTCGGCGGGCCGATGTACGACCACCTGTACGCGGGGTTCGAGCCCGGCGCCGTCGACGTCGTGGTGCACGCTGACCATCCCACGCTGAACCGGCGGGTCGCCGGGATGCTCGCGGCGGGGGAGCGTATCGACGTGCTCGCCACGCACTCGAAGTACGCGCCGTCGCAAGCTCCGTGGCTGCATCCGCTCGACGACCTCGTCGATCCCGAGGCAGTCGGGGCGCTTGCGCCGGGCGCGGTCGATCTCTGCCGCTTCGGCGGCAGCCTGCTGAGCGTGCCTCGCCTCATCGACGTGCGCATCCTGTGGTGGCGGCGCGACCGCGCCGCGACGCCCCCCGACTCATGGCACGCGCTCGCAGCCTCCCGGCTGCGCTTCGGCTTCCCCGGGCGCGAGTCGGGACTGTTCGGCACGTTCTTCGAGCTCGTGGTGGGCAACGGCGGCGCGCTGTTCGACGCCGACGGCCGGCCTACGATCGCGAGCCCTTTCGCCGAGGAAGCGGTGGAGACCCTGCGCGCATTTGCCGCGCGCGCGCCGGACGACCTGCCCGACTGGCATTACGACGACGTGGACGCCGCACTGCTCGACGGCCGAATCGACGCGGCCGGTGTGTGGCCCGGCGGCTACGGCGCGATCCACGAGCGCGCGCGCGGCACGCTGGCGCCGGCGCTCTATCCGACCGGCCGGGCGCGCCGCGTGTCGTACTCGGGCTGCCACGCGTGGGCGATCCCCACCACGTGCGCCGACGTCCCGCGCTCGGTCGCGTTCGTGCACGAGCTGATCGGCGCCGCCTCGCAGGCGCGCGACGCGGCCGGCGGATCGATGTGTGCGCACGGCGAAGCGCTCGCCGCGGTGGAACCGGTCGACGAGATCGACGCGGCCCGCCTCGCGATCACGCAGGCGACGATCGCCGGCTCGATGATCACCTACCCGCCCCATCCGCGCTTCCCGGAGCTGGAGGACGCCGGTTGGGCGGCGATCCGCCAGGCCATCCGCGGCGAACTTGCCGCGGGTGAGGCGCTGGCGCGCGTCCAGTCGGTCGCCGAACACGTGCTCACCTGAGCCTCGCCGCCACGGCGGCGCCGTCGCGGCGGCGCCCGCGAAGACAGCACACGTTGGTGCCAGCGAGGACGTTCGGCCCTACCGCGGCGCCGCCAGCCATGCGCAGAGTGACCGCACGTCTCCGAAGGGGTGTGGCGTGTTGACAGGACGAACATGGCTGGCGCGGCGCAGGCGTGCTCTTGACCGTCGTTGCGGTGGCGGCAATCGTGACGCCGCGGACGGCTGCATCGCGAGCGGCGGCTCCGAGCAGCTCACCGTCGTCGCGCATCAAGCACGTCATCCTGATCTTCCAGGAGAACCGTTCCTTCGACGAGGTGCTTGGTGCCTTCTGCCAGCAACAACATCGTTGCGACGGCGCGATCGGCAACGTCCGGTTGTCGAACGGTTCGGTCGTCGCAATGCGAAAGAGCCCTGACATCATCACTCCCGACCCGTCGCACACGGTCTCGACGCAGCTCACCGACATCGACGGCGGACGAATGGACGGCTGGAACCACATTTCGAGCTGCTACGCGCACGGCGTCAACCAGTGCCTCACGTACTACACGCCCAGCCAGATACCGAGCCTCTCGGCATTCGCCGGTAAGTACGTGGTGTCCGACCGCACGTTCTCGATGCAGGACAGCCCATCCTGGGGCGGCCACATCTATGCCGCCGCGGCCACCCAGGACGGCTTCACCGGCGACATCCCACACACCGCGCCCGGCGTCAAGAGCGGGCCGGGATGGGGTTGTGATTCGAAGCGGGTGGGGGTGTGGATCGACGCCGCGGGCCATCGCTCCGACCAGCCCGCGTGTATCCCTGCCGCGCCGGGTGTGCTCAACAAGGCGCAGTATCCCTTCGGCGGAGCATTCAGGTCGACGAAGGTGCCGAACGTGCCGACGATCTTCGACCGGCTCGGCGCGCGGCACCTGTCGTGGAAGCTCTACTCGTCGATCCACGTGTGGTCGATCTGCCCGAACTTCGGCGACTGCTACTACTCCTCGCAGCGGCAGAACGTCGTGTCGCCCAACGCGATCCTCACCGATGCCCAGCACGGCACGCTGCCGTCGTACTCCGTCCTGCTCCCGGGCGGACCGGGCGGTACCGGTCAGCATCCGCCGGCCTCGATGCTGCGGGGCGACAACTGGATCGGCAAGGTCGTGAAGGCGCTCCAGTCGGGCCCCGAGTGGTCGTCGACCGCGGTCTTCATCACCTATGACGACTGCGGGTGCTTCTACGACCACGTCGCTCCGGGCCACAACCCCGACGGCACCCAGCAGGGGATACGCGAGCCGATGGTGATCGTCAGCCCCTACGCGAAGCACGGCGCGACCGACCACAAGACCGCGACGTTGTCGTCGGTGCTCCGCTTCACCGAGGAGACCTTCGGACTGGCGCCGCTCGGCGTCAACGACGCACGCGCGTATGACTACTCGGGCGCATTCGACTTCACCAAGGCGCCAACGGCCGGACGCGTCTGGCCGGCTCCGCGTCCGATCCCGGCAGCCGAGGCCGCGCTGCTGGCGAAGCAGCCACCGGACGACGACGACCCCACATGACGCGCTCGAGGCGCGGCCGCGCACGCCAAACAATTGACACCAACTGTGTCACAAGTTACGGTGCGGTACGTGGAGATCGAAGTGGACCGCCGCGACCTGCGGACGACCCGGATCGTCGACAGCCCGCGCCGGGCGCTGCGCGACGGCGAGGTGCGGCTGCGCGTCGAGCACTTCGCGCTCACGGCGAACAACATCACCTACGCGGTGTTCGGCGACGCGATGCAGTACTGGAACTTCTTTCCCGCGGCTGGCGACGGCTGGGGCCGCGTTCCGGTGTGGGGCTTCGCGGAGGTCGCCGAGTCGGCGGTGGACGCGGTGCGGCCGGGCCGGCGTGTGTACGGCTACCTGCCGATGGCCACCGAGCTCGTGGTGGAGGCGGGGCGTGCCGACGAGCGTGGCTTCCGTGATCTGGCCGCGCACCGCCAGCCGATGGCCGCGGCCTACAACGGCTATCTCTTCACCGACGCCGATCCGGTGTACGACCCAGCCCGCGAGCCGCAACACATGGTGTTGTGGCCGCTGTTCTTCACGTCGTTCGTGATCGACGATTTCCTGGCGGACCACGATCTTTACGGCGCCGCGCAGGTGATCCTGTCGAGCGCGTCGGCGAAGACGACGATCGGTGCGGCGTTCCTGCTGCACGAGCGGCCCGACGTCGACGTCGTCGGGCTCACGTCGGCGCGCAACCTCGAGTTCGTGCAGCACCTCGGTTGCTACGACACGATCCTCACGTACGGCGAGGAGGCGCGGCTCGCCGCACGCGACTCGGTATTCGTCGACGTGGCCGGCGACGCGACTGTGGTGGCCGGCGTGCACGGCCACCTCGGCGAGCGTCTGCGCTACAGCATGATCGTGGGCGACACGCACTGGGACGCCGGCGCGGCGCCGCAGCCGAGCACCGGACCTCGCCGCGAGATGCTGTTCGCGCCCACCCAGATCGCCAAGCGCACCCGCGACTGGGGCGCCGGCGAGCTCGACGCGCGGGTAGGTGGCGCGTGGGATCGCTACTCGCGCTGGAGCGACGGTTGGCTGCGTTACGAGCACCACACCGGTCCCGGCGCCGTCACGAGGCTCTACCTCGATCTCGTGAACGGCCAGGTCGACCCGCGTGCCGGGCACGTGGCGTCGCTGGCCTGAGCGCGCACCCGATGCCCACTCGCGCCGGCCCGGCCACCGAGGTCGACGGTCGGACCGCGCGCCGCGACCGCAACCGGCTCGCGGTGCTCGACGCCGTGCTCGACCTGTTCGCCGAAGGCGACTCCGAACCTGCACCCGAGCAGGTTGCCCGGCGCTCGGGCGTGTCGCTGCGCTCGGTGTACCGCTACTTCGCCGACCAGGACGAGCTCCTGCGCTCGGCGATCGCCCGCCATCTGGAGCATGTCGAGCCGCTGTTCGAGATCGAGGGCCGCGGCGCAGGGTCGCTCGACGCCCGCATCGCGCGCCTCGTGCAGGCTCGCCTGCGCGGCTACGACGCGATCGCGGCCACGTGGCGCGCGTCGTGCCGGCGCGCACCGACGAGCCCGATCATCCGCAACCAGATGGAGCTCGGTCGCCGCCGGTTGCGGGCTCAGGTGGACCGGCACTTCGCGCCCGAGCTGCGCGCGTTGCCTGCGACCGGCCGCAAGGCGATCGCCGCCGCGCTCGACGCGCTCACCCAGATCGAGACGATCGAGCTCTACCGCAACCACCGCGGCTTCTCGAGCCGCGAGACCGCCCGCCTGCTGTCCGGCGCGCTCGGCGCGCTGCTGCACCGACCCGAGGAGGACGCATGACCACGCCGCGCTATGGCACCCCGAACATCGACATGCTGCGCACGTGGGTGCGACGCCCGGCCGAGCACGACGGCCCGTTCTGGGCGCTCAACCTCATGCAGTACCGCGCCGTCGCCGACTACGGCGACGACGAGGGTGGCGGCGACCGGCCCCGCAGCGGCAAGGAAGCCGACGACGCCTACGCGCCCACCGAGGTGCTCGCCGACATCGGAGCGATGGTCGCACTGTTCGGCGACGTGACCGCGCAGTCGGGTGGCGAGCCGCGGTGGGACCGTGTGGGCATCGTGCGCTACCCGACCCGGTCGTCGTTCATGGCCATGCAGCAACGCAAGGACTTCCAGGACAAGCACGTGCACAAGAACGCCGGCATGGAGTTCACGATCGTGATGTCGTGCCTGCCCACCGGCGCTCCGCCCGAGGGCACGGCCGAAGCCGGCGGCAGTCTCGTGCTGCGCGTCGCCCGCGTCGCGGCGGGCGGCGCGCTCGCGCCGGTCGCCGGCGCGACGCCGGTGATGTCGTTCACCGTCGAAGGCGTGATCGTCGGCGACGACCGCACCTGGACCCATGCGGTCTTCGACCGCGCGGCCACCGACGCCGTGGTCGCCGCGCTCGCGACACCCGGTCCCGGCGTGGAGGAGCAGTACACGCTGACGATCCGGCCGTCGATCGACGCGCTCGTGCACTCGGTCGAGACCGCGCCGCCGCAGGGGGGTGTGGCATGACCGGCCGCCGCCGGCTCGGTGCCGCGTGCGCGGTGGTCGCGACCCTGCTCGCGGCGGGCGCGTGCGGTTCCTCGACCGCGTCGACCGCGTCGACCGCGTCGACCGCGTCGACACGCGTCACGACCGGCGTCACCGCGACGACCGCCACGGCCACGCGGGCCGACGCCGCGACCGGCATGCGCACGAAGCGCTACTGCGAGGTGCTGCTCGTGCATCTCGGAGCTCAGGGCGCGGTCGCCGACGTGTACAACTCCTACCCGCTCAACCTGTGCCCCGCCGCACAGTGGTCGCACCTCGATGCCAAGGCACTGGCCGCCGCGCACCACGTACCGATCGCGGTGCTGAACGGACCTCGCTACTGGCTGATCGACGCGGTGGAGAAGGTGCACTCACCGGCGCAGGTGCACGCGACGTTCGGCGGTATCGAGATGATCCGTGAGGCGAGCGTGGCCATCGGCTCGATCGCAGCCGCGAGCCGCCCCTACGTCGGCCACCACGTGGACCGCCAGACCGTGTTCACCTACGACAGGGGTACCACGGTCTACGAACTGCACGCCCCGGGCGGTGCGCGCTACGTGATGCAGTCGTGGAGCCAGCAGCACGATCCGGCGCTCGCCGAGGGTGACCTGCCCGGCCTCGCGGCCCGGCTGCACCTGCCGGCGGGCTGGACGTACACGAGCCGCCGCCTGGTCGAGCCGCTGCGTGTCGTGACCACGACCACGACGGCCGACGTCATCCAGGACGACCTCGGCAATTCCTACTCTTTCGAAGCGGGCTGAACGGAACCTGTCGCGATTGTGGCAGGATCCAGGCGGGAGCTGGGTAGGGCGAACCGGGGAGGTTCCGATGCAGGCTGCAAGTCGACGCGGCGTGATCGCCGCAACACTCGGATGCGTGCTCGTCGCCGCCGCGGCTGTGGTGCCGCAGGCCGCGAGTGAGGCCGCGGCGCCGGCGAAGCCCGGTGACCGCGCCTATTACATCTTGCCACCGGGCAACTACGGCGGGTTCCCGACCACCGTGAACTCGACCGACCAGCTGCCGCTCTACGACGCGCTGACCCCGCGGCGCGGCAACGTGACCGATGCCGACATCGCGCGCGACTACATCCCCGAGAACTTCGCACCGGTCGGCGCCACGCACGTGGAGGCCACCGGGCATCCCGGCACGACGGTGGTCTACGACAGCTACGGCGTGCCCCACATCACGGGCACCACACGCGCCGCCCTCGCATTCGGCGCGGGCTGGGTGACCGCGCGCGATCGCGGTCTGCTGCTCCAGCTCGGGCGTGGGCCCGCGCGAGTCGCGGTCGCCGACGTGCCCGGCATCAACGCGTTCGGGCTCGTGACGAGCGGGCAGTCGTTCGTGCCGAGCGCGCAGACCGAGCAGCTTGTGACCGACGAGGTGCAACTGTTGCAGACGACATACGGCGCGAAGGGCCGCGAGATCGTCGCCGACGCGCAGGCCGAGGCCGACGGCATGAACGCGTATTACCAGGCGAACCACATCGACGAACCGACGGTCACGGTGAACGACGTGGTGTCGGTGGCCGCGTTCATCGGTTCGATCTTCGGCGCCGGTGGCGGCGCCGAGGCATCGAACGCGGAGTTCCTCTCGGAGCTGCAGCACCAGCTCGGCAACGGCAAGGGCTACAAGGCGTGGGCCGACACGATGCTGCTCGACGATCCCGAGGCGCCGACGACGATCAACCAGCACTTCGACTACCCCGTGACGACGGGCGGCAAGGTCATCGGCTCGCTGCCGCTCGACGCGGGCTCGATCCAGTCGCTCGATCCCCGCCAGCCGCAGGCCACCGCTTCACACACGCGCGCGGCGGCGACGGCGACCACGACCAACCAGCCGCTGCACCCACCCAACTACACCGACCCCACCTACCCGGCCGCGGGCCCGGTGCCGCACAAGCAGGTGTCGAACTTCCTCGTGGTGAACCCGCTGCGTTCGGCAACGACCAACACGCTCGCGGTGATGGGTCCGCAGCTCGGCTACTACTACCCGGAGATCGTCGAGCAGGAGCAGCTCACCGGCCCGGGCATCCAGGCCCAGGGCGTCGCAGTGCCCGGCATGTCGATGTACATGCTCATCGGACGCACGCCGGACTACGCGTGGAGCCTCACATCGGCCGACAGCGACGTGCGAGACGTGTTCGCCGAGGTGCTCTGCAATCCCGACGGCACGCCCGCCACGCGCCAGTCGACGCACTACTACTACAACGGCGCGTGCCGGCCCTTCGAGACGTTCGACGCCGGGCTGCTCAACGGCCAGTCGATCAGCTATCCCGTCTCGGTGCACGGGCCGGTGATCGGGACCGCGACGTTGCACGGCTACCCGCTCGCCTTGAGCCGCGAGCGCTCCACGTTCGGGCGCGACGCGCTCAACCTCGCCGCGCTGCACGACATGACCGGCGGCACTGCCACCACGCCCCAGAAGTTCTTCGACGCCGCGAACGAGTTCGGCTTCACGTTCAACTGGGCGTACGCCTCGCGCACGTCGACCGCCTACTTCTCCTCGGGCCTGCTGCCGCGCCGTGCGCCCGGTCTCGACCGCCGGCTGCCCACGCTCGGCGTTGGCTACTTCGACTGGCAGGGCTTCCTCACGCGCGACGAGCATCCGCACGCGGTCGCCGGCCCGAACGGGATCCTGCTCAACTGGAACAACCGGTCGGCGCCGGGGTTTGTGCACGGCGACGACGATCCGCTCGGCTCGATCCACCGAGTCGAGATGTTCAACCGGTTCCCGGCGAAGGTGACGCTCGCGCAGGACGTGAGCGTGATGAACCGCGCCGCGACGCAGGACCAACGGTCGCTCGTGTGGCCGCTCGTGAGCCAGGTGCTGCGCGGCGGCGCGGCGCCGAACAGCCTCGACGCGCAGGTGTTGGACCTGCTCGACCAGTGGGTCGCGGCCGATGCGCCCCGCCTCGACGCCGACAACAACGGCTTCTACGACAGTCCCGGTCCCACGATCAGCGACGCGCTGTGGCCCGGCGTCGCCGACGCGGTGATGCAGCCCGTGTTCGGCTCGTTGCTCGGCGACCTCGACGCGATCCGCGGCCTGAACGGTGACGCGGGCCAGTCGTACGTGGACAAGGACCTGCGCGCGCTGCTCGGCGATCCCGTGCTCGGCCCGTTCCATCTCCGCTACTGCGGCAGCGGCTCGCTCGCGGCATGCCGGGCGTCGCTGTGGGCGGCTGTCGACCACGCGGTGGCGGGCCTCGCCGCCAACTACGGCAGCAATCCGGCAACCTGGCTGAAGGCGGCGTCGCGCACCGGGTTCACGCCCGGACTGATCCCCGACACGATGCGCACCACGAACCGGCCGACGTTCCAGCAGGTGATCGAGCTGCAGCGCCGCTGACGCGGCGCTATTTCTTCGCCGATTTCCGTGCGGACGCCTTGGCCGTTGCCTTGGCCGGCTTCTTGGCCGGTGCGTTCTTCGCGGTCGACTTTGCCGCGGCACGGCGGACCGGCGGTGCCGCGTCCGCGACGACCACCACGCCGTCGATGCCACCGTGCTCGTTGCCCGCGAATGCGTCCGCGTCGGGATCGTCGAAGAACAGGCCGCCGTCGGCCAGATAGCGGAACGCGTAGGTACCCGGCGCGAGCGCGACGGTCACCGAGCGGAGCCCACCGGCGCGGCTCTGCATGGGGTGCGCGGCCGGGTCCCATCCGTTGAAGTCGCCGACGACCGACACGGGTGCCCGCGCCGCGACAGTGAAGGTGATCCGGGCGCCCGCGCGTGTGGTGGTTCGCGAGATCATCGATGCCTCCTGTTGTCCGAGCCTCGCTCCAGTGTGCCCGAATGGGTGCCAGCCGTCACTCGATGCCGTAGAGCGCCGCCGCGTTGCTGAACAGCACCTTGCCGATCAGACCGTCGTCGAGTGCTGAGAGCGTTGCGGTGGCGTAGTCGCGTGGGCGCCGGGCCGGAGTGCACGGCCCCGGATGCTGGCAGGTGGGGTGCGGGTAGTCGCTCTCGAACAGGATGTTGTCGGGGTAGCGCGCGATCGCGTCGAGCGCCGACTGCTGCTCGAACCAGAAGCAGCCGTAGATCTGGCGGCGGAAGTACTCGCTGGGCAGCAGCTCGTACTCGGGGTGCTCGTCGCGCACGCCGCCGTTGCACCACTGCCAGTCGAACGTCTCGAGCAGGCCCGGGATCCAACCCACCCCCGATTCCACCGACACGAACTTCAGCTCGGGAAACCGGTGGCACACGCCGCCGAACACGAGGTCGGCGATGCAACGCTGGTTGTCGAGGATGATCAGCGACGACGTACGGGCGAAGTTCGTCATCCAGCCCATCTCGGCCTCGTCGACGAACTGCGTGCCCATCTCGCCGCCGCCGATGTGGAAGCTCACCGGCACGCCGATCTCCTGCACCGCGGCCCACAGCCGGTCCCAGTGTGCGTGCGCGAGAGGCGGCTCGCCGTGCGCCTGCGGCTGGTTGCAGAAGTTCACGGCGCGATGCCCGCGCTCGTGGCAGCGCTGCATCTCCGCGATGGCGAAGTCGACGTCCCAGAAGGGGAGCGCGGTGACAGCCACGAGCCGCTGCGGTGCGACCGCGCACCAGTCGGTGAGGAAGTCGTTGTAGGCGCGCACGCACGTGGCGACGAGCTCGGGGTCGCCGAGGCGCAGGAAGTGTGCGTTGCCGAAGCCGCCGACGTTCGGATACAGAACCTGCGCGTCGATCCCCTCGCGGTCGAGGAACTCCACGCGGGCCGTGGCGTCGTACATCGCGGGGGCGATGTCGTCGAACGTAGGTGGCACTGACTTCGGCATCACGCCGTTCCAGCCGGCCATCGAGTAGTAGCCGGGCGCACCGATGCGGTGGCCCGCCGCCATCCACACGTCCTGGCCGTTGACCCGCTCGATGTGCGGCACGTCGTCGTGCAGCTTCGCCGGGACGCGCGCGGTCCACGTGTCCGGCGGCTCGGTGAGGTGCGTGTCGACGTCGATCACGCGATGCAGGTCGAACAGGTCGGTAGGCATATGCCCTCGCTGCGGGGACGGGTCAGAGACCCTTGGGTTTCGTGCCGATGATGCCGTCGCACGCGAGCCGCTCGAGCTCGTCGTCGGTGACGCCGAGGTCGCTCAGGATCTCGCGGTTGTGCTCGCCCATTGTGGGCGCGTGGCGGTGGATCCACCGGTCGGTGCCCTCCATCCGGAACGGCAATGTGGGGATCGGATGCGTGCCGATCACGGGGTGGTCGACCCACTCGAACAGGCCGCGTGCCGCGAGCTGCGGCTGGTCGTGCACGAGGCGCGGGTCTCGCGCCCGGCCGGCGGGCACGCCTGCGGCGCGCAGCACCCCGAGCGCGCCGTCGAGGTTGCGGTCGCACGCCCAGCGCGCGAGGGCGTCGTCGAGCTCGGCCTGGCGGTGCCTGCGACCGAGACCGCTTGCCAGCTCCGGGTCGCCGGCCCAGTCGTCGCGGTCCAGCACGCCGCACAACGCCCGCCACTCGGCGTCGCTGGTGACCGACACCGCGAGCCATTCCTCGGGCACGGCGGTGGCATAGAGGTTCTGGGGCGCGGCGTGCGGGCTCCGGTTGCCCTCACGCTCCAACCGGGTGCCGTACGCGGTCCATTCGATCGACAGCTCGGCCGCCACCGCGAGCGCAGCCTCGAACATTGGTGCCTCCACGAAGCAGCCGGTGCCCGTGCGGTCGCGGTGCGCGAGCGCGGCGAGCGTCGCGAACGCCGCGTGCATGCCGCCGTTCGGATCGCACGGGCCGCGCTGGATGCGCGGCTGGTCGTCGGGGAAGCCGGTGAGCCAGGCGAGCCCGGTGAGCTGTTCCATCGTCTGCGCGAACCCGGGCCGGTCGCGCCACGGGCCGGTGAGCCCGAACGCGGGCATGCGCACGAGGACAACCTGAGGGTTGCGCGCGTGCAGCACGTCCCAGCCGAGATCGAACGAGTCGAGCACGCGCGGCGTGAAGTTCTCGATCACGACGTCGGCGGTGGCCACGAGGCGCAGGAGCAGATCGCGGCCCTCGGGCCTGGTGAGGTCGAGCGTGAGGCCGCGCTTGTTCGTGTTGGCCTGGAGGAAGAAGGCACTGCGCTCCCACCACGCGGGCTGGCCGAAGAACATGCCGCCGGCCATCCGCATGCCGTCGGGCCGGGTCACCGACTCGACGTGGATCACGTCGGCACCGAGGGCCGCGAGCACGGCGGCCGCCGAGGGTCCGGCCCACCATGCGGTGAGGTCGACGATGCGGATGCCGTCGAGGGGCATCGCACGGTCGTGGCGCGCCGGCGCAGTACCGCCCGTCGCGGTGGCCGGGTGCGCGGGTCCCGCGCCGAGGGCAGGTGCCGCGGTGCGCGCCGGCGCGGGCTGCCCGTCGATGGTCCAGGGCCGTCGCGGCACGACGAACTCCCCGGTGGGGTCGGGCGAGAAGATGCCCCGGTCGACCACATGATCGATCGCGAGCAGCGTCGGCGCGTCGCATACCGGTGCGCACGGGATCCGGAACGCTGCGGCCTGCTCCACGATCTCCGCGGTCGTGTGCTTCGTGGTCCACGCGTGCACGATCGCGTTCCACTCGTCCCATCGCCGCACGCGGGTTGCCACCGAGGCCAGCTCGGGGTCGTCGAGCAGGTCGGCTCGCTCGATGAGCACGCAGAAGTCGTCGAACTGCTGGCGTGTGTTGGTGTTGAAGCCCACGTAGCCGTCGAGCGTCGGCTCGATCGACGGCGTCTCGATGGTGCGGGCCGGACCCGTGGGCTCGGGCCGCCCGCGCAAGGAGTCGAACAAGTCGGCGAAGTTGCTCCCCGTGATGGCGGCCACATCGAGCTGCGCGAGGTCGATGAGCCGGCCCCGCCGGCCGCGCAGCGCGGCGGCGACGGCCGTGGCGCCGTAGATGCCCGTGACCCACTCGGTGATCTGGCCACCGGCCTGGAACGGCGGCGCGGGTGGGCGGCCGCGGATCGCCAGCGCGCCGCTCTCGGCCTGCACGACGAGCTCGCTCGCCGGCCGGCCCGCGTCAGGACCGGTGAGCCCCCACGGCGTGACCGCGAGCACGATCAGGTCGGGATGACCGGCTGCGACCTCGGCCGCGTCGAGACGGTCGGTCACCAGCACGTGCGTTCCGGCGAGCAACGGCTCAGCCGCGGTCGGGTCGGGGGCGACCACCGAACCCATGCCGTGGTGCAGGTAGCGGAACAGCGCACCGTCGTGGCCGGCGGGCACCTCGCCGTCGCAGCGCCAGCGGCGCAACCGATGGCCGTCCGGCGGTTCCACGAGCGTCACCGCGGCGCCGGCGTCGGCGAGCACCCGGCAGCAGTAGGCCGCGCCGATGCCCTGTGCCATCGCCACGACGGTGGTGCCCTCGAACGGTTCGGTCACGCTCGCCGAGCCTAGGAGTGCGCCCTACGGCCCCACTGTCACAGCGATGCTGCCGCCGGTGCATAGGTCCAGTCGGGTTGCTTCCGGGACTGCCTGTCGTCATAGGTCGCCACACCATCACTGATGTCGATGAGCTTCGGGACGGGCAGCGGCTCGAGCGGTTCGGAGCCTTCGAGCTCGGACGTGAAGTCTTCAGGGAAGCGGCGGAGGAGGGAGCTGATCACCCGCTGCTCCTCGGCGCCGAGGTAGCAGCGGTTCTGGTTGGTGACGTCGGTGAGGCGCTGGCCGATGATCTCGACATCGAGCGTCGAGCCTCGCGCCTCGGCGAGCGCGTCGAGGTGGCGTGTGATCTCGCCGCAGCCGAACTTGCAGGCGCGGCACTGCCCGCACGATTCCACGTACAGGAACCGCGACACCATCCTCGCCACCGCCGCCATGTTGCGCGTGTCGTCGTACACGATGAAGCCCGCGGATCCGAGTCCGCCGCCGGCGGCTTCCAGTCCTTCGTAGCTGACCGGCGCGTCGAGATCGGCTTCGGTGAGCACAGGGTTGGACACACCTGCGAGCACCGCTTTGACCCCGCGGCCTTCGGCCATGCCGCCGCCGATGCGGTCGATCACGGCGCGCAACGGAGTGCCCGGCTCCACCTCCCCGTAACCAGCGTGCTCGACGTCACCGACGACGGTGCAGATCAGCGGGCCGGACGTCTGCTCGGTCCCGATACCGCGGTACCAATCAACCCCGCGTGTGACGATCAGCGGCACGTTCGCGAGCGACTCGACGTTCGTCACCAGCGTCGGGTTCGAACCCGTACGAGCCGCGTCGACGTCGCTGGGTCCGACGCCTGCCGACCACCCTTCCTGCGGCGTCGTCGCGAACAGGCCGTGCACGTAGGGCGGCAGCCAGCGTGGCGTCGGGTCGTTGCCCTCGATGACCTCGAGCATCGCCTTCTCCTCGCCGAAGAGATACTCCTCCGGTCCGCCGACGAGTGTCACGGGCGCGTCACCCAGCAGGCTCGCCGCAGCCATCTCCTGCAGCGCCCGTTCCAGTGCCTCGATCTCGGCCGAGAACGACGCCTTGACGCACACGAACGCCTCTCGCGCCGACGGCTGTCGCGGCGATCGACAACCCTTCGAGCACCTGGTACGGGTTCGCGCGCAGGAGCGGCCGGTCCTTGAACGTCCCCGGCTCGCCCTCGGCGCCGTTGGCGACGACGTAGCGGTCACCGAGCGACGGACCGCCGGCCGCGACCGACCTCCATTTGCGGCCCGACGGGAAGCCCGCCCCGCCCCGTCCGCGCAGACCCGCACGGTCGAGCGCGTCGAACACCCACTCCGCGCCGCGCGCACGCGCCGCGACCAGTGCACGGCCGCCGCCGCTCGCGAGGTATTCGTCGAGTGAGCGGAACGGGTTCGCGGGCAGCAGGAGGTTCGGTTCCATGTGTGAGTGCTATCCCGCCGCCGACTGGCAACCCGCGCGTGGGCACACCACGTTGTTGTGTCCTGCCCGTGTGCCGGTCACCGCCGAGCGGGCACGGCCGCACGATCCGCGACCCGGCGGGCGGCGCGCTCGAGCCTGGCGGCCTTCCTCGGCCGTCCAGCGTCGTGTCCACTCGCCCCACGGCCCGTCTTCGCTGTCGATTCGTCGAGATCGCGACTGTGCAATCGGGCTTCGTGACGATTGCCCGTTCGCACCGAGCGCAGCTTGCTCGCCATCACAGCTCCTCGCCGGTGGCGTCACCCGACGGGCCGCAGGCAGTTGACCTTCTGTCGGTTGGTGGGTCGCTCGTGAGCATCAGCACGAAAGCATCGAGCTCCTCGATCGTGGTCGCGCGTCGGTGTTCGTGCTGCAGCACGGCGCCGTCACGAAACCGGTGTGCGTCGAAATCGCAGCACCCATCGGCATTACGCGTGACGTGCGCGTCGCCGGTTCGTGACAGGAAGCTGACCCACGTCGGACCAGCATGGCGACCGACTCGCATCGTCGTGCCGAACCAGACCGCGACACCCTGAGTAGAGAGCCGCGTCCTGTTCTGCTCGACCCACCGTTCGAGGTCACGGGGTGACATCGCAGGTTGCTCCTCGCGCGTTCGACGGCGGCGGCGCGTTCGACGTCCGCCGCGCTACCGAGGTCTGGAGCAGCACACCGCAGCGTACCGGCACGGGTGGCACGCTGCTCCGCAGGTCGGCGCGGCGAATGTCGAAGCCGCGCCAGACCGTCGGTCAGCCGTCTCGCCGTTCGACCTCGAACCTCGTCGGCCAGCGAACTTCGGTGGGTTCGTCGTCGAGACGGAAGCCGGCGGCGTTGTGGCGGTGGTGCCGGCTGACAAAGGCGACAGTACCGCCGCACCCGCCGGAGCGGGCACCTTTACGGTGCTCGTGAACGACCACCCGATCACCGACCAGCAAGCCGTTCCAATCGAACTCGTTCATCGCTGCCTTCTCGTTCCGCGACCGTCTGATCTTCGTGAGTCGAAGCGTGTGACTGCAGTCATGTCTCGCTCTCTCGCCAGAGTGGTCGCGTGAACCCGGCCACCCCGTAGGCGTCAGCGCGCCTGCTCGCGGTCGCGTGACTGCGCGCACCCGCGCGCCCGCCGATCGGCGTGACCGCTCCGCACTGCTCCCCGTCCGCTCGCGCCTCTCGGTGCAGGACGGCATTCGCGAGCGCGGCGGTACGAAGCTCGCCCAGCGCGGTATCGAGGTGCGCGATCACGGCGCTGAGTCGTTGATGGACCTCGTCGCCGACGGTCTGGCCGCGCAAGACACTCGCGAGCGTCAGGCCCGAACTGAACAGGCGATTCATGACCGAGTCGAACAGTGCGGAAGTGCCGTCGCTCGGGATCGCGCCCACGACGAGCGGTGCACGACCCGCAGCATCACCAGATCGAGTCACCCGCGGCCTTCCCGTGCGTGAGGCTCGGCGGCCGATGCCGCCGGGCTCGCTCGGTCGCCGGGGTCCGGGGTCTCCGAATGGCTGTGCGGGCTTTCACGAAGCCTGCAGACACCGAACCGTACCGGGTGCCGGGTGCGTTGCCAAACCGACTGCGCGCACCTCGAGCCTCGCGGTAGCGAGGGGTTCGGACTTCGCGGGGTCACCGGCTCCGAAGCTGCGCTCCGGACTGGGCACACCGAACACATCGTCGAATCGGCTCGATCCTCCGGGCGGCAACCCGGAGGGTCAGGTCGAAGGCGGCTTCCCGATCCATGCTCGAGAGTCGAGCGTGCCGTCGATGGCGGCCTGCGCGACGTCGGTGAGCCGGAGGTTGTGGCTGCGCGCGTAGTGCCGCAACCGCGAGAACGCCTCGGGCATGTCGATACCGGCTCGTTCGAAGACGACGCCCTTGGCCTGCTCGATGACGATCCGGCTGTTCAACGCGTGGCTGAGCTGTTCGTTCACGCGTTGGGTCTCGGTGGTGGCTTGCTGTTGCAGGACACTGATGGTTGCCAGGTCCGCGAACGCGTGTGCCACGACGACGTCGGCCTCGTCCATCGGGCTTTCCTCGGCGCGGACCAGGTTCAAAGCGCCGATGGTCGTGTCGCGTAGCCGCAACGGCAGTGCGAATGCCGAGTGAAAGCCTGCCTCGGTGGCGACGGTCGCGAAGTGCGGCCACCGACCGGTCCCCGCGCGGAAGTTCTCGTGGGTGACCCTCTCGCCGGTCCGAAAGGCATCCAGGCACGGGCCTTCCTTCGCTTGCAGCTCGAACAGCTCGAGCACCCGCATCGCCTCGGACGACGATGCCACCAGGCGGAGATCGCCACCCGACGACACGAGCATCACGCCCGCGGCGGACGCACTCAGCACGTTCACGCACCGGTCGGCGAGGCCGGTCAAGAGATCGACGACGTCGTACTTGGCCACGAGCGTGTCGGCCAGATCGACAAGCGACCGCACCACGTCTCCTTCTCGGGTCATTGCACCCTCTTCTTCGATACGCCCTATCGGGGCGCCGGATGGCGATGGAACCTCATCAGAATCGGAGCCTGCGCGCCACGACATCTTCGGCGACATCGCGCACGAGGCGATCGTTGCTGAACGCGTGCGCCCGGAGCCGGATCAGCGCCTCGGCGATGCTGACGCCGAGCTGCACCGACACGATCCCGGCCGCGTTGTGCACCACGAAGTGGAAATCGGCGTCACGTTCCAGCTCCTCGGCAACTGAATCCGCGGGCGCGTTCGCTTGCACGTCGAGCACCCAGTTCGCGATCACGTCGGCCATGACCATCGCATCGGCGTGCTGGTCGTCGCTGAGCGCCCCGGGCGCGTCCCGGTAGAGGTCGAGCGCCCCCAGGCGAACGGTGCCCACCTGCAACGGGAACGCGAACACGGCACCAACTCCGGCACCCACCGCTTGCGGCGTGAACGCGAACCAACGAGGAATGCTCGGATGCACCAGATCGGGTTCGATCACGACCCGACTCTCGTGGTGCGCGTCGACACACGGACCTTCGCCCAACGTGTACTGCAACTGCTCGATGAGATTGCTCACTTCGTCCGTCGTGCACAACGAACCACTGGGCACGTCGCCCGACATGAGCATGACGCCAGCACCAGACACCCCGATCACCTCGCGGGTCGCCTCACACAGCTGCACCGACGAGGCACCGCCATCTTGGGCCGACAGCTCAGCCAGGATCCGCGACAGCCGGTCGCCCGGCACTCAGCGGGCTTTCCGACCGACTCGACGATGGTGGTACCCGCGGGCGCGTCGATCCTGCATCGACCGCCTCCTCGCTTCGAAGCACAGGAATCAGCGGGACCAGTCGAACTCGCATCCGAGACAGCGACCGCCGTGCCCGACGAGTGTACCCACGCTGTCCGCCGGGCGACGACGGCGTGGGCAGTTCAGGTCGACGGCGGGGTGGTTGCGGGGAGTCCCGCAGCGTGGGTGCGCCGTACATCGACACCGCGGAGCCGGTGGTGGTCACGACGCGCGCGGCCCCAACTCGAACGCGTCGTCGTCGAGCGTGGCGGTGCGCCGCTGGTACTCGATCATCGAGAACGGCCACTGCGTGACGATGCGCCCGCTCGGCGAGCGGTAGTAGCCGTTGCATGCGGCCTGCCACACGCGCACGCCCGCGATCGCCGACTGCACCTCGTCGTTGTAGGCCTCCATCGCCTCGGGCCGCACGTCGACCCACGCCACGCCGCCGGACGCGAGCCGGCGCAGGTGTCCGAGTACGTGGTCGACCTGGGCCTCGATCATCGTGAGGATCGACCCGTTGTTCGTGTTCGGTCCGTAGAGCATGAACAGGTTGGGGAACCCCGCCGTGGTGATGCCGAGGTACGCGAGCGGGCCGTCGTTCCACGCCTCGTCGATGCGCCGGCCGTCGCGCCCGATCACGTCGATCGCCGACAGGTACCTCGTGGTGGCGAACCCGGTGGCGACGATCAGCGTGTCGACGGTGCGCTCGACGCCGTCGGCCGTGACGACGCCGGAGGGGGTGACGCGAGCGATCGGATCGGTGACGAGCTCCAAGTTGGGTTCGTTGAACGCGGGGTAGTACCGGTTCGAGAACAGCGGACGCTTGCACCCGTACGGATGGGTCGGCGTCAGCTTGCGCCGCACCGCGGGATCGCGTACCGCCGAGATCGCCGCGAGCACGTTGGCCTCGCTCTCGGCGAGCACCTGCGGGTCGGCGAACGTCATGCCCTTGTTCGTGCGGTCCTCGACGAGCTTCCGGAACGCGAGCACCTTGCGCGGATCGGCGCGGAAGTGATCGAGCTGTTCTTCGGTATAGGGGTTGTCGACCTTGGGCGCCACCCAGTTCGCGGTGCGCTGGAAGAGATGCACCTGGCCGGCCGCCTTCACGACCTCGGGCACGAACTGCACGGCGCTCGCGGCGCTGCCGATCACGGCGACGCGCTCGCCCGCGAGGTAGTGCGACCAGTCCCACTGCGCCGAATGCCACGTCGCGCCGGCGAACGAGCGGAGCCCTTCGATGTCGGGCCAGCACAGATCGTTGAACATGCCGATCGCGCTGACCACCGCGTCGGCGGCGAGCGTCGTGCCCGATTCCATCGTCAGCGTCCAGCGCGCCGTCGCGCCGTCCCAGCGTGCCGACACCACACCGTCGCCGAAGCGGCAGTGCGGCCGCACGCCGAACTTGTCGGCGATCCCGCGCATGTACTCCAGGATCTCGGGCTGCGTGCCGTAGGGCTTCGACCAATCGGTCTTGCAGTCGAACGTGAACGAGTACAGCGCCGACGGCACGTCGCACTCGCATCCTGGGTAGGTGTTGCGCAACCAAGTGCCGCCGACGTCGTGGGCCCGTTCGAGCACCACGAAGTCGTCGAAGCCCGCGTCGAGCAGGCGCTTGCCGGTGCAGAGCCCACCGGGCCCGGCGCCGATCACCGCGATCTGCAACGGTCGCCCGCCCATGCGCGCCTCGTGCCGCTTACCGCGTGAGGTCGTTGATGACGGCGCGCCCGAGGTACTTGCCCGCCTCGAGCTCGTCGAAGATCGTCGCGACGTCGGAGAGCGAGCCCACGCGCGACACGTGCGTCTTCACCTTGCCCCGCGCCGCGAGCTCCACCAGCTCGCGCATCTCCTGCACCGTGCCGACGGCCGAGAAGATGATTGTGGGATCGGTGAGGAACATCATCCACGGGTTGACCTGGAGGTTGCCGTCGCCCGACGGCGGGATGCCGACGCCCACGAACAGGCCACCGGGCTTCAGCATCGACAGCCCGAGCTCGAACCCGGCGATGCGTGCCGCGTACACGAGCACGGCGTCGACACCGCCGAGACCCAACGCGAACGTCGCCGCCTCGTCGGCGCTCACCGCATGGTCCGCGCCGAGGGAGCGCACGAACTCGAGCCGTTCCTCGCCCACGTCGACGCCGACCACCTGGTAGCCGAACGCCTTCGCGATCTGTACCGCGTAGTGGCCGAGGCCACCGGCGGCCCCGATGATCGCGATCTTGCGGCCCGGGTACACGCCGTGCTTGACGAGCTTGCGCAACGAGCTGAACGCGGTGAGCCCGCCGCACGCGAGCGGGGCCTCCTCGTCGCCGATCTCGTCGGGCAGCTTCACGAGCGCGGGGGCCCAGATGCAGATCTGTTCGGCGAAGGTCCCCATCACCATCTGCGCCTGCGCGCACAGGCGTGGCTTGCCGGTGAGGCAGTACTCGCACGCGCCGCACCAGTAGCCGCCGCCCGCGCCGCCGAGCCCGAGGATCACCCGGTCGCCGACGGACACGTAACGCTCCGCGCCGGGGCCGAGCGCTTCCACCACGCCGATGCCCTCGTGGCCGAGCGGCATGTCGCGCGGCAGGCCGGCCCAGTCGCCGCGCGCGAGGTGCAGGTCGGAGTGGCATACGCCCGCGGCGCTGAGGTGGACCCGTGCCTGGTCGGGCAGGGGTTCGGGCACGTCGGTGTCGCGGACGTGGATGTCGCCCTGTTCGAGTTGAATCGCCTTCATTGGAACCTCCTCGTGCCCCGAGCATACGGGCGTCGTCGCGCGGCGCTCATCGACCTGCCCGGCGCACCCGGAGCTCAGTCCCGCGAGAGGATGAGGCCGCTGGTGGGGACGCCGGTACCCGCGGTGACGAGCACGTGCTCGACCCCGGCGACCTGGTTGTGCGAGGTGCCGCGGATCTGGCGCACCGCCTCGCTGATGCCGTTCATCCCGTGGATGTACGCCTCGCCGAGCAGCCCGCCGCTCGTGTTGATCGGCAGCTCGCCGCCGAGCGACAACCGCTCGATCGTGGCCCACTCCTTCGCCTCACCCCGCCCGCAGAAGCCGAGTTCCTCGAGCTGCATCAGCACGAACGGCGTGAAGTGGTCGTAGAGGAACGCGGTGGAGATGTCGGCCGGACCCAGGCTCGACATGCGCCAGAGCCGGTCGCTCACCACGCCCATCTCCGGCAGCCCGAGCAGGTCGTCGCGGTAGTAGCTCGTCATCATCTCGCCGTCGAACGAGGCGCCCTGCGCGCCCGCGGTGATCACCGCGGGGTGCTGTGGCAGGTCGCGCGCCCGCTCGGCGGACGTGATCACCAGCGCCACGCCGCCGTCGCTCTCCTGGCAGCAGTCGAGCAGCCGCAGCACCGGCTCGATGATCCACCGCGACGCCTGGTGGTCGTCGAGCGTGATCGGCCGCTCGTAGAACCACGCGTCGGGGTTCGTGGCCGCATGGGCGCGGTCGACGACCGCGATGCGCCCGAAATCGGCGTTCGTGACGCCGTAACGCTCCATGTAAGGCCGGGCGTAGAGCGCCACCCAGGCGGCCGGCGTCATCAGCCCGTACGGCGCGTACCACGACAGCCACAGCGGGAGTTGCGACACGCGGCCGCTCATGTTCCCGAACCGGTTGCCCGACCGCTCGTTGAACGCGCGGTAGCACACGACGGCGCTGGCGACGCCGGTGGCGACGGCCATCGCCGCGTGCATCACCGTGGCGGCCGATGCCCCTCCGCCGTAATGGACGCGGTCGAAGAACGCAACGTCGCGCATGCCGACGTTGCGCGCCACCTCCATCTCCTCGCTCGTGTCCATCGTGAACGTCACGAGCCCGTCGACATCCTCGGGCCGCAGGCCGGCGTCGGTGATGGCGCCGAGCACGGCCTCGCACGCGAGCTGGAGCTCGGTACGGCCGCTGTCCTTCGAGAACTCGGTCTGTCCGATACCGGCGATCGCGGCGCGCCCTGAAAGCCCGTCCCCCGGTGCAGCGGTCATCGTGACGTCCCGAACGGCAGGCTGATCGTGGCCGTGCCGCTGACGTGCTCGCCGAGCTCGTTGACCGCGCGCAGCTCGACGTCGACGAGACCGTCGCCACCGTCCTCGCGCAACCCGGTCACCGCGCCGGTGTACGTGAGCGTGTGGCCCGGGAATACGGGTACGCCGAGCCGGATCGAGAGGTGCGTGACCATCGCGTCGGGTCCGGCCCAGTCGGTGAGGAAGCGGCTGCAGTACGCGGTGTCCGAGAGGATGTTCATGAAGATGTCGGGGGCACCCTGCTGGTTCGCGTAGTCGCGATCGTGGTGCACGGGCATGAAATCGCGCGACGCGATCGCGCCCGCCACCACACGCGTCGGTGTCACGTCGATCACCATCGCGGGCAGCTCGTCGCCCACGTGCAGCGCATGCCAGTCGAGGGAGCCTCGCGCGTCGATCATCGTCGAGCCTCCCGGGCGCGGTCGCCGATCGGCTCGAACAACGGCAGCACGATGCCGCCGTCGAACTCCTCGTAGCGCACCTGTACCGGCATTCCGATCGTCACCGCGGCCGGTTCGACGCCCACGATGTTCGTGACGAGACGGGTGCCCTCCTCGAGGTCGACGAGCGCAACCGCGTACGGGCCGTCGAATCCGGGGAGGGGAGGGTGGTGGGGGATCACGCAGCTGTACACGGTGCCGCGCCCCGACGCCTCGACCGTGTCCCACTCCAGCGCGCGGCAGTGCGGGCACATCGGGCGGGGCGGGTGACGCAGCGCGCCGCACGAGTTGCAGCGCTGGATGAGCAGCTTGTGTGCCTTCACCCCGTCCCAGAAGAACTGTGTGTCGGCCGTCATCGACGGCGCCAGCCGCAACGTCATGACCTGCCGCCCGGCCGGAACTTCAGGATGCGGAAGCGCTGGCGCCCCACGATCTCGCCCCGCTGATCGGTGTACGTGGTGACCCAGGTGATGAAGTGACCGTGACCGATGCGCGTCTGCTTCTCGGGCGACACCGACTCCAGCACCGTGGTGGCCTCCACCGTGTCGCCCATTCGCAGGTAGCGCAGGATCTCGAACTCCGAGTTCGAGGCGAGGGTGCCGACGAACCCGGCACCGTCGAGCACCTCGAGCACCTTCGCCCGTGTGGACTCGACGGGGGAGCCGCCGCGCTCGCGGATACCGGTGATGCGCGGCGTGGCCATCGTCCACGTCTGCAGCATCAGCGGCGGGGCCACGATGCCGCCGAAGCGCGACCGCCGGGCCGCCTCCGGATCCGTGTACACCGGGTTCCAATCCTCGAAGGCCGCCGCCCAGTGCCGGATCATCGGCTCGTTGACCGGATCGGGCGCCTGTGTCGGTCCGGCGCCGCTGATCGGCTGCCCGACGAGCGCCTGCAACTCCTCGTCGAGGGTCATCGTGAAGCCCCGCTCATCGCTCCCTGTCCTGTCGATGTCCTGCCGATCGGGTGATGACGGATCTTGACCCGGCTCACGCGATCGGCACAACATCGACGGGTGACGGGCATCGACCTCGCAGGCATCGATCTCACGGACGTCGAGTTGTATCGCGGCGGGTTCCCGCACGACGTCTTCGGCGCGCTGCGCCGCGACGACCCGGTGCGCTGGCAGCCCTACCCGGACGGCTTCCCGGCGCCGCCGGGCGAGCAGGGCTTCTGGGTGCTGAGCCGCCACGCCGACGTGCAGGCCGCGAACCGCGACAGCGATCTGTTCGTGGCGTTCGACGGCCCGCAGCTCAGCCACCAGCCCGCGATCCAGGGCACGATGCTCGTGAGCAAGGACGGTCGCGATCACACGCGGCTGCGACGGCTCGTCAGCGCCGGCTTCACGCCGCGCATGATCCGCCGGCTCGACGAGCAGGCCCGCCGCTGGGCCGTCGCGATCGTCGATCGTGCGCTTGAGTCGGGCACGTGCGACTTCGTGCAGGAGGTCGCGTACCCGCTCCCGATGAACATGATCGCCGACATCATGGGCATCCCGACCGAGGACCGCGAGCACGTGTTCGCGGTGACGGCCGACTTCCTGAACGGTGGTGATCCCGAGCGGGGAATGACCCCGCGCGAGCGCCTCGACGCGCAGCTGGAGATGTTCGGCTACGCACAGCAGCTCGGCCGGGCGAAGCGGGCCGAACCGCAGGACGACGTGTGGACGCTCCTGTCGACGGTCGAGGTGGAGTCGGCGGACGGCACGCGTACCGCGCTGAGCGAAGCCGAGCTCGACCTCTTCTTCATGCTGCTCACCGTCGCGGGCAGCGAGACCACACGGAACGCGATCGCGCTCGGTCTCTGGGCGCTGAGCCGGCACCCCGATCAGATGGAGCGGATGCGGCGCGACCCGGACGTGATGCCGGCCGCGGTGGAGGAGATCCTGCGCTGGGCCTCACCGGTCGCCTACTTCGCCCGCCGCGCCGCGCGTGCCACCGAGATCCGCGGTGTGCCGATCGCGGCCGGCGATCGCATCACGATGTGGTTCGCGTCGGCGAACCGCGACGAGGACGCGTTCGCCGATCCGTTCCGCTTCGACATCGCTCGCACGCCGAACCCGCACGTGACGTTCGGCGGTGGTGGACCGCACTTCTGCCTGGGTGCCCATCTGGCCCGGCGCGAGATCACGATTCTCTTCGAGGAGCTGCTCGCGCGCACGCGCGACGTCGAGGTGCTCGCGCCGCCCGCGTACACCATGCTCGGCATCGAGAACCCCGTGCTGCTCGCGGTGAACGCGTTGCCCGTCCGGCTCAGCTGAGCGCCGCCTCGAGCTCATCGCCGGCAGCAGGATCGTCGCACCACACCAGCACCCACGCGCTCGTCTCGCCTTCGCGCACGAGTGCCTCGTAGCGGTGATTGCCGTCCTGCAGCAGCAACCGTCCGTCGCGCAGCTCGGCGAGCAACGGTGGCATCGCCCAACCCCGCTCGAAGCTGGCCTCCATCGCCTCGACGTCGTGCGACCAGGCCGCGGGATCGATCGGGCACGTCGCCTCGGGTTCCGGCCCCGCGAGCCGCACCAGGTGGGAGAGGGGTATGAGCAGCGGCCCGAACCAAGCGTGTGGGCGCTCGGCGAGCGCAGCGGCGAGCACCTCGTTGCCGCTCCCGCGGCTCGCGAGGAACTCGCCCACCCAGAGCGCCGTCTCGCCCGCCGCGGCGGCCGCGCGGGCCGACGCGAGCGAGAACCGTGCCGGCTCGTCGGTGCGGGTCATCCCGCAATCATGCCCGTCACGCGGGCTTCGGTACCGCCCCGGATAGACATGGTGCATGGTTGGACGACTCGCCGGGCGGGTAGCCGTCGTCACCGGTGGCGGTGACGGCATCGGGAGGGGCATCGTGCGGCGCTTCGCGGCCGAGGGCGCGCGGGTGCTGGTCGCCGAGATCGACACCGACCGGGGCCCGCAGGTGGCCGAGGAGTGCCGCACCCAGCTCGGTGCCGACGTGCAGTTCCTGGCCACCGACGTGTCGGTGAAGCACGACAACCTCGCCATGATCGACCACGCGCTCGAGCAGTGGGGCACGGTCGACGTGCTCGTCAACAACGCATGGGGTAACGGCGGGAGCATCAGCCGGGTCGAGCACAAGACCGACGAGGAGATGCTCCGTGGCCTGCACGTGGGGTTCCTCGGACCGTTCTGGGCCATGCAGCACGTCCTGCCGGTGATGAGGCGTAAAGGCCGCGGGAGCCTCGTGAACGTGTGCTCGCTGAACGGCGTGAACGCGCACATGGGCACGGTGCAGTACAACGCCGCGAAGGAGGCGCTGCGTGCGGCGAGTCGTACCGCGGCGCGGGAGTGGGCGCCGTGGCAGATCCGCGTGAACGTGATCTGTCCCGGCGCGAAGACGGCCGCGACGCGCGAGGTGTTCCGCGCCCATCCCGAGCTCGAGCGACTCGCCGATGCCAGCAACCCGATGGGCCGCCTCGGTGATCCCGAGCACGACGTCGCGCCGGTCGCGGTGTTCCTCGCGAGTGACGACGCTCGCTACCTCACCGGCAACACGCTGTTCGTCGACGGCGGCACGCACATCAACGGCGCGTCATGGGCGCCCGACCTCGGGGACTGATGGACCCGGTCGAACGGCTCCTCGCGTACGAGGAGATCCGCCAGCTTGCCGCGCGCTACGCGCTCGCCACCGATGCGCGTGACCTCGACACCCTCGTCGGCCTGTTCGTCGACGACGTGCAGGTGGGTCGCGGCCGATTCGGGCGTGAGGCGCTGCGCGAGTCGTTCGGTGCGTCCCTGCGCGGCATCGGGATCTCGGTCCTCAACGTCGGCACGCACGTGATCGACCTTCTCGACGACGACCACGCGACCGGTCACGTGTACTGCAAGGGCGAGATCCAGGACGGCGATCGCTGGATCCACCAGGCCATCCTCTACCGAGACACCTACGAGCGCCGGCGCGCGCACTGGTACTTCGTGCGCCGCCGCCACGATCTCTGGTACGGCGCCGAAGTGGGCGTGAACCCGCTCACGCTGCCCCCGGCGAACTGGCCCGAACACCATGACGGCACCGGTACCGTCCCCGACCTCTTCCCTACCTGGCGCCGGTTCTGGAGCTGACGCGAAGATCGTCCCGTGCACGATCCGGTGACACCACCCACGATGGCGACCGAGGCGCGTGTGGCGCCGGCACCCACGTTCCGGCGTGGCGCGCCGAACGTGATGGTGGTCGTGTTCGACGACCTCGGCTTCGCGCACCTCGGGTGCTACGGGTCGGATCTCGCCACGCCGAACGTCGACGCGCTCGCGCGCCGCGGTCTGAGGCTCACGAACTTCCACACCACCGCGGTGTGCTCGCCGACGCGCGCCTGCCTGCTCACGGGCCGCAACCACCACCGCGTCGGTATGGGCATGCTGCCGGACTTGCCCACGAACTTCCCGGGCTACTCGTGCCGCTTCCCGCGCGGCGCGGGCACGCTCGCGCAGATCCTGCGGGCGAACGGCTACGCGACCTTCTGTGTGGGGAAGTGGCACCTCGTCGCCCGCGACCAGCGCATCACCGGCCCGTACGACATGTGGCCGACCGGACTCGGCTTCGACCGCTACTACGGGTTCCTCAACGGCGAGACGAACCAGTGGACGCCGAACCTCGTACGCGACACGAACCATGTGGAGCCACCGCGCACCCCCGCCGACGGCTACCACCTCGACGCCGACCTGGCCGACAACGCCGTCGCGTACCTGCGGGAACTGCGGCTGTCGCACCCGGATCGTCCATTCCTGCTCTGGTACGCCTCGGCCGCGCCCCACGCGCCCCACCAGGCGCCGATCGAGTGGATCGACCCGTTCCGAGGCCGGTTCGACGAGGGGTGGGACGCGTGGCGCGCCGCGACGTTCGCGCGGCAGCAGCAACTCGGCGTGGTCCCGCCGCACACCGCGCTGTCGGACCGGCCCCCGTGGGTGGAGCCCTGGTCGTCGATCGATGCGCCGCGCCGCCGCCTCTACGCGTGGATGATGGAGGTGTGCGCCGGCTATATCGCGCACGCCGACCACCACCTCGGCCGTGTGCTCGACCATCTCGACGCCACGGGTGAGCTCGATCACACCGTGGTGCTGTTCGTTTCCGACAACGGCGCGTCGGCCGAGGGCGGACCGCACGGCAGCTACAACCAGCTCGGTCACTACATCTCCGATGCCGCCGATGATCTCGCCGACGAGCTGGCACACATCGACGACCTCGGCGGGTTCCGCTCGAACGGCCACTACCCGTGGGGCTGGGCCCTCGCCGGCAACACGCCGTTCCGGCGCTGGAAGCGCTACACGTTCGAAGGTGGGGTCCGCGACCCGTGCATCGTCGCGGCACCGACGATCGACGACGCGGGCGGCCGGCGCGGCCAGTACGCGCATGCCGTCGACGTGCTGCCGACAGTGCTCGAGCTCTGCGGCATCGAAGCGCCTTCGGAGCTCGACGGCGTGCCGCAGATGTCGCTCGACGGTATGAGCCTCGTACCGGTGCTCGACGACGACGCCGCTCCGGCGACGCGCGTCACGCAGTACTACGAGTGCTGGGGCAGCCGCGCCATGTACCACGACGGTTGGAAAGCCGTCACGAATCACGTGAACCAGCTCACCGCGGCCGAGCGCGACGCCGTGACCGGCAGCCACGACTTCGCCGACGACAGTTGGGCCCTGTTCGACACGCGGCTCGACCCCACCGAGGCCCACGATCTCGCCTCCGAGGAGCCAGCACGGCTCGCCGCGCTCGTGGAACGGTGGTTCGGCGAAGCCGAGCGCAACCAGGTGTTCCCGCTCGACGACGGCGCGATGCATCGCATCGCGCACATGCACGTGCCGTGGACCGCGTTCCGTACCGAGCACCACTTCCGGCCGGGCGACAAGGTCCACGAGGTCGCGGGCCCGAACATCGCGGGCGGTTTTCGCATGGTCGCCGCCTTCCGCGACCCGATCGGATCGCCGGCGTCGGGCGTGGTCCTCTGCGAGCAGGGCGACTGGACGTCGGGATGGGCGTGGTACCTCGAGGGCGGCGCGCTGCACTGGTGCATCGCGGGCAAGGGCGGCGCGCACGGCACGCACGCGGCCGTCGCACCGTCGGCACGCGTCCTCGTGGCCGAGGGTCGCCTCGTCGACGGCGAGTTCGAGGTCGCGCTCGGCGCCGACGGCCACGAGCTCGCGCGGGCTCGCCTCGGCGTGCACCCTCCGCTCGCGTGGTCACCAGACGGCGCGTTCCTCACCGTGGGCTACGCGCGCCCGTTCCCGGTGAGCGCCGACTACGACCCGCCGGCGCGCGCACCGGCATCGCTGATGGGCGTGACGATCACCGTCGGCCCGCTGCCGCCGCTCGACGTGGAGGCCGAGCTCGCGCGCATCTTCCGCCACCAGTAGGCCGCGGCCGGCTGCCGCAGCGCGCGACCGGCGACCACGGAGCGTCTCCACGGCCGCGAAGCGATCCCGGCTCGGGTCCTTCGGCCCTGGCCTCGGCGCGGCGTCGGGTCGTAAGTTCCTCCGGGAGCCCTGGCCCGGGCCCCCAGGCCCGGGAGGCAGCAGGCATCGTGGTCGAATCCCGACGGCGCGTGACGATCGTGGTCGCAGCCGCGCTCGTTGCCGCGCTCGCCGGCTGCGCGAGCACCACGTCGTCGAGCGCGGGTGGTGCCCGCACCCTCGAGGGTGGGGTGAAGATCCCCGGCGCGAAGTCGGCGGCGGCCGCGACCCCGAGGACAGTGGGCGTGACGGTGTCGGATGTGCGGGGTGCGGGTGGTCCGATGAGTTTGGCGGTGTCGCCGTCGGTGGTGCCGGCGGGTGATGTGACGTTCGTGGTGAAGAACACGGGGACGATCGAGCACGAGGCGGTGGTGTTGAAGACGGACTCGCCGTATAACCGGTTGCCGGTGACGTTTGGTGGTGATCCTCCGGGGCCGGTGAAGAGCGGTGCGAACAAGGTGAGTGAGGCGGCGAACGTTGGTGAGACGGGTGATCCGAACTTGAAGCCTGGTGGCACGCGGGTGTTCACCATCAAGGCCATGGCGGCGGGTCATTACGTGGTGGTGTGCAACCTGGCTGGTCACTATGCGGCGGGTATGCGCGCCGAGCTGACGGTGACCGACCCGGCGAGGACGGTGGGCGTGACGGTGTCGGATGTGCGGGGTGCGGGTGGTCCGATGAGTTTGGCGGTGTCGCCGTCGGTGGTGCCGGCGGGTGATGTGACGTTCGTGGTGAAGAACACGGGGACGATCGAGCACGAGGCGGTGGTGTTGAAGACCGGTGTGGCGTATAACCGGTTGCCGGTGACGTTTGGTGGTGATCCTCCGGTGCCGGTGAAGAGCGGTGCGAACAAGGTGGGTGAGGCGGCGAACGTTGGTGAGACGGGTGATCCGAACTTGAAGCCGGGTGACACGCGCGTGTTCACGATCAGCAAGATGGCGGCGGGTCAGTACGTGGTGGTGTGCAACCTGGCGGGTCATTACGCGGCGGGTATGCGCGCTGCGCTGACAGTGGTTCCTGCGGGCCCGATCGTGGATGTGACGGTGTCGGATGTGCGGGGTGCGGGTGGCCCGATGAGTTTGGCGGTGTCGCCGTCGGTGGTGCCGGCGGGTGATGTGACGTTCGTGGTGAAGAACACGGGGACGATCGAGCACGAGGCGGTGGTGTTGAAGACCGGTGTGGCGTATAACCGGTTGCCGGTGACGTTTGGTGGTGATCCTCCGGTGCCGGTGAAGAGCGGTGCGAACAAGGTGGGTGAGGCGGCGAACGTTGGTGAGACGGGTGATCCGAACTTGAAGCCGGGTGACACGCGCGTGTTCACCATCAAGGCCATGGCGGCGGGCGGGTACGTGGTGGTGTGCAACCTGGCGGGTCACTACGCGGCGGGCATGCGCGCTGGGCTGACAGTGTCGTGAGCAACGAGGTGACGATGCCCGACGACACCGAGACGCGACCAACCATCGGGTGGCTGCGCGCGATCGGGTCGGCAGTCGTGATCCTCGTCGTCGCAATTGTGGCACTCGTGTACGGACCGAACTGGATCCTCACGAAGATCCACGGCAAGACGCGTAGCAGCCTGGTGGCCCTCGCGACCGCGGTGTTCTTCGTCCTGCTCCTTGCGCTGGCCTGGGGGCTGCGAAAGCTGCAGCAACGGAAGGTCATCTGATGCCCGCGCCGGCCATACCCGACTCCGACTGGCTGTGGGCCAACGAACCCTGCCGCGCCGCCTGCCCGGTGCACACCGATGCCGGTGCCTACGTGACCGCGATCGCAGAAGGCCGATTCGAAGCCGCGTATCTGATCGCGCGCGCGCCGAACCCGTTCCCCTCGGTGTGCGGGCGCGTGTGCGCCGCACCATGCGAGCGCGCGTGCCGGCGGGGCTCCGTCGACGCGCCGGTATCGATCCGCGCGCTCAAGCGATTCGTCACCGAACGCTTCGGCGTCGAGAGCTTCGCCGCGAGCACGGTGTGGCACGCTGCACACGGCGACGTGCCGCCCGCCGCTCTGCCGAGCATCGGCGTCGTAGGTGGCGGTCCGGCGGGATTGGCGGCCGCATGCGACCTCCGGCTCGCGGGGCATGCGGTCGCGCTCTACGAGGCGCACGACCGCCTCGGCGGCATGATGATCCTGGGCATTCCCGAGTACCGGCTGCCGCGCTCGCTGATCGCGCGTGGAGATCGATGCGATCATCGAGCTGGGCATCGACGTCGAGACGAATGCGCGCATCGGCGACACGCACTCGCTCGACGAGCTACTCGACCGGCATGCCGCGTTGTTTCTTGCGGTTGGTACCGGCCGGGCGCGCGATCTCGATCTCCCAGGTCACGACCTCGACGGTGTGCTGCGCGTGGTCGAGTACCTGCTCAACGTGAACCAGGGGTTCCGGGTCGAGCTCGGCGAGCGGGTGGTGGTCGTCGGTGGTGGCAACGTCGCGTTCGACGCGGCGCGCACGGCCTTGCGCGCGGCATCGGCCGGCGAGGCACCCCCGTCACCCGTGGCACTGGGCCCGGCGTCGGACGACGACGCGCGCCGTGCGATGACGACCACCTTCGATGTCGCACGCGCGGCGCGCCGCGCCGGCGTCCAAGACGTCACGATCGTGGCGTTGGAGTCGCCCACGGAGATCCCGGCTGATCCCGAGGAGATCGACGAGGCCGAGCGCGAAGGCATCCGCATCGTCTACCGGCGGGGACCGCAACGCTTCCTCGGAAACGGCCGGCTCACGGGCCTCGAGACGATCGCCGTCACCTCCGTGTTCGACGCGAACGGACGTTTCTCGCCCACGTTCGCGCCCGGCACGGAGGAGGTCATCCCCGCCGATACCGTCATCCTCGCGGTGGGCCAGGCCGCCGACGTGACGTTTGCCGACGCGATCAGCCTCGAACGCACGGCCGGTGGTGGCCTGCGCATCGACTCGGAGACGCTGCGCACGTCGCACGACCGAATCTGGGCCGGTGGCGACGTCGCTCGTGGTCCCCGCAACCTGATCGACGCCATCGCCGACGGCCGGCGCGCCGCCGCGTCGATCCACGCGACGCTCACGGGAGCGACGCTTCCGGGGACTGCGGACGGCCACGAGGTACGCGTCGAGCTGCGTCGTGGCTTCCGGCGCATCGACAGTGACTACGACGCCATCCCGCGCCAGGCCGTGCCTGCCACACCGACCGAACGGCGGGTGGGGTTCGGCGAAGTGGAGACCGGCTACGACGAACGCGAGGCCCGCCTCGAGGGCCTGCGGTGCCTGCGTTGTTTCGACAACGTGATGCTGTCGCCCGAACTCTGCATCCTCTGCGGTCTCTGCGTCGACGTCTGCCCGCCGAACTGCATCACGATCGCCCGTGCCGACGCGGTCGGCGCCGGCAACGAGCAGCAGTCGGTGCTGCTCCTCGACGAGGACCTCTGCATCCGGTGTGGGTTGTGCGTCAACCGGTGCCCGCCGGGCGCACTGTCGATGGTCCATGCGAAGGAGTTGGCCCATGACTGACGTCGAGACGAAGGGTCTCGAGCCGGGGCGGACGTCCGTCGACCACGGGCTCACAGCACGCGTCAAGCGCAGCGACGTGTGGCGATCCGCGTTTCGCCACGCCCAGACGGACACGCCGCGCGGCCGCGCGCTCCAGTCGTTCAGCAATGTGTTCCTGCACGTGTATCCGGTCAAGGTGCCGAACCGCGTGCTGCGGCTGCGCTACTCGCTCCGGCTCGGGTTCATCGCCGCGGTGCTGTTCGGCGTGCTCCTCGTGACGGGCGTGTACCTCATGTTCGTGTACACGCCGTCGGTGGGCTCCGCGTATGGCGACATGCAGCATCTCAAGACGGGCGTAGGTTTCGGCCAGCTGATCCGCAACGTGCACCGCTGGTCGGCGCACCTGATGGTGCTCGTCGTGGCACTGCACCTGGTGCGCGTCTTCTACGCCGGCGCGTACAAGCGGCCACGCGAGTTCAACTGGGTCATCGGCGTGATGCTGCTGCTGCTCACGCTTGGGTTCTCGTTCACCGGCTACCTCCTCCCGTGGGACCAGCTGTCGTACTGGGCCGTGACCGTGGGCACGAACCTCGTGCACTACGTGCCGCTGGTCGGCAACCGGTTGCAGGACCTGCTGATCGGAGGCCCCCAGATCGGGCAGGCGACACTCCTGCGCTTCTACGCGCTCCATGTCGCAGTGTTGCCGTTCCTGCTGGCGGTGATGCTCACGGTGCACATCTGGCGAGTGCGCAAGGACGGATTCGCGGTCGAGCGCTCGACCGTCGGGGCGTTCGCGGAGGAGGCGACGGACCGGCCCGGTACGGGTGCTGTTCCCGCGGCAACAGCGGCCGAGCCGATGGCGCGAGCGGCGCCGGAGCTTTACGGCGGCAGGGTGCGGTTGCTCGGGGTCGTCGACCGGGAGTCGGTCACCGAGGCACAGCGGCCTGTCGACGACACCGTGTTTACCTGGCCCCATCTGATGGTCCGCCACGTCGTGGTGGCGCTCGGCACGCTGGCTGTGGTGCTCGGCCTCGGTGCGCTGTTCGCCGCCCCCTTGCGCGGGCTCGCCAACCCGAACGTGACGCCAGAACCGGCGAAGGCACCGTGGTACTTCGCCGGCCTGCAGGAGTTGCTCTCGCGTTTCGACCCTCTTGTGGCGGGCATCCTGGTACCGGGTGCCGCGGTGATGCTGCTCGTGCTCCTGCCGTACATCGACCGCAACGGCGATACGCGCGCTCGCTACCGCAAGGTCGCGGTCGCGCTGTTCTCGCTACTGCTCGCGATCGTCGTCGTGTTGACCGTGATCGGAGTGTTCTTCCGCGGGCCGGGCTGGAAGTTCATCGCTCCGTGGACCCATTCGTACGTCGAGATGTAGGGAGGAGACGCCATGGACCGCACGAGTCGACGTGACCTCTTGCGCAACGGCTGGAAGCTCGGCGGCGCGCTGCTCGCCGGCGCCGCGGCCTACACCGGCTACGAGGCACTACGCCCGCTCGGGTCGGGAGCGAGCGGGGCAAGGATCACCGTGGGCAGCACGTCGAGCTTCGCGACCAACACGAGCACCTACGTGGCCGCGGGACGGATGTACGTCGTCAACGCCGATGACTACATCTTCGCGTTGTCCCAAAAGTGCCCACACCTCGGATGCCACGTGCCCTTTTGCGAGAGCTCGGGCCGTTTCGAATGCCCATGCCACGGGTCGGTGTACGACCTTGCCGGCGAGTACATCAAGGGTCCCGCACCGCGTGGGATGGACCGCTACGACGTGAAGCTCGTCGGTCAGAACGTGGTTGTCGACACGGGCACGTTGATGTCCGGTCCACCGCGGGGCGCGAACCACTTCCTCACACCGCCCAAGGGCCCGAGCTGCATCGGGAAGGCCTGACGTGCCGCGCGAACGTCCCCAACCGCCGCCGTTCGAGCCCGAGTGGCTCGAACGCAGCCTGAACCGGTATCTCACGTGGGGCCTGTTCTTCATGGTGCTGCTGCTCGCGGGCTTCGTCACCTACGGGGTACGGGAGCCGACGCTGCGCAAGAATGCGCAGCGCGCGCAGACCGCGAGCTACACCAGCATCGGGCGGAAGCTCTTCGCCGCGGATTGCGCCCAGTGCCACGGCACGAACGCGACCGGCGGTGGCAGCGCACCGACGCTGAACTCGACCCAGTTCTTGAAGAACACGTCCGACAACCAGATCTTCGCTCTGGTGTCCGGCGGCGTGTCAGGCACTGAGATGCCCGCCTGGAATCTCGACTACGGCGGCACGTTCACCGACGAGCAGGTGCGGCAGGTCGTGACGTTCCTCCGCTCGCTCGAAGCGCATGCCCCGAGCGTCCCGACGTGGCGGCAAGCGGCGAAGGCCACGCGCTGACAGGTCGGGATCCCGCGATCACGGCCCCGTGGTGAGCGCGCCGGTATCGGCCATGATCCGGCGGCCGGTCACCTGTTCCGCGTGGATGCGCACGTAGTCGTTGCGCCATTCCCCGGCCCACGGTTCGAGCGCGAGCTCGGTGGCGCGCTCCACGTCGACGGCCGACTCGACCCGCTCGGCGTGCCCCACCACGTTGACGCTCCAGCCGGTGTGGCGGGCCGGTTCGGCGCCGTCGATCTCGAACACGACCGTCTGCCCGAGCACCGCAGCGATCAGCTTCTCGCCCGGCGCGGTGCGGATGATCACGTCGCCGTCGAGCATGCCGTACAGCACCGGCAGGATCGCCGGGTGCGGGCCGCTCCACACGGCGATCCGCCCGATGGAGTGGTTGCGCAGGAGGGCTTCGCACTCGTCGCCGCCGAGGATCTCGAGACCGAATGACGTCATGTACCGAGTTTCGTCGCGCCGCGCACCGTCGCGCCAGGGACGAAGGTCATCGGCTCAGGCGGCACCGCGATTCGGGACGGCCGCGCAGGCCACCTCCATGTCAGGCGCCCACGTCAGGCGCCGCCGGGCGCGCTGCGCGCCCGGTCGCGGAGTGCGCTGAGCACCGAGCGCGCACGCGTCGGGTCGACGCCGAGCCAGACGCACGCGGTGTCGAGGGTGGCGAACTGCATGCTCGTGAGGCCCGGCACATGCACCTCGTGCTCCATCAGGTGGCGCGCCTTGTCCCACGAGGAGTCCGGCACGATGGCCAGGCGCAAACCGCCGAGCCGCGCCGACTGCTCGCTGAACCGCCGGCCGATCTCCGCGAGATCGGGCTCGGCGAACAGGTCGGAGTCGGCGGTCTGGAGGTCGACGATCCAGCGCGGGCCGGGAGGGAAGGCGGGGTCGGCGATGAGGTCGTCGAAGTGCCGGTCCCATTCCTCGGGCGTGACGTTGCCGTGCCACACCACGAACGTGCACCCGAGCTCGTAGTCGCACTTCGACGCGATCGGCACCGGAACATCGTCGCGCGCAGGGAGGAGCCGCGCCGCGCGCCGGAGGCCGGGCTGGGCGATCGTGCGGCCGCACCGGTGAGGGTGGCAGGATGCCGCCATGGCTGGCGAGCGCATCGAAGTCGAGCGAACGATCACGGCGGATCCGGCAACCGTCTTCGCCGTGCTCACCGATCCGCAGGGGCACGTGCGCATCGACAGCTCCGGGATGCTCATGAGCGCAGAGGGCGAGCGCGTCGCCGCGGTGGGGGACACCTTCGTCGTACACATGGACCGTGAGGCGCTCAACGACATGCCGCTCGGTGAGTACGACGTGACGATCCTCATCACCGACTTCGAGCCGGACCGCGAGATCGCATGGACGGTCACGGGCAACTTCGACATCGGCCATCGCTACGGCTACCGGCTCGAGCCGATCGACGGAGGCACGCTCGTCACCTCGTACTACGACTGGTCGACGATCGGCGACAACTGGAAGGAGCTCGGCATCTTCCCGGTGATCTCGGAGGGTGCGCTGCGAGCGACGCTCGGCATCCTGGCGCGGACCGTGCAGGCTCCCTGATGCGCGTCGGGTTCATCGGGCTCGGGAGCCAGGGCGCCGGCATGGCGCAGCGCATCATCGAACAGGGCCTGCCCACCACGCTGTGGGCCCGACGGGCGGCGGCGCTCGAACCGTTCGCAGCCACGGCCGCCGAGATCGCGTCCGATCCGGTCGCGCTCGGCCGCGCGAGCGACGTCGTCGGCATCTGCGTCACCGACGGCGCGGCGGTGCGCGAGGTGACACTCGCACCGAATGGGGTGCTGGCCGGGATGACCGAAGGCAGTGTGCTCGCGTTGCACTCGACGATCGGCACCGACGACTGCTTCGAGATCGCCGAAGCGGCCGCCGCGTCGGGTGTCGCGGTGATCGACGCACCGGTGAGCGGCGGTGGGGCCGCCGCGGCCTCGGGCCGGTTGTCGGTGTACGTCGGCGGCGACCCGGGCGCGATGGCGTGGGCGCGATCCGTGCTCGAGACGTACGGCGATCCCGTGCTCCACATGGGTGGGCTCGGCAGCGGACTTCGTACGAAGCTGCTCAACAACGCCTTGAACGCTGCGCACTTCGCGCTCGCTCACGACGCGATGGCGCTCGGGGCGACGCTCGGTCTCGACGCCGCGGCGCTCGGTGACGCGCTGCGCAGCGGGAGCGGCCGTAGCTACGCGCTGGACGTGTTCGTGGGCCTCGGCTCCTTCGATGCAGTCGCCGGCATGATCGGGCCGATCATGGCCAAGGACATCGGCTTGTTCGCCGAAGCGTCGCCCCCGGAGAGCGAACGAGCAGTGCTGCTCGCCGCGGCCGACCGCTTCCTCGGACTGCTCGGACACCCGCGCGATCTCGCCGGAGCGCGCGGGCGATGACCGCAGCGAGCAACGACCGGCGCCCGAGCGTCGACACGCGCACGAGATCCTTTGGAGACGTACCGGCGGTCGATCCCACCACGTTCTGGTCGGACGAATGGGCCGGCGCGCTGGCGCGCCACGGCGCGCGCGCTGCTGATGACGCGCGACGCCTCGACCTGCCGCCCCTCACCATCGCGGTCGAAGGCGACGAGTGGACGCTGCGCCTCGACGAGGGGTCGCTCACGGTCGATCGGGGCGCGCCGGCCGGGACGGCGCGGCGCGTCGTCCTCGCCCGCGATGCGTTTGTCGACCTCGTCCGCGAGCGTCGCACTGCACTCGGGCTCGTGATCGCCGGCCGTGTCGAGGCCGACCCGGTCTCGAACGAGACCTTCTGCGCGTGGGACCCGGTACTGCGGTCGGTGATCGACGGCCGGGCTGTGTACGCGCCCGGTGAGGTATCGCTGCGAGCGCGCGACGGGAGCGCGCTCGACCTTCACGAGCGGTTCCGGTTGGGCGAGCGCGACGGCGACGCCGCGCACTTCCTCGCCGAGGCCGGTTTCCTGCTGCTGGAGGGCGTGTGCACCGCCGACGAGGTGGACGCGATCGACGCCGATCTCGCACGTGCCGTCGAGCGAGCAACGCCGAACGACGGCGCGTCGTGGTGGGCAGCCACCGACACCGGTGCGCGCTACCCGTGCCGAATCCTCGATCTCGCGCAGCAGTCGCCCGCACTCCGTGCGCTGTTCGACGATCCGCGCTACGTGGCGATCGGCGAGCTGCTCGGCGACGGCCACCGTCCGGGCGACCCGTTCGGCGAGCACTTCGCCGGTGTGACCGCCGAAGGGCTCACCAAGCGCGTCGGGTCGGTCGAGGGGTTGGCGTGCCTGCCGTGGCACAAGGACTGTGACCGCGGTGGTCACTCGATGTTCTGCTCGGGGCTCACGATCGGGATCTGCCTCACACCTGTCGACGAGGCACATGGTGGCCTCGACGTGGTCGCCGGCTCGCACCGCGCCAACATCGCCCGCGCCCAGGTCGATCGCACGCTCGACCTGCCGTGCGTCGCACTGGGCGCCGCGCGCGGTGATCTCACAGTGCACATGTCGTGCACGTTGCACCGCTCGACGCATCCTTCGACCCACGAACGCCGCGTCGCCTACACCGGCTTCGCGCTGCCGCCGCGCGCCGGCGACCGGCACACGGCGGAGGCCCAGCCGCGCCTGCGGCGCGAGCGTGCCGCCATCGGCGAGCCGGACACCCCGGCACGCCTCGCGCCGCAGCCAGGCGCATGAGCACGGTCTCGGTCATCACGGGCGCGGCGGGCGCGATGGGAGCTGCGTGCGCCCGCGCCGTCGCGCCAGCAGTCGATGCCGTGCTGCTCACCGACAGGAACGAGCAACTGCTGCTCGAGATCGCGGCATCGCTCGAGCGCGAGACGACGACGAAGGTGTGCACCGACGCCCGCGACCTCACCGGCGACGGCGCCGTCGCCGCGCTCGCGGCGCAGGCGGACGACCTCGGGACGCTGCACTCGCTCGTCCACGCGGCAGGGTTGTCGCCGTCGATGGCCGGCTGGCGCGAGATTCTGCGGGTCGACCTTGTCGCGACCGCGATGCTCCTCGACGGTTTCCTTCCGCGTGTCGCTGCGGGCAGCGTCGCGGTGTGCCTCGCGTCGGTGTCCGGTCACATGGGCGCGTTCGACCCCGCGGTCGACGCCGTGCTCGATGAACCGCTCGCCGGTGAGCTCGAAGCACGTTTCCAGGCGGCCGTGGGTGCGGAGCCGGATCCCGGGGCCACATACCGGCTGGCCAAGCGGGGCGTCATCCGCCTGTGCGAGCGCGCCGCGGTTGCGTGGGGCGCGCGCGGCGGCCGGGTGCTCTCGCTGTCGCCCGGTCTCGTCGACACCGCTATGGGGCGGCTCGAGCTCGTGCACAACCCGATCAAGGAGTGGCTCGCGGGAATCACGCCGGTCGGCGGCCACCGCCCCGGCAGCGAGACCGTCCTTCCCGGCCGCATCGACGACATCGCGCGCACCGTCACGTTCCTCTGTTCCGGTGCCGCCGCGTTCATCTCGGGTTGCGACATCCGCGTCGACGGCGGCCTCGCAGCCGCGTTGCAGCACCAGCCTGAGCGCACGACCTGACAGGAGAGATCAGTGGCCGAGTACGACGACACGCGTGACCGGACGCGGGCGGCGATCACCGAGGAACGCACCGCAACCGGCCGGAGCCGGTACCGCGAGGTGATGGTGTCGGAAGCGCCGCCGCCGCTGACTCCGTATCTCGCCCGCGGCGTCGTCGATTCGGTGTTCGGAGAGCTCTGGGACCGCCCCGGGCTCTCACGACGCGACCGGCGGTGGATCACCCTTGCGTGCGTGGGCGCCGCCGCGGTCGACGTGCCGATCCAGCAGCACGTGTATGCCGCCCTTGCAAGCGGTGACGTCACCCGCGAGGAGATGCAGGAGTTCGTGCTGCACTTCGCCTACTACGCGGGTTGGCCGCGCGCGTCGGCGCTCGAAGCCGCGTACTACCAGGCGGTCACCCGGCTCGACGCCAATGGCGCCGAGCCGGGATAGGACCTGCCGGACTCTGCCGCCGGGCTATGCGCCGACGTGCGAGACCTGGGTGCCGGTGCCCAGCGCGGCGGCCACCGCCCTCGGCAGCGGGCCGGGCCGTGCCACGGGCGCGCCCTTGGCGAGGGTGAAGTTGTAGCTCGACGGGGCGACGAACAGCTTGGCGAACGACCAGGCATCGGCCGAGCGGCTCGATCCCTCTCGGTGCGTCGCCTTCTGGAACGCCGCGAGGCTCGTGTATCCACCCCGCGTGGTCGCCGACGCCTGCGTGTACGCGAGGTACTTCGGCCGGCCGACGTTCGCGCGGCCGTACACGTTGTGGTCGTCGTAGCTGAGCATCCTCGTGGTGGTGAGGTGCGCGGGATGGTGGAGGTCGAAGCTGTAGAGCACGTACTTCTGGGCGTTCGTGCCGGCCATGAAGACGTTGTTGCCGAGCGAGATGTTCGTGCTGTCGCTCGTGGCCAGACCGCTCGTGTGCCGCGGGTCCTCGTAGACGCCGATCTGCGCCCATCCGTTGCCGGCGATGGTGTTGTTGTAGACCGCGGCATCGTTCGCGCCCGACAGCTTGAGCCCGTCGCGACCGTTGTTGACGATCACGTTCTCGGCTACGACCGAGTGACCGGACACCTCGATGGCCAGACCGTGGCCCTTGTTGAGCAGGATGCGGTTGCTGATGACGAACTGGTTCGCGCTCTGCTGGTCGAACCACAGTGCGTTGCTGTCGTTGTCGTGGAAGTCGTTGCCACGGAACACCGTGTTGACCGTCTTCGTGACCTTCACGCCGCTGAGTTGCGCGGTCGGCGATGGTGCGATCGAACGGTGCAGGTTGTTCGAGAAGCTGACCACGTTGTGCTCGAAGTCGAGGCCGTTGGCACGGTGCGCGTTCATGCCAGACCCGCCGCTGTTGATGATCATCGAGTTGATGACGACGACGTTGGTGCCGTAGATGCCGATCCCACGCCCGGCGCTGTATGCGATCGTGTCGCTGTCGAGCGTCACGCTCTTGCCGCTCACGGTGATCGCGTCGTTCTTCGCCGTGCCCCAGTACTCGAAGCCGATGCCGCGGATGTAGCTACCGGCACCACCCGAACCGATGGTGAGTGCCGTGCCCCTGCGGGCGCCCTTGATCCACGGTGCCTCGTGCGGGTACGCCTGGATGATGACGCGGCGGCGCAACGAGCCCAGCGACTGGTTGTACGTGCCGCCGCGGAGCACGACGGTGCCACCCGACGGCACGACGCTCAGTGCCTTGTGGATCGTGGCGAACGGCGCGCTCACCGAGCCGGGATTGCTGTCACGCCCTCCCGGCGCCACGAACCGCGCGCCCGAAGGGATCGGGAAGCTCGTGTTGCGAATCGCAAGGGCCTGGTGGCCGGCTGCTGCCTGCGGCGCGGCGCCGTGCGGCTGTGCCGCGCTCGACACGTGTGCCGCGATGCCGGTGGCCGCGAGTGCCGTGCCGGCCACCGCGCTCGCCACTCGTGTGAAGCGTGCGCGGCGCCGAGCGCCGATCGAACGACTGTTGCGGGCAACGCGCATGTGAGCGCGCATCGAAGTTGACATTGAACGAGACAGGGTGCTGCTCCCTCGACAGGCCCTCTTGATGGGCCACCGCCGCTCTGAAGTGCGGCAACGTACTGTCTATCGACGAGCATTCGGGTGCTCTGCGCCAAGGGTTTGCGAGTCTTTGCCAAACGCTGGGCAACCCCTGCAAACGTTGGAAGTTCAGGTCGCCACAAAGGCGACATTGGTGTTGAAGGTGGCAACACTGGTGGCGGTGTGGCGCCTGCGCAGCAGATCGCCCGGCCGGCGTCCCGTACCGAGCAAATGTCGAGAATGCGCACAATGACCGGGTTCTGCGTCCGGCGCGACGAGGAGCGCGATGTCGACGATGTGAGGACCGCGAAGGCGGCGCGCTGCTAATTGACGCGCATGCGACTCGCGCTGCGGTTGGCTTCCCAGTGCGTGCGGTGATGCTGGAAGTAGGGCGGGCGATCAGCGAGCACCGTGGTCTCGAGCCACAAGCGTTTGAGATGGCGCACCGCGCCGGAGTCGCGATCGTCTGCGTACGCGGTGCGCCCGTGCAGCACGTGGTAGTTGTCGATGAACTGCATGTCACCGGGCCGCAGTTCCATCGCCAGATGATGTTGCGGTTCGTCGGCCATCGCAACCACCGCGTCCAGCGCTTCGCGGTGCAACGCGTCGATGCGCGGCGCGTCGGCGTGTCGTTGTGACGCGAGGATGTACGGCGGGATGCACCGGCAGAACAGGCGGTCGTTCCACTCGGTGAACACCGGCACCGTGTAATACGGCTGGCCGCCAGCCGGTTGCTCGCCCCGGAAGTCGTACGGGTACGGGTCGTACAGCGCGGCGGCGAGATCGGGGCGCTCGCGTACGAGGCGGTTGTGGATCGTCACCGAGTTCGCGACCTTCGAGAGACCGCCGGCGCGCCCGTTGGCGAGACACATCAGACCGACGAGATCGGAGCCGTCGCAGTGGAAGGGGAGCGGCACGCCGCCGAGCTCGTTGCCGCGCGCGTTCGGGTCGTTCACCGATCGCTGCTGGTCGGTCACGTCGCCGAGCACGTGACCATGGTGGTTCTGTGCCCACGGGAGACCGAGGTGTGTGCCGAGACCCCAATAGAGCATTTCCATCTCGGGCTGGTCGTACGCACTGCGATCGATGCCGCGGATGCGCACGAAGCCGCGACCGTTGATCAACTCCTCCTCGATGCGCTGCAGGCGGGCCGAGAGCACCGGCAGCGGAAAGTCGTCCTTGGTGATGTCGAGCACGTCGCTCGACTTCGCGAGAGCGGTACGCAGCGCACCGTCGAGCTCGGTGAGCTCGCGGTGGTCGAGCACCTCCGTCCATGCGGTCTCGTCGCGTACGGCATCGGCCGTCCACTCGCATTGCGGTTCCAGGATGCGGGGAACGTGCGTCATGAGCTCGCCTCGGGGTGCTGTGGGTCGGGTCGTTGATGGCGGACGAGTCGCCCGGGGAGCGCGCCGGTGTGCTCGCCGCGCGCGATCGTCTCGGTGCCCGCCACGAACGTGTGCACGTAGCCCCGTGCGCCCTGCACGAAACGCCGGCCACCCGCGGGCAGGTCGGCCACGATGTGCGGCGCGAGCGCGCCGAGCTCGTCGCGATCGATCACGTTGACATCGGCGCGGTATCCGGGAGCGAGCAGGCCGCGGTCGAGCAGGCCCACGGTCTCCGCAGTGGCGCGGCACTGCTGCTGCACCAACCACTCGATCGTGAACGGTGCACGACCGTGGTGCTCGCGTGACCAGTGGTCGAGCAGCGTGGTGGGAAAGCTTGCATCACAGATCGTGCCGACGTGCGCGCCGCCGTCACCGAGGCCGGGCACCGTGTGCGGGTGCGCGAGCATCTCTCCGGCCGCGTCGAGACTCCCGTCGAAGTAGTTGAGGAACGGCATGTAGAGGAGGGCGCGGCCACCCTCGCGGAGCAGCAGATCGACGAGTAGCCCGAGCGGGTCGGTGCGGTCTCGTTCGGCACGCGCGGCGATGCTCGTGTGCGGTGCCGGCTCGTAATCGGGTGGGTCGCCGAGCACGAACAGGCGGTCGAGCGGCAGGCGCACACCCGCCGCTGCGAGCTCACCGACGAGAGCCGAGCGCGTCGACGGCTCGGAGAGGTGCGCCGCCCGTTGCTGCAGCGGCAGGGTCGCGACCGCGGCATACGTGGCGAGGTGCCGGAGAGGGTTCACCGAGCCTTCCATCCCCACGAGCACGCCGACGGCCCGCGGCGCCACCTGCGCACGCATCGTGAGGCCGGCCCCGTGCGCGCGGTCGAGCAGGTCGAGCTGTGCGCGGTAGCGCGTACCGGGACTCGACTGCGCGAGCGAGAACGACAGCGGCCGTCGCGACGTGCGCATCATCTCGAGGAACGTGTCGGCCTCGTGGTCGAAGTCGCGGAAGTCGGTGACCACCTGCAGCACTCCCGCGCCCGTTGCACCCACGGCGCGCGCGATGCCCACGAGCTCTTCGCGCGCGGCGGTGAGTGTGGGAGTGGGCTCGCCGCGGCTCGTGCGATGGTTCACGGTGCGCGATGTGGTGAAACCGAGGGCGCCGGCGCCGATGCCGGCTGCGGCGATGCGGCCCATCGCGTCGATCTCCTCGGCCGACGCCGGCTCGCGGTCGGCTCCGCGCCGGCCCATCACGTAGAGCCGCAGCGGTCCGTGGCATACCTGTGTGGCCACGTCGATGTCGAAGCGGCGGGCCTCGAGCACGTCGAGGAAGTCGCCGATGCTTTCCCAGTTCCAGCTCAGGCCCTCGTGCAGCACGGTGCCGGGCAGGTCCTCCACGCCTTCCATCAGCTCGACGAGTTGCTCCTGGTCGCCCGGGCGCACCGGCGCGAAGCCGACACCGCAGTTGCCGGCGACCACGGTGGTGACGCCGTGCGCCGACGAAGGGAGCAGCCGGTCGTCCCACGTCGCCTGGCCGTCGTAGTGCGTGTGGATGTCGACGAAACCGGGTGTGACGAGCGCGCCGGCGGCATCGACCGTTCGAATGGCGCGCTCGCTGACGCGGCCCACGGCGACGATGACGCCGTCGCGGACCGCGACGTCGGCGGTGCGTGCCGGCGCACCGGTACCGTCGACGACGACGCCACCCCGGATCAGCAAGTCGATCGTCATCGCGCTCCCTCCGGCCGTGGCCTATGGCACTCATCAGTGTCATGCATGACACTACGAGATGTCAAGTTGCTAGCTTTGGTCCGTGGTGGTGGACGCCGACTCCTCGCTCGCCGGCGCCAAGCGCCGCGCCGCGTCGGAGCACCTACTCACCGCCACGCGCCGGCTCGTCGGCTTGCGCGGACTCGACGTGACGATGGACGAGATCGCCGAGGCCTCGGGCGTGAGCCGGCGCACGCTCTTTCGGCATTTCGAGACGCGGGAGCGGCTCATTGCCGCAGCCTTCGCGCTCGGTATGCAGCGGTATGGCGAGCGGCTCCCGGCGTACGACGGCCGCGACTGGCGCGGCGTGGCTACGCGCCACCTGCGAGGCCGCGCACCGGATGAACGCCTCCTACGGCCCCGGCTACTGGCAGCTCACCACGCGTCGCGACCTGCCCGACGAGCTGGCTCGGGTCGAGCGACGCCGGCGTGCCGCGCGCCGGGCGGCGATGGCGCGCATCACCGACACGCTGTGGCGCGCCGCCGGCCACACCGGTGCCGCGCCACCGCAGCTCGCCACCGCGGTCGGTGCGCACCTCAGCGCGCACTTCACCGCCGCGGTGGTCACCGATGTGGGTCGCGGCTGGCAGGTCGCCGCCGACGCGGCCTACGTGGCGATCGCCGACGCGCTGGAACGACCCGCACGCGCCTGATGCGCGGCCGCGCCGGCCGCAGCCGCGGGAAGGACCTCCGCGGCATGGGCCGGGACGTCCGACCCTGGTCGGGGCGCGAGCGGCCCGGCACACTGTGCTCGAGACCCGTGTCCCGCCCGTGCCCGGGCGGGACGCGCGGAAGCACGCAGGAAGGGAGCCGTGATGAAGGTCGAGTCCCGCATGCGCCGTCCGGCCGTCAGCTGTGCACCCGGAACGAAGCTCGTCGAGGTTGCACGCATGATGGATTGGAACGACGTCGGCAGCCTGGTGGTCGTCGACGACGACGATCGCATCACGGGGATGGTCACCGACCGTGATCTCGTGCTCGCTATGGCTCGCGAGCTGTCGTCGAGCACGCCGGTGTGCGAGGTGGCCGCGCAACCGGTGCTCGTGATTGGCGAGCACGAGGACGTATACGACGCCGCGGCGAAGATGCTGGGCGCACATTGCCGCCGGCTACCCGTGGTGAACGTGACCGGCAAGCTCGTGGGGATGATCGCGCTCGAGGACGTGCTCGGCGAGTTCGCTCACCGCCCCGCGGCGTCCTAGCGCGTCCCCGCCCGCCCGGCGTCGGCGATCGATTCTGTGCTTCGCGTGCCCGGCGCGACAAGATGGTGCGGATCGCCGGACGGCGAATGGACGGGGGAGGGCGATGGCCGACAATCCTGACGACATGATGCGGGCGTACGCGGCGTCGCTGCCGGCGCCCGAGTTCGAGTCGACGGCGTGGGTGACGCCACCCGCCCTCGCCGACGCCACCGTCGCCATCGTCACCACGGCGGCGCTGCACCGCGCGCACGACGACCGCTTCACCGGTGCCGACACCAGCTACAGGGCCATCGATCGCGAAGCCCGCGACCTCGTGCTCGGTCACTGGAGCCCGAACTTCGACCGCGCCGGATTCGCGGTGGACCTCGACGTGGTCTACCCGATCGACCGGCTCGAAGAGCTCGCGGCGAGCGGCGTGATCGGGGCGGTCGCGCCGCGCCATCTCGCGTTCGCGGGGAATCAGGAGGACACGGTCACCAAGGTGCGTCTCGACAGCGGCCCGCACGCAGCCGCGCTCCTGCGCGGCGACGGCGTCGACGTCGTGTTGCTCACACCCGTCTGACCACTGTGCACGCGCACCGTGTGTGTGCTCGCCCATGTGTTCGAAGCCGCTGGTCTCGCGACGGTGTCGCTGGTGTCGGTGCTCCCCGTCGCGCAGGCGATGCATCCGCCGCGCGCGCTCTACTGCGAGTTCCCGCTCGGCCGGCCGCTCGGCGTACCGAACGATCCCGCCTTCCAGCACGACGTGCTGCAACACGCGTTCGCGCTGCTCGACGCGCCGAGCGGTCCCGTGCTCGACACCTACCCCCGCGTGGTCGCGATCGAAGAAACGGCTGCGCTGTCGTGCGCGCTGCCGATCCGGCACGACGCGACGGTTCCCGACGCGGTGGCCGAGACCGAGGCGCTGCGTGATGCCTACGAGCGCACGCAGGCCCGCCGCGGCACCACATCAGTGGGCCGCGCCGTCGACGCCGACGGCATGCCCGGGCTCGTCGCCGCGCTGCTGCGGATCACCGAAGGTACGCCGTGGAAGGAGGCCGGGCTCCCGGGTGACCCAATCAGCTGCGCCCACGACCTGCGCAGCTACTACGAGGAGGCCGCGCTCTCGCTCGCAGACGCGCCGCCCGAGCCCGGCGCGGCCGAGGCGTGGTTCTACGAGACGACAGCCGCCGGCCGCACGTTGCTCGCGGCGCGGCGCTCGATGCGGGAGCAGAAGGCGCCCGGACCGCTGTGGCTCTACATGGCCCGGGCCACCCGAAATTGAATCGGGCGATGGGCTTCACCGGCTTCCCGCCCGCCGCGTTCGACTTCTACGCGCGGCTCGAACTCGACAACTCCAAGGCGTTCTGGGCGGCGAACAAGCCGGTGTACGTCGAGGCCGTACAGGATCCGTTCGCCGCGCTGTCGGACGCGATCGCTCGCCGCTACGGCTCGCTCCACCTGTTCCGCCCGTACCGCGACGTTCGGTTCTCGAAGGACAAGGCGCCGTACAAGACCGCGGCCGGCGCGGTCACCGAGGGGCAAGGCGGCACCACCTACTACGTGCAGGTGTCGGCGGAGGGCCTCTTCGTCGGTTGCGGCATGTACCACATGGCGACCGACCAGCTGGAGCGCTATCGCGCCGCGCTCGACGACGCCCGCAAGGGCGGCGCCGTCGCGAGGGCGGTCGATTCGCTGCGCGGGCGGGGACATGAGATCGGCGCCATGGAATCGCTCAAGACCGCGCCGCGCGGCTACCCGAAGGACCACCCGCGCATCGAGCTGTTGCGCATGAAGGGTCTCACCACCGGTCGGTCGTTTCCCGTCGCGCGGTGGATGAACACCGCGAAAGCGGTGGATCGAATCACGGCGGTGTGGGACGACGCCAAGCCGTTGAACGCGTGGCTCGAACGCAACGTCGGCCCGAGCACGCTGCCACCGCCCGAACCCGACTTCTGAGCACTCGCGGCCCGAGCGGGTAGAACGAGGCCGTGCGCACGCGCAGCGCGGTTGCCGTGACGATCGTGGTCATGGCGCTCGGCGCGTGCTCGTCATCGAGCGCGCCGTCTTCGAACGGGTCGTCGCCGTCCACGAGTGCGGCCACAGCCCCGTCGTCGGGCGCGGAGTCGTCGACGACATCGCCGCAGCGGTCCGGCGGCGCGCAGTGGACGACGTACTACGGCGACGGCGCGCGCGACGGCGTGTCGAGCGATGGTCCGGCCGCGTCGGGACGGTTCCACGTGGCGTGGACATCACCTGCGCTCGACGGCGACGTGTACGCGCAGCCGTTGGTCGTCGGCACGCGCGTCTTCATCGCGACCGAGCAGGACACGTTGTACGCGCTGTCGCTCACCGACGGCCACGTCGCGTGGAAGCGCCACCTCGGAACGCCGGTGCCGGGCTCGGAGCTGCCGTGCGGCAACATCGATCCCGTCGGCATCACCGGCACGCCCGTGGTCGACGCCGCCGCAGGCCGGATCTATGCGGTCGGCCTGGTGCAGCCAGTGCATCACGAGCTCTTCGCGCTCGATCTCGGCACAGGCCGTCTCGTCGCGTCGCAGCGCGCCGATGTGACCGGTTCCGATCCGAAGGTGGAGAACCAGCGCGGCGCGCTCGCGCTCGCGAACGAGACCGTCTACGTGCCGTACGGCGGGCGCTTCGGCGACTGTGGCGACTACCACGGGCGCGTGCAATCTGTGGCGGTCGACTCGAGCGGGTTGGGGGCCCAGCATTCGTACACGCTGCCCACCCAGCGTGAGGGCGGCTTCTGGTCGCCGCCGGGCCCCACCATCGCCTCCGACGGCAGCCTGTACCTCGCGAGCGGCAACAGCTCGAGCAGTGGCACGTACGACTACGGCAACACGCTCGTGCACCTCAGCCCGCAGCTGCAGCTGCTCGACTCGTTCGCGCCCACGAACTGGAAGGCCTTGAACGCCGGTGACGTCGACATCGGCTCCACGAGCCCGGCGCTGCTCGCCGGCGGCGACATCTTCCAGATCGGCAAGAGCGGCACGGGCTACCTGCTCGACGCCGCCCACCTCGGCGGCGTCGGCGGGGAGCTGACCTCGCGGCGGGTGTGCCCGAGCGAGGCATTCGGCGGCGTCGCGCACCGCGACACGACAGTGTTCGTGCCGTGCAACGACGGCATCGTGCAGATCGTCGCCGGGCACGCGTCACTGTCGATGGGCTGGAAGGCGAACGTCGAGCTGCCGGGCCCCGCGGTCGTCGCCGGCTCGCTCGTGTGGCTCGTGGCCACGGGCACTGGCGAACTGGTGGCGCTCGACGCCGGCCGCGGAGACCAGGTGTTCTCCACGCACATCGGCGCGGCGCCCTCGCGTTTCACGTCACCAGCGATCGGTGGCCGCCGCATCGTGGTTGCAGCCGATCGCAAGGTGTTCGCGATCGCCGGGTAGCGCTCGAGGCGCGGCGCCTCTACTCGCTCGTGGGTCCCGAGAAGCGCGGGGCGCGCTTCTCGCGGTGCGACGCGAGACCCTCGCGCGCGTCGGGACCGCCGAAGCCGAAGAATTCGTAGGCGAGCGAGGCGTCGAATGCCGGCGCCATCTGGCGGTACCAGTGATTGAGCGTGTGCTTCGTCCACCGCAGCGCGGATTGCGCTCCCTCCGCGAGCCCGGTTGCGACTTCGAGCGCGCGGGCGTGCACTTCGTCGTCGTCCACGCACAACGACACCAGCCCGATGCGCTCGGCTTCCTCGCCCGACAGCGTCTCGCAGGTGAGCAGGTAGTACTTCGCCTTGGCCATGCCGCACAGCAGCGGCCAGCAGATCGCCGCGTGATCACCCGCGGCGACGCCGAGGCGCGTGTGGCCGTCGATGATGCGCGCGGTGCGCCCCGCAATCGACACGTCGGCGAGCAGGGCGGCGACGAGGCCGGCCCCGACCGCCACGCCGTGGACGGCCGAAACGATCGGCTTCGAGCAGTTCACGACGTTGAGCACGATGTCGCACGCTTCGCGAAGCACGCGGGTGCGCACCGCGTAGTCGGACGTGATGTCGTCGATGAGGTCGAAGCTGCCACCCGAGGAGAACGCTGTGCCCGCGCCGGTGAGCAGCGCCACGTTGGTGCCGGCGTCGCGATCGACCGCGAGCCACACGTCGGCGAGCTCCCGGTGGATCGCGTGGTCGACCGCGTTCAGGTTCGGCGCGTCGAGCGTGATGCGCAGCACCCCGGCCGCGGGCCGGTCGAAACGCAGGTTCGGGAAGGCGGCGTAGGGGTCGGCCATGCGCCGAAACTACGTCGGATGTACGCCGTCCGCGCCTTACGTGACGGTCAACGTTCCGTGCATCGTCGAATGGATGTTGCAGTGGAACGGGTAGCTGCCTGGCTTGCTCGGTGCGGTGAAGGTCGCGGTGCCGTTGCCGTTCACGCTCACGCCGAACTGGCCGTCGTCGGCGCTGACGGTGTGCTGGAAGCCGTCGTCGTTCCGCACGGTGACCCTTGCACCAGCGTGCACCGACGGCGGCACCGCGAACGTGAGGTTCTTGATCGTGATCGTGGCCGCCGCGCCCGCGTTGGTACCAGTGCTGCTACTGCTGCCGCTGCTGCACGCCGCGAGCCCGAGGGCGGCGACGCAGCACGCGAGCATGGCCAGGACTGCTGTACGACGCATACGACAAGGTACGCCAGCCGCGGGTCATTGGTTCATTTTGCGGGGCCGCCGTGCCGCGGGCCGTCAGAGGTGCATCGCGCTGCGAAGGCTGGTCGAGGCGGCGGCTTGCCCGAGGTGCGCCAGCCCGAGCATGTCCTCGATCGTGCGCAGCAGCCCGTAGTGGGACGTGTCCGCGGCGACGACCTTGCCCGGCCGCACCGACCGCGCTGCAAACGCGTTCGGCAGGTACGTGTATTCGTCGTAGGTGACGATCACGGCTGTGGAGCCGGATGCGAAGCCCGCCGAACCGAGGATCGGCGTGAGCTCCTGCTGCAGCCATTGGTCGCCGGTCGCGACGGAGCAGTTGTGGCTGTCGTTGCACAGGTTCGGTACGAGGTACAGGAGCGTGGGCAGGAGGCTCACGTCGATCGACGCGGGCATCGGCTGGTCGTATTGGAGGCACAGTGCGCGCTCGCCGGGGTAATAGGCCCAGGGGTTGTGCTTGGTCGCGTAGAGGCCCGACGACACCTGCTGGCAGTTCGACGTCATCGCTTCGGCATAGGTGAGCGCCGTTCCCCCGCTCGCGACGACCTGGCCGAACAGGCTCGGGCTCGGAGGCGCGCAACCGCCCGGCGGGTCGGCATCGCTCCCGTCGCATCCGTACGTGTCGCCCGACGTCATGGCGATGTAGTTCGGTCGGCTCGGGCTCGACACGGCCGCGTAGTGCTTCGCCGTCCCGCAGGCGTGCGCCAGCGCAGTCTGGAACGGCGCCGATGCACTGCCGACGACGTTGCCGTAGTTCTTGTTCTCCATGACGACGACCACGACATGCTGATACCTCGCCGGTGTTGCGGCTCCTGTGCACGTGCCGTCGATCGTTGCCGTGCGCCTGACTGCGTTCGCCACTCCTGTGCCGCTGATGGTGAGGCTGTACCGCTCCGGACCGTCGGGGAGCGTCTCGAGATTCGTCGGCACGCTCGCCGGGACCGCGACCTTCGAGCCCGCGGGGAACGTGATGTCCTGGTCGAGTGCCGTGTAGTCGGTCCCGGCCTTGGCCGTGCCGTCCGCCGTCGCCGCGTGGAGCGTGATCGGTTCGTAGTACCGATCGGCAAGATGCGGCTCGAACACCGCCGCCTGACCGGCCGTCACGTGCGTGACGCTTCGCATCACCAGCCGCGGTGCGTCGTCGTTGAGGATCGTCACCGTGGTCTTCGCCAACCGGAGCTTCGCGTTCGTCGGCGACGACAGCTTCACCGAGAACGTCTCGTAGTCCTCAGTCGTCGTATCGCCGACGACCTGGACGTCGACGTGCTCGACGGTGGTGCCGGCCGGGAACGTGAGCGTGTCCGATGTCGCTTCGTAGTCGTGCTGCGCCACCTTCGCGGTGCCGTCGGAGGTCGCGAAGTGCACGCTGACCGTGTTCGTCGACGCCGGGTGCAACGTGACGGTGAGCCGGAGCGGCGCGGCACCCGAGTTGCCCTCGACTTGCGCTGCCGCGCGGCTCGCCATCGCGACCACCGGCAGCGCGCTCGCGCCGAGCGAGGGGCTCGGCGCCACCACGGCCGCAGTCCCGGCGACGGCGCCGCACACCAGCATCGAGGCCAGCAGCACACCCGGAGTCCGGTCCACGTCGCCTCCTGTGGCTCGCGGCAGGTTCCGCACAGGCTACGGCGGGCGCCCAGCATGGCGCGCGCGTGACGACGACCGGGGCGCCTGCGCATCCGCCCCGCTGAGCGCGTCGATCGTGCGCCAGGCGATACGGACCGAGAGCGCGGCGAGTGGGAGTTCCAGCACGAGGGCGAGCACGAGGGCCTCCCAGAGGTCGCTGCGGTTCGCAGTGCTCACGTCCATGACCGCGTCGGCCACGAGAAGTGTGGCGGTGGCGATGGCGGGCAGCACGATGCTGGGGTCGCGACGGTGCGCGCAGATCGCGGTGGCCGCGAGCGCGACCACGATCAACACGTCGAGCGCCACCCACGCGATGTTCCAGTGGTGCGCCACCCGCTCGGCGGGCAGCGAGGCGCCGAGGTAGGTGCCCCACCCGATCAACACCACCGCGCTCGCGCCGTAGAGCAGCGAGATGCGGTGCGCAGCGGGTGGCGAGCGTGATTCGGGTGCTCGCGCGTCCACCGGTGCGGACCCTAGAACGCCGGGACGCGGCCACGGCACCGTCGAGGGGCGCATCGGCCGGCGCGCCGGAATATGCGGGCCCGATCGAGTGTCTACATGGAGCTATGCCAGAAATCGCCCCGGCCAGTGTCCCTACCCGTTTCTGGCACGCGCTCGACGACGGCCGGGTCCAATGCGACGTGTGCCCGCGCGCCTGCAAGCTGCACGAGGGCCAGCGCGGGGTGTGCTTCGTGCGCGCCCGGGAGGACGACGCCATCGTGCTCACCACATGGGGCCGCTCGAGTGGTTTTTGCGTCGATCCGATCGAGAAGAAGCCGCTCAACCACTTCCTGCCCGGCAGCTCGGTCCTGTCGTTCGGCACCGCGGGCTGCAATCTCGCCTGCCGCTTCTGCCAGAACTGGGACATCTCGAAGTCCAAGGAGACCGACACACTCGCCGACCAGGCCGATCCTTCCACCATCGCGCGGGCGGCGCAGCGGCTCGGAGCCCGCAGCGTGGCGTTCACCTACAACGACCCCGTGATCTTCCTCGAGTACGCGAACGACGTTGCCGATGCATGTCACGAGCTCGGTATCAACGCCGTCGCAGTGACGGCCGGTTATGTGTGCGACGAGCCCCGGCGTGACTTCTTCTCGCACGTCGACGCGGCCAACATCGATCTCAAGGCCTTCACCGACGACTTCTACCGGCACGTGAGCGCCGGGCATCTGCAGGACGTGCTCGACACGCTCGAGTACGTCGCGGACGAGACCGACGTGTGGTTGGAGATCACGAACCTGCTGATTCCCGGCCACAACGACTCCGACGCCGAGCTCGACGCGATGACGCGGTGGATCGTCGAGCACCTCGGACCCGACGTCCCGCTCCACTTCAGCGCCTACCATCCCGACTACCGCATGCTCGACGTGCCGCCCACCCCGGCGAGCACGCTCACACGCGCACGCGACATCGCCCGGCGCAACGGTGTCCGCTACGCGTACACCGGCAACGTGCACGACACCGAGGGCGGCAGCACGAGCTGCCCCTCGTGCGGCGTCACGGTCGTCGAACGTGACTGGTACGAGATCACGGCCTACGCGCTCGACGGTGCCGGCCGTTGCCGATCGTGTGGTGCGCAGGTCCCAGGCCGTTACGACGGGCCGCCCGGCGAGTTCGGCCGGCGCAGGATCCCCGTACGGCTGGCGGAAGCGGGCGCGCGATGAACGGGCCCCGGCGCGTCCGGCCGGCGGCAGTCGCCGGCAGCTTCTACCCGAGCGACCCGGGCGCGCTCGCGGCCACCGTCGACGGCCTGCTGGCCGAGGCCGCGGTGCGGCAGTCGCGCGCGGCGCGGGGGCCACTGCGGGCCCTCGTCGTCCCGCACGCCGGTTACCTGTACTCGGGCCCGGTCGCCGCGTCCGCGTACTCGGAGCTGCGGGCCTGCGCGGCGCACTTCACGCGTGCCGTCGTGATCGGTCCCGCGCACCGGGTGGCGCTCCGCGGCGTCGCCGTGAGCTCGGCCGACCTCCTCGCCACACCGCTCGGGGCGGTCACCGTCGATGCTGCGGCACGCGACCGCGCGCTGCAGATCGCTGGTGTGGTCGTCGACGACGGCGCGCATGCGCTGGAACACAGCGTCGAGGTGCAGCTGCCCTTCCTGCAGCGCGTCGCGCCCGGTCTGGCGGTGCTGCCGCTCGTGGTCGGCGTCGCGCCGCGTCACGTCGTGGCCGCGGTGCTCGACGCGCTGTGGGACGAAGCCACGCTCGTCATCGTGAGCACCGATCTCAGCCACTATCTGGAGTATTCCGCGGCCCGCGCGGTCGATGCCCGCACCGCGGCCAACGTCGTGCACGAGCAAGCCGACGCGATCGGCGATCGCGACGCGTGCGGGGCCTACGGTCTGCGGCCACTGCTCGACGTCGGGCGCGAGCGCCATCTTCGCGTCGACCAGCTCGATTTGCGTTCCTCGGGTGACACCGCCGGGCCGCACGACCAGGTCGTCGGTTACGGTGCCTTCGCGGTGGAGGCGGCTGCATGACCGCCGCGCGCATGCTCGACGACACGCACCGGACGGTGCTGCTCTCCCTCGCGGCCGACGCCATCGGCGCGGCGCTCAGCTCTGGCCGAGTCCCCCAGCTCGACGAACGCGAGATCGACGATCCCGTGCTCCGCCAGCCCGGCGCGGCGTTCGTGACGCTCCTGCGCGACGACGGCCTGCTCGGTTGCGTCGGGAGCCTCGTCGCGGTCGAACCGCTCGCGGCGGCGGTGCACCGGTCCGCGCTGCAGGCGGCGTTCGCCGACCCGCGCCTGCCGTCGGTCACGGTCGACGATTTCGAGGTGATGACGATCAAGGCATCGGTGCTCTCACCGCTTGCTCCGCTGCCCGCCGGCTCGTACCAGGAGCTTGTCGAGGCCGTTCGCCCGGGCGTCGACGGCCTCGTTGTCGAGGCCGCTGGGCACCGGGCCACGCTCCTGCCGTCGGTGTGGGAGCAGTGCGGTGACGTCGCGACGTTCCTCGCCGCGCTGTGGGAAAAGGCCGGTCTCGCCTCGGGCGAGTGGCCACGGTCGACGCGGGTGCAGCGCTACACCACCGACGAGTTCGCGTCGCCGGGCCCGCGTGCGCTCGTCATGCCATGATCCCGCCATGGAATCGTTCGAGCTGCAGGAACCGCCACTCGCGATCGGTGTGATGGGCTCCGCAAGCGGCACGCTCGAACCACGCGTGACCGCGCTCGTGCGCCGGCTCGGTGCCGCGATCGCTCGCCACGGCTGCACGCTGGTCACCGGCGCCTGCCCCGGATTCTCGTACGAGGCCGTCGAGGGCGCGAAACGGGAAGGCGGGCGTGTCGTGGGCATCTCGCCGGCGCTGTCGCGCCGCGAGCACGTGCAACGGTTCGGTTCGCCGGTCGCCGGCTTCGATCTGCTCGTGTACACCGGCTCGGGCCTCATGGGCCGTGAGGTGGTCAATATCCGCACCTCCGACATCGTGGTGATCGTCGGCGGTCATTCCGGGACCCTGGGCGAGTTCGCGATCGCCTACGACGAAGGTCGGCTGATCGGCGCGCTCGCCGGGAGCGGCGGCATGGCCGACATGCTCGACGAGCTGGTGCAGCGGGTCGACAAGGACACCGGCGCGGTCGTGCTCCACGACAAGGACCCCGAGCGTCTCGTCGACCGCCTCATCGACTACTACACCGAGCGCCACTACAGGTGCCCGAGCACGCTGCACGACGTCACCGGCGAGCGTGAGCGCGCCACCGGGGTCGGCTGACCGCGGAGTCCGCAGGGGCCGGTCGCCAACCCGTTACGTGCGCGGCGTGAGCGAGCGCAGCTGCCACGAACCCTCTTCGGTGTAGGTCACGTGGTGCAGGGGCGCCGGCGCTGGGGACACCACGCGGATCGTGTGACGCTCGGCGAGCGGCAGGGCGTTGTTGACCGCGAACCACAGGTCGATCGTCACGTCGCCCGTCTGGCCACCGCTGAGGTGCACCTGCTCGTGTGTGTGCAGTGCCGGCACCTTCTGACCCTCGACGAGCACGGTGTCGCGGCCCAGGAAGGTGACGGTGCCGTCCTGCTGCGCGACCGCCTTCGTGGTGCGCGACTGCTGCTGGCAGCGGAACGTCGAGGTCGTGCCGGCCGGCCTCGTCAGGCCGGCGAGCGGGATCGGCGCGACGCACGTGACATCGGTGTGCTCCGTGGTGCTGAAGGCCGCGAAGTCGAACTTCTGGTCGGTCGTGCCGGCTCGCTCGGTGAGCGCGCCGCCGACCGAGCAGCGAGTCCACGTCTGGCTGTGGAACGAGTTGAAATCCATGCGGAGCGTCCAGCAGCCGTTGGGTAGCGACGTGATCGTTCCCGGTTCCGTGGGGCCCTGGCCCTGCTTGGTGCCGAGGAACGAGAGCGACTCGGTGCCGTGACCGGCGTAGAGGTACACGCCGGGTCGGGGGGTCCAGTTGGCGGGCGCGTCGGGCGCCGACGTCGATGTGCGGAAGCGGTTGACCGCCGCGCCCACCGACGGCCGGCTCGGGCCGCGCTGCTCCCAGCGCCAGACGTAGTACGACCCGGCGCCGAGGCACACGAGCGTCGCGATGCTCAACAGGCGGGTGGCTCGGTGCATGTGTCTCCTCCCACGCCGATCGATCTCCTCGTCCCATCCTGTGCGCCGGCCGGCGCGCCGAACAGGGCCGAGCTGACCGGCGGCGCGCGGGACCTTCGCCCTTGCGTCAGTCGCCGAGGCAGACCCAACCAAGATCCCCCGGCTCGTCGCGCTCGCGGCGGCGATCGCTTGCTCGTGAGCGATCGGCACGATCATCGGCCGTGCCGCGTTCTTCGCCGGCAAGCGGTATCAGCGCCGATCAACGGAGAGGAACCCGCATGTCACTGGATTGGCGGCAGACCGACGCGTTCCCGGCGCGTTTGACGAAAGCGTCGCTCGCTCTGACACACACGGTCCCGCGACAACGCCGACGAGCGCCGACAGCCCGAACCGCGAGCGTTACGGCCAGCGCCGAGCACAGATTGGGCCGCCAGTCATAGACGCCGACCCCAGTGTTCGACGGCCATACCGTTCGAGGCTCGCACGGTCTCGACCGTTTCCCGGATCACTTGCGAACCGTCCTCACGTTCGCAACGCCAGACGAGATGCCCTTCGACGGTGTCGGCAAGTGTGTGCGCTTCGAGGATCGAAACGTCGAGTGACCGGTACCCACGTCGCGCGACCGTGACGACATGCGAGAAGCCGTCCGGGCCGCGGATTACTTGCCCACCAAGTCCCTGGTGATCGATGTAGCCCCCAAACACGTACTCGCGAACGTCTGACGTGTCGCCCGTGCTGAACGCTCGGACCATGCGCACAAGCACATCGCGCGGCGACGCCGTTTCAGTCACTGCCGCACAGATTGCCCAGTGAGTATGGGCGAGTGCCAGTTCGTTGGGGTCCACCGGGATGCTGATGGTGGTCACTACGTTCGGTGGTGCCGGCGTTGGTTGCGTTGGTGGATAGGGCACGCCCCGTTCCGGAGGGTGATCGAGCTCGCTGTTGGTAGCAGCGTGCTCGTCACGGTCTCCTTCCCGGGACGTGCGTGCCACCCCTTGACGGCTATGACACAGAAGGGATGGCATGACCATCGTAGAGAGCACGTGCCCGATCACGGGTGGAGTCGACACCCACGCCGATATGCACGTCGCGGCGGCGGTGGATGGCAACGAAGTGCCGCATTGTCGTCGGCATCGGCAACGGTCTGATCTTGGGTTACCTGATGTACCGCTCCGCGCTCGGTGCCACGACGCCTGGCGATGCTCGGGCTCGTCGGTCAGTTTCCGAAGTCCCAGCCGGAGCCGTGGCTGAAGCGCGCGAGCACGTTCTTCGCGATCAGGATCCGGTGCACCTCGTCGGGACCGTCGGCGAGGCGCAGCGTGCGCGCGCCCTGGTACATCGCGTAGAGCGGTAGGTCGCCCGATACGCCCGCGGCACCCCACACCTGGATCGCGCGATCGACCACCCGGTGATAGGCGGCGGGGACGAACATCTTGATCGCCGAGATGTCGGTGCGCGGGTCCATGCCGTTCGCCATCTTCTCGGCACAGTGGATCGTCATGAGGCGCGCGGACTGGATGTCGATGTACGAATCGGCGATGAAACCCTGCACGAACTGCTTGGTCTGGAGCAGGCCGCCGTGAACTTCCCGCACGCGTGCCCGATCGACCATCAGGTCGAACGCGCGCCACATCTGCCCGATCGAGTTCATGCAGTGGTAGATGCGCCCGGCGCCCAGGCGATCCTGGGCGGCCTGGTGGCCGCTTCCGCGGCTGCCGAGTTGGTTCGCCACCGGCACACGTACGTCCTCGTAGACGATCTCGCAGTGGTCGCTCTCGCACGCCCCACACGTTGATGCCGCGCAGGATGTTCACGCCGGGCGTGTCGCGAGGGACGATGATCTGCGTCATCCGGCCATTCGTGTCCGCAGCACCGTCGGGGTCCTCGGTGCGGCACATCACTACGAAGAAGTCGGCCCGCTTGCCGTTCGACGTGAACCACTTGTGCCCGTTGATCACCCACTCCTCACCGTCACGACGGGCGGTGGTGCTGCAGCGAGCGTGGGTCTGATCCGGGTGCGTCGGGTTCGGTCATCGAGAACCCCGACTCGAGCTTCCCCTCGATGAGCGGGATCAGCCATTTCCGCTTCTGCTCCTCGTCGGCGTACTTCACGAGCATCGTCTGCGTACCCGAGTTGGGTGCGACCACGCCGAACAGCGACGCCGCGCCCACGGCGTACGCGAGCACCTCGTTCATGTAGGCGAGCTCGAGGAAGTCGAGCCCCGCGCCGCCGTACTCCACCGGGAGGTGCGGTGCCCACAGGCCGGCCTGGCGCACCTTCGTCTTGATGCGCTCCCGCAGCGCCTTGGCCTCCGCGAGATCGCTGTCGGTGACATGGGGATTCGTGCGCGATGCCCAGAGCAGGTTCTCGTTCGGCAGGATCTCCTTGTTGACGATCTGCGCGGTCAGCGCTCGGATCTCGTTGACGCGCTCCGACAAGGTCGGAACCGGCTGCACGTTCATCACCATCTCCGCGACTCCTCCGCTGCGTACCTGCCGGCGCGACTGCCGGGGAATGATCGTCGCGCGGCGCGGGCGCTGCGGTCAGGTGCGGGCGAAGAAAGCGAAGAAGTCGCGCGTGCCGGCCACGAGGTAGCGGTCGCCGGGCCGGTCTGACGCACCCGCGAGCCGGTCACCGACGACGCTGCGCGGGTTGCGGGGGTCGGGCCGCTGGTACGTGTAGCAGCTGACCCATTCGGGGTTGATGTCGAGCTCCATCGCCTCCACCGCGCCGGCTCGGTGCAGCAGATCGGCGAGCGACGCCACGGTGAGGCCGTCACCACCTGCGTAGACGATCGCGCCGTCACGGGTGACGCCCACGCCGGAGCGATACACGTAGACCCGAGCCCCGATCGTGGCGCCCCACTTCGCCGAGTGGTTCGTCGGCAGGCCCGGCACGACCTGGCCGTGGTCGACGATCAGCCACAGGTTCTGGCGCACCGATTGCAGGCCCGCGGTTCCGGTGAAGTCGCGCCCCCACTCGCCGATGCGCATCATGCCGTCCGTGGTGATGACCGCCGCGGCCCGGCCCGCGAGCAGCGGTGCGTACGTCTGGCCGCCCGCGAAGTAGCCGCCCTGCGCGTCCTGGATGCGGAAGCCCGAGTTGAACGCGCCGACCAGCGTGGCCCGCAGGCCGAGCGGCACCTGCGCGCCCCACTCGTGTGGCGCACCCGTCGGCTGCTCCAATCCCGGCACGAGCACCGCGCGCAGCAGCTTCGGATCGAAGCGAACCAGGCCGGTGAGCAGGCTCGTGTGGATCGCGTCGGGCCGGACGTACGTCACGTACATCGCGGGGCGTCCCTGCACCGGCATCCCCGTGGGCTTCCACACGCCCTCGCCGGGTAGCGGTGGCGCCGCGGGCGACGCCACGGGCGCCGGCGGTGGGAGCCCGGGGGGCTGCGGCCGCGCGCGGACGGCGACGTTGGCGTGCGCGGCGCGGGCCGCGACCTTGGGCACGGTCGGGATGCCGCCCTTCGGTGTGCCGCCGACCTTCGGCGGATGGTGCGAGTACCACCAGTCCTCGACCCGGTTCACCACGCCGTTGAAGCCGTGGCCGCGCAGCCACTCGGTGCTGCGCGCCGTGACTGAGTCGGTGCCGGGCGCCGTGATCGCCTGCGTGTACGACCACGCGACCGGGAGGAGCAGCAAGGCGACCACGAGTGCCGCGATCCGCGCGATCCTACGACGCCTCCGCCGCCGCGGCGCGGCGCGGTCGCGACGCGTTGCGATTGCGCGCGGCGCGCCGCCAGGTACGTGGGCGTAGCCGGGCGCCGCCGACTCGAGGTACTCCGTCATCGTGCAGCGTCACGCTGCGGCGGGCCGGGGCTGCACATGCACCCCTAAGGTTCCTCGCGTGGCTCAGCGAATCCTCAGAGGACCCTGGCCGTACCGTGATTTTGCGTGGATTTGGTGATGCGTCAGCGCACGTGCTGGGTGACGCGGCGCGTACCCGCCGCGATGACGTGCGCCGGCGTGAACGACTCCCACGTCGTGTCCCAATCCATCACGCCGTGGTCGCCGAGTACCGGCGGCCGCGGGCTGCCGTCAATCACCACGACGTCACCGACCCGGCTGAACTGGAAGAAGGTGTGCGCGTTGGCGGGACTGAGGTTCACGCAGCCGTGCGAGACGTTCGTGACGCCCTGGCTCGACACAGACCAGGGTGCGGCGTGCACGTACTCGCCACTGTCGGAGATGTGCACGTCGTCGTATACGAGTTCGTCGTAACCGTCGGGCGAGTTGACGGGAATGCCGACGGTCGACGAAACCATACGCACGACGCTCTCGCGGTCGAGCACGATGTGCACGCCGTTCATTGTGGGGTCCTTCGGCTTGCCGCCGCTGATCGGGAAGACGGCGATCGTGGCGCCGTTGAGCGTGACCGTCATCCGGTGGCCCACGAGATCGACGAACGACACGCGCGCGTCGCCGATGCCGAAGTGTGTGGATCCCGTGCCCTGTCCCCACGCGCCGCCGCCTGCGTTCCAACCGGTCAGGTCCCACGACACAGTGACCTTCGTGTTGCGAGGCCACAAGCCGCGCGGCCGGAAGTGCAGCTCAGTTGGGCTGAACCAGTACCAACCGCCAGGAACCTCGGGTGCAGTCTTCACCGTGAAGTGCTGGAGCGCCGCCGCGTGCTGCCGTGGGATCGGTGATCGCCTGGCTGAACCGGAGTGCCACCGGCTGGCCGACGCCGACGGTGAGACCCTGGGACGGGAACGCGGACACGGTCACACCGTCGCCCGGCGAGAGGGTTTCGAACGTCGCGGTGCGTTCGACGGCGGTGGTGCCGTCCGACACGAGTGCGGTCACGCGGTAGGACGCGCCGTAGCCGAGCGGCGTGTGCGATGCCCACACCTGCGACGACATGTAGACGCCTTCGTTCTCGCCGCCATCGGGCGTGCTCACGCGCACCGAGACCAACCGGCCGGCCGCGGCGCGCACCACCACAGGAGAGTCAGGGGCCACCGACGTGGCGCCCGGCTGCGGCGCGAAGGTGAGTCCCGCCGCCATCGTCTCCTGCGCGCCGCGCACGTCCTCGGTGGTCGTGGTGGAGCTCGGGGCGACGCCCATGCCGACCCGCCGCGACGTGCGGGCGGCCGCCGTGACCGTGACCGCGGCCGCGATCAGGGCGAACGCCATTGCCACGCGTGCCGTGTGGAAGAGTCGCTTGCACCACACGCGTCCGCGCTGCATCACGCCTGTCACCCTGGTCGCAACGTTACGGCAGTGATCCGGCGCCCCGGTAGCGCCTGCATGCCGATGCGGGGGATTTGCCCAGGTCGCCGGGAAACGCAGAGATTCTCAGCCGGGATGGAACCTTCCTGACCTCTCGTCGGTCATGCTGGTGTGCGTGAGGAAGTCCTCGACCGAACGCAATTGATCGAGCTCCCCGAGGTGGAGAGCATCGAGTTCCCCGAGATCGAGGACTTCGACACGCTGTTCCTGAGGGAGCGTCTGACGCTGACGCGCCTGGCGCACTTGCTCACCGGCTCGAATCCGGTCGCCGAGGAGATCGTGCAAGAGGCGTTCATCCGGCTCCACGCCCGGTGGGACGACGTCTACAACCCCCGCGGGTTCCTCCGCACCGTCGTGAGCAACCTCGCGAAGAACCATGCCCGCCGGCTCGTCCTCGAGCGTCGCCACGCCGCTGCGCCGGATGCGGTGGTCGGGGAGCCCGAGCTCGACGAAACCTGGGCCGCGGTATGCCGCGCTCCCATTCCGGCAACGGGCGGTGCTGACACTCCGCTACTACGCCGACATGACGGAGGCGGAGATCGCCGACGTGCTCGGTTGCCGGATCGGCACGGTCAAGTCCGCGCACCATCGCGCGATCGTGCGCCTGCGCGAGGAGTTGCGATGATGGACCCCGGCGAGGTTCAGGACCGGTTGCGGCGCACCTTCGACGCGGTGGCCGCGACGACACAGGTCGACGCCGCGCCGGCGCGGCGCACGCGACGCGCCCGGCGGCCGCTCGCGTCGGCGATCGTGCCGCTCGGAGCTCTCCTCGCCGCGGCGGTGACGGTCGCGTCCGTGCTCATGTTCACCCATAATCGCGGCGGTAGTGGTGTCGAGCTCGTGCGGATCGCTCCGGTGAATCCGGCCGGTTCGGAGACCGTGCCTGGCTTGAAGGCGATCCCAGGGATGCTGGCGGTCGCCGCCGAGAACGGTGTGCCCGCCGGCTACGTACGGAAGTCCGATGTCGACATTCCCCCCGAGGAATACCGCGAGCACGTGTGAACGCGCGCACGACGTTCCCGGTGGTCGACGCCGACGGCCGGCTCGTGGGCTACCTGGCACCCGACGTGCCGTTCATACCGCGCGCCGTTGTCGAGGCGCCGGGGTTCGACATCGAAAAGGTGCGTGCCGCGCGCAACGGAGGCTGCGAGGACCAGATCGGCGATCCCTCGTTCAAGCAGGAGTTCCCGCCCTGCAACGATGGGAGCGGCGGCGCGTAGTTGTGCGTGTGAGCGACCCGTGATCAGTGGGGTGGGGGACGGGTCGCTCGACACGACGGGCAACGACGGTCCGGGTCGCGGTGCGCGCCGCGATCCGGACCATCGTGCGCGCGCGATGCTTGACTACGTATCCGACTCGTAATACCGTTCCAATCACTCGTGGGATTGTGGGACGCGGTGCCGTGATGGTGTGCCGCGAGATTGGTGAATACGGATGGCGATGCACGGTGGCCGCTCGACCCTTGTCCGCGCGAGGATCGTGGTCCTTGCGCTCACGCTGCTCGCGGGTGTGGTGATCGGCGCGGCACCAGCCCACGCCGATAACGACACAATCGACAACCACCTGTGCCTCGACACTGGATTCGGCTACTACGGCGTGTCCGATCACGTACACATCACTGATACCGGTGGTACCTACCACATCTCTACGTTCGGCCAGGCCTCGGCATGGACCTATTTCGGCACCGGCCAGTACTGCTACCAGAACTCGGCCAACCTCGGCTGTACTACCGCGGTTTGGAGCACCATTTATCAGAACGGCTTGTACCTCGCGACCACGCCAACATACTCGAACTCCGGCATCCACTCGGTGAGCACGGGCAACCATTCGTACGGTACGAGCGGCGCGTATTACCTCGTCGAAAGCTATGTGAAGACATTCTTCGGCAACAGCTGTACCTCGGAGTCCGACGGCGCAGTCTCGACGTACGACTACAACTAATAACGGAGACTGCGATGCGCTGGGGTATTCGCCTTGTGTCGAGTGTTGCGCTACTTGCTGCTGCGGTGTCGCTCGGCGCGTGCGGCAGTTCGACCCGCGTCCGGGGTGCGACAGCTGACCGTGTCGTTCGCATCGGGACCGCCGAACCGGACCTGTCGGGAGCACCGGCTGCGGCGCTGCCACGTCCCGTACCGAGCCCCGGCATGGTTGCCGTGGGCAACGAGGCTGGCCAATTCGTAGGCTACGTGCATCGCCGCGACTTCGAGGTCACGACGATCGCGGACTACAACGCACGGGTCAACGCGAAGACGTTGTGGAAGGTGACCGATTACGACGGCAACCTGGTCGGCTACGTCGCCCCCGACGTGCCGTTCATCCCGTTGTCCGCGGCGGCGGCGCCGGGGTTCGACATCGAGAAGGTGCGCGCGGCGCGCAACGGGGGCTGCGAGGACCAGATCGGCGATCCTTCGTTCCGCCAGGAGTTCCCGCCCTGCAACAACGGGAGCAGCGGCGGCTGAGAAGCCCGCGCGGTTGCAGATTTCCGGCTGCCGTGCCGATAGACACATGTGCGCCGCCGATCGCTGCGCCACACCGCGCCTGCGGCTGTGGCGGCCTGCCTCGTTGTCACTGCGTTTCTTGGCGCCGGCTTGGCGGCGGCCCGCCCAGAGGGGGCACGGCGCTTTCTCGCCGGCGCCTCCTACGTCGGCGGTGCGGCGACCGTCGACGGGCTCGGTTACTGGGCCGTCGACGCCGCGGGAAATGTCACCGCGTTCGGTGACGCGCACGTGTACGCGCAGCACGCCGGGCAGACACGCGGCTTTCCCGTGGTCGGCTTCGCGGCCCGGCACGACGGCACCGGCTACTACGAGGTCGGCGCCGACGGGAGCGTCGCCACGTTCGGTGGTGCCGCCTACTTCGGCTCCATGGCCGGCCGGCCGCTGTGGGAACCGATCGTGGGGATCGCGGTGACACCGTCCGATCACGGCTACTGGCTCGTTGCGAGCGACGGTGGGATCTTCAGCTTCGGCGACGCGCACTTCTACGGCTCGACCGGCGCCATGCGGTTGAACCAGCCGGTGGTCGGCATGTCGTCGACCGCGACCGGCCGGGGTTACTGGCTCGTTGCGAGCGACGGTGGGATCTTCAGCTTCGGCGACGCGCACTTCTACGGATCGACCGGGGCGATGCGCCTGGTACGGCCGGTGCTCGCTATGACCGCGACCCCGACCGGGCGCGGATACTGGCTCGTTGCGAGCGACGGCGGGATCTTCACCTTCGGCGACGCCGCCTTCCGTGGCTCGCTCGGTGGGGCGCCGCGCGCGCATCCGATCGTCGGGATGTCGCCGACGCCGACGTCGCTCGGCTACTGGATGTTCAGCGACGATGGCGACGTCATCGGCTTCGGCGACGCGATGTTCTACGGCTCGATCACGCGAGCGCCGCCTGGCACCGCGTCCATCGTGTTCCCGTTCCAGAACAAAGCCATCGCCGCGCCCTCCACATGGTGGAGCCAGGATGCCGGAGTCGACATCGCGCCGCGCCACGGCGAGTGCGGCAACGCCGCGGTGATCGTGGCCAGCGCCCCGGGCACGATCGTGCGCGAGGGCATCAACGGTTTCGGCCCCGACACGCCGGTGCTGCAGGTCGACAGCGGTCCGCTGGCCGGTCGCTACATCTATTACGGGCACACGCTCGGCGATCTGGTGGCGGTCGGCGCGCACGTCTCGGCCGGTCAGCCGATCACCCACGTGGGTTGCGGCATCGTGGGCAACTCGAGCGGTCCCCACATCGAGATCGGCATCAGCCAGCCCGGCGGCTGGTACGTGCCGCCGATCCACGCCACCTCGCAGGAGATGTGGGACATGCTGATCGCCGGAGCCGCACCGAGCTCCTGATCGCGACGAAGGCAAAACCCGGCGCTGCGCGTACGCTGACCGTGCACGAACCCCGGAGGTGTCATGCACGCGTTCTTGCTCGTCGGCGCGGCGTTCCTCGCGTCGACGGTCGAGATGGTCGAAGCGCTCACGATCGTCCTTGCCGTCGCGGTCACGAGCGGCTGGCGTTCGGCCGGGCGGGGCGTGGCCGCCGCGCTGGTTGCGCTCGCCGCGATCGTCGCGGCGCTCGGGCCGGCGCTCGCCAAGATCCCGATCGCCTCGCTGCGGGTCGTGATCGGGATCCTGCTCCTTGTGTTCGGCCTGCAGTGGCTGCGCAAGGCGATCCTGCGCGCGTCCGGATTCAAGGCGCTGCACGACGAGGACGCGATCTTCGAGGAGGAGGTGCGTGACCTGCGCCGGCACGGGTCCGACCAGGAACACGACTGGTACACGTTCACAGTGGCGTTCAAGGGCGTGTTCCTCGAAGGTCTCGAGGTCGCGTTCATCGTCGTGACGTTCGGCGGGTCGCAGCACAAGGTCGGTCTCGCCGCCATCGGTGCCGGCGCGGCCCTGGTCGTGGTGCTGCTCGTGGGCGCAATCGTGCACGCGCCGCTCTCGCGGGTGCCCGAGAACACGCTGAAGTTCGGGGTCGGGGTGATGCTCACGTCGTTCGGCACGTTTTGGAGCGGTGAGGGCATCGGCGTCGCGTGGCCGGGAAGCGACGCCGCGCTGGTCGCGATGGTCGGGTTCGTGCTGCTCGTCGCGCTCGGCCTCACGCAATGGCTCCGGCGCAGCGCGCCGGTCGCGCTCGTGAGCGAGGCCGCGTGAACCGGATCAAGCAGTTCGGCCACTTCTGGTACGACTTCGTGGTAGGCGACGACTGGCGGATCGCCGTATCGGTGGTGCTGCTCCTCGCGGTCACGGCGCTGATCACACGCCGTTGGGACGCGTGGCCGCTCCTCCCGCTCGGCATCGTGCTCACGCTCGCGGCGTCGCTCCGGCGCGCCACCCGCCCGTCCCGCTCCGGCTGAACGCGAAGCGGGGCGCTACTCCCACTCGATCGAGGCGGGCGGCTTCGACGTGATGTCGACGAGCACGCGGTTCACCTGATCGATCTCGTTCGTGATGCGCGTGGAGATGCGCTCGAGCACGTCGTCGGGCAGGCGCGCCCAGTCGGCCGTCATCGCGTCCTCGCTCGTGACCGGACGGAGCACGATCGGGTGGCCGTAGGTGCGTGCGTCGCCTTGCACACCCACCGAACGGACGTCGGCGAGCAGCACCACCGGGAGTTGCCAGACCGCGCGCGTCAAGCCCGCGTTGTCGATCTCCTCCCGGGCGATCGCGTCGGCGTCGCGCAGGATCGCGAGGTTCTCGCGGGTGACCTTGCCGATGATGCGGATCGCGAGCCCCGGCCCCGGGAACGGCTGGCGCCACACGAGCGCCTCCGGCAACCCGAGCGCGATGCCGAGCTCGCGCACCTCGTCCTTGAACAACTGGCGCAACGGCTCGATCAGGCGGAATTTCATGCGCTTCGGCAGCCCGCCGACGTTGTGGTGGCTCTTGATGTTCGCGGTGCCGCTGCCGCCGCCCGACTCCACCACGTCGGGGTACAGCGTGCCTTGCACGAGGTACTCGATATCGCCCTCGTGGTGCGCCTCGCCCACGATCTCTGCGGCCGACTCCTCGAAGATGCGGATGAACTCGCGCCCGATGATCTTGCGCTTGCGCTCGGGGTCGCGGGTGGTCGCGAGCTTGTCGACGAAGCGGTCCACGGCGTCGACCACCTTGAGGCGCACGCCGGTGGCGGCCACGTAGTCGCGCGTCACCTGCTCACGCTCGCCCTTGCGCAGCAGGCCGTGGTCGACGAACACGCAGGTGAGCTGGTCGCCGACCGCCTCGTGCACGAGCGCGGCCGCAACGGCCGAGTCGACGCCGCCCGACAGCGCGCAGATCACATGGCCCGACCCGACGCGCGTGCGGATGTCGTCGACCGCTTCGGCGATGATGTTCGACGGCGTCCAGGTCGGCGCCAGGCCCGCGCCCTCGTAGAGGAATCGCTCGAGGACGGCTTGACCGTTGGCGGTATGCCGCACCTCGGGATGCCACTGCACGCCGAACAGGCGAGCGGCGCGGGTCCTCGAATGCGGCGATCTCGACCGCGTCGGTGGCGGCCGTGACGCGGAATCCGGCGGGTGCGCCGACCACGGCGTCGCCGTGCGACATCCACACCTCTTGGACGCCGGGAAGGCCCGCGAACAAGATGGCATCGGACCCCACGGTGGCTTTCGTACGCCCGAACTCGCGCCGGCCGGTGCGCTGCACGCCGCCGCCGAGCCCCTGGGCCATCACCTGGAAGCCATAACAGATCCCGAGCACCGGCACACCCGCGCCGAACAGGGCCGGGTCGATGTCGGGCGCGCCGTCGGCGTACACACTCGACGGCCCACCGGACAGGATGATCGCCGCCGGCCGCTTCGCGAGCATCTCGGCCACCGGCATGTGGTGCGGCACGATCTCGCTGTACACGTGCGCCTCGCGCACGCGGCGGGCGATCAGCTGCGCGTACTGGGCGCCGAAGTCGACGACGAGCACCGCCCCCTCACGAGGCCTGCTCGCCGGAGCCGCTCGCTCTCCCATGCGCAATTCTTACACCCGCGGCGTCAGCTTCGGTGCACCAGCACGACGACCGAGCGGGCCGCGACAGCGAGCTCGGCGCCGGCGGTCGTGGCCGGTTCGAGCACTTCGTTGGTGTCGACCACGATCTCCCAGCTACCACCCCATTGCTTCGGCAGCGTCCAGTCGAGCGTGCCCTCGGACGCGTTGAGGATGAGCAGGAACGAGTCGTCGACCAGCGCCTGGCCGCGCTGGTCGCGTTCGGCGATGGTGTCACCGTTGAGGAACACGGCGACGGCGCGCGCGTAATCGGCGCCCCAGTCGGCGTCGTCCATCTCGGTGGCGTCGGGTCGCAGCCAGCAGATGTCGACCGTGCCGCGCAACGGCCGGCCCTGGAACCAGTGGCGCCGCCGGAACACGGGGTGATCACGGCGCAGCGCGATCACCTCACGCGCGAACGACCGCAGCTTCTCGTCGACAGCGTCCCAGTGCCACCAGGAGATGTCGTTGTCCTGGCAGTAGGCGTTGTTGTTCCCGCGCTGGGTGCGGCCGATCTCCCCGCCGCCGAGCAACATCGGCACGCCCTGAGACAGGAGCAGGGTGGTGAGGAAATTGCGCTGCTGCCGGTGGCGCAACGCGAGCACGTCGACATCCTCGGTCGGGCCTTCCACACCGCAGTTCCACGACCGGTTGTACGACTCGCCGTCGCGGTTCTCCTCGCCGTTGGCCTCGTTGTGCTTGTCGTCGTACGCCACGAGGTCGGCGAGGGTGAAGCCGTCGTGGGCAGTGACGAAATTGATGCTCGCGACGGGCCGCCGGCCGTCGTCCTGGTACAGGTCGGAGCTGCCCGTGAGCCGCGATGCGAGCTCGGCCAGCGTCGCGGGCTGACCCCGCCAGAAGTCGCGCACGGTGTCGCGATACTTACCGTTCCACTCGGACCACACCGCGGGGAAGTTGCCGACCTGGTACCCGCCGTCGCCGATGTCCCATGGCTCGGCGATCAGCTTGACCTGGCTCACGACCGGGTCCTGCTGGATGAGGTCGAAGAAGGCCGACAGCCGATCGACCTCGTGGAACTGCCGAGCGAGCGCCGAGGCGAGATCGAAACGGAAGCCGTCCACGTGCATCTCGCTCACCCAGTAGCGCAGCGAGTCCATGATGAGCTGCAGGCTGCGCGGATGGCTCACGTTCAAGCTGTTGCCAGTGCCGGTGGTGTCGTAATAGTGGCGCAGGTCGTCCGGCACCAGCCGGTAGTAGGCGCTGTTGTCGATGCCCTTGAACGACAGCGTCGGGCCGAGATGGTTGCCCTCGGCGGTGTGGTTGTAGACGACGTCGAGGATCACCTCGATGCCGGCGCCGTGCAGGGTCCGGACCATCGCCTTGAACTCCTGCACCTGCTCACCCAGACCGCCCGACGCGTAGCCGTTGTGCGGCGCGAAGTAGCCAATCGAGTTGTAGCCCCAGTAGTTCGACAGCCCGCGCTGCACGAGATGGGCGTCGTGCACGAACTGGTGCACGGGCATGAGCTCCACGGCGGTGATGCCGAGGTCGCGCAGGTAGTCGACCGCCACCGGGTGCGCGAGGCCCGCGTAGGTGCCGCGCAACGGCCCGGGGATCTCAGGATGCGTGGCCGTGAAGCCTTTCACGTGCAGCTCGTAGATCACCGTCTCGTGGAGCGGCGTGCCCGGCGGGCGGTCGTTGCCCCAGTCGAAGTACGGGTTGTGCACCACGCTCTTCGGCACGTGCGGCGCGCTGTCGTCGTCGTTGCGCGAGTACTCGTCGCCGAAGTCGTAGCCGAAGCAGGCCTGGTTCCAGTCGACTTCGCCGTCGATCGCCTTGGCGTACGGGTCGAGGAGAAGCTTGGCGGGATTGCAGCGCAGGCCGGCCTCCGGTTCCCAGGGGCCGTGCACGCGCATGCCGTACCGCTGGCCGGGCGCGACCGACGGCAGGTACACGTGCCAGCAGTGCGCGTCGACCTCGGCGAACGGTACGACCGTCTCCTCCCCGCGGGCGTCGAACAGGCAGAGGTCGACGGCCGCGGCCGCTTCCGAGAACAGCGAGAAGTTCGTGCCGGCGCCGTCGTAGGTGGCGCCGAAGGGGTACGGCCATCCCGGCCACGCCTCGGTCACGTGACGGCTTCCGTCAACCGGGCCGCGACCTGCGCCGCGAGCGGGTGCTCCTCGATCTCTTCGAGTTGCACCGGCAGCGCCAGCGACCAGTTCGGCCGGTGGCCGTCGGCGCCGGGGATGTTCGGCCGGTCCGGCGAGGCCACCGCGTCGTCGAGCGTGGCCGCGAGCAGCACGGCCGGCGCGCGGGCGAGCAGGTCGTGCGCGGCACGCACCGCGTCGTCGCTGGTCGCGTGCGGGTCGAGCCCGGCGCGTCGCGCGAGATGGTCACGCACCGCTTCCTGGCTCTCCTCGTTCGGCTCCAGCCCGGCGTCGCGTTGCGCGGTGGTGTCGCTGCGGGTCCACAGACCGACCACCGTAGGCAGGTCGTGCGTCGTGACCGCAGCGAGCGCCTGCGCCGGCCACTGCGGCGGTTCCTGATCCTCGAACCACAGGAGCCGGTACGAGAGCATGCCGTGCTCGGCCATCGCCGCGCGAACGGAGTCCTCGACGGTGCCGAGATCCTCGCCCACCACGAAAGCGCCGGCGCGCATGCTCTCGAGCGCCACGATCGCGAACAGGTCGTCGGCCGGATAGCGCACGTACACGCCGTCGGACGGTTCGTTGCCGTCGGGCACCCACCACAGCCGGGAAAGGCCCATCACGTGGTCGATCCGCAGCCCGCCACCGGGCGCCATCGACGACCGGATCGTCTCGACGAACGGTCGGTAGGCGGCGGCGCGCAACGCCGCCGGCACGAACGGCGGCAGGCCCCAGTTCTGGCCCTGCCGGTTGAACTCGTCGGGTGGCGCACCGACGGTCACGCCCGCCGCGAGGACGCCCTGCCACTCCCACGCGTCGAAGCCGTCGGGATCGACGCCGATCGGCAGGTCCTGCACCAGCGCGACGTGCGGTTCGCGTGCCGTGGCGCCGCGCAGTTGCGACGCGGTAAGCCACTGCAGCCAGGCGAAGAACTGCGCCCGGTCGCGCAGCGTCGCGTCGGAAGCTGTCGCGCGCAGCGCCGTTGCGGGCTGCTGCAGACCGCTCGGCCAGTCGCGCCAGCGCGTGCCGTGCCGTTCGACGAGCGCGCACCATGCCGCGAAGCGATCGAGCGCGCCGGGCTGCGCGGCGCGCCACTCCTCGAACCCGCCGAGCGTCGGTCCCGCCGCCCACACCGCTTCGAGCGCGGCGAGCTTGAGCGCCCACACTTCGTCCCGGTGGATCACGCGCTGCTCGCCGAGCCCGGCCGCGGCGCGCGCGGCGCGCGCGACGGCGGCGCGCGCGGTCTCGGTGTCGTGCGCGCCGGGTACGTCGGTGACGCGGAGATAGATCGGGTTGAGGAAGCGGCGGGTGGCGGGGAAGTAGGGGCTCGGTTGTTGCGGGCACGTCGGGTGGACGGCGCCGAGCGGGTTCACGAGCACGAACCGCGCGCCGCACCTCGACGCCCAGTGCCGCGAGCTCTTGGAGATCGCCGAGGTCGCCGATACCCCAGCTCGCGCGCGAGCGGGCTGCGTAGAGCTGCGCGGCCCATCCCCACGCCCGGCGGTCCGGATGGTGGCAGCGGGCCGGCGCCACGACGACCGGCTGCTCCTCGCCGGCGGCCACGCCGGACGGCTCGTACCGCCGGAACGTGTGATAGCCGAGTGGCGTGTCGGGTGGGAGCGCACCGTCGACCGCCACGGTGGTGCCGTCCTCGAGCGTGAGCTCGCCGCGACCGAGTGGGGGCGCGGCGATACCCGCCCTCACCACGACCGGGCCGAACCCCGTGGGCTCGCCGATGATCTCGCGTACCCGCGCGATCGTCGCCTCCGGCACCTCGTGCTCCCGCCCCGCGATGTCGAACCAGCGCGCCTCGATGCCCCACGCGTCAGCCATCGCCCCCGTCTCCTGGGCGGCCGCTCCGATCACGGTCGCGCACGATCGCCACCGCGTCCGGCGGCACGACCATCGCGTCACCGCGTGTCGCACCGCGCGATCGGAACCCGCGAGCAGCGTGGTGGTGCCGGGTGCGGCGAAGCGAGCCGTCTCGGTGCCGAGGTTCACGAGCAGACGCATCGTGCCACGGTGCACTACGAGCGTCGACGCCCGATCGTCGGCGTCGACCGCGACGCGATCGAGACGCGGATCGCAGAGCTCGGGATGGAGGCGGCGCAGTGCGATGAGGGCGGTGTACCACGAGAGCAGCGACCGGTGCGGCTCGCGGTCGGCCTCGTCCCACACGAGCTGCGACGCGAGGAACGTGGCGACGTCCTGAGGATCGGGCACGTCGTCCGGCGACCAACCGAATGCCGCGAACTCGTGCCGCCGGCCGTCGCTCACCGCTCGCCCGAGCTCGGCGGTGTGATCGGTGAAGTACTGGAACGGTGTGGACGCGCCCCACTCCTCGCCCTGGAAGAGCATCGGGACGAAGGGTGAGCACAGCAGCAGCGCGGCGGCCACACGGGCTCGGCCGTCGGTGGTGAGCATGCCCAGGCGCTCGCCCGCGGCGCGGTTGCCTACCTGGTCGTGGTTCTGCGTGCACACCACGAAGCGCTGCCCGGCCAGCCCGGTCGGAGGGCGGCCGTGATGGCGGTTGCGATACGCCGACCAGGTGCCGTCGTGCACCCATGCGTGGCCGAGCGCTTTCGCGAGCAGGTCGAGGCTCCCGAAGTCCTCGTAGTACCCCGCCTTCTCGCCGGTGAGCACGGCATGCAGCGCGTGGTGCCACTCGTCCGACCAGACTGCGTCGATGCCGTACCCGCCCGCGTCGCGGCTGCGAACGACGCGCGCGTCGTTGCGATCGCTCTCGGCCAGGATGAACAGCGGGCGGCGGGTTGCCGTCGCCAGCGCGTCGACCTCGACGGCGAGTGCTTCGAGCAGGTGCACCGCGGAGTCGTCGGCGATGGCATGTACCGCATCGAGCCGCAGTCCGTCGACGTGATAGTCGCGCAACCACATCAGCGCGTTGTCGATCACGTAGTTGCGAACTTCGTCGCTTCCGGCGCCGTCGAAGTTCAGCGCCGCGCCCCAGTCCGTACGGTGGCGGTCCGAGAAGTACGGACCGAACTCGGCGAGGTAGTTGCCCGCGGGTCCGAGGTGGTTGTACACGACGTCGAGCACCACGCCGATGCCGTGCGCGTGGCACGCGTCGATGAGGCGCTTCAAGCCGTCGGGTCCGCCATACGCGTGATGGGGCGCGTAGAGGTCGACGCCGTCGTAGCCCCACCCGCGGCTTCCCGCGAACTCCACCACGGGCATCAGCTCGATCGCGTCGACGCCGAGGGCGGTGAGATGCTCCAGCCGCCCGGCGATACCCGCGAAGGTGCCTGCGGGTGTGAACGTGCCGACGTGGAGCTCGTACAGCACTGCACCCCGCAACGGTGCACCGCGCCAACGGTGATCGGTCCATGCGAACGCGTCGTGGTCCACCACCTCGGACAGGCCGTCGACCCCGTCGGGCTGCGACTGCGAGCGCGGGTCGGGTCGCGCCTGGCCGCCGTCGAGCGCGTAGCCGTAGCGCTCGCCTGGACGTGGCTGGGGTCCGGTCGCGTGCCACCAGCCGCGCGCCCGCGACGCCATTTCGCTCCGGTTCCGGTCCGTGACGAGCTCCACCCGGCTCGCGGTGGGGGCCCACACGGCGAACTCACGCATCGCGCGCCAGCACCGCGACGGGAAACCCGGCCAGGAGCTCGTCGACGCCGGCGCGGCCGGACCCGGTGGAAGCGCCGGTGAGCACGTCGGTCCAGTGACCGCGCGGCAACGTGACGCCGGTGCCGTCCCAGTCGCCGCAGCCGTGCCGCGGCACGACCACGGCGAGCCCGCGACACGTGAAGGCCACGGCGTCGTCGGCACGCGGCCCCTGCAGCGGCAGCCCCTCGTATTCGGCGCGACCAGCCGCGTCGACGTCGGTGGAGCGCCGGTGCGCGAGCAGTCGCGCCGTCATCCACAGCTTCGGGGCGCCGGTATCGGTGTCGCGCAGCACATGACCGGCGCCGGCACCGCGGCACGTGTCGAGCACGTGCCGCCGTTCGTCGAAGTCGACGGGGCGCCGGTTGTCGGGATCGACGAGGCTGAGATCCCACAGCTCACCGCCCTGGTACACGTCAGGCACGCCGGGGCAGGTGAGCAGGAGCACCGTCTGCGCGAGCGAGTTCCGGCGGCCCCTGGCAACCACCCGGTGCTCGGTGAGGAACCGCTCCATGGCGGTGACGAACCACGCGTCGGCGAGCACCGCCCGTGCGAATCTCTCGATGGTCTCGTCGTACGCGGGGACCGGCTCGGTCCAGGACGTGTGCACCTTCGCTTCCTTGACCGCCTTGCCGAGGAACGATGCGACGCGGTCTGCGTCGATCGGCCAGGCGCCCACGAGCGTCTGGTAGAGGAGGTACTCGGTGTTGCGGTCGGGCACGCCGCCGCGCCAATGGCGCTCGTTGTGCTCGCCCCAGCGTTCGATTGCGGCGGACCACGCGTCGGTGATCTCGGACAACACGTTGATGCGGGCGCGCACGTCGGCGCTGCGCTTCGTGTCGTGCGTGGAAAGCGTGAGCATCGCATCGGGCCATGCGCCCGCGGCCGCGAGGGTGTCGGCGTGGAACGCGTCGAGGCTGCGGCCGAACACGCCCGGGCTCCCGCCCACCTCGTTGAGCGAGATCAACCGGTGGTAGCGGTAGAACGCGGTGTCCTCGACGCCCTTGGCCATCACGGGTGCGGTGAGTTGCTGGAGGCGCAGCGCGAACTCCCGCTCCGCCGTCCCTGCATCAGCCCCCACCGCGAGCTCGCCCATGAAGTCGACGAGCTCTATGTCGATGTCGGGCCGGCGCGCGCGGACGCTCGCCACCGCACGCGCGACCGCGGCGCGCGTGCGCTCGCCGGAGGAGCCGTCGGCCTCGGCGTAGGTGCGGTACACGTCGAAGGCCGCAACGAGCTCGTGCAACGCGTCGCGCAACGTCCGTCGCGTGTGGTCGCGGTGGCGGCGGTGCTGGTCGGTGACCGTCGCGAGCAGCGTGGTGACCCGTTCGGTCTCGGGCGCGAGTTCGTCTCGCATCACCTGCAACCTGGCCGCGTGGGCCACGTCGTCCCACGCGCCGGTCTCGCCGGTGAAGCGCTCGTAGCAGCCCGTCATCACCTGCTCGTTCTCGGTGGCCACGAACAGGTTGTTGACCTGGTGCAGGAAGTCGTAGCCGGTCGTGCCGTCGACGCTCCAGGCGGGCAACGTCTCACCGGGCTCCAGGATCTTCTCGACCACGATGTAGGCGCCGCCACTTCGTTCGCGTAGCTGCTCCACGTAGCGGCGCGGCTCGCGGAGACCGTCGACATGGTCCACCCGCAGGCCGGTGACGGTGCCGTCGGCGACGAGTTCGAGGATCAGCCGGTGCGTGGTGTCGAACACGTCGATGTCCTCGACACGCACGCCGACCAGCGTGTCGATGTTGAAGAAGCGGCGATAGTCGAGCTCCTCGTTCGCGGTGCGCCAGTACGCCAAGCGGTAGTTCTGGCGCAGGAGCAGCGCGTCGAAGCGGTCGGCGTCGGCAACGACGGCCGCGAGCTCCCGGTCGACGGCCGCGGCCACCTCGGCGTTGCGCTCGCAGAGATCGCGCAACGCTGATTCCAGTGCGAGCTTGCGGTCGTGCCGACGGATCACCGAGGCGTGGTCGACGAGGCGGGCGGGCGGTAGCGCACCGAACTCGGTGGCGAGATCGCCGAGCTCGACCGAGCCGCAGCGCCGCGCCGCCGCGCCCAGCATGTCGTCGAGCGTGCGCGGCGACACCGGCACGGTGTGCTCGTGATAACGCACGACGAATGCGCCGCCGTCGCGCTCGAGCGTGATCTCGCCGGCCTCGAGCACGCGGCCGTACTGGTCGCCGAGCACGGGCACGAGCACGCGGTATGAGGAACGGTCGTCGGGGCCGGTCCAGTCGATGTCGAAGAAATGCGCGAAGCGGCTCGCGGGCCCGTTTTGGAGCACGTCCCACCACCAGCGGTTACGCGAATCGACGGCCATGTGGTTCGGCACGATGTCGAGCACCTGGCCGAGCCCGGCCGCACGCAACGCCGCGGTCATTGCCGCGTGCCGCGCCGGCGCCGCCCAGGTCGTCGCTGAGCGTCGTGGGATCGACGACGTCGTAGCCGTGCTTGCTTCCCGGAACGGCCTGGAAGTACGGCGAGCAGTAGAGGTGCGACACGCCGAGCTCCGCGAGGTACGGCACGATCGCGGCGGCGTCGGCAAACCCGAAGCCTCCCTGGAGTTGAACGCGATATGTCGCGCGGGGCGCTCGGCTCACCGTTGGTTCGGCTCGGATGTGGCGCCGTTGTCCACGACGACCACGGAATCGTCGCTGCCGTAGCCGTTGGACACGTAGTCGTCGGCAGCCCAGTCGTTCGCCCAGCGGGAGTCGTCGAGCAGGTACCGGAACCGGTAGGACGCGCCGGCGGGCAGCTCCACGGTCACCTCGTGCCCACCGCCGTCCGTGGCCGCCATCGGCACTGGTGACCACTCGGTGAAATCGCCGAGAAGCGCCGCCGACGCGGCGCCGACGTCGCCGGGAACGCGAAAGGTGACGGCAACCGTGCCGACTCGATCCGAAGGATGCTTCTCAAGAGGCACAGGATCCTCGCTGGCATTGACGACCGGACTCGGCCGCCTGGGACGATGATGGGTTTGCCCTACGGCACACATCCTCACACTCGGCGCGCACGAGCGCACAGGAGAGGGCCGCGGATTATGACGTCAGGATGTCGGGCATGCTGAGTTGGCCATGGAGGTAACGGCGATGATGCAGCCGCGCCCGCACGCGCCCCGGGTGCGGATCGTCGCCGCGGAACCGTGCGTCGACTGCGGCCGTTACCCGGCCAAGCGGGTGGCGGGCGAACTGGTGGAGGTCGCGGCCATCGTGGTTGCCGACGGGCACGAGCAGATCCGCGCCGAGCTGCGGTTTCGGTGCGCAGGGGCACGCAGGTGGGGCACCGTGCCCATGACGCCGTCGGAGCACGACACCGACCGGTACGTCGGCTCGTTCCGTGCGACCGAGCCCGGTGTGTGGGAGTTCGGGGTGTCGGCGTGGATCGACGCCGCGGCCACCTGGCGCGACGAGCTGCGCCGCAAGGTCGACGCGGGCCAGCACGACCTGACGGCCGAGCTGGCCGAGGGCTCGCTGCTGCTCGGGACCGAGCTCGCCGATGTGGCGGCGGCGCTCGCGACGACGGCGAGCGTCGAGGTGTCGCGCGCTGCGCTCACGCGGCCGCTCCGCGTTGCCGTCGAGCCGGAGATCGCGGCGTTCGGTGCTTGGTACGAGCTCTTCCCGCGGTCGTTTAGCGGCTTCGACGGCGTGGCGAAGGTGCTGCCGTACGTGGTCGATCTCGGCTTCGACGTCGTGTACCTGCCCCCGATTCACCCGATCGGGCGCACGAACCGCAAGGGCCGCAACGGCGCGTTGACCGCGTCGAGCGGCGACCCGGGCAGCCCGTGGGCGATCGGCGCGGCCGAGGGTGGCCACGACGCCGTCCATCCGGACCTCGGTACGCTCGACGACTTCGACCGGCTGGTCGCCCGCGCCCGCGAGCTCGGCATCGAAATCGCCCTCGACTTCGCGTTGCAGGCCTCGCCCGACCATCCGTGGCTCAGCGAGCATCCGGAATGGTTCGCGTGGCGACCGGACGGCACGATCAAGTACGCCGAGAACCCGCCGAAGCGGTACCAGGACATCGTCAACTTCCGCTTCGACGGGCCCGATGCGGAGGCGCTCTGGCAGGCATTGCTCGGCGTAGTGCGGCACTGGGTCGCGCACGGCGTGCGCATCTTTCGCGTCGACAACCCGCACACCAAGCCGTTCGCGTTCTGGGAGTGGCTCATCGGCGCCGTGCACGCCGACTCGCCCGATGTGGTGTTCCTCGCCGAGGCGTTCACGCGCCCGGCAGTGATGAACACACTCGCCAAGCTCGGGTTCAGCCAGTCGTACACCTACTTCACCTGGCGCAACACACGCGCCGAGCTCACCGAATATCTCGACCAGCTCGCCGGGCAGGCCGACTGGTTCCGGCCGAACTTCTTCGTGAACACGCCCGACATCCTCCACGAGTACCTGCAGCACGGAGGTCGGCCAGCGTTCGAGGCGCGCGCGGTGCTCGCGTCGACGCTCTCGCCGTCATGGGGCATGTACTCGGGCTTCGAACGCGGCGAGAACACGCCGCTGCGGGCCGGGAGCGAGGAATACCTCGAGTCCGAGAAGTACGAGATCCGCGAGGGAGCGGTCGGTGGTGAGCTCAGCTCGCTCATCCGGCGGCTCAACGAGATCCGCCGTTCGCGGCCCGCGTTCCGCCGGCTCGACAACGTCACCTTCGTCGACACCGCGAATGATCAGATCGTGGGGTACGTGAAGGGAAGGGGCCACGATGCCATCGTGGTGTGCGTGAACATTGATCCCGGGTCCGATGCCGTCGGGCTGGTCACACTGCCCGACACCCTCGACCTCCCGCCGGGATTCACGGCTACGGACCTGCTCACCGGCGCCGACTACGGCTGGCAGGTGGGCGGGAACTATGTGCAGCTCGGTCCGGGTGGCGCGCACGTGCTGGAAGTGCGATGACGACCGGCGAGCTGATCGTAGGCAAGCGCGGTCTCGCCGACCTGCGCCGGCACCTCGCGACGCCCGAGAGCACGGCCGACCCCACCAGGTGGTTCGAGTCCGACCCCAGTTGGTTCCAGAGCGCCGTGTTCTATGAGATCCACGTCCGCGCGTTCGCGGACGGCAACGACGACGGCATCGGCGACTTCATCGGCCTCACCGAACGGCTCGACTACCTGCAGTGGCTCGGCGTCGATTGCATCTGGCTCCTGCCGTTCTACGCATCACCATTGCGTGACGGTGGGTACGACATCTCCGACTATTACGCCGTCCACCCCAGCTATGGCACCACCGACCACTTCGTCGCGTTCGTCGAGGCCGCGCACCATCGCGGCATCCGTGTGATCGCCGACCTCGTCATGAACCACACGTCGATCGACCACCAGTGGTTCCAGGAGGCGCGGTCGTCGGAGTTCTCGCGCCGGCGCGACTGGTACGTGTGGTCCGACACGCCCGATCGGTACGGGGACGCGCGCGTCATCTTCGTCGACAGCGAGGCATCGAACTGGACGTGGGACCCCGTCGCGGGCCAGTACTACTGGCACCGGTTCTTCGCACATCAGCCCGATCTCAACTTCGACAACCCCGATGTGTGCGACGCGATGATCGACGCGATGCGCTACTGGCTCGACTTCGGGCTCGACGGCTTCCGGCTCGACGCGGTGCCGTACCTGTTCGAACGGGAGGGTACGAACTGCGAGAACCTCCCCGAGACGCACGCGTTCCTGAAGCGGGTGCGGAAGGTGGTCGACGCGAACTACACCGATCGGGTGCTGCTCGCCGAGGCGAACCAGTGGCCGGCCGACGTGGTCCAGTACTTCGGCGCGAGCGACGAGTGCCACATGGCGTTCCACTTCCCGGTGATGCCCCGGCTGTTCATGTCGATGCGCCGCGAGGAGGCCCGCCCGATCGTTGAGGTGCTCGAGCAAACGCCGTTGATCCCGGAGAACACGCAGTGGGGGCTGTTCCTCCGCAACCACGACGAGCTCACACTGGAGATGGTCACCGACGACGAGCGCGACTACATGTACGAGGAGTACGCCAACGACCCCTTGATGCGCTTGAACCTCGGCATCCGGCGCCGGCTCGCGCCGCTTCTCGAGAACGGTCGCGACGACATCCAGCTGGCAACCGCAATCCTGTTCTCGTTGCCGGGGAGCCCGATCATGTACTACGGCGACGAGATCGGGATGGGCGACAACATCTATCTCGGCGACCGGGACGGCGTGCGAACGCCCATGCAGTGGACCGGCGACCGCAACGGCGGCTTCTCGCGCGCCGATTTCGCCCGGCTCTACCTGCCGCCGCTGATGGACCCGGTGTACGGCTTCCAGGCTGTCAATGTCGAGGCTCAGCTGCGTACCTCGACGTCGTTGTTACGGTGGGTGCACCGGTTCATCGCGCTGCGCAAGCAACATCCGGTGCTCGGATCGGGAAGCTTCGAGGCGCTGCAACCGGCGAACGGGCGTATCTTCGCCCATATCCGACAACTCGATGACGAAACAGTGCTCTGCGTGCACAACATGGCTCGATCGGCGCAGGCTGTCGAACTCGACCTGTCGCGCTTCGAGGGCCTGGTGCCCGAGGAGATGTTCGGGCGCACCCGGTTCCCTCGCATCGGCGCGCTGCCGTACCTGCTCACGCTGGCGGGCCGCGGGTTCTTCTGGTTCAGCCTGCGGAGAGATGATGAGTGACGACGTCGCAGTCCTCGGTATGCACGGCGACCTCGACGAGGCGCTCACCTCGGCGTATCTCCGCGAGCAGCGCTGGTTCGGCGCGCAGACACGCGAGGTGAGCGGTGTGACGGTCGTCGATTCCGTGCCTGTCGAGGCCGACCTGAAGATCGCGCTCGTCGACGTGCACTTCAGCGGCGGTGCACGCGCCCTCTACCAGTTGCTGGTCGCGGAAGACGCCGGCGAGGTCAGCGACGCGACGCCGCGGCCGGAGATGTCGCGGCGCGTGCTCGAGCTCGTCGCCGGCGGTGGTTCGAGCGAGGGGCGTGACGGTCGGCTCACGTTCAAGGCGATCCGATCGATCGAAGGCGTCGAGTCGTTCGCGGTCCGGCCGCTCGGTGCCGACCAGTCGAACACGTCGATCGTGGTCGGCAACCTCCTGCTCAAGACGTACCGGCGGGTCGTTGCTGGCGTAAACCCCGAGCTCGACATGCTGCTGTTCTTCGCCGAGCACGGGTTCGACCATGTGCCGAGCCTCGTCGGCTGGTACAGCTATGCGGGCGGGCATGTCGACGCGACGCTGGGCATCGTGCAGTTCTTCGTGCCCGACGCAGTCGACGGCTGGAAGCTCGGTCTCGACGAGGTCGCCGAGGCGCCCGGCGCGTTCACCGCGCGCCTTCACCGGCTCGGCGAGGTGGTGGGTCTGATGCATTCGGTGCTCGCGTCCGACGCTGCCGATCCGGCGTTCTCGCCCGAGGAGCCCACGCCCGAGAGCAGCGGCCTGGTCACTGCGCGCATCGACGAGGAGATCGACGCGATCTTCGACGAGTTCTCGTCGCCGCGAGGAGCTTGTCCCCCTCACCGGAAGGCGCGACGACGCGCACTCGATGATCGGCGCGCTCGCCGGCGGTTTCACGCCCGGTCGGATGATCCGCACCCACGGCGATCTGCACCTCGGTCAGACACTCTGGGCCGCTCACGACTGGATGATCATCGATTTCGAGGGCGAGCCGGCACGGCCGGCCAGCGCGCGGCGGCAGAAGAGCTTCCCGTTGCGCGATGTGGCAGGCATGTTGCGGTCGATCTCGTACCTCGCGGCGACCCTCGAGCGCGCGGGGAGACCACTGCCCGCGACCTGGGAGTCGGAGGCGCGTGGGCAGCTGCTCGAGGGCTACCGATCGAGTGCGCCGTCGGCGGTGCTGCCGCAGACGGTCGAGGCCCAGGACCGGCAGCTCGGGATGTTCGAGCTCGAGAAGGCGTTCTACGAGCTGCGTTACGAGCTCGACAACCGTCCCGAGTTCGTCGCGATCCCGGTGCAGAGCATCCTCTCCCTGCTCGAACGGCAGGTGACGTGACCGCGCGCCGCTCTGGCTCGGCATCGAACCGGCTGGATTCGCCGGCGCGCGGCGGCGCGACCGCGGCGTCGCCCCTCGCCGAGCAGGTCGATCGCCTGCTTTCGCGCACGCACCACGACCCGCACTCCTTCCTCGGTGCGCACGCCCAAGGCGACCACGTGGTGGTGCGCGCGTTCCGGCCCGGTCGCGACGCACCGACCGTCGTCGTGGACGACGGCGAGATCGAGATGCGCGCCATCGACGAGCGTGGTTTGTACCAGGCGGTGATCGAGGGCCGGAAGATGCCGCTCGACTACATGCTGCGCGACGCCGGCTTCAGCGAATCGGGCCCTGACCCCTACTCGTTCCTGCCGTCGATCGGTGAGCTCGACCTGCACCTTGTGGGCGAAGGCCGGCACTGGCGCCTCGGCGAGGTGCTCGGTGCACACGTGCGCACGATGCGCGCCACCGGCGGCACCGGGTTCGTGGTGTGGGCGCCGGCGGCGCGCGGCGTGGCGCTCGTCGGCGACTTCAACGGCTGGGACGACCGCACGTTGCCGATGCGCACACTCGGCAGCTCCGGCCTGTGGGAGTTGTTCGTGCCGTTCGCGCACGCCGGCGACCGCTACAAGTTCGCCGTCCACGGTGACGACGGCAGCTTGCGGCTCCATGCCGACCCGGTGGCGACGCGCACCGAGGCCCCGCCGCACAACGCGTCGGTGATCTTCGAGAGCACCTACGAGTGGAGCGACGGCGCCTGGATCGCGGCGCGCGAGACCGCCGACGGCACCGCACCGCAACCCACGTCGGTCTACGAGCTGCACGCGGGGTCGTGGCGGCAGGGTCTCGACTGGCGCTCGCTCGCCCAGCAGGTGGCCGACCACGTGTGCGACCTCGGGTTCACGCACGTCGAGCTCATGCCGGTGATGGAGCACCCCTTCTCGGGGTCGTGGGGCTACCAGGTCACGGGCTTCTTCGCCCCGACGGCTCGCTTCGGTTCGCCCGACGACTTCCGTGCCTTCGTGGACGAGCTGCACTGCCGAGGCGTCGGCGTGATCCTTGATTGGGTGCCCGCGCATTTCCCGCGCGACGACTGGGCGCTCGCCCGGTTCGACGGTACTGCGCTGTACGAGCACGACGACCCACGTCGCGGTGCCCATCCCGACTGGGGCACGCTCATCTTCAACTTCGGCCGCACCGAGGTGCGCAATTTCCTGATCGCGAGCACGCTCGCGTGGGTGCGCGACTACCACGTGGACGCGCTGCGGGTCGATGCCGTGGCTTCCATGCTGTACCTCGACTATTCGCGGCGTGAAGGCGAGTGGATCCCGAACCGTTACGGCGGCCGCGAAGACCTCGAAGCCGTCGATTTCGTCCGTGAGCTGAACGAAGTGCTCCGCGCGAAGCGCCCGGCACGTACGACGATCGCGGAGGAGTCGACCGCATGGGCGGGCGTGTCGCGCCCCGTCGCCGACGGCGGTCTCGGCTTCCGTTACAAGTGGAACATGGGGTGGATGCACGACACGCTCGACTACTTCTCACGGGAGCCGATCTACCGTCGCTTCCATCACAACCAGCTCACGTTCTCGATGGTGTACGCGTACAGCGAGCGTTACGTGCTGCCGCTGTCGCACGACGAGGTCGTACACGGCAAGCGATCGTTGCTCGGGCGGATGCCCGGCGATCGCTGGCAACAGCTCGCGAACCTGCGCACGCTGTATGCGTACATGTGGGCGCACCCAGGCAGGAAGCTGCTGTTCATGGGCGGCGAGCTCGCGCAGGAGCGCGAATGGGACCACGAATCCTCGGTCGACTGGTGGTTGCGCGGCATTCCGGCACACGCCGGCATGGAGTCGCTCGTGCGCGACCTCAACGGTCTGTACCGGAGCGAGCCGGCGCTGTGGTCCGACGACGATCCCGCGGCGTTCCGCTGGCTCGAAGCCGACGATGCCGACCACAACGTGTTCGCGTTCGTACGGTTCGACGCCCGCGCGACGGCGGTGCCCGTCCGCTCGTGTGCGTTGCCAACCTGTCACCGCTACCGCGGCACGACTACCTGTTGCGGATGCCGTCAGGGGGAGTGTGGGACGAGCTGCTCGACACCGACTCCGCGTTCTACGGCGGCTCCGATGTGGGCAACGGCGGCTCGGTGACCGCCGACGCGGGCCCATACCACGGCTTCGACCACTCGGTGCGTCTCACGCTCCCGCCCCTCGGCGTGCTCTGGCTCGGCGCTCGCAGCCGCTGACGTCAGGGCACGAGCTCGGTCGCGTCGAAGATCCACGACAGATCGGCACCATCGAGTCGTTCGCGCCACGACGCGGGCGCCGCGTGCATCAGCGTCTGCAGGTCCCAGTAGTCGCGCCACAGGGTGATGATCCCGTCGTGCACGTGCTGCACCGACACGAACGGGAGCGACACCTTCTCGCCGGACGGCCACGTCCAGTGCTCGGTGTGCTCGGTGACGGCCACCGTGCCCTCGGCGACGACGGTTGCCGGTCCGTGCTCGTAGGCGGCCAGGCCTTCGAGCCCGAGCCGCAGCCGCGCCTCGATGTCGCTCGGCCCGCGGGCCGCCGAGGCCGGCCCGGTCGGCACGTCGTAGTAGATCGAGTCGGGTCCGAAGAAGGAACGGATGCGTGGCCAGTCCCGGGCGTACAGCGCGTCCCAGAAGGCGGCCGTGACCCCCGTGGGGTCGTGGGCTCGGTCGTCGGTCAAGGAGTGCTCCCCGGGCGTCACGGCGCACGCGGCGCGTGCGCCCTCCTGGCGGAGAGTCGTTGTACGCCCCCGCGCCGGGGCCGGTCAAGCACCGCGGCGATCGGCTCCGGCTCCGGCTCCGGCCGAGCGGGGATGGCGAGCGCGCTCGTCACCCATGTACGGTTGCGAGGGACAACTGCGGATTCAACGGCTCGGGGGAACGAGTGATGCGGGTGCGCGCGGCGTTGGTCACGATCGGTGTTCTCGCGGGCGCGTCGCTCGCGCCGCTGGCGGCGAACGGTGGCGCCGGCGCCGCGGTGCCGAGCGCTCGGCGGGTGCTGCGCGTCGGCACGTTCCACGGGATCAAGGGGCAGTACACCACGATCCAGGCCGCGGTCGACGCGGCGGGTCCGGGCGACTGGATCCTCGTCGCGCCGGGCGACTACCACGAGACCGGCGATGTGACACATCCGCCGAGCCAAGGCGACAACGGTCGCAACGGTGGCGTGCTGATCACCACGCCCTATGTGCATCTGCGCGGCATGCAGCGCAACGGCACGATCGTCGACGGCACCGCGCCTGGAGACGCGCGGCCCTGCACCGCGCAGCCCGCCTACCAGCGTTACGGCACCGTGACCAACTCGCACGGGGATCCGCTCGGTCGTAATGGCATCGTGGTGTACGAGGCGAACGGCGTCACCATCGACAACCTCACGGTGTGCAACTTCCTCTCCGGTGCCGGTCCGTCGGGTAACGAGATCTGGTGGAACGGGGGCGACGAGAGCGGCGCCGTCGGCATGCACGACTACATCGGCCGGTACCTCACGGCCACGTCGACGTTCTACGGCTCACCGGACACGTCGGCGAGCTACGGCATCTTCTCGTCGAACGCGGGCGGCGTGGGTTATTGGGACCAGGTGTACGCGAGCAACTTCAGCGACTCCGGCATGTACGTGGGCGCATGCCAGAGCGCCTGTGGGATCACGATCAGTCACGCGTGGATGCAATACAGCGCGCTCGGCTACTCCGGCACGAACTCCGGTGGCGCGGTGATCGTCACCCATTCGAAGTTCGACCACAACGCCGACGGCTTCGACACGAACACGCAGATCGCCGGTGACCCGCCGCCGCCGCAAGACGGCCGCTGCCCGAACGGTGCCTACGGGCCGATCACCCACACGCACTCGTGCTGGGTGTTCATGCACAACTGGGTCCACGACAACAACAACGCCGACGTGCCGGTGGCCGGCAGCGCGGGCCTCGGACCGGTCGGTACCGGGATGACGATCTCCGGCGGCCGGTACGACACCGTGGTGAACAACGTGTTCGAGCGCAACGGCGCGTGGGGTCTGCTCGTGTTGCCGTTCCCCGACGACGGTACGCCCGACCCGCCGACCACGTGCCAGAACACCGGTGGCACCGAGGTGCCGGGCCTGGGCTGCGTGCTCGAGGCCGAGGGGAACGCGATCGTGCACAACGTGTTCAAGGGCAACGGTGGGTTCGGCAATCCCACGAACGGCGACCTCGGCGAGCTCGTGCTCACGGGGGGCCGCGCGCAGAACTGCTACCGGAACAACGTCCTGCCCGACGGCGCGACACCGGCGACGCTCCAGATCACCCAGCCGTTCTGCGGCGGCACGCAGTCGGTCCCCGACCTCGACGCCAATCTGCTCACGCAGGTGCTGTGCGACACCGGGCTGGCGGGGTGCCCGACGGGCACGCACTACCCGCAACGCACGAACGTGGTGATGCGGCCGCTGCCGGCGCTGCCCACCATGCCGAACCCGTGCCGCGGTGTACCCGCGAACCCGTGGTGCCCGACGCGCTGAACGCAGGATCGAGCCACGGCGCGAGAATGCGCGGTGCATGACCGTTCCGTTCCCGAGCTCTGAGCAGGCGTTGAGGGCGCCGCCCGACGCGGCCGAGACCCGGATTATCGCGGGTGGCGTCGCCGGCGCGGTTGCGCCCGCCGGCGGGCTCACGAGCCTGCAGCGCCTGCTGATCGAGTCGCTCGCCGAGTCGATGACCGGCTTCGTCGTCCCGGCCGCCCACGTGCCAAGGCTCGATGCCGCGGCGTTCGCCCAGGCGATGCGCCGCCGCGACGCCGGATTTCGCCAGCGCATGCTGCAGTTCATGCTGCTGGGCGCGCTCGTGCTCACGCCGCTTCCCGACGAGGTCGTCGAGCGCATCGACGGATACGCGGCCGCGCTCGGCGTGAACAACGACATGCTCAGAGTCGCGCACCGGTACGCGCACGGCAGTCTCGGTCTCGCGCTGATCGATTTCGAGCGCTCGGGTTACATGCACGACTGGGATGCGAGCCACTCGAGCGCGCTCCACACGTCGGGTGCACTGGAGAGCGCGTGGCAGGAATGCGTCGCCGACCCCACGCTCGCGTCGCGTTCGGGCGCGCTCCGCGAGTTCCCGGACGGCACGCTGGGTCGCGAGGTCGCCAAGTTTTACGACGCCCGTGGGTTCGCTTTTCCAGGCCTGCCCGGCAGCGCGCCTCCGCTGCTCGCGCAGCACGACTGGGTGCACGTGCTGGCCGGCTACGGCTCGACACTCGAGAGCGAGCTGGAGGTGTTCGGATTCATCTCGCGGGCTAACGACGATCCGCAGGCGTTCTCGCTGCTCGCGATGGTGATCGGGTTGTTCGAGACGGGCCAGCTCGCGAGCGGCGCCGGGTTGTTCGAGTACGACCGAGGGCACCTGTCGCACGCGGGTATGGCGGTGCGCCTCGCCGACGCGATGCGGCGCGGCGCGCTTTGTGCCGCCGCGCATCCGGGTGGCATCGACCTGCTCGCCCGCGACTGGTTCGACGACGCGCACCTGTCGATCGACGAGGTGGGCGCGGCGCTCGGAGTGGTGCCGATATCGGCACACGCGCTGGAGTCCGGATCGGTCACACCCTGGGAGCCGGGCGGGCTGTCCCCCCACCAGCTCGAGTGCGGCCGCGCGGCCGCCGCTCGCGACGGCCGCGCGTACGACTCCTACGGCGGGAGCCCCGCGCCGGCATGAGCGAGCGCGGCGCGAGACTGCCGGCGTGACCTACGACGACGCGCGCCGCGCGCTCAAGGCCTGGCGCGCCGACTTCCCCGACGACCCGTTCAAGGCCGACGAACCACTCCAGGCGATCCTCGGGCGGGTCCTCGGCGGCGAGCGCCTGTCCACTCTCGAACGCGACGCGTCGGCGTTCGGTCGCGACGTCGTCGGTATCGTCGGCCCGGCCGCCGCGCGCTACGAGCACCCTGCGCACCTGCCCGAGCTCGCGCGCTACGACGGGATCGGCCGGCGCGTCGAGGAGATCCGGTTCGATCCCGATTATCACCGGGCCGGTGCCGCGGTCTGGGGGAGCGGTCTCGTGGCGCACTCCGGCACCGCGGGCCGGGCCTACGAGCAGGCCACGTTGCTCTACCTGCTGTCGCTCGAGGGTGAAGCCGGCCACGCGTGCCCCGCGGTGTGCACCATCGGCCTCGCCCGCGCGCTGCGGCGCGTGGCCGACGACCCCACGCGTGATCGCTTCCTGCCGGTGCTGCTCGACACCGACTACCGGCACGCGCAGCGTGGCTCGCAGTTCCTCACCGAGGTGCAGGGTGGCAGCGACGTGGGCGCCAACGCAACGATCGCGGTGCCGGCCGGCGACGGCAGCTACACGATCACCGGCGAGAAGTGGTTCTGCTCGGTCGCCGACGCGCAACAGTTCCTCGTCACCGCGCGCGTGCCTGATCGCCCGGCCGGCACACGCGGACTCGGCTGCTTCGTCGTGCCGAGGCTGCTCGACGGCGCACCCAACGGCTTCGTATTCCGCCGGCTGAAGGAGAAGCTCGGCACGCGCGGCATGGCGTCGGGCGAGCTCGACTTCACCGGCGCCAGTGCATGGCCGATCGGGCCGATCGAGCACGGGTTCCGTACCGCCGCGGGCGTGGTGCTGAACACCAGCCGCTGGATGACGGCTGTCGGCTCCACCGGGATGATCCGCCGGGCCTACGTCGAGGCATCGGCGTACGCGCGCCGGCGCCACGCGTTCGGGCAACCGATCCACGGGTTCGCGTCGACTCGGGCAACGATCGCCGAGCTGCGCGCCATTTGGCTCGGGGCGCTCCATCTCGTGTTCGCGCTCACCGGGCTCGAAGACCGCATCGATGCCGGCACGGCCGACGAGCACACCATCGTGTTGCACCGTCTTCTCGTGAACCTGGCGAAGTACACGCTTTCGCTCGACGCCACCGTCGCCGTTCGCAACGCGATCGAGGTGCTCGGCGGCAACGGAACCATCGAGGACTTCAGCGTGTTGCCGCGCCTGTATCGGGACGCGATCGTCTACGAGTCGTGGGAGGGCACGCACAACGTGCTCGTCGCCCAGGTGCTCGCCGACACGCGCCGCCTACCGATTGTCGACGCGGTTGGCGCGTATCTCGACGGGCTTGTCGACGACGAGCGGGTGCGCGCCGTGGCCGACGCGGTGATCGCCGACCTGCGGGGCGCGACGGCCGACGACGAGTTCGCGGCGCGCCACCTCCGGCACGTGCTCGACCGCACCGCCGCGGTGTTGCGCGTCGCGCTGCTGCTCGAGGCCGGCGAGCCGCTCGCGGCCGAACACGTACTGCAGAGCCGGGTGCTGCGGACTCCTCCCGAGCACGATGCCGGGTACGCGGCCCGCGTCGACGTGCTCGCCACCTGACATCCCACGCGCGGGCTGCGACCGGTCTCGATGTCGCGCCGAGGAGCACATGCGGAGGCGGCAGCACGGTACATTCCCGCACGTATGGCCACGATCGATGTCGACGGCACGCGGCTCGCCTACGAGCTCGTTGGCGCGGCCGGCGACCGCAGCCGTCCCGCATGGGTGATCACGCCGGGCGGTCGCTTCTCCAAAGACGTGCCGGGTGTGCGCGAGCTCGCCGAGGCGATCGCGACGCGTGGCAACCGGGTCCTGATCTGGGACCGACCGAACTGTGGCGCGTCCGACGTGTGCTTCGCCGGTGCGTCGGAATCGGAGATGCAGGCCGACGCGCTCGCGGGGCTGTTGCGCACGCTCGACCTCACCCCGGCGGTCGTGATGGGCGGGTCGGGCGGCGCCCGCGTCTCGCTGCTCACCGCCGTGCGCCATCCCGACGTCACGTCGAAGCTCGCGATGGTGTGGATCTCGGGCGGCGTGTACGGGTTGCTGCTGCTCGCGGTCCACTACTGCGGCGAATCGCTGCGTGCGGCATGGGAAGGCGGGATGGAGGCCGTGGTCGCGCTACCCGAGTGGGGCGAGGTGCTCGAGCGCAACCCGCGCAACCACGATCGGTTCCTCGCGTTCGACCCCGGTGAGTTCATCGCGACGCTCGAGCGCTGGATGCTCGCGTACTGCCCGGGCCCGGGCATGACCGTGCCGGGCATCGCCGACGCCGATCTTGCCCGGTGCGTTGTGCCCACCCTCGTGTTCCGGAGCGGCAGGAGCGATCCGCACCACACGCGGGCGACGTCGGAGCGGCTGCACGAGTTGATCCCGGGCTCGCGGCTCGTGGAGCCGCCGTGGCCCGACGACGAATGGATCCGGCGCGGGGAAGCCGCGAGCGACGGCACCGGCGCGCTCTTCGAGCGCTGGCCGCTGCTCGCTGATCAGCTACTCGAGTTCGCCGCGGGCTGAACGGCGGGTATTCGACGCGGACGTCGCGCAGGTTGCGAGCCATACGGGCTCGCGGGGCCTTTCGTACCGACGGCGCTCAACCGCCGAGCCAGATCGAATCCGGTGCCGTTCCTGGCGCGTACCAGACGATGTCGGTGCGGCCGTCGCCGCTGATATCGCCCGGCACGCCCTGGTACGTGCCGTTGATCGAGAGTGGCGCGCTGCCGTGCAGACCGGACGCTCCGCCGCGCCAGAGGAAATCGGACGGCGCTCCCGGCGCGTACCAGACGATGTCGCCGAAACCGTCGCCATCGAAGTCTCCGACCAGATGCTGGTATCGACCGTTGATGGTTTGCCGCGCGTTCGCGCCGAATCCGCTCGGCCCGCCGTTCCAGAGATAGTCGTTTGCCTTCCCCGGTGCGTACCACAGCAGGTCGGTGTAGCCGTCGCCGTTGAAGTCGCCGGCGGCCGGGTCGTACACACCGTTCGCGTTGATCGCCGGTCCGCCGGTGAAGCCCGAGCTGCCACCGAGCCAGAGGTAGTCCGCGCGTGCTCCAGGCGCGTACCAGAGCACGTCGGCGCGGCCGTCGCCGTTGAAGTCGCCGACGAGCGTCACGTAGGTACCGTTGATCGTGGTCGGCGTCGAGTGCATGAAGCCGGACGAAGCACCATGCCAGAGGAAATCGGGCGCCGGCCCTGGCGCGTACCAGAGCACGTCGGTATAGCCGTCACCGTCGAAGTCGCCGACCACAGGCTTGTACACGCCGTTGATCGTCGGGCTGGAGCCGGTCTTGAACCCGCCCGCGGCTGTCCCGAACCAGAGCGCGTCAGCGCGCGTTCCCGGTGCGTACCACAGCAGGTCGCTGTGCCCGTCACCATTGAAGTCACCTGGGAGGGCCTGATATGTGCCGTTGACCTTGATCGAGGGCCCGCCATGGAAGGGCGCGACACCCTGCCCGGTTACGCCGGCGGGGACAACCGTGTTCGACGTCGCGGGCTGGCTCGGGCCGACGGCGTTGTGCGCGACAACGGTGGCGTTGTAGCTCCTGCCGTCGACGAGGCCCTGGAAGAGGATGGGCGCGTCGCTGCTCGCGACGTTCCGAGTCTCACCATCGGACAGCGTCACGTCGTAGTTCACGACCGCCGATCCGCCGTCGTCGAGCGGTGGCGCATAGGTGACGGTGACCGTGCCGTCTGCGGCGATTGCATGTGTCCCGGTCGGAACGTCGGGAGCGGTCGGGGTCGGCATCACGTCCGCCGACCAGTCCGACCACGGGCCGTGTCCGATGCCGTTGCGCGCGTTCACGTGACAGGTGTACGTGTGGCCGTTCGTCACTCCCGTCACGACGATCGGGCTGTTCGTCGCCGACGCAGTGCCGGCCACGCCGAAGTCGCTCGATGAGCAACTCGCCGTGTACGCCACGATGGCACTACCGCCGTCGCTTCGAGGTGCGGTGAACGCCACCGTGAGCTTCCGGTTCCCGCCCTCGACTGATCTGATGTTCGGTGCGTCGGGTGTGGTTGCGGGTATCACGCTGTTGGACCAAGCGGACCATGGACCCGTTCCGACGGAGTTGTGTGCGACCACTCGACACTGATAGCTCGCGCCGTTCACGAGACTGTCGACCGAGATCGGGCTACCGGTGCCCGTCACGAGGCGCTCGGAGCCACCACCGCTCGACCGGCAGTCTGCCGTGTACGACAAGATCTTGCTGCCACCGGCCGTGGTTGGTGCGCCGAACGATACGGCTACGCGCTCGTCGCCGGCTTTCGCGGTTCCGATGTGGGGGGCGCCCGGCACTGTCGGCGCCGTCGGCGTCGTCGCTTGGTTCCATCCCGAATCGGGAAGCGAATCCGTCGAATCGAGGAAGTCGGTGAGCAGGAGGGCCCAGTCGAATGTCCCGGCGCTGATCACTGAGTTTGGAAACGCGATACCGATTGTGTCGCTGTCGGGCAGGTCGACGCTCACCAACTCCGAACGCGACGACCAGTGGTCGGTGTTGCAATCGGGTGTGTTGATCGCACCGGTGTCGAGGCCACCGGAGGTGTCGTCGTAGGCGACGACGGCGACCACATCGGCTCCGCTGCAGCCTGTACCAGTGTTGCGGTCTCGATCGATCAGCATGATGAACGATCCGAGTAGTGAGCTCTGGATGCCGGTGGGATCCGAGGCGACTACCGCCCATGTCTTGCTCGGGCAGTCGTAACCAATTGCGTAGGAGTCGGCGTCGAGCAGCCCCGCGTCGCCATAGGGATCCTGGTACGCGGTCGCGAGACAGAGCGCTGAAGGACTGGCCTGCGTCGTCAGTGGAACCCGAGCCCCGCCGCGCGCATGCGACGAGGCGCGAGCGACGTGTGCCCGAAGGAACGGCCGCAGCACGTCGACGGTGAAGGGACTTGCGGTCGCCGCTCGACGCACAGTGGCCCCGGCTGACGCCGGTCCGGCTGCGGCTACCGGGGTAGCGAGCGGGATCATCCAGCACACGCTTGTCGCGATCGCAATCGCAGCAAGCGAACGGCGGCGCGTACGCGACGACATGCGACTCCACTTCCCACACGCGAGCACCCACGGTGCTCCGCCTACGGGCGACAACGTATGCGAGCGAACGCCGATTGCGCCAAAGCGGCTGACTACTGGTCGAAGACGGTGGCGAGATTGCGTACGAGGGCGCGCCATTCGGGCGGCGCCTGCTGGGGGAGCGGGCTACGCACGCTCAGGGCGTCGACGAGCACGGTCGCGTCGCCGCGGAGGCACGGCACGGCTTGCGGCGGCGGGGAGCTCGTGACGGTGATGGCGCCGGCGATTTCGACCGTGAACGTACAGCGCGGTGCAGAAGCGTCGACCGCGAACACGCCGGTGACGCGATCGGACTCTGGCCACGTGCGCGCCAGAAACGGGCCGATCGCAGCCGCATAGCGCAGACACGCGCTGACCTCGTCGGGCTCGGCGACGGGTGTGACGCCCAGCGGCACGGCCACGTCACGTTCATGCACCCAGCAATCCCACAGTGCGTGATGCGCCAGGAGCCGCATCGATACGTGCCCGGCGGGCGACTCGGCAAGCAGTTCCCACTGCTCGCCGCGCAACGAAGCGAGCGCATCGAGAAAGCCGTCGTTCGACCGGACGAACTGCTCGAGCACCTCGCCCGGTGGTAGGCCGCGCAGCGGCTCGATCAGCAGCGGCGGATGGGCAGCCGGGTCGAAGTTCGCGAGCACCTCGGTGGGAGCACCCTGCAGTCCGGCGCGCACCGACGCCTCCCAAAACGCGTTGACGCTCACGAGATGTGCGGCGACGTCCTTGGTCGACCAGCCGTCACAGCGGCTCGGCGCCTCCCACTGGGCGTCGTCGAAGGAGGCGAGCAGCGCTTGGAAGCGGCGCCGCTGCCTGGTGACGGTCTCGGCCTGATCGTCATGCTCCCCGTCGATTGTCAGCGGTGCCGCAGTGCCGTACGTGGGGGCGAGCCGCACGAACGGAACGGTAGCCGCGAAGCGACCGGCGGTCCCGGTGGACGGGGCCCGCGCCCTCCGCGGCCGAAACGGTGGTTGGATATTGGAGCGATGAACCGCGATGTGCTGGCCACCGTTGCCGCCGGCCTGGCTGCGGCCTTCCTCTACGCGTTGAGCAACGTGTACCAGCAGGGCGAAGCCGAGCAGATCGACGACGAGCACACGATGCAGCTTGGCCTGCTCGCGCGCCTCGCGCGCCGACCACGCTGGTGGATCGGCATGTCGTCAGATGTCGGCGGCTACGTGTTCGAGGCGATCTCGCTCGGTATCGGCAGCCTCATCCTCGTCGAGCCGATCCTCGCGATGTCGCTACCGTTCTCGCTGCTGCTCAGCCGGATCGTGCAGCACCGTTCGATCGACCGGACGGGGTGGATCTCCGCGCTGCTGCTCGCCAGCGGTGTCGGCTGCTTCCTCTACGAGGTCGCACCGAACGGCGGCGCGCAGACCGCGCCGCTGGGCTCATGGGTCGCGCCATGCCTTCCCGTGCTCGCGGTGATCGTCGCCTGCATCGCGCTCGCCCGTTCGGCGACGGCGGCACGCAAGGCGATGTATCTCGGCATCGCTGCCGGTGCGGCGTTCGGCGTCAGTGCCGTGCTCACCAAGGCTTTCGTGCACTACCTGGGTCAGGGCGTGTTCGCTTGGGTGCCCCACTGGGAGCCGTACGCGCTCGCGGTGTCGTCGATCGGCGGGCTCGTGTGCTCGCAGAGCGCGTTCCAGACCGGAGTGCTGCCCGCGGCGGTCGGCGCCGAGCAGGTGATGCAACCGGCCATCGGCGTGATACTGGGCGCGGTCCTCCTCGACGAGCAGCTGTCGGCGAGCGGACGGCTCGACTTCGTCGTCGTGGTGCTTGCCGTGGTCGCGATGGCGTACGGCGTCGTGGGGGTCACGCGGGCCGAATACAGCGAGATGCCCGAGCCGGCCGTCGACGGCACGTAGCGCGGCCGGAGCGGCGCACCGACCGCCGATCTCCGACATGACCTTCGCGAGCAATACCTTCTTCCTGTGACCCTCGTTCATCGCGTCCTGTATCCGAGTCCCATCGAATCGCTCGAGCACTACGTTGACATCCACGGCGCCGACGGCGTGCGCGTCGCGGAGCGTCTCAGCGCCGAGGAGATCATCGCCATCCTCGAGGCATCGGGCCTGCGCGGCCGCGGCGGTGCCGGGTTCCCGACCGGGCGCAAGTGGCGCACGGTGCGCGCCTACCGCTCCGACTTCGAACGCGCGTCCGTGGTGGTGAACGCAGCCGAGGGTGAACCGGGCACGTTCAAGGACCGCACGATCCTGCGCATCAACCCGTACGCAGTGATCGAGGGTGCCCTGATCGGAGCCTGCGCGGTCGACGCTGACGAGGTCATCATCGCGACGAAGGCGTCGTTCACCGAGGAGGTCGCGCGGCTGCGGTCGGCGGTCGACGAGATGCAAGCGGCGGGTTGGTGCGAGGGCGTCGCGATTCGAGTGTTCGAGGGGCCGAAGGAATACCTGTACGGCGAGGAGACCGCGCTGCTCGAGGCGATCGACGGCCGTTTCCCGTTCCCGCGGATCACGCCGCCGTGGCGCCGCGGCGTGCGCGAGCTCGTGACGTCGAAGAACGACGTCTACAGCGAGAGCGGGTTGTCCGCGCACGTCGAGATGGCAGCGGCCGACAACGACTCGCCGGCACCGCCTACGCTCGTCGACAACGTCGAGACGCTGGCGAACGTACCCCGCATCGTGGCGCGCGGCGCCGACTGGTTCCGCACCGAGGGAACCGCCGCGTCGCCGGGCACGATCGTGTGTACCGTCACCGGTTCGACGGTCCGGCACGGCGTCGGCGAAGTCATCATGGGCACGCCGCTGCGCGAGGTGATCGAAGAGATCGGGGGCGGTGCTCGGCCCGGACGGCGGATCGCCGCGGTTCTCCCGGGGGTGTCGACCCGTTTCGTGCCCGGTGATCTGCTCGACACTCCCGTGAGCTACGAAGCGCTCGCTGCGATCGGCTCGGGTCTCGGCTCCGGCGGATTCATCGTCTTCGACGACCACGACGACCTCGTTGCCGCCGCCGCGGGCGCGTCGCGGTTTCTGGCCGTCGAGTCGTGTGGCCAGTGCACGCCGTGCAAACGCGACGGTTTGTGCATCGCCGAGCTGCTCGCGAAGGTCGCTCGGTCAGAAGCGACGGCCGACGACCTCACCGAGCTGCGCAGCAGAGTCGCAACGGTCGCCGACAGCGCACGCTGCTCGCTGGCGACCCAGCAGCAGACGCTCGTCGAGAGCCTGCTCGCATCCTGGCCCGATGCCGTCGACGCGCACCTCGCGGGCCGGACGGCCGCCGTCGAACCCGCGCTCGTCGCCGAGCTCGTGAGCCTGGCGAACGGCGTGGCACGTGTCGACGAGCATCATCGCGACAAGCAGCCCGACTGGACGTTCGACGCCGCCTGGTCGGGACAGTCGCCCGCTTCCCGGCTCGGCGAGCACCGCGACCACCCGCACCTCGCGGAGTAGCCGACCGCGGCGCTGGGCGCCGGTATGCAGCGTACCGAGTGCTCGCCTTCAGATGGCCTTCAGACGAGGGATCCGGCGCCGCGATCAATAGCCTTGATCGTGAAGTGACGGAGATCCTCCCCGCCGTTCCCTCGGCGCCGAAGCACGCGCTCGACGACCGTGCGATCGTCGACACGCTGCATTGCGCGGTCATTGCGACCGACGCCGAGCTGCGCGTGGTGGCATGGAATCGCGCGGCCGAGCACCTGTATGGCTGGTCGAAACGCGAGGTGCTCGGGCGCAGTATGCGTGACGTGCTGCTCCCGGCCGCTGCCCTCGCTGACGGGGAAGACGCGGTGGCCGCGGCCAAGCGGGCTGGCATCTGGTCCGGCGAGCACTCGCTGTTGCACCGCGACGGTCACGTCATGCGCGTCGAGGTGACGTTGCAGCCCGTGTACGACGAGGCGGGGGCGCTGATCGGGCTGGTCGGAGTGTCCGAGGACGTGACCGAGCAGCGGCTCGAGGCGCAACGCACCCGACAGATCACCAGCCACCTCGCGCTGGCCCTCGAGGCCGGCGGGCTGGGCACGTGGCGCTGGGACATCGCAACCGGCGAGGCGCTATGGGACGCGAAGCTCGAAGCGCTCTTCGGCCTCGAGCGGGGAAGCTTCGACGGAACGTTCGACGCGTACACCGCGCTGCTGCACCCGGACGATCGCGACCGGGTGCTTGCCGCGGTCGACGAGGCGGTGCGTCACAACGCCAGCTACGTCGTCGAGCATCGCGTGATCTGGCCCGACGGGAGCATCCACTGGCTGCAGGGCAAGGGCCAGGCGATCACCGACGACGCGGGCGAGGTTGTGGGCACGATGGGCTGTGTGGCGGACGTCACCGAGCAGATGCACGCCGCCGAGGAGCTCGAAGCCGCGATCACCGCCGCGCTCGGCGCTGCGGAGCGCGAACGGCTCAGCGCGCAGCGACTCGAGTTCATCGGGCAGGTCAACGACACGCTCGCCCGCTCGGCAACGAGGGACGATGTGATGCGCAACATCACGAACCTTGCCGTTCCGGTCTTGGGAGACTTCTGCGCCATCTACTCGTTGCCCACGCCCGATGCCAAGGTGCCGGACACGTACTTCGCGCACCGTGATGCCGGCGTCGATGCCCGCCTTCGAGATGCGCACGAGCGCATGGGCTTTGATCCCGCGGTTGCCGGCGTCGTCGCGCACGTGATGCGATCGGGTGAGCCGGTGTACCTACCTCGACTCGACGAGACGGTCGTCGGCACGCTCGAGTTGTCGAACACCGCGCGGGAAATGCTGCAGGAACTCGAATTCGCGAGCGCGATCACCGTGCCGCTCATCAAGAACCGCCGCGTCACCGGCGCATTGCAGTTCTTGAATGCCGGCACGAGCCGCTCCTACACGGCGGCAGATCTCGCGCTCGCGCAGGCGATCGCGAGCCGCGTCGCGTCGACGCTCGAGAATCGTCGGCTTGGCGAGCAGCAACGTGAGATCGCAATGACCCTGCAGGCCAGTCTGCTGCCCACGATGCTTCCCGAGATTCCGGGTGTCGACGTCGCGGTGCGCTACTGGGCGGCCGGTGAGGGCACGGCCGTGGGCGGCGACTTCTACGACGTGTTCGCCGTCGACGACGGGCGCTGGGCGGCTGTCATCGGCGACGTGTGCGGTACAGGACCGGCCGCGGCGGCGCTTACCGGCCTGGCCCGCCACACGATCCACGCGTCGGCATGGCACGGCGCCGCGCCCGAGGAAGTGCTTGCGCAACTCAACACTGCAGTGCTCCGGTGTGGCCAGCGCACGTTCTGCACCGCCCTGTATTGCGAGCTCGTCCCCGAGCCCGGCGGCGTACGCGTCTCGGTGGCCGCGGGCGGCCACCCCTTGCCGATCGTGCGGCGCTCCTACGGAAAGTGCGAGAGCTTCGGCGAGCCCGGCACGCTGCTCGGACTGTTCGAGGACACCCGCTCCAGCACCACTTCCATGATGCTCCTGCCCGACGACTTCGTGGTGCTCTACACCGACGGCGTCACCGACCTTCCACCTCCGCACGCGCTCGCGCCCGAAGAGGTATGCCAGCTGATCGACGAGGCAGTACCTACCCGGGCGACGGCCGACGAGCTCGCAGCCGCGCTCGGAGAGGCGCTCGGGTCGCGTGTTCCCTTCGCCGAGCGCGACGACGACATCGCGGTGCTGGTGTTGCGGGTGGCGCGGCACGCCTGAGGCGCGCGGAACCGCGCCGCGCTTCGGGGCGCGGCGCGGTCTCCGGCGATGGCGCTCCCGCGCGTGCCTCATTGACTGTCAGCACGCGCTCCCGCCATTGCGGTGCGGCGTCAGCGGGTCGACTTGTCCTTCACGGTGTCGACCTTGTTCTCCACCCAGTCCTTCGCGCCCTCGATCTTCTCCTTGACCTTGCCCGACATCTTGTCGGCTTTGCCTTCGCGCTTCAGTTGCTCGTCGTTGGTGAGGTCGCCGGCAGCCTCTTTGGCGCGTCCCTTCATGTCGTCCATCTTGCCTTCCATGCGGTGGCTCCTTGGTCTTGTACCGGGATGCGGTTCCGGGGTGCTGTCCCGGAATGGGCACCTGTGCGTTCGGTGCTCGGCGCGGTGTACCCGTGTCCCACCGTGGTCAACCGAACGTTTGTCGACCCACACGTGGGGGTACTGCCACTAGGCCAAAGAACCGGCGATGCCGTTCGCCGAATCGAGGAGATGTCGCAAATGGGTCTTGTCGTGGTGTTACTCCTGCTCGCGTTGTTGTTTGGTGGTCTCGGATTCGCAGTGCACACGCTCTGGATCGTCGCGGTGATTTTCGCGGTCGTGTGGCTTGCCGGCTTCGCGTTCCGTTCCGGCGAGGGATCGCGTTGGTACCGCTGGTGATTCCTCCGGTGATGTATCGAGGTTCGCGGTAGCGCCCGCCCGACGGCGACGCCGCGAGCAGGGCGTGGGTGCACGCTCCTGCGCAGCTACTGAAAGAAGGTGGGAATGCCGGCAAGCACCACTCTGCACGAACCCGCCGACGTGATCGGCATCGATGTCGTCGACCGGCATCGCGCGATCGTGTCCCTGGGCGAGGAGCTCGAGGCGGTCGACTGGTACGACCAGCGCGGCGGCAGCAACGACAGACGCGTCGTTGCGGGCGGTCCTCGAGCACAACCGCGACGAGGAGAAGGAGCACGCGATGATGACCCTCGAGTGGTTGCGGCGTCACGATCCCGTGCTCGACCGGCACATGCGCACCTACCTCTTCACGGACGCGCCGATCACAGAGATCGAAGCCGGCGCGGAAACGGCAGGCGATGGCAGCGCAGGCGGCGGCAGCTCGGGCGATGGCGATCTGGGCCTGGGCGGCCGCGGGCCCAGCACAGTTTGATGCCTGAGCGATGGCGCCGGCTGGCGCCGGTGAGTGACCGCGCCTGGACGGAGATCGACACCGAGGCACAACGCACGCTGAGCCTCACGCTAGGGGCGCGCCGGCTCGTCGACTGGAGCGGTCCCCACGGCGACGACCTGTGCGCCGTGCCCACCGGCCGGCTCGCGCCCGGACCGGACGCGTGCGTCCATGAGCACACCGCCAAGTTGTTCCGCCGGCTTTCGATCCCACTGGTCGAACTGCGTGCCGAGTTCACGATCGCGCGCGCCGAGCTCGAGGCCATCGACCGCGGGGCGCGCGATCCCGATCTCTCGGCGGTCGTGGAAGCGGCCCGTAGTGTGGCCTGCGCCGAGGACAGCCTCGTGTTCAACGGCTGCTCCGATGTCGCCATTCACGGCGTCGGCGATGCATCGACGCATCCGGCGATCGGGATCACCGACGACTACGAGGCGTACCCGGCGACGGTCGCGCAGGCGGTGTCTGTGCTCCAGGGCGCCGGTATCGGCGGTCCCTACGGCATCGCTGTCGGTCCGCGGTGTTACACGGGCATCGTGGAGACCACCGAGCTCGGTGGCTACCCGGTGATGCGCCATATCGAGACGGTCCTCGGCGGAGGCCCCATCGTGCGCACCGAAGCCGTCGACGGAGCCGTGGTGATGTCGCAGCGCGGCGGCGACTTCGAGCTGGTGAGCGGCCACGATCTCGCCGTGTCATACGTCAGTCACGATGCCGGCAGCGTCGTGTTCAGGCTCGACGAGTCGTTGACGTTCGTCGATGCCACCCCCGATGCTGCCGTCGCCCTCCGCTATTGAGCCCCCAGCCGGCTCCGAATTCTCACGAATTGCCCAACCGTCGAGTTGTTGACGACCCACCCCAGGGGTAGAACACCCGAGATGCCGATCGACGACAGTGCGAACGGGAATGAGAACGACCTCCGCCTCGTCACCGAGCGCCATGGTGCGGCGGCCGTGGTGCGGGTGAGCGGTGAGCTCGACGCCTACCGAGCGCCGGAGCTCGAGGATCTGGGCGCAGCGCTGCTCAACGAGGGGGTGTCGAAGCTCGTGCTGAACATGTCGGGCACGACCTTCCTCGACTCGTCCGGGCTACGGGCGATGGTCACGCTTCGCGACCGCATGCTGCATGCCGAAGGTGAGCTCGCGCTGGTCGATCCCACCGAAGCCGTGCGGCGCCTGCTCAGCATCACCGGACTCGACGAGCAGTTCGTCGTCGAGAGCTCCGACGACGTGCACGATCCGCACGACGCCCACCGGTCGACGACGTGACGCCGATGGACTCGATCACCGAAGTGCCGCCACCGTCCGAAACCGCCACCGTCGTCCGGCTCGTGGTGCCGCGCGCGCTGGAGTACGTGCCCCTCGCGAGGGTCACGGTCGCGGGATACACGGCAAGGATCGGCTTCGACGTCGACGAGATCGAGGACAGCCGTATCGCGGTCGACGAGCTGGCGCGCGTCCTCGTGGAAGTCGGCGACGGCGGCACGATCGAATTCACGCTCGAAGGTGCCGGCGGCCGGCTCGCGATGCACGGCACCACGAGCTGCCCTCCCGGTACCGTCGCCCCCGAGCTCGACCAGATCACCTCGCAGATTCTGGGCGCGATCTGCAACGAGTACGGCGTCACGATCGACCGCGGCACGGTGCGGTTCCGCGCCGCGCTCCTCGCCACTGCCGACGAGTGACATGGCGGCCTCCTCCGACCCCGAAGCGCGGGCGGCACTCAGGGCGAAGTTCGTCGAGTACCAACGCACCCGCGACCGCAAGCTCCGCAACGAGCTGATCGACGCGCATCGCCTGCTCGCAGCCCACTTCGCCGCGCCGTTACGCCAACCGCGGCGAGCCGTTCGACGACCTCTTGCAGGTGGCCTACCTCGGTACATTGAAGGCCGTGGAGCGGTTCGATCCGAGTCGCAACGTTGAGTTCTCGACGTTTGCCGCGGCCACGATCGACGGCGAGCTCAAACGCCACTTCCGTGACCGCACGTGGTCGGTCGCGCGTGCCCCGACGAACTCAAGAGCTGCATCTGCGCCTGCCCGTCGCCACAAACCAGTTGTCGCAGCGGCTACGACGCTCACCGACGCTCGAAGAGCTCGCCGAAGAGCTCGACGCCACCCAGGACGAGGTGCTCCAGGCGATGGAGGCCACGGGCGCGTACCGCAGCGCCTCGCTCGACGCACGCAGCAGCGGTGACCGCGACGCCCCCACGCTCGAACGATCGCTGGGCTCCGTCGACGGCAACTTCGACGTCGCCGAGCACCGGGTGATCGTGGAAGATCTTCTCGCGACGCTGCCCGAGCGCGAGCGCATGATCGTCGAGCTGCGCTTCTTCCAAGAGCTCACGCAGTCGGAGATCGCCGACCGGATCGGCGTGAGCCAGATGCACGTGTCAAGGCTGCTCGCGCGCACGTTGCAGGGGTTGCGGTCGCGGCTCGCGGAGGACACGTTGGCATGACCAGCGCGGCTGCGGCGGCAGCCGTCGGGGTCAGCGCGCCCGTCCCATCGCTCATCCTGGTGTCGCATCGGGGTCCGGTGCGCATCGACCCGCAGCTACGGCGGGCCGGAGGCGGACTCGTCACCGCGCTCTCCGACCTGGTGCGCCATGCGTCCGACATCACGTGGGTGTGCGCCGCTACCACCGCCGAGGAGCGCGCAGTCGCCGCCGATCCCGAGCCCTTCGTGGCGACCGTCGGTGCTGGTGGCCACTCCACGGCGCCGGCGCGCTGCCGCGTACGTTTCGTGGCGACCGATCCCGACCAGCACCACCTCTTCTACTCGGTGATCGCGAACCCGCTGCTGTGGTTCATCCAACACGGGCTCTGGGACCACGCGCGCACCCCGATGATCGGCGCCGAGGAGCTGCACGCTTGGAACGACGGCTATCTGCCTGTGAACGAAGCGTTCGCCGACGAGGTGGCTGCGGTCGCGGCACGAGCCGGCGACGGCGCGGTCGTGATGGTGCATGACTACCACTTCTACGCACTGCCGCGAATGCTTCGCGAGCGCCACATGCGCCAGGTGGTGCACTTCTTCGTACACGTCCCGTGGCCCGCGGCTGATGCATGGTGGATCCTTCCCCCCGCGTTGCGCGATGCGGTGGTCGAAGGTCTCTTGCACGCCGACGTCGTCGGCTTTCACACCGAGCGCTACGCCCGCAACTTCCTCGGCACGTGTGCCGATCTCCTGCGCCTCGAGGTGAATTGGCACGATGCCACCGTTCGCTATGGCGGCCGCGTGGTGTCGGTGCGCTTCTACCCGATCTCGGTCGATGCATCGTCGCTGCGTGCGCTGGCCGACACGCCTGAGGCCACGGACCACCGCGCGGCGCTCGTGGCCCAACGACCGCAGCATCTGATCCTGCGCGTCGACCGGGCCGACCCATCGAAGAACATCCTGCGTGGCTTCGTTGCGTTTGCACGCCTCTGCGAGCTGCATCCAGAGATCCACCGACACGTCACCTTCCTCGCATTGCTGCAACCGACGCGGGAAGACGTGGCGGAGTACCGGGAATACCGGGCGGAGGTCGAGCAGCTCGCCGCGTCGGTCAACGCGCGGTGGGGTCGTGAGGGCTGGATGCCCGTCGATCTGCGGATCGTCGAGAATCTGCCGCTCGCGGTCGCGGCCTACCAAGAATTCGACGTGCTGATGGTGAACGCGCTCGCGGACGGGATGAACCTCGTGGCCAAGGAGGCGCTCCTCGTGAACGAGCGCGACGGCGTGCTGGCGCTGTCGGAGCTGGCCGGCGCGTACGACGAGCTGGGCGCGGTCGCAGTGACGTTGTACCCATATGACATCGAGCAACAGGCCGACGCCCTGTGGCAGGCGCTCTCGATGGCGGCCGACGAGCGCCGGCAGCGGCACGACGCCGGCGTCGAGATCGTGCGCACGAACAACGTTGCCAAGTGGCTCACCCGGCAACTCGAGGACCTCGACGGCTCCCGACGTGTAGTCGGCCGGGGCGGGTCAGCCGGGCGCGCGTGAACGCGGCACGAACGTCCGCCGCAGTGCGACGGACGTTCCCTGCCCGCCCGTGTCGAAGTGGGCCTCTTCGACGAGGTGCAGCAGCATGTCGTGCCCGCGCCCACCGCCTACGTCACGCGGAATGCGCCACCGGCCACGGTCGCGGATGTCCATGGTGATCTCGGACCGCCCCGCACCGGTGGGTGCGACACCCCCGGTCACTTCGAGCGGTCCCGTCACGCCGGGCGGATATGCGTGCTCGACGACGTTGGCCGCGCATTCGCTGATCGCGAGCACGAGGTCCGCGGCGTCGGGATCGGGGCAGCCGATGTGAGCGAGCCAGACGCGCAGATCGGTACGCATCGAGGCGAGCTGATCGGCTCGTGCTTCCACGACCGCCTCGAAACGATCGGGTGCCACCGAGCGGTGTACGACCAGCAGGGCGGCGTCGTCATCCGCGCCGTGGCGGGACGCGACCCTCGCCTCGACGAAGTCCGCGAACCTCTCGAGACCTTCGTCGGCGGATGCATCGGTCACCGCGCGTGCGAGGCGGTCGAGGCCGGTCGTGAGCGATTCGGTACGGCGTTCGATCAACCCGTCGGTGTACAGCACCAGCACACCGTCGACCGCCAGGTGGCTCCGCTCAGCGCGGAAGCTCGCGTTGGGGCCCAGGCCGAGCGGCTGACCGAGACGCGCGCCGCGGAACGCCACCGAGCCGGTCGCGTCACGGACCACGGCGGGAAGGTGCCCGGCGGATGTGACGAGCAGTTCGCCGCTGTGGAGATCGCACACGACCAGCGCCAGTGTGGCGGTGGTGCGGCCCGGCTCGCGGCAGAGGTACCGGTTCAGCTTCGTGACCATCTCCACCGGATCGCTCTCGTCGACCGCGTAAGCATGCAGCGCGTGCCGGACAGTGCTCATCGCCACGGCCGCATCGACGCCGTGGCCGATCACGTCACCGACGACGAATGCCACGCGCCCGTCGGCCAGCCGGATCACGTCGTACCAGTCACCGCCGATCCCGCGGCCGCTCGAGGGGCGATAGCGGACCACGATCTCGGCGCCGGCAACATTGGGTACGCGTTCAGGAAGGAGCGCACGCTGCAGGCGTTCGGCGATGAAGTGCTCGTTCTCGAACTGGATCGCGTTCGCGAGCACGCCGCTGGTCCGCAGTACCAGATCGGCTGCAAAGCGTTCGTCGTCGGCCTCGAAGACTCTCGCCGACGAGGTGTGCATACCGAACAGCGCCGCACCGAAGGTCTCGTGCCGGTTCGTCAGCGGCGCGCAGAGCACCGACGTCACACCGCTCGACCGCAACGCGTCGCGCAACACCTCGTCGTGCGGCCACCGTGGCGTAATGGTCTCGAGGCACTCCACCGGCACGGCGCGCGGCGGGTGGGGCGCGTATCCCGACGGAGTCTCCGAGGTGCGACCCACGGCAACGTCACGGAATGCTTCGAGCACCTCGGAGACGCGCGGCTCGGCCGTACTGAAGCCGCGTAGCCACAGGTTTCCGTCAGGTCCGCGGAGATAGATCGCGCACACGTCACAGAAGGCGGGTACGACCATGCGCGCGAGCGCGTTCATCCTTGGTCGCACTGCGAGCTCCACGTGCACGAGGTCGTCCGCGGCAGCCAGCATCTCGAGCCGTGCTCGCAGTGCGCTCGACGCCCGCTCCGCCCTCCGGTGCTGGGTGACATCCTGCAACAACACGATCACGCACGACGCGCTGTCGTCGATGACTGCGGTGCCGCTGATCAGCGCCGTGCCGAGCGACGCATCCGCCCGCGGAAACTGCAGCTCCGTGTGAAGTTCGGTGGCATCACCGGCTACGACCCGCTCGAACTCGACCGCGATGCGGTCGCGCTCGAAGTCGGCGACGAACGACAGCAGCGTCCGGCCGTTCACCTCCTCACGCGGCGTGCCGGTCGTCTCGGCGAACGCGTTGTTCGCCTCGATGACGATCCCTTGGAGCGAGACCACGGCAAAGGCGACGGGAGCGCGTGTGAGCGCGCGACCGAAGGAGCCCGCACCCGCGGCTCCGACGTTGAACAGCGCGTGCTCTGCGGTGGACATCCTTGGCCGCCTCAGCGCGCGTCCGATGCGGCTGCGGCGATCGCGATGTCGGTGCTCGGATAGCACTCGATATGGCGCAGGACACCGGTCAGGTCGAGCACGCGATGCACGAACCCCGTCTCGGGGACCACGAGGTGCAGCGGGATGCGGCGCACCGAGAACTGCTCGTCAATCTCGAACAGCATGCGGATCCCGGAGCTGTCGAGATAGCGGGTCGGACCGAGGTCGAGGACCACCGAGCCCGGGTCGTCACCCACTTCGAGCAAGATCCGGTCTCGGATATCGTCCACGTTCGCGAGGTCGACCTCGCCGACGACTGACACGGCGACCACCCCGTCGTGCGTTCCGACCGTCAAGACCTCTGCCGCGCTGGGCATGACGTACTTCAGCTGCCCGACCGGCACGCAGCGGGCCGGCCCGCGCGAAAGACGCGGGCTGCGCCGTTCGGCGGCAACGGTGGACGGCCGGCAGCCATAGCGCTGCGCTACCCGCCGGACGGGGCTGTGAAACAAGTGTGGAGCACATCTGAACATGGCGACAGCAACGCTGCGGGTTGGCGACCGCCGCGGTCACGTCGCGGTGCCGGGGACGCCGCGGCGGTGGCGCGGTGCACCGAGCGCCTGGAGCACGTCGGCATCCTCGAGCGACGAGTCGGGGCCGTAAGCGAGCAGCAACGTGCCCTGCGCCGCGCAGCGAGGGCATGTGAGGGCTGCGATCGCGACCATGTCTGCCGGATCCGTGGGGCCTTCGAGGCGCACCATCTGCTCGACCGCGAAGTCGCCGGCGGGTGATGTGCGACGGCACGTGAAGCACTCGACGGTGCCGCCCCCGAGCGCGCGGAACTGTCCGGTGTAGCCCTCGGCCTCGATTTCGCGGAGCGCTTCGGCGATGGTCTCGGCGCCGCGCGCGGCGTTTTCCGCTGGCACGACGCGGTGGTCGCCGGTCTGTCCGGGGGTCATGCCTTTCGGCTACCCGACTGCGCCGACATGTAACGCCGTGTTGTCCGTACCGTGATCCGGTGCGCCGAGCCCGGGCCGCTCAGGCGGCCTCGCGTCGCCTTACGGCCTGGTCGGTGCGAGCGCGGCCGGGTCGACGTCGAGCGGTTCGAGCGGTTCGAGGATCTCGGCTTCCGTACGGGCACCGAAGGTGGGCACGTTGGGGATGAGGAACGACAGGAATGCGCCGATGCCAACCACCACGATCGCGAACACGAGTGCGTACCGCGTGGCTGACGCCACGCTCACCTGCACCAGGTGCGTGAGCTGCGATGCGTCTTGGGCCGGCGTGCCCGGAGCCGGGTGGTAGCTCGTGCCCATGGCGCGCACGCTTGCGAGCGCGTGCGCCTTCGTTGCCGTGCTCAGCGCTGCGCCGTGGATACGGATGGTGGCCTGGTGCAGCGTCTGCGCCGCGAGCACGGACCCGATGACGGCGACGCCGAGTGCCGACCCGACCTGCCGCATGGTCGTGTTCGTACCGCTCGCGACCCCCGAACTCTCCTTCGGGATCTCGCTGAGCACGACGTTGGTGAGCTGCGCACCGGCGAAGCCGATGCCGATGCCATAGAACGCGAGGCCGGGCAGCAGCGCGTACCAGGTGATGCCGAGGTTCACGACCTTCAGGATCATCAGGAGCCCGGCGGTGTAGGCGAACAGTCCGATGCGCACGAGTTGCGTCGTGCCGATCCGGCCCGCGAGGCGGGCGCCGACCTGCGCGCCGATGATGATGAAGATGCCCGTGGGCAGCTGCCAGAGTCCGTTGCCCTCGGCGCTGAGATGGCGCGCCTGCTGCAGGAACACGGGCAGCACGAAGCTCAATCCGAGCTGGCCCATCGCGACGACCATCGATGTGAGCAGCCCGTAGCGGTACGTGCGGTAACGGAAGTGCGCGATCTCGAACAGCGGGTCGTCGTGGCGCCGCTCCTTCGCGCGCTCGAACGTCCAGAACCCGAACAGGATCAGCAGGCCGGCGGCGAGCGCGATGGGCGTGACCGCGACCGGAGCCGAAGTCGGCCAGATCTCGTGCCCGACTACCGTGAACGCCGCGATCGGACTCCACCAGCCGTACGTGCCGCCCTCGCTGAGCGCGAACACGAACAGGAACATGCCGACGGCGACCATCGCCGCGCCGGCAGTGTCGATGCGTGGACGCCGCTCGGGCCGCGCGCCGGCGCGCTTCATGAACAGCAGCGCGCCGATCACGGCCAGCGGGGCGATGATCACGTTGATACGGAACGACCACCGCCACGAGTAGTTCGTCGTGAGAAAACCGCCCACGAGCGGACCGCACGCCGCGGCGACACCTGCAGTCGCTCCCCACGCCGCGAAGGCCGTCGCGCGCTCCCTGCCCTGGAACGTGACCGAGAGGATCGCGAGCGTGGCCGGCAGCATCAGCGACGCGCCGATCCCCTCGATGATCGCCTCGCCGAGCACGAGCTGGGGCACCGACGTGGAGACGGAGGCGAGGAGCGAGCCGGCGCCGAACAGCGCTGCGCCCACGATGAACACGCGGCGGTGTCCGTAGATGTCTCCGAGCCGGCCACCGATGATGAGGAACGTCGCGAAGGTGAGCGTGTAGCCGGTGACCACCCACTGCAGGCTCGGCAACGTGGTGTGGAGGTCGCGAAGGATCGTGGGGATGGCCACGTTCAGCACGGTGTTGTCGAGCACCACGATGAACGCCGACATGATCGCGACACCGAGCGTGATCCACCGGCCCGGGTCGGCGTGGGCGGAGCCCGGCTGTTCGCCCGCGGTCATCGGGCGCGCCGCTGCAGCGACCGCTGCTTCAGGCGCCGGAGCTGGGCGAAGTCGAGCGGGCGGCCGGGCAACGGTGACGCGTGCTCGGGGCGCAGCCCGTCGAGCACGATGCGCACGTACCGCTCGTACAGCGCGGGCTGCAGGTCGCCGACAACCGCAGTGGCGTGGGCGACCCCGGAGAACAGCATCGACACGTCGGCGGGACCGATATCCGACCGGATCGCGCCGGCCGCCTGGGCGCGACGCACGAGTTCGGTGACCGCGTGCATCAACTCGTCGCGTACCGGCGCGGCGGCGAGCTCGAGCTCGTTCGCCATGAGCTCGGCGAAGGCGCGTTGGCGGTGGTGGAAGTCGGGGAGGGCCACGATGAACTGCTCGAACGCATCGGCGGGGTCGGGTGACTGGAGCGCTTGGCCGGCCCGATCGAGCAGCGATTGGTACATGCGCGTACAGACCGCTTCGACGAGATCTTGTTTCGTGGGGAAGTGCCGGCACACGGTGCCGACACCGACTCCGGCGCGCCGGGCGATGTCGTCGAGATGGGCCTTCAGCCCGTCGCGCGCGAACGCCTCCTCGGCCGCGCCGAGCACCTTTTCCCGGTTGCGCACCGCGTCGGCACGCATCGCCCGAACAGGTGCCGGAGCGGGGACCCGAGCAGGGACTTCGCCGTCGCGCGTAACCGGAGTCACTACTCCGATTATAGTGACAGCCCGTGAGCGCCGCGAGCACAACCCCGGCCACGGCACACCGTGCGCACGACATCTCCGGGTACGCCCGGCGGTGGTGGGCACTGCCCGTGCTCTGCCTGAGCCTCCTGATCGTGTTCGTGGGCAACTCGAGCCTCAACGTGGCCATCCCCACGCTCGCGCGCGATCTGCACGCCACCGAGTCGCAGCTGCAATGGGTCGTCGCGGTCTACTCGCTGGTGTTCGCGGGGCTGCTCTTCATCACCGGCGCGCTCGGCGACCGCTTCGGCCGCAAGGGCGCGCTCCAGCTCGGGCTGGCGCTGTTCGCGCTGAGCGCGCTGCTCGCATCGCAGGCCACGAACATGGGCGAGATCATCGCGTGCCGTGCGCTGATGGGAGCCGCCGCCGCGCTGATCATGCCCTCGACGCTGTCGATCATCATCAACATCTTTCTGCCGCACGAACGACCGAAGGCGATCGCGATCTGGGCGAGCATCACCGGTGCTGCGGGCGCGCTCGGCCCGGTGGCGAGCGGCTACCTGCTCGGGCACTTCTGGTTCGGTTCGATCTTCCTCATCAACGTGCCGGTGATCATGGTGGCGCTCGTGGCGGGCAAGTTCCTCATCCCGCGCTCGCGCGACCCCGAGGAAGCGCAGCTCGATCCGGTCGGCGCGCTGCTGTCCACCGTGGGGATCGTCGCGCTGGTGTACGGGCTCATCGAGGCGCCCGCCGAGGGTTGGCGGAGCGCAGCCACGCTGGGCTCGTTCGTGGTCGCCTTCGTCGTGCTGCTCGGCTTCGTGCTGTGGGAGTTGCGGGTCGATGAGCCGATGCTCGACATGCACTACTTCCGCCACCCGGCGTTCAGCACCGGAACCGGCGGGATGGTCCTCGTGTTCGTGTCGATGTACGGCGTCATGTTCCTCATCACGCAGTATTTCCAGCTCGTGCTCGGTTACAGCGCGCTCTCGGCGGCGCTCCGCCTGATGCCGATTGCCGCGATCATGCTCGTGGTCGCACCGCTCACGCCGCAGTTGTCCGCCCGCTTCGGCGCCAACCGCGTGGTCGCGACCGGCATGCTCTTCATCGGGCTCGGTTTCGCGCTGTTCGGCGCGCTCTCGTCGCACACGCCGTATGCCTATGTCGTGCTGTGCGTGGTGCCCCTCACTACCGGCATCGCGATGACGATGTCACCGATGACCGCGTCGATCATGATGGCGGTACCCGCGCGCCGTGCGGGCGCCGGGTCGGCGATGAACGACGCGACGCGCGAGCTCGGCGCCGCGCTAGGCATCGCGGTCCTCGGCAGCGTGGCCGCGTCGAGGTACGCCACCCACATCGCGCCGTTCCTGCACGGATTGCGACCGGGCGACGCGTCGGCATCGCGCAGCTCGATCGCCGGTGCGCTCCGCGTGGCGTCCACGCTCCACGGTGCGGCCCACACCGTGCTCTCCGATGGGGCGAAGCACGCGTTCGTGTCGGGCGTGCACCTTGCGGTCACCGTCGGCGCGTTGCTCGCCCTCGTGAGCTCGGTGATCGTGTACCGCTACCTGCCGCGCTCGCTCACCGCCACCGGTGCGATGCACGGCCCGATCGAGTCGCTCGAGGACGCCGCCGAGCTCGGCCTCGGCGGTACCCCGCCTATCTTCGCGGACTCGAGTCCAACTGCTCCATGAACTCGAGGCGGATGCCGCCGGGTGCGTCGACGAAGGCGATGCGGCGGCGGCCGAAGGCGCCCTCCACCACAGCCGGTCCCCACACCACGTGGTGGCCCTCGAGCTCGGCATCGAGATCGTCGGTGAACAGCGCCGGGTGCAGGAACCCCTCCGGTGGCAGGTCGACCGCGTCCTCGTAGATCGCCCGGGTGAACAGCGTGATCATGACCGGACCGAGATGCACGTCGGCCCGCTCGGCGCCGTTCCACTCCATGCGGTCGCGCACCTCGGCCCCCGCCGCCTCGTAGAACGCGCACGCCGCGTCGAGGTCGGCCACCTTCACCGCCAGGTTCGCCATCCCGGTCACCGCCATCCTCCGTTCCTACCGCAGATGCGTGGTGGGGGACTGCCCGGTGGCCCCCGAACGACGCCGGCGGAGCCATCGCCTGCCGGCCCGGGGCTCACCCGAAGTTGTGAGTGAGGACTCACTCACGCTAGGGTCGTGCGCCGTGACCGTGTTGCCCCCGCCCCTGGAGACGGACCTGCAGGCGTCCGTGAAGCCCCACCTGAAGGGCAAACGGGCCAGCGCCATGGCGCCCGAGGAGCGCCGGTCAATGGTCGTGGCCGTGGCGCTGCCCCTGCTGCTCGAGCACGGTGAGCGGCTGACCACGCGCCAGATCGCCGAGGCCGCGGGTATCGCCGAGGGCACGATCTTCCGTGCCTTCGCCGACAAGGACGAGGTGATCGCGGCGGTCGTCGAGGCCGCGCTCGACCAGCAACCGCTCGAGGCCGCGCTCGAGGCCATTCCGGGCGGGCTGCCGTTCGTGGGTGCGATTGCCGCGGCGATCGCGATCATGCAGGAGCGAGTGATCAACGTGTGGCGTGTCGTGTCGAGCGTCGGCACGCGATTTCACGAGCGGGCGCGCCGGCCGATGGCCGACAGCGGCGCGCTCGTCAAGCTGTTCGAGGCACACCGCGACGAGATCACCGTCGAGCCCATCGTGGCGGCCCGGCTCCTGCGTGCGCTCACGCTGTCGACCACCCACCCGATGATCGCCGGCGAGGCAATGACGGCCACCGACATCGTCGAGCTGTTCCTCCACGGTGTGGGGCGCTGCGACGGCGCGCACGCACGCGAGGAGGCCTGACATGCTGCGGCGACTCCTGCGCACGCATCTCGGTCCCTACAAGAAGACGCTCCTGCTCATCGTGGTGCTGCAGACCGTGCAGACGACCGCGGCGCTCACGCTGCCGACGATCAACGCGAGCATCATCGACAGCGGTGTGCTGCATCACGTGGGCACGTTCCCCAACGTCCGCGTCGTTCCCGACCAGGGTTACATCTACACCTGGGGCGGGATCATGCTGTTGTTCGCGCTGATCCAGATCGTGTTCGCGATCGGAGCGGTGTACTTCGGCGGCAAGGTCGCGATGAGCTTCGGGCGCGATCTGCGCCGCAACCTCTTCCACCGGGTCACCGACTTCTCGGCGCGCGAAGTCGGCACCTACGGCGCCCCGTCGCTCATCACCCGCATCACGAACGACGTGCAGCAGGTGCAGATGCTCGTGGTGATGGGCTGCACCATGGCGGTCGCCGCGCCCATCACCATGGTCGTCGGCGTGATCATGGCGTTGCGCCAGGATGTCGGCTTGTCGGTGATCCTCGTGGTCGCGATGCCGGTCGCCGCGATCGTGCTCGGCATCGTGGTCGCCCAGATGGTGCCCGCCTTCCGGCTCATGCAGGAGCGCATCGACGTCGTGAACCGGGTGCTGCGCGAACAGATCACCGGCATACGCGTCGTGCGCGCCTTCGTGCGTGAGCCACAGGAGTCGAAGCGCTTCGCGAAGGCGAACGACCAGCTCACCGAGGTGTCGCTGCGCACCGGGCGGCTCCAGAGCTCGATGTTCCCTACGGTGAACCTGCTCATCAACGTGTCGAGCGTGGGCGTGCTCTGGCTCGGCGCCAGCCGGGTGAGTGCGGGCGCAATCCAGCCCGGCACGCTCGTCGCGTACCTCACCTACCTCGTGCAGATCCTGATGTCGGTCGTGATGGCCACGTTCATGGTGTCGATGATCCCGCGAGCCGCCGTCTCGGCCGACCGCATCCAGGAGGTGCTCGACACCGACCCGAGCGTGGTGCCGCCGAGCGAGCGCGGCCGCGGCCTCGCCAAGCCGGGCTCGCTCGAGTTCCGCCACGTCGGCTTTCATTATCCCGGTGCCGAGCACCCGGTGCTCACCGACGTGTCGTTCCTCACGCAGCCGGGGACGACCACTGCGATCGTCGGCAGCACCGGCGCGGGCAAGACCACGCTCGCGAACCTGGTCCTGCGCCTGTTCGACGCCACCGAGGGCGATGTGCTCGTGGGCGACGTCAACGTGCGCGACCTCGATCCTGACGTGCTGTGGAGCACGATCGGCTATGTGCCCCAGCGCCCGTATCTGTTCACGGGCACGATCGCGAGCAATCTGAAGTTCGGCAAGGCCGACGCCAGCGAGGAGGAGATGTGGGTCGCGCTCGAGGTGGCGCAGGCGGCTGACTTCGTGCGGGCGATGCCCGGCGGTCTGCACGCCCGCATCGAGCAGGGCGGCACCAACGTGTCGGGCGGACAACGCCAGCGGCTCGCGATCGCGCGCGCGCTCGTCCGCCGGCCCGACATCTACGTGTTCGACGACTCGTTCTCGGCGCTCGACCTCGCCACCGACGCGCGCTTGCGGGCCGCGCTCGTTCCCTACACGCGTGAGTCCGCGGTGGTCGTGGTCGCCCAGCGGGTGTCGACGATCGTGAGCGCCGACGACATCCTCGTGCTCGAGGACGGCGAGGTCATCGGCCGCGGCCGCCACGACGAGCTGCTCGAGCAGTGTCCCACGTACGCCGAGATCGTGCAGTCGCAGATCGGCGAGAAGAGCGCGGCATGAGGTTCGGGTCATGACGATGCTCGACGGGCGCCAGGAAGTCGACGGCGCGGAGGAGCACGACGAGCTCGATCTGGCGTCGCCTGACCACCGCGCCGCGGGCCGTTGGAACTCGGCCGGGGTGCCCGGGGAGCGGTCGAAGGACTTCAAGCGCTCGCTGGCCCGCCTGGCTCGCATGCTCGGGCCGATGTGGGGTGTGCTCGTCGTGTGTCTGGGCGTGGCGGTCGTCAGCGCCGCGCTGAACGTGTACGGCCCGCGCGTGCTCGGGCGTGCCACCGACGTCATCATCAAGGGCGAGTTCGTGCAGCACCGCATCGACTTCGGGGCGCTGCACCGCGTCCTGTTCGAAGCCGTCGCGTTGTACGCGGGCTCGGCGGTGCTGCTGCTCGTCAACGCCTACATGCTCGCGGGCGTGATCCAGCGACTCATGTTCAAGCTGCGCGAGGCCGTCGAGGACAAGATCAACGTGCTCCCGCTCAGCTACATCGACCAGCAGTCGCGCGGTGATCTGCTCAGCCGGGTCACGAACGACATCGACAACGTCGCCCAGAGCCTGCAGCAGACACTGAGCCAGATGCTCACGTCGGTGTTGTTGATGATCGGCGTGGCGACGATGATGTTCACGATCTCGCCGCTGCTCGCCGTCGTCGCGCTCACCACGGTGCCGGTCTCGGTGCTGCTCATGCGCTCGGTCGCGGCACGCGCCCGGCCGAAGTTCATGAGCCAGTGGCGCAGCACCGGCCTGCTCAACGCCCAGATCGAGGAGACGTTCACGGCGCACGCGGTCGTGAAGGCGTTCGGCCGCCAGCGCGAGGTCGAGCGGCGCTTCCGCGACACGAATGACGAGCTCTTCGACTCGTCGTTCGGGGCCCAGTTCATGTCGAGTCTGATGCAGCCGCTCACGATGTTCATGGGCAACGTGCAGTACGTGATCGTGGCGGTGGTCGGCGGCCTTCGAGTCGCGAGCGGTGCCATCACGGTCGGCGACATCCAGGCGTTCATCCAGTACTCGCGCAACTTCTCGATGCCGCTCACGCAGCTCGCGTCGATGATGAACGTGTTCCAGTCGGGCATCGCCTCGTTCGAGCGCGTGGTCGAGTTCCTCGACGCCGACGAGCAGAGTGCGGAGGCATCGGCCACGGAGCACCCGGCGCCGGTGCGTGGCCGGGTGGAGTTCCGCGACGTCACGTTCTCGTACGACCAGGATCGTCCGCTGATCGAGCACCTCTCGCTCCTCGCCGAGCCGGGGCAGACGATCGCGATCGTCGGCCCGACGGGCGCGGGCAAGACCACGCTCGTCAACCTGATCATGCGCTTCTACGAGCTCGACGGTGGCGCGATCATGCTCGACGGCCGCGACGTCGCGTCGATGCCGCGGTCGGAGTTGCGCAGCAAGATCGGCATGGTGCTGCAGGACACCTGGCTCTTCGGCGGCACGATCCACGACAACATCGCGTACGGCAACTTCGATGCATCGGAGGAGCAGATCCTCGAAGCGGCGCGTGCCACCTACGTCGACCGCTTCGTGCACTCACTGCCCGACGGCTACGACACGCTCATCAACGAGGAGGGCGACAACATCAGCGCGGGCCAGAAGCAGCTGCTCACGATCGCCCGCGCCTTCCTCGCCGACCCGTCGATCCTCATCCTCGACGAGGCGACGAGCTCGGTCGACACGCGCACTGAGGTGCTCATCCAGGAAGCCATGAACGCGCTGCGCCGCGACCGTACGAGCTTCGTGATCGCGCACCGCCTCTCCACCATCCGAGGTGCCGACGTCATCCTCGTGATGGAGCACGGCAGCATCGTCGAGCAGGGCAACCACAACGAGCTGCTGAGCCGCGACGGGCCCTATGCACGCCTCTACAACTCGCAGTTCGTGGCCCCGCTCGTGGAGGACGAGGCGGTCGCGTGAGCGCTCACGCCTCCGGGGGTTCGTCGCCGTCGCCGAGGTCGTCGTCGATCTCGTCGTCGTCGTGCGGCAACAGGTCGGCTGCGGCGGCCAGCGCGGTGCCGAGCCCGGCCGCCTTGTCGTAGACGCTCGCGAAATAGTGCTCGGCCACGTGCTCGCGGCTCGGTAGTGGCACCGGTCCGAGCGAACGCACCATCGCGCTCGGATCGGCCGCCGGCAGGATGTCGTCGACGTCGAGACCGTCGCCGGCGGGCGGGCGGCCCCAGAACTCGACGCCCGCGGTGCGGCGCTTGTTCGCGGCCTTGGCCCCGCCCTGCTTGCGGCGCCGCGCGCTCATGCTCGTACCTCGTCGTGCGCCGGGTCGTCGTCGGACGAGAGCAGCGCCTCGGGCCGGAGGCCGAGCACGGCCTGGAGCTGCGCGCTGTCGAGGTCGGCGAGCGAGCTCGACTTGGGCAGCACGAGGTCGGCAACGCGCCGCTTGCCCGCCACGACCTCCTCGACTCGTTCGTCGACGGTGCCGGTGCACACGAGCCGGTGGCAGATGACGGTGCGCGTCTGGCCGATGCGCCACGCCCGGTCGCGTGCCTGATCCTCCACCGCCGGGTTCCACCAACGGTCGTACAGCACCACGTGGCTGGCAGCCGTGAGGTTCAGGCCAGTGCCGCCGGCCTTCAACGACAACACGAGCGCGCCCGCGCCCTCACGTGACTGGAAGCGCTCGATCATCGCGTCGCGCATGCCCCGCGCCAGGCTGCCGTCGTAGCACTCGATCGGCAAGCCCGTGCGTTCGGTGAGATACCGCGCGAGACGCCGTCCCCAGGTGGCAAAGTGCGTGAACACGAGCACCTTCTCGTCGGCCGCGAACACCTGGTCGACGATCTCCTCGAGGCGCGCGAGCTTGCCGGAACGGCCGTCGAGCGGGCGGTCGTCCTGGTTGTAGGCCCACGGGTGGTTGCAGATCTGCTTGAGCGCGGTGATCGCGGCGAGGATCTGGCCCTTGCGCGGCTCGTCGCCCTCCTCCTTGGTGCTCGTCACGACGGTGTCGAGCAACGCCTGGTAGAGCGCGATCTGCTCGCGGGTCATCGAACAGTGGTCGAGCTCATCGATCTGGTCGGGCAGTTCGGCGGCGATCTCGGGCTCGGCCTTGGTGCGGCGGAACACGAGGATGCCGTTGAGCGCGCGCATCGCGTCCTCGCCCTGCGCTCGCGTCACCCGACCTTCGCCCGAGACGCCCGCGGTGAACTGCGCACGCGTGCCGACGAGACCGGGGTTCGTGAAGTCGAGGATCGCCCACAGGTCGCCGATGCCGTTCTCGATCGGTGTACCGGTGAGCGCCACCTTCGAGCGCGCGGCGAGCGTGCGGAGCTGTTGCGCGGTGTCGTTCGCCGGGTTCTTGATCGCCTGGGCCTCGTCGAGCACGAGTCGCGACCACTGGACGTGGCCGAGCTCGTCGATATCGCGCAGCGCCGTACCGTACGTGGTGACGATCACGTCGGCGTTCGCCACCTGTTGCGCGAACTCGTCGGCCTCGGCGCGGTTGATGCCGTGGTGCACGACCGTGCGCAGCGACGGCGTGAAGCGCCGCGCCTCGGCCATCCAGTTCCCGATCACGGCGGGCGGCGCGACGACGAGCGCGGGGCCGTCGTCGACGCCCGCGAGCAGATGGGCGAGCATCGTGGGCGTCTTGCCGAGGCCCATGTCGAGCGCGAGGCAGCCGCCGAGGCCGGCGTCGTCGAGGAAGCCGAGCCACGCCAGCGCCTCCTGCTGGTAACTGCGCAGCTCGCCGACGAAGCCTTCCGGTGCCCGCGCCGGTTTGCCGGCGACCCGGTCGGCCGCGTGCAACAGGTCGGCGGCCCAACCGGCCCCCGCGAGCGAGACGCCGAATCCGTGCGGCGACGTGTCGAGCCCGAGGGCGAGGCGGAGCATCTCCGCGCCGGTCATCTGCTTCGTGGCGGCGCGCTCATCGAGCGCCTCGGCGACCGCCTGCAGGTCGGCCCGGTCGATCGCGACCCAGCGCCCACCCGAGTGGATGAGCGGGCGCGCCTCCTTCGCCATCCGCGCGATGTCGGCGGCGGTGAGCTCGACATCGTCGAACACCGCCGACCACGCGACGTCGGCGAGTTGGTTCGCGCCGACGGCCGTCTCACCCGATGCGTCCGTGTACACCCGCAGCGAGGCGGTGGCCCGCCGCTTCGACAGTGCCGGGATGCGCACGTCGAAGCCGGCGGTCGCGAGCTGCGCACCGACGGTGGACATGAGCTGCCATGCCTCGTCGTTGCTCACGACGACGTCGCCGCGGTGGTTCGCGCTCGAGCGGACGAGCGCCGGCACGATGCGCTCGAGGCGTGCGAGCTCATCTTCCCAGTGCTCGCGTTCGGGCCCGGGTGTGACGATCGCCTGCCCGATCGGCACCAGCTGGCCGAGGTCGCCGGGCGTGAAGACGCGGAGGCGCCATGCGTCGCCGGAGTCGGGAGGATCGAGCTGCACGACCATCTCGCTGTGATGGCCGTACTGGGTGGTGACGGCGCGGGCCCAGCGTTCGACGGCCGCGACGATCTTGTCGGTGGTCGACGTGGGTGCGTCGAACGCGCTGCCGTCGAGGCGCCCGAGGAACGCCTCGGCGACCTCCGACGCGCTGCGCACGTGTGGCGGCGGTGCTTGCACGGTGACCGTGCCGGCCGCGGTACGGCAGATCGCGTCGACCATGCCGGTGAGGGCAGAACGGGTGAGCGCGCGGCGGTCGACCTTGCGGTCGAGCGCGAGCACCGTGCCCGGCATCGACTCGGCCATCTGCATGAGCCGAACCGGATCGACGAGCGCGGGTGTCCAGCGCACGGAGTACGAGCCACTCGACGAGCGTGACGTGCCGCGGCGCGTGCGGCGGCGCAGTTGGGGCACCATCGAGCCCCGTGCGGTGAGCTCCACGGCCCAGAGCGCGACGCCGCCGAGCCAGCGCAGGCTGGGCGCGATGTCGCTGCCGTCCTCGAGCTGGTCGGCGCCCGCGGCGACGAGCCAGCCGAGCACCTCCCGCACCGGGATCGAATGTGAGTCCGCGGTGCGACCGTCGGGCAGCTGTACCGATGTGTGGCCGCTCCAGCCCGAATCAGGGGCGCCCGCCGCGGCCAGCATTTCCTGGACCTGTGCGGCGTCGGCTACGGGTGCGCCGGGACCGGCCGCCCATACCACCACTCGCCCCGGCTCCCACGACGCCTGCAGCTGGGTGGTGCCCGCAAGCGGTTCCTCGTCGGCGTCGCCGTCGTCGTGGTGGTCGGGGCTGCCGTGATGATCGTCGTCGGCCCGCTCGCCGGGCACGAGGCACGCCCACGCGGCTCGGATGCGCCCGTGCTCGGCCTCGAGGTCGGTGAGCACTTGCTGGCGTTCCTCGCCGGTGAGAGATCGAGCGTGCTGCAGCGCGTCCTCGCTGTCGCGCAGCAGGCGGGCGAGCGTCGCCCGCCATTCGAGCGCGTTCGCCTCGAGCACGGCGAGCTGCTCGGGCGTGGCAGCCCGGTCGATGTCGGCCGCCACGTACATCTCGAATTGCCATGGTGCGAGCGCCGTATCGGTGAGCGCACTCATTCGCAGACCACGCACTTCTCCAACTGGTCCAACTGGTCCGACTGGCCCTCTTCCGGGAACCACGTCCGAAGGACTGCCGTCCTCGTAGAAGCTCGGGCCCGGCCGGCCCGGTTCCGCTGTGGCGACGACCCGCCGTTGCCGCAAGGCCGGTCGTCCGCTGCCCTGACGCCCGTCTCGGCGCGACCTTGCGGGGCCGGGCCGGATGACGAGCGTGCGCCATTCAGTGTAGACGGTCGCCGGACCATGCCCGGTGCGATGGTGATCGGCGTCCTCAGACGTGCTCAGATCGTCGGCATGACCGTGATCAAGATCAACGCCATCACCGTGCCCGAGGACTCCGGTGACGAGCTGGCCCGCCGCTTCGCGGCCCGGGCCGGCGCCGTCGACGGGCAGGAGGGCTTCGAAGGATTCGAGCTGCTGCGCCCCACCGACGGCCGCAATCAGTGGCTGGTGGTCACGCGCTGGCGTGACGAGGAGTCGTTCCAGGCCTGGGTGTCGTCACCGGCCTTCGCCCACGGCCACGCCGGCGCAGACCGTCCCGCACCCCACGGCGGCCCCGTGTCGGTCTCGTCCGAGCTCTGGTCGTACGACGTCGCCGGCGGCTCGCCCAGCGCGGGCTGACGCTGCGTGGCGTGCCGCGCGTACGACCAGGCGTGACGGGCGGCACACCGCGTCGCCCCGGTGTCACACGGTCTCGACCGTCGCGCATTCCACGTAGCGGCACAGGGCGTTGGCGAGGCGGAGCTGTACCGGGTCGTGGCAGAGCACGTGGCGCAGCTTCGGGCTGGCCACGACATAGGCGCGGGCACGAGCGCGCGAGACGGCGACGTTGAGGCGGTGCAGGTCGTAGAGGAACGTCATACCGCGCGGCGCGTCGTCGGCCGAGGACGAGGCCATCGAATAGACCGCGACCACGCCCTCTTGGCCCTGGAACTTGTCGACCGTGCCAACCCGAGCGCCGTCGGGCAGTGCGGCCTTCAACTCGGCGACGTGCGCGTTGTAGGGCGCGACCACGATGATGTCGTCCACCGCGACCGTGCGCCGGCGGCCGCGCTGGTCGGTTCGCGACCGGCCGACGAGATCCTCGACCAGTGCGGCGACCGCGGCGGCCTCGTCGGACGAACGCACCCGGTCACCGTCGTGCGCCACCGGCACGAACGAGAGCCCCGACCGCCCGCCGACCACCTGCCGTTCACAGCCCGCGGCCGATCGCAGGCGGCCGTCGTACGCGACCTCGGAGACGAACGCGCAGACGGCCGGGTGCATGCGATAGCTGTCGGGGAGGAACAGTCCGCACGTGTCGGCGATCGTCGCATCGGCGCCGAGCAGGTGCTCGAGCGCCGACACACCGGCACCGTCGGGATGCGAGCCGGTGGACGGCTGCGCGAGCTGTTGTGGATCGCCGAGCAGCACGACGTTGCGCGACGCGGTGGCCACGGCCACCGCGTCGGCGAGCGACATCTGGCCCGCCTCGTCGACGAAGAGGAGGTCGACCGAGGCGCGCAGCGCGGCGCGTGACCAGAACCACGCCGTGCCCGCCGAGAGCCGGACCTCGCCCGCGAGCACCGCGGCCTCCATCTCGGCGGCCCCGACGCACTCGATGCCGTCGATCGCCGTGCTGCGAGCGGCATCGATGCGTTGCATGCCACGCAGCGCGAGACCGGCTTCGGCCGCGGCGCGCGCGACCTCCTGCAAGAGGTTCGTGATCGCGCCGTGCGTCGTGGCGGTGATGCCGACGGTGCGCCCGGCCCGGATCGCCGCAATGATCATTCGTGCGCCGGTGTACGTCTTGCCCGCGCCGGGCGGACCCTGCACGGGCAGGCAACCGCCGTCGAGCTCGAGTGTGAGCCGCGCCGCGGCCTCGACGATCGGTTCGCGATCGCGCCGCAGCGGCCCCTCCGGTGAGCCCGCGCGCCGGGGTGGGCGTGCGAGCAGCAGGTCGCGCGCGGCTCGGAACTCACCGCCACGGTCGCCGCCACGGTCGCCGCCACTGTCGCCGCCACTGTCGACGCCACGCTCGACGCCACGCTCGACGCCACTGTCGACGCCACGCTCGACGCCACGCTCGACGCCACGCTCGACGACCGTGCGAGCCACGTCGGCGATGGCGTCGCGCTGCTCGGTGGTGACGTAGGGCGGGCCGGGCATCAGCGCACGCGGCAGTGGGTGGTCGTTGCGCCGGCCCACCTTCAGGTCGACGAAGTCGTCGCCGATCGCGACGACCACGCCTGTACCGGCCCCGGTGACCGGGTCGAACGGCTTTGCGCCGGTGTGGAACTTGTGGTCCTGCGGTTCGAAGCGGAAGCGGCGGATGATCGATTGCTTCTGAATGCCGACCTCGCCGGCACACTCGAGTTCGCCGATGCACTCGCTGTCGCGCACGAAATCGGCCGGCTCGTACGTGTTGCGCCGCTCGAACCAGCGCCACCACTGCGGCTTGGCCTCGCGCCGGTGCCATTCGAGCAGGTTCGCGAGGAGGAAACGGCCCTGTTGCTCGGGAGTGCGGGCATCCGGCGCGTCGGCAACGCCCTCGAAGAGGCGCGCGGCCAGCTCGGCCACCTCGTCCACCGCGTCTTCGTCGACCGGGTGTTCACCGTCGATCTCGGGCGGCCGCGGCCGCGCGATGGGACCGAAGCGCGTTGCCGCCTCCTGGCGCCGGGCCTCGAGCCAGTCGCGCAGGCCGATCAGCGACACGCAGTCGTCCCGGTTGTATGCCGCGATCTCGTCGAGCAACGCCGGATCGCCGTGCTCCAGGTAGCGCTCGTAGGTGACGATGCTCGATCCCGCAGTCATCACCGCGCCGACCGGTCGGGTGAAGTAGAGCGTCTCGACCTGCTTCAACGAGTACGACTCCACCGACAGCCGCACGCTCTGGCGCACCACGCGGAAGAGATCGACGAACACCGCACCGCGTAGCAGGTCGTCGATCTCGTCCTCGCGCGTGCCGTGCTCGCCCATGAGCCGTGTGAAGGCGCTCGGCTCGTGCGGCGCGTAGTGGTACACGTGCATGCCCGGCCATCGGCGGCGCTGTTCGACGATCATGTCGACCGCGGCCTCGAAGGCCCGGCGCTCCTCGGCCTTCGTGTGGCCCCAGAATTCGTGGTAGTGGGGCGGGCCACCGCCGTCGATGCCGACCAGCCCGAAGAGATACTCGAGCCCGCCCTCGGCCGCGTACGGGTCGCCTTCCAGGTCGAGGAAGAGGTCGCCCTCGCACGGCTCGGGCAAGATGGCGAGCCCTTGCGGCGGCGCGCCCTCGGGCTGCGCCGCCGGCTCGATCAGCTCGGCGAGCGGTGGCACGCATCCGTCGCCCTGCACCTGCAGCGCGGCCTGCGCGCGCAGACGCGTGTAGGTGTCGCCGGCGATCTGCACGCTCGCATCGAGCTGGTCGGGGCCGCACGCGAGCGCGCAGCGTGTGTCGATGCCCGCCGCGCTCAGGCGCCGGCGTTGATCGGCGCGGGTGCCGGCCACGAGCGAGAGGTGGTCGTCGGCACGCCGGCGCGTGGTGCACACCGACCACCACCGGCAGATGCTGCAGTGCTCGACCGGTTCGGGATAGGTGACCGCCTCACCCGGGCGTGCAGCCGCGGTGGCGAGGAACTCGGTCCTCAGCGTGCGGTGGTATGCGGCGAAGTCGGCGAGCCGGAACGTGTGGCGCGCGCCGTCACCGGTGACGACGTGGATCCGCTCGGGCGCGTGTCCCTGGATGCGGGCCACGTGCGCGGAGTACTCGCACAGCTGGAGCAGCGCCGACGCGCGGACGGTGCGCGTGAGCTTGGCGTCGGCCACCTCGTACGACCATTCGCCGAGCTCGCTCGGCGCGGTGGCGCGCTCGACGAAGTCGGCGTGGCCAACCCAGCCGCCGTGCAGGAACGTGGCCTGGTAGACGATGTCGTCGCCGCGGCGCATCGCCGCCTCGGTGTCGCGCGCGGCCGCTTCGAGGTCGGCGCGTGTGCGCGTGGGAGCACGGATCTTGGTGACCGTGGCGCCCTCGGGGTAGAGGTCGAGCAGCCGGCTCTCGTGCGCCGCACCGCGCGCGGCGAGGATGTCGAGCAGCGGGTCGGCACGGTGCGGCCGCTCGATCTCGCCCCGGGTGGCGGCCAGCTCCAACTGCGTGAGGTGCGCGCACGCGGCGAAGCCCACGAGGTCGCTCGCGCTGTAGATCGCTTCGCCCTCGAGCAGTCGCATGGCCTCCGCCCTCCTGCGAGCAGTCTGCTCCAGGGGTGCGACAGCGACAACGGATCAGGGCCGCGGCTCCTTCGGGAGCCCGAGGATTCGCTCGCCGATGATGTTGCGCTGGATCTGGCTCGTGCCGCCGGCGATCTTCCCCGCCGGCGCGGTGAGGAGGCCGTCGACGGAAGGTCCGGTCAGCATGCCGCCGGCGCCGGCCTGGTCGGCGCGGAACACCGCGGTGTCGAACATGAGCTCCGTGGTGCCCAGCTTCGCGAGCGACGCGAGCACCGAGGCGACGGGGCCCTGGCGCCGGCCCATTGCCTGCAGCGCCGCGCCGCGCAGCCACAGATCGGCGAGCGCGGCGCGCGCCACCGGGTCGCGCGAGCCACCCATCGCGAGCAACCCGTCGAGGCGGCGCGGCGCGGCCTGACCCGACGCGCCGATGTGCCCGCGCTCGTTCGTGAGCGCCGACATCGCCACTGTCCAACCGCCGTGCTCGGGTCCGAGCAGCGCGTCGAGCGGCAACGCCACGTCGGTGAGGAACACCTCGTCGAACTCGGCCTGGCCGTTCATCTGCCGCAAGGGTCGCACGTGCACGCCGGGCGTGTGCATATCGACGAGGAAGAACGAAATGCCCTTGTGTGGGGCCGCGTGCTCGTCGGAGCGCGTGCGGGCAAGCATGATGCCGCGGTCGGCGACACGACCGTTCGAACACCACACCTTCTGACCGTTCACGATCCACCGTTCTCCGTCGCGCTCGGCGCGTGTGCTCAGCGCCGCGAGATCGGATCCGGCGCCCGGCTCCGAGAACAGCTGGCACCACACGCGCTCGCCGGTGATGATCGGCCGCAGATGCTCGGCCTGCTGCTCGGGTGTGCCGAACGCGAGCAGTGCGCCAGCAGTGAGCACGCACCCGACCATGTTGATGCACGACGGCACCTGCGCGTCGGCGCACGCCGCCGTCCATGTGCTCGTGTGCGCGGGCGTGAGGCCTTGCCCACCGTGCTCCGCGGGCCAGTGGATCCCGGCGAAGCCCGCGTCGAAGAGGCGCCGCTGCCACGTGCGCCCCGCCTCGGCGAGATCGGGCGGGAGGATCGGGCCGTATTCGCGCGGTGCCTCGTGCCGGTGTGCATCGAGCCACGCCCCGGCCTCGCGCCCGAAGTCCTCGACGGCGATCATCGGTGCGCACGCTACGGCAGCCGTATCCTCGCCGCGGTGGCCACTGCGGAACGTGATCGCGGCGACATCCCGCCGGACATGCGCCCGGAGGGCGACGATCCGTTCGAACTGTGGCACCGGTGGCTCGCCGACGCGGTGGCCGGGGGCGTTGCCGAGCCGACCGCCGCCGTCGTGTCGACGATCGACGCCGACGGCTCGCCCGACGCGCGCTTCGTGCTCGTGCGCGAGGTGGACGCCGACGGCTTCGTGTTCTACACGAACCTGCAGTCGGCCAAGAGCCGGCAGCTCGCGCGCGACCCGCGCGCGTCGCTCGTGTTCGGATGGCTCGCGCTCCAGCGCAGCGTGCGCGTGCGCGGTCGTGTCACGCCGGTCGGCGCCGCACGCGCCGACGCCTACTGGGCGGGCCGGCCCCGCGGCAGCCAGCTGAGCGCGTGGGCGTCGCCGCAGAGCGACGAGATCGACGCGCGCGCCATGCTCGAACGCGCGGTGGCCGAGATGGAGCTGTGCTACGCGGATGCGACGGTGCCGCGACCGGAGTTCTGGGGCGGCTGGAAGCTCACCGTCGCGTCGATCGAGTTCTGGCACGGGCGACCGAACCGGTTGCACGATCGCATCGCCTGGAGGCGCGACGCGGCGACACGCGGGTGGAACTGGGCGCGCCTCGCTCCGTGAGCAGCCGGCTCACACGCCGGCGGGGTTGTTCAGGCCGCCGAAGTACTGCTCTTCGAAGGCGGTGCCACCGAGCGGGTTCGCCTCGTCGAACAGCTGGTCGTTCGTCGCGAAGCCGTGACGCGCGCCGTAGAGCACCTGCACGCCACCCGCGTTCGCGTTCCCGCCGACGGTGAGACCCGGTAGTGAGACCGCGAGATCGGCGGCGCCGTTCCCCGAGAAGTCGCCTGGCGCGAGCAACAGTCCGAAGCGCTCGTTGGCGGCGCTCGGCCCGATCATGTGCGGGGTGCTGCGGCTCACGACGAAACCACCGGTGCGCGACAACCGGCCGCCGACGTTGTGCAGCACCACCACCTCGCCGGCAGCAGCGTGGCCACCGACGGTACGGCCCGGGACGCCCAGTGCGAGATCGGGACGGCCGTCGGCGTCGAAGTCGAGCGGCGCGAGGCTCAGCGCCAGCTCGTCACCCGCGGCCGGAGCCTGGCCGAAGGTGATGTTCGACAACGCGTAGGAGGCGGCGCCGTGCGCGGTCAGCCCGTGCCTCGAGCCGTGCAGCAGGGTCGCCGCGCCCGCGCTCGCGCGCGTGCCTTGGAGCTTCGTGGGCGCGCCGATCACGAGGTCGCTGCGGTGGTCGCCGTCGAAGTCGGCCACCGCGAGCGTCCAACCCCATTCGTCGGCCGGCCGGCTCGTGCCCGGCACACCGGTGGTGTCCTCGGTCCAGGTTTGCGCGCCTCTCGTCGACAGCCCGCCATGGCCGCCGTACAGGACGTCGACCACACCCGCACCCCCAGTGCCGCCGACGGCCTTCTTCGGCGCGCCCACCGCGAGGTCGGCGTAGCCGTCGCCGTTGAAGTCGGCGGCCGCGAGCGTGCGGCCCCAGTCGTCGTTCTGGATCAGCCCGCCGTGGATCCCCGGCGTCGACTCGTCGAAGTGACGGGGCAGCAGCGGCGACGCGTGCGACAGGCCGCCGCGCGTCCCGAACAGCTCGGTGACACGGCCGGATCGGGTCACGGCGTGCACACCGACGCCGCCGGCATCGATCGCGAGGTCGCCATAGCCGTCGTGGTTGAAGTCACCGGCCGCGAGGCCCAGGCCGAAATAGTCGTTGAGTTGCGGCGTGCTGTGCAGTCCCGCGATGGCCTCGGTGAACACCTGCGCGTGGACCGCGTGCAGGCCGCTCGCCGTGCCGTACAGCACAACGACCTCGCCCGCCGAGGACTGGCCCGAAACCGTGGTACCCGGCGCGCCGATCGCGAGGTCGTCGAACCCGTCGTGGTTGAAGTCGCCCCACGCGGTGACCCAACCGAAGTTGTCGGCGTCGGCCGACGCCGCGCCGTGCCCGACGGTCGACTCGGTGATCCGGACATGCCGGTTGCGCGAGTTCGCGCCGTGCGCTCCGCCGTAGATCACCCAGGTCGATCCCGCGCCCGCCGCCGGCCCGACGTTGTCGTTCGGCACGCCGGCGACCACGTCGGCGTACCCGTCGCCGTTGAAGTCGGGGTGGTGGTGCGGCACCGCATGTGGCGTGGCGCCGCCGGCGGCCCCGCGCGCCGGTGGCGGGGTCACGGTGGGACGGGTGCCCACCGCGGCGGCGGTGCCGAGCGGTGTGAGCAGCGGGGCGGCGGCGAACGCGATCGCGACGAACGGCACCCGCATCGCGCTGGAGACTACGGGTCCGACACCCGCGCGGCGGTGCAAGCTGTGATGCTGCACGTGTGCCGGTTGTCACGGCCGGCCCGCGGCAGGCCTGGTTGGTGGGTGGTCGCTTGGCCGCTTTCCACGACCACGGCTACGGTCCGCAGCAAGCTTGGAAGCTACGAGGTGAGCACCATGAGGAGTCGTTCGTTCGCAACGGTCGTCGGCGCGTCAACGTTCGCGGTCACGCTCGCAGGACTCGCCGGACCGGCCGCGCACGCGGCTGCGCCGCAGTCGCGCGCCGCGACGGTCCAGCCGCGCGGCGTCGTGCACCCGCAGGACGGCGCGGGCCGCCACCGCAGCGACTTCAACGGCGACGGCTTCGACGATCTCGTCGTGCCTGCGCCCGGCGAGAGCCAGGGCGCGATCACGCGCAGCGGCGTGATCACGGTCGTCTACGGCTCGGTATCGGGTCTGACGGGCACCTCTCCCAATGCCGTCACGTTCACGCAGGACTCGCCGGGAGTGCCGAGCACCTCGGCCAAGCGCAACTTCTGGGGTCGCGCCGTGGCCACGGGCGACTTCAACGGAGACGGGTTCGACGACATCGCGATCGGCTCGCAGCAGACGATCGGCTCCAACGCACGGGCCGGCACCGTCACCATCCTCTACGGCAGTGCGGCCGGCGTGAACAGTCTGGGCGCACCGACGGCGCAGCTCTTCACCGCGACGAGCTCGGGCGTCCCGCAGTTCAAGACCACCTACGCCTACTTCGGCGGAACACTCGCGGTCGCCGACTTCAACGGTGACGGCACCGACGACCTCGCGGTCGGCGCGCCGGGTGCCACGGTCGCCAAGGCGTATGCGGCCGGCGGCGTCACGATCCTGACCGGATCGGTGACCGGCCTCGTGCCCACCAACATCGGGATCACCCAGCACCACGGGGCGGCGGGCTACCCGGAGCTTGGCGACGGCTTCGGGTCGTCACTTGCCGGCGGCGATCTCAACGGCGACACCTTCGGCGACCTGATCATCGGCACGCCGTTCGAGGACGCCGGGTCGACGGCCGACTCCGGTGTCGTCGACGTGTTGCTCGGCGCCGCCGACCTCAACACGATGGTCGACGAGTACCTCCCGAACGGCGCGCTCGTCGCGGCGACGAACCGCCGTCTCGGTGCGAACGTCGCAGTGCAGTCGTTCGGTGGCGCCGACACCGGTTGGGTGTACGCGCCCGGCCACCTGTCCGCGGGTTGGGTCGAGCAGATCGACCTCGCGCACCACACGATGAAGATCCACAGCATCGGCACCGCAGGCAGCCAGCACGGCATCTCGATCGTGTTCGGATCGTTCTCCAGCGGTGCGCAGCCGTCGATGGCCATCGGCGAGCCGTACTTCAACGGTTCCGGCGGCGGCCAGGTCGTCGTGCGTGACGGCGCGAACAGCACTGCACTCAGCCAGGACACGCCGGGCGTGGCGGGGCACAACGAGCACGGCGACGCCTTCGGCGTGAACCTGGCGGTCGGCGACTACAACGGCGACGGCGTCGACGAGCTCGCCGTGGGCGTGCCGTTCGAGTCGATCAACGCCATCTATCACGCCGGCTTGTTCTACGTGTTCCCCGGCGACGCGCTCGGCCTCGCGCACGGCGCACCCGGCTCGACGATGTGGACGCAGGAGTCACCCGGCATCCCGGGCGGCTCCGAGGCGAGGGACCTCTTCGGCACCCTGGCCTTCGGTCCGGCGTAGGCACTGCGCCAACCGATACTCCGGGCCGGCCCCGCGCCGGCCCGGGTGCGCCCGAGCAGCAGGATCGCTACTGTCCTGCTCCATGACTGATTCTCCCGACGTCGTGACCGTGGAGCGGACCATCAAGGCGGAGCCCGCGGCCATCTTCGCCGTGCTTGCCGACCCCGCGAAGCACCGCGAGATCGACGGCTCGGGCACGGTGCGCGACGCCAAGGAAGGATCGCAGCGCCTGGCGATGGGCTCCAGGTTCGGAATGTCGATGAAGATGGGTGCGCCGTACTCGATGACGAACGAGGTCATCGAGTTCGACGAGCCCAAGCGCATCGCCTGGCAGACGCGCCCACCGTCGTCGGTCGGCGCGCGCCTGTTCGGCGGCCGCATCTGGCGTTACGAGCTCGAGCCAACCGAGGGCGGCACCGTCGTGCGCGAGAGCTGGGACGTGTCGCAGGAGAAGCAGCCGCTGCGCGCGCTCCTGCGTCTCGGGCGCGCGCGTGCCCACACCCGCACCGCGATGGAAGCGACGCTCGAGAAGATCGAAGCGCTCGTCACCCCGTGAGCCCGCGCGCGCGTCGCGTGCGCGCGTCGCGTCCGCGTCGCGCTCGGCGCTCGCGGCGCTCGCAGCCTTCCCGCCACACGCTGAACGTCTACGACGAGGGTTCGAGCACGACCACCGGGATCGTGCGCGTCGTCTTCGCCTCGTAGTCGGCGAAGCCCGGGTAACGCTGCTTCTGGATCTCCCAGATGCGATCGCGTTCGGCACCTTCGGCCTCGCGCGCCCGCACCGGGAGGGTGTCGGTGCCCACCTCGATGGTCGCCGAGGGGTTCGCGCGCAGGTTGTGGAACCAGTCGGGGTTCGTCGGCGCACCGGCCTTCGACGCGAACACCGCGTAGGTGCCGTCGACGTCCTGGTACATCACCGGCGCGATGCGTTCTGCGCCGGTCTTCGCGCCGGTGGTGTGCAACAGGAGCAGTGGCGCGCCCTCGAACTGGCCACCGACCCTGCCGCCGTTCGCCCGGAACTCCTCGATGATCGCCGTGTTCCAGTCGTTCGCCATGATCCTCCTCGACTCGTCAGATGCACTCGTATACCGCGTCGATCAGCGCCCGATTCCTCGCGCTCTGCCAACGGGGTATCACGTGGTTCATCACGTACCCGAACGCCACACGCGCGTCGGGATCGGCGAAGCCGAGCGCGCCGCCGGTGCCGAAGTGCCCGAAGCTGTGCGGGTTCGGCCCGAACGGCCGGCGGGGCACGGTGGGCTTGAAGCCGAGGCCGAAGGTGACATCCTCGCCGAGCACGGGGCAATAGCCCTGCGACTGCGGCCGCGTCGCCTCGGCGAGCAGCGCCGGTGAGAGCAGCCGGCCCGGTTGCAGGAGCGCGTCGTAGATGCGAGCGACGCCGGCCGCGCTGCCGTGACCGTTCGTCGACGGCACCTGCGCGCTGCGCCACGCCGCGGTGTTCACCACCCCCATCGACGAATAGCCCGGCGGGTTGAAATAGCTGCGCATCACCATGCGCGCGTCGCCGGTGAGCGTGTCGAGATCGACGTCGGTGCGATCGCCCAAGCCATGGTCCGGCGCCCAGATCACCTCGGCGCAGCGGCCCTGCTCGGCGCGGGGCACACCGAACCACACGTCGGCTCCGAGCGGGCCGGCGAGTTCCTGCAGCAGCTCACCCGGCATCGCGCCCGAGGTGCGGCGCGCGATCTCGCCCACGAGGTGCCCGTAGGTATTGGTGTGGTACGCGTGCCGCGTGCCGGGCTCCCACCACGGTTCCGTTTCGGCGACGGCGTCCACCATGCGGTCCCAGTGCGGGAGATCGTCGTTGGTGAGCCGCGGCCCGATCGCAGGCACTGCCGCGCGATGGCAGAGCGCGTGGCGCACTGTCGCGCCGCCCTTGCCGTGCGCGGCGAACTCCGGCCAAACCGACGCGACCGGGTCGTCGAGCGCGACGGCCCCCGCGTCGACGCCGCGCAACGCGAGCAGCGCCACGAACGCCTTGCCGACGGAATAGAAGTCGACGATCGTGTCGGGCTGCCACGACCTTGTCCGCGCCTCGTCGGCCCAGCCGCCGGCGAGCTCGACGACGGTCGCGCCGTCGAGGATCACGCACACACCCGCGCCGACTTCGCCACGACTCGCGAAGTTCTCGGCGAACGCGTCGCGCACCGCGGAGAATCTCGGGTCGCAACTTCCGGTGATCGGAACGTCCACCGGGGCAGTCTCGCAGCTCGGGCCGTGACCGAAACGCCGTCCCGTGCGTAACCTCGGGGCATGATCCTTTCGGAGCTCACCGTCGAGCCGGACGCCTTCGCGGCCCGCACCGGGTGGGTGCTGAAGCCCGAGGGGGCCTGCAAGGGCGACGTGTGCGTGCCGCTCCCGGACGCGGCGCGGCGGGCCGGCGGTTCGCTCGACGTGCACGTCCTGGCCGAGCGGCTCGGCATGCCGCTGCTGTCCGAACCGGCGCACGGTGTGTGGGCGCTCGGACCCGACACCGCCGGCGGCGGTCGCGTGCTCACCACCGCGAAGGCGCCCGATCTCGAGCTGCCCGACGCCGGCGGCAACCTGTTCGCGCTGTCCAACCTGCTCGGGAAGAAGGTGCTGCTCGTCGCGTGGGCGTCGTGGTGAGGCTGCCGCTTCGACCTGCCCGTGTGGCAGGCGCTGCGTGAACGGCACCATGCGGGCGGGCTCGAGGTGGTCACCGTCGCGCTCGACGTCGATCCCGACGCCGCCCGACCCTTCATCGAGGCCGCGCACCCGCAGCACCCTTCGCTGATCGACGCCGCGCACGTCACCGATGAGCTGTTCGGGTTCGTGAACGTGCCGAACGGTGTGTGGATCGACGAGCAGGGGATGATCGTGCGTCCGAGCGAACCGGCACATCCCGGACGTAACGAGTTCACCGAGTCGTTCCGCTCCGTCGACCTCGACACGCTGCCGCCCGACGTCGCCGACATCCTGCGCGAGGCGCGCAAGATCAAGAGCGATCCCGATCAGTACGCGGCCATGATCGACGACTGGGTGGAGCACGGCGCGCGGAGCCGCTACGCGCTGTCGCCCGACGAGGTCGTGCGCCGGTCGGCACCGCGCGGCGTGGACGAAGCGACGGCCGCGGCCGAGTTCGAGCTGGGGGAGTGGCTGCACACCCACGGCGACCACGCCGCGGCGATCGGGCACTGGCGTGAGGCGCACCGCCGCTTCCCCGGCAACTGGACGTACAAGCGCCAGGCATGGAACTTCGAGGACCCCGTGCGCCAGGGCCGCACCGACGCCTACGACAGCTCCTGGTACGAGGACATCAAGAAGATCGGCGCGGAGAACTACTACCCGGAAGTCATCCCGTAGCGGAGCAAGCCCGCGCCGGCTCACGCACCGAGCAGCGCCCGCACCTGGCGGGCGATCTCCAGGTCTTCGCGTGCGGTCACCACGAACGTGCGCGCCGGGGCGCCGGGAGCGGCGATCTCGCCGTCGGCCGTCGTCGACCGGTTCGCCTGCGGGTCGAGCGCAAGGCCGCAGCTCGCGCGACTTCGGCGGCGTGCTCGCCGACGCCGCCCGTGAACACCACGAGATCGGCGTGGCCGAGCACCGCGGTCATCGCTCCGAGCGCGCGCCGGAGCGCGTGCGTGTACACGTCGAACGCGAGCGACGCGCCGGCGTCGCCCGCGCCGCGCCGCGCCAGCACCTCGCGCATGTCGCCGGTGCCGCACAGCCCCACCAGGCCACTGCGCTGCTCCAGCGCGTCCTGCACCTCCACGGCGGTCAACCCGCCACGCACCTGCAACCACGTGACGATGCCCGGATCGATGCTTCCGGCCCGGGTCGCCATCACCAAGCCTTCGAGCGGGGTGAAGCCCATCGTGGTGTCCACCGAGCGGCCGCGATCGACCGCGCACAGCGAGGCGCCGGCGCCGAGATGGCAGCTCACGATCCGGGCCGACTCCACCGGCATGCCGGCGAGGTCGGCGGCTCGCCGCGACGCGTACGTGTGGGAAAGCCCGTGGAAGCCGAAGCGACGCAGCGGCCAGCGATCACGCCAGCCCGCGGGCAGCGCGTACGTCGCCGCCGCCGGCGGGAGCGTCGCGTGGAATGCGGTGTCGAAGCACGCCACGTGCGGCACGCCGGCGATGGCCCGGCGCGCCGCGTCGATACCCCGGAGCGCACCCGGCTGGTGCAGCGGCGCGAGCGCGGTGAGCTCCGCGAGCGCGCCGGCGACGGCGTCGTCGACGAGTACGGGCCCGGCGAACCGAGTGCCGCCGTGCACGACGCGGTGGCCCACCGCGTCGACGGGCACCGCCGCGCCGGCGACGAACGATCGGATGACATCCTCCACGTCGCGGGGCTCGCCGGGCCCGCCGGCGTCGCGGTCGCCGGCGTCGTCGATGACTTGCGTCGTCACTGCATCCGCCCGCTCACCCTCGAGCACCGACAGCTTGAGCGTGCTCGATCCTGCGTTGACGACGAGGACGTTCAAGCGGTGGTCCAGGTCCAGTCGCGGACCTCGGGCATGTCCTCGCCGTGCGCGCGCACGTATTCGTGGTGGCGGGTGCGTGCGTCGATCATGCGCTGGCGCACGTGCGCGGCCTTCACGCCCAGGCCGGGAACCCGGTCGATCACGTCCATCACGAGGTGGAAGCGATCCATGTCGTTGCGCACCACCATGTCGAACGGCGTCGTGACGGTGCCTTCTTCCTTGTAGCCGCGCACGTGCAGGTGTTCGTGCCCGTGGCGGCGGTACGTGAGGCGGTGGATCAGCCACGGGTAGCCGTGGTAGGCGAAGATCACCGGCCGGTCGGCGGTGAACAACGTGTCGTACTCGGCATCGGCGAGACCGTCGGGATGCTCGGTCTCGGGTTGCAGGCGCATGAGGTCGACCACGTTCACCACACGGACGCGCAGGTCGGGCAGGTGCTCGCGCAGCAGCGACACCGCCGCGATCGTTTCCAGCGTGGGCACGTCACCCGCGCACGCCATCACGACGTCGGGAGTCCCGCCTTCGTCCGAGCTCGCCCAGTCCCAGATGCCGACGCCGCGCGTGCAGTGCAGCACCGCGTCGTCGATCGACAACCATGCAGGCTCGGGGTTCTTGCCCGCCACGACCACGTTGACGACGTTGCGGCTGCGCAGGCACTGGTCGATCGTTGCGAGCAGCGAGTTCGCGTCCGGGGGCAAGTACACGCGCACTACCTCGGCCCGCTTGTTCACGACCACGTCGATGAAGCCTGGGTCCTGGTGCGTGAAGCCGTTGTGGTCCTGGCGCCACACGTGCGACGTGAGCAGGTAGTTGAGCGACGGGATGGGCCGGCGCCAGGGGAGCGTGCGCGCCACCTTCAACCACTTCGCGTGCTGGTTGAACATCGAGTCGATGATGTGGGTGAACGCCTCGTAACACGAGAAGAGCCCGTGCCGGCCGGTGAGCAGGTAACCCTCCAGCCAGCCCTCGCACGTGGTCTCCGACAGGATCTCCATCACCCGGCCGTCGCGCGCGAGCGACACGTCGGTGGGCAGGATCTCCGCCTCCCACGTCTTGGCCGTCGCGTCGTACACGGCGTCGAGACGGTTCGACGCCGTCTCGTCGGGGCCGAACATGCGGAAGTTGCGCTCCTCGGCGTTCATCTGGAACACGTCCCGCAGATACGTGCCGAGCGCCCTGGTGGCCGCGGCCTTCGTGTCGCCTGGGGCGCGCACGGTGACGGCGTGGTCGTCGAGCGGCGGAAGTTGCAGGTCGATGGTGAGCAACCCGCCGTTCGCATGCGGGTTCGCACTCATTCGGCGGTCGCCGCGCGGGAGCCAGTCGACGATCTCGGCGTGCGGGCGGCCGTCGCGGTCGAAGAGCTCGTGTGGGCGGTACGAGCGCATCCATGCGTCGAGCTGCGCGAGGTGCTCGGGCCGCTCGCGCACCTCGGCCAGCGGCACCTGGTGCGCGCGCCACGTGCCCTCCACCGGGAGCCCGTCGACCTTCTTCGGTCCGGTCCAGCCCTTCGGCGTGCGCAGCACGATCATCGGCCAGCGGGGTGGCGCGTACTCGCGCGATCGCGGCGACTGACGGATCCGGTGCTGGATCGCCCGGATCTCGGTGAGCACATGGTCGAGCGTCGCCGCAAGCTGCTGGTGCACGTGCGCGGGATCGTCGCCGGTGACCGCATAAGGCTCCCAACCGCACCCGCGCAGCATCGCGTCGAGATCGTCCTCGGGGATGCGCGCGAGCACCGTGGGGTTCGCGATCTTGTACCCGTTCAGGTGCAGGATCGGCAGCACCGCACCGTCGCCCATCGGGTCGAGAAACTTGTTCGAGTGCCAGCTCGTGGCGAGCGGACCGGTCTCGGCCTCGCCGTCGCCCACGACACACGCAACGACGAGGTCGGGATTGTCGAAGGCCGCGCCGCACGCGTGCGCGATCGAGTAGCCGAGCTCGCCGCCCTCGTGGATCGACCCGGGCGTCTCCGGCGCCACGTGGCTCGGGATGCCGCCCGGGAACGAGAACTGGCGGAACAAATGCTGCATCCCGGCGGCGTCACGCGTGATCGACGGGTACGTCTGGGTGTACGCGCCTTCGAGCCAGGTGTTGGCCACGATCGCGGGGCCGCCGTGCCCGGGTCCGATCACGTAGATCATGTCGAGGTCGTCGCGCGCGATCACGCGCTGCAGGTGCGTGTAGATCATGCTCAGCCCGGGGCTCGTGCCCCAGTGTCCGAGCAGTCTCGGCTTGATGTCGTTCGGCACGAGCGGCCGTCGCAGCAGCGCGTTGTCGAGCAGGTAGATCTGGCCGACGGTGAGATAGTTCGCGGCGCGCCAGTACGCGTCGAGCCGCGCGAGCTCGTCGCCGGCGAGGGGAGCTTCGTCGATCTGCCGCACGGGACCACGGTCTACACGACTTCGGGGTGGCAGACTCCCCGCTGTGAGTGCTGCGGTGAGTATCGACGAGTTGCTCGGGACGGCGCGAGCGCTGGTCGACGACGGGTATACACCCGCGTGCCAGCTCGCCGTGGCCCGTGACGGCGATCTGATCGCCTTCGAAACGTTCGGGGCGGCCACGAACGCCATGCGGTTCAGCTGCTTCTCGGCGACCAAGCCCATCGTCGCGTCGCTCGTGTGGCTCCTGATCGCCGACGGTGCCGTCGACGTGGCGCAGCCGGTGCGCGACTTCGTGCCCGAGCTCGGCGGGGCGGGAATGGAACGGGTGACCGTGGAGCAGGTGCTGCTGCACACAGCCGGCTTCCCGAACGCCGTCATGGACCCCGTGGACGGCGCTGATCCGCAGCGCCGCCGCCAACAGTTCGCCACGTGGACGCTCGAATGGGAGCCAGGCACACGGTTCGAGTACCACGGCCTGTCGGCGCACTGGCTGCTTGCCGACATCGCCGAACGGGTCACCGGCGAGGACTTCCGCGACGCGCTCGAGCGGCGCGTATGCGCGCCGCTCGGCCTGCCGCGCCTGCTCGGCATCGGCGCCGCCGAGCAGCACGACGTCGTCGACGGCGTGCGCATCGGGGCGCCGCCGCCCGGCGAGCTCGTCGATCTCATGCGTTACAACGACCCGCACGTGCGGGCGGCCGGGGTGCCGGGCGGCGGCGGCATCCTCACCGCGGCCACGATGGCGCGCTTCTACCAGGCGCTGCTCCACGACCCGGGCGGGTTGTGGGATGCGAACGTGCTCGCCGACGCGACCGCGAACGTGCGTTGCCGCCTCGAAGATCCGCTGATGCACGTGCCCGCGAACCGAACGATCGGGCTCGTGGTCGCCGGCGACGACGGGCTGCACCAGTTCCGCTACGGCATGTTCGGCGCGGCCAACTCGCCGCGCGCGTTCGGCCACGCCGGCGCGTACTGCCAGGTGGCGTGGGCCGATCCCGACACCGGCATCTCGTTCGCGTTCGTGAAGAACGGCTACGACAGCGATATGTTCGCGGACGCCGTACGCATCGTCCCGCTGTCGGATCTCGCCGCCGCGCTCTGACCGGCCGGCCCGCCCCTACATCCCGGGGGTACCGAGGATGTGGGCGTGGAGGTCGGTGGTGAGCTGGTGGATCAGGCGCGTGAGGTCGGTGTTCTCCTTCAGGAGCACCTCTTCCTCCTGGTAGTCGTGGTCGGCCTTCGCCTGCTGGAACGCGGCCTGGCGGTTCTGGCCGATCATCACGAACGTCGAGAGGAAGATCGCCTCCAGCGACACCGTCATCGTGAGGAAGTTGAACGGGTACTTGTCGACGCCGAACAGTCCCGTGCCGCACCACAACGCGAAGATCACTGCATGGATGTAGACGAACGTCATCGAGCCGGCGAAGGTGGTGATCCGGTCTGCGATCCGCAACTGGATGTCCTGCGCGCGGTGCTGGTGCTGGTGCAGCACCACCGGGTGGTGCGTCGCGCTTGGGTCGTAGTGGTTCATGGCCGCCTTCCCGTCTGGTGTGGGACGGGCGCCATTCTCGCCGCTCAGGTGGCGGAGTCGGTGCGTTCCAGCCGGGCCGTGAACAGAGGGCCGTACTGCCACACGAGGTCGTCGCCGTCGCGCCAGCGGCGCACCTCGATGCCGGGCATGCCCTGGGGCCGGAGCACGAGCGCGCCGTCCTCGAACGTCGCGGCGACCACGATCGGCGTCGTGAAGTCGGCGGCCATCACGTCGCGCACGCCGTGATCGGGCGAGCCGTCGGCGCGGATGTCGTGCACCACGCCGCCTCCGGTGACCACGACGCGATCGCCGGCTTGCTCGATGCGCTCGACGTGCCGCCGGATCGGCGCGTCGTCGGGAAGCGGGGTGCCGTCCTGCTCGGCGTCGGTCACCCGCCAGAGGCCACGCAGGTCGGGCGCACCCGCCACGAGCGGCTCGTCGCAGCCGGCGAGCACAGGTGGTGGCATGGTGCTGCCGTAACCACCCGCCGGCGTGTGGGCGATGGGGATCGCGTCGACGGTCGTGGGCTCAGCGGTCATTCCACCATCTCCGTCATCGCGAACAGCCACTGGCTCGCGAGCCCGGCCTCGCGGTGCCTGCCGATCGTGCTCGCCACCTCGGGATCGCCCGCAAGCTGCAGGTACGCCGCGCGCGACGGGTAGCGCATGATGCCGACGAAGCCGAAGTGCTCGCCGCCCTCACCGATCATCTGCGAGTCGATGTTCGCCGCGAGCACGAACGTGCCGCCGTGCGCCTCGACGAACGCCTTCATCGCGCGCGAGTACTCCATCACGGCATCTCGCCCGGCGCGACCGTCGTCGGCCTGCTCCTTGAACTCGAGCAGGTTCAACATCACGACGGGCTGGTCCGGCGGTCCGGCAAGGAACGCCTCGATCTGGGCTGCGGTGGGCCAGGTCGCCATGCGCCTACGACGTCATCCCGCCGAGACCCACGAGCCCGCGGGCCAGCTCGATCTCGCCCATGTGGCGCAGGCCGTGCTGGTAGAGCCAGCACTCGAAGCCGTCGAGCACCGTGATGCCCTGCGGTCCGGCGCACATCGCGCTATAGGTGCTCGCGACCTGCGGGGGGTACGGCGGCGCGATCAGCACGCGCGTGAAGTCGGCCGGCTCCATCGTGGCGAGGTACGCCTCGGTGCGGTCGAACACGGCGCGCTGGTAGGCCTTGAAGGCCTCGTAGTCGCCGATGCGCTGGTGGATCATCTCGGCGACGGTGCGGTGCTTGCCGTGGTCGTTGATCGCCATCTGCACCTTCGCCTGCCACTCGTCGTTCCACACGGGTGAGACCCCGGTGATGAGCATGAACGTCACGTCCTGCATGTTCGTGTAGTGGAACAGCGAGAACGCGATCGGCAGCACGCCCTCGCGCTCGAAGTGGTTGACGTGCTCGAGCCCCATCGTGTCGACGGCCTGGTAGTAGAGCGAGTGCATCGTGTGCATGCGCCGCTGCAGCGAGTCGAGCAGCAGGTTGTCGGACCGGCCCGGCGTACCCGAGGTGGCCGGTGTGCTCGTGGTGGTCATCAGGCCCAACCTCCTGCGTAGGCGACGAACTGCCCTGTGGTGAAGCGCGAGGTGCCGTCGAGGAACGGCATGCAGAAGGCGGCGAACTCCTCCATCGTGCCGAGCCGGCCCATGGGCACCTGGGACTCCACCTTGGCACGCGTCGCGGCGTCGGTCACGCGGTTCGCGCGGAGGAACTCGGGGAAGTCCATGAAGTTGGTGCCGACCGCGTTCACCTGCACGCCCGTTCGGGCCACTTCGGCGGCCACGTTGCGGGCCAGCATCGTGGCCGCGGCACGCGCCGCCGAGTAGAGCGGCGCGCCGGGTGTGGGCCGGGCGGCGGCCGCGCTCGTGATCAGGAGCACTTGGCCGTCGCCCCGCTCGACCATCGCCGGCACGACGGCCCGCAAGAAGTGGTAGGGGCCCTCGAGGCAGCCCTGCACCACCGCGTGCAGGTCTTCGACGCTCGACTTCAGGAACCGCCCGGTGACGACGCGTCCCGACGCGGCCGCGGCCGCGTCGATCCGGCCGAAGCGATCGAGGGCGGTGGCCACGAGGCGCGCCGAGGACTCGGGGTCGCCGAGGTCGCGGGCGCCCTCCACCGGCTCCACCGCTGCGCCCACCGCCCGCAGCTCCTCCACGAGGGCCCCGGACGCGTCGCCGAGCACCAGGTCGTGCCCGCACGAGGCAAGCTTGCGGGCGAGATCGGGTCCGACGTAGAAGCTCGCGTCGTTGATCACCGCGACGCGGCGTTCCCCCGGCTTCGACCCGCTCGTCATCGTCCGCCGCCCATGTCGCTCCCCATGTCGCCGCTCATGTCGCCGCTCATGTCGCCGCCTCGGCGTCGTCAACGCGCAAACTATTGACAGTTGTAATGCCAAAATCCTAGGATGTCAAGCAAGGCGAGCAAGAGGTAGGACCGCGATGAAGCAGTACGAACCGTTCGAAGGCGTGATCGGGCGCACCCTGGCCGAGTCGCAGCCGTGGTGGCCGGCCCGGCCCCATCCCGGCGAGCACGCGCCGAACGTGGTGGTGATCCTCCTCGACGACCTGGGATTCTCACACTTCGGTTGCTACGGCTCCACGATCGCCACGCCGCGGATCGACCGGCTCGCGGCCGGCGGTGTGCGCTACACGAACTTCCACGTCACCCCGCTGTGCTCGCCGACGCGTGCCGCGCTGCTCACCGGCCGCAATCACCACGAGGTGGGGATGCGCTCGGTGTCGAACTTCAACACCGGCTTCCCACACATGCGCGCCCAGATCTCGAACCACGCGACGACGATGGCCGAGGTGCTGCGCGACACGGGGTACACCACGTTCTGCCTCGGCAAGTGGCACCTCTGCCAGATGGAGAACGCATCGGCGGCCGGCCCCTACGACCAGTGGCCGCTGCAGCGCGGCTTCGACCGCTTCTACGGCTTCCTCGACGGCGAGACCGACCAGTTCCACCCCGAGCTGATCTACGACAACCATCGCGTTGACCCGCCCCGCTCGGTCGATGAGGGCTACCACCTCAGCGAGGATCTCGTCGACCACGCGATCGAGTTCGTGCACGACACGAAGGGAGTGCGGCCCGACCGCCCGTTCTTCATGTACCTCGCGTTCGGCGCCACGCACGCGCCGCACCAGGCGCCACCCGAGTACCTCGACCGCTACCGCAACAAGTTCGATCACGGGTGGGACGCGGTGCGCGACGAGTGGTTCGCGCGCCAGCAGGAGATGGGCCTCGTGCCGTCGGGCACGCAGCTCGCGCCGCGCAACCAGGGCGTGGAGCCGTGGGACTCACTGCCCGAGAACCACAAGCTGCTCGCGGCCCGCCTGCAGGAGGCCTTCGCGGGCTTCCTCGAACACACCGACGCGCAGATCGGCCGGCTCGTCGACTCCCTCGCCGACCTCGGCGAGCTCGACGACACGCTCATCGTGCTCCTCTCCGACAACGGCGCGAGCCAGGAGGGCGGCCCCTTCGGCGTGCTCAACGAGTGGAAGTTCTTCAACTTCATCCTCGAGACGCCCGACGAGGCGGTGGCGCGGCTCGACGACATCGGCGGGCCCAACAGCCACACGAACTACCCGTGGGGCTGGGCGCAGGCCGGCAACACGCCGTTCAAGTGGTACAAGCAGAACACGCACGAGGGCGGCGTGCACGTGCCGTGCATCGTGCACTGGCCCGCGGGCGCCGGCGACGCGGGCGTACTGCGCGATCAGTTCCATCATGTGAACGACATCGCGCCCACGGTGTACGAGGCGGCCGGCGTGACGCCGCCCGACGTGTACCGCGGCTACGAGCAGATGCCGGTGACGGGCACGTCGATGCTCTACACCCTGGGCGCGAACGCCGCGGGCATGCCGTCGCGCAAGACGAGCCAGTACTACGAGATGGTCGGCCATCGCGCGATGTACGTCGGCGGCTGGAAGGCGGTCACGCGCCATCAGCCCGGCGTGCCGTTCGACGACGACACGTGGGAGCTCTACAACCTCGCCGAGGACCGTTCGGAGTGCCGTGATCTCTCGGCCGAGATGCCCGAGAAGGTCGCGGAGCTCGTCGCCCGCTGGTGGGCCGAGGCCGAGGCGCACGGCGTGCTGCCGCTCGACGACCGCGGCGTGGAGCTGTTCGCCAAGCGCTTCGTGGAGCACACCCCGCACCGCCCCGACCGGCACTACACGTACCGGCCGCCGGTGTCGCCGCTGCCGTCACAGGCCGGCCCGATGATCGGCGGCCGCAGCTGGGACTTCGACGCCGCGATCGAGCGCGGCGCCGGCCAGGGCGGTGTGCTGTACGCGCAGGGCACCGCGAGCTCGGGGCTGTCGATCTTCGTCCAGCGCGACCGGCTCGTGTTCGACTACAACTTCTTCGGCGAGCACTCCGTCGTCGAGTCGGAGCGCAGCGTGCCGGTGGGCGAGTCGGTGGTCGGCGTGCGGTTCCGGCGCATCGACCGCGGCGGAACTGCGACGCTCGTGATCGACGGCGAGCCGTGCGGCACGCTCGAGCTGCCGGTGATCATGCGCATCATCTCGAGCCTCGGGTCGAGCATCGGTCAGGACCACGGCTCCCAGGTGAGCCCGCGCTACGACGGGACCTTCCCGTTCTCGGGCCGGTTGGACCGCGTCGACGTGCAGCTGGTGTCGGAACGGACTGCCGACACCGCGGCGGCCGAGGCCCGTGAGATCATGTCGCGGCAGTAGCGCCGGCCCACGGTTCGACTTCATCCGAGCCGAACGCGGGCTTCACGGTTCCATGATGCCGCAGCGGCACGATGGATGAGCACCGAACCACGAGGAGCCGACGATGCCCGAGCCGCGAACGCCCGATCAGGTGCGACGCCAGATCAAGCGCATCCGCACGGCACGCTGGGTGCTGGTGGCGATCAGCGCATTGCTCGCCGTCGCGCTCCTCGTGCACGGCAACGTGGTCATCGGGCTGCTCGTGGGGGTCCTCGCCGGTATGCGGGCGTGGATGCTGATCACGATGCCGCGCCGCATGCAGGCGATGCGCGAGCATCGGCGCGAGGCGTTCACCCGTCACGTTTCGTGATCTCGTAGGTGCAGGCGTGCGCGCCGGCCACGATGTGTGTGGTGCGCTCGACCACCGCCTCCGGGAGCGCGGCGCGGATGAACTCGATCTCGCTCGAGCACGCGTGCGGGTGCTGCTGGGCGACGGCGAGCACCGCGCAGTTGTGCTCCACCACGAGGAAATGATCCTTCCCGACGCGCTCGAACGACGCCAGATAGCCGTCCTCGTCGAGAATCACCGCGAGCTCCTTCACGCGTGCGGCGAACGTCTTCTTGCCCGTGAGGCGCGCCGCGGCCGCGGCGATGCGTTCGTCGCGGCGGTGCTCGAACGCGGCGGCCACGTTCTCGGGCGCCAGGTAGCCGAGCAGCTGGTTCGTGAGCTCGCCGTAGGCCTTGGGAAACAACGGCTCGGCCCGTGCGGTCACGCGGTGCAAGCGCTGTGGCCGGCCGCGCCGGGCCGGCGTGCGCGGCGCGGCCGACGACGACACGAGCCCTTCTGCCTCCAGACCCGCGAGGTGCTGGCGCGCGCCCGACACGCTCATGCCGAGCGCGCCCGCGAGCTGCTCGGTGGTGGCCTCGCCCCGCCGGCGCAGCGCGTAGAGCACCGCGCGTTGTGCCTCCGAGATCGGTGCCGGAGTATCCACGCTCACGTTCTCCATTGCATCACCTCCGGTGGTGCGCCGAGTTCCCTGCGCACGCACCTTGCTCCTCGATCGCTCCTGCGCTGCTGCGGTCGCCGCGGCCGAACGTCCGTCGGCGCCTTCAGTCCGGGAGCAGCAAATGACTGTCGCCGAACTCGTGCCAGTGGTAGCCGGCCTCGATGGCGGCGGGGTAGGCGATCTCGAGCGCGCGCCGTCCGGCGACGGCCTCGAGCATCTGCAGGTGCGTCGCCTCCGGTGCGTGCCATCCCGTGAGCAGGCCGTCGACTGCCCGCACGCCGCGCTCGGGCGTGACCACAAGGTCGGTCCACCCTGCGCCGGCGCGCGTCACGCCGCGCGCGTCGGTGGCGCTCTCGAGCGCCCGTACGACGGTGGTGCCCACCGCGACGACGCGGTGCCCGGCCGCGTGCGTGGCGTTCACGCGCCCCGCGGTCGTGTCGGGCACACGGAAGCGTTCGGGATAGGGCAGCTCGTTCGCTTCGAGCGAGGCGACACCGGTGTGGAGCACGAGCGTGGCAATGCCGACGCCGCGCGCGCCGAGTGACGCGAGGACCTCCCGCGTGACCGGTCGCCCGGCCGAGGGCATCTCGGCCGAGCCGGGCTCGTCGGCGTACACGTTGCGGTATGCGTCGATGGGCCACGTGGCCGGCACGTAGCGGTAGCGGATCGGGCGGCCCCACTGCTCCAGGTACGGCACGACCGGCGCGCTGAGGTCGAGCGTCGCCACCCAGAGGCGCACCGAACCGGTGAATCGTTCACGCAGCGCGACGCGCCCGCCGCCGGGCAGCTCGAGCGTGTGGCCGGTGAAGTCGCCGAAGTGCGGTTGCGTTGCCGCGCCGTCGACCGGCCGGCGCACCTCGACGAGCCACGACGCACCATCGGGTGAGGGCATCTCGGTGGAGAAGTGGACCACCACGTACTCGCCGTGGTCGATCGCGTCGACCGCGGCGGGCACCGTCGCCGAGGTGTTGAGCACCACGAGGTCGCCGGGTTCGAGATGGCGCACGAGGTCGTACGCGTGGGTATGGATCGGCGGTTGCGTGCCGCGTGAGACCATCAGGCGCACCGCGTCGCGGCGGCCGAGCGTGAGCTCGGGCGGCTCGGTGGCCTCGAGCGCCGGCGGTAGGTCGAACTCGATCGGGGCTGTGAACACTGGCGTCGGCGCGGTGATCATGGTCATGCCTCCTCTGCATGTTCTGCACGCTCTTCGTGTTCTGCATGTACTGCATGCTCTGCAGTCGACGCGTCGGGCACCTGGCCGCAGCGGTAGCGGCCCGAGGGCGAGTCGCCGTCGACGAGGGCGAGGATGCCGGGCACGCTCGCTTCGGGAAGCGGGCGATCGGAGATGTCCTCGCCTGGGAACGCGTCCTGGTGCATCTGCGTGCGCATGTCGCCGGGATCGATCGTGAGCACGCGCACCTGCGGGTTCTCCGCCGCGAGCACCGCACCCAGATGGTCGAGCGCGGCCTTCGTGGTGCCGTACACGCCCCAACCCTCGTACGGCTCCACCGACGCATCCGACGTGATGTCGACGATCGTGGCGTGTTCGGCGAGCCGGGGGAGTGCGGTCTGGATCAACGCGAGCGGGGCGATCACGTTCACGGCGAACAGGCCGGCCAGCTCGCCCGGGTCGACGTCACGCAGCGCGGGCAGGGGCGAGGGCCCGAGGCCACCGGCGTTGTTGACGAGGAGATCGATCGGGGCGGGGGCGGCTTCGACGAGCGCACGGCGGTGTGCGCCGTCGGCGACGTCGCCGGGCACGAGCGTCACGTTGGGCTCGCCGCCGAGCGTGGCCTGGAGGGCGGTGCCGTCGCGGGCGTCGGCGACCACGTGCCAGCCCCGGCGGGCGAGTGCTCTCGTGAGCGCCAGACCCAAGCCCCTCGACGCTCCGGTGACGACGGCGGTGCGGGTGGTGGTCATGGCGGCTCCCTTCCGGTGTTGCTACTTTACAACAGTAATCACTGGTGTAAATAGGAAATTCCCGGGCCCGACCGGCTCGGGCTACCGGCGGTTCGCCCAGACCGCATGGAGCGGGTCGTGACCGGCCGCCGCGGCCACCTCCGCCACGGTGGCCGGCGCGAAGCCGGCGGCCAGCTCGAAGTAGGAGGCCACGATGGCGCAGTGCGTGGCCTCGTCGCTCACCCGCCAGCCCCGGATCGCCTTCGTGGGGAACAGGCGGTTGGAGAACGTGCACACGAACACGCCGCCGGTGCGCAGCACCCTGGCGACCGAGTCGAACACCTCCAGCGGCCGGGTGAGGTAGTCCACCGACACGCAGCACACGACCGCGTCGAAGCTCGCGCTGGCGAACGGCAGCTCGGGTTCGACGTTGAGGTCGTGCACGACCCGTTCGGTTGCCATCGGGTTCGCGTCGAGTTCCGCTGCGTTCATGCCGAGCACCGTGAGCGACCGGGGCGCGCTCGGGAAATGCGAGACCCACGAGCTCATGAGATCGAGCACGTCACCGGTGATGCCGAGCTCGCCGTACAGCAGGCCGACCGCGCCGATCGCCTGATCGTCGATGTGCGTGACGAGGCGCGGCTGACGGTAGAAGTCGGCGTCGTCGGCCTCGTCGTCGCGGTCGAAGAACCGCGGCGGATAGCGGTCGTAGCGAGGGTCGCGCGGCATCGGGGCCACGCTACGCGGCGAACTTCCCCGCAGGTTCTACGGGTAATGGTCGGGGAGGTCGTTCTCCCACAGCACGCCGTCGCCTTCGTGCAGCTCGGCCCGCACCCACGCGCGCGCGGCGGCGCGGTCGCGTACGCGCACGGTCGCGGCACCGCGCGCGCCGTGCACGAGCGCGCGCCGGTTCGTGAAGCCCACCACCACGAGCGTGGCGCCCGCCTCGGCGACGCGCGCCGCGAACTTGCGGTTCGCCTCCGCCTGCTCGGACCCGAGCTCGACCATGCCCGGCGTCACGACCGCGCGCCGGCCTTCGGGCACCGCGTGCACGAGCGAGTCGAGTGCACGTGCGGCTCCCTGCGGGTTGGAGTTGAACGTGTCGTCGATCACGAACACGCCCGCGTCGCTACGTGCGGTCTCGGCCCGATGCTCGGGGCCGGTCAACGCGGGGAGACGGGCCGCGATCGCTCGCTCGTCGAGCCCGTACACGAGCGCGGCGGCCACCGCGCACGCCGCGTTCTCCGGGTGCACGCCGTTTGCCTTCGAGCACGTGCCGAGCACGCGGCCGTCGCGCGCGATCTCGATCGTGTCGCCGTCGTCGCCGACGGCGACCTCCACGTCGAGCGAGCCCGACGACGGCTGTTCACCGCGCCAACCGACCCGCCACACGCGTACGGACTGGCGCGACGCGAGCTCGTCGAGCAGGGGGTTCGACACCCAGAGCACGGCCTGCGTCGCGCGCTCCAGGATCTCGGCCTTGGCGGCGACGATGGCCTCGATCGAGCCGGCCCGTTCGAGGTGCATCGGTCCGACCGCGCAGATCACCGCCACGTCGGGCACGATCCAGTCGGTGAGCGCGCGGATCTCGCCGGGGCCGTACATGCCCATCTCGGCCACGAACACCTCGCAGCCCGGGCTCATGAGGTCGTTGATCGTGCGCGACAGACCTCCGGTGTTGTTGAACGACGCCGGAGACGCGAGCACCGACGCCGAGTCGCGCAGCAGGTCGGCCACATGCTGCTTCGTCGACGTCTTGCCCCAGCTCCCGGTGACCGCGATCACCCTCGGCGCGATGGCCCGCAGCTTCTTCGCCGCGGCATCGCGGTAGCGGCCCATGATGCGCCGCTCGATCGGCGCCGTGATCGCGCCCGCGCCGTCGACGAGCAGCGGCATCACGACCGCGGCGAGCGCCGGGCCGGCGTACCAGCGGCCGAACGGAGCGACCGCGCCGACGACCGCCACGACAAGCCCACCGGTGACGGTGGCGAGCGTGATGGCGCGGCGGGTCATGCGCAGGCGCACCTCGCGGCCGAGCACGGTCATGCCGAGCGGGAACACGGCCGCGGCCGCGGCCGCCACGGCCGCGGCAACGGCCGCCACGGTGCGCGACGCCGCCGCGAGCGCGACCACTGCCGCGGCGAGGGCCGGGATCGCCGCGACCCGTTCCCACGGCCGGCACACGATCCAACGGCGCGCGGTCGTGACGCACGAACCGGCGATGTAGTGCTCGCGCTGCATCACGCGCAGCCAGCGCGCGCCCGTGACCACGACGCCGGCGGCGCCGATCGCGGCCGCGAGCCAGCTCATGACCGGCCGGCCGCGGCGATCACCTTGTCGATTGCCGCCCGCGCCCGCTCGGGTGCCTCGAGCATCACGTCGTGGCCGGCGCCGGCCACGACGTCGATGTCGACGACGTGCGACACGAGCCCAGCCGCGCGCTGGCCCACCTCGGGCGGCACCGTCGAGTCGCGCGCACCCCAGCAGAACGCGACCGGCGCCTCGACTCGGGCGAGGTACTTGCCGTAGTCCTCGGCAACCACCTGCACGAGCACGCCGCGCATCACGCCCTGCGCGGCCTTGTAGTCGGCCGACCCGTACCGTTGCCGCATGCGCTCCATCGAGGCCTCCGGCAGCAGCTTCCACCGGTGGAGCACGCGCGCCGCGCGATAGGCCGGCGCAGGGCGGCCGGGGGGAGCGAGGTGGAGCAGCGGCACGCCCAGGAACACCACACCTGCGACGAGGTCGGGCCGCTCGGCCGCGAGCACCGCGGCGACGCGCCCGCCGAAGCTGTGGCCCACCACCACGTAGGGCGCCGCGCCGTCGGCATCGAGCATCGCCGCCACCACCCCCGCATAGCAGGCTGCGCCCCACGCGGCCTCGGGCGGCGGTGACGCGCCGAAGCCGGGCAGGTCGGGTACGAGCGCGGCATGACCGGTGACGAGCTTCAGCATGTCGCTCCGGTCGCGAGCCCAGCCGTGCATCGCGAGCAGCACGGGCGGGTCACCGTCGCGTCGCTCGGCGATGATCGCGCCGTCGACGTAGCTGCGGACGCTCATGCAGTCTCGGCCGTCACGCCAACTTCGCAGCGATGGAGCCGGCGGCGCGCAGCGCCTTTCCGTCGCTCGTGGCTGCCCACTGCGGCTCCATCGTCGGGCCGCGGCGCGCTTCGTCGACGAGGTCGCGGTAGAGCCGGGCCGGGGGCACGTCGACCGCTTGCCACAGGTACGCGCCCCACGCACCCGGTATCGCGTTCACCTCGCACAGCACCACTTGATCGTCGCCGTCCCACAGGAAGTCGATGCGTGGCGCGCCCGAGATGCCGAACGCGCCAATGAGCGTGCGCGCATGATCGAGGATTTGCTCGCGCACCTTGGACGGAAGCTTCGCGGGCAGCTCGCGGGGCGCGGATTCCATGCCCGCACCGCTGCCGCCGGCGAGATACTTGTGGTGGTAGCCGTAGATCGCAGACTCGTCGCGCAAGGGGCGTTCGATCTCGCTGAGCTGCACCTCGGGGAACGTGCGCACGGCGATGTTGATGTCGGACCAGCCGTCGAGCAGCGGCTGTACGAGCATGCCCGCGCGGCCGACGCCGCGGCTCGCAAGCGCGCGCGCGGTGTCAAGGTCGTCGACGCCCGCTTCGACGCCGAGCGACGATCCGCCGAAGCGGGGCTTCACCACCCACGGTGTGGGCGGCAGCGCGGCGAGCACCTCGGCGCCACTGCCGTCGAACGGGAGCAGCGCGGTGGGGATCGTGGGTACGCCCGCGGCCGCGGCCGTGCCGGTGGCCGCGAGCTTGTCCATCATCAACGCGCTCGGCTGCGGCCGTGGACCGCTCACCGCGAGCCCGGCCAGCTCGAGCAGGCCGGTGAGCGTGCCGTCTTCGCCCGGCCCACCGTGACAGCAGTTGAGCACCGCCTCGAGCTCGAGCGTGCTCGCGCGCACCCTCCGTTTCTCGGTGAACCCGCCGGGCACGCGCAGCTCCACCTCGACCGCGCCCTTCGGCACAGGGTCGAGGAAATCGCGAGCCTCGGCCTCGACCGGCACCCGCAACCACGCCGCGGTCTTCGTCCAGTAGAGGCAGCACACGTCGGCGCCGCCGGCCGCGAGCGCGCGGGCTGCCTGGAGGCCGGTGAGGATGCTGATGTCGTGTTCGGGAGAGGGGCCCCCGAATACCACGCCGATCGACCCGCTGGCCTGTGCCATCGCCGCTCGACTCTACCGAGCAGGCTCGGCGAAGATCTCACTTTGCCCGAGGAACCCGGGAGGAACCATGGCGAGCCCACGTTTCACGCACCTCGACGATCACCGGTGGCAGGAGTGCCGCCGCCAGCAGCACGGGGACCGGACGGCGTCGGTGTGGGAGCGCTGGCTGGAGTTCTCGCCGCGCTACCTCTCGCTCTACGCGCGGTGGGATCCGGGCATGATCGTGCAACCCCACGGTCACAACAGCGATCACATCGTGTTCGTACTCGAGGGCGACATGACGTGCGGTGACGTGCAGTGTCCGGCGGGCACGCACATCGCGCTCGACCAGGGCGACACGTTCGGACCCTTCGTGGCCGGGCCGAACGGCGTGGTGCTGTTCGAGGTGATGATGGGCGATCCGCGCAGCTTCCCGGCCGACGAGCAGGGCTACGCGCGCTTCCTCGCCGAACGCGGCGTGCAGCAGTTGCCGAACCCACCGATCGAGTTGCCCGAGCACGTCACCGACACGCGCAACGAGATCGCCGCCACGTGATGCCGGGCGTGCCGTTCGCGCCGGGCTCGGTGTCGTTCCGCAGCTACCCGCACGACGAGCTCGACGCGGGGGCGAAGGTGGCCGAGGTATGTGCGCAGGCGGTACTCGCGGTCGAGCACGGCTTCGACGGCGTGATGACGAGCGAGCACCACGCCGGCTTCTCGGGCTACATGCCGAACCCGCTGCAGCTCGCCGGCTTCCTGCTCGACGCGATGCCCCGTGGTTGGGCTGCGGCGTGCCCGATGCTGCTGACGTTGCGCCCGACCGCGCTCGTCGCCGAGGAGACGGCGTGGCTCGCGGCGCGCCACCCGGGCCGGGTCGGTCTCGGTGTCGCCGCGGGCGCGCTCGCGGTCGACTTCGACGTGATGGGCGACGACATGCGCGACCTCCCGGGGCGCTTCACACGTGCGCTTGGCGACCTCGCGCCGCTCCTGCGCGGCGATGCGATCGGTCCGCTGGCGGCCGACGCCGCGATCGCGCGGTGCGCCGAGCATCCCGTCCCGCTGTTGAGCGCGGCGTCGAGCGCGACCGCGGCCCGCCGGGCCGCGCGCGCCGGCTGCGGGCTGCTGTTCGACTCGCTCGCCACGACCGCACGGTGTCGCGAGCTGTCCGACGCGTATCGCGATGCGGGCGGTACCGCCACCGTCATGCTGATCCGCCGGGCCTGGCTCGGTGACCCGCCGGCTCCGGCCATGGCGCGGCAGGTGGGTGTGTACCGCGGCTACGCGCCGCCGGGCGCCACCGCGCACTGGGGTGCCGACGAGATGGTGGCCGACACTGACGCGGCGACCGTTGCCGGCCGGCTCGTCGACGTCGTCCATACGAGTGGTGCCGACGCGCTGAACCTACGGTGCCACGTGCCCGGAGTCGGTGTGGAAGCGGCTCGCGAGCAGATCACGCGGCTCGGCAACGATGTGGTGCCGAAGGTGCGCGCGGGCATCAAGGGTCGGGGCGCAGGTTCGCAACCCCGTAGATCGCGAGCCGGGTGATGCGTCCGGCGACGATCGTGAACACGTCGGCCACCTGCATCGGTCCGATCGTGGTGCGCAGGTCGATCTCGACCGCGACGCGCTCGCCGTCGGCGATGAACGGCCCGAGCGTGGGCTCGGGCTCGATCGTGAAGGCAAGCTGCGCGTAGTAATCGGCGATCACGCCGGCACCGTGGAACGTGCCGGTTGCGGTCACGAGCTCAGCGTCATTCGCGAACAGCGCGCGTAGCGCGCCCGCATCGCGGGCGCGCACCGCGTCGAAGTAGGCGGACGCGACGTCGACGGGTTGCATCGGGCCCGTCACGCAGGGTCGAACAGCACGACCGGGATGTCGCGCGTCGTCTTCTTCTGGTAGTCGTCGTACGGCGGCCACGCCTCGACGCAGTGCGGCCACCATGCCTGCTTCTCCTCGGGCGTGGCGGTGCGGGCCCGGAGGTCCATCACCTTGGCGCCGTCCTGCAGCGTGACGTGCGGATCCGCAAGCAGGTTGAGGTACCACACGGGATGTTGCGGCGCGCCGCCCATCGACGCCACCACCGCGTACTCACCGTCGTGTTCGACGCGCATGAGCGCCGACTTGCGCAGCTTGGCGGTCTTGCGACCGACCGTGGTGAGGATCACCACAGGCTTGCCCTGGAGCAGCGTGCCTTCCTTCCCGCCGCTCGCCTCGTACTCCTCGACCTGCTTGCTCACCCAGTCCCACGGACTCGGCTCGTACTCACCCTGAAGTGTCATGCCCCCTACTTCAGCACGACCACCGGTCAGTGGTGGGGTTGCGGCTCGCGGGGGAGGCCGAGCACGCGCTCGCCGAGGATGTTGCGCTGGATCTCGTCGGTGCCGCCCGCGATCGACTGCGCCGGCACCGACACGAGGATCTCCGCAATCGCACCACCGGCCACGGAGTCGGGTCCGCTGAGCATCGCGTCGGCGCCCGCCACCGCCGCGTGCGCCCGGGCGCTGGTTCGGGCGATCTCGCTCGACAGCAGCTTCGCGATCGAGCCCTCCGGTCCGGGTGCCCGGCCCAGGGCGCGCGCGGCCTGGGCCCGCTGCCCGTTCCAACGCGCGGTGCGCGTCACGAGCTCCACGCGCGCCGCGTGCTGGCGCAGCACCGGGTCGCCGCCGGCACCGCGCCGCTCGATCTCGGCGGCCACGAGGTCGGGGCGGCCGGCGCGCTGCGGATACCACTCGTAGGTCTTCCAGTACTCGGCTGCTTCCTCCGCGGCCTCCCGCGCCGCCCGCCCGGTGCCCGACAGCACTCGCAGCGCCGCGCTGATCGATGCCGCGAGCGACCGCTCGTGCGCGAGTGTGGTGAGCGCGACGGTCCAGCCCGCGCCCGGTTCCCCGATCATGTCCGCGCCGGCTACGTGCGCGTCGGTGATGAACACCTCGTTGAACGACGCGTAGCCGTTCATCTGGCGCAGCGGTCGCACCTCGACGCCGTCCTGCGCCATCGGCAGCGCGAAGCAGCTGATGCCCTGGTGCTTCGGGGCGTCCCGGTCGCTGCGCGCCAGCAGCAGGCCCCACTGTGCGCGCTGCGCGCCCGAGTTCCACACCTTCTGGCCGTTGATCACCCACTCGTCGCCGTCGCGCTCGGCTCGCGTCGACAGGCTCGCGAGGTCGGAGCCACTGCCCGGCTCGCTGAACAGCTGGCACCACTTGTGCTCGCCGGTCGCGAGCGGGCGCAGCAACCGTCGCTGCAACTCGTCGCTCCCATGGGCCAGGATCGTCGGCGCGGCGAGCGACATGCCCACACCTGTCGCGACGCCGACCGCACCCGCGCGTTGCAACTCGTCCGCCACCACGGCCGCCTCGCTCGCCGGCAGCCCGCGCCCGTAGCGCTCGCGCTGCCACGACGGGCAGCCCCAACCCGAGTCCACGAGCATCCCGCGCCACTCGAGCAGCGGCAGCTCGGGGTCCCAGTGCCCGGCGATCCAATCACGCGCCTCGGCCGCGGTGTCGCTCATGTCCAGCGGCTGCGGCCGTGGTCGCGCATGAGCTCGTCGAACGTCTCCCACTCGACGTGGAACTCGCGGCGATGGCTCGCCGGGCGCCAACCGAGGCTGCCCCGACTTACGAGCAGCTCGCCGAGTAGCTGGTCGTCGCTGCGGACGGTGAACACCACGTCGCTGTTCAGCACCGACTTGGGCGGGAGCTCGATCTCGATCTCGTGCTGCGGCATGCACGGAAGTTACGCCCGTTTCGTGTTCGACGATCAGAGTTGGGTCGCGGTCGAGGGGGTCGTAGCCTCCGCAACGCGCCCGTGAGTGCGAGGGAAGGATCACGCGATGGCCGACTGGGGTTTCGAGACGCGACAGGTGCATGCCGGAGCACAGCCGGATCCGGCCACGAACGCCCGTGCGGTGCCCATCTACCAGACCACGAGCTACGTGTTTCGCGACACCGAGCACGCCGCGAACCTCTTCGCCTTGCAGGAGCTCGGCAACATCTACACGCGGATCATGAACCCCACGCAGGCCGTGTTCGAGGATCGCATGGCGTCGCTCGAAGGCGGTGTCGGCGCGCTGGCGGTGGCGAGCGGGCAGGCCGCCGAGACGATCGGGCTGCTCAACCTCGCCGAGAACGGTGGTCACATCGTGTCGAGCGCATCGCTCTACGGCGGCACGTACAACCTCCTGCACTACACGTTCCCGAAGCTCGGCGTCGACGTCACCTTCGTCGACGATCCCGATGACCTCGACGCGTGGCGCAAGGCGGTCACGCCGAGGACGCGCGCGTTCTACGGCGAGACGATGGGCAACCCCAAGGGCGACGTCTTCGATTTCGGTGGCGTCTCGGCGATCGCGCACGAGCACGGCGTCCCGCTCGTGATCGACAACACGGTCGCGTCGCCCTATCTCTGCCAGCCGCTGCTGCACGGCGCCGACATCGTCCTGCACTCGGCCACGAAGTTCATCGGTGGTCACGGCACCTCGATCGGCGGCGTCCTCATCGACGGCGGGCAGTTCGACTACGAGGGCAGCGGCCGCTTCGCGAACTTCACCGAGCCCGACCCGAGCTACCACGGCCTCGTGTTCTCGCAGCTGCCCGAGCCGTTGTGGCCGGCGCGCTACATCCTCAAGGCGCGCCTGCAGTACCTGCGTGACGTGGGCGCGGCGATCTCACCGTTCAACTCCTTCCTCATGATCCAGGGCCTCGAGACGCTGAGCCTGCGCATGGAGCGGCACTGCGCGAACGCGCAGACCGTCGCCGAATGGCTCGAGGCGCGCGACGAGGTGAGCTGGGTGAAGTACCCGGGTCTGGCATCGAGCCCGTGGGCCGAGCGCCGCAAGCAGTACCTGCCGAACGGTGCCGGGGCGATCATGGCGTTCGGCATCAAGGGCGGCATGGAGGCCGGCAAGCGGTTCATCGAGGGCCTCGAGCTGTTCAGCCACCTCGCGAACGTCGGCGACGTCCGCAGCCTCGCGATCCATCCTGCGAGCACCACGCACAGCCAGCTCTCGGAAACCGAGCAGGGGAGCGCAGGCGTCACCGCCGATCTCGTGCGCCTGTGCATCGGGATCGAGTCGGTGCAGGACATCCTGGCCGACCTCGAAGCCGGCTTCCGCGCCGCGAAGGGCGCGTGAGCGCGGCGCCGGTCGAACTGGCACGCGCAACGTGATGTTCGAGTACCGCCGCGCCAACACGGGGGCATGGCTGGAGGGCGATCCCCCCGGGCATCGCCAGTTCGCCGTCGTGCACGACCGCGAACCGCTCGTGCTCGAAGCCGGTGAGCGGCTCGGCCCGGTCACGATCGCCTACGAGACCTGGGGACGGCTGAACGCGTCGCGGTCGAACGCGGTGCTCGTCGAGCACGCGCTCACTGGTGACAGCCACGCGCACGGGCCCTCGGGTTCCGGGCACCCGGAAGAGGGTTGGTGGCACGCGCTGATCGGTGCCGATCAGGCGATCGACACCGAGTCGTGGTTCGTGGTGTGCCCGAACGTGCTCGGCGGGTGCCAGGGCACCACGGGGCCCTCGTCGCTCGCGCCCGACGGCCGGCCGTACGGCAGCCGTTTCCCCTGGATCACGCCACGCGATCAGGTGACGGTCGAAGTCGCGCTCGCCGGCGCGCTCGGCATCGACCGGTGGTGCGCGGTCGTCGGCGGATCGATGGGCGGAATGCGGGTGCTCGAATGGGCCGTCGGGTTCCCGGATCGCGTGCAGAAGGCGATCGTGGTGGCGGTCGGCGCCTACGCGACGGCGGAGCAGATCGGCCTGACGTCCACTCAGAACCGGGCGATCCTTGTCGACCCGAGCTTCCACCGCGGCGACTACTACGACGCCGAGCGCGGACCCGACGGGGGCCTGCGCATCGCGCGCCAGATCGGCCAGATCTCCTACCGCAGCGAACTCGAGTTCCACCGGCGCTTCCACCGCAAGCCCCAGGGCGACGAGGACCCGTTGCACGGCGGCCGCTACGCGATCGAGAGCTACCTCGAACACCACGGTGACAAGCTGCTGCGACGCTTCGACGCGAACAGCTACCTCATCCTGTCGACCGCGATGAACCACCACGACGTCGGGCGCAACCGGGGTGGGGTCGCCGAGGCGCTCGGCCGGGTGACCGCCGAGACATTCGTGGCCGGGATCAGCACCGACCGCCTCTACCCCTTGCGGCTGCAGCACGAGCTGTCCGAGATGCTGCCCGGCCGGCCCGACGTCGCGGTGATCGCGTCGGTCGACGGCCATGACGGCTTCCTCACCGAGAGCGAAGCCGTCGGCAAGTTCGTGCGCGGCGCGCTCATGGGGTAGCCAGTCGTGCGGCCGAGCCGCGATGCAACACCCGCCGGCTCCCGAGCGAAGCGAACACGAGGTAGGAGATGCACGAGACGCCCGACGACCTCGCCCGGCTTCAGTCGCGCCTCGACGCGAGTGACGCGGCCGCGGGGCCCCACCTGCGCAGCATCATCACCCCTGAGCGGCGCCTGACCGCCCCGCAGCTGTGTGCACGGCTGCAGGGCATGACGTTGCTCGCGCTGGCCACTGTTACCGCTGACGGCCGCCCGCTCGTGGGTCCGGTCGACGGCGTCTTCTTCCGCGGTTCGTTCTATTTCGGGTCGTCGCCCGACTCCGTGCGCTTCCGTCACATCCGTCGCGACCCGCATGTGAGCGCGACCCATCTTCCGGGCGAGGAGCTCGCCGTCACGGTGCACGGATGCGCCGCCTTCATCGACATCGGCAACGCCGAGCATGCCGACTTCCGCGCCGCGCTGCTCGCGATCTACGCGCCCCGCTACGGGCCCGAGTGGGAGACCGAGTTCCTGGACTCGGGCCCGCAGTACGCCCGTATCGACGCCGACAAGATGTTCGTGTTCGCCATGGACGGCGCGCGGTGAGCGCCGTGAGCGCCATGAGCGGCTTCCCGGATCAGGGGCGCGCCGCCGCTGACGTACTCAGCGGCATCGACGCGCGGCAGGCCCGGGAGCCCGACGTGCACGGTGCGCGCCTGTTCGGTCTCGTGTATCCCTCGGGCCGCGACGATCTCGAGGAGCTCATCGAGCAGGTGAACCACAGGTACCTGTTCGGCAACGCGCTCAACCCGTTCAAGTTCACCGAGCTCGGCGGGATGGAGCGCGAGGTCGTGGGTGCAGTGGCCTCGCTGGTGCACCTGCCCGAAGGCGGCGGGGGCGCGATGACCGGTGGTGGCACCGAGTCGATCTTGATGTCGATGCTGGTGCAGCGGGAGCGGGCCAAGGCGAGGGGCGTGGCGCGCCCGCAGATCCTCGCGCCGGTGTCGGCCCACCCCGCGTACGCGAAGGCCGCGCACTACTTCGAGATGGATCTCGTGCAGGTGCCGGTCGACGCGGGGTGGCGTGCCGACGTCGACGCCGCGCGGGCGCTGGTCACGCCGTCGACCGCCGTCATCGTGGCATCGGCATTTTCCTACCCGCACGGCGTGATGGATCCCGTTCCCGAACTTGCCGGGCTCGCAGCCGAGCACGGCATCGGCTGCCACGTGGACGCGTGTATCGGCGGTTTCGTCCTGCCGTTCCTCGAGCGCATCGGGCACGACGTGCCGCCGTGGGACTTCCGCGTGCCCGGCGTCACCGAGATGTCGGCCGACGTGCACAAGTACGGCTACACGCCCAAGGGCGCGTCCACGGTGCTGCACCGCGATCCCGACTGGTCGCGCCATCAGGTGTTCCGGTACGACCGCTGGCCCGCGGGCCGCTACGGCTCACCCGCGATGGCCGGCGCCCGACCCGCAGCGCCCATCGCGGTCGCGTGGGCCGTCATCAACCATCTCGGCGTCGACGGCTACTGCGAGATCGTGCGCGGCTTGTGCGACACGTTCACCACGCTGCGCACGGGCATCGACGCGATCGACGGTTTGCGGATCGTGGGCGACCCGGTGGGACCGGTCCTGTGCTTCGAAGGCGACGGTATCGACGCCTACGCGGTGGGCGACGTGATGGACGGCAAGGGCTGGCACCTGAACCGCAACGTGGATCCCCGGTCCCTGCATCTCATGGTGTCACCCGCGCACGCGCAGCGGGTCGACGAGCTGCTCGCCGATCTGACCGAAGCCGCCGCGCACCACGGCGAAGCTCGGGGCGGCCCGGCCCGCTACTCGTGATGCGTTGCCTCGCCTCCGGCGCGGCGGCGAGCTCCCTGCGCACCTCCTCACTCGCTCCGCTCGCCGAGGCTGCTGCGTTCGCCGCACTGCTACGGTCCGCATCTTCGAAACCGGATGAGGAGTCGAGATGAGCACGCAAGCATTGGAAGCCGCGATCGCGTCGACGCGGGCCGTTCTCGGCGGCGTCACCGAGGACCAGCTGGAGAGCTCCACGCCGTGCGCGTCGTGGAAGGTACGCGACCTGATCAACCACATCGTCGGCGGCCAGCGGTTCTTCGCCGCGATGGCGAGCGGTGAGCCGTTCGACCCGGGCGCCACACAAACCGATTGGTCGTCGGGCGACTTCGTGGCCGACTTCGAGAGTGGCGCCAAGGAATGCGTCGCCGCGTTCTCGGCGCCCGGGGTGATGGAGAAGGTCCTGCACCTGCCGTTCGGTGACATGCCGGGAGTGGCGTTCGTCGGCCTCGCGTCCACCGACACGTTCGTGCACGGTTGGGACCTCGCCAAGGCCACCGGGCAGGAGACCAACCTCGATCCGCAACTCGCGACGACATTGCTCGGCGGCGCGAAGGCTGCGATTCAGGACTCGTTCCGCGGGCCCGAGCCCTCCCCGTTCGGTCCGGAGCAGCAGGCCCCGGCGGGTGCGGGCTCGGCCGACCAGCTCGCGGCGTTCCTCGGGCGGATGGTCGGATAGTTGCGCTTCGCGATCATCGGCGCCGGCATGGCCGGCATCCTGAGTGCGATCAGGCTCACCGAGGCCGGCTTCACCGACGTCACGGTGTACGAGAAGGGCGACCGCTTCGGTGGCACGTGGCGGGAGAACACGTATCCCGGCCTCGCCTGCGACGTCCCGTCGCATCTCTACAGCTATTCGTTCGCGTTGAACCCCGACTGGTCGCACGCGTATTCGCCCGGTCAGGAGATCTGCACCTACTTCGAGCGCGTCGCCCTCGAGCATGGCGTCGACGAGAAGACGCGCTTCGGTGACGAGGTCGTCGGCCTCGAGTGGCGCGACCACCGGTGGCACCTCGACACGCGGTCGGGCGTGCACGACGAGGTTGATGTGGTGATCGCGGCGACGGGCGTGCTGCACCAGCCGCGGTATCCCGACATCGAGGGTCTCGATTCGTTCGCCGGCGCCGTGTTCCACAGCGCCCGGTGGGATCACGACGTGTCCATCGCCGGCGCCCGCGTCGGCATCATCGGCACGGGCTCGACCGCGGTGCAGATCGTGTCGGCGGTGGTCGACGACGTGGCCCGGCTCTCGATGTTCCAGCGGACCGCGCAATGGATCATGCCGCAGCAGAACCCGCCGTTCAGCGCCGACGATCGCGCGCAGTTCCGCGACGATCCCGACCATCTGATGGGGCTCCATCTCCGGCTCTCTGAGCTGTTCGGCGGCTTTTCCAGCGCCGTGATCGACGAGTCGTCGCCGCTCATGAAGAACATCGAGCAGATGTGCCTCGAGAACCTCGAGACGAACGTGCGCGATCCGGCGCTGCGCGAGAAGTTGCGGCCCGACTACCGCGCCGGTTGCAAGCGGCTCATCGTCTCGCCGAACTTCTACGACGCGATCCAGAAGCCGAATGCCGAGCTCGTGACGGATCCGATCGAGTGCGTAGCACCGAAGGGTGTGCGCACGAGCGACGGTGTGCTGCACGAGCTCGACGTGCTGGTGCTCGCCACGGGCTTCAAGGTCGACTCGTTCCTGCGGCCGATGCACGTGGTCGGCCGGGACGGCGTGTCCCTGAACGACGCGTGGACGCCGCGCCCGAACGCCTACCTGTCGATCACCGTTCCGGGGTTCCCGAACCTGTTCATGCTCAACGGGCCGAACGGGCCGGTGGGCAACTTCTCGCTGATCGAGATCGCCGAGTCGCAGTTCGACTACATCGCCCAGCTGATCGACCTCGTCGCGCGGGGCGCATGCCGGGAGGTGTGTGCCACCGAGGAGGCGATGGATGCGTTCGAGGCCGAACGGGCCGCCGCGGCGACGCGCACGATCTGGGCCACCGGCTGCCGGAGCTGGTATCTCGACGACCGCGGCGTGCCGGCGTCGTGGCCGTTCACGCTCGAGCGCTTCCGCGCCGAGATGGCGGCGCCGAAGCTCGAGGCCTTCGACCTCCGCTAACCACGCGCATGCGTCGTTTGGGTACCAAATAGCGGTCCCAAACGACGCATGCGCGCTTGGTTAGGGGCGGCGGAAGTGGAAGGACTTGGGGCGGGTGAGCGCGTTGAAGCCCAACGGGGAAAGCGTGCAGCCGTGGCCCGTGTCCTTCACGCCCGTCCACACGAGCGCGGGGTCGAGATAGTCGCAGCGGTTCGCGTACACCGTGCCGGTCTGCACACGCGTCCCAATCGCCGCGGCCGCGTCGAGGTCGGCCGTCCAGATCGAAGCGGTGAGCCCATAGTCCGAGTCGTTCATCAGCGCGAGGGCTTCGTCGTCGTTGCCGACGGCCATGATCCCGATCACCGGGCCGAACGACTCCTCGCGCATCACGCGCATCGAATGGTCGACGCCGACGAGCACCGTCGGTCCGAGGTACGGCGTGCCGACCTCCGACGCGGGGAACTCGTGGTCGCGCACCACGGCGCCTGCGCCGGCCGCGATCGCCTCGTGGATCTGGTCCCGCACCGCGTCGGCGGCGGCGGTGTTCACCATCGGCCCGAGTGTGGTCGCGGCATCGCGCGGGTCGCCGAGCTGGTACTCCCGGGTGAGCGCCGTGAACGCGTCGAGGAACGACTCGTACACCTCACGGTGCACGTAGATCCGCTCGATGCCGCAGCACGACTGCCCGGCGTTGAAGAAGGAACCGTCGACGAGCTCCGCCGCGGTGAACGCGACGTCGCAGTCGGCCCGCACGTAGGCGGGATCCTTGCCGCCCAGCTCGAGGCCGGTACCGATGAAGCGAGTGGAGGCCGAGCGCTCGATCGCGTGGCCGCCGCCGACCGAGCCGGTGAAGGCCACGAAGTCGACACGGGGATCGGCGATCATTCGGGCGATGTCGTCGTGCGTCGCGTGCACGTGCTGCAGCACGCCGTCGGGCAGTCCCGCGGCCGTGAACGCCTCTTCGTAGCGCTCCGCGCACAGCAAGGTCTGGGTCGAGTGCTTCAGGACGACGGTGTTACCCGCGAGCAGCGCGGGCACCACGGTGTTCACGGCCGTGAGGTACGGGTAGTTCCAGGGCGCCACCACGAGCACGGTGCCGACGGGCTCGCGGCGGATGTAGCGCACGAAACCTTCCTGCTCGGGGGCGGCGATATCGGCGAGCGCGGCGCCGGCGATCGAGGCCATGTGCCGGGCCCGCTCCTGGAAGCCTCGGGTGATCTCGAACGGTGAGTGGGCGACGGGCCGTCCCATCTGCAGCGTGATCTCGAGGCCGAGCCGGTCGGCGTGCTCGACGCACCACTGCACCGCCCGCTCCACGACCGCGGCGCGCTCGGCGAGCGGGGTCGCCGACCAGCCCACACGCGCCCGCTCCGCGCGGTGCAGCAGCGCCGTCGATCCCCGCCCCGCTGATCGTCTCCCGGTCGGCCACCACGCTGCCGTCGATCGGCGACACCACCCGCTGCACCGTCATCCGGCGATTATTACAAGCAAAGAGCCGGCAGCGGGCGTCGGCCGTTCCGGGCCGGCGCTCGGCGGCTGCGGAGGCTCGGGACATAGCCTCATCGCATGCGAGTCCATGTCGACAGCGAGAAGTGCCAGGGTCACAACCGCTGCTACGCGATCGCTCCTGAGCTCTTCGACGTCGACGACCTCGGATACGCCACCGAGATCGGTGACGGCACCGTGGCGCCCGGGATGGAGGAGAAGGCGCGCCTCGCGGTGGCGAACTGTCCCGAGGTCGCGATCGAGATCACGGAGGACGCATGACGATCGACCAGGGTGTCGAGCGGGTCCCCGTGACCGACTTCGCCACCGACTTCGACCACACCGATCCGGAGTGGGTGCGCGACCCGTACCCGATCTGGGACGACCTGCGGCAGCGCTGCCCGGTCGCGCACACCGACCGCTACGGCGGCGCGTGGCTGCCGGTGCGGCACGACGACGTGGCGGCCGTCGCCTACGACACGGAGCACTTCACGTCGCGCTCGGTGGTCATGAGCAACATACGGCCCGGCGACGACGACCTCCCCGCGCCCATCGGCATCGCGCCGCCGATCACCTCCGATCCGCCGTTCCATTCGCTCGCGCGGCGGCTCCTGCTCCCCGCGTTCGGCCCGAAGAAGATTGCCGGTTACGAAGACTTCACCCGCGAGCTGTGCCGCGAGCTGCTCGACGCCATGGAGGGCCGTGAGCTCGCCGACGCGGCGGTCGACTACGCGCGGCACATCCCGTTGCGCGTCATCGTGAAGATGCTCGGGTTCCCGCAAGAGGACGCCGACATCTTCCGCCGGTTCATCCACATGGTGCTCGAGGAGGTGGACACGCCGCAGGCGCAGCGGCTCGAACAGATCGAACAGGGTGAGCTCGAGGAATACATCGATGCGCGCATCGAGGAGCACCTCGCCGAGCCGCGCGACGACCTCACCACGTTCCTGCTCGAAGCCGAGCTCGACGGCAACAAGCTGCAGCCCGACCACGTGCGCGGCACGATGGTGCTGCTGATGATCGCGGGCATCGATACAACGTGGTCGGCCATCGGCGCGTCGCTCTGGCACCTCGCCCGGCACCCCGGTGACCGGCGACGTCTCGCCGCCGAGCCCGCGCTGATGGACACGGCGGTCGAAGAGTTCCTGCGCGCGTACGCGCCGGTGACGATGGCCCGGTTGGTCGCCGAGGACTTCGAGTTCCGGGGTTGCCCGTTCAAGGAGGGCGACTGGCTGCTGCTGCCGTTCCCCGCCGCGAACCGCGATCCGTCCGCCTTCGACCGGGCCGGCGAGGTGGTCCTCGACCGGGCCGAGAACCGCCACGCCTCCTTTGGCCTGGGCATTCACCGCTGCCTCGGGTCGAACCTGGCCCGCATGGAGTTGCGGGTGGCGTTGGAGGAGTGGATCGCCCGCTACCCCGACTTCGAGCTGGCCGACCTGGCCGGCGTCACCTGGTCGGCCGGCCAGGTGCGCGGCCCTCGCACCATCCCCGTGCGCCTGCGCTGACGCCGGCCCCGGCGCTGACCGGGGACTCGTCCTTCAGCACGACGCCGAATCGGCCGACAAGTGCTCTCGTGAAACGGGCCACATTCCACGTGGGTTGGCTGGTGCCGTACACGCCGACGCCGCTGGCGCTGGGTGTCTTCTACTGGCTGGGTCACACGCGCTACATGGCGAAGACCCCCTTCTGGGTGCTCGGGACCCTGCTCGTCGCCGGCGCGATTCTCAACGCCGGCGCGCTCGTCTGGACACGCGACCGCTCACCCCGTCTGCGCATGCACGTGCGCTCCGCGGTCGCCGCACTCACCACGACCGCATTCGTGTACGCGACCGGTTGGGGGCCGATGCTCGTCATCGGCTACGCGCTCGGCATCGCCGACGTCATCACGATGGAGAATGGGAACGACGACGCCTGGCTCGCCGCCACCATGTGGACCGCGCTCGGCGTCGCGACAGGCGAAGTGCTCGTGGGCGCGCACCTTGCGCCGTCGCTCATCGATCGCGGCGTGAGTCACGTCGTCGCGCTCGGTGGGCTCCTGTGCGCCGCCATCCTGCTCCGCCTCTTCGCGATCTCGACACGCGCCGCTCACGACGCGCGCGCGGAGGTCGAGAAGAGCGAAGCCCGCTTCCGCTCGCTCGTCCAGCACGCGCAGGACGTGATCGCGGTACTGGATGTGGAGGGCACCGTCGTGTACGTGAGCCCGGCGGTGGAGCATCTCCTCGGCTTCACGCCCGAGGACTGCGAAGGCCGGCCCGTGGGCGAGATCCTGCGCGAGTCGGAGTACGGCTCGGGCCTCGCTGCGCTCCATGAGGCCCTCGGCGGTTTCGGCAACGCGCCGTTCAAGGTGGAAACCGAGGTGCAACACCGCAGCGGCTCGCCGCGCATCATCGAGGTCACGATGACGCGGTTGGAGGACACGCTGCTCGCCGCGAACATCCACGACCTCACCGAGCGCCGGTTGCTCGAGAACGAGCTGCGCCACCAGGCCAACACCGACGCCCTCACCGGTCTCATGAACCGTGCCGCGATCACGCTGCGACTCGAGCACGTGCTCACGCGGGAGATCGTGACCGCGCTGTTCATCGACCTCGACGGCTTCAAGCAGGTGAACGACCGTCTCGGCCACGAGCGCGGCGACGCCGTGCTCGTGGAGGCGGCGGCCCGGTTGCAGACCGCGCTCGGCAGCCCGTCCATGATCGGCCGGCTCGGCGGCGACGAGTTCCTCGCGATCTTGCCCTCCACCGAGCAGCTCGTCGCGTCGGTGACCGCCGACGCCATACTCGCATCGCTCAACGCTCCCTGGCCCGAAGCCGCTGCGATCACCGCGAGCATCGGCATCGCTACCAGCCAGCCGGGCGAATCCGCCGAAGCGCTCCTGCACCGCGCCGACACCGCGATGTACGAGGCGAAGCGGCGCGGGCGCGCCCGCTGGCGCGCCGCCGCCTGACGCGCTTCGCGTTTTCCTCCCCGCTCGCCTGCGGCTCGCGCCCCAGGGCCTCGTTCGGCACGGGCGCGCCCGCTGGCGCGCCGCCGCCTGCTCGCGCGCGAAGCTGCGCGGCGTGGCGGGGCTGCTGGACGGGATGCGGGTGCTGGACACGTCGATGTGGCGGCCCATGCCGCACGCCACGCAGATCCTGTGCGACCTCGGCGCCGACGTGCTGAAGGTGGAGCGCCCCGGCGGCGACCCGATGCGGTCGTACCCCGAGCTGTTCGCCGCCCTCGCCCGCGGGAAGCGCAGCATCGAGCTCGATCTCAAGTCGGCTGCCGGTCGGGCCCGGCTCGACGAGCTCGTGGCCGATTGCGACGTGTTCTGCGAGTCGTGGCGGCCTGGTGTCGCCGAACGCCTCGGCTTCGGCGCCGAGCGGCTGCGCGGCGCACGCATCGAGCTCATCTACTGCTCGATCTCGGGCTACGGCCAGCACGGCCCGTGGCGCGACGTGCCCGGTCACGATCTCAACTATCAGGCGCTGGCCGGGGCGCTCGCGCCCCGTCCCGGCGACGACGCGCCGCCGGCGATCCCGCGCCTGCCGGCAGCGGATCTCGAAGCCGGCACGCTTGCCGCGCTGCTCGTGTGCGCAGCATGGGCGAAACGGCTCGTGACGGGCGAGGGTGAACGCATCGACGTGGCGATGGCCGACGTGATGGCGTGGTGGATCGGCCCGCGCACCGGCGTCACCGTCGATGTCCATGATGGTGAAGGTGACCCTCATGGTGAAGGTGCAGCCGGTGGTGCGCAATCCGGCGGGTCGCCCGGTTACGGCGTCTTCGCGACCGCCGACGGTGCTCACCTCACGCTCGCCCCGCTCACCGAGCCGCACCTGTGGCGCGCCATTGCTACCGCGCTCGAGCTCGGCGAGGAGCTCGCGTCCACGTCGTTCGCCGAACGGGTCGCGCGTGTGGGCGAGATCAACGCACGCGTCGCGACCGCGATCGCGACGCTGACGCGCGACGACGCGCTCGGCCGGTTGCAGCGTGCCGGCGCGCCCGTCGCGCCGGTGCTCACGCCCGAGGATGCGTCGACGCACGAGCAGTTCGTGGCGCGCCGGACGCTCGGCGACGCGAGCGGCGTGCTGTCACCGCTGCTGCCCGCGTGGTTGGGCGTGCATCCGCGCGCCGGCAACGCCTCAGTGCCGTCGGTGGGCGAGCACCCCGACGGCTTCCCCGGCCGGCAGTGCTCGTGATCGTGCACGGTGCATAGTCTCGTTACCCGCCTGTGAACGTGTGCCTGAGAGAGGTGCTGATGGACGTCCGATCGATCGCCACTGTGGAACCCGAGGTCGAGCACAACGGCACGGTTCCGGTGTGGTATCTCGTGCACCCGCGTGAGATGAAGGCGCTCACCGACGGTGGCTACCTCGAGCTCGTGAACGAGTTCGAAGTGGCGGCGGGCGGCGCGGTGTTCCCGCACGAGCACCCCACGCACGAGTTCTATTTCGTGATGAACGGGCGTGGCGTGATGACGATCGGCGACGAGGATCGCGACGTGGCGCCGGGCGACCTCGTGTACATCCCGCCCGACACGGTGCACAGCCTCCGGCCCACCGGAGGCGGCGCGATCCACTGCTTCTGCTTCGCCGTGGCGGTGAAGGGCACGCCCGAGACCGACTACACGTCGCACTGACCGGCGTGGTTGCCGCGGTGAGCATCCTTCGCGGTCATAGGTTCCGGGGTCGATGACCGACACACAGGGGAGCACCACCGACCGGCCGCGCACGCTGTCGGTCGACATCGGCGGTACCGGGATCAAGGCGTCGGTGCTCGGCCCGCACGGCGCGATGCTGCACGAGCGTGTGCGCGTGCTCACCACCTATCCGATGCGGCCCGACTCGCTCGTGGCGACGATCGCCGAGCTCGTGAAGGAGCTAGGCGACTTCGACCGGGTATCGGCCGCGTTCCCGGGCGTGATCCGCCACGGCCACGTCATCACTGCGCCCGCGTTCGTGACGGTCGCCGGTCTCGGCACCGACCAGGATCCGTCGCTCGTCGACGCATGGCACCGCTTCGACCTCGCGGGCGGGTTGTCGGCCGCGCTGCAGCGACCGGTCCGGGTCCTGAACGATGCCGACATGCAGGGTCTCGAAGTGGTCCAGGGCCATGGTGTCGAGGTGGTGATCACGCTCGGAACCGGCTTCGGCTCGGCCTTCTTCGAGGACGGCCGGCTCGGCCCGCACCTCGAGCTGGCCCATCACCGGTTTCGCAAGAGCGAGACGTACAACGAGCAACTCGGCGACGCGACGCGCAAGGAGATCGGTGCCGATCGCTGGAACTCGCGCGTCGCCAAGGCACTCAGCAACCTGCGCATGCTGTCGAACTTCGACCACCTGTACATCGGCGGCGGCAACGCCAAGCGGCTCACGATCGACCTCGACGCCGACGTCTCGGTCGTCGACAACACCGCCGGCATCCTCGGAGGCATCCGTCTCTGGGAGGGCACCGCCGGGCCGGCCTGACCGCGACCACCGTCAGGCGATCGGCGGCACCATCGCCTCGATCACCGAGGGGCCTTCGGTGGCGAGCGAGCGCGTGAGCTGGTCGTGGAGCTCCTCGGCGGTGGTGGCGCGGCTCGCGGGTACGCCCATGCCGCGGGCGAGCGCGACGAAGTCGAGATCCGGACGGTGCAGCTCGAACATCGAGCGCGCCACCGGTCCCGCGGCGGCCTCGGCCCCGACGCGACCGAGCTCCATGTTCAGCACCGCGTAGGCGCCGTTGTTGCACACGATCGTGGTGACGTCGAGACCCTCGCGAGCCATCGTCCACCACGCCTGCATCGTGTACATCGCGCTGCCGTCGGATTCGAGCGCGACGACCCGCCGGTCGCGACAGGCGATTGCGGCCCCGAGCGCGACGGGGAGACCCTGGCCGATCGCGCCGCCGGTGAGGCAGAGCCAGTCGTGGGGAGGTGCGCCCGCGGTGGTGCCCGGCGCGAACAGACCCGTGGTGTTGCCCTCGTCGGACACGATCGCGCCCTCGGGGAGCAGCGCGCCGAGCACCGCGCACAGCGCGCCGGCGTCGAGCGCGCCAGTAGGTGCGTCGGGCCGGCCCGCCGGTGCGCGTGCGGGCGTGCGTGGGTCGGCGCCCACCGCGTCGCACAGCGCCGCAAGCGCGCCGCTCACGTCGTCGGCCGGTCCGGCGAGGGTGTGCACCGTGCAACCTTGCGGCACGAGGTCGCTCGCCTTCCCTGGATAGGCGAAGAACGACACCGGCGCCTTGGCGTCGATGAGCACGAGGTGCGCGAGGCCGTCGAGCTGCATCGCCGCGAACTCCGCGAGGTACGCGATGCGGTCGACCGACGGGATGCCCGCGCCCCGTTCGATGCGGGCGGGGAACGTCTCGCAGAGCAGCTTGGCGCCGGTGGCGTCGGCGACCGCGCGTGCTTGCTCGAGCGCGCCGCGCCGGCAGGCCCGGCCGCCGACGAGCAGGGCCACCGGTGCGCCCGAGCGCAGCGCCCGCGCGACGGCGCGCACCGTGTCGTCGCCTACGGGATCCGCAGCGCGGCGCGCGGCCTGCGGCAACCGCGCGGGCACCGCGCCGGCGTCGCTCCACGACACATCGGCGGGAAGGATCAGCGTCGCCACCTGTCCTGGCGGTCCGCAGGCAGCGGCGATCGTGTCGGCCGCGTCGGCCGCCACCTCGTCGGGCTTCGCCGACCACCGGATGAACGACGACACGTTGCGCGCCACGGTCTCGATGTCGGACTCGAGCTGCGCGTCGTACTGCTTGTGGTAGGTGGCGTGGTCGCCGACGATGTTGACGATCGGCGTCGCCGCCTTGCGCGCGTTGTGGAGATTGGCGAGACCGTTGCCGAGCCCCGGACCGAGGTGGAGCAGCGTGCACGCGGGCCGGTCGGCCATGCGCCCGAAGCCGTCGGCCGCGCCGGTGGCCACACCCTCGTAGAGCGCGAGCACGCCGTGCATCTTGGGAACGGTGTCGAGCGCGGCGACGAAGTGCATCTCCGAAGTGCCGGGATTCGTGAAGCACACGTCGACGCCGTTCGCGACGAGAGTGTGGATCAAACTTTGCGCGCCATTCATGTCGGGCTTTCCGTATCGAAGATCGTGCCGGGGTTGAGGATCCCGTCGGGATCGAACACGGCCTTGATGCGCCGCATCAGCGTGAGCTTCGCCGGGTCCTCCAACGCGGCGAGGTACGCCTTCTTCTGCACGCCGATGCCATGCTCGCCCGAGATCGCGCCGCCGAGTCGCATGCCCGAGGCGAAGATGTCGTGCAGCAACGTGTGACGCGCCGCGGGGTCGCGCTGGAACACCGACAGGTGCACGTTGCCGTCGCCTGCGTGACCGCACCCGACCACGAGCGACCCGCTCTGCTGTGCCAGCTCGCCGACCTCGGCCAGGTAACGCGCCATCGCAGCGCGGGGCACCACCACGTCGACGATTTCGTCGGCGCCCGCGGCCTTGGCGGTCCAGAACGCCTGCTCGCGCGCTTCGATGAGCTGCCCGCCGGCGGCGGAAGGCAGCACGTACACGTCGAGCGCACCGAGCTTCGCCAGCAGCTCGGCCAGCTCCTCCACGTCGGCATCGAGGCGGTCGTCGCGGCGATTCTCCAGCACGATCACGAGGTAGGCGAGCGCGTTCGCCTTCACGCTGGCCGCCACGCCGAGCTCGATGCCCTTGCTCGCGACGATCGCGTCCATCGTGATCGTGTCGATGTACTCCACGAGCAGCGGACCGATGCCACTCGCCACCACTCCCGGTACGGCGGTGGTCACGTCGGCGAGCGTGGCGAACGGTGCGAGCACGGTCGCCGCGAACTGCGGCCGCGGGTAGAGGCGCAGCGTCGCCTCGGTGACGAGCGCGAGCGTGCCTTCGGAGCCGACGACGAGCTGGGTGAGGTCGTAGCCCGACGTGGCCTTCACGAACTTGCCGCCGGTGCGCAGCACCTCGCCCGCGCCGGTCACGACCTCGAGACCCAATACCTGGTGACGGGTCACGCCGTACTTGACCGCGCGCATGCCGCCGGCATTCGTGGCGACGTTGCCGCCCAGGCTCGCCGAGCTCTCACCTGGGAACACCGGATAGACGAGACCGTGTGCCTTCGTCGCGTCGTCGAGCTGCTGGAGTGTCACACCCGGCTGCACGACCGCCATGTGGTTCTCGAGGTCGAGCTCGACGATCGCGTGCATGCGCTCGAACGACACGACGATCCCGCCGGCGCGCGGGATGCACGCGCCCGAGAGCCCGGTGCCCGATCCGCGTGCCGTGACCGGGAGTCGGTGCGTGCGGGCGACGGCGACGATCGCGGCGACGTCGCCGGTGTGGCGCGGGCGTACGAGCGCAAGTGGTCGCTGCGGCGCGGCGCCGAGCGCTTCGTCGTGCGTGTAGTCGTCGCTGACCGCGTCGCCGTCGACGACCCCGTCGGCATCGAGGATCTCCCGCAGCGCGTCGATCGCCGCAGTGGCCGGGCTCACATCTCGAACGGTACAGCCCGTGCGAGGGGGCCTGCACGAGTGCCGCATCAGCACACGGTCGCTCGCAACGTTCACTGGCACGGCGCTAGAAACCACCGCGTGACGTTGCTCGCCGAGGTGGTCGCCGCATCCGGGGCCGTCGCGTCGACGCGCGCCCGCTCCGCGAAGATCACCACGCTCGCAGAGCTGTTCGGGCGGCTGTCCGCCGAGGAGGTGGAGCCAGTCGTGGGGTTCCTCATCGGCGTGCCCCGGCAGGGCCGCGTGGGAGTGGGGTGGGCCACAGCGTGGCGCCCCTCGATCGCACCGGCGCCAGCAGCCACATTGACGGTGGGCGACCTCGATCAGCTCGTGAGCTCCGTAGAGGGCGCGATCGGCGCCGGCTCTCAGGCGGCTCGCTCACAGCTGCTCGGCGGCCTCTTCGCCCGCGCGACCGGCCCCGAGCAGGACTTCGTGCGCCGGTTGTTCGTGGGCGAGCTGCGGCAGGGCGCGCTGGCGGGCATCGTCGGCGATGCCGTCGCCAAGGCGGCAGGTGTCACAGTCGCGTCGATGCGGCGCGCCGCGATGCTCCAGGGCGATCTCGGACGCGCCGCGGCGCTGGCGCTGCACGGTGACCACGGCGCGCTCGACGCGTTACAACTCCACGTGCTGCACCCCGTGCAGCCCATGCTGGCCGCGAGCGCGGCCGGCATCGCCGACGCGATGGCGCGCACCGGGCGGGCGTCGGTCGAGTGGAAGCTCGACGGCGCGCGTGTGCAGGTGCACCGGCGCGGCGACGACGTGCGGGTGTTCACGCGCAACCTCAACGACATCACCGATCGGGTGCCCTCCGTCGTCGCCGGCGTCCGTGCGTTGCGCGAGGACTCGTTGATCCTCGATGGCGAGATCATCGGTATCGGCGACGACGAGCGGCCCCGACGCTTCCAGGACACCATGAGCGACTTCGGAGCACAGCAGCGCGCCGAGCGCGCACTGGCACCGTTCTTCTTCGACGCCCTCCACGTGGGCGGCACCGACCTGCTCGACGCGCCGCTCACCGAGCGCCGAGCCGCGCTCGACGCGCTCACGGGCGTACCGCGCGTCCCCGCGATCGTGACCGCGTCACCCGACGAGGCCGCGGCGTTCCTCGCCGGCGCGGTGACCCGCGGGCACGAGGGTGTGATGGTGAAGTCGCTCGATGCGCCGTACGAGGCCGGGCGGCGGGGCAGCGGCTGGCGCAAGGTGAAGCCGGTGCACACCCTCGACCTCGTGGTGCTGGCCGCGGAATGGGGGCACGGCCGGCGGCGGGGCTGGCTGTCGAACCTGCATCTGGGCGCGCGCGGCGGCGGTGGCGAGTTCGTGATGGTGGGCAAGACGTTCAAGGGCCTCACCGACGAGCTCCTGCGCTGGCAGACCGAGCGGCTGCAGGAGCTCGCGCTCGGCGAGGAGGGCAGCGCCGGCCCCGCGGGGCACGAGGAGCCGGCGAGCGGGCGCGCCGTCGTGCACGTGCGGCCCGAGCTCGTCGTCGAGATCGCGCTCGACGGTGTGCAGGTGTCGACGCGCTATCCGGGCGGCGTCGCGCTGCGCTTCGCGCGCGTGCGCCGCTACCGAAGCGACAAGACCGCGGCGCAGGCCGACACGATCGAGACCGTCCAGGCGATGCTCCGCTGACCGCGCCCGCGCCCCGGGTGCAGGGTCAGCGGCCCTTTGCTTGCGCGAGCCCCGCGTCGATCTCGTCGAGGTCGGCCGCAGCGAGCTCCCACCCGGCGGCCGCGGCGTTGGCGTGCACTTGCTCGGGCTTCGTCGCGCCTGCGATCACGCTCGCGACGTGCGTCCGGGCGAGCAGCCACGACACTGCGAGCTCGAGGAGCGAGTGCCCGTGCTCGCGCGCCCACACTTCGAGCACCTCGACACGGTTCAGGTTCTTCTCCGAGAAGATCTGGTCGCGTCGGTCCTCGGGCATCGATGCGAGCCGGGTGCCTTCGGGCGGTGCCTCGTCGCGCCGGTACTTGCCGGTGAGCAGCCCGCTTGCGAGGGGGAAGTACGGGATGAACGCCATGTCGTCGCGCCCGCACGCTTCGAGCACGCCGTGCTCGGGCGCGCGGCGCAACAGGCTGTACTCGTTCTGCACGCTCACGAACCGGGCGAGTTGCTGCTCGCGGCTGATCGTGGTTGCGGCATCGAGCATCTCGGGTGAGAAGTTGCTGCAGCCGACCTCGCGCACCTTCCCCGCCCGCACCAGCTCGTCGAGCGCACCGAGCGTCTCTTCGAGCGGGGTCGCCTGATCGGGAAAGTGCAGCTGGTACAGGTCGATGCGGTCGGTGCCGAGGCGTCGCAGGCTGTCTTCGCACGCAAGCTGCAGGTATGCGGCCGACGCGCCACCCTTGTGGTCGTCGTCGATCGGCACGCCGAACTTCGTCGCGACGATCACGCCGTCGCGTCGCGGCCCGAGGGCCTTGCCGAGCATCACCTCGCTGTGCGTGCCGCCGTAGATGTCGGCGGTGTCGAAGAAGTTGATGCCGGCCTCGATCGCGGCGTCGACCACGGCCGTGGTGCCGGCCTGGTCGATGCGTCCGCCGAAGTTGTTACAGCCGAGGCCGACGACCGACACGTCGAGGGAACCGATCCGTCGTGTTCTCATGGTGTCATACGACCAGGCCTGAGCGCGCCGGACCAAAACGAGCGCCCGTGGCAAGGACGGCGCGTTTCGTGCGTGACGACATGATCGACCATCGGGCGCGGGACGCGAGCGCCGAACCGGTCGACGCGAACGAGCCAACCGACAGGATCGACCCGGCCGAGCCGACGGAGCCGATCGAGAGGATCGAGCCGACGCTGCCGATCGACAGGATCGAGCCCTTCGACCCGATCGACAGGATCGAGTGCGACGACCAGAGCGACCAGCGTGACGTGTCGGTGCGGGCCATTCGGAACCTCCGGCGATCTCAGATGTCGGTCGTGATCTCCGTGGGGTCGTAGCTCTTGCGGAGGAACACCTGCACGGTAACGATGCGGTGGGCGCCGTCGAGCTCGTCGACGTCGAACACGACCGCCTCGTCGGTGCGCAGGCGGGCGCCGTGCCGCGTGACGGTCTCGCTCAGCTCTGCGCATACCCGCCCGGCGCCGTCACCCCACACGCGCCCGGCGTCGAGCCGGTACCCGTCGAGACCGGGCAGCACCGAGCGCAGGAAATCGACGTACGCCCGCGCGCCGCGGTAGTCGTCGAGATACGGGCCCTTGCGCACGACGTCGTCAGCGAGCGTGGCGGCGAGTGCCTCCCAGTCGTGGGCGGCCAGGCTACGGAGGTACTCCTCGACGACGGCGACCGATCGGTGCACGGGATTCCGCCGGCGGTCGGCTAGTCGTCCGCGCTCAGCTGTGGACGTTGCGGGCCAGGGCCGTGAGCGGCGCCTGCTCGCGCAGCGCGCTGTTGCGCGCCAACGCCGCGGCCCGCTCGGCCGCCGGCTCGGCCACCGCGCCGTTGGAGTCGAGCGGCGGGAGCGAGAAGCCGCTGTACATCACCCGGCGCTCGTGCGTCTCGGGTGGTTGCGCCATGTGCATCGTGCAGCTCAGGTGGATCGTGACATCGCCGACCTCGGTGGCCAGCGGCACGTCGGGCAGGTCGACGCGCGGTTGCAGCGAGCCCGACCACACGAGCGCCCGGTGCGAGCCGGCGAGCGCGTGCAGCTGACCGGACGTGGGCCCGGCACCGGTGACCGAGATGCCGACGGTCATGCCGCAGCAGTCGTACGAGTGGCGCCCGATGCCGCAGTCCTTGTGCCAGCCGATGTCGGAGATGCCGGCGACGACACCGATCGGCTTGAACAGCGCCTCGATCCAGTTGTCGCCCCGCTTGCGGGCGAAGCGATGCCCCGCGTGCGACAGCTCGGCGAGGCCGAGGAAACGGCTGTCGTCGAGGAGGTTGCCGGTGATGTCGCTCTCACGGTCGAAGCCCTGCATGCGCACGAGGCGATCGGTGCCGTCGGCGGTGCGAGCCCACCACGAGCGGCCGTCGCCCTGCCGCGTAGCTCGGCGCGGCGCGGTCCATGTCGGCCGACACGGCGGCCATCTCGTCGGCGCCGAACACCCCGGCGAGGTGCAGGAAGCCCGCGTGCACGAGAAAGTCGTGCATCTCTTCGGGGTCGTCGACACCGAAGCGGAACGTGCGGTGCAGGTCGAGCGCCCGCCCGTCGGCGCCGGCCAACTCCACCGACCCCGGCGTGTAGATGCGGATACCGTCGAGCGCGGCGCGCAGCACGAGCCACCAGTTCAGCGCGTCGCCGAGCTTGCCGTTGCCGTCGCTGCTCAACGTGCCGCCCACCCACAGCCCCATCATCGACTGCTGGTCGTGCACCAGGTCTTGTAGGTGCGCGGGCTCGAGTGCGACGGTGGTGCGACCGCCGCCGCCCTCGGTCAACGTGGCGCCGCTCGCGGCGATGCCGTGGGGCGGGTCGGGCGCGTGGTGGAGCGTCCACTCGCGGCCCGCGATCGCGAACGTCACCGGCTTCGGCCGGATCCAGTCGATGCCGGGGCGGATCAACTCGGCGTGCCGCGCGATGGCCTCGGGAAGGTCGGCGCTGAAGAACGTCTCGGGATCGACCGCGGCCCGAGGCTCGTCGCGCCGCGTGCGGAGATCGACGTACACGGCCGAAGGTTACCGGGCCCGGCGCCCGTTGGCGAGGGAAGGCCCACCGGCCGGTGAGCGACGCCGACGAGGAAGTCAGGCCAAGTGCTTGCATCGGACCGGCGGTCGGCGCAGACTGCGGCTTCGGGCACGCCGTGTTGTCGCTCTGCAGGGGGTCATTGCCGATGAAGCCGTTGTCGTGTCGTGGCGGTGCGCGCATCAGCGCCACCGCGTTCCTCGTCGTTGGCGCGTCGGTCGCCGGAGCCGGTGTGCTCGGGGTGCGGCCCGCAGCCGCCGACGGTCCCGGTGTCGGAGCGCCGTGGGTGGTGTCGGTGGGCGACTCGGCGATCTCCGGCGAGGCCGGGCGCTGGGCCGGCAACACCAACGGCTCGTCCAGCAAGGTCGACGCGCTCGGCCCGACCGCGTACTACGACAACTCCACGAACACGGCCGAGACGATCCACGGTTGTCACCGTTCGAAGTCGGCCGAGGTCTACATCGGCGCGGGCGCGAACGGCATGAACCTCGCGTGCTCGGGCGCACGCACCTACACGCAGACGCCGGGATCGGGTGACTTCAAGCCCGGCCTCGACTTCTTCTCCGACAGCTCCGGCCACAAAGGCCAAGCGCTGATGCTCCAGCAGTTCGCGGCCACGCACAACGTGAAGGCCGTCGCCGTGCTGATCGGCGCGAACAACTTCGGCTTCGCCGACATCGTGCAGTCGTGCGTGGTCGACTGGCTGACGTCGCCGTCGTGGTGGAAGAACTACTGCAACGACGACTCGAGCGTGAAGGCGTACTTCACGTCGAGCTACATCGCCGCGCAGACCACCGCGATCAAGGGCGCGATCCTCAATGTGCGCCAGGCGATGCTGAACGACGGATACGCCGACTCGTCGTACTCGATCATCGTGCAGACCTACTCGTCGCCCATCCCGAACGGCAGCGGCTTCCGCTACTCGGAGTCGGGTTGGACGCGCCAGAGCACCGGCGGCTGCGGCCTCTGGAACGCCGACGCGAACTGGGCGAACAGCACCGCGGTGCCGAAGATCAACGGCGCGGTCACGAACGGCGCGGCGCAGACCGGTCTTGGCAACGTGAGGATCCTCAACGACGCGAACGCGCTCGTCGGGCACCGGCTCTGCGAGAACACGGTGGGGCTCCTCGAGGAGAAGGGCGTCGCTTCGTGGACGAGTTCGGGCGCGGTCGACAAGACCGAGTGGGTCAGCCAGATCCGCACGACGAGCACGCTGTTCGGCCCGTACCAGCTCCAGGAGGACGCGCACCCCAGCTACTGGGGCCAGCTCGCGCTGCGGAACTGCCTGCGCCAGGCCTACAACGGCGGCGCCACGCGCAGCGGCACGTGCACGCACGGCGCCAACGGATTCGACGCGCAGGGTGAGCCGAACATGGTGTTGAGGTAGCGGGGGTTCGAGGCGCCGATCATCCGCCGAAGGCCCGCCGCGCGAGGCGCCGGCCTTCGGCGGCCGCCGCGAGATAGTCGCCGCGGCCGTTCTCCAGGAGCCCGCGGACCGCGTCGGCCGCAGCGCCGAGCGCCGTGTATGCGAGCGAACCCCCGACGGATACGCGGCGCACGCCCACCTCGCCGAGCTGCGCGACGGTTGTGCCGGGCGGGAGGATCACGTTCACCGGCCGGTCGACGCTGCGCACGATCGTGGCGATGTCGTCGAGCGCGGTGATCCCCGGCGCGAACAACACGTCGGCGCCGTTCTCCTGGAAGGCCTGGAGCCGGGCGATGATGCCGGCCAGCTCACCGTGCCCGCGCAGGGCGCCTTCGGCGCGCGCTGTGAGCACGAGTGCGACGTCGCCGCGGTGCGCGGCATCGGCCGCGGCCTCCACCCGTGCCGCCGCGTGCGCGGCTTCGTAGAGCGGGTTGCCGTGATCGCGGGTGAAGTCCTCGATGGACAGACCGCACACGCCGGTGTCCTTCGCCTCGACGACGGCCGCGGCGACGTCGTCGGGTTCGTCGGCGAAGCCGTTCTCGAAGTCGGCGCTGACCGGCACCGTCAACGCGTTCGCCATCACCCGGCAGTGCTCGATCGCCTCGGCACGCGTCATGTCGTAGTCGAGGCGTCCGAGCGTGGCCGCGAACCCCGAGCTCGTCGTGGCGATCGCCGCGGCTCCGAGCGACTGGAACAGCCTGGCGCTCCCCGGATCCCAGGCATTCGGGATCACGAACGGTGCATCGCCGTGGTGGAGCGCGAGGAAGTGTGCGGCCCGCGCCGGTGGCGTGGGGCCCGCGTCGCTCACTTCGCGGGCACGGCCGATTTGAACGCGAACACCTCGCGCACCTTCGGCTCGAAATGCTCGAGCGGCAAGGTGTCGTAGCCGGGGTCGAACGCGATCTGGTCCCACTCGTCGGCGAAGCGCGCCGCGAGATCGAACTGCTCGGGCGTCAGCGTGTTGCGGTGCTGCTCGCGGGCGTCGGGATCGCCGCCGAAGTGGTGGTAGTAGTGCCGGCCCTGAAAGTCCTGGTGCACACGGATCATCTCGTACACGTCGGGGCGCACGTACGGCTGCAGGATGGCGGCCGCGATCGCCGGGTGGTTCGCCACGCTGATCGCCTTGCCGACGTCGTGGCAGAGCGCGGCTACCACGATCTCGTCGTCGGCGCCGGCGCGCTCGGCCAGCGTCGCGGTCTGCAGGCAGTGCGTGAGCTGATCGGTGGCGAAGCCGTCGACGATGTCGCCGAGCGAGCGCAGCAGCATCAGCACCCGTTCGGCGACCCGGTCACCGTGCGCGACGTGCTCGGCGCCGATTACCATCCACTGCTCGGCGGTCGACTCGTCCATGCGCGTGAACGAGGTGGGGGCCTTGGTGGTCGTCATGGCTCCAGCGTAATGGTCTGGTGCTGCGCCGGGTTCAGCGGGTGGAATCGAGAAAGGTGACGACCGCGTCGTTGAAGAGGTCGTTGCGGTCGCCGGCGACCATGTGGCCCGCGTCGGCGACGTCGACGAACTCCGCGTGCGGCACGAGCTCGAGGAAGGCGCGGGCACCCTCCTCGCTCAGCAGATCGCTCTGACGACCCCGCACGAGCATCGTCGGGAGCCGGCGCTCCTCGATGGTCCGCGCCGCCACGTCGAGGCGGTCGGCGTCGACGATCGAGCGGGTCTCGTCGGGCGAGCTGCGCTTGCCGCTGATGAACTTCGGGTCCCAGTGCCAGTACCAGCGGCCGTCGCGCTGGCGCAGATTCTTGCGCAGGCCGTCGAGGTTCCGGGGCCGGGGCCGGTGCGGGTTGTACGCGGCGATCGCGTCGGCGACCGATTCGAGGTCGGCGAAGCCGTCGTCCATGTGCTCGAGCATGAACGCGCCGATGCGGTCGGCGCCGCCGCGCTCGATGTGCGGTGCGACGTCCACGAGCACGAGCGCGCTCGCAACCGGTTCGTCGGTCTCGGCGATCGCGGCGAGGGCCGACACGCCACCGAGCGATGCGCCCACGAGCGCGGGGAGACGGCGGGCCGGATGCCGGCTGGCGATCGTCCGCGCGACGGCGCGTACGTCACGCGAGAAGGCGTCGAGCGAGTAGTCGCCGTTCGGATCCCAGTCGCTCTCGCCGTGGCCGCGCAGGTCGGTGTTGTACGTATGCCAGCCGTCGACGGCGAGCGCCGCGGCGGTGTGGTGCCACGAGTGGCGGGTCTGCCCGCCACCGTGGAACAGCGCCACCGGCGGCCCGTCGGCCGGGCCGGCGACGTCGACCGCGAGCGTGAGGCCGTCGCCGTCGATGCGTTCGGGCTCGGCGGCGGTCACGGCGCCAGTTGAGCCGCGCGCCCCGGCGAACGACGAATCAGGCGTGGCTGATCGTGATGTGGCGCGTGGTCGAACCGCTCGGCCTGCGGTCAACCCATTGGATGCTCGTCGATCCAGTCGATCGCGAGCCGGCGCCGCGCGATGCGCCATGTGCCGCCGTCAACGACGTAGTCGTCGAAGTAGCGGATGGCCATCATGCGCATCGTCGAGCCGCCGGCGCCTTCCTTGCCCGCCCTCACGTGGGAGGCGAGGCAGTAGGTCTCACCGGTCGCGCGCACGCGGTCGGTCGCGTCGAACCACACCGAGTGCTGCCCGAGCATGTGGTGGGTGCCGGCGTAGCCGCGCAGCCGCTCCAGCGCGGTGGCGATCTCGGTGCGGCCGTGCCGCACACGGGCGGGCTCGGTGGTGTCGGGATCGCCCTCGTGCATGGCGAGCACGCCCTCCTCGACGAACAGCGCCGCGAGCTCGGTGAACTCGCGCCGGTCGGCGCGGCAGCGCGTAGGCGGCGACGAGCGCGGCGAGCTCGGCGCGTTCGGCCGGCCGATCGCCGCCGGTCACGCGAACGTCCGCTGGTGGCACCGCGCGATGTCGGCGATCGCCTTCGCCGCGTCGCCGATCGTGGGCGCGAACGCCTGCAACGGAACGTTGAACGATGTCGCCCCGGCGGCGGCGAGCGGCGCGGCCGACGCGAACGACGCCTCGAGGTCGATGCCCTGGTCGCCGCGGGCGAGCGGCAGCGCGGTCTGCACGAGCAGTCCGTCGGCGTCGCGCCCCGCGCCGGCCAACGCGCCGTGCAGCTGCACGATACCGGCCGCGACGTCGTCGCCCGACGCGCCCATGATCGGGATCCAGCCGTCGCCCCAGCGCACGATGCGTTCGACGTTGCGCGCGCTCAACGTGCCGGCCACGAGGATCGGGATGCCGCCGGCCCGCACGGGCTTCGGTTCGCAGTAGATGTCGTCGAACTCGATCGTGGTCGCATGCACCGCGGCCGGCGTGTCGTTCCACAGCGCGCGGCACACTTCGAGCGCATCGGTGAGCAGCGCACCGCGCTCGTCCCACGAGCGTCCGACCGCGAGGTACTCCTCGCGCTGCCAGCCGAACCCCACACCGAGATCGAGGCGCCCGCCGGAGATCTGGTCGAGGGTGGCTGCGGTCTTGGCGAGCAGCACGGCCGGGCGCAACGGCACGATGAGGATTCCGGTCGCGAGGCGAACTGCCGACGTGACCGCCGCCATCGCGGTGAGGACCGTGAGCGGCTCGAGCCACGGCGACTCGGGCGGCGTGGGGAAGCGGCCCCACCGGTAGGCGGCGGTGTTCGGGCCCATCACGAGGTGGTCGACGACCACCACCCGATCGCCCCCGGCGTCCTCCACCATCCGGGCGACGTCGACCATCGCGCGCCAGTCGCCGCCCGCCCAGGTGCCGAAGTTGGGGACGCCGATCGAGAGCTGGGGGGCCGTATGCGCTGCTGCGGGTGTCGTCACCCGATCAGTATTGATGCTCGGACTCGCGGCGGGCGAGTGCGCGGCGATCGACCTTGTCCATCGCCGTGAGCGGGAGCCGCTCGACGACACGGATCGCCTCCGGCAGCTTGTACGCCGCGAGCCGGGCGCCCGCGAACTCGCGCAGGCTCTCGAGCGTCGGCGCCGCACCGGCGCGGGCCACCACGACGGCCACACCGATCTCGCCCATCACCGGGTCGGGCCGGGCCACGACCGCGACTGCAGCGACCGCAGGATGGTCGAGCAGCACCGCCTCGACCTCCAGCGGGAACACGTTGTACCCGCCGCGGATGTACATCTGGCCGATACGGCCGGTGATGCGCAACCGGCCGGCGCCGTCGATCGCGCCGAGGTCGCCGGTACGCAGCCAGCGGTCGACGTCGAGCGCCCGCGCGGTGGCATCGGGGTCGCGCCAGTAGCGCGCCATGACCGCTTCCGAGCGCAGGCACACCTGGCCCACCTCGTCGACGGCGAGCACCGCACCATCGTCGGGATCGCGGATCTCCACCTCGATACCGGGCCTCGGGCGACCGACCGTGTGCAGCACGTCGTCGTCGGGTGCGTCGAACGCGGTGAGCGTGCCGAGACCGCCGGATTCGGTCGACGAGTACCGCACCGAATAGCCGGCATGGAAGCGCGTGCGGGCCTCCTGCACGAGTGCCGCGGGGGAGGGCCCGGCGCCCACGATCAGGCCGCGCACGGCGCGCAGGTCGTACGTGTCGAAGTCGGCAACGCCGAGCAGCAGCGAGATCTGCGCGGCGACGCCACCGATGTACGGGATCCGCTCGCGCGCGATCACGCCGAGCGCGTCGACCGCGCGCCAGCGGGTGAGCACGTGCATCGTGCTGCCCAGCTGGAGGTAGCCGGGCAGCTTCGTCATGAAGCCGACGTGCGGCAGGCCGGTGGCCACGAGCTGCGCGCCGCCCGTGCCGCAGGCGCCGCCCGTGTCGATCCCGGTGATCGCGGCGATCTGCGCCGAGGTGAACAGTGCGCCCTTCGGCGTGCCGGTCGTGCCCGACGTGAACACGACGGTCGCGGGATCGTCGGGCCCGCTCGACGGGCGCGGCGGCGCCGGCCGGTCACTGGTGAGCACACGCAGCACGTCGGGGCCGCCGACGCTCGGCACCGGCACTACTGGGATGTCGCCGGGCACGCCGTCACCCAGCTCGTCGGTGGCGAGCACGAGATCGGGCCGGGCCTTGTCGAGCACCGCGGCCCGCTCGGCCGCGGTGGCGCGCGGTGTGACGCCCGCGGCGACCGCCCCGAGGCGGGCCAGCGCGAGGTAGGCGACCACGTACTCGGCGCTGCTCGGCAGCACCAGCGCCACGAGCTGTCCGTGCCGCACGCCGCGCTCGGCCAGCCCGGCCGCCACCCGCTCGGTGAGCCCGGCCAGCTGCGCGTAGGTGAGCTCGCGCCCGTCGTGGACCACGGCCCGGCGCTCGGGATGGCGCGCCGACGCCTCGCGCAGCACGTCGTCGAGCACGCTCACGGCGCGCAGGTTACGGGGGACCCTGCGGCGAGCGCGGGACGGCGGCCGTGAGGTCAGTGCGAAGCCGCAGCACAGAACTGCGCAGCATTCTGCGCAGACCGCGGCGGGATCTTGTTGCCGGCAACGGCAGTCGGGTGCGTGCACGTCGTTCGGAAGTACGCATAGGTCGTCGGCCGTGCGGCGGCCGCGATGCGATACGCGAGTTGTCGTGCGGCCGCGACGTCGCCCTCGCCGCCGCCGCTGACGAGCACGCCGACACATCGCGACGGCGACTCCGCCCAATGGAGCCACCAGCCGTAGGGATGTCCTTCGCCTTCCTCGGGGCTGCCGATGCCGGGGTGGCCGCGTACCGTCGTTCGTGTTTGCGGCAGCGCCAACTCGCGTCGCGGGCTGCAGGCCGCCATCGAGTCGGTGAACACGTCCACGGATGACACCGAGGGTGCGAGCACATTGACGGTTGTGGTGCTGGACGGGGCGATCTGCTCGTAGTGGAACCATGGGTGGCCGCGGTCGAGCCATGCCCAGTTGAGGCTGAAGCCCGCGGGAGCCTTGTCGGCGATCCAGTACGGGCTCCTGGCATCGCCGCGCGGCGCACTGGCGGCGTGCGGCGAACACGCGGCGAGGCTCGCCACGGCGAGCAGCGCGCACAGGCAGCGTCCCACGGGCTCGCACGCTACGACGCTTGCGAGTAGGCAAACACCAGCGACGCAACCTCGAACCGGCCCACCGCGTGCATGTCCACGGAAGGCAGCCGGGCCGCTCCCGTCATTGGTGGTGGGGTGGTGGCCGGTCGGGTGGGATGAGGGTGCGTGTGCCGTTGGGGAGTTGGGGGCCGTCGGTGAAGTGTTTGTGGGTTTTGAGGTTGTGGCAGTGGGGGCATTTCCAGGCGACGTTGCCGTTGGCGGTGTGGTGGTCGACTGCCCAGCCTGCGCCGAGGTGGTCGATCTCGAGGTTGCGGGTGTTGCCGCACCCTTCGACGTTGCATTCGTAGCCCTCGGCGAGTAGTGCCGCGTACTGCGCCCGGCCCTCGGCCCCGCCGCCGCGCTGCCGCGGCCGCGGCGCACTCCTTGCGCAACGCGCTGAACGACTCCCGTCGCGCCACACCCACCAACTGCGACGCACTCGCAGGATCCTTGCTCGCGGCCTGGGCGACCATCCGCGTCTGGGCCGGCGACAGCACACCCCGCCGCGCCGCATCCGACACCGCCGGCAACGACTCGAGTTGCTCGCCGAGCTCCACCGTGCCACACGCCTCCGCCATCGAGGTGCCGGTCTTGGCGGCCAACCACCGCACGGCAGAGCGCGACCCGTCCGAGCGCCACGCGCCGCTCTCATCCACCCGGCGCATCGCGGTCTTCAACGTGACCGCGAAGCGTTCGATATCGGCCGCCGCGCACACCACCCGCTGCGCCTGCTTCCCGCTCAACAGATCCGCGTCGAACCCGCCCGCCAGCTTCGCGAGATCATCCGACACCTGCTCCAGCAACGAGACCGCCCCATCCATCACACCCCCACAATCACAGGGGGTTCGGACATTGGCGCCGCGCCTTACGCGAGCAGTCGCGCGACGGCGAAGCGGACGCGCAGGCCCTTGTTCACGACCCCGTCCTCGGGTGGGGTGCGCCGCCGCCCGGTACCGCGCTTCGCGTCGGGCGGCGCTTCGTCGCGGTGACGTCGCCGCTGCGGACGACGGTCGCCATTCTGGGCGCGGGCAGGAGATGCGTCGGGCGCAGGCACGGGGGCCGTTCTACCGAGGCCTCGAGTAGCCCAAACCGGCGGCGTCAGATCGGGACCGCTTCGTCGACGGGCGCGGGCGCGGCGCCAGCATGTGGCTCGGGACCCGGCCGGTCGCCATCGCATCGCCGGGTGAGGGCCGCAGTGCCGGGGCGCTCGATCAAGGCCTCCGTCAGGCCTCCCGTCAGGCCTCTGGTCAGGACTCGATCAGGAAGCGCTGCACCGGCCCGCCGTTCTCGACCGTCTCGTCGAACGGCACCGCGATCGCGGTGCGCCAGAATGCCGTCGCACCGGCGTTCTCGGCCATCTGGCGCACCTGCCAGGCGCCGGGAAACCGGGCGAACACCGTGCGTGCCGCGTGCGACCCGATCCCGTCGCGACGGTACTTGCGCATCACGAAGAACTCGGCCATGTCGTGCGGATCTCCGGCGCGCACGAGCGCGAAACCGGCGAGTTCGCCGTCGACCCGGACGAAGAACGGAAACCGCTCGGGCTCCGTCCAGTAGTTGTCGAGGTAGCGGCAACCGAAGCGGCCGTGCCGATCGACGTCCCAGCCCATGTACTCCGAGAAGTCGTAGATGTACAGCTCGAGCAGATGCCGTAGCACTGCCTTGTCGGCGTATTCGACAGGGTCGATCTCGACGCGCGGGCGCCTGCCAGTACCCATGCGACCATCATGCCGCACCGTGCCCGCTCCTGCGGGCTACGCGCTGGTCTGGCTGCCGCGGCGCGCCTGCTGCACGAACGCGAGCACGTGGTCGGACGGGATCGCGAAGCCGATGTTGTTCGCCGCGGTGGTGTTGCTCGATGCCGCGACGAGCGTGTTGAGGCCGATGACGTGACCGGCGGCGTCGACGAGCGGGCCACCCGAGTTGCCCGACGAGATCGCGGCGTCGGTCTGGATCATGCCGGTGAGCGTCGCGCCCGTGTCCTCGTCGACCGAGCGATCCAGTGCCGACACGATGCCGCGGGTCACGGTCGGCTCGCCGGCGAGCGCGAGCGCCTCACCGATGGCGACGGCGTCCTGGCCGACCCGCACGCTCGAGGTCGGCGCGAACGTCGCGGGGGTGAGGCCGCTCAAGCCCTCGATCTTGAGGACGGCGAGGTCGCGGCTCGGGTCGGCGGCCACGATGCGCGCCGGGTGACGCGCGGTCTGGGCGTCGAGCGTGACCGCGACCGACGACGCGCTGTCCACCACGTGCGCGTTCGTGACGACGTAGCCGTCGGACGAGACGATCACGCCGGTGCCCACCGCGGTGCCCGTCTGCTGGAAGAAGCCGTTGTCCTGGACGATCTGCGACTGGATGCGCACGACGGACTTCCGCACCGCCGCGACGACCGCCTCGACGTCGATCGAACCCCGTGCGTTGGCGGTGTCGACCGTCGAGGTTCGCACCGTCGCAGGAACGGTCTTCTCGACGATCACCTTCGTGTCGTGCCCGGCGAGCCGCGCGCCCACGAAGCCACCGCCGACACCGGCCGTCGCGAGGGCCACGGTTGCGGCGAGCACCGACGTGGCCCGAGCCCGGCCGCGGCGGCGCACGATCGGTGCAGTACCGGCCGGCGGCGTGGCCGGCGTACCGGCCCGCGCGGCCATGGACGGGTCGCCGTCCGCGGGCGCGGGTTCAGGTGCGCCGGTGCTCGCGGACGCGGACGTGGCGGGTTCCCACCACGGTGCCGGCCGGGGCTGCTCGTGGGTGCTGCCGTCTTCGAACATCGCAGACTCCTCGGACGTGGGGATCGTGCTGCGTCAAGGATGGCGGTGTTCGTAGCGAAGTGCAGCCCGGATGGCCCAGGATCACCTGAGAATCGGGGTGCGGCGCGGAGAGCGACCTGAGAGCGCGACGGCGCTCCGGTGGCTGATCGATGACGGTCGTACACTCGAATGCTGTGGCGGGCGCTGCACGAGTCGACGCGCGAAGCGACCACGGCACGCGATGACGAGCACGGCCGAGCCCGCGCTGCTCGACAGCACCGACGACGAGTTGCGCGACGCGCTCACCGAGGCCGAGGTGCCGCCGCTGATGGCGACGGTCGCCTACCTCACCGGAGACCTGTCGGTGCTGCGGCCCGACCTTCGTCCCGATCCGCTGCGCATGCTCGAACCGGACGGCGGGGTCGGTCCCGAGCAGCAGGCCGCGGCGCGCGAGCTCGCGTTCGACACGCTCGTGCGCTGGCGCGACGCGGGCCGGCCTACCGCGGCGGCGCACTCACCCGAAGCGCTGACCGCGATGCTCGAGTTCGTGGTGGGCGGCACACCGATGGGCGACTATCGCGAGCTATTTCTCGAAGAGCTGGGGCTCGATGGCGCCGACCTGCGCGCCCCTGCATGGCGCAAGGACGACCTGGCCCCCGGCACCGATTTCCGGGTGCTCGTGATCGGTGCCGGCATGTCGGGCCTCCTCGCCGCGCACCGGTTGCGCGAGGCGGGTGTCGACGTGCTCGTGGTGGAGAAGGACCGCGACGTCGGCGGCACGTGGCTCGAGAACTCCTACCCCGGGTGCCGGGTCGACGTGCCGAACCTGTTCTACAGCTACTCGTTCGCGCAGCGGGCCGAGTGGCCGCAGCACTACTCGCAGCGCGAGACGTTGCTCGCCTACTTCCGCCGCTGTGCCGACGAGCTCGGGCTCCGGCCGTTGATCCGTTTCGACACCGAGGTCACCGCGCTCACATTCGACGATGCGAGCGCGCGCTGGAGGGTCGAGCTGCGGGGAGCCGGCGGCACCACCGACACGATCGAAGTGCACGCGGTCGTGAGTGGTGTCGGCCAGCTCAATCGCCCGAAGCTGCCCGACATCGCGGGCATGGACACGTTCGCCGGGCCGTCGTTCCACAGCGCGCGGTGGCAACACGACGTCGACCTCACGGGCAAGCGGGTGGCGGTGATCGGTACCGGCGCGAGCGCCGCGCAGCTGATCCCGATGGTCGCCGAGCAGGCCGCCGAAGTCGTGGTGTTCCAGCGCACGCCGAACTGGCTGGCGCCCACGCCGGACTACCACGATGCCGTGTCGCCGCGGCAGCGCCGCCTGTTCGGTGAGCTGCCGTCGTACGCGCAATGGAGCCGCTTCTGGCTGTTCTGGCGCAACGCCGAGGGCATGTTGCCGCTCGTGCACGTGGACACCGACTGGGAGCCGAAGGACCGTGCGGTCGGGGCGATGAACGACATGCTCCGTCAGTTGCTCACCGCCTATCTCGAGCTCGAGTTCGCCGACCGTCCCGACCTGCTCGCGAAGGTCGTGCCGCAGTACCCACCGTCGGCGAAGCGGATGCTGCGCGACAACGGGGTCTGGGCGCGCACGCTGAAGCGAGACAACGTGGAGCTGATCACCGAGCCGATCGCCGAGATCACGCCGCGGGGCGTGCGCACGCGGGAAGGCTCCAGTCCCGAGGGGCGCGAGCCGCAGGCGAGCGGGGGTGGGCGCGAGCACGAGGTCGACGTGATCGTGTACGGCACCGGCTTCCAGGCGTCTCGCTTCCTCATGCCGATGCGCGTGCGCGGCCGCGGTGGCGTCGATCTCCACGAGCAGTGGCACGGTGACGCGCGTGCGTACCTGGGCATCACGATCCCGGGGTTCCCGAACCTGTTCTGCCTGTACGGACCGAACACGAACATCGTCATCAACGGCAGCATCATCTTCTTCTCGGAGTGCGAGGTCTTCTACATCCTCGACTGCGTGCGGTGGATGCTCGCCTCGCATGTGCGCGCCATCGACTGCCGGCGCGACGTCCACGACGCCTACAACGAACGGATCGACGCCGGCAACCGGGCGCGCGCCTGGGGTGCCTCCGATGTCAACAGCTGGTACAAGAACGAGCGCGGGCACGTCACCCAGAACTGGCCGTTCTCGCTGCTCGAGTACTGGCAGCAGACACGCGCGGTCAACCCTGCCGACTACGAAGCGCTCTGATCGTCGGGTCGAGGCGGCGGCGCGCGCCGGTGCACGCACCGCGCACGTGACAGCCCTGCAGATGGTCGTTGACGAGGCCGAGTGACTGCATCGCGGCGTAAACGGTGGTGGGTCCGATGAAACGGAAGCCGTAACGCTTCAGCTCGGCGGCGAGCGCGGCGGACTCGGGCGTGACCGCGGGGACGGCGCCGAAATCAGTCGGCACTCCTCGCCCGCGGCGTTGCGGCTCGTGCGCCCACATCACCGCGGCCAGCGATCCGCGGGCATCGCAGACCGCGATCGTGGCCCGCGCGTTCGCGATCGCAGCTTCGATCTTGGCGCGCTGGCGGACGATGCCATCGTTGCCGAGTAACCGCGTGACGTCGCGCTCGGTGTAGCGCGCCACCCGTTCGACGTCGAAGCCGTGGAAGGCGCGCCGGAAGTTGTCGCGCTTGCGCAGGATCGTGAGCCAGGAGAGGCCCGCCTGGAAGCCTTCGAGGCAGAGCTTTTCGAACAGCTTGGTGTCGTCGACGACGGGCCGGCCCCACTCCTCGTCGTGATACGCGACGTACTCGGGTGCGCCCACGCTCCATGCGCAGCGGCGCCGGCCGTCGTCACCGCGCACGAGGGGTAATTCCACCCCCGCTCGCCCTGCGGGCTCGCGCCCCGAGGGGCGTTCAGACGCTCGTTTCGCTCGCGTTGATCGTTCCACGTTGCCGGCGCGTCCCCGCTCAGCGGGGGGCGTCGCCGCGGCGGTACTCGGCGGTGAGGTCGTCGAGGCGGGCGCCGAGATCGTCGTCGATGGCGTAGGTGGCTCCCGCGACAGTGGCGTCGAGCTGGTCGGGACGGCTCGCCCCGACGATCGGTGACGTGATCGCGGGGTGGCGGAGCGTCCACGCGATCGCGAGCGTCGGTAGCGGCACGCCGGCCTCGGCCGCGATCGCCACGAGTTGGTCGACGGTGTCGAACACGTTGTCGTGCCAGTAGCGGTCCTGGTACATGCGGCCCGCGGTGCCGAGCGTGAAGCGCGTGCCCTCCTCGGGCGCCCGGCTGCGGTCGTGCTTGCCCGACAGCATCCCGCCCGCGATCGGGTTGTAGGGGATCACGCCGATGCCCTCCTCGAGGCACAGCGGGAGCAGCTCACGCTCGAACTCGCGGAACAGCAGGTTGTAGCGCGGCTGCACCGACGCGAATCGGGTGCGGCCGAGCGCGTCGCTGCGGCCGAGCGCGAGCGCGATGCGGTACGCGAGGAAGTTCGAGCAGCCGATGTAGCGCACCTTGCCCGATTGCACGAGGTCGTCGAGCGCCGCGATCGTCTCGTCGATCGGCACGCCACGGTCGTCGAAATGCAGCTGGTAGAGGTCGATCCAGTCGGTCTGCAGCCGCTGCAGCGACGCGTCGACCGCGTCCATGATGTGCCGGCGGCTGTTGCCGGTGTCCCAGGGGCGGCGGCCCATCGGCATGAAGCACTTGGTGGCGACGATGAACTGCTCGCGACGCCCGGCGAGCCACCGGCCGACGATCTCCTCGGTGCGTCCCACGGTGGTGAGGTCGCCACCGAGCGGATACGCGTCGGCCGTGTCGAGGAACGTGATACCGAGCTCGGCCGCGTGGTCGAGGATCGCGATCGATCCCGCTTCGTCCACCTGCAGGCCGAACGTCATCGTGCCGAGGCAGATGCGCGACACGAGCAGGCCGCTGCGACCGAGGCGAACGTGCTCCATCGCCGCAGTGTATGAATCTGGAACTCCACCCCCGCTCGCCTGCGGCTCGCGCCCCGAGGGGCTGGTCCACCCCCGCTCGCCTGCGGCTCGCGCCCCGAGGGGCTGGTCCACCCCCGCTCGCCTGCGGCTCGCGCCCGAGGGGCTGGTCCACCCCCGCTCGCCTGCGGCTCGCGCCCCGAGGGGCTGGTCCACCCCCGCTCGCCTGCGGCTCGCGCCCCGAGGGGCTGGCTGCCTCGTCCATTTGGATGAGGCGTCGTCACATCGGACGATGCGGAAATGCGCTCGCGGCACGATGCGAGGCGGTGCTCCGCCCGCCGAGTGAGACGGCACGCGGGTCCGTGGGCGTCGCGTGAGGAGGTGTGCCGGCGATGACGGGCAGTCAGTGGGGATCGCCGTGCACACCTCCGTACACGACGCCAATCACGCGCTCGTCGTGCCGGGTGCGGTTACGATCGCCGATCGTGACGGCCCTTATCGATTGATCGTCGGGATCGGACGGGAACGCGCTGATCCTTCGTGGGGAGGGGTTTTGCGACATGAGTGGGGATACGACCTCGGTGCTCGTCGCCGACGGCAGGCAGATGGTTGCCGAAGTGCTGCAACGCGTCATCGACGCGGAGCCGGACCTCAGCGTGGTGCGTGCGCTCACGTGTCACGTCGAGCTGCTCGACGTCGTCGCGTGCGCCGCGCCCGATGTCGTCGTGCTCGGCTGTGACTTCGGCGGTGACGGTGTCGCCACCGCGCGGCGGCTGCGCGCGCACGAGCCAGCCCCGCAGGTGGTGATGCTGCTCGACGACACCGGTGGTCCGTCGGCGCGGGCGGCGGTTGCCGCCGGCTGCATCGGCGTGATTTCGAAGGACCGCGGGACCGACGACCTGTGCAACGCGATCCGGAGTGCGGCGCGTGGGCACTCGGTGGCTTCGGTGGCCGAGCTCGACGATCTGTTCGCGAGCGACGGGAGCTCACGCGACGGCCGCGCGTCGCGGGCGGGGCTCACCGGCCGCCAGTTCGAGGTACTGCAGCTGATGGCCGAAGGCTGTGCGACCGACGACCTCGCGGCGCGGCTCTACGTGAGCAGGAACACGGTCCGCACGCATGTGCAGCAGGTGTTCCGCAAGCTCGGCGCGCGCTCGCGGCTCGAAGCCGTCGCCATCGCCCGCCGTTCGGGTGTCCTGGGCTGAGGTCGCGACCGGCGCGCGCCGCCATGCGCGGCGCGCGCCGGTCGCGGGCGACGCGGTCCGCGTCGCCGGCTTGTGTCACGCGTAGACGTTGAGCGGGGTCGGCCCGGCGTAGGTGTCCGCCTCGGCCCGGCCGGTGGCGACCATCAGGAAGGCGTGCACCTGGGGGTCGTCGGGGCCGGGGACCGGTCCGTCCCAACCGAGCTTGGCCAGCTCGAAGCCGATGTGCGACAGCGCACCCGGCAGCGCCGGGCCCAGCGCCGCGGCGCGGCCGAGCGCGGCGCGGATGTCGTCGCCGTGCATCCACGTGTCGTACCAGAGCGCCTCGACGCCGTCACCGAGCGTGCCCTCGTAGCCGCCGGGGGCCGCGGCGGCCCAGGCCGCGTCGTCGAACAGCGGCAACAGGCCGGCCGCGCCCTTGCGGACCTCGGCGCACTCGTCAGCGAGCTCGCCCGGACCGCGGCCGGCCCGCTCGGACACCTCCCGTGCGGTGGCCTCAGGGCTGCCGAGGCCGTCGAGGCGGCCGGCGACCACGTCGGCGATGCCCCCGACGGTGTGGCGGGCGACGTCGCCGACCGTCCAGCCCGCGCAGCGGCTGGGGCGTTCCCACTCGCCGGCGTCGATCGTGCGGAGCAGTGCCTCGAAGCGGTCGAGCTCGTCGAGCAGGCCGTCGGACACCTGGGTGCGGGGAAGGGCCATGTGCATCCTCTCGTGTGCTGCCGGTCGTGTGCTGCCGGTCGTGTGGTGCAGGTCGTGTGGTGCCGGTCAGGTGGGCCGGTCGTGTGGGTGCGGGTCGTGTGGGTGCGGGTCGTGTGGGTGCAGGTCGTGTGGTGCGGTCAGGTGGGCCGGTCGTGTGGGTGCGGGCTAACATGCGTGCAGGCTGCATGTTTTCTGGTACGTTCTCGCACAGGAGCGACGCATCGTCAAGCCCCCCGCACCCCAAGATCCCGGCGAAGGCCCGGGCGAAGGCCCGGGCGAAAGCCCGGGCGAAGGTCGGGCGCGACCGCCGCGGACGCAGGCCGAGCGCACGGCGCGCACGCGCGCGGCGCTGATCGGCGCGGCGCGCGCGCTGTTCGCCGAGCGCGGCTACGCGGGCGCGGGCCGCGAGGAGATCGTGGAGCGCGCCGGCGTCACCCGCGGCGCGATGTACCACCACTTCGCGTCGAAGGACGCCTTGTTCGTCACGGTCTACGAGACGGTCGAGCGCGAGCTGCTCGACGCCATCGCCGCGTCGGCGATGCGCGCGCACGATCCTGTCGAGATGCTGCGTCTCGGCGCGCTCGCGTTCCTCGATGCCGCGGCCACGCCCGACGTGCGCCGCATCGTGCTGCTCGACGCGCCGGCCGTGATCCCCGTGGAGACCCGCCGGGCGATGAGCGAGCAGTACGGACTCGGCCTCGTGCGCGAGACGCTGCACGCCATCGCGGCGCAGGATCGGCTGCTCGTCGGCCCGGTCGACGCGCTCGCACCTGTGGTGCTCGCCGCGCTGCACGAGGCGGCCACCGCGGTTGCTGACGGCGCCGACGTGAACTCGATGCGCACGGTCGTCACGCAGCTGATCGATCGGTTGACGTCGACAGCGTGACGTGAGGTAGTGCGGCGCAGCGCACGCACGACGACGGTGTGGCGTACGAGACCGCGTGCTCGAGCGTGGCCAGCTAGTCGCCCGGGTCGGGGAACTCGTCGATGTGGCGGAGGTCGGGAAAGATCTTCGTCCACGACGCCGCGATCACGATCGTGGCCGCGCCGCCGAGGACGATCGCCGGACCGGGCCCGAGCAGCTGGCCGGCGACGCCCGATTCGAACGCGCCGAGCTCGTTGGAACCTCCGATGAACACGTTCTCCACCGCCAGCACCCTCCCGCGCAATACGAACGGGGTGGCGAGCGGCACGAGCGTGGCGCGGATGAACACGCTCACCGCGTCGGCGCCCGCGAGCACCGCCAGCGCGATGAAGGCGATCAGATAGCTGCGGGTGACGCCGAGCCCGATCGTGCCCGCGCCGAACACCGCCACCGCGATCAGCAGGTTGCGACCCACGTGGCGGCGCAACGGGCGCACGGCGAGCCACGCGGTGACGATCGCGGCACCGAGGCCGTACGCGGCGCGGCAGCAGTCCGAGGCCGATCGCGCCGGCACCGAGCCGCGTCTCGGTGATGGCCGGCAGCAGTGCGATCGCACCGCCGAACAGCACCGCGAACAGGTCGAGCGAGATCGCGCCGAGCACGAGCCCGTGGCTCTTGATGAACCGCACGCCCTCCATCGCCCCGGACCCCCCGTCGCCGTCGACCGGGCCGGCGCCACCGTCGCCGTCGACCAAGCCGTCGCCACTGTCGCCGTCGGCCCGGCCGGCGCCGGTGCCGGCGACCGTGCCAGCGGCCCGACGCGAGCGGTGCGCGCGAGGCCGGTCGGGCACGTCGACCGCGAAGATCGCGACCGCGGCGACGGCGAGCAGCGCGGCCATCGCGACATACGAGGCGGCGGGCGTGAGCGCGTAGAGCACGCCGCCGACGACCGGCCCGACGATCAGCGCGGCCTGCCACGTGCCCGAGAACCGGGCCACGAGCCAGGGCAGGCGCTCGGGCGGCACGATGTCGGAGGGCAGCGCGCGCTCGGCGGGCGCCACGAACGCGCGGGCGATGCCGAGCACGAACACCACGCCGAAGATCGGGCCGACGGAATGGTGGCCCGAGTGCGCATACCAGGCGAGCACGATCGCGACCACGGCCTGCACGCCCGCGGCCACGCACACGACGCGGCGCCGGTCGTAGCGGTCGGCGACCGAGCCCGTCACGAGCACGAGCACCGCGGCGGGCGCGAACTCGATCAGGCCGAGCCATCCGAGGTCGAGCTCGCGGCCGGTGATGTCGAACACCTGCTTGCCGAGCGCGGTCTCGCCGGCCATCGTCGCCGCCGAGGCGCAGAACGCGCTCGAGGAGCAGCGCCCCGATCGACCGGGTGGAATGCACGTACGCAGGCGCGGTCGTCGCCTGCGACGGGTCCCCGGCCATGGGCTGCGCACGCTACTTGCGGCCGCGCGCCTCCGATACGGGCAAAATGGGGGCCGCATGCACCCCGACGCCACGCTGTTCGACACCGAGCCGGCGGTGGTGCGCTTCGACCTCCCTGGCGCCGATGTCGTGTATCACGCGCGTGCTGCTTCGACGCGCCGCACGCTGACCGGCTCCTCGCCGAGTTGCTCGGCACGATCGTGTGGCGGCAGGACCGCATCCGCATCCACGGCCGCGAGCTGCCGGTGCCGCGTCTCAACGTGTGGTATGGCGACGCCGGCCGCGCGTATTCCTACTCGGGGATCGAGCTCGAAGCTCACCCATGGACACCTGCACTGCTCGAGATCAAGCGTTCGGTGGAGTGTGCCGTCGCCGGATGGTCGAGCAACAGCGTGCTCGTCAACCTCTACCGCGACGGTCGCGACAGCGTCGCGTGGCACGCCGACGACGAGCCCGAGCTCGGTATCGAGCCGGTGATCGCCTCGGTGAGCCTCGGTGCCACACGCCGGTTCCATATGCGCCACCGCGAGCGGCCCGACGCGCGCCTCAACGTCGAGCTCGTGCACGGCAGCCTGCTCGTGATGCGCGGGCCCACGCAGCATCACTACACGCACCAGGTGCCGAAGACGGCCCGGCTCACGGGGCCCCGGGTCAACCTCACCTTCCGTCGAGTCGTCGATCGTCGAGTTGTTGATCGTCGAGTTGTCGATCGGTCCGCGCCGGTGGTTTGAACACTTCGGCCGGTGGGCATACCGCGGGCGCTGCTGGGACGGAAAGTGGACGATGTGCGACTTGAAGGCGGGCGCTGGCGGTGCACGTGGTGCGGCGCGACGTTAGAGGGCGTGAGGACCGACCGGCCGCTGCGCTTCGAGCTCCGCAGCAGCGGCGGTGCGCCCACGTATCGCGTCGTCGAGATCGACGGCGAGGAGGTGCACCGGTGCACCTCGCCGCCCCGGCCGGTGCGCTGAGCGAGCACACGGCGGCTCGCGACCGTTAGCCTCGGTGCCATGGCGCGGATCGATTTCCCTGAAGCAGGAATGGGTGAGCACGTCGACTGGGCGCTCTCGCGGGCGAAGATGGCCGTCGGCATGGGCCAGTTGTCCGAGGCGGTCTACGGCAACTCACAGCTGCCAGTGCGCGAGCGCGAAGCCGCGCGCTACACCATCGCCCTGATCAACGAGTGCCTGGTGTGCAAGGACACGCGCGCGAAGCACGCGGCGCAGGCGTCGATCGACGAGGGTTTCTACGCCGAGATCGCGTCGTGGCGCACGAGCGACGCGCTCAGCGCCCGCGAGAAGCTCGCGGCCGAGTTCGCGCAGCGGTTCGCGCTCGACCACCTCGCGATGGACGACGAGTTCTGGGCGCGCCTGCGCGGCGCGTTTACCGACGAGGAGATCGCCGACCTCACGATCTGCTGCGGCATGTTCCTCGGCATGGGCCGTACGCTGGCGGTGATCGGCGTGCGGGCGCCCGACGAACGCCTCCTCGTCTGATCGCCGGCTGATTCGCAGGGAGCGGGCCCGGCCCAATCTCCCGGTTTCGCGCCCCGCACTCGTGGGAACGCCCCGACGGTGGCCGGGGCGGCGCCCGGAGCAAGCCTCCTTCGCCTCGCGCTGCACGACCAGCACAACGGGGAACGAAGGAGATGGATGGCATGAGGCCACGTACAAGAACCGCGTGGGGCGCGCTCGCAGGTGCGCTCACACTCAGCATGGTGGGGATCGCGCCGTCGGGCGCGGCGACGGTGTCAAAGCCGATCGCGCAGGGCTTCGCCGGCCCGTTGCAGTTCGCAGTGGGGTACGAGGGCAACCTCGTCGTGGCGCAGGACTTCGCCGGCACGCTCACGGTTGCCAACTCCACGAGCCGCAAGGACGTCGTGTCGCGGCCCGGCAAGGAGATCGCCGGAGTCGAGGTCACCGACGGCTGGATCGTGTACACGGCCGGCGGCGGCGAGAACGCCAAGGTACCGGCATCCACGCTCGAACGCCGGCGCGACGGGGACGGCACGCAGGTGATCGCCGACCTGCTGGCCTTCGAACGGGCTCACAATCCCGACCACAACAACACCTACGGTTGGGAGAACCTGCCCCAGTCGTGCGCGAACCAGCTGCCGCCGGAGATGGGACCACCCGTCTACCGAGGCATCGTTGACTCGCACGCCTACGCGGTCGACGTGACGCACCAGGGCTACTTCGTCGCCGACGCGGCCGGCAACGACATCCTGAACGTGTCGGCGAGCGGCGCGATCCGGGTCGTGTCGGTGCTACCGCCCCAGCCGCATGTCGCTACCGCACCGGAGGCCAAGGCGAGCCACCTGCCCGCCTGCGTCGCCGGCCACACCTACCGGTTCGAGCCGGTGCCGACCGACGTCGAGATGGGCAACGACGGCTACCTCTACGTGAGCACGCTGCCCGGCGGTCCGGAGGACGCGAGCCTCGGCGCCCGCGGTTCGGTGTACCGCGTCAACCCGAACAACGGCACGTGGCAGCGGCTTGCCACCGGGCTCGTGGGCGCGGCCAACGTCGCCGTCACCCCGTCGGGTGGCGTCTACGCCACCGAGCTCTTCGGTAACCGCGTCGACCACATCGTGAACGGTCACGCGGTTCCGATCGCGTCGCTGCCCGCACCGTCGGGTCTCGTGTACGCGCACGGCAAGGTCTACGTGTCGTACAACGTGTTCAACAACGGCACCATCGCGACGATCTCGATCTGACCGGCCGCGGCGTTCCCGCGACGAGGCCCCCACCACAGGTGCAGGTGGGGGCCTCGTCGCGGGGAGGATGAGGCGTCACGCCTCCAGAGCAACGCGCAACACGTCGTCGACGGTCGACGCAAAGTGCAGCTCGAGCTGCTCGCGCACGTCGTCGGGGACGTCCTCGGCGTCGGCGCGGTTCGCCTCCGGCAGGATCACGTGCTGCACGCCCGCACGGTGGGCTGCGAGCACCTTCTCCTTCACGCCGCCGATCGGCAGCACCCGGCCCTGCAGCGTGACCTCACCGGTCATCGCCACGTCGGAACGCACCTTGACGTCCTTCAGCACGCTCGCGATCGCGGTGGTCATCGTGACGCCCGCCGACGGGCCGTCCTTGGGCACCGCGCCCGCGGGGAAGTGCACGTGGAAGCGGCGGTTGAGCTGCGCAGGATCGATGCCGAGCTGCGGCGCGTGGGCACGCAGGTACGACAGCGCGATCTCGCCCGACTCGCGCATCACGTCGCCGAGCTGACCGGTGAGGGTGAGGCCCTCACCGTCGGTGGTGACCGCCTCCACGAACAGCACGTCGCCGCCCGCCCCGGTGACCGCGAGACCGGTCGCGATGCCGGGCGCCACGACGCGGTCCGCGGGGCGCTCGTCGACCACGGCGCGCCCGAGCGCGTCCTTCAGGTCGCCGACCTGCACCGTCACCGGCGCGGTCGCCTCGCCCTTGGCGAGCCTGGTGGCTGCCTTGCGCACGACGCGGTCGAGCCGCTGCTCGAGTCGCCGCACGCCGGCCTCACGCGTGTAGTCGGCGATGACGGCGCGCACGACCTCGTCGGGCACGACCACCTCGTCGGAACGCACACCGTTGCGGTCGTACACCTTGTCGAGCAGATGCTCGTGTGCGATCGCGAGCTTCTCGTCCTCGCTGTAGCCGCTGATCACGATGACCTCCATGCGGTCGAGCAGCGGCGCCGGGACGCGTTCCAGAGTGTTGGCCGTCGCGATGAACACCACCGACGACAGGTCGAGTTCGAGCTCGAGGTAGTGGTCGCGGAAGGTGTGGTTCTGCGCCGGGTCGAGCACCTCGAGCAGCGCCGACGTCGGGTCGCCGCGCCAATCGCTGCCGAGTTTGTCGAGCTCGTCGAGCAGGAGCACGGGGTTCATGCTCCCGGAGTCGATCAGCGCGCGCACGATGCGGCCCGGCCGCGCACCGACATAGGTGCGCCGGTGGCCGCGAATCTCAGCCTCGTCGTGGATGCCGCCGAGCGCGGTGCGCACGAACTTGCGCCCGAGCGCGCGCGCCACCGACTCGCCGAGCGACGTCTTGCCGACGCCCGGAGGGCCGGCGAGCACCAGAATCGTGCCCGCCCGCCGGTGCTGCGACGTGTCGACGCCGCGCTCGGCGCGCAGCTTGCGTACCGCGAGGAACTCGACGATGCGGTCCTTGACCTCGTCGAGCCCGGTGTGGTCGGCGTCCAGCACCTCGCGCGCGTGCGTGAGGTCGAGGTCGTCGTCGGTGCGCGTGGCGAACGGGATCTCGAACACCGTGTCGAGCCACGTGCGGATCCAGCTCGACTCCATCGACTGCTCGCCGACCCGTTCGAGGTGCTCGATCTCCTTCGTGATCGCGGTGCGCGTCGCCTCGGGGATCGCGTCGGCAAGTGCGTCGAGCCGGTCGCGGTAGCCGGTGCTCTCGGTCGACTCGCCGAGCTCCTCCTGGATCGCCTGCAGCCGCCGGCGCAACACCGCGTCGCGCTGCATCTTCTCGAAGTGTCCGTTCACCTGGCCGTCGATGTCGCGCGTGACTTCCACCTCGGCGAGCGCCTCGCGCGCCCAGCCGAGCGCAAGGTGCAGCCGCTCGTGCAGGTCGATCGTCTCGAGCAGCTGGACGCGCTGGTCGAAGCTGAGCGCGGGCCACCAGGCGATGGTGTCGGCCAGCGCGTCGGGCGAGGCGTCGTCGGCGACGAGCGACCGGGCCTCGCGACCGCCGATCGCGTCGAGCAGGCGCCGGGCGACGTCGCGGTACTCGGCGGCGAGCCGGCGGGCCTCGTCGTCGGGCTCCGCGGTGGGGATCTCGCCCGCCTCCACCTCGAGCGCGCCCGACTCGCCGATCGAGCCCTGGCCGACGTGCACGCGGCGGATGCCGCGGACGACGGCCGCGTCGATACCGGTGGGCAGCGACCCGAGCTGCTCGACCCGCGCGACGGTGCCCACCGTGGCGTAGCCCTTGTCGGTGCGCGGCACGACGACGAGCTCGCCGCCGTGCTGCTCGGCGGACGCGAACGCCCGCTTGGCCTCGTCGGACTCGGCGGCGATGGTCACCACCATGCCCGGCAGGACCACACCGTTGGTGGCGGGCAGCAGGGGCAGGGTGGTGTCGGTCGTAGGCATGGGATGGGCTCCTGGGATTCTCGACGCAGGGATTCTCGACGTAGGGATTCTCGACGTAGGGATTCTCGACGTAGGGATTCTCGACGTAGGGATTCTCGACGTAGGGATTCTCGGCGTAGGGATTCTCGACGCAGAAACAGCGATTACGTGCTTACAACCACGCTGTGTATGCTCTATTCCCGTGGACGGCATGCATGAGTTCCTGGCCAAGGCGCTGCCCCGGGAGTGGTTCGCCGGGCCTCCGGAGGTCCGCTGCGACCGGGAGGAGCTGCTGATCGTCGGGCGCCTGGCCGACGGCGTCGACCCGGTGGAGTTCCGCGACCGCACCCGGGCCGCCCGCATGGGGATCGCCGCGCTCGCCGAAGCCAAGTTCGGTCGCAGGGTCAGCTGGGGCGTCGCCGCGGGCGACGAGGTACGCCTGTTCACCCACCTCAACGTCCCAGTGATGACGAGGCTGCGTATCGACGAGCGCGCCGTGCTCGACGCCCTCATCGAAGGCGGACTCGCCCGCAGCCGCAGCGAGGCGCTGGCCTGGTGCGTGCGCAGGGTGGGCGAGCAGCAGAAGGCCTGGCTCGACGAGCTCCGCGAGGCCGCCGACCACGTCCGCAAGGTCCGCGAAAAGGGCCCCTGCTAGCACCATGCGTCGTTTGGGGCCCATATAGCGGTCCCAAACGACGCATGCGCGTGCTGCTGGACAGGCGGGGCGGGCGCGGGTGGAATGGTCCGGTGACCTACAACCAGCTGGGGCGCGTGGTGCACGACGCCGACGCGCACATCATGGAACCGCCCACGTGGCTGCGCAGCCACGCCGATCCGAAGCTCCGCGACCGCATCGCGATCCCGTCGCTCGAGGGCGGCAACGAGCTGCGCCAGACCGGTGATCCGGCCGAGCAGCTGCGCGACCTCGATGCCACCTTCGCCCGGCTCGCGGCCAAGCACGCGTCGGACGAGTACCGCGCCGACGAGGCCGCGCAGATCATGGCCCGCAAGAACTTCGCCGCCACCGGCGCGTTCGTCGCCGCCGACCGCTCGCGCGCGCTCGACCTGCTCGGCTTCGCGAGCCAGCTCGTATTCAACACGTTCCACAACCGCCGGCTGCGCGACTGGGAGCACACCGGCGACGCCGAGCTCGCGTACGGCACCGCCCAGGCCCACAACCGCGGCATGATCGAGTTCTGCTCGGTCGATCCGCGCCTCCTGCCCACGTGCTACGTGCCGCTGATGGACTTCGAGCGGGCCGCGGCGATGGCCGACGAGGCGATCGCGATGGGTGCGGCCGCGCTGCTCGTGGCGTCGGGCTGCCCGGCCGGGCACTCGCCGAGCCACCGCGGCCTCGACCCGGTGTGGGCGCGCGCAAGAGGCGCGCCTGCCGGTGGTGTTCCACGTGGGCGGTACCGGTGACCTGATCGACCACAACTACTTCGTCAACGGTCTGCCGATCCCGCCCGATTTCCACGGTGGTGAGGAGAACTTCAGGTCGGTCGACTACATGGGAATTCCGGGCCCGCCCGCGCAGACGCTCGCCACGATGGTGTTCGACGGCGTGTTCGACCGCTTCCCCGAGTTGCGCATCGGCGTGATCGAGCAGGGCGCGGTGTGGGTGCCGTCATGGATGCGACAGATGGAGTCGGCGTTCGACGCGTTCGTGAAGCACGAGGAGCGGGTGCGGGCACTGCGGATGCGGCCGACCGACTACGTGCGCCGGCAGATGCGCTTCACGCCGTATCCCACCGAGGACGTGGGCTGGATCGTCGAGGAGGCCGGCCCCGAAGTGGTGCTGTTCTCGTCGGACTACCCGCACGTCGAAGGCGGCCGTCGCCCGATCGAACGCTTCGAGGCCTCGCTCGGCGCCACGGGCGCGAGCGGGGACGTGAGGGACGCGTTCTACCACGACAACTTCGTCGACCTCATGGGAGCCGGATTACGTGTCGCGTAAGGTGCGGCCCCCGATCGGCGGAGCGAAGGGCTGAGACGATGGCAGTCGACCCGAAGGACCTCGGGCCCCTCGCGGGACTCGTCGGCACGTGGGAAGGCGACGACGGGCTCGATGTCGCCTACTCGCACACCCGCGGGATGATCTGGGAGACGCCGTACCGCGAACGGTCGTCGTTCAGCGCCTTCGGCCCGGTCGACAACGGCAAGCAGTGCCTGTTCGGGCTCGACTACCGCGCCGCGATGTGGCGCGAGAGCGAGGAGAACCCGTTCCACACCGAGATCGGCTACTGGCTCTGGGACGCCGCGGCGGCGAGCGTGCAGAAGTGCTTCATGATCCCGCGCGGCTCGGTGGCCTACGCCGGCGGCACCGCGGCGCCCACCGACGTGAAGTTCACGCTCACCGCGGAGCTCGGCAAGCTCGACTTCGGTGTGCTGGCGAACCCCTACTTGCACGGCGCGGCCAAGGTGCTCGGCTACGTGGTCGACGTCGTTGCCGACGGCACTGCCTACACGTACGAGCAGGACACCACGCTCGAGATGCTGGAGATCGAGGGCGTGTTCCACCACACCGACCGCTGCACGCTCCACCGCGCCGACTGAGCCACATGCGTCGTTTGGGACCGCTATGTGGTACCCAAACGACGCATGGTCAGGTGAGCTGGGCCGCGAGGGTTTTGGGGGCGACGCAGCGGTAGGCGTCCGCGAGGATGGCGCGCAGCTCGGCATCGGGGCACGGACGGTCGAGGCGCACGCCGAGCCAACCGCGGCCGCCCACGTACGCCGGCCGGTAGAAGCGGTCGGGTTCCTCGTCGATCATCGCCTGCTGCACGCCCGGCGGCGCCGCGCAGATCAGGCCGACCATCCCGTCGCCGTGGTGGTTGTCCCAGAAGGTTGCGACGGTCTTCTTCCCGCGCACGAACCACGTGGGCGCGCCGTGCGACAGCCGCTCCTCCACCTCGGGGAACGACAGGCAGACCTTGCGCACTCGCGCGAGTTGACGATCTGCGGCGCTACCGGCCATCGCCCCTGGGGCGCGAGCCGCAGGTGAGCGGGGGTGGTCGCGCATCGACGGGACCATACCCATTCGGCCAGACTGCCGCCATGTCCTTCGTCGTCGTCGACAAGCCGCGCCCGCACGTCACGCTGATCACGCTCAACCGCCCCGAGCGCATGAACGCGATGGCGTTCGACGTGATGATCCCCTTCCGAGAGACGCTCGAGGCGGTGGGTCACGACAACGACACCCGTGTGGTGGTGCTCACCGGTGCCGGGCACGGATTCTGCTCGGGCGCCGACCTCGAGGACTCCGGCATCGTGCCGAACATCGGCGGTCTCACCCCGACGACGATCGCGCACCGCGCCCTCGAACTGCTCGACGACGTGATCCTCACGATCCGCAAGCTGCACCAGCCCGTGATCGCTGCGGTCAACGGCGCGGCGATCGGCGGCGGCTTCTGCCTGGCGTGCGCGTGCGACATCCGCATCGCGGCGCCGCAGGCGTACTTCCGCGCCGCCGGCATCAACAACGGGCTCACCGCGTCGGAGCTCGGTATCAGCTACCTGCTCCCGCGCGAGATCGGCGCCTCACGCGCGTTCGAGATCATGCTCTCGGGGCGTGACGTCGACGCCGCCGAAGCCGACCGCATCGGCCTCGTGTCGAAGGTCGCGCCCGACGGCGCCCTGCTCGACGAGTGCTACGCGCTGGCCGAAGGCATCATCGGCTACAGCCGCATCGGCGTGGAGCTCACGAAGCGCATGCTCTGGTCGAGCCTCGACGCGAGCAGCATGCGCGCGCACATGGACCACGAAGGCACCGCGCAGCTCTACGTGCGGCTCACCACCCAGAACTTCCAGGAGGCGATCGCCGCCCGCAAGGAGAAGCGTCCGCCCGTGTTCCGTGACTGACGCCGGCGCCTCCTACCAGCGACCCCAGCGCGATGCCGGCGGCTGGTGCTGCGACCGGCGTGCCGGACGGATCAGCTTCGACGCCGTCGCGCAGCAATATCACGGGGCGCGGCCGCGCTACCCCGACGAGCTCTACGACAAGCTCGTCGAGCTGACCGGAATCGACGAAGATTCCAGGTTGCTCGAGATCGGCCCGGGCACCGGTATCGCGACGCGCGCAATGGCCGAGCGGGGCTTGCACATCACCGCGCTGGAGTTGGGCGAGCACATGGCAGAGTTCGCGAGGCAGGAGCTCGCCGCGTTCGAGAACGTCGACGTCGTCACCGGCGACTTCGAAACGTGGAAACCCGGTGATCGCGCGCCGTTCGACCTCATCTATGCGGCGACCGCCTTCCACTGGATCGAGCCGGACGTGCGCTACCCGCGTGTCGCCGAACTCTTGCGCCCCGGCGGTCATCTCGCGATCTGGACGGCGGGCCATGTGTTCCCGCACGGCGGCGACCCGTTCTTCCGCGAGATCCAGGACGTCTACGACGCGCTCGGGGACTCGGTCGATCGCGATGCTGCCTGGGCCGCGCCGGGTGAGCTTGCCGACGAATGGAGTGGCGAGCTGCGGCGGAGCGGCGTCTTCGACGACGTCCAGTTCTTGCAGTTCGCCTGGGTGGTCGACTACGACGTCGACGCGTACATCGCCTTGCTCGACACGTTCTCCGCGAACCTGCTGCGCCCACCCGCCGAGAGGGACTACCTGTACTCCGAGATCCGCCGCCGCGTCGCGGCGCGCGACGACAAGCTCCTGCATCGCGGCTGGGGCGCGCCGCTCCACCTCGCCCGGCGCAAGTAGCGGGCGAAGGGCGTGGGGGCTCAGGCTTGTGTGAGGGGCGGGCCGTCGAAGCGGTCGACGGTGGCGAACTGCTCGACGGGGTTGCGCTTCAGCTTCGTGGGGTGCTTCGGCGTATGGCCCAGCGCCACTAACGCGGCGATCGTGTGCGACGGCGGGATCCCGAACGACCGGCGAGCCTCCGACTCGGCCCGGCACACGAACGTGGTGAGCACGCCGCCAAGGCCCTCGGCGCGCGCCGCCAGAAGGATGTTCTGCACGAACGGGTAGATCGACGCGCCACCGATGATGCTCACGTGGTCGGCGTCGATGTCGGTGACGGCAAGCGCGCGCAGGTCGACCGAAACGAGGAGCACCGCCGGTCCGGGCCGCGCGAGCGCATCGAGGAACGGGTTGTCGATCGATTGAAGGCGGGCGGTCTCGAGATCGGCCGGCGAGCCGTGCCAGCGACCGTCGTCGCCCGGCGCGAACGGCACCGCGCCCACCGCGACCTGCGCGGCGTACTCCAGGAAGCCGATGTGCGACAGCCGCGCGATCTCCGCCCGGGCCTCGGGCGACTCCATAACGGTGACGTGCCAGCCCTGGCGGTTCCCGCCGCTGCCCGCGAAGCGGGCGGTGTCGAGGACGCGCCACAGCACCTCACGCGCGACCGGCTCGTCGGTCAGCTCGCGGGCGGAGCCCATCGACCGGATCGCATCGCGGACCTCCACTTCAGGCCGTCACTTCATGCCGTCACTTCAGGCCGTTGCCCGTTCCTGGATGGCGGCGGCGCTGATACCGAGCGTGCGCTCGTAACGGCCCTTGTCCATCGAGCGGATCGACGTGTCGTGGCCGGCGGCCTCGGCCCGGAGCGCGGCGACCGTCGATTGTTCGCGGGAACGGTGCACGAACGGATCGAAGTGGTACCAGCGGCACGCGTTCTCGTGCGAGATCTTGTGCAGCTCGGCGTCGGGAACGTCGGCCGCGACCGCGGCGAGCTCCTCTGGGGCATACGGCCACGACGAATCGGAGTGCGGGTAGTCGCACTCCCACGCGATGTTGTCGATGCCGATCATGTCGCGCAGGCGGATGCCCACCGGGTCGGCGATGAAGCACGTGAGGAACCGCTCACGGAACACCTCGCTCGGTGTCTTCGGGCCGAAGTCCTGGCCGGTCCATGCGTGGTGCATGTCGTACGTGCGGTCGAGCCGGTCGAGGAAGTAGGGGATCCAACCGGTGCCGCCCTCCGACAGCGCGATGCGCAGCGCGGGGAACTCTTTGATCACACGTGACCACACCAGGTCGGCGGCGGCTTGGCAGATGTTCATCGGCTGCAGCGTGATCATCACGTCGACCGGCGCGTTGTCGGCCGTCACGACGAGCCGGCCGGAGCTGCCGAGATGCACCGAGACGACGACGTCGTGGTCGCAGCACGCGGTCCACAGCGGGTCCCAGTACGCATCGTGGAAGCTGGGGTAGCCGAGCGCGGCGGGGTTCTCGGTGAACGTGAGCGAGTGGCAGCCCTTGGCCGCGACACGCGCGATCTCGCGCGCCGCGAGGTCGGCGTCCCACAACACCGGCAGCGCGCACGGGATGAAGCGGCCCGGGTAGGCGCCGCACCAGTCGTCGATGTGCCAGTCGTTGTAGGCCTGGAGCACCGCGAGCGCGAGACCCTTGTCGTCGGCGCCCGCGAAGAGCCGGCCCGCGAAGCCGGGGAACGACGGGAAGCACATCGATGCGAGTACGCCGCCTGCGTTCATGTCCTTGATGCGCTCGTGGATGTCGTAGCAGCCGGGACGCATCTCGTCGAACGCGGTCGGGTCGACGCCGTACTCGCTCTTGGGCCGGCCCGCGACCGCGTTGAGGCCGACGTTGGGGATCACCGCGCCGTTGAACGTCCACACGTCGGACCCGTCGTCGGTGTGCACCACGCGTGGGGCCGCGTCGGCATACTTCGCCGGCACGCGGCCGTCGAACATGCCCGGCGGCTCCACGAGATGGTCGTCGACGGAGACGAGGATCAGGTCTTCAGCGCGCATGCGGCAACGTTACGGCGCGACGGCGACGGTGCGCACCCGGGCTCGCGCGAGGCCGAACGCCCAACGACCGAGCGATTCCACCTGGGCCATCGCGGCGATGATGACGATCGCGACGATGCCGTCGAGCCAGTAGTGGTAACCGGTGAACGTCACCGCGGCGAACACCATGGCGAGATGCAGGGTCATCAGCCAGCGCCACGGGCTCGGGCTCACGCGGATCACCGCGATCGTGAACAGTGCAGCCCATGCGATGTGCACCGACGGCATCGCCGAGAACTGGTCGGGGCCGCCGTGGCCGACCGCCTGGTAGACGTTCGGGCCGAGCAGCTTCCCGGTGTCGATGACGTGCAGGCCCGGCACCAGCCGTGGCGGTGCCACCGCGATCAGCTGGATCAGAAGGCACGACAGCGTGGTGAGCGCGAGCACGTTGCGCACGCGGGGGTAGCGGTCGCGGTGGCGGAAGAACAGCCACAGCAGGAAGATGATCAACGACGGCACGTGCTCGAACGCGTAGTAGGTGTTGAGCACGCGAACGAAGGCATGTGAATGCAGCGCCCATTGCTGCAATGTGCGCTCGTTCGGCAAGTGCATCGCTGCGTTCGACGTTCCATATCCACTGCCCGTGCTGGACTGCACCGGTGTCCTGCGTGACCGCGAGGCGGCCCGCGATCATCCAGAGCGCGTACAGGCCGAGCACCATCGCGAGCTCGCGGAACACCGCACCGACCGCGATCGTGGCCCGCGTCGGCCGGGACACGTAGCGGATCGGCACGCCGACCGTGGCCGCGGCCGCGCCCATCACGATCGCGTCGTTGGCGGGCAGCCAGTGCATGGCGGCGAGGATGATCACGATGGCGCCGCCTCCGGCAGCGCTGCGAGCTCCCTGCGCACCGATGTCGCTCCTTCGTCGCTCCTCGGCTGCTCCGGTGGCCGCCCGGGGCGCATGGTCGGCCTACCCCGCATCGCTCTCGACCCTGAATCGTGTGGCCCGGATGTGCTGCAGCTTGTGCTCGTCGTCGGTGTGCTCGTGGTAGAGGCACACGACCGTGCCGTCGTGCAGCACCGTCGCGCTCGGATAGCCGATGTGCTGGTACACACCCGAGAAGTCAGGGTCGACGCTCGACGGCACGCCGCCCTCTCGGATCGTGAACTCGTGGGCCGGGTCCCATGTGAGGCCGTCGCGGGAGACGCATCCCCGCACGCCGTACGGTGGCCGGCGGTACCCGTAGACCATCAGCAGGCGGCCGTCGGGGAGCGTGACGATCTCGGCCGGGTAGCCCCAGATCTTCGTGAACCGCGGTGCGCTCCACGAGAAGCCGTCGTCGTCGCTCACCACGATCGCCAGGTTCTTGGCGTCGCCGCTCGGGTTCACGTGGGTGCGGAGCAGGCCCACCATACGGCCGTCGTCGAGGCGGTGGATCGCCGGCTCCTCGTAGTCGACGATGCTCGCGGCGTCATACGCCATCGTGGAGTAGTACTCCCAGTTGCGGCCGCCGTCGTCGCTGCGCAGCAGCGCGCGCTGCGCGTCGACTCGTGCTCGCCCTCCTCGCCGTAGCCGCGGATGCGGCCGTACACGCCCATGAGCAGCACGGCTCCGGGCAGCTCCCAGCAGCCGAGCCGGCAGCCGGCGTGCTTGAGCGGCCGCGCGTTCACCGGGATCATGTCGCTCCACGTGCGCCCGCCGTCGGTGGAGCGCACCACGTAGGTGCCGAGCCAGCTCATCAGCCGGTACGACCAGCTCCAGTCGCCGTGCTCGGTGTTGCGGGGCCCACGTGACCACGACGGCTGCTCGGGCGTGATGCCGCGCTTGAAGTAGCCGGCGAGTGTGAAGTTCACGATCAGCGTGCCGTCGCCGAGCTCGCAGATCCCGCAGTCCCAGTTCGCGGTGGTGTCGGTGTAGGGGAGCACCACCTGGCGGTCGCCCCATGTGCGCCCCCCGTCGGTGGAGCGCACGAGCACGGTCTGGCCGCTGTCGTGGTGGAACGGCCAGCGCTCCTCGTTGTACACCGCAACGAGCTCGCCCGATCGCAGCGTGCGCACCGAAGCCTGGTTGTACGCGTGCCGATGCGTCGCGTCGATGTCGACGAGCACGTGCTCCACGTCGGTGATCACGGCCGGCACGGAGCCGAAGTTACCTGGGGCGAACCTGCGAAGATACGGCGATGCACGACGATCGACGGCTGGTAGAGGCGCGCATCAACCGCGAGGTGGGCCAGTGGGTGGTGCCCGCGATCCATGGCGCGACCGTGCCGTTCACCGTGGAGGCGTGGGACGTTCCCGGCGAGCCGGTGCCGTACGACGAGGCGATGCGCGCGACGTACCGGCCGTTCACGATCGGCTCGCACTGGGGCGCCCGACCGTGGGGCACCACGTGGTTCAAGTTCCACGGCGTCGTGCCGGCGGCCTGGGCGCCCGCGGCGGACGACCGCATCGAGGCGGTGGTCAACCTCGGTTTCTTCCCGAACGGCGTGGGCTTCCAGGCCGAGGCCGCGGTGTGGCACGACGGCGCGGTGGTGCGCGGCATCCACCCCTGCCGGCAGGCCGTGCCGCTCGGCGCCGGGCCCGGCGACCCCGTCGAGCTGATCGTGGAGGCGGCGTCGAACCCTGCCTTCGCGGGCACGAACCCCACGCCGATGGGGTCGCGGTCGACGGCCCCCGAGCAGCCGCTGTACCGCCTCTGGCAGGCCGACATCGCGCTCACGCGCGGCGAGGTCGAGGCGCTCGCGATCGATCTCGACGTGCTCGTGAAGCTCATGCGCCAGCTGCGCGACGACGACCCGCGTCGCGAGCAGGTGCTCCGCGGCCTCGAGCGGGCGATGGACGCGCTCGACCTCCACGACGTCGCGCTCACCGCGACGGCCGCGCGCGCGGAGCTCGCGCCGCTGCTCGCGGTACCGGCGCGCGCCAGCGCGCACCGGCTCGTTGCGGTCGGCCACGCGCACATGGACTCGGCGTGGCTGTGGCCGCAGCGTGAGACAGTGCGCAAGTGCTCGCGCACGTTCTCGAACGCGCTCGAGCTCATGGACATCGATCCGCAGTTCCGGTTCGTGTGCTCGCAAGCCGCGCAGTACGACTGGATGGAACGGCTGTATCCAAGCGTGTTCGCGGGCATTCGCGAGCGCGTGCGCAGCGGGCAGTGGATCCCTGTGGGTGGTATGTGGGTCGAGGCCGACATGAACATCCCGAGCGGTGAGTCGATCGCGCGGCAGCTGATCCACGGTCAGCGCTACTTCGAGTCGCGTTTCGGCGTGCGCTGCCACGAGGTGTGGATCCCCGACGTGTTCGGCTACCCGGCCACGCTGCCGCAGATCTTCGCGGCCGGGGGCTGCGACCGGTTCGTCACCCAGAAGCTGTCGTGGAACAAGCAGAACAAGATGCCGCACCACACGTTCCGCTGGTACGGGCTCGACGGCACGTGCGTGCTCACGCATTTCCCACCCGTCGACACCTATGGCGCGGAGATCGAGCCGCGCGAGCTGGCGCACGCGCAGCGCAACTTCGCCGACTCGGCGTGGAGCGGTGTGTCGCTGCTGCCGTTCGGCTACGGCGACGGTGGTGGCGGGCCGACGCGGGAGATGCTCGAACGACTGCGGCGCGTCGCCGACCTCGACGGGCTGCCGCGCGTCGAGCTCGGCACACCCGACTCGTTCTTCGACGCAGTCGAACGCGACGCCGCCGCGGCGGGCGAGCGCCTCCCCGAATGGCACGGCGAGCTCTACTTCGAGATGCACCGCGGCACATTCACCACCCAGGCCGACACCAAAGTTGGCAACCGCACGTGCGAGCGCCTGCTGCGCGAGGCCGAGCTGTGGTGGGCCCTCGCCGGCGACGGCTACCCGTACCACCCGCTCGACGCGGCGTGGAAGGAGATGCTGTTCCAGCAGTTCCACGACATCATCCCGGGGTCGTCGATCGCGTGGGTGTACGAGGACATCGCCGAGACGTACGGGCGTCTCCTGCCGCTGCTCGAGGGCCTCGTGGGCGACGCGCTCGCGCGCCTCGCGGCCGGCTTCGACGGTCCGGTGCTCGCCAACGCGGCCACGCACGCGCGCGACGAGGTGGTGGTGGCCGACGCCGCGCTGCTCGGCGGGCATGCCGGCCAGCAGCTGGCCGGTGGCCGGGCCGCGTGCCGCGTGGCGGTCGGCGGGATGACCGTGGCACCAGTCGCGGCGTTGCCGGCCGGCGACACCGTGGAGGTCGACGAGGCCGCGCAGACCATGCGCAACGGCGTGTTGTCGGTGCAGTGGGACGCCACCGGTGCGCTCGTGTCGATCGTGGATCGGCGCGCCGGCCGGGAGCTGCTGGTGGACGGTACGCACGGTGCGGCGATCGAGCTCGCACCTGACCATCCGGTCGAGTACGACGCGTGGGACCTCGAATCATGGACCCGGCGCAACGCGGTGGAGATCGACGCGTGCGAGTCGATCGAGGTGGTCGAGCGCGGCCCCTTCGTGGCGGTGGTTCGTGTCACGCGCCGCGTGGGCCGGTCGTCGTCGCTGGTGCAGGACTACGTGCTGCGGGCCGGCAGCGCCCGGCTGGACGTGGTGTTCGACATCGACTGGCACGAGGACGAGCATGTGCTGTCGGTGGCGTTCCCGCTCGCCGTGCACTCCGCGACTGTCGAGTGCGGCGTGCAGTTCGGCGTGGTGTCACGGCCCCGGTATCCGAACACGAGCTGGGACGCGGCGAAGTTCGAGGTGTGCGCGCACCGGTTCGTCGACGTGCGCGAACCGGGCTTCGGAGTCGCGGTGCTCAACGACAGCCGCTACGGCCACTCGGTGCTCGGGGGCGGGGTGCGCGTCACGCTCCTGCGCGCGCCGAACTGGCCGGCACCGAACGCCGACCGCGGCCGTCACCGCACCACCGTGAGCGTGTTCCCCCACGGTCCCGGACTGCACAAGGTGGTGCAGGAGGCCGAGGCGCTGAACACGCCGCTGCGCGTCGTCCCAGGTGGGGGCGGCCGATCTGCGGCAGGCGAGCCCGTGCGGGTGACGGTCGGCCACCCCGGCGTGCAGGTGAGCGCGCTGAAGCTCGCCGACGACGAGTCGGGCGACGTCGTGGTGCGGCTGTTCGAGGCGGTGGGGGATCGGGCCGGCGCGCGCGTGGCGCTGCCGTGGCCGATCGCGTCGGCCGAGCGGGTCAACCTGCTCGAGGACTCCGGCGAGCCGGTCGACGTGGTCGACGGCGCCGCGCTCGTCTCGATGCGCCCCTTCGAGCTCGTCACCCTCCGCCTGCGTGCCTGAACGCCGCAGGGCGTCAGGTGGCGTAGCCGTCGGGGTTCTGCGACTGCCAGCGCCAAGCGTCGGCGCACATCTCCTCGAGCCCGCGCGTCGCTTTCCATCCGAACAGCTGGCTCGCGAGCGTGGCGTCGGCGTAGGTGGCGGCGACGTCGCCGGGACGGCGCGGGCCGAGCCGGTGGGCGATCGGCCGGCCGCTCACGCGGCGCGCGGCATCCAACGTCTCGAGCACCGAATGACCTTGGCCCGTGCCGAGGTTCACCGAGCGGCAGCCAGGGAGCGACGGCAACGCGCGCAGCGCGGCGACGTGGCCGTCGGCGAGGTCGAGCACGTGGATGTAGTCGCGGATGCCGGTGCCGTCGGGCGTGGGGTAGTCGTGGCCGAAGATCACGAGCTCGGGGCGCCGTCCGACCGCTACCTGCATGATGTACGGCATCAGGTTGTTCGGCGTGCCCGAAGGATCCTCGCCGATCCGGCCGCTCGGGTGCGCGCCGACCGGGTTGAAGTAGCGCAGCAGCGCAATGTGCCAGCCGTCGTCCGACTTCGCGAGGTCGTCGAGCAGCCACTCCACGGCGGCCTTCGTGCGCCCGTACGGGTTCGTGGGGGCGATCGGTGCGTCTTCGGGGATCGGCAACACATCGGGATCGCCGTAGACGGTGGCCGAGGAGGAGAACACGATCGTGCGCACGCCGTGCTCGCCGAGCACGCGCAGGAGCGTGAGCGTGCCGGCGACGTTGACGTCGTAGTAATCGAGCGGCCGCGCCACGGACTCGCCCACCGCCTTGAGCCCGGCGAAGTGCACGACGGCGTCGACCGGGTGGGCGCGCAACACCGTGTCGAGCGCCTCAGGGTCTCGCAGGTCGACATGGTGGAACACGAGCTTCGACGGGTCGCCGAGCTCGCGCATCCGGTCGATCGCGACCTCGGAGCTGTTCGACAGGTCGTCGACGACGACGACGTCGAAACCGGCCTCCATCAGCGCCAGGCACGTGTGGCTGCCGATGAACCCGGCGCCACCCGTGACGAGCACCGTCGAGGCCATCATGGATTTCTAGCGCGTTTTGTGCCGGTTCCGGTCATGGTCGAGTCACCCTGGCCGAACAGCGTGCCGGGTGTCACCGCCATCACGCAACGTGGGTGCATCGAGAGAGGCCGAACCGCCGTCACTACGCTTGCGAACCTCACCGGAGGTGGAATCGTGGGAGAGCTCGAAGGTCGGATGGCGGTACGCACCCTCGGCCGTGCCGCCGGCACCGCGAACGTGATGCGCCCGTTTGCCCGCAGCGGCCCGGCGTCGGTGCCGTCGTTCTTCCACGGCTGGACCGTGAGCGAGCTGCCACTGCACACCTCGGCGGCCCAGGCGCTCGTCGACCTGGCGGCGATCCGCAAGGGCGCGCTCCGCACCTGGACCGGTCGAGCCCTGCTCGCCGCCGATGCCGCGGTGTGGGCCCAGCGCTACCGGCTCCACCGCGAAGCGGGCATGGCCGACCGGGTCTTCGACGACGCGCTCGCCGACGAGCTCGGTGCCGACTACCGGGCGCAGGCCGCGTCGGTGGGCGTGCCGGCCCTCGACCGCTCGATCCCGCTGGCGCGCCTGGTGCAACCGTTCTCGGTCGCGCGCCGCACACTCGCGGCCGAGCACGATCTCAGCTACGGCGAAGCTGGCAAGCGCAACTACCTCGACGTGTGGAAGCGCGCCGAGCTGCCGCTCGACGGCCGCGCCCCGGTGCTCCTCCAGGTGCACGGCGGCGCGTGGATGATCGGCAACAAGAACCAGCAGGGCCAGCCGCTCATGGAGCACCTCACGGCCCGCGGTTGGGTATGCGTCGCGATCAACTACCAGCTGAGCCCACGGGTCGCGTGGCCTGAGCACATCGTCGACGTGAAGCGCGCCATCGCCTGGGTGAAGGCGAACATCGCGCGCTACGGCGGCGACCCGAACTTCCTCGCGATCACCGGCGGCTCCGCGGGCGGTCATCTCACCGCGCTCGCGGCGCTCACGCCGAACGAGCCTGCGTTCCAGCCCGGGTTCGAGGACGTCGACACCACGCTGCAGGCTGCCGTGCCGTTCTACGGCGTGTACGACTTCTTGAACCGCGACGGCACCGGTCGCGCCGACATGCAGGCGATGCTCGAGAAGCGGGTGTTCCAGCAGGTGCTCACCGAGGAGCGCCGGCCCACGTGGGACTCGGCGTCGCCGATGGGAGCGATCCGGGCCGACGCCCCGCCGTTCTTCGTGATCCACGGCACGAACGACTCGCTCGTGCCCGTGGAGCAGGCGCGGGCGTTCGCGGAGATGCTGCGCAAGGAGTCGACCCAGCCGGTGGTCTACGCCGAGCTGCCCCGCGCCCAGCACGCCTTCGACATCTTCTGGTCGCCGCGCACATGGGCTGCAGTGCACGCCGTGGAGCGGTTCCTCGGCGTGGTCCGCGGGTCGCGAGCCTCGTAGTCAACGCAGCGCCGCCACCACGGCCTCGCGCGCCGATTCGACGTCGGTCGGGTCGACCATGACCGGCTCCCCGATCTCCACGTGGATGGTGCCCGGCCGCACCACCGGAGGCCGTCGTGTGACGAGCACGTCGCTGTCGCGCACGATCATCGGCACGATCGGCACCCCGGCGCCCGCGGCGAGTCGCAGGGGCCCGCTGCGCAGCGTCGGCGGCTCGTCGGGCCGGTCGATCGGTCCCACGAGGAACACGACCGACGTGCCCTGGTCGAGCAGTGTGCGGTAGCGCCGCAGGCGCTCGGCGTCGGGCTCGTCCACGCACCGGGCGAACTCCACGTCGAACAGCCGTCCGATCGTGCCGACCACCGGGTCCTGCGCGAGGGCCCGGTCGACGACGAGCCGGCAGTCGTGCCGCAGGAGCTTGGCCACGACGAACGCATCGACGCGGCTGCGCTGGCGGATGACGACGACTGCGGGCCGTTCGTGCATCGCGTCGATGTGGCCCGGGCCGGTGGTGTCGACGCGCACCGCCGCGAGCCCGAGCATGAGGTCGGGCAGCAGCGTGGTGGCCACGTTGCTCGCGTGCCGGCGGCTGCGCTGCCACATCCCGGCCGCGGCCGCGGCCGTCGTGGTGACCGGCCCGGCGACGAGCAGGCCGCTGACGTTGCGCGCCACTACCGGCCAGCCCGGCGTGCCGCGGCTCGAGAAGCGCAACACGGGCCAGCCGCGCGCTGCGGCCTCGGCGGCGAGGTGCTTGCCCGGGTTCGTGGGCCGGGGCCGTCCGATCTCCGACATCGAGCGCGAGGTCCTCGTCGCCGTCGGCGTAGAAGAAGCTGGCCTCGAAGTCGAGGCTGTGGTCGAACGCGAAGCGGCGCGCCGCCATCGTCTTGCCCGGGCCCCACAGCGTCGGTTGCCGCACCGCGCCCGTGAGCACGCCGTCGACGGCCTCGAGCTCCTGGCACACGATGTGGTCGATCCCGAGCGCGCGCGCGATCGGCGCCACCTGGAAGTACGTGGCCGACGTGGTGATCGTGACCGTGTGGCCGCGCCCGCGGTGCGCGGCCACGAGCGCCCGCGCCTCCGGATAGACGCGGTCGGCGAGCACGTCGCGGAACAGACGCTCACCGAGCGCCTCGAGCTCCTTCGTGGGCCGGCCGCGCCAGGCGTCGGCCGCGAGGCCGATGAGGCGGTCGTAGCCCACCCGTCCGAGCGCGTACTCGACGCCGACGCGCGCGGCGCGTATCGCCTCCATCCCGCCGACCTGGCGCCGCACGATGCGATCCTGCGCGAACGCGTAGACCGAGTAGCCGTGGATCAGTGTGCCGTCGAAGTCGAAGAAGGCGCCCACGTGCCCGCCGGCAGGGGAGGCCTCGATCTCGGCGAGCGCGTCGTCGATCGTCCAGACGGAGGCGCCCGTGTCGACGCCGGGGTCGCGGCCGGTCATGCCGTCTGCGAGAGGTCGATCTCGGGCGCGCCGGCGCGCACGAGCGATGCGACGCGGGCGAGCTGCTGGGGTGTGATCGGCTCCTCGAACTGCTCCAAGATCGCGTCGACGAGCACGACGCGATCGCCGAGTTCCAGGTGCTTGACGCGCATGCCGCGCGGCAGTGTGGGCAGGTCGACGAGCACCGCCGGCAGCCCGCGGCCCGGCGCCCGCAGTGCCCGTGACCGCACCGAGAAGCCCATCGCGACGAGGCGCATCCGCCCGCCCTCGACCCGTGGCTCAACCCGCGCGTGTCCCCACGACTCCCGCCCGGGCCGCACCGCGACCGCGGTGCGCTCGCCCAGCTCGACGTGCACCTTCGTGGCAACACCGGCGAGGAAGCCATCGAGCGCCTCCTGCCCGACGGTCGCGCGCAGCCGGACCGGCGCGCCCACGAGTGCCGGCGCGAACCCCGGCCGGATGTGCACGTTGGCGAACTCCACGTGCAGCGCGTCGAGGCGGCCCGCGGGCCATGCCACCGCCGAGGCGTCGACGTGGATCGATCCGAGCTGGCCGACCGCGAGCGGCAGCGCCGCGAGATCGAAGCGCAGATCGTCGAGATGCAGGCGCAGCTCGCCGTCACCGTGGCGCACCACGAGGTCGCGGCCCAGCAGCCGGCTGCGCGCGCCGTCGAGGATCGCCTCGAGCATGAACTGCGGTGCCAGTGTCGCGGTGTGTTCGAGCGCGCCGAGCGTCGCGCCGACGGCTCGCGTCAGGCCGTCGATCGATCCGGCGATCGCCGGCTTCACGACACCCAGCGGGTTGGCGTCGCCGAGCCAGTCTCCGCTGGCCCAGTCGGACCAGGTGAGCGGAAGCCGCGGACCATCCACGCCGGCGACGCTAATGGTGGCGACACGACATCAGCGAGGGCGCCGCGCCCCGCGGGCGGCGCGGCGGGCGCGGCCGCCGACCCATACGGGATGGTCGGCCAGCGCGAGCAGTGCCCGGTCGCCGTGCGTGTCGCCGTAGGCCCACACCTCGTGCTCGCCCGGATCGATCACCGCCTGCACGCGGCGCGCCTTCTCGGCCCCGCGGCAGTTCGCACCGGCGATCGCCCCGGTGAGGACGCCGCCGCCGTCGACTTCGAGCGCGGTGCACAGGCACGCGTCGACGTCGAGCAGCTCGGCCACGACCGCGAGGTACGGCTCGAGTGAGGCCGAGACGATCAGCAGCTGGTGCCCCTGGGCTCGATGCCACTCGAGCCGGGCCCGGCCCTCGGCGCGCAACCCTCGTTGCACCACAGTGCGCGCGTAGGCACGGCCGACCGCCGCGACGTCGCGCTCGGACCGTCCGCTGAGCGCGCGCATGATGACCGCGGCCTTCGCCGCGTCGCGCCGCGCGTCGGGATCGCGCGACGTAGGCGCGCGCCGCGGCCGCGGCGAAGCGCGGCAGTGCGTCGTTGCCACAGACCCCGAGCAGGAACGGCAGCACGGTGTCGCGCCGGGTGAGCGTGCCGTCGAAGTCGAAGAGCGCGAGCCCCGGCTTCGCGGTCATGCGCGCAACCGCCGCCACACGGGTCGCGGGAGCAGTTGCAGCACGGGCGTCGCCACGCGCAGCACCGGCGGCACGAACACCACCGGCGAGTGGCGGCGGATGCCTTCCAGGATTGCCGCACCGACCGTCTCCGGATCGGTGGCGAACGGTGCGGGTGGCCGTCCCGCGGTCATGCGCGTGTGCACGTAGCCGGGTCGCACGACCACCACGTCGACGCCGGTGCCGTGCAGCCGGTCGGCGAGCCCGCGTGCATAGGCGTCGAGGCCGGCCTTGGCCGCCGCGTACGTGAGGATCTTCTGGCGGGGCCGCAGCGCGGCCACCGACGACAGCACCACGATCGAGCCGTGGCCCTGCTGCTCCATCCGTTCGGCGACGGCGATCAGGGACGTGACGGCGCCGGTGAACGTGGTGTCGATGATCGCTCGCGCCGCATCGGCGTCGTGGGCCGCCTGCTCCTCGTCGCCCATGACCGCGAACGCGACGATCACCACGTCGATGTCGCCGTGCGTGTCCCACACGCCGCGCACCACGGCGTCGTGGCTGGCGTGATCGGTCGCGTCGAACGCGACCGCGCTCGCGTCGACACCGGCGTCACGTAACGCGCCCAGTTCGCCCGAGACAGCCGCCGGATCGCGAACGGCCAGTACCACCGTGCGGGTGCGGCGGGCCACGAGCGCCCGCACCGCGGCGAGCGCGATCTCCGACCTCCCCCCGAGCACCAGCACCGACTCCACGTCGCCGAGCGCGTCGCGCATCAAGATCCCTTCACGAGCTAGTCAACGAGCAGGTCACGAGGGGTGGACGAGATGAAGGCGGCGGGCCAGGTCGCTGCACAGCAATCCGTCGGGATCGAGCCGGTCGCGCACCGCCTGCCATGCGTCGAGCCGCGGGTACATCGCCGCGAACCGTTCGGGCGCGACGCGCGCGTCCTTCGCCAGGTAGACGCGGCCTCCGGCTTCGAGCACCCATTCGTCGAAGCGGTCGAGCAGCGGCGCGAGCTCCGGGTCGCCAACCGGGATGTCGAGCGCGAGGGTCCAGCCCGGCATCGGGAACGAGAGGTAGCCGTCGTTCGCACCTTCGAAGCGCTTCAGCACCGACACGAACGACGCGAAGCCGTGCGCGGCGAGCTGCTCGAGCATGCGCCGGATCACCGCCTCCTCGCCGTAGGGCACAACCGGCTGGTACTGCACGAATCCGCGGGTGCCGTAGACGCGGTTCCAGCCGACGATGTTGTCGAGCGGGTGGAAGAAGCCCGGGATGGAGCGCACACCGTGGTGCGGCCGCGCCGGCGACTTGCGGAACCAGAGCTCGTTCAGTGTCTTGATCGTGACCGGGTTCAACAGCCCGCTCGGCGGTGTGACCGGCACGACGGGCTGGAACGGCGACGGGTACGCCAGCGGCGCGCGGCGGCGGCGCGCCGGCAGTTCGTCGAGCTGTGCATGGTTGCCACGTTCGAGGATCGAGCGGCCGAGCGAGCGGCCCTGGGCCAGGCAGTCGATCCACGCCACGCCGTAGCGATACTGGTCGTCGCCCTCGAGCATCGCGGCCATGCACTCGTCGACGTCGGCGCAGCGAACCGTGTCGACGACCATCGCCGACGTCTCGATACGGTGCAGGCGGAGCGTCGCCTCGGTGAGCGCGCCCGTGAGCCCCATGCCGCCCGCTGTGGCCCAGAACTCGTCGGCGTGCTCGTGGGCGCTGATCGTGAGTGGACCGAGCGCCGGGGTCACGAGCGTGGCCCGCTCCACGTAGTCGCAGAACGACCCGAGGCGGAACTTCCCGTGCACGTCGGCTGCGATCGCGCCGCCGACGGTCACCTGGCGCGTGCCGGGCACCACGGTGGGGAACCAACCGAGCGGCACGAGCAGGTGCAGCAGCATCTCCAGGCTCGCGCCCGCTTCGCAGCGGATGGTGCCCTCGTCGACGTCGAGCTCGAGCACGCGGTCGAGCGCGGTCGCCGCGAGCACGTGACCGCCGGCGTTCTGCGCGGCGTCGCCGTAGCTACGACCGAGACCGCGGGCCACCACGCCGCGCGGCATCCCCGCGCCGCCGCGACCGTCGTGCACGCGCCGCTCCACCTCGCCGGCGTCGTGCGGGTGCCACACGGTGGCTCGCGACGGCGACGTGCCGCCCCAGCCCTGCAGCAGCTCCGCCGCTTCGCTGTACGCGCCGTCGACGGCGGGAGGCGGCTCGGACGTGGGAGCGGTGGGCGGCACGGTCACTTGTAGTACACCGCGACCGCGAACACGATGGCCCACGCGACGCCGACGGCGACGAGCACCGGGTCGGAGAGCAGCAAGTCTTCAGGCGCGCCGCCCTCGCCCCCTTCGAGCAGCAGCGAATAGCGCAGGATCCCCACCACGAAGGGCACGATCGACGATTGGAACCACACGCTGTTGCCCGTGCTCGCGGAGAACTCGAACGCCCACAGGCAGTAGGCGAGGATCGCTACGGACGACGACACGCCGCGCACGTAGAGCAGGAACTCGTGCGTGTAGCCGGCGAGTGCCTGGCGGTGGTGCGCGGCGTCGGGACCGAGACGAAGTACCTCGGCGCTGCGCTTGCCGGTCACCACGAACAGCGACCCGGCCGCGGCGACGATCAGGAACCAGGTGGAGACGCGCACGTCCGTTGCGGTGGCCCCGCCGACCGTGCGGAGTACGTAACAGGCGGCGACCGTCACGAGGTCGAGCACCGGTTCCTGTTTCAAGCGCACGGTGTACGCGAGCGTGAGGGCCACGTACACGAGCACCGTCCACGTCAACGCCACCGAGGCGAGGAGCGACACGGCGAGCGACAGCACGAACAGCACGGCGCCGAAGACCTGCGCCTGGACCACCGACACTGCGCCGGTGGCCACGGGCCGCCGGGACTTCTTCGGATGCCGGCGGTCGGCTTCGGCGTCGCGGGCGTCGTTCCACGCGTACGTGCCCGACGCGGCGAGCGAGAACGCGACGAAGGCCACGCACGTCTTGACGAACGACGAGCCGTGCGACAGCACCCCCGCCGCACCCGGAGCGGCGAACACGAGCAGGTTCTTCACCCACTGCTTGGGCCGCGCGAGCTGCAGCAGGGCGCGCGGACGTGGCACGGGCGAGCAGGGTAGTGGTGGCCCGGCGGGCCGATCGTCGGTACGCTCGACCGCCGAGCATCTGGAGGCCGGGTCTCCCGGCTCAGAGCGAGGAGCGAGGAAGGCCGCCCGGCCCGTGAGTGCCCGTGAGCAACGTGAACACCGTGAGTGCCCGTGAGCAACGTGAACAAGAGGGACGCAGCGTGACGCACACCTCGGATGCGTCGGCCCCCACCGCACTCCTCGACGACCTCGACGCGGCGATCGCCTGCGGGATGGCGATCGCCTACTGGGCCGGCCGGCAGCCCGATGCGGCGGCGGTCGTGTCGGAGCACGGCGATCGCACCTTCGGCGCGCTCGACGCCGCCGCGAACCGGCTGGCGAACGCATTCCGCGCGATGGGGTTGCAGCCCGGCGACGGGGTCGCGCTGGTCTGCGGCAACCGGCCGGAGTTCGTCGAGGTATGGGCGGCGTGCATCCGCTCGGGCCTGCAGTTCACGCCCGTCAACTTCCACCTCACTGGCGGTGAGGCCGGCTACATCGTGCGCGACTGCGGGGCGCGCGTGCTGCTCGCCGACGCGCCGCGCCGCGCGACCGCGCTCGAGGCGCTCGAGCACGCGCCGCACGGGTGCCGGGCCGTCGCGATCGCCGGCGACATCCCGGGTTTCGACCGCTATGCCGATGTGGTGTCGGCATCGTCGCCCGTGCTCGGTGCGGCGCCGCTCGCGGGCCGGTCGATGCTCTACACCTCCGGCACCACCGGCAATCCGAAAGGGGTGCATCACCGCCCCGGCCCGATCCGGGTGCCGAACATCGCGGGCTACGTGCCCGGCGACGCCAACCTCTGCACCGGCCCGCTCTACCACGCCGCGCCGCTCAACCTGTCGCTGATCGCCGCGATCTCGCACGGCGCGGCCGTGGTGCTGATGGACCAGTGGGATGCGGCCGCCGCAATGCAACTCGTCGAGCAGCACCGCATCACCCATACGCACATGGTGCCCACGATGTTCCACCGGCTGCTCGCCCTTCCGAGCGAGGTGCGCGGCGGCGTGCGACGTCTCGTCGCTGCGCCTCGTCGTGCACGGCGCGGCGCCGTGCCCGGTGCACGTGAAGCAGGCGATGATCGACTGGCTGGGTCCGATCATCTACGAGTACTACGCGGCCACCGAGGGAACCGGCACGATCGTCGACTCGCTCACGTGGCTCCGCAAACCGGGCACGGTCGGCAAGCCGTACCCGCCGGGCAAGGTGATCGTCGGCGACGACGACGCGCAGCCGTTGCCCGCGCACGAGGCGGGCCTCGTGTGGCTCCACGCACCGGGCGACGAACGCTTCGAGTACCTCGGCGATCCCGGCAAGACCGCGTCGAGTTTCCGGGGCGACTACTTCACGCTCGGCGACGTCGGTTACCTCGATGACGACGGCTATCTGTTCCTCACCGACCGGTCGGCGAACCTGATCATCTCGGGTGGGGTGAACATCTATCCCGCGGAGGTCGACGCTGCGCTCCTCGAGCATCCCGCGGTCGGTGACGTGGCGGTGATCGGCGTGCCCGACGACGAGTGGGGCGAGACGGTGCTCGCAGTGGTCGAGCTGCGCGCGGGCGTGGAGCCGTCGCCCGGGCTCGCCGACGAGCTCGTGGCGCACTGTCGCGGCCGGCTCGCGCACTACAAGTGCCCCCGCCGCGTCGAGTTCGTCGCCGAGCTGCCGCGTCACGACAACGGCAAGATCTACAAGCGCCGCCTCCGCGAGCGATACCGCTGACCCATCCTCATGCGTCGTTTGGGTACCAAATAGCGGTCCCAAACGACGCATGGTCGGTCGTTGATGGCTCGACGAGGACCGGGTCGCCGGTGTGCACCACGCCGTCCTCCATGACGCGTGCGTACCAGCGGGTGGCCGAGTAGTCACGCTCGTGGTGCATCCGGTCGAAGTCGCCGTCGGTGAACCACCGGGCGTTGTGGCCGCACGGCAGGGCGGGTACCGACAGCTCGGCCAGCACGCTGCCGATGCGCAGCCGTGTGCCCGGCCGCAGGGCGGCCCAGTCGACGCCTTCGAGTGTGAAGTTCTCGCCCGCGGAGCCGGCGCTGATCGGGTGGCCCTCGGCCCGCAGACACGCGATCGCCTCGGAGGAGTAGAGGCAGAGCGCCTGCCACACCCGCCCGTGGAAGCGGCGCGACCGCTGGCGGTCGTGCTCCAAGCCGCGGTAGCCCACTGCGACCGTGTCCACGGTGCGCTTCGGCACGCCGCCGTCCGACACGTTGATCTGCGCGACCGAGCCCGTGTGCGACGGCGTGCCCGCGCCGAGCGCGTGGAGACCCCGCCCGACGTCCTGCAGGTGGTGCAGCGCGTCGTGCATGCCGTGCCCGCGCGAGCCACGCGCCCCGGTAGCGGTCGCCGCCGAGCACGAGATGCCGGTGCGGCTCGGCCATCACCCGCACCGCAGCCTCCCGGTACGCCCCGAGCTCGGCTTCCAGCGCGTCGAGCGCAGCCGTCATCGGAGTGGTCGAAGGATCGGTGTGCACGGACGGTTCGACCGGCGCGGTGCCGAAGTCGACGCCGTCCTGGTCGAGCATGGCGGCAAGGCCGAACCCGATGACGCGGGTGATCTCGGCGGAGTGCTCGGCGTACTCCACCGCTGACCAGACGCCGGCCGCAGGTCGCTGCTGCAGCAGGGCGTCGTCGATGCCACGCACGAGCAGGCGCCACCACGGGCCGATGGCGCGGAGCGTGCCCGCGACATCGAGGTCGGTGTACGCCGCGCCGTCGAAGCGGCACTGCGTGCAGTGCTCGGGTTCGATGCCGTAGTCGACTGCCATCACCTACCTCGCTGTTCGGGCTCGCTACTCGGGTAGCCAGCCTCGCGCGACGCCGTCGTCGATCAGCGCCCGTACGAGCGCGGCGAGCTGCGGGGAGGCTGCGGCCGCAACCGGGGCGTTGACGGCGCGCACGTCGGCCGCCCGCACATCGAGCTCACGCCAGCTCGCGCCCTGCGACATCCAGTTCAACAGCAGCGGCGCGAGTCGATCGAGCGCCTTCGCGGCCCGGGCTTCGGGCGTCGAACCCTGCTCGTACTCGTCCCACAGCGCGCGCAGGGCGGCGCCGGTGGGTGACGGCAGCAGCCCGTAGAGGCGCTCGGCGGCCGCGACCTCCTCGGCCTGCTTCGACGCGCGGCGCCGTGTGGTCGTACACGGGCACGTCGCCGGCGTCGATCTCCACCACGTCGTGCACGAGCAGCATCTGCACGACCCTGTCGATGTCCACCGGCCCGAGTAGCGGTTGCAGCACGAGCGCCATCGTGGCCACGTGCCAGGAATGCTCCGCGCTGTTCTCGCGCCGTTCACCGCCACCGACGTAGGCGCGCCGTTCCACGAGCCGCAGCGCGTCGAGCTCGGCGACGAACCGCAACCGGTCGGCCACGTCGCCGTCGACCGCCGCGGTCGCGATCTCGTGCAGGCGGTCGAGGTCGTCGGGTGCCGGCACTGCGGGGCAGCCGTCAGATCGCCGAATAGCAGGCGTTGACGAGGTTCGTCGACCGCACGTCGCCGGCCACGCCCATGTCGAGCCGGTTCATCACGTAGCCGAAGGCGAGCTCGGCGTCGGGGTCGGCCCAGCCCATCGATCCGCCCAGCCCGAAGTGCCCGAAGCTGCGCGGGCCACCGAGCGCGATGAGGCTGGAGCGGACCATGAACCCGAGCCCGAACTGGATGTCGAGCCCGAGCAGCACGGTGTTGGGCCCGGTCGTGCGCTGCGTGATCGCGTCGTCGAGCTGCCCCGGGGAGAGCACACGGATGCCGTCGACCTCGCCGACGCACGCCGCATACATGCGCGCGATCGAGCGGGCGTCGCCCACGCCGTTCGCGGCCGGGATCTCCGCAGCGCGCACCGCCCGTGTGTTGAACGCCTCGATCCGGCGGAACGCGCCCCCCGGTGAGGCGAGCGCCTTGCCGAGCATCGTGTCGGGTCCCATGAACTGCATGATCATGTCGCGCACCGGGTTCGGCTCGGCCGCCGACGGCGCGTCGGGGTCGAGATCGATACCGGGTGGGAACATGCTGATCAGCGCGGCGACACGCGGCTCGAGCTCCTCGGCCAGGCCGATGTAGAAGTCGGCACCGAGCGGGCCGGCGACGTGCTCGCGCAGGTACGTGCCGACGCTCTTGCCGCTCACGCGGCGGATCACCTCACCGACGAGCCAGCCGTAGGTGGTGGCGTGGTAGCCGTGCGCGCTGCCGGGCTCCCAGTGCGGCGGCTCCTGCTCGAGCGCGCGCACGACGTTCTCCCATTCGAGCGCGTCCTCCAGCGGCATCGCCGGCTCGGTCCACGCCAGGCCGGCCTGGTGGCTGAGCAACTGCTCGACGGTGATGCGCTCCTTGCCCCCGGCAGCGAATTCGGGCCAGTACTCCACCACCGGTGCGTGCACGTCGAGCCGGCCCTCCTGTACGAGCTGGTTCGCGCACATCGCGGTCATGCCCTTGGTGGTGGAGAACACGAGGATCATCGTGTCCTCGTCCCACGCGCGGCCCGTGTCCTGGTCGGCGACGCCGCCCCACAGGTCGGCGACCTTGTGGCCGCGGTGGTACGCCGCGAACGCCGCGCCCACCTCCAGGCCGTTCGCGAAGTTCGCTGCGAAGGCGTCGCGCACGCTCTCGAAGCCCTTCGCGGTCCAGCCGCCGATGCCGGTGCTCGCCGTCGTCATGACTCACGGTCTAGCGCGGATCCGTGGCTGTGCGGCGGGGTGACGCCGTCATGCGATGGGCGGAAGCCCCATGTTGTTGCGGAACTCGTTCGTGGTGTTCGTGAGCGGGAACGGCATATCGGGCACGGCCACACCGAGTCGCTCGCAGATCGGTGCCCAACCGTCGCTCGCCTCCCACACGAGCAGGCGGTCTGCGGGAATCGTGTCCCGTACCTCGTCGTTGTGCGCGACGAACGCCTTCTTCATTGCGTCCGGGTTGTCGACCTCGGTGCAGAACCGGGCGCTGACGATCGCCATGATCATGTCGAGCCAGGGGTTGTCCTCGGCGCCATCGCTCGGCTCGAGTGCGTTGAAGATCGTGTTGCTCGCGCTGCGGTACCAGCTGTCGGGGTCGCGGACGGACAGCAGCACGAGCGCGTCGGGGAAGGCCTCGGCGAGCTCCCGGTAGAAGGACCCGCCGGGCCAGTCGACCTGCGCGGTGTAACCGGCGAGGAACTCCTGCCAGTTCGGCATCTCACCGAGGGCGGCGGCGTGCCACACGGGGACCTCGTCGGGATGCGCGAACACCTCGATCATGTGATGGCACGTGCCACCGAGCAACCGCTCGAGCGCGATCTTGAGGCTGTGGGTCCCCGTGCGGCCCAACCCCGCGCCTACCACCTGCAATGTCATCGCCTGTCTCCCTCTGTCGCCCCCGTGGCGTTCCTCGATCAGGTTCGCACACGGCGGTGCCGCGGATCACCGTTCCGGCCGCTCAGTAGCGGAGGTCGACGGCCAACCCGTAGTGGTCGGAGCCCCACATGTCGCCGATCGGACGGTCGCCGATCACCCGCGCGGCCAGCGGATGGCCGCAGCCGCCGGCCTTCGGTGCCGCGACCATCGCGTAGTCGATGCGCCGAGCGACGTCGAGGCTCGCCGCCACGAACGGGTTGTCGTCGTGCCACGTGTGGCCGGCGTCCCCGCGGGCCGGCGCGCCCGTCCATTCCCACGCGTCGCGCCACATCACGCCGGGGACGGGAGCCGCGCCGCGTCCGGTGAGCATGCGGATCTCATCGCTGTCGGGGTCGCTGTTGAGGTCGCCGAGCAGCACGGCCGGAAAGCTCCGCGGCCGCTGCTCGCGCACGAACGCGCAGATCTCGGCCACCTGCGCCTGGCGCACCCCGCTGTGATCGGCGCGCCAGCTCAAGTGCGCGCAGTAGATCTGGATCGGACCGCGCGGGCCGTCGACCTCGGCGAGCACGCACAGCCGTTCCTCGCCCTCGTCGTCGGTGGCGCCGCCGCCCTGCCGGGGCAGCACCCGCACATCGTGGCGCGCGATCGGCCAGCGCGCGATCACCGCGTTGCCTGCGTGCGTCACCGTCTCCGGCCCGTCGGGTCGGTCCTGTCCCATCCATGCGCCGTGGTGCTCCAAGTTCGGCGCGAAGACGCAGCCTTCGAAGCCGAGCGCATCGGCGAGCTCACGCGCCTGGTTGCGCGTGCCGCCGGCCCACACCTCCTGCAGCGCCACGATGTCGGGCTCGAGACCGCGCAGCGTCTCGAGGATCACCGGTGCACGCTGCTCCCACGGGCCGTAGCGCGCCCAGATGTTCCAGGTGACGATGCGCACGGTCGTCGAGAGCAGCGGGCCGTAGCCCGCGTCGAATTCCACCGTGCCATCTTGGCCTCACCGGCGCCGCGGTGGAAACCATGGGCTCGGGTGTGCGGTCGGCGCCGTTGCGTCCCGCGCCACCCGAGCGGCGACTCGCGTCAGCCGGCGATGGCTTCGAGCACCGGGCGGGCGCCGCACAGCTCGGCGAGCGCCAGCGTGATGTCGTGCAGCACCGCATGCGCGGTGTCGAAGCCGTCGCGGCAGGCACCGCGTGTCGCGAGCCGCACCATGCTCGTGCCGTCGGCCGCCTCCGCGAGGGTGACGTCGACCGTCAGGGTGTCGTCCATGCCGGTGAGCTGCACCGTCACGACGGCGTCGACGCCGAACCCGCGCAGCCGTGGCCGGTGGGCCAGCTCGAGGGTCGCGGTGCCGTCGCTCGATTCGACGGGCGCGGCGATCAGCCGCTCGAAGGCCTTCACCGCCGAGCCCAGGCCCGTCGGCAGCGACCGCTCCACCACGGTCGGGCGGGCCCTCGGCCGCATCGGCGCGAGGTCGGCCATCCGCACCCGGTCACGCAGCTTCTCGGTCATGGCGCACCTCCAGTGCTCCCGTCACGGTGCAAGGGGACCGCATCGGGTGGACCTCAGTGTGGCCGGCGCGCTTTACGCGCGCTTCTCCGCCTTGTCACGAACGCGCGAACCGCACCTGTCGATTGCCTGACGCGCCGGGCTCAGGCCCGCACAGGGGCCTCGCCCGCGACGGTGGTGCGGTGCATGAAACGCCGGTGCCCCGACACGTCCGCCATCGCCATGTGCTGCAGGCAACGGTTGTCCCAGAATGCCACGTCGCCGGCTTCCCAGTGCCAGCGGCACGTGAACGCCGGCTGGGTGGAATGCGTGAACAGCCGGTCGAGCAGCCAGCGGGCCTCGTGGGCGGCCCACCCCTCGAGGCCGACGGTGTACTGCGCGTTCACGAACAGCGCGGGACGGCCGGTCTCGCCGTGCGCGCGGACCACCGGGTGGCTCCGGCTCGCGTTCGCCGATTCGTCGGTGTGCACGGTCATCCCCGCGAACAGGTTGTGCACCGCCTGCATCTTCGGCGAGTAGGCGTCGCGCGCGCTGTGCACGCCGTCGAGGGTGCGCAGCGTCGCCTGCAGGCCGGGCGACAACGTCTCGTAGGCGAGGTACTGGTTCGCCCAGATGGTGTCGGCGCCATAGGGCGGCACTTCGATCGCGTGCAGGATCGAGCCCATCGGCGGCGCGTCGAGGAACGAGAAGTCGGAGTGCCACAGTCCACCGAACGTGAAGCCCTGTTGCTCGCTCGCCTCGCGCACCACCGCGATCACCTCGGGATGGTCCGTGATCGCCTCCACGAACGGCACCGGGCTGTACGGGCCGAAGCGCCGGCTGAACGCCACCTGCTCGTCGGGCGTGAGCGACTGCTCGCGGAAGAACACGACGCAGTGGTCGAGCAGCGCGCGGCGGACCTCGGCCACAACGGCGTCGTCGAGCTCGCGTGCCAGGTCGACGCCCGAGATCACCGCGCCGCACGCGCCGGCGTAGCGGTCGACCGTGATCGTGCGGTAGCCGTGGCCGGTGGGCGCCGCGGGCACGGGAACAAGCGATTCGGTCGCGGTCATCGCATCTCGAGCCTACGGCGGTGCGGCACCGAACCCGCGGCGAGCGCAGCGGTCGTCACGCCATCGCGGTGATGGCGGCTTCGAAGAGCTCGACCGAGGTATGCGGGTGGAGGAACACGAAGCGGGCGACGGGCTCGCCGTGCCAGCGCGTCGGTAGCACGAACACCGTGCCGTCGTCGAGGAGGCGCCGCGCCCAATCGAGGTACTCGGCCTCGCCCCAGCCGTGACGGCGGAACAGCAGCACGCCGAGCTCGGGCTCCACGACGAGCTCGAGTTCGGGATGCGCGCGCACCACGTCGGCGGCGCCGCGCGCATTCGCGAGCACCTGCTCTACAGCGTCGCGGTACGCGTCGGTGCCGTAGGTGGCGAGCGAGAACCACAGCGGCAGACCCCGCGCTCGCCGGGTGAGGTGCAGGGCGTAGTCGGAGGGGTCGACGCCGCCTTCCACCCGCATCGTGTCGAGATACGACGCGTGCTGGCGGTGGACCGAATGCGCGAGGTCGGGTTCGCGGTAGACGAGCGCGCAGCAGTCGAGTGGCCCGAACAGCCACTTGTGCGGATCGACGATGAACGAGTGGGCGTGCTCGATACCGGCGAAGCGGTCGCGCACGCTCGGCGCGCACAGCGCCGCGCCGCCGTACGCGGCGTCGACGTGCATCCAGAGCTCGTGCTCGCGTGCCACGTCGGCGATGCCGCGCAGGTCGTCGATGCAGCCCGCGTTGGTGGCTCCCACGCTCGCGACGACGGCGAACACGGACCCAGGATCGCCGTCGTCGTGGAGCGCTCGCCGCAGCGCGTCGCCGGTGAGGCGGCCGCGGTCGTCGGACGGCACCACCAGCGCGTCGCAGCGGATCACGTGCAGTGCGCGCGCAACCGACGAGTGCGCATCGGCGCCGACTGCCACTCGAACGCGTCCGGGAGCGGCGGTGTCGCGCGCGGTGACGAGCGCCGAGAGGTTGCCGGCCGTGCCGCCGCTCACGAACACGCCGCCGGCCGATGCCGGCTGCCCGGCAAGCGACGCGATCCAGGCGAGCGTCTCCTGCTCGGCATGGATCGCACCGGCGGCTTCGATCCACGCCTCGGCGACGAGCGCCGACGCGCTCACGCACGCGTCGAACAGCGTGGCGGCGACGGTCGACGCCCCGGGGATCAGCGCACAGTGCTTCGGGCTGTTGAGCGGGATGGCGGCGGGCGCGAGCACGTCGGCGAACAGCGCGAGCGCCCGCTCGGCGCCGATGCCCTCGGGCGTGATCGTGGTGCCGACGCGATCGGCGAGCGCCTTCACCGAGGGCGGAGCGACGGGATCGGGCGGGTGGGCGAGGCGCCGGCGCACGTAGTCGAAGCAGCGATCCGCGAGCCGCTCCGCGTCGGCGTCGAAGTCGAACATCGCCCCCATTGGAGCACCACGCGAGGGCACGCGCGTCACCCGGCCGGCAGCACGGCGGTGCCGAGATCGGGGAAGACCTTCGCGACCTTCGCGGCCAGGTAGTCACCGTAGGTGCCCGACAGCTCGTGCACGCTCGAGCCGTCCCAACGCGTCGCGGCATCGTCGGCCGGAGCCGGGTCGTCGAGCGGGAGCGGCGCGATCTCGGCATCCCAGGAGGGGTCGAGGAACAGCGGGAACGAGAGGCGATCGTGTGCGGCGACGTTGCGCACCCGGTGCGGCGTCGAGCGGTAGCGGCCGCCGGTCATCCGGTCGAGCATGTCGCCGATGTTGCACACGATGAGGTCGGAGTCGGCCGGCACCGAGACCCAGTGGTCGCCCGAGCGCACCTCGAGCCCGCCCCGGCCGTCCTGCACGAGCAACGTGAGCAGCCCGTAGTCGGTGTGCTCCTGCACGCTCCACACGTCGTCGGCCCCAGCACCGTCGGCGGGAAGCGGCGGGTAGCGGAAGATGCGGAACAGGATCGTGGGTTCAGCGGTGAGGTTGCGGCGGAACCATTCGGGGTCGAGGCCGAGCCCGAGCGCCATCGCGCCGAGCACGCGGTGGCCGAGCGCGGTGACGGCCTCGATCCATTCGAGCACGAGCGGGCGGAGCTCGGGCACCTCGGCGGGGAAGAGGTTGGGCCCGTGGAGCGGCCGGTGCTCGACCGCGACTCGCGGATCGTCAGCCGCCAGCTCGCGGCCGAAATAGATGCCTTCCTTCGCGTCGGCCCGGCCCGACGTGAGCTCACCACTGAGTGGGAACCAACCGCGCCAGGCGCGGCCGCCGTGACGCATCGCGATCGTGGCCTTCACCGGTTCGGGGAGTGCGAAGAACCGGCGCGCCGCGGCGTCGAGGCGATCCCGCTGTCCGGTGTCGATGCCGTGCCCGGCGATCGCGAAGAACCCGTGGCTGCGGCACGCAGCGTCGATCCGACGGCCGACGGCCCGCCGCGCTCGGATGTCGTCGCCGAACAGCGGCGCGACGTCGAGCACCGGCAGGGCGTCGGCACCGTCGTGCCTCTCGTTCGCTTCGCTCACGGGCCGGCCGGCCTCCCTCGCTGCTCACCGCGCGCCGGGATACCCGGCTGGCGGACGCTCGGCGGGTCGAAACTACCCTTGGGGCATGTCCGATCCGCTCGACTACCTCGCGTTCGACGCCGACAACCACTACTACGAGGCGCTGGATGCGTTCACCCGCCATGTCGACCCGAAGCTCCGTGGTCGCTGCGTGCAGTGGGCCGAGATCGACGGCCGCAAGTACCACGTCGTCGGGGGCCGGGTGAGCCACGCGGTCGCGAACGCCACGTTCGACCCGATCGCGAAGGCCGGCGCGATGCACGACTTCTTCCGAGGCAACCCCGAGGGCCGCAACCCCCTGGAGTTCCTGCGCGACCGCGAGCCGATCCCGGCCGAGTACCGCGAGCCCGAGGCGCGCCTCGCCCGGATGGACGAGTTCGGGCTCGAATCGGTGTGGCTGTTCCCCACGCTGGGTGTGCTCTACGAGGAGTTGCTGAAGCACGACCCGTTCGCGGTGACCACCACGTTCCGCGCCTTCAACGAATGGCTGCACGACGACTGGGGCTTCCACTACGCCGACCGCATCTTCTCGGCGCCGTACATCTCGCTGTGCGACGTGGAGTGGGCGTGCCGCGAGCTCGATCTCTCGCTCGATCGCGGCGCGCGCCTCGTGTGCATGCGTCCGGCCGCTGCGTTCACCGCTTCGGGTGCCCGCACGCCGAGCGACCCGATGTTCGACCCGTTCTGGGCGCGCGTCGCGGAGGCGGGCATCACGGTGGTCGTCCACGCGGGCGACAGCGGCGTGTCGGCCAACGGCTACGCGCCCGACGGCTTCGGCGCCACGTTCGGTGGCGGTGGCTGGACCCCGTCGATCAAGGCGTTCAACATCGAGCGGGCGGCCCACGACTTCTTGATCACGCTGGTGTTCGAGAAGCTCTTCGACCGCTTCCCGCGCCTGCGCATCGCGTCGGTGGAGAACGGTTCCACGTTCCTGCGCGACCTGTTCGCGAAGCTGCGGTCGACCGAGAAGAAGATGCCCGGCTCGTTCCGCGCCGACCCGGTCGACACGTTCCGCCGCAACGTGTGGATCAATCCGTTCTGGGAGGACGACCCGTACGAGATCGCCGAGCTCATGGGCACCGATCGGGTGATCTTCGGCTCCGACTGGCCGCACATCGAGGGCATGCCGCGACCGCTCGACTACGTGGCCGAGCTCAAGGACTTCGACGACGCCGACCGGCGCAAGATCCTGCGCGACAACGCGGTGGAGCTCAACACCGCGATCTGATCTGAGGCGGCCGTCGCACGATCACGCGACGGCGATGAGCACCACCGCGGCGGCCGCCACGGCGAGCGCCACCCGCTGGTGGAGCACGAGCCTCTCGTCGAGCACCACCCGCGCGAGCACGAGCGTGCTCGCCGGGTAGAGCGCGCCGATCACGCCGACGATCGCAAGGTCGCCGTGGCGCGACGCGGTGAGGAACACCGCGTTCGCGAGCACGTCGCCGAAGCCGGCCGCGATCGTGATCGTCAATGCCGCGGCGCTGACACGCAGCGGGGCGCGACGGACCTGCGAACCGCCGACGTAGAGCAGGCACGCGGCGGCGCGCGCCGCGACGATCGGCCACAGGCCGGAGCCGTGATGGGCTTCCGACAGCAGCGAGAAGAATCCGCCGAAGCCGGCTCCCGCGAGGATCGCAGGCCCGAGCGCGCGTGTCGTGGTGGCGATGCTCCTGCCGCTCCCGCCGCCACCGAACATCGCGACCGCGGCGATCGTGAGCGCGATCCCCGCCGCGGCGGCAAGCGACGGGCGTTCGCCGAGGAGCAGGCCCACGCACACCGGGACCGCGGCGGACACGACGCCGGTCACGGGTGAGACGATGCTCATCGTGCCGAGCGCGAGCGCGCGGTAGAACAGCGCCAGGCCGAGCCCGCCGCAGAGGCCGGCGGCGGCGCCCCAACCGAAGTCGCTCGCGGTCACGTGCGCGGCGCCGGAGATCGGCGCGACGGCGACGATCACCACGAGCCCGACGAGCTGGGTGACGAACACGACCCCGAACGTGGAGCCGTTGCGCCGCACGGCCATGCCGCCGGCGAAGTCGGCCGAGCCGTACAGCGCCGACGACACCAGTGCGAGCGCGATCCGCGAGCAGCGCGAGGCCTCAGTGTTCGGCGGGCGTGGTCATGCGCCCTCGAACCAGTCCCACTGCCACGGCGTGATCGTCTCGAGCGTGGCCGCCATCTCGGGCCGCGCGCCGGCCCCGGCCGGGCCCGGACCACCGCCGAGCGCCTTGAGCTGCCGCGTGGTGGCGTCGAGGTCGCCGTCGATCCACACGATGGTGATGCGGCGCGGCCCCGGGCGCCACACCTGGGCGTCGAAACGGGGCGACGTCTGGAACTGCCAGACCCCTGCAACGCCGTCGAGTGCACACATCCGGGGGGCGTGCTCGGTGTGCCACCACTCGTCGTGCCCGGTTCGCGCGCGCTCGTCGCCGGTGAGCGACTCGACGATCACGTGCACGCCGTGATGCGGCCGGTAGGGCACCGCCTCGGCCGACACCAGCACCCGGTCGGACGCGCGGGCGTCCACGAGCGCGAACGGTCCCGACAGGTGCGCGCGACGGTGGCGATGGAATCGGCCCACGCGGCCGAGCTCCTTACCGAGCGCCAGGAACTCGGTGAGCGTCTCGTCGAGCGGGTCGCGCATGAGATAGAGCGTCACGTAGTGCACGCGGTCGAACGGTGCGACCGCGAGGGCCTCTGCGGCGCCGCCTTGTGCGCTCGTGCGACGCGCCGGCGGCCATACCCAGCGCTGGCCGTACACGATCCCGTCGAGGGGAAACTGCTCGGGCATGTGGTCGAGTTGGTGCCACTCGTTGTACGAGCGATGCTCGGCGGGGTCGGTGACCTCGGTGAACGAGAAGAAACCGGCGCTCACCTTGGCCACGCGTCGAGTCTTGCACGCGACTTCGATCGTCGACGCCCCCGGAGTAGAACGAGCCGATGCTCGCACGGCGCTCGACGCAGTTGACAGCAGGCTTCGTCGCGCTCGCGCTGGTGGCGGCGGCGTGCAGTAGCTCCAAGTCGACGCACGAGCCGACCACCACCAATGCCGCGGCGACCACGGCGCCGGGTGCCACCGGCAAGCCGAACATCGTGTTCGTGCTCGCCGACGACCTCGATCTGCGGGAGATCTCCTACCTGCCGTCGGTGCGCCGCCTCATTGCGGCGCAGGGCATGAGCCTCGACGACTACTTCGTGAGCAACTCGCTCTGCTGCCCCTCGCGCACCACCATGTTGCGGGGCGAGTACTCGCACGACACCGGGGTGCACTCGAACGCGGGCCCGAGCGGGGGCTTCAACGCCGCCTACGCCGCCGGTGACACGACGGCGACGATCGGCAACTGGATGCAGTCGGCGGGCTACGCCACGGCGCTCTACGGCAAGTTCCTCAACGGGTACCCCGGCAAGGCCGGGCGCAGGTACGAGCCGAGCGGCTGGACCGACTGGGGTGGCGCGATCGATTCGGCCCAGGCCTATGGCGAGTACAACTACACGGTCGTGCGCAACGGGCAACCGGTGTCCTACGGGCACCGCAACGTCGACTACGGCACCACGGTCTACACGGGCTACGCGAAGAGCTTCATCCAGCGTGAGACGCAGGATCACACGCCGTTCTTCCTGTACCTCGCGTACTTCGCGCCGCATCAGCCCGCCACCCCCGCGCCCCGCGACCTTGCGAAGTACCCGAACGCGAAGGCGCCGCGCGCGCCGTCGTACAACGAGGCCGACGTCTCCGACAAGCCGGCGTGGCTGCGCGCCCAGCCGCTGATGTCGAGCGCGCTCATCGCCAAGGTCGACGACCTCTACCGGCGCCGCATCCGATCGCTCCAGGCGGTCGACCGCGACGTGGCCCAGCTCTACAACGAGCTGCGCGCCGACGGTCAGCTCGCGAACACCTACTTCGTCTTCACGTCCGACAACGGCTTCCATCTCGGCGAACACCGCCTGCCGGCCGGCAAGCGCACGCCGTATGAGGACGACATCCATGTGCCGTTCTTCGTGCGTGGCCCGGGCATCGCACCGGGCTCGCACAGCAGCGCGATGGGGGGCAACGTCGACCTCCCGCAAACCTTCGCCGCGATCGCGGGGGCGAGGCTGCCGTCGTACGAGGAGGGCCGCTCACTGCTCGGCGTGTGGCACGGCGACAGCGCGTCCGACACCCGCAATGCCTACCTCCTCGAGCACTGGCCGGAGCCGGCGTCGTCGCAGGACAACGATGTGAACCCGAAGACGAACGGAGCGCTGGCGGCCGCCGAGCCGTCCGACATCCCCACCTATTTCGGCGTGCGCACTGCGACGATCACGTACGTGGAGTACTCGACCGGTGAACGCGAGCTCTACGACGTGGTCACCGATCCGAACGAGCTCCAGAACCTCGCGCCGGATGCGTCGAAGGCGACGCTCGACGCGTGGCACCGCTACCTCGTCCCGCTCGAAGGCTGTCACGGACACGGCTGTGCCGTCGCCGACGCGGGCGCGCCGCCCACCGCGACGCGCTAGGCGGGTGCGGTCGGGCGCTAGGCGGGTGCGGTCGCGCCAGGCGGGCGGTCAGCTGCAGTCGCTGCACACGCCGACGAGGTCGAGGCGGTGGCCGTCCGCCTTGAACCGGGCGCGTGACGCGACGCGCCGCAGCGCCCGCGAGAGGTCGGCCTCGAGGGCGGCGGGCACCGTGAAGTCGCCGACGGATCCGCAGCTGGAGCAGATCAGGTGGTGGTGGTGCTCGGTGAGGTCCTCGGCCAGCTCGAAGCGGGCGAACTCGCCGTTCGTGAGGATGCGCCGGACGACACCGGCTCGCTCGAGCACCACCAGGTTGCGGTAGAGCGAGCTCTGTGCGAGCGAGTCGTCGGTGTCGAGCAGTTCGGCGATGCTGCGGGGCCGGTCGGCGCGTGCGAGCAGCTCGACGACGGCGCGCCGGCGCGCGGTGTAGCGCTGGTCGACGGCGCGGAGCCGGGAGGCGGCGAGGGTGTGCAACTCGGCCACGGCGGTCACCGTAGCCGGAAAGTGAGAACCGCTGAGAATCGGCTGGCCGATTTGGCGAATGAGAATGAGAACGGCTTTCATTATCGAATGCGAAAGGTCCTGACCCTCCTGTTCCTCATGCCCGGTGTGGCGCTCCTCGGCCCGGCAGCCGGCTGCTCGAGCTCGTCGCCCGGCGCGCACGGCCGCATCCCGGTGGTGGCCGCTGAGAACTTCTGGGGTGACGTGGCGCGCCAGATCGGCGGCTCGTACGTGGACGTCACCTCGATCATCAAGGACCCGAGTGCCGATCCCCACCTCTACGAGTCGGATGCGCGCGACGCGCAGGCGATCGCCGACGCCCGCCTCGTGATCGTGAACGGCGTGGGCTACGACGACTTCATGGGCAAGCTGCTCGGCTCGACGTCGGGCAACCGCACCGTGCTCACCGCGGCCGAGCTCGCTCCCAAGGTCGCGGACGGCGCGAACCCGCACCTGTGGTACGACCTCGGACGCGTCCGGAGCATGGCGACCGCGATCGAACAGGCGTTCGCGCGCCTGCGGCCGGCGCACGCGAATGACTTCGCGGCGAACCGCGCGCGCTTCGACGCCGCACTGCAGCCGATCGACAGCGTGATCGCCACGATCAAGTCGCGCTTCCCCACGCGCCGGTGGCGTATACGGAGCGGGTGCCCGGCTACCTGCTGGAGGCGGCCGGGCTCGACATCGTGACGCCTTCAGGCTTCGCGCGCGCGATCGAGGACGGCAACGAGCCGAGTGCGGCTGACACCCACCGAATGAAGGACATGGTGTCCGGCGACCATGTGCGCGTCCTGCTGTACAACGCGCAGGCCACGAGTGCGGTCACGCGTAGCGTGCGCAGCGATGCGACCGCCGCGGGGATCCCGGTGATCCCGGTCACCGAGACGATGCCGGACGGCGCGGCCTCGTACCAGGGCTGGCAGTTGCAGCAGGCGACGGCGCTGCTCCACGCGCTGGAGAGCACCGCTCACGCGTGACGATGCACGCGCGTCCGCTCGTGCAGCTGCGCGACGCCACGATGTCGTTCGGCGCGCGGGTGCTCTGGCAGCATCTCGCGCTCGAGGTGCAGCCGGAGGAGTTCGTCGCGGTGCTCGGGCCCAACGGCGCGGGCAAGAGCACGCTGCTCGACGTGCTGCTCGGCATCACCCGGCTGACGTCCGGAACGGTCGAGGTGATGGGCGCGCCCGCCGGCAGCCGGTCGCGGGCGGTGGGCTACGTGCCCCAGCAGAGGGGCTTCGCGCCCGACCTGCCGATCCGCGGCCGCGACCTCGTGCGCCTCGGGCTCGACGGTCACCGGTTCGGCATCCCGTTGCCGTCGGCGCGGGTCCGTGCCGCCGTCGACGGCGCGATCGCCGCCGTCGGCGCAGACGACTACGCCGAGCGCCGGATCGGCACGCTGTCCGGTGGCGAGCAGCAGCGGTTGCGGATCGCCCAGGCCGTCGTCGGCGAGCCGGAGCTCCTGCTGTGCGACGAGCCGTTGCTGTCGCTCGACCTCGGGCAGCAGCACGCGGTGACCGCGTTGATCGACGAGCAGCGGCGGGCGCGCGGCTGCGGTGTGATGTTCGTGACCCACGACATCAACCCCGTGCTGCGCTACGTGGACCGCGTGCTGTACATCGTCGGGGGTCGTTGGGCGGTGGGCACGCCCACAGAGGTGATGCACAGCGAGCAGCTGAGCCGGCTCTACGACACTCCGGTGGATGTGCTGGAGCTCGGTGGCCGTCTCGTCGTGGTCGGCGCCCCCGACAGTGGTCTCGACGAGGCACACCACCACGATCACGTGCACGACGCCCCGGGGGTGCAGTGATCGCCGTCGCGCTGTATCTGGATCAGCCCTTCGCCCAGCACGCGCTCGTCGCCGGCGCGCTCGTCGCGCTTTCGTGCGGCCTCATCGGACCGTTCGTGGTGACCCGGCAGATGGCGTTTGCGGTGCACGGTACGAGTGAGCTGGCGTTCACCGGCGCCGCGGCGGGGCTGCTCGTGGCCGACAACGCGGTCGCCGGCGCGCTCGCCGGCGCGCTGGTCGTTGCCGCGCTCATCGGCGCGTTGAGCGTGCGGGAGCGGGAGCGGGATTCGGCGATCGGCGTGGTGCTCGCGTTCGGCCTCGGGATCGGCGTGCTGCTCCTCGGCTACTACCACGGCAACGCCACCGCGGCGACGAACATCCTGTTCGGCAACATCTTCGGGGTGAGCAACGATCAGCTCGTCGGGCTCGTAGCGATCGGCCTGATCGTCACCGCGGCGATGCTCGTGTTGTTCCGTCCGCTGCTGTTCGCGTCGGTCGACCCCCGCGTGGCGGTCGCGCGGGGCCTGCGCGTCCGCACGCTCGGCATCGTGTTCCTCCTCGTGCTCGCGTTCGCGGTCACCGAAGCCGCCCAGATCGTGGGCACGCTGCTCGTGCTGAGCCTTGCCATTACGCCCGCGGCCGCCGCGCAACGCTGGTCGGCCCATCCGCTCGTCGTCACCGCGCTGTCGATCGCCTTCGCGCTCGCCGCATGCGTCGGCGGGATCCTCGCCGGACTCGCGAGCAGCACGGTGAAGCCGAGCGTGTTCGTCACGAGCTTCAGCTTCGGGCTGTACGCCGTCTCACGGGTGCTCGCCGCGGTGCGGGCGCGCCTGCGAACCCCCGCCGCCGGCACCTGAGCGGGGCGGCGGCAACAAGGCTCGTCCGCGGCCGCGATATCGGCGCAACGCCATTGTGGACCCGTCACCGCGCCTCTACCATTGCCCCTGGTTTCCGGCATCGGCCGGATGGGCGGACAGAACGTGCACACCAGAGGAACGAGACGCGGCGTCGCGCTCGCGATCGCCGTCGCGCTGAGCGCGATCGGCTCGGCCGTGCCAGCCGGTGCTCGCGCGGCTCCGGGCGCAGCGTGCTCCAGCAGCTGCGACTGGCTCGGATACCTCGGTGGTCCTTCGCACACGTCGGCGAGCCGCGACGCCGCGATCCGGCCGGCCGACGTCGCCAAGCTCCAGTCGCACTGGCGATTCGTGCCCCGGCCGGTGCCGTCGCCCGCGATCTACGCCACCCCGGCGACGTTCGGGAACACGATCTACGTGGCCGGCGACGACGGTGTGCTCGCCGCACTCGACCAGACCACCGGCGCGGTGCGCTGGCAACGCGACTTCGGCTTCGTGCCGAAGCTCACGTGCTCTACGGGCCAGGGCATCATCGCGTCGCCCGCGGTGCGCCCCGACGCCCACGGCAAACCGCTCGTGTACCTGAACGCGCCCGACGGCTACCTCTACGAGCTCAACGGCAGCACGGGCGCCACGGTGTGGCGCGCGCTGGTGCAGATACCGTCGAAGACGAAGAACGACTCGTACGCGTGGGCGAGCCCGACGCTCTACAAGGGCCGCGTGTACGTCGGCATCTCGTCGCAGTGCGACACCCCGTTCGTACGCGGTGGGGTCAAGTCGTACAACATGTACACGGGCAAGCCCGTCGCCACGTTCTGGACGATCCCGGCCGGGTTCGCGGGCGCAGGAGTGTGGACGAGCGTGGCGGTCGACGCGACCGGCGCGTACATCACTACGGGGTCGACCACACCCGCGATCGAGAAGGCACATCCGCCCACGCCCACGAACGGCTTCGACCAGTACTCGATCGTCCGCCTCGATCTCTCCACCTTGAAGGTCCTCGGGAAGTGGTCCGCGCCCGACCGCCATTTCGGCGATCCCGACTTCGGGTCGAGTCCGGTGCTGTTCGGCGCCACCATCATGGGCAAGCGGGGGGTGCCGATGGTCGGTGCCTGCGGCAAGGACGGGTACTTCTACGCGGTGCGGCGCGACACGATGCAACTCGTGTGGTCGCGCCTCGTGGGGACCGCGTCGAGCGACGGCACCGCGGCCTGCTTCTCGGGCGGTGTGTGGGACGGTTCCCAACTGTTCGTCGCCGGCAACGCCACCACCGTCAAGGGTGTGAAGGTGCGCGGGTCGGTGCGCAAGCTCGACCCGGCCACCGGAGCGATCCGTTGGGAGATCCCGCTCACCGCGAACCCGCTCGGTTCGGGCAGCATGAACGGCGCCAAGCTGCTCGCGTACGGAGGTACGGACTGGCAGGACGGGTCGGGCAACGGCGTGTTCATCATCGACGTGCGCCACCACCGGATCGTCAGGGTGTTACCCGAAGCCGGCAACTTCCCCGAGTTCGCGCAACCCATCTGGGCGGGAACTCACCTGTTCACCGCCCGGACCGACGCGCTCGTCGAGTGGTCGCGCTGAACCGCGGCCTACCGGCTCACCAGGGCGTGGCCGCGCCGGCTTCCTGGCCGGTGCACCGGAAATCGGCGAGGGTGAGCCACCGCAGCTGACGGCTGCCCGCCGGGCCCGCCACGCAGCCCGACGCCGCGACATGCGCGGGCCGGGCCTGCCACATCGCGACGAACGCCGGGACCTTCGCGTGCTGCGGGTCCACCGGCCAGCCCTGTCGGTGGAAGTTGTCGTGGCCGGTGGTCACGTCGAGGACAGCAGCATCGCGCTGCGCAAGATCGTCCTGCACCGCGATCTGGTACTGGCAGCCGTCGAGCGCGTTCTGCACAGTGAGCGAAGGGTTGCATTGCACGTACGTGTGCGGCGAGGGCGCGTAATAGAACCCGTTGGCGTGGATGTCGATGTCCTTCACATCGAACGTGAGGTCGGCCGGGTGGACCCGATCGGGGTCGGAGTCGTGGTTGCTCGGGTTGTTCGCGTATGTACGCGTGCCTTCCTGGATCTCGATACCGACGAGATTGCCGCGCAGCAGGTTGTGGCTCAGCGACACCTGTGACGACTCGTAGACAAGGAGCGCCGCCTGGCCGTTGCCGATGCCGACATTGCCGGTGATGACGGCGTGCGCGGACACCTCGTACTTCAGGCCGTTCCAGGTGTTGTCCTGTAGCACGTTGTCGGCGACGGTCGCGTCGTAGGCCGAACGATCGAACCACAGTCCGATGCCGGTGTTCGCGCCGAACACGTTGTCGACGACTGTCGCATGCCACGTCGAGAGCAGCTTGGCCCCGCCCGCCTCGGCCCCCTCGTAGTAGTGCTTCGTGTTGTTGCGGTAGAAGAGCGAGTGCTGCACGATGATGCCGTCGGACTCGACGGTGTCGAGGCCGAGCTCGCCGTTGTGGTCGAACGTCGACCGGTCGACGAGCACACCGCCACCGGCCACCGGAGTCTGCGCCGGCGGGATGTCACCCTGGGTCTTGAGACCACGAACCGAGTTGAACGAGAAGAAGTCGTCGCGGAACACGACGCCGGTCGCATCGCCGCTGTACACGGCGGTGTCCTGGTGCGCTGCGAGATCGGCGGCGTTGTGGTCGTTGCCCGCGTACTTCCGCACGCCGATTCCCTCGAGCACCGATTGTGACGCCGCGCTCGTGAACACGAGGGCGGTTTCCTTGTCGGTGACGGTCGTGTCGGGCCCCGGATCGAAGTTGATCGTCAACAGGTGATCGGTCCGGTCGACGTAGTAGCGGGGCGGGAAGTGGACGCCGGATTCGGCGACGAGCGGTGTTGCCGACTCCGCGATCGCCACGCCGCCCTTGAACACCTGGTCGGCGTGGTACGGCAGGCCGAGCTGTGCGCACGGCAGGTGCGGCAGCGTGGTATTGCAGAAATCCTTATCGTACGGATGCGACCACAAGCCGTTGCCACCGGCCCAGTAGCGGTAGGGGATCGAGCCGTCGAGCCACGCCTTCGGCCGCGCTCGGGCCGCCGGCAAGTGTTCCGCCCGGATCGTGACGGAGGGTGCGGAGACGGAAAGGTTGTCGACGCGGTAGACGCCGTCGGCGAGCTCGACGGTGTCGCCCGCGTGCACGAGATGCACGAGCGCGTACTTCAGGTTGTGCGCGGGCGCGCCGTCCGGCGTGACCACCCACGTGGTCGGCGTGGTCGGATGGGTCGACGTGGTCGGAGGGCTCGACGTGGCGACGGCCACGCGGGGCACCGCCGCCGAGCCGAGTGCCATGGCGATCGCGACGACAGTTCGGGGCCTCACCACAGCTGCACGATCGTGCGGCCGGTCGTCCTGCGGCCGGCCAGCGCCTCGATCGCGTCGGGAATCTCCTCGAAGCCGGCCACCCGACCGACGACCGCCCGCAACCGACCGGTCGTCACGAGCTCGACGACCTCGGCCATGATCTGCGCGCCGCGCCCCGCAGGAACGAAGTTCCACCCCATCGCCCGCTTCACCATGCCGGCCATGGCGTCGTCGGCGTAGGCGAGGAGCACACCGCACAGCTTGGCGTTCGCGAGCGCGATGCGGCGGGGGACGATCGACGCCTCGTCGGCGAGCGTCTTGTCGGACGCGAAGCCCATCATCAAGTACCGGCCGTCGTACGCGAGGCAGCCGAGCGAGGCCTCGAACACCGCGGCGCCCACGTTGTCGAACACGACGTCGACACCGCAACCATCGGTGGCGTCGAGCACCGCGGCGGCAAAGTCGGTGGTCCGGTAGTTGATCGCGACGTCGGCCCCGAGCTCGCGGCAGAGCGCGAGCTTCTCCTCCGTCGACGCGGTCGCGAGGACGCGCGCGCCGGTGTGCTTCGCGAGTTGTACGGCGGCCGATCCGGAGCCGCCGGCCGCGGCGTGCACGAGCACGGACTCGCCGGGCTGGAGGTGCGCCCGGTCGAGCAGCCCGAGCCAGGCGAGATGGAACGGGAAGTACAGCGCCGCGGCGTCGGGGAGCGGGATCGTGTCGGGCAGGGGGAAGGCCGAGATCGCCGGGCACACCGCGAACTCGGCGAAGCCGCCGTGGGCGCCCTTCGGCATCGCCACGACCCGCTCGCCCAGGCGGCCGTCGACGCCGTCGCCGCATGCCTCGACGATGCCCATCACCTCCATCCCCGGGCTGTACGGCAGCTCGGGTCGCACCATCATGTTGCCGCCGGTGATGCGTTCGAGGTCGTTGAGGTTGAGCGGGATCGCCTGCACGCGCACGAGGAGCTCGCCGGCCTCGGGCGCCGGCACCTCGACAGTGTCGAGCCGCAGCACGTCACGCGGCGCTCCGTAGGTGTGCAATCGCCAGGCCCGCATGGTCGCCGTCCCGGCCATCAACCGACCCTAACAGGGTGCCGGCGCGGCGAGCCGGGCCGCCGTGGTACTGCGTATGTCAGCTGGAGCTGACATACGCAGTACCACGAACGGCACCTCCGGGTTCGTGCTGCTAGCCGGCGGCGGCCACGCCTCCGCCGGGCGCGACGATCGACTTGAGCTCGAGGTAGTGCTCGAGGCCTTCCTTGCCGAACTCGCGGCCGATGCCACTCGCCTTGTAGCCACCGAACGGCGCCACGAAGTCCATCGTGTACTGGTTGATGCCGTAGGTGCCGGTGCGCACGCGACGGGCGACGTCGAAGCCGGTGTCGGTGTCGGACGTCCACACCGAACCGGCGAGGCCGTACTCGCTGTCGTTCGCGATGCGGATCGCGTCGTCGACGTCGTCGAAGGGAATGACCGCGACGACCGGACCGAAGATCTCTTCACGCGCGATGCGCATGTCGTTCGAGACGTCGGCGAAGACGGTGGGCTGCACGTACCAGCCGCGGTCGATGCCCTTCGGCATCTCGCTCCCGCCCACCACGATCTTGGCCCCTTCCTCCTGGCCGAGCGCGATGTACTTCTGCACCCGCTCTTGCTGGCGTTCGGCGACCAGCGGACCGACCTCGGTGGTGGGCTGCATCGGGTCGCCCACCTGCAGCGAGCCCGCGAGCTGGCCGACGGCGTCGACGACGTTCGCATAGTTCTTGCGGCTCGCGAGGATGCGGGTCTGGGCCACACACGCCTGGCCGTTGTTCATGAACGACGCGAACTTGAGCCCCTCCATCGTGGCTGCGAGGTCGGCGTCGTCGAGGATGATCGCGGCCGACTTGCCGCCGAGCTCGAGACTCACCCGCTTCAGCTGCTCGCCGCAGATCGCGGCGATACGCCGGCCCGCGGCCGTCGAGCCGGTGAACGCGACCTTGTCGATGCCGGGGTGCTTTACGAGGTGTTCGCCCACCTCGCGCCCGGCGGGCAGCACGGAGACGACGCCCTTCGGGATGCCGGCCTCCTCGAGCAGCTCCGCCATGAGGAAGGCGTCGAGCGGCGTCTCGGGCGCGGGCTTGACGATGATCGTGCAACCCGCGAGCAGCGCGGGTGCGAGCTTCGACATCGTGACGAACTGCGGCACGTTCCACGGCACGATGCCCGCGACCACACCCACGGGCTCGGAACGCACGATCACGTCACCGCCGAGCACGCCGCTGCGGTGCTCCTCCCACTCGTGCTGCTCGGCGACGGTGATGAACGAGTTCAACATCATCCACGGTGCCGGCGACTGAGCGAGCTGCGAGAACGAGATCGGCGAACCCATCTCGACCGTGATGACCTCGGCCATGTCCATCATGCGGGCCGCGTACACGTCGGCGAACTTGCGGACCGCCTCGATGCGCTCGGCCGGCGAACGGCGCGGCCATTCGCCGTCGTCGAACACGGCCCGCGCCGCGGCGACGGCCCGGTCGACGTCGTCGACGCTCGCCTCGGGCACCGACCCGACCTTCTCCTCCGAGTGCGGCGAGATCACGTCGATGGTGGCCGAGCTCGCGGGCGTGACCCACTCGCCGCCGATGAAGAGCTTGTCGTACGTCTGCATGGTTGCGGACCTCCGCACGTGGGGCGCCGGAATGCCGCGCGCTGGGATGCGTGCGCCGGGAACGTTCGATTGGACTGTACCGCCGGCTCGTCCGCACATAACAAGGCGGCGGTTGCGGCTCGTGTGCGGCTGGTGAATGTGCGCGAAGGTGGGTGGGTGGCGCGTGCCGGCGACGACCTCCCACTTGCCGAGGAGGTGTGCCTGGCGCTGATCGCGGAAGGGCCGCGGCACGGCTGGTCGCTCGTGCGTGAGCTGGCACCCGACGGCGGGATTGGCCGGGTGTGGTCGCTGAGCCGCCCGCTCACGTACCGAGCCGTCGACGGCCTGCTCGAGCGCGGCCTGATCGAGCGCCGGGGCGCCGAGAGCGGCGGCGGGCCGACGCGCCAGTTGCTCAGCGTCACTGCGAAGGGGCGGCGCGCGGTGGAACGCTGGCTGTCGACGCCGGTGGAGCATCTTCGCGATGTGCGGACGGCGCTGCTGCTGAAGCTCGTGCTCGGTGAGCGGCGCGGCCGCGACCCACGCGAGCTGCTGCGGTCGCAGCGAGCCGCATTCGCTCCCCACGAGGCGGCGCTGCGAGCGGCCCACCGTCGAGGGGGAGCCGACGCAGTCGACCGCTGGCGCTACGAGTCCTCGCACGCGGTCATGCGGTTCCTCGACGGCGCGTTGAACAGTGCGGAGCGCGAGCGCGAGCGCCGCTGAGTAGTCTCGCTTTGACTAGTTGGCCCCCCTACGAGGTGACAGTGGACCGTGCGCAGACTGCGAGTTTCGGCCATCGCCGCGCTCTCCGCCCTTGCCGTGGGATGCGCCGCGTGCGGCTCGAGCAGCAACAAGGGCTCGGGCAGTACCGGCGCACCGGGCAACGCCGCAACGACGGTGCCGTCGTTGCACGGCACGATCAACGTGCTCGCAGCCGCGTCGCTCACCAACGCCTTCACACAGCTCGGCAAGGAGTTCGAAGCCGCGTATCCAGGTACGAGCGTGAAGTTCAGCTTCGGATCGTCGTCCACTTTGGCGACCCAGATCGAGAACGGCGCTCCCGCCGATGTGTACGCGTCCGCCGACCAGACCAACATGAACAAGATCGTGAAGGCCGGCGATAGTGCCGGCACGCCCGTGAACATCGCGAAGAACAAGATCGAGATCGCGGTGGAGCGCGGGAACCCGAAGCACATCGACGCGCTGTCCGACCTCACCGGGGCGGGCATCGTCGTCGTGCTGTGCGATCCCTCCGTCCCCTGCGGCAAGTTCGGCGACCAGGTCCTCGCCAATGCCGGTGTGAAGGTCACACCGAAATCGCGCGAGGTCGACGTGAAGGCCACGTTGTCGAAGGTGGAGCTCGGTGAGGCCGACGCCGCGCTGGTATACGCGAGCGACGTCGCGTCCTCGGGCAAGATCGAGGGCGTGACCATCCCTGACGCGGCGAACGTCGTCACCACGCTGCCGATGGTGGTCGTGAAGGACGCGCCGAACCCGACTGTGGCCAGGGCGTGGACCGACTACGTGGTGGCCCATCGCAGCGAGGTCGTTCGTCAATTCGGGTTCTTACCTCGGTGATCTCCCCGAGGCGTCGGCGGGTTTCGGGAAACTCGCCGCCCGCGCTCGCCGTTGCCTTGGGATTGCTCGCGCTCACGGTGTTCTTCGTGCTGCCGCTGGCCGGCCTGCTGTGGCGCGTGCCGTGGAGTGACGCCCGCAGTGTGCTCGGCGAGCGTGCATCACGTGACGCGCTGCGCCTCAGCCTCGAATGCACGCTGTCGGCCACCGCGCTGTCGGTCGTATTCGGCGTGCCGCTCGCGTGGTTGCTCGCCCGCACGTCGTTTCCCGGTCGCGGCCTGCTGCGCGCGCTCGCGCTCTTGCCGCTCGTGCTGCCGCCCGTGGTCGGCGGCGTCGCGCTCTTCTACGCGTTCGGCCGCCGCGGGCTCGTGGGTCAGTGGCTCGAACGCTGGTTCCACTTCCAGCTGCCGTTCACGATCTGGGCCGCCATCCTCGCCGAGACGTTCGTGGCGATGCCGTTCCTCGTGATCACCGTCGAGGGTGCGCTCCGCGGGCTCGACGTGCGCTACGAGGACGCCGCGGCGGCGTGTGGTGCGAGCCGCTGGACGGTGATGCGGCGTGTCACGCTGCCGATGATCGGCCCGTCGATCCTCGCCGGCATGGCGCTCACGTGGGCGCGTGCGCTGGGTGAGTTCGGGGCCACGATCACGTTCGCGGGCAGCTTCCCCGGCCGCACGCAGACGCTCCCGCTCGCGATCTACCTCGCGTTCGAGAACGACGAGCCGGCCGCGATCGTGTTGAGCCTCGTCCTGCTCGCGGTGTCGATGGTGGTGCTGGTCGCCGTGGGCAGCCGCGTCTTCGGCGACCGCGGGCGAACCGCGACGGTGGCCTCGCCGTGACCGCGACGCTCGAGTGCGACGCGCGGCTGCGGCGCGGGAGGCTCGCGCTCGACGTCTCGCTCGCGGCGAGACCGGGCGAGCTCGTCGTGGTGGTCGGACCGAACGGCGCCGGGAAGTCGACGCTGCTGGGCGCGCTCGCCGGGTTGCTGGCGATCGATTCCGGCCGCATCGAGCTCGACGGTGAGGTGCTCGACGAACCGGCCGCGGGTCGCTTCGTCGAGAGCCGCCGGCGCGCGATCGGTGTGGTCTTCCAGGACCTCCTGCTGTTCGAGCACATGAGCGTGGTCGAGAACGTGGCGTTCGGGCTGCGCAGTCGCGGCCGGCCCCGCCGCGAGGCGCGGCGTGCCGCCGCCGAGTGGCTCGACCGTTTCGGGCTGGCTGATCTGGCCGACGCCCGGCCCGGCGCGCTGTCGGGCGGTCAGGCGCAGCGTGTCGCGCTGGCCCGTGCGCTGGCCTTCGGCCCGAAGTTGCTGCTCCTCGACGAGCCGTTCGCCGCGCTCGACGCCACGACGCGCAGCACCGTGCGTCGCGAGGTGCGTGCGCACCTTGCAACGCTGGCAGTGCCGAAGGTGCTCGTGACCCACGACGCGGTGGAGGCGATCACGCTCGCCGACCGCATCGTGGTGCTCGAGGGCGGTCGGATCGTGCAGGAGGGCACACCCGACGAGATCCGTGCCCACCCCCGGTCGCGCTACGTGGCCGATCTCGTCGGGATCAACTTGTTCCGGGGCGAGTTGCGCGGCGGCACGATCACGCTTGCGTCGGGCCACGACGTCGCGGTGGCGGCCGACCCGGCGCGCAGCGGTGCCGCCGTCGCGACGCTGCATCCCCACGCGGTCACGATCCACCCGGCCCGGCCGGAGGGCAGCGCGCGCAACGTGTGGGCAACCGACGTGATCGATGTCGACGACGAGGGCGAACGGGTGCGCGTGCGAGTGGGCGCGCCGCTACCACTGGCGATCGAGATCACCCGCTCGGCTCGCGCCCAGCTCGCGCTCGCGCCGGGATCGCGCGTGTGGATTTCGTTCAAGGCCACCGAGGTCGCGGTCGAAGCCGACTGACGAGTTGCCGACCCGAGTGCTGGAATGCACGGCGTGGACGTGCGTGAACTGCTGCTCGAGACGTATGGCCGCGTGCCACCGCTCGCGCGGGAGGCCGTCGAGGGACTCGACGTGCCGCACCTGTGCGAGCGCCCGGCGCCCGGCGCGAACCCCATCGCCTGGCTCGTGTGGCACACCGCACGTGTGCAGGATCACCACATCTCCGAGCTCGTCGAGCAGGAACAGCTGTGGGTGACGAGCGGCTGGGCCAAGCGCTTCGGTCTCGAGCCCGACGCGCACAACACCGGCTACGGGCACACGCCGGAACAGGTCGCGGAGATCCAGCCTGATCGACCCGAGACGCTGCTCGACTACCTCGACGCCACGCACCAGCGCGCCATTGCGTTCATCGAGACGGTCGACTCCGCCGCGCTCGACCGCATCGTCGATCGCCGCTGGGACCCGCCCGTCACCCTGGGCGTGCGGCTCGTGAGCGTCGCCGACGACAGCCTGCAGCACGCCGGCCAGGCCGCCTACGTCCGCGGCCTACTCCGCCTCTGAACTGAACCCATCATGCGTCGTTTGGGTACCAAATAGCGGTCCCAAACGACGCATGCGCGTCAGGCGGGATGGGTCGGCGATCACGACGGCTTGTCGTCGAGCATCGCCTGGAGACCGCGCACGAAGATGGCGAGGAAGGCCTCGAACAGCCGCGCCGCGTCGTCATCGATCAGCCGGGCCTGCGAGAAGCCGTCCGACGCGATCCCGAAGATCGCGGCCAGGTCGTCGACGGGAATCGGTGCGCGCTCACCCGTGCGAGCCATGAGGGCCCGCATGTAGTTGGCGATGCGCTCCCGGTTTGCGTGGGAGAAGGCGCGGGCGTGCGCACGGGCGTCGGGGTTGCGGATGGCGTACAGCTGGTACTCGAGCATCACCGCGGTGAACTCGGCATCGGCCGCCATCACGTGGCGCCACTCCTGCGCGACGGCCGTGACGTCGACGCCTTGGAACCGCTCGAGCGGCACGTCGGCGCCCGGCATCGCCGCGAAATCGGCGATGACACGGTCGTTGAGCCGCGCGCAGGCCGCGTGCAGCAGCTCGTCCTTGTCGGCGAAGTGCTTGTAGATCGCGCCGCGGGTGAAGCCGGCCGTCTCGGCGATCTCGTCGAGGGACGCGCCGTGGAAGCCGCGCTTGGCGAACACCGCGATCGCCGCGTCGAGCAGCGCGTCGCGGGTGCGCTGGCGCCGCCGTTCGGGGGTCAGGCGCTCGGTGGTCACGCGCCATTCTCGCGCAGCCGCGATACGCGCTTGACACCGAGATACGGAAGCGTATCTTAGCAACGTGACCGTATCTACAGGTCGGGTGCTCGAGGTCGACGGCCTGGTCAAGCACTACGGCGCCCGCCGAGCGCTTGCCGGCGTGTCGCTGGCAGTGGCGCCGGGGGAGATCGTGGGCCTGCTCGGGCCGAACGGTGCCGGCAAGTCGACGCTCGTGTCGATCGTGGCCGGCGTGCTGCGGCCCGACGCCGGTCGCGTCGTGGTGGCCGGCTACGACGTGGTGGCCGCGCCCGGGGCGGCGGCGCGTCACGTGGGTGTCGCCCCGCAGGAGATCGGTCTGTACGAGGTGCTCACCGTGCGCGAGAACCTCGCGGGCTTCGCGGCGTTGCGCGGCGGCGCGCGCGGGTGCGGGCCCGCCGCATCGACGCGGTCGCGGCTGCGCTGCGCCTCACGCACTTGATGGACCGCCCGGTCCAGGGCTTGTCGGGAGGCGAGCGGCGCCGGGCGCACAGCGCGATCGCGTTCCTCCACGAGCCTGCGCTCCTGCTGCTCGACGAACCGACCGTCGGTGCTGACGTCGACACGAGGCAGGCGCTGCTCGAGGTCGTGCAGGCGGCGGCGGCGCGGGGTGCGGCGATCGTCTACTCCACGCACTACCTGCCCGAGATCGAAGCCCTCGGCGCGGCGGTCGCAATCCTGGTGGGCGGCGAGCTCGTCGCGACAGGCACGGTCGCGGAGCTCGTCGCCTGCCACGCGCGCGCCGCGGTCGAGCTGACGTTCGCCGAGGCACCCACGGCCGAGCTCGTCGACCGGCTCGCCGCGATTGGCGGCGATGGCGTGACCGTCGACGACGCGATCGTGCGCGTCCCCGCCTCGTCGCCCGCGCAGCTCGTGCCCACGTTGCTGCGCGCGCTCGGCGACGCCGGCGAGCGGCTTCGCGCGGTCGCGCTGCGGCACGCCGACCTCGATGCTGTGTACCTCGCGCTTACCGGCGCCCGCTTCGAGGAGCACGATGCCCTTGTCGCCGCGCCGTAGCAGCGCGATCGCCGCGATCGAGATGCGCGTGTTGCGGCGCGACCCGATGCCGCTGATCGTGCTGCTGGTGATGCCGCTCGTCATGGTGCCGCTCCTCGACCACACGTTCCGCGCCACGCTCATTTCGAGCGGCCACCCACACGCCTCCGGGAGCGACTTCGCGGTGCCCGGTGAGGCGGTGCAGTTCGGCTTCTTCCTCGCGCCGTACACCGGCTTCATGTTCTTCCGCGACCACGTGTGGCGGACGTGGGCACGCGTCCGCGCATCGGGCGCGTCGCCGATCGAGATCGCGCTGGGAAAGGCCGCGCCCATGGTCGCCTTGGGCGCACTGCAGGCTGCGGTGCTCTTCGGCGTCGGTGCCGCGCTGCTCCATCTGCACGTCCACCATGTGGTGGCGATCGCCGGCGTGGCGCTCGTCGCCACGTGCAGCGCGGTGATGCTCGGCACCGCGCTGGCCGCCGTGCTCGCGACGATGCAGCAGCTCAACGCGGTGGGGTTCCTCGGCGCGACCGTGCTCGGCGCCGTCGGCGGTGCCTTCGTGCCGCTCGCGACGCTGCCGCGGTGGGTCCAGGTGCTCGCGCCGGCCACTCCCCAGTACTGGGCGATGCGTGCCTACCGCAGCCTCATCATCGACGGCCGCCCGGCGGTGAGCGTGCTGCTGCCGGTTGCGGTGCTCGCGTGCTTCACGTTGGCATCCACCGCGGTCGCCGTGCGCGGCCTGCGGCGCGACGCCGTCAAGCGCGGCTGGACCTGATCTGCTCGAATGGCCGCAATGGCGGCGGCGATCACCTTCGCGGTGCAACTCGAGCTCGGGCCCGATCCGCGTGCATTCGTGGCGCTCGCCCGCAAGGCCGAGGACATCGGATGCCGCGCCGTCTACGTCGCCGACCATCCGGGGGCGACGGCCGACCCGTTCGCATCACTTGCCGCCCTCGCCGGTGCGACCACGTTGCGGCTCGGGACCTACGTGCTGAATGCGGGCGTGCGCGATCCGCTGACCATCGCGTCCGCCGCGGCGACGCTCGACGTGCTGTCCGGTGGGCGCGTCGTACTCGGGCTCGGTGCCGGCCATACGCCGGCCGAGTGGGCGATGCTCGGCCGCGAACCCCCGAGTGCTGCCGCGTGCGGGTCGCTCGTCTCGAGGAGATCGTGCGGGTCGTCGCCAGGTTGCTCGCCGGTGACGAGGTGACGCACCACGGCCGCTTTCTCGTGACCGACGCCGCCCGCTTGGCCGCGCCGCGCCCGGTGCAGCAGCCCGTGCCGCTGCTCGTCGGCGGCAACGGGAACCGGGTGCTCCGTCTCGCCGCGAGCACGGCCGAGATCGTCGGGCTCTCCGGTCTCGGCCGCACCCTCGCCGACGGGCATCGTCACGTCGCGGAGTGGTCGGCGAGTGCGATCGACGATCGGATTCGGGTGGTGCGGGAGGCGGCGCGCGGTCGGCAACACCCGCCGGTGCTCGACGCGCTCGTGCAGCACGTCGAGGTGACGGACCACCCGCGCGACGTCGCCGAGCGTATGTCGTCGGTGGTCGAGGGGTTGGCGCCCGACGACGTGCTCGGCGCGCCGTACGCACTCGTCGGGACGCCCTCGCAGCTTGCCGAGGAGCTGGCCGCGCACCGCGAGCGTTGGGGGTTCACGTCGTACGTCGTGCGGGCGAACGCGCTGGACGCGATCGTGCCGGTCATCGCGCGCCTCTGACCGGCGCGCGGCGGTGCAGCGCGAGCACGCGGCACGGGACGGCCGGCGGAGGGTGGAAGGCATGGCGCGGCACGGGTGGCCCGAGTGCCGCGTCGAACGCGAGCTGCCAGCGCGCCGCGCCGGGCGCGCCGGGGCCGGCCCAGCGGCGCGCGGCCTGCTCCTGCAGCACGACGCGCGCGCTCTCGAGGCGCGAGCCGCGTTGCACGAGCCGCGCCAACAGCGCGGAGGTCGCCGCGAACGGCGGGTTCGCCACGACGTGGTACGGCCGCCGCGGCAAGCGGAGCGCGCCGACGTCGGCGTGCACCACCGTGACGCGATCGCCGAATCGGGTACGCAGCCGTGCTGCGCGATGGGGGTGCAGCTCGACGGCGATCACCCGCATGCCCGCGCGCAGCAGCGCGGCGGTGATCGCGCCGTCGCCGGCGCCGCAGTCGAGGACCAGGCTGTGGGGAGGGAGTGCCGCGTCAGCGACGAGTCGTTGGGCCCATCGCTCGTCGAGCCGGTGCCAGCCCCATGAGCGTGCCGGCGGGGCCACGGCGGCGGACCGCCATCACGAAGTTCACGCCGCGGACGGTACGTCGCCGGCCGCGGGCGCCGCCGCCGAATTTCGTGGTCGCACCCCGAGCGCCGATGGCGTCGCGGGCGATGACCCCGCGGCGTCGTGTCAGTCGAGCGCGCTGTCGATCTGCTCGGCGACCTCGTCGGTCGGGGCGTGGGCATCGGGCGGGATGGTGCCGAGCCGGCCGGCCTCGAAGTCGTCGAAGGCCTGCTGGATCTCGGCCTTGGTGTTCATCACGAACGGGCCGTACCACGCAACCGGCTCACGGATGGGCCGGCCACCCAGCAGGAGCACGTCGAGCGTCTCGCGGCGCGCCTCTTGCCCGGGCGCAGCCTCGATCGTGACCGCATCGCCGGCACCGAGCACCGCGAGCTGGCCGAGCTCGACGGGCCGGCGTTCGGTGCCCACCGTGCCCCGGCCCGCGAGCACGTACACGAGGGCGTTGAACTCGGCCGGCCACGCCGTGACAAGGCGCGCGCCCGGCTGGATCGTCGCGTGCACCATCGTGATCGGGGAGTGCGTCGAGCCCGGTCCGCGCGATCCCGACAACTCGCCCGCGATCACGCGGACGAGCGCGCCGCCGTCGTCCGATGTGAGCAGCAACACCGCGCCGGCCTCGATCTCCTGGTACGCGGGGGCGATCCACTTCTGGGCGCGTGGCAGGTTCACCCACAGCTGGATGCCGTGGAAGATCCCGCCCGCCGCCACCAGCGCCTCGGGTGGCGTCTCGATGTGCAGCAGCCCGCTCCCCGCGGTCATCCACTGCGTGTCACCGTCGGTGATACGGCCGCCGCCGCCGGTCGAGTCGTGGTGCTCGATGATGCCGTCGATCATGTAGGTGACGGTCTCGAAGCCGCGGTGCGGATGCCATGGCGTGCCCTTCGGCTCGCCGGGCCCGTAGTCGACCTCGCCCATCTGGTCCATGTGCACGAACGGGTCGAGCGTGGCGAGGTCGACCCCGGCGAACGCGCGCCGTACCGGGAAGCCCTCGCCCTCGAATCCCTTCGGTGCAGTGGTCACCGACACCACGGGCCGCTGACGAGCCGCGGCCGGCGGCACGGGGATGTGCGTGAGCGTGCTCGTGTCGGGTACCTGGATCGCGGGCATGGCGGCTCCTGTGGGTTCGGCTCGCCCATCGTGCTATCCGACGGCCGATCTGGGTAGTGAACCGAGTATGAGCTCTCTGACCTCGACGACGAACCCGAGGGCACGCGTGCGCGTGCCCGACCCCGTGGTGCGCGCTACCCGTGCCGTCGAGCACGAACACCGCCTCGACGCGGCGGCGAGCCTGCTCGACGCGGCCGGCGCGCCGCTGTCAAGCGGTGAGATCGGAGCGGTGCTGCGCGGCGACTGGGTCGGCCACGCGTCGCATCCACTGCTCACCGATCTCCCGCTCGGATGCTGGCTCGGCGCCGGTCTGCTCGATGTGGTGGGCGGCAAGCGTGCGCGCCCGGCGGCCCGGCGCCTCGTGGCGCTCGGGCTCGCGTGCGCGCCGCCCACGGTCGCGGCCGGCCTCGTCGACGCACGCGAGATCCACGACCCGCGCGCGCGCCGCGTTGCCGCGGTCCACGCCCTGGGCAACTCGGCCGTCGCCTATCTCTACTGGCGTTCGTGGCGGTCGCGCGCCGGCGGGCGCCACGCGCGCGGTGTGTTGTTCGGCATGGCGGGCGGTGCGCTCGCCTGGTACACGGGCTATCTCGGAGGGCACCTGTCGTTCGGGCGCGGCGTAGGTCGTGGGCTGCGTGGCATGGACGACCGCGACGAGCTCGGCCCGCCCGACGACATCGTCGACATCGACGAAGCCGCGCGGCTGCTCGATGTCACCCCGCAAGAGGTCCGGCGCCTCGTCGAGGGTGAGTTGCTCGTATCGGTAGGCGACGGATCACGCGGCCCGCGGTTTCTCCGTAGCGAGGTACGCGCCGTGCGCCTCGTCGGTGCCTGAGCCCGCTACGGCAGCGCGTTCACTGTGAGGTCGTCGAACGACCAGACCGCAAGGCTGGTCGAGCCGCCGCCGAGAAACGCACGCGCGCCCGGACTTCCTGCAGCCTGCAGCGCGGGTTCGGCGTCGGTGCGGGTGAGCGTCCATGCCACGGGCTCGGTGGAGCCGGCCACCCACGCCTTCGCCTGCAGCGTGGTGGGCGACGCGCCGGTTGCGTCGAAGCGCAGGGCATAGGCGCGGCCGGCGGCATAGGGCACACCGGCCACCGTTACCTCGGCGCCGAGCCTTACCTCGGTGGTGTTGCCGACCACCTTCACGATCGACAGCCGGAGCGCGCCCGCCGGGGTGAAGCGAAGGCGGGCGCGGTACTCGGTGTGCACCGCGACCCGCCGGGCGGTGAGGTATGCAACCTGGCCCCATGCGCCGCCGGCCGGCTTCACGTCGGTGGCGACGGTCACGAACGAGTCGGAGTCGAGCAACGACACTCCGGGCAGGTACTCACCGCCACCGGTGCCGGCCTTCGCGAGCTTGTACGTGCCGGCGACGCCGTTCACCGACGCGCCCGATGCTCCGGCCGCAGGGGCGTACGCGCCGCCGACATCCGCTGCACCCCAGCCCGACGCGACCGTGCGCGTGAACGAGTCGCTCGCCGCGGCCAGCGGCGGTGGCGGTGGCGGTTGGTTCGTGGTGATGCTGAGGTCGTTCACGGTGTAGTTGTCGAAGGTCCAGGTGGGCACGTTCGTCGCGCCCGCGCCGAGGAACACGCGCACACCCGGGCTACCGGCCGCCTGCAACACAGCCTCAGAATCAGTGGCCGTGAGGTTCCAACTGCCCGGCTCGGCCGTACCCGCGACCCACACCCGCGCCTGCAACGTGGTCGGGTTCGTGCCACTCACATCGAAACGCAGCGAGTACGCCCCACCCGCAACATACGAAAGACCCGCGACCGTGACTTCGCCACCGATCGCGACCTCCGCGTTCGAACCCACCGTCTTCACGAACGACAACTTCACGCCACCACCAGGAACGAACCGCAACCGCACGCGATACTCGGCATTCGGCGCGACCCGCCGCAACGTGAGGTACGACACCTGGCCCCACCTACCGCCGACCGGCGCCAGGCTCGTCGACACGTCGACGAGCGCGTCGGCGTTCAACACCGAAGCCGAAGGCAGGTACTGACCCCCGCCCGCACCCGTCGTCGCCGTGATCTTCAACGTGCCCGCCGCGCCATCCACCGACGACACCCCGCCGCCCTGCGCAGCCGCGTACGCACCACCCACATCCGCGGCACCCCAACCCGACGCCACCGACCTCGCGAACGCGTCACTCGCGACCACAGTCGTGGTCGCGACGGTCACGTTGTACACCGAGCTCGCGGTCGCCGTACCGCCCTCGCCGTCGTCGACGGTCAGCGTGACCGTGTAGTCGCCGGACGCGTCGTAGGTGTGCGTGACGTGGGCGCCGGTGCCGGTGGTCGTGTCGCCGAAGTCCCATGTGTAGGTGGCGATGGCATTGTCGGGGTCGGACGATGTCGACGCGTCGAAGCTGCAGGAGCTGCCCGTGCACGCGCCGGTGAACGCCGCGGCGGGCGGCAGATCGACGACGGTCACGTCGACGCTGGTGGTGCCGGTCGCACCACCGTCGTCGGTGGCGGTGAGGGTCACCGTGTATGTGCCGGGTGCCGCGAAGCTGTACTGCGGCGCGACGCCACTTCCGGTGTGCGTGTCACCGAAGTCCCACGAGTAGCTCACGACGGTGCCGTCAGCATCGACCGACGCGCTGGCGTCGAACGTGCAGGCGAGCCCGTTGCACGTGGGCGTGAACGCGGCGGTGGGTGGCGTGTTCCCGATGCTCGAGGTGGGGATCAGCACGTTGTTCGAGAACTCCGACGTGCTCCCGGCCGGGTTCGTCGCCGTGGCCGTGACGACCTGTCCGTCGACGCTCGAGGGCAGCGCGAAGGTGGCGAGACCCGATGCGTCGGCGACCTGGTTGCCGAGATAGGTGCGGCCCGACCCGTGGTCGCCGGCCGGATGGTCGGCGACGAACAGCTCGACGGTGCAGCCCCCGCACGTGCTGGCATCGACGCTCGCCGCCGTCGGGGCACCGAGCACCGGAGCGAGGATCGATTCGTTCACGTCCGGATCCGCGTTCGCAACCGTGTTCACCTGGCCGAACGGCGCGAGGTCGATGCCGAACGGGTCGCTGCCGGCGGTGCCGTTGTCGTGGATCGAGTTCTGCGTGATCGTGTCGTACTGCGTGACCGTCGGCGTCGTGTCGACGGGTTCGACGCCGTCCGGCTCGAGCAGCACGCCCGCTGGGTTGTCGGCGATCTCGTTCCCCGGGCCGACGGAAATGCGCGTCGAGCCGGCCTGGACGTTCACACCGGCCAGCTTGTTCGGACCGGGACTGCCGTCCGCGGTGACGCCGATCTTGTTGTGCGCGATGACCGAGTCGTGCACGCCCTTGTCGACGAGCACGCCGTCGCGGCCGGAGTTCACGATGACGTTGTCCGTGACCGTGCTGAAGCCGGCGTCGGGCAGGCACGCGACGTTGTTGCACGACGGCTCTCCTTCGAGGTGCACGCCGTCGAGACCGTTGCGTGCATACGCCGGCGCGGTGTTGCCGCTCGGGTCGGTGCCGATGAGGTTGCCGACCACGGAGTTGTAGAGCGTGGTGGGATAGTGCGAGATCTCGATGCCCTCGCGGTTGTTGCCCGACACGAGGTTGCGCTCCTCGTAGCCGTCACCGCCGACCATCGAGTACTCGGTGCCCGTGTTGATGTCGATGCCGTGATACTTCGCGCCGCGCTTCAACTTGCCTGTGGGGTCGAGGCCGGTGATGTTGTTCTGGATCGTCGTGTAGGCGGTGGGGTAGTCGTAGGTTGCGATGTCCTGGTGATTGCAGCCCGACACGAGATTGCGGTTGGCGTCGCCGGGCGCGCCGATCTGCGTGTACGTCGCGCCTTGCTGCACAGTGATGCAGTTCGACGAGTCGACCGCGGTGAAGCCGGGGTCGAAGCCGCCCGCAGGTGTGAGCCCGAGCATGGTGCCTTCGACGGTGTTGTGCGTGGCCTTGGTGCCGTAGATCCAGATGTCACGGTTGAAACCGTGCATGTTCAGGCCGCGGAGGAGGTTGTTGGCGTTCACGACCACGATGCCGTTGATCCCCGTGGCGCCCTTGCCCTTGAGGGAGATGCCGTACACCGCGTTGTCGACGAGGGGATCGCTGTTGGGCGCCGAGCCGGGCTGGGTGAAACCGTCGATCGTGATCCCGTTCGGGTTGTTCAGCGACGGCAGTTGATTCGAGGGTGCGATCGTGTGGACGCCCGTGCCCGGAATCGCGAACGCGATCACGACGGGACCGCTCGCGCGGTTCGCTTCCTGGATCGCTGCTCGCAGCGTGCAGGTGCCGGTCTTGGCGTTGAAGCACACGCCGTCGGCTTTCGTGTCCGGACCGTCGGTGGTCGACGTGACGGTGAAGGTGGTGATCGGAGTGCTCTGCAGCGCGGCCGGCGCCGGAGCCGGCGGCGTGACGCCGATCGCCGCTGCGACCGTCTGGAGGTCGGCGATCGTCATGCACCCGTCGCCGTCGATGTCGGTTCCCGGCGCCGGCCGCACGCACGGTGTGTCGCGCTCGGCCGCCTCGACCCAAGGTGCGCTCAGCGCGTTCGCGTCGAGTGGCGTCACCTTCCCGTCGCCGTTCACGTCCGCCGGCGCGCGCGTACCGGAAGACAGGTGGTGCGCGGTTCCCATGATTGCACCGGAGCGGCGTACGAGCTCGGCGCCGTCGATGTGAAGGTTGACGCGCCCCGTGCGCCGCGCCACCACGTCGATGGTGGCGAGCAGGGTCGTGGCGGCCGGCCCCGCCGCTGGCGTGCGAGCGCACCCTCGACCGGCACACGACCAGCCGCCGAGCACCTTGCGGTTCGGCGTCTCGACGGCCGAGAGCGCGGTCAGCGCGCCCGAGCCGGGCAGCGCGCGCGGTGTGCGCACGCGCACCACGGCGAGCGCCTCGGAATCGAAGCGGAGTGTCGCCTGGTACGCACCGAGGTCGGATGCGCCCGCCGCGACGAGCCGGAACGACACTGTCTGGCCGGCGACAGCCCGGGCCGGACCCGCGAGCTCGAGTGTCGGCGCGTCCGTGGGGCTCGCCGGCGTCGCGCCGGCGTTCGGCACGAGGGGCACGGCGGAGGCCACGAGCGCGACCAGCACCAGCAACGGTCGCGCCGCCCGTGTCGCTCCTACCCGCAGCCCCGTGCGATCCGGTCGCCGGGACATCGCCTTGAGCGTAACCGACAAATACGACAATTCGAAAGATCCCTCGCGCGGATTGCGGTCGGCCGAGGTCGTGGCGTGCCCGACGGCCTGTCGTCGTGACGGTGGCCGGGGATACGGTCGCACCCACGACGACGCGAGGGCAGGCCGGGTGAGCGACGACACATGCACCCATCTCGACGAGGTGCGCGACGTGGCGCCAAGTAGCACCGGCTGCGAGGATTGCCTCCGCATCGGCGGCACATGGGTGCACCTGCGGATGTGCATGTCGTGCGGTCACGTCGGCTGCTGCGACAACTCGCCGAACCGCCATGCGACGGCCCACTTCCGCGCCGAGCAGCATCCCTTGATCCAGTCGTACGAGCCCGGCGAAGACTGGTGGTACTGCTACGCGGACGATCTCGCGTTCACGGTCGACGGCGCGCCGTCGTTCGCGCATCCCTGATCGAGCGCGCTACGCCGCGCTTCGCCGCGCGCGCAGCATCGCCAGCGCGGTCTGGTGCGGTGCAAGGGGCACGAACGCGTCACTCGCGGCGGTGAGCTCCTCGAGCTCAGCCGGGGTGAGCTCGAGATCGGCCGCCTCCACGTTGCGCTTCAGCTGCTCGATCGAGCTTGCCCCGGGGATCGCGACCACGTTGGGTCGTGCGATCAACCATGCGAGCGCAACCTGCGCGGCGGTTGCGCCGTGCGCACCTGCGACGCGCTTGACCGTGTCGATGACCGGCATCGCCCGCTCGACGTTCTCGCGCAGGCACAACGGATCGAGCGAGCGCGCCGCGTTCGACGGGAGATGGTCGGGGCTGTAGCGGCCGCCGAGCAGGCCCTTGGCGAGCGGGCTGTAGGCGATGATCAGGCGGTCGTGGCTCTGCGCGTACGGCACGTTGCCGCGCTCACGCTCGGCCCGCCTCCACAGCAAGCTGTACTGCACCTGGTTCGACAGCACCGGCCGCCCCAGGTGCTGTTCGGCGGCGGCCCAACGTTGCGCGGGATAGTTGCTCACGCCCACGTTCACCACGACGTGCTCGTCCTGCAGCCGGCGCATGCCCTCCATCTGCATCGCGAGCGGCACCGCGGGATTCGGCCAGTGCAGCTGGTACAGGTCGATGTGGTCGACCTGCAGCCGCAGCGCCGAGAGGCGGCCGTGATCCTCCACCGTTGCCGCGGTGGGCACTGCCGGTGTCATCTTCGTCGCGACGAAGGCGTCGTCGCGCCGCCCGGCGATGGCCCGTCCCACGATCATCTCGCTCACACCGCGCGCGTAGACCTCGGCGGTGTCGACGAGGGTCACGCCGGCATCGAGCGCCGCGTGCACGAGGTCGATCGCGGTCTGCTGCGCGTACTCGTTGCCGTAGCCCCAGTCGCGCGAGCCGAACTGCCAGCAACCCAATCCGATCGCCGACAGGCGCACCCCGTTGACCTCGACGTACCTCATGACGAACCTCCGATCGGGCCGGCGCGGGCCGGCAGGCCAGCTTCGCGCGGGCCGGCGCCGCGCTCAGAGTCTGAGGAGGCGGAGGGTGGCGGCGTCCGGCTCGGCGCCGTAGTAACGGGTGAGCGCGGCGTCGAACGGCGCCGCGGCGCTCGCGGCGTGGAACAGTGTCATCGACGAGCGGAACTTCATGTCGTCTGGTGCGCCGAAGATGTCGTACGCCGAGCGACCGTCGACGCGGTTCACCGCGTCGGTGCACTGCAGGAGGCGCGGCCCGAGCTGCGGGTGCGCGAGATACGCGCGCGCCTCGTCGAGTGAACCGATGCCGTAGCGCACCGCGGTCGGGCTCTGCCCGAGCCCGCGCAGCTGCGGGAACACGAACCACATCCAATGGCTCGCCTTACGACCGTGCCGTAGCTCCGCGAGCGCGCGCTCGTACACGCCGGCTTGCGCGTCGACGAACCGCTCCAGGTCGAACGGGTCGTTGCCCACAGCACGCTCAACCCAGATCGCCGCGCGCGAGGAGCTCGACGGGGTCGTGCAGGCGCACCATGCCCAGGTACCCGCCACCGCGCCCGATGCTGTCGTGCACCGCGTAACCGAGCACTTCCTGCGCGACGCGAGGCAGCGTCTTCGCGTACGACGGCGGGATCGCCAGATAGTTGTTCTCCTCGGTACGCAGCCAGCCGAGGCAGTAGCTGAGGTGCGCACCGCGGCGCGGCACGTCGGTGCGGTTCGCGCCGCCGGCGTGGATCGTGCCGCCCAGGTAGATGACCGCGGAGCCGGCGGGCATCTCGGCGTAGGCGATCTGCTCCGGATCGATCGCCTGCTGGATCTGCTCGACGGCCGGCCGCGCTCGGTCGGGCCACCGATGGCTGCCGGGCACGACGCGCGTTGCGCCGTTGTCGCGCGTGAAGTCGACGAACGCGATCACCGACGCGACCTGCAGCTCGGGATGCGGCCAGGGTACGTCGCTCCAGACGAGCTCGTCGCGGTGCAGCCACTGTTCCTCGGCGCCGGGCCCGCGCTGCAAGAGGTGTCCGAGGTTCAGTTGGTAGCGCGCGCACGACGGCAGCAGGATGCGGTCGCAGAGCGCGAGCAGGAGCGGATGGCACATCACGTCGGTGGCGAACGCGCGTGACACGCCGCTCATGCCCGTGACCTGCTTGGTCTGCAAGCCCTGGAACGCCGTGAGGACCGGGTTGAAGAACTCCTCGCTGGGATCGGCCGCGTCGACCGCGGCCTGGACGTCGTCGTTCACGCGCCGCACGACGTCGGCGTCGAGCAGTCCCTCCACGATGACCGCGCCGTCGCGGTCGATCGCGGCGTGCACGTCGTCGGGATCGGCGGTGACGGTGAAGCGAGCGATCGTTGCCGGCATGGCTCGAGCGTAGGAGCCAGCAGCGCACCGGTCGAGCCGGTGGGACTCCGGCGTCGTCAGTTGTTCGACGCCTCGGGGTGCGGCGGGATCGGGTTCGCGGGCAGCTGCGGCGCCGGCATGCGCGAGGTGGGTGGCCCGGCGTGCGCCTCACCGCCGTGCAGCCCGCGCTCGAACTCCTTCTTGGCCGAGCCGAGCGAGCGGGCCAGCTTCGGGATCCGTGATCCACCGAACAGCAGCACGACCACCGCGAGCACGATCAGCATGTCCGGGCCAAGGATCTCGGCAATCATCGGATGCTCTCCTCACACGGCGGTCGTGCTGACCGTCGCGCCCCGATGCTACGGCGCGTTCCCGTCCGTTCGCGATGCCGGCGGCCGACAACTGTGCTCCCCTAAGGTTCGGCCATGAGCGAAGCGGCAGCCAAGGCATTCGAGCTGTTCCGGGCCGACATCGGCAACGACGAGGGCACCGGTGAGTGGTTCCAGGTGACGCAGGAGCAGATCAACCAGTTCGCCGACGTCACTCTCGACCACCAGTTCATCCACGTCGATCCGGCCCGGGCGAAGGACACGCCGTTCGGCACCACGATCGCCCACGGGTTCCTCACACTCTCGATGCTCACGCACCTCGCGGCAGGCGCGAGCAGCGCGCCGCCGGATCCGGCGAAGTACGCGGGCGTGCTGATGGGCATCAATTACGGCTTCAACAAGGTGCGGTTCGTCAACCCCGTGAAGGTCGGCTCGCGGATCCGCGCACGCGGCGTCACCACGAACGCGGAGCTGAAGGGCAACGCGATCGACGTCACCCGCAGCTTCACCGTCGAGATCGAAGGTGAAGCGAAGCCGGCCCTCGTCGCCGAATGGGTGACGCGCACCGTGTACGCCTGAGCATCTCGTCCATGTCCACGCCGGGGCGCGACATCCGTGCCCGACTCGATCATCCGGTGATCGACGCCGACGGGCATTGCATCGAGTTCGTTCCTCTCGTACGCGATCTGCTCGCGGACGAGGCGGGCACCGAGCTCGCCCGGCGGTTCGACGCGCTGCTCGCCGGCACCACGGCGGTTCGGCCGCTCGACGACGGGTCCCGGCGCGCGGTGGGCATCAGCCGCACCGGATGGTGGGCGCTGCCGGCGGCGAACACGCTCGACCGGGCGACCGCAATGCTGCCGGCGCTCCTGTACGAACGACTCGACGACATGGGCATCGACCTCGCGTTCCTCTACCCGACGCTCGGCCTGGTGCCGATGGCACTCGACGACGCGGAGCTGCGATGCGCGCTGGCGCGTGCGTGCAATCGCTACTACGCGGAGTGCTACGGGCCGTACCGCGACCGCCTCCGGCCGGTCGCGATCATCCCCACGTACACCCCCGAAGAGGCGCTCGCCGAGCTCGAGTTCGCGCACGGTGTGCTCGGCCTGCGCGCGTTCCTGTTCGGCGGCCTGGTGCTGCGCCCCACACCAGGCGCGGAGGGCGTGCGCGCGGGCGCGGTGGGTCGACGGCCTCGGTCTCGACAGCGTGTACGACTACTCACCGCTGTGGCAGCGTTGCATCGAGCTCGGCGTCACACCCACGTTCCATTCGACCGGCATCGGGTTCGGCAGCCGCACCTCGCCGCGCAGCTACGTGGCGAACCATGTGGGCAACTTCGCCGCCGGGAACGAGGCGATCGCACGGTCACTCCTGTTCGGCGGCATGCCGCAGAAGTTCCCGCGACTGCGCGCCGCGTTCCTCGAGGGTGGCGTGGCGTGGGCGGCGCAGCTCTTCGCCGATCTCTGTTCACACTTCGCCAAGCGCAACCGGGGCGCGCTCTCGCACTACGACCCGCACCGGCTCGACCTTGCCGCGCTCACCCAGCTCGTGCGTAGTCACGGTGAGCCCTCGGTGGGCGAGCGCGTCGGTCGCATCGCCGAGGGCTTGTCGTTCCTGTCGGATCCCGACGAGCTCGACGCCGACCTCGACGAATGGGCGGCGTCGGGAATCACGTCGCTCGACGATCTCGCCGCGCGTGTTCTCGCGGCAGTGGTTCTTCGGCTGCGAGGCCGACGACCCGATGAACGCGCTCGCGTTCGACCGTGCGGCGCACCCCGGCGGGATCGCCCTGCGCGCGATGTTCGCGTCCGACATCGGCCACTGGGACGTGCCCGACGTCCTCGGCGTGTTGCCCGAGGCGTGGGAGCTCGTGGAGCACGGCCGCGTCGACGAAACGCAGTTCCGCGCCTTCACCTGCGACAACGTGGTTGCGCTGCTCGGCCCCGAGGCGTTCGCAGGAACGGTGGTCGCACCGCACGTCGGGTTCTGACCCGCGGTGCCGGCGTCAGGCGGCGCGGGCGCCAGAGTGCGCCTCGTTTGCCTGCTCGTCACCCGCTCGGGCCGGTAGCCACACTGCGACGATGATGGCGGACATGAGCACGATCCCGGCTGCGGTCAGCGTGGCGAGGTGAAGGCCGCTCGTAAACCCGGTGCGAGCCGCGCTCGCGAGTCGCGGCCCGGCGGGCGGTGGCAGCCGTCGCGCGATCTGGAGCGCGGCCGCGACCTGCTGCTTGGCGACGTGCGCGACCGGCGCCGGGAGCCCGAGGCCGGCGATGTGCGCGGTGTAGCGCGTCGAGAAGAGGCTGCCGAGCACTGCTACGCCGAGCGCGCCGCCCGTCTGGCGGGTCGTATCGTTCACAGCCGATCCGACCCCGGCACGGTCGCGCGGCACCGACCCCATGATCGAGTCGGTCGCGGGCGCCATCGTGAGGCCCATCCCGAACCCGAACAACACGAGGACGAGCGCCAGCCACAGGTCCGAGGAGAGCACGGTGTCGAGATCGAGCAGTAGCAGCGCGACCGTCGCGGTCACCAGGCCGGCCGCCACCACGACCTTCGTGCCGATGTGCTCCACGACGCGTGGCGCGATCGGCGCGGCGATCGCGATGCCGAGGGCCGGCGGTGCCAGACGCAGTCCGGCCGCGAGCGGGCTCAGCCCTTCGACGAACTGGAGGTACTGCGTGAGGAGGAACACGAACCCGAACAGGCCGAAGAACGTGAGGCTCAGCGCGATCGAGGCCGCGGTGAAGCGGGCGTCGGAGAAGAACGACACCTCGAGCATCGGTTCGTCGGTGTGCAGTTCCCACGCCACGAAGAGCGTGAGCACCACGATCCCAGTACCGAGCGCGGCGAGCACCTCGAGCGACGCCCAACCGCGTTGCGGTGCCTCGATGATGCCGTAGAGGAGCGCGGTGAGGCCGACGACGGAAAGACCCGCGCCAGCAGGGTCGACGGGTCGTGCGTGCGGATCCTTCGACGTGGGAACGAAGAAGAACAACAGCGGCAAGGCGATCGCCACGATCGGCACGTTCACGAGGAGCACGGAGCCCCACCAGAAACGGTCGAGCAGCATCCCGCCGACGATCGGTCCGGCGGCGATGCCGACACCGGACAGGCCGGCCCAGATCCCGATCGCCCGGCCGCGCTCGCGGCCCTCGAAGATGTTCGTGATGATCGACAGCGTCGTCGGGAAGATTGCCGCGGCGCCGAGCCCCATCAGCGCGCGAAAGCCGATCAACCACCACGCGCTCGACGCCGACGATGCGAGCGCCGATCCGGCCCCGAAGATCACGAGCCCCACCATGAGCGCGCCGCGTCGCCCGTAGCGGTCGCCGAGCGTTCCCGCCGTGAGCAGCAAGGAAGCGAACACGAGCGTGTACGCGTCGACCACCCACTGCAGCTGGCTACTCGTCGCGCCGAGGCTGCGCTCGATCGACGGCAGCGCCACGTTCATGATCGTGTTGTCGAGGATGATCACCACGACGGCGATACAGATGACTGCGAGCGCGCCCCAGCGGTGGTCACGCCGGTGTGCATCGGCCGTGTCGCGAGAAGCAGGCATCCTCCTGGGCTACCCGCCGCGCCCGCGCCACGAACGCGGCCGCCTTAGGCGCGGGTGCGTGCGATCGGCTCGCGCCGGCGTCGATTCGAAGCGCCCAGCGTCGTAGCCGGTACTTCTGGGACCGCTCAGCTCGATGCCGCGCTGGTCGATCAGGACGTACGGGCCGTCGTGTCGTCTCACCAGTGGGTCGTCGGATGCGCGTTTCCCAGGATGCAGCCGAACGGGACGCGATCATCGCTGCGGCGGTCGAGCTCGTCCGTGAACGCGAAGAACGCTTCGTGGCCGCGATGAGCGACGTCACCAACCGGCTCGCATCCGACGGCGACGTCGACGCGACGCTCCGCACGGTGACCGAACGATCACGTGAGCTGCTTCACGCGGACCTCGCGGTGCTCGCGCTGCCGGAAGCCGACGGCGAGCACCTCCTCATCCGGATCGCCGACGGCTACGGCGCCGACGTGTACGAGGGCGGCCGCGTGCCGATCTCGGCCTCCGCCGTCGGCATCGTGATCCTCACGCGCGAGGTCTTGCTGCTCGGCGCGGCGGCCGACGACGAGCGGACGTTCCGTCCTCACGGTTGGCCCGACGACCTCGGTCCCGCGCTGATCGTGCCGCTGCACACGCGGGGCCAGACGATCGCGTCGCTCACCGTCGCGAACCGCCGCGGCGGGAGCCCGTTCGACGAGAACGATGTGCCGCTCATGCGCGCGTTCGCCGCCCACGCCGCCGTGGCGATCCTCGACAGCCGCCAGCGCGCGGTGGAACACGAGCTCAAGTCGCTCGAAGCGCGTGAACGTGCCGTGGCCGAGCTCCACAACGTCGTCATCGCTCGCATCTCCGTCGCGTCGGTCGCGCTGCAGGGCGCCCTGCGCGACGGTCTTCCCGGGGCAACGACCACCCGCATTCGCGATGCGATCGCCGATCTGGAGGTCGCCGTCGCATCGGTGCGCCGCGCCGCGCTCCCACGCTGAGCACAGGAGCGCAACGCCGTGGCAGAGTGGTGCCGCGGTGAGACGAGGGTTACGGGTCGTGGTGATCGCGCTGTGCGCGGCGGGTTGCGCGAGCGGCAGCGGCGGGTACGGCGCGCCTGCAGGGTCGCACGGGACCGCGGGCGCGGTGTCGACCGCAGCGACGGGCAGGAGCAGCGCTGCGCCCCCAGCCGCGGGGCTGCCGCACGTCACCGCGGTACCGACCGGCCGCCCCGCCGCGCCGGCTTCGCCGGCTGGTTTCGCGGCACCGACGAAGCGCACGAACTGCGTCGAGCGCAATGGGCTCCCCGACACCGCGTGCACGCCGGGCGCGACGAACCCCGCAGTGACGCAGACGACGATCGTTTCCACGATCTGCACGTCGGGATGGACCACGACCGTGCGTCCGCCGACGTCGGTCACCGGCCCGATCAAGCTCGAACGCATCGCTGCGTACCGCTTGCCGGGACCGCCGGCGCGTTACGAGCTCGACCATCTGATCCCGCTCGAGCTGGGCGGTGCGACGGCGTCGATCGCGAATCTCTGGCCCGAGCCGTACGCCGACACCGAAGGCGCGCGCCGCAAGGACGAGGTCGAGAACGCGCTGCACCGCGCCGTCTGCGCGGGCACGATGCTCCTTGCACACGCGCAGCAGCTGATCGCGCACGACTGGGAACACGAACAGCAGGGCGCGGCCGGATCCGCCGCCGCGCCATCGGTGACCATCCCGCCCCCACCTGCCGCCGCATCGGGCGGTGCACCGCCCGGCGCGACCGCCGTGTGCAACGACGGCAGTAGCTCCCACTCACAGCACCGGCGGGGCACCTGCTCGGGCCACGGGGGCGTGCGCACGTGGCTCGTCGACCTCCCGGCCTGATCCGGCGCGACCTCGCGTCCGCTCGGCGGTGCCTGCAGGTCGGTGTCTCGGTCCGGCGGGCTCGCCCGGCCGGCTCCGCTGACCGGGTTCGCGGCAGCCAGTCAGTTCGACGTGAGGCTCGCGAGCGTGCCGATGGCGATCCGGGGCGACTGGGCGGGGTCGAGCCAGCGAAGGATGTCGAGCACGGCGCCCGGCGCGAGCGACACGCAGCCCGACGTGGGGCTGGCATGCGAGACATGTAGGAAGATGCCGCTGCCGAGCCCGGGCGTTCGGGCGGCGTTGTACACGATCACCACGCCGTCGCGGTACGACGCCACGTCCATTGGTTCGGGATCGGCGCCCGCCGAGGTGGCGGTGGTGTCGACCCACTCGTTGTACAACGGGCTCGTCGGGTCGTCGTCCCAGACGATGTTGGGCCCGGTGATCCGGCGGAACGGGAGGCGCGTGCCCGGGTCGGCACCGATGCCGAACGCGAAGTCGAGCCCGAACACGCCGCTCGGCGTGCGCCCGTCGCCCTCGCGCTTCGCGCCGACGGGTGCGACTCCGTTGCGTCCGATGTAGGCCGACCACGGACCGAGCACCCGCGTCCAGCCGCTCACGTCGCGCTGATACGCCGAGACGGTCGCGAGTGGCGAGCCCGGTCGCGCCGCCACGACGGTGACCACCTGGCGTGCGCCGCCGATGCCGCTGAGCTGGCTCACGAGCAACGGTGCGCTCGCCGTCGTGCCCGGTGCGCGCGCCGTCGGGCCGAGCGTTGTCGTCGGGCCGTGAACCGGAAGGGCAGGCGTCGTCTCCGGCCGTCGCGACGTCGTCGTGGCTATGGCTGTGGTCGTCGCGGTGGTCGGCGTTGCTGGTGCGGTCGATGACGCGGCGCTGCTCGTGCTCGCGCGCCGTGGCGGGCCGTGCGCCGTGGGAGCGGCCACGTGTACCGTGCTCGGCGCGCGACCGCCGCGACCGGCGACGATCACCACGAGACTCGCGGCGACGAGCGCGACCAGCAGGGCCACACCGCGAGCTCGCACACGTCCCATCGTACGAACGGCGGACGCGACATGGGCCGGCATGGATCACGGCTTCCGGCCGTTCGCAGGTCAGGCCGCCGGGCGGCTCAGCCGGCCAACCGATCCACCTTCGCGGCGAGCCTGGAGAACATCGGGTACACCTCCGGACCGCCGATCGCCTCGATCGACGGCGACCACATCCCCCACCGGTCCACGAGGCGTTGCCCGAGGATGTTGCCGATCAATTCGAGGCTGATGGCGCCGTGTGCTTCGAGCGCACCGAGCTGCTCGAAGTAGTCGAGCTCGCGGAGACCTGTTCTGCCCAGTTCGGCATGCGTCATCAATTGAAGCCGCGGGAGTCCTGCTTGAGCGCGGTGTCGATGCAGAGCGCCGTCGCGACGACGAGGCTCAGCAGAGGGTCCTCGAGCGGGCTCGTGATCTGCAGCACGTAGTTGTCGGCAGTGGTGAAGACGGTCTTCGCCAGTCCCTCCCACGTCTTGGTGACGCGGGCAACCTCGTTCCCACTCGCGTCGCGGATATTGAAGTTCCATGCTCGCCAGTTCTCCGCGTTCAGGGAACCGACGGTGGCGCCGCCCGCTTCGAGCGCGAACTTGATCTTGCCGAACACGTTGTCCTGCTTGACGTGACCCACTTCGGTGCCGTCGGGCCGCGTCAGCACGAAGCTCGACTTCACGAGCTTTCGGGGCCGCGTGAGCACGAGCACGGGGTTGCCGTCCGCGTCGCGGATCTCGTAGCGGTGGGTCATGAACTGATCGAGGCTGCTGACGAAGCGCAGCACCTTCTTGGCAGTGCTCTGACCGACCTCGGCGACCGACCCGATCCTGGTGCCGTCCTGCGAAGCGACGGCGTACTCGTTGACCAGCTCGATGAGCTTCGCCTTCTGGTTCACCACCAGCACCGGCTCGGTGAAGAGCGTGCCGCCGCCCGTCGCCGCGCCCTCGACGCCGGCCTGGCGCTGCACCTGGTCCTGAATCCGTTCCTCTTCGCTGTCGCCACGCGGCTTCGAGAACCGTCCGGCTGCAGGGTTCGAATCGCTCACGGCGCCTCCTGAGATCGGGCCTCGACCGTATGACCGGCTTCGGCGCCCGTCAACCGCGGTGGGCACGGTCGTCGAGGCGCGGTCACGCGCCATATCGCACAGGGCCGACGTGACCTGTTGTCGCTCGCCGATTGAGTGAGATCAGTCGGCGCGGAGCCCTTGCACCTCACGTGACGTGAGGTCGTATGGTCGTTCACGATGGCGATCGTGGCGCGGGAGGCTGGGGCGAGACGGCGGGTCGGCGAGTTGGCCGAGGCAGCTGGACTCACGGTCCGGACGCTGCACTACTACGAGGAGATCGGTCTGCTGGTCGCTTCGGCGCGAACAGAGTCGGGACATCGGCTCTACGGCGACGCCGACGTGGCACGGCTCTATCGCATCTGTTTGCTGCGCCGTCTTGGCCTTCCCCTCGGCGAGATCAGTCGAGCCCTCGACGACCCAGCATGGAACCTCGCCGGGGCGATCTCAGCCCACGTGGGTGACCTCGACCGACGGATCGCGGCGGCCGGAAGGTTGCGGAACCGACTCTCGCACCTCATGGCGTCGGTCGCGTCACCAGACGACCTGAACGAGGACCTGCTGGCCGTGCTGGAGGAGATGACGATGCTCGACACGACCGTGCAACGCCGGATCTCCATCCTCGTGTACGCCGACATGGAGGCGGCCTACGAGTACCTGGTACGGGTGTTCGGCCTTGGTCCGGGTGGGCTCAGCCGGACCGACGATGGAACGGTCGTCCACGGCGAGCTGCAGGCCGGCGACGGGGTGGTGTGGCTGCATCCGGAGTCGTCGGCGTTCGGGCTGTCGTCGCCGCGGTCGCTCGGCGCGGCAACCGCCAGCGTGGCGGTGATGGTCGATGACGTCGACGCGCACTTCCGTCGCGCATCCGAGCAGGGCGCGCTGATCGAGTACGAGCCCGTCGACCAGCCGTACGGCTACCGCGAGTACAGCGCGTGTCGAGTGGGTGTGTACGGCGTGCGGCGACGAGGGCGTCATCACCAACTGGGCTGGTTCGCCGTTCGACCTGCGAGCCCGGCCGGGGGAGGTCGCGGGCTCGGGCGAGCCGGTCGTGCACGAGGTGCACGTCTCGTCGGTCAGCCTTGCCGCGATGCGCGAAGTGTTGATCATCGATCCGGAGTGCGAAAGGATCGTGTTCGCCGCGTGCGCCGCCGGTGCTGGCGCGAAGCTCACCGCAACGGTTGCAGACCTGGACGAATTGCTTGGCTCCGTCGCTGCAGAAGCGAACCACGAGGAGAACCCGCGACGCCAGAAGCGTCTCGACCACGCATTCGCTGAGCTGCAAAGCGCGATCGATCGGCTGAGCGGCAGCAAGGTGTAAAGCCCCGTCGAGGCCGCGGCAGTTGCGGCGGACCGTCAGACGGCTGGCGCGATGCTCAGTCGCGGCCGGCGATCGGCTCGTAGCGCTGGCGCGCTCCTTGGCGCGTGATACCGAGCTGCGCACCGATGACACCCCACGACAGCCCTGATCGATGAGCAGCGATCACCGCCGATTCGACACGACTCTCCGCGTCTCGCCGCGCTGCTGCAGCAGCGCGCAGCTCATCGAGCACGCCGCGGTCTGCAACGACGAGTTCCTCGTCCGGTGTCGCGTCAAACTCCGCGACGACCGTCTCGGCTTCGGCCTCGCTCATGGATCGAGGGTGTTTCGTCGTTCTCATCTGCAACTCACTTCTGTGGCGGGATCATGTCCAGGTATCGGGATCGAGCGGCCATGGCGTGGATCACGAACTCCCCGTCATCGGTTTCGAGAACGCCGATCTCCAGCAGTTCGGCGCCTTGGCTTGGTCCGATGACCATGATGAAGTCGGGTCGTCTCGGGCTGCGGATCGCAGCGATCGCATTGCTCACCGCGTGGCGGATGTCGTCGTCGGAGACGCCGTGCTTGCGTGCGCTCGCAAGGACCTCCACGCCGACAATCATAGTTGTCGCGCAGGTGTTCTGATAGGGCGCCTCACCAGGGCCAGCAGGCGCGGCCTTGAACTTGATGCGCGTCGCCGAGCGGTGTGGAGCGAACGGAAACGCAACGTGCCCGGTCATCAGGCGAAACGTTGGAAATCTTGCAACGATGCCGTGGAGGTGGCGGGAGTCGAACCCGCGTCTTCCGAGCTCTCTGTGGGACTTCTCCGAGCGCAGCCGTTGGTTTGATCTCGGGTTCCCGCCGCTCAGCGGCAGGCTGCGGGTTCCCCAGCCTCGTGAGGTGTCCTCGCCGGCCCCGAGGCGTGACCGGCGAGTGAGCTGCTCTGGATGATGGACGCATCCCGACCGAGCAGCGTGATCGGGGCGCCCATCGCGGTGGTTTAGGCCGCGAAAGCCAAGTTGTCGTTGGCGTGTATCAAGTGTCCCGGCTCTTTCACGACGATCCGGGAACGTCGGCTCGCTTCTCCCACTTCGATCCTCGAAATCGAAGCCGTGCACCCCCATTGTCAAGCGCCGGTCGTCCCGAGTGCACGATGGAACGGACGAACCGACCTCACCATCCTACCGGCGCCCACGGGTGAACATTCCGGCCGCCGGTACCGGCCGCTCAGATCCGCAGGTCGAGGTGCTGACCGAGGTTGCCGACCGGACGGGGCAGCGCGGACGCTTCCGCGGAAACGCCGTCGGGGTCGGGCGGCGCACGATGTTCGCCGTCGGCCGAGATCTCGTGACGGCCGGCGGCGCCGACGGGCGAGTCGCCGACGGCGCCGGCCTCGGACTTGGCGGCGTCACCGGCGCGGCGCAGGATCGAGACCGAACCGTCGCTCGTGACCGGTCCCGTGAACGCGCCGTAGCCGCGCGCGCCGCCGACGCCTTCCATCGTGGGTCTCAATCGGCTGGCGGCCGGCTGACCTGCGGGAATGGGCCGGTCGACCTACCTCGGCCTACTCGCGCCAGCCCTTCATCGCCCGTTCGGCCTCACGCTGCGCGTCGCGGGCCGCGAGGGATTGGCGCTTGTCGTAGTGCGCCTTGCCCTTGGCCACGCCGAGCTCCACCTTCGCTCGCCCGTCGTTGAAGTAGATCTGGAGCGGGATCAGCGTGTTGCCCTTCTCGTTCGTGGCCCGCTCGAGCTCGAGGATCTCCTTGTGGTGCAGCAGCAGCTTGCGGCGCCGCATCGGGTCGGGCCGCTCGGTGTGGGCGAACTCGTACGGCGCCACGTGCATGCCGTAGAGCCACACCTCGCCGTCGATCACCCGTGCGTACCCGTCCTGCAGGTTCGCCCGCGCGTCGCGGATCGACTTGACTTCCGAGCCGACGAGCACGATCCCGGCCTCGTACGTGTCGAGGATGAAATAGTCGTGGCGCGCGCGCCGGTTTCGCAGCACGACCCGGTCACCTCGGCGCTTGTCCACCCTCCGAAACTACGACGCCGCCGCTGTCGTCACGCCGGTGCAACCGCGGGCTCGTCGACCGTCGTGAGACCGGCCCGGCGCTCGGCCGAGTTGCCCAGCCGCGCGATCGGCACACATTCGGTTGCCGCCGCGAGCCCCCACTCCGGCATGTTCGCGTAGACCGTCTCGGTGCGATCGGGTGAGACCCGGTAGGTCTCGTGCCACACCCCGACGTCGCCGGAGCGGCCGATCTTGCGGTTGAAGCGGCGCCATGGTTCGAGGTGGGGGAGCGCGGGATCCTTGGCGAAGCGGTACAGGTGCTCGGGCGATCGGAAGTAGCAGAGCGTGAGCGGTTGGCCGGAGAGCAGACCGGCCTGCACGTGGAGCAGCCCGAGATCGGGTTCGGCGCGCAGCTTGCGGAGCATGCGCGGCATGGCCACGAACGGCGCCCACCACTTCCACACCTTCCACGGCTTGTTGATCCGCATGCCGATGAGGAAGACGACGACCTCGTCGCCGGCCGCGGCGGTGAACCGCCCCTCGTTGATCCTGGCCATGCTCCGTGCTCCTGTCGGCTAGGCTGCTATAACAGCGTTATATCAGTCGGAAGGGGGGTCCGCAAGGGTCAACCCCGGTAGGAAGGCGGCGCAGCGGTGCCCGTGCGCAAGAGCGTGCTGAGCGGCGAGGACCTGCGGATCGCGCTCCTCGACGCGGCGAGCGCGGTGCTCCACGAGGAGGGCCCGCATGCGTTGTCCACCCGGCGCATCGCCGACCTCGTCGGCAGCTCGACGCAGAGCATCTACACGCTGTTCGGCGGCAAGCAGGGACTCCTGCGCGCGATGTACCGCGAGGGCTTCGAGCGGCTCGCCCAGCACATGCGCGCCGTGCCCGTCACCGACGACCCGATTCGCGACCTGCGGGAACTCGCGCAGGCGTACCGCACCTCGGCGATGGCGAGCCCGCATCTCTACAGTGTGATGTTCGAGCGACCGGTCGCCGAGTTCGAGTGCACCGACGACGACCGCGAGCAGTCGCTGTCGACGTTGTATGCGCTGGCCGATGGCGTGCAGCGCGCGATCGACCGGGGCGTGCTCGGCGGCGCCGCCGCGTTCGACATCGCGGTGAACCTCTGGGTCGCGGCGCACGGCTTCGTGAGCCTCGAGCTGTCGGGTCACCTGCTCGACCCGCACGGCGCGCTCGACGACCGCTACCACACGGTGCTCGAAAACGCGCTCGAGCCGTATCTCGTTTCTGTGTAGCGCCCCCGGTCTCGACTTCGTTACCGTGAGGTGCGATGAACCACCACGAAGCGTGCGACGAATTGAGCATGATCGTCGAGTCGTTTGCGGGCGCGCTCGGCGATACCGACCTGTCCCGGCCGGTGCCCACGTGCCCGGAGTGGACGCTGCTCGACCTCGCCACGCACACCGGTCGCATCCACCGCTGGGCGACCCGGCTCGTGGCCGAGCTCGCGACGGAACGCTTGAAGGCGCCGCGCGAAGGCGAGCCCGGTGCCGGCAACGACGTCGCAGGATGGTTGCGCGAAGGCGGCGAGGCGCTCGTGTCCACGCTGCGCGCGTCCGACCCGGACGCGCCCATGTGGGCGTGGGGCGCCGACAAGCACGTGCGCTTCTGGTCACGTCGCCAGCTGCACGAGACCGCCATCCACCAGGCCGACGCGCTGATCGCGCTCGACCGTCCGGTGGAGATCGCGCCCGCCGTCGCCGCCGACGGCATCGACGAGCTGCTCGACAACCTGTCGGCTGCGGCGTACTTCGCGCCCAAGGTCGCCGAGCTGCGCGGCGACGGCGAGACGATCCACCTCCATGCCGTCGACACGCCCGACGCCGGTGCCACACCCGACGCCGGCGCTCTCGGCGAGTGGCTCGTCACGCTGCAGCCCGACGGCTACTCGTACACGCACGGCCACTCGAAAGGCGACGTGGCGGTGCGCGGCCGGCTCGCCGACCTCGAGCTGCTGATGTACAACCGCCTCCCGCTCGACGGCGACCGCTTCGAGGTGTTCGGCGACAGCGCGCTCATGGAGCGCTGGCTCGCGTCGGCACAGCTGTAGCCATGGCTCTGCGCAACCGCGTCACCGAGATGCTCGGCGTCGAGCACCCGATCGTGCAGGCACCGATGGGCTGGATCGCCCGGTCGCAGCTCGCGTCGGCGGTGAGTGACGCCGGTGCCATGGGCATCATCGAGACGTCTTCGGGCCAGCTCGACGAGATCCGCGTCGAGATCGCCAAGATGCGATCGCTCACCGCGAAGCCGTGGGGCGTCAACATCGCCCAACTGTTCGTGCGCGACCCCGCCGAGGTCGTCGACTTCGTCGCCGAGCAGGGTGTCTCGTTCGTCACCACGTCGGCCGGCGACCCCACGAAGCTCACCGCGAAGCTGAAGGCGCTCGGCATCACCGTGTTCCACGTGGTGCCGTCGCTGCGCGCGGCGCGCAAGGCCGTCGACGCTGGTGTCGACGGCCTCGTCGTCGAGGGCAACGAAGGCGGCGGCTTCAAGGCACCGACCGGCGCGTCGACGATGGTGTTGCTGCCGCTCGTGGCGTCGAAGGTCGACGTGCCGCTCATCGCCGCCGGCGGCATCTGCGACGGCCGGTCGATGGCGGCCGCGTTCGCGCTCGGCGCGGAGGGCGTGCAGATGGGCACGCAGATGGTGGCGTCACTCGAGTCGCCCGTCCACCAGAACTGGAAGCAGCTCATCTGCGACTCCGCCGAGAGCGACACCGTGCTGCTGAACCGGCACGCCGCGCCTGCCTTCCGTGCGCTGCGCACGCCGCTTGCGGATCGGTTGGAGAAGGAGGAGCGGGTGGCGCTCGCAGTCGGCCGGGTGGAGGACCTGTACTTCGGCGGCGACTTCGAAGCGATGTTCGCGCTCGGCGGCCAGGTGGCCGGGCGCATCGAGTCGATCCGCCCGGTCGCCGGCATCATCGGCGACACGATGCGCGAGTTCGAGCAGGTGATGGCGTCCATGGCCCGCGCCATCACCTCGACCTAACCCGCGCATGCGTCGTTTGGGACCGCTATTTGGTACCCAAACGACGCATGAGGGGTCTGGATGGGGGCTTGGGGGGTCAGGCCGGTTGGGACTGGAGCACCCGGAGGACGCCGTTGCCGGTGCCCCACGGCGATTGCGCGACCGCCTGGGCCACGGCTTGCGCGCTCGAGCCGTCGGCGAGCGCGGCGAGGATGTTCGGGTAGCGGCCGTTCAGCAATGTGGCGACCGTCGCCTGCACGCCTTCGGTGTAGCTCGGGTAGTTCTTCACGCCGGCGCTGTTGAAGTTCGTCGTGTTCGGCGCGGCCTCGGTGGTGGCGAGCGGGTTGTGCGCGGCCGCGGTGCCTTCGGCCTGGGCCCACGCCACGATCGCGCGCACGTTCTCGGCGGTTTGTGGCGCACCGAGCGCGGTCAACACGTCGTGGGCGAACTGCCTGCGTGATGCGGCGTCTGGCCCGCCGTTCGGCGCGGTCGTGCCCGACGACGCGGCGCTCTGCAACACGCTCGCGAAGTCCGGCTGGGCTCCGATGATCGAGTCGGCGGCCGGCGCGGCCGGCGCGGCTGGTGCGGCCGACGACGCCGTCGCCTGCGAACTGCCGTCGGTGAAGCGCGCCTCGATCGCGGCGATACGCGACTGCACGTCGGCGAGACCGGAGATTCCGGGGAGCGCGCCCATCCCGACTCCCATCGGCCCGCCGGCCCGCCACCTGAGCCGGCTCCCCGCTGTAGTGTCCGGCCGGTTCCGCGCCGCCACCGGCGCCGGCACCCGCACTCGCATTCGCACTCGCGAGGCGCGACACGGAGCGCGCGACGGAGGAAGGCATGGCACTGCAGGGCTCGATCCTGGGCAACCCGGTGAAGCGCAAGGAGGATCCCGGAATCCTCACTGGCGCCACGCAGTACTTCGACGACCTCGCCGTCGACGGGCTCCTGCACATCGCGTTCGTGCGCTCGACCGTCGCTCACGCCACGGTGGAGTCGATCGACGTGTCGGACGCCGAGTGCATGCCCGGCGTCGTCTCGGTGTACACGGCCGGCAGCATGGAGCTTGCCGATCACAACGGCTTCGTCATGTTGCCGCCCACGATGCTCCGGCCCCCGCTCGCCAAGGCGAAGGTGCGCTTCGTCGGTGACATCGTCGCCGCGGTCGTCGCCGAGACGAAGGCGCAGGCCGTTGACGCGGCGGAAGCGGTGATCGTCGACTACGACCCGCTCCCCGCGCTCGCGGGCATCGAGGAAGCGATCGTCGAAGGCGCGGTGGCGATCCACGAGGGCGCGCCCGGCAATGTCGCCTTCGGCGCGGCGATGATGGGTATGGGCACTCCGGTCGAAGGGATCCTCGACGACGCCGACGTCGTGGTGAAGGGTCGCTTCGTCAACCAGCGGCTCGCCGGGATCCCCATGGAGCCGAGTGGCATCATCGCGATCCCCGAGCAGCACGGCGCCGCGCTCACGGCATGGATCCCGTGCCAGAACCCGCATTCGCTCCATCCCGAGCTCGCGGGGGCGATCGGTCTCGATCCTGGCCAGGTACGGGTGCGCACCGCGGCGGTGGGTGGGGGCTTTGGCTCGAAGGCCTCGTTCAACGTCGAGTTCGCGATCGCGGCGAAGGCCGCGCTGGCGCTCGACCGTCCCGTCAAGTGGACCGAGACGCGCAGCGAGAACCTCCTGGCGATGGTGCACGGCCGTGGGCAGTTGCAGCACGTGGAGTTGGGCGTGAAGCGCGACGGCACGATCACCGGCTTGAAGGTGAACCTGTTCGCCGACTGCGGCGCGTACCCGGCGATCGGCGCGTTCCTTCCCTTCTTCACCCAGACGATGTCGACCGGCGTGTACACGGTGCCGAAGCTGGAGTTCAACTGGACGTCGGTGATCACCAACACCACTCCGATCGCGGCCTACCGCGGGGCGGGCCGGCCCGAGGCCACCGAGCTCATCGAGCGCATCCTCGACATGGCAGCCGACGAGCTCGGCATCGACCCCGTCGAGATCCGCCGCAAGAACCTGATGGCGAAGTTCGAGGCTCCGGGGGCACCGTCGAGCAGCGGACTCGCGATGTACGACACCGGCGACTACGCCACCGCGCTCGACGCCGCGCTCGAGCACGCCGACTACGCCGCGCTGCGCGCTGAGCAGGCGCGCCGGCGCGAGCAGCACGACGCGAAGCAGCTCGGCATCGGCGTGAGCTGCTACGTCGAGGTCACCGCGCCCGCGGGCATGCACATGGAGTACGGCGCGGTCGAGGTGCACGACGACGGCACCGTCGACGCGCTCGTGGGCACCAGCTCGCATGGCCAGGGGCACGACACCGCGTTCTCGATGATCGTGAGCGAGCTGCTGGGCGTGCCGATCGACAAGGTGCGGCTCGTGCAGAGCGACACCGCGCTCGTGCCGCGGGGCAACGGCACGATGGGCAGCCGTTCCCTCCAGACCGCGGGCAGCGCCGTCTACCGCGCCAGCGAGGGTGTGCTCGACAAGGCGAAGCAGCTCGCCGCGCAGCTACTGGAGGCGAGCGCCGACGACGTCGTGGTGGGCGACGGCGGGCTGCAGGTGGCGGGTGTGCCGTCGCAGCTGATCGCTTGGGGCGAGCTTGCCGCGGAGGCGAAGGGGTCGGGGATCGAGGGCCTCGAAGGCGGTCTGCGGCACGAGCTCGACTTCGACGGCACCGGGTCGACGTTCCCATTCGGCGCGCACGTGTCGGTGGTCGAGGTCGACACCGAGACCGGTCGGGTGGAGGAGCTGCGTCACATCGCGGTCGACGACTGCGGTCGCATCCTGAACCCGCTGCTGGTCACCGGCCAGCAGCACGGTGGCATCGCGCAAGGCATCGCCCAGGCCTTGTACGAGTGGGTGCAGTACGACGCCGATGGCAACCCGGTCACCGCGAACCTCATGGACTACGCGATGCCGAGCGCCGCGGAGCTGCCGAGCTTCGAGACGTACAACACGCAGACGCCCACGCATCTCAACCCGCTCGGCGCGAAGGGCATCGGTGAGTCGGGCACGATCGGTTCGACGCCCGCGGTGCACAACGCGGTGATTGACGCCGTGAGTGTGTTCGAGATCCGTCACATCGACATGCCGCTGGCCCCCGAACGGGTGTGGGCGGCGATCCAGCAGGCGCGTGGTTGACCGCGCCGGGCCCACCCTGAGGCTCACCGAATCGCAATACTCGGTGATTCTCGGCAACGTGTACGACGGGCTGCCGAACGAGGCGTGCGGGCTGCTGCTCGGCCCGATGCTCGACGGGCGCCCGACCGGCGTGGTGAGCGAGGCGCGGCCGTGCGTGAACGCCGATGCGTCGGCGCGCACCTACACCGTCGCGCCGAAGGACATGCTGCGGGCGATGCGGGCGGCGGAGGAACGCGGCGACGAGATCGTGGGCGTGTGGCACTCGCACACCCATACCGATCCGTATCCGTCCCCCACCGACGTCCGCCAGGCGGCCGACCCGTCGTGGATCTATGTGATCGTGAGCCTCAAGCACGGCGATCCCGCGCTACGCGCCTACACGATCGCCGACGGCGAGATCGCCGAGCTCCCCGTGGAGCTCGCCCGCGGCTAACCCCCGCGTTCCCGCCCGCCCCCCGTTGCCCCATCAGGAGCCAATTTCTTGGCTCCTGATGGGACAACGGGAATGCTGACTGGATCGGTCGGAGTTATAGGCTGACGTGATGGCCGTCGAGGTGAAGATTCCCACGGTGCTCCGGGCCCAGGCCGACGGCAACACCTCGGTGTCGGTCGACGGCGCCACGGTCGGCGACGTGTTCCAGTCCCTCGTCGAGCGCTTTCCCGGCTTGCGGGGCAACCTGCTCGGCGACGACGGCGGCATGCACAAGTTCGTGAACGTCTTCCTCAACGACGACGACATCCGCTATCTCGACCGCCTCGACACGAAGGTGTCCGACGGCGACGAGATCGCGATCCTGCCCGCGGTCGCCGGCGGCGCCTGACCGCGCACCGGGCGCGCCCACCATGGCTCGCTACGACAGCGTCCTCGACCTGATCGGCAACACCCCGCTCGTCGACATCTCGCGACTCGCGCCGGCGCCCGGCGTCACGATGCTCGCCAAGCTCGAGGGCCAGAACCCGGGCGGGTCGTCGAAGGACCGCATCGCCCTCAAGATGGTGCAGCTCGCCGAGCGCGACGGGTTCCTCGAACCGAACCGCGGCGACACGATCCTCGAACCGTCGTCGGGCAACACGGGCATCGGCCTCGCGCTCGTCGCCAAGCTCCGCGGCTACGGCCTGCGCATCGTGATGCCCGAGAACGTGTCGCCCGAGCGCCGCCAGCTGCTCGAGATCTTCGGCGCCGAGATCACCCTGTCGCCCGGTGAGGAGGGGAGCAACGGCGCGATCCGCCTCGCCGAGAAGATCGTGGCCGACGAGCCGACCTACAAGCTGCTGTTCCAGTACGGCAACCCGGCCAACCCCCTGGCCCACTACGAGGGCACGGGGCCCGAGATCCTCGCCGACTGCCCCGAGATCGACGTGTTCGTCGCCGGCCTCGGCACGAGCGGCACGCTGATGGGTGCCGGCTCCTACCTCAAAGAGCACAAGCCGGGTGTGAAGATCGTGGCCGTCGAGCCGCCCGCCGGCGAGCTGGTGCAGGGGCTGCGCAACCTCGACGACGGTTTCGTGCCGCCGATCTTCCGTGAGGGTGTGCTCGACCGCAAGACGATCATGCGGCCACGCGCGTCGGTGGAGTGGACGCGCCGCCTGCTGAACGAGTGCGGCGTGTTCGCCGGCATCTCGTCGGGCGCGGCCGTGGGCGGCGCGGTGCGCTACGTCGAGCAGGTCGCCATGACGAGCGGCACCGTGGTCACGCTGCTGCCCGACGGCGGCTGGAAGTACCTGTCGAGCGGTGCGTGGACCGACGATCTCGACACGGTCGCCGAGCGCGCCACCCGCATCAACTACTGGTGACCGGCGAACGCGACGCGACGATCGGGCGCGCGGTCGAGGCGTTGCGCGCCGGCGCGCTCGTCGCGTTCCCGACCGAGACCGTTTACGGCCTCGGCGCCGATGCGGCGTCGTCCGCGGCCGTCGCGCGCCTCTACGCGGTGAAGCACCGCCCGCTCGACCACCCGGTGATCGTGCACGTCCACTCCATCGACGCGCTCGACCGCGTCGCAACCCGCGTTCCCGGATGGGCGCGCGCGCTGGTCGCGCAGTGCTGGCCTGGTCCGCTCACGCTCGTGGTGGCCCGCCGCGAGGGTGCGGTGTGTGACGAGGTCACCGGAGGTCGCGACACGGTCGGCGTGCGTGTGCCCGCGCACCCGGTCGCCCTCCAACTGCTCGAGGCGTTCGGCGGCGGTGTCGCGGCACCCTCCGCGAACCGCTTCGGCCGCGTCTCGCCCACAACCGCCGCGCACGTGCGCGCCGATCTCGGTGACGACGTCGCCGTCGTGCTCGACGGCGGTGCGTGCACCGTGGGTGTGGAGTCGACGATCGTCGATACCACCGGCGAGGTGCCGCGCGTGCTGCGGCACGGCGCGATCGACCTCGACACGATCGCGCGTGCCACCGGCCTCGCGCCCACGACAGTCATCGACGGGACCGTGGTAGCCCCGGGCACGCTCGCGTCGCACTACGCGCCGCGGGCACGCGTCGAGCTCGCCGTGGATGTCGACGCCGCGCTCCGGCGCGCGCGGTTGCACGCTCGCAGTGGGCGGTCGGCAGGTGTGCTCGCCATGCACGCGCGACCGGCCGCAGGCGATAGCACCGTCGTCGTACTCGACGCGCCGGGCGACACCGGCGAGTACGCGCGCGTGCTCTACGCCCGGCTGCGCGAGGCCGACGCACGCGAGCTCGACGTGCTCGTGGTGGTGCCGCCGCCGGAGCACGGCGTGGGCACTGCAGTCGCGGACCGGCTGCGCCGGGCCGCTACCGTTGCGCCCGATGCCGAGGCCCGCGACGTACCCCGCGCAGAGAGCTGAGGCAGCGGCGCGCCGCGGCGGAAGCGGCCCGAGGAGCGGGCGCAAGCCGATCGGCGTGTTCGATTCGGGGCTCGGTGGTCTCAGCATCGTGCGCGCGCTCATCGATCTCGTGCCCGGCCGCGACCTCGTGTACTTCGGCGACACGGGCCGGTTCCCGTACGGGCCGAAGCCGGCCGACGAGGTGGCGAAGTTCGCGGCCCAGATCACCGAGGTGCTCCTCGAGCGTGACGTGGCGATGGTCGTCGTCGCGTGCAATACCGCGGCCGCGGTCGCGCTCGACGACCTGCAGGAACGCGTCGACGTGCCGGTCATCGGTGTGATCGAGCCCGGTATCCGCGCCGCTGCGCCGCGCCACCAGCACCGGTCGCGTCGGCGTGATCGGCACGGTCGGAACCGTCCGGTCGGGTGCGTACCAACGAGCGGTCAGGCGGATCGCGCCCGACCTCGAAGTCGTCTGCTGCGCCTGCCCCGGATTCGTCGAGTTCGTGGAAGCCGGTGACACCGACTCGGACCAGGTGCACGTGCTCGCCGAGCGCCTGCTCGCGCCCTTGCGTGCCGCGGCGGTCGACACGCTCGTGCTCGGCTGCACGCATTACCCGATGCTCGCCCGCACGATCGGCGACGTGATGGGTCGCGATGTAGTACTCGTGTCGAGCGCGGAGGAGACCGCGTTCGAAGTCGACCGGCTGCTCACCGACACTGGTCACGCGCTGCCCGACGCCCCGATCGGGCGGCACGAGTTCGTGACGAGCGGCGACGTGGAATGGTTCCGTCGCCTCGGCGCGCGCTTTTGCGGACCGGAGGTCGAGCGCGTGGAAGCGTTCCATTGGTGAGCGGCGAGGCGGGTGCGGACGGCGAATTCGCGGTCACCGTGCTGGGCTGCTCGGGTTCGTACGGCTCGCCGGGCGTGCCGTGCAGCGGCTATCTGGTGCGCGCGGGCGGTGTGAACCTCTGGGTCGACTGCGGCAACGGCACGTTGCCGAACCTCCAGCGCCACGTCGACCCGGCATCGATCGACGCGATCGTGATCACGCACTCGCATCCCGACCACTGCGTGGATCTGTTCGGCATGCATGTGCTCGCGGCGTACGGACTCGAACGATCGGGGATCCCGGTGCTCGCCGCGCCCGAGGTCGACGCGCGCATGCAACCACTCGCGCGCGACTGGGCGAACACCTTCGCATGGCAGGAAGTGGCCGACGGCGACGACGCGAGCGTGGGCGCCGCGCAGCTGCGCTTCTCGCGCACCGATCATCCCGTGCCCACGGTGGCGGTCGAGATCCGCGCGGCCGGCAAGCGCTTCGTCTACACCGCCGATACCGGGCCCTCGTGGTCGCCGGCCGTGTTCGAACCGGGCGCCGACCTGCTGCTGAGCGAGGCCACGTACCTGCACGGCGACCGGCGCAGCCCCATCCACCTCTCGGCCCGGCAGGCGGGTGAGCTCGCGCGCGATGCGCGTGCGCGGCGACTTGTGCTCACGCACCTCTGGCCGACGATCGATCCGGCGCGTGCCCGCACCGAGGGCGCCGACGCCTTCGGCGACGCGGTGACGCTCGCCGCGGTCGACGACCACTACACGCTCTGACGGCAGGAAGGCAAGAGGATGGCGCGGGTTTCGGGTCGGACTTCGGATCAGATGCGCGACGTCGTGTTCACGCGCGACTACACGGAGATGGCCGACGGCGCCGCGCTCGTGGAGTTCGGGCGGACGCGGGTGCTCTGTACGGCGTCGATCGAGACACGCGTGCCACCGTGGCTGCGCAACTCCGGGCGTGGCTGGGTGACGGCCGAGTACTCGATGCTGCCGGGGTCGAGCCCGGAGCGGGTTGACCGCGAGGCCGCGAAGGGCAAGCAGAGCGGGCGCACCCAGGAGATCCAGCGGCTCATCGGGCGTGCGCTGCGCTCGGTGACGGATCTCACGGCGATGCCCGAGATGCAGATCACCGTCGATTGCGACGTGCTCCAGGCCGACGGCGGTACGCGCACTGCGTCGATCTGCGGTGGCTGGATCGCGCTGCACGACGCGTGCTCGCGTGCGCTCGCGGCAGGCGCGCTCAAGCGCCAACCAGTGCGCGAACCGTGCGCGGCGGTGTCGGTCGGCGTCGTCGACGGTGTTGCCGTGCTCGACCTCGAATATGCAGAGGACAGCCGCGCCGAGGTGGACATGAACGTCGTGATGACCGCGTCGGGCACGTTCGTGGAGGTGCAGGGCACGGCCGAAGGCATGACGTTCACGCGCGCCGAGCTCGATGCGATGCTCGCACTCGCGCAGACGGGCATCAGCGATCTCGTTGCCGCCCAGCTCGACATGGTCGCGGAACCGCCACCACAACGCGTGCGATGACCGTGCATCTGCCGTTCCCGCTCGTGCTCGCCACCGGGAACTCGGACAAGGCTCGTGAGATCCTCGAGATCTTCACCGATGCGACCGGCGAGCTCCTCGTCGCATCGGCGATCGATTACCGCGACCGCACGTGCGGGTACCTGGTGGCCCCCGGGTCGGCGATCGGCGACGCAGTCGGCGCGCTCGCGCCGCTCAACTCCTTGCCCGACGTCGAGGAGACGGGCTCGACGCTCGAGGAGAACGCACGTATCAAGGCCGAGGGCATGTTCACCGCGACTGGGATCACGTCGATCGCTGACGACAGCGGTCTTGAAGTGGACGCGCTCGATGGTGCGCCGGGTGTCCGCTCGGCTCGTTTCGCCGGAGCGCGCGCGAGCTATGCCGACAACGTGGCCGCGCTGCTGCGCGCCCTCGCCGGCGTGCCCGCGCTCGCGCGCCGCGCCCGGTTCGTGACCGTCGTCCACGTGGCCGGACCGGCAGGGCAGAGGGTTGCCGTGCGCGGCGAGGTGGCCGGCACCGTTCGCGAGGCGCCGTGTGGGTCGGGCACGTTCGGTTACGACCCGGTGTTCGAGCCCGCCGAGGGCGACGGCCGCACGTTTGCGGAGATGCGCGCCAGCGAGAAGCATGCGCTCTCACACCGCGGGCGCGCGTTCCGGTCGTTGATCGGCGTGCTCTGCGAGCCCGACGACATGCCCGACGACATGCCCGACGACATGCCCGACGACATGCCCGACGATATGGAGGAGTGACGATGCCCATCGATCCGCAGGTGGAGGCCGTCCTGGCGATGATGCCGGCGGAGCGGGCCTTGAGCGACGAGACGCTCGCGGAGAGCCGCGCCCAGTTCGGCATGCTCATGCAGGTGGGTGTGGGCGCCGTGCCCGACGGGGTGGAGATGCACGAGGCAAGCGCCGGCGGTGTGCCGGTGCGGATCTACACGCCGGCCTGCGAGGCCGGCGCCGCCGGGGCACGACCGCTCGTCGTCTACATCCACGGCGGCGGATGGACCATCGGCAGCGCGGCGGACTACGACCCGCTCACCCGCGTGCTCGCGGCCGAGACGGGCGCGGTGGTCGTGTCGGTCGATTACCGGTTGGCGCCCGAGCACCCGTGTCCGGCCGCGGTCGACGACTGCTGGACGGCGCTCGAGTGGTCCGTTGCGCACGCCGGCGACCTCGGCGCCGAGGCCGCCCGGCTTGCGATCGCAGGGGACAGCGCGGGCGGGAACCTCGAGCGCGGTGATGGCGCAGCGCGCGGCCGAGCGCGGAGGTCCGCGCCTCGCGCTCCAAGCCTTGCTGTATCCAGTGGTCGACTGCGACCTCGACCGCGCGTCGTATGTCGAGAACGCCACGGGCTACTTCCTCGAGCGCGACTCGATGCAGTACTTCTTTTCCTCCTACTGCGCCGACCCGGCACAGCGCACCGAGCCGCACGTCTCGCCGCTGCGCGCGTCGAACCTCGTCGAGTTGGCGGGCCGCGGGCTCGCGCCGGCCCTCGTGATCACCGCTGAACTCGACCCGCTGCGCGACGAGGGCGAGGCCTACGCGGCCGCGCTGCGCGCCGCCGGCGTCACTGTCGACGCCACGCGCTACGACGGGATGATCCACGGTTTCGTCGCCATGCCGGGCCTGTTCGAAGGGGGACGCCGAGGTCTCGACCAGGTCGTCCGGGCGTTGCGCGCCGCACTCACTACCGTGTGAGTCGGAAGGAGTCGCGTGGCCGTCATCGACATCGCCGGATTCGTCGCCGATCTCAAGGATCATGCCGTCGAGCACGGCTTCCACGTGCACGACGAGCGGCACTTCGTCGAGTCGTACTCGTTGCGCCAGACGTGGGAGGTCGACCTGCATCCCGAGGAGGGTTGTGAGGGCCCGGTCGACCTCTACCTGTCGCTCGAGATCGACCCGCGGGTGCTCCTCGGCTTCGAGGACACCTTCATCGGTCTCGCCGACGACGAGGAGCCCGAGGACGAGTTCTTCTTCCCGCTGAACTTCACGTGGGCACTGCCGCCCCTGCCGAAGGCGCCCGACCTGCTCGTGCTCGCCACCGAGCTGGCCGGCGTCGGCGGGCCCGAGCTCCCGCTCGAGGTGTCGGCGACCGACTCGTTCCCCAGCGCCACCGACGCGCCCGAACGCTCGTTGCGCATCGTGGCGCACCAGCGGGTGTCGCTCGTGCGGATCCGCACCGGTGACGAGGTGCCGTGCGAGACGCTCGAACGGTGCCTCGCGGTCAGCGGCTATCTGCTCGACCGGGCGCCGAGTTGGCTCGACTGAATCGTCTGATCGTCCCTCTCGGCGGGCATCGCCCGACGGCTCGAACGCGGCACCGCTGCGTGCTTGCGGTGCATGTAGGCGAGGGCATCGGGCGCGGGCAGCGCCGGCGCGAAGTAGAACCCCTGGATGAAGTCGCAACCGAGCGCCACGAGTGATGCGAGGCGCCGCTCGCAGTCGACGCCCTCGGCGACCACCTGCATGCCGAGCGCGTGGGCGAGCTGGATCACCGAGGCGACGATTGCGGTGCCCGCGGGCGTGTCGCCCAGCTCGAGCACGAACGACCGGTCGATCTTCACGATCGACACGGGCATGCGCCGCAGGTACGACAGCGACGAGTAGCCGGTTCCGAAGTCGTCGATCGCGAACGAGATACCGAAGTCGCGCAGGCGGCGCAACGCCCCCGATGTGGCGACGTTGTCGTCCATCAACGTCGTCTCCGTGAGCTCCAGGCTCAACGTCGAGGGATCGACACCCGCATTGGTGACGATGGCCTCCACGCGCTCGGCGAACTCGGGATGCGTGAACTGGCGGGCCGAGGCGTTCACCGCGAGGTGCGGCGTCGTGCCGCCGATGCCCGCGCCCTCCCAGGCTGCGAGCTGCCGCGCAGGCGATCTCGAGCACCTGGTAGCCGATCGGCACGATGAGGTCACGGTCCTCGGCCACATCGAGGAAGTCGCCCGGGTACACGAGTCCCATGCCGGGCCGATCCCATCGCAACAGCCCCTCGAACCCGCGCACGGCACCGCTACCGGTCTCGATGATCGGCTGATACTCGAGCAGGAGCTCGCGGTTGTCGATCGCGCGGCGCAGCGCCTGCTCGGTGGCGAGCCGGTGCGAGATCGTCGCGCGCAGCTCCTCGTCGAACACCTCGAAGCGATTGCGGCCCCGCGCCTTGGCGCGGTAGGCGGCCGAGTCGGCCTGGGACAGCAGCATGTCGCTGTCGGCCGAGTCGTCGGCGATCGCGATGCCAATGCTCGCGCCGAGGAAGAGGTCGGTGTCGCGGATGCGGAACGGCCGCTCGATGACGGCTCGCACGCGCTCGGCGAGCGACGCGACCGCGGCCGGATCGGCGAGATCTGTGCAGAGCACCACGAACTCGTCGCCACCGAACCGGCAGGCGAGATCCGACCCCCGGAGCACCGACTTCAGCCGCATCGCGGCGGCGGCGAGCAGCTCGTCGCCGGCAGAGTGGCCGAGCGTGTCGTTGACCTGCTTGAAGTGGTCGAGGTCGATGAACAGCACCGCGAGCGTGGTGTCGCGCCGGCGCGACGCGAGCAGCTCCCGTTCGAGCGCCTCGAGGAACAGCTTGCGCGTCGCCAGACCGGTGAGCACGTCATAGCGCGCCTCGCGCTCGAGCGCGTCGGCGTTCGACTTGTGCTCGGAGATGTCGGTGATCTGCCCGATCTCGTAGAGCGGTTCACCATCGGTCGAGCGCACGACGCCGACGTTGACCCGGCACCAGATGTAGGAGCCGCCGCTGTGCCGGTAGCGCTTCTCGATCACGTAGTTATGGCGGTGCCCGGTGGTGCACTCGTCGTGGAGGGCCACGTTGGCGGGCAGGTCGTCGGGGTGTGTGAACTCGGCGAATCCGCGCCCCACCATCTCCTCGGCCGTGTAGCCGAGCATGGCGCACAGGGCCGGGTTCACTCGGAAGAAACGCCCGGACAGCTCAGCGAGCGCCATGCCGATCGGCGCGTGCTGGAAGACCTCTTCGAATCGCATGCGCGCGTCGTACAGCGTGGCGTCGGCCTGGCGCTGTTCGGCCTCGCGCGCGTGCAGCTCGGCGGTGAGCTGTTCGTGGTCGGTGACGTCGGCGCAGTACATCGCGATGCCGCCCACATCGGGGTCGTCGACCAGGTTGTGGAATGTGCCGATGATGCTGCGCACCTCTCCCGACGCATGGAGCGTGCGGTGCGCGAAGGTGACGGGCACACCGGGCCGGCCGAGCGCGTCGAGGAACGCCCGAGCCGCCAGCTCGATGTCGTCGGGATGCACCGCGTCGAGGCCGCGCTGGGTGTCCCAGTTGTCGGCGGTCTGCCCACACAGGTGCTCGACCGCGGCCGGGCTCAGGTACTCGATCCCGCCCGTGGTGGAGAGCAGGCCCACGAGGTGCGGTGAGTGCAGCAGGAGCTTGGCGAACGCCGCGGGCCCAAGCGCCTGGCTCGTGTCGCGTTCCTGCCGCGCGGGGCCGGAGCTTTGGTGCTCGCTCACGATGCGTCCCTCCTCTGCACCTCGAGTTGTCGGCGCCGCGGCGGCTCGACCCAAGGCTCGTTCCGCGGATGCGGCGTTTCGCGCTCAAGGCCGCGGCCGCGCGTGCCGAAGCCGCGTGAGACGCATTCACAGGAACCACAGGAAGCGGCGGGGCGCGCCGCGGGCCGGCGGTATCCTGGGCCCGGTGGCGATGCGTTCCGAGTGCAAGCACTACGAGAGCCGCACCTATCCGGGCGGCGAGACGGTGCGGAAGTGCAAGATCGATCTCGCGCCCGAGGCGCCGTGGAACTGCCCGGCCGATTGTGTCGGGTTCGAGCTCCGGATGGTCGATGCCGGGTGGGCCTACGGCTCGCTCGCGGGCGCGATGGGTGACGCCCCCGCCGCACCCGAGGTGGCGGTCGACGCCGACGTCGCCGCTCTGCTCGACGCAGCCGAGGACATCGTGAACACCGCGGGCCTCGGACTGGTCGACGAGTTCCGCAAGCGCGACGAGAACCGCCAGCGCAGCGGCCGCAAGTTCAGGCGCAAGAAGCGCTGAGCGCCGCGGACCGCCCGAGTCAGGATCCGCGGGTCGCGCGGCGAGCACGCGATCGAGGATCCGCGTGTAGGTGTCGAGGTCCTGCGCGCCGGGGATCGGCAGCGTGTCGTTGAGCACGACGGTGGGTGCGGCGTGCGCGCCGATCTCGAGGCCTTCTCGGTGCTCGGCGAGCACCTGATCGGCGAGCAGCGCGCCACGCTCGCGCATCGCGGTGCGGAACGCCGAGGTGTCGATGCCGCATTTGCACGCGATCTCGCCGAGCACGTCGGGATCGGAGACGGTGCGGTGCTCGGTGAAGTAGGCGTGGAACAGCACCATGCGGAACGCGGCCAGCCGGTGCGGGGCGAGCTCACCCACCACCTTCGCCGCGACCGCGGCCGGGATGCTGTGCGTGGGCGGCGGCTCGTCGCCCCAGGTGCGGAAGTCGCAGCGTGGCTCGTACGCGCCCGGGCCCGCCGGCGCAGTCCACAGCTTCGTGTATTCCCGGAAGCGGTCGAGGTTCCGGGCGCGGGCCGTGGGCCGCAGCACGTGGCTGCGCCACTGCACGGCGATGTGCTCGCCGTACTGCGCCTCGAGGTCGGCCATCCGGAACGCGGCCACGTAGCACCAGGGGCACAGGAAGTCCGACCACACGGTGAGGCGGATCGGCACGTCCACGGCATCCAACCTTATTGGCGCGTCGCGACGAGCTCCTCGAGCGACGCCCACGCGACATCGAGCAGCGAGTCGACGACCCGGTCGGCGGCGCTCAGGTCGAGCCCGGCGGTCAGGCGGTTCGGCACGCACACGCACGCCAGGCCGGCGGCCTTGGCCGAGCTGATGCCGTGCGGTGAGTCCTCGAACGCCACGCAGTCCGCCGGATCGACACCAAGGCGCGCGCGAGACCGTGCGGTAGACACCCGGTTCGGGCTTCGGACCGAAGCCGAGGTGCGGGCCGTCCCACGTGGAGACCGCCGCGAAGTGGTGCTCGATCTCGAGCTCGGCCAGGAACGGCTGCACCCAGTCGGCGCCGCTGCTCGACGCGATGGCGCAGCGCACGCCCCGGGCGCCAGCTTCGTCGATGAGCCGCACGACGCCGGGCAGCAGCGTGAGCTCGGCGCGCATCGAGTGCTCGATGGGGGTCATGAGCACGCGCAGCTCGGCATCGGACGGGCCGGCGCGACCGGTCTTCGCCTCGAGCAGCACACCCCAGTCGACGGCGCCCCGCGTGCCGATCGCGAGCGAGAAGTCGTCGATGGTCAACTCCGCACCGTGGTCGGCGAACACCCGCCGCCACGCGGTGAACAGCGCCCATTCCGTGTCGACGATGAGGCCGTCGAAGTCGAAGACGAGTGCTGCGGGGACCAAGAACGCACATTCTCGTGGGTCCCGGGGTCGTCCGGCCGGCATTTCTCAGCAAGTCCGGGTGTGGGCGATCTGAGCCGGGGGCGGGCCGCGCGACGATGGCCGTCATGAACGTGGCCGCGCCGGGCGAAGCCGTCGTCGAGATCGACGGGATCGGCAAGGCCTACGGCGACGTGGTTGCGGTCGACGACGTGAGCTTCAGCGTCGAGCGGGGCGAGATCTGTGGTCTGCTCGGACCGAACGGAGCCGGCAAGACCACCACACTGCGGATGCTCGTGGGGTTGCAGCGGCCGACGCGCGGCACGGCGAGGCTGTTCGGCCGGCGCGTGGTGCCGTCCATGCCCGAGCTCGGGCGCGTCGGCACCATGATCGAGCAGGCGGCGTTCGTACCGCACGCGTCGGGGCGCGACAACCTGCGGTGGTGGTGGGAGTCGAGCGGCCAGTCGCTGCGCGACGCCGACGTTGACTTCGCGTTGCAGATCGCCGATCTCGGCCCGGCGATCGACCGCAAGGTGAGGACCTACTCGCAGGGCATGAAGCAGCGACTCGGCTTCGCGCGCCTCCTGCTCGGCCGGCCGGAGCTACTGGTGCTCGACGAACCCACGAACGGCCTCGACCCGGGTGAGATCCGCGAGATTCGCGAGATGCTCAAGCGCCTCGCCGCGGGCGGTGCGACCGTGCTGCTGTCGAGCCACCACCTCGACGAGGTGCAACTGGTGTGTACGACCGCGGTGGTGATGGATCGGGGCCGGCTCGTGACCGCGGGCACGGTGGCCGACCTGCTCACCGGACGCGGTGTGGTGCGCATCGAGGTCGACGACGCGGCGCGCGCGCGGCCGCGGTGCTGCGCGCGCTACCTGCGGTCGGCGAGGTGACTGCCGACGGCAACGACCTCTCCGTGCGCGCGCGTCGGGCCCGCGGTCCGATCTCGTGGCCGCACTCGTCGGCGCCGGCGTGCGCGTGGAGACGGTCACCACCCAGCAGCGGCTCGAGGATGCGTTCCTCGGCCTGATCGAGGACGGGGCACGCGTGTGATCGCGCTGTTCCGTGTGGAGCTCGTGAAGGCCACCAAGCGCATCCGCACGCTGTCCGCCGTGGCGCTCGCGGCCGGCATCCCGATCCTCGTCGGTGTGGCGGTGAAGGCGCGGGGTGATCGCGGCGGCGGCGACCGTGGTGGCGGGTTGTTCCTGCTGTCGCGCCAGAGCGGCGTCGTGCTGCCCGGCGTGGCGCTCACACTGATGAGCGCGTTCTTCCTCGTGGTCCTCGTCGCGATGTTCGCCGGCGACGCGATCGCCGGCGACGCGGCCACCGGAAACCTTCGTTATCTGCTCGTGCGGCCGATCCGCCGCGGTCGCCTGCTCGCGGCGAAGACCGCGGTCGCCTTCCTCTATGCGTGGGTCCTCACGATCACGGTGACGCTCGCCGCGCTCGCGTTCGGCGTTGCCGTATTCGGCTGGCACTCGGTCAGCCTGCTCAACGGGCGGGCGATCGTGGGCAGCCCGCTGAGCCCGGGGATCTCGAGCGCGCTGCTCGGGGCCATCACAGTGGATCCTGGCCGCCTACTGCTCGACGTGCTGCTCGCCACCGCCTACGTGGCGTTCAGCATGAGCGCGCTCGTGGCCGTGGGCGTGTTCTTCTCCACGCTCACCGACTCGGCCGCGGGTGCAATCGGCGGCGCGGTGGGCGTGTACATCGTGTCGGACATCTTCGGCCAGGTGACGCCGCTCGGCGTGCTGCGCTACGGGCTGCCCACGTGGTACTCCGACGCGTGGCGATCGCTGCTGCTGCGCAACGAGGTGTCCCACGACCTCTTGCCCGGCGCCGTCGTCCAGGTGGTGTGGGCCGCAGTGTTCCTCGTGCTGGCCTCGTGGTGGTTCGCGCGCAAGGACATCGCTTCGTAGGCTCCGAGCCATGCAGGACATGCCTGAGGTCGGGTTCACGAGGGACGGGCACGTTGGCCGGCTGACGTTGCGCCGGCCCGACAAGCTCAACGCGCAGACGCCGGCGATGTGGTTGCACATGGCCGAGCTCGGCGACCACCTGCTCGGCGAGGCCGGTGCGGAGCTGCGCGTGGTGGTGGTGGAGGGTGAGGGACGGTCGTTCTCAGCCGGCATCGACGTCACCGCGTTCACAGGTGGTGCGGAGCCGGAGGCGAGCGGGGGTGGAATCGACGGCGTCGACGGCATCATGCGGCTCCAGCGCGCGTTCACGTGGCTCGAGGCCGCACCGTTCCTCACGATCGCCAAGGTGCAGGGTCACGCGCTCGGCGGCGGGATGCAGCTCGCGCTCGCGTGCGACGTGCGGATCGCGGCCGACGACTGCCAGATGGGCCTGCTCGAGACTCGTTGGGGGCTGATGCCCGACCTCGGTGGCACTGTGTGGCTCCCGCGGCTGGTCGGTCCGGCACGCGCGCTGGAGATGATCGTCACCGCGGCGCGCCTCGACGCCGCCGAGCTGCACGCGCTCGGCATCGTGAACCGGGTGGTGCCGCGCGCCGAGCTCGACGCCACGGTCGACGAGCTCGTCGCGAGCGTGGTCGCCCAGCCGCCGCTCGCCGTCTCCGGGGCCAAGGCGGCGATCCGTGACGGCTGGGGCCGGCCGACGGTCGACGGCATGCGCGCCGCCGCCGTCGCCCAGGTGCCGTGCCTCACGAGCGCCGACTTCCGGGAGGCGGCCACCGCCTTCCTCGAGCGCCGGCCCGCGGTGTTCACCGGCCGCTGACGACGCTCGGTGGTCACCTGAGCCGCTCACCACACGGCCAACACAGGCATCACAGGCGTCACACAATGCAGTCACGCGCCTTCTCGGCGGCCCGATCGGCCATTACGCTTCCCCAATGAGTTCTCTGGAAGGGGCGGGGCGGCCGCGTTCCGTGGTCGCCCGGGCGCTGGTGCTCGCCACCGCCGCCATCACGATGCTGGGCACGTCCTTGGTCGCGGGCCACGATCTGGCCCGGGCGTCCACCGCGCCGAGCCTCACGATCTCGGGACCGGCCCACGCCCCGCTCGGCCACACCGTCTCCATCCGGCTGCTGGCGACCGCGCCGCGGGCGATCGGCGGCTTCCAGGCCAACCTGCGCTTCGACCACCGCGCGGCGGAAGTCGTGCGCATCACCACTCCGGCCACCCTGCCCGGCACCGGCAAGCTCACCGCGCTGTCCGCCGACGAGACCCCCGACCGCAAGGTGATCGCCGGGTGGACCTGCACGGGAACCGGTTGTGACGCGCCCGCCGCACGCGCAACGCCGGGTCAGCCCACGCTGCTCGCCACCATCGCGGTCGAGACGCTGCGCCCCGGCCCCGTCGAGCTGCGCGTCGACGGCGCGCTGCTCGTCGACACCGAGGGCTCGCCCATCGGGAACGTGTCGGCGCGCACCGTTGTGTCGGTGGGGTCCGGTCGCACCAGCTACCCGGCACCGGGCCACGACTCGTATTCGATCGCCGCGCCCGCGCCGAACCGCGCGCGGTCGGGCGCCGACGTCAACCACGACGGCCGCGTGACTGCGCTCGACGCCGGTTCGCTGATCCAGGACTGGCTGCGCGGCGCCGAGCGCGGCGCGAGTTGCCCGACGCCCGAGGCCGGCGACGACATCAACGGCGACGGCTGCATCACGATCGCCGACGTGCAGTCCGTCGCCCATTCGATCAGCGTGGCCCCGAAGGCGGTCTCACACTTCGACGCGCAGGCTGCGGCCGTCACGAGCTACACCGTGAACTCCACCGCCGACGGCGGCGACGCCAAGGCTGACGGCATCTGCCAGACATCGACCGCGGGCCAGTGCACCCTGCGTGCCGCGCTCACCGAAGCGAACCGGGCCACCACGCCGGTGAGCATCGCGTTCAACATCGCCGGGACCGGTATCCACACCATCACGCCGTCCACCCGGCTGCCCGCGCTCAACAACCCGAACGGCATCACGATCGACGGGTTCACCCAACCGGGCTCGTCGCCGAACACCGATCCGCTGGCCGACAACGCGGTGTACGGCATCGAGCTGAAGGGCACCGGCGGCACCGGCGTCGACGGCCTGTTCGTGCTCAATGCGAACAACGTGATCCGCGGCCTGAACATGCACGCGTTCAACCGGGCGATCTGGATCTACGGCACCGACGCCACGAACAACCTCGTCGAGGGCAACATGCTCGGGCTCACGCCCACCGGCGCGCTCGACCCGACGTACGCGCTCGTGAACTCGTCGACCTGCGTCATCGTGCAGCAGGGCGCGTCGTACGCGCAGATCGGCGCACCGGGCGTCGCGAACCGCAACGTGGTCTCCGGTTGCAACCACCAGAACATCGCCACGTACGACTACCCGACGAACCACGTGACAATCCAGAACAACATCGCCGGCCTCGACCCCACCGGCACGCAGCGGCGCGGCGCGAAGTCGCACGGCATCGACATCAACACGGGCACGCAGTACACGCTCATCGGTGGTACCGACCCGGGCGACCGCAACGTCTCCTCCGGCAACTTCCAAGAGGGCGTCGAGATCTCGCACAACCCGCTCACGCAGCACAACAGCGTGATCGGGAATTTCCTCGGCACCGATCTCACGGGCAACAACGCGTTCCCGTACACCCAGAATGGTCAGTGGGGGATGCATCTCGAGGGCAATCCCACCTGCAACAACGCACCGTGCGACCTCGACCAGGGTTACGCGACCGTCACGAACAACGTGATCGTCAATGCGCAACGCGGCGGTGTGCTCGTCGACAAGGGCGTGCACGACTCCACGATCTCCGACAACAAGATCGGCCTCACCGCCGACGGCACTGCGGCCGGCAACAAGCTGTTCGGTGTCAACATCGAGGCCGGTTCGGTGCGCATCACGGTCCAGCACAACGAGGTCGCGAACAACGACAACGGTGTGCAGATCGAGTCCGACGGCGTGGAGCCGGCGAACAGCGCCTCCTCGCTCACCAATCAGAACACGATCACCCAGAACTCGATTCACGACAACGGTTCCAATGGCATCGCCTCGCTCGGCATCGACCTCGCACCGTTCGGCCAGGTGAACACGGGTGCGAACGCCGACCCGAACGTGAACGACGCGATCCTCGCGCCCACGCTCTCGAGCGCGACGCCCACCAGCATTGCCGCCACCACCTGTGGCAGTTGCGTCGTCGAGGTGTTCCTCGCCACCCAGGCGGCCGGGTCGTTCGGCTCGGGAGTCACCTACCTCGCGAACGGCACTGCCGACGCCGGCGGTCACGTCACCATCACGCTGCCGGCCGCCGCGAAGGGCAATCCCGTCACCGCGACGGCCACGAACCCGAACGGCAGCACGTCGGAGTTCTCGAAGAACGTGCAGGTGCCGAACTCGAGCGCGGGCGACGTTCCACCCGTCGCGCAGTTCACGCCGACCTGCACCGGCCTGTCGTGCACGTTCGACGCCAGCGCGTCGAACGATTCCGACGGTTCGATCATCGATTACTCCTGGAGCTTCGGTGACGGCTCACCGGCCGGGAGCGGTGCAACCACGTCGCACCAGTTCGGATCGGACGCGACGTACACGGTGAGCCTCACGGTCACCGACAACGACGGTGTCCCGACGACGCAGAGCCAGCAGGTGACCGTCGCCGATCTCGCGCCCACCGCCGCGTTCACCGGCAACTGCGCCGGGTTGGCGTGCACGTTCGACGCATCGTCGTCGTCCGACCCCGACAACGGCAGCCTGTCGTATGCATGGACCTTCGGCGATACGCACACCGGCTCCGGCCAGCCCGTCTCCTATACCTACGGCGGGCCCGGCACGTACACGGTCACGCTGACCGTCGACGACGGGCAGGGTGCCACGAGCTCGACCAGCCTCGTCTTCAACGTCACGAGCCTGAGCCCGGCGCTCGTCGCGAGTGACGCGTTCACGAGGTCGGTGGCGTCGGGTTGGGGTGCCGCGGATGTGGGTGGTGCGTACGCGGCTGCGCAGGGCGGCGGGGTGTCGTCGGTGGATGGCGCGGCGGGCACGTTGAAGATCACGGCGACGACGGGTGCGGGCGGGGGTCAGTACCTGCCTTCGGTTTCGGTGTTGAACGCCGACGCGCTCGTCGACGTGTCGACGAGCCTGGCGCCGGTCGGCGGTGCGTGGGGCCAGGTGTCGTACCTCACGTTGCGGCGGGTCGCGCCGAATGCCGAGTATCGCGTGCGGTTGCGGTTCGTTCCTGGTGGTGGCGTGAAGTTGTCGTTCGTGAAGACGGTGGGTTCGAACGCGGAGGTCGCGATCGGTGGCGAAGTCACGGTCGCGGGTCTTTCGTATGTTGCGGGTGGGGCGTACTCGCTGCGTTTCGATGTGAGTGGCACGAACCCGACCACGTTGCAGGCGCGGGTGTGGGTCGCGGGTACGGCCGAGCCGGGCAGTTGGAACCTCACGGCCACTGATTCTGAGGCTGTGTTGCAGGCGGCCGGTAGCCCGGGTGTGCGCGTGTTCCTCGGCACGGGGCGCGACGAACGTGCCCACCTGGACCTTCGACAACTACACCGTGAACGACCTCAGCATCACCACGAACCAGCCACCGCTCGCGGCATTCACCGGTTCGTGCACGGATCTATCGTGCAGTTTCGATGGGTCGGGGTCGTCGGATCCTGATGGCACGATCGCGAGCTATTCGTGGGACTTCGGCGACACGCAGTCGGGAACGGGTGCGAACCCAACGCATGTGTACGGCGCGGCGAACAGTTATGACGTGACGTTGACGGTGACCGACGACCTGGGTGCCACGAATTCGGTGACGCATTCGTTCTCGCCTTCGGCGCCGAACCAGGCTCCGCTCGCGGCATTCACCGGTTCGTGCACGGATCTATCGTGCAGTTTCGATGGGTCGGGGTCGTCGGATCCTGATGGCACGATCGCGAGCTATTCGTGGGACTTCGGCGATGCGCAGTCGGGCGCGGGTGCGAACCCGACCCATGTGTACGGCGCGGCGAACAGTTATGACGTGACGTTGACGGTGACCGACGATCTGGGTGCCACGAATTCGGTGACGCAGTCGTTCACGGTGTCGGACGGTTCGAATCAGGCTCCGGTGGCGGCGTTCACGGGTGATTGCACGGATCTGTCGTGCAGTTTCGATGGGTCGGGGTCGTCGGATCCTGATGGCACGATCGCGAGCTATTCGTGGGACTTCGGCGATACGCAGTCGGGCGCGGGTGCGAACCCGACCCATGTGTACGGCGCGGCGAACAGTTATGACGTGACGTTGACGGTGACCGACGATCTGGGTGCCACGAGCTCGGTGACGCAGTCGTTCACGGTGTCGGACGGTTCGAATCAGGCGCCGGTGGCGGCGTTCACGGGTGATTGCACGGATCTGTCGTGCAGTTTCGATGGGTCGGGGTCGTCGGATCCTGATGGCACGATCGCGAGCTATTCGTGGGACTTCGGCGACACGCAGTCGGGCGCGGGTGCGAACCCGACCCATGTGTACGGCGCGGCGAACAGTTATGACGTGACGTTGACGGTGACCGACGATCTGGGTGCCACGAATTCGGTGACGCAGTCGTTCACGGTGTCGGACGGTTCGAATCAGGCTCCGGTGGCGGCGTTCACGGGTGATTGCACGGATCTGTCGTGCAGTTTCGATGGGTCGGGGTCGTCGGATCCTGATGGCACGATCGCGAGCTATTCGTGGGACTTCGGTGACACGCAGTCGGGAACGGGTGCCACGGTCGATCACACGTACGGCGCGGCGAACAGTTATGACGTGACGTTGACGGTGACCGACGATCTGGGTGCCACGAGCTCGGTGACGCATTCGTTCTCGCCCTCGGCGCCGAATCAGGCGCCGGTGGCGGCGTTCACGGGTGATTGCACGGATCTGTCGTGCAGTTTCGATGGGTCGGGGTCGTCGGATGCTGATGGTTCGATCGGCTCGTACAGCTGGGACTTCGGTGATGGGTCGCCGGTGGGTGCGGGTGTGTCGGTGGGTCACACGTTTGCGGGGCCGGGTCCGTACACGGTGACGTTGACGGTGACCGACGACAAGAGCGCGACGGATGCGACGTCGCAGGCGTTCGATGTGTCGGTGTCGGCGGTGGTGGCGTCGGACTCGTTCGGTCGGTCGGTGGCGTCGGGTTGGGCGAGCGCGGATGTGGGTGGTGCGTACGCGGCGTCGCAGGGTGTGTCGAGCGGTTCGACTGCGGTTGGTTTTGGTGCGGGTGTGATCTCGTTGTCGGCGTCGCCGAGTGGTCGTGGGTTCTATTTGCCGGGTGTGTCGGTGTTGAACAGCGACTCGGTGGTGGATGTGTCGACGAACCCGGCGCCGGCGGGTGGGACGTATGGGCAGGTGGCGTACATCACGGCGCGGCGCGTGTCGGCGACGACGGAGTATCGGGTGCGGTTGCGGTTCTTGCCGAATGGTGCGGTGCATCTGTCGTTCGTGAAGACGGTGGGGAACACGACCGAGGTCGTGATCGGTAGTGAGGTCACGGTGTCGGGTCTGACTGATGTGGCGGGCCGGGTGTTCCGGTTGCGTTTCGATGTGAGTGGCGCGAGTCCGACGACGTTGCAGGCGAAGGTGTGGCTTGCGGGCGATGCGGAGCCGGCGGGCTGGCAGTTGTCGGCGACTGACGGTCAGGCGGCGTTGCAGGTGGCGGGTTCGCCGGGCCTGCGCGCGTATCTCGGTGGCAGCGCCACGAACCAACCCAGCTGGTTGTTCGACAACTTCACCGTCACGAACCTCTCCGCCGGCGGCAACCTCCCGCCGGTGGCGGCGTTCACGGGTGATTGCACGGATCTGTCGTGCAGTTTCGATGGGTCGGGGTCGTCGGATGCTGATGGTTCGATCGGCTCGTACAGCTGGGACTTCGGTGATGGGTCGCCGGTGGGTGCGGGTGTGTCGGTGGGTCACACGTTTGCGGGGCCGGGTCCGTACACGGTGACGTTGACGGTGACCGACGACAAGAGCGCGACGGATGCGACGTCGCAGGCGTTCGATGTGTCGGTGTCGGCGGTGGTGGCGTCGGACTCGTTCGGTCGGTCGGTGGCGTCGGGTTGGGCGAGCGCGGATGTGGGTGGTGCGTACGCGGCGTCGCAGGGTGTGTCGAGCGGTTCGACTGCGGTTGGTTTTGGTGCGGGTGTGATCTCGTTGTCGGCGTCGCCGAGTGGTCGTGGGTTCTATTTGCCGGGTGTGTCGGTGTTGAACAGCGACTCGGTGGTGGATGTGTCGACGAACCCGGCGCCGGCGGGTGGGACGTATGGGCAGGTGGCGTACATCACGGCGCGGCGCGTGTCGGCGACGACGGAGTATCGGGTGCGGTTGCGGTTCTTGCCGAATGGTGCGGTGCATCTGTCGTTCGTGAAGACGGTGGGGAACACGACCGAGGTCGTGGTCGGTAGTGAGGTCACGGTGTCGGGTCTGACTGATGTGGCGGGCCGGGTGTTCCGGTTGCGTTTCGATGTGAGTGGCGCGAGTCCGACGACGTTGCAGGCGAAGGTGTGGCTTGCGGGCGATGCGGAGCCGGCGGGCTGGCAGTTGTCGGCGACTGACGGTCAGGCGGCGTTGCAGGTGGCGGGTTCGCCGGGCCTGCGCGCGTATCTCGGTGGCAGCGCCACGAACCAACCGGCCTGGCTCTTCGACAACTTCACCGTTACCCAGCTCTGACGCCTCGCTCGCCGACCCGGGCGCCCCGGCGCGGCGCGGGGCCGTCGCTACCGTGGTGATCGTGCCCGATGCGGAACCGGAGGCCGGGACCTCGACGCCGCCGGCTCCGCCGCGGCGTCAGCGCGAGGCGCGCCGCCGGCACCGATTCCGTTTCCGAGTGCTGCTCGCGCTGCTGCTCGCGCTGCTGGCGGTGCCGGCATGGTCGCTCGGCCGCACGCTGGTAGCGCACAACACCGATCCGTTGCGGGTGCGCGTCGTCGAATGGGCCCGCGATCATCATCTCGGCTCGGTCGTCGACCGCGTCGAGCACTACTGGTACACCCACCACCCGCCGAGGCGCGGGGCACACCGGCGGGTGGCATTCCTCGCGTCGCCGCGGCCGCGGCGCCACGGACCAGCGCGCCGCCGGTCGCCGCGGGCACGACGGTGCCAGCACCGCAGGCACCGCCGCGCCCGCCCGCGTTCACGCCGGCCACGCTGCAGCCCTTCGTCAGCCATCCGCTCCTCGGTGAAGGGATGTGGCAGCCCGTCGGCCGTCCGGTTGCCGGCGCTCCGGCGGCGTGGGTGTCGTATCTCCGCCCCGACGCGGTGCACACGAGCGAGCTCGTGGGGTTACTGCACCTCGACATGCACCGGCTGCGCGCGACGTTGCACGAGGGCACGCAGCTGCCCGGCGGCGGTCCGTGGGCGCAGGGCCCGCGCATCGACCCGTCGGCCTACGGGCGTGTCGTCGCCGCGTTCAACAGCGCCTTCACGTTGAAGAGCAGCAAGGGCGGTTGGTACGCCGAAGGCCGCACGATCGCGCCGCTCGTGCCCGGACGCGCGTCGCTCGTGACCTATCGCGACGGCCACGTCGCGATCGCGCAGTGGGGGCGAGACGCCACGATGACGCCCGACGTCACCGCGGTGCGCCAGAACCTGAACCTGCTCGTCGACAACGGCGTGCCCGCAGCAGACGTGGGCTCGAGCTGGGTGTGGGGTGGCACGCTCGGCAACGAGGTGTACGTGTGGCGCTCCGCGGTGGGGATCGACGCGCGCGGCGACCTCGTGTACGCGGGCGGGCCGGCTCTGAACGTCGCGTCGCTCGCTGCGGTGTTGCAGCGAGCTGGCGCCGTGCGCGCCCTGGAACTCGACATCAACAGCTACTGGGTGAGCGCGATGAGCTTCACGGCCGGTCCCGACGGCGGCGTCGTGCCGCGCAAGCTGCTCGCGTCGATGAGCAAGCCCGCCGGCATCTATCTCGAGAACCAGACCCGCGACTTCGTCGAGCTCGACGCCCGCTGATCGTCACGGCCGGCTGAACGCAGGACTCTGATTGTCGGGAACGATGTCGAGCGGTGTGGCAAGCTCCTCGACCGTGGGCCCGCACATGTCGGCCAGCGGTCGCAGCGCGCCGAGGTCGAAGCCGTAGACCTCAGCCGCGGTGCCGGCCAGCACCGGTTGCAGCTCCTCGGACGTCCAACCGGCGAAGGTGCGTCGCAACGCCTCTTTCGAATGCGGCGAGCTCGCCTCGACGTGCGGGTAGTCGCTACCCCACATGATCCGGTCGATGCCGATCTTGCGCATCGCTCCGGCGTCGCTCGGCGACGGGAACGCGGCACCGATGTACACGTTGCGGCGGAAGTAGTCGCTCGGCTGCATCGGCAGGATGATCGACGGATCGACACCGAGCTCACCGATGCGACCGTTGCGGCGCATCTCGCGGTTGAACCGGTCCATGGTGTCGAGCACGCCCGGTACCCAGCCGGTGCCCTGCTCGGTGAGCACCAGTTGCAGGCCGGGGAAGCGCTCGAAGACACCGGACAGCGTGAGGTGCCACAGGGCCCGGTTCGCCCAGAAGGCCGCTTCCATCACGAACACGAGCACCGAGCACGCGAGCTTCGGCAGCTTCGGGATGCCCGTGCCGCCCGCGTGATGCGTCACCGGGATACCGCGCTCCTCGCACACCCGCCAGATCGCGTCGTACTTCGGTGAGAACAGCGGCTCGATCCACGGCGTGTCGGGTGACACCCCAGGCAGCAGCACGCCGCGCAGGCCGTGCTCGTGGCCCCATACGATCTCGCCGATGGCGTCGTCGACGTCGTTGAGGAAGATCTGCGTCTGACCCGCCCGGCGGTGCGGGGCCTCGGCGCAGAAGTCGGCGAGCCAGCGGTTGTGGGCGCGGATGCCCGCGAGGCGCGGCGTGGTACTCGTCGGGTGCCGGCGCCGGCGCGATCACAGAGCCGGTCGGGAAGAAGGGCGGGACGGTGTTCGGGAACAGCACCTCGGCGACGACGCCTTCGGCCTCCTCGTCGGCGATGCGCCGCGGGCCGTCCCAGTTGCGGGAACGGCCGTCGCCCTGCAGGTCGCGGAACGGGTTCGAATATGCCGAGCGCCACTCGTCGAACTCGTCGCGCCACTCGGGATCGAGGTACTCGCGGTACTGCGCATGGGATGCGCCCGCGTGGCAGTCCGACGAGATGACGATGTAATGATCGGTCGCCGCGCATGCTCCGGTTGTACGGCGCGCTGCCGTGTACGAGCCAGGGCCGAAGGTCCCGACGCAGCCAGTAGCGTTCCCCGTGCACGCGAGCGTGGCGGAACTGGCAGACGCCCTGGATTTAGGATCCAGTGTCCGAAAGGACGTGGGAGTTCGAGTCTCCCCGCTCGCACCCGTCCGTCGCAGAGCCGGCGCCCGCGGCGATCAGCTCGCGGTGAGGTTGTCGACGGTGAGGGTGGATGGGCCGTTGCTGGCGGTGGCGGTGAGGAAGCCCCAGATGCCGATGGCGCCGGGTGCTTGCAGTGCGGTGGTGGTGTCGGTGGTGGTGAGGTTCCAGGTGGATGGTTCGGTGGTGCTGTCGGGCCAGATGCGTGCTTGCACGTTGGTGGGTGATGTGCCGGTGAGGGTGGCGTGCAGGTCGTATTGGGTGTCGGGCGTGAAGTGGAGTCCGGGCACGGTCGTGTCGCCGGTGATGAGGGTCTCGGATCCGTGTACGAAGCGGCTGAACGAGAGTGCGATGTTGCCTGAGGAGGTGACGTGCATGCGGATGCGGTATTCGTTGCCGCCGGAGACGTGCCGGGCGATGAGCGCGGCGTATTGACCGCCGCCGTTTGCTTGGCGGTCGAAGCTGAGTGTGGCGTGCAGGTCGACGTCGGATGTGGACGTGTCGAGGAGCCGTGCGCTCTGGCCCGCGGCTCGCACGAGTGACACGGTTCCCGTCGATCCGTTCACCGCGAATGCGGAGGGCGTACCGGCGACCGACCAGGCGCCGCCCGCATCGGCGGTGCCCCACCCACCCGCAACCGACCGACCGAACGAGTCGCGGGCAAGCCCCGGAGGCGGCGGAGGTGGCGGCGGGGGCGGGGTGGCCGTGCTGGCGGCGGTGAGGTTGTCGACGGTGAGGGTGGATGGGCCGTTGCTGGCGGTGGCGGTGAGGAAGCCCCAGATGCCGATGGCGCCGGGTGCTTGCAGTGCGGTGGTGGTGTCGGTGGTGGTGAGGTTCCAGGTGGATGGTTCGGTGGTGCTGTCGGGCCAGATGCGTGCTTGCACGTTGGTGGGTGATGTGCCGGTGAGGGTGGCGTGCAGGTCGTATTGGGTGTCGGGCGCGAAGTGGAGTCCGGGCACGGTCGTGTCGCCGGTGATGAGGGTCTCGGATCCGTGTACGAAGCGGCTGAACGAGAGTGCGATGTTGCCTGAGGAGGTGACGTGCATGCGGATGCGGTATTCGTTGCCGCCGGAGACGTGCCGGGCGATGAGCGCGGCGTATTGACCGCCGCCGTTTGCTTGGCGGTCGAAGCTGAGTGTGGCGTGCAGGTCGACGTCGGATGTGGACGTGTCGAGGAGCCGTGCGCTCTGGCCCGCGGCTCGCGCGAGTGACACGGTTCCCGTCGATCCGTTCACCGCGAATGCGGAGGGCGTACCGGCGACCGACCAGGCGCCGCCCGCATCGGCGGTGCCCCACCCACCCGCAACCGACCGACCGAACGAGTCCGCGGCCACCATCGACGCCGGCGCGAAGAACTCGGTCATCGGTGCCGCCGCGGCATCGCCGGCCGCGAGCGGCGCGAGGTTCCACGCCGCCTCGATCGTCTTCAGCAGCGAGTAGTGCGTGGAGCTCACCGTCGAGTGCAGACCCGGCGTGACGCCGGGTCCGATGAGAAACGTGGGTACCTGGTTGTTGCTCGAGCTGTCGTCCTCGTCGAAGGTGATCACCAACAAGGAGTTCTGCGTGGTGAACGCGGGCGTGGCGAGGATGGCCTCCACGTTCTGCTGCAGCCACGCGTCGCCCGTGGCGATCGAGCAGTTGTGCATGTCGTTGCAGATGTTCGGCGAGATCCACGCATAGTCGGGCGTCGTCGCGGTCGCGGCGAAATCGCCGGCGAGCTGCGTGTAGGGCACATCGTTCGCGCACTCGTTGGGGTTCGTGCGGATGTCGTCGTAGTACACGAACGGGTTGTGGTGCTGGATGTACTGGCCGGTGTCGCCGAGCGTGCACGCGGCCGGCATCGACTCCATGTACGCCTTCCACGTGCGCCCGGCCGTCTCGATGCGGTCGACTGCAATGTTCGGCTGACTCAGGTAGCAGGTGTTGCAGTCGGTGGTGACCCCGAACGTGTCACCACCGGTGAGTGCGAGGTAGTTGGGAAGGCTCGGATGGCGGATCGCGAAGTACTGGCTCGCAACGCCGTATTGCTGCGCAAGCGAGTTGAGATACGGCGCCTGCGCGTTGCCGATGATGTCGTCGTAGCTCTTGTTCTCCATCGTGACGACCACGATGTGATCGAACTCGGGCACTCCGGAGGGAGCGTCAGCCGGGCGGGCGGCGGCAGCCGCCGACGGGCCGCCGGCGAGGATCGGCACGGCCGCGCCGAGCAGGCACGCGACCGTGATCGGAGCGCGCGCCGAGAACAGACCTTTGCGCATCCGCCCGCGCACGCCGCAATCATACGGCTCGGAGCGCGGTGGGCGAAAGGCCGGATAAGGCGAAGTGGTCGCCGCTGAGCTCGACCATCGCGGGCATCACCACATCGGCGCACCACGGGCCGTGCGCCGTGTTCATGTGACCGGTGTTGCACCGCCGGGCGGCCTTCGGGCCGGTGCGGCGTGCTGCTGTATCGTCGCACCACATGGCCAAGATCCCGATTGTCGACTATCTCGTGATCGACGACGGCGAGCCCTACCTGCGGGCGTGGGAAGCCGTCGACAGCGGGGCGCTCTACTTCGACCGCCGCAACGCCGACGCCAAGGGCGGCGGCACCGAGTTCAAGGTCCGGCGCCTCGCCGACGGCGGCAAGGTCCGCAGCTTCACGATCGTGCAGCGCGGCGTGCCGGGTGTGCCCGTGCCCTACACGTCGGCGTTGATCGACCTCGACGGCGGCGGGTGCGTGAAGGCGAACGTCGTCAACACGCCAGTCGACCCCGAGCACGTCACGCTCGGCATGCCGGTGAAGCTCACCACGTGGGTTGCCGGCACCGACGACGACGGCAACGAGGCAATCTGCTTCGGCTACGAGCCGGCCAACTGAACGCAGGACAGAGAAGAGGAACTGCGATGAGCGGCAGCACGGACAACGTCTGGATTCTCGGCACGTACATGACGAAGTTCGGTCGTCATGGCGACAAGGACCTCATCGACCTCGCGAGTGAGTCCGCGATGGGCGCGCTGCGGGACGGCGACGTCACGATCCACGACATGGAGGTGCTCGGCTGCGGCTCGCTGTTCAACGCGATGGCGGGCGTCGGCCAGCAGCTGCAGAAGCAGATCGGCCAGACCGGCATCCCCGTGTACAACGTGGCGAACGCGTGCGCCACGGGCGCCACCGCGCTGCGCACCGTCTACCTCACGATCAAGGCGGGCGAGGCCGACATGGGTCTCGCGGTCGGCGTGGAGCAGATGGGCAAGGGCGGGCTGCTGGGTGTCGGGGGCAAGGGCGACCGCGCCCGTACCGAGTACAAGCCTTCGGGGCGCTACGGCTCGGTGATGTCGGTCGAAGGTCTGGTCGGCACCGGTCTGATGCCGGGCGTGTTCGCGCAGGCCGGCATGGAATACGCCTACGAGCACGGCGGCGTCGGCTTCGAGCAGTTCGCCAAGGTCGCCGAGAAGAACCACGCGCACAGCACCCTCAACCCGCTCGCGCATTACCAGAAGCAGTTCAGCCTCGACGAGATCATGCAGGCCCAGATGATGTCGTACCCGAACACGCTGCTGATGTGCTGCCCGAACACCGACGGGTCGGCTGCGGTCGTGCTCGTGAGCGAGGAGAAGCTGCGCACGCTGTCCAAGGAGCAGCAGCGGCGGGCCGTGAAGATCAGCGCGTCGGTACTCACGACCGACCCGTGGGCCGAGCGCGGCCAGGTGCAGCCGGACGTGAACACGCTCACCCGCAACGCCGCCAAGAAGGCGTATGAGACGGCCGGCGTCGATCCGAAGGACCTCGACCTCGTCGAGTTGCACGACTGCTTCGCCACTGCCGAGCTCATCCACTACGACAACCTCATGCTGTGCGAGCCCGGCGGCGCGGGGGAGTGGATCGACAAGCGCGGCCCGTGGCGCGACGGCGAGATCCCGGTGAACGTGTCCGGCGGCCTGATCTCCAAGGGCCACCCGATCGGTGCCACCGGCATCGCCAACGTCTTCGAGGTGGCCACGCACCTGCGGGGCGAGGCCGGCGACCGCCAGGTCGAGGGGGCCAAGGTGGGCCTCACGCATGTGATCGGTCTCGGCTCGGCGTGCGGCGTGCACATCCTCGAAAAGGCCGGCGTCTGACCGACCGCGCCCGTTCCTCCTTGGTGCAACAGCCCCGCTATTACGGGGCTACTGCACCGAGAAGCGTGATGGTGCCGTAGCGTCTCGGTCCATGACCGACGCTGCGACGAGCGAGCTCCAACCGTTCCGTGTCGACGTGCCCGACGCGGTGCTCGCCGACCTGCGCGACCGTCTCGACCGCACGCGCTGGCCCGACCAGATCCCCGGTTCGGGGTGGAGCTACGGCACCGACCGCGCCTACCTGCAGGAGCTCTGCGAGTACTGGCGCACCTCGTTCGACTGGCGCGCCCAGGAGGCGCGGTTCAACCGCTGGCCGCACTTCCTCACGCACCTCGACGGGCAGCAGGTGCACTTCATCCATGCCCGCTCGCCGGAACCGGACGCGATGCCGCTGCTGATCACGCACGGATGGCCCGGTTCGGTGTCGGAGTTCCTCGACGTCATCGGACCGCTCAGCGATCCGCGCGCGCACGGCGGTGACCCGGCCGACGCGTTCCACGTCGTCGCGCCGTCGATCCCCGGCTACGCGTGGTCGGGGCCGACGACCGAGCCCGGCTGGGACGTGCGCCGTGTCGCCGAGGCGTGGGCCGCGCTGATGGCGCGGCTCGGCTACGACCGTTACGGCGCGCAGGGCGGCGACTGGGGCTCGATGATCTCGACGCAGCTCGGCGTCGTCGATGCCGAGCATCTCGCCGGCATCCACGTGAACATGCTGCTCGCGTTCCCACCCGACCCGTCGCAGATCACGCTCACCGACGAGGAGGCGGCCGACGTCGCCGCGGCGATGACATTCCTGCAGACCGGCGCGGCGTACCAGGAGATCCAGGGCAAGAACCCGCAGACGCTCGGCTACGGGCTCACCGATTCACCGGCCGGGCTCGCCGGCTGGATCGCCGAGAAGTTCCATCACTGGACGCACCATCCCGACGGCGACCTGGAGACCGCGGTGACACGCGACCAGGTGCTCACGAACATCACCGTCTACTGGGTGACGAACACCATCAACAGCTCGATCCGCCTGTATTGCGAGAGCCAGCGCAGCGGGCGCTTCGGCCCCACCGGCGAGCGGGTGGAGGTGCCCACGGGCGCGGCGGTGTTCCCGGGCGAGATCTTCCGCATCCCCAAGGCCTACGGCGAGACGGCGTTCAACCTCACCCGCTACACCCGCTTCGACCGCGGCGGGCACTTCGCCGCGCTCGAGGAGCCCGACCTGCTGATCGACGACGTGCGGGCCTTCTTCCGCACGGTGCGCTGACGGGTAGCTGCGCGCCCCGGAGCGCGGCCGTACGCGAAAGCTGGCACCGCGCCGCAGAATATGGCAAGCTGACCGCCGACAGTGGGGATTCAGGGGCAACTAGATCCGGGGCTGAGGGCACGGTCCAGCATGGCCCGGGGGGGCACGGGAGGACATCGAAGCATGCGAAAGTTGGTCATTGGTATCGGCGCGGTCGCGCTCGGAGCAATGGGAGTCGCGCCGCTGTCGGCGTCCGCGGCGACCGCTCACCGAGACGCAACCGTCTTGGCCGGGCCGCGGGTGGCGCACCCGACATTGCCCGACGTGCCGCGCTACTTCACGCCGAACGTCGGCCCGAACTTCAGCGTCGTCGGACCGACGGTGAAGTACTTCGCCGCGAACCAGGTCGTGGGGTCCACGACGTATCACCTGAAGATGGTGGGCACGTTCCCCACCGACAAGGCGCACCCGAAGAGCACGGTGACGGTGAAGGTGATCCCGGTCGCGTTCCACTTCAGCGACGGCGTCACGCTCGACCCCACCAAGCCACTGCCATCGTGCGCCGGCGGCGGCACGGCGCTGAATCGCACGCTCAACTCGGGAATCTTCAAGAACATCCCGACGAACGTGGGTGGGGCGCGGCAGTTCACCGAGGCGTTCCGCCGGGCCGAGTTCTGGTACGCGGCGAAGCCGGGCGCGGCGAACCCGAACTACAGCGGCCGGCTCGCGGCCGTCACACTGCCGAAGATCACGGTGAACGTGAGCGGCCCGTCGGTCGCCGCGCCGTGTGGCCGGGGCGGGAACATCACCATCAACAGCATGGACAACCTGATCAAGACGAACCTGATCCCGCACGAGGGCGGCAACGTGAAGACGTCGGACATGGCGCTGTTCGTCTGGTCCAACATCGTGCTGTGCACTTCGAGCTGCGGCATCCTCGGCTACCACAGCGCCTTCCAGCGCAGCGGTCACACGCAGACCTACGGCGTGGCCGAGTTCGCCACCGACAAGCGGTTCCACAACGTCACCGACACGACGGTGCTGTCGCACGAGGTCGCCGAGTGGTACGACGACCCGTTCGTCGACAACGCCACGCCGCGCTGGGGCCACATCGGCCAGGTGTCGGGTTGCCAGGCGAACCTCGAGGTGGGTGACCCGTTGTCGGGCACGCTGCGCACGATCAAGACCACGGGAGGCGTGACGTCGCACGTGCAGGACCTCGCGTACTACTCGTGGTTCTACCGCCAGAAGCCCTCGCTCGGCTTCGGGGGCACGTACTCGCTCTACAGCACGTTCAAGGTGCCGTCGAAGCCCTGCTGACGGGGCGATCGCTCGTCCGGCGGCGGCCCGCCTCGCGTGGGCCGCCGCCGGTACGCTCGTTGTCGTGCATGATCTTCTCGTCAAAGGCGGCCGGCTCGTCGACGGGACCGGCGCGCCCCCGCGCACGGCCGATGTCGCGATCGACGGTGGCGTGGTCAGCGAGGTCGGCCACCTGCGTGGCGAGACCGCCCACGAGGTCGTCGATGCCGACGGCGCGCTCGTCACGCCCGGCTTCGTCGATCCGCACACGCACTTCGACGGCCAAGTCACCTGGGACCCGCTGCTCACCCCGAGCTGCTGGCACGGTGTCACCACCGTGGTGTTCGGCAACTGCGGCGTTGGTTTCGCGCCCGCGCACCCCGACAAGCACGACTGGCTGATCGGTCTGATGGAAGGCGTCGAGGACATCCCCGGCGCTGCGCTCTCCGACGGCATCACATGGGGTTGGGAGAGCTACCCGGAGTACCTCGACGCGGTCGAGCGCGCCGCGAAGACGATGGACGTGGGCGCGCTCGTGCCGCACGGCGCGGTGCGCGCCTACGTGATGGGCGACCGCGGCGCGCAGAACGAGCCGGCCACTGCGGCCGACATCGAGGCGATGGCCGAGATCGTGCGCGACAGCGTGCGTGCCGGCGGGCTCGGCTTCTCTACGAGCCGCACGATCGCGCACATGGCGATCGACGGTGAGCCGGTACCCGGCACGTTCGCGGCCGAGGACGAGCTGTTCGGGATCGGGCGGGTGCTCGGCGAGCTCGGCACCGGTGTGTTCGAGCTCGCGCCGGCCGGCGCGCTCGGCGAGGACCTCGCCGCGCCCGATCGTGAGATGGCGTGGATGCGCAAGCTCGGCGCGGCCATCGGCCGTCCGGTGAGCTTCGTGCTCACCCAGAACGACCACGACCCCACGTCGTGGGAGCACATGCTCGAGGAGTGCTCGGCCGCGGCTCGCGAGGGCGCGCAGGTGCGCCCGCAGGTACACGGACGCAGCGTCACGCTCCTCATCGGGCTGGCGAACTTCCACCCGTTCGCGAACTGCGCGTCGTGGGGAATGCTCGGGTTCATGTCGGTGCCGGAGCGCGTGGCCGAGATGCGCAAGCCCGAGGTGAAGGCGCGGCTGCTCGCCGACGTCGCCCGCCTCGACCCGGCCCGCATGCAGTTCATCGACCCCGAGCGCGTGTTCCCGCTCGGCGAGAACCCGAACTACGAGCCGTCACACGACGAGAGCGTCGCGGCGCGGGCCGCGCGCGGCGGGCCGCGACCCGTGGGAGCTGTACTACGACATCCTGCTCGAAGACGACGGCAACCAGCTCCTGATGCGCCCGCTGCTCAACTACACCGATTTCAACCTCGACGCGGTGCGCACGATGCTGGAGCACCCCACGAGCGCATGGGGACTGTCCGACGGCGGCGCGCACTGCGGCACCACCTGCGACGCGAGCACGCCCACCTTCATGCTCACGCACTGGACGCGTGACCGTTCGCACGATCGGTTGCCGCTCGAGTGGATCGTGCGCAAGATGACCGCGGAGACCGCGGCGCTCTACGGCCTGTCCGACCGCGGCACGTTGGAGCCCGGCAAGGTCGGCGATGTCAACGTGATCGACTACGACGCGCTGCGCCTGTTCCGCCCCGAGATGGTGCACGACCTGCCCGGTGGCGCCCGCCGCTTCATCCAGCGCTCCGAGGGCTACGTCGCCACGATCAAGTCGGGCGAGGTCGTCATGCGCAACGGCGCGGACCAGGGCGCGCGGCCCGGGGTGCTCTTCCGCGGCGCCCGCTGACCCGCCGCCCCGTCCACCGTTTGCAGGGTTTCGTCGCAATAGCAACGAAACCCCTGCACACGCTTGGTCAGGGGCCGAGGCGGTAGGCGCCGTCGCCACCGTCGAGGAACAGCAACTCGTGGCCTGTCCACACGGCCGGCCCCAGGCGCTGCTTGATCGCGGGGAGGGCGACGATCCCACCGGTTGCGGCGTCCCACGCGAACGTGCGCGGGTTGAAGCTGGCAAGGTCGCCACCGTCGCCGTACACGCGGAAGAACACCGCCGAGCCTGTGTCGACGACCGCCTCATAGGCCGCGCCTTCGTTGTAGAGGTGAGGGCGGTCAGGTTGCAGCGTGCGGATGCCGGCGGTTGACGCGTCGACGAGCTGGCCGTTCGTCCACGCGCGCTGCGCGGGCGTGCAGATGGGGTCTGCGCACGCGCCGCTGGGCGGCAGCACGAGGTAGCGACCGGTCGCGATGGCGGCGTCGAGCGGCGCGCTGTTGGGTGAGGCCGGCGGTCGGGCGCGCTCGACCCACGTTTGTGAGCCGGCGTCGAGCACGAACATGCGCAGCACCGGCGCAGGCAACAGGCTGTTGCCACCCGAGATCTGGGTGAGCGCGACCGCGTTGCCGCCGGCCGTCGCGGCGATCGTGCGCGCACCGTCCGTCGCGTCGACTGGCAACCGCGCGCCATCGGTCCAGTGGTCGGCCGCGGGGTCGTAGGCCATGACCTTGCCGTAGTCACAGAAGTGGCTGCCGGCATCGATCCAACCGGGCAACACGAGGGCTCGCCCCCCGATCCACAACACAGGTCGCTGTGCTTCCAGGCAGAGATTCGCCGGCGCGCCGGTGTGCCAGTGAGCGGTCTGGACGTCGTACGCCACTGCCTGCACCCACTGCCGGCTGCCGCGGTGCGCGCTGCCGAACAGCAACAGTTCCTTGCCGGTCCAGACCGCACTATCGAAGCGCCACGTCGAATCGACGGGCGGCGGCGCCGGCAGGGTCCGCCATCGGTCGTCGGCTGGGTCGTAGGCGGCGAAGCGCGACGTCGTCGATCGCGGCGCGGGCTCCCACCACGTGAGCACCTCTTGGCCGTCCCATACGGCAGCGTCCGCGGTCACGCCGCCGCTCTTCGGTGCGGCCGCGATCTTCGACCAGTGGAAGTGGCTCAGCTGATCGGCGGTCGCCGAGCCGGTCGCCCTCGGTGCGGCTGCTACCGGTTCGAGCACGCCCATCTTGAAGCCGTTGGGTGTGCCCATCGAGACGAGCGCACTGCCGGTCCAGATCAGGCGCGAGTAGGTGTCGACGAAGCCGTTCGGGTTCGCGAGCCGCGTCCACTTCATGGTCGACGGGTCCCACGCGAACAGCTCGGGCCCGCACCGGGCCGCGACGCAGTTGAGCGACAGGTTGAACGCCGCCACCACGAGCGCACCGCCCGTCGAGGCGGCGTTGAGGACCTCCGCTCCTGGCGATGGAGGCGCGCTGATACCCGATCCGGTCGTAGCCGCGGGATACCAGCGTCCATCGACGGCGGCACCCGCGGCGCAGCGCATGAACGGTGTGCAGAACGTCCCGGGCGGGACCGCGGCGCCGTCGTCGAGCGCGATGGGTGCGGATGCCGATCGCGGCGTGTCGACCTCCGACCAATGGCTGCTGCCCGGTCGCCACGCCGCGAGACGATGACCCTCTGATGCGGAGTTGCTGTTCGGGTAACCCGAGTCGATGCGCGCCACGACGCGACCGCCGGCGAACACCGCGTCGATCGCAACGATGCTCTCGCCGTGCTGCTGGGGCGACGGCACCTCGCGGATGCTCCAGCTGTTCGCGGCCGGGTCGAACGATGCGGTGATCAGCGCGGTTGGCATGAGGCCCGACCGGATGCTCCCGGTGCTGCACAGGATCGACGGCTGCCCGAACACGATGGCGCGCGAGCCGGTCCATACGGGGTCGTTCGGCCGGTGCGCGATCGCCGAGAACGGGCACAGGTTCGATGGCGGCGGCGGAAGCGGGCGCCAGCGGCAGCGTCGCGGGGTCGTACGCCGCGCCGTCGCCGTACCTGCCCGTGGTCGCCTGATCCGTGTGAACACTCCACGTGAGCACCTCCCGACCCGTCCACACGGCCACGGCGATCGGATCGGTGAGCCGCGGCGCGGGCAGTTGCTGCCATGTATCGGTCGCGGGGTAATAGCCCCACGCGCAGCATGTCTCCCCGCCGACGCTGTAGACGGGTTGTCCGAGCACGAGCACCTCGCGGCCGTCCCAGACCGCGGTGCCGAGTTGCCCGATCGACGGCGGCTTCGCGTCGTGCCACTTCCATCCCGACAGCTCGGATGCGCTCGCCGCGCCGACACTCGGCACCGCCGGCCCGACTTGCGACGGTTGCGTCGTGACACGCGGATGCGTCGAGCCGGTGCTCGTGCGACCGCTGTCACGCGTGACGATCAACGGCACCGCGATCGCGGCAGCGGCGGCGATTGCGGTGACGGTGATCCAGCCGGTGCGCCGGCGCGAACGGTGCGGCGCCATGTCGACGAGGGGCGGGCGGCCGTCGAGCGCGGCGGTTGCGCGCGCGAGCACGGCGTCGAAGCCGGCGATGTCGCCCTCGGACGCGAGACGCTCCAGCAGGTCAGGAAGTGATGGCATCGTCGTCCTCCAACAGCTTGCGCAGTGCGCGGCGGGCGCGGCTCAACGCCATACGGGCCGCACCTTCCGAGCAGCCGGTGAGCGCGGCGGCTTCGGCGATCGGTTCGCCCTCCACCTCGGTGAGATAGAGGAGCGCGCGGTCGCGAGCGGGGAGCCGGCGCAGCTCGTCGAGATCTGATGGATAGTGGGCGCGCGCTGCCGCGGCAGCGTCGGCACCGTGGCGGGTGAGCGCCCGCCGGCCGATCGCGGCGCGCCGCCGTTCGTTGCTCGCCAGATTCATGATGGTCCGGCGCATATAGGCCAGCGGGTCGTCGATCCCTTCGAGCCCGCCGCGTGCCAGCACTCGCATCATCGCCTCCTGCACGAGATCGTCGGGCGGCACTCCGGCGGCCGCCACCACGCCGGCGAAGCGGCGCAGCGCGGGATAGAGCTCCCGCAGCACCGGCACATCGGCCTCCCACGCGGTGCTCACACCGCCAAGGACACACGACGGCGCACGATTGCAACAACTACGGTCCGGTGGCGTGAGCGCCACGTTGGACGGCAAGGTCGCGATCGTCACCGGGGCGGGATCTGGTTTGGGGCGGGCGAGCGCCACCGCGCTGGCCGTCGCCGGTGCCAAGGTGGTGGTGAGCGACGTCGACGATGCCTCGGGGAACGAGACCACCACCAAGATCGCCGACGCGGGCGGCGAGGCGACCTTCGCGCACTGCGACGTCGCCCGGGCCGCCGACTGCGAGGCCCTCGTCGGCAGCGGCGCGAGACCGCTACGGCGCGCTGCACATCCTCCACAACAACGCTGGCGTCGCCTGGCCCGGACGCGACGGCTTCGCGCCCAACATGAAGCCCGACGACTGGGACGCGATCATCGCGATCAACCTCTCGGGCACCTTCTACTGCTGCCACTACGCGATCCCGCTCATGCAGGAGTCGGGTGGCGGTGCCATCGTCAACACGGCGTCGTCGATGGCGCACTTGCCGCTCGGCGCCGTCGACGCCTATGCCGCGAGCAAGGGCGGGGTGGCGATGCTCACGAAGTCGATGGCGCCGAGCGCGGGCCGGCTCGGCATCCGGGTGAACGCGATCAGCCCGGGCTATGTCGACACGCCGATGAACGCGCTGATCTTCGGCACCGAGGCGATCAAGGACGGCTTCGAGCTCGGCCATGCGAGTGGCCTGCAGACCCCCGAGGAGATCGCGGAGGTCGTGGTGTTCCTCGCCTCGGACGCGGCGCGCAGCTTCAACGGGGCCGTGCTCACCTGCGACCGGGGCTGGACGTCGTTCAAGATGCCCGACGTGCTGCGCAGCTTCGGGGTGTAGGACCTTCGACCCTGGAACCTGACACGCGTGTCAGGTAGCTTGGCCGGGAGACGGCGCGCCCGTGCCCGCGCCCTGGAAGCGTGCGTGCACAGGAGGTTCGATGGAGCTCCCGAAGGTCATCAGCGTCGACGACCACGTGGTCGAGCCGCCCCACGTGTGGCAGACGTGGCTCCCGGAAAAGTGGCGCGAGCGCGGCCCGCGGATCGAGCGGGGCACCTGGGGCGACTTCCGCCTCCTCCCCGGTGCCGCCTACGACCAGAAGCAGGTCGAGGGCGGCCAGCCCGGCGACTACTGGGTCTACGACGGCAAGGTCATCTACGTGCAGAAGCGGTTCGTGGCGATCCCGCTCGACGCCACGCCCGACGGTGACGTCAGCCGCTTCGACAACACGGTCATGGACATGATCGCCATGACCTACGACGAGATGCGGCCGGGCTGCTACGACCCGAAGGCCCGCGCCGCCGACCTCGCGATTGCCGGTGTCGACGGATCGCTCCCGTTCCCCACGTTCCCGCGCTTTTGCGGCCAGACATTCCTCGAGGGCGACGACAAGCAGCTCGGGCTGGCGTGCATCCAGGCCTACAACGACTGGATGATCGAGGAGTGGTGCGGCGAGTCGGGCGGTGTCAACATCCCGCTCTGCCTGATGCCGTTGTGGGATGTCGACCTCTGCGTGCAGGAGGTCGAGCGCAACACGGCACGCGGCGCACGCGCCGTCTGCTTCAGCGAGATCCCGACCCACCTCGGGCTGCCGAGCATCCACACCGGCCACTGGGACCCGCTCTTCCAGGTGTGCAACGACAACGGCACCACACTCTGCATGCACATTGGCTCGTCGTCACGCATGCCGCTCGCGTCGCCCGACGCACCGCCCGGCGTGGCCGGCATCCTGCAGTTCAACAACTCGATGGCGTCGCTCGCGGATTGGCTCTACTCGGGCAAGCTCGTGAAGTTCCCGAAGCTCAAGCTCGCGTACTCGGAGGGCCAGATCGGTTGGCTGCCGTACGCGCTGGAGCGGGCCGACACGATCTGGGAGCACCACGAGTCGTGGATCCACGTGAAGCAGCGCGTGCCCGAGCCTCCGTCGAGCTATTACTACGGGCGCATCTTCGGCTGCTTCACGAGCGACAACTTCGGGCTCGCGAACATCGAGGCGGTCGGTATCGACAACATCTGCTTCGAGACCGACTACCCGCACACCGACACCACGTGGCCCGACACGATCGCGTTCGCCGAGAAGATGACCGCGGGCCTCACCGACGAGCAGATCTACAAGATCATGCGTGGCAACGCCGTGCGGATGCTCGAGCTCGACAAGGTCGGCAACGTGCCGTGGGCAAAGGCGAAATGAGTGCTTCGCTGAAGCTGCGCTGAGTACACCGGCGCGCGAGCGCCCCGGCGGCGCCGTTCCTGAGAGCTTCTCAACGCGCTGCCAGCAACTGTTGAGGGTCACCGACGAACGTGTCGGTCATGCACGGACGCCTCTCCCGCCACCAACCGATGTTGCGCCGCGCCACGCGCTGCATGGTCGTGTCGATCGGCACGACGGTGCTCAGCACCACCATCCTCATCGCGCTCGCGGTCGGCGCCGGGATGCGCGCCGGCGTGGCGAACGCCATCGCGGTGACGTGCGGCATCCTGCCGTCGCATCTCGCGAACCGCTGGTGGGCATGGGGCCGCCGGGGCAAGGCGAGCGTCACCCGTGAGGTCGCCCCGTTCTGGGCGCTCTCCGTCGCGGGCCTGCTGCTCTCCACCTTCCTCGTCGACTGGGTCGGCGCGCTGACCGCGCACTGGAGCGCGCTCGCGCGATCGATCGCGCTGCCCACCGCGAACCTCACCGTGTTCGGTGTGCTGTGGGTGATCCAGTTCTTCGTGCTCGACCGGTTCATCTTCCACGACCGCGCGCATGTCCTCGCGACGGTGCCAAGCTTGGAGCAGTCATGACCACCACCGTCACGCCGCCGTGGGCCGACCCCTCGGATCCGTCCGATCCCTCCGGATCGGTCGGGTCGCCGCCACTGTTCGACCCGTCGCCTGCCGGCGCGCACGGCGGCCGCGTGGGCCGGTGGACCCGGCGCGTGTGGCGCGGGCCGGAGGACGATCCGGCGTGGGCACGCCCCGCGCTCTTCGTGCTCCTCGGCGCGACCGGGGTGCTCTACCTGTGGGGTCTCGGCGCGTCGGGTTGGGGCAACTCGTTCTACGCGGCAGCGGTGCAGGCGGGCACGAAGAGCTGGAAGGCGTTCTTCTTCGGCTCGTTCGACAGCTCGAACTTCATCACCGTCGACAAGTCGCCGGGGTCGCTCTGGGTGATGGAGCTCTCGGCCCGCATGTTCGGCGTGAACGCGTGGAGCATCCTCGTCCCGCAGGCGCTCGAAGGCGTGGCGACGGTGGCGGTGGTGTACGCCACGGTCAAGCGCTGGTTCCGGCCCGGGGCCGGCCTGCTCGCCGGCGCGATCACCGCGCTCACGCCGGTGGCCGTGCTGATGTTCCGCTTCAACAACCCTGACGCGTTCCTCGTGCTGCTGCTCACGCTCGGCGCGTACGGCATGACCCGCGCCCTCGAGCACGGAAGCACCCGCTGGCTCGTGTTCGCGTTCGCCGTCGTCGGCTTCGGATTCCTCGCCAAAGAGCTCCAGGCGTTGCTCGTGCTGCCCGCGTTCGGGCTCGTGTACCTGCTGTTCGGTCCGGCGAAGCTCGTGCGGCGCGTGCTCCAGCTCACCGCGGCCACCGTGGCGTTTGTCGTGTCCTCGCTGTGGTGGGTGGTCGCGGTGATGGCCGTCCCCGCGGCGAGCCGCCCGTACATCGGCGGATCGCAGGACAACAGCCTCTGGAACGTGATCTTCGGCTACAACGGCTTCGGCCGGCTCACGGGTAACGAGACCGGCAGCGTGGGCGGGGGCAATTTCGGCCCGAACGGTGCCGGCTTCTGGGGCAAGACGGGTTGGTACCGGATGTTCAACGCCGACTTCGGCGGTCAGGCGTCGTGGCTCGTCCCGTGCGCGCTCGTGCTGCTCGGTGCCGGACTCGTCGCCACGGCGCGCCGCAAGCGCACCGACCGGACGCGCGCCGCGCTCGTGCTCTGGGGCGGCTGGCTGCTCGTGACCGGCGTGGCGTTCAGCTTCGGCAAGGGCATCATCCACGAGTACTACACCGTGGCGCTCGCGCCCGCGATCGGTGCGGTGATCGGCGTGGGCGCGGCGCACTTCTGGTCACGCCGCCACGAGCTGGCGTCGCGCGCCGTGCTCTCGGTCGCGCTCGGTGCCGCGGTGTGGTGGTCGTACCGGTTGCTCGAACGCACGCCGTCGTACCACCCGTCGATGCGCACGTGGCTGGTCGTGGGTGGCCTCATGGCCGCGGCCGCGCTGCTGCTCACCCCGCACATGCTCGGCCGGTGGGCGTTCGTGGTGGCGCTCGGCGCCGGCGCGGTCGGTCTCGCGGGCAGCGCGGCGTACGCCGTCACCACCGCCAAGACGCCCCACTCAGGTGCCCTCGTCACCGCCGGCCCGCCCGGCGCGTCCACCGGCGGGCGCGGCGGACCCGGTGGTCCCGGAGGCGGTCGGTTCGGCGCGCCCGGCGGCCGAGGGTTCCAGCGGTTCTTCGGCAACGGCAACGGCAACGCCTTCCCGGGCTTCGGTACCAACGGCGCCCCGAACCCGTTCGGCGGTGGCAACGGGTTCCCGCGCTTCGGCGGCAACGGCGGCGGCCCCGGCGGGCTCGGCGGCCTGCTCGACAGCCGTGCGCCGAGCGCCGCGCTCACGAAGCTGCTGCAGACGAACGCGTCGCAGTACACGTGGGCCGCGGCCACGATTGGCTCGAACAACGCGGCCTCGCTGCAGCTCGCGAGCAACGACCCGGTGATGTCGATCGGTGGTTTCAACGGCACCGATCCCACGCCGACGCTGGCCCAGTTCGAGCAGTACGTGCACGACGGCAAGATCCACTACTTCGTCGGCGGTGGTGGCGGCTTCGGCCCCGGTGGCGGTGGCGCGAACGGCACCGGATCGCAGATCAGCGCGTGGGTGTCGCAACACTTCACGGCCCAGACCGTCGGCGGCCAGACCGTCTACGACCTCACGGCCGCGGCGACGGGGAGTGCCAGCAACACCTGACGCTCGGTAGCGTGAGGTCATGGAGATCGACGAGTACGAAGACGGTGTCCCGTCGTGGGTCGACGTGGCGTGCCCCGACCCGGCCGCGGGTCGCGCGTTCTACAGCGGGCTGTTCGGATGGGAGATCGTCGAGGGCGCCCCGGAAGCCGGTGGCTACGCGATCGCGATGTTGAAGGGCCGCACCGCGGCCGGTGTGGGTCCGCAGATGAATCCTGCGGCGCCGCCGGCGTGGACCACCTACGTGAAGGTCGCGTCGGCCGACGACGCGGCCGAGAAGATCGTCGCGAACGGCGGCGCGCTGTTCATGGCGCCGATGGACGTCATGGACGCGGGCCGCATGGCGGTCTTCGCCGATCCGGCCGGCGCGGTGCTCGGGCTCTGGGAACCGAACCGGAACCGGGGCGCGGGCATCGTGAACGAGATGCACGCGTGGTGCTGGAGCGAGCTCACGACCACCGACGTCGAGCAGGCGAAGGAGTTCTACGGCGCCGTGTTCGGGTGGGGTGCGTCGACGCACGGTGACGGGCCCGGCGCGTACACGGAGTGGACGGTCGGCGGTCGTTCGATGGGCGGCATGATGGCGAAGCCGCCCGGCATGCCCGCGGAGGTGCCGCCGTTCTGGCTGCCGTACTTCACGGTCGCCGACGCCGAAGGCGCGGCGAAGGAGATCGCGCGGCTCGGTGGAACGGTCGTGCAGGGCCCGATGGACGTGGAACCGGGCCGCATCGTCGTGGCCGCCGACCCCGGCGGCGCAACGTTCGGTGTGATCCGCTGGAACGAGATGCCCGACTGACGCGCACCTCGTGCGGGCGTCTCGGCGTTCAGCCCCGGCGCAGACCTTCGGGCCGGTTCACGAAGCTCCGGCGCGCGTCGTCCCACCACCAGCCGCCGGCGACACCCGTGCCGCCGTCGGTGTTCACGACCACGCCGGTGACGAAGCGGAACTGCTCGGACGCGAGCGCCACGATTACGTCGGCCTGGTCGTCGGGCGTGCCGGGCCGCCCGATCGGTGCCCACCACGACCACCGCGGGTCGCGCCGGTCCTCGTCGTCGTACACCACCTGCGCGGTGCCCGTGATGTCGGGCGCGATGCCTACGAACCGCACGCCTTTGCGCCCGTAGGCCGCGGCCATCGACGTGGTGAAGTGGTTCACCGCGGCCTTCGCCGCCGCGTACACGGGATCGGGCGGGTAGGCGCGCACGCCTTCGATCGACGACACGTTCACCACCACGCCCGCGCCGCGAGCGAGCATGCCCGGCAGCAGCGCGCGCGTCACGAGGAAGACCTGGCGCAGGTTCACCGCCAGCAGATCGTCCCAGTGCCCCGGCTCCGACAGGTGGAACGGCAGCACGCGCAACCAGTGGCCGGCGTTGTTCACGAGCACGTCGACGCGTTCATGTTCGGCCAGTACCGCGGTTGCCATCGCGGCGACGGCATCGGCGTCGGTGACATCGGTGGTGTGCGCGCTCGCCTGCGATCCGATCGACGCGGCCAGATCGACGGCTCGGTCGCCGTCAATGTCGACGACCGCGACGTGCGCTCCCTGGCCCGCGAAAGCGCGGCACGTGGCCGCGCCGATGCCGCTCGCGCCGCCGGTGACGACCACGACCCTTCCGTCGAACCAGCCGCCCGGCGCGTTCACGATGCGGCTCCCTTGTGTGGCGCGGCTCGTTTGCCGGTTTCCGCGGCGCGCCGCGCATCGTCGACGGCACCGAAGGAGTCGATCGGGCTGTGGAGGCGCAGCCCGCCGTCGACGGCGATCGACTCACCCGTGACCCAGTCGAGCCGGTGCAGCGCGAGCGCGGCCCCGCGCGATGTCGCCCGGCTGGCCGACCCCGCCCAGGGGCGTGCGCGCCGCGACCGCGTCCAGCCACCCGGGAATGCGGGCCGCGCCCGCGAGCATCGGCGTGTCGGTGACGCCCGGCGCGATCGCGTTGACCCGGATGCCGTGCGGCCCCCATTCCGCCGCGGCCACGCGCACGAGCATGTCGACCGCGGCCTTCGACGAGCAGTAGAGCCCCATCCCGCGGTCGGAGAGCCGGGCGCTGATGCTCGAAAACGCGATGAGGGAGCCGTCCATGCGATGTTCCACGAGCGCGCGGGCCGCGGCGCGCAGCACGAGCCACGTTCCTCGCACGTTCACCGCGAACAGCCGGTCCCATGTATCGGGGTCGGCGTCGAGTAGCGAAGCGCCATCGCCGATCGCGGCGCAGGCCGTCACCACGCTCGGCACACCGTGCCCTGCAACCGTTGCCGCGAGCGCGGCGTCGACCGCGGCCGGATCACTCACGTCGCACGCGATGTCGGCGCCCGGTGCGACGTCCCAGACCACGCTGGTCAGGCCGGCCTCACGGAGCAGGGCGACGAAGGCCGCGCCCATGCCCGATGCGCCGCCGGTGACGACCGCGACGCGACCCTCGAGCTCCACGAGTTCCCGAATGTAGTGCCCGGTTCAGCCGTGTTGGTTCGTCGCGCCCTTGTAGTAGATCGCGCAGCCACCGCTGTGGTGGTTCATGTTGTTGCTCCACAGCGATTGCACGGGGAACGTGCCGGTGCCGAGCGTGATGTTCGCCGCGCCTCCATCGGTGCCGGGCGTGATCCATGCACACTTGTCGCCGTTCTCGCCGTTGGTCGGCTCGAACCAACCGCCGGTCGTGAGGTCGCTCGCACCGACCGGTGCCTGCGGGAAGAAGTCGCTGACTGTCTCGGCGTACTCGTGGCCCTCGACGATGCTGAATCCGTCGAGCAGGCCCGGAGTGTTCACAAAGGCCTGGCCGCAGTTCACCGACGCGTCCCCCACGTAGGGAAGGTTCGTGAAGGCAATATTGCCGCGGGCCGTGTGCACGCCGATGTCTGCGGCCCCGGTGAAGTCGTGCCACGCGCACCACAGGCCGGACGGGGTGTCGAAGCCGTCGGGGTGCATCTGTGTCGCGCTCGCGATCACGTACTGCACCGACTGGTTCGACGCGGGGGTGGTGTTGCCGAAGTGCACTGCGGCGGCGTCGGCCTCCTGGCCGAGCTGCAACGCGGTTGCCTCGACCGGCGCGGGCGACGCCACGTCGGCCCACACCCCGGCGAGCGGCGACGTCGTGGGGTGCTGCACGTGGCGTGACCGGGTCGAGCAACTTGTCGCGCCGGCGCGGATCCCCTCGCAATACTGCGTGGTCGACGTGCTCCACGCGTCCTGCGCGCCGTACAGGCCGCGGAGGAAGTCCTGCACGTAAGGCGCAGCGTTCAGAGGATCGACCGTGAACGTGAGGTCGTTGCCCGACGTCGTCGGCGTGCCCCATTGCGCGCCCCAGAACACGAGGTACATCTTCGGGTGCACCTGCACCCCGACCTTGACCTTCGGGTCGGGCGTACCGCCGTAATACTTCAGCAACGGCTGGCTCGTTGCCGCAACGGCCGCGGCCTTCGTGCGCAGCATCGGAAGTGCGATGCCATGTCCGAGCCGCAGCGACGGTGTGATGCTCGGGTGGGCCGCGGCGGTGGCTGTTCCGGCAGGAGCGAGCGCGGCGAGCGCGCCGCCGGTGGCGAGCAGGACAGCGGCGCCGAGGCGCGCGCGACCAGCAGCGGTGCAGAGCATGTGACGCCCTTCCCAAGGAAGCAGTCGACGCCGACGCCGCGGAGTGGTACGGCGTCGCAGGTTGGGGTGCAACATACGGAGTCGCGACGCATGTTGACCATCAACGCGTGCACAAGGCGCCCGCTCGTCACGCTCCGATCACACAACTCCAGATGACGTGCCGTTGATCACGCACGCCGCAGCGCAGCGACGATGATGCGCGATCAGGTGACGCGCGTCGCGATCGTGACGTCGCGTTCCGCGGCGTGGTCGCCGGGCCGGCCGTACCACCACGCGTGGCGGAGCCGGCCGGGCTCGAGCATCGAGAGCACGACCTTCATCGGGAACGGCGAGCCCTCCGCGCCGGGCTCGAACGTGCCGGGTTCGGTCTCGTGCAGCACGGCCACGGTGGACGCGTGCGGATGCCCGATGACCATCACGGTGCCGCCGTCGTGGGCGCGGGCCAGCATCGTGTGCTCGACGTGGCCGCGAATGTTGTCGGGATGGGCCGGGTTCAGCACTTCGTAGTCGAGCGTCACACCGGAACCGCCCGGCAAGGGCGTCACCGCGATGCGGGCCGCGCCGCGGTACTCGGTGCCCTCCACGGTGTCGAGCCCCAGGTAGAGGCCGGGCTGAGCGAGCAGGTCGTCCACGATCGTCATCGCGACGACGCTAGACACGAAGCTTCTGTCACTGCCACCGCCCGGGAGGGTGCAGACGGGCGGGCCCGCCGGTAGCCTTTGCCCGCCGCGGGCGGACGCGCGGGGTCGGGAGCTGGAGATGGCCGGGCGGCCACTGTCGGGAGAGAACGGCGCGCGCAGACGCGCGCGCCGTTCGCCGCGTGGTCACCGTGTTGGTGGCCGGTGCACTCATCGCGACGGTGACCACCGGCGTGGCGCCCGGCAATGCCGCTTCCGACCCGGTGCCGGCCGCCGCCCAGCCGGGGATCCGCTCGTCGTTCGGGGCCGCCACGCTGGTCGCTGACGCCGATGTGATGGGCGGCCAGATCGTGCTCAACTGGTCGCAGATCGAGCCCAAGAACGGCGTGTTCTGCTGGAACAACCCGCGCGTCAGCAGCACGGTCGGCTGCGGTACGGCGAAGAGCGCAGCCGGCCGCGGGCTCGAACGCGCAGCTCGCGTACTACAAGAAGATCGGCAAGGAAGCGACGGTGCAGGTCAACTCGTCGCAGAAGCCGAGCTGGATCTACGCCAAAGGAAGCGGTGTCCAGAAGTGTGGCGTGTTTCGCGCGCCGCAGGGCAACGGCTCGGTCTCGTTCGACATCCCGATGTACTGGCTGGCGACCGGTGCGCTGAACCAGAAGTACTTCACGATGATGTCGAAGATGCTGGCATCGTTCGTGACCGCGATCAGCGCGTCGCCGAACCGGTCGGTGGTATCGGGTGTGCGCGTCTCGCCGAACCTGGTCGGGACCGAGTTCCGTGCCGCGGCCGGCGGTGCTGCCCACGTCAGCGCGCCGCAGTGCTCTGCACAGAAAGCGTGGACGGCCGCCATCGGCGCGGCTGCCTACGCATACGTCATGCAGCTCAACTACGCGCTGCTGGAGCAGGCCGGGATCCGGCCGATCTTGCGCGAGGGCGCGTTCACGAACCTCGGCGCGTCGAACCTCGATCCTGCGCAGTACCTCGTGAGCGTGCCGGGCGTGATCCAGCCGTGGTACTTCGCGACATCGTCGAATCCGGATGCGGCCACCGAGTCGAAGGATGCCTTCGACTACGCATGGGCGCGCGCTGGTAGGGGCGTCGCCTACGACGAGGCCGTGTGGTCGTCGGAAGTGTTCGCGAACCCCGTGTCGTGGAACTACTGGAACGTGCTCATGAACCTCGATCGCGGCACGGCGTACATCGCGATGTTCGGCAAAGACATCGTCCTCGCCCGCACCAATCCCGAATACGCCGCGGCCTACGACTTCGCGAACCGCTACGCAGGCTGGAACACACCGGCGGGTGCGAGCGGGTCGCCCGGAGCGTGGATCGCCTTCGCGCCGAACCCGGGCGAGATCGCCGCCGCGCCGGCACGGTCGCTCACGAACGGCGACCTCACGATGTTCATGACCGAGGACGCGAACGACGGCTCGGTCGAGCGCGATTCGCTCGGCACTGTGGCGGGCCACTGCGCGTACGACACCGCGAACAACGTGTGCGCCGGTGTGCACATGATCGGCTCCTCAACGCAGCGGTTCGGGCGCTGGGCGCGCGCCACGAACGAGCCCGACCATCCGTCGATCCTCGTGAACCTCGACGACACGTTCAGGGCGTCGCTGCCGGCCGGCGGCACCGTCGAGGCCTACGTGACGTACCTCGACTGCGGAGGTGGCACCTGGACCCTCGACTGGGGTGGCGGCGCGTCCGATCCGGTGACCACGCAGGGCAGCGCCGGCTGCTCGAGCGCGGGCGACCAGTGGGTGACGGCCGGCCCGATCGACGTGCCGGTCGACGCCGTCACCCGCACCGCCGGTGGCGCCGACGACTTCGCGCTCACGAGCACGGGCGGGAACACCACGTTCCACATGCTGGAGATCCGTCGGCCGACGGCCCCGTAGCGTGCAGGCGATGACCGCGCCGGCCGTCCATTACCGCACCGACTTCCACGACAGCGCGCGCTGGGACGGCTTCGCGTTCCGCGGCGACGACATCGTGATCAGCACGCCGGCGAAGTGCGGCACCACGTGGATGCAGACGATCTGTGCCCTGCTCGTGTTCCAGACCACTCAGCTCGATCGGCCGCTCAGCTTGATCTCACCCTGGTTCGAGATGCTCACTCGTCCGGCCGACGAGGTCGTGGCCGATCTCGAGGGCCAGCACCATCGTCGCTTCATCAAGTCGCACACGCCGCTCGACGGGTTGCCGTGGGACGAGCGCGTCACATACCTCACCGTCGCGCGCGACCCGCGCGACGTCGCCGTGTCGATCGCGAACCACGACGACAACTTCGACGACGACGCCTTCACGCGCGCCCGGGCGCGCACGCTCGGCCTCGTGCCCGCAGCCGATGACGCCGGCGAGCACGGGGAGGTGCGCGGCCGCGAGCCCCGCGAGCGGTTCTGGGAGTGGATCGACGATCCGGCACCGCTCCCTACCGCGAGCTCGTCGTTCCGGCGCATGCTCCACCACCTGCAGACGTTCTGGAACGCCCACGACCGGCCCAACGTGATCCTGCTGCATTACGCCGACTTCGTGGCTGATCTCGACGGGTCGATGCGGGCGCTCGCGTCGCGGCTCGGCATCACGGTCGACCCGGCCGGCTGGCCCGAGCTCGTGCGCGGCGCAACGTTCTCCGAGATGCGGGCCCGGGCCACGCAGCTCGCCCCCAACATGGACACCGGACTCTGGCGCGATCCCACGGAGTTCTTCCACCGCGGCACGAACGGCCAGTGGCGCGAGCTGCTCGACGCCGCCGACCTCGCGCGCTACCGCGCGCGCTCGTCGAATCGCTCGTGCCCACCGACGTCGCGGCATGGATCCACCACGGCGATTGGTGACGCTCGGGCCGCGGCGTAGCCTCCGGCCGCATGGTTGACGACATCGTCGATCCACGGCGGAACGAGCCCGGCTTCCTCCTCGGCGAGCGCGACATGCTCGAAGCGTGGCTCGAGTTCCATCGTCTCACGCTGCTGTTGAAGTGCGAGGGGCTCGACGACGCCGCGCGCAAGCAGCGGCCCGTCGGCACGTCGTTGCTGTCGCTCCACGGCCTCGTGCGGCACATGGCCGAGGTGGAACGCAGCTGGTTCCAGCGCACGCTCGCGCAAAGCGCCGGCGCCCCCCCGATCTGGTTCACCGACGCCGATCCCGATGGCGACCTCGCCCCGATCGAGCGCGCGAGCTGGGACGACGATGTTCGCGGTGTGGCAACGCGAGTGCGAGACGAGCCGGCGCATCGCGGCGGCCAACGCCCTCGACGACACCGGGACGAAGCACGGTGAGCCGTGCTCGCTGCGCTGGATCTACGTGCACATGATCGAGGAATACGCGCGCCACAACGGTCACGCCGATCTCATCCGGGAGCTCGTCGACGGTGCGGTCGGCTGGTAACCCCACCGGCCGCAACCGCAGCCCGGTCGCACGCGCCGTAGCGTGGACATGGTGAACGGCACGCTCGAGCATCGCCACGGGCCGTTCACGCACGAGCATCACCATCACGGTCCGCACCGCCACCTCACATTGGTGTTCCGCTCAACCGATCGCGGCGACCATGATCACGGCGACCATGATCACGGCGACCATGATCACGGCGACCAGGATCATGGTGGCAGCAGTGGGCACGGGCACACGCACGGGCTCGTCGACCGCTCGATCGTGCGCTCGCGCGCCGGCGTGCGGGCCGTGTCGATCAGTCTCGCGGTGCTTGGCGCGACGGCCGCGGCGCAGGCGCTCGTGTTCATGCTGTCGGGTTCGGTCGCGTTGCTCGCCGACCTCATCCACAACGGCGGCGACGCGCTCACCGCGGTGCCGCTGGCGATCGCCTTCCTCGCGCGCAGTGAGCGGGGCGAGCGCGGGGCCGGCATCGCGGTCGTGCTCGCGATCTTCGCGTCGGCCTGCGTCGCCGCGTACGAATCCGTCGACCGGTTGATGCACCCGCAACATCTCCACTATTTGCTCCCGCTCGCGCTCGCCGGCGCGATCGGCTTCGCGGGCAACGAGCTCGCGGCGCGCGTGCGGCTCGACGCCGGCCGGCGGCTGACCAGCCCCGCGCTGATCGCCGACGGTCAGCACGCGCGTGTCGACGGGTTCGTGTCGCTCGCCGTCGTCGCGTCGGCGATCGTGGTCGCGGCCGGTCTGCGTGCCGCCGACCCGGTCATCGGCCTGGCCATCACGGCGCTGATCCTGCGGATCACCGGGCAGGCCTGGCACACGATCCGGAGCGCTCCCACCACGTGACCGCCGCCGGGCAGGCGCGCGATGGAGCACCGGCCGTGCGCTGGGCGCGGCCTCTCGCTACGGGGCTCGGGTTCGCGTAGCATGTAGCCGATCGGCTATCCGGCAGGCTTCGACCGTGAGGTGACGACCATGCCCGACGACGAGCAGCTCGACGGCTTTCTCGAGATCCGCAAGCCCGGCGCGCACCTGGAGGAAGGGGCGGTCGCGGACGACTTCGTGCTGATGCTCGGCGTCGACCTCGTGAACTTCCCGAAGTTCCCGAAGCTCGACGACACCGTCACCTACCCGAAGACGAACCTCGACATCCGCGATCAGCTCGACGTCGACTCGGGTGCCGAGCTCGACGACTACAGCGGCGAGTACCGGCCCGACCTGCGCTACACCGACTTCTCGACCGACGCGCTCGCCACCCAGCTGATCCCGTGGAGCGAGGCCTACCTGGCGCTCTGCGTGAACGGCTGGGCCGGCGAGGTCGCCCGCCGCTACGGCGCCGCCACGATGGCCGAGATCGAGTGGACCGCGTGGAACGACCAGGTCGTGCCGGAGCTCGAGCGCCTGCAGCGCGAGTTCCTTCCCGCGGGCGTCGAGTACGAGGACCCGAACCGGTCGGTGCCCGACGGCGAGCGCCCCGGCACGCGCGTCGTCTGGACCGGTCTGTTCGGTGCGCGCCCCGACATGACCGCACGCTCGAAGCCGCAGCTCGTCACGTGGTTGCTCGGTGCCCACGAGTACCTGCTGCAGTGCATCGAGTCGTGGGCCACGCAGATCACCGTCCGCTACGGGCTCGACGTGATGTTCGACATCCAGTACACGCTCTGGGGCAACACGGTGCTGCCCGGCGCGAAGAAGCTCAAGGAGCAGTGTCTCGGCATCACCGGCGACACCGTCGCCGACTGGATGAAAGACCTCCAGATGGACGCGACGGCGATGCCCGGCAAGGCGTTCGACTGCGTGTTCGAGATGCCCGAGCCTGACGTCGGTGTCCTGACGTTCAACCGCTGCGTCGCGGCCGACCAGTGGGAGGCGATGGGTAGGCCCGACATCCTCGAGAAGAACTGCCACTCCACGTGCCCGAAGTCGATGATCGTCACCACGAAGATGTACAACCCGAACATGAAGGTCGACATCCTCGCGATCCCACCGCGCAAGGATCCGGGCGACGTGTGCTGCAAGTGGCGCTTCAGCATGCGCACCGAGGACGATCCCGAGTACGTGCCGGTCGAGTTGGGCAGAAAACCGGTGCAGGACTGAACGGCGGGGCGCTCGAGACCGGCAAGGGCGCCCGCGACGATCTCCTCAGTGGCGACGCGTCGCCCGCGGCGTGCCGCTGAGGTCGGTGCCCTCTCGGTCTGCGCAACGGTGCAGCTCGACACCGTTGACGAACAGCACGCGCTCGCGCGCCCGTCGCGGACGGTCGTGTAGCCGTGCCGCACGACCGCACCCGCGGGTATGTCCAGCTGCTCCTGGCACGCGGTGCAGCTGTACAAGCCGTCTCGGTAGGCGATCGCGCTCATCGTGCGTGCGAGCGGTTGGAGGCCGGCCGGCGCTTGCCGCGGGAGCTCGTGCGCCGTTTGGGTGTATGCCGATCAGCGCTCGGATCGGGCTGGTGCGCACCGCTCGCCATCCCGAGGTCGCGGCGGAGCGTGCGCGACGACGCGCGCTGGTCCGGCGCCACGAACGACACGACCTTGCCGGTCGCCCCGGCGCGCCCGGTACGGCCCGAGCGGTGCACATACGTCTTGGCGTCGGCGGGCGGATCGAAGTGCAGGACGCACGCGACCGCGTCGACGTGGATGCCGCGGGCCGCGACGTCGGTGGCGATCAGCGCCTGGACCTTGTCGAGCTTGAAGCCGGCGAGCGCGCGGTCGCGCTGCGACTGCGAGAGCCCGCCGTGGATCGCGGCAGCGTCGACCCCAGCGGTGTTCAGCTGCTTGGTGAGCCGTTCCGCACCGTGACGGGTGCGTGTGAACACGATTGTCGAGCCGTGCGAGCGGACGATCTCGGCGGTGCGGGTGACCCGCTCGTTCGCGGCGAGCTCCTCGAAGTGATGCTCGATGTCGGCCGCGTCGTCGGCGTCCTCGACCTCGTAGGTGACCGCGTCGTCGCGCTGGTACTTCCGCTGCAGCACGGCGACGTCGCCGTCGAGCGTGGCGGAGAACAGCAACGTCTGGCGTTGCGGCGACGTCTCGTCGAGGATCCGGCGGACCTCGGGGAGGAAGCCCATGTCGGCCATGCGGTCGGCTTCGTCGATCACGACGATCTCGACGCTGTCGAGACGCACGGCGTTCTGGTCCATGAGGTCGCGGAGGCGGCCGGGACAGGCGACGAGGATCTCGATGCCGCGCCGCAGCGCCTTCTTCTGCTTCTCGTAGCCGACGCCGCCGTACACGGTGCACACGCGCTTCTCGCGCACCGCAGCCAGTGGCTCGAGCTCCTTGTGGATCTGCGCGGCGAGCTCGCGGGTGGGTGCGAGCACGAGCGCGCGCGGCCGCCGCGGCCGCGCTGTGGGCACGCGCACGACGAGCGGGATGCCGAACGCGAGGGTCTTGCCGGAGCCGGTGGGCGCTTTGCCGCACACGTCGAGGCCGGCGAGGGCGTCGGCGATCGTCGCGGCCTGGACCGGGAACGGCTCGGTGATGGAGCGGCGGCGCAGCGCCGCGGCGAGGTCGGCGGGCACGCCGATGTCGTGGAAGGTGGGCACGTGGTTCTCCTTGCTGCGCACCGTCGCGCAGCTGCGATCAAATTCGTCGTTCGGACGGGCGCACGTTCTCGAGCGCCGTCAGACGAGCAACGAAGATCGAGTCGGAGCGGCCGTTTCGTGGAGCCGCCCCAGAACATGAGCATCGACATCACAATGGGTAATGCCAATGCTCAGTATACCAGGGTCGCGCGCACGAGTTCGCCAGGACCTGGCCCCGCTCGCGCCCGGCGGTACGCGCCCGAAAGAATGCTCGCGTCGCGGTGGCGCGTCACGCTGAACGGGCCGACGACGCCTTCAGCAAGCGTTCGCCGGTCGCGTAGACCAACGCGTGGTGCATACAGGATGCGGCGCCGAGCACGACGGCGAGCGTACGCTTTCGCACGGAACACAATGCGGCTACTGCAAGGCCGGAGATGGCCAGCTCCTCGGCGAGTCGCGTTGATTCGGCGAAGCGCCCCAGCTGACGGAAGTCGACCGCGCCCCACACCCCGAACGCGATCGCCGGCGCCCCGATCGCGCGCAACGTTCGCGCCGCCGCCCCCTCGCCACTTTCGTAACCCCAGTACGCGAACGCGGCGACGATTCCGCTTTCCATCAGCCCGCGCAGGCCGATATTCGCGGCGGCGACGGGCGTCAGGGAAGTGACGTCGTGCGCGACATCACCAGCTCCGCATGACACGACGGGGCCATACCCAGAGCCGTCGGCGCGTAAGCGAACCTCACCGCAGAGCCGCTCGCCGGAGGAGGCGCATCAGGCGACCTTCGGCCTGGCGTGCGCGGTGCCCCGCCGAGTCAGGCTCGCGAACCTGCGGCCCTCGTTGGCGCGCGGCGCGACCAACAGGCGCGCAGCGCATCCGGAACCCGCCCGTAGCACTCGCCGGTGAGCACCTTGGGTACCTCGTTCGCAATGCGCAGCACCGACGCGATCTCACCGCCGTTGCCGATCGCGGTCACCGTGTGCGAACGACGCCGCTCGGGATGCTGGCTCGGGCGCGTGCGGCACTCGCCGTCGTCGTCGAGCGGCGCCGCCCACCCGGTGGTGATCAAGACCAGCACGAGACAGTCGGGCGGCGGCACGATGTGCCGCATGAGCAAGTCATGATCGACCTCGGGCCAATGCGCGACGCTCGCGTCGCCCTCGGTCGATCCGCCGAGCAGCGCGAACAGTTGCGGGTCGCTGCGATCCGCGGGCTCCGCGAGAAGGGCTTGATCGAATGTCTTGGTCACGGCGACGAGGTCGACCCCGCCGTCGGATCGAAGTACAGGAACGGCAACCACTGTCGGACCTCCGAAGCAGATGTGAGCGGTTGGAGGTCCGCGTGGCGTGGACGCCTCGACGGCATCGCTCGATGCCGCCTCACTGCAAAGGTACATGTTGCCTGCGACACCGTCTTGTCGATGGAAGTCCTCTCAGGCGGCGAGCGTCGTGCGCAGCTCCTGGATGAACGCGGCGGGGCGCTCGGTGACCTTGGCCCACGTGGCGAATACGAGCTTGAAGCCGAGTTGGCCCGGCACGCTCCACTTCTCGTTGTTGTACTCGTAGTCGACGGGATCGTCGTGCCAGCGTTTGCCGTTCGTCTCGAGAATCGTGCGGTGGTCGAGGAAGCCGAAGTCGAAGTAGTACCGACGCCTCTCGCCCTCGAGTGGGTGCTCGCGCACGAAGTCGGTGATGCCATGGGCGACGAGCAGGCGGCGGGTCTTGACCTCGAGCGTCGAACGCGACGGATGCTTCGGGTCGAGTTCCTCGAGCAACGCGCGCAGCGTCGCCACTCCCGGTTGCCCCGCCTTGGCGTGCCGGTCGAGGTACGCGTGTATCGCCTGCGTCGACGTCAACTGTCGACGGCGTGCATGCTCGAACGCGACCTCGAGACTCTCGCCGTCGAGCAGGTGCGCGAGCCGCACGATCGTCGCTTCGACGCCGGTGACGTGCACGCCGTGGTACCGGCGGATCATCAACGCGGCGCGCCGGTCGGTGCGCGACACGACGACACTCTGGTGCCGCTTCTGCATGGTGCGGGGCACGACGATCTCCGGGTCGTCGCTGCTCACGCCCTCGAGCCCGTACTCCGCGCCCGCGGATCGGCCGGCGGCCGCGGCGCCGGCGCCGGCCCAGAGCAGGGCGGCATGCAGGCGCTGCGCGGCGAGATCGGGGGACCGCGGTGAGCCGGTACGTGTCGGGGAGGAGGCGTTCGACCACCCCGGCATCCACGAGACACCCGAGCTGGCGCCGGCTCACACCCTGCGCCACCGCGTCCGCGCCGCGGAACGCGCCGCACGTGCTCGCTGTGAGGCGCGACAGCGCCCGAATGCTGCGACCTTGTGTCATTCCATGTCCCCTGCGGTAGCTGACGCACACAAGGTGCGGGGCAGGGGAGGGATCTGATGGAAGTACGCCCCCCGGGACTCGAACCCGGAACCTGCGGATTAAGAGTCCGACGCTCTGACCAGTTGAGCTAGAGGCGCAGGTGCTCGCAGCTGCGAGCCTGACGATCATACCGAACGCCGAGCGCCTGACTCGGGTGAGCACGCGGCGGTCCGTAGGCTCACGACCGTGGATGTCCTCGTCACCGGTTCGAGCGGGCTCATCGGCCGCGCGCTCGACGAGCGCCCTCGAGGCGCGGGGCGACCGGGTGGTGCCGCTCACGCGCCAGGCCGGCGCATCGCCGTCGTGGAACCCGGAGCAGGGCACGATCAGCGGTCCGGTCGACGGCTTCGACGCGGTGGTGCACCTCGCCGGCGAGCCCCTCGCCGCCATCCGCTGGACGGAGGCGAAGAAGCGGAGGCTGCGCGACAGCCGCATCCGCGGCACCGAGCTGCTCGCCGCCGCGCTGGCGCGCGCCGAGCGCAAGCCTTCGGTGCTCGTGTCGGGGTCGGCCGTCGGCTACTACGGCGACCGGGGCCGCGAGGAACTGCTCGACGAGCAGTCGAGCCCGGGCGACGACTTTCTCGCGACGCTCTGCCGTGAGTGGGAGGCCGCCACGGGCGCGGCGAGCGACGCGGGCATCCGTGTGGCGCACGTGCGCACCGGCCTGGTGCTGAGCGGCGACGGCGGCGTGCTCGCGACGATGCTGCGGCCGTTCAAGCTCGGGCTCGGCGGCAAGCTCGGCGCGGGCCGGCAGTACATGAGCTGGATCTCGATCGTCGACGAGGTGCGCGCCATCCTGCACCTGATCGACCACCCCGAGATATCCGGCCCGGTGAACCTCACCGCGCCGCACCCGGTGACGAACGAGGTGTTCACCAAGCTGCTCGCCGAGGCGCTGCACCGCCCGGCGTTCATGCCGCTGCCGTCGGCGGTGTTGCGCGCCGCGCTGGGCCGTGAGCTCGCCGACGAGCTGCTCCTGCACGGCCAGCGCGTGTTCCCGAAGAAGCTCGAGGCCAGCAACTTCGCGTTCGAGCACGTGACCCTCGAAGCCGCGTTGCGCGCGCTGCTCTCCGGCCACACGAGGGTGACTGAGGGGACTCGAACCCCCGACCTACGGGACCACAACCCGTCGCTCTAACCAGCTGAGCTACAGCCACCAGGAAGCGTCGCATCGTACTCGACGCCCGCGTGCGGTCTCCTCGCGTTCGCGCTTGAGTAGCGTGCGGCACCGACACCGTGGTCCGGGGGGATCGATGCCGTCACCATCCGCACGCGTCCTCACGCACGCCGCCGGCGGCATGCTTGTGGTCGTGCTCGCCGCCTGCTCGTCCTCGTCGAGCACGAGCACGGCGACGGCCGCCCGCGCCGCCGGGGCCTCCCGCGCCGCCGGGGCCACCACCGCTCCGAGCGCGCCACCGACCACCGCGGCGCGCAGCGCCGGCTGTGACAAGTCGGCGGCGGCGGGGCAGCGCACCATCCACATCACCTCGAGCGGGGTCGACCGCTGGTACCTGCGCGACGTGCCCGCGCTGAAGTCCCAAAGCACGACGCCCGTGGCGATGCCGCTCGTCGTCGACGTCCACGGCTACCAGGAGGGCGCGAAGATCCATGCCGCGATGAGCGGCATGGGTGCGTACGGCGACGCGCACGGCTTCGTGACCGCCACGCCGAACGGGCTCGGTGCGGTGCCGCACTGGGACACCAATCTCGGTTCCGCCGACCTGAAGTTCATCGGCGACGTCGTCGACGACGTGGAGCGCTCGCTGTGCATCGACACGCGGCGCGTCTACGCCACCGGACTGTCGCAGGGCGCGTTCATGTCGTCGGCGATCGCGTGCGAGTACGCCGATCGCTTCGCCGCGGTGGCACCGGTTGCCGGCATCACCGCGAACATCAAGGGCTGCCAGCCGGCGCGGCCGGTGCCGATCATCACGTTCCACGGCACCGCCGACCGCTTCGTGGCGTACGACGGCGGGCTCGGGCCCGCCGCGCTCGACCTGCCCGCGCCCGACGGCTCGGGCCGCAAGCTGCGTGACGTGCCCGGGGTGTTGAACGCGGCGCGCTCGCCGTCGGTGCCCGAGCAGCTCGCAGCGTGGGCGAAGCGCAACGGCTGCACGCTCACGCTGCACACGCGCACGATCGCGGGCGACGTGACGTTGCTGTCGTACCCGTGCCCGAAGGGCCGCGAGGTCGAGCTCTACCGTGTCACCGGCGGCGGGCACAGTTGGCCGGGCAGCGCGTTCTCGGCGTCTCCGGTGGTTGCCAATGTGGTGGGCAAGACCACGATGTCGATCGACGCCACCAAGCTGATCTGGGCCTTCTTCCAGCGCCACTCGCTCTGACGCGACGGGCCTGTAGCGCTACGTCGAGCGTCGCTGTGCGACGCGCGACGACGCCCTTTACGCCATGAGGCCGTTGAGGCCGTCGACGGTCTCGATCCACTGCTCGACCATCTCGCGCACGAGGTCCTTCGACGGGCGCACGCGGTCGATGCTGCCGACCACCTGGCCGACGGGGTAGCCACCGAACTCCTTGTTGTGCACGCGCGAGATCCGCCGCGACGCCTCGTTGAACAGCAGACCCTGCAACGGCATCGGCAGCGGGTCGGGCGCACCGGGCTGCTCCCATGCCTCGGTCCACCTCGTGCGCAGCTGGCGCGCCGGCTTGCCGGTCATCACCCGCGAGCGGATCGCGTCGCGGGACTGCGCGGCGAGCAGGTTCTCGGTGACCTCGGGGTACATGTCGGCCTCGGTGGTGAGTAGCCACATCGAGCCGGTCCACACGCCTTGCGCGCCGAGCGCCATCGCCGCGGCCATCTGCCGGCCGTCGTGGATGCCGCCTGCGGCGAGCACCGGCACGTCGGGACCGACCGCGTCGACCACCTGCGGCACGAGGACCATGGTGGAGATCTCGCCGCAGTGCCCGCCGGCTTCGGTGCCCTGGGCCACGATCACATCGGTGCCGCTCTGCACCTGGCGCTCGGCGTGCTGGCGCGAGCCGACGAGCCCGCCCACGAGCACGCCGTTGTCGTGGCACTGCTCGACGATGTACGGGGGCGGCGGGCCGAGCGCGTTCACCACCATCTTCACGTTGGGCTTGGAGAGCGTCACCTCGACCTGGCCGGGGCCCTCCTCGTCGACGTTCAGGCCGGCCGCCTTGGGCACCGAGTGGTCGTCGGCGGGCAGCGGCGGGATGCCCGCGTCGGTGAGCAACCCGTCCACGAAGCGGCGGTGCTCCTCGGGGATCAGCGTCAGCAGGTGGTCGGGCGACGCGTCGGCGCCGCCGCCCTTGCCGATGTACTTCACCGGCATGGCGAAGTCGACGCCGTAGGGCCGGCCGTGCACGTGCTCCTCGATCCAGGCGAGCTCGACCTCGAGCCGCTCGGGCTCGTAGGCGAGCGCGCCGAGCACGCCGAAGCCGCCCGCGTTCGTGACCGCGGCGACCACGTCGCGGCAGTGGGAGAACGCGAAGATCGGGAACTCGATGCCGAGCCGGTCGCAGATCGGTGTGCGCAAGGTGACGCCTCCCGAAGTAGAACCTGTTCTACTGAACGGGGCGCGAACGTACTACGTGCGGTCGAGGATCTCCCCGGCCACGCGCTCGCCCGAGCGCACGGCGCCGTCGATCGCGCCGTGGGAGGTGGTCGACGTCTCCGTGCCGGCCCAGAACACGCGCCCGAACGGCTCGCGCAGCAGGTGTCCGTAGCGCGTGAGGATGCCGGGCCGGAAGTGTGCCATCGAGCAGCCCCGCGTCCACGGCTCGTGGAACCACGCGGTCTCCACGAACTCCGACGGCGACGCGGCTCGCGGGCCGAAGCGCGCCGCGAGCGTGTCGAGCACGGCGCGGCGACGGTCGGCCGGGTCGAGCGTGTCGAAACGCTCGGCCACATGGCTGAACGCGAACGACGCGAGCACGCCGGCGCGGCCGTCCGCCGGCGACGCGTCGATCGTGACCTCCGCCGCGGAGCCGGGCTGCGCGCTCTGCCCGCTCAGCCCGTCCGACCGCCAGAACGGCTCGTCGTACACCACGAGCGTCTTGCTCTCCGGGCCGGCGATCGCGTTGCGGTAGAGCGTCTCACGGTCGGCGGGCAGCGCCGGGTCGAACTCGATCTCGAGCGCGAGCGCAGGCGGCACCGTGACGACCACATGCGGCGCGGTCAGCGTGACGCCGGCGCCGTCGACCACGACGTGCGTGTCGTGCTGCACGATCGAACGCACCGGCGACGAGAGGCGCACGCGGTCGCCCAGGTCGTCGGCGATGCGTTGCGCGATCGACCCCGCGCCGCCGTCAACCATGTTCTCCTGCGCGCCCTTCTCGATCGAGAACAGCCGGTCGATGCCGCCGTGCGCGTGCGCGAGGAACAGGAGATTGAGGAACGACACGTCGTGCAGATCGCCGGTGAGCAGTCCGCGCACGGCCATGTCGAACAGGCCCTGCGCGACCGGTGTGCGGACGCCCGAGCGTTCGAGCCACGATCCGACCGTGCTCCGGTCCCAGTCGCGCGCGTGCCGGGCGTCCCAGGGCGCGTCGAGCGGGACCTGCTTCGCCATCCGGTTGATGCGCGCTTGCGCGACGGCAAGCGTCACGACCGCGAGCGGGCTGATCCGCGGGATGAGCCCCTTGTAGCGCCGCAGCCGCGTGCCGTCCACGAGCAGGTGCGCGCCGTCGACCCATGTCTTGTACGTGGTGACGCCGAGCTCGCGCGCCAGGGCGAAGATGCGGTCGTGGTACGGCGCGAGCCAGGCACCGCCGCGATCGATCGGGAGCCCGCCATCCAGGTGTTCGGTCCAGATGCGGCCGCCGACGCGGTCACGGGCCTCGAGAACCACCACCGACAGGCCCGCGTGGTGGAGTCTGCGGGCCGCGGTGAGGCCCGCGTAGCCCGCACCGACGACGCACACGTCGGCGTCGATCCGTTCCCCCATGCCGTGGGGAAGGTAGCGGAGCCACCACGACGCCAGCCACCGAGGTTGGTCCCCGGCCCCGCGCGGGGTACACATGAGGTATCTACGCTGGCGGCCAAGGAGGAACGGTGCCTGCACGCAGCACGCCCGACGACTACCAGCCCGAACCCGATCTCGTCCGTGAGGGCCAGCCCGACTTCGACGACATCGCGACCGGCAAGTGGGAGACCGGCGACCCACAGGAGGGCCGGTATCCACCTCGCGAGCACGCGATCGCTGCGAATGCGTTCGGCACGACGGCCGCTGAGGAACTGGAGGGCGAGTCGCTCGACCAGAAGCTCGCCCGTGAGATGCCCGACTTGGGCGACGAGCGCGGGCCCGACCACCGCGACGTCCAGCTCGTCAGCGACCCCGACGCGGCCGAGGAGGAGTTCGAGGGCGACACCGCCTGAGATCCTGGCCGGTTGCAACCACCCGATCGGAGAAGTTCGTGGAACGCACGAGTACGAAGCACGGCGCACGCACCGACGACGCGCTGCAACGCGAGACGGCATCGTTGACGCGCGGCGCACCGGTGGAATCGCGGGTCGAGGAGAGCCGCATGGCGGAACCGGCGGGTGACGGCGAGTTCGTGCCGAGCGCGGTGCTGCACGCGCTGGGCGAACCGATCATGGGCATGCCTGCCGACGAGGTGGCCGTCCGCTCGGAGCTCGCGATGGCTCTGCGCCCCGGTGCGTTCCCGGCCGACGCGCCCACGTTGCTGCGGGTCGCCGCGCAGGACGGGGCGCCCGAATGGGTGTGCGAGACGTTGCGGCGCGTCGATCCCGTGCAGCGCTACGAGAACGTGCAGCAACTGTGGGAGGCCGCCGGTGGGCACCACGAACTGCGGACGTTGCCGCACGAACGCGAGGCGCCCGCGCCGCCGCCCGTCGCGCCGGCCCGGGCGCGCAAGGCCCGTGGCGGGGCTCCGGGCGCGACCACGGCACCGGTGGGCGCCGGCGCGGTCGAGCCGCCGCGCGCGGCCGTGCGGCAGCCCGCGCAGCAGAGCTATGTGGCCGTGGTGGCCGAGTTCGTACGGGCGGGCTGGAAGCTGACCACCCGCACGGCCAACATTGCCGCCGCGCCGCTCCGCGTCGCGCGCCGGGTGGTGGCACCTCGGCACGCACCGATGCGCTGACCCGCTGACTTGCCGACGCGCTGGACCGCGCCGGCCCACTGCCGTAGCGTTTGCACCGTGCCGGGCGGGTGGGGGAGATCGTGGCGGCACCGCACCACCGCCTGTGCCGCGATCGTCGTGGGCTGCGCCATGTTCGTTCCCCTGGCCCTGCAACCGGCATCGGGGCGCACGCCGTCGAGCGCGCGCGCGATCCCGGCGACGGCGCTGCTCGATCGGCAGATCGTCGAGGTGCGCGGCGAGGGCTTCGCGCCGTACGACTACGTCAGCGTGTCGGAGTGCGCGGGCCGAGCGCTCGACCCGGCCCGATGCGCGGGCGCGAACTTCGGTGGCGCCGACGGCAGTGGCCGGCTCAGCGTCGACGTCATGGTGCGCCGCGTGCTCACCGTGGCGGGTTCGCAACGCGATTGCGCGCTTGCGCCGTGCTTCCTCGTGCTCAGCACAGGCGGTGCGGCCCTGCCGCTGCGCTTCGCGCGCGGCGCGCCGCTCGTGCGCGCGGCACTGCCGGCGCAGGCGAAGTGCGTGCCGTGGCCCACCACGCAGTGGCCGACCGGACCGATTCCGCCGGGCGTCGACCCGAACGCGGTGGCCGACACCGGCAGGCAAATGCTCGCGAGCGGCGCGACGTCGGTCGTCGTCGTGTACGCAGGTCGAGTCGTGTACGAGGACTACGCGGCCGGCCACGGTCCGAATGTGGTGGAGCCGTCCTTCTCGATGTCGAAGTCGTTCACCTCGACGGTGATCGGGCTCCTCGTGCAGCAGGGCAAGCTCCACCTCGACGCTCGCGCGCCCGTGAGGGAGTGGTCGGGTGCGTCCGACCCGCACCGGGCGATCACGCTGCGCAACATCCTCAACATGAGCTCGGGCCTGCAGTGGAACGAGATCTATTCCGACGTTCCCGGCTCCGACGTGATGCAGATGGTCCTCCGCGAGCCCGACGAGGCGGCCTACGTGATCGCGAAGCCGCTCGCGCACGCACCCGGTACCTACTGGAACTACTCGACCGGCGACACCGCCGTGCTCGGCCGCATCATCAGCCGCACCGTGCACGTTGCCGGGCCGTCCTACGAGCAGTACCTGCACACCACGCTCCTCGACCCGCTCGGCATCACGCCCGTGTCGATCGGTTTCGACCAGACCGGTGATTGGGCGGCGGGCTGGTCCACCAACATGTCGACGCGCAACTTCGCCAAGCTGGGTCTGCTCTACCTGCGCAACGGCGTGTGGGCCGGCTCGCAGTTCCTGTCGCCGAAGTGGGTCGAGTTCGTGCGCACGCCGAGCCCCGCCGACGCCGGCTACGGCGGGCAGTTCTGGCTGCAGCCCGACGGCAGCTTCCGCATGGTCGGGCTCTACGGCCAGGCCGTCCACATCGTGCCGCAGTCGGATCTGATCGTCGCGGTGAGCAACGGCGGTTCGACCCAGCAGATGGTCGACCTGTTCCGGCACGCCGTGCCGCCGAGCTGCGGCGTGCGGGCGCCCGTGGTCCGCGCCGACCGGGCCACGATCGCGAACACCGGCCCGGCTTCGCTTCCCGTCCTCGCCAACGACACGGGCGGCACGGTTGGTCTCGCGGCGAGAACGCTGACGGTCGCGAACCTTCCGGCGAAGGGCACGGCGACGGTCGTCGGTGCACGAATCCGCTACACGCCGCGGCGCGGCGCGGTGGGTGCCGATCAGTTCTCCTACGTGGTCTGCACTAACGACCGGCGCCGCTGCCTCGAGGCGAACGTCGCGCTCACGATCCACTGAGCTGGCGGCGGCATCACCCCGCCGCGTCGAGCTCCAGCGATCGTTCGACCACGACGCGAAAACGGCCGCGGCCGGTCTTCTCGATCCGTACCGGTGCGGCGCGCTCGTCGAGGCGGCGCTTGAGCAGGATGAGCCGGCTCTCCAGGTTGTCGCGGATCTCCGGCAGCTCGAGCGACGGGTCGAGTCGCACTTCCTTGTTCGTGAAGTCGCTCTGGCCCGCTTCGGAGTAGCGGCGCAGCAGCAGCCAGAGCACCCGACCGGCGACGCCCTTGATCAGGTAGTCGCCGTCGAGGAAGACGCTGCCGTCGACCGCGAAGAACCGCACGCGTGTGGCCTCGCCGGTCCGCCCGCGCGGACGTGCGCGGTGCGGCGTGGCCACGGCCACCTCGGCGGCTTCCCGTTCCTGCGCGCGGTCGAGCTCGATGGCGCCGGCCACGATGGAGGCGACGGCGGTGAGCAACGCCACGTCGGCGTCGGTGTAGGCGCCGGGCACGTTGCTCTCCACCATGATCACGCCGACCACCTGGCCCAGCGCCACCATCGGGACCGCGATCTGGCTCTGCGCGTCGGCCAGCCCCGGCAACGGCACCTCGCGCGCGGGCTCCACTTCCGCGTGGGCCTCGAACGACCGGCGCACCGTGCGCGCGTACTTGCGCATCTGCTGCACGCTGCCGAGCCGCATCGGCGTGGCTCGGGCCGCGGCCATCCCGATCAGGCCTTCGCCGACCTGCGTCTCCGAGCCCACCCCCTCGGTCGGGTATCCGTAGCTCGCGATCGTGTAGAGGCGCGTCCCGCACTCGTCGAGCAGCAGCACGAGCGAGTGGTGATAGTCGAGCAGTGAGGCGAGCGCGTCGGTCGTGACGCGCAGCACGGCATCGAGATCGGTGCACCGTCCGAGACGCGCGCTGATCTCGGCGACGTGGGCCATCGCGGTCGCACCGTCGAGGCTCCCGAGACCGAAGATGTCGGCCGGTGCGGTGCCGGTGCGTTCGGCCGCACTCAGCATCCGTTCGAGCGCGGTCACCCTGTACACGTCGGCGGCCCGCAGGCGGAACACATCCTGCATACCCGAGAGTGCCGCGACCGCATCCACGTCGCGCCGCAGTTGCTCGAACACCGGACCCCGGCGCTCGGTTCGCTCGTACTCGAGCGTGAGGCGGTACTGGTCGTAGTTGCGCGGGTCGATGACGATGAGATTGGCGCGCGGGTTCTCGGTGAGATTGCGGGCGGTCTTGGAGAAGAACTGGTTCGACAAGGCCAGCCGCTCGTCGTCGACCACGTGCACGCTCGACAGGTACGTGACGTTGGGTATGCCCGCGGCGTCGGCCGTCGCGATCACCGACGGGATAACTCCCTCGAAGCAGGCGCGCAGCTCGCGCAACGGCGGGACCGCCATCGGGTCGCTCATGGCCGGTCGCCGGGAAGTTGGGCGCCGGGAAGCTGGGCGCCGGCGCTCGGGCCGGGCGTCTGGTCGAACACCTCGTCGACCTCGACGGTCGCGGCCACGTAGTCGCCCGGGCGGATGCGTTCGAGGAGCACGCGCGGCGTGCCGTCGCTGCGGGTGATGTCGTCGAAGAACTCCTCGCTGTACTGGTGGGCCCGATCCCGGTCGGCGTCGGTGGCCGGCTCCACTGCGGTGGCGCGCCCCTTGAGCTGGAGCGACCGCAGCGTCGGGACGGAGGCGGCGGTGATCGCGATGCGGCCGCCGGCCCGGGCATGCTCGACGGTGAGCGGATCGTCGCCGTCCAGGAGCAGCCGCACCCGCAGCGCGTCGCCGCGCAGCACGTTGAGGCCGTGGCCGCGAGTGGCGCGGGGGACGCCGTCGTCCGACACCGTGCCGACGATGAGCGCCGAGCCGGACTCCAGGAACGCCACTGTCTCCGGATCCAGCACCACCCGCCCCCTTGCCTGCGACCCTGCCCGCGAAATAGCGAATTCTAAGCAATCGGTTACGCGTCGTTCAGCGGCACGGTCCGGCGAGGTCCCGCACGATGGTTCCACGACCAACGACACCCCTCGGCAGCGAGGGACAACGGGAGGAACCACCGCCATGACACTCATCGAGCACCCGATCACCGATTTCGAGACCGTCGTCGACGACCTGTACCGCGACATCCACAAGGCGATCCGCGCCGAGCTGTTCGCGGTGACCACCGACGCGGGCCGCCTCGACCCGAGCGACCGCGACGGCCGCCTCGTGCTGGAGGCGCACGTGGCGAGCACCGTGCAGTTCCTCGTCGAGCACGCCGAGCACGAGGACACGCACGTGCAGCCCGCGATCGACGCGACGCTCCCACACGTCGCCGACCGCATCGCGCGCGAGCACACCGCGCTCGAGTCGCGCATGCTCGAGCTGCGCGCGCTCGCGGGCGCAGCCGTAGCGTCTGGGGGGCGTGACGCCGGGGTGGCGACGCACCGTCTCTACCGTGAGCTCGCGGCGTTCACGAGCGCCTACCTCGCGCACCAGGACTACGAGGAGCGGGTCGTGATGCCCGCGCTCGAGGCCGCGATCGGCGCGGACGAGTGCGTGGCGATCCACCACACGCTGGTGCAGAGCATCCCGCCCGCGGCGCTGGCGCAGTCGCTGGCGCTCATGCTGCCGGCGATGAACATCGACGAGCGGGCCGAGATGCTCGGTGGCATCAAGGCCGGCGCGCCGGAGGAGGTGTTCACGGGTGTGTGGAGCCTCGCCTCGTCGGTGCTCGACGTGACCGACGTGCGCCCCCTCGCCCGTCGACTCGACATCGCGTAGCCGGTCCGGGTCCGTGCGTTCGCGGGTGTGCGCGCTGCCGCGGCAGCGCGCACACCCGCGCGACGGCGCGTTCGCGAGGCGCGGCTCGCCAGTGAGCGCCCTCGGCAGGATTCGAACCTGCGACCTACCGCTTAGGAGGCGGTAGCTCTATCCCCTGAGCTACGAGGGCCGGCTGGTGCAACGGTGACGAGGATAATTGCCTGCGCTTCAACCGGCCGCGTGGCGTCCGATCGGTCGTTTCAGCGTCGTTGCAGCACCGATTCAACGGCGCTGGCCGTGTTCAGGCGCGTTGCTACACGGCTCGCTGAGACTCGGCGGTCAGACGGCGAGCGACGTGCACTCGCGGGCTCGGCGATGCCGGTGGCGCGCGAGCGAGTTGACCATGAGCGCGAAGCCGAGGAGGTTATCCCACGTCGGGTTCTCGCTTGCCAGACGCAGGGCGATCTTGCGCGTCGCGGCGAGTGTGGATGGGCCGCCCGGCCGGTGCGGGTAGGTCCAGTGCTTCGCGATGAGACGTCGATGCCATCGCAAGAGCGTGTCCGGGCGTACGAGGAACATCGAGCAGCGTTCACGCCCGAGTACACGCGCGAACGCGCTCAAACAGGGCGATCGTCGGGCTCGAAGCGTGGACGCGAGACCTGGCGTTGCAAGACAGCGAGCTGCTGGCGCAGCACGAGGATCTCGATGTCCTTCGATCGATCGTGCCGTCCACCAAGCACGAGCAGGTCGATCACGAGGCGGATAACTCGGTAGAAACGCACCACGCGGGCGAGCCTCGCAGCGCTCAGATCACGACGACCCAGCGACCGCGAACCATCAGCTCAACAGACACGTCCCGAGTTTTCGGGCACCCACAGGCCGACGACCGCGGCCCGCGTGCCGCGATCGAACAACGCAACAGTGCCGGGTACAGTGCCGTCGCGTGTTCGGCCGGAATGACACGGTGACGGCCTCCGCGCCCACGGACCGTGTACCGCTCGACGCCGTGCGGCCCTTGCTACTCCTCGGCGGTGCAGTGTTGATCGGCTTCGTCACCCTCGATCGTGGAAAGCACATGTCCAACGCGTCGACCGTGATGCTCCTGCTCGCGGTGCTCGCCATTGCGGTCGCGGCGCTCGTCCCTGTGCTTCCACGCGTGCCTGGGTCGTATGCGCGCGGAAGCACGGTCGTCGTCGGTTCCATCGTCGCCGTATTCGTCGTGATGCAGGTCGTCAGCCTGTTACACCCGCGCGATCCGCTGAACCTCCATGTGCACGCGCGAGTCGCCGGGACCCCGACGGCTCGTGTGCTCGCGGTCGTCGCATGCATCCTCGCAGCGGGCGTCGTTCGCCGGGCCAGCGTTCGGGTCGCGCTCGTGGGCGGCGCGGCCGTCGCGATGCTGGTGCTCGGTTCCTGGGTGCTCCAGGCGCCGAAGCCGCGCATCGACGTGTTGATGTTCGAGCGTGTCTCGGCACACACGCTGGCTCATGGCGGCGACCCGTACGACGCGAACGTGGTGCGGTTCCCCGACCTGAACCACGGCCCCAACTACGGGCCCGGCCTCACCGACGGCAAGGTGCTCAAGTTCGGCTACCCGTACCCGCCGCTGTCGCTCGCTCTAGTGACCACGTCGAACGAGCTCGTGAACGACCCGCGCGCGATCGAGTACGTGTGCGTGGCCGCCACCGTGGTGCTCATGTTCGCGTTCCGGCGGCGGCGCGGATCGGCATTGCTGGCCGCCTGCGCGGCCGCGATGCTCGCGACCTCGCCGCGAGGCTGGTACATCGTCAAGTCGGGCTACATCGAACCGCTCGTCGTGCTGCTGTTGGCGGTAGCGGTGTTCTGCGCGGCGCGCTCGGCGCCGAGGTCTGCCGTATGCGATCGGCGCGCTCGTGGTCGCGAAGCAGTACGCGCCGCTGCTCCTGCCGCTCACCACGCTGGTCGTGCCGTGGCGCACCATGCTGCGACGATCGTTCCTTCTGCCCATGATCGGCACGGCCGCAGTCTGCACCGTTCCCGCCTTGCTCGCGCGCGGCTTCTGGCGCAGCGTCGTGGTGGTGCAGTTCATCCAGCCGTTCCGGCGCGACTCGCTGAGCTTCGCGGCGTGGTGGGCGAACCACGGGCACCCCGAGCCGTCGACCGCGCTCTTCTTCGTTCCGGCCATTGCCGCGATCGCGCTGTGTTGTCGATACGCGCCGCGCACCCCGAGCGGTTTCGCGGCGTCGAGCGCGCTCGTCATGCTCCTGTTCTTCGCGTTCGCGAAGCAGGCGTTTCCGAACTACTACTTCCTCGTGATCGGTGCGCTGTGTGTGGCGACGGCGGCTTACGCCGGGGAGCGGACACCCGAGGTAGAGGCGATCGGCGCGCCGTCGGCGTAAAGACCTCACCCATGGCGGGCGCCGCTCGATCCCTTCCCGCGTGGAATAGTCGTGGCGGCCCGAGCGTCTCGCACCAGACTCAGTCATGAGAAGCAATCCAGGCGCCGGTCGGGTTGCGGGTGATGTGCCAACGCAAGAGCGTCTCGGGCCGTACGAGGAAGATTGCAACTCGTGCCGTACGAGGCCCAGCCTGCGGGGCGTGTTCGCGTGCCGAGAAGCTGTTTCGTTCTTGACTTCGCCGGCGACCGTCCGTTAAATGTACGGTACGGTAATTGTACGGAGATGAGGTTGAGGATGTCTGGTCGGACCGACCGTGTGGAAGCTCGCTTGGCGCCGGACGAGCGCGAGCGGATCCGCTGTGCCGCAGAGCTTCGCCACACCTCTACCTCGTCGTTCATGGTCTCTGCCGCCCTCGAGAAGGCAGACGAGGTGCTCGGGTCGTTTCGCGCGACCGCGGTGCCCTCGGATTACTTCAACCAGTTGCTGGCTTCGCTCGATGACACCAGCACGATCTCTGAGCTCGAGCGCGCGGTGCAGGCGACGTCACCCGGCGACAGCGTGTTCTCGCGTCGTTGACGCCAGTAGCGCCGTTCGTGAGCGAAGCGCTCGCTGAGCGCCACGACCTCGCGCACTTCGACTGCGGCAACGCACAGCTGAATGACTGGCTTCGCGACAGTGCGCGCCACGCGCGAGACATGGGGACCGCCCGAACCTTTGTCTGGACCGACGCCTCCGCTGTTGTTGGCGCGTATTACTCGCTCGCACCGCACGTCGTCGCCCGCCAAGCACTACCGGGTTCGGTCGGACGCGGTTCTCCCGACCAGATTCCAGCGATCCTGCTTGCCCGCCTTGCGTTGCACAGGTCACTGCATGGCCAGCGCCTCGGGAGCCAACTGCTGCTCGATGCGCTTGAGCGGATCGTCGTCTCGGCGCGCAACGTCGGCGGTCGTCTTGTCGTCGTCGACGCCATCGATGATGACGCCGTCAACTTCTACCAACACCATGGATTCGAATCGGTGCCCGACAACGCCGACAGACTCGTCCAGAAGCTGAGCCGTGTCGCCGCGACGCTGGGACTTCGGTGGTCTTGATGGATGAAGGCGCTGTCGCGGGTAGCCGGCAGCTGCGCATCGCGGCCGCGTTCAAACAACTCGTCGGCGTCCTGAATCTGTTGCGCCTCGCCCGGGCCGCATCGATTGGCCCGGCTGACCTCGTCGCGCCTTGAGAGACCGATTGGGCGTCGAGCAACGATTCCATGGTCCAGTCGGTATAGCGCGCCGGCGCGTCAGCCGGCTGGCAGCAATGCGAGCAACTCGCGGGCGATCGGCTCGAGCATCGAGCGCTCGATCGTGACGCGTCCGGCTCCCGAGCGTGTGACGTTGAAGAGACCGTGATCACTCCGGTCGATCACGGTGACCTCGCCACCGTCGATGCTCGTGAGCGTGACGGGTACCGCGGTGACGTCACGAGCCGCCGTGGTGCTCGCGCGGCTCCAGGAGTTCGACGCGACCCAGGGTCGATTCGTCACCCGCGATCTCGGTGTCTTTGTGGGCTCGCGCAACTGACCCACAACGAACGCACTCCGCTCCTCGGGTACGACCGGCGTCCGGCAACGGGCGTCGGTCGACCCGCGTTCTCGCGCGCCTAGCGCTCGTGTGCGACCCGGGCGTCGGTACGCTCGGACTTGATGCCAGAACGACTTCCGATCAGAGCGACGCTCGAACCGGGCGTCACGTCGTCGGCACTTCGCGCGTTTCAGCGGCATGATGATCAAACCGCGCTACTGCATGGGAGTCCTTGTCGTCGCCTCGGCGTGTTCCATGGGATTGACGATCGATCCGCAGCCGTCTCGGGCCGCGAGCGCTCCGCCGTTCGCCCTGCGGGTGGCCAACCGGCAACTGGTCGACGGCGCGGGCAATCCGGTCGCGCTGACGGGGGTCAACCGATCCGGTAGCGAGTACGCCTGCGCCCAGGGTTGGGAATCTTCGACGGGCCGAGTGACGCGGCGTCGATCGCAGCAATGGCCAAGTGGAATGTCAATACCGTCCGAGTCCCGTTGAACGAGGACTGCTGGCTCGGGATCAACGGGGTGAAGAGCGCATTCAGCGGAGCGCGTTACCGGACCGCAATCGACAGCTACGTCCAGCGACTCCGGGGTGCGGGAATCTTCACGATCCTCGATCTCCACTGGTCGGCACCCGGAGCGCCGTCGACGTTCGGCCAAGGTATACGTGATCACTATCTGCGGCGCCTGTCGGCGACCGACGTGAGCGTCGTCGAAGGAACCGGCGGAGGCGTCGACGCCGTCGTCCCGCTGATGCTCACCACGCCGAGTCCCGCACCGGTGACGGTTCTGTGGGCAACACGCGCCGGTAGTGCTCTGTCCGGTGATGACTTCGTCGCCGGCATCGGCCTCGCGACGATCCCGGCTGGCGCGACGTCGACCGCGATTCGGGTTGCGGTGACGCCCGATGCGATACGAGAGGGCGACGAGTCGTTTGAGGGTGCAGTTCCTCAATGTCGACGGTGCCGTCCGCGGCCGGGCCAACGTTTCAATCACGATCGTGGACGACGACTGATCGTGTCACTGGTCCGAGCGGGCCCAAGTCGATCCGGTTCGACAAATGATCGGTACAGGTGTGCGGATCGGTGTCTTGATCGGGGATGTGTGCGATGACGCGCCCTGAGCGGCTCGAACGGTGAGTAGAGCGACACGGACACGGCTTCGGACCAGGGAGCGCAGTCATGGGACGCTACATCGGTGAGGATGCAGCCGTGCCGCTTCGGTTGCTGACGGGCTCGACCTCGACGACGAGCGATCGGGACGTTCCCGAATCGGCGAAATCCGTTCCGAGCCCCTCACGAACGTCGAGATCAGACCGGATTTCTTCATGCCCTACGAGGGCGGGGGTTGCAGAAATCCCGGGAGGAAACCCGGTGCTGCAACGGTGCCGAGGATAATTGGCAATGGTCGAGCCGGCGGGCGGTGTTGCCGGTCGAGCTCAGTTCGAGAAGAGCTCCTTGAGGAACCCGTTGGTGAACAGGTTCGCACCGTCGTACTCGCTCAGCGTCTCGGCCGCCCAGTCGAACGTGAACGTTCCGTCGGTCGACTGGCTGTACGCCTTGCGGATGTACTGCAGCGTGGCCGTGTTCGTCCATGGTCCGCTCGACGTGTAAGCGAACGCCTTCGACCATTCCGGCCGGAGGTAGTTGGGCGAGCCGCTCCCGTACGTCTTGATCAGCCACGCCTCGAGCGCGGTGAAGAAGTCGAACGCACCCGGTGTGCCGGTGACTGAGCCGACGTTGAGCCAGATCACCGTGTCGATGGTCGGGTCGAGCGGGTTCACTGAATGGGTCGGAGCGAGCGCAGCCGGCGCGGGGTCGGCCACGCCGAGCGATGTCCGGTCGTCGACGGTCGTGCAGCGAATCTCCATCGCCGCGTTCACGGGATACTGACCGTTTCCTGCATACTGCGTGATCATCGCCTGAAGTTGCGTGAAGAAATCGCTCGTCACTTGCTGCACGACCGCGCGGGGTATCTGGAGCACCCAACCCCACAGCTGCACCTGGAGCGTTGTGTCCTTGAGGTAGAGCTCGAGGTTCCGCGCCATGCCGTTGAACCCGCCGGTGATGTGGGTCTTCGTCATGGCGAGCTCGTTGTCGGTGAAGTGCGGCGTCCAATCGGGCTTGGCTTTGAGCGTGGCCTTGATAAACGAGTTCTCAAGCGGACCAACGTCGTTCATGAACGGGTATTTCGCGTACGGGTCGGTCACCTGCGGCGGAATCTCGTTGGGAACGACTTCGTTGCACTGCGCGAAGGCTTCATCGGTGAACGGGAACCACAACACCTCGACGCGCCCATACTTGTCGAGCAGGTTGGTGAACGCATCCGCGGGCAACGGCTGAGAAGGTGATGCGAACAGGTCCGTGACTTGGGGGAAGAGCGGCGTCAGCTGGAGGTAGTAGTTCGGTACAACCCGCATCGTCACCTCGGTGATCATTGCGCGGCCGAGGTGTACGAGGAACGCGGCGATTTGTGATTGTCTCCGGTCGAACGTCACCAGGCTGTACGTCGTGCTGCCCGGCCGCGACGCATCACTCACGACCGCGGTGATGCTCGTGATGAGGTTGCTCAAGCCGCCGAGCAGCCCAGTTTGGTCCGAGCCGGGTTGCGGCAGGGCCGTGCCGTGCCCGCCGATCGCGAGGACACCGCCGAGCGTGAGGTTGCCCGGCGCCGGCAGGTGCGGGAAGGCGTAGCCCTGCGGCGACGTACCGGTCTGCTGGCTCGCGAGAAAGTCCGATGCCCGCGTCCATCGTCACGCCCGCACCGAACGTCGCGAATGGGATGCCGTTCTTGGGGGACATCGTGCAGCCGTTCAGCTGCGACATGTCGACGAGCATCACGTTGGGGCTTGGCTGCGTCTCGGGGGACAGCAGGATCGGTGACCAGTTGTGGCTTTCGCCGACGGCCCGCACCTTCCAGTTGTTCTGCGCGGCCCAGTTGCAGACGGCGACGACGTCCTCGGGCGAGCGCACTTCGGCGAAGCGCACGCCGGGAACGCGGATGTACTCCGACCAGTCGACCCATTCGTTGACCTTCACCGGAATGTTCGTTGGGAAGTCGGACGTCGGCGGCTCGACGACACGCGTCACCGAGCGGGCGGGCGGCTCGGCCGCGAGCCTCTTGCCCTCGTCGTAGATCCACTCGCGGCTCTTGCCGCGCTCAGCCGGAGAAGGTCCCACCATGCCAGGCTCCTGTCGTTCCACCGGTCGAGGAGTGGCCCAGCGTCGTCGCGCGGCCCGCAGCTGTCAAGGCGGGTGTGAATGGCTGTAGCCTGCGGCGCCAGACGGTGGGAAACGGGGGTGCCTTCGTCATGAGCGTCACTGTCATGACCTCGGTGCTCTTCACCGACCTCGTCGACTCGACGGCGCTGGCGTCGCGGCTCGGGCCCGACGGCGCGGAGCAGTTGCGACAAACGCATTTCGGGCTGCTGCGTGACGTCATCGACGCGACCGGCGGCAACGAGGTGAAGAACCTCGGCGACGGGTTGATGGTGACGTTCTCGAGCCCGAGCCGTGCGCTCGCGTGCGCTACCGGGATGCAACAGGCCATCGAGCGCCACAACCTGCGCGCGCCCGATGCGCTCGGGGTGCGCATCGGCTTGAGCGCGGGCGAGGCGGTCGAGGACGACGGCGACTACTTCGGCGACACGGTGGTGGAAGCGGCCCGGCTGTGCGCGGCCGCGTCCGGCGGTCAGATCTTCACCACGGCGATCGTCCACGCGATGGTCGGCCGTCACGCGCCCCAGCGATTCGCACCCGTTGGCCCGCTCGAGTTGAGGGGCCTTCCTGAACCGGTCGCGACCGTCGAGGTGCTGTGGGAGCCCATGGTGACCGAAGCGCGCGTTCCACTCCCGGGCGCGCTGGTCGCCGCGACTTCGGAAGCCTTGTTCGGTTTCTTCGGCCGCGCGGAGGAGGTAGAGCAGCTCGGCGATATGCAGAAGCGCGCGTTCACGGAGCCGCGGCTGCACACCATGCTCGTTGGCGGTGAGGCCGGCATTGGCAAGACCGCGCTCATCGCGCATGCGGCTCGCCACGCGCACGGTGCGGGTGCGATCGTGCTACTCGGGCACTGCGACGAGGATCTCACGGTTCCGTACCAGCCGTGGATCGAAGCGCTGTCGCACCTCGTGCAACACCTCGGTCCGGATTGCCTCGACACCTTGTCACCGTTGCATCGAAGCACGCTCGCGCGGTTGGTGCCCGCGCTCGGTGGAGCCGACTGGTCCGGTGGCACGAACCTCGATTCGGAGCGCCTCGTGCTCATGCACGCGGTCGAGATGCTCTTGACCGCGACCGCGGCGGAGACGCCCGTCATCGTCGTCCTCGACGACCTTCACTGGGCCGACGCCGCGTCGTTGCAGGTGCTGCGCTACCTCGTGTCGTCGGCGAGAGCGATGTCGGTGCTGTTGCTCTGCACATATCGGCACACCGACCTCGGACAGCAACATCCGCTGACGGCGTTGCTCGCCGACCTGCACCGCCAGCCCAACGTCGGTCGGCTGCGGCTCGCCGGGCTCGACGATGCCGAGATCGTGGGACTCATCGCCGCGGCTGCCGGTCACGAGCTCGACGATTCGGGCGTGGCGCTCGCGCACGCGCTGCACCGGGAGACCGACGGCAACCCGTTCTTCACCGGCGAACTGCTGCGGCATCTCGGCGAGTCCGGTGTGTTCCAGCAGCGCGGCGACGGACGTTGGGCGCTCGAGGAGGACTTCGACTGGCGCACGCTCCCCGCGAGCGTGCGCGACGTCGTCGCACGACGCGTTGCGCGCCTCGGCACTGAGGCGGCCCGAATCCTCGCGATCGCCGCCGTCATCGGCCGCGAGTTCACGCTCGAGATCGTGGCCCGCGTGGCCGAGTGCACGGAGGACGAAGCGCTCGACGTCCTCGACGCCGCGACGATGGCCGCGTTAGTCAGCGAGCGCGAAGAGCCAACGGGATCGTTCCGGTTCAATCATGCGCTGATTCAACGCACGCTGTACCAGGATCTCGCGGCGACGCGCCGGGTGCGGACCCATCAACGTGTCGCCGAGGCGATCGAGGCGACTACGAGCGACGAACCGACGCGCACCGCCGAGCTGGCGCGGCACTGGGTCGCGGCGACGCGGCCGGCCGATGTTGACAAGGCGCTGCACTATGTGGTGCAAGCCGCCGACGAAGCACTGGCCGCGCTCGCGCCGGACGACGCGATCGCGTGGTACCGGCAGGCGCTGGACCTCCTGGCGCGGCAAGTGCATCCCGATCGTGCGCTGCGCGCGCGGCTTCTGATTGGGCTCGGAGCGGCGCAGCGCCACATTGGCGTCGCGGATCGCGACACGCTGCTCGAAGCGATCGCGCTTGCCGAAGAGATCGATGATCCGGCACTGCTCGTCGCGGCGATCCTCGCCGCGGACCGCGGGGTCGCCGGCACGTCGGGTACCGACGTCGAGTGGGTCGCGGCAACGGAGGCCGCGCTCGAGGCCATCGGGCGAGCCGACAGCACTGCGCGCGCTCGTCTGCTGGCGGCGTTGTCACAGGTGATCGACGCGCGTGAGTGGGCCCGCCGCCGCGACCTGGTCACCGAGGCCGTCGAGGTTGCACGACGCATCGACGACGGCCCGACGCTGCTCATGATCCTTCCGGTCGCGTACCAGCACTACGGGCCCGAGGCCCTGGATCGCCGCCTCGCCGAAACGGCGGAGGCCATCGCACGGGCCGAGCGGAGCGGAGATGTGCTTGCGGGCTGCAACGCGCTGTTCCATCGCATCGACGCGTGTATGCAGAACGTCGACATCGACGAGGTCGATCAGAGGATCGCCGAGCTCACCGCGTTGGCCGAGTCGACGCGCCTTCCGTTCAATCTTTGGCAGCTGCATATGGTCACTTCGTGCCGCGCGCTGGTCGACGGGCGGTGTGCCGATGCCGAAACCGAGGCGACGACTGCGCTCGAGATCGGGAGCGCAGGGGGACAGGCCGAAGCGATGCTCGCCTATGGCACGCAGCTGCTCGAGATCCGGCGTCACGAGGGCAGGCTCGACGAGATGGCCAGCTTCCTCGCACAGATCCCGGAAGCGGAGGCGGCTTCCGCTGGGGTCCGTCAGCTGCTTGCCGGCGTGTACGCGGACCTCGGCGACGAGCAGCACGCGCGGGCGCTTCTCGCGCTCGACGTCGCGACGGCATTCGCCGAGGTTCCGGCGGACGAGTCGTGGATGATGGCGATGTCGTGTTGCGCGACCGCGGCGGTGATGCTGCACGATCGCGACGCGAGCAGCATGCTCTACGACAAGCTGCTCGCGTTCGAGGGACGCGTCGTGTCGGTGTACACCATCGTGACCGGCGGGATCGCACGGCACCTCGGCCGGCTCGCAGCAGAGCTCGGACGGTACGACGATGCCGACCGGCACTTCGCCGTCGCGCTCGACCTGCACGAGCGCATCCGCGCGCCGTACTGGATCGCGAGCACGTTGCTCGATCTTCGCGACATGCTCACGCGCCGAGGCGCACCGGGCGATCATGCCCGCGCCGACGAGTCGCTCACGCGTGCGCGCGAGATCGCGCGCGCACACGGATTTGCCGGTCTGCTGCGTCGTTGAAGCTCGCGCGAGCGCCGACAGCGATCCAGCGGCGGTTCAAGTCGGTCTGCTCGCATGAGACTCAGAGATCGGTCAGTACGTGCGAATTGCTGTGGAACGCCTCAGCAGCACGATGCGCGTCGCATTGGGTGGCGCGGCCCACAACCGGACCACGTATGCCGCTCGGTAGCTGCCTCGCGCGTTTGGTACGCCGCGGGGCGGTTGGAATCCAATAACCAGAGCCTCGATCGGCCCCAGGGCGATTCAAGCGCTTGCGTTGGGCGCCGCGCGCGGCCAGGATGGTTGCTACGGGCATGTGGGACACCGCTGAGTGGCGGCGTCCATTTGGGGGTGGCACATGTTCGATTCGCAGTGGCTCGACATCGCAATCGGTGCCGTGTTCGTCTGGTTCCTGCTTGCGCTGAGTGTGACCGCGATCAATGAGGCGCTGGCACGTGTGTTGGCGATGCGTTCGAAGCAGCTGTGGCAGTGGCTGCACCAGATGCTCGATGGCACGCAGAAGATCCAAAGCGTCGTGGGGAGCGCATTCACGCTGTGGAAGTGGGGTGGGCGCCCCGCGACTTCGGCACCGGGCGTTGGCGCGTCGTTCACGCACAAGCTCTACGCCACCGAGACCATGCAGGCGCTCGAGACCCGCACTGCGGACACCAAGCCGACCCATATCAGCAATATCCCTGCGACCGTGTTTTCGCAAGCGCTCATCGAGCTGACCGACCCGCAGGTCGGTGACAACGCTGATCAGATCGTCGGTCGGTTGATTGGGGCCGCGCCGGGTCCGCTCAAGGACAAGCTCTCGGCGATGTGGGCATCGGCGGACCACGAGATGAGTGCGTTCACGACCGCGGTGGAAGCCTGGTTCGACGCGCAGATGGCTCGTCTGTCGGCGATCTACAAGGCGCAGCTTCGCATCATCTTGACGATCATCGGCGTGCTCATCGCGATCTTCGGGTACGGCGCCGGGCTCCGCACGGACTCGGTCGACCTGATCGCGCGGTTGCAGAGCGATTCAGCGTTGCGCCAGGTTGTCGTGAACGCCGCGTCGCAGAGCGTGCAGTCCGACCTATCGAAGGCCGGTTGCCCGAGCGGGCCCAACACACAGCACAACCAGACCGTGACCGACTGCCAGATCCTCGGCGCGTCGAAGCTTCAGAACATCGGCCTGGTCATCAAATCGGATCAGACGAACTCCGCAACGTTCGGTACTCGGCTCGGTTACATCTTCAGCCACTGGCGAGCAATCCTCGGTGTGCTGATCACCGGTCTCGCGATCTCGTTCGGATCGACGTTCTGGTTCGACGTGCTCCGCAAACTTGTCGGCATCCGTAACGCCACCCAGACCGCGACCTGACAGGCGCTGCTCCATCGCATCGACGGCGACTCTGGGCTCGCGGCATCCTCACCAACACCCCGTCTCGAGTGCCGCGACAATGAGCACCGAACCTCCTCGAGACGGTTCGCCGACACCGTTGCTGCTGCACCAGCATGCGCGCAGCGGCGCGCACAGCTACGCCGGCGGCCCGCACCGGCGTCTCCCTGTAGAACGTCGGTACTGTCGCGTCGGCTCAGGCCGGCCCGTGAGCACCCGGCGCACCGATACGCTGGCCGTAATGGGGCAACCTCACGCGACGGGACCGATCGCCGACGCCGGTGTGGCGCGGCGCCCGGTGCGGGCCACCGAAAGCAACCGCGTGAACTCGCCGCGCCGCGCTTCTGGACGCGGCGCTGGACGAGTTCTCGAGCAAGGGATACGAGGCGGCGACGGTGGCCGGTATCGCAGCGCGTGCCGGCGTCACCACGGGTGCGCTGTACGCGCACTTCGCGGGCAAGCTCGACTTGCTGCTCGCGACGGTCGGCCTCACGCCAGCTGAAGACGTCGTCGACTCGCTCGCCGAGCTGGTCTCGCTGCCGTGGAGCGAGGTGTCGCGCATCATGAGTCGCGACCTCGCGACCCCACCGCAACGCGGGTTCCTCCTCCTGCTCGACGTCATCGTGGTGGCGCGCCGCGATCCGCATGTCGCGCACATCTTGCGACGCGGGCTCGAGACGTATCTCGACGCCATGCAACGAGCGAACGAGAAGGGTGTGGCGCTCGGCGTCATCGATCCGGCGCTTCCCACCGACGAACTCGCCCGCCTGTTCGCGATGCTCACGTTCGGACGGATGGTGTTCTCGGCGCTGGAGGAGCGGCCGCCGTCCGACCTGGCGTTCCGCCGCTTCACCGATCTCCTGCTTCAGTCGGCAGGCGGGGAGAGCGAGGACCGGCCGGCCGCGCTTGCCCGCGTGCGCGCCCGGGCAACCACGGCCGCGCACGCAGCGCGCGCTGCACGAGAGCATCGTCGAAGCGCTCGAGTCGGGTCACAGCCTCCGTCAGGTCGGCGCTGCCGCGGGACTGTCGCACGAGCGGGTCCGGCAGGTGTTGCACGGCCGGCCGGCCGAGCAACAGACTGCCAATCGTCAGAAATCTTGACGTGTTCCCACCGTTGCACCACAGTTCGCCGCAGCCTGCGCCGGGCGCTCCGTAATCTTGCTACGTTTGGCCGGCGATGCAGCCGGCCCCATTGCCGCAGCGTGACGCACGTCCTCGCCAGCGGTGACGACGCGGAAATCGAAGCGCGGCTGCCGATCGCGAACGAAGTCGCGTCGGCGGTGACGGAAGGACGTACGCGTGAGTGACGCAAGTTTCGCCGAGCTCGTGGACACAGAATTCTGGCGGATGCCGCTCGAGGACCGCATGGCTCGTTTCGCCGAGCTGCGCGAGATCAGCGCGTTCCTGCCCGTCTCGATCGAGCTTCCGATGATCGGCATGACCGAACACTTCGTCGTCGCGACGCGGTACGCCGAGGTGGTCGAGATCAGCCGCCGCCCCGACGAGTTCTGCTCGGGGCGCGGCGCGGTGTCGATTCCCGACTTGCCGGCCGAGGCGTTGGAGTTCTTCGGATCGTTCATCAACATGGACGACCCTCGCCACGCGCGCCAGCGCGGCATCGTCGCTCGGTCGTTCACCCCGCGACAGCTGAGCGCAGTGCTGGATTCGGTCGAAACGATCTGCGGCGAAGTGATCGACGGCCTGTGCGAGCAGGGCGAGGTCGACCTTGTCGACGGCACTCTCGCAGCCGTTTCCGCTGCTCGTCATCTGCGACATGATGGGCATCCCGCGCAGCGAGTTTGCCACGGTGCTCGACGCGACGAACGTGATCCTCGGTGCGGGCGATCCGGAGATGCTCGGCGGCCGCGATCCGATGTCGGCGATGCTCGAGGCCGGGATGCAGCTCACGGTCCTGATGAACGAGATCGCCGACGAGCGCCGCAAGGAACCCCGTGACGACCTCACCTCTGCGCTCGTGCACGCGGAGGGCGACGAGGAGATTCTCGCACCGCACGAGATCGCACCCTTTTTCATCCTGCTCGCTGTCGCCGGCAACGACACCACCCGCACTGCGATCAGCCGCGGCATGCATCTGCTGTCGCAGCACCGCGACGAACGGCGGGCGTGGCAGGACGATCTCGATGGCGTGACGACGACGGCCGTCGAGGAGGTCGTGCGCGTCGCGTCGCCCGTTACGTTCATGCGCCGCACCGCGACGAGAGCGACGCGCGTAGGAGACCACGAGTTCGCCGAAGGTGACAAGGTCGTGTTGCTCTACGGCGTAGCGAACCGTGACCCGCGGGTGTTTTCCGACCCCGAACGGTTCGACGTTCGGCGCGACCCGAATCCGCACGTCGGCTTCGGTGGCCCCGGCCCGCACTTCTGCCTCGGTGCGCATCTCGCGCGCCGTGAGGTCGCGGTGGCGTTCCGGCAGCTCTTCACGCGCCTCCCCGACATCGAAGTGGTCGGTGACGCCGTGCCGCTCGACGCGATGGGTATCCCCCTGGTCGGTGGAATCAAGCACCTTCCCGTTCGCTTCACGCCGACCCCGGTGCGTCAACAACGTTGACACACGCGCGGGAGTCGCGCCGCCAAAGCTCAGAAGGACATCACGAGCTCTGGCGCTGTGGGAATAGCGACGCTACGTTTCGTGGCCGCCAGCACCGGCTCCCGAGGAGCGAGGAACGCGCGTCGTGATCACGCTCGCTACCGCGTTGTGGAGTCAATCGGCGCTGCGATTCGTGCTGCTCGGTGCGGCGACCGGCGCCCTTACGGCGCTCGTGGCGCTCGGCATCGTGCTCGTGTACCGCACGTCGGGCGTCCTCAACTTCAGTGCCGGTGCGCTCGGCGGCATTGCCGCCTACGTGTGTTACGACCTGCGCGGCGGTGGCATGCCCACCGCGGCTGCGGTCGCCCTCGGCCTGCTGGCGGGTGTCGGCCTTGGGCTCCTCACCTACGGCGTGATGGCGTTGCTCCGCGCGGCCTCCCGCCTCGCGCGGCTCATCGCGACGCTCGGGCTCTTCAGCGTCTTCCAGGCGTTCATGGTGCTTCGGTGGGGTGTCGGAGTGACCCAGCCGCGATCGCTGCTTCCCTCGAAGAACATGACGCTCTTCGGCGATCTCATGATCGGCCGTGACCGCCTGGTGCTCATCGGCGTGGCGCTGCTCCTCGCGGCGGTGCTGCGCATCGTCTATTCCGGGACCCTGTTCGGCCTGGCGACGTCGGCCGTCGCCGAGAACCGGCGGGTCGCCGCGAGCGCCGGGTGGTCACCCGATCGCATCGAGATGGCGAACTTCGCGATCGCGGGAGGTCTGTCGGCGCTCGCAGCGATCCTCCTGGCTCCGATCATCACCTTGAACGGCGCTGTCCTGTCGCTCACGGTGCTTCCCGCGCTTGCTGCTGCGCTGGTGGGGCGCTTCTCGTCCTTCGGCATCACCGTCCTCGCCGCGCTCGGAATCGGTGTCATCCAGAGCGAACTCTCGCTCTTCCAGCCGGATATCGCGAAGGGTCTCGGAATGAGCGCTGCGTCGCTCACCGGGATCGCCGAGGCGGTACCGCTCGCGATCATCCTCGTGTACATGATCGTCACCGGCCGGTCGCGGCTCCAGCGCGGCGAGACCTTGGCGCGCCTGCCGCTACCCGGCAACGGCCGAGTGTCGCTCCTACCGCTCGTGGTCGGTGTCGTCATGGCGGCGGGGTTGCTCGCGGGCGTGGACACATGGGCCGACGCGCTCGATCACCACGTTTGCGATCGGAATCATCCTGTATTCGGTCGTCGTCGTCGCCGGTTACGCAGGGCAATTGTCACTGTGCCAGTTCGCGCTCGCCGGGATGGGCGCGTGGATGGCGGCGCGCCTCGTGTCGGCTGACGGGTGGTCGTTCGACGCTGCGATCGTCGTCGCCGTCATAGGCACCACGTTGGTGGGCGTGGTCGTCGCGCTGCCCGCAATTCGAACGCGTGGCACGAGCCTGGCGGTCGCGACGCTCGCGATCGCTCTCATGTTCAACGCACTCATCTTCACGAACAGTTCGGTGACTGGTGGCGTGCGGGGCTTGCCGATCGACCGTGTGTCTTTCGCCGGCATCGACCTTGACCCGCTTGGGCACCCGCAGCGGTACGGCGCGTTCGTGCTCGTCTTTCTCGTGATCGTCGGCCTACTCGTCGCGAACATGCGGCGCGGTCGCGTCGGCGCGCGCCTGCTCGCGGTGCGCAGCAACGAGCGCGCCGCGGCGTCGCTCGGGATCAACGTCATCGCGGTGAAGGTGTACGCGTTCGCGGTCGCGTCGGCGATCGCCGCGCTCGGTGGTGTCCTTCTGTCGATGCGCCAGTCGAACGTGGAGTTCGGGCAGTACAACGTGTTCGGATCGGTGTTGCTGATCCAGTATGCGGTCGTCGGCGGCATCGCATGGGTCTCGGGCGCGGCCTTGAGCGCGACTGGCGCGCCCACCGCCGTCGGCAGCGTCATCTTCGGCAAGATCGTGCCGCCGGGAACCGACATCGTCTCGTGGCTCGCGGTGCTGTCCGGGCTCGGCGCCATCTCGGTGTTGCGGCAAGCACCGGATGGCGTCGCCGCGCTCTGGTCGCGTGCACTTCACCAGGCCGAGGCGAGGTTCGGTCAGCTCCATCGAACGTTCGAACGGCTGCGCGTACCGCGGCCGGGCGCCGACGCGCCGGTCCGCCCGCACCGCACCGATCACGAGGCCGTGGCGCTTGCGGTAACAGAACTCGTCGTGCGGTTCGGCGGCGTCGTCGCGGTCGACGGCGTGAGCTTCACCGTCCAGCCGGGTGAGGTGGTCGGTCTCATCGGACCGAACGGCGCGGGGAAGACCACGATCCTCGATGTCGTCACCGGCTTCACGGCTCAGTCAGGCGGCTCGGTCGCTTTCGGCGGGACCGCAATCGACAAGTGGTCGGTCGAACGGCGCGCCCGGGCGGGCATCGTGAGGTCGTGGCAGGCGGTCGAGCTGTTCGAGGAGATGACGGTGCGGGACAACCTGCTCGTCGCGGCGGACGACCAGTCGCGCCGCAAGTACGTGACCGACCTATTGCGACCAGGGCGCCCGACGGCCACCCAGCTCATGCACGACGTGGTCGACGACTTCGGCCTCGGCGAGGTGCTCGACAAGCGGCCGTCGTCGTTGTCTCACGGCGTTGCGCGCCTCGCGGGTATCGCCCGCGCGCTCGTGACCGAACCGGCGGTGCTCCTACTCGACGAGCCCGCGGCCGGGCTCGACACGAACGAGTCGGCCGAGCTCGGCCGCGCGATCCGTGAGATGGCGCGCCGTCGTGGGATCGGCGTGCTCGTGATCGAACACGACGTGCCGCTGATCCTGCAGACCTGCCATCGGGTCGTCGCGCTCGACTTCGGCTGCAAGATCGCAGAGGGCACGCCCGATGCGATCAGCCATGACGCGCGGGTGATCGAGGCGTATCTGGGCGCTGACGACGCGGCCAGCCTGCAGCCCGTCAGTCCCGGCGGTGTGGAAGCATGAACAAGGTCCTCGATGTCGTCGGCCTGCGTGCCGGGTACGGCCGTGTCCAGATCGTGCGCGACCTCGACCTGCACGTCGACGAGGGCGAGGTGGTCGCGCTCCTCGGTCCCAACGGCGCGGGCAAGACGACGACAATCTCGACGCTGTCGGGTGAACTGCGCGCCCTTGGCGGTGACGTGTGCTTCCTCGGCGAGCGCACCGACGCGCCGCTCCATGTGCGCGCCCGCAAGGGGCTTGGCTTGGTGTCGCAAGAGCGCGCAGTCCTCATGAACCTCACGGCAAGCGAGAACCTGCGCGTCAGCCGCTGCGACGTCGACCGTGCCGTGGCACTGTTCCCGGAGCTCGAACCGCACCTCGAGCGCCGCGTCGGACTCCTGTCGGGGGGCCAGCAGCAAATGCTCGCGCTCGCCCGATGCCTCGCCCGCCGGTGCCGGCTGCTGCTCGTCGACGAGTTGTCGCTCGGCCTCGCGCCGCTCATCGTCGACCGCTTGTTGCGTTCCGTTCGTGAGGCCGCCGACGAAGGCACCGCAGTGCTCCTCGTCGAACAGCACATCCACAAGGCGCTGTCGGTCTCCGACCGTGTCCTTGTCATGGCGCGCGGAGCCGTCGCCCTCGAAGGCGCGGCGAGCGCCCTGCGCAACCGTCTCGACGACATCCAGGACGCGTACCTGCGTTCGAGCACACCCGCCGTACCACTTGCCAGCGACGAACCGATCCGGGAGCACCCATGAAGCCACGTCCTCGTCGTAGTCGGACCGCGCGTACAGCGACGTGCGTCACGATCGCGCTTGCGTTGTCCGGCGCGGCGTGTGGCGGAAGTTCGGGAAACAAGGCCTCGGGAAGCGGCACGACCGCGCCGTCGAAGCCCTGTCCCGGGGCACCGCTCAAGTTCACGACGATCATCGCGCTGACCTCGCCGCTCGGCAACGGCGGTGAACGATCGCGTACGGGCATCGAAGCCGGAGTCGATGGCGTCAACCGCACGTGTGCGCTCGGACGCCCGCTGCAGGTGACGGTGTGCGACGACAAGGCCGATCCGAACGCCAACGTCGCGTGTGGTCGGAAGGCCGCGTCCGATGGTTCGCTCGCCATCCTTGGCTCCGTCGGCAGCTTCGACGACGGTGTGACGGCGTCGAAGCTGCCGGCGGTGTTCGTGAACGGCACGTCGGCGTTCGAGCTGACGAACAAGAACGCCTACTCCTCGGTGAACGGCATCGCGCTCGGCATCTCAGGCACGTCTGCGATCAAGGCACGCGGCAAGAAGTCGTCGACCTTGCTGTTGCCGGATACCCCGACGCTGCAGTTCGCCGGCGGGTTGATCGTGAAGATGGCGGCGTTGCTCGACGTGAAGGTCGATACGATCTACTACCCGCAGGACACGACTGACTTCGCGCCGGTGGCCGCCCAGGTTTCCGACAAGAACGACGACGCTGTGGGCATGCTGCCGATCAACCCGGTCGCGCTGATCAACGCGTTGGCTCAAGAGGGCATCACGCCCGACAACCACGACATGGTGGTGCCCGGCGGCGTCATCACGCCTGAGGTGTTGAAGGAGCTCGGCGGCGCCGCGAATGGGGTGCTCGTCGTGAGCGAGGCGTTGCCGCCGACGGAGAAGAGCAACAAGGGCATTGCGGAGTTCCGTGCCGATATGCAGGCCGACGGCAAGGATCCCGACGACCCCAACGTCGACTTCAGCACGGTCACGAGCTGGTCGAACGTGAAGAAGCTCGAAGGCGCGCTGCTCGCCGCCGGACCGTCGGTGATCGCGTCACTCGACTCGAAGAAGGTCGTCGACGCGGTGGTGAATCACCCGATCGATCGGCCGGAGATGGCTCCCTACGACTTCCGCAAGCAGGCGATCCCCGAAGTCAAGGAGCTCGCCGCCTTCCGCATGTTCACGCGCAGTGTCGCGGTGCTGCAGATCGAAGACGGCAAGTACAAGGTGCTGAGCAACGGCTTCATCGACATCCTGAAGCCGCCGAAGCTCAGCAGCTCGGGGGGATAGGCCTCCCTCGAACCTGCCGTGCGCGTGCACGTCAAGCGCAGTCGAGCGCGACTGCGAGCGCGGCGACCTACGGGGTTGCGTTGGTGGCGGTGAGGTTGTCGTAGGTCGCCCATGGGGTGAGGCCGGCGGTGCATGTGCCGTAGGGCTGCGTGTCGGTGTTGCGGATGTCGTACACCATCACGACGCCGACCGGCACGCCGAGCGCACGCAGGCCGTCGAACGCGGAGAAGTACTTCGTAAAGAGCGCGGCATAGGCATTGCCGTTGATGCCGTTGATGCCGTCAGGCCCCGATGGATGGCTGCGGCGCCGGGCCGGAGCCGTTGCCCCGCTTTCCGGGCCCTGCGCCGAAGCCGAATCGGGGGCCGTGACCGCCGAAGTAGCCCGGTCCGCCACCCGCGGCGGGCCGCTTGGCGTTCACCAGCTTGGTGATCCGGCTCGTGAGGTTCTGCTCGAGATCATTCGCCTGCGCCTGCTTGATCCTGCCGGCCTTCACCGCCGCGTCGATCTTCGCTTTGGCGTCGTTCACGAGCGTTGCGACGAGCTTGTTCACGTCGACGTGCTGGGCCTTGGCGACGTCGGCGATCGACTGCCCGTTGCGCAGGTCGTTCGTCAGAGCCTGCTGGGTGATGCCGAGCGCCTTGGCCGTCGCGCCGAGCGACGTACCGATACCGCGTCCGAAGCCGATGCCACCGGGGCCCGGCCGGCCCGCGCCGGCACCCTTGCGGAGCTGCGGCAGCGGCCGGTTGACGAGCCCCGAGATGCTCGTGCGCGCCGCGGCCGTCATCGCGTCGATCACCTTCTGGATCGTGACGTGCTGCTCGCGGGCGACGTCCGCAATCGTCGTGGTGCCGTCGCTGAGCTTCTGGAGCAGTTGCTGGGTGGACAGGCCGAGCGCCTTGGCAGCCGCGTCGAACACTGCCTTGTCGCCGACCGGCGCGCCGATGTGCGGCGCAGGTTTCGGCGGCACCGCCGACGTCGTGGTGTTGCTTGCCGCGCCCGACAGCACCGGCGCGCCGATCGTCGCGCCGAGCAGGGCGCCGATCGCGACCGCCGCGCCGACGACACCAGCCATTGTCCACGTACGTCGCATCACGAAGCACCTCGTTCGTTGCCGGTCACTTGCCGGTCCCCAAGGCCGTGCCCCGCACGATGGTACGACGCGGCACACGAATGGTCGGCTCGCTCTCACCTCGTTCTCAGCGATGGTTCTCAGCGGTGTTTCTCACTGGTGTTTCTCAGCGATTGGCCGTGGGGCTCCTGTTGCCTTTTCGACGGTAGGACGCCGTGCGTTGCGTGCCATTCGCTGAGCGTTCGTCAGCGTCCTTGGAAGTGTGGTCGTCGCTTCTCGAGGAATGCGGTCATGCCTTCGATCTGGTCCGCCGAACTGCTGCACCGGCGAACGGCGTCGCGTTCGATGCGCAGCGCGTCCTCGAGCGGGAGATGTTCGGCGCCGACCACCGCACGCAAGACGCCGGCCACCGCGATCGGTGGTTGCGCAGCAAGCTCTTCGGCGAGCTCGACCGCTCTGGCCTTGAGCTCTGCGACGGGATGGAGCTCGTGGACCAGGCCGATGGCGAGTGCGGTGGGTCCGTCGATCTTCTTCGCTCGCAAGATCATGTCGAGCGCGTGGGCCCGCCCGACCGTGCGGGTCAAGCGAGCGGTGCCACCCCACGCGGGGACGGTTCCGAGATCCAGCTCCGGCAAGCCGATCTGCGCGCCTTCGGCTGCGGCCAGACGGAAGTGGCACGCGAGTGGTAGCTCGAGCCCGCCGCCCAGGCAGTATCCGAACATGGTGGCGATGACCGGCTTGTCGAGTTGTTCGATCAAGGAGAGCACCCGGAGCCGCTGATCGAGGACCGCGTCGAATCCACCGCGTGCCTGCGCTCCCGACATCAGCTGCTTGAGGTCCATGCCGACGCTGAAATGCTCGTCGCCGGCCGCGGTGATCACCATGGCTCGGGCGTCGCGGTCGCCGCGCAGCGCGATCACGGCACTTTCGAGTCCGTCCATGTACTCGAAGGTCATCCGGTTCCGAGGCGGATCCTGGTTCTCGAGGATCACCACCGAGCCGCGACGCTCGATGCGCAAGGGGTTCTCGGTCATGGAGTCCTCATGGTGGACCATTGAACCGCATCGGAGCGGACTCCGGCGACGCTCGAACCGGCAAATCCCATGATGGTGATCTTGTCGCGCCCGAAACCATGGCCTAGACAGGGTTGTGATGCCGGCCGAGCCTCGTCGGAACGTCGTGATCGACAGTGCTGGGCTCCAGACACTGTTCGCGACGCTGCGCGCACGCGGCTTCACGGTGATCGCGCCCACGGTGCGAGACGGTGCGATCGTGTACGACGAGGTCGACGTGGTCGCGGATCTTCCTGCGGGTGTCACCGACGTGCAGGAACCTGGTTCCTACCGGCTGACGAGTCGCGCCGACGATGCGCTGTTCGGCTACGCGGTGGGTCCGCACTCGTGGAAGAAGTATCTGTTCCAACCCGAGACGGTGCTGTTCCGCGCTCGGCGCGACCCCGACGAGGGCTTTGTGCCGGTGGACGTCGACGAAGGCCCCGTTCCGCAGTACGCGTTCGTGGGTGTGCGTTCGTGCGAGATCTCCGCGATCGGTATCCAGGATCGGGTGTTCCTCGGTGGTGCGTACCGCGATCCCGACTACGGGTCGCGCCGTGACGGCTCGTTCGTCATCGCCGTGCAGTGCGGTGAACCCGGCGGCACGTGTTTCTGCGCGTCGATGCATACCGGCCCCCGCGCCGAGTCCGGGTTCGATCTTGCGCTCACCGAGCTCATCGGGCCTGGCCGGCACGAGTTCGTCGTAGAGATCGGTTCGCAGCGCGGCGACGAGATCCTGCGCGAGGTTCCTTCACGACCGGCGGGAACCGGCGACAACAGTGCGGCGCAGGCGGTCAGCGACGACGCCGCGCGTCGCATGGGACGGACGCTCGACGCCGAGGGCTTGCCGCAACGGTTGAAAGAAGTGCTCGAGCATCCGCAGTGGGACGACGTTGCCAGTCGCTGCCTCGCGTGCACGAACTGCACGCTCGTGTGCCCTACATGCTTCTGCAGCAGCGTCGAGGACACGACCGACCTGACCGGCACCGAGGCCACACGTACGCGGAAGTGGGATTCGTGCTTCACGATGGGCCACTCCTATCTCCATGGCGGGAGCGTGCGCGCGTCGACGCGGGACCGCTACCGACAGTGGCTCACACACAAGCTGTCGACTTGGGTGGATCAGTTCGACACGTCGGGCTGTGTCGGCTGCGGCCGATGCATCACCTGGTGCCCGGTCGGTATCGACCTCACCGTCGAGGTCCGCGCGTTGCTCACGCCGCCCCCGGCATCCGAGCCGGCACCATGACGGAGCGGTCGATTCGCGACCTGCTCGGCGAACACCGGTTCTTCGCCGACATGGCACCGGAGCACCTCGATCTCCTCGCTGGCTGCGGTCGGAACGAGGTGTTCGCAGCGGGCTCCGTGCTGGCGCGCGAAGGCGATCCGGCCGAGAACTTCCATGTGTTGCGGACCGGACGCGTCGCCGTCGGCATCCATCTCCCGCAGCGCGAGCCACTGGTAATCGCGACGCTCGGTCCGGGCGACGTGCTCGGGTGGTCGTGGCTGTTCCCGCCGCACTATTGGCGATTCGACGTCGAGGCGGTGGCGGAGACGCACGCGACGGGTCTCGATGGCGTATGTCTGCGCAACAAGTGCGACGCGGATCCCGTGCTCGGGTACGCGCTGATGCGGCGATTCGCGGGGATCCTCGTGCAGCGGCTCGAGGCGACGAGATTGCAGCTCGTCGACGTCTATGGGAAACCCGGTGCCGGCTGAGGGCGCGACGGAACCGATGGTGTCACGGCCGTATCGCGTGCTCGACGTGAAGGTCGAGACGGCCGACGTGACAACCTTCGTGGTCACGCCGGTCGCCGGCGCGCCGGTCGTGAACGCGCGGGTCGTGAGCGCGCGGGCGGGACAGTTCAACATGCTGTGGATGTTCGGCGTGGGCGAAGTGCCGATCTCGTGCAGTGCTGTACGCGCGGGCGGCGTGCTCGTGCACACCGTGCGGTCGGTCGGCGCGGTGACGCGCGCGCTCGCGCACCTTGCCGTGGGCGACGTGGTCGGCGTGCGGGGACCGTTCGGGACCGGATGGGACGTCGCGTCCGCAGCCGGCCGCGATGTGGTGGTCGTGGGGGGCGGGATCGGCTTCGCGCCGCTCAGACCGGTGGTCGACGAGTTGCTCGCGAACCGCGCCGCGTACGGTCGTGTCAGCGTGCTCATCGGCGCGCGCACGCCGGACGAGATCGTGTTCTCTGAGGACCTCGCCGACTGGCGCGGCCGGGTTCCCGACGTCGACGTCGAGGTCACCGTCGATGCCGCGGGGCCGGGTTGGAAGGGTCATGTCGGCGTCGTGACCGGCCTCATCGCGCGGGCGCGGTACGACCCGTCGCGCACGGTCGCGTTCGTGTGCGGTCCCGAGGCGATGATGCGCTTCGCGACAGCCGCGTTGCAGGAGCGGGGTGTCCCGCTCGATCGGATCCGCCTGTCGGCGGAGCGCAACATGCAGTGCGCGATCGCGCAATGCGGACACTGCCTGCTCGGCGAGGTGTTCGTGTGCCGCGACGGTCCGGTGCTCGACGCCGCGCGGCTTGCTTCCACTGCTGCGGGTGCGGGGCCGATGAGCGGCTCGAGCTTCCCTCGGAAGCCGTCACTCGCGGTGTGGAAGTTCGCGTCGTGCGACGGGTGCCAGCTCACGCTGCTCGACTGCGAGGACGAGCTGCTCGCGCTGGCCGGCGAGGTGGAGCTTTCCTACTTCCTCGAGGCCGGCCGTGCGATCGCGGCGGGACCCTACGACCTGTCGCTCGTGGAGGGTTCGATCACGACCGAGGTTGACGCTGCCCGGATCCGTGAAGTGCGTGCCGCGTCCAAGCGGCTCGTGACGATCGGCGCGTGCGCAACGGCCGGCGGCATCCAAGCCCTGCGCAACTTCGCCGACGTCGAAGAATTCCTCGCGATCGTGTACGCGCAGCCGCAGTTCATCTCGACGCTCGCCGACTCGACGGCGATCGCCGCGCACGTGGCCGTCGACTTCGAGCTGCGGGGCTGTCCGATCACGAAGGCACAACTCCTCGAGGTCATCAGCGCCTTCTTGCACGAGCGGCGTCCGAGCGTCTCTCCGCACAGTGTGTGCGTCGAGTGCAAGACCGCGGGCAACGTGTGTGTCACGGTCGCGCACGGAACGCCCTGCCTCGGGCCGGTGACCCAGGCGGGCTGCGGCGCGCTCTGCCCCTCGTACAACCGGGGTTGCTACGGCTGCTTCGGGCCCATGGAGACGCCGAACCTCCCGTCGATGGTGCAATCACTCCGCGATCGTGGTGTCGCCGATGGCGGCATCGTCCGCATGCTGCGCACGTTCAACGCAGGTGCGCCTCCGTTTCGAGAAGCCGGCGACGCGCTCGAGGCCGAGTCGAACGAGTGGCGACAGTGACCCACCGCAGTCCCGCGAACCGCACCCTCAAGGTCAACGCGATCGCGCGCGTCGAGGGTGAGGGCGCGATGTACGTCGAGATCCACGACGGCCAGGTCCGCGACGTCCAGTTGCGCATCTACGAGCCGCCCCGGTTCTTCGAGGCATTCCTCCGCGGCCGGCGGTACACAGAACCGCCTGACATCACCGCGCGGATCTGCGGGATCTGCCCGGTCGCCTATCAGATGAGTGCGTGCAACGCGATCGAAGCGGCGTGCGGCGTCACGGTCGACGGCCCGCTGCGTGAGCTCCGGCAGATCTTGTATTGCGGTGAGTGGATCGAAAGCCACGCGCTGCACGTGTACCTGCTGCACGCCCCCGACTTTCTGGGCTACGAGAGTGCCATCGATCTCGCGGCGGATCACGCGGCGATCGTCGAGCGTGGGCTTCAGCTCAAGAAGGTCGGCAACGAGATTCTCGAGCTGATTGGCGGGCGTGCCGTCCACCCGGTGAACGTGCGCGTGGGCGGCTTCTACCGGGTTCCGACGCGACGCGAGCTCAGACCACTGCGCGAACGTCTGTTGCTGGCGCGCGACGCCGCGCTCGAAACCGTGCGTTGGGTAGCTGGGTTCGAATTTCCCGACTTCACGCACGAGCTCGAGCTCGTCGCGCTGCAGTCTCCTGACACGTACGCAGTGCTCGGCGGCCGGCTCGTGTCGACGCACGGGCTCGACATCACCGCCGACGAGTTCGATGACCACGTCGTCGAGGAACACGTCGCGCACTCGACGGCGCTCCACGCGCACCTGCTCGAGCGCGGTGAGTACCTCGTGGGCCCTTTGGCGAGGTACGCGCTCAACGCTGCGCAGCTCGCACCCGAGGCGCGCGAGGCCGCGGCCGGAGCAGGACTCTCCCCCGATGAGCGCAACCCGTTCCGCAGCATCGTGGTGCGGTCGGTCGAGATCGTGCATGCGTGCGTGGAGGCACTGCGGCTCATCGACGGGTACCAGCAACCGGAGCGGCCCGCGATCGAGGTCGCGCCGCGGGAGGGCGTGGGCTGCGGGTGGAGCGAGGCGCCGCGCGGCGTGCTGTGGCACCGATACGAGCTTGCGGCCGACGGTTCGATCGTCGACGCGCGCATCGTGCCACCGACCTCGCAGAACCAACCGGCGATCGAGCACGATCTCTTCCACTTTGTTGAAGCACAACGCCGCGCTCGACGACGACGCCCTGCGTCACCGCTGCGAACAGGTGATCCGGAACTACGATCCGTGCATCTCGTGCGCAACGCACTTCCTCGACATGCGGGTGGAGCGCACGTGACCGGGGTGGTCGTCATCGGGGTCGGCAACCGGTACCGGCGCGACGACGGCGCGGGCCCCGCCGTGCTCGACGCGCTCGCCACGGCAACGACACCTCCCGGTGCGCGGCTCGTCGAGCTCGATGGCGAACCCGCACGCGTCGTCGACGCGTGGGCCGGGGCAGACCTCGCGATCGTCGTCGACGCGCTGCGCTCCGAGGGTGCCGCCGTGGGAAGCGTCCGGCGCGTCGAAATCGGCGACGACGTCGGTGTGCTCGGTGATGCATCGAGGTCCGCTGGCGGCAGCCACGCGTTGGGAGTCGGCACCGCCGCGGCGCTGGGCCGCGCGCTCGGACGCATGCCGGCCCGACTCGTCGTGTTCGCCGTCGAAGGCGCGGACTTCGACCATGGCGAAGCACTCTCGCCACCGGTTCGCAAGGCCATCAACCAGGTCGCGGCGCGTATCGCCGCCGAGATCGCGGGAGCTCGCTGATGTGCATCTCGATGCCTGCGCGGGTCCTTTCGGTCGACGGCGCGGGGCGCGAGGCCGTCGTCGACATCGACGGGGCCGAGCGCCGCGTCTCGCTCGCCGTGCTCACCCTCGATGGTCGCAGCGTCGACCCCGGAGCGTGGCTGCTCGTCCACACCGGTCTCGCCGTCGAGACGCTCGACCCCGACGACGCGGCCGAGCTCGTCGCGCTGCATCGTTCGTTGCACGCCTCCAGGGAGGAATCATGAGGGTGCCACCGAGCCGCACGGGCGGACTCGTGCTCGCGTTCGTCACGGCCGCGATCAGCGGCGTGTCGATCTTCGTGAACGGCTACGGCACGAAGCACTTCAAGGACGCGACCGTCTACACCACGAGCAAGAACCTCGTCGCGGCCGTCCTCCTGGCCGCCCTCGCCGTCGGCGCTACGCGGCTGCGCGCAACCGGCGCACAACGGGTCCCGTTCGCATGGCCTGATCGATGGGGATTGCTCGCGGTCGGCATCATCGGCGGCGCGGTCCCGTTCGTGTTGTTCTTCGAGGGTTTGCAACGCACCGGCTCGACCGATGCCGCGTTTCTCCAGAAGACGCTCGTGGTGTGGGTCGCGCTGCTCGCGGCGCCGTTTCTGCGCGAGCGGCTCCACGTCGGGCACGTGGCGGCGATCGCGCTGCTGATCGTCGGGCAGGCGAAGCTCGCCGGTGGCGCGACGTCGTTGCGCGTGAACGCCGCCTCGACGCTGATTCTCGCCGCGACGTTGTGTTGGGCGGTCGAGGTCGTGATCGCCAAGCGGTTGCTGGAGCGGCGCGCGGCGCTGCCACTCGGTGCTGCGCGGATGGGGATCGGCGCCGGCGCGCTCGTCGCCTGGCTCGCGTGCACCGGCCGGATGCACCTGCTCGTGGGGCTGAGCGCCGGCGCGTGGGGTTGGGCCGTCCTCACCGGCGTGCTCCTGTGCGCGTACGTCGCGTGTTGGTTCGCCGCGCTCGCCCGCGCCCAAGCGATCGACGTGACGGCCGTCCTCGTCGCCGGGGCGCTCGTGACCGCGACGTTGAACGACATCGTGCACGGGGCCGCACTCCGTCCTCAGGCCGGGGGGTTGACCCTCGTCGCGATGGGTGTCGCGCTCGCGTGCGTTGCGGCGCGCCGCTCGCCGACCCCGAGCGTCGCGCCGTCGTCGTGACTTCCGGCTCGGGCCCCACCCTCTTTGCGCGCTTCGCGTACCCGCCGAACGCGCTCGGCTACTGCGGTCCGGACGAGCACCGAACGTTGCTCGAGTACGCGGCGTCCGGTGTGGTGGACGGCGACCTGCGGTCGCTCGCCGGCGGCTTTGACGGCGCCTGGCCGTACCTCGAGCTGATCGCCGCGGCCAGCGGCATCGGCGATCCCCTCGATCCGCGCGTGGTCGAGGCCTACTGGATCGGCAACGATCTCCTCGCGCACGTGCCCCTGTCGCTCCTCGCGTCGTCCCTCGAAGCGCGCTTTCGTGGGCCGGCCGGGCGAGGATGGTCACGTCTGTCGGAGGTGGTGACCGCCGCGCCTCTCGTGCAGCACGGGTTCCACGTGTTCGCGGTGTACCCGTGGGTCGGCCTCCTACGCGGTCTCGACGGCGGCGAACCGCTCCAGGTGCTCGACCGGTGCCGCATCCGTTGGGGTCGCGTCGAAGAGGTGCTCGACGACCGGGCCGTCGTTCGCGTGCGCAGGCTGGTGTGGGACGGCCACACCCTCGCCCTCGGACCGCCGGTCGTCGAGTCGGTGTTCGTCGCCCGCGACGGCTACGGGCTCGCGGGACCACTGAAGCGGGGGGATGCGGTCGCACTGCACTGGGAATGGGTGTGTGATCGGCTGTCGCCGCACCAGCTCGCGTCGCTGCGGGCTGTGACCGCGTCCCACCTCGATCTCGTGAACCGCCGGGTCCGCTACTCGCCGCCGCAGGCCGTGCTCGCATGACACGGTCACGCGAGCGCCTGCGCGCCGGTGTGAACAGCGGCCGCGTGACGTGCGACGCTGTTGGTTGACGGCCCGAGAAGGAGAACGATGACTGCTACAGACGCGTCCCCAGTGCAGCGCCCCGACCGTTTCTACATCGGGGGTGAGTGGGTCGAGCCGTCGTCCGAGGCGACGATCGACGTCATCGACTCCGGCACCGAGGAGCTCTTCTACCGGGTGCCGGCGGCCCAGGCCGACGACATGGCGCGTGCCGTGACCGCGGCGCGCACGGCCTTCGACGAAGGACCGTGGCCGTCGCTCACGCACGCCGAACGGGCCGAATACCTGCGCGCCTTCGGCCCGGCCCTGCAGCAGCGCGGCGAGGCGCTCTCGCAGCTGTGGCCGCGCGAGTCGGGAACGATCTACGCGATGGCGAAGTTCGCGGCGAAGGGCATGCAGGCCGACTTCGAGCGCTACGCGTCGCTCGCCGACACCTTCGCGTTCGAGGAGCCGGCGACGCCGTCTCAACCCGGCTTCGGGCTGCTCGTGCGCGAACCGGTGGGCACCGTTGGCGCGATCGTGCCGTGGAACAGCCCGCACACGCTGATCCCGCACAAGATCGGACCCGCGCTGCTCGCGGGGTGCACGCTGGTGCTGAAGATGTCGCCCGAGGCGCCCGGCGCCGGATACCTCGTGGCCGAGGCCGCCGAGCAGATCGGCCTGCCGCCCGGAGTGCTGAACGTCGTCACCGCCGACCGCGAGGTGTCGGAGCTGCTCGTGCGCGACCCGCGTATCGACAAGATCACGTTCACGGGATCGACGGCGGCGGGACGGCGGATCGGCGCGATCCTCGGTGAACGCATCGCGCGCATGACGCTCGAGCTCGGCGGCAAGTCGGCCGCCGTGATCCTCGACGACGCCGACATCGACGCCGCGGCAAAGACGCTCGCGAGGGCCGAGTGCGCGATGTCGGGGCAGGTGTGCTCGTCGCTCACGCGGATCGTGGTCACGCGCAAGCGCCACGACGAGATGGTGGAGGCGCTCGCGGCGCGGTTCGCCAAGGTGCGCGTCGGCGACCCGTTCGACGAGAGCACGCAGATGGGGCCGCTCGCAGTGGAGCGCCAGCGCACGCGTGTGGAGGGCTACATCGAAAAGGGCGTCGCCGAGGGTGCGACGCTCGCCGCGGGAGGGAAGCGGCCTGCGCACCTCGAACGGGGCTGGTTCATCGAGCCAACGGTGTTCGGCAACGTCGACAACTCGTCGACGATCGCGCAGGAGGAGATCTTCGGGCCAGTACTGAGCGTGATTCCAGCCGCCGACGAAGACGACGCGGTGCGCATGGCCAACGACACGATCTACGGGCTCAACTCGGCCGTGTTCACACCCGATCCCGACCGCGCCCGCGCGGTTGCGAGCAAGCTGCGCGCCGGCACCGTAGGGATGAACTCGTTCCGTACCGACTTCGGCATCGCGTTCGGCGGGTTCAAGCAGTCGGGTGTAGGTCGCGAGGGCGGCAAGGAAGGGCTCATGCACTTCCTCGAGACGAAGACCATCATCCTCGACGCGCCGCCCGACCGTTACCGCACCGACTGACGCGGTCAGCGCGCATCGGCGGATCGCGCGCAGATCGCTCCTCCCCGGGTTCGGCAACGCGCGAGCGCGAGAAGATGCCGCAAGAAAATGTGCGGAAACAATCGCGTGTTGTGCCCAGGATCGAACGCTTCACCACCTCATGACTTCGCCCATCCATGCCGGGCCGCGGCGCCGTATACGTCACGACACAATCGATGTATACGCAGGAGGTTCACGCCGCTCATGAGATTCCCACGCATGTTGCTCGCCCTGGCCGCAGCCGGCACGTTCGCCGGTGCCGGTGCGATGGTGGCCGCCGCGCCGGCCGGCGCCCAGACGCAACAGTCGTATCAAGCGACGCTTGCGCCCCTCAACAACGCGCCAGCCTCGGGCACCCTGATGCTGACGCTCGACGGAAGCCAGGCGACGATCACCGAGCACGCCACCGGCCTCGCCGCGACGTTCAACGATGCGCCCTACCCGCACGTGCAGCACATCCACATCAACGGGCAAGGCGCGTGCCCCACGATGTCGGCCGACACCTCTGGTGACGGCGTCATCAGCACGTCCGAAGGGCAGCCCGCATACGGCCCCATCGGCACGACGCTCTCCGTCAGCGGCCCGACAACTGCCGCCGCCGGAACGGTGCTGACTATCGCGCCGAGCGGAGCGACCATCGACTACAGCCGCACGTTCACGCTCGACGCGCAAACGGTCGCAGCGATCCAGGCGAACAAGGCGGTGATCGTGGTGCACGGTCTCGACCCGAGCGCGCTGAGCACGAAGGCGCAGGGCGAGAAGAGCGACATCGTCCCGTCGCTGCCGCTCGCCGCGACCTCGCCCGCGCTCTGCGGCGCGCTCACTGCCGCGCAGATGAGCGCGGTGCCGGCTGGGAGCGCGGCAACCGGGGCCGGCGGCACGTCGGGCCTGCAGGACCCGGCGCTGTTCGTGATCGGCGGTTCGCTGATCGTCGCCGGGTTCGTGCTGTTCGGCTTGCGCCGGTTCGGCACGGCGCGCATCTGACCGAACCATCCCGCGCAGCAGGACGGCACGTGATGGTCGGCGACTCGCGATCATGGGCAGCACGTCGAGTGCTGTCCGTGATCGCGACCGCGTTCGTCGTCGCCGGCACCGTCGCGGTCGTGGCGGCAGTGCGGGCGCAGCGAACGCCGCCGCAACCGCCGCGTTCGGCGGCCGGGACGCTGTACCGACCGCCTTCAACCGTCACCGTCCCGGCCGAGCCCCACGCCGTGACGGCCCCTCCGACGGCTCCTCCGATGACGACCCGACCCTCGCAACCGGTCGCGGCCCCGCGGGGGATCACGATCCCGAGCATCGGGGTGCGCTCGACGCTGGTGCGCCTCGGGCGCAACCGCGACGGGTCGGTCCAGGTGCCCGTCCGCTTCGACGTAGCCGGGTGGTACGAGGGCAGCGTCGCTCCCGGCACCACGGGTCCCGCCGTCATCCTCGGGCACGTCGACTCCAAGTCGGCGCCCGGCGTGTTCTTCCGGCTCGGTGCACTACGGCCCGGCGACCGAGTGGCGATCGGGCGAGCAGACGGCACCACCGTCATGTTCGCGATCACCGCCGTGCGCTCGTACTCCAAGGACCGGTTCCCCACGATCGACGTGTACGGGGACACGCCCACACCCACGATCCGTCTCATCACGTGCGGCGGAAGCTTCGACGACGCGACCGGGCACTACCGGTCGAACGTCGTCGCCTTCGGCCAACTCGTCGCGCCCTAGCAGCAGAGGCGCAAGATGCCTTGCCCACACCACAAACACACCCACGTCGCGTCCGCTCGTGTGCGCGCCATGCTCATCGGGTGCGCGCTCGCGCTCGTCGCCGGCGCATGCGCCGGAGCGCGGGCGTCGTCGACGGCGGACAGCGCGGCACGCGCGAACGCGACGACGCCGTCGGCCGCCACCAAGATGATCTGCGCCGGCGACGCGCGGCACGAGATCGAGGCCGAGGTGGGCGCGCGCACATCCCAGCCCGTGGTGGGCAGATGGCGCGAGCCTCGCTATGGCTGCGCTTACGTGTACGGCAACGGGCGACTCACGCTCGCCGTCGCGCAGCTACGCGACGACGTAGGTGCTCGCAGCTACTACGAGTCGCTCGCCGGACGCCTCGGACACGGTCGCTCACTCACCGGGCTCGGTCGCGCCGCGAACGTCACCGCCGCGGGACCCGTGATCGTGCTGAAGGACAACGCGGTCCTCACCGTGGACCCACGCGGCTTACCGGCCCGCTTCGGCACGCCGCCCGACACTCGCTCCGACGTGGCGATCACCGTCGCGTCGATCATCATGGGCTGCTGGACCGAATCATGACCGCCCACGAGGGAGGCCGGGCGCTCGCCGCGCAACGTGCACACATCGTTGAAGGCGGTCGTGATCTGCGGAGGCATCGCGTTCGGGCTCGCCGCGTGCGGCAGCAGCTCCGCGGCACCTGACGCACGCGCATCGACAACGCCTGTTCCGCGTTCCACGACGACCGCGGCTGCGCCCGCTCCGGCTCGGGCGGCGACGACCATCACCATCCACGACTTCGCGTTCGTGACACGCACAGCCGAAGCCGGCTCGGTCGTGACGGTGCAGAACAAGGACGGCGTGACGCACAGCGTCACCGCCGACGGCGGGGCATTCGACGTGGCCGTGCCCGCCGGCACAACGGCTCGGTTCGTCGCGCCCAGTCGGCCCGGCACGTACGCGTTCCATTGCAACTTCCACGCCTCGATGCACGGCACCTTGACCGTGGCGTCACCGTGGCGTCACCGTGGCGTCACCGTGACGAGGCGTGATGCCACGTGACGTGCTGTGACGTGACGGGCTCAGCCGCTCAGCGCGCCGCCGGTGGCGCTGAGAACACGAGGTCGATCGCCTGCTGCACGGATCGATCGACGTCGTGGATCGATCCGCGGCCGAGCGCCCACGACCGCAGGCGGGTGGCCAGCACCGCGTTGACGACGTCGACGATCGATGAGGCCACCGAGGGTTCGATGCCCTGGAGCGCGTCGAGCAACGCGCCGCTGTTCTGCGACGCGAACTGCTCGAACAGTGCCCGCGCGTTCGGATCGTGGGAGCTCTCGAGCACGATCTCGGCCCGCATCATCTGCGGGTACTGCTCGAACGCGCGCACGGCTCGCCGCATCAGCGTGCGCAGCCGTTCCTCGGGCGACGCGCCGGTGCGCCGGCCGGACCGCCCCCGGGTGGGGTAGTCCGCCGACCATTCGAGCAGGCCGGCGGCGTAGAGGTGCTCCTTCGACGTGAAGTACCGGTAGATCGTCGCCAGCGCCACGCCCGCGCGCTCGGCGACGTCGCGCATCTGGATGGCGTCGTACTCGCCGGCGCTCAGCAGCGCGATGGCGGCCTGCACGATGCGCCGCCGCCGTTCCTGCTGGCTCCGGGGGAGGGCGGCGGGATCGCCGAGCTCGATGGCCACGACTTGATTCTAGAACGAGAATCTGGTTATAGTCTACGGCCATGACCACCGAGTCCGCTTCCCGCTACACGTTGATCTCGTCCGACTGCCACGCCGGCGCGAACCACGAGACCTACCGCCAGTACCTCGACCCGGAGTACCTCGACGACTTCGACGCCTGGCGGGGCAAGTACAAGAACCCGTGGAAGGACCTGCGCGACACCGACCTGCGCATCCGCAACTGGGACGACGACCGTCGCGACGCCGACCAGCTCGCCGAGGGTGTGGTGGGCGAGGTGATCTTCCCGAACACCGTGCCGCCGTTCTACCCGGGCTTCGTGCTGTTCGCGGGGCCGCCGAAGCCCGAGGAGTACGAGCACCGGCGCGCCGGCATCCGCGCGCACAATCGCTGGCTCGTCGACTTCTGCGCGCGCAAGCCCGCGCAGCGCGCCGGGGTAGGCCAGTTCTTCCTCAACGACATCGACGATGCCATCGCCGACGTCACGTGGATCAAGGAGCACGGCCTGCGCGGCGGCGTGCTGCTCCCTACGGTGGCGCCCGACGTGAAGTGGGTGAAGCCGCTCTACGACCCGGAGTACGACCGGCTGTGGGCGGCCCTGCAGGATCTCGAGATCCCGGTGAACCTGCACGGCGGCACCGGTTCGCCGAACTACGGCAAGTACGCGTCGGTGCCCATGATCATGATCAGCGAGGTCGGCTTCTACGGCCTACGGCCGCTCGTGCACATGCTCCTGTCGGGTGTGTTCGAACGCTTCCCGCGCCTCAAGTTCGTGATGACCGAGAGCTCGGTGTCGGTGCTCCCGCCGCTGTTGAAACAGCTCGACGGCATCATCGCCAACGTGCGTAAGGGCGAGATCGGTGAGCTCAAGTACACGGCCGAGAACGCGCTGGCGCGCTCGGCCTCGGAGTACGTACGGCAGAACCTGTGGGCCGGCGCGAGCTTCCCCGGCCCCGAAGACTGGGACGCGCGCAAGGTGCTCGCGTCCAATCGCTTCATGTGGGGGAGCGACTACCCGCACGACGAGGGCACGCCACCGTTCACCCGTGAGACGCTGCGCGCCGTGTTCTACAACGTTCCCGAGTCGGAGCTGCGCGACGTGCTCGCCGGTAACGCCGCGCGTTGCTACGGCTTCGACCTCGACGCGCTGGCGCCGCTCGCCGCGCAGTACGGCCCGACGATCGAGGAGCTGGCAGCGCCGCTGACGGAGTTGCCGGAGAAGCCCAACGCCGCACTGCTCAAGGCCGCGAAGCGCCCCGCCGCGTAGCGCCCGCGGCCGGAGCGGGTCCGCGATACGGAGCGCAGGCAAGCCGGCGCTCGGCGCGCTTCATGGCGCGATTCGCAGCACCTTGTCGCGCGATCGCTGACCCGACTCGATCGTCACGCGCCTCGCTGCGATACCGAGATGCGCGGCGACGAGCGTACGGACAGAGTCGTTCGCGGCGCCGTCGACAGGTGCGGCCGTCGTGCGAACGACAAGACGGCCGTTTCGTTCCCCGCCGACCTCGTTGCGCCGCGCACGTGTGATCACCCGCACCGCGAGCAGCGTCGGCATGCCGTCGGCCATTACTGCGAACGCTACGCGGCCTCGCGTCCGATCCTGGCCAGCGGGGCGGTCCCGCGGCAGCGCGCCAGCGACGAATCGCGACTCTCGCCGACCACCCACGCTGCCGCGGCAGCGCGTGCTCGGTGCCGGGATGTGACCGGCGCGCGCACCGGGCCTCTAGCCTCCGGCCGTGGCGGCGAACCCGGAACCGAACCAACTGCGCCTGCGCGTCCTCGACGAGTCGTTCGACTACGCGGACGGCGCCGAAGACGTCGTGCTCAGGGCGTTGCAGGGAGCGAACGACACGTCGAGCGGCTCCGACGAGCTCGCGGCGCAGATCGTCGACTGGCCGACCCGCTACCACTTCTCACGCCTGCGGGCCAACGTCGTGCGACCGTTGCGCATCGACGCCCGCCACCGCGTCCTCGATGTCGGCGCGGGAACCGGGGCGATCGCCCGGCACGTGGGCGAGCAGGGCGCACGCGTCGTGGCGCTCGAGGGTTCACCGAGCCGGGCGCGGGCCTGCGCCGCCCGCTGCCGTGACCTGCCGAACGTCGACACCGTGTCGGGGTCGCTCGACGCGTTCCTGCAGTCCGACATCGACGCCGCGGGCGCGTTCGACGTGGTGCTCTGCATCGGCGTGCTCGAGTACAACGCCGGCCCCCGTGGCGATGCCGGCGCGGTCGAGTTCCTGCGCTCGCTGCAGCGCTTCCTCCGCCCCGGCGGCTCGCTCGTGGTCGCGATCGAGAATCAGCTCGGCCTGAAATACCTGCTCGGCTACGCGGAAGACCACCACGGTCTCGCCTACCTCGGCGTGGAGGGGTATCCGGCGGTCACCGGGGCGCGCACCTTCTCGCGCAAGCGGCTCGGCGACCTGCTCGCCGCGGCCGGGCTCGTCGAACCACGCTGGCTGTTCCCGTTCCCCGACTACAAGGTCACGCGGGTGGTGCTCGACGCGTCGGCGTATGCCCGGCCGGACGTGGTCGATTTCGTCGACGGCACCGCGCGCTGGCCGGTGTCGGCGTTCGCGTCAGCGAGATTGCGCATGGCCGACGATCGGCGCGCGGCACCGAGAGCTGCTCGCGGCCGGTCTCGGTCCCGACGTCGCCAACTCGTTCCTCGTGGTCGCACGCACCCCCTCCGGCGACGGCAGCAACAGAAGCGGCGGTGAGGGCGCACTCCTCGAGGACGAGTTCGTCGCGCATCATTTCTCCGGGGAGCGGCGGCGTCGCTTCATGCGCCAGACCCGTCTCACCCAACGTGACGACGGCAGGCTGCAGGTGGACAGCGCGTCGCTGTTCCCCGACGATGCCGATGGTGCCGGCGAGGGTTCGGTGCGGGCGCAGGGGTGGGTGTCGCAGGAACCGGCCGTCCATCGCACGCACGTGAGCGGACGCACGGTCGAACAGCTGTTCCTCGACGCGTGCGTCGATCGCGACAGCGAGACGCTCGCGAAATTGCTCTCCACGTGGCACGCGACCGTGACCGCCGCGGCCGAGACGGGCCGGCCACCGGCCGCCGAGGGCTACTACGACGAGCACACCGTGGCGATGGTGCCGTCGACGACCGTCGACCTGATGCTCTCGAACTACGTCATGTCCGGTGGTACGCCGGTGGGCATCGACGACGAGTGGTCGGTCACCGGCGGTGCCGACGTCGATTTCGTGGTATGGCGCGCGTTGTGGTGGACGGCCTTCGAACTCGTCAACCATGGGAGTCTCCGGCCGTGGCCGTCGTCGTACACCGTCAATCGGCTCACCGCCGAGCTGTGCCGCGTGGCCGGCGCGCGGGTGCCCGACGACGGCGACTTGGCGCGCTGGCGGCGCGCCGAGGCGAGGATGCAAGCGATCATCGACGGCAAGTCGCCCGCACAGGAACTCGAGCAGCTCGACGGTATCGGCCGGCTCACGCCGTCGGCCGACACGTACCCGCCCGTCGACCCGTTCACGACGCTCACCACTCGTATGCACGAGCTCGAAGCGGAGATCACCCGCCTCCAGCGGATCGAAGCCGAGGTGGTCGCGCAGCGCAGCTACACCGAACACCTCGAGCACGACATCGCCGCCACGAACGAGCTCGCCCGCGAGAAGGAGCAGGAGCTCGAGTTGTTGCGGCCACAGGCCGCTGCAGCCGCGGCCGAGATCGAGGCGTGGCGGAAACGCTGGGCACAGTGGGAGCGGCGCGATCCGTTCATGCGGTTCGCACCGGCCGCCAAGCGGGCCGCCGACCGCCTCCGCGGCCGCCGCCCATAGCGCGCTACACCACCTGCACCCAGCTGTTCGAGCCCCGGCAGAACCACAGGCGCGCGCTGAGGTCCACGTAGAGATCACCGAGGATGCCGCCGTGGCTCGGGTGCGTGCTGCTCGTGCCGGGCTCGAGGTTGATCTGCGCATACCGGCCGGTGAACTTGCCGCCCCGACCGTTGAGTGCCTTGCCCTCGATGCCGACACCCGTGCCCCGGGTCGAGCCGTACACCGCGCTCGCGCTGCTCGACGTGGAGTACACGTGGCCAGCAATCGCTCGCTCGGTGCCCATCGCCAAGCCGTAGACGGCGAACCCCGATCCCGCCGCCGTCGCCCAGAGCGCCGGGCTGCTGCTCGACGTGTTGTTCGCGTCGACAACCACGATCGATCCGGTGCTGTTGTCGGCTGACGCGTGAATCGCCGTGCCCGAGTTGCCGGTCTGGTTCACCACGAGCGCGTCGTTCGACGCGGTCGACTGCAAGGTGGTCGAGGCGCTGCCTGCGTTGTTCGCGCCGAGGATCATGTTGTCGCCCGCGGCGGCGTGCGCGGCCGGCGCCGAGGCGAGCATCGCGCCCGCGACCGCGCCCACACCGGTTGCTGCCGCGCCGCGCAGCACGCGCCGGCGGGTCAGTGACGAGCGGTCGCCGCCGCCGGCTTGCGGGCGCCTTTCGGCACCGGTCGCCTCGCGCCGTTCCAGCGATTCCAAGCGCTGCGACAGCTCGGCCACTTGCCGTGCCAGCTCGTCGTAGGTGGGTGCGTCACCGCGCATCGCAACTCCTCCTGAGAGCGATCGGGAATGCTTGCAGGCCGGCCCAACGTAGTGGCTGCACTCCCAGGTACCGGTCACCCCACGACGACTCCCCGAGCTGTTCGCCGAAGGCGTAGGTGCGGGGCGGCCACGATGCGAAGCGACGACTCACGGTGGCGGCCGCAACGTTCGCTGTGTTCGCGCTCCTTCTCGTCGTTGAGGATTGCGTTGGTGCCGCTCGCGCGTCGTCGGTCTCGATACCGCCGTCGCCGGCGCTGGTCGACCTGGTGATCGGCATGATGCCTGGGTCAGAATGCGCAACGATGACCCATCCATTCAGCTACCAGGGCCGGCGCGTGGTCGTGACCGGCGGCGCACGTGGGGTGGGCGCCGCGCTGCTCGACGTGCTCGCCGAGCTCGATGCCGCGCACGTCACCGTGATCGACCTCGCTGCACCCGCCGGACCCCACGACGCGTTCGTGGCCGCCGACCTCTCCGACGAGGCCGCGGTGCGGGCCGCGGCCAAGGCCATCGTGGACAGCGGTGAGCCCGTGCACGCGCTGTGCAACAATGCCGGCATTGCCGACACCCAGCCGCCGCACACCGTGCTGGCGGTGAACTACCTCGCGCTGCGAACGCTGTCGGAGACGCTGCTCGACTGCATGCCCGAGGGCAGCGCCATCGTCAACACCGCGTCGACCGCCGGCAACATGTGGCGCAAGCGGGCCAAGGAGATCGACGAGCTGCTCGGCATCGACATCGCCGGAGGCTGGGCGGCGTCGCTGCAGTGGTTCGACGATCACGCAGCCGCGCTCGAGCAGGGCCCGTACAACTTCTCGAAGGAGATCGTCGAGCGTTACACGATGCGCTCGTCGCGCCTCGCGATGCGCCGGGGCGTGCGCACGAACGCGGTGTGCCCGGGGCCGATCGACACGCCGCTGCTGCCCGAGTTTCGAGCGACGACGAGCGACAAGATCATCGACTGGAACATCCGCGAGATGGCGGGCCGCGCGGTCTCGCCGCGCGAGGTCGCCACGACGCTCGCGTTCCTCGGTTCGCCGGCGGCGAGCTATGTCAACGGTGTCAACATCGACATCGACGGTGGGTTCTTCGCCGCGGTCGCGACCGGGCAGGTCGACTTCAGCGGGCGCACGTGAGCGCATAGGGAGGCAGCGATGGTCGATCTGGTGATCCGCAACGGCGAGGTCGTCGACGGCACAGGTGCGACGCGGCGCCGGGCCGACGTGGCGGTCGACGCAGGGCGCATCGTCGCGGTCGGTGAGGTTGCGGAACGCGGCACGCGGGAGGTCGACGCCGACGGGCGCGTCGTCGCGCCCGGGTTCGTCGACGTGCACACGCACTACGACGCGCAGGTGTTCTGGGACCCGACGCTGGGACCCTCGCCGCTGCACGGTGTCACCAGCGTGTTCAGCGGCAATTGCGGGTTCTCGATCGCCCCGCTCGTGCCACGCGAGGCCGAGTACCTCATGACGATGCTGGCCCGGGTGGAGGGCATGCCGCTCGAAGCGCTCGAAGCCGGGGTGCCGTGGAACTGGACGTCGACGGCGGAATATCTCGACGCGATCCCGCCGCTCTCGGTGAACGCGGGGTTCATGGTGGGGCACAGCGCGCTACGCCGCGTGGTGATGGGTGACGACGCCACGAGCCGTGCCGCCACCGCCGACGAGGTCGAGCAGATGCAGGGCATGCTGCGCGACGGCCTGATTGCCGGTGCGGTCGGCTTCTCGTCGAGCTGGGCCGAGACGCACAACGACGCGCGCGGCGCGATGGTGCCGTCGCGGTTCGCGACCCGCGACGAGCTCGTCGCGCTCAGCGCGGTCTGCGGCGAGTTGCCGGGCACGTCGCTCGAGTTCATCCCGACGGTCCGTGAGTTCGGCGAGGACCACTACGACGTGATGGCGCGCATGTCGGCGGCCGCGCACCGGCCGCTCAACTGGAACCTGCTCACCGTGAGCGCGAAGAACGGCAGCGGCGTGGAGCAGCGGCTCGCCGCGGGCGACTACGCCCGCGAGCACGGCGGGCGCGTCGTCGCGCTCACGATCCCAGAGGCGCCCCGCCCGCGCCTGTCGTTCCTCACCGGCTTCGTGCTCGACGCGCTGGCCGGCTGGGCGCAGCCGATGGCGCTGCCGCCGAGGGAGAAGCTGGAACTGCTCGCCGACCCGCAGCGGCGGCGCGGGCTCGCGGCATCGGCCGACGGCACGGTGGGCCTGATCCGCAATATCGCCCGCTGGCAGATGCACGAGATCGTGGAGGCGTTCACGCCCGAGACGAAGCGTTTCGAGGGCCGCACCGTTGGCGACATCGCAGCCGAGTCGGGCAAGGAGCCGTTCGACGCGCTCTGCGACATCGTGGTTGCCGACTCGCTCCGTACGGCGTTCTCGCCGCCGGCCGCCGGCAACTCCAAGGACGACTGGGACGCGCGTGTGGCGGTGTGGCGGGACGAGCGGGCCCTGATCGGCGCGAGCGACGCCGGCGCGCACCTCGACCTGCTCGCCACGTTCAACTACACCACCGCGTTGCTCGCCCACGCGGTACGCGACCACCAGGCGCTCTCGCTCGAAGAGGCGGTGCACCTGCTCACCGAGGTACCGGCGCGCCTGTACGGCATGGTCGACCGGGGTGTGGTGCGCCCGGGCGCGCACGCCGATCTCGTGGTGTTCGACCCCGATACCGTCGAGCCCGAGCCGGTCCACACGATCGACGATCTGCCCGCCCGTGCGAGCCGCGTCTACGGCGGCGCGATCGGCATCGATGCCGTGCTCGTGGCGGGCGAGGAGATCGTGGACCACGGCGAGCTCACCGGCGCGCGCCCCGGCCGCGTGCTGCGCCGCGGTACCGACACGCGCTGAGGTCAGTGTCTGGGGCGCGCCGCCCCCCTCGTGGTACTGCGTTTGTCAGGTAGCGCTGACAGATGCAGTAGCACGGGCTGCCGCCACGGGCGACGCGCTCGCCGGCATGCCGATCTTCAGCAGCCGGCCTACGGCATGATGCCGATGCGGGCGACCGGTTCGGCGGGGGCTTGGCGGCGGTGGAGTGAGCGTTCGAGCGAGTGCAGCAGCACGTTGCGGATCTCGCGGGGATCGATGAGCTCGTCGAACCCGAAGCCCTGCGCCGAGCGGTACGACGCCTCCACCTCCATCGTGCGCAGCATCGCGGCCTCGTCGGCATCCGATCCGCGGGCCCGGCTCATCGCCGACGCGCCCATCGCGCCCATCGTCGCACCCGGAAATCCGAACACGGCGGACTGGCCGTCGAATGGGATCATTCCCATCACCATCGAACCGAAGCCGTAGGCCTTGCGCAACGTGATCTCGAACTTCGGGACCGTCGCCTGCGCCTGCGCGGCGTACATGCGCGCGCCCTTGCGCAGGATCGCCTTCTTCTCGGACGCGCTGCCGGCGAGCACACCGGGGTTGTCGGTGAGGAACACGAGCGGCAGGTGGAACGAGTCGGCGACGGTGATGAAGTGCGCGGCCTTCTCGGCACCATCGGCGTCGATCGCGCCGGCAAGCGCCAGCGGCTGGTTCGCCACGACGGCGACGGGATGACCGCCGAGCCGGCACAACGCGCAGATGAGCGGCTTGCCGAAACCGGGTTGCACCTCGAACGAGGAGCCGGCGTCGAAGACCACATCGAGCACCTTGCGCATGTCGTAGACCCGACGGCCGTTGCGCTCGACGATGTCGAGCATCTCGGGCACGAGGCGCGGACCGTCGTCGCCGCCGGCGACGTGCGCCGGATACGACCAGGCCGACGTCGGGAAGTAGGCGAGGTACCGGCGCACGAGGTCGAGCGCGGCGGCGTCGTCGTCGGCAAGGTTGTGGATGAGACCGCTCGCGATCGCGACACCAGGCCCGCCGAGGTCCTCCTTCGTGATGGTCTCGCCCATCGACTCGTGCACCACGGGCGGGCCGGCGGTGAAGATCGCCGCGTGGCGGCTCATCACCGAGAAGTCGGAGATCGGTGCAACGAGCGCGCCGTGCCCGGCCGACGCGCCGAGCACCGCGGTCACGAGCGGCACCCGGCCCGAGCAGCGCGCCTGGGCGAGCATGTCGGTGGGCGTGCGGCCGCCGTGACGACCGTCGGCACGGAACCCCGCGCCCTCGAGCATCATGACGAGCGGCACGCGATCGGCCGCGGCGATCTCGGCGACCCGGTAGCGCTTGGCGTTGGCGGACGCGCTGATCGTGCCCGCCTTCACCGTGAAGTCCTCCGCCGCGACCATCACGGGCCGGCCGTCGATCCGTCCGGAGCCCATGACGATCGCGTCGGCGGGCGCCTCCTCACCGCCGACGAGTGTGCCGAGCTCCAGGAACGAGCCGGGGTCGAGCAGGTGCGCGACGCGTGCGCGGGCGTCGAGCTTGCCGGCGTCGTGGTGTTTGCGTAGCCGTTCCTCGCCGCCCATCGCGCGCGACGTGTCGCGGCGGTGCTGCAGATCGTCGACGACCTCGCCCCAGTCGCCACTCGTGTCCTGCGTGGTCATCCCTCACCTTCCCGTGAAGTTCGGCGGCTGGCGCTCCACGAACGCAGTGAGTGCCTCGCGCAGGTCGTCGGTGTTCGTGTTGACGCTCTGCGCCAGTGCCTCCACCTCGAGCGCATCGCGTCGGTCATCGATCCCGCCGGGCTGCGGCCGGCACCCGCGCTTCGACTTCGGTCGATCGATGGCGACCGTCGCCACGTGGCTCGCACGACCGACGTGGATGTTTCGGTGGTGCGACTGCAGTCGCTCGAACGTGGTCACAGTGTTCCCTCTTGCCGCTGGGCGTTCAATAGTGGTGCAGGAGGTCGACGACGGTGGAGCCCGGAGCTCCTTCACCGCAGCCCTGCGGCCGCGTGACGTCGCGACCACTCGGTCGGGTGCGCAGCTCGTCGGCGATCTTCTGCGGCTTCTCGCGCGTTTGGCGGTTCCGCGTGCCGGCCATGTCAGGCTCCACCGTAGAAGAAGGCATCCGCGTTGTCGTTGAGCCACGCCCAGCGGACCTCGTCGGGTCGGGTCCGGTGCCGACCGCGGGCCTCGAGTCGCCGAAGCGCCCACGAAGCCGGCGGCCTGTGCGGCGCGGGCGCGCGCCACGAGCCGGTCGAGCGGCAACCGCATCTGGGGCAGGAGGAGGTTGAGCTCCGTGATCGTGGTCCTGCGGTACCGCCCTGGGTGCCGTTGCGTCGCGACGAACCTCGTGCAGATATCTGGATCTCTTCGGTACGGTGCCTCGACTCGGGACGGCAACCGGAGCGGAGCGCGGCGGGCATTCCACCGACGTCGATACGCTCGCGGCGGCGGTGAGCGCGGCGAACGGACAGGTGCTGATCGTGCCGGCAGAGCACGGCGACGGTGGCCGGCCGGCACTGGTGTGCGATCCCGAAGGCAACGCATGGGAGCTGCTCGCCGTCGGCGGGTCACGAGAAGGAATGCAGGAGTGAACGATCGCGTCTACATCCACGAGATCATCGACATCATCGGCCACGGGCGCGCGCACTACATGCAGCACATGACCGCGAACTGGGGCCCGATCGGCCAGGAGGAACGCAACCAGCTCTGCTACGGCGTGTGGGCGCTCGTCGGATCCACCGGCCCGTGGCCGAAGACGATCAACATGTGGGAACACGACGGTTGGTCGGGCCTTGCGTCGTCGCTCGCCACCGAGACGGTCGGCAAGGGCGCGCAGGACCCGTCGCTCGAACGATGGTGGGCCGAGGCCGCCGGCCTTCGCAGCGGCGGCATCGATCGCATCGTCGTGCCCGCGCCCTGGACCCGCACGATCGAGCAACTGTGTGCCGACGGCGTGCGCGGCGACGTGTACGCGCACGAGCTCGTGACGGTCGAGCCGGGCACCGCAACCGACCTCCTCGAACGCGCGCGCGAGGCATCCGAGTTGCACGCCCGGCACGGTTGGCAGTTGTTCGGCGCGTTCACCACCGCGATGGCCAATGACGACGAGGCCGTGCTCCTGTGGGCGATCCCGACGTGGCAGCAGTGGGCCGACGGTGAGCGCGACCGCGAGCTCGGCACGTGGCGCCGCGCGCAGGGCGCTCGTACCTGGCAACGCGTTCTGATGGTCGACGCGCCCTTGAACCCGCTGCGGATCGGCCGGCAACCGGCGCGTTCCGATCGCGTCGACTGGGCCGATTGAGCAGAATGAGCAACGCATGAACTGGGAGGTGCGATGACCGCACGCTCGTGCGCGGCCACGCGATCCGGGTGTTCGGCCTCCACGATCTGTCCGAAGCGCCGGTGCGCTCGTAGCCAGCCCCGTCCGTGTCCGCGCCACCGGGCCATCCCCGCGCGGTCAGAGCACACGCGAGGCGGTCGGTCTCAGGCAGTCCGCTCGGCCGGCGTCACCGGGTCGTAGCGCGTCCAGCGGGCGCGGCCGGCCCGCTTCGCCTCGTACATCGCGTGGTCGGCGTGGGTGAGCAACTCGCTGCCCGTCGAGTCGCCGGGGGCGGCGGTGGCGATCCCGACGCTCACCGACATCCAGATCACGTGCCCGTTGAGCACCCGCCGACCGGTCAGTCCACCGGTGATGCGTTCCGCGACTTCGGCCGCGGCCTCGATGTGCTCGAGATTGCGCAACAGCACGGTGAACTCGTCGCCGCCGAAGCGAGCGACGACGTCGCCCGGGCGCACCATCGCGGTGAGCGACTCGGCCACGGCGACGAGCGCCGCGTCACCGGTGTCGTGGCCGCACTTGTCGTTGATCGTCTTGAAGTTGTCGACGTCGACGAACAGCACCGCGGTGTGGTCGCCGCGTCCAACGGTGACCGACCCGTCGCGCAGACATTCCATGAACTGACGGCGATTCGGCAACCCGGTAAGTTCGTCGTGCTGCGCGTCGTGAATGAGCTTCTGCTGCGCGACGTGCCGCTCGCCGATGTCGTGCATGTTGCACACGAATCCACGCACGGCACTGCTCTCGATCAGGTTCGTGATGTGCACCTCGACCCAGCGCGACGACCCGTCGGCCCGCCGTGCGGGCACGTCGATCGCCGCGTCGGCCCCGGGGCGCGTCCGCAGCTCGCGAAACAGATCGACGACCGCGTCGACGTGGTCGGGATCGATCCACGACGGATCGAACGACACCAAAGTCTCCGGCGGCACGCCGAGGATCCGCTCGACGGCCGGACTCGCGTAGAGCACACGCCCGCCGTCCTCGACCACGACGATGGCGTCCGACGCGTGCTGCACGAGCGCACGGAAGCGTTCCTCGCTCTCGCGCTGGCGCGCCTCGGCGTGCTCCTTCTCGCGTTGGCCTCGGGCGACGAGCCACGCGACGAGCGCTGCGAGCCCGGTCTCGACCGCGGCCATGACGTGAGTCGTGTGCGCCGGCATCATGCGGTGGAAGATGCCGAGCGCCACACCCGTCTCGCCCGCGGCGGCGGTGGCCACGATGGCCACGATCGCGGTGCGGCCGTAGCGGGATCCGTCGGCCTGGATGACCACGATCGCGACCGCGAGGAACGCGGCGACGAACGCCGCACCCCAACCCGTGATGTAGATGAACAGGCCGCTCAACCCGATCGTGACGATGAGGAACAGCCGCGGGCGGGCCCTCGGTGTACCGGGCGGGCACGCGGTGGCGACGGCGACGGCGACGAGATGCGCGACGGTCAACGAGCCGAGCAGTTGCCATAACGGCACGTTCGCGACGATGCCGGCATTGCGACCGAGCGCCAGGAGCACGAGGTTCGGCAGGAGCGTGAGGTTCAGGGGATCGAGGATCCGCTCGCGCGCAAACCGGCGGTCAGCCCGGCCGCTGCTGCCCTCGTGATCTCCCGTTGCATTTCCCGTTGACTCCATCACGACCGCCAGGTGTGAGGACCCCGACCGTGAAGGATCGTCGCCGCTGCAGCCTGACTTGATGCTGACTTCAGCCCGACGCCGGGGACGTCGGCGTGAACGAGACGGGCATCGCCTCTGGGCCGGAGATGAAGTTCGAAGCCCGGCGGGGGAACGGCTCGCCGGCGAGCCGGAGATCGGGAAGGCGCCGCAGCAGCTCGGAGAACATGACCTTCAACTCGAGGCACGCGAGGGATGCGCCCATGCAAAAGTGCGGCCCGAACCCGAACGCGAGGTGCGGGTTGGGGTCGCGGCGCACGTCGAGGCGATCGGGTTCGTCGAACGCCGACGGGTCGCGGTTCGCCGACGGGTACAGGAGGATCACCTGGTCGCCCTCGTGCAGCGTCTCGCCGTGCAGCTCGACGTCGCGCGTCGCCGAGCGCGCCATGTTCTTGATGGGCGACACCCAGCGCAGCAACTCCTCGACGCCGATCTCGATTGCCGAAGCGTCGTCGCGGAGGATCGCGAGCTGGTCGGGATGCTCGAGCAACCCGAGCATGCCGTCGGTGATCACGTGGCGGGTTGTCTCGTCGCCCCCGATGAGTATCAGCAGGCTCTCCATGATGATCGACTCGTCGTCGAGGCGTTCGCCGTCGATGTCGGCATGGCAGAGGATGCTCACGAGGTCGTCTTGTGGCGGCTTCGCGCGCCGGTCGGCGATCACATCGAGCTGGAACGCGCGGAACGCGAGGCTCGCTTCGAGCCCGGCCTGCGCGACATCGGGCGGCGGGTCGGCCGTCGTGGCCCGGATGAGATCGTCGGACCAGCGCAAGAGGTCGTCGTAGGCCTCGGGCGGGAAGCCGAGCATATCGGCGATCAGCAACAGCGGTAGGGGAGCCGCGACGTCCCACACGAAGTCGCAGGCGCCGCGTGGTGCGACGCGGTCGATGATGTGCGCGCAGATCCGCCGGACCGTCGCTTCGTGGTCGCGGACGCGCCGCGGCGTGAAGCCGCGGCTCACGAGCTTGCGCCGCCGCGTGTGTTCGGGCTCGTCCATCGAGATCATCATCGGGAGGTGCTCGCCGTGCGGCCGCGGCGCCCGCCGGCTGGAGAAGGTGGCCGGGTTCCGCTCTACGGCGAGCACGTCGTCGTAGCGCGTGAGCGCCCAGATCTGGTTGCGGCCGTCCCAGTACGCCGGCGCGTGCTCGCGCATCCACGCCCAGTCGTCGAACGGCCGTCCGGCGTACCAGGCACCGTCGAGCAGGTCGAAGGTGCGGGTCATACACGGGTGTCTAGCGCGACCACGGGTGGGCAGGTTCGCCGAGCGGCCCATCGCGGTACAACCACGACGATGTGGCCGTTCCCCAGGGGCGGCCGGGTTTCATCGACGAGGAGGTTGCCATGCCGAGCGCCAAGGAAGACCTTCCCGGCACGATCAAGCGATCACCGAAGAAGGCTCAGCGCACCTACGCCGAGACCCTCGATGCCGCGCACGACGAGTACGACAGCGAGCAGCGGGCCCACCGCGTCGCCTACGCGTCGTTGAAGCACGGCTTCGAGAAGGTCGGCGACCACTGGGAGCCGAAGGACCACAAGGGACCGTCGGACGAGCGGGCGAAGGAGGGCCGCGGCTCGAACAAGCCCACCGCCGGGGGTGTGGACGTGGAGGGCCACACCAAGCACGAGCTGTACGAGCGGGCCAAGCGGCTCGGCGTGTCGGGCCGTTCGAAGATGGACAAGCAAGAGCTCGCGCAGGCGATCGCACGCAAGCAGGACTGACGGCCCCTCGGGCATGTCTCGCAGCGCGGCGTCGTCGGCGCCATGACGACAGACAAGCGCCTCGCGGTGACCTCGGCGATCGTCGTCGGTGCCACGCTGGCCGCCGTCGTGATCCGGCGGATCGTGGGCGCCCGCTATGACGATCCCTACTCGAAGTACTACGCGCGGAAGTTCGTTCGTTACGGCACCGCGTGCGCGGCGCTGATCGCGCTCGCGGTGACTTGGCGCGCGTTCGCCGGACGCGTCGGCGTGGTGCTCGGCCTCCTGGCCGCCGGCATCGCGTTCGCGATGCAGGAGGTGATCGGTGCGCTCGCGGGCTGGTTCAACATTCTGTCGGGCCGGATCTTCCGGGTGGGCGACCGTATCGAGATGGGTGGCGTGCGCGGCGACGTGATCGACGTCACCCCGTTGCGAACGAAGATCGTGGAGATCGGCTCGGCCGAGAATGACGCGGCATGGGTCCGCGGCCGCCAGTACACAGGCCGTATCGTGGCGCTCTCGAACAAGATGACGTTCAGCCAGCCGGTCTACAACTTCAGCGCGGTGCTCGATTTCGTGTGGGAGGAAATGAGCTTCCCGATCGAGCACGGTACCGCCTGGCACTCTGCCGAGGCGATCGTCCGCGACGAGATCGCGCGTGCTGCGAGCGCACACGACGCGGGCACGGCGATGCGGGAGATGCAGCGGCGCTACCCGATCCCGCGTGCCGACGTCGAGCCCCACGTATACGTGCGCCCAACCGACAACTGGGTCGAGCTCATCGCCCGTTTCCCGGTTCCGGTGCGTTCGTCTCGCCGGGTCAAGGACCAGGTTGCGCGGCGGATACTGGACCGATTCAACGAAGCGGACATCACGATCGCGTCGACGACATCGGACGTGACCGTCCATCGCGATGATGGCGACTGACCCGTCCCCGCCAACTACCGGCCTGCGGCGCTAGTTGCGGACGACGATCGTCACCTCGCCCGAGGGGTGGATGCTGCAGAAGCCGACGATCCGGCCGGTCTGGGTGAACGTCTCCACGAGCGTGGCGTTGCGGTCGACGGTGTAGGGACCGACCGTGGCGACGCGGGTGTCGTTGTTGTGGATGACGAGCTCGTCACCGATGCGCACGTCGAGCCGGGCGGGAAACACATAGAGCTGCTGGCCCTGCTCGATCGCCGCGCCGGTGCCGGGCGGGACCGTGTACTCCCACACGTGGTGCGACTGGCCCGACCCGGGACGGTGCAGTGTCACCGCGAGCAAGCCGCCGAATCCGCCGAGCATCGCGGTGAGGGTCCAAAGTCCTCCACCGCCAGGGCCCTTCGGCGCGACGGGTGAGCGTCGCGCGGGTCAGGGCCGCGTGACGGTCGTCGTGCCGCCGACGCGAAGCGCGAGCAGCGCGCCGCTACTGCCGGTCACCGGCACGAAGAGCGAGTCGCCGACCGCGGCGAGCCACCCGTTGATCTGGCCGCCAGCGCGGTAGCGCCACACGATGTGGCCGTCACCGCGCCGCAGCGCGAGGACGGTGCCGTCGGTGAGCGCCGTGAACACGAGGTCGTTCACCACCGTTGCGCCGCCGAGGGGATCGCCGGGCACAGCAGTGTCCCAGGTGACGCGCCCGCTCGCGACGTCGATCGCCACGACCTCGCCGTCGTGGGTGCCGAGCTCACTGCCGATGTAGGCCTCCTTGTCGGGCGCGAGCTTCGTGGGTGCGTTGACCGTGGCGACGTAGACGGTGCCGTCCGCGGTGGCCGGTGGTGTCAGCACACCGCCGTACGTTCCTGGCCAGACGTCGGTGGGTCCCGGCAACGTGGTGAGGTCGTCGTGCAGGTGCTTGCCGACCGAGCGCTGCCAGAGCACGCGTCCCGTGTCGGGATCGAGGCCGAGCACCACGCCCGACTTGCCCGCGCTCACCACGACGTCGCGTCCATTCACCGTCGCGAGCAGCACGTGCACCTGATCGCGGTCGAACAGGTCGTGCGGCGTCACCTGGTGGTACCAGAGCAACGTGCCCCGATCGAGGTCGAGCGCGACGACGGAGTCGGTGTAGAGGTTCGGGCCGGGCCGGCTGCTGCCGTTGGGATACTCGGCTGTGCCGGGAAACGGCGCGGGGTTGGCGACACCCGCGTAGAGGATGCGCCGGTGCACGTCGACGGCCGGCGTGTACCAGACACCTCCGCCGGAGTTGACTTTCGGATTACCCCACAGATCGCCCTTCACCGTGTCGAACTTCCACCGGATCGCGCCGCTGCGCGCGTCGAGCGCGTACACCGTGCCTCGGTCGCCGCCGGCGTAGATCCCGCGTGTGCTCACGGGCACGGTGCTGGCGAAGACCATGCCGCCGAAGGCCGTGGGCTGGATGTCGACGCCGAGCGTGGATGTCGCGGTGATGCGCCGGTGCCAGATCGCCTTGCCCGTGCGAGCGTCGAGGGCGACGATGCCGGTCGCGCCGTCGTTGCCGTACACGCGGCCGTCGCCGAACGCCACACCAAACGGACCGATGTTGAAGCCGGTCGCCGCGCTCGTCCAGCGGACTGCGCCCGTGTCCCGGGCGAGCGCCACGACGACACCCGATGAGCCCTGCAGGTACACCGTGTCGCCCAACACGATGGGCGCGGTCGACAGCGCGCCGAGGTTGGACGGCGTCGCGCGCCACGCCGCGGCGAGGCGGCTGACGTTCGCTGCGGTGATCGTGCTGCCGGTCGCGCGCCGCGTGTTGTCGTAATCGTGGCCGGCGAGCGGCCATTCCGTGCTGTTCGCCGGCACTTCGGGTGGTGCGCCGGTGGCGCCGGCTGGCGTGGGGAGCCGCGCCACGGTCGTTGCCGGTGCGGCGGTCGGCGCGACCGTGCTCGACCCGTTCGAAGGGCTCGACGAGCTGCAGCTCGCGGCCACCGTCATGGTGAGCAGGGCGCCGGCGAGCGCGCCGGTGCGCACGCGAGCATGGATCACGCGGGCTCCTCGGGAGACGGGATCGGGCGGCGGGCGCGTGCGACGTCCGTGATCGCCGCGCTCGGGCATCCTTCCATCTCGGCCCACCGGCGGCCCAGTTCGGAGCCGCGAGCGTCAGCCGGCCGTGGCGAGGAGCAACCGGATGTCGAGCAGCGGATCGAGCAGCCGGTCGCGGTCCACGAGCGCACTCGCCCCGTACGTCTCGATGGCGCGCGTGGCGATCGCGTCGATGCCCGGGTCGTCGCGCACGCTCGTCGCCGCCGTCGCGGCGCGATCCAGGATGCGGGTGGCGTCGGCGGCCAGGAACACTCGGCGCCCCGACACCGCGGCCAGCGCGTCGTCGATGGCATCGAGCGTGTACTGCAGGCGGTCCTCCGACCGCGACCGCGTCCAGACCATGGTCATGACCGCGTACCCCCCGTGCCGCGCGCCCAGTCGGAGCCGGTGGTCGGGTAGCGCAGGTTGTAGGCGACAGCCAGCTCAGCGGCGAGCTCGCGGCTGTCGGCGGAACTGCGGAGGTAGGACAAGAACTCGTTGACGGTCATGATGCACTCTCAGACGGTGTCACCGGTCGATCATCACAGGGGCTGCCCGCCGAGCCCACGTACAAAGGTCCCGAAATCTGGGGGCCGTGGTCCCGCCGCCGGCGCCGGTCACTGCACGAGCTGCTCGAGACGGCGCAGGTAGCGCAGATGCTTCTTCGTGTCGAGCACCAGCGCGTCGACCAGAGCACCGTGCAAGGCGCCATCGCGCAGCACCCCGAGCTTGCGGCGCAGCTTGCGCAACGATCGCAGATCGTGCCGTTCCACCGCTCGGAACCGGCGCAGGGTCGTGCGCAGCTCCGCGTCGTGTACCGGGGCGGCCACGGGTACCCGCGGTTCGCCGGCGCTCGGCCCAGCGGCAACGAGATGGTTGCGCATCTCCAGCAAGATGCGGTGGTGGCGCTCCTCGTCGTCGGCGAGCAGGCGAGCGAGGTAGCGGACTGCCTCGTTGGGCGAGTCCATGAGCGCCCGGTACGCGTCCACCTGATCAGCCTCGGCTGCACAGTGACGGTCGATGAAGCAGACGAGCTCCGAGTCGAGGCTTCCCACCCGCGGCGGTGCAAGGTCACCGATCGTCGGGCGCTCGGCGGCCGGCGGGTTCCACTCGGGGGTCATGGCCGATCAACTCCAGCGCGCGGCCGGCGCCACGGTCTGCAGGCTCGATCGCTGCCACACCGCTCTGCCACAGCTGGCGGAGCTCGGTCGGCAGCACCGCGGCGACGTCGGACGCCTCTTCGGGCACCAGGTCGCGGAGCGTGAGCACGACCGCGCGCGTGACGTCTTCCGCGGTGTCGGCGGGAATGCCGCTGGCGGCGACGATGTGCGCGACGAACTCGGAGAGTCGCTTCACCCGCGCCGGCCTCTCGATCTCGTCACGGAGCGGCCCGACGAGCTGGTGCACGTCGTGGGGAAGGTGCACCAGCACCTGATCGCGTTCGGCGGCTGGGATGCGGTCGAAGAACCCGCACAGGACCGCATGCACGGCGGCCGCTGGACGGCGCGACGCGCCCGCATCGCGCGCCGCGGCGAGCAGGTCCTGCAGCGCGGCCGACGGCTCGACGTGCTCCTTCGCCTCGGACGGTCGCGTGTCGCCGGGGATGAGACCGATGTGCAGATGCGACTCGACACCCTGCACGCCGCTGACGCGGCTGACGGCACGCTGCACCGTCACCGCCGCGTCGTGATGTGGGACGTCGCCGTGCAGCAGCGCCACGTGATCCTCGACCATCACGTGCACGTGGGGCAGGTCGAGACGGCGCTCGAGCGGGCCGATGCTCGAACGGATGCGGTCCGCCAGCACGTCGTCGCTCACGTCCGGATCGGGGTGCCGGCCCGCGAGCCGGTACAGCACGCCGGGCGCGCTCGACGCGGCGTAACGGACGTCGCGCGCGAGTCGGTCGACGCCCCGGCGAATCGTGCGGCCGGCGGCGCTGTCGGGGGCGGCCGCCGCCACCGCGCCGATGGCGCCGGCAGCGACGCCCGCGCCCTGCAGAAGCTTGCGAGTCAGCGACATGGCAACCCCTTTCGGGTCGGGTCGATGCGTGGTCGTGGTTCGATCATCACGAGAGTCGTGGCGCGGCGGTAGGGCATGCGGCAGGAGATGCGAATGACCAAAGCCACCTCACGCGTCCTCACCCGCCCACCCGCGCCGCGGTGAATGCGAAGCGTTCGATTTCCTGGAGGTGCCCGCCGGTCGTCGCGACGATGACGACCACGGCGGAGCCCGTGGACGCGAAGCTCACGGTCGTCGTCCATGGTGTCTGCTGCCCACCCGCGGGCAGGCAGCAGCGGTCGCCGATCGGGGTATCGCGGGACAGCGCGAAGACGCGCACGCGGATGTTCTCGTCCACGCCGGTGATCCGGCCGCTGACTGCGACGGGCGCGGTGACGGTCGCGCCGAGGCGCGGGGCGGTCAGCGTGAACGCGCCGGACTGGTCGTTGCCGACCACCTCCCACGGTGCGTCGGTCCCGGTACCCACACGCACGAGGCGGACGGTGCCGGCCGTGACCGCCAGATTGTTGGGGTTGTGGTAGCCGAGCGCGACGTGGGTGCCCGAGGCGTCGGTGTGTTGCGCGATCACCTCATCGATCTGGCCGGCACCGCCGGCGAACCCGGCGAACGACCTCGCGGTGGCTGCCGCGTCGAGGTGCCAGGGCTGGCGGCCGTCGGACTCGAACGCGCGCTGCCACGCCTGCGCGTCGGCGAGGCGCGCGAACGGATAGACGTAGACGGGTCCGGCCGCGGCGGCGGTCGTGGTGGGCGTGGTGGCTGTCGGAAGCGCCGTTGTCGGGGTGCTCGTGGCGGTGGACGGGCGGCTCGTGCTCGACCCGGAGCTCCTCGTCGAGGCGTGCGTCGACGTGGTGCCCTGCGTGACCGAGCTCGAACTGCAGGCCGCGGCGATCGCGGTCATCGCGGCGGTGAGCGCCATGGCCGCGACGCGCCGGCGCCGAATCGACGTGTGCCGCGCGGTGGCCCGCGCCTGGAGCGCGCAGCTTGGCGGTCCGCAGCCCGGCGCGTGCACCATCGCCTCCACCGGAAATCTCGGGGTTGGGTCGTCGCGGTCGCCGACCACAGTCGACCTCCCGGCCGGGCGGCTCGCCGGTCGTCCCGCGGACCCTGCCATCGTGCGCGGCGGGCCGCAAGTGATCCAGGGCCGAAGGTCCTATGCACCGTGGCCGGGCGCAGCCCAGGCACGTCACCCGGCCCCGTCTGGTCAGGAGTTCGCCGGCACGATGAGGCCGAAGTGGCCGTCGTAGCGGCGGTAGAGCAGGCGGCCGCGCCCGTCGTTCGGATCGACGAAGAACACGAAAGGCCGGTGGGTTCCGTCGAGCAGCGCGCCGCGTCCTGCTCGGTCATGATGCCGGGTCGCACCGGACTGGCGGTGATCGGCTCGACGGCATCCCGTAACGCGCACCGGGCCCCAGGCTCGTGCAGCTCGTAGCCGTCGTCGACGCGGGCGATCACGTTGTCGTCGCCGGTCTCGATGTTCACGAACAGGTAGAAGTCGTGGTCGAGCGATTCCATCTCGGCGACCGCCTCGTCGGGGGTCATCGCGCCGCAGGTGAAGCTCTTGCCCCTCACGATCCTTCGTTCCTCGACCGGACGGGGGAAATAGGCGGAACGGACCGCCGGCGACTGCCCTCGTCGCCACTCGTGCGCGCCGCGGTCACGGAAGCGGGCGAAGCGCGTTGCCACGCGTTGCCCCGAACGGATGATCCGCTCCCGCATGCGGGCCTCCAGCGCGTCGATCGCCTCCGGCATCGTCGGCGCGTCGGCGTGCGCACGGACGATGCCGCCATCGAGGTCGACCTCGGCCTTGGCCTCGGCGCGCCGCTCGCGTGCCGGATCCGCGTACAGAGTCAGATCGACACGGCGGAACCGCGCGGGCCGCTCACCGAGGCCGGCCAGGTGCTCGAGCTTGGCGACCGCGTAGCCGCGGTCGGCGGCGGTCACGTCGCCGTGCACCGCGACCGCGATGTCGGGCGTATCGGTGTGATTCGCCATAGCAGCCTCCAGTTGTCCGGGGTCACGCGGCGGCGAATGTCGTCACCGTCAGATCGTGGCGCGCCACCATCGTGCTGAACAGGGTCGGAGGTCCTGGCGATGTCCCTACCGGACGGACTGGCGCCTCGATCGTTATGCCGTGGCTGTGTCGCGCAGGTACCTGAGGAACCACTCGGCGGCGAGGTCGGCGACCGTTTCCAGCGCGCCGGGCTCTTCGAAGAGATGCGTTGCACCGGGCACGACGATGATCTCGCGGTGGCAACGCATGCGTGCGGCGGCTTCGCGGTTGAGCTCGAGGACGATCTCGTCGTGGCCGCCGACGATGAGCAGTGTGGGCACGCGCACATCGGCGAGTGCGTGGCCCGCCAGGTCGGGCCGTCCGCCGCGGGAGACCACGGCTCGCACCCGCGATTCGGGCGCGCTCGCAGCCCACAGCGCGGCCGCCGCTCCGGTGCTCGCGCCGAAGTAGCCGACGGGGAGCCTGCCCGCCTCGGGGCTCGTCGCGAGCCAGTCCGTCGCCGCCGCGAGGCGCGGCGCCAGCAGTTCGATGTCGAAGACATTGGCGCGGTCGACCTCTTCGGCCGGTGTGAGGAGATCGAGCAGCAATGTCGCGAGGCCCGCACGCTGCAGCGCGCGTGCCACGAAGCGGTTCCGCGGACTGTGGCGGCTGCTCCCGGTCCCGTGGGCGAACACCACAACACCTACGGCGCCGGCCGGGATCGCAAGACTCGCCGCAAGCACCGCCGCATCTGCAGGGAACGCCACGTCCTCGTCGACCAACATCGGCGTGTCGGGCCGATCGTCCTGGCCCGGCGGATCGCCGTCAGCCGCGCTCGCCGGAACCGGGTCGCCGGGTGGATCGTTGCGGGGATCGGCGCCGACCCGTGCGACGCCGGCTGCGAGTGCGGCGCGCACCTCCTCGTCGGTCGTCTGCGTGAAGTTCTCGTACCAGAGTCCCACGGCCATCATGTCCTCGGGAATGCTCAGGCACACGATCTCGTCGGCATCACGGCTCAAATCGGCGAGCGTGTCACCCGGCGCGACCGGCACCGCAAGCACGACGCGGCGCGCGCCGTGCGCGCGCGCGACCTGCAGTGCGGCACGCGCGGTGCCGCCGGTCGCGATGCCGTCGTCGACGACGATCACGGTGCGACCCGCGAGCGGCATCGCCTCGTGACCCTCGCGGAACAGCCGCGCCCGGCGTTCCACCTCGCCGCGCTCGCGCGCCGCGACCTGCTCGATATCGCCAGTGCTCACGCGCGCGAGGGCGACGATGTCGTCGTTGAGCACCCGCACCCCACCCTCGCCGACGGCTCCCATCCCGAGCTCGGGCTGGAACGGCACGCCGAGCTTGCGCACGACGATCACGTCGAGCGGCACGCCGAGCGCCGCGGCGACCTCGGCCGCCACTGGGACACCTCCGCGGGGGAGGCCGACGACCACTGGCCGTTCGGCGCGCAGGTGTTCGAGCCGGCGGGCGAGGCGGCGGCCGGCGTCGCGACGGTCGTGGAACAGTGGCATGGACGCCTCCTCGTCGGGCGGCGATGTCGGGCAACGCTGTCGTTGCAACCGTGGCGCGTACCCGAAACGGGATCCGCCGTCGCGCTAGCGGTGCGCCCGGTGGTGCGGGACGTGCTCGATCGCCGCGTCGGAGCCGGGGAAGAACAGACCTTCGTGGCCGTCGTCGTCCCAGCGCACCACCCACGGCGGCTCGCCGTCGGTGCCGTGGACCTCGAGGACCTCGGCGTCGCGATCCGGTTCGCCCACGTGGTGGCCCTTGATGACGAGACGGTCTCCAACCTTGGCTTTCATGAGCGTCCTCCTTCGAGTGCCTGCAATGAGCATCGTCCGCGCGGGCCTGGAACGGCTGACAGAGGCCCGGGCCGTCGCGCGGCGGGACCTATGGCCCTCGTCAGCGCTTCACCACGGGCGCACGCTGGCGGTGAGGCGGGCCCTCGGGCCGCCACCGCGCGGCCCGCCGCCAGATCGGCGGGCCCGCCGCTCGGAACGACCCATGGAGGTAGCAGCGATGAAGGCACTCGTGTATCACGGCCCGGGAAACAAGGCGTGGGAGGACGTGGCGAAGCCAGCGGTCGTCGACGACACCGATGCGGTCGTGCGCGTCGACACGGTGACGATCTGCGGCACCGACCTGCACATCCTGAAGGGCGACGTGCCCGAGGTGACCGAGGGCCGCATCCTCGGCCACGAGGCGGTCGGCACGGTGGAGGCCGTGGGCGCTGGCGTGAAGAACGTGAAGCCCGGCGATCACGTGCTGGTGTCGTGCATCACCGCGTGCGGGGCATGCCGCTTCTGCCGCGAGGGTCGCTACGGCCAGTGCCTCGGCGGCGGCGGTTGGATCCTCGGGCACACGATCGACGGCACGCAAGCCGAGTACGTGCGGGTCCCGTTCGCCGACACGTCGACGTATCCGGTGCCCGCCGGTGTCAGCGACGAGGCGGTGCTCATGGTCGCGGACATCCTCCCGACGGGCTATGAGGTCGGTGTGCTGAACGGCCACGTGCAGCCGGGTGACGTCGTGTCGGTCGTCGGCGCGGGACCGATCGGCCTTTCGGCCATCATGGGCTCGCGGCTCTACAGCCCGAGCCACGTGATCGCGATCGACCTCGCCGACAGCCGCCTCGAAGCAGCGAAGCAGTTCGGTGCCGACGTGATCGTCAATCCCAGCCGCGAGGACCCGCTCGAGGTGGTGCGTGGTCTCACCGGAGGGCTCGGTGCCGACGTGTCGATCGAGGCGGTCGGCACGCCGCAGACGTTCGAGATGACCGCGGCGCTGGCCCGCCCGGGCGGCCACATCGCCAACATCGGTGTGCACGGCAAGCCCGCAACGTTGCATCTCGAGGAGCTGTGGACGAGGGACGTGACCATCACGACGGGTCTCGTCGACACGTTCTCGACGCCGACGTTCCTACGCCTGCTCTCGGGCCACCAGCTCGACGCGACGCGCTTCGCCACGCACCACTTCGGTCTCGACCAGTTCATGGAGGCGTACGACGTGTTCGCCCGAGCGGCCGACACCGGCGCGTTGAAGGTCGTGCTCACCCGGTCGTGAACCGGTGAAGCGGTGCCGGCGTCAGATCGGCCGCGATGAGCGGTCGATCTGACGCCGAGCCGCGTCGAGGAGCAGGCGGCGTTCCGATGCCGCGATCACGCGCCGGGCGCGGTCCACCGCGTCGGCGTTCACCGAGATCGACGTGATGCCGAAGCGCACGAGGTGATCGGCGAAATCGGGTCGCGTCGAAGGTGCCTGCCCGCACAGTGACGAGGTGAGGCCGGCGGCGGTCGCGCCCTCGATGATCCGCCGGATCGCGTCGAGCACGGCCGGATCGCTCTCGTCGAACAGCTCCGCGCAGATCTCCGACTCGCGATCGACGCCCAGCACGAGCTGGGTGAGATCGTTCGAGCCGATCGACACGCCGTCGATCCCCAGCGCGGCATACTCCGGGATGCGCGACACCACCGACGGCACTTCGGCCATGATCCAGCGCAGCAGGCCGCGCTGGCGGCCGAGCGGGCTCTGGTCGATCATCTCGAGACAGGCCTCGAGCTCCCAACGCGTGCGCACGAACGGGATCATCACGTGCAGGTTCGGCGTCTGTTCGCGCACCTGGGCGAGGAGCTCGAGCTCGAGGGCGAAGAGGTCGGGTTCGCGCACGTAGCGGTAACAGCCGCGGTAGCCGATCATCGGGTTCGCCTCGACCGGCTCGTACTGGTCGCCGCCGGAGAGACGGCGGAACTCGTTCGACTTGAAGTCGATCGTGCGGTACACGACCGGGCGCGGCGCGAACGCGGTGGTGATCGCCAGCAGCGATGTCGACATGCGATCGAGGAACTCGGAGCGCCCGCCGCGGGCGAGCAGTGCCCGCGGATGCTCGCCGCCGAGCGCGTCGGTGATCATGAACTCGGCCCGCAGCAGGCCGACCCCGTCGACCGGCATCGCCGCCACTTCCTCGGCCCGCTCGGCGATCGCGAGGTTCACGTAGAGCTTCGTGGCGATCGCCTCGCTGCCGATCGGCCCGGACGGGCCCGCCTCGCGGGCGGCGGTGGTCGCCGGGCGCATGCCCGGTGCCCCGGAGCCGTCACCCGGGCTCGCTGCGGCAGTCCAATCGCCGGCCCGCACAGTGCCGTGCGTGCCGTCGACGGTCACGAGGTCGCCGTCGTGGAGGAGATGCGTTGCGCCGCGTGCGCCCACCACGCACGGCACGCCGAGCTCGCGACTTGCAATCGCGGCATGGCAGGTGACCCCGCCCCGCTCGGTGACCATCGCGCCGGCCCGGCGCATCACTGGTACCCAGTCCGGGCTCGTCATCGTGGCGACGAGCACGTCGCCGGCTTGCAGCGCGCGCGCCGCGTCGCCGTGCGGGTCGTCAAGGACGCGCGCACGGCCGGCGGCGATCCCGGGTGCGGCGGCCTGGCCCACCACGAGCGGTGCCGGCAGCGGACCCGCGCCGGCCGGAGCCGGGACCGACTCGTACACCGCCGTGACCGGCCGTGACTGCACGAGAGAGATGTCGCCCGCCGCGATCACCCATTCGATGTCTTGCGGCGTGCCGTAGTGCTGCTCGACCCGGACGGCCAGATCGGCGAGCGCGAGCACGTCGCCGTCGGTGAGCACTCGAGTACCCCGGACCGCAGCGTCGAGCGCGACGCGCTCGTCGCGACCGTCGGGGCCCCGCATGATCTTGAAGGGCTGGTCGCCGATGCGGACCTCGATGCAGCGCCGGGCCCGCTTGTCGACCACGTAGGTGTCGGGCTCGACCGCCCCGCTCACGACGACCTCGCCGAGACCGCGCGCCCCTTCGATCACGACGCGGTTGCTGTCGCCCGTCGACGGGTCGAGCGTGAACATCACACCCGCACTGTCGGCTTCGATCATCTGCTGCACGACGACCGCGATCGCCGGTTCCTGATCCAGGCCCATCGCCCGCCAGTAGGCGAAGACCCGCTCACCGAAGAGCGAGGCCCAGCAGTCGACGATGCGCGCGAGCAGCGCCTCGTCGCCTGCCACGTTCGTGAACGTCTGGTTCATGCCTGGGAAGGCCGTGGACCCGGTGTCCTCGCTCGTCGCCGACGAGCGCACCGCCACCGGATGGCCGGCGCCGAGCGCGTGGTACGCCGCGAGCACGTCCGCGGCGATGTCGCCGGGTACGTGCGCGCCTTCGACGAGCCCGCGGCAGGTCTCGGCTGCCGCGCGCAGCGCGCTGGCGTCGTTCGTGTCGACCCCGGTCATCAGCGCGTGCAGCTGCTCGCGCACGCCCGCTGCGTCCATCGCCTGGAGGTAGGTCTGGGCGCTCACCACGAACCCGGCGGGAACGGGGAAGCCCGCGCGGGTCAGCTCGCCCAGGTTGGCGCCTTTGCCTCCGACGCGCTCCACGTCGGATCGGCCGATCTCGGCGAACGGCAGCACCGCAGTCTGTGTGCCCTGTTGCATCCTGGCCTCCGATCGGCATGGCGGCCGCGGACGCGGCCGCCGGTGCGTTCCCCCCAGGATGTCGCTGCCCGGTGGCTGCCGGCGAGGGGCGAGCGACTCGCGTCCGAAGGACCTATGGCACCGCCGCCGCAGCCGAGCCGGAGTTGGGCACTGCGACCGCGCGCGACCGCCCCACCACTGCGCCGGCCGTGTCGAGCGCGGCGACCGGGGCGTATCTCGCCGAGCGCGCGCCGAGACGATGATGTCGCCGTCGCCGTGACCGGCGTTGAGCGTTCCCTCCACCACGACAGCACCGGTGTGCCATCGAGCGTCTGCGCGGGTTGCGCGCAGCGCGTGCTAGTGAGGCGCACGCGGCGGTTCGGCGGCATGCGCGCACCCTCGGCTTTGCCGCATACGCGCGTGGGCCCGCGATTCTCAGGGATCACAGGAACGAGACGACGGGCGTTCGCTTCGGTGGGAGCGCCGCCGCCGAGAGGAGCAGCGCGTTGAACGTGATCGTGGTCCTGCTGGACAGCCTCAACCGGCACATGCTCGGCTGCTACGGCGGCACCGAGTTCGACACGCCGAACCTCGACCGCTTCGCGCGTGAGCGCGCGGTCCGCTTCACGCGCCACGTCACCGGGTCGCTGCCGTGCATGCCGGCACGCCACGACATCCTCTGCGGCGCGCTCGATTTCCTCTGGCGCCCGTGGGGCTCCATCGAGATCTGGGAGGAGCCGATCACCGCGAGCCTGCGGCGCGCCGGCGTCACCACGATGCTCGTATCGGATCATCCGCACCTGTTCGAGACGGGCGGTGAGAACTACCACTGCGAGTTCACCGGTTGGGATTACGTGCGCGGCCACGAAGGCGATCCGTGGCGCACCTACCACGATCCCTCGTGGATCGGGGCGCCGGCACTGCCGGCACGCGGCGGTGCATGGTTCTGGGACCGCTCGGGCGCGCGCGGCTTCCCGGAGCGCGCCTACGACCGCTCGCGCACGTTCTTTCGGGCAGAGGCCGACTACCCCGGTCCGAAGACGATGACGGCCGCCGCCGGCTGGTTGCGGCGCGCGACGCCGCACCACGAACGCTGGCTCCTGTTCGTGGACGAGTTCGACCCGCACGAGCCGTTCGACACGCCGAGGCCGTGGGCCGACCGCTACGACCCGGGTTGGGACGGCGAGCGGTTGATCTGGCCGCCGTACGACGTGGGCGCGGTCGCGTCGGGGCGCCTGGATGAGCGAGAAGCACGGCACATCCGCGCGAACTACGGCGCCAAGCTCAGCATGATCGACCACTGGTTCGGAGACATCCTCGCTGCGCTCGACGAGCGTGACCTCTGGGACTCGACCGCGGTCATCGTGTGCACGGACCACGGGCACTACCTGGGCGAGAAGGACATCTGGGGCAAGCCCGGAGTGATGCAGTACGAGCCGCTCGGCCACATCCCACTGCTGATCCACTGGCCCGGCGCCGCCGCCGGCACCACGTGCGACGCGCTGACGACCGCGGTCGACCTGCACGCGACGATCGCCGACGCGTTCGCGGTCGACGTCGCGACGGCCGCCGCCGTGCACGGCGAGTCGTTGCGCCCATTGCTCACGGGCAGCGCCACCGCGGTGCGCGAGTGGGCGCTCGGCGGCGTGTACGGCAACTGGGTGCAGGTCACCGACGGGCACCGCAAGTACGCACGCGGCGCCGCGGGCGACAACTTCCCGCTGTCGATGTGGTCGAACCGCTGGTCGACGATGCCCGTGCCCGGTTTCGACGGCGCGCTCCTGCTGCCGCGCCCCGACCGCCGCGCCCGACTCGACTTCATGCCCGGCACCGAGGTGCCCGTGATCCGCCAGCCGTTCGCGCCCGGCGACCGCGTGCCGTTCTGGGTGGGCCGGGGGTGCGTCGACGTGCACCATCTCTACGACCTCGACGTCGACCCGTCCGAGGACGAGGACCTTGCCGGCACGCAGCGCGAAGGCGAGATGCTCGAGCTCTTGCGTGCGGCACTCGCCGCGGTGGAGGCTCCCGACGAGCAGTACGCACGCCTCGGGCTCAGCTGAACGGTCCAGCCGAACGTCTCAGCCGAACGTCTCAGCCGAACGTCTCAGCCGAACGTCTCAGCCGAGCCGGGGGCGCGAAGTGACGAAGCCGGCGCGCGATACGGCAGAATGCCGACCTTCGCACGTTCGGCACGAGGAGGACGAGTGAGCGATGGCGTGACGTCGACGAGCGCGACCATCACGTTCCCGTACAAGCGGTCGCTCGGGCCGGTGATGAGCGCATTCATGACCGCGCTCACCGAGCAGCGGCTGCTCGGCATCCGCAGCGGCGACCGGGTGATCTGCCCACCCCACGAGTGGGACCCGCTGACCGCGGCCGACCTGCTGGTCGACGACCTGGTGGAGGTCGGCCCGGCCGGCACGGTCGAGTCGTGGTGCTGGGTGAGCGCGCCGACGAGCCAGCATCCGCTCGACCGGCCGTTCGCGTTCGCGGCGATCCGGCTCGACGGGGCCGACACCGCGCTGCTGCACGCCGTCGACAGCGGCTCGGCCGGCGCGATGTCCACCGGCATGCGCGTCGCGCCGCGCTGGCGGACCGAGCGCAAGGGCCACATCACCGATGTCGAGGCGTTCGTACCCGGTGAGTCGGCCGAGGGTGGAGGCGGAGCCGGTGCCGGGGAACCGGTCACGATGATGGAGTACAACGCGGCGATCACGTACACGACGCCGATCACGAAGAACGAGACCCGTGCCGCGGCCGCGAACGCCGAGGGTCGCTTCCTCGGGTTGCGCTGCCCTGCGTGCGGCCGCATCTACCTCGGCGGCCGCGGCTACTGCCCGGTCGACGCGCTCGCGCTCGGCGAGGAGCACGAGGTCGACCTGCCGCAGCGGGGCACGGTCACGAACTACACGATCATCACTCCGATCCAGTATCCCGGCCAGACCGAGACCGAGCCGTTCGCCCGTGTCCACGTGCTGCTCGACGGGGTCGAAGTCGTGGTGCCGTACCAGGCGCTCCTCGACGTGCCGGTCGCCGACGTGCGTATCGGCATGCGCGTCGCGGCGATGTGGGCCGAGGCCGGGAAGCTCGCGTCGTCGTCCGGCTGGCAGGCCGTGAACCTCGAGGGTTGGATGCCGACCGGTGAAGCCGACGTCGACGACCCGAACCTCGTGAACAGGATCTGCTGATGGCCTCCAGAACCAGAACCGGCGACGACATCGCGATCATCGGTTGGAGCATCTCGCCGATGGAGCGCCACACCGGCAAGACCGAGGCCCAGATGCTCCTGGAGGTGATCACCGGCGCGGTGGAACACGCCGGGATCACACGCCGGGAGGTCGACTTCACGTGCGCCGGGAGCTGCGACTACGTGGCCGGCCAGGCCTTCTCGTTCGTGCAGAACATCGACGCGGTGGGTGCGTGGCCGCCGAAGCGTGACTCGCACGTGGAGATGGACGGTGCGTGGGCGCTGTACGAGGCCTGGGTACGCCTGCTCCTCGGCGACATCGACGTTGCGCTCGCCACGGGTTCAGGTCGGTCGTCGACCGCCGACCCGAACCTCATCTATCCGGCGGAGATGGATCCCTACTACCTCGCACCGCTCGGTTTCGACGCCGTGAGCTTCGCGGCGCTGCAGGCGCGCGAGCTTCTCGACAGCGGCGCGGTCACGGAGCGCCAGATGGCCGAGATCGCAGCGCGGTCGCGCCGCGACGCCAAGGCGAGCGGGTACGCGCAGGTGAGCGGCGACTTCGAAGTCGACGAGCTGCTCGCTACCGACTACGTGCGCGCGCCGCTGCGCCGGCACGACCTCCCGCCGATCACCGACGGCGCGTGCTCGGTGATCATCGCCCGCGCCGACAGGGCGCGCGAGCTCTGCGAGCACCCCGTGTGGATCAGCGGTTTCGCGCACTGCTCGGAGTTGCACTATCCGGGGATGCGCGACCTGCGACGCGCCGATGCCGTCACGCGCGCCGCGAAGGCGGCCGGCCTCGACGAGGGCCCGGTGGAGGTCGCCGAGCTCCAGACCGCGTTCACGCACGAGGAGCCGCTGGTGGCGGGGGCGCTCGGCCTCGACGGCACCACGGCGATCAACCCGTCGGGCGGGCCGCTCGCCGCCAACCCGATCATGGCCACGGGGCTGATCCGGGTGGCCGAGGCGGCCCGAGCCGTGCGCGCCGGCAAGCAGCGGGCGCTCGCGCATTCCACGTCGGGCCCGTGTCTGCAACAGAACATCGTGTGCATCCTGGAGGGCGACCGATGAGCCATCAGCCGTGTGCCATCGTCGGCATCGGCCAGACGCACCACAAGAGCCGGCGCTGGGACGTGTCGCTCGGCGGGCTCGTGCGCGAGGCCGCACGGCGCGCGCTCGACGACGCCGAGATGGACTGGTCCGACATCGACGCCGTGGTGGTCGGCAAGGCCCCCGACCTCTTCGAGGGCGTGATGAAGCCCGAGCTCTACCTCACCGACGCGCTCGGCGCGACCGGCAAGCCGATGTTCCGCGTGCACACGGCGGGTTCGGTGGGCGGCACCACGGGCATCGTGGCCTCGCACCTCGTGGAGTCGGGCCGGCATACGCGTGTGCTCGCTGTCGGCTACCAGAAGCAGTCGGAGGGCAACGCGCAGTTCGCGCTCGGCTCGGGGCGTGGCGCGTCGCTCGGCGCGGGTGGCGCGTTCGCGCCGTACATGCGGGCCTACATCCAGCGGAGCGGCTCGCCGCTCGACGTCGGGCCGATGGTGGCGGTGAAGGACCGCAAGAACGCGCTGAAGAACCCGTACGCGCACCTGCGCATCGAGGACATCTCGCTCGAGAAGGTGAAGAGCTCACCGATGATGTGGGACCCGGTGCGCTATCTCGAGTCGTGCCCGTCGTCGGACGGCGCCGCGGCCGTGGTGTTCACCGACGAGGCAGGCGGGCGCGCGGCCGCCGCTGCGGGCCGGGCGCCGGCATGGATCCTCGCGAGCGCGGTGCGCTCGGAGCCGTCGCAGTTCCCCGGCCGCGATCCGGTGCGGCCGCAGGGCGCGATCGACTGCGCCGACGACATCTACCGGCAGGCCGGCGTCACGCGGCCCCGCCAGCAGCTCGACTGCGCCGAGCTGTACGTGCCGTTCAGCTGGTACGAGCCGATGTGGCTCGAAGCTCACGGCATCGCCGGCATCAACGAGGGGTGGAAGATGGTCGAGAGCGGTGAGACCGCGCTCGATGGTGCCTTCCCCGTCAACATGTCGGGCGGCGTGCTCTCGTCGAACCCGATCGGCGCGTCGGGCCTGCTGCGCTTCGCGGAGGCAGCGATGCAGGTGCGCGGCACGGCGGGCGAGCACCAGGTGGACGGGGCGAAGGTCGCGGTGGGGCAGGCGTACGGCGCCGCCGCGCAGTACTTCGCGATGTGGATCGTCGCCAGCTCGCTCGACCCGTTCAGTTGACGGCGCGGCGCGTCGCGGCACGGGCCGCCTTGGCGTGCGCCAGGGCGAGCAGCGACCGCACCGAAGCGACGGGGAGCCCGATTCGCTCCGCGAGCTCGCGCGCACTCAGGCCCTCGGCCTCGAGGTCGAGCACGAGCTGGTACGCCGGTGCGAGCGGCGGTGCCGCGTCGGGCGGATCCACTCCGGCGACGGTACGAGTGTCGCACCCGGAGTACCCGCGTAGTCGCTACGCGTTTTCGGTGATCTCGAGTGCCGCGGCCAGCTCGGCGCGGCGGCGCACACCGAGCTTGGCGCTCGCCCGTAGGAGATGTCCCTCGACGGTACGCACGTTCACGTGCAAGGTGTCGGCGATCACCTGGTTCGACAGGCCGCCCGCCGCGAGGCGGGCGATCTCGCGCTCGCGGCGCGTGAGCTGCGCGCGGGACGCCGGCCCGTCGCCGGGCGGGCGGGCTCCCGGGCACCGGGCATATAGGCGCGCGGCATGTTGCTGCGAGCGCCCGGCCCGCGACGGCTTTCCGGCGTGACGGTGCGCCGCCGCGGCCTCGCTCGCGGCCTCGGCGCCGAGCAGCAGCGTGCCGGCCTCCTCGAAGCGTGCGGCGACGGCGTCGAGTGCGTCACCCGAATCGTCGGCGCGGGCGCGGGCGTGAGCGAGGAAGATCTCGTGACACGGGAACTCGCCGGTCTCGCAGGACTGCGCGAGGTCGTCGACGAGCGGACGCGCCGGGGCGCCGAGCCGCAATGCCTCGTGTAGGAGAATGCCGGCGGTGAACCGGTTGCCTGCCGCGGCCGCGCGGTTCGCTGCCGCGACGAGCTGCGCGCCAGGCGCGATCTCCTCACCGCGCGCCGCAGCCGCCCACGCCACCCCGCTCGCGACCTCGTGGTCGTTCACCCGCACCACGTAGTCGCCGAGCCGCTCGAGCTCGGCGATCGCGGCCGTGGCGCGCTCGCCGTCGCCGAGCTGCCCCGCCACCTGCGCGGTGAGGCCGAGGCACCACGGTAGGTAGACCGCGGGGTCGTACGCGCGCAGTGCCGGTGCCACCTCCCGCAGGAGAGACTCTGCGCCGTGCAGGTCGCCGCGCGTGAGGGCCATGCGGGCGAGCACGAGCGTCGCGGCGTTGACCACCTCGTCGTCGCCGTCGACGATCGCAGCGTCGCGCACCGGGCCGACGATGGCGAGCACGTCGTCGAAGCGGCCGAGACAGTTCAGCGCGACCAACATCTGCGCGACGACCCAGCCGAGACCCCGGGGGAACGCGTCGGCGTGCCGCGCGCCAACCGGCAGGAGCTCCTCGCACAGCGCGTAGGCCGCTTCCGGGTGACCGGCGAACGACTGGCGGCCTGCGGCGGCGGTGGATGCTCGCAGCCGCGCTCGGTCGTCGGCCCGCGCGTCGGTCGCGATCGGCAGGGCGAGGGCGCCGGCCGGGTCGAGTTCGTTCGCGGCGTAGAGCACGGCGGACTGCAGCGCCTGCACCCGTTGGCGTCCGGCCGCGCCCGACATCTCGCGAGCGAGCGCGCCGAGCGCGGCATCGGTCTCGGCCGTGCGCCCGAGCCCCCAGAATCCGGCTTCGGTGCGGACCATCGCGAGCCGCGCCCGGAGGTCGTCGGCGTCGGGCGCGGCTGCGAGCGCGCCGGCCTCGGGCGCGGCCGCGAGCGCGTCGGTGTAGCGGGCCTGGAGGAGCAGCGCCTCGGCTCGCACCAGCTCGGCGCGCGCGCCGCCGGCAGCGTCGAGCGCGGCCGTGGCGAGCCGCGCGCCGAGCGTGCCGTCGAATCGCGCGTTCGCCACCTCGGCCGCGGCCACGAGCAGGTCGGTGTCGGCAGGTACGCCCGCGTCGAGCTGCCACACCGCCTGCTGGAGCCGCGCAGTGTCGCCGGCCGGGGTCGAGCCACTGCCCTCGGCCAGGAGGCGGCACCACCGCGCGCGATCGGCGGCCGACATGCTCGCCCGGACCACCTCGGCGAACAACGGGTGGTCGAGCGCGAGCTCGCGTGTGGCGCCCTTACGGTCGTGCACCACGAAACCGACGCGGAGCATGCGCTCCACGGGCGCGACGAGGCCCAGCGCCGCGACGACCGTGTCGTCGAGACGGTCGGCGACCGCGAGCAGGTCGACGAGCTCCCGCTCCTCGCGGCTGAGGCTGTCGAGCCGGTCGTGGATCAGCTCACGCAGCCGCGCTCCTACGCGGGCGTCGCCGTGCCAGCGCCACACGCCACCCTCGTCGCGCAGCGCACCCGCGGCGAGCGCGTCGGTGACGACCTCGTGCGCGTAGAGCGGGTTGCCGCCGGTGAGCTTCCACAACCGCCAGGTGCTCGTGTCGTCGATGCCGCCGCCGAGCACCGCCTCGAGGAGCGCGCGCAAGTCGTCGAGAGCGAGCGGTTGGAGGTCGAGCCGTTCGGCCGACCCGTCGCGCCACATTGCCGTGATCGCGTCCTCGACTGGCTCGCCGGCGCGCAGTGCCGCGATCACCTGCACGCCATCCGTCGTCACGAGATGGTGCAGCAGCGCGGCCGAGAGCGGGTCGAGCAGATGCGCGTCGTCGGCGATGATGACGGCCGCTCCGTCGCCACGCTGTTCGGCGACCTGCCGGCGCACCGCGCGGAACAGTTCGAGCGGATCGGCGGCCGACGGTGCGTCGGCCGGCAGCAGTGCGGCGAGCGCGGCGAGGGGCAGCGTGCGGGCCGCGCGCGTGCCCGTGACGCGCGCGAGGACTCGAACCGGCGATGACTCTGCCGCGAGATCGTCGACGAAGCGCGCGAGCAGCCGCGTCTTGCCCGTGCCGGCGGGCGCGACGACGACCACGCTGCGGTGATCGCGCGCGACCAGCTGGCCGAGCACGCCCAGCTCGTCGTCGCGGCCGACCAGTGGCCAGGTGCGCACGACGCGAGTTTCGCGCGTTACTTCGGTGCGAAGCGCTGGCCCGCGTCCAAGCGGATGCACGAGCCGTTGAGCATCGGCGTCTCGACGATCGCCACCGCCAGGCGGCCATACTCCTCGGGGCGCCCCATGCGCTTGGGGAACGCGGCGTCCTTCGTGAGCATGTCGGCGAACTCGTCGGGGATGCCCTTGGTGATGCCGGTGCTGAACAGGCTCGGCGCGATGGCGACGACGCGAATGCCCATGCTGCCGAGATCACGCGCCATTGTGAGGGCCATACCGGCGATGCCGGCCTTCGCCGCGGTGTACGCGACCTGGCCGATCTGGCCTTCGAACGCGGCGATCGACGCGGTGTCGATGATCACGCCGCGCTCGCCGTCCTCGGGCTCGTTGCGCGACATGTGCCAGGCCTGCAATCGGTTCAGGTTGAACGTGGCGACGAGGTTGAGATCGACCACGCGGCGGAAGTCGTCAAGTGGGTGCGGGCCGTCCTTCGCGAGTGTGCGCTTGGCGATCCCGCCGCCCGCGGTGTTGACCGCGATGTGCAGACCGCCGAGCGTCTCGACGGCCTCGGCGAGCGCGAGCTCGGCGCCCTCGAAGTCGGTGACGTCGATGGGGTGGAACGTGCCGGCAAGGCTCTCGGCCACCTCGGTGCCGGCCGAGCCGGGGAGGTCGAGGATCGCGACCGACGCGCCGCGCTCGTGCAGCATCTCCGCCGTCGCCCTGGCCATGCCCGACGCGCCGCCCACGACGACGGCCTTCTTCCCATCGATCTTCATCGCTGCTCCTGTTCGGTGACCGGCACGGTCTACTCAATGGGCTACTCAATGGAAGGGCGGCACTTCGGATCGATCCGTGACCGGTGGCGCCGACGATGCCCCGTACGCGTCGAGCACCGGGCGCAGCTCGTGGGGCGTGCAGCCGTGCATGATCACCGCGTCACAGCCGAGATCCAGTTGATGGCGAACACCGGCCGCGCACTGCTGCGGAGTGCCGGTGGCCGCGGCCGCGAGCCACTCGTCAGGCAGCAGCCCGGCAACGTGCTCGAGCTGCGCCGCCGTGGCCGCCATGTCGAGGCCGGGAACGCTGCGCACGACCTCGTCGGCACGGAAGCGCTCGAGCACCGCAGGGTCCCAGCCGTTCGTGCGCACGAGCAGGTCGCCGTAGCCCTGCAGGTACGTGCCGAGCCGGCCGACGGTCTTCATCAGCCGTACGTCGGCGGGGAGGTGGTCGCCCACCGTCGCGAGGCACGACCACACCCGCACCGACGCGGGATCGCGCCCGGCCCGTTCGGCCGCATGCTTGACCGTCGTGACCGCTCGGGCCGTCGTCTCGTCGGTGAAATAGGTGTGGAGCACCACATCGTCGAACACGCGCCCGCCGAGATCGAGCGAGTTGGGCCCGAACGCCACGAGGCACATCGGCAGGTATTCGTCGAGCGTGGTGTCGAGGTGCAGCACGGGGTAGCGCCCGGCCGGCCCGTCGTGACCAAAGATCGCTTCGCCGCGAAAGAGGCGGCGCATGAGGCCGGCGAAGTCCTCGAGTTGCGCGGTGGTGATGCGCGGGATGCCGAACGCGTCCTGCAGCGCGGTGATCCCGCGTCCTAGTCCGAGCACGAATCGGCCGTTCGTGAGGCTCTGCATCGTGCGCGCGAAGCCCGCCGTCACGATCGGATGGCGCGTGTTGTGGTTCGTCGCCGCCGTGGCGATGCGGATCCGCTCGCTGACCGCGCCGGCGGCGCCGCTCAGCGTCGCGGCTTCCTTCTTGTTGTATCGCTCGGAGATGAACACGGTGCCGAAACCGAGCGCCTCGCCGGTGCGCACCTCGTCGACGAGCTCACGGGACGAGCCGGGCTGGCCGGCGAGCGTGTAGAAGCCGAGTTCGTCGTGCAGCGGCGCCACGCCCGCACCGTAGCAACGGCTGATTACGCTCCGGACGTGAGCGGAGCCGAGACCGTGCTGTTCGACGTCTCTGACGGTGTAGGCACGATCACGCTCCACCGCCCCGACGTGCGCAACGCGTTCGGCGCCGGGATGGGCGCGGCCCTCGACGAGGTCTACGAGCGCTGTGACGCCGACGACGGGATCCGCGCGGTAGTGCTCACGGGCACACCACCCGCGTTTTGCGCGGGCGCCGACATGACGGCCGGTGGCGACACCTTCGTGGCGCGCGACAAGGGCGCTTTCAGCGCCGCCGCGGTTTCTACGCCGGCGTGGACGGTGCGCAAGCCCGTGATCGCGGCGGTGAACGGCCATGCCATCGGGCTGGGCCTCACCCTCGCACTGCAGTGCGACATCAGGATCTTCGCCAGTGACGCGAAGTACGGCATCGTGCAGGTGCGGCGCGGCGTGATGGGCGACGCCTACTCGCATTGGACGCTGCCGCGCCTGGCCGGCATGGCCGCCGCCGCCGAAATCCTGCTCACGGGGCGCACGTTCGACGGGCACGAGGCGAAGGAGTTCGGCCTCTGCAGCCGCGTGCTACCGAACGACGAGGTGCTGCCCGCCGCGCTGGGCATCGCTCGCGACATCGCCGTCAACGCCGCGCCGCTCTCGGTGGCCCTGAGCAAGCGATTGCTGTGGGAGAGCTGGGGGATGACGCCTGCCGAGGTCGAAGCGCGCGAGACCTCCGATCACCACCTGCTCATGGCTCGGCCCGACGCACGAGAAGGCCCCGTGGCGTTCCTCGAGCGGCGGCCGCCGCGCTGGACGGGCCGGGCCAGCGAACTGGATCACCTCAACCAAGGGAGTTGAAGTTGGAACCGATCAAGATCGGCTGGCTCGGCAGCGCGCTCGACGGCCCCGGCGGCGGCTACGACAACATCCACCGCCTGGCCTTCGACGAGGCGGTCGAATCGGGCCTGCTCGACCGCCCGTACGAGTTCGTGCTGCACGGCGAGAACGGCCTGCCGAACGGCTCGGCCAAGAACGCCACCGACGGCTTCCGGTACCTCGTCGACGAGGGTTGCATCGGTGTGGCCGGCGCGTACAGCTCCGACAACGCGATCACGGTCGCGCCGCTGGCGAACGAGTTGCAGGTGCCGCTGATCTCGTGGGCGGGCACCGAGCGGTTGCAGGGTGAGTACTGCTTCCGGCTCGGCAACGGCGACTGCGGCGGTGACTCGTCGCTCGTGGTCGCGTGGCTCGCGAAGCACGGCTACACGCGCGTCGCGGTGCTGAGCGAGATCTCGCCGAACGGCGAGGAGTACTTCCGCTACTTTCGCACCGAGTGCCGCCGGCGCGGTGTGAGCATCGCCGCGGTCGAATCGGTGAGCCAGGAGCCGGCGAACCTCGCCGAGAACCTCGACCACCTGCGCCAGGTGGAGGCCGACGCGCTCGTGTACATGGGTTACGGCATGCTCGCGGCGCGCGGTTACCTGCGGCGCGCGCTCGACGAGCTCGCGTGGGATCCGCCTCGCATCATGAGCACCGCGTTCATGTGGTACCTCATGGGCTTCGACCTGTTCGAGGGTTGGGTGGGCATCGACCAGCTCGACCCGTCGAACCGGCTCGCCCAGCAGTTCGTCGATCGTTTCGTCGCCCGGCACGGCGCGCCGCCGCCGATGTGGCCGAACGCGATTCCGGTGCTGGCCTACGACACGGCCCGCGTGCTGTGCGAAGGGCTGTTCCGTGCGCCGATCCTGAGCGGTCCCGGGCTCAAGACCGGTCTCGAGTCGATCCGGTTCATGCCGAGCGCCACCGGTGGCGCGCACACGCACATCGCGTGCGCGCCCTATGAGCACGGCATGTTCCGCGGCGACTGGCTGCTCTACGGGCGTGTGCGCTCCGGCAAGCTCGAGTTCGAGGGCCTGTTCGAACCGTGGGAGTGATCGCGGTACCCGGCTACACGCGCACTGCACGGCGCTGGCCGAGCTCGAACGTCGCGCCGGTGCTGATCTTCGTGAGCGACACCTCCGGCTGCTCCGCGGCCGGCTCGGCGCGCTCGTCGACTCGCAGTTCGTAGGCGCAGCGCTCGCCGGCGCGCGGTGCGACGGCCTCCGCGAGCCCGCGCCGGTCGAAGCCCTGCGCGAGCGCGAGCAGCGCGCGGTCGCCCCGGCCCGGGAGCGAGGCGAGCCAGGTGAACTCGTCGTCCTCGGCGAACACCGGCGAGTCGTCGCGCAGCGCGAAGCGCACGGTTTCACCGTCCTGCTCGATCACCGGGTGCACGTAGGTGCGGGGCCAGAACAGCGGATGCACCTGCAGCAGCGCGGCGAGGCCGGCCGCACCGTCGGCGAACGTGAACGCGCGCCGCAGCCGTTCCGCGGTAACACCCGCGAGCCCCACCACCATCTGTGCCACCATCGCCACGGCCGCGTCGCCACCATCCCGCTCGGCTACCGCGAGGCAGAAGCCGCGCAGCAGCAGGTGGCTCTGCAACGCGACCTCCTGCAGCGCCACCACGAGCGCGCGCTGCGAGAGGTCCTCGAGCGCGAAGTCGGGGTCGAACGGCCCCGAGTAGTCGTCCCAACCGCCGGGCTCGGTGCTCGCACCCGGATCGTCGACGGCACATCGCGCCGCGAGGCAGCGTTCGACGAGCGCGAGGTTGGGATGTGCAGACACGGGCGGGAACGACTCGTCGATCGTCACCGTCCAGTGGCAGTGCGGGTGGCGGTCGGCAGGCACGCGCGGTGGCCGGTGGACCGGACGCACCTGGGCACGCGGGTTCGTGGCCACCGCGGTCGCGTCGAACGTGGGGTCTTCGATCGTGTGGCACATGCCCAGCACGTATTCCTCGCCCATCGGCTCGACGTCCATCAGTGCACCGCAGTGCGCGAGGAAGAACTCACCGCGGTCGTGGTCGTGGACCGTGCAGCGGAAGTCCATGAAGTGGTGCGGCGCGCCGATGTCGAGCTGCAGGTTCTTCATGATCGTGTCCACGCCGTCGCCCGCGAACTGCAGGGCCCGTTGGGTCCGCCGCGAGTAGACGGGACTCGTGCCCATCCATTCGTCGATCGCGATTGCTTCCATGTCCTCGCGCGAGCGGCCCGTGTGGACCAGCGGCATGCCGGCACGGTCTTGGAGGTGGCCGTGCAGGAGCCACTCGCGGCCGAGGATCGCGAGCGTCTGGCGGGGGAGCTGGGCGAGGGTGAAGTCGGGGGAGTAGTCGATGCGGGGGCGTTCGGTCATGGTGCCATCATGCTCGCCGCCGCGCCGCGCCGCGCCGCGCCGCGCCGCGCCGCGCCGCGGCCGCGGCTGCGGCTGCGGCCGAACGCCGTTGGCCGGCGCCGGGGGCTCGGACCGTAGGATGACGCTGACGTCAGCGTCATCCAACGCCGCCGATCCGCGCCGGGAGTTGCCGTGGAACTGCCCAAGATCATCAGCGTCGACGACCATGTGGTGGAGCCGCCGCACGTATGGCAGACCTGGCTGCCCACGAAGCACCGCGCGAAGGGGCCGCGGGTGGAGCGCAAGCGGTGGGGCGCCTTCCAGCTCACAAAGGGCGCGAACTACCAGATGACCGAGGATCCCGACGGCGAGTGGGGCGACGCGTGGATCTACGAGGACAAGGTCATCTACGTACAGAAGAAGTTCGTCGCGATCCCGAAGGCGGCCACGCCGGGCGACGACCTGTCGAAGTTCGACAAGTCGGTGATGACGATGACCGCCACCACCTATGACGACATGCGGCCCGGCTGCTGGGACGCCAAGGAGCGCAAGAAGGACTTCGAGACGAACTGGGTGGACGGCTCGCTGCCGTTCCCCACGTTCCCGCGCTTTTGCGGCCAGACGTTCTACGAAGCCAACGACAAGGACCTCGCGCTCGCGTGCGTGCAGGCGTACAACGACTGGATGGTCGAGGAGTGGTGCGATCCCTCGATCGGGATCAACATCCCACTGGCCATCATCCCGTTGTGGGACGTCGACCTCGCGGCGAAGGAGATCGCACGCAACGCGGCGCGCGGCGTGCGGGCGGTGTGCTTCTCGGAGTTCCCGACCCGACTCGCACTGCCAAGTATCCACACCGGCTACTGGGACCCGATGTTCCAGGTGTGCAACGACACCGGCACCGTCGTGTGCATGCACGTCGGATCGTCGTCGAGTGAGCCGATGGCGTCACCCGACGCACCGCGGGGCGCGAGCGCCATGGTGTCGTTCAACAACTCGATGGGCTCGCTCGGCGACTACCTGTTCGGTGGGATCCTGTATCGGTTCCCGAAGCTGAAGATCGCCTACTCCGAGGGCCAGATCGGCTGGATCCCGTACGCGATCGAACGGGCCGACACCGTGTGGGAGCAGCACAACGCCTGGCAGGACTCGAAGCGGTTGTGCCCCGAGCCGCCGTCCACCTACTACTACGGCCGCGTGTTCGGCTGCTTCACCTGGGACCGCCACGGCGTGCGCTCGCTCGACGAGGTGGGCGAGGACCAGATCTGCTTCGAGACCGATTACCCGCACACCGACACCACGTGGCCGAACTCGAAGGAGTACTGCGAGAAGATGTTGGAAGGGGTGCCCGCGGAGCAGGCGTACAAGATCCTGCGCGGCAACGCCATCCGCATGCTCGACCTCGACCGCGCCTGACGCCCTTCGCCGTCAGCGGGGGACGAGGCCGTAGGGGAGGGGCACGCCGAGGTCGGTGTAGGTCACGATCCCGGGTGGTGCGGCCACGACACGCGGGATCGCGTTCACCGCCGGCATCGCGGTCATGATCAAGCCGAGCACCATGAAGTCGGCGAACGTCGTCGCCTCGAAGTCGGGCGGGGGCAGGAAGCCGACCTTGGTGAGCACGGTCGGCCGGCCGTCGATGCGAATCGCCCAGCCGTCCTCGATCGGCCAGTCCGGTGCGAGCGTCGGGCCCTTCTTCCAGCGCACGTTGAGGTCGATCACCGTGCGGCCGCCGGCCCGGCCCTGCCAGCTCGCGGCGAGGCCCGCGACGCACCCCGCGGCGATCGTCCACGACCCGAGGTCGAGATCCTCGGTGGTCTGGGCGTACTCGGCCTCGCACACGATGTCGTCCAGCTCGACGCCGAGCGCGTCGGCCACCATGGCCACCCCTTCCGCGAAGACCGCGGTGCCCTCGGCGGTCATCGCCGGCAGCGCCGGATCGTCGATCGGCCGGCCGAAGCCGGCGAGGATCTCCGTGTCGGGTGAGTCGTAGAGCGTCGTGTCGGCCGCCTCGCTGATCGTCACCTTGTCGACGCGATCGCACACCCCGGCCAGCACGATGCCGAGCAGCTCCACGAATCCGGGGCTCACACCCGTGCCGAACATCGTGGCGCGGCCCCGTGCGCACGCCTCGGCGATGCGGTCGCGACGGTCGCCGAGGTTGCCACCGGTGATGAACGCGGCCGTGCTCACCACGTTCACGCCCGACTCGAGGATGCGCACCAGCTCGTCGACGTCCTGCCACATCGGGTTGTACACCACGCAGTCGGGCCGCAGCGCGAGGAGCGCGTCGACATCGTTGGTGGCGGTGACGCCGAGCGGCTCGATGCCGCAGAGCTCGCCGACGTCGCGGCCGGCCTTCTCGGCCGACCACGCGAAGCAGCCGACCAGCTCGAGGTCGGGGCGCGTGACGATCGCGCGCACCGATCGGCGGCCGACGTTGCCCGTGGTCCACTGCACGATCTTCAGCGTCATCGCTCTTCTTTCGGGCTCCGGCCGCGCTTGGCGCGCGGCGGCCTGCGGTCTTCGCGGATCGCGTCGTCGATGAGGTCGATCATCCACGTCAAGGCGCGGATCGCCTCATCGTCATCGAGGTTCCAGTCGCGCGCCAGACGCTGGTAGGCCGCCGTGCTCCACATCACGTCGAGCATCGCCGCAGCCAGCGTGCGGTCGGCGGCCGTCCAGTGGTCGGCATGCTCCTTCACGGCCGCGAGCAACGCGTCGTGCTGCCGGCGGCTCGCTTCGACGAGCGTCGGGTCGAGCGCGTGCCTGCGCTGGGGAGGGTACGACGACAGATGCCGCACGAGGCGCGCCGCGGTATCGGCGATGCTGTCGAGCTCCAGCGTGGCGAGGTCGATACCCAAGGCATGCTCGAGCTCCTGCATGACCGCGTCGCGCAGGGCGCGCTCGTGCGCGAAGTGCCGGTAGACGGTGCGCTCGTTCACGCCAGCGCGCTCGGCGACGGCGCGGATCGTCACCCCTTGCCAGTCGCCGACCGACGACGCGCGCACGAGATCGGCGCCCGCGGCGACGATGCGCGCCCGCGTCTCGTTCGCCTGCTCCCGCCGGCGTGTGTTGTCGTAGCGGCGCTTCGCGCCGGGAGCACCGCCGGTCACGGCAGCAGCACTGGCAACGTCTCGAAGCCGCGCACCGTCGACGTGGGTGCGATGCGCGCGCGGTCGAGATCCACCTCCCACTCAGGGAAGCGGTTGAGCATCTCGTCCAGCGCGATGCGTCCCTCGAGGCGCGCCAGCGCAGCGCCGAGGCAGTAGTGGATGCCGTAGCCGAACCCGAGGTGCTGGCCGACCGTGCGGTGGAGGTCGAAATGCTCTGCGTCGGGCCACCGGCGCTCGTCGCGGTTCGCCGCGCTCACCACGAACAGCATGGCGCTGCCGGCCGGTACCGTCTCGCCGTACAGCTCCACGTCCTCGGGCATGTACCGACCGACCTGCGGGCCGGGCGACTCGAAGCGCAGCAGCTCCTCGATCGTGTTGTTCAGCAGCGACCGGTCGGCGACGACCTCGCGGCGCTGGTCAGGGTGTTCGGCGAGCACCTTGCCGAACCAGCCGATCAAGCGGGTGGTGGTCTCGTTGCCGGCGCCGGCGACGACCGTCGTGTACAGCAGCGCCTCGTCACGGGTGAGCGTGCGCGTCACGCCGTGCTCGTCGGTGAACTCGGTGTGCAACAGCTCGGTCATGAGGTCGTCGGATGGGTGATCGATGCGCCAGTCGATGTACTCCTCGAACGTCTCCGCGCCGAACGTGGGATTGTCGGTGACCTGCATCGCCTCGCCGGCCTTCACCCGCAGGTTGCGGTCGGCCATGTCGCGCATCGCGGTCTGGCCGTCCTCCGGGATGCCGAACAGCATCCCCATCACCTTCATCGGCATCTGCGCGCCGAGCTGGGCGATGAGGTCGAACTCTTGCTCGCCCACGACGGGGTCGAGGCTGTGCGCGCAGAACTCCCGGATCTTCGGCTCGAGCGCGCTGACCCGCTTCGGCGTGAAGACGCGCGAGAGCAGGCTGCGGTGCACATCGTGCGCGGGCGGATCCTCGAAGATGAGCGTGCCGGGTGGGAACTCGATGTCGGCCTTGATCAACTCGAGGATGCCGCCCTTGCCGGAGATGAACCGCTTGGCGTCGACGAGGCCGCGCTCGCAGTCCGCGTAGCGCGTCATCGCGTAGAAGTCGTATTCCTCGTTGTAGTAGAGCGGCGCCTCGTCGCGGAGGCGCTTGTAGAGCGGGTACGGGTCGAGATCGTTGATCGCGCTGTAGGGGTCGTACGAGAGGTCGCTCACCGTTGCCGGCCTTTCTGGGTGCGGGGTCGAGAGCTCACGAGTGCAGGAGTTCGATGATGCGTGCCGGGGAGAGCGGTAGGCGCGTCACGGCCACACCGAACGGCGCGAGCGCGTCGGCCACCGCGTTGACGACGGCCGGCGGCGCGCCGATCGCACCGCCCTCACCGACGCCCTTGAAGCCACCGGGCCCCGGGCTCGGCGTCTCGATGTGGCCGTACTCGATCGGCGGCACCTCGGCTGCCGAAGGCATGAGGTAGTCCATGAACGTGGTGGCGAGCGGGTTGCCTTCGCCGTCGTAGGCGAGGTGCTCGAAGAGCACGCCGGCGATGCCCTGCACGACGCCTCCGGCGATCTGGCCCTCCACCACGTCGGGGTTGATCATCGGGCCGCAGTCCTCGCTCACGATGTAGCGCAGCAGTTGCACGTGCCCGGTGTCGGTGTCGACCTCGCACGTGCACACGTGCGTGGCGTTCACCCAGATTCCAGAGTTGGTGGCCGTGTAGCGCGCGCTCGCCTCGAGCCCCGCCGGCACACCGGGCGGCAGGGCCTGCGGCTCCAAGTAGGCGAGCCGGGCGATCTCCGCGAGCGGGAGCGCGATCGCCGGCGTGCCGCGCACGAACGCGCGGCTCTCCGCGAGCTCGATGTCGTCGGCCGCCGCCTCCAGCCGGTGCGCGGCGATCGCGCAGATGCGGTCGCGGAGGACCTTCGCGGTCTCACCGACCGCGCCGGCAGTCATCGAGGCGCTGCGGCTCCCACCGGTACCGGCGCCGAAGCCGGTGAGCGCGGTGTCGCCCTGAATCGTCGACACGTCGTCGATGGCGCAGCCGAGCGCGTCGGCGGCGAGCTGCACCACCGTGGTCTCGAGGCTGTTCCCCGTGGAGCCGCCGGCGATGTACACGTTGACCTTGCCCGACGGTTCGATGCGGATCGTCGCGGCCTCGGTGGCGTAGTAGCCGTAGCCCGGCGTCGACGGCTCGACGTAGCTCGCGATACCCACCCCGAGATGGCGCCCGCGCGCGCGTGCCTCGGCCTGCTCGGCACGGAAGGCGTCGTAGTCGAGGATCGCGAGCGCCTGCTCCAGTGTCTCGAGCGGTGAGATGGCGTCGTAGGCCATCCCGTTCGGGTTCGTGTACGGCAGGTCGTCGTGGCACAGCAGGTTCCGGCGGCGCAGCTCGGCGGGGTCGATGCCCATGCGGCGCGCCGCGATGTCGAGGAGCACTTCGCGTGCGAGCGACTCGAACTGCCACGGTCCGCGGTACGCGGTTCGGCCCACCGTGTTCGTGTAGACGCACTTCGTCGCGAAGCCCGAGCGCGGCACGCGGTACGGGCCGGGGAACAGCATGCCGACCGCCGCGGCCACGAACACCGGCCAGGGGGTCGGGTAGGCACCACAGTCCTGCAGGAAGTCGATGTGTGCCGCGGTGATGAGGCCGTCGCCGTCGAACGCCATCGTGGCGGTGGCGTGCTCCTGTCGCGACTTACCCGCGGACAAGAGGTTCTCACGCCGGTCCTCCACCCATTTCACCGGCGCGGCCACCCTCCGTGCCGCGAGCATGAGGCACATCTCGTCGCGCTGCACGAGCACCTTCTGGCCGAACCCGCCGCCCGTGTCGCGCGCGATCACCCGGATGCGGTGCTCGGGCATACCGAGCAGCCGCGCGCAGAACAGGCGCACCTCGTGCGGCGCCTGGGTGGCGGCATGCATCGTGAGCTCGCCGGTGGCCGCGGAGTAGTCGACGAGCATCGCCCGGCCCTCCATCGGCGCCGGCACGTGCGCGTGCTGGTGGATCTCCTCGCTCACCACGTGGACCGCGCCGTCGAGCGCGTCCTGCAGCGCCGTGAGCGGGAGCCCGGCGAGCTCACCGATCACGTTCGAGCCGTGCGCCTCGTGCACGAGCGCGGTCGCGGTCTCCGCCGTGGTGTAGTCGACCACTGGTTCGAGTTGCTCGTAGTCGACGTCGACGAGCTCGGCCGCGTCGTGCGCGATCGCGAGCGTGTCTGCGACCACGAGTGCCACCGGGTCACCGGCGAAGCGCGCCTCGCCCTCGGCGAGCGGCGGGCGCGGTGTTTCCGGCCCGTGCGGACCAATTGACGTGTGCCACTGCTCGTGCACGCCGGCATTCAGGTCGGCGCCGGTGAACACGTGGTGCACACCGGGCAGCGCGAGCGCGGCAGAGGTGTCGATACCGCGGATCGCGGCGCGCGCGAACGGGCTGCGCACGAAGCGGGCGTGCAGCGTGCCGGGCGGCGTGAGGTCGTCGACGTACGCGCTGCCGCCTGTCAACAGGCGCGCGTCCTCGATCCGGTGGACCCGCGCGCCGACGTAGCGGCCGGCTGCGGTCACGCGATCGCGGCGATGCGGCCACCGTCGACCGGCACGATCGCCCCGGTGACGAACGACGCGCGGTCCGAGCACAGGAATGCCGCGACCTCGGCCACCTCGTGCGGCTGGCCGAGCCGCTGCAACGGCGTGAGCGCGGTCGCGTTCGGGTAGTGGTCGAGCGACGCGCCCATGATCTCGGTCTTGATGAAGCCCGGGCACACGCAGTTCACGCGGATGTTCTTGGCTCCGTACTCGAGCGCCGCGGTCTTCGTGAGCGACACCACGCCGGCCTTGGCGGCGCCGTACACGCTCGTGAACGGCGAGGAGTTGAGGCCACCGATCGACGACCAGTTCACCACCGCACCGCCGTTGCCGCACTCGAGCATCGTGCGGATCCCGTGCTTCAGGCCGAGGAACACCCCGCGCAGGTCGATGTCCATCATGCGGTCGTACTGTTCCATCGTCACGTCGGTGAGCATCATCCCGTCGGCGACGCCGGCCACGTTGCACACCGCGTCGAGCCGGCCGAACTCGTCGACGGCCGCGCGCACGGCGGCCTCGACGTCGGCCTCCTTGGTGACGTCGCAGTGCACGGGGAGCACCCCGCTGCCGACCTCGCTCGCAGTGTCCTTCTCCGCGCCGCTGATGTCGGCGGCCACCACCTTGGCGCCCTCGGCCACGAACAGCTTCACCGAAGCCTTTGCCATGCCCGAGCCCGCGCCGGTGATCACCGCGACCTTGCCGTCCAACAACGCCATGTGCACCCTCCCGAGATTTGGTGCCATCACACTGGCACGAAATCTGGGGCGGGCGCAACCGCAGACGTGCCGGCGCGCCACCCCTGACTCCGTTCTCGGTGCAATTGGCCGCGACTATGCGCGCCGTATGCACCGGGAATGGTGCATCGCGCCCGTCGACCTCGGCCCAGTAGCTTGCCGCGATGCTCTTCGGGCTCGATGTCGCGCAGCAGCGCATGCCGTGGGACGAGGTGGTCAGCCGGGTGCAGTTCGCCGAGGCGCTCGGCTTCCACGGCGCGTGGGGTTTCGATCACTTCCAGCCGATGTACGGCGAAGGTCCGGGCGAGGTGTTCGACGGCATGACCACGCTCGCCGCGCTCGCCGGCGTCACGGCGCGCATCCGACTCGGCCTGCTCGTCGCCGGCGTCACCTACCGCCATCCGTCGGTGTTCGCGGCGCAGGCGAACACCATCGATCACGCGTCGCACGGTCGGCTCGAGCTCTCGCTCGGTGCCGCCTGGTTCGACAAGGAGCATCGCGAGCTCGGCATCCCGTTCCCACCCACGGCGGGGCGCTTCGACCTGCTCGAGGACGCGCTCGAGATCCTCACCCGCCTGTTCACCGGCGAGGTCGTGTCGTACGACGGGAAGGTCGTGTCGCTGCACGACGCACAGTTGCGACCGTTGCCCGTGCAACAGCCACATCCGCCGATCTGGATCGGCGGCAGCGGACCGCGCCGCACGCTGCCGCTCGTCGCCCGCTACGCCGACGTGTGGCACTCGTGGGGTACGCCGAGCTCGCTTTCGGAGGCGAACCGCCGCATCGACGAGCTGGCAAGCGCAGCGGGGCGCGACCCCGCGTCGATCATGCCGCGCCAGCTCGCTGTCGCTCGACGATCTCGACACCGCGCGCAAGCACGCGTCGAAGTGGCGCGACGCCGGTTGCGGCTATCTCGTGTGCGGCTGGCCCGAGGGTGGCCGCGGCCAGATCGAGCGCTTCGCGCAGGACGTGATGCCCGAGCTCGTCAGTTGACGAACTCGGCGGCGCGGCGGCGGAAGCGCCACACGTCGCCGTCGCGCACGAGCGTGTCGGTGTAGCGACCCACCACCTGGACCGCCCAACCGGCGTCGCCCTGCAAGAGGAACACGACGTCGCTCGTGGCGCTCGCCTCGCGGTCGCTCCACCCGGTGACGAGCGTGTTCACCACGAGGTGGCGTTGCGGCCGGCGCGGCTTCCAGCGGTCGTACGCGGCGCGGAGTGCGGCGTGGCCCTCGTGCGCACCCATACCGGGGATGTCGCACGCACCGTCGGCACAGAATGTGGCGACCACGTCGTCGGTGCGCCCGTCGTCGAGTGCCTGGGTATACGAGGCGATCGCGGCGCGCACGCCCTCGACGACGTCGGCAAAGGAAAGCGAGCCGGCCATCAGAACCCGAGGTCCGCGATTGGCCGGTCGAACGGGTACACGTTCACCGCTTCCAGCGCACCGGCGAGCTCGTGGTGAGGCCGGCCGGCGAGGAAGCCGTCGATCGTGCGCTCGAAGTTCGAGACGTGCCCTTCGAGGCCCTGCGAGAGGCGCATGAACTCGAAGCCCTTCGCGTGCAGGCCCCGTTGCTGGCGCGGCAGGTTGGAGAAGTCCTGCGCGGGGATCGGTGGCCAGCGCGGGTCGTCGCACTCCCAGATCTCCGGCGGCTCGGGCGCGGACCGGTCCTCGCCGTCGAGGTCACGGGTGAGCGACCAGAGCTCCATCAGCGTCTCCTCGGGTCCGAGCGGACGGAAGCGGTACGACGACGCGCTGCTGTACATCGGCAGCACGAACCAGTGCGGGAAGCACTGGAAGAACTCCTGGTTACAGCCGCGCGCCGTGAGCTCGTTCAGGTCGGGCACGTCGGCGCCGCGGTCGCGGTACCAGCTCGTGACCGCGTCGTTGAGGACGCGGTTCCACGTGGCCGTCGCCGCGTCGGGCTCGGAGGGGAGCTCGACGTCGCGCAGGCCTTCGGCGATCAGCACCACGTTCGCGTGCACCATGCCGGCCATGCCCTCGTTCATGGTGCGGAGGTACTGGATGTCGGCGTCGACGAACTTCTGTCGGTCGAACGACGCGGCGTCGCGCCGCCCATAGCGCGTCGGGATGACGAGCTGCGGGTGCGTCTGCACCACGTGGTATGCCTCCACGAAGGCCTCGATCGCGAGCTTCCAGTTCACCGGTAGCCGGCACGCGTACCACCACTCGGTGCGCAGCGACTCCACCTTCCACGCGTCGAGGAGCGTCGCCGCGGGTTCGAGGCACTCGCGCAGCGGCGGCGCGGCGGCGTCGAAGTTGATCCACGCGCAGCCACCCCACGCCTCGCACCGCACCGGCACGAGGTCGATGTCGCCGGGTTGCACGTTGTGCTCGGCGAAGGTGCGCCGGCGCGGCACGCCGGTGTTGGTGCCGTCGTGCCCGTAGCTCCACCCGTGGAACGGGCACACGAAGCCGCGCTCGCAGGTGCCGCGACCCTCCACGAGACGCACGCCGCGATGGCGGCACGTGTTCTGGAACGCGCGCACGCCCATGTCGTCGCCGCGCAGCACGATCACCGACTGGTCGAGGATCTCGTACTCCACGAAGTCGTGCGGGCGCGGGATCTCCTCGAGCCGGCACGCCATCTGCCACACGCGGGGCCAGAGCTGCTCGGCCTCGAGCTCGTAGAACTCGCGGTCGACGTAGCGCTGCTTGGGGATCCGGTCGGGGAGGTCGATCGCGTACCGCACGGCGAGGCGCACACTAGACCGATCGGTACAATCCTTGCCCGTGCCCGAACCACGACCCGCGCCCGAACCCGCGCCCGAAGCCGTCGACGTGCTCGTCGTGGGCGCCGGCATCACCGGCATCTACCAGCTCTACCGGGCGCGCGAGGCCGGGTTCTCGGTGGCGCTCGTCGAGGCCGGTGCCGGCGTCGGCGGCACGTGGTTCTGGAACCGGTATCCGGGCGCCCGCTTCGACTCCGAGAGCTACACCTACGGCTACCTCTTCTCCGAGGAGCTGTTCGCGCAGTGGGAGTGGCAGGAGCACTTCGCCGAGCAGCCCGAGATCGAGCGCTACCTCAACCACGTGGTCGACCGCTTCGACCTGCGCCGCCACATGCGTTTCGGGGCCAGGGTCACGTCGGCGGTGTGGGACGACGAGGGCGGGCGCTGGCACGTCACGCTCGCCGCCGGTCACGAGACGCACGAGATGCAGCAGGTGCACGAGATGCACAAGGTGCACGAGATGCACAAGGTGCACGAGATGCACCAGATGCACGCCCGGTTCCTCGTCGCGGCCACCGGCGTGCTGTCGGTGCCGTACCTCCCCGACGTACCGGGTCGCGAGCGCTTCCGCGGCGAGTCGTACCACACCGGCCGGTGGCCCGCGACGCCGGTCGACTTCCGGGGCAAGCGTGTGGCGGTCGTCGGCACCGGATCGAGCGGCGTGCAGATCATCCCCGCCATCGCCGGCGACGTCGCGTCGCTCACCGTGTACCAGCGCACCGCGAACTGGTGCACACCGCTCAACAACGCGCCGATCACGCCCGACGAGCAGGCGCGCTTGCGGTCGGAGTTCGAGTCGCTCCGCGACGTGCTGAACACCTCGGTGCACGGCTTCCTCCACCGGGCGCACGACCGAGGCACGTTCGACGACTCGCCGGAGGAACGGCGCGCGTTCTACGACAAGATGTGGACCAGCCCGGGCTTCTCGAAGCTCACCAGCAACTACACCGACCTGCTGCTCGACCCCGCCGCGAACGCCGCGTGGTGCGAGTTCGTGGCCGCGAAGGTCAGGAGCATCGTCGAGCACCCCGAAATCGCGGAGCGCCTAATCCCCAAGCACCATGGGTTCGGCGAACACCGGCCGCCCTTCGTCACCGGTTACTACGAGGTCTACAACCGGCCCGAGGTGGAGCTCGTCGACGTCACGCAGACGCCGATCGTGCGCATGACCGAGGCCGGCATCGAGTCAACCGACGGCGTGCGCGAGTTCGACATCGTGGTGTGGGCCACGGGCTTCGACTTCGGCACCGGCGCGCTCTCGCGCATGGGGATCCGGGGCCGGGACGGCGTGGCGCTGGAAGACCACTGGGCCGACGGCCCGACGACGTTCGCCGGGGTGCAGACCGCCGGCTTCCCGAACTTCTTCTTCCCCGGTGGTCCCCACGCGGCGGCCGGCAACAACCCGCGGTACAACGGCGACCAGGTCGACTTCGTCACCGGCGTACTCGTGTACGCACGCGAGCACGGCGACGACGTGATCGAGGCTGATCCCGCGGCCGAGGAGGCGTGGACCGCGATGGTCGACCGCTGGGCGGTGCGGCCGCCGTCGTTCGGCCCGAGCAGCTACTACTTCGGCGCCAACATCCCCGGCAAGCCGCGCCGCTACCTGCTGAACGCCGCCGGCCGCCCCAAGCTCCTCTCGGTGATGGCCGAGGAGCAGGCGAGCGGCTACAAGTCGTTCAGACTGTCGCGATCGGGTTGAGCGGGCAGCCGACCACCCCGGGCAGGCGCAGCGGCGGCGCGGTGAGCAGGAAGCGGCTGCGGTCGTGGTCGCGCAGCCAGCCGGCCAGCTCGTGCAGGTACCACATCTCGCCGAGGGGCACACCGAGCTCGAACAGGCAGAGATGGTGGATCGGCAGGAAGGAGTGCCGGCTCGGATCGCGGTCCTTGCCGAGCAGCCCTTCCACGGCGTAGTTGTCGGCGACGAGTGCCGAGATCTGGGTATCGGCGATCCACTGGAGCAGTGACTCGTCGCGCGCGTCGAGCCACGTGCACATGCGGAAGATCTGCACGGGGTCGGGCTCGCGGTTCCACCCGAGCACCTTCGTGGCGAACCCCGTGTGCAGCAGCAGCATGTCGCCCGGTTCCACCACCACGTGATCGGCCGCCATGATCTCGCGCAACGTGTCGAGCCGCACGCCGCGGAAGTCGTGGCCGAGGTGGTGCGCGAGGTCGACGAGCACACCGCGGCCCTGCACGCCGTGGAACGCCATGTGCTCGAGGCCGAGGTGGTGCGCGAAGCACGCGTGCCCCGCGCCGTCGCCGCGCGCGTCGCTCGACGGACCCACGAGATCCACGCCGGCGCGGTAGCCGTTGTAGTAGACGGCCTCCTCCACACCGTCACCGTCGGCGTCGAACTCGGCGCCCACGTGCGCGAGCGAGTCCCACTGTGTGGAGTACTGCAGCGACAGCGTCACGACGTCGTCGGCCCACACGTCGACGTACTTCTCGTCGCCGTAGGCCTCCATCTTGCTCATGTGCACGTTGTAGAAGGTGGCGGCATTGCCGTCCATGTCCTCGGTGGGGGCGAGCACGGGCGGGTGGCGGCGCTGGTTGAGCGCGGTACCGCCCGGATAGTCGAGCGGAAGGCTGAGGCAGAAGCTGATCCCGGCCTCCACCTCGCGCACGCCCTGCAGCACCTTCTCGGGCGTGATCAGGTTGATGCGGCCGAGCTCGTCGTCGTCGCCCCAGTCGCCCCACGTCGAGCCGGACGGCCGCTGCTGCCACCGCTTCGCCACCGTCGCTGCCCCTCCGGAGTCGTGTGCACAGAATTGGACCGGTTGGTCTAATCTCGGGCGAACGGTAGCGCAGGAAGGTCGCGGCGCATGACGGACAACGACCCCGGCAACCACCCGGGACACCATTCGGGGCACGACTTCGTGGTCTCGGCCGACGGGCACATCGTCGAGCCCACCGACCTGTTCCACACGCGCCTGCCGAAGCACCTGCGCGACCGGGGCTTCTGGGAGGAGGACTTCGAGACCGAGCCCCTCGTGGAGGGCGGGGTGCGCGACTTCGCGCGCGTGCGCACGCAGGGCTTCGAGGGCTGGACCGTGTCGCGCTACCACCACCACGACGGCACGCCGCACACCGGCGATCCCGAGCGCATGCTCGACGACATGGACTTCGACGGCATCGACGCGCAGGTCATGCACCCGAACCGTTCGCTGTTCGCGCTCTACAGCGACGACCACGAGCTGTCGATCGCGCACGCTCGCGTCTACAACGACTACGTCATCGAGCGGTACACGCCCTATCTCGCGCGGATCGCGCCCACCGCGCCGATCCCGCTCACCGACATCGGCGACGCGGTGGCGGAGATCGAACGGGTGGCGGCGGCGGGATTCCGCGCGATCCTGCTGCCCGCGGTGTCGCCGTTGCCCTACTGGTCGGCCGAGCTCGATCCGGTCTGGGCCGCGGCGCGTGCGAGCGGCACGCACGTGTTCTTCCATTGCGCCACCGGCGGCGTGAAGGTGGGGGAGGCGGAGTCGCCCACGTTGCGCCAGGTGCGGGCGATGGCCGACGAGCTCAACCTGCCGATGGACAGCCGCCTCGCGTCGAAGCGGATGATGACGCAGTGCGTCTACAACACGATCAACCCGCAGCAGATCATGATCGACCTGATCGGCGGCGGTGTGGCCGAGCGCTACCCGGAGCTGCATTTCGGGCTCATCGAGTTCAACGCGCACTGGCTCGCGTCGCTGGTGGGCGCGATGGACAAGGCGTGGGTCACGGGTATCGGCCAGGACGCCGACTGGTGGCTCGGCTACTGGGACGAGAGCCGTCCCGCGAACGACCAGCCGCAGATGGCGCGCATGTTCGATGTCAACGAGAAGTGGCCGTACCCGCTCCGGCCGAGCGAGTACGTGCGCCGGCAGTTCCACGTGTCGTTCCAGGACGACCCGATTGCGGTCGCGTGCCGGCACGTCACGGGGCTGTCCACCATCGTGTGGGGCTCCGACTACCCGCATGCGGAAGGCACGTTCCGCGGCAGCCGGCAGCTGATCGCCTCGCAGTTCGCCGACGTACCGGCCGGTGAACGGGCCGCGCTGCTCGGTGGCACGCTCGGCGGTGTGCTCGGCATCGACGTGACGGAGGCTGGCTGAACCCCTACCGGTTCGACGGGCGCGTCGCGATCGTCACGGGCGCGGGACGCGGGCTCGGGCGCGCCTACGCGCTCCTGCTCGCGGCGCGCGGCGCGCGTGTCGTCGTCAACGACCTCGGCGGAGCGGTCGACGGTGCCGGCACCGATGCGACGGTCGCTGCGGCCGTCGCGGAGGAGATCGTCGCGGGCGGAGGCGTCGCGCTCGCCGACGGCAACGACGTGTCGACGTCTGCGGGCGCGCAGGCGCTGGTCGATACGGCGCGGGAGCAGCTCGGTGGCGTCGACGTCGTGATCAACAACGCCGGCATCGTGCGCTGGGTCGGCTTCCCCGAGCTCGACGAGGAGACCCTGGCCCGGCACCTCGCCGTGCACGTGGGCGGCGCGTTCCACACGACACGCGCCGCATGGCCGCACATGGTCGAGCAGGGTCACGGCCGCGTCGTGATGACCACGTCGACAGGGGTCTTCGGGCTCGCGAACAACGCCGCGTACGCCACGGCCAAGGCCGCGGTGATCGGGTTGACGCGCAGCCTCGCGCTCGCCGGTGCGCCGCACGGCGTCAAGGTCAACCTGATCGCGCCGGGCGCCGCCACCCGCATGGGCGGCGACGAGCACGCGCCGGCGATGTCGCCCGATCTCGTGGCGCCGATGGTGGCCTACCTCGCGCACGACGACTGCCCGGTGACCGGCGAGATCTACGCAGCGGGCTTCGGCCGCTTCGCCCGGATCTTCGTCGCGCAGACGCCCGGTTACGTGTGCGGCGACGGCGCGCCGACGATCGAGGACGTGGCCGCGCAGTGGGCGGCGATCAACGACGAGTCGGGGTACCGCATCCCGGCCGACCTCGGCGACTGGGCCGCCGCGTTCACCGCCCACCTCCAGCCCGGGAGCGCGTGACGTGGATCTCGAGCTGCACGAGTCGGAACAGGAGCTCGTGGCGCTCTGCCGCCAGTTCGCGCGAGCGCGAGATCGCGGTGCGTGCGCCGGTCGCGTGGCACGAGGCGCGCTGTCCCACCGACCTACTGCGCGAAATGGGTGCGCTGGGGCTGCTCGGCCTGCTCGTGCCGGTCGAATGGGGTGGGATCGGCATGTCGACGGTCGGTTTCGTCGCGGCGATGGAGCAGATCGGCGTGGCCGACCAGTCGGTCGCCGCCGCATGGCAGGCGCACGTGACGATCGGATCGCTCCCGCTGCTCCTCTTCGGCACCGACGAGCAGCGCGAGCGCTGGCTGCGGCCGCTCGCCGAGGGGCGCGTGCTCGGCGCGTTCGGGCTCACCGAGCCCGACGCGGGATCCGACGCGCGCGGGATCCGTACCCGGGCCGAGCGTCGCGACGGCGGTTGGCTCATCAACGGCCGCAAGACGTTCATCTCGAACGCGGGCACCGACATGTCGTTCGGTGTCACGCTGCTCGCACGCACCGGAGCCGGTGACGCTGGTGACGCCGGCGATGCGGGTGATGCGGGTACGCGGCCGACGTACGCGAGCTTCGTCGTCGAGAAGGACACGCCGGGCTTCACGATGGGGCCCAAGATGGCCGCCATCGGCTGGCGCGGCCTCGATACGCGCGAGCTCGCCTTCGACGACGTGTGGGTGCCCGACGACCATCTCGTCGGCGACCCCGCGATGGGGCTCGCGCAGTTCCTGCGCACCCTCGAGGTGGGCCGCATCTCGATCGCAGCGTTGTCGCTCAGCCTCACGCAGGCCGTGCTCGACCTGGCGAAGGACTACGCCGCGCAGCGCGTGCAGTTCGGCCAGCCGATCTCGTCGTTCCAGGCGATCCAGTTCAAGCTGGCCGACATCGCCACCGAGCTCGAGGCGGCGCGGTGGCTCACCTATCGGGCCGCATACCTGCGCGACAGCGGCCAGCCGTTCCGCAAGGAGGCGGCCATGGCGAAGTTGAAGGCGAGCCGCGTCGCCACGTGGGCGGCGTCGGAGGCGGTGCAGATCCACGGCGGCCTCGGCTACATGCTGGAGGCACCCGTCGCTCGCTTCTACTGCGACGCCAAGGTCCTCGAGATCGGCGAGGGCACGAACGAGATCCAACACCTCGTGATCGCCCGCGAGCTCGGCTGCTAGTGCCCCCCCCCGCCGCCGCACCATGCGTCGTTTGGGTACCAAATAGCGGTCCCAAACGACGCATGAGGGTCCGGCGAGGGTCCGGGGAGGGTCCGGGGAGGGTCCGGGGAGGGTCCGGGGAGGGTCCGGGGGGGGGGGGAATGGTCAGATGCGGGCGAGGCGGCGGACGGCGGCTTCGATCGTGGCGTGGTCGGGGAGCCAGGCCCGCTCGAGGTCGGGGGCGTAGGGCGGCGGGGTCGGCGCCGCGCCCACCCGCTCGATCGGGGCGTCGAGATCCCAGAATCCTTCGCGCGCGACGGTGGCCGCGATCTCCGCGCCGATGCCGAACGGCACGACCGCCTCGTGCGCGATCAGCAGCCGGCTCGTGCGGTGCACCGACTCGAGGATGGTGGCCATGTCGAGCGGTGCAACCGTGCGCAGGTCGATCACCTCGACCGAGATGCCGTCGGCCGCGACCGCGTCGGCCGCCGCCAGCGCCTCGTGCACCATCCGCGACACCGACACGACGGTGACGTCGGTGCCCGGGCGCACGATGCGCGCCCGCCCGATCGGCACCACGTGATCGGCCGGCGGCTGCGGACCCTTCATGCCGTACAGGAGGCGATGCTCGATGAACACCACGGGATTGGGATCCTGGATCGCGGCGCGCAGGAGCCCGTACGTGTCGGCCGGCGTCGACGGCATCACCACGGTGAGACCGGGGATGTGCGCGAGCAGCGCTTCGAGGCTCTGCGAGTGCTGGCTGCCCGACGAGCGACCGGCGCCGAACTGCGTGCGCACGGTGAGCGCCATCTGCGCGGCGCCGCCGGTCATGAACGGCAGTTTCGCGGCCTGGTTGAGCAGCTGGTCGAAGCACACGCCCACGAAGTCGAGATACATCACCTCCACCACCGGACGCATACCGGCCATCGCCGCGCCCACACCGAGCCCCACGATCGCGGTCTCGGAGATGGGCGTGTCGCGCACGCGGTCGCCGAAGCGATCCTGCAGCCCACGCGTGAGGCCGAACACATTGCCCCCCGCGCCGACGTCGATGCCCGCGATGAAGACGCGATCGTCGGCCGCGAGCTCGGCTTCGAGCGCAGTCCGGATCGCGTCCATCGTGCGGAACTCGGCGGCGTCGTCGGCGGGCGCGGGCGGTTCGGGTCGCTCGGGCCGGGAGCGCACGACGAAATCGCCGAGTGTGGCCGGCGAGGGTGCCGCGCCGGCTCGCGCCGCGACGAGCGCGGCGTCGAGCTCCTGGGCCACGTCGGCTTCGACTTGCTCGAGCGCGGCCGCGTCGATCGTGGCGGTCGCGAGCAGGCGGTGGGCGTGCAGCACGAGCGGGTCGCGCGCCTGCCATTCGCGGACCTCGCCGGCCGGGCGGTAGCGCTCCGGGTCGCCTTCGTAGTGCCCGTGGTGACGGTAGGTGGTCGCCTCGACGACTACTGGTCCGTGGCCGGCGCGCACCGCGCCGACCGCGTCGTCCATGGCGCGCGCAGTCGCGACCACGTCGTTGCCGTCGACCGCGACGTGGTCGATCCCGTAGCCCGCGGCACGCCGCGCGAGTGGTGCGTTGTGCTGGCTCGCCGCGGCGGAGAACTCGGCGTACCCGTTGTTCTCGCAGAAGAACACCACCGGCAGTTGCCACACCGCAGCAAGGTTCACCGCCTCGTGGAACGCGCCCGCGGCGACCGCGCCGTCACCGAAGAACGCGACGGCCACCGCATCGTCGCCACGGAGCCGCGCGCCCGCCGCCGCGCCCACCGCGATGGGGAGGCCCGCGGCCACGATCCCGTTGGCGCCGAAGATGCCGAGGTTCGGGTCGGCGATGTGCATCGAGCCGCCGCGTCCGCGATTCGTTCCGGTGTCGCGTGCCATCAGCTCGGCGAACATGCCCGACGGCGACAACCCGCGCGCGAGGCAGTGCCCGTGACCTCGGTGCGTCGAGGTGATCACGTCGCCGGGACGCAGCGGCCAGCACGCGCCGACGGCGGCGGCTTCCTGGCCGATCGAGAGGTGTACGAAGCCGGGCACCTCGCCGTCGCGGTAGAGCGCCGCCACCCGCTCCTCGAAGCCGCGGATGAGCAGCATGCGCCGGTGCATCTCGAGCAGGTCGGCGTCGGTGGGCACGAGCCAACTATTGTACTGGTCGGTACAACTTTGGGACGTTGATGGCAGAACAGATCGAGATCCCCGCGTCGTTCCCCCGCAGTGGCGACGTCGGCGGCAAGCGGGTGGTCCTCACGGGCGCGAGCCGCGGTCTCGGCCGGCTGCTCGCCCACGCGTTCTCGTCGGCCGGCGCGCGGGTCGCGCTCGTCGCGCGCACCGAGCGCGACCTGAAGACGGTCGCCGACGAGCTGGCCGGACCCGCGCTCGTGTGCGGTGGCGACGTGACCGACGCCGACTTCAACGAGGCCGTCGCCGACGCGGTCGTGGCCGAATGGGGCGGCGTCGACGTGTGGATCTGCAATGCCGGGATCTCACCTGTCGTCGGCGGTCCGCGCGCCACGGAGCCCTCGGTGTGGCGCGACGTGCTCGAGGTCAACCTCACCGGTGCGTTCCTCGGTGCCCGCGCCGCGGCGCGGGTGATGGGCGAGGGCGGCCGCATCGTGTTCACCGGCTCGGTGCTCGGCGAGCGGCCCCGCCGCGGGCTCAGCGCGTACAGCGCGTCGAAGGCCGGACTCGTGGGGCTCGCCAAGGGGCTCGCGCTCGATCTTGCGCCCGCGGGCATCACGGTGAACGTGGTGGCGCCCGGTTGGTTCGATTCGCCGCTCGCCGACGGGTGGAAGCGCGATCCAGAGCTCGCATCCGCGATCGTCGGTCACACCCCGCAGGCGCGCTGGGGCGCGGCAACCGATCTCGCCGGTGCCTACCAGTTCCTCGCGTCCGACGCGGCAGCGTTCGTCACCGGCACCGTGCTCCACGTCGACGGCGGATACCTGCTCGCATGAGCGCGGCACCCACGGGCGAGCACCGCCGGGTCGTCGTCATCAACGGGGCGGGCGGCGCGCTCGGCGCCGCGCTGTCGGCCCGCTTCGCGAGCGACTCCGGTACCGACCTCGTGTTGAGCGATGTGAGCCGCGAGTCGCTCGACGTAACGATCGCGAACCTGCCGGAGCCGCTCGGTGCGATCGAGTCGAAGCTCGCCGACGTGGGGTCGTTCGACGATGTCGAAGCGGTGGTGGCGACGGCCGTCGAACGCTTCGGCCGTGTCGACGTGTTGATCAGCAATGCCGGCGTGCTGTCGCCGAACGGTCGCATCCACAACCTCGGCACCGACGACTGGGAGCGCGCGTTCCGGGTGAACGTGCTCGGCGCGGTCAACGGCATCCGTGCCGTCGTGCCGGTGATGCGCACGCAGGGCGGTGGTTCGATCGTGTTGACCGCATCGGTGTCGGGGCTCACGGCCTGGTCGCACGCCGGGCCGTACTGCGTGACGAAGGCCGGTGTGATCCAGCTCGCGAAGGTGGCCGCAGTCGAGTACGCGCGGCGACGCGATCCGGGTGAACTGCGTGTGCCCGGGCACGTTCCGGTCGGGCATCCACGCCGAGCTTCCAGAAGCGGCGCTCGACACGATCGCGGCGCGCCATCCGCTCGGCCTCGGCGCACCGGCCGATCTCGTGGAGGCCTACGCCTACCTCGCGAGCGACGCGGCGCGCTGGACCACCGGTGCGGCGCTTGTCGTCGACGGCGGCTACTCCGCGCCCTGACGACGACGCCCAACTCCATCCCATCGCTGCTGCACCCAGAAGCGGGGATCGGCGCCGCGAATACGCAGTCCTCCCGATGTGGAGCGGGGGGCCTTAGGCCGATCATGGGAGGTGCAGGAATCGGGAGAGGTACGGGGTGAAGGGAGCGAGCCATGCATCCGGCACTTGCACACGACCTGGTGGGCCAGCACATGCGGCAGCGGCTCGACGAGGCCGCCGCGTCGCGGTTGGGCCGGCAGCGGCGTGACCGGCGGAACCGGCGCCGGGTGCGCGCCGCGGCGAGCGCCGAGCCGAAGCTCCGCGTGATCCCGGCTGTCGCGCCCCAGGCCGGCTGCTGACGTTCCCGGCACCGCAGTACCGCGGCACCTGACCCGATCCGCGATGACCGATACCCGCCGGTCGTCCGGGCGCGCGGGTGCGAGACTGGCGCCCGTGCCCGGTCGCGTGTCCAGCCCGCGCCTGATCGGCCGGACCGCGGAGCTCCAGCGCCTCGACGAGCTGTTCACCGCCGCCCACGAGGACGCGCAGCTCGGCGTGTACGTGATCGGCGGCGAAGCCGGCGTGGGCAAGTCGCGGCTCGTCGCCGAGTTCGTCGAGCGGGTGGAGCGGCGCGGCGGCACGGCGCTCGTCGGGGGCTGCCTCGAGCTCGTCGACCGGGCCCTGCCCTACGCGCCCGCGGTAGAGGCATTGCGCCAGCTCGTCCGCCGGCTCCCACCCGACCAGCTCGACACCGTCATCGGCCCGGCGCGCCGCGAGCTCGCGCACCTGCTGCCGGAGCTCGAGCGCGACGACCGTCCTGGCGGCGCTGACGAGCATTCGCAGCAGCGCCTCTTCGAGCACGTGCTCGGCGTGCTGGAGCGGCTCGGTGAGCAGTCGACGGCGGTGTTCGTGATCGAAGACCTCCATTGGGCCGACCGCTCGACGCTCGATCTGCTCGTGTTCCTCGCCCGCAATCTCCGCGACGTACGGGTGGTGCTCGTGGCCACGTACCGAAGCGACGAGTTGCACCGCCGCCACCCGTTGCGCCCGGTGCTCGGCGAGCTCGACCGCAATGGCCGCGTCGACCGGCACGAGCTGGCGCGCCTGAGCCGCGAGGAGGTCGCCGAGATGGTGACCGCGATTCGTGGCGCACCCGCCGACGACGAGCTCGTCGACGCGGTGCTCGCCCGGTCTGAGGGCAATGCGTTCTTCGCCGAGGAGCTGCTCGCCGCAGGTGCCGCCGGCGGCCCGCTGCCGCCGACATTGCGCGACCTTCTGCTCGCCCGCATCGACGCGCTCCCCGATGCCGCGCGCACCGTGTTGCGCGTGGCTGCGGTCATCGGTAATCGGGTCCCGCACGGTTTCCTGGCCGCGGTCGCCGCGTCGCAGCAGATGGAGCTGGACCCCGAGGCGTTGCGCGAATGCGTCGAGCAGCACGTACTCGTCGTCGACGATGCCGGCTACCGGTTCCGGCACGCGCTCGTGCAGGAGGCCGTCTACGACGACCTGTTGCCGGGCGAACGTGCCGGCATGCACGCGCGCGTCGCGGAGGTGCTCGATCGCCAGCCTGCGCTGCTCGAGGCCCGCACGGCCGACGTCGACGCCGAGCTGGCCTGCCACTGGTACTCGGCCCATGAGCTGGCCCATGCACTACGAGCATCGGTGCGTGCCGCCGACGGCGCCCGTCAGATGTATGCGTTCCCGGAGGCGCTCGCGCACCTCGAGCGCGCGCTCGAGCTCTGGGATCGCGTCCCCGATGCCGAGCGACTCGCCGAGGCGTCGTACGCCGAGGTGATGCTGCGTGCGGCGGCCGTGGCCGAGCTGTCGGGTCGACTCGATCACGCCCTCGCGCTCGCGGAGCGCGCGCTGGAAGCGGTCGACGAGACGGAGGATCCGGTTGCGGCCGCGCTCGTTCACGAACGGATCGCGCGCTACGCATGGATGAACCGCCGGGCGTTCGACGACATCGTCGTGCACAACGAGGCAGCGGTGGAGCTGGTTCCGGCCGCACCGCCGACGCGGGAGCGTGCGCTGGTGGAGGCTGCGCTCGGCCAGCAGCTCATGGTGCACGACCGCAGCAATGAGGCGCTGGCGTGGTGTGACGCCGCGATCGCCACCGCGCGGGCCGTCGGCGATCGTGTGATCGAAGGGCACGCGCGCAACACGCGCGGCGCCGCGCTCGCGCACGCGGGCCGACTCGACGAAGGCCTTGGCGAGCTGTACCTCGCGCTGGAGATCGCGCGCGAGAACGGATCGTGGCCCGACGTGTCGCGGGCATACGTGAACATCTCGGGTGCGCTCGAAGGCGCGAGCCGCTTCGCCGAGGCGCTCGCCGTTGCCCGTGCCGGCCTCGACGAAGTGGAGAACCACGGGCTGTCGCAATGCGACGGCGTGTTCCTCCGTACGCACCTGGCTGAGGCGCTGTTCGAGCTCGGGCACTGGGACGAGGTCGAGCGCCAACTGCGCGATCTCGATCGAATGTTCGCTGTCGGCATCGACGCGACGCACCGGGACGAGGGTTGGTTCCGCCTCTTTCTTCATCGCGGCGACGTCGCTGGCGCCCAGGCGGTGTATGAGCACATGTCGCAGCATGCGGCGTCGACCGGGGCGCGTGAGATGTCGCCGTACTTCGCGGGTGCGCTCGCGATGGCCCGGGGCGATCTGCAGGGCGCGCAGGCGACGCTCGACAAGTGGCTCGTGCACTACGGCGAGCCCGAGTGGGACTTCGTCGACGAGCCCGACTGGTTCATCATCGAGCTCCTCGCGGCCACGGTCGAGGCCGGTGACCGTTCGGCGCTGTCCGACGCGGTCGCGCGTGCCGAGGCCCTCGTGGCCAGGCTCGACGAGGTGATGGCGCCGCGCGTGCACCTCGACGGCGTGCGTGTGCATCAACCGATCCTCCGAGCCGTGGCGCGGGCGCAACTCGCCCGCGCGCGGTGAGCACCACCCGGAGGTGTGGGCCGACATCGCCGAGCGCTGGGCCGCGTGCACACGGTTGCCGCACGTCGCGGCAGCCCGCCTGCGGGAGGGCGAGGCGGCGCTGCGAGCCGGGCTCGGTGCCGACGCGGCCGCCGAGGCCCTGCGCACCGCATTCCAGCTCGCCGACGAGATGGGCGCGCGCCCTATCCGCGGGGCCGTGGTCGAGCTCGCAACGCGCGCCCACGTCGATCTCGGCGTCGACGCCGGCGAGGCCCACGGCGTCGCGAAGACGGCCGGGCTCACGCCGCGCGAGATCGAGGTGATCGCGCTCGTCGCGCGCGGGCGGACGAACCGGCAGATTGCCGACGAGCTGTTCATCAGCGTGAAGACGGCGAGCGTGCACGTGTCGAACATCCTCATGAAGCTCGAGGCGCAGAACCGCGGCGAGGCCGCGGCCCGGGCCCGCGAGCTCGGCCTGGTGGCGTAGCCGCTTGACCTGCATCGCCCGAGAGAAGCACAGTGAGTCTCGAACACGGGCGGCGACCGGAGCAGCCCGGGAGCGACGGAGGAGCGGCGCGGGTGCGCAGTGAGCTCGCAGCGCTGCCGGAGGCGGTGCAATAGACATGCCTCGCATCACGATCATCGGCGGCGGCAGCTACCACTGGGCGCCCCGCCTGCTTTCCGACTTCGCGAACACGCCCTCGCTCGAGGACGCCGAAGTGGTGCTGCACGACCTCGACATGGGCAAGGTCGGGCAGATGGTCGCCTACGGCGAGCAGGTCGCGTCACAGCGCGACATCAAGCTGTCGGTGCGGGGCGAGGCCGATCGTAAGCAGGCGCTGCGCGGCGCGGAGTTCGTGATCAGCGCGTTCTCGGTCGGTGGCTTCGCGAGCATGCGCCACGACCTCGAGATTCCGGAGCGCTACGGCATCCGTCAACCCATCGGCGACTCGATCGGCCCCGGCGGTGTGATGCGCGCGCTGCGGTCGATTCCGGTCGTGCGCGACTTCGCGCGCGACACGGCCGAAGTGGCGCCCGAGGCGCTGTTCGTGAACGTGAGCAACCCGTTGAGCGCACTTACCCGCACAGTCACTCGCGACACGGGGCTGCGCGCCGTGGGCCTGTGCAACGAGCTGGTCGGCTGCACGTTCGTGCTGTCGCTGCTCACCGACGCGTCGATGCTCGACATCGATCCCACGGTGGCCGGCGTGAACCACTTCCCGATGATCGTGGGGCTGCGGATGGGCGAGGAGGACGGCTTCGCGAGGCTGCGGGCGCTGCTCGACGATCTCGACGGGCGCGGCGCCGAGCCGATCTGGATGACGCCCCCGGCCGCGATGCACTGGACGAAGGTGTCGGACGGCGAGCAGTGGACGAAGGCCGACGTCGTCGCGAACGCGCCGGTGAAGTTCGAGCTGTTCCGCCGTTTCGGCGTGCTACCCGGTGCGCACGATCATCACGTGGTGGAGTTCATGCCGGGGTTCGTGAACGACATGAACGAGCACGGCAAGAACTGGTTGATTCATCACTATGGCCTCTCGGGTCACATGGCCGATGCCGACGGCGACGAGCGCGATTTCCAGGACCGCATGGGCGCCGACGAGGTGACGCGCTTCCCGTCGGGCGAGCTGGTCGCGAACCTGATCGACGGCGTGGTGTCGGGCGTGGCGCGCGCGCTGCCGGTCAACCTGCCGAACACCGGCCAGTGCCCGAGCCTGCCGGCCGGTGCCGTCGTCGAAGCGATGGGCGTCGCCGGCCCCGGCGGGGTGCGACCCCGCGACGTCGCGACCGTGCCGGGGATCCTCGGCGAGTACGTGCGGCGCACCGTGACCGCGCAGGAGCTGACCGTCGAGGCCGGACTCACCGGCGACCGCACGCTTGCGTTCGAGGCCATGCTCGCCGACCCGATCGCGGGACGCCTCCCGTACGAGTCGGTCGCCGCGCTCACCGGCGAGCTGCTCGACGCGCTCGATCCCTGGCTGCCGCAGTTCTCGTAGGCTGACACGCTGACCATTGCGCCGCCTCCGGCGGCGCTGCGAGCTCCCTGCGGCCGCATCTCGCTCCTTCGTCGCTCCTGCGCTCCTGCGGTCGCCGCACCGGGCGCGAGCTCGATGTGACGCCGTAGGCTGACACGCTGACCATTGCGCCGCCTCCGGCGGCGCTGCGAGCTCCCTGCGGCCGCATCTCGCTCCTTCGTCGCTCCTGCGCTCCTGCGGTCGCCGCACCGGGCGCGAGCTCGATGTGACGCCGTAGGCTGACACGCACGTCAGTTTCGGAAAGTATGCAATCGGGGGAGGCGTCTTCGTGGCTACGAAGATCACGTTCATCGGCGGCGGCTCCTACCAGTGGACACCCACGCTGCTGCTCGACATCGCCCGGACACCGGTGCTCGCCGGCGCCGAGATCGCGCTGTGCGACATCGACCCCGCGCCGCTACCCCGCATGCTCGAGCTCGTCGATCACGTCAACGAGCTCGCGGGCACGAAGCTCACGGCCACCAGCACCACCGACCGGCGCGCGGCGTTGCCCGGTTCCGACTACGTCGTGGTGTGCATCTCCACCGGCGCGCTCACGAGCATGGCCATCGATCTCGATGTGCCCGCGCGCTACGGCATCCACCAGTCGGTCGGCGACACCGTCGGTCCCGGCGGCATCAACCGCGCGCTGCGCAACATCCCCGTGCTCGTGGGTGTGGCGCGCGACATGGAGGAGCTCTGTCCCCAGGCATGGCTGCTCAACCTCACGAACCCGATGACCACGCTCACCCGCTCGATCACATCGGCGACCGCGATCGAGACGATCGGGCTCTGCCATGAGGTCACGATCACGCAGTTCCAGCTTTCGTTGCTACTCGACTGTGACATCCGCGCGCGATCGACATCGAGGTGTGTGGCGTCAACCACCTGCCGATCATCACGAAGGTCACGGCCGACGGCCGCGACGGGCTGGCCGAGCTGGCCGGCAAGCTCGAGGACCCCGATGCGTTCGGTCGCGAGACGCTGCACGTGCCCGAGATGATCGGGCACGAGGCGATCTCGGGCGGCGGCGACTGGACGAAGTCGGGCATCATCGACCAGCACAAGGTGAAGTTCGAGCTGTTTCGCCGCTTCGGTGCGCTGCCCGGCGCCGGCGACCGCCACCTCGTGGAGTTCTTCCCCGGGTTCCTCACCGAGGAGTCAGGTTGGGGGAGCCGCTGGGGCGTGAAGCTCACTCCCATCGCCGAGCGCGAGAGGTGGCAGTCGTTCTACATCAGCCAGCTCGAGAAGCTGCTGGCCGCGGAATCGCTACCCACGCAACCGTCGGGCGAGATCGTCGCACCGATCATCGACTCGCGCCTGCCGCGACAAGACCCGCGCGTTCCCGATCAACGTGCCGAACACCGGTCAATGCCCCGACATCCCCGACGACGCGGTGGTGGAGGGCATGGGCGAGGTCGACGGCGGGGGCGTGCGCCCCCGCGACGTCGTGGCGGCGCCGCCACTGCTCGCCGAGTACCTGCGCCGGGTGTCGGCCTCGCAGGAGTTGACCGTCGAGGCCGCGCTCGCCGGCGACCGTGACATCGCGTTCCAGGCCATGCTCACGGATCCGCTCACGAGCCGGGCCGACTACGACGGCGTGTGGCGGATGACGAACGAGCTGATCGACGCGACGGCGCGCTGGCTCCCGCAGTTCGCGTCGTGAACGGGGCGCGCTCGTTCGCGGTCGACGCGTTGACGGTGCGGGTCCACGACTCGCTGGACGCGCTCGCGGCCGATGCCGCCCGCGAGGTGGAGGACGCGCTGGCCGGCGCGATCGCCGCGGCGGGAGCGCCAATGTGATGCTCGCAACCGGTAACTCGCAGCTCGCGTTCCTGGAACGGCTCGTGCACTCGGACGCCTTCGACTGGTCCAAGGTCACCGCGTTCCACATGGACGAGTACGTCGGCATCGGGCCGGAGCATCTCGCGAGCTTCCAGCGCTACATGCGTGAGCGGGTAGCGGCGAACGTAGCGATCGGCGCCTTCCATTACCTCGACGGCGACACCGCCGACCCTGCCGCCGAGGCCGCGCGCTACGCGGCGCTGCTGGCGACGCACCCGCTCGACGTGTGCTGCCTCGGCATCGGCGAGAACGGCCATCTCGCGTTCAACGACCCGCCGGTCGCCGACTTCCACGACCCGCTGCTCGTGAAGATCGTGACGCTCGACGAGGCGTGCCGCCGGCAGCAGGTCGGCGAGGGCCACTTCGCCACGATCGCCGACGTACCGCCGCAGGCCATCACGGTGACGATCCCGGCGCTGCTGTCGGCGGCCCGGGTTGTCGCCGTGGTGCCCGAGGCGCGCAAAGCGGCAGCCGTGCACGCTGCGCTCACGGGCGCGATCGCCGAGCGTTGTCCCGCGTCGGCGCTGCGCACGTGCGCGGCCGCCGTGCTCCTGCTCGACGCCGCGTCGGCGTCGCGGGTGCCGTGAGCGCGGAGAGCCGCCTGCTCGCGCGGCATGGGGGGCGCGGCGCATGACCATGAAGGTGCTCGTGATCGGCACCGGCTTCGGTGCCCGGGTGGTCGCGCCCGTGTTCGCGGCGACGGCAGGCTGTGCGGTCGTGCAGGTGGTGTCGGCGCGCGACGACGACGGCATCACCAGCGCCATTGCGCGTGAGCGTCCCGATCTCGTCACCGTGCATTCACCGCCGTTTCTCCACGATCGCCATGTGCGCTTGGTGCTCGACGCGGGCGTCGCCGCGGTGATGTGCGACAAGCCGCTCACCACGGATGTCGAGCACTCGGAGGCGCTGCGAGACGCTGCGCACGCGGCCGGCGTGCAGCACCTGCTCAACTTCGAGTTCCGTTGCGATCCGGGTCGGGAACGCCTCCGCGCGCTCGCGCGAGGGTGCGGTCGGCCGCGTGGAGCGGGTGGCGTGGACGCACTGGTCGAGCGCGTCACGTGTGCCGCCACGCCGCTACGGGTGGCTGTTCGATTCGGCGCGCGGCGGCGGTTTCGTGAATGCCTGGGGCTCGCACGCGGTCGACACGCTGCGCTGGCTCCTCGACGACGAGCTCACCGTGGTGAACGCCGCGCTGAGCACGGTGATCCGCACCCGGCTCGGCGACGACGGTGCTCGCCACGGGTGCACCGCCGACGACGCCTTCACCGCGACGCTCCGCAGCAGCCGCGGCGTGGATATCGCACTCGACGCCACGTTCGTGGCCGCGGCGTCGTTGGCGCCACGGATCCGGGTCGGTGGGAGCGACGGTGTGCTCGAGCTCGTGGGCGACGAGCACATCGTGCGCCGCAGCGCGGACGGCACCCGCGAGACGATCGACGTCGTCGCCGACGCCGGCCCATCGGTCACCGGCCTATCGGTCGGCGGGCGGCCGGCGGACCGGCATCTCGTGCCGATGCGCCGCTGGGTCGAGCGGGTGCGTGACGTGGTGACCAGCGGCCTCGACCCGTCGACACCGCTCGCGGGCGTGCCGACGTTCGACGACGGCGTCGCCGCCGACCGCGTCCTCGCGGACATCCGCTCGCGCGGGGCGTGGTAACGCGTCGCGTCGCGACGCTCTACCACGCCATGGCGAAGAAGGCCTGGGAAGAACGCGGTCAGCCGCCGGCGGGGGCGAACGCCGCCGTGAAGGCGGTGACCCACCCGGATGCCGTGATACCGGCCGCGTGCAGCGCGAGGCTCGCTTCGTTCGCGGCCTCGTTCGCGGCGGGGGCCCCCAGCACCTCGAGCAAGCGGGCGCGCGCCACCGCGGCGACGGTGCGCACCACGCGCGAGTCGGTGGCGAACGCGATCGCCGCGGCCGCGTCGACCTCGGCCGCGGCGTGCACCTTGTCGCCGAGCTGGGCGTGGGCGATCGCCGCGCCCCAGCGCGCGAGCAGCCGGTCCATGAACGTGCCGCGCTGCAGGTCGGCGAGCTCGCCGGCCATCTTCAGCGCGTCGTCGGGGCGCCGCCCCGCGGCGTAGGCGAGCGTGAGCAGACCGCCGAGCGCGGCACGCGGGCCCACGTTCGTCTGTGACTGGTAGGTGGGCTCGGCGAGCTCGATCGCCACATGCGGCCGGCCGGCCTGCACCTCAGCCAGGCCCGAGAGCAGCACGCGGTCGACGTTGCCGACGGTGTCGCGGTCGCCGGCGAACTCGTCGGCGAGTGCGAACTGCGCGATCGCGGCGTCGCACTCGCCCCGTTCCGCGAGCACCGCGCCGCGGATCATGTGCGTGACCGATCGCATCGTCGTGTCGGGGAGGTAGGCCGCCTCGGTGTCGAGCAGCGCCAGCATCTCGTCGGCCTCACGGAAGCGGCCGAGCGTGGACAGCGCCCGGGCCGCGGGCGCCACGGCCTGGACCATGGCCCAGTGGTCGCCCATCTCGGTGAACATCGCGATCGCGTTGCGGGCGCGTTCGACGCTCTCCTCGGCGCGCCCTCGCCAGATCGCGATGTCGGCGAGGAGCACCTCCATCATCCCTTCGGCCCAGCGGCTCCCTGTCTCACCGGCCTCGACCGCGATCTGGTGCGCGAGCCGTTCGGCTTCGTCGAGCTCGCCCTGGTTGAACCGCACGAACGCGAGCATGCCGAGCGCCCAGCCCACGCCGCCCCAGTCGCCGATCTCGCCGAACAGATCGGCCGACTGCACGAGGCGCTGCTCGGCGTCGGTGTTCGCGCCGTGGAAGAAGGCGATCATGGCGAGGTTCTGTTGCGCCCACGCCTCGCCGCGCCGGTCGCCGGCGGCGACGAACGACGCAAGGGAATCCGACACGAGACGCTCGGCCTCTTCGAGGCGGCCCTGGAACAGGCGGATCACGCCGAGGCCGCGGAGCGCGTCGGCCACCCCGGACGCGTCGCCGAGCGCGCGCAGCAGCGTGACGGCCCGGCCGTAATGCTGCTCGGCGGCCTCGTAGTTACCGGCGTCGGCCTCCACGCGGCCGAGCGTCACGTGGGCCTGGCTTTGCCACAAGTCGGATCCGAGCTCGGTGGCCTCCTCGAGCACGATCAGCGCGTCGTCGCGCGCCTCGTGCAGGAGCCGGAACGCGTCGCGTGCGCGGGCCCGACCGAGCAACGCCTCCCAGCGCAGCTCGTGGGGCGCAGGGTCCATGAGCTGCAGCGACCGTTCCCAGAATCGCCCGGCGGCGATGAAGTTCTCGCGCTCCTCGGCGCGCCGCGCCGCCTTGGCGAGCTGCGCGAGCGCGCGCTCACGCACGCTGTCGGCGCCGCCGGTTGCCAGCCCGACCTCGTCGATCATCTCCGCTGCGCACGCCAGGTGGTGTGCGATCTGGTCGATGTGACTCTCGTCGTTGCCGTCGAGCTGCGACGCGAGCGCCTCGTGCCGGCGGGCCCGCTCACCCTTGGTGAGGGTGGAGTACGCGACCTGGCGCACGAGTTCCGACTTGAAGTGATAGTCGTCGTGGTCGACCTCGAGGAGGTCGCGCGCCTGGAGCTCCCGCAGCACCGTGGCGTCGCGGCCCGACAGGAGCAGCGCGGTCGCGGTGGGCCCGTGCGAGCCGACGACCGCGAAGTCCTCGACGACGCTGCGAAGCTCGGCCGGCAGCGCGTCGAGCCGCGCCGCGATGAGACCGTGCAGCGTGGCGGGCAGCGCGCCGAGACTCTCGGCACCGAGATCGTGTGCGCCGCCGGTGTCGCACACGAGGGCGACGAGCTCCTCGACGAAGAAGGGGTTGCCCCCGCTGCGCTCCTGGAAGAACGCAACCATGCTGTCGTCGATGGCCTCGCCGTACAGCTCGCGTGCGAGCTCGGCGGTGGCCTCGCTGTCGAGGGGGTCGAGGTGCAGGACCGTGACGTTGTGATAACCGACCGGCGGTGTCCACCGCTGCTCGAAATCGGGACGGGCGGTCGCGAGCAACAGGAACGGCAGCGTGCGGAGCCGGCGGAGGAAGCGGGCGAGCGCGCCGAGCACGAGATCGTCGGCCCAGTGCACGTCGGACAGCATCAGCACGAGCGGGCGCTGGTGCGCGCAGGCTTCGAACATCGCCATGGCGGCCCGGATCGCGTCGTCGCGCGCGCGTCCGGGGTCGACGCCGGGCTTGGTGACGCCGTGCGTCATGTACAGCACGCCGTCGGCGATGCGATCGAGCTCGGGTGACGCATCGTCGATGCCGGTGACCGACTGCACCGCGGCGCGCAGTTCGTCGCGCCGGCCGTGCAGTGCCTCCTCGTCGTCGAGGCCGCACAGCGAGCGCAACGCCTCGCAGATCGGCGCCCACACGTTCGACTCGCCGTACGGCGCGCAGCGACCGACCACGACCCGCGCGCCCTGCTCGCAGCTCACCTCGGTGGCGAGCTCCTGGGCGATGCGCGTCTTGCCGACACCTGCGTCGCCGAGGAGCAGCACGAGCTGAGCTCGCCGGCGCGTGGTGGTGACCTTGTAGGCATGGCGCAGCGCACCCATCTCGGGATCGCGGCCCACGAGCGAGGCGCGCCGGGCACGGCGAGGGCGGCCGGGCGGCCGCGTGACCGCGGCGACCGACCATGCCGGCACGGTCTCGCCGCGGCCCTTCACCTCCAGCTCGCCGAGCCCGTCGTAGCGCACGACGTTGCGGGTGGCGAGATATGTGGCGTGCCCCACCACGATCTGTCCGGGTTCGGCCGACGTCTGCAGGCGGCTCGTGGTGTTCACCACGTCGCCCATCACGGTGGGATCGCCGCCGGCGCGCATCGCGCCCACGAGCACCTCACCGGTGTTGATACCGATGCGCAGCGCGAAGCGATGATTCGTGTCCCGCGCCACCTGCTCGAGCGCCTCACGCATCGCGACGGCGCTGCGCACCGCGCGCTCCGCGTCATCCTCGTGCGCGGTGGGGGCGCCGAACTGCGCGACGACCTGGTCGCCGACGATCTTGTCGAGGCTGCCACCGTAGGTGGTGATCACGTCGACGAGGGCCTGGAAGCACCGGTCGACGAGGTTCTTCACGGTTTCCGGATCGGTGGTCTCCGACAGCGCGGTGAAGCCGACGATGTCGGCCATCAGGACGGTGACGAGACGCCGCTCGTCGGGCCGGCGCAGCAGCGCGTGACCGCAATCGGGGCAAAATCTCGCCCCTACCGGCACGTTCTCGCCGCACGCCGGGCAGTTCACGGCGTGATGCCAGTCGACCGTGGCGGCATGCCGCCGAGCTTATGGACGGCTGCCATGCCGGCTCGCATCCGTTCTTGTGGTGTTCGCGCGCACGGTGGCTCCCCGCAGCTCGCCGCTCCCAGTCGTGAGCTCGACCCGTGGTCCGGGCCGTTCAACTAGGTCGTTCGGCATCCGATGAGTCCTCAACGACTCATCGGGCCAGGTCGTTCCCAGTTGCCGCCCGTCATGCCATGCCGTCGCACGCCACCAGTCGCACGCTGAAGCTCCGTGGACCGCTCGATCCGGGCGCGTACACGACCTTCGACCGCGTGCCGGTACCGACATTCGTGCTCGAGCTGATCGACCGCCACGAGCCGTCGGCGTTCCACTGCACCTACGTGAATGCCGCATACCGGTCGCTGCTCGGCGATGCGCACACCGCCCACCCGCCCGAGGAATGTCTGCCGCTGGGCTCGATCGCGCTGGCCGAGCGCTACCTCGAAGCCGCGTCGGAGGCGGCGGCCGCGGTCGCCTTCGAGGATCCGCTCACGTTTCCCGGTCGCGTCTTCGAGATGGTGGTCGCGCCGGTGTTCGACCGCGACGGCCGTCCGATGCAGTACGTCGGCACCGCGCACGAGGTGACCGCGCGGGCGGAAGTAGCCGCACAGCTCGACTTCCTGCGCCGCTACGACGAGCTGACGGGTCTCGCGAACCGGGCGACGTTCCACGAACGTCTCGCCGGTGTGCTCACGCATATCGACGACTTCGACTCCCGGGTGGCGCTGATCCTCGTCGACCTCGACGAGTTCACGATGATCAACAACAGCCTGGGTCACTCCGTCGGCGACGACGTGATCTGCACGATCGCCCGGCGGATCGAGAGCGCACTGCGTTTCGGCGACTGGGTCGCGCGTCTCGGCGGCGACGAGTTCGCCGTCGTGTGCGGCGACGTCGCTTCGGTCGACGACGCGCTCACCGTCGCCCGGCGGGTCGTCGCCGCGATCACCGAACCGGTGCCGGTGGGGGAGGACGCCGAGGTGGTGCTGCACGCCAGCGCAGGAGTGGTGCTCGCCTCGCGGGCCGACGACGACTCTGTGCGCATGCTGCGCGACGCCGACGCCGCGCTCTCGGTGGCGAAGCGCACCGGCCGCGACCGCGTCGACGTGTTCGACGACGCGATGCGCGAGGACGCGGTCGCCAAGCTCGAGCTCGACAACGATCTGCACCGCGCGGTGCGCGACGGGGAGTTCGAGGTCTACTACCAGCCGCTCGTCGAGTTCGACGATGCTGCGATCGTGGGATTCGAGGCGTTGCTCCGCTGGCGCCATCCGGTGCGCGGCCTGCTGGAGCCGGGCGCGTTCATCGAGCGCGCCGAGACCTCGGGCCTGATCGTGCCGATCGGGGCATGGGTGATCCGCGACGTGTGCCGGCAGGCGGCGGCATGGAAGACGGCGACGCCGGAGCTCGCACCACTGGTCGTGTCGGTGAATCTCTCGGCGCGCCAGCTCGCGCACCCGGATCTCGTCGACACGGTCGCCGACGCGCTCGCTGACTCGGGTATCGATCCCTCGAACCTCGCGCTCGAGGTGACCGAGTCCATGCTCATGGACGACCCGGCGCTCTGCTCCGACGTGCTGCACTCGCTGCGGGCGCTCGGCGTGCAGATCGCGATCGACGACTTCGGCACCGGTCAGTCGTCGCTCGGCTACCTGAAGCACCTCCCCGTCGACTGCCTGAAGATCGACCAGACGTTCGTGGAAGGGCTCGGGCGCGATCCCGACGACACCGCGATCGTCGACGCCGTGGTGCGCCTCGGCCATGCGCTCGGCCTCGCGGTGACCGCCGAAGGCATCGAGACCGACGAGCAACTGCGCGAGCTCGAGGCGCTGGGCTGCGACATGGGCCAGGGCTTCTACTTCGCCCGCCCGCAGCCCGGAGGCGTCGTCAGCGCGTTGGTGCGGCATCGCCTGCGCTGGATCCCGCACGCGCAGGCGTCCTAGCGCGCGCCGTCGCGCTCGCGCTTGTGGCGTCGACGCCGGCGTACGGGTGCTGTGATTACGGGTTGACGGGATTCCGTAACATCGGTATCCTGCCCGCCAGGCTCCTTGTTCACCTGGGAACGTGCGGAAGGAGGCGTGGATGGGACCGGTGTTCGAGATCGATCGGTCGAGGGTCGACGGGCACGCACGGGTGCGTTTCGTCGGTGAGCTGGACCTCGACCAGGCGAAGCGGGCTCAGATCGAAGTGGTCGAAGTGCTCGACCGGACGGCCGGTACGCTGACGATCGACTTGAGCGATCTCACGTTCTGCGACTCCTCCGGCATCGGCCTGCTGCTCACGCTTCGCTCCGAGGCGGCCGCCCGTGGCCGTGCGATGGTGTTGCAGCGACTGCGACCGACCGTGGAGAGGGTGCTGCGCCTCACCGGCGTGTATGACTCCTTCACGATCGAGGACGGAGCGTAAGTGCCGAAGAGCGACGACGGAAGCCGGGAACGCCGGGGTTACGGCTACCCGTCGAAACAGGGTCCGGTTACGCTGAGATCAGTGGCAGAAGCGAATCCGAACGAGCAGCCGGAAGCCGCGTCGGGTGCCGGTCGCCGGGTCGAGATCATGCTCGACGGCGATCTGTACGACCGGGTGCGCATCAAGGCCATGCGCCAGCGCAAGTCGCTGCGGAGTCTCGGTGCCGAACTATTCGCAGCGTGGGCGAACGACGAGTCGGCCTCCGGTCACCGCTGAGCCGGTCCTAATCGCCGGGGATCGCCGCGATCGCGATGAACGCGAGCAAGGCCGCGAGCGCGAGATTCGCAGCGATGACGCTGCGATGATTGGGAGGCCGGGTGTGGGCGGCCGTGGACGCGGCGAGCAGCGTCTGGCAGAGGTAGTACGCGGCGAACGCGCGTGACGCGATGCTCACGATGCCGAACACGTTCGTGGACCACACCACGACCCCCGCTCCGACCGTGATCACCAGGTAACCGAGGTTGCCGGGCTGGTGCCGGGGCCGTTCGGTGATCATCTCGCTGCCGCCCGCCGTATCGGCTGCCGCCGCGGAGAGCTGACTCGCGACGGCGGCGATCACGATCAGGGGCGCGAGGATCGGCGTGACAAACCGCGCCGCGTTGATGATGGCGGTCTCGCGGGTTCCGTCTCCGAGGTGATCGAACAGCGGCACCGCGAGCGCGGCGAAGCTCACGTAGATCACGCCGCTGATGATCTGGGCGCGCCGCATCGTGCGGATCCTGACGCCGGCGCTGTAGTAGTGCCCGAGGTATCGCGACGTCTCGAAGCCCTGCACGACGAGGAGCATTCCCGCGAGTCGCCGGGCGACGCCCAGAGCGTCGTTGCGAATCGGATATCGCGAGAACGCGTCGACGGCCACGGTGTGGTGTGTGAAGACGTAGACGAGCATGCCGGCGATCAGCCCCGCGATCACGACGAGCTTGACGTCGACTGCGGGTACCTCGAACGCCTCGATGCCGTGCAAGCCGCGGAGCACTCCGACGACGGCGATCGTGACGAGGATGGCAGTCGTGAGGAGACGGCCTGCGAGGGGGGTGTCAAGGCCGATCGCCTGGAGGAGGAACGACGCGAGGAGCCGGAGGTAGAAGCCGACCGAGATCATGTATGCGAGACCGAGCACGAACCGCGACACTCGCTCGAGGTCGCGGCTGCCTTGTGGCGGATGCGCCGAGCTCAGCAGGTGCTCGCTGTGCGCGATGTTGAAACGCATCGTCGCGCCGAGCGCATACGCGAGGACCACGATGCCTGTCATCGCGACCGGTGCCCAGCTCCCGACCGTCGCCGACAACAGCGGGGCGAGCACGAGGAAGCCACTCCCGATGATCGAGGCGAGCGGGGTCGCGGTCGCCGCCCACGCCTGCGACGCGCGCACGTGACGCGTCGTCAGTCCGTAGCCGCAGAGGGCCACCGCAACACAGACAGCAACTGCAGCCATAGACGTCCAGACACCACCGGCCCCGAGGGTGGGTCGATCGTGGCACATCCAGCGCCCCGGCAAGCGGACAGTGTTCGCGGTGAGCCGGCTCGGTGTGCGACGCTGGCCCGGTGCGAACGCTCGTGATCGGCGCGGGGGTGGCGGGCTTGACGCTCGCCGGGCTCCTGGAGCAGCAAGGCCGGGCGCCGACGATCGTCGAGCGGTCGGAGCAGTTCGAGCGCGGCTACGCGATCGGTCTGTATCCGCTCGGCAGCTGCGTGCTCCACGGCCTGGGCGCGTACGAGCGGCTGCGAGAGCGAGCGCTCGTGCTCGAGCGTTACGAGCTGGCAAGCGAGACAGGAAGGGTGCTGCAAGCGGTCGACTTCTCGACGCTCACCGGAAAGACGGGGCCGCTGCTCATGGTCGGTCGTGCTGATCTCATCGCGGTCCTCGAGGCGAGTTGCCGCGGCGCGGACCTGCGCCGCGGCGCGAGCGTGGCGTCGCTCGTGCCGCGTGCCGGCGCGGTCGAGGCGACGTTCACCGATGGTGCGACGGCGGAGTTCGACGTGGTGCTGGCGTGCGACGGGATCGGTTCACCGACGCGCGACTTCGTGTGCGGACCGGCGAGTGGTGATGACTCCGGCTGGCTGTTGTGGACCTGGTGGGTCGATCGCCGGCACTTCGATCCCACCGTCACCCGCGAATGGTGGGGAACGGGTTGCTTCTTCGGCGTCTATCCGGCGCCCGACCACGTGATGTGTGCCGCCGGCGGTCCGGCCGGCGCGGTGCGCGGCGACGACACGCGCGCGGCGTTGCTCCGGCAGCTCGGCACCCTGATCGATCACGTGCCGGTCGTCGGGACCGCGATCGAAGCGATGGCGGAGGCGTATCCGTGGCCGATGGCGGATGTGCGGGCCGAGCGTTGGGTCAACGGCCGGATCGCGCTGTGCGGCGATGCCGCGGTCGGCTTCATGCCGACCGCGGGCGTGGGCGCGGTCGTACGCGATGCGCGGCGCGGCCGGGCTCGCCGACGAACTCTCTCGTGCCGACGCGGCATCGATCCCGTTGGCCCTCGAGTTGTACGAGAAGCGATGCCGGAGCATCGTCGAGCGCGGTCAGACCGATTCGCGGCGGCTCGCACGCGTGATGTTCGTCCGGCCCAAGCTGCTCGCCCGGGCCCGTGACGAGCTGGCCCGGCACTACTCGGCCGAACGCGCGCTCAGCCAGATCATCGACAGCGCGCGCCTGCCGTTCTGATCTGAACGCGCATGCTTCGCCACGGGTTGGGGCGCGGCCGAGGTCAGCGGCCCCGTGCAGCTGTCCTGACGCCGTGGAACGACGCCGTGGAAAATGGTCGATCGCTTCGCGGTCGCGCGAGGAAAATGCTCCCGATGGCGCAGCCGCGGATGCACGAGCACGAGATCGCGACCGACCGCCACCTCGTGCGCCGTCTGCTCGCGTCGCAGCACCCGCAATGGGCGGACCTTCCGATCACGCGGGTCCGGTCCGCTGGTACCGACAACTCCATGTATCGCGTCGGTGACGCGCTGGCGGTCCGGCTTCCCCGGATCGACTGGGCGATCGCCAATGTGGCCAAGGAGCAATGCTGGCTGCCCGTCCTCGCGCCGCATCTGCCACTCGCCGTCCCGTTGCCGGTCGCGCACGGCGAACCGGACGAGGCCTTCCCGTACCCATGGAGCGTCGTGCAGTGGCTCCCCGGCGAGATGGCGACGCTGGCGACGCTCGACGATCCGTTGCGGGCCGCGCGTGATCTCGCCGGCTTCGTCCGCGCGCTGCGAGCCGTCGACCCATCAGGTGGTCCGCGGCACCGTCGTGGGTCGCCGGTCCGTGTCCAGGACGAAGCGGTGCAGCACGCGGTCGCCGGGCTGCGCGGCGAAGTGGATGCCGCGGCCTTCGTCGGTCTCTGGTCGCGCCTGCTGCGCGCCTCCGACTACGACGGCCCGCCCGTGTGGTTCCACGGCGATCTCGCCTATCTGAACCTGCTGGCGCGCGACGGAGAGCTGTGTGGCGTGATCGACTGGGGAACCTGCGGTGTGGGCGACCCGGCGATCGACACGACCATCGCCTGGAGCCTGTTCCCGCCCGATGCCCGCGCCGTGTATCGAGACGAACTCGACATCGACGACGCCACGTGGGATCGCGGCAAGGCATGGGTGCTCACGGGCGTCGTCGGCGTGCCCTACTACCGCCACACCAATCCCGTGCTCGTCGCCGACAAACTCCGAGGGATCGAAGCGGTGATCGCCGACTCCACGTAGCATCGCACGCGATGCAGGTCCGACGGGTGGTCACGGGCACGACGCCGGAAGGCAAGTCGGTGTTCGCGAGCGACGCACGAGTCGACGCGATCGAGTTGCGGCTGTTGCCGGGCTTCGAGTTCCACCGGTTGTGGGGCGCCGACGAGGGCGCGACGTTGCCGGAGTCGGGCGCGCCGCGGTCCGCCTTGCCCTACTTCCCGGTGCCGGGCGGGTTCCGGTTCGGGTTGTTCACCGTGCCGCCCGACACGACCGCGATGCCCGAGGACCTCGACATCGCCGCTGCGCTCGCGGATCTCGAGGCGTCGCTCCCCGGCATGGCCGCCCACATGGAGCCCGACAATCCGGGCATGCACACGACGCAGACGGTCGACTTCGAGTACGTCGTGTCGGGCCGCGTCGTGCTGGAGCTGGACGACGGCGCCACGGTCGAGCTCGGCCCAGGTGACACGGTGGTGCAGAACGGCACGCGCCATGCGTGGCGCAACCCGTTCGCGGAGCCCTGCCAGATGGTCGTCGTGCTCATCGGCGCGACGCGCGCGTAACGCTGCTCGCGCCAACGGCGATCCGACGATTCAAGCGGTGGCGGCCACGGTCTATGGCGCGGTGGCGAGCACGGTGAGGACCGTCGAGCGTCCGGCGGTGTGGGTCTGCGTGCGAACGCCGGCGAATCCGTGCTCGGTGCAGCGGTCGGCGAAGGCTGCGGCCTGTTCCGTGGTCCAGCCGTGGCTGGCGAGGCCGCGCGCGTCGGGTTGCCGGGCGCGCTCCATCGCGAGGAACCGGCCGCCCGGACGCACGACCCGGCGCACCTCCTGCAGGCCGGCATCGACGTCCTGCCAGTGGTGCACCGTCGCGATCGACCACACGACGGTCGCGCTGTCGCTCGCGACGGGGAGGGCCTCGGCCGTCCCATCGAGGTAGCGCACCTTCGCCGAGCGCGTGAGCAACCGCGCGACGCGCAGCATGACCGCAGCCGGGTCCACGCCGGTGACGGCGGCGCCGAGCCGGCCGGCGTGCCGGGCCGCGGCGCCGGGTCCGCAGCCGATGTCGATCAGCACATCGTCCGGCTCGACCGCGCACAGCCCGGCGGCGAGACGGGCGCTGTCGGAGCGTCCGGTGACCATGCTGAGCGCGGCGACGAGCCCGGCGACTCCGGAGAACGGCTGGTGGTGGGCGTGGTGATTCGGGATCACGGTGTGGTCGGCCATGTCTCGGACCTTGACAGTTGAACCCGGGTTGAAGTCAAGTGGTCTGGTGACCGAAGCGCTCATGCCGATCGGTGAGCTCGCCGCCCGGGCCGGCGTCAGCCCGTCGGCCGTCCGTTACTACGAACGGCGCGGCTTGCTCACCCCCGACGACCGCCGATCCGGTCAGCGGCGGTACCGCGTCCAGACGCTGCGGCGGCTCGTGTTCATCGGCATGCTCCAGGACGCCGGCCTCGCGCTCGACGAGATCGCCGGAGTGCTCCACGCCGCGGACGCGAGCGAATGGAAAGCGATCGCGGGCCGGCGCCTGGACGCGCTCGACGAGCAGATCGCGCAGCACCAACACGCGCGTGACGTGCTCAGCGCGTCACTGTTCTGCCGCTACGACCATCCCGCCACCGAGTGCCACGTGATGGGCGCGGAGATCGACCGCCGCCTTGCCGCTCGCCGTGGGTCGGAAAGGGTGTTGCGCTGATGCCGTCTGTGGCCCAGCTGCTGGTCGTGTCCTGGCCGGGTTCGCGTCGGTGAACCCGGAGCTCGTCGCGTCGCCGCAGTAGTTCCCGTGCGCATCGAGACCCCACCGTCGCGGCGGATGTTGGGTGCGGCCGCCGTGCTCGTGGCGGCGAGCCTCGCGGTGTTCACCTTGATCGCCGAGGATGTTCTCGACGGCGGCGGCCTGATCGCGCGTGATCGGGCTGTGCTCTCGTGGTCTGTCGATCATCGCACGAGGTCGATGATCGACGCCGCGAGGTTCGTGAGTCGCGCCGGTGAGTTCACGCCGCTGCTCGTGCTGAGCGCGATTGCCGCCCTCTTGCTGTGGCGCGCGGGAGTGCATCTCGGACTCGCCGTCGCCCCGGCCGCCTCGCTGCTGCTCGCCGGGCTCGCATCGACGATCGCGAAGGGCTCGTTCGATCGTCCTCGACCTCCGATGACCGTGCGCGAGACCACGGTGAAGCTGGCGGCCTTTCCGTCCGGTCACGCGACCGATGCGGCGGCCCTGTTCGTTGCCGCCGCGTGCGTCTTCGCTTTCGCCATCACCGGCGCTCGCAGGCGCACGACCCAGGTCGTATGCATCGCCATCGGACTGTTGCTCGCCGCAATCGTCGGCGTCAGCCGGCTTGTGCTCGGAGTCCATTGGCTCTCCGACGTGGTCGCAGGGTGGTCGCTCGGCACTGCAGTCGCGCTGGCCGTCGTGACGACGGTCTGGTATCTGACGACCCGAGCCAGTGATGACGGCGCCCGCGCGGTGCCGCGGTCGGGCGGCTACAGCGACATCGCGCCGAACACGCCCTCGGCGCGGAGGCGTTCCATGAACGAAGGTTCGTAGGCGTCTTCCGGGGCCTCGCGCACCATCTGGTCGAGGTGCTCGGCGTCGGCACCGACGAGGATGCGCCAGCGCCCGGCGCGTACGCCGTCGAGGATGATCGTCGCGGCCTGCGCGGCAGACGTCGGGGCAAGGTCACGGAACATCTCGGCTTGCAGCTGCATGCCGTTCTGCAGGTCCTCGTCGGACGCGCCCGACGCGTCGATGCCCTGCGACCCGAGCCGGGCCCGGACCTGCGCGAGCTGTCCCTCGTCGAGGTGCTTCGGGTCAAGCCCGAAGTAGCGGAACGAGTTCAGCACGATGCCGGTGCCGATGTGACCCGGCATCACCACGGAGGCGGTCACGTGGGGCGCGTTGAGCCGCAGATCGGTGATGAGCGCCTCGGTGAAGCCCTTCACCGCGAACGTCGCGTCCCACTGGCCGCGCTCGTCGGCGAGGAAGCTGCCGCCGCCGCCGATCCCCGCGTTGTTGAAGAGGAGGTTGACGTGATCGGTGCGATGCGCGCCGGTCACGTGTTCCCGAAAGGCGAGCCATTGGGCTTCGTCGGACACGTCGGCGACGAACGTGGTGACGAGCGTGCCCGCCGGCGCGCCCTCTTCGGCCAGCGTCCGGGTCTCGTCGAGCGACTCCTCGGACACGTCGCACGTGGCGACGTGACATCCTTGCGACGCGAGCTGGCGCACCAGCTCCCGGCCCATTCCCGAACCGCCGCCGGTAACGACCGCTCGCCGTCCTTCGAAGTCGCGCATGCGCGGAACGTACCAGCAGCGATCGCGGTCGTCAGCGGGGCTCACCCGCGAGCTCGTGCAGCAGCGCCCAGGAGAAGATGCCCGTCTCGTGGCCGTCGCTCCACCGCAGCAGGATCCCCCAGTTGCCGACGAGCTCGGCACCGCGGGCCTCCAGCGGCGGGCTGCCTTCGAGGCGGGGCGGCGGCACCGCGAGGCCTCGCTCGCGGCGGGCCCGGCACTCGGCACACGGGCACGCGGCGCGCAACGGCTCGAGCGCGAACGTCGTGACCCGCCCGCCGGGCCAGCGGAGCCGGAGATGGCGGGCGCGGTCGAGCTCGACGTCTTCGGGCGGCGGGCTCGGCGGGATCTCGAACTCCATCACCGAGAGTTTGGTCCGGCGCCAGCCGGGGAGTGGAATGGGCAGGTGGCCGCCCCTCGCCTGTCCGATTCCGAGATCCAGGCAGCCGTCGCCGGACTCGATGGGTGGGCGTGTGCCGGCGACGTGATCCGCAAGTCGTTCAGGCGCGCCTCGTTCGCCGATGCGGTGGCGTTCGTCGTACGGGTGGGGTTCCTCGCCGAGGCCGCGAACCACCACCCCGACATCGACATCCGCTGGCGCACCGTGGAGCTCGCGCTCTCCACGCACGATGCCGGCGGGCTCACCGAACTCGACATGCAGCTCGCAGCCCAGATCGACGCCGTCGCCTGACGCGTGGTTGCCGGCATCCTGCTCACGGGCGGCCGGAGTCGCCGCCTCGGCGTCGACAAGGCGCGCGTCGAGCTCGACGGGGAGACGCTCGCGATGCGTGCGGCGTCGGTGCTCGCGGCTGTGTGCGATCCGTGCGTGGAGGTGGGCAGCGGCGCGTCGCGGCTGCGGTGCATCCGGGAGTCGCCGCCCGGCGAGGGACCGCTCGCGGCGTTGGTGTGTGGCGTGCAGGCGTTGCCGGTGGAACCTGACTCGAGCGTCGTCGTGCTCGCCTGCGACATGCCGCTCGTCACCGCAGCATTGCTGCGGTGCATCGCCGAACGGCCCAGCGCGACGGTGATCCCGATCGCACGCGCCCGGCCTCAGTACGGCTGTGCCAAGTTCGGTGGCGCGGTGCTCGTGGCGATGCGCGCCGCGTACCGCACCGGCACGCGCAGCTTCAAGTGGTTGCACGGCGGCGCGCAGCACGGCGGCATCGACTGGATCGACGAGACCGTGTGGGGCCCGTACGCCGGCCCCGCGGCGTTCCGCGACATCGACACGCCCGCCGACGCCCGGGAGGTGGGGATCGACCTTCGGTGATGTTTTCGCACCGGTGCAGTACGGAAACATCACGACGGTGACGGCTCGTAGCATCGCCGGCATGGCCCGCCGGTCCGACGAAACCGTGCGCAGCACGTCGGTGGGCGTGCAGCGAGACGAATGGCGCGCGGGCGCGGCGCATCGGGTGCCCGACCGGCTGGCCACCGAGGAGCCGATGGAGATCCGCCTGCACGGGCCGTCGGAGGCGCCCCGGCCGGTCGCGGTCACGCTGCGGACGCCGGGGCACGACTTCGAGCTCGCCGCCGGTTTCTTGCTCGCGGAGGGATTGGTGCGCTCGCGCGACGACATCGTGACCGTCGGCTATTGCGTGGGGCCCGACCACGAGCAGGAGTACAACGTGGTCACGGTGCGCCGTACGGCACCGGTCGGCGACGCGCTCGCGCCGCGCCCTTTCACCGCCACTGCCGCGTGCGGACTCTGTGGCAAGGCGACCATCGACGAGCTCGAGCAGCGCTGTGCCACGCTGCAAGGCGTCGGGCCGCGCGTCGATGCCGCGATGCTGTTCGGGCTTCCCGCCGCGATGCGCGCGCAGCAGCCGCTGTTCGCGACCACCGGCGGTGTGCACGCCGCGGCGCTCGCGTCACCCGACGGCGCGATCGAAACGGTGCGCGAAGACGTCGGCCGGCACAACGCGCTCGACAAGGCGCTCGGCCGCGCGCTGCTCGACGGCCGGGTCCCGTTGCACGATCGCATCGTGGTCGTGTCGGGACGGCTCGGCTTCGAACTGGTGCAGAAGGCCGCGATCGCGGGGGTGACGATCATCGCCGCCGTCGGCGCGCCGTCGAGCATGGCCGTCTCCACCGGGCGCCGGCTCGGTGTGACCACCGTCGCTTTCCTGCGCGACGGCGGCGGCAGCGTGTACACGCACCCGGAGCGCGTTGCGACCGGTGGTGTGCCGCATCGTTAGTGTGCGTCTTCGTGGCCGACACGGATCCGCATCACCTTCTCTTTCAGTTCGCGGAAGCTGGCGTGGCCGTGCGCCGCGCGCTCGACAAGCTGACTCCCGAGCAGATGAACATCCGCACCGGCCGGGTCGGCCAGTACGGGCTCGATCTCGTGGCCGATCGTGCTGCGCTCAACGTGCTGCGAGGGCTCGACGCCGCGATCGTGAGCGAAGAGTCGCTCTACAGCGGCAACGAGGATGCGCCCGTCACCGTGGTGCTCGACCCCGTGGACGGCTCCACGAACTGCGCGCACGGGATCGCCTACTACGCCACGTCGATCGCGGCGATCGACCCCGACGGATTGCTCTGCGGTTACGTCGTGAACCAGGCCACCGGCACCGAGTACCGCGCCGTACGCGGCGAGGGCGCAACCCGTGACGGTGTTCCGGTGCACGCGAGCGCGGTGCAGCCGATCGAGGCGGCGCTCGTGGCGCTGTCCGGTCTGCCGGCACGCGTGCTGCAGTGGGGTCAGTACCGCGCGTTCGGTTGCGCGTCGCTCGCGTTGTGCGAGCTCGCGTGCGGTGGCGTCGACGGCTACGTCGACGGTGGATCGTGGCATGCGCCGTGGGACTACCTCGGCGGGCTGTCGATGTGCCGCGAAGCCGGCGCGATCGTCGTCGACGCGCGCGGCGAGGAGCTCGTGACGTCGGATCCCGCGGTGCGCCGCCAGCTTCTCGGCGCGGGCACCGAAGCGCTGCTCGACGTGCTCCGCACCGCGGCGGGGCGGCGGTGACGGAGCTCGCGAGCAGCGAGCTCGAACGGCTGTGCGACGCTGCGCTCGCCGCGGCACGCGCCGGTGGGGAAGTGGTGCTCGCGCACTTCGGGCAGGCGCGCGACGTGAAGGAGAAGGCGCCGGGCGACTGGGTGAGCGCGGCCGACGTCGCGAGCGAGGAGGCCGCGCCGCGAAACGCTCGCGGCGCTCGCGCCCGGTATCGCGTTCTTCGGCGAGGAAACCGGCGGCACGCGCGCCGAGCGCGGCTGGTACGTCGACCCGCTCGACGGCACCGCGAACTTCCTGCACGGTCTCGTGGCGGTCGGCGTGTCGGTGGCGCTCGTCGACGCGGGCACGCCCGTGGTCGGCGTGGTGCACGCGCCGATGCTCGGCCACACGTACCACGCGGTCGCGGGCGGTGGCGCGTACGTCGACGGCCACCGCATCCGCGTGAGCGACCGTGCGCCAGCCCAAGCGATCCCGGCCACGGGCTTTCCGTTCCGGCGCAAGCATGAGCTCGACCGCTACCTGCACGTGTTCCACAACACGTTCGAGGTGGTCGAGGACCTGCGCCGGATCGGGGCCGCGAGCCTCGATCTCGCCTGGACGGCCGAGGGGGTGCTCGACGGGTTCTTCGAGGTGGGTTTGGGCACCTGGGACGTCGCCGCCGGGGCCCTGCTCGTGCGGGAGGCGGGTGGTGTGGTCACCGACTGGGCCGGCGACGCCGAGGCCTGGCTCTGGTCGGGCGACATCGTGGCCGGGCCGCCCGCGGTCCATGAACAGCTCGTGGCCATCACCCGAACGGCGGGAAGCCCTCAATAATTCGCTTGCGCCGCCGAACGGATCGGATAACTTGTCCGTCCGAACCACCGCGCGTCACGGCCACCGGCAACCCTGCCACCCGAGCGCACGAGAAGGCACCCACGACATGAGCACCCAGCGGAACGCAACGCAGATGACGGGAAGCGTCATCGTGTCGCACGTGCGCGAGTACTCGCAGGTCGTGTGCCCGATTGCCGCGTTCCACATGGGTGCACCGGCAGGTTCGTGGTCCGCGAATGACCTCACGACCCGTAAGCCCGGACTCTCCCGGCTGACCTCGGTGTTGGCGCCGTAGCCCCCGCTACCGCCAAGAACTCCTCCAAGGCCCGCCGGGAAACCGGCGGGCCTTTTGTTTTGTCCGAACCCCCCTGCAGGATCGACGAACCGACCGAGCCCCGCCCCCGTACCGACCAGCAACCCACCGACCGGCAACCCACCGACCAGCGATCACCCGACCGTCCGAGACCGACCTACCGACCGATCACCTCCCCCTGACAGAGCGACGGAAAGACAGGAGCAGGCGATGTTCGCCCTCGAGCCCACCGAAGCACTCGTCGACGAAGGTCACGCCGCGGAGTGGCGCGCGCTCGCGCGCTGCTCCACCGGCACCGGCACGATGCTGGAGCTGTTCTTCTCGGAGCAGATCGACGACATCAACCGTGCGAAGGCGTTCTGCGCCGGCTGCGAGGTGCGCACCGCGTGCCTCGACGCCGCGCTCGAGCGGGCCGAGCCGTGGGGCGTCTGGGGCGGTGAGCTCTTCGTCCACGGCAAGGTCATCGCGCAGAAGCGCAAGCGGGGCCGGCCGCCGAAGGTGCGACCGCCCGAGCCGGCGCCGCTCACCGACGCGTTCGACGGGCTGCTCGAGCCCGTCGGCCGCTTGGCGTAGCGGCACGGCACGGCACCTCTTCCGGGAGTGGTAGAGGCGGGCCGGGACGACGGAGCAGGCGGACCCCCCGCCGCCTGCGCAGGCGAGTCCCGGCCCGCAAGCGGCCACCCACCGGACCTGGGGGAACGTCGCTGAGGCCGGACCTGTGCCCACGGGCACGGGTCCGGCTCGGCGTCAGTGTGCCCAGCGTGGGTGTGGGGCGGTGCTGCATCGCCGCCCACGGCGGCTCACTGCGCCAGAATCACCGGATGTTCCGGATGCTCCGACCGTTGCGTGCCGCGCGCTCGCCTCGCACCGTCGTGTACTGCCGCGGCTGCCGTGGCCGTGATCGCCGCGGCGGCCTGCTCGTCGTCGTCGTCGTCGCACGCATCGCCGACGAGCGCGCCCGGAGCCAGCACCTCGGCGTCGGCGCCTTCGACGACCTCGTCGCCGTCATCGACGACGGTCGCACCCGTTGTCGGGCCCACGACGTCGATCCCGTCGAGCCCGCCGCAGAGATGCTCGACCACGAGCGGTCCGGCGAGCTACGACGCGCGGAACGGGTTCTACTCGACCATGCCGAAGACCGTCGACGTCGCGGCCGGCACGTTGCGGTACGACGTGGTGCAGTTCCTCGTCGGTCAGGACGCGATCACGGCGTACAAGCAGGACAATCCGGGTGCCGCCGACGGGCCGCCGAACGACTACTGGGTGCGCAACGTGAACCCGCGCATCTACGCGGCGCACTTCGCGCCCGTCGTCGTCGTGTTCGACACGAAGGACCCGGGCAGCCCCGAGCTGCAGACCGACACCCTCGCCAACTTCCTCACCCGCATCACGTCGCACTACGACTCGAGCGGCGTCTACGCCGGCACGATGTGGTGGGTACGGCTCGGCGGCGGGCTGATCACCGAGCTCTGCGAGCAGTGGGTGCCGTAGGTCACGGGCGACCCTTGTTGCCTGTGTGGCGGGTGTCAACGCTGCCGCGGCAGCGCGCGCGGCGGGCGTGGCATGCTCGGAGCATGCGACGGGCGTTGGCGGCAGGTGCGATCACATTGTCGATGGCGGTCGCGGTTCCGGCCGCGGCCACGAGCAGCTCAGCGGCGCGGGGGCGGGCGCCCGCCCCGGCGGCCATGCCGGTCGACGGTCCGGTGGGTCCGCTCGGCCACGCGGGACGCTGGTTCGTCGACCGCTCCGGGCGGGTCGTCACGCTGCACGGTGTGAACGAGGTGGCGAAGGCCGCGCCGTACTACCCGGCATCGGTCGGCTTCAGCGAGGACGACGCCGCGTTCCTCGCCCGTGAGGGTTTCAGCGCGGTGCGCCTCGGTGTGGTGTGGGAGGGCCTCGAGCCGTCGCCGGGAGCGATCTCGGCGAGCTACATCGACCACATCGCGGCGACCGTGCACATGCTCGCCACGCATCACATCTTCGTGCTGCTCGACTTCCATCAGGACGGCTGGGGCCCGGCCACCCACGGCAACGGCGCGCCCGCGTGGGCGACGATCACCGATGGCCTGCCGAACCCACCGGTGGGGTTCCCGCTCTACTACCTCGAGAACCCGGCGCTGCAGCGCGCGTTCGAGAACTTCTGGAAGAACCGGCCCGCTTCGGATGGCGTGGGACTGCAGGATCACTACATCGCCGCGGCCCGCGCGCTCGCGGCGCGGGTCAAGGGCAATCCGTGGGTGATCGGCTACGACCCGATGAACGAGCCGTGGCCCGGCGCGAACTGGCAGCCGTGCATCACCGGGTGCGCCGCGCAGGAGCTCGGCTCGCTCGTGCCGTTCTACCGGCGGTTCGCGCAGGCGGTACGTGCCGTCGACCCGAGTCACCTCGTGATGCCGGAGCCGTTCGTGTTGTTCAACTATGGCCATGACCCGACGTCATTGCCCACGGTCGGTGCCGCGCACAACGGCATGTCGTTCCACGTGTACGCCACGTCGGCGGCTGACAACCTCGCGGCGATGCAGCAGGCGGTCGCGGCCTCGCAGCGCAACGGCGACGCACTGCTTGCCACGGAGTGGGGCGCGGTCACCGATCCGACGATCATCACTCAAACCGCTGACCAGTTCGATTCGCAACTGCTGTCGTGGCTGTTCTGGTCGTACGACGAGGACATGGTGCACGATCTCATGCATCGGCCGGTCGGCCGCGAACGTGAACGCGCCGGTCGTCGCGGCGCTCGCGCGGCCGTACCCGTTGCTCACCGACGGTGTCCCCGGGGCACTCGTGTACGACGCGCCGAGCCGGGTGCTCGTGTACGGGTTCACCACCCGCCGGCCCGACGGCAAGGTCGATACGGCGAACGTGTCGGTGATCAGCATCCCGCCCGGCGTGTACCCGCACGGCTACTCGGTGATCGCGGCCGGCGCCACCGTCGTGTCGTCGAATGCTGCGCAGGTCGAGCTGCGCAACGCACCGGGCGCGGCGACGGCTGCCGTCGCGGTGCTGCCGAAGCCCTAACCGTCGCCGAAGGCAGCAAAGGGATCGGCCGCTACGCTGACACGCCCGTTCACCGGGGCGCTTAGCTCAGCTGGTCAGAGCACCTCCCTTACAAGGAGGGGGTCGGGCGTTCGAGTCGCCCAGCGCCCACCATCGTTTGCTTTTTCAAACGTTGCGCGTAGCGGCGTGGGGCCGCTCCGACGGTGGCGAGCTCGCGGGCGTCGTCTCGGTCGCCCTTCTTGCGGACGCCGTCGAGGGCGTGGTGGCGTTCGGCTTCAGCTCGTTCGGCGGCGGCTTGGCGGAGCTCGTCGCTCAGGAGTGTCTCGAACGGTTCCGCGAATTCGCCGGTGACGTTGTACATATCGTCGATGAGGATGCGTTTGAAGAAGGCTTGGTTGAACTGTCGTCGGACCTTGTCGGATGCGTCGCGGTAGGCGGTTTCGCAGTCACGGATGAGTCCCATGGTGTGGGTCAGGTTGGCTTCGGCGGCGCTGTAGTCGCCATCGACGGCTGCGAGCCGAGATTTGGCTGCAGTGATCTCGGTGCTGATCCGGGCTTGTTCCGTTTTGAGGAGATCGAGCGGGATGGCGTCGGCGTAGTGGGCGTCGAGAAGCTTCTTGCGCTCGTCTTCGAGTGCGCGTAGTCGACGGGCCTGGCGGTCGTGTTCGTGGCTCGCTTCGGTGCGAAGTTTGAGGATCTCGTCGAGCACGAAGTCGCGGACCTCGTTGGCTTGTTCGTTGGTGAGATGGACGGTGGCGTAGAGATCGACGATGGCGTCTTCGGTGTGCTCGATACGGATGGCTTGTTGGGTGCAGTCGTTGCGCTTTTGGTGTCGGCCGATACAGACGAAGTACCGGTAGATCTTGCCTTGGCTGTTCTTCGCGTGGCTGACGATGAGACGGCTGCCGCAGGCGCCGCAGTAGATGGAGCCCTTGAGGTAGTGGGGGTGCTCGCGTTGCTTGTCGCCGGCGATGTTGTGTGCGGCAAGCAGTTCTTGGACGCGTTGCCAGGTCTCGGGTGTTGCGAGCGGTTCGTGGTTGCCTTGGTAGAGCACGCCGCGGTAGCGGACGATACCCATGTAGTACGGGTGGCGCAGGAGCCGGTGGAAGTTGGCGATGCCGAGCGGTTTCGCGGGCCGTGTGCGGGTCGGCAGTGAGGTGAGTCCGCGTTTGGTGAGTTCGGCGAGCAGGGTGCGGATGGTCCAGTCGCCGGTCGCATAGGCCTCGAACGCCCAACGCATGAGAGGACCGCGTTCGGGGTCGATCTCGACGGCCCGGATTTCTTGACCGTTGTCGATGCGGCGGACGTTGCGATAGCCGGTCGGTGCGCGCATGGGCGTGCCGCCCTGTTTGGCTTTCTGGACGCTGCCCTTGATCACTTCGGTGGCGAGGTTGCGGCTGTAGAACTCGGCGATCGAGCTCATGATGCCGTGCAGCAAGATCCCTGACGGCGTCTCGTCGATGTTCTCGGTGACGGACACGAGTTGGACGCCAGCTTGCTTGAGCGCGAGGTTGATGGCGACGTCGTCGGCACGGTTGCGGGCGAGCCGATCGATCTTGTGCACGATCACATACGTCACCTGATTGGCACGTACGAAGTCGAGCAGCCGTTGCAGTTCGGGGCGGTCCGAGGTGCGAGCGGATTCGCCACGGTCGACGAACTCGTCGATCACGATCGCGCCGAGCGAGCGGGCTTTGCGGCTGCACGCTTCGCGTTGCGCCGGGATCGAGTAGCCCTCGGGGTCACCGTCGCGTTCTGCTTGTTCTTTGGTGCTGACCCTGACGTAGATCGCCGCGGTAGCGCTGGCCTCATGGTCGGCTGCGACATTGTCCGGATCGGGAGGTTGCTGCGCGAACGCCGTGCGCTGTCCGACCGTGGGGCTTGTCGCGGTGGTCATGGTTGTGGCTCCGTCTCGGGCGTCGCGGTGACGAGTTCGGGTTGCGGTGTGAGGCCGTGTTGAGCAACGAGGCTGTCGAAGAGCTCGGTGAGCTGCTCGATCGCAGTCTGGGGCAGGTCGCGGTAGCGGGCTGGGAGGTAAGCGTGGAAGCCGGGGAGGTCGTCGGGCACGGCGTAGCCGGCGTGGCCGTAGACGTCGGCCAGCGTCATGCCGAGCGCCTCGGCGATGCGGGCGAGCTTGTCGGGGCTCGGTGCCGCGAACGCGCCTTGTTCGAGGCGCACGATCGTGGAGTTCTTGGCGCCGATGCGCTCGCCGAGCTCGTACGTCGACAGTCCTGCGGCAGTGCGCCGTTCGTGGATCAGGGCGCCGAGCCGCGCCCGTTGACCTTCGTCCATGGTGTGCTTCTCCCTCCTCCGTAGCCATTCTACCAGGACAAATGCGTAAACGCATCGCTGTTTGTCGATTCCACAACGCTCCGGGTCAGCGTGTCTGGTCGAACAGGTAGACACCGTCGTCTCCTTGGCCCACCGCGATCTCGCCGGAGTATTCGAGATCCCGGGCGAAGCCTGCGACGTCGACGCGGACGTAGGCCTGGAAGTGATCTGGGATGGCCTCGTCGATGGCGTTTTGGAGGCCGAGGTCGTCGAGGAGTCCGGCCGCGTAGGCCTCGAGCGAGTCCCAGTGGCCGAGGTAGGCGTCGTCGAAGCGGGCGAGTTCGTCGCGGTCGGTCGTGTCGGTGAGCGCGGCCCATGCCGCAAAGGCCGCGCCGCGGCTTGCGATGCCTTGGGCGATCTGGCTGACGGTGGCGAGGTCTTCGTATTCGTTGAGGTGGAGCGGACCGAAGCCCTCGTAGTCGTGGATCGCCCATTCTTCGGCGTGACGTGTCGGTGACCGCGAGAGCATGTCCTGGATGCCGGCCGCGAGTTCGTCGGGTTCGGCATCGGCGTCGAGCCATCGGCCTACAAGTCGGCCTTCGTTGTAGTCGGCGAGTGACGCGACGTAGATGCGCGGCGTCGGTTTCGGCGCGTGCTCGACGGTGTCGGGTTCGCGCTCTTGTTGCGTGTCGTGTTGTTGTTCGGGGTCGGATGTGTGGTGGTCCATTGGGTCACCTCCTTTCGTCGTTCGTTGTTGTTCGTGCGCGTGCTGCTCGTGCCTGTCATGCCGCTGCTCGCGCGACCGGGGCGTTCTGTGCTGTAGCAATTCGTTGCTCGGCGAGTCGCGCGAACTTGGGGTTGAGTTCGATGCCGATCCAGTCGCGTGCGTGCGCTTGCGCGACGACGCCGACGGTGCCGGATCCGAAGAACGGGTCGAGCACGACGCCTGGTGTTGTGGCGGCGCGGCAGCGACAGGACGGGCGGAGCTCGCCGAGTAGCGCAAGGTGGCCGAGCGTGCGTGCTCGCGTTGGGTCGCGTTGCCATGGCTTGCCGCAGCGCGCGCAGGTCCGCTCGGGGCAGGTAGCGAGCAGGGGTGTGCGGACGAGAGTCGTCGGGAAGACGGCGTGATGCTCGCTGCGGAAGGTGGCGGTGCCGAGCGTCCAGACGTCTCCGGGGTTTTTGCCTGCCGGATGACCAGAAATGCCTTGTGCTTTGAGTCGCTCAAGCCCGGAGTTGTTGCCGGCGAGCGGTCCAGCCCATTCCGGCGGCGGTGCCGAGACGCGCGTGTCGCGCAAACGCGGCGTCTCGGAGCGGTGGCGGCTGGGCGTGCGGTGCGGGATGCGGATGGCGTCGAGGTCGAAGTGATAGCGGCGGGTGCGTACGAGCAGGTAGACGACTTCCCAGGTAGTCGCGAGACGATCTCTGACGCTGGTCGGCATCGGGTTCGGTTTTGCCCAGATCACTTTGTTGCGGATCGTCCAGCCGTCGGCGATGAGCGCGAGTGCGAGCTGTTCGGGTGCGAGCAGCAGGCTCTTAGGTGGCGCGCCGGACTTTGGGTGGCGGCTGTAGCTGTCGCCGAGGTTCAGCCACCATGACCCGGACGGTTTGAGCACGCGTGCGAGTTCACGACCCACGGCGCGGAGGTCGTTGATCCATGCTTGGGTGTCGGGTGTCTTGCCGATCTGACCGTCGACGCCGTAGTTGCGCAGCGCGACGTAGGGCGGACTGGTGATGATCGTGTCGATCGACGCGTCGGGAAGTTCGGCGAGTCGGGCGCGGACATCGCCGATGAGCACCGTGTTGCGTGGCAGCGGCTTGGTCATGGCGTATCGCCTCGCAACACGTCAAGCCGTCTGCTGGTGGTGGCGACGGTGAAGAGCCCGTCGGTGAGCCGCCGGTCTGTGTGGATGGCGTGGCGGAGTCGTTCGGCGCGTCGCTGGTCGGGGACGAGCCAGCACACGCGGCCGAACACGCCGTGTCTCGCCTGTTCGTTACCCGACGCGTAGTACGCCTCGTATTGGCGGCACTTGCGCACCAGCGCCGGAAGGTGCTCGGTGCCGCGGTCGACCTCAACGAACCAGCGATGCTCGAACTCGCCGACGCCAAGCGCGACGAACAGGTCAGGCCGCAACACGCTCGGACCACCCAGCGAGCTGAACTGCCGCCAGCAGCGTGGCTCAGGTTGACAGGCCAGCACCTCGATGGTCCCGGAGCGGGCAGCGACGATGAGATCGACCACGAGCTGACTGACGGCGAGCGTGTGGTCCATGAACGTCGTGGAAGGTTCGCGGTAGCGAGGACGTGCGTCGTCACGGCGCAGGATCCGATGCCCGACCGGTCCGAGCGCGTAGACGAACGATCCCGACCCGGCCCGCACCCCACCGACACGGCGTCCGAGGCGCACCACGAGCCGGTCACGGGTGAGGCGGCCCAGGCAGCGCCGCGCGGCGCGTGCCGCGGCGCCGGCGGTGTCGTGTTCGCCGATCGGGAAATGCACGGCCTCGATCTGGCGTGCGCTCATCAGCCGCAGATCGCCGATCTGGCCGACGATTGCCAGATCCCGGCCCGACAGGTCATTACGCAGCGCTTCGAGGCCTACCGGGCCGAGAACGTCCCCGCTCATGACGACGCCCCCAACATGTTTTCATTCCGCGCCCGGCGTGTGGTGACGAAAGGTGTGAACGAGCGCGTGCGATGACGACACGACCGGTCGGCACACCCCCGTCCACATGCCCTCCGTCTTGAGGTGGTCGCCGTGACTGCGAATGGATGCGCTGCCGTCGAGATCCTGGTCGACGCCGCTCGGCACGGTGCACCCCGTGAGTGGGCGGAGGTAGGCGGAAAGAGCGGAATGAAGAAGAACAAGGAACGGTGAGACAGTCCGCGCCCCAGACCGTGACCCCTTACCGTCTGAACAGGTGATACCCATCGGCGTTCTCGACGCGAACGGACGGGCGACCGGACAACGCAATTGAGCGTTCATCGGTTGCCTCGCTCGCGGCGACGTGGCCCGAGATCGCTCGAGTCGCCGACCCTTTGGGTCGATGCGAGGCCGCGCAGCTCGGCCTCGACTTCGGTACGCGGACGGCCGTACGTCGAACGCGGCGTGGCCCTGACTGTGCCAGGGTCGGAGATGTGCGGGTCGGCGGCCAGCGTGTGGGCACTGCACCAGGGCTGCACGGTGCCGCCGGCGACGAGTTGGGTGTAGCAGTCGAAGGCGCCGAGCGCGGCGAAGTCTTCGGGTTCGAGGCCGCTGCCGCGTGTGGCCATGACCCTGGCGTCTTCGTCGGCGAGCCGGAAGCAAACGCGGTTCTGGACGTTCGCGAGGACTGCGGAGCGCATCGCGGGGTCGAGCTGATGGAGGTACTGGTTGGCGAGCGTGAACCCGACGCCGAGGCCGCGGGCTTGGGCGAGGGCGTCGCCGAGATCGGTCGGCAGGCGCAGGAAGTCTTGGAATTCGTCCAGATAGATGCTGACGGGATGACGCCGTTCGGGCGCAATGCGCGTGCGCGCGAGGGTCGCGCCCCAAAGTTGCGCGATCACCAACGCCGCGAGCAGCGCTGAGGTCTCGGGCCCGAGCGTGCCTTTGGAACAATCGACGAGCAAGATCCGCCGCTTCGTGAACACGTCGGTGATGTCGAACTTCGGGGCGGCTTGACCGAGCACCGCACGTAACTGTGGGCGGAGCAGGAGCGGCCGGGTCTTGTTCAACAGCGGTGCGATTGCCTCGGTGCGCGCGGCGTCGCTCCAATTGTCGAACGCGGCCCAGAACGGCTCGAGCGCGATCGGGTCGTCAACGTGGGCCATACAGCGACGCCGAAAACCAGCGTCGGTCAGGATCAACGGCAGCCCGGCCAGGGTCATGTTCGGCACGCGTGCGAGGGTGTGGAGCGCGGCTGCGGCGATGTCGGTGGTGCGAGGCCCGAAACTCGAGCCATACAGGCCTTTGAACACGGCCAGGAGATGATCCGCGACGAGTTCGGGGTTCTGCCGGTCGCCCGCGAGCGGGTTCAGCCCGACCGTCCCGGCCGGGTCTTGGGGCTCGACGAGCACGACATCGTCGACGCGCTCAGGCGGGATGTGGGCGAGGATCTCGGCGATCAGGTCGGACTTCGGTTCGATGACGACCACACCGCGCCCGGCCGCGATGTCGTCGGCGACGCACCGGCTGAGCAGTGTCGATTTGCCGACGCCACTGGGGCCGATCACGTACGTGTGGCGCAGCGTGTCGGTCGGGCTGATCGCGAGTGGTCGTTCGCTGCCGGGGAACGACGCGGTCCCGATGATCCTGCCGTGGACGGGAATGGCCGGTGACGGTGCGAGGAGCCGGCTGCGTTGTCCAGCGACGGGAAGGTCGCTGGTCGTGCTGGCGGGCCATCCCGACAGCACCGTGAGCTCGTTGGCGTTGAGGCGCAGCGGGAAGCGCCATGGGACGCGCGCGTCCGTGACGGTCGAGGGGTGACGGGACCGGACCCAGAACGCGACGCCGGGTGCTTCGGTGGCGCGGCAGCGCGGCCAGGACCTGGCGGATCAGTTGGCGTTGGCGGCTCGCCGATGCGGCTTTGACGCCGATGCGGCCGGCTGCCTTCCAACCCGGTGCGGCCTGCTTGGTCTTGAGCGCGTTGCGTGTGTCCGTGTCGACGTGGATCTGGCGGCCGATCGCGCTCAACGCGACGTCTTTGATGAACGAGTTCCCAGTGACCGTGTCGACCTTGTTCGGCACGGCGATCGGTCGCAACGGCGTGCCGAGGATCCACATCAAGCTCAACCTCTCGCCGGCTTGCAAGTCGCTCAACGCGGCGAGGACCGCGGGCTCACGAGCGTGGCCTGTTCAGTGCGCAGCGGTCGGTGCCTGGTTGACAGGCGCACCTCGATCGCTCGGTCAATGTCCGTCGCAGGACGCGCGCTGAGGGCCTTGACATGGAGGCCCGGCAACGCGGTACGCAGTTGGTGCGCGACGTTCTCGTGTCGCCCTTCGGGCACCGCGATGCGGTGCGCGACCGAGCCGGCGAGCCCGACCGCTTCAAGGATGACCGGGCTGCCGGCCGCGGTGGCGAGCAGCCGCATCACTTCGGAGATGTCATCGACGGTCGGGTCGCGCGGCCAACGCACGGTGTGCCACACCAGCGGGACGCGCTTCACGCTCGCTCCGCATGATCACGCGAAGAATCAGACGAGCGTGGGGGAGTGACGGCTCGCGTCGAGGTCTTCGCTTGCTTGGCGCGCGGGCGCTTCGCCGATGTCGTGTCGAGTGCTTGCGCGTCGGCTTCGGCCTGCGCGGCCGCAAGGGCGATCAGCGCCCGGGCGACGCGGCGAAGATCGATCGAGTCGTGGGGGACGCCCCGGGCCCGGATCCGGCGTTCGCCTGAATGAAATGTTCTGCTCATGAATGCACCTCCTTTCGATGCCGCGGTTGACCGCTCACCAGGACCCGGACGCGCCAGCCGGGCGAGCATTCGATTCGTGCTCGCAACCCCGGCAGCGTCACGCAGACCTGGAGGCCCGGACCGTTCCCACCAACACCCGAACGATGCGCAAACGCATTAGTAACCGAACAAATGTACGGTATTTGCGCGAATCGGTCAAGCGTCGTTGTCCATTCCACAACAACGACCGGACACGTCCGCCCATTGGTCGGCATGGTGTTCGTGGCTCGGTCGGTGAGGAGCGTTGTCACCATCGGGACCGTCGGTGGCGCTCGAAACAGATGATGCCGTACACGACCGCGGCGAAGAACGTGAACGCGATCAACGCGTCGGCGACCGCTTTGATGAGCGCGACCCGCGAGATACAGCCCGAGGGCGACGAGGAACACTGTTGCGGCGGCGCCGCGCAGGCTGGTCTGCCAGTTGCTCGGGTTCGGCGCGTTCACAACGATCTCGCCTTCGTCGTGTTGGTGAAGGCGATCTCGACGCGCCGGTTTCTGGCCTTGTTCTCGTCGCTGGTGTTCGGCACGAGCGGATCGGCCGCGCCGGCACCGCGCGCGGTGACACGACGTGTCGCGATGCCGTTTCGGATCAGCCACGCGGCGACCCGTGCCGGCGTGCGCGACGGAGAGATGCTGGTTGTGCGCGGTGGTGCCGTCGCTGTCGGTGTAGCCGACGATGACGATCATCGCGTCGGGTATGTCGTGTGCGACGATCAAGACGCGCTGCAGCTGGGTGACAGCGCTGGGGATCAGCGTCGCGGTGTCGACGGCGAACGTCACGTCGCCGAACAAGCCGAGCCGGACGTCGATGCGATGGGCTTGTGCGTGTGTGGTGTGGCCGGGCGGTGTCGGTGTGAAGGTCCACCATGGCGTTTCGCGGACGCCGGGCCACGGGCTCGCGACCTCATGGGTTGGCATCGCTATCGGGGCCAGACCGGCGTTGCGGCCGGAGGTCGCACACGCGGCGAGGGCGACCACGCTCACCACGACCGGCACGATGCTCACAGAGGGCTTCATGATGGGGATCCGGTGGTGACCGGCGCAGCGCCGCGGCGCAGTTGGGTGAGCGCGGTGAAGATCGCCTCCGCGACCGTGCCGGTCGGGCTGTCCCAGCTGATGCGTGTGATCGTGACGCGGCCATTGGCGACGAGCCGCTCGGGGGGCTTGGCGCGCAGCACGATCGTGTGGACGATGCCAGGGAACGAACACAACGCGTCGAGCACGACGTCCGGGTCGGGGTCGAGGAGTTCGAAGTCGCTCATCACCACGAGCACGGCGTGGTGGTCGGGGTATCGAGCCGCGGTGCGACCCGCCGCGTCGAGCGCGGGACCCAGGCAACTCGTGCCGTAGATCGATTCGGGCGGTACGCGAAGTCCGGAGCGCAACGCGGGCAGACCCTTGCGCCTGATGGAGGTCGGTGGCACGTCGGTTACCGCGGGCGTGTCGAAGTGGAGGATTGTGGCGAAGCTCGACGTGGCAGTGGCATCGCCGTCCGACGTGTGCCAGAGCATGGTCGATTTCTTGGTAGCGGCGGCCGATCGGGTCGTTGCCGCCGATCACGCTGCCGCTGTCGTCGGGCACGAACAGGTACAGGACCGGTTGTGTCGGGCAGCGGCCCGCATCGGGCAACTTGCCGGACTGGTCGAGATCGTGGCGGCCTGCACGGCGCCCGGTATCGAGGTCGATCGCCTGCCGGTGCAGGATCGGGGTGCGCAGGTCGCTTGCGAGCAGGCTCATGATGCCGAGACCTCGACGTCGTGCCCGTTGCGACTCACAACCGAGAGCGGATGGTCACCGTTGGTGTCGGAGTGGTTGTCGGGCGCGTGGTGGCCGTGCCCGGCGACGGCGGGATTCGCGATGAGAGCTTGGCGGCCCGCGGCGAGCACGCGCCGCGCCGCAGCCTCACCGCGCAGTTCGTGCTCGCGTCGGATCGACTGCGCCTCGGCGAGATGCCGCTCATGCTGCCTGAGCGCGGGCCGGCCCGCCGTGCGCACCAGAGCGCGCTCGACCTTGTGCTGTTCGCTCCGATGGGCGGCGAGACGGTCGGCCGCGTCGTCCGCGTAGAGGTACGAGTTGCACCACGAACCCGCGCCCACGACAAGCGAGAAGCAGCCGAAGGTGACGCCCGCCAGCGTTCCTTCGACAGCCATCCGCAGCGCGCACACTCCGCCCGCAGCGAAGAGCACGACCACGACCGCAGCCTTGACGAACGCTCGAACGATCTGCTCGCCCGGATCGGTGCCCCGGTAGAAGTCCGCGTACGGCTGCTCCTCGACGCTCAGATCGTCCTTCTGGCGCTGACGTGCGAGGCGCGCATGCTCGATCTCGGTCGCAAGCGAGCCGATCACGATCATCGCCGCGCCTACAGACACCGCCTGCACCGCGGCGACCCACACCACTTCGCCGAACAGGATCGCCGCGCCGGTGATCCCCGCGACGTCGCCAACCAACAGCAAGACGAGGAACACGTAGTAGTAGAGCGCCGCGTGCGCGCGACGCTGCACATGCCGTTGCAGCACACCGGCCGCACCGTTGCCGCGCGCGGTGGCGTCCTCGAACGTCTTCGTCAGTGCACGGATCTGGTGACGTTGCGCGTCGGCGGCTGGCGCGAGCCGGCGCGCGTGACTCTCGGCGCGACGGGCTTGGCGCTCGCCCTCCGCGCTCCAGCTTGCGCGCTGCTCGCCGGCAAGGTGGTCGTACTTACGACTGACATGCAGGAGGAGCGGGGGCGCTTCGAGCGTGTGCACGCCGTCAACGAGGCCAAGCTTCGTGTTGGCGGCGTCGGCCATGATCTCGTGCCCGAGATCCCCCGGCCCACCGCGTCGCCCTAGGGACCGACCCGTCTTCGCGCTCATCGTGTTGCTCCTTCGAAGTCGGTGACGACGGTGCACGAGGCTGAGGTACGCCGACATGCCGTCCACCAGAACTGTTTGAGCGCGTCCACGAACCCGGTCGGCGCAGGCGCGCCGACTGTCTTGCCGATGCCCGGCGATCGTCACGGACGCCGAGGCAAGCCGAGGGACTGGCACCCGTGTCCCGAGCGCGACCGCGGTCGCGGTCGCGACGCTGCGGTCATTCAGTGTGACCGTCGACGTGTCCTCGATCCCGTCGGCCAACAGCAGCACCCGCAGCGTGTGATCAGTACCGACCTGCGCGGCGAACTCGGCCGCAGCGTCGAGCTGACCCAACGGATCACTACCTGCGCCTGGCAACGCGGCGAGCGCTGGTCCGAGCGCCGTCGTGATCGCGCCCATTGCCGAGTGCACCAGCGCTGGCACGCGCCGTAGCCGCGCGATGCGCGTTGCGCCGGTCGGGACGAGCGGACCGTCGAACAAGGTCCGCGTCGCCGCGACCGAACCCGTGAACGCCACGACCCTCGCGCGGCCGCCACATACCGCGACCGTCGAGAATGCTGACTCAACGTTGCTGAGACGCTCGGTCAGCAGCGTCCGGCTCCGTCCGGTGTCGCTCACATCCACCGCCGCGTATAGCGCCGGTGGGTGCGCCGCGCAATGCACGTGTGAGAGAGCGTCGAGGGTCGATGGCGATACCGGTGCACCGCAGCCGGTAACGCCGAGCGTCATGCACGCCAGTCCGATCATGAAGACGCGACGCCACGCACTACGAGCGTGACCGAAGTTCGAATTGCCAGGCACGATGTCGACCTCCATGGCCACTACAGGCGGTAATCCGCCTCCGGACTCCTCGACACGACGCGTGACCGGTCCGTGCCGCTGCTGGTGAGCGGGAGTACTTGGTGTCCCGCTCCGCAGCACGCGACCGGCCGCCGATCGCAACGCATCGACGCCGAGTGTCGACTACGGAGGACGCCTCGACAGCCCCTCCGACCCAGCGCGTTCGGAGCGCGTTCGTCGCCGAGCCCGCCGGCGCGACGGCCAGCGAAGCCGCCGAACGATAATGACTAGGTGGTTGATCCGGCCCGGCCGTCCGAGAATCGCGACCCGGTCGCGATCGCGCTTGGATGGCTGATCGGCGAAGAGCTCGGACGTGCCAAGAGAGTCCGCGACGACGACCTGCGCGCCGCGGCCCAGGAACTCGCGCTGCCAGACAATGACCTACGGGCTCTCGAAGCCGATCTCCGAGAAGTAGCGCTCGCGGCATGCGACGATCCCCAACTGCCACTGATCGAACGCGTGGCAGCGCTCGTGTTCCTCGATATGCGCGACATCGAAAAGCGCGCGAAGCTCCGAACCACCATGGCAGCTCGTTCCACTCACCGCTCGGTTGCGAATCGGCGAGAAACGCCAGCGACTCATCCACGCGATTCCCGAACTCAACGTCTCGACCAGCGCCTCGTTGCGCGAAAACTTCGAACAGTCACTCCTCGAGCGGCTCGCCGAATTCGTCCGCGCGACCGTTCGGCGACGAACCGAACCACCCGACGACTCGCCGCGCCGGCCCAAGTCGCACACAGCATCGAACAGCGAGGAACAGGCAACCGCGGACACTGGACTCAGCACACAGGCCTGGCATGAGGGGCTCGCGCTTATCGCGACCGTTGCCCGGCGCAGCGACGCAGACTCCGGATGGCCAAGCGCCGTCATGCGCGAGATCGCAGCCCAACACCCAGCGCTGCTGAATTCACAGCAGGCTCACGATGTCGGTAAGTGGTTTGTACGCGTCGGTGCGACCGACCTCGGCCCAGGTGACCGGGAGCGCGGCGGTGCCCAGCTCCTCACGGCACTCCACGACAGCCTTGGCGCCGATGCACCTCGACCTCCCGCGGGCCCCATGGACGAGCGCACCGCCACGGTCTTCCGCCTGATCGTCGCCGCGCTCGTCCGGCAACTCGGACCCGAAACAGTCCACGTCCTCGCCGTGGGATCGCCCAGTCGCGCGAGTTCCCTCGAGCAGCTCGTGCAGACAGAGATCACGAAAGCACTCCGCGCAGCGTTGCGGCGAGAACGCAAGGCGAGTGATCGAGTCACCGATAGCGGGCTTCTCGACCGCCCATTCCTACACCTTCAAGGTGTCGCCTCACCCGCCACGCTGCTTCGCCCCACATATGGCGTCGTCCCGTTCGACGATTCTGCAGGCCAACTCGCAAGGCTCATCGAATGGGGGAACACGAATGTTCCGCACTCCGTCGTCGCGCTACTCGGACCTGCAGGATCTGGCAAGACCCGCCTCGCCGTCGAGCTGTGCAAGGCGATGAGCCAACGCGGCTGGAGAACCGGGATGATCACGAGGGCTGCGAACATGGGCCCAAGCCCCATCAGCGCTTTCATGCAATGGCACGCGCACCGCTGTCCTCGTCGTGGACTACGCCGAGGACCGTCCCGACCACGTCCGACACATCCTCACACTTCTCCACGATGCTGGATCAGAGGCCCACCCCATACGACTGGTATTGACACTGCGCCGCCCATTCGGCGCGGGATGGCGATCCGCGTTCCGAGGATCTGACGGCGACGACCTCCTCGACACCGCCGACGAACTCGACGTCATCGACGCATGGCAGCACGTCGAGCGAGATCATTTCTTCCGATCCGCGCAAGCCGCGTTCGCCAACCACCTCCGAATCGTTCTCCCTCCACACGAACCACCGGCACGGATTCAGGACCCGATGCTCGATCGGCCGCTCCTCCTCGCCGCCCTGGCCCTCACGGACCTTCTCGCCATCGACGCAACCGCACGACCACCCCACGGCGACTCCCAGGACGTGATCAGCGCACTGCTCTCGCACGAGGCCAACTATTGGAGCGGCGCGCCCACACACCGAAACGACACCGCCGTCACGGCGCGTGCCATCATCGCCGCCGCCCTCGGCCAGGCACGACATGACCTCACCGAAGCCGCAGTGGCGACACGCCTGGCCTACTCGGTTGATCTCGCAAACGAATCCATCGCCGCCCGCCGGCAATGGGCTCGATGGCTCCTCCAGCAATACCCGGCAGCCAGACTCGAACCCGACCTGCTCCTCGAACAACTCGTCATCGAACAGTGCAGCCAAGCCATTGCAGATGACCCGATCGACTGGACAGCTGCCCTTGCCCCTGGTCGAACCCCAGCCGACCTTGCCGCGACGCTCACCCTGATCACCCGAGTCGCCCAGCACAGCCCACACTTCGTGGCGACCGTGACAGTCGCGTGGTCACACACACTCGCACCGCTGCTCGAGGTCGCGCGACTCAGCAGCGACGACGACGGACAGCTCCTCACCAGCCTCGCAGCGACAGTCGAAGCCCTACCCGTCACTCCCGAGATCGAAGACCTCGCGTTCGAGCTTCCCGACGACCAACGATTCATTGCCATCGGACGGACCCTGGTACGAAAGACCGTCGCCGCGCTCCAGGCGCGAGGCATCAACGATGAGCGCACCTTCACCGCCTTGCTCGCACTCGGTGTCTACAGCGGGAGGTTGTCCGAACACGACGAAGCCATTGCCGCCACCACGCAGGCGGTCGAGTGGGTACGACGCGCTGGCAACCAACAAAGACCCAGAACGACGCGCCGAACTCGCAGTGTCGCTCAGCAACCTAGGAGGCGACCTCGCGGAAGCCGGAGAGCACGCGGCCGCGATCGCTGCGACGCAAGAAGCCGTCGACCTCTGTCGCGAACTCCTTGAGGGACACGCGTCCGATGCCACGATCGGTCTGGCCGCAGCACTCCAAAACCTTGGCGGCTGTTTCACGACCGCCGGCGATCATCACAGCGCACTTGTCGCTACGATCGAGGCAGTCGAGCTCATCCGCGGACTGACCTCGGCAGAACAAGACTCAGAGCAGCTGTCGCTAGCGCTCACCAACCTCGCGCGCTCTGCTTTCTTCATCTCCGCGAGGCACAGCAGGCACTCGACGCAGCCGACGAATCCGTCACTCTTTGGCGGGGCCTCGCCGGTCACACATCAACGCACTACGACGCGCAACTGATGCGAGCATTGTCCACACTCGCTACAGCCCTGACAAGAAACGGCAAGGAAGACATCGCGCTCGAACATCGGCGCGAAGCCGCCACGCTCGCACGCCGTTTGTACGCCCACGACCCCCAACAATGGCACGCCGAACTCACGCGACAGCTCACAATCCTCGCCCGCGACCTCACCAGCCAAGACCTGGCCAACGAAGCGGCGAAGATTCGAACCGAAGCCGAAAACCTTGCCGCGGACAATGAACAGCGCGTGTTACGAGCGGGTCCGTTGGCGCTCAGCGCGATGCGCGGCGGTGATTAACGTCGATGTGTTAGTGACCAGCGTGGGCTCGGCGTTGGTGTGACGAGCCGCCGCGCCGGTCGACTGCGCCTGCGTTATGCCGCGAACTGGCTGAGGACGAGTATTACTCTAGACGAACACGCGTTCGGTAAGCGTGATCACAGCATGGAGGAAGCCGGGTGGCGCAGTCATCGCCGATCGAGTGGACCGAGTCGACGTGGAATCCGACAACGGGCTGCGACCGGACATCGCCGGGTTGCGATCACTGCTATGCCCTCAGGCTTGCCAAGCGCCTGAAGGCGATGGGCGTCGAGCGATACCAGAACGACGGCAACCCGCGGACCAGCGGCCCGGGCTTCGGGCTCACGGCGCACTCCGACGTGGTGGACGTGCCCAAACGCTGGCGGCGGCCACGACTTGTCTTCGTGAACTCCATGAGCGACCTCTTCCACGACGACGTTTCGGACGAGTTCATTCGGTCCGTGTTTGACGTCATGTGTGACACGCCGCGGCATACGTACCAGGTGCTTACGAAACGTTCGAAGCGCCTTGCCCGACTCGGCCAACGCCTCACCTGGCCGCCGAACATCTGGATGGGCGTCAGCGTCGAGAGCGCGCGGTATCGCTTCCGAATCGATCACCTCCGCGGAGTACCAGCCGCGGTTCGTTTCATCTCGGCGGAGCCACTAATCGGCCCACTCGGCGCGCTTGACCTCACCGGAATCAGCTGGGTCATCGCCGGCGGCGAGTCGGGGCCGGACGCGAGGCCAATGGAGCTCGGCTGGAGCCGGGAACTCCGTGACCAGTGCCTTGCGGCTGGCGTCAGTTTCTTCTTCAAGCAATGGGGGGGCCGCACCCCCAAGGCCGGTGGACGGGAGCTGGACGGACGGACCTGGGATGACATGCCCGTGCGGGCGGTGGTGTAGGTCGCGCGGTGCCGGCGAGTTCTGATTTCTTTGGGCAGCGAAATGCGCAGGCTGTTCTCAAGCACGGCGTACTCACGCGCTACGCCCACTACTTCGCGGGGCGGGCAGGCGCGGCGACGCAAGGCCGAGTGGCCTTTATCGATGGCTACGCAGGCGAAGGCCGGTACCAAGACGGCAGCCCCGGCTCTCCACTGCTGTTAGCATCGCAAGCGACGCGGGTCGAGCTTTTCGGTCGGAACGTCAAGCTCGCGTTCGTCGAACGAGACGACACCCGTCGCGAAGAGCTGAGGCGTTCGCTCGCCGAGGCTGCGATCGAACCCGATCAGCTGCTGGGCGGGAGCCTTGAGGACGAGATCGACCGTCTGCTCGACCGCTACGCGCTGCTGTGCAATCCTGCTCTTCGTCGATCCATTCGGGCTCGCAGTGAACCGGGCGACGCTTGAGCGCGTTCTGCGGCGGCGTTCACGCCAACAGCCGATCGATGTCTTATACCACTTCAGTCTTTCGACGGTTGCTCGCATGGGCCGCGCTGGCGTCCTCGACCGCGCGACGTCGCACCACAACGCTGAACAGCTCGACTCGGCGCTCGGAGGAGTCGGCTGGCGCGACGGCTTTCAACGCGCGACAGCGCCGAACGCGCCGACAGAGGCAGCGCTCCTCGTTGCGCACCGATTCGGAGAGTCCGTGCGAGACGCGACAAACATCCCGAGTACGGGTGTACCGGTCAGACAACGGCCCGGCCAACTGCCGAAGTACCTACTCATGCTGTTCTCCGCCGACCCGAAGGCACACTGGGATTTCGCTGATCAAGCAGCGAAGGCCTATGTCGATTGGCTCTACCACTGCGATCGCGCGGACTACGAAGCGAACGTCCAGCTACGCGAGGACCACGGCTTGCTGGAGCTCTTTTCGCCACCGGAGCCGAACGTCGACGACATCGACGAGCAGCTCAAGGCCGACGCGGCCTCGTACCTACCGAACCACTTGGGCGAGGTCTTCCGCCGAGCCGGATCGATGCGACCCGTTGACGCCGTCGAAGGCATCTACGGCGACATGCTCGGGCGCGCACGCGTCACTCACGTCCGGCGGGCCATAAAGGAATTGCATAGCGTCGGTCTCGTCGACGATGACGCGGACGGTGCCTTCTGGGCCCGCTCGATCCGATGGACCGGGTGACACGAGCCAGGAATCGCGCGTCCGCATGTGCGGTCGCGACGTTCTCGGCCTGAGTGCCCCGAAGCTCGACTTCTCACCTCATCATGGACCACCTGCGCGTGAGTACGAATGGCAGGGCATCGTGTGCCGGCGGCTGAATCGCCCTGCCAGGGCGATTCAATGGTGGCGGCCTCGATCGGCTTGCGGAAGAACAGACGGGCGCGTTGCCGCAGCGGCGCAGTCAGGCTTGCAACCGGGCTGACCCACACCACGACGGCGAACCGCGACCGGCTGTCGGGTTCGCGACTGCGCACGTCATACGTTTCGCAGTATTCGTGACGAGCAGGTCCAGCCCGAATCGCACCCGCGGCGTGTGCCATTGCCGCGGAATGTTGTGGTGCTGTCGTGGGTGTCGTTCTTTCAGGACGCGGCCTCCGAGATGCTGTACCCGGTGCTACCGCTGTTCCTCACCGGCGTGTTGGGGGCACCGGTCGCGGCGGTCGGCTTGATCGAAGGCGTCGCGGAAGCGGCGGCGTCGGCGATGAAGATCGTGTCTGGGCGTCTTGCCGACCTGCGGCGGCGGCGGCCGATGATCGCTGGCGGGTATGCGCTCTCGTCGATCGCGAAGCCGATGATCGGTCTCGCGCAAGCCTGGCCATTTGTACTCATCGGTCGCTTCGTTGACCGCACCGGCAAGGGGATCCGCACCTCGCCACGCGACGCGCTCATCGCTGACGAGACACCGTCTCATCTCCGAGGCCGCGCGTTCGGGTTCCACCGCGCGGCTGACACTGCCGGCGCGGTCGTCGGGCCGCTTGTCGGCCTCGCGATGTACGAGATGCTCGACCACAGCATCCGGCCGCTGTTCTTCATTGCGTTCATCCCTGCCGCTGTCAGTGTGTTCCTCGTCGCGTTCGTGCGCGAGGCGCCCCATCGCCACGTGGCACACGCTGAGTCGACGATCGCCGGCGGGTCGCTGCCCACGCGTTACTGGAGGGTGGTCGCCTTTCTCGCCTTGTTCGGCGTCGTGAACTTTTCCGACGCGCTCCTGATCCTGCGGGCGAAGGCGCTCGGTCTGGGCTTCGCGGCGGTGATCCTGGCGTACGTGCTCTACAACCTGACCTACGCCGCACTTTCTTATCCTGCCGGTCACCTTTCGGATCGCGTGCCGCGCCGCTTCGTGTTCGCGACCGGGCTCGCGATCTTCGCGGTCGCGTACCTCGGCCTCGGCATCGTCACAACCTCGGCGTGGGTCTGGCCCCTCTTCGCGCTATACGGCGGGTACATCGCTCTCACCGACGGCGTCGGCAAGGCGTGGATCGCCGATCTGCTTCCCGCCGACCGCGAAGGCAGCGGGCTCGGCTTCTATCAAGGCATCGTCGGCGCCGGGTCGCTCGTCGCCGGCATCTGGGCCGGCCTTGCATGGAACGGCACAGGGCGACTGCCGCTCATCATCTCGGGAACCGTCGTCGCCGTCCTGAGCATCATGCTCTTCGCCATCGGCCGACGCCTCGAAAGCGCATGAACCGGCCGAGGGCCCTCGGTGTGACCTTCTCGATGGTGTCGGCGTGGCTTCGCGGGACCAGGCCCCGCTGGCGTGGTTCGTCGAACACACTTACGTGGAAACCGGGCGCCGGACCAGCCCAGGTGAGAAGACCATCACGCGGCCCCACACAGCGCAGTGGCCGTGGCCGATTGCTATACGTCGCGTTTGGTCAGTAGGAGGGTGGCGAGCAGGAAGCTCGCGAGCACCCAGACCAGCATGACGATGAAGCCGCCGCGTGGTGTGAGGAGATCGGGATCGACGCGCACTGTGAACATTGCCTGACCGGCATTGAGCGGGAGCCAGCGCCCGACGCGTACGTTCCACGGCGCGGGCAGGCCCTCGGTCAGCAGGGGCGCGACGAGCACGATGCCGAACATCGCCGAGATGGCACCCGGAGTGCGACGGACGATCGTGCCGATAGCGAGACCGAGCAATGCGATCAACGCGAGGTACGCACCGGCGCCGAGCACGGCTCGGAATACGTTGGGATCGGAGAGGGATACTCCGTGGAACTGTGCGGACAGCTGCGTGTGGGGCGAAGACAAGATTGCCTGGCCGCCCAAGAACGCGAGGAACGCTGACGTCATCCCGACGATGACCGCCACTGTCCCGAGCACGATGGCCTTTGCGGCCAGCAGTACGCGGCGTTGCGGCACAGCCGCGACCGACGAGCGGATCATGCCGGTCACGTGTTCGGAGCTCATGACGAGCACGCCGAGCACTCCGATCGCGAGCTGCGCGAGGAAGACACCGCGCGACACGCGCGATCGGTGGGATCGAAGCGATCGAACCCGCGCTCTCTGAGTATCGCGGTGGATGAACAGGAAGCAGAAAAGCCAGCCGAGCCCGACGGTGAGCCCGACAGTGGCCACGAGCGAGAACACGGTCGATCGCACCGATCGAAGCTTCGTCCACTCCGAGCCGATCGCCCGCGGCAGGACCGAGCCCGTCGGCGCGCTCAGGCTCGAGGACGACGGGACGTCGGTGCGGTCGTGTTCGAGGATCGAGGTCATCTCACCGCCCCCGCGACGGTCTGAGGATGTGCGCTGCTCGCTCCGTGGAACTCCACGCTGTCGTCGGTGATCTCGAAGTACACATCTTCGAGCGAAGCTCGCTGTTCCGTCAGTTCGTGGAGCGGGATACCCGCCGCCGAGGCCAGGTCCCCGACTTGTGAGGCGGTCAACCCGCGCACCTCGTACACGTTGTCGAGGGAATTGACCGTCGCGCCCGCGGCGGTCAGTGCTGCAGAGAGGTCGGTCATCCGCGGCGATCGGACGCGTACCCAATGTTGCCCGCGGGCCGTGACCTCATCGACGGTCGCATCGGCTATGAGTCGGCCGCGACCGACCACGATCAGCCGCGTTGCCGTGAGCGCCATCTCGCTCATGAGATGGCTCGAGACGAACACGGTCCGACCCTCGGCCGCGAGCGACCGCAGCAGCGTTCGTATCCACACGATGCCTTCGGGATCGAGGCCGTTCACCGGCTCGTCGAACATCAGGATTCCGGGGTCGCCTAACAACGCTCCTGCGATGCCGAGTCGCTGTCCCATTCCCAACGAGAACGTGCCAGCACGTTTGCGCGCGACGTTGCTCAATCCGACGATTTCGAGGACTTCACGAACCCGCGCGCGACCGATGCCGTTGCTCTTGGCCAGGCACAGCAGGTGATCGAACGCGGTCCGCCCACCGTGGAGCGCCTTGGCGTCGAGCAACGCACCGACTTCGTGGAGCGGGAAGCGATGGTCGGCGTAGCGCCGGCCGTTCACCGTGACGGTCCCGGCGCTGGGAGCGTCAAGTCCGAGGATCAAGCGCATCGTGGTGGTCTTGCCCGCCCCATTCGGGCCGAGGAAGCCAGTCACACAGCCCGGCGAAACTTCGAAGCTCAGGTCGTCGACAGCAACGGTCTCACCAAACCGTTTGGACAGATGGTCGGCCTTGATCATCGGACCTCTCGTTCACGACGAACGCCACGACACATCGGCCCGGCAGAAGAACCAGTATGCAGTGACGCTACGCGCCACGACACACGATCCTCAGCAATTGCTCAGCGCCACGAGCGTCGTGCGGGAGCTAGTGGTGCAGCCAGTCGACGACGAGCGCGGCTCGATCACCGTGTCGCGCATGGCCACCGTTGTGGATGACGAGCCACTGCGCCGCGCAGTCGTTGCAGCAGTAGTGCGAGTGCCGTTGTCCTTCTTCGGCACACGAATGGCTCCACGTCTTGCGGTAGGTGCGCAAGCTCCCGCAGGTCGGGCACCGGTCCAACGGGCCTTCGATACGCTGCATGTCTCAGAGAGTACGGACGGGATGCGTGAGAAGACAACGCGTCGACCGTCCTAACAACCTGCATTTTGCGGGTCTTTTGCTTCGCTTTACCTTGGTATCGGTTTCGCCGTGCGAGCAACGTCGCGGCGGCGTTCGCGACGATAGGGGCGAAGTTCGGCGACTCGCTCCTCACCAAGACCGAATACGGCCGGACGAATGAGATGCTCAGCAAGGTCATCGCGCACAACCTGTGCGTGCCCGTCCAGGCGATCTACGACCTCGGCATCGTCGCCCGGCCCTGCGGGCTTGCCCGGGCTCGGCGGTCCTGCTTCACGCGCTTCAACCTTCCGAGTAGGACTCGGCGTTTCACGCGAAGCGGATCATGGAGATCGCGCCGGCGAGGAGACAGTAGATCGCGAAGGGCACGAGGTTGTTGCTTCGGAAATACCGCACAAGGAAGCGCACCGCGACATATGCGGCAACCCCTGCCGCGACACTGCCCGCGAGTACCTGACCCCGGATTCCGTTGCCCAGATGGCCCATCAGATCAGGAAGCTTGTACACACCTGCTGCGACGATGATCGGCGTCGCCAGCATGAACGAGAAGCGGGCCGCTTCCTCGTGGTCCAGGCCGCGAGCGAGTCCTGCGCCCATCGTGATGCCCGAGCGACTGATCCCCGCGAATGAGCGCGCCGATCTGGGCGACGCCGATCACCACCGCCTCACGCCATGTCATGTCGTCGATCGTGCGTACCGAGTGCGTGCGCTCCGCCAATTGATTGACGACTTCCTCGCTGGCGAGGACCGGTACTGGCTCGCGCTCCAGCGCGTCGGCGATGCGACGGCGTCGGAGCCACTCACCGACAAACAGCACAACACCGTTGAGAGTGAGGAACGCTGCCGCCGCGAAGGGCTTCGCGAACAGTGTGCGGAGCGAGTGCTCCAACGCGAGACCGGTCAGGCCGGCCGGAATGGTCGCGACGATGAGCAGCCAGGCGAGGTGCTCGTCCTCGTCGGTGATCTTGCGGCGGCCGAGGACGCGAAACGCTGCTGGTATGACGTGTTGCCATTCGTGCCAGAAGTAGACGAGGAGCGCAATCGCGGTTCCGACGTGCAGGCCGACCACGAACGCGAGGAACGGCGACTCACCTTGGGACTGGCCCTTGACGATGCCGGTCCAGCCCAGCCAAGCGGGCACGAGCACGGAATGGCCGAGGCTCGAGATCGGGAACAACTCCGTGACACCTTGGAGCACCCCGATGACGATGGCGCGGAACATCGTGAGTTCGTGCGCAAACGTGACGGGATGGCCCACGCTTGCGCTCGCAAGCAGCGGAATATGCACGCGCTCTGCCTTCCTGGCCCTCGACGTCAGGCGACGTGGTCTACATCGGCGGCGGAAGAGCCGACATTACTGGCCGCGATCATCGAGTCGATCGGCGTGCGCTGATGGCGCCGAACAGTTCATGAGGGCCCGAAGAACGTCACCTGCAACGCCCGAACGGCCGCACCGCTCCTCCATGATCTGGCAACCGATGCCGTTGCCGTGAGCGGCGATGCCGAGGAGGATGTACTCGGCGCCCACGACCAGGTGGCCCAGCTGCGTGGCTTCGCGCACCGCTCGGCCGAGCGCCTTAATTGCCTCGTCTGTGAAAGGCATGCGCGCCGGGGGCGGATACGCACCGCGCGGACACATCCGTTCGAGGTCGGCGCGTACGTCGGCTTCTTGCAGGCCCAGTGCCCCGAGGAGTTCGGCAGCGCGGCTTCCGCGCTGGGCGGCGAGGGCGAGGAGCAGGTGTTGGGTGCCGACTTGGCGATGTCGCAGGTACCGCGCTTCCATCTGGGCCCGAACCACGACGAAGCGCCCGCGTCGCGAAAGCTGCTCGAAGCTCACCCGGCGCAACCTAATTGCGGCACGGAACGAACGCGTCGCGTGATCACCGATCCATGCCATCGCGATGTGTAGGTCGTCTCATTATTCCTCGCGTCTGCATCGCGGAGCATCGGTCCGCGCGCTGGGCGCTGTCGTTCGGGTTCGCCTATGTCGGAAGTGGCCGCTCGGCGCCTCGAGCGCCGACGTGCTTGTCGAACAGAAACGTGAAGCTGCATGCGGCACCGGCGCGGTCACCGGCTACTCACCGTGCGAACATCGCGAAGAAGTCGCGTGTGCCTGCGACGAGGTAACGGTCATTCGGCCGGTCGGACGACCCGACCAGTTTGACACCCTCGACGTTCTGTGGTCTTCTCGGGTCCGGCCGTCGATACACGTAGCAGCTCACCCATTCGGGGTTGATGTCGAGTTCCATCGCTTCGACTGCGCCGGCGCGGTGTAACAGGTCGGCGAGGCTGGCCACGGTGAGGCCGTTGCCTCCGACATAGACGACAGCGCCGGAGCGGGTCATGCCGATGCCGGAGCGGTAGACGTAGACCTTGGAACCGATCGTGGCGCCCCACTTCGGTGAGTGGTTGTTAGGCAAGCCCGGCACGACCGTTCCGTGGTCGACGATGAGCCACAGGTTCTCGCGCACCGATTGGATGTTCGCGGTCGTCGAGTAGTCGCGTCCCCATTGCCCGATTCGCAACCGACCGTTGTTGTCGATCACCGCTGCTGCTCGACCATTCAACAGTGGCGAGTAGGTATGACCGTTCGCGAAGTATCCGCCCTGCGCGTCCTCGACGCGGAATCCAGCGTTGAATGCGCCGACCAGCGTCGCCCGTTGCGCCTGCGGGACCTGCGCGCCCCAGGACAGGTCGGCGCCCGGCGGTTCTTGGAGGCCGGGGACCAATACGGAGCGGAGCAACGAAGTGTCGAACCACACGAGTCCGCTGAGCAAGCTGGTGTGGATCGGGTCGGGCCGCACGTAGGTCACGTATACGGCTGCGTGGCCTCGCACCGAAGGGCCCGTCGGTTTCCACACACCTTCCGCCGGCAACTTGTTGACTGCCGGCGAGACGACGTTCGTCGGCGTCGGCAGCCCGACGTGGCCGGCGTTCGCAATCCCAGCGCTGCGGTTTGATGATGCGTCGATCTTCGGCGCCGCCGGTATTCCGCCGCGCGGCCGGCCGCCGACCTTCGGCGGATGATGCGTGTACCACCATTCCTCGACATGATTCACGACTCCGGCGAAGCCGTGGCCGCGCAGCCATTCGGTGCTGCGCGCCGCGATCGAATCGGTCCCCGGCGCGCGCAATGCACCCAAATAGGACCACGCCGGCGGCGCGAAAACGAGCAGCGCGGCGACGGCGAGCACGACGGCTCTCCGGGGTTGCCGCGAGAGTCCGAACCACGCGGAATGCCGAGGTCGGCGAAGCGGTCGAGGAGCGCTCGCGCGGTCACGAGGGGCTGCTGCGAGATCGGCTGCCGCGTAGCCCGGCGCGGAAGTCTGCAGATAGTCGCTCACGGCGGCGTCCATGATGCGGCTGCGAGCATGTAACGACGATGAGAATCCGTGCCGAAACGAACTGTGGTAGCGAAGGCGGAAGTCATGTCTAGAGCCGCGGGTCGACGCAGCCGATGTAGGTACCGCCGCCCCCTCCGTTGTCCTGATAACCCCGTTGGACCGGCGTGTGGTAGCCGGCTCCCAAGTCCTGCGAATCGAGATCAGCGCGAATCCCCGCCGCGATTCCCAGGGCCTCGGCGGTGACGAAGTCGCGGCGGCGGAGCAGCGCCGCTTCGGTCGGCTCGCTGAGATACGACGCTTCGACGAGCACTGCCGGGGTCTGTGGAACTCGCCGGAGCACGCCGTAGTAGTCGGCCCTGTTCTGATCGAGTCGATAGATCGCTCCGGCGTCGGATGCCCCAACCCAGTTCGCAGCGAATTTGTCGATCGCGCTGTAGAGGTGCTTCCAGATCAGTCCGGCGAGCCTGCGAGCGCGGGTCGACGCATGCTGGTAGTACACCTCTGTTCCCGGACCGTTGTGGCGCGCCGCGTCGCCGGAGTTGTGGTGGATACTGACGAACAACTTCGGACGATCTGTGACCACGATGTCCGCGCGTGTGGGAATCGGCAGCCGATAGTCGCCCGTGCGCGTGAGCGCCGCGCTGATGTGAACCGCGGCAAGGTCACGTTGAACGGCGCCCGCGACCTGCAGGTTGATGTCGGCCTCGCGCAACCCGTAGGCCACCGCGCCTGCCTCTTTGCCCCCGTGTCCCGGATCGATGATCACGTCGACGCTCGGGATGAGCGTGGCGCGACTGACGGAGACCGTGTGTCCGCACGGTGTCATCGCGCGCCACGCACCGGGCACTCTGCCGACGATCGGCATGGTGACACCGCGTGCGATCAGGAGCCGAGCCGGACCGTTGGAATGCGAGGCCGCTCCTCGCGCACGGCGTGTAGCGCTGAGCGCGTCGCACCCACGTACCACTGTGATCAGCAGCACGATTACGAACGCGCATGTCACGAGACGATGAACGGTCCGGTCGCGCCGTTGCCTCGCGCTCAGGGCTTTCAATCAGCTTCTTGTTACCCGACGTTTCACACCGCACGTGCGCGCGAATGCAAAGCACCAGCAAAACCCGGATGCGCACCGTGCAATTCTTCAGGCGAAGCAGGCGGCCTGGTGAGGGCAACTAGCGTTCCCGTGTGGCGACGAACGACAAAGTGTCGCGCTCGGCGCTCACGTGAAGTGCAGATCGGTGTCGGGGCGTGCGCGCTCTGGGCCGTCGCTGTTTCTCTCGGCTCGCTCGCACTGGGCAGTAACTGGCTGATTACAAAGGCGTGGTTCGTCGGGGGTGTCGCCGCCATCGTCCCCATGATTGCGTTCCGCGACCAGACGCGTGAACTTCGTCAACGATACGGCACATCCCCTACGGTCCTGCTGCTTTTCGCGGGTCCGCTTATTGCTGCGACCAACGTGTTGATGCGCCTGCCACTTTCCGTTTCGGCCGTCTGCTACGTGATTTGGCTGGTGATCCTGTTCGGTCGGACCGACCGCTTTTGTGTTGCCGAGGTGATCACAGCGGCGCGCCGAGGGCGCGGCCGGACCCGCGACTCGCGCTGACCGCGCCGCATTGGCGGCGTCAGTGTGCGACCGTGTCGCGCGCACTGCCAGCCTTGTGTTTGCGCCACTCGAAGAATGGAGGCACGAGCGACACCGCCACGATCAGCACGGTGATCGGTTCGATCCACTGCTCGCCGACGTGGCTTCCGAGCCAGTAGCCGAGAAGCGCGATGCCGACGGTCCACGCCGCCGCGCCGACGACGTTCGCGATCGCGAACGTCCGGTGCTTCATGCTGCTCGCACCGGCGAGCATCGGCACGATCGTCCGCACGAACGGCACGAAACGCGCGAGCACCACCGCAGGTGCGCCGCGCCGGTCGAAGAAGACTTGGGATCGCTCGAGGTATTTCGGCTTGAACACGCGCGCGTCGCGTGTGAACAGCCTCGTGCCCCAGACCGCACCAATCGCGTAGCCGATCTGCGCGCCGATGATCGCGGCGACGAGCGAGCCGAACACCACCGGAGCGAGGTGGAGGTGCGGATTGTTGCTCCCAGCATTGGTGGATGCGAAGAAGCCGGCGAGGAACAGCAGAGAGTCTCCCGGTAACGGCACCGGCAGGATGCCCGATTCGATGAAGATGACAGCGAGCAGGCCCCAGATCCCCCAGTTGTCGATCACGGACTTGGCGAACGATCCCATGAGTCTCGGAGGCTAGGTGGCGCGTGTCGCCTTCCGCCGTCGAGGGTCTACGACGGAGTCGACGCGATCGGTGCAATGTCGGGCGCGCAACCGCGCCGGAAAGATCTCTTCGTACGAGCGGAGCGGGACTGTTGATGATCGGCATGTGGGCTGTTCTCGCGTGTTACGGACCGGTCGGGTCTTGCTCACTGCGCCGGCGAAATGACGCTCCGAGTGCGCCTCCGGTGAAGGATCCGGGATAGGCGCCGTCCGGTCGCAGGCCTCGAGTGGACGCGACGCCGATCAACGCGCTGAGCCATCCCAGCCCAACCAGCCAACCGCTCACGACGTCGCTCAGCCAATGGACGCCGAGGTACACGCGGGACGCCCCGACCAGGAGCGCGACGACACACGCGCCCGCCACCGCCAGCCATCGGACGCGAGACTGCGCCACCGTCCATGCCACATATGCAAGCGCGCCGTAGCACGCGACCGATTGCGCCGAATGGCCCGAAGGAAACGCCGCCCCGTGGGCTCGGACAAGCTGATCGATTGCAGGTGGTCTTGCCCTGGCGACCACGCGCTTGAGGATCTCGACCAGGATCGCGGTTCCCGCACTGCTGGCGACCAGCAACAGCGCCGCGCCCCGCCGATTCGCGCGCAGCAGCAACAACAGCGCAACGGTCGTAACGAGCGGAGCGACGACCCACCCGCTGCCGAGTTGAGTCACAGCACGCGCGGCGCCGGACAAGAACCCGTTGCGGTGACCAAGCACGAACCGCAAGACGTGTTCGTCGAGGTGGACGACGGTCTCGCTCTCACGAACCGAATCCGCGAGCTTGACGACGAAGCCGCACGCGAGCAACACCACGCCGCCCGCAACGAGTGCAGGTGCGGCTCGCGCACGGGCTCGGTACGGCACGGAGGGCATTCTGCTTCGCCGCCCTGCGAGGCGTACGCCATGACCACGTCAACGCGCGGGATGAAGGCCGAGAGCGTGACCGTGATGGCGTGCCCGCATCGCGTCGGTGCGCGCCGTCTGACGTGAAGGAAACCCGGTCGCCAAGCTCGATCCGGGAGATGTACGGGAGGTATGTGCCAGCGGTGCCTGATCTTCGCACGGACGAGATCCGCGCCAGCCGAGTGTCACACGTTCATCACACGGACAACGGCGCATGCTCCCCCGAGCGCGACGAAAGAAGTATCGGAGGACCTTGGGATGCGGCACAAGAGGCGTCGGTGGTGGTTGGGACTTGGCGGCTGTGCTGTCGTCCTCCTGTCGTCCGCGTGCTCGGGCTCGAAAGCGAGTACGACAGCAACAACATCGCCGCTCAGTTCGAGCCCGGGCGCGTCGTCGACCTCGACAGCGTCCGGCGCCGGTACGTCGGCAACGACGGCGCCGCAGATCGAGACGGTGGTCCCCGGGGACATCCCCGACAACCAGGCATACGTCGTCTTCGCATCGGTGCCGCCCCGCTTTCAGATCAAGGTGCCCGAGGGTTGGGCGCGCTCCGGTTCCGGCTCGAACGTCAGCTTCACCGACAAGTACAACTCGATCCGTGTTCAGTTGGTGAGTGCCGCATCGGCGCCGACGGTGAACAGCGTCTCGTCGTCCGAACTCCCCGCTCTGCAGAGGACGACGCCCGGCTACCGATCCGGCAAGGTGTCCCAGGTCTCGCGGACTGCGGGAACGGCAATTCTCGCGACCTATCAAGCGGCGAGCGCGCCCAATCCGGTGACCGGAAAGTCTGCGCTGCTGGACGTCGAGCGCTACGAGTTTTGGTCGTCTGGGACAACGGCGATTGTGACTCTTGCTGGTGCCGTCGGGTCCGACAACGTCGATCCGTGGCGCGTCGTCACCGACTCGTTCACGTGGATGCGGTCGTGATGCGCCGACTGAGACGCGCAAGGGCGACGGCAGATTCGAACAAGGTTGAAGGCGGCGCTACGGGCGAGGAGACCGCCCGAGGCATTGCTGCCACCGACCTCTTCCGTTTCTTTCATGCCGGAGACGACGACGAAACCGTCGCGCTGCGCGGCGTGTCGCTTACCGTGGCGCCGGGAGAAATCGTCGCCGTGACCGGACCCTCCGGTTCGGGTAAATCCACACTGCTGACCTGCCTCGCTGGACTCGACGACCCCGATGCCGGTGTCGTCACGATCGACGGCGAGCGCATCAGCCGCCGCAGCGAGCTGGAGCGCGCCGCCCTGCGCGCGCGTCACGTCGGCGTGCTGTTTCAGAACAACAACCTGGTACCTCACCTCACCGTCGCGCAGAACATCGCGTTCGCGCGCAAGCTCGCTACGTCGTCCTCGAATCGGTCTCGTACGGGCGCTGGATCGCTCCTTGAGCGACTCGGCATCGCTGGCCGCTCGCACGCGTACCCTGCGCAGCTGTCGGGCGGCGAGACCGCTCGCGCAGGGCTTGCCGTTGCGCTCGCCAACGCACCATCGGCGCTACTCGCAGACGAGCCGACCGGAGAGCTCGACAGTGATAGCGCAGCACTAGTGCTCGCACTGCTCGACGAGTGCGCTCGGGACGACATGGCCGTTGTCGTCGTGACGCACAACGCAGACGTTGCCCGTATTGCCACGCGCACCGTGGAGCTTCGTGATGGAGCAGTCGCATGACGGCTCGGTTGATCGATCCGCGTGGACCCTCCCAACAGTCACAAACGTTGGTGAAATGCTCCGACGTCACCCGTGTCTTTGGCGCCAATGCGGCGCGCACGGTTGCGGTGCAATCGGTCTCGTGTGCGGTCCATTGCGGTCAGCGCATCGTGATCAGCGGCCCGTCCGGGTCGGGCAAGTCGACGCTCCTGCATCTCATGGCGGGTCTCGACGCGCCCACGAGCGGCATCGTCGATTGGCCGGGCATCGGCGAACTCCATGAGCTACGGCCGGGTCCGATCGGGGTCGTCTTTCAGGCACCGAGCCTCATGCCGCCGCTGAGCGTTCTCGAGAATGTGGCGCTCGTGCCCTCCCTGGCCGGCGCCAACCCCACGGCGGCGCGTCAAATTGCGCAGGCGGCACTGGACTCGCTCAATCTCGGGGAACTCGCGTCCCGGCTCCCGGATGAACTCTCGGGCGGGCAAGCTCAGCGGGTCGCCGTTGCACGCGCGCTCGCCGGGTCGCCTCGCCTGATCTTGGCCGATGAGCCAACCGGACAACTTGACCGCGCGACCGGCGATCTGGTCGTCGACGTACTGTTGCGCGCTGCCGACACAACCGGGGCTGCACTCGTGGTCACGACTCATGATCCCCTCGTCGGGAATCGGTTTGATCTGCACTGGCGCATGGCAGATGGCGTCATCTGCGTGGCCGAAGAGGTCGCCCCATGACGCTGTTGTGGCTCTCCGGTCTGGTCCGCAGGCGCAGCGGGCGATTGCTGGCGCTTGCAGCGGCTATCGCGGTCGCCGTTTCGCTGCTGGCCTCCATCGGGGCTTTCATTGCGCATGCACAGGCCACGATGACGCAGCGCGCCGCGGGAACAGTCGGCGTTGACTGGCAAGTCGAAGTGCAGCCTGGCGCGAATCCGACAATCGTCCTTGCCACCGTGCGGACACAGCCCGGTGTTCAGCAGACGCGCACGGTCGGATTCGCTCAGACAACTGGCCTTACCGCGACGGCCGGCGGCACTACACAGACGACAGGAACTGGCGTCGTGCTCGCGCTGCCACAGGACTACGGAACCACCTTCCCTGGCACCCTGCGCGTGCTGGCAGGTTCGCGAACCGCGGGAGTACTGGTCGCGCAGCAGACGGCAGCCAATCTTCATGTCTCGCCCGGGGATACGGTCTCCATCGGCCGCCAAGGGTTGGCCCCCGCGACGGTCAGAGTCGGGGCGATCGTGGACTTCCCACAGGCGGACTCGCTGTTCCAGAAGGTAGGCGCGCCGCCCGGAAGCCAGCCCCAAGCCACACCTGACAATGTCCTGGCGCTCGCGCCGGAGCAGTGGCACACGCTCATGGACCCCTTGGCCGCCGCGCGGCCCGACCTGGTGACGATCCAGTTCCACGTCAAGCTCGATCACGCCCTCGCTCACGATCCTGCTTCCGCATATGCGGATGTCCTCGGGCGCGCCAACAATCTGGAGGTCAAGCTGTCGGGGGCGGGGAGAGTCGGCAACAACCTTGCGTCGACGCTCGGCGCAGCGCGCAGCGATGCTGTCTACGCACAATTCCTGTTTCTCTTCCTGGGCCTGCCGGGCGTGATCCTTGCTGGCGTGCTCACCGCCACCGTTGCAAGTGTCTCTGCGGCGCGGCGTCGGGCCGAGGCGGCTCTGCTCCGCACTCGCGGTGCAACCGTACGGATCCTCGTTCGTCTGGCCGCAGCTGAGGCGGCACTCGTCGCGCTCGTCGGCGCAGTCACCGGGATCGGCGTCGCACTTCTCCTGGGCGCCCACGTCTTTCACGACGCCTCCCTCGGCGCGAGCACGACGAGCACCGTCGTCTGGGCGATCGCGTCCGCGCTTGTTGCTGTAGTCATCGCTTCGGCGGCGGTCGTGGTTCCGGCCGTGAGGGACGCGCGATCGTCAACCGTGGCAGCGGCTCGCCGCACCACGGACGCGCAACGCCCGCCCCTCTGGCAGCGTCTCGGCGTTGACGTCATCTTGCTCGGCGCCGGGCTTTTGGCCTTCTGGCTCTCCAGCCACAACGGCTATCAACTGGTGTTGGCGCCGGAGGGTGTCCCGTCCATCAGCGTTAGCTATTGGCCGTTTGCCGCCCCGGCGCTCATGTGGATCGGCGGCGCGCTGCTGGGCTGGCGGCTGGCGGATCTCCTGCTGCGCCGGGGCCGCTCGGGCGTCGCATCAGCCTTGCGTCCTCTTTCCGGAGGACTTGCGGACACCGTTGCCGCCAGCATGCAGCGTCAACGTCGTCTGCTCGCTCGCAGCGTCGTTCTTGTCGCCCTCACCGTCAGTTTCGCGGCGTCGTCAGCCGTCTTCAACGAGACGTATGGCCAACAGGCGCGAGCTGACGCTCTGCTCACCAATGGCGCCGATGTCACCGTCACCGAACCAGCAGCAGCCAACGTCTCGCCTGCCTTCGCCGCGCGACTCAAGCAGGTTTCCGGCGTTTCGACGGTCGAGGCGATGCAACATCGCTACGCCTACGTCGGAGCCGACTTGCAGGACCTCTTCGGTGTGGATCCGCATTCCGTTGTCGCCGCCACCAGACTGCAGAACGCGTACTTCCAAGGGGGTTCGGCTCAGCAGCTCATGGACGCCCTTGCGCAGCGCCCGGACAACATCCTCGTCTCTGCAGAGACGGTCAAAGACTTCCAGCTGCAGCCTGGCGACCAACTGCGCCTGCGCATCCGCGACGCGCGCACGCAGCGCCTTGTCCCAGTGACGTTCCACTACGCCGGCATTGCGAAGGAATTCCCGACAGCACCTCGCGACAGCTTCATGGTTGCTAACCGCGACTACATCGCTGCACAAACCGGCAGCGACGCCGCGGGCGCGTTCCTGCTCTCGACGTCCGGCGACCGCACGGCCGTCGCCGCCCGCGTGCAGTCACTCGTCGGAACATCGGCAACGGTGAGCAACCTCGACACGACGCAAGCGATCATCGGATCGAGCCTCACGGCCATCGATCTCTCGGGCCTCACCCATGTCGAGCTTGGCTACGCCATCGTGCTCGTCGTCGCAATGGCCGGGCTTGTGTTGTGGCTGGGCTTTGCCGAACGGCGACGCACGTTCGCCATCGCGGCGGCGCTCGGTGCGTCGCCGCGCCAGGTGGGCGCCTTCGTCTGGAGCGAAGCGAGCTATGTCGCCATCGGCGGTCTACTCCTCGGCGCCGTCGGCGGCTGGGCGCTCAGCCACATCATCGTCAAGGTCCTCACCGGCGTCTTCGACCCGCCACCCGACGCACTCGCGATCCCGTGGACATATCTCAGCGTCACCGTCGGGGCCGCCTTAGGAGCCGTTGCCGCTGCCACTGTGACTACCGTGCGCCGTGCGCGAACCGCCGATGTGGCGCTGCTGCGCGACGTGTGAGTGCGAGCGAGCGCAGCATGGCATCCCCGTACAATCGGGCGGTGAAGGTTCTCATCGTCGAGGACGAGCGTCGCCTGGCCGAGCTGCTCCGGCGCGGCTTTGCCGCCGAGGGGTACGCGGTCGACGTCGCCGGAACGGCGGCAGACGCCCTTTGGTACGGCAACGAGAATCCGTACGACGTCATCGTTCTCGATGTGCTCCTGCCCGATGGTGACGGGTTCGAGGTGTGCCGGGCACTTCGCGACGCCGGGTGCTGGTCACCGATCATGATGCTGACCGCGCGCACCGACGTGCATGATCGTGTCCGGGGACTCGATGCCGGTGCCGACGACTACGTACCGAAACCCTTCAGCTTCGAGGAACTGAACGCGCGCGTCCGTGCCCTCCTGCGCCGCGGCGCGCCAGTTCGCCCGGCGGTCCTCGAAGTTGGCGAACTTCGTTTGGACCCCGCCTTACACCGCGCCTGGCGCGGCGACATCGAACTCACGCTCACAGCCAAGGAGATGGCCCTCCTGGAGCTGTTCATGCGCCGTCCCGGCGATGTCATCACTCGCAGCGACGTGCTCGCCCACGTCTGGGACTTCGCGTACGACGGCCTCTCCAATGTCGTCGACCAATACGTCTCATACCTGCGGCGCAAGATCGACAAGCCATTCGGCCACGAAGATCTTGAAACCATTCGCGGTGTCGGGTACCGGTTGCGGGCGCCCGATTCAGCTACCCATGCGGCGGGATTAGCGGACGGCGGCTCCGCCCACACACCGACAGCCTGAAGTCCGCCGCGATGCCTATTCGACTGCGTCTCACGCTCCTCGCCACCGCCGGATCGCTCCTTTTCTGTGTGGCCGGCGGCCTGGTCTTCGTGCACATGCTCGCGGCGAGCCTTCGCGATGCAACGGATACGACGTTGCGGACCACCGCAGACGGAATCATTCAGAACCTTCAGACGTCACCATCAAGCACTGATCTCCGTGACCCAGTCACCACGGGGCTCGTCAACTCGCAGCAGACGGTGTCACAAATCATTGCTCCCAACGGAACCATCAGTGACGCGTCGGACAGCGCGGCGAGCACACCCATCATCAGTACAGCGGAGCTGCACAACGCCCGCAGCCAGACGATCACCATGGACGGTCACCTCACCGCTCCGCGAGAGAATGTGCGCATTCTCGCGACACCGGTGGTTCGTAACGGCGGGACCTGGGTCGTCGTGGTGGCCACGTCGCTCGCCCCGAACACCACGGCTCTTGACCGCGTCACCGTCGGTCTTCTCATCGGCGGTGCCACGCTCCTTCTGCTCGCTGCCTCCGGCGCCTGGCTCCTCAGCACCGCTGCACTGCGACCAGTCGAGAGGATGCGGCGACACGCAGCAGCGCTGGCCTCTATCTCCGGCGGTCGCGATGCGCACCTTGACGTGCCCGCTACTCGCGACGAACTCCGCGGTTGGGCCGCACCCTCAACGATCTACTCGGCGCCCTGAGTAGCGCACTTGCGCAACAGCGCGCCTTCGTCGCCGACGCCGGGCACGAATTGCGAACTCCGATCACGCTCCTGCAGACCGAGCTGGAACTCGCTGAGCGCGACGGCGACTCGGTCGACGCACTTCGCCAAGCCATCACCAATGCCCGACAGGATGCAGCTCGATTGGCAACCCTCACCGAACAGCTTCTCTTCCTTGCCAGCCATGACGAGAAGGCTGCCCCGCCGACCCGTGAACTCCAGCCGCTGCGACCCCTCGTGGAACGCTGCGCGGAACGCGCGCGCCGCATTGCGAGCACGCGCAATCTCACCGTCCTTGTTGAAGTGGCAGATGACGCGGCCGCCGACATTGTTGCCGACGACGTCGAGCGCGCTCTCGACAACCTGCTCGCGAACGCAGTGCGTCACGCACCAGACGGCACGGCGATCGAGGTCATCGTTCGCGACGCCAATGCGCACGAGCCACGCCGGCGCGAGGGGAGTGAGGGCGCTGAACGGCGGCGCATCGAGATCGTCGTGCGTGACCATGGACCCGGATTTCCGGAGTCGTTCATTCCTCATGCCTTCGAACGGTTCCGCCGCGCCGATCCCGGTCGGTCCTCTGCCAACGGAGGGAGTGGTCTCGGCCTCACGATCGCCCATGCCGTCGCGAACGAGCACGGTGGCACGGTGTCCGTGTCAAACGCCGAGAGCGGTGGGGCCATCGCCATTCTTCAGCTCCCGGCGTAGGCGACGCCTGGACGGCTGCCGCTCGGAACTCGTCCGTGCTCGTCTAGCCGTCCTCGAACGCTGAACTCGCTCACACCGAGTTCACATGTCGATTCCGTTACGGTCGCATCATCCGAGTGCTCATCGTTGACGACGAACCACGCATGGTTGCGCTACTCAAGCGTGGATTCGGCGATGACGGCTACTCCGTCGACGTTGCAACGAACGGCACCGACGCCCTGTGGCTTGCGACTGAGAACACGTACGACGCGATCGTCCTCGACGTCATGCTTCCCGGCACCGATGGCGTCGCCGTCTGCCAGTCATTGCGTGCGGCGGGTCGATGGGCGCCGATCGTCATGCTCAGCGCGCGAGACGCCATCGACGACCGTGTGCGCGGGCTGGATGCTGGTGCCGACGACTACCTGCCGAAGCCCTTCAGCTTCTCCGAATTGAGCGCTCGCGTCCGGGCCTTGATCCGCAGGGGCGCGGCAGCGCGACCCACCATCATTGAGGTCGGGGATCTCCGTCTCGATCCTGCCCGGCACCTCGCGTGGCGCGGGCAGCACGAACTGACGCTCTCCCCCAAGGAGATGGCGCTCCTCGACTTGTTCATGCGCCATCCCGATGAGATCGTCACACGAACGCAAATCCTCGAACACGTATGGGACTTCGACTACGACGGGCTCTCCAACGTTGTCGACCAGTACGTCTCGTATCTCCGCAAGAAGATCGACAGACCGTTCCACCGCAGCGACCTGCGCACGGTCCGTGGCGTTGGCTACCGGCTCGTGCCCTCGCTGGAAGCCTGAGCGGTGCCGATCCGGCTCCGCCTCACCATGTTCGCGGCACTCGGCATGCTCGTTCTCTGCACTGTGGGCGGCTTCGTGTTCCTCGACCAACTGCGCGCCGGCCTGAGCGCGTCGGTGGATTCATCGCTTCGAACGCGCGCCGATGCGCTTGTCCAAAACGTGCGTGACGCCGCAGGCGGCGGCGTCAATTTCCAAGACTCCGGGTCGACCGCGCTCCTGCCTGCCAACGAAGCAATCGCCCAAGTCCTTGCGCCGACCGGACACGTCGCCGAGTCGTCCGAAGCCGCCGGATCACGCTCGCTCCTGCCCGCCACGCTGACCGGTACCGCGCGACAGCGAACCGTCAGCTTCGAAGGACATATCCCGGCAGACACGACTGCGGTCCGCTTCCTCGCGACGCCCGTCGTACGCGCCGACGGACACTGGACCGTGATCGTCGGCACCTCCCTCGAAGCCGCCGACAACGCCATCGCGCGAGTGCGCTCCGAGCTGCTGATCGCTGGTGCGATGGCCGTCGCGGTGGCGGCCGCGGGGGCATGGCTCCTCGCCCGTCTCGCGCTCCGCCCCGTCGAACGCATGCGCCGTCAAGCCGCGACGATCTCCGAACTGGGCAACAGCACACCGCTTCTCGTGCCGAACACCCACGACGAGATCGCCGAGCTGGGTACCACGATGGCCGCGCTCCTGGACCGACTCCAATGCGCACTCACACAACAACGCGCCTTCGTTGCCGACGCCGGTCACGAGCTGCGTACACCGCTCGCGATCTTGCGCACGGAACTTGAGCTTGCCGCTCGCGCAGACCGAAGTGCAACCGAGCTTCGCCAGGCCATCATCGACGCAACCCACGAGACCGATCGTCTCGCCCGCCTCGCCGAACAGCTTCTGTTCCTGGCTCGGTATGACGAACAAGCCACGAACGCGCAACGCGATCTCCAACCGCTCGCGCCGCTACTCGATCGTGCCTGCGCCGTGGCGCGCTCGCGCGCGAACGCGCGTGCGATCACAGTCACTCTCGCAATGCCGCCCGACCTCACGGCCGACATTCAGGCGGACGACCTCCGCCGCGCCGTCGACAACCTCCTCGACAACGCCCTACAGTTCGCGCCGCCGAAATCGAACATCGAGGTCAGTGCGGCGCGTGTCGGCCCCGACATCGAGATCGCGGTGTCCGATGAGGGCCCGGGCTTTCCGGCCGAGTTCCTGCCCCATGCATTCGAGCGGTTTCGGCGTTCCGATGGCGCGGCGCAGCCGCGGCGCGTACGGCGGCAGCGGACTCGGTCTCGCAATCGTCCGTGCTGTCGCTCGAGAACACGGCGGCGACGCCGAAGTACACAACCGCGACAGCCAAGGCGCAGTCGTCCGCCTTCGGATGCGCGGACATCGATGAGCCCACCGATCCAACATGTGAGCGTGTACACGAAGATCTCACGGTCGTACGAGATCCTGAAGCGCACACTCGGGTTGCTTAATCCAACAACCGGAGAGGAATCCGATGTACCTCAAACACAAGATGCTCGGCGCGGCGGCGGTGCTCGTCGCCTTCGCAGGGCTCGGCACTGCAACCGCACTCGCACAGAGTGCGCCGCACGCGACGACCCACCCGGCGCCCGCCGTAGTCCCGGCCAAGGCCGAAGCGTCCGGGCCGACAACTGCAACGGATACCGACAACATCCAGCAGGGCGACCAGACGACGCCCGACGTCGCGGGAGCCAACCAAGCGACCGCCACGACACAGACCAACGCCTCAACCCAAGCCGTCGACGGCGGAAAGCAGTCCACCGACAGCGAAAGCGCGAGCGAAACCGAAACAGCCAAGGAGACCGACGGTCCCGGCGGCCACGCCGATCCGCCCGGCAACGTCGACCACCAGTTCGACGGCCAGGAGTAAGCCGCCCAAGCCGGGGACGAGACCCGGCTGCGGCCCGGGCCGTCGTTCGCCGACCAGAAGGGTCGACCTTCTCGGCGTCGGTACCGAACGACGCCCGGGCCGCTCTTGGCGCAGGTGTCCAGCGTCTCCGAGCCGCGCCGCCGACGCGTGCATCGCGTTGCCGGTCCGGTCGTGATCGTTGCGGTCGGAGCCTGCGTTGCTTTGCGACTTATGTGTGTGTGAGCGCGACGGCGAGGAACACCAGGTAGCCCGCGGGTCGCGACCTCACTGTGAGCCCGTGTGGAGGGGAGGCACAGCGAGCTGGCGGTCGAGTCGGCCCCCGGTGTTGTCGAAGATGGAGACCTCAGCGCGCGCCGGCACGGTGTGTTTTCCAGAAGGAGCGAAGGGACCGTGGATCGACGTAGCGATCGAGTCGGTAGATCGCGAGCGTGCCGGCGACGGTTCGTGTCCATCGAATGTGGTGTCGCGCAAACGCTGCCGGTAGTGCTCGGTCGCGACTCGCAGAGCGATACATGATCCAGGTCTGCGAGCAGCGCGTCGTCGACGGTGTCCTGGAGGTCGATGCTCCGTACGACATCGACCGGTGCCAACACGACTCGCTCGTGGCTCGCAAACATGATCGGCGATGCGATCCAATAGTCGGCGTACGCAACGTGCACGCCACGCGCCAGGAGGTCACGCGCTGGCTGAGTTCGGATTCGCGGGCCGGAGTTCGAGGCCGTGCACGTCGGACGACGCGGTGTGGAGCAAGTTTGCAAGGTTGGCGCTGCTGAGGAGGCCTACGGTCAATACGACCACGATCAGCGCTGCGGTACTCGTTACATGTCGCGCCATGAACAGGGCTGCGATCGGGACGAGCAAGATCCCATAGCGAGGGTCGACGACATGCCCGGTGGCGGGGGGAATCGCAACAAGAAACGGAAATGCGACGGCGCACCATACGAGTGGTGTCACGGTCGACAGCGGCGCGCGCAACTCTCGGACGACGAGCACGACGAAAGCGCCGATGGCTGCGACGAAGAGAGCAACACCTACGCCGCCGAATAGCCAGCCGCCGCGGTATGAACCGCGCAGCCCGAGCGCGCTCGGAAGCAGATTGGTCCAGACGCCGTGGAGGCGTGTCAGATAGCCGCCTGCGTGCTGGGGTCCGCTGAAGAGGCGCCGGGGACCGTACTCTGCGAGCGCGACCAGCCACGGCGTTGCACCAATCGCGGTCGTCGCGATTGCAATCACGACGGCGCGAGCGGGAGGCCGAGCGAAGGCGACGGTCGATACGGCCAAGGGGAGCAGCACGAACGCTGCCTGCGGGCTCTGCCACCACGCCAGGCCAGCGACACCGCCGAGGGCAGCGACTGTCAAGTGGTCCCAGCGCGGGCCGGTCGCGACGAGTCGAATCGCCAGTGCGGTCGCAGCGACGACGAGCACGAACTGCGCCCAGTAGAACCCAAACTCACGCGTCGAGATGTACAGCGTGCCGGGCCACGCCGCGACGAGAGCGCCCGCCACCCACGCGCGGCATGTCGCCGAACAATCGGCGTCCGGTCGTCGTCACAATCGCCGCGCCGACCAGCGAGAGCGACAAGGGGACGACGCGAAGTGCGGCGACACCGCGCGCAGCCGTGAATGCGAGCGCAACGACGATGGGTTCGAGCGTTCCGCCGTAATACTGGCCCCAGAAGAACAACGGCACGTGGTGAGTCGAGCGCATCCGGTCGGCCATCAAACCGACCACGGCTTCGTCGGCATTCAGCTGCCCGATCGGCGAGCGCAGTAGCACGAGGCGAGCGGTCAGTCCTGCCGCCACGAGAAGGCAGAGCGAGGAGTATCGCGTCAGCGCCGTCACCGATGGGCGCGACAATCCGTGTCTTGATGCCAGCACGCGGGAATCGGCCCTGCGGTCGTCGCGGGCACTCGCGGCTCGGGTCGATGACCGCATGAGTCAGCTATCGACGTCGAGTCGCCGCCCGGCGATCGCCGCGCGCAAATCGTTGAGGTTGTGTAGCGCATTGGTCGCCGCAGCTTCGTCGCGTGCGGCGACCGCGAGCGTCAGAGCCTCGATGAGCACGAGGGTTGCGCTGTGGCTCGCGAACTCGCCGGGCCGCCCGCGTCCCGATCGCAGCGTAACCGCGACTCGTTTGGCGAGTTTGCGGCCGAGCGTGTCGGTGACGAGTACCACGGGAGTTGTCAGCTGTGCGCACCTTCCGAGTAATGCACTTACGTGCGGCTGCAACGGGCCGTACGCGAGCAGGATGACTGCGTCGTCGGCGCGTACCCCGAGGAGCTCATCGGCGAACGAGGTACCGGTTTGCACCATGCTCGTTGTGCGCTTGCCGATGCGGTTTGTTTGGAGGGCTCCGTACCCTGCCAGGTGCGCGGTCGGTCCTACGCCGCGCCACACGACCCGCTGCGCAACCCACAACAAGTCAACGGCATGGGCGAAGTCGCCGCGGTCGACGTTGCGCGCCATTGCTTGAAGACCCGTGACCTGTTCGGCGGCGAAACTTGCCAGTAGCTCGTCCGGCTCGGTGTGTTCGAGGGTTCGTTGCAGGCGAGTGTCTGGTGAAGCCGGCGTCGCCGTGTCGATGAGGTCGTGACGCAGCTCGTGGAGTGAGCTATAGCCTAACGCCTTCGCGGTGCGGATGACGGTGGCATCGCTAGTACCGAGAAGGGCTCCGAGCGCCGCGGCCGAGAGCACGACCGCGGAGGTGCCGAGCTGCAGAAGCTGCTCGGCAACGCGCCGCTCCGCCGGCGCAAGATCCTCGTAGCGAGCGTCGAGCCGCTCCCGATAGGACCGTGCCGTCGTCGTCACTGCTACCATTCTCGGCATTACTTGTAGCGTATGCTACTGAAGGAGTCGGGCTCGATGCATGCTGTCTTGATCGTCGGCGCGGCCTTCCTCGCAGCCGCCGTCGAGATGGTCGAAGCATTGACCATCGTGCTGGCAGTCGGTGTCACGCGAGGTTGGCGCTCCGCAGGGTGGGGCGTCGCCGCGGCGATCGTCGCGCTCGGCGCAATCGTGGCTGCGATGGGTCCTGCACTGGCCCACTTGCCGATGGACTCGTTGCGAATCGTCATCGGTGTACTGCTGCTGATCTTCGGCCTTCAATGGCTACGAAAGGCGATTCTGCGCGCCGCGGGCCTCAAGCCGCTCCACGACGAGGATGCCATCTTCGCCCAAGAAGTTGACGCATTACGTTCGCACGGCGCACGAGACCATGACTGGTACGCGTTCACAGTTGCGTTCAAGGGCGTGTTCCTCGAAGGGCTGGAAGTCGCATTCATCGTCGTCACCTTTGGCGGGTCACAACACCAAGTCGGTCTGGCCGCAATCGGCGCAGGTGTTGCTCTCGTGGTCGTACTGATCGTCGGCGCGATCATCCACGCGCCCTTGTCTCGTGTGCCCGAGAACACTCTGAAATTCGCGGTCGGCGTCATGCTCACGGCATTCGGCACCTTCTGGTCGTCCGAGGGCGCAGGCATCTCCTGGCCGGCCGGCGACGCCGCGCTCGTGGCCCTCGTCGGAGCCGTCGCCGCACTCGCCTTCGTGTCGATCCAATGGTTGCGCAGGGCACCGGCGACCGAGCTTGCGTTCGGCGAAGCGGCATGAGGACCGTGCGGAACTTCGGTCGGTTCTGGATCGACTTCGTCGTCGGCGACGACTGGCGTATCGCAGTGTGGGTGATCGCGTGGGTCACGGCGACCGTCGTGCTCGCTCGCCGCTGGGACGTCTGGCCGTTGATGCCGTGCGGCGTCACGGTCGCGCTCGCACATTCGCTGCGGCGCGCAACGCGTCGTGCCGCTGGCCCTGCGATCGAACTTGAGCACGGAACGGATGGCGCGACCTGAAGATTCGGCCTCGAATCTCGGACGACTTTGCGGTCCGGACGGCAGTGGCCTACGCCTGTCAGACAAGGAACTCGGCGACCTGCGCCAACAGTGCCGCGACGCTGAAAGGCTTTTGGATCCGGACGGCAATGTGCTCGGCGCCCGGCCGCTGCCAATCGCGCTGGTCGCCGGCGCTCAACAGGATGACCGGAATCTCAACACCGGCGCACCGCACCCGTTCGACCACTCCGAATCCATCGAGCCCGGGCAACGACGCGTCCAGCAGCAGGAGGTCGGGGCCGACATCGACGATCGTGTCCACAGCGGACAAGCCGTCGGCTGCGGTCACAACTCGGTAGCCACCGAGAGACAGCGCACGGGACAACAACTCTCGAATGGCCGCATCGTCATCGACCACAAGCACGCAATACGACCCGTCGGTGTCGGCCATGCGCAATTCTCACAGCACAATCTCAGAGCGTGCTGGGAAATCGCCCGAGCTGGTCTGTCAACACAATGTCGTGACGGCTGTCCGCGCGGAGCACCACGAGGACGGCGCTCATCGGCCACTGGAAGTCGAGGACCGCACGGGTCACCTTGCCGGCCTTTCGGCGAGCCGACGCGCGGTGGGCATCTTCTCCCAACGCCAGGTCGTCGACCAGCACGTGGCCGGCGCCAGCGGACCGCTTATCGGGCGGAGTGCACCAAGGGTCGTTCGGCCACGCCTTGATGGGCACGGTCAAAATTGCACTTACAGGAGACGCGCCTCACCTTCACTTCGCATTCGCCTGCATACGGTCACGGCCTCATGACCCGATGGCCTGCGGGGATCTGGGTGTGCCGCCACTGCGGCGCGCCCAACGCGAACGACCGGTGGCGGTGCGATTACTGCCACCGGCCGAGCCTTCGCGCCTTGACGACAGCTGTCGCGATCGTCGTCCTTCTCGCTGCCGTCGTGGTGCTCTTCCTTGTGCTCTGACGTGCTCTGACGTGCTCTGACTCAGCGTCCCGCCGCTGGCGCGCTCGCAGCCGCCGATTGTGACCAACGGTCTGCACTACTACATGGCTTCCGTCCCGGTGACGACGCTCGTTGAAGTTCCTCAGTGTTGCTCGGCAGGTCTGGGGAGCACTACACGAGCGTGGTCACCGGACCTGGCGTGTTACGGATGGGGTCAGTGCCAGCCAGGGCGCGACCTGATCTTGAACCCGGCTCTCCGGAAGCGATTGGCAACGGTCGAGGGATCGATGCCGAACCGAGTGGCGACCTTGGCGAGTGATTCGCCGTCTGCGTAGTGGCGCGCAGCCGTGGCGAGCGCTTGTTCATCCCATGGCGTCGATGCCGGCAGGCGCTCGACGCCGCGCCGCTTCAGGTGGGTCGCGATGGTGCTGCGGTGGACGCCGAGTCGGTTTGCGGCGTGCCTAACGCTTTCGCCGTCACGGTACGCGCCGACCAGTGCATCGACATCTCCGGCACGGAGTCGGCGCTGTACGCGTTTCGACGCCGACGCTCGAAGACCCCCACGCGCTCCCGTTGTGTCGGTCGCCGTACTGTCGGGGTTTGAAAGCTGTCCCGTATCCTCCCGACCACGCGAATCGATCGACGTGTGCGAGGAGCTTCGCTGCTTCAATGTCTCGGCTTGCAGGCGGTCCGCATCGCCGACCTCTGGCGGTGCCAGGGTCGTGAGGCACTCGGGAAGGTTTGAAAGCCGTCCCCGAAGGTCCACCAAAACTGGTTCGTTGACACACCGCCGCCGCGTCGAGGAACTCACGATCGATACGAGACTGCCCCTGCACCCCGCCAGTCTGAACGAACCCGGCCCAGATCGCGAGCACTCCGAGCAGGATTGCTCAGCAGTCTCCTAGCACGGCAATCGATCGCAGCCGCGGGGTCTGTCCACCCACCGTCATTCAGCTGCGATAGTTGCGCCTTGCTAGCCCGCGTGAACGGATTGACATTGCGTCGCGGCGCGGGCGCGATACCCGTCGCTCGCCCTGACGTAGATCGCAGTCGCCCGCTTCAGCGCCACCAAATCGGGGTGCTCTGCCTCGGCCAGCTTCGCTATCTGCGCGACGGAGCCAGCAATCTCCTTGAGCTCGATTTGCGACGCGTTCGATTGCGGGACCTTCGACTGCGCCTGAGCGACGGTAATCAGCCTTAGAGGCTGTCGCGTTTGTTTGTCCTGCGCGTTCAGGGTGTGGTGAGTCGTCGTAGGAGGAGGCGGCTGTGGGCGGCCCAGACGAATCCTTCGGTAACGGCTGGGTCGCGTTCATAGTCGATTTGTAGGCGCCGGTTATTGATGAGCCACGACCAGGTTCGCTCGACGATCCAGCGTTTGGGCAGGACCTTGAACTCGTGGGCGTGGATCCGGTCGACGACTTCGGCCGATACGTGCCGTGCGCGGCAGTGCCGCAGGAACGTCTGTTTGAAGCCGCCGTCACACCACAGCTTCGCGAGTCGTCGCGACTTCGGTCGGGCCTCGTCGAAGACGTCGATCCCGCCGGCGTTGTCGCTCGTGCTCGCGGCGACGACGACCACCGCGATCAGCAAGCCGAGCGTGTCGACGATTCCGAACACTTTGCGGCCGGAGATCTTCTTGCCGGCGTCAAAGCCTCTGCAATCATTGGTCACTGTCGATGCGCCGCGCACGCTACGAGCGTCGATGATCGCGGCCGACGGGTCGGCATCGTGGCCTTCGGCCTCGCGCACCAGGCCACGGAGGCGACCACACACCCGTTCCCACAGCCCGTCGCGTGACCAGGCCAGGTGGTAGCGGTGCACGGTGTTCCAGTTCGGGTACCGGTCGGGCAACGCCCGCCACTGGCAGCCCGTCGCAGTCACGTAGAGGATCGCGTCGACGATCTGGCGGTGGGTGTGGAGGCGGGGTCGGCCCATCCGCCCCGGCGAGCACGGCGAGTCGAACAGATCGGCGATAAGCGCCCACTCGTCATCAGCCAAATCGCCGTGAACAGTCCGCCACGTATTCGTTGTCTTCACGATATCAGCATCTATGGAATTGACTATATACCGATCAACGACCCGAACAGCAGCAATTCACACGTCGACCGGCGCGAACTTTCCGAACAGCCTCTTACAGATAGAGACCTAGCCGCCGAATCAAAGGTGCGGGAGTGCGCAGTGTTGAAAGCGTGAATAGCGTCGACGACCTTGCTGACGGACTTGCAGGGCGCATTATCGTGCCCGCGCACTGACGAAGTGGGTGTGTTGTCCGTTGCGTCGTGAGTACCAGTCTTACTGTCTGCTGAGGTCGCCTTTGGAGCACTCGACGCGCAGCCAGCGACTGATCCGAGTAGCACGACCATTAGAGCGCCGGTGATCGCTTGTTTCATCCGATCCAGCCTGCGCCATGAATGTCGAATGGAATCGCGCTGTGCAGTATCTGCTGAAGCCAGAACGGAACTTCCCACGCGTCGAAGTCGTAGCGATCGTAGATCCAGAAGCAATGCGCGCTGTCTCGGCCGATCGTGAAGTGTCGCAACGCGAACCACATGTCGCTCGGGAACGGCGCTTCCCACACGAGTTGCTCACCCACGCCAATCTGCTTGGCCTTGTCGATGAACTGCGGATAAGACATGAAATAGGACCACGGGATCACGACAGCGTCGGAGTAACCGCTCTCGAAACGGTTGATGAGCCAGTCGCGTAGGTCATGGTCGGCTGTTGAAACCCCGCTGTAGGTCCGGCAGGTCTCCACCGGCGGCGGCTGCTGCCCGCCATTCGATCCGCCAGAACCGGCACTACCGCCGCCCGTATTGCCGCCACCACCGCCGGGACTACCCCCGGCACCAGAACTGGCACCCCATGACACGTGGTTCGACTCAATGCCGCCCGCCACGACCCAGTGATCTGGACCGTCGCCCGAATAGCACTGGCCGCTCGTTGCGGCCGAACCGCTGCCATCCGTTCGCATTGTGAACGTCCGAAAGCCCGATGGCGACACAGAGTCGTAACAGCTCACCGAGACGCTTGAACTCGCGCCAAATTCGGAGATCGAGATGGAATACCAGTAGCCCACGGGCGCGCTTGAGCCTTGGCTCAGGCTGACCGACGGATTGCCGGGCGGTGGCGGAGGAGATGTCGTCGGCGGCGGTGACGTGGTCGGTGGTGTAGATCCGCAGAGAGGAACATTCGAGTCGACGTACGGAGTGCCGACGAGGCTCCCACTCGTTTGCCCGTTGTTGTAGAAGGCGTCAGCAGACACGTAGTACTGGTTGTTCCACGGGTCCGACGCAATCTGATACCACCAGTCGTTGCCATTCGCGACTGCGAAACCATGCAGCGCGCACGTGATTTGAACCGTGTCGTAGGCCGGAATGGTCGGTCCTTCGTATCCACCAGCGTTGGCGTAGTTCGTCCACGTGTGTGCATCGCCGCCAGTCGTTTCCGCGTACGTGTCTGCTGACGCTGGCCCAGCGCTAAGCGCGACAAGACCAAGCATCGCGACAGCCACGACCGCGACAGCGACCGCACGCCGAGGTCGTCCGATTCCGTTCGCTGCCTCTACGCGATGCGATCGCGTCACTTCACTCGATCGACGCTTCAACATCGCGCCTCCCACAGCCGTTCGAACTTCTCAACGCGCACCGTAGACCGCGCGCAATAACTGAACAAGCCGTTTAGCGTGGTGGCGCGAAAGCCCTGGTGTCCAAGGTTTGTCGTGATGTTCGTTGGTAGATTCGCCATTTCAGCGAGGAATGCGGCAGGCCAGCGGGCTGCGGTACCGGTGAGCAGCGAACTGAGTCGAGGCTCTACCGTCGGTACACGGGAGCGTGACGCAAAATGCGTGATATCGACTCGACCTGCATCGTCTGGGACCCTGCGGCACCACGTCCGACAGCGGCGACGATCGTCGTCGATCGCGAGGACGGAATCTCGCTTGACGTCATCGGCTCGCTCGATCCGAACTGGTCAGACGCATGGTTGTGGAGGGAGCCCAGCGAGGACGAGCTGCAAGCAGTCGCAAATGCTCAGGTCGTAGACGAAGAAGAGAGTGCTGAGACCTTCGACGTTCTGCACGGCGTTTTGCAAAGCGGCGAGGTCACTTTGCTGCAGGTCGTCCGCATGGCTCGAGCCGACGCCATGCCGGGTCACACGCGTGAACACTTCCGCGCGTCGTACTGTGTGCGCGGGGCCCACCTCGCTGATGGACTCGACACGCTCGTGCAGTCGGTGTCGATCTGCTTCGATGTTCTGGGCGACTGGTGGAGTACGAGTCAGGACGCATATCGATGGCCAGGCGGCGACCGCCCAGGTGCCGACGGGGTGCTCACTCTTAGTCGAGCGGTGCCGCCCACGCTCGAAGCGCGACTCGGATCTGGTGACGTTGTACGTCTGAACCCTGGGGTGCGTTGGCATAGCGGACCGCACGACTACACGCTCACACTCCGGCCGGTTTTCGAGGTTGTCTATGCACAGCCGACTGCGTTGAAGAATTGCCTCAATGTGATTCAGCCGTTCCGCTGGCTTCTCTCGCTAGCAACGCGGCGCGCGGCGCGGTTAATCAACCTTCGTGCGGTTGACGCAGCTGATCCTCGCGTCGGGTTCGACGTGTTCTTCCCTTCGACCGAGCCGCCGAACACCTCGACTGGCTCTGCGTTCATCCACCCATTCGAGATGTCGCTGTCCCTCTCGGACCTCGACTTCTCAAGTGTCATCCCACGATGGTTCGAGCTGTCTGAGGATCTTCGCGTGCCGATGGCGTTGATGTTCGCTAACTGGTTCTCGACAGGTTTCATGGAGAACCGATTAGTGAACGTCACCGCTTCAGCCGAGTCGCTCGGCAATCTCCTATATCCATCCGAGCGAACGCCGCTCAGCAAGAGGCCTGACGCGGTGCGCGCGTTCATCGAGGCCTGGCCCGAAGGCGAGAGAGATCTCTTGCGCAGCCGCTTGAATCAATACATCAACGACCCGAGCCTTCGGGAGCGGTTGCAACGTCTGGCGGCCGAGGCTGGGACGGCGTTCACGCTTGTGGTGACCGACATCGACGACTGGGCTGGGCGCGTCGTTCGCGCACGAAACGACATCGCGCATGGCAAGAGCCTGGACAACAAGGGACCACAGCTGCGCGCCTTGGCCGACAGCCTTGAGCACCTAGTCGAAGTGCACCTGCTGATGCAGTTGGGTCTCGACGAAGCGACAGTCACTTCGAGGTTGCGCGACACGCCGCGCACCAAGACCGCCGCCGACCTTGTGACGCGGTACCTCGCTCACGAAGCGAGTTCGTAGCGACTACGCCCAGGCCGTCTGTTCGTTGGCGAACACGACAATCGGACTGAGCGGAACGTCAGGCCGGTCAAGCACCTCATCCACGGCTGCCAGGAACACTGGCACCGCGACGAGCTCACCGAGAAGCTGCCCGACGATTCCTGAGTGACAGGCCATCGCCCGGTCGCCGCGGCTCAGCCGAAGGAATCGCTGCCCGGCATCCAGCTGGCCGTTCTGCGGCGGTAGCAAGATTTCGCCTGACATTCCGAACTCTGCGGCGTGACCACACAGCTTGTCGAGCGACATGATCACCTCGGCGACAACGAAATCACAGGTCAAGTCAGCGCAATGCGCTGGCTCGAACGGATAGATAGCCCATGGCACTTGGGTTGGAACCCGCGCAGCCCAGTCGACACTCTTCATCGTAAGGTGATGTTTGTCCGTCGTGATGTCCGCGCGACGGAGCACGGTTGCGCGCTTGCGTTCCATGATGCGCAGCCACTCATCGCGATCCGCATACCGATCAGAGCTGGCAATGACCAGAATGTTGGCGACGGTCAAGGCTCGCCCTCCCGGCACCTTCATCCCGGCGACGCCATCGCGTGCCGCGATTGCCAGCCCGTCACCTAGGTGCTTCAACTCGGTCGCGTAATCGATGTCGACGACAACAAGCTGGTTATCCGTCCCCGGAAGTGGGCTCCCTTGGTTCACAGCGTCCACGGCGGCGCTCATCCGTTCGCGCTGTTGAGTGTTCGAGCGTTTGGTCGTCTTGACCTCACGCAACATGCGACCACCATCAGCCAGGAACTCGGTAAGGTCGCCGATGCGCAGGCACGCCGTGAGATCGTGCAGCAGCGCGAAGTGCCCATGCTCGCGCCACAGTTCCTCGACTGCACCGAGCTCAGCCGGCAACCCCTTCTTGCCGGCCATCGGACCCGGAGAGTCGTTACGCGACAGCGCCGTGATGTAGCGCCGGTCGTATCCCGACACACGCCACGCGAGCGCATCGCCGACCGATCGCAGCTGACGGATGATCCGCTCGAACGTGAGATCCTCGAGACGCCAATGGTCCGCGTCGGACGGGTCGCGGCCCTCTGGGAGTTCCGGCGCATCGGGCTGCAGCGTGCCGCCCTTCCGGAGCCTTGTGTGAGCGCGGCGCACGGCTGCGCGATGAAGCTCGCATTCGTGCACGTGTTGGAAGAGCAGCCGCTGGTAGTCGTTGTAGTCAGCAGCGTCCTCGCAGCAACGTAAGTCGCGAATTAGGTCGCTGATGACACGCCGGGCGTAAAGCTGCGCAGGGTGCCGCATCACGGCGTCCATGTCCTGCATGGTGTAGTCGGCGAGTTGCGCAGGTATGGGTCGAGCGTAGGGGGCCGGGCGCGCATCGCGACCGCGAACCGCAATTGCCGTCGTAGCCAAGCGCAGCGTGTGGCACCCTTGTTTAGCCCCAACTGTTCATGAGAGTTCGTGAGCGTGTGGGTCGGCCATTTTGTGGGTTCGGGCGGCGGTATTGGGTGGTCTTGGGGTGCGCGTCGTCGCTCGTGGTGGCGGGGTGTCGGTGATCGGTGGTGTTGCGGCTGTGTCGCGGCGTGCGTGGTCAAGGCCCCGCGGACGTTTCCGCGGAGACGTCTCGGGTGGCTGCGGGCTCAGGTGATGAGCGCGATGCGCTTGTAGGCGCGGGTGAGGAGTTGGGCGCTGGGCCAGTCGTCGCGGATGCGCACGATGTGTTGTCGGGCTCTGCGCACGATCCGGCCGGGTGTGTGCCAGAGCTGCCAGCGCAGCGTCTTGGGGCGTGCGGTCTTGAGTGGCCCGTCGAGGGTTTCGGTCTGGAACCAGCAGACGAGGTCCGCGGCGTACGCGACGACTGCGAGTCGGGCTCGGTTGGCGTCGGCGTCGCTGAACGGGAACCGGCAGAGGCCGGAGTCTTTGAGGCGTTGGATGTGGTCTTCGACGTGGGCGTGCGCGCGCATGAACCGGTCGAGTTCGACGGGAGTGCCGGACTGGTCGGTGTAGTGGCCCCAGTATCGGTAGACCTCGGACGGGAACAGGGTTTGTTGCGCGCCGGGATGCAACGGCTCGCGGCGCACGATCAGTCGTGTCCCGGTCGGCCAGCCGTCGAGGTCGGCGAGGTCGGTGATCTCGGCGACGGCTGCGCCGGGCCGCAGGTCGCCGTCTTGTCTGAGCGCTGGTTGCCATCGGTTGTCGTCGAAACGGATGCGTGCGATCGCGTTGTGGATGCTGTTGTTTTGGCGGGCTGCGACCGCGAACCCGACGTGACGGGCTCGGCAACCATCCACGAATCCGTGCGTGCAGCCGGCACTGTCCGCACGCACGATCAGCTTGCGTTCGACGAGCCCACCAGGATCGCTGTCACGATGTCCGGCGCGTACGCGTTCGGGGAGCTGACCGATCGCGTGATCGAGCACGGTCAGGTGATCGGCGATGGAGTTCGCGCCGGCGTTGCCGGGCCGCAACAAGGCGGCGACGCATTCGCCGGTGCCGTCCACGAACGCGAAGAACGGGTGGTATCCGAAGCCGCCCTTGTATGTCGGGCCCGTCTGTTCTTTGTGCTCGGAATGGATCTCGACCAGCGACGCATCCAAATCGACCACGACCCGCTCATCCGACGCGCTCAGACCATGACGGTCCCATACCCCCGCGCGTACGCCGGCGATTGCTTCCCACAGCCCGGTCACGGTCGCCGGGTCGAGTTGGTCACGGAACATGCGGCCGACCGTCGTGTCCGACGGGACCGACCCGAACAGGCCCGGCTGCGCGCGCAGGTACTCGACATCGGCGATCGCGTCCCCGCCACCCGCGAGGGTGAGCATCGCATGCACCAGGACTTTCCCGCGATCATGCAACCACGGCCGTTCCCCCGACGGGCCCGCGATCCGTGCCGACAAGGCCCGACCAAGCCCGACCTGGTCCGCGTACACGCCCAGCGCGTGCAGTCCGACATGACCGACCACGCCCGTCGCCGCGGTCTCGATCTTCACGTTTCGCGTACTGATACCGTTCACTTGTCAAGTGCCCTCTCGTCCGGCGGTCTTGGTTGTCTCGCAACACCAAGAATGCCTTACGAACAGGGCACTTGTCGCGCCCAGCAAGTACAAACCCGCAGACACCGACGAATAATCAGGGTTAGTGACAGGCGACGAAGAAGGTGAGGTCGAGGAGCATCAATGCGAGTGGCGCGTGCGCGACGCGCAGTTCGCCGGCACAGTTCAACTTGCACCGAATCGCCCACCGATTGGCAACCTCTTCGGTCGGCTCGAAGCCCGCGCGCCGGTCATGGACTTCCCGCGCCGCAGCTACGAGCCGACTCTGTGGGGGCAACTCCGCAACAACGAAGACATCGCCTTGGTCGACACCACGCTTGAGACATGGTGGCTTGACCGCACGCACGTCACGGCTCGCGTGGCTGTTGTCGGTCTCGACCTCAGCGCGGACCCATCGCTGCGCTTCTCGCACGTGCGGCTGCAGATTTCAGCATTACCAGCAATGATCGGGACATTGCCACTGGCCTCCTACAAACTCCCTGACCCGAACGCCAGTGAGAACCCGTTGGAGGGGGAGTACACAGTCACCGGTAATCCGGACGCTGGTCTTGACTGGACATCCGACGCAATGGCGATGTCGGCCGACTATGCGTTGATCGCTGGTGGTTGGGACGGTTTCCGGTTTCACGTCGATACCGTTCCAACGATCGAGCTATCACCAGCATCACCGCTCGACCTGCTCGAATTCTTCGAGGCGTGGGCTACACCGCTGCTGCAGGTTGCGTCGGTGCTGTCCGGGGGCGGTCAACGAATTACTAAGAGGCTGTCGCGTTTGTTTGTCCTGCGCGTTCAGGGTGTGGTGAGTCGTCGTAGGAGGAGGCGGCTGTGGGCGGCCCAGACGAATCCTTCGGTAACGGCTGGGTCGCGTTCATAGTCGATTTGTAGGCGCCGGTTATTGATGAGCCACGACCAGGTTCGCTCGACGATCCAGCGTTTGGGCAGGACCTTGAACTCGTGGGCGTGGATCCGGTCGACGACTTCGGCCGATACGTGCCGTGCGCGGCAGTGCCGCAGGAACGTCTGTTTGAAGCCGCCGTCACACCACAGCTTCGCGAGTCGTCGCGACTTCGGTCGGGCCTCGTCGAAGACGTCGATCCCGCCGGCGTTGTCGCTCGTGCTCGCGGCGACGACGACCACCGCGATCAGCAAGCCGAGCGTGTCGACGATTCCGAACACTTTGCGGCCGGAGATCTTCTTGCCGGCGTCAAAGCCTCTGCAATCATTGGTCACTGTCGATGCGCCGCGCACGCTACGAGCGTCGATGATCGCGGCCGACGGGTCGGCATCGTGGCCTTCGGCCTCGCGCACCAGGCCACGGAGGCGACCACACACCCGTTCCCACAGCCCGTCGCGTGACCAGGCCAGGTGGTAGCGGTGCACGGTGTTCCAGTTCGGGTACCGGTCGGGCAACGCCCGCCACTGGCAGCCCGTCGCAGTCACGTAGAGGATCGCGTCGACGATCTGGCGGTGGGTGTGGAGGCGGGGTCGGCCCATCCGCCCCGGCGAGCACGGCGAGTCGAACAGATCGGCGATAAGCGCCCACTCGTCATCAGCCAAATCGCCGTGAACAGTCCGCCACGTATTCGTTGTCTTCACGATATCAGCATCTATGGAATTGACTATATACCGATCAACGACCCGAACAGCAGCAATTCACGCGTCGACCGGCGCGAACTTTCCGAACAGCCTCTAAGTGCGTCGCCTTGCGCGACGCGCCGACCGAGGTACCGGAGAGGGCACGACGACGCACCTTTCGAGTGTTCGGTAGCGGACTTGACCAGCACGAGTATCGAGCCGAGCGACCTACACCTGGAAGTCATCGACCGATGGTCGCCTTCAACGAACTTCCTTACGGCTTGCCTGAGCTTGTAACGCGATGGCGAACGTTGACGCTTCAGTTCCCACAAGCAACCCGCCCGTATCTGAACACGCTGTTCATGGATCGACTACCGGCTCGTGCCCGACTCCTGTACCTCGCGCAGACGGTCGAGGCGCTTCATCGGGCGACTGAGGACCCTCTGGTCTACGAGGAACACGCGCAGCTACGACGTCGCGTTCTGAAGGCGGCGAAGCAGAGTGGACTCGACAAGGTCATGCGACGATTCCTTCATGAGCGACTTGATCGCCACGGCGGGCCAACATACAAGGCGCGGCTGACCGAGCTTGTGGAGCAACTGCCATCCGACGTCCGGAGCGTTCGCGGTGTCGAGCTCCTCCCGGCGGCACTTCCTGCGATTCGGGATGACCTATCGCATGGCTTGAAGGACTATGAAGCCGAAGATCTCCGCCCGACGATTGATGCCCTCAAACTGCTCGCCGATGCCCACTGGCTGGCAATGCTCGGACTGCCACCCGAGAACGCGTTGCGGCTACGGGACGAATAGTGATGATGAACGTGTCGTTTAGCGACGCCACGACCTCATGAGGAACATGACGGTATGCGCCCAGCGGAACCCTCGGCCCCGTTTCACCATCCCATCACGATGTAGCGCACAGACTTTCGCGTCGTTTAGCCAACGTCTCGGCGTGCGGTACCGTGACTGCTGAGCGACGGCGGGACGTGGGATGGAACCGACCGAACAAGACCGAATCCTCGACCACGCGGTCGGCCTGCACGGCCGCATACTCGCCGGGCCGGGAACCGGTAAGAGCACGACGGTCCTCCGGCTGGCTCAGCGCCTCCTGGCCACGTCGCCGGCGCCCGCCTTGCGAGTGATCACATTCACGCGCGCTGCTACGTCGGAACTGATAGCGAAGATTCGGGAAGAGGGCGGCGCGACGGTCGAGACGACAACCTTGCACTCGTTCGCGCTCTCGCTGCTGATGCAGAATCCTGGGGTTTCCGGACTTCCGGAGCCACTCCGCGTGCCCGACGACTGGGAAACACGCACCATCGTCCACCGCCAGCTCGCAGCGTATCTACGGACACAGGGCTTCACGAAGGTGCGCGTCACGGACATCGCGCAACTCGAACGCGAGATGGCCGCGAGATGGGAGAGCCTCGATCCTGATCTCGTTCTGCTCGCCGATGTTGACCCGCGCCTCCGCAACGCGTACATCGCCGCGTGGCGTCGTCACCGAGCAGTGTTCGGCTACTCGTTGTTCGCCGAGATGCCGCTCGGCGCGCACCAAGCAATCGAAGATCACGGTCGAGAACTCAAGGGCGTCGCCATCGACTTGCTCGTTGTCGACGAATACCAAGATCTCAACCGCTCGGAAATTCAGCTCGCGTTCGCGCTTGCCGAGTGCGGAACATCGGTCCTCGCTGTCGGTGACGACGACCAGTCGATCTACTCGTGGCGAATGGCGGCGCCCGAAGGCATCCGGTCGTTCCTCGCGGACATTGCACCTTGTGCCGACTACACGCTCTCGGTGTCGTTTCGCTGTGGCTCGGACATCCTCAGTCACGCACGCGGATTGATCGAAACCACTCCCGGCAGGCCACAACGGCCACCGCTGAGACCCGGGCCCGACAACCCGACGGGCGAAGTGCAGTACCTGCGATTCGCGAACCAGGACGACGAGCGCCGCGCAGTGGCCCTTCTCGCTCGACACCTGATCGACGATCACAAATTGAAGCCGAACGAGATCGTCGTTCTATTCCGCGGTGACTCACGCGGCGCGTGGAGCCGCCCGTTGCGACTCGCACTCGACGAGGCAGGAGTAGCGGCCACGGACGTGGAGGCCGCACTGGAGCCGCTGTCGGACGCGTCAACGCGCGAGCTTCTCGCCGTCGCGCGGCTGGCCACCAACCGCGAGGACAGCCTTGCGTGGTGCACGCTGATGATGACCGAGCATGGAGTGTCCGAACGCTTCGTCAATGCGCTGATCGAAGAAGCGCACCAGCGGCGCGTGACCTTCGCGCAGCGGCTTCTCCAGTGCGACACCGATCCGCCGGCTGATGTTCCGCCTGCGACTGTGCGGCGCGCGAACCGGCGGGTCGCAGAGGTTCAAGCCTTCTTGGATCAACTTCAGCTCGAGCTGGCCGGCGCGGAAGAAGAGGGTTGGGCTCCCTGGCTGCTTGACGCCGCCAACGCGCTCGGTATCGATGTTTCTGATGCGTTCGATTCCCTTGCTCGCGAGGTCGGCAGGGTCACGCCACAGGAAACTGGACTCGGCCACTTCTTGAACCAGTTGGAACCCGTGACGAAGGACCTTGCGTTGCTTGCCGAGGGCGTGAGCATCATGACCATGGCACGGTCGAAGGGGCTCACCTTCCGCGCCGCGATCGTGATGGGTGTCGAGGACGGTGTGATCCCCTCGCCGAGGTCTGACAACATCGAGGAAGAGCGTCGTCTCCTGTACGTCGCTATGACTCGCGCACGAGAGTTCCTGTTCCTGACGATGGCGCAGTTCCGACGTGACCCGACCGCTCACACGGGACGCAGCAATCAAGGTTCTCGAGGTCGAACACCGTTGTTCTACGGTCTCGACCTTCAACCGACGAATGGCCCCGCCTACCTCCGGAACCTGCGCCGCGCCCGGTCCACGACGCTCCACTAGGACTCCGTCATGGCTTCAGCACCGGCCACCGTGGTTGACCTGCTTGCCTCGCTCGAGCTTGGGCAGCCCGGCGAGGAGACAGGCGTCACGGCCGCCTTAGCCGCGTACTACGACCTGGAACCGGGCGCCGATCTCGGAAAGCAACTCGCCGATCGAAGTGTCGACGAGGTTCTCGCAGTCGTCCTCACCGCGGTCGAGCCATTCGCGGCGCTCCTGTTGGAGGTGTTCGACTTCGCTGGTCGTCTCGATGCGACGGTCCAAGGGCACCTCGAGATCGAGTTGGCCGCAAGCCAGGCAGACGCGTTGCGGCTCGATGTCGAGCGGTTTCGACGATATGAGCGTGAAGCCGTGCGACGGTCCTCAAGGCGGGTCGACCTGGACATGTTGCTCGCCACTCCTGGCGCAGCCTGGTGGTCCTGGCACGATTGGTTCTGGCCCTTCAACTGCATTCTGCAACTGGGCCAACCAACTCCGACCCACTTCTGCGATGGTTGTCCGCGACCTGACATCGCGGCCGACTTTGCGTTCGTTCGGGCGGCCTTTGAGAGCTTGTCTGCACAAGCCAAAGTGCGGCTCGAAGAACGCGCCGGTCAAGCGCTCGAGACAAACGCGGACTTCATGCTCGAACTACTCGCCAACAGGTGGCCTGGCGAAGTAGCGATCCGTGGTCACTTCCCAGGCCGCCAATGCCACATGGTCGACAACGAGTGGATGCGGAACCTGTGGCCACGAGTACTGAGTGAGTTCCATGCCGCGGAGGTGCGCGGAGACCTCGACGATGTCCGCCGGCTCCTATCCCTGCCGTACTGGAAGCACCGGTGGCAGCTGTACGAGGTGTGGGTGCTAGCTCAAGTACTCGACACGATTGGCCTAGATCGGATCGAGCTGGTTGCCGAGAATGACGTCTGGAAATTGCCGGTCGGTGGAAGAGCCAAGACGGCCGTAGCGCGCGTACGGTCGATTGGCGCAACGGTTTGGTACCAGCACCAGCGCGAGCCAGAGGCCGCGCTCTTCGCCGGACAGGAGCACAGACCCGAGGTCATCGTCGAGACCCGCGACGGGACGGTTCTGGTTGTTGTTGAGGCGAAAGCGCGGCGCGGGCTCAGCAAGGCTGACGCGGAAGGCTTCCTATATCCGTTGCTCCAGTGGCAACCGAGCGCTGCATTACTCGCGAATTACTTCGCGGTCAAGCAAGCACCTCCCCTCGGCGAGATCTTGCAGGGCGGCACAGCACTCGCAGCCTCATCCGAGTACCAGCCGATCGGAGCCGGCGCGGTCCCGGTCCAGAACTGGTTGCGACGCCAATTTGAAAGGCTTCTTCCGCTGCCAGCACGTGTGATCGTTGTCGACGTCTCGCGCAGTATGCCGAGCAGAGAAACACAACGGCTGGCTCATTCGTTGGCAGATGCTGCTCACCTCGCGGTGTTCGTCGGTTTCGCCGAACGAGCGCAGATCTATCGCGAGGCACCAGAGTTCGGAACCCATAGCCTCGGCGGTGGCACAAACCTCGCCGCGGCCCGTGACATTCTCCAGCGAGACCTCAGGGTGGAGCTGACTAGTCCCGACGCCGAAGTGCACCTCGTCTCGGACCTTGAGTTTGGCGAAGGCGAATTGGACGCCTTCGCAGCCGAAGTCCAGCGGTGCGGCGCCTCGCTAGTGGTTCATTCCTGGCAGTCAACGGCCTTTGAGTCGGCTCGATGGCCCTTCGGTTGAACGACGGGCCGATCGGCTGCGCGTTGACGCGAGGCGCGCGCTTTGAGAGAATTGTTAGTGGCTGAGGCCGAAGTGTTGCACTCGTTCACCGCGAGTACTTGCGCACGCTTGCACGGTTGACGCCGAGCTTCCGCACGATCGCCCGGATCGGCATGCCCTGCGCACGCAGACTTCGGATTTCATCGACCCGCTCCGGCGCGAGTCGATTCGAACGCGATGTGCGCGCAACGGAATGCAGGTCTTCGTCGCCTTCGGCGTGGATTTCCTGGTCGGCGGTGTGTGAGGAGTGTCCGGCTAGGGCCACTCGTTCTTCGTACACCAAGAGGGACCAACGGCGGAGACAGGGGCGGAGCCGCGGACACGGCACGAAGCACGGGCCAACACCGTCGGCAGAGACGACACCACGAGGACGGACGAGCCGGCCGGAGGCCACACCGAACATCCGCGCATCCGGCGCTCAATTAACGGGCGCGCCACCGTTGCCATAACGCTCGCGTACACCGGGCAATCTGCGTGCGTGGCCGACCCCTAAGTCGGCGTTGATCACCTCGGCTGCGCAAGACGCGCTTGCGCGGAACTAGTGCGGCCGGGCGCGGGCGATCTCGCGACCTGCGGCGTCGCGCACGACGACCACGCTGCCCTTCGGTAGGTGGTTGAGGACGCCGGCGTACGGCACCGCGAGCCCATAGGTGCGCTCCGTATACACCGTCAGTGGTGTTTGCACCCCGTCTGGAGCCTCGAGCACAGCGTCGTGCGCGGTGCTGGGCGCCCACCCGAACACAAAGACCGTCGAATCGGCGACCGGGTTGACCCACGGTTCGAACGGCACCGGGTCGTGGTCGTGGCAGATTCCGGCGTCGCCGCCGTCGGCGGTCGTCGCGCTGTGCACGACGAACGACAGGCACGCTCGCGCTGCGGTCGGATTCGGGTCCAGACCAAGCGCGTACTGCACAGGCCCGACTGCGCCGTGCAGCAACACGGCGGCCATTCCACGCGTGACGTCGAACTGGCTCGCCGCGAACGTCAGCCGTGTCGTGCCGGCCGGATCCGACAGCAGCAGATGTCCCGACGCGTCGATCGACCACACGGCTGGGGCACCATGAAGCAGGACGGTACCGAACGCGGTTTCGGCCGACGCAGGCGTCGCGACATCGCTGGTGCCCCGATCGCCGCACAACATCATGGTCGTGCTGACGTCGTGTGTCGTCAGCGTCGCACTACCGATGTCTACGGTGCCGCTGCCAGAGTTGCACGCGTGCCAGCTGAGTTCGTGTTCCGACTTGAATTCCACGCTCGCGATACCACTCGCGGCTGCGTGGTGTCCGGACGCGTCGTCGATCGACGCCAGCGCCCAGTACACACCGACGAGCGAGGCCGGAACGTGGTCGCCTGACCCCGGGAGAGTTGTCGGGGCGTGGCGTATCGACGGGCCGACCACATGGACGCGGCGAAGTGTCGTGCCGTCGTGCTGAGCCACGGTGACACCTGCAACGAGCGCTGCGACCACCGCGAGCACGCCCGTCCATTGACCGATATGGCGGCGCCGCCGGTGGCGCCGCGCAGTCGCGGTCGCCCGGTCGAACAGGTCGGCCGCGGCGATGTCGTCGATTGGCGCGTCGCCGGCGAGCGCGTCGAGCTGGCCACGAACATCGATCATGGTGTGCCTCCCGCGGCAAGCTCCTCGCTGATCTCCGCTCGCAACTGCCGCAATGATCGCGACGCGATCTGTCGCGCCGCGGCCTCGCTACAGCCGACGGCTTCCGCCGCCTCCGCGTAACTGCGACCCTCGACAATCGTCAGGAACAGCACGCCGCGCGCCTGAGGCGCCAACCGGCAGAGGTCGTCGAGGTCGGACGGGTAGTCGGCCTCGCTCGTCGTGGCCTGCGGCCTTGCCCGCGCTTCGCGCGCCAGCCGGCGCCGACGGCTTCGCGACGCGTTCATCGCAGTATGGGCCACCGCCATGCGCAGATATGCGATCGGTTCATCGAGATCGCGTAGACGGGTACGGGCCAAGGTGCGGGCGAGTGCTTCCTGCACCAGGTCATCGGGATCGACGTCGGCCGGGCAGACCACCCGGGCGAAGCGGCGCAACGGGCCGTAGAGGGCGAGGAAGCGATCTCGCTCTGCGTCGTCTTCCTTCCCCATCACTACTGAAACACCGCAGCGGGCGGTTTCGTGACGTGACGGTCACGAATCACGCCCTCGGCTGGCTCGTCAAGGTGCGCAGCAAGGAAGTGGGTCCGGTGCAGGTCGGGTACGAGGCGCAATGCTTCACAATCGAGTCGGAGGCCATTATCTGGCCCCATGGGTACCACGTTGCGACGAACCCGCTCCGTGTCCTTGATGACACCGCCCACGCCGTCGGGCGAGTCGGCCGGCGATTGGTCGCGGACGACCCGCCTCTGCGCAACTGCCCGCCCGCGATGGGGTGCGCGATGTGAGCGCATAGCCGCCGCTCTGCGTGGCGCGTGCGACTGCGACGAGCGTGGGGTGGGCGGCCCGCCGCGCATCGCGCCACGTGCCGCTACGGTCGGAACGCGCCTGGCTACGACCGAGGTGGACTGTGGGAAGCGAGCAGAGCAACTCCGAAGCCGAACGCGCCAAGGTGTTGTGGCGAGCACTCGGCGATATGCGCGATCGCTTCGAGATTCCTGACTTTGACGACGTGCTCGATGCCCGTCTTGACCCAACCGGCAGATGCAAGCTTCGACGATTGGGTCGCGATGCACGACGCGGCACAAGCGCTGCTGGATCAGGTGGCAGAACCGGTGCGTCTCGAGGCGGGCGTCGGTTCGGAGACGCTCGTGACTGAGTACTTCCCGCTAACGGGAGAGGTTCGCACGTCGGGCACGATCGTTGATCGGGTGCCAGAGCACAGCCCATACGACGGCCCGTTCACGGCCCCGCGGCCCTCGGGCCCGAGTGCGCCTGATCCTGCACTGGTGGTGGCGGTTCCGCTGCTGCCCGAGACTCTTGGTACGGCGGAGCCGTCGCTGTCGTTGCCGTATGACCACAGCTGGCGTTGCGGTCGACCGTTAAACAAGTCGGCGTACCTATCGCATTGGCTCGACGATTGGGCCAACCCCGATACCGAGCTCGTCGCCAACGCATGGACGGCACGTGAGTGGGACGCAACGATCAGAGCCGCCATCGAGGAGTTCAGTTACTTCTGGCCTGTGAAGGTTGGCTCGACGATCTACGTACGACATCCCGACGCGGTTGACGCGCTCGCTGCTGCACACGAAAGCGATCCACGCTTTCGGCGCAAGCAGGAGGCGCATCGCGCCCGATGGGTTGATACGGCGCTGCATGTCGGTCTGCATGAGCTGTACCGAACGCGTGCCGTGTGGCCGGACCCGGACGCAATGCCGTGTGGCATATGCGGGCGAGTGTTTGCGCCCGAAACGCTCAATCCCTTTAGCAGCGTTGTCGCGGCGCTACGGACCAGTCCGCTATTGCCAGTCGTGCATCATGCGCGCGTTCCAGGGCCGGCATGGACCGGTATCGGCGGACTACGCCCGTAGCGCGGTCGAGTGCACGGCGGCCGCGCTCGGCTTCATTCCACCTGCGAGCGTTCGCACATTTGGCGCCGGCGAGATTGCCGAGCCGGGTCGGCGCGACGTCGCGATGGCAGCGCTCATCTGCCTACCCACTGTCGAAGCGTGCGCAGAGGCGCTCGGCATAGAAGCCGGTCGCGACCGGTGGTTGCGCGTGCTACGTGAGGCCGGCGTGGTCGGCGACACGTGGCGGCCGGGTCGCGGCACGTTGTGCGTCGCGAACGACGGACATGCCTGCCGCAGCCTCGGAGAGCGCAGCATCGATGACTGGCTCTCGGCGCATGGCATCGCTCACGACTGCGAGCCAGGATGGCCCGAACACTCCGAACTGAACCCGGCCGAGCTCAAGCGCGCCGACTGGCTCTTACCGGGCAATGTCTTCGTCGAGTACGCAGGGATGCTCGACGACGCGAAATACGGGGCGAAGCTCGAGCAGAAGACTCGACTCGCACAGGCCGAGGGCATCCGGCTTGTGGTCGTGACCCCCGACGACCTGCCGAGACTCGCCGCGATCTTCAGCGAGTGGAGCGGCTGAGGCGAGCAAGCGCATCCCAATGGCGCGCTGGCGGAATGCGCTTGCCCGAGCGGATCGTTGACGCCGTGGCCTTGGCGATGCCGCACGCCGCCATGATTGCCGGTAACGGCACCGTCGCGAGCCCCGGCAGGATGTCCCGCTTGTAGTGCTCCGGGTCGAACTGCTCATCGGCGTGTTCTGCACGCCAGGCTTCGAGCTTGGCGCGCGTTGCCGCGATCGCTTGTCCGCGTTGTTGGCGTGCCTGTCGGCGTTGGCCAGGCGTGACGTCTTGGACCCACCAGCTGAAGGCTCGTACGACATCGGGGGCAGACACGACTGGCCTTGGAATGGCGACGCCTGCAGTCTCGACGAGTAGGTCCGATGCGAACAGCTGAAGCATCTCAGCCGCAGGCGCGCTGGCGTCGATGCCGTCCCATGCAGAGCCGGTGAGGGTCACGAGTGCGCTGCCGGCTCGTCCCGCGGTGATACCGATCAGCCATGGCGCGAGCCATGCACAGAAGATCTCAGATAGGCCGCTGGCACTTACACCGAGCTCCTCCGTGAGCCCGCGAGCCGATTCAAAGCCGACGAATTCGCTCGGCGGTCGACGTATCAGCTCCGGCGCGTGATCGGCGGCGAACAGCGCACGCAACACTGTTCGCCGCTGGAGGATCGTCGGGCTGCTGGACACCAACCAGAGCGACGCGTCAGGTTGCTGCTGCAAAATCAGTCGGTGCAGCGCGAGAAGCTGCGCCGCCAGGTCCGAATCGGGTGCAGCAGTCACGACAAGCCGCCAGGCTGACCAGAAGCCAACGAATGTGTTGAGGTCGAGCAAACGCTGAACCTCGGCGTGTACGACGTCGGGTGAGATATCGGTCGTCGAACCTTGCCATGACGGCAGACGTCCGAAGCCAGCAGCCGGTGCCCCCTGCGGGTCGACTACTTCGAGCAGCTCGACGAGGCGCGGGCGCGTTTTCGTGTAGTGCTCCTCGAGCGTGACGGACACGACATCGTCCTTGCCCCGCTTGATCCGCCAGCCCGCGCTCTCAGCGAGGCCTTTCGCGCCGATCTTGAACTCCGCCGGGATGCGGAGCCGGACCCACGAAGGTTCGACGTTCGTCACGCTCAATGATCGGCCATGAGCGCGCAGGCACGTGCACCTTTTCCGCGGGCGCGCCGCTGCGTCCGCCCGTTGGCCCGTTGGCCCGCCGTGTCCGCGGCTCCGCCCCTGTCTCCGCCGTTGGTCCTCTTGGTGTAACCGATCCGAAGTCCGCAGAGGTGTCGCCGTGCGACGCGGTCGCCCATCTGGGTCCGGAAACGTGACCGATCGATGCCATCCAGGGCCAGGACGCAGGACGCGGTGCGCCTCGGGCCAGCCGATCGTCGGATCGATTGTCGACGAATTGCATACGACGGTTCGTAGTGTCTGACTGCTGCGGCCCGTTCGGGGAAGGGCGCACGCACATGCACCGGCCTCAACCGCACAGTTCCCGCGCTCCGGGGAGCATGAGGGGGATATCCATGCCGCCAGCTGGTATCACAGCAAGCCGATCGCGCGCCGGGGGCTCGAGAACCCAGCGTGTCGTCGTCGGGTTCGCCGTCGTCGGCTTGATGGCAGCGGCGTGCAGCAGCCCGCCCGCACACGAAGCGTCGAGGCCGGGCCGGACCGCGACGCAGCACGAAGCCGACCAGGCCGACCCCGATGCACGTGACGGCGGGGCGGTCGCGCAGGGCCTCGATCCGCAGATCCACGAGGACGCTTCGGGCCGCACCCGACCGGACCTCTATGCCGCGGCGATGAAGCAGTTGTCGCACATGCCCGTCGACACGGGCGCGGGCGGCGTGGGAGCAGCCGCTGCGCCACTCGCCTGGACCCAGATCGGCCCGCAGCCCGATTCGCAGCCGGAAGAAGATTCCGCGATACCTCGATCCGGTACCGCAACGGTGACCGGCACGACAGTCACGGGATGGGCCGGCTACGGCGTGGACGCGACGCTCATCGGCGCTTCTGTCACCGGCGCCGGCATCCCGCAGGGCACGACGATCGCGTCGATCCTGTCATCGAACTCGTTCACCATGTCGGCGAGCGGTCCCTCGAGCGCCGCCGAGCAGCTCACGATCGACATTCCTGTCAAGGACCCGCCGATGGCGTTCGGCGGGACCGTGTGGGACATCGCGATCTCGCCGGCCGGGACCACCGACACCACGGTCTACATCGCGGGCGCGGGTGGGATCTGGAAGACGACCGACGGCGGCGCGCACTGGTCGCCCACCACCGACTTCATCACCGCGCCCGACGGCTCACCGGTGACCGAGTCGTTCAGCTCGGTCGCGTTGGACCCGGCAAACCCGGCGATCGTGTACGCGGGCACCGGTGTGTATTTCGACGCACATTTCAACAGGTACTACGGCGCACAGGGCGACGCGGTGCTCGGCAACGGAGTCTTCCGTTCCGCTGACGGGGGCGCCACGTGGTCCCAGACGCCCGGCAGCGGCGCGCTCGGCCATCGCACGATCACCAGGATCGTCGTGCCGAGCCCGGGCGTCGTGCTCGCCGCGACGAGCTCGGGTCTGTTCCGGTCGACCGACAGCGGCGCACACTTCAACGAGGTGGCAACCGGAGGCTCAACTGGGCTGGTCATCTCCGACCTCGACATGCGACCGGGAACGACGAGCCCGATCTGGGCCTCGGCCGAGGGCCTCGGCGTCGTCGTCTCGACCGACCAGGGCGCGAGCTTCAACACGAATCTCTGGAGCAGCAACGGCGCGCCGCAGCCGAACAGCTACTGGGACGTGCAGTTCGCAGTCTCGTCCGACGGGAACACCATGTACGCGGACGTGTTCGGCAAAGACGCCAACAATCCGTTGGCCGGTCTGTGGAAATCGACCAACGGCGGCTCGACGTGGAGCACGGTCCCGTCGATATTCGACGACCACCACTACCCGTCGTGGCGCGAGCCGAAAGGGTGCCAGTGCGGCTACGCACAGACACTCGCGGTCGATCCCTCGAACGCGAATCACGTCTACATGGGCTTCACTGACATCTGGTCGTCAACCAATGGCGGCACCTCGTGGACGAACCTCTCCGCGCCACAACCGCACCCGAAGACCCATGTTGACCAGCACGCGATCGCGTTCAGCCCGGCCACGCACCGGGTCGCGAACCAGCCAGCCGGGGTGTGGGTAGGCATGGACGGCGGCGTGTGGTCATCGGCGAACGGCGGCGCGACGTGGGCCAACCACAACGCGACCTTCGCGACGAACCTCCTCTACGGCATCGGTACGGGCTACGGCGACTACGGCAATCAGTTCACCTACGGCGGGATGCAGGACGACGGCACGGCCGTAGGCTCGCCCTCGACGACGGGGAACCTCTGGCACGAGTATTGCGGCGGCGACGGCAACCAGGTCGCGGTCGACTATCTCGATCCGAACATCGCGATCGATGGCCGCGACTGTCGCACGAGCGACGGTGGCACGACGCTCGAGTCGCACGTCGGAATCACGTGCAGCAACGTCAGCACGCAGCCGGTGTTCGATCCGAATCACACTGCGAACGTGTACGACGCGCGCAGCTGCGGCGGTGCTCCGGTGATCGTGAAGAGCACGAACCACGCCACCACGTTCTCGACCGCGCACTGGTACACGTCGAGCGCCGCGCACGACGGCATCTCGTCGATGGCGATCACGCGTTCGGCGACGCCGCAGATGTGGGTCGGCTTCCGCGACGGATCGATCGTCAAGCTCTCGAACCTCGGTGGCGCGCCTGCGGAGTCGAACTGGCAGCAACCGGCCGGTGGTGAACCCGCGCATGTCGCGGTTGACCCCGCGGATCCCAACCGCGTCGCAGTGGTGTACGCGGGTTACTCCGGCCAGCACTACCCGGCCGACAGTGGGCACGTCTGGTTGTCGACCGACGGCGGTGCCAGCTTCCACGCGGTCGGCGGCACGTCGAGTGCGGCCCAGAGCGTCCCCGACATGCCCGTGTACGCGGCTGTGTTCGACACGAGCACATCGCCGTCGTCGCTGATCATTGCGACCGATGGCGGTGTGCTGCGCTCGCAGGACACCGACACCACCAAGACCTGGCAGGTGCTCGGGGACGGGCTCCCGCACGTGCAGGTGACGAGCCTCGCGATCGACACCACCGTCGTCCCGCCACTGCTCAAGGCGGGGACCTACGGCCGCAGCGCGTGGAAGATCTGGCTGGGGAATCCGACGCCGAGCCCGTGGCAGCATCTGCTCACACGCTCGGGCCGGCTCGCGTTGGGCTTCGATACCTATGGCCGCGAGGAGTTGTTCGCGGTCGGCGGTGACGGGACGCTGCAGACGACGTTCCAGCTGCGCAACGGCGGTTGGAGCGGACTCGTGTCGCTCGGCGGCACGTTGCGCAACTCGCCCGCGCAGCCGATCGCGGTGGGCCAGAACGCCGACGGCCGCCTCGAGGTCTACGCGATCGGGATGGACGGCTACATGTACACGAAGTACCAGACCGTCGCGACCGGCGCTGTTCTCGGATTGGGTGCAGATCGGCGGGAAGGGCTCGTGGCCCGCGTACGCGACGCCGACAGTCGGCTACGACGCTGATGGCCGCCAAGAGCTGTACGTCATCGGCAGCGACAACCAACTGTGGACCACGACCCAGACCGCGGCGAACGGCACGACCTGGTCGTCGTGGAGCAGCCTGGCCGGCCCGTGGCCGACGAACGACGTGCCGGCGGTGGGTGTCAACGCCGACGGCCGCCAGGAGCTGTACCTCGTCGGTACCGACAGGCAGCTGTACACCAAGACGCAGTTGACGGTGAACGGCGCCTTCGCGTCGACGTGGACCTCGATGTACGGGTCGTGGCCCGGGAACCCGGCGATCGGCATCAACGCGGATGGACGCCAGCAGGTGTACCTCGTCGGCGACGACGCGAGTCTGTACACGAAGGCGCAGGTCGCGCCGAACAACGCGTGGGACTCATCGTGGACGTCGCTCGGCTGCTGCTTCCGCAAGCGCGGCGTGCCCGGGCTCGGTGTGAACAGGAATGGACGCCAGCAACTGTTCGTGGTCGGGTACTCGGACCCCGCGGTCTACACGAAGGCACAGACGTCGGCGAGCGGACCGTTTGCCACGAACTGGACACATATCGGCGGCGACGTCCCCGATGACGTCGTGCTGGGTATGGACGGTCCGAGCCAGAACACGTTCGCGGTCGGCGTCGATCACCAGCTCTACCTCGACGCACAGGCGTATGCGAACGCGCCTACGTTCACGGGCTGGCAGTCGCTGGGCGGCGGCCTGCCGGTGTCGACGCCAGATGCCCCGGATCTGACAGGGATCCGGGCGGGCAACGGTTTCGTCGCCGTCGCGTGGAACGCCCCCAACGGCACGGGTGACACGCCGATTACGTCATATGTCGTGACCTCGAGCCCGGGTGGACAGACCGTCACGGTGCCCGGGGATGCGCGCCGCGCGGTGCTGACTGCGCCAAACGGGCAGCAGCAGACGGTGCACGTGCAAGCAGTGAACGGTTCGGGCCCGGGTGATGTGTCGAACGACTCGGCGGCGTTCACGCCAGCCGCATCAACACTGAGGGTCACCACCCGGTACGACGCGCCCACGAACACACGCTTGCTGCAGAATGCGACGTATTACGGGCAGAATGCCGTCGACGCGCAGCGCACCTCGGTCGGGATCCTCGCGTACATCGTCGGGATCGTGCACTACACGAGCATGACGCCGATCGCGCCGCCGGTGGTCAGCGGGCCGAACAGCTACACCACACCGTGGTCGGCGGCCGACCAGAGCGCACTCGCCACCGTCATGAGGCAGTACGGGCTCATGCCGAACGAGGCGCAGTACTTCAGCGTCGAGATCGTCGGCTATCTCCTCGCATTGGGAGGTCACTGAACCGGCGGCGAGACACCGCGGAGCCTCAGCGGGGCGCGGGCCACTGCGGGCACGTGGCGCGCGGTGTGCCGCCGACGTAGGTGGCCCATTCGGTCTTCGTGAGGTTCCGGCCCGCGGCCACGCACGCGGCACGCTGCCACGCCGTGCGGTCCAACGTCAGCGCGAAGAGTCGCTGGTCGCGCTGGACGAAGGCGATGTCGCCGCGCCGGGCGAACGAGACCATGCCGCCTGCCATGAGTTGGAGCGGCACCCCGAGCTGGATGCGAGCGGCATCGTCGTAGAGGCTCGCCGCGCCGTCCCGACCCACCACCATGAGCGTGCGGCCGTCGGGGCTGTCTTCCATGAGTGGGTAGAGCGCGCCACCGCTGATTTGTGCGCCGACCTGCCGCAGCGTTTGTGCGTCCCACCACGAGAGCGTGCCGTCGCTGCGCGACACGATGATGTCGCGCCGGTTGGCACTCATGGTGATGTGGCTCGCGGGGATGTCGGTGTGCGTAAACCTCCCGGTACGCGTGTCGAGCACTTGGAGCTCGTCGAGGCCGGAAAGGAACGCGCGCCGACCGTCGGCGCTCAGCCCGATCGCAGTCAGGCCCGAGCCGTGGTAGTCGAGCACCATCGGCTTGGCGACGCCGTGGGCCACAACCACCTGTGTCACCAGGTACACGGCTCCGACGTCGCCGCGCTCGGTCAGCCCCGTTCGCGTTCCCGATCAGCGGCACGGCCGCCCAGCTGATCGGGCCGAGCGGCCCGCTCGGGACGTCGACCGGCTGCTTCGTGATTCCCCAGCGACCGTCGGCGCGCACGACGGTCAGCCGGCCGTCGTCCCGGTAGTACACGACGGCATAGCGGTTGATGGGTCGCACCGCGTGCGTGCGCAGGTCGAGATCGAACTCTGCATTGTCGCTCGCCTGGATCAGCAGGTGTGTGTCGGCGAGGTTCGTGGTGGGAAACGTGCTCGGCGTGGCAGGCCCATCGGGGGTGTCGGCGATCTCGTGCAGCAACGCACCGCCGCCGGCGAGCGACCACAGTGCCACGGCATCCTTGCTGCAGACGCCCACGAACAGAGTGCGGCCGTCTGGTGACACCTGGAACGAGCACACCGTGCCGATGTCGGTGTCGAACGGCTTCGTGCCGGTGATCGCCGCGCCGCTGGCCGGATCGAGCGCCTCGACGTTGCCGGCGTTGTAGGCATCGGCCGACAGCACGGCGTGCAGTGCGGGCGCGTCCTGGATCTTTCCGAGGCGTGCCGGTGGGTGTGCCCACAGTGGGCGCCACGTGGTGGTGTCGTATGCCTGGAGCTGGCCCAGGTCGACGGGCCCGACACTGTTCGCCCCGGGCCGGCTCGCGCTCACGTACAGCCGCGAGCCGTCGCCGGAGAACGACATGCCCACTGGCGGCCCGACGTCGACGCCGACGGGGCGGACCGGTGTCGCGGTCGCAGCGTCCCACCGTGTGAGGTGGCCGTCGCCCGAGGCCACATACAGGTCATTGCCGTCCCACGCCGTGACGCCACGAAGGGTGACACCGACGTGCACGTTGCCGAGGGACACGTGCGCCGAACAGCAGGGAACTGCGCGGCTGCGGACCGTGAATGGCGCGGTGAGGGACACGACCGAGAGCTCGGCGTGCCCACCCGAGCGGTCGGAGATGAGCGCCAGATACCGGCTGCTGGACGACAGCCCCTGCTGCTCGATGGCACCGCCGAGCGACGTCGAGGGAAGCTGCACCGCCCCGCTCGCCGGGTCGATGCCGACGATCGACTGCTCGCCGATCACCACGAGGAGGTCGCGCGCGACCAGCGCAGCACCTGCACGGGCTCACCGCGCCCGACGACCGGGAGCGGGATCGTGCGCTCGACACGCCCCGTCACCACGTCGACGATGCGGATCGTGTGGCTGGCGCTGTCGGGTACTGCCAGCGACTGCGAGTCGGGCGAGAAGGCCGGCCAATCGCCCCCGGCAGAGGTGCTGGTCCCGTACGGCCGTGCTCTGGTGCCGTCACCCTCGTAGCGGATGAAGCTGGGTTCTTGCAGCAGGGTCGCGGCGAGTGCGTTGGCCGACTGCGCGCCGGGCGCGCGGCGCGCGGCCTCGACGGCGAGGAGCATCGCGACATCGCGCTTCGAACCGGCGAGACGCTGCGCATCGGACACGAGGCGCGCCACCTCGGAACGGAGGGCGGCGGCCGACGCCCGGCTGGCGTCGCGCCGGGCCTGGCTCCGCTGATCGACGGCGACGAGGCTGGCGAGGAGCGCGACGACGAGCAGCACTGCGGTGGCGGTGAGGAGTCGGCGGAGGCGGGTGTTCTGGCGGGCTTGCGCGGCGGCGCGCCGTTCGGCGGCAAGGCGCTCGCGGTCGGCGAGTTCGTGGCTGGCCGTGAGGAACTCCTGCTCGCCTGCGGTGAGCGGCATGCGCCGCGTGGCGTCGTCGGCGGCGGCGAGGCGGGGACCGCGGTAGAGGATGGATTCGTCGCGGTCCGCATCGTGCCATTCGCCGGCCGTCTGGCTGATGAGGCGGCGCATGCGGATGGTGTCACGGTCTTCGTCGATCCATTCGCGCAGGCGCGGCCATTCGCGCAGGAGCGCTTCGTGCGCGACTTCGACGGTCGGCTCACGGGTAATGGGGTGGTAGTCGGTGACGAGGAGCCGGTTGGTGAGGTAGCGATCGATGATCGCCGGCGCCACTTTGGTGAGCTCGTCGGTCCTGGCGCGGCGGCGCAGGTCGTCGCTGTCGTCGCCGGGGGTGACGAGTTGGGTGAACAGGCTGCGGACGCCGGCCTTGGCGTCGGTGTTCATGTCGGCGTAGAGCTGTTCGGCTCGGGTGGCGAGCGCGCCGCCGATGCCGCCGAGCTCGGTGTACTCGCGCGCGGTGATGGTGGTGCCGGCGCGCTGTTCGAACAGCTCGGTGAGCGCGAACTGCAGGAGCGGGAGCGCGCCGGGGCGGCTCACCACATCACCGATCATGGTGGCGACGAGCCCGGGTTCGAAGCGCACGCCGACGCGCTCGGCCGGGGTGGTGATCGCGATCTGGAGCTCGGCCGCCGTCATCGGAGTGACCGCGAAGGTGGAGCCGCTGACAATGGGGCCGAGCGCGGCGTGTTGGAGGGGCCGGTCGTACAGGTCGGCGCGCAGCGTGACGACGACGCGGAGCGTGGACTGGTCGGTCGCGGTGCGGGCGAGGAGTTCGGCGAAGCGGTCGCGGGTCTGCTCCGATTCGACGAGTGTCCACAGCTCTTCGAACTGATCGACGACGAGCACGAGTTGCTCGCCCGGTTCGATGAGATCGGCCGCGATCTGGGTGAGCCCGCCGGGGCTGCGCAGCCGTGCCGCGATCGACGATTCGTCGTCTGTGGTGGCAACGCGCCGCAGCGCCGACTCCAGCTCGACGAGCGGTTCGGTGCCGGGAACCATGGACACGACGAGCGCGCCGCGTTGTCGGAAGGCCGGGACGAGACCGGCGTGGACGAGCGAGCTCTTGCCCGATCCGGACGGGCCGACGACAGTGACGAACGGTGTCGCGTCGACGGTGGCGACGAGCCGGTCGACGAGCTCGGCGCGGCCGTAGAACTCGGTCGCGTCGGCCTCGCGGAAGGCGCGCAGTCCCTTGTACGGGTTCTGGCCCACTCTGGGCATCTGCGCGACGGTCGAGGAGGTAGTGCGCGGCGTCGTGACTCCAGTGAGGCGACCGGTGGTGCGCGCGGCGTCGGCGCTGCTGGCGGCGAGCGCGAGCTGCCATGCCTGCGCGAACTCGATGACGTCCGCGTAGCGGTCGTCGGGATGCGGCGCAGTCGCTCGCTGGAGCACGGCAGTAAGTACGTCGCGCACGCCGCCCTCCTCGGCGAGCGAGGGTACGGATGTCACGAGCTTTGTCTGCAGCACCTGCGTGGTCGACGTGCCGGTGAACGGCGCGCGACCCGTGAGCGCCTCCCACAGCACGACGGCAAGCGAGTACTGGTCCGATGCGGGCGTTGCGATCCCGTCGCGCGCCTGTTCCGGACTTGCGTACATCGGTGAACCCGCGGAGCGCATGTCGGGCTCGTCGTCGGCTTCGGCGAGCATCGCGATCCCGAAGTCGACGAGATAGCTGTTGCCAGCCTCGTCGAACAGCACGTTCGCAGGCTTGACGTCGCGGTGCACCACACCCAGCGAGTGCGCGGCGGCGAGCGCGCCGCTCATCTCCTCCAGCAGGCGTGTCACCGCGGCGACCGGCATCGGACCTTCGGCAATGCGTTCCGACAGCGATCCACCCCGCAGCAACCGGAACACGAGGAACGCCCCACCGGGGCGCCGCCAGTAGTCGTAGAGCGGCACGATGTGGGGAGACTCGAGCCGCGCCACGAGCTGAGCCTCGGCCTCGAAGCGTTGCACGAAGCGCGGGTCGTCCGCGAGCTCGGCGCGCACGACCTTGATCGCGACCTCGCGCCCCACGCTCGGCTGCACGGCCCGGTAGACCGCGCCGAACGCGCCCTCGCCGATGAGCTCACCCAGCTCGTAGCCAGGCACCGCGACCGACGACGCCGGTGCGAGGGACGGGTCGCCGAGCGTGACGCGATGGTCGAGCTCGACCAACGCCTCGGACGGTGGCAGCCCGGTCTCGTCGGCCAGGTAATCGGAGAACTTGCGGAACGCCCGCAGGGCCTCGGCCTGGCGGCCGCCGAGATACAGCGCGCGCATGAGCAGCTCGACGAACCGTTCGCGGAGTGGCTGCTCGGCCACGAGCCGTTCCAGATCGGCGACCGCTTCGGCATGACGACCGCGATCGATGAGATGTTCGGCGCGTTCCTCGAGCGCAAGGAGTCGCAGCTCTTCGAGCCGTGCGGCGATCGGGCGCAACCACCACTCGTCCGCGTCGTCGCCGAACGCGCGGCCCGACCAGAACGCGAGGGCCTCGTCGTAGGCGGCAACGGCTGCCTCCGGTTGGCTCCGCGAGCCGCCGCGAGTGCGAGCTCGAAATCGCTGGCGTCGTAGTGCGCCCCGTCGAGCACCAACTCGTAACCCTGGTCGCGCGTCACGAGGTGGTCACCGCCGATCGCGCCCCGCAGGCGCGACACATACGACAGCACCGTGCGCCGGGCACCGTCCGGCGCGGCGTCCTGGGCCCAGATCGACTCCACCAACCGATCCGCGCTGACGACCGTGTCATGCGCGGCGAGCAACGCGGCGAGCAGCCGCCGCTGCTGCGGGCCGCCCAGCGCGACGGCTTCACCGTCGAGCGTCGCCCCCACGGTGCCGCGCAACACCGTGAAATAGACCCCATCCATCACCACTTCGCGAGTCTCAGCCATCGCGCCTCACCCAGTCCACCGAGTGCAGGGTGTGGCTCCCGGCGAGGCCCTTCAGCTCCGCCTGGCGGGTGGCGCCGAACGCCAAATCGCCGCGCGATTCCACGATCTCGCGTACCAACGACGACACCAGGATCTCGCCCCCACGCGCCTGGTTCGCGATACGCGCCGCGAGCACCACGGGCTTGCCGAACAGGTCGCCCTCCTCGACGATCGCCTCGCCGGTGTGCATCCCGATGCGGATCCGCAGCGCGTCCGTAGGCCGAGACCGGGCGTGCGCGTCGAGCGCGCGCATGATCTCGATCGAGCACAACACGGCGGCGCGCGCGCTCGGGAACGCCAGCATGAAGCCGTCGCCCTGCGACTTGATCTCCACCCCGCCGCTGCGTTCCACATGCCGACGCACGAGGCTGTTGTGGAACCGCAAGAGCTCGAGCCATGCCTCGTCGCCGAGCGCGTCACCCCGTCGGGTCGACTGCTCGATGTCGGAGAACACGATCGTCAACGTCCCGCCCTGACTCAGCAGCTCCGACACGGGCATCGGCTCGGCTGCCGCCGCGGCGGCAACCACGTCGATCGACGTCTGCCGCAACGGATCGCTTTCGGCAAGATCGCGGGCGGCCGTCGGCCCCTCTGGCACGACGACCTCGAGCTGGCAGCGACCGAACGTCACGACCTGGCCGACCTCGACCCCCGCAAGGCCCAGCAGCGCGCTCCCGTCGAGGTGGGTGCCGTTCGTGCTGCCGAGGTCCTGCACCATCACCCGGCCGCCGGTCGCGCTCAACCGCAGATGGCGGCGCGAGAGCTCCGCGTCGGCCAGCAGCAGCCCGTCGCAATCGCGGCCGACCTCGACCGGCCGGCGGATCACCAGATGCAGCGGAGTCCGGCCCGGCTCGGTGATCTTCACCGTTGGAGAGAGATGTGCATTCACCAGGCGAGCATCGCAACGACCGTCTGCACATCGTCGACAACGTGGCCCGCACGGCGGTGACCTGCGAGTTTCCCCAGGTCGCTGGGCCGGACCTCGCGTGGACCGTTGTCGACGAATTGCAGACGGCAACGCGTACGGTCCGAATGTTGCAGCCAGTGCGGGGAAGGGGACGTTCGTGATCAGGTCTCGACGGAGCAAGGTGGCGTCGTGGGTGGCGGCGGTCTGCGCGACGGCGTGCATCCCGGTGGCGAGCTGGGGAGGCGTGGCGACGGCCCAGAGCAGCCCTGCGCGTCGCCGAGTTCTGGCTCGGTCGACGGTGAGCGCGCCCCGTCTCGATCCGCGTCCGCCGGCGTCGATGCAGCAGGACCTGCATACGTCGCACGCGAGCGCGACGCCAAGTGCGAACGCGAGCTGGCAGACGTTGCTGCACGACTTTCCCGGTGCTGGCGGGCCCGAGGCGATCAAGCTGCTCACCGACGGCCGGGTACTTGCGCAGCAATATCAGACCGGAAACTGGTACGCGCTGACGCCCGACAGCTCCGGCAGCTACGTGAACGGCACGTGGACGGCGCAGCCGCTGACAACGATGCCGAACGGGTACAAGCCCGAGTATTACGCGTCTGCGATCCTGCCGGACGGCCGCATGATCGTGGAAGGCGGCGAATACAACAATGCGAACAAAACGACCGAAACGAACCTCGGAGCGATCTACAACCCGACCACGAACACCTGGCAGACCGTGAACCCCCCGACGGGCTGGGATCACATCGGCGACGCACCCTCGACCGTGCTGGCAGACGGCAAGTTCATGATGGGCAACGGTTGGTCGGCGGGTGGCGCGAACCCGACCACGGCGATCCTGAACCCGTCCACGCTCACCTGGTCGGATTCCGGTACGGGCAAGGCGGACAGCACGACAGAGGAAGGCTTCGCGCTGTTGCCGGACGGCTCGGTGCTCACCATCGATACCGAGAACGGTAACCACACCGAGGTGTACAAGGAGCAGCCCTCGGGCGCGTGGTCGAGCGCGGGTGACACGCTGCATTCGTTAGCGACGAATGTATGGGCGCCTTGCTGCGTCGCCGAGATCGGCGCTCACGTCCTGCGCCCGGACGGCACGGTGTTCGCGACCGGAGCGACGGGCCACAACGCGCTCTACAACACTGCGAAGAGCACGTGGTCGTCGCCGCCCGATTTCCCGACCCTCGCCGGCCAACAGTTCGACGCAGCGGACGCTCCCGCGGCGGTGCTTCCGGATGGTCACGTCCTCGTCGGCGCGAGCCCTGGGACCGGTGCCCCGCCGGAGCACTTCTTCGATTTCGACGGCACGAACCTCACGCAGGTGGCCGACTCGCCGAACGCGCCGAACGTCGCAGCGGCATACACCTACTTCCTGGTGTTGCCGACCGGGCAGATTCTGTCCCGGCAGGGAGGTTCGCTCGCGATCTACACCGATCCGGGGAGCCCGCTCGCCGCCTGGAAGCCATCGATCATCAGCGTGCCGGGAACCTTGAATGTGAACGGCACGTACACATTGACCGGCTCGCAGCTGAACGGCCGCACCGAGGCGTGCGGATACGGCGACGACTTCCAGTGCGGGACGAACTTCCCCCTCGTGCGGATCACGAACAACGCGTCGGGTCACGTCACCTACGCGCGGACGTTCGGGATGACGTCGAGTTCGGTGACGCCGAACGTGCAGTCGTCGACCCAGTTCTCGCTGCCGGGCAACGTCGAACTGGGTCTGAGCAGGCTGCAAGTTGTCGCCAACGGGATCGCCTCTTCCCCGGTGACCGTCGATGTGCGGCCGGGAATTTGGCGGCACTTGCTGACCCGTTCGGGCCGGCAGGCCTTCGCGTTCAACGAGGACGGTCGCGAGGAGTTGTTCGCGGTCGGCGGTGACGGGACGCTGCAGACGGCGTACCAGGTCTCGTCGGGTGGCTGGAGCCCGTTGGTGTCGCTGGGTGGCACGTTGCGCGACGCGCCGGCGCAGCCCATCGGTGTGGGTGAGAACCAGGACCAGCGCCTCGCGGTGTACGCGATCGGCCTGGACGGCTACCTGTACTGGAAGTACCAGGGAGCGCCCAACGGGGTGTTCGGATCGACGTGGACACAGATCGGCGGCGCGGGTCCATGGCCCGCGTACGCGACGCCGACGGTCGGCTACGACGCGGATGGTCGCCAAGAGCTCTATCTGGTCGGGACGGACGGGCACGTATGGACCACGACCCAGACCGCGGCGAACAGCACGACCTGGTCGTCGTGGACGAGTCTCGGCGGCACATGGGGAGCGACGAAGGTGCCGACGGTGGGTACGAACGCCGATGGTCGACAGGAGCTCTACATCGTCGGCCCGGACAAGCAGCTCTATACGAAGGCACAGTCGACGGTGAACGGCGCGTTCGCATCGACATGGACGTCGCTGTACGGCTCGTGGCCGGCCGATCCGGCGGTGGGGATCAACGCCGACGGTCGCCAGCAGGTCTATCTGGTGGGAGACGACGCCAGTCTGTGGACGAAGGCGCAGGTCGCGCCGAACAGCGGCACCTGGGACAACTCGTGGACGTCGCTTGGCGATGGGGCGTTCCGCCAGCGTGGTGTGCCGGGTCTCGGCGTGAATGCCGACGAGCGCCAGCAGGTGTTCGTGCTCGGCTCCGACGGGGCCGTCTACACCAAGGCACAAACCTCGCCGAGCGGCTCGTTCGCAGCGAGCTGGACGGAGCTGTACGGCAACGCACCGGATGGCGTCGTCGTCGGCCTCTACGGCGAAACGCAGAATCTGTTCGAAGTCTCCCCGAACCACACGCTGTATCTCGACCCGCAGAACTCTGCGAACAGCGCCAACTTCGGTGGTTGGCAGGCTTTGGACGGTCCGTTGCCAGTGTCGACGCCAGATGCCCCGACACTCACTGGCATCCGAGCAGGCAATGGTTGGGTCGCAGTGGCGTGGGACGCGCCTTCCTCCGCGGGTGATACGCCGATCAGCTCGTATCTCGTGACGTCGTTCCCGGGTGGGCAGACCATGACCGTGCCGAAGGATGCGTTGCGTGCGGTGTTGCCGGTACCGAATGGGCAGGCCCAAACGGTGCACGTGCAGGCGGTCAACGACTCCGGCCCGGGTGACGAATCGAACCCCTCCTCGTCGTTCACGCCCTCGGCCTCGACGTTGAACGTCACCACCCAGTACGACGCGTTCACCAACACGCGGCTGCTGAAGAACGCGGCATACTTCGGCCAGACGCCCGTGGATGCGCAGCGCACTTCGGTTGCGATCATTGCCTACATCGTGGGCATCGTGAACAACCCGGACATGACGCCGATCACGCCGCCGGCGGTGAGTGGGCCGAACAGCTACACGACGCCGTGGTCGGCCACCGAACAGGGCCCGCTCGTGAGCGTGATGCGCCAATACGGGCTCAAACCGAACGAGGCGCAGTCATTCTGCGTGCAGGTCGTCGGGTACCTCCTCGCACTGGGAGGTCACTGACCCGCCCCGCAACGGTGCGATCAACATGGCCTGGGGCACTGGACAAGATCTCGCCCGGTGAGGGTCGCGGACTTGTGCACCTCACTATGCGCGATTCGCTCAGAAACCAGGAGGGCGTGGATCGTCGTGTTACGGAGCAGCGATGATCGGTACGGCGAGCGACCGGTCGAAGAAGGCATCGACGTCTGCAGGTCGAAAGTGTGACGCGGCGCAGTGCCCACCGGTGTAGCTGAGGTACGACAACTCGGCCGTGCTCGGCCAGCCGGAAGCGGCCAACGTCGCGAACAACAACTCGCTGTTGTCCGTCTTCCGAACGGTCGGGTCGTTCCCGCTCGCGGACATGCGCAGCGGGAACGGCTGCCAGGTCGCCGCGGCGATCTGCGGATCGTGACCGCCGTCGGCAGCGTCGACGTTCGTCTCCCAGGCGGCGTCGCCGGGTGTCGTCTTCGCCGGGAGCTGATACGCGGCCCGGATGTTGCTGGCGAACGCGGCGCGGTGCGCGTAGTCGTATCGGAGGTTCGTCGCTCCGTCGACGATGTCAACGGCCGCAACCGGATACCCGCGCCGCTCGGCCTCGGCCGCGAAGTTGAGCGCCCCCACCCCGCCCATGCTCCATCCGTAGACGAGGAATCCGTGCGCGTCCGGCGTCCACGCCGACTGCGCCCAGAGCCAGGCATCGGCCATGCCGGCCGCCGACGCTTCGTTTCCCCATCGACCCAGGGTCCCCACCTTCTTGCCGGCCTTGTTCACCTTGACGGTCTCGCCTTCGCGGGTGGCGATGACAGGCCAGCCGCGGTCGAGCCAGGAATTCAGCACGGCGTTGCCACCGGTGGCCGCCTTCGAAGCGACGAACAACTGGTCCTCGGTCGCGGTCGCGCCGTGCACGGCCAGCACAGTCGGCGTCGGCGTGCTCGGGTCGAGTGACGCGGGAACGGCAACCTGCGCGTAGTGGTACGCGTCGGCAGGGTCGCCGGCATTGACGTAATAGCGCCAGGCGGCCGTTCCGTGGGGGGTCGTGTACGCGGTTGCGGGGCCGACCTGGCCCGGGAGGGAGGGGGGATCAGCCGTTTCGGCGCCAGCCGTCGCGGCGGTGCTGGACCGCGTTACCGCTGCTCGTGCCGGCGCGGCCCCGGCGGGAAGCAGGGGGAAGGTGAGCGCCGATCCGAGGAGCATGGCGCACGCCGCGCTCCGTCGCGATCTCCGGGTGCCGATCCCGCCCATCATGCGCCCTTCTGTCCGGTCCGCCGCACGGAACACCCCACTCGGAGCACGCGACCCGCGTATGCCGCGGCTGATGTCGACCTTGGACGTTGCGATCGGCTCGCGGTAGGGCACAAGGTCCCTGGGTGCGTCCGCCCGGCGCACCCCGCCTGCACGGGTTGGAGTGAAGGCCCAGAGCGCGCCCTCGCTTGCGCCGCTGGACGTCGGCTCCGGTCCGGAGGCACGCGATTGTCGCCGCTACTGCCACACGCGGCAGCGAGCAGGGCGCGGCGGCACGCGGTGTGCTGGACTGTGACCGATGGTGGAGCGAATCGAAGTGCGCCGCGCGATCGCGGCCCCGCCGGAGGCGGTCTACGCCGCGATCTCCGATGTCACGCGGATGGGGGAATGGTCCGAGGAGTGCGTTGCATGCGAGTGGCACGAGGGCAGCGACGGCCCTGTGGTCGGTGCGGTCTTCGACGGCCACAACCGGCACGGCGAGCACGAGTGGACGAGCCAGGGCACGGTCATCGAGGCGGACCCGGGCCGAGCGTTCGCGTTCGAGTGCTCGATGCACGACTTCCACTTCTCCACGTGGGGATACCGGATCGAGCCGACGCCTGACGGCTGCCGCGTCACCGAATGGACCGACGACCTGCGCCCCGAGTCGGTCCTCGAGGTCAGCAAGCAGATGTCGGGTGTCGACGACCGGGCGGCCCGCAACCGGCACACGATGAGCGTCACACTCGAGCGCCTCGCCTCCGTGCTCGAGCACTGAGCCCGCCTGGGCCTGGCCACGGCTCCCGCCGCAGCCGGTTGGCGAGGAACTCCTCGCCCGCGAGCAAGACTGTCTCGGAAGACGTCGTCCGGGTCGCAGGAGGCGTGTCTCGAGTGATCAGTGTCCCGGACGTCCTCCGACGCAAGGCCGTGGCCGTTGGCGCGGAGTCCTGGCTCGACGACCTTCCCACGCTCGTGAGCCACCTTGAACAGCGGTGGGCCATCACGGTCGGCCAACCGTTCGCGGGTGGTACCGAAGCGTACGTTGCGGAGGCAACGACGAGCGATGGGCAGGCGGTCGTGCTGAAGCTCCTCCTTCCTCGGAGCCGCAACGCGGCGCTTCACGAGATCACTGCGCTGCGTCTGGCCGACGGCGAGGGGTGCGTTGCACTGCTTCGGGATGATCCCGAGGTCGGCGGATTGCTGCTCGAGCGGCTCGGCCCATCGCTGTTCGAACTCGGCGTCCCGATTGCGCGGCGTCACGAGATCCTGTGCGACACGGCCGCGCGGGTGTGGCGCCGCGCACCGGCGTGTGGGCTTCCCACCGGTGCCGACCGTGCGCGGTCGCTGGCGGCGTTCATCGCCGAGACGTGGGAGAAGGTCGACCGCGCATGTTCGGTCCAAGCCATCGACCACGCCCTTGCCTGTGCGCGCCGACGGGAGGCTGCGCACGACGACGAGCGGGCCGTGCTCGTCCACGGTGACGTGCACCAGATGAACGCCCTGCAGGCCGGCACTCAGTTCAAGCTCGTCGATCCCGACGGGATCGTTGCCGAGGCCGAGTACGACCTCGGCGTGTTGATGCGGGGCGACCCGGTCGAGCTTCTCGCAGACGCAGACCCGCGCGAACGTGCTCGATGGCTCGCCGGTCGCACGGGCCTCGATGCAACGGCGATCTGGGAGTGGGGCGTCATCGAGCGGGTGTCAACCGGACTGCACTGCGAAGAGATTGACCTCCAGCCACTTGGCCGCGAGACGTTGGCGGCGGCCGATGCAGTCGCCAACGTCGACATGATGTGACCGCCCGACACCGAATTCCTCGAATTCCTCGCGCGAGCCGGTGTGCCATTTCGCCGCCGGCCCGGCTGGAGCGCCGTACACTGCGTCTATGTTCGACCGGATCGTCGTTGACCACCGTGTGATGGGCGGTGCACCGTGCATAGTTGGCACGAGGATCCCGGTCGCCACTGTCGTCTCGATGGTCGCAGAGGGCATGACCGTTGAGCGGATCGTCGCTGATTTCCCGCAGCTCGACGGCGAGGCCGTGCGGCAGGCGCTGATGTTCGCGGCGGACGCGGTCGGTGAGCGCGAGTTGCCGACTCGCGAATCGGCGTGAAGGTTCTCGTAGACGAGTGTCTTCATCAGACCGTAGCGACGCTGCTGGTAGCGGCAGGTCATGATGCGGTTCACGTTGCAGACCTTGGACTGCGCGGAGCTCTTGACGAGGCGATCATGCACGCGGCGATTGCGTCAGAGCGTGTCGTGATCTCGGCGGACAATTCTTCCCATTCCACGTGTCTGGACCCACTGTTCCAGGCTCCTTCCTACACCTCACGGGCATGGGTGATGTGTATGTTGTTTGGGCATCGTTGGGCTACACCAATTATGTCAGAGAGGGCAGCTGTAGTTCCCCCGAAGCGGCGAGCGACCTGTGGAACTGCAGGTGAGCTTCGTAAGAGGCTCGGGTGCAACTCGGTGCAAAGGAGTTAATTCGCGACGCTCGGACTTGTGCCCGCCTTCATGCCGAGGTGCCGGTCGATCGCACTGTTCGTCGCGTCATACGTGTAGAGGGCGCTGTCCGCGCCTTGGTACGCGACTTCGTACGTTCCGTTCGTAAGCGCGGCGATGCTCGGGTTCGTTCCGTTCACAGGCGCGAGGTGTGTGTTCACCGACCCCGAGGTCGTGACGGTCACGAGCGAGCCCGAGCTTCCGATCGCCGCAACCTCATAGCCGGTCGTCGTCGCGGCGATGCTCGGACTGGTGCCCGCCCGCATTGCGGTGTTGAGGTCGGCCGCTCCTACGCCGCTCGTCCACGTCCAGAGATTGTGATTGTTCGCCTCGATCGCGACCGAGAAACCCCCATGAGGGAGCTCGGTGATTGCCGGGCTGGTGCCCGCTTCCATCCCGAGATGCACGCTCGATGCCGTGTGGCTGTTCGACGAGTACACATGTAGCGAGCCATCGCTGCCTTGGTAGGCGATCTCGAAACCACCTCCCGCGAGCGCCGCGATGCTCGGGCTCGTGGATACCTTCACCGAGAGGTTGAGCTTCGGCGCGCTGGTCGTCGAACCGACCCAGAGCGAGCCCGTGTTCGCTTGGATCGCATAGCCGTCGCTGGACGTGCCCACGAGGCGCGCGTACGACGGGCTCGTCCCCGCCTTCATCCCAAGGTGCTGGCTGGCCGACCTCTTGCTGCGCGTGTCGTAGATGTGTAACGACCCATCAGCGCCTTGGTACGCGACGCCATATCCACCGTTGAGGGTCGTGATGCTCGGGCTCGTGCCGGCCTGGATTGCGTCACCCACGTGTTGCACGCCGCTGGTCGTCGAATCGATCCAGAGTGTGCCGTCATTCGCCTGGATCGCGACGGCCCATGGCGCGGTGGCGTTCGGGCGCACAGCACGCGCCGTAGCGCTTGCGGCACTCGGTGTGAGCGCGGTCACCGATGCTGCAAGCAGTGCGGATGCCGCGGTCGACAAGAATCGAGGGCCGTGTCCAACGTGCATCGACTGACTCCGATCAACGTCGTTCGGTGGTGGATCAAGATCGACCCCGATCGTAATGACGGCACTGCACGTGATCGCTACCCCCACGTCGGGAAGACGTAGTCCAGTTCAGGCCCGGGTCCGTTGGCCCGACTCGCCATGCCGCGTCCGCGCCGCCGCCCCTATCTGTGAGCCGTGGCCCCCTCTTGGTGTCACCAACCCGCTGTGTTGTCTCCCTCTTCGTACCCTCGGCGTGTGCCGCGGTTGAGTGAGTTCTACGGGATCGGCGATCTATATGCACTGGGTCGACCATCCGCCGCCGCACTTCCACGCGTTGAACAGCGGCGATGAAGCGATTGTCGCGATCGCCGACGGTTCAGTGCCCGCAGGTTCGTTGCCTGAGACCGCAATGAGGCTCGTTCGGGAGTGGTTGGCGTTGCATCGCCCGGCGCCCACAAATTCCTCGACATCGCTCGTGTGAAGGTGCAATCTGCTCCACGTGGAGGAAGGCACGACGACCTCGAGCAGGCCGCCCGTGTGTGCGCGTTTGGAGGGTGTCTGCATCGATTGCGCGGACGCTGAGGAGCTGGCGCGCTTCTACGGCGAGTTGCTGGGCTGGGAGATCGCTGCGAGCGATGGGGCGGGCTGGATCAACGTGCGAGATCCCGCAGGTGGCATCGGGCTGAATTTCCAGGCCGAAGCGTGGTATGAACCGCCGGTGTGGCCCGAGCGGCCTGGCGCGGCAGACCAAGATGGTCCACTTCGAGATCCAGGTCGATGACATCGAGGCAGCCGTCGCCCATGCAGTTGCTGCCGGCGCGACGCTCGCGCAGCCGCAGCCTGCTGACCGGGATCCGGCGAAGCTGCGCGTCATGATCGACCCCGCGGGCCATCCGTTCTGTCTCTATGTCGACTGACAGCGTGGGCCAAGGCCGAGACAGGCAGGGGTCGGGCGTTTGAGTCGCCAGCGCCCACAAACTCAATGTTCACGGGCTCTATTGCCACGCGGCATAGAGCATTTCGCCGATGTCTGCGAGGGTGCGAGGTCCTTCGGCATCGGGCCGGTGCCAGAGGTCCGGCAAGTCCTTGGCCATCGCGGCGACAACCCAGGAACCGTTGTCGGTCTCGAACAGGCCGGCGTCGACGCACTCGAGTCCCCAACCGGCTTTGCCGTACACGCGCACGGGTGCGGTGAGCCCCCAGTCGATCGCGTCGGGCCAGTGTGGGACGCGTCGGGCCAAGAACATCGTTTCAGCTCGGTACAGGATCTTCCGAGCGTGCTCGTCAAGGTGCGTGTAGACCTCAGCGAGGTCGTGCGGTGTCGCCATGAACCTGTAGCCGGCGTCTTCGGGCGATTCGCGCAAGCGCAGGTGCGGGACCCCGAGCGCCTCCATGTCACCTTCGACGATCTGCGGTCCGCCGAGTTCGCGGATCAGCGTTCGCGTGGCAATGTTGTCCGACACGACGATCATCAGCCATGCCAGATCGTCGAGCGTGGGCGAGAGGCCTGACGCGAGATAGCGAAGTACGCCGCTGCCGAGTTCGTGGTCCTCGGCGAGCAGGCTGACGCGACGATTGGGATCGTCCTTCCCGAGCCTGATCGTCTTTGTGTAGGCGAGCAGTACGGCGACCTTGAGCGAACTCTGCGCGGGCATCACTTCGTCGGCTCGGATCGCGACGATCTCGCCGGCGTCGAGATGCCGTGCGTACACGCCCCACGTTCCGGCCCGCCCATCGAGCATCGTGCGCAGAGCGTCCGCTACGGCCACGGCCGAAGTGTCGCGTACGTCTCGACCGTCCGGCGAGACAGCAAGGACAAGTAGCGCCGATCTCCGCGCGGGTCCCAGACCCGGGCTCGACGCGTGTCGCTCGTGAGTGACCTGCGGAAAGGCAGGTGAGCACAGCGCTCAGCCCCGGCCTTCATACAAGGAGGGGTCGGGCGTTGAAGTCGCCCAGCGCCCACAGACGCAATGGTTACAGGCCCCCATTTGTGCGCTGTGAATTGAACTGCATGGGGCATGCTGTGCTGGCGCCATGGTGCTCAGGCTGCCATCTACACCCGAACTCGACCCTGAGTCGCTGCTCACGATCGAACGCCAGCCGGCCCGGATCTGGGAGTGAGTGCTTCCGGCGGAGCAATGCAGGAACCGTCAGCCCGCCTTCCAGGCTTCATGCGCGGCGTGGGTCTTGCGCCACAAGTCGTCGCGTTGCAGCGCGCTGCGGTCGTGCAACGTCACCCCGAAGATGTCGGCGAGGGCCGCGAACCAGTCGTCTCGGTCGTCGAGCACCTGCTGCACTCGGTCGGTCTCGATGCGAGCCAGCACGAGGCCGATCATCGAGTCGATGCCCGTCGCGTCGCGACGGTGCGCGAGCAGCATCGCGACGAAGAGCGACGTGGCCGCATGCGACTGTTCGAAGTGGTGCGCGGCGAATGCGTCGAGCGGCACGGGGTTCGAGTCGAAGGCCACGAACTTGACGTTGCAATGGGGGTGATCGATGCGAAGTCGCCAGTCGCCGTGTTCCGGCGGTGACCCTTCGGGCGCGCGACCGAGCTCGTAGATCATGGGTGCCTGCTCGTATGTGCCGGAAGTCAGAGGGATTGGTTCGAGGAGACCTTCTCCCAAGCCGACGTCGACGTGCCAGCGGCCGTTCGGGTTCGACTCGTCGGCGAGATTCGCGACCTGCAACACCATGTGGTTGCCGAGGCCGGCCGTTGGACCGTCGGGTCCGTGCACGGCACCGGGATGCATCGTCACGTCGTAGCCGAGGGTATGGAGCAGCGCGCCGAACGCGCCGTTGAGGTGATAGCAGTAGCCGCCGCGGCCATGTTCGGTGAACCGCGTGATCGCGGCGAGCGGATCGAGATCCCACTCCTCTCCGAGGTGGATCCACGTGTCCTCGTGCGACAGTGCGAGCTGATGCGCGCGATGCAACGTGTGCAAGGCGTCCACTGACGGATCTGCGACCTCACCGCCGATGCGTGCGAGATAGGCCTGCAACAGCGCATCGGGAATGACGGGCAGCGACCCGGCGGCGAGAGTCATGTTTGCAACCTAGGAGACGGCACTCGCTTCGTGCCCGGCCTGGAATTGTCCGGGAACCTTCCGGGATGGAGGTGAGCGATGTCGGTGCGCGGTTGGTTCGTATGCGGCGTAACGGCATTGGTCGCGATCAGGCCCCGATTTGCTGGGGGGTTGCCGGACCACCCATCGCGGCCGCAACCGCAGTCGGGAGCGTGGCCGGTGCCGCCATGACGTCGGACACACCGCTGCGGAGCGTGTAGTCGCCGTTCGCCGCGTCGACGAACATCCTGGTGAGCGACCACCCATCGGTGACGGTGCTGGCGTGCGAGCGGCCGGTCGCCGCCGTGTAGGCGGGCAGCGTCAAGAAGGTGACCTGCTTGGTGAGGGTGGATTGGATCGAGAGCATGTACTTCGGTGCGTCGACGGCCGTGCGTCCGTAGTCGTTGTGGTCATCGGCGCTGACCATCTGCAGGGTCGTGAGGTGCTTGGGGGTCGAGTTGTCGAAGCTGTAGAGCAAGGGCTTCGTGCTGTTGACACCGGCCTGGAAGATGTTGTTGCCGATCCGCACGTTGGTCGTGTCGCTCGTGGCGGCACCCGTGGTGTGGCGCGGGTCTTCGTAGACGCCGATCTGCGCCGCACTGTTGTCGACAACCGTGTTGTTCCATACCTCCACGTCGTTGGCGCCCGAGAGCTTCAGTCCGTCGCGACCGTTCTCGGCGAGCACGTTGCCAGCGACGATGCTGTGTCCCGACACCTCGATCTCCAAGCCGTGCCCGGCGTTGCGCACCATCGTGTTGTCGACGACGGTCTGGTATGCCGACACCTGGTCGAACCACATCCCGTTGGCGAAGTTGTCGTGGAAGACGTTGCCTCGTATCACGGTGTTCCTCGCGTTCGTGATCTTGGCCCCACCGATCTGCTCCACCGGCGAGGGCGTGATCGACCAGTGCTCGATGTTCGAGAAGGCAACCTCGTTGCGTTCGACGTCCAGGTTGGTCACCCGGTGGGCGTTCAGACCGTTCATGCCGTTGTCGACGAAGTGTGAGTTCGTGATCACGTTGTTCGCGGCGTAGATCGCGAGCGCTCGTGACGAGCTCCATGCGAACGTGTCGTGATCGAACACGACGTTCGCGGCGCTGCTCATCCCCGCGACGTTGGTGCCGCGCTCGTAGACCGTCGCCCAGTGCTCGAAGCCGATGCCCCTGATCGCACTCCCGCCCGCCCCGGAGCCGATGCCGAACGCCTTGGCGAGCTTCGTGACCTCGACGGTGTGACCGGTCGGGTCATCGTGCAACCACAACTTCTTCGCCGCGCGGTCCACGTAGAAGTCCTTCGCCGACAACGCCGACTTTGACACAACCTGTTCCAAAGGTGCGCCGTCGACGAACACCTGCTCGGGAAGCCCTGCCGCCGGGTACGCCGGGTCGATCTCGCTCGTGGGGTAGCAGTTGCCGCACATGGGCGTGAATGGCATGGACCAGCCTGCGCTCCCCGCGCTGAAGCCGTCGGCGACGACGCTGCCCTTCACCCAGACTTGCTCGTGCGGATACGCCTGCACGGTCACCTTGTGGCTGATCGATCCCAACGACTCCCGGTAGGTCCCGCCCCGCACCACCACTGTGCCGCCGGTCGGCGTCGCCGTGAGTGCTTTGCGAATCGTCGCGTAGGGACGCCCCAGCGATCCGGGGTTTGCATCGCTGCCGTCATTGGCCACATAGCGCGCGCCAACCGGAATCGCATAGTTCGTGTCGTCAATCGTGGTGACTTGGTACGGAGGGATGACGCCGACCTCGCGGGGGATCTCTGCGAAGGCGCCGATGTGGGTTGGTGTGGCTGGACCTCCCAGCGTGGCCGCCACGGCGGCGGGAAGCCTCGCGGGCGCCGAGAGCGCCGCCGAGACGCCGGGTCGGAGGGCGTAGTTGCCGGCCTTGGCGTTTACGAACAAGGTATTGAGCGTCCAACCATCGGTGTTCGTGGTCGCACGCTCGCGACCAGTGGCAGCACGGTAGTCGTCGAGGTTGCGGTATCTGGCCCGCTTCGCGAGCGTCGACTGCGTCGATATCAGGTATTGCGGCGTGGCCGCGACGGTGCGCCCATAGTCGTTGTGGTCTTCGACCCGGATCATCTGAAGGGTCGTCAAGTGCCTCGGGTTGGAGGTGTCGAAGCTGTTGAGTACGGGACTCGTGCTGTCGAGGCCGGCCTGGAAGATGTTGTTGCCGATCCGCACGTTGGTCGTGTCGCTCGTGGCGGCACCCGTGGTGTGGCGGGGATCTTCGTAGACGCCGAGCTGGGCCGCATGGTTGTCGACAACCGTGTTGTTCCACACTTCCGCGTCGTTGGCGCCGGCAAGCTTCAGGCCGTCGCGACCGTTGTCGGTAATGAGATTGCCGACGACCACGCTCTGTCCGGATATCTCGAGGATCACGCCGTGGCCGGCGTTGCGTCGCACCTCGTTGTTGACGATCGTCTGGTTCGACGAGAGCTCGTCGATCCAAAGACCGTTGCTGTAGTTGTCGTGCACGTGGTTACCGCGTAACACCGCGTTGGTCACGCCGGTGACCTTGACGGCGGCTATCTGCGCGGACGGAGTCGGCAGAATCGACCAGTGCTCGTAGTTGGAGAAGGCGACCTCATTGCGTTCGAAGTCGAGCCCGTCGACGGCGTTCGAGCTCACGCCGTTCATCCCGTTGTCGACGAATTGCGAATTCTTGACGACGTTGTTCGAGGCATAGATGCCGAGACCTCGCGTGGAGCTCCATGCGAAGGTGTCGTGATCGAACACGACGTTCGCGGCGCTGCTCATCCCCGCAACATTGGTGCCGCGCTCATAGACAGCTGCCCAGTGCTCGAAGCCGATGCCCTTGATCGCGGTACCGGGGGCGGCCGGGTTGACACCGAACGCCTTGGCGCGCACGGTCACTTCGACGGTGTGACCGGTCGGATCATCGTTCAGCCAGACCTTGTTGGCGGTGCGGTCGACAAAGAACGTGTTCGGAGCCAGCTCGGGCCGCGACCGCACCTGGTTGACAGGTGCGCCGTCGACGAAGACCTGCTCGGGGAGTCCGGCGGCGGGATACTGCGGGTCGAGCGCCGAAGTTGGATAACACGTGGTGCACGCGGTCGACGTGAATGGCGCCGACCATCTGCCGGCGTCGGCGTGGAAGCCCTCGGCGACGATGCTGCCCTTCACCCATACCTGTTCGTGGGGGTAAGCCTGCAGAGTGACCGTGTGGCGGATCGCTCCCAACGACTCGCGGTAGGTACCGCCCCGCACCACCACTGTGCCACCCGTGGGCGCGACCGTGAGCGCCTTGCGGATCGTTGCGAACGGAGCGGCACGCGATCCCGAGCCCTTGTCGCTCCCGCCGTTCGCCACGAACAGCGAACCCGCAGGGATCGCATAATTCGTGTCGGCGATCGTGGCAACCTGATACGCCGCGGTCGCCGCTGTTGAGCGCGACTCGTGGTTGTTGACGCGAAGCGCAAAGGCCACGACCGCGATGATGACCGCAGTCGCCGCGGCCAATACGCGCCGAGCATGGCGGCGCGCGGACGCGCGGACACGTGCTTGAATCGAAGGTCGCAGCTTTGGTTGTGGCTCGGGCTCGCCCGAGAACACCGCCCCGTCGAGTCGAGCGGTGACCTCAGGGATCTCGCGTGCCGGAACGGCGTGCGACCAGAGAAGGCCCTGCGCGTAGCGACACCTCAATACGTGGAGCAGTTCCGCTTGTTCGACGGTCTCGACGCCTTCGGCGACAACGGCATGTCCGACGGCCGCGGCCATCGCGATGAGCCCTTCGACGATCGAGGTGTCGTGCGCGTCGCTGCCGAGCCCGTTGATGAAGGAACGGTCGATCTTGATGGCGTCGACCGGAAGCTCGCGCAGGGACGAGATCGATGACTGGCCGGTGCCGAAGTCGTCGAGGGCGAGATGGATGCCGAAGCGACGGATCCGTGTGAGCGTCTCGACGACGTTGGGCACCTGTAGGGCCGCGGTCTCGGTGAGCTCGATCGTGACCTGCGCGGGATCGAGCTCGTTCTGGTTGAGCGCGGCTTCGATTTCGGTGATGAATTCCGGGCTGTTGAGCTGCGCGGCCGCGGCGTTGAGCGACACGCCGATGCCGCGTCCCTGCATTTGCCACACCTGAGCGTCGGCGAAGACCTTGCGCAACACTTGGCTGCCGATCGAGCGGATGAGGCTGGAATCCTCGGCAACGTCGAGGAATTGCTCTGGCAGGAGCAGTCCACGCCGCGGATGATCCCACCGCAACAGCGCCTCGACGCCGGCGACGCGGTTGTCGTGGAGGTCGACGATCGGTTGATACCACACGACGAATTCGTCGTGAAGCAACGCGTGCTGCAGCTCGCTGAGGATCGAGAGGCGGCGTTGGTGGCTGACTTCGAGCGATGCGTCGAACATCACGACGCGATCGCGGCCCTCGGCCTTGGCTTGATCCGTCGCGGTGATCGCACCTTGCAGCAGGCTCGTCGCGTCACCGGGAGTGAGCGCCACGCCGATGCTCGCGGTGACGACCACCTCCTGGTCGTCGAGCGCTATCGGCGTAATCAAGCTGGCACGGAGCTGCTCGGCGATCGCGATCGCTGCTGTCGCGTCGTCAACGCCGTTGCAGAGCACGACGAACTGGTCGCTGTCCAATCTCGCCAGGGTCGAAGGACGCTGCGCCAGCGCGGCCGCGAATCGCCGACCAACCAGCCTCAGCAGGGCGTCGCCGGCAGCGTGTCCGAGAGCGTCGTTGACGGCACCCAGATTGTCGATGGCGATGTGGAGCACGGTTGCCACGCCGCCACGGGCGAGCAACTGTTCGAGCCGGTTGACGATGAGCGGACGGTTCGGCAGCCCGGTGAGTTGGTCATCGAGCGCGAGGTGTTCGAGCTGATCCTGGGCGCGCTTGCGATCGGTGATGTCGCGTGTGTTCCACACGATTCCGGCGAGGATCGGATCGTCGAGGAGGTTCGAGAGACGGCTCTCGCACCAGCACCACGAGCCGTCCTTTCCTCTCGCCCGATACGTGATCGTCGGGCGTAGCGTGGGATCGGCGACGAGCGCTGCGAAGACCTCTCGAATGTGGTCGATGTCGTCGCGATGTGCGATATCGAACGCGCTGGTGCCGTCGAGCTCGTCGGCCGAATACCCGAGCGGCGACGCTGCTGTCGGCAGCACATACTTGAGGATGCCGCCCGCGTCGGTGACGTACATGAGGTCGTCAGTTCGCAGCAGCAACGAACGGAAGAGTCGCTCGGTGGCGCGGGTCTGGTTGTCAGTTGCGGCGCTGTCGGAGAGGTCACGAGCCTCGCCAACGAAGCCGATCACCGATCGGTCGTCGTCGTAGACGGCGCTCAGCGTCACGTGTGCCGGCACGCGCGAACCGTCTTTGCGCTTGCACTCGATCTCGCCGAGCCAGCGCCTGCCGGCGGCCACCGACGTGGCCACGGCAACGGCGTCGAACTCGAACTCCGGCGCCAACAGGAGTTTCACGGCCGGCCGGCCGAGCGCGTCGGCCGCGTCGCGGCCGAACAGCTTCGCGGCTGCCTGATTCCAGATCACGACCCTGCCTGTGACGTCGGTGACGACGACTGCGGAGGCCAGCTCGGCAACAAGGCCGTTCCAGTGCGCGAGGCGGCGCAGTGCCGATCCCTCCTCGCCAACTCGAATCTCTGTCATGGAGTCACCAACCCTCGTGCTCGACACCGATGCGGTCGAACGGGAGGGGGTATCCGAGTTCGCAGGCCAATGGGGGCTGGAGTTGGCCTGATCTTGGGAACCGGAATGGCTCGGGCGGGCACCTACTGGAACACGCCGCGCAGCGACTCATAGGCCGAGCGCCCACCGGGCGCCTTGAAGCTGACGAGGAGGTCGAGGTCGCCCGGTGCGCTCGCGCGCGCCGCGGCCGCGCGTGTCAACCGCTCACACAACGGCGGTCGGATGAGCTTCGACGGCAGCTTCACCAACGCTGCCGGTGTGCCACCGGTTCGGTCGATCGGCGCGCCGAGCGAAGTCGTCGATGGCGACCGCGGCAAGGATCGCCACCGCGATCTCTGCCGGAGTGCGGTATCGCAGCTGCGAGAAGGTGATGCCCACCGAGATCAGCACGATGACGGGAATCGCGAGCAGCGGCAGGAGCGTCGGCCGGCGCCGGCGCCGCAGCACGACGGCACCGACGAGCGCCGCGCCGGCGAGCGGGTACCACGTGATCAATCCGGCCCAGGCCACCCACGCGGGGCAGTCGAAGAGGTCGATCTGGTCGTTGAGGTCCTGGCTCGGGTGGAAGACGCTGAGCGTCCGCCCCCATCGCGCGAGGACCACGAGTGGTAATCGCTTCTGGTGATCCCCTGCGTAATGCAGTGCGTAGGTGCGGAGCGCGGCATCGAGTTCCGACTCGTCCATGCCCGGAGTCGTCGCGGCCACGGTGGCCTGGTGCAGGCACTCGTAATTCTTGAAGCCCATGTCCGGGCCGTAGTACACGGCATTGCAGTTCGCGGCGGCGAGGGTCGCGCCGAGGTTCGTGGAGAACAGCACGGGTTTGTTGAAGCGCGAGAGGTTGTAGCCAATCCACGGAGCAATGACGAGCAACGTGGCGACGCAGCCGACGGTTGCCCATGCGAATCGCCGCCGGAGTGGCGCGGCGCGCGCAGCAAGGACGAGTGGGATCAGCACGATTGGCAACGTGAGCAGGAGCTCGGAACGGGAGAGCGCGGCGAGGCCGCACGCGCCGCCGAGCAGCGCGACGGCGAGCGGGCCGGGATGGCGGGCGAATCGGTAGGCGAGCCAGATCACGAGCGCGGTCGTGAACATGGCCATGGTCTCGCTCAACAGCTCACCGTCGTGCAGCCAGATGTTGGGGTAGGCCGCGACGATGACGGCGGCGACCAACCCGGCTCGCGGGCCTGCGACCTCCTTGGCGGCGAGCCCCGCCACCGCGATGGTTCCCGCGCCGAGGACACACGACCAGAGCATGTGCACCGTCGGCGAGCCGGGCTTGACGAACGAGGCGAGCGCGAGCCACAGCTCGTACAGCGGCGGATGGCTGGCGGTCGGCCAGATCTGGAACCCGCTGAGATGCCACGGATCGATGAAGCCGTTGCCCTTCGCGAGCAGGTCAGCGCCGTTCGTGTAGAAGAACTGGTCGCCGCCGAGTGGCACGTTGCGCCGTGCGAGGAGCACGTAGGCGATCCGCCAGGCCAGGCCCAACAACGTGATCACGAGCAGCGATCGCGTGAACGCCGAGATGCGCCGCTTCATCGGCGCGGAGTCTAAGGAGCGGGTTCCGCTCAGGATCTGTCTTCCTTGCCGCGACTGTGCGTAGCTCGGGGCGCGTGGGCACCAGGAGCGCAAGTCAGCACGCTGCTCACGAGCCACCCGTGATCCGCGAATGGAGCCGGCGCTCGTCGCGCAGTTCTTGCCCGCCACGTGAACCTCCGGACCGCCTCCGATGCTGGGGGGAGGTGTCGCAGTGCTCAGGAGAGGACGTACGGGGTGGCTCGGTGCGGTCGTGCATATCGCATGTGGAGCGCGATCGCGCCGGCCGTGAGCGCGGCGTAGCCGCACCAGAGGGAGGTGAACCCGTCGATGGTGAGCCAGGCGAGCAACGCCACGGCGAAGAGGTTGACGATGCCGAAGACTTCGACGTGGCGGTATCCCGAGAACAACAGGGCGCCGCAGGCCGCGATGAGATACAGCACGACGACGAAACCACCGCGACTGATGTTGATGCTGTACGCAAGGTGATAGGGCTGTTCGCTCGCGCCGATCGGGCTGCGCAGCATCGCCGTCAGCAGTACCGCCGAGACCGCCGCGCCCAACCCGACGAACGGCATCATCCTGCGGCGCCGCTCGCGGGTGGGTTCCAGCGCGAGGACCGCGACGGGCACGAAGACGGGAACCACGACGAAGGCGATGACGAGGTAGATCCACAGGGCAACGCGCCCGACGGCATGGGGGACGTCGCCTTCGAGCCCCCACCACACGAACGCCTCGTCGAGTTGGTGAGCGCCGAGCAAGAGCGGCAATCCGGCGAGGAGCAGATGGGTGTTGCGTCCCTGTACGTGGCGGAACGCATCGACGCCGATCGCCCCGACAACGAGTCCACCGACGACGTCGGCCTGCGCGGAGAAGCACATGTCGGGGTCAGTCGCACCGTGCCGCGCTCGAGAGCACGGCCACAAGGAAGTCGGAGCTGTTGGCGAACGGTCGCAGGTCCCAGGTGGAGAGCAGCAGGTCAGCGTGAAGGCCGGCCTGCTGCACGTCGGCGAAGAACTCCGTGAACGAGTAATCACGCCCGGCACCGAAGCCGGTGACGATGCGGCCGCCGGGGCGCAGGTGCGCGGCGAGGCGCTCGAGCACCGATTGGCGTGTGCCGGGATCGAGGAACGTCATGACGTTGCCGGCGCACACCACGACGTCGAACCCCTCGGCGACACCCATCGCGGTGAGGTCGAGCTCGGCGAGGTCGGCGACGATCCACGTCGGCCCGGGGTGATCGTGTTCGGCCGCGGCGATCAGCACCGGGTCGATGTCGACGCCCACGACTGCGTGTCCCGCGCCGCGAGGTAGCCGCCCACCCGTCCCGGTCCGCAGCCAGCGTCCAGCACCCGCGACGCGCGAGCGAGCATCGCATCGACGAGACGCCCCTCACCGTCGATGTCGTCGCCGGAACGAACCATCGACCGGAACCGCTCGACGTACCACGACGAGTGCTCCGGATTCCGCTCGGTCAGCTCGATCCATCGATTGCCCGTCATCGACAGAAGCTAATGGCACTCCGAATGGCGCTCTTATGGTCTCCGAGGGCGAGCAGGTAACCGACATGGGCGGATGGCGGCCTTGACCGCCGCGTGGTGACGCCATACGGTGCGCGTGCCCCTGCCGACTGCGAGCGCTGAGGGGGTCGCAGTTGCGGATCGTTGCGGAACGAGTGTGCGGTGCCGGACCGGCAAGGCGCTGGCGCGCCACCGTCGCCCACGCGTCGGTCGTGCTCACCGTTTTCGCTGGGTTCGCCGTCACGGCCGCGAGCACCGCGTCGGCCTCGGTCACCTTCACGGTGAACAGCACCGCCGACGCACCCGACGCGAATCCGGGCGACGGTGTGTGCGCCACGCGTGTCGGCCGGGTGTGCACGCTGCGGGCTGCCATCCAGGAGACGAACGCGCTCAGCGGAACGGACACGATCAACCTCGCAACCAAAGCCACGTACAAGCTCACGCTCACGGGCACGGGGGAGGATCACGCGGCGACGGGCGACCTCGATATCACGAGCCCGGTGACGATCAACGGCAACGGCGCGGTGATCGACGGGCAGGCTGCGGACCGGGTGTTCGAGATCTATTCGACCCGCACCGACCGAGGCAAGACGAGCCTGAAGAACCTCACGGTCCAAAACGGGAAGACGCCCGAGACCGGCTACGGCGGAGGCGGCATCTTCGTGCGCTCCGGCGGCCTCCTCGGAATCGTGAACAGCACGGTCGAGAACAACCGGTCGCTGGTCGGCGGAGGCGTCGCCGCGGATAGCGGATCGGTCGTCACGATCTCATCGTCGAAGGTGAGCGGTAACACGGCGTACGTGAGCGGATCGTTCGGAGGTTCGTACGGCGGCGTGCTGAGCTCGGGCATACTCACGATCACCAACAGCACGATCTCGGCCAACCATGCGGTCGACTACGCCGCGGGGATCTACTCGGATGGCTCGCTCACGATCACCGGCACCAGTGTGACGGGCAACGATCTCACCAACATCTTCGGTTCGGGTGTGGCCTCGGGGGTCGGGCTGGGCTTTGTGGGCACGGCGTTGGCGATCAGCGGCTCGACGTTCTCCAACAACCTCGCGAATGCGCTCGCTGGTGCGGGCGGCGGCATGGAGATCCACAGCGGCACGGGGACGGTCTCGGGCACCACGGTCTCGGGCAACTCGAGCTTCGACGGTGCCGGCATCTCGAACGACGGCGGGAGTATCCACTTCAGTGGGCTCGACGTGCACGACAACCACGCCGGTGCCAACGCTGGAGGGATCTCGTTCAACAACGCGACGACGAGCGCAACGCTCGACACGTCGAAGGTGCACGACAACACTGCTGGGAGCGAAGGCGGCGGCATCACGGTGGCGAACGGAGCCACCTTGACCGCCAGCGGCAGCGCGATCACGAACAACACGGCGGGGACGGACACGAGCAACGGCTTCGGCGGCGGCATCGCGACCTCGTTCCCTGTTGCGACCACCAAGCTGACCGTGACCGCGTCGACGATTGCCGGAAACCACGCCACCCACGACGGCGGTGGCGTGTACAACGGGCGGACCGCGGTGTTCAAGAACGTGACCATCTCGGGGAACACGGCCGATCATCGCGGCGGCGGCCTCTACAACTCGGCCGCGATCACAATGACCTCGACGATGCCACTCGCTGGCGTGGCAACGCTGACGAATACAACCGTCGCCGACAACACATCGACGGCGGGCGCCGGTCTGTACGACGATGCCGGGCGGCCGCTCACCCTCTCCGACACGCTGCTCGACCGCAACTCCGGTGGCGACTGTGCGGGCACGATCACGTCGACCGGGCACAACTTCGACGCCGATTCGACGTGCGCCGTGAGCGGTGCCGGCGATCTCAGCGGCATGGACCCGTTGCTCGGGTCGCTCGGCGACAACGGCGGCGACACGCCGACGCAGGCGCTCGGCCTGCACAGCCCGGCGGTCGACGCCGGCGACCCGTCGACCTGCATGCCCACCGACCAGCGCAGCGTGGCCCGCCCCCAGGACGGCGACCTCGACGGCACCGCAACATGCGATATCGGTGCCTACGAGTTGGTGCCGTCGCCTCCGGGACCACCGACGTTGACCTCGGTAGCGAGCGGTGATCGTTGGGTGACGGTCGCGTGGGACCCGCCGCCGCCGAGTGAAGCGTTACGGATCACGAGCTACATCGTCACCACAAGTCCCGGTGGCCAGACGGTCACGGTCCCCGCCGCCGCGCGCCGCGCGGTGGTGACGGTGCCGAACGGCACCACGCAAACGGCACACGTGCAGGCCGTCAACGCGAAGGGCCCGGGCACGGCGTCCGCCGAGTCGGCACCGTTCACACCCACGGCGGCAGCTGTGAGCGTCACCACCCATTACGACGCGAGCGACAACACGCGCCTGTTGAAGAACGCGACGTACTTCGGCCAGACCGCCGTCAACGCGCAACGCACGTCGGTCGGGATCCTCGCGTACCTCGTGGGGCTCGTCGGTCCGCCGGCCATGACACCGATCCCGCCACCCGCGTCGCCGGGACCGAACAGCTACACGACCGCATGGTCGACAGGCGACCAGCCGGCACTCGTGACGGTGATGCGCCAGTACGGCCTCACGCCGCCAGAGGCGCAGCTCTTCTCCGTGCAGATCGTCGGCTACCTCCTCGCCCTCGGGGGCAACTGAGCCGCACGGCGGCGTTCGACGCGCTATGCGGCGGGCGATGCGAACACGAGCTCTTCGCTGTGGGCGACGCGCACTGACCAGATGACGGTGACGACAACGGCGGCGGCCGTGATGGCGAAGCAGATCGTGGTCTTGAACACGATGTAGGCCGCGACGGGGAGCGTGACGAGCAGACCGAAGGTCGTCGCCGCGGTCGTCACGTGCACACACGCCCAGAGGATCGTGAGGCCCTTCAGCAGGCGCGTGACCGGTGGTCGAGCGACGACGTCGGGCGCCAGGGGACAGAAGTCGTGCGCGAGCCGCGCGATCAGCGGTCGGCCGATGATCACCGATCCGAGGAACACCGCGGCGAGTGCCAACGTCGTGGCGATCGGCTGCACGAAGTACACGAAGGTGCTGCCGCTCACGATCGCGAACAACGTTCGCACACCGAGACCTAACGCGCTCAACATCAGCAGTCCCGATATCGGTCGGTGGGTGAGCAGGCGGCCGGCGATCGCTCCGTAGGACCAGCACAGCGCAGCGAGGATCGCCGCGCCGGTGCCGACGGTGACGAGAAAGGTGTAGAAGAGCACGGCGGGCATGAACGTCGCCTCGAAGACGCGGTGGATCAGCCTGCGACCGACGTCCTTGAGCACGGCGACACGACGCACGGCGACGTGCCCTCCTGTCGCATCCGACGGCGCGTGGACGAGCATCGCGCCCCGTGGCGGTGCGCTGATGTTGGATTGCACGAAGAGCGCCGATTCGGGCTGAGTTGTGTTCGACGGGCTGGGATGCCCGGCGAACAGCCACTGCGAATGCTAGTCGGCCCCGGGCCCGGAATCGCCCTAGGCCACGACGCCGCGGACCTTGAGGTCGACGATCGTGTCCCAATCGAGCCCGAGGCCGCCGAGGATCTCGTCGCCGTGCTCGTTGAAGTCGGGTGCTCGTGCCGGCTGCGCCGGTTGCCCGTCGAATTGCATCGGTGCGGCGACGAGCTGGAACTCGGTGCCGTTCGCCGTCGCACACTGCTGCATGTAACCGTTGGCGACGGACTGCGGGTCGGCCGCCGCTTCCAAGGTGTCCTGTACGACCGTCCACTGTCCCGAGAAGCTGTCGAGCGTTGCGCGCCACTCGTCCACGGTGCGCTGCGCGAACGCATCTCGCAGGATGGCCATCGCCTCGGGGCAGTTGTTCAGCAGCGACTCGTGGTCGGCGAAACGCGGGTCGGTGGCGAGCTCCGGTCGACCGATCGCAGTACAGAACGGCGGCCAGTAGAACCCGGCTTGGAGACAGTTCAACGCCACCCAGCGCTCGTCCTTGGTCCGGTAGTTCGCGACCAGCGGGTTCCGGAGCATGTCGCCGGGCGGTGGGCGCCAGCCGGCGCCGAGCATCATCGACAGGCCGATCGTCTGCCCCATTGCCCACATCGCCGACGACATCAACGAGACGTCGACAACGCTGGCCTCACCAGTGCGCTCTCGATGGAACAGTGCCATCGAGATGGCGCCGGCAATCGTCATCGCGCCGATGGAATCACCGAAGCCCGGGCCCGGTGGCGGGACGACATGGCCGTACTCGGGCCGGGTTACCGCGAGCGCGACGCCGGAGCGGGCCCAGAACGAGAGGTTGTCGTAGGAACCCTTGTCGGCGTCGGGACCTCGCTCGCCCTGCCCGGTGCCGCGCACGTACACGATGTCGGGGTTGTGGGCCCGGATGTCGTCGACGTCGATCTTCAGCTTGGTCCGGACGCGCCGCAGCTTGTTCGTGAGGAACACGTCGGACGTGGCGGCGAGCTTGTAGAGGATCTCGAGCCCGTCGGGCGCCGCGAGATCGAGGCCGAGGCTCTTCTTGCCCCGGTTGGAGTGCTCGAGCAGCACATGGACGTCGCCCGACAGGAAGGCCATGCCCGACGACGCGAGGCCGCGCATCGCGTCGCCCCGCTCGACGTGCTCGATCTTGATCACTTCCGCGCCGAGATCGGCGAGCATCGCCGACGCAGCGGGCACGAAGGTCTGCTCCGCGACTTCGAGGATCCTCACACCGTCGAGCACGTTCGTCATGTCTGCCTTCCTCTACGCGCCGAAAGCCGAGCGAATCCGCAACTGTACGGTGTGCGCGCCGCGAGCCGGTTGCCTGACCATGCCATGGTCCCGCACTCGCGAGGACGAGCGTCGCGGACGCAGCACGCTGGCCGTGCGATACTGCGCCGGTGCGGCGGGCGAACCGTAGCGGGGCATGCCGGTGAGCTCGCCCGACCCGCCGGTGGGTCCACGCGGCGGGCGAGCGGCGACGCCGCACCCGCGACGTGGTGGAGGCCGTCGACGAGGCCGACCAGGCATTCGCGCGGCGCCACCCGCGTTCCGCGCGCGTCGCCCGGACACTCGCGGCGGTGCTGCGCGAGCAGAGTGCCGAGCAGGTCGGGCTGGTGGCATCCGGTGCCGCGTTCTGGCTCGTGATCTCGGCGTTGCCGACCGCGATCGCCGCAGTGAGCCTGTTCGGGCTCGTGGTGAGCCCCGAACGCGTCGCGTCCGATCTCGGTGGCCTGGCGACTGCCGTGCCCGGCTCGCTCGGATCGCTCTTCGCCGATCAGCTCCGGCACGTCGCGGGAAGCGATCACACCGGGCTGTCGGTGGGGCTGGCCGTGTCGCTGTTGCTCGCGGTCTGGAGCGCTTCGGCCGGGATCTACAACCTCGATCGGGCGATCCGCGTGGCCTACGGGCTGCCGCCACAGTCGTACGTGGAGGCGCGCGGCCGCGCGCTCGTCGGTGCAGTTGCGGCCGTGCTGCTGTTCGGCCTGACGGCGGTAGCCACTTCCGCCGTCGTGGCCCATTCTTCGCCGCTTCTGGCCGCGTTGGGCGTGGTGCTCGTGCTCGTGGCGATCACCGGGTGCGTCGCCGCGCTCTACCGTTTCTCGGTCGGCCGGCACGTGACCGCGCGTGCCCTGCTGCCAGGTGCGCTGACCTCGGCAGCCGGCGTGGTGCTCGTTACCTTCGCATTCGGTGCGTATGTCGCGGTGTCGAAGCGCTACGCGGCCGTGTACGGCGCGTTCGCGGGCGTCGTCATCGGCATGCTGGCCATCTACTTCGCGGTGTACGTGGTGCTCCTCGGTGCGGTGCTCAACATGCAGCTCGCCGGCGGTGGCCCACCGGCGCGGCGTTGACTATGCACCAGTGCCGCTCGGTCTCAGTGCAGCTTGGCGACGATCGCCTTCGCGACCGCGGTTGAGTGAGCCCACGAGTTCGGCGTGCTGTCGGCGTCATCGGCTCCGTGGACGTCGATCAGGTAGTTGCCCGACCGGGCGTCGAACTGGGTCCCCGAGTAGGCGGCCTGGTCCCCGACACCGTGTACGGCGGTGGGTGTGTCACTGCCGTCCTGCTGCAGCGTTTGCATCGCGCCCGACCACCCGCCCACCTCGGCGAGCGTGCTGACGATCACGAAGAAACTGGCGTTCGACGCCTTGTAGTTGCATATGCCGCCAGTGCCGCCCGACGCTGTGAAGGTGCCGCCGAGAAGGGTCGACATGTCGGCCCCGGACAGCAGCCCGCACACGTCGACGCTCGTGCTGCTCGACCCGTTCGACGGCGGTGACGGGGTAGTGCCGCCGTCACTGCTTCCGCCCGCGATCGCGGTGGTGGAGCCGCTCGCCCCGTGCGACGAGCTGCTCCCGCAGGCACCGAGTCCGACGAGTCCTGCGCCGCAGAGCGCGAGCGCGGCGACGCGCATCGTGCGCGTGGGGCCCGCGGGTCGGGCCGCCGTCGTTGCGTTCGAGTTGCCGTTCGAGGTCATGCAACGACAGTAGACTCAGACTGCGGCATCGGAATCGGGGGAAAACCCTCGATCACAGTCGGGGCCATCGCTCGGCGTCGCGACCGATCAGACCGGTCACGTAACGAGTTCTAGCCGACCGTGCTGCGTGTCGCGTCGGCTTGACGGCGGTCCCATGCGGCGACGCGCTCGGTGTCCTCGTAGTCCTCCCACCGCACGAGGCGGCCCCATCGCATCTCGAGGAACGCCACGGCGCGGTTGTTGTACTCGTCCGGGCCGCCGTCGGGCGCGGGGATGTAGTCGTGCGCCCGTAGCGCCACCCGAAGATGCCACGGCGGGCCGTTCACGAGGATGTCCTCGATGTGGAACTGGATGCGTGCGGCCACGAACCGCTCGGCGAAGCCGCGGCGCTCGCGACCACGCTCGTCGCCGCGCTCGAAGGCGCCTTCGTGCTCGCCCGTACCGCGCGGTGACGCGGAGGTCGTGCGCCGCACTGGGCGGGTGGTGCAGCGCATCGTTGCCGAAATGGTCGAGCGCGCCGGCGGCGGAGCTGCGTTACCTTCGGTGTCATGACTTCTGTATTGCTGGTGGGGACGCGCAAGGGCGCGTTCGTGGCCACGAGCACCGATCGCGGCACGTGGTCGGTCTCGGAGCCGATGTTCCTCGGCCACATCTGCCAACACCTCGTGCTCGACCCGCGCGACGGCCGCACGCTGCTGCTCGCCGCGAGCACCGGCCACCTCGGACCGACGGTGTTCCGCTCGACCGATCTCGGCGCCACATGGCAGGAGTCGGCGCGCCCGCCCGCGTTCGCGTCCGGTGACCGGCTCGGGCGCGCGCTGCGCACGGTGTTCTGGCTCACGCCGGGGCATGCCGACGAGCCGGGTGTGTGGTGGGCCGGTGGCTCGCCGCAGGGCTTGTTCCGTTCCGGCGACGGCGGGAACACATGGGAGCCGTACGCCGGCTGGAACGACTATCCGTCGTGGGAGACGTGGTGCGAGTGGCCCCAAGAGAACACACCCGACGGATCGCTGCTGCACTCGGTGAACGTCGATCCGCGCGACGCCGCGCACATGTATCTCGCGCTGTCGGCCGGCGGCGTGTTCGAGACGACCGACGGCGGTGCGGACTGGAAGCCGCTCAACCGCGGATCGCTCGCGCTCTTCCAACCCGAACCCGACCCCGAGTTCGGCCAGGATCCCCACTGCGTGCGCGTGCATCCGGCCCGGCCCGATCGTCTCTACCAGCAGAACCATTGCGGCATCTACCGCATCGACCGCCCGGACGAGAAGTGGGTGCGCATCGGCGACAACATGCCGCGCGAGGTGGGCGACATCGGGTTCCCGGTGGAACTGCACCCCCGCGATGCGGACACGGTGTGGGTGTTCCCGATGGACGGCACCGACGTGTGGCCCCGCACGAGCCCCGACGGCCGGCCCGCGGTGTACCGCACCCGCGATGCGGGTGAGTCATGGGCCCGGCTCGACGCCGGTCTCCCGCAACGGGCATGGTTCACCGTGAAGCGCCAGGCGATGACCACCGACGACGGCGACCCGGTCGGCGTGTACTTCGGCACCACGAGCGGAGAGGTGTGGGGCAGTACCGACGAGGGGGAGTCGTGGACCCAGCTCGCCGCGCACCTTCCCGAGGTCTATTCGGTCGAATCGGCCACAGTGCGGTGAAGGTCCGCATCCCGACGCCGTTGCGGTCGTACACCGCGCAGGCGCCGGTGGTGGAGGCCGGCGGTGCGACGCTCGGCGAGCTGCTCGCCGATCTCGATCTGCACTATCCGGGGATCTGCTTCCGCATGGTCGACGAGCAGCATCGCTTGCGCCAGCACATGCGCATCTTCGTGAACGCGGAGATGGTGCGCGACCTCTCGACGCCGCTCGCCCCGTCGGACGAGGTCACCATCATGCAGGCGCTGTCCGGCGGCTGATGCGGGCACCCGCACCGGGCCGTTCCGCGCTGGTTATGGTTGCGCCCGTGCGTGTGAGGCTCGGGAGCGCTGTCGCGGCCGCGGTATGCGTGCTCGGCGGCGCGTGCTCGTCGGCGGCATCGAGGCCGACCGCATCCACCGCATCCACCGCATCCGCCCATCCCGCCACGAGCACGACGGCAGCTCTCGCCGCCGCAACCGACGCGGCGCGGCCGTTCGCCTTCACCGTGCATCATGAGGTGTTCGTCGACACCACGCGCCCCACCTCGAAGCCCGGCAACGCCGCGTATGCGAAAACGCGCACGCTCCCGACCGACATCTACCTGCCCACCGCGACGACACCGCGGCCGCTGATCATGTTCTCGCACGGATACCACGGCGCACCGTGGAAGTTCTCGCAGCTCTTCGACGCGTGGGCCCGCGCCGGCTACGTCGTGGCCGCGCCGCAGTTCCCGCTCACGAGCACCCGGGGGAAGCCGTACGACGACGTCCTCGACTATCTCAACCAGCCGGCCGACATCAGCTTCGTGCTCACGCAACTCCTGCGTGGGCCGCTGCAGTCGAAGATCGACGCATCACGCATCGGCGCCGCCGGACTCTCCCTCGGCGGCGCCACCACCTACGGCCTCGTGTACGACCCGTGCTGTCTGGACCGGCGCCTGCGCACCGCCGCGATCTTCGACGGCGTGCGCCTACCGTTCTCGAAGCCGTTCACGAAGAACACGATTCCGATACTGATCGCCCACATCGACAGCGACCTCGCCGCGCCGTACGCGGTGGCGCGGAAGGCCTATCTCGGGAGCGCGTCGCCGAAGTGGCTGCTCACGTTCCACACGGGACTGCATCCCGAGGCGTACGAGAACGAGCCGTCCGTGCACGACCGCACCGCGATGCGGACATCGATCGACTTCTTCGACCTCACGCTGCTCGGCGACACGCCGGCACGGGCCCGCCTGCTCGATGACGGCGCCAACCCGGGGGAGTCGCAGATCGTCGCCGGGTGACCGAGCGCGCCACGGACCGGATCAGTGGCCGCTGAGGCCGAGGAGGAAGTCGACGATGTTCGTGGAGAGGCGGGCGGCGTCGGCGTCGCCGAGCACGAACTTGTGCTTCACGCGGTCGATGACGGAGAACTCGGCGGGGGTCCAGAGATCGGCGTAGAGCACGCCGGTGCCGGGCGGGTCGATGGTGACAGGCGTGGGCGTGGGGTCGACGTTCCCGAGGATGTAACTGATGATGTAGGTGCTGATCTTCTGGACGCCTGACCCGTCAGGGGCGGCGAGCCAGGGCGCCATCGCGTCGAGCCGCGTGTTCTGGGCGGTCGACCAGCCGACGCTGACGATGCGGTCGTTGTGGGCGAGCCACCAGTGGAGCGCGACGGTGCCAGTGGCGCCGTTCTTGCCGTCGACCTCGATCGAGTACCTGGTACCGGCGGTGACCGCGATCTGGGCGGCGCTCGCGGTGCCGCACGCGTTGTCGTTGTCGGCCCTCTTCGTGAGCGCGTTCACGGCGCTGCCGGTGTAGATGCCGAGGAGGGTGTCGAAGCTGCTGCCGCAGGTCTGGACGCGCAGCTGCCCGGAGGAAGCGGGCGTGATCGTGTACCAGATCGAGTGGCCGCCGGTCTGGCCGGCCGGCGTGGGCTCACCGGTCTGCTTCGTGGCGCCCGACGTGCTGGCCGACGTCGCGCCCGAGGTATCCGCGGTGCCGGAGAGCGTGTGTGCGGCGGCGAAGTTGTCGTTCGCGGGTGCGGTGTCGACGTCGTCGTTGACGATGGTGCCGATGCCGGTGCCGTTCTTGATCGTGGCGTTCGTCGGGTTCGACAACGTGACGAAGAAGGTCTCGCTGTTCTCGGCGGTGGTGTCGGCGAACACCGGGACGTCGAACGTCTTGTCGGACTGCCCGGCAGTGAAGGTGAGCGTGACCGGGTTCAGCGTCTGGATGAAATCGATGCCCGGCCCGGCGGCGTTGCCGCCCGTCGCGGAGATGCCCTTCACCGTGTACTTCGCAGTAACGGTCTTCCCCGACGGCACGGGCTGGGAGAGGTGCACGTGGAAGCGCGCGGTGTTCGAGCCACCCGGTGCGGCGACGGCGTCGCCTTCCACGATGTCGACGCTGCTGACGATGAGCTGGACGCCCGTTTCGGGGTCGTCGTTGAAGATCGTCACATGCGTCGACGTCGCGCCGAGATGCGCGTTCGTCGCCGAGAGCAGTGCGACCGTCAGCGTCTCGGGGTTCTCGGTGGTGGTGTCGCCGACGATGGTGACCGGCACCATCTGCTCGGTCGAGTTCGGTGGGAAGGTGAGCGTTCCTGTGGCCGCGACGAAGTCCGTGCCCGGCGTCGCGGTGTCGCCGGCGCCGTTGCCCACCTGGTAGTCGACCGTGACGGTCGAGCTCGACGGGCCGCTCAACGTCACCGGGATGTCGACGGTGTGGTTGCCGGCGTCACCTTCGTATGTGGTCGCGCTCCCGAGCAGAGTGACAGGCTGCGGCGGAGTCGCAGCCATGCCTTGCACGCACCCCGACACCGCGTTGCTCCACTCTTCCTGCACCAGGTAGTAGTGACCGTTCCACTGCTCGTTCGCGAGCCCCCCGTCGAGGCCGACGGTGCCGACAGTGGCCTCGCACTCGTCGGCGATCTCGCCGGTACCGTTCAGGTGGAACCAGGCGTTGCCGAGCGGATCGGTCGTCGACTCCATCTGCTCGTGACTCGTCATCGAGATCTCGATGTCAGCATCGTGGTCGTTCGGGAACGCCTGGTTCGTGGGCAGTGACGTGCACGTGTTGCCCGGTGAATGGACGGCGCCATAGGGCATGTTGGCGTACACGAGCGTGTTCGCGCCGTTGGTGAACGAGCTGTGGTACGCGGAGAAGCTCGAGCTCTGCGACGGAACCTTGTCCGACCGGAAGCAGAGGCCCGTCGAATGGCAGGTCGACTCGTGCGGGGCCAGGTACACGTAGTACTCGGTGCTGAGATCCTGTGGCTGGTTGTGTGCGGTGCTCACCGCCAGCACCTCGGCCCGGATCTGCGCGTCGTCGACGCAGTCGGCGCCGGTGCTGCCGCACGCCGACCCGGCGGCCGGGTATGACGACGTGTCGACGACGGCGAGCAGGCGATGCGAGGAGTTGAGGATGTAGCGCTTCGACACACCGAACGCGATCGTCTCGTAGTACTGCGTCGCGATCTCGTACAGCGCGCTGCCCCCGATGTCGTCAAAGTAGCGCTCGATCAGGGAGATGTAGTTCGCGCTCGGTGTCGCTGTGGCGCCGTCCTGGAGGTGGGACGGCATCCAGAAGATCGGCACCGAGTTGTTGGCCAGCGGCATCACCGGTCCGCCCTGATACGTGAGGTTGCCCACCACGCCGGGTCGGACCGAACCCGCGATCCGACGCGCCGTCTCGACCGTGGGCATCACGTGCACACCCGGCGTGGGCTCGAGGATGTGGCGGATTTGAACGCTCGTGAGCGGCGCCGGGCTCGATACGGCGCCGTGCGCGGGCCTGACCGCGCCGATCGGCGCGGCAGCGAGCAGCGCGCTCGCGACGAATGTGGCGACACCGCGTGCGCGGTGATCGTGGGTGCCCGCCATCCGTCTTCCCAACTCCCGACGGCCCACCAGTTCCGCTTCCATGTTGACCGCTTGCGCCCCACGAATGCAAGGCAAGTGGGCAGTTGCTGGCGGCCGGAACGGTGGCGGGCGGTGGGAAGCGGCGTTGCCCGGCCTCTTGCGGGCCGGGCCGGCCGGGGCGCAGGATGTCGGCATAGGCGCGCGTCGGCACCACCACGCGCTCGTTGCCGACGCGGTTGCGTACGCGGCGTGCGCGGGCTACCTCGCGTACCGCGTGTCGATCGGCGTCGGTCAGCGCATCATCGTGGGGAGCGATTCACACGACTATCTTGCGGCGGCCCGCGTGCCGTTCTGGTCGAAGACGGTGTGGTTCGGCCCGCGCCCGCCGCTCGAAGGGCTCTTCATCCGTCTGGTCGGGCACGATCTCGGGCACATCGTGTGGTCGCAAACGGTTGCCGGCGCGGTCTGTGCCGGATCGCCCTCGCGCTCGCGGTGCGCAGCATCGTGGGGAATCGGGTGCTCGCGCTCCTTGCCGCCGGCGCAGTGCTCGTATTCGGTCTCGCGCTGAACGTCGTGCAGTGGGACGTCGTGATCGGCACCGAGACGTTGAGTGTGGGCCTCACCGTGCTGCTGCTCGCGTGCCTGCTGCGACTCGCGGGGGCCCCGCAGCAGTGGTGGATCGTGGCAGCGACGGTCGCGGCGGGCGTCGCGTGCGTGGGCGTGCGCGACGTGAACGGCGTTGTGCTGCTGCTGGGCGCACCGTGCGTCATCTGGTGGGCGGTGCGAGCGCGGCGGCGCACGATCGCCGTGGTCGCGCTGGCGTTCGTCATGGCCGGCGCCCTGACGCTCGTGGACGCCTCGATCGGGCACCGGTCCGACGAGACGCTGCGCAACGTGGTGACCATGCGCCTGCTCGAAGACGCCCCGGCGCTGCTCGTACCTGCTCGCGCACGGTATGCCGCTCACCACGGCGGAGATCGAGCGGATCCGTGGGTCGTGCGTGGCCCCCGAGCCGCTTGCGGGCTGCACCACCTTCGTGGAGCCCGCCTTCTACACATGGCTCGCGGATCACGGGAAGTCGGTGTACGCGCGCTACGTGGTCCGCCATCCCGGCTACGCGCTGATCGACCCTCTGCGGCACGCCTCCGGCACCGTTGGCGACGTCGCGCCGATCAGCGCGTACCAGCATGTGGGTTCGTCGCTATCTCGGTTCGTCGAGCGGTGGCTCACGCCGTCACGTTCGTTCCTGCTCTGGCCGATGCTGCTGCTGGCCGGCGCCGCGCTCGCACTGGTCGCACTGGTCGCTCGGACGCGCGCGCGGGCGCACCGCGCCGCGACCGTGTGGCTGACGGCGGTGGTGCTGCTGTCGCTGCTTCCTCACGTCGTGATCACGTGGGACACCGATGCCATGGAGCAGGTACGGCACGCGCTGACGGCCACGATCGTGTTCCGCGTGGCGGTGTTGGTGTCGTTCGTATTGCTCGCCGACGCGATGTGCGGCGCGCGTTCGACGTGTTCGGGCCGCGCCGTTGCGCCTGCGTCAGGCGCCGCAGGCGGCGAACCCACCAGCAGCGAATGTGCGGGTGGCGCAGTAGATGCCGGTGGGCGTGTACTGCCCCATGGTTGACGTCGCCGGCAGGCCCGGCGCGACCTTCACCGCCGCGCCGGCGAAGCTGCCGGCCGCGAGCATCTGGCGCATCAAGAGCAGGTTGTCGACCGTGGTACTGCCCCAGTCGAGCCACGTGACGTGATGGGCGGCGTCGGCGTTCGCGGGCCGCTCGGCGCGCGTCGACACGACGATCGTGAAGAAACCCTCGGCATCGAGCGCCACGCCCTGATCGGCCACGCAGTACGACACCAGGTAGGGCTTGCGGTACTCGTCGGTGCACAACGACCAGTAGCGGACCTGTGCCGGCGTGCTCGGCGCAACGCCATGCGCGGTGTCGGGGAACGTCGGCGCCTTGGCGCGCACCACGACGATCTGCCCGGCGCGGTAGTGCAGGATCGTAGCGAGATAGATGTTGTCGGGGTCGGGGAACAGGTTCGTCTGGCTCGCTTTCGGTCGCACGAACGTCGGCTGCGCCGGCGCGGGCGTGTCGGTCGCGGGACCGTTCGCGGAGGCGATCTCCTTGGCCGCGGGATTCGCGCCCGGATGCGCGCGACGTCGCGACCGACGTCGCATTCCCCTTCGCATCGACGTCGCGCACCGACGGGAGGCCGGCCCCGCCGGTCGGATCGGTGGAGGGCACGGGCAGGTACACGCGGTAGATGATCGTGCCCGTCACGACGCCGTGCCCGCCGGGCGCGCCCGTGCCCAACGGCGCGGGCCCAGTGAGGCCCGGCGTGGTGGTGGTGGTTGCCGCGCCGGGCGCGGTTGCAGCGGCGCGCACGACGTTCCTGGCATCGCCGCCCGCTTGCACCCGGACCGTGTACCGCCCGCCCGTCGATCCGGCGCCTGCATAGGGGTTGGCGTCGCCGGGATCCGGAGCGATGTCGCGATCGTGCAGGACGTCGACGACGCCGCCGGCGATGCCGTACGTGATGAACGACATGTAGCGCGCCCTTGGGAAGCGACCACGCAGTTCCAGTCGCTCGCCGGGCGCAAGGCGGTAGCTCATCGCCCAGTACGTCGACGAAGTGTCGGGATAGGCGACGTTGAGCGTGGTCTTGTCGGCTCGGGTCGGCCAGGCGCACGGTGCGCCCGTCCCGGACGGACGCGTGGTCTCCTTGGCGGTTGGCGCGCTCGAACCACTGCAGGCGACGGTCGAGCCCACGACCACGGTGAGCGCGGCGACGCGGATCGCCTGTGCGGCGGCGGAGCGGCGCGGAGTGTGCATCTAGTGCGCGAGGGCCGCCCAGGCGGCGGCGGCCACCCCGGAGATCGAGTCGATGCCGTAACCCATGCTCGGATCGCCGGACGTCGTCACGGCGATGAGGTAGTCGCGGCCGGATCCGTATATCCAGCCGATGCTGTTGACCGTCCAACCCGAGCTGATCGGCAGCCATCCGTTCTTGAGCGCGACGATCGTGCCCGGTGCCGTGCCCGCCGACACGCCCCAGGCCTGGCCGGGGGTGACGTGTTCCATGAGGCCGAGCTCGTAGCTGCGCGACGCGTCGGAGAGCACGGAGTTCGATTCCACCAGATGCTGCAGCAGCACCACTTGATCGGCCGCGGTGGTCGTGGTGAGGCCCCACGCCGAATTCGGTGTCGTGGCCGTCATTCCGACAAGCTCGTCGAACTCGTGCACCGCCGGCGTGCCGCCGACCTCGTTCCACAGCGCGGTCGCCGCGTCGTTGTCGCTCACCTCGATCATCCGGGTGGCGAGTGACTGCTCGCCGGGCGTCAACGCCCGGTGCGCCGCCTGCGCGTGTGCGAGCAGCGTGCCCAAGATCTCGACCTTCACGATGCTCGCGGTGATGCCGAGCTGGCCGGGCCGGTACTGGTACGAGATGCCGGTGTGCAGATCGAGCACCGACGCAGAGATCACGCCGGCACGCGCGTTCAAGGCCGCGACGAGCGCGGGCGAGAAGAGGTCGGGCGGCGACTGCTCCACGAGCCAGTAGCCGTTGCCGGCGGGGGTGGCCGCCATCCCGACGATCGGTACGCCCAGATGGCGGCCTCCCGCCGACCCGTAATAGTGGGCGTCGCCGAACGTGAAGATGCCGCCGTCGGACGCGACGAGCCAGTAGCCGCCCCCGGTGGATGTGCGCGCCATGCCGGTGATGGGTGCCCAGAGGTGGATGCCGCCGGTGGAGCCTTTGAAGTGCGCGTCGCCGAAGCTGAAGATGCCGCCGTCGGACGCGACGAGCCAGTAGCCGCCCCCGGTGGGTGTGGCGGCGATGCCGGTGATGGGTGCCCAGAGGTGGATGCCGCCGGTGGAGCCTTTGAAGTGGGCGTCGCCGAAGCTGAAGATGCCGCCGTCGGACGCGACGAGCCAGTAACCGCCCCCGGTGGATGTGCGCGCCATGCCGATGATCGGTGCCCAGAGGTGGATGCCGCCGGTGGAGCCTTTGAAGTGCGCGTCGCCGAAGCTGAAGACGCCGCCGTCGGACGCGACGAGCCAGTAGCCCTTGCCGGTGGGTGTGGCGGCCATGCCCACGATCGGCCGGTTGAGCCGGAGGTTGCCCGTGGATCCGTAGAAGTGCGCGTCGCCGAAGCTGAAGACGCCGCCGTCGGACGCGACGAGCCAGTAGCCCTTGCCGGTGGGTGTGGCGGCCATGCCCACGATCGGCTGGTGCAGCTCCAGGCCGTGTGGCCACGTGAACGACGGCGCACCGCCGAACGGCAGCACCGGACCGGCTCCGGCAGACGCGAGGACCGTGGCCGGCGCGAGGGGCAGCGCCGGCGCGAGCGGCTGACTCCCGGCGGGCGCGCCGACATCTGCGGCGGCGACGCGGCCGGCCGGCAACATCTTCGGGCGGGCAGGCGCAGCAATGCCGGCGCCGTGGGTGTGGTGCGCCGGCGAGGCCGCGACCGCGCCGGTCGCGGCGGCAGAGGTGCCCAGCAGCGGCACGACCGCGCACACCATCGCCGCCATCATCGCTGGGCGCCTCATCGGCACAAGCTAGGCACGCCGCGCCCGATTCAGCGGGAGCGCAGCAGCGGCGCGATGTGACACCAGGGCGCTTCCCTCGGAGGGGAGGGCGGGATGGCATGATGGCGTGGTGAGCGGTCACGCGGGACCCCACCGCGTGTGGCCGATGCGACGCGCACGACCGCACGGCGCTGGTCACGAGGCGTGAGGCGGGCGACGTGCGAATGCTCTATCCCGAACCCGTGATGACCGTCGACGCGGCAACGGTGTATGCCGACATGCCCACGGCGACCGGTCGCCCGTCGGTACGACTGAACATGATCGTGAGCGTCGACGGCGGTACGTCGTGGAACGGCGTGTCGGGTGCACTTGGCGGTCCGGCCGACAAGCGCATGTTCGGCGTGATGCGCGGCGGGTGTGATGTCGTGCTCGTGGCGTCGGGCACGATGCGGGCCGAACGTTACGGCCCCGCCCTGCTCCCGCCCGACGTGCAACGGGCGCGGCTCGCTCGCGGTCAGACCGCGGTGCCGCCCATCGCCGTCGTCTCCGGCAGCTGCGAGTTCGATTGGGACGCGCCGTTCTTCGCGTCGGCGTCGGTCCGGCCGATCATCGTCACGGTCGCACGGGCGGATGCGCAACGCCGCGCGGCCGCGGCCCGCGTCGCCGACGTCGTCATCGCCGGCGAGAGCGGCGTCGACATGCACCGGGCGGTCGGCGCGCTGGGGGAGCGCGGCGCGGTGACGATCCTCGCCGAGGGTGGCCCCACCCTCAACGGGCAGCTCGCGCAGGCCCGCCTGCTCGACGAGCTGTGCCTCACCCTCGCGCCGCTGCTCGCCAGCGGCGACGCGAAGCGGATCGTGAGCGGCTCGCCGCTCGCCCAGCTCGAGCCGTTGCACCTCGTGTCGCTCTGCGAGGAGGACGACTACCTGTTCTTCCGGTACCGCCCGGCCGCGGCGTCAGAACGTGATCGAGAAGTCGATCGCGCCTGACGGTATCTCGACGGCGACGTCGACACTGCGGACGCGGGCCGCGGCGTGGTCCGCGCCGGCACCATGACACCAACTGTTCGACGCTCGGCTCGGGCCCTTCGAAGACCGCTTCGACCGAACCGTCGCCGAGGTTGCGCACGTGACCGGCCACGCCGAGCCGCCACGCCTCGCGCCGGCAGGACTCGCGAAAGCCCACGCCCTGCACACGGCCGACGACGCGGACCCGGCGGCGCACGACCGGCGCGCTGCTGCTCATGGTGCGGAGTGTTGCCGCGCCGGGCTCGCCGGCCGTTCGGGTGGCGCCGCCGGGCGGCCGGGCCGGAACGCGGTGGTGAATGCGGGGATGATCGCGTGGCGGTGGCGCGCGCCGACCCACACCGCGGCGGCGACGTAGGCCGCGGAGAAGCCGAGCCGTACTTCGGTCTCAGGGAACGGGAACTGCAACAGGAACAGCACGAGCAGCAACGTCGCGTCGCGCCGGCTGAAGCGCAAGTCGATCAGCACCATCAGCGCAAGCAGTGCCTGGGCCGACGTGAGCAGGAACTCCTCGGTCTGGCGGCCGTCGAGGTGCAGCCCGTGCCCACCGCCGCCGGCGAGGTACGCGATCGGGATGCTGCCGACGAGCAGCGTCCATTGGTTGATCTTCGACGAGAGCAACGTGCCGAGCGCATCGCCGCCGCGCAGCCGCCACGCGAAGAGGCACACGACGATCAGCTCCGGCGCCTCCGACGCGAGCGGCGCGAGCCACTGCACGAGCAGGAACCGGTCGACGCCGAGGCGGGCGCCCGTGTCGACGAGCCCGTTCGCGAACGGCTCGGCCGACGCCAGCACGATGGCGGCCGCGGTGAGGAAGAGCAGCGACACGACGGCGCGGCGCCGGCGGCGGGGGAGGCGGCCCAACGCGGCCGACACGCCGATCAGCTCCGGCTCCGATTGCTCCTCGCGCGACACGCGCCAGAGATACAGGGCGAACAGTCCGAGCAGGACCACCGAGTCGTACCAGGCGAGCGTTCGGGTGAGCGGCACGACGAACGCGTACGCCGACGCGAGCGCGAGGAATGCGAGATCGATGCGCCGTACCGGGGGCAGTTGCACGTGCGTCGCCGTCACCGAACCGTCGTCGTCGGCACCGGCGCCGCCCTGGCCGCGCCGCCGCCATGCCGCGAACGCCACGAACGCGACGAGCGGCCAGCCGATGCCGATGAGCAGCCGGTTGGAGCCCGTCATGTTCGCCGCGGCGTACTGCGCGCGCTCGTGGTCGTGTCCGGCGCTGTAGGAGAAGTAGAGGTCGACGGCGTACTCCGGCAGCACCGCGATGAGCGCGAGCACCGCCGTGGCGAGACTTCCGGAGATGTCGAGCTGTGCGGCCTCGGCGGCCCACGCGAGCAGGAACGCCGTTGCGACCACCGCGGTGCCGAACACCACCACCTCGGCTTCGGGCGCGAGCGAGATGCCGCCGACCCGAACGAACATGGCGGGGCAGGCGACGCCGAGCGCCAGCCCGATCCTGCTCGCCGGTCCTGCGTTGCGCACTGCTTCCTCCAGCTCGACGGCTGGAGGAGGAGCACAACCCTCGACCAGCGCGTCACCTCGACACGGATCGAAGGTCTGGCCCACCTGCGAACAGGCCCGGGAGTCGGGGCTCATCACCCGAGGATGTCGAACTCACCGGATTGGGGCTACTCCCCTTCGGTCGAGATGCTACCCGAACGACCGCTGTCGAACCCACGACCGGGCGTCGTAGATTCGTGAGCATCGAGCAGCTCTCCGAAGTGCTGGCGCGGCTGACGGCCGCGGGTTACACCACCGACTTCTTCGCGCGTGAGGGCAAGCTCGGCTGCGCCGGGTGTGACGACCTGCTCGAGCCGGCCCGGGCGGTGATCGACGACATCGTGCGGCTCGAGGGTGATTCCGATCCCGACGAGGAAGTCGTGGTGTATGCATTGTCCGACGGGCCGTGCGGGCGGCGCGGCACCTACACGATCGTGTACGGGTCCGCGGCCCCCGATGCCGACGTCGCGGTGGAGCTCGCGCTCAAGGACGCGCGTCGCCGCTAGCCGCGTCGCCGGCGAGGAAGGAGCGGTCGAGGGCGCCGATTTGCGGCGCGCCGATGAGCGTCATCGTGCGGGTGATGTCGGCTGCCAGCCAGGAGAGCACCCGATCGACACCGCGCTCACCGGCCGCGCCGAGCGCGTAAAGATACGCGCGCCCGGCCATGCAGGCCTGGGCACCGGCGGCCAGGGCCTTGACCACGTCGCTGCCACGGCGGACGCCGCCGTCACAGATGATCTCGACGCGCCCACCGACGGCATCGGCAACCGGCGCGACCAGTGAGAACGTCGCCGGCGCGCCGTCCAGCTGGCGGCCGCCATGGTTCGACAGCACGATCGCGTCGACACCCGCATCGACCGCGAGCCGCGCGTCGGCGACGCTCTGGATGCCCTTCAACACGATGGGGCCGTTCCACACCGAGCGGAGCCATTCGACGTCGTGCCACGACAACGACGGATCGAACTGGGTGTTGATGTAGTCGGACAGCGTCACCGGCGTGGCGCCGTCACCGACGTCACGGCCGACCACGTTGGCGAAGCGGATCGGCTCGCTGCGCACGAAGGCCCACGTCCAGCCGGGATGCCGCGCGCCGTCGAGGAGGGTACGGGGGCCGATTGTGGGCGGCAGCGAGAAACCGCGCCGCACGTCGCGTTCTCGACGCCCGAGCACCGCGGTATCGACCGTGAGCACGAGCGCCTCGTAGCGCGCGGCCGCGGCGCGGCGGATCATCTCGGAGACCATCGCCCGATCGCGCCACGCATACACCTGGAACCACAACCGGCCGTCGCTGACGGCGCGCACCTCCTCGATCGAGCGGGTGCTGAGCGTCGACAACGTGTACGGGAGGCCGGCACGGGCCGCGGCGCGGGCGACGGCCAGCTCGCCGTCGGGATCGGCGATCCGCGTGAAGCCGGTCGGCGCGAGCACGAGCGGGTACGTGAGCGGTGAGCCGAGGATGCGCGAACCGATGTCGACGCCGGCGATGCCCCGCAGCACGCGCGGCCGGAACGTCGTTTCGGCGAACGCTCGCTCGTTCGCCGCGAGCGTGCGCTCGTCCTCGGCGGCGCCGTCGATGTAGTCGAACACGCCCCCGGGAAGGCGCCGGCGGGCGATGCGGCGCAGGTCCGCGATGGAGGCGGCCCGCCGCAGGCGGCGCTCCACGAGGTCGGTCTCGACGCGCTCGAAGCGGATCACCGAGCGCAGTGTCTCGAATGGTGTCACCCGCCGATTCTCGCGGCTGCGCGAGGCGCCTGCAGCCCGGCTCGGCCGCCGGGCTGCGCCCGGTCGCGCCCGGACTGTCGCTGCCGTCACAGCACGAGTCCGGCCCGCAGCGCCCCGATGGGGGCGCGATGGCAAAGGTCTGGTCAGGGCGGCGCCAGAGCCTGGCGCGTGCGGCCCGGTCCCGATATCGTGCCGCCCGGCGGGCGGAGGAGTGGATGCGTAGGCGGAAGCTGTCGTGGCCGACGGTCGGCCTGACGTGTGTCGTGATCGCGTGGTGCGGTGTGCCGGCAGCCACTGGCGCCGCCAGTGCCGCGCAGTCGCCGGCGCCCGCGCTGGCGAAGAAGTTCGCCGCCGCGGTCACTGCGCCGGGCGCGGCGACGCTGGGCACCACGAGCTACGCGATACCTGCCGGCGCGCACTTCGTGGCACCGAAGGGCAACGACAAGGCGGCGGGCACGCAGGCCGCCCCGTGGGCCACGCTCGGTCACGCGGTCGCCGCGGCGCCTACGCACAGCACGATCGTGATGCGGGGCGGCGTGTATCGCGAGGCGGTCACGATCGCCGGCAAGGTCCTCACGATCCAGCCCTTCCCGAACGAGGCGGTGATCGTGCGGGGCTCCAACGTCGTCGGTGGCTTCGTCGCCAGCGGCAAGGTCTGGGTGCTCAAGGGCTGGACCTACCAGTTCCCCCGCCAGAACTCCCGGGCGGTGGTCGCCGCCCATCCCCTGGCGAACGCGCCCGATCAGGTGTTCCTCGACGGTGCGCCGCTGACCCAGGTGGGGAGTGCCGCGGCGGTGGGCGCGAAGTCGTTCTTCGTCGACTACACCGCGCACCAGCTCGTCATCGGCGTCAATCCGGCCGGGCACACCGTCGAGGCCTCGACGAAGATGATCGGCCTGCACCTCGAGCGCGGCGAGCGGCACGATCGTGCGCGGCATCCAGTTCGACGAGTACGCGACGCCGGCCAAGACGCACGGCGCGGTGCTCGACAGCTCTGGTGGCGCGGTGTTCGAGAACGACTGGTTCGTGAAGAACGCCACCGACGGGCTCTCGGTGCAGGGTCCCGGCACGCTCGTCTCGCACGACACGATGGCCAACAACGGTCAGCTCGGGTTCCACGCGAACCAGGCCGACGGCCTCCACGTCACCGAGAACGAGTTCCAGCACAACAACACCGAGGGCTTCGACTACCACCAAGAAGCCGGCGGGATGAAGGTGACGAGCTCGAACGACGTGCTCATCGACGACAACCTCGCCGACGCCAATCTTGCCAAGGGCATCTGGATGGACATCGCGGCGCAGCGGGCCACGATCGTGCGCAACGACGCCTATTCGAACACGAACGAGGGCATCCAGTTCGAGATCTCGAGCGGCGCGGTGATCGCCGGCAACGTCGCCTGGCGCAATGGTGGCGGTGGAATCCGCATCATCGAGTCGCAGCATGTCGACATCTTCAACAACGTGCTCTACCAGAACAACACCGCCGTCGACGTGTGGGAGGGCAACCGCCCGCAGAACGTCGCCGACGTGACGATCCGCAACAACGTGATCATGGACGGCACCGCGAGCGCGGTGGCGATGCTCGACATCCGCGACACGACGAACCACCTCACCGCCGCCCAGATGGGCGTGTCGGTCGACGCCGATGCCTACTGCCGCTCGACGGCATCGAAGCCGCCGCAGCTCGCGGCGTGGGCGAAGGGCGCTGGGCAGGCTCGCTACGCCACGCTCGCCGCCTTCACCAAGGCCACGGGCAGCGACGCGCACGGTATGTCGTGTGACGGCGCGGCGGCGGCGAAGATGCTCGCGAACGCACCGGCCGGAAACTTCGCGCTCGCTTCGGGGTCACCCGGCGCGAAAGCGGGCGTGGCGTTGCCGTCGAACGTCGCCAAGGTGCTCGAGGTGTCGGCGGGCGTTGCCGTGGATCTGGGCCTGCTCGGCCCGGGTGTGCAGCAGGGTCCGGGCCCGACCATCACGTCGCAACCCGAGTCGACGAGCGTCCTCGTGGGCCAGACCTACACGATGACGGCCGCCGCGTCGGGTTCGCCCCGCCCGACCGTGCAGTGGCAGGTGGCACCGGACGGCGTCACGTTCACGAACATCAACGGCGCCACGGCGGACCGCTACAGCGCCGTCGCCGCGGCCGGCGACAACAACAAGCGTTTCCGCGCGGTGTTCTCGAACAGCGGCGGGGTTTCGATCTCCGACCCCGCGACGCTCACGGTGGGCACCACGGCCGTGGTCATCGCCGACCCCGGGCCACGGCTGTGGGGTCAACCGCTCACGTTGGTCGCCAACGCATCGATGACAGGTGTCGCGCAGGCCAACGTCGGCGGCACCGTGACCTTCTACGACGGCTCGGCGAAGCTCGGCGCCCGTACGGTGCGGGCCGGCGTCGCGTCGGTCAACACGCCTCGCCTCCCCGCCGGCGACCACAGCTTCGTCGCCGTGTACACGGTGCAGCACAGGACCGTGTCGTCGGTTCCGACGATCGTCGACATCTCGCCGGCCAACACCATGGTCGGCCTCACGGTCAGCCGTAAGACGCTGCCGGTCGGGGGATCGATCACGCTTTCGGGCAAGGCGATCGTGCTCGCCCCGTCGGCCGGCCCGGTGAACGCGGGCACGATCAGCTTCTACGAAAGCGGTGCACTGCTCGCAACGGTCACGGTTTCGACGACGGGACATTCGGCGTTCGCCACATCGGCGCTTGCCCACGGCACGCACTCGCTCACCGCGGTGTACGACGGTGACGGCGGGAACTACGAGCCGAGCCCCGCATCGGCGCCGGTGACCGTCACCGTCAAGTAGCCCCAGCGCCGCTCTCGCCGATCCGTCGCTCTCAGCTGCGCTCGAGCCGGTTCAAGACGCCGCCCTCCGATGCCGATACCGGCGTCGGGGTGCGAGCTCGGTCCTCGGCAAGCGATGAAGGCGCGACGTGGCGTGTCGGCGGTCCCAATCCGAAGCAGGCATGACGCTGCTGGAGCTCGTGATCGCGATGACCGTCCTGGCGCTGCTCATGACCGGCCTCGCCGCGACCATCGGGAGCGGTCTGACCCTGGTGCGCAACAACCGCAACCGCGATGTGGCGGCGAATCTCGCGAGCCAGGAGATGGACATCGTGAGGGAGACGGCCGCCGCGTCGTTCACGACGCTCACGCCGGCGGTGACGACGCAGAGCGTCGGGGGTGTGCCCTACACGGTGAACCGCGAGCTCACCTGGGTCGGGAACGACGCGACAACCGGACCGTGCAATGCGTCCGATGCGACCCCGCAGGTGCTGCGGGTGCATGTGTGGGTCGACTGGCCCGACCGGCGCGGTGCGCTGCCCGCATCGGCCGACACGGTGCTCACGCCTCCGGTCGGTGCCTACAGCACGAGCACCGGGCATATCGCGGTCAGCGTGGTGGACTCGGACGCGCAGCCGCTCTACGGCACCGCGGTGAACGTGTCGGGACCAACCGCGCAGTCGCTCACCACGAACAGCGCCGGGTGCGCGTTCTCGCGTTCCTGCCTCCCGGTACGTACACGGTGACGCTTGCGAACGTCGGCTACGTCGATCGCCAGGGCCACGCCAATCCGTCGCAGACCGTCGGCGTCACGGCCGGTCAGGTCAGCTCGGCGCAGTTCGACTACGACCAGGCCGCCTCGATCCAGGCCACGCTCGCACCGGTGAGCTCCGGCGTCGTGCCGGACGATCTGCCGATCACGATCGCGAACACGGTGCTCGTGCCCACCGGGACCGCCTTGTTCACGGGTACGGGCCCGAGCCGCACGATCGCGAATCTCTTCCCGTCGAACGACGGCTACTCGATGTGGGCGGGCGAGTGCGCCGACGCCGACCCTGAGGGCACCACTCCCGAGGGCGCGGCGTTCTATTCCGGCGCCACACGCGACGCGCCCATCGAGGTCGCTCCGGGGAACGCGACCACCGCCACGGTCAACCTCACGCCGCTCCACGTGCATGTGACCGACGAATCGGGTACCGCGGTGCCGGGGCGGACGCTCGTCGTCGTCCACGCCGCCGACAGCGTGTGCGCGTCGGGTGAGAGCCACACGGCCGGCACGACCGATGCATCGGGTGACATCGACCTGAGCCTGCCGTTCGGCGTGTGGCAGATCGAGGAGCAGGGGCATTCGGCGGTGACGTCGTGGTCCAGCGTGACGTTGAGCCCGCTCGACACCCTCCCGCGAGCCACCGTGACCGTCGCCGGAGTGGGATGATGCGCCGGCGGCGGGGTGAACGGGGCTCGCAGCTCCTCGAGCTGGTGGTCGTCGTCGCGCTGCTCGCGCTCGTGATGGGCACGCTGTACGACGGGATCGCGTCCACGACGAACGCGCTGGAGGGTGCGGGCAAGCGCCTCCAGAATCTCGACGAGGGGCGTGTGCTCATCGCGCAGACGAGCAAGGACCTGCGCACCGCGGTGCGGCTCGGTGCGGGGACGTCGCCGTTCGCGTACGCCGCCGACGACGAGGCGGTGTTCTACGGGAACCTGGACACGACCTCGGCCCCGAAGAAGATCCACCTCTACGTGGATCCGACGTCGGAGCTCGTGGAGCAGGTGTGGGCGGCGGACGCCGGATCCATCGCGCCGGACTACACCTACACGGGAACGCCGTTCGTGCGGTTCGTGGGCCGGTACGTCGTGACGGGCGGTGGCACACCGATCTTCACGTACCTCGACGCGAACGGCAACGCGCTCTCGAACACGCCGCTGTCGGCCAGCGATCTGCTCGCCGTGCGCGCCGTGCGGATCACGCTGGTGGTGCGGCGCGCGACCACATCGCCTATCGCTCCGGTGACGATCGTGAACCGGGTTCGGTTGCCGAACCTCGACTACTCGGCGGCGACGGGATGAACGCGTGGGTGGCGCGCGCTCGGCGGCGCGAAGACGGATTCGCGCTGATCGCCGTGATGATCAGCTCGACGGTGCTGGCGCTGCTCGCGGCCGGCATCGTGGCCTATGGCGTGGGTTCGATGTCGATCTCACGGCACGACCAGAACTGGAGCTCGGCGCTCGCCGCGGCCGAGGCGGGCGTCGACGACTATCTGTTCCGCCTCAACGCGAACGGGAACTACTGGCTGTACGACTCGGGCAACCTGCCGCCCGACAACAACCATGCCTTCGACGGATGGCAGGACGTGGCGGGCGGCTCCACCACGAGCCAGTTCCACTACAGCATCGATACGTCGTCGCTCCTCGTCAACGGCACGCTGACGCTCACGTCGACGGGGCGGGTGCACGGCACGATGCGCACCGTCGCCGCGACACTGCGGCACCGCAGCTTCCTCGATTACCTGTACTTCACCGACTACGAGACCGTCGACCCGGCCCTCTACACGGGATCGCCGTTCACCGCGACGCAAGCCCAGACCAAGTGCGCGAAGTATGCGTACGGATCGGACCCTCGCGATTCGCACTGTTACAACATCGAGTTCATCTCGGCCGACACCATCAACGGCCCGATGCACACGAATGACGCGTTCATGCTGTGCGGCACGCCGCACTTCAACGGTGACACGTCCACCTCGTGGTCGGGATCGAGCGGGCTGCGCTACCGCGACGGCTGCCCCACGTCGCATCCGGTGTTCGCGAACAGCGGCGATCCCAAGACGCTCCCACCGCTCACGATGCCGCCCAGCGATGCCACCATCAAGTCGCAGACCGACTCGGGTGCCGGAGGCTGTCTCTACACCGGGCCGACGCGGATCAAGCTCAACTCGGACGGCACCATGACCGTGACATCGCCGTTCACGAAGAGCACCAACAATGCGTCGTGTCCGGTGAACGGGGCGACCGGACCGCTGCCCACGGACGGCGTGATCTTCGTGCAGAACGTCCCGACAACGTCGAGTGACCCGAACTACACCAACGGCTGTCCGTACAGCGTCAACGGGCGCGCGCACCCACTCGGTATGCCGATCGCCAACGACATCACCACGTACGGGTGCCGCAACGGCGACGCGTTCATCGAAGGCGCGCTCAAGGGCCAGCTCACCGTGGCCACCGACAACTCTGTGGTGGTGACGTGGAACCTCACCTACGCGAACGGGCTGAACGGCACCGACCTGCTGGGTCTCATCGCGAACAACAACGTGGAGATCTACCACCCGGTGAAGTGCACGTCGGGCACCTCGTGGTCGTGCAACCTCAACGCGAACTTTCCGGCTGAGACGGCCCGCAATGCCACGTTCCAGAACCCGCAGCTCTACGCCGCGGCGCTCTCGGTGAACCATGGGGTGCGCGTGCAGAACTGGGCGATCGGTGCGCCGCTCGGCTCGTTCAGCGTGCGTGGCGCGCTGTCGCAGCGGTATCGAGGGCCCGTCGGTACCAACAGCGGCGGCACCATCGTGAGCGGGTTCTCGAAGGACTACACCTATGACCAGCGTCTCCACTACCTGTCACCGCCGCACTTCCTCGATCCGATCGCGTCGCAGTGGCAGGAGAACACCTGGGCCGAGCTGAAGGACCCGGCGAACCTCCCGATCTGACGCCGCTGCCGCTGCGACTCCTACGGTTACTCGACGGGGGTCTGCTCGCGCCGCTAGAACGGCGCCATGGGCGCGCTGGACGGACTCAAGGTGGTGGAAGCCGGCCTCCTCGTGCAGGCACCGCAGGCGGCGGCGACGCTCGCGGAGTGGGGCGCCGAGGTGATCAAGGTGGAGTTGCCGGGCTTCGGCGACCAGGCGCGCTGGCTTCCCGTGCAACCCGGCGACCCGCGCAGCGCCTACTTCACCGCGTGCAATCGCGGGAAGCGCAGCATGACCGTCGACCTCCGCACACCGTCGGGGCGCGAGATCTTCCTGCGCCTCGCCGAATGGGCCGACGTGGTGATGACGAACTTCGTGCCCGGCACGATGCAACGGTGGGGCCTCGACTACGAGGCGGTTGCGGCGCGCAACCCGCGGGTGGTCTACGCGTCGGGCTCGACCTACGGATCGGTGGGGCCGCATGCCGCCCGTGAGGGCGCCGACCTCGCCGGGCAGGCCGCGGGCGGACTGATCAGCACGACCGGACGCGACGGCACCGACGTCACACCGGTCGGCGCGACGATCGCCGACCACATCGGCGCGCAGAACCTCGTGGCGGGCATCCTGGCGGCGCTGCTCGCGCGTGAGAAGACCGGCCGCGGGCAGGAGGTGAGCACGTCACTGCTCGGCGGCCAGATCTGGGCCCAGGCGAGTGAGTACACCGCGTCGTTGCTCACGGGACGGGCCGGCGGGCCGGCGAACCGCAGCCACCCGCTGATCCCCGGCCTCTACGGGATCTTCCGCACGGCCGACGGGTGGGTCGCCGTCGTGGGCGTCGTCGGGCCGGCGCGTGCAGCGTTGTTCGAGCTGCTCGGTCGTCCGGAGCTTGCCGACGCGTTCTCGCAGTTCTATTACTGGGATGCCGAGAAGGCTGCGCTCTTCCCGCTGCTCGACGAGGTGTTTGCCTCCGCGGACACCGCGACGTGGTGCACACGGCTCACGGAGGCCGGCATCCGGCACGCGCCCGTGCGCGACCACGCGCAGGTGATCGCCGACCCGTCGGTGTGGGAGAACGGCTACCTCGCGCGCGTCGACGGCGCCGAGGTGGTCGCGGTGCCCGTGCGGTTCGGCGACACGCCGGGAGCACCGCCGGTCACGGCGCCGGAGCTCGGCCAGCACACCGAGGAGGTGCTGCTCGAGCTCGGCTACACCTGGGACGACATCGGTCGCTTCCAGGCCGACGCCGCGGTCTGAGCGCACGACCCACGCCGGCGCACGCGGCCCGCGGCGGCGAGCCGTCCCGCCGTCCCGCTGTACATGTGAGCGCCCCGTGCTGAGCGGGTACGGCAGTGGTTGGTGACGCGATTGGCGCGTCACCCTGCGCGAGCGCGAGCAGATGGAGCACGGAGGAAGGTCATGGCTGATCTCAGCGGGAGGAAGTACGCGTTCCTTGTGGCGAACGAGGGCGCCGAACAGGTGGAGCTCACCGAACCGTGGAGCGCGGTGGCCGGCGCCGGCGGGAAGCCGGTACTCATCGCACCCAAGGCGGGTGAGGTGCAAGCGTTCAACCATCTCGACAAGGGCGACACATTCACCGCCACCGTGGCCGTCGTCGACGCGCGGGTGGAGGACTACGACGGGCTCGTGCTGCCCGGCGGCGTCGCCAATCCCGACCAGCTGCGCACGAAGCCAGCGGCCGTGGCCTTCGTGAAGGCCTTCGTCGACGCCGGCAAGCCCATCGCGGTGATCTGCCACGGGCCGTGGACGTTGGTGGAAGCCGGCGTCGTGCGGAACCGCACGCTCACCAGCTGGCCGAGCCTGCGCACCGACATCACCAACGCCGGCGGGCACTGGGTCGACCGCGAGGTGCAGGTGTGTGAGGGCCGTGAGAACGTCATCGTGTCAAGCCGCAAGCCCGACGATCTCGGCGCGTTCTGCCGCACCGCGGTCGAGGTGTTCTCGCGACCGGTGCAGGCGCACGCGGCCGCGTGACTACCGAGCCCGCCCGGCCTGGGGATCGCCCATCTCGGAGTTGCCGGGCTGCGGGATGTGCGATCGCTGTTGCGCCGGGCGGACCGCGCCCTCGGCGCGCGACAGCGTGGCCGCCGTGGTGATGATCGCGGTGTGCGAGAACGCCTGCGGGAAGTTGCCGAGGAGGCGGCCCGACGCGGGGTCGTACTCCTCGGCGAGCAGCCCGACGTCGTTGCGGAGCGAGAGGAGCCGTTCGAACACGGCGCGCGACTCTTCGGCGCGCCGCATGAGCGCGAGGGCGTCCGCGAGCCAGAACGTGCACAGCAGGAACGCGCCTTCGCCTGCGGGCAGCCCGTCGACGGCCGTCTCGGTGTGGTACCGAACGACGAAGCCGTTGTCCATCAGCTCTCGCTGGATCGCGTCGACGGTGTGCACGACCCGAGGGTCGCTCGCGGGCAGGAAACCCACGAGCGGCACGAGTAGCAGGCTCGCGTCGAGGTGCCGCGAGCCGTAACTCTGCACGAACAGGCCGCGGTCGTCGACGCCGCGCTCGAGGATGTCGCGGCGGATGTCGTCGCGCAGCGCCGCCCAGCGGCGCACCGGTCCGCCGAGATGGGAGCGGCGAGCCATGCGGACCATGCGGTCGGCCGCAACCCATGCCATGAGCTTCGAGTGCGTGAAGTGCTTGCGCTCCCCGCGTACCTCCCAGATGCCTTCATCGGGCTGCTTCCATGCCCCTTCGAGGTAGTCGAGCAACACCGTCTGGAGATCCCACGCGGAGCGCTGCGGCGGCAGGCCGCTCACCGACGCCTGGTAGAGCGCGTCGATCACCTCGCCGTACACGTCGAGCTGAAATTGCCCGAACGCGGCGTTGCCGACGCGCACCGGTTTCGAGCCCTCGTAGCCGCCCAGCCAGTCGAGCTCGAACTCCGTGAGCCGCCGTTCGCCGGCAAGGCCGTACATGATCTGGAGATCGTCGGGGTCGCCGGCGACCGCGCGCAGCAGCCAGTCGCGCCACGCCTCGGCCTCCTCGGTGTGCCCGGCCGTCATCATCGCCATCAACGTGAACGTCGCGTCGCGGAGCCAGCAGTAGCGGTAGTCCCAGTTGCGCACCCCGCCGATCGCTTCGGGCAGGGAGGTGGTGGCGGCCGCGCACAGCCCGCCGGTGGGCGCGTAGGTCAGGCCCTTCAACACCGTGAGCGATCGGCGGACCGGGTCCTTCCACTCACCCTCGTAGGTGCTCTCGTCGGACCACTGCTGCCACCACTGCTGGGTGTCGCCGATGGCGCTCGCCGCGTCGACGCCGTCGTGCACGTCGACATGCGAAGGATGCCACGAGAGCACGAACGGCACGCGCTCGCCGGCGGCGACGGCAAAGGTGCCGACCGTCGTGCGGTCGTCGTCCTCGCCGGTGCCGTGCAGCCGGACGGGGGTGCGCAGCCGGAGCGCATCCGGGCCGGCCACCGCCCGCAGCGCGCCGTCGATCGTGCGCACCCACGGGACCACTGTGCCGTAGCCGAAGCGGATCGTGATCTCGGTGCGCATCGCGACCCGGCCCCGCCGGCCCTCGACGAGGCGGACGACGTTGAGGTGGCCGTCGCGCGCGGGCATGCAGTCGATGACCGCGACCTCGCCGTCGTCGCACTCGAACACGGTTTCCAGCACGAGCGAGTCGTCGCGATAGTGGCGCCGCACGCGCTTGGGGGTTCCCGCCGGCGCGACGAGCCAGCGACCGTTGCGGGGTTCGCCGAGCAGCGCCGCGAAGCAGGCTGGGGAGTCGAAGCGGGGGAACGTGAGCCAGTCGATCGACCCGTCGAGACCTACGAGCGCCGCCGACTGCATGTCGGACAGCAGCGCGTAGCTCTCGATGCGGCTCGCCACGCTCGTCTCCGTTTCCGGGGACGGCGGCGCCGCCCCGTGGCCTCGGCACGATAGACGCCGCTCCGGCCCCGGCTCGCGGCGCGCGGGCAACGCCGCCCGAGGTTTTTTTGCCGGGACAGGTTTAGGCGCGCCCCGCCCTGGGGAGACCCTCGCGTGTCCGGAGAGACTCCGCCCCTTTCCCGGATCCACGAGCTGCCTGGTCGGAGGTTCGGGCCCGCCCCCCAGCCCCATACCGGACACCCGCTCAGGCAGCGAATCACAACGGCGCCCCCCGTCACGGGGGGCGCTTTCACGTGTGCGCCCGATCGCGACGGCCGGCGGGGCGAGACATTCTTCGTCGCCCGATGCCGCCCGGCCCGGTTCGGGTTCTAACCTCGAACTGCGGCCGCACCAGCGTGCTACGCGGTCGGGGTGGGTATGCCGGCGACGTCCGGCACGGGCAGCGCGCTGGGTCACGCGGGAAACGAGGGGAGCTATCGGATGCGCGTCGCGCGTTTCGTCACGTTGGGTGTGTCGGCACTCGCCATGGGCCTGGCCGGACCGGGCTCGGGAGGCGCAGGTGCCGCGACCGCGACCGCGGCCGCTCCGGTCGAGGGAGCGGCTCGTACGTTCACGGTGAACTCGGTCGCCGATCGCGGCGACGCGCACGTCAACGGCGTGTGCGCCACGAGCCACTCCGGTGAGTGCACGTTGCGAGCCGCGATCCAGGAGGCGAACACCGCGAACGGACCGGCCACGATCGCCTTCGCGATCGCGGGCGGCGGGGTGCACACGATCGCGCTGGGCTCCCAGCTGCCCGCGATCGCGAACCACCGCTACGGCATCACGATCGACGGCTTCACGCAGCCGGGATCGGCGCCGAACAACGACGCGGTCGCGGACCGAGCGGTGCGCACGATCGAGATCGTCGGTAAGGGGCCGACCAGCTTCGAGGGGCTCGACATCAACGCGGCCCACAACACGATCCGCGGCATCGACATGCACGGGTTCCGTCGCGACATCATGATGAGGCTGGTGTCGTCGGACGAGAACACGATCGTCGGCAACATGATCGGGCTCACCCCCACCGGCGCATTCGATCCGCACCATCAGTATGTGGCCGGTTCCTCGTGCATCGAGATGTCCGGCGGCGCGCACTACAACCTGATCGGCGCGCCGGGCAACGCAAACCGCAACACGATCGGCGGCTGCTCGCATCACGGCATCGCCACCTACAACTATCCGACCACACACAACACGATCCAGAACAACATCATCGGGCTCGATCCGACCGGTACGCAGCGCCGGGGCAACGCGGGCTACGCGGTCGACATCAACACCGGCACGCAGTACACGGTCGTCGGTGGCACGGGCGCCGGGCAGCGCAACGTGATGTCGGGGAACACCGGCAACGGGATCGAGATCTCCCACGAGCCGTCGACGATGTACAACGTGATCGTGGGGAACTTCATCGGTACCAACCTCACGGGCACCGCGGTCAGCTCGGTCACGAAGAACAACGCGGCCGGCGTGCACCTCGAGGGCAGGGGCAACTGCCAGCACAAGCCATGCCCGCCCGACCAGAACCACAACTACGTGGTCGCCAACCTGATCGCGGGCAACGGCGGTCCCGGCGTGCTGATCGACAAGGGCACGAACAACGACGCGGTCGCCTACAACCTGATCGGCCTGCTGCTCAACGGAGCGTCGGGGCCGAACCAGGTGGGCGTGTTCATCGAGGCCGGCGCGTTCTCGAACACGATCGGGCCCTACAACGTGATCGTGAACAACGCCAACGCGATCATGGTGCAGCCCACGCTCATCTCGCCTCCCGATCACACGCCGCAGCCCACGAACTTCAACCGCTTCACACGCAACGCGATCTACAACGCGCCGAACCCGCTCGCGATCGACCTCACGCCGTTCGGGAAGGCGAACACCACGGTCGGCGACCCCAACGCGAACGAAGGCGTGCGCACACCTGTTGTCACCGAAGCCGACCGCACGAGGGTCGCGGTCCGCACGTGCGCCGGCTGCACGGTGGAGTTGTTCCTCTCGTCGCGCGGTGCAGGGCTCAGCGGGCAGGGCAAGACCTATCTCGCCAGCGCGGCCGCGTCGTCGTCGGGTGTCGCCACCTTTGCCTCGCCGCACGCGACCTTCGGCCACACCGTCACGGTCACGACCACCACGCCGAGGGGCAGCACGAGCGAGTTCTCGGTGGGCGCCTGGGTGAGGTAGCGCCCGCGCGCCACACATCCCACTCGCGGGGGCGACCGGAAGCGTGAAGGGGCCCACCTAGCATCCGGCCGGTGGAGGAGCTGCCCGCACGCGCGCGCGTCGTGGTGATCGGCGGCGGGGTGATCGGTTGCTCGGTCGCGTACCATCTCGCGCTGAACGGGTGGACCGACGTGCTCGTGCTCGAGCGCGACCGTCTCACCTCCGGTACCACCTGGCACGCGGCCGGGCTCGTCGTCACGTTCGGATCGCTCTCGCACACCTCGACCGAGATGCGCGTGTACACGCGCGATCTCTACGCGCGCCTCGAAGCCGAGACCGGGGTCGCCACCGGCTTCGAGCCTGTGGGCTTCATCGAGCTGGCGACCGACGCGGATCGGTTGGAGGAGTACCGCCGGGTGGCCGCGTTCGACCGGTACCGCGGCATCGACGTGCACGAGATCGGGCCCGCGGAGGTGTGCGGGCTGTTCCCACTCGCGTGCACCGACGACGTGCTCGCGGGTTTCTACGTGCCCGGCGACGGCCGCGCCAACCCGGTGGACGTCACCATGGCGCTCGCCAAGGGCGCACGCCGCCGCGGCGTGCGGGTCGCCGAGGGCGTCGCGGTCGAGCAGGTGCTCGTCGAGCGGGGCGGAAGCGTTCCTTCGGTAGCGGGCGTCCGCACCGCGATGGGAGACGTCGCCGCCGAGTACGTCGTCAACTGCGCCGGCATGTGGGCCCGCCAGCTCGGCGAGCGCGATGGCGTGGCGATCCCGCTCCAGGCGGCCGAGCACTACTACTTGATCACCGAGCCGATCGACGGCGCCGAGCGCACGCTCCCCGTGCTCGAGGACCCGGCGTCGTACGGCTACTTCCGGGAGGAGACGGGCGGCATCCTGCTCGGCCTGTTCGAGCCGGTGTGCGCGCCTTGGATGGTCGACGGCGTGCCCGACGGCTTCGCGTTCGGCACGATCGACCCCGACTGGGACCGCATGGCCCCCTACCTCGAGACGGCGATGCGTCGCGTACCCGCCGTGCGCGACGCGGGAGTGCGCACCTTCTTCTGCGGCCCCGAGAGCTTCACACCGGATCTCGCGCCGATCGTCGGGGAGGCGCCCGAGATCCGCAATTACTTCGTGGCCGCCGGCCTCAACTCGATCGGCATCCTCACCGGCGGTGGGATCGGTCGTGTGCTCGCGCAGTGGATCGTCGACGGCACGCCCGATGTCGACGTCACCGGCATCAACGTCGACCGGCTGCATCCGTACCAGACGACACCTGAGTACCGCCGTACCCGCACCGTCGAGTCGCTCGGCATGGTGTACCAGTGCCACTACCCGAACCGTTCGCTGAGCTCGGCGCGCGGTGCCCGGCGCTCACCGGTGCATGACCGACTGGTGGCACGCGGCGCGCACTTTCGCGACGTCAGTGGTTGGGAAGGGGCCGACTGGTACGCCGAGAACGGGCCCGGTGGTGCGGTACCGGACGCCGGCGTGCTCACGTGGGGCCGGCCGCCGTGGTTCGAGTGCTGGCGCGCCGAGCACGATGCGGCGCGCGACGGCGTGATCGTGATGGACATGGCGTTCATGGCCAAGTTCCTCGTGGAGGGCCGCGACGCGGGCCGCTTCCTCGACGGGCTCTCGGCGAACCGTGTCGACGGCGCGGCAGGCATGATCACCTACACGCAGTGGCTGAACCGCCGTGGCCGCATCGAGGCCGATCTCACCGTGACGAAGCTCGACGACGACCGGTTCTGGGTCGTCGCGTCCGACACTGCGCAACGCCACGTGCACGCATGGATGCGCCGCCATCTCGACGGCGGGACACGCGCGCGCGTGCACGTCGCCGACGTCACGTCGGGGCATGCGCAGCTCAACCTGCAGGGCCCGCGCTCGCGTGACCTGCTCGCCGCGCTCACTTCGGCCGACGTGTCGAACGCCGCGTTCCCGTATCGCGCCGCCGCGGAGATCGACATCGGTTACGCGCGCGTGCTCTGCGTGCGTATCACGTACCTGGGCGAGCTCGGCTACGAGCTGTACGTGCCCACCGAACAGGCGCCCCACGTGTACGACCAGATCGTCGAGGCCGGTGCCGCCTTCGGACTGCGGCACGCCGGCTTGAAGGCCTTGGCGAGCCTGCGTATGGAGAAGGCGTACCGCGACTACGGCCACGACATCGACAACACCGACACCGTCTACGAGGCCGGGCTCGGGTTCGCGGTCTCGCTCGACGGCGACCGCCATTTCATCGGTCGCGACGCGGTGGTTGCCCAGCGTGCAGCGGGCCCGCCCCGGAGCCGGCTCGTGCAGCTGCTCGTGACGGATCCCGAGGTGATGCTCCACCACGGCGAGATCGTCCACCGCGACGGCACCGCGGTCGGTGACGTGCGATCGGCGTCGTACGGCTTCACCCTCGGCGGCGCGGTCGGCCTGGCCATGGTCGAGGCGCCCGAGCACGTGGACACCGCGTGGCTCGCCGCCGGCACGTGGGAGGTCGACGTGGCCGGCCGCCGGCATCCCACGGCAGTGTCGCTCCGGCCTCTGTACGACCCGCAGGCCGTACGCATCCACATGTGAGCACTCCCGGAACGGTGCCGGGCGTCTGACACGGCCAACCGCGGTTCCCTAGTCTCGATGCCGCCAGGAAGGGGAACGCACATGGAGTATCGACGTCTCGGCCGGTCGGGCCTGCAGGTCAGCGTGCTGTCGTTCGGCTCGTGGGTCAGCTTCGGCTCGCAGCTCGACATCGACCGAGCGGTCGACTGCATGCAGGCTGCGCACGAGGGCGGCATCAACTTCTTCGACAACGCCGAGTCCTACGCCGAAGGCCGGTCGGAGTCGATCATGGGCGCGGCGATCGACAAGCTCGGCTGGGCGCGGCACAGCTACGTGATCTCGACGAAGGTGTTCTGGGGCCTCCACGACGTCCCGAACATGAAGGAGACGCTGAACCGCAAGTACCTCCTGCAGTCGATCGACGGCTCGCTCGAACGGCTCGGTCTCGATTTCGTCGACCTGCTCTTCTGCCACCGTGCCGACCCCAACACGCCCATCGAGGAGACCGTGTGGGCGATGAGCGACATCGTCGCCTCGGGCAAGGCCACCTACTGGGGCACCTCGGAATGGTCGGCCGACGAGATCCGCGCCGCGCACGACATCGCCGAGCGCCACCACCTGCGCGCCCCGGTGATGGAGCAGCCGCAGTACAACCTGCTCACCCGGCGCAAGGTCGAGACGGAGTTCGCCCGGCTCTACGACGACATCGGCATCGGTCTCACCACGTGGAGCCCGCTCGCGAGCGGGTTGCTCACCGGCAAGTACCTCGACGGTGTCCCCGACGACAGCCGGGCGCGCCTGCCCGGCTACGAGTGGGTGGAGGGCATGGTCACCGAGCAGGGCCGCAGTGAGAAGGTCCGCAGGCTCGTCCCGATCGCCGAAGAGCTCGGCTGCACCCTGGCGCAGCTCGCCATTGCGTGGTGCGCGCGCAACCCGCGTGTCTCCACGGTGATCACCGGCGCGAGCCGCCCCGAGCAGGTGCACGAGAACCTCGATGCCGTCGACGTGCTGGCGAAGCTGGACGGCGATGTGATGCAGCGGATCGACAAGGCGGTGCGGTGGTGGGGCATCGACAGCTGAGCAACGCGCGGTGCCTCGGGGGGAGGAGCGCGTGATCCGGCGCCTCATGAAGAACCTCACGCTCTACAGCGGCCCGGCGCCCGGGGCCGCGCACGACCTCGAACGCGACGGCTTCGCAGTGCTGCGCGGTGTGTTCGACGAGGACGACGTTCGCACGCTCACCGACGAGATCGACGCCACCTTCGCGGCGTATCCCGCCGAACGGGCCCGCTCCGACAACGACGAGTTCCGCTACGAGATGCTGAACCGCAGCGCGGCGTGCCAGCGCGCGGTCGCGCATCCGGCGATCCGTGAGGTGATCGAGCCCCTGCTCGGCGACGACTGCCATGTGATCGCGAACACCGCGTGGCGCAATCCGCCCGACTTCAAGGGCGGCGTGTGGCACTGCGACGCGGGCCCGCACGTGCCCCGGCCCGCGGACGTGCCGTGGGACGAGCGCATCCCGTACCCGGTGTTCGCCGTCGGGGCGCACATCTACCTGCGCGACTGCCGGCTCGACGACGGTCCGACCGCGGTGGTCCCCGGCAGCCATCGCAGTGGCCGGCTCGCCCCGTTCGAGCGCATGCACGACCCCGATCTCGACTACGAGGGCCGCACACCGGTGTGCGTGACCGCGTCGGCCGGCGATGTCGCGCTGTTCGTCTCGGACGTGTGGCACCGCGGCATGCCGGCACGGGCCGGCTCCGGTCACGGCCGGCTGTTCCTCCAGGTGCACTACGGCCGCCGCGACATCGCGCAGCGGCTGCGCACCACGGATGTCGCGCACCAGCTCTCGCCCGAAGCGGTGGCGCGGGCGCTGACCGACCGCGACCGCACGATCGTCGGCCTGCACGCGCCGATGTTCTACGACGGGTAAGGCCCGGCGCTACGGCGCGTGATCGCGTAACGAGGCGAGGCTGGTCCATTCGAGGGCGGCGATGTGGGTGGCCTCCAGTCGCACGGGCGGCGCGCACCCCGCGTCGAACGCCTCCTGCCAGCGCGACGCACACAGGCACCACGAATCGCCGGGTTGCAGACCCGCGAAGCCGGGCCGCGGCGTCGACAGGTCGTTGCCCTGCGCGGCGCTGAAGTCGAGGAACTCGGCCGTCATCACCGCGCACACCACGTGCACGCCGGCGTCGTCGGCGCCGGTCTCGCAGCAGCCGTTGCGGTAGAAGCCGGTGACCGGATCGAAGCCACACGGTTCGAGGTCGGTGCCGAGCACGTTCTTGGCCATGTGGCTACAGCATGACAGCGCCCGGTCGCGCCGACAAAGCTGCTGGTGATGGCCGACCCCGCATCCGGCGACCTCGAGACCCGCGGCTACGTGGCGATCACACGCCTGCAGGCGCGCTATGCCGACGTGGTGAACCGCCGCGCCTGGCCCGAGCTCACAGCGGTGTTCGAGCCCGACGCGGTGATCCGCGTCGACACGGTGACCGCCGCGGCACGCGAGCTCGACGGGCCGGGGGCACTCGGCGAGTTCATCGGCGCGGCGATCGAGCGCTTCGACTTCTTCGAGTTCGTGATCCTCAACTCGGTCGTCAACGTCGGCACGCCTGACGGTGACGACCATGCGACGGGGCGCGTGTTCATGTGCGAGATCCGCCGCGAGCGCGAGACGGGCGCGTTCTCCGTGGCCTTCGGGGTGTACCACGACCACTACCGGCACACCGGCGACTCGTGGCGGTTCGCGGGCCGGCACTACCAGTCGCTCGCGCGACCGACCCGCCGGGCGCCTTCGCGTTCCCCCACGCGTTCGACCAGTTCGTGAGACAGGAGCCGTCATGATCCTCGACCGCTTCGCGGTGACCGACCGCGTTGCCGTGGTCACGGGCGCGGGCAAGGGCATCGGCGCCGGCATTGCGAGAGCGCTCGCCGAGGCCGGCGCCGACGTGGTGTGCGCAGCCCGCACCGCCGCCGACCTCGACCGCACCGTGGCCGTGGTCGAGGCGGCCGGGCGCGCCGGCCATGCGGTGCCCACCGACGTCACCGATCGCGCCCAGCTCGAACACCTCGTGGCCGCGGCGGTCGAGCGTTTCGGGCGCGTCGACATCCTCGTGAACAACGCGGGTGGCTGGCCGCCGCAACCGGCGTTCCGCACGAGCGAGCGGGCGATGGAGCAGGCGTTCCGTTTCAACGTCGTCGCGCCGTTCCTGCTCACCCGCATGCTCGCGCCGAAGATGGTGGAGACTGCAGGTGGAGGCGCGATCGTCAACATCTCGTCGCGCGCGGGCAGCATGGTGCAGCCGTGCTTCACCGCCTACGGCACCGCCAAGGCGGCGCTCTCGTTCATGACCCGCAACATCGCGCCCGAGCTCGCGCCGAAGGTGCGCGTGAACGCGATCGACGTTGGTGGCGTGGCCACCGACGCACTGGCATCCGTGCTCACCGACGAGTCCATCACCCGCCAGATGCTCGACAACACGCCGATGCGGCGCGTCGGTGAGCCCGAGGACATCGCGGCCGCGGTGCTGTACCTCGTGAGCCCGGCGTCGTCGTGGGTGACGGGCAAGGTGTTCGAGATCGACGGTGGCTGCGAGCACCCGGCGTTCACCATCCCGTTCGAGACGCTGTAGGAGGCGGTCATGCCGTACCGAGTGATCCAGTGGGCGACCGGCAACGTCGGCAAGGCCGCGATCGAAGGCGTGCTCGGCCATCCCGAGCTCGAGCTGGTGGGCTGCTGGGTGCACAGCGCCGGCAAGCACGGGCGCGACGCCGGAGAGATCTGCGGTGGCGCGCCGATCGGCGTGCGGGCCACGAGCGATCGCGACGAGATCCTCGCGCTCGACGCCGACTGCGTGGTGTACAGCCCGGTGCTCGCCGACCCGGGCGACGTCGCCGCGCTGCTCGCGTCGGGCAAGAACGTCGTGACGCCGGTGGGATGGGTGTACCCGTTCGCGGCCGATCGCGTCGTCGCACTGCCGGCCGACGAGGCGATCGAGGCCGCGTGCCGCGCCGGCCGCGCCACGCTGCACGGCACCGGTATCCATCCCGGTGGCATCACCGAGCGCTTCCCGCTGATGCTCTCCTCGCTGTGCACCGGTATCCGTCACGTGACGGCCGAGGAGTTCTCCGACATCCGCAGCTACGCGACCGAGTTCGTGGTGCGCGAGATCATGATGTTCGGCAAGCCGCCGGAGATCACGCGCACGAGCTCGATGCCGAAGCTGCTCGGCCACGGCTTCTGCCAGTCGATCGACATGGTCGCGGCCGAGCTCGGTGTGGGGCTCGATTCCGAGAAGCGCATCACGCACGAATGGGCGGTCGCCACCGCGCCGATCGCCACACCGGTGGGCGTGCTCGAGCCCGGCACCGTCGCCGCGCAACGCTTCGCGTGGGAGGGCACCGTCGGCGGCCAGCCGGTGATCAGCGCTCGCGTCAACTGGCTGATGGGGGAGGAGCACCTCGATCCCGCGTGGACGTTCGGCCCCGAAGGTCAGCGCTTCGAGGTGCGCTTCGACGCCACTCCGCCCGTGCACGTGACGTTCCACGGCGTGCACCCACCGCGCCCCGAGGACGGCCTCGTGCGCAATCCCGGCATCGTCGCCACCGCGATGCACTGTGTGAACGCGATCCCCTACGTGTGCGAGGCCGAGCCCGGCATCAAGACGTATCTCGACCTCCCGCTGATCGCGGGACGCATGGCGAAAAGGGCTTGACATCGAACACTCGTTCGTATAGTGTTCGTGCATGGGTGGCGTAGGCGTCGACCTGGAACCGCTGGCCGGCATCGCCGGCCGGCTGGCGTCGATCGACACGTCGCTGTGGTCGGATGCGGCACTGGCCGACACGTTCATCGGGTTGCGGCGCGAGATCGATCGGCTGGAGTCGGTCGCGGCCCGGCTGTTCGTGGCGGCCGAGGGCCGCGGCATCCCCTACGGGCAGGGTGCGACATCCCCGGCGGCATGGGCGCAGTGGCGGACCGGGCAACGTTGGGCCGAAGCGAAGGCGTCGTTCGACGCCGGCCTGGCGTGCGAGCAGTTACCGCTGACCGCCAAGGCGTGGGCCCAGGGCGAGATCTCGGCGAGCACCGCGCGCACGATCTGCCGCGGGCTGCGCAAGGGCCACGAACAGGTCTACCGCGAGGTCGAGGACACGCTGGTGCACTTCGCCGCGGAGCGCAACATCGCCGAGCTCGACGGCCTGATCGGCTACTACCGCAAGTGCTGCGACACGGTCGACGACCGCGAACCCTCCGACCAGAACGGCGTCCAGCTCTCGCGGGTGGGCGACCGTTGGGCGCTCGACGGCGATCTCGACGCACTGGGCGGCGACACGCTCTCCCGCGCCGTCAATGCGGCCCTGGACCTGCCGACCGAAGGTGACGAGCGCAGCCCGGCGCGGCGGCGTGCCGATGCCCTCGTGCGCATTGCCGACTACTTCCTCGACCACGAAGACCTGCCCGTCGAGGCCGGCGAGGCACCCCATGTGTCGTTGACGATCGGCTGGGAGACGATCATGTCCTGGCTGCCCATCCCCGCGGTGCCCCAGGATCCCACCGACCTCGCCGCCCTGCTGTCCGGCGCGCAGCGCGACCAACTGCTGTGCGATGCGAACATCGCCCGGATCATCCTCGGGCCCGACAGCCAGCCCCTCGACGTCGGGCGCACGCAGCGCGTCGTGCCCCGCTGGATGCGCCGTGCCGTGGCGCTGCGCGACCGGCACTGCCGCTATCCGGGCTGCGACCGGCGGCCGCACCGCTGCGAAGTCCACCACGTCACCGCCTGGACCGACGGCGGCGCCACCGCGCTGTGGAACCTCGTGCTGCTCTGCCCGTTCCACCATCACGTCATCCACCGCCAAGGCTGGACCGCCACCTTCGACGGCGTCACGTTCATCGTGCACGACGAACACCGAAAACGCATCGAATGAACGGGCGTGTCACGGCGTGATCGCCGGCAGGCGCGCGAGGTGCCAGTGTGTGAGATCGCTCGACCATGCGAACGCGGGTGGCGTACGACCGGTGAAGCCGGTCTCCACGAACGCCTTGCCGGTGTCGGCGAGGTAGCCAGCGCCCGCTCCCGCGCCGTTGCCCGGTGGCGCCGCGGGATGCCACGTGTGCCCGCCGTCCGCGCTTACGAGCGCAGCCATGCGGCCGCCGACCAGTACCAGGCGTGGCCCGTCGATGAGCGCGATGTGATGCGGGTAGCCGCTCATGCCCCCGTCGAACACTTTCGTCCACGTGGCCCCGCCATCGACGCTGCGGTAGACCTCGTCCTGGCTGCTCCCGGCGCCGCTGCCGAGCAGGCACAGCAGCCAGCCGGGACCGAACCTCGGCAGCGTCACGTCGAGTTCCTCACCCCGGCACGGCGCCGTGTGCTGCGACCATGTCGCGCCGCCGTCCCGACTGACTGCGAACAGCGACGAACCGTCGTGGCCCGACGACACGAGCTGCACGTCGGTGGCGTTCGTGACGTGCAGCGCGGTCCAGTGCCCGTTGGGGATCGCCCGGCGCTTCCACGAGCCGCCGGTAACGGCGCGCGTCTCGAGCGCGGCTGCACAGTGCGGTGACTGGTCGACGGGACAGGTCGACAACACCCACACCGCGCCGCCGACCACTGCGAGCTGCGCGCCCTTGCGCACCCGCGCCGTGCGGAAGTGCGTGCCCGCGTCGAGCGATTCCTGCACCGTGCCGCCGAAGTCGACGAGCACGTGGCGGTCGTCGAGCGCGATCGCGTGGCCGAGCCATTCGGTCGACGGGCCCGGTGATGCATACGTGGTGCGCGCCCAGTGCCGGCCCTGATCGGCGCTCCGCCAGAGCTCCACGCAGGGCCGCGGCGTGGGCGGGCACGGGCCCCAGCTGCCGAGCAACCACATCGTGTGCGGGCCGAACGCAACCGACTCGATGAACAGAAACGGGGTCGGGTGGACCGTTCCCGGGCGATGCACGGCCGTGCTCGACGTCGTCGAGCCGCGGGAAGCGGCGGGGTGCGACGCCGGCGAGCACGCGCCGACGAGCAACGCAACGACCATGATCGCATTCCACGCGTCTCGACCCACGTGATCCAGACGCCGTGCGACTGGTCGCGGTTCCACTCGGTACTGTCGCCGGCCGATGGATGATCGCCCCGTGGGCGCGCTCACCGCGCTGCTGTTCGAGCATCCGTTCGCCGACGACGAGCCGCTGCTGCACACCGCTACCGAGTCGATGACCGCGGGCGACGCGCGGGCCGCGGCGAGCGCGACGGCTGCGCAGCTGATCGGAGCCGGCCTCATGCCCGGCGCCGCGGTGGCGGTGCAGCTGCCGAACGGCATCGCCGCGGTCACCACGATCTTCGGCGTGTGGGCCGCGGGTGGCGTGTTCGTGCCGGTGAACCCGCGGCTCCCCGAGCCCGAGCGCGCAACCGCGCTCGATGCCACCGAAGCTGCAGCGCTGATCACTGGCGACGGTCTGCAGCGGCTCGACGGCGGCCGCACCTACGGCAGCGACGTGGGCTTCGTGCTGTGGACCTCGGGCACCACCGGCCGGCCCAAGCCGATCATGCACACCCACACCGCCTACCTCGAGCTGCTCGACCGCGTGCTGGGCCCGCTGCGCGGCGCCGCTACCGACCCCGCGGTGGCACGCACGCCGACTCCGAACCTCATTCCGGTGTCGCTGTCGCTCAACGCCGGCATCTACAACGTGCTGTTCGGGCTGCGCGCCGGCGCGGCCATCGTGATCATGGACGGCTTCACACCCTCGACGTTCGCCGAGCTCGTGCACCGCTTCGCGATCCGCTCGACGGTGCTGCCGCCCGCGGCGATCGCGATGCTGAACGACGCCGGCGACGTGCACGACCTCGCGCCGCTCCGCTACGTGCGCAGCATCACCGCGCCGCTGTCGCCGCTCGCCGCCCGCCGCTTCGTCGCCAAGTTCGGCGTGAGCGTGCTCAACGGCTACGGCCAGGCCGAGATCGGCGAGGTGATCGGCTGGACCGCGGCCGACGCACGTGAGCACCCCGGCAAGGTCGGCGCGGTCGGGCGCCCCCACCCCGGAGTGGCGATCCGCATCGCCGCCGGCGACGGCAGCGATGCGCCGCCCGGTGCGGTGGGCGCGCTGCTCGTGCGCCCACCGTCGATGGCCGCCGGCTACGCGTCGGGTGCCGACCTCGGCGACCGGGTCGACGAGCACGGCTTCGTGGACACCGGCGACCTCGCACGGGTCGACGACGACGGCTTCGTGTGGATCGAGGGCCGGGCCGGCGACCTCATCAACCGGGGCGGCAACAAGGTGTATCCCGAGCACGTGGAGGAGGTGCTGCGGCTCGCGCCCGAGGTTGCCGACGCGGCGGTGGTGGGACGGTCCGACGAGCGGCTCGGTGAGGTGCCGGTGGCGTTCGTGGTGACGCGCGCGCCGGTGAGCGACGAGGCGCTCGCCGCGCTGTGCCGCGAGCACCTCGTGGCGTACAAGGTGCCGGTGGCGTTCCACCGCGTCGACGCGCTCCCTCGCAACGAGGCTGGCAAGCTCCAGCGGGGCGAGCTCAGCGGGCCGCAGCCGCGGCAGTGACGCGCAGCTCGACCGAGTGGGGCAGTTCGGCGCTGGACCGGCCGACGAGCACGTCGTAGACGCCGGGATCGACGCGCCACCCGGCCGCGGCGCGCATCGGCGCGGGGGGCGGCGCGAACGGGTTGCACTCGCGCTGCAACGCGGCGAGCTCGCTCCACTCGGAGTTGCCCGGGTCCCAGTAGGCGAACGCGCGCGGCCCGAGCTCGAGCCGCACCGTGCGCGACTCGCCGGGGTCGAGCCACACCTTCGCGAACGCCTTGAGCTCCTTCGGCGGGCGCACGAGCGCCGCGGTGCGCGGCGCCACGTAGCACTGCACCACCTCGGCCCCGCGGCGGGCGCCAGTGTTCGTGACCTCGACGTCGACCCTCACCGTGGCGCCTTCGGCGATCTCGGCGCTCGACAACGCGGGCGCGCCGATGGTGCAGGTGGTGTACGACAGGCCGTGGCCGAACGGGAAGCGCACCGGCAACGAACGCGCGTCAAACCAGCGGTAGCCCACGAAGATGCTCTCGGCGTAGCGCACCTCGCCGTTCTCGGTGGGGAAGTTGGCGAACGACGGGTTGTGCTCGAGCCGCATTGGGATCGTGGTGGGCAGCCGCCCCGCCGGCTCCGCCTCGCCGAACAGCACGTCGGCGAGCGCGTCGCCCATCTCCTGGCCGCCGAACCAGGCCTGCACGATCGCGCCGACGCCGGCGGCCCAGTCCATCGTGACCGGCGACGCCGTGTTGACCACCACGACGGTGTTCGGGTTCGCGGCGGCGACCCGCCGCACGAGCTCGTCCTGGTCGCCGGGGAGATCCATCGACGTGCGGTCGCTGCCCTCGGATTCCCACGAGGCGTTCGTGCCGACGACGAGCACGGCCACGTCGGCGCGCGCCGCGGCGTCGACCGCCGACGCGATGGTGTCGTCGCCCACGATCGGCCGCAGCCCCAGCTTCACGCCGCGCAGCACCGCCGAGAAGAGGCTCGTGTACTCGATCTCGATCTCGACCGGCGTGCCCTCGGTGAGCACGATCGTGTGCCCGACCTCCATGCTGCCGAGCCCATAGAGCTCCGGGCCCGGCGGCGGCGGGTTCGTGATGCCGTCGAGCACGACCGTGCCGTCGACGCGCACACGGGCCCGGCCCGCCTGTACGAGGCTGAGCTCGTGCGGCCCGCTCGTGCCGGGCGTGAACGAGGCCCGGGCCCGGAACGAGAACTCCTCGCCGATGCCGTCGACGGGCCCGAAGAACAGCAGCTCGCTCGACGTGAACGTCTTGGTGAGCCGCACGGGGCCGCTCCACTCGGTGCCTGCGTACACGTCGGCGGTGACGGGCAGGCGCATCGCGGGCGTGCTCGTGTCGATGTCGCAGCCGGCCACGTGCAGGAGCTGGACGTCGGAGGTGAACCGGCTGCGGATCGCGGGCAGCAGCTCGGAGCGGTGGTGCGGGTTGAGGCTCGCGGACCCGCCGCCGTTCACGTTGAGGCGTTCGGCGTTGGGGCCGAGCACCGCGACCGTGCGCAGCGCGCTCGGGTCGAGCGGCAGCACGCCCGAGTTCTGCAGCAGCACCATCGCGTCGGATGCGGCCCGCCGCACGAGCGCACGGTGGTCGGGACGGTCGACGGCCTCGTCGGGCGGCGGCTCCATGGGGTCGTCGAAGGCGCCGACCCGATCGAACACGTGCAGCAGCCGGCGGACCGGCGCGTCGAGGTCGGCCTCGGCGAGGTCGCCCGCGTCGATCGCCTGCTCGATCGCGTCGGGCGCGTACACGCGACCGGTACCGGGCATCTCGAGATCGAGACCGGCGCGCAGCGCGCGGGCGGTGTGCGCGCACGCGAACCAGTCGCTGATGACGAACCCGTCGAAACCCCACTCGCCGCGCAGGATCGTGGCGAGGAGCTCCTCGTGCTCCGCGCACCACGGCCCGTTGAGACGGTTGTAGCCGGTCATCACGCCGAGCGTGCCGCCCTCGGTGACGGCGAGCTCGAACGGAACCAGGTAGATCTCGCGAAGGGCACGCGGATCGATCACCGAGCTGGTGGTGTAGCGCTCGGTCTCGGCGTCGTTCCCGGCGTAGTGCTTCACCGTGGTGGCGACACCTTGCGACTGTGCGCCGCGGATGAAGGCGGCGCCCGACTTGCCCGAGAGCAGCGGATCCTCTGAGTAGCACTCGAAGTTGCGGCCCGCGAGCGGCGAACGGTGGATGTTGACCGTGGGTGCGAGCAGCACCCGGGCCGACTTCGTGCGGGCCTCGGCGCCGACGGCGCGGCCGATCTGCTCGACGAGCTCGACGTCGAAGGTGGCGCCGAGCGCCGCCGCGCACGGCACGTTCAGCGAGGTGGTGGTGGTGGCGCCGGGCATCGACCCGCCCGCGCGCGCCGCTCGGTCCGTCGGTGACGCGCACCTTGGGGATGCCGAGGCGCGGCACCGGGTGCGTCGACCACATGTCGGACCCGGCGAGCAGCAGCATCTTCTCGGTGCGGGTCAGCTCGCGCACGAGCCGCTCCACCCGGTCGCTTACGGGCATCGCTCATCGCCTCCCTGCCGGCGGCTCGCCGGCCCGGCGACAGTAGTTGCGGACGCCGGCGACGGCGCCGGGCAGGTCGGCCACCTCGCGTGCCACCGCGCCGGTGGGTGTGACGAACAGCAGCACAGCGCCGGCCACCTCGCGTGCGAGCGCGGTCTCGAGCGCGAGCGCGTACGCGGCGGCCTGCGGCGTGTAGCTCGCGACCAGCGCGTCGAGCCCGTGTGCGTCGTCGACGCGGTCGGTCTTGTAGTCGACCACGACGAGCCGCCCGTCGTCGTCCTCGTAGAGCAGGTCGACGTAGCCCTCGACGAGCATGCCGGCGACGTGCGCCGCCACCGGCACCTCACGCCAGTGGCGCCCGGCCGCGGCGCGGCGCACGACCGCGCTCGCGTGCATCTGCGCCGCGAGCGACGCCACCTCGCGTTCGTGCTCGGGGATCTGCTCGGCGCGCGCCTGGGCGCGCGCGAGCGCCGGCAACATGGCACCGTCGTCGAGATCGGCGTGCTGCAGCACGGCGTGCACGGCGCGTCCGATCGCAGTGCCGGCGCGCCCGCGGGGCCAGGATGTGCCGTCGCCGTCGCCGTCGCCGTCGCCGTCGCCGTCGCCGAGATCGAGCGCGGCGCGCACCTGCGTGGCCGCGATCACGTGGGCGGTGGATGCCGCGGCGAGCTGCGCCCGGCGCGCGTCGTCGGCCGCGACGAGCGCGTCGTGCTCGACGTCGACGTCGTCGCCGGCCGGGTGGGGGCCGGGTTCGCCGGTCCAGGCGAGATCGAGCGTGGGCGTGTCGTGGGGCGGCGCCGCGCCCGTGTCGCTGGGCCCGCCGCCGAGTGCGGGCACGGCGTGGCGGTCGAGGTGCGCGGCGAGCATCGCCGCGAACGACTGCGGCTGACGCTGGGCGTTGTAGTGCTGCGACACGAGCAGGTGGTCGCGGGCCCGTGTGGCCGCGACGTAGAGCAGGCGGGCCCGCTCGGCGGTCACGTGCGCACGCTCGCGCTCGCGCTGTTCGGCGTAACCCGCCGACGCGACCTCGCGGCCGGCCCGGCCCGCGCGCAGCAGGGGGCCGTCGTCGTCGAAGAGCACCTCCGCCGGCGTCGTGACCGGGCTCGCGGCGAGCCCCGCGAGGATCACGATCGGGAACTCGAGCCCTTTCGCCCCGTGCATCGTGAGGATGCGAACCGCGTCGTCGTCGAGCTCCGGCGCGGGCATCTCGATGGCCGTGGCCTGCTCGTCGGCCTGGCGGCGGGCCCATTCGACGAAGCCGCGCAGCGTCGCGCCGTCACCCGCGGCATCCCAGGCCCGCGCGTGCTCCAGCAGGAACCGCGTGCGCCGCCAGCGATCGCGGGGCCGGCGGTGCGCGACGGCCACGACGTCGAGCGCGCAGTCGGCGATGACCGCGGCGACCGTGTCGCTCACCGAGCGCCAGTGGCGCGCGCCGTGCAGATCGGCGAGCGTGCCCATCGCCACGGTCACGTCGTGACCGGGCTCGAGCGGTTCGGGCGGCCCGGCGCGGTAGTCCCAGAACCCGCCCGCGAGTGCCCATTCGGCGAGCGCCCGGTCGGAGCAGGCGAGGCCGGGGCTGCGCAGCGCGGCGACCACGGCGAGCGCGTCGGCGGGGTCGTCGATCGCCTGCAGGATGGCGAGCATGTCGCGCACCTCGCTCGTGGCGAACACGAGGGAGCGGCTCTCGACGCGCGCCGCGATGTCGGCATCGTCGAGCGCTCGGTCGACCGCGTCGAGCGACAGGCGCGTGGGGAGCAGGATCGCGATGTCGTGATGGCGGGCCGGGCGCACCTCGCCGGTGCGGGGCTCGGCGACGCGCCATCGCCCTACGATCGCCTGCACGAGCGCGGCGACGTCGGCGGCTTCGCGCACGCGCAGCTCGGCCGCCGCCTCGGCGCGCGGCGCGCCGAACGTCGCGACGGGCGGCCCGTCGAACGGATGAGCGCCGATCGGCGGCCGCTGCGCGCTGAGGCGCGCCGGCGCGGCCTGGATGTCGGCAGAGCTGTCACGCAACAGCCCGTCGAACACGTCGTTCACCCAGCCGATCACGCCGGGCGTGCTGCGGAAGTTGGTGGCGAGCTCGACGGTGTGCTCGCCGAAACGCGTGGCCGCGCGGTGGTAGAGGAGCAGGTCGGCCCGCCGGAAGCGGTAGATCGACTGCTTGGGGTCGCCGACAAAGAAGAGCCGCCCAGGTTCGACGGCGATTTCGTGCCACGCCCGGCCGCCCGGGTCGGTGGCCGCGGCGAGCAGCGCCGCCAGCTCGGCCTGGAGCGGGTCGGTGTCCTGGAACTCGTCGATCAACACGTAGCGGTAGCGCTGGGCGACGGCTCGGCGCACGCTCTCGTCGGAGCGCAGGACGTCGCGTGCGAGCACGAGCAGGTCGTGGTATTCGAGCCGCCCCGCGGCCGCGCGCGCCCGCGCTTGTGCCCGCACCCATGCGCACAGGCGCGGCCCCACCGCGTCGAGCACCGAGCGGCCGACCGCGTCGAGGCACGCGGTGCGCGCTCCGCTCACTGCGTCGAGCGCTGCCTTTACGTTCGCCTTCGGGACGCGCCACTTGGCCTGCACGCCGACATTGCCCGCCGTGGGCAGCGGCAGCTCGACGACCGTCTCGAGCAGGTCGAGCCCGCCGCGCGGCAGCGAGTCGGTGAGCATCTCGACCGCGACGTGGAGCAAATCGATGCGCAGGAGCAGCTTGTCGTCGGGCGCGTCGCACTCTTCGCGCAGCCGCCATGCCGCGGCGATCGCGTCGACGAGCGGCGCGACATCGAGCGCGACGGGCAGCGCCGGCGCCGGATCGGCCGCGTTCGCTCCCCGCGGGTCGGGCACGCGGTCCCAGTTCGCGTGCAGCGCGGCCGTGATGTCGCGCCAGCGCCGCATGCCCACCTCGAGCGTGAGCGCGGTGAGCAGCGGCTCCTCGAGCGCGGGATCGGCGAGGAGCTCGTCGGCGAGGCCTCGCCAACCCTCGTCGAATGCGATCGCGGCCTCGATCTCGTCGACCACGTCGAACCGGGGCGGCACGCCGGACTCGATCGGGAAGCGGGCGAGGAGGCGTTGCGCGAACCCGTGCAGCGTGGTGAGCGCGGCCTCGTCGATGCGGGCGCGCGCCTGGGCGCAGCGGGCCCGCGCCTCGCCCGTGGCGACCTGCGGATCGTTGCCGCGCGCGGCGGATTCGAGGGCGCCGCGGATTCGATCCCGCAGCTCCGCTGCGGCCGCCTCGGTGAACGTGATCGCGGCGAGGTCGTCGAGCTGCGTGCGGCCCTCGGCGACGAGCGCGACCACCCGGCTCACGAGGGCGGCCGTCTTGCCCGTGCCGGCGCCGGCAACCACGAACAGCGTGTGGTCGTGATCGGTGCGGATGCGGTCGCGCGCGTGCTGGTCGACCGGTGCCGGCGCGCTCGATGCGTGGACAGCGGTGGTCACGACAGCTCACCGGCCGGCGACGGCGGACCGTCGATGCGTGTGACCAGCGCGTCGAGCTGCTGCTCGGAGCACTCCAGGGCGTGCAGCGGCGCGAGCTGCGCGTCGTGCTGCTTGCGGACGTGGGCCTCGCCGCGGTCGGTGGGGCACAGGCGGTCGAACGGGCAGTGCCGGCAGTTGTCGAAGGTGTCGCGGCGGTTGCGGATGTCGTAGCTCGATCCGCCGGGATCGGCCGGGAACACGCCGCCGTCGATGCCCGTGACGATGCCGTCGACGACGTCGTGCAGGCGCTGCCGGGTGACCGCGAAGCTCGCGAACGGCGGTTCGGGATCCTCGCCGGGGTGGGAGATCCAGCGGTAGTAGGCCGACACCTCGGCGCCCGGCACGAGCCGCTCGGCGACCATGCCGTACACCGCGAGCTGGAGTGCCCGGCCGCCGGCGACGGGATCGAATGCGTCGCCGCCACGCCGCGCCGGCAGGCGCCCCGACTTGTAGTCGGTGACCACCAGCCGGCGACCGTCGGGCGAGCGGTCGATGCGATCGATGCGGCCGCGGAAGCGCACCTCGCCCGGCCCGGCGAGCGTGAGGGTCAGGGCCGGGGCGCCGGCGCCGTCGCGTGCACCGTCGGCGTCGCCGAAGTCGAGCTCGGTGCGCCAGGGCACGACGCCGAGCGTGGCCCGCCACCGCTCGTCGGCCGCGCAGAACGCCGCGGTGATCTGCTCCACGGCGCGGCGCCCCTGCCGCCACACCAACGCGTTGCCCGTGATCCCGCGCCGTTCGGCGTCGTCGCAGCACTCGGCGGTGATGCGGGCCATCAGCTCGCGCGCAGCCTTGGGCCACGGCGCATCGGGCGCGGGCGGCGGCGGGGCCTCGCGCACGAAGCGGTCGAAGATGTGGTGGAGCAGCACGCCACGGTCGATGGCGGTGAGCTCGTCGATGCGCTCGGGTCGCTCGAGCACGTCGACCCGGAGCACGCGACGCAGGAAGTAGGCGAAGCCGCACGTGGCCCAGCTCTCGAGCGCGGTCGCGGACAACGAACCGCGTGGGCGCAACCCGGCGAGCGGGCCGATGGCGCCGTCGTATTCGCCGTGTACGTCGGCGGCACGCGCCGCGACCATCGCGAAGCCGCGCGTGGTGACGGGCCGCGCCCGCAGCGCCGGATGCGATGCCGCATCGAGGTGCGCGTGCCGGCGGGCGTCGACACAACGCACGAGCGCCTCGGCCAGCGGCGCGCCCTCGGCGCCGTCGTGGAGCGACGCACTGAACGAGGCGACGTGCGTGCACCAAGGTGCCGCGAGGTCGAGCAGCGCCTCGGCGCCGACCGGTTCGCCGGCGAGCGCCGTGGCCGCCTCCAGCAGTAGCGGCGCGGCCCGGTAGACGCGCTCCTCCCGCACGTCGGCGCGGGGGAACGAGAGCACGCGCGTGCGGGCGGCGCCCATGACGTGAAGGTGGTCGGCGCGCTCGCGCACGGCCCGATCGCGCTGGAGCGGCACGCCCTCGTGCGCCGCGGCGCGGTCGGCGTCGTCGAGCAACGGATCCTCGAGCCCGCGGGGCGGGTAGCGGCCCTCGGCCATGCCCAGCACGTAGACGACGGCGAAGCTGCAGCCGCGCAGGTCGCCCGGCGAGGCCACGAGCACGCCCTCGCCGAAGCGCCCGACGCGGCCGCACGGCACGTCGAGCGCGGTGGTGAGCGTGCGCGTGAACACCTCGAGCGTGGGCGCGGTGCCGGCGCGGTCGAGCGCGTCGAGGCCGCGCACGACCTCGACGACCTGTGCCCGCGCCGCCGCGTCGCGGGCTGCGCCGGCGCCGGGAGCAGTGCCCGGCGCCGCGGTGGCGAGGTAGCGCCCGACGATCGTGAGCGCCCATTGCGACCACGCGCGCCACGTGCGGTCGGCCGGCACCCGCAGATCACCGGCCAGCGCCTCGACGAAGCGCAGCAGCGCATCGGCGGCACCGGCCTCGCGCGTCGAACCGAGCGCCCGCATCTCGGCTGCGTGCCGGCCGAGGCGCGCGGCCCACTCGTCGCCGCCGCCCACGACACCCGCGCGCCGCGACACCGTGTCCCAGATGGGTGCGGCCACGAGCCCGCCGGCGGCAGGGTCGAGGATCGGCCCCGAGGCGAGCCAGCGGAACAGCGCGTCGCGGGGGAGCTCCTGGCCCGCGAGCGCCAGCGCGCCGAGCAACACGCGCCCGCTCGAGGAGGCCGCGAGCGTGTGGGGAGCGCGCCCCACCCACGGGATCGACGCGGGCATCGAACACCTGGCTCACGATCGCGCGGGTACCCGTCCGCCGTTCGCACCACGACCGCGGCATCGGCGAAGCGCAGCCCCCGCCCGGCGCGGCGGGTGAGGTCGGCCGCGACCCAACGCACCTCGTCGTGCGCGCTCGGCAGGTCGACGACGTTGGTGACCGGCCCGGCACCGCGCCCGCCGTGCGCGTGGCTGACGTCGCGCCCGCCGCCGATGAGATCGAGGAGCAGCGCGAGCGTGGGTGCCTCGAACGCGTCGACCGCGTCGTCGCCGACGTGGATCAGCACCGCTTCCAGCCGGCCTCGGGCCGCCAGCGCGCGCCAGAACGCCGTGGTACCGGGCGACGGCCGTCGCGGCGCATAGAGCACGACGGGGCCGAGCGCACCGGGCGTGTCCTCGCGGGCCGCGATCGCCGCGGCGGCCTCGTGGCCGAGCATCTCGCGGTCGTAGGTGTCGCCCGCCCCGGCGCGCCGAGCCCGCTCGATCGCCGCGATCATCGCCGCCCGCCCGCCGCGCTCGTGGAGCCGCGCGAGCGCCGGGCCGTCGACGCCGGCGAGATCGGCGAGCGTGGCCGCGACCGCGTCGACCGTGGCCGGATGCGACTCGAGCCCGCGCAGCAACGTGAGGTGTGCGGCGGCGTCGCGCATCGCCGCACGCGCGAGCTCGCGCTCGAGCAGCGGTGGGCGCGGCGTGAGGCCGAGGCGCGCGAGGCGGCGCTGTGCCACCGCGAACGCGAGCTCGTGTCCGAGCAGCATTCGCACGTTGGCGAAGCCGGCGCGCTCGCCGCCGCCGCCGCCGTCGCCGCCGCCGTCGTCGCCGAATGCGAACGTGCGGCGCAGCTGCAGCCCGGCGACCGTGGACGGCACCACCACGCTCACCGGCGCGAGCGCGTCGCCGGCCTGCGCGGCGGCGACGAGGCGCCACACGGCCTCCTGCGCGGGCGCCCCGGGCGCGGCGACGACGATCTCGGCCATGACCGGAACGGTACAGAAGGGTTGTGACAGGGATCGGCCGAGCCCCGCCCGTACACTGCAGCCATCGTGCGCAAGGTCGCGGCCTGGTTGGCTTCGTTCGTCGTCTGGGTCCTGGTCGGGGCAACAGTGGTGGGCGCCGGGATCGCCATGCTGATCCCGGCCGCGTCGGGATTCGGCCACGTCACCGACGCGCAGGCGCGCGGTGCCGCCGCTGCCGCCCCTGCCGGTGCGCTCGACGATCTACGACCGCAACGGCAACGTGCTCCAGCAGGTGTATTTCGGCCAGGACCGGGCGCCGGTCCCGCTCGCGCAGGTGCCGCACAAGGTGATCGACGCGGTGCTCGCCACCGAGGACCGCGACTTCTACAACCACAGCGGGGTCGACTTCCGTGGGATCGCGCGCGCGTTCCTCACCAACGTCGGCGCCGACAGCGTGCGGCAGGGCGGGTCGACGATCACCCAGCAGCTCGTGAAGAACACGCTGTTCCCGAACGGCCGCCCCCGTGACGTGAAGGCGAAGCTGCACGAGGCGATCCTCGCCGAGCGGCTCGAGCAGTCGTACACCAAGGACCAGATCCTCGAGCGCTACCTGAACACGATCTACTTCGGCGAGGGCGCGTACGGCATCCAGGCCGCGGCCGAGCGCTACTTCAACAAGGACGTGAGCCAGCTCAACCTGGTGGAGGGGGCGCTGCTCGCGGGCCTCATCGCCAACCCGAGCGGCTACGACCCGCTCGAGCACCCGGAGGCCGCGCACGACCGGCGCCACGACGTGCTGACCGACATGGTCGCGTCGGGCTACATCACCACGTTCGAGGCCGCGCGCTACAACCAGGCGGGGCTGCCGCGCCGCAATGCCCAGGACCCGAAGAGCGGCCCGCCGTTCCACGACGCGACGTTCGCCGCGAACAGCTACTTCGTGCAGGCGATGGAGAGCTGGCTGCTCGGCAGCCCGAAGCAGGGCGCCCGGAACGTGGCCCAGCTCGCGCTGGGCTCGACGTACGACGAGCGTCACCAGCTCCTGTACCAGGGCGGGTTGAAGATCACCACGACGTTCGACCCGGCGCTGCAGCAGGACGCCGACACCGCCGTGCAGAACGCCCCGCTACCCGGGCCGCTCGACGCCGCGATCGCGGTGATCGACAACAAGACGGGCGCGGTGCGAGCGATCGCGAACCGCACGCCGTACGACCCGCTGAACCACCAGTTCGACGTGGCCACGAACCCGGGTCGTCTCGGCGGCCGCCAACCCGGCTCGGGTTTCAAGGCGTTCACGCTCGCGGCCGCGCTCGCGTCGGGCTACTCGCCGCGTGACGGCTCGCGCGGCGGGAACTGCCATTTCGACACGCCGCAGGCCACCCAAGACAACTACGACGTGACCTCGGACGTCGGTGGCACGCCGTCGCTGACCACCGCGATCGCGCAGTCGGTGAACTGCTCGTTCGTCAACCTCGAGGTCTCGATGGGCTGGGGCAAGGCCGGCCCGAAGAAGGTCGCGACGATGGCGAACACGCTCGGTCTCGACCGGCACTTCAACGACAGCGACTTTGTCACGTCGCTCACGCTCGGCACGATCGGCGTCACCCCGTTGCAGATGGCCACGGCGTACTCGACGCTCGCCGACGACGGCGTGCGTCACCTCCCCGTGTACGTCACCAAGATCGTCGCGCCCGACGGCTCGGTGCTCTACAACCGGCCCGACGGCGCGCCGGGTGAGCAGAAGGTGCCGGCCGAGCTGGCGCGCACTGAGACGCAGATGCTCGAAGGTGTGATCACGCACGGCACCGGCACGCAGGCCAGGTTGGCGTCGGGCCGACCGGCGGCCGGCAAGACCGGCACCACGACGAACGGCACCGATCTCTGGTTCACCGGCTACACACCCCAGCTCACGGCGTCGGTGTGGGTGGGGCTCGAGGCCACCGAGAGCCCGCTGTACGGCGTGCCCGGGCTCTTGAGCGAGGGGCAGGCGTTCGGCGGCAGCATCTCGGCGCCGATCTGGAAGACGTTCATGGACGCCGCGCTGGCGGATCAGCCGGCGCTCGACTTCACCGCGCCCGACGAGCAGCAGTGGCCGAGGGGCGAGTGTGTGACCGTCGCGTTCCCGCCGGGGCGCAAACCCTGCTACACGTACACGCCGAGCCCGAGCACCTCGACGCCGACCACCCCCGGCACGACGCCGGGCAAGGGCAGCACGCCCGGCAAGGGCAGCACGCCCGGCAAGGGCACCACGACGCCGGCGTCCGCCCCATGAGCGACGGGAGTCCGCAGCCCGAGGGCGGTCCGCTCGAAGCGCTGCTCCGCGTGCAGGAGCACGACATCGCGATCGCGCAGCTCGAGCACCGGCGCGCGCACCTGCCCGCACGCGCCGAGCGCGAGGCCGCGCTCGGCGAAGCGAAGCGGCTGATGCCCATGCACCGCGAGATCACCGCCCGGTGCGCCGCGATCGACGCGGCCGAGCGGCGCATCGACGACGAGGTCGCGCTGCAGCGCGCGAAGGCGAACGAGGTCGACACGAAGCTCTATTCGGGTTCGGTCGTGTCGCCGCGCGAGCTCCAGGCGCTCCAAGCCGATCTCGAGTCGTTGCGCCGCGCACATCGCCAAGCTCGAGGACGACGAGCTCGAGCAGATGTCCCAACGCGAGGACGTCGAGCGCGAGCTCGCGCCCGTCGAGCAGCGCCTCGCCGGGTTGCAGCAGGAGGTACAGCGCAGCGACGCGGCGATCGCGCAGGGCGAGCGCGAGGCCGACGCGCTGATCGCGGAGCAGCGGGCGGCGCGCGACGCGGAAGCCGCAGCGCTCGACACCGCGCTGCTCGCCGACTACGAGGCGCGCCGCGCGCGCAACGGCGGCAAGGGCGTGGCCCGACTCATCGGCGACACCTGCCAGGCCTGCCGCCTGTCGATCCCGGCGGTCGAGGCCGACCGCATGCGGCACGACACGAGCGACACCCGCTGGTACTGCGACAACTGCGGCGCCATCCTCGTGGTCGAACGCCGGTGACCCTCTTCGACGCGACGAACGAGGCCGACCGGGGCGATGGGCGCGCCGCCGAGTACGACGTGCTCGAGGTGTGGAGCGACGGAGGTGCGAGAGGCAACCCCGGTCCGGCGGCGATCGGCGCCGTCGTCGTCGATCCGTCGACCACACCGCCGCGGGTGCTCGCCGAGGTGAGCGAGTGCATCGGCGTCACCACGAACAACGTCGCCGAGTACCGTGCGCTGCTCGCCGGGCTCGATGCCGCGGGCGCGGTTCGGGGCGCGCCGCCTCGTGGTGTTGGCCGACTCGAAGCTGGTCGTCGAGCAGCTGAAGGGTAACTACAAGGTGAAGCACCCGAACCTGAAGCCGCTCGCGGTCGAGGCGCGCCGCAAGCTCGCAGCCTGGCCGAGGGTGGAGCTCTGCCACGTGCCCAGGGCGGACAACCAGCTCGCCGACGCGCTCGTCAACCGGGCGCTCGACGAAGCCTGACATGTTCTGCTGGTACCTCGGCGGCTCGGTGTTCGCGATCTGGAACGTCTTCCAGAGCAACGGGCTCGACGTGCGCCTGCTCGCGCTCGGCGGTCTCGCGCCCGTCCTCGTCGATGCGGCCTTCGGGTCGATGCGCTACGGCCACACGTTGCTGGTGCCGGTAGTGCTGCTCGTCGCGGTCATGCTCGCGACCGCGGGGAGGGGCCGGCGGCTCGCGCGGCGGCAGCTGCTCTCGTTGCCCATCGGCTGGCTCGCGGGGCTCGGACTCTCGGGCGCGTTTGCGCACGCGCACGTGTTCTGGTGGCCGGCGTTCGGCGGCGACTTCGGCCACGTGGCGCTGTTCCCCCCGCTCGGATGGGCGGTGCTGCTCGAGCTGCTGGGGATCGCCGCGCTGCGCTGGTGCTGGCTGCGCTTCGGCCTGCGCAACCCGGAACGCAGGAACACGCTCGTGCGTCACGGACGTGTGGTTGCCACATGACTGCGGGCTCGAGCGCGAGCGCGGCCGGCGCGAGGCCGGCATGACGCTGTTCCTGGTGCGACACGGCCAGACCGTGATGAACCGAGGCGGCCGCTTCCAGGGCCGAGCCGACGCGCCCCTCACCGAGCTCGGCGAGGCCCAGGCCGGCGCGGCGGCGGAGGCGCTCGCCGGCTGCGGCGCGACGAGCATCGTGTCGAGCCCGCTGCTGCGCGCCGCGCAGACCGCGGCAAGGATCGCGCCCACGCTCGGGGTCGACGTGGTGCTCGACGAGCGTCTGATCGAGCTCGACTACGGGGCGTGGGACGGCGAGCCGCTCGCCTCGGTGAGCGGCGACGACTGGGCGCGCTGGCGCGCCGACCCGGGTTTCACGCCGCCGGGAGGCGAGTCGCTGCTGACGGTGTGGGACCGCGCCGTCGCGTGTGCCGACGCGCTGCTGGCGCCGGGCCGCACAGTGATCGCGGTGAGCCACGTGTCGCCGATCAAGGCCATCGTCGCCTGGTCGATCGGTGCGGGGATCGAGGCCACGTGGCGGATGCACCTCGACGTGGCCGCGATCTCCGCGGTCGACCGGCGCGGGGCCGACCCGTTGCTCGTGTCGTTCAACCAGAAGCCGCGAATCGGAGCACGGTAGCGTTGGCCATGCGACGGCGGCACCCGCTGTTGAAGGCGCTCACCGGGGTCGCGCTCCTGCTCGCAGCGGGTGGCACTGCCGGCTTCGCCGGCATCCGCGTGGTGCAGGACATGGTGAACGCCAACGGCAAGTCGCGTCTCGACCGTTTCACCGACGGCGAAGACCGGCCCACCATCGTCACCCTCGGCGATCCCAGCGCGCGCATGACCGTGGCGTTGCCCTCACCGCCGGTATCGGGGACGCACGAGTCGATGACGTTCTTCGGCGTGGTCAAGCAGGTCGACCGCGCCATCAGCCCGGCCGGCGACGCGTCGGTGCAGATCGTGTGGTTCCGCATCGTCCCGCTGCTCGCGCGCAACCCCGAAAGCACGCTGAAGACGCTGGCGACCGCCCAGGCCGGCAACCTCGGCGGTGCGGCGCCCCTGCAACCGAAGCTGATCAGCGCGGGCACGACCGCCCAGTACGAGTTCCGGGTGCACCCGACGAACTCGTCGGCGGGCGGCGCCGACTACTACGTGCGCATGCTCATCCACGGCGAGGTGGTCTACGTGGTGCGGGTGGAGGCGACGTCGGGCGGCGCGCAGGCGCTGAAGAAGGTGGTCGACAGCATCGCGTGGCCGCCGCCGGCCCAGTCCTGACGCGCGCGTAAAAGGTTTCACAGTGGCACCGAACAGGTGGAGTGTGCGCGGCGCTTCGGGCACTCTCATGGCGGGAGGCAGGCACCGGCGACCACATGCGGTCGGCCGGGCCGGTCGGCGAGTGGTCGCGGCCCCACGGGGCAGCGGCTCCCAGCACGCGCACCGGGCCGAAAGGGTTGCAGGCAGATGATCCATCGCAGGTCGAGGGCGTGGAGCGGTCGACCGCTCGTGCGCTGCATAGCGGTCGTCACCGCAGTCGCGGCGACGGGCGCGCTCACTACGGCGCTCGCCGGCGCGTCGAGCGTCGCGACGCCGCCGGCCGCGGGAGCCGTGCCGGCCGCGCCCACCGTCACCGCGACGACCACCGGTGGAGGCGCCACCGTCACGTTCTCGGCCCCGGCTGTGGTCGCCCCGGGTGGCACGGTCCCGCTCTACCTCGACGTGCAGGGCGCGCCGACCCTCGCGGCGATCCAGGCCTCGTTGCGCTACGACCACCGCGCCCTCGAGGTGAGTCGAGTGCAGTTCGAGGACCGTACGGCAGCCGGCTACGCGCTCCAGCCGCTCCAGACGGCCGGCATCGCCGACCGTACCGAGATCGCGGCCTGGTCGTGCCCGGTGGCGGCGTGTGACGTCGCGCTCGGCGCCGCGCCACAGGCGAACGGGTCCACCACGGCTGCGCAGCGGGTCGTGGAGATCGACGTCGAGCCGCTTGCCGCGGGACACGTGCAGTTGCGCGTCGACGGGCTGATGCTCGTCGACGCGACCGGCTCGGTGATCACGGCGCATCGCAGCGTCGCAGTGACGTTCGCCGTCGGCGAGAGCGCGCAGGAGTGGACCGCGCCCGCGGCCGCCGCGGTACCCGCCGCGTCGAGCGGCGCTCGCGCCCCGGCCGACATCGACGGCGACGGCCGGATCACGATCCGTGACGCGCAGATGCTGCCGCGCGGCGTGGTCGGACGCCGCCGCCTCTGGGGCCGTGTGCCCCGCACCGCCGCCCGGCACCGATGCCGACGGTGACGGTTGCGTCACGATCGCCGACCTGCAGACGGTTGCCGCGCAGGTGCCCCCGGCCGCGGCGTCGTCGTTCACCGCCTCGCCGCACGTGGTGGCCACGTTCGTCGTGAACTCCACGGCCGATGGGGGTGACGCGAGCGCCGACGGGATCTGCCAGACCGCCACCGCAGGGCAGTGCACGCTGCGCGCGGCCATCCAGGAAGCGAACCGCGCGTCGAGCGCGGCCACGATCAACTTCGCCATTCCCGGCTCCGCTCCGGCGACGATCGCGCCCGCGACGGCACTGCCACCGCTGAACAACCCGAACGGCATCAGCATCGAGGGGTTCACGCAACCGGGGTCGAGCCCGAACACGTCGCCGCTCGCCGATAACGCGGTGTACGGCGTGGAGATCGTCGGCAAGGGCGAGTCGGCGTTCGACGGCTTCTACGTGGCGACGAGCCACAACGAGCTGCGCGGTATCAACATGCACAGCTTCAAGCGGGCGATCGCGTTCGACACGACCAGCGGCAACTACAACGTTGTCGAGGGCGACATGATCGGGCTCATGCCCGACGGCTCGCTGATTCCCGGCTTCAGCTACGTGCCCCAGTCGTCGTGCATCGTGCTGCAGAGCGGCGCGAGTCACAACCAGATCGGCGCACCGCTGCCGGCGAACCGCAACGTGGTCAGTGGTTGCGGCCACATCGGCGTCGCGTTCTACATCTGGGGCACGAAGTACAACAACGTGCAGAACAACATCGTCGGCCTCGACCCCACCGGCACGCAGGCGCGCGGTTCGATCTCGCACGGTGTCGACATCAACACCGGCACGCAATGGACGTATGTGGGCGGCACGAACGCCGGCGAGGCCAACGTGCTCTCCGGGAACCGGCAGCACGGCGTGGAGATCTCGCACAACCCGCTGACACTGCACAACTTCGTGCTCGACAACCTCATCGGTACCGACCTCACGGGCAACGACGCCCCCGACTACGCGGCCAATGGCCAGGACGGCGTGCATCTCGAGGGCTACCCCGACTGCAACGCGGTGGGTGGCGTGTGCCCCGAGGACGCGGGCATGAGCACGGTGACCGGGAACGTGATCGCCGGCAACAAGAAGGGCGGCGTGCTCATCGACAAGGGGGTGCACGACTCGGTCGTCGCCGGGAACCTCATCGGCCTCACGCTCAACGGCACGGCCGCGGGCAACGGGTTGTTCGGCGTGCACATCGAGGCCGGCGCTCATCGCAACACGATCGGCCCCGCCAACGTGATCACGAACAACGCCACGGGCGTGCAGATCCGCCCCGATGGTCTCGCACCTCCCGACACCACACCGTCGGTCACGAATAGCAACACGATCACGCAGAACGCGATCTACGGCAACGGCTCCGCCGGCGCGACGTCGCTCGGCATCGACCTCGCGCCGCTCGGCACGATCAACACGCCGGGGAACGCCGATCCGAACGTGAACGACTCGATCATCGGCCCCACGCTGGCGAGTGGCTCACCGACGTCGGTGGTGGCCACCACATGCGCGAACTGCGTGGTCGAGGTGTTCGTGTCCGATCGCGGCATCGGCTACTACGGCTCGGGTAAGGCGTACCTCGCGTCGGCCACGGCCGACGGCAGCGGGGTCGCCAACGTCACGCTGCCGGCCGGCAACGGCGGGCAGACCGTCACGGCGACCACCACGAACCCGGCCGGCGACACGTCGGAGTTCGCCAAGAACATCAAGGTCGCCACGGTGAGCAACGATCAGCCGCCGATCGCGAAGTTCACGTCGACGTGCACGAAACGGTCGTGCGCCTTCGACGCGACGCAGTCGCACGACCCCGACGGCTCGATCGCGAGCTACCAGTGGGACTTCGGTGACTCCACCACCGGCACGGGCATCAACCCGAGCCACGACTTCACGGGCAACGGCACCTACACCGTGCAGCTCACGGTGATCGACAACCTCGGCGCCAGCGGTGCGCTCGCACAGCAGGTGGTGGCGGCCGACGCGGCGCCGACCGCCGCATTCACGTGGTCGTGCTCGGCGCAGAGCTGCGCGATGAACGCGTCGAGCTCGACCGACGCCGACGGCACCGTCACCGCGTACGCATGGGACTTCGGTGACGGCACGAGCGGCAATGGCGTGACCGTGAGCCACGCATTCGGCGCGGCCAAGGTCTACGACGTGAAGCTCACGGTCACTGATGACGGCGGCACGACCGGATCGGTCACCGTCGCGGTCGACGCGAGCAGCGTGTCGAAGCAGGGCAACTCGGTGTTCGCGGTGGGCGCGCACCTCTCGGTGAACGGTCTCTACGTGCCGATCGCCGGCGACTTCAACGGCGACGGCAAGGCCGACATCTTCTGGTACGGCCCGGGCAGCACCCCCGACAGCATCTGGTACTCGAACGGCAGCGGCTTCCACAACGGTGCGGCCGTCGCGGTGAACGGCACGTACAAGCCGATCGTCGGCGACTTCAACGGTGACGGCAAGGCCGACATCCTCTGGTACGCGGCCGGGCCTGCGCCGGACAGCCTGTGGTTGGGCACGGCGTCGGGCTTCACGCACGGCGCCGCCGTGAACATCAACGGCACGTACAAGCCGGTCGTCGCCGACTTCAACGGCGATCACAGCGACGACATCGTGTGGGACAACGTAGGCACGCAGCAGCAGGTGATCTGGTACGGCGGGGCCGCGGGCTTCCACCAGAACACCGTCGCGCTGTTCGGCGCACCCGGCACGGTGCTGCACGGCGACTTCAACGGTGACGGCTTCGGTGACGCGTTCTTCTACCAGGCCGGCGCGGCGAAGGAGCACCTGTGGCTCGGCTCGGCGAGCGGCCCGACGAACGCCCCCGCGCCGAGCATCAACGGCACCTACACACCCATCGCCGGCGACTTCAACGGTGACGGCAAGGCCGACATCTTCTGGTACGCGCCGGGCCCGGGCACCGACTCGATGTGGTACGGCTCGGCGACCGGCCTGCACGTGGGACCGCACGACGCGGTGAACGGCTCGTACATCCCCGTCGCCGGCGACTTCGACGGTGACGGCAAGGCCGACGTGTTCTGGTACGCACCCGGCCCGGCGACCGACAGCGTCTGGTACGGGATCTGAGTGGGCCGAGCGCTCGCATCAAGAAGCGGGGCCGGCGCATGCCGGCCCCTCTTCTTTTCCATCTCTTTGCAATATGGGGACGAAGGGTGCAAAGCTGTACGGCGAGGGCGTAGCGCGGAGACGGGCCTCGGAGCGAGTGGCGGGGTAGCGCGGCTCGCCCGGAGCACGATTCCACCAGCGATTCCAGAAGCGATTCCAGAAGCGATTCCAAAACGACCATTCCGGCAGCGAGTGGTGTGCCGCCGGCGACACATCGAGACATCGAGGGGATAACGAGTGTTCGTGCAGCCAAGGACCGGGCGCAGGTCTCTCGTGTGCCTCGCCGCGGCCGTCAGCCTGGCCGCGGCCGGGGCGACTGTCGTGTCACCGACCGCATCATCGGCCACCACGGGTGAAGCCGTCACATTGTCGGGCACCAGCAACGTGGCGGCCGGGGGCGTCGCGCGCGTGCACCTCGACGTGCACGGCGTGCCGTCGCTCGGCGCGCTGCAGGCGTCGTTGCGCTACGACCACAACGCGCTCGAGGTCAGCCGCATCGTGTTGCCGCCGCATCTCGCGAGCGGCGGTGCCACGCGCCTCGTGCAGACGAACGAAGCCGTCGACCGCACCACGTTCGGCGTGTGGTCGTGTGCGGGTACCGCGTGCAGCAACCGGCTCGCGTCCTCGCCCGCGGCGAGCGGCACGACGCGGCGTCGCCGAGATCGACGTGGAGCCCCTCGCGGCCGGACGCGTCGAGCTGCGTCTCGACGGCGGCCTGCTCGCCGACACGACCGGCAACGTGCTCGCTCGCGACGCCAGCACGTCGTTCACGTTCACCGTCGACGGCGGCACCACTCCGTACCCTGCGCCGCACGGCGCCGCGTACGCACCGGCCCGCGCGGCCCACTCCGCCGCCTCGGCGGCGCTCGACATCGACGGCGACCAGGCCGTGTCGCCGCGCGATCCCACCGCGCTCGAGCCCGCGTGGGTGTCGGCGGCCGAGGCCTCGCCCGCCTGCGGCACGCCGCCGCCCGGTGACGACGTCGACGGCGACGGTTGCCTCTCGGTCGCCGACATCCAGGCCGTCGCCGGCCACGTCGACGCAGCCGACGCGTCCGCTCGCCATGCTTCCGCGGCGTCCCCCTACGGCGTTTCCCCGAGTGCGGCGACATTCGTGGTGAACTCGAACACCGACGCCGGCGACGCCAGGGGCGATGGCGTGTGCGCCACGTCAGGCGGCGTGTGCACCTTGCGCGCCGCGCTCCAGGAGGCGAACCGCGCGGGCACCGCAGCCACGATCGACTTCAATATCGCCGGCAGCGGTATCCACACGATCCACGCCACGTCCACCTTCCCCACGTTCACGAACCCGAACGGCATCACGATCGACGGCTTCAGCCAGCCGGGTTCGAGGGCCAACACCGACCCGTACGCGGTGAACGCGGTCTACGGCATCGAGATCGTCGGCAACGGCCCGCACACGTTCAACGGCTTCACGATCAGCAGTTCAAACAACGTGTTCAAGGGTTTCGTGATGCACGGCTTCGTGAAGGAGATGTTCTTCAACGGGACCACCGCGAACAACAACCAGGTGCTCGGCAACGTCATCGGCTTGCAGCCGGACGGCAGCTTCGACCCGGGCTACGGCTACGCGGTCGCGTCGAGCTGCATCGTGTTCGAGGGCGGCGCGAGCCACAACCAGTTCGGCGCGCCGGGTGTCGCGAACCGCAACGTGATCAGCGGCTGCAACCACATCGGCATCACGTCCTACAACTGGGGCACGAAGTACGACAACGTGCAGAACAACATCATCGGCCTCGACCCGACCGGCACGCAGAACCGCAAGTCGCTCGGGCACGGTGTCGACGTGAACGAGGGCGTGCAGTACGAGATGGTGGGCGGCACCGACGCCGGCGACGGCAACGTGCTGTCGGGTAACCGCGACGAGGGCGTCGAGATCTCCCACAACCCGCTCACCGAGCACAACTCGGTGGTCGACAACCTCATCGGCACCGACCCGACCGGTAACGCCGCACCGGCGTACGCGCACGACGGCAAGTGGGGCGTCCACCTGGAAGGGTTCCCCGACTGCAACCTCACGGCCGACAAGAAGTGCCCCGAGGACGCGGGCACGAACTTCGTGTCGGGCAACGTCGTCGTCGGCACGGGCCATGGCGGCATCTTCGTCGACAAGGGCGTGCACGACTCGGTCATCCAGAACAACCTCGTCGGCATCCTCCCGAACGGGCAGCCCGCGGGCAACGTGCTGTACGGCATCCACCTCGAGGCCGGCAGCGTCCGCAACACCATCGGCCCGGGCAACATCGTGGCCTACAACGACAGCGGCGTGTCGCTCCGTCCCGACGACCTGTCGCCGCCCGATTCGGTACCCACGAAGACGAGCGGCAACAAGATCACGCAGAACTCGATCTATTCGAACAGCGTCAACGGCACTGCGGCGCTCGGTATCGACCTCACGCCGCAGGGCAAGGTCAACACCGCGGAGAACGCCGACCCCAACGTCAACGACGGCATGATCGCGCCGACGCTCAGCAACGCCTCGCCGAGCTCGGTCGACGCGGTCACGTGCAGCGGTTGCACCGTGGAGGTGTTCCTCGCCGACCAGGCGCAGGGTTCGGTCGGGTCGGGCAAGACGTACCTCTCGAGCGGCGTGGCCGACGGCGCGGGCCTCGCACACATCGCGCTCCCCGCGGGGAGTGGCGGGCAGGTGATCACCGGCACGTCGACGAACGCGAACAACAGCACGTCGGAGTTCAGCCGCAACATCAAGGTGCCGGGGTCGGGAGTCACGAACCAGTTCCCGACCGCGTCGTTCACGTGGGCCTGCAACACTCAGGACTGCGCGCTGAACGGCGGCGGCTCCAGCGACCCCGATGGCTCGATCGTGGCGTACAACTGGAACTTCGGTGACGGAACCACGGCCCAGGGCGTCACCGTCGGGCACCACTTCGCGACGGCGGCGGTGTACACGGTGTCGCTCGTGGTCACCGACAACCTCGGCGGTACGGGTGAGGTGTCGGTGGCGGTCGACGCCAGCAAGGTCGGTTCGCAGGGCAACTCGGTGTTCGCCGTGGGCAGCCACCTGCAGGTGAACGGCACCTACTTGCCGATCGCCGGCGACTTCAACGGCGACGGCAAGGGCGACATCCTGTGGTACGGGCGGGGCACGCATCCCGACGTGCTCTGGTACTCGACCGGCACCCGCTTCGTGAACGGCCCGACCGTCACGATCAACGGTGTGTACATCCCGCTCACCGGCGACTTCAACGGCGACGGCCGGACCGACGTGTTCTGGTACGCGCCCGGCTCCGGCGGCGAGACCGTGTGGTACGGCGCGCCGTCCGGGTTCACCGGCGGCGGTCACTTCACGGTCAACGGCTCGTACAAGCCCGCTGCGGGCGATTTCAACGGTGACGGCAAGGCCGACATCGTGTGGAACACGCGTGTCACGCCCACGCAGGCGATCTGGTACGGCACCACGAACGGCTTCGAGCAACACACCGCGAACGTGCCCGGCGCGCACGGCACCGCGCTCGTCGGCGACTTCAACGGCGACGGCTCCGACGACGTGCTGTGGTACCAGGCCGGCCTGTCGCGTGACGCGCTGTGGCTCGGCACGCCGTTCGGGCTCGCCGTGGCTCCGAGTCACCCGAAGATCAGCGGTTCGTACGTGCCGGTGGTCGGCGACTTCAACGGCGACGGCAAGGCCGACGTGCTCTGGTACGTGCCGGGTGCCGGCCTCGACTCGGTCTGGTACGGCTCGACGTCGGGGATCTCGGCCGGGCCGCACGTGTCGGTGAACGGCGTGTACCTGCCGATCCCTGGTGACTTCAACGGCGACGGCAGGACCGACGTGTTCTGGTACGCCGCGGGAGCCACTCCCGACAGCGTCTGGAACGGGATCTGATCGACGCTGCTGATCGCTCGCGGCTCAGCCCGCGAGCGATCGCACGGCGGCCACCGCGGCCTCGGCCGCGGCTTCCGTGGCGCGGCTCGGCATCGTTGCCGAACCGGGCGAGGTCGTCGATGCGTTCGGGGTGCTCGGCCACGAACATGGCGATGAGCTCCGGGTCCATCGTGCCGTCCGAACGCAGCAGGGCGAGCAGCGCCTCGTCGAGCAGGCCGCTGCCCGCGTAGTCGCTGATCGCGCGGAACACGCTCCACGGCCGGCCCGCGTCGTCGCAGACCGCGGCGATCGCCGCGGTCTCCATGTCGAGCGCGATGATCCCGTCGCCGGCCATCGTGTCGAGCGTGCCCACGTCGGTGATCAGGTCGTCGCCGCAGCTCAGCGTGCCCGCTGCGGGCTGGCCGCCGACGATGGTGGGGCGGTGCTCACGTCCGGTGGCCCGGGCCACCACCCGCTCGGGCATGATCAGCTCGCCCATGCCGAGCGCGGGTCGACCGAGCCGGCGATCCCCACCACGAGCACGATGTCGACACCGTGCTCGAGGATCGCCCGCGCGGCGCGGGCGGCGTTCGCCATGCCGATCTCGGTGAGCATCGCGGTGATGGTGACCGCGCCGGCCCGCCCGCCGTAGATGCGGCCGTCCGCACCCTCGCCCCGGCCGTGGTCGGTGAGCTCCAGCCGGCGCACCACGGGCGCGAGCTCGGGCCGCATCGGCGCCAGGATCCCCACGTGGCGAACCGCCCCGTGGCGGACGGCGCCGAGGCGTCCGGCCGTGGTCATGGCGCCGAGTGTTGCACACGCGTGCGCCGGCGGGGCCCGGCTCCGCTTGCTCATGGCCGGCCGCCGCGGCCGGGGTTTCCGGGACGCGACATTGGGGAAACGCCGAGCAAAGCATTGGGCCGAACGGCCCTTTCTGCCGATGGAGAGAGGGCGCGACGATCGAGGCGCCGGAACGGGCGCACACGCGGACGCGTGATCGCGAGAGGGGTATGCGCATGGTGCAGAGGATCGGGCCGGACGTACGGGACACCGAGCGGCGCGGGGGCACATCCCGCATCCCGCGGGCCGAGTTCGCGGATGTCGACGGCCTGCTGTACCGGTTGGGACGTTTGCAGCGCGTCCTCGTCGACGTGCGGGGCCAGGTCCGTGAGCTGCGCTCCTACGCCTCGGGTGCCTCGGGTGCCCGCGTCGACGACGTCGAGCTGACCGACCCGGTGGTGGACGACCTGCGCCGCCGCATCGCCCGGGTCGAGGACGCCCTGGGCGCGATGCGTGACGACTTCGACGTCGTGCGCGATGCCCTCGACGGGATCGTCGAGGGGCGTGACGGGGAAGGCGCGCGGGTGATCGCGCTGCACGGCCGCCCCCTGCCCGCCGGCGCCTGACGCACCGCCGCGGCGCCGCGCTCCGGTAGCGTCGTCGCGTGCGCGACGGCGCGGCGGGTGCCGGTAGGCAAGCCGCGCCTGTGCCGGGCGACGGATCGGAGGTCCGTGGGCCCACCGCGGGCCCGCTCGGCGTGCCGGCCCGCGAGGCCGCGGCCACCGGCACGGCGGCAGTGCTCGCGGCGCTGCGGACCGATCCGCGGGGCCTCGCCCGCGCCGAGGCCGCCGCGCGCCTCGCCGTGACGGGCCCGAACGCGCTGCGGTCGCACGATGTGCGCGTCCTCGCCGTGCTCGGCCGGCAGCTCCGCAGCGCGCTGCTCGCCCTGCTGTTCGTCGCGGCGGTCGTGTCGTTCCTCGTGGGGGAACGCACCGACTCCCTGATCATCGCGGTGATCCTCGCCGCGAGCGTCGGTCTCGGCTTCGTCAACGAGTACCGCGCCGCGTGTCGCGTCACAGGCGTTGCACTCGCAGATCCGCCACCGCGCGACGGTGCGCCGCGACGGCGTGCCGTGCAGCCTCGACGTGACCGTGCTCGTGCCGGGCGACATCGTCGAGCTCGCCGTGGGTGCGGTGGTCCCGGCCGACATGCGGCTGATCGAGGCGGTCGCGCTCGAGTGCGACGAGTCGGTGCTGACCGGCGAGTCCTCGCCGGCGGAGAAGCAGACCGACGCGGTCACGCCGGGTGCCGCGCTCGCCGAGCTGAGCTCGTGTGTGTTCATGGGCACGGTCGTGCACGCCGGCTCGGCCGTCGGAGTGGTGGTGGAGACCGGCGGGCGCACGGAGTTCGGCCGGATCGCTCTGGGCCTCGGCGAGCGCGAGCCCGAGACGCAGTTCCAAGCCGGCCTGCGCGACTTCTCTGCGCTGCTCGCGAAGGTCGCGGCCGCGCTCACCACCGCGATCCTGGTGGTGAACCTCGTGTTGCATCGCCCGTTGCTCGACGCGCTGCTGTTCTCGCTCGCGATCGCCGTGGGCATCACTCCGCAACTGCTGCCCGCGATCGTGTCGACAAGCCTGGCCATCGGCACGCGCCGGCTCGCGGCCCGCAAGGTGCTCGTGAAGCGGCTCGTGTGCGTGGAGGACCTCGGCGACGTCGACGTGCTGTTCACCGACAAGACCGGCACGCTCACCGAGGGGCGCATCAGCTTCAGAGGCGCGGTCGACGTGCGCGGTGTGGACGAGCCGCAGGTGCTCGAGCTCGGTCTCGTGTGCAGCGAGGCCTCCGTCGACGGCCACGTGGCGGTCAGCGGCAACTCGCTCGACCTGGCGCTCCTGGACGCTCCGCAGCCCATCGCGCCCGCCGACACCGCACCGCCCTGGACGACGCTCGCGAAGCTGCCGTTCGACCACGACCGCCGGCTCGCGACCGTGCTCGTACAGCGCGGCGAGGAGCACATGCTGATCTGTAAAGGTGCGCCCGAGTCGGTGCTCGCCCGCTGCACCACCGTGTCCGAGACGGCGCGTGCCACACTCGACGGCGCCTTCCACGACGGCACGCGCGTCGTAGCCGTGGCCACGCGGGTGGCACCCGGCTCGTTGCGCACGCTCACCCTCGACGACGAGCGCGATCTCACCCTCACGGGCTTCCTGTACTTCGAAGACGCGCCGAAGGCCACGGCCCGGGGCTCGCTCGAGCGCCTCCGCGGGCTCGGGATCACGGTGAAGATCGTCACCGGAGACAACGGGGTGGTGGCCGAGAAGGTGTGCCGCGACCTCGGCATGCCCGTCGATGGCACCGTGAACGGTCCCGACATCGACGCGCTCACCGACGAACAACTGCTCGACGTGTGCGGCCACACCACCGTGTTCGCACGCGTGACGCCCGAACAGAAGGCGCGGATCATCACCGTGCACCGGCGCGCCGGCCACGACGTCGCGTTCCTCGGCGACGGCGTGAACGACGCGGTGGCTCTGCACCACGCCGACGTGGGCATCTCGGTCGAGGGCGCCACCGATGTCGCCCGCGACGCGGCCGACATCGTGCTCCTCGAGAACGACCTCGGTGTGCTCGCCGACGGCGTCGTCGAAGGGCGCCGGATCTTCGCGAACACGATCAAGTACGTGTTGATGGGCACGTCGTCGAACTTCGGCAACATGTTCAGCGCGGCGGCGGCGTCGGCCTTCCTGAAGTTCCTGCCGATGCTGCCCTCGCAAATTCTGCTCAACAACCTCCTCTACGACACGAGCCAGCTCGCCATTCCGAGCGACCACGTCGATGACGAGGTGCTCGCGCGGCCGTCGCACTGGGACGTGGCGTTCATCCGGCAGTTCATGGTGTTCTTCGGTCCGCTCAGCTCGCTGTTCGACTTCGCGATGTTCGCGGTGCTGATCGGCGTCTTCCATGCCCACGCATCGCTGTTCCGGTCGGGCTGGTTCATCGAGTCGCTGGCCACGCAGACGTTCGTGATCTTCGTGATCCGCACGCGCCGGCCGGCATGGAAGAGCCGCCCCGGCGGCGTGCTCGGCGTGTGCGCGCTCACGGTCGTCGCCGTCGGTGCGCTCATACCGCTCTCGCCGCTACACCACCCGATGGGCTTCGCCGTACCGAGCGCGGGGCTCTATTTCCTCATTGCCGCGATGATCGTCGTCTACCTTGCTCTCGTAGAGGCCATGAAGCACCGTTTCTTCGCGCGACACCAGGGTGACAGCACCGTGCGCCGCCGCACGCGCACGCACCACGTGCACCGGCTCGCGTCGCGTTGGAGCCACCGCGGGCCCCTGGCCCCGGCCGTGAGGGCCGCACCGTGACTGGGTTCGTCGCCGCGGTCGCATGACCGGCGGCTGCGCGACGCACGAGCCGGTGACCGCCCCGGTCTCGCTGCGCCCCGCGCGCGTCCGCTTCGTGTCGGTGCTCGTCGTGCAGGCCGCGCTCGCGGTCGCGGCCATCCTGTCGGGCACGGTGTCGTTCGGCGGCGTGCTGCCGTGGCGGGTGATCGAGTGGACGATGGCCGGGCTCGTCGCCAGCGTGTTCGTCGTGAAGTTTTCCCGGGTCGAGACCGGGCCGGTGTTCGCGGTGGCCGACGACCTGCTCCCCGTGCTCACGCTGCTCGCGCTCACGCTCGCGCTCGCGACGCTGGCCGAAGGCCAGTCGGTGCTCGCGATCGAGGCCATCGGTCTCGGGTCGTGGGGGATTGCCGTGTTCGCGCCGCGGTTGCGCCGCCAATCGCCGCCGGCATGGGTGCCGCACGCGGCGCGGCTCTCGATCGCCGTCGCGAACGTCTTCGTCGACAACCCCACACCGCAACGCACGGCGGCCGAGCTCGTCCACAGCGGTGTCGACGTGATCGTGGTGAACGAGCTCACCGACCGCTTCCTGCAGTGCGTCGACGAGCTGGGCGGCGACGTGTGGTTCCCGCACCGCATCGTCGACGGTGGCGGCGACCCGGAGTACGTCACCGCGGTGTTCTCGCGCCTCCCGTTCGGTTCCGGCTCGTGCGTCATGGTGCTACCGGGCCCGCTGCGCGTCATTCGCGCGCACCTCGACGTCGACGGCACGCCGCTGACGCTGCTCGCGACGCACCTCGAGGCGAACATCGAGCGGGGCGGGCATCCACGGTGGCGTGCGCAGCTCGCGTCGCTCACCGGGCTGGCGTCACGATCTCCGAGCCGCACCGTCATCGCCGGCGATCTGAACTCGTCGATCGACCGTCCGCCACTCGACGATCTGCTCGAGCACGGCTACACCGACGCGCACGTGTCGCTCGGGCGCGGCCTCGACGCATCGCTCAAGCTCGCTCCGAAGGGCCCGCTGGCTGCCTTCGGCGCGGTGGCGCGCGTCGATCATCTCCTCATGGCCGGCGACGTGTGTGCGGTCGAGATCACCCGGTTGCGCGCACCGGGCAGTGACCACTTGCCCTTTGCCGCCACGCTCGCGGTGCGGCGCTCCACCGGCGACGGGCCGGTCGATCAGCCGGGCACGTGGAACACGTCGGCGCCGCCGCGGTAGCGCCACACCACGAGCTGCTCACCGTGTGCGACCGGCGTCGCGTACACGATGTCGCGCCGGCACACGTTGAACACCACTTTGTCGCCGCCTCCGAAATATGGCTCGAAGCGGAATCCGCACTCATGCGCGGCGGCGCCGGGCCCGCCATCGTGCTCGAGGAGCAGCCGCGTCGCGAGATTCGCCGACTTCGCGTAGTAGGTGACGTGCTCGCGGCGCAGGAAGGCATGGGCGTGCCCGTGGCGCACCGCGTCGAGATACTCGTTGGAACCCACGATGCCCTCGAGTTGCACCACCGGGCGATCGAGGAAGTAGCCGACCACGCCGGCGCGGTCGCCCATCGCCACCACTGCGTCGTGCGGGAGCACCTTGTTCAGCGCGATGGCCGCGGCTGCGTTCTGGGTGAGGAAGTTCTCGCCGCCGTCGGCTGCGACACGGAGCAGCACACCGGCAACCGCGCCGACCGCGAGCGCGCCGGCTGCCGCACCGGTGAGCGTGCGCGCGGAGAGCGCGGGCAGGCGCAACGCGGGGAGTAGGGCCGCGAGCACCACGCCCGGCCCGAGGAGCAACACGAGGAACGCTTCGTAGTAGTACCAGGGGTAGAGCGCCCAGCTCGACTGCCGGTCGAACACGACGGTTGCGAGCGCGCCCGCGAGCCACAGCGCGGCCACGATGTCGGCGAGGCGCACGAGCGGCGCCCGGCGCGCTCGCTCACCACGCGAGGCACGGGCCGCGAGCAGCGCGGCCACCACCACAAGGCCCGACGCGGTGCCGACGCCGACGATGATCGGCATCGAAGCGGGGTCGTTGAAGTACTGGTGCAGCGGGTAGTTGTTCGCCGTGGGCGGCGTCATCGTCTTGGCGCGGGTCGCGGTGGTGAGCGCCGCGCCGAACCAGATGCGGTTCACCAGCAGGTCGGCCACGAACACGGCGGCGCCGGGGAGTGCGACGCGAGCGAGCGCGCCAACCCGGTGTGGCCCGCGCGCCGCGGTGGCCCGCAGCGCCACGAGCACGGCGAGAAAACCCACCACGTATACCGCATCGAGCCGGGCGAGCACCGCGACCGCGAGCCAGACACCGGCAATCCATTCCTCGCGCGGCCCCGTGCGCGCCGCCCGGACGAGCGGCACGATCGCGGCGAGGAGGAGGGGGAGCACGAGACCGGTCTCCACACCCGCGAACGGCAGCGCGCGGGGTGCGGCGGCGGTGTAGACCGCGATCGGCAGGCACCCGATCAGCATGGCCACGGGCGCGCCGATCGCTCGCCCGATCCGGCCCACCTGCCACAGCGCGGCAATCCACAGCGCGCCGCAGAGCGCCTTCACGACGGTGAGCGCGGCGGTGCGGGAGCGCACGATCGCGAACACCGGCAGCAGCACCACGAGCCATAGCGGGTGGTAGCCGTTGGTGTGGGAGATGCCGTCGAACGTGGAGCCGTCGCCGGCGACCACGTGCTGCGCGATCTTGAAGTAGTAGTACGCGTCGTCGACGAACAGCGACGGTGCGCCCACCCGGTTCGACGCCGCGATGCGCACTGTGGCGAGCACCCCGATCGCCGCGCCGAGCGCCAGGAACCAGACCGTCGCGCTCGATCCCGGCGCCGCGTGCCGCGGTGTGGCTCGGGCGGGCGGGGCGACGGCCGGGTCGGTCGCGGTCACCGTGGGATCTTTGCAGTCCCCGCCCGGCGGGCCGGAACTCCGGCGATCAACCGGCGCGCGGGGTGCGCCACCAGTCGGCGAGGAACTGCGCCGCCGCGAAGTACGTGCCGGCCCACGCGGGGTCGTTGTCGGCGGCGAGGAAGCCGGCGAGCGTGTACTTGACGAGGTGGGCGTCGTGGTGGACCGCGGCGTAGGCGGCGAGCCCGGAGGCGTCGCCGTTCCCGGTGTGTGCACGCCCGGCCCCGTCGTCGAGCCGGCCGAGCGGCTCGAGGCCGTGCGCGGCGCGGAAGCCGACCACGTACGTGCCGGCAACTGCGAGCGCGGTGCGGGGCGTGACAGCGTCGCCCGCCAGCCCCATGACGGCCTGCGGCATGGTAAGGCAGTGACTCCATCCGTAGGGCGCCTGGGCCGGATCGTCGTGCAGCATGCTCCACGCGGCCGCGCGCATGAGCATGCGGCCGGCCCGCCGAGTATCGGTGGCCAGCGCGGGCGCGAGGAGTCGCGGTGCTGCGCGTGAGTTCTCCGCCTGCGACATCAAGGGGAAGATGAAGTCGCTGCCCGGGCGGCCGAGGTGCGGTACCGCGCGCAGTGCCGCGCCGAGGTCGTCGCCCGGTCCGGGCGCGCCCGCATGGGGGCCGCCAGTGTCGCGGAACCAGCGGACCTTCCAGTCGGGATGGCGGGCGAGCTCGCGCACCGGCGCGCGCAACAACGCCGGCGGAAGCTGCCCGCCGGCGACGATGGGCAGGAGCGAGAGGCCGATCGGGGTGTGCGCGGCCGCGCCGAGCGAGTCGACGACCAGTTCACCGAGGAGCGGGCGGAGCTGTGGTGCGGTGGCGTGCGTGGTGATCCAGACCATGGTCGCGTCGACGGCGTCGAGGTCGGACGCGGTGATCGCGCCGGTGAGCGCGGCGACCGCGGCGACCATGTCGTCGAACTGCCGCGCGCGAGGCGTGGCGACGCCGGGGCCCGTCGAGGTGTAGCGGTCGGCGAGCCGCGCGAGCTGCTCGATCGCCTCGGCGCGGGTATCGGCGTCGAGGTAGGGGAGCAGGCCGACGCGCGCCATGAGCTCGAGCGGCGCGTGGAGGACGAACGAGTCGGCGGGCGCCTGCCGGGGCACGGCGATCGCCTCGGCGGCGTCGAGGACGGTCTCGGGCAGTGGCGTCGTAGCGAGCATCGCACTATCTTGCAAGTTCAAGTGAACTTGAAGTCAAGGAGCTACTGCCGGTGACCGCATCGTCGCCGCTGTCGATCGGCGAGGTGGCCCGGCGCTCCGGTGTGGCGGCCTCGGCACTGCGGTTCTACGAGCAGCAGGGCCTCATCCGGTCGACCCGTTCGGAGGGCAACCAGCGCCTGTTCGACCGCGACGTGCTGCGCCGGGTGGCGGTGATCCGCGTCGGCCAGCGGGTGGGCTTGTCGCTCGGCGAGATCCGCGACGCCTTGGCCGCGCTGCCCGGCGACCGCACGCCGAACGTCGCTGACTGGGAACGCATGTCGCGCGGCTGGCGGACCCGCCTCGACGAGCAGATCGCGGTGATGCAGGGCCTGCGCGCCGACCTGACGTCGTGCATCGGCTGCGGCTGCCTCTCGTTCAGGGCGTGCAAGCTGTACAACCCCGATGACGCGGCCGCCTCGCTGGGCGACGGACCCCGCTACCTCCTCGGCGACACCCCCGAGGATCTCTGATGATGGCCGGGCTAGGCGGCTGACGTGTGGGGTGCATCGCAGGCGGCAGTGGATGTGGCGCCGTAGCGGCGGACCCGCTGCCAGCGCAGCCGCGTGCCGCGCAGTGCGCTGAGCACCGACTGCATGACGACGAGGCACACGAGCTGGCGGTAGGCGAACTGTTGGAGCGGTTCCGACCAGATCGCCCCGAGCGGCTCGCCGTCGGTGCGGAGCGCGTAGGCGGTGAGCGCGAGCTGGAGCGCGAGGAAGCCGCCCCAGCACCAGAGCACGAGCCGCCAGTCGCCGAACACCGCGAACACCACGCTGACGATGTCGATGAGTGGTCCGAAGAGCGCGAGGCCCACCTGGAAGACGAGGATGTACGGGATCCCGAGCAGCCCGAGCCGCGTGCACTCCCGGCCGCGGATCATCGCGGTGGCGTGCTTCCACGTTGCTTGCAGCGTGCCGTAGCACCAGCGGTAGCGCTGGCGCCAGAGGTCGGTGAGTGTCGCGGGTGCCTCCGTATACGCGATCGCGTCGTCGACGTAGACGACGCGCAGCCGCGCCCGGTGGATCGCCATCGTGATGTCGGTGTCCTCCGCCAGGGTGTCGTCGCTGAAGCCGCCGGCGGCGTCGAGTGCCGACCGGCGGAACGCGCCGATCGCACCGGGCACGGTGGGCATGCAGCCGAGCAGGTCGTACATGCGGCGATCGAGGTTGAAACCCACGACGTACTCGAGGTGCTGCCAACGACCCAGCAGCCCGTTCCGGTTGACGACCTTGGTGTTGCCGCTCACGGCGCCGACCTGTTCGTCGAGCAGCGGCGCCACAAGGCGGGCGAGCGCGTCGCTGCGGAACACGGTGTCGCCGTCGACCGTGACGATGAGCTGGTGACGTGCGTACTCCATCGCCGCGTGCAACGCCGCGACCTTCCCCGCGTTCTCCTGGTGCAACACCACGACCCGTTCGTCGTGCATCGTCGCGAGCACGGCGGCCGTGCCGTCGGTCGAGCCGTCGTCGACCACGATGACCTCGAGTCGCGTGCCAGCAGGTAGCTCGGACGCGAGCAGCGACTCGACGGTGAGCCGGATCCCCGCTTCCTCGTTGTACGCGGGGACGAGCACCGAGATGCCCTGGCCGGGCGGCAAGAGGCGGTGCGGGATCCGCCGCCGGTGCCGCCGCGCGAACACCACGAGCAGCACTGCGCGCACCACCATCAGGAGCACGAGGCACAGCGCGAGCAGTGTGAACGCATCCGAGAGCCAGCCCGACGCGCCGATCGCGAGCGCGAACAGGTGGGCGCGAACCACGGCGCTCCGAGGCGCCACGGGGACGGTCACCGAGCGGCTGGCGCCGAGCAGTTGCGACAGCGTCACGAACGAGTCGCCCTGCGCGCGCGAACATGCGAACGAGCTGCTCGGTGGCCGCGAGCGTGCGGCTGCGGTCACCGCCGCCGTCGTGCAGCAGGATCACCGCGCCGTTGTCGCCTACCGGTGCGGCGCCGGCCACGATCTGCTGCGCGAGCACGCCTTTGCGCCAGTCCTGGGCATCGCGGTCCGAGAAGGCCACCGTGTACCCCTCGTGTTCGAGCCGGTTTGCCTCCGCCAGCGTCGACGCGGAGACCGACTTGGTCACCGACGTGTACGGCATGCGCACGAGCGTCGAGCGCCGTCCGAGCGCCGACTCGATGGCGATCTGGCTGAGCGACAGCTCGATCCGCTGGCGCCAACCGGGAACCGATTCGAGGTTCACGTGGGTGAACGTGTGGATCCCGATGTCGTTCCCGTTGCGCCACTCGTCGCGCAGGATGCCTGGATGTGCGAGCGCGCGCGTGCCGACCACGAAGAACGTCGCGTGCACGTGCATGCGCTGCAACAACCGAAGGAGGTCTGGGGTCCACTTCGGATCGGGACCGTCGTCGAACGTCAACGCGATGCGACGCGCAGGCGTCCGTACCTCGCGGCCGGCCTTGGCGTGCTCGAAGAGCAGCGGTCCCCGTGGCGCGTGGGTGCCGAGGAGCGCGCCCGTGGGCGGCTCGGTGCTCGCGCTCCCGATGGCGCCGTGCGAGTAGCCCCACACGACCTGGGAGATGCCCAGCGTCATGAGGGCGATGGCGAGGATCACCCAGTGCATGCGTGGTCGCACGCTCATGCGTGCTCGGCGGTGTCGGCGCGGGTCGAGGCCACGTGGTTGTGCGCGGGATGGTGAACGGGGCGCATGCCGTCGTGCACCGATGCCGATGCCGTGAGCCCCACGACGAGCGCGGCGATGAACGCCGCGCACGCGAGCACGCACACGACCGCAGCGATGCGCAGGTACAAGCGGCGCCGGCGGGCGCGCCCGACGAACACCGGGTTCGCGACCGCTTCGAACGCGACACTGCGCACCCGAGAGGGGCCCAGTTGCCTCATGGCACCGCCCTACCTCGCCGCAGGCCGGCAACGCGGCTGTTGCCCCACGGCGTCCGGCCGCAAAACGTAACCCGTGCCGGTCGCACCGGACAAGGGCGGCCTTTTGCGCCGGCGCCGGGCGTCGGTAGCCTCGGGCCGAACGACCGCGGCCGGGGCGTCGGACGGAGGCCGGTGACGCGAGGACCGAATGCGGGAAGCCGGGCCGGTGCCGCCGGGGGCCGGACCGGCGACCATTACCGGAGGTTGACGGCCGCGCTCGTCGTCGCGGCGACGTTCGGCGCGCTCGGCGGTGGTGGGGCGGCCGGCGCGGCGGATCGCATCTCGGTCTGGGCGGGCACGCAGCTCACCGTCGCGCAGGTCATCCAGATCGCGTACGACGCGGGCTACCGGTCCGAGACCAGGCTGCTCTCGGTGGTTGCGGTCGCGGTCGCGGAGTCCACCCTCTACGACCACGCGCGCAACTTCGACCCGGCGCTGGGATACCGGCCCGCGTCCGATGTGATCGGCGTGGAGGGCCCAGCCTCCGTGTGGAACGCGTCGCATACCCGCCAGCTGCAATCCGACCGGGGGATCTGGCAGGTCTCGTCGTACTACTGGCCCTCCTATACCGACGCGCAGACCGACGACCCGTCCACCGAAGCGCGCACCGCGGTGTGGACGATCAGCAAGGGCGGCACCGACTTCTCACCGTGGATCTCGTGGCAGGTCGGCTACGCGCAGGCGCATTTCGACGCCGCGGTCGACGGCTGGCCGGCGTTGCGGCCAATCGTGCGGCAGTTCCTCGCCGCGGTCGCATCGGTGCCGGGCCGCCCCACCGTCACGAGCGCGACGGCCGGCGCGGGTTGGGCGAACGTGGCATGGAACGCGCCGTCAACCGGCGCGATCGCGGTGCAGTCGTACACGGTGACCGCCACGCCGGGCGGCGCGCGGCAGGTGATCGAGGTGCCGGGTACGCGGGCCACCTTCACCGGTCTGCACAACGGCAGGACGTATCGCTTCGCGGTGAGCGCGACGAATGCCCGAGGAACGGGATCGTCGGACACGTCGGCGTCGGTCACGCCGAGCGCGGGGACCACGTCGGTGACCACGCACTGGACGGGCGCCGAGTTGCCCCGGCTGAACAAGACCGCGGCGTACCTCGGTGTGAGCGTCGCGGAGGCGCAGCACGAAAGTGTCGGCACGCTGGGATACTTGATCGGTCTGATCGCTCCGGGACCGACGCCGGTGGCCTCGCTGCCTCCTGACACCGGCTCGACCGCGGTCAGCTCCACCTGGCCGGCCACGGACCAGGGTGTGCTCGTGTCGGTGATGCGCAAGTATGCGCTCACGCCCGCCGAGGCACAGAAGTTCTCGGCGCAGCTCGTCGGCTATCTGCTCGCCCTCACCGGCCACTGACCGGTCGCGAGCGGTCGCGCCCTGACCAGGCGCGGCGCGGATCGCTCGCGCGGGTGTCAGTGACCGCCGATTGCGAGGAGGTAACCCACGAGTTGGGTGGAGAACTTCTGCGATTCCGCAGGCGTGAGCGCGAACTTCTGCGCGACGGACACGAGCACGCCCTGGTCGGCCGCCGGCCAGTTGCTGCTGATCACGTTGGGTCCTGCGATGCTCGGTGGCGGCGAGAGCGGCGTGGGTCCCGGTGGGATGAGCCCGATGATGTAGCCGATGATGCCGACCGAGTCGTGCTGGGCCTGGCTCACGGTCTCGCCGAAGTAGCTCGCCGTCTGCTGGAGGCGGCCGATCTCGTTGCTCTCGTACTTCGTCGTCACGCTCACCGCCCCGGCGGCCGGTGTGGTCGATGCCGACGCCGGCGACGGGTCGCCCGTGCCGGCGTTGTTCGTCGCGGTGACGGTGAACGTGTAGTGCGTACCGTTCGCGAGGCCGGTCACGATCGCGCGCGTGCCGGGCGCGGGCACGGTCGCCGTCGCGCCGCCCGGACTCGCCTTCACGGTGTAGTGGTTGATCGAGCTCGTGCCGGTCAGCGTGGGTGGGTCCCAGGCGATCGACGCCCAGCCGTTACCGGCCGATGTCGACGTGATCGACGGCGGGCCGGGCACGCCGGTGGCCGAACCCGGGATCTGCACGTTGCGCGAGAACTCCGACGTGCTGCCGCCCGAGTTCGTGGCCGTCGCGGTCACGGCGTGGCCGCGTGCTCCCTGCGGCACCGTGATCGTGACGTTGCCGCCGCCGTTGGCGGTCGCGTTCGTGAGGTAGGTGAGGCCGGATCCCACCGAGCCCGCGGAATGGTCGGCGATGAACAACTCGACCGTGCATCCCCCGCACGTGGTCGCGTCGATGCTCGTGCTGGTGGCGTTGGAAAGTGTGGGGGCGATGATGGCGTCGTTCACGTTGGGATCCGCGTTCGACGACGTGTTGACGGTGCCGAACGGTGCGAGATCGATGCCGAGCGCGGCGACGCCGTTCTTGCCGTTGTCGTGAATGGAGTTCTGCGTGATCGTGTTGTCGTTGGTGACCGACGACGCGCTGTTCGCCGGTTCGACCCCGGTCGACTGGAGCTGCACACCGTTGTCGTTGTACGCGACCTCGTTGCCGGGACCGAACGTGATGCGCACCGAGCCGGCTTCGATGTTCACGCCGAAGAGCTTGTTCCCCGCGGGCGTACCGTTCGCGGTCACGCCGATCGAGTTGTTCGAGATCGTCGAGTCGTGCACGCCCTTGTCGACGAGCAGGCCGCCCTTCTGGGCGTTCACGATCACGTTGCCGGTCACGGTGTTGTATCCCGCGTCGAGACCGCACGGCGCGTTGTTGCAGTCGGGCTTACCCTCGAGATGCACGCCCCACTGGCCGTTCTGCGTGTAGCTGTACGCGTGGTTACCGGTGAGGTCGGTGCCGATGTAGTTGTCGATCACCGAGTTGTGCAGCGTGAGCGGGTTGTGCGAGATCTCGACGCCCTCCTGCGAGTTCCCCGAGGAGACGTTGCGCTCTCCGGCGTCGGTGCCGCCGATGAGCGTGTACTGGGTGCCGGTGTTGATGTCAATGCCGTGCGACTTCGCGCCGCGCCGCTGCGTGCCGGTCGGATCGAGGCCCGTGATGTTGTTCTGGATCGTGGTGCGCGTCGTGGGCCAGTCGTACGTGGCGATGTCCTGGTGGTCACAGCCCGACACGACGTTGCGGTTCGCGTTTCCCGGTGCGCCGATCTGGTTGTCGGCCGCACCCTGCTGGAGGACGACGCACGTCGAGGTGTTCACGAGCGCGTAGTTCGGGTCGAAGTCGCCGGTTGGCGTGAGGCCGAGCATGTTGCCCTCGACGAGGTTGTGCGTCGCGTTCGCACCGTAGATCCAGATCGCTCGGTTGAACCCGTGCATGTCGAGACCGCGAATCACGTTGTTCGACTGATCCACGAAGAAGCCGTCGATGCCGTTGCCGCCCTTGCCTACCAGCTCGATGGTGTAGACCGCGTTGTCGGCGATGGGGTCGGTGTTGGGCGACGAGCCCGACTGTGTGAAGCCGTCGATCGTGATGCCGTGCCCGTTGTCGAGCGCGGGGAGGCGCGTGTTCGGCTTGATCGTGTGCACGCCGCTGCCTGGGATCGCGAAGTTGACGGTCGCGGCGCCACTCGCGGCGTTGGCCTCCTGCAGTGCGGCGCGCAGCGTGCACTGACCTGCTGTCGACGTCTGGCAGACACCGTTGATGTTCGCGTCACCACCGTCGGCGGTGGAGTTGACCGTGAACGTGGGGCTCACCGCTGGCGCCGCAGCTCGCTGCGCGCTGGCGCGGGGCGCGGTGGTGGCCGCGGAGCGCTGCAGGTCCGCGATCGTGAGGCAGCCGTCACCGTTCACGTCGGTACCGGGCTCGGGCGCCGGGCAGGCGACGTCCTGCTCGGCTGCGTGTGCCCATGCCGCGGTCAGCGTCGCGATGTCGACGGGCGCGGCGGCCGGCGTGCCGGCGGCATGGCTGGTGGCGGCCGGACCATGTGGCGCCGCGTACTGCGGGCCACCCGCGCCGCTCGTGATCACGACGCTGGCCGACGCGAGCCCGAGCGGCTGGCCCGCGAGCCCGACGATCTCGGCCCCGTCGACGCGGAGCTCGACCTGGCCCGGGCGACGCGTCTGGACGTCGACCGTCGCGAGGCGCGCGGGTGCCCCGGTCGCGGTTGCGGTCGCTGGCGTCGCGCCGCCCGGCGCGCTCCAGCCCGCAGCGACCTTGCGATTGGGCGTCTCGGCCACCGACAGTGGCGTGACGGCTCCGGTTGTGGGCAGGCTCGACGATGTGCGGACGCGCACGACCTCGAGCGCTCGTTGGTCGTAGCGCAGGCTCGCGGCGAAGGCACCGATCGGCGCCGGCGCCGTCGCGACGAGGTCGACGGACACGACCTGGCCGACCGCGGCATGGCTCGGCGCGTCGATGCGAAGGCTCGCCGCAGCAGCCGCGCGCTGGACGCGCGCGCCGAGCGGCACCACCAGCGCGAACATCGCGAGGCACGACACACCCAATACGACGCGACCCGCGAAACGCCGCGCGCCGCCAGACTTCGAGTTCCCCTTCATCGCGTGTGCAGTCAACTACGCATCGCGCGCCAGTGTTCGTCGCGCGACCGCGCCCCGCGCGCATCCTCCGATGCGCCTCTCGCACAGAGTAGTGGACGTCGCGCGTATCGCCGCGCCCGTCGCCGCGCCAGGTCCTCCCGAAATATGCCGCTTTGCGGCGGGCTATCGCGCGCATTGTGCGCGATAGCGCGCGTGCCGTGCGCCGCAGGGCGGCGCGCGTGCCGTCATCAAGATTTCTCGCACTGCGGCCGGATGCGGAGCCGATGCCGTTCGCTCGAGTCCGCCTGCCAGTCGGTCAGTCGGTCAGTCGGTCTCGCCGGTGTCGGGCTCCCGTTCGACCGAGAAGCGCTCGTAGTACCTCGCGAAGCGGTGCTCGAGCGCGGCGCGATCGAGGCCGAAGGCGGCGAGCGAGTAGCGGTGACGGCCCCGCGTGTGCGGCGGCGAGGCGGCGACGTGCGCCGCGGCACGGGCCGCGACGGCAGCCGGTGCCGGCCAGCCGATCGCCTCGTGGACGTGCTGCACGGTCGCGCCCGGGTCGCGCACGAGATCCGTGTAGCGCACGTCGACGAAGCGATCGTCGGGCAACGTCCCGCCGGCGCGCGCTGCGATGATGCTGTCGAGCATCGCCGCGTAGCCCTTGGCGGTCGGTGACGCGAGCGGTGTCATGTCGACGTTCGTGCAGCGCATCCACTTCAGCGTGCCCATGAGGCTCAGCGTCGACGGCACCGCGCGCAGGGGATCGCGGTGGATGTGCACGACGCGAGCATCCGGATACACCGCGAAGAGCGTCGCGAGGTTCGCCAGGTGGCTCGGCGCCTTGAGCACCCACTGGGCCGGGCGGGCGTCGCCCTGGAGCGACTGCAGGACGCGGCGGTGATACCGGTAGGCGTCGCCGTGGTCAGCGGTGGCGAGATGCAACGCGTACGTGGGCGCCACGTGGACGCCCGACCAGTGATCCGACAGGAATTCGTGCGCGGTCGCGAAGATGCATTCGTTCGGCAGATCGCCGGCGTTGTGGTGCATGGTGTCGTACTCGGGCTGCATGTCGGCCCAGAACGAGTGGACGCCGTCACCCACGCGTCTCGCGCGCGGCAGCGTCGCCACCGGCGGCCGCGTCCGCCGGCTGCAGCAGCTCCCATGTACGCGGTGCGCGCACAGTCGGTTCCAGGGCGAGGAGCTCGTGCAGGATCGATGTTCCCGAGCGCGCGAACCCGACGACGAACACGGGTGCAGTAACCGGACGGTCGAGCACGCCAGGGTCGCGTGCCCAGAGCGCCGCGAGCCCGAGCCGCGTGCGCAGCGAGCGCAAGAGTTCGGTGCGCGTGATGATGCGACCCGCGAGGTGCAGATCGCTCTCACGCGCGATCGACTCCACCAGCACGTCGTAGTGCGCGCGCCACGACGGTGGGCCGAAGTCGTCGTGGCCGGTGCTCGCGGTCGCGCTGGCGAGGAGTTCGTCGGACTCGATGGTGACGAGCCGGCTCGCGGCGCCTGCCGCGTCGCCGTGCGCGAGGAGCCGCTCCACCCACGCGGGGCGCGGCGGTGGCCGCCACGGCGCCGCGGTGTTGCTCATGCGAAGCGCGCCAGGACCGCAGCGCGGCGCCGGGCGAGCTGGTCGCGTCGCGCCTCGGCGTCGACCACGGGATGATTCGACGGCAGGTGATCGCGCAGCGCGTCGAGCTCCACGACCTGCGTCACCGGTGCCGGCTTCGTCCGCGCACCGATGAGGCGGTACGCGAGCATCCCGCCGTGCTGCCCGCTGGTGTCGATCCAGTTCGGCGTGCCGGGATCGGTGTGGGAGAGCACGACCCGTACTCTCCCGTCGTCGTCGACGTACGCCTGGGCATGGTTGACCGACGTCACCCGCGACGCGAAATCGCCGGAGTCGAACCAGTGGTGCGAGTGCGCGACCCAGGACCAGTAGTCGGCGTCGGGAAGCTCAGTTGTCACCAGGAGGGTCTCGCCCGCTGCGAGCGACCACTGCCCGCCTGCGTACGCGATGTGGGGCGCGCCACCCGGTGGCGTCGTGGGCGCGCCGATCCGGTTCGGTGGCGCGCCGGTCTCGCGCGTCGAGTGCGCCGCCCAGAAATGGAGCGACCGCTCGACCCAGCGGGTAGCGCGATCGATCGCGGCGGCGACGTCGCCGGGCGAAGGTGGCGCCGCAGGAACGCCGCGCGTGTCGAGCCGTTCGATCGTGAACGACGCGACGGTGTCGCGCTCCCAGTCGTACTGGTACTGGCGGATCGTGAGCACCCGCGGACGCGGGTCGGTGGGGAGCCAGTTGCCGGGATGCGCGTCGGGCGCGACGACGATCTCCAGCGTGCCGTCAGGCGCGACGTCGAGCTCGTGCAGCGCACGCTCGGCGAACACGCCGAACTCGCCGAGGTGCATGTCGCCCTCCATGAGCGAGATCAGGAGTTCGCGCACGCCGCGCACATCGGCACGCACGACATACGTTGCGGCCGGGTCGATGACGGTCCGGAGGTAGACGTTGTCGGGGTTGGGCGCACCCCACTGACTCCAGGGTGCCTCGTAGCGGTGAAAGCTCGGCGCGCGGGCATCGGAGTGCTCGAGCTGCTCGACCAGCGCCAGCGCGAGCTGGCGCCCGACGTGGCGCACACCGATCGCCGGGTCGATGCGCGCCGCTTCCTCGGCCAGCGTGCACGCCTGCTCGGCGAACACCCGCAACGCCGCCACTGGGTCTTCGGTCGAAGCCATCGGCACAGCTTGCCAGCGTTGGCCGGTGCGCGGCGACGTGCGGGTTATTCGCCCGCGTTGGCCGGTGCCCTGGCACCCGCTCAGTTGAGGACGAAGGAGTCGACGAGCGCGTCGTACAACTTCTGCGTGCCCGACTTCGCGTGGGCACCAAGCACGTAGATGTGGTCGCCGAGGCTCACGACCATGAACTGTGCCTCGTAACCGTCGACGGCCCGCGCGTGCTTCCAAATCACGTCACGCGGCAGCGGCGGCGAACGCCGCGTACAGATCACCCGGGAGGCGGTGACGGAGTCGCCACGTGAAGGCAATCGGTCGCTCGCCCTGATGGGAGACGTAGGTCGCGGGGCCGAGGCACCAGAACGCGCGATCGGTGGTGCTGAGCCTGGCGAACAGGACGACGTTCGTGCCGTCCGCGGCCTGGCTGATGTACCGGCGACCGGTGTCGCTGTCCTGGGACGTCGTGGACTGGCTCTCCCAGTGGATCAGCTCCGGGCTGATCGCGTAGTCGCGGTACCGGGTCGTGGGGGAGAACGAGCCTGCCGACTTGTCGAGCGTGAACGCGAAGAGGTCGCTGCGGCTGTTCTCGTCCCACCACACACCGGACTGCCACGTCGTCGGTCTCACTCCGGCGCCCGTGTCGAACGCGGCAAGGATCTCGGTCCTCGTGTACCGCGCGTGGACCGCGAGCGGAACATCGGGGATGCCGAGCGGCGTGTGCAGGTGGTCGACGCGTTCGGGGAGGATGTCGAGAAGCTCGAGCAGCTCGGCACGGGCTTGCGGATGGTTCCATAGCTCCGCGAGACCCTCGTCCAGTGCGGCCGACGTCTTCAGCGTCGTTAGCGATCCGATCAGCATGCGGGCAAACCGCCGCTCGCGATCGCCGAGGGAGGTCGCGACCGGTGCCGTGTCTCGTTCGACGAGCGACCTGTAGGTGTCAAGCCGTTCGCGGTCGTCGATGTGCAGCAACCGCCCGACCGCACGCAGGAGCGGACGTTCTTGCGGACCCGCAGTCGACGTCGACAGCCCGACTTCGCGACGGAGCTCGCTCCAGCTGTGGTTGTTCGCGTAGACGTCTTCGAGTTCGAGGCCCGTTTCCTCGAGATACTTAGCCAGCGATACGTCGCCGAGGGACCGAAGTTCTTCGCGCCGCGCCTTCCAGTCGGACGGGATCGCCTCACGGATGCTGCGCAGGACGATGTCGCGGGCGACGGGGTCAAGTTCCATGTGGCAGCCGGCCGGCAAGAACGGAAAGTCGTTCGCGACCTGGCGCTCGACGTCGCGCCGGCTGCCGCCGAGTAGCGCACGGAGGCGTCGGTCGAAGCGGAACTCACGGCGATGGTTGCCGACGAAGTCGAGCACGGTACAGAGCGCCTTTCCGCCGTGACGAGGCCGCCGCAAGCCACGGCCCAGCTGCTGGAGGAACAGCGTGCCGCTCTCCGTGGGGCGCAGGAGGAGCAGTGTGTCGACATTCGGGACATCGACGCCCTCGTTGAACAGGTCGACCGTGAACACGACGTTGACTCGGCCGGCGTCGAGGTCGCGAAGGGCCTGAGCCCGTTCGTCCATCGGGCTATCGCCCCATACGGCGACTGCGGCAATGCCGGCCGCGCGGAACTGCTCGGCCATGAAGCGAGCGTGCGCGATCGTGACACAGAAGCCGAGCGCCTTGATTGCCGTGACGTCTTTCGTCTTGCGGCGGAGCTGCTCGACCACGCGTCTCGCCCAGGCGTGATCGGCGGTCAGGACGTTCGTCAGCGCCTTCGGGTCGTAGCCGGTGCCGCGCTTCCAGGGCACCTCGCTCAGATCGGTTCCGTCATGCACTCCGAAGTACGAGAAGGGCACGAGGTACTGCTGGTCGATCGCATCCCACACGCGCAGTTCGGCGGCGATGCGCCCGTCGAAGTAGCGCAGCACGTCGAGGCCGTCGGCGCGCTCAGGGGTCGCGGTCATGCCGAGCAGCTCTCTCGGCGTCAGGCGTTCCAGGAGCGACTGGTACGAGGGCGCGGCTGCGTGGTGGAACTCGTCGACGATGACCACATCGAAGTGTGACGGGTCGATTGACTCGATGCCGGAGTGATGCAGGCTCTGGATCGACGCAAAGACGTGCTCGAACTTCGAAGGGCGCTTGCCGCCCACCCAGAACTCGCCAAAGCTTGCGTCACGCAGCGCGTGCGCGAACGTCGCGCGACTTTGATCGAGGATCTCCTCCCGGTGCGCGACGAACAGCAGACGATCCCGCGGCAGGCGGTCGCGAAGGCGCGCGTAGTCGACCGCAGCCATGACGGTCTTGCCCGTGCCGGTCGCCGCCACGAGGAGATTGCGGTGCCGATCGAGGGTGCGCGCCAGTTCGATCTGCTCCAGGAGCCGTTCCTGGAAGGGGAGGAGAACGATCTCGACGGGGCTCAGGAGAAGCCGATGCTCTGACTCCGCCGCTGCGGTCCGCCTGATGAACTCGTCGTGATCGAATCGAACGAAGTCGCTGCTCGCCCAGTACGACTCGAAGACTGCTGCCATCTTCGCCACGACGTCGGGATTGCGCGCGCCGGCCACGCGCACGTTCCACTCCAAGCCGGTCACCATCGCCGAATGGGTGAGGTTGGATGACCCGATATACGCGGTCGAGTAGCCGCTCCGTCGATGGAAAAGCCACGCCTTGGCGTGCAGGCGCGTGGACGCGGTGTCGTACGAGACCTTGATCTCGGCGCCGAGCCTTGCCAGCTCGTCGAGCGCACGAAGCTCCGTACTGTTCGTGTAGGTCGTGGTGACCAGGCGTAGGCGTTTGCCGTCGCGGCAGTGACGGCGGAGCGCGTCGAGCATCGGGTTGATGCCACTGAGCCGCACGAACGCCATCACCACGTCGATCGAGTCGGCGGAATGAACCTCGGCCCGAAGCTCGTGCCCGACGGCCGGCTCGCCGGGCGAGTTCGTGAGCAGCGTCGTGTCGAGCAACGGTGTCAACGGCGTGTCGAGCACGTCGGGCGATCCGTCGGCGCAGGATTGCCGAGAGCACGCGGGCAGGATCGAGCGGAATGTCGATGGCGCGGTCGACGGCGTCGCTCTCCTCGGAGAGCAGCTCGATCAGCTTCTCGACGATTCCTGCGCCGGCTTGGGCGCGTCCCTCCTCGGGGAGCGTCTCGATGGCCCGCGTCACGACCGCGGCGAGGTGTCTCGACAGGCGATCTGCTGCTTCCGCGTCCGCGAGGTCGCGAAGATTCGGAGTGACCGCGGCGGAGACGAGGGCGGCCAGACGCTGATCGAGCGCGCCGGTAACGAGCGCCTCGTAGAGCCCGGGCTCGAGTTCCTGCTCCGCCACCGGGCAAGAGTCTGGCCCAGGTCGTCAGTGCACCGGCGCTTTGCGACATGCTTCGGGGCGGGCGACTTGACTCGAACCTCGGCGGGTCATGGTTGCGTGACCACGACATGTAGATCCGCGGAAGGTTTCCACGTGTCAGCGCGACAGCCCCGTCCGAACAGGCGCAGGTCTGGCACGTCCGGGGATCCCCCAACCGCGACGGCATCGGCGCTCGACGACGCCCGACAACCAGTGGCCGAATCGAACGCGGTCTCCGACGAAGCCGGGACGTGGAGCACCACGGGCGTCGGACGCACGATCACATCCGGGGCGGTGGACGTGTTGACCAGGACGACGAGCACACCCGCGATGACAGCAACGGTCCCGAACGCGAACACCCAGAGGAAGACCTTGAGCCGATGCTTGGCGTTCAGGTCACCCGAAAGCGTCACGACGCGAGCCGTCGTCTCGGCGACTGCGGTAGCTCGCTTGTCCTGCGGATTTGTGTGAGATGCCAGCTCGGCGTTGCTGAACTCTGTGAGGTCGAAGAAGTGCGGGCGGCCCACCGAGTACTTGGCGAACGCAGCTTCCATCCATTTGCTGTTCTGGGTGAGCTCGACCCAGCCCGTCGGCTCTGCGAGCAGTACTCGAGCGCACATGACGACCATCACCAGCGTGGCAATCACCACCGCGGCGACGCCTCCAACCGCCCACGCGTGCTCGGACATCCACTCCGAGAGCCCGAGACGCGCGATCACGTCCGCGTTCGGCGCGAGCGCAACGCCGAGGCCGGCAAGTGCTGTGACCGGGACAAACCCGATCAGCCACTTCGCCATGTCCTTGTACAAGGCCCCCCCCACCCCCGTTTCCTGGCCGGATTGACTATACCGTCAAGTGACGGTATAGTAGCAGCCGATGCAGCCTTCGTCCAGAGGGGGAGCCAAGCGATGGTGCGCAACCACCACGTCTACCGTCAAGTGACGGTATAGCTTGCGGGCGGCGGAGCCGTTTGTCCAGAGGAGCCACCGATGGCCACCACAGACCACATCGTCCTTCCCGTCTCGGCGCTCAAACCGGAAGCCACGCGGGTGTTCGACGCCCTTGCGGCCGGTCGGACGGTCTATGTATCGAAGCACGGCAACATCGTGGCCGCGTTCCGCCCGTTCGACGATCTACCGGAATCGGTGCCGGCGGCATACGCCACTCCCGGCGCCATCACCTCCGAAATCACAGCCCGTGATCTCCAGCAGGCAGTGCCATCGAAGGCGGTCGCCGATGCCGTCGATGGACTCCCGTCGCTTGTCACCAAGAACCATGAGATCTACGGCGTACTCACTGCCGCGTCTACACCGCTGCCCACGGTCATCCCCGATCTCAACGCGGCCGCCGCGCGCGCCGAGGCGGTCCGGCGCTTTATCGCCGAGCACCCAGGCGCATCGGTCGACGACATCGCGGCAATGCGCAGCGCCTGGGAGGAGAACGCGGCGGGCACAGCCGCGGTGTCGGCTCCGGCGAGCGTCGAGGAACCGGTTGCAGACTGGTCGGTAACGGAAGCGCTCGACGATCTCGATACGTGGTCCGAACAGGGTTCAAAGATCGAAAGCTTCGTCCGCCAGTTCCTCGAGCTCATGGGTCGCGTCCTCCAGGTGCCGAAAACGACGCCAGCACCTTCCGCGTTCTCAGCGGTCTCTGCGCTCTCGGCAAGAGCCGCAGTCTGCAATGACGTGTACCAATGGCGTAGCGATGTCCTTGGGACGTTCGATGATCCATCTGAGCGGGTGATCGCCGCTCGCCCGCTGGGAGGCATGCGCGAAGGCGCCCGGATTGCTGGCAACAATCCGGTACTCGCTCGCCAGTACTACGTGCAAGCCGTCGTTGCCGACCCGACGCTGAACACAGGCGCGATGTGGAGCCTCGGCGATCTTGCTCGGTGCCATGGCAATGTCGCCGAAGCTCGAGCCTGGTACGGGATGGCGATGAACTGGCGCGAACAGTTGCAGGCCGAAAGAGCTGACGCAACCGCGGCGAAAATCAGGGCCTAGGATATTTGCCGGCGTAAATGTTGCTCCGCGGCCACACCGTGAAGTCGACGTGGCAGTTGTAGACCTGCCATGTCGTTGGACTCGGCTGGAGGTCTGCCAGCAACGTCGGCATACCTCTCCCGGCCGGGTCGCGGTTGTTGGGTGTGGACGCAATCTCCGCGCCCGTTCGTGCCCGGAGTGTGACGACGAACGCGCGCTCCACGCCGAAACTCGTATCAAGAATGGTCAGCCGCGCGTACGCCGGATTGACTTCCACGGGCATGACGTCTACCGACGGCTCGACCGATGATGGCAGCGTCACACGCAGACCGTCGATGAAATGTTTCGCGGTCGACAAGAGCGGTTCGCCGACGAAACTGAAGTGCCCGGCGAAGTAGTGCGAGGGTATTGCATTTGCGTTATTCGCCCCGACCACGACAATGCCATTCACTTCGTCGGGACGTTACTTGGCTCGCCGCGTTTCTGTCCTTACTGCCGCGTCGCTCGACTCATCAATATGGATGACGCTCGACATACGGCGGCCCATTCCGAGTGCAGCGGTGCTCGTACACGACCGGGTGCGCGGGGCTGGCGGCGACGACCAGTTTGTTACCTCATCGTTACAAGACTGTCGCGTTGCTCTCGTACCATCCTGCGGCTACGGGACCGGGCGCGCCGCTCGGCCGCGATCGGGTGGATCTGGTGTCTTGGGGGCGAGCGTCATGAGCGGACGGCGGGATTGATGCTCGTGCGCTCGCGCATCGGGGCGCGCGCCGTCACGGCCGGGATGGTCGTGGGACTGCTGTGCGGGCCGTTGCTGTGCGCGAGCCCTGCGCACGCCGATGTGGCGCCCGTGAACGATGCGTTCGCGAGCGCGCAGGCGCTCACGGGCGCGTCGGGTTCGGTGAGCGAGTCGACGCTGGGCGCGACCGCGGAGGCGGGCGAGCCGGAGCATGGCGGCCAGCCTGCGTCGGCGAGCGTCTGGTTCGGTTACACGCCGGCCGCGAGCGGCACGGTGGTGTTCGATGCGTGCGGGAGCGACTACGACACGGTCCTGTCGCTCTATACCGGTGGCACCCTCGCCGGGCTGTCCACGGTCAAGGAGGACGACGACAGTTGCGGGACGCAGAGCAGGTTGTCGTTCGGCGTGACCGCGAACACGAGCTACCGGATCTCGGTCGACGGGTATGCGGGGGATACGGGCGATCTGGTGCTGGCCTGGTCACCGACCGTCTCGCCGCCGGGCAATGATGCGTTCGCGAGCGCGACGGCGATTGCGGGGACGAGCGCGAGCGGCACGGTCAGCGGGACGACCGTTGCGGCAACGACGCAGAGCGGCGAGCCGCAGCATGCGGGTGCGCCGACCGCGCATTCGGTCTGGTTCCGCTACACCCCGAACGCGGCCGGGGTGTTGACGCTCGACACGTGTTCGAACGCGAGTACGGACACGGTGCTGGCCGTCTACAGGGGCAGCGCGGTGAACGCGCTCAGCCCCGTCGCCGCGAACGACGACGGCTGCGGCCTGCAGAGTGTGGTGACCCTGAAGGTCAGCGCGTCGACGACGTATCGCATCGCGATCGCGGGCTTCGGGGGTGACACGGGTCCGTTCACGCTGCGCTGGCGCCGCACCGCCGCCGGCACGACGGGCCCGCCCGAGATCACCGAAACGTTCGCGGGTGACGGCTGGGTATCGGTCGCCTGGGACGCTCCTGTGGTGGCCGGGACGGGTCCGGTCACCGGCTACACGGTGAAGGCGTCACCGGGCGGCGCGACCGCGTCCGTCGACGATCCCGGGACCCGGGCCATCATCACGGGGCTCACCGACGGCACGATCTACACGTTCACGGTCACCGCCACGAACGGCTCCGGTGTCAGCAGTGCGTCCTACGCGTCGTATCCCGTCTCACCGACCGCGGGCACCGCGACGGTCGTCACGAACTACGAGACCACCGAGGTCGGCCGGATGCAGAAGACGGCCGACTATCTGGGTGAGGACACCGGTAAGGCCCAGCACGACTGTGTCGGGGTGATCGCGTACATCCTCGGGCTGATCCCGCCGGGCCCGACGCCGGTCGCGCCGCCGCCTGCGAACACCGGTCCCACGTCGGTGAGCTCGGACTGGCCGACCGCGGACCAGTCGGCGCTCGTCGCGGTCGCCCGCAAGTACGCGTTCACACCGGCCGAAGCGCAGAAGTTCTCGAGCCAGCTCGTGGGCTTCCTCCTCGCGTTGGGCGGGCACTGATCCATGCCGGCACAGGCGCGCGGACGGATCGTGGCGGTGCTCACCGTCGTGGCGTTGCTCGTGTCGGGCCTGTCCGCGTCGGCGGCACGGTCGGGCTCGAACGCGCAGCCCTCGCACAGTCAGCGGGTCGCACCGGCGGCCGCGCCGGGCGCGCCATCCATCGTGGGCGTGAGCGCGCGCGGTCTCGGCGCGCTCGTGGCGTGGACGCCCGCAGACATTCACGACAGTGTCTCCGGCTTCACGGTCGCGGCGAGCGCGATGACGATCAGCGGCGTGACCGTCCCGACTCATTGCCAATCACCGCCGTCGGTCAGCGCTCCGGGGACCGACAGCTCCGCGCTGCTCGCCGGGTTGTGCGCGGGCGTCGCGTACACGGCGACGGTCACCGCGTCGAACGGTTCGGGTGCCGGGCCGGCGAGTGACCCGTCGAACCCGTTCGTGCCCCTCGCCGCGCAGGCCCCTGCAGCACCGCTCATCACGAGCGTCTTCGGCCGTGACGGCGCGCTGCTCGTCGCGTGGACCGCGCCCGACGACACGGGCGGGAGCGCCGTCACCGGTTACACGCTCAAGGCGACCCACGACACCACGACCGTCACCGTCACGCCCGGGGCGTCCGCGGCGTCGGCGACGGTGGGTGGGCTGACGAACGGTCTCACCTACCAACTCTCGCTCGTCGCCGACAACGCGATCGGAACGTCGACCGCGAGCACGAGCAGCGGCAAGCCGCACAAGGCGGCCAAACCCGGGCCGCCGACCGCGCTCACCGTCGTCCCCGGGCTCCCGGGCACGTTGCAGGTCACGTGGCAGGCGCCGCTCGACGACGGTGGCAGCACGATCTTCAAGTACCGCGTCGACACCCAGCAGGTCGTCGCGCAGACCGACGGGAACGGCAACACCGTCTACGTCCCCAAGGCCGGCACGACACCGATCGTGATCGGCACGACGGGCACGAGCGTGACCGTGCGGAACCTCGCGCTCGCTGGCGCCTTGTACCAGGTGCAGGTCCGCGCCGTGAACAGCATGGGTGGCGGCAAGCCGGCCCGCGGAGGCACCCCCAGCGGCGCGAGCACGAACCTCACCGCGCAGACCGTCGTGCTCACGCCCGCGACGCTCGACGCGCTCGGATCATGGAACGGGACCACGCTCGACTGGCCCGCCCCCGCGCCCGCACAAGTCAGAACGCTCCAGGTGGGTGACGTCCTGCTCGGCGCATCCAGCGCGCACACACCGAACGGATTGCTGGCGAAGGTCGAGCGCGATCAGCCAGGTCGCCGGTGCCTACCAACTCACGACGACTGCCGCCTCGCTGTCGGACGCGTTCACCGACCTGAGCGTGAGCACGAACTCCTCACCCGACGCGCTCTCGTCCGCGTCGTTCGTCACCGCCACGCCGGGCGTCCGGGTCGTGCATCAAGACGTCGCGCCGGCGAAGGCGAAGGGCGATGTGTCCGTGGAGTCGGGGATCACGCTCGACCTCGACAGCAATGACGGGCCGGTGAAGCTCACCGGGTCGGTCAGCCTGACGGGCACCTTCACACTGGCCGCGCAGATCCACGCGTTCCCAGCTCATGCCACCGTGGACACCTCCGCGAAGGTGGGCGCGTCCGCCGAACTCAGCGTGTCGGTGTCGGGCGAATACAAGAAGAAGTGGGAGCTCGGCGAGATCAAGCTCGCACCGATCTGGATCCAGGCCGGGCTGATCCCCGTCATCGTCCGACCCGAGATCCCCATCTACGCCACCTTCGACGCCAAGGCAAGCGTCTCGGTGAGCGTCGGCGCCAGCTTCGCCATCGGCGGCGGCTTCACTTGGGACTCCGACCACCCGGATTCGCTGGTCACCCGGAACCTGAGCCAGCGGCCCGTGCTCGCCGATCTCCCCAAACCCGAGCCCCACGCCACCACCACCGTCAGCGTCGGCGTGGAGGCGGCACCCGACGTCCTCATCGAGGGTGTCACCGGACCGGCCTTCGACGTCACCGCCCAGATTCAGGGCAGCTTCGACCCGTTCGAGAGTCCCTGCTTCAGCCTCGACATCGTCCTCACACCCGAGGTCAGCTGGAAGTTCGAGCTGTTCAGTTGGCACGGGGAGCTGACCAGGACCCTCGGCAAGTTCACCTACAACCTCTACGAGACCGATGCCTGTCCGGCGGTCACCATCAGCCCCGATCCGGCAACCGTTGCCGCGGGCTCGAGCGTCCAACTCTCGGCGAAAGACGTCGACGGCAACCCGATCAACCCGACCTGGCAGCTCCTCGGAGGCGTCGCCGGCGACTCCATCAGCAGCAGTGGGCTCCTCACCGCCGCCGAACCGAACAACCGCAACGTCACCGTCGTGGCCCATGACAGCAACGACAACCTCGGCACGGCTGTCGTCCAGGTCCAGACCGAACCGTTCGACCCGCCCGGCAACCTCACCGCGTCGCTCGACACGAACAAGACCGGCGCCACCATCACTTGGGCCGCGCCGGCTCATACCGCGGCACAGACGCTCGCCGGCTACACGATCAGCACCCTTCCCGCGACCCACACCACCAATGTCACGGCACCGACCACGACGGTCGACATCGACGGACTCGACCCCGACACCACCTACACCGTCAGAGTTGTCGCCGACACGGTCGACGGGCTGCGCTCCCCGCCCGCAACCGCAACCATCGGCGGACGCACCTTATGGGCGTGGGGGTGGAACGGTGGAGGGGAGTTGGGCGACGGCACCACCACGAACCGGTACAGCCCGACCCGGATCGATACCGATTCCGACTGGGCGACCGTTGCTGCCGGCCGTGGGCACACGGTGGCGGTCAAGACCGACGGCACCCTGTGGGCCTGGGGGAGCAACGATCACGGGCAGTTGGGTGACGGCACCACCACGAACCGGTACAGCCCGACCCGGATCGGTACCGATTCCGACTGGGCGACCGTCGCCGTCGGCGGAAACCACACGGTGGCGGTCAAGAACGACGGCACCCTGTGGGCCTGGGGGCTGAACAGTCGCAGGCAGTTGGGTGACGGCACCGTCGTCGACAAGCACAGCCCGACCCGGATCGGTACCGATTCCGACTGGGCGACCGTCGCCGCCAACGACACCAGGACGGTGGCGCTGAAGACCGACGGCAACCTGTGGACCTGGGGAGACACCTACGATCCGAGTGGGGTGGGCTTCGGCTGGGCGACCGTCGCTGCTGGCTACCACTTCACCGTGGCAGTCAAGACCGACGGCTCCCTATGGGCCTGGGGGCACAACGACCACGGGAACTTGGGTGACGGCACCACCATCGCGCGCGGCCTCCCGACCCGGATCGGCACCGACTCCGACTGGGCGACCGTCGCTGCCGGCTACTACTTCACGGTGGCAGTCAGGACCGACGGCTCGCTATGGGCTTGGGGACTCAACGACGTCGGGGAGTTGGGCGATGGCACCACGACCGACCGGCACAGCCCGACCCGCATCGGGACCGACTCCGACTGGGCGACCGTTGCCGCCGCCCCCGACTACGGGTTCCACTCTGCCGCGCTCAAGTCCGACGGCACGCTGTGGGCCTGGGGGTACAACGCCTGGGGCCGATTGGGTGACGGCACCACCACCGACCGGCACAGTCCAATTCGCATCGGGACCGACTCGGACTGGGGCGGCGCTTCTGCCGGCAATGACTTCACGGTGGCGGTCAAGCACTAGCTGCTCTGGCGGAGCGAAGCACGGCCGGTCATCAAACTCGGGGGTCGCAATCGAGGCGCGTTTCAACGATTCAGCGGACGGTGAGCGGACCACAGAGGTGTCGTGAGGACATCGTTCCTGGTCGGAACGTCGGTGGTGGCGAGTCGGCCGGTACGCCGGATTCTGTCTGCGACCCTTGCGGGCCGGAGGCGGCCATCCATCTCGGCCGGCGGTTACCCGACGGCTCTTGCGGCCTACCCGGGAGCATGGGACGGGCCGTCCGCTCCCTGCTCGGCCTTGCTCCGGATGGGGTTTACCGAGCCGCTGCGGTCACCCGCAGCGCTGGTGCGCTCTTACCGCACCGTTGCACCCTTACCTGTGGCGCCGGACAACGATCACGTCACCCGTCGCCCATCGGCGGTCTCTTCTCTGTGGCACTGTCCTGCGAGTCGCCCCGACTGGGTGTTGCCCAGCATCCTGCCCTGAGGAGTCCGGACGTTCCTCGGCACGGAACGGTGGCGTACCCCGTGAGGAGTCCGCCCCCGCCGTGACGCGGCCGCCTGGCCGGCTCGCCACCGTCGACCAGTCTCGCGCGCTGCCGCGGCAGCGCGCCGTTGTCCCATCAGGAGCCAAGAAGTTGGCTCCTGATGGGACAACGGCGACGACGGGGGTGGCGAGGGCTCAGCGGGGCGGCGAACTGGCCGATCGGAGAACCGTGGAGCCGCACCGCGGGCACGACGTCGAGCCGTACGCACCGCCTGGGGGCGACTGGCGCTCGCTGGGGGCCTGCTCGGGCTTCGACCTCGCCCTCTTCTATGCCGACGAGGGCGACGACGACTACGCGGAGCGCACCCGCACCGCCAAGGCGATCTGCGCCCGCTGCGTGGTGCGCGAGGCCTGCCTCGACTCGGCGCTGAAGGACCGTGAGCGCCTCGGCGTGTGGGGCGGCATGAGCGCCCGTGAGCGGGCCCGCCTCCTGCGCCGCCTCCGCCGCGCCGCCTGAACCCGACGCCGGAGCAAGCGCCGAAAGCGCCCGACGACAACCGCCGGGCGAGAGGGTGCGGCCTACGCGACCACCGTCATGTGCAGGTACATCGACGGCGAGCCGTTCACGCGCACGTTGTACAGGCCCGGCGCGAGCGGCGAGCCGTAGCGCGTGGCGTCGCTGGTGGCCGAGATGGTGTCGCTCCACGAGTAGTGCTGTCCGGGCGCGACGGCCAGCGACTGCGGGCCAGGGTGGCACGAGTTGGCGAGCGGCGCCCCGGCACGCGGGCGCGCCACCGCGTACGGCTGCGGCGCGGCCGGGCAGGGCGGCACCGTGACCGTGCCGGTGGCATGGCCGGTGTTCGTGGCCGTGATCGTCACCGAGACCTGCCCGCCGGCCTGCACGGTCACCGATGTCGGTGCGAGCGACCACGCGATCTTCGCGGTTGCGTGCGTGGTCGGCGACGTGGGCGGCGCGGGGGCGACCGTCGTGGTGGTGGTGCTCGTGGTGGTCGTGGGACCCGTGGTGGTGGTGGCGGACGGTTTCGTGGTCGTGGTGGCCGACTTCGTATCCGACGGGGCCGAGTCGGGCACGAAGAGCGTGGACAGCGTGGTCTCGGGCTCGGTGGTGGTCGTGGTGCTCGGGGGGAACGTGGTCGTGGTGGTCACGATCTTCACGCTGCTGCGCGCGTTCGAGTCGTTGATGCGGAACGCGGCCGCGCCGGCGAGGACGGCCGTCATCGTCGCGCCGATGAGCGCGGTCATGAAGACGCTGCGGCGCTGCGTGCGCTGCTGGTCGCGCTGGGCGAGGCGACCCGGGTTCGGTTCTTCGGCGTCCACACGGTCCTCGCTCGTGGTCGCGGGGGCGTCGCCATGGTGCCATCTCCGCCCTCTTGCGACAATTCATCCATCGGCACCAACAGCACCAACTCCAGGCAACCGGCGGCCGGCACCGGCCCGCACGGGCGCCGCTTCTGCCAGCTTCTTCCAAGGGACCACCAGTAGGCTCGCCGGCCAATGGATTTCGCCCTGTCCGCCGAGATGGCCGAGCTCCAGGGAGTCGTGCGGCGGCTCGCGCAGGACAAGGTGAAGCCCCGGGCCCGCGACATCGACCTCTCGGGCGAGTACCCGCAGGACCTCTTCGAGGCCTTCCGTGGCGCCGGCCTGCTCGGCCTCGTGATCCCCGAGGCCTACGGCGGCGGCGGTGCCGGCATCCTCGGCCTTACGCTCGCGATCGAGGAGGTCGCGAAGTACTCGAACACGGCCGCGTTGATGTTGCTGCTCACCCGCCTGCCCACCGGCCCGGTGCTGATAGCGGGCAGCGAGGAGCAGAAGCAGCATTACGTGCGCGGCGTGGCCACCGGCGCGATGCGGGCCGGTTTCGGCCTCTCCGAGCCGAGCGCGGGCAGCGACGTCGCCGGCATGCGCACGAAGGCCGTCGCTGACGGCGACGACTGGGTGCTCACCGGCACCAAGTGCTGGATGTCGGGCGTGGTGCAGGCCGACTGGTACACGGTCTTCGCCAAGACCGGGCCGGCCGAGAGCCGCGCCCACGACTCGATCAGCTGCTTCATCGTCGACCGCAGCCTCCCCGGCGTGAGCGTGGGGCGGGTCGACAAGAAGATGGGCGTGAAGGGCGTCGACACCGGCGAGCTCGTGCTCGACGGCGTGCGCGTGTCGTCGAAGCACGTCGTCGGCGAGATCGGCGGCTTCCGGCTGGCGATGCTCGGGCTCAACTCGATGCGCCCGATCGTCGCGGCACGCGGCATCGGTCTCGCCGAAGGCGCGCTCATGTACGCGGTCGAGTATGTGCAGCAGCGCGAGGCGTTCGGCCGCACGATCGCCGACATGCAGGGCATCCAGTGGAAGATCGCCGAGCTCGCCACCCAGATCGAGGCGGCCCGCCTGCTCACCTACCGTTCGGCGGTGCTCGCCGACGAGGGGAAGTACACCAAGGAGTGGGTGCCCTACCTCTCGATGGCGAAGTACTACGCCACCGAGGTGGCGGTGCGCACCGCGGGCGAGGCGCTGCAGATGCTCGGCGCGGCCGGCTACATGCAGGACCATCCCACCGAGCTCTGGTATCGCGACGCGCGCCAGCTCACCATCGTCGAGGGCACGAGCCAGATCCAGCTCGGCCTCATCGCCAAGGGTGTGCTCGACCACGACCTGTGGTGGGACTGATGGTGACTCCACCCCCGCTCGCCGGAGGCTCGCGCCCCGAGGGGCAGCAGCCACCCCCGCTCGCCGGAGGCTCGCGCCCCGAGGGGCAGCAGCCACCCCCGCTCGCCGGAGGCTCGCGCCCCGAGGGGCAGAACCCGATGACCCCCGTGCTTGCCAAGCTCGTGCTCGGCGAGAACCTCAACGACCACGAGATCGAAGCCGCGGCCAGCCACATCCTCGACGGCGAGGCGTCCGACGTCGAGATGGCCGGCTTCATCGTCGCGCTGCGCACGAAGGGCGAGACGAGCAGCGAGCTCGCCGCGCTCGTGCGCACGATGCTGCGCTACGCGCTGCGTGTCGAGGTGCCGCCCGGCGCGATCGACACCTGCGGCACCGGCGGCGATCGTTCGGGCACGTTCAACATCTCCACCGTCGCCGCGCTCGTTGCGGTGGGTGCGGGGGCCCGTGTGGTGAAGCACGGGAACCGCGCGCAATCGGGCCGCTGTGGCTCGGCCGACGTGCTCGAGGCGCTCGGCATCCCGATCGAGCTCGAGCCGCACGCAGTGGAGCGCTGCGTGGCCGAGGTGGGCGCCGGCTTCTGCTTCGCGCAGAAGTACCACCCCGCACTGCGCTTCCTTGGGCCCGTGCGGCGCGCGCTCGGAGTGCCGACGACGTTCAACTTCCTCGGCCCGCTCGCGAACCCGGCGCGGGTGACGCGGCAAATCGTGGGTGTGAGCGATCCCGCGATGGCGTCGCGCGTGCTCGACGTGCTCGTCGCGAACGGTGCCGAGCACACGATCGTCGTGCACGGCGACGACACGCTCGACGAACTCACCACCACGACCACGTCCCAGGTGTGGGAGTACAAGGGCGGCGAGCGCCGCCACTACTCGCTCGATGCCACGCAACTCGGTCTGCCGCGCGCCGAGCCGGCAGCACTGCTCGGTGGCGATGCCGTTGACAATGCTGCACTCACGAACCGCGTGCTCGGCGGTGAGCACGGTGCCGCGCGCGACGTCGTGGTGCTCAACGCCGCGGCGGCTATCCGCATCGCGGGCATCGCCGACGACATGGTCGACGCCGTGGCGGCCGCGCAGACGGCCATCGACAGTGGCGCGGCGGCCCAAGCTCTGGCACGCTGGCGGTCCGTCGCGACGGGCGCCTCGGACGCACTCTCGGAGACCCGATGATGAGCCAGGCCCAGCTGTTGCAGTGCCCCGACTGCGGGCACCGCCACGACCTCGCGGCTCTGGGCGACGTGCACACGTTCCGTTGCGACCAGTGCGGGCGCGCGCTCAAGGTGCCACAGCAGTACCGCAACGGCTCGGAGCCGCCGGCCCCCGCGCTCGACGACACCCAGCGCCAGCCGGCGGTGTCGCGCATCCCCGAACCGGAACGGGCGGCCGAGCCGGTCGCGACCCGCCCGGCTCCCGCTGCGCCGGCGACCCGCCCGCGCCGCGAGCAGCGCGCGCCGCGAGTGCCGATCTACTGGCGCCTGCTCGTGTGGGTGCTCGCGATCCCGATCGGGCTCGTGCTGGTATTCCAGGTGATCGCGCGCAACCTCGGGTGGCTCACCCAGAACGAGCTCATCGACGCGTTCACCGCAGGTGGCTGGGACCGCTTCCGGCCGATCGCGCAGCTGCTGCCCCTTGCCGCGTTCGTGATCGCCGCGATCGTGCAGGCATCGGTGTACGGCCTCGAGTGCTGGTACCGGCGCCGGGCGCGGCTCCAGGCCGCGGGGGCCGCAGGCACCACGGCTCAGGTTGCCGGGCGCGCCACCGGCTCGTAGCTCGCCACGCGGGGCAGCCGCCACGCGAACGCGCCGCCGTCGGCGCGCGCCACTCGCCAGCGCCGCGCCTCGCGTTCCACGAACCGGGCCACGATCAGCAACTCGTCGACTTCGGCGAACGACGGCGGCGCGGCGAGGTCGGGCGGCTCGACGCCGTTCGAGTTGCCGGGCCCGGCTTCGATGAGGAGGCGGCCGTGCTCCAACTCGACGCGCGTGACGGTGCCGGTGCGCGGGTCGCGGCGCACCAGCTCCAGCCGCTCGGGCACCCTGACCGCGTCGATGCTGTCGCGCCGGCGTAGCGCGCGCGACAACGCCGCGAGCCGGTCGCGGGTCATCGCCGCCTCCTCGTAGCGTTCGTCGCGGGCGAGGTGACGCATGCGCGCTTCGAGCGGTGCGAACAGGAGGTGCGGCTCGCCGCCGAGCCCGCGCTCCACGACCGCTACGAGCTCGGCGTACTCGTCGTCGCTGATCGCGCCCGAGCACGGGCAGGTGGCCACGCCGAGTTGCGCCGCGGTGCACACACCGCAGTCGACGACGGTGCTGCGCCGCCCGATCCGGCGCGTGCAACGCCGTAGCGGCACCGCGGTCTCGATGGCCTCGCGCACGAGGTGTGCGAAGGTCGACGACGGGAGCGGTCCGAGATGCAACGAACCGTCGCGCGCCGCGGTGCGCGTCACGACGATGCGCGGGAACCGCTCGCGAGTGAGCCGCACGTAGGAGTAGCCACGCTGCGACTTCCCCTGCCGGTTGAACCGCGGCTGCCAGCGCTGGATCAGCCGGATCTCGCGGATCGCCGCTTCGAGCGGATCGCGGCACACCACGTGGTCGATCGCGACGGTTTCCCGCAGCAGCTGCGGCACCTTGCGGCGATCATCGCCGGCGAAGTAGGAGCGCACCCGGCTGCGCAGGTTCGTGGCCTTGCCCACGTAGAGCGGACGGCCGTGCCGGTCGCGGAACACGTACACGCCGGGCTTGCGGGGCAGCTTCGCGGTGAGGCCGAGCTTCTGCGCGCTCGGATGCGCGTGCATCGACGGCAGCGCGAGCAGATCGTCGAGGCCGAGCACGCCGAAGGTGGCGGCTCGCTCGAGCAGCACGTGGAACACCTCGGCGGTGGCCTGCGCGTCGGCCATCGCCCGATGGACCGGATCGGTGGGCACGCGGAGATGACGGGCCAGCGTCGACAGCTTGAGGTTGGGCACGTCGTCGCGCAGCAGCCGGCGGGCGAGGGCGAGCGTGTCGGTGCGACGGTTCGCGAGACGGTCGGCCCCGCGGGCTCGGCACGCGGCGTCGAGGAACGCGATGTCGAAGCGCACGTTGTGCCCCACGATCACGGCATCGCCGAGGAACTCGAGGAACGCTGGCAACGCCTCGGCGATCGCGGGTGCGGGCAGCAGCATCGCCTCGGTGATGCCGGTGAGCACGGTGATGAGCGGCGGGATCGGTACGCCCGGGTTCACGAGCGTCTCGAAGCGCCCGAGGCACTCGCCGCCGCGCATGCGCAGCGCGCCGATCTCGGTGATCGCCTCGGTGGCGGGCGAGCCGCCGGTGGTCTCGAGGTCGAGCACGCAGAACGTGACGGCATGGAGCGGCGTGCCGAGCTCCTCGAAGCTGCGCTGCGCCGACACACCCCCCTCGAACATGCGTACGGAGCATAGGCGTACACGCGTTCGTCGCCTACCATTTCGGCCATGGGCAGTGTGACGGGGGTGCGGTACCGCTGCACCGCGTGCGGCAACCTCACGCGCTTCGATGTGACCACGTCGCGCCGGGCGCGCGCCTTCCACCACTACACGGTGGGCGGCGAGCTCACCGTCGACGAGGAAGAGGTGCTCGACGAGGTGGTCGAGCGGGTGGCGTGCCGCTGGTGCAACGCCGAGGGCGACGCGATCGAGCGGATCGAGGTGGGTGAGGAGGTCGCGCTCGGGGATCAGGGATGAGTGGCGGCGCGCATGATCGGCCGCATCACTGGCCCAGGAGCTGCACCACGACCTTGCGCACGCGCGGGCGGTCGTCGAAATCGATGCACACGACCTTCTGCCACACGCCGAGGAGCAGCTCACCGTTGCGGAACGGGATCGTCACCGACGGCCCGATGAGGCCGGCGCGCGCGTGCGAATGCCCGTTGGTGTCGGCGTTGCGGACGTTGTGCTCCCACGTGCGGTGCTCGGGCGCGATCTCCTCCATCACCTGGTTGAAGTCGGCTTCGCAGCCGGGCTCGAACTCGATCGTGGTGACGCCGCAGGTGGAGTGGGCCACGAACACCGTGCAGATGCCGTCACCGAGCCCGGCGTTGTCGATCACCTTCTGGGCCTGCGGTGTGAGGTCGTGCATCTCGCCGTGGCCGTGCGTGTCGAGCTCGAGCTCCTCGAGGTGCACCCGCATCCGTCGCACTCCTTCACATCGGTCGCTCGGCGTGCCGCCACGAACGGCGCGCCCGGCCCTGGGGCGGCGAGGTCATTGTACGGAAACGTTCGGGCCGGGTTCCGCATGAGCGGTCCGCCCCGCCCCGCGGCCACCGAGGTGCCCGAATCGCTGCTCGGCGTGATCGTCGAGGCGGCTCGTACCGTGCTCCAGCGGCGTGATCCGGCCACGCTGACCCCGGCGCTGCGGCCGCTCCGGCGGGCCGACCGGCGCGCGGCCGCGAGCACCACGGTACGCCGGCAGTTCGCGGCCGCGCTCGCCCGCGACGATGCCTTCCGCGACGAGGTTGCGGGGGTCGTAGCGGCGCACGACGAGGTCGCGGCGCTGCTCGCCGGCTACGAGCCGTCGGGCGCAGTGGCCGCGGCGCGCCGCGCGGCCGACGCCGGCGCGCTGGCGCAGTTCGCGGCCGCGATGTGGGCGGCCGCACCCGACGGTTGGCAGCGGGGCCTCGGAGCCGCCGCCGCGATCGCCGACGAGCGGCATGCGCACGCCGGCGTCGCGGCCGAGCACGAGGGGCTCGCCGCGCGCGTCACCGCGCTCGAACGTGACCTGGCCGCGGCAGCCGCGGCGGCCGCGGCCGCCGCCGTCCAGCTCGCCGAGCTGCAGTCCAAGCTCGCGTCGGAGCGAGCCGCGCGGCGTGCCGCCGAGCAGCAAGCTCGGGACGGTGCCGAGACCGCCGAGGCTCTGCGCGCCGAGCTCGATGCGGCGCGTGCCGCCGCCCACGAGCGCGCCGCGCAGCACGCCGGTATGGGCGACGAGCTCGCGCGATCACGCGGCCCACGCGCGTGATCTCGAACGGGCGCTCGCCCACGCGCGTGCCGCGCCGGCTCGCCCGCCGGATCCCGCCGTCCGCACCGCCGAGCTCGCCGGCCTCGCCGACGCCGCAGCCGACCTCACCCGACGCCTGCGCGACGCGGCGACGCGCGCTGAGACGTCCACTCGCGGGTCGGACCGAACCGATACGGCGGCGGGCTCGGGCGCGGACGCCAGGCGTGTCCCGGCACCCCGAGCGCGTACGAAACCCCGGTTGCCGGGCGGGCTCGTGGCCGACACGGTCGACGGCGCCCGGGCGATGCTGTCCGGGGGTGCTGCGACGCTCGTGGTCGACGGCTACAACGTGAGCAAGCACGCCTGGCCCGAGGCGTCAGCTGCGATGCAGCGCGACCGGCTCGAGCGGGGGCTCCAGCAGGTGGTCCAGCGGTTCGGGTGCGAGGTCGTGTGCTGTTACGACGGCGACGACACCGTGGGTGTGCCGCCGCGCCGCATCCCCGGGGTGCGCGTCCGCTTCTCGGCCACCCATGAGGAGGCCGACGAGCTCGTGGTGGAGACCGTGCGCTCGCTCCCCAAACGTGTCCCCGCGGTCGTGGCGTCGTCGGACGGCTGGGTGCGCGAGCACGCCGAGGCGCAGGGCGCGGTCGTCGTGTCGGCGGCCACCGCGGCCGGGCTGCTCACCGCGGCCGGACGTCGCTGACCGCGCGCAACCGTGGGTGTCGCAGCCGTGGGTGTCGCAGCCCTCTGTCAGTGTGGTCCCAGGCGAGCGGAGCCCACCGACGAGGAGCTACCAGCAATGAGCGAGCAGCGTGAGGCACTGCACATCGACTGCGACGAGTGTGTGATGGCCGGCACCGACGCCTGCGGCGACTGCATCGTCACGTTCATCGTCAACCGCCCGCCGCGTGAGGCGGTGGTGGTCGACGCCGACCAGGTCGACGCGCTCCATCTCCTCAGCGGCGCCGGCCTCGTGCCGGGATCCTGCTACCTACGGGCGGTGTGAGCGGTCGTGCTTGTATGCGCGCGGTCCTGCCGCGAATCACAGTTCCACACGCTGCACCCTGTGGCGAGCGCGAACCCGCGTGTGGCAGCGCCGCGGTCGGATAGCTGTACGCGGCGGTCGAACGCGCCGTGAATGACTTCATCGCCGACGTAGCGATCCCCAAAGTCGCTGACCGCGACCACGTCACCCAGGTCGAAGTGCTGCACAGCGTCGCGATCATGTTCGGCCGCGTCGGCAGTTGCTACGCGCAACGCCTCACCGAACGCCTGCGCTCCAACTGACGACGCGAACATCGCGTCGGTCGCCGAGCCGACTCGGGGTGCGGCAGAGCAACACGTGCGAACGTTCGACGGAGCGGACCGAAGGAGGTCGACGTTGGCACCATGGCCATTCTCTGACGATGAACTCCGAGCCGTGTACGTGGGTGGCCGTGGCGACCGCACTGCGCGACGGTTCGCTCGATTCTGGGCAACGGTGCAAGGACTCGGGCTGCTGCCGCCACGATGGGTGACCCTCGAAGTGCGCGGTCGCACGAGCGGCCAGACAACGCGCTTCCCGCTCGGCATGGCCGACTGCGCAGGGCAGTGGTACCTCGTGTCAATCACCGAGTTCACTGCCATTGCCGACCGTTATCCCGTCTTCCGCGTCGACCTGCCGATCGAACGCTGACGACGACGGTTGCGTCGCCCGTCGAGATCTCGTGGCGGTAACGCATTTCTTCCGGTAGAGTCGATGCATCGCACACTGTGCGGTCAGCCACTGCTCGGTCGAGCGGGCATGTGACTCCTCTTGTCTCGACGTTGTGAGTCGCGCTGGATACGGACACCAGCGCCTCCACGAGAGACCCCCTGGCCCCGCGGGCTCGCTCTGGTCGCGCGCTGTCGTGTTGATTCGATGGCGATCGGTTTGCGGTGAAGCCGGTTCGTCGCCAGTTCGCGGTCGCGACCTTCATCGGCGCGGCCGCAAAGGAAGGTACATGTCGCTCTCGCTCGAAAATCAAGCCCCTACTGCCGATCCGCAGAGCATCGCCAGTCCGACAGGGAACGCAACGACCGCCAGGCTCCTTCGCTTGGCGGGACTCTCAGCGCTGTTGGCCGGGTTGTGTTACGTGCTCGTCGGACTCTTCCATCCACCGAACGTGCCGTCGTCGGTCTCGACCACCCGATGGGAAGCCGTCCACATTCTCGCCTGTGCCATGTGCTTCTTCGGAGTGCTCGGCATGGCGGGGCTCTACGCCCGGCAAGCGACGAAGACGGGCTGGCTCGGTCTCGTCGGCTTCGTCATGATGACCCTCTGGTTCATGCTCATCATGGGCTTCAGCTTCGTCGAAGCCTTCATCTTGCCGAAGCTCGCGACAACCGATCCCTATTTCCTGGTGGCCTGGAAGGGCATGCTCACCGGCTCGGCCAGCAACCTCAACCTCGGATCGCTCGCAACGCTGTGGACGCTCACCGCACCGATCTATATCGTCGGCGGCGTCGCATTCGGCATCGCGACGTTCCGCGCCGCGATCCTGCCCCGCTGGGCAGGCGTACTCCTCGCGATCGGGACCGTCATGGCCCCCACAGCCGCACTGCTTCCCAACGCGTCGCAACCGAAGATTGCGCTTCCCGTCGGGCTGGCCCTCGGTTGGCTCGGTTACGCACTCTTGGCCGACCGCCGGCCACAAGCCGCATGACCGTCCACACGGACAACGGCGAAGAAGTCGTGACCACCAGCAGCGCAAGGGTCGGGATGCCCTCGCCACACAGAACAACCTCGCTCACGGCGGGCGTGCTCTATTTCCTCACCTTTGTCTCCATCCCGACCCTCGCGCTCTACGGACCGGTGAAGGGCGCTCACTACGTCCTCGGCGGAGGACCTGACACGGCGGCCACCATCGGCGGGCTCCTCGAAATCATCGTGGCCCTCGCCGGTATCGGCACCGCCGTCGTGCTCTTCCCGATACTGAAACGACAGAACGAAACATTCGCGTTGGGACTCGTCGCGGCCCGAATCTTGGAGTCCGCCACCATCTTCGTCGGGGTGGCGTTTCTCTTGTCGATCGTGACCTTGCGCAAGAACGGTGTCGGAGCCGATGCGCTGGTCACCAGCCACGCGCTGGTCGCCCTGTATGACCGCATTTTCCTCTTGGGGCAGAGCTTCATGCCCGCCGTGTGCGACCTGCTCCTCGGCGTGCTCTTGTACCAGTCGCGCCTCGTGCCCCGGCGCCTCGCCCGCATCGGAATCGTCGGAGCCCCCATCCTCGTAGCGGGCTACCTCGCCGTGCTGTTCGGCCTCATCGCACAACACGGACCCATCGCTGGGCTGTCCGCACTGCCGGTCGCGGTCTTCGAGTTCTCACTCGGTATCTGGCTCGTCCTCAAAGGCTTCGATCCCAAAGCGGCCGCCAGGCTGGACAACGAAACACGATCGGACTTGCTCGCCGCCCGCGCATGAGCCCCGATGTGCGAGCCGAGCGCCAGGCTTTTCGTATGCGTAGCTGGCTCCGAGCGAGGACGCGATCCGTAGAGATACCACCATCAAGCGGGAACGGCGCGCAGCCATTTCCGTACACCGCCGTGGTGGGAGCACGCGCCACGATGGTGCTGGGCGTAGCGAGATCCGACTTCGATCCGACAGTGGCGCTCAACCAGGCGATCCTGCGCAGGCTCGCAGCGCCAACCAGCACAGCTGACCGAAGTCTCGGAGATCGCACGACTCATGCGCGCCGGGGAACGTGGACGCGGCATCGCCGCACATGCCGAAACCATGTAGCGCCGAACGTCAGCTCGGGGCACGCCGATGTCGGGTTGGACGGCACGGGACTCTGAACCGACTGCCTGGGGTCGCGGCCGTTCGACCTGCTACTTCTCGATGTATACGGTGAGCGGTGGGACGACGCCGTGGCGTTCCATGGCAGCCGCAGCTTCAGGCGATGGTGAGCCCAGCGCCGCCAAGACCCCATCGACATCGTTCGTCTCGGCACTGATCGCGATCGCGTTGCTGCCATCCTGGGCTACGTAGTCCACAACGTTTGCGCATCCCATCGCGGTGATGGCTTCCGCCCGCTCGGCCTTGCCTTTCAACCAGTTGCCTACGTCAGCGACGCCGTGGGTGACGACCATCTTCGCCATGCCGTTCCTTCCAACGAGGCGTCACGCCATCGCGACGCCGATGACCCTTTCTAGCCCGAGCGACTGCAGCGGCATCCCAGGAGGGCCTCCGACCCCGCAACCGAGATCATGCGGGTTCTCGGAGCGCTCGGTCACGCGACGCAAGCGAGGCACATTGCCGAGCGCGGCCTATCGCAGATCTGGCGATCGTGGATGTGGTCAACGTCGCAGTGCACCACGGCGGTTGAGTACGTCGACGGCTCGTACCGGAGCGGGCAGGGCCATCATGAGCCGAGCGCTCCATACGCCCGAGCTCCCGTGCGAGCGGCGCGCGGCGAAAGCGAAGATCGACGCGGCGGTGAAGGCTCAGTCGCCCTTTGCCATCTTCAGCAGGTCCATCGCTCCGGTGCCCGTGGCCTTGATGCCCCGCGCCACGATCGACACGTCCCAGTCGCCGGCCTGCTTGCGCAGCGCGCCGACGGTGCAGTTGTCGCGGCCGAGCGTCGAGAACGGGTCGTACTGGAAGATCCGCAGCGCGTTCTCGTGGCTGATCTTGGCGATGTCGGTGTCGGAGCAGTGCGCCGCCTGCATCTGCTTCATGAACTGCTCGGGCGACAGCGGCCACGTGCTGTCGGAGTGCGGGTAGTCGCACTCCCACGTGATCATGTCGATGTTCATCTTGTGACGCATCTCGACACCCACCGGGTCGTCGATCCAGCAGCACACCACCTGCTCGTCGAACACCTGGCTCGGTATGCGGTCGCCCATCTCCTGTCCGGTCCAGAAACGGTGACGCTCGTACGTGTAGTCGATGCGCTCGCGGAAATAGGGAATCCAGCCGATGCCGCCCTCGCTGAGCGCGTACTTCAACTTCGGGTATCGCTTGGGCACGTTCGACCACACGAAGTCGGCCGCGGCCTGCACGATGTTCACGGGCGACAGCGTGATCAGCACGTCCATAGGCGCGTCGTCGGCCGTGATCACCATCTTCGACGACGACCCGATGTGCACGCACACGACCGTGCCGGCTTCTTCGGCCGCGGCGAAGAACGGATCCCAGTGGCCCGAATGGATGCTCGGGAAGCCGAGGTGCACCGGGTTCTCGGAGAACGTGACGGCGTGGCAGCCCTTCGCGGCGACGCGCCGCACCTCGGTCGCCATGAGCTCGGGGTCCCACATCGGCGGCAACGACAGCGGGATGAAGCGGCCCGGGTAGGCGCCGCACCACGACTCGATGTGCCAGTCGTTGTAGGCCTGGAGCAGCGCGAGCGCGAGCTCGGGGTCCTTCTGGGCGGTGCGCGCGAACAGCTGGCCGCAGAACTGCGGGAAGCTCGGGAAGCACATCGAACCGAGCACGCCGTTCGCGTCCATGTCCTTCACGCGGTCGTGGATGTCGTAGCAACCCGAGCGCATGTCGTCGAAGCTCGTCGGGTCCATCGCGTACTCCTCGGGCGGTCGCCCGGCCACCGCGTTGAGCCCGATGTTGGGCAGCTCGGCGCCCATGAACGACCACACGTCGATGCCGCTGTCCTTGCGGACCAGCTTCGGCGCGCGCTCGGCGTGCGCAGCCGACAGGCGGCCCTCGAAGAGATCCGGCGGCTCGACGACATGGTCGTCGACGCTCACCAGGATCAGATCCTCGACCTGCATGGAATCTCCTCCGGTCCCGGACTGACGCTCGTGTCACCTTACTGCGAGGTCCGGCCGGCCGGTAGCGGACGGTGGTAGAAGGTCGGCATGATGCTGGCAACGATCGGCTCACCCGGCTCGCATTTCTTCGACCTCGTCCTGGTCCTCATGCGCCTGTCGCTCGGACTGACTGTCATGACCCACGGCTACCGCCACATCTTCGGCGGCGGGAAGATCGAGGGCACCGCGCGCTGGTTCGAGAGTCTCGGCATGAAGCCCGGCGTGCTCCACGCCTGGCTCGCGAGCCTCACCGAGCTCGGCGCGGGCGCGCTGCTCGTCGTGGGCTTGCTCACGCCGCTCGCGGCCGCGGGCGTGATGGGCACGCTGCTCGTGGCCCTGATCACGAATCACTGGCGCAACGGCTTCTTCATCTTCAACAAGGGCGAGGGCTACGAGTACGTGCTCATGATCGTGTGCATGGCGCTCACGCTCGGCACGATCGGCGCGGGTCGTTACTCGCTCGACAAGGCGCTGAGCTATCCAGTCGCACCGCAGTCGCGCGCCGCGTTCCTCATCACCGCGATCGTCGGCATCGGCAGCGCGCTCGCGCTCGTCGCGCTGTTCTGGCGGCCGCAGAAGCCCGGCGCGTCCTGAGTCAGCGTGCGAGCGCGTCCACGAGCAGCGGCACCGCCTCGTCCCACTTCGCCACGATGCCGATGTCGGCGAAGCCGAAGATCGGCGCGCTCGGCTCCGGATTGACCGCGAGCACGTGGCCGGCGTTGCGGAAGCCGATGCTGTGGTTGAACTTGCCCGCCGCACCGATGCTCACCAGGAGGTGCGGTGCGACCGAACGGCCGGTGATGCCGATCTGGCGGGCGCGCGGCAGCCAACCCATGTCGGTGACCTTGCGGGTGGCGCCGATCTCGGCGTGCAGCGCGTGCCGCAGCGCTTCGAGCTCCTCGTAGCGCGCGGGGTCGACGCCCCGGCCGACCACGATGACGCTCGCGGCGTCGGCCAGCACGTCGAGGTCGTCGTCGCGCGCCCGTGCGAGCACGTCGACGCGGCTCTGGTCGTAGCGGTGCAGCGCGTGGGTGTCGGGCCGGAACGGTCGCGGGGCGAGCGCGACCGACGTGCCCGGACGCACCGTGACCATCTGCACCGGCGACGAGCAGTGGATCGCGGCGACGAGCGCGCCACCGAACGCCGGCTTCCACGCGAGCAGGCGCCCGTCGTGGGCCACCTCGAGCTCGACGGCGTCGCCGGTGAGACCGGCCCCGAGCCGGGCCGCGGCCCGCGCCGCCACCTCGCGTCCCCACGCGGTGCTCGGCGCGAGCACCGCCCACGGTTCGTGCTCGATGCACCAGTCGCGCAGCGCATGACCCACCCGATCCTCGACGCGCCCGTCGTGGAGCACCACCAAATCGGCGCCGCGCGCGCCCAGCACCTCGACCGGCTCGCCGCCGCTGCCGAATGCGACCACGTGGCCGCCGATCCGCTCGGCGAGGCACGCGGCCGCGCTGAGCAACTCCGCGGTCACGCGCGCCCGTTCCGGTTCCACCACGGCCACCACCGACGGCCCGTGGAGGCCGTGGGGGCCGGGCACGGGATCGAGCGGCGCCGCGGCGGGCGCGCTGAACGCGCCGCGCTCACGGAGGATCGCGACCGCGACGGCAACCTGCTCGCCGGTGGGGAGATCGGCACGGCACAGGCGGGCGCGGGCGTGCTCGAGCACGCGCACCGGCCCGACGCTCGTGGGGCTGCCCGCCGTGCCCCACGGCCCGGCGCCGAGGTCGGCGGCCGCCAGCTTGACGATCCGCGCCGCGGGCACCGTCGCGCGCCGTGCCGGATCCACCTTGCAGGGATCGACGAGACGTTCCGCGCAGCTCACCACGGCCGGCAGCGTCGTGCGCAGCTGCACGAAGCCGTCGTCGCTCTCGCTGCGCGCGTGCAGCGTGCCAGTGTGCGGCTCCACCGCGAGGAAGCGCGCCGCGGTCACGAAGGGCACGTCGAGGAGCTCGGCGAGCTCCGGTCCGACCTGGCCGGTGTCGGCGTCGACGGAGTTGCGCCCGCACAGCACGAGATCGAAGCCACCCTCGTGCGCCGAGCGCGGCGTGGATCGCCCGCGCCGTGGCGAGCGTGTCGCTTCCCGCGAACGCAGCGTCGCACATGTGCACGCCCCGCATCTGCTCGGCCCCGAGCTCGTGCTCGTCGCCCCACGCCAGCGCCTCGCGCAGCACGTCGTCGGCGGGCGGTGGACCGAGCGTGAACACCACGATCTCGCCGCCGTGCTCGCGCACGAGCGCGACGGCCTCGGCGACGGCGCGCCGGCAGTACGCGTTCATCTCGAGCTCGAGGCCCTCACGCACGAGACGGCCGTCGGCCCCGAGCGTCATCGCCTCGAACTGCGGGATCTGCTTGACCAGCGCAGCGATGCGCACGTCGTTCCCTCTTCTTCGCTTCGCTCACGGGCCCGCGGGCTGCGGTGGGCGCCGGACGAGGTTACGTGACCGAGTCGGCGGCCACGACGGCCGTCAACGCCTCCAGCTGCTCCAGATAGTGCGGCAGCGAGTGGTGCACGAAGCGCGCGTTGACGCTGGTCGCACCGCCGCCGGCGAGCGCGCGCAGCACGGCGCGCGTGCCGTCGGGATCGCTCGCGGGATCGATCGGCCGATCGGGTTGCAGCACGACGTCGATCGGCGCGGCCCGCCGCTCCCACGCCACCGTGCTGCGGGCTCGCATCAGCATCGCGGCGACCTCGCCGACGGTGAGCCCGAACGGAGCCCAGCCGTCGCCGAGCTCGACGGCGCGCCGCAGCGAGCGGGCGGTGCGGCCGCCGATCCACAGCGGGACCTGCTCCTGCGTGCCGCACGGGTCGACCACCATTTCCGAGTACGAGAAGTGCTGCCCGTGGTGCTCCGGTCGAGGGCGGCCGAAGCCGCCGCGCAGCGCCACGAGCGCCTCGTCGGCGCGTGCGCCGCGATCCTCGAAGGCGGCGCCCAGCAGCGCGAACTCGGGTGCGAGCGACCCGACTCCCACGCCGAGGATGACGCGTCCCCCGCTCACCACGTCGAGGGTGCCGTAGCGCTTCACGATCTCGAGCGGGTGGTGGTAGCCGAGCACGAGCACGTGGGTGGCGAGCCGGATCCGCTCGGTGCGGGCCGCGACGTAGCCGAACGTGGCGAGAGGATCGAAGTATCGGGCGCCGCGCGCCGCGGCGACGTCGGCGGGGACCGCCACATGCTCGCTGCACGTGAGGTGGTGATAGCCGAGCGCGTCAGCGGCGCGGGCGATCGTGACGACGGTGTCGAAGCCCGCGGTCTCCTCCCACGACGCGTCCGCGCGCGGCAGCATCGTGAGTACCGGTGTGACGATCCCCAGCTTGAGCACGCCGGCGAAGGTAACCCAGCCGCCGTGGAGGCCGCGTCGGCGGCCGCGCACGGGCAACGGACCGAACGGGCGAAGGACGACGCAGAAAGAAAGGTGGGCGGGCCTCGGAAGTGGTGGGGGCACCTCCGAGGCTCCGGCCCACCAAGCACTGTACCGCGGCGCGCGAGGGCCTTCGAATCATCCACCGCGTGCTCTGAGCAGCAGTTCAGACCTACGCGACGGGTGACCGGGCGAGGCGCCGGGATCAGGCTATGCGGCCGGCGCGGCGTCGTCGCGGCCGGCGCACAGCAGGGGCATACGCCGGCGCGCAGTACCGTGCGGCACGCGTGACGACCAGGGACGTTCAGGCGACACTCGAGACCGCGGTTGCGCGGCACGTTCAGGCTGGCGACACCTTGCATCTGGTGGTGGGCCACAACCGCTGGTCGGCCGCGGCGCGCGAGGTGGTGCGGCAGTGGTGGGGCCGCGAGCCCGACTTCAGTCTCATGATGCTGTCGCTCTCCAGCCTCGGCGCGCTGTTCTTCCGCGGTGGGCTCGTGCGGCGGGTCATCACCGGCTACAGCGGCGACACGTTCCCCAACTTCACGCCGAACCGCTACTTCCAGCGCGCGTACGCCGACGGCTCGGTGGAGGTGGAGCACTGGTCGTTCCTCGCGTTCGCGCAGCGGCTCGAAGCAGCCGCACGCGGGCTCCCGGCGGTCGTGACCCGCTCGATCGCGGGCAGCTCGATGGAGCGCAACGACGGCTACCGGCGGGTGGACACGCCGTTCGGTGAGGTCGGGTTGCTCGCACCGATGCAGCCCGACGTCGCGCTGCTGCACGCGCCGGTGGCCGACCGGGCCGGCAACGTCGCCATCCACCCGCCGCTGCTGGAGGGCGTGTGGGGTGCGCTCGCCGCCCGACGCGGCGCGATCGTCACCGTCGAACGGATCGTCGACGACATCAGGCCGTGGTCGTCGTTCGTGCGGATACCAGCACACCGTGTGCTCGCCGTGGTCGAGGCGCCGCTCGGTGCGCATCCCGGCGGGCTCTACACCGGGTCCCTGCCGGTCGACGGCTACGGCGAGGACTACGAGTTCTGGGTGGAGGCCCGCGCCGCGACGCGCGGCGACGATTACGACTCCTGGATCCGCGAATGGGTGCTCGACGTCGCGACGCAGGAGGAGTACGTGGCCAAGCTCGGCGGGGACCACGTCGACGCGCTGCGGGCGAAGGCGGCGCACGACTCGTGGCGCCGCGACGAGGCCGCCTACGTCCCCGATCTCGCGACGCCGCCGAACGCATGGGAGCGGGCCGCGGCGATGGCGGCCCGGCACCTCGCCGACCGCGCGGTCGCGCTCGACGCCCACGCGGTGCTCGCCGGCGCGGGCGTGGCGAACTTGGCCGCATGGCTGGGGGTGCAGCGCGCCCGTGAGGCCGGCGCACACACCACGCTCACGGCCGAGATCGGCATGTGGGACTACGAGCCCGTGCCGGCCGACCCGTTCGTGCTCAATCACCGCAACTTCCCGACCACCGCGATGCTGTCCGATGCCAACACGGTGCTCGGCACGCTCGTGGGCGGCTACGGGACCACCACGATCGGGTGCCTCGGGGGCGCGCAGATCGACCGCTTCGGGAACATCAACTCCACGTCGCTGCTCGGCGACGGGGGACCGTTCCTCGTGGGCAGCGGCGGCGGCAACGACGTCGCGAGCACCGCGACCGAATGCATCGTGGTCGCGCTGCTGACGCCCCAACGCACGCCGCCCGACTGCTCGTACGTGACGTCACCGGGCGGCACGGTGCGCGCGCTCGTGACCGACCTCGCAACGTTCGAGAAGGGTCAGGGCGACGAGCTCGTGCTCACCGCCGTGCCCGCCGGCACGGAACCGCTCGGTGAACGGGTGGCACGAGCGCGGGCCGCCACCGGTTGGGCGGTGCACACGGCCGACGATGTCCGCGAGCTGCCGGCGGTGGAGGGCACCGACGTGGCGCAGCTGCGACGCTGGGATCCCCGCGGCTGGTTCCTCCGCGGTTGAGCGACGGGCGCGGCGGTCCGCACGGCCGAACGGAGCACATCTAGGCTCACGCCCACCATGGGGCGGGTCACGTTCACGCACGTCACGAAGCGGTTCGGCACCGTCGTCGCGGTCGACGACCTCACCTGCACGGTCGAGGACGGCGAGTTCTTCGTGCTGCTGGGCCCGTCCGGCTGCGGCAAGTCGACCGCGCTGCGCATGGTGGCGGGCCTCGACGAGGTCACCGACGGCGTCATCGAGATCGGCGACCGGATGGTGAACCACGTGCCTCCGAAAGACCGCGACATCGCGATGGTGTTCCAGAGCTACGCGCTGTATCCCCATATGACCGTGCGTCGCAACATCGAGTTCCCGTTGCGCACGCAGCGGCGTCGCGCGAGCCGAACGGGCAGAGCTCGTGCAGCGGACAGCCGGCGCGCTGGGGCTCGACGAGTACCTCGAACGCAAGCCGGCCGAGCTGTCGGGTGGCCAGCGTCAGCGGGTCGCGCTCGCCCGGGCGATCGTGCGCCAGCCCGAGGTGTTCCTCATGGACGAGCCGCTCTCGAACCTCGATGCCAAGCTGCGGGCATCGACTCGCGTCGAGCTCGTCGAGCTCCAGCGTTCGCTCGCCACCACCGTGCTCTACGTGACGCACGACCAGGTGGAGGCGATGACGATGGGCGACCGCGTCGCGGTGATGAACCAGGGCAGGCTGCAGCAGGTGGGCTCGCCGCAAGAGGTGTACGACGCGCCGGCGAACCAGTTCGTGGCCGAGTTCATCGGCACGCCGCCGATGAACACCTTCGCCGGTTGCCTCACCGACGACGGCACCGTGCGCATCGGCGCCGGCGCCCTGGTCGCCGCCGACCGTCCCGCGGGCGGCGGTGAGGTGGTGGCCGGCGTACGGCCCGAGGACTTCGTGTTCGACGCCGCGGGCGATGCGAGCGGTGCCGAGGGTGCCGGGCTCGTGGGCACGGTGGCGCTGCTCGAATCGCTCGGTCACGAGCGGCACGTGCGCGTGCGCCTCGATACCGGTGTGGAAGTGACGATCCGCCAGGCGGCGAGCGAGGCCGCGCCGGCGCAGGGTGAGGCGGTGCGGTTGCGCGCCGCACCACACGACGTGCACCTCTTCGACGCCACCACGGGAGCACGCCTCGGTGTCTGACCGCAGTAGGCGACGGCGACGGCGCGGGCGCGAGCCGCGGGTGCCCTACCGCCCGCGGGAAGTGCTGCTCGCGTACTGCATGCTGCTCCCCTCGCTGGTGGTGTTCGGCGTGTTCGTGTTCTACCCGTTCGTGAAAGACCTCCAGCTGCCGTTCTTCACGTCGCCGCCGAAGTTCGGCGCGATCTCGCGGGCGCAGCGATACGTGGGCTGGAGCCAGTGGCGTGCCGTGCTCACGAGCAGCGAATTCCGCAACACGCTCACCGTCACGGTGAAGTTCACGGTTCTTACGGTGCCGCTCGGCGTCGCGCTCGGTCTCCTGCTCGCGGTCGCCGCGCACCAACAACTGCGCGGGATCACGGTGTTCCGCACGATCTTCTCGTCGACGGTTGCGACGTCGATCGCGGTCGCGTCGGTGATGTTCTTCTCGCTCACGAACCCGGTCGTGGGGTTCTGGCAGCTGCATGTGGGTCACGGCGGCATCACCGAGAGCCCCACGTGGGCGCTGCCGGCGATCTGTGCGGTCACGGTCTGGCAGTCGCTCGGGCTGTCGTTCATCGTGATGAGCGCAGGCCTGCAGTCGATCCCCGACGAGATCGTCGAGGCGGCGCGCGTCGACGGCGCGGGCACGTGGGGTGTGCTCCGCAACGTCACACTGCCCCTGCTCACGCCCACGCTGTTCTTCGCGTTCGTGGTGGGTTCGATCTCGTCGTTCCAGGCGTTCGCGCAGGTGGACCTGCTGACGCAGGGCGGACCGCTGAACCGCACGCAGACGCTCGCGTACTCGATCTACAAGACGTCGATCCAGGCCGGTGGCCCAAGCGACGAGAACAAGGCTGCGGTGTTCGCGATCGGGCTCTTCGTGGTGATCCTCGTGCTCACGGTGCTCCAGCTCCGCCTCGAGCGGAGGGTGAACTATGCGCGATAAGCACAGGCTCGGCCTCGTCGCGCGGTACGCGCTGCTCGTGGCGCTCGCCGGGCTCGTGCTGTTCCCGATCTACCTCACCGTGGTGAACGCGCTGCTCACGCCGGCCCGCCTGAGCAGCCGGCCTCCCGCGCTGGCACCGACCAACCCGCAATGGCACAACTTCGCGGCGGCATGGTCCGACGGCCACCTCGCTCGCTATCTCACGAACAGCGCGATCATGTCGGTGTCGATCACGGTGGGGGAGGTGCTCACCGCGATCCTCGCCGCGTACACGTTCGCGTTCCTGCGATTCCCGTTGCGGGGCGTGCTCTTCGTGGTGTTCCTCACGACGCTGATGATCCCGGGGGAGGTCACGTTCTTCACGAACGTCGACACCATCCGCTCGCTCGGGTGGTACGACACCTACGCCACGCTGATCGTGCCGTTCCTGGCCACCGGCTTCGGGGCGTTTCTGTTGCGGCAGTCGTTTCTCACCGTGCCCCGCGACCTTCGTGATGCGGCCGCGCTCGACGGCTACGGGCACTGGCGCTTCATGGCCCGTGTGGTGGTGCCGCTCTCTCGCCCGGCGATCGGCGCGATGGCGCTGTTCGCGTTCCTCGGCGCATGGAACCAGTACCTCTGGCCGCTCGTGGCGACGAAGGACGAACGGCTGCGCACCGTGCAGATCGGCCTCAAGTCCCTCGCGACCTCGGAGATCGACAAGATCCCGATCACGTATGCAGGTACCGTGCTGGCGTTCGCTCCGATCGCGATCCTCCTACTCCTGTTCTCGAAACAGCTCGTGCGTGGTCTGATGGCCGGCGCAGTGAAGGGATGAACACCATGCGAAGCACATCCGCCCGCAGCGCAGCGGCGTTCGCCGCCGTGGGGCTCAGTGTGGCGTTGCTCGCGGCGTGCGGGGGTGGCAGCAGCTCGTCGTCGAACACGACGGTGCCCAAGGCGAGCGACCTCGCCGCGCAGTGTCCGGTGGACGCGCTGGCGAAGGCCGCGAAGCCGGTGCACATCGTCTACTGGCATGCGATGACGCAGGCCAACGAGGACACGCTGAAGACGATCACTGCGCAGTTCAACGCGAGCCAGCACGACGTGCAGGTGACGCTCGTCGCCCAGGGCGGCTACGACGACAACCTCACGAAGTTCCGCACCGTCGCGGGCACCGGCGACGCGCCCAACCTCATCCAGATCGAGGACACGGCCACGCAGCAGATGATCGACAGCGGCGCCGTGGTGCCGGCCGAGGCGTGCGTGGCCGCGGCGAAGGCCGACCTGTCGGACATCGTGCCGCGGGTGCGCGACTACTACACCGTGGGCAAGGTGCTCTACCCGGTGCCGTTCAACGTGTCGAACCCGGTCTTCTACTACAACAAGCTCGCGTTCCAGAAGGCCGGCCTCGACCCGGCGAAGCCGCCGACCGACTTCGCGCAGGTGATCGCCGACTCCAGGAAGCTCAAGGCTTCAGGCCTCAAGTACGGCTTCTACTACAAGCGCGATCCGTGGGTACTCGAGCAGTTCCTGGCCCTCGACGGTGAGCCGTACGTGAACAACGGCAACGGCCGCGACAAGCGCGCGACCGCGGTGATGTTCGACACGCCCTTCGCGCACCAGCTCTTCCACGACTTCGACACGCTGGTGTCGGAGGGCCTCGCGGGCACGAACCCGGCGTCAGGGCAGAGCGAGTACGACAACCTGCTCTCGATCTGCAACGGCACGGCTGCGATGACGATCGACACCTCGGCGGCGCTCGGTACCGCGTACCAGGTGCTGAACAGCGGCGGCTGCAAGGCGAAGGTGTCGGTGGGTGTGGCGCCGCTGCCCGGCGCGAGCGGCAAGGGCGGCGTGCTGGTGGGCGGCGCGGCGAACTACATCGTGCACGGCAAGGACCCCGCGAAGGTGGCCGCGGCATGGAAGTTCGCGCAGTACCTCACCACCCCGAGCGTGCAGGCCGCGTGGGGGGCCGGCACCGGCTACGTGCCGATCAGCAAGGCGTCGGTGCAGCTGCCGGCGATCAAGAAGCTCTGGAAGGACCGGCCCGGCTACCAGGTGGCGTACGAGCAACTCGTGACGGGCAAAGAGAACGTGGCGACGGCCGGCCCGGTGATCGGCGACTACCAGGGAGTGCGCAACGCCACCAAGAACGCGCTCGAGTCGTTCCTCATCGGCTCGTCGTCGCCCGACGCGGCGATCACCAAGGCGGTCACGCAGGCCAACGCGGCGATCGAGGCCTACAACTCCCGCGTCGGCTGATCAGCGCTCGGCCGCGGCCTTGATGTTCGCGAGCGTCGTCTCGAGACCGGCGCAGAGCATCTCGAAGCGGCCCTCGAAGTTCGAGGGCGAGCCGGGAAGGTTCACCATTGGCGCGTCGAACGACTCGGTGAGCGCGGTGCCGCCCGAGCTGTTCGGCGCGAACTCGTAGCGCCAGCGGGTGACCACGTCGCTGCCGCGCGGCGCCACGAACTCGAACACCTTGCCGGGCTCGCACTCGCTGACCTCGCACGGCACCGTCCACTCGAACGTGCCGGCGCGGTTCGTGCCCGAGAAGTGCGCGCCCGCCGCTGGTGAGGTGGCGCCGTCGTCCCACGAGGCCGTGTAGCACTCGGGGCTCCATTCGCCCATCCGCGTGATGTCGGCCACGAGGCCCCACACCTTCTCGGGCGGGGCGGCGACGTCGGTGGAGGCACTGGAGCGTTCGGGGAAGGCCATGGAACCGAGCGTAGCGGCGCGGCCAGACTGCAGGTCATGGCCGAGCGCGACCCGTACACCCGTCCGTTGAGCCCGGAATCGGCGGGGGAGGCGCCGGGGCGGGGCCGGCTCGCCGGCCGCCGCGTGCTCGTCGTCGGCGGCGGTCAGCGGACCTTCGACGCCGCGACCGATCCGGTCGGCAACGGGCGTGCGATGGCGCTACTGTTCGGCCGCGAGGGTGCGCACGTCGCCGTCGCCGACCGCCGCATCGACAGTGCGCGCGACACGGTGAGTGCGGCGACCGCCGAAGGCAGCCGGGCGACCGCGATCGAGGCCGACATCACGATCGAGTCCGACGTGGCGCGCATGGTCGAGGAAGCGACCGGCGCGCTCGGCGGGCTCGACGGCATGGCGCTCAACGTGGGCATCGGCATCGGCGGACTCGGGCTCGCGCACGTCGACGCCGTCGAATGGGACGCCACGTTCGCGGCGAACCTGCGCGGCCCGATGCTGTGTTGCCGCGAGGCGCTGCCCGTGCTCGACCCCGGCTCGTCGATCGTGCTGATCTCGTCGATCGCCGCGCTGCAGTCGGGCTCGCGGCTCGTGGCGTACGACGCGTCGAAGGCGGGCCTGCACGGTGTGCTGCGTAACGTCGCGCTCGAAGGCCGGCACCGCGGCATCCGCGCCAACATGGTGTACCCCGGCCTCGTTGACACCCCGCTCGGCCGGCTCAGCACCGCGGGCCGCCCGTCGCGCGCCGCGACGCGCATCCCGTTCGGTCGCCAGGCGACAGCATGGGAGGTGGCCTACGCCGCGCTGTTCTTCATGAGCGACGAGAGCGTGTACGTGACCGCCCAGGGCCTCGCGGTCGACGCCGGCCTCACCGGCCTCTGACGAGGGGGGGGGCGCGCTCTCGTGCCCGGTCAGCGCGCCACGATGACGACGCTGGCGTTCGCGCCGCGGCCGACCGTGTGGGCGAGGCCGGTGCGGGCCCCTTCCACCTGGCGCTCGCCGGCCCGGCCGCGTAGCTGGGTGACGAGCTCGACCACCTGGCCGAGCGCGCTCGCGCCGAGCGGCTCGCCCTTGCTCAACAACCCGCCGCTCGGGTTCACCGGCCGGCGACCACCTATCGCGTGCGCGCCCGACGCGAGCAGCGCGGCCTGCTCGCCCGCCTCGCACAGCCCGAGCTCGTGCCAGGCGAGCAGCTCGCGCGCCGCGTCGGTGTCCTGGCACTCCACCACGTCGATGTCGTCGGGGCCGAGCCCGGCCTCCTCGTAGGCCTGCTGCGCGGCGAGCGTGCTCGGTGGTGTGATGCTGGTGTCGTCGATGCCCGCGAGCGGCGTCGCCTCCCCGAGCACGCTGCCGGGAAGGTGCGAGCGCAGCGCCGCCGCGCGCAGCTCGACGGCACCTCGCTCGAGGTCGTTCGCGGCGCGCAGCACCACTGCGGCGGCACCCTCGTTGGGGGAACAGAGCATCCAGAGGTGCAACGGTTCGCACACCACGCGCGACGCGAGCACCTCGTCTGCGGTGACGGGTTTGCGGAACATCGCGTTCGGGTTGTGTGCGCCGTGGGCGCGGTTCTTCACGCATACCTCCGCGAGGTGATCCTTGGTGAGGTCGTGCTCGCGCAGCAGTCGCTGGGCTCGCACCGCGAAGTAGCTGGGTGTGGCCGCGAGCCCAGCCCGCTCGCGCCACGGTTCGAAGAAGCTCGAACGGATGATGCCCTTGGGCATCTTCTCGATGCCGAACACGAGCACGCACTCGTGCTGGCCGGCGCGGATCGCGCCCGCGGCGAGCTGCAGTGCGGCGGCGCCGCTCGCGCACCCGGCTTCGACGTCGACGATCGGCATGCCGGTGCGTGCGATCGCGCCGAGCACCTTGTGACCGGCGGCGACGCCGCTGTACGCGGTGCCGCAGAACGCCGCGGTGAACTCGGGGTCGCCGGCATCCTGCAGCGCGTCGCGCACCGCACGCACACCCATGCTGGTGACGCTGACGCCCTCGAAGCGGCCGAACGGATGGATGCCGATACCCGCGATCTCGACGCCGGTCATCGCGCGCTCCCGGGCGCGAAGGCCCACGCGACGACCTCGGTGGCGCCGTCCTCGCCCGCGCCGTGCTCGCCCGCGCCGTCCTCGGTCGCCACCGTGTCGGCGACGAGATGCATCGGCTGGCCGAATGCCAGCCGCGCGGGGTCGGCTTCGGTGAGGCGCGTGATCAGCCGCAGCCGCTCGTGCACCAGCTCCACGACGCCGAAGCCGTACGGCACCGCGCCCTCGTAGCCGGGCGGCGCCGCGGTGACGGCGGTCCAGCCCCACAATGTGGCGTCGCGCGAGAGGTCCACCGCTTCCACGTCGTCCGCGCCTGTGTACGGGCACACGTCGCCGCGAGGGAAGTGGTAGCGGCCGCTCGACGGCGAGTAGCCGCCGAGCAGGGTGGGGGTGCCTCCGTCGAGCGCCAGCACGCCGGGCGCGATCGAACGCCGTGCGGCCATCAGATGACCCCTGCGGCGGCGAGCCGCGCGAGCTCGTCGTCGTCGAGACCGATCTCGCGCAGTACCTCGTGCGTGTGCGCGCCGAGCGCGGGTGCGCCCAACGGCGGGCTGACCGCCTCGCCCGCGAAACGGGGGAAGGGCGCCTGCTGGCGAATTGGTCCTACCTGCGGATCGTCGACGGTGACGAGGTCGCCGCGCGCGGCCACGTGGGCATCGGCGAAGATGTCGGCCGCGGTGAAGGCGGTCGCAACCGGCACGTCGTGCTCCACGCAGCGCGCCTCGACCTCGGGCGCGTCGAGTGTGCAGGTCCAGTCGGCGACGATGCCGTTGATCTCGTCGCTGCGGGCGGCGCGATCGATCAGCTTCGCGAACCGCGGGTCGCTCACCAGTGCCTCGCGGTCCATCGCCTTGCACAGCCGAGCGAAGTTGGCGTCGCTACCGGCAACGATGCACACATGCTTGCCGTCACGGGTGGGGTAGTTGTCGAGCGGCGCGCTGTTCGCGAGGCGGTTGCCCTCCCGGTTGCGCACCACACCGAGCTTGTCGTAGGCGGCGAGCGTCCATTCCAGAATGCGCAGCACGCTGCCGTACAGCGCGGCGTCGATCACGCAGCCTTCGGCACCGTCGGCGCCACGCGCATCGCGCCGGTAGAGCGCGGCGACCGCGGCGTGCGCGGCGAACACGCCGGTGAGGTAGTCGGAGATCGTGACGCCGACGCGCACCGGGGGGCGGTCGGGGTAGCCGGTGAGGTGCATCAGCCCGCCGAAGCCGATGCCCACGCGGTCGAGCCCGGGGCGCAGGCGGTTCGGCCCGTCCTGGCCGAACATCGAGATGCGCACGACGACGAGGCGCGGATCGAGGTTGGTCGGTGGGAGGTTCCAACGCTCGAGCGTGCCGGGACGGAAGTTCTCCACGATCACGTCGGCCGTCGCGGCGAGGCGGCGGAACACGTCCTGGCCGTCAGGCGTGCGCAGATCGAGCGTCACCGAGCGCCGGCCGCGGCCCTCCACCGCCCAGAACAGCGAATAGGGGTCGCCGTCGCGGCCGTCGACGAACGGACCGATCTCGCGCATGAAGTCGCCCGAGCCCGGCTGCTCGATCTTCACGACGTCGGCGCCCATCTCGCCGAGCAGCCCCGCGCAGAACGGCGCCGCGATGCGCGTGCCGAGATCGAGCACACGCAGACCGGACAGAGGCGCGTTCATGACGGTTTCGGCTCGCGGGGGAGGCCGAGCGTGCGCTCGCCGACGACGTTGCGCTGGATCTCGTTCGTGCCGGCCCAGATCGAGCTCGCCTGGTAGTAGAGCCAGCTGCGCTGCCACGCGCCGTCGCCCGGATTGCCGGACGCGTCGCGCCACAGTGGCGCGGCTTCGCCGACGACGGCCATCGCGCTGTCGTGCAGGCGCTTGCTCATCTCGCTCCACCAGAGCTTGTTGATCGCGCCGACCGGTCCGGGTTCGCGCCCCTTCGCGGTGCGCGACACGGCGCGCTGGTTGTGGAGCTGGAAGATGCGCAGCTCCACGAAGGCCTGCGCGAGCCGGGCGCGAGGCGCGGGTCGTCGAGTGCGCCGTTGTCGTGGGCGAGGCGCAACAGCTCCTCGAGCAACTGCGTGTGGATCACGAGCTGGCGCGGGTTGACGCCCCGCTCGTGGGTGAGCGTGGAGTTGGCGATACGCCAGCCGTCGTCGACAGTGCCGATCACACGGTCGTCGGGCACGAACACGTCGGTGAGAAACACCTCGTTGAACTCCGACTCGTCGGTGATCTGGCGGAGCGGCCGCACCTCCACGCCGGGATCGCGCATGTCGACGACGAAGTAGGTGATGCCGGCCTGCGGCTTGGTGTCGGGGTTGCTGCGGGCCAGGCAGGCACCCCAGTCGGCGAACTGGGCGTAGCTCGTCCAGACCTTCTGGCCGTTGAGCACCCAGCCACCCTCGATCCGTTGCGCCGACGTACGCAGGCTCGCGAGATCGCTCCCGGCACCGGGCTCGCTGAACAGCTGGCACCAGATGCGGCTCGCGTCGAGGATCGTGGGCAGGAAGCGTTCCCGTTGCTCGTCGGTGCCGTGCTGCAGCACCGTGGGCCCGAGCAGGTTGACGCCGATACGGCCGACGAGCTCCGGCGCCCGCGCCCGTGCGAGCTCCTCGGTCACGATGTAGTGCTCGATCGCGCCGCCACCCCGGCCGCCGTACTCGCGCGGCCACGCCACGCCGACCCACCGGCCGCTCGCGAGCGTCGCCTGCCATTCGCGCCCGAACGCCACCTCCTCGGCGAGCGTGGCGAAACGGGGTGGGAGACCGACCCCGTACTCCCAGGGCAGGTGCTCGCGCAGCCACGCACGGCACTCCTCGCGCAGCGCCGTCTCGCCAGACGTGGGAGCGAGGTCCATCGGCTGGCAAGGTAGCCGTCAACCTGCCGCGGGCCTCCCGGAATCGGTCGGCGGGCGCTGAAGCTACGGAGAACGTACGGCGAGCCTCGATAGCGTCGGGCGCGGATGCGCGTCTCGGTGATCGGCACGTCGGGATCGGGCAAGTCGACCTTCGCCCGGGCGCTCGCGCAGCGCATCGGCGCGCCGTACGTGGAGCTCGACTCGATCTTCCACCAGGCGAACTGGACGCCGCTCGACGAGGACGAGTTCCGGGCGCGCGTGCGTGCCGCGACGGCCGGCGATCGCTGGGTGGTCGACGGCAACTACGGCACGGTGCGCCCGATCGTGCTGGAGCGGGCGACGACCGTCGTGTGGCTCGACTACGAGCGACCGCTGGTCATGGCGCGTGTGATCCGGCGGTCGGTCGCGCGAGCGATCACGCGCCGCGAGCTCTGGAACGGCAACACCGAAGACGTGCGTGAATGGATCCGGCCCGACCACCCGATCCGCTGGGCGTGGTCGCAGCACGGTCGCAAGCGGTCCGAGTACGAGGCTCGCTTCGCCGAACCGCAGTACGCGCGGATCGAGGTGCGCCGCTTCGCGCGTCCACGCGGCGCGCAGCAGTGGCTCGCGTCGCTGGCGGGGGATTGACGCGGCGCGCCGGCTGAAAGATCGGGCTAACCGCGCTGGTCGATCGGCACGTAGTAGCGCTGTGTGGGACCGGTGTAGATCTGGCGGGGGCGGCCGAGCTTCGTCTTCGCGCTCTCGTTCCCCTCCTTGTAGTGCGCGAGCCAACCCGGCAGGCGGCCGATCGCGAACAGGACGGTGAACATGTTCGTGGGGAAGCCCATCGCCCGGTAGATGATGCCCGAATAGAAGTCGACGTTCGGGTAGAGCTTGCGCTCCACGAAGTACTCGTCGGTGAGCGCCGCCTGCTCGAGTTCCAACGCGATGTCGAGCAGGTCGTCGTCGACGTGGAGCTCCTTCAGCACACGATCGGCGGTCTCCTTCACGATCCGCGCCCGCGGGTCGTAGTTCTTGTAGACGCGGTGGCCGAAGCCCCAGAGCCGGAAGGGGTCGTCGGGATTCTTGGCTCGCGAGACCGCCTTCTTGACGTCGCCGCCGTCGGCCTTGATCGCCTGGAGCGTCTCGATGACCGCTTGATTCGCTCCGCCGTGGAGCGGCCCCCAGAGCGCGTTGATGCCCGACGAGATCGACACGTAGATGTTCGCGTCGCCCGAAGCGACCATCCGCACCGTGGACGCGGAGCAGTTCTGCTCGTGGTCGGCGTGCAGGATGAGCAGCTGCTTCAGTGCGTGCACCACGACCGGCGACACCTCGTAGGGCTCCGACGGCACCGCGAACATCATCGTGAGGAAGTTCTCGATGAGGTCGAGCTGGTTGTTCGGGTAGAGGAAGGGCTGGCCGATCGACTTCTTGTACACGTACGCGGCGACCGTCGGCAGCTTCGCCATGAGGCGCACGATGGACAGCTCGACCTGCTCGGGATCATGCGGGTCGTTGCTGCCCTGGTAGAAGGTCGACAGTGCGCTGGTGACCGACGACAGGATCGCCATCGGATCCGCGTCGCGCGGGAAGCCGTCGAAGAACCGCTTCACGTCCTCGTGGAGCAGCGTGTGGTGACGGATCTTGCGACTGAACTCGTCGCGCTCCGCGATCGTGGGAAGGTCGCCCCAGATGAGTAGGTATGCCGACTCGAGGAACGAGGGCTCGTCGTGGTCGGCGAGCTCGGCGATGTCGTAACCCCGGTAGCGCAGGATGCCGAGGTCGCCGTCGATGAACGTGATGGCCGACTCGGTGGAGCCGGTGTTCATGAAGCCGTAGTCAAGGGTGATCAGGCCGGTCTGCGATCGCAGCTTGCTGATGTCGATGGCCTTCTCGTGTTCGGTGCCTTCGACGATGGGGAGCTCAATCTGCTTGCCGCCGTAGGAAAGGGTTGCCCCGTCGCTCATCTACGCTCCTCTTCGCGCGTCGCCCACGCTCATGATCCGTTCGTCGTCCCAAAGCTACCGACTTCGGTGCCGGCCCCTGCTCCACGCGGTGTCGCGCCGGCCTCGCAACCGCTCGTGCATGGATTCACGCATGTGTCTGGATTACGGCGGGATTGCGGCTGTCTGGATTGCCTCGGGCGTGGGGTGGTGCGGGGGCCGTTCCCGTAGAGTCTCGCCGCCATGGACTTCGAGCTGTCCGACGACCAGATCGCGCTGCGCGACGCGGCGCGCGAGCTGCTCGGCGACCCACGCGTCGCCCGCCGCGGTGCGCGCGCACACCGAGAGCGATGCGCCCTACGACGAGGCGCTGTGGGCGGCCATGGTCGAACAGGGTTGGCTCGGCGTCGCGATCCCCGAACAGGACGGTGGCCTTGGCCTCGGGCTCGTGGAGCTCGCGGTGCTCCTCGAGGCGCTCGGCGGGCACTGTGCGCCCGCGCCGTACTCGAGCACCGTGCTCGTCGCCGGGGCGTTCCAGCGAGCCGGCCTCGGCGCCGAGGTGGGGCCGCTGCTCTCGGGCGACTCGATCGGCTGCGTCGCGTGGTCGCGCCGTGCCGGCGCGGTGCGCGCCCGCGCCGTGGACGGCGGCTGGGTGCTCGACGGTCGCAGCGACCCGGTGCCGTACGCCCCGGTGGCCGCGGTCGCGCTCGTGCCCGCCGTGGTCGACGAGCCAGGCAGGCCCAGCGCGCCCGGAACACCGGGCGCGCGCGAGCCCGAGCTGTTCGCGGTGCGGCTCGACGAGGTGGGGCGGCCGGAGCGCGAGCCGGCGATGGACGTCACGCGCCCGCTCGGATGGCTCTCCTTCGACGCCACACCCGCGCAGCGCGTCGGCGACGCCGCGCACGCCCGGGCGCTGCTCGACCACGGTGCCGCGCTCGGCGCCGCGGAGATGCTCGGCGGCGCGCAGGCGGTGCTCGACATGGCTGTCGCTTACGCCAAGGACCGCGTGCAGTTCGGCCGCCCGATCGGCAGCTTCCAGGCCGTGAAGCATCGCTGCGCCGACATGCTCGTCGACGTCGAGGGCATGCGCTCCACCGCCTATTGGGCCGCGTGGTCGCTCGGCCACGACCCGGCCGGCGAGGCGTCGGTGGCCGCGAGCACCGCGAAGTGCTGGGCGAGCGACGCCAGCAAGCGGGTGATGGCGAGCGGGCTCCAGGTGCACGGCGGCATCGGCTTTACCTGGGAGCACGACCTCCACTTCTTCATGAAGCGGGCCCAACTCGACCAGCTCCAGTTCGGCGATGCCTCGTACCACCGGGCCCGCATCACGGCGCTGCTCCGCCCGAGAGTGGAGCGGGGCGAGAGCGTGGTCTGATCGCGCCGGGCGATGCCGGTGAACCACTGGGTCAGCGCGTCCGTATCCTGCTCATGAGATGGATCGGCGAGGCACCTTGGCGACCGACGACGCCGTGCGGGCCGTGTACGCCGCGCACGGCGGGGAGCTCTACCGGTTCGCGCGGCGCGCCCTCGGCGACGCGGGGCTCGCCGAGGAGGCCGTGCAGGAGGCGTTCCTGCGGGCCTGGCAGGCGGCCGACCGATTCGACGATCGTCTCGGGAGCCTCCGCACCTGGCTGTTCGCGATCCTGCGGAACGTGGTGATCGACCTCAGCCGGGCCCGTGCGGTACGACCCCGGCTCGCCCGGGCCGACCAGACCGGCGTCGAGCGGGCGCTCGACCTGGCGAGCGCCGAGGAGATCGAGTCGGTGCTCACCGCGTGGCAGGTTGAGGAGGCGCTCGCCAAGATCTCGCCCCACCATCGGGCCGCGCTGATCGAGGTGCACACGAAGGGCCGGCCGTATGCCGACGTCGCCGCCGAGTGCGGCGTGCCGGCCGGCACGATCAAGAGCCGCGTGTTCTATGGCCTCAAGGCGCTGCGGCTCGCGCTCGAAGAGCTCGGGTGGAACGATGAGCGCTGAAGCCTGCGCCGATCGCAGGAGCGCGCTCGGAGCCGCTGCGATCGGCCGCCTCGACGAGCGCGAGATGCTCGCGCTGCAGGCCCATCTCGACGGCTGCGGCGCGTGCCGTGACGAGCTCGCCGAGCTGCGCGCCACGGTGACGATGCTGGACGCGGTCGATCTCGCCCACGTCGCCGCGGCGGAGCGGGCCGCACCGCAGGCGCTCGCCGACGACGTCGTCGAGCGCGTCCGCGACGCCCGCGACGAGCACGCCAGCCACCGGGCCCGCCGCCGGGCCGGCACGATCGCCGTGGCGGTCGTGGGGCTCGCGGCCGCGCTCGTGGTGGTGCTCGGGGTCGCACTGCACAGTGGTCCGGCCGACGAGACCGCCGCGCACCGCACGGTGGTGCTGCGCGGGCGGGACGCGTCGGCCAAGGCCACGATCATCGCGGCGCACGGCGGCACCGACGTGGCGTTCCGCGGCCGTCTGCGCGATCGGCCCGGCTCCACCGACCCCTACTGGCTGTGGCTCACCGACGCGTCGGGTCACCGTCTCGCGGCGGCGACGTTCCGCGACGGCAAGGACGGCTCCTTCTCGATTCGCGGGCACGGCGCGATCGCCTACGCCGACGTGAAACGGGTGTGGGTCACCGACCACGCGGACCACGTGGTGCTCGATACCGCGTGGGACGCGCCTACGTAGGGCTGACGCCTGCCGCGAGCACGCGCAGCGCGGCGCGGTCGGGCTTGCCGCTCACGAGCGCCGGCAGCGCGTCGAGCACGATCACGCGCTCAGGCGTCTTGTAGCGCGCCAAGCCCTCGGTGGCGCACCAGCGCGCGCTCTCGGCGACGTCGAACGGCCCGTCGGCCACCACGAACGCACACGCCCGCTCGCCCATGAGATCGTCGGCGATGCCGATCACCGCGCACTGCCGCACCGCCGGATGCCGCTCGAGCACGGCCGCGACCTCGGTGGCCGAGATGTTCTCGCCGCCGCGGATGATCACGTCGTCGATCCGGCCCAGGATCGAGAGCCGGCCGGCCTCGTCGATCGACGCGAGGTCGCCGCTGCGGAACCAGCCGTCGGCGGTGGACGCCCGCTCCGTGTCGGGCACGTCGAGGTAACCCACGCACACCTCGGGCCCCCGGATCAGCAGCTCACCCGTGACGTCGTCGACGCGCAGCTCGCACGGCGGGATGGCGCGTGGGGCGTCGTCGGGGGCACCGGGGAGCGCGGTCGCTACCGATGGCGCCTCGGTGGATCCGTACGTGCGCTTCACCTCGCAGCCGAGCCGCTCGCGCGCTTCGGCGACGAACGCGTCGGACACGCCGGCGCCGCCGCTCGACACGAGGCGCAACGATGCGACGCGGTGTGCGTGGAACGTGGGCGAGCGCATCATCGCCACGAAGAACGTCGGCGGGCCGACCATGAACGTCACCTGTTCGCGCTCGATGAGCTCGAGTGCGGCCTCGGGGTTCCAGCGTCGCATCAGCACTGCCTTGAACGGCACTGTGCCGGCGAGCGTCACACCGTTCAGCAGGCCGCTCACGTGCGCGAGCGGTGCCGGCATCAGCACCGCGTCGCCGGGTCCGAGCCCGTGCACGGCCGCCATCCCGCGCGCCTTGTACGCGAGCGTGTCCTGCGTGTGCAGCACGCCCTTGGGTGCTCCGCTCGACCCGCTGGTGAACAACAATGCCGCGAGCCGGTCCTCGCCCCCGGCCTCTCGCGTCGCACGCCGCCCTGCCGCGGTCGAGGGTGAGGTTGTCGTCCGGAGTCAGGACGATCTTTGGTTGCACCCTTGCGACGGCGCGGTCGACCTCGGCGGCAGTGAACGCCGTGTGCAGCGGCACCGCGACCGCGCCCACCCGCCAGCACGCGCGCATCGCCACCAGCGCGTCGACACAGTTGCCGAGCTGCCACGCGACGGCGTCGCCGGCCTCCACGCCGCGCCCGCGGAGCGTCGTGGCGAACGCGTCGACGCGGTCCGCGAGACCCTCGCCCGTGACGCGCACGTCGCCGTCGACCACGAGGACCCGCCCGGCCGCTTCCTCCGCGGCGCGGGTCAAGAGTTCGTCGAGCGACGGCTGGTCCCACGGCCCGCCGGGAGCGCGATAGGTGGCCGCGTGCGGCGTGAGGAACGTGGGTTGCAGCTGGAGGCCCGCCGGGGCGCGAGCCGCAGGCGAGCGGGGATGGAGGTGCGGTGCGGTCACTTCCAGCCGGCGCTGCGCGGCCGGGTGCCGTCGAGCACGGCCCGACCGATGAAGTTCCGCTGGATTTCCACCGTGCCGGCGCCGATGCACAGCCCTCGGATGTCGCGGTAGACGCGTTCCACCGGGTATTCGCGGGAGAAGCCGTAGCCGCCGAGCAGCTGGATCGCTTCGTCGCACACGAACTTGGCCGCGAGGTTCGCCGCGGTCTTCGCCATCGCGGTCTCGAGCGGTGGCGGGGTGCCGTCGGGACCGGCGAGCCGCACCGCACGTTGGAGGAGCAGCCGCGCTCCTTCGAGCTGCGTGGCCATGTCGGCGATCTTCCACTGAAGGCCCTGGAGGTCGGCGATCGGCCGGGGGCCGACCTTGCGTTCCCGCATGTAGCCGACCGCGTACTCCAGCGCGCCCTGGGCAGCGCCGACGCACATCGCGGCGTTGCCGCAGCGTTCGTGGTTGATGTGCGCGATGAGGGTCTTGAAGCCGTCGCTGTCCGCGGCGTCGCCCCACACGAGCACGTCGTCGGGTTCGACGCGAACACCGTCGAACGCGAGCTCGGCTTCGCTGGTGCCGCGCAGCCCCATCTTCACGTGCGTGCCCGCGACGGCGACGCCGGGCGACTCGAGATCGACCGCGACTGCGCCGATGCCCTTCGTGGTGCCGGCCTCGCTGCCCGGGAACCGGCACCATACGAGGCAGCACCGCGACTTGTGCCCGCCGGTGACGTAGTTCTTGTACGCGTCGAGGCGGAAACCGTCGCCGTCGGGCGTGAGCCGGGCCCGCATGTGGTTGACCGCGGAGCCGGCCTCGCTCTCGGAGATGCCGATGCAGAACAGGGCCTCACCGGCCGCGGCCATCGGCAGCCAGCGCTCGCGCATCGCGTCCGAGCCGAGGTGCTGGATCGCGCGCGGCGGACCGTTGTAGATGAGCTGCGCGAGGATCGCGCTCGACACGTCGGCCCGCGCCAGCTCCTCGAGCACGATCGCCGCCTCGACGTCGCCGAAGCCGGCGCCGCCGTACCGCTCGGCGACGGTGATCCCGAGCAGGTCGGCCTTGGCGAGGGCGTCGAAGCTCCGCTGCGGGAACTCCTCCTCCTCGTCCCACTGGCGAGCGAACGGCAGGAGCTCGCGCGCCGCGACGTCTCGTGCGAGCTCGCGCAGCGCCTGCTGGTCGTCGGTCTCGGCGAACGGATCGGTGCCGCGTTCGTGGCCCATGAGGCGGGAGCCTACGCGGGTGCGGCCAGAGGGTCAGTGGGGGAGCGCGGTGCCCACGACCGTGAGCACCGCGATGCCGATCAGGCAGGGCTTCGCCACGGTGAGCACGCCGACCTTCGGAGCGCGCGCGTGCGGTGCCGCGCTGTCCTGCACGACGTCCACGTCGATGACGCCGTCGCCCTTGGCGGCGGACTTCGCCCGCTTGCTCATACGCGAGATGTCGGCTCGTGCCGATGCAACCTTGACGCCGGAGTCGAGCGCGATGCCTAGCGTTGCCTCCGGCGACCCGTGATGACCGTGGACAAGAGGCGAGACATGACCTACGACATGGCCGAGGCGACCGACTTCTTCCACGGCCAGCCGTACGCGATGTGGGCCGACGAGCGCGAGCACGCGCCCGTGCTCGAGATCGGCATGTTCGGCGACGGCGACGGATGCCAGATCATCGATTGGCGGCACGCCGAAGCGGTGCTGCGCGACCCGGTGACGTTCTCGTCGTCGATCAACATGCAGCACATCGGCCAGTTCATGGGTGAGCTCATCGTCGGTCTTGACGGCGAGGAGCACCGCACCTACAGGAACCTGGTCGCCAAGGCGTTCCGCCAGAGCCAGCTCGAGAAGTGGGACGGCACGCTCGTGCGCCCCATGATCCACGAACTCGTCGACGCGATCGAGCCGCTCGGGCGGGCCGAGCTCGTCGCCGACGTCACGCAGAAGTACCCGGTGCGTGTGATCTGCGGCATCGTCGGCGTACCGCTCGAGGATGCCGAACAGTTCGCGCAGTGGGCGATCGAGATCAACACCGGCCCGCTCGACCCGCCCAAGGGACTCGCTGCGAAGCAGGCGATGACCGACTACCTGCAACCGCTGATCGACGCGCGCCGCAAGGAACCCACGGGCGACTTCCTGTCCGACCTCGTGAACGCAGAGGTCGACGGCGAGCGGCTGCGCGACGAGCGACTCTGGGGATTCCTGCGCCTGCTTCTCCCCGCCGGCGCCGAGACCACCTACCGCGTGCTCGGAAGCGCGCTGTACGCGCTGCTCACGCATCCCGACGTGATGCGTCGCGTCCAGGCCGATCGTTCGCTCGTCCCCGCGGTGGTCGAGGAGACGTTGCGCTGGGAGACGTCGGTCACGATGGTGAGCCGCGTGGCGACGCGCGACACCGAGGTGGGCGGCTGCCCGATCCACAAGGGCGAGCCGGTCGGTGTGGTCACCGGCGCCGCGAACCGCGACGGCCGCCGATTCGAACGACCCGAGGAGTTCGACGTCGACCGCCCCGCGGCGCTGCACCTCGCGTTCGGCACGGGTCCGCACCAGTGCCTCGGGATGCATCTCGCTCGGCTCGAGCTCGGGGCCGCGCTGGAGGTGATCCTCGGTCGCCTGCCCAACCTGCGCCTCGACCCGGACGACGCGGGCCCGGCGCCCAAGGTCGAGGGCTTCGCGTTCCGGGGACCGAATCGCCTGCCGGTCGTGTTCGGCTGAAGCCTTCCGTTCAGATTTGTGCGTTCGTTGCCGATGAGAATTCGGCAAGGAGCATCTGATGCGTGGAGACGAGTCGCAGGACGGGCGGGCGTCCTTCGGGCGCGTGCTGGAGAGCCTCGACGCGATCGTTGCCCGCCACCCTGCGGGGAGCGCCCGGAGCGAGGGCGAGGCGGCGGAGCAGCCCCACGCGCTCCCGGACAACGTCGTCGACCTCCGGGCTCGCCTGGCGATGGCCCGCACGGGCTCCATCCCGGACGACGCGGCCTGACGACAACTCCTGCCGCGCGGGAGTCAGCCGAACATCGTCATCCACTGCGGCAGGGTCTGGAAGCGGAAGACGTAGTTGCGGGCGCGCACGTCGGCGAGTGGCGCGTGCGGCTCCGCCGAGTAGCGATGACCCGGGTAGAGCACGGTGTCGTCGGGCAACGTCGCGAGGCGATGGTGTACCGAGTCGTACAGCTGCTCGGCGTCGCCGCCGGGGAGATCGGTGCGGCCGCACCCGTCGAGGAACAGCGTGTCGCCCGACACGAGGCGCCCGTCGACGAGAAAGCATTGTGACCCGGGGGTGTGACCCGGTGTGTGCAGCAGCGTGATCGGGATGGCGCCCACATCCAGCACGTCGCCGTCGCCATGCTCCACGATGTCGCTCATCGCGATGTCGGTGACGCGGTGCACGCCGAAGCTCTCCTCGCGCTGGCAATGCACCTTCACCGGGATGCCCCGTTCGAGCAGATCGCGGACCCCTTCGATGGCGTAGCTCATCATCGAGCCGCCGACGTGGTCGGGGTGATAGTGCGTGGCGAGCACTCCGGTGAGCCGCATCCCGTCGGCGTCGAGCGCCGCGAGGAGATCGTCGATGCCGTACGCAGGGTCGATCGCGACCGCGTCACCCGTTTCGCGGTCGCCGATCAGGTAGCAGAAGTTCACCATCTGCTGCGCGAGGACGTCGCCGCGCGCGAAGTCGCGTCCGGAGAGCATCTGCTTGAAGTAGAGGCGGTCGCCGTCCATAGATGCCGCGGACGATACCCCGCTCCGACGGCTCAGCCTCCGGCGCGGGCGAGCACGACCTCGAGCAGGCTGATGAGCGAGTCCTTCACCGATTCGCGCGTGCGCGCATCGCATTCCACGATCGGGATGGACGCGTCGATGTCGAGCGCGGCCCGTACCTCGTCGAGCGGGTGGAACCGGTTGTCGTCGAAGCGGTTGACCGCCACGATGAACGGCAGGCCGAGGTGCTCGAAGTAGTCGACGGCCGGGAAACAGTCGTCGAGCCGGCGGGTGTCGACGAGCACGACGGCGCCGAGCGCGCCCACCGCAAGGTCGTCCCACATGAAGCCGAAGCGGTCCTGGCCCGGCGTGCCGAACAGGTAGAGCACCAGCCCCTCGTCGATCGTGATGCGGCCGAAGTCCATCGCGACCGTTGTGGTGGTCTTGCCGCGCACGAGACTGCGGTCGTCCACGTCGGACGACACGGTCGTCATCGCGGCTTCGGTGGTGAGGGGCGTGATCTCGGAGATCGCGCCGACGAACGTGGTCTTGCCGACGCCGAACCCGCCGGCGACGACCATCTTGACCGGAATCGGCGCGGTCCGTACCGCCTCGGCTTCAGAGGGCGCGTACACCATCGATCAACCTTCTGATCATTGCAGCGTCGGAACGCACGTCGGATGGACCATCGGAACAGCTCACGAACCCTTCGGCGCGCAGGTCGGTGACGAGCACCCGGGATACGCCGAGCGGCAGTCCGAGCTTCGCGGAGATCTCCGCGACGGACATCGGCTGCTCGCAGAGATCGAGGATGCCGGCCCGCTCGAACTGCTGTACCGGCCGAGCCTCGGCACCGAAGCGCGACGTTCGCACCTGGGTCTCGATGCGGATGTCGCGGCTCGCGCTGACCCGACCGCGGGTGATGAAGTACGGGCGGATGCTGTCGTCGCCGCTCGTCGGGACGGACTCCGATTGCTCGTCGTGTGCCGCGGCGGCAGGCGCGCCGGTCGGCGCGGCACGGCCCATGAACGGGCGGACGAACTCGTGTTCGTCGCTCATGCAGGAAGCGCGCTCTTCAACTCGGCGATCAGCGTGGGTGTGAGCATCGTGCCGAAGCGATCGACGAGCAGCGTCATCTCGTACGCGATGAGCCCGATGTCGCACGAAGGGTCGGCCAGCACGCCGAGCGAGGAGCCACCGCCGATCGACGACACGAACAGGAAACCGTTGTGCATGTCGACGATGATCTGGTTCACGCCGCCGAGCTCGAGCACGCGAGCCGCGCCGTCGGACAGGCTCGTGAGCCCGGAGACGATCGCGGCGAGCTGGTCGGCCGCGGCGCGATCGAGCGTCGACGACGCCGCCATGAGCAGCCCGTCGGACGACACGCAGATCGCATGGTCGACGCCGGTCGTGTCGCGCACGAGCTGAGCGAGCATCCAGTTGACGTTCTGTGCCTCGTCACTGAGCGCCGGTGCGATGAACGACATCAGGACTCCTCTCCGTCGTGGCTCGTCCGGTCGTCGGACCGGCCGCGCTGCACGCCGGCGCGGAAGCGGTTGAGCGAGTTCCGCACGTCCTGGGCGCTACGCGCGCGCTTCTCGGCCGGTTGCTCCGATTGGGTCGCCGGGCCGGTGTCGGGCAGGTGAGCCCCTCGCACCCGCTTCGGCAGCAGCTCCGGCGCTTCGGTCGGCGCGTCGATCACCGCGGTCACGAGCGCCGTGTCCGACGCGACCGGCTGGGCCTCCCGCGGATGCGGCGGTTCGCCGGCCACGGGTTCCGCGACGGACTCGTGCTGTTCCCATTCCGCGGGCCACCACGTGTCGCTCGGCACCGGTGCAGGCTCGGCCTCCGGTGCCGCGGGCTGCTCGACCGCGGCGGCGGCTGTCGCCGGCTCGGCCGGCTCGCTCGCTTCGGCCGGCTCGCTCGCTTCGGCCGGCTGCGATCCGCGCGGCGGGCCGAAGGAGTACGCGTCGAGCGCGCTCGAGCGCGAAGCTCGGCGCCTCGGGTTCCGGTTCGGGCTCGAAGTGCGCGACGGGTTCGGGTTCGGGCTCGTAGTGCGCGACGGGCTCGGGTTCGGGTTCGGGCTCGTAGTCCGCGACGGGCTCGGGCTCGGGTTCGGGTTCGTAGTGCGCGACGGGTTCGGGTTCGGGCTCGTGGTGCGCGACGGGCCCGGGTTCGGGTGCGGGCTCGAAGTCCGCGACCGGCTCGGGCTCGAAGTGCGCGACCGGCCCGGGTTCGGGTGCGGGCTCGTGGTGTGCGACCGGCTCGGGTTCGGGCTCGAACTCGTACACCGGGATCGCCTCGATCTCGACCTCGGCGTCAGCCTCGGCCTCGACCTCAGCCTCGGCCTCGGCCTCGACCTCGGGCTCACCCACGCCGGCGGCCGGCGCGCGTTCGGCGATGTCGTCGACGCCGGCGGCGGGCGCGGGCGCGTCGATGACGGCGTCGACGTTCGCCACGGCCGGCTCGTCGACGGGCCGTTCGACGGGCCGTTCGACTGGGCGCTCCACGGGACGCTCGACCGGACGGGCACTGCCGGCGTCGCTCTCCTGCACCAGCGCCTCGAACGCGAGCTGCTCCACCTCGGAGCGGATCGGCTCGACGATCGTCGGATCCTGCAAGAGACGCGCCGGCACGAGCACCTTCGCGGTGACGCCACCGTTCGGCGTGTCGACGAGGAACACCGAGATCCCGTGGCGGTGGGCCAGGCGCCCGACGACGTACAGGCCGAGCACCTTCGACGGTGCCCGATCGAGACGCGTCACCTGCGAGATCCGGCGATTGGCCTCGAGCAGCATCTCGGAGTCCATACCGATCCCGTGGTCGACGATCGTCAGCAGGTAGCCGTCGTGCGAGATGTGGCCGATGACCTCGATCGTGGAGTCGGGCGGCGAGAACATCGCGGCGTTCTCCAGCAGCTCGGCGAGCATGTGCGCGGCGTCCATGACCACGGTGCCCTTGAGCGACGCCCGCTCGATGTCGCCGAACTCGACACGGCTGTAGTCCTCGATCTCCGACAGTGCGGCCCGCACCGCGTCACCGACGGCCATCGGCTGGTGCACCTTGCGGCTCGGCTCGGAGCCGGCGAGCACGAGCAGCGATTCGGCGTTGCGCCGCATGCGCGTGGCGAGGTGGTCGAGCCGGAACAGGTCGGCGAGCAACTCGTCGTCGGTCTGTTCCCGCTCGAGCTCGGTGATGAACGCCAGCTGGCGAGTGAGCAGGCCCTGGTTGCGGCGGCCCAGGCTCACGAAGACGTCCGACACGTTGCGGCGCACGACGGCTTGCTCGGTGGCGAGGCGCACCGCGGTGTCCTGCATCGTGGTGAGCGCGGCGGCGAGCTCGGCGAGCTCGTCCTGGCTCGACGACGTGATCGGGGGCAGCGACGGGAGCTCCTCGTTCTCACGCAGCGAATCGATGCGCAGCACGAGGTCGGGAAGCTCGGCGGTCGCGATCTCGTGCGCCTGGTCGCGGATGCGCTCGATCGACCGGGTGATCGCCCGGGCGATGAGGATCCCGAGCAGCATCGCCAGCGCGAGGATGCCCAGGAAGAGCGATGCGAGCGTGAGCGTGCGATGCGACACGAACTTGTCCGCCGACTGCTCGGCGCGGTGCTCCCGCAGTTGCGCGAGCGTCACCGTGCGGTTGATCGCGGTGCGGTGCCTCGCGTACGCGTCGGCCATCGAGGTCTCGAGCACGTTGCGGGCTGCAGTGGTGTCGCCGCGCAGGATCTCGGTCTCGAACTTCGACAGGGCGATCTTGTAGAACTGATGGCCGGCCTGGTACGCGTCGCCGATGAACGCGCTGCGCAGCGCACTGTCGCTCGGCGAGGTCAGCACGCTCCTCCAATACCAGTGGCTGTCCTCGAACGCCTTGCGGATGCCGTCGAACTGCTGCATGAGCGCGTCGCGCGCGTGGCCGTCCGCGCCGAGCATCTGGTAGGCCACGAGGTAGCCCTCGAGCACGTTGTCGGGCGGCGGCATCACGTCGGCGATGAGGTTCTGCGACGTCTTGATGCTGTCGTAGCGCGGTCCGAGGACCTTGGTGTCCTGGAGCGTTGTCCATCCGAGCACGCCGGTCGCCACGAGGGCGACGAGCGGGACGGCGACGAGCACCGCCAGCTTTGTTCGGATGCGAAGGCGCCCGAGCATGGGGACTCCTTGTGCGATTGTGCGAGCGTGGCGGGCCACGGGCGCGCCCGACCTCCTTGGATATCGGCGCCCCGGCGGGCGAGTTGAGACGGCCGGCGCCGGCCGCCGGGCCCTTGTCGGGCCGTGCGGGGAGTCACAACACCCGAACGAGAGCGCCCGCGCTGTGTTCAGCACGCACGTTGTCCTGTCGATGAGGTGTTGTGGAGGACTCGACGTCCGACCCTCGTGCGATGCTGCGCGAGATCCGTGTGGACGGCGCGCCCCCGATCGAGCTCGATCCCGGTGTGAATGTGCTCGTGACGGGCGGCGCCGAGCAGGCGCGCGCCCGCGAAATCGTCGAGGCCTGCCGATCGACGCCGGCCGAGTGGCTGGGCGGCGACCGGTCGGGCATGCACCTCGGCAGCTCGTCGCTGCCGCGCATCACGCGTAGCGAGCTCGAGCTGCGCGGCGCCCGCATCGAACGGGCGCGTGGGCACCGAGCGCAGCGGGCACGGCGCGTCGACACCCAGGGCGGCGAGGACCGGGCGGCGAGCTTGCGGGCCCGCGTGGACGACCTCGATGCACAGGCCGACGCGCTCAGCACCCGACCTCGTCGAGGCGCGCGAGCGGCTCGGCCGCGAATCCGACCTGCGCGATCGCATCGGCGTCGCGTGCGACCTCGTCGAGTTCGCGATGCTCGACGACGACGAGTACGAGTCGCGCGTCGACGAGCACCCGTTCGAACGACTCGCGCTCGACTGGGAGCTGTTCGTCGCGAACCGCGCCGGCTCGGTCGCACGCAACCGCGAGGCCGTCGCCTCCGCGCGGCGCGCGGTCGACGCCGTCACGGCGCGCAAGGCGCTCAGCAGCTCGATCGGCACGATCGATGCCGCCACGATGGACACGATCCAGCAGGCGCACGAGCGCCACCAGCGCGCGATCCATGCTCTCGAGACCGCACGGCGAACCCAGCGCCAGGAGCGTGCCCACGACCTCGAAGAAGCCGCAGCCGCGGAGCGTGAGGCACTCGAGACGGCCGGGCTCAGCTCATATTCCGACTTTCTCATGCTGCGCGTGCGTTCGCCGCGGCACGACCCTGGCGACGACCGCATCGCGGCGGATCTCGAGGCGGCCCAGCAGGCACTGCACGAGGCGACCGAGGTCGCGCGCGAGGCGCTCGCCGACAACGAGGTCGAGGAGATCGACCTGCGGGCCCGCGCCGCGACCCTGCTCGGCCGGCTCCCCAAGCCCGATGTCGCGGCCGACCTCCGCGAGGCGGAAGCCGCGGCGCGCGCGGCCCCGCCGGTGGAGACGCCGACCGCGCTCGTGGAGCTTGCGGCGCTCTGCCGGCAGGCCGACCTCGACCTCGGACCGGATCCGGTGGCGACCGCCCGGATCTGGCTGCGCCAGCCGTCGGAGTACGCCCAGACCGTCGCCCGCATCGAAGGCGAGCTCGCCGACCTGGACCGCACGCGCCGCGAAGCACTGGCCGAGATCGAAGCGATCGAGGCGCCCGACGCGCCCACGGATGCGGACGCCGACGGAGTGCAGAGCGTGGCCGGCGCGATCCGGGGGCTGTTGTCGCGCGGCGCCCTCGTGCCGAACACCACCCGCTCGGTCGACATCGACCCGCCGATCGTCGGTGGGCTCCGTGATGCCGTCGCCGCCGTGGACCGCGACGGGCGCAGCGACATGCCGCTGCTGATCGAACACCCGTGGGAGGGCGAGCCCGACGCGATCGTGGGGCGAATGCTCTCGGTGTTCCGTGAGGCGGCGCGCACCCACCAGGTGATCGTGATCGCGGCGCGCCGCTACCGCCGGCCGATCGCGGGCGTGCACTGGATCGACATGGACTTCCCCGCCGAGGATCCGCCGGAGGCCGAGCCCGACACCGCGGCCGATCCCGGGGCCGAGCCGGACGCCGAGCCGGACGCCGCGGCCGGGCCGTACCGCCGCTGGGCCGGTTCCCTCGGCTGAACCGGCGGCGTGCGGCGCGAGACTCGCGCCATGACCACGCGCGTCGCCTATCGCACCTGCCCCCTCTGCGAGGCCACCTGCGGCCTCGAGCTGCACCTCGACGACCGCACGGTCACGCTCGCGCGCGGCGACAAGGACGACGTGTTCTCGCGGGGGTTTATCTGCCCCAAGGGCAGCGCGATCAACCACCTCGAAGCCGATCCCGACCGCGTGCGCGTGCCGCAGATCCGCGACCGGGCGACCAACGCCTGGCGCGACGCCACCTGGGACGAGGCCTTCGCGTACATCGAGGCCCGGCTCGTGCCCGTCGTGCGGGCGCACGGCAACGACGCCCTCGCGCTGTACCTCGGCAATCCGAGCGTGCACAGCATCGGGCCGCAGCTCTACAACCGTGTCCTCGGCCAGTCGGCGCGCACGCGCAACGTGTTCAGCGCCTCGACGGTCGATCAGATGCCGAAGCAGGTGTCGTCGGCGCTGATGTTCGGCACCGGGCTCTCCGTGCCCGTCCCCGACATCGACCACACCGACTACCTGCTCGTGCTCGGCGCCAACCCGTTCGCGTCGAACGGTTCGCTGATGACCGCGCCCGATGTCCCCGGACGGTTCCGGGCGATCCGTGCGCGCGGCGGTCGCATCGTCGTGGTCGACCCGCGCCGCTCCAAGACGGTGGAGGAGTCCGACGAGTGGGTGGCGATCGTGCCCGGCACCGACGCGCTCCTGCTGCTCGCGATGGCGCACGCGTTGTTCGCCGGCGGCCTCGTCGCCGTCGGCGAGCACCTCGAGCCGTGGGTCGACGGGCTCGACACGGTGCGTGAGCTCGTCGCACCGTTCACGCCGGAGGCGGTGGCGCCCGTGTGCGGCGTTCCCGCGGCCGTGATCGCCCGGCTCGCGCAGGAGCTCGCGGACGCGCCATCGGCGGCCGTCTACGGGCGTATCGGCACGTGCGTGCAGGAGTTCGGCACCGTCGCGTCGTGGGCGGTCGACGTGCTCAACGTGGTCACCGGCAACCTCGACCGCCGCGGCGGCGCGATGTTCAACCGGCCCGCCGTCGGCGGCGCGAACACGTCCGGGCGGCCCGGCCGGGGCCGGGGCGTGCGGTTCGGCCGCCGCACCTCGCGCGTGCGCGGCCTGCCCGAGATGTTCGGCGAGCTGCCGGTGGTGTGCCTGGCCGAGGAGATCGAGACGCCCGGCGACGGGCAGGTGCGGGCGCTGATCACGGTGGCCGGGAACCCGGTGCTGTCGAATCCCGATTCGCGACGGCTCGACGCCGCGCTCGCGTCGCTCGACTTCATGGTGAGCATCGACATCTACCGCAACGAGACCACGCGCCACGCCGATGTGATCCTGCCGCCCGAGTCACTGTTCGCCCGCGGTCACTACGACGTGGCGCTGCGCTCGCTCGCGATCCGCAACGTCGCCACGTACTCGGCCCCGATCCTCGAGCTCGAGCCGCACGAGCACCCCGAGTGGGCGACGATGGCGCGCCTGGCCGGGATCCTGCAGGGCCTCGGATCGAGCGCCGATGTCGCCGAGCAGGTCGACGACGCCGTGATCGCGATGATGGTCGACAAGGCTGCGGCCCGGGCGGGCACCGACGCCGGCGCGCTCCTCGCGGCGATCAGCGCCGGCGGCCGGCGGGGCCCCGAGCGGATGCTCGATCTCATGTTGCGCACGGGGCCCTACGACCTCACGCTCGACGATCTCATCGCCCAGCCGCACGGCATCGACTTGGGACCGCTGGAGCCGCGCGTTCCCGAGATGCTGCGCACCCAGTCCGGTCGCATCGAGCTCGCCCCCGAGATGATCGTCGCCGACGTGCGCGAACGGGTCGTCCCGGCGCTGGCGCGGCGGCACAACGGCGGGCTGGTCCTCATCGGGCGGCGCGACCTGCGGTCGAACAACTCGTGGATGCACAACGTGCGTGTGCTCGTGAAGGGCAAGCCGCGATGCACCCTGCACGTGCACCCCGACGACGCGCGATCGCGCGAGCTCGTCGACGGCGGCAAGGCGAAGGTGGTGTCGCAGACCGGCGAGATCGAGATCGCGGTCGAGGTCACCGACTCGATCCGGCCCGGTGTCGTGAGCATCCCCCACGGGTGGGGCCACGACGTCGACGGTGTCGATCTGGCGATCGCACGCGAGCATGCCGGCGTGAACACGAACATCCTCGCGTCGACCGACACCTACGACGTGCTCTCGGGCAATGCGGTGCTGAGTGGTATCCCCGTCGAGGTCGTCGGCTGTCAGGCCTGACCGCGTAGCTCGGCAAGCACGACGTCGGTGTGCTCGCCCAGGAGCGGCGCGGCGAAAGCGCGGCGCGCACGGCGTGCCGTGGAAGTCGGCAGGCGTGGCCACCATCGACATCGAGCCGTGCTCGTCGGGCACCTCGATGATGCCGCCCGCAGCATGGAACTGCGGGTCGCCGAGGAGGTCGTCGACCGTGTTCACCGGCGACCAGAAGAAGTCGGGCTCGCCCGCGAAGACCGCAGCCCATTCGTCGAGCGGCTTGGTGGCGAAGATGGCATCGAGCTCGGCGATCAGCGCGCGCGCGTTGGCGAAACGTGCCCGCGGTGTGGCGAAGCGCTCGTCGGTGAGCCATTCCTCGTGGCCGACGGCGCGCGCGAGCGGCGGCCAGTGGCGCTCACCCTCGAGCCCCACGATCCAGAAGCGCCGGCCGTCGCCCGCGGTGTAGTTGTTGATCGCCGGGTTGCCCATCGATTCGCGCGCGCCCACGAGCACCGATCGCCCCCACATCAGGGCGATGTTGACGTCGAAGCCGATCGTGTAGGCGCCCTGGCGGAGCAGCGAGGTGGACACGAGCTGGCCCTGCCCGGTGCGCTCGCGGGCGAACAGTGCCGCGCTGATCATCCCCGCCGCCGTCATCGCCACGCTGTGATCGCCCATGCCGCCCCGCTGGAACGGCAGCTGCCCGTCGCGCGGCGTGAGCGCCGCCGCGAGGCCCGAGCGGGCCCAGTACGCGGCGATGTCGTAGGCGGGGCGGTCGGCGTCGGGGCCGTCGAGCCCGTAGCCGGTGATGATCGCGTACACGAGCCGCTCGTTGCGCGCCCGCAGCGCATCGGCGTCGAGGCCGAGGCGGGCGAGCGCCGACGCGCGGATGTTCGTGAGGAACACGTCGGCGCGGTCGGCGAGCTCGAGCGCGTGTGCGAGCCCCTCCTCGGTGCCGAGGTCGAGCACCACGCTGCGCTTCGAGCGGTTGTCGAGCTCGAACGGCGGGTTCGTCGGCAGGTCGCCGCCGAGCATGCGCTGGAACGTGCGGGCAGGATCCCCGCCCGGCGGTTCGATCTTCACCACGTCGGCGCCCCAGTCGGCGAGGATGCCGCCCGCGCCCGGCCCGGCGACCCACACGCCGAGCTCCACCACGCGCACCCCGTCGAGCGGCCCGCCGTTCCCCTGCATACCGTTCACGTTAGGGAGGTCGCCGTCATGTGCGCAGCGACGCCGCGAACGCGCCCATCCCCGCGAGGTACTGGTCGCACCGCGCGGTCTTGTCGAGCACCATCTGCTTGGCGTCGAGACCGCCGGGAAAGATCGGCGGCGTGTAGTACTCGAAGCCGTCGCCTTCGATCGCGTCGGCGATCTGGGTGGCGCACTCGGCGGCGGGGACCTTCTCGATCTCGAACAGGGCGTCCTCGTTGCCGGGCTGGTCCCAGATCTCGGTGGCGATGGGGCCGGGCAGGATCAGCTTCACGCCCACCCCGGTGCCCTCGAGGTCGATGCGCAGCGCCTCGCTCCACCCCGCGAGCGCGAACTTCGACGCGTTGTAGGCGGCTTCGTTCGGGATCGGCACGCGGCCTCCCATCGACGACACGTTCACCACGAGCCCCTGCCCGCGATCGAGCCAGTGGGGCAGCAGCGCGAGCGTCAGCTGTGTGGGGGAGAGGAAGTTGACGCGCATCGTCTCGTCGACCTCGTCCATCGTGAGGTGCGTGGCGCGCACCCGCTTGGGGATCGCGGCGTTGTTCACGAGGCAGTCGACTGCGCCCCATGCCGACAGCACCTCGCCCGCGAGCTGCCGGGCCGCGTCGAGGTCGCCGAGATCGCGGGTCCAGACGGTGGCGCGGCCGCCCGCGACGTCGCATTCCGCCTTGACCCCGGCGAGGCGGTCGGCGCGCCGGGCGACGAGGCCGACCGTGGCGCCGCGTGCCGCGAGCAGCGGGGCCAGGGCGGCACCGATGCCCGACGAAGCGCCGGTGACGAGGATCTTCGAGCCGTCGATCTGCATGCCGGGCATGCTCGCGGACGGGGTGGGTTGGCCGCCAGGAAGGGAACGTGTTTCAATTCCTGCGTGGTCGGCGACGAGGTCGGAAAGACGCTCACCGCCCGCGACGGCGAGCACGCGGGCGACGGGGCCCTGGCGCGCAGCCAGGCCGCGCGTCGCCGCCGAGTGCTCGACGCCACGATGGTCCTCGCCCGTGACGGTGGCTTCGACGGCGTGCAGATGCGCGACGTCGCGGCGGAGGCCAACGTGGCCATCGGCACCGTCTACCGGTACTTCAACTCGAAGGAGCGCCTGCTGCTCGAGATGATGGTCGAGCAGCAGGACGACCTTCGTCGCCACCTTCGCCGCCACCCGGCCGAGGGCGCGAGCGCGGCGGAGCGCGTCACCGCGGTGCTCGGACGCGCCAACGCGTCGCTGCGCCGCCACGCCGACGTCGCCGTCGCGATGGTGCGTGCGTTCGGCGCGTCACAGCACGAGAACGCCGATGTGGTCGAGCGCGTCAGCGAGATCATGACGTCGATCATCACCGGCGCGATCGGCTCCGACACGGAGCGGGATCGTCAGGTGGCCCGCATCCTCACGCAGGTGTGGCTGTCGTCGCTGATCGGGTGGGCCGGCGGCGTCGACCCGGTGGAGCGGGTGGACGACGACCTCACGATCGCGGCGCACCTGCTCCTCGACACCTGACCCACGAAACCGTCGACCCGGAAAGAGCCACGTTGTCCAGTCCAACCCGTCACTACAACTTCGCGGACCTGTTCGAGCTCGCGGCCGACGCAGTGCCCGACCGCATCGCGATCCACGACGACCGGCGCACCGTCACCTACGCCGAGCTCGAGGCCCGCGCGAACCGGCTCGCGCACGTGCTCCAGGCGAACGGCGTGCGGCCGCACGACCATGTCGCGGTGCTCGCCCGGAACTGCATCGAGTGGGCCGAGGCCATGTTCGCGATCTACAAGATCCGGGCGTCGGTCGTGAACGTGAACTACCGCTACGTGCCCGACGAGCTGCGCTACCTGCTCGAGAACGCCGATCCCGTCGCGATCGTGTACCAGGCCGAGTACGAGCCGCTCGTCGCCGCGGCACGCGACGCGCAGCCGAGACTCTCCACGTTCGTCCGTATCGACGACAGCCCCTCGGGGCGCGAGCCGCAGGCGAGCGGGGGTGGAGCCAGCCCCTCGGGGCGCGAGCCGCAGGCGAGCGGGGGTGGAGCCAGCCCCTCGGGGCGCGAGCCGCAGGCGAGCGGGGGTGGAGCCAGCCCCTCGGGGCGCGAGCCGCAGGCGAGCGGGATCGCCGAGGCACTCGACTACGAGGCCGCGCTGGCCGGCGCCTCGCCCGAGCGCGACTTCGAGGAGCGCAGCGACGACGACGTGTACCTCTTGTACACCGGCGGCACGACGGGCATGCCGAAGGGCGTGATGTGGCGCATGGAGGACGTGTTCTACGCGCTCGGCGGTGGTGTCGACGTGTTCACGAACGAAAAGGTCACGTCGCCGACCGCGCTCGTCGAGAAGATCAACCGCGACGCGCCGGCCGGCATCACCATGATGCAGACCGCGCCGTTCATGCACGGTGCCGGCCAGTTCGGCCTGATGCGCACGATGTTCGAGGGCAACACCGCGGTGACGATGGACGGCTTTGACGCGGAGAAGGTGTGGCGTCGCATCCACGAGCTGCGCGTCAACGTGGTGGGCTTCACGGGCGACGCGATGGCCCGCCCGCTCGCCGACGCCTACGAGCGTCTGCGCGACGAGATCGACATCACATGCGTGCTCTCGTTCTCGAGCACCGCCGCGGTGTGGTCGCAGTCGCTGAAGGACTACTTCCGTCGCGAGCTGCCCGCGCACGTGGCGATGATGGACGCCATCGGCTCCACCGAAAGCGGTATGAACGGGTACCGGGTCGTGACCGGTCAGGAGAACCCGCAACAAGGCATCACCACCGTGCAACCGTCGATCGATTCGGTGGTGCTCGACGAGGAGCTGCGACCGATGCCGCCCGGTACCGGCAAGGTGGGCCGGCTCGCGCGGGGCGGCAACATCCCGATCGGCTACTACAAGGACCCCGAGAAGACCGCCGCGACGTTCGTGGTCGATGCGGAAGGCAGGCGCTGGTCGATCCCCGGCGACTTCGCGCGCGTCGAGGAGGACGGGCGCATCACGCTGCTCGGTCGCGGGTCCGTGTCGATCAACTCCGGCGGTGAGAAGATCTTCCCCGAGGAGGTGGAGCAGGCCATCAAGGCCCACCCCGAGGTGTTCGACGTGCTGGTGGTGGGCGTTCCCGACGAACGGTGGGGCGAGACGGTGTGCGCGCTCGTGCAGGCGCGGCCGGGCAGCGAGCTGACGCTCGACGCCATCGTCGACGTCGCCCGGGCCCAGATCGCCGGGTACAAGGTGCCGCGCAAGCTGGTGCTCACCGACTCGGTGCCTCGCCACGCGAACGGAAAGCCCGACTACACCAAGGCGAAGGCGGCCGCGATGGCGGCGGCCGCGGCCGGCTGAGGACGAATACGAGCCTAGGCTCGTATTCCCGTGGGATCGGCACCGCGTCACCGCAAGGGCTGGGCGCTCTCGATCGTCCTCACCGCATACGTCGCGGTCGTAGTAGGAGGTGTCGTCGGCACCAGCGTGTTGCACCTGACCGACGGGAGCGAGATAGCCGTGATGCTCGCCGTCGCGGTCGGTGTCGTTGCGGTGCTGACGGTGTGGCTCAACCCGCGTCCGCGCCGGTCTCCGTAGGGCCGCGGCTCATCCCTCCGGCGTCGGGATAAGGCAGCACCGGAACGACCGTCGCCGGTGGAACCGAACGATTCGGCAACATCCTGTTCATTGTCCCACCTGCTGACCCACTGTCGGTTCGCGCGCTCCGCTGTCGTCCCGCTTCGTGCCCACGATGCACCGTGCCACGCCGGGAACCCGGACTTCGCCGTCGTGCTCGAACGCGCTCACCTTCGCGATGGCGTGGGCCCGGATCCGCTCCCGTGCCGGTCCGCCGACCTGCTGCAGCGCCGCGGCTGCGAGCGACACGTGCTCGCTGATCATCTCCCAGTACTGCGCGGGTGATCGCGTCACGAGCTCGACGTCGACGTCCCACTCGGCAACGCCGTGCAGCCCCGCGCCCTCGTACAGAGCACTGACCTGTCCTGGGGCCGCGCAGCGGTACATGTTCGGTCCGTTCGGATCGGTTGGCGCCACCACCGCCTCGCTCGCGATCGCCTCCATGGCGATCGTCGTCCACGGGTTCTCCTCGGGTTTGATCCACACCGACGAGCACAGACGTCCGCCCGGCTTGAGCACGCGCGCGAACTCGGTCGTCGCCTTGGCCATGTCGGGGAAGAACATGTACCCGAAACGCACCGAGACGCTGTCGAACGTGGCGTCGTCGAACGGCAGATCATCGGCGCTGCACACCTTCGTCTCGACGTTGGCGATCCCTTGCGCCCTGGCTCGTCGCGCGGCCACGTCGAGCATCTCCGCCACGAGGTCGGTCAGTACGACGCGTCCCTTCGGCGCCAGCCGCGCGATGCTCAGGCCCGGCTCACCCGTGCCCGCGGCAATGTCGAGATGCTGCTGATCTTCAACGATGGCGAGACGTTCGATCATCGCCGTGCCGACCGGGCCCAGCTGCTCCACGATGACCGAGTCCCATTTCTCCCAGCTCGCAGACAGCCGGGCCCACGCCGCTCGCTGCGCGTCGCGGATCTCGTTGGCGCTCGGCATCGCCCTCCCGTCCATACACCCACGAACACCGACACGCCGTGGCGGGCGTGCATCATGCCCGCGGTGCATGCCCTGCTGCCAGCGGGGGCCTAGGCCGTTCGGCCTAAGGCCACTCAAGCCCTTGCCGATGAATAGGGCACCATGGGCATTCGGTCGCGTCATCTCATCGTTCCTGTCGCGCTCGCGCTCGGACTCGGGTCGCTGTCACTCGGAGGACCACCGTCGACGGCCGGCGCGTCGACGCCGGTGGTGCAGACCCCGGTGATGGGCCCGGCCACCCTCAACGCGCAGCAACTCGGCAACTGGTACCTCGCGCGTCACGGCGCGCCCCCGAATGTGCCGACCGTTCGCAACGACATCTACGAGCTGGCGCGGATCTTCCTCGACGAGGGCAAGGCCGACGGCGTGCGCGGCGACATCGCGTTCGCGCAGTCGATGATCGAGACTGGGTGGCTGAGCTTCCCTTCGTACGGGCAGATCCGCAACAACTTCAACAACTTCGCCGGTCTCTTCGCGTTCGACGGCCGCGCTGGCCGGCACGACATGTGCTGCTGAAGGTTCACCGTCGCGCTGTTTTCGCACGCCGTGGGTGGGCGTGCAGTATCAGATCCAGCTGCTGCGGGGCTACGCCGACCCGCGCATCGCGGCGATGTCGGGCCGGCTCATCAAGCCGCCGTCGGATCGCATCGGTGCCGCACCCTACTGGGAGCAGTTCGGCGGCCAGAGCGGCAAGGCGATCTGGGCGACGGCACCCAACTACGGCGTCGTGGTGCTGAAGCTGTACGACGACGCGCTGGCGTACAACCACATCAACCCCGCTTGCATCCCGTACATGAACGTAGGCACCGGGCGCACGACGGGTAGCGGGTACTGGCTGTTCGGTGCCGACGGCTCGACCTATGCGATGGGGAGCGCCCCGAACTACGGCGACCTCACCAAGCTGCGCCTTGCGGCGCCGATCGTGACCGCGCAGCCCACGCCGGACCATCATGGCTACTGGATGCTCGGCTCCGACGGCGGCGTGTTCAGCTTCGGTGACGCACACTTCCACGGCTCCACCGGCGCGATGCGGCTCACCGCACCGGTGAACAGCTTCGCGACGACGCGCGATGGCGGCGGTTACTGGCTTGCCGCGTACGACGGCGGTGTGTTCAGCTTCGGCAACGCGCACTTCCACGGATCGGTCGGCGACCGGAAACTCCCCGCGCCGGTGATCGGTGTCGAGACCGACGCCACTGGCAACGGCTACTGGCTCCTGCGCAGGGACGGCGGCCTGTACGCCTTCGGTGACGCACCGCTGTACGGCTCGGCCTACCCGAACCACGACATGCTCGAGATCAAGAGCTCCGCCGACGGCAAGGGTTACTACATCCTCCGAGCCGACGGCGCGGTCGACAGCCACGGCGACGCCCGCCGTTACGGTGACCTCCGCTCGTGCCGCATGACCGGCGGCGCCTCGCACATGATCGTGTCGCCCACCGGCAACGGCTACTGGATCGTCACGAAGTCGGGCGAGGTGCTCGCGTTCGGCGACGCGCGCCCCCTCGGCATGCCCGGGAGCACTTCGGCATCGATCTCCGGCGCTGCGCTGTACGGGTAGCGGGTAGGGTCTGTCCGGTACTCCAAGACCCACGGGGGAGCTCGGACGGGCCGGGCTGAGAGGGTGACGTCCCGACCGCCGAAGGGCGTGGGCGTGTCACCGACCCCTCGAACCTGCACCGGGTAATGCCGGCGGAGGGAGGCGGCGGCGCATGGACGCTTCGCACAGCGGCGATCCCGGGCGCGACGCGCTCGTGATCAGTAGTGCCGCGACGCCGGTCACGCTGGCCTTTGCCCGCGGGAAGCATCCCGACGCGCTGGTGATCGCGGCCGACGGTGGGCTCGCCGCGGCCGTCGCCATCGGGCTGCGTGTCGACGTCGTGGTGGGTGATCTCGATTCGGCCGACGAGCAGCAGCTCGCCGCGGCCGCGGCTGGTGGCGCCGAGATCGAACGGCACCCGGCCGAGAAGGACGCCACCGACCTCGACCTCGCAGTGCAATGCGCGCTTGCACACCGGGTGACGCAGGTGGTGGTCGTCGACTCGACCGGCGGCCGCCTCGACCATTTCCTCGGCGGCATCATCCTGCTCGGGTCGGGCGCGCTCGTGGGTGTGGAGGTGACCGCGTACGTCGACGACGCGGTGATCGTCGTCGTCCGGGGCGGCGGCACGCGCACAATTCCCGCAGCCGTGGGCGCCACGATCACGCTCCTCCCCACGCACGGCGCCGCGGTGGGGGTGAGCACCGAGGGCCTGCGTTACCCGCTCGGCCGCGAGACGCTCGTCGCGGGCACTACGCGGGGCGTGAGCAACGTGGTGATCGGACCGGAACCGAAGGTTTCGGTGACGGCGGGCGCGCTGCTCGTGGTCGTGCCCGATGCCGTCCCCGCCGACCGTGAGGTTGCACGATGAGGTCTGGTCGTTCCTTCCGTCGTACCGCAGTCCCGGCCGCGCTGCTCGCGCTGGTGATGGCCGGTGTCGGGGCGTGCAGCTCGTCGTCCGCCAAGCCGTCGTCCGCAACGAGGGGCGCCACGGTGCGGTTGCTCACCCACGACGCGTTCGCGGTGTCGAAGCCGGTGCTTGCCGAGTTCACGAAGCAGACCGGCATCACGGTGAAGGTGCTGCGCCAGGGTGACGCCGGCGCGATGGTAAACGCCGCGATCCTCACACGCGACCACCCACAGGCCGACGCGCTGTACGGCATCGACAACACGTTCCTCTCGCGGGCGCTCGATCATCAGCTGTTCGAGCGGCGTACCTATACCGGGCTCGCCGCGCTGCGCCCGCAGGCGCGCCAGGCCTTCGCGAGCGTGCTGCCGTACGCAGTACCCACCGACTATGGCGACGTGTGCTTCAACTACGACATCGCGTGGTTCCGCGACCATCACGTGCCCGCGCCGGCCACGCTCGACGACCTCGTCACACCGCGGTACAAGGGCCTCACCGTTGTGGAGAACCCCGCCACGTCGTCGCCCGGCAACGCGATGCTCGTCTCCACGATCGCTCGCGATGGCGAGCAGCAGGCGATGACCTGGTGGCGCACGCTCGTGCACGAGAACGGCGGCGAGGTGGTCGACGACTGGACGACTGCCTACGAGACCGACTTCACCGACGGCGGTGGCAGCGGCACGCGACCGATCGTGCTCTCGTACGCGTCGAGTCCGCCTGCCGACATCGTGTACTCGGACGGCAAGAAGTCCACCACCGATGTCGGTGTCGTGCGCGACGGCTGCTTCCGCCAGTACGAGTTCGCCGGCGTGCTGCACAACGCCGCGCATCCGGCCGCAGCGCAACTTCTCGTGGAGTACCTCCTGGGTAAGCGCTTCCAGGAGGACATGCCATTGCAGATGTTCGTGTGGCCCACACGCACCGACGCGGCCGTACCGCGGGTGTTCGCGCGCTGGACGCCGATCCCGCCGCACCCGTACCTGCCCGACTACCGCACGATCGGGGCGCACCGAGAGCAGTGGATCGAGGAGTGGAGGAAGGTCGTCCTCGGATGATCCCGCGTCGCCGCACCGGGCTGCTCCTCGCGGCTGCGGTCCCGGTGGCGTTCGTCGGATGGTTCTTCGTGTGGCCGCTCTGGGCGGTGCTCGGGCGCGGGCTGTTCGCGGGCGGGAGCCTGCACCTCGGGCCGCTCGAGGACGTCGCGCGCGACCCGCGCCTGCGCCACCTCGCGGGTTTCACGCTGGCACAGGCCGCGATCTCGACGGCGGTGACCCTCGTGATCGGCGTGCCCCTCGCGGGGCTTCTCACGCGCCGGCGGGTGCCGGCCGCGCGGTCACTCCGGTCCCTGATCGTGGTGCCGTTCGTGTTGCCGACGATCGTGGTCGCGGCCGCGTTCGCGGCCCTGCTCGGCGCGGGAGGGCCACTGGCGTCGTGGCACCTCGTTCCGGGCGCGACCGCGATCGTGCTGGCGCACGTGTGGTTCAACCTTGCCGTGGTGGTGCGCATTGTCGGTGCCCGATGGGCGAATCTCGATCCCGCTCTCGTCGACGTGGCGCGGGTCTCCGGCGCGCCGCCACTGCGCGCCTTCCGTGAGGCGACGCTGCCGATGCTTGCCGACTCGATCATGTCGGCGGCCGCGATCGTGTTCCTCTTCTGCGTGACCTCGTTCGGCGTGGTGCTCGTGCTGGGCGGGCCCCACTACGGAACGCTCGAGACCGAGATCTACCGTCTCACCACCCAGGAGCTCGCGCTCGATCGCGGCGAGCGTGCTCGTCGTCGTGCAGATGATCGTGGTGCTGCTCACCATCGCGATCGCGAGTCGCGCCTCGGGCGGCGCGATGCGAGCCGGCGGCGCGGGCAGGTTGGTTGCGTCGCGCGACGCGACTGCGCCGTTCCGGCGCGCGTCACACCGCGTGCTCGCAGGTGGGTTTCTCGCCGTGGTCCTGGCGTTCCTGCTCGCTCCGGTCGCGGTGATCGTGGCTCGGTCGCTCGGGGGAGGCGTCGGCGCGTATCGCGCGCTCGGCCGCGAGCTTCCGGTGCTCTCGGTGTCGCCGGCGTCGACGATCAGCACGTCGGTGCGCGCCGCGGCCGCTGCGACGCTGCTCGCGATGGTGGTCGGGGGACTGGCCGCGATCGCGGTGGCCGGGCCCGGTGGGCGTGGCGCTCGCGGTGCACTGCAGCTCCTGTTGCTGCTGCCGCTCGGCGTGTCGGCCGTGACGATCGGCTTCGGATTCCTCATCGCCCTCGACCGGCCGGTCGACCTTCGCGCCTCGTGGTGGTTGGTGCCGATCGCGCAGGCGACCGTCGCGGTGCCGTTCGTGATGCGCACGCTCGTGCCGGGTCTGCGCAGCGTCGATCCGCGCCAGCGCGACGCCGCGGCGGTGCTCGGTGCGTCGCCGCGGCGCGTGTGGTTCGAGGTCGATCTCCCCGTGGTGCGCCGGGCGCTCGCGGCCGCGGCGACCTTCGCCGCCGCGATCTCGCTCGGCGAGTTCGGCGCAACCACGTTCGTGGCGCGCGTGGACGCACCTACGATGCCCATCGCGATCCGCCGGATGCTCGACGTTCCCGGCGCGACCATGCATCGCAGCGCGTTCGCGCTCGCGGTCATCCTCATCGTCGTCACGGCGGTGATGGCGGTGATGGCCGATCGCTTCGCCGACGTCCGCGGTGGCTACTGACATGCTGTCGGTGCGCGGCGTGGTCGTGTCGTTCGCCGGGGAGCCGGTGCTCGACGACGTCGACCTCGACCTGGGTGCTACGGGTGTGATCGCGCTGCTCGGCGCGAGTGGCTCGGGCAAGAGCACGCTGCTGCGAGTCGTCGCGGGCCTGCTCGCGGCCGACGGCGGTGTCGTGTGCTGGGACGGGCGTGACCTTGGCGGTGTCCCGGCGCACCGTCGCGGCTTCGGCATGCTGTTCCAGGATCACGTGCTGTTCCCGCACCGAGACGTCGGTGGCAACGTCGAGCTCGGGCTGCGCCTGCAACATCGCGATGCCGCGTTCCGCCGGGCGCGTGTCGCCGAGATGCTCGAGCTCGTCGGGCTCGCGGGCTACGAACGCCGACGCGTCGGCACGCTGTCCGGCGGCGAGCAGCAGCGTGTCGCGCTCGCACGCGCGCTCGCGCCGTCACCCCGCCTCGTGCTGCTCGACGAGCCGTTCGGCGCGCTCGATCGGCCCCTGCGCGACCGGCTCGTCGTCGAAGTGCGTGAGATCCTGCGGCATGCCTCGGTGCCCGCGATCGTGGTCACGCACGACCGCGACGAGGCGTTCGCGCTGGCCGACGCCGTCGGCGTGCTCGCCGGCGGCCGGATCGTGCAGTGCGCGCCGCCCGCGGAGCTGTGGGAGCGGCCGGCGACCGAGCACGTGGCCTCGCTCATCGGGCTCGGTGCCGCGCTCGACGCCACGATCGGCGACGGCGCGCTCGTGTCGGCGTGGGGCACGGTGCCGTGGCCTGATCGCTCGGCCCGCCGGCGCGCGCGCGTCGTGGTGCGTCCCGACGGGTTGCGCGTCGACCGCGACGGAACGCTCGACGCCGTGGTCCGCAGGGTGGCGCCGCACGGCGGGCGGACGATGGTGGAGGTCACGCTGGCCGGCGGGCAGGCGGCGTGGGCGGCACCGCCGGCCGGCGGCGGGGCACTGCAACGCGGCGCGGGGGTGCGTGTGCGTGTTGAACCAGACGCGATCGTGATCTTCGGCGGTCAGCCCGATCCGCCGGCTGCGCTCGGCCCGGCCGGCACGGTTCAGTCGGCGCCCGGCGCGGGCACGTCGCCTCCGCCCGCGGCGAGCCCGGCCGGCGTGGCGAACGACCAGTAGGCGTCGACCCGCTGCCCGTACGCGTCGTCGGCCAGGCCGCCCGACTGCCACTCGCGCGTGATGCCGGCCATCTCGTTCGTGAGCGCGCCGGCCTCCTTCGGCACGTCACGGCCCCAACGGCAGACCGGGCACATCAGCACCCGGCGGGCCCGCGAGATCGGCAGCACCGGGATGAAGAACAGCGAGAACCAGCGCCGCGATTGGATGTCGTGGAGCACCACCGAGTTGTGGCAGCGCGGGCACGTTGCGGCGATGGCGGCGCCGTGGTCGCGGATCTTGACGGGGAACCCGAAGAACACGAAGAACACGCACCCAGGCTACCGGCCTCGTCGAGCGGCCCTCGCGCGAGACGATACGGTACGCGGCCATGCGCGTGGACCGGTCTTCGGAAGGTGGCGCGGCTCGCCTCGTCGCCCGCCGCGGATCCGATCGGCCTGGTATCCATACGCGACGGTCAGTTCGGGCTATCACGACAAGGTTGAATCGGCTCAGCGCGCGCCAGCGCCGCGATCTACCGACTCGACCAGCACCACGCCGACTACTACGGCGTTCTCCGACGCACGCCCGCCACCCCCGCGGTCCTCGTGGAAGTGTCCTCGACGAACCATCGGAGGCCGCGCTTCTCCACACCGCCGCGTTCCTCGGCGGCGAAGCGGCCGGTATCGCCGCGGGCATCGCCGCCGACCTCCACCCGGCGTTGCGCAGCGGCAGCACACGCCGGGTCGCGGTGCCGCGGTCGACCGAGCCGGCGAAGAGCCCCCCGTTTCGATGAGCGCTCACAGCTTTTGTGCCGTCCTCCAAGGTTCTCCTGAGGTGCGGCGCCGATGGTGACCGTACGCGCCGGCGACGGTACAGGAACGAGGACCCGTGGAGAACCGGCGAACCTGGGCACGCGACGAGGGCCTGCGCAAGGTGCGCCGCGTCACCGCGCAGATCGCGGGTGCCGGTCTCGTGGTGTCGGGCGGTATCGCGGCGATGACCGCCGGCGCCAGTTACGCGAGCGCCGGTCATCACAGCACGCGCTCGAACGCCTTGGACGCTGCAGCAGGCGACGTCGCGCCCGCGAACAGCGGCAGCCAGTTGGCGCCGGCGCCGTCGTTCGACGATCAGGGCCTCCAGGCGCCGCAGCTCGCGCCCGTCTACCCCTCCCCTGACTACTCGCCTCCTCCCGTGGTATCCGGAGGTTCGTAGCGCCCGCGGTGAGATCGCCGCGACCTCGTCACATGCCGTCGCGAGCAGTCAACGACGGCTGGGAGTCCGGAATGAACGACCCGCAAGGTCCGCACGGTGGCGAGGTGAGCGTCGGGACCGCGGCGTTGCCGCCGTTGCACAACGCGTGGCTGGCCGCGCTCACTGGGGTCGAGGATGCACCCACCGAGCGCAGGTCGACGTGCGCCGACTGCGTGATGTGCGGCGGCGTCGAGCGTTCGGGCACCCGGCTGAGGTTCTCGCCGAACGTGAAGTGCTGCACCTACGTCCCGCATCTGGCGAACTTCCTCGTCGGTCGCTCACTTGCGGGACCCGGGCGCCCGAGCATCCTGACGCGGATCGCGCGACGGGCCGGCGTGACGCCGCTTGCGCTGGGGCTCAGCCATGCCGGCATCCGGCGCGTGGTGGCGGCGCAGGCTCACTTCGGGCGCGCGCCGGTGGTGGTGTGCCCGCACTTCGTCGAGGAGACACGGGGCTGCGCGATCTGGCAGACGCGCAACGCGGTGTGCTCCACCTGGTTCTGCAAGCACGAGCGCGGAGCGGTGAGCCAACGCTTCTGGCACGCTGTGCGTGATCTGCTGATCGCGGTCGAGGAACGCGTGTCCGAGCATTGCCTCGTCGAGTGCGGACTCCCGGATGACCAGGTGCGTGCGGTCCTCGGTCACCGGGCGGCCCTCAGGGAGAGGGTCGCGCGCGCCAATGCCGGCGACGCACGACCCGATACGACCGTTGATGACGAGTCCGCCGGCTGGTACGCGCGGATGTGGGGTGACTGGGCCGGCCGCGAAGTTGACTGGTTCGTACGCTGCGCAGAAGTTGTCGCGAACCTGGATCACGACGGTTTGATCTCGCTCATGGCCGGCGCGCGCGAACTCTCGCAGGCGGTCCAGGACCGCTGGCGTGACCTGGGGGTGCGCGCCGTACCCGACCGCCTCACGTTCAGCCCGCGGGCCGGCAGTGAAGCAACCTCCGAGGTCCTCCGCCTCGTCGGCTACAGCCCGTTCGACCCGCTCGTGGTGCCCGCGACCCTGCAGGCCCAGCTGAGCAGGCTCGACGGTCGGCCCCGCGCGCAGGCACGCGACGGGATCGAGCCGCTCGACCGCGGCCTGCTCGTCGACCTGCACGACTTCGAGATCGCGGTGCCGCCCGACGCGTGACTACCGGTGCCAGTCGCGCGCTTGGCGGACGTCAGGTCGCGCTGATCACGAGGTCGTCGAACGTGAACGTGGTCTGCGCGCCCGCGGGACCGGCCGGCGCGACGGCGATCAGGCCGAACGAGCCAGCCGTCTGCATCGTCGGCTCGGTATCGGTGCGCTCGACGTTCCACACCGTCGGCTCAGTGGTACCTGTAAGCCACACCTTGGCGCGCAGCACGGCGGGGGCTGTGCCCACGGCCTCGGCACGGACGTTCAGTAGCGTGCCCGGCCTGTAGGTGACCCCGGCCACCGTGACCTCGGGGCCGAGTAGCACCTCCTTGCCGCTGATCAAGCGGGTCATACCGACGACCACCGCGCCGGTTCCCGTGACGCGAACGCGCGCGCGGTACTGGTGCTTGCCGTTGACGTTGCGCACGACGAACGAGAACCTCGGCTGCGTGGTGGCGGGCGCGTTGCTGGTGCACGTGATCGCGAGATCGGCGTCGGTCGTCCGCACGGGCGTGATCCCCGCCAGCACCTGCTTCCCCTTCGTCGCGGTCACCGTGCCGGCCGAGCCGTTCACCGCCCATTCTGCCGAGGCGGGCGAGACCGCCCATCTCCCGCCCGTGCTCGCGTTGGCCCACCCCGCGCTCACGACCCGCGAGAACGTGTCGGTGGCGTACACGGTCGGCGGTGGCGGTGGCGGTGGTGGTGGCGGTGGCGGTGGTGGTGGCGGTGGCGGCGGCGGTGGTGGCGGGGGTGGTGGCGGTGGCGGCGGTGGCGTCGACGCCCCGGGATACACGAGCGCGCCCCGGTCGACGGTCACATCCGGTTGCACGCCGACGAGCGTGGCGATGTCAGCGGGGAGCGGCGTGCCGGTCTGGTTCGCGGGCCCGCCCGACAACGGTGTGTAGTCGCCCTGGTCGGGCGCGGTGAACACCGGCGAGGTGGTGTAGTCGTTGCGCTCGGTGCCGTTGGCCTCGTCACCGGTGGCGGCCGCGAAGTCCGCCAATGACATGTACTGCGTGGCCGGCGCGGGCGCGGGGTGGATCCACGTGGCCAAGCGCGCCGGGCGCGCGGCGTTCGGCCTGCTGAACACGTCGGAGTCCATGCCCGTGATCATCGTCGCGGCATCGACCACGACCGGCTTCTCGGTGTTCTCCGTATAGAGGAGTGGGCCGGTCGAGCCGGCAGTGGGCGCGGCGAGGATGTTGTTGAGAAATGTGTTGCCGGCCGTGTCCCACGTGATGCCCAGCGCCCGCTTCCCCTCATCGGCCTGATCTCGACCGTCGTCGTGCACGCTCACCTGGTACGCGCCATTGTCGGCGAACGTGTTGTCGTAGACACGTCCGTCCGTGCCGCCGCTGATCTTCAGGCCGGCCTGACCGTTCAGCACCGAGAGGTTCGACGCCACCACGAACGTGCCGGTGATCTCGATGTAGAGGCCGTTGCGGTCGTTGTGCGCGGCGTAGTTGTCGACGTAGTCGACGTCGTAGCTCGAGACGTCGTTCCAGATCCCGTTGCCCCAGTTGTTGGTGGCGGTGTTGCCCTTGACGAGCACGTGATAGCTCGCGGAGATCTTCACGCCCCCCGCGCCGGCCGCGCTCGAGAACCCGTCCCAGAACCGTTCGGTGTTGTTGTTGTCGACGACATCGCGCTCCATGTCGAGATAGTCGCCGCCCCGGACGTAGAGACCCGTGTAGCCGTTGTCGACGAGCTGGCTGTCGACCACCGAGACATGGGCGGCACCGAGCACGAACAAGCCGCGGTTGGCCGACCGGGTGAACACGTCGTTCTCGAACCGCATGTTCGCGGCGCCGCGGTCCTCGATCTCGCCGGTGGGCGTGCTCTCGCTCCAGCTCGGCCCGTACTGCGTCACGCCGATGCCGCGCACGACGCTGCCGGCCGCGCCGGCGTGGAAGGAGCCGGCCGACACGCGGCTCGTCGCCTCGACGAGCGACACAATGGTCGGATCGCTGCCGACGTAGAGGTCGTGGTTCGCGTCGTCGACGAAGAACGTTCCCGGTGCGAGCTTCGCGATGTCGTCGACCTGGGTGAGCGGGGTGCCGTCGAAGAACACTTGATCCGGCCACCCGGCGAGCGGGTAGTTCGCCGCGTCGATCGCACCGCTGGCGAAGCACGTGTGGCAGAACTGCGCGGTCCACCCGTGGTGCACCCATACGTTCGCGGCCGGATCCCAGCCGGTGACGACGTCGCTGCCGGAGAGCCACACCTGCTCGTGCGGGTAGGGCTGGATCGTCACCGGTCTGGTGACCGCGCCGAACGACTCGCGGTAGGTGCCGGCGCGCAGCACCACGGTGGCGCCCGCCGGCGCGACCCGCGAGCGCGTGCGCGATGGTGAGGAACGGCAGATCCTGCGTGCCGGGGTTGGCGTCGTCGCCTGTGGGCGCGGCGAACAGCGCGTCGGCGGGGATCGGGTAGTCGGTGTCGGGGACCTGCGCCGCCGGCGCGGCCGCGTCCTGTGTGACGCCGGGTTGCGAGCCGCTCGGGCTCGCGGCCGCGGGGCCGAACGCGCCCGCGCCGGTGCACACGGCCACGGCGAGCGTGGCCAGGATGGCCGCGAGCGGCCTCGAAGGTGTCCCAGCGCCCATGATCCCCGCGGCAAGGGTAGATGACCGCCCGTCTTGCCGACAGGCTCGCGCCGAAGTTCATGTGTCCTACCGGCCGGGCGTCGCCAATTCGATGCGCTTGTCACATGGCGCGTGGCAGCCTTGGGCGTGCGCACGAACGAGGCTGGTGTGCGGTGACCGAGCGGGCAGCACAGCGCGACGCGGCGCTCGACGACCTGCTCGGACTGTTCGAGTACGAACGGCGACACCACAGCTGGGTCGGCCTCACGCCCGACTGGTACGGACCGGTCGTCTTCGGGGGGCTCGGGCTCGCACTCACGATCGGCGCCGCGTGCCGCGACGCGCCGGTCGGGTGCCGGCTCCATTCGATCCACGGCCACTTCCTGCGTCCCGTGCGAGGTGGCAGCGAGATCGTGTTCGACAACGATGTCGTGAAGGCCGGGCGGTCCGTCTCGGTGCATCGCACCACGGCGTCGCAGGACGGCAAGGCCGTCATCATGCTGACGGGTTCGTTCACGACCGACACCGACGGGTACGTGTACGACCTCGCCGGCATCCCGGACGGCGTGCCCTTCGCGCACGAGCTGCCTGAGCCGGACAACGGTGGCGACGAGATCGGTCCGTGGGACGTGCGCTGGCTCGGCCCCAGCGATCGGCGCGACGACGGCACGCGGGAAGCGACGCACCGCCACTGGTTCCGCCTTCCGCGCGCGCTCGCCGACGACCCGCACCTCCACGTCGCGTTGCTCGGCTACGCCACCGACTGGACGGGCGTCGGTGGCCGGCCCCACCACCTCGACGGTGACACCACCGGCATGATCAGTCTCGACCACGCGGCCTGGTTCCACCGTCCCGCGCGTGTCGACGAATGGCTGCTGCAGGACGTGCAGAGTCTCGTCAACGCCGGCGGGCGCGGCACGCTGCGAGGCGTGATCCGGGATACGCGAGGCCGCATCGTCGCCTCGATGGCACAGGAGATGCTGCTGCAACCCGTCACGCGCTCGACGTGCCCGTGCCCCGGCGTGGCGGGCCCCGGCGTGGCGGGCCCCGGCGTGGTGCGGCGTGCGACGATCAGCCGCGCCGGCGCGCGGCGTTACCATGATCGCGTGACCGATGCCCCGGCGACTGGCGTACCGGCGGGCAACGCCACACGCGACGCGCTCGTGCAGCACCTCGGCGAGTTGGGTGCGCCGCCGGGCGAGATCGAGGAGGCGATCCGGTCGGAAACGGTGCCGGAGCTCGTCCGCAACTACACGCTGTGGGGCCGCGTTCCCGACATGTCGATCGCCGACATTGCACGGGTGCTCGGCGTGAAGGTCGAGAAGGTTCGGCGCGTCGCGTGCGCGGCCGGCTTCACCTACGACGTCGACGAGCGCGTGTTCGTGCGCGACGACGTCGCCATGTTCACGTCGTTCGTGGAAGGTTCGGCCTTCTTCGAGCCCGAGCTGCTCCTGCGCTACAGCCGCATGCTCGGCGACGCCGCGGCCAGGGTCGCGGAGGGCTCGGTGTCGCTCTTCCTGCGCTCGATGGCGGAACCCGAACCGGGCAGCGCCGACGAGCTCGCGCTCGAAGATCGGGCGATCGCCGCGATCCGCGTGTTCCGCGAGTCGGTGCCGAGGACGGTCGAGCGGATGATGCTCCACCACTTCGTGATCGCGGCCGAGCGCTTCGCGACGATCCGCGACAGCCAGCACACGGTCGAGGCCGCGGTCGGGTTCGTCGACCTCACCGACTCCACCGGGCTGAGCGTCGACTACGGCGTCCGCGTCGTCGAGCCCGCGCTCGCGGCGTTCGAGATGTCCGCGGCCGACGCGGCGGCGAGCCGGGGAGGCCGGCTCGTGAAGCTCATCGGCGACGCCGCGATGTTCGTCACCCCCGAAGCCGAAGGCGCGGTCGAGGCCACGGCCGAGATCGTCGGCGCCGTCGCCCGCGACGAACGCCTGCGCGGCGCGCGCGGCGGTGTGACGTTCGGTGAGCTGCTGCACCGCGACGGCGACTATTTCGGCGATCCGGTGAACCTCGCCGCCCGCCTCGCGAACGCGGCGCGCAACGGCACGCTGCTTGTCGATGGTGCGGTGGCCAAGCGCATCGGCGACCGCGCCGTCTCGGACGGCCTCCGCCACCTCGAAGGATTCAGCGACCCGGTCGAGGTCTTCCGCGTGCTCGATCAGTGATCGCGGTCACCGGCGCGGCTAGAGCTTGAACACCCGCTCGGCGTTGTGGCGCAGGAACTTGGGCCAGACCTCGTCGCGGAACGGGACGTCGGGCAGCTCCCGGAAGATGCGCTCGAGCGAGAGTCCCATGGGGAAGTAGCCGGCGTACATCACCTTGTCGGCGCCACGGGTATTCGCGAAGTCGACGATGGCCTTCGGGTAGTACTTCGGCGCGAACGCGCTCGTCGAGTAGTAGAGGTTCGGCCACTTGAGCAGCAACTTCGCCGCGAGGTCGGCCCACGGTTCGCAGCCGTGGCGCGTCACGAACTTCAGCTCGGGGAAGAACCAGCACACCTCGTCGATGTGACCCACGTACTGGGCTTCGAACGGCACGCGTGGACCGGGCACGCCTGCGCACACGCAGATCGGGATGTCGAGCTCTACGCACTTGGCGTAGATCGGGAACATCTTCTTGTCGTTGATCGGCACCTGGGGGTTCATGCCGCACGGGAACGCCGTGACGGCCTTGATCCCCACCCCGTCGTACGCACGCTGGATGTCGCGCACCGCGTCCATGCCACGGTTCGCGTCGATCTCGAGTGAGCAGAAGAACCGGTCGGGGTGCCGCCGCGCCGCGTCGTACGCCTGGTCGCCCGCGCGCCCGGCGCCGAGCATCCCCTTGGCGATGCCGTAGTGGTCCATCAGCTCCACGAGGTGGTCGGCGGGATCGGCGCCCTCCGCGAAGTGTGGCGGCTCCTTGAACATGTACTGCGCGGGGAATTCGAAGTCTTCGCGTGACTCCTTGTCGTGCAGCTGCGGCTTGAGGAACTCGTAGTAGTGGCGGCGATCGTCGATCGGAAAGCCGATCATCAGGTCGATCGCGCCGATGTCGTGAGGCATGGGCACGGCGCGGGACGGTAGCGGCAGCGCCGCGGGCACGTCAGATCGTGCGCCGGCCGCGTCGGATACGTTCGGGCCCGATGACCCCCGCCACCGTGCCCGCCGCGGACTGGGGCCACACCGGCGACCTCGACGACATCGCCGGCGAGGTGGCGATCGTGGGGCTCGGCGAGACGGCGTACACGAACACGCGCGAGAGCGAGGCGCACCCGCGCACGCCCGCGGCGATCGGCGCCGAGGCGGCCGAGCGGGCGATCGCCGACGCGGGGCTCGAGCCACGCGACATCGACGGGCTCACGTTCTCCGGCACCTTCTCCGGCTTCGGCGTGGCCGAGTTCCACGCCCACTTCGGCACCGATCACGACATGTGGAGCTCGCCGTGGGGCGGCGGGATGGCGTGGGCCGGCACCGCGCCGTACCTCGCGGCCCAGGCGATCCGTGCGGGCCAGGCACGCCACGTGCTGAACGTGTTCCCCGTGGCGTGGGCGTCACAGCGATCGTCGATGACCGGTGGCCCGGGCGAGGTGCACGCGCAGCAGGCACTGAAGCAGAACCTCGAGGTGCCGTTCGGCTTCTTCCCGCAGCCGGTGTACTTCGCATCGATCATGCGGCGCCACATGATCGAGTTCGGCACCACACGCGAGGAGTTCGGTGCGGTCGCGGTCACGTGCCGGCGGCACGCGAACCTCACGCCGGGCGCGGTGTTCCGCCACAAGACGCTCTCACTCGACGACTACATGGCCGCGGAGATGCTTGCCGAGCCGCTGTGCCTCTACGACTCGTGCCCGATCTCCGACGGGGGCGCGGCCTACGTGACCACGTCCGTAGAGCGGGCGCGCGACCTGCCCCGCGCACCCGCGGTCGTGGCGGCGGTGGGCGAGGGCTACACCGTGAGCGGCCCGCACTGGGCCCAGCAGTCCGCGTTCACGAGCACGCCCCAGGTGTTCAGCGCGCCGGGCGCCTTTGCTCGCGCTGGCGTTGTGCCACGCGACGTCGACGTCCTCACGCTCTACGACCCGTTCACGGTCGTCGCGCTCATGCAGATCGAGGACATGGGTTTCTGCGCCAAGGGCGAAGCCGGCGCGCTCGCGGCGCGCGGCGCGCTCGCGTACGACTCGCGCGACGCGGACGCAGTGGCGTACAACCCGCACGGTGGCCTGCTCTCCCACGCGTATGTGCTCGGCATCGCGGACGTGGTGGAGTGCGTGAAGCAGTTGCGAGGTGACGCGGCCGCGCAGGTCGACCGCTGCGAGGTGGCGGTGTACGGCGGTTACACGGGTCACATGGCGAGCACGCTCGTGCTCACGAGGGATCGCTGACCACCGCATGGCGATCACCCGCGCGGGGTTCCCGCTGCCCGACGTCGACGAGCCGCTGACGGCGCCGTTCTTCGCGGCCGCGGCGCGCGACGAGCTCGCAGTGCCGCGCTGCGAGCGCTGCAATACCTTCGTGTGGTACCCGAAGGAGTCGTGCCCGCAGTGCGGCGGCCCGCTCGTGTGGAGCGTGGTCTCGGGCCGGGCGACGCTGTTCACGTGGGCCGTCGTGCGGCGTTCGTTCCTACCGGCGTTCGCCGACCGGGTGCCGTTCGTGACCGCGCTCGTCGCGCTCGACGAGGATCCGTCGGTGCGCCTGTGCACGTACCTCGTTGACACCGACCCCGACGCGCCGCTCGTGGCCGGCACGCCGGTGCGTGTGACGTTCCGCGACCTCACGTTCCCGACGGTGCCGGACGGCGCGGTGCGTGTCCCGATGTTCACCGTTGTCCCATCGGGAGCCAACAAGTTGGCTCCCGATGGGACAACGGGATCGGGGCGGGGATGATCTACGACGGGCTGCGGGTGCTCGACCGGTCGAGCACGCTCGCGGGGGCCTACTGCGCCAAGCTCCTGGCTGATCTCGGCGCCGACGTCGTGGTGGCCGAGCCGGCCGGCGGCCACCCGGGGCGCGCCGACGGGCTCGACGGCGCGCACTGGGAGTACCTGCACACGTCGCAGCGCAGCGTCTCGCGGGCTGCCGCAGAACGGTGGGAGCCGCATGCCGACGTGGTGGTGCGCGACCGCCCCGGCAACACCGACGCACTCGTTGCCGTCACGATCAGCGCGTTCGGCTACGGCGGACCCGACGACGCGCTGAACGAGCTCGGCTTCACCGAAGAAGTGCTCCAGGCGCGCAGCGGCGCCCTCTCCGGTCACGGTCACATGACGATGGCGCCGCTCGTGGTCGCGGGCCGGCTCGGCGAGTACGTCGCCGGTGCCTTCGGCGCGCTCGCGGCGGTCACCGCGCACCGGCGGGCGTCACGCACGGGCGCGCCCGAGACCGTCGACGTCTCCATGCTCGAGGCCATGCAGCTCACGATGCTCACGATGCCGACGCTGTTCGCGCACTTCCCAGGTGGTCGGAAGGCCGCGTTCCGCTTCGTGATGATCCCCGGGAACGAGCCGTGCCGCGACGGCAACTTCGCGGGCATCACCACGAACACCGTGGCGCAGTGGAAGGCGCTCGCGCGCGATGGGCCGAACTGACATGGCCGACGACCCCGAGCTCGAGACGATGCTCGGGCGTTTCGTGCGTGCTGGCGACGTGCGCGTGGCGCTCGGCGCATGGACGGGCGCGCACACCGCCGCCGAGATCGAGGCCGCGTGCACCGAGGCCCGCGTGCCGGTGGCGATCGTGGGCAACGGCCGGTTGCTGCTCGAGTGGGAGCACCTGCGCGGGCGCGAGGTGTACGTGCCCCAGCCCGGGCGCGACCATCTCCGCCCCCGCGCACCGTTTCGCATGCACGGTGTCGCCGACCGCGTGATGGCGCCTGCACCGGGGATGCATGAGCACGAGTCCGCCGAACCGTGGCCGCGGCGGAGCGGCGCGCCGCAGGCGGGCCGGCGCGCCGAGGGCCCGGCGATCGGGCCGCGGCCCTTCGAGGGCCTGAAGGTGCTCGACCTCACCGCCTTCTGGGCCGGACCCTTCGCCACCGCGTGGCTCGCCGCGATGGGTGCGGACGTGATCAAGGTAGAGTCGGTGCAGCGGCCCGATGGCATGCGTCTCGCGGGCTCCACTCGTCACGGTAAGCCCGAGGCGCTCGAGTGCTCGCCGCTCTTTCATGCTTCCAACCTCAACAAGCGGGGCATCACGCTCGACCTCTCCCGGCCCGAAGGGGTCGAGCTCTTCGAAGCGCTCGTGGCGCGCTGCGACGTGGTGTGCGAGAACTTCACGCCGCGCGTCGTCGACGAATGGGGCCTCGGCTACGACACGCTCCGCGCGCTGAGGCCCGACGTGATCATGCTGCGACTGCCCGCGTTCGGTCTCACCGGTCCGTGGCGCGACCGCCCTGGCTTCGCGCAGACGATGGAGCAGCTCTGCGGCATGGCGTGGGTCACCGGGTACGAGGGCGGCCCGCCGATCATCGCGGGCGGTGTGGTCGACCCGCTCGTGGGTGCGCACGCGGCGCTCGCGCTCGTTGCCGCGCTCGAGCATCGCGAACGCACCGGCGAGGGCCAGCTCGTCGAGATGCCGATGGTCGACGTCGCGGTGGCGGCGACGGCCGATCAGGTGCTGCGCTACCAGCTCACCGGCGAGCTCGGCGACCGTCGCGGCGCGCATGGCGTGTACCGCTGCGCGGGTGACGACGCGTGGCTGGCGGTCGTGGAGGACTGCGACCCGATGCCCGCAAGTGAGCGCGCGCGGCATGGTGTGCGCCGCGCGGCCCGGCCGACGCGGCCGACGAGCTCGTCGCTGCGGGCATCCCGGCGTGTGCCGTGATACCCGGTTACGCGGCGCTCGACGACGCGCAGCTCCGGGCGCGGAACTACTTCGAACCGCTCACGCACGCGATCGTGGGCGAGCAGCAGTTCCCCGGCTTCCCGGTGCGCTTCTCCGACGGCCCGCAGCGCTACTGGCACCGCGCCGCACCGACGCTCGGGGAGCACAACCGCGACGTGCTCCGCGGTGAGCTCGGCCTCTCCGACGAGGATCTCGCGCGCCTTGAGCGCGACAAGGTGATCGGCACCGCGCCGGTCGCGCCGCGCTCGAGCGCGCCCGCGACTGCTTCGGGGGGACAAGCGCACGACCACTAATTTCGGGAGGTGAAGATCGTGGCGAGCGGCTCGGGCCGCGCGGGTGCCCCCGCCAGTGACGCCGCCAGTGACGCCGCCAGTGACGCCGCCAATGACGCCGCCAGTGACCCCGTCGGTGCCGCCGCCGAGGACGCCACCGCGGAGCGCTTCGAGGACGCGATCGAGGCGGGTGACGTCCCCTGGCGGCGCGGCACGGCCCGGGCCGCGCTCCGCCACCGCGACTTCACGATCTTCTGGTCGGGGCTGTTCGCCTCGAACATCGGCACGTGGATGCAGACGATCGTGCTCGCGCAATACGGCTACCGCGTCGGCGGCACGGCGTACGTCGGCTACCTCGGATTCGCGGTGCTCGGTCCGCTGCTCGTGTTCGCGCCGGTGGCGGGGCTCATCGCTGACATCGTCGACCGCCGGCGATTCCTGGTTGCCACACAGACCGCGCAGCTCATGTGCGCGTTCGTGCTCGCGGCGTACGTCTGGAGGGCCACGCCGGTCTCCACGCTCGTGATCTTCCTGATCGTGCTCACGAACGGCATGTTCAACGCATTGACCGGTCCGGGCATGAGCGCCATCGCGCCGACGCTCGTGCCTCCGGAGGACTTGAACGGCGCCATCTCCCTCTTCTCGTTCCAGATGAACATGTCGCGGGTCGTCGGGCCGCTCATCGGCGCCGCGATCTTCACGAAGTACGGACCGGCGTGGGTGTTCGCGGTCAACGCGGTCACCTACCTGTTCGCGGTGTCCGGACTCGTACTGGCGCGCTATCCGCGCCGTGCCGGTGCGGTGCTGGACGAGCGCGGGTTCGCCCGGCTCGCGTCGGGCTTCCGGATCGCGTGGCACGACCAACTCGTGCGGCGCGTGTTGCTGGTGCTCTGGACGTTGTCGCTCGTGTCGCTCAACTTCATCCAGTTCATGCCGGCCCATGCCGCGCAGGACTTGTCGATACCCGCGAAGTCGACGGCGTACGGCGCTCTGTACGCCTGTTTCGCGCTCGGTGCGGCGGCCGGTGCGGTGTCTGTGGGCACGGTGTTCGCGTCGTTGGACCAGGCCCGGCTCGTGCGGCCCGCGATGCTTGCGTTCGCGGCGATGCTCGGCCTGTTCGGCGCGCTCCGCGGGCCGGCGGCCGCGTATCCCGCCGTGTTCGCGGTCGGCTACGCGTATTTCGTGGTGATCACCGCGCTGTCGACCGTGTTGCAGGCGAACATCAGCGACGACGTGCGGGGCCGCATCACGTCGCTGTGGATCATGGGGTTCGGCGGTGCCGTCGGTGTGGGTGCGCTGGTATGGGCGCCGCTGGCCGACCGGTCGGTCGTGACGCTGCTGGAGATCGGCGCGGCCTGGGCCGCCGTGCTGGTATGGGCGTCGCCGCCGGGCAGGTTGCGCCGGCCGAGCGCCGCCGGGGAGACCGTCGATGCCTGATCGAATGAGAGGGCCCGAGGAGCTGTACGAGGCCTACTGCGGCGTGCGCGGGCGCGTGCGCGCGGCAGTCGAGTCCGCCGAGTCCGCCGCGCTCGCCGCGCCGTGTCCGGCCACACCGGCCTGGCGTGCGCACGACGTGCTCGCGCACCTCGCCGGAGTGCCGCACGACGTGCTCGCCGGCAACATCGAGGGCGTCGCCACCGACGCGTGGACGCAGGCACAGGTCGACGCCCGCCGCGACACGCCCGCCGCGGCGATGCTCGACGAGTGGGACGCCGACGGCGTCGCGATCGAGCCGCTGTTCGCGGTCGTCGGTTTCGGCCGTTTCGGCCAGATGCTGTTCGACGCGGTCACTCACGAGCTCGACCTCTGCCACGGCCTCGGCTTGGCCGCCGACCGTGACAACCTCGCCCTCGACTGCTCGTTCGACTGGCTCGTCGCGGTGGCGGGCGGCTTCCGTGCCGGGGCGCTGCGCGTACGCACCGAGCGTGACGACGTGGTGGTCGGCACCGGCGAGCCTGTGGCCACGGTGGAGCTCCCGCGCTTCGAGTTCGTGCGGGCCTCCTCGGGCCGGCGCTCACGAGCCCAGGTGGCTGCCTACCCGAACGAGGGGCTGCGCGAGCCCGCGATGATCCTCGCCGCGCCGATCTTCACGCTCGCCACCACCGACATCGTCGAGTAGCCGCATGGAGGAGCCCGTCGTGGCCGCGCTGCGTGCCGTCGTCGCCGAGCTCGAGGGCTATGAGCCCAGGGCCGGGCAGGAGGAGATGGCTGCCGCGGTGGCCGGCGCGTTCGCCGATCACGAGCACCTGCTGGTGCAGGCGGGCACGGGCACGGGCAAGAGCCTCGCCTATCTCGTGCCCGCCGTCCTGAGCGGCGGGCGCGTGGTGGTGGTGACGGCGACGCGGGCGCTGCAGGAGCAACTGTGCCGTAAGGACCTCCCGTTCCTGGCCGCGCACATCGGGCGCGCGACGCCGCAGGGCCACAGCTTCACGTTCACGCAGCTGAAGGGCCGCAGCAACTACGCGTGCCGGGCCCGCCTCGCCGACCTCGAGACCGAGTTGCAGGAGAGCTTCAGCGGGCTGCGCAGCGAGCGCGAGACGGTGCACACCGTCGCCCGCTGGGCGGCCGGCGCCGACACTGGCGACCGCGCCGACCTCGACGAGGTGGTGAGCGACGCGGTGTGGGCGACGGTGAGCATGGACTCGCACGAATGTCCGGGTCGCCAGAAGTGCGCGCACGGCGACTCCTGCTTCGCCGAAGCCGCGCGCGACCGCGCCGCCGAGGCCGACGTCGTGGTCGTGAACACCGCGCTCTACGGGCAGCATCTCGTGGGTGCAGGCCGGGTGCTGCCGCCGCACTCCTACGTGGTGATCGACGAGGCGCACACGCTCGAGGAGATCGCGTCGACCGCGTTCGGTGTCACGATGGGACCCACACGCATCGGGCGCGCCGCCACCCAGATCCGGTCGTTTCTCACCGCGGATGCCGGCGCCGACGATCCGGTCGCCCGCCTCGACGAGCGCGCCCAGCGCCTCGGCCGGCTCCTCGAGCAGTGCCCGAACGAGGAGCGCATCGACCTCGACGCCACGGGTGTGCGTGAGGCCCTCGCGGCCGTGAACGAGGCGTTCGCGACGCTGCGCGGCACGGTCGACCGCATCGATCCGGGCGAGCACGACGCCGGGCAGCGCAAGCAGCGCGTGCTGCGGTTGATCGACTCCACGCGCGAGGACCTCGCGTACGCGGCGCGGGCCACGACCACCGACGATGCGGCCTGGGTCGACCGGCGGAATGCGTCGACTTCCCCCGTGCTGCACGTGGCGCGCGTCGACGTGGGCGAACCGCTCGTGCAGAGCCTGTTCGCCCGGCGCACCGCGGTGCTCTCGTCGGCCACGCTCGCCACCGGCGGCGATTTTTCCCACCTCGCCTGGCGCCTCGGCCTGCGCGAGCCGTTGGCGGAGCCCTCCGGCGATCGCCCGGAATCCGCGCGGACTCCCGAACCCGACGCCGACACGGGGGAGATCCGGCCCGTGCACCCCGAGCGGTACCGGACGCTCGACGTCGGCTCACCGTTCGACTACCGCAGCCAGGCGATCCTCTATTGCGCTGCCCACCTGCCCGACCCGCGGTCGCCGAAGTTCGCGGCGGCGTGGATCGCCGAGGCCGTCGACCTCGTCCGTGCCGCCGGCGGCCGCACACTCGGGCTCTGCACGTCGCTCGCCGCGGCCCGCGCCCTGCGCGAGGCGCTCGCCGCGGCCCTCGCCGGCGTGCGCGTGCTCGCGCCCGACGATCTGCCCCGAGCCCGGCTCATGGAGGAGTTCGCCCGCGACGAGACGTCGTGCCTCGTGGGCAGCCTCGGGCTCTGGCAGGGCATCGACGTCGCCGGCCCGTCGGTGAGCCTCGTGATCATCGACAAGATCCCGTTTCAACGGCCCGACGATCCGCTCGCGCTCGCCCGGCGCGACCGCGCCCAGGCACTCGGCCACGACCCCTTCGCCACCTACGACCTCCCGCGTGCGGCGCTCCTGCTCGCGGCAGGGTGCCGGCCGGCTCGTGCGCACGTCGAGCGACCGCGGCGTCGTCGCGGTGCTCGACCCTCGCCTCGTCACGAAGCGGTACGGCCGCACGCTCGTCGACTCGCTGCCGCCGATGTTCCGAATGACGAACCCCGATCGCGTGCGCGCCGCGCTCGAACGCCTCGCCGCCGGCCGGACGGCGCTGTCGTAGCTTGCGCCCATGCGCGAGACGGCTCTGCCGCATGCCGCGTTGAGCTACTGGCTCGAGTCGTGCAACGACGACCTCGCGCCCCGACCGCCGCTCGACGGCTCGAGCGAGGCCGACGTCGCGATCCTCGGCGGAGGTTTCTCCGGTCTGTGGACCGCCTACTACCTGCTGCGCGCCCGCCCCGGGATGCGCGTGGTCGTGCTCGAGTCCGAGATCTGCGGCTTCGGAGCATCCGGCCGCAACGGGGCCTGGTGCACGTCGGGGTTCGGGGCCGGTCCCGACCTGTTGCGCGTGAAGTTCGGTGCCGATGCTGCCGGCCGCGTCCACGATGCGATGGTCGACACCGTCGACGAGGTGGGGCGGGCCTGCGCCGAGGAGTCGATCGACGCCCAGTACCAGCGTGACGGTGAGCTGCTCGCCGCGGTCGGCGCCCATCAGATGCAGGCGCTCGCCGACATCGAACGGAGCTACGAGCGCATCGGGCGGGGGGACTTCCACTGCCGCCTCACGGCTGCCGAGGCGGGCGCCGTGCTCGCCGTCGAGGGCATGCACGGCGCCCTGCTCCACGGCGCCACGGCCTGCGTGCACCCCGGACGCCTCGTGCGCGGCCTGGCCCGGGCCGTGGAGCGGCGAGGCGGAGTGATCCACGAGGGTTCCCGGGTCGTGTCGTTCGGCGGCGCGCCGCGGTCCTACCTCGAGACCGCCCGCGGGCGGGTGCGCGCGGGAGCGATCGTGCTCGCCGGCGAGGCGTACCTCTCGCAGCTCCGGCCGCTGCGCCGGTCCGTGCTGCCCGTCTACTCGTACATCGTGCTCACCGAGCCGCTCGCCACCGACCGGCTCGCCGAGATCAACTGGACGCACCGCACGGTGGTCAACTCGCGGGCGCTCAGCGTCGACTACCTGTCGCGCACGGTCGACGGCCGCGTGCTGTTCGGCGGCCGCGGCGCGCCCTACCACTTCGGCTCCTCGATCGCTCCCGCGTACGACCGCGACGAGCCGACCTTCGTCCGGCTGAGGGCGTCGCTCGCGGCCTGGTTCCCGTCGCTCGCCGGCGTCCGGTTCACGCACGCGTGGGGTGGCTGTCTCGGCGTGCCGCGCGACTTCGTGCCGATCATGCGGTTCGACCCGGCGTCGGGCATCGCGACCGCGCGCGGCTACACGGGGGAGGGCGTCGCCGCGTCCAACCTCGCCGGGCGCGTGCTCGCCGACCTCCTCACCGGTGCCGATTCGGAGCTCACCTCGCTGCCCATGGCGCGTCACGGCGGGCGCGAATGGGAGAGCGAGCCCCTGCGGTTCCTGGCCGCGCGGCTCGCGCAGTGGGGCGCGGAGCGGATCGACGCCCGCGCCGCGCGCACGGGCACGGCGCCGACCGGACGCACGCTCACGGAACGGCTGATCGGCCATTGACCGGGAGCCCCGACGGTGATCGCGTGGTCGACGTCGAGCTGTGGTGCGCGCCGCGTGCGGTGCGCGGAGCCGATATGCGGGCCATGGTGCGCGCGCCCGAGGGCGGCTACACGAACGTGTCGCACACGCGCGGCTTGACCGTGCTCGTGTGCGCGCCGGTCCGCGTGGGCATCGATGTGGAGGCCGTCCGGCCGCACCCGAACCTCGACCGGCTGGCCCGGCGCTCGATGACCGACGCCGAGCACCGTGAATGGTGCGCGATGCCGGAACCGGTGCGCGCGTTCACCCAGCACTGGACGCGGGTGGAGGCGTATCTGAAGGCGATCGGCACGGGTGTGCGCGGCGGGCTGCGCACACGACCGGACGGCGGTTGGCGCGTCGTCGATCTCGACGTGGGCCGAGCACACTGCGGCGCGCTCGCCGTCGAGACCGGCGGCCGCGCGGTGCGCCTGCACTGGCGAGACGGCGGACCCGCCGGGCGGATCTAGCCTGACGTCATGCCGGGCGACGAGCACTCCACCGATCGGGCCCCGGACTCACCCGCGGGCGGTGGCGACGGTACCGGCAGCAACCAGGACGAGCGCGACTGGCGCGATCAGTACCTCGACGAGGAGCTCGCGGAGCACGAGGACGACGACGGTCCGGTCGGCCCCGGACGCGCGCCGATGTCGCGCCTGCGCCACGGATCGCTCGGCGTGACGCTCGGCGCGGCGATGACCGGGCTCGGCAACGTGCTCGAACCGCGCAAGAAGGAAGAGGCTCCGGTGGTCGTCGAGCACGACGAACCCGACCAGTCGCAGGAACCGATCGAACTGCGCCTCGACCGCGACGATCCCGGCGCGTCGGTCGTGATCATCCACAAGCGGGCCGGCGAGCGTCCGCCGCCGACGCCACTCGAGCAATGAGGAAGGCCCCGCCTTGGCGGGGCCTTCCTCACAACGATCGTGGATTGCGTCAGCGGCGCTTCGCTGCAGTCTTCTTCGCCGGGGCCTTGCGGGCCGGGGCCTTCCTCGCCACGGCCTTCTTGGCCGGGGCCTTCCTGGCGGGCGCCTTCTTCGCTACGGCCTTGCGGGCCGGGGCCTTCTTCGCTACGGCCTTCTTGGCCGGGGCCTTCTTCGCCACGGCCTTCTTGGCCGGGGCCTTGCTCGGCGTGCGGCCCGACACCACCGCGTCCTTGAACGCCTTGAGCGGGGTGATCTTCGCGACGCGCTTCGCCTTGATCTTCACCGGCTCGCCGGTCGCCGGGTTGCGACCCATGCGCGCCGCACGGTCGACTCGACGGAACTTCGCGAAGCCGGAGATCGCGACGTCCTCACCCTTGGCGACCGTTTCGGTGATCAGGTCGACGAGCGAGTCGATCGTCTCCCGCGCGATGCGAGGTGTCGTCTCGACTCGCTCGGCGAATACCCGGGCCAACTCACTTCGATTCACGTGGTTCCTCCAAAAAGGGCTGGTTGCGAAGCGCATCCTTGCACAGCGCGTGCCCCCGACGCACGCATTTCCCCCATGTTTCTTGAACTTTTTTCGAGTTGATTGCCACGAGGTGACGGCCGGCGACCCGGCCCGACTCGAAGTGGTGCGGGTTGCGTCTCGTAGAGTCCCGGTAACCTCGCCGAAACGGGCTCGGGGACGCACGGCACACACGGGCGCGGGTTTGCCGGTACATGTTCGGCAGGGTGATGAGAGTCCTGGGCATCGCAGCGGTGAAAGGTGGGGTCGGCAAGACCACCGCGGCCGTCAACCTCTCGTACATCGCGGCCCGCGACGGCGCCCGCACGTTGCTCGTCGACCTCGATCCGCAGGGTGCCGCGAGCTACATCCTGCGACTGCGGGGCGCCGAGCAGGAGAGCCCGGCCGACGGCAACGCGCATCCGACCGACATCCCCTTGCTCGACGTTCTCCCTGCTCCGCCCGGGTGGAAGGTCGCAGGGGACGGGCTCGACGCTTCGCTACCCGACCCGTTCTGGCTGCACGACACGATCCTCGCGATCGGTGACTGGTACGACGAGATCATCCTCGACTGCCCGCCGGGACTCACCGAGCTCACCGACGGCATCATCGGCCTCGCCGACACGCTGGCCGTGCCCCTGATCCCGTCGCCGCTCTCGGTGCGCACGCTCGACGCGCTGCGGACCCGAGTGCGTGAGCTGACCGGACCGCCCCCTGGGTTGCACCCGTTCTTCTCGCTCGCCGACCGCCGCCGCAAGCTGCACCGCGACCTGATCGAGCGCATCCAGCTGGAGCGGGCCGAGACGTTGTCGGCCCCGGTGCCGTACTCGGCCGACGTCGAGCGCATGGGCGTGGCCCTCGCCCCGGTGGTTCGCTTCGCGCCGCACTGCGCCGCGAGCGAGGCCTATGAGTCGATCTGGGCGGAGCTCAACATGCGGCGATCGGCCGCGCCGCGGGGGAAGGGCATCCGGTCGGCGAGCGCGCCCGACGACCACTCGAACGACCGGGCGAACGACCGGGCGAACGACCGGGCGAGCGACCGGGTGAACGACGGGGCGAGCGCCGCGCCCGACGACACCCGGCTGACCGGCTGCGGGTAGCTGCTACTCTCGCGACTCCGGCCGGCCAACGGTGTCCTGCCGGGTTTGTGCACATTCCAGACCCGCGCCTCACCGATCCCGACGAGCCGCCGACCCAATCGGAGCGTCCGATGACGCCGCGCACTCCGCGCCGCGCCCACCAGCGCCCTGCCTATCTCGCCGACCTGCCGGCCGCTCGCGGTCTCTATGACCCGCGCTTCGAGCACGACAGTTGCGGTGTGGGGTTCGTGGTCGACATCAAGGGCCGCAAGAGCCGCGCGTTGCTCGATATGGCCTTCGAGAGCCTCTGCAACCTCGACCACCGCGGCGCAGCCGGCGCCGAGCCCGACACCGGCGACGGCGCGGGCGTGCTCATCCAGGTTCCCGACCGCTTCCTGCGGGCGGTGGTCGACTTCGAGCTCCCGCCTGCAGGTGCGTACGGCACGGGCATGGCCTTCCTGCCCCGTGACGACGACCAGCCCCTCGGGGCGCGAGCCGCTCGAGCGGGGGTGAACGATGCCCGGGTCGAGGCGATGCGCGGCATCGAGAAGATCCTCGACGACGAGGGGCACCGCGTGCTCGGGTGGCGCGCCGTTCCCGTGGACGAGTCGGTGCCCGGCAAGAGCGCCGCGGCGCGGATGCCGGCGTTCCACCAGATCTTCGTCGCGCGCCAAGAGCCCCTCGGGGCGCGAGCGTCAGCGAGCGGGGGTGGATCAACGCCCCTCGGGGCGCGAGCGTCAGCGAGCGGGGGTGGATCAACGCCCCTCGGGGCGCGAGCGTCAGCGAGCGGGGGTGGATCAACGCCCCTCGGGGCGCGAGCGTCAGCGAGCGGGGGTGGATCAACGCCCCTCGGGGCGCGAGCGTCAGCGAGCGGGGGTGTACGCGGCGTGGAGCTCGAGCGCCATCTGTGGGCGGCGCGCAAGCGGATCGAGCACGAGCTCGGCATCTACTTCCCGAGTCTCTCGTGCCGCACCATGGTCTACAAGGGCATGCTCACGAGCGGGCAGGTGCCGCAGTTCTACCTCGACCTCGCCGACGAGCGCGTCGAGAGCGCGCTCGTGCTCCTGCACTCGCGTTTCTCCACGAACACGTTCCCGAGCTGGCCGCTCGCGCATCCCTACCGGGTGATCGCGCACAACGGCGAGATCAACACCGTGCAGGGCAACCAGAACTGGATGCAGGCGCGCGAGGGCCGGATGGCGAGCGACGTCATCCCCGGCGACCTCGAGCGGGTGTTTCCCATCTGCACACCGGGTGCGAGCGACACCGCCCGCTTCGACGAGGCCCTCGAGCTGCTGCACCTCGCGGGCCGGCCGCTGCACCACGCGGTGCTGATGATGATCCCGGAGGCCTGGGAGAACCACGAGTCGATGGATCCGCAGCGGCGCGCGTTCTACGAGTACCACTCGACGCTGATGGAGCCGTGGGACGGTCCGGCGTCGATCGCGTTCACCGACGGCACGGTGATCGGCGCGGTGCTCGACCGCAACGGGTTGCGCCCGAGCCGCTACTGGGTCACCGACGACGACCTCGTGATCATGGCCAGCGAGGTCGGCGTGCTCGACGTGCCGCCGCACAAGGTGGTGAGCAAGGGCCGCCTCGAGCCCGGCAAGGTGTTCCTCGTGGACACCGCGCAGGGCCGCATGATCCCCGACGACGAGATCAAGGCCGCGCTCGCGGCCGAGCACCCGTACCAGGAGTGGCTCGATGGCGGGCTCGTACGGCTCGACGACCTGCCGAACCAGTACGCGCTCGTGCCGGTGCACGCCACCGCGGTGCACGAGCAGCGAGTGTTCGGCTACACGCAGGAGGACCTGCGGATCATCGTGGCGCCGATGGCGCAGAACGCGGTCGAGTCGCTCGGGTCGATGGGCACCGACACCCCGCTGCCGGTGCTCTCGGACCTGCCCCGCAAGCTCTACGACTACTTCAAGCAGCTCTTCGCGCAGGTGACGAACCCACCGCTCGACGCGAACTTCGAGGCGCTGGTCACGAGCCTGGCGTCGACGATCGGTCCCGAGTGCAACCTGCTCGAGCCCACCGCCGGGTCGTGCCACCAGATCGTCATGCCGTACCCGGTGATCGACAACGACGAGCTGGCCAAGCTGCGCTACATCGACAAGGACGCGCCCGAGCTGGGCTTCAAGCCGGTCACGATCCAGTGCCTGTTCGAGGTGGAGCGGGGCGGCGACGGCCTGCGCGACGCGATCGAGCGCATTCGGGCCGAGGTCAGCGCGGCCATCGCCGACGGCGCCAACATCGTGATCCTCTCCGACCGCTACAGCAACGAGCGCGAGGCGCCGATCCCGGCGCTGCTGTTCACGTCGGCGGTGCACCACCACCTCGTGCGGGAGAAGACGCGCACGAAGGTGGGGCTCGTCGTGGAGACAGGTGAGGCGGTCGAGCCGCACCACTTCTGCCTGCTGATCGGCTTCGGTGCCGGCGCGGTCAACCCCTACCTCGCGTTCGACACGATCCGCGACCTCGTCGCGCGACGGCGTGATCGTGGGCGCCCCGAACGGGATCGGCGCCCGCAAGGCCACGAAGGGCTACATCAAGGCCGTCGGCAAGGGCGTGCTCAAGGTGATGTCGAAGATGGGCATCTCCACGGTGGCGAGCTACACGGGCGCCCAGATCTTCGAAGCCGTCGGGCTCACCAAGGAAGTGGTCGACGAGTACTTCACCGGTACCGCGAGCCGCATCGAGGGCGTGGGACTCGACACGATCGCGGCCGAGGTCTCGGCACGCCACCGCATCGCCTACCCCGACCGGCCCGAAGAGCTCGCGCACCGCGAGCTCTCGGTGGGCGGCGAGTACCAGTGGCGGCGGGAGGGGGAGTACCACCTCTTCAACCCCGACACCGTCTTCAAGCTGCAGCACTCCACCCGCGCCGGCCGCTACGACGTGTTCCAGCAGTACTCGCGGCTCGTGAACGATCAGGCGACGAAGCTCGCCACGTTGCGGGGCCTGTTCACGTTCCGGGAGGGCCTGCGCCCGCCCGTGCCGATCGACGAGGTCGAGCCGGTCAGCGAGATCGTCACGCGTTTCTCCACGGGCGCGATGAGCTACGGCTCGATCAGCCGCGAAGCCCACGAGACGCTCGCGATCGCGATGAACCGTCTCGGCGCGCGATCGAACACCGGCGAGGGCGGTGAGGACGCCGACCGATTCACGCCCGACGCCAACGGCGACCTGCGCCGCAGCGCGATCAAACAGGTGGCGAGCGGCCGCTTCGGCGTCACGAGCGAGTACCTCGTGAACGCCGACGACCTGCAGATCAAGATGGCCCAGGGCGCCAAGCCGGGAGAGGGCGGGGAGCTCCCCGGCTACAAGGTGTATCCCTGGATCGCGAAGACGCGGCATTCCACGCCGGGAGTCGGGCTGATCTCGCCGCCTCCGCACCACGACATCTACTCGATCGAGGACATCAAGCAGCTCATCCACGACCTCAAGAACGCGAACCCTCGTGCGCGGGTGCACGTGAAGCTGGTGTCCGAGGTAGGCGTGGGCACGGTCGCCGCGGGCGTGAGCAAGGCCCACGCCGACGTGGTGCTGATCAGCGGGCACGACGGCGGCACCGGCGCGGCGCGGCTCACGTCGATCAAGCACGCGGGGGCGCCGTGGGAGCTCGGCCTGGCCGAGACCCAGCAGACGCTGCTGATGAACGGCCTGCGCGACCGCATCGTGGTGCAGGTCGACGGTCAGCTGAAAACCGGCCGCGACGTGGTGGTCGCGGCCTTGCTCGGTGCGGAGGAGTTCGGCTTCGCCACCGCGCCGCTCGTGGTGAGCGGCTGCGTGATGATGCGCGTCTGCCATCTCAACACGTGCCCGGTCGGTGTGGCCACGCAAGACGCGGAGCTGCGCAAGAAGTTCAGCGGCAAGCCCGAGTTCGTCGTGAACTTCATGGAGTACGTGGCGCAGGAGGTGCGTGAGCATCTCGCCGAGCTCGGCTTCCGTTCCGTGGCCGAGGCGGTGGGCCATGTGGAGATGCTCGACGTGCATGCCGCGGTCGACCACTGGAAGGCGAAGGGTCTCGACCTCAGCCCGATCCTGCAGGTGCCGGAGAACCCCTACGGCCAGACGCTGCTGCAGAGCCGCCCGCAGGACCACGGCCTCGAGCGTGCGCTCGATCAGGAGCTCATCCGCCTCGCCGCGCCGGCGCTCGAACGGCGCGAGAAGGTCGAGATTACCCAGCCGATCCGCAACACGAACCGCACCGTCGGCACGATGCTCGGTTCGGAGCTGACGCACCGGTACGGCGCGGCCGGTCTGCCGGACGACACGATCACGATCCACCTGCAGGGCAGCGCCGGGCAGAGCTTCGGTGCGTTCGTGCCCAAGGGCATCACGCTGCGCCTCACGGGCGACGCCAACGACTACTTGGGCAAGGGCCTCTCGGGTGGTCGCATCGTCCTCACACCGCCGGCCGACTCGCCGTTCGTGGCCGAGGAGCAGATCATCGCCGGCAACGTGGTGCTGTACGGCGCCACCGGCGGGGAGGTGTTCGTGCGCGGCAAGGTCGGCGAGCGCTGCTGCGTGCGCAACTCGGGCGCCACGATCGTGGTGGAGGGCGTCGGCGACCACGGCTGCGAGTACATGACCGGTGGGCGCGCGGTGGTGCTCGGGGCCACCGGGCGCAACTTCGCGGCCGGCATGAGCGGCGGCCTCGCCTTCGTGTACGACCCCGACAACACGTTGTTCCGGCGCATGAACCGCGACATGGTCGACGTCGACGTGCTCGACCGCGAGGACAGCGACTGGCTGCACATGGTCATCGAGACGCACCGGCGCGAGACCGGTTCCGGCGTTGCGGCCCGCATCCTGCGCAACTGGTGGCAGGAGCGCGGGAACTTCCGCAAGGTGTTCCCCAAGGACTACAAGCGCGTCCTCGAAGCGATCCGCGACGCCACCGAACGCGGCGTCGACGTGGACGAAGCCATCATGGCCGCGGCGAGGGCGTAGGACCGAGCATGGGCGAGACCACGGGTTTCATGAAGTACACGCGAAAGCTGCCGACGCGCCGTCCTGTGCCGGTACGCATCCTCGACTGGCAGGAGGTCTACAACGACTTCCCGGCCGCCGAGGTGCGCGTCCAGGGCGCGCGGTGCATGGACTGCGGCATCCCGTTCTGCCACACCGGCTGCCCGCTCGGGAACCTCATCCCCGAGTGGAACGATCTCGTCTACCGCGACCGCTGGCATGCCGCGTCGGAGCGGCTCCACGCCACCAACAACTTCCCCGAGTTCACCGGCCGGCTGTGCCCGGCACCGTGCGAGGCCGCGTGCGTGCTCGGCATCAACGAGCCGCCGGTGACGATCAAGCAGATCGAGGTGGAGATCGTCGACCGGGCCTTCGCGGAGGGTTGGGTGGTGCCGGTCGTGCCGGCCAAGCCCACCGGTCGGCGCGTCGCGGTCGTGGGCAGCGGTCCGGCCGGGCTCGCGGCGGCGCAGCAGCTCACCCGGGCCGGGCACGCGGTCACCGTGTACGAGCGGGCCGACCGCGTCGGCGGGTTGCTGCGGTACGGCATCCCCGAGTTCAAGATGGAGAAGCGCCACCTCGATCGGCGCATCGGCCAGATGCGCGCCGAGGGCACCGAGTTCCGCACGAACGCGAATGTCGGCGGCGGCGACGACGGTGCCGTGCCGGTCGCTGAGCTGCTCGGCTGCGACGCCGTCGTGCTCGCGGGGGGCGCCACCGCCTGGCGAGACCTGCCGATCCCCGGGCGCGAGCTGCGTGGCGTGTACCAGGCAATGGAATACCTGCCACCGGCGAACCGCGTGCAGCAGGGCGACTTCGAGCGTTCACCGATCCACGTGGAGGGCAAGCGCGTGGTGATCATCGGCGGCGGCGACACGGGTGCCGACTGCCTGGGCACCGCGCACCGCCAGGGTGCGGCGAGCGTGCACCAGTTCGAGATCCTGCCGCGCCCGCCCGGTGAGCGCACCGCCGGCATGCCGTGGCCCACGTATCCCATGACCTACCGCGTGAGCTCGGCCCACGAGGAGGGCGGCGAGCGGGTGTACGCGGTCAACACCGAGTGCTTCCTCGGCGACGGCGCAGGCAACCTCCGCGGGCTGCGCGCCCACGAGGTGGAGCAGGTGTTCGCCGAGGGTCGGATGATGTTCGAGAAGAAGGAAGGCACCGACTTCGAGCTCGAGTGCGACTTCGTGTTCCTCGCCATGGGCTTCGTCGGCCCGCAGCGCGAAGGCATGCTCGACCAGCTCGGTGTGGAGCTCGACGAGCGCGGCAACGTGCGCCGCGACGCCGCGTTCGCCACGAGCGTGCCCAAGGTGTTCGCGGCCGGCGACATGGGCCGCGGGCAGAGCCTGATCGTGTGGGCGATCGCCGAAGGCCGCAGCTGCGCGCACCACGTCGACCGCTTCCTCATGGGCGACACCCTCCTGCCGGTCGCCATCGCCCCCAGCTCCGCGCCCATGCGGTGAGGAGGCCTCACGCGGCCTGGCTGCAGTCCGCGTGGTACTGCAGCTCCTCGGCCAGCTCGAGCACCGCGGCGTCGGCGAGTTCGAGGTAGGCGGCGAGGTCGGCCGCGAACGCCGGCGGCAGCGCCGCGGTGGCCGTGAGCGCGATCTCGGTTGGCGCCGCGATCCCGCTCTCGATCGTGAGCCGCACGCTCGACACCACCATGCCGTCGCGACTCCATAGCCGGCCCCGGCTCGCGATGCACTGCTCCCCGCGGCGCGTCGTGTCACTGAGTGTCTGGCCGCAGAACGCGCTGTCGAGCTCGAAGCTGCCGTGATGTCCGAGCGAAAAGCGGTGCGTGGGTGCGTCGAGCTCGCGGGCGAGCCCAACGACGGCCACCGCCACCTCGATCGTGCTCAGCTCGAGCGGTCGCGCGACTCGAACGTGTGGACGCCCGTCCCTGCCATCCATGGCGCATCATCCTCCGTAGGCAGTCTCGGCGCGCCCACGCCGTCGCATGAGGCTCATGTCGCGCGCCGCCGGCGCCGATGGGTGTGAGGCGAGCCGATCACTGCGCCCGCCGCGCCCGGGTCAGCGAATCGCCGTCGGGGCGACCGGCCCGCCGAGGGCGCGCGTGAGCGGCAGCGGCGTGGCGACGAGCAGGCAGTCGAAACGACCGTCGGCGGCGCTCACGGCCGCCAGTTCGTCGAGCGCGAAGTTCTGGCCCTGCACGAGGCCCATGTCGCGCAGGTGGATCATGTGCACCGGCAGGAACGCCTCCGGGTCCTCGCACGGGAACACCTCGAACACGATCGTGTCGGTGGCCACCGCGGCGACATCGTGCTCGCGCAGCCAGCGGATGCTCTTCGTCGACAGGCCCGGGCTCGGGTGCGAATAGCGCTCGCGCTCGCCGATTCGCAGCCAGTGCATCTGGCCGGTGCGCACGAGCACGATGTCGCCGGGCTGCACGGTCACCCCGGCGTGCGCGGCCGCGGCGTCGAGATCGTCGCCCGTGATCGGGTAGCCGTCGTCGAAGTGGTCGACACCGTGCAACGCAGCGATGTCGAGGAGCACGCCGCGGCTCGCGATGGCGCCGTAGCGCTCGATGCCGAGCTCGTGCGCGCCCTGCTCGTCGTTCGTCGCGTCGGACACGCCGTTGTAGAGCTCGCCGCCGTAGCCCACGTGCGCGAGCGCGTCCCAGTGCGTCGCCGCCTGGACGCCCATCTCCATGCGGTCGTCGCTCGTCGTGAAGTCGTCCCGGTCGCCCGTGTAGGTGACGTTGATCGCCACCATCTCGCGGGTGGGATTCGTGCGCCCGGGGATCATGCCGGTCTGCGGGCCGCCCTCGTCGAACGGGATGGTGAGCGAGAGCGCGGTGCCCATCCGGACGGCCGCGACGCCGCGCCGCACTGCCGCGGCGTCGATGAGGTTCAGCGTGCCGCGCCGGTCGTCGGCGCCCCACCGGCCCCGGTTGCTGACCGACGCGGCAAGTTCTTTCAGGGCTCGGGAAGCGGCATACGAGCTCCTACTCCTACCATTCGGCGCATGTACAAGTGGTCCGACGAGCACAAGATGATCCGCGACGCCGTACGCGACTTCGTCGACAAGGAGATCCGCCCCCACCGGGAGGCGCTGGAGCACGGCGACATGCCGCCCTACGACCTCCTGCGCCGGCTGTACCGCACCTTCGGCCTCGACCAGATGGCGGCCGCGAGCTTCGACCGCCGCATCGCCACCGAGGAGGCCGGCGAGCCTGCGGGCGCGCGTCACGACGGCGAGGAGGAGGCCGGCGGTTCGGGAGGCGGTTCGGGCGGCGGGCCCGGCAACGCGGGCATGACGATGCTGCCGATCATCGAGCTGTGCAAGTGCTCGCCCGGCATGGTCACGGCCATGGGTGTGAGCGTGGGCCTGACTGCGGCGGCGATCAACGGTAAGGGCACGATCGCGCAGCGCAAGCGGTGGGCGCGTGACATCGTCACGATGGAGAAGATCGGCGCGTGGGCGATCACCGAGCCCGGGTCCGGCAGCGACGCGTTCGGGTCGATGCAGTCGACCGCCCGTCTCGACGGCGGCGAGTTCGTGCTGAAGGGCTCGAAGACGTTCATCACGAACGGGCCCTACGCCGACACGATCGTGTTCATCTGCAAGCTCGACGAGGGCAACCCGCCGAGCGAGCGCCGGGTGGTCCAGTTCGTGCTCGACAAGGGCACACCCGGGCTCGAGCAGAGCAAGCCGCTGCGCAAGATGGGGATGCACAGCTCGCCGACCGGCATGCTGTTCCTCGACGACGTGCGGGTGGGCGCCGACCACCTCCTCGGCGAGTCGCTCGACGCGTTCGGCGGCCGGGCTGGGCGCGACGCCAGCAAGGCGACCTTCACGATGGAACGCACGGGGGTGGCGGCGATGGCGCTCGGCATCATCGAGCGCTGCCTCGAGCTGTGCGTGCCGTACGCCAAGGAGCGGGTGCAGTTCGGCCAGCCGATCGGCAACTACCAGCTGATCCAGCTGAAGCTCGCGAAGATGGAGGTCGCGCGGCTCAACGTGGAGTCGCTCGTATTCCGCACGCTGGAGATGGCGGCCGCCGGCGATCCCATGGGCCTCGCCGAGGCGTCGGCGCTGAAGCTCTACAGCGCGCAGGCCGCCACCGAGGTCGCGATGGAGGCGGTGCAGCTTTTCGGTGGCAACGGCTACATGGCCGAGTACGAGGTGGAGCAGCTCGCCCGCGACGCCAAGGTCCTGCAGATCTACGCGGGCACGGACGAGATCCAGGTGACCCACATCGCCCGAGCCCTGCTCGCCTGACCCTCCCCGCCTGCACCACGAGCGCGCATCGGGGGCGGCCGCAGCCGCCCCCGATCGTCACGTCGCCGTGAGGTGCGCGCTCAGCAGGAGCCGTGCGTGCAGATGTTGCCGATGAAGCGCACGTTCGTGCCCTGGTGGTCCCACACGGTGTCGGTGGGACGGTTGTTCGTGATCGTGTTGCGATACACGGAGATGTTCGACTCGTTCGCGCCGCCGAACGATGTGGTGCTGATCACGACCACACCACCGGAGGCGAGTGTCGGCCCGGACGGCACGTTGTGGTTGATCGAGTTGAACTGCACGCGCACATGGTCGGCGCCGGCGACGACGATGCCGATGCCGGACACCGGCGGACCCTCGTCGCTCGGGGGGCAGTGGCGGTTGTTGTCGTGGGACACGTTGTGCTGGACGCTCCAGCCGGTGACCGGCGCGCTGCCGGTGCGCAACACCATGATCCCGGCGCAGTTGCCCCACGTCACGTTGTCCTGCACGGTGCCGTGCGAGGAGTCGCGGACGAAGATGCCCCAGTCACCGTTGCCGTATGCAGTGTTGCCCTGGATCAACGCGTTGGAGTGCGGTGAGTCGCCCCAGTAGAGGCCGGCCTCGTCGTTACCGCTCGCCGAGTTGTAGTCGACCCGACCGCCGGTCGACACGAACCGCGCGATGCCGTACGCGCCGTCGTTGATCGCGGTGTTGTGCCGCACCACCACGTTCTTCCCGCCCAGCATCCAGATTCCTGCCTGCGAGAAGTTGCGGACCGTGAAGCCGGCGACGGTCACGTTGCTCAACCACCGCGTGACGACACCGTTCCGGTTGAACTGGCCGACGAGGCAGATGCCGACGTCGTTGCCCGGGCTCGCTGCTCCCGCCGCGCCACCGCCGGGCATCTCGGCGCACGGTGTGTGCGCGACGCCGTTCGGTGGTTCGATGACCGCGCCGCGGGCGATGAGGCTGATGCCGCTCTTGGTGACCACAACCGTCTGCCGGTACACGCCGCCGTCGACGAACACCGTGTCGCCGTAATGGGACGCGTTCACCGCGGCCTGGATGGATTGACCCTGGTGGACGACCCGCACCCGGGCCGCTTGGGCCGGGGCCGTGAGGCCGGCGACCATCGCCGACGTGGCGATGGCCGCGAACAGCGGAGCCTTCAACATGTTGCGCATGCTTCCCCTCTCGTGAGCACCCACCGTGATATTGCGGACACAGTAGGGAAGGTCTCGGGCGCGCCACAAACGGCCGTGGGGCTCGATCTACCGCACACGCCTCACCAGGAACACGAGCAGCGCAGGGAGCAGGCAATAGGCGCCGAGACCGGCGCGCAGACCCCAGGCATCGCTGACCGCGCCGATGACCGGAGCGGCGGCGAGGCCCGCCATCTCGATCGTGCCGACGAGCGCAGTGACGATCGCGGCGCGCCCCGGAACGAGCTGCAGCGTCGCGGCGTGGAACGGCACCCAGAACGCGACCGTGGCCGCGCCGATCACGAACCCGCAGCACGCGATCACGGCGGGGAGCGGCCAGATCGCGAGCAGTACCGCTCCGGCGAGCATCGTGGCGGCCGCGGTGCGCAGCGCCCGGCGGCGACGGGACGGCGTGCGGGGCCGGTCGGTGCGCGCCAGCCCCGCCGCGGCGGTGAGGCCACCACCGACGAAGACGGCGGCGATCACCGTGGCGTGCGCCGTCGACATACCGTCGTCGTGGCGCAAGTACGCGATCACGAAGGCCACGAACGACTCGTCGAGCGCGACGAGCAGCGCGCCGCACGCGCCCGCCCGCCACACGCTGCGGCGGCGCGCGAGCTCGCGTGCGCCCGGCTGCGGGCGGGCCGGCCGGCCGTGTCCGGGAGCAACCGGCACCGCGGGTGCCGGCAGCGGCGTCGCCGCGACGAGCGTGGCGTAGCCCGCGGCCGCCACGGCCGTGAACCAGAGCGGTACTCGCCACGACCAGCCGCGCGCGGCGGCCGCCGCGACGATCAGCGGCGCGGCGAGATCGCCGACACCGGCCGCCACGTTCACCCGGGCGAGGGCCCGCTCGAGCCGGCTGCCGTCGCCGCCCGCCAGGTGGGCGAGTGCCACCTCGACGGTGTCGACGAGCAGCGTCGCGCCGAAACCCACGGCGAAGCCACCGCTCACCAGCATCCACGAGTTGGTCGCGGCTGCGAACAGCGCAAGCGCGCCGGCATAGGTGGCGGCGCCCGCGGTGGCGAGCACGCGCCGAGACCGCCGGTCGGCGAACAGCACGGCCGCCGACCCGGCGATGGCGCCCGGCCCGATCGCCAGCAGCGCGAGTGCGGCGGCGCGGTAGCTCAGGCCGAGGTCGGCGCGAAAGGAGTCGAACGTGGCCGCGGGCAGGAACGACGCCCACTCGTCGACGAGCCGGACGAGCAGCACGGTCGCGGCGAGCCGGGCCGGCGCGGCGTCGAGCGCGGGGACGTCGAGCGCGGGGACGTCGAGCGCGGGGACGTCGAGCGCGGGGACGTCGAGCGCGGGGACGTCGACCGTGTGGGCCGGTGGGCGATCAGGAGGTCAGCGATGTGGTTCGTCGGCCATGGACCGCGACGCTACCGACCGGCGGCGGGCGTCGGGCGGAGGCTGCGCTCGCCGGCGGGCGCGCAAGGGGCCGCAGCGGTCGTCACATTCCCGGTCGTGACTTCGACGAGCCGTTACGAAGGTGAGACACTTTCCTGCCATGCCGGTGCGGACCGAGACCCAGCCCGTCGACCCGATGCGCCTGCTCGGGGCGTGCCGGTGGGAGCTGCCGTCCGCGCTCGACGCCGATGCCGACGGCATCGTTGCGATCGGCGCCGATCTCGAGCCGCCCACGCTCGTCACCGCGTACGCGCGCGGGCTGTTCCCGATGCGCCTCGGCGGTCGTTCCGGGCCACTCGGGTGGTGGTCGCCCGACCCGCGCGGCGTGATGCCGCTCGACGGCTTCTTCGCGTCGCGGTCGCTGCGCCGCTCGCGCCGGCACTTCACCGTCACCGTCGACCAGGACTTCGTCGGCGTGATGCGCGGCTGCGGCGACGAGCGCCGACCGCAGGGTTGGATCGACGACTCCTTTATCGAGGCGTACTCGGAGCTGCATCGTCTCGGTGTGGCGCACAGCGTCGAGGTGTGGGACGGTGAGGGCGCGCTCGCCGGCGGCCTGTACGGCGTGCGTATCCGCGGGCTGTTCGCCGGCGAGTCCATGTTCCACCGCCGCACCGACGCGTCGAAGGTCGCGCTCTGGACCGCCTGCGACCTCCTGACCCTCGACGGCGCGTCGCTGTTCGACGTGCAGTGGACCACGGCGCACCTCGCGTCGCTCGGCGCGATCGACGTCGCGCGCGACGAATACCTGCAGCGCCTCGCTGTCGCGGTCGCCTGACGGCGTTTTCGACCTCGCCGAAGGCTGTCCCTATCCTTGCGCCGACATGCCCGTCACGGGTGGCGAGGAGAGAGTCGAATGGCCGAGCTGACTGCCGAGCAGGTGCGCGCCGAGGTGCGCGACTGGCTGCGCGAGAACTGGTCCGATGACCTGACCGTGGGCGAGTGGTGGGAGCGTCTCGCCCGCAGCGGCTACGCCGCCCCCACGTTCCCCACCACGCACTTCGGCCGCGGGTACAGCCGCACGCTCGCCAACGTCGTCAACGAGGAGATCCAACAAGCCGGTGCGATCGGGCCCCCGTCGGGGCTCGGCTATGCGCTCGCCGCGCCCACGCTCGTCGCCCACGGCAACGAGGAGCAGAAGGAATGGTTGCTGCGCATCCTCAACGGCCAGGACGCGTGGTGCCAGCTGTTCTCCGAGCCGGGCGCGGGCAGCGACCTCGCCGGGCTGCAAACGCGCGCCGAGCGCGACGGCGACGAGTTCGTGGTCAACGGCCAGAAGGTGTGGACGTCGACCGCGCAGCTCTGCAACCTCGGCATGCTGATCGCGCGCACAGACCCGAGCCTGCCGAAGCACGCCGGCATCACGTACTTCCGCTTCGAGATGGGTCAGCCCGGCGTGACCGTCCGGCCGTTGAAGGAGATGACGGGGCGGGCGCTGTTCAACGAGGTCTTCATCGACGACTGCCGGGTGCACGAGCGCGACGTCGTCGGCGGCATCAACAACGGGTGGTCGGTCGCGAACACGACGCTCGCGGCCGAGCGCTCGTCGCTCGGCAGCGGCGGCAGCGGCGCGGCCGGTTCGGCGTTCCCCGGCCCGCGGGCCGGGCACCTGGACCGTCCGGCCAAGGAGTTCGTGGGCCAGTTCCGCACCGGCGGCACCGGCGGCGGCGGACAGGGCATGGCCTCCCGCCTCATCAAGCTCGCGCGTGAGGCCCACAAGACCGGCGACGCGCACGTCCGCCAGGGAATCGCCCGGCTCTACTCGCTCGACCGGCTCGGCAAGCTCTCCGCGCTGCGGGCGCGCAGCGGCGGTGCGTCGGCCGGTGCGCCCAACATCGCCAAGTTGATGATGAGCGACATGCTGCGCCTCAATCGCGAGGTCGGCTGCGAGATCCTCGGCCCCGACGCCATGGTCATGGGCGCCGGCACGCTCGGCGGCGGGATCGTGCAGGAGATGACGCTGTTCTCGCCGGGCCCGTCGATCTACGGCGGCACCGATCAGGTGCAGCGCAACATCATCGGCGAGCGTGTCCTCGGTCTCCCGAAGGAGCCCGGGCCCGACAAGTCGACGCCGTTCAAGGACCTGCTCGTCAACGCGTCGCGTTGACGAGCCGCCGCGTCGTCGCGTCGAAGCGCCGCAGCAGCGTGGCACGGCCACTCGGGTGATGGACGACATCGCGCCGGACGGGTCGCCGGTGCCGGTGTTCGCGGCGCTGCCGGCGCGCGGCGTCCCGGAGATGCTGCACACGCAGATGCTCGACGGTGACACCGTGCTCGACCTCGCGTGCGGCGCCGGGCGCTACACGCGTGGGCTGCTCGATCTGGGACATCCGGTGGTCGCGGTCGACGAGTCCGCCGCGATGCTGGCGCTCGTGGACGAGCGCGCCGAGCGCGTGCAGGCCGACGTGTTCGCGCTCGACCTTCGGCGGCGGTTCGGCACGGTGGTCGCGGCGTCGTATCTCGTCAACCACTGGCCGCCGCTGTTGCTGGCCACCTGCGCGCGCCACGCCGAGCCCGACGGCGCGGTGATGGTGCAGCGCTACGCGCCCGCGTGGGCGCGCGCGGCCGAGCCGGGCGAGGCGAGCATCGGGCCGGTGACGATCCGCTTCGATCCCATCTCCTGCGCCGGCGATCGGCTCGTCGCGGACGTCACGTACCTGCTCGGTGGGCGTTCGTGGACCCAGCACGTGGACGCGCAGGTGCTCGACGACGAAGCGCTTGCTCGCTACGCGGCCCATGCCGGGCTCGCGTTCGACGCGGTGATCGACGAGTTCGGCGAATGGGTGCGCCTGCTCCCTCGGTAGTGTGCGCTCGCGATGGCTCATCGGCCGACGCTCACGGCGCTGCTGGGGTGCGACGGCGTCGTCGAGCACTGCGAGCTGCGTGCGCGCGGCGTCGGGTTCATCAGCCTGCACGGTGGCCTCGAAGCCACGACGTTCGAGATCGCGTCGGAAGCGGCGCGGCGCAGCGGCGCGTCGCTGTACGCAGTGGTGCAGCCCGACGATCTGCGGTGGCACGTGCCGTCGCAGCGGTTCGCGGCGGGCACGTCGCCGGTGCTCGATGCATTCTGCGCGCACGTGGCATCGGCGATCTCGCTGCACGGCTACGGCGGCCTGGTCGACAGCGACCACCGGTGGACGAGCGTGGTGCTCGGCGGCAGTGACCGCGAGGCCGCGTCGGCCCTGGCGAACGCGCTGCGGGCCGCGCTCCCCGAGTACACCTTCGTCGACGACCTCGAGGCGATACCGCCGCAGTACCGCGGCATCCACACGGCGAACCCCGTCAACCGTACGAGGGCCGGCGGCGTGCAGCTCGAGCTCCCGCCGCGTATCCGGGGCAACTCGCCGGTGTGGGCGGAGACCCCCCGCAATGCCCATGGCTTCGTCCCCGTCACCGAGACGCTCGTCGAGACGCTTGCGGCGTTCGCGGGGTCGCGCTGACCGCGGGAGCTCAGAGATGCGCGGTGTCGTTGAAGCGGCGGACCATCATGCGATCGCCGTGGACGACGATCTCGCTGATCGAGCCGTTGTCGGCCCCCGAGAACGCGAACGGGCGTGAGCCGCTCGCCGACGCGAGCAGCTGGCCGATCACACCGCCGTGCACGACCGCGACGACCACACCGTCGGGATGCGCGGTGGCGATGCGCCGCAGCCCGGCGAGCACCCGCGTCTCGAACGCCGCGGCCGGCTCGGCGCCCGGGATCACGTCCCAACGCTCCTCGGCGAGGATGCGGGCGAACAACGGATCGCTCGCGGCCGCCTTGGCGCGCAGCAACCCGCCTTCCCACTCGCCGAGGAACACCTCGCGCAGCTCGGGTTCGACGATCGGCGTGATCCCGAGCGCGGCTGCGAGCGGGGACGCGGTCTGGTGCGTGCGCTGCAACGTCGTGACGTAGATCGCGTCGATCGCCTCGTCGCCGAGGCGCGCGGCCACCTTCGCAGCTTGCGCGTGGCCTTCGGGATGCAACGGCGGGTCACCGTGGCCGTCGACGAGGGGAAACGGATCGTCGGGGAGGGCCGGGGCCGACTCGCCGTGGCGCACGAGCAGCACGGTGGTGGCGCCCGGCGGCGGTGCGAAGCGGTGTTGACGGAACCCTTCGGGGGAGGCGTGAGCCATCGAGCCCGCGACAGTACGGTGCGGGCATGCCCGAACCCGAGATCGTTGCGTTCCGGCTGACGCCCGAGCAGGCGCGGGTGCTCGGTTGCCTGGTCGAGAAGTCGATGACCACGCCCGACAACTACCCGCTGTCGCTCAACTCGGTCCGCGTCGCCTGCAACCAGACCACCAACCGCGATCCGGTCGTCAGCTACGACGAGCGCACCGTGCAGGAAGCGCTCGACGGTCTCCGCAACTACTCACTCGTGGCGCGCAGCAAGGCGACGGGGGAGCGGGCGATCAAGTTCCGCCACCTGCTTCCCGACGTCATCGACCTGAGCCCGGCCGAGCAGGCGGTGGTGTGCACGTTGCTGCTGCGCGGCCCGCAGACACCGGGCGAGCTGAAGTCACGCGGTGACCGCATGCACCGTTTCACCGCAGCAGGTGAGGTGCAGACCGCGCTCAGTGATCTCGCGGCGCGCGGCATCGTCCGCGAGCTCGAGCGGCGCGCCGGCCAGCGTGAGCGGCGCTGGACGCACCTCCTCGCCACGTGACCCACCCCCTCATGCGTCGTTTGGGTACCAAATAGCGGTCCCAAACGACGCATGTGGGGTTAGGTCGGGTTAGGTGGGGTTAGGTCCAGAGTTGGCGTTCGGCGCCGAGGGGGTCGTCCTCGAGCGCCCACGTGCGGTCGATGCGCATCGTCGGCCGGTGATCGACGTCGTACGGGTCCCACGCGGGAATCATGTCGTGCGCGGGCTTGCCGCTGCGCGCGAACGCGAGCCAGGCTTGGTGCAGCGGGTCGGCGATCTCTCGCTGCGGCGGATCAGCGCCGAGGAACATCGACACACCCGGCTGATCCAGGTTGTCGAACACGAACGGGATCTCGACCGCATGGCAGGAGCGGAGTGCGCCACCGAACGCGGGCGTCGGCCAGGTGAAGAGGTAGCTGTAGGTCTCGCCGTACGAAGCGTGCGCATCGAGCAAGTCGATCATCGGCATGCGGAACACCGCGTCGCTCTCGATCGCGGTCCAGAGGTCGGCGGCCGAGGCGCCCGGGCGGCCGGCGCGATAGCCGTCGACCAGGGCGCGACCGTCGCGGCCATGCATCCGTTCGACGCGCCGTACGAGCTCCGCGTCGTCGAGCGACGCGATGGCCGGATCCATGAGGTTGAAGAGCGTGAACTCGTCGAGGTTCGTGCCGGTGAGCAGCGCGACGCCCTCGGCGGCGCCGCCCGCGATCGCATCGAGGGGCGGTTGGGGGAGCACGACACCGTCGTGCACGGGCGCGAACGGAAGGCCGTCACCCGACGTCTCGAAGCCGAGCACGGTAGACGCGGTGAGCAGGTCGTCGACGCGTGCGGCGCGCCATGCGGCCACGTCGCCGCCCGTGATGCCGAGCGCGTCGCCGAGCCGGCGGGCACGATCCGTGGCCTGCTCGCGCGTCAGTCCCCAGGACGCCGCGCCGCTCTGCGCGATCACTTTGTGGAACAGCACGCCGGGCCGCGCCGCCGGAAGGCCCATGAGGGTGGCGACGCTCCCTCCGCCCGCCGACTCGCCGAAGATCGTGACGTTGCCGGGATCGCCGCCGAAGCCCGCGATGCACTCCTGCACCCATTCGAGCGCGGCCACCTGGTCGAGCAGCCCGAGGTTGCCGCTCGATGCCAGCGCGGGATCGTCGCAGCACTCGGCGAGGTACAGGAAGCCGAGCGGCCCGAGCCGGTAGTTGATCGTCACGAGCACCACGTCGCCGTTGACCGCGAACTTCGTGCCGTCGTACCAGGGCGTGGAGCCGGCGCCGAACTGGAACGCGCCGCCGTGGATCCAGACCATCACCGGCCGGTGCCCCTCGACGCCGGGCGTCCATACGTTCAGAAACAGCGCGTCCTCGCTCTTGGGCCGCGAGTCGGAGCCCATCACCTGCTCGAGGATCATCTGGTTCTGCGCGGCGTCGGCGCCGAACTCCGAACCGTCGCGCACGCCGCTCCATCGCTGCTCACGGACGGGCGGCAGCCAGCGGCGTTCGCCGACCGGCGGTGCGGCATACGGGATGCCCTTGAACGACAGGCACGCGCCCTCGACGCCCGCAACGGGGCCGCTCCTCGTCTCGACCACCACGGCCATCCGCCGACCTCCACGATTTGGTCCGAATGTCAAGCGTAGAACGCTCAACTCTCCTGCCGCGGGGTGCCGACACACTTCCCGTGCCCCGGCCGTCCCGTCCCGCTGTCGCGCTGTGGCTGGCTGCGGCGGTGCTGGTGACGGGCGCGGCGCTCGCGGGCGGCTCCGGCGCGGCCGTGCAGGCCTCGCCGGCGCCGAGCGCGGTGCCCGACGTGGCACCCGCGCCCGCGAACCCGGCGACGGTGCCCGGCTACGGGCTCGATCCCGTGTCGCTGCTCGGTCCCACCCGGCTCACGCCCGCGGAGATGGCCGCCTACGCGCAGTCGGTGGGCCATCCCCGGGCCGGCGTGCCGATCGAGCAGCTCGCGGCGATCTTCCTCCAGGAGGGGGCGGCGCTCGGTGTGCGGGCCGACATCGCGTGGGCGCAGTCGATCATCGAGACCGGCGACTTCGGATTCCCCGGACGCGGACAGGTACACCCGCCCGACAACAACTTCGCCGGCATCGGCGCATGCGACTCGTGCCATTCCGGCCACCACTACCCGAGCGCTCGCGTCGGTGTGCGGGCGCAGATGCAGTTGCTGCGCGGCTACGCCGACCCGAATCCGCTGCCCGGCGCGATGATCCACCCGCCTCGCTCCTACATGGGGATCGCGCCGACCTGGCGTGAGATGGGCCACGGCCGCTGGGCGACGTCGCCGATCTATGCCTCGTCGGTGCTGCGCGTGTACGCGGCGATGCTGCGCTTCGCGCACGTCGACATCACGTTCGTGCCGCCGCCGCTCACGGGAGCGTCGCTCGCGAGCTTGTCGGCATCGGGTGTACCGGGCGCGCCCTACTCGCCGCCGGCACGTGAAGGCGACGGTCTGTTCCTCGCGTCGCCGAACGGTCAGGTGTACGACGTGGGCGACGCGCGGTTCTGGGGCTCGGGCTACGGCGTGCAGCACCACGGCGGCGCGGTCGCGATCGCGACGACGCCGCACGCCGGCGGCTACTGGCTGTTCTTCGAGGACGGGCGCGTGCTGCCGTTCGGCAGCGCGCCGTCGCTCGGCAACACCACGCCCGGCATCGTCGCGGTAGCGCCGATCGACGACGCGGTCGGCTACTGGACGGCCGACAGCGCCGGTCACGTGCACGCCTACGGCGCGGCGGCCCACGTGCAGCCCACGCCGGGACAGATCCCCGCGGGGCGCGCATCGTCGGCATCGCCGCGACCCGCAGTGGCCACGGTTACTGGCTCGCCGACTCGTTGGGTCGCGTGTACGCAGTGGGTGACGCCAAGGCCTTCGGCGACACGCCGCACATCGCGCCCGACGACCCGGTCGTCGCGGTCGCGGCCACGCCGTGGGACGACGGCTACTGGACCGCGACCGCCAGCGGGCGGGTGTTCGGCTTCGGCCGCGCGCACAGCTCCGGCGGCCTCGTGGAGGAGCTCACCGAAAAGACCGATCCCACCCGCTTCACCACCGCGCACGACCGCCACCAGGAAGGCATCCACGAGGCCGCGCACCATCTGGTGGTGGCGATGCAGACCGCGCCGTCGGGCCACGGATACTGGCTCGTCACCGCCGACGGCATGGTGGTGGGCCGCGGCGCCGCCCCCGACTTCGCGCCGGTGCCGCTCGGCGGCGCCGTGCCGGTGCTCGCGGCGACCGGCCGTCTCGACACCGCGCCGCCCTTGCGCTCGCTGTCGAAGCGCGCATAGCCGGCGCAGCGGTTACGCGGGCGCAGCGGGGCTGCACGCACTCCGCGCCCGGCGGGCCGCCGATCGGTGTCGCGCTCAGATCGCCTCGACGACCTCGGCGCGGGTCACCACGTGTCCCGACGTCGCCGCGCGCTCCACCATCTCGCAGACGCGCAAGGTCTCGAGATTGGGCCGGCCGCTCACCTCGGTGACGGCGCGGTCGTGCACCGCGCGGTGCAGCACGTCGAGCAGCGCGTGCTCGCCGCTCGGTCGTATGCCATCGGGCTCGGGCACCACGACCGGCGGAGCGTTCCAGCCGAACCGCGCGTCGTCGGGTGCGACGGCCTCGGCGAACTCCCAGCCGTCGCCCGCACGGGTGAGCGCGCCGCGGTCGGTGTGCACCGACCAGCGCAGCTCCGTGGCGCGGCTCACGTTGCTGAGCAGGTACGAGCACGTCGCGCCGGACTCGAACGTGAACAGCGCCTGGATCGCGGCGTCGTCGCGGTATCGGGACCACGGCACCGAGAACGTGTGTGCGCGCACCTCGGCGACGGGACCGAAGCACCATTGCAGCTCGTCGGCGTGGTGGCAGCCCTGGTCCCAGAACATCGCGAACGGATAGTCCTGCTGGCGGGGCGCGGGCCGGTACTTGTGCATCGCCAGGTCGATCAGCGACGCCGTGCCGTACTCGCCGCCCGTCAGCGCGGCGTGCAAGGTCTGGGTGGCCTTGGTGTAGCGGTAGTTCTGGGCCACCACGAGCGCCACGCCGCCGGCCTCGGCCTCGGCGACGAGCCGGCACGCCTCGGGCCAGCGGTTCGACAGGCACTTCTCCACGAGCACGTCCTTGCCGGCGGCGAAGGCCACGCGCAGGTCGGCGGCGTGGAGTTCGACCGGCGTGCACACCACAACGACGTCGCAGTCGACGTGGTCGAGCGCGTCACGGAGCGACGTGAACGCGGCGCCCGGTCCGAGCGACGCGACCGCGAGCGTGTCGGCGATCGTCGAGGGGTCTCGCGTGACCACTGCCACCGGCTCGTAGCGCTCGTCCGCCGCCATCAGATGGAGCGGCCAGGTGCCCCGGCCGCGGGCGCCGACGTGAATCGTGCGCAGCGCCCGGGCACTCATGCTGGATACTCGAGCAGCACGCCGAGCCACGTGCCCGGTTCGTCCCGCAGACCCTCGTACGCGCGCTGAGCTTCGGCGAACGGGATCCGGTGCGTCACGAGCGGATCGACCTGCACGCGGCCGCTGGCGAGGAGGTGCTCGAGGAACGCGTGGTAGGGCGCACGCTGCTCGCGATTGCGCCGCCACTCGTGGGCGCCGATCACCTGCACCCCGCGGTGATGGATGTCGAAGTACGGATCGATCTCGATCTTCTCCGCGGGCTGGACAGGATCACGAGTCGACCGTCGGGGTCGACGGCGTCGAATCCGGTGCGGAGCGCCGCGGCGAGACCGACCGCCTCGATCACGTAGGGCGCGGTGACGCCGCCAGCGCGCGTGCGTGCGTCGATACCGCACGCACGGGCCCACCCGACGCGCGGCGTGGCTGGGTCGAGCGCGATCACCGGATACGCGCCCGCCTCGCGGCACAGCTGCGCGGCCAGGTTGCCGACCAGCCCCAGCCCGATGACGATTGCAGCCTCGCCGAACCGCACCGGCGCGAGCAATTGTGGTGTGAGCGCGATGCCGAGCAACTTCAAGAACACCACGCGCTCGTCGGCCAGGTCGCCGATCGGGACGACCGCGGCCGCGGGCTGGCGTGTCGCGCTGCTGTGGTTGGCCTGGTGCAGCACGCGCGTGCCGGGTGCGAGTCGGTCGGTGTCGACCTTCGCGCCGGCGGCCTCGACGACCCCGACGTTGCAGTATCCCGGGTAGTACGGGTAGCGCGCCCAGTGCCCTTCCACGTCGAAGCCCCGATGGGTGCGGCAGAACATCGCCAGCTCGGTGCCCGGCGAGATCAACCCGAGCCGGTTGCGGATGAGCACCTCGTGGGGACCGAGCTCTGTCGGAAGGTCGTACGACGCCACCTCGCAGGTATGAGGCGCGCCGAACACGAGGGCGTCGACGTGCACGGGGCGAGACGATATCGAGCGGTGGCGCGGGGCCTAGTGTCCGTCGCCGTGACGGTGGAGCTTCGGGTGGACGGCGAGGTGTGCATGTTGCATCTCGGCGACGGTGAGAACCTCGTCGACCGTGACTTCCTCGCGGCGGCCGGCGCCGCGCTCGACGAGGTCGAGTCGGAGCACGCCGGGGCCACGCTCGTCACCACCGCTGACGGCAAGTTCTTCTCGAACGGCTTCGACCTCACGCTGCTGCTCGGGCTGCGTGGCGCGGAGCTCGGCGAGTTCATCGGTGCCGCGTGCGGGCTGCTCGCCCGCGTGCTCACGTTCCCCGCACCCACGGTCGCGGCCGTGAACGGCCACACGTTCGGCGTCGCGGCGATGCTCGCGCTCGCGCACGACCAGCGGGTGATGCGGGAGGATCGCGGCTGGTGGTGCCTCCCCGAGATCGACCTCGGCATGCAGTTCCACCCGTTCATGCAAGCGCTGATCACCGCGAGGCTCCCCACCGCGGTGGTGCACGAGGCGATGCTGTCGGGCCGGCGCTACACCGCACCCGACGCGCTCGCGGCCGGCGTGGTCGACGAGGTCGCACCGGCCGGCGCGCTGGTCGCCCGGGCCGCGGCGCGGGCACAGCCGTGGGCGGGCAAGGACCCGAAGGTGCTCGCGCGTATCAAACGCGACCTCCACGCGGCCGTGCTTGCCGAGCTCGCGTAGCCCGGTGCTCCGGTACCGGTCGTCAGGTGGCGTCCCACACCATCGGTGAGGTGCCGTCGCCGCCGCGGTCGGCGTCGAGCAGCTCCACCGGCGAGTGCTTGTCGATGTGGCCGATCAGACCGTTGTAGATGCCGTAGCCCACGAGCTCGCGCAGGCGCGGCGAGAAGCGCGCCGCGATGTGGCGCGGGATGCCGAGCTGCTGGTTCTCCTGCTGGCGGATCCAGCCCGCGCAGTAGTTCATCGCGATACCCACGCGGCGCTCGCCGGTGGTGTTCGCGCCGCCACCGTGCCAGAGCGATCCGTGCCACACGAGCACCGATCCCTTCGGCATCTCCGCGGCGACCGAGTCGTAGGGGTGGCCGTAATCGGGGGAGCGGTCGGCGAGATGCGAGCCGGGCACGACCCGCGTGGCGCCGTTCGCCTCGGTGAAGTCGGTGAGCGCCCACATGGTGTTGCAGACGGTCGGCACGTGCGGCTTGGCGATCGGCATCAGCTGGTCGTCGGCGTGGATCGGCTGTGAGGTCTCGCCCGCCAGGATCGCGATCGAGCTCAGCGAGGACACGAGCGCGCCGCGGTCGAGCACGCCTTCCACCACTGGCAGCACCGCGGGGTGCACCGGGACCTGTTCCCACACGCGGCCGCGCGCGAGCAGGTTGTAGACGCGCAGCGTGTGCTGGCCCTCGAAGCTGTTCGCCGCGGGCTGCACGTGTAACTCGCGCTCGAGCCGGGCGAGATCGCCGGCGAGCGCCTCGACGAGATCCGGCGCGATCACCCGCTCGAGAATCGTGTAGCCGTCGCGCGCGATGCGTTCGACATGACCGGCCACGTTCTCGGGGGCCGCTGTGGCCGTGTCCATGCGGACCACGGTACCGTCCCATACCGTGCCGCTCTACGCCCTCGGTGACAAGACCCCGACGATCGACCCGACCGCGTTCGTGCATCCCGACGCCACGATCATCGGCGACGTGGTGATCGGCGAGGAGTCGTCGGTGTGGGCCCAGGCGGTGATGCGTGGCGACGCGAGCCGGATCGTGGTGGGCGCGCGCACGAGCATCCAGGACGGCGCGGTCATCCACTGCACGCACGATGCCGAGACCCGGATCGGCGACGACTGCGTGATCGGTCACCTGGTGCACATGGAGGGCTGCGTCATCGAGGATTGCTGTCTCGTCGGCTCCGGCTCGATCGTGCTGCACCGTGTGGTCGTGCGCACCGGCGCGCTCGTCGGCGCGGCCGCGATGGTCACGAACAACACCGAGGTACCGAGCCGGGCGATGGCGCTGGGTGTGCCTGCAGTCATCAAGCCCGATCGTGCCGACCCCGAGCTGATCAAGCTGCAGGCGCACGGTTACGTGCTGAACACTCGCCTCTATCGCGAGAAGCTGCGCCGGCTCGCCTGACTGGTCGCGGGGTCAGGCCAGCCCGTCGGGCGCGGCTGTACGATCGCCGCGAAGTGCTGTTCCCGGCAGAGGCGGGTGCAATGGCGGTGGATGTGGTCGGCAAGCTCGGTCGGGTGACGGCCGACATCACCCCGAGCCACCTCGGCGAGGTGCTGATCGAGGTGAGGGCGGGCACGGAGCGCTTCCTGGCCTGTGCCTCCGACAAGGAAGCGACGATCAGGAAGCACACCCAAGTTCTCGTTGTTGGCAGTCTCGGTGGGCGCACCGTCGAGGTGGCCCCGACTGATTCGATGAGGTTGCCCCGATGACGCTCGCTGCCATTGTCGTCGCCGTTGCGCTCGGCGTGTTCCTTGCGGTCGCGCTCCTGTTCCGGGTGGCGTGGCGCGTCGCCGAGCCGGACGAGGCGCTGATCATCTCCGGGTTCCGAACCGACCAGCGCACCGACGGCGTGGGCGAGAGCATGGGGTTCCGCATCGTGACCGGGCGCGGCTGTCTTGTGATGCCCGGTCTCACCAAGGTGCGCCGCCTCTCGCTCGAGGCGCACGAGAGCCAGATCTCGGTGCCGTGCGTGAGCCAGCAGAAGATCGCGATGACGCTCGCCGGCGTCGTGGTCTACAAGGTGGGCGACGACTACCGCTCGATCGCGAACGCAGCGCGGCGCTTCCTCGACCGGCCGGCCCAGGAGCTCGAGACGAAGGTGCAGAACGTCTTCGTCGGGCACCTGCGCGCGATCGCGGGTTCGATGACCGTCGAGGACATGATCTCGGATCAGGACATGTTCTCGCAGCAGGTGCGTGACCGTTGTTCGCAGGAGATGGAGTCGTTCGGTCTGGTCATCGACAGCTTCCAGATCCAGGGAATCAGCAGCGCGTCGAACTACATCGAGAACCTCGCGGTGCCGCACCAGGCCGAGGTCGAGCAGAACGCGCGTATCGCACGGGCCAACGCCGAACGCGAGGCGGTCGGACGCGAGCAGGCTGCGCAAGCGCAGATCGCCCAGTCGGTCCGCGACACGAACATCAAAAAGGCCGGCTTCCAGGCTGAGGTCGACAAGGCGACGCAGGAGTCGGAGCAGCAGGGCCCGCTCGCGAAGGCGACCGCGGAGCAGGCGGTCGTCCAGGAGCAGACGCATGTCGCGACGCTGCATGCCGCGCAGAAGGAGCAGGAGCTCCAGGTCGAGGTGCGCAAGCCCGCCGACGCGGAGGCGTACAAGCAGACCACGCTCGCCACCGCCGCTCGTGACGCGCGCATCAGCCAGGCCGAGGCCGAGGCACAGGAGACGCGCTTGCGGGCCGAGGCGGCCGCGACGCAGACGAAGCTCCAGGCCGAGGCGCAAGCCGAGGCGATCAAGCTGCAAGCGAGCGCGCAGGCCGATGCCACTCGGCTCACCGGTCAGGCCGAGGCCGACGCGATCCGCGCCAAGGGACTCGCGCAGGCGGAGGCGGTCCAGGCGCGCATGGAGGCCGAGGCGGCTGGTATCGAACGGCGCGCGGCCGCGATGAGCCAGAACCAGGAGGCCGTCATCGCGCAGCAGATCGCCGAGCGCCTGCCCGAGATCGTGGCCGCCGCGGCGGCCCCGTTCGAGCACATCGGCCAGTTCACGGTGCTGAACGGTGCCCAGGGTGTGACGTCGGCGCTCGCGGAGATCATCCAGCAGGCCGGCGCGCTCACCGGGCTGGCGCGCGAGTCGTTGCTGCCGGCGGTCACGGGTAACGGCAGCGCGAGAGCAGCGGCGCCGCCCTCGGGGCCCGACGACGAGAACGGACAGCGGGGCCGCCATGACTGACGCACCGGGAGCCGCGCTCGAGCTCACGCCACCGGATGCAGTGACCGCGGTCGCGCCCGCGCAGGCCGAGCAGCAGGTCGCGATCGACCCAGCCGCGGTGGCACGCATCGACGGGCTCGTGTCGTCGTTCGTCGAGTCCGTCACCACGCTCGACGTGCACGGTGACGAGTACCGGCGCCGGGTCGACGACGTCAGCGGCATCGCCGACCGCGAGATCCGACTCTCCTCCGACATGAGCAACCGGCTGCTCGACCGGCCGGTACGCGCGGCCGGCGGTCTCGGGGGCGGCGACACACCCGTCGCGAAGAGTCTGCTCGACCTGCGCAGGACCGTAGACGAGCTGAACCCGGCGCGTTACGACCTGCGCGGCAATCCGCGCCGGCTGCTGGGCATCATCCCGTTCGGCAACCGGCTTCGCGGCTACTTCCAGCGGTACCAGAAGGCCCAGAGCCATATTCAGGCCATCGTCGGCTCGTTGCGTGACGGCAGCGCGGAGCTGGAGAAGGACAACGCCGCGATCGCTCAGGAGCAGAAGGCGCTGTGGACGCAGATGGAGACGCTGCGCCAGTACGCATACATGGCCGAGCGTCTCGACGGCGCGCTCGAGGCGCGCATCGCGACGATCGAGGCGGACGACTCCGAACGGGCGCGCGCGCTGCGGGAGGACGTGCTCTTCCCCGTACGGCACCGCCGCCAGGAGATCCTCACACAGCTCGCGGTGGCCGTGCAGGGCTACGCCGCGCTCCGTGTCGTCGAGATCAACAATCGCGAGCTGGTGCGTGCGGTACGCACCGCGACCACCACCACCGTTGCCGCGCTGCGCACCGCGGTGATGGTCGCGCAGGCCCTCACCAACCAGAAGCTGGTCAGCGACCAGGTGAAGGCCGTACACGACGTCACGAGCTCGATGATCGAGAGCACCTCGGGGATCCTGCGCGACCAGGCCGCCACGGTCGAGGAGCAGGCCACCCAGCCGGGCGTCGACATGGCGTCGCTGCAACGGGCGTGGGACAACGTCTTCGCGGCACTCGACCAGATCGACACCTACAAGCTGCGCGCCCTCGAAGCGATGAAGGTGACGGTGTCGGAGCTCACCCAGCAGGTCGACCGTTCGCACGCGCACGTGGAACGGCTCCACACCGGCGAAGCGCGCGACCCGGCGTCGGCGTCGTCGCCCGCCGGCAGCGCGCTGCAGCTGCCGTGACGATGCTGTGACTTACCGGCCGGCGAGGTAGCCGACCGCGCCCGTGACGGTCATCGCGAGGGCGCTCCAGAACACGACGCGTGCCGCGCCCCGTGCCGGTGGTGCGCCTCCGGCACGCGCGCCGATCCACCCCAGCACGACGAGCGCGGCGAGCGCGCTCACGCCGGTGGCGATCACGCGCCACGCGTTGGGAACGGTCAGCGCGACGACCACCGGCACGGCGCCGCCGGCCGAGAAGGCCAGCGCCGACGTCCACGCGGCCTGGAGCGGGCGCGCGGCCGAGATCTCGGTGATGCCGATCTCGTCGCGCAGGTGCGCGCCAAGCTCGTCGTGGGCCATCAGCTGCTCGGCCACGAGGCGGGCGAGACCGGGTTCGACGCCGCGGTGCTCGTAGATCTTCGCGAGCTCCCGGAGCTCGCCCATCGGGTTGGCCGCGAGCGCGGCCTCCTCGGCGCGCAGGTCGGCGTGCTCGGCGTCGCGCTGGCTCGAGACCGACACGTACTCGCCGGTGGCCATCGACCCGGCGCCCGCGACGAGCCCGGCGACGCCCGCGGTGACGAGCGCGGTATGCGAACCGCCCGCTGCGGCCACGCCGATCAGCAGCGCCGCCACCGACACGATGCCGTCGTTGGCCCCGAGGACCGCGGCCCGCAGCCAGCCGACGCGATGGCTGCGATGGTGCTCAGCCGCATGCTGGTCGACGCTCACGGGGGCACGCTATTCGACGCCATGGCGGCCCACGTCGCAGAATGGCGTGTTCCCACGAGCCTCTGGAGTGCCCCATGTCCGAAGCAGTGATCGTCGCCTATGCCCGCACGCCCATCGGCCGGGCGAACAAGGGCTCGCTCGTCGACTGTCGGCCCGACGATCTGTCGGCCCTCGTGATCAAGGGCGTGCTCGACCGTGTCGAGAAGCTCGACCCGGCGCTGGTGGAGGACGTGCTCTGGGGCTGCGGCCAGCCGGCCGGGGAGGCCGGGTACAACGTCGCCCGGGTCGCGGCGCTGCTCGCCGGGCTCGACGCGCCCGGCGTCACCGTGAACCGCTACTGCTCGTCGTCGCTGCAGACGATCCGGATGGCCGCGCACGCGATCAAGGCCGGGGAGGGCGACGTGTTCGTCGCCGGCGGCGTCGAGACGGTCAGCCGCTTCCAGTTCGGCGCGTCGGACACCGGCCCGCACAACGTCCTGTTCGACGGCTCGCACGCGCGGACGAAGGCGCGTGAGGCGGGCGACCAGGGCGACTGGAAGCCGGCTGACGGGCTTCCCGACGTGTACATCGCGATGGGCCAGACCGCGGAGAACGTCGTCGAGCAGGAAGGCGTGTCGCGCGAGGCGATGGACAAGTGGGGCGTGCGCAGCCAGGAGCGCGCGGTCGCCGCGCAGGGCAACGGCTTCTTCGAGCGCGAGATCATTCCCGTCACCACACCCGACGGCACCGTGGTCACCAAGGACGACGGTCCGCGCCCGGGCACGACGCTCGAGAAGCTCGCGCAGCTCAAGCCGGTGTTCCGGCCGAACGGCTCGGTCACGGCCGGCAACGCGTGCCCGTTGAACGACGGCGCCGCGGCCGTGGTGGTGATGAGCGACACGAAGGCCAAGGCGCTCGGTATCAAGCCGCTCGCCCGGGTGGTGAGCAGCGGCGTGAGCTCGCTCAACCCCGAGATCATGGGTCTCGGTCCGATCGACGCGAGCCGCCAGGCGCTGGCGCGGGCGGGGATGACGATGGACCAGATCGACCGGGTCGAGATCAACGAGGCGTTCGCGGCCCAGGTGCTGCCGAGCGCCGAGCGCCTCGGCATCGACCACGAGAAGCTCAACGTGAACGGCGGCGCCATCGCGCTCGGTCATCCGTTCGGCATGACCGGCGCCCGCATCATGGCCACGCTGCTCAACGGGCTCGAGGACGCCGGACTGCAGTACGGCCTCGAGACGATGTGTGTGGGCGGTGGCCAGGGCCTCGCGATGATCGTGGAGAAGCTCTGACGCTCGACCAACCGAGCAGCAATTGCCGGCTCAGCTGAGCGCGGGCAACTGCTGGTGGACGGTGAGGGCGTCCGACCAGAGATCACCGAGCCGTTCGACGCGTTCGATCAGGGTCGGCACGTCGAACACGAGCGCGGCCGCGTCGTGCGCCGCGTCGAGCTCGTCCCATGCGATCGGCGTCGACGCCGTGGGGAGTTTTCGGATGCGCAGGGAGTACGGCGCGACCGTGGTCTTGTGCCGGTCGTTCTGACTCCAGTCGACGAACACCCGCCCGCCGCGCTGGTCCTTCGCCATGTTCGTGGTGACGCGGTCGTCGCGCTGCTCGAGCAGCTGACCGAGCGCGAGCGCGAACTTCTTGGTGTCGTCGTCGGTGATCGGGTCGCCGTGCCTCGGATTCAGGGGCACGCTCAGGTGGAGACCCTTCGACCCCGACGTCTTCACGAGCACGGTCGCGAGACCGAGCTGGTGCAGCCAGTCGCGCAGTTGGTGTGCGACCCGCCGGCAGTCGAGGACGTCGGTGCCCGGACCGGGATCGAGATCGAACACCATCGCACGGGGTGTGTGCAGCGCGTCGCGCGGCGTCTGTTGCACGTGCAGCTCGAGCGCAGCGAGGTTCGCAGTCCACACGAGTGCGGGGAGCGAGTCGATCACGCACGCGTTGGGGACCCCGTTCGCCGGCCCCTCGGCGATCCAGTCGGGATGGTGCGGTGGGCAGCGCTTCTCGAAGAACACCTCGCCGTCGGTGCCGTCGGGCGCGCGCACGAGGGTGGGGCACATGTCACGCAGGTGCGGCAGCATCACGGGAGCGACCGCGCGGTAGTAGTCGATCACGTCGGCCTTGGTGAAGCCGTTGCCCGGATACAGCACCTTGGCGAGGTTGGTCAGCCGCAGCGTGTAGCCGTCGATCGTGACGTTCGTCGCCGCCGGCATAGTGCGGAACCGTACCGGGAATAGCATGTTTTCATGCCGAGTGCGATCTGGAGTGGCTCCGTCGGCTTCGGGCTGGTGCAGGTGCCGGTGCGCATCGTCACCGCCACGCGCAACCGCGACGTGTCGTTCAATCAGCTGGAGGCGGGCACCGGCTCGCGGATCCGCTACCGGAAGGTCTCCGACCAGACCGGCGAAGAGGTGGCGGCCGACCGCATCGTCAAGGGTTACGAGATCAGCAAGGGCCAGTACGTGCTTGTCGAGCCGCAGGAGCTCGAGACGCTGCAGCCGAAGGCCGGGCACACGATCGACATCGAGGAGTTCATCGACCTCGACCAGATCGATCCCGTCTACTTCGAGCAGCCGTACTACCTGCAACCCGACGAGAAGGGCGTCAAGGCCTACAAGTTGCTCGTCGAGGTCATGACCAGCGAACGCAAGGTTGCGATCGGCAAGGTGGTCATGCGTTCCAAGGAGCGACTCGTCGCGATCCGCCCGGTCGACGGTGTGCTGTGTCTCGAGACGATGCGCTACGCCGACGAGGTGCTCGCACGCGACGGCATCGTGCCCGACGACAGCCCGGAGCCGTCGGAGAAGGAGATGCTGATGGCCCGCCAGCTCGTCGAGTCGCTCGCCGTCGAGAAGTTCGACATCAGCGAGTTCCACGACACATACCGCGAGGAACTGCTCGACCTCATCGAGCGCAAGGCCGCAGGCGAGAAGATCGTCACCCAGCCCACGGCCGAGCCACCCGCAAAGGTGCTCGACCTCGTTGCCGCGCTGGAGGCGAGCCTCGCCAAGGCAAATGACGGCAAGGCGGGCGACGGCATGGCCGAGCGCGCCGCCGCGAGCGACGCCTGATCCTTCAGCGGGCCACCTGCACGGTGCGGCCGTCCTTCCACTCGCGCAGCACGAGGAAGTGGCCCTTCAGCGCGCCGTGGTCGTGGTTGCCGAATCCCATCAGCGTGCCCGGCTCGCCCGACGCCGCCGGTAGCCACTTGACCGCGCGTAGCCCGTGCAGCACGCCCTCCCGTGTGAGGTGCTCGGCCCGCACGAGGCCCTCGCCGAGCAGCCGGCCCATGTCGTACGCGGCGCAGCCGACCGGCCCACCGGCGCTGGCGGGGTCCTGGTCGGCGAGCGCGGCGCGGACCGGGTTGGCGTCGGCCACGGTGTCGACGTACTCCCAGCCCGCGTAACCGTCACGCCACTCGGGGCGCACGTACCCGAACATCAACGACGAGTTCGCGACGACCGGAGCCGACCACTGCAGCGCGTCGCGGGCGAGCGCGACCGCTCGCGACGAGAGCCCGAGGCCGAAGTATACGAGCACCTCAGGATCGGAGTCGCGCAGGCGCATCACCTCCGGCTCGACGGTCTCGGCGAGCGGTGAGATGCCGGCCGACGCGGTGGTACGAAGGCCGAGGCGCGCCCGCGCGGCATCGAAGCACGCTGCGTAGCGGCGGCCCACCGGCGACTCGTCGAACAGCACCGCGCAGCGCGCGAAGCCGCGCTCGGCGATGCGCGCCGCGAGGAACGGCGGCTCCTCCTCGAGCGAGCCCACCTGGTAGTGCAACATCCATTCCGATCGCGTGCGCTCGCCGCCGCTGTAGTTGATCGCGGGCACCCGCGCCGCGTCGCACAGCGGCGCGGCGATGAGCGCGTTGTCGGAGATCGAAGGACCGATGATCGCGAGCACGCCCCGCGCCTCGAGCTCGGCGAATGCCCGGCGCATCTCGTGCTCGCTGCCGATCGGCAAGCCGCGGCGCGTGCACCGCGGTGAGCTCGACGGGACGCGTGCGGCGCTCGCCGGTGTGCGCGAGCCCGAGCTGGAGCGCTCGCTCGAACGCGACGCCGTCGTCGCCCTGGGGGAAGTCGTAGAGCACGCCGATGGAAATCGGGGTCGGTCGCAAGTCCATGGTCGGTAGTGTTACCGAAATGCCCCATCCCGACGTGGAGGCCGAACGCGCGCGTCTGGCGTTCTTCCGGAAGTGCCTCCGCGAGATGCGCAGGCGCACCGAGTCGTACCTCGGCCAGGAGGACATCCTCGCCGCCAACGAGGCCGACACGGAGGCGGTGCGCCACCAGCTCGAGCTGCGCCTCTCGAGCCTCGACGACGGCGGCCTGCTGTGCTTCGGCCGCATCGACTCCACTGCCGCTCGCCCGCGGGTCGCGCCCCGAGGGGCTGACTCCACCCCCGCTCGCGGCGCGGCGGTCCGTGTGACGGAGCACATCGCCGCGGGCGCGAGCGAGCCCGAAGCCTTCTACATCGGGCGGCGGCACGTCGACGATCCCGACGGCGATCCGGTGGTGGTCGACTGGCGGGCACCCGTGGCGATCCCGTTCTACCGGGCGACGGCCGTCGACCCGCTCGGCCTGGCCCGGCGCCGCCGCTTCACGTTCGCGGGCTCGCGGGCTCCCGAACTCGTCGACATCTACGAGGAGAACTTCGACGACCCCGATTCGCTGTTGGCGGGAAGCGGCGCACACGGCGTGCCCGATCCGCTCCTCGCGGAGCTCGGCCGGGCCCGCACCGGCCAGATGCGCGACATCGTGGCCACCATCCAGGCCGAGCAGGACGAGGTGATCCGGGCGTCGCTCGACGAATGCCTGGTGGTGCAGGGTGGGCCCGGCACGGGCAAGACCGCGGTGGGCCTGCACCGCGCCGCGTTCCTCCTCTACGAGCAGCGCGAGGTGCTCGCACGCACCGGCGTGCTCGTGCTCGGACCGAACCGTGTGTTCCTCGAATACATCTCGCAGGTGCTGCCATCGCTCGGCGAGACGTCGGTCACCCAATCGACGCTCGACGCCCTGCTCGGCCTGCGTTTCCGCTGCACGCTCACCGACACCCACGAGCGGGCGCGCCTCCTCGGCGACGCGCGCTGGTCCGCGGTGATCCGGCGGGCGGCCGGCGAGGCGATCAAGCCACCCGCTGCGCCGCTCGCAATGCGCTTTCGTTCACGCGTCGTGCGCCTCGACCCGCACCGGGTCGGCGAGCTGATGGCCGGCGCTCGCGACACCTCGGGTGGGGCCGCGATGCCCGTCCGCCAGCAACGAGAGCGCTTCCGAGCCCGCTTGCTCCGCGCCGCGTACGACGACTGGAGCGGCGGCGAGCTGCAGGCCACCTCGCTCGACGAGTTCACCAGCGAGGTGCTCGCCCACAAGGAATCGCGCGCGGCGATCGACCGTTGCTGGAAGACCGTGAACCCGGTCGCGCTCGTGCGCGGCCTGCTGACGTCGCCCGCTCCACTCGGCCGGGCCGCGGCAGGAATCTTCGACGCCGCCGAGCAACACGTGATCCGTCGGTCGCGCGCCCGTGAGGGCAGCGAGGAGTTGTGGAGCCCCGGGGAGCTGCCCCTGCTCGACGAGGCCGAAGCCCTCATCGGCGGCGACACGAGGCGCTACGGCCACGTGGTGGTCGACGAGGCACAGGACTACTCGCCGATGGCGTTGCACATGGTCGCCCGGCGCGCCCTGCGCACGTCGATGACCGTCCTCGGTGACCTCGCGCAGGCCACCGGTCCGCATCCCAGCACCGACTGGGACGCCGCGCTCGAACATCTCGGTGCGCCGGGGAACGCGCGCCGTGCCGAGCTCACCGTGGGGTACCGGCTGCCCGGCGCCATCCTCGAGGTCGCGAACCGTCTGCTGCCCGAGGCCGCGGCCGGGGTCACGCCCGCGCGATCGGCCCGCGAGGACGGCGACCCGCCCAAGGTGATCGGGTGCGCGGCCGGTGAGCTCGTCGTCCGTGCCGTCACGCTCGCGCACGAGCTCGCGGCGGAGCTGGCCACGGTGGCGGTGATCGCGCCGCGCGCGCTGCTCGAAGCGCTCCACGAGGGCGGGCTCGGTGAGGGCGCCGACCCCGGTGCCGGCGTGATGCTGCTCGACGCGGTCACCGCGAAGGGCCTCGAGTTCGACGCCGTGATCGTGGTGGAGCCGCGCGCGATCCACGCCGACGGCCCGCAGGGTCCGCGCTTGTTGTTCGTCGCGCTCACGCGTGCGGTGCAGCGGCTCGTGCTGCTGCACACCGAGCCGCTACCCGCCGCGCTCGCCCTCGTGAGCGGGGATTGACTCCCAGGTACGAGTGTCGGGGTCGTAGCGGCGGATCACCCGGGCCGGCACGCCGGCCACCACGCAGTTGTCGGGCACCACGCCGCGCACCACGGCGCCCGCCGCGACGGCCACGTGGCGCCCGAGCTGAGTGCCCGGCAGGATCACCGCGCCGTGCCCGAGCCACGAGCCCGATCCGATCGACACCGCCGCGTCGTGCCAGAGCTGGGTGCCGATCGGTGTGTCGATGTCGGTGTACCCGTGGTTCTGATCGGTGATGTACACGTAATGCCCGGTCCAGATGTCGTCGCCGATCTCGACGCGCCGGTGCCCCACGATGCCGATGCCCTTCCCGAGCACGGTGCGGTCACCGATGGTGATGATCGGAGCCCCCTGTCGATCGGCCTCGATCGGCATGCCGGCCGACAGCGATGCGTACGGTCCGATCGTGCTGCGCTCGCCGATCTCGATGCGGCCTTCACCGAAGATGACCGTCGCGGGGAACGAGATCATCGAGCCCTCGCCGAAGCGCGCGAAGCGGCGCGCGACGCGATGGCGCGGCCCGATCGCGCCGTAACGCTGGAGGCGCGTCCAGCCGGCGTGGATCGCGTCGCCGACGACGCGATCCACGCCGTGCCGGAGCCTCGACATGGTCAGCTCTGGCAGCCGAGCGGCTTCAGCGCTGCTGGTACCGGCTTGGTGCCCTCGTACTTGCCGGAGCTGTCGTAATAGGTGACGGTGTTCGACGTATCGAACAGGCTCATTGGGGCGGTCGGCACGTCGCCGGGCAGGTACTGCTTGCCGTTGTCCATGTATCGGTACTCGCCGGTACCGACCGTGCCCGTCTCGTCTTGTCCGGGTGCCTTCGGGTCCCACCATACGAAGCCGGTGGTGTCGCCGCCGCCGTAGTCGGTGCCGTTGGGCCAGATGCCGTGGTCGCCGTAGCTCGTGACCCCGCGCAGGTGCTGCGGGTCACGTTCGAGCAGCGGGTAGTTCGTGATCCCCGCGTAAAAGTTCTGCGCGCTCGAGGTGTGGCCCGGCGAGCTCGAGCCCGTCGAAGAGGAGCAGTTCGTTCGCGTAGACGATGCCCTGCGTGTTGTCCCCGGGAGCCGGTGAGCTCGTGCCGCAGTTCGTGTAGAGCGCGTAGTACTCCGCCTCGTTGCGCGGGATGCGGGGCGGGATCAGCGACATGCCGAACGCGTGCGCCCACTGCTTCTGGTCGAACTGCCGCCCGAACACCGCGGTGTCGGCGAACACCGTGCCGGCCATCACCCATTCGGGGAAGTAGCCCTGCTTGGTGGCCTCCTTGGTGAAGTAGATCGGCGTGAACGGGTCGCCGGTGAACAGCACGGTCGTGGCATTGATCGCCTTGAGCTTCTGCACGAGTGACTGCGCGTCGGACTGCACGGTGGGAATGTTCAGGAAGTAGTTGACCTGGCCCTTGAGCGGCACGCCCGCCGCCTCCAGCTCCTTCTTCCAGTTGTCCCACACCGGCTTGTAGCCGCCATCCTGGGTGTCGTAGCTGAGGATCGCGAACGTGCGCTTCTCGTGCTGGAACTTCGGGTCGCCGGCGTACTGCGCGTCCTTGCCGACGAGCTGCTTCTTCACGAACTCCGTGTTGAGCTGCGATGTCTGGTCGGGCTCGATACCGGGCCAGATGTAGGGCGAGTTCTGCTTGAAGAACGACGCCGGGCGCGACACGACGCACGAGCCGACGCAGAGGATGCCCTCGTTCGCGAGCGTCTGCGCGAACGACTTCGTCTGGGTCGGCCCCCCGAGCACCGCGAACACCTTCATGCTCTTCGCGGTGACCGCGTCGGCCTGCGCCGCCTGCTCGTTGCTGGAGTTCCCGGTTCCCTCCAGCTTCACGAGCTGCACGTGCCGCCCGTAGAGCTCCACCTTCTTGGAGAAGGCGTCGACGAAGCCCTGGTTGGTGGTGCCGATCTGGCCGGGTGAGTCGTACGCGCCCACGCTCTTCGTGAGCGCGTCGGCCTGCGGGTCGGGCGGCGCCGAGTAGTAGGCGACGCGGATCGTGTCCTTGGTGATGCCGTGCGCGGGATCGAGGTCGCCGCCATTGTTGCCGGTGAACGCGGCCATGCACGGTGGCGCGTCCCACAGCGGCAGCTTCACCAGGCCCGTCGCCGTGTCGCAGTTCGGACCCCACGTGTACTTGTCGAGCGTGCCCGCCGCTTTGGCCTCGCTATACGTCGGCCACGGTGCCTTCGTTGCGGCCGTCGCGCTGCTGTTGCTCGTGGTCGTCTTCTTGTTGCTGTCGCTCCCGCTCGTCGCGACGAGAATGCCCACGACGATCGCGATCACCGCGACGACTGCGATGAAGGGCGCGTACCGCTTGAAGGCGGTGTTGCTCGGTCCTGTCTGTGCTGCCATGTTGGACCCCCCGGTCGGCATGCTGGTGTCGGTGGACGATGACGCGATGGTGGCGGTGATCGTGATGGTGGCGGTGGTGCTGTTCTAGTGGCTGAACGCTGCTCCTGAGCGGGCAACCGCGGCGCCGGAGGTGCCGAGGTAGGACGCGACGACGCGCGGATCGTTGACCACTGCCGCTGGCTGGCCCTCGGCAACGATCTCGCCGAGGTCCATGGCCACGAGCCGGTCGGCCACCGAGAGCAGCAACGGCACGTCGTGCTCGATCACGAGCAGGCTCGTGCCGGTCTCGGCCCGGATGCGCAGGAGCAGCGGCCCGAGCGCCTCGGCCTCGCGCTGCGCGATACCGCTCGAAGGCTCGTCGAGGAGCAGCACGGTCGGCTCGTGCGCGAGCACGCACGCCAGGTCGACGATGCGCCGGCTGCCGGTGGACAGCTCGCGCATGAGCTTGTCACGGAAGTCGCCGATAGCGGTGAGCTCGATGAGCTCGTCGACGCGCTGCTGGAGCCTGGCCTCCGATTGCTTCACCGCGGGCAGCCAGATCGCCGCCGCGAACGGGTCGCGCACCTCGACCTTGCGCTCGAGCGCGATCTTCAGGGTCTCGGCCACGCTCATGCTCGGGAACAGCCGGCCGTCCTGGAACGAGCGGCCGAGGCCGAGCCACGCGCGCTGGTGCGGCGCCAACCTCGTGACGTCGCGCCGGTCGGCGCCGCTGCCGAGCATCACCGTGCCCCCGTCGAGCGGGATGAAGCCGCCGATGGCGTCGAACAGCGTGGTCTTGCCCGCGCCGTTCGGGCCGATGAAGCCGATCACCTCACCGCCGCCGACCCGGAACGTCACGTCGTCGAGCGCCACCACCCCGCCGTAGCGCTTCGTCAACCCGTGCGCCTCGAGGCGGATCTCGGACGGCTCCTCGGCCTGTGCCGCGGTCACGTTGTCGTTCACCGCGACCCGGCGCGGGCTCGCGCCCGTGTCGGCGGCAGAGGCCGCACCGTTCGCGCCCGCCGCTGCCTCCACCTCTTCCGTCACCGCCTCGATCACCTGGTCGAGCGCCGCACCGGCCTTGCCGTCGCCCGCCGCGGCACCCTTGCTGACACTCGCCGCCCCTTCGAGGAACACCGACCGCAGGATGTCGGGCCGCTCGAGCAGTTCCTTGGTGGGACCATGGAAGCGGATCTCACCCTTCTCCATGAAGTACGCGGTCTCCGCGAGCTCGAGCGCGAGGTTCACGGACTGCTCGACGAGGATGATCGTGGTGCCGTTGGCGCGGATCTCGCCGATGATCCCGAGGAGCTGGTCGACGACAGCCGGCGCGAGCCCGAGCGACAGCTCGTCGATCATCAACAGGCGCGGCGTCATGATGAACGACATGCCGAGCGAGAGCATCTGCTGCTGGCCGCCGGACAGGTTGCCGGCCGGCTCGTCGAGCCGGTCGCGCAGCACCGGGAACAGCTCGAACACGCGCTCGGTGGCGGCCTGGACGCCGGCCTTGTCGCGGCGGCGGGTCCAGCCCGCGAGTTGCAGGTTGTCGGCGACGCTCAAGCCCGGGAACGTGCCCTGCCCGCCCGGCATCAGCACCACACCGCGCGCCGCCACCTCGTCGGGCGGCGCATACGTCGCGTCGCGGCCGTCGAACACCACGGCTCCGTTCGTGGCCCTGACGAGCCCGCAGATCGTCTTGAGCAGCGTCGATTTCCCGGCGCCGTTCGTGCCCAGCAGGGCGACGATCTCGCCCTCGTCCACCTCGAAGTTCACCCCGAACAACACCTGCACGCTGCCGTAGTGCACGTCGAGGCCGCGCACGAGCAGCAGCTTGGCCAGTCCGGCCTGCCGCTGGAACATCACCTCGGCCTGCGCCGCCGTCGACGTCCACACCCGGTTGATGTCGGACTTCACGTAGAACGACGCGCTGGCGATGATCCACGAGCCGATGAGGAAGATCGGCGCCATGATCAGCAGGCCGGTGCGGATGTTCCAGGTGTCGGCGATCCAGGTGACGATGTAGATGCCGGCGAAGCCGGGCACGATGAACAGCGAGGCCATCGCGTAGCCCATCGATCGCACCTTCGGCGGGATCGCGAGCGACAAGGCGGCGAAGATGCCCGGCGTCAGCAGCGAGATGATCGCGACGACGAAGATGTTCATCATCACGGCCAGCCACAGGTAGGGCGTGAGCGCGTAGAGCGTGAACGCGCCCGCGACGAACACGCCCACGACCGCGAGCAGGCGCAACCCGATTCCCGGGTCCGAGATCATCATGCGCGACGCGAGTGGCACGCCGACGAGGATCCCGATTACAGCGCCCGGCTGGGTCGCGGCGTTGATGAGGCCGCGCTCGGCGACGTTGAGGTGGAACACCTTGTCGTAGAAGAGGCTCGTCAGCACCGTGATGCCGATGAACGCGGTCGCGAGGAACGGCAGCGAGTACCAGATCCGCCGCAGCGTGCCGATGGCCCACAGGATCCGCACCGACTCCGCGAAGCTCGGCGGCACCTCGTCGGTGGCGACGGTGTCGTCCGACGCGCCCATGGCGATGCGTTCCCAACGTCCCCGCTGAGGTTCGCGCATCCGCATGCCGAGCACCACGAACACGATGGTGGGGATGACGAAGATGAGGAACGGGGCCTTCCAGCCCCACCAGTAGGCGAAGAGGCCGCCCAGCGCGGCGCCGACGAACGCGCCCACCGGCACGGCCAGCGCGTGGAAGCCGTACGTGTCGGTACGCGCCCTCCACCGGGTAGTAGTCGGCGATGAGGGAGTTGTGTGTGGGCGTCACGACCGCGCGGCCCATGTTGGCACCGCTACGGGCCACGACGAGCAACCACAGCAGCGACGCGAGGCCGGTCATGAACCCGAACAGCGCCCACACTGCCGCGCCCACCACCGCGAGGCTCACGCGGCGCAGCCGGTCGGAGTAGAACGCGAGCGGTACCTCGAGGAGCAGCGACCCGAGCGCGGTGATGGCCACGATGGCGCCGATGCCCTTCGTCGACAGGTGGAACGCGCGCTGGATGTCGGGCGCGAGCACACCGAACGCGTTCTGGTCGAGCTGTTCCACGGCGCGCAACCCGAACAGCACGACCAACGGGTACAGCGCCTCACCCCGGGTGAGGTCGGCGAAGTATCGCCGGGGGCTGCGCGGGCGTCGGGGCCGCATCGGTCCGAGATCGACCCCGAAGATCTTCACGGCTGCACCCCCACCGCTTCGGCCTGGGCGACCGTGGCCGGCGTGTGCGCGTCGATCACCGTCTCCTCCACCACGAGCGTGTCGGCGAGGAGCGACGGCACGCGGATCCCGCGCCGGCGAGCCACCCAGCGCAGCCCCCCGTCGCGCAGATCGCCGAAGGCGGCGCCCACACCCCCCGGGAGGAGCATCAGCACGAGGAGCTCACCGATGCCGCTCGCGAGGTACTTCGCCCATTGCGCCGACTGCGGCACGAAGTAGTCGATGCCGAAGATGTACACCGAGCCTGCGATCGCCCCTCCGATGGAGCCGAGACCACCGAGCACGACGATGGTGAACACGGCCAGCCCGCGGAAGAAGTTGAACTCGTTCAGGATGAAGAAGTTGCGCGACTGAATGACGGTGAGGCCGCCGGCGACACCGGCGAGGATGCCCGATGCGACGAGCGCCATCACATACGACGACCAGGTGGAGATGCCGAACGCCTGCGCGTTGCGCTGGTTCTCGCGCAGCCCGATGAGGGCCCGTCCGGGCCGGGCGCGGCGCAGCCCCTTCGCGACGCCGATCGCGCCCGCGAGCATGACGAGGACGAAGAAGTAGTAGCGGATGTCGCTGTCGAGCGTGATCCGCCCGAACAGGTGCGGCCGGAAGCGCGTCGCGTCACCTTCGAACTTCGGCAGCTTGTCCTTGAGGAACCAGGGTGCGAGGTTGTCGGTGAGCAGGTAGGGGATCGCGAGCATCAGTGCGAGTGTGGTGATGCCGAGCGCGAGCCCGCCGGCACGGATCGCGGGCAGCCCCACCAGCAGCAGTGCGACGGTGGCGACGAGCGCGGCCATCAGCAGCGCGAGCGACAGGTCCCAGTGGTAACGGGTCGTCACCGTCCCCGCCGCCGCGCCGCCCAGCGCGACGAGGCCGAGATGGCCCAAGCTCACCTGGCCGGCCCAACCGGTGAGGATCACGAGTGAGATCGCGACGATCGAATAGATCGCGATCGTCGTCGAGAGGATGAGCTTCGACTGTGAGAACCAGAACGGCAGCACCACGAGGAACACTGCGACCGCGGCCGCGAGGCCGGCGCGGGTCCAACGGACCTCCGGGAGGCCGCGCAGCTCGCTCGGCACGGGCCGGACCTCGCGGCTGTCCTGCCAGGTGCTCACCTTCCCGGCGCGGGTGCCGCGGTGCTGGCGCACGACCAGCACGGCCACGATCGCGATCACGGCGATGCCGAAGTCGCGCTGGGCCGGGTCGGGCCACTCGTAACGGATCGCCGCGTTCACCATGCCGAGCCCGATCGACGTGAGCACCACGGTGGGGATGTGGTCGAAGCGGCCGATCACCGAGGCCGCGAGCGTCATCAGCAGGATTTCCGCACCGAGCGGGTAGCCGCGGGGCAGGCCGGCGTTGCCGATGTACAGCATCATCGCGATGAACGACATGAGCGAGGCGACGATCCACACGATGCTCTGGAGCCGCCGGACGGGGATGCCGAGCAGCGAGGCCCGGTCGGCGCGCTCGGCCGCGGCGCGGATGCCCTTGCCGAACGATCCGAAGCGCAGGAACGCACCGAGCGCGAGGAGCACGAGCGGGGCGACGATCAGGATGAGGACGTCGTCGCCCTGGAAGTTCGTGTTCCCCACCGCGAACGACACCGAGATCGGCGGCTTGAAGAAGGTCGACCCGGCGATGCCGCCGGCGAACGCGACGTCGAGGCCGAGCGCGCCCGCGACGAGGAGCTGCTGGATCCCGGTGGTCGCCACCGTCGCGATCAGGCGCGGCGCCTCGGTGAAGCGGCGGATGAACACGAACTCGACCACGAGGCCCACCACGATCGCGGCGAGCAGGCCGATGAGCACCGCGAGGTAGTAGTTCCAGCCCGACTCGAGGATGAGCAGGCTCGCGAGCGTGGCCGCGACGAAGCCCATCTCGCTCTGCGCGAAGTTGATGATGTTGTTCGTGCGGTAGATCAGCGTCATGCCCACCGCGAGGAGGGCGATGATCAACCCGCGGTTCGCGCCCTGCAGCAACACGCCCGGTGACGTGATCCAGCCCGTGTACCCGGGCTTGCCGTGCTGCGGGCCGGCGAGGTGCTGCAGCACGACGACGCCGAGCAGCAGCAGGAGCGGGACGGCGGGCGCGATCACTCGGCGCGCGGTGGTCGTATGCATCAGGCCGCGAGGATCCGCTCGAGCCCCAGCCGCAGCGCGGCGCAGGCCGTCGCCACGTCGTATCCCTGCTGGTGGCGCCAGTGGTCCCACGTGGCGGCCGAGGCAAGCGCGTCGCACGCCGCGGTGCCGGCGGCACGCTCGGCGCCGAGTGCCACGAGCTCGGACTCGAACACGCACTCGACCTCGTGGCGGGCCCGGCGCCGGCCCTGCGCGAGCAACGCCGCGAGCCCGGGCGAGAACGGTTCCTGGAGGGCGGCGGCGTGGCGCACCTTGCCCAGGCCCTCATAGACGCGGGCCCGCTGGGCGACGAAGGCGTCGAGGCGCTCCGGGAGCGGACCGGCCGACGGGATCGGCTCCACGAGCTTGCCGATGCGGTGGATCGCCCGGCCCGCGGCCGCGGTGAACAGGTCTTCGAGGTCGTCGAAGTGCACATACACCGAGCGCAACGACGTGCCGGCCCGCTCGGCGATCTCCTTGGCGGTCGGGCGCAGGTTGCCCTCGTGCAGCAGGTCGAGCAGGGCGTCGACCACCGATGCCCGGGTGCGGTCGGACCGGGCGCTGCGGCCGCGACCGGGTCGAGCGCTGGGTTCCATCGTGGGGGTCGTCGGCGGCACCATGTCGGGAACGTGTCGACTCGTGATGCGCGGACCCTACGAGTACCTGCACACCCTGTGCAAGCATGCGGGCGGGGAACATCCCGGCCCGGTCGCCGTAGATTGCCGCCGTGCCCGAGCGCGTGACGGTGGTGGCCCGCAGCGCCAAGGTGTCGGTGCGGGCGGCCGCGGTGCACGAGGTGTCGGCGCAGGGCGCGTCGGTCGAGCGCGGGCCGAGCGGCCTGGTGGTGGGCGGTGGCGCCGGGGCCGTGTCGGTCGTCGTTCCCGAGGGCACCGACATCGTGGTCGGCACCGCGTCGGGCAAGGTCGTGTGCGAGGGGCGCCTCGGCGCGGTCACGATCACCGCGCGATCGGGCCACGTGGTCGTCGAGCACGCCGCGAGCGTGGACGCTCGCACGGCGTCGGCGCGCATCGACATCACGCGCTGCGACGGCGACTGCAACGCGCTGACGAAGAGCGGCGTCATCAAGATCGGCCATGCGGGCGCGGCCGAGGTCTCGGCGATCTCGGGCCGGGTGACCATCGGTGAGGCAAGCCATGCCCGGGTGCGATGTGTCGCCGGCACGGTGAAGCTCGCCACCGCGACAAATCCCGACGTGAAGGTGCGCACGATCTCCGGCTCGGTCGAGATCACGGTGCCGCGCGGTGCCACGCCGCAGACCAACCTGCGGGCCAAGCTCGGGCGTATCCGCTGCGACTGCGAGGTCGGCGACGACGGCCTCGTCGACGTGGAGACGGTGTCGGGCCGCATCAGCGTCGTCTGCGCGAAGTGACGATGACCGCGACCACGCTGAGCGGCGCGATCGCGTTCTGCGACATCGTCGGCTTCACCGAGCTCACGGCCGACCACGGCGACGAGCTCGCGCTCGCGCTCGTGGAGCAGCACGAGGCTCTCACCCGCGCGCTGCTGCCCGACGGCGCGCGCATCGTCAAGCAGCTCGGCGACGGGCTGCTCCTCTTCTTCGGTGACGCGCCGGGCGCGGTCGACGCGCTGGTACGCCTGCACGCCGACGCGCGCAGCGCCGCAGTGGGCGACGTGCCGCTCTGGATCCGCACCGGGTTGCACTGGGGCGCACCCCGCGTGCGTGGCGACGACCTCATCGGTCACGACGTCAACCTCGCCAGCCGGGTCGTCGCGCTCGCCGCGCCCGGTGAGCTGCTCGTGACCGACGCCTACGTGAACGCCTGCCCCGCCGCGCGCGGCCGGCTCGTGGAGCTGGGGCCCGTGTTCGTGAAAGGGGTCAGCGAGCCGATCGGCGTCTGGCGCCTGCGCGACGAGCCGCAGTCCCTCGCCACCGTCTGACGCGGGTTTGCTCGCCACGGTCGCGAAGCGCTACGAGCCTTCGGCGACGCGGTCACGCAGCGCGTACTTGAGCACCTTGCCACTCGCGTTGAGCGGTAGCTCGGTGACGATCTCGACCGAGCGCGGCACCTTGTAGTTGGCCATCTCGTCGCGGCACCAGGCGATGATCTCCTGGGGTGTGATCGGCGGTGCGCCGGCGCGCAGGATCACGAAGGCGTGGCCGACCTCGCCGAGACGGGCGTCGGGCACGCCGATCACCGCGGCCTGCGCGATGTCGGGATGGCGCGCGAGCAGTCCCTCGATCTCGGCCGGGTATGCGTTGAACCCGCCGACGATGAACATGTCCTTCTTGCGGTCGGTGATCTTGATGTAGCCGCGCTCGTCCATCGTGCCGATGTCGCCCGTGTGCAACCAGCCGTCGCCGTCGATCGCCTCGGTGGTTTCAGCCTCGTCGTCGAAGTAGCCGAGCATCACGTTGTAACCGCGCACGACGATCTCGCCGGGCGTATCCGGTGCGACCTCGTGGTTGTCGTCGTCGACGACGCGCACCTCCACGTCGTCGATCGCGCGTCCCGAGGTGGTGGCGATCGTCTCGGCGTCGTCGTCCCAGCGGCACATCGTGGCGATCCCCGACGCCTCCGTGAGGCCGTAGCCGGTGACCACGTTCTCGAAACCGAGCCGGCCGCGCATGGCCTCGATCATCGACACCGGGATCGCGGCTGCGCCGGTCACCGACAACCGCAGCGACCGCAGGTCGAAGCGGTCAAGGTCGTCGCGGGCGAGGATCGTCTGGAACAGCGCCGGCGGACCGGGCAGCATCGAGATGCGGTCGCGCGGGATGCGTTCGAGCACCGCGGCCGCGTCGAAGACCGCGTGCGGGTAGAGCGTTGCGCCGTACATGAGCGACGCGAGGATGCCGGCCTTGTAGCCGAACGCATGGAAGAACGGGTTGACGACCAGATAGCGGTCGCCGGCTCGCAGCCCGACGACGTTCGCCCACACGCGATACGCCCGCAGGTTCTGCGCGTGCGTGGTGCGCACACCTTTCGGATTGCCGGTGGTGCCCGACGTGAAGAGCATGTCGGACAGGTCGTCGGGCCGCACCGCGCGCGCGGTGGTGCGGGCCTGCTCGGCGTCGACGCCCACCGCGCGGCCGAGGAACGTCGACCAGTCGATCGCACCCTCGGGCGTGTCGCCCCGCGCGACCACGATCGTGGCGAGATCGGGGAGCGGCTCCGCGGCGGTGGTCTTCGCCAGCATCTCGACGTAGTCGGTGCCGAGGAAGCCGTTGACGGTGACGAGCACCTTGGCGCCGCTGCGCCGGAGCACGTAGGCCGCTTCGGCGCCCTTGAAGCGGGTGTTCAGCGGCACGAGCACGCCCCCGGCGGCCTGCGCGCCGAGCGCCGCGACGGGCCATTCCCAGATGTTCGGCGCCCACACCGCCACACGGTCGCCGGGCCGGATCCCGGATGCGGCGTAGGCCCGGGCGGCCTCGAGCACGTCGGCCGCGAACTGCGCGAACGTGCGCGTCGCGCCGGCGTCGACGTCGACGATCGCGTCGGCGTCGGGCCAGCGCTCGGCCGCGATCTCGACGAGACGCGGGATGGTCTGGAACTCCAGGTCACCGCGCAGTGCCGCGGTGTCGCTCGCGCCGCCGGTCATGCGCGGAGGCTACCGAGCGCTCCGGTCACACCCGCACGTCGAGCCGATCGAGCGGATCGGTGCTGTCGCCGGCGTAGCGACTGCCCGCCGTGGCCGCCGCGGGCGCGGCCCCGCCGTAGCGCCGCCGCCGGGCCGGGCTCCGGGCGCTGAGCGCGGCCAACCGTCCCGCCACCCACAGGGCGGCGCCGGTGGCGAGCACCGCGAACGCCGGCGGGGCCAGGCGCCGGCCGTACGCGTCGGCGAGCGGCGACAGGATCTCGGCGGCCGACACGTGCGCGGCTCGCAGACCGGCCGGTATGAGCACCCAGAACACGAGCGGCAGCGCGCCGATCAGGAACAGCCGGCGGCCGATGATCCGGGTGGCCGTCCACGGCTCGGGGTGCAGCAGTACCGCACCGAACCAGGATGCCAGCGCGAGCAGCGCGGCCACGAGCGAGGCGGTGCTGGTGTGCTGGTCGACGGCGCGCAGGCTGGGAAGTCGCGTGGTGTCGAAATGCAGCTTCACGGGTGTGGTCGGCATCTGTGCCGCGACGCGCGGATCGACGCGGGCTACCGAGTCGTGCACCGCGGCAGTGACCGCGGCGGTGTCGAGCGTGAGTCCGTTGCGCGAGGCGTCGCCGTCGATGAGCTGCTGCTGCAGCGACGCGACCACGTTCGCGAACGCGCGCCGCAGCGCGGGATCCTGCAAGGCGACGGTGGCCGCATCGTGCGAGAGCGTGCGGGCCTGGGCCGCGGTGAGCACCGCGTGGGCGCCCGTGGTGGGCACCATGCCGACGAGCTGATCGGCGAGCGAGCTGACCGCAGCGTCCTGCACCGGCTTCGCCGAGAGCAGCCCCACGGTGGCGTCGCGGGTGGCCGACGGGTCGAGCAGCGTCTGCTGGGCGGCGAAGCCCCACCACACGAACGCGGCGGCGAGGCCGCCGATGAACAGCAGCATGCGCGCCGGCGCGTGACGACCCATGCCTGCATTCTCGACGCTGGGAGGCCGCGGATGGAGTCAAACTCCTTCCCGCGGTCCCTGAGCGTGTGCCAACCTGTTCGCATGGCCACGGTGCGACGATGGGACGACGGTCGAGTCGTGCTGCGTGACATCGCCGACACGGACGGTGACGCCATCTACGAGCGGCTCAGCACCGACCGCGACATCGCCCGGTGGACGCGGATTCCCTGGCCCTACACCCGGGGCCACCTGCACGACTTCATGGCGCTGGTCGGCCGGACTCGGATCGGTGAGAGCGACATCGTGCTCGCGATCTGCGAGCCGGGCGACGACCGCCTGCTCGGGTGCATCGGCGTCCATCGCATCGGCGCCCGGGCCGTGCCCCGTTCGGCGATGCTCCCCGACGAGATCGGCTACTGGATCGCCCAGGAGGCGCGCGGCCGCGGGCTCACGACACACGCGCGGTGCTCATGCTCTCGGCCTACGCGCTCGGCGAGCTGGGCGTCGAGCGCCTCAACCTGCAGACCAAGGTCGGCAACGTTGCGTCCCAGCACGTTGCGAGCAACGCCGGCTACCGCTACGTGCGCCGCGTCCTGGCTCGCGAGGTCGACGACGACCCGAACGACCACGACCGCTTCGTGATGACGCGCGACGACTTCGAGCGGGCCAACGGATCGCTCGCGGGCGCGGCATTCGGGTGGCGCGCCGCCGAGGTGAACGTCACGCCGGCGCCGTCGGCCTCGCGGTCTGCGCCTTGACGCCTTCGATCGCGCGCGGCGCCGTCGGGGTCGAGGTAGCGGCCGCGCACGCCGAGCCGGGCGTCGGGCTCGGTGGGCACGAGGTCGCCGTCGAGCTCGTAGACCAGCGGGAAACCGGTGGGGATGTTGAGCTCCACGACCGCGTCGTGGCTCATGCCGTCGAGATGTTGCGCGAGCGCGCGGAGCGAGTTTCCGTGCGCGGCAACGAGCACCATGGCGCCGGCGCGCAGGTCGGGCACGATCGCGTCGTACCAGTAGGGAAGTAGCCGGCGGGCCACGTCGGCGAGGCACTCTGAACGAGGCAGCACGTCGCGGGGGAGCGCGGCGTAGCGGTCGTCGATGCCGCTGTTCTCGTCGTCGATGTCGAGCGGCTCGGGCGGCACGTCGTAGCTGCGGCGCCACAGCTGCACCTGCTCGGCGCCGAACTGCTCGACGGTCTCGAGCTTGTTCTTGCCCTGGAGCGCGCCGTAATGCCGTTCATTGAGCCGCCACGAACGGCGAACCGGGATCCACTTGCGGCCGAGCTCCTCGAGGGCGAGCTCGGCGGTACGGATCGCCCGGACCTGTACAGAGGTGTGGACGACGTCGGGCGACAGGCCGGCGGCGCGCAGCTGCCGCCCCCGCGACTGCCTCGGACCGGCCGCGCTCGGTGAGGTCGACGTCGATCCAACCCGTGAACAGGTTCTTCTCGTTCCATGCGCTCTGGCCGTGGCGCAGGAGGACGAGTGTGGCATGCGGCATGATTTGCCTCTTGTTCGCTTCGCTCACGGGCCGGCGGGCCTTCCCTCGCTCCGCTCGGCTGGTCTTGCCTCTTGTTCGCTTCGCTCACGGGCCGGCGGGCCTTCCCTCGCTCCGCTCGGCTGGTCTTGCCTCTTGTTCGCTTCGCTCACGGGCCGGCGGGCCTTCCCTCGCTCCGCTCGGCTGGTCTTGCCTCTTGTTCGCTTCGCTCACGGGCCGGCGGGCCTTCCCTCGCTCCGCTCGGCTGGTCTTGCCTCTTGTTCGCTTCGCTCACGGGCCGGCGGGCCTTCCCTCGCTCCGCTCGGCTGGTCCACATCGTCGCAGCTCGGGCAAGCCACTTCCCACTCGAGGCACTCCCATAGATTCCGCGGTCATGGCGACCAAGATCACGCCGTTCGAGGTCCGGCGCACTGCGATCGTCGACCTGTTCGTGATGCAGATGAAGCAGGTGCGCGACGAGCGGGGGGTCGTGCGGGAGTTCTACCGCGAGTCGGCGTTCCGCGATGCCGGCCTGCCCGCACCCGGGCCGTGGCTCCAGGTCAACATCACCGAGAGCAAGCACGGCGCGATCCGCGGCCTGCACGGGGAGTCGATGTTCAAGCTCGTCGGCATCGTCGCGGGCGAGGCCTTCGGCGCCTACGTCGACGCGCGCAAGGACTCCGAGTCGTTCGGCGCAGTGCACACCCAGCGGCTGCGGCCGGGCACGCAGGTGCTCGTGCCCAAGGGCGTGTGCAACGGATTCCAGAGCGTGAGCCGTCGGCCGACGCAGTACCTGTACACGTTCGACAGCGAGTGGGTGTCCGGCATGGCCGGCACCGCGGTCAACCCCTTCGATCCCACGCTCGGGATCGAGTGGCCCGTGGCCATCGACCGTGGCGATCCGTCGGTGCTGTCGGCGAAGGACGCGTCGCAACCCACGCTCGCGGCGGGCCACCGGTCAGGCCTGACCCCCGTACGCCGACTGCGCGGCGCGGATCGCGCGCGCACCGCCGCGGCCTCCCAGCCGCGGGTCTCCGAGCTCTTGCCCGGCTCCAGCTCTTTGTACACGTCGAAGAAGTGCCCGATCTCCATGAGCAGGTGGCCGGGCACGTCGCCGAGATCGCCCGTCTCCGACCACCGCGGATCGCGAGCCGGCACGCACAGCACCTTCGCGTCGGCGCCCTTCTCGTCGCTCATCCAGAACACCGCCACGGGCCGCACCATGATGTGGCAGCCCGGGAAGGTCGGCTCCTGCAGCAGCACGAGCGCGTCGAGCGGATCGCCGTCGTCGGCGAGCGTGTCGACGAAGAAGCCGTAGTCGGTCGGGTACTGCATCGCGGTGAACAGCATGCGGTCGAGCCAGATCGCGCCGGTGCGGTGATCGGCCTCGTACTTGTTCTTCGAGCCCTTCGGGATCTCGATCACTACTTCGTAGGCGTCGGTCATCGCCCTCTAGCCTTCCCCACTCGTGACTCCGCTGCACGTCGTGTCGCTCTGCACCGGAAATGCGGCGCGCTCGGTGATGGCGGGCGCGCTGCTCGCGGAGCACGGCCTCGACCTGATCGTCACCACGTCGGGCACCCACGTGATCGAGGGCCTGCCGATGAGCTGGCGGACCGCCGACGCGATCCGCGCCCTCGGGCTCGAGGTGCCGAACCACCGCAGCCGCCAGGCCACCGACGCCGAGATGGAGACCGCCGACCTCGTCATCGCGGCCGCACGGGAGCACGTGCGCTGGATGCGGCGCGTGCACCCGCACGCGGCCTCCCGCACCGCCACCCTGAAGCGGCTCGCGCGCGACCTGGCGCCGCCCGACGGCACGAGCTTCGCCGCTCGCGTCGCCGCGCTCGACCTCGCCGAGGTCGATCTCGAACCCTGGGAGGACGTGATCGACCCCGCCGGCGGTGAAGCCGACGTGTTCGTGGCGACCGCCCAGGAGATCGCCGAGCAGGTCCACCTGCTCGCGCCGCGGCTGGTGCCGTAGTGCTCGAGACGCGGTTCGTCAACGCGCCGAACTTCCGTGATCTCGGCGGCATCGCGACGGCCGACGGCCGTGTCCTGCGCCGCGGGCCTCGTGTACCGCAGCGGTGTGCTCGATGCGCTCGACGACGACGAGGTGGCGCGCCTCGCCGGGCTCGGCATCCGCACGGTGATCGACCTGCGCAGCGACGACGAGGTCGAGGCGCGCCCGAACCGGCTGCCCCACGGCGTCGACACGGTGCGCGCTTCCGCCACCGACGTGTCGGCGTCGCCCCGCCGGATCATGGAGCTCATCGAGGCCGGTGAGGTCGACGATCTGGGCCCGTCGATGCTCGTGCAGGGCAACACCGCGTTCGCCACCACGTATCGGGCGATGTTCGCCACGATCGTGCGGGCGCTCTGCGATGCCGAGCGCCAGCCTGTGATCGTGCAGTGCACCGCGGGCAAGGACCGCACCGGGTTCGCGGTCGCGACGATGCTCTGGGCGCTCGGCGTCGACCACGACACCGTGGTGGAGGACTACCTGCGGTCGAACGAACTGCTCGCGGAGCGCCACGGCCGGCTCCTCGACGACGCGCGGCGCGCGGGATCGAGACGGAGGCGCTCGAAGCGCTGCTCGTGCTGCGCCGTGAATACCTCGACGCGGGATACACCGCCGCGTGCGACGCGTTCGGCTCGATCGACGGCTGGCTGCGCGACGGTCTCGGCATCACCACCGAAGAGCGGGCGCAGTGGCAGAAGGCGATGTTGTTAGGGTCGGGGTCGTGACCGCGGAGGGTGTGCCGCCTCGCGTGGCGGAGGCCGAGGCGAAATTACTGAGCGATGGCTGCCCGTTCGCGCTCGCCACCGTCGAGATCGACGGGCAACCGATCGAGGTGTTCTCCACGCGGCGGCGCACCTTCGGGAGTTGCTCGAGAAGTCGGTCGGCTTCGGCGACGCCGAGTACCTCGTGGCGACCGACGGCGAGACGGCGCGCCGTCTCACGTTCGCTGAGCACGAACGGGCCGTGGCGTCGCTCGCGAAGGTGATGGCCGAGCGCTACGGCGTGGGGAAGGGCGACCGTGTCGCGATCCTGGGCGCGAACAGCATCGACTGGATCATCACGTTCTGGGCCGCGAGCAGTCTCGGCGCGATCGCGTGCGCGCTGAACGGATGGTGGACGGGCCCGGAGATCGAGTACGCGATCGGCTATACGGAGCCGAAGCTGCTCGTCGCCGACCGGAAGCGGATCGCGCGTGTCGAGCGCCCTCCGGGGCGCGAGCCGCAGGCGGGCGGGGGCGGAGAACCCGAGAGTCTCGGAGTGCCGGTGATCGTGATGGAGGACGAGCTCGGCGCCCTCACCACCGCGCACCCCGACGCGCCGCTCCCCGACGTGCCCATCGGCGCCGACGACCCGGCCATCCTGCTCTTCACGAGCGGCACCACGGGACGGCCGAAGGGCGCGGTGCACACGCACGGCAACGTGTGCTCGCTCCTTGCGATGTTGTTCTTCCAGGGCGCGCGAGCAGCGATGAGCGCGCCGCCCGCGCGATCCCGATGCCGGCGCGGCCGCGGTGCCGGCGTCGCGACCCTGCCAGTTCATGACGAGTCCGCTGTTCCACGTGTCGGGCCTGCACACCGGCGCGGTGATGTTCGTCGCCACGGGCGTACGCAGCGTGTGGTGGATCGGCCGGTTCGACCCGAAGAAGGCGGCGGCGGTCATCGAGCGCGAGCAGTGCACGGGCTGGTCGATCACCGAGACGGTGCTGCACCGGTTCGTGCACGACCCCGACGTGGCCGCGGGGAGGTTCGACCTCTCGTCGGTGAAAACGATCGGGGGTGGAGGTTCGGCCGTTCCGCCGGCCACCCAAGAGCTCGCGCGCACGGTGTTCCCGAACGCGGCACGGTCGATGGGCTTCGGCTACGGACTCACCGAATGCACCGCGCTCGCCACCACGAACTTCGGCGAGGAGCTGCTCGCGTACCCCACGAGCGTCGGGCGCCCGTTGCCCACGGTCACGATCGAGATCCGTGACCCCGACGATCCCGCCGCGCCGCCGCTCGCCGAGGGCGAAGAGGGCGAGGTGTGGATTCGCTCGCCGATGGTGATCCGCGAGTACTGGCAGATGCCCGAGGCCACCGCCGAGGTCGTGTACCCGGGTGGCTGGCTGCGCACCGGCGACTGGGGCCGGCTGGTCGGTGGGCGACTCTTCCTCGCGTCGCGCCGCAAGGACCTCATCCTGCGCGGCGGTGAGAACGTGTACCCGGCCGAGATCGAGGCCCGGCTCGTCGAGCATCCCGCGGTCGACGAGGTGGCCGTCGTCGGTGTCTCCGACCCGGAGCTCGGGCAGGCGGTGAAGGCGATCGTGGTGCCGCGTGACGATGCCGAGGTCCACGTGGAGGAGCTGCGCCGCGTTCTGCGCGGCCGGGCTCGCGTACTACAAGGTGCCCACCGAGTGGGAGCTGCGCCGCGAGCCGCTTCCGCGCAACGCCATGGGCAAGCTGCTGCGCGACTCGCTCGACGAGGCCGGCGACGCGCCCCGCCGCTTCGTCGAGGAGTAAGGCGCCGGCGTGGCGTCTCGCTTTCTCGGCGATCGCGACGCCGCGGTGCTGGCGGTGGTCGTCGATCGGCTCGTGCCGCCGCTCGGCGCGCATCCCGGAGCGCGCGCACTCGGCGCGGTCGAGTACATCGACGGTCTGCTCGGCGCGTTCGACACCGATCCGCCGCGCATCTGGGCCGGCGGTCCATACTCGGGCCGTCACGGTGGCGACGCCGGATTCGGGCGCTTCACGACGCTCACCCGGCTCGAGGCGTTGGCGTGGCGCACCCGCATCGAGGGTTCGCGCGGGTTGGCCGAACGCGAGTGGAACGGTCCCGTGCGTGGCTGGCAGGAGATCTACCGCGAGGGCATCGACGCGCTCGACGGCGACCCGCCATTCGACGCATCCGCGTCCGGCGAGCAGGACGCGCGGCTCGCGGCCGCGCCGCGGGCGTTCCGTGAGCTGTGTTACGTGCACGTGTGCGAGGCCTGCTACGGCGCGCCCGAATACGGCGGCAACCGCGAGGGGAAGGGCTGGGACGTGATCGGCTTTCCCGGCGACGTGCAGCCCGCGCGGCTACACCGACGCCGAGGTGAGCGGCCGTGAGTGAGGCGGATTCCCGGGGAGCGGGGGTGGATTCCGGTGCCCCTGGGGGCGCGAGCCGGCGGCATGCGGACAGCGCGACCGACCCGAGCGGTTCCCGCCGCCGGGGAGCGGGGGTGGATTCCGGTGCCCCTGGGGGCGCGAGCCGGCGGCATGCGGACAGCGCGACCGACCCGAGCGGTTCCCGCCGCCGGGGAGCGGGGGTGGATTCCGGTGCCCCTGGGGCGCGAGCCGGCGGCATGCGGACAGCGCGACCGACCCGAGCGGTTCCCGCCGCCGGGGAGCGGGGGTGGATTCCGGTGCCCCTGGGGCGCGAGCCGGCGGCATGCGGACAGCGCGACCGACCCGAGCGGTTCCCGCCGCCGGGGAGCGGGGGTGGAGTGCGATGCCGTGATCGTCGGCGCGGGTCCGGCCGGTGCGACCACTGCCGACGTGCTCGCGAACGCCGGTTGGTCGGTGATGCTGGTCGACAAGGGTCCGAACCGGCTGCTGTCACTCGACGCGCCGTACCCGCTGCTCGGCCACCTCAGCAACGACGAGATCAAGTTCATGCGGCGGCACTTCCTCGGCCCCGACCCGCTGCTCGAGCCCCGCACGTACCGCCATCGCGACGACGAGGGCGACCGCATCCACACCGGTGAGGTCAACAACCTGCCGAGCGGTGTGGGCGGAGGCGGCTTCCACGCCGACGGGAAGCTGCCGCGGCTGCGCGAGGTCGACTTCCACGCGCGCTCCGAGTACGGCCCGATCGACGGGTCCGACATCGTCGACTGGCCGTTGGAGTACGACGAGCTCGAGCCGTATTACACGATCGCGGAGCGGCTGATCGGCGTGGCCGGCGACGCAGCCGGCAATCCGTTCGCGTCGTGGCGTTCGGGGCCGTACCCGATGCCGCCCGGCGCCGACATGTACGGCGCGATCCTCAGCACGAACGCCGCCGCCGAACTCGGGCTGCACCCCTACCGCGCGCCCACCGGCGTGAACAGCGTGGAGTACGACGGCCGGCCCGCATGCAACAACTGCGGTTTCTGCGGCTACTTCGGCTGCCCGATCGACGCCAAGGGCGACCCAGTCGCGCCGTTGCGGAGCGCGTTGCGCAGCGGGCGCTGCGAAGTGGTGCCGAACTGTTACGTCGACGAAGTGGTGCTCGACCCGAGCGGCCGGACCGCGCGCGGCGTGCGGGTGATCGACACCGAGACCGGTTCGGTGCGGGAGATCCGTGCGCGCCACGTGGTACTCGCCGCCGGCGCGTTCGAGACGCCGAGGCTGATGCTGCGGTCGAACGTCGGCAACTCGTCGGGGCTCGTCGGCCGCTACCTCATGTACCACTTCCAGACGTTCGTGGTCGGCAGCTTCGACCATCGCCTGCACGGCCATCGCGGCCGCTCGGTGACGCACCTGCACGACGACCACCTCGTGCCCGACACCGCAGCGTTGCGGTACGCGCGTGAGCGGGGCCTGCCGTACTTCCGGGGCGGCATCGTGGAGCACGGCGGCGGGGGCCATCCGGTGCTCGAGGGCATGTACCTGCCCCAGGGCGTCGCCCATACCCGCGGCATGCTCGATTCCACGATGCGCGACAAGCTGTGGGCGTTCACGATGCAGGGCGAGGACCTCCCGCAGGCGCAGAACCGGGTCGACCTCGACCCGCACGTCCGCGATGTGCACGGGCGCGCCGCCGGCCGCGTCACCTACGAGCCGCATCAACACGATCTGGTCGCCTCGGAGTACACGGCGGCCATGCTCGAGCGGGTGATGGAGCGCGCCGGCGCGCAGTTCACGTTCACCGCCACCTCGCCGCCGTTGCCGGGCTCGCGCGGCGCCCGCTTCAACCCGGCACCGAACTCGAAGCACACGATGGGCACCGCGCGCATGGGCGGCGACGCGCGCACGAGCGTGTTCGACCCGTGGCAGCGCAGCTGGGACGTTCCGAACCTGCTGTGCTCCGACTCGTCGGTGTTCCCCACGTCCACCGGTTACGGTCCGACGCTCACGATCGTTGCGCTAGCGGTGAGGATGGCCCGCGAGCTCGCCGGCCTGCCGAAGCTGCGCTCGCAACGCCCCGGACCATCAGCGCCATGACCTCGTTGTCCCATCAGGAGCCAAGATGTTGGCTCCTGATGGGACAACGGAGAGGACGGGGCCCGTGCCCGTACCGGCAGAACAATTGCAGGAGCTGGTGGAGCCCGCACACACCGCGCTCGTGCTGCAGGAGGTGCAGAACGGCGTGGTGGGCGACAGCTCGGTGCTGCCGCAGCTCGCCGCGGCCGCGCAGTCGATCGATCTCGTCGGGCACTGCGCCCGCCTCGCGGCGCGCGCCCGGGAAGTGGGCGCGCCCGTGTTCCACTGCACCGCGGAGATGCGCGCCGACGGGATCGGCGCGAATCGCAACACGCGGTTGTTCGCGGCAACGGCGCGCTCGGGTGTGTCGATCGACTCGGGCAGCGCCGGAGCGACCGTGCCCGACGAGATCGGCGTCGCGCCGTCCGACGTGGTGCTCGCGCGCCACCATGGCGTGGGTCCGATGACCGACACGCAGCTCGACTCGATGCTGCGCAACCTCGGCGTCACCACGATCGTCGGTGTCGGCGTGTCGCTGAACATCGGGATCTTCAACCTCGTGCTCGACGCGATCAACCGCGGCTACCACGTGGTGCTGCCACGCGACGCGGTCGCCGGTGTCCCGCTCGAGTACGGCGAGGCGGTGCTCGCGAACTCGCTCGGTTTGCTCGCCACGCTCACGACGACGCAGGCGCTGCTCGACGCCTGGGGGTGAACCGGGCACGACGCAACCCGCGTGACGGCCGCCGATTCTGCCTGCTCTGCCGGATCAGAGCATCGCATTCACGTCGACGGTGCCGTGCGTTCGCACCGCGAACGCGACCGCCACACACGCAGTCACGCCCACGCCGATGAGCGCGGTGACCGGGAGCGCCGGCACGCCGAAATGGTCGAGCAGCGCGCCCATGCTGCCGGGGACCGCCATCGTGCCGACGGCCGAGCCCGCGAGGTAGAGGCTCGTCACCGTGCCGGTCGCAGGCACGAGCGTGTCGGACAGCGACATCATCGCCGGGAACATCGACACGATTCCGAGGCCGAACACGATCGTGCCCACCCACACCGCGAACGGCGCGCTCCCCCCGGCGAGCAGGAGGAGCAGCGCCGCGACGGCGACGGCATGATCGACCGCGAGCATCGTCGACGCGTCGACATGCCGCGCGATCCGCACCGACACGATGCGGCCGATCGCGAACGCGGCGAGGAACGCGGCACCGAGGTACGACACCACAGGCCCGTGACCGAAGCCGCGCAGCGTGCCGTAGCGATAGATCCAGCCGGCGAACCCGAGCTCCACGCCCACGTAGGCGAAGAAGTACGTGGCGCCGAGCGCGGTTCGGAGTCGCGCGCCCCGGGGCACGCCCCGGCCGACGGAGCCGTGCGGGTTGGGCCGGTTGCGCGCTGGCGTGAGCAGCAGCACCGCCACGACCGGCAGCGCCGCGGCCACGAAGTAGCCCGCGTGCAGGCCGCCCGTCCACGCAAGCGAACGGCCGATGACGATCGGCGCCGCGACCGCGCCGATCGAGAACGACGCGTGCAGACCGTTCAGGGCCGCGCCGCCGCCGTGGCGCCAGAGGATCGCCGAGTTGCCGGGGATCTCCACCCAGCCCGTCCCGAACCCGATCAGCGCTTCGATGCCGATCAGCGCACCGAGCGTGGCGGCGAACGGCACGAGCACCAGCCCCACCGCCATGGTGAGCAGGCCGAAGCGCAGTGCGGTCTTGACCGGCCGGCGCGCGATCCACTGGCCCGACAGTGCGATGCCAGCGAAGTAGCCGAGCGCGCCGACGGTGAAGAGCACGCCGATCGTGGCGTTGCTCGTGCCCGTCGTGTGGCGGAGCGTCGCAATCGACGGTCCGAGCACGAGCTGAGTGACGCCCATCGCGGCGAACGTCGCGAAATAGGGCAGGTCGCGGTCGTGCCCGGGCACGCCGCTTGTCTAGCCCGACCTCACAATCTGACGGGGTGTCAGATCGTCCGTAGACTTCTCCGCATGGTCACCATCCCCAAGATCATCTCCGTCGACGATCACGTGATCGAGCCGGGCGACGTGTGGACGAAGCGCCTCCCCGCGAAGTTCCAGGAGGTCGGCCCGCGCATCGTTCGCCGCAAGCTCAAGTCGATGAACTACGTCGGCGGCAACTTCTCGTTCGAGGAGGCCGGCCCCGACGAGGAGGGCATGTACGCCGACTGGTGGTACGTGGAGGACCTCCGCTACCCGCTCACGCGCCTGTCGGCTGCGGCCGGTTACGAGCGCGACGAGGTGACGGTCACGCCGATCACGATGGACGACATGCGCCCGGGATGCTGGAACCAAGCCGACCGGCTCGCCGACATGGACGTGAACCACGTGGAGGCGAGCCTCTGCTTCCCGAGCTTCCCGCGCTTTTGCGGCCAGGCGTTCTACGAGCGCAAGGACCGTGAGCTCGGCGACCTCTGTGTGAAGGCGTACAACGACTGGATGCTCGACGAGTGGTGCGGCGGCACGAACGGCCGCCTGATCCCGCTCGTCATCGTCCAGCTCTGGGATCCGGCGGCCGCCGCCGCGGAGGTACGCCGCAACGCGGCAAGGGGTTGCCCGCGATCACGTTCAGCGAGATCCCGCCGTTCCTCGGCCTGCCCTCGATCCACGACAAGGATCGCTTCTGGGACCCGCTGTTCCAGGCGTGCGAGGAGACCCGCACGGTCATCAACATGCACATCGGGTCGAGCTCGAAGATGCCGAGCACGTCGAAGGACGCGCCCGCCGCGGTGGGGAGCACGCTCACCTACATGAACGCGGCGATGTCACTCACCGACTGGCTGATGTCGGGCACGTTCGAGCGCTTCCCCGATCTCAAGATCGCGTACAGCGAGGGCCAGATCGGCTGGATCCCCTACGTGCTCGAGCGCGCCGACAAAGTGTGGGAGGACAACCGCGGCTGGGGTGGCGTCGTCGACACGGTGAAGCGGCGGCCGTCGGAGTACTACTTCTCCAACGTGTACGGCTGCTTCTTCGACGACCCGCACGGACTCAAGAATCTCGACGCCGTCGGCGAAGACAACGTGACGTTCGAGACCGACTACCCGCACTCGGACAGCACGTGGCCGCACACCGAGAAGGTCGCGCTGGAGATCATGGGTGATCTCACCCAGGAGCAGGTCGACAAGATCTGCCGGGGCAACGCCATCCGCATGCTCGGCCTCGACTTCGCACCGTAGATTCGCGCGCCGTATGGGGCGCACGAGCGTGACGGTCGTGATGTGTGCGACGACATGCGCGCTCACACTCGCGCTCGCGGCCTGCGGCTCGCTGAGTCCGAAGCTCGATCAGGCGACGATCGAGCGAGGCGTCGAGCGCGACGCTCGCGCCCAGTTCGCCGGCACCGGGGCGGTCGTCGGCGCGGCGCACTGTCCCGCCAACCGCGCGCAGCGCAAGGGCGACTCGTTCGACTGCCATGTGACGATCGACCACCAGGACGCGGTGTACCGCGTGCACCAGACCGACGGTCACGGCACCGTGCAGCCGACGTTTGCGAGCCAGTTCCTGCTCTTCTCGACGATCGACGACCAGGTGCTCGCCGAGCTCCGCCGCCAGGGCCTCACCGACTCGCGGGTCGCGTGCGGTTACGCGCACGTGTGGATCGTGACCCCGCCGGTCACCAGGGATTGCGTGGTCACGCTCACCGACCATTCCACGCACAACGCGCACGTCTCGATCGCGGCCGACGGCGGCGTCGACAAAGTGGTCGTGGCGGGACTCGCGTGAGGCCCTGCGGTCGCGGGCTCAGAGATCGGTGACCGCGGGGGCGAGGCGGCGCCACTGCACCTCGGGCACCGAGGTGCGGCCGCGGTCGAGCACCTGGATGCACACGTGGTCGGCGCCGGCCTCGTGGTGCTCGCGCACTCGTGCGGCGATCGCGTCCTCGTCGCCCCACACGACGATCGCGTCGACGAGCCGGTCGGATCCGCCGCCCTGGTCGATGTCGTCGGGGGTGAAGCCGAGCCGCAACAGGTTGTTCCGGTAGTTCGGGAGTCCGAGGTAGATCTGCATCGCGGCGCGCGCGATCGTGCGCGCCTCCTCAGGGTCGCTCGACAGCACGCACATCTGCTCGGGCATGAGGAGCGAGTCGGCGCCCAGGATCTCGCGTGCCGCGCCGCGTGTGCTCGGGCGTCTGGAAGTAGGGGTGCGCGCCGGCGGTGCGGCTGGCGGCGAGCGCCAGCATCTTCGGTCCGAGTGCGGCGAGGCAGCGCTGCGGCTCGGCGGCGGGCGCGGCACCGAAGAACAGGGCGGCGTCCATCGCGTCGAGGTAGGTGCGCATCGCCTGGAGCGGTGGGCCGTAGTTGTGGCCCCGGATCCCCTCCACCATCGGCTGGTGACTCACGCCGAGGCCGAGCAGGAAGCGGTCCGGAAACGCCTCGCTCACGGTGCGCCAACCCGCGTTCATGGCGACCGCGTCGCGCGCGTAGATGCTCGCGATCCCTGTGGCGAGCACGATGCGATCGGTGGCGCCCAGCAGCAGCGCGGCGTGCACGAGCGGATCACGACCGACGGCCTCGGGGAGCCAGATCGCGCCGTAGCCGAGCGACTCCAGCTCGGCCGCCAGCTCCTTCGATCGGGTTGCGGGTTGCGGATCGAGCGCGCCCGTCCAGATCCCGACCGGGCCCAGCGTCGTGCGGTCGACCATGAACCCCGGACCTTACTGACCGAAAACTAGAACCGGTTATATTCACGGCCATGACCGAAGACCGCAAGTATCGGGTCCTCATCGGCGGCGAGTGGTGCGACGGCGCCGACGGCACGTACGAGATCGTCAACCCCGCGAACGGCGAGACCGTCGGCGACGCGCCCGAGGCATCGGTGGCGCAGGCGAACGAGGCGGCCCGCGCCGCGCAGGAGGCGTTCCCGAAGTGGTCGCGCACCTCGCCGGAGCAGCGCGCCGAGCTCCTGCAGAAGGCCGCCGATGCCGTGCGCGCCCATGCGGCCGACTTGATCCCACTGGTGATCGCCGAGACGGGCTGCACCGCGACGGTCGGCAAGCAGATGCAGGTGCCGCAGGTGTTTGCCCGCTTCGACCGCTACGCGCGCGGCGCGCTCGAGTCGAACGTGATCCCCCTGCCGCCCATGGAGATGCCGGCGACGCCGCTCGCGCCCGGCGGCATCATCGGCGCGATGGTGCGGCGCATCCCGGTGGGTGCGGTCGCGTGCATCACGCCGTACAACTTCCCGATCGTCAACATGGCCGGCAAGCTCGGCCCCGCGCTGGCGATGGGCAACACGGTCGTCGTGCGGCCCGCGTCGCAGGACCCGCTCGCGGTGATCGAGCTGTGCCGCATCCTCAACGACGAGGTCGGCTTCCCGCCCGGCGTGATCAACTGCATCACCGGCTCCACGCCGCCGAGTGGTGAGGCACTTGTGGAGAGCCGTGACATCGACATGGTGTCGTTCACCGGATCCACCGGGGTTGGGCTGCGGATCGCCGAGGGCGCGGGGCGCACGATGAAGCGTCTGCTTCTCGAGCTCGGCGGCAAGGGCGCGGCGCTCGTGCTCGAGGATGCCGACGTGAAGACCGCGGTGGGCGCGATCGGCTCGGTGTGGACGTTCCATTCCGGCCAGATCTGCACCGCACCGACACGCGCGATCATCCACCGCGCGAAGTACGACGCGGTCGTCGAAGGCTTGTCGCAGATGGCGAAGGTGCTGAAGGTCGGCGACCCCTACGAGCAGGGTGTGGTCGTCGGACCGCTCATCACCGAGGCGCACCGGGCCCGTGTCGAGAGTTACGTGGCGTCGGGTCGCGACGAGGGCGGCACGATCGTGGCGGGCGGCGGCCGCCCCGGCGGGCTCGACGCGGGCTGGTACCTCGAGCCGACGCTGATCGCCGACTGCCGTCGCGACATGAAGTCGGTACGTGAGGAGATCTTCGGGCCGGTGATCGTGGCCGTGCCGTTCGACGGCGACGACGAGGCGGGCATCGAGATCGCCAACGACACCGACTTCGGTCTGTACGACTACGTATTTTCGGGCGACTCGGCCCGCGCCATGCGGGCCGGCAAGCGGCTGCGCGCCGGCAACATCGGTTTGAACACGGTGCAGCGCAACCACGAGACGCCGTTCGGCGGCACGAAGTACAGCGGTGTGGGTCGCGACGGTGGCAGCTTCGGCCTCCACGCTTACAGCGAACTGCAGAGCATGGTGTGGCCAGGATGAAGGCCCTGGGCGCGCGATGACCGTCAACGTGGTGCCCCCGGGCACGATGGTCTACGGCATCCAGTTGCCGGTGCAGGCGAAGTCGCTGCGCACGTCGAGCGCGTGGGAGCGCGAACCCGGCGTGGGTCCGGCCGAGCTCGTGCGCGCCGCGCAGGCATGCGACGGCGCCGGCTTCTTCTACGTGGCCGTGTGCGACCACGTCGAGGTACCGCCGGCCGCCGCGAACGAGGGCGGCATGTCGAACACCTGGTACGACCCTGTGGCCACGCTGTCGTACCTCGCGGCGCTCACCACGCGCACGCGGCTGATGACGAACGTGTACGTGGCCGCCTACCGCAGGCCGATCCAGACCGCCAAGCACTTCGCCACCCTCGACGCGCTCTCCGGCGGGCGCGTGATCCTCGGCGTCGGTGCCGGCCACCTCGAGCCGGAGTTCGATGCGCTCGGGGTGCCGTTCGCGACGCGCGGCAAGGCGCTCGATGCCGCGATCGACGGCGTGCTCGAAGCATGGTGTGCCGACGTGCCGCAGCAGCCCGCACCGCTGCAGCAGCCCCGCCCGCCGATCTGGATCGGTGGGTCGGGCGCGCCCGCGCTGCGGCGCGTCGCGGCACGCGGCGACGGCTGGATCCCGCAGGGCACGCCGCGCAAGCAGATGCCGGAGTCAATCGACGCGATTCGAGCGCACCGTGACACGGTGCGGCCGGGCGCGCGCCTCGACATCGGCTACATCCACGAGTACGTGTACGTGGGCGACGCCTCGTGGGACTTCGGCGACTACACGGTGAGCGGTTCCGACCAGCGCATCGTCGACAAGTGCAATCAGATGGGAACCATGGGCGTCAACCACTTGCAGGTTCGTCTGCGTGCCCGCGACATCGAGGAGTTCTGTGACCAGGCGGCCGCGTTCGGCGAACGTATCGGGCCGCACCTCGTGAGTGGGGGAGCGCTGTGACCGGTCGCAACGTCATGCTCAGCATGCGCCAGGACTTCCGGGCGCCCGCGTTCGGACCCGCCTCGTCGAGCGAGATCTATTCGGCCGCGCTCGAGATGTGGCGCTGGGCCGACACGCACGGCTTCGCCATGAACGTCGTGTCGGAGCACCACGGCGTCGACGACGGTTGGATCCCCGCGCCGCTCACTGTCGTCGCGCTCGGCCTCGCCCGCACCGAGCGGATCCCGTTCTTCGTGTCGGCCTGCCTCCTGCCGTTGCACGACCCGGTGCGCATCGCCGAGCAGATCGCGGTGCTCGACTGTGCCGCACCCGGGCGCCTGATCACCGTCTTCGGCGCGGGCTACCGCGTCGAGGAGTTCGAGATGGCCGGCATCGTGCACAAAGAGCGCACGAAGGTGCTCGAGGAGCACGTGAGCGTGGTGGTGCGCGCGCTCACCGAGGAGCGCTTCGAGTGGCGCGGCCGCACGATCTCGGTGACGCCGCGGCCGGTCACCCAGCCGCACCCGACGCTGATGGTCGGCGGCGGCGTGCCGGCCGCGGCGCGCCGCGCGGCTCGGCTGCGCCTGCCGATGATGCCGATGAACGCCGACCCGGAGCTGCCGAAGGCCTACGCCGAGGAGTCGGAGAAGGTCGGCTACACCGGCGGCTTCGTCATCCACCCGAACGGCCCGACGTTCGTGCACGTCACCGACGACCCCGAACGGGCGTGGGCCGAGATCGGGCCGTACCTCCTCTACGAGACGCAGACCTACGCGTCGTACCAGACGCCCGGCCAGCACTCGATGCCGGTGGTGCACGCCGACGGCCTCGACGGGCTGCGGGCGGCCACCGGCACGATCTGGGTCGACACGCCCGAAGGCATCCTGGCCCGGCTCGACGCCGATCCGGCAGTGCAGGCCGTCAACTTCCACCCCCTCGCCGGCGGGCTGCCGCCCGACCTCGCGTGGGCGAGCCTCGAGCTGTTCGCGTCGGCGGTGGCCCCGAAGCTCGCCGGATGACGGCCGGCCCGATCGAGGATTGTTTCAGGGTCGCTGGGAGCGGACTGGAACGCGTTCTATTATCCCGGGCGTGACGACGAGCGAACTGAGCCTCAGCGACATCGACCTGAACGACATGGATCGCTTCCAGGACGCGTTCCCGCACGAGTGGTTCACGTACCTGCGACGCGAGCATCCGATCTTCTGGCACGAGGGCCCGGATCCGGAGACGAAGGGCTACTGGGTCTTCACGAAGTACGACGACGTCCTCGCGCTCTCACGCGACTGGGAGACGTTCTCGTCGGAGCGGGCGCCGGGCTACGACACCGGCGGCGTGATGATCATGGACCCACCGGTGGAGGCCGCCGGCATCGGCAGCATGATGCTGTTCATGGACCCGCCCAAGCACACGCGGTACCGCAAGATCGTGATGAGCGCGTTCACGCCGAAGGTGCTGAAGGTGTTCGAAGCCACGATCAAGCGCCGGGCCACCGAGATCGTCGACGAGGTGATCGAGCGGGGCCAGTGCGACTTCGTGAACGACATCGCGGCCGAGCTGCCGCTGCAGGCGATCGCCGAGATCCTCGGCGTGCCGCAGCAGGACCGCAAGAAGCTGTTCGACTGGACGAACGCGATGGTCGGCTCCACCGATCCCGAGTACGTGGTGTCGGAGGAGGACACGGCGAACGCGCAGATGGAGATGTTCTCCTACGCGAACGAGCTCGCGGTGGAGCGGCGCAACCATCACTACGACGACATCGTGGCGTCGATCCTCAACGCCGAGGTCGACGGTGAGAAGCTCGACGAGCTCGAGTTCGATCTCTTCTTCATGCTGCTCACCGTCGCCGGCAACGAAACCACGCGCAATGCCATCTCGCACGGCATGCTCACGTTCTTCGAGTTCCCCGACCAGTGGCAGAAGCTCTGCGCGCATCCCGAGCTGCTGAACACCGCCGCCGACGAGATCGTGCGCTGGGCGAGCCCGGTGATCTACTTCCGGCGCAACGTGACGCGCGACGTCGAGTACAAAGGCTTCCAGCTGAAGCTCGGCGACAAGATCACGATGTGGTACCCGTCGGCGAACCGTGACGAGGACATGTTCGAGAACCCGTTCGCGTTCGACATCGCCCGCAACCCGAACAAGCACCTCGGCTTCGGTGGCCACGGCCCGCACCACTGCCTCGGCATGAACCTCGCCAGGATGGAGATCGTCGCGATCTTCGACGAGATCAGCCGGCGCATGCCCGACATCCATGCGGGTGGCCCCGTCGACCGCCTGCGCTCGAACTTCATCAACGGCATCAAACGCATCCCGGTCGAGTTCACGCCGGGCTCGCGGGTGCTCGACTCAGCGCGTCGCTCCAGTCAGCGCAGGGCCATGAGCCCGCCCTTGGTGGGCGTGAATCCGCACGCGTCGATGTAGAAGCGCTCGTGCTCGGCGGCGAAGTCCACGTGGAGGAACTCGCAGCCGGCGCGGGCCGCACCCGCTCGCGACCCGCGCACCAGGCCGGCGCCGATCCCTTGGCGGCGCGTGTGCTCGGACACCATCACGTCCTGCAGCCACGCGTGCACGAGTCCGTCCCAGAGCACGTTGGCGAAGCCGGCGAGGTCAGGTCCGACTCGGGCGACGACCCAGCCGAGCGAGTGCCCATGCACCTGCTCGACCCAGTCCCACTCCGAAGCGTCGAACACCCGTGTCCCGAACGCTTGCGCGTGCAGCGCGTTGAGCTCCTCGTTCGCGAAGTCGCCTCGCCACTCGTAGGTCACGGTCACCGTCACAGGACGATTCTGCTGCATGCGGGAGACGGCGTGCGGTCAGCGGAAGGCGCCGAATGCCTGCGTCCAGGCCCGGGCCTGGGTGAGCCGCCGCTCGGCGGTGGCACCGAGCCACAGCAACGCGACGCCGGCGATGGCGAGCGCGATCCAGCGCGGGCCGCGTGCGGCGACCGGAGCGACGATGTCGATGCCGAGCGCCACGAGCGTGGTGGCGCCGAGCACCACTGGTGCCTGCACACGCGCCCGCGCGCCCGCGAGCACGACAACCAGAGCGGCGCCCGTGAGCGGCACCGCGCGCACGGCCTCGACCCGCTCGACGACCAGCGCGAGCGTCGGCGCGAACGCGACGAGCAGGCCGGGTCCGAACGCGAACCACGATGACGGCGCCGGGCGTGTGCGCGTCGCGAGCAGCCCGGCCGCCAACATCGCCGCGGCGGCCGGCAACGTGTACGCCTCGGGCAGGTGCACTTGGGCGACGGCGAGCCAGGCCCATGTGGCGGCGACCGCCGAGGCCGCGCCGCCCACGCGATACGGCACGGAGCGCACGGCAGCGATCGCGTGCGCGGCGGCGAGCACGGTGAGCCCCACCGCCACACGTGCCAGCGTGCCGCTGCACAACGCGATGCCCGCACCGACGGCGAGGTGCGCGGTGACGCTTGCCGCGCCGCGCGCGTCACCTCCGGTGCGCCACAGCACGGAAACGGTGGCGAGTACGGCCGATCCGGTGATGACGATCGCGAGCCCGACCGCCGATCGCTCAGTCGCGAACGACGCGAACGACGCTCCTACGCACGTGTACGCGGCCGCGCCGGCGCCGGTCACCAGGATGGTACGGAACCGAGACGGTCGGGTGCCCAGCGCCGCGGCCGTGCAGGCAACTGCCGCGGCCGCGCTGGTCCCGATTGCCACCGAGTGCACTGCGACGGACACGGCGACGGCAGGCAACCCGCCCACGATCGCGGCGGCCGCGCCGGCCCGCACACCCGGGAGTGCGCGGCGACGGGCCGCAACGACCGCCACGGCGAGCGCCGACACGCTGAACGCGCTCGACGCCACCGCGAGCCACGCCGCCGGCGCTCCGGACGCGACGAGCAGATAGGCCGCCGATGCTCCGAGCAGCGCCGCGCCAAGGCCCCCGACTTCCATGGGCTTCGATTGCCGTGGCGCGGCGGCGCGCGCGAGCACTGCGAACGCTGCGACGGCAAGGATCCAACCAGGGAGCAGCCCGTGGGCGACCACGACATGCGCGTGTGGTGCAAGGTGATCGCGCAGCCGCAAGGAGGTACCTGCAGTCCACGCACGGTCGGTCCACGCGAACGGCCGGGCGATGGCCGTGACGATTGGGCCGATCACGGCCAGCACGGCCACACCCAGCACCGCAGTGCCGATAGAGACGACGGGCACGGCGATATTTCCGTCGCGCCAGACGAACGCGACGACGATTGCCGCGGCGAGCAGCGCCACCCAGCCGGCCAGCGCGTCGCCGTGCACGGCACCCGACAGCAGGACGACCGCCGCGCCGAGCAGTGCTGCCGTGCCCGACGCGACCAGTACCGCGTCCTGTGCGCACGAGCGGCAGGTGAGCGTGCGACGCACGCGCAACAGCGGGCGCAAGGGCAAGGAGCGCGACCGCGAGGGCGGCGACCAGATCGTGCCGGTGACCACCGCCAACGGCTGCGGACGCGAAGCCGATCGCGCAGAGCTCGATCGCGAGCGCACCGGCCACGAGCACATGGTGCGGGCCGCGCCGCCAGAGCTTCGTGCGCCGGGCCGCCACGGCCAGCGGCACGAGGAGCGTCGCAGCGACCGCGAACCACGACGCGAGGCGCGCGGGACTGCCGTGGAGTGTGTAGGCCGTTGCACCGACCGCGACGACGACACCGATCGCGGCGATCATGCGGGCGGACGCGAAGCCGATCCAGCGACCGATTGCGCCGGTCACGAGGGCACCGATCGCGCTCGCGGCCGCGAGCCATGTCAGCCCGTTCACCTGCGGCACGCCAGCAGCGTGGCGCCCGGTGGCGCCGGCAATGACCGCGAACACGACGGACAGCACGAACACCGCGTCGGCGGTGTGCGGCAACCGGCGGCGCAGCAGCATCGCGATGGCGAACGGCACCACCGCGGTGGCGCCCATCAGCACCGTGCGGCCCGACGACGAGAGACGCGTGAACGCGACAGCAACGAACGTCAGCGCAGCGAGTGACAGCAACGTCGCACCGAGCCACACGAGCACGTCGCTCACGACCTCTGGCCGCCACTCGTCGCGACCGCCGGCATCCCGGCCGCGCCAGCCCGACAGCGCGGGCGCGGGCGTGGCCCGCAGCAGTGCCACACGCTCGTCGTCGAGCGTGCGCATCTCGCGCCGCAACTCGCCCGCGGCGGTCTCCAGCTCGCGGCGGCGAGTACCGATCGCACGGAAGCGATCGGCGGTTTCGCCAACCACCGCGCGCCCGCAGAACGCGCATGCCGGACCCGAGTTGGCACCGTTCCCACACGCGCCGCACCACAGCGCACCGTCGTGACCGGTTGTGGTGTCGTCTCCGACCACGCGGCCCCCATTCAACGACCGACGCCGTTCTATCCCGCGGCCGCGCCCAGTTCCCGTCACCTGCAGTCATGCGTCACGGTGCGGGCCCGGCGGGGGTCGGCCCGGTCGCGGAGTCGCGGCCGGAGGTAGGATCGGGGCCATCGTGAACGACGAGCATCTCAGACCGATCGAACGGCGCATGCGGAAGCTCGTTGCTGCGGGCGCGGACGATGTGGAGATCGCCTGGCGCTTCCGGCGAACCCCCCGGACGGTCCGCAACATGCGCGCCTGGGCGGAGTTGCCGCGGCACGGAAGCACGGCGAAGGCCAGCGGAACGCTGCGTCCGATCGAGCGGCGCGTGCTGCGCTGGCGCGACGACGGCGTGGCGGTGGAAGACCTCACGTCCCGGTTCCGGCGGGGTCCTGCGTATCTGGAGCAGGTCGAGCAGTTCGCTCGCTACAAGCGCGGCCACTGAGGCCCGCGGGCTCTCCGTCCGCGCTCAGCTCTCCAGCACGTTGCGCTGGTCGAGCGCGTAGAGGATCACGAACGCCGGCACCACGATCACGACGGCGGCCGCGGCGACACCGAGCAGCCAGACCAGCGTGATGTCGGGGGCCGCTGCCTGGGCGATGTCGACCCGGCCCGGCAGCATGTCGGGATACTGGGCGACGCCCCAAGCCACCACGATCGTCGCCACGGCCAGCGCGGCGAGCGCGCGCGGCGCACGCGCCTGGCGGTTCCGGTGCGCGTCGCGCAGGAGCCAGAGCGCGGCGATCCCGCACCCGGCCGAGCCCACGACGATCGGGAGCGCTCGGCCCGCCAGCCGCTCGAACAGGTGGTGCGCATCCGACTCGAGGACCCAGATGCCGCCAAGCGCGATCACTCCCGCGGCAACCGCGCTTGTGCGTGCTCGCCGCCCGAAGTAGGTGACGAGGTCGTCGTCGCCGGCGCGCGACGCGTCACCGACGAGGTAGACGGCCGCGAGGTACGAGCATGCCGTGACCGCGAGCACGCCGCCGAGGATCGACGTCGCGTTCCACCATGGGAAATCGGCCGATGCGGCGGGTGTGAGGCCGACCCGGCCGGATGCGATCGCGCCGGCCACCATGCCGAGCGCAAAGGGCGTGATGACCGACGAGATCGCGAAGGTGCCGCCGTAGAGCCGCTGGTACCCGGTGCCCGTCGCGCCCTTCCGGAACGCGAAGCCGGCGCCGCGCAGCACGATGCCGATGGCCGCGATCCACAGCGGCAGCGCGAGCTCCCGCATGATCGCGGTGAACACGGGCGGAAAGCCGGTCCAGAGCATGACCAGACAGAACACGAGCCAGACATGGTTCGCTTCCCACACCGGGGTGATCGCGTGGTCGATGAGCGCCCGGGGGCGCGCACCGCGGTCCGCGCCGCCGGCGACAAGGTCCCAGAATCCGGCACCGAAGTCGGCGCCCGCGAACACCGCGTAGAAGACCACGCCGAGGAAGAGGATCGCGGCGTCGACGTTCGTGACCGCGTCGCCCGTCGTCATGGCATCACGCTCGGACGGGGGCCGTAGGGTGCGTCGCGGCCGACATCCTCGAGAGCACCCGGAGCACGGGGGCCTTCCTCTTCCCGCCGCTTCCTGGCGAGATTGCGCAACGTGGCGATCGCCGCTGCGCCCAGCGCGAGGTACAGCACAACCATGGCCGCGAAGACGAGCCAGAGGTGACCTGTATGCGTCACCGCGTCGCGCGTGTGGAGGAAGTGGTAGGCGATCCAAGGCTGGCGGCCGACCTCCGTGGTGATCCAGCCGGCTTCGAGGGCCACGATCGAGGCCACCCCCGCGCTGGCCGCACCCCGCAGGAACAGCCGGTTGGCGGGGATCTGCCGGCGCCGCCACCACGAGTAGGCGAACCAGAGCCCGAGCAGGACGAGCGCGAAGCCGATCGCGACCATCATCTGGAACGCGATGTGGACGATGTTCGCCGGCGGTTGGTCGGCCGTCGCGATGCGGTCGAAGCCGGTGACCTTCGTCGAGGGTGACACGCCCGCGAGCATCGAGTCGAGGTCGGGGATCTTGATCGCGCCGACGATCTTGCCGTTGACGAGCACGCCGCCGAGGTGCAGCGCCTGGTGAGTGCCCGTGTGCGTCGTGAGCTCCATCGCCGCGAACTTCTCGGGCTGGTCGTGAAACACCGCGCGGGCGGCGTAGTCGCCCACGCCGATCTGGATCGGCGCGGCGATCGCGGCGAGCGTGAACGGGATCGCGAGGCCGAGGCGATGCCGGTCGTCGCGACGGCCGCGCAACATGCCGACCGCGTACACGGACGCGACGAAGAAGCCCGCGACCATGTATGACGCGAGGAACATGTGCGGCACCTCGTAGGCGGAGGCACGGTTGAACATGGCGGCGAACGGGCTCACGTGCAGCAGCGTGCCGTCGGGCGCGAGCGTGAACCCGGTGGGCTGGTTCATCCACGAGTTGGCGGCGACGACCGCGAACGTGCCGAGCGGACCCGCAATGGTGATCGGCACACCCGACCAGAGATGGGCGCGGGGCGACATGCGCTTCCAGCCGTAGAGATAGATGCCCACGAAGATCGCCTCGGTGAAGAACGCGAGCCCCTCGATCGCGAACGGCACGCCGAGCACGGCACCGAAGCGCCCGAACAGCCCGGGCCAGAGCAGCCCGAGCTCGAACGACAGCACGGTGCCGGTGATCGCGCCGACGGCGAACAGCACCGCCATCACCTTCGACCACGTGCGGGCGAGGTCGAGCAGCACCTCGTCGTTGCGCCGCAGGCCGAGCCAGTTCGTGAACACCGTGATGCCCGGCAACGCGACGCCGAACGGAACGAGGATGATGTGGAACGCGAGCGTGAACGCCATCTGCTCGCGGGCCGCGAGCAGGTCGTTGGCCAGCACCACGCCGACTGGCTTACCCGATCAAAGGCGCGGTGGCCGAGGCAGCGCAGAAGCGACAGAGGAGCGAGATGCGTGCGCCGGGAACTCGCAGCGCTGCCGGCGGCGGCGCAATCGTCACGGAAGACCCTGGTGCTTGTCCATCATGTCGGCCATCACGGCTCGGATGAACTCGTCGGCTTCAGGGGTGAGGCCGCCGGCGACGCCGCCGTAGATCGAGCTGCTCTTGGCCGGCTCGTCCTTGTGCGCTCGGGCGTAGTCGACGGCCGCGGCGAGGTCGACCGCCCACGCTTCGCGCACACCGGGCCGGGTCTGCGGCCGGGTGACGCACATGTGGATCGAGTTCGGGTACTGCTGGCCGTTCATCCGCCAGCCCCGGGCCCGCAGCGCGTCGTTCACGTGATACACGTCGAACTCGTCGCTCGTGAACGAGAAGCAGAACGTGGGGTTGCCCATGATTCGCAGCTCGGGGTGCGTGCGCACGTCGGCCTGCATCGCGAATGCCGTCTCGAAGATCGCCTTCGCGTAGCGCAGGTAGCCCTCCCGTCCGAGCGACACCATCGACGCCCAGGTGGCCGCGAGCAGGCCGCTGGAACGGGAACCCTCGATGCCGGGTGAGCAGTACTTGCCGCCGCTCCAGCTCGTCTGGAAGAAGTACTGCCCGTCGCGCAATGCCTTGTCGCGAAACAGCAGCAGGGAGCTGCCCTTGAGCCCGTAGCCGTACTTGTGCGTGTCGGCCGAGATCGTGGTGACGCCGGGGATGCGGAAGTCGAACGGTGGGATGTCGTAACCGAGCTGCTCGCCCCACGGCAGGATGAAGCCGCCGAGGCAGCCGTCCACGTGCAGGCCGGCGCCGTGCTCGAGCGCGAGGTCGGAGAGCTCAGCGATCGGGTCGATCGTGCCGTAGCCGTAGTTGCCCGCCGAACCGACGAGGGCGACGGTGTTGCCGTCGATGCGGCTGCGCATCTCGCCGATGTCGGCGAGCGTCGTGCTCTGATCGATCGGGGCGATGCGCAGCTCGATGCCGAGGAGGTGGCAGGCTTTGTCGAAGCCGGGGTGGGCCGTTTCGGGCTTCACGACGTTCGGGCGCTCGATGCCGCGCCGGGCGCCGTCCTCTCGGTAGGCGAGCATCGCGTGCAGGATGCTGCCGCTCCCGCCACTCGTGACGAGCCCGGCCGGTTCGGTGCCGCTGATCGCGCCCGCGTGCATCAGGTCGAGGCCCATCGCGATCATCTCGCCCTCGAAGCGCGTGGAGCTCGGGCACACGTCGCGCTGGAGCGCGTTCATGTGGCCGTACATCGAGAAGGCCTCGTCGAGGAATGCGTAGTGGTCGTGGTCGCCGCAGTACATCGACCCGGAGACCTTGCCGTTCTCCCACGACGCGTCCTCGCGCTGCGCCATCTCGCGCAGCTCGGCGACGATCTCGTCGTGCGGGCGGCCGTGCTCGGGCATGCCGCGCGTGACCGGGTACTCGTCGGCGTACGGGTAGAAGCTGCTGCTCATCTCTCGCCTCGTGTTCGCAGGCCTCGGTTAGCTTCGGTCCGTGTCACGTTACGTCCTGTCCGTCGACCTCGGTACGAGCGGCCTGAAGGTCGCGGTCGTCGACGGAATGGGTGCCGTGCAGGCCGCGGCCTACGAACCGCTCGCCACCCACCACACCGACCACGGCGGCGCCGAGCAGGACGCGCAGGAGTGGTGGCACGCGCTCGGCCGCGCGGCGCGGCACGCAGTGGCCGCGGCCGGTGTACGGGTCGACGCGATCGCCGTGACCGCGCAGTACATGTCGGTCGTCGCGGTCGACGAACGCGGTGTGCCGCTTGCGCCGGTGATCATGTGGACCGATCGGCGCGGCGCCACGGTGCACCCGCTCGCCGATCGCCACGATCTGTGGCAGCAGTGGCTCGACGTGCACGGCTTGATCCCGCTGCCCGACGACGACGTGGGCCACGTCGCGGTGCTGCGAACCGCCCACCCGGACCATCTTGCACGTGTCGCGGCCTACGTGGAACCGGCCGATGCGATCACGGCCCGGCTCACCGGGCGAGTGACGGCGACGCCGAGCACGGCGTTCCCCCTGATGTGCACGGACAACCGGGTGTGGGCCGGTGTGCACTACGACGACGAGCTCGTGGCGCTCACCGGTCTCGACCCCGCCACGTTGCCACCGATCGTCGACGCACACCAGCCGCTCGGGCCGGTGACCGGCGAGGCAGCCGAGCATCTCTCGGTCGAGCGCGCGACGGTCGTGCTACCCGCGACGATCGACTCGATCACCTCGGCAGTCGGCAGCGGTGCGATCGACGACACGCGAGCGGCGCTCGTGGTCGGCACCACGTCGGTGCTGGTCACGCACGTGCGCCACAAGGCGCACGATCTCGGGCGGGCGATCAGCACGATCCCGAGCCCTTTGCCCGGCCGCTGGTTCGTGATGGCCGAGAACGGCATGGGCGGCAAGGCGCTGGAGGTGTTCGTCGACGCTCTCGTCTACGCCGACGACGCGCTGCGCGCCGGGCCGCGGCCCGACGACGCCTACACGCGACTCGAGCGCGCCGCAGCAACCTCGCCACCCGGTGCGCACGGTGCACAGTTCCTGCCGTGGCTGCACGGCTCAGTGGCGCCGGCGCCGAACGACGACGTGCGCGGCGGGTTCGTGGGCATCGGGCTGTCGACCACGCGGGCCGATCTCGCCCGAGCCGTCTACGAGGGCGTGGCCCTCAACGCCGCGTGGTTGCTGCCCGCGGTGAGCGACCTCACGGGCGTGCGCTATCACGAGTTGACGTTGGGCGGTGGTGGCGCGCGCGCTCGCCTGTTCGCCGAGATCCTCGCGAGCGTGTGCGGCGCGACCGTACGCCGGCTCGCGGCGCCCGAGCACACGAACGCGCGCGGCGCCGCGCTGCTCGCGCTCGTACAGCTCGGAGAGCTGGACCTCGACGCCATCCCGTCGCTGATCACGGTCGCCGACGTGCACGAGCCCGACCCCACGGCTGTGGAGGTGTACCGCACCGCGCTCGCGCGTCACATCGCCCTGCACGGCGCGCTGAGCGCACTCGGCTAAGTGGCGGCTCAGCCCGTGCGGCGCCGACTACCAGAGCTGGTCGGTGTAGGTGTCGGTGCCGGGGACCGTGGCGCGGAACGGGCCGCAGAACTTCGTGGTGGCGATACCCGCGGCCTCGAGGTCGGGGCCGAGCCGGGCGAACGTGTCGTTCCAGAACGACGGGAGATCGTCGTCGACAAACCAGAGGACCGTGAAGCGCAGGCCGCCGGCGGTGCGCGGCACGTCGCTCGGCGCGTCGCCGAGCAGCGGCACCGGCGTGAACTCGGCGCCGACCACATACGGGAGGCGGTACCGCGCGAGATAGTTGTCGATGTCGTCGAGGCCGATGCCCTCCATCGGCTCGCCCACGAACAGCACGCAGTACGGCGACCGGTGGTCGAGCGCGAGCTCCACCGGCACACCGTCCTCGCGCTCGTACCGTGAGCGGTACTTGTACATGACGGTGTGGATGTGGTCGCGCTCGCTGAACATGCGGCCGTTCTCGTGCAGCCACTTCACCTGCGCGGTGCCCCACTCCATCCACTCGGCGAACTTGCCGGCGAGGATCCAGTAGATCGCCACGTAGCTGCCCGACATCGGGTCGGGGATGACGTCGTTCGGGTCGGGGTAGCGCAGCGCCTTCAGATCGCGGGTGGCCACATAGCGGCCGCCCTGGACCGTCCACGCGCCGATCATGCAGCCGGCGTAGAAGTGGTCGCGCTCGTACCAGCGGTTGTACTCGACCTCGTGGCCGCGGCGCGGCTCGACCACCGTGACCAGTGCCCCGCCGAGGGCGATCGGCCGGTGCCGGGTATCGCCCGATCCGAGCTCCTGCATGCGTGACCTTTCGTCGTGGGCGCGGCCGGCCCGGTGCCGGGGCCGTGCGGCAGCGTAGAGCGTCGCGACACGGCGAACGGGCGTGGGCCCAGTACCGTGATACTGCGATGGTCGGCACGCAAGAAGCGGATGCACCGACCCGCAGGCCGGTCCATCACGACCTCGCGCTGCCGCCGGGTGCGCGGGTGCTCGTGTGCAGCGACATCCACATCCCGCCCGAGGCCGACTCGCGGTCGTCGATCGTCGCCGAGCAGCTGAGCGCCACCATCGACGGCGTCGCGGGCCCCGGGGCCATCGTGCTCGCGGGCGACTGCTTCGACCTGCACCGGGCCGCGGCCGCGGACCCCGCGCAGATGCTCGCCGACCACCCCCGCCTCGGCCGGGCGCTGGAGCGCTTCGCAGAGACGCCCGACCGTCACGTGGTGGTGCTCGCAGGGCGCACCGACGCGGCCCTCACCGAATGCGACCGCGCCGCCCGGCCGCTGCGGGCGCGCGGTTGGACTGTCGGCGACACGCTGGACGTGCACCTCGCCACCGGGGCGGGCACCAAGCTCGTGCGCATCGAACACGGCTCGCTGCCCGCGGGCACCGAGCCCGCGCCGGCCGCGGGCGCGCCCGCCACGCCGCGGTGGTTGCGCGGCCGCGTCGACGTCGACGACGCCGAGGAGCTCATCGACTTCTACCGCTCGCGCTGGGTGACCCGGCGGTTGCTCGGCGTCTGGCTCCCGTTCGTGGTTGCCGCGCTGGCAACGCAAGCGGTGCTCGCCGTCGCCGACCCCGACGGTGTCGCGGCCAAGCTGGCGTTGGTGTGGGGTGCGTTCCTGGTGGTGTGCGGCTTCGGGCTCGCGGCGTACGTGGCGCTCCGTTCCCGCCGCGCGGCGCGCGCGTTCGTGCCGGGCGGCGGCGCGGTTGCCGAGCACCGTCAGCGGGCACACGGCGCGCGGCTCGCCGCCGCGGGCTACAGCGGTCTCGTGTGCGGGGCCACGCACATGCCCCAACTGTCGGAGCTCGGGCGGGGACGGTTCATCGCCAACACCGGGAGCTGCGACGAGCTGGCGGTCCGCTGCCCGAGCTGGATGGGCCTGCCGGTGTACCGCAACGTGCGCCAGCTCTCCTGGGTGGAGCTCGAAGCCGCGAACGACCTGCAAGTGCGACTCGTGGTGGGCCGCACGACGATGCTCGACGAGCCGTGGATCGAGGCGCTGCTCGCCCGAGGCGACGACACCGTGCCGCGCAATCCCAGCACGGTGGCAGGATTGCCGTACGGCCCGGCATCGTGGTCGGCCCGGTCGACGCCGACCGACTGGACGCAGCGCACGCGCCGATTCTCCGCCGTCGCGCTCTGGTGCGCGGCGCTGATCAACCTCGTGTCGGCCGCGACGCGACCGCTCCAGGGCCGCGCCCGGCTGCTCGACGCGTTCGTGCCGCTCGTGGTGGCGACGACCGCGCGGGTCGCCGCCGCGGCCTTTGCGGTGCTCCTCGCCGCGCTCGCGGTCGGGGTTCGCCGCGGCCGCCGCACTGCCTGGTACTCGGCGCTCGTGTTGCTCGCCGCGGCGGCCGCGTCGAACCTCTTGAAGGGCATCGACGTGGAGGAGGGCCTGCTGTCACTTGCGGTGGCGGTGTGGCTCGTGGCCAACCGGCGCGCGTTCACCGTGCGGCGGCGGCCGCGCCACGGCGCGGCGGCGGACGACCGGTCGCGTGCGCGCGCGAGATCGTCGAGACCTACGGCGGTGACACGCTCTCGTACTTCGCGCTGCGTGACGACAAGCAGCACTTCTACACCGGCGAGAGCCTGGTGGCCTACGCGATCGTCGGCAACATCTGCCTCGTGTCGCCCGATCCGATCGGGCCGCCGGCGGATCGTGCCGAGGTGTGGCGCTCGTTCCGTGCCTTCGCCCGTGAGCACGGTTGGACCGTGGCCGTCGTCGGCGCGGGCGCCGACTGGCTGGCTGTCTACCGCGGCGCGGGGATGCTCGACCTCTACATCGGTGACGAGGCGATCGTCGACGTGCAGGCGTTCTCGCTGCAGGGTGGCGCCAACAAGAGCCTCCGCCACGGCGTCAACCGGGTGCGCAGCCGCGGTTACCGCATCGCGTTCTACGACAGCGCCAACGTCGATCCCGCGCTGCAACGCAGGTTGCGCGATCTCATGGGGGAGAGCCGGCGCGGCGACGTCGAGCGCGGCTTCTCGATGACCCTCGGGCGGGTGTTCGATCCCGACGACCGAGACCTGCTGCTCGCAGTCGCGTTCGGCCCCGACGGTGAGCCCGCTGCGTTCTGCCAGTACGCGCCGGCGGCCGACATCTCGGGTTACTCGCTCGATCTGATGCGCCGCCGCGAATCGGATCCCACGAACGGGCTCATCGACTTCGTGGTGGTGGAGACCATCGAGCACTTGCGCCGCCTCGGGCATCGCGGTCTCGGCCTCAACTTCGCGACGTTGCGCACGGTCGTGTCGGGCGAGAGCGACGACAACCCCATCGCACGAGTGGAGCGCTGGGCGGTCGGGAGGCTCGGCGACTCGATGCAGATCGAGTCGCTCTGGCGCTACAACGAGAAGTTCCGCCCTTCCTGGCGGCCGCGCTACGCGGTGATCGAGAGCCGCGCCGACATTCCCGCCGTGATGATGGCGTTCGCGCGCGCCGAGTCGTGGTGGGAGCTGCCGGTGATCGGCCGCCTCGTCGGTGCCCGGCATGCGCTCGGCACCTGACTCCTTGTTAGATTCCGTCGCCGTGGAGCGATTTGCCGGCCGCGTAGCGGTCATCAGCGGTGCCGGATCGGGGCTCGGACGCGCGACTGCGATCCGGCTCGGGTCGGAAGGTGCCACCGTCGGGTGTCTCGACATCGCGCTGGGCGGCGCCGAGGAGACCGTTGCCGCCATCGTCGCGGCCGGCGGTAAAGCCCAGCCGTACCAGTGCGACGTGAGCGATCCCGCGTCGGTGCGCTCCGCGATCGGCACGGTCAGTGCCGATCTCGGTCGCATCCAGGTCGTGGTCACGTGCGCGGGCATCGGCCGCTTCTTCGACTTCGTCGAGATGCCATTCGACGATTGGCAGCGCATTCTCGCGGTCAACCTCACCGGCACGATGCTCATGTGCCAGGCCGCGATGCCGTACCTGCTCGACGGCGGGGGCCGCATCGTCACAGTGGCGTCGAACGCCGGGCTCATGGGCCAGAGCTACTCGGCCGCGTACTGCGCGTCGAAGGGCGCGGTCGTCAACCTCACGCGAGCCCTCGCAGTCGAGTACCTGAACCGTGGCGTGGCGGTGAACGCGATCGCACCCGGCGGCATCGACACACCGCTGCAGGGTGTGTTCGGCGACTCGCTCCCCGCCGGCGCGTCGTTCAAGGACATCGCCAACGCCATGACACCGCTCGGCAGCGCCGCGCCCGAAGAGGTGGCGGGGGCGATCGCGTTCCTGGCATCCGACGACGCTCGCTACATGACCGGATCGATCGTGAGCTTCGACGGGGGCCTCACGGCGCGATGAGCGCACAGCACCGGCCGGAGGCGGCGCGATGGTGATGATGGACGACGCGGGCACCGTGTGGGAACTGATCGAGCGGCGCGCCGTCGCCACCCCCGAGCGGATCATGCTGCACGCGGGCGACCGCGCGGTGACGTTCGCGGAATACCGCGACATGGTCGAACAGGCCGCGGCCGGTTGGGCGGGGCACGGTGTGGGCCCCGACGTGCACGTGAGCTGGCAGCTCCCTACGTGGATCGAATCGGCGGTGCTGGTGGGCGCGCTCTGCCGGCTCGGTGCGATCCAGAACCCGATGCTGCCGATCTACCGGCACAAGGAGCTCGCGTTCATCACCGGCCAGCTCGGCACGCGCGTGCTGATCACGCCGAGCAGCTGGAACAACTTCGATTACGCCGCGCTCGCCCGGGCGGTCGGGGCCGAGCGACCGGGTCTGCAGACCGTCGTCGCCGACCACTGGAATCCCGAGGGCGACCCCATAGCACTGCCGCCCGCCACCACCGTGGTGCGCGACGATCCTGGCCGCGATCCCGTGCGCTGGGTCTTCTACACGTCGGGCACCACGAGCGACCCGAAGGGCGCGCAGCACACCGACCGCAGCGTGATGGCCGCCGCGATCGGCTACGCGAAGAAGACGCATGTGGTGGCCGACGACATCGCGCTCGTGGCGTTCCCGTTCACGCACGTGGGCGGCATCATCATCGGCGTGTTCACGCCGCTGCTCACCGGGTCGACCGCGGTGCTCATGGAGGCGTTCTCGCCGCAGCTCGCCACCGAGCTGATCGGCAAGCATCGCATCACGCTCGGCAACGGCGCGCCGGCGATCCACCAGCTGATGATCGCGGAGGCGCAGGCCCATCCCGACGCGTTCGTGTCGATCCGCGGGTTCCCGGGCGGCGGCTCGCCGAAGCCGCCGCAGCAGCACGACGAGATTCGCAAGGTCGTGCCGAGCGCCACGCAGGGCATCACGTCGGGGTACGGGCTCAGCGAAGCGCCGATCATCACGCAGACCGACGTCGAGGCGCCCGACGAGTCGAAGATCCGCGGCGAAGGCACACCGAACGACGGCGTCGTGATCAAGCTGCTCGACCGCGAGGGCAACGACGTCACCACCACCGGCGAGGGCGAGATCGTGGTGCAAGCACCGCAGGTGATGCGCGGCTATAGCGACTCGTCGCTCGACGAGGACGCGTTCACCGCCGACGGTTTCTTCCGCACCGGCGACGTCGGTCGCTTCCTCGCCGACGGCACGATCGTGATCACGGGCCGGATCAAGGACATCATCATCCGCAAGGGTGAGAACGTGTCGGCCAAGGAGGTCGAGGACACGCTCTACGGCCACCCCCAGGTGGCCGACGTCGCGGTGTTCGGCATCCCCGACGCCGACCGCGGCGAGATCGTGGTGGCGGCGATCCAGCCCAAGGATCTCGCCGACCCGCCCGACGTGCCGTCGCTGTTCGAGTACTGCCGCGGGGTGGGGCTCATGACCCAGAAGATCCCCGAGCGGGTGATGATCATCGACGCGATGCCGCGCAATCCCAGCGGCAAGGTGCCCAAGCACGAGCTGCGCAAGCAGCTGCTCGGCGAATGATGCTCGCGCGGTGACGGAGCGGGCGCGCACCGTCGCGATCACCGGCGCGGCATCGGGGCTGGGCAAGGCGCTGCGCGCCCAGCTCGAGCGTGACGGCGCGCGGGTCATCGGTGTCGACATCGCGGGCTGCGAGATCTCGGCCGACCTCTCCGCGCCCGGCGGCCGCGCCGCCGCGATCGCCGGCGTGCGCACCGCCTGCGGCGGCGCGCTCGATGCCCTGGTGCCGTGCGCGGGCGTCGGGCCGCAACACGCGAGCGAGCGCATCGTGGCCGTCAACTACTTCGGCGCGATCGCGATGCTCGACGGCCTCGTCGACGAGCTCGCAGCGGGCGGGGGTGCAGGTGCCCCGGGGGGCGCGAGCGCAGCGAGCGGGGGTGCAGGTGCCCCGGGGGGCGCGAGCGCAGCGAGCGGGGGTGCAGTTGTGATGATCTCGTCGAACTCGACCACCATGACGCCCGGTGCCGACGGCGAGCTCGCCCGTGCATGCCTCGACGGCGACGAGGACGGCGCGCTCGCGCTCGCGGGTGGCGTGCACCCCGCGGTGGCGTACGCCGCGTCGAAGGTGGCGATCGGCAAAGCGGTGCGCCGGCGCGCGCAGTCGTTTGGCGAGCGGGGGGTGCGGCTCAACGCGGTGGCCCCCGGCGCGTTCCTCACGCCGCTGTTGCAGCAGGGTCTCGACGATCCACAGACCGGTGACCTCATCCGCGGGCTGCCGATCCCGCTCGGCCGCTTCGGCGAACCCGATGACATCGCCGCCGTGATCGCGTGGCTGCTGTCCGACGGGGCGCGCTACGTGCACGGCGCCACGCTGTTTGCCGACGGCGGCACCGACGCGCTGCTGAGCCCGGACCGCTTCCCCTGATCAGCCGGCGCCGGCGGTCTTGCCGAGCCACGAGACCACCGTCGTGATCACCTCGGGGTGCGGGTGCACGAGGTCGATCCCGTGGGTGCTGCCGTCGACCACGACGACCTGGCTGTCGTGTCCGCCATGGGTGGCGGCCTGGTCGACGTTGCGACCGGCGATCGCCGCGGTATCGCCGTCACCCTTCGACGCGATCGCGAGCAACGGTTCCTTGATCGTGCGGTCGACCTCGGACGAGAACGTGACGACGGCGGCGGCGTGGAGGCTGCCGGCTGATTCGAGCGCGTGTTGCGCCCCGAGCGACGATCCCACGAGCACGACGCGCGTGGCGCCGTGGGCCTTCGCGTAGTCGACGATGGCGGCGACGTCGGCCGACTTCGACGAGTCGTAGTCGTACGCGATGGTCCACGCGCCCGCCGTGGTGAGCGCCGGCATCAACGGATACCACGAGTCCTTGTGCGTGGTGAGCCCGTGGATCATCACCACCACCGTGGCGCGGCCCGCGCCCATCTCGACTGCCGCATGCCCGGCGATCGAGAGCTGCCGCGAACCCTTGGGCGCGCTCGCCGAGCTGCTCGAACAGCCGGCGAGGGCGCCGAGCAGCGCGATTGCCGCGAGCACTCGCACCGCTCGCATTACTTGCACCGCTCGCACGCCGGTCCGCTCACGACGGGATCGTCACCCGGCCGGCCTCGACGAGCGCGTCGAACAGATGCTGCTGCGCGGGGTCGTCCGCTGCGGTGTCCTCGGGGTGCCATTGCACGGCCAGCACGAACCCGGCCGAGGGCTCGGTGCACTCGAGCGCCTCCACGATCCCATCGGCGGCGCGCCCCACCACCTGGAGGCCGGCACCCACGCGGTCGACGGCCTGATGATGGTGGCAGGAGCAGGCCGGCGTGGCCGTGCCCATGACCGCCGCGAGTCGCGACGACGGATCGAGGGTGACCGTGCGCATCTGCTCGCCGTTCGGCTGCCCGGGCCGGCCGTGCGGCTCGACGCCCGGCAGCTCGGGAATGTGCTGGTGCAGCGAGCCGCCGCACGCCACGTTGAGCACCTGGATGCCCCGGCAGATCGCGAGCAGTGGCCGCCGCGCCGCGAGCGCGGCGCGCACCAGCTCGAGCTCGAATGCATCGACGACGTCGTCGGTGCCGTACTCGTCGGAGTGCGACGACGCGCCGTAGCGCGCCGGTGCGACGTCGGGGCCGCCGGTGAGCACGATCGCGTCGAGGCGATCGACGAGCGCGCGCACGGCGACGGCCGGTTCGGTTCCTGTCGCGAGCCCAGGGTCGAGCACCACCGGCAGACCACCCGCCGCGCGCGACGTGCGAGAGATACTTCGCGCGCTCGCCCACACCGTCGGCGTGCCAGCCCGTGACGCGACCCGCGGCGAGACGGCGCGCGGTCACGCCGACGAGCGCCCCACGCGCGTGGTGGCTCACCATTGATCGAAGTTCCGGCGCCGTTCCCAGTCGGTGACGTGACGGTTGAAGCTCGCCCACTCCTGCCTCGCGGTGTTGACGAGGTGGAAGTGCACGTCGTCGCCGAAGGCATCGGCCGCGACCTTCGAGTGGTCGAACAGCTCGACGGCCTCGACGATGTTCCAGGGCACGCGCGGCACGTCGTCGGCGACGTAGGCGTTGCCGGCGAAGCGCTCACCGGGCGCGAGCGCCTGCTCGATGCCGTGCAACCCGGCCGCGATCGTGGCCGCGAACGAGAGGTACGGGTTCGCGTCGGCACCGGGGATCCGCGACTCCACCCGGAACGACTCGCCGCGGCCCACGATGCGGAAGCCGCACGTGCGGTTGTCGTCGCCCCACACGAGCGCGGTCGGTGCCCACGACTCGGGCTGGTAGCGCTTGTAGGAGTTGACCGTGGGTGCGTGCATCCACGCGAGCTCCCGGCCGGTGGCGATGAGGCCGCCGAGCCAGCCGCTCGCGACGTTCGACTGGTGGTTCGGCGCGGCCGTGTCCCACATGAGCGAGCGCTTCCCGTCGGCGCTCCAGACGCTCGAGTGCACATGGCACGACGAGCCGACGCGATCGATCGCGTACTTGGCCATGAACGTGATCGCGTGGCCGTGCTGGTGCGCGATCTCCTTGGCCCCGTTCTTGTAGATCACGTGCCGGTCGGCCATCGTGACCGCGTCGGCGTACTCGAGGTTGATCTCGTGCTGGCCGAGCTCGGCCTCGCCCTTGCTGAACTCCACCGGCACGCCCGCGCCGTCCATGCCGTTGCGGATGGCGCGGATGAGCGGCTCGTCGCGGCTCGTCTGCAGGATGTGATAGTCGAGCACCACGTTCGACATCGGCGTGAGGTCGCCGTAGCCCTTCGCCGCCGCCTCGTCGAGCGACTCGCGAAAGAGCAGGAACTCGAGCTCGGACGCCATCATCACGTCGTAGCCGAGTGCGCGGGCCCGCTCGACCTGGCGTTGCAGGATGCGGCGGGGCGATACCTCGATCGGGGCGCCGTCGTGCTCGTCGACGAGGTCGCACATCACCAGCGCGGTCGCGTCGAGCCACGGGATGTGGCGGATGGTGGCGAGATCGGGACGCAGCGCGAAGTCGCCGTAGCCCAGGTCCCAGTTCGCGAAGCGGTAGCCCGGCAGCACCGCCATGTCGGCGTCCACCGCGAGCAGGTAGTTGCAGGCGTGCAGCTCGCCCTCACCGCGGCGCATCTGCCGGAGCCAGTAGTGGCCGGTGACCCGCTTGCCCATGAGGCGGCCCTGCAGGTCGGGGAACACGACGAGGATCGTGTCGATCCGCCCCATCTCGATCTGGTCGGCGAGCTCGGCCGCGCCCATCATCCCCGGCACCGACATCGGCGGCGAGCTTACGCACATGCGTCGTTTGGGACCGCTATACGGTACCCAAACGACGCATGTGCGGGTTGTGGGGCGTTGCGTTCACTCGGGGGTGACGTACGCGGCGGTGATGCCGCCGTCGACCACGAGCGAGGAACCGGTGACGTAGCTCGACTCGTCGGACGCGAGGAACAGCGCAGCCTCGACGATCTCCTCGGGCCGCGCGAGCCGGCCCATCGGGATGTGCACGAGGCGGCGGGCCTTGCGGGCCGGATCGGACATCAGCTCCGCGAGCAACGGCGTGTCGACGGGGCCGGGGCAGAGTGCATTGGCCCGGATGCCCCGCCGCGCCCACTCGACGGCGATCTCCCGCGTCATCGACAGCACTCCGCCCTTGCTCGACGTGTACGCGATCTGTGCGGTGGCCGCGCCCACGAGCGCGACGAACGACGCGACGTTGATGATCGATCCGCCGCCCGACTGGACCATGGCCGGGATAGCGGCCTTGCAGCCGAGCCATACGCCCTTCAGGTTGATGTCGATGACGCGCTCCCACGTGGCCTCGGGCGTGTCGAGCACACCGCCGTCGTCGGCAGGAAACACCCCGGCGTTGTTGTAGAGCACGTGGAGCCCGCCGAAGGTCTGCACCGTGCGGGCCACCATCGTGTCGCAGTCGGCCGCGCGCGAGACGTCGGCGGGCACGAAGAAGGCCCGGTCGCCGAGCTCGGCCGCGGCCGCGGCGCCGGCGTCGGCGTTGGCGTCCACCACGACGATGCGCGCGCCCTCGTCCGCGAAGCGCCGCGCGGCGACGCGGCCCATGCCGCTGCCGCCGCCGGTGATCAGCGCCACCTTGCCGTCGAGCCGGCCCATCAGTTGCTCGCTGTATCGGACTTCGGATACTGGCGGATGGTGTCGAGCGTCTCCGCCTGCAGGTTCTCGGTGAGGCACTGGTTGAGGTCGTGCGTGCGCGAGTACTGGTTCATCCGGTCGGTGATGGGAGCGCCGCTCGGGTCGACCGGGACGACGAAGTCGACGTGCTTCGACGTGGTACGCAGGCCGTGCACGTAATCGGCGCGCCGGGCGAGCACCGCCCGCCAGTCGGCGGCCCAGTCGCGCAGCGCGATGCGCCCGTCGCGGTTCGTTGGTTGCACGCGGCCGAACTTGGCGGTCATCGCGTCGAACACGGTGTTCTCCTCGAGCACGCGGGTCGCGAGCTGGGCCCGGGTGGTGCCGTGCGCCAGCGGTGGCATTGCCGTGAGCGTGTGGAACGCGGTGTCGCATGCCGTGGCCACGACGGCATGGGAGTGCGCGTCGAGCGGCTCCTCGGTGGTGGGCGCGAAGGCGTCGTAGACCGCCGTGCCCACGCCGAGCAGCGTGAGGAGCAGCACGATGAGCAGCGGGATGCGGTTTCGCCAGCGGTGGCGGCGGGCGCCGTCCGAACCGTCCGGGTCGCCGCCGTATCCGGGCGGTTCGTGGTCGGGCGGTGCGCCGTCGCCGTCGCCGGGGCCGGGCGCGGCGCCCGTGCGTTGTCCGGTGCGTTGTCCGGTGCGTTGCCCGGTGCGTTGCCCGGTGCGTTGCCCGATGGGTTGCGTGGCGTCGACTCCCATGGCGCGCGCGACGCTACGGGATCGCCGGCCCCGCCCTCACAACGGTCCCGTCACAACAGGCGGTAGATCGGGTTCAGCATCTGCGCATGGCCGCGGCGGTCGCCGATCACGCCTTCGACGACGAGCCGCCGGCCGGGCTCCACGCCGCCGATGTGACGACGGCCGAGGAACGTCACCACGAGCTGGCCGCTGTCGTCGACGATCGTGGCGTCGAGGGTCGGCACACCGGCACGGGGCTGGACGCGCACCGACGTGATGCGGCCCGAGACGATCACCGGGGTCCGTAGCGGCGCCTCGGCAATCGGCATGGCCTGGTCCGCCACGGGTCGCACCGGGTTCGTCGCCGCGAGGGTCTCCTCGGTGTGGGGCCACGCCGGTGCGGGCCCGCGGTCATGGCGGCGCTGGAGGAACGTCATGCGTGCACCTCGGTCCCGGTCTCGCTCGCGGCGGCGCCGGTGACCGTGCGCCGCGCGCCGAGCTGGTAGGGCACGATCGTGACGTTCGCATGCGGCAGGCCGGACAGCGCCTCGACGATCCGCTTCGACGTGCTGTCGTGCAGCAGTTGGTGCCAGCGCCGCCGGTACTGGCGTTGCGGTACGAGCACGCTCACCTCGGTGTCGCCGTCGGCGAGCTCCTGGGCGACGATCTCGGCGACGCTGCGTGTGATCCGCCGGTCGGCACACTCGACGATCTCGAGCGGGACGCGCGAGAGGCCGAGGCGGGTCCACTCCTGCGCGAGCTCGTCGGCCGCCTGCATGTCGACGGCCGCATGCACCGCGCGCAGCTCGTCGGGTACGAGCGCCCGCGCGTACTGGATCGCCCGCGCCGCGCTGTTGTCGAGCTTGTCCACTGCAACGAGCACGACGTGGCGGCGCAGCACCGGCGCGGCGGCCGCGGCCCGGGCCTCGTGCTCGAGCTCCTGGGCCTCGGCCTCGTACTGACGGTTGAGCCGGACGAGCAGGAACACCAGGATCGGCACGATCAGGATGATCGCCCATGCTCCCTGCGCGAACTTCGTGATCGCGAGCACGACGTCGACCACGAGCGAGAGGAACGCCCCGAAGCCGTTGATGAACATCCCTCGCCGCCAGTGCGGTTCACGCTTGGTCCAGTGGTGCTTCGCCATGCCGGACTGCGACATCGTGAAGCTCGTGAACACGCCGATCGCGTAGAGGGGGATCAACCGGTCGACCTTGGCACCGGTGATCACCACGAGCAGGGCCGACGCGGCGGCCAACGCGATGATCCCGTTCGAGAACACGAGCCGGTGGCCGCGCGTGGTGAGCTGCTTCGGCATGAAGTTGTCGCCGGCGTGGAAGTTCGCGAGGCGGGGGAAGTCGGCGAAGCTCGTGTTCGCGGCAAGGATCAGGATGAGCATCGTGCCCGCTTGCAGCAGGTAGAAGAACGTGTGCCCGAGCGGCGACGCGCCGAACACGGCCTTACCGATCTGCGAGATCACCGTCGGCGTGCCCGACTCGTACGGCACCGGGTGGGTCCTCGTCGCGATCCACGACAACCCGAGGAACAGTGCGCCGAGCGTGCTGCCCATGATCACGAGCGTGCGGCGCGCGTTCACCCACTCGGGCTTGCGGAACGCGGAGACACCGTTGGAGATGGCCTCGACGCCGGTGACGGCGGCACCACCCGATGCGAAGGCACGGAGCACGATGAAGAGCGACGCGCCGGCGAACAGGCCCGAGCCGCCCTTGCCGAACTTCACCATGCCGTCCTTGTGCACGAACGGTGCCGCGTGCAATCCGCCGGTGAAGCCCTTGGCCGCCGCTACTGCGAGCAGCGCGACCATGATCGCGAGGAAGAAGTAGGTGGGGATCGCAAAGATCTTCCCCGACTCGCGCACGCCGCGCAGGTTGCCCACCGCGATGATCAGGATGCACAGGAGCGACAGCGCGACCGACCATGGCGCGAGCGCCGGCGCCGCAGAGGCGAGTGCCGCGATGCCCGCGGCCACCGACACCGACACGGTGAGCACGTAGTCGGTGAGCAGCGCGACGCCGGCCACCTGGGCGGGGAGCAGCCCGAAGTTGTCGCGCGTCACCATGTACGCGCCGCCGGCCGTCGGGTACTCCTTGATCGTCTCGCGGTACGAGAGGATCAAGAAGAACAGCACCACGAGCAGGGCCACCGTGAGGGGCAGCACGAGCGACGCGAAGGCGGCGAAGCCCACGTAGGGGATGAGGTGGGTGAGGATCTCCTCGGTGGCGTACGCCGACGAGGAGAGGTTGTCCGACGCGAACACCGCGAGCGCGGTGGGCACACCGAGGCGCTCGTGTTCGAGTTGGTCGGTGGTGAGCGCCGGGCCGAGCACCCTGCGCTTGATCCGGTACGAGCGGGCCTCGGGGAGTGCAACCCCGGTTCGCCGGGCGGTCAAGGCCGCCCCGGGGTGCGGCGCGGCCACGCCGCCGGTGCCCGTGGCGCCGGTGCCCGCGCCGCCACCCGCGGCGGTCGTGTCGGTGGAGGTCATCGCCGCCCATGCAAGACGCCCGATCGTTGGGGTGGCGCAAGGAACCGGGCTCTCGCCGTAAAGAACTCGTCAAGAGCGCGGTTGGGCCAGACTTCCCTGGTGCACCTGCTCGACCGGCTCGCCGACCTCCCGTTCCTGGTGCGGCTGCTGCTCGTGGCCGGCGCCGTAGGGGCGGCCGCGGGCATCGGCATGGGCACCGACGCCGACGTGGAGCAGGCGTCGCTGGTGTTGCTCGTGGCGGTGGTGTGCTGCGCGTTGCTGGGGCGCTCGTGGGGCCTGCTCGGCGCGGTCCTCGCCGCGGCGGTGCTGAACCTCGCGTTCACGCCGCCGCACTGGACCCTCCGGGTCGGCAACGGCGACGACACCATCGCCCTGATCGCGTTCGGGCTCGTCGCGGCCACGGTCGGTGCCGTGGTCGCGAGGGTGACCGACCTGCGGATCGACGCCGAGCGCCGTGCCGTCGAGGCCGACATCGCCGCGCGCGAGCGATACGAGCTGGAACGGGCCGCCGAGGCCGCGCAGGCCGCGGCCGAGCTCTCGCGCACCCGCGCCGGGCTGCTCTCGGCCGTGTCGCACAACCTGCGCACGCCGCTGGCGGCGATCCAGGCGTCGTCGAGCGCGCTCCTCAGTTCCGGCGACTCGATCACCGACGACGAGCGGCGGGAGCTCACCGAAGCCGTGCACGACGAGTCGATGCGGCTCGCGAACCTCCGTCGCCAAGCTGCTCGACCTCGGCCGCATCCGCGCCGGTGGCCTCGAGCTCGCGCCCCAGTCGGTCGACGTCGCGGGGATGCTCCAGGCCGCGGTCCACCGGCTCGCGCCGCTGCTCGGCGACCGCCACGTCGCGATCGACGTCCCGGAGCAGCTCGACGAGGTGGTGCTCGACCCCACGGCCTTCGACCAGGTGCTCACGAACCTGCTCGAGAACGCGATCCGCTACACGCCGGCCGGTTCCCCGATCGAGCTCGCCGCCACGCAGACGCGCGGCGTGGTGGAGTTCCGCATCATCGACCACGGCCCGGGCGTCCCGGCCGAGGAGCAGGCGAAGGCGTTCGACGAGTTCTACCGGGCGAGTGCGCGGCCGGAGTCGGAGGGCACCGGTCTCGGCCTGGCGATCGCCAAAGCGGTCGTGCTCGCGCACGGCGGGCGCATCTGGGTGGAGGACACCGAAGGCGGCGGGGCCGCGTTCGTCGTGCGCCTGCCGAGGGGACATGAGTACTGAGCCGCACCGTGCCGTGGTCGCCGTCGTCGAGGACGACACCGCGCTGCGGCGCGCGCTGCGCACCTCGCTGCGGGCACGCGGCTTCGATGTGCAGGAGCTCGCGACGGGGGAGGGCGCGATCGTGCTCGCGGCCGACGGTGTGCCCGAGGTGATCCTGCTCGACCTCGGCCTTCCCGACATCGACGGCATCGAAGTGATCACCCGCGTGCGGGAGTTCAGCGCCGTCCCTGTGATCGTGCTCACCGCGCGCGACCGCCAGGGCGACAAGGTGCGCGCCCTCGATGCCGGCGCGGACGACTACGTGACGAAGCCGTTCGACACCGAGGAGCTCGTCGCGCGAGTGCGCGCGGTACTGCGCCGCGCACCCACGGGCCCGCCCACGGTGACGAAGGTGCGCAGCGGCGGCGTGGAGATCGACCTCGCGTTGCGGTCGGTCACCGTCGACGACCACGTCGTGCGGCTGACACGAACCGAATGGCTGTTGCTCGAGCAGCTCGTGACGAACCCGGGCAAGCTCCTCACCCACTCCGAGCTGCTGCGCCGCGTGTGGGGCACCGGCTACGGCACCGAGCACGAGTACCTGCGCGTGTACGTGGGGCAACTCCGCAAGAAGCTCGGCGACGCCGCCAGCGCGCCGCGGCTCGATCCTTACCGAACCCGGCATCGGCTACCGGTGGATCGGTGACTCTTGAGCGGCGGGTGACCGCGGCGTGCTAAGCATCGTGACGCGCGCGCGGCGGCGCGCGCCGTGGCGGGGGAGACGACATGCGACGGCTCAGGTGGCTCATGGCGTACGGGCTCGTGGCCGCGAGCCTCGTTCCGGTGGCCCGAGCGAGCGGCGCCGGTGCCGCTGGTGTCACTGGCGACGCGAGCGCCGCGGCGCCGGGCGGCGGGCGCTTCTCGGTTGGTGCCGGGGTCGCCGACATCACGCCACCGCGTGCGGGCACGCTCGCGCACGACCCTGCCGCCTGCAGCAACAACCCGGTGTACGACGGCCCCCACCACTTCGCGCTCGAGGAGCCGTACGCCGATGTCACGCACGCGGGCACCTACGAAGCCGGTGACCCGTACTTCGACTGCAACGGCAACGGCCGGTGGGACGGCATCCTGCTCGGCGGCGGCGGCGACAATCCCCGGTTCGCGACCAAGGTGGCCGACCCGATCTCGGCTCGTGCCATCGCGGTGTCGAACGGTCGGCGCACGATCGTGGTCGAGGTCCTCGACAACGAAGGCGTGTTCAACGTCTACCAGCAACGGATCCGTGCCAAGGTTGCCGCCGACGGCTACCGCACCGACGGCGTCTTCATCTCCGCCACGCACGACGAGTCGGCACCCGACACGCTCGGTATCTCGGGTATCGACCAGCTGACGTCGGGCGTCGACACCTACTACGCGAACTTCATGGTGAACCGCGGCGCGCGTGCGATCGAGAAGGCGCTGGACCACCGGCGACCGGCGCGGATCCGCTTCGCGGAGGCGATCGAACCGGCGAACCTCCTGCAGTGCTTCTCGTCGTACCCGTTCGTCGACGACCAGCTGATGCCGGCGATGCAGGCCGTCGGCCTCGACGGTCACGTGATCGCGACGCTCGGCGACGTCAGCCAGCACGCCGAGACGCTCGGCTTCAACCCCGATGCCGATCAGCGGCGCTGGGTGAGCGCAGACTGGCCGCACGCCTTCCGCAATGCGCTCGAAGCCCGGTACGGCGGTGTCGCGGTCGAGATGGCGGGCTCCGTCGGCAGCGTCGAGACGCCCGAGGTGTTTCCCGCGCCGATCTCGCGTGTGCCGCAGGCATTCTTCGACGAGTCGCATCCTGCCGGCTGCCGGACGCTGTTCGCGTCGCACGGCACGCCGGTTCCCGTGGGTTACGCGGGCGAGACCCGGGTGCTCGGACGCACGCTCGCCGGCGCGGTGGGCGACGCGCTCGACCATTCGGGAACGTGGTCGGCGAGCACCGAGCTCTGGGGTGCACGCAGCAACGCGTGCGTCACGCTCACGAACGCGCTGTTCTCGCTCGGTGCGCAGGTCGGCGTGTTCGCGGCGCGACCCGGTTACGACCACAACTGCACGGTCGAGCACCGGCCGCTCGCCGACGGCGTCACCAGCGGGACCGAGCTACAGACGCAGGTGGCGGCGTTCGGCATCGGCGACGGCGAGTTCGTGTCCGTTCCCGGCGAGGTGTTCCCCTTCACCTACCTGCGCGGGTTCCTCGGCCCGAACGACATGCCGCACGCCGGTATCGCGCTGCCGCCGTGGATCATGCCGCACATGCACGGCCGCTACCGCTTCGTCGACGGGCTTGCCGAGGACATGCTCGGCTACATCTTCCCGCGCGGAAACGGCGTCGGCGTCCCGGGGGAGCCCGGTGCGACCGACGGCACCGATCGCTTCGGCTGCGGGCACTCCGATGACAGCGAGTCGACGGGTTCGGGCACTGGCGACGTCGTCGGCGCGGCGCTCGTCGGTGTGCTCGACAAGCACAGTGGTGTGCGCGAGGACATCCGCGCCGGTCGCTACGTGCTTCCCGGTGGTGCGCTCTCGCGCGACCCGCTCGGCCTGCCGGCCTCGATCAAGTGCAACGTCGACACCGTGTTCCACCCCACCGGACCGGCGGTGGCGGTAAAGGCCGGCGGACGGGTCGTGCACCCCCACGCGTGGATGTCGTTGTCGGGTCGCCCGCAGTCGCATCCTGACCGCAACACGCGCGGCTGGATCGACGCGTCGGGTGCGCGCCACTGGCTCGACGTCTACACGGCATAGCGCCGGTGTCCGAGGCGTCCAGCGGACCGGCGTCGCGGTACGTTGCCGCCCGATGGAGCTGGCGTACTCGGAGGCGGACGAGGGGTTCCGGGCCGCGCTCCGGGCCTGGCTCGCACGCGCGCTGGCCGACGTGCCGGCGCAGCCACAACGTGAGGACTGGGCGGCGCGCCGGCGCTGGGACACCGACTGGCAGCGGCGCCTCTTCGACGCCGGGTACGCCGGGCTGCACTGGCCCGCGGAGTACGGCGGCCGGGGCGCGTCACCCACCGAGCAGCTGATCTTCTACGAAGAGACCACACGCGCCCATGCACCGTACGTGGGATGCAACTTCGTGGGCCTCTTGCACGCGGGTCCGACGCTCATCGAGGAGGGCACCGACGCGCAGAAGGCCGAGCACCTGCCGCGGGTGCTGCGCGGTGAGGAGGTGTGGTGCCAGGGCTTTTCCGAGCCGGGCGCCGGCAGCGACCTCGCGTCACTGCGCACCCGGGCCGAGCGCGACGGCGACCACTACGTGCTCAACGGCCAGAAGATCTGGTGCAGCTTCGGACACATCGCCGACGTCGGCGAGTTCCTCGTGCGTACCGACCCCGACGCGCCGAAGCACAAGGGCATCTCCTGGCTGATCCTCCCGATGGACCTGCCCGGCATCGAGATCCGCCCCATCAAGACCGTGCTCGGCAGCTCGGAGTTCTGCGAGGTCTTCCTCACCGACGTGCGCGTGCCGGTGGCGAACCGCGTCGGCGCCGAGAACGACGGATGGCGCGTCACGAACGTGACGTTGAAGTACGAGCGGGGCACCGCGTTCGTGTCGGAGCTGATCGACTCGTTGCGCCTCGTGACTGCTGTCGTGCCGCTCGTGCACGACGACGCGCAACGCGTGGAGCTCGGTCGCTGCATGGCCGAGTTCGAGGCGCTGTGGTCGCTCACGAAGCGCAACGTGAGCCAGCAGGCGCGGGGCCGCCCGAGCCCGGGCTCGATGATGATCAAGCTCGCCTACAGCGAGGCCCGCCAGCGATTCGGCGAGCTGTGCATCCGGGTCCTCGACCGCGGCGCGCTCGCCATCGAGGGCAACGAGCTCGTGGAGGAACGCCTGCGCACGCTCGCGCTCACGATCGCAGCCGGCGCGAGCCAGATCCAGCGCAACATCATCAGCGAGCGCGTGCTCGGACTGCCGAGGGAGCCGCGATGACCGCGCAGTGGGCGACGAGCCTCCGGGGGCGCGCGTGAACCTCGACCTCGACGACGATCAGCTCGCGCTGCGCGACGGCATCCGCGCGCTGCTCGACGGCCGTTTCCGCAGCGATCGCATCCGGCGCGGTTACGACGCGGCGATGCACGACGAGCTCGTCGAGGCCGGCGTGTACTCGCTGCTCGCCGACGGCTTCTCGTGGGCCGACGCGGTGGTCGTGTTCGAGCAGCTCGGCGAGTACGTGGTGCCGGGACCGCTCGTCGCGACGTTCCTCGTCGCGACCATGGGCGGTCGCGACGGCCCCGCCCTGCCCGTGAGCCATCTCGACCACGCCGGGCCCGCCACGCCACTGCTCGTCGAGCATCCCGACACCGTCACGCACGTGCTCGTCGTCGACGACGGTGGGATACGTCTCGTCGACCGGTCGGTGCTCGGGGGCACGCCGGTCACGTGGCCGCTCGACCCGCTCACCCCGCTGCTGCGCATCGAGGCGATCCCTGCCGGCACAGCGTCGGGCGGCGCCGCGGCCGCGGCGCAAGCCCGCCTGCACGGTGCGGTGCTCACCGCCGCCTTCGCCGCGGGGATGGCGTCGCGGCTCACCGAGCTGTCGGTGGCCTACGCCAAGGAACGGGCGCAGTTCGACCGCCCCATCGGCTCGTTCCAGGCGATCAAGCACCTCCTCGCCGACATGGCGGCGCGCACCGAGGTGGCGCGCGCCGCCGTGTACGCCGCGGGTGCGGCGCTCGTCGACCCCGGCTCGGAGGACGTCGCCCGGGCGGCGTCGGTCGCCAAGGTCGTGGCCGGCGAGGCGGCGATCGTCAACGGCAAGACGGCCACACAGGTGCACGGCGGGATGGGCTACACGTGGGAGGTCGACGTGCACCTCTACCTGAAGCGGGCCTGGCTGCTCGACACCCACTTCGGCAGCGTCGAGCAGCACTCGCGGGCCCTGGTCGCGAGCTGATCCGAAGCGGCCGGGTTTCAAGGCCGGCGGCCCGTTGGGCCGATGTTGACACGGTGAAGCTGTGCCCGGGGTGCGACTATCTCGTGCCGTCGTCGTGGGACGCATGCGAGCGATGCGGCACCCCGCTCGAGCGGGCCGGACCGCTCGAGCCGCTGGCGACGGCGGCCGCGACGCGAATCGGCGGTGCCCGGCCGGACCTCGACGTGCCCCGCCGAGCCATGGTGGCGGGGGACTGGGACCCGATGCCCGCGCCGCGCCGGGTCGTGCGGCGTGAGAGCGCCTGGGTCACCGGCGACGATCCGCCCCGGCGCCGCTGGCGCATCCCGGTGATCGGGCCCCTGGCCGTGGTCGTGGCCGTGGCCAGCATGATGGTCGCCTGGCAGCGCTTCACGAACCCGCCCGTCCCCAAGGCGCTACGACGCTGGGCCGAGCACGGTGCGGGCGTGGTGCTCGCCCCGAGCGGCGCCGGCTTCCGCGTGCGCCTGCCCGCGTCGCCCACGATCGTCGGCACGCAGGTCACTCTCGGCCCCGGTCTCCAGGGCAGCGCCGACGTGGCGATGTCGCGTGTCGGTCCCTACGAGGTCGGCGCAGTGTGGCTGCCGGTCGCCTCCGGCACCCTCGACGTGGCGGGCAGCGACCCGCTGACCGTCGCCGGCGACATCGCCGGCCGCGCCGCCAACTTCCGCATCGAAGTCCCCGACACGACGCACCAGAACGGGCTCCCCGCGCTCGACGCCGAGGTGTCGCACGAGTCGCAGGACGGCGAGGCGCTCGTGGTGGTGCACGGCACATGGATCTACGCGGTGGTCATCAGCGGTCCCGGCGACCTCACCGCCGCCTTCAGCGACCTCCGCAAGGTGTTCGCGGTGACGTGATCGCTCACTTGGCGCCGGCGTCGCGCGCCTCGTTAGCGTCGCCGCCCGAGCGTCGGTGAGCCGGGTATCCCGGCGAGCAGCGAGGGAAGGCCCACCGCCCGTGACCGGAGCGAACAAGAGGTAAGCGGCGATGGCTCGCGACGTATGCATCGTGGGAGTCGGGCACAGCGACGGACCCGTCGCGGAGGGCCGCTCCGGGATCCAGCTGATCGCCCAGGCGTTCCGCGGCGCGCTCGACGACTGCGGATTCACCAAGTACGACATCGACGGCCTCGCGAGCGCCGGCTACGGCGGCATGCACGACGTGATGGTGGCGGAGTACTTCGGCATGCAGCCGCACTGGCTCGAGTCGACGAGCGTGGGTGGTAGCAGCTTCGAGTTCCACGCCATGCATGCCTACCGGGCGATCCAAGCCGGCGACGTCGACACCGTGGCGATCGTCTACGGCAACAACCAGCTGTCGCACTTCGGCCGCACGCTCGGCACCGGCGGCGGTGGCCGCTTCGGCGCGCCCCCGGCCCGATGCGCTACGAGCTCGGCGCGGGCCTCACGCTCGTCGGCGCGTATGCCATCGCGGCCCGGCGCCACATGCACGAGTACGGCACGACCTCGGAACAGCTCGCTTCGATCGCGGTGCAGACCCGGGAGCACGCAGCGCGCAACGCCAACGCGATGTACCGCACGCCGATCACCGTCGACGACGTGCTCTCCTCGAAGCTCGTCGCCGACCCGTTGCACAAGCTCGACTGCTGTGCGATCACCGACGGCGGCTGCGCCATCATCATGACCACCGCGGAGCGCGCCGCGGCACTGCCGGGCCGGAAGGTGTACGTGCGCGGCGCGGCGGGCGGCACCACGCACCATTCGATCCAGGCGATGCCCGACATGACCCGCACGGCGGCCGCGGTGAGCGGCCCGAAGGCGTTCGCCGACGCGGGCATCACGCCGCGGGACGTCGACGTGTTCTGCGCCTACGACTCGTTCACCTACACCGTGCTCGTGACGCTCGAGGACCTCGGCTTCGCGCCGAAGGGCGAAGGTGGGCCGTTCGTGGCCGACGGCAACCTCCGGCTCGGCGGGGCGCTGCCGACGAACCCCGACGGCGGCGGACTCTCGAACACGCATCCCGGCATGCGCGGCCTGTTCCTCCTGTGCGAAGCGGCGCGCCAGTTGCGGGGCGAGGCGGGCGACAGCCAGGTGCAGGGCGCGGAGATCGCGGTGTGCAACGGCAGCGGCGGCTGGCTGTCGACCCAGGGCACGGTGGTGCTCGGAACGGAACCCCGATGACGGACGCTCGTGCAAGCTGGGCGGAGACACCGAAGTGGCTGATGCCCGCGCCCGATGCCGACGACCGCGAGTTCTGGGAGGGTGCGGGCCGCGGGGAGCTGCGCATCCAGCACTGCAAGGAGTGCGGTCTCTACCAGCACTACGCCCGCATGCTCTGCTCGCACTGCTCGTCGTGGGACGTCGAATGGGTGACCGCGAGCGGCCGGGGCACGATCCACTCGTTCACGGTGATCCGCCAGAACGGCATCCCGCCGTTCCCCGACCGGGTGCCGTTCGTGGTGGCCGTCGTCGAGCTCGACGAGCCTGGTGCCCGGGTGCTCGGCGCGATGCCGTCGACCGCGCCCGACGCCGCCGCGATCGGCATGCGCGTCGCGCGCGACGTTCCGCCCGGCGGGCAACGGCACCGGGTTCGTCGATTTCGAGGCAGAGTCCTGAGCCGCCGCGGCGCCGGCTGGGCCTCCGGGCCGGCCACGAGCGACACCCGTGCGATCGACGGGCGCACCATCGGCGCGCGTGGTGCGGTGACTCGCCGTCGCCTGCTCGACGCGACGGCCGCGCTGTTGCATGACCGCGGGGTGCTCGAGCTGCGCGTCGTCGACATCGCGCGTGCGGTCGGCACCAGTTCGTCGACCTATTACCAGTACTTTCGCGACGTCGACGAGGCGGTGCTCGAACTGGCCGACGAGATCGGTGCGCGCGACGTCGAGCCGCTCGCGCACCTGCTCGACGAGCCGTGGGACGCCGACAGAGGCCTCGACCGCGCGCGCACGCTCGTGGAGCGGTTCATCGACGTGTGGGACGCGCACAGTGCCGTGCTGCGTACGCGCAACCTCGCCGCGCAGGAGGGCGACCCGCGCTTTCGTGCAACGAGAACCCGTTCGAACCGGCCGTTTCTCGAAGGCTTCGCGGCGCAGGTGCGCGCGCACCAAGCCGAAGGTCGTATCGCGGCCGAGCTGTCACCGATGGCCGCGGCCGCCGCACTGATGGCGCTCATCGAGCGCATGGCCGCGTTCCATTCGGATCTCGCCGCGCTCGGCGTATCGCGTGACGACGTCGTCGAGACCACCGCTCGCATCGTTTTCGACACTGTCGTAGGGTGACCACATGGACTTCGAAGCGCTCATGCTGATCGACGGGAAGCTCGTCACGGCCGAGGGCGGCCGCACGTACGACAACGTCAATCCCGCCACTGAAGAGGTCATCGGGCCGGTCGCCGACGCCTCACCCGGCGACATGGAGCGCGCCGTCGCGGCGGCGCGGCGCGCGTTCGACGACACGACGTGGGCCACCGACCGCGCGTTCCGTACGCGTTGTCTCACGCAGCTGCACGACGCGCTGCTGAAGTCGAAGGAGGAGCTGCGCGCGCAGATCGTGGCCGAGGTCGGTACGCCGATCGCGCTGACGTTCGCGATCCAGCAGGACACCTGCATCGACGACATGGTGTGGGACATCGAGCTCGCCGAGCGCTACCAGTGGGAGCAGGAGCTCGGCGCGCACGAGTTCTTCGGGATGCGCAGCAACCGGCTCGTGGTGAAGGAGCCGATCGGCGTGGTGGGTGCGATCACTCCGTGGAACTTCCCGTTCATGCTGAACCTCTCGAAGATCACGCCGGCGCTCGCGGCCGGGTGCACGGTCGTGTTGAAACCGGCCCCCGACACGCCGTACTCGGCCACGTGGATCGGCAAGCTCGCCGCCGAGGAGACCGACATCCCGCCCGGGGTGCTCAACGTGGTCACGGCGTCGGATCCTGCGGAGGTCGCCGAGGTACTCACCGGGTCGCCCGGCGTCGACATGATCTCGTTCACGGGCTCGTCGGCCGTCGGCAAGCGCATCACCGAGCGCGCCGCCTCGAACCTGAAGCGCGTGTTCCTCGAGCTCGGCGGCAAGTCGGCGAACATCGTGCTCGACGACGCCGATTTCGCCTCGGTCCTGCCCGGCGCGTCGATGACGTGCATCCACAGCGGCCAGGGTTGCGCCATCACGACGCGCTTGTTGCTGCCACGTTCGCGCTACGACGAGGGCGTCGAGATCGTGCGGGCCGGTTTCGAATCGTTCGCCTACGGCGACCCGAACGAGTTCGAGAACATGGCGGGGCCGCTGATCAACGCGCGCCAGCGCGAGCGGGTGCTCGGCTTCATCGAGAAGGGCAAGCAGGAGGGCGCGCGCTGTTCGTGGGCGGCGGTCCCGCCACCCAGTTCGAGCGCGGCTTCTACGTGCAGCCCACCCTGTTCGTCGACGTCGACCCGAGCTCGACGATCGCGCAGGAGGAAATCTTCGGTCCCGTGCTCGCCGTGATCCAGTTCGACGACGACGACGATGCCGTACGCATCGCGAACAACTCCCGCTACGGGCTCTCGGGCGCGGTCACCTCGGCGTCGCTCGACCGGGCGCTCGCCGTCGCCCGCCGCATCCGTACCGGCACCGTCTCGGTGAACGGCGGCCAGTGGTTCGGTCCCGACTCGCCGTTCGGCGGCTACCGGGAATCGGGCAGCGGCCGCGAGCACGGCGTGCTCGGCTTCGAGGAGTACCTCGAGACCAAGACGATCGGCCTGCCCACCTGAGGTCGCGCCCGGGGCGCGCCGCTGCCTGGACAGACAAGCGCCGGCGGGGGCGGGCCGTCGGCGCTTGGTATCGACGAACCCTGCACGTCCAGCCGTGAGGGGCGCACGCCCGGGGAAGCAGGGCTCGTCGTCCCATATCCAACACCGTCTGCACCGCGGATATTGCGCGCCTGAGAGCCGGCATACGATTGGCGCATGGCACTGACCCTCGAGTTCTCCATGCACCTGCCGAAGTTCGACTCGGTCGCCGACGAGCGGCGGCACCGCAAGCAGCGCCTCGCCGCCGGCTTCCGCCTGTTCGGCAAGTTCGGCTTCGACGAGGGGGTCGCCGGGCACATCACGGTGCGCGATCCGGAGTTCCCCAACCGTTTCTGGGTGAACCCGTTCGGCATGAACTTCAAGCACATCCGGGTGAGCGATCTGATCTGCGTCGACCACACCGGAGCGGTCGTCGAGGGCGACGCCATGGTGAACCGGGCCGCCTTCGCGATCCACTCGCAGGTGCACGCGGCCCGGCCCGACATCGTGGCCGCCGCGCACTCGCACTCGGTACACGGCAAGGCGTGGTCGTCACTGCACCGGCTGCTCGACCCGCTCACCCAGGACGCGTGCGCGTTCTTCGAGGACCACGCGCTGTTCGACGACTTCACCGGCGTGGTGCTCGACCTGGCCGAAGGCAAGCGCATCGCCGCCGCCCTCGGCGACAACAAGGCCGTGATCCTCGCCAACCACGGCCTGCTCACCACCGGCTACTCGGTCGACGAGGCGGTCTGGTCGTTCATCACCATGGAGCGCACGTGCCAGGCGCAGCTCCTCGCCGAGGCGGCCGGCACGCCCCGCCCGATCCCGGCCGACATCGCCCGCTCGACCCACGATCAGACCGGTTCGCCGGCCGCGGCCTACTACTCGTTCCAGCCGCTCTGGGACATGATCACCCGCGAGCAGCCCGACCTGTTCGACTGATCACGCCGGCTCGTCGAGCCGCCGCACGAGCTGTCCGCGCGAGTGCTCGACGAGCGCGCGGTCACCGCTGCGCACGCCGTGGATCAGCGCGTGCACACTCGCCAGCCAGCGGTAGTGCCAGAGCCGCTCGCGCGCGCCCGGGTCGAGGTCGATTCCTGCCGCGGCCGCCACCGCGGCCACCGCGCCGCGACCGAGCGCAAGGTCGATGCCGACGAGATCGATCACGGGGTCGCCGAGCCACGCGCTCTCGAAGTCGATGATCCCCTGCACCTGGCCGGTCGCTGCCGCGCCGTCGTCGACGAGCACGTGCTCGAGCCCGAGGTCGTTGTGCACGAGACGGGGTTCGACGCCGTCGACCGCGGCCAGCAGGCGGTCGAACCCGGCGCCGACGCGTGCTGCGAGCGCGCCGTCCAACGCCGGCCGCGCGCTCGAGTGGATCACCGGACGGAGTCGTTCGAGATGGCCGCGCCAGGCGTCGGCCGCCGGTGCGGCATCGAGGAGCTCGGCCGCCCGGCCGGCTGGGAAGTCGTGGAGCTCGCGCAGCATGCGACCGATCGTGGCGAGCACGGCCGGGCTCGCGTCGCCGGCCCGCAGGCCCCGCCCGGCGATCCGCCGGTACCCGAAGAACGGCAGGCCGCCGCACGTTCCGCGCAGCGCCGGCAGCGGCACGGCGAACGACACGTGCGCCGCGAGCGCCGGCAGCAGCGCGAGCTCCCGGCGCGCGGCCCGCGCGATCTCATCGTCGCGTGCGAAGCGCACGATCCATCCGCCGTCGCCGTCGCCGACGCCGTCGACGGTGAACGTGTAGAACGCCCAGCCGCCCTGAATCGCCGTGGCGCGCGTCGCGTCGAGCCCGACCATGCGGAGCGCGGCGAGCGCGGCCGCCTCGTCCATCGGGTTGTTCCCGCCGGCCTCAACCCTGCTGGCTCTTCGACCAGGCGATGTTGCCCTGGAGGTAGGCGGTGGTGTCGGGGAACTTGTGCGCGACGACATCGCCGAACCATTCGGGCACGTAGCGCTCGAACGTGTCGGTGCCGAGCAGCGACAGCACGGGTTCGACGATGTCGCTCACCGGCAGCATCTCCACCGGCGCGGTGAAGTCGTCGTTGCCGGGTTGCGTGAACAGTTCGGTGTCGAACACGCCCGGGTTCACCACATGGACCCGCACGCCGGTGTCGGCTACCGCGAGGTCGACGAGCATCGACTCCGAGAACGCGGTGATCGCCGCCTTCGTCGCTGCGTACGCGGCCTCGGCCGGCGGTGACAGGCGCGCGGCCACCGACGAGATGTTGATCACCTCACCGCGCGACTCCACGAGCGCGGGCAGCAGCGCGAGCGTCAGCCGCACCGGCGACAGGTAGTTGATGCGGTTCACGGCCTCGATCGTGGCCGCGTCGAGCGCGAGCACGCTGCGCCGCTTCGGGATGCCGGCGTTGTTGACGAGCACGTCGAGACCACCAAACTCGCCGAGCACGCCGGCGGCGAGCGTGTCGACCGCATCGAAGTCGGCGAGGTCGACCGCCCACGACCGGGAGTGGGGGGAGTGGGCCTGCAGCTTTTCGACCACTGCGGCGAGCCGGTCGGCGCGGCGCGCGCAGATCCCCACCGTCGCGCCGCGCTCGGCGAAGGCCAGTGCCAGCGCCTCGCCGATGCCGGCCGACGCACCGGTGACGAGCACACGCTTGCCCGTGAAGTCGTAGGTCATGCGCTGACGCTATTCGCAGGTACTGTCCGGCCGCCATGAGTGATCCGAGCCTCCCGCCACTCACGCCAGAGTCGGTGCTGCTCACCGATCGGGTCGCCGTCGTCACCGGCGCCGCCCAGGGGATCGGCCGGGCATGCGCGATCGCCCTGGCCCGCTTCGGTGCGCATGTGGCGATCAGCGACCGCGACGCCGACGGCCTCGCGGACACGGCCGCGGAGATCGAGGGGCTCGGCCGCCGCGCGCTCACGGGCACGCTCGACGTGCGTGACACCGACGCAGTGCAGGCGCACGTCGACGGTACCGCGCAGCAACTCGGCGCGATCGACGTGCTCGTCAACAACGCTGGGGGCGGGTTCCACGCGGATTTCGTCGACGTCGGGGCGAAGGGGCAGGACGCACTGATCCGTGAGAACTTCACGTCGGTCACGAACTTCACCCCCGCGTGCGTCGCCCGCACGCCCGCGGGGGCAGAGCATCGTGAACATGACGTCGATCGAGGCGCACCGGGCCGCGCCCGGTTACGCGGTCTACGCGGCGATGAAGGCCGCGGTGGCGTCGTTGAGTCAGTCGCTCGCGCTCGAGCTCGGCGCCCGGCACATCCGCGTGAACTGCATCGCCATGGACGTGATCCCCACGCCCGGTATCGGTGGCGAGCAGGGGGCGGAATGGAGTGTGCACACGCCGCTACCCATCGCCGCCCACCCCGACGACGTCGCCGCCGCCGCCGTCTACCTCGCGAGCGACATGAGCCGCTTCGTCACCGGCACCACGATCCATGTCGACGGCGGCAACCTCGCCGCCGCGGGCTGGATCCGCCAGCCCGACGGCTCGTTCACCACGAGCCCATGAACGTTTCTCGGTGCAATTGACCGCGATAATCGCCGTCGATTGCACCGAGAATGCACGGATTCAGGCGTCGCCGACGCAGAGGCGGTCGGGGTCGGCCGCGAAGTCGCGGATGCTGCCCACGTGGCGGGTGCCGGCGGGCGCGATGTCGGGTTGCATCGAGTAGCAGACCCCACGCTGGAGCTCGAGCAGGTCGCTCGCGACGGGCACGTCGTCGAGCGCCATGCCGCGGCCGTGGCCGATGTCGCAGACCCGTCGCAGCACGATCGCGCGCTCGGCCGCTTCCGGCGCCAAGGTCGCGTCGGCCCAGCGCATGAACCCGCCCCGCCACGGCGCGGCGTCGAACGGTGGCTGCGGGTCGACGAGCCCGCGCCCGACCGCCACCGTCCATTCGAGCGCGAGCACGCCGTCGACCCAGAGCCGGTTGCGCCCCGCACCGTCGGCGCCGAGCCTCATGTGGGCGCCGATCTCCGCGTCGTACTGCCGCACCGCCTCCCGAGTGCCGTGCGCCCGTCCCCACGCGTGCGTGATGGCGAGGCTCGCCGCGTCGAACTGGTGCGTGCAGTTCCAGTGCGGGTCGGCCCACGCGCCGGTCGCGGTGAAGCGCGCCGACAGCGGCATCCCCGCGAGCGCGCGCAGCGACTCGCCGGCCGCGGGACACGTCGCCCACGGCCAGCGGTACGACTCGGCCACGACATCGATCACCACGCGGCCGTCGTGACGGACCGACACGACGAAGTGATGGAAGTCGTCCTCGAGATCCGCGACCGACAGATCGGTCGCGCCCTCCGGCTCGTAGACGAGTAGCCGGCGGCGGTACACGTCGGCCGCGGTGTCGAGCGGTGGCTCGAACGCGAGCGCGGGCCGGGGTGGCGCGGGTGGTGTCACTCGAAGACGAGCTCGGGCGGGAGCTTCCCCTGCATCCAGGTGGTGCGCTCGACCCGCTTGCAGATCTTCCATCCGCCGGTGGTGCGCACGAGCTCGTCGTGGTAACTGCCGCCGATGAAGAACCAGTGCAGCGCGCTCGTGCGCGTGCGGGCACCCATCGGGTTCGTCATCTGCGTGCGGGCCGCGGCGCGGTCGCCGTCGAGCTCGATGTCGGTGTTGCTCAGCAGGTGCTGCGACGAGGGAAAGGCGAGGAGCGACTGCATGAGCCACTGCTTCACCTCGCCGACCGAGCCCTTCACGCCGCCCGGGTTCGCGGTGTAGTCGAGGAGCGCATCGGGCGTGAACAGCGTGTCGAAGAGGTCCCAGTCCTTGGTGTCGATGGCCCATGCGTAACGGACGAGCACGTCCTGGATCTCGGCCCGATCGGCCAGCTCCGCGGGGGAGTACGTCACGCCGTCGCTCCGGCCGGGTCGGCCGCGCCGGGCTTGCAGTTGATCGCGAGCGTGAAGCGGGTCGTGACCACGGGCTCGGTGCTGCCTTCGGGGCGCCACGTGGTCTCGGTGACGTAGAACTCGAGCTTGCCCCCGTCGCTCTTCGGCTTCTCGTACACGTCGGCGATCATGCCGTCGCCCAGGAGGATGTCGCCGGCGTGCGGCCAGCGCCCCTGGTGGTAGACGAACTCCTGCTCGCCGTGCAGGATCGCCCGACCCTTGCCGCGCAGTCGTTCGATCGGAAGGCCCGCAGCGCCGCCCTGGCCGAGCGACCCCCAATACGGCATGACGAACGGGAAGGTGGGCGGCACGGGGGCGGCCTCGGCCTGGTAGACGGGCGATTCGTCGAGGAGCGCCTGCGCGAACACGCGCACCGGACCTCGCTCGATCTGCACGCGCTGCTGGCCGAGTTGCGTGCCTTTCAGGTCGAACAGTGCCATGCGCGGCACAGTAGCGAATCGCCCCTCGGGGCGTCATCTCGAGGGGGTGTCATGTCGAGGCGCCGTCCTCGTGGACGGCCGGCTGCGCGCTACGTGCGGGCGACCTGCTCGCGCAGCTTGTGCTTCATGACCTTGCCGGTGGCGTTGCGGGGCAGCGCGTCGACGAAGCGCAGCACGCGCGGCCGCTTGTAGTCGGCGAGGCGTTCGGCACAGAAGGCGAGCAGTGACGCCTCGTCGAGCGCCGAGCCGGGTTTGCGCACCACGAACGCGCCGACATCTTCGCCGAGCACCTGGTGGGGCACGCCGACGACGGCGGCCTCCTGCACGTCGGGGTGCTCCAGCAGCGCGGCTTCCACATCGGTGGCATAGATGTTGTTGCCGCCGCGGATGATCATGTCCTTGATGCGGCCGCTGATGTACACGAAGCCGTCCGCGTCGAGGTGCGCGAGGTCGCCGGTGCGCAGCCAGCCGTCGTCGGTCCACGTGGCGCTGGTGGCCGCGTCGTCCTTGTAGTACTCGCGGCGCTTGCCGGGCAGGCGCACGAGGAGCTCGCCGGTCTGATCGGCCGGCAACGTCGCGCACGTGTCGGGGTCGACGACCTTCACCTCGAGCGGCGGCATCGGCTTGCCGACCGAGCCCACCCGGAGGGCCGCTTCCTCCTTCGGCATCGTGATGAAGGCGGGACCCGCTTCGGTGAGCCCGTACGAGTTCGTGACCGAGGCCCCGGCCATCTTCGCCTGGAGCTTCGCGAGGGTGGCCGGCGCGAGCGGCGCCGAGCCGATCGACACCGCGAACAGCGACGACGTGTCGGCGGCGTCGAAGCGCGGGCTCGCCGTGAGCAACTCTGCCATCGCAGGCACGAGGAACGCCATGGCCGGGCGCCGCCGCGCGACGACCTCGAACCAGCGATCGACGTCGAAGCGCGGAAGGTAGAGCCCGCACAAGCCCATCTTCATCGGGTTGTAGATGAAGCTCATCCCGGCGAACGTGAACAGCGGCGCGCCGTGCAGCCAACCGGCGCCCGACCAGTGCGGTTCGCAGTTCGGGATCATTGCCACGTTGCGATGGCGTACGAGCACGCCCTTCGGCAGGCCGGTGGTGCCCGAGGTGTACATGATGTCGGCGGGGTCGTCGAGATCGACGGGAACCTGGATGGCCGCGTCGCTGAGGTCCGCGAGCGCGCTCCACGGCTCGATGCCGTTGCCTGCGACCGCGCCGTGGCCCACCACGAGTGCCTGTGCGATCGGCACCTCGGCGCGCACGGCGGCGAGCTCCGCTCGCAGCGAGTGGCCGCTGATCGCCGCGGCCGGCTCCGCGTGGCGCAGGATCGTCACGACCTCCGCGGCGGAGAGCCGCGTGTTCACCGGCACCATCACCGCGCCGGCCTTGTGGATCCCTGCGTACGCGGTGATCCACTCCAGGCAGCGGTCGCCGTCGAGGTACAGCGCGACCCGGTCGCCCTTGGCGACACCTGCGCCTGCGAGCCAGCGGGCGACCTGGTTCGAGGCCCGGTCCCACGCCGCGAACGTGATGGTGGCGTCGCGGCCGAGGTCCTCGTACGCGACCGCATCGGCGTGCGCACCGGCCATGAACCGCAGCTGGTCGACGAGCAACGGTCCACCGGGCGGCATGCCGGCGAGTCTGGCATCTCCATGCGCGCCCCGCCCGGCGCCGGGACCGCCGGCGCCGGCCTCAGCCCGCGAGGTCGACCGGCGGGAGCCAGATCACCTCACCCGGGAAGATGATGTTGGCGTCACCGGAACGCAGACGCGCGCGGTTGCGCTCGACGACGCGCCGCCAGTAGCGCGCGGTCGTCGCCTCGTCGCGCGCCGCGCCGTGGCGCGCGAGCTCGGTCGCGGCGATCGTCCAGAGGTTGTCGTCGCGCACGACGACGTGCACGCCGTCGACCGCGCTGCCGCGCGGTGATCGGGCCGCCGGGCTCGGCGCCGGAGCAACCGGAGCGGTCGTGGGTGTTGGCGCCGCCGCGGTTGTCGGGGGTGCCGTCGTCGGGGGTGCCGTCGTCGGGGCCGCGACACTGGTCGTGGTGGTGGCGCCGCGCACGATCGGGGGCGCCGCGGGTGCCGACGCCGGCGGCGGCTGCCGGGGCACGGCATGGCGGCGCACCGCGGGCACGGCATGGCGGCGCACCGCGGGTAGGGCATGGCGGCGGACCCGGGGTAGGGCATGGCGCCGGACGGCGGGTAGGGCATGGCGCCGGACCGACGGCGACGCCGCGGCGACATGCTCGACCCGGGTCGGGCGCACCGGGGCGGCGCCCGCCGCGCTCGCGGCCAGGGGCACGAGGGCACTGGTGGCGATCGACACGGCGAGCACGCGGTCGAGGAGCCGGCGCACGACAGGCAGGGTGGCGGCGTCGAACCAGCTCGCGGCGCGCCAGGCCCCGCTCGCCCGGGCGGCACCGGCGGCGAGCGTCGACGCCACGAGCCAGGCGAGCAGCGCGGCCGACGCCCACCATGCCGAGGCGAGGAGCAGGCCCTCGGTGCTCCCCGTGTCGGCCATGGCGATGGCATGGGCGTGGCTGAGCGCGGCGGCGCCCGCCACACCGGATGTAGCGACCACCACCAGCAGCCCGGTGGTGCGGGCCAACGGCGCCCGGTGCCGTGGCGCTTGCTGCGCTGGCGCGTAGGGCGTGCGGTACTGGGTGAGGTACTGGGTGCCCTGCGGGGTGAGGTACTGGTTGCGCTGCTCCATGGTGACCAGCATGCTACACAGTGTGAGATCATGTCAAGATGTATTAAAATGGGACAGATGGAGGAGAGCGGTCACAGCGAGCGCGACGCCGCGGTCGAGCCAACCGAGCTGGTGGCCCGGCTGCGGGCCCGGCTCGCCGAGCACGAGGCCGCGGCGACGGGCCGCTTCCGCCGGCCCGCGCGATGGTCCCGGGTGGCGGCGCGCCGCCGGCTGACGCGCCGCCACCGGGTCGAGCTCGCCGTCGGCGCCGGCGCCGCGGTGCTGGCCGTGGGCGCCGCGGCCATCGCGATGCACGGGGGCCGCGGATCCGTCGCCGGCCTCAGCGCCGGCTCCACCCCGCCGCGCCCCACCGCGGCGGCGCCGGCACCCACCCCGGGTGCTGCGAACCGCGACATTTTGCGCCTCGTTCCCGTGTCGTGGCGCGCCTCGTGCCGGGCCGCCACCGGCAACGGCACCGGCACCGGCACCGGCAACGGCAGCGAACCGAGCGGCCAACCGCGCACAGTGCTCACGTGCGCGCCCGCCGCAGGCATCTCGGTGGAGGTGCAGCAGTTGGCGCCGGCCGCCACCGCGGGAGCGCTCGCGCGCCTCGTGCCCGCCACCGCTGGGCCGAGCGAGCTGCCGGAGTGCGCGCGCGGCACCGACGGCCTGCGCACCTGGTCGGCGGCGGCGCGGCCCGATGTCGCGCTCGGTCGGGTCGCGTGCTTCCGGTCTCGACACCAGGCGCAGCTCGTGTGGTCGATCGAAGGCGCGGGGCTCGTCATGCACGCGGCGCGCGCCGATGGTGACGTCCAGCGTCTGTTCGCCTGGTGGCGAGCGACCACGTTCTGATCGCGCGACCGGAACGCGCGACGCGCCGTGTCCGACGATCCCCCGTGCAGGTGACCGCGCTCTGCTACGTTCCGGCCGTCGTCGAGGGGCGAGTGCGAGGAGCCACGATGTTTCTCTTCACCAGGGCCGGGTTCTGGGGGGCGTTCCGCTTCCTCCATGTGATCAGCGCGATCACGTGGATGGGTCTGCTGTGGTTCTTCAACTTCATCCAGACCCCCGCGTACGCGGAGATGGATCCTGGCGCGCGCAGCAACGCGATGGACAAGCTCACGTGGCGGACGCTGTGGTGGTTCCGCTGGTCGGCGCTCGCGGTGCTGGTCACGGGCATCTTCGAGCTCGGCATCGGTGGCTTCGGCGACGCCGACCCGTACCACAATTTCGGTAAGACGCCCCAGAGCATGATGTTGAGCGCGGCGATCCTCTTCGCCTTCATCATGGCCTACAACGTGTGGATGGTGATCTGGCCCGCCCAGCAGGTCGTCATCGACAGCGCGCGCAAGGTTGCGGCCGGCGGCGAGGCGAACCCCGAGGCGCCGAAGCTGGCGCGGCGCGCCGCGATGGCGTCCCGGCAGAACACGATCTTCTCGTTCAGCGTGATCCTGGCCATGATCGGCTACACGTTCTTCTTCGGCGGTTACGACCAGCCCAACGCGATCACCCGCGTGATCTTCTACGTCATCGTGCTCGCGATCGCGGTCGGCTTCGAGGCCAATGCGCTCGGCCAGTTCGGCACCGAGGCCGGCAAGCCCAACACGCAGATGTACGACACGCACCAGATGGCGATCTACTACGCCTCGGGTATGGCCATCTTCTTCTGGCTGTTCTTCGAGATCGTCGTCACCAAGGCCGGCTGACCCGGCTCCGGCTCACACGCCCAGCAGCTCGGCGATGCGGGCGCGGTGCGCGCCCGCGGTGCCGAGGCACAGGTCGTTCACCTTGGCGCGCTTCACGTAGAGGTGCACGTCGTGCTCCCACGTGTAACCGATGCCGCCGTGGATCTGGATGCCGTCCTTGCTGCACAGCTCCTGCGCGTCACCCGCCGCCGCCTTCGCCGCGCTGACCGCAACGTGCCGGCGCTCGTCGTGCTCGGCGACGCACAGTGCGGCGTAGTAGCCGATGCTGCGCGCCCGCTCGACCACCAAGAACAGGTCGGCCAGCTTGTGCTTGATGGCCTGGAACGAGCCGATCGGCACACCGAACTGCTCGCGTTGCTTTGCATAGTCGAGGGTCTGCTCGAAGAGCGCGCTGCACACGCCGACGGTCTCGAGCGCGAGCGCCACGGTGGCCTCCTCGAGCGCGTCGCGCAGCGCATCAGGCGTCGTGCGCGAGAGCAGTCGCTCGGTCGCGAGCTCCAGACCGTCGAGCACCACGTGCCCGTGTCGCCGTGACCCGTCGATACTGTCGACCGGTGTGACCTTCACCGCGTCGCCCGGCACCACGACCACCGCCGGTCGCCCGTCGAGCTGCACGATGCACGCGATCTCGTCGGCGTTGTCGGCCTCGGCCACCCAGCGGCACGTGCCGTCGAGCCGCACTCCGGTATCGGTGCGCCGTGCGGTGGCGTCGCTGCCGCCACCGCTGGCCACCGCCGGCTCGAGCGCAGCCGTGGCGCGGCATTCGCCCCGGGCCACGGCGCCGAGCCAGCGCGCCTGTTGCGTCTCGTCGCCGCACGCACGCACGACGGGCACGAACTGCGTGACGGTGCTCAGCAGTGCGCCCGGTGCGATCACGCGGCCGAGCTCCTCGGCGAGCAACCCCGCCTCGATCGCCGTGGTACCGAGGCCGCCGTGCTCCTCGGGAACCGTGAGCGCAGGCCAGCCGAGCTCGCACACCGTCTGCCACAGCGAGCCGGCGTCGGCGCGGCCCTCGGTGACGGCGCGCGCGAGCGCGACCGGCGACTCGCGCGTCAACACCGCGCGCATCGCGTCGCGAAGATCTTCCTGATCCGAGGTGAAATCGAGGTCCATGGCGTCCGCTCTACGGGGCGGTCGCAGTCTGCAGCATCGCGCGCAGTGCTGTCCGATCGAGCTTGTCCATCGCAGTGAGGGGCAGCGCGTCGACCACCTGCAGATTCTCGGGCAACTTGTACGCCGCCACCTTGCCGGCGAGGAACTCGCGCACGTCGGCCAGCGCCGGCGGTCGCGACGGGTCGGCGGGAACGATCACCGCGACGCCGCGTTCGCCCATGACCGGGTCGGGTTCGGGCACGACCGCGGCCGCGGCCACACCCGGATGCCGCGACAGCGCCGCCTCCACCTCCACCGGATACACGTTGTACCCACCGCGCACGTACATCTCCTTGTTGCGTCCGACCAGCCGCACGCGTCCCTGCTCGTCGACGTATCCGAGGTCGCCGGTGCGCACGAACCCGTCGGCGGTGAAGGCCGCGGCAGTGGCCGCGGCGTCGTCCCAGTAGCCGTACATGCACGCGGGCGAGCGGAGGCAGACCTCGCCCACCTCGCCGCGCGCGACGTCACCGGGGCGCTCGGGGTCGTCGGGATCGCGCAACGCGAGCGTCACCGCAGGGTGCGGCCGGCCCACCGATACCACCGCGTCCTCCTCGGGGTCGTCGAACGCGGTGCCGAGCCCGATGCCGGCCTCCGTGCACGAGTAGCGCGTGGCGAGCTTGGCGCCGATGCGCCGCCGCGCCTCGTCGGCGAGCCCGGGCGTGACCGGCCCGCCCCCGACGATCACGAATGCGACGCTCGACAGATCGTGGTCGTCGAACGACGGGTCGCGCAGCATCAGCGCGAGTTGCGTCGGCACGCCGGCCAGCGTGGTCATGTGCTGCTCGGCCGTGAGCGCGAGCGCGTCGGCGGCGCGCCACCGCTTCTGCACGAACGTGACACCACCACGGCGGAGCGCGCCCGGCAGCTTCGTCATGAAGCCGAGATGCGCGAACGACGTGCCGCTGCTCGTGCGGCCGCCGAGGTCCCAGGCGTCGCCAATGTCGGTGTGCGTGATGCACCGCAATTGGCGGTTGCCGTCCAGCGCGCGCCCTTCGGCGCGCCGGTCGTGCCCGACGTGAAGATGATGGCGACGTCGCCGGTCTCGTCGAGCTCTAGTCGCGGGGCGGCGGCACCGGCGACGCGCACGTCGCGCAGCACGTCGGCGGCCGCCGCGGCCGGTGCCGTTTCGATGCACTCGAAGCGGTCGGTGCCGAGGCCGGGCGCCGCGAGCACGAGCGCGGGATCGGCGCGCTCGAGTACCGCCTCGCGCTCGGCGGGGGAGAGACGGTCGTTCACGCCGGCGGTGACGGCGCCGATCTTGGCCGCGCCGAGGTAGCCGATCAAGTACTCCGCACCGGGTGGCATCACGAGCGCCACACGATCGCCGGTGCGCACACCGCGCCGCGCGAGTCCGGCCGCGTACTCGTCGGAGAGCCGGTCGACGTCGGCGTAGGTGAGCTCGAACCCGTCGCGCCAGGTTCCCCCCGGTGGTTCGATCACGTAGGCAGTACGCTCCGCGAACCTCCTGGCTGCCTCACGAACCGTCTCGGGGAGCATGGGCGAAGCGTACAAGCGGGATCATCGCTCGAGCGCCGGCGGCCGGACCGCCAACGCCCGCGACTCCGACGCGCCGGCGCGCGATCGTCGTGGCCAGGGAAGCGAGACCAGGCAGCGCCTGCTCGCGGCAGGGCTCGCGGTGTTCGCCGAACGCGGCTACCACTCGGCGCGCGTCGACGACATCGTGCGCGCCGCCGCGACTTCGCACGGCACCTTCTACCTCTACTTCGCGAACAAGGAAGAGCTGCTGCGGGACCTCGCCACCGAGTGCGCGGCGGACCTGCGCCGCGCGGCGGGCGCACTGCAGCCCGACGGTGCGCGCCCGGGCGACGGCGCCGACCCGCTGGGCTCGTTCGTCGCCGCCTTCATGGCCACCTACGCGCGCTACGGACCGGTGATCCGGGCGTGGATGGAGGACCAGATGGGCGACAGTGACATCGACCGTCTGGGTGTGCGCGTGTTCACCGAGATTGCAGGCGCGCTGGGCGAACGGCTCACCGCGGCCGGCGCGCTCGCGACGCCGGCTCGCGTCGGCGCGCTGATGGCATTGCTCGAACGGGTCGCCTACTACTCGGCGTCGGGCCGTCTCGACGTCGAGGACCCGACCATGATCGCCACGGTCACCACCGTCGTGCGCCGCGGCTTCTTCAGGTAACCGAAGCCTCATCTCCGGGCCGGAACCGCCGACAGGTAGAGGTCTGCGATCGGCTGGGCTGGCCCTGATCGCGACATCGCGCAGCGCAATGTCGCGCGGCGGAGTACACACAGGCGGGAGTGGCTCGTGCGGGCCACTCCCGTTTGTCAAGCTGCTCCCGCGTTCGGGCTCGGGTGCTTCGGGGTCAGCTTCGGCGCTGCGCGTCGATGCCGGGGTTCTGGCAGTTGAACGCGTAGCGGTTGAGGATGCGGCCGATGTCGGCCGGATCCCACTGCTTGGGGCTGCCGTCCTTCTCGGTGGCGAGGAACTGCTCGCCCATGGTCCAGGGCTCATAGCGGGCGAGGTTGTTGCCCACGAGACGCAGCACCTGACCGGTGACGTGCAGCGACTCGTCGGACGCGAGGTACACCACCGCGGGCGCGGAGTTGCCCGGGTTCATCGGGTCGAACGTCTCGTACTCCTCGGGCGGCTTCACCTGGATGTCCTTCATCGCCTGGGCGACCATGCGCGTGAAGCCGCCGGGGCCGATGCAGTTCGCCCGCACGCCGTAGCGACCGAGCTCGAGGCTGGCGATGATCGTCATCGCCGCGATGCCGGCCTTCGCCGCGCCGTAGTTGATCTGGCTCGCCTGTCCCTGCAGGCCCGCGCTCGACACGGTGTTCACGATCGACGCGCGCGGTTGGCGCCCGGCCTTCGACTCCTCGCGCCAGTACTCCGACGCGTGGCGCATCGTGTTGAACGCGCCGTACATGTGCACCTTCACGACGGCGTCGAAGTCCTCGGGGCTCATCGAGAACATCATCCGGTCCCGCAGCACGCCGGCGTTGTTCACGAGCACGTCGAGCTTGCCGAACTCCGAGATCGCCGTGTCGACGATGCGCTTGGCGCCTTCGAAGTCGGCCACGCTGTCGTAGTTGGCGACCGCGTCGCCGCCGCGGCTCTTGATCACCGAGACGACGTCGTCGGCGGGACGCTTGTCGCTGCCGTCCCCGTTGACCGACCCGCCGAGGTCGTTCACCACCACCTTGGCGCCATGTTCGGCGAGCATGATTGCCTCACCGCGGCCCACACCGTTGCCGGCCCCGGTGACGATCGCCACCTTGCCGTCGAGCATTCCCATCGACGCGAGTCCTTCCTCGAGCAAACCTGACGTCGGCGTCACCGTATCGGTGGTCGCGGTGCGCCTGCCACACGGCGCCCGGCCGGGTGCGACGGACGGATGCTGGACGGCCACGCGGGGTGGCCGCTAGGTTCCGCGGGGAACCTCCAGGACGGACGGCAGGGCGAGCGGGCATGACCAGCAGACGGGCGTGGGTTGCCGCCGCTGTCGCGGCGGCCGGCGTGCTCGTCGCGACCGCGGCCACGGCGGCGACGCGAGCCGTCACGACGGCGCCGGGCGCCGCGACCGCCGCGCCAAGCCCGGCGAACGCCCGCGGGCTGTCGCGCACCGTCGACGTGCCGGCGCCGGGTGCCGGTGCCGCGCCCCTCGGCACCACCGCGTACGCAGTGCCCGCGAACGCCCACTTCGTCGCCCCGACCGGCAACGACGCCGCCAAGGGCTCGCAGGCGAAGCCGTGGCGCACGCTGCACCATGCCGTCGCCGCGGCGCCGTCGGGCTCGACGATCGTGCTGCGGGCCGGCATCTACCGGGAAGGCGCGACGATCTCGTCGAAGCGCCTCACGCTGCAGCCGTACCCGCACGAGGCCGTCGTCGTGCGCGGCACGCAGATCGTGACGGGATTCGTCGCCGCCGGCAAGACGTGGGTGCTATCGGGGTGGAACCACCAGTTCGCCCGGCAGGGGCCGGCGCAGCTGATCAAGGCGGCCGCGCCGCTCGCGAACGCGCCCGACATGGTGTTCGTCGACGGCAAGCAGCTCCGCCAGCTCGCCAATCCCACGCGCGTGCGAGCGGGCACGTTCGCCGTCGACTACACGCACAAGAAGCTCACGATCGGCATCGATCCCAAGGGTCACACCATCGAGGCCGCCACGGTGCAGGTCGGTCTCAGCCTCGTGCACGCCGACGGCAGCATCGTGCGGGGCATCCAGTTCGACGAGTTCGCGACGCCGTACAACCCGCACGGCGCGGTGCGTGACGTGTCGAAGAACGTGACGTTCGAGAACGACATCTTCACGCAGAACGCGATGGCCGGTATCACCGAGCAGGGCACGAACGCAGTGATCACGCACTGCACGATCTCCGCCAACGGTCAGCTCGGTGTCCACGCGTACAAGGCGACGAACACCACCCTCTACGCCAACCGCATTACCGCGAACAACAACGCGCGGTTCAACCAGCAGCAGGAGGCCGGTGGCGTGAAGGCCTCGAGGTCGACGGGGTTCGACGTCGACTCGAACCTCATCGACCACAACATCGGCACGGGTGTCTGGTTCGACCTCGGCTCGAACAAGACCACGATCGTGCACAACGACTTCTTCGCGAACCGTGCCCAGGGCGCCGAGTACGAGATCTCTTCGAACGCGACGATCGCGGGCAACATCTCGCGGGCGAACTCGGGCGGTGGCATCCGCATCATCGAGTCGCAGCACGTGCAGGTCTGGAACAACGACGCGTTCCGCAACGACACGCCGATCGAGGTGTGGAACGGGCCGCGCACACAGAACCCGTCCGACATCAAGATCTCCAACAACATCATGATGGACGGTCACGCGGTCACCAAGGTGCTGCTCGACGTGGACGACAAGACGCACAAGCTCAGTGCTGCGCAGATGGGCGTGACGGCGGATCACGACGCCTACTGCCGCTCCACGCCGGCCGCTCCGAAGAACGTCGTGAGCTGGGCGCGCGGCGGCGGGCAGGCGATCTACGCGCAGCTGCCGCCGTTCGCGGCGGCCACGCACAACGAGGTGCACGGCATCGCGTGCGACGGCAGTGCGGCCGGCACGATGTTCCTCGACACGAAGCGGAACGACTTCACGCTGGGCGGCGTCTCGCCGGGCCGGCGCGCCGGCGCGCCGCTGCCCGCGGCGATTGCGGCCGTGCTCGGTGCGCCGTCCGGCGTGCCGGTCGACCTCGGCGCGATCTGAGCGATCTGAGCGGACTGAGCGAGCTGCGCGGGCTGAACGCTCGGCGTCACGCCACTCATGGGGCGCCGCAACGTCGGATGCCGGCGGTGGGCGCTCAGGATGCGCCGTACACGGGAGCCGGCGCCGGCGCCTGCTGGAGCAGGGCGCGGACGGCGTCACCCACCTCCGACGGATCCCAGCGGGCACCGCGGTCGATCGCCGGGCCATGCTGCCAGCCGCCGGCCACCGAGACGAGCCCGCCTTCCACCTCGAAGACCCGCCCGCTCACCCCGGCCGAGTCGGCCGAGCCGAGCCACGCCACGAGCGGCGAGACGTTCTCGGGGTGGTTCGGGTCGAAACCGGCGTCGGGTGCCGCCATGCGCTCGCCGAACACCGCTTCGGTCATTCGCGTACGCGCCGACGGCGCGATCGCGTTCACGGTGACGCCGTAGCGCGCGAGCTCGGCGGCCTGCACGAGCGTGAGCGCGGCGATGCCGCCCTTGGCCGCCGAGTACGCGGCCTGGCCCACGCTGCCCAACAACCCCGCGCCGGACGACGTGTTCACGATCCGGGCGGTCCGGGCGCGGCCGGCCTTCGACTCGTCGCGCCAGTAGGCCGCGGCGTGGCGGGCCGGCGCGAAGTGGCCCTTCAGGTGCACGCGGATGATCGCGTCCCACTCGTCCTCGCTCACGTTCGCGAACATCCGGTCGCGCACGAAACCGGCGTTGCACACGAGCGTGTCGAGTGCGCCGAACGTGTCGATCGCACACCGCACGAGCCGCGCCGCGCCCGCGAAGTCGGCGATGTCGTCGCCGTTGGCGAGGGCCGGCGCGCCGATACCGCGCAGCTCCTCCACCACCTCGTCGGCGACCGTCGACTCCCGACCGTGTCCGGTGCGGTCGACACCCAGGTCGTTCACCACGACGCACGCGCCCTGGCGGGCAAACTCGAGCGCGTGCTCGCGGCCGAGACCGCGACCCGCGCCGGTCACGATCACCACGCGGCCCTCGCAGATTCCCAATGCCCGGCCCTCCTGCCAATGCGCGGTGCGACGCGGGGACGGTACCCTCACGCTCCGTCCCGTGCCGACACGAAGGGGCTCACGTGCGCTACGGCATCACGATGTTCGCGACCGACCGCACGATGCCCGTGCGGGAGCTCGCGGTCGAGGCGGAGGCGCGGGGCATCGACTCGCTCTACCTGCCCGAGCACACGCACATTCCGGTGTCGCGGCGCACGCCGCCGCCCACCGGCGACGCCGAGCTCCCCGAGGAGTACCGCCGCACCGTCGACCCGCTCGTGGCACTCGCGGCGGCGGCGGCGCGCACCGAGCGCATCACGCTCGGCACCGGCATCCTGCTCGCCGCGGAGCGCGAACCGATCGTGACTGCCAAAGCGATCGCCACACTCGACGCCGAGTCGGGCGGCCGCTTCGTGCTCGGGATCGGCTTCGGTTGGAACGAAGACGAGATCGAGCACCACGGTGTCGAGTTCAAGCGCCGCCGGGACGTGTGCCGTGAGCACGTGCTCGCGATGCGCGCGCTGTGGCGCGACGACCAGGCCGAGTTCCACGGTGAGTTCGTCGAGCTGGCGCCGTCGTGGTCGTGGCCGAAGCCGGTGCGCCCGGGTGGGCCTCCTGTGCTGCTCGGCGGCGCGCCGGGCCCGAAGCTGTTCGCCGCCGTCGCCGAGTACGGCGACGGCTGGATCCCGATCGGCGGGGCGGGCGTGCGCGCCGCGCTCGACGACCTGCGCCGCGCGTGCGACGCCCGCGGCCGCGACCTCGCGTCGTTGCAGATCGTGCCGTTCGGCACGCTGCCCGACCACGGCAAGCTCGACTACTACGAGCAGATCGGGATCACCGAGGTGGTGGCGCGGGTGCGGGGCGGAACGCGCGACGACGTGCTGCCGATCCTCGACAAGTTCCGCTCACTGCTCGACGAGCGCCGCGAAGAGCGCGGGTAGTCAGGACTCCACGTTCTCGACGACGGGCGCGTGCGGTCCGGGGATCGCCACGAACACCGCCGGGCCCCAGAGCGCGGCACCGATCAGCACGCCGTGCGCGATCGCGGCGCCATACCACCACGCCGCGACGATGCCCCAGAGCACCCCGAGCACGGTTCCCAGCGCGATCCACCGCAGCCGCTCCGCCACGGGTCGCACCATAACGAGGCTGGCGCCCGGATGCACACCGCCGAAGGACGTCCAGCTCGCGACCGATCCGCGACCGGTCGAGCGGCGCGCGCGATGCTCGAGGCCATGCCGATCCTCGACTCCGTCGATCTCGACGTGCTCTCGCTGCAGGATGCGGTGTGCCCCGCGTGCGGCACCACCGTCGCCCAGCGCTTCTACGGTCCCTGCCCCGAATGCCGCGCGGGGATGCGGGAGCGGCTCGCGGGCGAGGCGCGCGAGGTCGAGCAGGCCGAGTACACGCCGAAGATGAACGTCACGCCGAACGCGGTCGCCCTCAAGGACGACTGAGCACCTCCGGCGGGCGCTACAGGCGTTCGATGATCGTGACGTTGGCCTGGCCGCCGCCCTCGCACATCGTCTGCAGGCCGTAGCGGCCACCGGTGCGCTCGAGCTCGTGCAGCAGCGTGGTCATCAGCCGGGCGCCGGTGGCGCCGAGCGGGTGGCCGAGGCTGATCGCGCCGCCGTTCACGTTCACCTTGTCGAGGTCGGCCTTGGTCTCGCGCTGCCACGCGAGCACGACCGACGCGAACGCCTCGTTGATCTCCACGAGGTCGATGTCGTCGAGCGACATGCCGGCCTTGCCGAGCGCGTAGGCCGTGGCCGGGATGGGCGCGGTGAGCATCCACACGGGATCGGCACCCCGCACCGAGATGTGGTGGATGCGCGCCCGCGGCTCGAGGCCGTGCGTCTTCAGCGCCCGCTCGTTCACCACCAGGACCGCGGCGGCCGCGTCGGAGATCTGGCTGCTCACCGCGGCCGTCAGCCGGCCACCGGGCACGAGGGGGGGAGCGAGCGGATCTTGTCGAGGTCGGGCTCGCGCGGTCCTTCGTCGTGCGTGACGCCCGCGATGGGCGCGATCTCGCGCTCGAAACGACCCTCGGACCGAGCGCGGCAGCGCACGCAGGTGCGACTCGACCGCGAACGCCTCCATCTCGTCGCGCGAGACATCCCAGTGTGCCGCGATCATCTCCGCGGCGCGGAACTGGCTCACTTCCTGGTCGCCGTAGCGCGCGAGCCAGCCCTCGGAAGTGTGGAACGGCGTCTCGAAGCCCATCGGCTGGGCGACGGTCATGGCCGAGCTGATCGGGATCATCGTCATGTTCTGCACACCGCCCGCGACGACGACGTCCATCGTGCCGCTGAGCACTGCCTGGGCCGCGAAGTGCACGGCCTGCTGGCTGCTGCCGCACTGGCGGTCGACGGTGGTGCCGGGCACCTCGTCGGGCATGCCCGCGGCGAGCCAGCACGTGCGCGCGATGTCGCCGGCCTGCGGGCCGATCGTGTCGACGCAGCCGAACACGACGTCTTCGACCGCAGCCGGATCGATGCCGCTGCGCTCCACGAGCGAGCGGATCGCGTGCGTGCCGAGGTCGGCCGGGTGCACGCCACCGAGGCCGCCGTTGCGCCGCCCCACCGGAGTCCGCACTGCGTCGACGATGTATGCCTCTTGCATCACGATCCTTTCGCGGGCATCAGTGTGTCGGCGATGCGCGCGCGATGCCAACGTGCGCCGCCCCAGGTGGCCGCGAGCGCCCATGTGCGCTTCATGAAGAAGTGCAGATCGTGCTCGGTGGTGTAGCCGATCGCGCCGTGGCACTGCAGCGCCGCTCGCGCCGCGACCGACGCGGCATCGCTCGCCGCAGCCTTCGCCATGCCCGCGTGCAACCCCGCGTCGGGGTCGTGCATTGCCATCGAGGCGGCGGCGCGGTACACGAGCGGGCGCGCGAACTCGAGGGCGGTACGGGCGTCGGCGAGATGGTGCTTCACGGCTTGGAACGAGCCGATCGGCACACCGAACTGCCGGCGCTCGCCGGCGTAGTCGACGGTCATCCCGATCATCGTGTCGGCCAGCCCGCACAGCTGCGCGGCAGTACCGAGCACCATGCGGCGGAATGCGAGCACCACGTCGGCAAGCGGCCGGTCGACCGGGCGCGCCGGCGCGTCGGCGAGAAAGAGCCGCCGCGCCGGATCGACCGACTCGCGCGGGCTGCAACGTGATCGCGGCCCGCGGGTGCACCCGGAGCCCGTCGACAGCGAGCGCCACGACGGCGTCGGCGCTGTCGGCCCACGCGCCCAAGGGTGCTTCGGGCGCGATCACGCTCACGCTGGCCGGCGCGGCCACGATGCCGAACGGCACGCCCACGAGCATGGTCTCGACGATCGGCTCGGGGAGCGCGGCAGCGACCGGTTTCCTCGAGCACCGCGATCACGTCGACTTCGGTCAAGCCCAGCCCGCCGCCGCTTCCGTCTCCGAGCGCGTCGAGCACGCCGATGTCGACCAGCGCCTGCCACGCCCTGGGCAACCGGCCCGGTGCCGACTCGCTCGCGGCTCGCAGCGCAGCGCGATCGCAGTGCGCCGCGAGCGCGTCGCGCACCGCGTTGCGGAAGGCGAGCTGGTCGTCGGTGAAGGCGAAGCGCACGATGCGTGCCTTTACTTCCGCGGCAGGCCGAGCACGCGCTCGGCGATCACGTTGCGCTGGATCTCGTTCGTGCCCGCGTAGATGGGTCCGGCGAGGGAGAACTCGTAGCCCTTCATCCACTGGGATCGCGGGCCGTCGACCAGCTCGGCGTGCGGTCCGAGCAACTCGAGCGCGAGCGCGTGCAGGCGCACGTCAAGTTCCGACCAGAACACTTTCACCATGCTCGCTTCGGGCCCGGCAAGACGGCCCTCGGCGAGTTGCGTGACGGTCCAGAACGTCTGCCACCGGTACGCCTCGGCATCGAGCCACGCCTGCGCGACGCGATCGCGCAGATCCGGCGCCACGCTCGCCTCGTGATCCTGGGCCAGGTCGATCAGCTTGCGCGCCGTGGCGAGAAAGCGTCCGGGTGAGCGCAACGTGAGCCCGCGCTCGGAGCCGGTAGTCGCCATCGCCACGCTCCAGCCCGCGCCCACCTCGCCGAGCACCATGGCGTCGGGCACGAAGGCGTCGTCGAAGAACACCTCGGCGAAGCCCTCGTCGCCGTCGAGCCGCTCGACCGGCCGTACGGTCACCCCCGGTTGCTCGAGGTCCACGAGCAGGTAGGTGAGCCCGCGGTGGCGTTCGGCCTCGGGATCGGTGCGGAACAAACCGAACAGGTGCGTGCAGAACGCGCCGCGCGTGGTCCACGTCTTCTGGCCGGAGAGGCGCCAGCCGCCGGCGGCCTCGTCGCGCACCGCGCGGCTCGTGAGCGACGCCAGGTCGCTGCCCGCGTTCGGCTCGCTCCAGCCCTGGCACCACGTCTCCTCGCCGCTCGCCATCTTCGCGAGGATGCGGTCCTGCTGCTCGGGTGTGCCGAACTCGAAGATGGTGGGGGCGAGCAGGAAGATGCCGTTCTGCGTGACCCGTTGCGGCGCGCCGGCGAGCCAGTACTCCTCTTCGAAGATGAGCCATTCCCAGAGGCTGGCGTCGCGGCCTCCGTACCGCTCGGGCCAGCCGACCACGGCGTAACGCGCGTCGAACAGCGTGCGCTCCCAGTCGAGGTGCCGGGCGAAGCCCTCGCTCGTGTCGCCCGACGGCAGTGGCGGATCGGGGACGTTCGCCGCGAGCCACGCGCGCACATCGGCGCGGAACGATTCTTCGGCGGGCGAGAACGACAGGTCCATGAGGTGCGGCCCGGGCGCGGGCGCTGCAGGCTACCGGGGCGGGTGCTCCCGCTCAGGAGAACCCGATCGACGGCGGGTTCGTGATGGGCAGGCCGAAGAAGTTCTCCGTGGCCGGCTGCGGCACGCCGGGCGGCACGACCGCACCGCCGCCGATCGCCCGGGAGCCGGCGCGGAGCTTGAACCCGGCCGCGACGCCGAAGCCGGAACCCCGAGCCGCGGGCTTGAAGAACTGCGGGCTCTTCGTGACCGGGTTCGTCGCGGTGGCCGGTGGGGGGATGCGCCAGAACATGTCGTTCGTGCAGGACTCGCCACAGTCGAGCCGGTGCGCGGCGGCTCCGGGGCCGGTGGCGGCCACGAGATTGTTCTCGAACACGAACCCGCCGTAGAAGGGCAGGAAGGCCGGTACCTGCGACTCGTCGAGTTGCACGGTGACGCGAGGCGTCGCGGCGACGATGGTGTTGTTGAACATGCGCACGCCGTCGAGCGTGTTCACGGCTGGGTGGTACTGGCTCGAGCATGCTGCGATGCTGAACGTGGCGTTGTCGCCGACGCTCAGGTTGTAGCGCACGTCGGCGTGGTGCGGGCGCTGCACCTTCGCTCCGTCGGCCGTGCAGAGCAGCACGAAGCCGCCGTCGTTGTCGTGTGAGTAGTTGTACTGCACCACGGTGCCGTCCTGGTTGTAGTCGACGTCGAACGCCTCGCCGTCGCAGCCGTTGAGCGCGCCAGGCGCCGTGCTCGGGCCGTAGTACATGTCGCTGACCTCGTTGTACTGGATCAGCGTCGCGTTGGCATTCCATGCCCAGATGCCGGCCGAGCAATCGCGCTGCTTCGACCGGTAGTCGTACCCGGCGAGGTTTCCCTGGGTGACGACGTTGTGCTCGATCAGCGCTCCTGCGGTGCCGAGCACCACGATGCCGTCGCCCTGCACGCGCTGGACCGTGTTGCCGCGCACGACGAGTGAGGTGGTAGCACGGCGCCACGTCCGTGTCGTCGGCGGTCGGCTGCCGGCCGTCGTGCCGTAGACGGTGATCCCCTGGCGCGACACGTCGTGGATCGTGTTGTCCTGGATCACCACGTTGTCGAAGCGGGCTTTGGCTGTGAGCGCCCAGCCGACGATGGCGCCGCCGTTCTTGCCCTTCGTCGAGCTCGTGCCGTCGACGTCGTGGATCAGCAGGTTCTGCAGCGTGAGGCCGGTGACCGGCTCGCGCTCCGAGGTGAAATACACACCGCGGTGCGCGCCGGCGGAGCTCCCGCTGTTCGTGATCTCCAGACCGTCGAGCGTCACGTTCGACTCGTCGGCGAGCACCACCGCGGCCGAGCTCCCGCCGCCGTCGATCCTGGGGCGTGCCGCCGTCGAAGTGCCGTACGCGCCGATGACGATCGGCTGGCTCGGCGTGCCGCTGCCGCTCGGTGCGAGCGTGCCGTGGCACACGCTGCCCCGGCGCAGCAGCATCCGGTCGCCCGGGTGCAGCGGCTGCGCGCTCGCGGCCGCCAGGGCATTCAGCGGGCGCGCCGAGGTGCCGCCGCCGGCAGTCGCCGCCGCGCAGTCCACGTACCAGGTTCGGGGCGCGGCGGTGGCGCCGCGCGCCGGCGCGTACTGCCAGGCGACGCCCGCGATCACGATGCCGGCGACGGCTGCGGCGCGCGGGCGCGCTCCTCTTCGCGTCGGTGCGACGATCGTCATGTGCTGGTCCGTCCGGTCCGTGCGCGTCGTGACGGGGAGCGGCGCCGGTCGCGCTCCTCGCATCGGCGCCGCCTCGCTTCGTGGCCGACCATAACGAACCGGACGGTCCTCCGGCAACGCCCCCTTGTCCGGATCTGACCGGCATTGGTCATTGCAGACCTCAGCGGTGGCGGTCCACAATCAGTCGTATGCGCCGCCGCGAGCCCGCACGTCGAGCGCGTCGAGCGGGTTGGTGCTCGGCGCCGCCTGCGCGCCCGATGCCGTCGCGGGCCCCATCGACACGCTGCTGGTGCCCGGCGGTCTCGGCACGGCGCAGGCCCTCGGCGACACTGCGTACCTCGCCGCGGTGCGGGCGCTCGCGCGGCGCGCCCGGCGGGTGGCCTCGGTGTGCAGCGGTGCGTACCTGCTCGCGGAGGCCGGCCTGCTCGACGGTCGGCGCGCCACCACGCACTGGAGCGAGTGCGAACGATTCGCGCGCCGGTACCCGAGCGTCGACGTCGACGCGGACGCGATCTTCGTGCACGACGGCAACTGCTGGACGTCGGCCGGCGTGACTGCGGGCATCGACCTCGCACTCGCGCTCGTCGACGACGACCTTGGCCGCGACGTCGCGCTCACTGTCGCCCGCCAGCTCGTGGTGTTCATGCGCCGTCCTGGCGGCCAGTCGCAGTTCTCCGCGCAGCTCGCGTCGCAAGCGGCCTCGCGCGACTGGCTGCGCGACCTGCAGGCGTACATCGCCGAGCACACGGAGGCCGACCTCTCGGTGGCGGCACTCGCTGCCCGCTGCGACATGAGCGAGCGGCACCTGTCGCGCGTGTTCACCCGCGAGCTCGGCGTGACGCCCGCGGGCTACGTGGAACGGGCCCGCGTGGACATCGCCCGCGGTGTGCTGGAGCAGACCGCGCTCGGCCTCGACGCCGTCGCCGGCGCGTCCGGCTTCGGCTCGGTGGAGACGCTCCGGCGTGCGTTCCAGCGCAGCGTCGGGGTGGCGCCCAGCGACTATCGCGCCCGGTTCCGCCGGGCTTGTTGAAGGGATTCATCCATGCAGATCGCCGTCTTTGTCTACCCCGGTTTCACCGCGCTCGACTGTGTGGGGCCGTACGACGTGCTGTCGAGACTCCCCGGCGCGCACGTGCTGTTCTGCGCGGCCGAGCGCGGCGAGGTGCGGACCGAGACCGAGATGCTGGGAATCACCGCGGACGCGAGCATCGACGACGTCGATCGGCCTGACGTGTTGCTGATCCCCGGCGGTTTCGGCACGCGCCGGCTGATGCACGACACGCGCGTGCTGGAATGGATTCGTGCGGTGCACGAGCACACGCAGTGGACGACGTCGGTGTGCACCGGATCGCTGCTGCTCGGCGCAGCCGGGCTGCTGCCGGGCCTCGACGCGACCACGCACTGGTCGGCGGTTGAGCTGCTCGAATCGACGGGCGCGCGCTACACCGAGCAGCGCATCGTGGAGCACGCCGAGCACCGCATCATGATGGGCGCCGGAGTGTCGGCCGGCATCGACATGGCGTTGTTGCTGAGCGCGCGCATCGCCGGTGAGCTGTACGCGCAGGGAATCCAGCTGTCGATCGAGTACGACCCGCAGCCGCCGTTCGACACCGGCTCGCCCACGAAGGCCGGGCCCGATCTCGTGGAGCTCGTGCGCGCAGCATCGGCTGATCTCGAGGCCGCCGCGCTCGCGAAGGCTGCGAGCGTGTAAGGCCCGCCGGTTACACGGCGGCGCCGGTGTCGGGGTCGACCCAGCCCTCGGGCTCGGCCGACGCCTCGGCCAACTGCGCCAGCTCGAGGTCGTCGAACGGTGCGGTCAGCGGCGTGTCGGAGTAGAGGTCGTTGATCACCTGCGCGGCGCTTGGCGCGTCGGCGCGGCGCACGAACATCCGGCTGCCCAGCATCGACGTGAGCGGTACCGCGGCCCTCACCTCGCTGCCGACCACAGCTGTGGGGATGCCCATGTCGCGCAGCCGGGCCGCGATCACCTCGGCCTGGAAGTCGGACGGGATCCGGCACAGCTCGACGACGTCGTCGTGTGGGCCGAACTGGCCGTCGAGGTCGTGCACCGACGGCCGGTCGTGCTCGTGCCCGTGCGGCCGCTCGTGCCCGTGCGGCTGCTCGTCGACGAGCACGCAACCGCAGTCGGCGCACGCATCGATACCCGCCACGTACTCCGCCCCGCACTGCGGGCACCACTTCGTCGTCACGGCCGTCACGCGGCGTGGAACCCTTGCCGCCGGTCCGTCATTCCGTCAACTACCGGCGCGGCCGGCGAGGTTCACACCTGGGCGCCGGTGTCGGGATCGGAATAGCCGTCGGCTTCCTCGGCGAGGCGCGTGAGCTCGGCGTCGCCTTCGGCCGTCGGTGGGATCTGCTCGCGGTCGACGACCTCTTGCACGATCACCGTCGCCCGCCCGAGATCCTCGCGGCGAACCATCACGCGCGCGCCCTCCATGTGGTCGACGATGCCGAGCATTCCCGCGGTGGCGTCGCCGTACTCCGCGGCCGGGATGCCCTCGGCGCGCAGTTGCGACGCGATCAGCTCGGCCTCGATGAGCGAGTTGACCCGGATGACCTCGGCGAGATCGTCGTCGGGGCCGAAGGCGCCGGTGACGTCGGGCTCGTACTCGGTGGGCGAGTGCTCGTGCTCGGTCATGCGTTGCTTCTATTCGATCGGGGGCATGCGTCTAGCGCGACACGATCACACACGAACCGTGGCCGAACAAGCCTTGGTTGATCGACAGAGCGGTGCGCGCGCCCTCCACCTGGCGCCCGGTCGCCTGGCCGCGCAGCTGCCACGTGAGCTCGCACACCTGGGCGATGGCCTGCGCGGGCACCGCCTCACCGAAGCAGGCGAGGCCGCCCGACGGATTGACGGGGATGCGGCCGCCGAGCGCGGTCGCACCCGAGCGCAGCAACGCTTCCGCCCCGCCGCGCTCGCACAGCCCGATGTGCTCGTACCAGTCGAGCTCCAGCGCGGTCGACAGGTCGTACACCTCGGCGCACGAAAGGTCTTCGGGTCCGATGCCGGCCTGTTCGTACGCGGCTGCCGCGATCGAGTCCTTGAACGGGTGCGCGGGCATACCGCCGATACCGGCCGCCGAGTCGGTGGCGAAGTTCGGCATCTCGATGGTGGTGTTCGGGTAGCTCGGCGTGACGGTCGAGATCGCGCGCACGCGCACCGCGTCGGTGAAGCCGTGGTCGCGGGCCCATCCGGCCGACGTGACGATCACCGCGGCGGCACCGTCGCTCGTGGCGCACACGTCGAGCAACGACAGCGGGTCGGAGACGAGCGGCGAGTTGAGCACGTCGGCGACCTCGTTCGCCTTGCGGTAGCGCGCGTACGGGTTCTCGAGACCGTGGCGGCTGTTCTTCACCTTGACCCGAGCGAAGTCCTCCCGGGTCGCTCCGTACAGGTCCATGCGACGCCGGGCGTAGAGCGCGAAGTACGTGGGGTTCGTGGCACCGAGCAGGCGGAACCGCAGCCAGTCGGGATCGTCGCCGCGCTCGCCCTTGGTCGGTGCGAGAAAGCCCTTCGGTGTGGTGTCGGCGCCGATCACCATGGCCACGTCGCACAGCCCGGCGAGAATCTGGGCGCGCGCCGAAGCCATCGCGGTCACGCCGCTCGCGCACGCCGCGTAGCTCGACGCCACCTGCGCGCCTTGCCACCCGAGCGCCTGCGCGAACGTGGCCCCCGCGACAAAGCCGGGATAGCCGTTGCGGATCGTCTCGCCGCCCGCCACGAACTGGATGTCGCGCCATTCGAGCCCGGCGTCTTCGAGCGCCGCGCGCGCCGCGACCACGCCGTACTCCACGAAGTTGCGGCCCCACTTGCCCCACGGGTGCATGCCGACGCCGATGACTGCGAGATCGCGGTGGCCGTTCATGCCCGGGGACTCCACTGGTAGATCACCTGCTCCACGCCATCCTCGACCACGAGGGGCCCGAGCACGAGCTCCATCGGCATCCCGATGCGCAGCTGGGCCGGGTCGGCGCCGGTCGCGAGCGGGCCGAGCACCACGATCTGCTCGCGCTCGAGCTCGACCGCGCAGATCGTGTACGGCGCCTCCTGCACCGACGGCTCGGGCGGCGCATAGTGGTTCGTGGTGTACGACCAGAGCGTGCCGGTGCGCGACAGCTGCACCGGTTCGCGTGCCTCGAACGGCGCGTTCGGGTTTGCCGACACTGCGAGCGTCGGGGGCCAGAAGTAGCTGCCGCTGTCGACGCCGCGCGTGCCGACCAGCTCGGGCGCGGCCTCGTCCATCGTGAACCAGCCCTCGATCGCGGGAACGCGCTTGGTCACACTGCACCCCCGCTCGCCTGCGGCTCGCGCCCCGAGGGGCTCATGCTGCACCCCCGCTCGCCTGCGGCTCGCGCCCCGAGGGGCTCATGCTGCACCCCCGCTCACTGCACCCCCGCTCGCCTGCGGCTCGCCGCACTCGAGGTTCATGCTGCACCGAGGCGTGTGAGCGTCTCACGGGCCTCGGCCATGATGCGGTCGATCACCTGGGCGACGGTGGGGATGTCGTCGATCACGCCGACCACCTGCCCGCTCGCCATCACGCCGCCGCGCAGGTCGCCGTCGACCATCGCCGCCTTCAGCAGCATCGGCGTGTTGGCGGCCATCAGCACCGCGGACCACGGCATCCCGGCGTGTTCGTGCATGGCGCGACCTTCGCGCAACATCGCGGCCCACGACATACCGGAGATCTTCTTGAAGCCCGCGGCATTGCGCACGGCGCGGGGGAGCGCGGTGAGCGGGGTGCCCGCTTCGAGGCTCTCGACCATCTCGGTGCGCAGCACGCGGTGCGGCACACCGTCGACCTTCTTGCTGACGACTGTGTCGGTGACGCTCTTTCCCAGGTAGAACTGCTTCACGGCATCGGGCACGGTGCTCTCCTGGGTGAGCAGGAACCGCGTACCCATGGCGATGCCCGCGGCGCCGTAGGCGAGCGCGGCAACGAGGCCCGGTCCCGAGAAGAAACCGCCGGCCGCGATCACCGGGATGTCGACCGCGCCGACGATCTGCGGCAGCAGGAGCGTCGTGGGCACCGACCCGGTGTGCCCGCCTCCCTCACCGCCCTGGCACACCACCGCGTCGACGCCCCATGCCGCCACCTTCTCGGCGTGACGGCGCGCGCCCACCGACGGCACCACGCACACGCCGGCATCCTTCAACCTCTTGATCAGCGTCTCGCTCGGGGCGAGCGCGAACGACGCGACCTTCACGCCGCGGCGCACGAGCAGGTCGGCACGGGCCTCGGCGTCGTCCGCATCGGCCCGCAGGTTCACGCCGAACGGCGCGTCGGTGCGTTCCTCGACCTTCGCGATCGCGCGCTCGAGCTCGTCGTAGCGCAGCGTCGCGCTCGCGATGATGCCGAGCCCGCCCGCCGCGCTCGTGGCCGCTGCGAGGCGCACGCCGGCCACGTAACCCATCCCGGTCTGCACGATGGGGTAGCGGATCCCGAAGAGCCGGCAGGCCGTGGTGTCGAGCGCGCTCACCGGGCGGTCACGGGTTCGGGACCTCCTGCTCGCGCAGGCCCGTGGGGTCGATCACGTCGCGGATCAGCGCGAGCTCCTCGAGTGTGGGCGCGCGCGTCTCCGGCGCGTCGCCGTCCACGGCGAGCTCGAACCCGGTGGCGGCGGACACGTCGTCGACCGTGACGCCGGGATGCACCGACACGAGGCGCATGCGATGATCCGGCCCCGCGAAGTCGAACACACCGAGATTGCTCACCACGCGCGGCAGGTGGTGGAAGCGCGCCGCCTCCGCGCCGAGCTGCGCGGCGCGGTCGTAGCCGACGCCTGACACCACGTCGACCCGCTCCACGAACACCTTGGGTGAGTGGTTCGGAACCCAGTAGCTCGTCTTGTCGTTGATCGTGTTGCCCGGCGCACCGCGGAACCCGAGCAGCTGCACCTTCGGGCGGTCGAGCGATCCGAGCATCGCGATGTTCTGGTTGCCGAAACGGTCGATCTGCGTAGCGCCCATCATCACGTGGCGGCGCCCGCTCCACACCCAGTCGAACATCGTGCGGTAGGGATTCCACCCCGCCACGACCTTGTCGGGGTTCGCGACGCCGACGGGCATGGCGTTCTCGACGAGCAGCGCCTCGCCGTCGGTCATGAGCAGCAGCGGCTCGAACGTCGCCTTCGCCACCCGGCCGCCGATCATCGGGATCGTGCCGATCGGGTTGCAGAGGATCTCGCCGTCGCCGCGGAACGCCTCGGCGACCGCGATGCAGCAGACCTCGGCTCGGGTGAAGGTCTCAGCCATCAGCGACCGCCGCCTGGTACTCGACCTCGGTCACGTCGAGGTACCGGGCCCGGAACGCGTCCCAAGCCTCGTCGCTCTTCGCAGTGGCCGCGTACTCGCGCTGGAAGGCCTCGTCGCGCGCGTAGTCGGGTGGGCACTCGGTGAAGTGCGCGCCGTTCGGCGTCTCCACCACACCGCTCACCATGAGTCGGTTCACCCGCAACGTGTGGACCGAGCCGTTGCTCGCCAGCTCCTCGGTGGGCACGATGCGCTCGACGGACATGAACGCCTGGTTCGCGGCCAGGCACATCAGGTCGTCGAAATACGGATCGACGTTCAGGAACTGGCCGTTGCCGCCCTGGTCGCCGCGGTGCATGTGGACCAGCGCCACGTCGAGCTCGAGCGCCGGCATGGCGACGAGCTGCTCGCCTCCACCCCAGCTCGCCTGCGGCTCGCGCCCCGAGGGGCGTTCGGACGCTCGCTGCGCTCGCCCGGCTCCTTCGCGCCCGTCTCGCTCCTGCGTCGCTCCCGGGCCGCTGCGCTCGCCGCCGTTGCCGTGCGTGGGGCCCCCGCTCGCCTGCGGCTCGCGCCCCGAGGGGCGTTCGGACGCTCGCTGCGCTCGCCCGGCTCCTTCGCGCCCGTCTCGCTCCTGCGTCGCTCCCGGGCCGCTGCGCTCGCCGCCGTTGCCGTGCGTGGGGCCCCCGCTCGCCTGCGGCTCGCGCCCCGAGGGGCGTTCGGACGCTCGCTGGCGTCCCCAGGGGCTGCCGTCGCGATACGGCGAGCGGACGGTGACGAGCTCGGGGTTGGCAGCCATGATGTCGGAGCCGAGCCCGCAGCGGGTCGGCAGGAACGGCACTCGCCATGCCGCGGCCTGCAGGCCGAGCAGGAACATGCCCTCGTCGAGCTCGGTCGTGGCGACCTGCCCCGACTGGCGAGCCTTGCGGAAGTGCGGCTCGAGCGGGATCGAGTCGAGCGACACGAACGCGTACACGACCCGCTTCACCTTGCCGGCCCGGCACAGCAGCCCCACATCGGGGCCGCCGTAGGTGACGAGCGTGAGATCCTTCGCCGGCGAGCGGAGCAGGGCGCGCACGATCGCCATCGGCTTGCGGCGCGAGCCCCACCCGCCGATGCCGACCGTCATGCCGTCGCCGATCTCGCCGGCGATCTCGTCGAGCGTGACTCGCTTGTCGGGCGTGCTACCCACCGCGCTCGTCAGCCCGCCAGTGCCTTCTCGATGGCGCCGACCACCTCGTCGGACTCGGGCTCGACGAGCGGCGAGAAGCGTGCGACCACCGCGCCGTCGTCGCCGACGAGGAACTTCTCGAAGTTCCAGCGGATGTCACCGGTGTGGCCCTCGGCGTCGGCAGTGTCGACCAGCTCGCGGTAGAGCGCGTGCCGGTTGTCGCCGTTCACCTCCACCTTCTCGGTCATCGGGAACGTGACGCCGTAGGTGGTGGAGCAGAACGTGGCGATCTCGTCGGGCGTGCCGGGCTCTTGGGCGCCGAACTGGTTGCAGGGCACGCCCAGGACCGTGAAGCCCTGCGCGGCGAAGCGCTCGTGGAGCCGCTCCAGCCCTTCGTACTGCGGCGTGAGGCCGCACTTCGACGCCACGTTGACGATCAGCGTGGTCTTGCCCTTCGCGGCACCGAGGCCGCTCGCGCTGCCGTCGAGCGCATGGATCGGAACGTCGTAGATCGACACGGACCACCTCGCAATCGGGTCGGGTCCGGCAGTCTACGGACCCCCACTCCGGGGCGCCTCGGACGGCCGTTCCCGCAGGTGGCGGGCGCGCGGGCAGGCCACCCTCATGTGCCAGTCGCAGCGCGGGCAGGAGTCGTCGGTCGCGCCGTCGTGGCGCCACAGCGTGGTGCCGCATCGAGGGCACGTCGCCTGCCAGAAGTCGCACTCGACATCGGCGAGCCGCCGGCTCGACAGCGGACACCCGTGCCCGCGGCACACCGCCCACGAGGGATCGGCGACGATCGCGATCTCGGGGCACTTCGGCACGCACTGCCCGCAGTCGTTGCACGTGTACGGGTCGATCGCGAACAGGCCGAGGAACGAGTCGGTCTTCGCGAGCGCGCCCGTGGGGCACGAGAAGTCGCACGCACCGCAGCCGATGCACAGATCGTCGACGACCTTGAACGACATGTCAGCCGGTCTCGCGTGGGCCTTGGCTCGCTGCGCCCGGACTCATCATGCGTGTGAGACCGCCGGCGTGGTCTTCGCCGGTGGGTAGTCCTGCGGATGGAGGTTGCGCAGCTCGCCCATGCAGTCGTAGTGCACCCACGGCGCGACGTCGACGTGGCCGGCGGGCGCGGCGTTCCGTTGGACGTAGCCGTAGCGGTGGACGTCCCACTCCCACCATCCGTACGGCGCGTCGAGCACAGCGCGTGACCGGCTGGCCGCAGTGCGGGCAGATCGGTGTGGCCATCGTGTACCTCCTGATTGCGTCGCTCAGACCGGCGCGCCGAGGCGGGCCGCTCCGTCGAGGAACTCCTGCAGGGTTTGGTTGAAGCGCGAGAACTTGTCGAGACCCATCGGGTCGCTTCCCACGCAGGCGATCTCGCCACCGAGCAGGGCCAGACTGTTGATCGTCTGCAAACCCTCGGCGCGGCCGTGCCGGACGACGTCGTCGAACATCGTCTGCCATGCCGCGACCGGCCCGACCAGATGGAAGTCGGCCGGCTCGTCGGGCTCGGCGGCGACCACGTGCTCGCATCTGACGCCGTCGAACACGAGGCGCACGGCGAAGTCGCGCGGAGCGTCACCGGTGCGCTCGTGGATGACGAGCACGCAGTCCATGTAGGCCTCACCGATTGCCGTGAAGCGCGCCGGGTCGGCGTTCATCGCCTCGGCGAGGGCCTCGAAGAAGTCGATGCTGTCGATGCGCATCATGCTCACCTCGCGGCCACGGGCACACCCGCGCCCGCGATCATCGCCGTGTCGATGCCCAGCATGTCGAGCGGCACCTTCGTACGCTCGAGCCGGCTGATCCCGGCCCGTTCGCAGCGGGCGAGGTACGAGGTGAACTGCTTGCGCGTCATCTCCATGCTCATCGGGAAGCCCTTGTCCTCGATGTGCTCCACGCCGCCGGCGAGTAGCACGGCGAGGGCGGTCGAGATGTCGGGCGCGGTCCCGAACTCCGTCAGCACGTCCTCGCCGTGGTCGAGTGCCTCGTGGATCTCCTCCGCGACGTCGGGATCGTGCTCGACCGCGTACCGCAGGTGCATGGTGCCGTAGGCGACGTGGCGCGCCTCGTCCTGCATGCAGAGGCGGAAGATGCGCTTTTCGACATCGCTCGGTGCGATCAGCTCGCCCATGCGGAAGATGTCGAGCACGAAGCCTTCACCGAGCAGATGGAGCAACGCCGACGCCTGGGTGTACGTCTTGGCCTCGATGATGGTGCGCAACAGGCTCGTGCCGCCGTTGCGCGACAGGAGCAGCCCGCCGCCGTTGGCGAGGGCACGCTTGCGGAAGACCTCCGCGTGGCGGGCCTCGTCCATGATCTGGGTGCAGAGGAACATCTTGGCTTCGATGAAGTCGTGGTTCATCCGCCACATCCACTTCGCGGGCAGGTCGGCCGCGATCATCTCGACCTCGGTGAGCAGCGTGCACAGCTGGCACATCGCGTGCTCGACGTCGTCGGGGAGCTCGCGCAACTCACCCCACGGGATGTCGCGGGTTGCGCTCCATTGGCGGGCGACGGCCTCCTCGTAGAGCTCCCGGGTGTTGTCGCTCCACACGTCGGTCTTGTCGTTGAGGATGTAGCCCATGTCGGGAGTGCCGGGCTCGATGTCGGCACCTCGCGGTGCCATCGATCGATGAGCCGGGTGTTCGGGGACCTCGCCGTAGGCGCCAACCGCGATGTCGAGCATCGTGAGCCCGCGGGGGCTCGGCTTCGGGTGGAATCCCCATTCGCTGCGGGCACCGCGTAACCAGGCCCAGTCGAGCGGTGCGCCGAGCGGCGACTCGGTGGGGAGGTTGCCGTAGCCGTCGACCGCAGCTGCCATGTGCGAGTGCTCCTCGTTCAGCCGGTTACCCGGACGGTGAGACGATGCGCCCCGATACGTCTCACCCTCCAGGGCCGAAGGTCCCGACCGGATCCCGGCCGGTCCCTAGATTGAGCGCCCGATGACGGCTGCCGATGCACCCGACCTCAGCACGGCGCTCGACTTCACCGGCCGGCGAGTCCTCGTCACCGGCGGCACCAAGGGCCTCGGCCGCGGCATCGCGCAGCGCTTCGCGGCCGCCGGCGCCGGCGTCGTGGTGTGCGGCCGGCATGCGCCCGAGCCCGACCCAGGCGAGCCCGACCCTGGCGAGCCCGACCCTGGCGAGCCCGACCCCGGCGGCGACCTGGCCGCGCCCGACTTCCTGCCCGCCGACCTTCGCGACCCCGACAGCGTCGCCGCGCTCTTCGCAGAGATCGACCGTCGCTACGGCCGCCTCGACGTGCTCGTGAACAATGCCGGCGGCTCGCCACCCGCCGACACCGCGACCGCGTCGGCCAGGTTCACCAACGCGATCATCGGCCTGAACCTGGTTGCGCCCCTGCTCTGCGCCCAGGCCGCGTTCCGCCGCATGCAGCAGCAGCCCGACGGCGGCTCGATCGTGAACATCGCATCGGTGTCGGGGATCCGGCCGTCGCCGAACAGCGCCGCGTACGGCGCGGCCAAAGCCGGCCTCATCAACCTCACGCAGACGCTTGCGGTGGAGTTCGCACCGTCGGTACGGGTGAACGCGCTCACCGCGGGGCTCATCGTCACCGAGCAGTCGCACCTGTTCTACGGCGACGCCGAGGGCGTCGCGGCGGTCGGCCGCACCGTGCCGGTCGGACACATGGCCGAGCCGCACGAGATCGCCGACGTCGCGCTGTTCCTCGCTTCCCCGCTCGCCCGCTACGTGAGCGGCGCCAACATCGTCGTCCACGGCGGCGGTGAGCTCCCGGCGTACATGGACGCGTCCAACGCCTGAACCGGGCGTGGACCCGGCGGTTTCGTTATGGTCTGGCGATTCCGCAAACTACCGACGTCGCCGCGCTCGCTTCGCTGTTCGAGACGCATCGCCTGTTGAACCACGCGCCCGCCCTCGTGTGGGGCGTGGTGCGCGACGGTGCGCTCGACGAGCGCGGTGGGCACAATGCCGACGAGCACACCGTGTTCCGGATCGCATCGATGACGAAGAGCTTTACCGCGGCGTGCGTGCTCGCGCTGCGCGACGAGGGTGCGCTCGGGCTCGACGATCCGATCGCGCGCCACGCCCCGGAGCTCGGTGCAGTCACCGGACCCACCGACGATGCACCGGCGGTCACCATCCGCCACCTGCTGACGATGAGCGCCGGAATCGCCACGGACGACCCGTGGGCCGATCGTCACATGGACCTCGCCGACGGCGAGCTCGACGCGCTCGTGGCCGGCGGCGTGACGTTCGCGACGTCACCCGGCACCGCGATGCAGTACTCGAACCTCGGCTACGGGCTGCTCGGCCGGGTCGTGCGCCGGGCGACGGGCAGCACGGTGCAGGATCACGTGCGGCGGCGCTTCCTCGGGCCCCTCAGCATGACGTCGACCGGGTGGCACGCCTCCGAACTGCCTGCCGCGGCCGCGCTCGCGTGCGGGTACGAGCGTGACGGCGACGGCTACGTGGAGCTCGGGCCCTGCGGCGACGGTGCGATCGCGCCGATGGGAGGCATCTTCACGACGGTGCGCGACCTCTCCCGATGGGTCGCGTTCCTCGCCGACGGGTTCCCGCCCCGCGACGGTGCGGACGGCGGGCCGTTGTGCCGGGCCTCACGCCGCGAGATGCAGCAGGTGTCGCGGTCGTTCCCGCCCGACCAGCGCGTGGCCGCCGACGGCGTGCGGCGTGTCATCGCCGGCGGTTACGGGATGGGCCTGCAGGTGCTGCACCACGACGCGCTCGGCACGATCGTGAGCCACAGCGGCGGGCTACCCGGGTACGGGTCGAACATGCGCTGGGTGCAGGGCACGGGCGTCGGGGTCGTCGCGCTCGCGAACATCACCTACGCGCGCATGGCTGACGCCACCTTCGCCGCGCTGGACCTGCTCGCGGCGCGCGGCCGCGCGGCCCGCCCGGCGGTGCCGGTGTCGCCGGCGCTGCAGCGAGCGTCCGAGACGCTCGTTGCGCTCCTCTGCGACTGGGACGACGCCACCGCCGACGCGCTGTTCACCGACAACGTGTTCCGCGACCGCGACAGCGCGCGCCGCCGCGACGAGGCGAGCCGCCTGGTCTCCGAGCGGGGACCCATCGTGCTCGAACACGTGGACGCGCGCTCCGCGGCCGAGGGCACGGCAACCGTGCGCTGCGGCGACCGCTCGACCTGCCACGTCGAGATCATGCTGAGCCCGCATTGCGAGCCCCTCGTGCAGTGGTACGAGCTCGGTTCGTGACCGCAGCAGCCCCGCTCAGGGATGCTGCGAGCTGACGCTCACCACTTCGCCCGTCATGTACGAGCTGTAGTCGCTCGCGAGGAACACGATCACGTTGGCCACCTCCCACGGCTCTGCGGCCCGGCCGAACGCCTCGCGGGTGGTGAGCTCGTCGAGCAGCTCCTCGGTGGTGACCTTCGCGAGGAACGGATGCATCGCGAGCGACGGCGCCACCGCGTTCACGCGCACGCCGAACGGCGCCGCCTCCAGCGCGGCGCAGCGCGTGAGCGCCATCACACCCGCCTTCGCGGCCGCGTAGTGGCACTGGCCGGCCTGGGCGCGCCAGCCGACGACCGACGCGTTGTTGACGACCACGCCCCGGCCCCGAGGTTGCATGTGCGCGAGCGCCGCGCGAGTCATTCGCATCGTGCCCGTGAGCGTCACGTCGAGCACCGCGTGCCACTGGTCGTCGGTCATGTCGACGAGGTTCGCGGTGCCGCCGAGGCCGGCGTTGTTCACGACGATGTCGACCGCGCCGAACGCCTCGATCGCGGCCGCGAAGAGCTGCTGCACGTCGTCCTCGCGAGTCACGTTCGCCAGCAGCGCGGGAGGCGCATCACCGAGCACCTCCGCGAGCGCGTCGCGTGCCTCGCCGAGCCGGCGCTCGTGGATGTCGGCGATCGCGACGCGCGCACCCTCCTCGGCGCAGCGTTTCGCGGTCGCGAAGCCGATGCCGGTGCCGGCCGCCGCGGTGACGAGCACAGTCTTGCCCGCGAGCAGGCCGTGGCCCGGTGGCGGGGAGGGCATGTCGGTCACGTCGGCTCCTTGGGCAGTCCGAGCGCGCGCTCGCCGATCACGTTGCGCTGGATCTCGTTGCTCCCGCCGTAGATCGTGTCGGCGCGCGAGTAGAGGAAGAGGCGTTGCGGCGTGGTGAGCGAGTAGCAGGCGCCGTCATGCGGCGCGATCGTGGCTGCGGGTCCGAGCACGTCGACGGCGAGTTCTCCGAGCGCGCGATGGAAGTTGGCCCAGAACAACTTGTGGATCGCGCTCGCACGATCCACACCGCCGGACTCGAGCGCCGACAGCGATCGCATCGCATGGAAGCGCATGACCTTCAGGGTGATCCACGCGCGGGCGAGCCGCTGGCGCACCACCGGGTCGGCTGCCGCACCGTTGCCGCGCGCGGTGTCGGTGATCGCGACGAGCTCGTTCTCGAATGCGAGTTGCTGGCCGAGCGTCGACGCGCCACGCTCGAACGCGAGCGTGCCCATGGCCACCTTCCAGCCGCCCTCGGGACCGCCGACCGTGTCGGCGACCGCGGCGCGGGCTCCGTCGAAGAACACTTCGTTGAACTCCGAGTTGCCCGTGATCTGCACGATTGGGCGGATGTCGATGCCGGCCTGGCTCATCGGGCACAGCACGTACGAGATGCCGCGGTGGCGCGGCACGTCGGGGTCGGTGCGGCACAGCACGAAACACCAGTGCGCCCAGTGCGCGAGCGACGTCCACACCTTCTGCCCGGTGATCACCCACTGGTCGCCGTCGCGCACCGCGCGCGTCGAGAGGTTCGCGAGGTCGCTCCCGGCATTCGGCTCGCTGTAGCCCTGGCACCAGATCTCGGTGCCGGCGAGGATCCCGGGCAGGAACTTCGCCCGCTGCGCGTCGTCGCCGAAGTGCACGATCGTCGGGCCGATCAGACCCTCGTTGACGATGCCGACGCGGCCCGGCCCGCCGGCCCGCGCGTACTCCTCGTAGAAGATCACCTGCTCGAGCAGCGTCGCGCCCCGCGCGCCCACCGATGCGGGCCAGCCGAGACCGATCCAACCGTGCCGGCCGAGCTCCTGCTCCCACTCCCAGCGCTCCTCGAACAGTTCGTGCTCGTCGCCGGGCCCGCCGCGCCCGCGCACGACGGCGAAGCGACCGCCGTCGCGCAGGCGGTCGGCGAGGAACGCGCGCGCATCGGCGCGGAACGCCTCCTGCTGCGGCGTGAATCGCAGGTCCATGGCGGCGCGCACCGTACTTCCTCTACCTTCACGGCCATGGAGCGCACGGGCACGGCACTGGTCACGGGTGCGTCGCGTGGCATCGGGCGCGCGGTCGCCGCTGAGCTTGCCCGCCGGGGCTGGGACACGGTCGCCACGATGCGCAAGGCGGCCGACGGCGCCGAGCTCGAGGCCGAGGCGGCGCGCGAAGTCTGGCACCTCCGCGTTGCGCGGCTCGACGTGACCGACCCGTCGACGGTCGACATACCGGCCGGCATCCGCGTGCTCGTGAACAACGCCGGCGTCGAGACCGAGAACCTGCCGATCGAGCACGGCGACGTCGACGAGCACTGGCGCTACCTCTTCGAGGCGAACGTGTTCGGCCTGGTCCGCGTCACGCAGCGCGCAATCCCGTTGCTGCGCGCGAACGGAGGCGGCGTGATCGTGAACGTCACGTCGTCGTCGATCCTCGCACCGGTGCCGTTTCTCGGCATGTACCGCTCGAGCAAGGCTGCGGTGGCGGCGATGAGCGAGTCGCTCGCGGCCGAGGTGGCCCGCTTCGGCATCCGTGTGGTCGACGTGCTGCCCGGCCCGATCGTCACCGACATGCTGCGCAACTCCGAGAAGCCGGCTGAGGCGATCCGCTACGACGAGTACCGCGCGCTCGCCGAGTCGATGTGGGAGATGCGCCGGCAGACGATCGAGCACTACACGCCGGCCGAGGAGGCGGCGCGCCGCATCGTCGACGCGATCGAGGGGGCGGAGGCACCACTGACACGCGTCGCGTGCGACGACCTCGCACAGGGCATGCTCGACGCATGGAAATCGCAGTCGCACGACACCATGATGAGCTCGATCATGCAGTGGTACGCAGGCGGCTGAACCCGGCGAGGTTGCGAGCCAAGCGCGCCGCCTCACGACGCACGGAGCGCGAGCGTCACGTGCAGGCTCCGGTGTTGTGAGCCGAAGCTGGGCCCGGTGCCGCGGGCGACCGCGGTCAGGCCGTTGCTCAAGAGCGCGTGGTCGATCGGGATCCGCATGAGTCCGAACCGAGCGGGGAACGACGCCTGGATCCCGAACCCCACCAGCGAGTTGTGCAGGTGGCCGTCGTGCAACAGCGTGTCGAAGGCTGCCGACCACGGCGTGGTGTTGAGGTCACCTTCGACCACGTGCGCCAGCCGCACGCCGTTCGACCAGCGCGCCGCGGCCGCGAGCGAGCGGTGCAGGTGCGCGTTGCGCCCGGGTGTGTACGGCGACTCGGTGTGCAGGAACAGCACCGCGATCTGAGTGTCGCCCATCGCCACCACGGCTTCCATCGCGGCCTTCGGCATGCCCGGTTGCCGCGGGTGGCGCACACCGAAGATGGGCACCCGCGTGAGCGCGACGACCCACGCGAACTGGCCGCCGTCGACCGTGACCGGGATCACCGCATAGCCCGCGGCGTCGGTGTCGAGCGCCCTCACGGTGGCGGGGTTCGGGTTCAGCACCACGAACAGTCCGGGACGGGTCGCCCGCAGGTACCGCCGCAGGGCCGCCACGTCGATCGTGCCGCTCTGCGCGTTGAGATGGCCGATGGTGAGCGTCGGGCTGTTCTTCGCCGCCGCGGGCTGGGCCCCGGTGAAGCTCGGCGCCACGACCGCGCCGTTCACCACGAGGGCGAGCGTGCAGACCACGAACGCGATGCGGGCGCGCAGGATGGCGGCCACGAGCGTGAGGAGGAGGGCAAGTTCGGCGAGCTGCACCCGGAAGTTGGCGAGCAGGTCGATCGGCCACACCGCGAGCCGGTCGAGCGTGAGCAGCGTGATCAGCCCGAGGACGACGCCTGCGGCGAGGGTGGCAAGCCGCGCGAGGAACGTCAAGCCGATCCCGGCATGCAATCACATCCCAACCCCCCACCATGCGTCGTTTGGGTACCAAATAGCGGTCCCAAACGACGCATGGTGGGGCGAGTCGAGGGTGAGTCGAGGGTTAGTCGAGGGCGCCGGCGGCGCGGAGTCGGGCGATCTCCGTGTCGTCGAGATCGAGCAGGTCGCGCAGCACCCAGTCGTTGTCCTGGCCGAGCGTCGGTGCGGGCCGGTCGTAACCCGCGGGTCGCGTCCGACCACCGGATCCCGCTGCGCTCGTAGGTGCCCGGCCCGAGCACGGGATGGTCGAGGGCCACGAAGTGGCCGCGATGGGCGAGCTGGTCGTCGGCGAACACGTCGCCGAAGTCGGACACGGGCACGGCTTCGATCCCGTGCTGCTGCAGCATCGCGGCCAGCGTGGCCCGGTCGCGACCGCGCGTGTGGCGGGCGACGAGGTCCTCGACCTCGTCGATCCGGGCGCGCCGCGCCGCGAAGGTGGCGAGCGTCGGGTCGTCGACGCCGATCACCTCGGCGAGCCGGCGCCAGTCGTCGTCGGAATGGCACACGATGGCGATCCAGCGATCGGACAGCTCACCTTCCGGCGCGCAGGGAAACGCGCCGTGCGGCACCGCGGTGCGCGAGCGGCTTCCGTCGCGCGTGCCGATCGTGCCGTCGAGGCAGTAGTCGGCGATCCACGGCGACAGCGCGAACGCGCCGCACTCCACCTGGGCCACGTCGAGGTAGACGCCGTTGCCCGTGGCGCGATGGTGCAGCAGGCCTGCGGCGAGCGCCGCAGCCACATAGCGCGGCGCGAGCGAGTCGGTGATCGTGCCGAACGGGCCGGTGGGCTCACGGTCGGGCCAGCCAGTGATCCAGTTCCAGCCCGACAGCGCGGAACCCTGGCCGCCGAAGCCCGGATAGTCCTTGTGCGGGCCGGTCTGGCCGTTCAGGCAGGCGCTGATCATCACGAGGCCGGGCGCCTCGGCCGCGAGCGACTCGTAGTCGAGCCCGAAGCTCGCCATCGCGCGCGGCGCGAAGTTCTCCGCGACCGCGTCGGCCCACTCGGCCACGAGGCGCTTCACGAGCGCCACCGCGTCGGGGTGCTTGAGGTTGAACGTCACGTCGCGTTTCGCACAGTTGAGCGCGTCGTACAGCTCGGAGCCCTCCACACCGTGCGGGCTGCGCGCGCTCACTGCCATCGCGCGCAGGAAATCGGGCCGGGTCCGGCTTTCGATGCGCAGCACGGTGGCGCCCTGCTCCACGAAGTAGCGCGTGGCGATCGGGCCCGCGGCTCCCGCGCCCAGCTCGAGAATTCGTGTTCCCGCCCAGGGAGACGCCTGATGCCTTGCTCCGCCTGCGGCTCCGCGGCGAGCTCCCTGCGCACCGGTATCGCTCCTCCGTCGCTCCTCGGCCGCTCCGGTCGCCGCGCTCGAGCGTGTCCGTACGACTGCGGTCGAGCGGGGAAGCGCCTGCACCTCGCTGGTGGACACGAAGAAGTCGCGCGCCACGAGCTGGGACGACTGCAGCAGCTCGCGTGGCGTGTTGGCCGGCGCGAGCATGAGGTTCGTGGCCACCGCCGTCTCGTACAGCTCGCTCATCGTCCGCGTCGCGAAGTAGCCGCCGATCGCGGCCTCGATGCGATCGAGCTCCTGTTGCGGCGCGTGCTCGGGGGCCCATGCCGCCCAGTCCTGGTCGAGGAGTGGCTCGTCGATGCCCGCGTCGCGCACGAGCTTCGCGATCGTGCGCATCGACGGTGCGCGCGACGCCCCGCCGCGGATTCCGAAGCTCACGAACCCGTCGACGGTGGGCCAGATCTCGCGCGTCGGACCGATCCGCGCACCGATGCGGCGCCCGCGCGCACCCGACCGGAAGAACCGACCCGCGCCGCCCATGTTCGCGATCGTCACGCACTCTTGCATCGACACGTCGACCACCTGCGGCCGCCCGCTCGCGAGCGCGCTGAGCGCGGCGAACGCGGCCTCGCCGGCCACGTGCCCGAGGCTCGTGGGCTCCACCGCACGCACCGGCGCGCGATCCGGATCGCCGGTGGGATACATGTTGCCGCTCGCGGCCATCACGCCGAGGTCGCTTGCTCGCCAATGGTGGCGCGGGCCGTCGAGGCCGAACGGGGTGATGCGCACCCAGGCCGCCGCGGTTGCGACCGACGGGTCGAGCACGATCGTGTCCGCTTCGTGGGGCGTGTCGAGCACCACATGGGCGTCGCGCCGCACCAGCTCGGCCGCCCCCTCGTCGTCGAGCGTCACGAGCGCTTTGCCATAGGTCCAGGCGATCCACGCCGACCGGCGCGCCGCCAGCGGGTCGGCGCGCCCGGCCGGCGAGACGCGTGTGACGCGGGCGCCGAGGTCGGCGAGCACACGCCCGGCACGCGCGGCGGCCTCACCGCCCAGCTCGACGACGTGGATCGAGCCGAGGCCCGCCAGCCCCTCGCGACCGGCCCCGGTCATCCGATTGCCTCCCTGTGAGATACTGACGCGCGTGTCAGTCTAGGAACGGGTGCGGAGGAGCACGTCATGGCCAACCATCAGCTCGTCGACGCCGACTGCCACATCCTCGAGCCGCCCGACATCTGGAAGAACCATCTCGCGTCGCGGTGGATGGACAAAGCGCCCCGCCTCGTGAAGGACCACGAGGGTGGCGACGCGTGGCTCACCGCGGTGGGCGGTGATCCCGATCCGATCGGCCTCACCGCCACACCCGGCATGCCCTACGACCAGTTCCGCTGGTTCGGCGTCACCTACGAGCAGGCGCGCAAAGGTTGCTACGACGGCGCGGCGCGCCTCGCCGACATGGACGCCGACGGCGTGCGCGCCGAGGTGCTGTTCCCGCCGCAGCGCACGATGAGCCACTTCCTCGGCGACGACGACCCCGAGTTCGTGCTCGCGGGTGTGGATGCCTACAACAATTTCCTGTTCGACGAGTTCTGCGCACCCGACTCCGCGCGCCTGATCGGTGTGGCACAGATCCCGTCCACCGGTATCGACGCCGCAGTGGCCGGCGTGGAGGCGGCGGCCGCACGCGGTGCCAAGGGCGTGTTGATCTCGAACTGGCCCGCCGGCGGCGAGTCGCTCTCGCGCGACGACGACCCGTTCTGGGCGGCGTGCGTCGACGCCGGTCTGCCCGTGTCGATCCACATCAACATCATCTCGAGGAACCAGCGCATGGCCGCGCGCAAGGCCACGGCTGCGCACGGCAACCAGCTCTACCGCGCCGACAGCGAGGCGACGCGCGCCAAGGCGATCGGCGGCATGAGCCACGTGTTCTCGATGGCCACCGGCGCCATGACGAGCATGCTCTTCACCGGCGTGTTCGAGCGCTTCCCCGGGCTCCAGGTGTGTTGGATCGAGACCGGCGTGGGCTGGATCCCGCACTTCCTCGAATGTGTCGACGATCGCTGGTGGCGCAACCGCGTGTGGGGCGAACTGCCGATCACGAACCCGCCGTCGTTCTACTGGTACCGCAACAACGCGGCGAGCTTCATCGTTGACCGCTCCGGCATCGAGCTGCGCCACCGTGCGGGCGTCGAGAACATCATGTGGTCGAGCGACTATCCCCACCACGGCAACGACTGGCCGTACTCGCGTAAGGTCGTCGACGAGATGACGGGTCAGTGCGCCGAGCACGAGCGGGCGCTCATCGCCGGCGGCAACGCAGCCCGCATCTGGAAGATCTGAGACGGCGATGGCCAGCGTGCGCGTGCGGTACTTCGTCGCCGACGTCGATGCGGCGATCGCCTTCTACTGCGGGCATCTCGGCTTTCGCGAGGTGATGCACCCCGCGCCCGCGTTCGCGATGCTCGAGCGTGGCGACCTCCAGCTCGCGCTCAGCGCGCCCGGCGGCGGCCCGGGTGGTGGCGCGGCGATGCCCGACGGCACCTTGCCGCAACCCGGCGGCTGGAACCGCTTCGTGCTGCAGGTGGACGATCTCGACGGGGTCGTCGCCGCGCTGCGCGCCGGCGGTGCGCACTTCCGCAACGACATCGTCGAAGGCGTCGGCGGTCGACAGATCCTGCTCGACGACCCCTCGGGCAACCCGGTCGAGCTCTTCCAGCCGACGCTCCCCGAAGCGAAGCTCTGAGCTGATCCACCGCGGCCGCCCGCTGTTCCGCCCGCCGGTCGGGCCGGTCCGCGTTCAGATCGCGTGCCCGAGGGCCGATAGGTGAGGGTCCCGTCGTGGTGGGAGCCGGGGCCTCGGTCATCTGGATCGGGGACGGGCACCGGCATTTCCCTGGGTGTGGGTGTGCTGCAACCTTGATCCACTCCTCCGGGTCGAGGTCCCGACTGGCGTTCGATCGGCCCGGGCTGGGGACGGGTCGATCGACGCGCGCGCCAAAGGCGCGCCGGCGCCGCTCCGTCGGGTCGCTCAACGGCAGGTCGGCGCGGCTCGACCGGAGTGCGGCTCGCTCGTAACACCGGAGTGCGGCTCGGGCGCCCCGGCCGTGCAGCGGTGCACCTCGACGCCGTCGACGATCACGACCCGCACGTTCGCACGGCCGGTGACGGCGTGGATCTCCGCGTGTGGCTGCGCGTCGAGCGGTACGTCGTCCAGAAACGCGCCGCACCATGTGCAGCGCCAGCGATCGTGGTCTACGCGCACAGCGTCCGCTCGTCGCCCGGCTCCGTCGGTTCCACCGAGTCCAGTGGACCCGATCGGCGGGCCCGCGACCATCCCCCGTCCGGGGGGTCTTCGGGAAGTGGTCGTCAGCGCCCGCGCCGCGTCATCGTCGCGGAATCGGCCAGCGCGGCGGTGGCCGGCCGTCGCCGGTGTGTGAACGCGCCGCTCTGGTGCACGTACGCCGCCGCCTGCACTCGGTTGCGGAGCTGCAGCTTGCGCAGCGCCTGGCTCAGATAGCCCTTGACGGTCTCGGGGCTGAGGAACAGTGCGGCCGCGATCTCGCGATTCGACAGCCCTTCGGCGACGAGGACGAGCACCTGGCTCTCGCGTTCGGTGAGGCCGTCCTCCTTGCCCGGCCAGTCGAGCTCCGCGCTCGCGGGCCTCGGTGACGACGTCGCGGCCACCACGACCTCGCCGGACGCGATCCGTACGATCGCGTCGGCCACCTCCTCGCCCGGCAGGCTCTTGGAGATGAAACCGTGCGCGCCGGCGGTGCGGGCCTCCGCGATCAGATCGGGATGCAGATCGAGACTGAACACCGCGACGTGCGCGATCCGGGGCGTCTGCGCGAGCGCGCGCAGTGCGGGTGCCGCAATGCCCTCACGGCCGTACGTGTCGTACAAGGCGACGTCGACCGGCGCGGCGACCTCCTCGCCGATGATGATGGCGTCGACGACGAGCAGGCGATCGGGGAATCGCGAGAGGAGCGCGGCAAGCCCGGCCACGACGAGCTCGTAGTCGTTGACGGCGGCCACGCGCACGCGGCTGTGCCCGGTCATGTGCCCGGTCATGTGCACCCCGTCATGTGCACCCCGTCATGTGCACCCCGTCATGTGCACCCCGTCATGGGCACCCCGTCATGTGCACCCCGTCATGGGCACCGTTCGCCGACGAGCGTGTCACCGATCGAGACCATCGCTGCCCCCCTTCCGATGCTTGGCCTACCCGGGGGTTCGGGCGGGCGAAACGGGTCGGTGACGTGCTGCCGCGCGCGGCAGGGCGGGGCTACAGCTCGATGTCGCCGCGCACGCCGCCGACGCCGGTGCCGGTCGACTGGGCCGTGTCGATCGCCTCGAGGGTGAGGCGCTGCACGGTGCGCTGGTGCACGTAGTTGAGGACGCGGTCGATCGCGGGCAACAGCCTCGACACGTTCGCGGTGAGCGAGCGCTGCACCGCTTCGAGCTCCGCGGCGTCCCATTCCGGGTTGTTCCAGCCGGCGAGGATCGAGTGCACGTCGCGCTGGAGCGCGGCGAAGTGGCGTACGTACACGCGGCCGAGCTCCACCACGATCGTCGGCGTCATGCCGATGGCCATCAGCTCGGCGACGTTGCGCAGCAGTGCCAGGTCGGCGTCGTCGAACGCGCGCCGCCCGAGCGACGCCGGGTCGACGAGCAGGCCGACCTCCGCGATCTGGTCGACGAACGCCGTGTCGAGTCCCGACGCCGCCACGAGCGCGGCGCGGTCGAACTCGTGGTCGCTGTCGAGGAAGAGACCGTCGAGGTTCGGCCGGTCGGCCGTGAGGATCGCCCGGATGGCGGCGAGCGAGAAGCGCTTGGCCTGCAGCGCCCGGATGCGCCCGAGCCGTTCGAGGTGCTCGGGGCCGTAGAGGCGGTTCTTGCCCTGCTTGACCGCGGGGGGCAGCAACCCCTCCCGGGCGTAGTAGCGGATCGTGTCGACCGGCACGTCGGCGGCCCGGGCCAGGTCGTCGATCCGCAGCGCGGTGGCCGACGAACTGCCCGTATGGGGCTTTTCGGTCATACTCGTGCTCCGAGGGTCCGCGGCCGATAGTGACAGTACTCGGAAATAGAGTGATCGACTTGACAGTTAAGGCACTTAGAGTGTTTACTCACAGTGTTGCTCCACTAGGAACGAACGATACGGAGTTCGCGCCGGCCCGACAAGGCCGGCGAGACACGGGCTCAGACACGGGCCCAGACACGGGCCCAGACACGGGCCCAGACACGGGCGACGACCGGCCCACAGAGGTGACCATGATGAACGCCACTGCCATCACCTGGCTCGGACGCCAGATCGCATGGGAAGCCCGCCTCGCCGAGCTGCGCCGGGCGACGCCCGTCGCCTGCGAGCGCGAGGACATGCCCGCCGCGGCATAGCTCCCCACCATCCCGCCGGCACGAACCCCCCGTCGGCCGGCGCCGATCGCGATGTCTCCCCCAGCACCGCGATCCGAGACCCGAGCCCATTCGGCTCGGGTCTCTCTCTTCTCAGGCCCGAACCCAGCGGGGGAGGGTGACGTCGCCGACCTGCTCGAACACGACCCGCACCGGCTCGCCGATGCGCACGCTCGCGGGATCGACCGAGTTGATCGGCGCGCCCTCCTCGGTCACGAGGTTGCCGACCATGCGCAACGTGGGGTCCTCCTCGAGCGCGACGACCACCACGACATACGGCGCGAGGTCGGTGTAGGCCGGCAGCAGCGGCGGGTGGGGCACCACGAACGACCACACCGTCGCCCGGCCGCTCATCGGCGCCCAGCCCCGGCGCAGCGAGCGGCAGCGCGGGCACATCGGGCGCGGCGGGTGCACGAGCAGACCGCAGTCGTCGCAGCGCTGCACCACGAGCTCGCCGCGCGCGCACGCGTCCCAGAACGGGCGCGCGGTCTCGTCGTCGAGATCGGGCAGGAGCGGGGGAGCAGGGTCGGCCATCGCGCGGCTACGCGTCCCTGGTGAAGATGATCGCGGAGGTCGGCACGCCCTCGCCGCTCGTCACGAGCGACACGTCGGCCCCGTCGACCTGGCTCGTCGACGTGCCGCGGATCTGGCGGACCCCTTCCAGGATGAGGTTGAAGCCGTGCACGTACGCCTCGCTCATGCCCGCGCCGCTGGTGTTCACCGGGAGACGGCCGTCGGGCCACTCGATCGCGCCGTTGTCGGTGAACGGGCCGCCCTCGCCCCGCGCGCAGAACCCGTAGCCCTCGAGGCTCAACAGGATCAACGGGCTGAACGCGTCGTAGAGCTGCGCCACCTTCACGTCGGCCGGGCCCACGTCGGCGCGCGACCACAGTGCGCGCGCGGTCGTCCAGGCGGGACCGCGCAACGGATCCTCGTTGTAGAAGTTCGTCATCGTCTGGTGCTGCGGGGGCAGCCCCTGCGCGTACGCGTGCACATACGCCGGTGGCTGTGGAAGGTCGCGCGCCCGCTCGGTCGTCGTGATCACCACCGCGAGACCGCCGTCGGTCTCGAGGCAGTTGTCGAACAGGCACAACGGCTCGCTGATCCAGCGGCCCTCCATGTACTGCTCGCGCGTGAGCGGCCGCTCGTACATCGTGGCCGCCGGGTTGCGGTTCGCGTGCTTGCGCGCCGCGAGGGCCACGTTCGCCAGGTGGTCGCGCGTCGTGCCGTACTCGTGCATGTGCCGGCGGGTGAGCATCGCGATCTCGTCGACCGGCCGGAGCAGGCCGAACGTGCGGCTCCACATCGACGCATCCGACAGCCGCGTGTCCACGTTCGCCCATGGCCGGCTCGACTTGGCCGCGCGCTTGCGGGCGCGCCACGCCACCGCGACCTCGCACTGCCCGGTGGCGACGGCCATCGCCGCGTGCCCGACCACGCCGCACGCCGCGCCACCGCCGTAGCCGACCTGGGTGAAGAACGTGATGTCGCCGAGGCCCACGTTCTTGGCCACGTCGACCTCGCGGTTCGGCTCCATCGTGAAGCTCGCGAGCCCGTCGACCTCCGACGGTGCGATGCCCGCGTCGTCGAGCGCGGCGCTGATCGCCTGGCACGCGAGCGAGAGCTCGGTGTCGGCCAGGCCCTTGCCGAACGGCGTCTGGCCGAGGCCCACGATCGCGGTGCGGCCGATGATCCCGGTCATCGTGGGCCGGTCACCCGTGTGCCAGTCCCCGTGTGCCAGTCCCCGTGTGCCGGTCATCGTGCGCGCATCGTCGTGCTGGCCATCACCAGCCGGTGAACTGCACCGGGCGCTTCTCGCGGAAGCTGTTCATGCCTTCCATGCCGTCGTGCGTGCCGCTGTTCAGCTCGACCATCATCGCCTCGGTCTCGAGCAGCTGGCGGCGGTCGACCTCCATGGCGTCGTGCAGGAGCTTCTTCGACCAGCCGATCGCCTTCGTGGGGCCCGCCGCGAGCCGCTCGGCCCACTCGCGGGTGGCGTCGAGCAGCTGGTCGCCGGGCACGACCCGGTTGGCGATGCCGAGCTCGAGCATCCCGGCGGCGTCGAGGTCGTCGCCGAAGAACACGAGCTCCTTGGCCTTGTGCATGCCGACCACGCGCGGCAGGAGGTAGGCCACACCGCCGTCGGGGATCAGCCCGCGCCGCACGAACACCTGGATCAGCCGGGCGTGTTCGGCCGCGATCACGAGGTCGGCGGCGAGTGTGAACATCGACCCACCGCCCGCCGCGGTGCCGTTGAGCGCCACGATCACCGGCTTCTCGCAGTCCTGGATCGCCTGCATGAGCGTCTGGAAGCCGCGGCGCATCATGTCGATGCCCGTGCCCACCACGCGCTCGGGCGCGCCCTCGGGCTTCGGTTCCGGCTCGGGGCGGACCGTGAGGTCGGCACCGGTGCAGAAGTGCTTCTGGCCCGCCGCGGTGAGCACGACGCAGCGCACCGCGAGGTCGGTGTGGGCGTCGCGGAACCAGCGGATGAGTCGGTCGCGCACGTAGTAGGGGATCGCGTTGCCCGACGACGCACGGTTGATCGTGAGCCAGAGCACACCGTGCTCGAGCCGGGCAACGAGCTCCTCGTCCCGCGCGGGTCGGTGGATGCGTCTGAAGTCGGTGAGGTCATGGCGGGGGGCAGTATTGCGCGACCCGTCGCGCCCGACCCAATCTCCGCGCGAGGATGCGCCCCTCCCCGTCCCGTCGCGCAAGGAGGACCGCCGATGCCGAGGCTGGGCCAGGTGGCGCGCGCCGACGCCGCGCCGTCGGTGCTGCCGCTCTACGACCTGCTGTTCGGCGACCGCGATCCGGTCGCGGCGCCGGGCACCGCGACTGGTACACCGGGCGACTGGTGGACCGTGTTCGCCCAGGTCCCTGCAGTGTTCGACCACACGGTGGCCGGGTTCGCGCTCTACCAGAGCCGCGACCGGCGACTGAGCGCGAAGCTGCGCGAGCTCGGTCAGTGCCGCGCCGGCTGGGCGAACGGCAGCCAGTTCGTGTTCTCGCAGCACTGCAAGTCGATGCGGACCGCGGGCTACGGCGAGGAGCACGTGCGCGCCATCCCGCACTGGCAGACCGCCGAGTGCTTCGACGCGGCCGAGCGGGCGGTGCTCGCGTACACCGACGCGCTGGTGTACGACCACGGCCGGGTCGCCGACGGGGTGTTCGACGCGTTGCAGGCCCACCTGTCGGAGGTCGAGATCATCGAGCTCACGTACATCACGTGTCTCTACGACATGCACGCGCGCATGTCGCGCGCGCTCCGCACCGAGTTCGACGACACGCCCGAGCCCTGCGTCGAGGTGCCGGCCGCGGGCGAGGACCAAACGTTCCATGTCTGAGGAGCACGGCTTCGTCATCGTGGGGATGTCGCTTGCCGGGCTGCGTGCGGCCGAGACGTTGCGGCGGGTGGGGCACGCCGGCCCGATCGTCGCGGTATCCGCCGAGGTGCACGACCCCTACGACCGTCCGCCGCTGTCGAAGGAGCTGCTCGCCGGGGACCGGGAACCGGCCGACATCGCGCTGCGCCGCGACGGCACCGGCGACCTCGACCTCGATTGGCGGCGCGGCGTGCGCGCCCGGTCACTCGACGTCGACCGGCACGTCGTCACGCTCGACGACGGGGCCGAACTGGAGTACGGCGGGCTCGTGCTCGCCACCGGTGCGTCACCCCGCCGGCTGCCGTCCGAGGTGTGCCCGCCCGACCTCGGCGGCGTGCACGTGCTGCGCACGCTCGACGACGCGCTGTCGCTGCGGCGCGCGCTCGATGCCGGTCCACGGCGGGTGTGCGTGATCGGCGCCGGATTCATCGGCGCCGAGGTGGCGGCCACGTGCCGGGGGCGCGGGCTCGCGGTCACCGTCCTCGAAGCGATGGAGCAGCCGATGGTGCGCGGGCTCGGCCCGCGCCTCGGCGCGGTGTGCGCACAACTGCACCGCGACCACGGCGTCGACCTGCGCCTCGGCGTGCGGATCGACGCGGTCGAGGGCGACGGCCGGGTGGAGCGGGTGGTGCTCGGCGACGGCGACACGGTCGAGTGCGACGTCGTGGTGGTGGGCGTCGGTGTATCGCCCGAGACCGGCTGGCTGCAGGGCAGCGGGCTGACCCTCGACAACGGGGTGCTGTGCGACGAGTCGTGCCTCGCCGAGCCGGACGTCGTCGCATGCGGCGACCTGGCGGTGTGGCCGAACCCGCTCTTCGACGGCGAGCTGATGAGGCTCGAACACTGGACGAACGCCACCGAGCAGGCCGTGCACGCCGCCGAACGTCTCGTGTCGGGCGTCGCCAACCCGTTCGGCCCGGTGCCGTTCGTGTGGAGCGACCAGTACGACTGCAAGATCCAGAGCGTCGGGCGTTTCGACGCACGGGATCGCTTCGAGGTCGTCCACGGCGACACGGAGCGTCGCAAGTTCGTCGCGGTGTTCGAGCGTGCCGGCCGGCTCACCGGTGCGCTTGCCTTCAGCCAGCCGCGCCACGTGATGCGCTACCGGGCGCTGATCGCGCGCCGGGCGTCGTTCGACGAGGCGCTCGAGTACGCGCGCGGGTGAACGACGCGCGACGACACGGTGTACAGGGCACGGCGTAGGGGACGGTCGACGGCGCACTCGGGGCGCACACCGTGTGCGGCCGCCGTGCGTGCAACGGTGAACACGCTCCGATCGTCGCCGCGGGAGGGCGTTGTTGCCGCGATCGGTAAATGTCTCGTGCCGGTCCCGGTTCGTCGCGACGCGTCCACCTAGCATCGAGCAACGATGACGTCGTTGCTCGTCACCAACGACTTCCCTCCGAAGCACGGCGGTATCCAGTCGGTGCTCTGGGAGTTCTGGCGAAGGCTCCCACCGTTGGAGACCACGGTGCTCACCACACCGTTCCCGGGCGACCGCGAGTGGGACGCGCAGCAGGCGTTCCGAGTCGTGCGCAGTCGCGACAAGGTGTTGCTGCCCACGCCGCATTTGCAACGCACCATCGAGCGGCTGGCCGCCGAGGTGGCGGCCGATGTCGTGTTCGTCGACCCGATGCTCCCGCTCGGAGCGCTCGCGCCGACGCTGCGCGGTGTCCCGTACGTGGTGCTCGCGCACGGCGCCGAGATCACGGGGTACGCGAGGTTCCCGGGCACGAACCTGCTCGCCCGCAAGGTGCTGCGCGATGCCGCCGGCGTGGTCGCGTTCGGCGGTTACCCGATGCAGGAATGCGTGCGTGCCGCGGGGCGCCCCCTGGCGGGAGTCGTCGTGCCGCCAGGTGTCGACGTCCAACGCTTCCGGCCCCTCTCCGACGAGGAGCGCGCCGCCGCGCGCCGCAGGTTCGCGCTCGACGCCGACCGGCCGCTCGTGCTCGGCCTGTCACGGCTCGTGCCACGCAAGGGTTTCGACGTGCTGATCACCGCGATGTCCGGCATCCGCCGGAACGCGCAGCTCGCGATCGCCGGCCAAGGACGCGACCGGGAGCGACTGCGCCGCATCGCCCGCAACCTCGGCGTCGCGGTCGAGTTCCTCGGCCGGGTCGACGACGACGATCTGCCCGCGCTCTACGGCTGCGCCGACGTGTTCGCGATGCCGTGCCGCGCCGACCGTTGGGGTGGGATCGAGGCGGAAGGCTTCGGCATCGTGTACCTCGAGGCCGCGGCCTGCGGCGTGCCGCAGATCGCCGGGCGCAGCGGTGGCGCGCACGAAGCCGTCGCCCACGAGGAAACCGGGCTCGTCGTCGACCCACGATTCGTGCCGGCGGTGCGTCACGCGCTCGTCGGCCTGCTCGACGACGCCGCGCTGCGCCGGCGCATGGGTGAAGCGGCCCGGCGGCGTGCGGTCGAGCACTTCTGCTACGACGGTCTCGTGCACCGACTCGAGCCGATCGCCGCGGGGAAGCTGGGCGCGTTCACCGACCACGGGCTCGCGGCGTCACGTTCGTGACCCCGCGCCGGCTCGCGCTGGGGGACGCGCCGGGGCGGGGCATCGTGGTCGCCGCGTGGCTGAGCCTCGTGGTCGTCACCGTCACGGTCGTGCCGCTCGCGCTCGGCGCCCACGCGCTCGAGTCGACGGTCGTCGCGGTGAGCCTGCTCTCGTTCGGGTTCGGCTTCGTGCTGTGGATCGTCGCCTTCTTCGCGGCGCTGGCGCGCACGGCACGCGGTGACGAGATCGCGGTCAGCTCGTGGGTGTTCCTCGCCGGTTCCGCCCCGGTCACGGTCCGCAACAACCTGATGGCGGTCGCCGCGCTCACGCTCGCCCTGTCGGTCGCGACCACCGGCGTGAGCCCGTTCGTGTGGCTCTCGAACCTGCTCCCCCTCGCGTTCGCTGCCTGGTGGGGCGCCCGTCACGGTACGTTCCCTGCCCGAGCGCAGGGAACCGGAGGTGTGGCGCGTGGCCGACCAGGCAAGTGAGCGGGTCCGCATCGCCGCGCCGGCGCAACGCTGCTTCGACGTCGCCACCGATTTCGCGCGCTACCCGGAGTGGGTGCGCGACGTGAAGCGGGCGACGATCGTGACGCGCGACGAGCAGGGGCGCGCCGCCCACGTGGCGTACCGCGCCGCGGCGCTCGGCAAGAGCATCGAGTACACGCTCGCGTACGACTTCTCCGACGCGCCGCACAGCTTCTCGTGGAAGTTGGCCGACGGCGGCCTGCTCCTGCGGCGGCTCGACGGCACCTACCGCTTCGAACCCGACGGCGCCGACGCAACCCGTGTGCACTACGACCTCACGGTCGACCTGAAGGCACCGTTACCAAGGGCGATCAAGCATCGTGCCGCCGCGTTGATCATGGGGAACGCGCTGCGTGAGCTGAAGCGGCGTATCGAGGGGCCCGCATGAGCCGGCGATCGAGTGCCGGAGGCGCAACCGGCGCGTAGAGTCGGCGCTTCATGCGCATCGTGCTGTGCACCGGCAAGGGGGGAGTCGGCAAGACGACGGTCGCCGCGGCGACGGCGCTTCGCTGCGCCCGGCGCGGGTTGCGCACGATCGTGCTCTCCACCGATCCTGCGCATTCGCTGGCCGACGTGTTCGACGTGGCGCTCGGCGACGACGCCCGCGAGATCGCGCCTCGGCTGCACGGCCAGCAGCTCGACGCCCGCGCCCGCTTCGAGGACGCGTGGGCCGAGGTGCGCGACTATGCGGTCGACGTGCTCGGTTGGATGGGTGCGGGCGCGGTGGAGTCGGAGGAGCTCGCGGTCGTCCCCGGTCTCGACGAGGTCTTCGCGCTCGCCGACATCAAGGCCCACGCGCAGAACGGAACCTACGACGTGATCGTCGTCGACTGCGCGCCGACGGCCGAGACGCTGCGCCTGCTCACGCTGCCCGACGTGCTCGGCTGGTACATGGGCAAACTCTTCGCGCGGCAGCGGCGCACGATGCGCTTTGCCCGCCCGCTCGTGCAGCGGTTCACGTCGCTGCCCGTGGCCGGCGACGAGGTGTTCGCGGCGATCGGCCGGTTCTACGAGAGGCTCGACGGCGTGCGCGAGCTGCTGGTCGACGGTTCGGTCACGAACGCACGCATCGTGGTGAATCCCGAGCGGATCGTCGTGGCGGAGGCCCGCCGTACCTACACGTACCTGTCGCTGTTCGGCTATCACGTCGACGCGATCGCAGTGAACAAGGTGTTGCCCGACGATCTCGACGATCCTTGGTTCGCTGAGTGGCACACCTCGCAGAAGGCGCAGCTCGAGCAGATCAAGGAATCGTTCGATCCGTTGCCGATCTTGCAGGTCCCGCTCGCGCCGCGCGAGGTGATCGGGCTCGACGAGCTCGCGGGGTACGGCGAGCTGCTCTACCGCCAGCAACCGTGCGAGGCGCGGCTGTCGGCCGTCGAGCCGTTGCGCGTCGAATCGGTCGACGGTCGCTTCGTGCTCTCGCTGCATCTGCCCCACGTCAGCGGCGACGAGGTGGAGCTCGCATGCGCGGGCGACGATCTGCTCGTTGCGGTGGGTCCGTACCGCCGTGCGGTGGCGCTGCCCGACAGCCTGCGGGGCCGCGACGTCGCGGGTGCCCGGTTCGACGGTGACCGCCTTGTGGTCGAGTTCGTCCCGGCTCGGAGCCGGCGGTGACCGCGCGCGACGAGGCGTCGGGGGAGCGGCCCGACGGCGACATGGGGGCCGGGCACCAGTGCTACGCCTGCCCGGTCGGCGCGTTCTTCGCCGAGGCGCAGGCCGCGCAGCCCGAGGCGCTCGATCACCTGTTGCACGCGGCGTACGAGCTGCTGGAGGTGGCCCGGGTGGCGATCGACGCGGCCGAGCGCGCCATCGACGAGCAGCGCGCGCACCTGGCCGCGGCGCGCACCGTTGCCGACGGGGCGCCGGGCGCGGCCGGCGACCCACAGCCGCGGCGCCCGGGAGGCGGTCGCAACCGCGTGCGCCGCATCGACATCGCCTGACCGGCGCCGGCGACCCGAACCACAGCGAGCCACAACGCATGGGGCACACGATCGGGATCGACGTCGGGGGCACGAAAGTGCTCGGCGTGGCGCTCGACGCCGGCGGTCCCACGGTGCTCGACGAGCACCGTGTGCCGAGCGGGCTCGGCGCCGACGGGGTGTTGCTCGCGATCGAGACCGTGTACGGCGAGCTCGCCGCGCGCGTGCCGGGTGCGGCCGCTGTCGGTGTGGGCATCGCCGGTCTCGTCGACTTCGCGGGTGACATGCGCTACGGGCCGAACCTGCCCGCGGTCGCGGTGCTCCCGGTGCGCACGCACATGGAGACCTTCACCGGACTGCCGGTGTACGTCGACAACGATGCCAACGCGGCCGGCGTCGGCGAAGCGCGCTTCGGTGCCGCGCGGGGTGCCCGGGACGCGTTGCTGGTGACGCTCGGTACGGGCATCGGCGGCGCGATCATCGCCGGGGGCGAGATCTACCGGGGCGCAAACGGCTTCGCCGCCGAGATCGGCCACTTCACGCTCGACCGCTCGGGGCCCATGTGTGCGTGCGGTGAGCGCGGGCACTGGGAGGCGATGGCGTCCGGTACCGCGCTGGGCCGCATGGGCGGCGAGCTCGTCGCAGCAGGTCGTGGTGCGGCGATCACCGCCGTCGCGTGCGGCGAGACCGTCACCGGCGTGCACGTCGCCACCGCGGCGCGCGGGGGCGACGCGGATGCGCTGCAACTGCTCCACACGTTCGCCGACAACGTCGCGCTGGGTCTGGCGGCACTGTCGAACATTCTCGATCCCGACCTGATCGTCATCGGCGGCGGGCTCGTCGAGCTGGGCGCGCTGCTGTTCGCACCGCTCGGCGCGGCCTTTGCCGTGCACCTCGAAGGTGCGAAGTATCGCAACGCGATCCGCATCGCGCCCGCGGCGCTCGGTGAGCGGGCGGGCGCGATCGGCGCGGCAGTGCAAGCCCGCGCGCTCGTGCCGTGAGCGCGCCGCGCCACGGTGCGCGGCCGCGCCTGCGAGTGGGCCTCACGTTGCCGTCGTTCACCAGGAACCCCGACGTGCCGCTCGCGATCGCAGCCGCGGCCGACGAGGACGGGCTCGACGCCGTGTTCGTGTACGACCACCTGTTTCGGCTCGGCCGGGACGGGCACCAGCGACCCGCGCTCGAGTGCTTCGCGCTGCTGACCGCGGTGGCGATGCACACGCGGCGCATCACCGTGGGGCCGCTTGTCGTCCGCACCTCGCTGCGGCCCGCCGCCGTGGTCGTGGCCGCCGCGACCACGCTCGAGCAGCACGCTCCCGGCCGGCTCCTGATCGGGCTCGGTGCCGGCGATCACGAGAGCCGGCCCGAGCACGAGCAGTTCGGGATCCCGTTCCCGCCGCTCATGCGACGCATCGAGTTGCTGCGCGGCACCGCCGAGGCGCTTGCGGCCGGCGCGCCGGACCTGCCGGTGTGGATCGGTGGCCGGCACCATCTCGTGAGGGCCGCCGTCGACCGTTCGTGCGCGGCGTGGAACGACTGGGGCGCGCACGCGCTCGACTTCGCGAGCATGGCGCGCGACGTGCGCAGCCGCGCTCCACACGCCGAGCTCACGTGGGGCGGGCTCGTGGTGCTCGGCCGTACCGACCACGAGGCGCGCGCCCGCGCCGAGCGGCTCGCCGCACCGGTCGAGACGATCATCGGCAGCCCGGCGACGGCAGCCCGCCAGTTGCTGCCGTACGTGGAGGCGGGCGCGACCACGCTCGTACTCGGCCCGGTCGACTCCTCGAACCCGGCGAACGTCCCCCTCGTGGCGGAGGTGCGCGCGCTACTCCAGGAGTAGCTGTGCCGCGTTGGCGAGCCGGTCGGCCATCGCCGTGCCATCGGTGAGCCCGTTCACCCAGAACGCGATCGCCGCGAACCACACGTGTCCCAGCACGTCGACGACCGCGTCGAGGCTCTCGCCGTCCGGAGGGCCCTCCTCGCCGGGCGACATCGCCGACTCGATGATGCCGCGCAACTGTTCCTGCACCGCGCGCTTCACGTCGATCACGTCGGGTTCGGGTGCGAACATCGCCCGCACCATGGCGCCCGTCACCAGCGGATCGCGCTCGAGGCCGTTGCACGCGTGCCGCAGCACGTCGGCCACCCGTGCCGCCGGCGTGGCGCCCTCGGGCGGTCGCAGCTCGATCCGGCGGCGCAACGTCTCGGTCTGGTCGAGCTGGACTGCGAGCAGCAGCTGGTCCTTCGACGTGTAGTGCCGGTACAGCGTGCCCAGCGCGACCTCCGCGTCGGCGGCGACGTCGCGCATCTGCACGGCGTCGTAGCCGCCCCGGCGCGCGAGCCGGGTCGCGGCCGCGAGGATCCGCCGCTTGCGCGCCTGGGTCTCGGCGGCACGGGTCCCCGCGCGCGCCCGCCCACTCCCCGGCGCCGTTGTGCTCGCCATCGCCCGATGTCTACTCGGTGGCGGTCACTGCGGTCATGGTGGCCATGGAGGTCATGGTGGTCATGGCCATGATCACGTGCTCGTCCAGCCCGTGGTGGGTGCCGCGGCGGCCGAACAGGTGATCACCAAGGTGGCGTGCGTGACCGTCTGCGCGCCGCGGCCGTAGTCGCGCAGCCATGCGCAGCCGGCGTCGTCGCGTACGGCGAGCACCACGCGGTCGGGGGCCGGTGTCAGCAACGACACGACGCGCGAGTTCGTGGAGCTCGCGGCGCCGTCCTCGATGGTGATGCCCGGCAGGAGCTGCCCCAGGGTCTGGTACGAGATCGTCTGGTACGAGCGCGACGCGTGGTAGACGCTGTGCATCGCGTCGTAGGTGGTCGTGAGCGTGGCGCGCGTGGTGGCGCGGCCGGCGGCCGCGGCGCTCGACGGTGTCGTCGGGGCGGTGTCCTCGACGCCCGGCCTCGGTCCCGCCGGCGCGGCTGGGCCACCCGACACGTTCGTGAGCGGCGTGTCCGCCACCGTCGGCAGCGAGGACCCGACGAACGACGGCTTCGGCTCGCGCGCACTTGTGGCCCACCATGTGATCGCGACGGCGGCGAGCAGTGCGAGCGTCACGCCGAACGCGAGCTCCCGCCGGCGCCCGCTCGGGCGCGGCTCCTTCGGCGCGTCGCCGCGAGCCGGACCGCTCCCGTTCCCGGGCGCGGGTGCGCTTCCGTTCGCCGGTGCCGGCGGGGTGTGCGCGGGCCCCGCAGCCGGTTCGGTCGCGCGCGGCTGGCTGCTCGGACGCTTGTGCGCCCGCGACACGCGCGGCAACAGGTCGTCGATCACCCCACCATGATGGCGCGACCCACCCGCGACCCACCCGCGACCCACCCGCGACCCACCCGCGACCCGCTTGCAGGCCTCACGGCGCCGGCGCGCCGGCCTCGGAATGGTCGGGGAAGTACACCGCGCGCAGCTCGGGGCGGGGCTGCACGAACACGCCGTCGGCCTCGGCGCAGAGCACGTCGCCGTGATGGACGGTTGCCCGGGAGCGCACGCGGCGGCCGTGCACCTCCTGCACCCAGCCCTCCCAGCGCAGCTTCTGGTACAGCGGCGTGGGCCGGCGGTACTTCACGGTGAGCGAGCCGGTCATGCCCGGACAGCCGCTCGCGATGTTCGCGATGCCGAGGATCTCGTCGAAGAACAGGGCCACGATGCCGCCGTGCACGAAGCGCGGCGGGCCTTCGTATGCGGCCGTCAGCGTGCCGGTGGCGACACAGTGCTTCCATCCCGCGTGCGCCGGGTCGTCGATCAGCTCCCAGTCGATCGAGCCCGGTGCGAGCGGCGACGCCTGACCGACCACGGGGGAGCGGGGTAGATAGTCGCCGTGTGTCCGCGGCGTGAAGCGGGGGCCCTCGAGCCGGTCGACGTCACCGGCGAGCGCGCGCGTCACCGCTTCGATCCGGTCCGACGCTTCGGTGAGCTGCCCCGCGCTCGCGTCGGGCGTCGTCATGACCGCGTCGATCAGCGCGCGCGCCGCCTCGGCGAGTCGCGCCCGTTCCGGCGAGACGTACGCGATCTCGTCGGGGTAGCCAGGAGCTGCTTCCGACATGCGCTCACTTCCCCCGGAAGTCGGGTGCGCGCTTCTCGGCGAAGGCCTTGGGGCCCTCCTTGGCATCGTCGCTCGCGAACACCTGCCAGCCGATCGGATCCTGGTGGGCCATCGCGTCGGCGTCGCTCATGTGCTCGGTCTCGCGCCACGCCTGCAGGATCGCCATCGTGGACAGCGGCGCGCACTGTGCCACCTCGCCGGCGAGCTCCCGCGCCTTGGCGAGGGCCTGGCCCTCGGGCACCACATGACCGATCAGCCCGATCTCCTTCGCCCACGCGGGCATCGACGGGAGGGCAGCGCAACAGGATGTCCATGGCAACCGTGTAGGGGATCTGGCGCGGCAACCGGCAGGCCGAGCCGCCGAGCGGGAAGAGGCCGCGCTTGGCCTCCCACACGCCGAAGATCGCGGTGTCGCCCGCGACGCGGATGTCGGTGCCCTGCAGTATCTCGGTGCCGCCTGCCACCGCGTAGCCCTCGACCGCGGCGATGAGCGGCTTCGACAGGCGGTAGTCGCGCAGCAGCGCCTTCCAGTGCGGGCTGTTCCCGCGGCTCATCACCGCCTTCACCCGAGGATCGTCGGGCTCCTGGCCCATCGACACCAGGTCCATGCCCGAGCAGAACGTGCCGCCCGCGCCGGTGAGGATCGCGCAGCGCACCTCGGGTGTCGCGTCGATGTACTCGTAGGCCATCACCAGGCCGGCGAGCATGTCGGACGACAGCGCGTTGCGCTTCTCCGGGCGGTTCATGGTCATCGTGACGACTGCACCGTCGCGCTCGACGGTGCAGTGCCTGGTGGTGAGCTCCTCGAGGATCGCCATAGGCGGGCGAGGCTAGAACACGTTCCAGCCGGGCCGCTCGGGTCAGCGCTCGACCGCGCCCATGTCGCAGCGGGAGATCCCGTCGGCGTTGCCGTCTCGGGGCCGGGCGATGCCGCGCTCGTCGAGCTCGGCACAATGCGTCTGGTTGTCGTTGTCGGGTGTCGCCGCGTTGGCGGTGTCGACGTTGGGGCTGTCCCACCGTGGGAGCGATGTCATCGTCGGTCCGCCGTTGTCGGCGAGCGGATAGAGATGGGCCGAGCGACCGACGACGTTGCCCGTTGCCGTCGCGCTGATGTCGCAGTCGGTGATGTCGAAGATCAGGTTGTACCCGAGCGAGTGGATCGCGCCGAAGCAGTCCGGTGCCCGTACGGGAGCTTCGGCGGAGTTGTCCGACACGATCGAGTTCGAGAGCGCTGTGTAGGCGTGCGGCATGGTCACGAGGCCACCCGCGTGATAGCGCCAGTCGTGGAAGCCGAGCACGCGGTTGCGGGCGATCGTGACGTTGCGGACCATCATCACGCCGGCGTTCGTGACGCCGCCGCTCGGCAATGCGCCGGACTTGGACCAGATCCCGGCGAATGCGGCGTTGTCGGTGATGGTGTCGTCGGTGAGCATCGCGTGCGCGGAGCTGATGTTCGTGACGCCACCACCGATGGCGCCGATGTTGTGGTCGATCGTCGACGATCCGAGGTCGAGCTGCCCGCCGTCGTAGTTCTCGATCGCACCCGGCGTGTAGTACTGCGTGTGGTTCGTGCTGAAGCGGGTGGCCCGGACCGTGAGCCTGCCGTCGTTCAGGACCGGTAGGACCGTGTTGTGGTCGAAGGCCGAGTCGGTGATCGACGCGGTGCCGGTATTCGACACGACCTCTGCGCCGATGCCGCCGGTGTTGTGGAGGAAGCGGCAGTGCACCACCGCGAGATGACCCGTCGGCGCGTTGTCGATCGACGCGGCGTAGTTGCGGTCGTCGAGGTCGGCGTCGAACGTCGCGTTCGTGATGGTCATCGTGCCGGCGTTCTCGATCGACTGCCCTTCGTCGCACGGGCCGTTGTCGTGCATCGTCAGGTTGCCGGCCGTGAAGGTGGCGCCGAGCGCGTTGAAGACCGTGTTGCCGGTGCGCGTGATCGACACGTGGTCGAGCACCGCGGCACCGTGATTCTCGATACCGCTCGCCTGGTCGAGCGGGTGGCTCCCGCACGACGCGCCCGCGCTGTCGATCACGCTGTCGCTGACGTCGAGCGTGCCCTGGTTGCGGATCGCGGTCGGCGCGTGCAGGATCGTCAGGTCCGCCATCGTGAGCTGCACGGCGGGTCGCACGTAGAACGCACGGGTGCACACGTTCGTGCAGCCCGACGGCGTGTAGTCGACGAGGGTCGAGCCGGCGGACGCGCCCTGGATCGTGACCGCGGCCTGCACGTCGAGCTCGTCGCGGCTGACCGTGTAGCTGTGCGCGCCGAGCACGATCGTGTCGGCGCCGTTGCCGGCGGGGCATGCGTCGACCGCGCTGTCGGTGTTCGCGGCCGCGAGTGCCTCACGCAGTGAGCAGTTGCCGTTGGTGGTGTTGTCGTCGGCCGTGGTCGTGACGGTGATCGTGGTGCCGGTCGCGTGCGCTGCGGTGGCGGATGCCCCAATCGCCGCGATCCCGAGAACGCCCATTACGGCACCACTCGCGAGTGTGCGGCGAACTCGTGTTGCCATGTGCCCCATCCTTCTTGGCGTGAACACCGACGGTACGCCGGATCGTGCACCGCACTGCCACGACGTGCTCACCGTTCGACCGCGCCCATGTCGCAGCGAGAAATGCCGTCGGCGTTGCCATCACGCGGGCGCGCGAGACCACGCTGGTCGTGTCGCGGGCATCTCGTCGCGTTGCCGTCGCCGACCGGCGCCGCGTTCCCCGCGTCGACGACAGGACTGTCCCACGGTGGGTAGGCGGTCATCGTCGGACCACCGTTAGCTGCCAAGGGGCGCAGGTGGGCGGAGACGCCGATCACGTTGCCCGTGGTGCGGGCGCCGACGAAGCATTCGGTGGAGTCGGAAACGAGGTTGTATCCGAGCGAGTGGATCGCGCCGAAGCAGTCCTGCGCGTGCACCGGTGCGGCCGCGTAATTGTCGGACAGGATCGAGTTGCTGAGCGCGGTGTAGGCGCGCGGCATCGTGACGATGCCGGCGGCGTGATAGCGCCAGTCGTGGAAGCCGACGAGCGCGTTGCCGGCAATCGTCGTGCTTCTGACCATCGCGGTCCCGTCGTGGTTGGTCAGCGCGCCGCTCGGCAGGATCTGGCGCGCTCCGGACACGGCATCGAAGCGTGCGAGGTTGCTGGCAATCGTGCTGTTCGTGAGCGTCACTTGGCCGCCGTCGGTGTTGACGATGCCGCCGCTCACGTCACCGATGTTGTGGTCGATCGTCGTGTTGGTGAGGTAGAGGGTCGCGCTGTCGTTGAAGATCGCACCCGGAAGCGCGTGCCCGGTGAAATTCCTGCTCACGCGCGAATCGTTCATCTCGAGCGCGCTGCCGATGTTCGCGATCGGAAGGCTCGCATTGTCGTCGAACGCTGACGTGTGAATGCGCGTCGTGCCGCCGTTCCAGACCACGCCGATGCCGGAGTTCTCGGAGAACCGGCTGCCGGCGATCGTCAATGTCCCACCGTCGTTCTGGACGGCCTTCGCGGAGCACGTGCACGTGATCGTGTGGAAGAACCGGCTCGCGACGATCGACATCGTGCCGAAGTTCCACGGTCGCAACCGTTCCGTTGGTCACGTCGTCGCGAAAGAGCACAGCCGTAAGGGCCATATCTGCGCCGGCGGCGTTGTAGATCGCGTTCGCGGTGTACCGGATGTCGGTGTGGACGGTTGCGGTACCCCAGTTCGAGATCCCGTTGCTGTGGTCGCGGTTCGGCCACGCGGCCAGGTTCGTATCGAGGTTGCCGCCCTCCATGTCGAGCACACCATCGTTGCGGATCGCGGGCGCGGCGTTCTGGATGCTGACGGATCGGAGCGTGAGTTTCGCGCCCGTATTCACGTGCACGGCGCGCATCGTGGTGCAGCATTTGGCGGCGCCGTCCACCAGCGTGTGGAACGTGCCGTTGATCGTGACGTCCGAGTGGACCTCGAGCGGACCGTGCGTGAGCGTGTAGCGCGAGCCGGCGAGCGCGATCGTGTCGCCGCCACTGCCCGCCGGGCACGCGTCGACCGCGGTGTCGGTGTTTGCGGCCTGCAGGGCCTCGCGCAGCGAGCAGTTGCCGTCGACCGTGTCGTCGTCGGCGGTCGTGGTGACCATGATCGTGATTCCGGCGTGGGGGACGGTGCGGGCGACGGCTGCTCGAGCGATCCCTCCGGATGAGCCCGCCACGACGAGCACGGCGACTACCCACGGGCGGACGCGCATGCCGAGAGCATGGCACGCGACCGGCCGCCTTGCGTCCATGACTAGAACGTGTTCTACAGTCAGCGGCATGCCCGGATTCTGGAAGTACGCAGAGGCCGATCCCGACTACCTCGCCGTGGTCGACCCCGACGGCACCGAGCACACGGCGGGCGACATCCTCGGTCGCTGCAACCAGTTGCTGCACGCCCTGCGCGCCCTCGGCATGCAGAAGGGCGACACGGTCGCCGCGGTGCTGCCGAACGGAAACCTGCCGCTCACCGTCCTGCTCGCGGCCCAGCAGGGCGGCTTCTACTACGTGCCGATCAACTACCGGCTCGCGCCGCCCGAGATCGCCTACATCCTGAAGGATTCCGAGGCGAAGGTGCTGCTGAGCCACGAGAAGTTCGCGGCCACGATCGTGCCCGCCGTCGACGAGGCCGGCATCCCGAACGACGGCCGCCTCGCCCGGGGCGCGATCGACGGCTTCGCCTCGCTCGACGACGCGATGGCCGCGCAGCCGACCACCCGGCCCGACGACCTCGCCGCGGGCATGGCGATGCACTACACGTCGGGCACCACGGGGTTCCCGAAGGGAGTGCGGCGCAGCCTCCCGCCCGTCGACGCCGACACGATGGCGGAGCTCGGCACGGGGTTCTTCGCGTTGTTCGGCATCCCGCAGAACGACGGCAACGTGCACCTGTCGACGTCGCCGAACTACCACACCGCGGTCACGCAGTTCGCCGGCAACTCGATCCATGCGAAGCACACGGTCGTGTGCATGGACAAGTGGGATCCCGAGGAGACACTGCGCCTCATCGAGCGCTACAAGTGCACGCACACGCACATGGTGCCCACGCAGTTCCACCGCATGCTGCAGCTTCCCGACGAGGTGAAGCAGAAGTACGACGTGTCGTCGATGAAGTGGGCGATCCATGCGGCCGCACCGTGCCCCGTCGACACGAAGCGCAAGATGCTCGACTGGTGGGGACCTGTGATCTGGGAGTACTACGCGGCCACCGAGGGCGGCGGCACCACCGCCACACCCGAGGACTGGTTGAAGTATCCGGGCACGGTCGGCAAGGTGTGGCCGATCGCGCAGCTCAAGGTCACCGACGACGACGGCAAGGTGCTACCGCCCCATGAGCCCGGCACCGTCTGGATGAAGATGGGCGCAGGCGACTTCGAGTACAAGGGCGACAAGGCCAAGACCGACAAGAGCCACGACGCCGAAGGGTTCTTCACCGTCGGCGACATGGGCTACCTCAACGAGGACGGCTTCCTGTTCCTCTGCGACCGCAAGGCCGACATGATCATCGCCGGCGGCGTCAATATCTATCCGGCCGAGATCGAGGCCGCGCTGCTCGAGCACCCCGACGTAGGCGATGCCGCGGTGTTCGGCATCCCCGACGACGACATGGGCGAGCAGATCAAGGCGGTGGTGGAGCCGCGTGCTGGTGTGGCGGGCGACGACGCGCTGCGCGACTCGATCATGATCCACGTGCGCGCTCGACTCGCCAAGTTCAAGTGGCCGCGCACGCTCGACTTCGTGGACGAGTTGCCGCGCGAGCCCACCGGCAAGCTGTTGAAGCGCAGGTTGCGTGACCCCTACTGGGAAGGCCGCGAGCGCGCGATCTGACCGAGTGTCGCGTAGGGCCTCGTGGAGCGGCGCACCGCGGCGCTCGACGACGCCCGTACGAACTGGAGTGATGCATGACGCAGACCGAAGCTGACGCACCGATGTTCGAGTCGAGCCACGCGCTCGAGTACCCCGGCGGCTACACACGCTCGGTGGGCCCGGTGATCGGCCGCTTCCTCGGTGGCCTGCGCGACGGCAAGCTGCTCGGCGTGCGCGCCCCCTCGGGCAAGGTCGTCGTGCCGCCCACGGAGTACGACCCGCAGACGTCGGAGCCGATGGGTGGGGCCGACGCCGATTGGGTGGAGGTCGGTCCCGCGGGCACGGTGGAGACATGGTCGTGGGTGCGGCACGTGCGCCCCACGAAGCAGCCGCTCGACCACCCGTTCGCGTTCGCGCTCATCCGCCCCGACGGTGCGGGCACCGCGATCCTCGGAGCCGTCGCGGCGAGCGGCCCCGACGCGATGCACTCGGGCATGCGCGTGGTGCCGCACTGGGCCGTGAACCGCTCGGGCACGCTGCGCGACATCGAGGCTTGGGTGCCGCTGCCCGACGGAGTGGCGCCCCAGGAGGCCCCGCCCCGCCCCGCCGTCGCGGGCGAGGGTCCCGTCACCGGCGTGGTCCAGCCCATCCGTCTCGAGTACACCGTCACCGCCGGCCGCGCGCTCACCCGCTACCTCCAGGGTCTCGGCGAGGGCAAGATCATCGGCGGGCGCGCGCCGAGCAGTGACGAGGTGTACGCGGCGAGCCGGGGCACCGACCCCAAGACCGGCGAGCCCACCACGATCGAAGTCGAGGTGGCCGACCAGGGCACGATCACGACGTTCTGCATCGTGAACATCCCCGGGCTGTCGGCGCTCGCCCCGCCGGTGCCGTTCGTGAGCGCGCACATCCTGCTCGACGGGGCGAACAACACGTTCTTCGGGCTGATCCGCGGGATCGAGGCCGACGAGGTGCGCATGGGCATGCGCGTGAAGGCGCGCTGGGCCGACGTGCTCAAGCCCGATCACAACTCGATCCAGTGGTGGGAGCCCACGGGCGAGCCCGACGCCGCCTACGAGACCTACAAGGACTATCTCTAATGGCCGACAACGACATGTTCTTGCGCGGCGACCGGAGCAGCCCGGGAGCGACGGAGGAGCGACACGGGTGCGCAGGAAGCTCGCCGCGGAGCGGAGCGGAGCAATCGACATGAGGGATGTCGCGGTTGTCTCCTACTCGGCGTTCTCGGTGGCACGCGAGCCGTACCGCAACGAGGTCGAGATCATCGTGCCCGTCATCCATGACACGATCGCGAGGTCGGGTATCCCGAAGGCCGAGATCGGGTTCGTCTGCTCGGGCAGCATCGACTACCTGTTCGGCGGCCCGTTCGCGTTCGTCGCCGGTGTCGACGCGGTGGGCGCGGTGCCGCCGATCCGCGAGAGCCATGTGGAGATGGACGCGGCGTGGGCGCTCTACGAGGCCTGGTGTTACATCCAGACCGGAGAGATCGACTCGGCGCTCATCTACGGCTTCTCCAAGGCGAGCATTTGCGACCCGTTCGAGGTCATGACGATGCAGACCGACCCCTACTACACGATCCCGTTGTGGCCCTCGACGGCCGACATGGCGGGACTCGCGGCCCGTGCGTATCTCGACCGCACCGGCCGGCCCGAGCGCGACCTCGTGGAGGTGGCGGCCCGTGCGCAGCGCAACGGCGCGGCCAACCCGAACGCCGTGCGCAGCGACGCGCAGGCCGACGCCGCCGCGCTGCTCGCGTCGTCGCCGTATGTGAGCGACCCGCTGCGCGAGTGCGACGTGTTCCCGGTGACCGACGGGGCGACGGCCGTGGTGATCGCGGCCGACGACGTCGCCCGAAGGGCGTGCGATCGGCCGGCCTGGATCCGCGGCATCGACCACCGCATCGACGCGCACGGTCTGGGCGTACGCGACCTGTCGACGTCGGAGTCGACCCGCCTCGCGGGCGAGCATGCCGGTGCGACGGGGCCGCTCGACGTCGCCGAGTTGCACGCGCAGTTCAGCCACGAGGAGCTCGTGCTCGCGGAGGCCCTCGGCCTCGACGCCGCGGCCACCACGATCAATCCGTCGGGCGGCGCGCTCGCCGCCAACGTGATCATGGGTGCGGGCCTGTCGAGGATCGGCGAGGTCGCCCAGCGCATCACGGGCGGCGAAGCGGGCCGCGGCGTCGCGCACGCCACGAGCGGTCCGTGCCTGCAGCAGAACCTGGTCTGCGTCCTGGAGGGTGACAAGTGAGCGGGCAGCTCGCCGCGGTCGTCGGCATCGGTCAGACACACCACCGGTCGGCGCGCAAGGACGTCTCGTACGCGGGGCTCGTGCGCGAGGCGGCGATGGAGGCGCTCGCCGACGCGGGCATGACGTGGCAGGACATCGACGCGGTCGTGATCGGCAAGGCGCCCGACATGTTCGAGGGCGTCGCCATGCCCGAGCTCTACCTCGCCGACGCGCTCGGCGCAGTTGGCAAGCCGATGCTGCGCGTGCACACCGCGGGGTCGGTGGGTGGCTCGACCGCGATCGTGGCCACCAAGCTCGTCAGCGGCGGCGTGCACGAGCGCGTGCTCACGGTGGCGTTCGAGAAGCAGTCGGAGAGCAACGCCACGTGGGGCCTGTCGGTGCCGATGCCGTTCTCGGCCCAGCTCGCGGCGGGCGCCGGCGGCTACTTCTCGCCGATCATCCGGGCGTACATCGCCCGTTCCGGCTCGCCCCGGCACATCGGTCATCTCGTGGCGGTGAAGGACCGCAAGGCGGCGCTGCGCAACCCGCGCGCGCATTTGCACATCCCCGACATCAGCCTGGAGATGGTCGAGGCCTCGCCGATGCTCTGGGACCCGATCCGCTACCTCGACACCTGCCCGTCGAGCGACGGCGCGATGGCGATGGTGATCGGCTCCGAGAAGGTGGCCGATGCCGCGCCCGGCCCGGTGGCCTGGGTGCACGGCATGGCGATGCGGTCGGAGCCGACGATGTTCGCTCGCCGCGACCAGGTGAACCCGCTCGCCGGGCGGCAGTGCGCCAAGGACCTCTACGAGCAGGCCGGGATCACCGACCCGCGCAACGATTTCGACTGCGCCGAGGTGTATGTGCCGTTCTCGTGGTACGAGCCGATGTGGCTCGAGAACCTCGGCTTCTGTGCCGAGGGCGAGGGCTGGAAGCTCACCGAATCGGGGGCCACCGCGCCCGATGGCGACATCCCGTGGAACCCGTCGGGCGGTGTGCTCTCGTCGAACCCGATCGGCGCGTCGGGCATGATCCGCTTCGGCGAGGCCGCGCAGCAGGTGCGCGGTCGGGCCGGCGACTACCAGGTGGAGCGCACGACGGGTCGCGCGCTCGGCCACGCCTACGGCGGTGGCGCGCAGTTCTTCAGCATGTGGGTCGTCGGCGACCACAAGCCGAACCACTGACCCACCATGCGTCGTTTGGGACCGCTATTTGGTACCCAAACGACGCATGAGGCGTCAGGTGGGGAGCGATTCGATGAGCTTGGCGACGTCGTCGAGTGAGGTGACGGTGTCGAAGCCGGCGTCGCGACGGTGCACGCCGAAGGGATCCATCACGAGCACGTGCATGCCCGCCGAGCGTGCGCCGACGACGTCGATGCCCGGCATGTCGCCGACGTACCAGCACTCGTCGGCGCGCAGGTCCATCGCGTCCAGCGCGATGCGGAAGATCCGCGGGCTCGGCTTCTCCACGCCGACCTCGCCCGAATCGATCACGCACTCGACCTCGACACCGATCCCCGGGCCCACCTGCAGCACCTCCTGCTGGCGCAACCGCTGGCCGACCGCGCCGTCGGCGTTCGAGATGACACCGAGGCGCGCGAGGTCGGCGAGGCGCCGGAGCGCGTCGACCGAGCCGGGAACTATGCGGCACCAGACCGCCGCGGTGGTGAACTCGCTGTGCAGGTGCTCCACCACATCGGCCCGCAGGTCGTGGCCCTCGTCCACCCCGAGCACGCTCGCGTAGCGGTCGATGTACGCGTTCCAGAACCGCTCCCACGGCATGTCGCCGTCGTAGTCGGTCCGGAATTCGGTGGTGGCGGTGTAGTGCGCGAGATCGATGCGGTCGCGGTCGATCGTCACGCCCGCGCGCTTGCATGCGCCGAAGATCAGATCGTGGTCGGGCAGGTGGAAGATGCCGCCCACGTCGAGCAGGACGGCTGCGGGGCGGCTCGTTGGGGGCGCTGCGGTCGCTGCACTCATGCCGGCTCACCGTAGCGAAACGTCCAGGGAACGCCGGTTTGCGCCTGTAGCCTGGTGGTATGGAGTTCCGCCGGATCAACGCGCTGCCGCCGTACGCGTTCGCTCCCATCGACGCGTTGAAGATGGAGTACCGGCGAGCAGGTGTCGACGTGATCGACCTCGGGTTCGGCAACCCCGATCTGCCGTCGCCCGACACGGCGGTCGAGAAGCTCATCGAGGCGGCCCGCAACCCCCGCAACCACCGCTACTCGATGACGCGGGGCATCCCGAAACTGCGCGAGGCGGTGAGCCATCTCTACGACCGGCGCTTCAACATCGCCGTCGATCCCGAGACCGAGGTGTGTGCCACCATCGGGGCGAAGGAGGCGTTCTCCCACCTCATGCTCGCCCTGCTCGGGCCGGGCGACACCGCGCTCGTTCCCGCGCCGAGCTACCCGATCCACATCTGGGGGCCGATCCTCGCCGGGGCCGCGGTGCAGTACGTGCGCATGGGTCCGGGCCAGGACTTCTTCACGAACCTCCACGCCGCGTGGGAGCAGGCCTGGCCGCGGCCCCGCGTGCTGGTCACGAGCTTCCCGCACAACCCCACCACGATGTGTGTCGACCTCGACTTCATGGCCGAGGTGGTGCGCTTCGCCCGCGAGCGCGAGCTCGTGGTCGTGCACGACTTCGCGTACGCCGACCTCGGCTTCGACGGCCACGTACCCCCGTCGATCCTGCAGGTGCCGGGCGCGCGCGACGTCGCGGTGGAGATCTACTCGCTCACGAAGAGCTTCTCGATGGCGGGCTGGCGGCAGGGCTTCCTCATCGGGAACGCCGAGGTCGTCGGCGCGCTGGCGAAGTTGAAGAGCTATCTCGACTACGGCGCGTTCCAACCCATCCAGATCGCGGCCACCGTCGTGATGAACGAGGAGCCCGACTACCCGAAGCACGCCAACGAGATCTACCGGGCCCGCCGCGACGCGCTCGTCGACGGCCTGGCACGCATCGGCTGGTCGATCGAGCGGCCCAAGGGCACGATGTTCGTGTGGGCGCCGGTGCCCGAGCCCTACGCCGACATGACCAGCCTCGAGTTCTGCACGATGCTCGCGCGCGAGGCGAAGGTCGCGGTGTCGCCCGGCGGTGGCTTCGGCCCGGGCGGTGAGGGCTTCGTGCGCTTCGCGCTCGTCGAGAACGAGCAGCGGATCGGTCAGGCCGTGCGCGGCATCCGGCGGGCGCTCACCAAGCTGGGCTGAGCAGCAGGGCTGAGCGGGGCTCGGAGACTGCTGAGCACGGGCGCGGATCGTGGGCTTACGTCAGTCGTGCAGGACCAACATCACGTCGGCGGTTTCCACGGTCGGCGGCTGCAGGACCTCGTAGGTCCGCTCGAGCGTGCCGGCCAGCTGACCCTCGCGCCAGCTCGCCAACGACTCGGGTGAGTCCCACACGTAGATCCCGCCGTGCTCACCCGACTCGCCGAAGTGCACGTAGTACTTCTGCAACAGCCCGGGAACCGATCGGTAGGCGTCGGCGCGTGCCCGGAAGCGCTCGTCGACCTGCTCATGAGTGAGCCCTGACTGGTAGCGAACGATCTGGACGATCATCGGCTTCTCCTCGTTCGGTTGGAATCCTCGGCAAGATCCTGGCGGGCGCCTGCCCGCTCGGGTTCGGCGGGCGTCCGAGTGCGGCGCGTGAGCCCGGGCGGCGCGTCACGTGGCGATGCCGCGGAGCACGAACACCACTGCGAGGTCGGCCACGAGGTCGACCGGCTCGTCGCGGTCGACGAGATAGTCGCGCGCGAGCCGGCCGATCACCCCGTGGATCGCGCGGGCCAGCATCTCCGGATCCTGGTCGAGGGCGCGCCCCTGGACGATCGCTTCCTTGATGTGGCGCGCCGTGTCGGCGAGCGCGACGTCGTCGTTGCGGTGCAGGATCGGCGCGAACGTCTCGTCGGTGGCTGCGAACTGGATGATCGCGAAGTACTCGCGGTGCTCGCGGAACCACGCGAGGCTGGCGCGGATGCCCTGCTCGATACGGCGGAGCGGGTCGGGCTCGTCGGCGATGGCGGCCTGCTGGCGGCGCCGCAGCTGGTGGTGCGACGCGCGCAGGATCTCGCCGAGGAGCTCATCCTTCGAGGTGAAGTACCAGTAGAAGACGCCCTTGCCCACGCCGAGCGCACCCACGATGTCGGCCACCGAGGTGGGGTGGTAGCCGCGCTCGGCGAACAGCGAGGCGGCAGTGCGCATGAGCTGCTCCCGTCGCTCACGGCCCTTGGTCGTGAGCCGCTCGCGCACGCTTGGCAGCGTACCCGCCGTCTTGACCACGTGGTCAAGAGGTGACAATCGCCCGCCGGCGGGTGGCCGGCATCCTGTCGAATGCAACACATTGCATTCAGCCGCAATTGTGCCAACCGAAACCTTGGCGATGCCGATACGTCATCGGAGGCCGTCATCATCGTGGTGGTCGATGGTCCCGATGGGAGCGCCAATGCCTGACATCCGCACGATCCTGCGTTCGTTCACTCCCGCCCAGGCCCTGCGCAACGCACGGCGGGACGTCATCGAGCACACCCGGGTGCTCGCCGAGATCGACGCGATCGTGGACCGGCTGCCGACCCGCGGACCGCCCCCGGCAACATCGTGGTCGAGGAGCGTCCCGCCTCGTAGTCTTCGGCCCATGCTCTACTGGGTCATCAAGTTCGCGGCGACGCCGGTGCTCCGCGCCGGTGTCCGCGTGCGCGTCGAGGGGCGCGAGCACGTCCCCGATCGCGGCCCGGTGATCCTCGCCGCGAACCACCGCTCGTTCCTCGACTCGATCTTCATCCCGCTCGTCGTGCCTCGGCGCGTCACGTTCGTGGCCAAGGCCGAGTACTTCGACGACCCCAAGAGCGCGTGGTTCTTCCGCGCCGTCGGCCAGATCCCCATCCGGCGCGAAGGTGGCAGCGCCTCGGAGGGCGCGCTGATCGCCGCGGCCGACGTGCTCACGCGCGGTGGCGTGTTCGGCATCTATCCGGAGGGCACGCGCACGCGCGACGGCAACCTTCACCGTGGCCACACAGGCGTCGCCCGCCTTGCGCTGCGCACCGGCGCGCCGGTCGTTCCTATCGGCCTGTCCGGAACCGACGAGGTGCAGCCGGTCGATCGCAAGCTGCCGCGCCTAGGTCGCGAGGTCTGGATGCGCTTCGGCGCACCGATACCGATGGATCGCTACAGGGATCGCGACGACGATCACCTTGCGCTGCGCGCCCTCACCGACGAGGTGATGTTCGAGATCCAGCAGCTCTGCGGTTACACGTACGACGACTGCTACATGACGAAGCAGTCGGAGAACATCGCCACGCCGGTGGCGCAGCTCGCGAGCTGAGCCGGGCTCCCACGGCGTCGTGCGCACTAGCGTTCCGCGGCTGAATCGATCGGTCGCGCCCGCGCGACGGTGATCGCGACGGAGGGCAATCGGATGCGCGTTCTTTGCACGTCGACGCCGATGGAGGGAGTCGTGGGTCCGCTCCTTCCGATCGCGCGAGCGTTGCGCGATCGTGGCCACGACGTGCAGCTGGCGGTCGGCCCCGACGTGCAAGGGCGGGTCGAGGCGGCCGGCTTCGCAGCGACCGTTGTGGGTCCGTCCGCGATGGAAGCGGCGATGCGGACGATGGCCGATGCGGCCGCGGCATCGTCGCCCGGTGCCGGTCCCGCGTTCGGCGCGGTCATGTTCGGGGAGGTGTTCGCACCGGATCTGCTGCCGCCGCTGCGCCGGATCGCGGACGCGTTCGTTCCCGACGTGGTGGTGCACCCGCCGGTGGAGCTGGCGTCGCCGATCGTCGCGGCGGAGCGAGGCATTCCGAGCGTCACCTACGGGTTCGGACAGCTGCTCGCCGGCGAGATGGTGCGCGCGCTCGCCGACCGGGTCTCGCCGCTCTGGGAGGCTGCCGGTGTGGCCGCGGACGAGCACGCGGGGATCTACCGAGACTGCTTCCTCGACCCGTGCCCGCCCGGCATGCGACTCGGCCCAGTTGCTCCGGCCCGTGTCGTGCAAGCCATCCGGCCCGAGATCCCGGGGGCAACCTCGGATGCGCTGCCCGCCACGATGGCGTCGCTCGGTGACCGCCCGCTGCTGTACGTCACGCTCGGCACGGTGCCGATCTTCAACCAGCTGGCAACGTTCGAGGTGCTGCTCGATGCCGTAGCCCAAGACGGCGACATCGACGTGGTCGCGACGATCGGATCCAACAACGACCCCGTGGCATTGGCGCCACGGCCGGCCAACGTGCACATCTGCCAGTGGCTTCCGCTACGGCCTCTGCTCGATCGGTGCCACGCCGTGGTGTGCCACGGCGGATCGGGCACCACGCTCGCGGCGCTGAACGCCGCGCTGCCGATGGTCATCGTGCCCCTCGGCGCGGACCAGTTCGAGAACGCCCTCGCATGCGAGAGGGCCGGAACGGCACGTGTCGTTCGCCCCGGCGACGTCGAGGCGTCGGTGGTCCGCGACGCCGTCCGTGCCGTGATGGCACCGGGCTCCCCCGAACAGCAGGGCGCACGACTGGTTGCCGGCGAGATCGCGGCGATGCCCGAACCGTTCGACGCCATGGCGATCATCGAGACGCTCACCGGATAGCGCCCACCCGCTCCGCGCTCGTCGACCTGACGTGCCGCTCGGTCACGCGTTGCTCAGGCCCACGCCCGCGCCCGCTCGACGGCGCGCAGCCACTCGGCATGCTGCGCGTCGCACGTCTGGCGATCCGCCACGGGCGTGAACGACGCGTCGGCCTCCCAGGCCGCACCCGCGTCGGCGGGCGACGGCCAGATGCCCTCGGCGATACCGGCGAGATAGGCCGCGCCGAGCGCCGTGGTCTCCTGCACCGCGGCGCGGCGCACGGTCACGCCGCACTGGTCGGCCTGCAGCTGGCAGAGGAGGTCCATCACCGACGCGCCACCGTCGACGCGCAGCTCGACGAGCGCGGTGGCGGTGGCCTTGGTGATCGCGTCGATCACGTCGCGCGTCTGGAAGGCCATTGCCTCGACGACCGCGCGGGTGAGATGCGCACGGGTCGTGCCAGCGCGTGATGCCGACAACGGTGCCGCGCGCGTACGGATCCCACCACGGTGAGCCGAGCCCGGTGAACGCCGGCACGAAATACACCCCGTCGGTGCTCGGCACCGATGCCGCGAGCGGGCCGGTCTCGGCGGCCTTCGCGATCACGCCCAACCCGTCGCGCAGCCATTGGATCGCTGCACCGGTGGCGAAGATCGCGCCTTCCATCGCGTAGTGGAACGTGCCGTCGGCGAGCTCCCACGCCGCGGTGGTGAGCAGCCCCTCCACAGGCGCCGGCACGTTCGGCCCGACGTTGGTGAGCACGAAGCTGCCGGTGCCGTAGGTGTTCTTCGTCATCCCCGGCGTGAAGCAGGCCTGCCCGAACAGTGCGGCCTGCTGGTCGCCGGCGATACCGCTCACGGGCACCGCGAGGCCGGCGGCGGATCCGGGCACGGTGATGCCGAACCGGCCCGACGACGGCATCACGCGCGGCAGGCAGCGCAGCGGCGCGCCGAGCATTTCGGCCATCTCGTCCGACCAGGTGCGGCGCGCGAGGTCGTAGAGCATCGTGCGGCTCGCGTTCGACGGATCGGTGGCGTGCACACCACCTTCCGGCCCGCCGGTGAGCTGCCACAGCAGCCACGTGTCGACGGTGCCGAACAGCAGATCGCCGTCGTCGGCGACACCGCCCTCGCGCAGCAGCCACGCGAGCTTCGTGCCCGAGAAGTAGGGGTCGAGCACGAGCCCGGTGACCGCGCGGACGCGCGGTTCGGCCCCGGCATCGCGCAGGCGGTCGCAGTCGAATGCGGTGCGGCGGTCCTGCCAGACCACGGCGCGATGGCGAGGCCGGCCGGTGCGGCGGTCCCAGAGCACCACTGTCTCGCGCTGGTTCGTGATGCCGATCGCGGCGACGGTCTCGCCGGCGGCCTCCATCGTGGCGCGCACGTCGTCGAGCACCTCGAGCGTGACGGCGAGGATCTCCTCGGCGTCGTGCTCCACCCAACCGGGGCGCGGGAAGTACTGCGGGAACTCGCGGTAGGCCCAGCCGCGGGGTGTGCCGTGCTGGTCGACGGCGAAGGCCCGCACGCCGGTGGTGCCGGCATCGACCGCGACGACCACGGTCATGCCGGTGTGTCCGCGGGATCCACGTGCGGTTGGGTGCATGCCGCGAGCAGCGCGCGCACGAGGCGCCGGCCGGCCTCGTCGTCGACCTCGAACACGACCGCCTTACGGCCCTGGTGGTCGATCCGGACCCGCGTCACCTGACCGTCAGGCGCGCCGCGTGGCCTGCGGGTCGTGTCGGTGACGACGAGCTGGTCGAGCCGCTCGGCGAGCACGCGCCGGCGCGCCCGCCGGGTGAACCAGGCGCACGCCCACACCATGAGCCGCCGGTCGGTGACCACCACGTCGTCGCGGTAGCGGGCCGCGAGCACGGGGACGTGGCTCGGCCGCGCCGTCCACACCCGCGCCGTCGTCACGATCGTCTCGCCGGGCTCCAGGCGGCGGTGCACGAGGGCCCGGAATCGGTCGTCGTGACGGGTCCCGGCCATGCGCGGGGCAGGATATTGCCGAGGCCACGTATCAGGCTGTTATCAGGAGGTGCGATGAAGATCGGCATGTTGACCGGTGGCGGTGACTGCCCGGGGCTGAACGCCGTGATCAGGGCGGTGGTGCGCTACGGCGAGACGCAGCACGACGACACGTTCATCGGCTACCGCCACGGGTGGCGCGGCGTGATGACCGGCACCTCGATGCCGCTTTCGGTGCACAGCACACGCGGCCTCATCGGGCGCGGCGGCACGATCCTCGGCACGTCGCGCACGAACCCGTTCAAAGACGGCGGGACCGGTGCCGAGGTGCTCGACACGCTTGCGCGAGACGGCGTCGACGCGCTGATCGCCATCGGCGGCGACGACACGCTCGGCGTGGCCGCGCAGCTCGGCGACGCGGGCGCGCGTGTGGTGGGCGTGCCGAAGACGATCGACAACGACCTGTCGGCCACCGACTTCACGTTCGGCTTCCACACCGCGGTGCAGGTCGCGTCGGACGCGATCGACCGTCTGTACACGACGGCCGAGAGCCACGACCGCGTGATGATCGTGGAGGTGATGGGCCGGCACGCGGGCTGGATCGCTACGTATGCCGGCATGGCCGGCGGTGCGCATCTCATCCTCGTGCCCGAGGACCCGTTCGACATCGCAGAGGTGTGCGCGTCGCTCGAGCAACGTCACGGGCGTGGCGGCGAGTTCTCGATCGTGGTGGTGGCCGAAGGCGCGGCGCCGAAGGAGGGCACGCTCACGCTGCAGTCGCACGGTACCGACGCGTTCGGCCACGTGCGCCTCGGCGGTATCGGCGCGGCCCTCGCGGAGCAGATCGAGCAGCGCACCGGTTACGAGACGCGCGTCACGATCCTCGGCCACGTGCTGCGTGGTGGCACGCCCACCGCATACGACCGCGTCATCGCCACCCGGTTCGGGCTGGCCGCCATCGGGGCCGTGCATGACGGCGAGTTCGGCACGATGGTGGCGCTGCGCGGCACAGATGTCGTGCGCGTGCCGATCCGCGAAGGCGTCGCCTCTGCGAAGACCGTCGACCCGGAGCTGCTCGCCGAAGCCCGCGTCTTCTTCGGAAACTAGGGTCGGCTCGATGGCGAAGGTGCTCGAGGATCTGGTCGCGCTGCTCGAGCTCGAGCCACTCGAGATGAACCTGTTCCGCGGGCTGAGCCCCGACGAGGAGCGCCAGCGTGTGTTCGGCGGGCAGGTGGCGGGTCAGGCGCTCATTGCCGCGGGCCGCACCGTCGCGCCCGATCGCCGGGTGCACTCGCTGCACGCGTACTTCCTGCGCCCTGGCGACCCGAACATCCCGATCATCTACGACGTCGACCGCATCCGCGACGGCCACTCGTTCACCACGCGGCGCGTCGTCGCGATCCAGCACGGGCACGCGATCTTCAACCTCGCCGCGAGCTTCCAGATCGAAGAGCAGGGTCCCGAGCACCAGTACGAGATGCCGAAGGTGCCCGAGCCCGAGGAGCTGCCGACATTCCTCGAGCGGCTCACGCCGTACAAGGAGCGGTTCACGCCCGAGGTGTGGGGCTGGCTCGAGCGCGAGCGCCCGGTGGAGACGCGCTCGTGCGAGGCGCCGAGGTGGATCGACGGGACGGCGGGCACGGGCGAGCAGCACGTGTGGTTCAAGGCCAATGGCAAGCTCGACGACGATCCGCTCCTGCATGCGTGCATCGTCGCCTACGCGTCCGATCTCACCCTGCTCGACACTGCCGTGGCGCCGCACCAGATCACCTACACCGACGAGTCGTTCCAGGTCGCGTCGCTCGACCACGCCATGTGGTTCCACCGCCCGCTGCGCGTCGACGAATGGTTGCTCTACCACCAGAAGTCGCCGTCGGCGTCGGGCGCACGCGGGCTCGCCGAGGGGTTCATCTACTCGCGCAACGGGCGTCTGTGCGTGACCGTGATCCAGGAAGGCCTGATGCGCCCGCGGCCCACGCCGCGCGGCTGAGCGGCACGCGATGATCGTCGACCTGCGGTCCGACACGGTGACCCGGCCCACCGCGGCGATGCGCGCCGCCATGGCCGAGGCCGAGGTGGGCGACGACCTGTCGGGCGAAGACCCCACCGTCAACCGGCTCGAATCGCTGGCGGCGGCGCTGATGGGCATGGAGGCCGCGCTCTACGTGCCGTCGGGCGTCATGGCGAACCAACTCGCGATCCGGGCGCACACGCGGCCGGGCACCGAGGTCGTGTCGCGCGCCGCGGGCGCACGTCTACTGCTACGAGGACGGAGGCGCAGCCCGCAACGCAGGTGTGCAGATGCGCCCCGTCGCCGACTGGTCGGAGCTGGCGCGCACGATCGAAGGGGCCCGCCACCATCTGCCCGCCGTCTCGCTCGTCACCCTCGAGAACACCTACATGCCCGAGCAGGGCCGGCCGCTCGCCGCCGAGGAGGTGCGCACCGTCGTCGACGCCGCGCACCGGTATGGCGTCCCCGTGCACTGCGACGGCGCGCGCATCTGGAATGCGTCGATCGCGCTCGGAGTGCCACCGGTCGAGCTGCTCGCCGGCTGCGACACGATGATGTTCTGCCTGAGCAAGGGGCTCGGCGCGCCGATCGGGTCGGTGCTCTGCGGGTCGGTCGACTTCGTCGACGCGGCGCGTGCCGACAGGCACCGCATCGGCGGCGGGTGGCGGCAGGCGGGCATTGTTGCCGCGGCCGGCATCGTCGCGCTCGAGGCGATGGTCGTCGGGCTGGCCGACGACCACGCGCGCGCGCATCGCTTGGCCGGCGCGCTTGCCGAGCACTGGCCCGGCGCGCTCGACGCGTCGGCCGTGCGCACGAACATCGTGTGCGCCGACCTCCGGCAGCTGCCCGGCGGGATCGTGGCCCTCCTCGCCGAGCACGACGTGCTCTGCGGCACGATCGACCCCGTCACGGTACGGTTCGTGTTCCATCACGACGTCGACGACGCCGGCCTCGCGCACGCGCTCGCCGCGCTCGACGACATCGCAGGGCGCGCGTAGCGCCGGAGAGTAGAGGAGCGGGATATGCGGGTGCTCGTCACCGGATGTTCCACCGGCATCGGCCGCGCGGCGGCCGTCGAGCTGTCACGGCGCGGGCATCGCGTCGTGGCCACGGCGCGCCGGCCCGAGACGCTCGCCGAACTCGACGTGGCCGATCGGCTCGCGCTCGACGTCGACCGCGACGACTCGGTCGCGGCGGCACTTGCCGTCGCCGGCGAGCTCGACGCTGTGGTCAACAACGCCGGGTTCGGCATCGGCGGTCCGGTCGAGAAGGTGCCGCTCGCCGAGGTGCGGCGCATGTTCGAGACGAACTTCTTCGGTGCCGTGCGGATCATGCAGGCCGTGCTCCCGGTGATGCGGGAGCGGCGCAGCGGCACGATCGTGAACGTCACGTCGGTATCCGGGGTGGTCGCCGGCCCGCTCGCCGGCTTCTACTCGGCCACGAAGTTCGCGCTGGAGGCCGTCACCGAGGCGGCGCGCATCGAGCTCGGTCACTACGACGTGCGCGTGCTGTCGGTGCAGCCCGGCTACATCGAGACCGCGTTCGGCGACAACAGCACGAACTACGGCGAGGACGAGTCGCCCTACGACGAGCTCGCCAAGCTCTGGACCGAGGCCGAGGCAACGATCGCAGGCACCGCGGGCGGCGAGCCCCAGCAGGCCGATCTCGTTGCCCGCGTGATCGCGGACGCGATCGAGAGCGGCGAGTCGAAGCGCCACTGGCCCGCCGGTGCCGACGCCGAGATGATCGTGGGCACCCGCGAGTCGATGCCCTACGACCAGTTCGAGGCGGCGATGCGGGCCATGCTCGGCCTCGACTGGTAGCCGCATGGTGGTACTGCGTATGTCAGCTCGAGCTGACATACGCAGTACCACGGGCAGCTGCGGGCCCCGCTCAGTCCTCGAGGTCGTCGTCGGGCTGTGGCGGGTGCGTGCGCCAGTCGGTCATCGCGCGCAGCACGAGCACGGCCACGATGCCGGCGCCGACGCCCGCGATGACCGCACCACTCAGCAGGCCGCCGGCCCGCTGCAGCTGGCACGAGTGGGCAGGGACCTTGTAGCTCGCGTTGGCGACGTGGAGCAGGCGCTGCAGCTTCGGCGCCTGGTCGCTGCAGGTGGCGTTCACGAGCCCGTAGCCGATCAGCGCGCCGAGCGAACCGGCGAGCACGACCGCGGCGTACGCGAGGTAGACGGGCCCGCGCCGGGGCGCGTTCGGGTGCCCGATCGGCGAGTTGCCGGGTCCGTCCGTGCCCATCGGCGGCGGAGCCTAAAGGCCACACCCATCTCCGCTGGCATAATCGGCTCGTGACGCTGCGCGAGTGGACGGTGGCGAGCGGGCTGCTCGAGCGCGACGGCGAGCTGCTGCTCGTGCGCAACGTCCGGCGCAACGGCGTCGAGGACTGGAGCACGCCGGGGGGCGTGGTCGACGACGACGACAGCTCGGTGCTCGCCGCGCTCACCCGCGAGGTGGAGGAGGAGACCGGCCTCACCGTGACCGAATGGGTCGGGCCGGTGTACGAGGTGGTGGCCGAGGCTCCCGATCTCGGCTGGCGGCTGCGCTGCGAGGTGCACCTCGCAGTCGCGTACGAAGGTGAGATCACGATCGCCGATCCCGACGGCATCGTGGTGGAGGCGAGCTACTGCATCGCCGCCGATGCGCACGACCGGTTGGCCACGTGTCCCCGATGGGTGCGTGAGCCGCTCGCCGAATGGCTCGTCGACCGCTGGGAGCTCGCACCCGGCGTGCCGCACCGCCGCTTCGTGTACGACGTGTTCGGCACGGGCCGTGCCGGGCTCCGCGTGGAGCGCCGGTGATCCTGCACGTCGACCTCGACGCGTTCTTCGCGTCGGTCGAGCAGCTCCTCGATCCGGCGCTGATGGGCCGGCCGGTGATCGTGGCCGGCCTCGGACCGCGCGGGGTGGTGGCGGCCGCGAGCTACGAGGCACGCACGTTCGGTGTGCACTCCGCGATGCCGACTGCGATCGCCCGCCGCCAGTGCCCGGACGGTGTGTACGTGACCCCGCGCCACGGCGTCTACGAGGAGCACAGCCGCAGGGTGATGGCGATCCTGCGCGACATCACGCCCGACGTGGAGCAGCTCTCCGTCGACGAGGCCTTTGTCGATGTCGCGCCGGTGCAGCGGCTGTACGGCGACGCGGCGTCCGTCGCGGCGCTGATCCGGCGCCGCGTCCGCGAAGACGCCGGGCTCGCCATCAGCGTCGGCGGGGCCAGCACGAAGTTCCTCGCCAAGATCGCGAGCGACATGGCGAAACCCGACGGTGTGCTGATCGTGCCGCACGGCGGCGAGCTCGAGTTCCTCGCGCCGTTGCCCGTGCAGCGCCTTTGGGGTGTGGGGCCGAAGACCCTGGCCAAGTTGGAACGCATCGGCGTGCACACCATTGCCGAGGTCGCGGCGCTGCCCGACGGCACCCTGGAGGCCACGCTCGGCACTGCGCACGGCCGCCACTTGCGCGAGCTGTCGCGCAACATCGACCCGCGCCCGATCGAGCGCACCCGCGACGCGAAGTCGATCGGCAACGAGGAGACGTTCGCCCACGACATCCTCACGCGTGACCGCGCCGACCGGGAGCTGCTCGCACTCTCCGACCGCGTGGGGGCGCGCCTGCGCGCGCACGACGTCGCGGGGCGCGTCGTCACGGTGAAGGCGCGCTACGGCGACTTCACCACGATCACGCGCTCGCGCACGCTCGACCGCCGCACCGACCTCGCCGCGGTGATCGGCGCGACGGCGCGTGCGTTGCTCGACGACGTCGACGTGGAGCGGGGCCTGCGCCTGCTCGGAGTGCACGTATCGCAGCTCGGACCGCGTTCGGACGACACGCAGGGCGTGCTCGATCTTGGCCTCGCCGACGACCCGAACACCTTCGACGCCGGCGACCCGCGGCGCCACGCCGTCGAGCGCGCCGTCGACTCGGTGCGCGCCCGCTTCGGCGACGCCGCGGTGACGCCTGCGGTGCTCATGCGCGGCCGCGAGGAGCAGGGCGAGTGACGCAGAGAATCGGGTTCATCGGCTGCGGGCACATCGCGACGGTGCACTCGTACGCGATCGCGCAACTGGCCAAGGCCGGACTCGTCGACGCCGCGATCACCGCAACGTTCGACACCGACCGCGAGCGCGCCGAGACGCTCGCCGCGCACAGCGGTGCCACGGTCCACGACTCGCTCGAGTCGCTCCTCGACACGGTCGACGTGGCGTGGATCTGCACGTGGACGGTCCATCATCTCGCGGCGGTGCGAGCCGCCGTCGACCGTGGGCTCGCGGTGTTCTGCGAGAAGCCCCTCGCGCCGACGTTCGAGCAGTGCGTCGAGGTCGCGACGCTCCTGGGGCGCGTCCCGCACCAGGTCGGCCTGGTGTTGCGGCACGCGCCCGTCTTCGCCGAGGTGGCCGACATCGTGCAATCGGAGCGGTACGGGGCGGTGCAGTACGCGTCGCTGCGCGACGACCAGTACTTCCCGATCCAGGGCATGTACGGCTCCACCTGGCGGCGTGAACACGAGCTCGCGGGCGGGGGCACGCTCATCGAGCACTCGATCCACGACGTCGACGTGCTGAATTGGATCCTCGGGTCCGTCGACGGTGTGCGGGCCGACACCTACGAACACTTCGGTCACGCAGGGATCGAGGACACCGCGGTGGTGCAGCTCGACTTCTCCTGCGGCTCGACTGCGACGCTCGCGAGCGTGTGGCACCAGGTGCTGTCGCGCGGTTCCAGCCGGCGCCTCGAGGTGTTCTGCGAGCGCGCCTACATCTGGACCGAGGACGAATACCTCGGGCCGCTGCACGTGCAGACGGCCGACGCGGTCACCGACTACATCGCGCCCCTCCCCGAGTGGGCGCCGCGGCTCACGGTGCCGGCGGTGTACGAGAAGTCGGTCGCGCAGTACGCCGACGCGGCGCTGGCCTTCCTGAGCGGCCTGGACGCCGCGGGCCTTGCGTACCGTGGCCATCCGAGCGCGACGGAGGCGCTGGCGGCGCACCGAGTGGTCGAAGCGGCCTACCGATCGGCTCTGGTGGGGGCGGTGACCATCGACCCAACCGCATTGTGACCCGACGCCTACCGCGCGAGAATGCGGGTACCGTGTTGGTGTCCTAGGACGACTGTCCCAAGGCCGTATGCGAGGTCAGCGATGCCGGGGCTCTCCGAAAACGAGCTGAAGATCCTCCGAGAGATCGAGGCGCAGCTCAGCGCCACCGACCCGCAGCTCGTCGACACTGTGAGCCGCACCACGGTGTACCGCCACGCCCTGCGCGCCATCCGCTGGGCGATCGTCGGCTTCGCCGTCGGCCTCGTGGTGGTCGTGCTGACGTTCACGAACAACATCGCGCTGGCGTTCGCCGGCTTCCTCGGCATGCTGTTCGCGCTCTGGACGATCGCCACGAACCTGAAGAAGATCGGCAAGGCCGGCCTCCACAGCATCTTCGGCATCCGCGAAGGCGGGCTACGGAGCTTGTTCGGTGACACCGGCCGCGGCCTGCGCGAGCGCTTCCACCGCAACGACGGCTGATGCACTTCACCCACGCGCAGGCCGCGCGCCTCGCCGGCTGCAGGGTGCAGCAGCTCACGGCATGGGAGCGCACGGAGCTGGTGGCGCCCTCGGGCGCCGGCGGCGGCTACACGTTCCGCGATCTCGTGGTGCTGCGCGTGGTGCGCTCGCTGCTCGACGCCGGCACCCCCCGCGCCCGCGTGCGGAGCGCCTTGCGCGCCCTTGCGGCCTGGGGTGAGGATCTCGCGTCGGTCCGCCTCGTGGCCGACGGTCGCACGGTGTGGGCGTGCGGCGACGACGGCCAGGTGCTCGACGCCCTCCGGCACGGCCAGCTCGCGCTGTTCGTGCCGGTGGAGCGCATCGTCGACGAGGTCGAGGCCGAGGTACGGGCGTTCAGCCGCGATCGGGCCACATTCGTGGAAGGGCTCCTCGCGCAGGAGCGTTGACGGCTCGGTCCCGGCCCTCGCGCCGCTGCGGCGGGCGCGAGTCAGCTCCCCCGGGCGAGCCCGAAGTACTGGCGGACCCGCTCGCGGCGCGGGGTCTGGGCCCGCAGGGCCGTCCCGACCGCGCCGGCGCACTCCCACGCCCGCGCCGCGTCGGCGTCGGCGGGCTCGTCGACCGAGTACATGGCGCGGGTTTGGAGCTGCGCGAGCTCGAGCAGCGGCGGCCCCGCGGCACCGGCGCCCGCCGCAGGCGCCTCGCGCAGCGCGAACTCCACCAGCGTGGCCGCCGGGCGCCGGCGGATGTCACGGCGCGCGAGGTCCTCGCTGGCCTGCGTCCACGCGCCGTCGACGCGAGCGCGTGCCGTCGCCGCGTCGCGCGGCGCCAGCGCCGGGCTCGCCGCAGCAGCATGATCAACCCCACCGTCGCCGCGAGCGCGCCGAGCAGGATTGCGGGCACGAGCAACCAGAGGTTCGTCTGGTCGGCGCGGCTGCGGCGCGACGGCGACGTGGAGCCGGGCGGGTTGATTTGGAGCCGGTCCGGCAGGTTCGGCGATCGGCCCGGGGTCGAGCCGTTGTTCGACGCCACGGTGGTGGGCACGACCGTCGTGGTGGAGCTGCCCGCCTGGGGCCCGCCGGGCGAGTACGGCGGCGCACCGGCGCGGGTGCCGCTCGGGTCGCCGGGGGAGTCGTAGTCGTAGCGGCCCGGCGTGGGCTCGAATGCCACCCAGCCGACGTGGGGGAAGTACACCTCGGGCCAGGCGTGGGCTTCTCTCGTGGTGACCGAATACGTGGTGACCTCGCTGTCGTCGGCGTTCACTCCCTGCCGCACCGGGTTGCCGGGCTGGAAGCCGACGGCCACCCGTGTGGGGAGGCCGATCGCGCGCGCCATCGCCGCGTACGTGCCCGCGAACTGCTCGCAGAAGCCGCGCCGGACGGAGAAGAGGAAGTCGACCATCGCGTTGGTCGACTCGCTCAGGTCGACGCCCTGGTCGTAGCGGAAGCGCTTCGGGTCGCGGAAGTAGTCCTGCAACCGTCGCGCCTTGTCGTATTCGGTGGTGGCGCCCTGCACGATCCGCTCGGCCTCGGCGCGCACACGCGGCGAGAACGACGCAGGCAGCTCGAGGTTCCGAGCCTCGAGCGGGTCGCGGGAATCGACGGGCGGCGCCACGCGCAAGGTGGCGGGTGAGGCGCCGAGCAGCGCCGAGCTCACCGCGTAGTGCAGCCCGTTGTGGTTCTCGTCGGGCACGACGAGCGTCGCGGAGTCGGGGATCACCACGAGGTTCGAGAGGTCGGGCGCGCCGAACGCCTGGTAGGCGGCGGGCAGGAACTTGCCGGCCATCGGACCGATCGCGTACGCCTGGCCGACGGTCTCGTGGCGAACGCCGGGCAGTGTGGCCGGCCCGATCGGTGGGAGCGACGACGTGGTGGCGGTCTCGCGCAAACCCCAGTACGAGCCGTCGAAGTCGTCGAGTGCCATCAGCCGCCAGCGCGCCTCGTTGGTGGACGTCACCTCGAACAGCGCGGTGGGCTTCGGCTGGTTGAGCTTGTCGCGGATGCCGACGAGCGGCGAGATGTCCACGATCTGCGTGGCCCCGTCGCCGTGGCCGAGTCCCTTGTAGTCGAGCAGCGGCGCGCTCCCGGCATCCGGCAGGCGCGGGCCCACGAGGGCGCCGAACACGAGCGCGCACACCGCGGCGAAGGCCCCACCGCTGAGCAGCCGGGACCGGTGCGCGGTCGCGGCCTGGAAGCCGGTGCGCGCGCGCAGCACCGAGTCGGCGTGCTGCACGAGGAGGAACGCGCCCGCTGCCGCGCACCAGAGCGTGGTCGTGACGACGTACGGGCCCTTGCCGAGCGACGCGATGGCGATGAACAGCGCGAAGTGGGGGAGCAGAGCGATGAGCACACCGTCGTGCTTCACCGCCGACCAGGCCACCCCGGCCGTGGCCATCCACAGCGCCAAGAGCGCCAATTCGAGCGCGTGTCCCAGTGGCGGCACGGGCACGACCGCGGTACGGAGCACGTGCGGTGCGTCGAGGATGCCGCGCAGCCACACGCCGAGACCGGGCGGCGTGGGCACGATCTTCAGCACCGTGCGGTCGGGGAACACCACGAACGCGCTCCACCACATCCCGCCGTAGAAGACGGCGATCGCGAACGCACACGCCGACCAGCGGTACACGACCGCGCACGCGGTGATGACCACGGGCATGATCGCGGCCACGAGCATGGGCGCGAGCCACGCCGCGTGCGCGAACACGCGGGTGAGCCCGAGTGCGGTGGCCGCGCTCAGCGCGGCGACAGCGAGGAGCGGACCGAGGTGTGGGCGAGTTGTTGCCATGTGAAGACCGCGTGGTTCCATGTGGGGCCGAGAGGTGCCGACGGGTCGACGAGATCGACGTGGAGGCGCCGTAACCGTGATCCGGGTGCCGGTGCGGGCGCGCCACCGGTTGCGTGGCAGCGCACGAGCGCGAGCCCGCCGCGGCGCCGCACGATGATCTCGAGCGCGTCGTGGTCGGTGGGACGCATCGCGCCCATTACGGCCACGAGCGTGTCGGCACGCCGACCGCGGATCGCGGGGACGATGCGGTCGGGGCCGTCGGCCTCGATGACCGCCAGATGGTCGAGCACGAGCGCGAGATGGCGGCGCCCGGGCTGGCCGATGCGCTCGCCCGCAGTGGTGACCACCTCGACGGGCCGGTCCGTGCGCTCGAGCGCGGTGACGATCGACGCCACCGCTTCGACGGCACGCTCGAACGAATCGCGGTCGTGCGCGGTGACGCGCACGTCGAGCATCACGAGCACCGGTGCCCGCCGGCGCGTCTCGTGCTGGCGCACCATCATGCGACCGCGCCGTGCCGTCGCTTTCCAGTGCACACGGCGCAGATCGTCGCCCGCGCCGTATTCGCGCAACGTGTGGAACTCGCCCGCCGTGTCGGGACGGCCGAGCACGTGCCGGGAATCGGTGTCGACGCCCTCGCCGCCCAGCTCCGGCAGTGGCACGATCTCGTGCACGCGCGGGTGCACGATGATCTCGCGGTTCCCCGCCGCGACCCAGGCCCGCCGGGCGATGCCGAAGGGGTCGCCGATCGTCGCGACGAGCGGTCCGAGCTCATGGCGCCCGCGGCTGTCGGTGGGCACGCGGTACGCGGCGCGTGCGGTGCCGCGCGCGTCGAGGGGCGGTAGCAGGAACCGCGCCGAGCGCTCGCCGCCGTCGAAGTCGTCGGTGAACGCCACCGTGGGCGAGGTCTGTGTGCCCTCGTTCACCACCGTGAGGTCGACGCGCCCGTCGCCGCCCACGTGGATGCGCTCGGGCAGATCACGCGCCGCGACGAGCGCGTCCGAGCGTGTGGCCGTCCAGACCGCGCAGATCACCAGCAGGCACAACAGCGCGCAGCCGACCACGAGAAGCTGGGGGAGTCCGAGCAAACGGGCCGCGGCGATCATGGCAACCGTCGCCGCGAGCAGTGTCCAGCCACGCCGCGTGAAGCTCATGGACGGGCTACGGCGTCGCCGGACGTTGGACCGGCACGGCGACCGCGTCGAGCAGCGCCGCCACCACCGACGACGACGCGACGCCACGCAGCTGCGCCTCGGCCGACAGCACCACACGGTGTTCGAGCACCGCGGGGGCGAGCGCCTTGATGTCGTCGGGCACCACGAAGGCGCGCCCGAGGCTCGCCGCGAACGTGCGGGCCGCCCGCTGGAGCGCGAGCACGCCGCGAGGGCTCACACCAAGGAGCAGGTCGCGGTGGTTGCGGCTCGCGTCCGCCAGCTCGACGAGGTAGCGCTTGAGCTCCGGCGCGACGTACACCTCGCTCAGCGCGTCGGCCCAGCGCGCCACCTCGCCGGGCGCGATCACCGGCCGCAACGCCTCCGGTGAGAGCTCGCCCCCGGTGTGCGCGTCGAGGATCGCCAGCTCGGCGTCCTTGTCGGGGTAGCCGATGCGCAGGCGCATCATGAAGCGGTCGAGCTGGGCCTCCGGGAGGGGGTAGGTGCCCTCGAGCTCGATCGGGTTCTGCGTCGCCATCACCATGAACGGGCTCGCGAGCGGGTGCGTCTGGCTGTCGACGGTGACCTGGCGCTCCTCCATCGCCTCGAGCAGCGCGGCCTGGGTCTTCGGCGAGGCCCGGTTGATCTCGTCGGCGAGCACCACGTTGGCGAACACGCCGCCGGGCCGGAAGTCGAAGTCGTTCTTCGCGCGGTCCCACACCGACACGCCGGTGACGTCGGACGGGAGCAGGTCGGGCGTGAACTGCACGCGCCGCCACGTGCCGCCCACCGAATGGGCGATCGCTTTGGCGAGCGACGTCTTGCCGACGCCGGGCACGTCCTCGATCAGGAGGTGGCCCTCGGAGAACAGGCACACGAGCGCGAGGTGCACCGGACGGCGCTTGCCCCGCAGCACCACCTCCACTTGCCGGGCGAGCAGGTCGAAGCGCAGCTTGAACTCGGTGACGAGGTCCGACGCGCCGGTACCGGCGGCCGGAGCGGGCGGCGGTGCTCCACGGTCGGCGCCGCTCGGCGTGATGGCCGTCTCGTGCATCGCGCTGTGGACCTCCTCGCGCCGGCCCGAGTGCCGCGCAGCCTTCGGGCTCGCACCCAGGGGCGCTCCCCACGAGGGCCCAACGCTACCGTGCGCCGGGGATGGGAGCTTCTCGGCAACGGGTGCGCGCGCTGCTCCTCGCGGTGGCTCGGCGCCCGCACCTGTGGGCCAGCGCGCTCGTGACGCTCGTCGCCGCTTCACCTCCTGAGTGGTGGCGCCGCCCGCCGTTCGTCCCCTGGCCCGACCGCGACTACGTCGTGTGGCGCATGCACACTGCCTACGGCGACACGGGCGCACCCGGTGCAGCCGACCTCGTCGACTACCTCGAATGGGTCCGGGTGGCGCGCCGTGGCGCGCGCCGGCACCGATAGCGCCGGGGGCGCCCACCCCCTCCCCCTACACTTTCCGGCGGTCCGCCGGGAGGTCATCATGGCGAGGGCGCTGCTGCTCAACGCCACTTTCGAGCCGCTGTGCGTCGTTCCGGCGCGCCGCGCCGTCGTGCTCCTCTACAAGGACAAGGTCGAGGTGCTCGAGCACGGACCGCAGTGCTTCCACTCGGAGCGCCGGACCATCCCCGCGCCGAGCGTGATCCGCCTGCGCCACTACGTGCGCGTGCCGTACCGCACCACCGTGCCGCTGTCGCGGCGCGCGGTCTTCGCGCGCGACCACGGACGCTGCCAGTACTGCGGTTCGCCGGCCGAGAACATCGACCACGTCGTGCCGCGCAGCCGCGGCGGCAGCCATGCGTGGGACAACGTCGTCGCGGCATGCCGGCCCTGCAACACTCGCAAGGAGGACCGGCTGCTGTCGGAGTGCGACCTCACGCTGCGGCGCCCGCCCACGCTGCCGGCCGCGTCGCTGTGGGTCGTCGCCAGCGTCGGCCATCTCGACCCCGCGTGGCACACGTACCTGGGCATCGCCGAGGCCGGCGCGGCCACGGCCCGCGACACCGCCGAGGCGGTCGCGTGAACGGCACGAGGCACCGGTGGTGCGACGGGGAGGGCGCCGCCCCGCCATAGATGCGAGCCCCTGGGGGCGCGAGCGCAGCGAGCGGGGGTGTTCGAGTGGTGCGAAGTGGGGTTGCATGGCGCGAAGTGGGGTGTTATGGTGACCATCACCAGTCCACGGTGGTGGTGGTCCCACCCGTCCCCAAGGGTGCAGCGCAGTGTTTCTCTCGCGGTTCAAACACTCGCTGGACGACAAGGGCCGAGTGATCCTCCCTGCCAAATGGCGGAGCGCACTCGAGGGGGGTGCTGTCGTGTCGGAGTGGCCGAGAGGATGTCTGGCGGTGTTCCCGGTGGACGGCTTCCTTGCCGTCGCCGAGAAGGTGCAGTCGATGGCGACCGTGGGCGACGAGGAGAGCTCGATGACCCTCTCGTTCTTCTCCGGCGCTACCGACGTCGTGCCCGACAAGCAGGGGCGCATCTCCATCCCCGAGCACCTGCGCGACTACGCCGCGCTGACCGCCGACGTATGGCTCGCCGGCAACTTCGACCACATCGAGATCTGGAACCCTGATCAGTTCGACGAGAAGAAAGGAGAAGGCACCGCGAAGCTGCACTCGACCGCCGGTATCGCGGTACTGCGCGGCTCCGAGTGATCCTCGGACCCAGCTCGAGCTCCCCGGCCACACGGTTGTTGGCCCTACTCCGCCCGCTCTCAGCCGAAGCCGAATTGGGAGAGAAAACCCGTCGGCGTCTTGTCGGTCGGGGAGCTCGAGCTTGGTCCGCAGGTAGCCAGCCATGATGGAGGATCAGTTCTCCCACCTGCCGGTGATGGCAAGGGAGGTGGTGGAACTGCTCCTCCCCGTACCGGCCGGCCTGCTCGTCGACTGCACCGTGGGAGCGGGGGGACACGCAGCCCTCCTGCTCGACGCGCGCCCCGACTGCAGGCTGCTCGGCATCGACCGCGACGCCGACGCTGTCGCCGCGGCCACTGCACGACTCCGGCGTTTCGGCGACCGGGTGGAGATGGTCCAGGGAGAGTTCGGCCGGCTGCGAGCGCTGGCCGGTGAACGCGAGGAGGCGATCGTGGGTGTGCTCATGGATCTCGGCGTATCGAGCCCCCAGCTCGACCGGCCCGAGCGGGGATTTTCCTACCGGTTCGACGCACCGCTCGACATGCGCATGGACGCGCGCCAGTCGCTCACCGCGGCGCAGGTCGTGAACCAGTACGACGAGGACGAGCTCGCCGGAATCATCGCCGCGAACGGCGAGGAGCGTTACGCGCGCCGCATCGCCCGCACGATCGTGGCCACGCGGCCATTGCGTACGACGAGAGAGCTCGTCGCCGCGATCACGAGTGCGGTGCCCGCCGCGAGCCGGCGGTCGGGCGGCCATCCCGCGCGCCGCACGTTCCAGGCGATCCGCATGGAGGTCAACCGCGAGCTGCCGAACCTCGCCGCCGGGCTCGACGAGTCGGTACACCTCGTGGGACCGGGCGGTCGGATCCTCGTGCTCGCGTACCACTCGCTCGAAGACCGCATCGTGAAGGAGCGCATGCGCGCGTGGGCCGACGAAGAGGCCGAGACGCACGAGCAGGCGCGCCTTCCCGTGGCGCGTACGCGCCATCCGATCGCACGCGTGCTCACGCGCCGCCCGCTGCGCCCCCGCCCCGACGAGGTGCGCGGCAACCCGCGGGCCGAGAGCGCGCGGTTGCGCGCCACCGAGAAGCTGAATGCCGAGACGCTGAGTGCGGAGGGCGGTTGGTGAACCCCACCGTGCGCACCTCGCGCGCCGCGCCCGAGCCCGCGCGACACGATCACGCCGAGCCGTCCGCTCGAGCTCGTCGACTCCGACGAGTGGCGCCAGCGGCGGCGCGCGCGCGTCGCCGCTGGGGTCGTCGCGCTCGTGCTCATCGTGAGTCCGTTCGTGATCGTCGTGATGAACGTGCAGATGGCGCAACGCCAATACCAGCTGCAGCATCTCCGGAGCTCGCTCGCGGCCGAGCAGCGCGAGCACGAGACCCTGCGTGAGCAGGTGCTGCGCGAATCGTCCCCTGAGGGAATCGCGTGGGCGGCACAGGCGCGCGGGCTCGTCCCGGCGCCCGGCATCACCGTCGTGTCGGTGCCGCCGTCCGACGCGCCGCCGCCCAACGACGACAGCGCCGTCCTTGCCGCATCCGACGACGTCCCGAGGAACAAGCTTGCCGACGCCCCCTGAATCCATCCGGACCCGGCGGCCCCGGCCGCCCCGGCGCCGCCCCGCCGGGTGGGCCGAGGCGCGCGAGCGCAAGCAGATCGCTCGTGATCGCCGCCGCGTCAGCGGCATCGCGATCGGCGTGGTGACGGTGCTCGTCGCCCTCGCGGGTCGGGTGGGGTTCGTGGCGGTGGTGCAGCGCGCGCACTGGCGTGCGGCAGCCGCGGCGCAGTCGCAGTCGCGCGTCGTCCTCTCGGCCGACCGCGGCAGCATCACCGATCGCAACGGCGTCGACCTCGCCACGGACTTCGAGGAGCAGAACGTCGTCGTCGACCCGGAGCAGGTCGACAATGTCGACTATTACGCGGCACGCGCTCGCGCCGGTGCTCGGCATCGACGAGACCACGCTGCGGTTCCGCTTGCGCCGCGAGCGCCTCCCGGACAAGCAGTGGCTGCAGTACCGGGTGATCGCCGAGAACGTCGACACCAACGCGGTCGAGATCGTGCAAGAGATGTCGTTCCCGGGGATCTCGGTGGTCACCGCATCGGCGCGCAAGTACCCGGCCGGGTCGCTCGCCGCCGCGCTCATCGGTCGCACGGTGGCCGGCACTGACGGACCGGTCGGCGCGTCCGGTCTCGAGGAGCAGTACGACGCGCTGTTGCGGGCCCGGTCGGGCATGGCCGTGTCGGATCAGGGCGACGGGATCACGATCCCGGGCTCGCAGCACGTGTACCGCCCTGCGCAGCCGGGCTCCGGCATGCAGCTCGCGATCGACGAGGGCATCCAGTACGAGGCCGAGCAGTCGGTGCTCGCGCAGGTGGCGGCGCAACAGGCGCGCGCCGGCACGGCCGTGGTGCTCGACCTGAAGACCGGCGACGTGCTCGCAATGGCGAGCGTCGTCGGCGGCCAGCACCCGCACGTGGCGACCGCGACCGACGCCGAGCTGCCGCTCACCTACTCCTACAGCCCCGGTTCGGTGATGAAGATCGTGACCGTGTCGAAGGCGTTCGAGATGGGGCTGCAGCCCACCGACCATTACCAGGTGCCCGACCGGATCATGAACGGCACCTTCCCCCTCTCCGACGACGAGGTGCATCCCGTCGAGAGCTGGACGCCGTGGGACATCCTCACCCAGTCCTCGAACGTGGGAACCGCGGAGATCGCGCAGCACTGGCTGACGCCGGGCACGCTCGACGCGGCGCTGCGCTCGTTCGGGTTCGGCCGCAAGACCGGCATCGGCTTCAAGGGTGAGGCCACGGGAGTCCTCCTGCCGCCGAGCCAGTACGGCGACTCGGGGCTCATGAGCAACGCGATCGGCTACAGCTCACTCGTGACCCCGATGCAGATGCTCGACGCGTACGCCACGATCGCGCGCGGCGGTGTGCCGATCACGCCGCGGCTCGTGCGGGCCACCGTGTCACCGGACGGTGCGCGCCACGACGTTGCCGCGCACACCGGCGCGCGGGTCGTGTCGAGCACGACCGCGGTCAGGATGCAGCAGATCTTCGAGAACGTCGTGCGCGTGGGCACGGGTTACTGCGCGGCCGTGCCCGGCTACGAGGTGGCCGGGAAGACAGGCACCGTGCGCAAGCTGGGCGTCCAGGGAAAGTACGACCCGAGCGGGCACTTCGCCACGTTCGCGGGCTTCGCGCCGGCAACGGCGCCGCGACTCGCGGCGATCGTGGTGCTCGACGACGCGTCGAGCGTGTACGGCGGCAGTGCCGCCGCGCCGGTGTGGAGCCAGATCATGGGCACCGCGCTGTTGCGCATGCAGATCCCGGCACCCGCGCCGATGCCCGGATTGCCGCCGCAGTACCAGCAATCGCACTACGGCCACGGGACCAGTTGTTCGATCCCGTCGCTCCAGCAGACGCAGCAGACGCTCGCGGCCCGGGCGTACGCGGCCGCGCACCCCACGACGACCACGTCGTCCACCACGCCCACGACCGTGGCGCCGAAGAAGGCTGCGAAGAAGGCGGCGAAGTCGGGGCCTGCGCACCACGGACCGACCCCCACCAAACCCGCGGCACGCGCCGGCCACGACGACGACGAGTGTCGCCAAGCCCGGGGTACCGTGAGGCACTCCACGCCCGCTGGCCTGCGGCTCGCGCCCCGTGGGGCCGGCCTCACCCGAACGACCTGCTGAGGGCTCCGTGCACCTGCGCACACTGCTCGACGGCGCCGCGATCGACCCCGCGGCGCTCGTCGCGGTCCCCGACGACCGGGACTGGGCCACCGTCGATGTCACCGACGTCGTCTGTGACAGCCGCGCCGCACGGCGCGGCTCGCTGTTCTGTTGCATTCGTGGCGCGCGCGCCGACGGCCACGATCATGCGCCGCAAGCGGTCGCGGCCGGTGCGGTCGCGCTCGTGAGCGAGCATCGGCTGCGTCTCGGCGTGCCGAACGTGGTCGTGCGATCCACCGCCGAGGTGGCCGGGCCCCTCGCTGCGAGCGTGCAGGAGCATCCGTCGCGAGCGCTGCGCGTCTTCGCCGTCACCGGTACGAACGGCAAGACGACCACGACGTACCTGCTCGAGGCGATCCTCGCGGCGACCGAGGCTGCCTCGCCCGCAGGGGCGCGAGCACGCGCGAGCGGCCGTGGAGTGGGCGTGATCGGCACGGTGGAGACGCGCTGGCCCGGCACGGCCGAGGCGAGCCCGCTCACCACGCCCGACGCGTGCGGGCTGCAGGCGCTCCTCGCGCGCATGCGCGCCGACGGCGTGACCGACGTCGCGATGGAGGTGTCGTCGCACGCCCTCGAGCAGGGCCGCGTGCTCGGATGCGAGTTCACCGCCGCGTGCTTCACGAACCTCTCGCAGGACCACCTCGACTATCACGGCACGATGGAGGCCTACGCCGCCGCCAAACGCAGCCTGTTCACGCCGCGCTACACGCGCGTCGCGGTCACGAACGTCAGCGACGACGTGGGACGAAGCATCGCGAGCCAGGCAGGTGAGCTCGGGCTCGACGTGTGGACCTACGGGCCCCACGAGACGAGCGCGCACGTGACCGCGATCGGCGCCTCGTTCACCCTGCACGGGCTGCGGTGCACGATCTCGGGCGCGCGCGTGCCCACGCCCTTCGACGTCGAGGCACCGCTCGTGGGCGCGTTCAACCTGGAGAACGTGCTGGCGGCCGTGACCACGGCGCTCTCGGCCGGCGTAGCGCCGACCACGGTGGCGGGCGCGCTGCGATCGGCGCGCCCCGTTCCCGGCCGGCTCGAGCCGGTACCGAACGAGCGTGGGCTGCACGTGTTCGTCGACTACGCGCACACACCCGATGCGCTGGCGCGCGTGCTGGGGGCGCTACGGGCGGTCGCCCCGGCCGCGCGGCTGGTGGTGGTGTACGGCGCGGGCGGTGACCGTGACCGGCACAAGCGCCCGCTGATGGGTCGGGCGGTGGCCGGCGCAGCCGACATGGCGGTGCTGACGTCCGACAACCCGCGCTCGGAGGATCCCGCCGCGATCGCCGCGGACGTGTTGCACGATCTGCCGCAGGTGCACCGGCCCATCGTGGAGCTCGACCGGCGCGCCGCGATCGCGCGCTCGCTGCACGAAGCGCAGCCCGGCGACGTGATCGTGATCGCAGGGAAGGGCCACGAGCACGGCCAGCAGATCGGCGACATGATCGTGCCGTTCGACGACGTCGCGGTGGCACGCGAGCTGCTGGGCGGGGCAGCATGATCGCGCTGTTCCTCGCCGTCGCGGCGAGCTTCGTGGCGAGCGTCGCCGCCACGCCGTTGCTGATCAAGTCGTTGCGCGCCCGCGGCGTCGGCCAGCAGATCCGCGACGACGGTCCGGTCGAGCACCCGCACGTGAAGAAGGTGGGGACGCCGACGATGGGCGGGTTCGCGATCGTGGGAGGCGCGGTCGTCGGCTACGCGGTCGCGCATGTGCGCCGCCACGACTTCAAGTTCTCACGGTCGGGCATCCTGCTGATGGCGCTGATCGTGGCGTGCATGTGCGTGGGGGCGATCGACGACTATCTGGGCATCCGCAACCAGCGCAACCTCGGCTTGCGCAAGCGGGGCAAGGTCGTGGGCCTCATCGTGATCGCGTCGCTGTTCGCCGCGGCCGCGGTCAACTGGAGCCACGTGTCCACGAAGCTCTCGTTCACGCACGAGACCGGCATCGACATGGGCGCGTGGGGATGGGGCGTGTTCGCGGTGGTGGTGATCCTCGCCACCACGAACGCCTCGAACCTCACCGACGGGCTCGACGGCCTGCTCTCTGGTACCGGCGTGCTCGTGTTCGGCGTGTACGCAATCATCGCGTTCTGGGAGTTCCGACACTTCGGCACCTACCTCCCCACGAACGGCCAGGGCTTGCTGCACTACCCGTACACGGTGGAGCCCGCGCAGGCGCTCGACCTGATGACCGTCGCCGGCGCCATGATGGGTGGCTGCACCGGCTTCCTCTGGTGGAACGCCGCGCCCGCGCGCATCTTCATGGGGGACACCGGATCGATGGCGATCGGCGGCGCGATGGCCGGCCTCGCGCTGTTCACCAACACGCAGTTGCTGCTGCCGATCCTCGCCGGGTTGTGCCTCGTGGAGACGCTGTCGGTCATCGCGCAGGTGATCTCCTTCCGCGGCTTCGGCCGGCGCGTGCTGCGCATGTCGCCGATCCACCACCACTTCGAGCTGCTCGGCTGGCCCGAGACGACCGTCACCGTGCGCTTCTGGATCTTCGCGGGGCTCTGCGCGGCGCTCGGGCTCGGGCTGTTCTATGCCGACTTCCTCCGACTCCCGGGCGTCTTGAACTGATGCACGTGGTGGTCATCGGATACGCAGTCACCGGGCGAGCGGTGGAATCTCGCCTCCAGCGCGAGGGGCACGCGGTGACGGTCGTCGACGACGCGAGCGCGCCCGCCGCCGGCCGAGCCGGCGCGGCCGTCGACGCGGCGGATCTCGTGGTGCCGAGCCCCGGTGTGCGACCCGACCACCCGCTGCTGCGTCGGGCCGGCGCCGCCGGCGTACCAGTGCGCAGCGAGATCGACCTCGCGGCCGAGCGTTGCCCGCTGCCGCTCGTCGCGGTGAGCGGCACGAACGGGAAGACCACCACCACCGAGCTTGTCGCCGCGGCGCTGCGTGAGGGCGGCCGCAACGTGGTCGTCGGCGGCAACATCGGCACGCCGCTCATCTCGGTAGTCGACACCCCGGCTGACGTGGTCGTCGCCGAGGTGTCGAGCTTCCAGCTGCACTTCACCACTTCGGTGTTCCACCCCCGCGTCGCGGTCCTGCTCAACGTGGCCGAAGACCACCTCGACTGGCACGGCGACCTCGGCGCGTACCGGCGTGACAAGGCGAAGCTCTTCGCGCACCAGACGCCCGGCGACACGCTGGTGGTGAACCTCGACGACGAGGGTGCGCGCGCTGTGGCCGCACCGGCGCGCTCCGCGATCGTCCAAGTGACGCTCTCGCCGGTGCGCGGCGCGTTTCACATCGACGGTGACGCGCTCTGCGCGCCATCGGGGGAGCGAATCGTGGGCATCTCCGAGCTGCCGCGCACGCTGCCGCACGACCTCACGAACGCGCTGTGCGCCGCCGCGGCCACGCGTGCGCTCGATGCCGAACTCGACACGATCGCGCGCGCGTTGCGCGAGTACGCGACCCTCCCTCATCGAGTGCAGCTCATCGGCGAGAATTGTGGAGTGCGGTACATCGACGACTCGAAGGCGACGAATCCGCATGCCGCCCTGCGCGCAGTGCAGGCCTTCGACTCGGTGGTGCTGCTCGCCGGCGGTCTGAACAAAGGACTCGATCTCGGCGCGCTGGCCGAGGGCGAGGCGCACGTCCGGGCCGTCGTCGCGTTCGGCGCGGCTGGCTCCGAAGTTGCCGCAGCGTTCGCGGGCCGGCGGCCCGTGGAGCGCGTGCGCACGATGCGCGAGGCGGTCGCGGCCGCGCACGCCGCGGCCCGGCCCGGCGACGTGGTGTTGCTGTCGCCGGGATGCGCATCGTTCGACATGTATTCCAGCTACAGCGAGCGCGGTGACGATTTCGCGGCCGAGGTGCGCGAGCTCCTCGAGGGCAAGGAGGCAGGATGACGGCGAAGGTGCTCGAGCGCGCCCGCATGCTCGCGTTCCCCGAAGCAACACACGACGGCGCGCCGCTGTTCTGGATGATCACCGCCGTCGTCGGCGCGCTCACCGCCGTCGGGCTCGTGATGGTGCTGTCCGCGTCGTCGGTGATGTCGATCGCGAACTACCGGTCGGCGTGGTACGTGTTCGAACGCCAGCTCGGCTTCGCGCTCGTGGGCATCATCGCCTTCGTGGTTGCGGCGCGCGTCGACTACCACCACTGGGCGCGTTACGCCAACATCGTCCTGTTCGGAACGCTTGCGGCACTGTTCGCGGTCCTCGTGCCCGGCGTCGGCCGGGTCGCGGGCGGCGCGCGCCGTTGGATCGGTCCGAACACCACGATCGGCTTCCAACCCTCCGAGATCGCAAAGCTCGTCGCGCTCGTCTATGCAGCCAACCTGCTCGCGCGGCGCGTCGGGCGGCATGAGGACTGGAAGCAGACGCTGCTGCCGATCTCGGTCATGACCGGGTTGATGTGCGTGCTCGTGGTCATGGAGCCCGACCTCGCGACCGCGATGGAGATCGGGTTCGTGGCGATCGGCGTGATGATCGCGGCCGGTCTGCCGTGGCGCCACCTCGCGGTGGTCGCGGCACCCGCCGCTTTCCTGACGACCTTGCTCGCGATCATCGAGCCCTACCGGCTCAGCCGGCTGCTCACGTTCCTGCACCCAGGTCGCGATCCGCAGAACCGGTCGTACCAGATCACGCAGTCGCTGATCGCGCTCGGGAACGGCGGATGGACCGGTGTGGGGCTCGGCAACGGGCACGCGAAATGGCTGTTCCTGCCGGCCGCGCACACCGACTTCATCTTCTCGATCATCGGTGAGGAGACCGGCGTGATCGGCTGCGCGTTCGTGCTGGCACTGTTCGCCACGTTCGCCGTCGCCGGGGCCAAGGTCGCGCTCCGTGCGAGCGACCGCTTCGGCATGCTGATGGCATCGGGTGTCACGATCTGGATCAGCGCCCAGGCGCTGCTGAACGTGGCAATGGTGGTCGGTTTCGCACCGGTGCAGGGCACCCCGCTGCCGTTCATCTCGGCCGGTGGCTCTTCGCTCGTGATCCTCATGGCCGCGGCCGGCATCCTCGCCAACGTGGCGCGGCACTGTGACGTCACCGCGCCGGCGCGGGCCGCGGCGCCCACGCCGGCGAGCGCGCGGCGGCGCGTCCGTGTCGCGGGCGTATCTCGCGCCCCGAGTGTCTAGGCCGTGGTGCCTTCCTCCACGTTCCTGCTCGCGGCCGGCGGCACGGGCGGTCACGTGTATCCCGCGATCGCCGTCGCTGAGGCGCTCGTCGCGCGCGGGCACTCCACGAGGGACATCCGTTTCACGCTCGACGCCCGGCCCGCGAACGGCGACGCGGTCCGGCGTGCCGGCTTCGCCTACGACGTGCTCGCGATGGAGCGCGGCTACCGCCGGCACGATCTCCGCGGCAATCTGGCCGTCGTGCCGGCGCTGCTCCGGGCGACGTGCCGTGCGCGCACGTTGCGGAAGCGGTACGAACCGTCGGTCGTGATCGGCTTCGGTGCGTACGCGACGCTCCCGGTCGTGCTCGCAGCTCGGTTGGGCCGCGTGCCGGTGGTGGTCCACGAGCAGAACGCCCGGCCCGGCATCGTGAACCGCATCGCGGTCGCTCTGGGCGCCACCGCGGCCACGTCGCTTCCCGGTACCGCCCTGCGCGGCGCGACGCTCACCGGCAACCCTGTGCGTCCGAGCATTGCCGGTGTGGAGCGGGCACCGGCGCGGCCGCCCGTGATCGCGGTCGTCGGCGGGTCGTTGGGATCAGCGCTGTTGAACGACCTGGCGCTCGGCCTGCACGATCTCTGGCGCGGCCGCGACGACGTCGCGATCGAGCACATCTGTGGTGCCCGCTACCTCGACGAGTGCCGGGCCCGGGTGACCACTCGGCCCGGGGACCGCCTCCCGTACCGCCTCTCCGGCTACGAGCACGACATGGCCGGTCTCTACGCTCGGGCGTCGTTGACGATCGCGCGCTCGGGCGGCGGCGTTGCCGAGCTCGCCGCCGCGGGCATGCCCGCGATCCTGGTGCCGTGGGCGGCGTCGGCGGGTGACCACCAGACAGCGAATGCCCACGCGTTCGCGGCCACGGGCGCGGCGCTCGCGCTCACCGAGGCGGAGTGCACGCCCGAGCGTGTCGTTCGCGAGATCGACGCGCTGCTCGCCGATCCCGGCGCGCTCGACCGCATGTCGCAGGCGGCCCGCACGCTCGCACACCCACACGCCGCCGAGGCGGTCGCCGCGATGGCCGAGGCGGCACGGCGATGACCGACCGCAGCGCGCCGGTCGACCTGTCGACGTCGCGACACGTGCACATCGTGGCAGTCGGCGGCTCGGCGATGAGCGCGATCGCGCGCCTGTTCCTGCAGCTCGGCCACCGCGTCAGCGGCTCCGACGTGCGCGACGAGCGCGACACTCGCAGCACTCCGGCGCGAAGGCGTGGAGGTGACCCTGGGTCACGCAGCGGGGAACGTGCCGCGTCACGCGGCCGTCGCGGTGCACTCCACCGCGGTTCGACCGGACAACCCCGAGCTCGTCGCCGCCCGCGCCCTCGGAATCCCCGTGTGGCGCCGGTCCGCGGCGATGGCGTACCTCGTCGAGCAGCGGCCGAAGGTGGCGGTCATCTCGGGCACGCACGGCAAGACGACCACCACGTCGATGCTCACGGCGATCCTCGCCCGTGCGGGCATGCACCCGAGCTTCTTCATCGGAGGGACGCCCGCGGGGCTCGGCACGAACGCGCGCTTCGACACCGGGGAATGGTTCGTGGTCGAGGGCGACGAGAGCGATCGATCGGTGCTCGAGTACCGCCGCGACGCCGTCCTTGTCACGAACGTCCAGGCCGACCATCTCGAGCACTGGGAAGGCCGCTTCGACGTGCTCGTGGCCGGCTTCGAACGGTTCGTCGACGGCGCCCACTCGGCGCGCGTGCTCTGCGCCGACGATCCGGTGACCGCCGCGCTCGCCGCCGCCCGACCCGACGCCACCACCTACGGCTTCGCGCCGGGCGCCGCGGTGCAGGCCCGCCACTACGAACCCGAGGCCGGCGGATCGTCCATCACGGTGGCGGTCGACGGCGTCGAGGCCGCACGGCTCGAGTTGCGGCTCCGCGGCCGCGACATGGCCCAGAACGCCACCGGCGCGGCGGCGCTCGCCCTCCGCCTGGGCGTGTCGTGGCCCGCGATTGCCGGCGCGCTCGGCGACTTCGCCGGGGTCGCTCGGCGGTTCCAGCATCGCCACACCTACGACGGCGTGGCGCTCTTCGACGATTACGCGCACACGCCGGTCGAGATCGCCACCACGCTCGCCCGGGCCCGGGAAGGTGGATGGTCGCGCGTGATCGCGGTCTGCCAACCGCACCGCTACACGCGCGTGTCGCAGCACTGGCGCGAGTACGGCGATGCGTTCGTCGACGCCGACGTCGTGGTGATCACCGCACTCGACGGCGCATTCGAGGTGCCGATCGAGGACGTCGACGCGCGGCTCGTGGTCGATGCGGTGCGTGCCGCGCATCCCGACGTCGCGCTCGAGTACATCCCCGAGTGGGAAGCGCTCGGTGACGTGCCGTGGCGTCTCGCGCGCCCCGGCGACATCGTGGTCACGCTCGGGTGCGGCACGATCACCGATGCGCACGCGCTGTGGGAACGCGAAGCCCGCACTCGCGGCGCGCGCGAACCGGGAGGCGCCGGTGGACCGGCCTGATCTCGGCGCGGTGGAGCGCGCGTTGCCGGAGTCGATGCGGCGCCGGCGCGCGGTTCCGGCCGCGTCGCTCACCACGTGGCGCGTCGGCGGTCCGATCTCGCTCGTGGTGCACTGCGCGTCGGCGGCCGACGTCGAGGCGGTCGCCGGCGCGATCGACCCGTCGGTGCCGGTGCTCACGGTCGGGCGCGGGTCGAACCTCCTGCTCGCGGACGAAGGCTTCCCCGGTGTGGCCATCGTGCTCGAGGGTGAGCTCGAGACCGTCGAGCTGCCGTCCGCGTCCGGACCGGCGGAGGTGCGCGCGGGCGCTGCGGTGGCGCTGCCGGTGCTCGCCCGGCAGGTGTCCGCGGCGGGATGGAGCGGGCTCGAGTTCTACGTGGGCATCCCGGGTTCGGTGGGCGGCGCGGTGCGCATGAACGCCGGCGGCCACGGAAGGGATACCGCGGCGGTGCTGCGGCGCGCCCATGTGGTGGGCCTCGACGACCGCAGCAGCGGCTGGCGCGACATCGCAGTGCTCGAACCGGGCTACCGGCACACGGTGCTCGGCGACCGCGAGGTGGTGGTCGCCGCCGTCTTCGCGGTGACGCCCGCCGCCGCCGCGGCGTGCCTCGCCCGCGTCGACGAGATCGTGCGCTGGCGGCGCGAGCACCAGCCCGGAGGCGCGAACGCCGGCTCGGTGTTCCGCAACCCTCCGGGCGACAGCGCGGGCCGGCTCATCGACGCGGCGCGGCTGAAGGGCTTGCGGGTGGGCGGCGCGACCGTCAGCGAGAAGCACGCCAACTTCATCCAGACCGAGCCCGGCGCGACCGCCCGCGATGTCGCGCGCGCTCATCGCCCTCGTGCAGCGCCGGGTTGCCGAGGACACCGGCGCGCGCCTCGAGCCCGAGGTGCGCATCGTGGGCTTCGACCATCCCCCGGCCGGGCCGGCGGGCACGCGACCATGAACGTCATGAGCGACCTCCAGACGCTCGGCTCGCGCTCCGAGGACGGGGCGCACTGCGAGCTGCTGGCGGGCACGCCCTATGCCGACGTGCTCGACGCGCCCGCGCCGGAGGTCGACCCGCGGTTCGTGGCCCGTCTCGACGACGTCGTGCGCGCTCAGCGACGCCGCAACGGCCGGCGCACCGCGCTCGGGCTGGCCGGGACCGCGCTCGCGGTGCTCATCGGGCTCGTCGCCGCGTCGGGCCTGTTCGCGGCGCGCCGGATCGAGGTGCGCGGCACGGTGCACCTCACCGCAGACGAGGTACGGCGGGCGGCCGCGGTCCACGGGGCGCCGTCGATGCTGCGGCTCGACACCGCTGCGGTGGCCCGACGGGTCGAGCGGCTGCCCTGGGTCGCCGGTGTGCAAGTGTCGATCAGCTGGCCGAACAGCCTGGTGATCAGGGTCACCGAGTGGGAGCCGGTCGCGTACACGGCCGACCACGGACGCTGGGCCCTGCTCGCGTCGACCGGCCGGGTCCTCGAGGAGGTGCTGGCCCGACCGACGGCCTACGTGAAGGTCGTCGGTGTGCGCAGCCTGCCCCGGCCCGGCGGCACGATCGCGGGTGGCGCGGCCGTGGACGTGGTCGATCGCGTGCCCGACGCGCTGCGGCGCCAGATGATCGGGCTCGACCTGGCTGGCGGGGGAGTGACGCTGCGCCTTGCCGGCAACCTCGCGGTGCGCCTCGGCGACATGAGCGCGCTGCCGGCGAAGACCGGCGCCGCGCTCGCGGTGCTCGGCGCACCGCATGACGGCTGCCGCTACATCGACGTCTCGGTGCCCGCGGCCCCGGTCTGCGGCTGAGCGAGTGTGCTGGGTCGGCCGCGGTGAAGTGCCGCCGCGCGCGGCTCACGAACAACGTCGTGCAACAACAGCAACATCGATCATTGTCAACGCCGCGGCTTTCTTGTAGAGTCTCGACACGAACCGCAGGTTTACATAACTCTAAGGCTCGACTGGAGGGTGAGAGTTGCCCAGCAGAGCAGCATCCCCCGACAGATCGCCCAAGAGCCCCGACAGATCGTCCAATAGATCGTCCACCCAGAAAGCGTCGTCTCGCAGCAACGCCGGTCGAGACACCGATGCGGCTGCCCAGGCCGGAGGAGGCCCAATGTCCGGCTCGCCCCAGAGCTACCTCGCCGTGATCAAGGTCGTCGGCGTCGGCGGCGGCGGCTGCAACGCGGTGAACCGCATGATCGACGCGGGCCTCAAGGGCGTGGAGTTCATCGCGGTGAACACCGACGCGCAATCGCTCCTGCTGTCGGACGCCGACGTGAAGCTCGACATCGGTCGCCAGCTCACCCGCGGCCTCGGCGCCGGGTCCGACCCCGAGGTCGGGCGCCAGGCCGCCGAGGAGCACCGCGACGACATCGAAGAGGCGCTGCGGGGCGCCGACATGGTGTTCATCACCGCGGGCAAGGGCGGCGGCACCGGTACCGGCGCCGCGCCGGTCATCGCCGAGATCGCCAAGGCCGTCGGGGCGCTCACGATCGGCGTGGTCACCCGCCCGTTCGGCTTCGAGGGCCGGCGGCGTTCGGTGCAGGCCGAGCAAGGCATCCAGAGCCTGAAGGACAAGACCGACACGATCATCGTCATCCCGAACGAGCGCCTGCTGCAGGTGTCCGACGCCAAGACCACGATGCTCAACGCATTCCGGATGGCCGACGAGGTGCTGCTCCAGGGTGTGCAGGGCATCACCGACCTCATCACCACGCCCGGCCTCATCAACACCGACTTCGCCGACGTGAAGATGATCCTCACGAACGCGGGCAGCGCGCTGATGGGCGTCGGATCGGCATCAGGTGACGGCCGGGCCATCGCCGCGGCGCGCAGCGCCATCTCGAGCCCGCTGCTCGAGGCGAGCATCGAGGGTGCCCGCGGCATCCTCATGACCATCACCGGCCCGAGTGACGTCGGCCTGTTCGAGGTCAACGAGGCGGCCGAGATCATCGCGCAGGCCGCGCACCCCGACGCCAACATCATCTTCGGCACGGTGATCGACGACACGCTCGGTGACGAGACCCGCGTGACGGTGATCGCCGCGGGCTTCGACCGCTTCGAGGCCGAGGGCCGCGGGCGGCCGTCGCCCGATCTCGGCTTGCGCGAGGACGAGTCGATCCTCGGCGACGAGGCGCTCGACCTCGGCGGCGACGACGACTTCGACGTCCCCGAGTTCCTGCGCTGATCGGTCCGAGCCTCGAGACCTCGCTCGCCGGGGTGCGAGCGCGCGTCGCCGCGGCGTGCACGCGCCGCGTCGCGCCCGGTGGATGCCGTGCTGCTCGTCGCGGTGTCGAAGACGGTCCCGGCCGACACCGTGCGCGCCGCGCGCGAGCTCGGCGTCGACGACTTCGGTGAGAACCGCGCCCAGGAGCTGCTCGCCAAAGCCGGCTCGGTTGCCGGCTGCAACTGGCACATGATCGGGCGGGTGCAGACGAACAAGGTGCGCGCGCTCGCGGACACGGTGGCGATGTGGCACTCGGTCGATCGCTCACCGCTCGTCAACGAGCTCGCGCGCCGCTCGGTGACCGCGCCGGTGCTGCTCGAGGTGAACGTCGGTGGCGAGCCGAACAAGGGCGGGTGCGCGCCGGACGACCTCGACATGTTGCTCGACCACGCTCGCGAACGCGGCCTCGCGGTGACGGGTCTCATGGCCGTGCCGCCCATCGCCGGCGACCCGCGGCCCCACTTCGACTGGCTGCGCGACGCCGCCGAGCGGCGCGGCCTTTCCGAGCTGTCGATGGGGATGTCGGGCGACTACGAGGCGGCGATCGAGTGCGGGGCCACGATCGTGCGCGTCGGTACCGCGATCTTCGGCGACCGCCCCGGTCGAATCGCGCCGGCCCATGCATCCCCGCCCCGGCCGGATTTGCAAAGATAGAGTCGTTTCCGAAGGAGGCTCATGTCGGTCTTCCGCAAGGCTGCGGTGTACCTGGGGCTCGTCGACGACGAGGACGACGAGGTCTACGAGTACGAGGACGCCGGCCCCGACGAGGGCGCGGCTGATCGCCCCCTCGCGCGTGCGCGCGCCGGCGGCGAGCCCGCGCCCGGTGTCGTGCGGTCCATCCGCGAGCCGCAGGTCGCGCACCCGAGCCCGCGCCCCTGCGCGTGGCCGCGGGCGGCACCACCGTCGGCGCGGTTCGCGCCGTCGCTCCGGCGAAGGTCCACGTCGTCGAGCCCAAGGCGTTCAACGACGCGCAGGAGATCGGTGACCGTCTGCGCTCGTCCACGCCGGTGATCGTCAACCTCCAAGGTCTCGACCGCGACCTGCAGCGGCGCCTCATCGATTTCGCGAGCGGTCTCTGCTACGCGGTCGGCGGCACGATGTCGAAGGTCGGCGACCAGGTGTTCCTGCTCACGCCGCCGAACGTCGAGGTGTCCGACGACGAGAAGGACCGCCTGCGCGATCGAGGGCTCTACCGGCGCTGAGCGAGCCGACCGAACGATGCCTGTCCTCTGCGCGTTCCTCCGCGTCTACCTCATCGTGCTGCTCGCACGCGCCATCCTGTCGTGGTTCCCGGTGGCGCCGTCGAGTGGCGTGCTCTCGCAGATCCAGCGCGTGCTGTTCGACGTCACCGAGCCGGTGCTGGCGCCGGTGCGCCGCGTGATCCCTCCGGCCGGGATGTTCGACATCAGCTTCATGGTGGTGTTCATCGTCGTCCTGCTCGTGCAGGGCGCCGTCTGCGCCCACGCGTGATCACCCCCGCTCGCCTGCGGCTCGCGCCCCGAGGGGCGCGTTTCCACCCCCGCTCGCCTGCGGCTCGCGCCCCGAGGGGCGCGTTTCCACCCCCGCTCGCCTGCGGCTCGCGCCCGAGGGGCGCGTTTCCACCCCCGCTCGCCTGCGGCTCGCGCCCCGAGGGGCGCGTTTCCACCCCCGCTCGCCTGCGGCTCGCGCCCCGAGGGGCGCGTTTCCACCCCCGCTCGCCTGCGGCTCGCGCCCCGAGGGGCGCGTTCCACCCCCGCTCGCCTGCGGCTCGCGCCCCGAGGGGCGCCTGAACGCTCGCTGCGCTCGCCGGCGCGCGGCGCACCGATCTCGCTCCTGCGTCGCTCCTCGGCTGCTCCGCTCGCCTCGGCGCGTGATCATCCCCCGCTCGCCTGCGGCGAGCGGGGGTGGAGTAGCGAGTCCACCACTTTGTGCAAGGTGGTCGGTACGATGCACACATGGATGTAACTCCACACGAACTGCGTGATTGCCAGATCACTGACGCGTTCCGCGGTTACAACCGCGACGAGGTCAACGAGCTGATGGAACGGGCGGCGGCCACCATCGAGACGCAGGCCGAGAAGATCCGCATCCTCACCGAGCGGGTCTCGTCGGTCACCACCGACGCGACGCGCACGCGCGACAACGAGGACATCATCCAACGCACGCTGATCCTCGCCCAGCGCGCGGCCGACGATGCGGTCGCCGACGCATCGCGCCAGGCCTCCGAGATCCTTTCGGACGCCGAGGCTCGCAGCCGCGCGATGGTCGATGCCGCGAACGACGAGGTGCGCCGCGTCCACGACGTGGAGCGCACGCGTCTCGATGCCGAGATCCGCGACCTCACCGCGCGCCGCGACGGGATGCACGCCGACGTAGAGGCGCTCGAGGGCTGGGAGCGCGAGTACCGCGGTCGTGTGATCGGCCAGCTCGAAGCCGACCTGGCCACGGCGCGCGCCAAGAAGGCAATCACGCCGCCGGCGCCGCCGAGCCCGCGCAGCTCGGAGCGTGCTCCGGCTCCGGCACGGGCGGCCGCGCCCGCGCCCGCACCGGCAACGCCTGCGACCAAGGCCGCCGATCCCACGCCGGCCGGCGTGGGCGCGACCGCGAGCGACATCGATCTCACCGGCGACCGCGCCAAGGCCGACGAGGATGCAGTGGTCGAAGCGGTGCCCGTCTCGGCGGGGATCGCGGTCGCGAAGCCGCTGCGGCCCGCGGCGCCCGAATCCGCTGCGCCCCTCACCGGGTCCGCGGCGCGCAGTGGGGCCCAGCAAGCCGCGGCACCGCCCGCGAAGGCTGCACCCCCCGCCGCGCCGGCCGGTCAGCCCGGCCAGCCAGGAAAGGACGCGCGGCTCGACGACGACGCCTTCTTCGCAACCCTGCGTGACGCGGTGCGTGACGACGCGCCGCTCGGCCCGGCCGACGATCGCCTGTTCGAAACCGAACGCGACTCCAGCCTGCGCGACATCTTCAAGCGCAAGCGCTGATCACGCGACGACGCGCTCGATCGAGAAGGCGACGGCACCAACCGCGGTGTCGACGTCGCGTGCGCCGTCGCCGGCGACCGGCCCGGGCGTGGCGAGCAGCGTCGCGAGCACCTCGCCCTGGATCCACTGTTTCCAGGGGAGCAGCGCGTCGAGGATCGCGGGTGGCGCGTAGAGCGCCAATTCGATCCGATCGCTGACCTGCAGCCCACGGGCCTTGCGCTCGTCGTTGACGGCCCGCACGAGCTCACGTGCGGCGCCCTCGGCGCGCAGGTCGTCGTCGAGCCGGAGATCGAGCGCCACCGCGAGCCCGCCGCCCTGCACGAGCGAGAGCTCCTCGTGCTTCTCGGCCCGGACCTCCACGTCGTCGGGACCGAGCTCGATCTCGGTGCCGTCGACCGAGACGCGCAGGGATCCCCCGGCGCTGAGCTCCCGCTGCACCGTCGCGCCGTCGAGGGTGGCGAGCCGGGCCTTGAGCGCGGGCAGGAGCCGGCCGACGCGCGGCCCGAGCGCGCGGAAGTTCGGCACCACGTGGTACGTGAGGAGGCCTTCGAGCGAATCGACCGGCTCGAGCCGTTTCACGTTGAGCTCCGACTCGACTTCACGGGTGACGTCGGCACGCAGGACCGTGCCCGCGGGGAGCGACACGATGGCGCGCGACAGTGGCTGGCGAACCCCGAGCTTGGCGTCGGCGCGCGCGCTGCGCCCGAGGGACGTGATCGCCCGCGCGATCTCCATCTCGGCCTCGAGGCCAGCGTCGACGCGCGCCGGGTCGGCGACCGGCCAGTCGAGCAGATGCACCGAATCGCGTCCACCCCCGCTCGCCTGCGGCTCGCGCCCCGAGGGGCTGGTGTGTCCACCCCCGCCGCTCGTGAGAATGCGGTGCAGCTCGTCGGCGAGGAACGGGCAGTACGGCGCGAGCAGTAGCGAGAGCGTGGCGAGGCACTCGTGCAGCGTTTCGTGCGCGGCGGCATCGGCCGACTTCCAAAAGCGCGGCCGGCTGCGCCGCACGTACCAGTTCGACAGGTCGTCGACGAACGCACCGAGCGCCTGCGCACCCGCGAGCGCGTCGAAACCGGCGAGCGCGCCCGTGACCGTGTCGACGGTGCCGTGCAGCCGCGAGACGATCCAGCGATCGAGGACGTGTGACGGCGCGTGCGTGCCCGCAGCGCCCGGCGCCCAATCGTCGAGGTTCGCGTACGTGACGAAAAAGGAGAGTGTGTTCCAGAGCGTGCGGAGGAACTTCGTCGACTCGTCGATGGCGTCGAGGAACACCCGCTTCGGAGTCCACGGCGAGCCTGAGGAGAACATGTACCAGCGCAGCGCCTCGGCGCCGCGCGTCGACAGCACCGACCACGGGTCGATCACGTTGCCGCGCGACTTCGACATCTTCAGGCCGTCCTGGTCGACGATGTGCGCGAGGCAGACCACGTTGCGGTACGGCGCGCGGTCGAACACGAGCGTGTTCACCGCGAGCAGGGAGTAGAACCAGCCGCGCGTCTGGTCGATCGCCTCGCAGATGAAGTCGGCGGGGAAACGCTCGGGGAACTCGTCGGCTCGCTCGAACGGGTAATGGAGCTGCCCGGCCGGCATCGAGCCCGAGTCGAACCACGCGTCGAGCACCGACTCCACGCGGTGCGCGCGGCCGTGGCACTCGGGACACCGCACCACTACGTCGTCGACATAGGGGCGGTGCAGGTCGAGCCCGGTGAGGTCGCGATCGGTGAGCTCGGCGAGGCGCGCCACCGACCCGACGCACTCGTCGTGCGCGCACGTACGGCAGCGCCACACCGGCAGCGGGGTGCCCCAGAAGCGATCGCGCGACAGCGCCCAGTCGACGTTGCCCTCGAGCCAGTTGCCGAACCGCCCGTGCTTGATGTGCTCGGGGTACCAGTTGATCTTCTCGTTCTCGAGCAGCATCTCGTCACGGTGGCTCGCGGTACGCGCGCGAACCAGGTGGGCTTCGCCCAGTAGATGAGCGGTGTGTCGCAGCGCCAGCAGTGCGGGTAGCTGTGTGTGTAGTCGGCGACGCGCACGGCGCGGCCCTCGGCGCGCAGCTGCTCGATCAGTGCCCGATCGGCCGCCTTCACGAACTGGCCGCGGTACGGCTGCGGCAGCGCGTCGGTGAAGCGCGCGTTCTCGTTCACCGGGTTCAGCACCGGTAGGCCGTGCGCCTCGCTCACCTCGCGGTCGATCTCGCCGAAAGCGGGCGCGAGGTGCACGATGCCCGAGCCGTCCTCGTCGCTCACGAAGTCGGCCGCGACCACCACGCTCGCGACCTCGTCGTCGAGTGGGAGGAAGTCGAACGGCCGCTCGTAGTGCAACCCCACGAGGTCGTCCACCGGCACCGACCCCACGGCCTCGGCGCCGTCGCCGAGCACGTCGGCGACGCGGTTTGCCCCGAGCACGAGGTCGCGCCCGCCATGCGGGTCGCGGACGCGCACGTAGCGCACGTGCGGGCCGACCGCCGCGGCGACGTTCGACGGCAGCGTCCACGGTGTGGTTGTCCACACCACGAGGTCGAAGTCGCGCTCGCGCACGGGGAAGCGCACGTAGATCGACGGCTCGGTGACGTCGCGGTACGCGCCGGGCTGGCCGAGCTCGTGACTCGAGAGCGCAGTGCCGCAACGGCCGCAGTAGGGCACGACCTTGAAGCCTTCGTAGATGTCGCCGTTGTCCCACATCTCGTGGAACAGCCACCAGACCGTCTCGATGTAGTCGTTCGAGAGCGTCCAGTACGCGTCCTTGGTGTCGAGCCACATGCCGATGCGGGAGGTGAGCGATTGCCAGTCCTCCACGTAGCGCTGCACCGACGCGCGGCAGCGCGCGTTGAACTCCTCGATGCCGTACTCGAGGATCTGCGGCTTGCCGGAGAAGCCCAGCTCCTTCTCCACCTGCACCTCGACGGGCAGGCCGTGGCAGTCCCAGCCACCTTTGCGCAGCACCCGCTTCCCGCGCATCGTGTGGAAGCGCGGGAAGATGTCCTTGAACAGACGGGCCCACACGTGGTGGATGCCGGGCTGGCCGTTCGCGGTGGGCGGGCCCTCGTAGAACACCCAGTTGGGGGCGCCGGCGCGCCGTCGCAGGCTCTCGCCGAACACGTCGTCACGTTTCCAACGATCGAGGACGGCCGTCTCCAGGGCCACCAGATCGAGATCGGGCGTGACGGGCTCGAACATCGAAAGCACGCTACCGGGGAGCGGTAGCGTCACTGCTCGTGTTGCGACGGGGTCTCGCGCTGATCACGAGCGCGGCCGCGCTCGCACTTCCCGCGACGGCCACCGGCGCCGGCGCGGCGACGGGCGCGGCGACGGGCGCGGCGACGGGCGCGGCGACGGGCGCGGCGACGGGCGCGTCGACCGTTGCGTCACCGGGTGTCACCGCGAACGACGGCGTCGTGTACGCCTACGGCGCGGCGCGCTTCGGCGGTTCGCCGGGTAGCGCGCCGCCGGGTCCGCTCGTGGGCATCACCGGCAAGCGCGACGGCTCCGGCTACTGGGTGCTGCGCGCCGACGGTGGCGTCTACCACTACGGCAGCGCGAGCTGGTACGGCGCGCCCGACACGCGGCCCGGCGGCATCCCGAGCCCGGCCACCGCGATCGCGTCGCACCCTGACGGCCACGGCTACTGGGTCGTCACCCACGCCGGCAACGTCTACGCGTACGGCAGCGCGCACGGCTTCGGCCAGCCCGGTGCGAACGGCGGCATCATGGGCATCGCGTCCACGCCCACCGGCAAGGGCTACTGGCTCGTGGCCGCCGACGGCGGCGTGTTCACCTTCGGCGACGCCGGCTTCCACGGCTCGGCGTACGGCCACCCCTACCACGGTGGCATCAGCGCCATCGCGGCCACGCCGAGCGGGCGCGGCTACTGGCTCGTGGCCGCCGACGGCACTGTCTATGGCTTCGGCGACGCGACCGTGCCCGGCAGCGCGTGGGGCGCGGCCCGCCACCCGATCGTCGGCATCGCGCCCACCGTCACCGGCGCGGGCTACTGGCTCGTGGACTCGGCCGGTGGCCTCTACCGGTTCGGTGACGCCGCGATCGCCGCCGTGGGGCCGCCACCCGACCCGAACGTCAACGCGCCCGGGCACACGATCCCGCGGCCCCCGTCGGCCGATGCCGGCACCGTCGTGCACTCACCGTCCATCGCGATCGACCGTCACGTCACCGGCATCGCCGCCGCCGCGGGGCTGCACAGCATCTGGGTGCTCTCCGACCAGTACGCCGGCGACGTCGTCCTGCTGTCGCGCGGGGCGTCCGGCTCGGCCGTCACCGGCATCCAGCGAATGCTCGTGGCGCGCGGTTTCTGGATGCCGCTCAGCGGCGTGTTCGACAACGAGACGCAACAGGCGATGTGGGCGTTCCAGAAGTACTGGGGCTTCGCACGCACCGGAACCCTCACGGCCGCGAACTACCGCTCGCTGAAGGCGTCGCCGCACGTGCAGGCCCGCAGCACCTCGGGCACGCTCGTCGAGATCGACAAGGCGCGCCAGGTGCTCTTCCTCGTGCAAGGCGGCCACACCGTGTGGGCGTACAACACGTCGACCGGGAGCGATCAGCCGTTCACCGAGGGCGGCACCACCCGGATCGCGCACACGCCGGACGGTGTGTTCCACATCATCCGCCAGGTCGACGGTCTCGACGTCGGCCCGCTCGGTGCGCTGTGGCGCCCGAAGTACTTCACGGTCGACGGGGTGGCGGTCCACGGCAACCCGTCGGTGCCGCCCTATCCGGCGTCGCACGGCTGCGCGCGGGTGTCGAACGCCGCGATCGACTACCTGTGGGCCGGCAACGCCCTCCCGATCGGCCTCGAAGTGTGGGTGTACGGGTAGGAGCGGGCTCCGGGCGGGAACATCCGGCCCGGTCGGTGCGTTGAGCCGCCGAACATCCGGCTGAGGCCGTGGAGAAGCGCGGCGGGCCTTGCGCCCCCATGTACACTCCCGCCCTCCATTCGCCGGGCCGTCGTAGGAACGTCGGGGAGTCGCATGCCCACGAAGAGCACCAGCAAGGTGGCGGCCGCGCGCTCGAGCGGTGCGACCGCGGCGCGCGGCGCCTCCAAGGCGACCCCGGCTGGGCGAGGCGGGAAGGCCACGACCAAAGCGACGGTGGGGGGGCGGGCGAACGCCAAGACGGCTGGCAAGGTCGTGGCGAAGACCGCCGGGAAGGCCGTGGCGAAGCCGACTGCTCGCGGGCCGGCGTCGAAGTCGGCTCCGAAGTCGGGGGTCGCGAAGGCCAAGGCCTTGGGTACGGCCAAGAAGGTGACGAAGCCGGCCGCCAAGAAGCCCGCGTCCAAGGCGACCGCGAAGGCCCCGGCCAAGGCGACGGGAAAGGCCCCGGCCAAGGCGACGGCGAAGGCCCCGGCCAAGGTGGCGGGAAAGGGCACGGCCAAGGTGGCGGGAAAGGGCACGGCGAAGGCCCCGGCCAAGGCGACGGGAAAGGCCCCGGCCAAGGCGACGGGAAAGGCCCCGGCCAAGACGGCGGCGAAGCAGCCTGCCAAGGCGCCGGCGAAGGCGACCGTCGCCAAGAAGCCGCCGGTCCAGACGCGATCCGCGCCGGTGCGCTTCCTCGAGTCGCCCACGGGTTCGCAGGGCCGCCACGGCACCTCGCTCGCCGAGAGCACGGTCGACAAGCTGCGGGCTCAGCTCCTCGCCGAGCGCGACGAGCACCTCAGCCAGGCCGAGGCGCTCGCGGCGGAGGCCGAGGAGATCGCCAGCGAGCGTGAGCCGGGCGACACGCAGTTCGACGAGGAGAGCGGCGAGGGCGACACCCTGACGATCGAGCGTGAGCGCGACCTCGCGCTGTCGGCAACGGCGCGCCAGACCGTGGAGGACATCGAGAAGGCGCTCGCGCGGATGGCCCAGGATCGCTACGGCTACTGCGAGATGTGCGGCGATCGCATCCCGATCGCGCGGCTCGAGGCCATCCCGTGGGCCGATCTCTGCGTACGCTGCAAGTCACGTGGTGAGCGCCGGCGCTGATGCAGTGAACCCGCGGCGGGTATTCGCGATGCCCGGCACGCGCACCCGTCGAGTCGTCGCTGCGATCATCCTGCTCGTCGGGCTCGACCAGCTCACCAAGGCGTGGGCCGCGGCCACGCTCGCGAGCGGGCCCAAGTACGTGATCGGTCACTCGATCGGCTTCGAGCTCACACGCAACTCCGGCAGCGCGTTCAGCCGCTTCCAGGGTTACACGCCGATCCTCGCGGTCGCGGCCATCCTCGTGACGGTCGTCCTCGTGCGCACGATGCACAGGGTGCACGACGCGTGGGCCGTCGTCGGGCTCATGCTCGTGCTGTGCGGTGCAGTCGGCAACTTGTGCGACCGCATCTTCCGGTCGCCCGGGTTCCTGCGCGGCGAGGTCGTCGACTTCGTGAAGCTGGGGCCGTGGCCGCTGTTCAACGTGGCCGACAGCTGCCTCACGATCGGTGCCATCGTGCTCGCGGTGCGGATGCTGCGCGCGCCCGCGGGCAGCGCCGATGACGCCTGACGTGGCTGACGCACGCAATCACTTCGTCGTTCCGGCCGCGCTCGCCGGCGAGCGCGTTGATCGGGCCGTCGCGCTGCACACCGGTTGGAGCCGGTCCGACGTGCAGGTGCTCGTCGACCGTGAGCTCGTCACCGTGGGTGGGCGCTCGGTAGCGAAGAGCCGCCGGCTCGAGGCCGGCGAGGAGGTGGCCATCCTCGGCGCACCGGAGGCGCCGGGCGAGCTGCGCGCCGAACCGGTCGAGCTGGAGATCGTGTACGAGGACGCCGATGTCGTCGTGGTCGCCAAGCCCGCCGGCCTCGTCGTGCACCCCGGTGCCGGTCACGAGCACGGCACGCTCGTGCAAGGACTCCTCGCGCGCCATCCGGAGATCGCCGGCGTCGGCGCGCCCGCCCGGCCCGGCATCGTGCACCGTCTCGACCGTGACACCAGCGGCCTGCTCGTGTGCGCGCGCGTACTGCGCTCGCGTACGACTCGCTCGTGGCGCAGCTTTCGAACCGCACGGTGGACCGGCGCTACGACACGCTCTGTTGGGGCGTGCCCGAACCGCGGGCCGGCGTGGTCGACGCTCCGATCGGTCGTTCGCAGACCCGTCGCACGCGCATGGCCGTGACCATCGACGGGCGCGAGGCACGCACGCGCTACGAGGTGCGCGACCGTTGGTCGCGCATCGAGGTCGCGCGCCTCGCCTGCACGCTCGAGACCGGACGCACCCACCAGATCCGCGTGCACCTCGCCGCGATCCGCCACCCGGTCGTGGGCGACGCCACCTACGGCGGCTTCCGCCAGTCGCTGCCGCTCGACCGCCCGTTCCTGCACGCCGAGCAGCTCGCGTTCACCCATCCGGTGAGCGGCGAGCGGTTGCGGTTCGAGATGGCCCTGCCGGACGATCTGGCCGAGGTGCTCGACCGGCTCGGCCCGCCCGACGCGGCCTGAGGTGCGACGTACAGCACCCGGACGCGGCCCGGGATCGTCTCGCCCGGTCCCGGGCGCGAATATTGCCCGAAGGACGCATGTGCGCTAGCAACGGGGCAAACCGGACGGCGGTCGGCGCACCGAAGGCGTGGCGTCCCGCCTTGGAGGCACGGCGCGATGAGCAGGCGAACGACAGTACGGAGTGGTCTGGCCGCGGCGGCGCTCGCGGCCGCCCTGGCTGCCGGCTCGCTGCCGGCGGTCCGGGCGTCCGCCGCGGCGCCCGCGTTCCACGCCGCTGGGAGCGCGCGGCAGGTGTACGTCACCGGCCTCGCGCCGTCGACCCGGATGGCACTCGTGAACCGCGCCGGTCGGACGATCGCCACCCAGCACGCCGACTCGCTCGGCGGGCTGCTGTTCCGCGACGTCGCGCCGGGCGCGGGCTACCGCGTCCGACGGGTGTCGGACGGTGCGCGGTCGGGCCCCATCACGGTGCATTCGAACCAGGCGGCGCCGTGGGATCCGGGCATCTACGCGCAGTCGATCCCGGACAACGGTTACACCTACCTGACCACCCGCGACGGGACTGAGCTCGCGGTCGATGTGCGCCCGCCGATCAGCCCGTTCGGGGGTTCCCTCACCGCGCCGTACCCGACGCTGATCGAATACGCCGGGTACGGGTACGCCGATCCGTCCGGACCCGACAGCGGCATCGCGATCCTCGCGAACCTGATGGGCTTCGCGGTCGTCGACGTGAACATGCGCGGCACCGGATGCTCCGGGGGTGCCTTCGACTACTTCGAGGCGCTGCAGAACCTCGACGGCTACGACGTCGTCGAGACCATCGCGCACCAGCCGTGGGTTCGCGGGCACAAGGTGGGCATGATGGGCATCTCCTACGGTGCGATCAGCCAGCTGTTCACCGCCCAGCTGCGGCCGCCGCATCTCGCCGCGATCGCACCGCTGTCCACCATCGACGCCACCGCGACGACGCTCTATCCCGGCGGGGTCCTGAACACCGGGTTCGCGGTCGCGTGGGCCCAGGAGCGCCAGCACGACGCCGAGCCTGCGGGCCCGAACACGGGCCAGCCCTGGGCGTACCAGCGCATCCAGCAGGGCGACACCACCTGCGCCGCGAACCAGGCGCTGCACGGTGAAGCAACCGACCTGCTCGCGAAGATCACCGCGAACTCGCACTACGACCCCGCGATTGCCGATCCGCTCGATCCCGTGACGTTCGTGCACAACATCGACGTGCCCGTGTTCATGGCGTGCCAGTGGGAGGACGAGCAGACCGGCGGGCACTGCCCCGAGCTCGTGCGCCACTTCACCGGCACCAACCGGAAGTGGTTCACGTTCACGAACGGCACGCACATCGACGCGCTCGATCCCGACACCTACAACCGTTGGTACGACTTCCTCGAGCTGTTCGTCGCGCGCCAGGCGCCCATCGACAACGCCGCGCTCACGCGGCTGGCCGCGCCGATCATCTACCAGCAGGCGATGGGTCTGCCCGCGACCGATCTGACGACACTGCCCGACGATCCGATCCAGACGATTCCCACGTTCGACGCCGCGCTTGGCGCGTTCGAGAAGCTCCCGCGCGTGCACGTGCTGTTCGACAACGGGTCGGGCCCGTCGCCCGCGACGACCACGACACCCGGTGATCCCTACGCCGCCTACGCGCACGACTTCGCGTCGCTCCCGGTTCCCGGCACGTCGGCGCGCACCTGGTACCTGGGGCCGGGTGGAGCGCTCCGGGCCGCGTGGCCGGGCCGTTCCGGGGTCAGGTCGTTCCAAGCGAACGCGCAGGCCGTCCCCCTCACCGACTACAGCGGTGGCACGGGGAGCGGTGGCCTGTGGGGCAACGCGTCGCAATGGCAGTGGAACTGGCAGCAGGCTCCGCGGGGCACCGCAGTCTCGTACCTCTCGGGTCCGCTCGCCGCGAACACGACCGTGGTCGGTAGTGGGGCAGCCGACCTCTGGGTGCGGTCGTCGACGCCCGACGTCGACCTGCAGCTCACGATCAGCGAGGTGCGCCCTGACGGCATCGAGACGTTCGTGCAGAACGGCTGGATCCCGCGAGCGAGCGCAAGCTGTCGACCAACTCGAACAACATGTTCAAGCGGCCGAGCACTGCACTCGAACCGGTCCCCACCTTCACCGCGGCCGACGCCGCGCCGATGCCGGCCGGACGCTTCGTCAAGGTCGTCGTGCCCCTCTATTACGAGGGCCACGCGTACCGCGCGGGTTCACGAATCCGGGTGACCATCTCGGCACCGAACGGCACGCAGCCCGTGTGGTCGTTCGGTCAGACGCTTCCGAGCAGCACTGCAACCGTGTCGATCGGGTTCTCGAAGTCGATGCCTTCGAAACTGGTGCTCCCGGTCGTCCCACGCCAGAGCATCCCCACTGCGCTCCCGCCGTGCCCGAGCCTCCGCAACGAACCGTGCCGGGCCTACCAGCCCTGATCCGTTGGCCTTCCCGCCCGGGCGCAGTGCCCGGCGGGGGCACGGATCAGCGGGCGTGGCCGACGATGGTGCGGGTGACGAGGTCGGCGAGCGTGTAGCGCTCGAGGACCGTGCGGGTCTCGTCGTCGAGCTCGACCCACACCTCCTGGAGCACGCAGTGGCCCTCGCAGTGGTCGTGCGCGTCGGCGAGCGTGGGCGCGGGCCCTTCGACCGCGGCGACGATCTCGGCGAGGGTGATCGCGGTGGGCGGGCGGGCGAGCACGTAGCCGCCGCCGACCCCGCGCTTCGAGCGCACCAGGCCGGCGCCCTTGACCGCGAGCAGGATCTGCTCGAGATAGGGCTGCGGGAGGCCCGTACGTTCGGCGATCTCCTTCACCGACGTCGGCCGCTCCTCGCCGTGCAACGCCAGCGAGAGCAGCGCGCGGGCGGCATAGTCGCTGCGGGTCGACACCTTCACCGCATGGTCACCCGACGATTCGAACCCATTGCCGGGCATCGTAGGTGCGTACTGTTGCTCGGCAGATGCCCCCGACGCCGACGCTTCCCGCCTACGGTTCCGCGTCGCTCACCGAGGTGGTCCCGGCGCTGCTGAGCAGCGCCGCGAGCGATCGTGAATGGCTGCCCGCTGCGGCACGAGCGGCGAAGTCGGTCGTGCTGCTGGCCGTCGACGGCCTCGGCGCCGGGGCGCTCGACACCCACGCCGGCCGCCTGCCGACGCTCCTCACCATGGATCGGGCGGTGATCACCTCGGTGCTGCCTGCGACCACCGCAGCCGCGCTCACGTCGCTCACCACGGGCGCGCCGCCGACGCGCCACGGCCTCGTGGGCTACCGCATCGTCGTCGACGAACAGGTGCTCAACACGCTGCGCTGGCAGCTCGAAGGCGCTGGCCGCACGGCGCGCGCGCCCGAACCGCACACGCTCCAACGCGTCGAAGCGTTCCGTGGCCGGCCGATTCCCGTCGTCACGAAGTCGGAGTTCAAAAAGACCGGCTTCACCGCGGCGCACCTCGGGAACGGCCCCTTCCACGGGTGGCGCACGGTGAGCGTGCTCGTCGAGCACTGCCGGCGCCTCGTGGCGGGCGGCGAGCGGTTCGTGTACGCGTACTACCCCGGTGTCGACGAGGTGGCGCACGAGTACGGTCTCACCGACGGTTTCTACGACGCCGAGCTGCGCGCCACCGACGCGCTCGTCGCGCAGCTGCTCGACGTGTTGCCCGACGACTGCGCGCTTGTGGTCACCGCCGACCATGGACAGGTCGATCTTCTCGAGGACGCGTGGGTCGACACCGCGAAGCTTGCGCCGTTGCTGCGCACGCAAGCGGGTGACGCGCGCTTCCGTCATCTGCACGCGCGCCGGTGCGGCGCAGGAGCTCGCGCAGGAGTGCCGGCATGCGTTCGGCGACATCGCGTGGGTGCGTACGCGCCGCGAGCTCGTCGACGAGGAGTGGCTCGGCCCGCGCCCGGCGCCCGCAGTCGGTGGCCGGATCGGCGACGTCGTGCTCATGCCATTCGAGCCGGTGGGGTTCATCGATCCCGCGCTGCCGCGTGAGCGCGGCCTGCGCAGCGCGCACGGCGCGCCCACCGCCGCCGAGATGCTGGTGCCGCTGCTCGCCGCCCGCGGTCGAGGCTGAACGGGTCGCGGCGAGCCGGCCAGCCCGCCGGCGGGCCGTGGGTGAGCGCCGAGATGCCCCCGGGCCCGCGGCGCAACCGAGCGGGGGGTGTTGTGTCGGAGGGTCGGCGCGCCTATCGTCTCGGTGCGGAATGACATCCGTGTGATTCGTCCACAACCGTGTCCACAGTGCCTGTGGACAGAGGGCCGTTGGTGCGAGATGCCACACCGGTATGACTGACTCGTTCGTCCATCTGCACCTCCACACCGAGTACTCGATGCTCGATGGTGCGTCGCGCATCGACGACGTGGTCACAGCCGCCGTGCGCGACGGGATGCCCGCCGTGGGCATCACCGACCACGGCAACATGTACGGCGTCCTCGAGCTGTTCAAGGCGGCCCGCGAGCAGGGCGTGAAGCCGGTGCTCGGCATGGAGGGCTACTTCACCAACGGCTCGCGCTTCGACCGCCCGCGCCGCGCCGAGCACGAGATCTACCACCTCACGATGCTCGCCGAGAACGACGCCGGCTACCACAACCTCGTCAAGGTCGCGAGCCAGGCCTACCTCGACGGCTACTACTACAAGCCCCGCTCCGACTGGGATCTCCTGGAGCGCCACCACGAGGGCATCATCGCCACCACCGGCTGTCTCGGCGGTCTGGTGAGCCAGCTGCTGCTCGCGGGGGAGCACGATGCCGCGTACAAGGCGGCCGGCCGCTTCCAGGACATCTTCGGGCGCGACCACTTCTTCGTGGAGCTCCAGGACCACGGCATCGCCGAGCAGGCGTCGACGATCGGGTCGCTGCTCGACATCGCCCGGCGGCTCGGCGCGCCGCTGCTCGCCACGAACGACTCGCACTACACCGACAAGCACGATGCCGACGCGCACGACGCCCTGCTGTGCGTGCAGACCGGTGCGCTGAAGAGCGACGCGAACCGCTTCAAGTTCGACGGCGACGAGTTCTACATCAAGTCGGCGGTCGAGATGCGCGCGCTGTTCGCCGAGCTGCCGGAGGCCTGCGACAACACGCTCTGGATCGCCGAGCGCGCCGACGTCGAGATCGAGTTCGACAACGCGGTGCTGCCGTCGTTCCCGGTGCCGCAGGGCCACGACGAGGACAGCTACCTGCGCGAGCTCGTGTTCGAGGGGGCCAAGTCGCGCTACGGCCCGAGCCCGGCGCTCCACGTGCTCGAACGCCTCGAGTACGAGCTCGACGTGATCAAGAGCATGGGGTTCTCCGCCTACTTCCTCGTGGTCTGGGACCTGGTGCGCTTCGCTCGCTCGCAGCGGATCCGTGTCGGTCCGGGGCGGGGGAGCGCGGCCGGTTCGTGCGTCGCCTTCTGCCTGCGCATTGTCGACATCGACCCGATCAAGTACGACCTGCTGTTCGAGCGCTTCCTCAATCCCGGCCGCAAACAGATGCCGGACATCGACATGGACTTCGACTCGCGCTACCGCGGCGACATGATCAAGTACGCGGCGTCGAAGTACGGCTCCGACCGGGTGGCGCAGATCGTCACGTTCTCCACGATCAAGGCACGGGCCGCGGTGCGCGACGCGGCGCGAGTGCTCGACTACCCGTACGCGGTCGGCGACAAGATCGCGAAGGCGATGCCGCCGCTGATCATGGGCCGCGACACGCCGCTCGAGCGCGTGCTTCGAGGAGAGCGAGAAGTACGCCGACGGCTACAAGATGGCTGCCGACCTTCGCGAGATGTACCAGGGGGATCCCGACGTCAAGCGCATCGTCGACGTCGCCCGAGGACTCGAAGGATTGCGCCGCCAGGACGGCATCCACGCCGCCGCGGTGGTCATCACGCGCGACCCCCTCACCGACTACCTGCCCGTGCAGCGCAAGCCCGGTCCGGGCGGCGTCACCGAGGACGCGCCGGTCGTCACGCAGTACGAGATGCACGGCGTCGAGGAGCTCGGCCTCCTCAAGATGGACTTCCTCGGCCTGCGCAACCTCGACGTCATGGAGATCGCGCTCGACCTCATCGAGCAGTCCACGGGCTCGCGGCCCGACATCGACGACCTGCCGCTCGACGACGAGCCCACGTTCGAGCTGCTGCGCCGGGCCGACACCATCGGCGTGTTCCAGCTCGAGGGCGGCCCGATGCGCGCGCTCATCCAGCGACTCGCGCCCACCACGTTCGAAGACGTCGCCGCGCTCGTGGCCCTCTACCGGCCGGGCCCGATGGCCCAGAACTGGCACAACGAGTACGCCGACCGCAAGAACGCCCGGAAACCCGTCACCTACGACCACGAGTCGCTCGAGGAGATCCTCTCGCCCACGTTCGGGCTGATGATCTACCAGGAACAGCTGATGCGCGTCTCGCAGAAGCTCGCCGGGTACACGCTCGAAGAGGCCGACAACCTCCGCAAGGCCACGGGGAAGAAGATCCGCGCGCTGATCGCCAAGGAGCGCACGAAGTTCGTCGAGGGGTGCGTGCGCAACGGCCTGTCGCACGACTTCGCCGAGGACTACTTCGACAAGATCGAACCGTTCGCCGACTACTCGTTCAACAAGTCGCACTCGGTCGGCTACGGCTTCGTCGCCTACCAGACCGCGTACCTCAAGGCGAACTTCCCGGTGCAGTATCTCGCGGCGCTGCTCACGTCGGTGAAGACGAACCTCGACAAGGCCGCCGTCTACATCAACGAGTGCCGCCTGCTCGACATCCCGGTGCGAAACCCGTGTGTGAACGCGAGCGACGTCGACTTCGCAGTCGATTTCGAGCCGCAGGCGAGCGGGGGTGGACCCGGTGCACGGGGCGCCATCCTCTTCGGCCTGTCCGCGGTGCGCAACGTGGGCGAGGGGGTGGCGCAGCAGATCAAGGCGGCGCGCGCCGAGGGCGGACCGTTCCACGACTTCCACGACTTCTGCGACCGGGTCGACGTGAGCGTGCTGAACAAGCGCACGGTCGAGTCGCTCATCAAGGCGGGCGCGTTCGACGCGCTCGGTCATCCGCGCCGCGGGTTGCTCGCGGTGTTCGAGCAGATCGCCGACCACGCGTTGAGCCGGCGTCGCGAGCGCGAGCAGGGTGTGATGAGCCTCTTCGGGCCCGAGGCGGCCGACCCGGGCGCGACCTCGGTGTTCGACGAACGGCTGGCGATCCCCGATCTCGCGTTCGACAAGCGCCAGCGACTCGCGTTCGAGAAGGAGATGCTCGGCCTCTACGTGAGCGAGCACCCACTCATCGGCGCGCGCCGAGCGCTCACCCGACTGGCGGAGTGCACGATCGGCGAGCTCACCGAGATGGACGACGGCGCGTTGCGTACCGTCGCCGGGATCGTCACCGGGGTGCAGCGCAAGTACACCAAGCGCGGCGACCTCATGGCCACGTTCACCTTCGAGGACCTCTCGGGCGCCATCGACGCGATGGTGTTCCCGAAGACGATGCTCGCCGTCGGTAACCGGCTGGTCGACGACGCGATCGCGGTGGTGAAGGGCCGCCTCGACAAGCGCGAGGACACGCCGAAGCTCATCGTCATGGAGCTCACGATCCCCGAGATCTTCGGCGACTCGGGCCCACCCGTGCGCCTGCAGGTGCGGGCCGCGGCCTTCGACGAGGGGCGGGTTGCGCGGTTGAAGGATCTGCTCGTCGCCCATCCCGGCGACTGCCCGGTGTTCGTGCACATCGCCGGCCAGGACTCCGAGACCGTCCTGCGCCTTGACGACCAGTTCAACTGCGACGGCAGCGCGGGGCTCTGCGCCGAGCTGCGGGTGGCGTTCGGAGCTGACTCGGTCAAGTAGTTGATGCTTGACTGTCCGGTCTATGAGGATCGGGATTCTGGGGGCGACGGGCCCCGCCGGCGCGGGTCTGGCGGCACGGCTCGCCTGCGTCGGCCACGAGGTGCTCTTCGGGTCGCGGGCCGTCGACAAGGCCAAGGCGTCGGTTCACGAGCTGCACGAGCGTTGGGGCGACCGGGTCGCCGGGCTCGTGCCCTGCGACAACGCGTGGGCGTGCGACGCGCCCGTGGTGGTGCTCGCGGTGCACGCCGACTCGGTGATCCCGACGGTGCGCGAGCACGCCGAACGGCTCCAGGGCAAGATCGTCGTGTCGATGGCGAACAACCTCACGCGCAACGGCAACGAGTTCAACGCCGTGCTCCCGCCGCACGGCTCGGTCGCCGCCGAGATCCAGGCACTGCTGTGGCGCTCGCGCGTGTGCACCGCGTTCCATCTCGTACCGGCCGCAGAGTTCGCCGACCTCGACCACACGATGGAGAGCGACGTCGTCGTGCTCGGCGACGAGGACGAGGCCCGGGCCATGCTCATGGACATCACGAGCTCGATCCCGAACCTGCGCCCGCTCGACGGCGGCTCGCTGCGCAACGCGGTCGGCATGGAGACCTTTGCCGCCGTGCTGCTCACGATCAACGTCCGCCACAAGATGCGAGCCAGCCTGCGGTTGACGACGATCTGAGCGCCATCGGCGCGCGGGCGCGACGGAGACCGGTCGTCCCAACACGGGGGTGAGGCGGCGTCACCGTCGCGTGGCCCACACGTCGGAAAGGCGCGAACGCGGGGGTCAACTACTCTCCGGGACGTGATCAGGCTCTACGACACCGCGCAGCGCAAGGTGGTGCCGTTCGAGCCCGGGCCGTCGGTGTCGATGTACGTGTGCGGCATCACGCCGTACGACTCCACGCACCTCGGCCACGCGGCCACGTACCTCACCTACGACATCCTCATCCGCCGGCTCGAGGAGCTCGGCCACGAGGCCCGGATGGTGCGCAACGTCACCGACGTCGACGATTCGATCCTGCCCAAGGCACACGAGCTCGGCGTGCACTACCTCGAGCTCGCGGCGTCGGAGATCGCCCGATTCCACGCCGACATGGATGCCCTCGAGATGCGGCCCACGGTGGCCGAGCCGCGTGCCACGGACGCGATCGACCTGATCGTCGAGCTCGTCGCCGAGCTGCTCGACAAGGGCCACGCCTACATCAGCCACGGCACCGTCTACTTCGACGTGTCGACGTTCCCTCGCTACGGCGAGCTGTCGCACTATCCCGAGGACCGGATGGTGAAGCTGGCTCGGGCTCGCGGCGGAAATCCCGACGATCCGCACCGGCGGGCCCCGCTCGACTTCATCCTGTGGCAGCCGAGCCTCCAGGAGGAGCCGGTATGGCGCGCGCCTTTCGGTGCCGGCCGCCCCGGATGGCACATCGAGTGCAGCGCCATGAGCATGGCCGAGCACGGGTCGACGCTCGACCTGCACGGCGGCGGCACCGACCTGATCTTCCCGCACCACGAGTGCGAGGTCGCGCAGAGCGAGTCGGTCACCGGCAAGCCCTTCGTGCGGCACTGGATGCACAGCGCGATGGTGAACTACGAGGGCGAGAAGATGAGCAAGTCGCTCGGCAACCTCGTCTTCATCAGCGACCTGCTGAAGGTGGCCGATCCGCGTGCGATCCGGCTCGCGCTGCTGCGGCACCACTACCGCAGCGGCTTCGAGTGGTTCGACACCGAGATCGACGAGGGCACCGCGCTGTTGCACCGTCTCCATGCCGCGGCCCGCGTCGAGGGGGGCCCCGACCCCCGGCCGTTCGCGGCGCGGGTGCGCGCCGCGCTCGACGACGACCTCGACACGCCGCGGGCGATCGAGGCCATCGGCGACCTCGCCGACGCCATGCTGTCGGCGCCCGCGTCGTCGAGCCCGGACGCCCCGAGCGCGCACGGCCTGCTCTGCGAGCTCGCCGCGCTCCTGGGTGTCGACCTCGACCGGGAGCTCGCGCCCGCGTAGAGGAGTGCCCACTTCTCGGTGCATTTGCGGCGCAGAGTGCACGCCGAGTGCGCGCCGAGTGCGCGCCGAGTGCGCGCCGTTGGCACCGAGAAGCGTTTTGAGGCGCGGTGCCGCGGCGGCCGGTTCGTACAATCAGGGTTCTATGAGCGATCTGATCACGGTCACGCTGCCCGACTCGTCGACCCACGAGGTCGCGACGGGCACGACGCCGGCCGAGATCGCCGCCGCGATCGGCGCCCGCCTCGCCAAGGATGCCATCGCAGCCCGGGTCGACGGAGAATGGGTCGATCTGAACCGGCCGATGCGCCACGACGTGAGCCTCGCGATCATCACGCCCGCGAGCGACGAGGGCCGCGAGGTGCTGCGCCACAGCACCGCGCACGTGCTCGCGCAGGCTGTCACGCGCCTGTTTCCCGGCGCCAAGTACGCCATCGGGCCCGCGATCGCCGACGGCTTCTACTACGACTTCGAGCTGCCCGATCACGACACGTTCTCCGAGGACGACCTCGCGCGCATCGAGGGCGAGATGCGCCGCATCGTCGCCGCCGACCAGCGCTTCGAGCGCGAGGAGCTCGACTACGACGCGGGGCTCGCGCTGTTCGGCGACCAGTCGTTCAAGCAGGAGATCATCACCAAGGTGCGTGAGGGCGCAGCCGACGACGAGGAGGCGGGTGAGGTCGGCGGCGGAGGCGAGGCCGGCGGGGTGAGCGTGTACCGCAACGTCGATGCCGAGGGCACCGTCGACTTCGTCGACTTGTGCCGCGGCCCGCACGTGCCGTCCACCGGCCGGCTCGGCGCGTTCAAGCTCATGCGCGTTGCCGGCGCGTACTGGCGCGGCAACGAGAAGGGACCGCAGCTCCAGCGCATCTACGGCACCGCGTGGGAGAGCCCTAAGGCGCTCGCCGAGCACCTGCACCGGCTCGAGGAGGCCGAGCGGCGCGACCACCGCAAGCTCGGCACCGAGCTCGATCTGTTCAGCTTCCCCGACGAGATCGGCTCGGGCCTCGCGGTGTTCCACCCGAAGGGTGGCATCGTCCGCATGATCATGGAGGATTACTCGCGCAAGCGGCACGAGCAGGCCGGCTACGAGTTCGTGTACAGCCCGCACATCACCAAGGAGCAGCTGTTCCAGACGAGCGGGCACCTGCAGTGGTACGCCGACGGCATGTTCCCGCCGATGGAGCTCGACGGCGGCACCGACTACTACCTGAAGCCGATGAACTGCCCGTTCCACTTCCTGATCTACAGGAGCCGGACGCGCAGCTACCGCGAGTTGCCGCTGCGGCTCTTCGAGTTCGGCACGGTGTACCGCTACGAGAAGTCGGGCGTGGTCCACGGGCTCACCCGTGTACGCGGCATGACCCAGGACGACTCGCACATCTTCACCACGAAGGAGCAGATGACCGAGGAGCTGGTGTCGTTGCTCGACTTCGTGCTCTCGGTGCTCGCCGACTACGGCCTCACCGACTTCTACCTCGAGCTGTCCACGAAACCCCCCGAGAAATCGGTCGGTACCGACGAGGAGTGGGACGAGGCCACCGAGGCGCTGCGCCGTGCCGCGTCGACGAAGGACCTCGAGCTCGTGCTCGACGAGGGCGGCGGCGCGTTCTACGGCCCGAAGATCAGCGTGCAGGCGAAGGACGCGATCGGCCGTACCTGGCAGATGAGCACGATCCAGCTCGACTTCCAGATGTCGCAGCGGTTCGACCTCACCTATATCGGCGCCGACAACGAGCGCCATCGCCCGATCGTCATCCACCGCGCGCTGTTCGGCTCCGTCGAGCGGTTCTTTGCCGTGCTCGTGGAGCACTACGCGGGCGCGTTCCCGGTGTGGCTCGCGCCCACCCAGGCGATCGTGCTGCCCGTCGCCGACCGCCACGACGAGTACGGGGCGAAGCTCGTGGCGCGCATGCGCGCGGCCGGCGTGCGCGTCGACATGGTCGACGGCCATGCCGGTGCACTCGGCGCGCGCATCCGCAAGGCCAAGACCGAGAAGGTGCCGTACGTCCTTGTCGTCGGGGACGACGACGTCGCCCGCGACACCGTGGGCGTGAACGCGCGCGGCGCCGACGCGCCCGAGCGCGGTGTGGCGGTCGACGACTTCGTGGCGCGCATCACCGCCGAAGTGGCGTCGCGGTCCGCATGACGCTCGAACGCCTGTGGGCCGGGTGGCGCTCCCGGTATGTGAGCGAGGAGGCCGGAAAGCTCGTCACATGCTTCCTCTGCGCGCTCGATGCGCTGCCCGACGACGAGGCGGTGAGCGAGCACACGCTCGTGCTCGAACGCACCGCCACGACCGTCACCGTGATGAACCTGTATCCCTACGGCTCCGGGCACCTCCTCGTCGCGCCGCGCCGCCACGAGGGTTCCCTCACCGCTCTCAGCGATGCTGAGGCCGACGACCTCATGGCCGCGCAGCGGCGCGCGGTGCGTGCGATCACCGATGCCTACGGTTGCGACGGCATCAACCTCGGCGCCAACCTCGGGCTCGCCGCGGGAGCCGGCCTCCCCGATCACCTCCACTTCCACGCGCTGGCGCGCTGGGCCGGCGACACGAACTTCATGACCGCGGTGGCCGAGACCCGCGTGCTCCCCGAATCGCTCGAGACGGGTTGGAAGAAGCTGCACGAGGCGTGGCCGAAGGAACCGCCTCGGTAGCGTGGGTCTCGTGGCCCACGACAACGGCGCCGCGCCTTCGGGCGACGCGCTGCCCGACGACCTGAAGGTCGAGAGCGCGTACGTCGGGCCGTACCAGTTCCCGGATGTGCGCCGGCGCCGGATCGCCGCGACGCTCTACGCGATCGTCGCGGCGCTCGCGATCTGGGCCGGGGTGAGCGCGTCGAACTCCGGGCTCGTGGCCGGCGGTGCGCTCGTCGCGGCGGTCGCGCTCTACCACCTCGCGTGCGCGTACCCCCTCGCCGTCGACCAGACCGAGGCACTGGCCGCGGCGAGCCGCGCCGTGGGCTTCCCCGTAGGTCACGCGTCCGCACAGGTCACGTGGCGTGGGTTGCGCAGCCGCCCGATGTGGCGCGTGCTCGTGTACAGCGCCGACGACCCTCCGAGCCTGCGCGGCATCGTCGAGCTCGACGCGGTTGACGGCGGCCTGCTCTACGAGAGCTCCGAGCCGAACCCCGAAGACTGGTCGCAGTTCGGTCTGTGAGCTCAGCCGGAGCGCGCGTCGAGCGCGTCAGCGATGCGGCGCAGCAGCACGATCTCCTCGGTCGGTGCTGCCGGCTCCTCACCCGATGCCTTCCGCCGCTCACGGTAACTGTCGTAGGCCTTCACGATGCCGAACAGCACGACGCCGATGATCACCAGGTTGAGGACGTCGGTGAGGAACTGCCCGTACGCGATCACGCCCTTGCCGATCTTGAACGTGTTCGTGAACTGCGGTTTGCCGACGATGGCGCCGATGATCGGCTGCACCACGTTCGCCACGAAGGAATCCACAACCGCCTTGGTGGCGACGCCCAGGATGAAGGCGACGGCGAGCATCAAGACATTGCCGGTCATGATGAACGCAAGGAACTCTTGCCAAAGCTTCTTCATGACGGCCCCTCAATGCGTGCTGGCGCTGCCGGGGCAGCGACGTTCATCCGGTGGCGCGCAGTCTTGCGAGCTTGGAGCGCCGTGTCCAACGCGCCGTGCCCGACGCGCCGTGCCCGACGCGCCGTGCCCGACGCGCCGCGTCACGCGCGCCGGGCCGGTCAGTGCGAGTTGCTCTCGGCCGCCGTGGCCTGGATCTTGTCGGCGAGATGCGCGGGCACGGCCTCGTAGTGCGAGTGGCTGATCGTGTAGCGGCCGCGGCCACCGGTCATGGAGCGCAGGTCGATCGAGTAGCGCATCACCTCGCTCGTGGGCACGTGCGCGACCACCTCGGCCTCGCCGCCCCCGATGGCCGCGGTGCCCTGGATGCGGCCGCGGCGCGAGTTCATGTCGCCCATCACGTCGCCCTGGCTCGCCTCGGGCACCGTGGCGACGAGCTCGCTCACGGGTTCGAGGAGCACGGGGCCGGCCTTGGCCATGGCCTCCTTCAAGCCGTGTGACGCCGCGGTCTTGAACGCCATCTCGGAGCTGTCGACGGGGTGGTGCTTGCCGTCGAACACGGTGACCTTCACGTCGACGATCGGGTAGCCGAACACGCCGCCCTGCTCGGTGGTCTCCATCACGCCCTTCTGCACCGCGGGGATGAACTGGCGCGGGATCACGCCGCCCACGATCGCCTCCGCGAACTCGACGCCGGTGCCGCGGTCGAGTGGCTCGACGCGCAGCCACGCGACGGCGTACTGGCCGTGGCCGCCCGACTGCTTCTTCACGCGGCCCTCGGCCTCGGCCGTGCCGGTGATCGTCTCGCGGTAGGGCACGCGCACGTCGTCGGTGTCGACGGGCACACCAAACTTCGCCGCGAGCTTCGACAGCGTGATGTTGATGTGCGTCTCGCCGGTGCCCCACAGCAACGTCTGGTGTGTCTCGGGATTGCGCTCGATGCGCAGCACCGGGTCCTCCTCCTGGAGCCGGTGCAGCGCGTTCGCCAGCTTGTCCTCGTCGTTCTTCGAGTGCGCGTGGATCGCGACGGCGAGCAGCGGCTCGGGCAGGGTCAGGCGGGCCACGTCGACCGGCGTGCCCCCCGCCGAGAGTACGTCGCCGGTGGTCACCTCGGTGAGCTTGGCGACCGCCGCGATGTCGCCCGTGGCCACCTCGGCGAGCGGCTCCTGCTCCTTGCCGTGCAGCGAGAAGATCTGGTGCAGCCGCAGGTCGCCCTGGGTGCGCAGGTTCACGAGATGCTCGTCGGCCTTGATCGTGCCGCGCAGCACCTTGAACAGGTTGATGTGGCCCACGTACGGGTCGACGATCGTCTTGAACACCAGGACGGCGGTGGGCCCCTCGGTCACGTGCGGTTCGGGTCCCTCGGCCACGATGAACTCCGCGAGCCGATCAATGCCGACGAGCTTCGTCGCCGAGCCGCAGAGCACCGGGAACACGATGCCTTCGTCGATGCCCTTCGCGAGCGCGTGCTGCAGCTCCTTGGTGTCGATTGCCTCGTCGCCGAGGTATCGCTCCATGAGCTCGTCGTCGGCGACGACGATGCCTTCCACGAGCGAGTCGTGCACCGAGTGCTCCTCGGACTCCATATCGGAAGGGATCGCGCCGGTGGCACCCTTCCCGTTGCCGTCGGTGTAGGTGACGGCGGTGTCGTTCAGCAGCTCGACCACACCCGAGAGTGCGGCCTCTTCGCCGATGGGCAGCTGCAGCGGGGCGATGCCGGCGCCGAAGCGATCCTTCAGGTCGGCGATCGTGCGCTCGAACGAGGCGCGCTCGCGGTCGAGCTTGTTCACGAACACAGCCCGCGGGATCCCGCGTTGTTCGGCAATGCGCCAGGCCACCTCGGTCTGCACTTCGACGCCCTCGACCGCGGACACGACGAACACCGCGAGATCGGCCACCTGCAGCGCGGCGGCGACGTCCCCGACGAAATCGGCGTAGCCGGGCGCGTCGAGCAGGTTCACCTTGTGGCCGTCGTGCTCGAACGGCACGAGCGAGAGCGACAGCGACATGCCGCGCTTGTGCTCCTCGGGGTCGTGGTCACTGACGGTCGTGCCGTCCTCGACGCGGCCCATGCGCGTGGTGGCGCCCGAACAGTGCAGCAGCGCCTCGGCCAGCGTCGTCTTCCCGGCCCCACCATGTCCGACCAGCGCGACGTTGCGGATCTTCGACGTCGGGAACGACTTCACGGGCGACCCCCGGGGTATGTCTCTGGGTGACGATCGAGTGGTGCACGTGAGTGTACGAACCGGGCGCGCAGAGGCGCACGGGCGGCCGGTGCTACGGTGCTCGCGAACGCGAGCGCGGCAGAGGGACGTGTTGCACGGCCCGAGGACGGCCCGAGGAGGACGATGCTCGACCGACGGATGCGAACCGGCGTCGAGCGTGGTCTCGCCCCGCTCGGGCGCGCGATGGGTCGCATCGGCGTCACTCCTGACGCCCTCACGGTGGTCGGCTTGGTGTTCGCTGCGGGCACGGCGGTCGCGGTCGCCACCGGACACGTGGTGTGGGGTTGTGCCGGCATCATCCTGTCGGGCCTCGGCGACCTGCTCGACGGCAACCTCGCCCGCACCTACGGCCGCAACGGGGCGCGCGGGGCCTTCTTCGACTCGGTCACCGACCGGGTGTCGGACGCACTCGTGCTCGGCGGCATCGCCTGGTACGTCGGCGGGCGTCACCCCCACCTCGCCGTCCTCGCGCTCGCCGTCGCGGCCCTGTCGATGCTCATCTCCTACGAGCGGGCCAAGGCCGAGGGCCTCGGGTTCCAGGCCAAGGGCGGTCTGATGGAACGAGCCGAGCGCTACGTGCTGCTCGGGGTGGGCATGGCCTTCGACATCCTCGTCCCGATCCTGTGGATCATGCTCGTGCTCACTGCCTTCACCGCGGCGCAGCGCTTCGTGCGCGTGTGGCGCCAGGCCGAGCGCCCGCCGCCGCTGCCGCGCGTGCGCCGCGACCGCCGCACTCGTGCCACCGTCGCCGCCGGCCCGGCCACGCCGCGGCTGCGCACGTGGTTCGAGGCGCGGGCCACCAGGGTCGACAGCGCGCGACGGGTGCATCCGGCGCGCCGCCGCACCCGCCCCTGATCGCGGGCACCCGAGGCGGCGGACGCGTGCCCGACGGCCCCGACAACCCGAAAGCTCGTGCGGTCTACCTCGCGTACCGCGCGGGTGCGGTCGCGGCGCAGTCGCTGCCTGCTCCCGTCGGTGAGGTCGCGGCCCGTGGTATCGGCCGCGCGCTGAGCCTCGCGATGCCCGGGCGCCGCCGCATGTCGGCCCGCCACCTCCAGCGCGCGAGTGGCGGCACGCTCGGCGGGGTCGCGCTCGAGCGCGCGGTCAACGGTGCGTTCGAGTCGTACGCGCGCTACTGGCTCGAGATGTTCCGCCTGCCCACCGAGGGCCGCGCCGCGATCGCGGAGCACATCGACGTCGACGGCTACGAGCACGTGGAGGCCGCGCTCGGCAAGGGCCGCGGCTGCATCCTCGGCCTGCCGCACCTCGGGGGCTGGGAGTTCGCGGGCGCATGGGCGCACGCCGTGCATCGCCAGCGCCTGCTCGTCGTGGTGGAGCCGGTGGAACCACCCGAGCTGTTCGAGTGGTTCGTAGAGGTCCGGCGCGCGATGGGCATGGAGGTGGTGCCCGCCGGCGGCGGCGCGGCGGCCCGCGCGATCGGCGCGCTGGGCGAGAATCGCATCGTGTGCCTCGTGTCCGACCGTGATCTGAACGGTGACGGCGTCGACGTCGAGTTCTTCGGCGAGCGCACGACGCTGCCGGCCGGGCCGGCCCTGCTCGCGCTGCGGGCCCAGGCGCCGATCCTGCCCGTCGCGGTCTACTTCCGCGGGCGCGGCGGTCATCTGGGTGTGGTGCGCCCGGCGCTCGACACCGCGCGCCGGGGCAAGCTGCGTGACGACGTCGCCCGCATCACCCAGGACCTGGCCCACGAGTTCGAGGCGCTCATCGCCGCGGCACCCGAGCAATGGCATCTGATGCAGCCGAACTGGCCCAGCGACCGTCGCGGTGCTCGCGCATGAAGATTCTCATGGTGTGCCCGTACTCGCTGAGCCGGCCGGGCGGGGTGCAGGGCCAGGCGCTCGGTCTCACACGGGAGCTGCGGAAGCTCGACATCGACACGCGCGTGCTCGGGCCGTGCGATGGGCCGCCGCCGCAGGCCGGTGCCATCACCGTCGGCGAGAGCGTGCTGTGGGAGAACAACGGATCCGTCGCGCCGATCGCGACGAGTTCACAGGTGGCGCGGCGCACGATCGACGCGCTCGCCATGTTCGAGCCGGACGTCGTGCACCTGCACGAGCCGATGGTGCCGGGCCCCACCCTCTCGCTGCTCATCGGCTACCACGGACCGATGGTGTCCACGCACCACATCTCGGGCTATGTGGGGCGCGAATGGGCGATGCCCGCCGTACGGCTCAACATGGAACGCGTCGGCGTGCGCGTCGCGGTGTCGCACTCGGCACGCGTCACCGCGGAGGAGTCGCTCGGCGGTGAGTACACCGTGCTGTGGAATGGCGTCGAGGTCGACCACTTCACCGCGGCCGAGGCGTATCCCACCGACCGGCCCGCGGTCTTCTTCTGCAACCGCCACGAGCAGCGCAAGGGGCTGTCGGTGCTGCTGGACGCGTGGGCCGGCATTGACCGCGACGCGGTGCTGTGGGTCGCGAGCTCCGGCCCGCAAACCGAGGAGCTACGCGCCCGCGACGTTCCGGGAGTGGAGTGGCTCGGCGTGGTGTCCGACCGCGAGCGCAATGCCCGCATCGCCGCGGCGTCGGTGTTCTGCGCGCCGTCGACGAGCGGCGAGTCGTTCGGCGTGGTCCTGCTCGAGGCGATGGCGGGTGGCGCGGCCGTCGTGGCGAGCGACATCGACGGCTACAAGAACGTGGCGCGTGGCGGCACCGACGCGTTGCTCGTGCGGCCCGACGACCCGCTCTCGCTGCGGGAGTCGCTGCAGCGCGTGCTCGACGACGCCGATCTGCGCGCGCGCCTCGTGACCGCCGGTCGCGATCGCGCGTCCGAGCTGTCGATGGCCCGGCTGGCGCAGCGCTACGCCGAGCTCTATGCGCACGTGCTCGGGATCCGGCGGACCGGAACGTGACGACGGACCCCCACGACTCCGGCGCGCTGCTCGACGCCGCGGTGGCGCTCGCGCACGAGGTGCGCGTGGCGGTGCAGCCGGGGCTCGGGCAGCACGCGTCGCGCCGCGCCGGCGGTGTGGCGCCCGGCGGCGACGTGACCATGGCCATCGACGAGATCGCCGAGGACGTGGTGGCGCGCCGGCTGGCTGCGATCGGCGACGTTTCGTACTACAGCGAGGACCGCGGCATCGTGCGCTACGGCACGCCGCGCGGCGTGCTCGTGATCGACCCCATCGACGGCACCCGACCGGCCGCGGCGGGCTTCGAGGCCTGCGTGGTATCGATCGCAGTGGTGCCCGACGAGGAGGCCGGCTTCGCCGACATCGCCGCGGGCGTGGTGGTCGAGCTCACGACCGGGCGGACGATCACCGCCCGGCGCGGCCGCGGCGCCGCGATCGACGGCCGCCCGTGCGATCGGCCCGGCGGCCACGACGACCTCCACGCCCTGTTCTGGGGCGCGAGCCAGCGGGCCCGGCCGTCGGTGCCGGTGGCGGTGGTGCTCGAACGACTCGTCGACGGCAGCGCCATGCACGGCGGCTACTTCGACCTCGGCTCGGCCGCCTACACGATGACCCGGATCGTCACCGGCCAGCTCGACGCGTATGTCGACCCGGGCGCCCGCATGCTCGACGAGATTCCGGCGCTCGAGCCGCGCTTTCGGTCGATCGCAGGCGGCGCGGTGGCGACGAACTTCCCGTACGACGTGGCCGCCGCGTACCTGATCGTGCACGAAGCCGGCGGTGTGGTGACCGCCGCGGACGGCTCGCCACTCGACCGGTTGCCCGTCGTGGGCTCGGGGCCCGGCTTCCACGTGTCGGTCGTCGCCGCGGCGAACGCGCCGCTCCACGCGCGCATCATCGCTGAGATCGACGACGGAATGTCACGTCTGGAGCGGTGGTTCCAAGGGCCAGGAGCGCCCTAGGCGCAGGCCGGCCCATCCGGGCCGGTACTGTCGGGTCCGCCGGCTCCCGGCCCCTGCGGGTGCGCCCCGTCGAGCAGGTTCCTGAACGGAGACTCCATGGTCTGGATCATCATCGCGATCGTCGTGCTGATCGTGATCGTCGTGCTGCTCGGCATCGCCACGTACAACAGCCTCGTGCGGGCGCGCACACGCGTCGACGACTCGTGGTCGCAGATCGACGTGCAGCTGAAGCGGCGGCACGACCTCATCCCGAACCTCATCGAGACGGTGAAGGGCTACGCGTCACACGAGCGCGAAACCCTCGAGAGCGTCGTGCAGGCGCGCAACCAGGCGGTGAGCGCCAACACACCTGCCGCCCAGGGCCAGGCCGAGAACGTGCTCACGCAGACGCTCGGCAAGCTCTTCGCCCTCGCCGAGCAGTATCCGAACCTCAAGGCGAACCAGAACTTCCTCGCCTTGCAGGAGGAGCTGACGGCCACCGAGGACAAGGTCGCCTACGCGCGGCAGTTCTACAACGACTCGGTGCAGAGCTACAACACCCGAATCGCGACCATCCCGGCCAAGTTCTTCGCCGGCGCGATGGGTTACCAGGCTCGGCAGTACTTCCAGACCGACACGCCCGAGGACCGGGAAGTTCCGAGAGTTCAGTTCTAGCGCGTGTACGAAGACATCGCACAGAACAAGCGGCGCACGTGGTTGCTCGTCGCGATCTTCACGGTCGTGGTGTTCGGCGTCGCGTGGCTCATCATGTTCCTGCTGAAGTTCGGCATCGTCGGCGTGGTGATCGCGGCGGCGTTCGCGATCATCAGCTCCGCGGTGTCGTACTACAAGTCCGACTCGATCGCGCTGGCCATGAGCCACGCGCAGCTCGCGCCCGAGGACCAGTACAAGCGGTTGCACAACCTCGTGGAGGGCCTGTGCATCGGTTCGGGCATGCCGAAGCCGCGGCTGTACGTCGTCGACGACCCGTCGCCGAACGCGTTCTCGACCGGGCGTGATCCGCAGCACTCGGCGATCGCCGTCACCACGGGTCTGCTCGAGAAGATGAACCGGGTCGAGCTCGAAGGCGTGCTCGCCCACGAGCTGAGCCACATCCGCAACTACGACATCCTCGTGTCGACGCTCGCGGTCACGATGGTGGGCATGATCGCGCTGATGAGCGACCTGTTCCTCCGCTTCGCGTTCTGGGGCGGCATGTCCGACCGTGACGACAGCAACGACAACCCGCTCGGCATCGTGCTCGTCATCTTCGGCTTCGTCGCCATCCTCTTCGCCCCGCTCATTGCTCGGCTGATGCAGCTCGCCATCAGCCGCCAGCGTGAGTACCTCGCCGATGCGAGCGGGGTGCAGATCACCCGCTATCCGCCGGGTCTCATCTCGGCGCTCGAGAAGCTGAAGGACGACCACACCCACGTGCACACGGCATCGAAGGCCACGGCGCACATGTGGATCGAGGAACCGCTCGACAGCGACAATCGCAAGAAGCGGAAATTCGACGAGTTGTTCATGACGCACCCGCCACTCGAGGATCGCATCGCTCGCCTGGAGGAGATGTAGCGGGTGGCGGGAACGCCTCGCCATATCCGTACCGGTGCGGCCGTGGCGGCGCTCGCCGTCCTGGCGGCGTGCGGCGGCGGGAGCAAGGCCGCGCAGCACACCGGGAGCGGCGCGGCACATTCGGCGACCACGACGCGCGCCCCGCGGCCCTATCGCTGGCCGCTCACCGGCGTCGCCACGTCCGACCCCGCCGCGACCGCACGCCCGGCGCTCACCGTGAAGATCGACAACAACTCGGCCGCGCATCCGCAGTCGGGCCTCGAGGCCGCGGACGTCGTGTACGAGGAGGTCGTCGAGTGCGACTACACGCGGCTGGCCGCCGTGTTCCAGTCCCGCGTTCCGGCGGTGGTCGGCCCGATCCGTTCGGTGCGCAAGACCGATACGTTGCTCGTGCACCCGTTGCGCGGCATCTTCGCCTACTCGGGTGGCGCGCCGTACGCGATCACGAGCATCCAGACCGCGCCGGTCGTGCGGCTCGACGAGACCACGGCCGGGGTCGCGATGTTCCGCGACGGCAGCGGGGGTCGGGTGGCGCCGCACAACCTGTTCGGGCACGGACCGCTGCTCTACGCGCACGCCGGCGGAGCGCACGGACCGCCGAGCGCTCTGTTCGAGTACGGACCGATCGGTGCCGCGCCGAGCACGCGGGCCACGCATGTCGATGTGGGGTTCAAGCAGGGTTACGCGATCACGTGGGACTACGACGCCGCCACGAAGCTCTGGAAGCGGGGCATCTTCGGCCGTCCCGACGTGGTGGCCGGCAACGGTCCCCAGCTCGCGGTGCGCAACGTCGTGGTGATGTCGGTCGACTACACCGTCGGTCAGGGCGCGTGTCACAGCGTCGGCGCCCAGGCCGAGCTGCAGGGCCACGGTGCGCTCGCAGTGTTTCGTGATGGGCGAGCGCTGCACGGCACGTGGCAGTACGACTCCACCGACGGCACGCAGCACCTGTTCGACGCCGCTGGCGCACCGCTCCGTCTCGACGCCGGTTCGACGTGGGTGGAGCTCCCCAAGCCCACGTACGCCGTCACGGATTCGGTGGCGGTCCGCTGAGAACGCCCGGATACCATTGATCGCATGACGCCACAAGGAAGCACCGGCGAACGCACCACGGGAACGACGCGTGTGAAGCGAGGCCTCGCGGAGATGCTGCGCGGCGGCGTGATCATGGACGTCGTCACGCCGGAGCACGCCAAGATCGCCGAGGACGCCGGCGCGTGCGCGGTGATGGCGCTCGAGCGCGTGCCCGCCGACATCCGTCGCGACGGCGGCATCGCGCGCATGAGCGACCCCGCGATGATCGAAAGCATCCAGGCTGCGGTCACGATCCCGGTGATGGCGAAGTGCCGTATCGGACACTTCGCCGAGGCGCAGGTGCTGCAGGTGATGGGGGTCGACTACATCGACGAGTCCGAGGTGCTGAGCCCGGCCGACGAGGCGTACCACGTCGACAAGTGGGCGTTCACCGCACCGTTCGTGTGCGGGGCCACGAACCTCGGTGAGGCGTTGCGGCGCATCAGTGAGGGCGCCGCGATGATCCGTTCGAAGGGCGAGGCCGGCACCGGCAACATCATCGAGGCCGTGCGCCACCTCCGGTCGATCCTCGGCGACATCAAGCGGATCGGCACCGCCTCGCCCGAAGAACTGTTCGGCTGGGCGAAGGAGCTGCGCGCGCCGATCGATCTCGTGCAGGAGGTCGCCCGTCTCGGCGAGCTGCCGGTGCCGCTGTTCTGCGCGGGCGGGATCGCCACGCCGGCGGATGCGGCGCTCGTGATGCAGCTCGGCGCGCAGGCCGTGTTCGTGGGCTCGGGCATCTTCAAGAGCGACGACCCGGCACCGCGCGCCAAGGCGATCGTGGAGGCCACCACGCACCACAACGATCCCGACATCGTGTTGAAGGTGTCGAAGGGTCTCGGCGACGCGATGCGCGGCGATGCCGCACCCGAGGTCCGTTTCGAGAATCGCGGTTGGTAGTGGGCACCTCCAGGCACGAGGAGCCCCCACCGCATGAAGGTCGGGATCCTCGCGTTGCAGGGCGCGTTCCGGGAGCACGCCGAGGCGTGTGCGGAGCTGGGCGCCGACGTCTCGCTCGTCACGCGGGCTGAGCACCTCGCCGCGGTCGACGCCGTGGTCCTGCCCGGCGGCGAGTCCACGACCCAGGAGAAGCTGCTCGCCTCGTCGGGCCTGCGCGGCCCGCTCGCCGCGGCGCTCGCCGACGGCATGCCGTGCCTGGCCACGTGCGCGGGCGTGATCCTGCTCGCGTGCCGCGTGGCCGGCGGGCGGGCCGACCAGGCGCCTCTCGGTGTGCTCGACGTCGACGTGCGCCGCAACGGCTATGGCCGCCAGGTCGACAGCTTCGAAGCCGATCTCGCCGTCGACGGCCTCGCCGGGGGCGCGTTCCACGGCGTGTTCATCCGTGCACCGCGGATCGAACGCACCGGGCCCGGCGCCGAGGTGCTCGCCGAACACCGGGGCGACCCCGTGCTCGTACGATCAGGCGCCTGCGTGGGTGCGACGTTCCATCCCGAGCTCGCTGGCGACCTTCGCCTGCACCAACTGTTCCTGTCGACGTCTCCCGACATGAGGAAGCCATGAGCGGTCATTCCAAGTGGCATTCGATCAAGCACAAGAAGGGCGCGGCTGACGCGGCGCGGGGCAAGCTCTTCGCGGTGCTCATCCGCCAGATCGAGGTGGCTGCCCGGGCCGGCGGCGGCGATACCGACTCGAACGCCACGCTGCGCACGATGATCCAGAAGGCGCGCGACAACTCCGTGCCGGTCGACACGATCCAGCGCGCGATTCGCCGCGGCACCGGCGAGGAAGAGGGCGTCCACTACGAGTCGGTGAACTACGAGGGCTACGGCCCGCACGGTGTGGCCGTCTACGTGCAGTGCCTGAGCGACAACCGCAACCGCACCGGTGCGGAGATCAAGAACATCTTCGCGAAGAACGGCGGCAGCTTCGCCGAGCCCGGCGCGGTGTCCTGGCAGTTCGAGCGCCGGGGCGTGGTGATGGTGCCCAAGGGCGGGGTGAGCGAGGACGACCTCATGCTCGTGGCCGCCGACGCCGGTGCCGACGATGTCGCCGACGCGGGTGACGACTGGGAGGTCGCCACGCCGCCTACGGAGCTGCACGCCGCGCGCACCGCGATCGAGGAGGCCGGGATCACGGTGAAGTCGTCCGACCTCACGATGGTGCCCACTACCACCGTGGCGCTCGACGACGAGTCGAGCGCCAAGCAGGTGCTGCGGTTGATGGACGCGCTCGAGGACCACGACGACGTCGAGGCGGTGTACGCCAACTTCGACATCCCCGAGTCGGTGCTCGCGGCAGTCGCGAGCTGAACCGGCCCGCGGGTCAGTGGCCGCTGAGGCTGAGCAGGTAGCCGACGAGCTCGGCCGAGAACACCGCGGCTTCGTCCGGCGCGAGCGCGTAGCGGCGGCAGACGGGGATCAACGCCGACTGCTGCGCGGTGGTGAGCGTCAAGATCACCGGGTGCGTACCCGAGAGCACCGGCGGCGGGATCGGTGTCTGGGCCGGCGGGATCAGCCCGAGGATGAAGGCGATGACGCCCACCGACGTCGTCGGTACCTGCGAGAGCGGCAGCTGCATGTAGGCGGCCATCTGTTGGAGCCGGGCGAAGTCGCCGTCGTTGAAGACCGTGATCAGGCCGAGCGACCCCGCATGCGGTGCCCCGGCCTGCGAGGTGCTCGGGCTGCCGGCACCGGACGCATCCACCGGGGTCACGGTGAACGTGTACGCCTGGTTGTTCGTTAGGCCGCTCAGCATCGCTCGCGTGCCCGGCGCGGTCACGGTGGTCGTCGCGCCGCCGGGCGACGCGGTGACCCGGTAGCTCTGGATCGCCGACGTACCTGCGAACGCAGGCGGGTTCCACGCCACCGACACCCATCCGTCGCCGGGCCACAGGGATGTCACCGCGACCGGACCCGGCGTGCCCACGGCGGTGCGGATGTAGTGCAACGTGAGGTCGCCGGCCTCCGAACCAAATCCGGCGACGCGGATGCGGTACGTCGTGCCTGCGTTGGCCGCGAGCGTGATCTCGCTCTGCGCGTAGCAGCCGCTGCTCAGGGCGTCGTCGTTCGACGCCTTCTGCGTCAGCGCGGTGAGCGAGCTGCCCGTATACACGCTGAGCACGGTGTCGAAGTCGGACCCGCACGTGTCGACGGTGAACGTCCCCGCAGCTGCGGGCGTGTACGAGTACCACAGCGAGTGACCGCTGACCTCGTCTTCGGGCTGCGGTTCGCCGGTCTCGTTGGTGGCCGCGAGCGTCGACCCGCTGACGGTTCCCGATGTGCCGGTGAGCGAGGTCGCGTGCGAGAAGTTGTCGTTGGCCGGCTTGACGGGTGCGGTCCAGTGCAGCGCGAGGTTCCCGGTGTCGCCGTCGGTGCCGTCGACCGCGACCGCATAGCTCTTGCCCGCGGTGCCGAGGAACGAGACGCTGCTCTGAGCGCCACAGTCGTCGTCGCTCGACGCGATCGGAGTGAGCCCGCTGAGCTTGGTGCCGGTGTACACGGCGAGGATGGTGTCGTAGTCGCTGTTGCACGTGTCGATCGTGACCAGGCCGGTCGTCGACGCCTGGTACTGGAACCACACGCTGGCGGTCGCGGGGTTGCCGTCGTGAGCCGGCTCACCGTTCTGGGCGGTAGCGCCGTCGGTGACCATGGTCAGGCTGCCCGGATAGGAGGTCAACGCACGTGCATTCGCGAAGTCGTCGTTGGCCGGCCTGGTGGGCGCGGTCCAGTGCAGCACGAGCGTGTCCGTGGCACCATCGACGCCGTCGACCGCGACCGGGTAGCTCGTGCCTGCGGTGGCGAGGAACGAGACGGTGCTCCGGATGCCGCAGTCGTCGTCGCTCGACGCGACCGAGTCGAGGTTGCTCAGGGTGGTGCCCGTGTACACCTCGAGGACGGTGTCGAAGTTGCTGCTGCACGTGTCGATCGTGACGATGCCGCCGGTGGCTGCGTTGTAGCGGAACCACACGCTCGCGGTGGCGGGCTGGCCGGCGTGGTCGGGCTCGCCCGCCTGGGCGGTGGCGCCCGCAGTGTCCATCGTGAGACTGCCCGGATACGGGGTCAACGCCTGGGCGTTGGCGAAGTTGTCGTTGCTGGGTGCGGCCTGCGCCACGCCGGGAAAGCCGGCGAGCCCCCCGACCACGATCGTTGCGGTGACAGCCGCGGCGAGAACTCGCCGGGCGCGCGTCCATGCGTTTGGATACACGTGTTCCCCTCAGCCCGGTTTCGACCTTCAGCCCAGTTCGAGAGTGTGATTCTGCAGGCTGCACGGCCGCTGCGCAAGGCACCCGCCGCATGCTCGAGGAGAATCGGAGGGCCCCGGCCGCGCTAGGTTCCGGCGCCGTATGAAGGTCTCGGTGACGGTCAACGGTCGTGCCCACGAGCACGACATCGAGCCCCGCACGCTGCTCGTGCAGTACTTGCGCGAGGAGTGCGGGCTCACCGGTACGAAGATCGGCTGCGACACGTCGTCGTGCGGCGCGTGCACGGTGCTGTTCGAACCCGAGGGCGGCACGAGTGGCGGTCGACCTGAGAGCGTGAAGAGCTGCACGATGCTCGCCGTGCAGGCCCACGGTGGTCGGATCAGCACGATCGAAGGCCTCGCCGGCGCTGACGGCACGCTCCACCCGGTGCAGCAGGCGTTCCACGACCACCACGGTCTGCAGTGCGGATACTGCACGGCCGGGATGGTGATGGCGGCGGTGGGCTTCCTCGACGAGAACCCGGCGCCGAGCGAACGCGACGTCCGTCTCGGGCTCGAAGGCAACCTGTGCCGCTGCACCGGCTATCACAACATCGTGCAGGCGGTGCTCGCCGCGGCCGAGGCGGTGCGCGCGTGATCCCCGCCAAGTTCGACTACATCCTTGCCGACAGTGCCGATGCCGCGCTCGCCGCGATCGTGGAGCACGGCGACGACGCCAAGTTCCTGGCCGGCGGGATGTCGCTGCTGCCGCTCATGAAGCTGCGCCTTGCCACGCCGGCGGTGCTCGTCGACGTGGGCCGGCTGCGCGACCTGTCGTACATCCGCGATGCGGGGGACCACATCGCGATCGGCGCGCTCACGCGCCACCGCGACGTGGAGACGAGCGACCTGCTCATACGGGAATGCGCGGTGCTCGCGTCGGTCGCGGGCGAGGTCGGCGACAACCAGGTGCGCCACCGTGGCACGCTCGGCGGCTCGGTCGCGCACGGCGACCCGGCGAGCGACCTTCCCGCTGCGCTGCTCGCACTCGACGCCACGTTCGTCGCGCGTGGACCGTCGGGTACGCGCACCGATCGCGGCCGGCGACTTCTTCCAGGGCTTCCTCGAGACCGCGCTCGCGCCCGACGAGCTGCTGAGCGAGATCCGCGTCCCCAAGACGGGGCCCAACGGCTTCGCCTACCAGAAGTTCAACCGCCGGGCCCAGGACTGGGCGATCGTCGGCGCGCTCACCGCGAACGTCGGCGGGGCGCAGCGCGTCGCACTCGTGAACATGGGCTCCACGCCGCTCCGGGCGGCAGCTGTCGAGGCCGCGCTCGCCGAGGGTGCCCCGCTGGCCGACGCCGCGCAGCACGCGGCCGACGGTACCGAGCCCCCCACCGATCTCAATGCGTCGGTCGAATTCCGCGAGCACCTCGCGCGAGTGCTCGTGCGGCGCGCGCTCGAGGCGGCGCAGTAACTCGTTGGAAGAAGGCGCCCGCGTCGCCGCGGCGGTGCTCGCGGCCGGGCGCGGCTCGCGTCTCGGCCACGGCGTCACGAAGCCGCTGTTGCCGTTCCGTGGCCGACCGCTCGTGGACCACGTGCTCGACGCGGTGACCGGCTCCGGTCTGCGGCCGGTGCTGCTCGTCGTCGGATACGACGGTCCGTCCGTCGTCGAGGCCGTGGCCGACCGCGGCCCGAACGTCGAGGCCGTGTGGAATGCACGGTGGTCGGAAGGCATCTCCACGTCGCTCGGCGTGGCGCTGGCGAGTCTTGACACGCGCCCCGACATCTATTCCGCCGTCATCGGGCTCGCGGACCAGCCGCTGGTGGGGCCCGAAGCATGGCGGCGTGTCGGCGACGCAATGGCTCGCGGGGCGCAGATCGCCGTCGCGACCTACGGCGGCCAGCGTGCGAACCCGGTTGGCCTCGCGAGGTCTGTGTGGCCCGAGGCACAAGCGCTCCGAGGCGATGAGGGCGCCCGCCAGCTGTTCCGCGACCATGATGTGGTGGAGGTGCCGTGCGACGGCGCCGGTTCGCCCGACGACATCGACACCTCGGAAGATCTGCTACGGATACGCGACGGAGTCGACCCGGGGCCGCAGTGAGCTCGCCGCCGAGCGCGGCGAGGCAAGGAGAACCACGAAGTGGAGAACATCAAGGACTCGTTCCGCGTCGACACGCCGCTCGAGACCACGTGGAACACGCTGCTCGACATCGAGCGCATCGCGCCGTCGATGCCGGGCGCGCAGTTGCAGGAGATCGAAGGCGACGAGTATCGCGGCATCGTGAAGGTGAAGGTCGGGCCGATCACCGCGCAGTACAAGGGCGCGGCGAAGCTCTCGAGGGTGGACGAGGCGGCGCGCACGATCACCATCGACGCGTCCGGGCGCGACACGCGTGGTCAGGGCAATGCGAGCGCGTCGATCACCGTGGTGATGCGCGACGACGACGGCGGCACGCACGTCGATCTCGACACCGCGTTGCAGGTCACCGGCAAGGTCGCGCAGTTCGGCCGGGGTGTGATGGCCGAGGTGTCGGCGAAGCTGCTGAAGCAGTTCGTGGAGAACCTGGAGCGCGACGTGCTCGGCGCGCGGCCCGAGGAGCCTGACGAGGCGAGCCCCGACGAGGCGAGCCCGGAGGAGGCGACCGCCGCGGCGGGCGCGGCAGGGGTGCGGCGCATCGATTCGCCGGAGGCCGAGCCGGTCGACCTGATGGACGCCGCCGGTGCGTCGGTGGCCAAGCGGGCCGTACCGGTGCTCGTGGCGCTGCTCGTGCTGTTCGTCATGATCCGCCGCCGCCGCCGTCGCCGCCGCTAGCGTCGAACCCGTGTTCGCTCCCGGCGCCGGCCCGACCGGTGGGCCCATCCTCGGCATCGATCCGGGTGTCTCGTGCTGCGGCTACGGCGCGATCGTGCGCACGGGCGCGCAGGTGCGCCCCGTGGCGTTCGGCGTGTTCCGCAGCGAGCCGCACGTGCCGCTCCCGGAGCGGCTCGCGACGCTGGCGGGGGAGCTCGACCACCTCGTCGAGGAGCTGCAGCCGGCGGCCGTCGTCGTGGAGCGGGTGCTGTTCCAGGTGAACGCCCGCACCGCGATCTCCGTGGGCCAGGCGAGCGGCCTCGCGCTCGTGGCCGCGGCGCGCCGGGGCATCTCGGTGGTGCAGTACTCGCCGAACGAGGTGAAGCTCGCGATCGCGGGCGACGGCGGGGCGGGCAAGCGCGAGGTCGCCACGATGGTGGCCCGCCTGCTGCGGCTCGCGTCGGTGCCGCGGCCGGCAGACGCCGCCGACGCGCTCGCGCTCGCGCTCTGCCACGCCTGGCGAGCCCGCGTGCCCGAGGCGCGGGGCGCCGAGCACAACGACCGCCTCGCCGCCGCGATCCGTCGTGCCGCCGGCGAGCGCAGCGAGCGTCCGGAAGCCCCTGGGGGCGCGAGCCGCAGGCGAGCGGGGGTGGAAGAAGCCCCTGGGGGCGCGAGCCGCAGGCGAGCGGGGGTGGAAGAAGCCCCTGGGGCGCGAGCCGCAGGCGAGCGGGGGTGGAAGAAGCCCCTGGGGCGCGAGCCGCAGGCGAGCGGGGGTGGAAGAAGCCCCTGGGGCGCGAGCCGCAGGCGAGCGGGGGTGGAGTCATGATCGGCTCGCTGCGGGGCACCGTGCTGGAGCGCACACCTGCGGGCGAGGTGCTCGTCGAGGTGGGCGGGGTCGGCTACCGCGTGCTCGTGCCCTTGAACGCGCTCGCGCAGCTCGTTCCCGGCGCGCCGGGCTTCCTTGTCACCCATCTGCACGTGCGCGACGACGCGATGGTGCTCTACGGCTTTCCCACGTGTGACGAGCGCGACTGCTTCGAGGCGCTCATCACCGCGAGCGGGGTGGGGCCGAAGCTCGCGCTCGCCATCCTGTCGCTGCACCCGCCACACGCGCTGCGGCGCTGCCTCGCCACCGACGACGTCGAAGCGCTGTGCCTCGTGCCCGGCGTCGGCAAGCGCACCGCGCAGCGGCTCCTCGTCGATTTGAAGGCGCGCCTCGACCTGCCCGACATCGACCTGCGCGCCGGCGACGGCGCCGCGGGCGGTGACGGTGGGCCGGCGCGGGCCCCGGTGCGCGCCGAGGTGAGGGAGGCGCTCGAGTCGTTGGGTTACGGCGCCGACGAGATCCGCGCCGTGCTCGCCGACGTCGCCGACGACGTCACGGTCGAAGACGCCCTCCGTGACGCGTTGCGCACCCTGGGAGCAAGACGGTGAGCCGCAGGCGAGCGGGGGTGCGAGATGCCCCTGGGGGCGCGAGCCGCAGGCGAGCGGGGGTGCGAGATGCCCCTGGGGGCGCGAGCCGCAGGCGAGCGGGGGTGCGAGATGCCCCTGGGGGCGCGAGCCGCAGGCGAGCGGGGGTGCGAGATGCCCCTGGGGGCGCGAGCCGCAGGCGAGCGGGGGTGCGAGATGCCCCTGGGGGCGCGAGCCGCAGGCGAGCGGGGGTGGACGCATGAGCCGCGAGGAGATGTTGCAGCCCGACGCGAGCGATCCGGTCGAAGCGGCCGAGGAGACCACGCTGCGGCCTCGGCGGCTCGCCGAGTTCATCGGCCAGCCTGCGCTCAAGGAGCACCTCGAGATCATGCTGGGCGCGGCGAAGGCGCGCGGTCAGGCCGTCGACCATGTGCTGCTCGCCGGGCCGCCGGGCCTCGGCAAGACGAGCATGGCGCAGATCATCGCGGTCGAGATGGGCTCGCGGATCCAGCCCACCAGCGGTCCTGCGCTCGAGCGGGCCGGCGACCTCGCGGCCATCCTCACGAACCTCGACGACGGCGACGTGCTGTTCATCGACGAGGTGCACCGCCTGCCCCGCGCCGTGGAGGAGGTCCTCTACCCGGCGATGGAGGACTTCCAGCTCGACATCGTGATCGGCAAGGGACCGAGCGCCCGCTCGATCCGTATCGACGTCCCGCGCTTCACGCTGGTGGGTGCCACCACGCGCACGGGCTTGATCACGGGGCCGCTTCGTGACCGCTTCGGGTTCGTGGCCCGCCTCGACTACTACACGGCCGGCGATCTCGCCACGATCGTCACCCGCACTGCCACGATCCTGGGCGTCCCGCTCGGTCGGGGCGGTGGCCCGGAGATCGCGGCGCGCAGCCGCGGCACGCCCCGCATCGCGATCCGGTTGCTGAAGCGCGTGCGCGACTACGCGGAGATGCGCGGCGACGGCACCGTCGACGCCCACACGGCGCGGGCCGCGCTCGAGCTGTTCGAGGTGGACGAGCTCGGGCTCGACAAGGTCGATCGGGCGATCCTCGGCGCGCTGTGCTCGACGTTCGGCGGCCAGCCGGTCGGGCTGGGCACGCTCGCCGTGGCGGTGGGGGAGCAGCCCGACACGGTCGAGGACGTGTACGAGCCGTACCTCCTGCAGCACGGCCTGTTGCAGCGCACACCGCGCGGCCGTATTGCCACCCCAGCGGCGTTCGCGCACCTCGGCTTGCCGGTGGCCGTGCCGAGCCCCGAGACTCCGGGATTGTTCGACGTGGCCGATGAGGTCGACGTGGTCGACGTGGTCGACGAGGAGCGTGCGGAATGAGCGACGATCCGGTCCGGTACGAAGTCGACGACCGCGTCGCGCGCGTCACGATCGACCACGGCAAGGCGAACACGCTGTCCACCCCCGTCGTTGCCGCGCTCGACGCCGCCCTCACGCGTGCGGAGCAGGCCGGGCCCGACGAGGTCGGTGCGATGCTCGTCACGGGCAAGGCGGGGTTCCTGTCCGGCGGCTTCGAGCTCGACGAGATGCGCGCCTCGGCGGAGTCGGCCGGCCGCCTCACCACGAAGGGCGGCGCGCTGTTCACCCGGATCTTCGGCTCTCCTGTGCCCGTCGTGGTGGCGTGCACGGGGCACGCCATCGCCGCCGGCGCGCTGCTGCTGCTCAGCGCCGACGAGCGCATCGGTGCCCGCGGTTCCTTCCGCATCGGTCTCATCGAGACGCAGATCGGCATGGTGGTGCCGCGCTGGGCGGCCGAGCTCTCCGAGGAGCGCCTCTCGCGCCGCCATTTCCAGCTCGCCACGGTCGGCGCACGCATCTACGACCCCGACGGGGCGCGCGACGCCGGCTTCCTCGACGAGGTCGTGGAGCCCGACGCGCTCGCGGCGCGGGCCGCCGAGGCCGCGCAGTACTGGGCCGGTCTGCCCCGGGCCGCCTACGCCGGCCAGCTCCAGCGCCACCGGGCCGAGCGGCTGCGGAGGCTCGAGGAGGCGCTGGTCGCCGACCGGGGCGCGTTGTTCGCGCTCGACGAATAGGGCCGCCTGACACGGCTCGCCGCGAGGCGGCGGATAGATTCTCAGGGCTCACCAACGCCCGTAGTCCCCACCGTAACTGGGTCGATACCTCGTGCAAGCTCTGCTGCTGATCCCCGTCGTGGCGATCCCATTCTTCCTGCTGTTCGTGCTGCCGCAGCGGCGCCAGCTCCGCGTGGTCGCCGAGATGCAGGCCCGGATCGTGCCCGGCGACGAGATCGTCACCACCTCGGGCATCTTCGGGCGGATCGTCAGCCTCGACGTCGACACCGCCGAGCTCGAGATCAGCCCGTCCACCACGATCACGATCGCGCGGCGCGCGATCGGCAGGCTCGTCGCCGACCTGCCGCTACCGGCGCGCCCGAGCGTGATCGAGGCCACACCGCCCGACCGCTCCGGTGACGGCCCGGGCGGCGAACGGTCGGTATGAACCGCAAGCCTCTCCTGCTGATCGTCACGCTCGTGGTCGTCGTCGGAGCGTTCCTGGGCACGCTCGCGTCCGGCAAGCGTCCCCAGCTCGGCCTCGATCTCCGCGGCGGGATCTCGGTGCGTCTGTTCCCGGTGAAGGGCACCGACCCGTCGCTGCTCGACACGGCCCGCCAGATCATCGAGAACCGCGTGAACGCGCTCGGCGTGGCCGAGCCCGAGGTGAGCCGGCAGGGCGACACGATCGTGGTCGACCTGGCCGGCGTGCACAACCGCCAGACCGCGCTCGACACCATCGGCAGCACCGGCGAGATGCAGAACCGGCCCGAACTCCAGGCGTTGCCGGCAACGTTCAAGGTGCCGGCGAGCACGACCACCACCACCAAGCCGGGGGCGACCACCACCACCAAGGCAGGCAGCACCACCACCGCGCCCGCCGGCACCACCACCGCGCCGGCAACCACGACCACCGCGCCGGCAACCACGACCACCGCGCCGGCAACCACGACCACCGCGCCGGCAACCACGACCACCGCGCCCGCCGGCACCACCACGACGAAGGCGGGGACCACCACCACGACGAAGGCCGGTGCCACCACCACGACGCAGAGCCTGGTCGGCAAGAGCTGCAAGGACTTCGTGAACAGCGACCACCCGCCCGCGCCGGACCAGCAGGGCTGGTTCTGGGACCAGGTGTCGAAGAACGGCCACCACCAGACCTGCTACCTGCTCGGCCCGAGCGTGCTGCCCGGCACCGCCGTCAGCGCTGCGGCCGCCACCTACGACCCGCAGGGCAACGGTTGGGGCGTCGACGTCACCTACCGCGGCAACGAGTTCGTGCAGAAGGTGGCCGTGCCCTATGTGAACAAGCAGGTCGCGATCGTGCTCGACAACGCGGTGATCAGCGACCCGGTCATCAACCCCGGCATCACGGGCAGCAAGGTCCGGATCTCCGGCCACTTCAGCCAGGGCTCGGCGCGCAGCCTCGCGCTCGCGCTCCGCTACGGCTCGCTGCCCGTGAAGTTCGACCAGAAGCAGCAGACGGTCGAAGACGTCTCGCCGACGCTCGGCAACAGCCAACTCACCGCGGGCATCGCCGCCGGTCTGATCGGCCTGGCGCTCGTCGCGATCTACATGCTGTTGTTCTACCGGCTCCTCGGCATCGTCGTGTGGGTCGGTCTCGGGCTCACGGGCATGGTGCTGTTCACGCTCGTCACGTGGCTCGGCCAATCGCAGGGCGTGACGCTCACGCTCTCGGGCGTCACGGGCATCATCGTGTCCGTCGGTGTCACGGTCGACTCGTACGTGGTGTTCTACGAACGCCTGAAGGACGAGGTGCGCACGGGCAAGACCGTGCGCTCGTCGGTCGAGGTCGGTTGGAAGCGCGCCTGGCGCACGATCGTGGCCGCCGACTCCGTCGCGCTCATCGGCGCGGGCGTCCTCTACGTGCTCACGATCGGGTCGGTGAAGGGCTTCGCGTACTTCCTGGCGCTGTCGACGCTCGTCGACCTGTTGCTCGCCTGGTGCTACATGCACCCGCTGGTGTCGCTGCTCGCGCGCCGCCCGTCGCTCGTCGGCCGCCGCGGCGTCGGTGTGGCGGCCGGTCTCGACGTGGCCGGGAGGACGGCGGTATGAGCGTCCGGAGGTGGGCATGACGGCCACCATCGAGACCCCTACCGAGCACCTCGAGGGAGTCCCGGGCACCCCCGGCGTCGACCGCCGGCACCGGCCGTCCGACTTCCTGCACGAGCGGACGAACTTCGACTTCCTGCGCCACGGCCGCGCGTACATCGCGATGTTCCTCGTGGTGGTCGTGGGCGGCGCGCTCGCGCTCGGTGTGCGCGGCCTGAATCTCGGCATCGACTTCACCGGCGGCGTTTCCTGGCAGGTCGACGTCGCGAGTGGCGTGAACGACACGGTGGTTGGCGTCCATTCGGTCATCGACAAGCTGAACATCCGTGACTACAAGGCCACGATCAGCACGAACCCGTCGAACGGCAAGAAGACGATCCGCGTCCAGGCCAATGTCGTCGACGACGCGAGCGACCACATCCGCACCGCGATCGCCACGGCCACGGGCACCAAGTCGAGCGACGTCAGCGACACCCAGATCAACCAGAGCGAGACGTTCACGGTCACCGGCGTGAAGTCGCCCGACAAGGCCAAGGTGCTCGCGGCGGTCGAAGCCACGAAGCTGGCCCGCACGACGCCGATCGTCACGGTCTCCCAGAGCCAGGTGACGGTGACGCTGAGCAAGGTCCCGAGCATCCGTGACAACGTCACGAATGCCCTCGCCCAGTACGCGCACACGAAGGCGTCCGCGGTGAGCATCAGCACCGTCGGTCCCACGTGGGGCAGCCAGGTGTCGCACAAGGCTGTCGTGGCGCTCTTCGTGTTCTTCGGAGTGCTCGCGCTCTACCTCGCGCTCCGGTTCGAGGTGAAGATGTCGGTTGCGGCGATCGTTGCGGTGATCCACGACATCATCTTCACGGTCGCGGTGTACGCACTCACGCAGTTCACCGTGTCGCCGGCAACCGTCACCGCGTTCCTCACCATCCTCGGCTTCTCGCTGTACGACACCGTCGTGGTGTTCGACAAGATCAAGGAGAACCAGGCGACGCTGCTCACCCTCGGCCGTTCCACGTACCGCGAGATGGCGAACCGCTCGCTCAACGAGGTGCTGATGCGGTCGTTGTCGACGTCGTTCGTGGCGTTGATGCCGGTCGTCTCGTTGCTCGTGGTCGGCTCGGGCTTCTTCGGCGCCACCGCGCTCGAGGACTTCGCGCTCGCGCTGTTCGCAGGTCTGTTCGTCGGGTCGTACTCGTCGATCTTCGTCGCCTCGCCGCTGCTCGTGTCGCTGAAGGAGCGCGAGCCGCAGTACCGCGCGCTCATCGAGCGTCGCGACGCGCGCGCCCGCGCCGAAGCCCGCACCGCGCCGAAGCCGGCAGCCGGGCGCGCGGCCGTCTCGGCGGGTCCGGCGCGCCGCACATCGGTGGTCAGCCCGCCGGTGTCGGGCACCCCGGCCGACGACGGCGACGAGGAACTGGCGGAGGCATCCGACGTGCCCACCGAGTGGGACACCACCGGCGTGCCCGGTCCGCCGCCCGTGCGCCGCACCGGTCCGTCCCCGCGGCCGCGCCAGCAGCGCGGCAAGAAGCGCCGCTGAGCCGAGCCGGGCGTCGGTCACGCGTCGCGGTGCCAGGGCGGACTCGACGCACTTGCCCGTGTACCGTCACCAAATGGTGAGGCGGGCGGGCACGAGTCGGTGGTGGTGCGCGGTCGCGACCGCGTGCATGCTGGGTGGCGCCACGGGCGGGTTCGTCGCCGCGACGCCGGGCGCCCGGGCGGCCACGGTGACGTACCCGGACTGGCCCATGTTCCTGCAGAACGTGAGCCGCACGAACGCGACCACCGACCCGAACCTCACCACGGCGGCCGCGCCGCGGCTGCGGCGGGCCTGGTCGTACAAGACCGGGGGCCCCGTCGCGATGTCGGCGTCGGTCGTCGGCACGAGCGCGTTCGTCGGATCGTGGGACGGCTACGAGTACGCGATCAACACCACCACTGGTGCGTTGATCTGGAAGCGGTTCCTCGGGCTCACGCACGACTCCCAGTGCTCGCCGACGACCCTTGGGCTCACCTCTGCCGCGACGATCGTCAACGGCGTGGTGTACGTGGGCGGCGGGGACGATTACTGGTACGCGCTCGACGCGACCACCGGCACGGTGCTGTGGAAGGTGTTCACCGGGGACACGGCGGCGGGCTACTACAACTGGTCGAGCCCGCTCGTCGTCGGTGGCGCGGCCTACATCGGCATCGCGAGCAATTGTGACAACCCACTCGTACGCGGCGCGCTCCTGAAGGTCGACCTGGCCACCCACGCGGTGGTGGCCACGTACTACTTCGTGCCGAACGGTCAGGTCGGCGGAGGCGTCTGGACGTCTCCCACCTACGACGCGGCAACGAACTCCGTGATCGTGTCGACGGGCACGCTCGACGACGTGTCGCAGACCGAGTCACAAGCGATCGTCGCGCTCGACGCGGACACGCTGCAGCACGCGAGCACTTGGCAGCTGCCCACGTCGGAGGCCGTGGTCGACTCCGACTGGGGCACCACGCCGACGCTGTTCACCGACTCGGGCGGCCGCAAGCTCGTTTCGGTGGCGAACAAGAACGGCATCGTGTACGCGTTCGACCGCGCGCACATCGCCGCGGGGCCGGTGTGGCGCCAGCAGATCGCCGTGCCGGGCGCGTGCCCCACGTGCGGTGACGGCTCGATCGCCTCGGGGATCTTCGCCAACGGTGTCGTCTACTACGCGGGCGGCCACGCCGTCGTGAACGGGCACGGCTCGGGCGGTTCACTGCGCCGCGCTCGACCCGACCACTGGCGCGGTGCGCTGGACGCGCCAGACCGACAACTCGATCATCGGGGCGCCGGCGTACGTCAACGCCATGGTCGCGTATGCCGAGGGCTCGACGTTCGAGGTCCTCGACGCATCGAACGGCCGGTTGCTCTACTCGTATCCGCTGCCCGCCGGTGTCGTGGGCGCGGTGTCGGTTGCCCGCAGCCAGTTCTACGTCGGGGCGCTCGACGGCGGGCTGTACGCATTCGGTCTCGGCGCGGCGCCCGCAGCACCGCCCGCGGACGCGCACTGCCCGAGCGGGCTCACGTGTCGCGACATCGGGCAACACGCGGCGGGTTCGGAGACGCTCTCGGGCGGCGTGCTGACCGTCAAGGCCAGCGGGGTGCGGATCACTGGCAGCACCGATCAGTACCGCTCCATCGGAAGGATCGTCACCGGCGACGCGCAGTCGCGCGTGACGGTGGTGCAGCAGAGCTCGCAGAGTCCGCCGGCCCAGGCCGGGCTCATGGTCCGGCAGCGCTACGGAACGAGCACCGATCCGGCGGCGCCGTTCTTCGCGGTCTTGGCGTCGCCGAACGACCCTGTCAACGGTTCGGCCGTGGCCGACGTGGTGGTCTGGTATCGCAGCGCCTTCGGCAAGGCACCCGTCAAGCTCGCCCGCCGTGCGCCGGCAAAGCGCCCGGTGACGCTGATGATCCAACGCCGCGGGAACCTGTTCTCGGCCGGCATCTCGTTCGACGGCTCGCACTTCCAACTCCTGCCCGGCGCGTCGGTGACGATGGACCTGCCCGCTGCGACGCTGCAGGGCCTCGCAGTCGACTCGGGTGCGAAAGCCGCGCTCGGCACGGCCGGGTTCACGAACCTCGCGATCGGCGGCGCCGTCTCGACTGTGATGGCACCGATTGCCCCGGCACACGCGTGCCCGGCGCCGTGGACGTGCACCGATATCGGCAACCCCGCGCCGCCCGGCGACACCACGACGTCGGCCGGCACCCTCGTGCTGGCCGGCACGGGCCGCGGATTCGGCCGCGGGCAGTTGTCCGCGACGAACACCGATTCGTTCCACTTCGTGTACCGCAGCGTGCAGGGCGCGCATTCGCTGAGCGCCCGGGTGACGTCGGCCACGGCGGCATCGACCGCGCAGGCCGGCCTAGTGATGCGCGCGAGCGCTGCTCCGAGCGCGGCGATGTACTGCGTCTATTTCACGGCGGCCGGTTCGGTCACCGTCCAGTGGCGGCGGTACGACGGCATCCTGAACCGTTACTCGCACAGCGCTCCGACGGTGAGATCTCCCGCCTACTTGAAGATCGTGCGCGCGCAGCAGGCGAACCCGCCGGCCACCGTGTTCAGCGCGCTGACGTCGAGCGACGGCACCACCTGGAAGGCCGTGGCCGGCTCGAAGGTCACGATCGACATGGGCACAGGCAACTACCTTGCGGGGCTCGCGGCCACGTCGGCCTCGACGGCCGCGACCACCGCGGCCACATTCGCCTCGGTGAAGCTCTCGTAGCGTGAGCCCCGAGCCCTAGGTCAGCCCTAGGTCGTCTCGTCGATTACGAGCCCGAGGTCCGCGAGCGCGGCAAGCAGGGAGGCGATGACCGCGGCCGGGTCGCCGCCCTTGTCGCCGCTCACCGTCGGCTGCGGCGCGGGTGCAGCACCGTAGAACCCGAGCTTGCCGGCCGCGTCGTGCACGAGGTCGGCGCCCACGTGCAGGCTGCCGCGCAGCAGCCGGAGGCGGTCGGTACCCACCTCGTGGTCGAGGATCACCAGCGAGCCAGTGCTCCCATTCGGAGCAAGTCCATACGCGCCGTTCACCCCACCACAGCTGCGCACGCCGATGAGCGCGAGGTTGCCCTGGATCGCACGGTCGACCTCGAGCCCGTACGTCTCGGTCGGCGTGGGAATCACTGGGTAGGGCGGGCCCCACGTGCTTTTCTGGGCGGGCCCGCATTCGATGCCGTGCACGACCGCGTGGTCGGTGATGCCGTAGGTGTTGATCGTGGCGTCGAAGTACACGTCGCTCGCCGGTTCGTGCAAGCCGTTGTTGTGCGCGGCCCAGCCCGCGCCGACGCTGTTGACGAAACCGAGCGCGTGGATGCCGTAGCGGCCGTTGAGATCGGCCAGCACACCCACGATGTTGTTGGCGATCACGTTGGTGATCCGGATGCCGTCGCGGGTGTTGCGGCTGCAGTGCACGCCGGTCGCCACGGACTCCGAATGGTCGATGACGAGGCCGTCCTGACCGTTGAGGTCGCAGATGACTGCCGTGTAGGCGATCTCTCGCATCGCCCAGCTGACCCAGATGCCGTGTACCGCGTTGTCATGGGCGAGCACGTTGCTGATGTGTCCGACTCGCGTCACGGTGCCGTCGCCACTGACGTAGATGCCGGTGCCGTCGCACTGTGCGACCTCGAGCTGGTCGAGCACGAAGCCGGAGCAACGATGGAGCTCGATGCCGTACAGGGTGCCGCTCTTGGCCTGGTGCGCCTTGTTCCCGTCGATGGTGAGCGCCTGGATCGCGAGGTTCGCGTTGCCATGCACGAGGTCGGCGTTGCGGATCGCGGTGACGTGGGAACCGTTGACGACGCGCAGGATGGTGACGCCGCGCCCGCTCCCCACGAGCTGGCAATTGCTGCGTAGCAGGACGGTCTTGCCGATCGAATACGTGCCCGGCTGGAGCTGCACGATGCCGCCCGTCGCGGGGAGCGAGTTGATCGCGGCTTGGATCGCGGCAGCGGTACGGGTGGTCACCACGACGGTCGGGCCCCCCGTGGCTGCGAGCGCGCCGCTTCCACCCGACGACAGCGCGATCGCGCCCGCGGCTCCTCCTGCGGCCAGCGCCCCGCGCGAGAGGAAGGCGCGACGCCCGAGGTCGCCGTTGCGTCTCTGTGCGCGCGCGCCGTGCCCGCCCCCCGATCCCACTGAGCAGGACCCTACCGGGCCGCGGCGGGAGGTGCCGCTGGCCCGGCGTGGGTCACAACCGCGCCGCCGGGCCGGGCCATGCCGCCCCGGGAACGCGGCCATGGAATGAATCACTGGCGCCCGCCTTTACACTTGTCCTATGGGAATCGACGGCGAGTGGCTCCGCGCCCACGTCCGCGAGCTACCCGACCACCCCGAGCCGGGCGTGTCGTTCAAGGACATCACGCCCCTGCTCGCGTCCACCGAGGCCTTCGCGGCCACGATCGACGCGGTGTCGGAGCCGTACGCGGCCGAGGAGATCGACAAGGTCATCGGGATCGAGGCGCGGGGCTTCATGCTCGCCGCGCCGGTGGCGTACCGCCTCGGAGCCGGGTTCGTGCCGGTGCGTAAGGGCGGCAAGCTGCCATGGCACGTGGAAGCCGAGGCGTACACGCTCGAGTACGGGGCCGGCGAGCTCGAGGTGCACCGCGACGCCGTCGGTCGCGGCGAACGGGTGCTGATCATCGACGACGTGCTCGCCACCGGAGGCACCGCAGCGGCCACGGTGCGGCTCGCCGAGCGGCTCGGCGGCCGGGTCGTCGGGCTCGGTTTCCTCATCGAGCTGTCGTCCTTGGGCGGCCGCCAGCGGCTCGACGATCACCCGATCCACTCCCTCGTCCGATACTGAACATGCCGAACCCGACCCCATGACCACCACCGCCACCAGCCCCCCCGCCGGTCGACCGGCGACCGGCGACCCCGGCCGCAGCGTCGACGCGCTGCTCGCCGGCCTGCTGGGTCACTACGCCGCGCGCCACCCCGAGGCGTCCACCGAGCTCATCGAGTCGGCGTACGCGGTGGCGAAGGAGGCGCACCGCGACCAGGTGCGACGGTCGGGTGATGCCTACATCACGCATCCCGTCGGCGTCGCGTCGGTGCTCGCCGAGCTCGGTCTCGACGACACCACGATCGCCGGCGCGCTGCTGCACGACGCGGTCGAGGACACGCCGATCACGCTGGCCGACGTCGAACACGGTTTCGGGCCCGAGGTCGCCGCGCTCGTCGACGGTGTCACGAAGCTGGATCGCCTTCACTTCGACACGAAGGAGGCCCAGCAGGCGGCGACCATGCGCAAGATGCTCGTCGCGATGGCGAAGGACCTACGGGTGCTGATGATCAAGCTCGCCGATCGGCTGCACAACATGCGCACGATCGCGTCACTCCCCGAGGAGAAGCAGCGCCGCATCGCGCAGGAGACGCTCGACATCTACGCGCCGCTCGCGCACCGTCTCGGTATCGGCGACGTGAAGTGGCAGTTGGAAGATCTCGCGTTCGCGGTGCTGTACCCGAAGCGGTACGCCGAGATCGCCGAGATGGCGGCCGGGCGCGCGCCGGGCAGTGTCGAGGAGATCGACGAGGTGCTCGACGAGGTGCGCCAGCGCCTCGAGCAGTTGCACATCGACGCGGAGGTCACCGGCCGACCGAAGCACCACTGGTCGATCTACGAGAAGATGGTGGTGCGCGGCAAGGAGTTCGACGACATCTTCGACCTGCTCGGTGTGCGGGTCGTGGCCGACACCGTGAAGGACTGCTACAGCGTGCTCGGCGGCGTGCACGCCACCTGGCGTCCGGTGCAGGGCCGCTTCAAGGACTACATCGCGATGCCGAAGTTCAACCTCTACCAGTCGTTGCACACGACGGTGATGGGCCCGAACGGCAGGCCGGTGGAGTTCCAGATCCGTACCCGGGAGATGCACGAGCGCGCCGAGTTCGGTGTGGCCGCGCACTGGGGTTACAAGGAGAAGGACTCGCCCGACTCCGAGCTCGACTGGCTCGCGCGCATCGTCGACTGGCAGCAGGACACCGACGACCCGGCCGAGTTCATGGCGAGCCTCAAGCTCGATCTCGACCAGGACGAGGTGTTCGTGTTCACGCCGCACGGGCGCGTGATCACCCTGCCCACCGGTTCGTGCGCGGTCGACTTCGCCTACGCCATCCACACCGAGGTCGGCCACCGCTGCGTAGGCGCCAAGGTGAACGATCGGCTGGTGCCGCTCGACACCAAGCTGCAGTCGGGTGACACGGTCGAGATCTTCACGAGCAAGGTCGCCGACGCCGGCCCGACGCGCGACTGGCTGCAGTTCGTGGCCTCGCCGCGCGCCCGGGCGAAGATCCGCCAGTGGTTCTCGCGCGAGCGCCGCAGCGACGCGATCGAGAATGGTCGTGAGGAGCTCGAAGCCGCGCTGCGTCACGGCGGCCTTCCCGTGCACAAGCTGCCGGCGCTGATCTTGCGCCGGGTCGTCGAGCACCTCAACTACACCGACGTCGACTCGCTCTACGCCGCGATCGGCGAGCACCACGTGTCGGCCAAGGCCGTCGTGCAGCGCATCCAGCGCGAGCTGTCGGGCGGCGAGGAGCAGGTGCCCACCACGGCCCGCCGCCCGCCGCGGCCACACCGTGCCGGCGACGAGGTCGGTGTGCACGTCGAGGGCCTCGACGACATCTTCGTGCGGCTGTCGAAGTGCTGCACGCCCGTGCCCGGCGACGAGATCATGGGCTTCGTCACGCGCGGCCGCGGCGTGTCGGTGCACCGCACCGACTGTGCGAACGCGCTGAGCCTGCGCAGCCAGGGCGACCGCGTCATCGACGTCGAGTGGAACCGCAATGCACCGGCCGCCTACGTCGTGTCGGTGGAGATCGAGGCGCTCGACCGCTCGAAGCTGCTGCGCGACGTCGCCGAGGTGCTGTCCGAGAACCACGTCAACATCCTCGGGTGCACCTCGAAGACCAAGTCCGACCGCATCGCGCACATCCGCTTCGAGTTCGAGCTCGCCGAGCCCGACCATCTCGACGCGATCATGGCCGCGGTCAAGCACGTCGACGCGGTCTACGACGTCACGCGCGTGCTCCCCGGCCAACGGACAGCTGTGTGACCGTGCCTCGCTGCTCGCGGGCGCACGAATCGAGGCCGGGTTCCAGCATCGCCTGCCGGTAGCCTCGTCACCTCATGAACGCCGGGGAGAGCGCCAGTTCGCGGCCCGCGCGCGAGGTGTTCCGGGCCCCCAAGGGCACACGCGACGTGCTCGCGCCGGAGAGCGCCGAGTGGATCGAGATCGTCGCCACGTTTGCCGAACGTGCCGCGCGGTTCGGCTACGGGCTTGTCGTCACACCGATCTTCGAGCACTACGAGGTGTTCGCGCGAGTCGGCGAGACCACCGACGTGGTGTCGAAGGAGATGTACGACTTCGTCGACAAGGGTGGCCGCCGGCTCGCGCTGCGACCCGAGGGCACTGCGGGCGTGGTGCGCGCATTCGTGGAGCACCGGCCGCCCACACCGTGGAAGGCCTGGTACGTGGCACCGAACTTCCGGTACGAGCGCCCGCAGGCCGGCCGCTACCGGCAGCACTGGCAGCTCGGGGCCGAGGCAATCGGCTGCGACGACCCGCGCGTCGACGTGGAGATGATCGACCTGCTCGCCGGCTATTACCGAGGGTTGGGCTTGCGGGACACCAAGCTGCTGCTCAACTCGATGGGCGACGCCGAGAGCCGCACCCGCTACGCGGCGGTGCTGCTCGACTACTGGCGGGCCCACGCCGACGTGCTCGGCCCCGAGCTCGCCGCGCGCCGAGCAGAACCCCATGCGCATCCTCGACTCCAAGCATCCTGACTGGCAGGAGATGATCGGCCGCGCACCGCAACTCGGCGAGCACCTGAGCGACGAGAGCGCCACGCAGTTCGAGCAGGTACAGGCGGGGTTGCGCGACCTCGGCGTCGACTTCGAGATCGAGCCGCGGCTCGTGCGCGGCTTCGACTACTACACCGCCACCGTGTTCGAATTCCAGAGCCCGGCTCTGTCGGGCGCGCAGAACGCGATCGGCGGGGGCGGCCGCTACGACCGGTTGAGCGAGGAGATGGGGGGCCCGGCGGCCCCGGCGATCGGCTTCGGCACCGGCATCGAGCGCATCCTGCTCGCCCGGGCCGCCGGCCGCGACGGAGCGGCCGCGGCGGTGCCGCGGCTCGACGTGTTCGTGATCGACGCGGTCGACACCGGCGACGCGACCACGTTGCTGCACGAGGTCCGCGAGCTCGGGTTGCGGGCCGATCGCGCGTACGGGTCGCTGGGCGGCGCGGCGCGTTCGATGAAGAAGCAATGGAGCGCGGCCGACCGCTCCGGTGCCCGCTACGCGGTGATGGTCGCGCCGCGTGAGTTCGCCACCGGTCACGTCGTGGTGAAGGACCTCACGTCGGGAGAGCAGATCGAAGTGCGGCGCGAGGAGGCTCCAGCATGGTTGCGGGTGCACACCGAAGTGGGCGTGCTCCCATGATGCGCACACACCGGCCCGGCGAGCTGCGGGTCGACGACGTCGGCGGTGCGGTCGTGGTCTGCGGCTGGATCGCGCACCGCCGCGACCACGGCGGCGTCGCCTTCCTCGACGTGCGTGACGCCACCGGTGTCGTGCAGGTGGTCGTCGATCCGAGCGAGGCCGGGCTCGCGAGCGTGCGCCACGTGCGCGCCGAATGGGTGCTGCGCATCTCGGGCACTGTCCGCAGGCGGCCCGAAGGTACGGTCAACGAGCAGATGGCCACCGGCGCGATCGAGGTGGTTGCCGAGGAGCTCGAGGTGCTCGCCGAAGCGGAGCCGGTGCCGTTCCCGCTCGACGACCGCATCGACGTCGACGAGGCGCTGCGGCTGCGCCACCGCTACCTCGACCTGCGGCGGGCGCCGATGCAAGCCAATCTGCGGGCCCGTGCCGCGGTCAACAGCGCGATCCGCAACACGATGACCGAGCAGGGGTTCGTGGAGGTGGAGACGCCGATGCTGATCGCGTCGACGCCCGAGGGCGCACGCGACTTCGTCGTGCCCAGCCGGCTGCATCCGGGCGAGTTCTACGCGCTGCCGCAGAGTCCGCAGCTGTTCAAGCAGCTGCTGATGGTGGCGGGCTTCGACCGCTACTTCCAGATCGCGCGCTGCCTGCGCGACGAGGACCTGCGCGCCGACCGCCAGTTCGAGTTCATGCAGCTCGACATGGAGATGAGCTTCGCGAACCAGGAGGACGTGCAGGACGTGGTCTCGCGCGCGGTGCTCGCCGCGATCGCGGCCGTGGGCCGCGGCGACGTGCTCGCCGACGTGCCCCGCATCACGTGGCACGACGCGATGAACCGCTACGGCTCCGACAAACCCGACGTGCGCTTCGGTATGGAGCTCGTCGACCTCGCCGCGGTGTTCGCCGCCACGGAGTTCCGCGCCTTCCAGGGTGCCGAGTGCGTGCGCGGCATCTGCGTGCCGGGCCAGGGGGACGCGTCGCGCAACGTCGTCGACGGTCTCGTCGACCGGGCGAAACAGCTCGGTGCCGCCGGTCTGGTGTGGATGCGTGTCCGCGACGTCGAAGGCGCGGTGACGCTCGAGTCACCGGTCGTGAAGTTCCTCACCGAGGCCGAGCAGGCGGGTGTGGTGGCCGCCCTGGGTGCCGCACCGGGCGATCTCGTGCTGCTCGCGGCCGGCCCGTGGTCCACCACCGTCGGGGTGCTCGGCCAGCTCCGCCTCGACCTCGGGCGGCCGCCGGTCGACGAGGGCGGGCTGCACCTGGTGTGGGTCGTCGACTTCCCGCTGTTCGAAGGCATGGGCGACGACGGCCGGCCGGTGCCGGCGCATCATCCCTTCACCGCCCCCCACCCCGACGACGTCGAGCGGCTCGAGGCCGACCCGCTGCGCGTGCGCTCGCAGGCGTACGACCTCGTGCTCAACGGCTGGGAGCTCGGATCGGGGAGCGTGCGGATCCACCGGCGCGACATGCAGGCGCGCATCTTCGAGCTGCTCGGGATCGGCGCCGACGAGCAGCAGGCCAAGTTCGGGTTCCTGCTCGACGCGTTCCGCTACGGCCCGCCACCGCACGCCGGGTTCGCGTTCGGCACCGACCGGCTCGTCGCGCTGCTCTGCGGCGAGGAGAACATCCGTGAGGTCATCGCGTTCCCGAAGACGCAGTCGGGTGCCGACCCGCTCACCGGCGCGCCGAGCCCGATCGATCCCGTGCAGCTCCGCGACCTCGGCCTCACGATCCGCCCGAAGCCGTCCTAGCGGGAACGACGATGCCGCCCGCGATGCGGACGAGCAAGGGGTCGATGAACGCGACCTGCGGGTTGGCGAAGCTCTGCGGCTCGGACATGTTCCCGGTGTGCAGCTCGGCCCGCACCGTGACATCGAGCCCGTGCTCGGTCCAGTGGATGAGGTGACCGGTGGAGTTGAAGTACTCGTAGATCTTCGCCTCGCTGCCGTGAACCTCGGTCGTGGCGACCACCTTCGCGGGCGCGGTCGACGGCGCGGTGAAGGAGCCCGCCGGTCCTTGATCGATCCAGAGATCCCACCCGGGACCCGAGGTGACCTGGGCCGACTGTGACCAGTCGAGCGGCGCCGATCCGGGGGTGGGCGTGAGGTCGTGGACGGTGATGCCGCCCGGCAGCACGGTCGGTCGCACGACGTCGGCCACGTGCCAGACCGGCCGCGGCTGCTGTCCGATCGCGTCGTAGAGCGGCCGGTCGCCCAGCGGCGCGTGGAGGCGGATGTCGAACCGCTGGGTGACGAGCACGTCGGGGCACGCAATGGGCGCGGTGGTGCTTGCCGAGGTGGCCCGGCGGAAGGCGACGGTCACGCTGTGGTCGGTCTCGGTGACGTGATACAGGAAGCGCTCCTCGCACGGGCCGTCCCCGGCAGGGGCGCCGGCGACGCTGATCGTCAGCGTCATCCCGTCGGCGCTGAGGATCGCCCGGCTCCAACGCGTATCGGCCTTGAACGGGGCGCGGTCATCGTGGTCGTGGCCGAGCCGACATGCGCGTCCTGGTTGCCGCATGCGCTCGCCGCGATCGTCACCGCCGCGAGGAGCACCACGAGGGGGCGAAGCTGCGTCCGGCTCACACTCGTACGACGTTCGCCACCGCCCCGCGAGTTCCCCGCGTGCGGGATGGTGGGTGATCCCCGCGACTCCTTAGCCTGCGACGTATGGACCTGTTTGCCTCGGCGGTCGAGGAGCGCCTCGCGTGGCGAGCGCCGCTCGCGGCCCGGCTGCGGCCGCGCAAGCTCGACGAGGTGGTCGGCCAGCAGCACCTGCTCGGTCCGGGCAAGCCGCTGCGGGTGCTCATCGAATCGGACCGGCTCTCGTCGGTGGTGCTGTGGGGGCCGGCGGGCACCGGGAAGACGAGCGTCGCCCGGCTCGTGGCCGGGGCCACGAGCAAGTCGTTCGAGACGCTGTCGGCGGTGAACGCGGGCGTGAAGGACGTGCGCGAGGTGGTCGACCGGGCACGCGACCGCCTCGGTCAGCAGGGCAAGGGCACCATCTTGTTCCTCGACGAGGTGCACCGGTTCAACCGCACGCAGCAGGACGCGCTCCTCCCGCACGTGGAGGACGGTCTGCTCGTGCTCATCGGTGCCACCACCGAGAACCCGTACTTCTCGCTCACCGGGCCGTTGTTGTCGCGCTCGACGCTGTTCCGCCTCGACGCGCTCGAGCCCACCGACCTCGTCGTGCTGCTCGAGCGCGCACTCGGTGACGCCACCCGCGGTCTCGGCGACGAACCGGCCGAGATCGAGCGCGAGGCGCTCGATCATCTCGCGAGCCGTGCCGAGGGCGACGCCCGCCACACGCTCACCTGCCTCGAGCTCGCGCATGCCCTCGCCATCGAACGGGCCGGGCAGGCCGGTGGTGCCGCAGCGGCCGTGATCACGCTCGCGGACGCCGAAGCCGCGATCGCCATGCGCGCCGTGCGGTACGGAGCCGACGAGCACTACGACATCGTCAGCGCGTTCATCAAGAGCATGCGGGGGAGCGACGCCGACGCCGCGGTGTTCTGGCTCGCCCGCATGATCGAAGCCGGTGAGGACGCACGCTTCATCGCTCGCCGCATGGTGATCTTCGCGTCGGAGGATGTCGGGCTCGCCGATCCGACGGCCCTCGCGGTCGCCACCGCGGCGGCGCAGGCCGTCGAGTATGTGGGTCTTCCCGAGGCCCGCATCAACCTCTCGCACGCGGTGATCTACCTCGCGCTCGCAGAGAAGTCGAACAGCGCCTACATGGCGATCTCCCGCGCGATTGAAGCCGTGCACGACGAGGCAGCCGGCTCGGTGCCCGTCCACCTCCGTGACGCCAGTTACCAGGGGGCGCGGGCCTTGGGGCACGGCGAGGGATATCGCTATCCTCACGACGCTCCGACGAGCTGGGTTGAGCAGCAGTACCTGCCGGAAGAACACCTCGGACGCCGGTTCTACGAACCGGGCAGCCACGGTGCCGAGGCCGCGCTGGTCGCACGCTGGCACTCGCGTCGCGGGGAGCAGAAGGGGTCCGAGGATGACAGCGAGTGACGTGGTGGTGGTGGTACTCGCGGTGCTCGTCGCGGTGGGCGCGGGCGCCACGATCGCGATGCTGCTCTCGCTGCGGTCCGCGCTCGTGGCCCTGCGCGCTGCGCTGGAGTCGCTGCAGCGCGACACCTTGCCGATCGTCGACGAGCTGCACGACGCGGTCACCGCCACGAGTGGGCAGGTCGAACGGGTCGATCGGCTGATCACGGCGGCGGAATCGGTCGAGGCGCACGTCGATGCCGCGTCGCGGCTCGCGTACCGCACGATCTCGAGTCCGGTCGTGAAGACCGTCGCGTTCGGCAGTGGCGTCAAGAAGGCCACGCAGCGCCTCCGCGGGGGCCGTCAAGAGTCCACGAATCCGTCCCGGCGCCGGCGCCGGCGCGCGTCCTGACGCCGCGATGTTCAAGCGCGCGCGCTGGACTGCGATCGGCTACGCGGCGGGGCTCGGCACGAGCTACGCCGTGGTGCGCAAGGTGAAGCGCGAGGTGCGCAAGCTCGGGCCGCAGCACGTCGGCGAGCAGGTGAGCGAACGGCTGCGCGCCGCGGTCGCCGACGGCCGCGACGAGATGCATCGCCGCGAGGTCGAGTTGCGGCGGGGCTACGACCCGCGTCGCTTGCGCGCGGTCCCGGACGGCGCGCGTGGCGGCTGACGCCTATCGGCGCCGCCGGCGCCGACGCCGGTACTTGGCGGGCACGGTGCTGGGAGTGTTCTGCGTGGGTATCGGCACCTCGATGAGTGGCGCCGGTGTCATCGCGGCGCGCCCTGCTGCGGTGCCGACGCTCTACGTGGCCCGCACCGGCTCAGACCGGGCCGCGGGCACCGCGGCGCGGCCGCTGCGGTCGATCGCCGCAGCCGTCAGCCGCGCCCGGCCGGGCGCGAGGGTGATGATCAGCAGCGGCGTGTACCGCGAGGCGCTCGGCGCGATCACGCGGCCGATCACGCTCGAGGCCGTGCCCGGCGCCGCGGTGTGGCTCTCGGGCGCCGACGTGGTCACAGGCTTCTCGCGGGTCACCGGCGGATGGGTACACCACGGGTGGACGGCGCAGTTCTGCCACACCTGCTACGACACGCGCGCGCTCGACGCGCGATACCCCTACGCGGGGCTTCCCGACATGGTGTTCGTCAACGGCCGGCCGCTCGCGCAGGTGGGTGGTCTGAGCGAGCTGCGGGCGGGCACGTTCTACGTCGACTACCGCGGGCACGGCCTCTACGTCGGCGACGATCCCACCGGCGCCGGCACGGTGGTGGAGGCCGCGGCGCGTTCCGAGGCGGTGCGGTTCACGGCCTCGGCTGCGGGCAGCGTGGTGCGCGGGATCGGCTTCAAGGACTACGCGTCGCAGTGGAACACGAACCCCAACCCCGCCATGGTGCTCGACCTGGCGCCGAACATGGTCTTCGAAGGCGACGTCTTCGCCGGGAGCGCCTCGCGTGGCCTCAGCGTGTACGCCGCGAACGTCGCGGTCCGCAACAGTGCCTTCCTCGCGAACGGCTTCACCGGCCTGCACGCCAACAAGGCCGACCATCTCGAGGTGCAGGGCGACGTCGCGGCGTGGAACAACACCGAGCGGTTCTGGCCCGGCTTCTCACCCGTGGCGTCGGTGTCGGGCATCAAGATCACGAGCTCGTACCACGTGCTCGTGACCCACACCATCGCGCAGGACAACTACTCGAACGGGATCTGGTTCGACGTGTCGTCCTACGACGCGACCGTGGTCGACAACGTCGCGCAACGGAACTTCCGCAACGGCATCTACATCGAGATCACCGGCACCTCCGTCGTGGCATCGAACCTCTCGGTGCGCAACGGCCAGGCCGGCCTGAAGCTCAGCGGCGCCACGGATGCGCGCGTCTACAACAACACCCTGGCGAACAACGGTACGTACCAGCTGAGCGTGCACGACGACGGGCGTGTGAACACCGATCCGGCCGAGCTCACGCTCGGCATCACATGGATCACCGCGCACGACACGTTCGCGAACAACATCTTTGCCGCGCCCGACGGTGGCTCGTCCGGTCCGCTGCTCTACACGGAGGATCTCGACAAGCCCAAACGCTTCGACGCGTCGACGATGATCACCGGTATGGTCGACGACGTGTTCGCGCGCAGCGCCCCGAACCGGCCGCGGTCGCTCGCGCAATGGACGCGGATCGCGCCGCGCGCGGCGAGCAACTACGCCTCCCTCGCGAGCTTCGCCGCCGCGACGGGCTACGAGGCGGGCGCGATCGAGTACACGGGTTACCGCGCGTCGCCGGTCTTCGTGAGCCCGCAGCAGGGCAACTACTCGCTGCGCGCGGGGAGCCCGCTGATCGCCTCCGGTATGCCGCTTCCGGCCGACGTTGCCGCGGCGGTGGGTGTGGCCTGCTGCGGTGCGGTGAATCGCGGGGCGCTGGTCTACCCGGGGCACCAGTAATCTTCGTTCGTGACATCGCCGCCCCGTACCGCTGACGAGTTGCGCGCCACGTGGGCGGCGTTCTGGTCGGCGCGCGGGCACACCATCGTGCCGTCGGCGAGCACGGTGCCGGTCGACCGCACGCTGCTGTTCACCGTGGCCGGCATGGTGCCGTTCAAGCCCTACTTCGTGGGCGAGGAGCCCGCGCCCTATCGGAGGGCCGCGTCGATCCAGAAGTGCGTGCGGGCCGGGGGCAAGCACAACGACCTCGACGACATCGGTCGCACGAACCGCCACTTCTCGTTCTTCGAGATGATGGGCTTCTTCAGCTTCGGCGACTACTTCAAGGCCGAAGCGATCCCGTGGACATGGGAGTTCATGACCGGCGTCATGGGCTTCGACCCCGACCGCCTCTGGGTCACGATCCACGTGTCCGACGACGACGCGTACCGCATCTGGACCGAGTCGGTCGGGTTCCCGGCCGAGCGCGTCCAGCGGCTCGATGAGGACAACTTCTGGAAGATGGGCGACACCGGTCCGTGCGGGCCGTCGTCGGAGGTCCATTACGACCTCGGACCGGCGCACGGCCCCGAGGGCGGCCCGGTGGCCGGCGGCGACCGCTACATCGAGATCGGCAACATCGTGTTCATGCAGTACGACCAGCGCGCCGACGGCACGCGGGTCGACCTCCCCAAGCCGAGCATCGATTTCGGCATGGGCTTCGAGCGCGCGCTCTTCTTGATGCAGGGCAAGGAGTCGATCTTCGACATCGACCTGTTCCAGCCGCTCATCGCCCGCGCCGAGGAGGTCACCAACACCCGTTACGGCCGTGACCCCGAGCACGACGTGTACCTGCGGATCCTCGCCGAGCACTCGCGCACGATGGCGTTCATCGTGTCCGACGGCGTGATGCCGAGCAACCAGGAGCGCGGCTACGTGCTGCGGCGCATCATCCGCCGTGCCGTGCGCCACGCGTATCTGCTGGGGGCGCGGGAGCTCGTCACGCCGCCGATGATCGACGTGGTGTGCGAGGTGATGGGCGACGCCTACCCGAAGCTCGTCGCCGACCGCGACATCGTCACGTCGATCGTGGCGCACGAGGAGGAGTCGTTCCGCACCACGCTCCAGCGCGGCACCGAGCTGCTCGACGGGCTGCTCGAGCGCGGCGACGTGAGCGGCGACGACGCCTTCCATCTTCACGACACGCTCGGTTTTCCCGTCGACCTCACGCGCGAGATCGCGTCGGAGCGCGGCCGCCACGTCGACGTCGCCGCGTTCGACGCCAAGATGGCCGAGCAGCGGGAGCGGGCTCGCGAGGCGGCCAAGGAGGCCGGCGGTCGCGCCAACGCGCCGGTCGAGCTCTACCGCGAGGTCGTTGCCGAGCACGGCGCCACGCAGTTCACCGGCCGCGACGAGTACACCACGGGCGGAGCGCGGGTGGTCGCGCTCGTCGGCGGCGGCGAGCGGATCTTGCGCGCTGGTGCCGGCGAAGTCGTCGACGTGATCCTCGACCGCACACCGTTCTACGCCGAGTCCGGCGGCCAGGTGGGCGACACCGGCATGCTGCGCAGCGACCGCGGGGCCGTGGCCGACGTGCAGGACACGCAATACGGGCTGCCCGGCCTCGTGGTGCACCGCGCCCGCGTGCTCGAAGGCCAGCTCGCGGAGGGCGACACGATCACCGCGGCCATCGACGCCGAGCGCCGCGACAACATCCGCCGCAACCACACCGCCACCCATCTGCTCCACTGGGCGCTGCGCGAGGTGCTCGGACCGCATGTGAAGCAGGCCGGTTCGTTCGTCGATCCCGGTCGCCTCCGCTTCGACTTCAGCCACTACGAGGCGGTGCCCGTCGACGATCTCGTGAAGGTCGAGACACTGGCGAACGAGCAGGTGATCTCGGACGCGCCGGTCACGCACGTCGAGATGTCAAAAGCCGATGCGGAGGCGCGCGGCGCGATCGCGTTCTTCGGCGAGAAGTACGGCGACCGTGTACGCGTGCTCGAAGCGGGTCCCTCGATCGAGCTGTGCGGCGGCACGCACGTCGACTCGCTCGGGTTCATCGGCCCGATCAAGATCGTGAGCGAAGGTTCGATCGGCTCGAACGTCCGCCGCATCGAGGCACTCACGGGCGACGGCTCGCTCGCGTACATCTCCGAGGAGGAGTCGCGGCTGCGGCGGCTGGCGGCGCAGCTACGCGCCGCGCCGGCCGAGGTCGAAGAGCGCGTGACCCGCCTGCAGGGCCAGCTGCGTGAGCTCGAGAGCGAGCTGCGCATCCTGCGCGCCGAGCAGGCGAACGCCGCGGCCCGTGAGCTCGCCGCACACGCGGGCGGTGGTGTCGTCGTCGCGCGCCGCGACGGCTCAGCACCCGACGAGCTGCGCCAGCTCGCGCACGCCGTCCTTGCGGCGCTGGCGCCGTCCGGCGGCGTGGTCGCGCTAGTCGGCGCCGGGCCCGACGGCAGGAAGGCCGCGATCGTGGTGGCGGTGAGCAAGCAGCTCGTTGCCGGTGGCGCGTCGGCGGCCGAGATCGCCGCGCCGGCCGCGCGGCGCGCTCGGCGGCGGCACCGCCAAGAACGCCGACCTGGTCGTGGGCGGCGGGCCGAACGTCGGCGCGATCGACGACGCGCTCGAACTGGTGGGCGAGCAGGCGCGTCGCTGGCGCCGGTGACGCAGGGCGACGCCCCTGGGGGCGCGAGCCGGAGGCGAGCGGGGGTGGGCACACGCGTGCTCGCCGTCGACTTGGGCGAGCGGCGCATCGGTCTGGCACTCTCCGACCGGTCCCGCACCATCGCCTCGCCGTTGCAGGTGCTGCAGCGCGGCCGCACGCGCGACGACGATCACGCCGCGATCCTGGCGGTCGCGCACGAGCACGATGTGGGCACGGTGGTGGTCGGGTTGCCGCTGTCGCTGTCGGGCCGGGCCGGACCGGCGGCGCGTGCCGCCCAGGCGGAGATTGACGCGCTGGCCGCGGCCGCGGGTGCTGAACTGCAGGTGGTGGCCTTCGACGAGCGGCTCACGACGGTGAGCGCGCAGCGCAGCCTGCGTGCCGCCGGCGTCCCCGGGCGCGCGGCAGCGCACGGTGGTCGACAAGGTTGCTGCTGCGATCATGCTCCAGGCGTATCTCGACCGCGAGCCGCGCCCGTGAGCCGGCGCGGGCGAGGCCAGTCGCGCGAGCCGATCGACCTCGGCCCGCTCCTCGACGGTGGGGTCAGCGCCGAAGGCGAGGACGCCTCCGAGGGCGGTACGTGGTCCGCGAGCGACGGCGAGGCGACACCACCCGATCCGGGCGGCCGCGATCCCGACCGCGGCGTGATCGTGCCGCGCGTGCAGCACCGCCCGCGGCGCGGGCGCGCGCTGCTCGTGCTGCTTCTCGTGATCGCCGTCCCGGTGGCGGCCGCGGGCGCCGGGCTGTTCTGGTTCCAGCACCGGCTCGACGGTTCGCCGGGCGGTCGGGCGCTGTCGGTCACGATTGCACCGAGCACGAGCACCGACGCGATCGCGAACTTGCTCGAGCACGACGGCGTGATCGACTCGACGCTGGCGTTCCGTCTCTACACCCGCGTGTTCCACCACTCGAAGCTGCACGCGGGCACGTTCACGCTCCGGGCCCACATGGGCGTCCGTGCGGCGGTGTCGACGCTCGAACGCGCGCCCGCCGAGACACGACTCGTACTACGGATCCGGCCCGGGCTCTGGCTGAACGAGATCGCCGCGCAGGTGCACGACCAGCTGCACCTCGACGCGTCGCACTTCATCAAGCTCGTGAAGACCGGCGCGGTGCGGTCGCGCTACCAACCGGCCGGCACCACGTCGGCGGAGGGGCTGCTCTATGCCGACACCTACTACTTCACGCCGCGCTCCACCGACCTCGATGTCGTGCGGGCGATGGTGCAGCGCTTCGATCAGGTCGCAGCATCCGAGGGGCTGGCGCACGCGGCCGCGGCGATCCACGTGGCGCCCTACGACGCGGTGAAGGTGGCGGCGCTGATCCAGAGCGAGGCGAAGTTCGCGGCCGACGGCCCGCTCGTGGCCTCGGCGATCTACAACCGGCTCGCCCGCAACATGCCGCTCGACATCGACGCGATGGTGCTCTACGCGAACGACACGCACTCCACGAACAACTTCGCTCGGCTGCGCACGATCGATTCGCCGTACAACTCGTACCTGCACACCGGGCTCGGGCCCACACCGATCGCGGCCGTCACGAAGACGAATCTCGACGCCGCGCTCCGGCCCGCGCACACCGCCGACGTCTACTGGGTGAATGCCGACTGTGCCGGACACCTCGCGTTCGCGGCCACGCAGCAGGAGCAGGACCGCAACGTCAAGCACTACAACCAGCTCGGAGCGTGCCCGTGACCCGGACGATCAGCGGGGCCACCTCGCTTGCTTGCGTGATCGGCGACCCGGTGCGCCATTCCATGTCACCGGCGCTGCACAACGCGGCGTTCGCCGCACTCGATCTCGATTGGGTGTACGTGGCGTTCGAGGTGCCGCGTGGGCAGAGCGCGGCGGCGATCGGCGCGATGCGTGCGCTCGGTATGCGTGGTGCCTCGGTGACCATGCCGCACAAGGAGGACGCGGTGCATGCATGCGACGAGGTGTCGACCCGTGCATCCACGTTGCGCAGCGTCAACTGCGTGACGCGGTTGCCCGACGGTCGCATCCGCGGCGACACCACCGACGGTGACGGCTTCCTGCGGTCGCTCATCGACGCGCAGGTCGACGTGGCCGGACGCTCCGTGCTGCTGCTCGGCGCCGGGGGTGCGGCGCGCGCCGTGGCGGTTGCCCTCTGCGAGGCTGGCGCACGGGTGACGGTGACGGCCCGCCGGGCGGCTGCGGCCGATGCCGTCGCCGGGCTCACGGGCGGGCGCGGGGTGCACGGGGACATGGCCGCGACGACCGACTGGGACACCCGTGCCGGCGCGGCCGCGGCGGCCGACGTCGTGGTCAACGCCACGCCCGTGGGGATGCTCGACGACCGCACGTCGCCGCTCGACGCCGGCTGCTTGCATACCGGTCAGGCGGTGGTCGACCTCGTCTACCAGCCGCTCGAGACGCCGCTGCTCGCCGCGGCGCGTGCCGCCGGTGCCCGTACGGTCGACGGTCTCGGGATGCTGGTGCACCAGGCGGCGCTGGCCTTCGAGCATTGGACGGGTCTGCCCGCGCCGGTCGCGGTGATGCGTGGCGCGGCCGAGGCGGCGATGACACACGGCACGTAGCCCTCCAACTCCTCAACTGTGCTGCCTCCGCGCGCCGATACCCACCGAAGGAGGAGGGCGCAGGATGTCGCTATCGGGAACCTTCGACGTGTTCTCGTTGCCCGAGGTGCTGCGCATGCTCGCCACGGCGGGCAAAAGCGGCACCCTCACGGTCGAGGCCGGCGGTCGCTCGGCGCGGGTCGAGCTGTACGAGGGGGAGTGCTGCGGCGCTGGCGACGGCGGCGGCGACGAGCCGCTCGTCGCCACCCACACGCAGGCGGCACTGCACGCGCGGCTGCTCGACGTGGCGTTCGAGACCGGCGGGTTGGACGACGGGGCCTTCCGCTTCGCCGCCGACGACCACCCGCGCCCGCGGCCCGCCGCGTGTGCGCCCATCGAACCGGTGCTCGACGAGCTCGACCAGCTCGAGCGCGAGTGGCACGACATCGCCACCGTCGTGCCGTCCACCGACGCGATTCCAGTGCTCGCGCCGCAGCTGCCGGGCGACGAGATCGTCGTCAGCGCGTTCGAATGGGCCCTGCTCGCGTGCCTCGACGGGACGAACGCGGTTCGCGACCTGCCGGGCCGCTCGGGTGGCTCGCTCGTGGGCGTGTGCCGGGCGCTCGCGTCGCTGGTGCGGCGGGGCGCGATCGACGTCGCGGCTGCACCCGCATCGGCCCGGCCGGCGGCGCCGCCAGCCCCGGTCGTGGAGGCAGCCCCGGTCGTGGCGGCGGCCCCGGTCGTGGCCCCGAGCGTCGTGGATCCGATCGAGGAGGTGCTGGGCGAGGTGCTCCTCGACGCCGCACCGTCGCCCGCCGAGCTCGACCCCGACGCGCTCGCCGAGCCGCTTGCCGACCCCACTGAGCCCGTCGAGGCCGGCGACGAGCCCGACCCGGACGCGGCCGAGCCGGCGCCGGCCGAGCCGGTTCCCGGTGACCGGGGCGCCATGCTCCGGCTCTTCTCGGCCCTGCGCGAATAGCGATCCGGCCGTGGACCTCGCGCCCCGGGCGGCGGCCCCAACCGGGCTGATGGGGCCCGCTCTCCAGCGCGCCCGGCGGCCGGTCGATACCCCGTTCGGACCTGGAGGCTGACCCTGTCGGACGGAACGCCGCTCGGCGCGCTCTTGCTGCGCGAAGGCCTCGTGACCGAGGCCCAGCTCGACGCGGCCCTGCGCGAGCAGATGGCGAGCGGCAAGCAGCTCGGCCGGATCCTCATCGAGATGAAGGCGGTCGAGGAAGCCGACGTCGTGCGCGCCCTGGCCCGCCAGGTTGGCATCGAGTTCGTCGACCTCAACGACGTGATGATCGATGCCGGCGTGGTGTCGCTCGTGAGCGAGACGATCGTCCGGCGCTACCAGGCTCTGCCGATCGGTTGGGACGGCGAGCGGCTCATCGTCGCGATGGCCGACCCGTCGAACGTGTTCGCCCTCGACGACATCCGGTCGCTCACCGGGCGTGAGCTTCGCAGCGTCGTTGCGACTCCCTCGCAGATCACCGAGCTCATCGACCGTTACTTCCGTGTCGATACCGAAGTCGACAGCGTCGCCCTGCTCGCGGTCGACGAAGCGGACGACGAAGCGGACTCGCTCGCGAACGTCCACGAGGTCGTCGAGGACGCACCGATCGTCAAGTTCGTGAACCTGCTCATCACCCAGGCCGTCGCGGACCGCGCGAGCGACATCCATGTGGAGCCCGGCGAGCAGGACGTGCGCATCCGCTTCCGCATCGACGGTGTGCTCCACGAGGTGATGCACGCGCCCCGCGCGATCCAGAGCGGCGTGATCTCGCGCATCAAGCTCATGGCCGACATCAACATCGCCGAGCGGCGCATCCCCCAGGACGGCCGCATCTCGATGAAGGTCGCCGGCCACGGCATCGACCTCCGCGTCGCGACGCTGCCCACCGTGCACGGCGAGAAGATCGTGCTGCGGATTCTCGACAAGGGGACTGCGCTCCTGCGCCTCGGCGAGCTCGGGTTCCTGCCCGAGACGCTCGAACGCTTCGGCGAGTCGTATCGCAAGCCCTACGGAACGATCCTCGTCACCGGACCGACTGGCTCGGGCAAGTCGACCACGCTGTACGCGACGTTGAACATCCTCAACCAGGTCGACCGCAACATCATCACCGTCGAGGACCCGGTGGAGTACCGCCTCGCCGGCATCAACCAGGTGCAGATCCACCCGAAGGCCGGGCTCACGTTCGCCGCCGCGCTGCGCTCGATCCTGCGCTCCGACCCCGACATCGTCCTCGTGGGCGAGATCCGCGACCGCGAGACCGCGGTGATCGCGATCGAGGCCGCGCTCACCGGCCACCTCGTGCTGTCGACGCTGCACACCAACGACGCCGCGTCGACCCCGATGCGGCTCGTCGAGATGGGCGTCGAGCCGTTCCTCGTGACCTCCGCGCTCGACTGCGTGGTGGCGCAGCGGCTCGCGGCAAGCTCTGCGACAAGTGCAAGGAGCAGTACGACCCGACCGAGGCCGAGCTGGCCCAGGCCGGCTGGGATCTCGGTGCCGAGGAGCACGGCGGCTGGCCCACCGTGTTCCGTGCCGTGGGTTGCAGCCATTGCGGCCGTACCGGCTATCGCGGCCGCTTCGGGATCCACGAGGTGATGGTGCTCACCGAGGAGCTCGAGCGCGCGGTCATCGAACGGCGATCCAGCGAGGACATCGCCAAGGTGGCGATGATGCAGGGCATGCTCTCGCTCCGCCAGGACGGTCTGCGCAAGGTCGCCCTCGGCATGACGAGCTTCGAGGAGATCTTCCGCGTGGTCGCCTGATCGCCCCCCGACGCCCCCGCGTGATCGCTCAGCCGGTCCGGGCGTCAAGGTCGGGGGCGCTCGATGCCGATAGAGGGACGGTTTGGTACGAGAGGGGCAGTTCGTGGTCACGCAACCGGCGAGGCGGTTCGGAGAGACGCTGGTGGACCGCCACGTGCTCAGCCGTACCGACCTCGAGGAGGCGCTCGCCGAGTCGGAAACCAGCGCCAAGCCACTGCCGGCGGTGCTCGTCGAACGCGGGCTCGTGGGCCACAAGGACCTCACCGCGGCGCTCGCCGAGAGCATCGGGGTGCGCTTCGTCGACTTCCACGACACCCCGCTGCACCACGACGCGGCGTCGCTGATCCCGGCCGACATCGCGCGTGCGCATCTCGCGCTCGCGATCGACTTCGACGGCCCGCGGCTCATCGTGGCCTTCGCCGAGCCGGGCAGCGACGAAGCCGTCACCGCGGTCGGTCGCGCGACCGGCTACGAGATCGTCGCCGCGGTGGCCGACCGCGTGGAGCTGCAGCGCGCGATCGACACCGTGTACGGCGCGGCGCCGGAACAGGCGCTCGGCCCGCCCGAGCTCGGTGGCGCGATGGGCCCGGACGACGTGCACGTCAACGAGCTGCTCGAGCAGGTGATCGCGCTGAACGGCTCCGACCTCCATCTCACCGCGGGATCTCACCCGGTCGTGCGCGTCAACGGTGAGCTGCGCCCACTCCCGGAGTTCCCGGTGCTCAACGGCAGCCAGGTGCGCCAGATGGTGTACTCGATCATCTCGCAGAAGCAGCGCGAGAAGTTCGAGACGAACCTCGAGCTCGACACGAGCTACACGTTGCCGGGCCGCAGCCGCTTCCGCCTGAACCTGTTCCTGCAGCGCGACAGCGTCGGGTGCGTGATGCGCGCGATCCCGTACGAGATCGTCGACTTCGACCAGCTCGGTGTGCCCGCGGCGGTCCGCCAGTTCGCGTACCTGCCGCGCGGGCTGGTGCTGGTGACCGGGCCGACCGGGTCGGGCAAGAGCACCACGCTGGCGAGCCTCATCGACATCATCAACCGCGAGAAGGCCGTCCACATCATGACGGTCGAGGATCCGATCGAGTTCCTGCACCAGCACAAGCGGGCGCTCGTGAACCAGAGGGAAGTGGGGGAGGACACGCAGTCGTTCGCGAACGCGCTGAAGCACGTGCTGCGCCAGGATCCCGATGTGATCCTCGTGGGCGAGATGCGTGACCTCGAGACGATCTCCACCGCGCTCACCGCGGCCGAGACCGGTCACCTCGTGTTCGCCACCCTGCACACGCAGGACGCGCCACAGTCGATCGATCGCATCATCGACGTGTTTCCCGCGCACCAGCAGCAGCAGATCCGGGTGCAGCTCGCCGCGAGCATCCAGGGCATCGTCACCCAGCAGCTCGTGCCGACCGCCGACGGCCTGGCGCGTGCCGCGGTGTGCGAGGTGCTCGTGGCCACGCCGGCAATCCGCAACCTGATCCGCGAGGCGAAGGTGCACCAGATCTACTCGATGCTGCAGGCCGGCGGGAAGTACGGCATGGTCACGATGGACATGTCGCTCGCGCATCTCGTGCGCGCCGGACGGATCAGCCGTGAGGACGCCGCGGAACGCTGCGCCAACGAGGACGACCTCCGCCGCCTGGTGGCGGGGTAGCGGGAGCGAGCGATGAAGAGGGCACTGAGCACATGACCGCCACCACGTACGCCTACAAGGTTCGCGACCGGGGCGGGCTGCTCGTCGAGGGCGCGCTCGATGCCGACAACGAGCAGCTGCTCGTCGCGAAGCTGCGTTCGATGGGCTACACGCCCATCGCCGTCAACGCGCAGAAGGGCGAGACACTCTCGAAGGAGCTCCACCTCCCGGGGCGGAGCGGCGTCAAGCTGAAGGACGTCGCGGTCTTCTCGCGGCAGTTCGCGACGATGATCAACTCGGGGCTCTCGCTCTTGCGGGCGTTGAACATCCTCGCGGAGCAGACCGAGAACAAGGCGCTCGCGTCGGTGGTCAATCACGTGCGCATCGACGTCGAGAAGGGCGCAAGCCTGTCGGTGGCGCTGTCGCGGCACCCGAAGACGTTCAACCGCCTCTACGTGTCGATGGTGAAGGCCGGCGAAGTGGGCGGCGCGCTCGACAGCGTGCTGCAGCGGCTCGCGACCACGATCGAGAAGCAGGTGGAGCTGCGGCGCAAGGTGCGGTCGGCGATGACGTACCCGGCGGTGGTCGCGGTGCTCGTGCTCTGCATCGTGTCGGCAATGCTGCTGTTCATCATCCCGATGTTCAAGTCGCTCTACAAGCAGCTCGGCGGCAAGCTGCCGGCACCGACGCAGATCCTCATCGACATCTCGTCGTTCGTGCGCAGCCTCTGGTATCTCCTCGCGATCGCGCTCGTTGCCGCGGTGGTGGCCTTCAAACGCTGGACCCAGTCTGAGCCGGGCCGCAAGCAGTGGGACGCGATCAAGCTGCGGGCCCCGGTGTTCGGCCCCCTCGTGCGCAAGACCGCACTCGCCCGCTTCAGCCGCACGTTGTCCGCGCTCGTGCGTTCCGGTGTGCCGATTCTCGAGGCGCTCGACATCGTGGCCGACACGTCGGGCAACCATGTGGTGTCGGTCGCGGTCCACGACGCGCAGAGCGCGGTGAAGCAAGGCGAGCCGCTCGCGAGCAAGCTCGAGGAGCATCCGGTGTTCCCGCCCATGGTCACCCAGATGATGGCCGTCGGCGAGGAGACCGGTGCCGTCGACGAGATGCTCGACAAGATCGCCGACTTCTACGACCAGGAGGTCGAAGCCACCGTCGCCGCGCTCACGAGCCTGATCGAGCCGCTGCTCATCGTGGTGATGGGCGCATGCGTCGGCGGCATGGTGATCAGCCTGTATCTCCCGATGTTCAACATCATCAAGCTCATCAAGTGAGCCTGCGGAAGTAGGACTGCAGGGCCCGACCGGGCGTGCTCGCACCCTGCGGGGCTCTTACACTGGCTTGCCATGACCGCGCTTGCCGACCGCCCGAACACCGCGTTGCTCGTGATCGACGTGCAGAACGGGGTCGTAGACGGTGCGTACGACCGTGATGCGGTGATCGCCAACATCAACGCACTCGTCGCCAAGGCACGCGACGAGGACGTCGCGATCGTCTGGGTGCAGCACTCCGACGACGAGCTGCAGTCCGGTACCGACGCCTGGCAGTACGTGGCCGAGCTGCAGCGCCGCGACACGGAACCGCTCGTGCACAAGCAGTTCGGCGATTCCTTCGACGACACCGAGCTCGAGCAGCTCCTTGCCGAGCGCGGCGTCGGCCGTCTGGTCGTCACCGGTGCGCAGACCGACGCGTGCATCCGCTCGACGTTGCACGGCGCGATCGTGCGGGGCTACGACGCCACCCTCGTCGCCGACGCCCACACGACCGAAGACCAGACCGCGTACGGCGCACCACCGCCGCAGGACGTGATCGCCCACACGAACCTCTACTGGCAGTTTCAGCGCGCGCCGGGCCGGCGGGGCGCGACGGTGGGCACGGCCGACGTGAGCTTCGCCCCTACCGACGTTTGAGCTGTGCGGACCGAGGGTGACGGGCCGCCGCCGGCTCCCGTGTGCTTCGCTGCAGCTGCGTGCGGCATGCGACGACCGTGAGTCAGTGCAACCGGCGCCGCTGGTCTTCCATGCGCGCGAGCAGCTCGGTGCGGCGCGCCACCGCGGCCTCACGCTCCTTGACGAGATGCTCGCGCCGCGCAAGGAGCGCGAGCCGCTGATCGACGTCGATCTCGGGCGTCGGGCGGAGGTAATACCCGCGACCGCTCGCGGTGTGGATCAGCGGCGGGCCGGTGCCTTCGAGCTTGCGCCGCAGCGTGCTGACGTGCACCTGCACCGTGTTGCGCTTGGTCAGGCGCAGGCCCGCGGCTTCGGCAAGGTCATCGACGGAAACGGGTTCGTTCGGCGACTTGACGAGGCGCGCGAGCAGCTTGAACTCGGTCGGCGTGAGCCGCACCCGCGATCCGCGTCGCGCGACCTCGAACGTTGCCGGATCGAGGTTGATGTCGCCGAGCGGTGCGCGGCGGCGGTGGCTGCGCGTCCGGACGAGCCGGTCCAGCCGTGCGAGGAGCTCCTCGATCGCTACCGGCTCCACCATGTGATCGTCGACCCGGTACGTGATCGACACCAGCCGGTGCTCGAGGTCTTCGGGGCCGGTCACGATCAGCACCGGGAGCCGCGCCGCGACCTTGAGCCACCGCAGCGCATCGCGGAGATCCTGCGGTTGGGAGTCGCACGCGTTCAGCACCGCCACGTCGGGCCAGTCGTTGTCCGTCGCGTGCGGTAACGACAGCAACGGCTTCACGATCCGTACCGACCAGTCCTCCGATGCGCGCAACGAGATTGCCCTGGCCGTGTCGTCGAGCCAGATCGGGGTGTCGCCCGTGAGGAGAAGCCGCCGGAGAATGCTCCCATGATACGGACCATCGCCGCTCCCGCACCGGGCAGGAACACACAAGAAAGGGTCGCATCGGTGCCAGCGCGGGGTAGACCAGGGGCGTGGCGGAGCACGAGAACGGCACGGAACCGCTCGACGCGACGGTGGGTGAGCCGAAGCCGCCGGCCTGCGTCGTCTGCGTGGGCGCGTCCGCAGGAGGGGTGGCCGCGCTCGGCCGCCTCGTCGAACAGCTGCCTCCCGGCCTCGACGCGACGGTGGTGGTCGTGCTGCACGTGTCGGCCGACAGCCCCGGGCTACTCGCGCAGATCCTGGCGCGCCGGTCCACGCTGCCCGTCGTGCAAGCCGACGATCTCATGCCGATCGAGCGCGGCACGGTGGTGGTCGCGCGTCCGGACGCGCACGTCCTCGTGCACCGCCGCCACCTTCGCGTCGCCCGCGGCCCGCGCGAGAGCGGCCACCGTCCCTCGATCGACGTGCTGTTCCGCAGCGCCGCGGTGGCCTGGGGCCGGCGCGCGATCGGCGTCGTGCTCACCGGCGCGCTCGACGACGGCGCCGCCGGCGCGGCCGCGATCGCCGCGGCGGGCGGGGCGGTCGTCGTTCAGGACCCCGCCGAGGCGATGGTGGCCGACATGCCGCGCCGCGCGTCGGAACGGGCACCTGGAGCGATCGTCGCGGCAGTCGACAACATCGGCTCGGTACTTGGTGAGCTCGCAGCCAAGCTCGCACTGAGCGACGACGACCAACGCGACGCGGGCGACCGCACGCCCTTCGACCCGGCGCTGGCGGCGACGGAAACCGCGATCGCGGCCGGCGACCGGCCGGGGCCCGACTGGCCCGGCGATGCGCTCCCGGTCGGGCTCTCGTGTCCCGACTGCCACGGGTCGTTGTTCGCGGTGCGCGATGACCCGGACCGGGTGCGTTGCCGCATCGGGCACGCGTGGACGTACACGGCACTCGCTGCACAGCATGCCGACGGGCTCGAGGCCGCGCTGGCGCTCGCGGCCCGGATCATCAGCGACGACCTTGCCGTGCAGGACCGCCTGGCCGAGCGCGCGGCCGACCACGACCGTTACCTCGCGCTGAAGCGCATCGAGGAGCGGCGCGCCGAGGACCGCCAGGTGCTGTCCGTGCTGGAGACGATGCTCGCTCGCATCGGTGGTCCGCTGCGTTCCGACGACGCGGAGCAGCAGGCGACATGACCCGACCGGCCCGCGCTCGCGGCGCGCCGCCCGGCTAGCGTTGGCGGCAGTGGCCGACGATGTCGCCTCGCCCGAGTTCGAGGCCCTCCTTCGGTACCTGAAGACGAGTCGCGGCTTCGACTTCACCGGCTACAAGCGTGCGTCGCTGCAGCGGCGAGTCGACCTGCGGGCCAAGTCGGTGGGTATCACCGACTACGACGAGTACATGAACTTCCTCGAGGTGCACCCCGAGGAATTCGTGGCGCTGTTCAACACGATCCTGATCAACGTCACCGCCTTCTACCGCGACCCGGCGACATGGACGTATCTCCAGCAGGAGGTGCTGCCCGCCTATCTCGAGCGTGTGCCCACCGAGCGTCCGATCCGGGTATGGAGCGCGGGCTGCGCGTCGGGCGAGGAGGCGTACACGCTCGCCATCGTGCTCGCGGAGCTGCTCGGCGTCGACGAGTTCCGGCGGCGAGTGAAGGTGTACGGAACCGATGTCGACGAGGAAGCGCTCCAGATGGCGCGGCAGGCGTCCTACAGCGCGCGCTCGGTCGATGCGGTGCCGGAGCCGCTGCGCGAGAAGTACTTCGATGTCGTGGGCGATCGCTTCGTGTTCCGCAACGACCTGCGCCGGGCGATCATCTTCGGTCGACTCGACGTGTTGCGGGACGCGCCGATCTCGCGACTCGAACTGCTCACGTGCCGCAACACGCTGATGTACTTCAACGCCGAGACCCAGGCGCGGGTGCTGGAGCGTTTCCACTTCGCGCTCAACGACGGCGGTGTGCTCGTACTCGGCAAGGCCGAGACGCTGCTGTCGAACAGCCGCCTGTTCGATCTCGTCGATCGCAAGCGGCGCGTCTTCGAGCGGGCGCCGAGCCGGGTCGGCCGGCCGGCATCGAACCGTATCCCGGCCGCCGAGGGCGCGGGCAGGGCGCCAGGGCGGCTGGACGCGGCCGCGCTCGACGCGGTGCCCGACGCGGTTGTCGTGGTCGACCGCGACGGCCATCTCGTGCGCGGCAACGAGCGTGCGCGACAGCAGCTCGGTGTCTCTCCTGGTGACGAAGGCCGCCTGCTCCAGGACCTCGAGCTGTCGTACCGACCGGTCGAGCTGCGCTCGCCGATCAACCAGGTGTACGAGCACGGCCGGCCCGAGCGCATTCCCGAGGTGGAACACCGGGTCGGCGACCGTGACCTCGTGTTCGACGTCGAGATCGTGCCGCTCGTCGTCGACGGCTCGACCGTGGGCGTGGCCTGCGTCTACGTCGACGTCAGCGTCGAGCAGGAGTTGCAAGCGCAGCTGCGCCAGACGAACTCGGACCTCGAGCAGGCCTACGAAGAGGTCCAGTCGACGAACGAGGAGCTCGAGACCACGAACGAGGAGCTCCAGTCGACGATCGAGGAGCTCGAGACCACGAACGAGGAGCTCCAGTCGACGAACGAGGAGCTCGAGACCACGAACGAGGAGCTCCAGTCGACGAACGACGAGTTGCACGCGGTCAACGACGAGGTGCGTGTGCGCGGCGACGAGGTCGACCAGCTCAACCGGTTCCTGGAGGCGATCCTGGCGAGCCTGCGCGGCGGCGTCGTGGTGGTCGACCGCGATCGGCGGGTGCGCATCTGGAGCCAGCAGGCATACGACCTCTGGGGGCTGCACGAGGACGAGGTGCGGGGCGCCGACCTGCTCGAGCTCGACATCGGCCTGCCCATGCGGGAGCTCGCCGGGCCGCTCACCGACTGCATCGAGCACGACGCGCCGGCCGACGAGGCTGTGGTGCAGGCGGTGACGCGGCGCGGGCGCACCGTCGAGTGCCGCGTCGCGATCTCGCCGTTGCGCGAGCGCGGTGCCGTCAACGGCGCGATCCTCGTGATGGACGTGCGGTAGGAGCGAGTCAGGCCGAGCGCCGCTTGCGCGCCGCCGGTTGCGCCGGTTGCACGCAGTCGTGCACGCGGTGGCCGTCGACCATGATCACCCGGTGGTGCGGGGTGGCGCCGGTGACGGTCTCGACGAGGCGCTTGCTCACCGGGATGTCGAGCGGCGCTCCGCACCAGCTGCACACCCACCGGCCGTCTTCGAAGCGCATCGTGTCTCCTCTCGTGACGAGAGGGCCGACCCACCATGCCCACTGCCTGGCTCGGTACACCGTGCCCGACAGCGGCCACCTACCTCGTTGTTTCGACCGCCGGACGCGGAAATTGAAGGTTTTCTGTGGATCGTGGTCGTACGATCACGCCATGTCCGTGGTGCGCTGCCGGGTCGGCGAGATCGAGCTGATCCGTATCGGCTACGCCGACGTCACGGTGCCGGCCGAGCGTGTGGGCCTCACCGCCGCCCAGATCGGGGCCGTGCCCTGGGCCGAACCGCTGTGGGCATGCGACGGCGAGCCGCGCGCTGGTGCCGCGGTGTGGATGATCCGCGCCGGTGACGCGCTGCTCGCCGTCGACCCCGCGCAGGCCGCCGACGACATCCTGCGCCGCGGGCCTGACGCCGGCGCGCACCAGCAGGCGTTCGCGGCGCTGCTCGCCGACGCCGGCGTGCCCCGCGAGGCCGTGACGCACGGCCTCGTGACCCACGCCGAGGGGATCGGTATGTGGGCGTGGTGCGACGATGATGCGTGGACGCCGTTCTTCCCGCGCGCGCCGCTGTTGCTGAGCCGGGCCGAGCTCGACGCGTTCGATCCCGATGTGCACCCAGAGCTCGCCGCGCTGCGCGCGCAGGGTGTGCTGCATGCGGTCGACGACGGCAGCGAGATCGTGCCGGGCGTGCGCGTCGAGGTCGTGGGCGGTCACTCGCCCGGCCACATGGTGGTGCGCGTCGCGTCCGGTGGCGATACCGCGATCATGCTCGGTCACCTCGCGGTGAGCCCGCTGCATCTCGCAACCGGGGAGTGCCCGCAGGAGCACCCCGATCCGGCGCTCGTGGAGCGCTGGCTCGACCGCGCACGCGGCGAGAATGCCCTGCTCATCGGACCGTTGTGGCCGGCGCCGGGCGCGGGCCACTGGGTCGACGGCGCGCTCGTTCGCGCTGGCAAGCACCTAGACGTTCGCCGTCGCCGCCGCGGCGCGGCGAGAATGCTCCGATGCCCGGCCCGCCCGTCGTGCTCGATCCGTACTCCTACGAGTTCCACGAGGACCCGTACCCCACGTACGCGCGCCTGCGCGCCGAGGCGCCGCTGTACCGCAACCCCGAACGCGGGTTCTGGGCGCTGTCGCGCCACGCCGACGTCGTCGGCGCGTTCAAGGACTCCGAGCGCTTCTCGTCGGCCGAGGGAGTGAGCCTCGATCCTTCGGCGACGGGTCCGCACGCCGAGCGCACCAGCTCGTTCCTCGCGATGGACCCGCCGCGCCACGGCCGCATGCGCGCGCTCGTGTCACGCGGCTTCACGCCGCGCCGCGTCGCCGACCTCGAGCCACGGGTCACGGCACTCACCCGCGCCTATCTCGACGGGCTCGGCGACACGTTCGACTTCGTCGGCGACTACGCCGGCCAGCTGCCGATGGACGTGGTGTCCGAGCTCCTCGGCGTGCCCGCGGCCGACCGGGCTGAGCTGCGCCGGCTCGCCGACCTCGTGGTGCACCGCGAGCCGGGGGTGCACGATGTTCCCGCGGCCGGCATCGATGCCGCGTTCCGCCTCGCCGCCTACTACGCCGACATGGTGTCCGAACGCCGCCGGCACCGCGCCGGCGCGCCCGACGATCTCACGGCCGCGCTGATCGACGCCGACCTCGACGTCGACGGCGCGCCGGACCGTCTCAGCGACGACGAGATCATCGCGTTCCTGTTCTTGATGGTGGTCGCCGGCAACGAGACCACCACGAAGCTGCTCGCGCACGCGTGGTATTGGGGTTGGCGCTTCCCCGACGAGCGAGCGAAACCGTTCGCCGATCCGGCGCGTATCGGTGACTGGGTGGAGGAGACGTTGCGTTTCGACACGTCGAGCCAGATCATCGCCCGTACCGCCCGAGTGGCGGTGCCGATGCACGGCGACACGATCCCGCCCGGCGGGCGCACGGTGCTGCTGATCGGTTCGGCCAACCGCGACGAGCGGGTGTTCCACGAGCCCGATCGGTACGACCTCGATCGGCCCGCATCCGAGCGCAACGAGCTCGTGAGCTTCGGCTTCGGTCGGCACTTCTGCCTCGGCGCCGCGCTCGCGCGCCTCGAGACCCGGATCGCGTTGCGCGAGCTCGTGGCCCGAGTGACCGACTACGAGATCGACGATGCCGCCGCCGTTCGTGTGCACTCGGTGAACGTCCGCGGCTTCGCGGCCCTCCCGACCACGGTGAGGTGGCGACGGCTCGCCCGATCGGAGGCGTCGTGAGCCGAATCGACCACCGTGCACCCTTGACCACCCCCGACGAGGTGCCGAAGAACTCCTCTGTGGAGACACCACGGTGAAGGCCCAGCGCACGTTCGCCGTGGTGCCGCGGGTGCCGGAGCGGCTCCAGGCCCTGTCCGAGCTCACGAGCGACGTCGGCTGGATCCACGAACCGGCAGTGCGTGCGCTGTTCCGCGACGTCGACCGCGACGCGGCCGACGTGGCCGGCCTCGATGCCATCGGCGTGCTGTCGCAGACGCCCCAGGCGCGCCTCGACGAGCTGGCCGCCGACGGCGAGTTCGTCGCCCGCGCCGATGCGGTGCTTGCCGAGCTCGCGGCGCGCCCGCGGCGCGACCCGTTGGTTCGACAGCGCCGCTGTCGGCGCATCCGGCGCGCTGTCGAGCGTGGCCTACTTCTCGCCCGAATACGGCCTGGCCGCCTCGGTGCCGCAGTACTCGGGCGGTCTTGGCATCCTCGCCGGCGACCACCTCAAGGCGTCCGCCGACCTCGGCGTGCCGCTCGTGGGCGTCGGCCTGTTCTACCGGCACGGCTACTTCCGCCAGCAGCTCGATCCGGGCGGGCGCCAGACCGAGCAGTTCCCGCGCCTGGTGCCCGCGACCATGGCGATGGAACCGGTCGACGACCTCCACGTCGCGATCGACCTCGCGGGCACCGATGTGCGGGCCGCGATCTGGCGGGTGTCGGTGGACACCGTCCCGCTCTACCTCCTCGACACCGACCTCGACCTCAACGAGGCGCCCGACCAGCTCGTCACCGACCGTCTGTACGGCGGCGAGTCGGAACAGCGCATCCGTCAAGAGCTGCTGCTCGGCGTGGGCGGCATGCGCGCGCTGCGCCTGCTCGGCGCGACGCCCGACGTGTTCCATCTGAACGAGGGCCATGCCGGCTTCCTCGCGCTCGAGCTCATCCGCATCGCGATGCACGACCATGGCCTCTCGTACGACGAGGCGGTCGTGGCGGTGCGCCCGCGGCTGGTGTTCACCACGCACACACCCGTGCCCGCGGGCATCGATCGCTTCCCGCGCGACCTCGTGGAGCGCTACCTCGCGTGGTGGTGCCGCGACACCGGACGCAGCATCGACCAGCTCATGGCGCTCGGCTACGAGCCCGGCGGCGACGAGTCGATGTTCAACCTCGCGGCGATGAGCATGCGCCTTGCCGGCTGGGCGGGCGGCGTATCGAGGCTGCACGGCGACGTCAGCCGCCGCATGTTCGCCGGCCTGTGGCCCGCGCTGCCGATCGACGAGGTGCCGATCGGTTCGGTGACGAACGGTGTGCACGGCCGCACGTGGGTGGGCGCCGAGATCGACAACCTGCTCACCAGAGCCGTCGGTGCCGACTGGCCTGAGGCCGGCGCCGAGCGCTGGCAGCGCGCCACGTCGCTCGACGCCGAGGAGCTATGGGCCGCGCGCACCGCGGCGCGCACACGTCTCGTGCACCATGCCCGCCGTGAGCTGCGGGCATCGGTCGCTCGCCGTCGCGGGCAGGCATCGGCCGCGTCGTGGGCCGATACGGTGCTCGACCCCCACACGCTCACGATCGGCTTCGCCCGCCGCTTCGCCACGTACAAGCGGGCCACGCTGCTGCTGCACGACCTCCCTCGCTTCCGCGCCCTCGTGGCGAACCCCGAGCGCCCGGTGCAGCTCGTGTTCGCGGGCAAGGCCCACCCGGCCGACCAGCCGGGCAAGGAGCTCCTCCGCGCGATCGCGACGCTGGCCGACGATCCCGAGCTGCGCAGCCGCGTGGTGTTCCTCGAGGACTACGACATCGACACGGCCCGCATGCTCATCCAGGGATGCGACGTGTGGCTCAACAACCCGCTGCGCCCGATGGAGGCCTGCGGCACCAGTGGCATGAAGTCGGCATACAACGGCGGCTTGAACGTGTCGGTGCTCGACGGCTGGTGGGACGAGTGGTATGCCCCCGAGCGCGGCTGGGCGATCCCTTCGGCCCACTGGATCGACGAACCCGCGGCGCGCGACACCGCAGAGGCCGACTGGCTGCTCGATCTGCTCGAGCAGGAGGTGGTGCCGCTCTTCTACCAACGCATGTCGGGCTCGCCGCCGTACGCGTGGCTCGCACGCGTCAAGGCGTCGCTCGCCGGGCTCGGCCCGCTCGTGTCGGCACAGCGCATGGTGCGCAGCTACGTGGAGTCGGCGTACGCGCCCGCCGCCGAGCGCGGGCGGGCGATCGCCGCCGACGGTTACTCGCGGGCCCGGGGGCTTGCCTCGTGGCTGGCAGCGCGTCAACGAGGCGTGGTCGAACGTCGCGATCATGCAGGTGGACGCCGACGAGCACGACCCGCTGCGCGGCGACGGGCTCGACGTGACCGCAACGGTGTGCCTCGGGCCGCTCGACCCCGACGAAGTCGCCGTGCAGATCGTGCACGGCCCTGTGGACGTCGACGACGAGTTGCGCACCGTCGGCACGATCGCGATGGACCACGTGGCCGACCTCGGCAACGGCGCTCACCGTTTTGGCGCCCGTCTCGCGTGCAACCACGCCGGTCACTTCGGCTACTCGGTGCGCTGCGTACCGCGGCATCCGGACCTCCATTCGTGGCTCGACCTCGGCCTCGTGGCATGGAGCCGCTCGTAGCGGCGGCGAGTGGTCGCAACTGGACTTAGTCCACGACTTAGTCTATTCTGGCCCGATGCAGGTCGGTGTGCACGAGGCGAAGACGAACTTCTCCGAGCTCCTGCGCCGGGTCGCGCTCGGCGAGGAGGTCGTGATCACCCGCTCCGGCGAACCCGTGGCCCGCCTCATCGGTGCCGCGACCCGACGCGCGCCGCGGCTCGGCCTCGACGTCGGGAAGGTGGTGATCCGCGACGACTTCGATGCGCCCCTCGACGCCGACACGATGGCCGGCTTCGAAGCGTGAGGCTCCTCCTCGACACCCACGTCTTCTTGTGGATGCAGGCGTCGCCCGACCGCATCGGCCCCGCGGCTCGTGCGCTGGTGAGCGATGCCGCCCACGAGCGCATGCTCTCGGCGGCCAGCGCGTGGGAGATCGTGATCAAGCAACGACTTGGCCGGCTGACGCTTCCCGAACCCCCCGAGCGCTACGTGCCCGAGCGGATGCGCACGAGCGCCGTCGACGGTCTTCCGATCACGCACCGACATGCACTTGCCGTCGGGGCGCTGCCGCTGCTGCACCGCGATCCGTTCGATCGCATGCTGGTCGCGCAGGCTCGCGTCGAGCGGGTCACGATCGTCACGGCCGACCCGCTCGTGTTGCAGTACGACGTCGATGTGCTCGACGCTCGGTGAGCGCGGGGCTGATCACTACGCTTGCTCGCTCGATGACCGACATGACGATCTCGTGCGGGTTCCCGCCTTCTCTCGCCGCGGTCGAGCACATCGCGCTCGCGGAGCAGCTCGGCTACGCGCGCGCATGGGTCTACGACTCGCCCGCGCTGTATCCCGACGTGTGGATGATCCTCGCGCTCGCGGCGGCGCGCACGCGCGGCATCGGCCTGGGCCCGGCCGTGCTCGTGCCGTCGCTGCGCCATCCGATGGTGAACGCGGCCGCGATCACCACCCTCGCGGAGCTGGCACCGGAGCGCGTCGCGGTCGCGATCGGCTCGGGATTCACCGGCCGCATGGTGCTCGGGCAGCGCCCGATGAAGTGGCGAGACGTCGAGGAGTACGTGGTCACGCTGCGGGCCCTGCTGCGCGGCGACGACGCGCAGTGGGACGGCGCGACGCTGCGCATGCTCCAACCCGAAGGCTTCGGCGCGCCGCGGCCGGTCACCGACGTGCCGATCCTGATCGCGGCCGATGGGCCGAGGGGCCTCGCGGTCGCGAGTCGTCTGGGTGATGGCGTGTTCTCCGCCGGTGTGCCGCAGCAGGCCGGCAACAACGTGCCGGAGTGGCGGGCGCTGCTCGCGTTCGGCACGGTGCTCGACGGCGGCGAGTCTCCGAGCTCGCCCCGCGCCCGAGCGGCCACGGAGCCCGCGCTCGCGGTCGTGGCGCACGCGCTGTACGAGCGGGCCGGCGCCGACGCCGTGCGCGGCCTACCGGGTGGCGATGCGTGGGTCGACGCCGTGGAAGCGGTTCCCGAGTCGCAGCGGCATCTCTCGGTGCACGAAGGACATCTTGTGGCCGCGAACGAACGCGACCGCCGGCTCGGCGACGTGTCGTCGCTGGCCGAAGCATTCACGTTCACGGGCAGCGCGCAGCAGCTTCGCGACCGTCTCGATCAGCTCGCCGCGCAGGGGGTCACCGAGATCGCCTACCAGCCCGCGGGCCCCGACATCGCGCGGGAGCTGCAGACCTTCGCGGCAATGGCCGCGATCTGAGACCCGTACGATTCAGGAGTCGAGCCGCGGCGCGTCGCGCACTGCGAGGTCGTGCCAGATCGCGCGCCCGTCGATGCCGTACTTGTCGCTGAACATCGGTGCGAGCGAATCGGCCATCAGCCCGTCGAGGTCGGGTCCGCCGAGCTCGACGACGAGCTCGGCGGCGCGGCGCGCGTGGCGCAGCACGATGACGGTTTCGTGGCCGGCCGCGTCGTCGAAGAACCAACCGCAGCTCGAGTACATGAACAGCAGGTGGCGCTGCAGCTCGAGCCACAGGAGCGCGCGCTCCGGCGAGCCGGCCACGTGCGACTCGCAGAACGCCGCCCACGCCGACCGGTCGAGCAGCACGTCGACGTAGTCGTCGCGTGCCCCGGCCGCGTCGCGGAGGTCGGAGGCGAGCGCCGGCACCTGCCGCACCGTGTCGCGCAGGCGATCGAGCGCGGTTCGCAGCGGCGCGCGCCAGCCCTGGTCGTGTGGGGCGGCGCCGGCCGACCGGCAGCCGCAGTCGCTGCGCCACCGCTCGATGCCGTGCGCGCAGCTCCATGCCGATGGCGCAACCGCCACACCCCGCTGGGCGGGCGTGGTTGCGATCGCGCCGGCCGCGTTCGTCACCGCGACCTCGCTCGTGGCGCCGACGCGTTCGAGCGCGACCGCGAGGGCCATCTCGCCGAACTCGTGATGGTGCCCGTAGCTCTCCATGTCGGTCACCACGCCGGTGGTGACGCGGCCCGTGCTTGCGGCCACGACCTGTTCGGCGAGCCGCACCCCGTCGTGCAGGCCACCGCCGAAGGCCACGAGGCTCGACAGCGCGCCGTCGTACGGCAAGAGCACGATCGTGCGGCCGCTCGGCAACGCCACGCGTACCGGCGCCCCGCGCGTATCGGTGAGCACCTGGTACGGCGCCACGAGCGTGAACTCGATGCCGTGGGCGGCGAGCGTGTCGAGCGACGCGAGGTCGAGCGCAGTCTCGGGCATCCACATGCCCACAGGGGCGCGGCCGAACCGGAAGCGGAACTCCTGCACGCCCCACCGTACGAGCGTGCGGCGGTCGTCCTCGTTGCAGAGCGGCAGGATCGCGTGCACGTACGGGTGCGCGATTGCCGCGCCGTGGCCGGTGCGCGCGAGTTGCACTGCGTCGGCGCGCACCAGCGCGGCGAGCAGCGCGGGTTCGTGCCGCTCGAACCACGCGGTGAGGGTCGGCGCCACGTTGAACGAGATGTGCTCGTAGTTGTTGCGCACCACGACGGCGCCGTCGCTGCGGTGCACCTCTGCGTGCGTGTTCGGCCGGTAGCACTCGTGCGTGATGCGCTCGTTCCAGTCGTGGTGCGGCGCAGCTGTCGGTTCGAGCGCGGTCTCGCCCGTCCACGGGTCCTCGCGCGGGGGCTGGTACAGGTGACCGTGGACGATCACGGGCACCGGCATGCTCGGTTCGCTTCGTGCCTCGGTCATCGGTCGACGCGCAGGTCGCGATCCTTCTCGATGATCACGACGCCGTTCGCGCTCGTGTGGAAGCGCGCGGCGTCGGCCGCGGCGTCGGAGCCGATCCGCTGGCCCGACGGCACCACGACGTTCTTGTCGATGATCGCCCGGTGCACGCGGGCACCCGACTCGACGCGCACGCCCGGGAAGAGGATCGACTCGCTGACGTGTGCGTCGGTGTCGACGTAGACCTCGGTGCCGAGCACGCTCCGCTCGACGTGACCGCCGGACACGATCGAGCCCTGGCACAGCAGGCTCTCGCGGACGTATGACGCCTCGCCACCGGCACCGCGCGACACTTTCGCGGGCGGCAACGGCGGCGCGTGGCTGTAGACCGGCCACAGCGGGTTGTAGAGGTTGAACACCGGCACCGGCGCGACGAGATCCATGTTGGCGTCGTAGAACGAGTCGAGCGAGCCGACGTCGCGCCAGTAGCCGCGGTTGCGCTCGTCGTCACCCGGCACGACGTTCGTGCTGAAGTCATAGACGTTCGCGACGCCCTCCGCGGTGAGGGCCGGGATCACGTCGCCGCCGATGTCGGTGCGCTCACCCTCGCCGCGTCCCGGGGTGACGACGTCGATGAGCGTCTGCACGTCGAACACGTAGTTGCCCATCGACGCGAGGCAGCGCGACGGATCGCCGGCCATGCTCGGTGGATCGGGCAGTTTCTCGTGGAACGCCACGATCCGCCCGCCGGGTGCCGCCTCGATGACACCGAACTCAGACGCCTGCTCCCGGGGCACCGGGATCGCGGCGACGGTGACACCGGCACCCGAGGCGACGTGCGCGTCGACCATCTGGCCCGGATCCATCCGGTAGATGTGGTCGGCTCCGAACACGCAGACGATGTCGGGCTTCTCGTCGCTGATCAGGTTGAGGTTCTGGTAGATCGCGTCGGCCGAGCCCGAGAACCAGAACGGACCCCGCCGCATCTGCGCGGGCACGGGCGTGACGTAGTTGCCGAGCATCGTCGAGAACCGCCACGTCTGGCTGATGTGACGGTCGAGGCTGTGGCTCTTGTACTGCGTGAGCACGACGATCTTGAGGAACCCCGCGTTCGCGAAGTTCGACAGCGCGAAGTCGATGACCCGATACGAGCCGCCGAAGGGGACCGCCGGCTTGGCGCGGTCGTTGGTGAGCGGGAGCAAGCGGTCGCCCTTGCCGCCGGCCAGCACGATCACGAGCACGTTGGGCGCGGTCATCTCGGGCGCTCACGGTAGTAGCTGTCGCGCACCGCGCTTGACGTTACGAGCGCGATTCCGAGCGCGATTCCGAGTGCGGGCCGCGCAGGCATTCGTACAGCTCCACGTACGAGCGCGCGGGCTCGACCCACGACCAGTCGGTGCGCATCGCCCGGCGCTGGATCGCGCGCCGCCGGGACCGGTTCGACCAGGCGCGCAGCGCGCGGTGCCAGGCGTCGAGCAGCGCCGTCGGGTCGGGTGCGGGCGCGACGAAGCCGGTGCCGTGGCGCGGGTGGGCGTCGGCGTCGGCGACGGTGTCGAGGAGCCCGCCGACACCGGTGACGACCGGCAGCGTGCCGTACCGCATCGCCTGCATCTGCGTGAGCCCGCACGGCTCGAACCGGCTCGGCATGAGCAGCAGGTCACCGCCGCCGATCAGGCGATGGCCGAGCGGGTCGTCGAAACCCTCGACGAACGCGACGTCGTCGGGGTTCGCAGCCGCCGCGGCCCGGAGCTGTGCCGCGGTGGCGGCTTCACCGTTGCCGAGCACGGCGAGCTGCGTGCGCAGCCCCCCGAGGTAGCCGAGCAACGGCACGACCATGTCGATGCCCTTCTGGTGCGCGAGGCGCGACACGATCACCGTCAGCGCGCGGCGACCTCCGGGATCGTCGTCGCGCAGCCCGAGCTCGGCGCGCACCGCGCGCCGCGTGTGCGCCTTGGCGTCGAGATGATCGGCGTCGAACGGCATCACCAACGCGTCGTCGTGGGCAGGGTCCCACACGTCGGACTCCACGCCGTTGAGGATGCCGACGAGCGGACCGGCGCGTGCTGCGAGCACGTCGGTGAGCCCGCAGCCCTGTTCGGGGCGCAGGATCTCGTCGCGGTAACGAGGACTGACGACCGCGACGGCACCGGCGCGCCGGAGCCCGCCCGCGAGCGTGTTGCAACCGCCGTCGCGCTCGAACGCGTCGCTGTGCGGACCGAGCCGGGCGAGCCAGCTCCGGTCGGCCCAACCCTGGTACGCGAGATTGTGGACGGACAGCACGGTGCGGGCGGCGACGTCGTCGGCGAGCGCGGTGGCGGTGTGCCAGTCGTTCAAGTGGAGCACGTCCGGCCTGCGCATCGCGGCGAGCGTGCGGCACGGCCGCAGCGAAGGAGAAGAACCGATGCTCGTTGTCGGGCCAGCCGTTGCCGGCGGCGTCGAGGTACGGGTGGGGGCGCGCGAGGCCCGCGCCGCTCACCAGCGTCACCCGGCCGGCCCGGGCGTCGATGCCGGTGCGCGCCTGCATGGGACCGGTCCAGCCGGGCGTGGTGAGATCCGTGCGCGCCTCGCCGTCGAGCGGCTCACCGGAGTAGTCGGGCAGCACCACCTCGACGTCGTGACCGGTGGCCCGGAGCTCGCGGACGAGGCCGGCCACCGCCGACCCCAACCCGCCCACGCTGGCGACCGGCGCGAGCTCGGCCGTTGCGGCCATCACTCTCACTGCCGGAGACTATCGAGGTGACGAATCCTCGCATGGCCCCGCTGCAAGCCGACGAGATGGACGACGAGACGCGTGAGATCGTGGCGCGCGGCGTGCCCGGTGGCCGGGTGCTCAACATCTTCGCGACGCTCGCGCGTCACCCGAAGTTGCTGAAGCGCTGGCTCGTGTTCGGCTCGCACGTGCTCACGAAATCGACGCTGTCGCCGCGCGAGCGCGAGCTGCTGATCCTGCGCACGGGCTGGCGGTGCGGCAGTGGTTACGAATGGGGCCAGCACGTGGTGATCGGCCGGACCGTGGGCATCACCGACGAGGACATCACGCGCCTCGGTGCGGTGCCGGCGAGCCCCGCATGGTCGGAGCGTGACGCGCTGCTCGTACGTTGCGCCGACGAGCTGTTCGAGGATCGCACGCTGAGCGACGACACCTACGCCGAGCTCGCGGCGCGCTACAGCGACCAGCAGATCCTCGACGTGCTGTTCACCGTCGGCCAGTACCAGCTCGTGTCGACCGTGTTGCGGTCGCTGGGCGTGCAACGCGACGACGGCCTTGCCCGCGTGCCACTGCCGGAGTGATCACACGCTCAACCAGCCGCCGTCGACGGCGATCACCTGCCCGGTGACGAACGTGCTCATGTCGCTCGCGAGGAACAGCAGCGCGCCGTCGAGCTCGTCGATCGCCCCGCCGCGGCCCATCGGCGTGCGGTTGCGCATCCAGCGTTCGGCGCGCTCGTCGCCGAACATGCGGCCCTCGGTCATCTCGGTGGGGAACCAACCGGGCGCGATCGCGTTCACCCGCACACCGCGGCGCCCCCACTGCGCGGCGAGCTCGCGGGTGAGATTGACGAGGCCGCCCTTCGACGCCGCGTAGCCGGCCTGCGGGATCTGGCCGACGCCCACGAGGCCGAGGATCGACGCCACGTTGACGATCGATCCGCCGGTGCCGGCTTCGATCATCGCCTGCGCCGCGGCGCAGGCCAGCGCAAACGGTGCGGTGAGGTTCACGCGCAGCGCCTGCTCGAACTGCTCGACCGACTCCTCGAACGCCGGGACCACGGTGGTGGCGCCCGCGTTGTTGACGAGCACGTCGACGCGCCCGAACGCCGCGCGCGCGCGTGCTCGACGACGCGGTCGGCCGCGTGCGGCTCGGTGAGGTCGATCGCGAGCGGCGAGGCCGACTCGAGCTCGCCGGCCAGCGCGTCGAGCCGGTCGCGCCGGCGCGCCACCGGCACCACGTGACCGCCGGCCGCGGCGAGCACGCGGCGAACTGGGCGCCCAAACCGGAGCTCGCGCCCGTGACGATGGCGACGCGCCCGTCGAGGCGGAACCGTTGCTCCACGGCGGGCGAAGTCATCCTAGGCACCTTCGGCGGTCGCGCAGCTCGCCGTCGGCGATCGCGCCGGCCTGCTCGCGCGCCCACGGATAGTCGATCTTGCCGGCACTCGAGCGCGCGAGCGCGTCGACCAGGACCGCGGCGCGCGGTGCCTTGTAGGCGGCCAGCGTGAGGCGGCAGTGCGCCCGCAGCTCGTCGAGCGCCGGCGCGTCGGCGGCGGTGGCGACGACCGCGGTGACGAGCTGGCCCCAGCGCGGCTCGGGCACACCCACGACGGCCGCGTCGCCGATGCTCGGATGTGCCTTCAACACCGCCTCGACCTCCTCCGGGTACACCTTCTCGCCGCCGGTGTTGATGCAGAGCGAGCCCCGCCCGACGAGGTGCAGGAGGCCGGCGCCGTCGAGGTACGCGAGGTCGCCGGGGATCGACCAGCGGCGGCCGTCGATCTCCACGAACGTGCACGCCGATCGCTCGGGATCGTTGTGGTAGCCGATCGGCACGGGCCCGCACGTGGCGAGCCGGCCGACGACGCCCGGCTCGACCGGTTTGAGCGCGTCGTCGACGATCATCGACTCGGCCTTCGGCGTGAACGTGAGCGAGGCGCCGGTGTCGCCGTCGCGTGTGAGGATCGCGACGGCCTGTGACGGCGACTCCGATGCACCGACCGCTTCGAGCACCGCGAGCGCTGTGGGCACCGCGTCGAGCAGCCGGCGCTTGGTCGACGCGGTGAGGATCGTGCCGCCTGATCCGAACAACCGCAACGACGACGTGTCGTAGCCGCGGGGGCGCCGGTCGAGCTCCTCGAGCAGCGGCCGCGCGCTCGCGTCGCCCACCAGCGTGAGCATGCAGACGCGCTCGCGCGCCACGAGGTGGAGCACCTGTGCCATGTCGGTCGACGGCTGCGTGTACAGCACGAGCGTGCCGCCCGCGAGCAGCGTGCCGAGCATGCCCCACTGCCCGCTGGCGTGCGACAGCGGTCCGAGCGACAGCGACACGAACTGCTCGGGCCCCGGATCGCCGGCCGGCAGGAACGGGCCGATGCGCGAGGCGGTGTTGACCCGCACGACCTCGGCGAGCTGTTCGGGGGCGGTGATCGGAGGGCCGCCGGGATTGCCGCCCGCGGTGGCAGCCTGGAAGATGTCCTCGTGCCGCCACACCACGCCCTTGGGTGGTCCCGTGGTGCCGCCGGTGTAGAGCATGTAGTGATCGTCGCCCGAGCGCGGTCCGAAGCGCCTCGCCACATCGGCGCCACCGAGCAGTGCCGTGAATTCGGGGGCGGACGTGAGGGCCGGTGCGTGGTCGCCCGTCGGGTTGTCGATCACGACGATGCGAGCGTCGCCGAGCCGGGCCCGTGCGGCGCTCCCGGTGACCACATCGGCGTGCGCGGCATCGCAGACGAGCAGCGTGAACCCCGCGTCGGCAGCGATCTCGTCGAGCTCGCGCGCGCTGGCGCGCGGCGTTCACGACGACGGGCACGGCCCGGCGCTTCCAGCTGCCGAGCAGCGCCACCACGAGCTCGGCCGAGTTGGTGGCGAAGATGCCGACCGGCTCACCGGCGCGCACGCCGAGCCCGTCGATCGCGCCCGCGAAGCGATCGGCCTGCGCGTCGAGATCGCGGTACGTGCGGCGCACGTCGCCGGCCACGAGCGCGAGTCGGTGGGGTGCCGCAGCGGCCACGATCTCGAAGAGGTCGGCGAGCTGGAAGGCCACGGCAGCACGGTACAGTCAGCCGCTACGCAGGATCTCGACCGCTTCCTGGTGCGAACCGACGGGGGGATCCCGGCCGCGCGCTACACCGATGCGGAGATGGTCGCGCTCGAGCACGAGCGTTTATGGAACCGCGTGTGGCAGATCGCGTGCCGCGCCGAGGAGCTGCCCGCCGCGGGCGACCATGTCGTGTACACGATCGGCGCCCGATCGGTGCTGCTCGTGCGCACCGAAGCCGGCCGCGTCGTCGCGTTCCACAACGCGTGCCTGCACCGCGGCACGCAGCTCGCCGCCGACCGCGGCCATTTCGTCGACGGCTGCATCCGCTGCCCGTACCACGGATGGACCTACGCGCTCGACGGTCGGCTCGTACACGTGGTCGATCGCGCGGAGTTCGACGGCATGCCGGACGACCAGTCGCTCGCGCCGGTGCGCTGCGAGTCGTTCGGCGGTTTCGTGTTCGTCAACTTCGACGCGGGTGCGCGTCCGCTGCTGGAGTTCCTCGATCCGTTGCCGGCGTTGCTCGAGCGCTACCGCCTCGACGATCTGCGGCTGCGCGGCGTGCGGTCGACGATCCTGCCCGCGAACTGGAAGGCCGTCGTCGACGCGTTCAACGAGGGCTACCACGTGCAGGGCGCGCACCCGCAGATCCTGCCGTGGACCGACGACACGTGCTTCGCGTACGAGCGTCTCGGGATGCATTCTCACTACGGTCGCCTCGCGGGTGCCCGGCGCGCGCTGCGGCCGAGTCCACGGCTCGGTCTCGGCCCCGGCGACTACGACGAGGGCACGATCCTCGCCGCGCTCGTGGAGGGACTCGGCGGCGCGTTCCTCGCCGAGGAGCGGACGCTCGTCGACCGGGCCCGAGCCGAGAGCGGCGCGAGCGGCGCGCCGTTGCTCGCCACCTATCAGCGCCTGCGCCGGGGCGTGATGCAATCGAGGGGCTTCGACCTGGCCGGTTTCGCCGACGACGAGCTCACGAGCGCCGACGACGTGTGCTGGTTTCCGAACGTGGTCGGCCCCATCTATCCGGGCAGCGCGATCATGTTCCGCGCCCGGCCCGACGGCGACGACCCGAACTCGGCGATCCACGACACCTGGGTGCTCGAGTGGCCTGACGGGCGCGGTACGCCGCGGACCGCGTCGGTGCAGCGCTACGAGCGGTGGACCGACCGCGACTGGGGCGAGATCACCGAGCAGGACTACCGCAATCTCGAACGGGTGCAGCGCGGCATGCGCACGGGCGGCGTGCCGGTGCTGCGCGGCAACCCGGTGCAGGAGGCGAACGTGCTGCACATGCACCGTGGCATCGACGAGTACCTGCGCGTGTCCTGAACCACGGGCGGGTCATCGCCGCGCTGGGGGCGGCGCGTTTCCGCAGCCTTTGTCACAGCTTGGGGGGCCCTTTACCAATCCTTCAAGTTTGCGGCGTGTGAGGGCCGATAGCCCTTTTGCGACTCCCGACGGACAAGGGCACACCCGCCGGAAGGCGGGGCCGCAAAGCCACGGGGCCCACCGCTGTGCAACGGCGCACGGCGAGGCTGGCCGGGTTGCCCAGGGATATCGCCCCGGGGGAGACAACGGGGGAGCCGCGCACGGCCAGACCCGTTGACTGAAAGGGAGAGCTTCGATGCTCACCAGCACCATCGCGGCGCGACGCCGCAACGGCGAAGACGGCTTCACGCTCATCGAGCTGATGGTCGTCGTCCTCATCATTGCCATCCTGATCGCAATCGCGATCCCGACCTTCCTGGGCGCCCGCAACCGGGCCCAGGACCGAGCAGCGCAGTCGAGCCTGCGCAACGCCCTGACCGCGGCGAAGACCATCTACACCGACGGTGAGGACTACACGCAGGCCACGCCCGCGGCACTCGCGGCCGTCGAGCCGTCACTGACCTTCCAGGCCACCGCCTCGACCGGCCAGAACGCGGTGTACGTGGACGCGGTGAGCGACCACAACATCATCATGGCCGCGTACTCGAAGTCGGGTACCTGCATGTGGATCTCCGACGATACGCAGGGTCCCGGCACCCAGTACGCCAAGGTGACGGGCGCCTGTACCACGACGGCTCCGACCACCTGGCTCTCCAGCTGGTGATCCTCGGGAACCACTGAGTGATCGGCCCCGGGCGCGCGAGCGCCCGGGGCCGCCGCCGTTCGGAGGGGGACGAGTGCAGTCGCGCGACCGCGAATCGGGTTTCACGCTGTTGGAGCTGATGGTGGTGATCGCGGTGATCGCGATCCTGATCACCATCGCGATCCCGACGTTCCTGGGCGCCCGCAAGCCCGCACAGGACAGGCAGGCCGAGACGATCCTGCATACGAGCCTCGTGGCCGCGCGCGTGGGCGCGGCCGACACGGGCGACTACTCCTGGGTGACGCCGGGCGCGCTGCAGGTGCTCGAGACCTCGGTGGCCTACCTCGACCCGGCGACGCCCGCCGACGCGGGCTCGCACGAGGTGTCGGTGGGCACCGGCGTGGTGAGCGGTTCCACCTACGTGATCATGGTGAGCCGCTCGGCCGCCGGCCGCTGCTTCGGCGTGTTCGAGCAGGGCGCGGCGGCGACGCAGTACCTCGCCGAGGTGGTGCCCTCGTGTTCGGCCGCGGCGTTCGACCCGTCGAGCAGCTGGAGTGCCACGGCCTGGTAGGCCGAACGGCTCGATTCGGTGGCCGATCGGTCGATGGGGAGCACGTGAGCGAGGTGACGGTCGCGGTGGTGTGCGCGGTGTTCGGTCTCGTAATCGGCTCGTTCCTCAACGTCGTGATCTGGCGGGTGCCGCGCGAGGAATCGGTGGTGCGGCCCCCGTCGCACTGCCCGTCGTGCGACGCGCCGATCTCGCCCCGCGACAACGTGCCGGTGTTGTCCTGGCTCGTGCTGCGCGGGCGCTGCCGCCACTGCGGGACGCGCATCAGCGCGCGCTATCCGGCAGTCGAGTTGCTCACCGCCGCGGTGTTCGGCGCGGTCGGGGCGCGTTTCCACTCGAGCATCGTCGTGACCGCACTGCTCGTGCTCGCGGCCGCGCTCATCGCCCTGTCGCTCATCGATCTCGACCATCTATTGCTGCCGAATCGCGTCATCTATCCCGCAGCCGCGATCACGGTGCCCTTGTTCGTGCTCGCGGCGGCGGTCGACCACGAATGGCACGCGCTCGCGTGCGCCGGGCTCGGTGCGGTGATCGCGTTCGCGCTGTTCTTCGTGATCTGGTTCGCGGCACCGCGTGCGATGGGCTACGGCGACGTACGCCTGTCGGCGTTGCTCGGCTTCGCGGCCGCGTACTTCGGCTGGCAGGTGCTCGCGGTCGCGCTGTTCGTGCCGTTCCTGCTCGGATCGTTCGGCGGCATCGCCGTCGCCGCGCCCGTCGTGCTCGCACCGATGGCTGCGGCCGCAGCCGCCGGATACGCGAGCGGTGTGCGCGTGATGGCCCGCATGAACGGCGGCGTGGCGCCCGCTGACCCGGCGCGCGCCCGCCTCACCGTCGCGGTGCTCGGTGCGCTGCTCGTCGGCTCGCTCACGTACCTCGTGTTGAGCGCAGCCGGTCGCGTGCAGCGCGGGCGCCACATCCCGTTCGGCCCGTTCCTGGCCTCCGGTGCCCTGCTCGCGATCCTCGTGCACGGTTGAGCGATCGGCGCGCTCGGCGCGCTCGCGCACAACTACACGCGTGTCATTTCTGCAGGTCGGGCAATCACACGCGTGTGATTCATATGTTGCTATCGGCGGTGATTGTCTAATTGTGAGGGCCGAATTGACGAATGTTGTTGTTGAGGCTTACTGTGGCCACCGTTGATCGAAGGGGAGCATTTTGGTAGCTGAGCACCAACTCCTCACGGTGCGCGAGGTGGCCGAGACGATGCGCGTGTCGACGATGACGGTGTACCGCCTCATCCGCGACGGCGAGCTGCCCGCGATTCGCGTCGGCAAGCACTTCCGCCTGCGCGCCACCGACGTCGACCGCTTCCTCGCGGCGCGCACGGTCAATCCCGAACGCAATCCCGACGGCAACGAGGGGCACCGGTGGCGCGCCGGCTGATCGGCCTCGACGTCGGCACCAACGCCGTCGCCGTCGCCGAGGTGACGAACGGCGGCGCGCCGCGCCTGACCGCATTCGGTCAGGTCGCGCTGCCGCGCGACGCCATGCAGGAAGGCGAGGTCGTCGACCAGGACGCGCTCGTCGAGGCGGTGAAGCGGCTCCGCACCGAGGTGGGCGTGCGCAAGGCGCCGGTGCGCCTCGGCATCGCGACGCCGCGGCTGATCGTGCGCCAGGTGGAGATGCCGGTGATGTCGCGCGAGGACCTCGCGGGCGCACTGCGCTTCCAGCTCGCCGATCTCATCCCGATCCCCGTCGAGGACGCGCTCGTCGACTTCGCGGTGCTCGACGAGGTGCCCGGGTCGCCCGAGAGCGGCACCGAGCCCGTGATGCGCGTGCTGCTCGCGGCCGCGCAGCGCTCGATGGTCCAACGGCTCGTCGACGCGGTCGAGCGCGGTGGCCTGCCCGTGGAGTCGGTGGAGCTCATCCCGCTCGCGCTGATCCGCAGCCTCGCCGCGCCAGCGGTGCCGGTGACGCCACCGCCACCGCCGCTCGACGACAACATCCCGGGCGAGCCCGCGGCGGCCGACACGGAAGAGACGGCCGGAGCGCCGCCGGCCGTGGCGCCCACCGCGGCCGGGCCCGAAGCCGGCGCCGAGGGCATCGTGAGCATCGGCGGCGGCGTGACCTGCGTCGTGGTGCACGAACACGGGGTGCCGCGCTTCGTGCGCGTGCTCGCGAGCGGCGGGCGTGCGCTCACCGACGCGATCGGGACCGCGCTCGAACTACCGCCCGAGACCGCCGAGTCGTTGAAGCGCCAGGTGGGCAGCGTCGACGACGAGGTGGTGCGCCAGGCCCGGGCCGCGGCCGAACGCCCACTCGCCGTGCTGCTCGACGAGATCCGCAGCTCGCTCGACTACTACCGCAACCAGCCGGGTGCTGCACGCCTCCTTCGCGTGCAGCTCACCGGCGGCGGTTCGCAGTACGACGGCGTGCGGGAACGGCTCGGCGCGCTGCTCGGCGTGCCGGTGGTGCCCGCCGACCCGCGCGCCCGGGTGGCCGTCGGCGACATCGGCTTCGGCGAGGACGAGCTGCCGCGCCTCGACCCGTACTTGCCGGCCGCGCTCGGCCTCGCCATGCCCGGCGACGGCGCGACGCCGCGCCTCGACCTCGCGCCCGAGGAGGAGCGCGCCCACTTCTTCGGTGCGTCGAGCAACGCCGTGATCGGTGCACTCGCCGCGGCCGTGCTCATCGCGCTGCTCGCGGTCCCGGTCATCAGCCGGCGTCACGACGCCTCCCACGATCGTTCGCGGGCCAGCGCGCAGGAGCAGAAGAACGCGCAGACGCAACAGGCGATCAGCAACCTCGAGCCCGTCGCCAAGACCCAGGCGCAGATCGCCGCGCTCGACGCCCAGGTGGCCGGTCTGGTGGCCACCGACGTCTCGTGGTCACGCGTGCTCAACGAGATCGCACGCACCATGCCGAACAGCGTGTGGCTCACGAGCTTCCAGGGATCGGTCGCCGGCGAGGGCAATTCGACCGGCACCGGTTCGGCGTCGCGCACCACCACCACGGTGCCGGGCTCCTCGGCCGGCGCGACCTCCGGCGCGGCCGAAGGGTCGGTCACGTTCCAGGCGACCGGCCTCGACTTCACCGCGGTGGCCGACTGGATCAAGCGTGTGGGCGAGCTGCCCGAGTTCGCCGACCTGTGGGTGCCGTCGGCGCAGAAGTCGACCCTCGGTGACCGTGACGTGGTGACGTTCCAGTCGACGGCCGGCCTCACCGACAAGGCGCGCTCGAGCCGCTCGACCGCGGCCGAGAGCTCGGCGAAGAAGGGCTCCCCGTGAGGAATCGCATCGCGCTCGTCGGCGTGCTCGCGCTCGTCGTGGTGTTGCTGCTGTGGAACTTCGCGTTCTTCGGCCCGGCCGGTCGCGACCGCGACCACGCGCACCAGAGCCTGACGGCGGCCCAGCAGAAGGGCGCCACGCTCGAGGCTCGGCTGCGGCATCTGCAGCAGGTCAGCGCGCAGGCGCCGGCGCAGCAGGCACACCTCCAGCACCTCAACGCGCTCGTGCCGCCCACCCCGGACCTCGAGGGCTTCATCCGCAGTGCCGTCGACCTCGAGCAGCAGGCCGGAGTGGACTGGGTGTCGGTCGACCCGGCGCTCCCGTCGTCGGGGCCGGGCGCGACGCAGATCAAGACGCAGGTGATCGTCTCGGGAGGCTTCTTCCAGGTGCTCGACTACCTGAACCGGCTGGAGACGTTGAACCGCCTCGTCGTGGTGGACGGCATCAACATCACGACCGGGGCCAACGGCTCGTCGTCGAGCGGTGCGACACCGGGCACCACGCCGGCGACCAGCTCGAGCGGCGGCGCGCCGGTGCTCACCGTCACGCTGAACGTCCGCATGTTCACCCAGGCCCAGCCGGCCGCGAGCGCGGCGCAGGGATCGGGCCGGACCACGACGCCGACGACCGCGCCGGGCGTGACCACGACGACCGCGGCGGCGCAGTGATGGCCCGGCAGGAACGGCGCCGCCTCGTCGTGCTCGGTTGCGTGCTCGGCGTGCTGGTCGCGGCGTTCGTCGCCCGGGCCGTGTTCGGTGGGGACGGTTCGTCGAGCTCGCCGGGTTCCGGCCCGGTCGCCGAGCGCACGAACCCGTTCGACACGGTTCCCGGTGTGAGCACCACCACCGTGGCGCCGTCGCCGCCCACGTTCCCGGTATACGGCAGCAAGAACCCGTTCGAGCCGGTGATCCAGGTGGAGACGTCGTCGACGACCCCAACCACTTCGGGGGGCGCCACCACGACCACCCCGACCACCCCGGGTGGGGGCACGAGCGGCACCACGACCACCACGCAGGTGCCGTCGAACAACCCGCCCCCGGGCCAGACCGTGACCCTCATCGACGTGTTCCGTGACAGCAGCGGCGTCGTGCAGGCCCGGGTACAGGTGGGCTCGACCGTCTACACCGTGGCCGCGGGCGACACCTTCGCCAACGGCACGTACCGCGTGGTCAGCCTCGACGACCCCTGCGGCCAGTTCCTGTTCGGCGACTCGCCCTTCAAGCTCTGCGTCGGCGAGCAAACGCTGAAATGAACGTCCGATCGGTCTCGTCCGAGCGACAGATCGGTCCCGGTCGGCACGCAACGCTCCGTAATCTGGGGGGATGTTGCGGTTCCTGACCGCGGGTGAGTCGCACGGCCCCGCGCTCGTCGTCACGCTGGAGGGGCTTCCCGCGGGCCTGCCCCTCCTGCTCGACGATGTCGCCGACGAGCTCGCGCGCCGCCGCCTCGGCTACGGCCGTGGGCCCCGCATGCGGTTCGAGGCCGACGAGATCGAGTTCGTCGGCGGTGTGCGCCACGGCCGCACGATCGGCTCGCCGGTGGCCGTGCTGATCCACAACTCGGAGTGGAAGACCGGCAAGTGGGCCGACGAGATGAGCGCCGCGCCGGGCGAGACGGCGACGCCGCTCACCCAACCGCGGCCCGGTCATGCCGATCTTGCCGGCATGCAGAAGTACGGCTTCAACGACGCGCGTGACGTGCTCGAGCGGGCGTCGGCGCGCGAGACCGCGGCCCGCGTCGCCGCGGGCGCGATCGCCAAACGGCTGCTGTCGCATCTCGACATGAGCGTGCTCTCCCACGTCGTGCGGCTCGGCGCTGCCGCGGTGCGCGACGACACGCCCCGGCCCAAACCGGCCGACCTCGAACGCATCGACGCGTCGCAGGTTCGCTGCTTCGACGAGTCGGTGGAGGCGGCCATGGTCACCGAGATCGAAGCCGCGGCGCGCGAGGGCGACAGTCTCGGCGGGGTCGTCGAGGTGCTCGCGTACGGATGCCCGCCCGGTCTCGGCTCGCACGTGCACTGGGATCGCCGCCTCGACTCGCGGCTCGCGGGTGCGCTGATGAGCATCCAGGCGATGAAGGGCGTCGAGATCGGCGAAGGCTTCGCCGTCGCTGGCGTGCGCGGCTCGCAGGCCCACGACGCGATCCACTGGGACGACGAGCAGGGGTACGTGCGCGCGTCGTCGCGGGCCGGTGGTATCGAGGGCGGCATGAGCACGGGCGAGGTGATCGCGGCGCGGGTCGCGATGAAGCCGCTCGCCACGCTCAACCGGCCCGTCCTCGCGACGGTCGACGTGGTCACGAAGGAGGAGACCGTCTCGTTCAAGGAACGCACCGACGTGACGGCCGTGCCCGCGGCCGGTGTCGTGTGCGAAACCATGACCGCGCTGGTGCTGGCCGGCGAGGTGCTGCGCAAGTTCGGCGGCGACTCGCTCACGGAGCTGGCGCGCAATCACCGTTCCTACGTCGACTCGTTGCGGGGCTGAGGCGGTGCCCATGCCTCGCGCACCGCACCTCGTGCTCATCGGCCTCATGGGCGCGGGCAAGACCACCGTCGGGGCGCAGTGCGCGCAGCGCCTCGGGCGCGAGGTCGTCGACACCGACGCGCTCGTCGAGCTGACCGCGGGCATGCCAGTGTCCGAGATCTTCGCCGAGCACGGCGAAGCCGCCTTTCGCGCCATGGAGCGCGCCGCGGTCGCCGATGTCGTGGCATCACCGGACGCGCTCGTGATCTCCTGCGGGGGCGGCGCGGTCACCGACGCCGCGAACCGCGCCGCGCTCGGCCGCGGGTGTGTCGTCGTGTGGCTCGACGGCCCGAGCGACGTGCTCGCAGCACGCGTTGCGGGCGACGACGGCCGGCCGCTCCTCGCGTCGGGTGATCGCGTCGCGACGCTCGACCGGCTCGCGCGCACCCGGGCCGATGCGTACGCCGCGTGTGCCGATGCCCGTGTCGACACCGCGGCGCGCACGCCCGCCGAGGTGGCCGAGGCAGTGCTCGCGATCTACGAGGAGCGCCGCGGTGGCGCGTAGACGGAGCGAGCGCACCACCGCGCGCCGGGTCACGCCCGACGAGCTGCGGCGCGCGCGCTTCGAGGCGTCGCTCGTAGGTTTCGAGCCCACCGCCGTGCGCCGCGCGCTCGTGCGCGCGGCCGCCACGCTCGAGCGTCTCGAGGGCAATGCCGCCGCGGCGCCCGGCACCGCGCCGATCACCCCGGACGAGCTGCGCGGCATGGACTTTCCCGAGATGCTGCGCGGCTACAACCGGGACTCGGTGCGTCGCCTCTGTGCCCGCGCCGCGGACACCATCGCCGAGACGGCCACGCCGACGCGTGTGGCCGCGTTGCTCGAATCGGCGGCGGCCGCCGCCAGCGCCGGGGGCGCGACGTTCGCGCCCGAACCCGGGCCCGAGCCGGCGGCCGAAGCGCAACCGGAACCCGAGCTGGAACCCGAACCCGAACCCGAACCCGAACCCGAACCCGAACCGGAACCGGAACCGGAGCCCGAACCCGAACCGGAGCCGGTGGCCGAAGCCGAACCCGAGCCGGAGCCCGAACCCGAAGCGGAGCCGGAGCCGGTGGCCGAACCCGAGCCTGAGCCCGAACCTGAGCCGGTGGCCGAAGTGCGGCCCGAACCGGAGCCCGACACCGAACCCGCGGTGGCGGCGGTTCCCGACCCGCCGGCGCGGCCGGCGCACCGGCGCGGCGCGCTCATCGGGTCGGGCGCGCGCCGAGTTGCGGTGCCCGCCGACGCCGACGCCGACGCTGACGACGCCGACGTTGACGACGCCGACGCCGCACCGGAAGCCGTCCCCGAACCGGAGCCGGAAGTCCCTGCCCCCGCCCCGCCCGCACCCGCCGCGGCGCGCCGGCGGCTGCGCATCGCCTCGGAGCCGGCGGCGCGCCTTGTCCCACCCGCGCACCGACGCGACGAGCGAGGCGCACCCCCACCGGCACCGGCGCCGCCTCCGTACCAGCGGCCCGTCGTGCTCGCACCCCCCGTGGCCGAACCGGCGCCCACGGTGTACGAGCTGCCGGCCCCGGTGCCGCTCGCGCCGTCGCGACCGCGCAACCCGTCGCCGGCGCGCGCGGACGCGCCGCCGCCCAACGCCGAGACGCGCACCGACGGCGCACGCGACACCGTCCGCGTCGCCCTCGGCGGCCGCAGCTACCACGTGGTCGTCGGCGCGGGCGCCACGAGCATCGTGGCCCACACGCTCGTCACGCACGACGCGCAGCGGTGCGCGGTGATCACCCAGGCGCCGGTGGCCGCGCATGCCGCCGCGGTGGCCGAAGCGATCGACCGCGCGTTCGTGCCCACGTGCGTGATCGAGATGGACGACGGCGAGGCGGCCAAGACGCTCGCGTCCGTCGACGCCCTCTGCCGGAAGATGGCCGGCTTCGGATTGCTGCGCGGCGATGCGGTGGTGGCCGTGGGCGGAGGAGTGGTCGGCGACACCGCGGGCTTCGCGGCGTCGGTCTACTACCGGGGCATCGCCGTGGTGCACGTGCCGACGACGCTCCTCGCGATGGTCGACTCCGCGATCGGCGGGAAGACCGCGGTGAACCTGCCGCAGGGCAAGAACCTCGTGGGCGCGTTCCATCAGCCGCTCGGCGTGTTCGCCGACCCCGCGCTGCTCGAAACCCTGCCCGAGCGCGAGTACCGCTGCGGTCTCGGCGAGCTCGCGAAGTATGCGCTCATGGGCGACGCGGCGCTGCAGGAGATCCTCGAGCACCGGAGCGAGGCGCTCCTCGCACGCGACCCCGATGTGCTGCGCGCCACGATCACCCGCGCCGCCGCTGTGAAGGCCCGCTATGTGAGCGCCGACGAGCTCGAACGCACGGGCCTGCGCGAGCACCTCAACTACGGGCACACGCTCGGGCACGCGATCGAGACAGTGGGCGAGCATGCGCTCGCGCACGGCGAGGCGGTCGCGGTCGGTCTCGTGTTCGCGGGTGCGCTCGCCGCGGCGATGGAGCGGATCTCGCCGCTGGAGGCCGCCGCGGACGAGCGGCTCGTCGCGAGCCTGGGGCTTCCCACGGCCGCACCCGCGGGTCTGCGCCGTGACGAGCTGATCGCGGTGATGCGGCGCGACAAGAAGTCGGCCGGCGGCCTGCGCTTGGTGTTGCAGGGTTCTCGTGGCCTGGAACGGGTCGACGACCCGCCCCCGCACGCCCTCGACGCCGCCTTCGCAGCCGTCGGCGTGCTCGCGTAGACGCGAGGATGGTGCGATGGCGACGATCCTGCTCCTGTCGGGGCCGAACCTGAACCTCCTCGGCGACCGCGAACCGGAGATCTACGGCACGACCACGCTCGCCGACCTGGTCACCGCGGCCACCAAGCGCGGGCCGACTTCGGGCACGAGATCGAGCACGTGCAGTCGAGCGGCGAAGCCGGATTGATCGACGCGATCCACGGCGCGCGCGGGCGCTGCGCCGCGATCGTGATCAACCCCGGCGCGCTCACGCACTACGCGCGCAGCGTTGCCGACGCGCTCGCCGCGTTCGACGGGCCGATCGTGGAGCTGCACTTGTCCAACACCCACCGGCGGGAACGGTGGCGCCACACGTCGGTGGTGTCGCCGGTCGCCACGGGCGTGATCGCCGGGTTCGGTGCCGAAGGGTACGACCTGGCGATCCGCGCCGCGAGCCGCCTCATCGAGCAGCGAGGTGCCGAATGACCAGCACAGAGGCGGCCTTTCCCGTCGACGCCGACGCGCTGGCACCGTTGCAGATCGCCACGCGCCTGCCGGCGCTGCGCGCCCGGCTGGGCGCCGAGGACCTCGACGCCCTGCTCGTCACCCGGCTCCCCAACGTGCGCTACCTCACGGGCTTCACCGGCAGTGCCGGCATGCTGCTCGTCGGCGCGCGCACGGCGGTGTTCCTCACCGACGGCCGCTACGGCGAGCAGTCGCACGAGCAGCTCGGCGCCGCCGGCGTCGACGCCACGATCGAGATCCGCACGGTGGCCTCCGAGCAGCTCGACACGATCGCGCACGCACTCGCCGACACCGGCGTGCAGCGTCTCGGTCTCGAGGCCCACGGCGTCACCTGGGCCCAGCAGCGGCAGTTCTCGGCCCGGTTCACCGGTGCGGTGCCAGCACTCGACATCGTGCCCGCGGGCACGCTGGTGGAGGAGCAGCGGCGCGTGAAGGACCGCGGCGAGATCGACCGCATCCGCGCCGCGTGCGCGGTCGCCGACGACGCGTTCATGGCGATCGTGTCGCGCCTCGGATCGGGGATCACCGAGCGTGAGTTCGCGCTCGCGCTCGAGTTCGCGATGCGCGAGCGTGGCGCGAGCGGCAACAGCTTCGACCCGATCATCGCGTCGGGTCCGAACGGTGCCAAGCCACACGCACGGCCCACGAACCGGGTGATCGGTCGCAACGAGCTCGTGGTGTGCGACTTCGGTTGTGTCGTCGACGGCTATTGCTCCGACATGACCCGCACGGTGAGCGTCGGTGATCCCGGTCCCGACGCGCGCCATCTGTACGACGTCGTCCTCGACGCGCAGCAGTCGGGCCGGGCGCTGGTCCGCGAGGGCGCCGCGCTCGCGGCGATCGATGCCGCCTGCCGCGACGTGATCAGCCGCGCCGGATGGGGCGAGCTGTTCTCGCACGGAACCGGCCACGGTGTCGGCATCGAGATCCACGAGGACCCGCGAGTGGCCCGTACTGCCTCTGGTAGCCTTGTGGCGCACGACGTCGTGACCGTCGAGCCTGGCGTCTACCTTGCCGGTGTGGGCGGAGTCCGCATCGAGGACACCGTCGTGGTCGGCGCCGAGGGCGCGGAGGCCCTTACCCGAACGCCCAAGGATCTCGTGTTGTGAGCCGATGGTGAACACCCTGTGAGCATTTCGACCAACGAGTTGAAGAACGGCATGACGCTCAACCTGCCCGAGGGTCTCATGACCGTGGTGGAGTTCCAGCACGTGAAGCCGGGCAAGGGCGGCGCCTTCGTGCGCACGAAGTTGAAGAACGCGCGCACGGGCGCGGTGCTCGACCGCACGTTCCGAGCCGACGAGAAGGTCGGTTTTGCGCAGATCGACAAGCGCGAGATGCAGTGCCTCTACCGCGACGGCGACAACGTCGTGTTCATGGACAACGAGACCTACGACCAGATCAGTGTCCCCAACGCGACGCTCGGCGACGCGGCGAACTTCCTCGTCGACGGCGACACCGTCGTGCTGCCGATGTACAGCGACGAGATCATCGGCGTCGAGCTCCCCGCCGCGGTCGAGCTCACGATCGTCGACACCGAGCCGGGCGTCCAGGGCGACCGCGTGAGCGGCGCGCGCAAGCCGGCGCGCCTCGAGACCGGGCTCGTCGTGCAGGTGCCGCTGTTCGTCGAGAACGGCGAACGGATCAAGGTCGACACCCGCACCGGCGAGTACCTCAGCCGCGCCTGAGGCGGCACTGATGGTTGCGGCCACACGCCGGGAAGCCCGCGAACGGGCCCTCAGCCTCGAATACGAGCGCGAGACGCGCGGCATCGGCATCGAGGAGCTCCTCGGCGCATTGCCGGTGCGCCCCGACGCGTACGCCGAGCAGCTCGCCCGCGGCGTCGAGCAGCACCGCGACGAGATCGACGCACTGCTCGCGCACCATGCCACGCACTGGACGGTCGACCGCATGCCTGCGATCGACCGCGCGGTGCTGCGGATCGCAACATACGAGCTGCTCTGCGAACCCCACGTGGCGAGTGCCGTCGTGATCAACGAGGCGGTCGACCTCGCGAAGCAGTACTCCACGAAGGACTCGGGACGCTTCGTGAACGGTCTGCTCGCGAAGATCGCCGAGACGGTGCGCGCGCCCGTGAGCCCGGCGTTGAACGACTCATGAGCGTGCCGGCCGCACCCGACCTCGTGCGCCCCGACATCGACGAGGATCTCGACGAGGTCGTCGACACCGAGATGCCGTGGGTCGTGATCGTCTGGAACGATCCAGTCAATCTCATGAGCTACGTCACCTTCGTGTTGCAGAAGCTGTTCGGCTACTCGCGCGCCAAGGCCGAGAAGCTGATGATGCAGGTGCACACCGAGGGCAGGGCCGTCGTGTCCAACGGCACGCGCGCCGAGGCCGAAGGCGACGTGTCGCGCCTGCACGCGCACGGCTTGTGGGCCACGCTCCAGCAGGATCGCTGAGTTGGCCCGCCGCTACCAGTGGTTCACGCGCCGGCGTGACGGTGTGATCACCGTGCGGCTCCGCCCCGACGAGGCCGCGCTGCTCGTACAGGTGGCCACCGAGCTGCGCACGTTGCTCGGCGCGGAGCACGAGACGAGCGGCGCGGTGATCGATCGCCTGTTCCCGAAGGCGTACCTCGACCCCACCGAGGAGTCGCGCGAGCAGGAGTACGCCGCGCTTGTGCACGCCGACCTGCTGCGCAGCCGCCTCGACCGGCTGGCCGCGCTGCTGGAGACGGTCGAGCCGATCACGCGGGAGCGGACACCGCAGACGATCCCACTGAGCGACGACGCGGTCCAGGAGTGGATGGGCGTGCTGAACGACGCCCGGCTCGCGCTCGGCGTCGCCGCCGGCGTCACCGAGGACCTGGAGCCCGACGACGTCGACGACGACGACCCCAGGCGCGTCGGCCTCGAGGTGTATCAGCTGCTCACCTGGTTCTTCGGGGAGCTGGTCGACGTCGCACTCGGGGCGATACACGAGTCCGGGATCGAATAGGGGAAGATGTCCTTCACGAGTCGTTCCGGCGCGGCGACCGGAGCAGCGCAGGAGCGACGGAGGAGCGAGATGCGTGCGCAAGGAGCTCGCAGCGCCGCCGAGGGCAGCGCAATCGAGGACGATGAAGCCGTCGCGCTCGCCGGTGCGCTGGTCGCCGAGGTACGGCGGGCCGTGCGCGGCAAGGACGACGCGGTGCGGCTCGCGGTCGTGGCCCTGCTCTCCGGTAGCCACCTGCTCGTCGAGGACACGCCCGGCACGGGCAAGACGCTGCTCGCGCGCAGCCTCGCGGCGGTGTGCGGCGGCACCTTCCGGCGAGTGCAGTGCACGCCCGACCTGTTGCCGTCCGACCTCACGGGAACCACGGTGTACATGCCGGCGAGCAACGAGTGGCAGTTCCGACCGGGCCCGGTGTTCGCGAACGTGCTCCTCGTCGACGAGCTCAACCGCGCGTCGCCGCGCACGCAGTCCGCGCTGCTCGAGCCGCTCGAGGAGCATCAGGTGACCGTCGACGGCACCACCCACCGCCTTCCCGAGCCGTTCTGCTGCATCGCCACGCAGAACCCCTTCGGCTCCGCGGGCACGTTCCCGCTCCCCGAGAGCCAGCTCGATCGCTTCGGGCTCGTGCTCACGCTCGGTGTACCCGACCGCGACGCGGAACGTGAGATCCTGCGCGGCACCGGGGGCTCGGACCTGCTGCCGGAGCTGCGCGAGGTGACGACGCCCGACGGCATCCTCGAGGCGATGGCCGCCGTGCACATGGTCTACGTCGCCCCCGCGCTCGTGGAGTACGTGCTCGACATCGGTGCCGCGACACGGCGCCAGCCCGGTGTCGCGCTCGGCGCCTCGCCCCGTGCGACGAAGGGCCTGCTGCACGTCGCACGCGCACACGCGCTCGCGTGCGGCCGCGTCCACTTGTCGCCCGACGACGTGCAGGCGGTCGCGGCTGCGGCACTGGCGCACCGGCTGACGCTCGACCGCGCCGCGAGCATCGACGAGGGTGCGCAGCTGGTGGCGGACGTGCTCGCGCGCGTTCCCGTGCCCCGCCCGTGAACCGGCACGACATCGACCTGCCGGTGCCGCCACGACCGACTCGCGCGCTTCCGGCCGGACCGGGCGACTTCACCGCACTGGCCGTGCTCTGGGGCGCGTTCGGTCTGTACGCGCTGCGCGACGGGTTCGCCGACGACCGCAGCCCGCTGGTGCTGGTGGGGGCCACAGCCTTCGCGGTGATGTTTGTCGGCGTGATCTGGCCGATCGTCGCGCTGCGCGGCGTGACGGTGTCGGCGCGTGCGCCCGGCGACGCGACCGTTGGCGCCCGCGTACCCGTCGAGCTGGAGGTGAGGGGCCGCGGGCGCGACCTGCGGCTGCGCCTGCTCGACCCACCGACGCCGTGGACCCGAGCCGATCGCGACACGAACGGCACGGCATACCAGCGGCCGTCGCACCGCGGTGTGTACCGCCGGCTGCGGATCGAGATCAAGACGAGCGCGCCGCTCGGTGTGTTCACGCGCCGGCGCGTGCTGCATGTCGCGCTGCCGGTCCCGCTCTACGTCGCGCCGCGGGCGATCACCACCGAGCCGCAACACGTACCGACCGCGCCGATCGCCCTGGAAGGGGTGCCCTCGCATTCGCCGTACACGGCCGTCGACGCGGTGCGCGCCGTGCGGCCGTTCGTGTCGGGCGACACGGCGCGGTACATCCACTGGCCGTCGACGGCGCGCCGCGGCGAGCTTGTCGTGCGCGACTTCGACCCGCCCGCCGTCATGGGCCTCGCGATCCAGGTCGATCTCCGTTCGGCCGACCCCGGCGCGGTCGAGCGGGCCGCGTCGCGCGCCAGGAGCCTGGCCGACGCAGTGGTCGCGGGTGGCGCGGCGTGCTGCCTGCTCACCTTTGACGGCGCGCCGCGCACCACCCACGTCCAGTCGGCGCGCGACATCGGCCGCGCGCTCGCGGCCGCCGTGCCCGGTGCGCCGGCCGGGCCACCGGCCGGCTGGACGGTCGAGGTGGTGCGGGCGTGAGCCGGCGGAGCCGCCGCGTGCCGGCCACGCGTCGCCATCGGGCGACCCTGCTCGGACCGTGGGGTGTCGTGGCGCTCGTCCTTGCCGTCGCCATGGGCGCAGCCGTCGCGCTCGGGACGGCCGGCACCGGCGTGCCGCGCTGGCTCGGCTTCGCCGTCGGCGCGGCCGTTGCAGGGCTCACCGTGGGCGGGCTCCCTTCGATCCCGACGAACACGGCAGTGTTCGCCGTGCTCGCGTCGGGCGGCTTCGTGCTGCTACGCCATGCCGGAACACCGGGCGCGAACGACGGGCTCGTGGTGCTGTTCCTCGCGGCGGCGATCACCACGATCGTGCTCACCGAGCGCGCCGGCGCCGCCGAGGAGACTGAGCTCGGCGCGCCCCGGCCGCTGTGGCGCGGCACCGCCACCATGCTGGGCGCGGTGCTCGCACTCGTGGCCGTGCTCGCGATGTTCCTCTCACCGCTCGTCGCCGCGGCCATGCACCAGGATGTGCGCCGCGGTGCCGCGGGGAACGGGCTCGGCGATCCGGCGTCGCACGCGCTCCTGTCGTTCTCCGACCATATGGATACGCATAGGCGGCCGCGCCTCTCCGACCAGATCGTCATGACCGTGGAAGCCGACCGGCCGAGCTTCTGGCGCGCCACCACCTACGACACCTGGGACGGGCGCGACTGGACGCGCGGCTCCACACGGGAATCCGGTCTCTTGCCCGAGGGCGACGGGTGGCAAGCCGTGATCCCGTCGCCCGAGGACCCCGCACCCGATCACGGGATCGCGAACCGCCAGACCTTCACGATGCACGCGGAGTACGCCGAGGAGCTGTTCGCGGCGCCGAGCCCGATCCGCGTGCGTGCCGACCGGCCCGTCAACCAGCTCGCCGACGGCACGCTGCTCTCGCCGCGCGACGATCCCCTCGGCACCGGCACCTCGTACACCGTCGAGAGCCGCGTCCCGAATGCGACCGCGGCACGCCTCGCCGCGGCACCGGCCGGGCCAGTTCCGCGCAACGTCGAGGAGCTCGACCTCACCGCACCCACGGCGAGCGCGCGCCTGCGCCGGCTCACCGGTTCGATCACCGCGCACGCGCCCAACGTGTACGCGAAGGTGCAGGCGATCATCGATTGGCTCGGCGCCCACACGAAGTATTCGCTCGATGCGCCGCTCCCACCGGACGGCACACCCGACACCGTCGACTGGTTCGTGTTCCAGTCGAAGCGCGGCTGGTGCGAGCAGATCTCGAGCGCGCTGACGGTCATGCTGAGGATCGCGGGCGTGCCGGCGCGGGTGGCCACCGGCTTCGCGACCGGCTCGGCCGATCCGATCACGGGTCGGTACACGGTGCGGGAGCGCGACGCGCACGCCTGGACCGAGGTGTACTTCCCCGGCGTCGGCTGGCAGGGGTTCGACCCCACTTCGCACGTACCGCTCGCCGGCGATCCCGCGCCGTCGCGCACGCTCACGGAGTGGCTGCGCGGGCACGCCGCCGGTGTGCTCGGTCTGCTCGCTGCACTCGGCTTCCTCGCGGTCGCGGTGACGGTCGTGTGGCCGCGGCTGGCGCGCCGCCGCGCACGTGTCCGCGCCGCGCGCGCGCGTCATGGGCTACCGCCGCGCTCCAGCGCCTCGAGCGGATCGGTCGCCGGCACGGGCGCCCGCGGCAGGCAGGAGAGACGCCGCGTGCCTACGGCGCGGTGCTGGCGCAGACGGCCGGCCAACCCGAGCTCGCGGTGGTCGGCGACGCCATCGACCGCAGCGGCTTCGGCCCACCCGGCTCGCTCGCGGTGGGCGAGCAAGAGCGCTGCGACGCCGTGCTCGCCGCGGCGACAAAGTGATGCTCCGCCACGTCAACGCACGGTAACGATGTGAGAAGTTGCGAAAACTGGGTTGACATAGAACGTGTGTTCGTGTAGCGTAGCTGCATGGTCGGAGAAGGTGCCGAGCTTGCCCCGCTCGCCCTGCTGAGCGGTATCGGCGATCGGCTGGTGTCGACGGACACGAGCGTGTGGCCGGATGTGGCCTTGGCGAACGCGTTCGTCGAGGTGCGGCGTGAGATCGATCGGCTCGAGGCGTGCGCTGGGGTGTTGTTGCGGGCGGTGGAGGGCCGGGGTGTTCCCTGTGCGGAGGGGGCGTCGTCGACGGTGGCGTGGGTGCAGTGGCGGACTGGGCAGCGCTGGCGGCCGGCGAAGGCGTCGCTCGACGCGGCGGTGGCGTGTGAAGGTCTGGTGCTCACGGCGAAGGCGTGGGCTCAGGGTGAGATTTCGGCGTCTGCCGCGCAGTCGATTTGTCGGGGTGTCAAGGCGGGTCATGAAGCCGTCTATGCGGAGCTCGAAGCCACGCTCGTCGGTTTCGCGGGGAACAAGAACTTCCGGGAGCTCGACAATCTGATCGGCTACTACCGCAAGTGTTGCGACGCGCTCGATGATGTCGAGCCCGAAGACCGTAACGGTGTGCATCTGTCGCGGGTGGGCGAGCGTTGGGCGCTCGACGGCGACCTCGACGCGCTGGGTGGTGAGTGTCTCGACCGGGCGATCAAGGCCGCTGTCGATATGCATGTCGACGAGGACGATCCGCGGACTGCGGCGCGGCGGCGGGCCGATGCGATCGTGGAGATCGCCCGGTTCTTCCTCGACCATGAAGACCTGCCGCTCGAAGGTGGTGAGGCGCCCCGGGTGACGTTGACGATCACCTGGGAAGAGTTGCGTTCCTGGCTGCCGATCAAGGCGTTGCCGTCTGATCCGGCCGACCTCGCGGCGTTGCTGTCCACGAGCCAGAAGCGACGGTTGTTGTGTGACTGCCACCTCGCGTGGATCATTCTCGGGCCCGACGGCCAGCCCCTCGACGTGGGCCGCGAGGAACGGCTGTGCAATCGTTGGATGCGCCGGGCGCTGGCCCATCGCGACCGGGGCTGTCGCTACCCCGGCTGTGACCGCACGTCGAACCGCTGCCAAGCCCACCATGTGATCCCGTGGGAGACCGGTGGCGTCACCGCCCTGCACAACCTCGTGTTGCTCTGCCCGTACCACCACCATGTCGTGCACCGGCAAGGCTGGACCAACCACTTCGACGGCATCACCTACACGGTGCGCAACCAACACGGCCGCCGAATCGAATGAGATGCGACACCCTGTCAACCGGGTCGTGCGCAGCGCCGATGATGGTCGGGTGAGCGCGCCCGAATCTCCCTGGTGGGGGAGCGCCGGCGCGCGCACCCGGCCTCCGCTACCTCCGCGGCCACCCGCACCCTCGGCCACGCTTCGCCGCCGTTGGCAGCGCGCCGCCACGGTGCTCGCCGTCGTCGTGCTCGGGGTGATGACGCTGGCCGTGTGGCCGCGCCACAGCTCGCGGTACCGGGGCGTGGCCACCGAAACGAGCGACTCGAGCGGGCCGTCGACCGCGACGCCGGCCCCGCGTTCGTTGCTCCCCATCGACAAGGCGCCTGTGGTGTTCAGCGACGCCTTCCTCGACCCGTTCTCGGGGTGGCTGAACGGCTCGCTGCCGTCGGGCACGACGTTCAAGTACCAGTCGGGGCACTATGTCGCGCACGCTCGTGGCAACCTGCATCACTTCGCGAACGCGCCGTACCGCGAACCGCTCGAGGAGCTCGCCATGTCGGTGACGGCGACGCAGTCGGCCCACGCGCCGCGCGGCGCGGGGTTCGGCGTGCTGTGCCGCCGGGTCAGCGCGCCGCGGGCTTCGGACACGAGCCAGTACGAGTTCATCGTCGCGTCGAGCGGTGTGTGGTTCGTCGAACGTCACGACGGACCTTCTGCGAGCAAGGAAAGCTCGATACTGATCGAGGGTCGGTCGCCGGCACTGCCCGGTGCCCGGCCCGTCACCGTCACGGGCGTGTGCGCGACCGAAGCCGGCACCGGCACCACCCGGTTGCAGCTCCTCGTCAACGGCCAGCAAGTGGCGGACCTCCGCGACACCGCAGCGTCGTTGCCGGGCCCGGGCTGGCTCGCGTCGCTCGATGTCGACAGCCGCGCCGCGGCGCCCGTCGACGTCGACGCGAGCCTGTTCACGATCTACGACCTGTCGGGCGCCGGGACCCACTTGGTCCCGCACGACACGCCCGACACAGCGCCGTCCACGACCTCGCCACCGAGCTGACGCCCACGCTCGGCTTCGTCCGACCGCCTGGAGTGCCGCAAGATCGTGTACACGACGAACGCGATCGAGAGCACAGGCGTCGACACAACGAATCCGACCCTCCCGCCGCAACGGCGCTGTCGCCGTACCATTGCGAGCACGGCGAACGCGCCGCGCGAGATCTATGACTGATGCGAACGAGCTCGTCGAGGAATCGGAGTCATTGCCGTGACGCGCCTCGCTGCCTTCTCCGACCTCGTGCCCGGCGAGCATGGGCTGTGCGTGCTCAGCACGTTGCGGGGCGACGGGTCGATCCAGGCATCGGTGGTGAACGCGGGAGTGCTGCAGCACCCGGTCGGCGGCGAACCGGTCGTGGGGCTCGTCGCCGCCGGTGGGTCGCGCAAGTTGCAGCACCTGCGCCGCGATCCGCGTGCCACGATCGTGGTGCGCGCCGGCTGGCAGTGGACCGCGGTCGAGGGGACTGCGGAGATCGTCGGCCCCGACGACCCCCCCGTCGTCGATGGCATCGACGGCGAAGCCCTGCGGCGGTTGCTGCGCGACATCTTCCGGGCGGCGGGCGGCACGCACGACGACTGGGACGCCTATGACCGCGTGATGGCCGAACAGCGCCGCGCCGCGGTCCTCATCGCGCCGCGCCGGGTGTACGGCAACTCCACGAGCGCTTGACCGTGTCCGAGTGGCGGGCGTGCGAGCCGCTCGGCACGGAACGGCTCGGCTTCGAGCCGCTCACGCTCGCGCACGTCGATCTGCTCGTCGAGCTCGACCGTGATTCCCAGGCGATGCGGTACGTGGAGTACGTACCCGCGCGCGCTACACTCACACGAACGTGCCGTGAAGGAGATCCTGTGAGATCTCTACGGAGGAACGACGATGCCGAAGGCTGCCGCCGGAGCAGACCGCCAACCAGACGCCGCCGAACGTTCCGGCGGCGTTTTCGCGCCCGGGCCCGGCGGCGGTGCCCAGTCGCTGCGTACCCGGGTGTTCGACGCCGACACGCTGCGGCGCTCGCTCACCCGCATCGCCCACGAGATCGTCGAGCGCAACAACGGCGCCGGCGGCATCGTGCTCGTCGGCCTCTACTCGCGGGGCGTCGAGCTGGCCGAGCGCATCGCCGCGGCGATCGAATCGTTCGAAGGCACGCGCCCGCCGGTGGGCGCGCTCGACATCGCGTTCTTCCGTGACGACATCGGCTTGCGCCGGGTGTTGCCGCTCGGACCTACGGAGGTGCCCGACGTGTCGGGCCGGGTGGTGGTGCTCGTCGACGACGTGCTCTACACGGGCCGCACCGTCCGCGCCGCGCTCGACGCGCTGAAGGACCTCGGCCGGCCGCGTGCGGTCCAGCTGGCCGTGCTCGTCGACCGCGGCCACCGCGAGCTGCCGATCCGGGCCGATTACGTGGGCAAGAACCTGCCCACCAGCACGGCCGAGGACGTGCAGGTGCGCCTCGCCGAGCACGACGGCGGCGACGACGCAGTGGAGCTCTGGGGGCCATCATGAGCACGCAGCACACCATGCGGCACCTCCTTTCGGTCGACGACCTCGGCGACCGCGCGAGCGTCGAGCAGCTGCTCGCGCAGAGCGAGTCGTTCCTCGAGGTGACGCGGCGCGATATGCCGAAGGTGCCGGCACTGCGCGCGAAGACGGTGGTGAGCCTCTTCTACGAGGACTCGACGCGCACGCGGCTGTCGTTCGAGACCGCGGCGAAGCGCCTCTCGGCCGACACGATGACGTTCTCGGTGTCGACCTCGTCGGTGAGCAAGGGCGAGAGCCTGCTCGACACGGTGCAGACCATCGAGGCCATGGGCATCGACGCCATCGTGGTACGCCACCGGTCGAGCGGCGCACCGCATCAAGTGGCGCAGTGGTCGAACGCCGCTGTGATCAATGCCGGCGACGGGTGCCACGAACACCCGACGCAGGCGCTGCTCGATGCCTTCACGCTGTACCGCCGCTTCGGCGGCTCGCTCGACGGGTCGCGCGTCGCGATCGTGGGCGACGTGCGCCACTCGCGGGTCGCGCGCAGCAACGCCAAGCTGATGACCCGCCTCGGCTGCGAGGTGACGCTCGTAGGTCCGCCGACGCTGCTGCCCGAATCGGTGCAGGGCTGGGGCGTCGCGACGCATCACGAGCTCGACGACGTGCTCGGCGAAGTCGACGTGGTGTACCTGCTGCGCATCCAGCACGAGCGCATCCACGACGCGCTGTTCCCGTCGTTGCGCGAGTACACCGCGCGCTGGGGCATGACGAGCGAGCGTGCGGCCCGGTTGAAGCCCGACACCGTGGTCATGCACCCGGGCCCGATGAACCGCGGCATCGAAATCGCCGACGACGTCGCCGACTCACCGCGATCGCTCGTGATCGACCAGGTCTCCAACGGAGTGGCGGTGCGCATGGCCGTGCTCTACGACCTGCTCGGCACCGGAGGTCGTGTTGTCTGACCTCCTGCTCCGGGGCGGCACGATCATCGACGCGACGACGCCCAGTGAAGGCGTGCGCGCCGACGTGCTCGTCACCGACGGCCGCGTCGCCGAGATCGGGCCTGCGCTCGACGCGCCGGCGCACACGCTCGTGCTCGACGCGTCGGATGCCGTGATCGCGCCCGGGCTGGTCGACCTGCAGGTGCACCTGCGTGAACCGGGCCGCGAGGAATCCGAGACCATCGAGACCGGTTCGCGCGCCGCCGCGCTCGGCGGGTGCACCGCGGTGGTGTGCATGCCCAACACCGACCCGCCGCTCGACGACGCCGCGGTGGTGCAGGCCGTGCTCGCGCGTGGGCGCTCGGTCGGTCTCGTCGACGTGCGGCCCGCGGGCTGCATCACCAAGGGCCGCGCCGGCGAGCGGCTCGCCCCCATGGGTGAGCTCTACGACCTCGGTGTGCGCATCTTCACCGACGACGGCGACTGCGTGGCCGACGCCGGGGTGATGCGACGTGCGTTCGAGTACGCGAGCGCGCTGCGTGGCGCGGTCGTCGCCCAGCACGCGGAGGACCCCACGCTGGTGCGCGGCGGTCACATGCACGAGGGCGACTGGTCGGCCCGGCTCGGGATCGCCGGCCGTCCCGCGGCGGCCGAGATCACGATCGTGGCCCGCGACCTCGAGCTCGCGCGCCTCACCGGCGGCCGCTACCACGTGCTCCACCTGAGCACGGCAGGCGCGGCGGCGCTCGTGCGCGACGCCAAGGCGGCCGGGGTGCGCGTCACCGCGGAGTGCACGCCCCAGCACTTCACGCTCACCGACGAGATGTGCCGCGAGTTCGACGCCACGTTCAAGATGAACCCGCCGCTGCGCGGCGACGCCGACCGGGCCGCGGTGTTCGCGGCGCTCGTCGACGGCACGATCGATGCGATCGCCACCGACCACGCGCCGCACTCGTCGGAGTCGAAGGCGGTCCCGTTCGAGGAGGCGCCTCCGGGCATGCTCGGGGTCGAGACCGCGCTGGCCGTAGCCATCACCCACCTCGTCGTGCCCGGGCATCTCGATCTGCAGGCCCTGCTGGCGCGTATGTCGTGGCAGCCGGCGGCGATCGCGGGTCTCGACGGTGTGCACGGGTGCGCGGTCGCGCCCGGTGCGCCGGCGAATCTCTGCGTGATCGACCCGTCGGTCGTGTGGGTGCGGGAGGCGGCGTCGAGCGCGAGCAAGAGCCGGAACGACCCGTGGGACGGTGCGAAGCTCACCGGCCGGGTGCGCCACACGGTGCTCGCGGGTACACCGACGGTCATCAACGGGGAGCCGCAACGATGAGGGGCCAGACGCGCCGCGACGGCCTGCTCGTGCTCGCCGACGGCGAGGAGTTCGAGGGCGAGCTGGTGGGCAGCGTGCCCGAGTCGGGGATCGCGGCGGGTGAGGTGGTGTTCAACACCGCGCTCTCCGGCTACCAGGAGATCGTCACCGACCCGAGCTACGCGGGACAGATCATCACCTTCACCTACCCGCACATCGGCAACTACGGGTGCAACCCGCACGACGACGAGAGCGGGCAGCCTCGCTGTCGCGGCATCGTCGTGCGGTCGCTGTCGCGCCGCTCGAGCAACTGGCGGGCGAAGGACGACCTGGAACAGTTCTTGCAACGCCATGGCGTGCCTGGCATCAGCGGCATCGACACCCGGCGCCTCACCCGTCACGTGCGCGAGGCCGGCGCGATCCCCGGCGCGTTCGGCACCGCGCCGGCCGCGGAGTTGCTCGCGGCGGCGCGTGCCGACGGCGGTACCGACGGCAAGGACCTTGCCACCGGCGTGAGCACCACCGATGCGTACACGGTGGGCCGGCCCGACTCGCCGTACTTCGTGGTGGCCATCGACTACGGGATCAAGGCCTCGATCATCCGCCGGCTCGCCGACGAGGGCGTGCAGGTGGAGGTCGTGCCCGCGGCCACGAGCGCCGCCGCGATCCTCGACCGCGAGCCCGACGGCGTGTTCCTCTCGAACGGGCCCGGCGACCCGGCTGCGGTCACCGGCGGTATCGACACGGTGCGGAGCCTGCTCGGCCGCGTGCCGATCTTCGGCATCTGCCTCGGCCACCAGGTCATGGCCCGCGCGCTCGGCGCGTCCACGTTCAAGCTCCGTTTCGGCCATCACGGCGGCAACCATCCGGTGCGCAACCTCGCTACCGGTCACGTTGAGATCACGAGCCAGAACCACAACTACGCGGTCGACCGGGCGTCGTTGCCGGCGGGCACGCACCTCACGCACATCAATCTGAACGACGATGACGTGGAGGGTTTGCGGGCGCCCGACCTGCGCGCGTTCTCGGTGCAGTACCACCCCGAGGCCGGCCCGGGCCCTCACGACGCGCGCTACCTCTTCAGGGACTTCGTCGAGCTCATGAGGGCGGACTGAGGTGCCGAGGCGCGACGACATCGAGACGATCCTCTTGATCGGCAGTGGGCCGATCGTGATCGGGCAGGCCTGCGAGTTCGACTACTCGGGCACCCAGGCCTGCCGCGTGCTGCGCGACGAGGGATACCGCGTCGTGCTCGTCAACTCGAACCCGGCCACGATCATGACGGACCCCGAGTTCGCCGACGCCACCTACATCGAACCGCTCGACCTACCCACGCTCGCGCAGGTGATCGCCAAGGAGCGGCCGCAGGCGCTGCTGCCGACGCTCGGAGGCCAGACCGCGCTGAACCTCGCGGGTCGCGCTGCACGAAGCGGGTGTGGTGCAGGAGCACGGGGTGGAGCTGATCGGCGCGAGCATCGATGCGATCCGCACCGCCGAGGACCGCCAGCTGTTCAAGGCCGCGATGCAGGAGATCGGCCTCAACGTGGCGCCGTCCGGCATCGCGCACACCGTCGAGGAGGCGATGCACGTCGCCGAGGGAGTGGGCTACCCGCTCATGGTGCGGCCCTCGTTCATCCTCGGCGGCGGCGGCACCGGCATCGCCACGACGCCCGACGAGATGCTCACGATCGCGCAGCGAGGCCTCGCCGCGAGCCCGATCACCGAGATTCTCATCGAGCGTTCGGTGTACGGCTGGAAGGAGTACGAGCTCGAGCTGATGCGCGATCACGCCGACAACTGCGTGGTCATCTGCTCGATCGAGAACGTCGACCCGATGGGCGTGCACACCGGCGAGTCGATCACCGTTGCGCCCGCGCAGACGCTCACCGACGTCGAGTACCAGCACATGCGCGACGGCGCCTTCGCGTGCATCCGCCGTATCGGGGTGGACACCGGAGGGTCGAACGTGCAGTTCGCGGTGAACCCGCGCGACGGCGAGATGATGGTGATCGAGATGAACCCGCGCGTGTCGCGGTCTTCGGCGCTCGCGTCGAAGGCCACCGGGTTCCCGATCGCGAAGATCGCCGCCAGGCTGGCGGTGGGCTACACGCTCGACGAGATCCGCAACGACATCACGAGGGTCACGCCCGCGAGCTTCGAGCCGACGATCGACTATGTCGTCACGAAGTTCCCGCGGTGGGCGTTCGAGAAGCTGCCCGGCGCCGCTCCCGTGCTCGGCACCCAGATGCAGTCGGTCGGCGAGGCGATGGCGATCGGGCGCACGTTCACCGAGTCGCTCCAGAAGGCAATCCGTTCCCTCGAGACCGGTCGCGCAGGCCTGAACTGCGATCCCGGTGAGCGCGTCTACGACGGCATCGACCCCGACGAGCTGCTGCGCCGCGCCGCGGTGCCCACGCCCGAGCGCATCTTCGAGGTGGAAGCCGCGCTGCGGGCCTTCGTCGACGTCGACCGCCTGCACGAGATGACCGGACTCGACCCGTGGTTCCTCGACCAGATCCTGCAGATCGTGGAACTGCGCGAGGAGCTCACCGGCAGCGGCCTCACCGGCATGACCCACGCGAGCTGGCGGGCCGCGAAGCGCATGGGGTTCGCCGACGCGCAGCTTGCGTACATGTGGGGCGTCACCGAGCAGGTGGTGCGCGACGCGCGTATCGCCGCCGGTGTCACGGTCACGTACAAGACGGTCGACACGTGCGCGTCGGAGTTCGCCGCCGAGACGCCGTACCACTACGGCACCTACGAGGACACCGACGAGGTGCAGCCGCTGGAACGGCCCGCGGTGGTGATCCTCGGGAGCGGCCCGAACCGCATCGGCCAGGGCGTGGAGTTCGACTACTGCTGCGTGCACGCCGCGTTCGCGCTGTCGGAGGCGGGCTACGAGACGGTGATGGTCAACTGCAATCCCGAGACCGTCTCCACCGACTACGACACGAGCGACCGCCTCTTCTTCGAGCCGCTCACCGGCGAGGACGTGCTCAACGTGTGCGACCGGCTCCAGGAGCGGGGCGAGCTCACGGGTGTGATCGTGGCGCTCGGCGGCCAGACGCCGTTGAAGCTCTCCCACCGGCTCGAAGCCTGCGGTTACACCGTGCTCGGCACGTCGCCCGACAGCATCGACCTCGCCGAGGACCGCGAACGCTTCAACGCGGTGTGCGAGAAGCTCGGCATCCCGCAAGCGCCCGGCGGTACCGCGAGCGACGCGGAGGGTGCGGTCGCGATCGCCCGCAGGATCGGCTACCCGGTGCTCGTGCGGCCGTCGTACGTGCTCGGCGGCCGCGCCATGGAGATCGTGTACGACGACTCGGAGCTGCGCCGCGCGATGGGTGAGCTCACGCGCACGGGGTCGCTCGGGCGCGAGGGCGGGCTTTCCGCGGAGCGCCCCGCGCTCGTCGACCGCTTCCTCGAGGATGCGATCGAGGTCGACGTGGACGCGTTGCGCGATTACAGGGGCGAGGTGCTCATCGGCGGTGTGATGGAGCACATCGAGGAGGCCGGTGTGCACAGCGGCGACTCCGCGTGCGCGATCCCCGCGCCGACGCTGCCGGCCGACGTCGTGCATGCGCTCGAGCTCCACACGCGCCAGCTGGCTGACGCGCTCGAGGTGCGGGGCCCGATCAACGTGCAGTTCGCGGTGAAGGACGACCAGGTCTTCGTGCTCGAGGCCAACCCGCGGGCCAGCCGCACGATCCCGTTCGTGAGCAAGGCCACCGGCGTGCCGCTGGCGAAGGTCGCGGCGCGCCTGATGCTCGGCGCCACCCTCGCGCAGCTGCGCGAGGAAGGGCTCGTGCACCCGCCCGCGGGCGGCGGGCACATCGCGGTGAAAGAGGCGGTGTTGCCGTTCGCGCGCTTCCCGGGCGTCGACACGATTCTCGGCCCGGAGATGCGATCCACTGGCGAAGTGATGGGCATCGACCGCAGCTTCGGGTTGGCCTTCGCCAAGAGCCAGGCCGGCGCGGGCAACCAGCTCCCCAAGCGCGGCGCGGTGTTCTTCTCGCTCGCCGACCGCGACAAGCCCGCAGGCCTGCGCGCCGCGCAGCGCTTCGGCGACCTCGGCTTCGCGATCACCGCCACCAGCGGCACCGCGGCCTTCCTGCGCGAGCACGGCATCGGGGTCGACACGATCGTCGCCAAGGTCGGCGGAGCCAGCCCCTCGGGGGGTGCTGACGAAGAGGCCGGTGTCGACGCCGTCGAGCTGATCGGCAGCGGCCAGGTGCAGCTCGTGGTGAACACGCCGCGCGGGCGTGGGCCGCGCGCCGACGGCATGCACATCCGGCGCAGCGCGCTCGCGAACGGCGTGGCGTGCGTCACCACCGTCGCGGCCGCGATGGCGGCCGCGCAGGGGATCGCCGAGCTGGCCGAGCGCGCCCCTACGGTGCGCTCGCTGCAGGAGTACCACAAGGACGCGCAGCTCAGGTTCGAGGTGTAGTGGTCCGCACGAAAGGCGTGCTCGACGTCGACACGACGGTTGAGCTGGGACCGCTCGCGCTGCGTAACCCGATCGTGGCGGCGTCGGGCACGTTCGGCGTCGGCGACGAGGTGGCGCACGTGTGCCCGCCCCGCGCTCGGCGCGGTCACGGTCAAGTCGCTCGCGTGTTTCGCGCATCCCGGCAACGCGCCGCTGCGCACATGCGCCGCGCCCGGCGACGGCATGCTCAACAGCGTCGGGCTGGCCGGGCCGGGCATCGACGCCTGGATCGAGCACGACCTGCCCCCGCTCGAGCGCACCGGCGCCACCATCATCGTGTCGATCTGGGGCCGTACGGTCGACGACTACGCCGCCGCGGCACGCGCCGCGCACACGCTCGCAGGCAGGGTCGCGGCGATCGAGTTGAACCTCAGCTGCCCGAACGTCGGCGGGCATGGCCCGGCCGGGGGACCGAGCATGTTCGCGCACTCAGCGCAGCTCACGGCCGAGGTCGTCGAGGCGTCCCGGGGCGCGCTGCCCGTGTTCGCGAAGCTCACCGCGCAGGTGGCCGATCCGGTGGCGATCGCGCGTGCCGCGGTCGATGCCGGCGCGTGCGGGCTCACGCTCGTGAACACGATGCCGGGACTGGTCGTCGACGTGGAACAACGCGCGCCGCGGCTCGGTGCCGGTGCGGGCGGTCTGTCGGGAGCGCCGCTCCACGCGATCGCGCTCCGCACCGTGTGGGTCGTCGCCCAGGCGTTGCCGGCCGTGCCGATCGTCGGCACCGGCGGTGTGCGCAGCGGCACCGATGCCGTCGCCATGCTGCTCGCGGGCGCGCACGCGGTCGGCGTGGGCACCGCGACGTTCGCCAATCCCCGCGCGCCGGCCCGGATCGCGCACGAGCTCGAGCGGTGGTGTGCGCGACGCGGCGTGCACGAGGTTCGCTCGCTCACAGGAGGCCTCGCATGGTCGACGTAGCCGCGCACCTGTGTATCGGGCTCGACTTCGACGACCACGAACACGCGCTCGGCCACGCGAAGGCGCTGCGGCAGTGGTTCGGCGTGGCCAAGGTGGGTTACGAGCTCTACGGCGCCGCAGGACCGCGGGTGCTCGGCGAGCTGCGCGACATGGGCTACTCGGTGTTCCTCGATCTGAAGCTGCACGACATCCCGCACACCGTGGAACGCGGCGCGCTCGTGCTTGCTCGCTACGGGATCGCGTACCTCAACGTGCACGCGTCCGGCGGTGTCGACATGATGCGGGCCGCGGTCGGCGGTGCGGCCGAAGGCGCGCGCGCGGCCGGTGTCGCGCCGCCGACGCTGCTCGGCGTGACGGTGCTCACAAGCGACGCGGACACGAGCGCGTTCGGCGCGCGCCTGCGGGCGACCGTGGATGCGGGCCTCGGCGGCGTGGTGTGCAGCGCGCACGAGGCGGCGACGGTGAAGCGCGCCGCGCCGGCGTTCGTGACGATGGTGCCTGGGATCCGCCTCGCCGGTGCGAGCGCCGACGACCAGTTCGCGCGTCGCCACACCGGGCGAGGCGATCCGGATGGGTAGCGACGTGGTCGTCGTGGTGCGCACCGTGCACAACGCGCCCGACCCGAGCGCCGCCGCGCAGCGGGTGTACGACGAGGTGGAAGCCGCGCTGACCGGCAAGGTGTCAACGGCGCCCCAATAGCCCACCTCGCGGTTCGCTGCAAACGCGCCACTCGTTGCATTCGGGGACCGAGTCGCTATCCTCGTTCGCCGTCGCCCCGACGAGTCGCCCGACCAGTCGCTCGGACGAGGCGGAACCCACGAGAGCACGGTGCCGACGCCGCCCCAGCGAGCGCGGAAGCGCCGCACCCACCGCACGAGCCCGCTAGGAGTGTCCATGCCGACTCCGCCGCCACAAACCCCCGAATCCCGCGCCGCCGCGCTCGAGAAGGCCGCGGTCTCGCGCCGTGTGCGCGCCGAGGCGAAGGAGAAGCTGAAGATCGGCTCGCTGAACCTGCACGAGCTGTTCGCCGCGAGCGACAAGTCCGACGAGGCCGGCGAGATGCTCGCCAAGCTGAAGGTCGTGAACGTGCTCGAGTCGCTTCCGGGGGTGGGCAAGGTGCGAGCCCGCAGGATCATGGAAGAGCTCGAGATCAAAGAGAGCCGCCGCGTGCGCGGGCTCGGCACGAACCAGCGCAAGGCGCTCCTCGAGCGCTTCCCCGACTGAACCCGCCGCGCCCGACTCCGGTGGGACGGCACAACGGGGCGCTGGTCGTCATCTCGGGCACCGGGGGTGCGGGCAAGGGCAGCGTGGTCGACGCCGTCCGCGCTCGGCATGCCGATCTGTGGTGGTCGGTGTCGTGGGCGACGCGACCGCCGCGCGCCGGCGAGCGCGACGGCGAGCACTACTGGTTCAAGTCGCGCGAAGAGTTCGAGCAGCTGCGCGACGCCGGCGGCTTCCTCGAGTGGGCCGACGTCTACGGCGTCCTGAAGGGCACGCCCCGCCAGCCGCTCGTCACTGCGCTCGCCGAGGGTCGCGACGCGCTCCTCGAGATGGACATCCAGGGTGTCGAGCGGGTGCTGGAGCACTTCCCCGATGCCGAGGTGCTGTTCGTCGTCGCACCGAGCCCGCAGATCCAGGAGCAGCGCCTGCGGGCGCGGGGCACCGACAGCGCGGACGAGATCCGCACCCGGCTCGCCGCCGCCGCCGCGGAGGAGGCCGAAGCCCGGCGCCGGGGGTTACGCATCGTGGTCAACGACGACGTGAGCGAAGTGGCCGACCTGGTGTCGTCTATCATCGAGGGTCACCGCCGCCGCTGACAACCTGCAGCGGCCGGCTCTCTCTCCCCGCAACCCTTTCGTGGCCCCTTTTTCGTGGACTGGAACACCGGATGCCTGAACGCCGCGCGTCGCTGATGCAACCCAAGCTCGAGGACCTGCTCGACAAGGTCGACTCGAAGTTCACGCTCGTGACGCTGTCGGCCATGCGGGCCCGGGAGATCAACGACTACTACAACCAACTCGGTGAGGGTCTCGGCCGCATCGTGCCGCCGCAGGTCACCTCGGTGTCCCGCAAGCCGCTGTCGATCGCGCTCGAAGAGATCGAGGCGAACAAGATCCAGTACGAGCGCATCGAGCCCGACGAAGAGGCCGAGTCCGAAGGCGCCGGCGACGAGGTGACCGCCGAAGCCGGCGACGAAGGCGCACCGGCGCCGGCCTGATCGTCCCTGATCCACCGAGGAGGCGCCGTGGCCCGGATCGTTCTCGGCGTCTCCGGCGGCATCGCGGCGTACAAGGCCGTCGAGTTGTGCCGGCGGCTCATCGACGCCGGCTGCTTCGTGTCGCCGGTGCTCACGCCCGGTGCGCTGGAGTTCGTGGGCAAGGCCACGTTCGACGCGCTCGGCTCCGAACCGGCGCGCGTCGAGCTGTTCGCCAGCCCCGAGCCGAGCCCCCACACCCATCTCGGCCAGCGGGCCGACGCGATCGTCATCGCACCGGCGACGGCCAACGTGCTCGCGAAGTACCGCGCGGGCATCGCCGACGACCTGCTGACGGCCACGCTGCTCGCCACCCGCGCCCCGGTGATCGTGTGCCCGGCGATGCACACCGAGATGTGGGAGCAGCCGTCGGTGCAGGAGAACCTCGCGGTGTTGCGGGCGCGCGGTGTGCACGTGGTCGATCCCGAGGCCGGCGACCTCGCGAGCGGCGATGTCGGCATGGGCCGGCTCGCCGCCACGCCGGTGATCCTCGACACGGTGCTGGCTGTGCTCGCGCCGAAGCCGGCCGGCGGCGCGCTCGCGGGCCGGCGCGTGCTCGTGACCGCGGGCGGCACGCGTGAGCCCATCGACGCGGTGCGCGTCATCACGAACCGGTCGTCGGGCAAGCAGGGCTATGCCATCGCCGCCGTCGCCTCGGCGCGCGGTGCCCACGTCACGCTCGTGACCACGGTCCACCGGCACGTTCCCGTCGGCGTCGCCGAGGTCGTGCGCGTCGAGACTGCCGCGGAGATGCAGGCGGCCGTGATGCCGCGCGCCGCGGGCGCCGACGTCGTGGTGATGGCGGCCGCGGTGGCCGATTTCCGCCCCTGCGCCCCGCGCCCGGGCAAGACGAAGAAGCACGACCGCCCGGCGGCGATCGAGCTCGAGCCCACGCACGACTTCTTGGTCGATCTGGGCGCGGCCAAACCGGCCGGGCAGGTGCTCGTGGGCTTCGCGGCCGAGACCGAGGATCTCGTGGGCAACGCGGCCGCCAAGCTCGCCCGCAAGCGGCTCGACCTCATCGTGGCGAACGACGTCTCGGCCGGCGACGCCGGGTTCGAGGTCGACACGAACCGGGTGGTGATCCTCAGCGCCGGCGGCGGGCGCCACGACGTGCCGCTCCAGTCGAAGGAGGCCGTCGCCGGGCTGCTCCTCGACCTCGTCGAACAGCAGCTCGCCGGCTGAGCGCCCAATGGCGTGCTCACCAGCCCCACCGGTATCCTCCAGCGTCTCGCGGCGGGGCGGAGGGCGTGCCCGCGCGATATCCACTCGCACAGGACCCACTCGCACAGGACCCACTCGCACAGGCACGGGAGCACGGTGAGCACACATCTCTTCACCTCGGAGTCGGTCACCGAGGGTCACCCCGACAAGATGGCCGACCAGATCAGCGACTCGGTGCTCGACGCCGTGCTCGCCGACGACCCGACGGGCCGTGTGGCCTGCGAGACCATGGTCACGACCGGCCTCTGCGTCGTGGCGGGCGAGATCTCCACGGTCTCGCGCCCCGACGTGGCCCGCATCGCGCGCGACACGATCTGCGAGATCGGTTACACCGACGCCGCCTACGGCATCGACGGGCGCACCTGCGGTGTGATCGTGAGCCTCGACGAGCAGTCGCCCGACATCGCGATGGGAGTCGACAAGGCCGCCGAGCAGAAGGCCGGCACCGGCGACCCCTACGACGAGGTGGGCGCAGGCGACCAGGGGATGATGTTCGGCTACGCCTGCGCGGAGACCGACGACCTCATGCCGCTGCCGATCTGGCTCGCGCACAAGATGGCGGCCAAGCTCGCCGAGGTGCGGCGGGCCGGCACGGTCGACTTCCTGCGGCCCGACGCCAAGACGCAGGTGACGATCGAGTACGAGAACGGCGTGCCGAAGCGCCTCGACACCGTGCTCATCAGCACCCAGCACCACCCCACGGCGAGCATCGAGGGCGACATCCGGCCCGCGCTGATCGAGCACGTGATCCGCCCGTGCCTGCCGCCCCAGTTCGCCGACGACGACTTCATGATCTACGTGAACCCCACCGGCGCGTTCGTGCTCGGCGGGCCGCACGCCGACTGCGGCCTGACCGGCCGCAAGATCATCGTCGACACCTATGGCGGCATGGCGCGCCACGGCGGCGGCGCGTTCAGCGGCAAGGACCCCACCAAGGTCGACCGCTCGGCGGCCTACGCGGTGCGCCAGATGGCGAAGGCGGTCGTCGCCGCCGGCATCGCCACCCAGTGCGAGGCGCAGGTGGCGTACGCGATCGGTGTGGCCCGGCCGATGTCGATCTTCGTCGACACCTTCGGCACGAGCGAGATCGCACCGGAGAAGGTGGAGATGCTCGTGCGCGAGCACTTCGACATGCGCCCGGCCGCGATCATCGAGCGGCTCGACCTGCGCCGCCCGATCTTCCGCCGGACCGCCGCGTACGGACACTTCGGCCGCACCGACGACACGGGCGGCTTCACGTGGGAGAACGTCGAGCCGTACGCGTCGGATCTGCGCAAGGCGGCCGAGGCCCTCGCCTGAGCCTGCCCACCATCGGAGTGCCGGCATGCCGGGTGCTCCCCGACATCACCGCGGTCGAGCGGCCGTTCGACTATCTCGTCCCCGACGCGCTCGCGGGCGAGGTCCGGGTCGGCGCGATCGTGCGCGTGCGGCTGCACGGGCGGCGCGTGCGCGGGTGGGTCGTCGACGACGACGTGACGCCGGCCGTCGCCGCGGATCGTCTCCAGCCCTTGCTCCGGGTGTCGTCGGCCGGCCCGCCGCCCGCCGTCGTCGCGCTCTGCCGGTCGGTCGCGCACCGCTGCGCGGGGCCGGTCACCGCAGTGCTGCGGAGCGCCTCGCCGCCGAACAACGTCGTGCCCGGCGCCATCGTGGGGCGCGCCGGCGGTGACCCGGGTGTGCCCGCGCTCGCCGCGCCGGCCACCGATCTCGACCGCGCCGCCGACGAGCTCGCCACGAGCGAAGGGCTCGGCATGTGCGTGGTCCGCTGGCCGCCGCTGCTCGACCGCAGGCGGCTGGTCGCCCGGCTGCTCGCGCCGCGGGGTTCCACCATCGTCGTGACGGCCGACGGGGCACGCGCCGCGGCGTTCCACCGGTGGCTCGCGGCGCGGGGCACCCGTTCCGTGTTGCTCCACTCCGACGTGCCCGCCGCGGGCGCGCACCGACGCCTGGCGGGTGGCCGCTGGGGGCGCGTGCGTGGTGGTCGGCGGCCGCAGCGCGGTGTTCGCACCCGTGCCCGATCTCGAGCGGGCCGTGCTGCTCGACGAAGCCGACGAGGCCCTGCAGGAGGAGCGCTCGCCCACGTGGCACGCGCGCGACGTGCTCTGCGAGCGGGCGCCGTCGATGGTCGTGGTCACGCCGGCGCCCACGGCGGTCGGCGCGCACCGCGCCGTGCGGATCGCGTCGCTGCCGGCCGATCTCGAAGCCGCGGGCTGGCCGCGGGTGGAGGTGGCCGACCGGCGCGACGACCCGCCGGGCGCGGGCCTGCTCTCCGATCTGCTCGTCGCCGCGGTGCAGTCGGCGACCAGTGCGGGGCGGCCGTCGGTGCTCGTGCTGAACCGGCGCGGCGGTGTGCGGCTCCTGCGCTGCGCCTCGTGCCACCAGCTCACCCGCTGGGACGCGCACGGCCGCCTGCTGCTCGACGACGCCGGCGCGGCCGGCGCGATCGGGCGCGGCGCCGACAAGCCGCGGTTCTGCGTGCACTGCGGGGGTACGCGGCTCGTGGAACGGCGCGGTGGGGTGCAGCGCCTGGCGACCACGCTCGCGGCGCGCGTACCGGGCGTCGAGCCGACCGTGGTCGACGCCGCGGTCTCGACGGTGCCTCCGGCGCAGGTGATCGTCGGCACCGAGGCGGTGCTGCACCGCGACGAGGTACGCCGGCGCCGCCCCGGCCTCGTCGCGTTCGTCGACTTCGACGCCGAGCTCGTCGCGCCCCGTTACCGCGCGGCCGAGCAGGCACTGTGGCTCGTGGTGCGCGCCGCGCACCTCCTCGCGGGCTCGGACCGTACCGACAGCCGCGTGCTGTTGCAGACGCACGAACCCGACCACGTGGTGGTGCGCGCGGCCGTGCGCGGCGCGCCGATGCTCGTCACCGAGCTGGAGCTCGAGCGCCGCGCGCGGTTCGGCCTGCCGCCGTTCGGCGCGCTCGCCGAAGTGCGGGGGAGCACCGGCGCCCTGGCCGCGGCCGACGACGCGCTCGTCGCCGGAGACCTGGTCGCGGTGGACATGACCGAGCAGCGCCTGCTCGTGCGGGCGGCGGACGCCGAGGTGCTCGCCCGCGCGCTCGCGCCGGCGCTGGCGGCGGCCCGGGCGCAGGGCGGCGTACGCGTCGTCGCCGACCCGCCCCGGATCTGACCGTGTCACCTCGCCGGTACCATTGAGGGGTGACGTCGTATCCGATCCGCCTCTTCGGCGACCCGGTGCTCAAGCACCCGGCGGCCGACGTGGCCGACATCGACGGGCGCTTCGTGTCGCTCGTCGACTCCATGCTCGACACGATGTACGACGCGCGCGGCGTGGGGCTGGCCGCGCCGCAGGTGGGAGTGGGTCAGCGGTTCTTCGTGTACGACATCGGCGACGATGACGGGCCGCACGTGCTCGTGAACCCCCGGATCGTCGCCACCGACGGCGAGTGGACCTACGAGGAGGGCTGCCTGTCGATGCCTGGCCTCGCCGCCGAGATCGTGCGCCCGAAGCTCGTCACCGTGCAGGCCACCGACCTCGACGGCAACGAGGTCGTCGTGGAGGGCGACGAGTTGCTCGGGCGCTGCTTCCTGCACGAGGTCGATCACCTCGACGGTGTCTTGATGTTCGATCGCATGGAGCGCGACGTGCGCAAGGCCGCGCTGAAGGAGTGGCGTGAGCGCGGGCCTCGCACCGCCTCACCGAGCCACCCGCTCTAGCCCCGCGCCGTTCTCTTGCGGATTGCCTACTTCGGATCGCCCGCGGCCGCGGTGCCGCCGCTGCGGGCGCTGCGCGGCGCCGGGCACGACGTCGCGCTCGTGGTCACCCAGCCCGACCGCCGCCGGGGGCGCGGGAGCGCGCTCGAGCCGACGCCCGTGAAGCGTTGCGCGCACGACCTCGGGCTCGACGTCCGCACGCCCCGGCGCGCCGGCGAGGTGGTCAACGACGTCGCCGCACTGCGCGTCGAGCTCGGCGTTGTCGTCGCCTTCGGCCAGCTGCTCCCGGTTGCGCTGCTGCAGGCCGCCGAGCACGGGTTCGTGAACGTGCACTTCTCGTTGCTGCCGCGCTGGCGCGGCGCCGCGCCGGTCGAGCGGGCGATCCTCGCCGGCGATCGTGAGACCGGCGTGGCGCTGATGGCGGTGGAGGAGACGCTCGACACCGGCGGGGTGTTCGCCGAGCTCCGCACGCCGATCGGTGAGGAGGAGACGGCCGGCGAGCTGCGCGCGCGACTGGTGGCGCTCGGCACGGAGCTGCTCGTGCGCGAGATCGACCGCGTGCCCGGTGCCGTCCCGGCGCCGCAGGTGGGCGAGCCCACGTACGCGGCGAAGCTCGGACCCGACGACTTCCGGCTCGATCCGCGGCAGCGTTCGGCCGGCGAGCTCGCACGGGTCGTGCGTGCCGGCAACCCCGCGCCCGGCGCGTGGTGCACGGTCGGCGGGCGGCGGTTGAAGGTGCTGCGCGCGCGCCCGTTCGCGGGCGAGGGTCATGGCAAGGCGGGCGCGCCGGGCGCGATCACGCCCGGCGGCGTGCTGTGGTGCGGCGAGGGCGGCCTGGCGATCGACGAGGTGCAGCCCGAGGGCAAGCGCCCCATGTCCGCGGCGGCGTGGCTCGCGGGCCGCCACGGTGTGGTGCACGTCGATGCCTGACAAGCGCATTCCTGGGCGACGCCCCCGCGCCGGCGCGAGTCGCCGCGGGCGGTTGCGATCGCGGCCCTCGTGCGCGCCGAGCAGGGCGGTTTCGCGAACCTCGACGTGCCCGCGCGCCTCGGCCGCACGCACCTTTCCGAGCGCGACCGCGCGTGGGTGACGGGCGCGGTGTACGGCACGCTGCGCCGCCGGCGCTATCTCGACGACGTGCTGGCGCCGCACTCGAAGCGGCCGCTCCTCGAGCTCGAGCCCTCGGTGCGCGCCGCGCTGCGGCTCGGTGCGTATCAGCTCGTGGAGGGGGTGGCCGCGCACGCCGCCGTGTCCGAGACCGTGGGCGCCGCGCCCGAGCGGGCGCGCGGCTACGTGAACGGTGTGTTGCGCGCGCTCGACCGGCACGGCCGCCCGTGGCCCGAGCCGAGCGGTCTCGGCTCGCGGCTCTCGTACCCCGACTGGATCGTCGACGAGCTCGTCGCCGGCTTCGGCGAGGCCGACGCGCGCGCCGCGCTGGAGGCGATGAACGAGCCCGGCGCGGTCACGCTGCGCGTCAACCCGTTGCGTGGCGATCGCGCCACGGCGCTGCGCGAGCTCGAGGTGCGCGGCGCGAGCGTGTCGCCGGGCGCGCTCCTGCCCGACGCGATCGTCGTGGTCGGCACGGGCGATCTCGAGCGGTTGCGGAGTGTGCGCGAGGGGCGGGTGACGCCGCAGGACCAGGCGAGCCAGGCCGTGGTGCTCGCGCTCGACCCGCAGCCCGGCGAGCGGGTGCTCGACGTGGCCTCGGCGCCGGGTGGCAAGAGCGCGGCCGTGGCCGAGCGCATGGGCGACGACGGCGTGGTGGTGGCGGCCGACATCCATGCCGGCCGCCTGCGGCTCGTGCGCGAGGCCGCGGGACGCCTGCAGCTCATGGCGATCCAGGCGCTCGTGGCGTCGGGCAGCGCGCTGCCGTTTCGCGACAGCTCGTTCGACCGGGTGTTGCTCGACGCGCCGTGCAGCGGCCTCGGTGTGCTGCGCCGCCGCCCGGAGGCGCGCTGGCGGGTGCAGCCCGAGCAGGTCTCGCAGCTCGCCGCGCTGCAGATCGGGCTGCTCGCCGGGGCGGCGCGCGGTGCGGCCCGGCGGCCGGCTCGTGTACTCGGTGTGCACCCTCACGCGGGCTGAGACGCTCGCCGTCGACGAATGGGCCGCACGAGAGCTGCCCGCCTTCGAGGCGGTGCCCGCGCTCGGTGCGCCGTGGCGGCCGCACGGCCGCGGCGCGGTCGTGCTGCCCCACGACGCCGGCACCGACGGGATGTTCGTGCTGGTCCTCGAGCGCACGGCGTGGTAGCGCGCGTGGTGGGTACTGTGCGGCTGATGCAGATCGCGCCGTCGATCCTCGCCGCCGACTTCGCGCACCTCGCCGACCACATCGCGCGTGTGGGCGACCAGGCCGACCGGCTGCACGTCGACTGCATGGACGGGCACTACGTACCGAACCTCTCGATCGGTCCACCGGTCGTGAAGTCGCTGCGCGCCGCCACGTCGCTCTTCCTCGACTGCCACCTGATGATCGCCAACCCGGGCGACCTGCTCGACGCGTTCGCGGACGCCGGCGCCGACGGCATCACCGTGCACGTGGAGGTGGGCGACACGGCCGCGTTGCTCGGGCGCTGTCCGCGACCTCGGCTGCAAGGTCGGGCTGACGCTCGAGCCGGACACGCCGTTCGAGGCGGTGGAGCCGTGGCTCGAGCGCCTCGACACGCTCCTCGTGATGAGCGTGCACACCGGCTTCGGCGGGCAGGCGTTCATCCCCGACGTGCTCGACAAGGTCCGCGCCGCGCGCGCCGCGATCGACGCGCGCGGCCTGCGCGTCGAGATCGAGATCGACGGCGGCATCAACGTCGACACCGCCCCGCGTGCCGCGGAGGCCGGCGTCGACATCCTCGTCGCGGGTACCGCCATCTTCCACGCCGACGACCCGCGCGCCGCGGCTGCGGCGATCCGGGCCGCGGCCGGCGCGGTCGCGCGCGTGTGAGTCGCAACACACCGCTGCACGCCAAGGTCCTCACGGTGTCGGACGGCGTTGTCGCGGGCACGCGTGACGACGGGTCGGGACGGGCGCTCGTCGACGGCCTCACCGCGGCCGGCTTCACCGTCGACGACCACCGTGTGGTCGCCGACGGCGTGGAATCGGTGCGCGACGCGCTCGTCGCGATGAGCGCCGGCTTCGCCGGCCTGATCATCACCACCGGCGGCACCGGTTTCGGCCCGCGCGATCTCACGCCCGAAGGCACGCGGGCCGCGATCGAGCGGGAGGCGCCGGGCCTCGCCGAGGCGGTCCGTGAGCTGTCGAACCGCGACGGCCGGGCCTTCGGCCTGCTGTCGCGCGGCATGGCCGGCACGCGCGGCGCGGCGCTGATCGTGAACGCTCCGGGCAGCCGCGGCGGCGCGCTCGATGCGCTGCGCGCCATCGAGCCGGCGGTGGCGCACGCCCTCGATCTGCTTGCCGGCGGCCGCCCGCACTGAAATAGAACCTGTTTCAATTTTTGCGCCCTGCCTGGTAATCTGGGCCGGTGAGAGACGACGAGGCCATGGCGCTGGCGATCGAGGCGGCCGCCCGGTCCCGCCGCATCACCGCGCCGAACCCGTGGGTGGGCTGCACCATCGTGCGTGACGGTCAGCTGCTCGCGGTGGGGGCCACGGCCGGCGGCCCGGGCGCGGCGCACGCCGAGCGGGTGGCGCTGGCGGCGTTGCCGGCCGGTGCCGGAGCCCGTGGTGCCACCGTCTACACGACGCTCGAGCCCTGCGACCACGAGGGCAGCACCCCACCGTGCGTCGATGCGCTCCTCGACGCGGGGGTGGCGCGGGCCGTCGTCGGTATCGAGGACCCCGATCCCCGCGTGTCGGGCAAGGGCATCGCCCGGCTGCGCGCTGCGGGCATCGACGTGGTGTGCGGTGTCGGCGCCGCCGCGGTGGGGCGCCAGCTCGCGCCGTACCTCGTGCACCGGCGCACCGGCCGGGCGAGCTGCGTGGTGAAGACCGCGAACTCGATCGACGGTCTCGTTGCCGCGGCGGACGGGTCGTCGCGCTGGATCACCGGGCCCGACGCGCGCGCCGACGTGCACACGCTGCGCGCCGACGCGCAGGCCGTGATCGTCGGGGCCGGCACCGCGGTGGCCGACCGCCCGCAGCTCACGGTGCGCGCGCTCCCCGAGGGCGACGATGCGCCGCTCGGTCCACCGCCGCTGCGTGTGGTGCTCGACGCGCACGGGCGCGTCGACGCCGACGGCCCCCTGTTCGACGTGAGACTCGCGCCGACGCTCGTGGTCACCACGGACCAGGCCGACCAACAGCGGATCGACCTCTGGGCGAAGGCGGGCGCCGACGTGTCCATCGTCGAGACCGCCAGCGCGTCCACGGGCCGGGGCGTCGACCTCGGCGCGGTGCTCGAGCTGCTCGGCCGGCGCGGCGTGCTCGCCGCGCTCGTGGAAGGCGGTCCGGAGCTGCACGGGGCCCTGGTCCAGTCGCACCTCGTCGACCGGCTCGTGGTCTACATGGGCAACACGATGCTCGGTGTGCACGGCATCCCCGCGCTTGCCCACGACGGCCCCGCCACGATCGAGGGTGCGCCGCGCTGGAGGCTCGACGCGGTGCAACGCTTCGGCGACGACGTCCGCCTCGACTACGTGCCGGTCACGCACGCCGGCGCGGAAGGTCAGGTCTGACCGTGTTCACCGGGATCGTCGAGGAGCTCGGGACGGTGCGGTCGATCGTGCCGAACGAGGGTGGCGCGCGCATCGAGATCGGAGCGCGCACGGTGCTCGACGACGTGGAGCTCGGTGCGTCGATCGCCGTCAACGGTGTGTGCCTCACGGTCGTGGCCTTCGACACGGCGGCGGGCTGGTGGGGGGCCGACGCGGTCGTCGAGACCATCACGCGCACGAACCTCGGCGGCCTCGCACCCGGCGACCCGGTGAACCTCGAACGGCCGATGCGCCTCGGTGACCGCCTCGGCGGTCATCTCGTGCAAGGTCACGTGGACGGCACGGGTGTGGTGCGCGGTGTCGAGCCGCTCGCCGACGGCTCGGTGCTGCTGTCGGTCACCGCCGCACCCGAGGTGTTGCGGTACGTGGTCGCGAAGGGTTCGATCACGGTTGACGGTGTGAGCCTCACCGTCACCGAGGTGGCGCCCACGCACTTCTCGGTCGCGCTCATCCCGCACACACAGGCGGCGACGACGCTCGGCCGGGCCGAGCCGGGCACCGTCATGAACCTCGAGAACGACGTCGTCGCCAAGTACGTGGAACGTTTGGTTTCACAGGGAGATCAATGATGCCCTTCGCACCGATCGAGGATGCCATCGCCGCAATCGCCCGCGGCGAGATCGTGATCGCCGTCGACGACGAGGACCGCGAGAACGAGGGCGATCTGATCATCGCCGCCGAGAACATGACGCCCGAGAAGATGGCGTTCATGATCCGCTACACGAGCGGCGTCATCTGCATGCCGATGGAAGGCAGCCGGCTCGACGATCTCAACATCCCGCTGATGGTCGTCAACAACGAGAACACCGAGGTGCAGCGCACCGCGTTCACTGTGTCGGTCGACTACCGGCACGGCACCACCACCGGCATCAGCGCGGCCGACCGCTGCAGCACCGTGCACGCGCTGCTCGACCCGATGGCGCGCGCCGGCGACTTCGCTCGCCCCGGGCACATCTTCCCGTTGCGCTACCGCGACGGCGGCGTGCTGAAGCGCGCCGGCCACACCGAGGCATCGGTCGACCTCGCGCGACTTGCCGGCCTCTACCCGGCCGGCGTGCTCGCCGAGGTGGTCAACGACGACGGCACGATGGCGCGGTTACCGCAGCTCGAGGCGTTCGCCGCGGAGCACAAGCTCGTGCTGATCTCCATCGCCGACCTCGTGCGGCACCGGCGGCGCAGCGAGAAGCTCGTGCGGCGCGTGGCCGACGCGCGGATCCCCACCGACTTCGGTGACTTCACCGCGCACGTCTTCGAGTCGCTGATCGACGACACCGAGCACGTCGCATTCGTGATGGGCGACGTCGCCGGCAAGGACAACGTGCTCGTGCGCGTGCACAGCGAATGCCTCACCGGCGACGTGTTCAACTCGCTGCGTTGCGACTGCGGCCCGCAGCTGAATCTCGCCATGGCGCGGGTGGCGGCCGAAGGTCAGGGCGTCGTGGTGTACCTGCGCGGCCACGAAGGTCGCGGGATCGGCCTCGGGCACAAGCTGCGCGCGTACGCGCTGCAGGAACAGGGGCGCGACACCGTGCAGGCGAACCTCGACCTCGGGTTCCCGGTCGACTCGCGCGAGTACGGCATCGGCGCGCAGATCCTGGTCGATCTCGGTGTCACCACGATGCGGCTCATGACGAACAACATGAGCAAGTACGGGGGCCTCGAGGGCTACGGGCTCGAGATCGTCGAACGGGTGCCGCTGCTGCCGAAGCCGAACGTGGAGAACATCGCGTACCTGCGCACGAAGCAGCAGAAGCTCGGTCACCTGCTGCACATCGACGACGTCGAGGACCACGAGCTCGGCGGTGGCGATGGGTGAGTACGCCGCGTACGAGGGCGACCTCGACGCCAAGGGCCTGCGGGTCGCGATTGCCGTCGCCCGTTTCAACCGTGACGTCACCGAGCCGCTGCTCGACGGTGCGCTGCGCGCGCTCACGGCGGCCGGCGCGGCCGACGACGACGTCAGCGTGTGGTGGGTTCCGGGCGCGTTCGAGCTGCCGGTGGTGGCCAAGCGCCTCGCCGACAGCGGCCGGGTCGACGCGGTGATCTGCCTCGGCGCGGTCATCAGGGGCGACACGGCCCACTTCGAGTACGTGGCCGGCGGCGCCACGCAGGGACTCATCCAGGCCGCGGTCACCACGGGCGTGCCGGTGATCTTCGGCGTGCTGACGGTCGACACGCGCGAGCAGGCCCTCGCGCGCGTCGGCGGCAGCGAGGGCCACAAGGGCGAAGAGGCCGCGCAGACCGCGATCGAGACGGCGCGCCTGTTGCAGCAGCTCTGATGTACCGATGACCGACTACGCGCGGATCGGTGTCGGATACGCGGCCCGGCGGGTCGCCGACCGGCGCATCGAGGCGCAGCTGCATGGGGCGCTCGGCGACGCGCGCACCGTCGTGAACGTGGGCGCCGGCACCGGCAACTACGAGCCGGATGATCGGGTGGTGGTCGCGGTCGAGCCGTCGCCGACGATGCTGGCGCAGCGGACGGCGGGCGCCGCGCCGGCGGTCCGCGGGCGTGCCGAGGCACTGCCGTTCGGCGACGATGCGTTCGATGTCGCGCTCGCGGTGCTCACCGTGCACCACTGGTCGGACCGCGAGCGGGGCGTGCAGGAGATGGCGCGCGTGGCGCGCCGCATCGTCGTGCTGTTCTTCGAGCCGTCGATGGCCGAGCGCTTGTGGATGTACGACTACTGGCCCGAGGTCCGGCACCTGCCGAGCGAGTCCGATCCGCCCGGCGAGGCGTTCTTCCGGGCGCGGCTCGACGTCGAATCGGTGGACGTGGTCCCGGTACCGGGCGACTGCACCGACCATTTCGGCGCCGCGTACTGGCGCCGGCCCGAGGCGTATCTCGACGTCGACCTTGTGCAGGGCATGTCGTCGTTCGTGCAGCTCGACGCGGTTACGTTCCGCGCGGCGCCGAGCGCCTGCGGGCCGAGCTCGACTCGGGCACGTGGGACGAGCGGTTCGGGCACCTGCGGGCCCTCGACGAGGTCGACCTCGGCTACCGAATCGTCACGGGCCGCGCGCCCGGGCCGCAGTAGCGTCGCCCGCCGTGCTGCGCCTCGTCCTGCCCAAAGGCTCGCTGGAACGCGCCACGTTGCAGCTGTTCGACGACGCTGATCTCGGCGTGAGCCGCGCGTCCGACGTCGACTACAAGGCGTCGATCGACGACCCGCGGGTGCGCGAGGTGCGCATCCTGCGCCCGCAGGAGATCGCCGCCTACGTGGAGCAGGGGATGTTCGACCTCGGCATCACCGCGCGCGACTGGATCGAGGAGACCGAATCCGACGTCGTCAGCCTCACGCAGCTGCGCTACTCGAAGGTGTCGGCCCAGCCGACGCGCATCGTGGTGGCCGTCGCCGCCGACTCCCCCTGGGCGTCGGCCACCGACATGCCGAACGGTGTGCGCGTGCACACCGAGTACGTGCGGTTGACGAAGCGGTTCTTCGCGGAGCGGGGCATCGACGCCGACGTCACGCTCTCGTACGGCGCCACCGAGGCGAAGATCCCCGAGATCGCCGACGCGATCGTGGAGCTCACCGAGACGGGCCGGGCGCTGCGGGCCGCGGGGCTGAAGGTGCTCGACACGATCGTCGTGTCGTACACGGAGCTGATCGCGAACCGGGCCGCGTACGACGATCCCGACAAGCGCCGGGCCATGGAGCAGCTCCAGGTGCTGCTCACCGGCGCGCTCGAGGCGCGCGGCCGGGTGCTCGTGAAGCTGAACATCGACGGGGCGAACCTGCAGCGCGCCATCGCGTTGCTGCCGGCGTTGAAGTCGCCCACCGTCAGCAAGCTCTACGGCGAGGACGGTTACGCGATCGAGACGGTGGTGGCCAAGACCGACATCAACACGCTGATCCCGGCGCTGAAGGACGCGGGCGCCACCGGCATCCTCGAGCTGCCGATCAGCAAGATCGTGGCCTGACGCCGCCGTGGAAGGCGTGGTCACCGCGTTCGACGGGCACGTGGGGCGCGGGGTGGTGCGCGCTGGCGGGGCCGACTACGGCTTCCATTGCGTGCAGATCGCCGACGGCACGCGCACGATCGCGGTGGGCACCGCAGTCGAGTTCGACCTCGTTCCGGGCCCGCTCGGGCGCTGGGAAGCGGGCGCCATCCGCCCTTGCTAGACGCCGGGTGCGGCGTCGGCCACCTGCACATAGAGCATCTGGATCTGGCTGAGCGCTTCGTGCAGCGTGGGCTCGTGCTCGCCGAGGCGGGGCCCGAAGCCGTCGACGAGGGCGGCCATGGCGTCGATGGCCACGCCGGCCTGGGCGAGGTCGGGCGCCGGCATCCGGCCCTGCTCGTCGGGTGGCGCGGCCACACCGAGGTACACCAGCGCGAGCTCGAACAGCTGCACGGCGTGGTTCGCTACGACGTCGATCGCGGGCGTCGCCCGGATCTGGGCCTGCACCTCGCGGATCGCCTCGAGCTCCTCGGGCGTCACCGGCACGGCGGGCGCGGTGGCGGCGCCGGGCGCTTCGAAGCCGGCCTCGGCCGGCTGCTCCTCGGGCGGGCGGTGCTCACCGCCGGGCGTCCACAGGCTGCTCATCGCCGCAAGCCTAGTGACGGCCGTCTCCCTGGTAGCCTGCCTGCACTGACAATCAACAGGGAAAGCGGGTCGCGTCCCACTCAGGTGTCGACGTCCCCACCCGGCCGGTAACCACCGCGCCGGGTCTGCCCGGGCGAAGCACCGAGCGACGCGACAGTCGCGCGGTGCACCTCGACGACGGTGGGCTTTGCCGACGAGCCCGCCGTCGTGTCGCGCCGGCGGCCAGACACCAAGGGAGTGATGCCGCAATCGCTGCAGAGGATGCCCGGATCAACGAACGGATTCGTGCCCGTTCGGTCCGTCTGATCGGCAGTGCCGGTGAACAGCTCGGCGTGGTCGACACGCCGAAGGCGCTGTCGATAGCCCGTGAGGCCGGCCTCGATCTCGTCGAGGTCGCCGCCAACGCCGAACCACCGGTCGCCCGGATCATGGACTTCGGCAAGTACCGCTACGAGCAGGACCAGAAGCGCAAGGAGAGCCGCAAGAAGACCTCGAACGTCATCATCAAGGAGATGAAGTTCCGGCCCAAGATCGACGAGCACGACTACACCACCAAGATGAAGCACGTCGAGCGCTTCCTCCAGGAGGGGTCGAAGGTCAAGCTCACGATCATGTTCCACGGTCGGGAGATGGCCCACCCCGAGCTCGGCCGCCGCATCCTCGAGCGGGTCGCGGATCAGGTGAAGGAGTTCGCGGTCATCGAGTCCCACCCCCGCCAGGACGGCCGCAACATGACGATGGTCCTCAACGCCATCCGCAAGCCCAACGTCCGGCGCCCGAAGGCGCCGGCGGCAGCACCCCAAGCGGCAGCACCCCAAGCGGCAGCACCCCAAACGGCACCGCCCGCAGCCGCGACCGGCTGACGCACCACACCCCACACACCCCGCACAACCGACGACGGAGAGCGCCGTCCATGGCCAAGATGAAGACGAACCGCAGCGCCGCCAAGCGCTTCAAGATCACCGGCACCGGTCTGATCCGGCGCCGCCAGGTGAACCGCCACCATTTGATGGAGCACAAGCCCACGAAGCGCACGCGCCGGCTCGACGGCGAACGCACCGTCGAGGGCAAGCACCGGCGGCACGTCCACAAGCTGCTCGGCAACTAGCCCGGTCCGCACTCCGTCGCAATCGCGCCATCCCCGCCGCGCAAGGTCGCGGCTTCGAAGGAGACCGATTTCCATGGCACGCGTCAAGCGTTCCGTCAACAGCAAGAAGGGCCGCCGCAAGATCCTGGCTGCCGCGAAGGGTTACAACGGGTCGCGTAGCCGTCACCTGCGGGCGGCGAACGAGCAGGTGATGCACTCGGGCAAGTATGCCTTCCGCGACCGCCGGGCGCGCAAGGGCGACATGCGCAAGCTCTGGATCGTGCGGATCAACGCGGCGTGCCGCGAGCACGACCTCAGCTACTCGCGGTTCATCGCGGGCCTGCCGCGCGGCCGAGGTCGACGTCGACCGCAAGATGCTCGCCGACCTTGCAGTGCGCGACCCGCAGGTGTTCGAGCAGCTCGTCGGATTGGCCCGCGGAGCGCTGACCGCAGCTTGACCGGGCCGGCGCTCGGGGCTCGCCACCGTGAGCTGACCCGCCTGCGTGTGCTCGCACGCGACCGTTCGGCGCGCGATGCCGCGGCGCTCGTGGTGATCGACGGTCCACGCGCCGTCGACGGCGTGCTCGCCCGCGGCGCGACGATCGAGGCGGTCTACGTCGACGGCACCGCGCGGGGCGCCGCGGCCCGCGTCGCGGGCCACGCCCGCGAGCGCGGTGTCACGGTCCGTGAGGTTGTGCCGGGGGCGCTCGCGCGGGCCGGCGAGGTGCGCACGAATGCCGGTGTGATCGCGCTCGCGCGCCGGCCGCCGGTACCCGGTCGCGACACGCTCGCGAGGGGCGCGTGCTGGCTCGTGTGCACCGAGATCGGCGATCCCGGCAACCTCGGTGCCCTCGTACGTTCGGCCGAGGCGGCCGGCGCGGCGGGAATCGTCGTGGGGCGCGGTTCGGCCGATGTTTACAATCCGAAGTCGGTCCACACGTCGGCCGGGGCCGTGTTCGGGATCACCGTGCTGGAGGACGACATCGTGACCGTGCTGAGCGACCTCGCAACGCGCGGTGTGCGGCGCGTCGGTGCCGTCGCCCACGGTGGTGTCGCTCCGTGGGATTGTGCCTTCGGCCCTCGGTTGGCGCTCGTGCTCGGTCACGAGACCCGTGGCATCGAAGGGCTCGACGTCGACGAGCGGGTCTCGATCCCCATGGCGGGCGCGGCGGAGTCGTTGAACGTCGCCGCCGCCGCGACGGTGCTGCTGTTCGAGGTGGCGCGCCGCGCCGGGGTGGCGTCGTGACCGGCACCGGAGCCGCTACGGCCGACGAGCTCGTCGCGCGCGCGAACCAGGCCGCCGCCGGCGGCGAGACCGCGGCCTCTGCGGCCGCCGAGCTCGCCGCGCTCGCCGACGTCGACCGCGCGTTCGTGAGGGGCACGCTCGCCGAGATCAAGAAGGCGATCAAGGACGTCGACCCCGCCGACCGGTCGCGCGTCGGCCAGGCGCTCACCGCGGCCGAGCGGCGGGTGCGTGCCGCGATCGAGGTGCGGCGGTCCGACCTCGCCGAGGGCGAACGCGCCGCCGCGGCACGCGACCGCGTCGACCTCACCGCGCTCGGGTCTTCGTACGAGCGCGGGCACCTGCACCCGCTCACGCAGGCCTGGCGCGAGCTCGAGGACATTTTCTGCGGCCTCGGCTACGAGGTGTATTACGGCCCCGAGGTGGAGGACGACTGGCACAACTTCGAGGCGCTGAACTTCCCGCCCGACCATCCGGCGCGGGCGATGCAGGACACGCTCTACGTCGACCTCGGCCAGCCCGAGCAGGTGATGCTGCGCACCCACACGAGCCCGTGCCAGATCCGCCTGATGGAGACGCAGGCGCCGCCCATCTACGCGGTGATGCCCGGCCGCACGTACCGCCGCGAGACGCCCGACGCGCGCCACTCGCCGGTGTTCCACCAGATCGAGGCGCTCGTGGTCGACAAGGGCATCACGATGGGCGACCTCATGGGCACGATCGACGTGTTCTTCCACGCGCTGTTCGGCGACGTCGAGGCGCGCTTTCTGCCGAGCTTCTTCCCGTTCACCGAGCCGTCGGCGGAGCTCGCCACGTCGTGCCCGTTCTGCAACAAGGCCGGCTGCCGCACCTGCTCGCACACCGGGTGGATCGAGCTCGGCGGCTGCGGCATGGTCGACCCCAACGTGTTCGAGGCCGTAGGCATCGACCCCGAGGTGTGGAGCGGCTTCGCGTTCGGCTTCGGCATCGACCGCATCCCGCTGCTCCGCAACGAGATCGACACGTTGCACACGTTGCTGTGGGACAACGACATCCGCTTCCTCTCGCAATTCTGACCCTGAGCAGATCGCATGCGCGCACCGCTCTCCTGGATCCGTGACTTCACACCGCTCGACGGCTCGGTCGCCGGCGCGGCCGCGATCGCCGACGCGCTGAACCAGCTCGGCCTGGAGGTCGAGGCGATCGAGGAACCCGGCGCCGAGATCCGTGGGGTGGTGGCGGCACGGATCCTCGAGGTGTTGCCGCATCCCGACGCCGACAAGGTTCGGCTGGCCGACGTCGACTACGGCGAGGGTCAGCTCCGCGTGGTCTGCGGCGCACCGAACATCGAGGCGGGCATGGTCGTGCCCTTCGCTCGCGTCGGCGCGAGCCTGCCGGGCGGTTTCGAGATCAGCCGGCGCAAGATCCGTGGGATCGTGAGCGAAGGCATGCTGTGCTCGGCGCGCGAGCTCGGCCTCGGCGACGGCCACGACGGCATCCTCGCGCTCGACGCGGCGGCGGAGCTCGGTCGTGACGTGCGCGACGTGCTCGGTCTCGACGACACCATCTTCGACCTGTCGATCACCACGAACCGTCCCGACGCCATGAGCGTGATCGGCGTGGCGCGCGAGCTCGCCGCGCACTTCGGGCTGCCGTTCGAGGTGCCCGAAGCGCCGGCTCCGGCGCGCACCGCTCCACACGACGCCGACGGCATCACCGCGGTCGTGGAAGCCACCGAGCGTTGCCCGCGGCTCGTGCTGCGCGCCGCGCGCATCACGATGGGCCCCTCGCCCGAGTGGTTGCAGCGCCGGCTCGTGCTCGCGGGGATGCGTCCCATCAGCAACGTCGTCGACGTCACCAACTACGTGATGCTCGAGCGCTGCCGCCCGCTGCACGCGTTCGACCTCGGCCGCCTCGCGGGTCGCGGGCTCGTGGTGCGGCTCGCCGCGGAAGGCGAACGCATGACCACCCTCGACGGTGTCGAGCGCGCCCTCACGAGCAACGAGCTGCTGATCTGCGACGGCGAACGGCGCCCGCAGGCGATCGCCGGGATCATGGGCGGGCGCCACAGCGAGGTTCACGACGGCACCGGCGAGATCCTGCTGGAGTCGGCGTACTTCTCGCCCGGTGGCATCTCACGGTCGAGCAAGCGCCTCGGCCTGCGCTCGGAGGCGAGCGCGCGCTTCGAGCGCGGCGTCGACCCGAACGGCTGCGGCACCGGCGCCGACCGGGCCATCGAGCTGCTGGTCGAGGTCGCGGCGGCCGCGCCCTCCGACACTGCGATCGACGTGTATCCGGTGCCGGTCGAGCGGCCGCGCGTCACCGTGCGCACCGCACGGGTCAACGCGATCCTCGGCACGGAGCTCGACACGCCCACTGTGCGGCAACTGCTCGCGCCACTCGGTATCGAGGTGGAGCCGGGACCTGCGCCCGACACCACGGTTGCGCGCTGTCCCACGTGGCGGCCCGACCTCGAGCGCGAGATCGACCTCGTGGAGGAGGTGGCCCGCCGCCACGGGCTCGACAAGATCGCGCGCACCGTCGCGTCGGCGCCGCCGGGAAGCGTCGGGCGGCTCACGCCCCGCCAGCGCGAGCGGCGGCTCGTCGCCGACGTGCTCGTCGGCGCGGGCTACGCCGAGGCGGTCACGATGCCGCTCGTGGCACCGGCCGACGTCGTCGCGGTCGGCACACCACCCGAGCGCGCGGTACGCGTCGCCAACCCGCTGCGCGCCGAGGAGTCGGTGCTGCGCGTGAGCCTGCGGCCCGGCCTGCTCGCGGCCGTCGCCCGCAACACCGCCCGCGGCAACCCCGATCTCGCGCTGTTCGAGATGGGTGCGGTGTTCCTCGCACCGCAACCAGGCACGCTCCTGCCCACCGAGCGCACGACGGTGGCGGGCCTGCGCGCCGGGCAGCTGCGCGTGCCGCCCCGGCCCGATGCCCGGCCCGTGGAGGTCGCCGACGCCGTCGACGCGGTGCACGCGATCGCGGGCTCGCTCGGTCTGTGTTCCGTGCGCATCGTGCCCGACCCGACGCTCCCGGGGCTGCATCCGGCGCGCGGGGCGCGTGTCGTGGTCGACGGCGCGCCGGCCGGGGTGGTGGGGGAGTACGACCCGCACGTGCTGCGCCCGCTCGGCATCGGCGGTACCGTCGTCGGCTTCGAGCTCGATCTCGATTCGCTGCGCGCCGCGGCACGCAGCGCCGCGATCTTCCGGCCGGTGTCCACGTTCCCGCCGGCGAACATCGATCTCGCGTTCGTGGTGTCCACCGACGTCGTCGCCGCCGACGTCGCGGACACGCTGCGAGCCGCGGGCGGCGAGCTGCTCGAGTCGGTCCGCGTGTTCGACGTGTACCGCTCCGACGAGCTCGGCCCGGATCGCGTGAGCCTCGCGTTCACGTTGCGGTTCCGTGCACCCGACCGCACGCTCACCGACGCCGAGATCGCCGAGCTGCGCGCCGCGTGCATCGCCGCGGCCGAACGTGACCACGGAGCCGGGCTCAGGTGAGCGCGTAGGCGGCGATCGCGGCCGCGACCGCCACGTTCAGCGAGTCGGCGCCGGGGGCCATCGGGATGCGCACCCGCTCGTCGGCAGCGGCGAGCGAGGCCTGGCTCAGGCCCGGTCCCTCGGCGCCGAGCAGCAGCGCGATGCGCTCTCCGGCGCGCCGCGGCCGCGCGCGCAGGGGCGTCTCGCCGTCCGGCGCGAGCGCGAGCATCGTGAAGCCCGCGGCGCGCACGGCGGCGAGCGCGCCCGGCCAGGGTGGGGTGACCGCCCACGGGACCGTGAGCACGTGCCCCATCGACACGCGCACGCACCGCCGGTAGAGCGGGTCGCTGCACTGCGGGCAGAGCAGCACGCCGCCCGCGCCGAGCGCGGCGGCACTGCGGAAGATGCTGCCGAGGTTCTCGTGGTCGTTCACCCGCTCGAGCGCGAGCACGGTACGGGTCGCCGGCGCGCCGAGGATCGTGTCGACGCCGGGATCGGCGGGCCGGTTCGCGGCCGCCACGACTCCCCGGTGCAGGTCGAAGCCGACCGTCGTGCGCAGCACGTCGCGCGATGCGAGGTACACGGGCGCGGTCACGGTCGCGAGATCAGTGGCGAGCTGGTCGAGGAGCGGCGGCGTGAGCAGGACCGACCGCAGGTCGGCGCCGATCGCGATCATCCGGCGGACCACGTTGACGCCTTCACCCACGAAGAGCTGCCCGGTGCGTTCGACGTTGACGCGCCGGTGAGGGTCGCGCAGTGCGACGTAGTCGACGATCCGCGGGTCGCCGGGATCGTCGATCGGTATCGCGCGGATCACGCCTTCGTGGCGCTCGCCCGGAGGGCGCGGGCGCGGCGCCGGCCGACCACGAAGATGAACGGCGCTCCGAACAGGAGCTTCGCGGCGACGAACCACAGCGTGAAGTCACGCGCGAAGTGGGACTCGTCGGAGATCACGTTGCTCGGATCGGTGCGCAGGTAGCGGACGGTGAGCGTCTCGCCGGGCGTGAGCACGCCGGGGTTGATCCGGTGCGGCGGCGGCGTGACCACCGTGTGGTGCTCGGCGGTGTTGAACGTGATGACCGGTTGACCGCCCGTGCCCTCCTCCACGATCGCGGTCACCTTCACCCTGCCGGTGTTCGCATTGACCTCACGCTGGTGCAGGCCGATCATGAACACCGACATGGCGACGCCGCCGAGGAGGCACAGGACGCCGAGCGTCATCGCGGCGCGGGCCTTGAATGGGGTCCAGCGGATGAGCGGTGTGCTCGGCGGGCGCGGCACACGACCCATCGGCTCGGGCCGGGCCCGCACGCGGCTCGGCTCGTCGTCGTGCACATTGTCGTAGTCGCGCCGCAGGCGCGGGTTCGACAGCACCTCGTAGGCCGCGATGATCTGCTTGAAGCGGTGCTGCTCCTCGGTGGTGCGCGAGCCGATGCGGTCGGGGTGGAGCTGCTTCGCGATGGCGCGGAACGCCCGCGCGATCTGCTCGTCGCTGGCGTCGGGCGCCACGCCGAGCAGCGCGTAGTAATCGACGTCGGCCCAGTCGCGAACGGTCGCAGGCACGACTCGATCCTAGGAGGGGCCGTTCACAGCACCACGACGCTGCGGAGGACCTCGCCCCGTTTCATCTTGGCGAACGCGTCCTCCACGCCGTCGAGCGGGATCCGCTCGGACACGAACTTGTCGAGCGGGAATCGGCCTTGCTGGAACAGCTCGACGAGCAACGGGAAGTCGCGGCTCGGCAGGCAGTCGCCGTACCAGCTCGGCTTGAGCGCGCCGCCGCGGCCGAAGAACTCGATCATCGGGATCGCGGGGAACTGCATGTCGGGAGTGGGCACGCCGACCTGCACCACCGTGCCCGCGAGGTCGCGGGCGAAGAATGCTTGCTCGAGCACGGCGGGGTTGCCGACCGCCTCCACGCAGATATCGGCGCCGTTGCCGTCGGTGAGCGCCCGGATGCGCTCGACCGCGTGCTCGTTCGTGGCATCGACGGTGTGGGTGGCGCCGAAGTCCTTCGCCCACTCGAGCTTGCGGCGGTCGAGGTCGACCCCGATGATCGTCGTCGCGCCCGCGAGGCGGGCGGCCGCGATCGCGGCGTTGCCGACGCCACCGCAACCGAAAACAGCGATGCTGTCGCCGCGTCCGATGCCGCCCGTGTAGGTGGCCGCGCCGAAGCCGGCCATCACGCCGCAGCCGAGCAGTCCCGCGGCCGCGGGATCGGCCTGCGGCACCTTCGTGCACTGGCCCGCGGCCACGAGCGTCTTCTCGGCGAACGCGCCGAGGCCGAGCGCCGGTGCAAGCTCGGTTCCGTCGTCGAGCGTCATGCGCTGGCTCGCATTGTGCGTGGCGAAGCAGTACCACGGCTTGCCCCACGCGCAGGCCCGGCACACACCGCACACAGCCCGCCAGTTCAACACCACGAAGTCGCCCTCGGCGACGCCCCGGACCCCGTCACCGACGCGTTCGACGACACCCGCGGCCTCGTGGCCCAAGAGGAACGGGAAGTCGTCGGTGATCCCGCCCTCGCGGTAGTGGAGGTCGGTGTGGCACACACCGCACGCCTGCACCGCCACGACCGCCTCGCCGGGTAGGGGATCGGGCACCACAATCGTCTCGATCGTCACGGGCGCGCCCTTCGCACGCGCCACCACACCGCGCACCCGTTCAGCCAAAGTACTCACCGCCGTTCACGTCGAGCGTCTGGCCTGTGATCACGCGGCTCCACGGCGATGCGAAGAACACCACCGCGTTGGCGATGTCGTCCTGGGGCGGGATCTCGCGCAGCGGGATCTCGGCCTCGCGCTCGGCCACGACGACACTCACATCGACGCCTCGTTCCTGGGCCATCCAGCCGAGGTACATCTCCACCGACGGCCCGCCGATCCACCCCGGAGCAACGGCGTTCACGCGAATGTGCGCGGGACCGAGCTGGTACGCGAGGCCCTGCATCGCGGTGCGCAATGCGCCCTTCGACGACGAGTAGTCGATCTCGTCGGCCCGGATCTTGCGCTGGCTCATCGACAGGATGAACACGATCGACGCGTCGCCGTGCGCAGCCGCGGTCTGCTTGAGTGCCGGCACGCACGCCTGCGTGAGCTCGAGCGTGCCCCATACGTTCACGTCGTGGATCTTGCGCCACTTCGCGAGGTCGGCGGCCTCGAAGCTGCGGAACTGGCTCGCACGGAACGCGTTGTTCACGACCACGTCGAGGCGGCCGAAATCGTCGATGCACCGCTGCGCGAGCGCGTCGCACTGGTCGCGGTCGGTGATGTTCGTGGGCACTGCGAGCGCGTTGCCGCCCGAGGCCACGATCTCGTCGGCGGTTTCCGCGAGATAGTCGGCGGACCGGGCCGCGAGCACCACGGTGGCGCCTTCCCGGGCGAGGGCCTTGGCATTCGCCTGGCCCAGGCCCGGACCCACACCCGACACGATCGCGACGCGTCCATCCAGCAGCGGCATGGGATTGATGCTTAGCAGGGCTGCCGGGCCGCGGTCGCCACGGGGAGGAACTGGCGGTGCCAGGCCTCGATCGTCTGCGACGTGGCGAACGTGCTCACCCCGTACTGGTCGCCGGGACTCCGCACGCGACCGTTCGACAGCTGCTGCGATCGCAGCCACGCGAGCGGCGAGTGGAAGGGACGGGCGCGCTTGGCCGGCGCCGCCTTGTCGCGCCAGCACCGGTTGCCCGGGTCGTAGCCGGCGGCCGTGATCGCGAGCACCGCGCTCGCGGTCGAGTTCGGGTCGTTCGCGCCGAACGACTGCCATGCACCGGCCCAGTCGTGGAACTGCCCGGCGAGGAACACGAGGCCCTTGTGCTCGGTTGCGTCGGTCGGTCGCACGCCGGCGGCCACGAGCGCCTCGATCGCGGTCGACGTGGTGTCGACGTCCGCGTCGGTCGAGTGGGAGCTGCCGGTGTAATCCCAGCCGCCCTGCGCCTGCTGCGCGCGGCGCATCACGTTGACCGTCGCTGCCGAGATCGGCGCGCTCATGCTGCGCAGGGCAAGCGTCGCGTAGAGCGTGTCGTTGAACGTGCCGTACGTGCCGTTCGACTTCCGGCCGTGCACGACGAGACCGCGCAGGTTCACCCGGCCCCCGTCATGGTCGGGGTCGAAGTGCGACGGATTCAGGCCCAGGGGCTTCACCACGAGCACGATCACCTTCGCGGCCTGCCCGGCGCTGACGCCGCCGTCGACCAGATCGTCGATGTAATGCAGGGGCGAATGGCCGTGGGAGACGGTTGCGTTCACCGCCGCCAGCGCCTGCTTGGTGCTCCAGGCCGCTTGGCGCTGCGCGTTCTCGGCGATGGCCTCGATCGCGTCGGGCGTCTCGAAGCCGGCGAAGCCGGCAAGCTCGAAGCCGCCGTTCGCCTGCTGCTTGGTGCGCAACCAGGTGGTGGCGCGCGCCGAGGCGCGCTTTGACGCCGTGTCGTGCCAGCCCGAGAAGCGGAACGCGCCGAGCCCCAGGACGAGCCCTCCGAGCGCCCCGATCGCCGCGGTCTTGCGGAGTCGACGTTGCATGGTGTTCCTTTCGGTCAATCGCCCGCGACGCGCGCGCGGCGACGGTGCGCGGCGGCGATCGCGACGGCGAATGCCGCCACGATCATGCCGAACATGATCCAGACGGTCGGCGATGTGCCGGACGCCGAGTGCACGGTGGGAGGGGCGGCCGCGAGGCGGCCCGTGCTCACGCCCGGTCCGGCGCGTGCCCCCGAAGAAGGTGGTGGCGCGCTCGTCGCGATCGTGGTCGCGCCGCGCCCGGCTGCGCTCGATGGCGACGCTGTGGACGTCGTCGCGCCGGACTTCTTGGAATGCGCGTTCGAGGAGAGCGCCGTCGACGACGGTGCCGGCGGCCGGCTCGTCCCGGTGCCTCCCGGCCGCGATCCCTCTCCGTGCACGAGCGGCGCGGTGGTCGGCGAACGGCCGGGCGTGGTGGTGCGCGGCGCGCTCGTGGGCGGTGCGGGCACCGTCGTCGTGGACAGTGGCGGCGGCGCGGGGAAGAATCGGGCGAGCGGCACGTAGGTGGGTGTGCTGCCCGTGCCCCAGCGCCAGCCCTCGATGTCACCGTCGTGTACCTGCGTCGCGCCCGCGCCGGCACGCCAGGTGGTGAACGACGTGGTGCCCCTAGTGGCCCGGGAGTACGACCAGTAGTCGGGGTCCGCGCACGTGAGGCATGTGGCGTCGTCCGGGCAGCCGAAGTGCGTCCCGCCGATGTCGAGTGCGCACACCGCGCCGCCGATGCCGCCGAAGCTCCGCACCGTCGGTGCGAACCCGGCCGAACGCAGCGCGTCGATGCCCGTGATCGATCCGCTGAACGTGATCCCGACGCGCCTCACCGTGCCGTTGCCCTCGTCCACGACGACGCCGGCGCGGGCCGTCCCAGTCTGGGCCCTTGCAGCCTGGGCCGTTGCCGTCTGGGCCGGCGCCGCGTTCGCACCGGCCGCGGTCAGCGCGGTCAGGGCGAGCAACGCGACGATGCCGGCGAGGAGCCGTTGCACCATGCCCATCACCTCCGTCGGACCCCGTCTCCTCGAGGGTCCTGGCCGAGCCGCCTCACGGCGGCGTGTACGGCAGCGGCGCATGCACTGGCGCCGCCGAGAGGATGGGCATCCTGGCTCGCGTTCCCGGGGCCGTGCCTCGGTGACGCTTACAGTTGCGGGTCAGCGCCGGACTCGCACCGGCTTCCCCCGGCCCGTCGTGCGACGGACCCACACCAGGCCTCCGAGCCTGGCGTGATCACTCCGGCCCGGACACTACCGTGCCGCCGCCCGCGGTGCGTCACCGTCGACCTCCGTTGATCGGGATAGCGTGCGCGGCGCGACGCCGATCACGGCGCCGCCGGCGCGTCTGCGCCACGGGCAAGGGGGCATTCATGGTGGGCCTGCGACCTTCGGGTCACCGTTGGTGCTGCGCGCTCGGCGCCGCCGCCCTCACCCTCGCCGGCATGCTCACCACGGCGGCGACCACCGCGCAACCCGCGTCGGGCGCGCCTGGGGCGACGCCGGCTCTCGCGACCGGTCCGTTCACCGTCGACATGACGAACCGAGAGGACGTGCGCCAGCTCTTCGATGTCATGCAGGCCGACACGGCCGGCGTCACCGACGGTTGGAGCGGCGGCAGCTTCGCGCCGGGATGCGTACCCGGCAGCGACACGCCGCAGTTCCTCGCCGCGGCCCTGACGCGCCTGAACTACTACCGGGCGATGGCGGGCGTGCAGCCCGTCACGTTCAAGGGCACCGACAACCTGCATCCCGACGCGGGCACGTCGGCCGACACGAACAACGCGCTGGCCCAGGCCGGGGTGCTCATGGAGTCGGCGAACCCCGTGCTCGTGGCGGGCACGGGTGGCACGCACGGGCCGCCGCAGATCTTCAACGGCCAGCCGTTGGACTGCTGGACCCAGCAGGCTTCCGACACGACGTTCAACTCGAACCTCGCGGGTGGCTCGCCGATCGGCGCCGGTACGTCGTTCGACGCGCACCAGATCGACAACTGGATCAACGACGGCGAGTGCTCGATCGCGGGCGGCTGCGGATCCGACAGCAGCGCGGTGCTCGGCCACCGGCGGAACATGCTCGATCCGACGAAGTTCGAGATGGGGCTGGGCGCGGCCGTCGGTCCGGTGGGTGGCGCGTCGAACGCGGCGCTGTTCTTCCCCTCTGACCGATCGGTGCAACCCGCGCGTGACGGCTTCTGGGCCTGGCCGCCGAAGGGATTCGTGCCCTATCAGGTGGTGTTCAAGCGTTGGTCGTTCAGCATGACCGGTGCCGACTTCACCAACGCCACCGTCACCATGCAGCGCAACGGCGTGGCCATTGGCGCGACGATCGACTGCGGAGCTGCCTGCCCCAACTTCTCCGGTCCGGGGATCACGTGGAGTGTGGCCGGTTTCCCGCTCGACGGCACCGACTGGCCGAAGCCCACCGCGGACGACACGTACCACGTGACGGTGGCCAACGTGGTCGTGAACGGCGGCGCACCACAGAATTTCACGTACGACGTGACGGTGATCGACCCGTCAAAGGGTGACGCGGCGCATGCGCCGAGCGGTACGGCGAGCCCTCCGGTGGGCCAGAACAGCACGTATACGGTGCCGGCGATCCCGAACGCCACGGGCTACCAGTGGCGCACCACGCCGCTCTCGAACTCCACGTTCAACGACGGGGCCGAGAACGGCACGGGAAGCTGGACCTTCGCAGGCGGCGCCTATGACCCGATTCAGACCACCGACGTCGCGAGCGGCACGCATGCGTTCCAGCTCGCGCAGTCGGACTTCAACATCCCCGACACGCTCGCGTTGCATCGCACGCTGCTCCCGAACGCGAACAGTCAGCTCAGCTTCGACAGCAAGGTTGTGAGCTTCACGCATCTCCACGCGAACGTGCAGGTGTCGACCGACGGTGGGAATACGTGGGGCGCGCCGCTCTACGAGCAGCATGACGGGGACGAGGCATCGTTCTCGCACAAGACGCTGTCGCTGGCGGCGTATGCCGGCCAGCAGATCATGCTCCGGTTCGCGGTCGGCTACGACTTCAACGGCGGCGTGTGCGAGTGCGTGTCGAGCGCCTGGCACTTCGACAACGTGGCGCTGAGCAACATCCAGGAGGTCGGCACGCCGGTGCTGAGCGGGGTAGGCGCGAACCCGTCGTTCGCGTTCAATCCGCCGTCGGCGGGCACGTACGCGATCGAGGTGCGGCCGCAATACTCCGGTCCGGAATTCGGGGTGTTCAGTGCCACCACGCAGGTGACGGCCACGGGTGCCGCGGCGGTGCCGACGGTGGTCGGCCTGGTGGACGCGGCGCAGAACGCGTACGTGAAGTCGGGCACGCTCGCGAGCCCGTATGCGAAGGTCGCGGCGAACGCCACCGCGATCTCCGTGGGTGCTGATGCCACGAACGGCGCAGTGGTGGGGGTGATCGCGAACGGCGGCAGCGCCTACGTGCGTGTGGGCAACGGTGCGTTCAGCCGGATCGCGGCGGGCGCGACGGCGATCTCCGTGGGTGCTGATGCCACGAACGGCGCAGTGGTGGGGGTGATCGCGAACGGCGGCAATGCCTACGTGCGGGTGGGCAACGGTGCGTTCGCGAGGATCGCGGCGAACGCCACGGCGATCTCCGTGGGTGCTGATGCCACGAACGGGCCGGTGGTGGGGGTGATCGCGAACGGTGGCAGTGCCTATGTGCGGGTGGGGAACGGCGCGTTCGTGCGGGAGTCGGGGAATGCCACGGCGGTGTCGGTGGGTACCGACGCGACGCACGGCATGATTCTCGGTCTGGTCGCGAACGGCGGGATTGCGTACGTGAAGCAGGGCACGCCGGCGAGTGCGTGGGTGAAGGAGGCGTCGAACGCCACGGCGATCTCGGTGGCGTCGGATGCCACGCACAACGCGCTCGTTGGGGTGGTGGCGAACGGCGGCACGTTGTATGTGAAGCAGGGCACGCTTGCGAGTGCGTGGGTGAAGGAGGCGTCGAACTCCTCGATCGTGAGCGTGGCGTCCGACGCCACGAGCGGCGCGCTGCTGGGCGCGACCGCGAACGGAGCGAGCATCTACGTGAAGCAGGGTTCGCTCACCGGCGCGTTCTCCAAGCAGACCGGTTCGGGCACCGCGGTCTCGGTGGCCGGCTGACGGGTCAGGCCAGGCCGCTCAGCTGGTACTGACCCGCGCGGGCCGTGGGCGAGGAAGGCGTGCGCCGCCACCACCGGGTCGGGCGTGGCGACGAGCGCCGTGTAGGGGAGCGCGGCACCCCAACTCTGGTTCCAGAACGGGTCGTCGCGCCCTTCCATCGTCCACGGACCCACGTAGAGGTAGGGCTCGGCGACCGCGGCGTCGCCGGGCGACGCGCCGTAGTTCGCACGCGCGCCGGCGGCAACGTCGCCGAGGTCGACCGCGACGTCGAAGTGCTCGGGCCACAGCTGCAGCAGCGACGGGCCATCAGCGCGGTGCTCGGCGCGCCACGCGACGAGGACCTCGTGCGCGAACGCGAACCAGGCCGCAAGCGCGTGTGCCGCCGCGTCGTCGACGGTCAGGGGCGCGTCGGGCGCGCCGGACGTGGTCGGCGTGTACACGCCGGCGGGCGCACCGAGCGGCGTGTCGAGCAGCGCAGCCGCATCGCCGAGCGTGGTGACCGGCGCAACCGTGCGCTCGCCGTACTGCTCGCGCACCAGGCCCGCCGCGGTGAGCAGCCCGCGCCGGTCGTCGCCGTAGTACGGCGTCGCGACGCCTTCGGGGTCGGCCCGCAGGCCGATCTTGCCGGTCGCCTCCCAGCGGGCGCGGGCGAGCACGTGCTCAGCGAGCGCATGCCAGCTCGTGCGCGTCGTCACGAACGCGTCCATGTCGGGGATCGCCGTGAGTGCCACGGGCCGCAGTCTGGCGGCCGTTCGGGCCCGCGTTCCACCCGTCGGTACCCTCGTTGGCGATGCGCGTGACCGACCCGCTGCCCCGGCGAGCGCACCGACGACCCAGTCGCCGGCGACCGCGACACCACGCGCGCCGCTCGCATCGTCGCCGTCGTGATGGTGGTGATGCTGTGCACGATCATCGTCAGCGGCGCCATCGTGCGGCTGTCGAACTCCGGCCTCGGCTGCTCCGACTGGCCGCGCTGCGAGCCCGGGCACTTCACGAGCCTCGGCACCATCAACCAGCGCATCGAGCAGTTCAACCGCTTCTACTCGGGCCTCATCGTCGTGCCGATCGTGATCGCGCTCGCCGTCGCCTACCGCAACCGCCCGCGCCGGCGCGACCTCGTGGCGCTCGCCTGGGTGCTCGTGGTGCTCTACCTCTTCGAGGCGGTGCTCGGCGGCATCGCGGTGAAGGTCGACCTGCAGTGGGTGAGCGTGATGAGCCACTTCCTGCTCGCGATCCTCCTGCTCGGCGTGGCGCTCGTGAACCTCGACCGGGCGCGGCCGCACACGGCGCCCTCGGTGGCGCCGTCCACCGTCACCCGCCGGCTCGTGGCGGCGGTGTGGATCGGTGTGGTGACCATCATCGTGCTCGGCACGCTCGTGACCGCGGCCGGACCGCACGGTGGCGATCGCCTCCATGCCGAACGGCTCGCCTGGCCGATCGAGGACGCGGCGCGCACGCACGGTGTCGTGGTCAACGTCACGCTCGCGCTCTTGGTGTACGTGATCTGGCGCCTGCGCCGTGAGCGGCACGCCGCGGGTGTGCAGGCCGCCGGTGTGCTGCTCGTCGCCATGTTCGTGCAGGCCGGCATCGGCTATGTGCAGTGGTGGGAGCACATCCCGCCGGTGCTCGTCGGTTTCCACGTGGCCGGCGCCACGCTCGTGTTCGTCGCGGCCACGCAGATGCTCCTCGCCCTCGCCGCGCGGCGGGAGGGTGCGGCCGTGCCCGGCACCGTCCGCTCGCCGGGCGCGGTGCCGGCGTGGCAGATTTCGGCGGGATGATCGTCCATCTGATCGACGGCACCTACGAGCTGTTCCGCCAGTTCTACGGGTCGCAGTCGCGCCACGCGCCCGGCACGCGGCCGCTCGACGCGGCACGCGGTGTCGTGGAGGACTGTCTCCGCATGCTCGAAGCCGGCGCCACCCACATCGGTGTGGCGACCGACCACGTGATCGAGTCGTTCCGCAACGACCTGTGGGCCGGCTACAAGACCGGTGAAGGCGTCGACCCGGCGCTGAGGTCGCAGTTCGAGCCACTCGAGCAGGCGCTGGCGGCGCTCGGCGTCACCGTGTGGCCGCTCGTGGAGTTCGAGGCCGACGACGGGCTCGCCGCGGCCGCGGCCGTCGCCGCGGCCGACGAGCGGGTCGACAAGGTGGTCATCTGGACCGTCGACAAGGATCTCGGCCAGTGCGTGGGCGGCAAGGTCGTGCAGCACGACCGCAAGAGCGGCCGGATGCTCGACCCCGAGGCGATCCAGGAGAAGTTCGGCGTGGCGCCCGCGTCGATCGCCGACTACCTCGCGCTCGTCGGCGACAGCGCCGACGGCTTCCCCGGCCTGCCGGGCTGGGGTGCCAAGTCGGCGGCCGCGGTGCTGCGCCGCTACGGCACGATCGAGGCGATCCCCGACGACGTGGGCGCCTGGGACGTCGAGGGGGTGCGCGGCGGGCCGAAGCTCGCCGCGACGCTCGCCGCCGGCCGCGACGTCGCCGAGCGCTTCAAGGTGCTGGCCACGCTGCGCACCGACGTGCCGGTGGGCACCGTCGACGACTGGGAGTGGCGCGGCCCCACGCCCGAGCTCGAGCAGTGGGCCGACCGCTTCGGCGTGCCGCGGATCGCCGAACGTGCGCAGCAGCTCGCCGTGGCGCGAGCCTCCTGAGCCGATGGACCTCGAAGGACGCACTGCACTGGTCACCGGCGGAGGGCGCGGCATCGGCCGGGCCATCGCGCTCGCGCTCGCCGGCGACGGCGCCGACGTGGCCGTCAACTACCGCCGCGACGACGCGGCCGCGGAGGAGACCGCCGCCGCGATCCAGGCGCTCGGCCGGCGGGCGCGCGGCGTACCGCGCCGACGTCGCCGACTTCGAGCAGTGCGACACGATGGTGGGCGCCACGATCGCCGAGCTCGGTCCGATCGACATCCTCGTGAACAATGCCGGTGTGGCGAGCCGCGGCGGCTCGGTGAAGAACACCGAGCCCGCCGAGGTGCACCGGCTGTTCGACACACACGCGTACGGCGCGTGGACGCTGTCGAAGCTGGTGATCCCGGGCATGCGCACGAAGCCGCGCGGCGACATCGTGATGATCTCGTCGGCGGCCACGCTCCACATGGCCGCGAACAGCGCGCCGTACAACATGGCCAAGGCCGCGCTCGAGGCGCTTGCGTGGACGCTCGCCAAGGAGGAGCGCAAGCACGGGATCCACGTGAACGTGGTCGCGCCCGGCCTCGTCGACACGGAGATGGGCCGGCGGCTCGTGAAGGGCGCGCTCGGCGTGGACGACATCCGCACCATGGACGAGCGCGCCTCGTTCGGCCACGTGTGCACGCCCGAGGAGGTCGCCGAGGTGGTGCGCTGGGTCGTCTCGCCCGGCGCCTCCTACGTCACCGGCCAGCGCATCGGCGTCGACGGCGGCAGCTTCTGACCCCTCATGCGTCGTTTGGGTACCAAATAGCGGTCCCAAACGACGCATGTGGTGGGCTTAGCCTGAGGTGATGCTGCTGCTCGTGCTGCTGTTCATCGCGGTGCCGATCGCCGAGACCTATGTGATCGTGCAGGTCGCCGGCGCCATCGGCGGGTGGGACACGATCGGCCTGCTCGTGGCGATCTCGATCGCCGGCGCCTTCCTCGTGCGGCACGAGGGCTTCATCGTGCTGCGCCGCGTGCAGGAACAGCTCGACCGGGGCCGCATGCCGGGCCGCGAGCTCGTCGACGGCGCGCTCGTGCTCGTGGGCGGCGTGATGATGCTGGTTCCCGGGTTCCTCACTGACGGCACGGGGCTGCTGCTGCTGTTCCCGCCGACGCGCGCGGTTGCGCGCTCGTTGCTGATCCGCCGCTTCCACAACCGGGTCGAGGTGTACGGGCCTCGCCGCGGCCCTGGCGGTCCCGACGACGTCATCGACATCTGACGACGCACGGTCACATGTCGAGGGGGCGGAGAAGCTCGGCGGGGATCGGGCAGTCGACGCGGCTCGCGAGGTCGGCGACGGTGTCGACCGCGACCCAGTCGACGACGCGCGCGACTCGCCCGAGCTCGGCCACGGTCAGCTCGTCGTCGCTGCGGTTCGCCTCGATCACCGCGTCGAGGAGTCGATCGGGCAGCAGGCGGCCGAGCGGCAGCACGGCCCAGATCGCTACGTCGCGCGCCTCCGCGAGCACATCACTTGCCCCCGCGGGCACGAGCATGCGGCTGGGCGCGGCCGCGTCGGGGACGAGCAGCACCGTGCGCACACCGAGGTCGGCAAGCTCGTAGGCCTCCACCAGCTCGGCGCGCTGCGCCACGGCACGCGCCGCGGCGCGGTCGTCAGCGTCGACCACGGCCACAACGTCGAGATCGAACCGCTCGTCGAGTGCCCGCGCCACCGGCGCGGGCCAGCCGACCACGCCGAGCCGCTCACCCTCCTCCTGGAGCCCGAGCGCGTCGCGCAGCCGCCCGCTCGTGGGATCATCGTCGAACGCGCGCGCATACCGCCGTGCCGCGCCGCCGATGTCGTCGGTCGACAGCAGCTGCGCGCACAGCCACCACAGCGCGCCGTTGGAACGGTGGTGGGCGAGCACGCGCCGGCAGGCCACGACGAGGCCCGCCGGGTCGCCGTCGAGCAGGCCGAGCGCACGCGCCGCGTCGGGCGCGAGCTCGGCGTCGTCGCCGCGGCGGCGGGCGAGCGATCGCAGCGCCTCGAACGGATTGAACGACACCCGATCCGCGCTGATCAGCGCTGGTGGCTCGGGTCCTTGGGCAGGCCCAGCACCCGTTCGCCCAGGATGTTGCGCATCACCTCGTCGGTGCCGCCGGCGACACGGCCGCCGGGGAGGCCGAGGATCATCTCCGACCACGCGTAGGTGCCCCACTCGCCGCCGTCGGCGACGAGCCTCGGCCCGAGGAGGTCGCTCACGAGCTGGCCGAGCCGCTGGCCGTTGTTCGTGCCCGCGAGCTTGGCGATCGACAGCTCGGGGCCCGGCGTCTGACCGGCCTTGATCTTGCCGAGGGCACGCTGGTTCGTGAGCGACGCCGCCCGCGAGTGCACGTAGTAGCCCGCGATCTTCTGCCGCGCGACACGGTCATTGGCGAGGCCGTAGTGCTGGGCCATCTGCACGAGCCGGGCGATCGTTCGGTCACCGCCGCCCATACCTCCGCCGCCACCGGCACCGATCGCCATGCGCTCGTTCATGAGCGTCGTCGAGCGCGACACCCCAGCCCTCGTCGACGCCGCCGAGGCGGTGCGTGTCGGGCACCCGCACCTCGGTGAGGAACACCTCGTTGAACGACGCGCCGCCGGTCATCTGGCGCAGCGGACGCACCTCGATGCCCGGGTCCTTCATGTCGATGAGGAACACCGTGAGGCCCTTGTGCTTGGGCTTGTCGGGCGACGTGCGGGTGATGATCTCGCCGATGTCGGAGAACTGCGCGCCCGACGTCCACACCTTCTGGCCGGTGAGCACCCATTCGTCGCCGTCGCGCACGGCGCGCGTCTGGATGCCCGCGAGGTCGGAGCCGGCGACCGGCTCGGAGAACAGCTGGCAGCCGATGACGTCGCCGCGCCAGAGCGACCGGAGATAGCGCTCGCGCACTTCGGCGATGCCGTGCGCCAGGATCGTGGGCGCCACCATGCCGAGCCCGATGATGAACGGCGACTCGTCGGGCATCCGGTAGTGCGCCGTCAGCTCGCTGAACGCCCGCTGGAACTCCGGCGTGAGGCCGCGCCCGCCGTACTCGGTGGGCCCCGCGATCCAGCCGAAGCCCGCGTCGAACAGCGTGTTGCGCCACTGCTGGGCCCGCGCGACCAGGCTCTGCTCGGCCTCGTGGCTGCGCTCCTCGAACATGCCGACGCGGTCCGAGCCCTTGCCCCACTCGAACGCCGCCTCCTCGACCCGCCGCTCGCAGTGAGCGTCGAGGAAGTCGGTCGCCTCCTGGCGGAACGCTTCGAGCGTGATCGTGTTCATACCTGCTCCTCGCCGGCGGCTGCTCGTTGCGATCGTAGAGGTGGCTCGGCGGGCGGCACCGAATCCATGGAAGCCAGCGCGGACGCGAGGGCCCGCAGCGCCGGCCGGGCCTGCGCCAGGGCGCCGAGGTCGCCACGCACGCTGAGCCGTCCGCCGTCGATCGCGCCGGGCACGTCGAGCGTGCCCGCGCGCAGGTCGGCCAGCGTGCGGTCGTCGATGCGCACGACGACCTCGGGTTCGGTCGCCGGGCCGCGCCCGGCACGACCACCGTGCTCGTCGAGCTGCACGAACCATGACGACCGCGTGCCCGCCGACTCCACGACGAGCTCCACGGTGATCGCCTCGCCGGCGGCCTCGGCCGGGTCGATCGACCGGGCGGCGGCGTCGATGCGGGCGAGCAGCCCGTTGAGGTGCTCGGGCTCGACCGGCGGCATCGCCGGCACGGTAGTGGGGGCGCTGGCCGGCGCCTCTAGCCTCTCGGGGCATGGATCGCGGTGGCGCGCCCTTCCCCCCGGCGCTCGCGGCGGTCGCGAGCCGTGCCGAGGCGCATGTGGCCGCGCTCCTCGACGCCCAGCGCGCGGTGTGGACACCGATCGACGGCCGGCTGTCCGCGCCGATCGACGCGGTCGCCGCGCTCGTGGCCGCGGGCGGCAAGCGGATCCGCCCCGCGCTCTGCGCCGTGGCCTACGCCGGGGTTGGCGGCGAGGGCGGTATCGCCGCACCCGAGGTGGTCGCGGCCGGTGCCGCGCTCGAGCTGCTGCACACGTTCGCGCTCGTGCACGACGACGTGATGGACGGCTCGGAGACGCGCCGCGGCGTCGATGCCGTGCACCGGGCGTTCGTGCGGCGCCACGAGGAGTCCGAGTGGCACGGCGAATCGCGCCGCTTCGGCGAGGGCATGGCGATTCTCGTGGGCGACATCGCCTACGTGCTCGCCGACGTGCTGCTGCGCGACGCTCCACCCGCGGTGCATGCGTTGTGGGACGAGCTGCGCCTCGAGCTGTGCATCGGTCAGTCGCTCGATCTCATCGGTGCGGCCGAGGCCACATTTGAGCTCGAGCTCGCGCAGCGCATCGTGTCGTACAAGTCGGCGAAGTACACGGTCGAGCGACCGCTGCATCTCGGCGCGATGCTGGCCGGCGCCGGACCGTCGGTGGTCGCGGCGCTGTCGCGCGTGGGGCTCCCGCTCGGGCAGGCGTTCCAGCTGCGCGACGACGAGCTCGGCGTCTTCGGCGACGAGGTGATCACCGGCAAGCCGGTCGGCGACGATCTGCGCGAGGGCAAGCCCACCCCGATGCTCGCGATGGCACACGAGCGTGCCGCGCGCGTGCCCGGAGCGCCGCGCGTCCTCGCGATGGTGGGCACGCGCGATCTCGGTGAGCGCGAGATCAAGGAGATCCAGGACGTGCTCATCGACACCGGCGCGCTCGCCGCGATCGAGGACGAGATCGAGCGGCTCGTCACCGAGGCGGTCGTGGCGATCGACCGAGCGCCACTCGAGCGGGGCGCGGCCGCGCTGCTCACCGACCTCGCCGCGCTACATCGCGTGGCGCGACCACTAGTGGTGGCGCCCCACGAATTAGCGCGCGAGAGGAACGCGGCGCCGGCCGCGTCGGGTGCGGGCACCGCCCGGGATGACGCCGCGGTGGTGGCCGACCGGCTCGAGAAGCGCTACGGCGGCACCCGTGCGGTCGACGGGATGCACTTCGACGTCGCCCGGGGCGAGATCTTCGCGCTCGTCGGCCCGAACGGCGCCGGCAAGACCACGACGGTGGAGATGCTCGAGGGCTACCGCCGTCCCGATGCCGGCACGGTGCGCGTGCTCGGTCTCGACCCGATCGACGACGGGCGGGCGTTACGGCCGCGCATCGGCGTGATGCTGCAGGAGGGCGGGCTCTATCCAGGCCTGCGGCCGCTCGAGGTGCTGCGCCTGTTCGCCGCCTTCTACGAGAATCCCGAAGCGCCCGAGGCGCTGCTCGACCGGGTGGGCCTGCTCGAGGCCCGGCGCACGGTCGTACGGCGGCTTTCGGGCGGCCAGAAGCAGCGCCTCTCGCTCGCCTGCGCCCTCGTCGGCCGGCCCGAGCTCGTGTTCCTCGACGAGCCGACCGCGGGCATGGATCCGCACGCCCGCGCCACCACCTGGGACCTCGTGCGCGAGCTGCCGCGCCCGGGGCACCACGATCGTGGTCACCACGCACCTTCTCGCCGAGGCCGAGCAACTCTGCGACCGGGTCGCGATCGTCGTGGCCGGCCGGGTCGCCGCGCTCGGCACGCCGCGCGAGCTGATGCGAAGCGCCCGGGTGCATCGCGTCACGTTCACCGCGTCCGCGACGCTCGACACGCACGAGCTCGCCCGCGCGCTCGGTGTCGACGACACGGCCGTCGCGTCGACCGGTCGGGAAGGCGAATACGAGGTGCACACGCCGGGCACGCCGGCGCTCGTCGCCGCGCTCGCGAACCATCTGTGTGCGATCGACGTGCGCCTCGGTTCCCTGCAGGCCAACGAGCAGTCGCTCGAGGCGGTGTTCCTGCAGATCACCGCGGAGGACGCAACGCAATGAGCCCCTCGGGGCGCGAGTGGCGGCCGGTGGGCCGCCCGATTGCGCACGCGGTCGCGGCCGCCGACGAGCGGGGGTGGACATGAGCCCCTCGGGGCGCGAGTGGCGGCCGGTGGGCCGCCCGATTGCGCACGCGGTCGCGGCCGCCGACGAGCGGGGGTGGACATGAGCCCCTCGGGGCGCGAGTGGCGGCCGGTGGGCCGCCCGATTGCGCACGCGGTCGCGGCCGCCGACGAGCGGGGGTGGACATGAACACCACCGCGGTCGCTGCGCAGGCCCGCACCGAGATCATGCTGTCGCTGCGCCGCGGCGAGAGCCTCGTGGTGACGCTCGCGATCCCGCTGGGTGTGCTGCTGTTCTTCTCCAAGATCGACACGTCGGTGCCCACCGGTTACAAGCACGCGGTCGACTTCCTCGTGCCCGGTGTGCTCGCGCTCGCGATCATGTCGGCGGCGATGGTGTCGCTCGGCATCGCCACCGGTTTCGACCGGCGGTACGGCGTGCTCAAGCGCCTCGGCTCCACGCCGCTGTCGCGCGGGCAGCTGCTCGTTGCGAAGACGATCACGGTGCTCGTGCTGGAGGTGATCCAGTTCGTGCTGATCATCCTTGTGGGGATCGCGCTCGGCTGGCACGCCACGCTCGGCATCGTCGGCGCGATCGGCCTCTCGCTGCTCGGCACGATCGCATTCGCGGGGCTCGGCATGCTGATGGCGGGCACGCTGCGTGCCGAAGCGACGCTCGCGCTCGCGAACGGGCTGTTCCTCGTGCTGTTGTTCCTCGGCGGCATGGCGTACCCGCTGGAGAAGCTGCCGTCGTTCCTGCGCGACCTCGCCCGCGCCCTCCCCGCCGCCGCGCTGTCCGAGACGCTGCACGGCGCGCTCGGCGGGCGGGCCGGCGCCGGTTTCCCCACCGGCAGCCTCGTGGTGCTCTGCGTGTGGGCCGTCGTGCTGCCCACGCTCGCGATCCGCTGGTTCCGCTGGGAGGAGTGAGCGCGGGTCAGCGGCCGGCGCGCAACAGCGTCTGCAGCGGCGCGTCGACGAGGCTCTGGTGCGTGAGCCCGAAGCCGCGGGCGACGATCGTGCCGTCCGGCGCCACGAAGAACGTCACCGGCAGCGTCGTCACGCCGTAGCGCGCCGCGACGGTGCCTTGCCGGTCGTCGCCCATCGCCCACGTGGCACCCGTCTCGCGCAGGGTCTGGCGCATGTCGCCGGGCAGGTCCTCGGGATCCACACCGACGACGTGCACCTCGGGGTGCTGGCGGGCGGCCTTGGCGAGCAGCGGGAACTCCTCGTGGCACGGATGGCAGTACGACGCGCCGAACGTGAGGATCACCGGCGTGCCGCGGTACGCGGCGAGCGACACGGTGCCGCCGTTCACGCCGGGCAGCGAGAAGTCCGGCGCGCGCACGCCCACGCCGAGCGTGCCGGGCGGGACAGCCTGGTCCTTCGGATTGTGCGACGACAGCGTGAGTGCCAAGCCGACAGCGGTGCCGATCGCGAGCAGCGCAACGAAGACCGCGACGAAGATCTTGTGGCGGCGCTCCATCGCGACGAACGCCGGCTACCGGCGTGCGAACACGTCGACCATGACCGCCGCGAACACGAGCATCAGGTAGACGTTCGACCAGGCGAAGAACTTGATGGCGCGCGTGCTGCTCGGATCGCGCACCAGGGCAAGCGCGCGGGCCACGAACACCAACCCGAGCAGCACCGCGCTCACGAGGTAGACGGGCCCGACCGGCGTCGCCGTGCCGAGCAGCAGCGTGACCGTGGCGGTGAGTGCGGCGTAGGTGGTGATCTGCAGCGCCGTCGTACGGGCCGACTTGTGCACCGGCAGCATCGGGTAGCCGGCTGTGGCGTAGTCGTCGCGGTAGCGCATCGCGAGCGCCCAGAAGTGGGCGGGCGTCCAGCAGAAGATCACCGCGAACAGCACCCACGCGGCCGCGGGTACGTGGTCGAGCACCGCCGCGAAGCCGACGAGCACCGGTACTGCACCGGCCGCGCCGCCGATCACGATGTTCTGGTCGGTGCGCGGCTTCAACCAGATCGTGTAGACGAACACGTAGAAGAGCGTCGCCGACAGCGTGAGCACGGCCGCGAGCACGTTGGCCGTCACCGTGAGCACCGCGAACACGATCACGTTGAGGCCGATGCCGAACGCGAGCCCGTGCCAGGCGGGGATCTCGCCGGTGACGAGCGGGCGGTGTGCGGTGCGGCGCATGAGCCGGTCGCGGTCGCGCTCGATCCAGCTGTTGATCGTGTTGGCGCCACCGGCCGCGAGCGCCCCGGCGATCACCACCGCGACGACGAGCCCGGTGCGCGGCCAGCCGCGTGCGGCGACCACCATGGCCGGCACCGTGGTGACGAGCAGCAGCTCGACCACCCGCGGCTTGGTGAGCCGTACATAGGCACGCACACGCCGTCCGAGCTCCCCGCCGAACGGCCGGGTCGCCGTCGTGGCCAGCGCTGGGTCGGAGGTCACGAGACGGTGAGCGTGCCCTTCATGCCGGCGGCCTCGTGGCCGGGAACTCCGCAGTAGAACTTCCAGGCGCCCTTCGTGAGCGTGAACGTGCCGCACGCGGTGCTCCGGCCGCTCACCGTCACCTTGCCGCTCACGCCGTGGATCTCGAACGTGTGGCTCAGCGAGCCGTCGTCGATCAGCTTCACCACCACCTTGCCCGCTGTCGCGGTGAGCGTGTCGGGCACGAAGCGAAACGTGTCCTTCGCGTGGACGGTGAGGTCGACGTGGGCCGGGCAGGCCTCGTTCGTGCTGCCGCCACCGCTGCTCGAGCAGGCGCCGACCGCGATGCCGGCCGTGAGGACGCAGAGCAGCGCGGCGAGCGCGGTGATCCGGCTGCGGGTCGTGACACGGCCCAATTTGGAGTCCTCCGGCGTCAGGTTGGCCTCGTGAGCCTACTGACGGCATGGGCTCCGAACGGATCGGAGGGCACCAAGTATGGTGCCCGCAGATGGCGACCGACGAGAAGCAGTCGATCCGCATGACGGCCGATCGGCTGCTCGTGTTGCCGTCGAAGGAAGCAGGGGAGCGCAAGTCGCGGGCCGGGATCCTGATCCCCGCGACCGCGGCGGTGAACCGGCGGCTCGTGTGGGCCGAGGTCACCGCGGCCGGCCCGACGGTGCGCAACATCGAAGCGGGTGATTCGGTGCTGTTCTCGCCCGACAGCGGGTACGAGGTCGAGATCGCCGGCGAGGACTACCTCATCCTGCGCGAGCGCGACGTGCACACGGTGGCGTCGAGCAAGGCCGAGGGCGGCACGGGGCTCTACCTGTGATCGACTCCACGGCGTTCCGCCTCGACGGCAAGGTCGCGCTGGTCACCGGCGGCACACGCGGTATCGGCCGCGGTATCTGTGAGGCGTTCGCGGCCGCGGGGGCCACCGTCGTGGTGAACGCGCGCAAGCCCGACGAGCTCGAGGAGACGGTCGGCGCGCTGTCGGCGGTCCCGGGAGTGGGCGGCGTCTCGTCGGTGCGCGGATCGGCAGCCGACCCCGACACGATCGCGGCGATGGTCACCCACTGCGTCACCGAGCACGGTCGCCTCGACGTGCTCGTGAACAACGCGGCCACGAACCCGCAGTTCGGCCCGCTCATCGAGGCCGACATGGCCACGGTGGCCAAGGTCTGGGAGGTGAACCTCGCCGGGCCGCTGCGGTTGATGCAGGAGGTCTGGCGCGGGTGGATGCGCGAGCACGGCGGGGTGGTGCTGAACGTGGTGTCGGTCGGCGGTCTGCGACCCGGCCCGTTCATCGGTGCCTACAACGTCGGCAAGGCCGCGCTCACGCACATGACCAAACAGCTCGCGATGGAGCTCGCCCCCGGCGTTCGGGTGAACGCGATCGCGCCGGGGCTCGTGAAGACCGACTTCGCACGCGCGCTGTGGGAGCCCAACGAGGACGCGTCGAACAAGATGCAGGCGCTCGGCCGCATCGGCGTGCCCGACGACATCGCCGCGGTTGCCCTGCTGCTCTGCAGCGACGCGTCGAGCTGGATGACGGGCGATGTCGTGGTGGTCGACGGCGGTGCCGCGGTCTCGATGCGGGGTGCCGCCGGCTGAGCGGGCCTATCGGCCGGAACGCTGCAGCGTGACGTGCTGGCCGCCGATGTCGAGATCGAGGCGGTCCTCGTGCCGCGCGATCGCCGTCACCAGCTCGTCCTCCTCGGCGTCGCCGTCGAAGCGCACGTGGAGGCGCCCGTCGGCCGCGATGTGCCACTGCGCGTGCCGGCCGACGCCCTCGAGCGCGGCGCCGAGCGACAGCGTGCCGTCGGAGCGCACGTCGACGTCGAACAGCGGGCTGGTCCACCGGCCGACGAGGTCGGCGGCCGTGACCGGATCCGGCGCGGGCGCTCCCGATTCCGGCACCGCCGAGGTACCGGTCGCGGCATTGAGCACCGCGCTCGCCTGCGCGAGCAGCTCCGCCTTCTCGGCGCGGCCGCGCTTGGTGAACGCGGGGCGGAATGCCGCGGCGACCGTGTTCGCGACCGCGCCCGCCACTGTTTCGCGCGTGGCTTCGACCGGCGGGTCGGGGAGGCGCTCGAGGTTGACCGCGGTACGGCTGCGGGGCAGGTAGTAGAGGCGCACGTATCCGGCGCTGGGCGCCGATTCCCACACCGAAGGGGACGGGACGCCGTAGGTCGTGCCCGCGACCTCGAGGAAGTAGTTCTTCATGTGTTGGCCCGCACCGCCGGGTTCGCTGAAGGTCTTGCGGATCGGACCATCGACCGCATGCACCTCGTGTCGCCGCAGGTCGCCGGTGAGCGCGGGGATCAGGCGCCTCACCCACGGGCCCTCGCGGAACATGTCGCGCTGGGCGTCGGTGAGACGGCCCGCCGCGTTCGCCTCGAGCGCCTCGGGCAGGAACGCGTAGCCGGCCATCAGCCGAAGTTGTGGGGTAGGTCGCGCGTGCGGCGGCGGCCGAGCTTCACCGGTACCTCGGCCGGGTGCGACACCACGCTCGGCGAGCCGCTCCGTGGCGCGAGGTACTTCACGAGCTCGTCGTAGACGAAATCACCGCAGATCGCGCGGATCTCCGCTTCCATCGACACGTACACCGGCACCTCGCCGGTGAACGCCTCGGGTGCCTCGGTGCACCACCACGCGAAGTCGTCGCCGCCCTCGCCCCAGCCGTCGCGGCCGAACTCGGTGAGCACCGTGGTCTCGCTGCCGTCGTCCTCGTCACGCGGGATCGCGCGCAGCGGTACCTGCCAGCAGACCGTGGGCTTGGTCTCGCTGAAGTGCACGCCCTTGCGCAACGCGAGCACGTGCAGCGCGCAGCCGGGACCGGCGCCGAAGCCGGGCCGGTTCAAGAAGATGCACGCGTCGTCGACGAGGCGGGTGCGCCAGGAGTCGGGGCCGAGGGTGGCCCACACGCCGCGCTTGTCGCCGACCGACTTGAACTGCCACTCGTCGCCGCGCAGTTGCTTGGCGACCGACTCGACGTGCCGGCGGTCGGCCGCGTCGTGCGCGTGCGCACCGTAGGAGCAGCAACCCTGCACCATGTCGGGTGCAGGCTCGGTGAGGATGCCCTGGCAGCCGCAACCGAAGATGCACTGGTAGCGCGACAGCATGAACGTGACGTCGATCTGCCAGCGCTTGCGCTGCTTGCCCGGCGCGACGATCGTCACCCATTCCCGAACCGCTCCACTCACGCCGACAAGGTATCCCGACGTGCTCGGTATCCTGCAGCAATCGGCACGATCGCGCAACTGATTCACGATCTCGACACAGAGGTCGGTGCCGGCGCCGCGCGCGCCGAGCCGCTCGAGCTTGCGCTGTACGCCCGCGACGCTGGTGTCAGCTCGGGCGCGGCCGCGGCGGTGTGCTTCCCCCGTGACGCCCGCGAGGTCGCGGCGTGCGTGCGCGCGGCGCGCCGCCACGGTGTGCCGTTCGTGGCGCGCGGGAGCGGCACGGGCCTCGCCGGCGGCGCGACGCCGGTCGACGAGCCGCTCGTGATCGTGACCACCCGGATGAACCGGGTCCTCGCCGTCGACGCCGCCGCGCGCACCGCGGTCGTGGAGCCGGGCGTGCTGAACCTCGACCTCTCGCGGGCCGTCGCCGGGCTCGGCCTGCACTACGCGCCCGATCCGTCGTCGCAGGCCGCCTGCACGATCGGGGGCAACGTCGCCACCAACGCCGGTGGGCCCCACTGCCTGGCGTCGGGCGTCACCAGCGCGCACGTGCTCGCGGTCGACGCGGTGCTCGCCGACGGCTCCGAGGCCCGTCTCGGCGGCGTGGTGCCCGACACGCCCGGCTACGACCTGCGCGGCGTGTTCGTGGGCAGCGAGGGAACCATGGGCATCGCCACCGCGGTCACGGTACGGCTGTTGCCCGCACCCCCGGCGGTGCGCACGCTCTTGTGCGACTTCACGAGCATCGAGGACGCGGCGGCCACGGTGAGCGGGATCATCGCGGCCGGGCTCGTGCCCGCGGCGCTGGAGATGATGGACGCGGAGATCACGAGAGCGGTGGAAGACTTCGTGGGCGCGGGCTTCCCTCGGGACGCCGCGGCGGTGCTGCTCGTGGAGGTCGACGGGCTTGCGGGCGGCGTCGCTTCCGAGGTCGACGTGGTCGACCGGGTGGCGCGCGCGACACGGCGCACGCGCGGTGCGCGTGGCCCGCGACGCGGCCGAGCGCGACCTGCTGTGGAAGGGGCGGAAGTCGGCCTTCGGCGCGATCGCCCGAATCGCGCCCGACTACTACCTGCACGACGCGGTGGTGCCCCGCACCAAGCTCGTCGACGTGCTGCGAACGGTGTACGCGGTCGCGGCCGAGCAGCGGCTCACGATGATGAACGTCTTCCATGCCGGCGACGGCAACCTCCACCCGCTGATCGTGTTCGACGGCCGCGAGCCCCACGTGTGGCCGCGCGTGCACGACGCCGGCTCGCGCATCCTCGCCGCGTGCATCGAGGCCGGGGGCGTGCTGTCGGGCGAGCACGGCGTGGGGCTGGAGAAGCGCGACCTCATGCCGCTGCAGTTCTCGGCCGACGACCTCGCCGCGCAGGGCCGGCTCGCCGACGCGTTCGATCCCGACGGTGTGGCGAACCCGCAGAAGGTGCTGCCGGCCGGCTCCCGGTGCGGGGAGGTCGTCCGAGGGCGGCAGCGGCGCGACGGCGCGGCCGCAGCCGGCGCATGGATCTGATGATCGCCAGCGCGCTGACCCGGGCCGCGGTGCCCGTGGTCGACGCGCTGCGCGCCACCGGCGATGCCGTCGTGATGCGCGGCGCGGGTACGCACGCCGAGGTCGGCAACCCGGTCGTCGCCACGCGCACGCGCGAGGTGCGCATCCCTGCTGGTGTCGTCACGTACGACCCCGACGACATGACGGTGACGGTGCTCGCGGGAACCACGGTCGCGCGAGCTCGACGCGGTGCTCGCCGCGGCCGGCCAGGAGGTGCCGCTCGATCCGCGCGATCGGGTCGCCACGGTCGGCGGCGTGCTCGCGGCGGGTCTGTCGGGCATCCGCCGCCTGCGCCACGGACCTGTGCGCGACACGCTGCTCGAGGTCAGGTTCGTCGACGGCCGGGGCACGCTCGTGAAGAGCGGCGGCCCGGTGGTGAAGAACGTCACCGGCTACGACCTGCCGCGGCTGCTCGTGGGATCGCTCGGCACGCTCGGCGCGCTGGTGCAGGTGACGTTGCGCTGCCGGCCCCGTGCCGCGCACACGGCGTGGTACCGCGTCGAGCGCGACGACGCCGATGCGGTGCGCGCCGGGCTCTACCGCCCGTCGTCGGTGTTGTTCGACGGCCACGCCACGCACGTGCTGCTCGAAGGGCACACGCCCGACCTGGCCGATCAGGCCGCGGCCGCGCAGCTCGGTGCCTCGGCCGGCGGCGCCCCCGCGTTGCCCGACGGTCCGCACCGTGGTCGCATCAGTGTGCCGCCGGGTCATGTCGCCCCGGCCGGTCGCGCGCTGTCGGCCGTGGCGCCCGCGGTGCGCTGGTGCGCCGAGCTCGGCGTGGGCACGGTGCACGTCGCGTGCGACGATGCCGGCGACCTCGAGCGCGCACGGGACGTGGCCACCGCGTGCGACGGCTGGCTGCTGCGCGAGGCCGGCGCCCCGGGCGTCGACGGCTTCGGCATCATGCTGCCCAACTCCGGATTGACCGCCCGGGTGAAGGCCGCCTTCGACCCCGACGGCCGCTTCGCGCCAGGCCGGTTGCCGCAGTGAGCGGCGCGCTGCACCTCGACGAGGAACAGCTCGTCGCGTGCGTGGCCTGCGGCCTGTGCCTGCCGCACTGCCCCACGTATCGCGTCACCGGTCTCGAGATCGCGTCGCCGCGCGGTCGCATCGCCGCGATGCGCGCCGTCGAGCGCGGTACGGCGCCGGTCGACGCCGCGTTCACGGCGGCGATGCAGGAGTGTGTGCAGTGCCGCGGCTGCGAGGCCGCCTGCCCGTCGGGCGTGCCGTTCGGCGCGCTGATGCGAGACACCCGGGCTGCGCTCACCGAATCGCCGGTCACGCGCGTGGGGCGCGAACGCACCGCGTTGCTGCGTACCGCGATGCGCGTGCTCGACCATCCGAAGTTGCTGCGTGCCCTCGGCTGGCCCCTGCTCGGCGCGCAACGGGCCCGTGCCGTCCCGAAGCGGTTCCGGTCGTCGTTGCCCCAGCTGTCGCGGGCTCGGCTGCGGGCGCATGACGACCTGCCGGCCGGCGGCACGCCCGACATCTGGATCTTCACGGGTTGCCTGATGGATGCCTGGATGGCTGACGTGCACCGCGCCGCGGCGCAGGTGCTGCGCGCCACCGGTGCCGTTGTTGCCCGCCCGCACGCCGGCGCCGCGTGCTGTGGCGCGCTGCACGAGCACGCGGGGCTCGCCACCGACGCGGCACGGCACGCGGAGCGGGTGATGGCGTCGATGCCCGGCGACGCACCGATCGCGGTCGACTCGGCCGGCTGCGGTGCGGCCATGAAGGGCTACGGCGAGCTGCTCGGGACGGACGCGGCGCGCGCCTTCTCGGCGCGGGTGCGCGACATCGCGGAGCTCGTGGTGGAGCGGGGACTGCCGCCCGTGCGTGCAATGCAGCAGACCGTCGTGATCCAGGATCCGTGCCACCTCCGCCACGTGCAGCGCAGCCACGGCGCGGTCCGCACGCTGCTCGCGCCGGCCTACGACCTGGTCGAAACCGACGACGACGGCCTGTGCTGCGGGGCTGGAGGCGCCTACGCGGCGCTCGAACCGGAGCTGGCCGCGCAGATCCGCGATCGCAAGCTCGCGGCCCTGCGGCGCGCCGGCGCCGGCCCCGGCCGCGTCGTCGCGAGCGCCAATCCCGGGTGCACGATGCACCTCGCCGCCGCCGGGCTCACCGTGGCCCACCCCGTCGTGCTGTTCGCGGCCGCGCTCGACACTGCGAGCTGAACCCGCACGGGCGCGATCGCGTCCGGTCACGGTCACACCGCCGGCGCGGCTAGGTGTGGAACGGCGCCGGCATGTGTGCGAGCGTGGGCGAGCGCGGCGCCGAGGTCGCTGAACACGTGACGCTCGTGGGCAAGCTCTTCGAGCGCGCCGACCACGCGCAGGATGCGAAGGTGGTCGGCACGCAGACCCTTCAGCAGCACGGTGATGTGGCGTGCCTCGAGCTCGGACACGATCTCACCGAGTGCCTGCGCGCCGGTCGCGTCGAGCACCTGCAGCTCGGGCAGTCGCAGGATCATCACGCGGACGTCGGTGACCGCGGTGAGCTCGGTCAGGAAACGCTGCGCGGCGCCGAAGAACAGGGCGCCGTCGAGGCGGTACACCACGATGTGCTCGCGGAGTAAGGCCGCTTCCCGCTCGTCGTCGATGAGTTCGCCGGCCGAGAACGGCTCGATCGTCACCGAAGCCGACTGGGCGACGGCGCGGAGCGCAAGGATCGCCGCGATCGCAATGCCGAGCTCGACTGCCACGATGAGATCGAACGCAATCGTCGCGGTGGCGGTCAGCGCGAGGACGGCGGCGTCGGCGCGCGTCGAGCGCACCACCGCCCGCACGTTGTGGACCTCGACCATGCGGACTGCGGTGAACATGAGCACGCCCGCGAGGGCCGCGAGGGGGATGCGGGCCACGAGCGGACCGAGCACGAGCACTACGAGCACGAGCACGAGCGAGTGAACGACGGCGGACACACGCGTGCGCGCACCCGCCCGCACGTTCACCGCCGTCCTGGCGATTGCGCCGGTGGAGGGCATCCCGCCGAACAACGGCGACGCGATGTTCGCGAGACCCTGGCCGAACAGCTCACGGTCGGGGTCGTGGCGCGAGGCGTCGCTCATGCCGTCGGCGACCTTCGCGGAGAGCAGGCTCTCGATCGACGCCAGCAGTGCCACCGCGACCGCGGCGCCGACGAGATGTTGCATCTCGCCCGCCGAGACGTCGGGAAGCGAAGGCATCGGTATCGAGCGCGGAAGGGCACCGATCGTGGCGACGTCCGATCCAAAGGCCTGCGCGACGAGCGTGGTCACCACCACCGCGAACAACGAGCCGGGAAGCGTCCGGTGGATGCGCGGCGCGATCGCCATCACCGCGACGGCGAGGCCCACAAGTGCCGTCGCCTCGAAGTTGACGTGCCCACCGAACGACCGCGCCACTGCCCGCGCGGCCACCGCCGCAGCGTTTTCGCCGACCGGCTTGGCGACACCGAGCGCGCTCGGCACCTGTTGCAGGAAGATGATGATCGCGATCCCGATCGTGAAGCCTTCGACGACCGGCCACGGGATGAACGCGAGGAAGCGTCCCGCCCGTGCCACCGCGGCGACGATGATCAGTGCACCTGCCAGCATTGAGACGACGTACACCGCGCTCGTGCCGTATTGCGCGACGATCGGCACGAGTACGACGGTCATCGCGCCGGTGGGACCCGAGACCTGTACGTTCGAACCGCCGAAGACGGCGGCCACGACACCCGCGACGATCGCGGTGACGATGCCGGCTGTCGCGCCGAGGCCGCTGGTGATGCCGAACGCGAGGGCGAGTGGCAGCGCAACCACACCCACCGTCGCTCCCGCGATGACGTCACCTCGCCACGACTTTCCCAGCCCGGCATAGTCCTGCCGGCGGGGCAGCAGGCGACCGGCTCGGTGCAGCACGCTCACGTGGAACGCAGCTCGGCGAGGAGGTCCTGGGTCTCGGTGAGGGAGTTGATCAACAGGCGCTTGGCCACCGCGAGGAGGTCGACCAGCGCGCGGTCACGAATCGCGTAGACGACGCGCGTGCCGTCCTTGCGCGCGGTGACGAGCCGGGCCCGCCGGAGGATGCCGAGCTGCTGCGACAGGTGCGACGCCTCCAGGCCGACCAGTGGCGCCATCTCCCCGACCGTGTGCTCGCGGTCGACGAGCAGCTCCAGGATGCGGACGCGTGCCGGGTGCGCGAGTGCCTTGAACAGCTCGGCCTTGATCTCCGAGAGCGGGCGGTCCAGCGCGGGCACCGGATCATGTTCGGGCACGGCGCACCCATCTCCGACAATCACACATATCAATCACTTTACAATCTTGTCAGATATGCGGGCAATGGCTCGAACCGTGCCGCGGCGGCGCCGCGTGTGGTATCCCGCACTCCGATGACGGCTGGCGGCGCCCACTACGACGCGCTCATCGAGCGCCTGGAAGCGATCGCGGAGGATCTCGGCGATCTCGCCTACGAGCGCCTACGCGAGCTGGCGTCGGATCCCGACGGCGACGGCGCGGCGCGCGCCAAGGCCGAGGAGCGCACGCTGCTGTCGGCCCGGCGCGCGATCGCGAAGTCGATCGAGTCGCTGCGGTCGCTCACCGCTAGAGCCGATTGAGCGCGTTCACGAGGTGCCGCAGGCGCGCGTAGTTGCGCCGGTCGAAACGGAAGCGCAACCGCGGGAGCTGCGGCACGTCGTGCTCGGCGACCTCGGCCTTCGCCGCCGCCACGACCTCGATCTTGCCCTTGGCCACGATGTCGGCGAACTGCTCGTTCAACTGCTCGAGCGCCGCCGAGTCGGGCGCCCGCTGGACGCGCAGCACGAGGTCGCCTTCCACGTAACGCTGCGAGTGGTAGTTCCGGAAGAACGTGGTGAGCTCCTCAACGGCCTCCTCGCAGTCGTCGGTGACCTTCACGAGGTCGATGTCCTCGTTCGTGATGTAGCGGCGGCTGCCGAGCTCGCGGTGCACGAAGTCGAGCCAGGAGCGCCAGTACGTGCCGCCGGGCACGTCGAGCAGCACGATCGGTCCGGGCTGGGCCTTGCCGGTCTGCACGAGCGTGAGCAGCTCGAAGGCCTCGTCGAGCGTGCCGAAGCCGCCGGGCAGCAGCACGAAGCCGTCGGCCTCCTTGATGAACGTGAGCTTGCGCGTGAAGAAGTAGCGGAACACCACCAGCTTCGGATCGCCGTCGAGGAACTGCGTGGTGGCCGCCTCGAATGGGAGCTTGATGCCCACACCGAAGCTGTTGTCGGGACCGGCGCCTTCGATGCCGGCCTCCATGATCCCCGGCCCCGCACCGGTGATCACCATCCAATCGTGCTCGGCGAGCCGCCGGGCGACGCGTACCGTCTGGTCGTACAGCGGGTCGACCGAACGGGTGCGCGCCGAGCCGAAGATCGCGGCCTTGTGCGTGGAGCGGTAGGGCGCGAACACGTTGAACGAGTGGCGCATCTCCTTCAGCGCCGCGTTGGCGATCTTGAGGTCGCCGCGGTTCGCAGGCTCCGACGCGAGTCGCAACGCCGACACGATCATCTCGAAGATCAGATCGGAGTCGGGGATGCGGCCGAGTGAGTCGACGAGCTCGACGACCCGCTCGTCGAGGGCTTCGTCGCCGGTGCGGTAGCGCGGCAGCCGCTGCATGTCGGTTGCAGGCTAGAGCAACGTCGCGGCCTGCTCCGCGAGGTTGGTCTCGGGCCGCGCGCCCACGTGCGAGATCACCTCGGCGGCCGCCAGGCTCGCCAGCGCGCCGCACGCCGGCAGGTCGTGACCGTGGGTGAGCCCGTAGAGGAAGCCCGCGGCGTAGAGGTCGCCAGCACCGGTGGTGTCGACCACGTGCGCTACCGGATGTGCGGCGATCTCGTGCACCGCGCCCTGGGTCACGATCGTGGAACCGGTCTCGCCGTGCGTGAGCGCGGCGATCTCGCAGTGGTCCGACACGCGCGGGATCGCTTCGGCGAGCGTGCCCACCTCGTAGAGCGCGGTGATCTCGGGCTCGTTCGCGAACAGCACGTCGACCGAGCTCTCGATCAACCCGAGGAACGTCTCGCGGTGGCGCAACACGCAGAACGAGTCGGACAATGTGAGCGCCACCTTGCGTCCGGCAGCGTGGGCGGCGGCCGACGCGGCGCGGTAGGCCTCCATTGCCGGCGGCTGGTCCCAGAGGTAGCCCTCGAGGTACAGCACCTGCGACCGGCCGATCAACGGGGCGTCGACGTACGACGGGTCGAGCGCGCTGCCTGCACCGAGGAACGTGCTCATCGTGCGCTGGGCATCGGGTGTGACGATCACGAGGCAGCGGCCGGTCGGTATCGCACCCGCCGGTGCCCGCGGCGCGTCGAAGTGCACGCCCATGCTGCGCAGGTCGTGCGTGTAGATGCGGCCGAAGTCGTCGTCGGCGACCCGGCCGATGAACGCGCCGGCGCCGCCGAAGCTCGCTACCCCCGCGATCGTGTTCGCGGCGCTCCCGCCCGAGATCTCGATCGTGGGACCGAGCTTTGTGTAGAGCTCGTCGACTCGGGCCGCGTCCACGAGCGTCATCGATCCGGGCTCCAGCCCGAGCTCCTGCACGAGGTCGTGCGACTCGTGCGAGATCACGTCGACGAGCGCGTTCCCGATGGCAAGGACGTCGAAGGTGCTGGTCACGAAGCGGAGACGCTACGGCAAAACCGGAAGCGCGGCCGGTTGGCGGCCGATCGTGACCGGCACCGGGCTCCCGGCGTCGCGGGCCAGCAGGCCGTCGTCGTCCACCGGGCGGAGGCGCCGGCCGACCGTCTGCGTGCGGCCGTACAGCGTGGTGCGCTGGGCGAGCGTGCGCCCGAGCGGCTCGACGATCGCCGCGAACTGCGTGTCGTCGAGCTCCTGGCCGTGGTGCGCGCCAGCAGCGCGCGAGATGTTCTCGTCCATCAGCGTGCCACCGAGATCGTTGGCGCCGGCCCGCAGGATCTGCTGCGCGCCGCGCACCCCGCACTTCACCCACGACGCCTGCACGTTGTCGATGAGGCCGCGATAGGCGATGCGGCCGACCGCATGCATCAGCAGCACCTCACGGAACGTCGGCCCGGGACGCGCCTTGTGCTGCAAGAAGATCGGCGTGGCCATGTGCACGAAGGGCAGCGGCACGAACTCCGTGAACCCTCCGGTCTCCTTCTGCAGCGCCCGGGTCCGCAACAGATGGTTCGCGACGTGGTGCGGACGTTCGACCGAGCCGAACATGATCGTGATGTTCGAGCGCAGACCGATCGAGTGCGCCGCCCGATGGGCCTCGAGCCATTCCTCGGTGTTCACCTTGTCGGGGCAGAGGATCGCGCGCACGTCGTCGTCGAGAACCTCGGCGGCGGTGCCCGGCAGCGTGGCCAGGCCGGCCTCACGCAGCGTCGCGAGATAGTCGGGCAGCGGCATGCCGAGCCGGCGCGCGCCCTCGGTGACCTCGAGCGCGGTGAAGCCGTGCACGTGGATGGTGGGCGCCACCGCCTTGATCGCGACCACCACCTGCCGGTAGAAGTCGCCGTCGAAGTCGGGGTGGATGCCGCCCTGCAGGCACACCTCGGTGGCGCCGCAGTCGACCGCCTCGACCACACGCCGCTGGATCTCGTCGAGGTCGAGCAGATACGGATTGCCGCGCAAGTTCAACGACAGCGGACCCTTGCTGAACGCGCAGAACTTGCACTTGAACGTGCACACGTTCGTGTAGTTGATGTTGCGGTTGCGGACGAACGTGACCTCGTCACCGACGGTCTCGGCGCGCAGCTCGTCGGCGAGCGCGCACACTGCCTGCACGTCGGTGCCGCGTGCCTCGAGCAGCGTGACGATCTCGCGATGGCCGACCTCCTGGCCGGCGCGCACTCCGTCGACCACCTCGCGCACCCGCCCCGACACCGCACGCGGGCGCGAGCCGCGGGCGAGCGGCGGTGGACACGTCGATCACCGGCGGTGGCGGGTCGTCGCCGCCCGAGGCCCAATGGTCGTCGCGCGCGAGGCCCTCACTGTCGCTGCGCACCAGCACGCTGTTCGCGAGCTCGGGCTCGATCCAGTGCGCCGCGTCGCGCACGAACTCGGGGTGCACGGTGAGGCGGGGCGCGAGCACATGGCCGGCCGCCTCGGTGGCGGCGCGCAGCGTGTCGAGCGCCGGCCAGGGCCGTTCGGGATTGACGTGGTCGACGGTCACCGGCGACACGCCGCCCCAGTCGTCGATGCCGGCGGCGAGCAGCGCGGCGAGCTCGTCGACGTCGGACAGGTTCGGCGGGGCCTGGAGATGGATGTCGGGCGGCAGGATCAGGCGCGCGGCGGCGACCGACCAGAGGTACTCCTCGCGGTCGCACGGCGGCACGTCGCGCATCGCGGTGCCCAGCTTGGGCAGGAAGTTCTGGACGATCACCTCCTGCACGTGGCCGTACTCCGCGTGCGAGCGCGCGATCGCCACGAGCGCGTCGACGCGCTCGGCACGTGTCTCGCCGATACCCACGAGGATGCCCGTGGTGAACGGCACGCGCGCGCGTCCGGCGGCGTCGAGCGTGGCGAGCCGGCGCGCCGCGGTCTTGTCGGGCGCGCGGTGGTGCGGACCGCCCGGCTCGTGGAGGCGGTCGGCGAGGCTCTCGAGCATCATGCCCTGGCTCGGCGACCAGCGGCGCAGGCGGCGCAGCTGGTGCTCGTCGAGCGCGCCGGGGTTGGCGTGGGGCAGGAGGCCGGTCTCCTCCACCACCAGGCGCGCCATCGCGACGAGGTAGTCGACGGTGTCGGCGTAACCCCGGTCGGCGAGCCAATCGGCCGCCTGCGTGTAGCGCACCTCCGGGGCTTCGCCCAGCGTGAACAGCACCTCGTGGCAGCCCATCGCCGCGCCGCGCCGGGCGATCCCGAGCACGTCGTCGGGCGTGAGGTAGGGCGACTCGATGCGCGCCGGCGCCTTGGCGAAGGTGCAGTAGCCGCAGCGGTCGCGGCACAGCATCGTGAGCGGCACGAAGACCTTGGGTGAGAACGTGACCCGTGCACCGAACGCGTGGTCGCGCACGGCGGCCGCCTCGGGCATCAGCACCGCGGCGGGATGGTCGACGAGCTCCCGGAACTGCGAAGCGGTGAGCATCGACCCGAACCTACCCGCGGGCGGCTCCCGCGCTGCAGGCGTCATACAACGATCAGGGATTGCGCCAGTGGTCGAAGCGGGCGTCGAGGATCGCGTCGGCGGTGGTCGGACCCCATGTTCCGGACGTGTAGGCGTGCACGGGGAGCGCGCCGGCGGAGATCGAGTCGAGGATCGGCTGCACGATCTGCCAGGCCACGTCGACCTCGTCCTCGCGGATGAAGAGCGTCGCGTCGCCGTGCAGCACGTCGAGGAGCAGCCGCTCGTAGGCCTCGGGCGCAACCTCGCGAAAGCCCTCCCGGTAGGAGAAGTCGAGCCCCACCGTGCGCACCGCGAAGCCGCTGCCCGGGACCTTGGCCCCGAACTCGAGCCGCACGCCCTCGTCGGGCTGGATGCGCATCACCAGCGTGTTCGGTTCGATCGAGTCGATCGCGGTGGTCGGCAGCGCGAGGTGCGGCACCGACTTGAACCGCAGCGCGACCTCGGTGGTGCGCTTCGCGAGGCGTTTGCCGGCCCGCAGGTAGAACGGCACACCGGCCCAGCGCCAGTTGTCGATGCCGAAACGGATCGCGATGTAGGTCTCGGTCGCGGAGTCTGGGGCGACGCCTTCCTCTTCGCGGTAGCCCGGCACCGGCACGCCGTCGACCGTGCCCGCGCCGTACTGCCCGCGCGCCACCGCGAGCGGCACGTCGATCTGGTTGAAGCGCTCCACCGCGCTGAGCACCTTCACCTTCTCGTCGCGCACGGGGTCGGCCGCGAACGACGCGGGCGGTTCCATCGTCACGAGCGACAGCACCTGCATCGCGTGGTTCTGCACGATGTCGCGCACGGTGCCGGCATGCTCGTAGAAGGTGCCTCGGTGCTCGACGCCGATGGACTCCGCGATCGTGATCTGCACGTTGTCGATGTAGCGACGGTCCCAGATCGGTTCGAAGATCGCGTTCGCGAACCGCAGCGCGAGCAGGTTCTGCACGGTCTCCTTGCCGAGGTAGTGGTCGATCCGGAAGATCTGCCGCTCTTCGAACTGGTGGTGCAAGAAGTCGTTGAGCTCGCGCGCCGACGCGAGGTCGTGACCGAACGGCTTCTCGATCACGATGCGCGTGGACCCACCCTCGACGTCGTGGTTGAGCCCTGCGCCGCCGAGGGCGGACACGACCGTCTCGAAGAACTGCGGCAGCGTCGACAGGTAGAAGATGCGATTGCCGCTGGCGCCGTGCTCGCGGTCGCATTCCTCGAGCGCGGTGCGCAAACCGGTCCACGTCGACTGCTCGTCGAAGGAGCCGGTGATGTACTTCGTGACCTTCGCGGCCTGCTCGAACGCGTCGAGGGCGTCCGGATGCGCCTTTTGCACCGCGACCTTGCATTCCTCCTTGAAGCCCTCGTCGGTCTGCTCGGTGCGGGCGACGCCGACGAGGCAGAAGTGGCCGGGGAGCTGACCACGCTGGGCGAGCGAGGCGATGGCCGGATAGAGCTTGCGCTGGGCCAGGTCGCCGGTGGCGCCGAGCACGACGAGGGCGGCGCCGTCGACGTGCTGCGCATCCGTCACACCTCTGATAGTAGAAGGCGATGGATCGCGCGACGGTCGATGTCTACGAGCACCGCGCGCTGGAGTGGGAGCAGGCCCGCAGCGCCGGTGCGCTCGACGCCGCTGCAGCATTCGCGCGCCGTGCGGCCATCGGCATGGCGCGCCTCGACCTTGCCTGCGGTCCGGGCTGGCACGGCGCCCACCTCGGTGCACCCTTGGTTGCCACCGATGCGGCGGTCGCGATGCTCGAGCTCGTGCCCGGCCATGCTCCCGGCGCGCTGCGGGTGGCGCACGACCTCGAGGCGCTGCCGTTCCGGGGCGCGGCCTTCGGCGGTGTATGGGCACACAAGTGCCTCATGCACGTGGCGAAGGAGCGGCTCCCGCTCGCGCTGGCCGACCTGCATCGAGCGTCGGCCGTGGGTGGTGCCCTGCACATCCGGGTGACCTCGGACCGGCTCGATCCCGACTGGAAGGACGAGTTCCGCGGCCGCCACTTCAGCTACTGGAACCCCGAGCACCTCGTACGCGTGGTCGAGGGCGCGGGGTTTTCGGTCGACGACGTGCACGACGACAACGAGGAGTGGCTCGACGTCGAGGCCACCCGGCTGCGCACGCTGCCCGACATCGTCGGGCCCGGTATGCGGCTGCTCGTGGTGGGTCTGAACCCGTCGCTCTACTCGGCCGATGCCGGCATGGGCTTCGCGCGGCCCGGCAACCGGTTCTGGCCCGCCGCGCTCGCGGCCGGCGTCGTCACACGAGATCGCGACACGCGCCACGCGCTGCTCGCCCACGGCGTCGGCTTCACCGACCTCGTGAAGCGCGCGACGTCCGGCGCCAAGGAAATCGCCGTCGCGGAGTACCGGGCGGGCGCCGATCGAGTGCGGGCGCTCGTGGAGTGGCTGCAACCGTCAACCGTCCTGTTCGCCGGCCTCGACGGCTACCGCAAGGTGATCGACCGCAACGCAGTCGCCGGCTGGCAGGCGAGCGGCTTCGGCGGGGCGCACGGCTACGTGATGCCGAACCCGAGTGGCATCAACGCGCACACGAACGTCGCCGAGCTTGCAGCACACTTGCGCGCCGCCGCGGAGGAGTGCTGACCGTGAAGACACTGGCCAACGTTCTCTGGTTCGTGTTGGCAGGGTTCTGGCTCGCGATCGCGTACCTCGTTGCCGCGGTGGTCATGGTGATCACGATCATCGGCATCCCGTTCGCGATCGCGGCGATGCGCATGGCATCACTTGTGATCTGGCCGTTCGGCCGGACCGTCGTGAAGGACCCGAACCGTGGCGCGGTTGCCGCAGTGGGCAACCTGCTGTGGATCGTCCTCTGCGGCTGGTGGCTGGCCCTCGCGCACATCGTCAGCGGCATTCTGTTGTGCATCACGATCATCGGCATCCCGTACGGCGTCGTCAACTTGAAGTTGATCCCGCTCGCGTTCGCGCCCTGGGGTAAGCGCGTGGTGACCACCGCCGAGGCGGTTGCGGGCTCACTCACGCCGGTGGCGGTCGTACCCTCGAAGTGACCGGCGTGCGTAACGCCGGCTCAGCGGTTGTGATGGTGTGGTTGGCGCGGCGGGCTTGGTGGAGTTGGTGGATGATGATTCCGGTGGCGTCGTGCGGGATGGCCAGGCATGGATCCACGACATGATCTCCTCCCAGCTGATCGTGATGGTGACGTGGGGGGCAACGCCTGCTTCGAGGGGCAGGTCTTCGTGGTCGAGGAGGTGGTCGTAGGTTTTCGCCGATGGCCGACCCGCCGGGCTCCTATGCGTTCCTCGAGTTCAACGCGCCGCTGTCCGGCGCGCGTGCCGACCGGCTCGCCGCCGCCCTCGCTGCGACCGGCCCCCGCTCGGTGCTCGACGTCGGGTGCGGATGGGGCGAGCTGCTGCTGCGCATCGCGAGTGCAGCGCCGCGAGCCGCCGCGGTGGGCGTCGACCTCAACGCCGCGCTGCTCGACCACGCGCGCCGCAACGCGGCCGACCGCGGGCTGGCGGATCGCGTTCAGTTCGTCGAGGCGAGCGCTCCACTCGACGGCGCACCGGTCGATCTCGCGGTGTGTATCGGGGCCGATCATGCCTATGGCCGGCAAGCCGACGCGTTGGCGGTGCTGCACCGGCTCGTCGCACCCGGCGGTCGTGTGCTGTTCGGGACGGGCTTCTGGGAAGCTCGCCCCACGGCCGAGCAGGCGGCGGTACTCGGCATGCAACCGGATTCACTCGAGGATCTCGACGGTCTCGTCGACCTCACGATCCACGCCGGGTTCCGGCCGTTGCGCATCGAGACGGCGAACCGCGACGAATGGGAGACGTTCGAGTCGGGCTACCTCGGCGACTGGGAGCATTGGCTGCACATGCATCCCGGAGATCCCGGCGCGCCCGAGATCGCACGGAAGGCCGACGAACATCGCAAGGGCTGGTTGGCGGGATACCGGGGCGTGCTCGGGTTCGCGTACCTGACGCTCGGCCGCGTGCGCACCTGACGACTCCAGTGTGCAGGACTACAGCGCGCTGCGCTTGGCGCCCAACGTGGAGAGCGCGTCGTGGTAGCTCTTGGCGAAGCTGTCGACGCCCTCGCGCTCGAGCGTGCTGGTGACGTCGTCGAAGTCGGCGCCCGCATCGGCGAGGGCCGCGATCGCGGCGCGCGCGCCGTCGACGTCGCGGCACACGGTGTCGGCCTCCATACCCGGGTGCTGCTGCAGCGCGTCGATCGAGGGCTGCGCGAGCGTGTTCACGGTGTCGTGACCGATCAGATCGTCGACGTAGAGCGTGGGGGAGTACGCAGGGTTCTTCGTGGACGTGCTCGCCCACAACGGGCGCTGTACCGGTGCGCCCTTCGCCGCGAGCTCCTGCCAGCGTGGCGACGCGATGTGCTCCAGGAACGCCTGGTACGCGAGCTTGGCGTTGGCCACCGCCGCCTTGCCGCGCAGCGCGTGCCCTTCGGGGAGGCGCTTGTCGGTTTCGGTGTCGACGCGGCTCACGAAGAACGACGCGACGCTGTGCACGGTGGACGGGTCGCCGCCGTTCGACGCGAGCTGCTCGAGGCCGGCGGTGTGCGCCTCCATCACCTGCGCGTAGCGGTCGAGCGCGAAGATCAGCGTGACGTTGACGTTGATACCGGCCGCGAGCACGTCGGTGATCGCGGGGATGCCCTCGGCGGTCGCCGGGATCTTGATCATCAGGTTCGGTCGCTCGATGCGGCCCCAGAGCTCCTTGGCCTGCGTGATTGTGGCGTGCGTGTCGCGTGCGAGGTCGGGCGACACCTCCACCGACACGAAGCCGTCGCTTCCGTTCGTGTGGCTGTGCACACCGGCGAGGATCTCGCACGCGTCGCGCACGTCGTCGACGACCATCGTCCAGTACGCGTCGTCGGTGGGCATGTCGCCGAGCGACCGCAGCTGCTCGTCGTAATCGGTGCCGGCGCCCATCGCCTTCTCGAAGATCGTGGGGTTCGAGGTGACGCCGCGGATGCCGTCGCGCTCGAGGAGCCGGCGCAGGCCACCGCGCGCGAGCGAGCGCGTGAGGTTGTCGTACCACGGGCTCTGGCCGAACTCGATCAGCTTCGCGACGTCGGATCGTTGGGTCATGACTGGCTTCCTTTTGCCTCTGCCGCGCGGGCGAGCAGCCCGCGGGCACGCTCCACCACATGGTCTTCGTTGATGCCGAGATTGCGCAGCGCCACGTCGCCTGGCGCCGAGGCGCCGAAGCGGTCGATGCCGACCGAATCGTCGGCGTAACGCTCCCAACCGAATGTGGCACCGGCTTCCACCGAGAGCGCCGGCACCCCGGGGGGCAGCACCGACAGCCGGTAGTCGTCGGGCTGTAGCTCGAAGCGGTCCCAGGACGGCATCGACACCACACGCACGGACACTCCATCGGCGCGCAGTGTGGCGGCTGCACCCACGCAGACCGAGACCTCGGAGCCGGTGCCGACGAGCACGAGCTGTGGTGGGCCGGCGGGCGCCTCGTCCACGAGCACGTAGGCGCCGCGCGCCAGGCCCTCGGGGGCGCGCTCGGCCGTGCCCTCGAGCACCGGCAGGTTCTGGCGGCTGAGGACGATGGCGGTGGGGCCGTCGCCGTCGACGTGGCACTGCCACGCGAAGGCGGTCTCGTTGGCGTCGGCCGGACGGATCACCGACAGGCCCGGCATCGCGCGGAGCGACGCGAGCTGCTCGATCGGCTGGTGCGTCGGGCCGTCCTCGCCGACGCCGACGGAGTCGTGCGTCCAGACGAACGCGACCTTGTAGCGCGCGAGCGCGGCGAGGCGCGCACTCGGCCGCATGTAGTCGGAGAACACGAAGAACGTGCCCACGAACGGCAACGTCGCCGAACAGGCCATCCCGTTCGCGATCGAGCCCATGCCGTGCTCGCGGATCCCGAAGTGCACGTTGCGCCCCGAGGCGTCGTGCTCGTCGACGATGCCCGCGTCCTTGATGAGCGTGCCGGTGTTGCCGGTGAGATCGGCGCCGCCGCCGACGAGCCCGGGCACCACGTCGAAGATCGCGGTGAGCACCTCTTTGCTCGCGTTGCGCGTTGCGATCTGGTCACCGGCCGTCCATTGCGGAAGCTTTGCTGCCCAGCCGTCGAGGCCGCGGCCCTCGATGCACGCCTCGAGCTCCGCGCCCCGCGCGGGATCGGCCGCCATCCAGCGGATGCGCTGCTGCTCGCGCTCGGCCCTGAGCACCGCGCCACGCGCACCCGCCTCGCGGTACATCGCGAGCACGTCGTCGGGCACGAAGAACGTCTCGTCGGCCGGCAGCCCGAGGATCTCCTTGGTGACGCGAACCTCGTCCTCGCCGAGCGGGCTGCCGTGCGCGTGCGCGGTGTCGGTGTACTTCGGCGACGGCCAGCCGATGTGGCTGCGCAGGATCAACAGCGTCGGCCGTTCGGTCTCGGCCATGCCCGCGCGCAGGCCCTGCTCGAGCGCGTCGAGGTCGTTGGCCTCCTCGCCGAGCTGCACGACGTGCCAGCCGTAGGCCTCGAAGCGCTTCGCGGCGTCGTCGCTGTACGCGAGCTCGGTGCGGCCGTCGATCGTGATGTGGTTGTCGTCGTACACGTACACGATCCGGCCGAGCTTGAAGTGCCCGGCGAACGACGCGGCCTCGTGGCTGATGCCCTCCATGAGGCAGCCGTCGCCGGCGATGCCGAACACGTGGTGATCGCACACCTCCGCGCCGAAGCGCTGGCGGAGGTGCTTCTCGGCGAGCGCGAAGCCCACGCCGTTGGCGACGCCCTGGCCGAGCGGCCCGGTGGTGACCTCCACACCGGCCGTGTGGCGGTACTCGGGGTGCCCCGGCGTGCGGGAGCCCCACTGGCGGAACTGGCGGAGGTCGTCGAGCTCGAGCCCGTAGCCGCAGAGGTAGAGCATCGAGTACAGGAGCATCGACGCGTGCCCGTTCGACAGCACGAAGCGGTCTCGGTCGAACCACTGCGGATCGGCGGCGTCGTAGCGCATGACGCGCGTGAACAGCACGTGCGCGAGCGGCGCGAGCGCCATCGGCGTGCCGGGGTGGCCGCTGTTGGCCTGCTGGACCGCGTCCATCGCGAGCCCGCGGATCACGTTGACGCCGCGCGCGTCGAGGTCGGGTGTCGTGCTCGTGGGACTCATCGAACCACCCTCGGATTCGTCTCTCGGTGAGCTGGTGTACCCAGCCTACGGGAGGGCGAGCGAGGATCCTCCGCCACCGAACAGCAGCGTGCTCGCAGTGAAGCCGTGCAAGAACGCGCGCCCGCCGACCGGACCGATCTCGCCTGCGCACGACATTCCGGCGAGCTCGAGCGAGTCGCCGCCCGCGTCTTCGAGCGTCGCGGCGTCCTGGTGTGGACGCCCGAACAGGTGGGTACCGCGGCCGTTGCACGTGAAGAGGAGCGCGGCCTGTGCGGTGTCGTCACCGCGGGAGATGGCGTGCGAGGCGACCAGCTGGAGATCCTCCTGCGCCGATCCCGCGTCGCGCACATGGAACTGGAGCGTCTGGCCCACCTCGACGAGCTCGCCGACGGCGATCGCCCCCGTGTCCGGATCGGCGCCGGTGACGTTGCGCACGAGGAAGTCGCCGCGGGCGAACTCGGCTCGATGCTCGTCGACCACGATCCCGACGTGCAGGCCGCCGCGTAGTAGCGCGCGCTCGTCGTCGCTTGCCCCCGCGGCGATCTCCTGCAGGCGGTTGAGGGGCGTGGTGCCGCCGAGCCCCCGGATCACGTTGCGCTCGGCCTCGGTGATCGTGAACGGCCGTCCGATCGGGCGGCAGCCCTGCGATACCGCGGGCCACGCCGGGACGGTCTTGTCGAGCAGCACGCCGACCGCGCCACGCGTGTGCGCCTCGCGGTCGACGAGCAGCACGTTGCCCCCCGGACCGGGGGCCGCCGACGCGAGCCCGCCGACGACGGTGAGGCCCGCGACCCGGCGGTTGCACAGCTCGAGGAAGTCGCCGGCCGGGAAGGTGAACGGATCGGCGAGCAGCACCAACGTGCCCGACGCCATGAGGTCGTCGGGCCATCCCTCGAGCCGCAGACCGTCGCGGTCGGGGACCGCGTCGAGCCGCACGGTGCGGGCCCGCCCGCCGCCGAGGCATGCCGCCCACACCGACAGGGCCGGGCCGTCCTCGATCTCGCGGTCGTGGCCGGCGACCATGGCGGCGGTGGTGCCGATCAGCGTCTCGGGCGTGATCAGCTCGTGGAGCACGCCGGCGATGTCGGCCGCGGCGGCGCCGTGATGGGGGCTGGCGAACACGACCACCACGTCGGGTTGCGTGCCGCCGAACCGTTCGAGCAGCGATCCGGTGCACTCGGCCACCGCTTCCACGGCCGACGGATGCTGCGACAGGGCGGCCGCGTAGCGATTCATGCTGGATCAGGCTTCGACGACCACAATGCGTGGCTGAAGGTGGAGTTCCCGCACGGGGGCGAGCCCTTCGTCACGCCTCAGGTAACCACGGTGAGTGGTGTGACGACGCTGGATCCGGTTTCGGTGATCGTGCAGCGAGCCTCGACCGTGCCGGCCTCGGGGAACGTCAGCTCGGGCCGCACGAGCTGGTAGAAGAACTTGCCCGGCGGCTGGATCGTGACCGGTGCCCGATGATGGCCGATCTCCTCGCCGTCGGAGCCGGAATCGGCCTCGCGCACGAAGGCGACGTCGAGCGTTCCCGTGCGCGCCGCGTCAGCCTCGGCCCGCAGCAGCACGAGGAGGTGCGGCGTGACCAGCGCGGGGAACTCCTGGGCCGCCGTCGAGAAGTAGGCGCCGGTGATGTCGATCTTCGTCGGCCCACCCTCGTACTCGCGGCGGAACTCGACGTTGTCGATCCACAGTGCGGCGACGATCTGCATCGGACGCGGACGCTACCGCGCGCCGCGTTCGCCACCCACCCAGACGCCCACGACCGGCGAACTGCCGTGCGCCCCCGTCGTGTCGATCGCGACGATGTCGGCGCGCCGCCCGGGTTCGATGCGACCGCGCGTGCCGTCGCCCAGCAGATCGCAGGCGTAGCCCGACGTGAGCATCGCGACCCGCGCCGGGTCCACGCCGAGATCCAGCACGTTGCGTGCGGCGCCGGCGAGGGTGACCGCCGAGCCCGCGAGCGTGCCGTCGCGCAGGTACACCGCTCCGTCGCGTGCGACGATCTCGAGCCCACCCGACGTGCCCGCGCCCGGTGCGACCGCGTCACTCACGAGCACGACGTGCTCCGTTGCCGCGAGCGCGAGCTGTACCACCGGCGCGCCGACGTGGTGCAGGTCGGCGATCAGGCTCGGCGTGAGTCGCCCGTCGACGAGCGCGGCCTCCGCGAGACCGGGATCGCGATGGTGCATCGGGCGCATCCCGTTGAAGAGATGGGTGACGACGCGCGCGCCGGCGTCGGCGGCGGCGACTGCCTCGGCGAACGAACAGGTCGAGTGGCCGAGCGCGACGATCACGCCGCGTTCGGCGAGCAGGCGGGTGCCCACGAGACCGGGGTCGGCCTCGGGAGCGAGCGTCACCATGCGGACGAGGTCGCCGTGCCGGTCGAGCAGTCGCTCCAGCCACGCGAGGTCGACCGTTCGCAACAGATCGCGCGGGTGCGCGCCCGGCGCGCCGCCGAGAAACGGTCCCTCGAGGTGCACGCCGAGCAGTGCGCACGACCCATCGGGACGATCCGCGACGAGGTCGCGGCCGCGGCGAACGCGGTCGAGTATCTCGTCGTAGGCGTCGAGCGGCGCGGTGACGATCGTGGGCAGGCAGGCCGTCGTGCCGCACGACGCCAGCTCGTCGAGCGCCCGCGCGATCTCGTGCTCGTTGCGCGCGGGTCGCGAAGTCGATGTCGCCGGCACCGTTCACCTGCAGGTCGACGAACCCGGGGAGCAGCACCGCCCCCGAAAGGTCGACGAAATCGCCACATGCGTCGTTTGGGACCGCTATATGGGCCCCAAACGACGCATGCGCGATCGTGGGGCCGTCGAACTGGAGCCAGCCGTTGGCGCCGGCGACGGTGGTCACGGCCACCTCCCCGACGGGCTCACGGCCGCCGCCGGTTGCCGAGCGCGCGACGCAGCCGCACGAGGCCCCAGAGTGTGCGCGGCACGCGGCCGAGCAGGGGCGAGCGGGCGGGGCGTCGCTCCACCACCGACACCGGGATCTCCTCGACGGCGAGGCCGGCCCGCTCGGCCCGCAGGATGAGCTCGGTGTCGAACAGGTCACGGCCGAGCGTGCACTCCTGCGCGCAGCCGAGCAGCGCCGCGCGCCGCATCGCCTTCATTCCGTGGGTGTCCGACGCCCGCAGGCCGAAGCCAGCGCGCAGGATCATCGAGAACATCCACGTCACCAGGCGCCGGGCCCAGCTCCGGCGGTCATCCGCGCCGGGTGCCCGCTTCGAGCCGACCACCACCGCGGGCCCGTCCGCGGCGCGCAGCCGCGTGATCGCACGGTCGAGGAAGTCGGTGTCGTAGTAGTCGCAGTCGAAGTTCACGACGAGCTCGCCGCGTGCGTCCAGCAGCCCGGCGCGCAGTGCGCCGCCATAGTCGGCGACGGCACGGTGCAGCACCCGCACCTCGGGGATCGCACCGCCGAGGCGGCGCGCGATCGCGAGCGTGTCGTCGGTGGAGCCGTTCTCGACGACGACGACCTCGAAGGCATCGCCCCGCGCCCGCAACTGTTCCGTGACGTGCTCCACCGATTCGGCGAGGATCTCCGACTCGTTGAAGGCTGGCATCACCACCGACAGCGCAACGCTCCCACCGGCGGCGCCTTGCATCGTGCGTACAGTACCGACCGGCCGTGAGCAGAGCGAACGAGGGGTAGGACGCACATGGCGGCAACCGATGTGCTCGCGTTGCACGCCCGCTCGATGCCCGACGCGGTCGCGGTCGTCGTCGACGCGAGCGGCGGCGGGCGCACGTCGACCACGACGTTCGCCGCATTGAACGACCTTGTGAACACGTGCGCGCACGGGTTGCTCGACGCCGGCGGGCGCGCGGGGGAGCGCCTCGTGTGGTGCGGGCCGAACTCGCTCGAGGTGCTCGTGACCATCCATGCGGCCCGCAAGCTGGGCATGGTGGCCGTGCCGCTCTCGTACCGGTTCACCGCCGAGGAGATGGCGTACGTCGTCGAGAACTCCGACGCGACGCTGGTGGTCGCCGACGCCGATCAGGCCGAGACGGTGATCGCGGCCACGGCCGGGTCGGCGCGCGTCCGCGCGGTCGTGGTGTTCGGTGGCGAGGTGCCCGCCAGGACAGCGGGCGGGACATCGGGCGGGACACCGGGCGGGACATCGAGCGGGACATCGGGTGGGGCGCTCTCGTGGGACGGGCTGCTCGCGGGCCGGCCCACCACCGAACCGCCGGCGCCCGAGCATGCCTCGGAGGCCGGCGCGCAGATGATCTACACGAGCGGCACCACGGGAAAGCCGAAGGGCGCGCTGCGCACGCGCACCGACCGCTCGATCGTGTCGGCGCTGCTCGCCGAGCTCGGGCTCGGACAGGCCGACGACGTGCACCTCACCACGGGCCCGCTCTACCACTCGGGGCCGCTCGCCTTCGCCTCGATGAGCCACACGCTCGGCCGTCCAGTGGTCGTGCTGCGCCGCTTCGATCCGGTTGCGTGGTTGCGCCTCGTGGGGGAACACCGCGTCACCAACACGTTCAGCGCGCCCACGCAGCTGAAGCGCATCGTGTCGCTGCCGCCCGAGGAGCTCGCCGGCGCCGACATGTCGTCGATGCGCTGCCTCATCGCCAATGCCGCGCCCGTGCCGTATGCGCTCAAGTGCGAGGTCGTGGAGAAGCTCGGCGACGGCTTCCTCTACGAGGTGTACGGCTCCACGGAGCTCGGCGTCGACACGGTGCTGCGGCCCGAGGACCAGTTGCGCAAGCCCGGTTCGTGCGGCCGCCCCTACGGCGGCATCGAGGTGAAGGTGGTGCAGGACGACGGCACCGCCGCGCCGCGCGGCACCGCGGGCGAGCTGTTCGTGCGCACCGGCCTCGCGATGGACGGCTACCACAAGACCGCGGAGCAGGTCACCGAGCTCGCGGGGAGTGGGGGTGGAGACCCATCCGGATGGAAGTCGGTCGGCGACGTGGCCTACGTCGACGACGAGGGCTACGTGTACATCTGCGACCGCAAGAAGGACATGATCATCTCCGGGGGCGTGAACATCTACCCGGCCGAGATCGAGGCGGTGCTCCACGCGCACCCGGCGGTGCTCGACGCGGCCGTGTTCGGCGTGCCCGACGACGAGTGGGGCGAAGCGGTGCACGCGGTGGTGCAGGCGAAGCCCGGTATCACACTCGATCTGGACGAGCTCGCCGCGTTCGCCAATGAACGGCTGGCCGGCTACAAGCGGCCGCGCACGTGGGAGCAACGCGACGAGCTGCCGCGCACCGAGAGCGGCAAGCTGCTGAAGCGCGTTCTGCGTGACGAGCACTGGCACGGTCGCACCACGCAGGTGTGACGGCCATAGATTCCGCAGCCATGCCCACGTTGTCGGAAGCGGCCTCGAAGGCGTTGCTCGCGGCGCACGGGGTGCCGATGCCCACTGAGCGCACGGTGCCGGACGCCGACGGCGCGGTCGCGGCGGCGCGCGACCTCGGCTGGCCCGTGGTGGTGAAGCTCTGCGGCGACGCGATCGCGCACAAGACCGAGCGTGGCCTCGTTCGCCTCGACCTGCGCGACGACGCGGCTGTGCGCGACGCGGCGAGCGCGCTGCTCGCCGCGGCCACGACCGACGACGGCCCGGTGGAGCTGCTCGTTGCGCCGATGGTGCGCGGCACGCGCGAGCTCATCGCCGGCCTCGTGGACGACCCCCAGTTCGGCGCCTGCGTGATGCTCGGCGTCGGCGGTGTGCTCGCCGAGGCGATTGCCGACGTCTCGTTCCGGCTGGTGCCGATCGGCGAGGCCGACGCCCGCGCGATGATCGACGATCTCGCGAGCCAGCCGCTGCTCGGCCCCTCACGCGGCGAGCCAGCGGTCGATCGTGACGCGCTCGTCGCGGTGTTGCTCGGGCTGTCGGCGGTCGCAGTGCGCGATCCGCGGGTGCGCGCGGTCGACCTGAACCCGCTCGTGGTCGCGCCGGCCGACGGCCGCCCGGTGGCGGTCGACGCGCTGGTGGAGATCCGCTCGTGACCGGCGACGCGCCCACACGCCGGCAGTTCCAGGCGCTGTTCGAGCCGAGGGGCGTCGTGGTCGCGGGCGCGTCGAGCCACCCCGGAAAGTTCGGCTTCGTGGCGCTGCACAACATCCTCGCATGCGGCTACGAGGGCGCCGTCGCGGCCACGAACCGCGACGGCGGCACCGTGCTCGGCATCGACACCGTCACCGACGTCGACGCGCTCGCGAACGACACCTATGACCTCGTGTTCGTGTGCACTCCCCCGGGCGCGAACCCCGACCTCCTGCGGGCCTGCGCGCGCAGGGGCATCCGGGCGGCGTTCGTCACGAGCGCCGGCTACGGCGAGGCGGGCGAGGCGGGCCGCCGCGCCGAGCGCGAGCTCGTCGCGCTGGCCGGCGAGCTCGGGATCCTGCTCGCGGGCCCGAACGGCCAGGGCGTGGTGAGCACGCCCGTGTCGCTGTGCGCGCAAATCGTGGCGCCCTACCCGCCCACAGGGCGCATCGGGATCGCCAGCCAGTCGGGCAACTTCGTATCGAGCTTCATGAACCTCGCGCACCAGACCGGCGTGGGTGTGAGCCGCGCGGTCAGCGCAGGGAACGCGGCCGCGGTCGGCGTGGCCGACTATCTCGACTTCTACGCCGACGACCCGAGCACGGCGGTAGGGCTCGCGTACCTCGAAGGTGTGATCGACGGCCGCGCGCTCTACGAACGCCTCACACGGATCACCGCGAAGCAACCGCTCGTGCTGCTGAAGGGCGGGGTGACGAGCGGCGGGCAACGTGCCGCGGCGAGCCACACCGGCAGCCTGGCGTCGAACGACCGCATCTTCGACGGCATGCTCCGCCAAGCGGGGGTCACCCGTGCCGTCGACGTGGAGGACGCGTTCGAAGCGGCCGCCACGTTCGCCACGCAGCCGATCCCGAAGGGTCCGCGCACGGTCGTGATCACCACGGCCGGCGGTTGGGGTGTCGTCACCGCCGATGCGATCGCACGCAGCGCGCTCGAGCTCGCGCCACTGCCCGACGACCTGCGCGCCTCCATCGACGCCAAGCTCCCGCCTCGATGGAGCCGCAACAACCCGATCGATCTCGCCGGCGGGGAGACGCGCGACACGATCCCCGAGGTGCTCGACCTCGTGGCCGGCCACCCCGAGATCGACGCGATCGTGTATCTGGGGCTCGGCATCCAGTCGAACCAGGCTGCGCTGATGCGCCGCGGTCGCTTCTATCCCGACCACGGTCTCGAGCGCATCGTGGCGTATCACGAGCGTCAGGACGCGCGTTTCGCGCAAGCGGCGGCCGACGTGTCGGCTGCTACCGGCAAGCCGATCCTCACGGCTACGGAACTCGCGGTGGCCGACCCCGGCAATGCCGGCGTCGCGGCGGTCCGGGCGGCGGGTCGCGTGTGCTACCCGAGCGCGCATCGGGCGGTTCGCGCGCTCGAGCATCTCTGGCGGCACGCCCGCTATCGTGAGCAGCGAGAGGGGTAAGAACAGCAGGTCGATCGCGACCGGACGGCTGCCGAGACGCTCGCCGCGTCGCCGGAGGCGACGCAACGAACAGGAGTGCACGTGCCCGACAAGGCGCCCCGGCAACAGGTCGACGAGCTCAAGGACCTCGTCGTCGCGTACGCGCAACAGGAGACGATCGACCCCCTCAAGGCCCTCGGTCGCTACATCGCCTGGGCGATCAGCGGCGCGGTCCTCCTGGGTGTGGGTGTGGTGTTCGTGAGCATCGCATCGATCCGCCTCCTGCAGACCGAAGGACCCGACTGGCTGCACAAGCGCGGCTGGTCGACGACGTACCCGTACCTGATCGTGCTCGTGCTGCTCCTCGTGGGTGCGGTGCTCACGCTGCGCCAGACGCGCAAGCGCCCGTCGCGCGACCGCCACTCGACCAAGGATGCCGCATGACGCCGTCTTCGAAGGAAGCCAAGCCGCGCATCACGCGTGACGACATCGAGGCGAAGCTGCGCGACATCGCGGGGCCGGTCGAGGACAACGTCGAGCGCGCGCAATCGATGGCGGTCGCCGTAGGTGTCGCGGTGGGTGCGGTGCTCGTGATCACCGCGTACGTTCTCGGGCGGCGCCGGGGCCGGAAGCGCACGCCGGTCGTGGAGATCCGGCGCGTCGTAGGGCGCATCGGGCACCGCATGGAATCGATCGTCAATCGCATCTTTCGCGCCGGTGTGCGGCGCGGCGTCGGCGGCTCGCAGCCGTGGATGGTGGTCGCGGTCGTCGCCGGCACGGTGCGGGTGCTGCGGCGCGTCGCGAGCCCGAAGCCCGAGGTGGTGTGGCGCCAGGCGATGCGCCCCGGTGACCGCTTCGAGATCGCCGTGTCGGATGCGCCGCCCACGCGCCGGCAGCGCCGGCGGGCGAAGGGTCGCGCCGAGAAGGCGGCGCGCGAAGCGCAAGTAGCTTGCGCCCCATGAAGGTGGTGCTGCGCAACCCACGGCGAGAGCTCGAGATCGCCGGTCCCACCACCGTGCAGCGCCTGCTCGGCCAGCTCGACATCGTCGCCGAGTCGGTGCTCGTGATCCGCAACGACGAGCTCGTCACCCGCGACGCGCACCTCACCGACGCCGACACCGTCGAGATCCGCCCGGTCGTCTCCGGCGGTGCTCAGTGAGCCCGCCGGGCCGCCGGAGGCGGCACACGGCATGAAATGCACCCGGTGCAAAGCCCCTGCGGTGCTCGACATCCGGCGGCACAACGCGGCGTTCTGCGCCGGCTGCTTCGTGCACCACTGCCGCGAGCAGGTGCGGCGCGCCGTCGACGACTACGACATGCTCACGCCCGGCGACCGCGTGCTCGTGGCGGTGTCGGGCGGCAAGGACTCGCTCGCGGCCTGGGACATCCTCGCCGATCTCGGCTACCAGGCCGACGGGCTCTACGTCGGCCTCGGCATCGGCGACTACTCGCAGGCGTCCTGGCGCAGCGCACGCGCCTACGCCGACGGCCGCGGCCTCACCCTGCGCGAGGTCGACCTCCCGGGCGAGTACGGCTTCGACATCCCGACGGGCGCCCCGGCGGCGCGGCGCGCGCCGTGCAGCGCGTGCGGCCTGTCGAAGCGGCACCTGTTCAACCAGGCCGCCCTCGACGGCGGGTACGACGTGGTGGCCACGGGCCACAACCTCGACGACGAGGCCGCGGTGCTGCTCGGCAACGTGCTGCGGTGGGACGCCACGTACCTCGCGCGCCAGTATCCGGTGCTGCCCGCGAGCGACGGCTTCGTGAAGAAGGTGAAGCCGCTCGTGCGGCTCGGTGAGCGGGAGATGGCCGCGTACTGCGTGGTACGGGGCATCGACTACATCGTCGAGGAGTGCCCGATGGCCGAAGGCAACCGGCATCTCGGCTACAAGGACGTCCTGAACCGCCTCGAGGAACAGTCGCCCGGAACCAAGACGGTGTTCGTCGCCGGCTTCCACGATCGCGCCCACGCCCGTTTCGCCGATGTCGCCGAAGCTGAGCGGGCCGAGCTCGTGCACTGCCGCGAGTGCGGCGCCCCCACCACGGGTGACGTGTGCGCGTTCTGCCGCCTCCGCGACCGCGCGTCGGGCGCGCCGGTGGCCTCGCCGCGCCGCCGCGGCAAGAGTGAGAAGTCGTGAGCCGTCCGTTGCAGGCCGGCGAGCAGGTGCTGCTCGTCGACAACAAGAAGCGGCGGCACCTGCTCACGCTCACACCGGGTGCGTCGTTCCACACCCACGCCGGCGTGCTGCTGCACGATGCCGTGATCGGCGGTGAGGAGGGCGTCGTCGTGCGCACCTCGCTCGGGCAGCGGCTGCTCGTGCTGCGCCCCACCATGTCGGAATACATCCTGGAGATGCCGCGCGGCGCGCAGGTGATCTACCCGAAGGACCTCGGGCCCATCCTGGTGCTCGCCGACATCTTTCCCGGCGCCCGGGTGCTGGAGTCGGGCGTGGGCTCGGGCGCGCTCACGATGGCGTTGCTGCGCGCAGTCGGCCCCCACGGGCGCGTCGTCGGCTACGAGCTGCGCGACGACTTCGCGGCGCGCGCACGCACCAATGTCGAGCAGTATCTCGGGCCCGACGTGCCGCTCGACATCGAAGTCCGCGACGTCTACGAGGGCATCGACGAGCACGGAGTCGACCGAGTGCTGCTCGACCTCCCCGAGCCGTGGCGAGCGGTCGAGCACGTCGCCAAGGCGCTGCGACCGGGTGGCATCCTGCTGAGCTACCTCCCCACGATCACCCAGGTGGCCACGCTGCGCGCCGCGCTCGCCGAGTCGGCGCTCGGCATGGCGGACACGATCGAGGTGTTGCAGCGCGGCTGGCACATCGAGGGCCAGTCGGTGCGGCCCGACCATCGCATGGTGGCGCACACGGGCTTCCTCACGACGGCCCGCCTGCTCGCGCCCACCGGCGACACTGCAAAGCTCAAAGACCCGTGACCGGCGCGGCGGGCGACGTCGCAGCTCCCCCCGGACCCCCGCCGCGCCACGGCTGCCTGCGTGGCGGGATTGTCGCGTTGCTCGCCGCCGCCGCCATCGCCGTTGCTGTCGCGGCGGCGATCGTGTTCTTCATCACCGACGGGCGCGTCGAGCGCCCCGCGCTCGTCGCCCGGCCGCCGATCATCGGCAACGCGCCGGTGCCGCGGGTGGGGTCGCCACCGACCGCGGTGCGGCTCGCCGCGTCGCTACAGCGGCGCGTGGCCGGCTCGGTCGTGCGCGTCACCGGCACTGCGTGCGAAGAGGTGCAGCAGGGGAGCGGGTTCGTGGTGCGTCCCGGCTACGTCGTGACCGACGCGCACGTCGTCGCCGGCGAGCGTGCCACAACCGTTGTCGACCATGCGGGGCGGCACGCCGCGGCCACCGTCGTCCGCTTCGATCCGGTGCGCGACCTCGCGCTGCTGAGGCTCGGTGCGGGCGTGAGCCGGCTTCCCTCGCTCACGCTCGCGACGCCGCGCGCGCCGGCCGACCTCGCGGTGTTCGGGCATCCGGGCGGCGGCGCGCTGCGCATCGCCGCGGCGCGCCTGTTGGCGTCGGGCTTCGTGGACGCCGCGGGCCGGGACATCTTCGGACACGCGGCGTCGGGCTCGCGGCGCGTCCTCGCGCTCGCGGCGCGGCTTGCGCCCGGCGACTCGGGCGCGCCGGTCGTCGACGCGGCCGGCCGCGTCGTGGCCGTGGCGTTCGCGATCGATCCCGCGGGCCGGCCCGTCGCGTACGCGCTCGCCGCCGCGGAGGTCGCCACCGTGGTCCGGCCGTCGGAGCTGCCCGTGCCCACCGGCGGGTGCATATCGCCCTGACGAGCGGGTCTACTCAGCTTCGATGAAGATGCACTCGCCGGGGCATTCCTCGGCGGACTCGATGACCGCGTCGAGCTGGCCGTCGGGGATGTTGGCGAGACCCTCGGCGCCGCCGGGGTTCGAGAAGACCTTGTCGCCTTCCTTCACGTACGCGAGGCCGTCGTCGAGGAGCGTGAACACATCGGGCGCGATCTCCTCACACAGGCCGTCGCCAGTGCACAGATCCTGGTCGATCCAGACCTTCATGACGTTGATCCTCGCTTTTGCTCGCGTTCGGCGTTCGCCGTCGGAACCCCAAAGTCGATGGTGCGTGGGGCCGATGAGCGTACGGCTTCCCTAGCTCCATCCACGCTATCGGATGCCACTTGGGGCACCTGAACCGGAGATAGGGTCGCCCCGCGACGAGGAGGTGGTCGTATGGCGAGCGAAGACGAGCAGGCAGCAGCCGATCAGGCGGCGCTCACCGAGCTACGCCTCGAGGTCTCCAACCTCGAGGAGGAGGTGCTCGTGCTGCGCCGGCGCCTCCAGGACGCACCCAAGCGCGTCCGCACGCTCGAGGAGCGGCTCCTCGAGACGAAGGGCCAGCTCCAGCAGGCCATGTCGCAGAACGAGAAGCTGTCGGCCACGTTGCGTGAGGCGCGCGAGCACATCGCGGCGCTGCGCGAAGAGGTCGAGAAGCTCACGATGCCGCCGAACGCCTACGGCACCTACCTCGGCGGCAACGACGACGGCACCGTCGACGTGTTCAGCGCCGGCCGCAAGATGCGGGTCAGCATCCACCCCGAGATCTCCGACGAACACCTGTTGTGCGGCGACGAGGTCGTGCTCAACGAGTCGCTCAACGTCGTGCTCGCCCGGCCCGGCGAACGCCACGGCGAGGTCGTCACGTTCAAGGAGCTGATGGAGGACGGTGCCCGGGCCCTGATCGTCGGCCGGGCCGACGAGGAGCGGGTCGCCGAGCTGGGCGCGTCGCTGCGCGACGTCACGCTGCGGGCCGGCGACCACGTGCTCATGGACTCCCGCGCCGGCCTGCTCGTCGAGAAGGTCCCCCGGCCCGAGGTCGAAGAGCTGGTGCTCGAGGAGGTGCCCGACGTCAGCTACGACGACGTCGGCGGCCTCGACGACCAGATCGAGCAGATCAAGGACGCGATCGAGCTGCCCTACTTGTACGGCGACCTGTTCCACGAGCACGAGCTCGACCCGCCGAAGGGCATCCTGCTGTACGGCCCGCCCGGTTGCGGCAAGACGCTGATCGCCAAGGCGGTGGCGAACTCGCTCGCCAAGCGGGTGGCCGAGAAGACCGGCAACACGATGGCGCGGAGCTACTTCATCAACGTGAAGGGCCCGGAGCTGCTCAACAAGTACGTCGGCGAGACCGAGCGCCAGATCCGGCTGATCTTCGAACGGGCACGGGAGAAGAGCGAGGAGGGCAACCCGGTCATCGTTTTCTTCGACGAGATGGACTCGCTGTTCCGCACCCGCGGCACCGGCATCAGCTCCGACATCGAGAGCACGATCGTGCCGCAGCTGCTCGCGGAGATCGACGGCGTCGAGGCGCTGCGCAACGTGATCGTGATCGGCGCGTCGAACCGCGAGGACCTCATCGACCCGGCGATCCTGCGGCCCGGACGGCTCGACGTGAAGATCAAGATCGAGCGGCCCGACGCGGCGTCGGCCCGCCAGATCTTCGGTCGCTACCTCACGTCGTCGCTCCCAGTCGCGGCGGACGAGCTGAAGAAGGCGCACAACGACTCGGGCGCCGCGGTGAAGACGATGATCGACGACGCCGTCGACGCGATGTACGAGACCGGCGACGACAACAAGTTCCTCGAGGTCACGTACCAGAACGGCGACAAGGAGATCCTGTTCTTCAAGGACTTCGCGTCGGGCGCCATGATCGAGAACATCGTGCGGCGCGCGAAGAAGCTGTCGATCAAGCGCACGATCGCCGGCAGCGCGCGGGGTATCTGCACCCAGGATCTGTTCGACTCGATCAAGCAGGAGTTCCGCGAGCACGAGGACCTTCCGAACACCACGAACCCCGACGACTGGGCGAAGATCTCCGGTAAGAAGGGCGAGCGCATCGTCTACGTGCGCACGATCGTCGCCAAGGACGACGAGCACCGTGGCGGCCGGCAGATCGAGAAGGTCACAACCGGCCAGTACCTCTGATCCCATACTTGTAACGCTCCGGTCGCGTGTGCGACCGTGGGCGCGTGGCGGGCGCTGGAACGCTGGTCGACGAGCGCGCGCGTGTTGCGTCGCCGCCGGCCCCGAGACGGCCGGGCTACGAACCGGCGCTCGACGGCGTGCGTGCGCTCGCGGTCATCGCGGTGCTCGTCTACCACGACCATGGCCCCACCAAGCTCGGCGGCGGCGGCTTCCTCGGCGTCGACCTGTTCTTCGTGCTCTCCGGCTACCTGATCACCACGTTGCTGCTGCGCGAGCGGGCCACGACGGGCGGTGTGGCGCTGGGTTCGTTCTGGCGCCGGCGCGCCCAGCGGCTCCTCCCTGCGCTGCTGATCACCATCGCCATGGCGCTCGTCTACTTCTGGCTGTTCGCGACCCCGCCACAGCGGCGCCAAATCAAGGATGCGATCGTCCCGGCGCTCTTCTACTTCCAGAACTGGCACGTGGTGTCACACCAGGGCTCGGTGCTCGGCCACACGTGGTCGCTCGCGATCGAGGAGCAGTGGTACCTCGTCTGGCCGGTCGTGCTCTGGATCGCGGTGCGGCGGGCGGGCCGGGCCACCGGCGCGCTGCTCGCGGTCGTCGCCGCCGCGTTGGTGTCGTCGACCGTCTGGACCGCCCACGTCTTCAAGCCTTTCGACCAGCACGCCTACTACGGCTCCGACACCCGCGTGCAGGGCCTGCTGGTGGGCGCGCTCGTCGCGCTCGTGCTCGCCCGCTACGGGCGGCCGACCAGCCGTCGTGCGACCGCGGCCATCGACGCGGTCGGGGTGGTCGCGCTCGTGCTCGTCGTCGCGGCGTTCGTGGCGTGGCGCGTCACGATGTGGTTCACGTTCCGCGGCGGCCTGCTCGTGTTCGCGTGCCTCGGCGCGGCGCTGCTCCTGGCGGCCACGCAGCCCGGCGGCCGGTTGCGCCGGGTGCTCTCGCTCAGGCCGTTCGTGTTCCTCGGTCTGATCTCCTACGGGATCTACCTGTATTCGCTACCGATCTTCGCGACGCTGACCTCGGCACGTGTCCATGTTCCGGGTTTCCAGCTCTTCGCGCTGCGCAGCGTCGTCACGGTGACGTTCGCGTACGTGTCGTGGCGATTCGTCGAGCAGCCGTTCCGCCGGGCGCCGGCGGCGCGCGTCTGGCCGTGGGCGGCCATCTCGGGCGGGATCGCGGTGGCGCTGGTCGCCGCCTTGGCGGTCCAGGCGCCCGCGGCGCGCCGCCCCGCCCGCCTCGGCGCGGTCACGAAGTTCCTGCAGCCCTATTCGCGCCTCGCGGCGGCGACGCCGCCCGGCTCGACCCGCGTGCTCGTCGTGGGCGGCTCGGAAGCCGACGGGCTCGATGCCCTCGCTCATCCGTACCGGCACGCGCCGGTCTTCGCGGTCGCGGTGGGCGCGCGCACCTGCGGCGTCACCGCGGCGCGCACCCCGACGGCGGATCCGGCCCATCCGAACGGGCCGTGCGCGTTCGCGCCGGGCCTGCTCGGGGCCGTCGTGCGGGCCTTCCGCCCAAAGGAGGTCGTCGTCACGATGGAAGCGGCCGACACCGCTGATCGCGTCCTCGCCAGCGGGAACGCGCCGGTGAAATCGGACGCGTGGCGCGCCGACGCGACCGCACAGCTCGACCTGTTCCTGCACACGTTGCACCCGCGGCCGGCCCACGTCGTGCTGGTCGGGGGCTGCGGGCCGGCCCCGGCCCCGCCGGCCGATGCCACCGCCCGGGCCGACGCGGTGTGGCGCGCCTACGCGCGGGCCCACGCCGGCACCGTGCGCTTCGCGGTCCCGCCCGCGGCGGTGTGCCGCGACCATCACGGTGGCATCGCGATGTGGCAGTGGCTCGAGCACCTGGTCGGTTCGTGAGCACCGACCACCCGCCTAACCTGACGCCGTGGCGATCCCGAAGATCTGCGGCATCGAGACGGAGTACGGCGTGGTCCTGCGCGGCGCGCCCGACCCGAACCCCGTCCTCGCGTCGAGCCTGCTGATCAACGGCTTCGTCGACCAGCGCCGGGTCGGGTGGGACTTCGACGACGAGCAACCCGGGCGTGACGCCCGCGGCTACGCGCGCGACGGCGCCCAGCCACCCGACATCGAGACGCATCTCGTGAACGCCGTGCTCACGAACGGCGCCCGTTACTACGTCGACCACGCCCATCCCGAGTACTCCGCGCCCGAGACCTCCGACGCGCTCCAGGCCGTGCTCTACGACAAGGCGGGGGAGCGCATCCTCGCCCGTTCGATGGCCGCGGCCCGGCGGCTCCTGCCGCCCGAGCAGCAGATCGTCGTCTACAAGAACAACTCCGACGGCAAGGGCAACAGCTACGGCTGCCACGAGAACTACCTCGTCGACCGGGCGGTGCCCTTCGGCGGGCTCGTGCGCACCCTCATCCCGTGGTTCGTGAGCCGCCAGATCGTGTGCGGCGCGGGCAAGGTCGGCGCCGAGAACGGCGCCGAACGCTGCGACTACCAGGTCAGCCAGCGCGCCGACTTCTTCGAGGAGGAGGTCGGCCTCGAGACCACGCTGAAGCGCCCGATCGTCAACACGCGCGACGAGCCGCACGCCGACCCGCAGCGCTACCGCCGGTTGCACGTGATCGTCGGTGACGCGAACCTCTGCGAGGTGTCGACGCTGCTCAAGGTCGGCACCACTGCGATCGTGCTGTGCATGGTCGAGGACGGCTTTCTCGACCGCGACCTGTCACTCGCGTCGCCCGTCGCGGCCATCCGCCAGGTGTCGCACGACCCGACGCTCCGCACCGCGGTCACGCTCTCCGACGGCAGCTCCATCACTGCGCTCGAGATGCAGTGGGAGTTCCTGCGCGCCGGCCGCAAGTACGCCGAGGAGCGCGGGCTCGAGCACTGCGGCGGTGACGAGGTCGGCGGCATGGTCCTCGACCGGTGGGAAGCGGTGCTCGGCGCGCTCGAGACCGACCCCGACCGTCTCGACGGCGTGCTCGACTGGGTCACCAAGCGGCAGCTCATCGCGGCGTACGCCGAGCGCGACCACCTCGACTGGGACGACGCCAAGTTGGCGCTGCTCGACATCCAGTACCACGACGTGCGCCGCGACCGGTCGCTCTACGAGCGGCTCGTCGCCGCGGGCAAGGTCGAGCGGTTGCTCGACGACGCCGCCGTCGACGACGCGATGGTCACGCCACCCGCTACCACCAGGGCCTATTTCCGGGGCATGGTGCTGTCGCGCTGGGCCGACTCGGTGGTCGCCACGAACTGGGACAGCGTGATCCTCGACGTGGGCACCGATCCGCTGCGGAGAATCCCCATGATGGAGCCCACGCGTGGTAGCAAAATGCACACCGAGGCACTCTTTGCCGAGTGCACCACCCCAAGGCAGTTGGTCGAGCGCCTTTCGACCTAGGCCGGCCGACCGATAGACGCTCAGGAACACGACACTCAGGAACACGACACTCAGGAACACGACACTCAGGAACATCGAGCGAGATTCCGACGTTTCCATCACTACGGTGCGGGAACCATCCACCCGACGGATCCACCCAACGGATAGCAACGACACACGAGCCGACGGAGGAGGTCAGCGATGCCCGAACGTGAACGCAAGCAGAAGCCGGCCCCGAAGGCGCGGGAAGAGACCGTCGACGAGGTGGCCGCCCCCGCCAAGCAGGGTGAGAAGATCAAAGAGGAGCTCGACGACCTGCTCGACGAGATCGACTCGGTGCTCGAGTCGAACGCCGAGGAGTTCGTGCGCAGCTACGTCCAAAAGGGCGGCGAGTAGCGCTCAGAGCGCGACGGCCACTTCCGTCGCGTCGAGCAGGCTTCCCTCCAACCACCGCGCGCCGCGGCAGTCGCCGATGCGGTGGATGTCGGTGCCGCCGGCCGCGCGTGATGCGGCCGTGAGTGGCGCGTTGGCTTCCACCCGGTTCACTGCGATCACCGTCGTCGCCGGGACGATGTGGGGTTCGCCGCTCGCGGTGTAGGTGACCGTCTCGCCGTCGATGCGCGTGACGGTCGCCTCGGCGACGAGCTCGACGCCGGAGTCCCGCAGGTCGTGCACGTAGCGCCAGCGACCCGGGAGGCCGAACTGCACCGCGAACACGTTCGTGGCCTCGAGCACCGTGGCGGGGTGCCCCTGGCGGTGTGCGAGGTCGGCGAGGCCGCAACCCGCGCGCCCGCCGCCGACGACCACGACCGGACCGCCGGGCAGCGGCTCGCCGCCGAGCACCCATGGCGTGCACGCGCCGAGGTCGCGCACGTGCGGGAGCTCGACGCCGTCGATCTCGGGTTTCGCCCAGACGCCGCCGGTGGCGTCGATCACGGCATCGGCGGCAAGCGCCGGAAGCTCGGCCGCGCCGATCGTGGTGCCGAGCCGCACCTCGATGTCGAGGTGCTCGATCTGGCGCACGAGCCAGCGCAGCAGGTCGGCGTTGGGCTCGTACGTGCGCGCCGCGAGGCGCAGACGGCCGCCGAGCTCGTCGCCGCGCTCGCACAGCACCGCATGATGGCCCCGGAGCGCGCCGACGCGCCGCGGCCTCCATGCCCGCCGGCCCGCCGCCCACGATCACGACGCGCCGCGGCTGAGCGGCCGGCGTGATCGCGAGCTCGCGCTCTCGCCCCACCATCGGGTTCGACACGCACTGGACGCCCTTGCGCACGAAGATGTTCGAGATGCAGCGGTAGTGGTAGAGGCACGGCCGCACGTCGTCGCGTGCGCCTGCGGCGAGCTTGTTCGGCAGCTCCGGATCGGCGAGCAGCTTGCGGCCCATCGCCACGAAGTCGCACGCACCCTCGGCGATCAGCGCGTCGGCGACGTCGGGCTCGATGCGTCCGACGGTGATCACCGGTATGGCGACGGCCTGCTTGACCGCGCGTGCGAGCGCCACGAGATGGTTCGGTGCGTGGGGGGTGTGCGACTCGGTGAAGCTGATGGCCACGTTCGGGTCGCCGTACGCCGACACGTGGATAGCGTCGAGCCCGGCGCCGGCCGCGAGGCGGGCGACCGTGATCGCGTCCTCGAGCGTCTCGCCGCCTTCGGTGCACACCTCGTGGCCGTTGATCCGGGCCCAGAGCGGGTACCCGTCGCCCACGGTCTCGCGGATGGCGGCGATCACCTCGAGCAGGAAGCGCGCCCGCTGCTCGACCGGTCCGCCGTAGCCGTCGCCGCGGTGGTTCGACGCGGGCGAGAGGAACTCGTCGATGAGGTAGCCGTGGCCCGCGTGGAGCTCGATCGCGTCCACGCCCCACGCCCGAGCCCGCGCCGCGGCGGCGGCGAACTGCGCGACGACCGTGTCGATGTCGCCGTGCGTCATCTCGTGGAACGCGACCTTCGCGGTGGGTGCGCGCATCGGCGCGATCGACGCCTCCATCTCGTCGGGCGTGATCATCGCCATGAGCGGATCGAAGCCGGCCGGGCCCGGCCGCGACGGCACCTGCATCGGCCGTCCGGCCACGATGTCGTTGCGTGCGACCTTGCCCATGTGGGTGAGCTGGAGCGCGAGCGCCGCCCCGTGGCCGTGCGCGGTGTCGGCGAGGCGCCGGATGCCCGCTTCGAAGCGATCGTCGGAGATGCCGTTCTGGCACTCGTTCGCGGTACCGGCCGGCCACGCGACCGCCACGGATCCGAGCGCCACGAGCGCGGCGCCGCCTGCGGCGCGCGCCTCCACGTAGGCGAGCTGGCGATCGCCCACCGTGCCGTCGGGTTCGGCGAGCTCCTCGCCCATCGGCGCCATGAGGATGCGATTGCGCAGCTCGAGCGAACCGATGCGCCCGGGCGCCAGGAGGTGTTCGAAGGTGGTCACGAAGGAGTTGCTACCAGGGCGGCGAGCGCCATCGTGCGGAGGAGATCGGCCTCGCGCTCGCGACTCATCGCGACGCGCTGGTCCGCCACCGAGTTGATGAGGCCGAACGCCGCGTGCACCGCGACGCGGCACTCGGCTTGCGACCAGTCGGTGCGGGCGCCCGCCACCGCGCCGGCCCACAGCGCGGCGTAGGCCGCCTGCTGGCGCCGCACCCGCCGGCGGTGCCCGGGTGGCAGGTTGTGCGCCTCCTGGTCGTAGATCGCGATCACCCGGCGCTGTGCGAGTGCGAACGCGACGTGTGCGTCGACGAGCGCGGCGAGCCGATCGGCAGGAGCGAGGTGGGGTGCGGCGAGCAGCGCCTCGGCGCGGTCGAGCAGCTCGCCGACGACGCGCTCGAACACCGCCACGAGCAGCTCGTCCTTGTTGCGGTAGTGGCGGTAGATCGCGGCGCCGGTCACGCCCGCGGCCGCGCCGATCTCGGCGATGCCCACGGCATGGAAGCCCCGCTCCGACACGAGCTCAACGGTCGCGTCGAGGAGCGCGTCGCGCGTGCGGCGCCCGCGCGCCGTCGCCGCGGGCGCGGGCAGTGTTGCCGGCGGCATCAGTACGACTTCGGCAGCCCGAGCGACTGTGACGCCACGAAGTTGAGCACCATCTCGCGGCTCACCGGCGCGACGCGCAGGAGCCGCACGATGCCCCACAGGTCGGCCAGCCCGTACTCCGACGCCATGCCGTTGCCGCCGTGGGTCTGGATCGCCTGGTCGAGGCAGCGCATGCCGGCGTCGGCCGACGCCAGCTTGGCCATGTTCGCGGCCTCGCCCGCGGCGACGCGGTCGGTGCCGTGGTCGTGCAGCCACGCGGCCTTCTCGGTCATCAGCCGGGCCAGCTCCAGGTCGATCTTCGCCTCCGCGAGCGGGTGGGCCACCCCCTGGTGGCGGCCGATCGGCGTGCCCCACACCGCGCGGTCGCACGCGTACTGCGCCGCGCGCGCGAGCGCGTAGCGACCGACGCCCGTGCAGATCGTGGCGCTCATGATGCGTTCCGGGTTGAGTCCCTCGAACACCTGGCGGAGGCCGTCGCCCTCCGCGCCGATCAGCCGGTCGCACGGCACCTCGACGTTCTCGAAGAACAGCTGGTACTGCTTCTCGGGGCTCTGGATCTCGATCGGGATCAGACTGCTCGTGAGCCCCGGCGCGTCGGTGTCGACCACGAACAGGCTCAGCCGGGCGCGTTCGTGCTCGTCGTCCCAGCCGGTGCGGCACACCACGAGCACATGAGGTGCTTCGTCGACACCGGAGATGAACGTCTTGGCGCCGTGCAGCCGGTACACGTCACCGTCGCGCGTCGCCGTCGTGGCGATGCGGTGGCTGTTCGAGCCGGCGTCGGCCTCGGTGATCGCGAACACCATCTTCGTGCCGGTGGCCAGACCGGGCAGGAAGCGCGCCTTTTGGGCCTCGTCGCCGAACCTGGCGATCACCTCGGCCGAGATCGCGGCGGACACGAGGATCAGCAGCAGGGGGCAACCTTGCGCGGCGAGCTCCTCGCACACGATCGCCAGCTCGCCGATCCCGGCGCCGCCGCCACCGTGCTCCTCGGGCAGGTGCACACCGAGGAAGCCGTGGTCACCGACGGCCTTCCACAGGTCGTCGGGGCGCCGGCCCTCCCGTGTGCAGCGCGCGTAGTAGTCATGTCCGAACCCTGCGGCCAGATCGCGCACGGCCGCCCGCAGCATCTCGTGATCGTCGTTCGGTGCAAAGTCCATGACGCCTTCAGACCTGGACGCGAATGTTATCGATGAATAACATTAGACCATGACGATCCTGTCGTCGACCGTCGATCCCGCGAGCGACGGCTATCTCGCGAACCGCGCCGCGATGCTGGGCTTGCTCGAGCAGCACGACGCCGAGGTCGCCCGGGCGCTCGCCGGTGGCGGCGAGGCCTACGTGGCGCGCCACCGGGCGCGCGGCAAGCTCACGGCGCGGCGAGCGCGTCGAGCTGCTCGTGGACCCGGGTGCACCGTTCCTCGAGCTCTCGGCCCTGGCGGCGTGGGGCTCGCCGTTCCACGTGGGCGCGAGCATCGTCACGGGCATCGGCGTCGTCGAGGGGATCGAGTGCGTGGTGATCGCGCACGACCCCACGGTGCGCGGCGGCACCATGAACCCGTACACGCTGAAGAAGAACCTGCGCGCGCTGGAGATCGCACGGGTGAACCGCCTGCCGGTGGTGAATCTCGTGGAGTCGGGCGGGGCCGACCTGCCCACCCAGGCCGACCTGTTCGTGCCGGCCGGCCAGATCTTCCACGACCTCACCGAGCTCTCCGCGCTCGGCATCCCCACGATCGCGCTCGTGTTCGGCAATTCCACGGCCGGCGGTGCCTACGTGCCGGGCATGTGCGACCACGCGGTGCTCGTCGACGGCCGTGCCAAGGTGTTCCTCGGTGGCCCGCCGCTCGTGAAGATGGCCACGGGCGAGGACTCCGACGACGAGTCGCTCGGCGGCGCGGCGATGCACTCACGCGTGTCGGGGCTCTCCGACTACTTCGCGCGCGACGAGCATGATTGCATCCGCATCGGCCGTGAGATCGTCGCCAACCTCAACTGGCGCAAGCTCGGACCGGGGCCGAGCCGGCCGGCCGACGCGCCGCGATACGACGGCGAGGAACTTGTGGGCATCGCGTCGGCCGACCTGCGCGTGCCGTTCGACCCGCTCGACGTGATCGCCCGTGTCGTCGACGGCTCGCGCTTCGCGGCGTACAAGCCCGAGTACGGCACGAGCCTCGTCACCGGCTGGGCGTCGATCCACGGCTACCCGGTGGGCATCCTCGCCAACGCTCGTGGTGTGCTGTTCATGGAGGAGGCCAAGAAGGCCACCGAGTTCATCCTCCTCGCGAACCAAACCGACGTGCCGCTGCTGTTCTTGCAGAACTGCACCGGTTACATGGTCGGCAAGGACTACGAGCAGGCCGGCATCATCAAGGACGGCGCCAAGATGATCAACGCGGTCACGAACAGCACCGCGCCGCACCTCACGGTGATCATGGGTGCGTCGTACGGTGCGGGGAACTACGGCATGTGCGGCCGCGCGTACGGGCCGCGCTTCCTGTTCGCGTGGCCGAACTCCAAGATGGCGGTGATGGGGCCGCAGCAGCTCGCCGGCGTGCTGTCGATCGTCGCGCGCCAGTCGGCCGAGTCGCAGGGCAAGCCGTTCGACGAGGAGGCCGACGCGCGGCAGCGCGCGGCCGTCGAGGAGCAGATCGAGCGCGAGTCGCACGCGTTCTTCAACAGCGGCAAGGTGTACGACGACGGCATCATCGACCCGCGCGACACCCGCACGGTGCTCGGCATCGCGCTGTCGGCCGTCCACTCGAACGTGGTCGAGGGCCGGCGCGGCTTCGGCGTCTTCCGGATGTAGCCGGTGCCTGTCACGAAGCTGCTGATCGCGAACCGCGGCGAGATCGCGTGCCGGATCGTGCGCACCGCGCGCCACATGGCGATCCCCACCGTCGCGGTGTACTCCGACGTCGACGCCGGGGCGCGGCACGTGCGGATGGCCGACGAGGCCGTGCACTTGCCCGGTCGCGCCGCCGCCGACACGTACCTGCGCGTCGACGCTGCTGATCGACGCGGCGCACCGCAGCGGCGCCGACGCGGTGCACCCCGGCTACGGCTTCCTCTCCGAGCACGCCGGCTTCGCGCGTGCCTGCGCCGGTGCGGGGTTGACGTTCGTGGGACCGCCCCCCGACGCGATCGCCGTGATGGGCAACAAGGTGGAAGCGAAGGCACGCATGGCCGAGGCCGGCGTGCCGGTGCTGCCGGGTGCGACGCTCGACCCCGACATGGACAACGCCGACCTCGCCGGCGCGGCGGCGCAGGTCGGCTACCCGCTCCTCGTCAAGGCCGCGTTCGGCGGGGGCGGGCGCGGGATGCGGATCGTGCACACCCCCGCCGCGCTCGAGCAGGCGGTCGAGTCGGCGCGCCGAGAGGCTGCCGCGGCCTTCGGCGACGGCCTCGTGTTCCTCGAGCGCTACGTCACGAACCCGCGCCACATCGAGGTGCAGGTGTTCGCCGACACCCACGGCAGCACCGTGCACCTGTTCGAGCGCGAGTGCTCGATCCAGCGCCGGCACCAGAAGGTGATCGAGGAGGCGCCGTCACCCGCGGTCGACGACGCGCTGCGCACCCGCCTCGGGGAGGCGGGCGTGCTCGCGGCGCGAGCCATCGGCTACGTGGGTGCGGGCACCGTCGAGTTCGTGATGACGCCGGGCAAGGAGTTCTTCTTCCTCGAGGTGAACACCCGCCTGCAGGTGGAGCACCCCGTCACCGAGCTGGTCACCGGGCTCGACCTCGTGCGCCTGCAGCTCGAGGTGGCCGCGGGCGCGCCGCTCCCGCCGGCCGCGCTCGCGCCGGAGCGCCGCGGCCACGCGGTCGAGGCCCGGCTGTACGCCGAGGACGTGCCCGGCGGCTTCCTGCCCACGAGCGGCCGGTTCCACGCGCTCGACGGTTCCCGCCGGCGAGGGCGTGCGCGTCGACGCCGGCTACGAGGCCGGCGACACCGTGTCGACGTTCTACGACGCGCTGCTCGCCAAGGTGATCGCGTGGGCGCCGGAGCGCGAGGCCGCGATCTGCGGCGTTGCCCGGGCGCTGCGTGCCGCGACGCTCCACGGTCCGGCCACGAACCGCGAGCTGCTCGTGCGCACGCTCGAGCACCCGGAGTTCACCGCCGGCGCGATCGACACGGGCTTCTACGAGCGCCACGATCCCGCCGAGCTCGGGCGATCGTTCGCCGACGAGCGTGCGCACCGCGTCCACGCGATCGCGGTGGCGCTCGCCTCGGCGCGCGACGCCCTCGACCACGCGCCGTTGCGGGGCGTGCCGTACGCGTTCCGCAACGTGGGTGAAGGGTGGGTCACCCGTGCGTACGGCGGCGATGCGGAATGCCGCGTCGACGTCCGGCACACGCGCCAGGGCCGTTGGCAGTGCCGCGTCGACCGCGGCGAACCCCACGACGTCGTGGCGGGGAGCGGTGGCGTGCAGATCGGCGCCGAGAGCTACCGCGTCGCGGTCGCGCGGCGGGCGACGAGGCGTGGGTCGACAGCGAGCTGGGCCACTCCCACCTCGTCGAGGTGCCCCGGTTCCCGCCGCACGAGCGCAACGTGGCGGCGGGGTCGTTGCGCTCGCCGCTGCCCGGCACGGTGGTGCGCGTCGACGTCGCGGCCGGCGACGCCGTGCACGAGGGCGACGTGCTCGTGGTGCTGGAGGCGATGAAGATGGAGCACGCGATCCGTGCGCCGCACGACGGTGTGGTGAGCGAGCTCGACGTCGGGGTTGGGAGCCAGGTGGTCACCGGCGCGGTGCTCGTGGTCGTGGAGCCGGACTGATGGCCGTCTCGGTGGAGGAGCTGCTCGCGGCCCTGCAGGCCGAGACCGCGCTGCTGACGGGCTGGATCACACCGCTGCCCGACCGGGAGTGGGCGCGGGCGACGCCGGCGGCGGGTTGGACGATCGCCGACCAGGTGAGCCACCTCGCCTACTTCGACGACGCCGCCGTGCTCGCCGCCACCGATCCCGACGCGTTCCGCGGCAGCGTCGCCGAGGCGGTGGCCGACGTGGACGGCTTCACCGCCCGGATCGCCGCCGAGCAGCGGGCCAAGTCGCCGGCCGAGCTGCGGGCGTGGTTCGCGCGTGCTCGCGCCGCGCTCACCGCCACCTACGCGGCGATCGATCCGAAGGCGCGCGTGCCCTGGTACGGGCCCGACATGAGCGCGGCGTCGATGGTGACGGCGCGCATCATGGAGACGTGGGCGCACGGCCAGGACGTGGCCGACGCGCTCGGCATCGCGCATCCGGCCACGGCGGCGGTCGAACACGTGGCCTACCTCGGCGTGCGCACGAAGGACTTCAGCTTCGTCGCGCGGGGCCTCGAGCCGCCCGGGGCCGAGGTGCGGGTGGAGCTCACCGGGCCCACGGGCGAGTCGTGGACGTTCGGCGCCGCCGGCGCTTCCGACTCGGTGCGCGGGCCGGCGGTCGACTTCTGCCTGGTGGTCACCCAGCGGCGGCACCTGGACGACACCGCACTCGCGGTGCACGGTGACACTGCGGCGCGTTGGATGGCGATCGCGCAGGCGTTCGCCGGCCCGCCAGGGCCCGGGCGCGCACCACGCGAGGCACGGCGCGAGGGAGGCCGCCACTGAGTGGCGGCCTCCGTTCACGCAGTGCCTGAAGGAGGGGCAACTCCTCGGCCACTGGGACTGCCGAGAGCATAAGGAGCACCTGTCACCCCGACCATCCAAGCCTCGGCCAAGATTCCGTTCATGATCGACCAACACCGAGGTCGCACCGCTCGCGGAATGGTGCCCCTACTGTGATGCCATGCCGCGTGGCGCGCACGAGGTGCTCACGATCGACGGTCGCGAGGTCACGCTGTCCAACCCCGACAAGGTGTTCTTCGCGAGCACGGGCGCGACCAAGCGCGACCTCGTCGCCTACTACGAGCGCGTGTCCGTGCCACTCCTGCGCGCGCTCGGTGGTCGTCCGGTGCTCATGGAGCGGTATCCCGACGGTGCGTCGGGCAAGTCGTTCTTCCAAAAGCGCGTGCCCGACAGCGCGCCCGGGTGGCTCGATCGCACGATCGTGAGCACGCCGAACGGCACCACGTCGCAGGCGCTCGTGCTCACCGACGTGGCCCACGTCGCGTGGGCCGTCAACCTCGGCTGCATCGGCTTCCATGCCTGGCCGTACCACGCGGCCACGCCCGACTTCGCCGACGAGTTGCGCATCGACCTCGACCCGACGCCGGGTGTCACCTTCGACGAGCTGCGCGAGGCCGCCCTCGTCACGCGCGAGCTGCTCGCCGAGCACGGCATCGTCGGGCTCCCCAAGACCACCGGTCGCAACGGCATCCACGTGTACGTGCGGCTCGAGCTGCGGTGGAGCTCCTATGACGTGCGCGACGCCGCGGTCGCGGTGGCCCGCGAGCTCGAGCGCCGCCGGCCCGACCTGGTGACCGCGTCGTGGTGGAAGGAGGAGCGGGGCCGGCGGGTGTTCGTCGACTTCAACCAGAACGCGCCGCACAAGACGGTGTTCGCCGCCTGGACCGTCCGCCCGCGCCCCGGCGCGCAGGTGTCGACACCGTTGCGCTGGGAGGAGGTCGACACCGTCGACCCCGACGCGCTCACGATGGACGTGGTGCCCGAGCGGGTCGAGCGCGACGGCGACCCGTGGGACGAGCCCCAGGGTGCGCCGCAGTCGCTCGATCCGCTGCTCGAGCTCGTGGCCCGCGATCGCGCGAACGGTCTCGAGGACGCGCCGTGGCCGCCGGTGTACCCGAAGATGCCCGGCGAGCCGCGCCGGGTCAACCCGAGCCGCAAGAAGAAGGACGCCTGAGGGCCGTCAGCCGTCGGTGTGGCCGCCGCGCGGCTCGTTGTCGTCGGCGGCGGCCTGCATCGCCGCGCCCGCGGCGGCCGACGAGCCCGCGCCCATGCGCTCGGCGGCGTGCTGCAGCGTGACCGCGAACGCCTCGCGCGCGCGGTCGCTCTTGTTGATCTGGGCGAAGATCGCCGCGCCCGCCCCTGCCATCAGCGTCGCCTTGTTCGCGCCGACGCGTTCGGCCGACGCGGCGCAGCGGCGCGACCTGCCCCTGGAGCTCGGGGACCACGTAGCGGGCGAACAGCTCCCAGCTGCGGTGGCTCGCTTCCGGGCTCGCCCAGTCGTGCGCGAACCCGATCACGGTGCCGAGCCCGCCGGTGAGCTCCTGCAGCGAGCGGATGGCTGCGACCATGTCGTCGGGCGTGCCGATCACCGCGGCGCCCGCGCCCGCGGCACCGGCGGCCGTTGCGTTGTCGAGCAGCTCCCACTTGTCGTCATGGTGCGTGGCATCGGGCCGCCCGAGCACCGCCACGTTGTAGTCGTTGTTCCATCGCTGGAGGCCGTCGACCGCCTCGGCGCGGGCCTGCTCGCGTGTCTCGGCGAGATGCCATGCCATCAGCACGCGCCAGTCGCCGCGCGACACAGTGCGCCCGTGCGCGGCCGCGGACTCCTCGGCAAAGCTCCACTGCGTGGGCAGCGCGAGCAGCCCCTCGGTGGAGTTCGAAGCGATCGACAGCACGCCGATGCCGTACTTGCCGGCGAGCCGCATGCCGCTCGGCGAGATCGACGATGCCACGGCCATCGGGATCGATTCCTGGTGCGGGTGGATCTGCAGCTCGGCATCGTGCAAGCCGAACCAGTCGCATTCGTGGCTGACGCGCTCGCCCGCAAGGAGCGGGATGATCACGCTCAACGCTTCGTCCTGCATGTCGCGCTGGCGCATCGGGTCGATGCCGAGCATCGCGGGCATCGGAGGGCAGCGCCCCCGGCCCGCTGCCGAAGATCAGCCGGCCGCGTGACTGGTGGTCGAGTTGCACGAGCCGTTGGGCGACGGTGAACGGGTGGTGGTAGGGGAGCGAGATCACGCCGGTGCCGAGCCGGATCGTGTGGGTGCGCTCGGCCGCCGCGGCAAGGAACAGCTCGGGGCTCCCGATCACCTCCCAGCCGGTGGAATGATGCTCGCCGCACCAGAACTCGTCGAAGCCGAGCCGGTCGAGGTGCTCGGCGAGCGCGAGGTCGCGCTGCAGCATGAGCGTGTAGTTCTCGCCGACGGGGTGGTGAGGCGCGAGGAACGCGCCGAAGCGCAACCGGGTCACCTGCGAAGCGTAGGGGTCAGCGGCGGAAGCGTGCGAGGTCGACGCCGAGATCGCGGGCGAGCGTGGTCACGACGGCCAACGGCAGGCCCACGACGTTGCTCGGGCTGCCGTCGATCGCGAGCACGAACACGCCGCCGTAGCCCTGCATCGCGTAGCCACCTGCCTTGTCGAGCGCCTCGCCGGTGGCGAGATACCAGTCGATGGTCGCGTCGTCGAGGTCGTTGAAGGACACCGACGTCGTGGCCACGTCGCTCTCGATCCGGCCCTCGTGCGCGACCGCGACGCCGGTGTGCACGAGGTGCTCCCGGCCCGAGAGCGTCGTGAGCATCGTGCGGGCCTCGTCGTTGTCCGCCGGCTTGGCGAGGATGTCGAGCGGGCCCAGGGCCACGGTCGTGTCCGCGGCGACCACCACCGCCCCGGCACGCTGTGACGCGATCTTCGTCGCCTTGTCGTGTGCGACGCGTTCCACGTACTCGATCGCGCGCTCGTCGGGATGGCGCGTCTCGTCGACGTCGGCCGGCACGATCTCGAACTCGAGCCCGATCGAACGCAGCAGCTCGGCGCGGCGCGGTGACTGCGATGCAAGGACCAGACGTTCAGCCACCCGAGAGCACCAGCTCGGCGTCGGCGTGGTCGGGCGACGCGGTCGCGTCGCGTGACATCCAGCCGTCGGGCAGCGTGATCGGGTGCGGACCGCGATGCGTGCCGCGCGGCCGATCACGCTCGGCGAGCGGCAGGCGGACCGACGGGTCGAGCTCCGCGAGCGTGACATCGAGCTCGGCGAGCGACCGGCACTCCACGAGGCGGCGCCGGATCGCGCCCCCGACCGGGTAGCCGGTGAGATACCACGCGATGTGCTTGCGGATCGCGAGCACCGCGTGGTGGGGGCTCTGGTGCTTGGCGAGCAGGCGCGCATGCTCCGAGATCGTCGCGGCCACCGTGCCCACATCGGGCGGCGCGGGCCGGGCCCGGCCCGCGAACTCGGCGTCGAGATCGGCGAAGAACCAGGGCCGGCCGAGGCACGCGCGCCCTACCACGACGCCGGCGCAACCGGTGGCGGCCATCATGCGGCGCGCGTCGCGCGCCGACCAGATGTCGCCGTTGCCGAGCGCAGGCGCGCCGGTGCCGTCGAGCGCGGCCACGAGCTCGCCGATCGCGTCCCACCGCGCTGCTCCCGAGTAGTACTGCTCGGCGGTGCGCGCGTGGAGCGCGACCCACGCCGCGCCCGCGCCGGCGGCCGCCCGGCCGGCAGCGAGATGGGTGAGGCGATCGTCGTCGATGCCCATGCGCATCTTCACGGTGACCGGTACGCCGCCGGCCCCGCGCACCGCCGCGCCGACGATCGCGGCGAGCAGCCGGGGGCGGGCCGGCACGGCCGCGCCGCCGCCGTGGCGCGTGACCTTGCGCACCGGGCAGCCGAAATTGAGGTCGACATGGTGGGCGCCGCGGTCGACCACGATGCGCACCGCCTCGCCGATGATGTGCGGGTCGGTGCCGTAGAGCTGGAGGCTGCGGGTGGTCTCGTCGGTGTCGAAGGCGGCGAGCTCGAAGCTGCGCTGCGAGCCCTCGACGAGCCCGCGCGCGTTCACCATCTCGCCGACGAGGAGGGCGCCGCCGTGGCGGCGGCACAGCCGGCGGAACGCCCGGTTCGTGACGCCCGCCATCGGCGCGAGCACCACAGGAGGGTCGACCGTGATCGCGCCGAGCCGCAGCGCGCTGGCTGTCACTCGGGACCGTCCAGCGTGGCTCCGAGATCGCGCAGCAGGCCGTCGCGGATGTCGTAGATCCACGCGTGGATCGCGAGTGCCTGACCGCGTGACCACGCCTCCTGCACGATCGTGGTGCGAGCCACGTTCGCCGACTGGGCGATCACGTTGAGCTCGCAGAGCCGCTCGATACGACGGTCGGGTTCGAGGCTCTCGAGCTCGGGCGCGTGGTCGGCGGCGACGTCCTGGATGTGGCGCAACCAGTTGTCGATCAGGCCGTGGTGCTCGCCGTCGACGGCCGCGGTCACGCCGCCGCACCCGTAGTGTCCGGTGACGATCACGTGCGGCACGCGCAGCACGTCGACCGCGAACTGGAGCACCGAGAGGCAGTTGAGATCGGTGTGCACCACGAGGTTCGCCACGTTGCGGTGCACGAACACCTCGCCCGGCGGAAGGCCGACGATCTCGTTCGCGGGCACCCGGCTGTCGGCACACCCGATCCACAGGTACTGGGGCGACTGTTGGCGCGCGAGCCCGCGGAAGAAGTCGGGGTCGCGCTCGGTGATCGCCGTCGCCCACGCGCGGTTGTTGGAGAACAGCGTGTCGATGTCGGCGTGTGGCATCGCCGGGAGGCTAGGACGGAGCGAAGGTCAGGCGGTGACCGTGGTGAGGTCGTCGCCGGCCACGATCTCGCCGTCGAAGTGCTCGGCGGCGATCGTGCGCCACTCCTCGAGCGCGCCCGGCGGCGGGGTGGGCACGTAGTGCGTGAGCACCAGTGTGCGCACACGATTGCGGGCCGCGGTCTGCGCCGCCTGCACCACGGTCGAGTGGTAGTCGATCGTGTCGCGGAAGCGCTGCATCGGCACCATGCTCACGAGGTCGTCGCGCAACACCGTCTGTACGTACACGTCGGCGTCGGCACAGAGCGCGTCGAGCCCGGCGCACGGCACGGTGTCGCCCGCGAGCACGACGACGCTGCCCTCGTGCTCGATCCGGTAGCCGAGCGTCGGCTCCACCGGGCGGTGATCCGTGGCCGCCGCGGTGACGGTGACCCGCGCCTCGTCGAGGACGAGCCCATCGTCGTGCTCGCGCACGTCGAGCTGCGGCGACCAGGTGAGGTCCTCGTGGTGCGCGAGCCGGTATTCGACGTCGGGCTGGAGCATCGCGAGCATGCCGTCGACCACTTCCTGGGTGCGCCGCGGCCCCACGATGCGCAGGGTCGCCGGCTCGCGGCTCATCACCCAATGCGTGGTGACGACGTCGTTCAGATCGCAGATGTGGTCGGAGTGCAGGTGCGTGAGCAGGACAGCCGACAGCTGCAGCGGGAGCACGCCTGCCGCTGCGAGGCGCTGCAGCACACCCCGGCCGGCGTCGCAGAGCAGGACGACCGCACCGGCGCGCACGAGCGTGGCAGCACCGGCGCGCTGCGCGTCGGGGAGGGGATTGCCGGTGCCGAGCAGGGTGACCTCGATCGCCATGCCGATCACGCCCCTGCCGCGAACGGCGTCGACAGCTCGGGTGTCGCCGAGCCGGCGCACGCGAGCAGCGTGGCCTGCTCGAGCGCGGCGGTGCGGTGCGCGAGCGCGTCCACGTAGCCAGGGTGCTCGGCGAGCGCGAGGAACGCGGCGCGGCTCGGGTACCAGACGGCGACGACCTCGTCGTAGCGGTCGTGCTCGCAGCCGATCACGATCTCCTGCGCGTCGGTCGACCACAGGATGCGCCCGCCGACGCTCGCGATCGCGGCGAAGGCCACGACGCCGTAGCGCAGGTAGGCGTCGCGCCCGCTGACCTGCTCGTCCCGCCCGTCGCCGTAATCGGCGACGTCGCGGTAACGGTTGAGGTTCAGCATCACGACGGGCGTGGTGCAGTCGCTTCCGAGCTCGGCCGGCAGCCGAACGAGATCCGGGTCGACGTGGGCGGTCGTGGTGGTCATGGTCCTCGGCTCCCTTCGGCGCGCCTTGGCGTCGCGCCGGTCACGTGATCGTGTCGAGCACCGCGGTGACGGCACGGATGAGCATCCGCCGCGTGCGCGGCGCGTCATGGCGATCAGTTGCCGCGAGCAGCTCGATGCCTTCGATCGAGCACAGGACGTCGATCGCGTCGACGACCTCGTCGCGGTCGCGCCGGGCGAGCGACTCGAGCTCGGGTGTGAAGAGCGCCGCGACCTGCTGGCGCAGCACGTCGCGCCGGTACCGGACCGCATCGGCCACGATTGCGGAGCGCGGGAGCAGCAGCATCGCGGCGCGCCGCGACGGCACCGGTCGCGGCGTAGAGCGACAGGCGCTGGTCGACGAGCGCCCGCACACGCCGGTCGAGCGCGCCGTCGACCGCGGGTGGGAGGAACAGGCTGCCGACGCGCTCGAGCTCGCGCTCGATGGTGGCCACCGCCAGCGAGTCGAGATCCTCGAAGTGCCGGAACACCGAGCGCTCCGACACGCCGGCACGGCGCGCGATCTCGGCTGCGCCGGGCTGGGCATTGCCTTCCTCGTAGAGGGTCAGCAGTGCTTCCACGACGGCCGCACGGGAGCGGTCGCTGCGGAGCCGGCGTCCGTCGATGCCCGGTTCGCTCATCTCGGTCCCACCCTACAGTTATGTCAGTAGCACTGTCGATAGTATGGCCATGGCGCAGGCGTCAACCGACGACGAACTGCCGGGCCCCGTCGTGCTGCACCACCCGTTGCACCGGGGCTCCGGCCGCGGGATCACCGAGGAGGGCCTCGGCCCCGTCGGGCGCGTACTGCACGATGTACGCCTTGCGCACCTGGTCGGTGCGGTTCGTGGCGGTGGCGTGGGGCGTGAGCGAGGTGAACACGACCACGCTGCCCGCCCGTACCGGCACCGTCACGGCCTGGGACCAGTCGCCCCAACATTCCTCGCCGATCTCGGTGTGACGGTGGGCGAGCGTGCCGGCGCGGTGCACGCCCGGCATCACGGCCACGCAGCCGTTGTCGACGGTCGCGTCGGTGACCGCGATCCAGCACGTGACGTAGCTCTGCGGCTCCACGAACGTGTAGCCGTTGTCCTGGTGGAACAGCACCGGCGCGGCGCCGCCGGGTTGCTTGTAGACCGACTGCTCCCAGTAGAGGCGGGCGGGGGAGCCGAGCAGGTCGCGGGCGACACCCGCGAGCGTGGGATGGGCGCAGAAGTCGCGCAACCACTGCGACTGCACGACGCCGTGCGGCGCCACGATCTGCGTGTCGAGCCCGGTGACGCCGAAACGCCCGGTGTCGAGCCCGTCGAGGAAGCGCCGGGTGCGCGCGTCGCCGCGCGCCAGCTCCGTGTCGAGGCGGTCCAACGTGGCCGCGTCGAACACGTCGGGCATCACGAAGAAGCCGTCGCGGTCGTAGGCCGCGGCCTGCTCCGCGGTGATCGTTGTGAACGGACCGGGGTGGTCACGCCAGGTGAACCCGCGGTTCCAGGGATGCGGCACACGTTCCACGCCGCGACGTTACGGCGCGTGCCATACTGCCGCGGTTGTGGATGGGGAGCCTCGGGACGCGCCGGCCGGGCGGGAGCTGTTCGGCTCCCGCACGTGGCTCGTGGTCGCCGTGGCGATCGCCGGCGCGACCACGATCACCGCGGCAGGCCAGTTCCTCGCGTACACCCAGTTCCCAGGGATGTCGTGGCTGGACAACGTCGGCGAGATCGCCGCGGCGCTCGCCGCAACGATCGCGTTCCAGTACCTGCTCGCCGGCCTCGCCGGCGTCGCCGCCCACCGGAGCGATCCTTCGCCGCTCGCCCGCGGCGTGGTGGTCACCGTCGCGGTGCTCAGCGCCGCGGCCGCACTGCTCGGCGTCGTAGGGATCTGGCACTTCCTGTCGTTCCATGTGCACGGAACCGGCACGAACTCGTCGTTCGGCGTCGCCTTCGGCGGGTACCCGTGGCGTGACCGCCTCCGGGGGGTGCTGCAGGGTGTCGCCGCGATCGGCCTGGCGCTCGTGACCATCTGGATCGCGCGCGGCGCGCTCGCGCCGGCGCGGCCCGCGCACCCCGGTGGTCTCGACGATGGTGGGCCCGACGCGATCGAGCTGACCCCCGTCGAGTGAGTCAATGCGTGCCCACGCTGCCGCGGCAGCGCGCGGTGCCGACCGCGGCGACAATGCCGGTGGTCACGTTGCGCACCTCGATCGTCGCATCGACCGCGATGTCGCCGTCCACGATGTCGCCGTCCAGGGTGTCGATGTGCGCCTCGACGGTGTCGCCGCCGCGCACCATGCCGACGAAGCGCAGGTCGAGCTCGCCCTCGTCGAGGAAGTCGTCGCCCCACGCGTCGAGCAGCATGCCGTAGGCCGGTCCGCACACCTGCGTGCCCTGGGCGACGAGACCACCGAGGGCCTTCGCCGCGGGATCGTCGGCCTCGGAGTGGAAGTTGCCGCGCCGTGAATAGCGCACGACGAGCTCGTCGGTGATCGCCAACCGGCGGGTCTCGGTGTGGGTGGCCATCAGCCCATTCCTGCCGCGACGGCGAGCGCGGGCGTGTAGTGCACCGTCGACGTCCACAGCGGCTCGTCCTGCTGGGTGACCTCGGCCCGCACCACGATGTAGTCGCGGTCGCGCCGCTCGTAGCGCTCGAGGACCTCGGCGTGGGTCACGAGCTCCACGCCGACCGCGCCGCGGCGGTGGCACGTCAGTTGCTGGCGGGTCTGGATCATGGCGTCGGTGCAGCCGAGACCGAACGTGAGCACGGTGAGGTTCGCCGCGATCAACGGGTAGAGCGCGCCGGCCCGCAGGGAGGGGTGGTCGACCCCTGCGGCGCTCCAGTACCGCTCGTTGGCGGCGGCCGGCACGGTCAGCCGCAAGGGGCCGAGCCGGTCGCCCGGTCCCAGGCCGGCGAACGGTGCCGGGAATGGCATTGACATATTTGGCTCACCCAATTCCGCTCCTCACGAACCGCGCGACCTGCGACGCTGACCGCGCGACTTTCTCGATACGCATTTTGATCGTCGAATTGGCTTACGTCGACGCGCTACGATCGTCGGCACTATGAGCACCGACCTTGGCCAGTTCAATTTCGAAGTCTACGACCGCCGGTCGGCACCCCTCGCTAAGACGCCACAAGTGACCTTCCAGCGGGGTGGCGCGATCAGTTTCAACGCGTCGGCGTACAACGCTATGGGTTCGCCGACTTCACTTGAGTTGCTTTACGACCGCGACCGCCAGGTCGTTGCATTCCGCAGCGTGGGCCCCGACGAGCCCCATGCATACCCGATGCGCCCAGTGGGCGCATCCGCGAAGACGTACATCGTGAATGGCCGATCGTTCTTCGCGTACTACTCGATCGACATCTCGGTGCCGTATCGCTACGTCCCTCAAATCATCGAGGGGAAGGCGCCCGGCGAGATGATCGCGATCGTCGACCTGAACGGCCCGAGGCAATCGGCCGTGTCAAACCGTGCTCGTGGGGCGCAGAAAGCCGCCGCGAACGGTTCGGAGGACTCCGGGTAGCCACCAGCTACCCGGTCGAGCCCTGGGGAGTAACCGGATTGCCAATCCGGGAAGCTCAACGGAAGCCAGGGTGCGCAGCGGCGGTGCGGAGACTTCCCCTCCGCGCCGCTTCTGCTTTCTCAAGACGGAACTCTAGCCGATTGCCGCTCTATATCGCTGTTATATGCATGAATATCTGCACAAGTAGTTGACACACCTTAAATGAGTAGTAGACTCACCTTATGACCGAGAGGCTTCCGCACACACTGATCGAAGCGGTTCGTTACTTCGCTGACGTCGACGTGGCGACCGAGTACGTCGCGCAGCTGCGCTGGCCCGAAGGCCCCGTCTGCCCGTCCTGCGAGGGCACCGAGCACAGCTACCTGACCACTCGCCGGGTGTGGAAGTGCAAGTCCTGCAAGAAGCAGTTCAGCGTGAAGGTGGGTACGATCTTCGAGGACAGCCCGCTGCCGCTCACGAAGTGGCTGCCGTGCGTCTGGCTACTCGCCAATTCGAAGAACGGCGTCTCGTCGCATGAGGCTGCCCGTGCCCTCGGCGTCACGCAGAAGACAGCGTGGTTCATGATGCACCGCATCCGCCTCGCCATGCGGGTCGGCAGCTTCGACCGCATGATGGACGACGACGACAGTGACGAGTTCGAGGCGGACGAGTCCTTCGTCGGCGGTCGCGCCGAGCACATGCACGCCGACAAGCGCGAGCGGCGCAGCAAGGACGGCTTCCGTAAGGCCGTCGTCGCCGGTGTCCGTCGACGTGACGGCCAGGTACGTGCGAGCGTCGTGCCCGACAACACGAAGCCGACATTGCAAGACTTCGTGCGCATGCATGTGCCCTACGGCGCCGCGCTCTACACCGATTCGCACGCCAGCTACGTCGGCCTCGCAGAGGACTACCGCCACGAGAGCATCGACCATGCCGTCGAATACGCGCGTGGCCGGGTGAGCACGAACGGCATCGAGAACTTCTGGAGCCTGCTGAAGCGCGGCCTCGGCGGCACCTACGTCAGCGTCGACCCGCAGCACCTGGAGCGTTACGTCGACGAGCGCGCCTTCACCTACAACTGGCGGGACGTGAGCGACTATGCGCGCTTCTACGCCGTGCTACTCGACGCGATGGGCCGCCGCCTCACCTGGAAGGGTCTCACCCAACCGTGGTCGCCGAGTACGGTGGCATCGTGACGGGAGACAATCCCCGGAAGTCATCGGCACGCAAACGGCCCGCCGAGTACGAGAAGTTCGACGAGGCGATGCGCAAGCTGATCAAGGTCCCGAAGCGCGAACTCGACGAGGCCGTCAAGCGAGACAAGGAACGTCGGTCCCGCAAGGGCGGTTGACGTACGGACTAGCCCGCGCGCTTATCGCTCGCGATCAACTCCTCGGCGGTCGGCAGCTCCTTGGGATCGCGCCGCGGCGCTAGGGGCAGCACGGCGGCCTTCTCCGGTTGTGGCCCAACGACCTTCGGTGGCCGATCCGGACGCCTGGCCAACATCAGCACTTCCTTGACCTTCACCAGCTTGATCGAGAGGCCGTCATGCTTCGCTCGAGCAACTTCCTCGTACGCGTCCTTCGTAAAGCTGAACCCGACGATGTAGCCGACATCGTGTTGGCCGCGCCGCATAGCCGTTTCGAAGTTGTCGACGACGTTCCTGCCGACGTGCTCCGACTGTTTGACCTGGATCGGGTCATGCGAGAAGAACGAGTAGCCATCGATCCCCATGTCGCCGGATTTCCGCGGCGAGTGCATGCCGTTCATCGTGTCAATGACCCAGTTCTGAAACTCAAACGGCTTCAGGGCGCGCACACTCTCCTCGTCAGAGGGCATGTTGAGGATGGTCGGCACCTCTCTGAACTGGTTCCAGAATCGCTTGCGCATGACGTTCATCGCGGTGGGTGAGATGTCGATTCCGATCCACTGACGCTTCAGGCGCTCCGCCACCGCAACAGTCGTTCCGCATCCGCAGAAGGGGTCGAGAACGATATCGCCCGGATTGCTGCTCGCTCTGACAAGGCGTTCCAGTAGGGCCTCTGGCTTTTGCGTTGGGTAGCCAATCCTCTCGGCAGCTTGCGAGTTGATCGGTGGGATATCAGTCCAGACATCGTCCAGGGGCCGTCCTAAACGTTCGTCGAGGTATCGCTTCAGACGCGGCACGCGGCCGGGTTTCGACTGGTAGATCAGACCAGCGTCAAAGGCGGCCCGCATCCGGTCGGGGGTCCACCGCCATACCTTGGTGACGCCCAAGAACTCGTAGGTGAGGTTCGGACGGTCGGCGTTTGGGTTCGTGAGATTGTCGAGTGCGTACAGTCGGCCGTCCGCATCGCGGTACCGATACTTCGACGCCGTTTTTTCGTCAAGCGCGGCTTCGTCGTAGGGCAAGAACATCACGTCACGATTCCAAGTCGCGTCATCGCTCTTCTGGTAGGCGAAGATCGTGTCGTGGTTCGATGGCAACCGGCGCGTCATAAGGCTCTTCGCGAACGTGCGCTGCCAAACGATCTCGTTGCGGAAGTTCGGCATGCCGAATAGCTCGTCGAGCATCACCTTGATGTAGTGGCTCGCGTGCGGGTCACAATGGAGATACAGCGTGCCGGTTGACTTCAGCAAGCGATGGAGTTCTTGAACGCGCTGGCGCATCCAGTCGACGTAGTAGTTGATCCCACCTTCCCAGCGGTCCTCGAACGACCGCACTTCAGCCTCGTCACCCCAGATGACCTCGTACACGCGGTTCGAGAAGAACGGCGGGTCCAGGTAGATCAGATCCACGGACTCCGCGGGCAGTGCCGTAAGTCGTTCGAGATTGTCGTCGCAATAGAGGACGCCGGTATCGACCGTCACGGGCCACCCTCCGTCGTAGGCGCGTGCGGCGCGAATGCTCCCAGGCCCGTGTTCACTCGCGCAACATCAGTCACATCGGCAAGGCGCGGCGGCTTCTCATCCGTTCGAATGAACCTCTGACCGGGACTATTCAGTCCGAGTGCATACATGACGGCAACCTGTCTGCATAAGCCTGGTGAGCCAAGTAAGTCATTGCCCCGGGAATGCCTCGCCCTCGGTATGCATTGCGATGTATACTATCCGCTGTGACGAATAGGAGCTACCGGGCCGCGGTGTTCGGGGCGTCGGGGTACGGCGGCGCCGAGCTGCTGCGGCTGCTCGCCGGCCACCCCGCTTTCGAGGTGGCCGCGGTGGGGGCGGAGTCGAACGCGGGGGCGGGTGTGCCCGAGCTGTTCCCCGCGCTCGCCGCCGAGTACGGCGGCCGGGTCTATCGCGCGTCGGAGCCCGGGCTGGCCGACGGGTGCGACGTCGCCTTCCTCGCGCTGCCGCACGGCGCGTCGCAGGGCATCGTTGCCGACCTCGTCGAGCGGGTGCCGCACGTGATCGACCTCGCGGCCGACTTCCGCCTACCGGCCGACACGTACGAGCGCTGGTACGGCCACGCGCACAAGGCACCCGAGCTACTCGACCGCTTCGCGTTCGGCCTCGTGGAGCTCGAACGGCCGGCGATCGCCGAAGCCGCGCACGTGGCGGTGCCGGGTTGCTACCCCACGGCCGCCGCGCTCGCGCTCGCGCCGCTGCTCGCCGGCGGCGCGGTCGAGCCGCACGGCATCGTGGTCGACGCGCTCTCGGGCGTGTCGGGCGCGGGCCGGGCGCTGAAGCTCACGAGCCACTTCTCCGAGGTGAACGAGAACGCGAGCGCGTACGCGCTGCTCACGCACCGGCACACTGCGGAGATGGAGCTTGCGCTCACCCACGTGGCCGGCACCGACGTGAGCGTGTTGTTCACGCCGCACCTCGTTCCGATGACGCGCGGCATTCTCGCCACCTGCTACGCGCGCCCGGCGCGCGGTGGTCTCACCACCGCGGCGCTGCTCGACGAGTACCGCGCCTATTACGCGGGCGAACCGTTTGTGATCGTCACCGACGAGCCGAGCGGCACGCGCGCCACCTACGGCGCCAACACCGCCCATGTCACCGTGCGCGCCGACGAGCGCACAGGCACGGTGCTGGCGATCGCGGCGATCGACAACATGGTGAAGGGCGCCGCCGGCCAGGCGCTGCAGAACGCCAACATCGTGCTCGGCCTCCCCGAGACCACCGGTCTCCCGCGCGTGGGGCTGGCACCGTGAGCGTCACGGCGGCACCCGGGTTCGTCGCCGCGGGCGGTTCCTGCGGCATCAAGGCGGGCGGCGCACCCGACCTCGCGGTGGTCGCGACGGCTGACGGGGCCGCGGTCACCGCCGCGGGCGTGTTCACCACGAACCTGGTTGCCGCGGCGCCGGTGCGGGTGAGCCGCGCCCACCTGGCCGACGGCCGGGCCGCCGCGGTCGTGCTCAACTCGGGCAACGCCAACGCGGCCACCGGTGAGCCCGGCCGTACGGTGGCGCGCCGCATGTGCGAGCTGGCAGCCGGCGCCGTCGGTTGCGAGCCGGCCGACGTGCTCGTGTGCTCCACGGGCCTGATCGGCATCCCGCTGCCGCTCGCGCCGCTCGAGGCCGGCATCCCGAAGATCGCCGCCGGCCGCGCCGCCACACCTGATCACGGCGCGGCGGCCGCGACGGCCATCATGACCACCGACACGCAGCGCAAGGAGGCCACGGCCTCGGTGGAGCTACCCGGTGGCGTCACGGTCACTGTCGGCGGCATGGCGAAGGGCGCCGCGATGCTCTCGCCGGCGATGGCCACGATGTTGTGCGCCGTCACCACCGACGCCGCGGTCGAGCCCGCCGCGCTCAACGAGGCGCTGCGCGACGCGGTTGCGGTGAGCTTCGACGATCTCGTGGTGGACGGCTGCCGGTCCACGAACGACACCGTCCTCGTGCTCGCGAGCGGGGGAGCGGGCAACGCCCCGGTGAGCACGAACGGCAGCCGTACCGCGTTCTACGCGTTCCGTGACGCGCTCGCGTCGGTGTGCTCGAGTCTCGCCGAGCAGATGGCGCGCGACGCCGAAGGAGCCACGAAGCTCGCGCGGATCGAGGTGCGCGGCGCCCGCTCGCGCCACGACGCGCGCCTCGCGGCCCGCACCGTCGCGCACAGCCAGCTCGTCCAGTGCTCGCTGTACGGCTGCGACCCGTATTGGGGCCGGGTGCTCAGCGAGTGCGGCGCAAGCGGCGCGTTCTTCGATCCCGAGCGTGTCGACATCTCGTACAGCGGCATCACCGTGGCGCGTGACGGCGTGGCGTGCGAGCACGACGCCGAGGCGCTCGCGCAGCGGATGCAGCAGCACGACATCGAGATCGTGGTCGACCTCCACAGCGGCGACGCCGTCGCCAGCGTGCTCACCACCGATCTCACCCACGCGTACGTCGACGAGAACATGGGCACGTCGTGAACCACGTCATGAACGACGTCGTGAGCCCCTCGGGGCGCGAGCGGGGGCGGACATGAGCGCGCCCCACGCCGTCACCGCACCCGCGCCCTCGTTCGCGGAGGCCAGCGCCAAGGCCGAGGTGCTCGCGGAGGCGCTGCCGTACATACGCGAGTTCAGCGGCCGCATCGTCGTCGTGAAGTACGGCGGCAACGCGCTCGCCGGAGCCGCTGGGGGCGCCGCCGCCGGCGACCCGCTCGAGCTCTTCGCGGCCGACGTCGTGCTGATGCACCTCGTGGGCATGCATCCCGTCGTGGTGCACGGCGGCGGCCCGCAGATCACCGACCTCATGCGCCGCCTCGGCAAGGAGCCGAAGTTCGTCGACGGGCGGCGGGTCACCGACGCGGAGACGATCGACATCGTGCGCATGGCGCTCGTGGGCAAGGTCAACCGCGAGATCGTCTCGGTGCTGAACACGCACGGCTCCTATGCGGTGGGCCTGTCGGGCGAGGACGCGGGGTTGCTGAAGGTGGATCCGCGCGATCCCGCGCTCGGGTTCGTCGGTGACGTGCGCAGCATCGACTCCACGATCCTGCGGCGGCTGATCGCGGAAGACCTCATCCCTGTCGTCGCCACCGTCGGCACCGACGAGGTCGGCCAGGCGTACAACGTCAATGCCGACACGGTGGCGGGCGCGATCGCCGAGTCGCTCGACGCCGAGAAGCTCGTGTACCTCACCGATGTCGCGGGTGTATACGAGCGCTGGCCCGACGAGTCGAGCCTGCTGCGGCGCGTGCACGTCGACGTGCTCGACCGGCTCGTGCGCGACGGAGCGTTCGCCGAGGGAATGCTGCCCAAGATCGAGTCGTGCGTGCACGCGGTGCGCCACGGCGTGCGCCGCGCCCACATTCTCGACGGCCGGCTACCGCACGCGCTCTTGCTCGAGTTCTTCACCCGGGAGGGCATCGGCACGATGGTGACGGCTGCATCATGAACGCGACGAACACCGCGACTGCAGACCCGAAGGCGCTCGACGCGCAGTTCGTGATGCAGACCTACGGGCGGGCGCCGGTCACGTTCGTGCGGGGGCAGGGCACGCTCCTCTACGACGACACCGGCAAGGAGTACCTCGACTTCCTGTCGGGGCTCGCGGTCACGTCGCTCGGACACGCGCACCCCGAGGTGGCCGAGGCGATCTCCACGCAGGCGTCGAAGCTGTTGCACGTGTCGAACCTCTACTTCAACGAGCACCAGCCGCGGGTCGCCGCGCGGCTCGACACGCTGCTCGGCGGGGGCGGCCGAGTGTTCTTCGCGAACAGCGGCGGCGAGGCCAACGAGTGCGCGATCAAGCTCGCCGCGCCGCTACGGCCAGCTCCACGGAGGCCGCGAGCGTTTCCATGTGGTGAGCGCGTACGGCTCGTTCCACGGCCGCACGCTGGCCACGCTCGCCGCCACGGGCCAGCCCCAGAAGCAGGAGACGTTCCAGCCGCTTCCGGCCGGCTTCCGCCAGGTGGAGTTCGGCGACCTCGACGTCATGACGGTCGCGCTCGGCGACGACCGTGTGGCGGCGGTGCTGCTCGAGGCCGTGCAGGGCGAAGGCGGCGTGGTGGCGGCGCCCGAGGGCTATCTCGAAGCGGTCCGCTCGTTGTGCGACGAACGCGAGGTACTGCTCGTGATGGACGAGGTGCAGACGGGCCTCGGTCGCACCGGTCGCTGGTTCGGCTTCGAGCACTCGTCGATCCGGCCCGACGTCGTCACCATGGCCAAGGCCCTCGGGAACGGGGTGCCGATCGGTGCGTGCTGGGCGCGGCAGGCGGTGGCCGAGGCGTTCCGGCCCGGCGACCACGCCACCACCTTCGGCGGCCAACCGCTCGCCGCGGCCGCCGCGGCCAAGGTGCTCGAGGTCATGCAGCGCGAGAACGTGCCGGCGCGCGCCGAGACGGCCGGCGCCCGGCTCACGGCCCGGCTCGAGTATCTCGACGCGATCCTCGAGGTCCGCGGGCTCGGTCTGCTCCTGGCCGCGCAGCTCGTCGACGGTGTCGACGCGCCCCACGTCGCCCGCCGCTGCCTCGAAGCCGGGTTGGTGGTGAACGCGGTCACCCCGACCGCGCTGCGGTTCGCGCCGCCCTTGCTCGTGAGCGACGCCGAGATCGACCGCGCCGTCGCCGTCCTCGACACAGTGCTGTCGGCGTGAGCGAAGGATTGGTGGACATGAACGCCCGGTGCCTGGAGCTCGACGACCTCGATCCCGCGCGCCTCGCCGCGCTGCTCGCGCGCGGGCTCGAGTACAAGCACGACCCCGCGGCCGTCCCGCGTGTCCTCGACGGGCGCGGCGCGGCCCTGCTGTTCGAGAAGCCGTCGGCGCGCACGCGCTCCGCGTCGGAGATGGCGGTCGTGACGCTCGGCGGCCATCCGATCTATGTGCGCGGCGAGGAGGTCGGGCTCGACTCGCGCGAGAGCGTGGAGGACGTCGCTCGCACGTTCGCGTGCTACTGCTCGGCGATCATGGCGCGCACGTTCGCGCACCGCACGGTCGAGCGGATCGCCGAGGTCGTCGACGTGCCGGTCGTGAACCTCCTGTCCGACGCGGCGCATCCCACGCAGGCGCTCGCCGACGTGCTCACGTTGCACGAGCACTGGGGGAGCGTCGACGGGCGGCGGCTCGCGTTCATCGGCGACGGCAACAACACCGCGTCGTCGTTGGCCTTCGTCGCGGCACTGAGCGGCCTCGAGCTCGTCGTCGCCTCGCCGCCCGGTTACGAGCTGCCCGACACGGTCGTCGAGCGGGCCCGCAACCTCGGCGGCGTGATCGAGCTCACCGGCGAGCCGGCCGACGCGGCCGACGGCGCCGACGCCGTGTACACAGACGTGTGGACGTCGATGGGGCAGGAATCCGAGCGCGAGGCGCGGCGCGCCGTGTTCGCGCGCTACCAGGTGAACGCCGCGCTGATGGAGGTGGCACGACCTGATGCCGTGGTGATGCACTGCCTGCCCGCGCACCGCGGCGAGGAGATCGCCGCGGAGGTGATCGACGGGCCGCAATCCATCGTGTGGTACCAGGCGGCGAACCGCATGGACGCCCTGCGCGCGCTGCTGGTCGACCTCTTCGAAGGAGGCGAGCAATAGGCATGGCGACGCTCGGAAAGCCCCAACGCCAACACCGCATCGTGCGCCTGCTCGAGCACCATCCGGTGTCGAGCCAGGCGCAGCTGATGCAGCTGCTCGAAGCCGACGGCGTGGTCGCCACCCAGGCGACGGTGAGCCGCGATCTCGAGGAGCTCGGCGCGGTGAAGGTGCGCATTCCCGGCGGCGCCACCGCGTATGCGATCCCGGAGCGCGACAAGGTGCGCGGGTCGGGCGGGCCCGACGACCACCTGCGCCGCCTCATGGGCGAGTTCGTGGTCGACGTCGCGCACAACCAGAGCATCATCGTGCTCCGCACGCCGCCCGGGAGCGCGCACGTCGTCGCGTCGGCGCTCGATCGTCACGGATTCCCGGGCGTCCTCGGTACCGTCGCGGGCGACGACACCATCATGCTGGTCGTCGCCGACACGGTGCCGTCGCACGACGTCGCCGCCAAGCTCGCCGAGCTTGCCGGGCTATGAGATCCGCAATGGACTGCAGAAATACGTTGTCAACCGGTTCGGGCGCGGCGACGGGAGCGGCGCAGGCGCGACAGGAGCGACCAGTGATATCGAGCGAGATGCGTGTGCAGGGAGCTCGCCGCCGAGCGCAGCGAGGCAAAGCATGAAGCGCGTGGTGCTTGCGTATTCCGGAGGGCTCGACACCTCGGTTGCCGTCCGGTGGATGCGCGAGCAGTGGGACTGCGAGGTGGTGTGCATCGCGGTCGACGTGGGACAGACTCGTCCCGGTGAGCACGAGGCGATTCACGCCCGCGCCGAGGCGGCCGGTGCGGTCGCGGTCGAGATCATCGACGCGCGCGACCGCTTCGCCGACGAATTCCTCGCGGCCGCGGTGCGTGCCAACTCGCTCTATGAAGGCAAGTACCCGCTCGTGTCCGCGCTGTCGCGTCCTGTCATCGTCGAATACCTCGTCGATGCGGCCCGCCGGCACGGCGCCGACACAGTCGGCCACGGATGTACGGGCAAGGGCAACGACCAGGTGCGCTTCGAGGTGTCGACGCGCATCCTCGCGCCCGATCTCGATGTGGTCGCGCCGGCGCGGGTGTGGGGCCTCACGCGCGCCGACTGCGTGGCCCTCGCGGAGCAGTGGGAGATCCCGATCGAGGCCACTACCGAGAAGATCTATTCGATCGACGAGAACATGTGGGGCCGCGCCATCGAGTGCGGCGTGCTCGAGAACCCGTGGTCGCACGCGCCGGAGCAGCCCTACACGCTCACCCGCTCGCCGGCCGACGCGCCCCGCGAGCCCACGGAGGTGGTCGTCGGGTTCACGCGCGGTGTGCCGGACCGGCTCGACGGCGAGTCGCTCCCGCTGCGCACGATCATCGAGCGGCTCGGGCCGATGGTCGGCGCCTACGGCTTCGGCCGTATCGACATGGTCGAGAACCGCCGCGTCGGCATCAAGAGCCGTGAGGTCTACGAGTGCCCGGCGGCGCTCGCGCTCATCCTCGCGCACCAGGATCTCGAAGGTGTCTGCCTCGAGCGCGACGTGGCGCGTGAGAAGCAGCGCGTCGAGATCCGCATCGCCGAGCTCGTCTACGACGGCATGTGGCACGCGCCGCTGATGACGGCGTTGCAGGCGTTCGTCGACGCCACCCAGCAGCAGGTCACGGGGGAGGTGCGGCTGCGGCTCGAACCGGGCCGCTGCGTCGCTGCCGGGCGGCGTGCGCCGCACGGGCTGTACGACCACGACCTCGCCACCTACGGCGAGGGCGACACGTTCCGCGCTCTCGACAGCGAGGGCTTCGTGCGGCTGTGGGGCCTGTCGGCCGAGACGTGGTCGCGCCGCCAGGGCCCGGGTGCAACGTGAGCGACGACGAGTCCCGGCCCGGATCACGCACGCTGTGGCACGGCCGCTTCGGTGAAGGGCCGTCCGACGAGCTGCTCGCGTTCACTGTCAGCCTGCCGTTCGACCGTCGCCTCGCCGACGTCGATATCACGGGCTCGCGCGCCCACGTGACGATGCTGGCGCGCCAGGGGCTGCTCGACGGCGACGACCGCGCCGCGATCGTCGCCGCGCTCGACGCGGTGCGCGACGAGCTGCACGACGGTCACTTCGTGTTCACCGACACGGACGAGGACATCCACACCGCGATCGAGCGACGGGTGACCGAGCTCGCGGGGGAGGCCGGCGGCAAGCTGCATACCGGGCGCAGCCGCAACGATCAGGTGGCGACCGACCTGCGCTTGTGGCTGCGCGAGGCCGGGCGCGACCAGATCGCCCGCATCATCGAGCTGCAGTCGGTGGTGCTGCGGCGCGCGCACGAGGCCGGTGACTCGTACCTGCCCGGCTACACGCATCTGCAGCGCGCGCAGCCGGTGCTCCTCGCACACCACTTCCTCGCGCACTTCTGGGCCTTCTCCCGCGACGTCGACCGCTGGTTCGACTGCCTGCGGCGTGCCGACGTCTCGCCGCTCGGTGCGGGCGCGCTGGCCGGGTCGAGCCTGCCGATCGATCCCGCGTTCAGCGCGCAGCAGCTCGACTTCGCGGCCTCCTTCGAGAACTCGCTCGACGCGGTGTCGGACCGCGACTTCGTGGCCGAGGCGCTGTTCTGCGCCACGATGACCCAGCTGCACCTCTCCCGCGTGGGCGAGGAGGTCGTGCTGTGGACCACCGAGGAGTTCGGCTTCCTGCGGCTCGCCGACGCCTACTCCACAGGCAGCTCGATGCTCCCGCAGAAGAAGAACCCCGACATCGCCGAGCTGGCACGCGGCAAGGCCGGGCGCCTCATCGGCGACCTCACCGGGCTGCTGGCCACGCTGAAGGGACTGCCGCTCGCCTACAACCGCGACCTGCAGGAGGACAAGGAGCCGCTGTTCGACGCGCTCGACACGTGCGCGCTCACCGTGCGGGCCGTCGCCGGCCTGCTCGACACCGCCACGTTCCAGCCGCAGCGCATGGCCGAGGCGGCCGACTCGCCCACGAACGCGGCCACCGATCTCGCCGAGGTCCTCGTTCGCTCGGGCATGCCGTTTCGCGACGCCCATGCGCTCGTGGGCAGCCTCGTCCGGCAGTCGATCGAGCGCGGCGTCGGTCTCGACGAGCTCGTCAGCGCCGACCCGCGGCTCGGTCCCGAGACGGCGGCATTGTTCGATCCGGGTGCCGGGGTGCGCCGGCGCAGCTCGCCGGGCGGTGCGGGACCGGAGCCGGTCGCGGTGCAGTTGGAGTCGGCGGGCGCGCGCCTCGATGCCGAGCGCTCCCAGCTCGGCGAGCATTGACGCGCTCGGCGTCGCGCGGGCGCGCGCTGCCGCGACGGTTCTACGACCGTGATGCGCGCACCGTCGCGCCGGAGCTCCTCGGCAAGCTGCTCGTCGACCGGTCGGGCGACGAGGTCGTCGCGGCGCGGCTCGTGGAGGTCGAGGCCTACTGCGGCGCCGAGGATCCGGGGAGCCACGCGTACCGCGGCCCGACCCGCCGCAACGCGTCGATGTTCGGCCCGCCGGGCACGCTCTACGTGTACTTCATCTACGGCATGCACTGGTGTATGAACGCGGTGTGCGGCCCGGGTACGCAGCCCCACGCCGTGTTGCTGCGGGCCGCGGTGCCCGTCGACGGCCTCGACACGATGCGGCGCCGGCGCGGGCCGCAGCGACGTGACAGGGAGCTGCTGTCGGGTCCGGCCCGGCTCGCCGAGGGCTTCGGTGTCGACGGCGCGCGTGACGGCAGCGATCTCGTGGCCGGTTCGCTCCAGATCGTCGACGACGGCACGCCACCGCCGGATGCCGACCACATCGCCCGCACCACGCGTGTGGGCCTCGCGCCCGGGCGCGGCGACAACCTCCTGCTCCGCTACTCGGTCGCGTCGCCGGTCGTCACGCGCTAGGGCTGCACCCAGATCTTGAGCGCGCTGGCGGTCGGGACGCGGGTGCCGCTCGCGATCGCCTGCTGCCAGACCCGGCCGTGGGGTGCGCCGGGCGGCGGCTCGGCCTCCACGACCACCTGCAGCGCCACGCCGGCGGCGGCGGCACGGGCCGCGGCGTCGGCGCGCGTCAGACCCAGCACGCTCGGCACCGTGGTCGTGCGCGACGCGGTGTCGGCGGTCGCGACCGTCAGGGTCACGACCGCGCGGGCGCGCAAGGGCGTGCCGCCTTCGGGCGACTCGTCGATCACAATGCCCGGCGGATACTGGTCGCTCGGCGCGCTCAGGATCTTCACCGTGTACCCGTCGTCGTGCACCGCGGACGCGGCCTGCGCGCGCGGCATGCCGACGACGTCGGGAAGGGGTCGGGTCGGTAACACGCCGTCTGCGGTCGCGGCAGACGGCTCGGGGAAGTCGGCGATCGGCACCTCGCCGAGCACCTGCGAGGAGAAGCGCGCCCAGATCTCGGCGGGCCACGTGCCGCCCGTGACCTTCTCGCGGGTGCGCGGCGGCAGCATCGGATAGGGCGTGGCGCCGCTGCCCACCCACACCGCGGTCGTGAGCTGCGGCGTGGAGCCCACGAACCACGCGTCCTCGTAGTTGTCGGTGGTACCGGTCTTGCCGGCCACGGGCCGCCCCACGCGGGCGCGCTCGCCGGTGCCGCGACTCACCACCTGCTCCAGCGTGTGGTTCACCGTGCGGGCGATCTGCGGATCGAGCACCCGCGTGTGCGGTGTGTGGTCGCGGTACACGACGTTGCCGTGGCGGTCGGTCACCTGGGTGACGAGCACGGGCGCGGTGTGCACGCCGTCGGCGGCCAAGCTGGCGTACGCGTCGGCCACCGCGAGCGGGTGCACCTCGTTGTCACCCAGCACCGCGCTCGGGTATGGGTGGAGCGTGTTCGGCAGGCCGAGCCGGGCCGCGAGCGACACGGCGTACTGCGGGCCGACGTCGAGCATGAGCTGCGCGTACACGGTGTTCACCGAGTTGACGGTCGCGTCGACGATATCGATCCGGCCGAAGCCTTGGTTCTCGTAGTTGTGCACCGCCCACGGCACGTCGCCGGCCGGATGGAGCGTGAGCTGCGCCGGCGCGCTCGTAGACGCGCGACAAGGGGATGTGCCGCTCCAACGCCGCGGCGAGCACGAACGGCTTGAACGTCGAGCCCATTGGGCGAGCGGCCTGGCCCGCGAGATCCCAATGCGACCACGCTTCGGGACCGTCGTAGCCGCGTCCGCCCACGTACGCGACCACACGGCCGGTGCGGGGCTCGATCGACACGACCGCCGCGGCCGGGTCGTGGGCGCGGTCGACGAGGATCTGGCGCACCGCGGCCTCGGCCGCCGACTGCGCATGGGGATCGAGCGTGGTGGTGATCGTGTACCCACCCTGGTACAGCGCGTGGGCGCGGTCGGCTGCGGTGGCGCCGAACGCGGGGTTGGCCAGGAACCACTGGCGCACCTGCTCCACGAAGTAGGGCGCGCGCTCGTCGCCGGCGCTGGCGCGCCGGGCGAGCCGTATCGGTGTGGCCTTGGCCGCGCGGGCCTGCGCGTCGGTGATGTCGTGGTACTTGGCCATCGCGTCGAGCGCGAGGTCGCGGCGGGCGCGGGCCGCCGACGGGTCGGTGAACGGATCGTCGCGGTCGGGTGCCTGCAGCAGCCCGGCGAGCGTCGCGCTCTCCGCGAGCGTGAGCTGCGACGCGGGATGCCCGAAGTAGTGCTCCGCGGCGACTTCGGCGCCGTACGAGCCGTCGCCGAAGTACACCGCGTTCAAGTAGCGCTCGAGGATCTGCTTCTTGGTGAGCTTCTGCTCCACCTCGACCGCGAGCACCATCTCCTTCAGCTTGCGGTGGACCGTCTTGTCGCCGGTGAGCAGCACGTTGCGCACGTACTGCTGGGTGATCGTCGAGCCACCCTCGACGACCTTGCCCGCCTTGATGTCGTTGCGCAGTGCCCGCGCCACTGCTCGCACGTCGACACCGTCGTGGTCGAAGAAGCGGTGGTCCTCGAGCGCGACGACGGCGCTCGGCAGGGTCGGCGCCATCCGGCTGAGCGGCACGGGCTGGCGGTGGATGCCTGCGTCGAGCGCCGCGAGCAGGCTGCCGTCGGCGGCGACGACGCGGGTGGACGCCGACGAGTCGAGCGGCCGGGGGTCGAGGTTCGGGTTGAAGGCGCAACCCGCGGCGAGCAGCACACAGGCCGCGGCGAGCCAGTGGGCCCGGCGGGGCCGGGTGCGGTGCGGGCGCTGCGCCACACCGTTCTGATCGGCAGCCTCGCCTCTGGTCGTCACACTGGCAACATTCTCCCTCATTCGCCACACCAGCACCAAGCGGGTTCCCGGTTGTCCCATCCGGAGCCAACAAGTTGGCTCCGGATGGGACAACCACAGGGTGCGGGGCTCCGGCCGACAGGGTGCGGGGGTCCGGCCGGCGGACCCGGTACCGTCCCGGGCCATGGCCGCCGGGACGGATCTCGCCGCGCTCCTCCAGGGGACCGCCGGCGTCATCGCCGAGGACGAGCTGCGGCAGCGGCTCGCCACCGGCCGCCCGCTGCGGGTGAAGCTGGGCCTCGACCCCACCGCCTCCGACCTGCACCTCGGCCACACGGTCGTGCTGCGCACGTTGCGCCGGTTCCAGGACGCGGGGCACCGGGCGGTGCTGATCGTGGGTGACTTCACCGCCATGGTCGGCGACCCTTCGGGGCGCTCGGTCACCCGGCCGCGCCGGTCACGTGCGCAGGTCGACGTCGCGGCCGAGACCTACCTCGCGCAGGTCACCAAGGTGCTCGACCCCGACCCCGAGCGCCTGGAGGTCCGCCGCAACTCGGAGTGGCTCGCCACGATGGGGATCGAGGACGTGCTCCAGCTCGCGGCGCGCTCCACCGTCGCCCGGATGCTCGAGCGCAACGACTTCGCCCAGCGCTACGAGTCGGGCCAGCCGATCTCGGTGAGCGAGTTCCTGTACCCGCTGCTGCAGGGCTGGGACTCGGTGATGGTCCACGCCGACGTCGAGCTGGGCGGCACCGACCAGCTGTTCAACCTGCTCGTGGGGCGCCAGCTCCAGCAGCAGATGGACGCCGCCCCCCAGGCGGTGGTCACCACGCCGTTGCTCGTGGGCCTGAACGGACCCGACGTGCACGGCCCCAAGATGTCGAAGTCCCTCGACAACTACGTGGGGCTCACCGAGCCGCCCGAGGAGCAGTTCGGCAAGCTGATGTCGATCCCCGACACGCTGCTCGAGACCTACGCGCAGCACGCCACGGCCTGGCCCCAGGCCGAGGTCGAGGCGTTCGTCGCCGCGCGGCGCGACGGCTCGCTACACCCGAACGCGGCGAAGCGGCGGATCGCGGCCGCGGTCGCCGATCTGTACCACGGCCCCGGTGCGGGCGCGGCGGCCGAAGCCGAGTTCGACCGGGTGCACAAGCGGCACGAGACGCCGAGCGAGATCCCCGAACGGTCCCTGGCCGGCACGGGCCTGCCCACCGGCGCGGACGTGTCGCTGGCCAAGGTGCTCACGGCCACGGGTCTGGCCTCGTCGGGGCGGGAGGCGGTGCGCCGGATCGACGAGGGCGGCGTGCGGGTCGACGGCGAGGTCGTGCGGGAGAACCTGGCCCGGCCGGTCGAGTCCTGGACCGGCGCGGTGCTGCAGGTGGGGCGGCGCAGGTGGGCCCGGCTCGTGTGAAGCGCCACCGCGGCGGTCCTATCGGTCCTGGTCAAGAGGAAATCCGGGAAAAGGGGCCGAACCGAGTTGGCACCCGCCCTCGGCGCGCGTAACATGTCCCTTCGCTCCAGTGGCCGCTCGCGACCCCCGGAGCCTGGCACCAACCTCCGGCCCGTCGTGCCTCGGCACGGCGTCCGCCTCGGCGGAAACAAGTCGGTCGAGTGCCGTTCCGGTTCGGCCGCGTTTGCCGCGTCCGCCCCGGGGTCGTTCCTTGACAACAGAGCAGTGAATGCCAAAAGCCAGTGCGGGCATCGCGCGACGTCAACGGTTGTCAAGCCGGTCGTGACGATGCTCCGTCATAGCAACACAATGAATGCCAGCCGCCCGGAGTCAGTGCTCCCGGCGGCGGGCTCTCCGATCCGCGCCGCTCGCCCTCAACGGTGGGCGGTCACGATCTTGATGGAGAGTTTGATCCTGGCTCAGGACGAACGCTGGCGGCGCGCTTAAAACATGCAAGTCGAACGTGAAGCCGGGGCTTGCCCCGGTGGAAAGTGGCGAACGGGTGAGTAACACGTGAGGAACCTGCCCCGGAGACCGGGATAACCCAGGGAAACTTGGGCTAATACCGGATGTCCTCATCGGATCGCATGGTCTGATGAGGAAATGGATTCCGCTCCGGGATGGTCTCGCGGCCTATCAGCTTGTTGGTGAGGTAACGGCTTACCAAGGCTTCGACGGGTAGCTGGTCTGAGAGGACGATCAGCCACACTGGGACTGAGACACGGCCCAGACTCCTACGGGAGGCAGCAGTTAGGAATCTTGCTCAATGGGGGAAACCCTGAAGCAGCGACGCCGCGTGCGGGACGAAGGCCCTCGGGTCGTAAACCGCTTTCAGCAGGAACGAAATTGACGGTACCTGCAGAAGAAGCCCCGGCCAACTACGTGCCAGCAGCCGCGGTAATACGTAGGGGGCAAGCGTTGTCCGGATTCATTGGGCGTAAAGAGCTCGTAGGCGGTTCGGTAAGTCGGGTGTGAAATCTCCGTGCTCAACACGGAGCGGCCACCTGATACTGCCGTGACTCGAGTCCGGTAGGGGAGTGTGGAATTCCCGGTGTAGCGGTGAAATGCGCAGATATCGGGAGGAACACCAGTAGCGAAGGCGGCACTCTGGGCCGTGACTGACGCTGAGGAGCGAAAGCGTGGGTAGCAAACAGGATTAGATACCCTGGTAGTCCACGCCGTAAACGTTGGGCACTAGGTGTGGGTCTCTATCGACGGGATCCGTGCCGTAGCTAACGCATTAAGTGCCCCGCCTGGGGAGTACGGCCGCAAGGCTAAAACTCAAAGGAATTGACGGGGGCCCGCACAAGCGGCGGAGCGTGTGGCTTAATTCGATGCAACGCGAAGAACCTTACCTGGGCTTGACATGTACGGAAAAGCCGGTGAAAGCCGGTGTGCTTCGGCGTCGTACACAGGTGGTGCATGGCTGTCGTCAGCTCGTGTCGTGAGATGTTGGGTTAAGTCCCGCAACGAGCGCAACCCCTGTCCTATGTTGCCAGCGGATCATGCCGGGGACTCGTAGGAGACCGCCGGTGTCAAACCGGAGGAAGGTGGGGATGAAGTCAAGTCATCATGCCCCTTACGTCCAGGGCTGCACACGCGCTACAATGGCCGGTACAAAGGGCTGCAAACTCGCGAGAGTGAGCCAATCCCAGAAAGCCGGTCTCAGTTCGGATCGCAGTCTGCAACTCGACTGCGTGAAGTCGGAGTCGCTAGTAATCGCAGATCAGCACGCTGCGGTGAATACGTTCCCGGGCCTTGTACACACCGCCCGTCACACCACGAAAGTGGGCAACACCCGAAGCCAGTGGCCCAACCGCAAGGAGGGAGCTGTCGAAGGTGGGGTCCGTGATTGGGGTGAAGTCGTAACAAGGTAGCCGTACCGGAAGGTGCGGCTGGATCACCTCCTTTCTAAGGAACCACTGTCCGGATCCCGAGGCGAATGTTCTCGGGAAATCCCGGAGAGTTCCGACGTCGATCACTGGCTAATCGATTCACGGACCAATCGTCCGACCCCCGGTGTCCCGCCTCGAGGCGCGACCGTTTCGACGGAAGCACCAGCCTCGGAGCCGCACCCGGGCACCCCCGGGCGACCGTGGAACCGGACTTCACTGCTCTGTTGTGAGGGTGCGCCCCGGCTCATGCCGGCGTGTTGCCTTCCGATCCGCAGCACTGCGCCACGCCGCAGCCCCGTCGAGCTCCCGCTCCGGGTGTCAGCCGGCGTGGCCATCTGCGCGACGCGTACTTGATCGCGCGTCTCTCGGTCCTTGAGAACTGCATAGCGAGCACGAGCATCTTGAAACATGTTGCAACATCGACCTCGGCGGCCGCGCCTGTCTCTTCCCGATGGCAGACGTGGAAGCGCGAGGTCTGAGAGTTCTCAAGCTATGAAGGGCCAACGGTGGATGCCTTGGCGCCAGATGCCGATGAAGGACGTGGGTGGCTGCGAAAAGCCACGGGGAGCCGCCGACCAGGCTTTGATCCGTGGATATCCGAATGGGGAAACCCGGCTGGGGTCATGCCCAGTCACCTCTGCCTGAACACATAGGGCAGTAGGAGGGAACCGGGGGAACTGAAACATCTCATTACCCCGAGGAACAGAAAGCAAAATGCGACTCCCATAGTAGCGGCGAGCGAACTGGGAATAGCCTAAACCGTTGTCGTGGTACAGCCTGTCGGCGATGCGACAACGGGGTTGTGGGACCATGCGGGAGGGGCGGCAGACCCTCCAAGGAGTTACAAAGCTGATCGTTAGCGGAACCGGTCTGGAAAGCCGGGTCACAGAGGGTAATAACCCCGTACGCGAAAGCGTTCAGCCTCCTGCATGGCACCCGAGTAGCGCGGAACCCGAGAAAGTCCGCGTGAATCTGCGAGGACCACCTCGTAAGGCTAAGTACAAGCTGGCGACCGATAGCGCACGAGTACCGTGAGGGAAGGGTGAAAAGGACCCCGGGAGGGGAGTGAAATAGAACCTGAAACCGTTGGCCTACAAGCAGTCAAAGCGTCGTCACAGGGTTCGCCCTGTGGCCGTGATGGCGTGCCTTTTGAAGAATGAGCCGGCGAGTTATGGTATGTGGCAAGGTTAACCCGAGAGGGGAAGCCGGAGCGAAAGCGAGTCTGAATAGGGCGTAGAGTCGCATGCTGTAGACCCGAAGCCAGGTGATCTAGCCATGGGCAGGCTGAAGCGAGGGTAAGACCTCGTGGAGGGCCGAACCCACGTCGGTTGAAAACGGCGGGGATGACCTGTGGTTAGGGGTGAAAGGCCAAGCAAACCTGGTGATAGCTGGTTCTCCCCGAAATGTATTTAGGTACAGCGTCGTGTGTTCAGTGTCGGAGGTAGAGCACTGGATGGTCTAGGGGCCCCACAAGGTTACTGAAATCAACCAAACTCCGAATGCCGATACTCCAGAACACGGCAGTGAGACCATGGGGGCTAAGCTTCATGGTCGAAAGGGAAACAGCCCAGAACGCCAGCTAAGGTCCCGAAATCTGTGCTCAGTGGTAAACGATGTGGGATTGCCCAGACAGCCAGGAGGTTGGCTTAGAAGCAGCCATCCTTGAAAGAGTGCGTAATAGCTCACTGGTCGAGTGGTCCTGCGCGGACAATGTAACGGGGCTCAAGCACAGTACCGAAGCTGCGTCATTGCACATCTTGTGTGATGGGTAGGGGAGCGTCGATCTCAGCTGTGAAGCGCATGCGTGAGCGTGCGTGGAGCGTGGTCGAGTGAGAATGCCGGCATGAGTAGCGAAAGAGGGGGGAGGAACCCCTCCGCCGAATGTCCAAGGGTTCCTGGGGAAGGCTCATCCGCCCAGGGTTAGTCGGGAGCTAAGGCGAGGCCGACAGGCGTAGTCGATGCACAACTGGTTGATATTCCAGTACCACCGTGTCCGCGCCCACTCCAAAGGGAGACGAATCGGAGGCTGACTTCGGTCGAGTCCGACACCGGTCCCAGCGGAGAGCAAAGGGGTGACGCAGGAGGGTAGATCAACCCGGGCGTTGGTTGTCCCGGGGTAAGCGTGTAGGAGGTCAGGTAGGTAAATCCGCCTGGCATTCACTCTGAGACGCGATGCCGAACCGCTTCAGGTGAAGTGATCGATCCCATGCTGCCGAGAAAAACCTCTAGCGAGCTGGCACGGTGCCCGTACCCCAAACCGACTCAGGTGGACAAGTAGAGAATACTAAGGCGATCGGGAGAACTCTGGTTAAGGAACTCGGCAAATTACCCCCGTAACTTCGGAAGAAGGGGGGCCTCGGTAGGGTGAAGGGCTTCGCGCCCTGAGCTCGAGGAGGCCGCAGAGACCAGAGCCAAGCGACTGTTTACTAAAAACACAGCAGCGTGCGAAGTCGCAAGACGATGTATACGCTGTGACGCCTGCCCGGTGCCGGAAGGTTACGGGGAAGGGTTAGCCGCAAGGCGAAGCTCTGAACCTAAGCCCCGGTAAACGGCGGCCGTAACTATAACGGTTTGTCATAGGGCCGTTATCAAACCTTGCTATATGCTGGAACATCCGAGCATCCGGTGGTACTCGTCGGCAATAGTCGGCAGTGACAATCCATCCGGTGCGGACAATCAGCAGGAAACCGGGAACGGGATCCTCAGAGACTGCACGCGAGGCGCACACCGAGATATGTGCGGTGTTGTGAAGATACAGTCCGAACCTCATGGCGACATGAGGAGTCAGGCAGAAATGACCTGACCACATCAGTCGAAAATGACTGGTGGAGTAACAACGTGCCTAAGGTAGCGAAATTCCTTGTCGGGTAGACATAACTGCCCCGCGTCGGAGTGATCCGGCGTGTCAATCCCGCTCATAACGGCGAAGCCCTACCCGGCCCTCGGGCCGGCGGGTAATGCCGTGGGAAGCCCTCTGCCTCGTAACGAGGTATGGCCCCGTAACGACTGAGTCCGAAAAGGACGAGGCCACGGACGCTGTCGCAACCTCTCCGTACGGTGAGGTGGTGGCAAATCTATGGACGTGGCAACACGCGGGCTCTCGAGGCGACTGCACGACTGATCTACCGTCGTATATCTCCGGATTCGTCGACGGTGAGGGATGCTTCACGGTTTCGATCGCCCCCCGGCCAACGCTTCGCGTCGGTTGGGAGGTGCGTCCGAGTCTGTCGGTGAGCCAGAACGGCGACCGTGCCGAGGTGCTGCTGGAGATCCAGCACTACTTCGACTGCGGCACGATCCGGCCCGACCGTAGCGACCGGACTCTGAAGTGGGAAGTGCGAAAGCTTCCGCTTCTGATCGAGCGAGTCATCCCGCACTTCCAGGCGTTTCCATTGCGCTCCGGCAAACGGCGCGACTTCGAACTCTTTGTCTCCATCTGCGAGGCGATGAGCCGAGGCGAGCACCGTGAACCGGACGGATTGGTACGCATCGGCAAGTGGGCAGCGAGTATGAATCCAAGCGGTAAGCGCGGATACGACCCGCTGTCGATCGGTCGAGTCAACCCGAGATGAAGGCATAGTCTGTGCCCCTGGGAACAGGGGAATAACACGAAGTTCCGACCTGCACGAATGGCGTAACGACTTGGCTACTGTCTCAACCAGAGACCCGGCGAAATTGCATTACGAGTAAAGATGCTCGTTTCCTGCGGAAGGACGGAAAGACCCCGTGGACCTTTACTACAACTTGGTATTGGATCTCGGTATGTATTGTGTAGGATAGGTGGGAGCCTGGGAAGCAGGGGCGTCAGCCCTTGTGGAGGCAACGTTGAAATACCACCCTGTACATGCTGGGCTTCTAACCCAGGCCCGTAATCCGGGTCGGGGACAGTGACAGGTGGGTAGTTTGACTGGGGCGGTCGCCTCCTAAAGAGTAACGGAGGCGCCCAAAGGTTCCCTCAGCCTGGTTGGCCATCAGGCGTCGAGTGCAAAGACACAAGGGAGCTTGACTGCGAGACTTACAAGTCGAGCAGGGACGAAAGTCGGGCTTAGTGACCCGGCCGTGGCGTGTGGAAGCGCGGTCGATCAACGGATAAAAGGTACCCCGGGGATAACAGGCTTATTCTGCCCAAGAGTCCACATCGACGGCAGAGTTTGGCACCTCGATGTCGGCTCGTCGCATCCTGGGGGGGAAGCACCTCCCAAGGGTTGGGCTGTTCGCCCATTAAAGCGGTACGCGAGCTGGGTTTAGAACGTCGCGAGACAGTTCGGTCCCTATCCTCCGTGGGCGTAAGAGACTTGTGAGGAGCTGCTCCTAGTACGAGAGGACCGGAGCGGACGTAGCTCTCGTGTGCCAGTTGTCCTGCCAAGGGCACGGCTGGTTGGCGACCTACGGAAGAGATAAGCGCTGAAAGCATCTAAGCGCGAAACTCGCCTCGAGATGAGGTCTCTCACTGCACAAGCAGGTAAGGCCCCTGGTAGACGACCAGGTTGATAGGCCGGAGGTGTAATCACGGTGACGTGTTCAGCCGACCGGTACTAATCGGCCGAGGGCTTGAGCTCTCACAGACTTCGACATCGACGAGATGTCTCGTGCTCGCTATGGAGTTCTCGGGGAACCGAGAGCGCCAAGATTTCCGGTGGTCAGAGCGGCGGGGTCACACCCGTTCCCATTCCGAACACGGCAGTTAAGCCCGCCCGCGCCGATGGTACTTGGAGGGCAACTTCCTGGGAGAGTAGGTCGCCGCCGGAATATTCGAATGACGTTGCCCGCCTGAGCGCATCCTGTGCGCCGGCGGGCATCGTCGCGTCCGGAGCGCCGCGCGCCGGTCCGGGTACGGTGCTCGACCCATGCCCGCCACCCGTCCACCGCGGTACCGGCGCCCCCGGCGCGACTCCGAGGCCGGCGCCGACTTGCGCCGCCTCGCCGGCTCGCGTGCCGGTTGGGCCGTCGCCACGCTGCAGTCCGCGAGCGACGCCTTCGCGGCCGAGCGTGAACGCGACGCGCTGCGGCTGCTCCGACCGCTCGCGCACTCGTATCCCGACGCGGCCGGCGTGCGCGAGCTCGTGGGCCTCTGCCACTACCGCCTCGGGAACTACCGCGCCGCCGAACGCGAGCTCGACGCCTTCACCGAGCTCACCAAGGCCACCGACCAGCACCCGGTGCTCATGGACTGTGCGCGCGCGCAGCGCAAGTACCGGCGCGTCGAGGAGCTCTGGCGCGAGCTCGCGGATGCCTCGTCGTCGGCCGCCCTCGTCACCGAGGGCCGCATTGTGTACGCCGGCTCGCTCGCCGATCGCGGCCGGCGCGACGAGGCGATCGCAGTGCTCGAGAAGCGAGCGAGCGACACGCCGCGCCGGGTGCAGGAGCATCACGCGCGCCTCTGGTACGCGCTCGCCGACCTCTACGAGCGCTCGGGCGACATCCCCCGCGCCCGGGCGCTCTTCCAGCGCGTGCGGAAGTACGACGCCCAGTTCGCCGACGTGGGCGAGCGGCTCGCGTCGCTCGGCTGATCGCACTGTCGCAACCCCCGCGTACGCTCGCGATCACTCCCCGAACCGTCGCGATCGCTCCCGGAACCTCCCCGACATGAGACCGACGTGTGGCACGCGGCGCGGGCCACGGCGACTCGAGGAGATGCAATGTCAGTGAACATCGCCGTCGTGCGGGGTGTGCTGTCGAGCCCACCCGACTGCCGCTCGCTGCCGTCGGGCAGCGAGTTGGCGCAGATCCAGGTCACCACGCGGCCCGGCGGCAGCGCCGCGATCAGCGTGCCCGTCAGCGTCGCCGATCCGCCCGCCTGGATCACCGCGCTCGACGCCGGCGACGAGGTCGTGCTCGCGGGCACGGTCCGGCGACGCTTCTTCCGTGCCGGAGGCGCCACCGCGAGCCGGGTCGAGGTCGCCGCGCTCGCGATCAGCCGGGCCGGCGACAAGCGGGGCCGCGCCCGCGTCGAGCGGGTGCTGCGCGAGCAGCTCGCCGTGCTCCACGAATAGGTGCCACCACACGTCGCGGTCCCGCCGGCCGATGGTGCCACTGGTGACGCGAATGCCGGGAGTACCATCGATGTCCCCGGGTCCCGTGCACCGCAGCCGTCGAGGCAGACGAGTGCGTGCGGCAGGGCACAACCGGGTGCTCGTGCAACGGAGCATGAAAGGAACTGGTCGACGGTGACCATCGATACACCCGCGCAAGCGCGGGCCGAGACCCTGGATCGGGTCGTCATTCGCTTCGCGGGTGACTCGGGTGACGGCATGCAACTCGTCGGGGACCGATTCACCGAACTGTCCGCAGTCTTCGGCAACGACCTGGCGACGCTGCCGAACTTCCCGGCCGAGATCCGCGCGCCGGCCGGCACGATCGCCGGCGTGTCGTCGTTCCAGGTGCACATCTCCGACCACGACATCGTGACGCCGGGCGACGCGCCGAACGTGCTCGTGGCGATGAACCCGGCGGCCCTGTCGGCGAACCTCCACGACATGGCGCCGGGCACGACCGTCATCGTCAACTCCGACAGCTTCGAGGCGCGCGACCTCGAGAAGGCCGGCTACGAGCACAACCCGCTCGACGACGACTCCCTCGCCGTCTACACCGTGTACCAGGTGCCGATGACGTCGATCACCGTCGGCGCAACCAAGGAGCTCGGCGTGAAGCCGCGTGACGCGGAGCGCTCCAAGAACTTCTTCGCGCTCGGCCTGCTCTGCTGGATGTACACGCGCCCGGTGAAGCCGGTGCAGGAATGGATCGAGTCGCGCTTCGCGAACAAGGCGCAGGTGCGTGACGCGAACCTCGCCGCGTTCAAGGCCGGCCGCAACTTCGGCGAGACCGCCGAGCTGTTCGACCACCCCTACGAGGTGCGCCCGGCGGCGCTGAAGCCCGGGCGCTACCGCAACGTGGTGGGCAATGCCGCCACCGTGTACGGCCTCGTGGCCGCGTCGCAGAGCGCCAAGCTTCCGCTCGTCTACGCGTCGTACCCGATCACGCCGGCGTCCGACATCCTCCACGAGCTCTCGAAGTTGAAGAACTTCGGCGTCAAGACGCTGCAGGCCGAAGACGAGATCGCCGCGGCGTCGATCGCGATCGGCGCGGCATTCGCAGGCTCGCTCGCCATCACCGGCACGTCGGGCCCCGGCGTCGACCTCAAGTCGGAGGCCCTCGGGCTGGCCGTCAGCCTCGAGCTCCCGCTCGTGGTGGTCGACGTGCAACGCGGCGGCCCGTCGACCGGACTGCCGACGAAGACCGAGCAGGCCGATCTGATGCTCGCCATGTACGGCCGCCACGGCGAGTCGCCGGTACCGATCGTCGCCGCGTATTCCCCGAGCCAGTGCTTCCACGCCGCGTTCGAAGCGTGCCGCATCGCGCTCAAGTACCGCACGCCGGTGATCCTGCTCACCGACGGCTACCTCGCCAACGGCGCCGAGCCGTGGCTGCTGCCCGACCTCGACGCCCTGCCCGACATCTCGGTGGCGTTCGCGTCCGAGCCGAACCACGGCACCACGTTCTGGCCCTACCTGCGTGATCCCGACACGCTCGCCCGCCCCTGGGCGGTGCCCGGCACGCCCGGCCTCATGCACCGCATCGGCGGCATCGAGAAATCGGGAATCGGCCTCGACGGCAAGGACGGCAGCGGCAACATCAGCTACTCGCCCGACAACCACGAGGCAATGGTGCATATCCGCGCCGCCAAGGTCGCGGGCATTGCTCGCGACATCGGCGAGCTGCACGTCGACGACATCGACGGCACGGCCGAGACGCTCGTGCTCGGTTGGGGGAGCACGTGGGGCGCGATCCAGGCCGGTGTGCGGCGGGTACGCGGCCGCGGCAAGGCCGTTGCCCATGCGCACCTCACGCACCTCAACCCGTTCCCGGCGAATCTCGGTGACGTGCTCGCGCGCTACCGCAAGGTGCTCGTACCCGAGATGAACCTCGGCCAGCTCAGCCGGCTCGTGCGCGCCGAGTACCTCGTCGACGCACAGTCGTTGACGAAGGTGCAGGGCGTGCCGTTCCGGGCCGCCGAGCTCGAAGCCAAGATCCTGGAGATGATCGATTCATGACCACCGAAGCCGTCGCTCTCACCCGTAAGGACTTCGAGTCCGGCGAGGAGCCGCGCTGGTGTCCCGGATGCGGCGATTACGGCATCCTCGCCGCGGTGCAGTTCCTGCTGCCCGAGCTCGACGTGAAGCCCGAGGAGATGGTGTTCGTCTCCGGCATCGGGTGTGCCGCCCGTTTCCCGTACTACATGAAGACCTACGGTATGCACGGCATCCACGGCCGGGCTCCTGCGCTCGCCACCGGCGTCGCGCTGGCGCGGCCCGACCTGCACGTGTGGGTGATCGGCGGCGACGGCGACATGCTCTCGATCGGTGGCAACCACCTCATTCACGCGCTGCGCCGCAACGTGAACCTGAAGATCATCATGTTCAACAACCAGATCTACGGGCTCACGAAGGGTCAGTACTCGCCGACGTCAGAGCTCGGCAAGGTCACCAAGAGCACGCCGTTCGGATCGGTCGACTACCCGTTCAATCCGCTCTCGGTGGCGCTCGGTGCCGAGGGCACGTTCGTCGCCCGCACCCACGACATGGACCGCAAGCACATGATGCAGGTCTTCCGCCGCATGCACGAGCACAAGGGCGCGGCGTTCGTCGAGGTGTTCCAGAACTGCAACGTGTTCAACGACGGCGCCTTCGACGCCGTGTTGAAGCGCGACGTCCGGTCGAACATGCTCATCGACCTCGTGCAGGGTGAGCCGATCCGTTTCGGGACCGAGCAGCAGTACGGCGTCGCGGTGAACGAGTTCGGTGAGCCGCGCGTGGTCGAGGTCGCCGAGGTCGGAGTCGAGGGTCTCCTGGTGCACGACGAGCACCGCGACGATCCCACGCTGGCCTTCGCGCTGTCGCGCCTTTCGAACACGCCCACCACGCCCACGCCGGTCGGCGTATTCCGCGACGTGGAGCGCCCGGTCTACGAGGCCGAGGTGCAGGCCCAGCTCGCGGCCGAGGCCGCCAAGACCGGCCCGGGCGATCTCGCCAAGGTCATCGCGGCCGGCGCCACCTGGTCGGTGGGCGACAGCGACTAATCGATCGCCAGGTCGCGCACCACGAGGCCGGTGCGCGGCTTGGGATAGAAGAACGTCGTCTTCTGCGGCATGCGCACGCGCGCGGCCGCGGCGGCGCGTGTGGTTGCCACGGTCGGCGGCCGGAGCACGAGCCCGGCGTCGTAGGAGCCGTTGCGCACCTGGGCCACGATCTCCTCGGCGTCGTGGCGGAACGTCCATTCGGCGTCGGGCCAGCGGGGCCCGATCACGCGCTCGACGATCGCGGCGTCGACCGTGCGCAGCACGTCGGGCTCGTCACCGAGCGCGCGGGCAAGCACGTCGGGCCGCGGCTCGAGCAGGTGGAGCGCGCCGCGCTCGACGAGCACGAGGCCGCGGTCGCCGGCCTCGTCGAGCGACGCGATCGGTGTGAGCGAGCAGGCGTCGGCCAGCGCGGCCCGGGTCTCGAAGCCCGGCGTGAGCGTGACGAGCCGGTGGATCGCCTGGATGCTCAACTGCTCGTCGGCGAGCTCGACGACCAGGGCCATGATCGAGGCCGCGCCCGAGGGGTCGAGGCCGCGGGCCACGCACTTGTCGCGGAACGTGCACGCCGTCTCGAAGCGGTGATGGCCGTCGGCGAGCACCATCGGTGCGCCCGCGATCGCGTCGCGGATCGCCGTGATCTGTGCAGGGTCGTCGATCGCGAAGATCGAGTGGGCGTTGCCGTCCTCGTCGCGGCAGCCGCCGAGGGGCTCGCCCGCGGCGTCGGCGACGAGCCCGGTGAGGCCGGCCGCGAGGCTCAAGCCCCAGATCGGGTCGAGGTTGAGGCGCGTGGCGAGCAACAGTTGCAGCCGGTCGGACTTGGCCTTGGCCATCGTGCGCTCGTGGGGCAGGATGTCGCCGTCGCCCGGCTTCGGCGGCAATGCGAGCGCACCGATCACGCCGGCGGTCGCGCGCGGCGATCCGCCCGCGTCGTGGTACTCCATCCGGTAGCCGTAGAGGCGGGGCGCGGCGTCGACGGCGAGCGTGCCTTCGCAGCGCCACAGGCGGTAGTCGTCGGCGGCGGCGGCATACCGGTCGCCGTCGAGGAAGTGGTCCTGCGGCAGGATCAGCCGAACCGCGTTGCGTTCGTGGCGCGCGCACAACGTGTGCCGGTCGGCTTCGTCGATGACGTCGTAGGGCGGCGCGCACACCCCCTCGAACTCGACCGCGTGCATCGCTCCCGGGGCCTTCGCGCCCGCGACGTAGCGGACACCGCGGAACGGCTCGAACCCGGGCACCCGCGGACTCTAACGAGAGCCGCGGCGCGGGCTCCGATAGCGTCGACCGGTGCCCGAAGCCGTGTCGCCGGCCCCCGTGGTCTGCTGCGATCTCGACGGTGTGCTGTGGCGCGGCGAGGAGCCGATCGACGGCGGGGGGAGGCGATCGCCATGCTGCGCGACGCGGGCGTGCGTGTCGTGTTCGTCACGAACAACTCGGGCGGTACCCGCGACGATTACGTGCAGAAGCTCGGCTCGCTGTCGATCCCCACATTGCCCGCGGACGTGTTGAGCAGCGCGATGGCCGCGGCGCGCTGGTGCGGCTCCGCCCTCGCGCCCGGCGCCCGCGTCCTCGCGTGTGCCGGTCCGGGGGTTCTGGAGGCGCTCGGCGGCGCGGGCTTCGCGGTCGTCGCCGAGGGGCCCGCGGCCGCGGTGGTGGTGGGCTGGCACCGCGAGTTCGACTACGAGCGGCTGCGCCGCGCCGCCGACGCGGTGCGCCAGGGCGCGCCGCTCGTGGCCACCAACACCGATCCCACCTACCCCGGCCCGGGCGGCACCCTGCTCCCGGGCGCAGGCAGCCTGGTCGCGGCGGTCGCCACCGCGTCGAATCGGGTGCCGATCGTGGTCGGCAAACCCCACGAGACGCTCGCAGCGCTCGTGCTCGAGGTATGCGGCCCACGCGGCGTGATGATCGGTGATCGGGCCACCACCGACGGCGCGTTCGCGGCCGCGCTCGGCTGGCCGTTCGGGTTCGTGCGTTCCGGCGTGCCCGACGACGCCGACGCGCCGGAGCCTCCGGCGCTCGTGGCCGACAACCTGCGCGACCTCGTGCCGCAACTGCTGGACTCCGGGCTGGTGGCGGGCGCGCCGTAGCATTCCTCCGATGGCCAGGACACCGGTGAAGACAGTGCTCGACGACATCGTCGACCGCGGGCAGGCCCAGCGCGACAAGGCAACTGCCGCGCTCGAGGACGTGCTCGCGGCGGGCAAGCGCGGCACCGAGGCGCTCACCCATCTGGTGCGGCGCGAGGTGGAGCGTCAACTGCGCGCGCTCGGCCTGCGTCCGGCGCGCCCCGCGAAGAAGACTGCCGCGAAGAAGACTGCCGGGAAGAAGACTGCGGCGAAGAAGACTGCGGCGAAGAAGACTGCGGCGAAGAAGACTGCGGCGAAGAAGACTGCGGCGAAGAAGACTGCGGCCAAGAAGACTGCGGCCAAGAAGACTGCGGCCAAGAAGTCGGGCGCCGCGGGTCGCGCGCGCTGACGCGGCGCGCGTGGAGCAGCGGGTGCGGCGCCGGCTCGACGCCGAGCTCGTGCGGCGCGGTCTTGCTCGCAGCCGCGCCGACGCGGCCGAGGCCATCCACGCCGGGCGGGTCACGGTTCGTGGCGCGCCGGCCGGCAATCCCGCCCGCCAAGTGTCGGACGGCGATGCCATCGAGCGCGCCGGCGACCCGCCTCCCTACGTGTCGCGCGGCGGCATCAAGCTCGCGGCCGCGCTCGACCACTTCGGCATCGATCCCTCCGGCGCCACCTGGCTCGACGCGGGCGCGTCGACCGGCGGCTTCACCGACTGCCTGCTGCAGCGTGGCGCGGCATGCGTGCATGCCGTCGACGTCGGCCGCGGGCAGCTCGCCTGGGCCTTGCAGCGCGACCCGAGAGTGGTGGTGCACGATCGCACGAACGTCCGCAACCTGGAACCCGCGGACCTGGGCGCGACGGTCGACGGCTGTGTGGCCGACCTCAGCTTCATCTCGTTGCGTTCGGTGGCGCCGGCCCTCGTGCGGTGCACCCGCCCGAACGCCGATCTCGTGCTGCTCGTGAAGCCGCAGTTCGAAGCGGGCCGCGCCCGCGTCGGCAAGGGTGGCGTGATCCGCGATCGCGCCGTGCACGCCGCGGTGCTCGAGGAGGTCGCGCGCCGCCCTCGAGCAGCACGGGCTCGTGACGGTGGCCGCGATGGAGTCGCCGATCCACGGCGCCGACGGCAACCGCGAGTTCCTGTTCCACACCCGCCGGGAGGGTCGTGCGGTCGGCCCCGACGCACTCGAGGCGCTCGCCGCGGGGAACGTCACGCACTCCGGCGGTCCGAGCGGCGAGAATGCTCCCTGATGCGCGCGATCGCCCTCGTCGTCAATCCCGACCGCCGGGCCGCGGTCGAGTTGGCGCGGCGCGCCGCGAAGTGGTGCGCCGACCACGGTGTCGCCGTGCAGGTGGCGGCATCCGAGCAGGCGCCGGTGCCACCCGGGGCGGCGCAGGTCGACGCGGCGGCGCTGGCCACCGGGGTCGAGCTGATCGTGTCGATCGGCGGCGACGGCACGATGCTGCACACCGTCGACCTCGTGTACCCCACCGCGGTACCGATCGTGGGCATCAATGCCGGCCAGCTCGGTTACCTCAACGCGTTCGAGGGGTCCGAGCTCGAGACCGCACTCGACGGAATCGGCCGCGGCGACTTCGAAGTGCAGGAACGGTCGATGGTGGAGTGCGCGGTGGAGAGTCCGCACACCGAGGCCTGCTGGTTCGGGCTCAACGAGGTGGTGCTCGAACGGGCCGACAGCGGGCGGCTCGTGCGGCTGGAGGTCGCGATCAACGGCGTGCCGTTCACCACCTACGCGGCCGACGGTGTGATCGTCAGCACACCCACCGGATCGACGGCGTACAGCTTCTCGGTGCGCGGGCCGATCGTGTCGCCCACCGGCCGGCTGCTCGTGCTCACGCCGGTGTCGCCGCACATGCTGTTCGACCGATCGCTCGTGCTCGCGGCGGACGAGACGATCGAGCTCTCGGTCGTCGACCGGTGCTCGGTGACGGTGTTCGTCGACGGCCGGCGCTGCGTCGAGCTCGGCGCGGGTGCGCGGGTGCGCTGCCGTGTCGCGGCCGAGCCGATCACGATCGTCGCGCCGCGCGAGATGGGTTTCCACCAGATCCTCAAGGCCAAGTTCTCCCTGCCCGACCGCTGAGGTCCTGCTGTGTCTCTCGCCGAGCTGCGCGTCACGAACCTCGGGATCATCTCCGAGCTCCGGCTCGTGCTGGGTGACGGTTTCACGACCATCACCGGCGAGACCGGCGCGGGCAAGACGCTGCTCGTGGAGGCGGTGGCGTTGCTGCTCGGCGCGCGCGCCGATGCCACGCTCGTGCGCGCCGGCGCCGACGAAGCACGCGTCGAGGCGCGCTTCGACGACGGGAACAGCGAGGTGGTGCTCGCGCGTGTGGTGTCGGCGAACGGGCGCAGCCGCGCGTACGTCGACGGCGGCTTGGCGACGGTCGGCGAGCTCGCGGCGCGCGGCCGCGCGCTGGTGGATTTGCACGGGCAGTGGGAGCAGCAGAGTCTGCTCGTTCCGGCCGAGCAGCGCCGGTTGCTCGACGCGTTCGCCGGCGCCGCCGCGACGAAGCCGCACGCGGAGCTGCGGCGGGTGCTCGGCGAGGTCGCCGCGATCGACGTGCGGCTCGCCGCGCTCGGCGGCGACACGCGCAGCCGCGCCCGCGAGATCGACCTGCTGCGCTTCCAGATCGCCGACATCGACGACGCCGCGGTCACCGTCGACGAAGAGGAGCAGCTCGAAGCCACGATCACGATGCTCGGCGACGCCGACGAGCTGCGCCGCGTGCTCGCCGACGCACGCGCCGCGCTGGACGGGCCGGCCGGCGAGGGTGCCGGGCAGGCGGTCGCGGCGCTGGCGGCGTTCCCCGGCCCGCTGGCCGACCTCGTCGCACGCGGGCGCGCCGTCCAGGCGGAGCTGTCGGAGCTGGTGCACGACCTGCGGCTTCGCCACGACGAGATCCAGGCCGACCCCGAGCTGCTGGGCGAAGCCGTCGCCCGGCGGCAGCGCCTGCGCGAGCTGCGCCGCAAGTACGGCGAGCGTCTCGCCGACGTGCTCACCTACGCCGAAGAGGCGCGGGCCCGCCTCGAAGAGCTCGTCGGCCACGACCAGCTCGTCGGCGAGCTCGAGCAGCAGCGCGCCGCGGCGGCCACCGCGGCGGGTGGGGCGGCGCGCCGGTTGCGGTCGGCGCGCGCGCAGCTGCCGCGCCGCGGCTCGCGGCGACCGTCACCGACCACCTCCAGGAGCTGGCGCTCGGTCGGGCCGAGTTCGGCGTGGAGCTGCACGACGCACCGCTGTCGGAGGACGGTATCGACGCGGTGACCTTCGTGCTCGCGCCGAATCCCGGCGAACCGCCGCGCCCGCTCGCCCGCGCCGCGTCGGGCGGCGAGCTTTCGCGCACGATGCTCGCGATCCGGGTCGTGCTCTCGCAGGCCCCGCCGACGCTCGTGTTCGACGAGGTCGACGCCGGGCTCGGCGGCGAGGCCGGTGTCGCGGTGGGCCGGGCCCTCGCCGCGCTCGGACGGTCGCACCAGGTGCTGTGCGTCACGCACCTCGCGCAAGTCGCGTCCGCGGCCGGCGCGCAGCTGCACGTCGCCAAACGTGAGGTGCAGGGTCGTACGGAGGCGCAGGCGGAGCTGCTCCTCGACGACGCGCGGGTGCGCGAGATCGCTCGCATGCTCGGCGGCGCGGGCGGTTCGGCCAGCGCCCAGGAGCACGCGCGCGAGCTGCTCGAGGGGCGGGCTCCACCACGTGTCGCGAAGTCGCGCCGTGGCCGTGGTACCGTCGCTCGTGCCACGCGGGACGGCTCGTAGCAGTCTGGAAGCCCACGTTCTCGACGTTGTTCTGGGCTTTCTGGCAGTGCAGAGCCGCCGCGGAGCCCGCCGGCCGGTCGCAACTCCACACCGGTCCGTCGCGCCCGCGCCCGTTTGCTCGCCCGCCGGTTCTCGAACGTCGTGGAGGTCGCCGTAGTGGTCAAGCACGTCTTCGTGACGGGAGGTGTCGCGTCGAGTCTCGGCAAGGGGCTCACCGCGAGCTCGCTCGGGCGGCTGTTGAAGAGTCGGGGACTGCGCGTCACGATCCAGAAGCTCGACCCCTACATCAACGTCGATCCCGGCACGATGAACCCCTTCCAGCACGGCGAGGTGTTCGTCACGAATGACGGCGGCGAGACCGACCTCGATCTCGGCCACTACGAGCGTTTCGTCGACGTGGAGCTGTCGCGGCGCTCGAACGCCACGACCGGGTCGATCTACCAGTCGGTGCTGGCGAAGGAGCGCAAGGGCGCCTATCTCGGCGACACCGTCCAGGTCATCCCGCACATCACGAACGAGATCAAGGACCGCATCTCGGCCCTCGCCGCCGACGACGTCGACGTGGTGATCACCGAGATCGGCGGCACCGTCGGCGACATCGAGATCCTGCCGTTCCTCGAGGCGATCCGGCAGTTCAAGAAGGACGTCGGTGCGCACAACGTGTTCTACGTGCACGTGACGCTCGTGCCGTTCATCGGTCCGTCTGGTGAGCAGAAGACCAAGCCCACCCAACACAGCGTCACCGAGCTGCGCAGCCGCGGTATCCAGCCCGACGCGATCGTCTGCCGCTCCGACCGGCCGATCCCGTACCGGCTGAAGGAGAAGATCTCCGCGCTCTGTGACGTGCCGGTGTCGGGCATCGTCAGCGCCGTCGACGCGAGCAGCCTCTATGAGATCCCGCTCGTACTGCACGACGAGGGTTTCGACAACTACGTGTGCAAGGCGTTGCAGCTCGACGATCGCGAGGCCGATCTCACCGAGTGGCGGGAGCTCGTCAAGCGCGTGCACGCCGCCGACAGCGAGGTACGGATCGGCATCGTGGGCAAGTACGTGCAGCTGCAGGACGCCTACCTCTCGGTGGTCGAGGCGGTGCGCCACGGCGGCTTCGCGTGCGGCGCCGACGTCACGTTCGACTGGATCGCGTCCGACGAGGCCGAAGGCCTCCTCGCGCAGGGGCGGCTGCAGGATCTCGACGGCATCGTGGTCCCGGGCGGCTTCGGTGTGCGCGGTATCGAGGGCAAGATCGCCGCGGTCACCTACGCCGCGAGCAGAACGTGCCGTTCCTCGGCCTCTGCCTCGGGCTGCATTGTGCGGTGATCGAGTACGCACGCAACGTGTGCGGGCTCGCGGGCGCGAACTCGAGCGAGTTCGACACGCACTCACCGCACCCGGTGATCGACCTGATGGACGACCAGCGCGACGTGGTCGACAAGGGTGGCACGATGCGCCTCGGCTCCTGGCCCGCGCGTCTGGGCGACGGCACGCTCGTGCGCGAGATGTACGGCGAACAGGTGGTGTACGAGCGCCACCGGCACCGGTACGAGGTGAACAACCGTTACCGGGCGCCGCTCGAGGACGCCGGCCTGGTGATGTCGGGTACCTCACCCGACGATCGGCTCGTGGAGTTCATCGAGATGCGGCACGAAAGCCACCCGTTCTTCGTCGCCACGCAGGCCCACCCCGAGTTCAAGAGCCGGCCGAACCGCCCGCATCCATTGTTCGCGGGCTTCGTCGCCGCGGCGATGTTCCGGGCCGAGGGCCGCCGCCCGCACATCCCGATCGAGATCCCTAGCGCCGCGCGCTGACGCTCGCGGGCCCGCCCACACCGTGCCCGATCACCTCGCGGCCCAGCTCGCCGAGCACGAGCTGTGGCTCACGGTGGAGCGGCGGCTCGCGCCGAACACGCGCGCCGCATACCGCCGCGATCTCGCACGCTACGAGACGTTCGTGAGGGCCCGGGGCGTCACCGACGCGGCCGGCATCGACGAGCCGGTCGTTGCCGCGTACGTGCACCACCTGCGCGGCCTGCGCGACGACGACGGCACCGCGTTGCTCGCCCCAGCATCGATTGCGCGCGCCCTCGTGGCGGTGCGGTCATTCCACGGCTTCCTCGTGGGCGAGGGGCTGCTCGCGGCCGACGCGAGCGAGGTCATCGAGGCGCCGCGCGTGCCCCAGGGCATTCCCAAGGCACTGGACGAGGTCGAGATCGCGGCGTTGCTCGGCGCGGTCACGGGTCAGGACCCCCTCGCGCAGCGCGACCGCGCCATTCTCGAGTTGCTCTACGCCACCGGCATCCGCATCAGCGAGCTCGTCGGGCTCGACCTCGAAGCCCTCGATCTCGACGACGGGCTCGTGCGTGTGCTCGGTAAGGGCGACAAGGAGCGCCAGGTGCCCGTGGGCCGGGCGGCACGCGCTGCCCTGCGCGAGTACCTCGGCCGGGGACGGCTCGCCCTGCGTCACGGCGCCGGTGCACGCGCGCACGCGGCGCGCGACGGTGACGCGATCTTCCTGAACGCTCGGGGCGGGCGGCTCACGCGGCAGGGCTGCTGGAAGCTCGTGCGCGCCGCGGCGGCGCGGGTCGACCTGGCCGATCGGGTGAGCCCGCACGTGCTGCGTCACTCGTGCGCGACGCACATGCTCGATCACGGTGCCGACATCCGCGTCGTGCAGGAACTGCTCGGCCACGCGAGCGTGTCGACCACGCAGGTGTACACGAAGGTGTCACCCGAGCGGCTGCGCGCTGTGTACGAGTCGAGCCATCCGCGCGCGGCCGGTCGCGAGCACACCGACCGCAACGTGAGCGCGCCGCGCGTTGCATCTCGTCGGCCGGTTCTTCGGGTCGCTCGTGCCGCGGGTCGTGTCCGAGAGCGACCGCGCGTGGGTGGCAGCGATCCTCACCGCACCGGAGCAGTCGCTGTGGGCGAAGCTGAGCCGCGCGGACAAGATCGAAGGACTCGGCGTCGCCCGGCGGGCCGACCGCGACCTCGCTCCAGGGGTCGAGCATCGCGACGAGTACCTGGCCGCGGCCCTGCTGCACGACGTGGGCAAGCTCGACGCCGGTTTCGGGCCCTACCGGCGCGCGGTCGCGACGGTCGCCGGCGCGGTCACGAGCCACCGCACGATCGACGCGTGGCGACAGCACGGCGGATTTGCTCGGCGTTGCGCGCTCTACCTCGACCATGCCGCGCTCGGGGCCACACGGGTCCGCGTCGCCGGCGGTCGCGAGCGTGTCGCGCAATGGGCCGGAGCGCACCACGGCTCCGACGCGTGGCCGACCGCCGACATCCCGCTCGACATCTGCCGCACGCTTGCCCGCGCCGACGGCGAGCAGGCTTGACGTCGATCCGCTCAGGGGCGCATGAGCCCGGCGGCGGTGAGCGCGCGCTCGAGGACCGGACCGGCGAGTTCGGCCGCGCGCGCCGCGCCGCGCGAGAGGACGCGGTCGACCTCGGCCGGGTCGGCGGCGAGCTCGGCGTAGCGCTGCTGCACCGGTGCGAGCAGCGCGACCACGGCATCGGCGACGGCAGCCTTCAGCGCGCCGTACTGACGCCCGGCGAGCTCGTCGACGGCCTGCGCGATGGTGCTCCCGCTCGCGGCCGCGTAAATGTCGAGCAGGTTCGACACGCCCGGCTTCGCGTCGACGTCGTAGCCGACGTCGGTACCGCTGTCGGTGACGGCCGACTTGATCTTCTTGGCGATGCGCGCCGGAGGGTCGAGCACGAACACGCATCCGGAGGAGTCGCCGTCGGACTTCGACATCTTCTTCGTGGGCTGTTGCAGGTCCATGATGCGCGCGCCCGCTTCGGGGAACGTGGCCTTGGGGACCACGAACGTGTCGCCGTAGCGGCCGTTGAAGCGGATCGCGACGTCGCGAGCGAGCTCGACGTGCTGGCGCTGGTCGTCGCCCACCGGCACCTCGGCGGTGTCGTAGAGCAGGATGTCGGACGCCATCAGTACCGGGTAGTCGTACAGCGCGGCCGAGACCGACTCCTGGCCCTTCGACTTGTCCTTGAACTGGGTCATGCGGCGAAGCTCGCCGTCGGTGGCGGTGCAGTTGAGCAACCACGTGCACTCGCCGTGGATACCACCGACGTGGCTCTGCACGAACAGCAGCGAGCGCGCCGGGTCGATGCCCGACGCGAGGAGCAGCGTGGCCAGCTCGCGGGTGCGGCGGCGCAGCTCGCCGGGCTCGTACGGCATCGTCATCGCGTGCAGGTCGACGACGCAGTAGATCGACTCGGCGGCCGCGGCGCCGGGGGAGCCGGCCGGTGGCTGCGTCGCCACCCAGCGTCGCACCGCGCCGATGAAGTTGCCGAGGTGCATGTCACCCGACGGCTGGATCCCCGAGAACACGCGCGGCACGGCCGGGACTCTACCGGCGGCCCGCGCCCATACTCTCGCAATTGCCCGCGTCGTCCCCGGTCACGGCGTTGCACCACATAGGTGTGATTCGCGGCGCTAGGCTTCGGAGGATGGGTTACGAGGTGCAGACCCCCGCCTTCGAAGGCCCGTTCGACCTCCTGCTCCACCTGATCTTGAAGCAGGAAGTCGACCTCTGGGAGATCAGCCTCGCGCCGATCGTCGACGAGTATGTCGCCCGGGTCGCCGGGCTCGAGCACCTCGATCTCGACGTCGCCACCGAGTTCCTCCTCATCGCGGCCACCCTCGTGGAGCTGAAGGCGCGGCGCCTCCTTCCCGCGCCGGAGCCGATCGACCTCGACGAGGAGCTGGCGCGCTGGGAGGAGCGCGACTACCTGCTCGCGCGGCTGCTCGAGTGCAAGACCTTCCAGGACGCCGCGCACACGATCCACGAACGGATGACCCTCGCGAGCCGGTGCTTCGCGCGGCTCGCCGGTCCCGAGCACCCGTTCTGCCTGCTCTCGCCCGACCCGCTGGAGCGGGTGACCATCGAACAGTTCGTGAAGGCGGCCGCGAAAGGTCTCGCGCCGCGCCAGCTCGAGGTCCGCACCGACGCGGAGCACATCACGGTCGCGCGCGTCAGTGTGCGCGAGGCGATCGAGGCGGTGCTGGCCTTGCTGCCGGCGCGCGAGCCGGTGCCGTTCCGCGATCTCGTGCGCGACGTGAGCAGCAAGATCGAGGTGATCGTGCGGTTTCTCGCCTGCCTCGAGCTGTTCAAGCAGGGCATGGTCGACCTCGACCAGTGCGAGAACTTCGGCGACCTGCAGGTGCGGATGCTCGCGCCTGGTGAGACCGCCGAGCTCGACCTCGAGTCACTCGCAGAGTGGGGCGACGAGGATGCTCGCCTCGGTGCGCTCGCCGCCACCGAGCACGACCACGAACATCACACCGTCACGATGTCGCCGACGTGATCGATCGCTCGATCACCGCCGCCGTCGAGGCGATCCTGCTCGTCGCCACCGAACCGGTCGAGCCGGGTCTGCTCGCGCAGCTCGTCGAGGTACCGCGCGCCACCGTGGAGGAGGCGTGTGCCGCGCTGGTGTCGGAGTACGCGCGCGACGAGCGCGGCTTCACGATCGGTCGGGTCGCGGGCGGCTACCGCTTCCAGACCGACGCCACACAGGCACCGTACGTCGAGCGCTTCGTGCTCGAGGGCCAGACGGCGCGCCTGTCGGGACCCGCGCTCGAGACGCTCGCGATCATCGCATACAAGCAGCCGATCTCGCGCGCGCAGCTGAGCGCGATCCGCGGTGTGAACGTCGACGCCACGCTCCGCACGCTCGTGCAGCGCGGGTACGTGGAGGAGAGCGGCCACGAACCGACGCCTGGCAGCCCGGCGCTGTTCTCCACCACCAACGTGTTCCTCGAGAAGCTCGGCGTCGATTCGCTGGCCGATCTGCCGCCGCTCGCCGACTTCATCCCCGACGCGCACGTCGTCGAGGCACTCGAGCGTGGTTTGCGCATCCCCGCAGCCGCGACTGCGAGCAACAGCACGGCCGACGCGACCTCCGGAGACGGCGGCGACTGATCAAGCACCCGATGGCGAGCGCCTCCAGAAGTACCTCGCACGCGCCGGTATGGGCTCGCGGCGCGCGATGCGATGACCTGATCGCCGCCGGCCGCGTCACCGTCGACGGGCACATCGCGGTCCTCGGCGAGCGGGTCCAACCGGGTATGCGCGTGGAGCTCGACGGCGTGCCGGTGTCGGCCGACGGCGAGCTCGTCTACTACCTGCTGAACAAGCCCGTCGGCACGGTCACCACCGCTGCCGATCCCCAGCACCGGCCGACCGTCGTCGAGCTGGTGCCCGGAACACCCCGCGTCTTTCCGGTGGGACGCCTCGACGTCGACACGGGCGGCCTGCTCGTGCTCACCAACGACGGCGCGCTCACCGAGCTGCTCACCCACCCGCGTCACGGCGTCGACAAGACCTACGTCGCGGAGGTCGAGGGCACGCCGGGCCGGGGCGCGCTCGCCGCGTTGCGCCACGGTGTCGAGCTCGACGACGGGCCGACCGCACCGGCGCGCTCGCGCCTGCTGTCGTCCGGCGACGGTCGCGCGCTTGTCGAGATCGTGATCCACGAGGGCCGCAACCGGCAGGTGCGGCGCATGTGCGCGGCCGTCGGCCATCCGGTGCTGTCGCTCACCCGCACGCGCATCGGGCCGCTGCACGATACGCGGCTCGCGCCGGGCACCTGGCGACCGTTGCGCCCCGGCGAGGTGCGAGGGCTCTACGGCGCGGCGCGCTCGCCCCAGGGGAGGCGGGGAGTGGCGCAGCGGTAGCCTCCGCGCCCGTGAAGCTGCTGGCCCTGCGCGGGGCGACGACCTGCTCCGAGGACACCAAGGATGCCATCCGGTCCGGGACGCAGACGCTGGTGCAGACGATGCTCGACCGCAACGGCGTCGGGCACGACGACATCGTCAGCATCATCTTCACTGCCACCGACGATCTGCACAGCGAGTTCCCGGCCACCGCGGCCCGCGCCCTCGGCCTGGGCGACGTGCCTCTGCTGTGCGCGCGGGAACTCGACATCGTGCACGGCATGCCGCGGTGCATTCGAGTGCTGATGCACTTCTACGGTGACCACGACCGGGGCAGGTTGCACCATGTGTACCTCGAGGGCGCGCGGGCACTGCGCGACGACCTCCCCGAGTGACGGGACGCGGCCCGATGCCTGACCCCGGTACGGAGCGCCGCTCCGACGAGGCGACCTTTGGCGGCGCCCGCCCGCTGCGCGGCCGCCTTCGCGTACCCGGCGACAAGTCGCTCTCGCACCGAGCGCTCGTCTTCGCGGCCGTTGCGCGGGGCTCCTCGCAGCTCCGGTCGCTCGCGCCCGGCGCCGACGTGGCCGCGACGCGTGGCATCGCCGAGCAGCTCGGTGTGCGGTGCCGCGACGGCGGCGACACCACGATCGTGACCGGCCGCGGCTTCACCGGCTTGCGCGAGGCCGGTGCGGTGCTCGACTGCGCCAACTCGGGCACGTCGATGCGCGTCCTGGCCGGCCTGCTCTCGGGCCGGCCGTTCCTCTCCGTGCTCACCGGCGACGGCTCGCTCTGCAACCGGCCGATGGCGCGCATCGTCGAACCGCTGCGCGCGATGGGCGCCACGATCGACGGCCGGCACGACGGCACGCTCGCGCCGCTCGCGATCCGTGGCGGTGGGCTCACCGGCACCGCGCACACCCTTGCGATCGCTTCGGCGCAGGTGAAGTCGTCGATCATGCTCGCCGCCCTGCAGGCCGCCGGGACCACGACCGTCACCGAACCGGCGCGCTCGCGTGACCACACCGAGCGGATGCTGCGCGCGCTCGGCGTGCCGGTGTCGGTCGACGGCTGCACCGTGCGCGTCGATCCGGTGGCGTCGCTCGACGCGCCGTGGGACGGCTTCGACATCGACGTGCCGGGTGACCCGTCGTCGGCAGCGTTCTTCGCGGTCGCCGCGGTGATCACACCGGGGAGCGAGGTGGTGCTCGAGCACGTGGCCGTGAACCCGACGCGCCTGGGATTCGTCGAGGTGTTGCGGCGGATGGGTGCGCCGATCGAGGTGCACGAGACGCACACGGTGCTCGGTGAGCCGGTCGGCGACCTCGTCGTGCGCAGCGCACCGCTCGTGGCGACCACGCTCGAAGGCGAGGAGATCCCGAGCGTTCTCGACGAGATCCCGGTGCTCGCGGTGGCGGCGGCCTTCGCCGACGGTGTGACCGAGATTCGCGACGCCGCCGAGCTGGTGGTGAAGGAGAGCAACCGCATCGGCTCGGTGCAGCAGGAGCTCGCCCAGCTCGGAGTCGGCGTGGAGGCCCGCGCCGACGGGTTGACGATCCGCGGCGGTACGCCGCGTGCGGCTTCGCACCTCAAGAGCCATGGCGACCACCGCATCGCGATGATGGCGGCGGTCGCGGCGCACGCCTTGGAGGAACCGTCCACCGTACGAGGCTGGCGGTCGGTCGGCGTGTCCTATCCCGGCTTCGCCGACGATCTCGAGCGCCTCGCGGGAGCACCGTGATCCCCGGGGTCGTCGCAATCGACGGGCCCGCGGGCGCCGGGAAGTCGACGGTGGCGCGCGGCGTGGCCGCGCGTCTCGCCGTGACTGTCCTCGACACCGGAGCGATGTACCGGGCGGCGACGCTTGCATGCATCGATGCCGGCGTCGACCCGCACGATGCCGGCGCCTGCGCCAAGGTCGCCGCCGCGAGCACGATCGTGCTCGGCGACGACGGGACCGTCACGCTCGACGGCACGGATGTGACCCGCGCCATCCGCACCCCCGAGGTCACCCAGGCCGTCTCGATCGTGTCCGCCCATGCCCGCGTGCGGGCGATCATGGTCGAGCACCAGCGGGCCTGGGCCGAGCGGCACGGGGTCACCGTGGTGGAAGGCCGCGACATCGGCACCGTGGTGTTTCCCGATGCAGCCGTGAAGGTGTTCCTCGTGGCCAGCGACGAGGAACGGGCCCGGCGCCGCCAGCGCGACGAGGAGGCCCACGGGCGCCATCCCGCGCTCGACGAGCTGCGCGCCGACATCGCCCGACGCGACGCGCTCGATTCCAACCGGGAGGTGTCGCCGCTACGCCCGGCCGGCGACGCCGTGCTCATCGACACGACGGGCCGTACCATCGACGATGTGGTCGACGAGATCGTCGCTCGGTTCGAGGCGCTGCGGTGAGCACCAATTCATCGCCCACCGCTACCGCGCCCGTGCGGCGCCGCCACCTCCTCTTCTACCGATTCGCGCGCGAGCTGGTCGTGTGGTGCTGCACCCGTCCGTGGCGCTGTCCGCGTGATCGGCCGCGAGCAGGTGCCGGTGGCCGGCGGGTTCGTCTTCGCGCCGTCGCACCGATCGATGCTCGACATCCCGTGGCTCGCGGCCACGACACGCCGCCGGATCCGCTTCATGGGCAAGGCGTCGCTCTTCCGCGTGCCCGTGCTCGGCTGGGTGTTCAGCACGCTCGGCGGCTTCCCGGTGGAGCGCGACGGGAGCGACCGTGGCCCATTGCGCGAGTCGCTCGCGATCCTGCAGCAGGGCGAACCGCTCGCCGTCTACCCGGAGGGCACCCGCCAGCACGGGCGCGAGATCCAGCCGCTGCAAGCGGGTGCCGCCTACCTCGCGATCAAGACCGGGGTGCCGATCGTGCCCGTCGCGATCGCCGGGAGCGAGGAACCGTTCCGTGGGCCGCACCGGCTGCCGCGCTTCGGCAAGGGTGTGGTGCTCGTGGGCGAGCCCATCCAACCGCCCGCGGACAGCGGCAGCGTGGTGAGGCGCGAGCTCGTCGACCAGCTCGGTTCGCAACTGCGCGTCGAGCTCCAGAAGCTCCTCGACGAGGCCTTCACGGTGCGCGACGGCGCGCGCTAGGTCGCGAGCGACGCGAGCACGTCGGAGGCGCTGACCGTGCGGTCGTCGGCGAACGGACCGCCGTCGCCGGCTCTTGCGGGATCGGCACCGACGAGGATGGAGGTCACGAGCTCGAGCGCACCGAGCGCGTCGCGGCAGCTCGCGTGGCGGCGGGAAGTATTCGTCCTCCTCGGTGACGCGCACGACCTCGACGCCGTCGCGCGGCCGGAGCGCGGCGATCACCGAGTGCACGAGCTCGTCGGGCGCACTGGCGCCGGCGGTGACACCGACGACGCGCGCGCCGGCGAGCTGTTCGTGGTCGATCTCAGCCGGGCCGTCGACGCGCAGCACCGTGGGTGCGCCGGCCGCGGCCGCGACCTTGGCGAGCGCGAGCGTGTTCGACGAGTTCGCGCTGCCGATCACCACCACCGCGTCGGACCGCTGGGCGATCACCTGGAGGGCGGTCTGGCGGTTGGTGGTGGCGAAGCACAGGTCGTTGCGTGACGCCGTCCACACGTTGGGGTAGCGCGCCCGGGCCTCGTCGAGCACCTCCGACCATTCGTTGTGCGCCAGCGTCGTCTGCGCGAGCACTGCAACCGGCGTGGACTCGCCGAGGTCGGCCGCCACGTCGTCGAGCTGCTCGGCCCCCTCCACCAGCCGCATCGCACCGGGCGCGACGGCGAGGGTTCCCACTGCCTCGTCGTGGCCCACGTGGCCCACGTAGAGGATCGTGAAGCCCTTGCCCGCCCGCACCTTCGCCTCGTGGTGCACCTTGGTGACGAGCGGGCAGACCGCGTCGACCACCGTGCCGCCGTGCTGCTTGGCCGCGGCGACGACCTCGGGCGCGCTGCCGTGGGCGGAGAGCATCAGGGCGCGCCCGGCGGCACGGCGTCGATGTCGTCGACGAACACCACGCCGAGGTCGCGGAAACGCTCGACCACGAGGCGGTTGTGCACGATCTCGTGGTAGCAGTACACGGGCGGTTCGAAGACGCGCACCATCCACGCCAGCGCCTTGATCGCCATCTCGACGCCGGCACAGAAGCCGCGCGGCTCGGCGAGCAGGACCTTGTCGACCGGCACGCACCGACCGTAGCCCGGGCCGCCAACTATCCTTGGTCGGTGACCGACCCTGTGACCACCCGCCCGAGGGCGCTCGCGCCCGCGGGGGCGGCGCGCATCGTGGCGGTCACGGCCGATTCGCCAGCTGCTGGCGCGGGGATCCTCGCCGGCGACGAGCTGCTCGCACTGAACGGCGAGCGCCTGCGCGACGTCATCCGCTACCAGATCCAGGCCGACGAGCCCGAGGTCGACGTGGAGCTGCGCCGCGGCGGCGTGGAACGGTCCGTCCTGATCCGCAAGCCCGCGGGCGTGCCGCTCGGGCTCGAGCTCGACAGCGCCGTGTTCGACCGCGTGCGCACGTGTGACAACCACTGCCCGTTCTGCTTCATCTACCAGCTGCCCGAAGGCATGCGCCGCAGCCTCTACGTGAAGGACGACGACTACCGGTTGTCGTTCCTCTACGGAAACTTCACCACGCTCACGCGGTTCACCGAGGCCGATCTCGAACGCGTGGTCACCGAACGGCTCAGCCCGATCTACGTGAGCATCCACGCGACCGATCCCGACGTGCGCACCGCGCTGCTGCGCAACCGGCGGGGCGCTACGAGCCTGCGCTGGCTCGCCCTGCTCCTCGACGCCGGCATCGAGGTGCACGGCCAGATCGTGTGCTGCCCCGGCGTGAACGACGGCGAGGTGCTCGAGCAGACGCTGCTCGACGTGCTCACCACCTATCCGAAGCTCTCGTCGATCGGCGTGGTGCCGCTCGGCATCAGCGCGCACAACCGCGAGCCCGAGCTGCGCGTGCATACCCGCGCCGAGGCCGAGGCCGTGGTCGACCTGGTGACCGAGTGGCAGGAGATCTACCGGGCCGCGCTCGGCCGCCATCTCGTGGACGTGTCCGACGAGTACTACCTGCTCACCGGACGGCCTGTGCCCGATGCCAAGCATTACGGGGCCTTCGTGCAGCTCGAGAACGGTGTGGGGATGATCGCGAAGACGCATGCCGAGGTGCGCGCCGCGCTCGGCGTGCCCGGGCGGGGCCCGGCGCCGCGCCGCGCCGAGCGCCATCGCGGGGGCTTCTTCGCGTCGGTCGACGGTGCACCCGCCGACGGCTACCGAGCGCCGCGCGTTCCCGCTGCGACGGCTGCGACGGCTGCGACGGCTGCGGCCGGCGGCGCGAGTGCAGCCGTGCACGTCGTCACGGGCGAGTACGGCGCCACCGCGCTGGCGCCGATCATGGCCGAGCTGTGTGAGGGCACCGGGCGCGATGTGCGCCTGCTGGCGGTGCGCAACCGGTTCTTCGGCGGCAACATCGCGGTCACCGGTCTGCTCACCGGCACCGATGTGGCCGCGGCGCTCGACGCGGTGCCGCCTCGTGATCGCGTGCTGCTGCCCGACGTCGCGCTCTCGCGCGGCCGTTTCCTCGATGGCTCGAGCATCGCCGACCTGGCGCGCACCGTCGAGGTCGTCGCCACCGACGGCACGTCCCTCGTCGACGCGTGCGCGCGCTGAGCCGGCGGTCCACTCCGATGACGACGCCGCGCCGACCCCGCATCGCCGCCACCGACCTGCCCGTCGTGGCGGTCGTTGGGCGCCCGAACGTGGGCAAGAGCACGCTGCTCAACCGCTTCGTCGGCCGGCGCGACGCGATCGTCGAGGAGCAGCCGGGCGTCACGCGCGACCGCAAAGAGGTCGACACGCAATGGCGCGGCCGCCACTTCCGTGTGATCGACACGGGCGGATGGCTCGCGCCAGGGGAGTCGGGCCTCACCGGCGAGTCGCCCGCGCTCGCCGCGCTCGTGAGCCGGCAGGCCGAGCTCGCGGTGGACACGGCCGACGTCGTCGTGCTCGTGGTCGACGTCACCACGGGCGTCACCGACGAGGACGCGCGCGTCGCCGCGATCCTGCGCAGCCGGGCCGCCGACCGGACGATCGTGGCGGTGAACAAGGTCGACGACACCGCCGCGAGCACGACATCTGGGGCTTCGCGCGCCTCGGCCTCGGCGATCCGATGCCCGTGAGCGCGCTGCACGGGCGATCGAGCGGCGATCTGCTCGACGTCGTCGTGGCTCGCCTGCCCGAGGAGGTGCCCGACGAGACCGGCGACGGTGCAGGCGATGCCGGGGGCGGGGAGCCGCAGATCTTCTCGGTGGCGATCGTCGGCCGCCCGAATGCCGGCAAATCGACGCTGTTCAACGGGCTCGTCGGCGAGGAGCGCGCCGTCGTGCACGACCATCCCGGCACGACGCGAGACTCGATCGACACGGTCGTCGACACCGAGAGCGGTCCGATCCGCTTCGTCGATACGGCCGGCATGCGCCGCAAGGCCAAGGTCGACGAGCCGGCCGAGTACTACTCGCTCGTACGCGCGCTCGCCGCGATCGACCGCGCTGACGCGTGCCTGCTCGTGATCGACGCCACGGTCGGGGTCACACACCAGGATCAGCGCCTCGCGGAACGCATCGACGCGTCGGGGTGCGCGGTCGTGGTGGTGCTCAACAAGTGGGACCTGCTCGACACCGAGGGGCGGGAGAAGGTTCGTGCCGGCGTGCCGCGCATGCTCGGCTTCCTCTCCTACGCGCCGGTGCTCGCGGCGTCGGCGCTGTCGGGCCGGCGTGTGCACTTGCTGCTGCCCGCGCTGCGAGAGGCCCAGGCCGCGTACGAGCGGCGCATCCCCACCGGCGAGCTCAACCGGGTGGTGCGCGACGCGCAGGCCGCGCACCCGCCGCCCATCATGCGGGGCCGGCGCCCGCGCGTGCTCTACGCCACGCAGGGCGCGGCGGAACCGCCCACGATCACGTTGTTTGCCAACGGCGAGTTCCCGCCCACCTACCTCCGCTACCTCGAACGCAAGATCCGCGAAGGCTTCGCGCTCGGTCCGTCGCCGATCAAGCTGCGCGTGCGCCGCCGCAGCACTTGAGCGACCCGCCCGCCGGCGGGCGTCACCGGCAGACCGCGCCGCCGTCCACCATGAGGCTCGCGCCCGAGATCGCCGCCGCGGCGTCGGAGCACAGGTAGACGGCCGCGTTCGCGACGCTCTCGGGCGTGGCGAGCGTGCCCGTGGGCGTGGAGCGGGGGATGATCTGTTCCAGGAACGGGTTGTCGCGCATCGAGGCGCGCAACATGGGCGTGTCGGTGGGGCCGGGCAGGATCGCGTTCACGCGTATCAACTGGCGCGCATACTCCTGCGCGGCCACCTTCACGAGCCCGAGCACGCCGTGCTTGGCGGCGGTGTACGCGGCCTGCATCGGTGCCGCGACGACGCCCGCGCCCGACGACGTGCAACAGATCGCGCCGCCGGAGCCCTGCGCGACGAGCGCGGCGATCTCGGCCCGCAGGCACAGGAACGTGCCGGTGAGGTTGATGGCGATCACGCGCTGCCACTCGTCCACGTCGGCCTCGTGCAGCGACGCGAGCCGGTGCGAGATCCCCGCGTTGTTGAAGGCCACGTCGAGGCGGCCGTACGTGTCGAGCGCGAGCTGCACCATCCCGGCCACCGAGTCGACGTCGCTGATGTCGACCGCGCACGGCGCCGCGGTACCTCCCTCGTGCACGATCGCCGCGACCGTGCCGTCGACCGGCGCGCGGTCGGCGACGAGCACCTGGCCGCCCCGGCGCCCGAACGCACGGGCGGCCGCTGCGCCGATGCCTCCCGCCGCCCCGGTGACGATCACGACTTTGCCGGCGAAGTCCTGCTCCATACGGCGATTCTGTACGGTGATGCCGATGGCGGCACATCCGGCCGGCTGGGCGGCGCCCGGGGTGGACATCGGCGTGATCGTGCCGCAGGTGCGGCTCGGCTACGACGAGCTGCTGCACAAGGCCCGCACGGTCGAAGCGCTCGGCCTGCACTCGCTCTGGATGTACGACCATCTCTATGCGCCGATGCTCCCGGACCAGCCCGCGTTCGAGGGCTGGACCCTCGCGACCGCGCTCCTCGCCCACACGACGACCCTGCGGGTGGGCCACCTCGTGCTGTGCAACAACTTCCGCCACCCCGCACTGCTCGCCAAGATGGCCACGACGCTCGACGTGATCTCCGACGGTCGCCTCGAGCTCGGCATCGGCAGCGGGAGCTACGAACCCGAGCATCAGGAGGCGGGCCTGCCGTGGGGGAGCTTCACCGAGCGCAGCGAACGGCTCGCCGAGGCGCTCGAGGTGATCACCGCGATGTTCACCGGGCCGCGCACCACCTACGAGGGCCGCCACTACCAGGTGCGCGACCTGCCGAACCTTCCGGCGCCGGTACAACGACCACGCCCGCCCCTCCACATCGGCGGTGCCGGGGAGCGGTTCACGCTGCCGCTCGTGGCCCGCCACGCCGACGTCTGGAACGTGCCCACATACGCGCTCGGGGAGTTCCCGGCCAAGCGCGACGCGCTGCGCGCGCGTGTGATGCCGTCGGGCGCGACCCGTCGACGATCCGGATCGCGCTGGAAGCCGTGGTGGTGCTCGGCGAGGACGACCGGGCGGTCGACGCGGCGCGCGAGCAGGCGTCGCGCCGCTTCCCCGGGCCGGGTTGGGGAGTGGCCGAGGGCGGCTTCGTCGGGACACCGGCCGCGGTCGTCGATCGCATGCAGCACTACATGGCCGAGGGGGTGAGCCTGTTCACGTTTTTCCTGCACGACCGGGCCACCGACGCCACGCTCGACCTGGTCGCCAACGAGGTCGCGGCCACGATTCGCGGCTGAGGCCCGCTCGTGCTGCCGCGGCAGCGCGTGGAAGTTGGCTGGGATCGAGGTGGTTGACTCGTGCGATGCCCTGGTGCCCGGCGTGTGCCCGCTACCTCACGCCGACGTCGATGCAGAACGACGGCACGTGCCCGTTCTGCAAGCAGGTCGTCGACTACCGCAGGAACGCCAAGGCCGAGAAGGCGAAGGAGCAGGGCGAGGAGCTCGACGAGGACATCCGTGTCCCGTGGCATCTCAAGCTCCTGCTGATCGCCACCGTGATCTATCTCGGCTATCGCGCCTACCAGGGCATCGACTGGCTCGTCGCGCACGTCTGACGCGCCCGGCTGACGCCCCCGGCTGAGGCGCCTGTCGGATGTGGTGTCAGGCTCGGCGCCGCCGGTGGAAGTCTTCGTTGGCGCAGATGCCGCTGACCGTCCATTCGAGATGCAGCGGCTCGTTGTAGGCGCCCGCGATGGTGTGCTCGCTGATAGCGGTGCCGTACCGGTGGGTCGCCCGGGCCAGGTGCCGCCACGATCGGGCATGCGATGCGCACTCGCCTTCGATCAGCGCTCGCCCTTCGGGACCGGTGATGACGAGCCGGCCGTTCGCGTCGCCGGTGAGCGTCCAGAGCCCGAGATGCACGACACGATGGTGATGCGGGCACAGGAGCACGAGGTTTGTGATGTTGTGCCCGTTACGCCGTGACCGGAAGACGATGTGGTGGATGTGCAGGTGCGCGGTGTTCGTGCATCCCGGCCAGCGGCAGGTGTTCAGGTCGCGGCGCTCGCACCGCGCGACGGATGCGGCGAGGGATCGAGTCGGTGATCGGTGTGCGCTCGATGCTGCCGTCGGCCAGTGCACGCTCGACGGCGGCCGCTGCGTCGCAGCGCAGCCGCTCGTATGCCGAGCGGCTGATGGGAAGGCCGTGCAACGTGGTCGGTGGCACGGTGACATCGGCGTCGGCGTGGTCGTCGGCGTGTTCGTCGGCATCGGTGTGTTCGCTGTGCTCGCCGTGCTCGCGCAGTACGAGCGTGGTGGCAACCGGCGAGGTCTCGTCGGGTTGGAGGTAGTGCCGCGCCACTGCGGCGAGCGCGTCGACTCGCCGGGTGTCGATCTCCTCGCCGGCATCGTCGGGCACCTCCTGCTCGAGTGCCGCGTCGACCGCGGCCCTGATCTCCGCGACCACATCGGACGGCGCCGGACCGTGAGCGTGGCCATGCCGTCTTCGTCGATGATCACCGACCAGCGCCGCCGCTCGTGATTGCGCCGATCCCGCTCCGGATCGGCGAAGCGCAGGGCTCGCTGGTAGGCCGCGGCGATGCGGTCGAGCTGGGCCGCGGTGGCGACGGTGGCCATCTCGACCAGGTCGGCCTCCATCTCGGGCAGCGCGACGAGCCGGCACAGCGCCCGCGCCTTCGAGTACGAGAGCTGGCCTCGGGCGAAGCGCTCGCGCACCAGCGGGAGCGCTTCGAGGCCCCGCGCGACGCGTACGTGGTCACGCCCCGTGGTGAGGCTCACGCCGCACTTGCACGACAGCCAGTGCGCCATGCTGGCGACCTCCCACGACCGCCAGGCGTCGCGGCGGTCGAGCTCAGCGACCATGAGCAGCCACCGGCACGTGGCCGCGGCGAGATCGCCGGCGAGCGTCTGCACCTCGGCTTCGAGCCGTTCGGTGGTGACCCTCTCGAATCGGGTGTCGACGGCGAGCATCTGCCCTCCCAGGTGAAGACCCGTTCCCCGCAGGATCATCGCAGGAGGCTGCGACAGCGTTTGCGCGCGGCCACGCTGCCGCGGCAGCGCGGTCGCGCTCCGGGGGAGCCGGACGGGGTGCCGGTAGACTCTCAAACTCCGCTCGCCGCCGACGGGCGCGCGATCGCGGGCTGTGGCGCAGTTTGGTTAGCGCGCTTGACTGGGGGTCAAGAGGTCCCGGGTTCGAATCCCGGCAGCCCGACAAGGAAAACCCAGGTCAGACTTTTCGTACGCGCGGCAGTGGCCGCTGTCTCGCTGGTCAGAAGTCGGAGTTCTCGATCTGCGACCGCAAGCTGACGATCGTGCCCTGGGTCGCGGCGAGCTGAGTGTGGAACTCGTCCAAGGCGGTCGCGCAGGGCGACGAGTCGTACGAGGATCCGCATGCAGGTGCGATGGAATCGACCGAGGCGGTGAGCTTCGTCACGTCGGATCGCATCTCTGTCTCGAGGTTCTGCAGCGTCTCCGAGCGATTGTTGGCGACCTTCTGGTCGAGGTCGTCGAGTTGCATCACGATCGTCTGGGAATGGGTTCTCAGTTGGGAGATCTCGACGCTGTTGAGGCGCGCACACATCGAGCGGGACTGTTGGCCTTCGCAGTCCCGAAGATCGTTGTCTTCGGTGACCACGCTCTGGAACTCCGTGACCAGCTTGTCGCGTGACCATGCCGCGACACTGCTGGTCACGGGGCTTGTCGAATTCGGCGTGCCGGACTTGTTCCCCGACGAGCTGCAGCTCGCAACGGCGAACGCGCACACCAGTACCGTTGCAACCCGAAACATAGCGACCTTTCGCCAGCAAGTTGCGAGAGCGTACATGCCCGCGAACGACATGTCGTTCGCGCGACCCCTTGCGTCTCGTAGCCATAACTCCAGCCTCTCGAGCTCTGGAGCTCTGGAGCTCTGGAGCCTCCACGAAACCCGGGGCGCTTCACCCAGAGGGGCATCAGTTCGGCGCTACTCCGGCCAGTCGATCTGAGCGTCCGGTACACCGACTGACCGCGCATGGTCGGCCGCGGCGGCCCGACCTGCCTGGTCGCGACGCGGATATCGGAACGTGCGGCCCGCGAACACGACGAACGTCTCCTCGTCGGTCCGGAAGTCGCAGTACCAGCCGGCGGCTGAGTCCAACGAGCGTTCGAGACCGGCGCTGAGTCGTAGAAGCTCTTCATCGTCGGCCACGAAGTCGATGAACGTCCACACTCGCGGCTGACCCGCGTCGACGTCGCCCACATCTGCGCGCGACACCTTCGTCACCGTCAAACGAACATCCTCGAGCACGCTGCCGACCCGCAGGCTCTCGGCGATCAGGCATCCAGACAGCGTCACGACCGAACCTCCGCGCTCAGATTGCAACGTCACGACGTTATGAAGCGCGAGTCTCCTCCTGCCGAGGTGCGGCTTGATGTAGAGGCGAATTCCGGCCGCGGTTGCGGAGCAGCGGAAGCGCAGTGCCAACCGCGGCAAGCGACACTCGAAAGGTGCAGCTGGGTGATCACAGGTCGATGACGAGATCGCTGGTGGGTCGAGAGCAGCAAATGAGGACATTGCCGTCGGCGGGCGCGTCGAGCGGCTCGGGCCAGTAGCCCACGGTTCCGTCGAGGAGACCACTCTCGCAGGTGTGGCATACGCCGGAGCGACACGACCATCGCACGGGAACGTCGCAGGCCTCGGCGAGCTCGAGAATGCTTGCGAACTTCGCGTCCCAGTGAACATGCAGCCCGGTCCTGGCGAAGGAGAGCAGCGATCCGGAAGCGGGTGCGCCGTCTGGTTGATGGGGCGGCCGCGCCGGGCGCGTGATCACTCCCGGCGTGATTGCATCCTGTGCACCGAAGACCTCGGTGTGCACACGCGCCCCGGGAACCCCGAGCGCGGCGAGACCGTCCCGGAGGGCGTCCATGAACGTGGGCGGCCCGCACAAGTAGAACGACCCGTCGAGCGGCACCCCCGCGCCTTCGAGCGCCTCCGGTGTGATGCGTCCGACCTCGTCGTAGTTCGTACCCGCGTGGTCCGTCGGCGCGGGCCGGCTGTACCAGATGCGACGGTGCACGTGCGCGAGGTCGTCGAGCAGCGATTGTGTCTCGGTCGCGAAGGCGTGCTCCGCCCGGTTGCGAGCGCCGTGCATCCACCAGATCTCGCGGGTCGCCTGCCGGTCGTGGAGCGCGTGCAACATCGCCAGCATCGGCGTGACACCGACTCCGGCGCTGACCAGCACGACCGGGCTCGCGCCGTCGTCGAGGGTGAACGATCCGCGCGGGGCTCCGACGTCGAGGCGGTCACCGACCTGGACGCCGGAGCGGAGGTGGTGGCCGGCCGCACCGTGCGGCTCGACCTTGACGCTGATGCGGTAGTCGGACGCAGCCGGCGATCCGGACAGTGAGTAGCTCCGCACGAGTGGCGGCGATCCCTGCGCCGGCATGAGCTTGAGCGTGATGAATTGGCCCGGTCGCGCGCGGGCGAGGGGCCGGCCGTCGTCGGACTCGAGTTGCAGCGACACGACGTCGCTGGTTTCGAATCGCTTCGCGGTCACTCGGAGCGTACGAAAGCCGCGCCACGCCGGCGGTGAGGTACTGGCGGTGAGCCCGGCGTTGCCGCCGGCGGGGGCACCCGAGAGCTCCTCCCCGAGGAGCGCCTGCAGCGACGTCTGCCAGCCCGGACTCAGCGCGGGTATGCGCAGCGCGCGGCGGAGTTTGCCGGCGTCGTGATGGCCACCTAGGTAGAGCAGGGCGTTGACGTCGGCGACCGTCATCGCTTCCGGACCGGGAGCGATCTTCACCACATCGTCGCCGGCACGTACCTCGCCCTCGCGGAGCACCCGCAGGTAGAAGCCGGGGCGACCGTGCTGCACGAGGAGCGCGGGCATGCGCGGCTCGTGCATTCGGATGCCGACCCGGTAGCAGGTGACGCGCTGGCTGGGTGACCTCGAACAGCGCCGTGCCGATGCGGAAGCGATCGCCGATACACGCCTCGTCGTCGCCCAGGCCCTCGACGGTGAAGTTCTCGCCGAACTGGCCGTACGCGAAGTCGTCACGATGCATCGTCTCCTGCCAGTATCGGTAGGAGTCGAGCTGATACACGTACACGGCGCGGTGCTCTCCGCCGTGACCGTTGAGGTCGCCCTGGCCGTCACCGTCGACGTTGAGGCGCCGGACCTTACGCGGACCCGTGACCGGATCCTTGTAGATGCCCGTGAAGACGGTCCTGCCTTGCCAGGTGATCTCCCGCGGCATCCCGACGTTGACCGAGACGAGCCTCGCGACGCGTTGCGACATCGGCGGAACCTCTTCGGTTCAGTGACCGGCGATCTGTCCGCCGTCGATGTGCAGGACCTCACCGGTGACGAACGGTGACGACTCCAGGAACATAATGCCTGCGACCACGTCACCGACCTGTCCGACATGCCCGAGCGGCTGGCTCCCGGCGAGGTCGTCGTAGGTCTCGGGCGCGTGCACCGGGGTCTGGATGACACCGGGCGAGATCGCGTTCACCCTGATCCCGCGAGTGGCATACTCGATCGCCAGCGACCTGGTTGCCGACGCGACACCACCCTTGGTCAGCGACGTCAACACCGATGGCACGTCGGACCTCGCAGAGTCGACGAGTGTTGTCGTGATGTTGACGATGTGGCCGCCGCTGCGTTGCAGCATCGCGACGATCACGCGCTGCGTGAGCGTGAAGAAGCCCGTGAGATTGACCCCGACCACGTGCGCATAGTCGTCAGCCGTGTAGTCGGTGAATGGTTTGGCGATGAAGACTCCGGCGTTGTTGACGAGCGTGTCGACGCGCCCGAATCGTTCGAGTGCCTGGCCGACGATTCGATCACTGGTCTCGGGTTCGACGAGGTCCCCATCGACGGCCAATACGTAGCCGTCGTCGGAAGGCCGGATGCGCCGGGAGTTGGCAACGACGGCCCAGCCGCGCTGACGGTACGCAGCGACGGTTGCGGCACCGATGCCCTGGGAGCCGCCGGTGACAACGGCGACACGCATATCCGTCGTGCTCATGAGCCGCCTTTCGGAGTCAGCTGCCGCCGGTTGCCGTCGAACGTGCTCATACAGGCACTCTCGCGCCTCGGACGTTCTTCGCGCCCGCCGCCGGCGTCACGTGAGGCGTTGGCGCGCCATCCGGCGCGGTAGCCTTGGGTTTCTTCCTGGGAAGAGTCGCCTCGTTTTGGCAGGACGGCCAGTAGCGCTGTCGCCCCTGTAGGCCCGACGTCTCGACCTGCTTGTCGAGGAGTCGCATGCTGATCTCGCCTTCACCGCTCGCGTCACCGCTCGAGTCGTCGCTCGAGGCACCGCTCGAGCGACCGTCTCGGTCGGGTTCTCGCATCGGCTTCTTGAGCACCTATGCACCCGATCTCTGTGGGCTCGCAACGTTCACCGCGGCGCTGGAGCGGGAGCTGCGGCGGTCGGGTCACGCGGTGGACGTCGTGCGCGTGGTCGACCCGCATGACGCCGAGCATCAAGCTGGTTCGGTCGCCGCCGAGCATCAAGCTGGTTCGGTCGCCGCCGAGCATCAAGCTGGTTCGGTCGCCGCCGAGCACGCGATCGGTGTGTCGGCATCGATTCACGAGACGGCTGACACCTTTTCGCGATGCGATGTCGTGATCGTGCAACACGAATACGGGATCTACGGCGGCCCCGACGGCGACGAGGTGCTGGCCGTGCTCGACGCGCTCGCGTTGCGTCGGGTTCCGACGATCGTCGTCTTGCACACGGTGCCGGCGCAACCGACGCCGCACCAGCGTTTCGTGCTCGAAGCAGTCGTCGCGCTCGCGACGCGTGCAGTCGTGATGACGTCGGCCGCGGACGATCGACTGATCGAGAACTACGCGGTGGATCCGGTCAGCATCGCGACCATCCCACACGGGGCGGCGACCGTCGGGCTGGACGGCGCCCGGCGCGAACCCGCAGACGCGCGGCTCCTCACGTGGGGCCTGCTCGGGCCGGGGAAGGGCATCGAACACGCGATCGACGCGCTGACGATCTTGGGTCACCAGAACCTGCGGCCGCGATACACCGTCGCCGGCATCACGCATCCGAAGGTGTTCGCACGAGACGGCGACGCGTACCGGAATGCGATGCTCCAGCGAGCGTTCGCGGGCGGCGTCTCCCGATGGGTCCGGTTCGACGACGCGTACCGAGATGTTGCTCGGCTGACGCGCATGATCGCCGGTGCGGCCGTCGTCGTGTTGCCGTACGACTCGCGAGATCAGGTGACGTCGGGCGTGCTCGTCGACGCGATCGCCGCTGGCCGGCCCGTGGTCGCGACCGCCTTTCCCCACGCGGTCGAGCTCCTCAGCACCGGCGCCGGGATCGTCGTGCCCCACGACGACCCGGTCGCATTGGCCGACGCGATCCGGCTCCTCGTCACCGACCAGCAGGCCTGGTCGGAGACGGCGGCCGAGGCGCGGCGTATCGCGCCGTCGCTGAGCTGGTCGACGGTCGCCGGTCGCTACGCGGCGCTCTGTGACGAGCTGAGTCCGATCCGAGGAGGACGGTGATGCACGCGCCGCCGGACATCAGCTTCGAGCACCTCGAGCACATGAGTGACGCCACAGGTCTGTTCGAGCATGCGGAGGGGACCGAGCGACGCGTCGAATGCGGTTACTGCACCGACGACAACGCCCGGATGCTGCTCGTGACCTCGCGCGAATCGGACGAATCGCTGCTCGTGCGGCGGCTGAACCGAGTCGCGCTGCGTTTCGTGCTCGACGCCCAGCAACTCGACGGCTGCAGCCGGAACCGTATGGACATCGGTCGGTCCTGGACGGACCGGGCCTCGACCGACGACTGCTGGGGGCGCAGTGTCTGGGCATTGGGTGTGACGGCATCGAGCCATGTCGAGCCGATGATCCGGCGGATCGCGCGGAACGGGTTCGACAAGGCCGTCGTCCAACGGTCCCCGTGGCCGCGCTCGATGGCCTTCGCCGCGCTCGGGGCAGCTGACGTTGTCGCGCACGACCCCGCTCACACCGAAGCGCGGAGCCTGCTCGCCGACGCGCTCACGACAATCGGGAGCACACACGTCAGTGACACCTGGTGCTGGCCCGAGGAGCGTCTCGCGTGACGCGAACGCGTCGCTTGCCGAGGCAGTGATCGCGGCGGGTGCCGCGCTCGAGCGCGCCGTCGACGTCGAACGTGGGTTGACGATGCTCGCGTGGCTGCTCGATGTCGAGACCCGCGATGGGCACCTCTCGCTCACGCCAGCAGGGGGTCGAGGTCCGGACGAGGCCGGTCCGCGATTCGACCAGCAGCCGATCGAAGCCGCGGCGATGGCCGACGCCTGCGCACGGGCGCTCGCGGTGTCATCTGACGCAGGCTGGACTCGCGGGATCGAGCTTGCGACACAGTGGTTCTGCGGGCACAACGACGCAGGGATGCGCATGTACGACCCGTCGTCGGGCGGCGGGTACGACGGGCTCGAGGAGTTCGGTGTCAACGCCAACCAAGGTGCGGAATCGACGCTGGCGCTGATCTCGACACTGCAACGCTCGTTGGCATACGCGGCGTCGGCGTGATCGAAGCCGGCGGTCGCGCCGCGGGTGTATCGGCGACCGGCATCTGCCTCGAGCCCGACCGCACTCGGGTCCTCACCCGCTTCTTCGTGCCCGGCTGCGAGAACGTCGGTGCCGGTGCCTCGCGTGCCGCACCGGTGATCGAGCGGGTACTCGCCTTGGACGACGACGCCGTCGAGGACGCGCTCGCCGCAATCGATCGCCAATTCGCGCATCGGCCTCTCGACGAGCTGCACACCACCCTCGAACACCACGCCGATCTCGTGACATCGGGCCTGGCCGACGACATCGAACTGTCCCGAGCCCGGCGCCTGGTGCTCGGGGCCGCGTTCACGCAGGAGTACGCGCTCGAAGGTGCCGCACTGTGTAATCCGTCGGCCGTCCTCCACCCCGACCAGCCCGATGGCGACGCCGCCCGGTTCATCCTCAGCTTGCGGTGCATCGGCGAGGGCCACCAGTCGTCGATCGGCTTCCGCTCGGGAACCGTCACCGCCGACGGGGTCGTCAGCATCGACGCCGGCGGCGGTTCGCCTCGAGTGGGGAGCTTGTCGCCGGGCACGCACGGCAACGCGCAGTCGTCGTATCGCGTCCGGTTTGCGGCTTCGGTCGAGCTCGCGGACCGTGTGCTGTGGCCCCACGTTCATGTGGAGCGTCAAGGCATGGAGGATGCTCGCTTCGTCCGCTTTCTCGACGAGTCGGGAGCGTGCCGCTACTACGCCACGTACACGGCGTTCGACGGCACCAACGTGTCGCAGCAACTTCTCGAGACGACCGACTTCGTGTCGTTCACGTCGACGCCGATGGCCGGTGCCGCGGCTTCGGGAAAGGGCCTGGCCCTGTTTCCCCGGTTGATCGACGGCCGCTATGCCGCCCTGTCGCGAGCCGATCGCGAATCCAACGCCATCGCGTTCTCGGACGACATTCACTCGTGGCCCGACGCAGAGCCGATCCAGGCGGCCGGGCGGTCCTGGGAAGTCGTGCAGGTCGGCAACTGCGGCTCACCGATCGAGACCGATGCCGGCTGGCTCGTGTTCACGCACGCCGTGGGGCCCATGCGGACCTACACGCTCGGCGCGATGCTCCTCGCCCTCGACGAGCCGCAGCGGGTGCTCGCGCGATCAGCGGGCCCGATCATCGGCCCCGGTGGCCAACGTCGTGACGCGTACGTGCCGAACGTCGTCTATTCGTGCGGAGCGTTCGTGCACAACGGCACCGTCGTCCTGCCGTACGGGGTCGGCGACCAGCGGATCGAGATCGCCACCGTGGCGCTCGACGGGTTGCTCCGGTCGATGCTCGCCGGCTGAACCTGTCGACGCCGGGCCGCTACCGGTGCTCGGATCAGAGCGAGCAGGCGTCGGGCGCGGTCGCGAGGATGCGGAACACGTAGCCCTGGTTCACGAAGCGGCGCACCTCGCAGAGCTCGCCGAAGAGGTCGTGGTACACGGCCGCGTAGTGGGCGAAGCGCTTCGGGTCGTCGAGGCGGTTGTACGTCTGCGAGTCCGCGATGAGGTAGTCGACGTGGTCGTGGCGGTACGTGACCGCCGAGTGCAGCGCGATCGACCCGGTCATGCGCACGTGGTACTTGGCCGGGTCGACCCACGGGCCGTAGGGCTCGACGACGACGGTGGCGCCGGCCGGCAGCGTCTTGGAGATGTAGTCGGACACGGGGATACGCGGGTCCTTGCCGAGCGCCGCGGCCTCACGGCTCGTGATCGACAATGGCAGGAGGATGGCGCCGGTGACGAGGAACACCGCGACGCGCCGGGCCGACCGGTCGTCGGTGGCCGCGGCGAGCAGCCCGTCGGCGCCGACGCCGGCCAGCACTGCGAGCGGGCCGACGATCATCACGATGTTGCGCTCGAAGTGAACCATCTGCGTGCCCATGTACAGGAAGTAGGGGACGATGGCGGTGAGCAGCACGAGTCCGGCCCGCGGCCGCCAGCGCAGCAGCATCAACAGGCCGATCGCCGCGAGTCCGAGCGTGATCCAGCCGTAGCCGCGGCCGAGGCTGTCGAGGTAGAAGCGCATCGACTGGCCGTCGTAGCCGGGGTGGTCGGTGGCGTAGTGGTGCTGCTCGAACTGCATCGCCTTCCACACCCGGCCCGGCTCGAGCAGCACGTACGGCGTGGTGAGCAGGAACGCGCCGACCGCGGCGACGATGGAGTAGAGGTAGCGGTGACGGCGCAGCACGGTGCGCCAGTCGGCTGCCACGTGCGCGACGAGCAACGGTACGAGCGCGGCTGCCCCCGTGTACTTCGAGCCCGCGGCGAAGCCGACCATGAGGCCGCCGACGACGTAGACCCACCGCGTCTGCTTCTGCAGGAGCTTCAGCGCGGTGGCGACGGCGAGCATGTAGAAGCACGCGGCGTAGATGTCCGGCGCGATGAACCGGGAGTAGCGGACCGCGAGCGGCGCGACCCCGACCACGAGCAACGCGAGCGCCATCGCGCGCCGCTGGGCCACCGTGTTCCAGGTGGCGCGGGCCACCGCGAGGCACAAGACCACGCCCAGCGCGACCGAGATGCCGCGCGCGCCGACGAACAGCACCGGCTGCGTGGTGCGCGCGATGCCGTCCCCACTCACGATCGACGGATCGAGCACCTGCAGCGGCGCGACCTTGGCGACCATGCCGAACGCGCCCGCGACCTTGAGCCATCCGGCGACGGCGTAGGGCATCAAGGACGGGTAGTTGAAGAACCGGGGGTTCATCGTGCCGTGGACGGCCATTGCCCGCGAGAAGTAGAAGTTCGTGGGCTCGTCGGGGTGCAGCATGTACGGCAGCCCGAACCCGATCGCCCACACCCGCAGCGCCGCGGCGACGACGGTGCCGCCGAGCACCAGCGTCCAGCGGCGTTGCTTGCGGACGCGCCCGCGGCGGCGGGCCCGCCGAGGGTGGAGGCGCGGGCGCAGATGCGGGCGGAGGCGCGGGCCCAAGCGCCGGCGGGGCGCATCCGGGAGGACGGCGATGTCGTCGCCGGGCTGGGCGCCGGGTTGGGTTTCGGGGTCGGCGAGCGGTGGCGCGAGGGGGTCGTCGACCCACAGGACGTCGTCGGGCGCGGGCGCGCCCCGCGGTGGCGCGAGCGTCGGCACGCTCACCGCGCCCACCCTGGCGTGCGCGCAGACATCGCTCCCACGGACATCCTCCGAGCCGGACCGGCAGTGGTTCGGGGCAGGACGCTACCGAGGGAATTGCGCTCTAACGTGGATACTGACGGCTGGAGCGCTTTCTGAGTGGTGCCGTTGCTGCTGAGCTCCTTGTTGTTTTTGTTGTTCTTGTTGCGCGTGTTGCTTGTGTTGCTTGTGTTGTAGGTGGGGTGCAGCGGGCAGTCAGGGACGTGGTGAGGCTGTCGTGTCCGTGGAGCTCCATCTCGGCATCTGCTTTCCCTCCGTCCGCGCCGTCATCGTGCACAACCGTCACAACCGGCTGCTGGCGTCCACCTGAACAACGGTGGTCACCCACCTGAACAGTGCGAATCAGACGGAAGCCCCGATTCCGTCAGCTCGGGTACCCGGGGCCGCAACGACGGCGTCGGGCAAGGCGTCGAGCCCGTGCACGAGCAGGTCCGTGATCGCGTCCGCGGCCCCGTGGGCGGCGGCGAAGTAGCGGCGCAGGCGCCGCCCCGACCACAGGTGCGGTGCCCGGGCCACGGGCCGCAGGAGCAGTTCGGTATCGCGGTCGGACCACGGGCCGATCTCCACCTGGACCGCGACGATGCGCCGGCCGCGGGGCGTGCTCAGCCTCGCACCGGTGGACCACGGCGCCGCGCTGGTCGATCACGATCCGGCGGAACGGGCCGTCGAGCACGAGGGAGCCGGTCGGGCCGTCGCAGAGCACGCTGCTCGCGCCGAAGAGCGCCGGGTTCGCGATCGCGTGCCCGACGTGGGTGAAGGGCCGCCCGATGCGTCGCTGGAGCACGAAGGTGGCCGGTTCGAGGACGATCGTCATGGTGTCGCTCCTGTCGTCGTCGGTCGTCGCGAGTGTCCCCCGTGGATGTTGCGACGTCGCGACTTCCCTGCAAACGGCGCGGGAACGGCGGATGAGCACGCGACCACGCGTGGACAGAGGGGTTTCGGGCCCGCACGAGACAGCGCCCCCGGGGCGGGCGGGGGCGCTGCCATCACGGTCGGGCCAGAGGAGAAGCCACGTTGCTCCGCCATTCGCGGGCCGGGCCGGACGCAGGGGGTGCGCTGTACGACCCGGCCCCGAACGGGCGGGAGACATCATTGTCGGCGCGCCCGAGCCCCGATGCGAGCAACGGCCGGACAACTCCGACGGTCCTCGAGATCCCGTCCGGGAGAGCCCCACGGAGACGGCCCCACGGAGACGGCCCCACGGAGACGGCCCCACGGAGACGGCCCCACGGAGACGGCCCCACGGAGACGGCCCCACGGAGACGGCCCCACGGAGACGGCCCCACAAAGACGGCCCCACAAAGACGGCCCCACAAAGACGGCGTCGGCCGGACCGTACGGATTGGTGGGGGAAGCCGCACGGCCCGGCCGGCCTGCGCGGGATGTTCCCGGGGCCCGGAACGGCCAAACATCGGTCGCGTGGGCGAACAGCACGCAAAATCTCGCGGTGCTCCCTGGTGCGGATGTGGTGGCTTCCGTACTCTGACGCCATGTTCGCCCTGCGTGGGCGCAGGCCCCGGATGCGCCTCGATCTCGTGCTCATCGTGGTGATCGCGTGTGCCCTGGTCGTGGGGGTTTCCGGGCTGTCGGGCGAGCCTGTGGGCGCAGTACGTCTGGTGGTGCTGGCGTTCGCGACGGCGCTGCTCTTCGACCGGTTCCACACGCACTGACGGGCGCCGGGCCCCGGGCGTCAGCCGATGATCGTCACGGAGTACGGCACGAGCGTCACGGTCGGCGCGCGCGTGGCCGTGTCGCTGATGTTGGGCGCGTTCGGGCCGGTGCCGGCACCGTTGAGCACCGTCGAGACGTCCGTGCTCACCGTGTGCACGGGTGCGGGCATCGGGATGCCGGCCGGCAGCCGGATCTCCCGCGGTTGGTTCGAGAGGTTCACCGCGACGATGCGGATGCGGTCGCCTCGTACGGCGACCTCGAGCACGTTCTCGGGGTCGTCGACCGGCAGCGCGCCCGCGGCGGTGGCGTTCTTGAAGGCCCCGAAGATCGGTCCGAGCGCCTGCCCGTCGGCGGAGAAGCCGAAGCGCACCGTGTTGCGGTCGCCGTTGTAGATCGCGGCGGTCGCGCCGCCCGAGAGCACGTCGTGATGCACGGAGAAGGCGACGCGATTGTCGGCGGCCGACGCGAGCGCGAACCACGCCACCGACAGACCGTGCGCCCAGTTCTCGCGCAGGTCACCGCGGTAGCCCTGGTACGGGGACGCATTGATGTTCCATTCGGTGAACCACGCCTCGACGCCGGCCGGCAGTTGCGAGAGGTCGCGCTGTACGACGTTCTTCCAGCGATCCGGTCCGGCGTGCAACGCGGGTTGCACCGACTCCGGCGTGCCGGGGATCACTCCGGGCGGCAGGTTCCAGTAGGTATGGAACACCACCGCGTCCTCACCGTGGACGGAGGCGAGCATGCGCTTGTTCCAGCCCCGGACGCGGACCGGAAGGCGCGGCGTCGCCGGGTTCGAGTCGTCCCACGCCACGACGGCCACGCGCACGTCGGGGAACTCTTGATGCAGCCTCGCAATCCAGGTGTTCATCGCCACGGCGTACTCGGCGCCGGTGGGGAACTGCTGCGTGTAGGTGGCGAACGACGGGTCGTACAGCTCGTTGCCGAGCTCCAGGTAGCGCACCGGCATGCCGAGGGATGCGGCTTCGTGCAGCATCGCGATCTGGTCGTCGAGCGTGGACGTGACCACGTCGAGATCGAAGACCGGCGTGGCGCCGGTCGTCCGCATCACGTTGGCCTCGTCGGCCAGCGTGAGGCCCTGGCGCGTCGCCATGTTGTTGCGGAACGACTGTGGCAGGTCGGGACGGTCGATGAACTGCCCGGTGCGCCAGTCGATCCACATCGAGCTCGTGCCCCCGATGCGCAGCACGCCGGGGGACAGCTGGGCGAGGCGGGCTAGGAACGCGGGATCTCGCCACGTCGCGGCGTTGCGGCCGACGATGACGTCCTCGAGGTTGAAGCCGAAGAACGGCGTGACGATGTCGTGGGTGTCGGCCGGCATGCCCGTGGGCGTGGTGGTGGGGGGCGTCACGGTGGTGCTCGTGGACGTGGCCGCGGGACGTGTCGTCGTGGCCGCGACGTGGACCCGGTCGCTGGAACACGAGGCGACCACGCCGAGCACGAGCACCCCGGCGACGCCGAGGGCACCGGCGCGCGCGCGGCGGGCTGCAGACCATTGCGTGCTTCCGGGCACGGCGCGTCGCTCGAATCGCACGACGGCCCACGGTACCGGCCGCCGGCGCCGGTTTCGCGCCGCGTGCCGGTGGTCGAGCGCCGGTGGTCGAGCGGTGATCCGTCCGAGCGGGCGCGGCGAACAGACTGCGGCGGACCGCATCCTCGCCTTCGCGGGCCGCACCGTGTGAGCGGTGCCGGACGCGCGGGTCATGCCGTCATGCGCGCGTTCAGTGCTGGAGTGCCCGGCGCAGCGGCGTGGCGAGGTCGCCGCGCCGCGCGACGTCGATGCCGTCGAGCTCGAGCCACGCCGCGAGGGCGCGCAGCTCGAGCGCGAGCGCTTCGGCCACATCGGCCGCGTCGGCGTGCGCCTCGGTGAACGCGCCGGGCACCCGCAGCACGCCGGCCGGACGGTCCGCCTTGAGGTCGACGCGTGCGGCGATGCGGTCACCGAGAAGGAACGGCAACACGTAGTAGCCGTGCACCCGTTTCGCGGCCGGCGTATAGATCTCGATCCGGTAGCGGAAGTCGTAGAGCCGTTCGTTGCGCTGGCGTTCCCACACGACGGGATCGAACGGTGAGAGCAACGACGCGGCCGCGATGCGCCGCGGGAGGCGGGCGTCACGGTGCCGGTACGCGAGCGGTCGCCAGCCCTCGACCTCGACCGGCACCAGCACGCCGTCGTCGACCAGCGCGCGCGAACGCGGCGCGCGACTCGGTGGGCCGGAGGTTGAAGTAGTAGCAGAGGTCGCTCGCGGTGGCGACGCCGAGCGCCCGCGCGCTGCGTTCGAGGAGGATCGTGCGCGCTGCGAGCTCCGGAACCGGTGGCTGGGCGAGGATGTCGGCCGGGATCACCTGCTCGGGGAGCACGTATTCACGCTCGAAGTTGGCCCGCCGGCGGGCCGTCAGCTTGCCCGCCACGAAGAGCTGCTCGAGCACGAACTTGGCGTCGCTCCAGTCCCACCAGGGCTGGGCGGGACGCTCACGCTCCCAGTCGCTCGCGGTGACCGCGCCGCGCGCCTTGGCTGCCTCGTACACCTCGTCGACGAAACCCGGCCGGCGCTCCTCGAGCTCGAGCATGTAGCTGCGCCCGTGACCGGTGCGCGGGTGCGCCATCCGCCACTGGAAGAGCGGCCAGTCGGTGACGGGCACGTACGACGCCATGTGCGCCCAATACTCGAACAGCTCGCCGCGCCGCACCATCTCGTCGAGCACGCCCCGCGGGTAGGGACCGAGACGGGCCCACAGCGGCATCTCGTGGGCGCGGGCGAGCACGTTCACCGAATCGATCTGGACCACCTTCAGATCGGCGACGGCCCGCCGCACGTGGCCACGATTCGCGGCCACGGGACGCGGGCGCGCGAAGCCGTGTGCCGCGAGCGCGATCCGCCGCGCCTCGGAGATCGAGAGGCTGTCCAAGGAAGCGGGAATGTAGCGGCGGCGTGGCGTTCAGGGCTGTGGCGTTCAGGGCTGGGGCGTTCAGGGCTGGGGCTCGTCGGCGCGCGCCCGGCCGAGCGCGAGCAGCACGTCCTCGTGGAGCTGGTTCCAGACCGTGTGGTACGAGTCGAGCCGTGGCGACGTGAACCAGTCGGCTGCACCTTCGTCGATCACCTGGCGCAGGGCGAAGCGCAGGCGGCGCTCGTGCCCGGCGAAGCGTTCCACGTGGCGGCCGATGCGGCGCACGGCCGGCACGGTGCGCTCGTGCAGCCGTTCGAGACGGGTCGTCACGTCCCAGTCGTAGCGCGCATCGCGATGGTCGTTCGGTGCGCCCGAGGGCATCACCTGCCATGCCGAACAGACCGAGAGCAGCTCACGGTTGAGTGCCCCGAACGCGCCGTGGAAACGCACGAGCGTCGGGTAGCCGGGATCGTCGTGCGCCACGAGCGCCCAGCGCGCGTGCACCGTGCGGCCGGCGTCGGTGAGCACGAGACGGCCGCTGCGGCTGCGCACGAGCTCGAGTGTCACGAGGCGCGTGTGCGCCCCCAAGGCGCGCTCGTCGAGCAGGCCGCGGAGGCGCAACTCGTGCAGCAGCGACCACTCCGACGCCGTCAGGTCGTCCACGCGCGCACGGTAGCGTGGAGTGATGTCGTGGAATGCGCCGGACGACGTCGATGCCGTCGTCCGCGGCCTCGCGGCACACCACTATCTGGCCGACCGCGGCCTCGCCACCGCGATCTTCCTCGCGCTGCGCATGCGCCGCCCGCTGCTGCTCGAGGGCGAAGCCGGCGTGGGCAAGACCGAGGTCGCGAAGGTGCTGGCGGTGTGGCTCGCCAGCCCGCTCATCCGGCTCCAGTGCTACGAGGGGATCGACGCCGCGCAGGCGGTCTACGAGTGGGACTACGCCCGGCAACTGTTACACCTGCGTGCGCTCGAGGCCGGCCATGCCGAGGTCCACGAGGACGAGCTGTACGACGAGCGGTTCCTCGTGCGCCGGCCACTGCTCGCGGCCGTCGACCACGGCGGGGACGTGCCGCCGGTGCTGCTCGTCGACGAGATCGACCGCGCCGACGACGAGTTCGAGGCACTGCTGCTCGAGGTGCTGTCCGAGTCGGCGGTGACGGTGCCCGAGATCGGCACGATCCGCGCCACCGTGCCGCCGATCGCCGTCCTCACGTCGAACCGCACGCGGGACGTGCACGACACGTTGAAGCGGCGCTGCCTGTATCACTGGATCGAGCACCCCGACCTCGAGCGCGAGCTGGCGATCGTGCGCCTGCGCGCCCCCGACGTACCGGAGGATCTCGCGCACGACGTCGCCCGCGCCGTCGCCGACCTACGCGGCCTCGATCTCTACAAGGCGCCCGGTGTGGCCGAGACGATCGACTGGGCCACGGCCCTCGCCGCGCTCGGTGCGGGTCGCATCGACGAGCACGCCGCGGCGCACACGATCGGCACCGTGCTGAAGTACCGCGAAGACCAGGCGCGCCTCGCGGAGCACGGCATCGACCGCCTCGTGCGCGACGCGCGCTCGCGCGCGTCCGTGAACCCGACGCTGGCGTCCATGGTGCTCGCGTACCTCGCGCGCCGCCAGGGCATCGCGGTTCCGGTAGGCGCCACGATCACGCTGGCCGGCGCGTTCGCGCTCGTGGACACCGCCGATCGTGAGCAGGTGTACTGGGCCGGCCGGGCGACGCTCGTGCACCGGCCCGAGCTGGCCGCGGCCTACGACGCGGCGTTCGCGTGCTTCTGGGACGGGCGCGCCGGCCTCGACGCGCCGGTCGCGCTTTCCGAGGTGCTGCGCTCGTTCGCGCTGGCCTTCGACGACGGCACACCGCCCGACGGAGACGAAGACGACGACGGCTCTCGTGAGGACGTGGAGGTGCTCACGGTGCGGTGGAGCGATCGTGAGGTGCTGCGCCACCGTGACTTCGCCACGTACACGCAACCCGAGCACGAGCAGGCGGACCGTCTGCTGCGCGACCTCGAGCTTGTCGCCGCCCGGCGTCGCTCGCGGCGGCTGCGGCCGGCGCGGCGGCCCCGCCAGGCCCGGCCCGACGTGCGCCGCACCGTGCGCGACGCCTTGCGCACCGGCGGCGAGCCGCTGCGCCTGCGCTACCGCGCCCCCACCACCCGGCCCCGGCGTGTCGTCCTGCTGCTCGACGTCTCGGGGTCGATGGAGCCCTACGCCCGCGCCTTCGTGCGCTTCTTGCACTCAGCGGTCACGGCCCGGTCGGGCGTCGAAGCGTTCGCCCTCGGCACGCGGCTCACGCGCATCACCAAGGAGCTCGCGGCACGCGACCCCGACGCCGCGATCGCCGCGGCGGCGCGGCGCGTTGCCGACTGGTCGGGCGGCACCCGCCTCGGCCCCGCGCTGCGCACGTTCAACGACACGTGGGGCATCCGCGGCATGGCACACGGCGCGATCGTCGTGATCCTCTCGGACGGCTGGGACCGCGGCGGTCCCGAGCTGCTCGGCGAGCAGATGGCGCGCCTCGCCCGGGTCGCGCACCGTATCGTGTGGGTCAATCCGCTGAAGGCGAGCGAGGGCTACGCGCCGCTCGCGCAGGGCATGGCCGCGGCGCTGCCGTACGTCGACGACTTCGTCGAGGGGCACTCGCTGGCGGCGTTGGACGGTGTGGCGGCGGCGGTGGCGCGCGCATGAAGGAGATCCTCGGCGACATCGACCGGTGGCGGGCCGCGGGCCGGCGCGTCGCGGTCGCGCGGGTCGTGGGCACGGAAGGATCGAGCCCGCGCGGAGCAGGTGCCGCGATGGCGGTCAACGACGCCGGCGAGGTCGCGGGTTCGGTGTCGGGCGGCTGCGTGGAGGGAGCAGTCGCCGGCGCGGCCACCGAGATCCTCGAGGGCACCCGTGCGCCCGGCGTGATCAGCTTCGGCTACTCCGACGACGACGCGTTCGCCGTCGGGCTCACCTGCGGCGGCACGATCCACCTCTTCGTCGCCGAGCTCGACTGGTAACAGGGCCCATGGGCGACGCCTACGACACGCTTCACGAGCTGTTGCAGAGCGGGCAACCGGTCGCGCTCGCCACCGTGATCGAGGGCCCGGGTATCGCGGCCACGATGGTGGTCGCGCCCGACCGCGAAGCGGTCGGTTCCCTCGGCCGCCGCGACCTCGACCGTGTGGTCGCACGCGACGCGCTCGGCGAGCTCGCCGCCGGCATCACGAGCACGCGCCATTACGGCGCGCGCGGCGAGGCCCGGGAGCGGGTGGTGTCCGTGTTCATCGAGTCGTTCGCGCCGCCTCCGCAGATGGTGATCTTCGGTGCGGTCGACTTCACGGCCGCGCTGGCCCGTGCCGCGAAGCTGCTCGGTTATCACGTAACTGTCTGTGACGCGCGCGCGGTGTTCGCCACCCAGCAGCGTTTCCCGATGGCTGACCGCGTCGTGAACGACTGGCCCGACCGCCTCCTCGCGACGATCGGCGACGAGCTCGGACCGCGTGACGCCGTGTGCGTGCTCACCCACGACACCAAGTTCGACGTGCCCGCGATCACCGCCGCGGTGCGCACGAAGGTCGGCTACCTCGGTGCCATGGGGAGCCGGCGCACGCACGACCAGCGCGTCGAACGGCTGCGGGAGGCCGGCGTCACCGACGCGGACCTGGCCCGGCTGCGGTCACCGATCGGGCTCGACCTGGGCGCCCGCACGCCCGAGGAGACCGCGGTGTCGATCTGTGCCGAGATCATCGCCCTGCGCACGGGCCGGGCGGGCACGCCCTTGAGCGCGACGTCGGGCGAGATCCACTGACTGGGTAGGTTCGTGCCGGCATGGACTTGGCGATCCGGGGCAAGCGCGCGATTGTGGCGGCCGGCACGGCCGGGCTGGGCTTCGGCGTCGCGGCCGCGCTCGTCGACGAAGGCGTGCGTGTGGCGATCTGCGGCCGGGATGCCGGGCGCGCGACGCGAGGCCGCGGCGCGCCTCGGCGGCGGCACGCTCGCGTTCACGTGCGACCTCGCCCTCACCGACTCGGCCGAGCGATTCGTGCGCGACGCCCGCGACGGCCTCGGCGGCTGCGACATTCTCGTGGCGAACGCGGGTGGGCCACCCGGTGGCGACTTCGCGTCGACCGATCTGGCCGCGTACCGCCACGCGCTGGAGCTCAACTGCCTGGCGTCGATCGCGATGTGCCGGGCCGCGATCCCGGGCATGCAGGCGAACGGTTGGGGGCGAGTGCTCGCCATCACGTCGATCGGCGCCAAGCAGCCAGTCGGCGGCCTGATCGCGTCGAGCGTGGCGCGGGCGGCGCTCACGTCGTTCCTCAAGATCACCGCCCGGGAGGTGGCGCACGACGGCGTGACGGTGAACAACCTCTGCCCGGGTCTGCACGCCACCGACCGGCTCCGCGACCTCCATGCCGGCAACGGCGTCGACGCGCTCGCGGCATCGGTGCCGGCGGGCACGCTCGGTGACCCCGCCGACTTCGGGCGTGTGGCCGCCTTCTTGTGCTCGCAGGCGGCGAACTACGTCACCGGCACGTCGATCCAGGTCGACGGCGGCACGTACGCGGGCTTGTTGTGACCTTCCGCCATGTGTCGCTGCTGCGCTGGAAGGACGGCACCGATGCTGCCGCGGGGACGCGGTCATCCAGGCTCTGGGCGCGCTGCCTGCGCAGATCGAGGTGCTGCGCGGGTACGTGGTGGGGAGCGATGCAGGGCTCGACGGCGGCAATTACGACCTCGCGATCGTGGCCGACTTCGACGACATCGAGAGTTACCGAACGTACCGGGACCACCCCGCGCACCGGAAGGTGATCGACGAGCGCATTCGGCCGATCCTCGCGGACCGCGCCGCCGTCCAGCACCACTTCTGAGGATCACGGCGACGCGAGGGCGGTCTCCTTGGCCCAGCGGTAGTCGGGTTTGCCCGAGGGCGAGCGCACGACGTGGTCGACGACCGTGAGCTCGCGCGGCACCTTGTACTTGGCGATGTGACCGCGGCAGTGGTCGGCCAGCTCGTCGAGCGTCGCCCGGCACTCGGGCCGGAACTGCACGACCGCGCACACGTGCTCGCCGAACCGGTCGTCGGGCACGCCGACGACCGTGGCGTCGAACACCGCGGGATGGCTCTTCAGCGCGGCCTCGACCTCCTCGGGGAAGATCTTCTCGCCCCCCGAGTTGATGCACTGGCTGCCGCGGCCGAGCACGGTGATGGTGCCGTCGTCCTCGATCACCGCACGGTCACCGGGGATCGCCCAGCGGACGCCGTGCATCTCCACGAACGTGGCCGCGGTCTTCTCGTCGTCCTTCCAGTAGCCGAGCGGAACGTGGCCGCGCCGGGCGAGCATGCCCACCTCGCCGGGCTTCGTGGGCCGGAAATGCTCGTCGATCACGGTGGTCCACTCGTTCATGCGGAAGCGGGGTCCCGTGTCGGTGACGTCGACAGCGCCGTTCGCGCCCGTCTCGCTCGCGCCGAAGCTGTCGAGCACCATCACGTTCGGCATGCGCTCGTGGAGCTCCCGCTTGATGGCGGGGGAGAGGATGGCGCCACCGCTCACGATCGCGAACAGCGAGTCGGGCACGGCACGGTGGGCCATCGCGTCGACGAGTGGCCGCGCCATCGCGTCGCCGACGAGGCTGATCGTGTTGACACTCTCCTGCTCGACGGTGTCCCAGATCTTGTCGGGATCCATGTGGTGATCCGTGGACAGCACGACCGTGTTCCCGCCGAACAGGGAGACGAACGCGGTCCACTGCGCGTTGCCGTGCATGAGCGGCGCGAGCGCGAGCGTGCGCAGCGGTGAGGCGGCGACGTTGTCGAGGATCTCCACCGGGGTCTTGATCGCCGGCCCGCCGTAGTTGCCGCCGCCCATCGCCGCGAAGAAGATGTCCTCCTGGCGCCACATCACGCCCTTCGGCATGCCCGTGGTGCCGCCGGTGTAGAGCACGTAGAGATCGTCGGCCGAGCGCGGCTCGCCGGTGTCGGTACCCGCAGCCGCGAGGGCCTGCTCGTAGTCGGCGGCGCCGAGGTCGTCGGTGACCCCGGTGCCGTCGCCGAGGCGTACGAAGTGGCGCAGCTTCGGCAGGTCGCCACGGACGGCCGACACGACCGGACCGAACTCGGCCTCGTACACGAGCGCGGCGAGATCGGCGTTGTCGAAGAGGTAGCGCAGCTCGTCGGCCACGTACCGGTAGTTCACGTTGATCGGCGCGACTCGCGCCTTGAAGCAGCCGATCATCGTTTCCAGCCACTCGGCGCGGTTGTACGCGTAGATACCCACCCAGTCGCCGGTGGCCACGCCGGATGCCCGGAGATGGTTCGCGAATCGCGTGGCCCGCTCGTCGAGCTCGGCGAACGTGAGCCGGCGATCACCGGCGACGAGCGCGAGCCGATCGGGCACGTGGCCGGCGACGATCTCGAACAGATCGGCGAGGTTCATCTCCATGGCGGCGGATGTTAGGTTCCGGCCGTGCGCGTGGCCTCGGTCGTCACCCCGGTGGTCGCCGTGCTCCTCGCCGTGCTCCTCGCCGCGCTCGCGGCGGGATGCAGCACCTCGCCGACGTCGCGCTTCTGCTCCACGCTCACGAACTCCAAACTCGATTTCGCCCAGGTGGCCGATCCGGCGAAGGAGTTCGCGGCACTCGACCAGGTGCTCGCGCAGCTGTCGCCGCGCGATCGGCGCCTCGTCGAGCCGGTGCGCAGCTACGTGCAGATCCTCTACCGCCGATCGCCGCTGCCGCAGAAGCAGCAGATTGCGTTCCTCTCGCACTTCTTCCACGTCGACGCGCCGGCGCTCGACCGCCGGTTGCGAAGCGAGTGCAACGTGCCGCTCGACAAGCGCATCCACCCGTTCCCGGTCCGCAACCAGGCGACGACGTGACGTGATGGATGCCCAGGCCTATCGCCGTGGCGCGATCGCGACCCCGCACTATCTCGCGACGCTCGCCGGGGCTCAGGTGCTCGGCGCGGGCGGCAACGCCGTCGACGCGATCCTGGCCGCGAACCTCGCGCTCGGCGTCGTGGCGCCGTACTACTGCGGCTACGGCGGGGATCTGCTCGCGATGGTGTGGGACGGCGCGCTGCACGCCTACCGCTCCACCGGCCGGTCGCCCGCGGCGGCGACGCCGCACCTCGTGCGCGAGCGCACGGGTGCCTCGGAGATGCCGGTGGTCGGGCCGCACACGGTGACGGTGCCGGGAGCGGTCGCGGGATGGTTCGACCTCGTCGAGCGGTTCGGCACACGGAGCTTCGGCGAGCTCGCGGCGCGGGCACGGGTGCTCGCCGAGGACGGCTTCGTGCTCACGCGGGCCGGCGCGTTCCGGCTCGCCGGCAGCACCGCGATCCCCGGCGCGCTCGGCGTCGACGACCGCGCGTTGCGGAGCACGTACACGAGCGTGCGGCCCGGCGACGCAGTGGTGCAACCGGCGCTCGCACGCACGATCGCGACGCTCGCCGCCGACGGTCCCGCCGCGTACTACCGCGGTCCGATCGGCGACGCGATCTGCACAACCATCGCCGCACACGGCGGTGTCATGACCGGTGACGATCTCGCCGCGCACCACAGCGAGATCGTCGAGCCGATGCACGCCGGGTTCGCCGGTGCCGACATCTACGAGATGCCTCCGCCGACGCAGGGTGTCACCGCGCTCGAGATGCTGCGCATGGCCGATGCGCTCGGGCTCGGCCACGACGGCGTGGATCGGCTGCACCTGCAGATCGAGATCGCCAAGCTCGCGCTCGCCGACCGCGACGCGTTCGTCACCGACCCCGCGCACATGACGATCGACCCCGCCGAACTCCTTGCCGACGATTTCGTCGCGTCGCGTGCTGCGGCGGTCGACCGCCGGCAGGCGAGGCCGCTCGAGCCGCGGCCGATGGCCGACGGTGGTACTGCGTATCTCTGCTGTGCCGACGGCGACGGCATGTGCGTGTCGCTGATCCAGTCGAACTTCACCGCGATCGGTTCCGGTGTGCACGTGGCCGAGTGGGGCATCAACCTCCACAACCGCGGCGCGTCGTTCTCCCTCGACGCGGCGCACTGCAACGTGCTCGCGCCGTCGAAGCTGCCGATGCACACGCTCATTCCGGCGATGGTCCTGCGCTCCGGCCGGCCGGCGTACGTGTTCGGCACGATGGGCGGGCACGTGCAGGCCCAGATCCACCTGCAGGTGCTCACGCGGCTGCTGCACGACGGCGACGATCCGCAGCGCGCGGTGAGCGCGCCCCGGTTCGCGGTCGATCCCGCGAGCGGTACCGTCTCGCTCGAGTCGCGCTTCGACGCCGGGTTCGTCGAGGATCTCGTGGGGCGCGGTCACGCGGTGCGGTCGATCGCGCGCGTACGACGACGGCGCGGGTCATGCCCACGCGATCCAGCGTCTCGACACGGGCTGGGCGGTCGGCTCGGATCCACGCGCCGAGAGCGCGACCGCGGGCACGTGAACGGCACCACCCCACCGAACGCCCCGCAGCACGTCCCGCCGAACGCGGCGCGTGTGCTCACCGTGCCGAACGTGCTCTCGCTGCTCCGCCTCCTGTGTGCACCCGTGTTCCTCTGGCTGTTGTTCGGCGTCGACCACCCCGCAGTGGCGGCCTGGTTGCTCGCCGGGCTCGGCGCGAGCGACTGGGTCGACGGCTACATCGCGCGTCATTTCGATCAGGGTTCGGAGCTCGGCAAGGTCCTCGACCCCACGGCCGACCGCGTGCTGCTGATCACCGGCGCGGTGGCGCTGCTGTTCGAGGCTGTACCGGCCCAAGTGCACGTGTTCGTCGCACTCGTGCTCGCGCGCGAGACCGTGGTCGCTGCGGTCACGCTCGCGCTGGCGGCGGCGGGCGCGCGGCGCATCGACGTGCTCTGGGTGGGGAAGGCGGGCACGCTCGCGATCATGTTCTCGCTGCCTGCGTTCGTCCTCGGCGGCTACACCCGAGGCGGTTGGCACGCGCTGCTGGAGGTGATCGGTTGGGGTTTCGGCGTCGCCGGGCTGGCGCTCGGCTTCTACGCCGCGGCGCGCTACGTGCCGGCCGCACGCGTCGCCCTCCGCGAAGGCCGCGCCGCGGCCGTGCAGCCACGGTAGCTTCCACGAATGCAGATCCCCGAGGAGCTGTCGTACTCGCCCGACCACGAATGGGTGCGCGTCGAGGGCGACACCGCCACCATCGGCATCACCGACTTCGCGCAGGACGCGCTGGGCGACGTGGTGTACGTGTCGCCACCCGAAGCCGGCACCACGATGGCCGCGGGCGACACGGTCGCGGAGATCGAGTCGACCAAGAGCGTGTCGGAGATCTACGCACCTGTCGCGGGCACGATCGAGGAGCGCAACGAGCGACTCGACGGCGAGCCCGAGCTCGTGAACCGCGACCCGTACGGCGACGGCTGGATCTTCCGGATCGCGCGTCGCCGATGCGGGGGCGGCACGCGAGGGGCTGCTCGACGCGGCGGCGTACCGGGCGCAGACGGAGGACGGGTGACGGGCGGGCGTCGCCACGCCGCCCGGCCCACCGAGCCTGCCGCGAGCTGTCGCTACTCTCTGGCGCCATGACCGTGTGCGGCCGTTGCGGCCACACGAACGAGGAGCGGGCGAACTACTGCTCGAGCTGTGGCGCGCCGCTCACCGCTCCCGACGACGACACCACGCTGACCCTCGCCGCGATCAACGCGGTCGACGAGTCCGACGATCTCGCCCAGTACCTCGCCGACCTGCCGGCGGGTGTCGGGCTGCTGGTGGTGCGCGGCGGCCCCACGGCGGGGAGCTCGTTCCGCCTCGACGGCGACGAGACGACGGTCGGGCGTCACCCGGCGTCGGACATCTTCCTCGACGACATCACCGTGTCACGCCGTCATGTCACGATCAATCGTGACCGCTCCGTGTACACGCTGCGCGACGTCGGTTCGCTGAACGGCACCTACGTGAACCGCGAACGGTGCGACGCCGCGACGCTGCAGCACGGCGACGAGATCCAGATCGGCCGCTACCGGCTCACGTTCGTGGAACGGGTCGAGTCATGAGCGATCACCTCGCGATCGGTGACGTGCTGCAGGAGTTGCGCAGCGAGTTCGACGACATCACGATCAGCAAGATCCGATTCCTCGAGAGTCAGGGACTCATCGCCCCGGAGCGCACGCCGTCGGGCTACCGCAAGTTTGCACCGGCCGACGTCGAGCGCCTGCGCTGGATCCTCGCTCAGCAGCGGGATCATTTTCTGCCGCTGAAGGTGATCAAGGACCGCCTCGACGAGCTCGACGAGGCCCAGCTGAGCCTCGACGACCTCGACGAGGTCCGGCGGCCGGCCCAGAAGGCCGCGGTGGAGAAGTTCTTCGAGACGGCGCGCTCGGGCGGCGGCATCGAGGAGTCGGGTGCGGGCGCCGGCTCCACCGGGTTCCCGCCCGGGATGCTCGCGGACGCCACCGGTGTGAGCATGACGCGTGCCGAGCTCGCGGCCGCAGCCGATCTCGACGACGCGCAGCTCGCCGAGCTGGAGTCCTACGGTCTCGTGGAGCCGATCGACGCGACCGCCGAGCGGCCGTTGTTCGACGAGGGCGCGCTCGCGGTCGCGCAGGCTTCGGCGCGGTTCCTGCAGTTCGGCATCGAGCCGCGCCATCTGCGCATGTACAGGACGTTCACGGAGCGGGAGCTGAACCTGTTCGATTCGGTGGTGCAACCGATGCGCCGGCCGAACCGGCCGGAAGCGGCCGAGCGCGCCGACGCCACGGTGGCCGAGCTCGTGCAGCTGGGTCAGCGACTGCGCTCCGGTCTGCTCCACCAGTCCGGGCCGCGACGCGGCTGATGCCGCTGCGCACCGTCCTCGATGCGGACGGTTTGCACGACGCAGTCGTGCGGATGGCGACCGCGATCGAGCGCGACCATCCCGACGGCGTGCTCCTCGTGGGAGTGCTGAAGGGCGGGCTGCTCCTGCTCGCCGACCTCGCGCGCGCGATCCGGTCGATACCTGTCGACGTCGAGCTCATGGCGATCTCGCGCTACCGCTCGGGAGGGGGGCGCGTCGCCATCGTGCTCGACCTCGCGGTCGACATCCGCGGCCGCGACGTGGTCATCGTCGACGACATCATCGACACGGGGCTGACGATCGCGTACCTCCGCGCCCAGCTCCTCGCTCGGGGACCACGATCGGTGTCGCTGTGCGCGCTCGTCGATCGCACGAGCGGGCGGCTCGTGCCCGAACCGGTGCGATACCGCGGCGTCGAGGTGGCCGGCGAGTACCTCCTCGGCTACGGCCTGCATCACCGGGAGCGATACCGGAACGTGAACCGGGTCGTCGTGGCTGATCGCGGCGCGCTCGCACGGGATCCGGACCTGTATCGCGCCGAGCTCTACGGGTCCCAGGCGGGCGGCTGAGCGGCGGCATCACGCCGGTTTCGGGCGGGCGCACGGTGGTACCTTCGGACCGTGATCCGCATGCAGCTGCTCGGGGTGCGGGTGGAGATCCCGTCGAACCAGCCGATCGTGCTGCTGCGCGAGGCCGAGGGCGAGCGGTCGCTGCCGATCTTCATCGGTAACCCCGAGGCCACCGCGATCGTGCACGCCATGCAGGGGATCGACCCCCCGCGCCCGATGACCCACGATCTGCTGAAGCGCGTGCTCGACGACCAGCGGGTGGTCGTGCGCCGCATCGATATCACCGACCTGCAGGACCGCACGTTCTTCGCCGAGGTGGAGCTCGACCGGGACGGCACGGTGTCCCGGATCGATGCCCGCCCCTCCGATGCCATCGCCCTGGCCGTGCGCTTCGGCGCCGACACGGTGCCGATCTTCGCCGACGAGTCGGTGATGGCCGAGGCCGGCGTGGTGATCAACGAGCAGGATCCGGAGCACTCCGCAGAGGAGCAGGTGGAGCAGTTCCGCAGCTTCCTCGAGCAGGTATCACCCGAAGATTTCGCCTGAACGCGTCCGCGTGCTCCGCGGGCCACGCGCCCGCCGTCACCAGGATGTTCTCCGGCTGCTGTCCGCTTTGATCACGTTGAGAGTTGCGGGCCAACTCTTACCCTCGACCATTGCTGGACGTTGACGGGGGTCTCGCCCTCGTGCTTAGGTGCACATCCACGTAACTACGTGGCTGTGATCCTCGGCGTGAGCCACGGAGGCCCAGAACATGGCAAACCACATGGCGGATCAGATGGCGGATCAGATGGCGGATCAGATGCCGGATCAGATGTCGGGTCAGGGTCAGATGTCGGGTCAGCGGCCGAACCCGGGCGAGACGCCCCGGCGACCGGCCCCGGGGGGCGCGGTTGACCTCGGCGAAGGCTTCAAGGGGCCCCAGGTGTGCGCCATCGTCGGCATCACCTACCGCCAGCTCGACTACTGGGCCCGCACCGACCTCGTGCGGCCGTCGATCCACGACGCGGCCGGCTCGGGCACCCAGCGCCGCTACTCGTACCGCGACCTCGTCGAGCTGAAGGTGATCAAGAACCTGCTCGATTCGGGAGTGTCGCTGCAGGCGGCCCGGCGGGCGATCGAGTACCTGCGCGAGCAGGTCGGCACCGACCTCGCCGCCGCGCACCTCGTGCTGCAGGGCACCAACTCGCTGCTTGCCTACACCGGCGACGAGATCGTCGACCTGCTGCGCGACGGCCAGGGCGTGCTGAACATCGTCGCCCTGGGTCCGGTGGTGCAGGAGCTCGAGGCGCGGATCGTGCAACTCGAGCTGCCCCTCGATACGGGTGCGGCGCGCCCCGCGGTCACCTCGGCTGACGGTGCGGCGGCTACCGTCGCGCGCGGCGCGTGACCGAGACCACCGAACCCACCGAAGCACTTCCACACACGCAGGTGCGCTTCGCGCACAACTCCGAGCGGCAGCTCGCCAAGCTGCTCGACTTCTACGGAATCGAGTGGCAGTACGAGCCGCGCTCGTTCACGCTGCAGACGAACCGGGACGGCACGCCGGCGCAGGCGTTCACCCCCGACTTCTACCTTCCCGCGTACGACGTCTACGTCGAGATCACGACGCTCAACCAGAAGCTCGTCACGAAGAAGAACAAGAAGGCCCGCCGGCTCGTGGAGCAGTATCCGGGCACGCGCATCAAGGTGCTGTACCAGCGCGACTACATGGACCTGCTCGTGAAGTACGGGCTCGAACCGCCCTCGCAACATCGCGGTGACCGCGACGACGTGTTCGGGCGTTCGGCGGTGGGTCCGGTGAAGAGCGCCCTCGTGTTCGATCATCCGGCATCGGCGTGAAGCCCGGCATGCGCACCAGCCCGCTCCACGCCGAGCACGTCGCGCTCGGGCGCACGCCTCACGGAGTTCGGCGGCTGGGAGATGCCGATCCAGTACCGCGGCGTGCTCGAGGAGCATCGGGCGTGTCGGGCCGACGCCGCGGTGTTCGACGTGTCGCACCTCGGCTCGGTGGTCGTCCACGGCGACGGCGCGCTCGACGCGCTGCAGCGCACGTTCACGAACGACCTCACGCGCATCGGTCCCGGCCGCGCGCAGTACACGAACCTGCTCGATCCTGCGGACGCGCACGTGGTCGACGACGTGATCGTGTGGTGGACGACCGACGACGAGTTCGTGGTGATGCCCAACGCGTCGAACACCGACCGTCTCGTCACCGCGTTGCAGGAGGAGGGCACACCGGGCTGCCGCGACATCACCGGCACCCGTGCGGTGCTCGCGGTGCAGGGTCCGCACGCTCGCAAGCGGCTCGCCGCGGTGGCGCCGGACATGGCCGCAGTGCCGCGCTTCGCGGTGCGTGGGGTGCGCTGGCGCGGCTACGACTGCCTCTCGGCCGGCACCGGCTACACCGGCGAGGACGGCGTGGAGATCCACGTGCCCGCCGAGGGCGCGGTCGACCTGTGGCGCGCCCTCCTCGAAGCGGGCGCCGCGCCGGCCGGCCTCGGCGCCCGTGACACGTTGCGGCTCGAAGCCGGGCTGCCGTTGCACGGCCACGAGCTCGGTCCGGGGATCACGCCGCTGCAAGCCCGCCTCGGTTGGGCGGTCGGGTGGGACAAGGGTCCGTTCCGGGGTCGCGAGCCGCTCGCACAGGAGCGGTCGCGCGGCGTGACCCGGCGGCTCGCCGGGCTCACCGTCGACGGTCGGCGCCCGCCCCGTGAGGGCTACACCGTGCGCACCGGCGGTCAGGACGGGCGCGTCGCCGGCGTCGTGACGAGCGGCAACTTCTCGCCGACGCTCGGCCACGGCATCGCGCTCGCGTTCGTGGCGACCGACGTCGACGACGCGGCGCCGCTCGCGGTGGAGATGCGCGGTGAGCTCGTGCCGGCTCGGCGCACGCCGCTGCCGTTCGTGCGCGCGGGCGAGCACGCGGCCTGACGGCCGCCCGCGTCAGCTCGCGGTCGCGGCCGTCACCGATCGCGCTGCGACGATGACCGGCTCGGGGCTCGCCGCGGCGACATCGGCTTCGAGCGCGGCCGCGTCGGCGCTGCGCTGGGCCCGGCTGATGACCGTGACCCATGCGATGATCGCGAAGAGCCAGATCGCGGCGTCGTTGGCCTGCACGGCCATGAACTCGGCCGTCATCGAGTTGACGAGCAGACCTACGAACAGCGGCACGAGGAGGAACGACTCGCGATAACCGACGCTGCCGCGTGGGTAGCGGAAGAGGCGCCACAGGATGACGCCGATCACCGCGAGGAATGCGGCCATGCCGATCCCGCCCTGGTCGACGAGCACGTTGACGAAGGCGTTGTGGCCACCGCCGAGGCCGACCGAGTCGAGGAAGATGCCTCGAGAGGCGCCGAGCCCGTATCCGGTGAGCGGGCGGCGGAGGTAGTCGGAGATCGCGACGCTCCACAGGTTGGTGCGGTCGTTCAGTGTGGCGAGCTGCTGGGCGGAGTTCCCGCGCTCGAGGTAGGCGAGGATGATCGGGCCGACGCCGAGGACTGCCACGGCCGCAGACAGCAGGCCGAGCGCGCACGCGGAGACCTTCGTGCGCGTCGGTGTGTGGAACAACACCACGAACGCGAGCGCCACCATGCCGGCTGCGATGCTGCCGCGCGTCTTCGTGAGCACGAGCGCGAGGCCGATCCATCCGCACACCGCGCCGTATGCCCACCGCGGCCAGAAGTTGAGCACGTCGCGCAACGGCGCGGCCTTGTAGTACGCCGCCGCGATCACCATGCCGCACATGACGTAGACACCCGCGGGCACCGGGTGCACGTACATCCAGTGGAAGCGGCCCGCGACGAGGTGATTGAGCGGACCGTGCCACACATAGCCGAGCGCGACCGAACCCGCAACGAGGATCATGTAGCCGTGGGCGAGGCGGTGCATGTGCGCGATGGTGGCGCGCGACGCGATCGTCTGCGCCAGGATCGCGACGATCACGAACTGGCCGGCCCGCACGATGCCGAGCTTCGGATACACGGAGTAGAAGGCCGAGAGGAAGACGATCGACGTCCAGGCCCACATGCTGAAGAGAAGGTTGTCGGTGCGGCCCCAGCGCGGCGCCCTGTCGTACTTGTAGACGATGTAGAGCAGGACGGCCCCGTACACCGCGAGCTCGATGAGCACCTGCACGTCGATACTGCCGCCGAGCGCCTGCGATGCCGCGCGCCGGCGCCACTTGAAGTCGCTCGCCACCATCATCGGCAGGATCATGCAGGGCACCCACCACCGGTCGAACCAGGCCCGCCGGCCACCGATGATGATGGGCGCTTCGTCGGTGGCGACGACCGCGTGGTGGATCGTGCCTCCGCCGCCACGGGTGGGGGGAGCGGTGGTGGCGGTCATGCCGCGCGCCCCGCGCCGCGGCCGGCTGGTGCGCCGACCAGTGCTGTGAGCTCGCGCGCCACACCCTGCGCGAAGCGCTCGCGGCTGAACGTCGACTCGACGTGCCGGCGGCCGGCGATGCCCATCTCGCGGCGCCGGGCGGGGTCGTCGTCGAGTGCCGCGAGCGCGCGGTAGAGCGCGCCGGCGTCACCCGGCGGGACGATCACGCCGGTGGTGCCGTCGACGACCACTTCGGAGGCGCCCCCCGGGCCGGTCGCGACGACCGGCACCATCATGCTCTGCGCTTCGAGACACACGAGCGAGAACTCCTCGGGTACGACAGAGGGAACCACCGCCACGTCGGCGTCGGCGTACTGCGTCTGGAGGTCGTCGACGAAGCCGTGCCAGAGGACGGCCCCGTGGAGGTCGTGTTGCGCCACGAACTGCTCGAGCTCGTGGTGCAGGGGTCGATGCTCGGCAAGCGTATCGCCGAAGAGGTGCACCAACCAGTCGCGGCCGTCACCGTGCGCGCGAGCGAGTGCCTCGAGGAGCACCATCTGCCCCTTCTTGGGGTGGATGCGGGCGACACAGCTGATGCGGAAGCGGGGTCCCGAATCGGGAGGGGGCGCCGGCGGCGCGGCGGGGGCAGGGGGCAGGTCGAGGCCGTTGTGGACGACCACGGTCCGGTCGGCCAGCCGGCCACGGACGGTGGTGACCCAGTCGGCTGTGTAGCGGGAGTTGCAGATGACCCGCTGGGTGCAGCCGTCGAGCGCGGCGAGGACCACACGCGGGAACCATGTGGGCGACGTGGGGCACTCGTGCACGTGGACCGCATGGGGCACGCGCCCCGACGGGCTGTGGAGGCGGCGGGCGAGCACCGGACCGAGGCCCGCGGCGAGGGTGTTCGAGTAGAGGACCGAGATCGGCTCGCGCTCGTGGAGCTCGCGCACCGTCCGCGAGGCCCGGCGCAGGCGGCCGAGCCAGGGCAGGAACCCACGTGGTGTGAGGTGGCGGCGGCGCAGGGCGTAGTCGGGGAGGCGCAACACCCGCGCGCCGAGGCCCTGCATGACCTCGATGCCCGGTCCGCCGGCCGGGACCAGCACGGTGACCGAGAAGCGCTCGAGGAGTTCGGGCAGCGCCGCGTGCAGGCACTTGTCGGCGCCGTACAGCTCGGCACTGTGCGCGATCACGCAGAGGTGAGGAGCGCTCACGCCAGCGACCATCGCGTCGGGACCACCACCGGCCCACGCGACGGTGACACCGCGGCCGAGATGAGCAGCTCCTCATAGCCGTCGACGACCGCGGCGACGCTGTAGCGCGCCGCGGCGCGGGCCTGCGCGTCGTAGCGCACCTGCTGTGCCGCGCCCTCGGACTCGGCGAGCACTTCACCGAGCGCGCCAGCGAGGCTGTCGAGCGTGAAATAACGGCCGGCACCGCCGAGCGTCTCGCGGTTGAACGGGGTGTCGAGCGCCGAGACGTACGCGCCAGCGTGCATCGCCTCCACGAGCGACGGATTCATGCCGCCCACCGAATGGCCGTGCAGGTAAGAGCGCGCCGCGCCGAGCAGCTGGAAGAACTCGGACCGGTCGTCGACATGGCCGAGCACGTGGATTCGATCGTCGTGTGCGGCGATGTCGTTCAGGTGGGCTGCGACCGGCGAGTCGTAGTTCGCGGCGCCGAGCACGAGCAGCGGCAGCGGCAAGCTGCTGCGCGCGTAGGCCTCGGCGATCGTGTCGACGTTGTTCTCGGGGTTGAGGCGCGCGCCGACGATGAAGTAGCCATTGGGAGCGACGCCGACCTGTTCGAGCACGCCGGTGTCGCGGCGCAGGTCGAGCGCGGGCACGCAGTAGGGGATGACCGTCGACTGCGCGTGGAACTCGTCGCGATACACGTCGGCCATCGCCTCGCAGTCGGACACGAGGGCAGTGGCGCAGTGACCGGCCACACGGGCCGAACCCTTGAAGAACGTGCGGCCCGCGGCGCCCCACTTGCCGCGCAGCCACTCCTGGCCGTCGGTGTTGAGCACGACCGGCCGGTTCGTGAAGCGGTGGAACGCGGAGAACGGTGCGTTGGCGACGTTGACCGCGAACACCACGTCGTGGCGTTCGGCGCGGGCCCGTAGCGAGGCGACGAGGCCGTGGCTCAGCGTGTTCCACTGCTTGCCGGGGATGGCGGGGAGCAGCACGCGGCGCACTCCGAGGTAGTCGCCGGTGCCGTCGGTCTCGCCGCGGCGGCAGTACATCGTGACCCGATGGCCGCGCGCGACGAGCTCGGGGAGCAGCGTGGTGAGGAACGTCTCGTAGCCGCTGTAGGTGGACGGTATCGAGCGCGCGCCGAACACGCCGATGTCGAGCGATTGCAGACCGCTCATCGCGAGTCCGCCGTGACGAGCGCGGGCGTCGGTGCGCGCGGCGGGGGCTCGGGATCGCGCGGTCGATCCTTGGGAGGATTCGTGCGGATCGCGAGGACCGCGAGTGCCAGCGTCCCGAGGAGCATGCCGGCCGCGAGGGCCCACGGCGCGAGGTCGGGGTTGTAGCGCACGAACACTGCGGCGAGCGTGAGTCCGAACGTCGCGTCGACCGCGCGTACCCAGAAGATGCTCCGTGCCTTCTTGCGGGCGATGAGGAGGTTCGCGACCGGCTGGCCGGCCGCGAACATGATCGCGACGGCCATCCAACCGATGATCGCGAGTGTCGACACGACGGCGTGGTGCCCGAGGAGGTGACCCGCGATCAATGGCTTCCAGAACAGCACGGCGACGCAGTAGCCGATGATGGGAACGACGAGCAGGCCCGTCATGACCGGCAGGGGTACCGCGCGGGTGCGCTTGCGCTCCTCTTCGGTGTACATCGGCAGCAGCAGCGATGCGACGCCCGACACGTAGGTCATCGCGGGTTGCGCGAACAGCCGCGCACCCTCGAGGTTGCCGAGGATGGTCTTGCTGGTGATGACCACGATGACCACGCGCACGACGTAGAGCGAGGCGGGACGGATTCCCATCTGCGCCGAGCGCCAGGCCGCGAAGCGGGACAGCTCGGCGAGCTCGCGGCGGCCCGGCTTGGCCGGGATGAGCTCGTAGTGGGGGAGCTGCAGGAACGAGGCCATCACCGACAGCGTGCAGCCGATCGCCATCGCGCCGACCACGAGGGTGACCGAGTAGGAGCCGACGATCTGGCGCAGGAACACGAGCCCGACGAAGGCGCCGGCTGCGTAGATCACGTCGTTGAGCACGAGCTGCCAGAACTCGAAACGGGCCATGTAGAGACGCCGGCCCGTCTCCTCGAAGACCCACAACATGACCATCACGCCGAACAGCAGCGCTCCGCCCGGCGTCTGTACGCCGACCGCGAGCAGCCCGCCGATGAGCAGCGCGGCGGCGCCGAAGGCCACGAGCGAGGCGCTCAGGCCGCGCCGCAAGCGGGGGTCGAAGCGGTCGAGCACCGTCAGCGAGTCGCCGACCCACGCGGTCTCCATCGCCGTCATCAGCGCGAGTGCGTTGATGAGGATGGCGTAGACGCCGAGCGCGGCCGATCCGAGCTGGTGCCGGACGAGCACCATGAGCACGAGGCTCGTGATCGCGACGACCGCCTGGTCGACGATCGCGCCAGCCGCGTGACTCCCGAGCTTGGATCGGCTGCCCGCGCGCGTCGTGCTCGGGGGCGCGTCCGGGACCGCCGTGGCCGTGCTCATGGGCGATTAGGCCACGTCAAGCGTGGCTTGCCGCCCGGCCGCGCGCGACGGCGAGGTCGGGTGTCTGGTCGCGGTTGAACACGTAGCCGAGCACCGGCACCTCGAGCAGCGAGAGGCGCTCACGGAGTCGCTCGACCCGCCGCAGGCGCGTGTTGCGCGCCACGACGCACACGAGGCCGTCGACGCGGGCGCTGCGGGCGATCGAAGCGCCCTCCGCGTCGGTGGTGAGGGGCGGCGAGTCGATCACGATGAGGTCGTACCAGTCGCGCAGGCGCTCCATGGTCTCGCTCATGGTCTTGGCGCGCAGGAGGCTCGCCATGTCGGCTTCGGCCTTGCCGGCCGGCAGCACCGCCACGGAGGTCGAGTCGCCGAGCTCGACCGCGCGCAGCGAGTCCTCGAGCGGCGCACGCCGCGTGAGGACGTCGGAGAGCCCGGCGGAGTCGTCGTGGATGCCTGCGAGGCGTGAGAGCGAGCGGCGGGTGCAGTCGGCGTCGATGGCGAGCACCCGGCGGCCGTCACGGGCGAACGCCGCCGCGATGTTCGCCGTGGTGGTGGTGGCGCCCGCACCGTGCTCGACCGCCGACACGAGGATCACGCCGTTCTCGAGGCTGGACCACACGCCCGCGGCGACGAACTCGAACGGTGCGGCCGGCATGTCGGCAAAGCGGCTGAGCGAGCGGGCGACGTTGCCCCGCAACTCCGGCACCTCGCCGAGCAGGCGAGCACCGGTGACCAGGCCGGGGATCGACGCGTCGTCGACGACGCGCCGCCGGTCGGCGAGCACCCAGCTCACGAGCAGCCCGATGAGCGCACCCACGAACAATCCGAGAATGCCGTCGAGGCCCGCGGCCTTGATGCCCTTCTTGTTGGGCACCTGCGCGGCGGTGGACGAGATGACCCCGTTGCCGAAGCGGTTCGCCTCCTTCTGCAGGTTCACCTTCTGCAGGTACAGGCTCTTGCGGAGGTCGTTCGCGTAGTTGATGTCGGCCGCGGTGACACCGGAGGCCGTCGTCTGCGTGGCGAGGTCCTTGATCTGCTTGTCGAGCAGGTCGATGGAGGCGTTCCGCGACGCCGCGGCGTTGGCGGCGATCGCCGCGCCGACCTCGTCACCGAGCTTGTTGGCGCACGCCGCCGCGACCACGCGATCCTTCAGCGTGCAGCTCACGATGACGGCATCGGAGTTGGGGTCGGTGGTGTAGCTGACGTCCTTGCGCAGGGTGGCCAGCGGCACCTTGGCCGTCGGGGCCACCGCCTTCAGCACGGCGTCGGTGTTCGCGAATTGGGCCTGCGACGCCGTGTAGCGCGCGGCGGCGTTGGGCGAGCCGCCCAAGCCGGTGGGCTCGATGAGCACCAGCCTCCGGTTGGCCGTGTACTGCTTGGGCGCCAGCAGCCCGAAGGCGAGGCCCAGCACGGCGAAGCCGACCGCGATCACGATCGCGAGCGAGAGGTACCGCCGCACTGATTCGAACAGGCCGGGCCCTTCGATCGTGGTGCGGGTGTCGGTTGCGGTCGTGGCCAACGGTGCCTCCATCACGAGACGATGCCCCCGGCGGGGGCTCGCCCACGAGTCTCGGTTGCTGATTCGGCGCACAGTTCGCCGACTTGAGACGCCGCCGGGCCTGGCCGGAGCTGGGCGGTCCGGGCAGCACGAGCCCGCGAGGCTACCCGAGCGCGGCGCGTCCCTCGACGCGCTGGGTGCGAATCGCTAGAATCCTGCCTCCCAGGGAGTGCCTCATGTCGCGACGAGGGCCGTAGCCGGCTTGCGGCGCCGGGCGGCGACACAAGATGAACACCAGCACGCCGCCACGGTGACGTGGGTCACGGCCGAGCATGAGGTGGGAGTGATGTTCGGTCGTGGGCTTCGCGCCGATGGGAACATCGTGTGCGGCGCGTGGTGCCGTAGGTCGTAAGAGAAGGGTCGGAAGGTCGAGACTGCCGCCGCGGCGGTCCTCGGAGCGAACATGGATGTCGTCGTCATCACAGGCGCAGGTGGACTCGTGGGCGGCGCCTCGGCCCGCGCCTTCGCGGATCGCGCCGGTCTCATCGTCGGGCTCGACAACGACATGCGGGCCGAATTCTTCGGCCCCGACGCCTCGACCCGCTGGTCGGTCGAGCGGCTCCAGCACGAGCTCGGCAACTTCGAGGCACGCGATGTCGACGTGCGCGACGCGGCCACCGTCGACGCGCTGTTCGCGCAGCACGGCACGTCGATCAAGGCGGTGATCCACACCGCGGCGCAGCCGTCGCACGACTGGGCGGCGCGCGATCCGTTCACCGACTTCAGCGTGAACGCCCAGGGCACGCTCGTGCTCCTCGAGGCCACCCGCCACCACTGTCCCGACGCCACGTTCATCTTCACCTCGACGAACAAGGTCTACGGCGACACGCCGAACGCGCTGCCGCTTGTCGAGCGGGCCACGCGCTTCGAGCTCGACCCGTCGCACCGCTGGGCCGAGCACGGCATCGACGAGACGATGTCGATCGACGACAGCACGCACAGCCTGTTCGGCGTCTCGAAGGCCGCAGCCGACCTGCTCGTGCAGGAGTACGGCCGCTACTTTGGTATGAAGACCGTCGCGTTGCGCGGCGGCTGCCTCACGGGCCCCGGCCACAGCGGAGCCCAGCTGCACGGCTTCCTTGCGCACCTCATGCGTTGCGCCGCCCTCGACCTGCCGTACACGATCTTCGGGTACAAGGGACTGCAGGTGCGCGACAACCTCCACGCCGACGACCTCGCCGCGGCGTTCCTCCATATCCACGACCAACCGCGCAGCGGTGAGGCCTACAACATCGGCGGGGGACGCTTCGCGAACTGTTCGATGACCGAGGCGATCCAGATGTGCGAGGAGATCACGGGGCGGCCGATGCACGTCACCTACGACGACAGCGCGCGCATCGGCGACCACAAGTGGTGGATCAGCGACACCCGTAAGTTCAGCGATCACTTCGGGGGATGGAAACCCGAACACGACATCGCGTCGATCCTCGAGGACATCTACGCCGAGGGCCGCGAGCGGTGGCGAGCAGCGTGAAGCCCTCTGGGCCGGCGACGGCGGGCGAGGCCCGGTTCGACCGCGTGCTCGTGTTCGGCGTGCCCGTCACTCCGTGCACCTACGACAGCGCGGTCGACGCCATTCTCCACGCGGCGCGCGAACGCAAGCCCTACGGTGTGGCGGCGCTCGCCACCCACGGGCTCATGACCGCGGTGCACGACGACAACTTCCTGCACGCGGTCGAGAAGCTCGACCTCGTCACTCCCGACGGCCAACCGGTGCGCTGGGCGCTCAACCTCTCGCTCGACGACAAGCTCGACGACCGGGTGTACGGCCCCGACCTGGCCGACCGCGTGTGCGCGGCGGCGGCCCGCGACGGGATCCCGATCTACGTCTACGGCAGCACCGAGCTCACCTGCGCCGCCCTCGAACGTTCGCTCGCGCGCCGCTACCCAAACATCAAGCTTGCGGGCATCCAACCCGATCGCTTCCGCGACGCGTCGGAGGCCGAGGACGACGACGACGTGGCGCGCATCGTGAAGTCGGGCGCCGGCATCGTGCTGGTCGGCAGGGGGTGCCCGCGCCAGGAGGTCTGGGTGGCGAACCACCTCGACCGGGTGCCGTGCTCGATGCTCGCGGTCGGCGCGGCGTTCGACTATCTCGCCGGTGTGCTCACGCGGCCACCCGACTGGATGCAGCGCGCGGGCCTCGAGTGGTTGCACCGGCTCGTGCAGGAGCCGCGCCGGCTCTGGCGCCGCTACCTCGTCACGAACAGCCAGTTCCTCCTGCGTTTCCTGCCGCTGTGGCTCACCACGAAGCTGCAGGGCTACGCGCCGGCGCATCCCGCCGCGTCGCGGTAGATCGCCTCCAACCGCGGCAGGTTCGCCTCGGGCGTGTAGTGCCCCACATAGCGCGCCCGCGCCGTGGCACCGAGCGCGTCAACCGTGACGTCGTCGGTGGTGGCGCGCAGCGCGTCGGCGAGCGCGGGTGTGGAACCCGTCGGCGCGAGGCGGCCGGCATCGCCGACGATGTCGCTTGTCGACGCGGTATCGGTGCCGACGATCGGCGTGCCCGCCGCCATCGCCTCGAGCAGCACGAGGCCGAACGGCTCGAGCCACTCCGACGGGAAGGCGAAGGCGCGGGCCGCCTTGATCATTGCGCGGGTCTCATCGAGCGGACGCACTCCGAGGAAGCGCACGTGCGGGGGAGCGGCCCGTTCGAGGTCGTCGCGCAAAGGGCCGTCACCGACGATCAGCAGCTCGAGCTCGCCGAGGTCGGGCGCGGCGCCACGCCACACGTCGAGGAGCCGCGCGACGCCCTTGCCGGGCGCGAGACGGCCGGCGAACACGATCGTCCGCGAGGACGACGGTGGCTCGACGCGGGCACCGAGGTCGACCACGAAGTGCGGCTTCACCACGATGCGCCGCGGATCGATCCCCGCGTCGACGTGCACGGCGCGCACGGTCTCGGTGGGCGCGATGTAGGTGCGCACGTCGTCCCACGTGTGATGGTGGCGCGCCGACACGATCGTGGCGGCAGCAACCGTCGAGAGCGGCCGGGAGTGGCGATAGCAGCCGTGCACGACGCCGGGTAGCGGGCCACGCCCGACGCAGTCGCGGCAGATCGACCCATCGCGCCACAGCGTGCCGTCGACGCAGGCCAAGCGGTAGTTGTGCAACGTCATCACGAGCGAGCGACCGTGCGACCGGAACGCAGGCAACACTGCCGGTGAGAGCGCGAACCAGGTGTTGTGCACATGCACGACGTCGGCGGCGAAGTGTTCGGTGGCCGCGACAATCGCGCGCGCGCGCCGCGGATCCCACGGGGCGCGGGCGAGCGCGCCCAGCGTCCGCGCGCGCCGCGCGGATTCTCGAGCGCGTGCACCTTGACGTCGTGACCGGCGTCGCGCAGGAGTTGCGCTTCGGCCTGCACAACGACGTCTTCGCCGCCGGCAGCCCGGTAACGCACGTGTAACAGCAGGATTCGCATTGCCCAACGGACGCTAGCGGCGTGTCGCGTCATTCCCCGCGCTGGTCGCGACGTCGCACTGCAAAGGCCCAAGATTCCATGGGGAACGCCTGTATTTGCAGTTCCTTGACCGTGGTCTTGTAGGAGCTTGGCCTCGCCTCCGTCAGTCTGTCCGCCGGCGGTTCCGATCAGGAACGAACGCCGGTTGCAGCACGCCCGCAGTACCGCGTCCGCAGTACCGGGTCCGCAGTACCGGGTCCGCAGTATTTCGTCCCGACTTTCGGAGATCTTCTTCATGGTTCGTCCGTTCCAGATTCGCACCTCGAAGCCGCGCCGTCATGCAAGGTTCCACACTCGCCGGCGTGCGGTCGCCGTGATCGGCACGCTGGCCGCCCTCGGTGCGTCGGGCGCGACATGGTTGGCGAACTCGTCGAACGCGAGCGCGCCGAACGCCGCGCCGGCGCGCACGGCATCACCGTTCGTTGCGCCCGCGCTGCACGACACCGCGTACACGATCCCGCCAGGCGCGGTGTTCGTGGCCCCGCAGCGATCAGGGGGCGCACACACCGCGGCACGTGCGAGCGGTTCGTCGAGCGCGCCGTACAGCTCGGTGGCGCAAGCGGTGCAGCACTCCAACAGCGGATCGACGATCGTGGTGCGCGGCGGCACGTACCGCGAAACGCTCGGCACGATCACCAAGCGCGTCACGATCCAGCCCTACCCGCACGAAACGGTGTGGTTCAACGGCGCCGCGGTGTTGGGGAACATGGCGCGAGCCGGCAACGGGTGGGTACGCACCGGCTGGAACCCGCACATCTGCCGCACGTGCTACGCGCACGGCGCGCTCGACCCGCACTACCCGTACGCGGGCCTGCCCGACCAGGTGTTCTTCGACGGGCGGCCGCAGATCCAGGTGGGCTCGCTGCGGCAACTCGGCCCGGGCCGGTTCTTCGTGGACGCGCGCGCCGGTCGCCTCTACGTCGGGTCGAACCCGAACGGTCACCACGTCGAGGCGACGATGTTCGAGAAGGCCGTGCAGTTCGGTGGACGGTCAGCGGGCTCGGTGGTGCGCGGGATCGGTTTCGCGCACTACGCGGCGCACTACAACATGGACGTTCCCACGATGGTGATCGTGAACACGCCGAACGTGACGCTCGACCGTGACGTGTTCGCGCTGAGTGCCGGACGCGGTGTCAGCGTCTTCCGCTCGGGCGCGGTGGTCACGCACAACATCTTCGCGTACAACGGCATCAACGCCTTCCATGCCAATACCGCGGATGGCCTCGATTTCGAGCACAACCTCGTGGTCGGATCGAACTACGAGCACTGGTCGATCCAGCCGACGTCGAGCGCGTCGGTTGCCGGTGCGAAGATCACGTCCACGAACAACGGGGTGATTCGCGGCAACCTCTTCTTCGCCAACGCGGCGAACGGCATCTGGCTCGACGTGTCGAGCTCGCACTTCTCGGTCACGAACAACAACGTCGTCGGCAGCGCGGGAATGGGCATCGCCGTCGAGCTCAGTGCCTACGTGGTGGTGGCCGGCAACGTGTCGTCGGGCAACGCCCGCATCGGCCTCAAGATCTCGGGCGCGAACAACGTCTCGGCGTGGAACAACACGCTGGCGAACAACGGCTGGGCGCAGATCGGCGTGTACGAAGATCCCCGCTCCAACCCGCACCGCACGTACGGCGTCACGTGGAACACCGCCAACGTCAGCGTTGTGAACAACGTGCTCATCGGCCGCACCGGTGCGACGAAGTCGGTGCTCGACAGCTTCGACGGCAATCATCCGGCGCGCACGACCACGGCGCGGATGGTGACCACCGACGACCGCAACGTGTGGGGCCGGCCCGTGCCGGCGAGCCCCCGGTACATGGCGGCGTGGCAGAACTCGGGCCACAAGGCCGTGTACACGACGCTCAGCGCGATCCAGCGCGGCACCGGGCGGGAACGGCACAGCATCTCGGCCGACAAGGACTCGCTCGCTTCGATGTTCGTGAACGCGGGCGCCGGCGACTACCGACTCACACGCCGCAACGCGGCGATGACGTCAGGTATGGCCATCCCGGGCAGCATCGCCTCGGCCATGGGTGTGAAGCCCGGCGTCGCACCGCACCTCGGTGCCCTGAGCGTGCCCGCCCTGTAGCAAAGAAGCGTCAGTAGCCGCGCTTGGTGAGCAGCGCCATCGGTGTGCGGGCGAGGATGCGGGCGTCGAGGCGGGCCGAGATGCCGGCCACGTACTCGATGTCGACGCCCACGTGCTCGTGCATCGGTCGCCCGGTGCCGCGCGCCGACACCTGCCAGAGGCCGGTGAGACCGGGCTTGACCTTGTGCCGGGCGTGCTCCCACCCGGTGTAGCTGTCGACGATGAGCGGCAGCTCGGGGCGGGGGCCGACGATGCTCATGTCGCCGCGCAGCACGTTCCAGAGCTGCGGCAGCTCGTCGAGGCTCCACTTGCGAAGGAACCGGCCGACGCCGGTGAGCCGGGGGTCATGCTCGCTCTTGTGGGTGAGGCGGCGCTCCGGGCCGTCCCATCCCGCCGGGCGGGCCCGGCGGTCGTGGTGCATGGTGCGGAACTTGTAGACGTAGAAGCGGCGGCCGTTCTTGCCAACCCGCTCCTGGGCGAAGAAGATGTGCGACCCGAGGCTGATGCGCACCGCGACGGCGCAGAGGATCATGATGGGGAGCGTCGCCAGGAGGACCAACGCAGCCACGACCCGGTCGAACAGCGGCTTCAGCAGCTTCACGTACAGCCCGCCCGGCTCGCCGACGACGTAGATCGTCGCGCTGGGCCGCTCGAGCGCGGCCGCGTCATGTGCGATGGCGGTGTTCGTCATTGTGTCTGGAGACAATCTGTGTGAGCCCCACATGGCTCGTGCCCCTCCGGTTGCCGCACCGTGTCTCGCGAACCTGCGGTTGCCAAACACTCTCCCGCACGGGTGCGACAATCGGATGATAACCGACCACTGAGCGTGGTGCTAGTAACCAGTGGGCATTGTCACGCTCGTATCACACTGCCTTGACGGCCGCTCGCCGATCCGGTTCCCACACGCAACGCTGGTCTTCCACCGCGCAGCGTGACGAATCCCTGGTCGTGCCGGGTGGGGGGTGGTGGGCCCCAGGCGGCGCCGTGGCCCCGGCGATCCTGAGGACGACGGCGCCACGAATCGACGCCGGCGCCCGGCGCGAGGAGCCCACCGTAACGTGATCGCATGGACGTGAAGGGGCTGGCCCGTGCCGCCGGGCGCAGCACCGTACGCGCCTACGGCATGGCGACGGCCCGGTGGCGGCCCCCGCCCGAGTTCGTGATCATCGGCGCCAAACGGAGCGGCACCACGTCGCTGTTCCGGTATCTGGGGGAGCACCCCCAGGTGGCGCCGTTGTTCCCCTCGGCCCGGCATCTTCCGCTGATGCGGTCCGATCAGAAGGGTGTGCACTACTTCGACTCGAACCACGCCCGCGGCTCGCGCTGGTACCGGTCGCACTTCCGCACCGGCCCGGCACGCGGGCGGGCCGGCCAGATCACGGGCGAGGCCTCGCCGTACTACCTGTTCCACCCGCGCGTGCCGCAGCTCGCGGCAGGCGAGATCCCGCGCGCGCGCCTGATCGCGCTGTTGCGCGATCCGGTGGAGCGCACCTACTCGCACTGGAGCGAGCAGCGGCGCAACGGCGTGGAAACGCTCACGTTCGAGGACGCGCTCGCCGCCGAGCCCGAACGGCTCGCGGGGGAGCTCGAGCGGTTGCTCGCCGACCCGGGCGCGGTGTCGTTCCCGTACGAGCAGCAGTCGTACGCGCTGCAGAGCGAATACGCCACGTCGTTCGAGCGCTGGCTCGAGCACTTCCCTCGCGAGCAGCTGCTCGTGCTGCGCAGCGAGGATCTCTACGCCGATCCGCAGGCCACCTACGACCGGGTCGTGGGGTTCCTCGGACTCGACGCGCACACCCTCGCGAAACCCGAACCGTGGAACGCGGCGCCGCGGTCATCGCTCGATCCGGCCACCCGCGACCTGCTCGTGGCGCGGTTCGCGGCATCGGAGGCGCGGCTGCGCGAGCTCGTCGACCCCGAGCTGCGGTGGAGCCGGTGACCATGGTGGACGACCCGGTCGACGTCGCGCGCGCTCCGAGTGGTTCGCTACCCGCCGCGCGGGCGGCTGCAGGTGCCGCTCGGCACACGCCGCGGCGCGCGCGCGGCCGTGGCCACCACGATGGCGTGCAAGCCCGCGCCGGTCGCGCTGCACCATGCTGTCGCGCTGTACGCCGGCCTGTTCGGCGCGCGTGGGCTCCCGGGCCCGCGCGAGCAGGCCGATCCGGGCCTCGCGCCCGCCGGCGAGGTGTTCGCGGCGTGCCGCGCTGCGGTCGGACCGTTCGATGCGGTCGCGTTGATCACCCGGCGCCAGGCCGAGCGCAGCGGCATGCTCGCGCTGCTCCTGCGCGACGACCGCCCGGTTGCCTTCGTGAAGGCGGTGGCGCAGGCGAGTGCCCACGGCCTCCACGTGGAGCGCGCGTGCCTCGCGGCGCTCAGCGCCGATCGCGACGCGCCGGTGATGGTGCCCGCGCCGGTCGACGGCGGCATTACCGCGCACGGCATCGCGTGGACGGCGATGCGACCGCTGCCGTCACGCCCGCACCGCCCGGCGTGGCGCGCGCCGGTCGACACGATCGTCACGTGGCTGCAAGATCGTCTCGCGGGCGCGCTGGCGCGCGGTGACGCGCCCGACCACTGGCGCCCGATGCACGGCGACTTCGCGCCGTGGAACCTGCGCCGCGTGTTCCGGGGTCCGCTCGTGCTGTTCGACTTCGAGGATGCCGCGTACGCGCCCCCGCAGGCCGACCGCACGTATTGGCGCGTGACGAGCGCAGTGCTGCGCGGTCGTACCGCGCCGGCCGGGCTCGACGGCGAAGCCGCGCCGTTCTGGCGCGCGGTGGTGGCCGCCCGGCTCGCCGGCGCGGCCGACCCGGCCCTCGACGAGCGCCTGCTCGCCGCGCTGTCGCGGCCCGGATCCATTGACGAAAGGATGCGCTGATGGTCGCAGAAACCGCACCGCCCGACGGATACGGTGACCCGATGGTGGACGAGCGGGTGCGCGTGCTCTTCATCTCGGGCTTCGGGCGCAGCGGCTCCACGATCCTGGGGCAGGTGCTCGACGGCGTTCCCGGCATCGTCCACGTGGGCGAGCTCAACTTCCTGTGGGATCACAACGTGCTGAAGAACCGCGAGTGCGGTTGCGGTCTGGCGTTCTCCGACTGCCCGTTCTGGCAGGAGGTGATGGGCCGCGCGTTCGGTGGCAGCGACGGCGTCGACGCGCTCGAGATGGTGCGGCTCCAACGTCTCGGCACACGCACACGCCACGCGATGGAGATGCTCGCCCCGCCGACGCGCCGCCGCCTGCTCGAGCGCATGCAGCCGCTGACGGAGGCCACCGAGGAGCTCTACCGCGCGATCCGCGAGGTGTCCGGCGCGCAGGTGGTGGTCGACTCGTCGAAGCTGCCGCCGTACGGCTACCTGCAGAGCCGGTCACGCGGCGTCGATCTGCGCTGCGTGCACCTCGTGCGCGATCCGCGCGCCGCGGCGTACTCGTGGAGCCGGCGGTCGGGCAAGCCCGGCGGCGGCGAGACGACGGGGTCCGGCGGCTGGCTGCCCGAGGTGGGTCCGGTGCACAGCGCGATCACCTGGACGGTGTGGAACGTGCTCACCGAGTTGCTCTGGCACGGTGATCGCGAGCGCTACCTGCGCATCCGCTACGAGGACTTCGTGGCCGACCCCCGGCAGTGGTCGCAGCGCGTCGTCGAGCTCGCGGGGCTCCCGCAGGCGCCGCTACCGTTCCTCGACGACCGCACGATCGAGGTCGGCGTCGCGCACACCGCGGCCGGCAACCCGAACCGGTTCCACCGCGGCGCGGTCACGATCCGCAGCGACGACGAATGGCGCCGCCGCTTCCCGCGCCGTGACCAGCTCGGTGTGGTGGGGCTCACGCTGCCGATGTTCGCCCGCTACCACTACTCGTGGGGGAGTGGCGCGCCCACCACCGGCTCCCCGGGCTGACCACCTCGGCGCGGCCGAGCAGCTCGCAGGCCACGATGCCCACGGCCGCCGCGACGGCGAGGGCCAGGAGCACCGCGCCGTACAACGTGTGGTCGATCACCGTCTGCGCGGGGAGGAGCTGGGGCCCGGCGGCCACACTCCGCAACGCGGCCGAGCCGAGCGCGCCGCCGACCACCGCGAGCGTCGCGGCGGCGGCCAGCCCGCGGCGCGCGGCGCGGCTCCAGGTGGGCCGGGCCGGCGCCACCCCGGCGGTGAGGCCGGCGGCCCACGTGAGGGCGAGCACCGGCGCGGCGTAGACGTCGGACGGCCGGTGCATACCGCTCGTGATCACGAGCGTCGCCGACGCCGCCACCGTGCACGCGGCGAGCGCCGCGGTGGGGCGCCGCAGGCGGGGCGGGGCGAGCAGCACCGCCGTCAGCACGCAGCTCGCCGTGATCGCCACGTGGCCGCTGGGGAAGCCCGCCCCGCCGATCCACGGCGGCGTCGCGTGCAGATGGTGGCGGGGGAGCGTGACCTTGCCGAGCTCGGCGAGCAACCACGGTGGCAGTACGGCGCACGCGGTCCACGCGAGCGCGCCGGCGCGGCGCGGTGCCCAGCGTGCGTGGGCGGCGACGGCCATCACCACCGCGGCCACCACCACGACCGAGGCGAGCGTCTCGAGGCGCCGGTAGTGGATCTGATTGGTGACCGCGTACAGCTTCGCGGCGTCGTCGAAGCGCTGGCCCGTCGCGGTGGCCACGAACCCCAGATAGATCGCGGCGACGGTCGCGAGGCCGACCCCGGCGCGCGTCGCGACGACGTGCGCCCGATTGGTGTGTTGTGCGTCCGGCGCCGCGTCGACGACCGGCGCGCTCGCCGTCACCTCATCGAGCGTAAGCGCCCGCGGTCACGACGCGGCACGCAAGGCCGGCGCGCCGGCGCCGGCGCCGGCACCGGTGGCCGGGTCGGCCGGGTCGACCCGCCGGATGGAGGCGATGCGGTCGGTGCGGATGCTCGCGATGCGCACCGACCAGGCTGTGAGACGCGCGTGCGCGCCTTCGGCCGAGAAGAACGTGGTGAGCGGACCTTCGAGCTCGTAGGAGTCGGCGCCGTCGATCTGCTCGACCGCGCCGTCGGTGGTGGTGATCGCGAACGTCATGTGCAGTTTGTACGACTCGCGAGCTGTGAGCCACAACCGCGGAAAGCTGGGGATTTCCTGTCGACAGCACGGCCGTCCCTGTGGACGAACGACGGATCAGGAGGTGGCGGCGAGGAAGTCGAGGAGCACGGTGTTCCACACCTCGGCGCGCTCGAAGTACGGGGAATGACCCGCACGCTCGATCACCTCGACGCGTGCACCGATGCGGTCCGCCGGCTCGCGCACGAGCGCGGCGGGGAACAGGGGATCGCCCGACGACGTGATCCAGAGCTTCGGCATCGCCAGCGCGCGGATCGTGTCGGGGGCGATCGGGTCGCGGCCGAGCGCGCCGAGCACGAGGTGCATCGGCGGCGAATGGAACGTGTTCAGCTGCTGGTAGAGGAACGCGAGCGCGGGGTCGTGCTCGCGTAGACCGGTGTCGAGCGCCGGATGCGCACCCAGCTGCTCGCCGCCGCCCGCGGCCTGCGTGCCGAGCGAGGCGAAGTGGGCGCGCAGCGCGTCGGTCCACAGCCCGCCGACGGTGTTCGCGAGCACCAGCGCGCGCACCCGCGCGGGCGCGGTGAGCGCGAACCCGCTGGCCCACCAGCCGCCCATCGACTGGCCGACGATCACCGCGTCGTCGACGCCCGCGGCGTCGAGCACGCAGGTGAGGTCGCGCGCCGAGGCGGCCGCGTCGAGGCGACCCGTGGTGCACGACGAGCAGCCGAAGCCGCGCGTGTCCCACGTGACGACCCGGTAGCCGGCCGCGGCCAGCGCCGGCACCTGCTGGAACCACACCGCGTGGGAACCACCCGCGCCGTGACCGAGCACGACCGTCGGGCCGCGCGGCGAGGCATCGGGGTTGGCGGTGACCTCGTAGTAGATCGACTCGCCGTCCGAATCGACCCGCCCGGGGGACCAGCGAAGTTCCACGGGCCGAGCGTACGACGAGTTGGTTGACATAACGTGCATTATCGGCGTTTGGGGCTGCGGGGGACCGGCGCCCCCAGAGCCGTCCCCCAGAGCCGTCCCTCAGAGCCGGCCGGCGGCCGTGGCCGCGGCGATCGTGTCGTCGAGTTGGCGCTGCACGATGTCGAGGCCCGCGTCCCAGAAGCCGGGGTCGGCGAGATCGCAGCCGACGATCCGGCCCAGCTCCTCGGGCGACTTCGAGCCGCCGGCCGCGAGCATCTCGAGGTAGCGCGGGACGAAGCTCGCGCCCTCGGCCTCGAAGCGGGCGTACACCGACAGCGCGAGCAGCTGGCCGTAGGCGTAGGCGTACACGTAGCCCGGCATGCCGATGAAGTGCGGCACGTACGACCACCACGTGCGGTAGCCGTCGGTGAGCTCGACCGCGTCGCCGAGCATGGCGTGCTGGGACTCGTGCCAGAGCTCGCCGATCCGGCTCGCCGCGAGCTCGCCTTCCTCGCGGCGCGCGGTGTGGGCGGCGTGCTCGAAGCGGTTCATCGCGACCTGGCGGAAGACGGTGGCGATCGTGCCCTCGAGGCTCTCGGCAAGCAGCGCGAGCCGCTCGTCGGGGTCGGTGGTCGCTTCGAGGAGGCGCCCGAACGTGACCGTCTCGCCGAACACCGACGCGGTCTCGGCCAGCGTGAGCGGCGTTGACTGGTGGAACACGCCTTGCGGGCGGGCGAGATACGCGTGCAGACCGTGGCCCATCTCGTGCGCGAGCGTGAGCACGTCGCGCCGGCGCGCCGTCCAGTTCAGGAACAAGTATGGATGGTGTGACGGCACCGTGTACGCGCAGAACGCGCCGGGCCGCTTCGCGGGGCGCACCGGCGCGTCGATCCAGTTGCCGGCGAAGAACTCCTGTGCGGCGTCGGCGAGGCGCGGCGAGAACGATGCGTAGGCGTCGAGCACGAGTGTGCGCGCCTCGTCCCAACCGATCGTGCTCTCCGACCGTGCGACCGTAGCCATGCGGTCGTAGTCGGCGATGCGATCGAGGCCGAGCAGCTTCGCCTTGAGGGCGTACCACTGCTGCGGGATCGCGTAGCGGCGCTGCACGGCCTCGACGAGCGCGGCAACCGACTCGTCGCTGGCCTCGTTGGCGAGGTTGCGGGCGGACAGCCAGCCGTCGAAGTGGCGCAGCCGATCGTCGATCGACTTGTCGGCCAGCAGCGTGTTGAACACGTAGGTACGGGTACGCAGGCCCGGCGCCAGGCCCGCGGTGATCGCGTCGGCCGCGGCGCGGCGCTCACCTCGGTCGGGTGACTGCAGTCTCGACAAGCCGGATTCGAGCTTCACCGGCTCACCGGCGATGTCGAGCGTGATCGCGGAGATGAGCTCCTCGAAGAGGCGGATCCACGCGCTCGCGCCGGTGACGGACTTCTCGTTGAGGATCACCTCTTCGGGCTCGCTCAGCAGGTGCGGCCGGTAGCGGCGCTGCGAACGCAAGTGGTGCGCGGCGAACTCGAGCACGGGATCGGCGAGGAGCTCGTTGACCTTGGCGTCGTCGAGAGCGGCCCACTCGAGCTCGAACCACAACAGGCGAGTGTTGATCGAGGTGGCGCGCTCCTCCACCTTCATCATGCGAGCGCCGTTCGCGGGGTCTTCGGTGTCGACCGAGAACGCGAGCTGCGCGTAGTTGCCGGCCCGGCCGACGAGCTCGCCGATGTCGGCGAGACCGCGCATGAGCTCGGCGAGCTGCGCACTGGTCATCGACGCGACGGCGCCGCGCCGCGCCTCGATCTCGGTTGCGCGCGCCTCGGCGCGGTCGAGCAGCCCGTCGACTCCGGCGTCGCCGGGTTCGGGCAGCAGCGTCTCGATGTCCCACGCGACGCCCAGCGCGTCGCGATCCGCTTCGACAGTGGTCATGACGCGGAACCTACCCGTTCAGCACCGCGCCCAGCGCGGGCCCGTGCTCACTCCTCGGCGAGGGAACGGTGCATGACGAGGCGGCGGGTCACGAAGCCGCTGCCCTCGAAGAAGTTCTTCGTGTTCCGCATGCCGGGCAGCGCGCTCGCGTCGATCCCCCGGCAACGCCGCTCGCGGCACCAGCGCAGCACCTCGTCGACGATCACCTCACCGATGCCGACCTCGCGGGCGTCGCCCTCCACGAACAGCTCGTCGACCACCCCGAGGCGGCTGCCGTCGCGCAGGTCGACGGCCCGCACCACCGCGTAGCCGAGCAGCACGTCGTCGAGCCCGCCGACCACGACATGGATCGCCGGGTCGCCGATCCAGCGCCCGACGAGCTCGGGGTGCGCGGGCGGCACGTCGGCCGCCACCCAGAGTGCGCCGCCCCGCTCCCCCGCCAGCTCCGACCGCAGGAGCGACGCCAGGTGCACGACCCGGTCGACGTCGTGCACGCCGGCCTGCCGCGCGACCTCTTCCATCTACACCGCCTGCAGCAGTTGTTCGATCTTGCCGAGGATCGTGCGCCGGTTGCGGTGTGCGGCCTCGTAGCCGCGCACCTGCTCGAGGTCGCCGGCCGGGAGCCCGGCGAGCCGCTCGACCACCTGCGATGCGGACAGCGAGTCGTAGCTCGGGATCGGCAGGTCGCGAGTGGGCGCGCCGTTGCCCGAACCGTTCACGCGCACAACCGGAGGCGGAGGCGCCGCCGCTGGTGGCGCGGCCGGCGCGGCCGGCGGTTCGGGAGTGCCACCCCCGCCCGCCGCGGGCGCGGCCGGTGCCTGGCCGAGTGCGGATTCGATCCGCTCGCGCAGTTTGCGGTGGAGCACCGGCCAGCCGAACGTCACTGCGAGCTCCCCGGCGGCGCGGTAGTGACCCAAGCGCTGCTGCACGTGCTCGACCGCCTGGGCGACGGCGTCGCGCCCGTGCTCGGCGCACGTGCGGTCGTCGCTCGGCGCGATCGCGATTCCGGCCGGAGGCGCGTCCATCGGCGAGGAGTCTACGAATCGACGTGCACACGGCTCGGAGCCGGCACGGTGGACGCCTCGTGATCGCGCGCCGCTCGACGCCCGGTCGGGCCGGGCGTGCGGTCGCGGCGGTGCCGCCAGAGCGCGAGCGCCACGAGGACGACGAACGCCAGCAGGCACAGTTGCAGCACCCACTCGCCGAAGCGCACGTAGAGCGTCTCGCCCCGGCGGGTCGTGACGTACGCGCGCACGACGCCGTTGTGGAACAGCGCGGTGTGCTGCAGCACGGTGCCGCGGTCGTCGACCACGGCCGTCTCCCCCGACACCGCCGCGTGCAGCACCGACCGGCCCGTCTCGGCCGCGCGGATCTGCGAGATCGCCACGTGCTGCTCCGAGTTGGCCGACCGGCGGTACGACCGGTTGTTCGTCGACAGCACGATCAGCTGGGCACCGTCGTGCACGAGCGGCCGCACCTGGTAGCCGAAGGCCGACTCGAAGCAGATGACCGTGGCGATCCGGTGCCCGGCTGCCGTCATGAGGCCCGGCCGCCGGCCCGGCTCGAAGTCGACCGGGATCTGGCGCAGCGCCCCGACGAGCGGCTCGAGCGTGGAGCGCCACGGCACGTACTCGCCGAACGGCACGAGGTGGCGCTTCGAGTAGGTGGCCACGACCGTGCCGCCGGGCGCGTAGAGCACGTCGAGGTTCGAGTCCTTGCCGTTGGGTAGGCGCTCCGGGCCGTTGGCGAGCACGTACGCGTGCAGGCGCGCCGCGATGGCCCGGATGTGCGATTCCAAGTAGGGGTCGCCGATCGGCGAGTCGTCCATGCTCGACTCCGGGAACACCACCAGGTCGTAGCGCCCGTGCAGCCGGCTCGCGAGCGCGAAATGCTGCGCGGGGAGGAGGCGGGCCTCGATCTCGGCGTCGGTGAGGTAGCGGTCGAGGTCGTTGCCCTGCACGAGCGCGACGTGCAGCCGTCCGGTGGCCGGCTGGCGGGGCCACGCGGCGAACCACGCCCCCACGCCCACGACCACCGCGAGCAGGCCGGCGGCCGGGGCGATCAGCCCGCGCGGGTCGAGGCCGGTGCCGCGCCGGCGGGCGTCGAGCACCGTGCACACCGCCGCGGCGACGATCGCGTTCACGAGCACGACCACGAACGACACGAGCGGCAGCCCGCCGAGGGCTGCGATGCTCCGCATGGGCGCGATGGCGTGCATCGCGTAGCCGAGCTCACCCCAGGAAAAGCCGCCGAGCGGCCAGCGCGCCACGAGTCCCTCGCCGCAGACCCAGATCGCGGCGGTGACCGCCGGATGCGCGAGCCCCCGGCGGGCCAGGCCGGCGACGGTGGCGCACACGGCGGCCCAGTACGCCGCGAGCACGAGCACGAGCGGCACGATCGCGACCGCGCCGAAGTACCAGGCCCACGACACGACGATCGCGTAGTAGGTGGTGCCGGCGAGCAGGCCGACGAGCGCGGCCCGGCGGGGCCGCGCGCCGCGCATGGCCACGAGCAACGGCACGAGCCCCACGAGCGCGAGCTCGCCGATGTCGAACGGCGGGCGTGACGCCGCGAGGGCGAGCCCCGAGGCGACGGCAAGGGTGGCGTCCCGCCCCAGCGGGGCGGGCCCGGCGAGCTCCCCTACCGGACGGCGGTCAGGGTGCCGCGTCGCAGCCCTCAGACACAGTCCGAGCAGAGCTGACGCGCCTCGTCGGCCAGCATGTGGCGCGGCAGCACGAGGAAGCAGCTCGAGCAGACGAACTCGCCCGGGCGGCGGGGAACGATCCGGTTGCCGGCCTCGCCCCGTTCGTCGGGCTCGTCGTCCTCCTCGTCGTCCTCGAGGCGAGCCTTGGCGGTGCGCTCACGCAGCACGACGTCGAGCGCTTCCTCGACGTCGTCGGGGTGCAGCTCCTCGTCGAGGTCGATGATCTCCTCGTCGTCCTCGGCCGTCTTCACCGCGACCGCGGCCTTGCCCTCGTCGTCCTCGTCGTCGTCCGCCACCGCCACGACCTCGGGGACCTCGTCGGCTTCGAAGTCGTCGGCGAGCACGTCGGGCTCGTCGACCAGCTCGTCGTCATCGGCGAGGTCGGGATCGTCGATATCCGCGTCGAACTCCTCGTCGGGCTCGGTGTCGTCGTCGTAGTCGTCGTCGCTCATGGTCTCGAAACAGTTCTGATCGGTGGAGCCCGACCGTCGGGGCCCGCTGGAGGCCCGCTCGGAGGCGGCGGAGTATAGGACCGGCTCACAACCGCGTTGCGCGCCCCCGCATTCCCGCTCCCCCACCTCCACGACGCGGCCCGTCAAGGTCGTCGCGGCCGGCAGGGCACCAAAGGCGACAAGGCCTCGACAACGCCTCGACGACGCCCCGACAACGCCCGGGACAACGCCCGGGACAACGCCCGGGACAACGCCCGGGACAAAGACGGGTTCAGGAAGACCTTCGGACCACTGTGTGGCCCGGCCTTGGTCTGTCAGCCGGGTTATCGCAGCGTTGTCTAGCGGACTTCCTGAACCGGCGTCTTCGTGCGTGCCCCTCTCCCATGGCCATCACCCGGTGGCTGGATACCGGTGAAGGGCTGCCGTAGTACGCCAAAGATTCGCCTCGATGTCAAGCCGAAGTCGATTCGTTCACGCGCACGCCACCTGCGCCGACGCGCGATCGACGCAGGTCACGACGTCGTGGCTTTTCTTTTTATGCTTCTTGAAAATTGCGGCGCGCGTCGGCCGCGCGTTCCGCGGCGAGCCGCGCGAGCTCGTGCTCGGAATGATCGACGTGGCGCATCGCCGCGGCGATCGCATGATGTCCGGCGCGCTCCGCGATGAGGCGATGCATCGCCTGCGCGACGCGACGGTATGACGGGTGACCCTGCTGCGAGCTCCGCAGCTCGATGAGATGCATCGCCTCACGAGCGTTCATCTGCATCACGTAACGCATGCGGTACGCGAGCGCCACCGCATACGCGGCTTCTGCGGGGAACGTGCCTTTGATGACGTCGTAGAACGCGGCGGAACGCTGCATCGCGTCGTGGAACGTGTCGGCGAGACCGGCATCGACGACTGCGCTCGGCACCTCGTAACCGTGCTGCGGGGTCAGCGACTGCCATTCGATCGTCAGCATGCGGTGACGCTGCAGATCGCGGAACGCTCCGTAGTCGCCGAGGATGTCGAAGCGGTACGACGTGCGTTCGAACGCGCGGCCTGGGCGATGGCGCCGGTTCTCGCGCGCGCCCACGTAGGCCTCCACGATCGCGACCCGATCGGCTGCGGACAGCCTGCGCACCCGTTCCAGCACCTGCCACTCGGGCAGGTTCGTGTGCGGGTAGCAGATCGCGGCGATCACCTTGTCCTCGCCCTCGCGGTCGAAGTCGACCAGCTCGACCTCGGCGGCCGGCGCCGGCTCAGCATCGGCGAACAGCCGGGTGACGGTTGCCTCGGTGCCCGCGCGGGTGGCGGCCAGGTATTCCACCCAACGGCCGCCGCGTTCGGGACGGTCGACTCGTGCGAGGAACGACGGGATCACCTTACGGAGCTCGTCGAGCACCATCTCGGCGTAGAGGCGCGCTTCGGGCAACGGATGCGCGCGCATGCGCAGCACGAGCGCCTCGTAGGACTGACCGGTGCCGTAGACACCCACGTTCGACAACGTCGCGGCGGGCAACACGCCACGGACCGCGTCGCATGCCTTCGCCTTGATCGTCTGCTTGTACACGAAGTCGCTGTCGCTGGGCTCCTTCGGGTACATGTCGCGCGCCCAGTCCATGAGGCGCGGCAGCATCGCCCGGTAGCGTTCGAACACGCCGTCCATCTCGATCACGTACCGTGCACCGATCGGCGAACCGAGCACGTCGGGCGGGCGGTAGTAACGGAACCGTCCGGAAAGCGTCGTGTCGTACGGGATGTAGCGCGTCGATTGCTCGAGGTACGACATCAGCCGGCCCCACTCGAGGATCTTCGTGAGCAGGTTCGACGACTGCTCGCACGCGAGGTGCACGCCTCCGAGCTGCGCGACCGAGTCGTCGCCGTACTCGAGGAACACGCGGTCGTACAGCTGCTCGGCGCGCTGCAGCCCGATCGACGCGTCGATGCTCAAGTCGCCGCTCACGTCGAGGTCGCCGACGAACTCGTCGAGGAACAGCCGGCGCAGGCTCTTGTCGCTGCGCGAATAGCGCGGCGAACAGCGCGCCCTTCACGACCTCGGGAAGGTTGACGAGCGCGAACACCGGGCGGTCGAGGTTCGTGAAATAGGGACGGAGGATCGCCTGCTCGTCCTCGGTGAACTGCTCGACCGCGTAGAACATGGGCTTCGGAGCGTACCGGCGCGCCTTCGACCCGATGTGGATGTGGACGGTGGTGCCGGGCGGGGCCGGCGACCGGCCGCCCCGCCCTCGTGTCACGGCTCAGAGCAGCAGGCGATACGCGTCGGGCACGACGCTGATCGTGACACTCCGGACCGAACCCGAGCCGACGCCGTCGAGCTCGAGGGGCACGGGACGAGATGCCGCGAATGTGGCGGAGGCGGTGCGCTGTTGCTGGATGGAGGGGTGCGGGAGGTGGGTCGCGGTGGCGAGGCGGCGGCGGAGGGCGCGGCGCTCCGGTCTGGGCACACGGTAGCGATGGACCTCGGCCCGCCCGTCGGCGGGATGCCCTCTCGGCACGAGGTCGTGCCCGCCGTGGAACTGGCCGTTGGCCACCACGACACAGAGCACGGGTGCTTCGTCCTCCCCGAGCGCGAAGGTGCGGGTGCGCCAGGTGATGTGCTCCGGCGGCGTGCCGAGCACCACCATGTTCACCGCGAGCCGTCCGTCGTCGAGCGCCAGCGCGTCCATCGGGACGGCCCAGCCGCGCGGCTCGTCATCCGCCCGTAAGCCGACGGCCCGCGCGACGTCGCTGGCCGCGTCGGGGAGGAAGCGGATGAGGGCGTGCGAACGGCCGGCCACGGCGAGCGCGAGGTCGTGGTCGCTCCCGGCCAGCACGATGTCGGGCGGTGTGTCACACGACGCGCCCCACGCTTGGCCGGGTCTCACTCGGGTGGGGCCACTTGGCTCGACGCCAGCACGACCCCGCGGATGCAGCCGTCGGCGGCGCGGTGCGCGGCGCTGCGGGTCGCCTCGTGCGGCGCCGCCGCGGCGACCTGCCGCAGCAGGTCGACCACCTGCTTCACGTTCCGCACGAAGTCGCCGCCGGTCATGTCGTCCTCGTCGAGCAGGTCGGCGAGATCGCCGCCGAGCACCCAGCCGTGGATCGCGGCGGCGAAGCCCGGGTCGGGTTGGCGGGTCTCGGGTAGCCGGCTGTCGCGCTCCGCAAGCACGAGCTCACGCCAGATCCCTTCCACGGCCCGACAGCGCGCCGCTACGAGCTGGTCGGGCCACCGGCGCGGCGCGGCCGGCACGTCACCGTCACCGCCGCGCCGCTCGTAGGCCACGCACGACACGACCGCGGCCAGCGCCGCGTGGTCGAGGCCGTCGAGCAGGCCGCGCCGCATGGCCTCGGTGATCACGAGGTCGCCCTCGGTGTACATCCGGGCGAGCATCGTGCCCGCGTCGGTGAGTGACCAGCCGTCGACGTAGCGCCAGGCCTCGAGCAGCTCCAGCACCCGGTCGAAGGTGCGCGCCAGGCTGTCGCCCCGGCCGACGATGCGGCGGGTGAGGCGGGCGACCTCGCGCTCCAGCCGCTCGATGCCGGCCGCGGCACGCAGCCGGTGCGTGAGCGCGGGGTCCGACGCGATCGGATGCTCCTGCACGCGCGCCTCGAGCTGGGCCAGTGGGTGCTCGAACGCCGGGTCGCCGGCCTCGGGGAGCTCGGGGCCGATCGCTTGCAAGCGGGTGGCTACCTCGGCGAGGAAGCGGGGATTCTTCGGCTGGAACGGTCGGGGCAGCTCCACCGTGCCGAGCCGGGTCGGCGCACCGTGGAGGTCGTCGGCGCCGAGGCGCACCACCTTGCGGTGCGAGGTGACGGCGAGCACCTTGGCCGCGGCCGCGCGTCCCGGTCCTGGCGCAGCACCACGACCGGCCCCGCCCAGGGCACGCGCACCACGTCGCCGGGCCGCAGGTGCTCCATCCGTGCGATCCGGCTGCTGGCCGCGGCGCGCCGCTGGGTGTCGAGCTCGGCCTGCAGCGAGCGGTACTCGTCGACGTCGCCGGGCGCCTCGGCCACGAAGGCCCGCTGGCGCTCGAGCTGCTCCTCGGCTCGTTCGAGCTGACGCTCGAGCGACACGACGTCGCGGTCGGCGTGGAACTGCGCGAACGACAGGTTGAGCAGGTGGCGCGCCGACTCGGGTGTGCACCGCCGCACGAGGTTGACCGCCATGTTGTAGGTGGGTCGGAAGCTCGACCGCAGCGCGAATGTCCGCTTCGACGCCAGGCTCGCGACCTGCTCGAAGGGCACGAACGGGTTCCAGCAGACGATGGCGTAGCCGATGTCGTCGATGCCCCGCCGTCCCGCCCGCCCGGCCAACTGGGTGTACTCCCCCGGCGTGAGCGGCTCGTGGCGCTCCCCGGTGAACTTCGACAGCTTCTCGATCACCACCGACCGGGCCGGCATGTTGATGCCGAGCGAGAGCGTCTCGGTGGCGAACACCACCCGCACGAGGCCCTCGCCGAAGGCGTCTTCGACCGCCTCCTTCATCGGTGGCACCAGCCCGGCGTGGTGCGCGGCGATGCCGGCCTCGAAGCCGGCCAGCCACTCGTCGTAGCCGAGCACGTCGAGGTCGCTGTCCGACAGGGCCTGCACGTGCCGTTCGGCGATACGGCGCAGCTCTCGGCGCGCCGCGGTGTCGGTGAGCCGGAGTCCCTCCCGCAGGCACTGCACGACGGCGTCGTCGCACGCGGCGCGGCTGAAGATGAAGTAGATCGCGGGCAGCAGGTCCTCGTCGTCGAGCCGGTCGACCAGCTCGGCGCGCCGCGGGCTGTAGAGCGCGGGCCGGCGCCGGCCGCGCGCCCGGCGGACCGCGGGGAAGCGCCGGTCGAGACGGGCCGCCTCCGGGTTCGGCCGCGGCACACCGCCGTCGTCGCCCACGAACGTCGGCAGGAGGTGCAGGTGCTCGGCGCTGCGGTCACCGACGGCGTACAGGTGGCGCAGCTCCACCGGGCGGCGCTCCTCGATCACCGCCTCGGTGGCCCCGCGCACGGTGCGCAGCCACTCGGCGAACTCCTCGGCGTTGGAGACCGTCGCCGACAGGCACACGAGATCGACCTCGGGCCGCAGATGGATGATCACCTCCTCCCACACCGCGCCCCGGTACGGGTTCTGGAGGTAGTGCACCTCGTCGAGCACCACGTAGCGCAGCCCGACGAGAGCCGGGCTCGCGGCGTAGATCATGTTGCGCAACACCTCGGTGGTCATCACGACCACCGGCGCGTCGGCGTGGATGCTGTTGTCCCCCGTGAGCAGCCCCACCCGCTCGTCGCCGAACCGGCGCGCGAGGTCGCGGTACTTCTGGTTCGACAGCGCCTTCAGCGGTGTCGTGTAGAACGTCTTGGCGCCCTGCGCGAGCGCCACCGAGATCGCGTACTCGGCGATGATCGTCTTGCCCGACCCGGTGGGGGCGGCCACGAGCACGGAGCTGCCCGCGTCGATCGCGGCGATGGCGTGGCGCTGGAAGTCGTCGAGCTCGAAGTCGAGCTGCTGGGCGAAGCTGTCGGGGGTCATCCGCCCGTGGTGGTCGGCGCCGGGCTGGTCGTCCCCGGGCTGGTCGTCGATGCGCCGGGTGCCGTGGTGGTGGCGCCGGGTGCCGTCGTCGTGAGCGGTGGCACCGTGGGCGGCACTGTCGGCACGGTCGGCACGGTGTAGTCGTGCACCAGGCTGTCGTGCCACACACCCATCACCACGGCGGCCACGACCACCACGCCGCCGATCCCCAGCAGCAGCGCTTGCTTCGGTTTGCGCACCTTGCTGTCGCGCTGCAGGACCAACCAGGCGATGATCCCGATCGCCGCTGCTGTCGCGAGCAGCCAGAGCGCGACCTTCGGCTGGCGGTGCAAGATACCGCCCTTGCCCGCCGTGAGGTTGCCGGTACCACCCGGCCGCATCGCCCAGATCAGGATCGCCGAGGCCGCGAGCACCGCGGCCGAGCCGGCCGCGGCGATCACGATGTCGCGCCGGCTGTGCGTGACCGGGGCGCGCTGGTTGCGCAGGCGGCGGCTGCGGGGAGCGGCCATCAGCGGGCCCCCACGTGCAGCCCGGCCTGCAGCGGGCATGTCCGCTCCGGGGCGGCTTCACGTTCGCTCATCGCTTGAGGATCCTTCCGATGATGATCGACGCCTCGTAGAACAACCACATCGGGACGGCCATCAGGAACAGAGAATAGGGATCCTGGCTCGGCGTGATGACCGCCGCGAAGATCGTGATGCCGACGATGGCGTGGCGGCGGTAGTGCCGCAACCACTCCGTCTTCAGCACGTGGACGAGGAGCAGGAACACGAGCAGCACGGGGAACTCGAACGAAAGCCCGAACGCGAGGAACATCAGGCCCACGAGCGTCACGTAGGAGTTCGCGGTCGAGTGCACGTCGAGCGAGTTGCCGCCGATGCCGATCAGGAAGCCGAGGGCCCGCGGGAGGGTGAACCAGGCCACGACCGCGCCGAGCACGAACAGCACGAGCGTGCTGAACAGGAACGGCAGCGCGTACTTGCGCTCCTTCTCGGTCAGTCCCGGCGTCACAAAGCGCCAGATCTCCCAGAGCACCACCGGCGACGCCACGAGGATGCCGAAGTACGACGCGATCTTGAGGCGCACGAGGAACGGCTGGAGATAGTCGGTGGTGATCAGCTTCGAGCAGCTGATGCCCTTCGGCCCGCCGCCGCACGTGCGGTTGCTCGTCGCGTGCTGCAGTGGCTTCTGCAGCCAGTGGATGATCTGCGGGTAGAGGATGAAGCCGACCACACCCGCGACGGCGACCGCGACCGCGCAGATGATGATCCGGTTGCGGAGCTCCCCGAGGTGCTCCATCAACGTCATCCGCGCCTCGTCGCGTGATTTCGAGCGAACGCGGATGGCCATGTCGACGTCGGGTCTCGGGCTCGGCGCGCCGCTGCGCTAGTCGAAGCTTCCCGTGGACGGTGGATCGGGGTGCGGCAGTGCGGCGGGCTCGCCCCGCTCGGCGCCGGGTGCGATCTGCGGCGCCTCGCCGTAGGACGGGACGTTCTGCGCCTCGCCATCGTGGTCGTCGTCCCGGAGTGCGCCGTGGATCTCGTCGCGCACCGAGTCCTGCATCTTGCGCAGCTCCCGCATGGCCTTGCCGATCTGGCGAGCGATCTCGGGCATGCGCTGTGGACCGAACACGAGGAGCGCAACCAGCAGGACCACGAGGATCTCGCCGCCGCCGATGCTCATGTCGGCCACGTCCTTTCGGCACTACGCAGGGGCACCGATCGCAACGGTCCGAGTCCGACTCCGAGCCCGACCCCGAGTTCGACCCGGTGTCCGACCCGGTGGCCGCACGGTGCGACCGGACCGGCGATCGACGCCGATGCTACCGCTGCTGTGGCAGGCGCATCGCTGCGGCCCGCTGCGCGTCGTCACGCGCCAGCACGAGGGCCGGGCGCAGGTCGCGGCGAGTGGCCGCGATCGTCGTGATCGCCACCTGCGCCGCTTCCCGGGCGCGCCGCGCGGTCGCACACAGCACGAACAGTGCGAGAGCGCTGACGGTGAGGGAGGCGGCGACCATGAGAGAAGGCTAACCCCGGCTCAGGCGGCGTCGGTGTTGATGGACCGCTGCACCTGCTCCTCCAAGGCGCCGAACCACGAGTCCGACTGGAGGTACAGGTGGAAGTCGAGCAGGTCGTCGGGCTGCAGCGCCGGGCCGCCGTGCGCCTCGTGGAGCTCCGCGGGCAGCCGCCACACCTGCATGCGCACGCCCGAGCCGACCAGCAGGTCGACGATGCGGCGGCTCGCCTCCTTGGCGACCGGCGCTGCGCAGTCGGGGCAGCGGAAGCAGTACGAGCCGCTCTCGTCGTCGGAGCAGACGCGCACGGTCAGATCGGCGGCACGCAGCTGGACGTCGCCGCAGCTCGGACAGTTGGCCCTGATCGTCGTCACGGTGCTCGCTCCGTCTGGTGTGGCCCCGCACCGCCCATTGCGGTGATGCCAGTACCTCTCGGCAGTGCTCCATGGCCCCTTGAGGGCTGCGTGCGCCCGATTCGGCGTTGACCGCCCGTTGTGACAAAGGGGACGAGCCGGGCCGGGTCGAAGGGCCCGGTGCCGACTGGGCAGAATGGCAAGGTGACCGGTTCGGCGACCCCGATCACCTTCGCTCACCGTGGCGCGCGCGTGGAGTGCCCGGAGAACACGATGGCGGCGTTCCGGCGCGGCCTGGAGCTCGGCGCTGTCCGGGCTCGAGACCGACGCCTGGCTCACCGCCGACGGCGAGGTGGTGCTCGTGCACGACGACACCGTCGGCCGCGGCCTGCGCCGGCTCAAGGTGCGGGCGTCGAGCGCCGCCGAGCTGGCCCGCTACGACGTGCCGACGCTCGCCGAGCTCTACGCAACGCTCGGCACCGCCTTCGAGCTGTCGATCGACGCGAAGCATCCGGAGGTGATCGAACCGATGCTGGCCGTTGCCGCGCGGCACGACGCCGCGCCGCGGTTGTGGGTGTGCTCACCCGATGCCGAGCTGCTCTTCGAGTGGCAGGGGCGCACCGACGCGAAGCTGGTGCACTCGACGCGCAAGGATCGCATCGCGCAGCTCGAACGGCACGCACGCGACCTCCAGGTGCACGGCGTCGCGGCGATGAACCTGCACCGCACGGAGTGGAAGGCCGGTCTGGTCTCCCTGTTCCACCGCTTCGACGTGCTCACGTTCGGCTGGGATGCCCAAGAGCCGCGCCACCTGCACGCGCTCTTCGCCATGGGCATCGACGCGGTTTACTGCGACCGCCCCGAACGCATGGTTGCGGTCCTGGCCGAGCGGCGCGCCCGGCCTACAGGAGCTTGATTCTCGTGAGGGGCCAAATGCGGATGAAGGCGCGGCCGATGATGCTGCTCTTCTTGATCGGTCCGAAGGCGCGCGAGTCCTCCGAGGCGCAGCGGTTGTCGCCCATCACGAAGTACTCGTTCGCGGGCACGTGGATGACTTGCAGCGCGTGGCCGGCCACGGCACTCTGCGTGCCCGCCGGGCAGTCGGGTGTGGTCTTCACGTAGGGCTCGTCGAGCTCCTGGCCCGCGGTCTGGCCCGGCTTGATGATGTACACGTGGCTGTCGCGTGCCTCGACGGTCTCGCCGGGCAGACCGATCACCCGCTTCACGAGGTCCTTGATGGTCTCGCTCGTCTCGCCGGGCGGTGCCTTGAACACCACGATGTCGCCGCGGTGGACGGCATGCAGCTTGTACGACGCCTTGTTCACGAGGATGCGGTCGTTCACCTCGAGCGTCGGCGCCATCGACGCCGACGGGATGTAGAAGGCCTGGAACAGCGTGCCGCGGATGACGAGCGCGAGCACCACCGCGCCGGCCACCAGCGCGAGCCATTCGACGGCCTGGCGGCTGGCGTTCTTGCGGCGCCGCCGACCGGCCGCGCCGCCTTCCGGAAGGATCTCGCCGTTCGACGGTGGGCCGCCGGGGGGCGGGTCGCCGGGGGGTGGGCCGCCGGGTTCGGCCACCGACACCGCCCCGTCGGTGCTGTCGGCCCGATCGTGGCTGGACCGGGGCATGTCGGCGGCGTTCATGGTGTCGTCGTCCCTCGGCGAGTCGGCCGGTAGGTCGTCGTCCGGACGCTCGTCCGGGCTCTCGTCATCCGGCATGTCGTGCGCGTGCACCTCACGCCCCTTTCGCACGGTAGCGGGCGAGCACCCGGTCGGCGGCGCGCGCAGCTCGAGAAGGCCCTGATCCGGTCGTCGGACGCGACGACGGCGGCGTCGGGCCCGAGCCGCAGGAGGAGGCGCTCGGCGAAGGCCGGCTCACTCACAGTCAGCTCGACGCGCAGCCGCCCCCCGCCCAGCTCCTCGACCGACACGCACGGGTAGCGTTCGGCCACCCACCGTGCCCGGTCACTCAGCTCGAGCACGACGGTGGGATCTCCCGGCCGCGGGTGATAAAGGGCATCGGCCGACCGTCCCGAAGGGTCGTCGTCGGCAACGTCGAAGTTCCGTCCCGTGGCACGGACCGAGCGGATGCGGTCGACGCGGAAGAGCCGCATGTCGCCGGCGCGCAGGCACATCGCGTCGAGGTACCACTCCCCCGCCGCGTACAACGCCGCGAGCGGTTCGATGCGGCGTGTGGTCACCTCGTCGCGACCGGCGGACCAGTACTCGATCTCGAGCTCCTCGTGGTCGGCGGCGGCCCTCCGGACCTCATCGAGGTGGTCGGGCGCGCTGATCGTGACCGGCACATCCGGGAGATCGAGCGCGGCCGCGAGCTTCCCGAGCGCGGTGGCGAGCGGTCCTTCGACGTCGGAGCCGCGCACGGCGAGCAGCGCGCGCCCGGCGGCGAGGATCGCGAGGCCTTCACGAGGCGCGAGTCGCAGCGGGCGGCGGAACGACTCGGCCATGCGCAGCGTGACGCGATCGTCCGCGTCGATCTCGACGTCGATGTAGTCGCCCGGCGAGTACGGCGGCACGCCGACCATGAGCATCAGATCGAGGTCGGCATCGAGACGGTCGGGGTCGATGTCGAACCGGGCGGCGATGTCCGACTTGCGCACCCCGGGGTGCGCCACGATCCACGGTACGAGGGCCAGGATCCGCTGCACCTCGAGCTCGGCGATCGGCGCCGGCGCTCGCACGGCGCGCCGTTTCGGCGGGCGCGGCGCTCGGGCGCGCCGCGGTTCCGGTCGGGCGTCACCCTCGTCGCCGCGGGCCGCGAGGGCCTGGAGCCACGCGGTCACGTCGTCGCGCAGCGACGCCGGCTCGAGCACCTCCGCGTGCTCGAGGAAGCCCAGCACGAACGAGCGCACCGCGTCGGCCTGCACTGCGTCGAACGTGACCAGGGTGCGCCCGTCGGCGCCCCGCCGTACGACCGTGTCGTCGCCGAGCCGCGCGATCGCGCCGCGATCGTGCGGCGGGTCGAACGCGATCGTGACCCGTATCGGCGCGCCGTCGCCGAGCTCCCACGGTGCGTCGAGGCCCGCCACGCGGGTGTCGGCGTCGCGGGGCGGCACGAACATCGCGGCGTCGCCCACCGCGACCTCACCGTCGATGCGATCGGCCCGGAACGTGCGGCGGCTGGCCCGCTTCACGTCGTAGCCGGTGACGTACCAGCGGCCCTTCTCCGACTGCACGCTCCACGGCTGCAGCACGCGCGGCTCGCCGCGGTAGTCGAACCGCACCTCGGCGTGCTTCCGGACCCCTTCGAACAGGGGCGCGAGTGCCGGCACCATGGGCAGCGCAGCGATCGGCGGTGCTTCGGAGCCGGTGCCGGTGCTGTGCTCGCCGGCGCCCGCGAGCTTCATCAGCGCGCCCTCGCTGGCGCCGCTGCCGAGGGTGACCGCGTTCACCGCTACGTGGAGTGCCGCGGTCTCGTCCTCATCGAGCCCGAGGTCGGGCAGGTAGTAGTCGCTCGGGTTGACGCGATAGCCGGCCTCGACGCCGTCGGGCATCACGCTCACGTCGATGGGAACGCCCATGGAGCGCAGCATCTCCTTGTCGCGCTCGAACGCGCGGCGCGACGCCACGTCGGTGTCCGGGTAGCCGGAGATCTCCGCGACGAGCTCCGCACACGTCGAGCGCGCGGTCGGTGTCGAGCAGGAGCGCGAGCAGGTTCAGCACGCGCTCGACGCGCGCGGCAGGAGCGGACACAGCGCTCGATCCTATGGGCACATGCGTCGTTTGGGACCGCTATGTGGTACCCAAACGACGCATGGTCAGAGGGAGGCGATGAGGCGCTCGACCCGTTCGTCGCGGCTCTTGAACGGGTCCTTGCACAGCACCGTGCGCTGCGCCTGGTCGTTGAGCTTCAGGTGCACCCAGTCGACCGTGTAGTCGCGCTTGCGTTCCTTCGCGCGCTTGATGAACGCGCCGCGCAGCCGGGCCCGCGTGGTCTGGGGCGGGGTGTCGACGGCCAGATCGATGTCGGCGTCGCTCACGATCCGCTCGATGAGCCCGCGCTTGGCGAGCATCGCGTAGAGCGAACGCGACCGGGTGATGTCGTGGTACGACAGGTCGACGAGCGCGACACGCGGGCTCGCGAGCTGCAGGTCGTGCTTGGTGCGGTACTGCTCGATGAGGTGGTACTTGATGACCCAGTCGACCTCGGTCTGCAGCTTCAACGGGTCGGTCTCGATCGCGGTCATCACGTGCTCCCACATCTCGAGTGCCTGCTGCTCCTGGTCGGGCAGGCCCTTGCGCTTGGCGAACCGCAGCGCACGGGTGAGGTACTCGGACTGGATCTCGAACGCCGACAGCTCGCGGCCATTCGCGAGGCGCACACGGCGGCGGCACGTGATGTCGTGGCTGATCTCGCGGATCGCGCGGATCGGGTTCTCGAGCGTGAGGTCGCGCCAAGGTGCCGGGTCCTCTTCGAGCATTCGCAGCAGGATCGCCGTGGCGCCGCACTTGAGGAACGTCGTGTACTCGCTCATGTTCGAATCGCCGACGATCACGTGGAGCCTTCGGAAGCGCTCGGCGTCGGCGTGTGGCTCGTCACGCGTGTTGATGATCGGCCGTGACCGGGTGGTGGCCGACGACACGCCCTCCCAGATGTGCTCGGCCCGCTGTGCGATGCAGTACATCGCGCCCCGCGCCGTCTGCAGCACCTTGCCCGCGCCCGCGTAGATCTGGCGGCTCACGAGGAAGGGGATCAGCACGTCGGTGGACTTCGTGAAGTCGCCCTCGCGCTCCACCAGATAGTTCTCGTGACAGCCGTAGGAGTTGCCCGCGGAGTCGGTGTTGTTCTTGAAGAGATAGACCTCGCCGCGGATGCCCTCCTCGCGCAGGCGCTGCTCCGCGCTCTGCACGAGACTCTCGAGGATGCGCTCGCCCGCCTTGTCGTGGATCACGAGATCGCGCACCGAGTCGCACTCGGGTGTGGCGTACTCGGGATGGCTGCCGACGTCGAGGTAGAGGCGCGCGCCGTTCTCGAGGAAGACGTTGCTGGAGCGGCCCCACGACACGACTCGGCGGAACAAGTAGCGCGCGACCTCGTCGGGGCTCAGGCGGCGCTGCCCGCGCAGCGTGCACGTGACGCCGTACTCGTTCTCGAGTCCGTAGATGCGACGCTCCACGCAACCCTCCCCGGAGTGGTCTCCTGGTCCGCGCCAGCGCAGTGTACGGCCGCACTGGATGGATCGGCAGCCGTTGCGTTCCAGCGAGCGGTTCGCCACAATGCTGGGAATGGAACGGGTGCCGATGGCCCTGCTCACCACGGTGACCGGCCGTTTCGCGGCCGATGTGCTCGCCGCGCGGCTCGACGACGAGGGATTCGACGTGGAGCTGCGTGGCGGCATCGGAAACTCCGCCTTCCCGGTGGCCGGTTTCGCGAGCATCGACGTGTGGGTGCCCACCGACCAGGTCGAGGACGCGAGCTACGTCCTGCTCGTGGGCGAGGTCGACGCCGCCCTCGACGAGGAGCCCGACGAGCGCGTGCGTCGAATCCGGCGTCAGATCCCCGTCCGCTACCGCGCGATCGCGGCCGTGTTGCTCTTCGCCGCGTTCCTCTCGGTGACCCACGCGCCGCAGTTGCTGTCGCGGCTTGCCGTGTCGATCGCGCCGGTGACGGCGTCAGCTCGCGAGTAGCGATTCGAGCTCGGCGCCCTTCACCCGGCGGAAGCAGCGCCGCGACCGCGACCGGTCGAGCAGCGCGACCTCGAGCCGGTCGGCGCCGAGCGGCTCGTCGTCGCCCAGCACCTTGGCGCCGAGCTGCACCGCTTCGGCGAGGCTCATGTTGTCGCGGTACTGCTCCTCCAGCTGCGCGCTGATGGTCTCGGCGTGCCCGCCGAGCACCGAGAAGCGCTCCTCGTCGATGACCACACCGTCGTAGAAGATGTGGTACATCTCGTTCTCGCCGCCGGGTTCCTCGCTCACCTCGGCCACGAGCAGCTCGACCTCGTAGGGCTTCATCTCGTGGGTGAACACCGTGCCGAGGGTCTGCGCGTACGCGTAGGCGAGCTCGCGGGCCGACACGTCCTCGCGCGAGTACGAGTAACCCTTCACGTCAGCGTGGCGTACGCCCGCGGTCTTGAGCATCTGGAACTCGTTGTACTTCCCCACTGCGGCGAACGCGATGCGGTCGTAGATCTCCGCGGTCTTCGACAGGGTGCGCGACGGGTTGTCGGCCACGATCACCACACCGGGCTCGCACTCGAGCGCCACGAGGTCGCGACCGCGTGCGATGTTCTTCCGCGCGTACTCGGCGCGGTCCTTCATCACCTGCTCGGGCGACACGTAGAACGGCATCGTCATGGCCCCACCTCCGTGCCTGCGGTGTTGCCACCGAGCTCGGGCCCTCCGAGCAGCGACTGGGCCCGCGCACCGACCTCGTCGTCGGGGATCTGGCGGTAACCGTCGGCGTCGATCACCGCCACGGTCGGGTAGATCCGCCGCACGAGGTCGGGCCCGCCGGTTGCGGTGTCCTCGTCGGCGGCCGCGAACATCGACCGCAGGGCGAGCTCGACCGCGCCGTCGGCGGTGAGATCCACGTTCCAACCCGCCTTGATCCAGTTGCGCGCGTGGATCGATCCCGAGCCGTTGGCGGCGTAGTCGAGCTCCTCGTAGCGGCCGCCGGTGGCGTCGAAGGTGAACACGCGGCCGCGCTGGCGGCGTTGGTCGAAGCCGGCATACAGCGGCACGACCACGAAGCCCTGCATGGCCATCGGCAGGTTGGCCCGCACCATCTGGGAGAGCTGGTTCGCCTTGCCCTCGAGCGACAGCGAGTCGCCCTGGACCTTCTCGTAGTGCTCGATCTGGGTCTGGAACAGGCGCACCATCTCGACGGCCACACCGGCCGCCCCGGCGATCGCGATCCCGCTGGAGTCGTCGGCCGGTGCGACCTTCTCCATGCGGCGCCCGGCGATGAAGTTGCCCGCGGTCGCGCGCCGGTCGCCGGCCATCACCACTCCGGCGACGTAGCGGATCGCGACGACCGTGGTGCCGTGCACGACCTCGAACGGGAGATGCGACATCTCACCGTCGTGCCCGCGGGCCGCACGTGCGAGCGGTGCGCCGTCGGGTTGGACCCGGCGCAGCAAGCGCGCGAACGACGGCCCGGGGTCGGCGCCGGAGGTGAACAGAGGGAGCGGATGCTCGAACATCGAGGCGAGGCTAGCGACTGCCCGCGACGGAGGTCGTCAGGCGTCGGGGAACGCCGCGGCGAACTGCTCGAGCCCGGTGAGCTCGCTGGGCGCGATGCCGAGAACCCGCTCGAGGTTGCGATGCAGGTTGACCACGCGGCATTCCTCGGTGGCCGATACCGACAGATGCTCCAGGCCCGGCTGGTACAGGCCGCGTTGTGCGCCCTCGAAGTTGCCCACGTCCTGGCTCAGCACCAATCCCATGTACGACTCCGCGCCCGGAGGCAGCTCCACGTCGAGTGGCTGGGTGCGTGGTGCGCGGGGATCGGTGGAGCGTTCGCACTGGAACACGTCCATGTACGACGTGCCGGTGGCGGCCCCCGGCCAGCGCGCGTACCGCGGCCACCATGTCGCAGAACACCAACACGCTCACGTTGGGGAACAGGTTGTACTGCGACATGTCGAGCACCTGGCTGTCGTCGAGGCCCGAATAGTCGTGGCCCGTCGCCGCGGCGTGCGCGCGCACGCGGTCGGCGATCACCGCGCGCATCGTGCCGCCCGCCGGCACCTCCGGGGGCGGCGCGGCATCGGGCGGCGTGTCGGTGGGGATGCCGATGCGCGTGCCCATCACCTCGATGAATCCGGCCCACACCTGCGCGTCGGAGACGCCCTGCGTGCGCGGCGACGCGAGCCCGTACGACTGCTGGAGCTTGCCGTGCCAGCCCCAGATGTGCTGCGGGCCGCGCACGTCGTCGGCCATCGCCAGCATCTCGCGATGGATGCCCTGCACGTGGTAGGTCTCGCTGAACCCTTCGATCAGGGTCTTCCAGTTGCAGCGGGCGGCGACCGTGGCCCGCGCGGTGCAGCGGAACTCGTCGATGCGCGCCCACGCGCAGTCGTGTGCGACCGGCTCGAGGAACTCGGCGAGCCCGGGCCCTTCGTGACTGACGTTCACGAACACCAGCGGACCCCACGTGTCGACGCGCACGGGGAACAGGCCGTACTCGTCGTTGCCCACACCGAACACGCGGCGCGAGGGCACCTCGCGCAACCGCCCGTGGAGGTCCCACGTCCAGCCGTGGTACGGGCAGCGCAGCTCCGACAGACCGCCGCCGGTGCCGGTGCACAGCGCCGAGCCCCGGTGCCTGCACACGTTCTGGAAGGCGCGCAGCTCGCCGTCGTCGCCCCGCACCACCAGCACCGACAGCGTGCCCACGACATGCTCGTACCAGTCGCCGGGCTGGGCCACGTGGTCGAGCGAGCACGCGAGCTGCCACACCGCCGGCCAGAGCTGCGTGCGCTCACGTGCCGCGAAGCCGTCGGACACGTACCGCTCGACCGGAATCAGCACGGGCCTCATCGGAGGTCCTCGACCCGCACCACCTCAGTCCGGGGCGTGGGCACCTCACCTTCGGGCAGGAACCAGCGCCAGTAGAGGATGCCGAACGGGCGCCCTTCGGTGTCGAGCCAGTTGCCGACACCCGGATCCTCGTGCGCGACCACCATGCGCCACGTGCCGTCGGCGTCGACCGCAGTGTTCGCGCGGTTGCGCCACACCGGCCGGTTCGCGTAGTCGTAGGTCTGCAGGAAACGGTTCCAGAGCACGACGTTGGCGAAGCGGCACTTCGGCCACGTCGAGGTGATCACGAGTGCCTCGTGCGGACCGAGCACGTACGGCGCCATCGCGTACGCCGCGTCGAACGCGCTGAACGCGAGGTCGCCGGGGACCTCGGGCGGGTTGAACACGTTCGGCACCGTCGACACCCAGTCGGGCCGGAGCTCACCCGGTTTCGGTGCCTCCACGGTCTTGCCGCGCACATAGTTCACGACCCTCCGGATCGCCGCGGCGACCCGCGCGTCGTCCCACGTGGGCGGCGGACCGGCCGGTTCGGCCAGCTCGATCGACAGGGGGATCACGAGGGCGGGATCGCACGCCGCGGGTTCGACCGTCTCGTAGTAATGGCGCGTCGTCAGCCGCGCGCCGTCGGGTGGCAAGGCCAGCCAGTTGCGCGGCCGCGGCGATCCGCCGAGGACGATCTCGTAGTTGCCCGCCGTGTCGATGTCGAACTGCGTGTCGTTGATCACGCCCGCTGTGCGGGTGGCGTACTTCCCCTCCTCGGCTCCGGCCTCGACGGTGATGGACGTGTACACCGCGCCGGCCACGTTGCCCCGCACGCGGTATACGCGTGCCGGATCGACGGGCGCCTCGAAGTAGACCGCGTCAGGGTTGTCGCCGGTCATCTTGCGGGTGGGGGTGACGATGCGGCGGAAGTCGGGGTGCAGGGGATCGCTCTCGAAGTGGGAGGTGAGCGCGCCTTCGAGGATGTGGACCAGCGCCCGGTGCCCGTCACTCACGCTTGCGGGGTCGCTGATCCCCCATTCGTCCGACAGCCACCGCTCGTCGGCCTCGCGCAGCGCGGCGAGCAACTCGTGGAACGCGGCACGCGATCGGGTGTCTGGCCCTGCCATCGCCCCTCCCTCTCTCGAAGCCCCTGGCCGTGCCGATGACACTAGATGTGCCCCGGCGAGCCCGCCCGCGTCGTGACGTGCTGCAATATGCGCCCATGCCGGTGCGCTACGTCTGTCTGTCCGACCTCCACCTGGGGGCCGAGAACAGCCTCCTCTCGAACGTGGCCGCCGGGGAGACCACCGTCGACCTGAGCGCGCCCAGCCCGGTGCTGGTCCGGCTCGTCGACGGTCTGGCGTCGCTGCTCGGCCGGCTCGCCGGCGGCGCGGCCGAGCCCAAGCCCACGCTCGTGCTGAACGGCGACATCCTGGAGCTCGCGCTCGCCCGCGACGAGGCCGCGCTCGGCGTGCTCACCCAGTTCCTCGAGCTCGCGTTCGAACGCCACGAACTCTTCGACCCGGCCGTCGTGTACCTGCCCGGCAACCACGATCACCGGCTGTGGCGATCCGACCTCGACCCGCCCGTCGGCGACGGCGAGGCGCCGGCCAACGGCGAATCGGCGTGGACGACCAACCTGTTCGACACCCGCTCCGGACCCAACGGCTCACGCGCCGGACGCGCCGAGGTGCTGGCCGCCGCCGCGCACGGCCGCCCGGGATTGCGCCACCTCCGGTTCGAGCTGCGCTACCCCACCTACGCGGTCGAGTCGTCGACCGCCGGATCGGGCACGCGCGTCGTCGCGTTCCATCACGGCCATTTCACCGAAGCATCCTCGGCGTCGATCAGCGCGCTGCGCAGCGCCGCGTTCCCACGCGAGCGCTCGTCGCGCACCGCCTGGGACCACGACCACGAGAGCTCCCCGTGGGTGGAGTTCGTGTGGTCCACGCTCGCGCGCCCGGTGCGTTCGGAGCCGACGTGGGCGTCGTGCACGCGATGATCCAGGATCCTCGCGGCTCGCGCGTCGTCGCCGCGAACCTCGGCGGGGTCGTCGGAGGCGTGCTGCCCGCGTGGATGCCACCGCAGCTCCGCCGCGCCGCGGGACGCGTGCTGCTCAGCCGGGTGGCCAAACGGGTCGCCGCCGACGAGCGGTCGTCACCCACCGCGCCGCTCTCCACGAACAGCGGCGACGGCTTGCGCGACTTTCTCAACGGCCCACTGTGGCACCAGCTTCGCGTCGTGGAAGGCCGCGCCGATCCGGCCGAGCTGCTGTTCGTGTTCGGCCACACGCACAAGCCGTTCGCCGACACGCTCCGCTACGCGGGCTACGGCGCGCCCATCGCGCGGTACAACACCGGCGGCTGGGTGGTCGACTCGCTGCGGCCGCTCCCCGGCCACGGCGGCGCGGTGCTGCTGCTCGACGAGGAGCTACGCGCCGCCAACGTGGAGGTGTTCCGCCGCCACGGCTCGGCGAACGTCGTGACGGTGCACTCGGCGTCGTCGGAGCACGAGGTGTTCGGCGCGAGGGTGCGCGCCGCGATCGACGCCGACGCGCCACTGTGGTCGGAGCTGTGCGCCACGATCGACGGTGCCACACCGCACCGGTACCGGTCGCTGCGGGCGATGATCGCCGAAGGCCTCGCGCTCGCCGGCGACCCTCACTGAACGGTATCGGGGCTCGCGGGGCTAGCGCGCGACGGCGTAGCCGCCGTCGGCGACCACCAGCGCCCCGGTGACGAAGCTCGCGGGCATCGGAGCACAAGAACAGCGCGGGACCCACCATCTCGTCGGCGTGCGCAGCGCGCCGCATCAGGCTGATCTCGGCCATGCGCTGCGCCGCCTCGGGGCCGTTGTTGCGCACCATGTCGGTATCGGTGGTGCCGGGCGCGAGCGCGTTCACGCGGATGCCGTCGCCCACCCACTCGGCGGCCAGGTTGCGCGTCCACGCGAGCATGCCTGCCTTCGCCGCGCTGTACATCGCCATCCCGGGCGAGTACGTGAGCGCGCCCACCGAGAGCACGTTCAGCACCGCGGCATGTGCGCTCTCGGCGAGATACCGGTGCGCGGCCTTGGCGAGGAACACGGGTCCGCGGAGATTGACCGCGTGCGACTTCTCCCATGCCTCGGGTGTCAACCCGGTGGCCGGTTGGGTGAGCGCGTTCGCGGCGTTGCTCACCACGATGTCGATCGCGCCGAACCGGCTGACCGCGGCGTCGACGAGCGCGTCGACGCCGGCAAGCTCGCCCATGTGCACCGGCACGCCGAGCGCCTCGCCGCCCATCGCCTGCAACGCGGCGGCGGTCGACGCGCAGGCGTCGGACTTGCGGCTCGCGACCACCACCTTCGCACCGGCGCACACGAACCCCTCGGCGATCGCACGCCCGATGCCGCGCGTGCCGCCGGTGACGATCGCCACCCGACCCGTGAGGTCGAAGAGCGTCCCGAACTTCTCTCTGTCCACGACGGGTCACAGTATTTCGAGAGTTCGCGCCCGCGCGTTCTGCCAGGCTGTGGTGGTGCACCGGACGAGGCAGGAACTGGAAGCGAGCCTCGATCATGTGCGGGCCGCGCCCGCGGATCGGGGCACCGTCGAGCTCATCGTGTGCCGCCCGGCGGCGAGGAGCGCGCGCTGCTGGAGTCGGCCGAACTGAGCGCGGTCACGGGCCTGGTGGGCGACATGTGGGCCACGCGCCCGAGCACGAGCTCGCCTGATGGCGGTCCCCACCCCGACCGGCAGGTGACGCTCGTGAACGCCCGGACGATTGCCGCGATCGCGGGCCGAGTCGAGCGGTGGTCGCTCGCCGGCGATCAGCTCTACGTCGATCTCGACTTGAGCATGGCGTCGCTGCCGCCCGGCACCCGGTTGGCGGTCGGCACAGCCTTGATCGAGGTCACGGCGGCAGCGCATCGCGGTTGTGCAAAGTTCGGCGAGCGCTTCGGTGCCGACGCGCTGCGATTCGTGAACTCACCCGCAGGCCGCGAGCTGAACCTGCGGGGCGTCAACGCGCGGGTGGTGCGCGATGGCACCGTGCGCGTCGGTGATGCCGTCTCGAAGGTCTCGGCGCGAGCGGCGGGCGGCACTCAGCTGTAGCGCGTCACCAGCCCGCGGCGGCGGAACACCGCGAGGAGCCAGGCGGCGCACCGGAACGTGAGCGCGAGCACGAGGAACGACCCGGCGAAACCCACGGCGATCGTGCCCCACGGCAGCGGCTTGCCCGCGAGGACCGCGCGGCAGCGCGGAGAACGCCTGCGTGGTGGGCAGCCACGAGGCCACCACATGCAGATTGCCAGGGAGCGCGTCGACGGGGAAGAACACGCCCGAGAACGCCATCACCACGTAGTTGACGCCCCAGATGAGGATCTCCGCGCTCTGCCCGAACCGCAGCACGAGGCCCACGAGCAGCAGCGCCATCGCCCAACCGTTCAGCACGAGGATGGCAGCGATAGGGATCACCGACCAGCCGACGGCCGAGAGGTCGAAGCCGAAGAACGCGATCGTTGTGATGGTGAGCGTCAACAGGCAGAGCGCGAGCTTCAGGAGGCCGAACAGCGCGATGCCCATGATGTACTCGACCTCGGTGACCGGTGTGGTGAGCACGTTGAGGATGTTGCGGGTCCATGTCTCCTCGTTCACGCCGAGCGCGATCGAGAACTGCGCCTGGGTGAACGTCCAGAACATCACGATGCCCGCGGAAGGTACGGCGTCGTCGCGTGGGAGCTCGGCGACTGCCTGGCCACGTAGGCACCGAGCGATCCCCACAGCAGCACGTCCATCAACGGCCAGAACGAGATCTCGAAGAAGCGATGCGGCGCACGCAGCAACACGATCCAGTGCCGGTGCATCACCGCGCGGATCCGAACGGTGCTCACGTGGTGTCCCTCGTGACGCGCTCGATATCGACCGGTGCCTCGCTCGACGCGCGGTGGCGCGCCGCGAGCTCGAGGAACGCGCCTTCGAGATCATCGGTGTCGAAGTTGCGCGCGATCTCGGCCGGCGAGCCGTCGGCGACGACGCGGCCCTGGCCGAGCATCACCACCCGCTCGCACAGCGTCTCGACCTCACGCATGTTGTGGCTCGTCACGAGCAGCGTGGTGCCCTCGTGCCGGTGGATGTCGAGGAGCGCGGCGCGTACGCGACCGGCAACCTCCGGGTCGAGCGACGCCGTGGGCTCGTCGAGCACGAGCAGGCGGGGCCGGTGCAGCGTGGACTTCACGATCGACACGAGCGTGCGCTGCCCCGACGACAGCTCCCGGCTCTGCCGGTCGGCGATGTGGCCGATGCCGAATCGCTCGATAGCGGGCTCGATCACCGTCCGCGGCCGGCGGATGCCGTAGAAGCCGGCGAAGATCGTGAGCGCCTCGCGCACCTTGAGGTTCTCGGGCAGCGGTAGGTAGCCGGCCACGAACCCCACCGAGCCGAGCGCCTTCGAGCGGTGGCGGGGCAGGCGATGGCCGGCAAGGTCGATCGTGCCGGAGTCGGCCGTCACCACGCCGAGGAGCATCAACAGCGTGGTGGTCTTGCCGGCACCGTTGGGCCCGAGCAACCCGACCCGCGCGTGCTGCGGCACCACGAGGTCGATCGCATCGACCGCGGTGGTGCCGCGAAAGCGCTTCGTGAGCGAGCGCGCGACGACGACGTCGGCGTCATGCGACACGCCGGCAATCTAACGGTGCGCGTCGCGGCCGCTCCCGCCCATTTTCGCCGGTTCGCCCCGGCGGTGCGGTGGCCACCACACTGGGCGCCTTGTGACCACGGCCGACGACCGCCAGCGCATCGTGACGCTCGATCTCGAGGGCGTGCTCGTACCCGAAATCTGGATCGCGGTCGCCGAGCGTTCGGGCATCGACGCCCTGCGTCGTACCACCCGTGACGAACCTGACTACGACGTGCTCATGCGCGGCCGGCTCGAGGTGCTCTCGGAGCACGGGCTCGGACTGCCCGACATCGCCGAGGTGATCGCGGGGATCGCTCCCCTGCCCGGCGCACGGGAGTTCCTCGACGAGCTGCGAAGCCGTGCGCAGGTGGTGATCCTGTCCGACACCTTCGAACAGTTCGCCGCGCCGCTGATGCGCCAGCTCGGCTGGCCTGCGCTGTGGTGCCACACCCTCGTGATCGACCCCGCGGGCAGTATCGCGGGCTACCGCCTGCGCCTCCCCGACCAGAAGCGGCGCGCGGTCGAGGCGTTGCACGGCCTCAACTTCCAGGTCGCCGCCGCAGGCGACTCGTACAACGACGTCGCGATGCTCCTCGCGGCCGACACGGGCGTGCTGTTCCGGGCCCCGGCCAACGTGCGCGACGAGTACCCGCAGCTCCCCGCGGTGGAGACCTACGCCGAGCTGCTCACCGCGCTGCTCGCCTGAGGGCCGTGCGCTTCGCTCGCAACCGGTGATCGTGCACCGCTCGCCGGCTCGTTGCGCCGGTGCCGCAGCCACTCGTCGACGGCGACCGCCGCGAGGATCGTCACGGCGATCTCGGCCGGCGCCCGGTAGCGGGCCTGCGAGAACGTCGCACCCATCGCGAGGAACACGATGCCGGGGATCGCGACGAGCGGAAGCAGCGGCGGGCCGCGGCGCCGGCGCAGCACGACCGCGCCGATGATCGCGGCGATCGCGAGGACGTACCACATGATCGCCCCGGCCCAGGCCACCCACGTCGGGCACGAGAAGATGCGCTCGTAGTCGATGTCCTGGTTGGGACGGAAGAGGCCCACCGCGCACGCCCGACCGCGCGGCCACCACAACCGGCACGCGTGTCCAATGTCCGCGCGCGTAGTGCAGCGCCTCGTCGCGAAGGGCCGCATCCTTCTCCGACTCGTCCATCGCCGGTGTTGTCAGCGCCACGGATTCCCGGTTCAGGCAGTCGTAGCTCTTGAAGCCGATCAGGTGGCCGTAGTACACGGCGTCGCAGTTGGCGGCGGCGAGCGTTTGTCCGAGGTTGGTGGAGATCAGCACCGGCTTGCGGAAGCGCGTCGCGTTGTACGCCATCCACGGTGTGATGACCACGAGCGCGGCCGCGCAACCGGCCGCGGCCCATTGGAGTCGGCGCCGCCGCGGACCGCGCGCGCCTTCATGGCCAGCGGCACCAGCACGATCGGTATCGCGAGGATGAGCTCGGAACGGGACAGCGCGGCCAAACCGCACGCCACGCCCAGCAGCGTGATCGCGAGCGCGTGGGGCTGCCGCGCGAACCGGTACGCCAGCCAGATCACCATGGCGGTGGTGAAGATCGCCATGGTCTCGCTGAGCAGGGTGCCGTCGTACAGCCAGATGTGGGGGTAGGCCGCCGCGATGGCGGCCGCGAGCAAGCCGGCCCGGGAACCCGCCACCTCGCGGCCGGCCAGCCCGGCGACCGCGACGGTTCCGGCACCGAGCACGCACGACCACACCAAGTGGACCGTCGGGTCCCTGGTCTTGACGAGGGACGCGAGCGCGAGCCACAACTCGTACAGCGGCGGGTGGCTGGCCGTCTGGCGGATCTGGCCGCCGGCGGCGTAGAAGGGGTCGATGAAGCCCTTGCCCCGCGCGACCAGGTCGGCGCCGTACGTGTAGAAGAATGCGTCGCCGCCGACGGTCATGTGGCGCCGCGCGACGAGCACGTAGGCCACCCGCCAGGCGAGACCCGCCAGCGTGATCGCCAGCAGCGACCACGCGAATGTCGCGCGCCGGCGGCGCATCAGCGCAATCCGGGGCCGGACCGCCTGGTGCCGCTGGGCGTGCGGTCCGGCCGGGGCCCGGCATCACGAATCGCGATCGCCACGGGTCGGTCGCCCGCGAGGGGTGGGGCGAGGTCGACCTCGATGCCGTCGCCCGTCGAACGCCACGCGAGTGCGGTGCCGCCGAGTGCATGGACGGTGGTGGTGGCGGTGCTCTCGATATCGGCGAGTGCAGCGCGCTCGGCAGGCCTGCCCGTGGCGCTACGCAGGATCGCGAACACGTCGCGATCCCGGGCGGTGTAGCGCACGTCGACGGCTCCGCCCGGTGCTCCGTTCGGGACGACCCACGGCCGTGCGGCACGCAGCGCGGGCTCGTGCGCGGCGAGGAACGTACCGAGCCAGTCGAGGCGCGTGATCTGCTCGGCCGGGATCTGCGCGTCGACACCGCGCGGGCCGACGTTGAGCAGGAGATTGCCGTTCTTGGCGACGATGTCGACGAGTGACCACAACAGCTCGCGCTCGCTCACCCTGTCGGCTTCGGTGGACGCGGCGTTGTAGCCGAAGCTCTTGTCGATGCCTCGCACACACTCCCAAGGTTCGTGCTGCACGTCGTCGAACACCGTGTACTCCGGCGTGCGCACGTCGAACAGCGGTGGCGCCGGTGGCACGACACCGCTCCCCGCGCCGCGCTGCGGGCTGCGGCCCGGTCGACGACCGTGCGGGCCGCGCCGAACCGCACCGCCGACCACGCCGGCGACCAGGGCAGGAACCGGTCGTTCACCACACCGTCGGGAACCGCGCGGTAGTAGTCCGCGAGCAGGTCCGCGAGCGAGGCGACCGGTGCCGGCCACGAGATGTCGTTCCAGAGCATGCTCGGTCGGTAGCGCGCCACGAGCTCACGCACGTGGGCCTCGGCGTACTCGACGTAGGCGCCCCGCGGCTGGGCGAGGGCGAGGTCGCTGATGCGACCGATCGGGTGGGCGTTCCACGTCCAGTCGAGGCCGCCCGAGTAGTACACGCCGAAACGCAGGCCGCGGGCCCGCACCGCCTCGGCGAGCTCGCCGACGACGTCACGCTTGCTGTGGAACCCGGGGAGCTGAGGGTTCACGACCGACGTCGGCCAGAGGCAATAGCCGTCGTGGTGCTTGGTGACGAGCACCACGTAACGCGCGCCCGCGGCGGCGAACTGCGCGGCCCATGCCTCGGGATCCCATTGCTCGAGCGCGGCCTCCCAGTCGCCCGCGAACGTGCGGTACTCACGATTCCCGTAGGTGTCGCGATGGTGGCGGGCGACGGGACTGCCGGCGAAGCGCAGCGAGTTCTCGTACCACTCGGTGTAGGGCATGTGCGCGAGGGCGTCGGACCGGCCCGCGGCGACGAGCGCCCCGACCTCCTCCGTCGTCGGCGCGAAGGCGGGTACCGACGCCGGGGTCCAGTGCACGAAGATCCCGAGCTTCGCGTCACGCCACCAGGCGGGCGCGGTGTGGCGCTTGACCGCGCGCACCCGAGCCCGCGCGCTCACCGCGGCTCGAGGAAGACGAGCGGTATCTCGCGATCGGTCTTGGTCTGGTAGTTGCCGTAGCCCTTGTACGTGGCGACGACACGGGGCCGGAGCTCGGCGCGCTCCTCGGCCGTGGCGACCCGTGCGAGCATCGGGCGCTTCGCCTCGCCGCGGAAGGCGACCTCGACCTTCGGCTCGGCACGCAGGTTCAAGAACCACGCGGGGTGCTGGGGATCGCCACCACGCGACGCCACCACGACGATGCGTTCACCGTCCTGGACCGGTGAGGTGAGCATCACCGTCCGCGGGGTGCCGCTCTTGCGCCCGGTGGTGGTGAGCTCGACCACCGGCATGCCTCCGGCTTTCCAGCCGAAACGACCGCCGGTGAGCTTCACCACCGCCCGGTGTGCGGAGTTGACCGTCTTCAGGATCGCATCGCTCGGCACGCTCACCACCTCCTCGACCGCTCCATGATCGCACATGGCGGCGGCGTTTGCGGCTGCGTGCCGCGGCGGATTGACTGGTTCACGTGGTCGAGGGGGACCTCACCGGCACGATCGCGCGCCACAGGCGGTCCGAGCCGTCGCCGGCAGCCACGCGCGCTGCACCCGGCGACCCGGTCGTACTCCCGCGCGGCACGGTCACCCTCCTGTTCACCGACATCGAAGGCTCGACCCGCAAGTGGGAGCTGGACGAGGACACGATGGCGCTCGTTGTCGCGCGCCACGACGACGTGTTGCGCGAGGTGATCGAGCGTTGCGGCGGCACCGTGTTCAAGACGGTGGGCGACGCGTTCCACGCCGCGTTCAGCGACGCGGCCGATGCCGCGATCGCGGCCGCGCTCGTGCAGCGGCGTGTGGCCGCGGAGCGCTGGCCGGCGGGCACGGCGCTCCGGGTGCGATGCGCGCTGAACACCGGCGTGTGCGAGCTGCGTGACGGCGACTACTTCGGTCAGACGGTCAACCGGGTCGCGCGGCTGGAAGGCATCGCCCACGGCGGCCAGATCGTGATGGCCGACGCGACCCACGCGTTGATCGTCGACCGCATACCGCCCGATCTCACCTGTGTCGACCTCGGGCCGCAGCAGCTGAAGGATCTGTCGCGTCCCGAGCGCGTGTGGCAGCTCTCGGTGGAGGGCCTGGCCGCGGACTTCCCTCCGCTCGAGTCGTTGAGCAACCCGAACGTGCACACGAACATCCCTGCCGAGACATCGAGCTTCCTCGGCCGCCACGAGGAGCTCGCGCAGGTCGGCGCGCTGCTCGCCGAGTCGCGCTTGCTCACGATCGTCGGGCCGGGCGGCGTAGGCAAGACGCGCCTCGCGCTGCACGCGGCCGTCGAGCGAGTGGACGGTTGCGGTTACGGCGTGTGGTTCGTCGACCTCGCGCCGCTGCGCGACCCTCGCCACGTAGCGGGCGCGGTGACGCGCGCGATCGGTGTCCGCGACGACCCGGCACGCGCTCCGATGGACCATCTCGTCGACGCGTGCGCCGACCGGAGCATGCTCATGGTGCTCGATAGCTGCGAGCATCTCGTCGACGCGGTTGCGGAGCTCGCCCACGAGCTGCTCCGGCACTGCCCTCGAGTGGACATCCTTGCCACGAGCCGTGAGCCGCTGCGGATCCACGGCGAGCAGCGGTACCAGCTCGAACCGATGTCGGTTCCCGACAAAGGTGTGGCCGACCTCGAAGGGCTGAGAGCAACGGCCGCCGTCGAGCTGTTCGTCGAGCGGGCCCGATTCCAGCAACCGCGCTTCGCGCTCACCGCCGCCAACGCAGCCTCCGTCGCGCAGATCTGCCGGGCGCTCGACGGCATCCCGCTCGCGATCGAGCTCGCGGCCGCCCGCCTCGACGCGATGACGGTCGACGCGCTGGCGAGGCGGGTGGAGCAGCCGTTCACGGTGCTCACGACGGGAGCGCGCGCCGACCAGCCGCGGATGCGGACGCTCGCGGCACTGATCGACTGGTCGTGGGACCTGCTCACCGAACCCGAGCGGGTGGTGCTGCGCCGGCTCAGTGCCGCGCGGGGCAGCTTTACGCTCGACGCCGGGGCGCGGCTCGCCGCGCGCGGCGACGAGGGGCTCGACGAGGACGCGGCACGTGAGCTCATCACGTCGCTCGTACGCAAGAGCGTCGTGCGCGCTCTCGACAACGGTCGCTACTCGTTGTTGGAGCTGATCCGTGCCTACGCGGCGCGCCGGCTCGGCGAGGACGGCCCCGCGGCACGACGGCAGCGCCACGTCGTGCACCGCGAGATCTGCCTCGAGCTCGCACGCACCGCGGCGCTGGGGATACCCGGACCGGAGCAGGTCGAGTGGGTGGCGCGGATCGACGCGGAGTACGACAACATGGTGGCGGCGATCGACCGGGCACGCGCCGACGACGACGTGCCGAGAGGTGTCGAGCTCGTGACCGCGCTGTACGAGTACTGGGGCTCGTCCGGGCGCTCGGCCTATGCGGTCGGCGCGCTCGAGGAGCTGCTGCGCGACGATCGTCGCGAGCTGGGGGCCGCGTCGCGATGCCCGCGCGCTCGCCGACCTCGCCGCACACGAGATGCGCCAGGGCCGCTACCACGCGGCGAACCGCCACTGTCTCGAGGCGATCACGCTGGCGCGCGGCCTCGGCGACGGCGAGCTGCTGGTCCGTGCGCTCACCGGCTGCGCGTTCACCGAGGTGGGCGAGGTCGCCGAAGCGGTTGCGCTCCACGAGGAGGCACTCGCAGTGGCGCGCTCGATCGGGAACGACTACCTCGTCGCGCGGTCGCTCCAGGCTTTGCAGTTCAGCCAAGCCGCGGCGGGCCGGGCCGAGGAGTCGGTGCACAGCCTCGAGGCCGAGCGGGCGGTCCGGGCCTCGCTCGGCGACGCGGCGGGCGAGGCGCTGGCACTGTCGAACCTCGCCGACGAGCATCTCCAGCGCGGTGACGGCACTGCGGCCTGCACGTGTCTCGCCGAGGCGTTCTCGTTACTCGCGCGCCACCCGAGTGCCACGGTGGAGGCGCCGGCCCACCTGAACGCCGGTTGGAGCGAGGTCGGCCGCGGCGACCGCGCCGCCGCCTCGCGCGAGTTCCGGTGGGCGCTCGGGGTCGCGCGGCGTGCCGGCCTCCTCTCCGACGTCGACTACGCGATCCTGGGTCTCGCGCAGACCGCCGAGCGGATCAACGACGCCGCTGCCTTACACGGCGCGGCCGACGCACTCCTCGAGGCGCGGGGCGAGCAGCTCCAGCCGCTCGAAGCGGCACAGCGCGACGCCCATCGAGAGCAACTGCGAGCGCTGTGGGGCGACGAGGCGTTCGCACTCGGGTACGCGCGCGGCCGCGGCCTCGGCCGTGCCGGTGCCATGGCGCTGGCCTTGTCGATCGGTGAACACGAAGCCGAGCCCGGGCCGGACGGAGCGGATTGTGTGGACGGTGTGGACGGTGCGGTTGCTCCGGACTGCGTTCGTTCCGAACTACCTTCCGGTGGGTCTTCGCGCGGCACTTCCCGGGTATTTTCTCAGGTTGCTGAACCCGGCCTGTGAGCGCGCGTCGTTGCAGGGGAACGACACACGTCATCCTGGTGTTGCGCACCACGATCGAGTGAAGCGCTCGGCCGACCTCAGGCGGTTCTCCCCGTGACCTACTTCGACCACCCGCAGCTCTTCGAGCCCCCGCCGCCCCCGCCCCCGCCGCCCCCCCCGCCGTCGGCTCCCGAACCGCCGCGGCACCACACCGCGATGCTGCGCGCGCTGGTGGTCCTGTCAGTGCTCGCGCTGCTCGGGGGTGTCGCGCTCGGCCGCGTCACCGCCAACCGGTCATCGAACCGGTCTCCGTCGTCGCTCGTTACGCCGGGCGGCGGTTTCGACCTCGGCGGCAACGGCAGCTTCGGCGGGAACGGGTCGACGGGCAACGGGTCGACGGGCAACGGGTCGACGGGCAACGGGTCGAGCGACTCGGCTGCGAACACCGTTGCCGCCAAGGTGTCGCCGGCAGTCGTCAACATCGACACGACGCTGTCCGGCGGTGCTGCCGCGGGTACGGGCATGATCGTCAGCGCGACCGGTGACGTGCTCACGAACAACCACGTGATCGACGGGGCCACGGCGATCTCCGTCGAGCTCGCGAACGGCTCGCGCCACAGCGCCGAGGTGGTCGGCTACGACGCCAGCGACGACGTCGCGCTCATTCGCATGAAGGGCGTGTCGGGTCTGCCGACGATCAGTGCCGACAGTGGCTCGGTGACGGTCGGCGATGCCGTCGTCGCGATGGGCAATGCGTTGGGTCGCGGTGGCGCGCCGACGGTGGTCACGGGCACGGTCACCGGCATGCACCAGACGATCACCGCGTCCGACGACAACGGCGCCAACGCCGAAACGCTCCAGGATCTCATCCAGACGAACGCGCCGATCCAACCCGGCGATTCAGGCGGCCCGCTCGTGAACACGAAGGGCCGCGTGATCGGCATGGACGCGGCGGCTTCCACCAGCCGCGGCTTCGGCTTCCGCCAGGCGAGCAATGCCGAGGGCTACGCGATCCCGATCGGCCAGGCCTTGTCGATCGCCCAGCAGATCAAGTCCGGTCACGAGTCGGAAACAGTGCATGTCGGCGCGCGGGGCATCATGGGCGTCGCGCTCACCGCGTCGGGTGGCGGCTCGGGCTTCTTCAACGGCGGCAACTCGAACGGTGCCCTCGTCGGCCAGGTGGAGTCGGGCTCCCCCGCCGACCATGCCGGCATCGAGCCGGGCGCCACGATCACGCACGTCGGCAGTCGGTCCGTCAGCTCGGCGAGCGACCTCGGCAACATCATGAACCAGCATCATCCCGGCGACAAGGTGTCGGTGCGCTGGACCGATTCGTCGGGCAACTCGCACCACGCAACGATGACGCTCGAAGCCGGACCGCCGGCCTGAGCGCGCCGAGCCCGCGCCGTCGCAACCGTCAGCGCGACGTCGCGGTGTCGCGGTAGGTCGCGAGCAGGCCGGGCACATCGCGCGCCGGCAACGGCCGAGCGAACAGGAAGCCCTGCCCGGAGTTGCAGCCGGCTTCACGGAGCGCGGCGAGTTGCTGGGCGTCCTCGATGCCCTCGGCGATCACGTCGAGGCGGAGGTTGTGCCCGATGCTGATGATCGAGCGCACCATCACCGCACCTTCCTCGTCGTCATCGCGCATCTCGTTCACGAAGGTCCGGTCGATCTTCAAGAAGTCGATCGGGAAGCTGCGGAGGTACGACAGCGACGAATAGCCCGTGCCGAAGTCGTCGATGGCGATGCGGACGCCGAGATCCTTCAGCGCGGCGAGGCGCTGCTGCACGTGCACGCTGTCGGTGAGCAGCGCGCTCTCGGTGAGCTCCAGCACGAGCTTCTCCGCCGGCAGCCCGCTGTCTGCGAGCGCGTTTTCGACGTCGGTGACAAACGCGTCGTCGTACAGCTGGTGCGACGACACGTTGACACCCACCCGGAGATCGCCGGCATCGGGCAGCTGCTGCCACTCGACGATCTGGCGGCACGCCTCGCGCAGCACGTGCCGGCCGATGTCGACGATCAGGCCGGTGTCCTCGGCGATGGGGATGAAGGCGTCCGGCTGCACGAGGCCCCGAGTCGGATGGCGCCACCGGACGAGCGCCTCGAACGACTCGATCCGTGACGTCGGCAGGTCGACGAGCGGCTGGTAGTGCAGTTCGAGCTCCCCCGACGCGATCGCGTGGCGGAGGTCACCGTGCAGCTCGTGGCGTGCCGTCAGCTCGGTTTGCATCGTCGACTCGAAGACCTCGAACCGGTCCCGACCCCGACCCTTCGCCGCGTACATGGCGATGTCCGCCCGGCAGAGCAGCTCGTCGGCGTCGAGCGCGTCGTCGGCGTTGTCGGCGATGCCGATGGACGCGCGCACGAACACGTCGCGACCCTTGATCGAGAACGGCTCACGCAGGGTGTCGAGGAGTCGCTGCGCGAGCGCCACCGAGTCGTCGCGGCCAGCGTTGTCGAGCACGATGGCGAACTCGTCACCACCGAGACGAGCCGCAGTGTCGCCGTCACGGAGGCTCAGCCGAAAACGGCCCGCGACCTCGGTGAGCAGGATGTCGCCGTACTCGTGCCCGAGCGTGTCGTTGATCAGCTTGAAGCCGTCGAGGTCGCAGAACAGCACCACGACGGTGCTCGCCGAGCGGCGCGAGCCGGCGAGCGTGTGCTCGAGCCGGTCACGCAGCAGGGCCCGGTTCGCGAGCCCGGTCAGGGCGTCGTGGAACGCCTGGTGGGACAGCTGGTCGAGCAACTGGTTGCGCTCGGTCACGTCGTGGAAGCTCCACACCCGCCCCACGATGTCACCGCCGATTCGCTGCGGTCGCGAGTGCCGTTCGAAGACGCGGCCGTCCTTGAACTCGAGCGTGTCGTCGCTCTCCGCACCGGGCTGGTCGTAGAGCTCGGCGACCTTGGCCGTGAACGTGTCGGGATGGACGAGCTGCGCGGTCACGTACTCGAGGGCACGGGTGTCGTCCCCGCTCGCGACGATTGCCTCGGGGAGGTGCCACATCTCGGCGAAGCGCCTGTTGCTGAGCGTCATGCGGCCGCCCTTGTCGACCACGAGGATGCCGTCGGCCGTCGACTCGAGCGTGGCCGAGATGAGCGACACCGTGTTCCGCAGCTCCTCGTCGGCTTGGTCACGCGCGGCCAGTGCGTGCGCGTTCTCCTCGGTCGTGGCGCCGAGCAGGTGCATCACGAAGGCATTGCCGAGGATGCCGAGGAACGCGAGACCGTGCACGTAGGGCGTGGGCACGTAGGTGGGCACGACGTTGCATGCGATCGCGATCTCGCCGAGCACGATACCGACGACCGACCAGACGTAGGTGACGGACCACACCCGCGAGCCACCGGCGTCCAGGACGCGGGCGAGGATGAACAGGTACCCCACGGTGAGCGTCGGGCCCCATCCGATCGCGTAGATGATCGCCGTGACGGCGAGGACCTCCGGGGCCACTGCCGCGTGCAACGCGAGTGAAGTGCTGTCTTCGCGCACGACGCGTATCGCGATCTCGCCCACCGCTCCGCCCACGACGAGCAACGTGAGGATGAGCCACAGCGGCAGGTTGCCGATCGCGTCGAAACGCCGGAGCACAGCGAACGACATCGCGGTGAGCGCCGAGGGCACCACGACGACCGCGGCCTGGCTCACCCTGCGAGGTGAGGCGTCCCCAGCTTGGACCATGCGGAGTGCATCGGGACGGCCGACGGCTTGCTGTAAGGGATTCCCTGGTTAGCGCACGACGAGCGCGGCCGTCCGGAAGTCGGCGGGCCGGACGACCCAGGTCGTCCGGCCCGCCTCACCGTGATCGGAACTCAGTCGTCGCCATGATCAAAGCCCCCGTCGGGATGCCTACCGAGCGCCTCGTACGAGTCCCTCCACGCGTTCAGGTAGTCGGTGACTGCCTGAATGCTCTGACCGTTGCTCTGGGCCGCGTCGCCCGCTGCGATGTCCTGTCCCGCGGCGTTCGTGAGCTGCGTGTGCCCGACCGCCGCAACCGCATCGTTCAACTCGGCCACCGCGAGCTGGCGGTCGGCGCCCACCTGCGCCGCGATCCAGCCGCGCAGCGTCGCGTCTGGGATGTGGGTGAACCGGTCGGCGATCATCGCGCTCAACAGCGTGACGCTGAGCCTCTCGTACTCGAACACCCGGATACCGGTGTGCACCTGGCAGTGATTGCCATTGAACCAGTGCGGCGGGTTGATCGACGCCGATAGCGCGTTGCGCGCGAGGCGGAGCAGCACGGTGTCATGCCGGGTCGACGCGGGAAGCGCGTTGCTCATCTGCACCAACAACGCCTGCTTCTGGGACGGCACCGAGTTGATCGTGATCGTGATCACCGCCGACGCGGACGCGACGTTGCCGGCGCGGTCGGTGACCGACCCGCTCACTGTGGTGGTGCCGTTGCCCGATACGGTCACGTCGGCCGGGCAAGTGCCGGTCGCGATTCCCGACAGCGCATCGGCGCACGTGAAGTGGATCGTCACCGGTCCGGAGTACATGCCGCCGGTGTCGGGTGACCGGTCGGGCGACGCCGTGATGCTCGGTGGCGTGAGGTCGACGTTCACCGGTCCGACGCTCGCGGTGCTCGTGTTGCCGGCGACGTCGCCGGCGTGGCCGGTGACGGTCTGGTTCGCGCCCTCGCCGAGCGTTGTCGGGCTGCTGCAGCTCGCCAGGCCGGACAGTGCGTCGGTGCACGTGAACGACACCGCGACCGGCACGCGGAACCAGCCGTTCGCGTTCGCGGTGGCGCTCAGCGACCCGGTGATCGTGGGCGGCGTCTTGTCGAGGCTCACGACCGTCGACGTCACCGAGGTGTTACCGGCGTTGTCGGTGGCCGAGCCCGACACGTGCTGGGCCGCACCGTCGGTGGTCACCGTCTGCGGAGCCGAGCACGTCGCGATACCCGAGAGCGAGTCGCTGCACGTGAACGTGACCGTGACGTTGCTGTTGTTCCACCCGGCGGCGTTCGGCGTCGGCGAGAGCACCGCGGTGATCGTCGGACCCGTCTTGTCGATACGGACCTCCACGGAGTGGGTCGCCTCGACATTGCCGGCCACGTCGGTGCTCGCGTACTGCAGCGTGTGCAGGCCGTCGCTCGTGAACGTGACGTTCGTGCCGACGGTATCCGGTCCACCGTCGACCGAGTACACCGTGCGGGCCACACCCGACAGGTTGTCGTTCGCGGTGAGATCGACGGTCACGTCGGTGTTCGTGAACGACGACGACACGTTGGACGCCGTGGTCACGGGAGCGGTGAGGTCGATCTTCACCGGCGGGCTCGATGCCGTCGTCGCGTTGCCGGCAAGGTCGAGCACGGTACCGGACTGCTGCTGCGCGGCCCCCTCGGTGCTGATCACGCTGTTCGCCGGACACGTGGGCGGGTCAACGCCGGAACGGCTGTCGGCGCACGTCCAGTGCAGCGTGACCGCACTGTCGTACCAGCCGGCGGCGTTCGGTGCCGTGGTGGGGCTCGCGGACAACGTCGGTGGCGTCTTGTCGACGTTGACGCCGGTCACCGCGGCCGATGCGGAGTTCCCCGCGACGTCGGCGGCATGACCGGTGACCGACTGGCCCGTACCCTCACCGAGCGTCGCCGGCGACGAGCACGACGCCACGCCCGAACCGTTGTCGGCGCACGCGAAGCTCACGGTGACGTCGGTGTCGTTCCAGCCGTTGCCGTTCGGCGCGGGCGTTGCGGTACCGACGATCGAGGGTGCGGTCTCGTCGATGCGGATCGTGATGTCGGTGGTGGTGCTGTTCCCGGCCTGATCGGTGATCGTCTGCGCGAGGGTGGTGAAGCCCTCCGCACCGACGACCTGGTCGCCAGGACACGATGTGACGCCCGACAGGTCGTCGCTGCACGTCCAGTGCACGGTGACGGGGCCGTTGTACCAGCCGAGCGGCGCCGGCGGCGCCGACGCCGTCAGCGTCGGTGGGGTCTGGTCGAGATTGATGCCGCTCACCGTCGTGGCGCTCGAGTTCCCGGCCGTGTCAGTGGCCGTGCCCGACACCGACTGGCCGGCACCGTCGCCCGACAGCGTGGCCGGGTCGGCGCAGGTCGCGACGCCCGAGAGTGCGTCGTTGCAGGCGAACGTCACCGTCACCGGCGTGTTGTACCAACCCGGCGCGCTCTGCGGGGGCAGCACACCGTCGATCGACGGTGGGGTCTTGTCGATGTTCAACGTCGTCGACGTCGCCGAAGAGTTGCCGGCGTTGTCGACCGCGTTGCCGGCCACGGCTTGTGCCGCGCCCTCGCCGGTCACCGTCTGCGGCGAGCTGCACGACGCCACACCCGAGTCCGGGTCGGTGCAGGTGAACGTGACGGTGACGTCGGTGTTGTTCCAACCGGCCGCGTTGGCGTGCGGCGACTGCGACACCGTGATCGTGGGTGCCTGCGTGTCGATCTTGACCGTCGCGGTGTTCGCCGTCTCGACGTTGCCCGCGTTGTCAACGCTCCAGTAGTCGACCTGGTGGGTGCCGTCACCGGAGACCGTGACCGTGCCTCCGGACTGGGTCGGACCACCGTCGATCGTGTAGTGCGTGACGTCGACACCGGAAAGCGCGTCGGTCGCGTGCAGCGTGAACGTCACGCTCGCGTTCGCCCAGTCGGGCACGCTCGACTGTGTGGTCACCGGTGCCGTCGTGTCGATGTTCACGGCCGCCGACGTGGCGGAGGTGTTGTTGCCGGCGATGTCGGTGACCGCCGCGCTCGCGGTCAGCCCGGTGTTCTCGCCAGTGATCAGTGAGTCGGGCGGGCAGGGGCCGGTGATGCCCGAGAGCGCGTCGCTGCACGCCCAGTGGACCGTGACCGGCGCGTCGTACCAACCGTGCCCGTTCGCAGGCGTGGTCGGCGTACCCGACAGCTGCGGAGGTGTCTCGTCGACGTTGATGTTGCTCACCGCGACGGTGGCAACGTTCCCGGCGAGGTCGGTGGCCGTCCCGGTCACCGACTGGTTCGCGCCCTCCGGCACCGCGACGGGTGCGGTGCACCCCGCGGTGGCGATGCCCGAACCAGTGTCGGTGCAGTCGAACGACACCGTGACGTCGGTGTTGTTCCAGCCCGCACCGTTCGGGTCCGGGGTCTGGTGGGCGACGATCGTCGGCGTGGTCGTGTCGATGCGCACGACGACCGACGCGGTTGCCGTGTTGCCGGCCCGGTCGGTGACGGTGCGCGCAACCGTCGACACGCCGTCGCTGGACACGGTCACGTCGCTCGGGCAGGCGTCGAAGGCCACGCCCGATGTCACGTCATCGCAGGTGAAGTGGAGGGTGACCGGGCCGTTGTTCCATCCCGCGGCGTTGGGAGGAGTGTCGGCCGAGGCCGTGATCGTCGGTGGTGTCTGGTCGATGTTGATGTCGCCGACCGTCGCCGACGCGCCGTTCCCCGCCGCGTCGGCGGCGGAGCCGCTCACCGACTGGCCGGCACCGTCACCCGAGAGCGTGGCCGGATCGGCGCAGGTCGCAACGCCCGACAGCGCATCGGTGCATGCGAACATGACCGTTACCGGCGCGTTGTGCCATCCCGCCGCGTTGGCCGGCGGCGTGGAGCCGGTGATGACCGGCGGGGTCTTGTCGATGTTGAGCGTGGTCGACGCCGATGCCGAGTTGCCGGCGTTGTCGACGGCCGTGCCCGACACGTCCTGTCCCGCGCCCTCGCTCGACACCACGTGCTGCGGCGTGCAGGACGACACACCCGATCCCGAGTCGCCACAGGTGAACGTGACGGTGACGTTGCTGTTGTTCCATCCGGCCGCGTTCGCTTGCGGAGACTGCGATACGGCGATCGACGGCGCACTCGAGTCGATCTTGACCGTCGCGGTGTTCGCGGCTTCGACGTTGCCGGCTTCGTCGACACTCCAGTAGCTGACGTGGTGCACGCCATCGTCGACGAGGAGCACCGACGTGCCGGTCTCGGTGCTGCCGCCGTCGACGGCGTAATAGGTGGTGTCGACGCCCGAGAGCCCGTCGGTCGCGCTGAGCTGGAGCGTGACGGTGGAATTGTTCCACTCGGGCAGCGTGGAGGCTGATGTGCTCGGGGCCGTCGTGTCGATCTTCAGGGGCGCGCTCGTCGCGTCGGTGGTGTTGCCCGCGACGTCGCTGGCCGACGCAGACGCGGTCACCGCGCTCCCCTCGCTCGCGACCACGTCGTCGGGCGGGCATGGTCCCGCGACCCCGGAGAGCGCGTCGCTGCACGACCAGTGGACCGTGACCGGCGCCTTGTACCAGCCGTTGGCGTTCGGCGCAGTGGTCGCGCTGCCGGTGAGCGCCGGCGGGACCTGGTCGAGCTTCACGGTCGTCGACGCAGTCGACGTGCCGCCCTGGCTCGTCGCCGAGCACGTGAACGACACACCGGCGGCCGGTGTGTCGGTCGAGCGGGTCACCGGGTCACAGCCGTTGCTGTTCGCGATGGTGGTGAGCGGGTCGACGGCGTTCCAGGTCACCGTGACGGGGGTGTTGTTCCAACCGGCCCCGTTCGGCGGTGGCTGGATATCGGACGTGATCACCGGGGGCGTCGTGTCGGACAGCACCGAGCCCGACGACGCCGTCGATCCGCCGTCGTCGTCGGTGACGGTGACGGTGACGGTGTAATAGCCGTCGGTTGCGTAGCTGTGCCCGCCCGTGACGGTGCCGCTGCCGTTCGACTCGTTCACCACACCGGCGGAGCTCGAGTTGTCACCCCAGTCGATCGTGGCCGTGTGCGTGTCGTTCGCGCCGGCGTCGGAGAATCCGACGGTGGTCCCCACCGTCGAGCCGGCGGGAGGCGCCTGATCCTGGACGATGCTGCCCACCACCGGTGCGACGTTGCCGACGGCGAGCGTGGTGTCGTCGTGCACCGGAGCGTTGACACCGTCGCTCACGGTGACGGTCGCGTGCACGACGGCATCGTCGTCGCACACGAGCGTGAGTGCCGCGAGATGCGTCCCTGCGCCAGTCGGCGTGCAGTGCGGCGAGTTGGCGCCCGAGACCGTGTAGGTCCAGGAGTACGTCAGCGTGTCGCCGTCGACGTCGTTCGCGCTGGCCTGGAGCAGCAGCTGCGAGCCTTCGGAGCCTGCGTACGGCCCGCCGGCGCTGACCGTTGGCGGGGTGTTCACGAGCACCTGGGTGGTCTGGACGCTCGTGCCGCCGTTGTCGTCGGTCAGCGTGATCGTGACGGTGTAGAGACCGGCCTGGCTGTACGAGTGGTCACCCGAGACCGAGCCGCTGCCGTTCGATTCCGTCACGACACCGTTCGACGTTGCCATGTCGCCCCAGTTGATCGAGGCGGTGTGGGTGTCGTGCGTGCCCGCGTCGGTGAAGCCGGCGGCGACGTGCACGTTGGCACCGTCGGGGACCGGGCCGTTCGTGATGCTCGGTGTCCCGAGGACGGGCGCGGCGTTCAAGACCGTGACCGTGGTCTGCGACGTCACCGGCGGGTTCACGCCGTCGTCCGCGGTCAGCGTCGCGCCGAGTACGGCGTCGTCGTCGCACGTCACGGTGGGCGTCAGCGTGGCCGTCCCGGTCGAGTTGCACGTGGTGCCGGGGTCCTGCGCCGTTGGGGTGATCGACCAGCCGGTCGTCAGCGGGTCGTGCTCAGGGTCGTTGGCCGTGCCGGTGAGCTGTGCTGCGGTGCCCTCCGTGGTGCTGTACGGGCCGCCCGCTTCGGCGACGGGTGGTCCGTTGACGTGCAGCACGACGGCGCCGGTCGTGAGACCGCTGTCGTCGTCATGGAGCGTGATCGTGGCCGTGTACAGGCCGCCGGTCGCGTAGTCGTGCGAGGCCGTCAGCGAACCCGACCCGTTCGATTCCGTGATGGTCGCGTTGCTCGAGGTGGTGTCACCCCAGTCGACCGTTGCGGTATGCGTGTCGTTCGTGCCCGCGTCGGTGAACGGCGCGCTGACGGTGACCGTGTTCGCGAGCGGGATCTGGCCGGTGGGCGCGGAGATCGTGCCCAGCACCGGCGTGGCGTTGCCGATGGTGACCTGGGCGCTCGATGTCACCGGGTCGTGGAACGGGTCGCTCACGGTGAGCGTCGCGGTCACAACCGCGTCGTCGTTGCAGCTGATCGTGGGGGCGAGGGTGGTCGTGGCGCCCGGCGTGCACACGGTGCCTGCTCGCGACGCCGTCGTGTCGAACGACCACGACGTCACGATCGGGTCGTCGTTGGGATCAGTGGCCGTCCCGTGGAGCGTGACGGTGCCACCTTCGGCGCCGGTATACGGACCCCCGGCGTCCGCGAGAGGGGGGCTGTCGTGCTTCGTGAGAATCCGGACGCGGTCGAAGTTGTTCGCCTCGCTCGACGTCAGAGTGACAGTGCGCGGCGACGAGAAGTTCAGCTCGTCGCCATTGTTCAGCTCGACGCCGTCCGAGAGGCTCGCGGTGCCATACGTGGTGCCGGTTGGGCCGAGCACGTTGCTGTTCACGAGTCGCGAATGGGTGATGATGATGCCGAGGATGTCGGTGGGGAAGCTCACGGTTCCCGTGAGCGCGATCGTGCCGCTGCCGGTGACGCGCACGCTGTTGATGAAGTGGCTGTCGACCACGGTGCCGGCTGGGATCGTGCTGGAACCTGACACTGACTGCGTGTAGTCGCCCTGTTGCGTGATGTCGACCGAGAGGTTCGACGCAAGGGTGACACCCTGCTGCTCGTCCCACGCGTACATGGTCGTGTTCGACGCCTCGCCGCAGGATCGGTCGTCGCAGGCCGGTGGCACGACCTTGGTGATCTGTCCCGCAGTCGCCGAGATGGTGGCGTTGACGCCCGGCGCGATGACGGTCCCAGCGGCGACGAACGCCGTGGTGAGACCTCGAAGTACGCGCTGACGCCGCTCGCGAACGAATGTGCCCGCAGACCTGCGCATGTCACCCACCCCCCGACTGGCTCACCCAGTCGTACAGCCAGAGTCCGGGCCACTCCGCTGGCCCAGTCCACCGCCGCTCGGCTGCGGAAGATAACGAACTGTCACGCAGCGCGCAACCGCACTCGAGGTCACCGTGCAATCCCCCTCCTGGTGAGGGTTGCCATTGGGTGGTCATCTGTGCGAGTGTTCGTGCGGCCGCGCGTGCTGCGAGAGCGCGACGCGACCGCACGGGGGTGGGCATGCAGGTACGCCGCAAGCGCGGGATCGCCACGATGATCGTGGTGACGGTCGGCTCGATCGGCGTCGTGGGGGCCGGCGCCGCCCACGCGGCCGGTGTGACCTTGAGTGTCGCGCCGTCGACGGGGCTCAGCAATGGCTCCACCGTGCAGGTGACGGTGCACGACGCGGCGCCGTCCGATCTGGGGCGGATCTACATCACCGAGTGCGGCAACGCCTACGCGAACGACACCGCGCTGCCCGCTACGGTCAACGAGGACCAGGACTGCCAGATCATCGGCTGGGTCCTCTCGCCCTTCGACCCGACGAACATCATGGTGAAGGAGATCGGGATCGGGAACGGGAACCGCTCGTGTATCGCAGGCGGCAACCGCCCCTGCTACGTCTACGGGCCCGACGGCATCAACGTCAACGGGCTGCCGACACCCGACGTGCCGATCTCGTTCGCACAGGATCCGACGGGCAACGACGCGCAACCTTCGGTCACGACGACGTCGCTCACCGCAGTCGGATCACCGGTCGCTACGGGTAAGGCGCAGCACACGTTCGTTCAGGTATCCGACGACGTCTTCCGTCCGAGCGGCACGATCACCGTCACGGAGAACGGATCGACCGTCGGCACCGGCCCCATGACCGACGGTGTGGCCGACATCGTGCTTTCGCCGGGCCTCAGCCTCGGCAGCCATTCGTTGGTCGCGCACTATGCCGGTGACGGCTCGTTCGTCGGATCGGACTCGCCACCGACGCCCATGGTCGTGGTCGGGCCGAACAACGTCTCGATCGGTGACGTGTCGATCGTGTCGGGGATCGGCGGTACACGCACGATGAACTTCCCGGTGGTGCTCTCGCAAGCGCCGACCGCGGCCTTCACGATCCCCTACTCGATCGTGCCCGGCACCGCGCAGCCTGGCGTCGACTACGTCGCGCCGAAGGCGACCGCGGCCGTGAAGTTCAAGGCCGGCCGCGCGACGGTCAAGTACATCGCCGTGAAACTGCTCTCCGACACGCATCCGACGGGCACGCGCGCGTTCACGGTCCATCTCGCCACGCCGGTCGGAGGCGCCTTCGTGCTGCGTGACGCCGACGGCACGGGAACGATCTACGACCCGAGCACCTCCGGCGCCACGGTGAACGTGGGCGACGTGTCGATCCCCGAGGGCGACGGCGGCGGGCCGAAGGTCGCCAAGTTCTCGATCACGCTGTCGGCGGTGCCGACGCACACCACCACCGTGACGGTGCGCCTCTACACCGGCCTCGCCCAGACCGCCACGAAGGGCGCGAAGGGCAAGGGTGACTACAACGGGGTCTACACCCGCACCATCACGTTCAAGGCGGTGGCTGCGCCGCACGTCGCGCCGGTGACGAAGTACGCGACGGCCCAGATCTTCCCGGACAGCACGAACGAGCTCGACGAGACGTTCTCCGTCGAGTTGACGAACGTGACGTCCAACCCGGCCCAGCCGTTCGTCCTCGGGCGCAGCCTCGCCACCGGCGTGATCCTCAGCGACGAGTAGACGAGTCGCGCCCCGTCCACCAACGGAGGATCGCGCCAGCCTGGTCGCGCCTGCTTCTTCGCGCCTTCTGTACCGATCTGCGATCCGCACGCCGGCGCCGGTCCGGTCGTTTGGGGACGTTCGGCCCTGCCGTGCAGCCGCGCCCGGCTCCAAGATGGTGCTGACCGAAACCGAAGGAGGCAGGGATGCGCGCACTGGTGGTCTTCGAATCGATGTACGGCAACACGCACCTGGTGGCCGACGAGATCGCCAACGGTCTGCGCGAGGCGCGCTTCGACGTGACGGCGACCGTCGTGCCGGTGAGCGAAGCGTCTGCGGCGCTCGTCGTCGACGCCCAGCTGCTCGTGGTCGGCGGGCCGACCCACGTGCACGGCATGACCAGCCCTCGCACGCGCCAGGCCGCGGCCGAAGCGGCCCACAAGCCGGGCAGCACCGTGACGATGGAGGCCGACGCCGAGGGCGAGGGCCTGCGCGAATGGTTCGACGCGCTCCCGGACATGCACGTGCCGGCCGCGGCCTTCGACACCCGGATCGACGCGCCTCCGCTGCTCACGGGCCGGGCGTCGAAGGGGATCGCGAAGCGGTTGCGCCGCCATGGCGCTGCGCTCGTGGTCGACCCCGAGTCGTTCCTCGTCTCTCGCGAGAACACCCTGCTCGACGCCGAAGTCGAGCGCGCGCGGGCGTGGGGGGCTCGGATCGCGGGCGCGCTGGTCACCGCCTGAGCGCGGTTGCAACGAGAGAGCCGGGCCCCGGCTGGATCAGGTGCTCCGAAGTGACATTCGCCGCGGTCCACGAACCGGTCGATGAAGAAGAGCTCGTGCTGACGCTGCACGTGGTCGGTGAGCTCGCGGCTGAACGTGACCGTGAGGCCGGGCATCGGGCATGCCACCCCGCCCTGCTCGATCGCGACGCGGTAGTTCGGTTGCCATCAGGCCTCCCCTCGCTCGGGCTGACGCTACGCCCGCCAAAAGCCTCGGCATAGCGTGCGGACTCGGGCAGGGAGGGAAGATGAGCGGCGCACCGCGTATTCGTATCGAGCGCAACCCGAAGTGGATCCGCGGCTTCGTCGGTGGGACCGCCGTCGTCGACAGCCGCGCGGTGCGCAACGTGTGGGAGACGCCCTACTACCCGGCGTGGTACGTGCCGCTCGCCGACGTGCACTGCGAGCTGCGGGCGAACGGCAATATTGTGCGCTCACCGAGGCGGGGCGACGGCACGCGTTACGACCTCGTGGTGGGTGGCCGAACGGTGACCGATGCTGCGTGGCACCACATCGACTCGCCGGTCGAGGAGCTCCGCGGGCTCGTGCGCTTCGAGTGGACGGCGATGGACGCTTGGTTCGAAGAGGACGTGGAAGTGTTCGTGCACCCGCGCAGTCCAGAGGTGCGCGTCGACACGCTGCGCTCGTCGCGCCATGTGCGCGTATTCGTCGGTGGCGACCTGGTCGCCGACTCGACCCGCCCGACGATCCTCTTCGAGACCGGCCTGCCGGCGCGCTTCTACCTGCCGAAGACCGACGTGCGGATGGACCTGCTGCGGCCGACCGACTCCACCTCAGCCTGCCCGTACAAGGGGTTTGCGCAATATTGGGACGTCGTCATCGGCGAGCAGGTGCACCACGATCTCGTGTGGAGCTACCGCACCCCGCTGCCCGAATCGACCGAGATCGCCGGGCTGATGTGCTTCTACAACGAGCACGTCGATCTCGAGATCGACGGCGAGCGCGCCGAGCGGCCCCGCACGAAGTTCACCTGACCGGCGCGTCATTCATGCACCGCGCTCGCCCTCGACGCGGTCGGCCACGGACAGCACGTTCGTCATGACCTCTCCGAACGACTTCGGGTCGGCGAGCAGCCAGCCGTGGCCGCCCTCGACGGTGCGCACTTCGCGTGCACCCACCGCGTCCACGAGCGACTCGATCGACAGCTTTCCCACGATGCGGTCGCGAGCGCCCCACACGACGACAACGGGCAGGCCGCGCCGCTTGAGCTCCTCCAGCTCGGTGGTCAGATCCGCGAAGCGTGCCAGGTTCGCCGCGTGCCACACGGCGCGAGGGTGGCGAAGCGCGTTCACGATCGCGTCCTGGAGGATGACCGGCACGACGCGCCGCATCTGGCGGCTCGGAAAGATGTCGCCGGGAAAGTGGATCCCCCAGTCCCACAGGGGTCGGGTCCGAACCGTCTCGACGATCGAACCGTTGCGGCGCCATGCCGACCCGCCGATCGAGTCGATCAGCACGAGTGCGCGGACGCGCGCGGGGTGGTCGTATGCAGTGCGGATCGCGACGGCGCCGCCGAGCGAGTGACCGATCAGCACCACCTCGGTGTCGCCGGCGACCGCCGCGAGGAGCGCTTCCACCCAGGCGGCGAAGTCGGCGAGCTCGGCGTCGCCGGGCAACGCCTCGCTGTTGCCGTGGCCGGGCAGCGCTGGTGCGATGACCCGGTACCCCGAGGCCACAAGGCGTTCGAGACCAGCGCGGTACGTGGAGTTGTTGAGCGCCCAGCCGTGCAGGAACACGACCGTCGGATGCGACTCGTCGCCCGCGACGCCGTACGCGGCGCGACGCCCGTCGATCGCGGTGGTGCGCCACGTGAGTCTGGCGCGCCGGCGCGCGCGCCCCTCGCTTGGAAGAGGCGCCGAGGACGCGGGTTCCTCAGATCGTGCGAACGGCACGCCCCCATGGTCGGCGCCGCCCGGGTTCGTGGGTAGGGACGAACGTCCCGCGCGGGCCGGCGAACGACTCCATCGCCGCCCAGCGCGCTAGTACACCCAGACCGGCGTGCCGACCGGCATCAGGCCGCTCGCCCAGATCCAGTCGATCGCCTCGTTGCTCACGCGCACGCAACCGTGCGACGCGGGATACGGCGGTACGGAGCCGTTGCCGTGGACGGCGTAGCCGCCCGTGAAGTACTTGGGTCGCCACAGCTCGCCGAGCGCGCTGATCCGGAGTCCGTTGATCTGCCGGTAGACCTTGAACGAGCCGCGGGGCGTCACCGCCCGGGCGTAGCTGCTGCCGCTGCGGTACAGGTACCCGCCACCGGTGGACGTGTTGAGGATCGTGTCGATCCGGCCACCGTTCACGATCAGCAGCAGGTCGAGGTGCAGGTCGATCTCGATCACGTGGCCGGCGTGGCTGCGGGCGCTCGGCCGGGCGCCGCGTGCGAGTGCCGCATCGGTGATCGGTCCGACCACGCCGTCGGCCGGGATTCCTGCCGCCTTCTGGTACGCGTACACGGCCTGTTGGGTCGTGTTGGCGAACACGCCGTTGACCTTGTCGATCCAGTAGCCGAGCGAGGCCAGCCGTTGTTGCAGCGCGAGCACTGCGGGGCCCGACGAGCCGCGCGCCAGTTTCGGTGCCGGTGGTGTGGTGGTGGACGTGGTCGTCGGCGCGACGGTGCTGGTGGTGGTGGTCGGCGCGGTCGTCGTCGGTGCCGCGACGGTCGTGGGCGTTGCGCGTGACGTCGACGTGGTGGAGGCCGCGTGCTTCGTGCCCGTCGCGCACGCGGCTCGCGACGGTGGCGAGCGCGACCACCACGATCGTGCGGCGCGGGCCGCGGGTGGCGCTCATCGGCTCTGCACCCGCCCGCGCAGCGCGGCGAGCGCGAGCGTCAGGCTGACGAGGGCGACGCCGCCGATGGCGAGCAACGCCTGCCCGAGCGCGCTGGCGTCCCAGCCGTCGAAGATCAACGATCGGAGCCCGGCGAGCAGGTAGGTGACCGGGTTGTAGGTGGCGATCGTGGACAGCCAACCCGTGAGCTGACCCTTCGGCAGGAACGCCGTGGTGAGGAACGCGAACGGGAAGAAGAGGATGAACGACGCGTTGACGGCCGCCGGGTTCCCGGTCTTCAACGCGATCGCGTAGGGGAAGCCGGTGAAGCCCACGCCCCACATGCCCGCGAGCACCACGAAGACGACAATGCCGGCGAGTCCGGATTCGAAGCGCACACCGAGTATCAGGCCGAGCAAGACCACTGGGATGGCGAGCGCGACGACCAGCGCGAAGTCGGCGACCATCAGGCCGAGCAGCAGCGCCAGCCGCCGCACCGGCGTGAGCAGCAGCCGGTCGAAGTAGCCGCCCTGGATGTCGGTGACGAGCGCGGACGCTCGCGACACACCGGTGACCGCGAAGATGATCGCGACGGGCAGCTGGAACGCCTTGAAGTCGGTGACCGCGCCGCTGCTCTCGGCCGCCTTCTGCAGCGCGCCGATATTCACCACGAAGAAGAACACGGGCACGATGAGCGCGGGGATGACGGCCTCCGGTTCGCGCGGGATCGCGCGCACCGCGCGCCCCGCGACGACGCCGATGTCGTGCAGCACCGACGTGGCGCGCGGCCGGATCGTGGTGGCGACCGGTGTGGCCGTTGCCGTCATGCCGTCTCCTCGAGGTGCCCGCCCGTGAGCTCGAGGAACACGTCATCGAGCGTGGGCGTGCGCAGGGTGAGGCTGCGCAGCGCCACGCCGCAATCGTGCAGTGCCACGGCGACGGGCCCGATGGCCTCGTCGCCCTGCTCGGCGCGCACCGTGACGGTGTCGCCGTCGGCGCGCACGTGCTCGATACCCGCGATGCGTTCGAGGCGCTCGCACACTTGCGTCGCATCGCCGTCGACGCGCGCCACGATCGTGTCGGAGCCGACCGAGCGCTTCAACGCCGCGGGCGTGTCCTCGGCCACGATCTTCCCGTGGTCGATGATGCCGACGCGGTCGGCGAGCTCGTCGGCCTCTTCGAGGTACTGCGTGGTGAGGAAGATGGTCATACCGAGGTCGTCGTTGAGGCGCCGCACCTCTTCCCACACGCGGGCGCGGCTCACCGGGTCGAGGCCGGTGGTCGGTTCGTCGAGGAAGAGCACGCGCGGGTTGTGCACGAGCGCGGCGGCAAGGTCGAGCCGGCGTTTCATGCCGCCCGAATAGGTCTTGATGCGGCGGTCGAGCGCGTCGCCGATGTCGACCAGGCGCGTCAGCTCGTCGACACGGGCCGTGGTTTCCCGCCGGTCGAGCCCGAACAGCTGCGCCTGCAGGGCGAGCAGCTCGCGCCCGGTCTGCTGGTCGTCGAGCGCGGCGTCCTGGAGCGCCACCCCGATTTGCAGCCGCACCGTGCCGGGGTGCCGGGCGACGTCGTAACCGGCGACCGACGCCCGCCCGCTCGTGGGTGCGAGGAGCGTGCACAGCATCCGCACCGCGGTGGACTTCCCGGCTCCGTTCGGCCCGAGGAAGCCGTAGATCTCACCCTCGGCGACGGAAAGGTCGATGCCGTCGACGGCCACAGTCTCGGCGAACGTGCGCCGCAACCCCTCTGCGACGATCGCACCGGTAGGCATCCGTTGTACGCTATCGAAGGGCACGCGAGGGGCTGGCTTTCGGCCGCGCGAGCGCAGGTGCTAGGAGTCAAGCGACTGATGAGCGACTCCTACGCAGCTGTCATCTTCGACATGGACGGTGTCGTCACCGATACCGCGAGCGTCCATCGCCGTGCGTGGAAGCAGCTGTTCGACGAGTACCTCGCCGCACAGGCGCCGGAAGCCGCGCCGTTCACTGACGCCGACTACTTCACGCTCATCGATGGTCGGGTCCGTATCGACGGGGTCGGCGCCTTTCTCGCCTCGCGTGACATCACGTTGCCGCTCGGCCGGCCGAGCGATGCCGCCACGGGCGACACGGCCTGGGCGCTGGCGAACCGGAAGAACGAGCTGTTCCTCCGCACGGTCCACCACAACGGTGTCGACGCCTTCGAATCGACGCTCGCGTTCATCCGCCGGTTGCGCGACGCCCGTGTCCGCACCGCCCTCGTGACCGCGAGCCGCAACGCCGACCTGGTGCTCGCCACCGTGCACGCGACCGAGCTGTTCGACGTGCGTGTCGACGGGGTCGTGGCCGAGGAGCTCGGTCTCGCCGGCAAGCCCGACCCCGCGACCTTTGTCGAGGCGGCCCGCCGCCTCGGCCTGAGCCCGGGCACGTGTGTCGTCGTCGAAGACGCGCGCGCCGGCGTGGAGGCCGGGCGCGCCGGACGGTTCGGACTTGTCGTGGGGATCGCGCGCCGCGGCGAGCCGGAGGTGTTGCGCGCGGCCGGCGCCGACGTTGTCGTCGCCGATCTCGAGGAGCTGCCCGACGACGTCGTCTACCGGAAGGACCCCTGGTTCCTCGGGTTCCGCGGCTTCGATCCGGCCGAGGAGGGCCGCCGTGAGGCACTCCTCACTGTCGGCAACGGCTATGTCGGCACGCGCGGCGCGATGGTGCACGTCAGCGCCGACACCGTGCACTACCCCGGTACGTACGTGGCCGGGGTCTACAACCGCCTCGTCTCCCACGTCGACCACCACGACCGCGAGGACGAGTCGATCGTCAACCTTCCGAACTGGATCGCGTGCACGTTGCGCTGCGACGGCGGCGCATGGCTCGCACCGAGCGGCTGGTGGCTCGCCGGGCACCAGGTCGCGCTCGAGCTGCGCACAGCGGTGCTGCATCGTGAGGCGACGCTCATCGATCCCGACGGCCGGCGCACGCGGCTCGTCGAGCGCCGCTTCGCATCGATGGACGACCCGCACACCGTCGCGTTGCAGCTCCGGCTCACCCCGGAGAACTGGAGCGGGCGCCTCGAGCTCTGCTCGGTCGTCGACGGCCGCGTGGTGAACGGCAATGTGGCGGAGTACCGGCTGCTCGCCGAGCGTCACCTGACGACCGTGGAGCGGCGTCGCGAGGGGCCGGCGGAGTGCCTGGTGGCCGAGACGAGCGCGTCGCACGTCCGCATCGCCGTGGCCACCGCAACGCGCGTCGAACGCCCCGAGCCGGTGGAGTCGGGGCCCGCGGTGTCGGGGCCCGCGGTGTCGGGGCCGGTCGAGTCGGGGCCCGCCGGTGTCGCGACCCGCGGTATTGACCGGCGCAGCATCGACGAGGCCGATGTGGTGGGCCACGAGATCGGCCTCGATGTCGCCGAGGGCGAGGAGATCGTCGTCAGCAAGATCATCGGCATCGCGACGTCGCGCGACTACGCGATCGCCGATCCCGCGACCGCCGCGATCAGTGCCGCCTCGTCGACGTCGTCGTTCGAGACGCTCCTCGACCGGCACGTGGCGAAGTGGATCGATCTGTGGCGCCGCTTCCACGTCGAGCTGATCGACGGTTCTGAGCAACTCCTCGCGATACGCGTCAACCTCGTGCACCTGCTGCAGTCGCTGTCACCCCACAGCGCCGACATCGATACGGGGGTCCCATCTCGCGGCCTGCACGGTGAGGGCTATCGCGGCCACGTCTTCTGGGACGAGCTGTTCGTGTTCCCGCTGCTCGACTACAGGCTGCCCGAGCTCACGCAGTCGCTGCTGCGCTACCGATGGCGCCGGCTGCCGGAGGCTCGCGCCCAGGCAGCCGAGTGCGGCGCGCTCGGCGCGCTCTTCCCCTGGCAGAGCGGGAGCAGCGGGCGTGAGGAGACACCACGCGAGCTGTTCAATCCGCTGTCGGGCCGCTGGATGCCCGACAACTCGAGGCGCCAGTATCACGTGAACCTCGCGGATCGCGTTCAACGTGTGGAAGCACTGGCTGGTTACCGACGATCTCGGGTTCCTCGTCCGGCACGGTGCCGAGTTGCTCGTCGAGACGGCGCGGTTCTTCGCCGCGTACGCCACGTACGACGCCGCCGACGACCGTTTCGACCTGCGCGGGGTGATGGGCCCCGACGAGTTCCATGACGGCTACCCGGACCGCCCGGGTGAAGGCATCGACAACAACGCGTACGTGAACGTCATGGCGTCGTGGGCGGTGGCGCGCGCGTACGAGGTCGGCGCGCTGCTCGGCCCGCGGCTCGCGAACGAGCTCTGGAGCGCACTCGGCGTCGAGGCCGGCGAGCTCGCGCGTTGGGACCATGTCAGCCGGCGGCTGCGCGTGCCGTTCCTGCCGAACGGTCTACTGGCACAGTTCGAAGGCTTCGACCGTCTCGAGGAGATCGATCTGCCGCACTACGTGCGGCGCTACGGCGACATCGGGCGTCTCGACCTGATCCTCGAGGCCGAGGGAGACTCGACGAACCGGTACCAGGTGTCGAAGCAGGCCGACGTGCTGATGCTCTTCTACCTGTTCACCTCCGAGGAGCTCGCCGCGGTGCTCGCCCGCCTTGGCTATCCGTTCGACACCTCGACGATCCCCGCGACCGTCGACTATTACCTCGAGCGCACCACGCACGGTTCGACGCTGAGCCGCATCGCGCACGCCTGGGTGCTCGCTCGCACCGATCGGGCGCGTTCATGGCAACTGTTCGAGGAGGCGGTCGAGGCCGACGTCAGCGACGCGCAGAGCCGTACGACATCGACGGGCGTGCATCTCGGAGCGATGGCCGGCAGCGTCGACATCCTCGAGCGCTGCTACACGGGGCTCGAGGCCCGCGATGAAGTGCTCTGGTTCAACCCGCTGTTGCCGGACGAGCTGGCGCGACTCGAGATGGAGCTGCGCTACCGCGACCACGTGCTCGTCGTGCACGTGGATCACGACGAGCTCCACCTCCACAGCGCGCCGGGCCCGGCGCAACCCGTCCTGATCGGGCTGCACGGCAACCGTTACGAGCTCGCCGCGGGGCAGTCACTCCGTTTGCCGCTCGCGCGCCCGCGGCCGCGCTCCCCCGGGCGGGTGCTGCAGCCACTCGGGCGCCGCGCTCGTGAGTCCCGGCTCCACCATCGCCGCTCCGCGCGGTGATACGCCATCGTGAGAGTCTCGCGAGCCGCGGTGAGGCTTCGGTGCCTCAGTTCAGTCGGTGACGTCGAGCGCTTGCGGCGGGTCGTGCAGCTCGGCGCGCCGCTCCTCTTGGATCGCGAGCGACCGGGCCTTGCCGGGCAGGAAGCACGCGAGCACGAACGCGGCGACGAGCAGCCACATGCCCAGGATGAACAGGTCGTTGTAGCCGGCGACGGCCGCTGTGGTGACGTGGCCGGCATGGCTGCCGATCGGCCCGATGCGTGACGCGAGGAACGAGGCGAGGACCGCGGTGCCGAACGCGCCGGCGAGCTGGCGGTTCAGCGACCGTACAGCCGAGGCCTGCGCGACCAGGCGGAAGGAGACGGCGTTCATCCCCGCGACGGTGTTCGGCATCATCGACAGGCCCGCGCCGAGGCCGCCGAAGAACAGCCACGCCGCGATCACCCAGAGGGGCGTGTGCGGTCCGAGGTGGCCGAGCGGCCAGAACGACACCGCGAGCACCACCATCCCGACCATGCACGGGAGGCGTGAACCGATGCGGTCGGCGAGGCGGCCGCCGATCGGCATGGTGAGCGCGATGCCGAGGGCCGACGGGGTGAGCGTGACTCCGACGCGCAGCGCGCTCGAGGCCGCGCAACGTCTCGAGCTCCAGCGGGATGAACACAAGGCGCGCGAACTGCGCGATCGTGAGGCACCAGATCACCGCCATCGTGAGGCTGAACACGGGCTCGCCGAAGATCCGCATCTGGATGAGCGGGTGTTCGATGCGCAGCGCCCGCAGCGTGAACGCCGCGAGCAGCGTCGTGCCGACGGCCATCGACCACACGAACTCGCCCGATCCCCATCCCCACGACGGCGCCTCCGACAGCGCGAGCAGCACGAGCACGAGGCCCGCCGACGAGACGACGAGTCCGACGGCATCGAAGCGGCGGTGCTCGCGGTAGCCGACGTCACGGAGGAGGCGCATCGCGAGCGGTGTGCCCACCGCGCCGATCGGCACGTTGATCAGGAAGAGCCAGCGCCACGACGCGACGGTGGCGAGATACCCGCCGAGCACCGGTCCGAGGGCGGGAGCGGCCATCGCCGCGATCCCCCAGATGCCGAGCGCGCGCCCCCGTTCGTGCGGCTCGAAGAGCTCGTAGATCATCGCCATCGCGAGCGGCATGAGCGCGCCACCCCCGAGGCCTTGCAAAACCCGGTACACCACGAGGAACCCGAGGTTCGGCGAGGCCGCGCACAGCGCCGAACCGGCGGTGAACAGCGCGAGGCTTACGACGAAGACGATCTTGCGCCCGAACCGGTCGGCGAGCCATCCGGTCGCCATCATCGCGACGCCGACGGCCAGCAGGTACGCGGTGACGATCCATTCGACGCCCGACAGCGTGCCGAAGTCGGCGCCGATCTGCGGCAGCGCGACGTTCACGATCGACGTGTCGAGGATGACCATGAACGTGCCGATGAGCACGATCGCCATCGCGATCCAGCGGTAGCGGTCGTCGTGCTCCGCGGCCGCGCCGGGCGCGGTCAGGGTGGCGGCGCCTGCCGCCTCCCCACGCGCTCCGGGCCGGAGATCGGTCATCGACTCGTCCAATGCAAGAGCTTGTTCGACTGCTCCCGGTTCGACTACCTCGGCGTTTCAGTTGCTTGCTGCAACCAAGTATATCTGTCAGTATCGTACCCATGACCGAACGCGACGATGCCGACGTCGCGCGGATCGAGCAGGCGCTGATCACGCTGGTGCGCCGGAGCAATCACCCGCGCCGCCACCTCCAGATCGTGCGCCAGGCCCGCGTCGACATCGACCGCTCGACGTACGTCCTGCTCGCGCGGCTCGCCGACGCCAAGCGCGGGCGCGTCTCCGACCTGGCCGGCGAGCTTGGAGTCGACATGTCGACGGTGAGCCGGCAGGTGGCTCGCGCCGAGGCCCAGGGCCTGCTGCGGCGCACCGCCGACCGCAACGACGCTCGGGCCACGACGCTCGAACTCACGGGCGAGGGGCGCCGGATCCTGCTCCGGGTCCGCCGGGCGCGGCGCACGTGGCTCGAGTCGGTGCTGGAGACGTTCGCGCCCGGCGAACGGCGGGAGCTCGCCGCGCTCCTGGGCCGCCTCGCGCGGGCGCTCGATGTCGACGACGTCGCCGGTGGACCGCCGGCCGCCTGAGCGCGCCCGCGGTCAGTGCCGCTCGTCCACCGCCGGCGGTACGGTCGATGCATGCACGAGCTCACCACCGACGACGGGCTGCGCCTCGTCTACGACGCGTGGGGCACGGCCGGCGAGCGGCCCCCTGTCGTGTTGCACCACGGCTTCGCTGCCAACGCATTCGTCAACTGGGTGCGGCCCGGGGTCGTCGACGCCCTGGTCGGTGCCGGGCATCACGTCGTCGCGCTCGACGCGCGCGGCCACGGCCGCTCCGACCGGCCGCACGATCCCGAGCGCTACGGGCACGTCCGCATGGCCGCCGACGTCGGCCAGCTCGTCGACCATCTCGGATTCGCGAGCTACGACCTCGTCGGCTACTCGATGGGCGGCATTGTGGCCGCGACGGTCGCGAGCCACGATCGGCGGGTGCGCCGGCTCGTGCTCGGTGGTGTCGGTGGCGCACTCGTCGACCGCGAGCTTGTCGGCTCGCGGCGCCGGCGCATGGCGCGCGTCGTCGAAGGGCTGGAGGCGTCGAGCGCCGCGGAGGTGGACGACGCGTCGGGTGCGGCGTTCCGTTCGTTCGCGACCGCGACCGGTGCCGACCTCCGTGCTCTCGCCGCGGTCGCTCGATCGGGCGTGGGCGCGCACGACCGCCTCGCGTTCGAGCACATCACCGCACCGACGCTCGTGCTCGTCGGTACCGACGATCCCCTCGCCGCGCGCGCCGACCTCCTCGCCGCCGCGATCGACGGCGCGAGCCTGGAGGTCGTTCCCGGCAACCACCTCAGCGCGGTGACCAAGCCCGAGTTCCGCGACGCGCTCGTCGACTTCCTCGCCTGACGGTGTGCCGAGGGTCCCCGGGCCTGTCGCAGGGTGGCGCGAGGATCGGTGGCGATGGCGTTCGGTCAGCAGTCCGGTCCTCCCGCGTCCCACCGCCAGGTGCAGACGCTCGTCGAGCTCGTGGCCGCGGCCGGCCATTCCGACCTGCGCGACGCCCGCGGCCCGCTGGGCCTCACCCAGCGCCAGGCCGCGGGCAAGTTCACGCGCGACGAGGCCGACGCGCTGATCGCCCGGCTCGAAGCCGCAGATGGCGGGGCGGACGGTGCCGCGGCGGATCCCGGCGCGGGCGGCGACGGCGGCCGCGTCACGAGCCGTTCCGTGCCGGCGCCGCCGAAGCCCGCGGCGCCCCGCATCTCGCTGCGGCGCATCCCCGACGACCTGCTCGCGGCCGAGCTGCAGCGCCGCGGCTGGATCGTCGTCGCCCCCTGAGGGCGCCACCGCCGATCGCACCGGCCGGTTTGTCCGAGGGGGATGCGAGCATGGGCCCGATGGAGTCCACCGCCACCACTGCCGACAGCGCTTCCACCCCCGCCTATGCGGGCCCCCCGATCGGCGACCGGGCGCTCGAGGCGCTGCGGGCCGTGGTCGGCGCCGGCGCCGAGTTTCGTGCCGGCCAGCTCGAGGCCATCACCGCGCTCGTCGCCGAACACCGCCGGGTGCTGTGCGTGCAGCGCACCGGCTGGGGCAAGAGCGCGGTCTACTTCGTCGCCACGAAGCTGCTGCGCGAAGAAGGCGCGGGCCCCACGCTGCTCGTCTCGCCGCTGCTCGCGCTGATGCGCAACCAGATCGACCAGGCCGACCGCGGCGGTGTGCGCGCGGCCACGATCAACAGCGACAACACCGACGACTGGCAGGCGATCGCCGAGCGGCTGGCGCGCGACGACCTCGACATCCTGCTCGTCTCACCGGAGCGCTTCGCCAACCCCAGGTTCCGTGCCGAGGTGCTTCCCCAGCTCGTCCGCACGGTGGGGCTGTTCGTGATCGACGAGGCGCACTGCATCAGCGACTGGGGGCACGACTTTCGGCCCGACTACCGCCGCCTCGCCCGCGTCATCGACGAGCTGCCGCCGGGCGTGCCGGTGCTGTGCACCACTGCCACCGCGAACGACCGCGTCGTCGACGATGTCGTCGCGCAGCTCGCGGCCCACCTCTTCGTGCTGCGCGGCCCACTCGAGCGCGAGGCCCTTGCCCTCGACGTCGTCCACCTGCCCAACCAAGCGCAGCGCCTCGCCTGGCTCACCGACGCGCTCGGTCGCCTGCCGGGAGCCGGCATCGTCTACACGCTCACGGTGCGCGACTGCCGGCTCGTCGCCGAGTGGCTCCAGCAGCACGGCATCGCTGCCGCGGCCTACTTCGGCGGCGAGATGAGCGACGCCAAACAGGAGATCGAAGCGCGGCTACAGGCAAACGATCTGAAGGCGGTCGTCGCCACCTCCGCGCTCGGCATGGGCTACGACAAGGCCGACCTCGCCTTCGTCGTGCACTACCAGTCCCCCGGTTCGGCGATCGCGTACTACCAGCAGGTCGGCCGGGCCGGGCGCGGCATCGACCGCGCGGTCGGGGTGCTGCTCACCGGCACCGAGGACACCCAGATCCAGGACTGGTTCATCGACACCGCGTTCCCGCGCCAAGCCGACGCCGAAGCGCTCATGGCGCTGCTCGACGCGAGCGAGGAACCGGTAGGCCTCGCCGCCATCGAACAGCACGTCAACCTCGGCCGCACGCGCCTCACGAACATGCTCAAGCAGCTCGAGGTCGACGGCGCGATCGAGCGCGCCGGCGCGAAGTACCGCCGCACTGGCGAGCCGTGGGTGTATCCGGCCGAGCGCGTCGAGCAGGTCACCCGGCAACGGCGCGCCGAGCAGGCCCGGATGCACGACTACCTCCACGGCGACGGCTGCCTCATGGAACACCTGCGGCGCGAGCTCGACGATCGCGCCGCGGCGCCGTGCGGCCGCTGCTCGCGTTGTCTCGGCCGGCCGCTCGTCGACGTGGGCGACACCACCGAGCTCGCGCGCGAGGCGGTGCGGTTCCTGCGCGACACCGACATCGAGATCGAGCCCCGCAAGCAGTGGCCCGACCTCAAGCGCATTCCGGCCGAGCGCCGCGCCGAGCCCGGGCGCGGCCTCGCGATCGCGGGCGACGGCGGTTGGGGCCGCGTCATCGCCGACCAGCGCGAGGCCGGGCACTTCGCCGACGAACTGGTCGCCGCGCTCGCCTCGCTCCTGCGTGCCTGGCGCCCGTTCCCCCGCCCGGCGTGGCTCACCGCGGTCCCGTCGCCGCGCCGGCCGGAGCTCGTGGCCGACCTCGGGCGGCGGCTCGCGGTCGCGCTCGCGCTCGAGTACCGGCCAGTTGTGGCGGCGATCCGCGAGCACCCGCCGCAGGCCGAGCAGCGCAACAGCGCGCAGCAGTTCCGCAACGTCGACGGCGCGTTCGCGATCACCGGTACCGTCCTCGCCAAGCCGGTGCTGCTCGTCGACGACGTCGTCGACAGCCGTTGGACGCTCACCGTCGTCGCCGGACTCTTGCGCGACGCCGGCACCGGCCCCGTGTTCCCCGTATGTCTCGCCCGGGCCGGCGGCGGCTGAGTCCGGCGCCACGCCGATTCTCAGCGACCACGCTCACTACCCTCGCCGCCGATGAGCGATCCGTCGAGCAGCGAGTTCTTCGAACAGGTCGGTGACGCGTTGCTCGCCGCGGTTGCACCGCAATATGCGGGCTTCCGGGGCTCCTCGCACGGCTTCGGGATCAAGGTCACTTACGGAACCGGCGAGCGCACGAAGGAGCACTACGAATCGCAGATCCTGCGGGCCGGTCCCGATGGCGGCATCGCGCTCGAGATCGGGTTCCACGCCGAGTACCCGAGCGCCGCACGCAACGACGACGTGCTCGCGGGCCTGCTCGCCCACGACAAGCGCTGGCGCAAGGTGCTCGGCAACGAGCCCGTCGCCGGCCCGTTCCTCGGCAACGACCGCTGGCGCCGCATCTCAGAGACCTGGACCGAGTTCGACTTCCGCGACCCCGAACTGCCGTTCGAGGTGAGCGATCGCCTCGCCGCCTACATCGAGGCGTTCGAGCCGCTCCTCGGGCGATGATCGGTCGTGGTGGGGGTAGGTGGCTGGGAGGCGGCCCTCGCGCGCGGTGACGCGATGCAAACGTCCCGTGGTCGAGTCGGGGCCCGGTACCGTGGACGGTCCATGTCTGCACGACGGCATCGCTGAGCAGTGCTCACCGGCCCGACCTCGGAAGTCCGCGAGCTCTACCGCTGGCAGCTCGACGCGCTCATCAGTTGGCTGCGTTGCGGCCGCCGGGGCGTGATCGAAGCGGTCACCGGTTCGGGCAAGACCGACGTGGCGATCGCCGCCGCGTCCGACGCGTTGCGCAGGGGCCGCTTCGTGCTCGTCGTCGTTCCCACCCGTGTGCTCATGGAGCAGTGGCACGGGCGGCTCACGGCCGCCCTGCCCGAGGCTCGGATCGGGCGGTTGGGTGACAGCGGCACCGACGTACCGGCCTCCTGTGACGTGCTCGTCGCCACCCGTCATTCGGCTGCCGCGCGCCGGCCGGCGCCGCCCGGCGGGGCCGGCGGGCTCCTCATCGTGGACGAATGCCACGGTCTTGGTGGTCGGGTCTTGCGACGCGCGCTGCTCCCGCAGTACGCGGAACGGCTCGGACTCACCGCGACGTTGGAACGCAGCGACGAGGGTGTCACCGAGCTGCTGCTCCCCTACTTCGGCGGGATCTGTCACAGGTACGGATTCGAGCAGGCCATTGCCGACGGCGTGTGTGCGCGCCCTCGGGTGGCCTTCGTCGGCGTGGAGCTGTCGGTCGACGAACGGGTCGAATACGCCGCGATCGAGCAACGCCTCGTGAGCGCGCGCCAGCATCTGCGGCACGTGCGAGAGATGCCGGTCGAGCCGTTCGGCGACTTCCTCGCTGCGGTTGCGCACCTCGCGGAACGCGATTCCGGCGCCGACGGGCGCGCGGCCCGCGAGTATCTCGACGCGTTCTCGAAGCGTCGCCAGATCGTGGCCCAGACGATCGGCAAGTACGAGCTGCTCGGCAGTCTTGCCCCTGCGATCAAGGACGCCGACGGGGCGCTGGTGTTCACCGAGACGGTGCGCGCGGCGAACCACGCCATCAATCGCCTCGATCCCCTCGTGTCGATCGACCTGATCACCGGCTCCACCGCTCGCCGTCAACGACGCGAGATCCTCGACCATCTCCGAGTGCGCAGGCTCGACGCCGTCGCCGCGCCCCGCGTGCTCGACGAAGGCATCGACGTTCCCGATGCCAACCTCGGCGTCGTCATGAGCGCGAGCCGCACCCGGCGCCAAATGATCCAGCGGATGGGGCGCATCCTGCGCCGCAAGCGAGCGGGCGTCGCGGCCCGCTTCGTGATCATGTTCGCGAAGGACACGTTGGAAGACCCCGCCAACCGCGTCGAACGCGACGGGTTCCTCGACGAGATCGAACGAATCTCCGAAGCGACTGCCGTCTTCGACAGCGCGCGCTCAGGCGAGCTCGACTCCTTTCTCGCGCAGCCCGGTCCCGCGACCGTGCCCGAACCCGAACGTCTCGCGAGCTACGGGCGCGCCGCCGCAACCGCGGGAGCGAGGCCTGGAAGCGCGCTCGACGACAAGACGATCGATTCGCTGACCGGCGCGCTCGGGGTCGAGACGGCGTACGCGCTGCTCGTCTTCGCAGGGCGCTACGAGCCCGGCCCCGGGCACTCGGCCGCGCTCGACCGGCTCGACGCTCGCCTTCCTCAGCCCGACGACGGACCGTCGTATCTCGAGCCCGAGCTGGCTGAACTGCCGCGCGTCACCAAGCCGAAGATCGTGCCGAAACGATTGTCGACCGGACAGATGCCGCTCGAGATCGCGCGCATCGGGTCGGGCTGGCGCATCAGCTGCACCGGTTGCGGCGAAGCGTCGCCGCTCGTGCAATTCCGCTGGCAGGTCCTCAACCAGACCGTGCCCTGCCGCTGCGGTTGACCACCGGCGACCTTCCGCGCGCGCACGGTTGCCCGCTGTCGCCCGCCCAAATGGGTGTTCTCGTGCTCGGGCACCGCTGGGCGCGATGATGTCCGCGCTATCGGTGCGTGGTCGGCGCCACGAACCGATCCCGATGCACCGTTCGCGGTCGCGAGCCGGCCGGCGCTAGGGAACGCTGCCGAAGGCCGGGAACACAGGCACACACGGCGCCGGTACCGCGTGCGCGGGGTCCGAGCGCGTCGAGGATGTACTGACCGGTGATCGGGCTCGAGATGATCGAGAGGTGATCGCTGAAGTCGAACGCGCAGTGGTCCTGCACGGTGATGTTCGTGACGTTGCGCCCGAGCATGAAGCTGTTCGTGTGCGGCGTCACCAGCTCGTCGTATCTCGTCGCGATGTTCGTGTAGATCACACCCGGTGCGGCGCGCGCGCCTCGATCGCGCGGATGTATTCGGAGCCGACGAGGAACTCGGTGCACGACCCGCAGGAACTCGCCGTCGGGTCCGGCGCGCCTGAAAGGATGCTGCGGATCATGCTGATGGCAGTGTCGAGACCATCGAGCGTCGTGCCGTGCTTCACGCCCGACACGCCGACGTACCGGTGCACCTTCGCGGCGCCGCCGAGGTACTCGATGTAGTAGTCGGGCATCGTGGCGCCTTCGGAGTGCCCGACGATGTCGACCTTCGTCGTACCCGTTGCCGCGAGCACCGTGTCGACGAACGCCGACAGCTCGCGCGCGCTCTGCTCCATCGGCGTCAGGCCACCGATCTGATCGACTGGAGCGGTTTCGCTCGCATCGACGCCGTACGTGAACGCGAAGACGCAGTAGCCGTGATTCGCGAGCAACGGCGACATCGTCTGCCAGTTGTCGGTCATGTTGGCAAACAGGCCGTGCACAAGGACGACGGCCTGGGGGTGCGCCCGCGTGGGTTTGCACGACCAGTTGTCGGAGCCCGGCGGCGGTGTGCCGGGTTGCGTCGCCTCGGCGATCACGTTCGCGGCGAAGTTGTAAGGCACGGGATACCGGCTGTCCGCCGCCGCGCTACCCGACAAGCCCACCGCCAGTGCGACGGCAGGCGCGACCGCGCACCACTTCGAGACCGGCATTCGCCGCATGGGTCACCTTCACGGAGTCCGCGCGCCGTCGCGCGCCTGCCGATCGATACCCATGAGCCGGTTGCCGATTCCCACGAGCCGCTCAACTCTCGTGCCCCGGCCGTCCCGCACGGTGCCGTATCTCCGCCCGACCGCGAGGTCGCTCAGTTCGCCGTGAGGTCGTCGTAGGTGATGGTGGTGGGTGCGTTGGTGGTGTTGGCGGCGGTGAAGGCCCACAGGCCGATGGCGCCGGATTGCTGGAGCGCGCTGGTGGCGTCGGTGGTGGTGAGTGGCCACGTGGTGGGTTCGGCGGTGCCGTCAGCCCAGATGCGGGCCTGGATCGTGGTGGGGTTGACCCCGCTCACTTGGGTGTGGAGCGCGTAGCTGGTGTCGGGCGCGAAGGTGAGCCCGTTGATGTTGATGTCGCGGGCGAGGACCGTCTCTTTGCCGCCGACGAATTTGCTGAGTGAGAGCGCGATCTTGTTGGGCTTCGTGATGTGCACGCGTATGCGGTACTCGTTGCCGTTGGACACGTGTCGCGCGATGGTTGCGATGTAGGTGCCGTTCCCGGTGGGGGCCTTGTCGGCGCTGATGTGCACGGTCATGTCGGTGTCGCTGGCCTGGGCCGCGAGCAGGCGCGCGCTTTGACCCGCGGCGGGGGTGAGCGTCATGGTCGCGGCGGTGCCGTTCACTGCGAACGCGCCCGGGGTGCCGGCGACGGACCATGCGCCGCCGGTGTCGGCAGTCCCCCACCCGCCGCTCACCGACCGCGAGAACGTGTCCGCAGCCACCGCCGCAGGCGGCGGCGGGGGCGGGGGTGGAGGCGGAGGCGCCGCCGACGGCCCGTTGACCGTGAGGTCGTCGTAGGTGATGGTGGTGGGTGCGTTGGTGGTGTTGGCGGCGGTGAAGGCCCACAGGCCGATGGCGCCGGATTGCTGGAGCGCGCTGGTGGCGTCGGTGGTGGTGAGTGGCCACGTGGTGGGTTCGGCGGTGCCGTCAGCCCAGATGCGGGCCTGGATCGTGGTGGGGTTGACCCCGCTCACTTGGGTGTGGAGCGCGTAGCTGGTGTCGGGCGCGAAGGTGAGCCCGTTGATGTTGATGTCGCGGGCGAGGACCGTCTCTTTGCCGCCGACGAATTTGCTGAGTGAGAGCGCGATCTTGTTGGGCTTCGTGATGTGCACGCGTATGCGGTACTCGTTGCCGTTGGACACGTGTCGCGCGATGGTTGCGATGTAGGTGCCGTTCCCGGTGGGGGCCTTGTCGGCGCTGATGTGCACGGTCATGTCGGTGTCGCTGGCCTGGGCCGCGAGCAGGCGCGCGCTTTGACCCGCGGCGGGGGTGAGCGTCATGGTCGCGGCGGTGCCGTTCACTGCGAACGCGCCCGGGGTGCCGGCGACGGACCATGCGCCGCCGGTGTCGGCAGTCCCCCACCCGCCGCTCACCGACCGCGAGAACGTGTCCGCAGCCACCGCCGCAGGCGGCGGCGGCAGGGGCGCGAAGAAGTCGCTCATGGGTGCCGCCGCGGCATCGTTCGCGGTGAGTGGCGACAGCCCCCACGCTGTCTCGATCGTCTTCAACAGCGAGTAATGGTCGTAATGGACGTTCGAACGCAGGCCCTGGGTGACGCTCGGACCGGCGAGCACGGTGGCGACGTGGTTGTTGTTGCCCGTCGAACCGTCGTCCTCGTCGAACGTCACCGCGAGCACTGAGTTCTGGGTCGTGAACGCGGGCGAAGCGAGGATCGCGGACACGTTCTGTTGCAGCCACGCGTCGCCGGTCGCGATCGAGCAGTTGTGCATGTCGCTACAGAGGTCCGGTGTCACCCACGCGAAGTTCGGTGTGGTCGACGCGGACGCGAAGTCGGACGAGAGATCGCTGAACGGCACGACCTTCGCGCACTCGTCCGGCACGGTGCGGATGTCGTCGTAGTACACGAAGGGATTGTGATGTTGCACGTAGAGCCCGTCGTTGCCGAGCGTGCACGGAGCGGGCATCGACTCCATGTAGGCCTTCCAGGTTCGCCCCGACGGCTCGATGCGGTCCACTGCGATATTGGGCGCGCTCTGGAAGCAGTCGTCGCAGTTGGTGGTGGTCAACGTGTTGCCGGCGGTGAGCCCGAAGTAGTTCGGGAGGCTGCCGTGCTTGAGGGCGTAGTACTGCTGGGCCAGGCCGTACTGGCCGGCAAGCTGGTTGAAGTACGGCGCCGCGGGGTTGCCGACGAGTTGGTCGTAGCTGTTGTTCTCGAGGACGATCACCACGACATGGTCGAAGTTCGGCACCGCAGGGGCGTCGGCCGGGCGGGCTGCGGCCGCCGCCGCGGCAGTATGCCCCGAGGCGGGAGCACCCAGCGCGACGCACCCGGCGGCGACGGCCGCGACGACCACTCGGCGTGTGGCCCTCACCGTCCGCGCGCGCCCGCCGCCTCGCCCCTCCCTGGAATGCACGCCGATACGGTAGCGGTCGCGCCCCATCGTGGCCACCCGACCACGCAACGCGAGATCAGGCGGCATGGCTCGGCCTCAACGGCGGGTCAGGACCGCCGCGACGCGCGTGTAGCGCGGGTCGGTGTCGCCGGCGATCCGCCCGACCCACCGCAGCACCTCGGCGGCATCGAGCGCCACGTCGGCCTCGATCATCGCGTCGATGTCGACCCAATCCTTCGGACGGTTGAACACCACCTTGCACACCACGAGGTGTTCGGGCGCCAAGATCGCGATCATCGATGCTGCGAACGGAACGCGGCGGCGCGCCGCCGCCGCGGCGTCGTGGAACGCGTCGTACGCGAAGAACAGATCGATCGGTGTCTCGTCCCACATCACCCGCGTCTGACCGTCGCGCGCTGCAGCGGCAGCCGCTTCGGGCTCGTCGGCGCCCACACCGAGTGCGGCGAGCGGCCCGGCCACGTCGGCATAGCGAGCAACGGACACGAACACATTGAGATCGATGTCGATGGTCGCCCGGGGCTCGGCGTAATACGCCAGCGCGAGCGCACCCCCGAACGCGTGCGGGATGCGCGGCAAGGCATCTTCGATGGCGACGATGCGTTCAGGCAGCGTCAGCATCGTGGCACCGACGCGAGCCGGGCGCGCGCAGCACGTGTGGCCGCGGCGTTGCCGGGATCGCGTCGGCGAGGAGGAGCACGTCCACGAGGCGACGCGCGTGCTCCTCGACGCTTCGCGGGGAGCAGGCCCGCCCGCCGAGAGGTCGGCGCCGATCCGCAGCTGCTCGCCCGCGGCATCGACGAGCCGCGCGAGCGTGCCCACGGTCGGGTCGCGCCGGCCATGCTCGTAGGCCGACACCACCGGCTGCGACGTGCCGGCTCGGCGTGCGAGATCGGCTTGGGTCAGACCTCGGCGCCAGCGGACGCTGCGGAGCAACTCTCCCGGGCTCACATGCTGAGTATATCGGATCGTCTATGCCTCATCGGAGCCGTCAGCCGGCGCTCCCCCAGCGGTGCCCCCAGTAGCTCACTGCGGTGATCTCCGTCGTGACCCACGCGCCGGGGTCGACCAGGCGTCCGCCCGTGCCGTACTCCACGTCGAAGCCGCCGGGGGTCGCCACGTAGAACGAGACCATGTGGTCGTTGGTGTGTCGTCCGAGCGACGCCGAGATCGGCGCCTTCAGCTCGCGGCAGCGGTCGAGGCCCCGTCCGACGGCATCGAGGTCGTCGACCTCGACCATGAGATGGACGATGCCGCTCGGGACCGGCCCCTCGAACAATGCGACGCTGTGATGCCGGGGGTTGCAGCCGAGGAACCGTATCCATGCGTCACCCTTGTCGGGATCGCGCCCGGGGATGATCCCGCCGGGAAGCCGTATGGAGTCGCGGTGCTGGAATCCGAGCACCTGCTCGTAGAACTCCATCGCCGCGGCCATCTCCGGCTCCGGGAGCACGACGTGCCCGAGGCCGAGATCGCCCGCGACGAATCGGGTACCGGCTCTCGGGGCCAGCGCGCGGTGGCAGAGGGCCGGCCCGGCGTAGATCTCGAGGTGGGTGCCGCCGGGGTCGTCGACGTGCAGCATCGCTTCGACGCTGCGGTCGGCCAGCTCGTCGGCCGTCGCCGCGCAGACCTCCGCACCGGCGCGCTCGAGCGCGGCGGCCACCCGGGCCAGGCCCTCGAGCCCGGACGCCTCCCAGCCGACGGCCTCGAGCCGGTCGGAATCCGACGCGGTGATGACGAGCCTCGCGGACCGCTCGTCGATCCGGACGCGTAGCGCGCGGTCTCGGTCTCGGTCGACCTCCATGTCGAGGCCGTCGACGAGGAAGCGCTCCCACGAGTCGAGGTCGGTTGCCTCCAGACGGAGGTAGCCGAGTGCGTGAATGCCCATGTGCGGTCCAGTTCAGCCAGCTGTCGGTGCTGCCGGTCGGCCGCTCTCGCCGGCGACGAGTCTGTCGCCGGGCAGCGAGCGGTCGAGGTAGAGCTTGGCCTGGTAGCGGCGCATGCCGGCCAGCCACCGGTCGATGTCGCCGGCCTTCTGCACCACGTACCCGGCGACCTCGGGGTGTGGCAGCACCAAGAAGCGCTCGTCGGCGACGGCCTCGATGCACTGCCGGGCGACGTCTTCGGCCTCCACGACCGCGTCAGCGGAGGACACCCCGAGCGGCCCGTCGGCGGCGGGGTCGGCCACGCGTACGTCGGGGCTGTTCGCGATGATGTTGGTCCGCACCGCCTGCGGGCACACCACCGACACCCTGATCCCCTGGTGGTGGTGGGTGATGGCGAGCCACTCGGCGAGCGCCACCGCGGCGTGCTTCGTGATCGTGTAGCCCAGCGAACCGACCTGGGTGAGCAGGCCCGCCGCCGACGCAGTGTTGAGCAGGTAGCCCTGGCCCCGGGCGATCATCGACGGCAGCACGGCGCGCGCCGCGTGCACGTGCGCCAGGACGTGCACGTCCCAGAGCGCCTGGAGGACCTCGTCGGGCTCCTCGACCCCACCCTGGGTCACGAAGCCGGCGTTCGAGCAGAACAGGTCGATCGCCCCGTGGGCCGACTCGGTCGCGTGGACCAGGTCCGCCAGCGCGGCCTCGTCGCGGACGTCGAGCGTCGCCGCGCTCCCGCCGACGGAGTTCGCCACCGTCGCGGCCGCGTCGCCGTCACGATCGGCCACCACCACGTGGCGGGCGCCGGCCTCCGCCACCGCCACCGCCAGCGCGGCCCCGATGCCGGAGCCGCCACCGGTGACCACCACGACCCGGTCGACCATCTCCATGTAGGGACCGTACGTACTGGCGCAGCTCGCGCGTCCTCGCGCATCCCGCCCATCGGGATACCGCGCCGCCGGCTCCGGTCCGCTACTGGGCGGCGCGGCCGGCCGCCCGGATCGCCTCGACCAGGTTCTGGGGGTCGAATGGGGCCGCGGGACCCGGCCGGTAGGTGACCGCGAGCAGCCGGCCTGAATAGGGAAACGACCGGTGGCGCTCGTAGACGCTCCACGAGACCGGGGAGCGGCGGTCGATCCCCACATCGATGCCCTGGAACGGGGCGAAGCCCAGCAACATCTGCGCCCCGGGCAGGGCGCCGACGGTCGTTCCATCGACGCCGAGCTCGAAGTCCCACGTGAAACCGGCGCCGGCCACGGCGCGGAGGCTGACCGTGCGCGGTCCGGCCGCGAGACGTCCGGCGTCGAGCTGGAACATCTCGCCGTAGTGGTTGTACGCGAAGTGCAGCGCATGCTGCTCGACGTAGACGACGTATCCGCCGCCCTGGTCGCCGTGGGCAACGAGGACCCCTTCGTCGTCGAGGCCGTGGTCGAGCTCGATGTCGATGGTGAAGTCCCGGAAGGCGATGAGCTGCTGCGACCGGTACCGCTCGAGGCTCGGCGTACCCGGCAGGAGGCGGACCTCTCGGTGGAAGGCCTCGTCGTCGGGCCGCCGCAGCAGCTGGAGCAGGCCGGTGCCGTCGTCGAGCGGGAACACCTGGTTGTCGCACGCAGCCGATTCCCACCCATCGGCGAGCTCCCGCACCTTGTCGGGGCGGTGCGGCGCCAGGTCCACCACCTCCGTCGGGTCGGTCGTGATGTCGTACAGCTCCCACTCGCCGTCGTCGTAGGGGGCGCCCCGCTGGTGGAGCGCCACGAGCTTCCACCCGTCCCGGTAGAAGCTGCGGTTCCCGAAGCATTCGGAGTATTGCTCGAGGTGGGTACTCGAGGAGGCGCCGTGCGAGATGGCGGCGGCGAAGCTGGAACCGTCCCGGTCCTCGCGGGCGGGGAGCCCGACCAGGTCGAGGATCGTCGGGTACAGGTCGGTCACGTACTGGTACTGGCCCCGGAGGTCGCCGCGGTCCCCGGCGGGGATGCCGGAGGGCCACGACACGACCAACGGGACGCGCACGCCGCCCGCGTGGGTGGTGGACTTGTACAGCCTGAACGGCGTGTTCGAGGCCATCCCCCACCCGCGGGGTAGTGCACGAGCGTCTGCGGCCCGCCGATCAGCTCGGGGTCCCGGTCGACGTCGAGGTTCCACCCGGTCAGGCCTCCGAAGCCGCCAAACCTCTTGAAATAGCTGCGGGAGCCCGTCGCACCGCCCTCCTCGGTGGCTCCGTTGTCGGAGGTGAAGACCACCACGGTGTCGTCCAAGTCGCCGAGGGCGGCGATGGCGTCGAGCAGCCGGGCGAGGTTCTGGTCGACGTTGTCGACCATCGCCGCGTACACCTCCATGTAGCGGGCGAAGAGGGCCCGCTCCTCGTCGCTGTACTCCGTCCAGGCCTGCACGTCGTGGCCGGCCTCGTGGTTCCGGGGTGGGAGCGCGGTGCCGGGCGGGAAGAGCCCCAGCTCGATCTGCCGAGCGAAGCGCGCCTCTCGCACCGCGTCCCACCCGATGTCGTAGCGGCCCCGCTGGCGGGCGAGGTCGGGCGCCTTAGCGTGGAGCGGCCCGTGGACCGCGCCGTGGGCGAGGTAGAGGAAGAACGGGCGCGTCGCGTCGTGGGCGCGCAGCTCCTTCAGGTAGCGGATGGCCTGGTCGGTGAGGTCGTCGGTGAAGTAGTAGCCGTCGGGATACTCGTCGACGTCGACCGGCGAATTGTCGCGAACGAGGTAGTGGGGCTGGTGGAGGTTCGTCCACCCCTCCAACACCCCGTAGTAGCGCTCGAACCCACGCTGGACCGGCCACGAGTCGCGCGGCGCGGCACCGTGCATCGCGCTGTCCCGCGTCAAGTGCCACTTGCCGACGGCGTAGGTGGCGTAGCCCGCGGCGCGGAGCGCCTCCGGGAGCGTCTCGACCGACGGGTCGATCTCCATCGTCCAGCCGGGAAAGCCGGGGTCGAAGTTGGCGACGCCGGCGAAGCCCGCCCGATGCGGATTCAGCCCGGTTTGGATCGCCGCTCGCGTGGGCGAGCACAGCGGCGCGGTGTGGTAGTTCGTGAACCGGATACCGTCCGCCGCGAGCCGATCGAGCGTCGGCGTCGGGATCTCGGATCCGTAGGGACCGATGTCGCTGAAGCCCATGTCGTCGAGCAGGACGAGCACCACGTTGGGGCTCCCCTGCGGCGGGCGGACCGGGGACGGCCACCACGGTGTCGACTCCCGTACGGTGCGGCCGACCACACCCTCGAACCGCGCGTCGCCGCTCGTCATCGTCGAGCATCTCCTGGTGCAGCGGAACGGGCGGGTGCCAAATCGGTGCTCTGCCCACCGCCCGTCGAGGCCGTGCGCCGCAACGCGCGGGCGCAGCTGCGGGCCGTCGCACCTTACGGCGGCACCTCGCCGCGACCGCAGAACCGGTACCGCTGAGCGGGACGGCGACGCCGAAGGATCAGACCGGCGGGCCGGCGGGCTTCGGTCAGCGCCGCTGGAAGCGCTCGCTCCAGATCGCGGCGGCCGCGTTGCGGACGAGCGGCGCGACGCCCGCGAGATCGATGCTGGTCACGGGTCCGCTGACCGACACGGCGGCGATGGCCCGGCCGCTGCTGCGGAGCGGGGCGGCGACGCACGCCAGCCCTGCGTAGGACTCCTGGTGATCGAACGCGAGGCCGGACTCGTTGACGCGCCCCAGCTCGCTCTCGAGCTCCTGGGGCGTGGTCAGCGTACGAGCCGTCCGCGCCGGAAGGTCCTGGGCCAACACCTCGGCCGCGGCGGCGTCGTCGAACGCCAGCATCGCCTTGCCGAGCGCGGTGCAGTAGGCGGGCTGGCGCCCTCCCTGCCGGGTGGGAAGACAGAAGCCTCGCACGGGTATCCGCTCCAGGTAGACCACGTCGGCGCCGTCGAGGATGGCCATCTGCACGGCGAGGCCGGTGGCCACCGAGAGAGCATGCAGGTGCGGGTTGGCAAGGTCGGAGAGGCGGCTGCGGCGCGACGCCAGGCCGCCGATCTCGAACAGGCGGATGCCGATCCGGTAGCCGCCGATCTCCCGCTCGATCCACCCGATGGCGACGAGCTGGTCGACCATCCGATGCACGGTGGACTTGGGCAGCCCAGTCCGCTCAGTCAGCTCGTGCAATGTGAGCGCACGGTCGGCCCGGTCGAAGGCGCCGATGACGCGGTCGACCCGTCCCAGCACGGACCGACGTGAACCCTCCTCGGAATCGGAGGGCAACTCGGAAAGCTCGGCGGACGAATCGAGAAAACTGCACCCGTGCGGCGCGTCGAGCTGCGGTTCGCGCACGATGTTCGTTCCTCCCTGAGGGCGCCGAACGACCGGAAACGGTACCACGGTGCCCCTGCCGTGCTGCCGGCGCTCGTGGCCGATCCGGACCTCGCGACCCGATGTCATGCCTCGCTCATCTGACGGTTGCTCCGGTCGCCTTGTTCGGCGCGCAGCTCGAGCGCCACGTCGATGATCTGGTCCTCCTGCCCACCGACCAGACGCCGGTCACCGCAGCGCAGCAGGATCTCCGCGCCGGAGACGCCGTAGCGCTCGGCCGCCCGGTACGCGTGGCGCAGGAAGCTCGAGTACACGCCCGCGTAGCCCATGATCAGGCTCATGCGGTCGAGCACGCACTCGCGCTCCATCACCGGTCGCACCACCTCCTCGGCGACGTCGAAGATCTGGAGGGGGTCGATGCCCGTGCGGATCCCGAGCCGGTCGAGCACGGCGGCCAGCGCCTCGGTCGGGGTGTTGCCCGATCCGGCCCCGAACGACCGGGTGCAACCATCGACCTGGACGGCTCCGGCGCGGATCGCCAACACGGTGTTGGCCACTCCGAGAGAGAGGTTCTGGTGCCCGTGGAACCCGACCTGCGCGTCGTCGCCGAGCTCGCCGACGAGTGCCCGCACGCGGTCGCTGACCTCGTCGAGGATCAACGCACCGGCGGAGTCGACGACGTAGACGCACTGGCTCCCGGCGTCGGCCATCACCCGCGCCTGGGCGGCGAGCACCTCGGCCGGCTGGGTGTGGCTCATCATCAGGAACCCGACCGTCTCGAGGCCGAGCTCCCGGGCCATGGCGAAGTGCTGGCGGGCGATGTCGGCCTCGGTGCAGTGCGTCGCGATGCGAACGACCGAGACGCCAATGTCGCGGCACGCCCGGATGTCGTCCATCGTCCCCACGCCGGGGAGCATCAACGCGGCGATGCGGGAGCGGCCGCCCGCGGCTTCCACCGCGCTCCGCATGAGCACCTGCTCGTCGACCGCCGAGAACCCGTAGTTGTAGGACGAGCCCGAGAGGCCGTCGCCGTGGCTCACCTCGATGACGGGGACACCCGCGCCGGCCAACCCGCCGACCACCTGGCGGACGTCGTCCTCGGTGAAGCGGTGCTCCTTGGCGTGAGAGCCGTCTCGCAGCGACGAGTCGGTGACCCGCACGTCCATGTCGCCGGAGTAGGGCATCTCACTGCTCCTGAGGGACGAGCGACCGGGCGATCGCGTCGCCCACGCGAGCGGCGGCCGCGGTCATGATGTCGAGGTTTCCGGAGTAGGGCGGGAGGAAGTCGCCGGCGCCCTCGACCTCCACGAAGATCGCGATCCGCCCCCGCCCGTCCCGGGTCACCTCCCGCTCGACCTGGGGCTCGGTCAGGAGCCGGTAGCCGGGCACGTACTCCTGCACCTCGGCTACGACCGCCTCGGTGGAGGCCATCACCGCGCCCGCGTCGGCGTCGGGCTCGAGGGAGCAGAAGATCGTGTCGCGCATGGTCAACGGCGGCTCGGCCGGGTTGAGGATGATGATGGCCTTGCCCCGCTCGGCACCGCCGAGCACTTCGACCGCGGCGGCCGTCGTGCGCGTGAACTCGTCGATGTTGTTCCGGGTTCCCGGGCCCGCCGAGCGGGACGCGACGGTGGCCACGATCTCCGCGTAGGCGACCCGCGTCACCCGCGACACGGCGTGCACCATCGGAATGGTCGCCTGGCCGCCGCAGGTCACCATGTTCACGTTCGCCTCGCCGAGGTGGCGGTCGAGGTTCACCGGTGGGATCACGTAGGGCCCGCGCGCGGCAGGGGTGAGGTCGATCGCCCGGATCCCGGCCTCCGCGTAGCGTGGCGCGTTGCGCACGTGCACGTGGGCCGACGTGGCCTCGAAGACGATGTCGGGCAGCTCGGCCCTCGACAGGAGCCAGTCCACGCCCTCCGCCGACGTCTCGAGGCCGAGGTCGCTTGCGCGGCGCAGGCCGTCGCTGTCGGGGTCGATCCCCACGACGTAGCGCAGCTCGAGTGCGTCGGACCGCAGCAGCTTGTACATGAGGTCGGTGCCGATGTTCCCCGACCCGACGACGGCTGCGGATGGACGCGCGCTCACGGCGTCGATCCTCGCAACCGCGCCGGCCGGGTGCACCTGGCCGTGCCGGAGAACGGGACGGCCGACCGCCCGGCGGGTTCCACCGGGATCACCCGTCGTCCGGGGTGAAGGTCGCCCGCACCGAGCCGACGCCGCTGATGTGGGCCTCGTAGGTGAGGCCGGGCCGGACCGGGACCAGCGGTCCGAGGCTCCCGGACAGCACCACCTCTCCGGCCCGGAGTGGCTCTCCCCGTTCGGCGACCGCGTTGGCCAGCCACACGAGCGCGTTCACGGGGTGCCCGAGGCACGCCGCCCCGGTGCCGGAGCTCACGACCTCCCCGTCGACGGTGAGCGTCATCGCGCTCGCCCGCAGGTCGTCGATGGCGCGCAGCGAGCGCGGCGATCCACCCGTGACGAACAGCCCGGACGAGGCGTTGTCGGCCACGGTGTCGAAGATCGAGATGTCCCAGTCCGCGATCCGGCTGTCGACCACCTCGATCGACGGGAGGACGAAATCGATCGCCCGGAGCAACTCCGGAGCAGTCACGTCGGCCTCCGGCAGGTCCGCGCCCAGGACGAAGGCCACCTCGGCCTCGACGCGGGGCTGGAGGAGATCGCCGAAGTGGATCGGCTCGGAGTCGCCGTAGGCCATGTCGGCGAACAGCACCCCGAAGTCCGGGGTGTCCACCCGCATCTGCCGCTGCACTGCCGGCGAGGTGAGGCCGATCTTGCGCCCCACGCGGCGACGTCCGGCCGAGCCCCGCGCGTGCACGATCTTCTGCACCTCATAGCCGTCGTCGAGGCCGCCGTCGGGGAGGAGCTCGCGAACCGGGCGACACGGGCGCTTCTGCCGGGCCGCGTCGAGGAGCCGCTCGGCGGCAGCCTCGTGGGCGGACCGCCGCTCGGGTCGGCTGGTTGCCGGTTCGCCGCCGGCGCGGCCGCTGTGGGCTCGGGGCACGGCGCGCTCAGCCCTGGTCGCGCAGCAGGAAGGAGAGCACCACGCTCTCGAACTCGTCCTTGCGCTCGATCATCACCCAGTGCCCGCAGTCGGGGAACACGTGGAGCTCACATCGGGGGATGAGCCTCATCGGCGCGATGGCGCCGTCGAGCGGCGTGACGCGGTCGTCGCGGCCCCACGTGAGCAATGTCGGCGACGTGATCCGGCCGAGCATCCCCAGCACGTCGGGGTTGCCGAGCATCAGCGGCCGGATCACGTCGAGCATCTCCCTGCTGTAGATGGTGCGGATTGCGGCGAGAGCCTCCGGATCGCTCGCCGCGGCCCAGCGCGTCTCGACGAACTCCTCGGTGAGCACTGCGGGATCGAACACCATGGCCCGCATCCACTGCACGAGCCGGTCGCGGGTGGGCTCCTCCACGAAGTCCACGAGCCGGATGATCCCTTCGGGGGGCAAGGGGCTGAAGAACGGCACCCCCACGCCGCCCAGGGTGACCAACCGGCTCACCCGATCGGGGTTCGTCGCGGCGAGGCGGGCCACCACCCCTCCGCCGAGGGAGTTGCCCACCATCGCCAGCCGGTCGATGCCCAGCCCGTCGAGGAACGCCAGCACCGCGGCCGGCGCGTGCAGGACCGGGCTCCCGTCCACGGGATGGCTCTTGCCGAACCCGGGCAGGTCGAGCACGAGGGTCCGGAAGTGCCGGGCGAAGAGCGGGAGGTTGCCGCTGAAGTTGGCCCAGCCGCTCACCCCGGGCCCGGAACCATGCAGGAGCAGCAGCGGGGGGCCGTCGCCGGCCTCGTGGTAGTGAATCTCGCCGTCGGGGGTGGCGAGCGTCCTGCTGGTCCCTGCAGCGGTGAGAGCGGTGATGGTCATCGATGTCCTCCCTGGCCGGCAGCCCCGGTGCCGGGGCCGAGCCGGACGCGACTCCTCAGAAGGTGACCGCGGCCGGGCCCGTCGGGTCTTGGCCCATGAGCATCCCCGCGGCGTCGTCGTACACCGGACCGGCCACGAATACGGCGTGGTTCATGCCGGCGTGCATCGAGCGCCAGAACCGTTGGACGGGCTTGTCGAGCCGCACGGCATTGCCGCCGCAGCAGGTGAAGGCCCTGTCGGCCGCGTCCACGGCCCGCCACGCGACCCGCACCTGGTCGCGCCGCATGGCGACGCGCTCGGCCATCGTCACGTCGTGTCCGGCGGCAAGCCGCTCGTAGAGCTCGCCGACGTCGTAGAGCATCTGGGTGCGTGCCCCGCGCAGATCGGCTGCCGCCTCACCGAGCGTGCGGCGCGTGTGGGGGTCGCTCACCTGCGCCACCCCGACCGCGTTCACTCGGCCGGCCTGGTACTCGAGGGCGTGCTCGAGGACGCCCTCCGCGATCCCGAGCAGGCCGGCGGCGACCGAGCAGGGGAAGATCGTCGACCACGGCATGCGGTAGAGGGGTTGGGTGCGACCGGCCTCGACCGCCGCGCGGCCGTCCATTACCTTCGTCGCGTCGATCGTGCGGTAGGTGGGGACGAAGGCGCCCCGCACCACGACGTCCTTGCTGCCGCTGCCCTCGAGCCCCATGACCTTCCACGAGTCGGGGTCGATCTCGTAATCGGCGCGGGGCAGCATCACGTGGACCATGAACGGCACCCCGCGTTCGCCGCCACGGGGGACCATCGCGCCCAACACCACCCAGTCGCACAGGTCGGTCCCGGAGGAGAAGTTCCACCGGCCGTCGACCGTGTAGCCACCGTCGACGGGCACCGCGGTGCCCATCGGCGCATACGGGGAGGCCACCCAGGTATCGGGGTCGTCGCCCCACACCTCCGCCTGGAGCCGCTCGTCGTTGAGCGCGAGCTCCCAGGGGTGGACGCCGACCACGCCGGAGACCCATCCGGCCGACGGGCAGGAGTGGCCGACCTCCATCACCGCGGCCAGGAAGTCGCGGGGGTCGGCTTCGTAGCCCCCGAACTCGGACGGCTGGAGCATCCGGACGATCCCGATGTCTTTCAGACGCTTGGCGACGTCGTCGGGGAGTCTCCCGAGCTGGTCCGCGGCCTGCGACCGATCGGCGATCTCGCTGCTTGCCTCCCCGATCCGCTTGAACACCTCGTGCGGCACGATGCTGCTCCTCCGGGGTCGGATTCGTCCCGCCTCGTCAGCATGCGAGGGGACTCGCGATTGCACTGTACGAGTGGCGCATCTCCCGCGCTGCCGATCGGTCCCGCGCAGTGGGACGGGACGTGCCCCCTTGCTGGAACGAGGAGGACAGAATGCCGACGATGAGCGGCGTCGACCCCACCGCCGGGTTCGGCGGCACCATCGGCCGCACGGTCGCGGAGTCCGAGCCGTGGTGGCCCGAACCGATCCATCCCGGCGACCACGCGCCGAACGTCGTTGTGATCCTCTTCGACGATCTCGGGTTCTCCCACTTCGGCTGCTACGGATCTGACCTGCCGACCCCGAACATCGACCGGCTGGCCGCCGGGGGGATCCGCTACAGCAACTTCCACGTCACACCGCTGTGCTCGCCCACACGGGCCGCCCTCCTCACCGGCCGGAACCACCACGCCGTCGGCATGCGGGCGATATCGAACTTCAACACCGGGTTCCCCCACATGCGGGGTCGCATCACCGACCGGGCCAGCACGATGGCCGAGGTGCTCGGAGGCGTGGGCTACGCGACCTTCATGGTGGGCAAGTGGCACCTCTGCCCGATGGACGAGGCCTCCGCAGCCGGGCCCTTCGACAACTGGCCGCTGCAACGGGGCTTCGACCGCTTCTACGGCTTTCTCGACGGCGAGACCGACCAGTTCACGCCGGATCTCGTCTACGACAACCACCGGATCGACCCGCCGCGCCGGCCCGAGGAGGGCTACCACCTCACCGAGGACCTGGTTGACAAGACCCTCGAGTTCATCAACGACTCCGTGTCGATCCGGCCCGATCGGCCGTTCTTCACGTACCTCGCGCTGGGGGCGACCCACGCCCCGCACCAGGCACCCGCGGAGTACCTCGCCCGGCACCGGCGCCGCTACGACGACGGGTGGGACGAGGCGCGTCTCCGTTGGTTCGCCCGACAGCGCGATCTCGGCGTGATCCCACCCGGTGCCCAGCTATCGCCCCGCAACCCCGGGGTGGAGCCGTGGGACGAACTCCCCGAGGCGCAGCGCCGTCTGGCCGCGCGGCTCCAGGAAGCGTTCGCGGCGTTCCTCGAGCACACCGACGACCAGCTCGGGCGGCTCGTGAACGGGCTCGAGCGGATGGGGCTGCTCGACGACACCGTCGTCGTCCTGCTCTCCGACAACGGTGCCAGTCGCGAAGGCGGTCCGTTCGGCGTGCTGCACGAGATGAAGTTCTTCAACTTCCTCTTCGAGGCGCCGGAGGAAGCGCTCGCGCACCTCGACGACATCGGCGGTCCGCGCAGCCACGCCAACTATCCGTGGGGTTGGGCGCAGGCCGGGAACACGCCGTTCAAGTGGTACAAGTCGAACACCCACGAGGGCGGGGTGCACGTGCCGTGCATCGTCCACTGGCCGAAGGGCATCGACGACGCCGGCGGGATCCGCCACCAGTTCCACTACGTCACCGACATCGCCCCCACCGTCTACGAGCTCGTCGGCGTGGAGGCACCCGACACCTACCGGGGGGTCCCGCAGCTTCCGCTGTCCGGCGCGTCGATGGCGTACAGCTTCGATCGCGCCGCGGCCGACGCCCCGAGCCGGCACACCGTGCAGTACTTCGAGATGATGGGCCACCGGGGCATGTACGTCGGCGGCTGGAAGGCGGTCACGCGCCACGAGGAGGGCACGCCGTTCGACGAGGACGTCTGGGAGCTCTACGACCTCGCCACCGACCCCTCGGAGTGCCACGACCTTGCCGCTGAGCAGCCGCAGCGGTTGGCCGCGCTCGTCGCCCGGTGGTGGGACGAGGCCGAGGTCCACGGCGTTCTGCCGCTCGACGACCGCATGGTCGAACTGTTCGCCTCCCGGTTCGCCGAGCACACCCCCCATCGGCCCGATCGCCATTACACCTACCGGCCGCCGATGTCGTACCTGCCGGCGCAGGCGTCGGCCACGATCGCGGGTCGCAGCTGGGACCTCGAAGCCAGGGTGGAGCGAGACGCCGGGGAGGGCGGGGTGCTCTACGCCCTCGGCAACGGGAACGCCGGGTTGTCGCTGTTCGTCCAGGACGACCGGCTCGTGTTCGACTACAACGCGTTCGGCGATCACACCGTGGTCGAGTCGGAGGTGCCGGTGCCGACCGGGCCATGCGTGCTCGGCGTGCGCTTCCGCCGCACCGGGAACGGTGCCACCGCCACCGTCGTCGTCGACAACGAACCCGCCGGGTCGGCCGAGATCCCCTTCGCGATGCGGGTGATCTCGAGCGTCGGGAGCAGCGTCGGCTTCGACCACGGCATGCCGGTGAGCGACCGCTACGACCACACCTTCCCGTTCGAGGGGATCCTGCACACGCTCGACATCACGCTGTCGAGCCGGTCGCGGTCCCAAGAGCGCGACGTCGCCGCCGCCGATGGGCGCTCGGCGATGGGGCGGCAGTGAACCTCGGGCGTGCCGTCTCGCCTGGCGGGACGAGGAGTTCGACGTTCGCACGAGGCTGACCATCATGGAAGGGCTCGGGATGAGGACGGCGGGCCACCGCCATGAGGGGGAACATTGAGGCGCTTCGGCTGGGTCGGCGGCCTGCTCGTGATCGCATTGGTCGCTGCGGGATGTGGGAGCGGCAAGAAGATCGGCGGCGGTATCAGCGGGGAAACGACAATCCCCGCGAACACACCCACCACGACTGACGTCTGCAAGTCGACGACGCTCACCTCGAGCGAGGTCGGCGTGAGCCCCACCACGATCACCGTGACGGTGGTCGCCGACACCGGTTCGGCGCTCCGTCCCGGGCTGTTCCAAGGCTCGGTGGACGCCATCAAGGCATGGGGCGACTCCATCAACGCGAACGGTGGGTTGGCCTGCCGCAAGGTCGTCGTCAAGGCAGCGGACTCGAAGCTCACCGCCGACGACGCGCGGAACGCGATCACGACCGCGTGCGGCAACTCGCTGTCGCTCGTCGGAACGACCGCGCTGTTCCTCGACAGCATGAAGCCCGCGGAAAGCTGCAAGGACAAGGGCGGCCAGCCGGTCGGCATCCCCGACCTCGCGGTGCTCCAGACCTCCCCGGCCGAGCAGTGCTCGCCCGTGTCGTTCGCCGTCCTCCCGGCCGGGGGCGAGTGCCCCTACTCCGGAACCGGCGTTCGCACGTTCAAGCGGTCCACGGTCGCCCCGGACTACTACTTCGCCAAGTTCGGCAAGGGCTCGCTGCACGGTTTGTTCCTCGTGCCGAGCGACCTGCCGTCGACGATCTCGGCATCCACTCCCCTCTTCGCCGCCGAGGAGCAGCTCGGCATCAAGATGGACGCCGAGTTCGGCGTGAGCGCGCTGTCGCCGCAGTCGGCGTACACGCCCTACGTGCAGTCCATCAAGACCAACAAGTCGACATTCGCCCGTAACGGCGCCGACTACGTCAGCTACATCTTCCTCCGCAAGGAAGCCCAGGTGCAGGGGGTCGACACCGTGAAGGTGTGGGACTGCTCGCAGCAGTGTTACGACCCCCGCTTCATCTCGACCGGCGGTTCGGCGGTCGAGAACAACTACACGTGGCTCTCGTTCCTGCCGTTCGAGGACAAGGGCAGCAACGCCGAGCTCGACAACTTCCTCCAGCACATCAAAAAGCCCGACGCGTTCGCCGCCCAGGCGTGGGTGTCCGGCCAGGTGTTCGCGAAAGCAGTCAATGACGTGGTGGCGAAGAGCGGGCCGAACGGCCTCACCCGCCAGGCCATGCTCGACGCGATCAGGGGGATCACGAACTTCGACGACGGCGGCTTCATCGCACCGACCAACATCGGCGGGAAGCAGCCCAGTAAGTGCCTGATCGGTATGCAGGTGCAGCACGGCAAGTTCGTCCGGGTCAGCCCGACCAAGAAGGGCACCTTCAACTGCACGGGCGGCACGATCGACGTGACCCTCGACCCCGTGAAGGCGTACCGCGGATGAGTGACCCGTCGTGAAGACGCGGTCCCACGTGATTGTCTTCGCGGCAACGGCGGGCCTCATCGTGGCCGTCAGTTGGGCCGCGTGGGCCGGCGCGCCCGTGACCCTCACGGCTCTCACCGACCTGCTGATCTTCGCATTGCCGCTCGCCGGCATCTACGCGATCTCGGCAACGGGGCTCGTCGTCGCCTACACGACCACCGGCATCTTCAACTTCGCGCAGGGCGCGATCGGAATGTTCCTCGCGTACGTCGACTGGGAGCTCGCCGTGAACCACGGCGTGCCCCAGGTGATCGCGGTACCCGTCACCGTGCTGATCATCGCCCCGCTCATCGGCATCGGTCTCGACCGCGCCGTGATGCGTCATCTCCAGGGCAAGGAACTCGTGGTGCAGCTCCTCGTGACCGTCGGGCTCATGTTCGCGTTCATCGGTCTCGCCAACATGATCTGGGACCAGAACCTCAACCACACGATGCCCACTCTGTTCGGCCAGAAGGGCTTCCACGTGGCGGGGGTCGTGCTCACGTACGCCCGACTCCTCACGGTCGGGCTCGCTGTGGGTCTGGCCATCGGTCTGCGCATTCTGCTGTTCCGGACGCGCCTCGGCGTGGCGATGCGCGCCGTCGTCGACAACCGTGGCCTCGCAAGCCTGGCGGGCGCCCGGTCGTCGAGGGTCTCGAGCTTCTCGTGGGCGCTCGGTTGCTCGCTGGCCGCGCTCTCGGGGATCCTGCTCGCGCCCGACACGGGCATGTCCACGAGCGGGCCACTCACGCTGCTGATCATCACGTCGTTCGCGGCCGCCGCGGTGGGCCGCATCCGCAGCCTGCCGCTCACATACCTCGGCGCGTTGATCCTCGCTCTCGCGTTGCAGTACTCGCAGACGTTCCTCGAGTTCGGCGGCCGCTGGGCCACGGCTCCGGCCGCGATCCCGACCGCGATGCTGTTCGTCGCGTTGTTACTGCTCCCGGAGGCGCCACTGAAGTTCGCCCGGCTCAGCATGGTCGGGCGAACCGAACGCGTCTCCACCGTGAAAGACACGGTGATCGGCATGGTCACGCTGTTCGTGGTGATGGCGGTGGTCAGCCTCTTCCTGTCGCCGACGAACCTCAACCGTTTCGCGCTCGCCATGTGCACGGCGCTCGTCGCGATGTCGCTGGTACCGCTCATCGGCTGGGCAGGACAGGTGTCGCTCGCCGGCCTCGCGTTCGCAGGAATCGGTGCGGTCGCGTACGCCGCGCCTCGGCGGCGCGCACGGCAACGGCTACGCCGTGATCGTCGCGTCGCTCGTGGTCGTGCCGGTCGGCGCGCTGCTGGCGTTGCCCGCGCTCCGGTTGCAAGGTCTCTATCTCGCCTTGGCGACATTGTCGTTCGCGTCGTTGGTGGAGCTCATGTTCTTCCTGCAGCCGTTCGCGCTCGGCTCGCAGAGCCGAGCGGCCGGCCGGCTCCAGATGTTCGGCATGCACTTCGACGGGACGCGCTCGTTCTTGCTCCTTGTGACCGCGGTGTTCGGGCTCCTCGGGGTCGGAATGGTCGCGCTCAGACGTGGACCGTTCGGCCGCCGCTTGATCGCGCTCCGCGACAGTGAAGCGGCGGCCTCGACGGTCGGCGTGAACGTATTGGAGACGAAGGTCGCGGTGTTCATGTTGTCGGCCGCGATGGCCGGGTTCGCGGGTGCGTTCCTCGCCCAGTACTACGAGACCATCAATCAGGCGCAGTTCTCGATGCTCGGGGGTCTGCCGCTCGTGCTCGCACTCGTGATCGGCGGTGTCGGCACGGTTGCCGGCGCGTTGTTCGCGGGCGCGTTCGGGCTCGGTCTGATCATCCTCCAGGAGACGTGGCACCTCACGCTGTTCCGTGCGATCGAGTTCCTCGCGCCCGGTATCGCCGCTCTGGGCATCATCCGGAACCCGTCAGGTGTGGTCGTGCCGATCGGCGAAGGCTTCGCGCCACTGTTGCCATGGCGCAAAGACGCGAAGGCCGCAGCCGACGAGGTGGAGGCCGCGTTCGCGGACCCGGAGGTGGGCGACCTCGGCCTCGACCGGCCGTTTACGGAAGCCGCCGTGCTCATTCTCGATCGCGCGCTCGCGATCAACAACGACGTTCCGCGCCCGACGGCTGCCGCCCGGTCGAGGAGCTAGCGCGATGGCGCTGCTCGAGATCGACTCCATCTCCGTGTCGTTCGGCGGCCTCCTTGCGCTCTGCGGCGCGTCCGTAGATGTGGAGGCCGGTCGGGTCACCGGGCTCATCGGCCCGAACGGTGCGGGCAAGACCACGCTCTTCAACGTCATCACCGGCTTGCGGTCACCCACGTCGGGTCACGTACGCCTCGACGGCAAGGACGTCACGCGCGCCAAGCGTCATACCGGAGCCCGGCTGGGCATTGCGCGCACGTTCCAACGGCTCGAGCCGTTCGGCAGCCTCACCGCACGCGAGAACGTGCTCGTCGCACTCGAGATGCGCCGGCGCTGGGCAACCGAGAAGTACAACCCCGGCGAAGTGGCCGACGTATTGCTCGAACGCGTCGGGATCAGCGAGGTGGCCGATCGCAAGGTCGACTCGTTGCCCACCGGAACGGCGCGGCTCGTCGAGCTCGCCCGCGCGCTCGGCACTGCGCCGCGTGTGCTGCTGCTCGACGAACCGTCTTCGGGCCTCTCCGAGGAGGAGACCGAGGCGCTCGGACACTTGCTGCGCGAGCTCGCTGCTGACGGCCTGGGCGTGTTGCTCGTGGAACACGACGTGTCGTTCGTGATGGGCACCTGCACCTACATCAACGTGCTCGACTTCGGACGCATCATCGCCCACGGTCGGCCCGAGGAGATTCAGGCCGACCCCGAGGTGCAGCGCGCGTACCTCGGGGCTCCCGCGAAGATCGCGTTGTGACCCACCCACCCGGTCCCGACACGGGTGACGCGACCACGACGCCGGTCCTCGAGCTGTCGTCGGTGCGCGCCGGCTATGGCCGCATCGACGTGCTGCACGGTGTCGACCTCCGCCTCGAAGCCGGCCAGGTGTGCGCGCTGCTCGGGCCGAACGGAGCCGGAAAGTCGACCACACTGGCCGTCGCGTCCGGACAGATCACGCCGAGCTCCGGCAGCCTGATGGTGTGCGGCCGCGACGTCACCGGCGTGAGCCCCGACGCGCTCGCCCACGCGGGCATCTGCCTGATCCCAGAGGGCCGGGGCATCTTCCCGAACCTTACGGTGATCGAGAACCTGCGGATGGCGACGTTCACCGGAACTCACTTCGGTCACGTGCAGGATCGGGTGTTCACACAGTTCCCCCGGCTCCGTGAGCGGCGCAAGCAGACGTCGGGAACGCTGTCCGGCGGCGAGCAGCAGATGCTGGCGATGGGCCGCGCATTGGCGACCGAACCGGCGGTCCTCCTCATCGACGAGTTGTCGATGGGGCTGGCGCCGCTGGTCGTTGCCGAGCTGTACGACCAAGTGCGCCGGCTCGCCGCCTCTGGACTCTCCATCATCATCGTCGAACAATTCGCGCACGAGATCCTCGGCGTGGCCGACCTGGCCGGGATCATGTTGCACGGGCGCATCGTCGAGACCGGTACCCCCGCGCAGATCGCGGGCGATCTCACGGGCGCGTATCTCGCTGGCACCACTCATTGAACGGCCCACGACCATGACCGAGGAGATCGTGAGATGAAACAGGCGAACACCGCCGAACGCACGCGGGCGTCGGCGGCGACGATGTCATCGGCGCGCCTCGAGCAGCTACGCGACGAAACTGCGAAGTTGAAGGTGACGGGCGGCATGGCCAACCCCGAACGGCTCGCGAGCAAGTGGGGCATCGGCCTCACGATCGTCGGCTTTGTGGTGGCGGTCATCGCGTGGTGGAGCGCGTTCAATGCGGGCAGCTTCGAAGACATCTTCCGCTCGCAGATCGTCGGCGTGATCGGCGTGGGCATCTCGATCGTCGGCATCGTGATCTGGATCCGCAACTCGCTCACCCGTTACCTGCGCTTCTGGGTGATCCGGCTCGTGTACGAACAGCGCGAGCAGACCGACCGTCTGATCGAAGCGCTGGAGCGCGACCGCCGCTAAGGACTCCAAGCGGGCGGGCCGGCCGCGGCCGGAAGGAGTGCGCGCACGCCGCGACCTTGATGCTATCACTAACTGATAGCATCGCTGTATGGCTTCGTCGCGGACGACGTTCACGCTCGACGACGAGCTGGCCGAGCGCGCTCGCCGACTCGGTATCAACATCTCGGCCGCCGCTCGCCAGGGCGTGGCCGACGCGGTGCGCGCCGCGCTGGCGCATTCCGACCGGCGCGCGTACGAGCGGCGTCCCGAACGTGACGACGCGTTCTGGACCGAGGCCGACGCGTGGGGTGAATCGTGACGCGCGGCGAGGTGTGGTTGGCGCAGGTGGGAAGGAAGACGAGGCCCGTACTGGTGTTGACGCGTTCGGAGGTGCTCGACGTTCGCGAGCTCGTCACCGTCGCCGAGGTCACGACTTCGGCTCGGGGGCTGGCCGCGGAGGTCGAGATCGACCACGAGCAGATCGGGCTCGATCGGCCGTCGGTCATCAACTGCGACGGCATCCACACGGTTGCACAGCGTTCCCTGACGAGGCCGGTCGGCCAGATCGGTGACGACACGCTGCGCAAGGTCTGCTCGGCGATCAGCTACGCGCTGGGCTGCTGAGCGTGACGCGGCTTCTCGTACTCCGCAGTGTCGGCTCGCAACGGGAGCAGCGTCGTTCAGTCGGGGTCGCAGTTGTCGCAGCGGCCGGTGAGGGGCAGTTGCAGAAAGCAGGTCGGGCACACCGCGCGCTTCGGGGGCTCGGGTTTCTTGGGCTTGCGTGGCGCAGCAGCCTTCGTGCGAGTCGAGGCCGTGCGCGTCGGGCGCTTCGGTGGCGACCCGCGCAGCTTCGCGACGTTCCGTGGCAGCGCCGGCCGGCCGCCATCGACCGGCAATACCGCGCCGTGATAGCGGTGCGCATCCAGTCGCTGCTTCGCCGCGTGCATCTCGATGTCGGTCACCGCGCCGCCCGGGTCGACGCGCACGGCACGCGCTTCGTAGCGCTCGCCGATGTGACCGTCGGGACCGATGCAGAAGGCCGACAGCAATGGCTCCTTGCGGGTGACGCACTCGACGTCTACCGCGTCGAGCACGTCGGCGATCCACAGCTCTGCCGGTTCGCGCGTGCGCACGCCTGACAGCACCTGCACCGCTTCGGCGAGGTCGTCCGGGGTCGTCAACGAGCCGTACCGACGCGCGACTTGCGCGAGTACCGGCCGCGCTGCCCGGCTCCATACTTCCAGGGCGGCCGCGTCGTCGACTGCGACGCTGTTATCCACGCGGTAGGCCTCGAGTGCCATCGCGTTGCAACGTAGTGCGCAAGGAAGTTCGCATGAGTGTCGGAAGGCTCCCGTACATTGGTCCGGCACCCTCGGGAGGCTTCGATCGACATGCGGGATACCGATGCAGGCGATCCGGCTGTCACGCTCTCCGACGATGCCGTCATCCTTCGGCCGTGGTCGCGAGATGAGGCCGGATGCTTCGCCGACGCATGCGCCGACCCTGCGATCCGGCGCTATTCGATTCCGCACGATCGCCGCGGCCACCCGGGCCCGCCGCTCTCGATCACGGATGCTGAGGCAATCATCGACCTATTCGCGGCGAACTGGCGGGCGTTCGCGATGACCGGGACACCATCGGGCGTGTCCTTCGCAATCGTGGACGCGAGGTCTGGCGAGGTGGCCGGCCAGTGTGGCGTCGACGACTGGTCTTCACACGACGTAGCGCAGATCGGATACTGGCTCGCGCCTGGCGCGAGAAGGCGCGGCTACGCGACTCGAGCGGTGATCCTGCTGACGCGCTGGCTCTTCGAACTCGGCGCCGCCCGCGTCTTCTTGACGATCGTCGAGGGCAACGATGCGTCGGTCGCGGTCGCCCGCCGTGCGGGGTTTGTGCAAGAAGGAACGATGCGCTCACACGGCGTTTGGCAAGGCCAGCGCATCGGCCAGCCCGTACCTGCGCTCCCCCAGCTGCTCGTCACCCTCAACGATGCGGCCTGCGGGAGAGCGGTAGTACGAGAACGTGCGTGTCCGCAGACTGACGCGGGCGAAACGCACCGGCGGTTGTTGCCACCCTGGCCCCGGCCTGTCTGACAGGTCGATTCCTTGATCCGCGACTGCGATCAGTGCGACAGTTCCACCAGCTGGGGGCAGTTGCTGTGTAGTCCACTCCCTGCGGGAACGGCGTGACAGAGCGCGGCGCTGGCCGTTCCTGAGGTGAGGACCCACAGCGTGCGGTGGGCGACGTCAGCCGCGAGCGCGAGGATCAGTCCGCGATTCGGTGTCACTCGTGTGGAGATGACCCGGATGCGGCCGGTCGCGGTTGTGACGCGCTCGAGGCGCCCGTCGTCGGTGGCGAGCCAAAGGCTCGTGCCATCGCTCGCCATCGCCAGAATGCGGCGACCTGTGTCGACCGTGCGTTCGATTCGTCCGGTCGTCGCCCCGATGGCAGCGAGCCCGTTGGTCGTCTGCACCCAGATCTGACCATGGAGTTGGGCGATCGTGCCCGCGTATCCGCCTCGGACGGCCGCGACGCTGGTCACAGATCGTCCGTCGTGGCTGAGGCGCCAGACGCTGCCGTCATAGGGGCTCGACAGCCACACGCCGAGCGGGCCTGCACTGACAAACTTCGGTGCGTAGCCGCCGCCGGGCAACGGAAGTCGCGATGTGATCGCCGCCGTGTTCGGGTCGACGCGCAGCAGTACCCCTTTGCCGTCGAGCACCCAGAGCGCACCGCGGTACAGAGCGAGGTTGGCGTCGCCGGCGGTTGTGAGCGTCGCCGTCGTCGCGCCGTGCTGCACTCGCACCACATGGGCTGCTCGTTCGCCCTGCTGCGACGAGACCCACAGCGCGTGGCTGTCACCGACGATCTGGATCGGGCCATCGTCATCGAGTCGAACTTGGGCGGCGGGAACCGCGCTTGGCTGCGTGCTGAATGTCGTGACCCAGCCACGATCGCGTCCGGCCGGCAACGCCAGCACTGACACGGAGCCGGGCGTGACCGCAACGCTTGCCGGATACTGCTCTTCTTGCCCGAGGTCGATCGACCAAACCACGCGCACGATCGGCGCGAGGGGCGTTGGGTTCGGGCCGGTCACGTGCACGCGAGGCGACGGTGCCTCGCTACGCTGGGTCACCGCGATGAGCGTTACCGCCGTGGCCGCCGCAACGATCGCCAATGCCGTGCTCCATCGACGTCGTCCTCGCTCGCGTCTCCACGGCGCGAAGGAGGCGACCGTGATCGGCGGCTGATGCGCCGTCCATTCTCGTGCGTATTCGGTCAGCTCGGCGTCGATGTCGATCATCGTTGGTCCTCCTCGATGAGCAGCGCGCGCAATCGGGCCCGCGCGTCCGAGAGCGTCGACTTCACAGTTCCCGACGCGACGCCCATGACCTCGGCTGTCTCGGCAATCGATAACTCCGCGAAGTAGCAGCACTCGACGGCGAGCCGCATCCGTGGTGGCAGCATCGCGATCGAGCGCTCCAGGTCGACGCGCGCATCCGAGCTCGCTGCGAATGCAGTCGACCGCGCGGGTGGCTCCGAGCGCGGGCTCCGGTGACGGCGTTGCCACTTGCGAGCCTGGTCTGCGACGATCGCGCAGAGCCACCCGCGCGGGCTACCGCGCGATGGATCGAACATCGCGCGTTTTCGCCACACGCGCGCGTCAGCGATTCCTGGACGACGTCGTCGCGCGGTCGGCCCGACAAGCCGCGCGGCAAGGTGCGCCATCGGCGTGAGATGTGGGCCAACCCAGCTCTCGAAGTCGTCGGGGCGATCATGTGCCCCACCCGCGGCTGCACGCTGTGCTCGAGATCCCCACGCCGTGCCGACCACACCCACTAGTACACCCGCACCCCGGCAATCGGTTGGGTGACGAGCAACATTCGCGCGTTTGCCTCGGCTTCAGGGCACAGTGTCGGAGGGCCGAGGCGCGGAGTCTCGTGCCTGGCACTGGCGTTTCGCTGTGTGACCTCGTCCCGCCGGCGCAAAGGGCGGCATCACCCACCCGGATCCTGGATAATGAGGTTGTGGGATCACGTCGAGTTCTGCTTGCTGTAGCGGCGGCGTCGGCCTCCTGTGCCTTCCTGTTTGTTCGCCCGGCGAGCGGCAAGGCGCTTCCGGTTACCGACGTCACGGTCACACCGCGTGAAGTCCAGGTTGGCGCGAATTGACGGTGACAATCCGTTTCGCACCGCCATTCGACCTCGGAGACTTCCCGTGGGAGCGCACTGAAGTCTTTGCGCTGCCGGTCGCGCAAACCGACGGAGACGGCTGGCCGCGTTCCCAGAACGAACAGGGCAGTCCCGTCGCTGTTCGTCGCGTCGGCCGCGGCGTGTATCGGGGAACGTTCGTCTCGCACGCCGCTGGCGCCTATTGGATCATCGACCGTTCCAGCCTCTTCGTGCGCGATGACTACCTCAGGTACGGCGTCAAGCTGGTCAACAACCTGCGCCCAACCGAGTACGCGACGCCAGTTCGCGTCAACTTCGCGGCCGTTCCTCGCTCGACGCCGCCCGCACGAAGGGCACGCTCGATCACTCTGACGTACTTCGCACTCGGGTTGTTCACGGCGCTCGTCGTCATCGGCACAGCGATCGCGCTGCGAGGACGCCGGAGTATGCGTCGACCAGTTGCGTTCAACGCCACGGACGATCTTGCCGACGATCGAGTCGAGTCGGGTGCGGGCGCTTCGGCTGACGCAAGCGACCGGCACGCGCACGTATAGCGGGCGGCGGCCCCAGTGTCGGAGGGGGGACTTGAACCCCCATGCCCCTAAGGGCACTAGGCCCTCAACCTAGCGCGTCTGCCAATTCCGCCACTCCGACGTGGGCGCATGAATCTAGCGCGAGCGGTCCGTTGGACGGGATCGGTCGAGTGGCGATTCTCGTGCGAATAGTGCATGAGAATCGACAATGAGGGGGCGCGTACGACCTACGAGGCCGGCGACGCCACCGAGGGTTCGCTGATGAACGCGGTGCCGGCACCTTCGGCAAAGTGGCAGGCGACGGGGTGGCCCTGGCCGCGCTCGACGAGCGCAGGCTCCTCCTGCGCGCAGATCTCCTGCGCCATCCAGCAGCGGGTGCGGAAGCGGCAGCCGGAAGGCGGCGAGGCCGGCGACGGCGGGTCGCCTTGCAACACGATGCGGGTGGTGCGGCGCTTGCGCTCGAGCTGCGGGTCGGGCACCGGCACCGCCGACAGCAACGCTTTCGTGTAGGGATGCCCCGGGTTCTCGTAGATCTGCTTCGCCGGCCCGATCTCCATGATCTTGCCCAGGTACATCACCGCGACGCGATCGGAGATGTGGCGCACCACCGAGAGGTCGTGCGCGATGAAGATGTACGCGAGACCGAGCTCGTCCTGCAGCTCCTCGAGCAGGTTGACCACGCCCGCCTGGATCGACACGTCGAGCGCCGACACCGGCTCGTCGAGCACGAGGAGGTCGGGGTTGAGCGCGAGCGCCCGGGCGATGCCGATCCGCTGGCGCTGACCGCCCGAGAACTCGTGCGGGAACCGGTTCGCGTGCTCGGGGTTCAGCCCCACGAGGCTCATCAGCTCCTTGATCCGCGCCGCCCCGCCCTTGCGGTACGTGCCGTGGATCCGCATGGGCTCGCCGACGATCGACTGCACGGTCATGCGTGGGTTCAGCGAGGCGTACGGGTCCTGGAACACGAACTGGATCTTGCCGCGCAGCGCGCGCAGGTCCTTCGGCGAGATCTTCATGAGGTCCTGCCCGCGGTACACGATCGACCCCGACGTGGCCGGGAGCAATCGCATCACGAGGCGGCCCGTGGTCGACTTGCCGCAACCCGACTCGCCGACAAGCCCGAGCGTCTCCCCTGCCATCAAGGTGAAGCTCACGCCCGACACCGCGTGCACCTGGCCGATCGTGTGGCGGACGAAGCCGGCGCGGATGGGGAAGTCCTTCACGAGGTCGGTCACCTCGAGGAACGTCTCACCGTGGCGAGCGTTGCGCCGTGCGATCGCGTCCGGGTCGACGGCCGTCACGAGGTCGTCGCCCGCACCGGTGCCCGCGACGCTCACGCGGGTACCCCAACAGGGATGTCGTCGCGCCGCAGGCACGACGAGCGGTGGCCGGGATCGACGAGCTCGAGGCCCGGCACGACCGTGTCGCACGTGCCGGGGAGCGCGTGGGGACAGCGCGGGTTGAACGCGCAGCCCGGCGGCAGGTGGATGAGCGACGGCGGCTGACCCTTGATGCGGTACAGCTTCTCGTTGCTGTCGCGCTGGTCGAGCCGCGGCAGCGACGCCAGCAGGCCCTGGGTGTAGGGATGGCGCGACCGGTAGAAGATCTCGTCGACCGCGCCCATCTCCACCTGCCGGCCGGCGTACATCACCATCACGCGCTCGGTCACACCGGCAACCACGCCGAGGTCATGCGTGATCAGGATGATGCTCGAGTTCATCCGTTCCCGGATGCGTTCGATCACGTCAAGCACCTGCGCCTGGATCGTCACGTCGAGCGCGGTCGTGGGCTCGTCGGCAATCAGCACTTCGGGATCGTTCGCGATCATCATCGCGATCATCGCCCGCTGCCGCATGCCGCCCGAGTACTCGTGCGGGTACTGGTCGAAGCGCTGCTTCGAGTTCGGGATGCCGACGAGGTCGAGCAATGCGATCGCGCGGTCGTGGATCTCGTGCCGCGAAAGCTTGTGGTGCACCGCGATCGACTCCGCGATCTGTGTACCGACCGTGTAGACGGGGTTCAGCGCGGTGAGCGCGTCCTGGAAGATCATCGAGATCTTCTGGCCGCGATACGGCCGGAGCTCCGACTCCGACAGTCCGAGCAGCTCCGTACCGCGGAACGTGATGCTGCCCGTGATCTGGGCGGTCTTCGGGAGCAGCCCGAGGATCGCCATCGACGTCACGCTCTTGCCCGAGCCGGACTCCCCCACGATCCCCAGCGTCTCGTTGGCCCGCAAGTCGAACGTCATGTTCTCGACCGCGTGCACGATGCCGTCGTCGGTCGGGAACCGAACACACAGGTCGCGCACCGAGAGCACCACACCGCGGCCGGCCGCGGTCGACTCGTCGTGACCGAGCAGCTCAGCCGGCACGGGTTGGAAGTCGGCCGTCATGTGCTGTGCTTCGCCTGCGGGTCGAACGCGTCGCGCAGGCCGTCACCGACGAAGTTCACGCAGAGCACCACGATCAGCAGCATCAGACCGGGAAACAGCAGCAGGTGCATCTTCGCCGGGTCGTTCACCGCACCTTCGTTGTCGGACAGCAGGAGGCCCCACGACGTCTGCGGCGCCTGGATGCCGAAGCCGAGGAACGTGAGCGTCGACTCGGCGACGATCGCGTAGGCAACGGACAGGGTGAGGTTCACCATGATCGGACCGATCATGTTCGGCAACATGTGCCGCACGACGATCCGCCGGTCGGGGGCACCCGATGCGCGCGCGGCCTCGACGAACTCCTTCTCCTTCAGCGACAGCACCTGGCCCCGCGAGATGCGCGCCACGTAGGTCCACTGGAACAGGCACAACGCCACGATGATCCAGGTGGCACTGTGACCCTCGTACTGCAGCAGCACCGCGATGACGGCGAGGAACGGCATCACGAGGAACAGGTCGGTGAGCGCGCTCAACGGGCCGTCGATCCACTTGCCGAAGTAGCCCGCGGCCGAACCGACCATCACGCCGAACGCAGTCGACACGACCGCGACGGTGAAGCCGATCTTCAGCGAGATCTGGCCGCTCCGCAACAGCACGTAGAAGAAGTCCTGGCCCTGCTCGTCGGTGCCGAGCCAGTGCTTGAGGGTCGGACCCTGTGCGCCGCTGAGGGCCGTTGCGATGTCGAACCCGCCGTGGTGGCCTCGCGCGAACAGCGCCGGGAAGAAGCACATGATCGTGACGATCACGAGCATGATGAGCCCGAACACCGCGAGCCGGTGGTGCACAAAGCGCCGCCGGAACAGCTGCCACTGCGTGCGCGGGACGGCTTCGGCGGTGACTGCGAGCTCGAGCTCCGCGCTGCGTTCGGCGGGGGCGGAGATCGTCACGAGTACCGGATCCGCGGGTCGAGCACGCCGTACATGATGTCGGCGACGAGGTTGAACAGGATGATGAAGAACGCGGTGAAGAGCATCCAGCCCAGCAGCGCTGGGGCGTCACCATGGTTGAGGCTGTCGATGAAGTAGCGGCCCATGCCCGAGATCGAGAAGATCTGTTCGGTGATGATCAGCCCGCCGAACAGGTAGGCGGTGTCGAGCGCCATCACGGTGACGAGCGGGATCAGCGCGTTGCGGAACGCGTGCTTGAAGATCACCTGCCGGCGCGGCACGCCCTTGGCCTGCGCGGTGCGGATGTAGTCGGCGCTCAGCACGTCGAGCATCGACGCGCGTTCGAAGCGACTCCACGACGCCACGGATTGCACCACGAGCGTGGCAACCGGCAGCGCGAGATGTCGGAAGTAGTCGAGGTTGAAGATGCCGGACCGGCCGGTGCCGTGCAACCCGATCGAATAGAAGATCGGCTGGTGCAGGTGGAAGTGCGTGACCGGCCACGTGGTGAGCAGCACGATCGCCATCAGGCCGAACCAGAATGGCGGCATGGCGACGCCGAGATACGAGGCACCGGTGAACACGTAGTCCCCGATCGAGTACTGCTTGATCGCCGAGTAGAGCCCGACGCTGATCGCGAGCAGGGCGGACACCGTGGTGCCCCAGAACACGAGGTGCACCGTGGTGCCCATCTTGTGCACCAGCTCGCCGAACACCGCGTTGTTCGAGCGCTGGCTGATGCCGAGGTTGCCGTGCAGCGCGTTCACGAGCCAGTCCCACCACTGCACCACGATCGGCTTGTCGAGTCCGAGCTCGTGCTTGTGGATCGGAAGGATCTGGGCCGCGTTGCGGGAGTTGCGGAACTTCGCGAGCGGGTCGAACGCGATCCGCAGACCCCAGAAGGTGAGGAACGACGCGACAAGCAGAACCGGGACCGAGTACAGGATCCGGCGCGCGATATAGGTGAGCATGACGTTCTCGGGACGTCACCCTTCTCGGAGAGCAGATGGGCCCGGTCGCAGCGACCGGGCCCATCCTTTCATCTCTCCGAGCTCAGGAGCACGTTCCGCCGGTGCATCCCCATTCATTGATGTTCCAGAACATACCGAGGATCGCGTTGTCGGCGACCGGACCCACGACCTTCTTGCTCCACAGGAGAATGTCGGGGAGCGGGTCGATCGGCAGTGACGCCACGTCCTGGGCGAGGATGTCGTCAGCCTTCTTGGCTGCATCCATCTGCGCGCTGGTGTCGAGCGAGTCGTCGACGATCTGCAGCTGCGTGTCGGCGGCCGGGTCGCTGTAGCGGTACCAGTTGTTCCCGGTGTTGCCGTTCGCGGCCGTCGGGATGTTCTTCGTGCAGAAGATCGTGCACAGGCCGGGCACGATCGACGTGACCTGCTGTGCCCACAACGCCACCTGGAAGTTTCCGTCCGGGCCGTCCTTGCCGAACAGGTCGGCTGGCGTCCGGAAGTTGAGCTTCACGTCGAAGCCCTCGGGCTTCAACTCCTTCTGCAGGGCCTCGAGCGTCAACTGGCGGCGCTTGTTGCCCTGGGTGGTGCTGATCGTGAAGCTGGCCTTCTGGCCGTTCTTGGCCCAGATGCCGTCGGAGCCCTTGGCCCAGCCGGCGCCCGTCATCAGCGAGTCGACCTTCGACGTGTTCTGCGAGTACATCGCGAAGGCCTGCTGGTCCGAGTAGTCGGCGAGGACGAACGGGTTCAGCGAGTTCACGGCCTTGTCGACGCCGAGCTTGCCGAACAGCTGCTTGACGATCGCCTCACGGTCGATCGCGTAGGCCAGCGCCTGGCGGACGGCCTTGTCCTTGAACGGGAACTTCGCGTTCTGGATCCACAGCGCCTCGACTGCGCCGGTCTGCGCCGACGCGATCTGGTTGGCGCCGCTGATGCCCGAACCGATGGCGTCGATCACGTCGACCTGTGGCTGCGGGTAGATCGCCTGCACCTGGCCCGACTTGAACGCCTGGAACTCGGCCGCGGTGTCGGCCTCGAACTTGAAGACGACCTGGTCGAGCTTCGGCTTGTGACCCCAGAACTTCGTGTTGGGCGTCAGCGTGATGTTGTCGCCCTTGGTCCACTTGGCGATCCAGGGCCCACCGGACCAGTCGTAGCCGTTCTTCATCTCGGTGTCGCGGTCACCCTTGGACAGGATGTGCGACGGCATGATGCCGTACGCGGCACCGAACAGCTGCTGCCAGCCCGAGTAGGTCTTGCCGGCCTTGTACTTGACGACGGGCTGCGCCTCGTTGGAGCAGTCGACTGTGTCGATGTCGGTGTAACCGGTCGGGTCGTAGATGTCGCTTCCCGTCGCGATCTGCTGCCACGTGTACTTGAAGTCGTCACACGTGATCGGCGTACCGTCGCTCCACACGGCCTTCGGGTTGATGTTGTAGGTGATGGTCTCGACCGGCGTGGTCGCGAGCGTCGGCATGCCCGCGAGCACGTCGCCGGGCTCGTACTTGTACGTGCCGTCGGCCTGCTTCAGCGGCACGAGCGCGGCCGGCATTGTGGCCAGCTGCGCCGTCCAGAAGCCCCAGCTCGCGCCCGAGCAGCTACCGACCCAGTCCATGCAGTCGGGTTCCTGCTCGGCGCCGACCGTCAGCGTGCCGCCGGTGGGCACCGGTGTGGCCGACGTGGTGGCAGTTGGTGCCTGTGTGGTGCTCGACGCCTTGTTGCTGCTGCTGCCGCACGCCGAGGCCACGAGGCCCAGCACGGCGACGCCGGCGAGCACCTGCGCGTAGCGCTTGTGCATGTGAATCAAGGTCAGAGACCTCCCCGTCTCATCGGAATCCCCCGAGGGTCGGCCGGGCGACCGTCCTCGCATCACGGCTCGGCTACTGCAGCCGGATCGCGAGCAGCATCGTCGTGAAGATGAAGATCAGCCCGGCGATGATCGTCGCCCGGTCGAGGTTCTTCTCCATGACGGTGGCGCCCGCCATCGAGCCGCCGACGTTCCCACCGAACATGTCGGAGAGCCCGCCGCCACGCCCGGCGTGCAGGAGCACGAGCAAGATCAAAAAGAGCGACACGATCACGTGCACGATCCCGATGATCAATGTCACAGCGCTCGGACTCCTTGGCCGTTGCGTGGAACAGTTACGTGGAACAGTTGTTGCTCATGTTGGCTGGTTGGTTGGAGCGGGCGCAGCTTAGCCACGGTTGCGGCAGCCTGCGCGCACCTCGTGCCCGCGCCGCCTCGGGCATCGTTCCCGGTCAGCCGCTGTAGCGGACGATCCTGGCGAAGTCGTCGGGATCCAGGGACGCGCCGCCTACGAGGGCACCGTCGATCTCGGGCTTGGCCATGAGCTCGGCGACGTTGCCCGGCTTCACGCTGCCGCCGTAGAGGATGCGCATGCCGGCGGCCTCGCCGCCCACCTGCTCCCGCAGCGTCGCCCGGATGACGCCGATCGTGGCGTCGGCGTCGTCGGGCGTGGCGTTGCGGCCGGTGCCGATCGCCCAGATCGGCTCGTAGGCCACGACCGCGGCCCCCACGTCGGCCGACTTCAGGCCGCTGAACGCGGCCCTCACCTGCCCCTGCACCTTGGCATCGGTCTGGCCGGCCTCGCGCTCCTCGAGCGTCTCGCCGACGCACACGATCGGTGTCATGCCGTGCGCGAGGATCGCCCTGACCTTCTTGGCCACCATCTCGTCGGTCTCGCCGAACAGCTCCCGCCGCTCGGAGTGCCCCGCGATCACATACCGGACGTTGAGCTTGGCGAGCATTGCCGGGCTCACCTCCCCGGTGAACGCGCCCTGGTTCTCCCAGTGGCAGTGCTGCGCGCCGAGCTGGATCGACATGCGATCGCTCTCGATCACGGTCTGGATCGACCGCAGGGCGACGAACGAGGGGCACACGACCACCTCGCAGCGGTCGTAGTCGGCCCGGTCGAGGCGGTACGCCAGCTTCTGCACCACCTGGATCGCCTCCAGATGGTTGTGGTGCATCTTCCAGTTGCCCGCCATCAGCGGTTTGCGTGCGTCGACCATCGTCGGGTCAGCCCTTCCGTGCGTTGCGGAGCGCCTCGAGGCCCGGCAGGTCACCGTGCTCGAGGAACTCGAGCGAGGCGCCGCCGCCCGTGCTCACGTGGTCGATCCGGTCGTCGAGCCCGAACTCGCGCACGGCGGCGGCGCTGTCGCCACCGCCGACGACGGTGAACCCGCGGCAGTCCGCGACGGCTTCGGCGACGGTGAGCGTGCCCGCGGCGAAGGGCGCCATCTCGAACACTCCCATCGGCCCGTTCCACAGGACCGTGCGGGCCCGCTCGATCTGCTCGGCGTAGGTGCCGGCCGTCTCGGGGCCGATGTCGAGCCCCTTCCAGCCGTCGGGGATGCGGCCGGCCGCGCAGTGGCGGGTGGCTGCCGTGGGCGCCATCTCCTCGGCGATGACGACGTCGGTGGGCACGAGCACCCGGCCGCTCGCGAGCAGGTCCTTGCACCGCTCGACGAAGTGGGGCTCGACGAGGCTGTCGCCGATCGCGAGCCCCTGCGCGGCGTGGAACGTGAATGCCATGGCCCCGCCGATGAGGATCGTGTCGCACCGTTCGAGCAGCGCACCGATCACGCCGAGCTTGTCGCTCACCTTGGCGCCCCCCAGCACCCCGACGAACGGGTGCGCCGGCTCGTGGAGCAGTGCACCGAGCACCTCCACCTCGCGTGCCAGCAACCGGCCCGCCGCGCTCGGCAGCGCGCGGGGCGGGCCGACGATCGACGCGTGGGCACGGTGCGCGGCGCCGAACGCGTCGTTCACGTAGCAGTCGCCGAGGTCGCTCAGGTTCGTGACGAACGCCGCGGCGCAACTCTCCTCACCCGGGTCGAAGCGCAGGTTCTCGAGCAGCAGCACCTCGCCGGGCTCGAGCGACTGCGCCCGTTCCAGCGAGGCGAAGCCCGCCACCTCGGGTGACAGCGGCACGTCGATGCCGAGCAGCTCGGACAGGCGCGCCGCGACGGGCGCGAGCGAGTACTTCGGATCTGGTGTGCCCTTCGGCCGTCCGAGGTGCGAGCACAGCACGATCGAGTGACCGCGCTCGCGCAGCCATTGGATGGTGGGAACCGCCGTGGTGATGCGCAGGTCGTCGGTGATGTGCAGCGGCCCCTCGGGCTGGGAGCCGCCGGCGAGCGGCACGTTGAAGTCGGCGCGCAGCAGCACGCGCGTGCGATCGCGTGGCAGGTCCTCGAGCTGCGGGAGCCCCGAAGGGTTCACGCGTCCACCCCCGCTCGCTGACGCTCGCGCCCCGAGGGGCTCACGTCCACCCCCGCTCGCTGACGCTCGCGCCCCGAGGGGCTCACGTCCACCCCCGCTCGCTGACGCTCGCGCCCCGAAGGGTTCACGCCCCGCCGATGAACTCGACGAGGTCGACGAGGCGGTTCGAGTAGCCCCACTCGTTGTCGTACCAGCCGAGCACCTTCACCAGGCGGCCGTTCGTCAAGGTGTCGAGCGACGAGAAGACGCAGCTCGCCGGGTTGTGCACGATGTCGGCCGATACGAGCGGCTCGTCGGAGTACTCGAGCACACCGCGGTAGGCAGCGTTGCCGGCCGCCGCCTGGAACGCGGCATTGATGGCTGCGGCGTCGACGTCCTGCTTCACGATCGCCACGAGGTCGGTGATCGAACCGGTGGGCGTGGGCACGCGCAGCGCCATGCCGTCGAGCTTGCCCTTCAGGTTCGGCAGGACCAGCCCGATCGCGCGGGCGGCCCCGGTGGTGTTCGGGATGATCGACAGGGCCGCGGCACGCATGCGCCGCAGGTCGGGCTTGCCCGAGCGGCTGGCCGTCGCCTGGTCCTGCAACTGCTGGTCGGACGTGTACGCGTGCACGGTGGTGATGAGGCCCTGCTCGATGCCGAACGAGTCGTCGAGCACCTTCGCGAGCGGCGCGAGACAGTTCGTGGTGCACGACGCGTTCGAGACGACCGTGTGCGTGCCGGGGTCGAACACCGAGTCGTTCACGCCCATGCAGATCGTCGCGTCGGCGTCGCCGGCCGGTGCCGAGATCACCACGCGCTTGGCCCCGCCCTTCAGGTGGGCGGCCGCCTTGTCGCGCGCGGTGAACAGGCCGGTCGACTCGATGACCACGTCGACGCCCTCGTCGCCCCACGGGATCTCGGCGGGCTCCCGCACCTCGAGCTTCTTCAGCAGCTTGCCGTCGACCGTGATGCCCTGGTCGGTGCCGGCGATGTCGTTCGGCAGCGTGCCGCCGACCGAGTCGTGCTTCAGCAGGAACGCCATCGTGTGCGCGTCGCCGAACGGGTCGTTGACCGCGACGAGCTCGACCTTCGCCTGCTCGCCGCGCTCCAGGATGGCCCGGTAGAAGGACCGGCCGATCCGGCCGAAGCCGTTGATTCCCACGCGTACCGTCATCGCGACACTCCTCGAAGAGATCTGGACCTGCGACTACAGCAGGTCGGCGCCCGCCACCGCCAACCGTCGCCGGGCCCCATCACGGTACGACGTGACCGGCGGGACGGCAGTGCCGTTAGAGCAGGTCGGCCAGCGCCTTGGCGAGGAGATCGGGATCGTGGCGCCCGGTGGCGTTGTCGGCCGCCCCGAGGTCGGCGCCCACCGGCATCACGCCGTGCTCGAACACGTAGCCCTCGTTCACGGCGAGCGCGGTCTGGCGGTCGTAGAGCAGGGTGTCGACGCGCACGTGGTGCTCGAGCACCGCGAGCAGATGATCGGTGCCGTCGAGCCCCACGGTCTCGGGCTCCTCCGGCGCGAGGTTCGCGATCTGGATCACCCGGGCAGCCGACAGCGCGATCGCAGTGCGGATCTCGGGCACGACCGCCGCCGCGACGAGGCTCGTGTAGAGCGACCCCGGCCCGATCAGCACCTGGTCGGCGTCCATGATGGCGCCGAGCGCACCGGCGCTCGCCGGCGCGTTCTCGGGCACCACCCGCACGTCGCGCACCCGGCCGGTGGGCGCGGCCTGCTGGATGGCGACCTGCCCGTCGACGTCGATGCCGCCGATCTCGGCCCGCAGGGTGACCGCGTCGGTGGTGGCCGGGAACACCGATCCCACCGCACTGACGATGCGCGCCGCCTCCGCGCACGCCGCGGCGATCGAACCGAGCGCCTCCACCAGGCCGACGAGCATGAGGTTGCCGACCGCGTGGCCCTGGAGCTCGCCGCTCTCGAAGCGGTGCTCGAGCACGCCGGGCCACACGCTGCCCTCGGCGGCGAGCGCACCGATGGCCTTGCGCAGATCACCGGGCGGCGCCACGTCGAGCGTGCGGCGCAACCGCCCCGAGCTGCCGCCGTCGTCGGCGACGCTCACGATCGCGGTGACCGACCCCGCGTAGCGGCGCGCGGCCTGCAGCGCCGCGGCGAGACCGTGCCCGCCGCCGATCGCGACCACGTTGGGCCCGCCGGGCACGGGCCCTGACGACAGCGCCCGCATCCACGACACGTTCAACGTGTCGGTGATGTCGATCGAGGTGGGGTCAGCCACGGTCGACGTCCCGGTGCTGCACGCGTGCGTGCGTGCCGCGGTGCGCGAGCAGCCGCGCCAGCTCCTCGGCCATCACCACGCTCCGGTGGCGCCCGCCGGTGCAACCGATCCCGATCGCGAGATACGACTTGCCCTCACGCTCGAAGGCCGGGATGAGCAGCGCGAACAGCCGGTCGATCTCCCGGAGGAACACCTTCGACTCGCGTTGCGCGAGCACGTAGTCGCGCACCGCCGGATCGGTACCCGACTTCGGTCGCAGCTCGTCGATCCAGTGCGGGTTCGGCAGGAATCGGCAGTCGAGCACCATGTCGACGTCGATGGGCAGGCCGTGCTTGTAGCCGAACGACACGATGCTCGTCTGCAGCCGGACCGAGCCGTGGTCGCCCTCGACGTCGAACAACTCGTGCAGCCGGTCGCGCAGCTGGTGGACGTTGAGCGACGACGTGTCGACGATGATGTCGGCCAGGCCCTTGAGCTCCTCGAGCGCGCGCCGCTCCCGCTCGATCGCGTGGCCGACGCGGTCGCGCTCGGAGAGCGGGTGGCGGCGGCGGCTCTCCTCGTAGCGGCGCACGAGCACGTCGTCGGACGCCTCGAGGAACAGCGTGCGCACCGTGGCGCCGTCGCTGCGGAGCCGCGCCATCTCGGTGCCGAGCGCGTCGAGGAAGTCGCCCGCCCGCATGTCGACGACGAGCGCGTAACGGTTCGGGCGGTCCTGGCCGCGCGCCAGCTCGGCGACCTTCGAGATCAGCGCAGGCGGGAGGTTGTCGATGACGAAGAACCCGAGGTCCTCGAGGACGCGTGCGGCCTCCGAGCGGCCGGCCCCCGACATCCCACTGATGATCGTGACGTCGAGCGCTTGCTCCATCAGCGCCCGCCTCCTAGTGCATGGGGTGCAGCGCAGCGTAGGTGCTGTGGGCGACCGCATCGGGGAGCCACGGCAGCGCCGCCAGCTCCTCGGCCGACAACTCGCGCAGCCGCTTGATGCTGCCGAACTCCCGCAGGAGCCGCGACCGGCGCGTGGGTCCGAGCCCGGGCACGTCGTCGAGGACACTGCGCGTCATCTTCTTGCCGCGCAGTTGACGGTGGTAGGTGATCGCGAAGCGGTGCGCCTCGTCGCGCACCTGCTGCAGCAGGTAGAGCGCCTCGGAGTCGCGCGGGATGTGGATCGGTTCCGCCTGCCCGGGCACGTACACCTCCTCGAACCGCTTGGCCAAGCTCGCCACACAGATGTCCTCGAGCCCGAGCTCTTCGAGCACCCGCACCGCCACGTTGAGCTGGCCCTTGCCTCCGTCGATCAGCAGCAGGTTCGGCGGGTAGCTGAAGCGCTTGCCGGCGTGCGCACCCTCGTCGCGCTCGCGCAGGTAGTTGCGGAAGCGGCGCGTGAGCGCCTCCTCCATCGACGCGAAGTCGTCCTGGCCGTCGAGCGTCTTGATCTTGAAGCGGCGGTAGTCGCTGCGCTTGGGCAGGCCGTCCTCCATCACGACCATCGACGCGACGATCTCGGTGCCTTGCAGGTTCGAGATGTCGAAGCACTCGATGCGCAGTGGCGCGTCGGGGAGCTCGAGCGCCTCCTGCAGGGCGAGGAGCGCGCGGGCCCGCGCATTGTGGTCGCTCGCGCGCTTCAGCTTGTGCCGGGCGAAGCTCTCGGTGGCGTTCAGCGTGGCCGTGTGCAGCAGCGTGCGCTTCCCGCCTCGTTGCGGCACGCGGATCCGCACCTTCGCGCCGCGTTGGAGCGCGAGCAGCTCCTCGTAGAGCTCGTGGTCGTCGGGGCAGTCGGGCACGAGGATTTCGCGCGGGATGTCGGTGGCGGGCGCGTCGGCGTAGAGCAGCTCCACGATGCGGGCCACGAGACCGGGCCGGTCGAGCTCCTCGACCTTGTCGACCACCACTCCCTTCCGGCCGACCACGCGCCCCTTGCGAACGTAGAAGAGCTGCACGCTCGCTTCGAGCTCGTCGTCGGCGATGCCGAGCAGGTCGTAGTCCTCCTCGCGAGCGCCCACCATCTGCTGGCGCTCGATGGCCTTGCGCACGCTCGCGAGCTGGTCGCGCAGGCGCGCCGCCCGCTCGAACTCGAGCGCGTCGGCCGCCTCGGCCATGCGCCGCTCGATGCGGTGGACGATCTCGTCGCTCTCGCCGTCGAGGAACTCGACGAGCTCGCCCACCAGCCGGCCGTACTCCTCGTGGTCGACGTCGCCCACGCACGGCGCGGAGCACTTCTCGATGTGCGCGTAGAGGCACGGCCGGCCGAGCTTGTGGTGGCGGTCGAACTTCGAGTTCGTGCACGTGCGGATCGGGAACGTGCGCAGCAGCAGATCGAGCGTCTCGCGGATGGCGTAGGCGTGCGCGAACGGGCCGAAGTAACGAACCCCCTTGCGCTTCTTGCCCCGCAGCACCATCGCCCGCGGCCACTCCTCGTCGAGCGTGACCGCGAGGAACGGGTAGCTCTTGTCGTCTTTCAACCGCACGTTGAAACGCGGCTTGTGCCGCTTGATCAGCGTGCACTCGAGGAAGAACGCCTCCACCTCGTTCTGCGCGACGATCCATTCGACCGTGGTCGCCGCCTCCACCATCTGGCGGGTGCGGTCGGGCAGCGTGTGCGGCGCGGCGAAGTAGTTCGACAGCCGGCTGCGCAGGCTCTTGGCCTTGCCCACGTAGATGACCCGGCCGTCGGCGTCGAAGAACTGGTAGGAGCCGGGCGCGTCGGGGATCGACCCCTCGCTCGGCGGCGCCAGCCGCTGTCGCGTCGCCGAGCGCTGTGCCATGGGTCCAGGCTAAGGCCGGGCCCAAGCCGTTCTCGGTGCACACGGCCGGCCCGAGCGGGGCTGCTGCACCCGGAAGCGCCAAGCGGGGCGACTACGGGATGTAGGCGGTGGTGAACGCGAGCACGGAGTAGGCGACGAGCGCGCCGGCAAGGGCCGCGATCATCGCGTACTCGACCGGGCGGCGGCGCACCACGAGCCCACCCGCGATCGCCACAGGGAACACGGCGAAGAGGTAGCGCTCGAAGCTGTCGAGGTTGTACGACGTGAGCGCGACCGCCACCGACACGAGCGCGTAGGCCGTGGCGGCCGGCGGCAACCGCCGCCAGCCCACCACGATCAGCGCAAGCGCGAGCGCCACCCAGCCCACATGCAGGACGGGACCCGTGCGGTGGTCACGCAGCGAGTCGCGCAGCGCGTTCGCGACGGCGCGGAACGGGTCGACGAACTTGCCGCGCAGGTTCGCCTTCGACTGCAGGCGAAGCGGGTCGAGCCCGCCCGCCCACAGCAGGAACGAACCGAGACCCACCACCGGTCCGATCGCGGCCGCGAGCACGATCGGTCGCCGCCACTCCCACGCGTACACGGCCACGACGACCACCAGCGCCAAGCCGACCGGCCGCGTCGAGCGCGGCCAGCGCACCCGCCGTGGTCGCGACGGCGGTCCACGTCCACACGCGCCGGCCGGTGGCCCGGCCGGCGCGCTCGAGCGCGAGGAACACCACGCACGCGAGCACCACGAACAGCGGCTCGGCGTAGGCCATCACCGACGCGAGCGTGCCCGGCCCGATCGCCCAGAGCCAGGCGGCCGTGTCGGCGGTGCGCTCGTCGGTCCACGACCGCGCGAGCTCGCGCACCAACACGATCGCGAGGAGCATCGCCGCGTTTGTGACGATCAGCAGCGCGGCGTCCGACCCGCCGAACAGGCGCGCGGTCAGCGGGTAGAGCGGGAAGAACCGCAGCCCGTCGCGCATCTGCGCGGTCTGGACCGCGGCGTAGCCGTGCCGGGCGATCGCCCCGTAGTACGACGCATCCCAGCCGAACAGCCCGACGGTGTGCACCGGCGTGCCGATGGTCGTGAAATGGTCCCGGAGCTGGTGCACCGCGCCGAGCGCCGCGATCACGAGCGCACGACCGACGATCCACGGCGCCACCACCGCGACGACGTCGTGCCGGCGGATCCGCCGCCGAGAGATGGCCCGCTCCGCAGATATGCGGCGGGACAGTACAACGCTTTACTTTGGCGCGATGGTCCTGACCTACCGCGACGGCGAACCGTTCCCGGGGCACGTCGGCAGCACGCTCGCCGACTCGACCCCCGCGTGGCCCACCGGGCCGCGTGCGCGCGACGGTGCCCCGAACGTGCTGCTCGTGGTGCTCGACGACGTCGGCTACGCGCAGCTCGGCTGCTTCGGCTCCGACATCGACACGCCGAACATCGACGCGCTGGCCCGGCGCGGCCTGCGGTACCGCAACTTCCACACGACCGCGATGTGCGCACCCACGCGTGCGTGCCTGATGACCGGCCGCAACCCGCACACGTGCGGTATCGGCGGCATCACCGACTTCGCGATGGGCTTCCCCGGTTACAACGGCCGCATTCCGAGGTCGTGCGGCTTCGTGAGCGAGATGCTCCGCCAGGAGGGCTGGGCGACGTTCGCGGTGGGCAAGTGGCACCTTGCGCCGTCCGACGAGTTGCACGCCGCGGGCGTCGCGGGACCGGTGGCCGCTCGGCCAGGGCTTCGAGCGCTACTACGGCTTCCTCGGGGCCGAGACGAACCATTGGGCACCCGACCTGGTGAGCGACAACACGATGCTCACGTCGAGTTTCCCGCCCGGATACCACATGACCGAGGACCTTGCCGACCGCACGATCAACATCGTGAGCGACCTGCGCGCCGTCGACCCGGGCAAACCGTTCTTCTCCTACCTTGCACTCGGGGCGTGCCACGCGCCGCACCACGCGCCGCGCGAGTTCATCGACCGCTACGCCGGCCGCTTCGACGCCGGCTGGGACGTGTGGCGGGAGCAGACCCACGCGCGCCAGCTCGCCTCGGGTCTCGTCCCGCAGGGCACGACGCTGTCGCCCCGCCCCGACTGGGTGCAGGAATGGGCGGCGCTGCCCGCGAACGAGCAGCGGGCCTACGCGCGCATGATGGAGGTGTTTGCCGGCTTCCTCACGCACACCGACCACCAGCTCGGCCGCGTGCTCGACTTCCTCGAAGGCACCGGCGAGCTCGACCGCACGCTCGTGGTGCTGCTGTCCGACAACGGCGCGAGCGCCGAAGGCGGACCGCACGGCACGTTCAACGAGAACTTCCTCTTCAACGGGATGGCGCACGACGTCGATGCGACGATGGCGTTGCTCGACGAGCTCGGCGGTCCCAACAGCTACGGCCACTACCCGTGGGGATGGGCCTACGCCGGGAACACGCCGTTCAAGCGCTGGAAGCGCGAGACGCACGAGGGCGGCATCGGTGACCCTCTGGTGGTTGCCGGCTACGGCGTCGACGCGCCTGGAGACGGCGCCGGGGGCGGCGCCGGGGGCGGAGCCGGGGGCGGAGCGGCCAACGTGCGCCACCAGTACGTGCACGCGATCGACGTGGCCGCCACGATCCTCGACGTGTGCGGGGTGGAGGCGCCGAAGGTGTTGCACGGTGTGGAGCAGGTGCCGCTCGCCGGTGCGAGCTTTCGCGCTTCGCTCACCGATGCCGGCGCGCCCGAGCACCGCACCACGCAGTACTACGAGCAGTTCGGCTGCCGCGCGCTCTACCACGAGGGCTGGAAAGCCGTCGCCTACCACCCGATGATGGCCGCCCGTTACACGCCTGACGCGAACTGCGCCGTCGCCGTTCGACGAGGACCGCTGGGAGCTCTACCACGTGGCCGACGACCCGGCGGAGTGCAACGACCTCGCCGAAGCGCAGCCCGAGAAGCTCGCCGAGCTGCAGGAGTTCTGGTGGAAGCTCGCCCGCGAGTACGACGCCTTGCCGTTGCAGGCCGACCGCGGCTTCTCGGTGGGCCGGCCGCCGCAGATCCCCGACCGCGTGCGTACGAATACCGCCCCGGCGCGGCCGCGGTTCCCGAAGACGTTGCGCCGAACCTGAAGCTGCGCGCGCACACGATCGTCGCGTCGTGCGAGATCCCCGAGGGTGGCGCGCGGCGGCGTGCTGCTCGCGGAGGGTGGCCGCTTCGGCGGGTTCAGCCTCTGGCTGCGCGACGGTGTGCCCGCGTACTCGTACAACTTCGCGGGTGTCGACACCACCACGATCACCGCCGGCGCACCCCTTACCGCCGGACCGCACATGATCGGCGTGGAAGCCACTCCGGGCGACGGCCTGGCCATGACCGTGGCGCTGCACGTCGACGGCGAGGTCGTCGCCAGCGCAGCACTGCCGCGCACCACGCTGCTCCGCTTCGCGCTTGCGGGTGAGGGCCTCTGCTGCGGCTATGACGACGGCACGCCCGTCGCCGACTATGCCGCGCCGAATCCCTTCACGGGCACGCTCCACTCGGTCACCGTCGACGTGAGCGGCAACGCGTACGTCGACCTCGACGCCGAGGTGCGCCGCGCCCGGCTCACGCAATAGAGCTCGCGGAAGCACACCACGACCAGCGCGAGCAGCACGCCGTTGCGCACGAGCACCTGCACGTGGGCTGCGACGCCGTCGGGTCGAGTGAGGTCGGTCGTCACCACGTAGACCACGTCGAGGAGCACGGCGGCGAAGTATCCGCCGGTGACGCGCCAGCGCCGCTCGTGCGCGGCGATCGCGGCGAACGGCAGGCCCCACGCGAGGTACTGCGGCGACAGCAGCGACGCACCGACGAAGAAGATCGAGAGCGCACCCACCGTGACCACGCCCGCAGGGTCGACGGCCGTCGCGTGGCGTGCGCGCTCGTACCAGTACACGAGCGCGAGCGCGGTGGTGACCGCGAGGAGCATGCCGAACAGCGCGGGCGGGTTGCCGACGTGCCACGTGCCCGACTGGTAGCGCGGTCGGCGTGCCGTGTACGAGCGCAGCGATCGCGCCCACCGTGCTTTCGACGTGCCAGCCGCGCGCGCCGCGGAACGTCGCCACGTCGATGGGCCCGCGCAGCCCCGACCACGCGATCCACGCGGCGCCGCCGGCCGCGATGGCTGTGAGCGCCGCGGTGACCGCGCGCCGGTGATGCCACAACGCGAGCACCATGACGAGCAGCACCGGCCACACCTTCACGAACGCGGCCGCCCCGATCAGCAGGCCGCCGAGCACGTGGCGGCCGCGCCGGCTGCAGGCGAGGCCGGCGACCGCGATCGCCGCGGCGACGAGATCGAACTCCACGAGGAGCATCGCCAGCAGCGGCGCGGAGAGCACCACGTACGCGAGCGCGGCCCGCCGCGACCACCCCCACCAGAGTGCGAGCGCGATTGCGAGGTCGGCGAGCCCGTTCAGCAACGCGAGGCGGCGCATGAGCGGCGCGCGGCCGTCACCGCCGATGGCGTGCAGGCCGAGCACCGCGAGCGGCGGGTACTCCACCCGGAAGTCGCGGCCCGGCACACCGGTGGTGACGGCGATCTGTTCGTAGCGCGCCACGTCGCCGCCCCGCGCCACGGGGCTGTGGGCGATGCCCGGGTCGGTGAGCGGGAGCACCACCGTCATCAGGTGGAACAGCACGAGCGCGGCCACCGCGAGGCCGCGCGGTCCCTGCCACCACGGGGCGTCCGGCGCGCGGCGACGGCCGCCGATGGGAGGCATCCCGCGGGCATCGGTGCACCCCCGGGCCAGCTTGAGCACCGATGGATGATTCTTCTCACTCCGAGTGTTACAGTGATCAGCACCGGTCGGCCCGGAATCCGGCCGGTCACCACCCAACGTTCTGAGGCCGACACCCCGCGGTGTGGCGTCCGGGCTGTCACCCGCCGGCCGACGAGGAACCCCGACAACCGACGAGTCGTCGGTCCCACAGGAGTGCCAGATCATGGTGCGACTCCAGACGCCGCTGCCCGACCGCTACACGACGGCCACAGCCGAGGCCCTCGAGACGATGATCGCCGAGGCGAAGTCGACGCTCGGCGAGCGGCTCGTGCTGCTCGGTCACCACTACCAGCGCGACGAGGTGATCCGCTGGGCCGACGCCACCGGCGACAGCTTCCGGCTCGCACGCTTCGCGGCCGACAACGAGCGCGCCGACGCCATCGTGTTCTGCGGCGTGCACTTCATGGCCGAGTCGGCCGACGTGCTCACCGCCCCCCACCAGCACGTCTACCTCCCCGACCTGAACGCGGGTTGCTCGATGGCCGACATGGCCGACATCGACCAGGTCGAGGAGTGCTGGGACGACCTCGCCGCGCTCGTCGACATCGAGCGCGTCGTACCGATCACCTACATGAACTCGGCCGCGGCGTTGAAGGCGTTCGTCGGCCGGCACGGCGGCGCGGTGTGCACCTCGTCGAACGCTCGTGCCGTGCTCGAGTGGGCGCTCGGCCGGGGCGACAAGGTGCTCTTCTTCCCCGACCAGCACCTCGGCCGCAACACCGCGTACGCGATGGGTTACGGCGCCGACGACGAGCGCGTGTGGGACCCGCGCCGCGACCTCGGCGGTCTCGAAGATCGCGATGTGAAGGACGCGACGTTCCTCCTGTGGAAGGGCCACTGTTCGGTGCACCAGCGGTTCCGCCCGGTGCACGTGCACGACGCCCGCGCCGCGCATCCCGACGTGCAGGTGATCGTGCATCCGGAGTGCGCGCACGACGTGGTGGCGCTCGCCGACCAGGTCGGGTCGACCGAGCGCATCCTCGAGTGGGTGGAGCGCGCCCCGGCCGGTGCGGCGCTCGCGATCGCCACCGAGATCCACATGGTCAACCGCCTCGCGCGGCTGCACCCCGACAAGACGGTCTTCTCGCTCGACCCGCTCGTCTGCCCGTGCAGCACGATGTTCCGCATCGACGAGCCGCACCTCGCCTGGACGCTCGAGCACCTCGTGGCCGGCGATCCCGTGAACCGCATCGTGGTCGACCCCGATACGTCCGAGTGGGCAAGAGTCGCCCTCGAGCGCATGCTCGCCATCACCTAACACCCCGCGCATGCGTCGTTTGGGACCGCTATATGGTACCCAAACGACGCATGGTCAAGGCTTTTCGGCGACGAGGACGAGGAGTCGGGGGATCGTGGCCGCGGCCTCGTACTCGGGGGCGCGGGCGATGAAGCCCGCGGGCGGCGCAGGCTCGAGCATCCGCACGATCGTGAGGCCGGCACCGGCCAGCGCGTTGACGTAGTCGGACAGCGGGCGGTGCACGAACGGCAGCTCCACACCCGGCGCGAGCTCCTCCATCACCACGTCGGTCACGAGGTACGGCCCCACCCGCCAGTACTCCTCGTCGAGGATATGGTCGACGATCCAACCGCTGCCCGGGCACTGCAGCAGCGGATGGTTCAAGAACCACACGAAGCGCCCGCCCGGCGCGAGCACGCGTGCGATCTCGGCGACCGGCGGCCGGTGATCCGGGATGTGCTCGAACACCAGGCACGCCAGCGCACCGTCGCACGAGGCATCCCGCACCGGCAGGCGTTCGGCCTTGGCCCGCACGTACACGGGCGCGCCGCCGCGCTCGCGCGTCGACACGCAGCTGCGCCATCGTGGGGTCGAGGCCCGCCACACCGCTGCCCTGCGCCGCGAGGGCACGGGCGAGCTGGCCTTCGCCGCAACCGATGTCGACGACCGTGTGCCGCCCCGCCAGCAGCTCGAGGCACAGCGGCACGATCTGCTCGACGTACTCCGGATCCGCGCCCGCGGTGAAGCCGTCCTGCCACCAGCCCGCATGCCGCTCCCAGGCGTCGCCCACCGCGGCGCCGCCGGCACCGATCACGCCGGTTTGCGAGCCCGCTTGCGCGGCGTCGCCGACTTCGTGCGCGTCGGCGGCGCGAGCCCGAGCAGCGGCGCGAGGAAACGCCCGGTGTGGCTTTCGGGCACCTTGGCGACGGCCTCGGGCGTGCCCTCAGCCACGATCGCGCCGCCGCCGTGGCCGCCCTCCGGTCCGAGGTCGACCACCCAGTCGGCGCTCTTGATCACGTCGAGGTTGTGCTCGATCACGAGCACCGTGTTGCCCGCGTCGACGAGCCGCTGCAGCACGCCGAGCAGCCGCCGCACGTCGTCGAAGTGGAGGCCGGTGGTGGGCTCGTCGAGGATGTAGATCGTGCGGCCGGTGGCGCGCTTGCCCAACTCGGTGGAGAGCTTCACCCGCTGGGCCTCGCCACCCGACAGCGTGGGCGCCGGCTGGCCGAGCCGCACGTAGCCGAGGCCGACGTCGACGATCGTCTGCAGCTGGCGCGCGATCGACGGCTGGTTCCGGAACAGCTCGACCGCGGCCTCGCACGTCATGTCGAGCACGTCAGCGATGTTGTGGCCCTTCCAGGTGACGTCGAGCGTGTCGCGGTTGTAGCGGGCGCCCTTGCACACCTCGCACGGCACATAGACGTCGGGCAGGAAGTGCATCTCGATCTTGATCGTGCCGTCGCCCTGGCACGCCTCGCAGCGCCCGCCCTTGACGTTGAACGAGAAGCGGCCGGGCTGATAGCCGCGGACCTTCGCCTCTTGCGTCTGCGCGAACAGCGTGCGGATCTTGTCGAACACGCCGGTGTAGGTGGCGGGGTTGGAGCGCGGGGTGCGACCGATGGGCGACTGGTCGATGTCGATCACCTTGTCGAGATGCTCGAAGCCGTCGATGCGCTTGTGCCGGCCCGGAACCTCGCGTGACCGGTAGATCTTCTGCATCAAGGCGCGATACAGGATGTCGTTGACGAGCGTGCTCTTGCCGCTGCCGCTCACACCGGTGACGGTGACGAAGCAGCCGAGCGGCAGTTCGACGTCGATGTCCTTCAAGTTGTGCTCGCGTGCGCGCCGCGCACGCCGATCCACGCGTCGCCCGGCTGGCGGCGGAGCGCGGGCACCTCGATCGAGCGGGTGCCCGCGAGGTACTGGCCGGTGACCGACCGCTTGTTCTTCAGCAGCCCCGCGACGTTGCCCGCGTACACGATCGCACCGCCGTGCTCCCCCGCGCCGGGCCCGATGTCGACGACATGGTCGGCGACGCGGATCGTCTCCTCGTCGTGCTCGACCACGATCACCGTGTTCCCGAGGTCGCGCAGCCGGACCATCGTGTCGACGAGGCGCTGGTTGTCGCGCTGGTGCAGCCCGATCGACGGTTCGTCGAGCACGTAGAGCACACCCACCAGCCCGCTGCCGATCTGGCTCGCGAGCCGGATGCGCTGGGCCTCGCCGCCGGCAAGTGTGCCCGACGAGCGGTTCAACGACAGGTAGTCGAGCCCCACGTCGAGGAGGAACTGCAGGCGTTCGTTGACCTCTTTCAGCACGCGCTCCGCGATCAGCCGATCGCGCTCGGACAGCTGGAGCTTGCGCAGCGCGTCGGCGGCCTCGCGGATCGACATGTCGCCGATCGCGTGGATGTTGTGGCCGTCGATCGTGACCGCGAGCGAGAGTGGCCGGAGCCGCGCGCCGTCGCACGCGGGGCACGGCACCTCGCGCATGTAGCCCTCGATCTGCTCGCGCGTGCGGTCGGAGTCGGCCTCGGTGTGGCGCCGCTCCAGCCACGGGATCACGCCCTCGTAGCGCGTCTGGTACTGGCGCTGGCGGCCGTAGCGGTTCTTGTAGCGCACCGTGACGTGCTTGCTGCCGGCACCGTGCAGGATGGTCTTCTTGTGTGCGGCCTTCAGGCGCTTCCACGGTGTGGCGGTGGAGAACCCGGCCTCCTCCCCCACGGCGGTGAGCACGCGACCGAAGAACTCACCGCGGTAGCCGGTCCAGGGTGCGATCGCGCCTTCGTCGATCGACAGGTCGTCGTCGGGCACCACGAGCTCCCCGTCCACCTGGAACTTGGTACCGAGCCCGTCGCACGTGTCGCAGGCGCCGTACGGCGAGTTGAACGAGAAGTTGCGCGGCGCGAGCTCGTCGAAGGAGATCCCGCAGTGCGTGCACGCGAGGTGCTCGCTGAACGTGAGCACCTCGGCTTCGGTTTCGTCGGCACCCCCGCTCGCGTCGGCTCGCGCCCCGAGGGGCAGTTGGCCGTCGCCGTCGCCGGCATTCGTCGCTCCCGCCGGCGGCATGATCTCCACCTCGGCGACGCCCTCGGCGAGGCGCAGCGCCGTCTCCAGCGAGTCGGTGAGCCGCCGCTCGATCCCGGCCCGCCGCACGAGGCGGTCGACCACCACCTCGATCGTGTGGTTCTCGTAGCGCGCCAGCCGGTTCTTGATCGCGTCGGCGAGCTCCACCGTCTCGCCGTCGATACGGGCCCGCTGGTAGCCTTGCGTGGCGAGCTCCTTGAGCATCGCCTCGTACTCGCCCTTGCGCCCGCGCACCACGGGCGCGAGCACCTGGAAGCGGGTTCCGGGCTCGAGCTGCAACACGCGGTCGACGATCTGCTGCGGCGTCTGGCGGGTGATCCGGCGCCCGCAGTTCGGGCAGTGCGGCTTGCCGATCCGCGCGTACAGCAGCCGCAGGTAGTCGTAGACCTCGGTGATCGTGCCGACGGTGGACCGCGGGTTGCGCGAGGCCGACTTCTGGTCGATCGAGATCGCCGGCGACAAGCCCTCGATGAAATCGACGTCGGGCTTGTCCATCTGGCCGAGGAACTGGCGGGCGTACGACGACAGCGACTCCACGTAGCGGCGCTGGCCCTCGGCGTAGATCGTGTCGAAGGCGAGCGACGACTTGCCCGAGCCCGACAGGCCGGTGAACACGATCAACCGGTCGCGCGGGAGGGTGAGATCGACGTCGCGGAGGTTGTGCTCCCGCGCGCCGCGAATGACGATCTCGTCGCTCATCTCGGGCCAGGATACAGGACCGAACGAGTGTTCGCTAGTGTATCCAGACGCGTGCGCGAATGTGCCGGTTGCGGCCACGGGCGGTGCGTACGAGCGCGTACAGCGCGAGCGCGACCGAGGCCGCCCACAGCCACGCGCCCTGCTGCCCGACTTCGAGCGACCAGACGGTGGGCAGGAAGCGGTGGTGCTCGACGCGGTCGACGTACGCGCGCAGCGGCGTGTCGCTCCGCACCACGAGGATCGACGTGACCGCGGCCGCGAGCATGAGGAGACCGCCCCACACCGCCGCGATCGTCGCGAGCACGCGCACACGCGGCCAGGCGCATGCGAGCGGTACCGCGAGGAACGGGATCGCCGCGATGAGGTAGCGCGGCCCGGGGTCTTCGAGCAGCGGCGTGCCCGACCAGCCCGCCACGAGCGCGAGATAGAGCGCGAAGACCACGAGCGCCACGAGTGCCTCGGACCGGGCCGCCGGCCGCCCGAACGCGACGAGCAGGGCGGCGAGCACCGCGACCAGCACGATCGGGCTCGTCACGAGCAACCCGCGATCCGACAGCGTGGCATCGAAGAGCCATGCCGCGCGCGGCCAGGTGTAACCGCCGTGCGTGGTGCCGCCGAGCACGCCCGCGTAGTAGGCGAACGGCATGCGCGCCGGTGACCCGAACGCCCGCCACTGGTAGATCGCGAGCCCGGCGAGGGGTGGCAGCGCGCCCAGCGCGTACAGCGGGAATCGCTTCGGCGCGCGTGCCAGCGCGAGCACCGCGACGACGGCCGCGACGATCACGAGCTGGTACTCGGTGGCCACCGCCGCGGCGGCGAGGAACCCACCGGCCAGCATCCGCGACCGGGTGCACGGGCGGTCGACGATCACTGCGTAGGCCGCGTAGCCGAGCAGCGCCGACAGCGCGTGCGCGAACAGGTTGACCGACGGGGGCAGGACGATCGAGCCGAGCAACAGCGCCGCGGTCACCGCGAGCGCCCGTCGCGGCGCCAGCCGGGCGCAGCGCCGGTAGACGAGCGCGCCCAGCAGGGCGAACGGGACCACCGACGTGGTCAGCGTCAACCACCAGAGCATGAGGTCGCCGTTGACCGGCGGGTGGGCCGGGATCGCGGGCGCGCCGACGATCCGCGCGGCCAGGTAGAACGGCACGGCCAGCGCCGGCTGCCCCGGCCCCTTGTCCGACCGCACGCGCCCGTCGTACACGGCCCGGTCGACGCCCAGCATGGGACCGTAGTGGCCGATGTCGACCGTGTGGCGGTCGGCGAACGCCGCGGTGAGCGCATAGCGCGAAGCGGGTTGCGCGCTGCGGGGCGCCACGAAGGCGCCGAACACCACAACGGCGGCGACGCACAAGGCCCGCCCCACCCGCCGCTGGTGCTCGACCGCGGCCCGGCTGCCGGCCGCTTCGGCGCCCGCGACGGCTCGCCGCGGGCGCAGGCCCGCGTGCCGGTGCCGGTGCCCGTGTCCTTGCGACTCGTCGTCGAACAGGGGCGAGCGCAGGGCGACCACCCCTCTTGATCGGCACGCCGGGCCCGCCCTGTGAGCCGGACCCGTGACCGACGTCACGTTGACACATGATGAGCATTCGCTCATATTGAGTGGGTACTCACTCAGTCTGCTGAACGGATCCTGTCCGATGGTCCCGCCCCGCACCGTCAACCGAGCGCAGATTCTCGCCGCGGCCGAGCGAGTGATCGCCGAGCGCGGCTACGCCGGAGCCACCACCAAGGCGATCGCCCGGGCCGCCCACTGCTCGGAGGGCTCGCTCTACAACCACTTCCCCGACAAGCGGGCACTGTTCGTGGAGTGCGCGTTCGCCGGCAACGCCGGCTTCGTCGAGGTGTTCGCCGCACTCTCGCAGCGCGTCGGCGAGGCGACGGTGGCCCGGAACCTCACCGAGGTGCTCGAGGCGATGCTCGAGCTCCAGCGCCGCCTCGTCCCGGTGCTCCTCACCACGTGGGCGAGCGCCGACCACGTGGCCGCGGCGCGCGAGCACGCCGAGGCGGCCCGCGCCCACGCGCAGGCCGCGCGCGAGCACGCCCGTGCGGCGCGCGCCCACGAGCCTCCCGGAGCCGTCGCGCACGAGGCGCTGCGCGCGGCAATGCCGGAGGAGCTTCGCGGCGGGCCGCACAATCTCATCGCCGGTTACCTCGAGGGCGAGCGCGCGATCGGCCGGGTGCGAGCCGACGTCGACACCGACGCCGCGGCGTGGGTCTTGATGGGGATCCCGTTCAACGCCGCGTTCCTCGACACCGTGAAACCCGGCATTGACATGCCACTCCCGCCGAACGAGCGCGTCGGGCGCGCCGTCGCGGTGGTCGTGGAAGGCATCCGTCCGCAATCCGACCCGGAAGAGAGCACGCCATGAACGGCTCCGACAGCTACGCGGTCGACGCCTCTGCCGTCGAGCAGCGTTTCGGCCGTGGCGAGAAGAGCGTCCACGCGTTGCGCGGCGTCGACCTCGCGATCGAGTCCGGCACGGTCTACGGGCTGCTCGGCCACAACGGCGCGGGCAAGACGACGCTCGTGAACATCCTCACCACCCTCGTGCCGCCCGCGGCCGGGCGCGCGACGGTGGCCGGCTACGACGTCGAGCGCGACGCCAAGGCGGTGCGCGCCCGCATCGGGCTCACCGGGCAGTTCGCGGCCATCGACGAGGACCTCACCGGGCGCGAGAACCTGCGCATGATCGGGCGGCTGCTCGGACTCTCGAAGGCGGTCGCCGACGCCCGAGCCCGCGAGCTGCTCGAGCGCTTCGCCCTCGACGACGCGTCCGAGCGGCGCGCCTCCACCTACAGCGGGGGCATGCGCCGGCGCCTCGACCTCGGCGCGTCGCTGGTGGGCCAGCCCGAGGTGTTGTTCCTCGACGAGCCCACCACCGGCCTCGATCCGTCGAGCCGCGTCGAGCTGTGGGAGGTGATCGCGCAGCTCGTGGACCTCGGCACGACCGTGCTGCTCACCACGCAGTACCTCGAGGAGGCCGACCGGCTCGCCGACCGCATCGGCGTGCTCGACGCCGGGCTCATGATCGCGGAGGGCACCGCGGCCGAGCTGAAGTCGAAGGTGGGCGGGCACGTCGTCGAGGTCAGCGTGGGCGACGGTGATGCGCTGCGCGCCGCGGTCCAGGCGCTGGGCAGCCGCCCCACCTCCGTCGACGATGCCGCGCACACGGTGACCGTGCCGGTGATCGGCGCCGGCGACGTCGCACCCATCGTCCGCACGCTCGACGACCACGGTGTCGCGCTCACCGGATTGCAGCTCCACGAACCGACGCTCGACGACGTGTTCTTCGCCCTCACCGGCGCCCGTCACGTCGACGACGCCGACGCCGCCGCCTGACGATCCTGACGATCCTGACGACCTGAGGACCCTGGGAACTACGAGATGACGACCATCACCGCCACCGCCGACACGCCGCGCGCCGCGATGCTCGCCGGGCGCGCGACGAGCACGCCAGCCGCCTCACCGAGGTGGTCGTGCTGACGCAACGCAACCTGCTGAAGCTCATCCGCGTGCCGCAGCTCGCGTTCTTCTCGCTCGTGCAGCCGATCCTGTTCCTTACGCTGTTCAGCCAGGTGTTCCAGGGCCTCGCCAAGACGCCCGAGCTGGCGCGCCTGCACGTGAAGTACATCGACTACCTGCTGCCCGCGATCCTCATCGTGACCGTGGCTCAGAACGCGGTGCAGTCGGCGGTGGGCATCGCGACGGACCTCAACACCGGGGTGATCGACCGCTTCCGCTCCCTGCCCATCAGCCGCGGCGCGGTGCTCGTGGCCCGCTCGATCTCCGACGTGCTGCGCTCCACCGTGCAGGCGCTGATCATGGTGGGTCTCGGCGTGTCGGTGTTCGGGTTCCGCTTCCACGGGTCGTTCCTCGGGGCGGTGGGGATGATCGTGCTCGCCGGGATGTTCGCCTGGTCGCTCACCTGGATCTTCCTCGCCCTCGGTGTCGCCACCAAGAACGCCGAGACCGCGCAGGTGGCCGGGTTCATGTTCCTGTTCCCGCTCATGTTCGCGGCGAGCGCCTTCGTGCCCGTCAAGTCGCTGCCCGGGTGGATGCAGGCCGTCGCGAAGGTGAACCCGCTCTCGTATCTCACCGACGCGAGCCGTGCGCTCGCGCTCGGTTGGCCGTCGGGCACGCCCGTAGCCAAGGCGCTGCTCTCGATCGCGATCGTGACCACGATCGGTGTCGGCCTTACGTCGCTCGCGTGGCGGCGCCTCTCGAAGGCCTAGCGCGGCGCCGTCGGGCCCGGGTGGGCCGCGGCGCGGGTCAGCCCACGTCGCGCAGCTCACGCTTGAGGTCGTTGATCTCGTCGCGCAGGCGGGCGGCCTCCTCGAATCGCAGGTCACGCGACGCGTCGTGCATCTCGTCGGTGAGGCTGAGGATCAGGCGGCCCAGCTCGTCGCGCGGCAGGTCGAGCGTGCTGGTGGCGACCCTCCGGCTCCCGCCGCCCCGGCCGCGCCCACCGCGGCCGCCCGCCGGCCGCGCCTCGTCGCCGTCGCGCCCCCGCAGCATCTCGAGGATGTCGCTGATGCGCTTACGCACCGTCTGCGGGTCGATGCCGTTCGCCTGGTTGTACTCCATCTGCTTCTTGCGCCGGCGCGTCGTCTCGCCGATCGCCTTGCGCATCGAGTCGGTGTAGTTGTCGGCGTACATGATCACCTGGCCGTCGACGTTGCCGCGGCACGGCCGGTGGTCTGGATGAGCGACGTGGCCGAGCGCAGGAAGCCCTCCTTGTCGGCGTCGAGGATGGCGACGAGCGACACCTCGGGCAGGTCGAGACCCTCACGCAGCAGGTTGATTCCCACGAGCACGTCGAACTCGCCGAGCCGCAGCGAGCGCAGGATCTCGATGCGCTCGAGCGTGTCGATCTCGCTGTGCAGGTAGCGGACGCGGATGCCGAGCTCGAGCAGGTAGTCGGTGAGGTCCTCCGACATCTTCTTCGTGAGCGTGGTGACGAGTACGCGCTGATCCGCGTCGGCGCGTTTGCGGATCTCGGCCACGAGATCGTCGATCTGGCCCTTCGTGGGGCGCACGATCACCTCGGGATCGAGCAGCCCGGTGGGCCGCACGATCTGCTCCACCACGCGTGACGACACCTCCAGCTCGTAGTTGCCGGGCGTGGCCGACATGAAGATCACCTGGCCGACCTTCTCGCTGAACTCCTCGAACCGCAACGGCCGGTTGTCGAGCGCGCTCGGCAACCGGAAGCCGTGCTCGACGAGCGTGTCCTTGCGGCTGCGGTCGCCCTCGTACTGGCCGTGCAGCTGCGGCACGGCCACGTGCGACTCGTCGAGCACCATCACGAAGTCGTCCGGGAAGTAGTCGAGCAGCGTGTAGGGCGGCTGGCCCGCCGTGCGGCCGTCGAGATGCCGCGAGTAGTTCTCGATGCCGCTACACGACCCGACCTCGCGCATCATCTCGAGGTCGTACGAGGTGCGCATACGTAGCCGCTGCGCCTCGAGCAGCTTGTTGTTCGCCTCCAGCTCGGCGAGCCGCTCCTGCAGCTCCGTCTCGATGCCCGCGATCGCCTTCTGCATGCGCTCGACGTTCGTGACGTAGTGCGACGCGGGGAACAGGGCGAGCGCGGGCACGTCCTGGACCAGCTCGCCGGTGAGCGGGTCGACCACGCAGATGCGCTCGACCTCGTCGCCGAACATGGAGATGCGAATCGCGCGCTCCTCGTAGGCCGGGAAGACCTCGATGGTGTCGCCGCGCACCCGGAACTTGTTGCGCTGGAACGTGAAGTCGTTGCGCTCGTAGTGGAGGTCGACGAGCCGGGCGAGAATGTCGCGCTGGTCGATCGAGTCGCCGACGTTGAGGAACAGCAGGTTCTCGCCGTACTGCTCGGGCGAACCGAGGCCGTAGATCGCCGACACCGACGCGACGATGATCACGTCACGCCGGGTGAGCAGCGCGCTCGTGGCCGAGTGGCGCAGCCGGTCGATCTCGTCGTTGATCGAGCTGTCCTTTTCGATGTAGGTGTCGCTCGACGGGAGGTACGCCTCGGGCTGGTAGTAGTCGTAGTAGCTGACGAAGTACTCGACCCGGTTCTGCGGGAAGAACTCCCGGAACTCGGCGGCGAGCTGCGCGGCGAGGCTCTTGTTGGGCGCCAGCACGATGGTGGGCCGCTGGGCCTTGGCGATCACGTTGGCGAGCGTGAAGCTCTTGCCCGAGCCGGTGATGCCGAGCAGCGTCTGGTAGCGCTCCCCCGCGCTCAGGCCGTCGACGAGCGACACGATCGCCTCGGGCTGGTCGCCCGACGGCGTCATTTCGGTGACGAGCTGGAACTCGGGCACGGAATCCAGGATAGAGAGGGGCTGCGACACGCCCCCGGTTGGACCTATGCCTTCGCGAGCTTCTCCAGCTCCGGCCAGATGGCGTCCACCTGGCGCTCGAGGTCGGCCACGTCGCCGCGGTTGTCGAGCACGTAGGTGGCGACGGCCCGGCGCTCCTCATCGCTCGCCTGCTGGGCGACGCAGCGCGCAGCGCGTCGGCACGCGGCACGCCGCCGCGCTTCGAGCCGCTCGAGCCGTACCTCGAGCGGCGCCTCGACCACGATCACCGCGGCGTAGTCGTAGCCCTTCGTGCTCTCCACGAGGAGCGGCACGTCGTGCACCACCACCGCCCCCTCGGGCGCCTCGGCCACGAGCCGCAGGAACTCGGCGCCGATCACCGGGTGCGTGATCGCCTCGAGGTCCTTGCGGTCCTCGGGAGTGGCAAAGGCCCGCTCGGCGAGCTTCGCCCGCTCGAGGCGGCCATCGGGGCCGACGACGTCGGCACCGAAGCGTTCCGCGAGCGCCGCGAGGGCCGGCATCCCCGGCTCGACCACGTACCGCGCGATCCGGTCGGCGTCGACCACGACCGCGCCGCGCGCCGCGAGCATGGCGGCCACCGTCGACTTTCCCGACCCGATGCCGCCCGTGAGCCCGACCATCACCACGGCGGTCGACGCTAGGTGAGCGCGCCGGCCTTTCTCTTCATTCGGGCCGGTGGGGGCCGATCGGGACTTGGGCCGGACGGCCCATCACCGACATGCCACGAACCCCAGACGACGACCCGCGCGCGGCCGCCTCCCTCCCGAGCTCGGCCGGATTCGACGAGCGCCTCGCGCTCCTGCTCACCGCGGCGCGCTGGCTCAACGTGGCGCTCGGCCTGCTCGTGCTCGTGCGGGGCGGCGCGCCCGTCTACCAGCTCGCCGGGCCGGGACTGCTCGCGGGCGCCGCCACGGTCTACCGCCTGCGCGGCCGCCAGGCCTCGCTGACCGTTCCCGCGCGCTACGTGGCCGGCGAGCTCGTGATCACCGGCATCGCGGTGGCGATCACGGGCGGCTTCACGAGCCCGCTGGTGCTTGCGCCCGCGGTGCCGATCCTGCTCGCGGGGTATCGCTTCGAGGAGCGCTACGCAGTCGCCCTTGCCGGCGTTGCGATCAGCGTGACCGGCGCGGCGATCGTGCTGCAGCGCGACGACAGCAGCGCACCACGGGCTGCAGCGCTCGCCGGCGTGGTGTACCTGCTCTGCGGCGCACTCGGCGCGTTCACGCGCCGGCTCGTGCAGGAGATCGGCGTGCAGCGCAGTGAGGTGCTCGAGGAACTGTCGCGGCTGGAGGAGGCCAACGGCCTGCTCGTCGCGCTGCATGGCCTCACCCAGACGATGCCGTCGACGCTCGATCTCGACGAGGTCATGCGGTCGGTGCGGCATCGCATCGACGGGTCGTTCCAGCACTGCGCGCTCGCGGTGCTGGTTCGCAACGCCGCCACCGGGCAATGGCAACCCGAGATCGCCGAAGGCGTGCGGCTGCCCGGCGCGTTGCGCGAGGACGAGCTGCCCGCGCCGCTGCGCACCACGATCGCCGACCGCCATGTGGTGCGCGTCGACGACCATCTCCGCGAACCGTTCCAGGGTGTGTCGTCGTTCGCCCGCAGCGGCATGTACTGCGCGCTGTGGGCCCGTGGCCAGGCCGTCGGGCTGATCTCGGTCGAGCACAACGAGCCGCGCCGCTACGAGCTCGCCGACGCGCAGCGCCTCGGTGCGCTGACCGATTCGCTCGCGCTGCAGCTGGACAACGCGCTGTGGTTCGGGCGGCTGAAGACGCTCGGCGCGGAAACCGAGCGCGCCCGGATCGCTCGCGACCTCCACGACCGCATCGCCCAGTCGCTTGCCTACGTGGGCTTCGAGCTCGAGCGGCACGCGGCACGGGGTCAGCCCGCCGGGCCCGACGTGCTCACCGAGCTGCGCGAGGTGATCCACGGTGTGGTCACCGAGCTGCGCGACACGCTCTACGACCTCCGCGCCCGGGTCACCGACGACGAACCGTTCGAAGACGTCGCCCGCCGCTACCTCGAGCGCTTCGAGGACCGCTACGACATCGACGTCCAGTTCCGCAGCGCGAGCGAGCGCCGCCTCCCGGTGTCGGTCGAGCAGGAGCTCTGGCGCATCCTGCAGGAGGGCCTGCAGAACGTCGCCCGGCATGCCGGGGCCGGGCACGTCGAGGTCGAGTACGACGTCCGCGCCCAGACCGCGTCGCTCGAGGTTCGCGACGACGGCTGCGGGTTCGTCCCCCGTGGCGTACCCGGAGACCGCTTCGGGCTCATGGGTATGCGCGAACGCGCCGATGCCATAGGGGCGCAGCTTCACATCGACAGCCGACTCGGCCGCGGCACCGTGATCCGCGTCCACATGGAGGTAGCAGCATGACCAGGGTGCTTCTCGCCGACGACCACCAGTTGCTGCGGCAGGCGTTGCGCCGGGCCCTCGAGGACGCCGGTTACGACGTCGTGTGCGAGGCCGGCGACGGCGAGGAGGCGCTGCACGGCGTCGACGAGCACCGGCCCGACCTGGTCGTGATCGATGTGACGATGCCGGTGCTCGACGGCGTCGAGGCGACCCGCCGCATCCACAAGGAGTGGCCCGAGGTCGCCATCGTGGTGCTCACGATGCACGCCGAGGACGCCCTCAAGGCCGAGGCGCTGCGCGCCGGCGCCTCGGCGTTCCTCACCAAGGACTCGGCGATGCACGAGCTCGTGGCCACCGTCGGGGCCGTCACGCGCGGCGAGACGATGTCGGCGGAGGTCGCGGCGCAGATCGCCCGCGAGTTCGAGCCGCTGGCTCTCGCCGGCACCACCACCAACGGCCATCACGCCCATCTCGGCCTGCTCGCCCGAGACGGCGCCCCGGGGCCGAACGGCAACGGCCACCCCGAGGCGTCACCACTGACGCCCCGTGAGGAGGAGATCCTCCAGCTCATCGCCGACGGCCGCTCCACGACCGAGGCCGCGCGCGAGCTGTTCATCTCGGCCAAGACGGTGAAGAACCACCTGGCGTCGATCTACGCCAAGCTCGACGCCCGCGACCGAACCCAGGCCGTCCTCTGCGCGGTGCGCAGCGGCATCGTCCGGCTCGACTGAAGCACGCATTCGCACCGGCCCGCCCAGACGAGCGCCGGGCGGCCGGACGCCGCTCGCGCGCGGCGTGCCTTCGCAGCGCGACGGGCTCGCTGCGCTCGCGTGGGCGCTCCCGTGCTCGGCCCTCCGCTAAGGATTCGCCTCCCGTCCGAGCCGCCCGAGCGCGACGACCATGCAATGGGCGACTCGACACCGCTACTCGACACTGCGACCGCGGTCACGTTCTTGCGGTTCCCGAGTGCAGTCGGTTGGGTGGGTGCCGGCACCCGTCGATGCATCTCTTGGCCACCAGAGCCGGCTCCGGCGGGAAGCCGCAAAAGACGGGTCCGATGGCCCATGGACCGCATCACCCTCCGTGGCGATACTCCGTGCGAAGCAGCCCCCAGCTCACAAGAAGGACACAGCGACATGGACCTCATGATCTTTCGTACTTGGCTCCAGGCGAAGTTCGCGCAGCGCACAGAGCGCGGGGCGAACTTGGTGGAGTACCTGCTCCTCCTCGCCTTCATCGCCATCATCGTGCTCGTTGCCGTGAAGACGCTCGGCGGCACGGTGTCGTCGAAGTTCAGCTCGGCGAACTCGCAGCTCATCACGCCGTAGCGTCGAGGGCACGCGTTCGAGGGCCCCGCCGGCAAACCGGCGGGGCTCCTTCGCGCGATCAACAGCGCGAACGGTGACAGGTGAGTGGCTGGCGGGTGAACACCACCCACTCCTTGTCGTGGTACAGCTCCGTCCACGCCGGGTCCTCGGCGAGCAGCTGGGTGAGCGACCGCGTGCGGGGCCAGATGACGGCGTCGACGTTGTACTTGGCGAGCAGCGTCGACCACTGGGGCCGGCCCTGCGCGATCACCTCGTAGTCGTCGATGAGCGCTACCGGGTACATGTCGTAGCGGTCGTCCATGAACACGTGCTGCTGCGGGAAGTGCGCGGCGATCATCCAGCCGGCGTTGGCGTCGGTGGTCAGCACGCGTGCGTCGGTGGCCTCTCCCGCCGCCTGCAGATGGGCGTGCAACGCCCGGTACGCCTGGACCGAGAAGCCGCGCAGGTCGTAGCCGGGCTCGGCGACGGCCTGCAGCGCGAATGCCGCGGCGAGGCCCACGAGGCCGGCCACGACCCATGCGGCGAGCCGGTCGGCCCGCTCGCCCCGCCCGGGCCTGCCTGCGGCCGGGCGGGCGGCCCGGGCGACCACGGGCAGCATCACGATCACGGAAATCGCGAGGTTGCGCAGGGCCCAGAGGCCGAGCAGCACGAACGGCAGCGTCACCAGCACATCGCGGCGCGAGGGGCGTTGCTCGCCGCGCAGCGTCACCGCGACGGCGACCGTGAGGAAGGCGGCGAACGCGATCCCGGCGGGCGCGTGGAAGTCGGGCGACATCCATTCGACGACGTCGCGGAGCACGTTGCCGCGCCGCAACAGCTCGACGGGGAACAGCACGAGCGAGGGCCCGTACGGGTTCACGAGGAGGAAGGGCAGCGAGATCGCGCCGGCGGCGAGGAGCGTCCGCTCCTGACTGCCACGCCGAGGCGGCGCGCCGTCGAGCGCACGGCCGGTGAGATGCAGCGCGAGGTAGAGGTAGCCGAGCGCGTACGAGCCGTGCACGTTCTCCCAGAGCCACATCACGACGGGCAGCGCGATCATCACGTGCCGGCCCCACCACGACGACGGCATCTCCACCATCGCGACGAGGGCCACGAGCGCCACGAGACCGAATGCGAGCGGCCGTTCCGACCACATGGCCGCGACCACGGCGAACGCGGGCAACGTGATCCCCGCGGCGCGGACGCGATCGCCGCTTCCACGAAGGGCGAGGCGGTAGAGCACGGCCATCACGACGCTCGCGCACACGCCCATGAGCAGGCGGATGCCGGCCGCGCCGACCGTGCGCTCGAGCGAGCCGTAGATGAGCTCGGCGAGCCACGACTGCGCGATGAAGCGGGTGCCGGGCGCGGTGAACGAGTACACGTCGTGGCGCGGGACCCCGTGATCGAGGATCCAGCGACCGGTCGCGAGGTGCACGAGGAACGAATTGTCGTGGAGCCGCTGCAGACCGATCTTCCAGCCGCCGACCGCGAACGCCGCGGTGAACGCGGCCGCGAGCGTCACGCCGCGCGTGGCACCGCGCTCGGGCGCGCCGTCGCTGGCCGTGCCGTCGACGCCCGCGCCGTCGCCACCAACCGGAGCCGGCTCGCGTGGGTCGACGTCGAGCACGGTCATCGCGATGGGTCCGATCGGGCCCCTACAGCGACTTCGTGATGGTGATGAGCGCGGGTCCCAGCACGATCACGAACACCGACGGGAAGATGCAGAGCACGAGCGGGAACAGCATTTTCACCGGTGCCTTCTGTGCGCGCTCCTGCGCGTCGAGCCGGCGCCGCACGCGCATCTCCTCGGCCTGCGCGCGCAGGATCTTGCCGATCGACACGCCGAACGTGTCGGCCTGGAGCAGCGCCATCACGAACGAGCGGAGCTCGGGAACATCGCAGCGCTCGTCGAGGGCGCGCAGCGCCTCGGCGCGACCGGAGCCGAGCCTGCTCTCCTGCAGCATGCGGCGGAACTCCTCGGACAGGTAACCCGGTACGGCGTTCGCGGTGCGCTCCAGTGCCTGCTCGAACGCCAAGCCGGCCTCGACCGAGATCACCAGCAGGTCGAGCAGATCGGGGAGCTGACGAGCGATCGCGGTCTTGCGCTCCTGCACCTTGCGGTCGAGCTGGATGTCCGGGAGCATGAACGAGCCGGCCGACAGCGCGCCGAACATCAGCAGCGACATGAGCCCGTGCAGCTTGAGGAACATGAAGATCAGCGGGTACCAGACGATCACGCCGGCCGCGCCGACCGCCTTCAGCATGATCAGACGGTCGACCTCGAAGCCGGGCGGGTTGCCCGCCTGCATTGCCTTGCGCTCGAGCTTCGCCCGGTAGCCGGTCGGCGTGAACCGTTCGACGAGCTTGCGCAGCGCGGCGCCGACGGGCGACGCGACGCGCTCACCGAACGTCGCGAGCATCTCCTGGTCGCGCTGCACCGCGATCTGGTAGCCCTCGAGCGCGCGCAACGACCGCCGGGTCTCGGCCCGCTCGGCCACGACGCCAAGCACGGTCACACTGGCGAGCGCGATGGCCAGGCCGAACCCGGCTGCGATGAGGATTGCCACAGCTATACCTCGACGTTCACGATCTTGCGCAGCCAGAACCAACCGACGACCACGCCGACGCCCGACCCGACCAGTGCCATCAGGCCGAGCGGGTCGTGGAACAGCTGCGGCACGTAGTCGGGCTGCAGCACTTGGAACGCGGCGAGGAAGAAGAACGGCATGATGCTCAGCACCACCGCCGAGAAGCGGCCCTCGGCGGTGAGCGACTTCACCTCGCGGCGGAGCCGCTCTCGCTGTGTCATCGTGGCAGCGACGGTGTCGAGCAGCTCGGCGAGATTGCCCCCGACCTCACGCTGGATACGCAGGGCGAGCACCACCCAGTTGAGGTCGCGGTTCTCCATGCGCTCGGCGCACTCCTCGAGTGCCATGTCGATCTCGCGTCCGACGCGCGACTCGGAGAAGGCGCGCTGCAGCTCACGGCCCATCGGGTCAGCCGCCTCGTTGCCCACCGCTTCGAGGCCCTGCATGAACGAGAAGCCCGCCCGCATCGAGCCGGCGAGCAGGTTCAACGAATCCGGGAGCTGCTGGTCGAAACGATTGAGGCGCCGCTTGCGGCGCCGGGTGATGTACGCCATCGGCAGGAACGCAGCGACGACGACCAAGACGAGCGCGGTCAGTGGGCCGAAGAGCAGCAACGACACGAAGCCGAGCGCGATCGTGAGCGCCGTCGAGTAGAAGAGCACCTCGGGGGCACGCAGCGGGAGGTCGGCCTGCTCCAGGGCGTGCTCCACCTTCATGAGCACACCAGCCCGCTCGGCGAGGTCGCGCGTCATCTCCACCGCGGTGGCGACCATGCGCGTGTCCGCCGAGAGGTCCATGCCGTCACTCCCGGGCGTTGCCATGACCCGCTCGTAGCCGGCGAGGCGGCGCTCGATACGGCCCTGGTGTCGAGAGACCACGACGAACACCACGACGACGAGCGCCGCGACGGCGATCCCGGCGACGGCGGCGATCGCGACGGCGCTCGCTTCGGAGCCGATGAACCCGGCGAGGACCGTCATCGCACGCCCACCCCGCGCCGGGCGAACGGCTCGAGCGTGAACAGCTCCGGCTCCAGGCGGATGCCGACGTCGCCCAGCCGCTCGGTGAAGCGCGGCCGGATGCCGGTGCTCTTCAAGTGGCCGAGGAAGTGGCCGTCAGGGTCGATGCCCATGCCGTAGTCGAACAGGTAGATGTCCTGGAGGATGATCGTGTCCGCCTCCATGCCGAGCACCTCGGACACGTGCGTGATGCGGCGTGTGCCGTCCCGAAAACGGCTGACGTGCACGATGAGGTCGAGCGCCGACGCGACCTGCTCGCGGATCGCACGGATCGGGATCTCCATGCCGGCCATCATCACCATCGTCTCGAGCCGGGACAGCGCGTCGCGCGGCGAGTTGCAGTGCGCGGTGGTGAGTGAGCCGTCGTGGCCTGTGTTCATGGCCTGGAGCATGTCGAGTGCCTCGGCGCCACGGCACTCACCGACGATGATGCGATCGGGACGCATGCGCAGCGCGTTGCGCACGAGATCGCGGATACCGATCGCGCCCACACCCTCGATGTTCGGCGGGCGGGCCTCCATCGACAGCACGTGATCCTGCTGGAGTCGGAGCTCCTTCGCGTCCTCGATCGTGATCACGCGCTCCCCGGGCGGCACGAACGACGACAGGACGTTGAGCAACGTCGTCTTCCCGGAGCCGGTACCACCGCTCACGAGGACGTTCAGCCGGCCGCGCACGCAGGCGTCGAGGAAGTGCGCGACGGCCGGCGTGCAGGTGCCGAAGTTGATCAGGTCGCCCACCTGGAACGGCACCTTCGAGAACTTCCGGATGGTGAGGAACGGGCCGCCGATCGCGACGGGGTGCACCACCGCGTTCACGCGGGAGCCGTCGAGGAGGCGCGCGTCGACGAGCGGCGTCGACTCGTCGACCCGCCGGCCCACCTCGCTCACGATGCGCTCGATGATCCGCCGCAGGTGCGCGTCGTCGGCGAAGCGCACGCTGGTGCGCTCGATCCGGCCCTCACGCTCGATGAATACGTCGTGCGGACCGTTGCACATCACTTCGGTGACGGTCGGGTCCTTGATGAACCGGTCGATCGGGCCGTACCCGAGCGAGTCGTCGGTGATCTCCCGCACCAGCTCGGCGCGTTCGGTGCCCGAGAGCACGAGCGCTTCCTCGCTCAACGCGCTGTGAATCGTGTCGGCGACCACACGTCGCAGGTCGCGCTCCGACATGCGACGTTCCTCGAGCAGCGGCCCGAGCACCTCGATGACCTTGCTGTGGATGCGCTGGCGCAGCTCGTCCACCTGGGTCGCGCGCTGCGCCGATGCCGGCTTCTGGAAGTCCTGCCACTTCGTGAACTGCGACATCAAGGGCTCCTAGGTTCGCCAGCGGCGTCGGGGCGTGTCCTGCACCTCGTCCGCCCGCTCGGCGTCGGCGTTGCGCACGAAGTAGTCGGCCACCTCGGCCAGCGCCATCGCCGCCTGCGACTTCGGGCGGTCGAGGATCACCGGCGTCCCGCGGTTCACCGCCTGCGGCACAGCGATGTCCGACGGGATGCGGAACGACACGGGCAGACCGACGGCCCGCTCGACGTCGCCGATCTCGAGGTTGACCCGCGCGTTGGCGCGGTTCAGGACGAGCTTCAGCTTGTTGCCGGCGAGCGAGAGCAGGTCGAGCGTCTGCAAGCCGACCTTCAGGTTCTTGACGCTCGGGATGTCCATGCTCGCGACGAGCAGCACATCGTCGGCGTGCTCGATGAGCGCGAGCACGACATCGTCGAAGTGCGGCGGCATGTCGATGATGACGAACTCGAACATGGTCTGCAGCATCGCGACGATCTTGAGCATCGTCTCGGCCGTGATCGTGTCGGCCGCCGACGGCTCGATCGGTGCGGGGAGCACCCGCAGCTGCGTCGGCTGGTGCACTGCGAGCAGCCCGGCCATCATCTCGACGTCGGCGTGCTCGATCGCGCCCGCCGCGTCGGCGGTGGTGTGCAACGGCGGGATGCCGAGGAGCACCGCGTCGTCACCGAACTGGAGGTCGCAGTCGACGATCACGGTGCTGCGATTGCGCATCGCGAGCCCCGCCGCGAGGTTCGTCGCCATCATGCTCTTACCGACGCCGCCCTTGGTGGAGAAGGCGACGATCACCCGGCCCAGGGCGCCCGTACCGGCGGCCGGCTGGCCGGCGTGCCCGGTGAGCGCGCTCACCACGTCGCCGACGCGTTCGACGGCCTGGCGCAGCGCGGCCTCGCCCGCGTCGATCGCGGCGACGTCGCGCACACCCGACCGCAGCGCGCGCTGCAGGATCTCCATCGAGAGCTCCTCGACCAGCAGGATCACGCCACACGCCGGGTGCTCGCGGGACAGCTGCTGCACCGCGGCGAGACCGATGTCGCTCGCCTCGGTAGGACCGAGCACCACGACGGCGGCCTCGTCGGGCCCGAACGTCTCGAGCGCCGCGTCCAACGTGTCGTACGGCGTCGCTCCCACCCCGGCGAGCTCGATCGCGAGCTTCGTCCGGATGCGGTGATCGCCGTCGACGGCTGCGACCCGGTAGCGGTTCGCCCGCGCGCTACTGATGCTCTGGCCCTGGTTCTCCATGTGGCGGCTACTTGCCTGAGTTGGTGGTCGTGGTGCCGGACTGTGCGACCGCACTCAGCGGCTGGTCGAAGAGGTTGGCCACGTCCACGATGTCGGTCGGGGGCTTGAACGTCTTCGGGTTGAAGTGCGCCGGGTCGAGGGTGACGTAGAGGGTGCCGTTGAAGGCGTAGGCGTGGGCAATCTGCGCGGCCTGGCGCGGCGTGACCTCGACGGTGATCAGACCCTTGTTGCTGTTGTTGGCCGGCTGCGTGGTCGCGGTGGTGTCGTTGGTGTTCGTACCGGCGGGAACCGCTGACGACGCCTGGGCCGACACGGCAGTGGTCGAACCGACGCCGAGCACCTTCAACCCCGGAACGAGGTACGCGGTCACGGTCTTGTCGGCGTCGCGCACGCTCACGATCACGCTGATCCGGTCGCCGGGCGCCACGAAGCCGGCCACGCCGTGCTGGTCGTCGACCGAGATGGAGATCGCCTCCATTCCCTTGTCGAGCGTTCCCGAGAGGTCACCCACCTGCGACCCGGCCACGAACGACGAAGGAGTGATGTAGCCGCCGTTGTCGATGGCATACGCAGCGACGAGGCGCTCAAGGCCGGATGTCGACGTCAGCGTTCCCGGCGGCACGTCCTTCTTCGCGACCTCCTTCAGCGACAACCAGCCCTTCTGCTCCGCGGTGGCCCCGGTGGTGCCGGCCGGGATCGGCTGCGACGCGACCAGCACCGACACCTGCGCAACCTTGCTCTGGGCCCGCTGGTCGGCCTTGTGCAGGTAGAAGTACACCCCTACCGCGGCCAGGACGGCGGCTACCGCCGCGACGGCCGCAGTCAGCACTCGCCAGTTGCGCACGTGGTCATTCCCCTCATCCACCGCACACGCGGCTCGACAGGTTCTCTGCTTCCGATCGTCACGTGCATCGGTGGCGTGAGGCCCGCGACGCCGATTTTCGGCGCCGTCCGGCAACTCGTCCGCGTAGAGATTCGGCCGCGCGACCTATTGACCTGAACGCAGACCGCGTTCGGTCACAGACGTGCGGCTACGTACCGTCGATGTGACGGGCCCGCGGCCCGAGCCCGACAGGGGACGTCGGGATCGGCCTGGCTCAGCCTTCGGGTGCGGGTTCGGCGGCGGGCTCGGTGCCCTCCACCGCGTCATCGCCCCCGGTCGCGTCAGTGCTCGCGGTCGCGTCAGTGCTCGCGGTCGCGTCAGTGCTCGCGGTCGCGTCAGTGCTCTCGGTCGCGGCACTGCCTTCGGCGGCGGCCTCGGCACCCTCAACGCCGCCGGTGACCACACTGCTCTCGGGCACTTCGTTGTGGATCTCCGGCCCGATGTAGTTGCCGTGCTCGTCGAAGTTCTCCTCGCCGTAGACCTCGCGGTACTCGGCGGAGACGGTGCCACCTTCGGCGGCCTGCTTGATCGAGAGCGAGATGCGGCGCCGGTCGAGGTCGACGTCGATGATCTTCACCCAGAGCTCCTCACCGGGCTGCACGACCTGTTCGGGTGCCTCGACGTGGTGCACCGCCATCTCGGAGATGTGCACCAGGCCCTCGATGCCCTCGGCGACCTGCACGAACGCGCCGAACGGCACGAGCTTGGTGACCCGGCCGTACACCAACTCCCCGACCGCGTGGCTGTTGGCGAACTCCTGCCACGGATCCTGCTGGGTGGCCTTCAGTGACAAGGAGATCCGCTCGCGCGACAGGTCGACGTCAAGCACCTGCACGGTGACCTCGTCACCCACCTGCACGACCGAGCTCGGATGGTCGACATGCTTCCACGACAGCTCGGACACGTGGACGAGGCCGTCCATACCGCCGAGGTCGACGAAGGCCCCGAAGTTGACGACCGAGCTCACGACGCCCTGGCGTACCTCGCCGGGCTTGAGGTCGGAGAGGAAACGGTCTCGCTGGTCGCGCTGGGTCTCTTCGAGGTACGCGCGCCGTGACAGCACGACGTTGTTGCGGTTCTTGTCGAGCTCGATGATCTTGCACTCGAGTGTGCGACCGACGTACGGCGCGAGGTCGCGCACCCGGCGCAGGTCGACGAGCGAGGCGGGCAGGAAACCGCGCAGGCCGATGTCGATGATCAGGCCGCCCTTGACGACCTCGATGACCGGCCCTTCGACGACGCCTTCCTCCTCCTTGATCTTCTCGATCGAACCCCACGCGCGCTCGTACTGTGCACGCTTCTTCGAGAGGAGCAGGCGGCCGTCCTTGTCCTCCTTGGCCAGCACGAGGGCCTCGATCTCGTCATCGAGCGTGACCACCTCGTGGGGGTCGACGTCGTTGCGGATCGAGAGCTCCTTGCTCGGGATGACGCCCTCGGACTTGTAGCCGATGTCGAGCAGCACCTCGTCGTTGTCGATCTTCACGACCTTGCCGCGCACGATGTCGCCGTCGTCGAAGTCGACGAGCGTCTTGTCGATCGCCTCCTCGAGCGACATGCCACCGAGATCGTTCTCGGTGATCTGGGTCATGCTCTCGAATGACTCGTCCGCTTCCGCGTCCACGGCCGCGTCGTTCTCGGGGGGCGCGGTCGCAGTCGCGGTGGCGGTAGCAGTGGCGGTGTCCGCCGCGTCGGCGGACGCGAGGGCGGTGTCGTGCAGTGTGGGCTCGTCGGGGGACAATTGGGACCTGATCTGTGCGATGGATGGGACGGCGGCGCGAGCGCGCCGAGCGGTCGCCCCCGGCTGGGGCGAACCGCGGGAGGTTATCCGCTTCAGTCGCGGCTGGCCAGGAGCAGCAGCTCCGGGTCGTCGAGCGTCGCGCGGCGCGTCCCGTACGCGCCGGGCCGCACGCCGGCGATCGCGTCACAGCGCAGTCCCGCGGCCGCGGCCAGCAGCCCGAGCTCCCGCGCGGTGAAGCATGTGGTCCAGAGGTCGTACGGCGCCTCGCGACCCGTGTCGTCGCGCAGGGCGGCCGTCTCGTGCAGCACGCCGGTGACGGCGTCGAACGTCTCGCCGGGCTCGAGGTGGCGGATCACGAAACCGGCATGGAACGCGGTGATCGCCGCCCTCCCCCGCCCCGGCACGAGCGCCCGCGCGAACCGGGCGAGCAGCGCGGCGTCCTCCTCGCCGCGGAGCAGGCCGAAGCCTCCCTGGCAGAGGCAGATCAAGGCGTCGTAACGGTCCCGCTCGTCGAGCTCGCGCACGTCGCCGACGGTGAAGGTCGCGGGCAGCTCCTCGGCCGCGGCCGCGTCGCGTGCGAGCCCGACGAACCCGGGTGATGCGTCGATGCCGTGGCAGACGATCCCGCGGCGGGCCAGCGCCAGACTGTGGCGCCCGGGACCGCAACCGACGTCGAGGACGTGCATCCCCGGCTCGAGGCCGAGCTGCTCGACGAGGAAGCCCACCTCCTGCTCGGTGCCCTTGGTGAACGCGTTACGCAGGTATGCGGGCCCGAGGTAGTCCGCCAGCGCGTTGAACCACAGCCCACCCCCACATGCGTCGTTTGGGACCGCTATATGGTACCCAAACGACGCATGATGGCTGCGGGCGGGCGTCACTTGCAGTCGGCCCAGGTGGCGCCGGAGCCGAGGTCCACCACGAGCGGCACGCGCAGCTCGCACACCGACTCCATCGTCTCCTTCACCCGCTGCGACACCTCGTCGAGCTCGTCCTTCACCACGTCGAACACGAGCTCGTCGTGCACGGTGAGGATCATCCGCGTGCGGAGCGCGCCCTCGCGCAGCAGCCGGTCGCAGTCGATCATCGCCAGCTTGAAGATGTCGGCCGCGGCACCCTGCACCGGCGCGTTCTGCGCCATCCGCTCCCCCATCTGGCGGATCCGGAAGTTGTCGCTCGACAGCTCCGGCAGCTGGCGGCGCCGCCCGAACATCGTGGCGGTGTAGCCGCGTGCCTTCGCCTCGGCCACGGTGCGGCGCATGTAGTCGGCCACGCGGGGGAAGCCGGCGAAGTAGTTGTCGAGGATCTCGCGAGCCTGGTCGGTGGGGATGTCGAGGCGCTGGCCCAGGCCGTAGGCCTCCATGCCGTACGCGAGGCCGTAGTTCACGACCTTCGCGAAGCGGCGCTGGAACTCGTCGACGTCGGTCTCGGCCACGCCGAAGACCTTCGATGCCGTGACGGTGTGCACGTCGACGCCCCGTTCGAACGCGTCGATCAGACCGGGGTCCTCGGCGACGTGGGCGAGCACACGGAGCTCGATCTGGCTGTAGTCGGCCGTGAGCAGCACGCAGCCGTCGTCGGCGATGAACGCCCGGCGCATCTCGCGGCCCGACGCGGAGCGCACGGGAATGTTCTGCAGGTTCGGGTTCTCCGACGAGATCCGGCCCGTCGACGCGACGAGCTGGTTGAACGTGGCGTGGATACGGCCGTCGGCGGCCACGAGCGGCGGGAGCGCGTCGGCGTAGGTGCCGCGCAGCTTCTCGACCTCGCGGTAGCGCAGGATCTCCTCGATGATCGGGTGGGTGTCGACCATCTTCTGCAGCGAGTCGGCGTCGGTGGACGGGCCGGTCTTGGTCTTCTTCACCGGCGTGAGCCCGAGCTTCTCGAACAGCACCGTGCGCATCTGCGGCACCGAGTTCACCGCGAACGGCTCGCCGGCGTACGCATGGATCTGCGCCTCGTGCCGGCGGGCCTGACCGTTGAGGTCCTTGGCCAGCTCGGCGAGGAAGGCGACGTCGATGCGCACGCCGGCGCGCTCCATCGTCATCAGCACCGGCACGAGCGGCAGCTCGAAGCGCTCGTACAGGTCGGCGAGCTCGCCGCGCCGCGAGCGCGGCCTCGAGCGTGCCCGCGAGCTGCAGGACCGCGGCGGCGTTGCGACCGCTCTCTTCGGGCACCTCGCCACCGCCGAAGTCGAGTCGACCTTCCTCCGCGTCGGGTGACCGCAGCTCGATCCCGAGGTAGCGCAGGGCGAGATCGGCGAGCACGTACTTGCCCTCACCCGGATCGAGGAGATACGCCATCAGCGCGGTGTCGTGTGCGAGCGGCAACACGATGCCGCCGAGGCCGTGCATGAGCTCCTTCGCCCGGTGCACGACGAGCTTCGCGGGGCCGCCGACGATCCGTTCGAGCTCTGCGGCCACCTCGATCTCGCCGAGGAGGTCGGCCGCCACGTAGTGCGCTTCGGCTCGATCCCCGCTCGCGCCTACCGGCGCGCCGGGCGGCTCCGACGTCCACGAGAGCGCGATGCCGCGCAGCACGTGCCGCGCCGCATCGGCCCAGCTCGGTTCGACGGCGACGGGGCCGTCGTGCCCGGCCGCCACGGCAAGCACCGCGGCGGCGGCCGCGGCGTCGCGCGCCACGGTGACCTCGACCTCGAGCGACGTCGCCTCGGGCGCTTCGGCCGTCTGGCCGAAGGCGTCGAGCACCCGCGGCAGCACCGTGCGGAACTCGAGCTGGTTGAACAGCACGCGGACCGCCTCGCGATCGAACGGTCGCAGCTGGAGCTCGTCGAGGGTGACGTCGCATTCGACGTCGGTGCGCAACGTGGTCATCGTGCGATTCGTGAACACGCGCTCGCGCGCCGCGGCGAGGTTCTCGCGCTGCTTGGGCGGCAGCGCCTCGAGATGCTCGTAGATGCCTTCGAGGTCGTCGTACGCTGTGATGAGCTTCGCCGCCGTCTTCTCGCCGATGCCCGGCACGCCGGGCAGGTTGTCGGAGGTGTCGCCCCGGAGCGCGGCGTAGTCGATGTATTGCCGCGGCGTGACGCCGCCGGTGCGCTCCACGATCCCCGCCTCGTCGTAGCGCGCGTAGTCGGACACCCCCCGCTTGTTGTAGAGGACCTTGATATGAGGGTCGCGCACGAGCTGGAACGCGTCGCGGTCGCCGGTGACGATCACGACGTCGACACCGTTGTCGGCGGCGAGCGTGGCCAGGGTGGCGATCACGTCGTCGGCCTCGACGCTCGGGACCGACAGGCGCCGGACCTGCAGCGCGTCGATCACCTCGTCGATCAGCGGGAGCTGCGCGCGGAACAGATCGGGTGCCGCGCTGCGACCGGCCTTGTACTCGGGGTCGAGGGCGTAGCGCTCCGTGGAGCCGCCCGGCGCGTCGAACGCGACCGCGAGGGCGTCGGGCTTCTCGTCGGCGACGACCTTGGCGAGCATCGACGTGAATCCGTAGGCGGCGTTCGTGACCGTGCCCGAGCTCGTGACGAGATCGGTGGGCAGGGCGAAGAACGCGCGGTACGCGAGGGAGTGACCGTCGAGCAGCAGCAGTTTCAAGGTGTCTCGGGCACGAGCTTCTGCGCGATCACGTCGGCGGCGACGTCGGCGATCGTGCGGCGCGTGCGCATCGCGGTGGTCTGGAGAAAGCGCCACGACGCGGCTTCGGTCATGCCGTGCTCGTCCATGAGCCGGCCCTTCGCCCGGTCGATGAGCTTGCGGGCCTCGAGCCGTGCGGCGAGGTCGGCGTTCTCGCGCTCGAGCGACAGCATCTGCTCGTGGCGGGCGAGCGCCATCTCGATCGCGGGGATGAGGTCGGACTTCTGGAACGGCTTCACCAGGTACGCGAGCGCGCCCGCGTCGCGGGCTTGCTCGACGAGGTCGTGCTGGCTGAACGCGGTGAGGATGAGCACCGCGGCGAGGCGTTCGTCGGCGATCGTCTTGGCCGCCTCGAGCCCGTCCATTCCGGGCATCTTGATGTCGAGGATCACGAGGTCGGGCCGGTGCTCGCGCGTCATCTCGATCGCGGTGTCGCCGCGCCCGGTGTCGCCGACGACGACGTAGCCCTCCTCTTCGAGGATCTCTTTGAGGTCGAGTCGGATGATCGCCTCGTCCTCGGCGATGACAACACGGGCGGTGCTCAAGTGGGGCGGCCCTTCCGGGTCGGTGCCGATGGGGCTGGGAATCGGCGGATCGACGATCATGACAGCTCGGCCGTCATGCGGTCGAGCAACGCATCTTGCTCCTGTTGCAGCTCCGCGATCGAACTCGCCAGCTGCTCGAGCTGCTGGCGTTGGGCATCGGCGTGGCGGCGCGCCTCGCGGGCCTCGGCGTCGGTGATCGGGGTCTCCGACACGAGGGCCCGCAACCGCGCGTCGTCGGCCTCGGCGTCGAGGAACGCGACCTGCTCTCGCGCCACGGCGAGATCGGCGCGCAGACGCTTCAAGCGGTCGCTGGTGTCGATGAGTCGGCGCTCCAACGCCGAGCGTGGCACGCGTGCAAGTCTAGGTGGCATCCGGCCTGCGGGCACGGGGGTTCAACGGTGTGCAACGGATGCACCCGACCGTCGTTGCCGGCCACGCGCGACCCGGTCAGGCGTCGTAGTCCACCCAGGTGTCGCGGCCGCTGCTGTCGTAGAAGACGATGTCGAGCCCGCCGTCGCCGTCGAAGTCGCCGAAGGCCGGGTAGTGCGACGACCAGTCGGGCGGCTTCACGTAGGTCGCGTCATGGAACGAGCCGCCGAGCCCCTTCCAGAACGCGTCCACGCCGCCCGCGGCGCGGGCCCACCACAGCACGTCGGTGTAGCGATGCCCGTCGCCGTCGAAGTTGCCCCACAGCGGCTGGTAGTCGCCGTGGATCGACTCGGCGATCAGGTGGTCGAACCCGTGGCTGCTCTCGACCAGCGCGTCGGCGACCGAGCCCGGTCCGTACCAGAGGATGTCGGACTTGCCGTCGCCGTCGACGTTCATCACCATCGGGTACGCGCCGGCACCGGATGACCGGAAGGTGGTCGAGCCGAACCCGGGCGTCGCGCGACCGAGCCACACCGGATGGCGCGTCGCGTGAGCAGACCAGAAGAGGAGGTCGGTGCGGCCGTCGCCGTTGAAGTCGCCACCCGTGACGAACGGGTACGCCCCGCTGATGTTCACGTGGTGCGCCGAGAACGTGCCCGACCACACGCCGTACGCCACGTAGTCGGCCCCCGCACCGGACACGTACCAGAGCACGTCGTCGCGGTGGTCGCCGTTGAAGTCGCCGACGACGGGCTGGTAGATGCCGTTCACCGTGAGCGAGTGCGACGCGAACGTGCCGTTGCCGCGTCCGAGCCAGAGATAGTCAGCCAGCCCGCCCGGTCCGTACCAGAGGATGTCGGCGCGGTGGTCGCCGTTGAAGTCGCCCTCGAGCGGCTCGTACACCCCGCCGATGCGGATCGCGACCCGGGTGAAGCTGCGGCCCGACCCTGCGAGCATCAGCTGATCGAAGCCGCCCGCGGGTCCGTACCAGAGGATGTCGGCGCGGCCGTCACCGTTGAAGTCGGCGACAACGGGAATCGCACGCGCCGGCACGTCGACCTGCGCGCCGGCCATCACGACAGCCTGCGTGGCGGCCCGCGTGACAGCCGGCGTGACAGCCGGCGTGACGGCCTGCGTGACGGCCTGCGCGGCGGCCGGCGCGGCTGCGCCGGCCGGCAGGCCGCCGCCCGCGCAGGCGAGGGCGACGGCGAGCGACAGCCCGGCACAACCTGTCCGTATCCGTCGTGCGCTCGTGGCCATCACCGTGCCCCTGGGAGGATGTCCGGCAGCGTACGGGATGTCGCGGCCTACGGGATCGCGATGCCGAGCGAGAACTCGCTCGTCGAGAGCTTCGGCGTCGTCGCGTCGGCCGTGACCACCTTCTTGGCCCCCGCGGCGGGCACGGCGAGCACGAGCGTGCCCGCGGCGTTCGCCTTCCCGCTGGTGAGGAAGGTCTTGCCCTGCGACTGCTGGCCCGCCGGCCGCGACGACACGAACAGCTCGACCGTGCAGTTCGCGCACGTGGTCACCGTGACCGACGTGCGCGCCGGTTTGCTGAGCTTCGGCGCGAGGACTCCTTCGTTCACATTCGGATCGCTCTTCGTGTCGAGCGCGTTGTACGGCCAAAGGTCGATACCCATCGCCGCACCGTTCGCGAAGATCGAGTTGTGCGTGAACCTGTTGTAGATCGTCGGCGTCGGCGTCCGGTCGACCGGCTGGGTGCCCGTGGCCTGCAGCTGGATGCCGGCACCGTTGTACGCGATGACGTTGCCCGGGCCGATCGTGTTGCTGTACGCCCCGGCCTCGACGCGGATGCCGTAGAAGTTGTTCGGCGCCTTCACCCCGTTGGGTAGGACACCGATCAGGTTGTTGCTCACCGTGTCGTGGTTCTGGCCTTTGTTGATCATGATCCCGCCGATGCCGCTGTTCACGATCACGTTGTTGGCCACGACGTTGTCGTGCGCGTCGGACGGACAGGCTTGGTTGTTACACGTGCCGCGCCCCTCGAGGTTCACGCCGAAACCCTTGTTGCGCGCGTATGCGGGCGCGGCCGTGGCGGCGAGGTTCGTGCCGATGTAGTTGCCGATCACGAAGTTGTGTGACGTCGACGGGATGTGCGAGATCTCGATCCCCTCCTCGACGTTGCCCGACGACACGTTGCGCTGGTACTGGCCGGTGCCGCCGATGACGGTGTAGGTGGTGCCGCTGTTGACGTCGACCCCGTTCGCCTTGTTGGCCCGCTGCTGGGTGCCGGTGGGGTCGAGACCGATGATGTTGTTCTGGATCACGTTCCGAGTGGTGGGCCACTGGTACGTGGCGATGCCTTGGTGCGCGCAGCCACCGATCACGTTCCGGTCGGCGAGGTTCGGGCGACCGATCACGTTGCCGTGTGCGCCGCCCTGCATGATGATGCACGACGAGCCCTCGACGAGCTTGTAGTTGGGGTCGTAGGCGCCGGTGGGCGTGAGCCCGATCATGTTGCCGACGATCACGTTCGACGCCGACGCGGCCACGTTCATGTAGATGGTGTGCCGGAATCCGTGCATGTCGAGACCGCGGACCACATTGGCTGCGCTCTGGAGGACGAGACCGTCGAAGCTCGCGGGCCCGTGGCCGACGAGCTCGATGCGGTAGACGGCGTTGTCGGCGAGCGCGTTCGTGTTCGGCCGCGAACCGAGCTGCGTGAAGCCGTCGATCGTGACCCCGCCCCTGGCGTTCGTGACGGCAGGGAGCGCATTCGCCGGCGCGATCTTGTGCACACCGGTGCCGGCGATCGCGAACGCGATCGTGACCGGACCGCTCGCGGCGTTCGCCTCCTGGATCGCGGCGCGCAGCGTGCACTCTCTGGCCGTGGACGTGAGGCAGACCCCGTTGACCTTGGTGTCGGGGCGATCGGTCGTCGAGTTGACCGTGAACACCACCGGGACATGCGGCTTCGACACCGCGGCCGAGGCCGCGAGCGGCGCCGCCGACGACACGACGGCACCGGCCAGCGCGCCGAGGAACGCCGCGCGGCGCGCGGCGACGAACAGTGTGCAGCGCATCGGCTGACCTCATCCCATGGTCGGCCCGGCGCTCACCGTGGCGGTGCGCGGGCCTGCTTGTCGTGGTGGCTGGTGTTGCTGGCTGGTGTTGCTGGCTGGTGTTGCTGGCTGGTGTTGCTGGCTGGTGTTGCTGGCTGGTGTTGCTGGCTGGTGTTGCTGGCTGGTGTTGCTGGCTGGTGTTGCTGGCTGGTGGGCGGCGCCGCACTCCCGCTTGGCCCCGCCCGAAGCCGCGCAAGCTATGAGCGCCACGGAGCGTCGACAAGTCGGCACGGATCGTCCCCGGTCAGCGCGCCGTGGCCCACACGTCCGACCCGTCGCCGGCGCGCCGCCGTGCCGGGCCGGTCCTCCCCAAGGGCGGCGCTGGCCGCGGGTCAGTCGTGACGGCGGTCGTCGTGCAGCGTGAGGCCGACGCAGTCGTGGCCGCACGCGGTGGTGCCGGGCTCGGGCGCGCCGGCCCGGTGCAGCACCGCCTTCACCGGCCGAACGAGCAGCAACGTGTCGTGCGCCCGGGTGTCGCTCGTGGTGTCGCCGTCCACGATGAGGCTGTAGCCGTCGCTCGTCGCGACCGGCGGCCAGTGCAGGCACACGATCGGGTTCGCCGCGGCATTCCGCGCGCTGCGCGAGCCCTGCAGCACCGCGATCGCCAGCTCCGCACCGCCGTTGCGCGACTCCACCTCCACCGGCGCGAGGTGCGGCCGGCACTCCGCGGTGACCGAGACCAAGAACGCAGCGGCGCCGAAGCGGTCGAGCGCCTCCGAGAGCGTTGCGGGCAGCGCGATCGTCACGGAGCCACCGTACCCAGCGGGCCGTCGTGAAGCCGCAGCAGCATGTGACGGATCCCGGTATGGCGGTTGCTGCGCGTCCACTCCACGGGTGCGGCGAGCTCGAACGCACCGAAGCGGGTGAACAGCTCCTCGAACATCACTCGCATCTCGAGGCGCGCCAGGCCGGCCCCCAGGCAATAGTGCACACCGCGCCCGAACGTGAGGTGCGGGTTCGGATCGCGCGCCACGTCGAACTCCATCGGACGTGCGAAGACCGCCTCGTCGCGGTTCGCCGACGCTTCCCAGAACAGCACCTTGTCGCCGGCCCGGATGCGATGGCCGCCCAGTTCCGTGTCGCGTGTCGCCGTGCGGCGCTTCGAGGGCGAGGGCGCGGTCCATCGCAGCATCTCCTCGATCGCCACCGGGAGCAGGTCATGCCGCGCGGCCAGGCAGCGCGAGTTGGTCGGGCCGTTCGATCAACGCCAGCAACCCGCCCGCGATCGCGTTACGGGTGGTCTCCGAGCCCGCCGCGAAGAGCAGCGAGAAGAAGCTGTACAGCTCCAGGTCGTCGAGGCGCGGAGGGTCCTCGTCGTCGAGCGTGGCGTGGACGACGACCGAGAGCATGTCGTCGGCCGGGCACGTGCGCTTCTCGTCGATGAGCCGCGATCCGTACTCGAGCATGTCGCGCGGCGCGCCCGACGGATCGGAGGCGGCGGAGGCGGCGAAGCCGGCGTCGCCGGTGCGGATGTCGAAACCGGGATCGACCGCGGCCCACAGGCGATGGCGGTCGGCCTCGGGGACGCCGAGCAGGATGCAGATCGCCTGCATCGGAAGCTCGGCCGCGACCTCGACGAGGAAGTCGACGGTGGCACCGTCGCCGATCGGGTCGAGCAGCGCGCGCGTGCGGCGGCGCAGCTCGACCTCGATGCGGCGGACCGTGCGCGGTGTGAGCCCGCTCGACACCAGCCGGCGGATGCGGTTGTGGCGCGGGTCGTCCATCATGTTGAGCACGAGGCCCGCGACGTCGAGATCCTGGAGGAGCGTGCCGCCGCCGGTGCGGGTGCCGCCGCGTTCGGACGAGTAGGTGGCCGCGTCGACCTGGATCTGTTGCGTCTCGGCGTACGTGGCGACCGACCAGAAGGCCTCGCCGTCGGGCGTGTGAGCAGTGGGCTCGTGCCGGAACACGGGCGCCAGCCGCCGGTGGCGCACGAACACCTCGTGGGGAAGCCACCGGCGAAGAGGTCGAGGTCGGTCAGATCGACGCCGAGCGGGTTCACGATTCGCAGTGTCGCGCCGCCCCGAACCACGTACGGTGGTGGGGGTTCCGCGGTGGGTAAGGAAAGGGAGCCATTATGCCGAAGAGGTTCTCGCCGTGACCCGCTGGATGCGGGTCGCCCGAGAGCTCGACCTCGTACGCGACATCGACATGACCGCAGGCAACCCGCTGCACACCGAGCCGAACCCAACGGCTGTGTTCGTGGCTCCGGCCCCACCGGAGCTGGGCGACGCCATGCCGATCTCCCGGCGGGAAGCGCCGCCGCTGCGGGCGGTGACGAGCGTGCCGCCGATCGCCGAGCCCCTGCCCGCCGAGCCCGAGCCCGCCGAGCCACCTGCGCCGACGTGGGTCGACATGGCCGCCGGCCGCGCCGTGCGCGAGCCGCAGGCGCGCGTGCGCCCCGATGCCCGGCGCCCGGTCGAGCTCGAGGAGGCTGCCCGCCGGCGCGCCGCGGTGGACGCCGCGGCCCGGGCGGCCGCCGCGGTCGGCGACCCGGGCCCGCTGTACCGGTGCGCATACGCGATGGTGCAGGCGTTCATGTTCGCCTTCTTCACGAGCGGCATCGGGCTCGCGGCCTACGTGCTGCTCCGGCACTGACCCGGGGCGCCCGATGTGTGCCCGAGGTGGGAGTCGAACCCACACGCCCTTGCGGGCAGCGGATTTTGAGTCCGCCGTGTCTGCCATTCCACCACTCGGGCGCACGGGGGAGACTACGAGACACCGCGACGCACGCGAGACGCCGAACATTCACCTCCGTGCCGGCACGTATTGCCGCGGTTCGCGCAATCTGCGCCACTACGCTGTCACGCCGAGGTAGCGAGTGGAGATCGGTTTGGGCGTCGGGGTTGTATGCGCCGCGTTGGTGCTGCTGGCCGTAATCGTGATCGGTCCGTCGCGCCGCGTCCGGGCCGAGAGCAAGATGCCGATCGAGACCCAGGTCCGGCTGCTGCTCGGCCTGCCCGAGGAGACGGGCGAGATGCGGGTGGTGGGGCCCACCGACCACGGCCCCGGGCCGTCACCGTTCGACACCGCGCAGTTCAGCGCGCTGTCCAGTCTGGACGGGCCGGAGAGCGAATCCGAGCCCTCCACCGGGGCGGCGTAGCCCGAGCGCTCCCGGCGGCGGCGCGAATCAGCGCGGTGCGAGCACGAAGAACAGCCGGGCCCGCACGGCCTCCTCGCCACCGACGCTGCCCCGGCCCGCGCCCCAGCCGCCGCGGCCGCTGAGCCGCTCCATGGAGACCTCGAGCCGCAGCTCGTCGCCCGGCCGCACCACCCGGCGCCAGCGCACCCCTTCGACCCCTCCGAAGAGGGGCAGCGTTCCCGCGTAGCGCCGGTCGGCGAGGAGCGCGATCGCGCCCGCCTGGGCGAGCGCCTCCAGCTGGAGCACGCCCGGCACCACCGGGTTGGCGGGGAAATGGCCGGCGAGCCACGGCTCGTCGCCGGTGATCCGCCAGCGCGTCACGCAGCGATCGCCCGGTTCGAGCTCCTCGACGCGGTCGGCGAAGCGGAACGGTGGACGGTGCGGCAAGAGGTCGAGCGCGCCCGCGATGTCCGCCATCGCCCCGGCACGGTACCCGCGGTGCCGAGGCGGCGCCCCGGCCGCGCTGTCGTCGCGCCGTCGCCACGTCGTGGCCGGGCCGCCGGCGCGGCGCATTCCTCGACTGTTCACAGGCCGGTGACGCGGTACTCGCAAGTAATGCGCTCGCGTAGCGGCCTGTAACGCCGGGCCGCGGCACCGGGTCCCAACCGGACCAGGTAGTTGCGGCCAGCAAACAGGCGCGGCCAACCAGTCGAGGCCAACCAGTCGAGGCCAACCAGTCGAGGCCAACCAGTCGAGGAGGAGACGTCGTCGTGCGGGTCGCCATCGTCTTTCCCGGGCAGGGAACCCAGGCTGTCGGTATGGGCCGCCCGTGGAAAGGGCATCCTTCGTGGTCGGTCGTCGACGCGGTGGAGCAAGCGCTCGGCGCGCCGCTCGCGCCGCTGCTGCTCGACGCGCCGGCCGAGCAGCTCGCCCGCACGCGTGAGGCGCAGCTCGCGGTGCTCACGACCTCGCTCGTGGCCTGGGACGCGGCCCGGCCGGCGATCGAGGCGCACCACGAGATCGTGGGCTACGCCGGCCATTCGCTCGGCCAGGTGACCGCGTTGATCGCGTCGGGTGTGCTGCCGCTCGACGCCGGTGCGCGGTTCGCCCGCCGGCGCGCCGAGCTGACCCAGGCGGCGGCCGATGCGCAGCCGGGACGCATGGCGGCCCTCGTCGGCGCGTCGATCGAGCAGGCACGCGAGGCGTGCGCCGCCGCGCCCGACGCGGCATGGGTCGCCAACGACAACGCGCCGGGGCAGGTGGTGATCGCGGGCACGCCCGAGGGCGTCGACGCGGCCACGCAACACGCCGCCGCGCTCGGCGTGCGCAAGGCGCTGCCGCTCGCGGTGGGCGGCGCGTTCCACACACCGCTGATGCGCAGCGCCTGCGCGGGGCTCGACGAGATACTCGCCACGATCCCGCTGCACGACCCGCACCGCCCGGTCGTGTCGAACGACGACGCCCGCCCCTACCCCGCGGCCGATGGCTGGCGGTCCCGTCTCGTGCGCCACCCAACGGTCACCGTGGAATGGCGCGCGTCGATGATCGCCCTGGTCGAGCAGCTCGGCGCGCAGGCGTTCGTCGAGGTCGGGCAGGGCACGATGATCGCCGGTGTCGCCAAGCGCACCGTGCGGGGCACGCCGGTGATCGGCGTCGCCGCGCCGTACGACGTCGAGCTCCTCGCTGAAGGGGCCGGAACCGAAACCGAAACCGTAGAAGGGAGCACATCGTCGTGATCCACCACGCCGCCGCGCCAAGGCGCGCGGCCAGCCTGCCCGCGAGCGAGACGAGCACGGGGCGAGAGGCGCCACACCACTCGGGCGAAGGCATCTCGATGCCGGAGCGGATCATCGTCGCCCCGGCGGTGGGGCGCTTCCGGTTGACCGCCGTCACGTACCGCGGTGCGTTCGTCGACGAGGGTCAGGAGATCGGTGTCGTGGAGGGGCCGAGCACCGAGGCCGCGGTGCGGAGCCCGTTCTCGGGCTGTCTCATGGGTGTGCTCGCGCTGGAGGGCGAACGGCTGCGCGCCGGTCAACCGGTCGCATGGCTCCGCGCGTGAGCGCCGTCTCGATCACGGGGTGGGCCGCGGTCGCACCGAGCACTCGGCTGACCAACGCCGACCTCGAAGCGCGCGTCGACACGAGCGACGCCTGGATCGTGGAGCGCACGGGTATCCGCGAGCGCCGGATCGCGGGCGCCGGCGAGAGCACCGCGACGCTCGCGTGCGATGCCGCGGCCGAGGCGATCAAGCGCGCCGGCGTGACGCCGCACGACATCGACCTGATGATCATCGCGACCGTCACGCCCGAGACGCTGATCCCCCACACGGGTGCATACGTGGGCGAGCGACTCGGGCTGCGGTGCGGGAGCTTCGACCTCAACGCCGCGTGCTCGGGCTTCGTGTACGCGAGCGTGGTCGCCTCGGCGCTCCTGCGGAGCGGGCTGTGCCACGTGCTCGTGGTGGGCGCGGAGACCCTGTCGCGCATCACCGACCCTCACGATCGGGGCACGTGCATCCTCTTCGGCGACGGCGCGGGCGCGGCCGTGTGGAGTCGCGCCGAGGAAGGCTCCGACGCGATGCTCGGCTGGGACCTCGGTTGCGACGGCTCGGCGGCCGACCTGCTCATCATCCCCGCGGGCGGCTCGGCCCGTCCCGCATCGGCGCGAACGGTGGCCGCGGGCGACCACTACTTGAAGATGCAGGGCCAAGAGGTGTTCAAGCGCGCGGTGAGGGCGGTGGTCGACAGTGCGCGTGTCACGCTCGAGCGCAGCGGCACGTCGGCGGACGACGTGCGGTGGTTCGTGCCTCACCAGGCGAACGGGCGCATCATCGTGAGCGCCGCGCAGCGCCTCGGCTTCGGCGACGACCGCGTGATCTCGAACCTCGACCGGTTCGGCAACACGTCGTCGGCCTCGATCCCGCTGGCGTTGTTCGAAGCCGTCGACGAGGGCCGCGTACGTGACGGCGACCTGATACTCCTGTCGGGGTTCGGCGCCGGCATGACCTGGGCAAGCGCGCTGATCCGCTGGGACGGCACGAGGCATCCCGCGTGACCGGCTCTCCGTCCCCACGCGTCGCGCTGGTCACCGGAGGGTCGAAAGGCATCGGCGCGGCGACGTGCCGCGCGCTCGCGGCCGCCGGGGCTGCGGTCGCGGTGGGCTACACCACCGACGAGGCCGGCGCGCGCACCACAGTCGACGCGATCTCCAGCGCGGGAGGCACCGCGATCGCGGTACCGATCGACGCCGCCGACGTCGCGACCGTCGACGCGGCATGCAAGGCCGTCGAAGGCGCGCTCGGCCCGGTCACCATCGCGGTGAACAACGGCGCCATCACGCGCGACGGGCTCGTGATGCGGATGGCCGACGACCAGTGGGACGCCGTGCTGCGCACGAACCTCACGGGTGCGTTCCACGTCATTCGCCGCTGCACGCCGGCCATGCTGAAGGCCCGGTTCGGCCGGATCGTGAACGTGTCGTCGGCGAGCGCCGTCATGGGCGCACCCGGGCAGGCGAACTACGCCGCGGCGAAGGCCGGCCTGCTCGGCCTCACGCGCAGCGTGGCCCGCGAGCTGGCGTCACGCGGGATCACCGCGAACGTCGTGGCGCCCGGACCCATCGGCACCGCCATGACGGACGCGATGCCGGCCGAATGGCGCGCCGCGCTCGAGGCGCAGGTGCCGCTCGGCCGCTTCGGCACGCCCGACGAGGTCGCGGCGGCGGTCGCGTTCTTGTGCTCCGACGTCGCCGCGTACATCACGGGTGCGGTGATCCCGGTCGACGGCGGCCTCGCCATGGGGCACTAGGGCGATGGGGCATTCGGGCGATGGGCCACTCGGGCGAAGGGTTCCGGAGCAGTCAGCCCCTCCCGCCCGCACCGGTTTACATTCACACCACGCGCCGGCCCGGCCGGCACTGGATCGAAGCCAAGGGAGAACAACATGGAACGCACGATCGCTCTCGATGCGGTGCGCGAGGTGGCCGTCGAGGTGCTTTCGGTGGAGCCGGCTCAGATCACCGAGCAGGCACGGTTCAAAGAGGACCTCGAGGCCGACAGCCTCGACCTCGTCGAGCTGGTGATGGGGCTCGAGGAGAAGTTCGACATCCAGGTTCCCGAAGACGAGCTCGAGGGCGTCACCACCGTGGGGCACGCGGTCGACCTCGTGCTCAGCAAGGTCAGCTAGTGGAAGGGCGGCGCGTGGACGCTTCCACAGATTCCCGCGGGCGGGTGAGGGTCGCGGTCACCGGGATGGGCGTGAAGGCGCCGGCCGGTCTCACGCTGGACGACTTCTGGACGCGGCTCACGAGCGGCGTCTCGTGCGGCGCGCCGATCCGCCGCTGGGACGCGAGCGCGCTTCCCGTGTCGATCGGGTGCGAGGTGCCCGAGTTCGACCTCGCGCCCTACCTGCCCCCAAAGGAGGCACGCCGGCTCGACCGCGTGTCGCAGCTCGGCTTCGCCGCCGCGGCCGACGCGCTCGGCGACGCCGGGGAGCTCGGAGCCGACCCGGCCCGGTGCGCGGTGGTCGCCGGCGTCGGCATCGGCGGGCTCGCGACGCTCGAGGAGAACAACGAGACGCTCCTCACGAAGGGACCGGCACGGGTGTCGCCGTTCACCGTGCCGATGATGATGGCGAACGCGACGCCCGCGCTCGTGTCGCTGCGCTTCGGCTGGAACGGACCGAACCTTGCGATCGCCACGGCCTGTGCCGCGAGCACGAACGCGATCGGCGAGGCGGCCGAGCTGATCCGGCACGGCGCCGCCGACGTGGCGATCGGCATGGGCGCCGAGGCGTGCATGACGCCGCTGTCGCTCTCCGCGTTCGCGCGCATGACGGCGCTCTCGACGCGCGTCGACGACCCCGAGCACGCGTCACGCCCGTTCGACGCCGACCGCGACGGCTTCGTGATGGGCGAGGGCGCGGGCGCACTCGTGCTCGAGCGGTGGGACCGCGCGATCGCGCGCGGCGCCCGTATCTACGCCGAGGTCGCGGGCTACGGCCGCAATGCAGACGCGTTCCACATCACCGCGCCGTCACCGGGCGGCGAAGGTGCGGCCGCATGCATGCAGCTCGCGCTCGACGACGCCGGCCTCGAGCCCGGCTCGATCGGGCACATCAACGCGCACGGCACGTCGACACCCTTGAACGACGCCGCCGAGGCCACCGCGATCACGAAGGTCTTCGGCGGCCACTCCCCCGTGGTCACCTCCACGAAGGGGGTCACCGGTCACATGATCGGCGCGGCCGGCGCCGCCGAAGCCGTCGCCGCGATCCTCGCGATCACACGCGGCCTCGTACCACCCACGGCGAACCTCGCGCGGCTCGACCCCGCGATCGCGCTCGATGTCGCGCACGGCGAGCCCCGTCACCTCGATCCCGCACCCGCCCTGTCGAACTCGTTCGGGTTCGGCGGCCACAACGCCTCCCTCGTCTTCCAGCCGGTCGCGTGACGCCCACGCCGCTGGCGCGGCAGGCCAACGATGCCGTCTTCGCCGAGCTGCGGCACGTCGACGGCCGGGAGGTCAGCTGGTTTTGTATCGCCGGTGGGAAGCACCACGGCGCGATCAGCCCCGGAGGGGCCCAGACGGCGGTGCAGGCCGTGCAGTTGGGCATCGCGGCGGCGCACCGGTCGTCGGCGTGCTCGACACTGGCGGCGCCGACATCCACGAGGGTGTCGCGGCCCTGCACGCGTGGGGCACGCTCGCGCGCGCGCTCACGCAGGCGTCGGGCGTGGTGCCGACGATCCTCGCCGTCACCGGCGCGTGCGTGTCGGGCCCCGCGTTGCTGCTCGGTCTCGCCGACGCGGTCGTGATGACTGAGGCGAGCTTCGCTTACGTCACCGGTCCCGATGCCGTCGCCGAGGTGACCGGCGTGACGATCACACGCCGCGACCTGGGCGGTGCCGCCGTGCACGGCACCGTGTCGGGGCTCGCCACGCTCGTCGTGCCCGACGAGAGCGACGTCGACCCTGCGATCGCCGGCCTACTCGCGTGCCTGCCCTCCGACAACCTCGCCGATCCGCCGCGCGCCCACACCGACGACTCGCCCACGCGGCTTTGCGACATCGCGGCCGCGTGCGTGCCGGCCGCCCCGAACGCTCCGTATGACGTGCGCCACGTGATCGACGACGTGCTCGACCTCGATTCGTTCGTGGAGCTGCGCGCGCACCACGCGCCGAACATGGTGATCGGGTTCGGCCGGCTCGACGGCGACGCGCTCGGCATCGTTGCCAACCAGCCGAATGCACGCGCCGGCACGATCGACATCGACGCGTCGCGCAAGGCGGCGCGGTTCGTGTCGTGGTGCGACGCGTTCAACGTGCCGCTGCTCACGCTCGTCGACACGCCGGGGTTCGAGCCCGGGCGCGACCTGGAATGGCGGGGGATGATCCGTCACGGCGCCCAGCTCGTGCACGCCTACGCCGCGGCAACGGTGCCGCGCGTGTGCGTGATCCTGCGTAAGGCGTACGGCGGCGCCTACATCGTGATGGACTCCCGACGCATCGGCAACGACCTCTGCCTCGCCTGGCCGGGCGCGGAGATCGCGGTGATGGGCACGGCGGGGGCGATCCAGATCCTCGGCACCAAGGGACCGTCGGCCGGGGAGTACGAGCGCGCGTTCCTCAATCCGTGGCGCGCCGCGGAGCGCGGCGTGGTCGACACCGTCATCGACCCGCGGGACACACGGCGAGTGCTCGTCGCCGCGTTCGCGATGCTGCGCACCAAACGCACCGTCGCGATCTCCCGCAAGCACACGAACGGCCCGCTCTGATCGAGCGACGATCGCGAGGACACGAACATGTTGCTGCAGGGCAAGCGCATTCTCGTCACCGGCGTGCTCAACGACGCGTCGATCGCGTTTGCGGTGGCCCGGCGCGCGGAGACGGAGGGCGCGCAGGTCGTGCTCACGTCGTTCGGGCGCGCCATGAGCCTCACGCAACGGGCGGCTCGCCGGCTGCCCGACCCCGACACGCCGGTCGTGCAGCTCGACCTCACCGACGAGGCCGATCTCGCCGCGCTCGCCGATAGGGTCGGGGGCACGCTCGACGGTGCCGTGCACGCGGTCGCCTTCGCGCCGGAATCGTGCCTCGGCGGCGGGTTCCTCACCGCGCCGTGGGACGACGTCGCGGTGGCGCTGCGCGTGAGTGCCTACTCGTTGCAGTCGCTCGCCGTGGCGTGCCGGCCGCTGTTCGCCCGGAGTGCCTCACTCGTGGGGCTCGACTTCGACAACGGGCGCGTGGCCTGGCCGGTCTACGACTGGATGGGTGTGGCGAAGGCCGCGCTCGAATCGACCGCGCGCTACCTCGCCCGCGACCTCGGACCGTCGGGCGTGCGCGTCAACCTCGTGGCGGCCGGCCCGCTCCGCACGATCGCGGCGAAGTCGATCCCCGGCTTCGAGGAGTTCGAGACCGCCTGGGCCGCGCGCGCGCCGCTCGGCTGGGACGTGAAGGACACCGAACCGGTCGGCGGTGCCGTGTGCGCACTGCTGTCCGACCTGTTCCCCGCCACCACCGGCGAGGTGGTGCACGTCGACGGCGGCTACCATGCCATCGGCGCGTGAGCGTTCAGCCGGCGAGCACCGCGGTGACCTTCGGCACCGTGTCCTTCGGGCTCACCTTGTAGAACGCGCCCGCGATCTTGCCCTTCTCGTCGATCACGAACACGCTGCGGATGATGCCCATGTACTTGCGGCCGTAGTTGACCTTCTCGCCCCACACACCGAACGCCTCCGACATCGTGTGCTCCTCGTCGGCGAGGAGCGGGAAACCCAGCCCGTACTTCTCGTCGAACTTGAGCTGGCGCGCCGGCGAATCGGGTGACACACCCACCGCGTCGGCCTTGAGCTTCTTCAGCTGCGGGAACGCGTCGCGCACCGCGCACGACTGCGTGGTGCATCCGGGCGTGTCGGCCTTGGGATAGAAGTACACCACGAGCTTGCGTCCCTTGAACTGCGACAGCTTCACGGCGTTGCCGTGCTGGTCGCGCAAGGAGAAGTTGGGAGCCTTGTCCCCTACGGCAAGTTTCGGCACGGCGGCACTGTAGAGGCTCGCGCGGCGCACTCGCCCCTGGTCGTTACCACACCTCGTTACTATGCGCGCCGATGCCGCGCCCGCTGCTCGTCGAGCACGCCGTCGAGCTGCCGGTCGCAGCCCACGAGGTGCGCGCGGCGCTGCTCGAGCTGGGCGCCACCGACCTCGGTGACGGCGGCTTCCGGCTCGCGATCGAGCACGATCCCGCGGCGGACGGGTGGCTCGTGGCGCGGCCCCGGCCGAACGACGACGGCACGACGCGCGTCGAGCTCGCGGCGGGCAACGGGATCCGGCTGCCCTTCTTCCACGCCATCGTCACGACGGTGGTGGGTATCCAGTACGAGCAGGCGATCGACCGGCTCGCGGCCCAGCTCGAGCACCGGCTCGCGGAGGGCCCCGCCGACCGCATCAAGCCGATCCGCCGCAATCCCCTGCTGCCGCCGGTTCCGTACACGAGGACGCAGGCGATCGGGCTCTCGACCGCCGCGTTCGCGGTCGCGGTGGCCACGTTCGGCCAGGCCATCGTGGCGCAGTACTCGAAGCAGGTGCAGGGGACGTTCTTCGGGCTGCACCACACCGATACCAAGCTCGCCGTCGTGCTCACCGTCATCCGCCTCGGTGCGTTCGTCGCGCTCTTCGGTGGCGTGCTCAGCGACCGCATCGGCCGGCGGCGCCTCATCCTGCTCTCGTTGCTCGGCCTCTCGGTAGCGAACCTCCTCAGCGCGGTCGCGTTCGAACCCGTGTCGTTCACCGTCTTCCAGACGTTCTCGCGCGGCTGTGCGCTCACGACGGTGTTCGCGGGCAGCGTCATCGCGCTCGAGGAGGCCCCGGAGCGTGCACGCGGCTTCGCCACGTCGATGCTCGCGCTCGGCGGCGGCTTCGGTTTCACGCTCGCCGTGATGCTGCTCCCGATTGCCGGCAAGCAGGGCCGCTGGCGGTACGTCTTCCTGCTCAGCGCGCTGTCGGGCATCCTCGTCCTGCGGATCAGGAAGTTCCTGAAGGAGTCGCCGCGGTTCCAGAACGTGGAGCACTCCTCGGTGCGCCGCGGCCGCATCGGCGAGGTGGTGGGCCGGCACTACCGCCGCCGGTTCGCGCTCCTGGCCATCATCGGCTTCCTCACGAACATCCTCACCGCGCCGTCGTCCACCTACACGAACAACTACCTGTCCACGAACCACCACTACTCGAACCTCGCGATCCTCGAATGGCGCACGGCCACCACGTCGTGGACGGGCCTGATCGGCCTCGCGCTCGCGGGCACGCTCGTGGAACGCTGGGGCCGCAAACCGACGGCGTTCGTGGCGCTCGCGCTCGGCGCGCTCGTGCGCCTCACCTTCTATCTCGGTGGCGGCCCGGTCTTGTGGATCTCGTCGGGCATCGGCGACATGGCGTTCGCGTGCGGCTTCCTCGCGATCGGCACGCAGGGCGTCGAGCTTTTCCCCACCGAAGCTCGGGGCACGTCGATCGGACTGGTGAACATCATCGGCGTGCTCGGATCGATGGTGGGCACGTTCGCGGCCGGATATCTCAGCGACAACTACGGCGGCTACGGGCACGCGCTCGCGATCTGCACCGTCCCCACACTGATCGCCGCGCTCTGCGTAGTGCCGTTCCTCCCCGAGACGATGGGGCGCGAGCTCGACGAGATCTCGCCGTCAGAAGTGTGAATGCATCATGATCGGCCCATGACACACACGCTCACCACCGTGCTCGACGGTCTCGCGTTCGGCGAGGGCCCGCGCTGGCACGACGGCCGGCTCTGGTTCTCCGATATGCACGCGCGGCATGTGATGGCCACCACCGAGGACGGCGACGCCGAGGTGATCTGCGCGGTACCGCAGAAACCGAGCGGGCTCGGGTGGGATGCCGGCGGCCGGCTGCTCGTCGTGTCGATGGTCGATCGCAGGCTGCTGGGCCTCACCCCGGACGGCACGCCGGAAGAGGTGGCGAACCTGTTCGACCTCGCGCCATGGCACTGCAACGACATGGTCGTAAGCGCCACCGGGCACGCGTACATCGGCAACTTCGGCTTCGACTACACCCAGCGCGCCGAGCCGTGCAACACGAACCTCGTGCACGTCGCGCCCGACGGCACCGTGTCCGAGGCCGCCGTCGACCTCGGCTTCCCGAACGGCATGGTGATCACCCCCGATGGCCGGACACTGGTCGTGGGCGAGTCGTTCGCGTCCCGCCTCACCGCGTTCGACATCGCGGCCGACGGATCGCTGTCGAACCGTCGCGTCTGGGCGCAGCTCGACGGCGCGACGCCCGACGGAATCTGCCTGGATGCCGAGGGCGCGATCTGGCTCGCCTGTCCGATGTCGCACCGCGTCGTGCGGGTGGCCGAGGGCGGCACAGTGCTCGACGAGGTGTCTGTGGGTACTCGCAACGCCTACGCGTGCATGCTCGGTGGCGCGGACCGTCGCACCTTGTTCGTGTGCACCGCTGAGAGTTCGAACCCCCACAAGACGCTTGCGAGGATGAGCGGCCGTATCGAGAACACCAGGGTCGATGTCCCCGGAGCCGGCCTGCCCTGACCCACGCCGCGATCAGGGCGCGTCGGCGAGGCCCTCCCAGCCTTCGGGCGGTGGCGCGAGGCGCCAGTACTGCTCGGGGGCGGGCGCGGCGAGCTTCGCCGAGATCCGCCAGTCGTCCTCGAGCGCGAGGAGCTGCGACGGGTAGCAGTCGACGGCCCGCATCTTGCGCTCGGTCGCCGGATCCACGCACGGGCACGCGGGCGTCGGCCAGATCCGCGCCTTGAAGAGCTGCGTGACGCGCCAGGCGAGCAGTCCCGGGATGTGCTTGTAGCCGCTGTCCTCGTAGCAGAACCACGCCCATGCGCCGGCAAGCTCGGCGTACACGAGCATCGCGGCGCGGTGCACCACGTCGTGATCGGGGTTCGCCAGCCCGAACGGCACGAACACCGCCGTCGGTGCGAGCTCCACGAGCACGTCGCGCAGGCCCGGCGCGATTGCTGCGGGGCGCACCGGCCTGTCGCCGGGGTTGTACGTGTACTCCACGAAGTCGAGATGCCGTGGCGATGCACCCAGCACCGCGAGCGCGCGCTCGTCCTCCGCCCGCCGTGCAGCCATCACGTCGTCGCCGGGCGCGAACCCGCTCTGGCGATCCCACTCGCGCTGCAGCGTCGGGTACGCGGGTGGGTTGCCCGCGAACACCGTCACCACGGTGGCACCGGGCCACCGGGCCAGCAACTGGCCGCAACCGAGCACCGCGTCGTCGAGGTGCGGCGACACCACGACCACCTTGGCCAGCTCCTCGTCCGGCACGAGCCCCCACTCGCGGAACGGCTTCTGCTCGTGCAGGTCGCTGAAGTCACTCATGGAGACGCATGTCCGTTCATCCGCCGGTAGATCCGCTTATTGGCCTTGTGGAACGATCGGAACACCCCGTAGCGATCGTCGTACAGTGCCGCCGCGGCGCCGTGCGGCCGGTAGGTAGCTGTGATCGGCACGGTGTGCGCGATCTCCTCCACCGTCGTGCGACCGAGCGCGAGCGCGGCGAGCAGCGCCGCACCGCGTGCGTTCGCCCGCAGCGGGTTCGCGACCACGCGGATCTCGCGCTGCAGCACGTCGGCGAAGATCTGCGCCCACAACGGCGAGGACGCACCCCCGCCGACGAAGTGCAGCCACGGGAACGGGCGTCCGGTGAACCGCTCGACGCTCTCGAGCAACCAACGCGAGTTCAACGCGACGCCTTCGAGCACCGCACGCGCCAGATCGGCGCGGGTGGTGCCGATACCTACGTTCGACCACGCGGCTCGCAGCGTGTGATCGTCGACGGGCGTGCGTTCACCCACGAGCCACGGCGTGAACAGCACACCGTTCGCGCCGGCAGGCGCGGTGGCCGCGAGCGCGTCGATACGGGCCCATGCGTCGTCGGGCGGTCCGGTCGTGCCGAGCTCGTCGACGGGCCACAGGATCTGGTCGCGCAGGAACTCGAGACACTTCCCCGCCGTCTCCTGCTCGTCAGCCACGAAATACCGTCCCGGCAGCGGCGACGGCAGCGAGGCAATCCCGCGTTGCAGATCGGTCTTCTTGTAGGGCACGTGGCACGTGATCCACGACGACGTGCCGATGTACAGGTGCCCCTCGCCGTCGCGCACGGCGCCCGAGCCGATCGCGGCCGACTGCACGTCGGGCGTGCCGCCGATCACCGGGATCCCGGGCGGCAGTCCGAGCCTCGACGCCACGTCCTCTCGCAGCGGTCCGACGACGTCGGTGGCCGCGACGAGGTCCGGCAGCTTTGAGCGGGGCACACCGCTGCGGGCCACGAGCTCGGGAACGTAGGCGATGTTCGCAGGATCGCGGTTGTCGGTGAGCCAGTGCACGACGATCGAGTCGTAGGTGGCGACGACCCGTCCCGTGAGGCGGGCGTTCAACCAGTCCTTCGGCTCGAGATACTTGACGGTGGCCGCGGCGAGCTCGGGCCGCTCCGACTCGATCCACAAGATGTGGCTGATCGAGTCCTTGCCCGAGTGCGCCGGCGCCCCGCCGGTGTCGCGGATCCATGCCCGCAGCTTGCGCGGGTCATACCCCGCGACCGTGACCGGCCCGCCCACATACCGCTTCGTTGCCGCGGCGCCGCGGCTGTCCATCCAGATGATCGCGTTCGCCAGCGCGTCTCCGGCGGTGTCGACCGGCACCGTGCCCGACCACTGCGAGGTGACCGACACCGCGACGATCGACGCGGCTTCGACCGCGGCACGCGACGCGAGCTCCTGCGCGCCGGCGACGATTCCCGCCCACCAGTCGGACGGCCGTTGCTCGACCGCGCCGCCCGGGCCGAGCACGAGATCGACGGGACAGAACGCGCCGTCGACGAAGTCACCGTCGATCGTGAAGATCGCGACCTTCGGCCCGGACGTGCCGAGGTCGATGGTGAAGATGTGGTCGTCGCTCAAGCGTCTAGGTGGATTTGCGCCGTAAACCGTGGCCGAAGAACCCGCCTCGCGGCCGGGCGTGCGCGTGGTAGTGGTCGGGGATGTTCCGCATGTGGTCGTCGACGTAGTGCGTGAACTCGAAGTGGTCGGTCACCACATCGGCCAACCGTTGATGCATGTGCTCCAGGTGGTCGGCGGGGGGCTCCACACCGTGGTGGCGCCACACCACCATCGGCGTCGCGCAGATCTCGCACTCGGCGATCCAGCAGATCTCGTCCTCGTGGAACCACTCGGTGATGCGGGCGGCGTCGCACAGGTCACAATCGTCGTCCCGGGGCCAGCCCGGGGCGCTCGCGCCCGAGGGGCTGGCGTGTACACCCCCGCTCGCCGAGGGGCTGGCTGCATCAGCGGGCTCGGCCACGCGACAAACCTAGACTGCGCCGCAGCATGAAGGGTCTCATCCTCGCTGGGGGCACCGGCACGCGCCTGCGGCCGATCACGCACACCAGCGCCAAGCAGCTCGTGCCGATCGCGAACAAGCCGATCCTCTTCTACGGCATCGAGGCGATGGCCGCGGCCGGCATCACCGACATCGGCATCATCATCGGCGAGACCGGCGACGAGATCATCGCGGCCGCCGGAGACGGCTGGCAGTTCGGCGTGAACATCACCTACATCCCGCAGACCGAGCCGCTCGGGCTCGCGCACTGTGTGCTGATCGCGCGCGACTTCCTCGGCGACGACGACTTCGTGATGTACCTCGGCGACAACATGTTGCAGCAGGGCCTCACCGAGTTCGTGGCCCGTTTCGACGACGATCGCCGGCGGCATCCGGAGCTCGGCGCCGAGGGCGCGCCACCCGCCGCCCAGATCCTGCTCACGAAGGTCGACAACCCGTCGGCCTTCGGCGTGGCCGAGCTCGACGAGTACGGCGAGGTCGTGAGGCTCGTCGAGAAGCCCACCGACCCGCCGTCCGATCTCGCCCTGGTCGGCGTGTACCTGTTCACGCCGATCGTGCACGAAGCCGTCGCCGCGATCGAGCCGTCGCCGCGCGGCGAGCTGGAGATCACCGACGCGATCCAGTGGCTCGTCGACCAGCACCACCGCGTCACCCACGACATCCTCACGGGCTGGTGGATCGACACCGGCAAGAAAGACCCGTTGCTCGACTGCAACCGCCTCGTGCTCGAGACACTCGAACCGAGCAACGAGGGAGAGGTCGACGACCAGTCCCGCTTGATCGGGCGGGTCGTGGTGGAAGCGGGCGCGCGCCTCGTGCGCTCGAGCGTGCGGGGCCCCGCGATCATCGGCGCGGGCACCGAGGTGATCGACAGCTACGTCGGCCCGTTCACGTCGATCGCCACCGGCTGCACGATCCGTGAGGCCGAGATCGAGCACTCCGTCGTGCTCGAACGGTGCCGCATCGAGCGCGTGCCCCGCCTGCAGGATTCGCTGCTTGGCCGGGACACCGTGGTGGTGCGCACCGACGCCGTCCCCCGGGCCACCCGGCTCCTGCTGGGTGACCACTCTCACGTCGAGCTCGAGTAGTCCGAAGAGATCTCGTGAGGATTCTCGTCACCGGCGGTGCCGGTTTCATCGGGTCGAACTACGCCCGCTGGGTGCTCGCGAACAGCGACCACGAGGTCACGGTCTACGACGCGCTCACCTACGCCGGAAACCGCTCGACGTTGCGCGACGTCGACGACGACCCGCGCTCCTCGTTCGTGCACGGCAACATCTGCGATCCGGCCACACTCGAGTCCGCGATGCGAGGCCACGACGCTGTCGTGCACTTCGCGGCCGAGAGCCACGTGGATCGTTCGATCGCGGGTCCCGACGACTTCATCCACACGAACTGCTTCGGCACCAACGTCGTGATGGACACCGCACGGCGGCTCGAGGTCGGGCGCGTGCTCCACATCGGCACCGACGAGGTGTACGGCTCGGTGGAGGTGGGGTCGTCGAAGGAGACCGATCCGCTGGAGCCCCGCTCGCCGTACTCGGCGTCGAAGGCGGGCTCCGATCTGATCGCGCTCTCGTATCACCACACCTACGGCGTGCCCGTGGTCGTGACGCGCTGCACGAACAACTTCGGGCCGTACCAGTACCCGGAGAAGGCGATCCCGCTGTTCACCACGAACCTGCTCGACGGCGGCACGATCCCGCTCTACGGCGACGGTTTGAACGAGCGCGACTGGATCTACGTCGACGATCACTGCGCGGGCGTGCATCTCGTGCTCGAAGAAGGCAACGCCGGCGAGATCTACAACATCGGCGCGGGCAACGAGACCCCGAACCGCGTGCTCGTCGACAAGCTGCTCGGGCTGCTCGGCAAGGACGAGAGCTCGGTGGAGTACGTGACCGACCGTCTCGGTCACGACCGCCGCTACTCGGTCGACATCACCAAGATCACCGCGCTCGGCTGGAAGAAGCAGCGCACGCTCGATGAGGCGCTCGCAGAGACCGTGGCCTGGTACCGCGACAATCGCTGGTGGTGGGAGCCGCTGAAAGCTCGAGCATGAAGCTCCTGGTCACCGGCATGAGCGGCATGGTCGGCCGCGAGGTCATCGAGCTGTTCGAGCAGCGGGGGCACCACCACGTGCGCGCGTTCCCGTCGAGTGAGCTCGACATCACCGATCGTGATGCGGTCCTCCAGATGGCGGCGATCGTGGCGCCTGATGCGGTTGTCAACTGCGCGGCGTTCACCGCCGTCGACGCCTGCGAGACCGAGGTGGAGCGCGCCTACCAGTTGAACGCGCTCGGCGTGCGCAACGTCGCCGAGGCGTGCGCGGCCGAAGGTGCGCATCTCGTGCACATCGGCACCGACTACGTGTTCGACGGCACCAAGCCCGCCCCGTACCACGAATGGGATGCGACGAACCCGCAGAGCGTGTACGGCGCGTCGAAGCTCGCGGGCGAACGCGAGGCGGTCTCGCTCCTCGGCCCCGCATGCACGATCGCGCGCACCTCATGGGTGTGCGGCCGCTACGGCGCCAACATGGTGAAGACGGTGTTGCGCGTCGCGGCAGCATCGGATGGTCCGCTGCGATTCGTCGACGACCAGCGCGGCTGCCCGACGTTCGCCGACGACCTCGCCACGATGCTCTATCGCTTCGCCGTCGATCGGCGGCCCGGCCTGTTCCACGTGACGAATCAGCGTGCGGTGAGCTGGTTCGAATACGTGCGCGAGATCCTGCAGGAAGCCGGTCACGACCCGATGCGCGTCGAACCGATCTCGACCGCCGAGCTGCAACCGCCCCGCCCGGCACCCCGCCCGGCGAACAGCGTGCTCGACAACGTCGCGCTGCGCCTCGCCGGGATCGAGCTCCTTCCCGACCACGCCGACGCGCTCGCCCGCTGCATCAAACACCTGGTGTGAGCGGTAGTAGCACGAGCTGCAGCGACGGAAGATCGGGAATCGCGTTCAGCCGATCGAGCCAGCCGGCAACCTGCGGGTGTTCGGCGCGGCAGCGGCGCAGCACATGAAGGTCGCCCACGCCGCACACGCGTCCGACGTCGGTTTCGAGGCGGTTGCGCGCCGCTCGCTCTGCGGGGCGCAACGGATCGGCACGCGCGATGACCCGTCCACCGGCGGGCACTGACGCACCGTCGGCCTGGAGCAGCACCTCGCGCGTCGCGCGTTCAGGATGGGCACGGAAGGCACCGAAACGTGTGGCGGCGTCGATGTCACCAGGCTTCGAGCCCGACACCATGTCGATGCCAGCAAGGGCGAGGTCCACGGTGAGGTCGTCGTGCCCGAAGATGGATTCGGCGAAGAGCTGGTTACGGACCTCGGTGCGCGCGATCACCGGACCTGACCCGTGCCGCAACACCGGGGCCGCGGCCTCGGCGAGCCGGCCCACCGCGACGTCGGCACGCTCGGGTCCGAGATCGTCACGCGCGGCCCGCACCGAGAGGGCCACGACCACGACGACGAGCGCGCCCGCCGCCGCGGTGGTGACCGCGCTGCGCAGCCGGGCGTTCGGCAGGAGCACGCCGAGGGTCCCGACGGGCAGCCAGAGCAGCGCGCCCGCCGCCCGCGTCGGTTCCACCAGCCACACGAAGAATGGGGTCGAGAGCCGGCTCAGCGTGATCACCGTGAGGCCCGCCGCGAGCGCGACCGTGGCGACGAGCGTGAGCTGCGGCACGGCGCGGGCCCGCCCCGCAACGAGCGCGACGCCGAGCAGCACGACGAGCGCGCCGGGGAACCACGGCGCACCGTGCACGTCGACCGTGGTGGCGAAGGGCACGAGCGGAACGCTGTGCCCGAGCCATACCGCCGGGAACCATGTTTCGAGGCGGAGCGCGCCGAACGCGCTGCGCAGCCCGATTCTCACGTGGGGCTCACGCACGAACCGCCACGTCGCCGTCAGATTCCCCGGATGGTCACGGACCTCCTGCACGAGCGGCGGTAACCAGAGCAGCGCAGCGACCCCGGCCGACACCGCGAGACGGCGACCCAACGCAGCGGCGTCGCCGGCCCGAACGAGTCGGACCCCACCCACGACGAGCCCCCAGCAGAGCAGCAGCGCCGCAATCACCCCCGCGGTCGCGTACATCTGGGTGGCGAGCGACGCGATCAGCACGAGCCACACCCACGCGCCGAGCGCGCCCGACGTGGCGTCGAACGCGAGCACGGCCACCGTCACGAGCAGCACCGCGCTCACGTGCGGCTCCCACGGGTCGGTCATCACCCGCGGCCCGAATCCCCAGAAGAGTGCGGTGAGCACCAGCAACGACCACGCCATCGCGATCGTGCCGAAGCGCCGGTACATCACTCGCGCCACGAGCACGACCGACAGTGCGTGCACGAGGATCACGCCGATCTGGATCCCCGAGAAGCGGGTACCGAGCAACCGGAACGGGACCGCGAGGAAATAGAACCATGCGGGTCCGGGCTGGTTGAACCCGTAGCGCTCGTACGAGCCGAGCAGCGGCGTGTGCGACGTGAACACGTCGTGCACGCGCAGGTTGATGAGCGCGTCGTCGCCGTTCAGTGCGACGTGGCTCCGGCCCACAAGGCGGATCGCGAGCACGAGAAAGGGCAGCAGCGCGACGGCCACGAGCCCGACGGCGGTGCGGGCATCGCGCGAGCGGGGCCAGGCACGCACAGCAGCGAGACGGTACCGCGAGTACATCCGGAAGTGTGACAAGGGCCGTTGGGCCCTACGGCGGCCACGCGGTACGCGAGATGCTGTCGCGATGCTGCGCAACCGAATCCTCTTCGCACCGCTCGCCGCGACGGCCCTCGCGCTCGCCGCGCTGGCGCCGTCGGCGGGCGCCGCCGGCGCCTGGCACATCCAGAAGGTGCCGATCGGCGATCTGTACAACGGTGAGTTCTTCGCCGCATCGTGCCCGACCGCCACGAGTTGCATGGCCGTCGGGTTCTCGGGCGAGGCCGGCCCCGGCGACGCGTTCGCGGAGCGCTGGAACGGCACGAGCTGGAGCATCACGAAAGCGCCTGGGCCTGGCAGCTCGCTCGCCACGGCGTTCACCGGCGTGTCCTGCTCTTCGCCGCGCGCCTGCACGATGGTCGGAAACAGCTGGGCCGACATCGGAGGCCCCCAACCGGTGATTGCGCTGATCGATCGCTGGAACGGCACGAAGTGGTCGCGGCAGACCTTCGCCGGCAAAGCCATCCCGTCGTCGGTGGCGTGTCCCACGACCAGCAGCTGCTTCGCAACGGCGGGAGTGATCGAGCACTGGAACGGCACCAAGTGGTCCGTGCAGACGCTGCCGGCCGGCGCGAGCGCGTCGGGCAGCATCACGTGCATCTCGAACACGTATTGCACGACCACAGGCAACCAGCACGGCCGGACCGTGATCCTCCACTGGAACGGCACCAAGTGGTTGGTCCAAGCGGTGCAGGCCGTGCCGGGCGGCCGGCCCTTCTCGCTGTCGAGCGTGGACTGCGCGGCGTGGTCGAACTGCTTCGCGGTCGGGTCGTCCAGCAACACGAGCGGCGACGACACGCGCCGGCTCGTCGAGCACTGGAACGGCAAGACCTGGTCGATCGTCTTCACTCCCGTTCCGGCCGGCACAACCAACGGGGTGCTCAATGCGGTCGCGTGCCGCAAGGGCGGCGGAACGTGCATCCTCGCGGGCTACACGGGCGGTGACAACGGCTCCGATACGCGCACCCTCGTCGAACGATGGAACGGAAGCGCGTTCGTCATCGAGCCGACGCCGAACCGGGGCGTCAGCTCGTTCGCAGGCGCAGCCTGCGACCCGGTGAAGTCGTGTATCGCCGTCGGCGTCACGTGGGGAAACGAGGACAGCAACCCGCTCCCCCTCGTCGAGCGCAACCCCTAACCCTGCCCTCACCGTGCCCTCATGCGTCGTTTGGGACCGCTATTTGGTACCCAAACGACGCATGATGCACGTCGGGCCGCGCGCTCGATGCGACCGAAGAGGGTCCAACGGCTCTGGAAACGCATTCGAGTGCTCGCGATGCACGCATCCATGACTCTGCACAAGCGGTTCACATCCATCGTCGCCGCGGCCGCGGCGCTGTTCGTCATGGCGCTGGCGCCGGTTGCCGGGGCGGACACCGCGCAGCCCGGCGCGGCCCAGTGGCGGCGCCAGTCTGCGGTGACGCCGCCCGGCCTCGGCGAGTTCTTCGCCGCGACGTGCCCGAGCACTTCGGACTGCCTGGCAGTGGGCCTTCAGGACGAGGCCGGCCCGACGCACCGGCTGCTCGAACGCTGGAACGGCAAGCGGTGGACGATCGTGGCCACCCCGGACCAAGCGAGCTGGACTCCGTCTATGACCGGTTCACCGGCGTCGCCTGCTCCTCGCCGACCGCCTGCACGCTCGTCGGATGGAGTTGGCCCGACATCGGCGACGGAAAGACGACGCCCCTGATCAATCGCTGGAACGGCACCAAGTGGTCACAGCAGCGCGCGACATTCCCGAAGAGTTCGACCGAGGGTTCCTTCGGATCAGTCGCATGCCCGACGGCAACGAGCTGCTACGCGACGGGGTCGTTCGGCTGGCCGTGGGTGTCGGTCATCGAGCACTGGAACGGCACGAAGTGGACGAGCCAGGCGCTGCCGGCTGGCACGAACGGGGCGGATCTGGGCGGCATCACGTGCCTGTCGAACACCTACTGCACGGCGGTCGGCAGCCGGAACGGTCACGCGGTGATCCTGCACTGGAACGGCAGCAAGTGGGCGGCGCAGCCCGCGCAGGCGGTGCCGGGTAGCCGGCCGTCGGGGCTGTCGTCTGTGGGCTGCCTCGCCGCGGCGAACTGCTTCGCGGCCGGCTCGTCGAGCAATTCGAGCGGCGGCGACACGCGCCGGCTCGTCGAGCACTGGAACGGTAAGACCTGGTCGATCGTGTTCACGCCGCTCCCAGCTGGCACATCCAGCGACGCCTTGTTCAATGCGGTCGCGTGCCGCCGCGGTGGCACGTGCATCCTCGCTGGCGGGCAGCTGATGGAGCGCTGGAACGGCAAGGCGTTCGTCATCGAGACGATCCCGAAGCGCGCCTCCGACGGCCTTGCCGGTGCGGCGTGTGATCCGGTGATCGGGGGCCGCTGCATCGCCGTCGGAGTCACCGGGAACCAGTTCGGCGAACCGATCCCGCTCGCACTGCGCCGCTCCTGACCCCCCGTGCCCTCATGCGTCGTTTGGGACCGCTATTTGGTACCCAAACGACGCATGATGGAGGGTCGGGGAGGTTTGCGGAGGCTCGGGGGGCTAGAGGCGGTCGACGATTGCCTGGGCGAACGCCGAGCACTTCACCTCGTGGGCGCCGTCCATGAGGCGGGCGAAGTCGTAGGTGACGATCTTGTCGGCGATGGTGGCCTCGAGCGCGCGCACGATGTCGTCGGCGGCGTCCTGCCAGCCGAGGTGCTCGAACATCAGCACACCGGACAGGAGCAACGAGCCCGGGTTCACCTTGTCCTGGCCCGCGTACTTCGGAGCGGTGCCGTGCGTGGCCTCGAAGATCGCGTGACCGGTGACGTAGTTGATGTTGCCGCCCGGCGCGATGCCGATGCCGCCCACCTGCGCGGCGAGCGCATCGGAGAGGTAGTCGCCGTTGAGGTTCGTGGTGGCGATCACGTCGAAGTCGTCAGGACGGGTGAGCACCTGCTGCAGCGTGATGTCGGCGATGTTGTCCTTCACGAGGATCTTGTCGCCGGGCTTGCCGCCGCAGTCGTCCCAGCCCACCGCCACGTCGGCAAACTCGTCGCGCGTGACCTCGTAGCCCCACTTCGCGAACGCGCCTTCGGTGAACTTCTGGATGTTGCCCTTGTGTACGAGCGTGACACTCTTGCGGTTGCGGCGCACCGCGTACTGCAACGCCACGCGGACCAGCCGCTTGCTGCCCGTGACCGACACGGGCTTGATGCCCACGCCGCTGTCGGGACGGATGCTCCAACCAAACTCGTTGTTCAGCAGGTCGATCATCTTCTTCGCCTCGGGCGTGCCCTCCTCCACCTCGAGGCCGGCGTAGATGTCCTCGGTGTTCTCGCGGAAGATCACCATGTCGACCTTCTCGGGCGCCTTCACCGGCGACGGCACACCCTGGAAGTAACGCACGGGCCTCAGGCACACGTAGAGGTCGAGGATCTGGCGCAGCGCCACGTTGAGCGAGCGGATGCCGCCGCCGACGGGTGTGGTGAGCGGGCCCTTGATCCCGATGAGGTACTCGCGGAAGACGTCGACGGTCTCCTGCGGGAGCCACTCGCCGGTGTCGTCGAACGCCTTCTGTCCGGCAAGCACCTCTTTCCACTCGATCGTCTTGCCGTGCTTCTTGGCCGCGGCGTCGAGCACGAGCTGCGCCGCGGGCCAGATGTCGACCCCCGTGCCATCACCCTCGACGAACGGGATGATCGGGTTGTCGGAGACGTGCAGCGCGCCGTCTGCGCCCATGGTGATCTTGTCAGGCACTCTTACCTCTTGTTCGCTTCGCTCACGGGCCGCTGGGCCTTCCCTCGCGGCCGCTCGGCCGGGTCGCGACGCTACCGGTTGCGCCGCGCCGGTCTCGGGACGTGGACGGCCGGGATCAGGGCTTCGACCCGAGGTCGCCGACGAACTTGCCGAGGTTCGGTTTCGCAGAGGACGCGGTGGTTGTCGGCGTCGTCGGCACGGCCTGGTTCGTGAGGTTGTTCGCCTGGAGGATCTGGTCGATGACCTTCGACTCGATGACGATCTCGACGCGCCGGTTCTGCGCCCGCCCCTCTGGCGTGTCGTTGCTCGCGACCGGGTTGCGCGCGCCGTAGCCCTGCGCAGTCATGCGTGAGTCGCCGAGCCGCACCGTGTCGACGAGGTAGCGCAGCACGGTGTCGGCGCGCGCAGTCGACAGCTCCCAGTTCGACGCGTACTGGCTCGTGTTGATCGGCTGGTTGTCGGTGTAGCCCTCGATCAGCAGCGGGTTGTCGATCGTGCGCAGCACCCCACCGATCACCTGCAGCACGTGCATGCCCTCGGCTTCGATGCTCGCCTGGCCCGACGCGAACAACACGTTGTCGTTCACGAGACGGACAACGAGGCCGCGGCCTTCGAGCTGATACGTGACCTCGTTGCCCACGCCCTGCGCGTTCGCCTGCTGCTGGATCTTCTGCTGCAGGTGCCAGAAGTCCCGCTGTTCCTTCTTCGCGGCCGCCTGCACCGACGCCGACGCGGTGATCGCGCCTGCATGCGGTGCGGTGGTCACCGAGGTCTGCTTGTTGCCCGAGAGGATGCCCGTACCACCAGCCGATTCCTGGCCGTTGCTCACCCCGTCGACGGCCGTCTTCGACGATCCGTTGGAGAAGATGCCCGCCAGGGGCTTCGACGCGGCGTTGTTGAAGCCCTGCTGGAGGCGCTTGGCCTTGTCGACGTTGACCGACGAGATCGCGAAGAGGGCGATGAACATCGCCATGAGCAGCGTCAGCAGGTCGGCGTACGGGATGACCCATGCCTCGTGGTTGGCGTGCTCCTCGTGTTCCTCGTGGATCTCGTCGTCGTCGTGACCCCCGCCCGACATGGATCAGGCCGCCTTCTGTTGGCGCTCCGCGGGCGGGATGTTGCTCGACAGGATCTCCTCGACGATGCGGGGGCTCGTGCCGGAGTGGATCGCCATGATGCCCTGCACGATCAGCTGCTTGTGTGCCACCTCGTCCGACGAGATCTTCTTGAGCTTGTTCGACCAGGGAAGGAAGATGCCGTTGGCGAGAAACACGCCCCAGAACGTGGCGACGAACGCGCCGGCGATGCCTTCACCCACGAGCTCGGGTTGCGACAGCTTGCTCATCGTGGCGATCAGACCGAACACCGCGCCGATGATGCCGAACGTCGGGGCGTAGACGCCTGCCTTCTCGCACCATGCCGCGCCTTCCTTGTGGCGCTCCTTCATCGCGATGATCTCGGCGTTCATCGTCTTCTTGAGCGCGTCGGCGTCAGTGCCGTCGACCGCGAGCTGCAGACCCTTCTTCAGGAACTCGTCGTCGATGTCCTTGCTCGCCTCCTCGAGCGCGAGCAGGCCGTCGGTGCGCGCCTTGTTCGTCATCTCGACGATCGTGGCGATGGTCTCCGCAGTGGGCGGCGGCGCACCGCCCTTCAGGCACTTCGAGATCACCTTCCCCATCTTCTGGGTGACGTCGAACGGGAACGAGGACATCGTCGCCCCGAAGCAGCCGAACAACACGATGATGATCGAGCCGAACTCCATGAACAGGAACGCCGGGTTGATGCCGTGCAGGAAGACGCTCGCGAATACACCGATCACGGTGACCACGAGGCCGACCATGCTGCCCTTTTCCACCCGACACTCCTGCGCGAGAACCCAGCCCTACGCCGTTCCTATCGACCGGGTCGGCGGCCCGCTGCAGGGTGTCGGGAGCCGTCAGGTGTCGAGAGCGGCCCGCAAGGCGGTCACGAACGCGGCCGCCTCCTCGGTGCCGCCCGATTGGAGCAGTTTGCGCACCAGCGCCGATCCGACGACCACACCATCGGCGTAGCCGGCGGCCTCCGCGGCCTGGCCGGGGTTGGAGATGCCCACGCCGAGCAGCACGGGCTTGTCGGTGGCCGCCTTCAGGCGGCGACCCATCGTCTCGGCCGACGCCGCCAGCGACGCCCGCTCGCCGGTGACCCCCATCAGCGACACGCCGTAGACGAACCCGCGCGAATGCTCGCAGATCGCGGCGAGCCGCTCGTCGGTGGTGGTCGGTGATGCAAGCAGGATGGTCTCGATGCCGTCCGCGACCGACGCGGCGGCGAAGTCGCTCAGCAGCAGCTCGTCGAGCGGCAGGTCGGGCACGATCGCCCCGTCGATGCCGGCCTGCTCCAACGCCGCAGCGAAGCGCTCGTCACCCATGTGCGCGACCAGGTTGTAATACGTCATCACCGCGAGCGGGATGCCGACGTCGAGCCCGCACGCCTGGTCGATCACCGACGCCGGCGTGGCACCCAGGTCGAGCGCGCGGTGGCTCGCCTCCTGGATCGTCTTGCCGTCCATGATCGGATCCGAGAACGGGATGCCGATCTCGATCGCGTCGGCCCCACAGGCTGCGCATGCCCGGACGACCTCGACCCAGTCCTTGCCGAGGCCACCGGTGACGTACGGCACGAGCAGCTTGCGGCCGTCGTCGCGCCGCGCGCGCAGGTGCTTCTCCAGGTTCACGACTCCCCTCGGAATCGCCGAGCCCCGCTCACATCTCCCCCAGGCGTTCCATTACCTGCTGCGCGTCCTTGTCGCCGCGGCCCGACAGCGTGAGCAGCACCGTGGCACCCTTCGGTACCGAACGGCCGGCCTCGCGCATCAGCCAACCGATGGCGTGCGCGGGCTCGAGCGCGGGCACGATGCCTTCGGTCTCGGAGAGCAGCTGGAAGCCGGCCACCGCCTCGTCGTCGGTGGCGTACTCGTACTGCGCCCGGCCGGTCGCGGCGAGCAGGGCATGTTCCGGTCCCACGCCGGGATAGTCGAGGCCCGCGCTGATCGACGTGGCCTCGATGATCTGACCGTCCTCGTCCTGCAGGATCAGCGAACGCATCCCGTGCACGATCCCCGGGACGCCACGCGTGACCGCGGCGCCGTGGCTCCCGCTCTCGAGCCCGAGCCCGCCGGCTTCGACACCGACGAGCTTCGTGGCGGGCGCGGCGTCGACGAAGCCGGCGAAGGTGCCCATCGCGTTCGAGCCGCCGCCGACGCACGCGACGACGTAGTCGGGATCGGCACCGTCGAGCTTCTCGCGGCACTGGCGCCGGGACTCGTCGCCGACCACCCGCTGGAACTCGCGCACCATCCACGGGAACGGGTGCGGCCCCATCACCGAGCCGAGGCAGTAGTGCGTGCGCTCGACCCGTGCGACCCACTCGCGCATGGCGTCGTTGACCGCGTCCTTCAACGTGGCGCTGCCGCTCGTGACCGGCACCACCTGGGCACCGAGCAGCTTCATGCGCCACACGTTCAAGGCCTGGCGCTCGACGTCGACCGCACCCATGTACACGGTGCAGTCGAGCCCGAAGAGCGCCGCCGCGGTCGCGGTGGCCACACCGTGCTGCCCGGCGCCGGTCTCGGCGATCAGGCTGTCCTTGCCCATGCGCCGGGTGAGCAGCGCCTGGCCGAGCACGTTGTTGATCTTGTGCGACCCGGTGTGCGTGAGGTCCTCACGCTTGAGCAGCAGCCGCACGCCGAGCCGCTCGGACAGGCGGTGGCATTCCGTGACCGGTGTGGGGCGGCCGGCGTAGTCCTTCAAGAGCGCGGCGTACTCGCCGCGAAAGCCCTCGTCGTGCCACGCCGCTCGGAACTCGCGTTCGAGCTCGTCGAGCGCCGGGATCAGCGACTCGGGCGCGAAGCGGCCGCCGAACTCGCCGAAGCGGCCCAGCCCGGTGGGTTCCGGGCCGGGCGGATCGAGCTGTACGACATCGCCGCGGGCCGGCGCCATCTCCCCATCCTCGTTGCTGCTGCGGGCAGAACGGTCAGGGTACGGCATGGTGGCGGCCGGCGCCGCGGCGAATCGGGAACGGCCTGTGGGCATCTTCAGCCCCGGACCCGCTCCAAGCGCATCAATTCACGCCTTGACCTCGGTAAAGGGGTTCGCGGCGGGGTGCGTGGCTCCTGCGCCGAGGTAGATGTCGGCCGTGGGCAGCGAGTGGCGGAACACGCCGAGGTGCAGCGTCACCTTCGACCCGCAGGCCGGGACGAAGTCGAGCCCGTCGATATGACCGAAGTTCGACATCGCGAACACGACCTTGTGCGGGGACACCTGCCGGATGTAGTCGCCGCGCTCGGTGCGGGCCGCGCGGTAGAAGAGCACGCCGTCACTGGTGATCGAGCCCCAGTAGAGATCGACGCGGTGCTTCGTGCTCATGCGCAGGCTGAAGACGCCGTTGTCGTGGTTGCGGTAGAGGGCCATGCCCTCCATGCCCGCGTGCAGCGTGGTGGGCGCGCCGAGCGTCTCGGCGTTCCAGGAGCCGGTGGGGCACGTGGTCGCGCCGGCGCTGGCGGCGGTCGCGGCCGAACCGACCATCGACGCGGCCACGAGCATGAGGCACGCGGTCGCCGAGGTGAGGAATCGCTTGATCATCGGAGTCCTTTCCGTTCCGGGCCGCATGGTTGCGACCACCCGCAGCATCGACACCGTGGATCGGCGCGCGGCCAAGAGAAGATGAAGCAAGCGTCAGCGAACATGAGGATCGTGTGAAGCGGCCGCGCCGGTTGGGGCGCTCGTCACGCTGCGTCAGAGATCGATCGCCCAGTCGAACGGCCGGGTGACGCCGGCCTCGCTCACGACGTCGCGCGGGTCGATGCCGATACCGCCGGGGTCGCCGATCCGGATGTCGCCGTCGAGCGTCTCGACCGCCCGCACCGGCGGCTCCTGCAGCTCGGCGCCGGCGTACTTGGCGGCCTCGATGAACAACCGCAGGCGCCGTGGGTCCTTGCGCCCCGGCGAGGCCTCCACGCCGCTCGACACGTCGACGCCCCAGGGCCGGACCTTGGCGATCGCCTCCTGCACGTTCTCGTGGTGCAGACCGCCGGCGAGCAGCAGCTTCACACCGCCGGGGACGCCGTCGGCGAGACGCCAGTCGAACACCCGGCCCGACCCCGGATTCGGCGAGTCGACCAGGATGATGTCGGCCGGGCCGTTCGCCGCGGCCCGCATTCCGGTGTCGCCGGCGGTGAAGGCCTGGATCACGAACTGCACCCGCTGTCGGATCCAGCGCACCTCGCGCAGTGGCTCGTGGCCGTGCAGCTGCGCGCCGTGGAGCCCGATACGGTTCACGATCTCGGTGACGCGCTCGGGCCGCTCGTTGCGGAACACGCCAACGGTGATCACCTCGGTGGGGAGCCGCTTCACGATGTCGCGCACCGTGTCCGGCGTGACCTGGCGCCGGCTCGGTGCGAACAGGAACCCGACCGCGTCGGCGCCGAGCGCGGTGGCGAGCAGCGCGTCGTCCTCGTTCGTGATCCCGCAGATCTTGACCCACATAGGCAGGACGAAGCGTACCGACCGCGCGCGTTCGATACGCGCCCTTCATCCCCACCCACCTTCCCTCATGCGTCGTTTGGGACCGCTATTTGGTACCCAAACGACGCATGCGCGGTGAGGAAAGGGTTTCGAGGGGGGTCAAGCTCGACGTCTGGTACAGGATGACAGTGAGCGGCAGAGCGCGGCGGGGTCGGACGCCCGCACGAGCGCCTCGCCCACCAGCACCGCGTCGAAGCCCGCGTCGGCCATCCGCTGCGCGTCGTCGACGCTGCGGATCGCCGACTCCGCGACCGCGATGACATCGCCGGGAATCGCGTGCCGCAACCCCTGAGCCACGCCGAGATCCTCACCGAAGGTCTGCAGGCTGCGGCTGTTCACACCCACGATGCGCGCGCCGACGGCGAGCGCGCGCTCGAGCTCGCCGTCGTCGTGCACCTCCACGAGCGCGTCGAGCCCCAGGGCCCCGGCAAGATCGTGCAGCTCGCGCAGCAGACCGTCGTCGGAGATCGCGGCGACGATCAGCAAGGCCGCGTCGGCGCCGACCGCGCGGGCCTCGTACAGCTGGACCTCGTCGATCACGAAGTCCTTGCGAAGCACCGGCACCGTGACCGCGGCCCGGGCCTGCTGCAGGTCGGCCATCGATCCACCGAAGTACGGCCCGTCGGTGAGCACGCTGAGCGCCGCCGCGCCGCCCGCGGCGTAGGACCGGGCCGTCGCCGACGCGTCGAGACCGGGCGCCAGGTCGCCCTTGCTGGGCGACCGCCGCTTGATCTCCGCGATCACCGCGAGGGTGACGGCCCCGGCACGCAGGGCAGCCGCGAAGCCGCGCGTGGGCGGGGCCTCGAGCGCGGTGCGCTGCAGCAGCTCGCGGGTGTCGGGCCGCCGCAACACGGTGACCTCGTCACGCTTCGTGGCCAGGATCTCGTCGAGGACCGTTCTCATCGGGCCTCGGTGCGCCCGGCGGCGAGCTCACTTCGAATCGGCACGGAGCGCCACTTTACGGTCCGATCACACCGGCATCATCCTGGCCGTACATCCCGGACCGACGATGGAGGGAACATGGAGCGCGGCACGATTCTGGTGGTCGACGACGAGCCCAACATCGCCGACCTCGTGGAGCTGTACCTCGCGGGGAAGGCTTCCGCGTGCGCAAGGCCGACTGCGGCGAGGCCGCGATCGCCGCGGTCGAGCGTGAGCACCCCCGCCTCGTGGTGCTCGACGTCGGCCTCCCCGACATCAGCGGCCTCGAGGTGTGCACGCGCCTGCGGACGTCGTCGAACGTTCCCGTGATCTTCCTCACCGCGCGCGACAGCGAGGTCGACCGTGTGCTCGGCCTCGAGCTCGGCGGCGACGACTACCTCACCAAGCCGTTCTCCCCCGCCGAGCTCGTCGCCCGGGTGAAGGCCGTGCTGCGACGCGCCGACGGCGGCGCGGGTGCGTCGGGCGACGTGCTGCAGATCGGTGACGTCGCCGTCGACCGCGGGCGCCGTGAGGTACGCGTGGGCTCGGACGTCATCGCGTTCACGGCCAAGGAGTTCGATCTCCTGCAGTTCCTCGCCGAACGGCCGGGTCGGGCGCTGTCGCGCCAGCAGATCCTCGACGGTGTGTGGGGCTACGACTGGTACGGCGACCCGCGCACCGTCGACGTGCACATCGCGCAGGTGCGCAAGAAGGTGGGAACCGGCCTGGAGATCGCGACCGTGCGGGGGCTCGGCTACCGGCTCGATTCGCAGGGTTGACGGAGAGCGATGAGCGCGATGCTGCCCCGCCACCGGACGATGCGCGGCGCGGCTCGCGCGCAGCCTCGTGCTCGTCGCGACCGCCGGGATCCTCGTGGCCGGCGTGATCACGGTCGTCGGCGTGCGCCGTGGCGCCGAGCACGCCGCGCAGTCCGACATCGAGCACAAGGCCGCCAACATCGTCGACGACGTCAACGGCCTCGCGAGCCAGGTCGCTTCCAGCCCGAGCGCCACACCGGCGCTGCGGCTGCGAGACATGCTCGATCAGATCCGCAGCGCCGTGCAGGTGTCCGACGCGCACCTCGTGTTCCTGCGCAGCGACGGTTCGGTCGTGCCGTACGACCAGCTCGTCGCGACCGCCGCGGGCCGCCGGCTCATCGGCGACGACCCGCAGGCCACCCAGCTCGTGTCGTTGCCGAAGGGCGTCACGGCTGGCGATCTCGCGCTCGCTCAGGTGGCCAAGGGCGCGACCACCACGTTGCGGCGCAACGGCACCGTCTACCTCGCGGAACGGGTGTCCTCGCTCGGCCGTCCCCGCGCGCTGCCCGCGATCATCGTGAGCGAGGCCGTCGACACCGATTCGGTACGCCGAGCGACCACGGCGTTCTTGATCGCCGCGCTCATCGCGATCGCGGTGTGCATCGTCGTCAGCACGGTGCTGGCCCGGCGGCTCACCCGACCGCTCACCGCGATCGACGCCACGGCGCGCGCGCTCGCCACCGGTGACCTCGCGGCACGGGTCGAGGTCGGCCGGCACACCGACCGCGAGATCGCCGAGGTCGCGTCCACGCTGAACCGGATGGCAAGCGATCTCGACGCCGCCCGCCGGGCCGAGCGCACGTTCCTGCAGGCGGTGAGCCACGATCTCCGCACGCCGCTCACGTCGATCCGCGGTTACGCCGAGGCGCTGGCCGACGGCACCGTCGACGCGACCGACGACGACGCCCGCCGCCGCGCCGCCGAGGTGATCACCACCGAATCCCGCCGTCTGGAACGGCTCGTGCGCGACCTGCTCGACCTGTCGCGTCTCGACGCGCGCGAGTTCTCGTTGCGCCCGCAGCCGTGCGACGCGGCGGCCGTCGTCGAGACGACGGTCGCCGGATTCGCCCCCCAGGCCCAGGCGCTGGGGATCGAGCTACGTGGGCCCGATGGCGCGGCGCCGATCACCGCCGATCTCGACCCCGAGCGGTTCGGGCAGATCATCGCCAACCTCGTGGAGAACGCCTTGAAGTACGCGTGCACACGGGTGTCGGTGAGCGTCGAGGAGCGGGGCGCGGGGGTGGCGGTCAGGGTCGCCGACGACGGCCCCGGTATCCCCGAAGCCGCGGAGATGCACGTGTTCGAGCGGCTCTACACCGCCCGGCCCGCGGCCGGCCGGCCGGTCGGTACCGGCCTCGGCCTCACGGTCGTGCACGAGCTCGCGCGGGCGATGGGCGGTCATGCCCGGCTGGCGTCGTCGGGATCCGAGGGCACCGTGTTCGCCGTCACCGTGGCTCGGGGCACGACCGCCGGTAGCAGTAGCGAGCGTGAGAGCGGCAGCGCCCCCGGCAGCGGCGGCAGCGCCCCTGACAGCGGCGGCAGCACCGACAGTGGCAGCGGCGGCGGCAGCGGCTAAGCGCGCCGGCGGACCTCGACGAACGCCACGCGCCCGGCGACCTCCACCGTGGCGCCCGGCTCGATCTCGCGCCGCACGGTGGCCAGCGCGAACGGCGCGCGGGGCGCCCCGCTCGTGACCGCCCCCACCACCTTGTCGCCCGCCCGCACCTCCGCGCCCGGGGCGGGCGCGGGGCGACCGTCACCGAACACCAACCGGCGCATGAAGCGGTTGACGTGGCCGCGACTGTCGATGCGGCACACGAGCTCCTGGCCGACGAAACAGCCCTTGGTGAAGCTCACCGCGTCGAGCTCCAGCTCGGCCTCCTGCGCGATGGTCGACCCGTCGACGTCGGTGCCGAACGCGAGCACGCCGTGCTCGATCCGTGCGGTCTCGAAGGCGTCGTCGTCGACACGCACCGCGCCGGCATCGGCAAGGCGCGCTGCGACCTCGTCGACCAACGGCATCGGCACGAACAGGTCGATGCCCGGGGTGGCACCCCACGGCGCGCGCACGAGACGCACACCGCCGGCGGTGACGACGTGCCCGTGCTCGGCCGGTGGCGGCGCGGGCAGATTCGCGGCCCCGACGACCGGATCGGTCTGCGGGCCGCGGACGTACAGCGTGGCGATGCCGTCGACCGCCACGAGGTCGACCTTCACCCGGATCTTGAAGCGGGCGAGACCGTCGAGCAGCGCCGGGCCGGCTCCCGCGTCGGTGTCGAGCAGGAAGTGATCGTCGCCGAGCACGAGCACCCGGAACGGTGCGACGAGCTTGCCCTGCGGCTGCAGCAGCAGCGACAAGGCACCGGAGCCGGGCTCCAGGCCGTCGAGATCCTGCGACACCAGGCTCTGCAGGAAGCTGCGCGCGTCCGAGCCGCGCACCTCCACGAGGTCGCGGTCGTGGTCGCGCAGGTCGACGAGCGCGGCGAAACTGCCGAAGGCGGTGACCGGGAACAGCGGCAGGCTCATGACTCGCTCATGGCTCCGGCACCGCGACCGGGAAGAGCAACTGCGCGGCGGCCGCCGCGTTCAGCAACGCCCGGGCCTTGTTGTTGCATTCGAGGTCCTCGTCGGCGGGATTCGAGTCGGCCACGATGCCGGCACCGGCCGACACCGACGCGCGCGTGCCGTCGAACACCATCGTGCGGATCGCGATCGCGGTGTCGAGGTTTCCGGAGAAGTCGACGTAGCCGACCACACCCGCGTACGGCCCGCGCTTGAATGGCTCGAGCTCGTCGATGATCTGCATCGCCCGCACCTTCGGCGCACCGCTCACCGTGCCGGCCGGGAACGTGGCCCGCAGCACATCCACCACGTCACGGCCGGACGCCAGCTCGCCCGACACCTGGCTCGTCATGTGCATCACGTGCGAGTAACGCTCGAGCGTCATCATCTCGTCGACACGCTCGGTGCCGAACCGCACGACCCGCCCGACGTCGTTGCGCGCGAGATCGAGGAGCATCACGTGCTCGGCGCGCTCCTTCGGGTGCTCGGTGAGCTCGGCTTCGAGCCGCCGGTCGTGCGCGGCATCACGGCCCCGCCGGCGTGTGCCCGCGATTGGGCGGCTGATCACGCGGCCGTCCTGGACGCGCACGAGCGCCTCGGGTGAGCTGCCCACGATGTGGGTGTTCCCCGCGCGCAGGAAGTACATGTACGGCGACGGGTTGACCACCCGCAGCACGCGGTAGAGCCCGAACGGGTCACACGGCTCGTCGAGGTCGAACCGCTGCGCGAGCACCACCTGGAAGATATCGCCGGCGAGGATGTGCTCCTTCGCGGCATCCACGGATCGGGCGTACTCGTCGAAGCTCGTGCCGCGGGTGAACGCGGCGACGCCCTCACTCGCCGCCGGCGGCGCGACCGGCGCGGTTGGGGGCAGCGCCGACGCGAGCACCGCGGCGTTGCGGTCGAGGCGCGCGCAGGCGCGTTCGTAGCCACGCACGATCTCCGAATCCCGAGTGCCCGGCTCGACGTAGACGTTCTCGACGAGGTGGACGCGCTGCGCGTAGTGGTCGAACGCGGCGACGCTCGCGGTGAGGAAGATCACTGCGTCGGCGAGGTCGAGGTCATCGGCCGGCGCGGGACCGATGCGCTCGATCTCGCGCACGATGTCGTAACCGAGGTAGCCGACCATGCCTCCGTGGAACGGGGGGAGCGCGTCGAGCGCAGGCGCGCGGTACTTGGCAACCATCGCGTCGAGCGCGGCAAGCGCGCCACGGTCGCGGGGAACATCGGTGAGCGGCTCACCCTCGACGGCCACATTGGAGCCGCGCACCGTGAGCGTGGCGACCGGGTCCCACCCGAGGAACGAGTACCGCCCCCACCGCTCTGCGTGCTCGACCGATTCGAGGAGGAAGCCGTCGCGGTCGCCGACGAGCTTCGCGAACGCCGACAGCGGCGTGTCCATGTCGGCGAGAACCTCGCGCCACACGGGCACGACGGTGTGCTCGCGCGCGAGCGCGAGGAACGTCTCCCGGTCCGGTGCTGGCCGGTCGGGCTGCATGTCAGACGGGGCCGGGGGTGGCGCCGGAACCGAAGTCGCGGAAGAAGCAGCTGCGCGCACCGGTGTGGCACGCGCCCCGGCCCTCCTGCTCCACGACGAGCAGCACCACGTCCATGTCGCAGTCGTACGCGGCCCGGCGCACGTACTGGCGGTCGCCCGACGTCTCGCCCTTGCACCAGTACTCCTGGCGGCTCCGGCTCCAGAACCAGCTCCGCCCGGTCTCCAGCGTGCGGCGCAACGCGGCCCGGTTCATCCACCCCACCATGAGCACCTCGCCGGTGCCCTGCTCCTGCACGATCGCGGGCACGAGGCCGGCGGCGTCGTACTGCACTGCGTCGAGCTCCGCCTCGGCGAACGGGATCGGTGCGGCCACCGGCGACGGAGCTGGGGACATGTTCGTGAGCGTATCGGCGGCACCGGCACCGAACCGTACGATTCCGTGCGCCATGCCAAATCCCACGCCTCCCATCGCGGCGCGACGCCCCGTCGTGCTCACCGCCCACGGCGACGACCGCGCCGACGACTGGTTCTGGCTGCGCGAGCGCGACAGCCCTGACGTGCTCGAGTACCTGCGCGCCGAGAACGCCTACACCGCGGCGCGCATGGCGCCCCACCAGGCACTGCAGAATGCGCTCTACGACGAGCTCAAGGGGCACGTGCTCGAGACCGACACCGGCGCGCCGATCCCATGGGGACCGTGGTCGTACTTCGTGCGCACCACCGAGGGGCAGCAATACGCGACCCACTGCCGCGTGCCGCGTGGTGTGACCCCCCGCGAGGCTGGGCCGCAGGCGAGCGGGGGTGAAGCCAGCCCCTCGGGGCGCGAGCCGCAGGCGAGCGGGGGTGAAGAAGTGCTCGTACTCGACGAGAACGTCGTCGCCCACGGCCACGACTATTTCCGGCTCGGCGACCTCGCGATCAGTCCCGACCACCGCGTCGCCGCCTACACGGTCGACTTCACGGGCGGCGAGCGTTACGAGCTTCGTTTCCGTGACATCGCGAGCGGAGCCGACGTCGACGAGGTGATCCCCGACGTCTACTACTCGCTTGCCTGGTCGGCCGACAGCAGCACGATCTTCTATACCCGTCCCGACGAGGCCATGCGCCCGTTCGAGGTGTGGCGCCACACACGCGGCACGCCGGTTGCCGACGACGCGCGCGTGTTCCGTGACGACGACGAGCGTTTCGACGTGTGGGTGCACCGCAGCCGCAGCGGCGAGTACATCTTCATCGGGAGCGATTCCCGCACCACGAGCGAGGTGCTGCTGATCCCCGCCGACGACGTCGCCACCGAGCCACGCGTGGTGGCGCCGCGCGTCGACGGCGTGGAGTACGGCGTCGACCACCGCGGCCAGGATCTCGTGATCTGGTCGAACGTCGACGGCAAGACGAACTTCGAGCTGTTCCGCGCGCCCGTGGACACACCCGGCCGCGAGCACTGGGTCACGCAGATACCGCACGATCCCGAGGTGCGGCTCGCGCACGCAAGCGCGTTCCGCGACTTCGTGCTCCTCTACGAGCGAACGCGCGGCCTCGAGCGGTTGCGTGTGTTGCACGACGACGGCAACGTCGGCGAGATCGCGCTCCCCGATCCCGTCTACAGCGTGTGGCCCGGCGGCACCCGCGAGTTCGACACCGATGTGATCCGCTACCAGTACTCGTCGCTCGTACGGCCGCTCTCGTCGTTCGATTACCACGTGACCGCGGGCCGCAGCGTGCTCGTGAAACCGCAGCCCGTGCCCGGCTACGACCACGAGCAGTACGTGGCCGCGCGGGAATGGGCGGTTGCCGGCGACGGCACTGCCGTTCCGATCTCGATCGTGCACCGGCGCGACACGCCCATCGACGGCACCGCGCCGCTGCACGTGTACGGGTACGGAAGCTACGAGGCGAGCATCGACCCCACCTTCGACGTGGATGTGCTGCCGCTACTCGACCGCGGATGGGTGTACGCGATCGCGCACCCGCGCGGCGGCGGTGAGCTCGGCCGGGCCTGGTACGAGGACGGCAAGCTCGCCCACAAGATGCACACGTTCACCGACTTCATCGCGTGTGCCGACCATCTCGTGGCCAAGGGCTACGGAGACGGCGCCCGGGTCGTGGCGCGGGGCGCGAGCGCGGGCGGCCTGCTGATGGGCGCGATCACGAACCTGCGCCCCGACCGCTGGCTCGGTGTGGTGGCCGAGGTGCCGTTCGTCGACGTGCTGTCGACGATGTCCGACCCGACGATCCCGCTCACGGTGAACGAGTGGGAGGAGTGGGGCAACCCGGCGATCGAGGCGGAGTACCGCGCCATGCGGGCCTACTCGCCGTACGACAATCTCGCCGCGGGCGTGCGGTACCCGAGACTGCTCGTGACCGGCGGCCTCAACGACCCGCGCGTGCAGTACTGGGAGCCCGCGAAGTACGTCGCCAAGCTGCGGGCGATCTCACCCGAGACCGACGTGCTGTTGAAGATGGAGATGGGCGCCGGCCACGGAGGACCGAGCGGCCGTTACGTGCGCATGCGTGACGAGGCCTTCGTGCTCGCTTGGATGCTCACGCTGTGAACCTCAGGCGGTGAACCTCAGGCTGTGAACTTCACGCGGTGACGATCGCAGCCTCCACGTGCACGGCCGTCACCTGGGCGGCCTGCACCACGTGGCGTTCGAGGTAGCTCGCACGGCGCCGGAGGGCTTCGAACCACGTCCGGAGATCGCCCTCGAAATGCGCCCGGTCGCCGTCCTCGTAGGCGTGTTCGAGCTCGTCGAAGGCGGCCTCTTCGGCATCGAGCAGCGAGCGGTACTTCATGAGGAAGTGCTCGTCGATGCCGTGGCCATTGCGATCTGCCTCGATCATGGGACCTCCTACACGTGATCACCATGGGCGCACCCGCGGCAATCGGGCTTGGCCAAGCACCCGGCCGGCACTCCGCCGTTCAGAAAACGGTAGTCGCGCCGCGGATCCCCGTCGAGCGCTCCTGCACCGTTCCTGAGCCTTTCACCCGCGGTCAGCCGGCCGTCACCGGGCGCACGGTCACACCCCGCGCGGCCAGGTACTCCTTGGCCTCGGCGATCGAGTGCTCGCCGAAGTGGAAGATCGACGCCGCGAGCACGGCCTGGGCCCCGGCCGCGATCCCCTCGTACAGGTGCTCGAGCGTGCCCACGCCGCCGCTCGCGATCACCGGCACACCCACCTCGGCGTCGAGCGCCGCGAGCAGATCGAGGTCGTAGCCCGCCTTGGTGCCGTCACGATCCATCGACGTGGCGAGCAGCTCACCGGCGCCGCGTGCGCACACCTCGGCCGCCCACTCGAGGGCATCGATGCCCGTGCTCGTACGGCCGCCATGGGTGACGACCTCCCAGCCGCGCTCGGGGCGGTCGGGGTCGCGCCGGCGGGCGTCGATCGCGACCACCACACACTGGCTGCCGAACTCGTGCGCGGCCTCGCTCACCACCTCGGGTCGCGCGACCGCCGCGGTGTTGAAGCTCGCCTTCTCGGCGCCGGCCCGCAGCATGCGGCGGACGTCGTCGACGGAGCGGATGCCGCCGCCCACGGTGAAAGGGATGAACACCTGCTCGGCCACACGCTCGACCACGTGCACCATCGTGTCTCGGTCGTCGCTCGACGCGGTGATGTCGAGGAACACGAGCTCGTCGGCGCCCTCCGCGTCGTAGCGCTGCGCGAGCTCCACGGGATCACCGGCATCGCGCAGGTCGACGAACTGCACGCCTTTCACGACCCGGCCCGCGTCGACGTCGAGGCAGGGGATCACACGCGACTGGCGAGCATGCCGTGATCCCCTCCTCCACCGACAGGCGGCCTTCGTACAGGGCCCGGCCGACGATCGCGCCGGCGAGGCCACGACCGTTCACGCGCAACCCCGCGAGCGTCGCGAGATCATCGACGGAGGCCACCCCACCACTCGCGACGACCGGTGCGTTGGTGGCGCCGAGCAGCCACTCGTAGAGCGCGATGTCGGGCCCGGCGAGCAACCCGTCGACCGCGATCTGCGTCGCGATGACGGCGCCGACCCCCGACCGCGGGACGAGTCGCGCGAGCGCGTCGGCGATATCGATTCCGGTGTCGGTGGTCCAGCCGTGGACCCGCACGGTACGGCCGTGCACGTCGAGGCCCACGGCGATGGCGGCGGGCCGTTCCGCCGCCAGCTCGGCGACGAGCTCGGGGCGCTCGACGGCGGCGCTGCCGATCACTACACGGTGCGCGCCGGCGTCGAGCCGCTGCCGCGCCGCCGCGGCGTCGCGCACGCCACCGCTCGTCTGCACGTGGCACTCCGGCACCGCTCGGCAGATCGCGGTGATGACGTCGAGATTGGCGGCCACGCCGTCACGCGCGGCGTCGAGATCGACCACATGGATCCAGCCCGCGCCGGCCTCGGCGAAGCGGCGGGCGACGGCCACCGGGTCGGCGTCGTACACGGTCTCGCGCGCGTAGTCGCCCTGGGCAAGCCGCACGGCGTGGCCGCCGCGCAGGTCGATCGCGGGAAACAGTTCCATCAGGTGGCCGCGACGCTCACGCACATCGCGACGAAGTTGTCGAGGAGCGCCAGGCCGGCCTTCCCGCTCTTTTCGGGGTGGAACTGGGTGGCCCACAGGCGCTCGCGCGCGACTGCGCACGGGAACCGCGACCCGTGCTCGCACCAGCCGGCGACGATGTCGTCGGGTGTGCCCGCCGGCGCATAGCTGTGCACGAAGTAGAGCCATGGCGCGTCGCCGAGGCCCGCGAACATCGGTGACTGGTCGACGGCGTCGACGGTGTTCCAACCGATCTGGGGCAGCTTCACGGTCGACGGCAGCCGCCGGATCGTGCCGGGCAGCACGCCGAGGCCCGCCACGCCCGGGCTCTCCTCGCTGCCCTCGAACAGCATCTGCATCCCCACGCACACGCCGAGGAACGGGCGAGCGCCGGACGCGGTGTCGCGCGCGAGATCCTCCAGGCCCGAGTCGCGCAGCGCTGCCATGCACGCGCCGAACGCGCCGACGCCCGGGAGCACCACCCCGTCGGCCGCGGCGATCTCCTCACGATCGGCCGTGAGTGACGCGTCGGCGCCCAGGTGCAGGAACGCCTTCTGGGCGCTCGCGAGGTTGCCGATGCCGTAGTCGATCACCGCGATGGTGGTCACAGCACACCCTTGGTGGACGGGATGCTGCTGCCTTCGACGCGCACCGCGTCGCGCAGCGCGCGGGCAAAGGCCTTGCACGACGCTTCGATCACGTGGTGCCCGTTGCGACCGGCGAGCGAGCGCACGTGCAGCGTGACACGCGCGCCGTCGACGAGCCCTTTCCAGAACTCCTCCATGAGCTGCGGGTCGAACGTGCCGATCCACTCGGCGACGGGATCGACGCCGTACGCCAGGAACGGTCGCCCCGAGAGGTCGAGCGCCACCTGCACGAGCGCCTCGTCGAGCGGCACGAGCGCGTCGGCGAAGCGCCGCACGCCGGCCTTGTCGCCGAGCGCCTCGCGGATCGCGGTGCCGAGGGTGATGCCCGTGTCCTCGACCGTGTGGTGGAGGTCGACGTCGAGATCGCCGCTCGCCGTCAACTGGAGGTCGAGGCCGCCGTGCTTGCCGATCTGCTGCAGCATGTGGTCGAAGAACGGGATGCCCGTGTGCACCGCCACGGCGGTGCCGTCGCCGTCGAGCCCGAGCGCGACGTCGACCTCGGTCTCCTTGGTGACCCGGTGCTGGTTGCTCCTGCGTGCCGTGCTCACGACCGACCTCCCAGCTCGTGCAGTACACCGTCGAGCGCGTCGAGCAACGCGCGGTTCTCCTCGGGCGTGCCGATCGTGACGCGCAGGCAGCCCTCCACACGGGGCCAGCGCGAGAAGTCGCGTACGAGCACGCCACGCTCCACGAGCGCGCTCCACACTGCGTGCGCGTCGGCGCGCGTGCGCATCAGGATGAAGTTCGCGCCCGACGGGAACACGTGCACGTCGTCGCGCGCCGCGAGCGCGGCGTACACGCGGCCGCGCTCCTCCACCAACGATGCGACGCGTTCGCGCATCGCATCGCGGAAATCGAGTGCCACCGTGCCTGCGAGCTGGGTTGCCACCGAGAGGTGGTACGGCAGCACCACCTTGTCGAGCTCCGCGATGATCGCCGGCGGTCCGACACAGAAGCCGAGGCGCGTCGCGGCCAGCGACCACACCTTGGAGTACGTGCGCACCACCACGAGCGGGCGCGCGTCGGCTACGAGCTCGATCGCGCTGCTGTCGGCAAACTCCCCGTAGGCCTCGTCGACCACGAGCAGCCCGCGGTGCGCCGCGACCGCGTCGGCGAGCGCCCGCACGGTCGACGAGGCCTCGACGGTTCCGGTGGGGTTGTTCGGGCTGCATACGAACACGATGTCGGGGCGCTCGGCACGTACGCGGGCGACGGCCGCGGCGGCGTCGATGTGGAAATCGTCGCGCCGCTCGTCGTCGAGCACGCCGGTGCTCGTGATCGCGCGCGATGTGCGAGTGCAGCGCGTACGTAGGCTCGAAGACCAACGCGCTCCGGCCCGGCCCGCCGTAGGTGAGCAGGATGGTCTGGAGCACCTCGTTGCTGCCGTTCGCGCAGAACACCCGCTCGGCCGGCTGGTCGAGCTGCTTCGCGATCGCGGCGCGCAGCGAGACCGCGCCGCGATCGGGGTAGCGGTGGAGCTCGGCGTCGCGGAGCGCGCCGAGCCACCGGTCGACGAACTCGGCGGGCGGCGCGTACGGCGACTCGTTCGTGTTGAGCCGTACGCGCACGTCGAGCTGCGGCGAGTGGTAGCCCTCGAGCGCGCGCAGGTCGTCGCGCGGCTGCGGCAGGCCGCTGGCGTCGTCGGGTGGGTCGGCGGCTGCCGGCGCGCCGGCCATCAGGAGACCTCGCGGATGCGCAGCGCGTCGCCGTGCGCGATCAGGCCTTCGGCATCGGCAATCGCAGTCGCGTACGGCGCGACGTGCGCCAGCCCCGCCGCGTCGACCGACACGACGTGCACGCGCTTCTGGAAGTCGGCGACGCGCAGCGCACTCGCGAAGCGCGCCGTGGTGCCGGTTGGCAGCACGTGGTTCACACCGGCGACGTAGTCGCCGACCACCGCGGGTGCGCACTCGCCCACGAACACCGCGCCGGCGTTGCGTACGAGCGGCACGAGCGCGGCCGGGTCGTCGCACATCAGCTCGAGGTGCTCGGGCGCGAGCTCGTTGCTCACGTCGAGCGCGGCGTACGCGTCGTCGACGACGATCGCCTGCCCGCCGGTCGACAGCGTTGCCTCGGCTTCGGCGCGCCGCGGCGTGGAGGCGAGCATCGTGTCGAGCGCGGCATCGACCGCGTCGGCGGCCTGCTCGCTCCACGTGACGAGGACGGCGCGACCCCCGGGGCCGTGCTCGGCCTGCGCGAGGAGATCGGCCGCCGCGAAGCGGGCGTTCGTGCACTCGTCGGCGACGACCACCAGCTCGGACGGGCCGGCGATCGAATCGATGCCGACCACGCCCACGAGCTGGCGCTTGGCTTCGGCGACGTAGGCGTTGCCGGGCCCGACGATCACGTCGACGGGGTCGATGGTCTCGGTGCCGTACGCCATCGCCGCGATCGCCTGTGCGCCGCCGATGCGGTACACGTCGTCGACGCCGCTCAACGCCGCGGCCGCGAGCGTGGAGGAGGGTGGCATGCCGCTCGCGTCGGGCGGCACGCACAGCACCACCGACGGCACGCCGGCGATGCGGGCCGGCAGCGCGGTCATGAGCACCGTCGACGGGTACGCGGCGCGCCCGCCGGGCACGTAGCAGCCGGCCCGGTCGACCGGCAGCACGAGCTCGCGCACGTGCACACCGGCCCGCTCGTGACGAGCCTCGGCCTCGCGCTGACCTTCGTGATACGCCACGATCTGATCGCGAGCGAACTCCAGCGCGATGCGCAGATCGGGATCGATGCGGTCGAGCGCGGTCTGCAGCTCGTCCTTGTGCACCCGCAGCTCGCCGAGGTGTATCCCGTCGAAGCGTTCGGTGAGCCGGCGGACCGCGACATCGCCGCCGGTACGCACGTCGGCGAGGATCTCCGCCACGGAATCACGCACGGCCCGATCGACGCCCGCGACAGGACGGGAACCGAGGGCGCTGCGCAGGTCGCCTCGGAAGCCACGGAGATCGAGCCTGGCCAACATCGGAACACTCCAAGATACGCGGGCTGCGGTGCGCTCCGGTCCGAGTTGTGGGCTGGCGACGGGCACCCACGACTTGCACGCTCCGCGGTCGCGGTGGTCCCCTGGCCGCGATGAGCACCGGCGACCAGGCCCAGCTGTCCAGCATCCAGTCACAGCTCGACGAGATCCAGCACCGGATCACCGCGATCGCCGAGAGCTACGCCACCACGCCCGACTCGCAGATCGCCGCCGAGCTCTTCTCGTCGGAGCGCGCGCTGCGCACGGCCGCCCCGCGCTCGTACGGGCGGCCGAGCTGATGCGGAGCTGATGCGGAGCTGATGCGGAGCTGGTGCCCGGACACGGCCGCACAAAAGCATTTGGGTAGCGTACATACGTTCGCTATTCTGGTTCGTATGGCGATAGCCGGCGGAGCGTTCGTAACCAGGACGAGCGGGCAACTGCACGCGGTGCTCGACGCGCTCGCCGCCGAGCACGTGCGGGGCGGGGCCCAGCGCGAGGAGCTGGTTTTGCTCGAGCGCGAGCGCGTGCGCCTCGACGCCGAGATCGCCCGGCGCCTTGCCGAGCTCGACCGCTCGGGCGAGTGGGCGATCGACGGCGCACGTTCCACGGCCAGTTGGCTGGTCGCCCGCACTCGCTGCGCAACTCGCGTCGCCCATCACCGCGTGCACGTGGCCCGGCAGGTGGAGGAGATGCACCTGATCAAGCAGTCGTGGCGCGCCGGCGAGATCACGAGCGACCACGCCGCAGCGGCCGCCAAGGTACGCGCGGCTGCGAAGGCCGACGACCAGTTCGCGGTGTTCGAGCCTGCACTGCGCGACCTCGCGGTGGCGGGCACGCCCGACGACCTGGCCCGGGCCGGCCGGCAGTGGCGCGACGCGCTCGACGACGCGCTCGGCCGCGACGGCAGCGGCGACACGGTCGCCGACGAGCAGCACGCTCAGCGGGCGGTGCACTTCTCCCGGTCGCTCGACGGCATGGGCGTGCTCGACGGCACCTTCGACGTCGAGGGCGCCGAGTTCGTGGAGACCGCGCTCGAGCGCGCCTACCGCCTGTTCCATGCGCGCAACGACCCCCGGTCGCCCGCGCAGCAACGCGCCGACGCGCTGGTCGAGATCTGCCGGGCCTGGTGCGACCATCAGGACCGCGGCTCGAACCGGCCCCATTTCCTCGGGCTCGTCGATGAGCGCACCGTGCGCGGCGAGGCGGTCGGCACGTGCCAGACGCTCTCTGGCTACCGGCTCTCGCCCGAGACGGCGCGCCGCTTGTTCTGCGACGCATACCTGCAGCCCGTGGTCACCGGCGCCAATGGCGTCCCCCTCGCCCTGGGCCGGGCCGAGCGCACGTTCAGCGCCGACCAATACCGTGCCATGGTGGTGCGCGACGCAGGCTGTCGCTTCCCCGGTTGCGACGTCGGCCCGCAGCACTGCGAGGCTCACCATCGCGACCCATGGGAAGCGGGCGGCTCTACCGATCTCGACAACGGCATCCTGGTGTGCCGCGGCTCGGGCCACCACCGCGCGGTTCACGAGGGCCGCGTGGTGATCGTCGGCGAATCCGCCGGTCGCCTCGACTTCTACGCGAAGGACGGCACCTGGCTGGGATTCAGCCTGCCCGCAAAGCCGGCACCATCGATCCCCACCCAGCGCGGCGCGGATGCCGCCGCGGCGCGCGCCTGGGCTCGACAGGTCGTACGGGAGGCGCGCGGCCAGCCGCCGCCGCGAGCGGCGTGAAGCGCGGCGCTCACGTCGTTCGCTTCGCCGCCTTCTTCCCCACCGTCGCGGTGCGTTGCGCCGGGCCAGGCCGCGCCGGCGGGTCGAACGTGAACGCCGACGGGCACAACTCGTTCAGCACGCACCGGTCGCAGCGCGGCTTGCGCGCCGCGCACACACGCCGGCCGTGCTCGATGAGGCGTAGCGAGAAGCGCCCACGCTCGTCGGGCGGGACGAGCGCGTTGAGGTCGTGCTCGATCTTCACCGGGTCGGTCTCGTTCGTGAGGCGCAGCCGCGCGCTCAGCCGGGTGACGTGCGTGTCGACGGGGAGGCCGGGCAGGTCGAAGGCCACCGAGCGCACCACGTTGCCGGTCTTGCGGCCCACGCCGGGCACGGTCACGAGATCATCGAGCCCGGTGGGCACCTCACCGGCGAAGCGCTCGTCGATCGCCTTCGCCATGCCGATGATGCTCTTCGTCTTCGACCGGAAGAAGCCCGTCGACTTGATGATGGTCTCGACCTCGTCGGGGTCGGCGCGGGCGAGATCGGTGGCGGTCGGAAACGCCGCGAACAGCTGCGGGGTCACCATGTTCACACGCTCGTCGGTGGTCTGGGCCGACAGGATGGTGGCCGTCAGCAACTCGAAGGCGTTGCGGTGCTGGAGCGCGCAGCGCACCTCGGGGTACTCCGCGGCCAGCAGGGCCGACGCGGGCCGCGGCACGGGCCTTCGCGCCGCGGGGTCGAGCCATGGGCGGACGATACCGTGAGCGCGTGCACGCAACCGCGCCCCGCCTCGCGTCGGCCGACGACGCCGACGATGCCGCGCTCCTCGCGGCGCGGGCGGCCGATGACGACGGCCCGCTGAACGACGTCGTGCGCGTCGACCTCGTGGCACCGCGCCCGGGTTCGGCCACCTGGCTCGTACCGGGTGGCCTCGCCCACGTGCTGCGCGACACGCGCCGTGGCGGATCATGGGTGCTCGGTGTGGCCGCCGAACGATCGGCGTGGCCCGCGCTACTCCCACGCGTCGCGGCGCACGTCGCCGCGCAGGGCGGCGGCGAGATCACGTGGTGGCGCGCCAGCGCCGACGACCACGACATCGCCGCCGCGGGCGCGCACGGCTACACCGTCGCGCGCCGCCAGCACGAGCTGCGCGTGGCGCTGCCGCTCACCCCTGCGGTGCGCAGCACCGTGCGGCCCGACGACGGCACCGTCCGCCTGCGCGCGTTCCGTGCTGGCGACGTCGAGGGCGTGCTCACGGTCAACAACGCGGCGTTTGCCGGCCACCCCGAGCAGGGCGGCTGGACGCGAGCGATCATCGAGGCCCGCATGGCCCAGGCATGGTTCGACCCCTCGCTGTTCGTGGTGGCCGACACGCCGCGCGCCGGCGACCCCACGTCCACGGCCGGCAACAGTCACGTCGTGGGCTTCAACTGGCTCAAGCCGCACGCCGCATCGGCGCACGACGTCGCCCGTGGCGAGATCTACACGATCGCGGTCGATCCCGCCGAGCACGGCCGCGGACTCGGCCGGCGGCTCGCGATCGGCGGGCTCGACCTGCTGCACGAGCGGGGCTTCCGATGCGCGTCGCTGTTCGTCGCCGCCGACAACGAGTCGGCGCTCGCGCTCTACGCGAGTCTCGGGTTCGTGACGCACCGCACCGACGTCGCGCTCGTCTCCAGTGTGGCGCCCGCATGACCGCGGCCCACCCGCCGGCGCCAACCGCGGCGCCGGCCACGCGCTACGGCGTCGACTTCGAGGCGCTGCAGGCCCACCCCGACCTCGCCGCCGAGCCCGCGTTCCGTGCCCGCCAGATCTGGGAGGGGCTGTACGCGCAGCGCCGACCGCTCGAGGAGATCACGAACGTGGCCCGCGCGCTGCGCGAGCGTCTTGCGGGCACGCTGCCCCTCGCGCTGCAGGAAGCGGCCGTACAGCGCGGCGACGCCGGTGCCACCACGAAGTGGTTGTGGCGTACACGCGACGGCGCCCAGGTCGAGACCGTGCTCATGGAGTACCGCGACCGGGCGACGGTCTGCGTGTCGTCGCAGGCCGGCTGCGCGATGGGCTGCACGTTCTGTGCCACCGGTCAGGCCGGCTTCGAGCGCCACCTGCGGCCCGGCGAGATCGTCGAGCAGGTGCTGCGCGCTGCGCACGCGAGCGAGCGGCGTCTTTCGAACGTGGTGTTCATGGGAATGGGTGAACCGCTCGCGAACTTCGATGCGGTGGCGCAGTCCATCGAACGGCTCCACAGCGACGCCGGGGTCTCGGCGCGCCACATCACGGTGTCGACCGTCGGTGTCGTTCCCGGCATGCACGCGCTCGCCGAGCAACCACTGCCGGTGACGCTGGCGGTGTCGATCCACGCGCCAGACGACGAGCTGCGCAACGAGCTGGTGCCGTTGAACCGGCGCTACCCGGTCGCGGCCGTGATCGACGCGGCACGCGAGTACGCGGCGCGAAAGGGGCGGCGGGTCACCTTCGAGTACGCCGGCATCCGCGGTGTCAACGACGATCCCGAACGGGCGCGCAAGCTCGCCCGCCTGCTGCGCGACGTACCGGGCGGCGCCCACGTGAACCTGATCCCGCTCAACGCCACAGCAGCTTTCGACGGCGGTCCGAGCCCCGATGCGCAGCTCCGCACGTTCGCGGCGACGCTCGGCGCCCACGGCGTCACCGCGACGATCCGGCGCAATCGGGGCGTCGACATCGATGCCGCCTGCGGGCAGCTCCGCGCGCGTGCCATGCGCGTCTGAGAGAATGCCACCGATGAGCAACCAGTTCTTCAACCAGAGCCTGCCGCAGACGCTCGTGATCGCGCAGCTCCTCTGCTACGTCAGCGCCTTCCTCGGTGTGATCGACGGCGTCGTAGCGAGTTCGCGCGGCATCGCGCTCTTCATCATCTTCGGTCTGTTCCTCGGCGGTCTCGGCATCGCGAACGAGCGCAAGTGGGGCTACTACCTCGCGGTCGGGGCGTCGGGGCTGCAGGTGTTGATGTACCTCGTGATCTTCAGGGGCGACGTCTTCCTCTTCCAGGTGCTGATCGGCTTCCTCTTCGACGCCGCGCTCTTCGCGCTGCTCGTCCACCCGCAGAGCCGCAGCCATCAGAAGGTGTGGTTCCACTAGCCGATGTGCGACACGCTCTGCGTTGTCGACGGCGAGCGGTTGCTGTTCGCGAAGAACAGCGATCGGCCGATCGGCGAGGTGCAACTCGTCGAACGCTGGCCCCGCCGTCCGCCGTCGACCGCGACATTGCACACCCAGTACCTCGATCTCGGTCCCGACCCGGGGGCGCAGCCGTGCGTCGCGTCGCGACCGGCATGGCTGTGGGGCTTCGAGCACGGCCTGAACGAGCACGGCGTGGCGATCGGCAACGAGAAGATCTGGACCACCGACGATCCACGGGCGCGTGCCAACGGTTTGCTCGGCATGGACCTCGTGCGCCTCGCGCTCGAGCGATCGACCACGGCCGACGAGGCACTCACCACGATCACCGCGCTGCTCGAGGAACACGGCCAGGGTGGCACCGGCGAGCAGCACGCGCACGAGCCGTACGACAACGCGTTCCTCGTGGCCGACCCGGCCCGGGCCTGGATCGTGGAGACGCGCGACCGTCAGTGGGCGGCGCGCCGTGTCCAGCACGGCGGCGCTGCGATCAGCAACCGCGTCAGTCTCGGCACGAACTGGCTCCGCGCGGTCGAGCGACGTCGCGCCGGGCACCGACATCCAGCATTGGCGGGCCGGCGATGTCCCCACCGCGCGGGCCGACGGCCGGCTGGCGGCCACCGCGGCCTGCGTGAGCGCGGGCGCGCCGTCGGCCCTGCAGGCCGGGGCCGTGGTGGCAACGTTGCGGGATCACGGCACCGGCCCGTGGGGTGACCCGCGCGCGGCCGGCGCGACCGTGCCCGTTCCCCCACCGGTGGAATCCTGCGACGACGGCACGGGTGTCACCGTCTGCATGCACGCGCGCGACACCCACAAGGTGACCACCGCGTCGATGGTGTGCGAGGTGCACGCCGACCCGGGCACGCCGGCGCGCGCGTGGTGCGCGCTCGCGTCGCCGTGCATCGCGGTCTACGTGCCGGTGTTCCCGCCCGCGATGCCCGCGGCGCTCGGCGAGGCCGCGGTGTGGCACGCCTTCGACCGGCTGCGCGAGCGTGTGGAGTCCGATGGCGCCGAGTTGCCCCGGATCCGTGCCGTGCTCGACCCCGTGGAACACGAGCTCTGGGACGAGGCCGAGCGCCAGTGGAGCGCGGGCACGATCGACCCCGCCTGGCCCGACCAGGCCTGGTCGACAGTCGCCGCGGCGCTCGAGGCGCTGGCCACGCAGTAACGGCCGCGGTCGCGGAGTGCCCCCGCCGCCATCTCGGTACTGTCCGGGTATGAACCGCCTGGCGGACGAGACGAGCCCATACCTCCGCCAGCACGCCGCCAATCCCGTCGACTGGTACCCGTGGGGCGACGAGGCGTTCGCCGAGGCGCGCCCGGCGCGACGTGCCCGTGTTCCTGTCGATCGGCTACTCGGCGTGCCACTGGTGCCATGTGATGGCCCACGAGAGCTTCGAGGACCCGCAGACCGCGGCGGTGATGAACGAGCTCTTCGTGAACGTGAAGGTCGACCGGGAAGAGCGGCCCGACGTCGACGCGGTCTACATGCAGGCGACGCAGACGATGACCGGCCACGGCGGCTGGCCCATGAGCGTGTGGTTGCGGCCGGACGGGCGGCCGTTCCACGCCGGCACGTACTTCCCCAACGACGATCGCCAGGGAATGCCGGGCTTCGTCCGCATCTGCGGGGCGGTCGCGGACGCATGGCGCACGAAACGCGACGCGGTCGACGATGTCGCGGGCCGGCTCACCGCCGCGATCGAGGGCGCGTTGCCACACACCGACCGCAAGGCTCCGATCGACGCCGCGACGTTCGACGCGGCCGTCGACACGCTGTGGGAGTCGTTCGATCCACAGTGGGGCGGCTTCGGGCCGGCACCGAAGTTCCCACCCGCCGTCACCCTGTCCTGGCTGTGCGGGCGGGTCGCCCGGCTCTCCGACACCGACCGCGCCGAGCGGGCGCGCACCATGGTGACGACCACGCTCGACGCCATGGCCGCCGGCGGCATGTACGACCAGATCTGCGGCGGCTTCGCGCCGCTACTCGGTCGACGGTCACTGGCTCGTGCCCCACTTCGAGAAGATGCTCTACGACAACGCCTTGCTCGTCGCGCGCCTACACCGACGGCTGGCGCCTCACCCGCAACGGGCGCTACGCGCGGATCGTCGCCGAGACGATCGACTGGACGCTGCGCGACCTGCTCCACCCCGACGGCGGCTTCTACGCCGCGTACGACGCCGACAGCGAGGGTGTCGAGGGCAAGTACTACTGCTGGAGCCTGGACGAGCTGCGCGAGGTCGCGGCACCCGACGCCGACAAGGTGAGCGACTTCTACGGCGTCACCGAAGCCGGCAACTTCGTCGACCCGCACACGGGCTTTCGCGGCAACGTGCTGCATCTCGCTCGCCGCGAGGCCGAGCCCGACGCGACGATCGTGGCGGCACGGGAGCGTCTCGCGGCCCGGCGAGCGCTGCGCGTCGCACCCGGGCTCGACGACAAAGTGATCCTGTCGTGGAACGCGCTCGATGGTCCGCGCGCTCGCCGAAGCCGGCGCCGCGTTCCGGCGGAGCGACTGGATGGACGCGGCCCGCACCACGGCCGGCTTCCTCCTCACGCGCCTGCGGCGCCCGTCCGACGGCCGGCTGCTCCGATCATGGCAGGCGTGTGCCCGTCCCGAGCCCGATCACGGCAGTGACGGCTGCGCGCGCCATCTCGCCTATGCCGAGGACTACGCCGCGCTCGTCGACGTGCTGGTGCGGCTCGCGGAGCTCGATGCGCCGTCGTGGCTCGAGCCGGCTGAAGCCGTGGCCCGCGACCTCGTCACCCGTTTCTACGACGACGAGCGCGGCGGGCTGTTCAGCACCGGTGCCGACGCGCCACCGCTCATCGTGCGCACCAAGGACCAGATGGACGACGCCACACCGGCCGCGTCGTCAGTGGCCGCCGGCGCGTTCCTGCGGCTGCATGCGCTCACCGGCGAGGAGCGCTACCGGTCGCTGGCCGCCGAGGTCGTCGCATCGGTTGCGCCGTTCGCCGAGCGCTACCCGCGGGGCTTCGCGGCCGCGCTCGACGCCGCGGCCTTCGATGTCGATCCGCCGCGCGAGATCGTGATCGTCGGCGCAGCCGACGACGGTGCCACGGACGCGCTGCGCAACGAGGTGGCGTCGCGTGTGTTGCCCGCCACGGTGTCGGTGTGCGTGACGCCCGGCGACCGGGGCGCGGAGGGGCTCGTAACGTCGCTCGTCGAGGGCCGGAGTCTGGTCGACGGCCAAGCCGCGGCCTACGTGTGCGAGCGCTACGTGTGCGCCGCGCCGGTGACCGAAGCGGACGCGCTCGGCGCGCTCCTCGACCGGTGATTCAGCGGGCGGCGTAGGTGCCGGACTCGAGCGCCTCGGCGACCGCCCACGCGAACGCGATCATCGCCTGACCCTTCGTGGCGTCGTGCTGGCCGACGAGGCCCACCACCTTGGCGCCACCCGTGGCCTTCACGCCCGACGCGTCGAGCACTGGCAGCACCGGGATCTTGCGCCCCGACACCCTCACGGTGAACGCGCGGTCGTCGTAGTGCTGGTCGCAGCCGAAGCGCTTCGCGAGGCGGCGCCCCCACGCCCGCTCCTCACCGTTCGGCGAGTAGCCCGGCCGGGGTACGACGCTCGAGTACGAGTTGAGCAGCGCGTAGATCGACGGTTGTGCGAACCGCACGGCGACGAGGACGTCCTCGTCGGGGAACGAGATGGCGGCCCGCCGGGCCAGCTCGCCGGTCATGCCCTGCAGCACCGACGAGGCGACCTTGTTCCGTCGTGTGGCGCCGAGACCCCAGAGAATCGCGGGTGTGCCGCCGATGCGTTCGAGCGAACCGAACATGAAGCCCGTCATGCCGCCCTCGTCGTGCGCGAGCACCACGAGCGGGAACTGCTCGACGTGCTGGTCGAGGACCGCGTCGCGGATCGACAGGCCAACGGATTGCAGGAGTTGCGAGAACTCGTCCAGCTCAGCGGGCTTGAGAGAGACCGAGTCGCGGGATTCGACCTTCATTGGCCCTCCATTGTGGCCCAAGCGCGCCCCGAACACAAAGTCACGGGCGTCACACGGGTCACAATCCCGGGCCAGCGACCGCTCGGTGGCGACCGGCGGACCGGTTTCGGGCCGCGATGCCGGCGGGCGTGGGTCAGCGGCCGCGACGCTTCACGCCGGTGCCGCGCTCGAGCGCGCACTCCATGCAGAGCACCATGGCGCGCTTGGTGTTCACGCGTACGAGGCAGCTGCTGCAGAACGGCCGCTCGCATGCCCCGCAGGACAGGCGCGTGAGCTGCGCGGGGTGCCGCGTGCACTGCGTGAGCGTCTTGCTCACCCGCCCGGCGCCGCGTGCACCGGCCCGGGAGGCGCGTTCCTGTGCGGCCTCGGCCCCCGCCGGGTCCTCGGCCTGCTTGGGCACGAGGTGGAGATGCCCGGTGCTCCAGAGGGTGGCGCCGTGCACCGTCGCGAGCCAGGCGTCGAGCGTGTCGTCGAACACGATGATCACCCGGCGCCGGTCGGTCTCGGTCCGGAGCTTGTCCAGCAGCAGGTCGTGGACGGCCGGGGCCACCGCGTAGAGCAGGTCGCCGTCCAGCACCACGGGCCGGTTCTCGTCGCCGAACAGCTCCTGGATGCGCACCGCGGGCAAGGCGACGCCGTCGGCGGCGTCGATGCGGGCGACCATGTCGCGGCCTTCGGCCTCGATGCGGTCGAGCTCACTGCGCAAGGCGACGGCGCGGTCGGGGGTCGGGTGGCGGGCGAGCAGCTCGCCGGCGTAGGCCCGGAGCTCGGCCGCGGGGGCCGGGCCCGAGAGGTGGCCGAGGATCTCGGCGGTCCGGGCCCGCAGGTCGATCTCCCGGCTGCGCGATTCGGCCTGGCCATCGCGCACGGTCTCGGCGAACGCGTCCCATTCGACGGCGAGCGAACCGGCCGCGCCGGCGAGCTCCTGCGCGCCCACGGGGTCGCAGGCATGGCCCATGGCCGCGAGCGAATCCTCGATCTCCCGGGCCCGCGCCGCGAGATCCAGCACACGGTCGACGAGCGTGTCGCGCTCGGCCGGCTCCAAGTGGTCGGCGTGGCGGCGCGAGTCGTTGAGCTCGTCGAACGCGTCGGCACCGATCACGAGCGGCGGGATCGGCAGGGCGTCGGCGAGCCAGGCGACGACCTCGGCCTGGGGTCCGAAGCCCGCCACCTGGGTGACCGTCGGACCGATGCGCACGACCTCGTGCGGTGAGCCGGGCTTGTGGACCTCGATCGTCTCACTGGCCTGCGGCGCGGGTTCGGTGGTGGTCATGACCTTCCAGGGTGTCCGCACCGGTGGCGGTTCGGGCAGTTCGTCGGCGTCGCGGAGTCGCAACCTGAGCATCGTCGACCTCGGTTCTCGGGCCGAGCGGCACACATCGCATGCACACCGCCGGGCCCGCGGTGACGTTGACCGCCGCAGTGCGCGGCGGCCAGGGCTGGTCTGCCGGCCGTCGCGATGTGACGGGCGGGCATCGCGCCGGTCAGGGCCGCGCACGATTGCGACGTTTGTACCATTCGCCCGGGCAGGCGGCAACGGCCGCGCCGGGCGATGTGGCGAGGGTCGCACCGCCCTACGCTCGGCCCGTGACCTTGACCCCGCAGTCGCGCCGAGCGCGCCGCCTCGCCGCCGCCCTCGAACCCTGCATCGGGCAGGTGTACTTCGCCCCCGAGGCGCATGTGGCCTACGAGCAGCTCGGTTTCGGGCCGAGCCCCGCCACCTTCGGCGGCGTTGCGATGCCCGACGGGGCCGCGTACTTCACGAGCCGCGGTGCGCTGATGGGTCGCGTCGCACCGACCGTCGTCGCGGCCGCGTTCGCGGTGTTCAACCCCGACGCGGTCGTGCCCGCGGTCAGCGCTGGCTGGTCGCTCACCGATGATGCGACCATCCGCGGCTGCCGCCGTGCCGCAGGCGGCGCGCAACTCGCACGGGTGCTGCCCGACGTCGACGAGCGCGACGTGCGCAGCGCCGCCGAGTTGCTCGAACGCGCCGTCGAGCCTCTGACGCCTGCGGGCCGGCCGCTTTTCGCCGGCGCGTGTGACCATCTCGGCGAGGATGCCGGCGCCGGGGCGTGGACACGGCTGTTCGAGGTCGGTGACGCGCTGCGCGAGTTTCGCGGCGATTGCCACACCGCGGCGTGGGTGAGCGCAGGACTCGGCGCCACCGAGATCAGCCTCGTGTCCGAGGCCTACATGGGACTCCCGCCTCGCACGTATGCCCGTAGCCGCGCGTGGTCGGACGCGGAGTTCGACGCCGCGGCCGAGCGCGCACGGGCCCGTGGCTGGTTCGACGGGGCCGGCGCACTCACCGCGGCGGGGCGCGCCGCCCGTGAGGAGATCGAGGTGGCCACCGACCGGCAGGTCGGCCCGGCGCTCGACGCGCTCGGCGACCGCCTCGACGATCTGCTCGCCTGGCTCGAACCGTGGGGTGCTGCCGTGCGCGGCGCGCACGGCTATCCCGGCGGGCCCGGCGATCTCTGGCCCAATCGCTGAACCCGTCGCCCCCGGGCCGACCTGCCGGTCGGGCCGCACGCGCCACCCCGCGCGAATTGCCCGAATTGGCATGACACGAGTTTCCGGCGCCGCCCGGGTACGATGGGTGTCGCCCGCTTGGTGTGCGGCCGCTCGGAGCGATCGTCACGTGACCGATCGTCAGGCGCCGTAGAGCAGTGCGCCGACGGGCCGCCGGCCTCACCGAGATCCTTTCGCGGCGCGGGCCGACACAGAGAGAAGGACTGTGAGGCCCCGAAGCCGCGCCGGCGCGACGGGCCCGGACCGCCACGGAGGACAGCATGGCCAAGCAGCGCACGACCTTCGACAAGCTCCAGAAGGAGCGCAACCGCAAGGCCAAGCAGGCCGCCAAGCGTGAGCGGCGCCAGAGCGGCAGCGAGACCGGCGGTGTGGGATCACCGGTGTACGACGAGCAGGGCATCCTGCTCGGCACGCTCGGCGCCGACGGCGAGATCGAGCCCTACGTGCCCGAGCATGCGCTCGACTGAGGTCGCGTCACCGGGCCACATCTGACGCTGAACCGCGAAGACTGCCGCCGAGCCAGCCGGCGCTCTTGCACACATTGCCTCTCGGGTTCGGGTGATCGCTACGCTGGTCACGAGGTCGTGACTGGCGTCGTGAGGTGGGATTGACCACCGGGGAGCGTCCTCCGAGTCGTGCCGAACGCCTGGGCCGTTGTGGAGCGAGGAGCCCCTATGGCCGTCGGCAGCTTGTTGCAGACCTATTTGTCCCGGTTCGGCGTGAGCATGGAGGGGATGTCGGCCGAGACGATCGGCTTCGCCGCGGCCCTCGACGCGGTCGCTCGCGTCGATCCAGCTATCGCTCAAGCGATCGTGGACGAGTTGGTGGATCAGCGAACTCACCTGAAGTTGATCGCCAGCGAGAACTACGCGAGTCCTGAGGTCTTGTTGGCGATGGGGAACTGGCTGAGCGACAAGTACGCGGAAGGGGCGCCCGGTCATCGTCTGTATGCGGGCTGCGACAACGTCGACGTCATCGAGTCGCGAGCCGACGAACTTGCCTGCGCGCTGTTCGGCGCGGACCACGCGTACGCGCAGCCGCATAGCGGGATCGACGCGAACTTGGTCGCGTTTTGGGCGGTGCTCTCGCAGCGGGTTGAGTCACCTGCGCTGGAGCGCCTCACGGCCAGTCACGTGAACGATCTCGCAGACGATGACTGGGAGTCGTTGCGCGAGCAGCTCGTCGGGCAGACGCTGTTGGGTATGTCGTTGCAGGCAGGTGGGCACCTGACTCACGGCTTTCGTCCGAACATCTCGGGGAAGCTGTTCCGCCACCGCTCGTACGGAGTCGATCCTTCGACGTTTCTCTTGGACTACGACGAGGTCCGGCGGCGGGCCCACGAGGAACGGCCGCTGATTCTGATCGCCGGTTACAGTTCGTACCCACGGCTCGTGAACTTCCGGGTGTTGCGGGAGATCGCGGATGAGGTCGGTGCCACGTTCATGGTCGACATGGCGCACTTCGCGGGGCTGGTCGCCGGCAAGGTGCATACCGGCGACTACGACCCCGTCCCGCACGCGCACATCGTCACGACGACAACCCACAAGACCCTGCGCGGTCCCCGCGGCGGACTTGTCCTTTGCCGCAAGGAACTCGCGGAGTTCGTCGACCGCGGGTGTCCGCTGGTACTGGGCGGTCCCCTTCCCCACGTCATGGCGGCCAAGGCGGTGGCGTTGACCGAAGCGTCGCAGCCGCCCTTCCGGGACTATGCGGCCGCGGTTGTCGACAACGCGCGGGTCCTCGCCGACGCGTTGATGGCCGCGGGTATTCCTGTCGTGACTGGCGGAACCGACAACCATCTCGTGCTCGTCGACGTCCGTCACTTCGGTCTCAACGGACGCCAAGCCGAGTCCGCGTGCCGCGCGGCCGGGATCACCTTGAACCGCAACGTCGTCCCCGACGACACCAACGGTCCGTGGTACACGAGCGGACTGCGGCTCGGCACTCCCGCGGTCACGACGCTCGGTATGCGAGGCGACGAGATGCGCGAAATCGCGGCGGTACTCGCTGCTGTCCTTCAAGGCGCGTCCGCCGGTGTCATCACGTCCGGGCCGAATCAAGGCAAGCCATCGCTCGTACAGTTCCGTCTCGACGACAAGATCCTGCGCGGCGCGCGCTGGAGAGTGGACGACCTCCTCCTTCGACACCCGCTCTACCCCGACATCGAGCTGTAACGCATCCGGCGCCGAGGGCGGCGACAGCGCGCGCCCATATCGCGCGCGATTACAGGTGTTCGAACCAGCCCCGTGAGGTTCTTTCGGTGTGGCGCAAGGAAGGGGCGCGCGTCGTGGGATTGTTCTTCTGGTGGCCTCTACAATCGGTGCGGGTCCGGGAGTGGCTCACCACAAGGACCGGCTGCTGGGGTTGGAGGCCGGTCACCGCGGCTTCGGTCGTCGTCCCTACTTGCCCTCCCGAACCTGCCGCGCTGCACCGGCGAATCGACGCGGCGGTCAAAGCGTCGCAGACGACGCCGTGCGTTGCGCGTCGGCCCGGTACGTCGTCGGAGACGATCCGGGGACGGGTCAGATGAGCGAGACTTGGGCCGTGGATGGCGAGGTGAGGCTGCGACCTGTTCGAGAGACGGAACTGGGCGACCTCGTGCGCCTGCTCTGGGACCCGAATGCGCCAGGGGAGTACCAGTGGTTTGGGTACCGAATCGACGCGGCGAAGGACATCGAGCGACGCTGGCATCAGGACGGCTTGATTTGCCGCGATTCGTCGTTCCTCGCAGTCGAAGTTGACGACGGAGCGTGCGCTGGCTGGGTGGATTGGCATCGCATCGCAACGACCGCGAACTTCGAGATCGGCATCGCCTTGTTCGCCGCACACCGCGGCCACGGCGTCGGGGCAGAGGCGCAGCGGCAGCTCGTCGAGTATCTGTTCGACACCACGACGGCGCACCGGCTCCAGGCGGGCACCGAGACGGACAACCTGGCCGAGCAGCGGGCGCTCGAACGGGTTGGCTTCCGACGCGAAGGCGTGCAGCGCGGCCTGTACTTCCGAGCAGGCCGCTGGCGCGACAGCGTCATGTACGGGCTGCTGCGTGATGACGACCCGGCGCGATCCGCGCACATCGCGTGAGGCTGCTGAATCCGCCGTGCACTCGGATTACTACGACGCGGACCACCCGCTCCGAACCGCCGAACTGGCGCGAGCCCCAAGGCATACGCATCTGGGCATTTTCCGATCCGCGCGCGACCTCATCCGACTGTCCGGCAACGATCACGGCTTTCGTAGCCGAGGGTTTGAACAAGAAGACGATGGTGCTCGAGCGATCGGTCACGCGAAAGGGCGTCTGACCGGGGTGAACGTTGTAATTCTGACAACGCAGTGGACCTAAAGGGACAGCTTTCAAACCCTGACAAGCCGCTGAAATCCCTTGTGCCACAAGGGTTACACGCCTCACGACGGGCGCGCACGGTCACTCCGGCGCACCCGAAACAGCCATCGGGAACTGCAGCTTCGCGACCTTGCGAAGAAACGGGACACCATTCAAACCCCGCGCCCGAACCGACTCGTGAAGCGCCAACCAAACACATTCGCGGCGCTCCCCCACCGTCCGCGCCCCACCGCACGCAGCGCCGACTTCGTACCGCAGATATCGACGCACTCGTCGACCGCTACCGCGCCGGCGCCACCATCAAAGAGCTTGCCGGACGCTTCAGCATAAGCCGCACCACCGTGATGGCGCACCTCGACCGCCTCAACGTGACGCGACGCGCGGCCAGGAAGCAATGGGACGTCGACATGCTGAGCCGGGCGGCCCGGTTGTACGCCGACGGCCATTCCTGTCGGCGTTCAAGTAATCCCTCGCGGTGGGGTGGGTTCGTTCGAGTTATCCCTCGCGGGGTCGTTCACGTAATCCATCGCGTGGGCGGTGGTGGTGAGCGGTGTCGTGGGGTCCGTCTGGTTGGTTCCTTGTCCGTGTAGCCCTCGGCTCGTCGTGTTGGCGAGCGGAGGATCTGATGGCGAGGAGAACTTTCGAGATGATCGACGTGGTGGAGGTCTTGCAGCATTGGCATGCGGGCCGGAACAAGACCGAGGTCGGCGCCAGTGTCGGCGTGGATCGGGGCACGGTCCGTAAGTACGTCGCCGCGGCGGAAGCCGCCGGGTTCGTGCCCAACGATCGGGTGATGTCGCGCGACGACTGGCTCGTGCGTGTCGCGGAGTGGTTCCCCGAGCTCGTCGACGCGAAGGTCCGCTCGTCGACGTATCCCGATATCAATGTGCACCGCGGCCTGATCGAGACGATGTTGGAGACGAACACGGTCCAGACTGTGTGGCAGCGCCTGCGCGACGAACACGCTCTGACGGCGGGGATCACGAGCTTCCGTCGTTACGTGTGGTTGGAGTTCCCGGACCGCCCGACACCAGATCAGGTCACGGTGTGGCGGCCGCCGGTCACGCCGGGCGACGAAGCCCAGATCGATTTCGGGTATCTCGGTCAGTGGCTCGATCCGCTAATGGAGCGCGTCCGGCGCGTGTGGGCGTTCGTGATGGTCATGGCTGCGTCGCGCCACATGTTCGTCCGGCCGATCTTCACGATGGATCAGACGTGCTGGGTCGAAGCGCACGTCGCCGGCTTCGAGTTCTTCGGCGGTGTCCCGGCACGCCTCGTGCCCGACAACCCGAAAACGGCGGTGTGCAAACCGGACTTGTATGACCCGAAACTGAATCGTGCGTACGCGGAACTCGCCGCGCACTACGGCTGCCTGATCGACCCGGCGCGGGCATCGAAACCGAAAGACAAGCCGCGTGTGGAACGTCCGATGCCCTATATCCGTGACAGTTTCTGGCGCGGCCGCACCTGGGAGTCTCTCGATCAGATGCAAGCCGAAGCGATCCGCTGGTGTGTGCGTGTCGCCGGGCGGCGCCGTCATCGTGGCCTCGACGGCGCCGCGCCCCACACTGTGTTCCTCGCCGCCGAAGCCGACCAGCTACGACCGTTGCCGGTGACGGCGTTCGAACTCGCGGCGTGGGCGACACCCAAGGTCGCGCCTGACTGTCACGCCAAGATCGCCGGCGCCCTGTATTCGGTGCCGTGGCGTTGGATCGGCACGACTGTCGACGCGAGGATCACGGACCGGCGCGTCGAGATCTTCGTCGGTGGCGTGTTGATCAAGACGCATACGCGTGTCGAGCGGGGCCGCCAGACCGACTGGGCCGATTACCCGCCCGAGAAGATCGCGTTCTTCCAACGCACGCCAGTGTGGTGTCGACGGCGCGCCCGCGAACTCGGACCGCATGTCACGACCGTGATCGACGGGCTCCTGGAAACCAACGCGTTGCATCGCCTGCGCTCCGCGCAAGGGATCATCGGCCAAGCCGACAAACATGGAGCCGAGCGGCTCGACCGTGCTTGCGAACGTGCGATCGCGGTGGGTGACCCGTCGTATCGCACGATCAAAGGGATCCTGGCGGCTGGGACCGAGACCAACAGCGACGAAACGGCTCAGCATCGATCTCACGACCCGAACATCGCGCATCTACATGGCCCCGAAACGCTCTTCGCCAACAGTGACCGTCTCGATGAGGGGGTTGCGTGATGCGCGCCCATCAACTCGAACCGGCTCTGCGCACGTTGAAGCTGTCGGGGATGCTCGAAACGCTCGATGTCCGCCTCGCTCAAGCCAACGCTGGTGAACTCGGCCACCTCGAGTTCCTCCAATCGCTCTGCGAAGACGAGATCGCACGCCGAGACGCCGCCGCGCTCGGCCGACGAGTCCGCAACGCCCACTTCGAGACCACGACCACGCTCGAGGAGTTCGACTTCGCGTACAACCCCAAGATCCCCGCCGCGACAATCCGAGACCTCGCCACCCTGCGCTTCATCGACAAGAACGAAGCAGTGATCCTGCACGGCCCCGTCGGTGTCGGCAAAACCCACATCGCCCAAGCCCTCGGTCACCTCGCCTGCCGACGCGGACACGCGACCGTGTTCGCCAAAACGAGCAGGCTCCTCGCCGACCTCGCCGGCGGCCACGCCGATCACACCTGGACCCAGCGGCTACGCCGCTGGGCGAAACCCGATGTACTCATCCTCGACGACTTCGCCATGCGTGACTACACCACCGGCCAAGCCGATGACCTCTACGAACTCGTCACCGAACGGGGCCGCGGCGCGCTCATCCTCACGAGCAACCGCAAACCCGCAGACTGGTATCCACTCTTCCCCAACCCCGTCGTCGCCGAGTCCATCCTCGACCGCCTCGTCAACGCCGCGCACACCATCGCCATCACCGGCCGCAGCTACCGACCACAACGACGACCCACCGACCAACACGCGAAAGGAACCGCCAACGACTAGAACAACACCGGAACCAACTGCGGGATAACCCGAACGACCCCCCGCTGGATTACGGCAACGTCGACAATGATCAAGCGGATCAAGCGGATCGGATTCGGGTTCCGCAAGTTCGCGCACTACCGCACCCGCGTCCTGCTCTACTGCGGAGCACCGAACTGGGATCTACTCGCCACCATCACACCCCACTGAAATCCGAAGCGCCGGTTAAGTGCGATCGCGGTGGCTCAGCAGTTCGGGGTCGATCGGCGCTACTTGCGCAAGGCGTTGCCGACGGCGGGGTTTCCGCTCAGAGGACCAGGTCGGCAGAAGGCTCACTATGTCGTATCGAGTTCAGGATGAAGCGGCACGCGGGGGTCGAGCCGCGTCACCAAGCACCGCCGATGGCAAACGAGACCCTGCTCTTCGTCACCCCCCGGCGTTGGAATGACGACGAGTTCCACGCGTTGATACCAAGGGACGTCCTGGTAGCAGAAGCAACAAGTCGCCCGCTCTTCGCTCATTCTGCGGTCCATCCGTATTTTTTCGCGAGCCTCTCGAGCGCGTTCTGTGACAGGTTTTTGAAGCTTGTGATGAGGCCACGCTCGCCGTCGATGACGACGCTGAAGCGGCCGTCCGCCTGTGTTAGTACTCGTGCGATTGCTCCGTTACTCTGCGCGTAAGTAGTGCCGCCGCCTCGCACGAGGGAAATCTCGGCCTCGTCGAGGACACCTCCTCGTGTGGCGGCTTCGCCAGCGATCCGAGTTGCTCCATGTGCCGTCGTTTCAACAGTGGCCGTCGCGGCTTCCTCCGCCGCGGCCTCCTCGCCGATGCCGGGAGCTAGGAGAGCGAGCGCGACACCTCCGGCGATTTTGCCGCCCGTGTAGTAGCCGGAGCATCGGTTGACGTGGTCGGCTTGTCCGAGCGCGGAGTCGATGCTCTGTTCGTTGCCGAAGGTGATCGTGTCGAGCATTCCGGCGCCGAAGTCAGCGATTTGTTGGGCGCCTACTGGGTGTTCGTCGACGAGGCTTTGGCAGTTCGGGTCGTTGTCGCCCCAGAGCCATGACCAGTCGAGGCAGAGGCCTTTGCCGGTCGGATCGACCGCGTCAAGCGGCCGATTGCCGACGTAGCCGTAGGGGTCGAGCGTGGTGTTGATGGCCGGGTCGCGTGTGATGAACTGAGCAGTTGTTGGGTCGTAGTAACGCGCGCGGAGCGCGTAGAAGCCGCTCTCGCCATCCACGTACTCGCCGGCGTACTGGAGTGAGCTGGCCAGCCCATTGTGCGCGATGACCTTGCCGTATGGGTCGTAGCTGTAGGTTCCCTGGTTTCCGCCCGCGCTATCGGTGGTGACTCGGATCGAACCGATTTGGTCGTGTGTCGTGATTCGATAAACGGACGAATTCTTGCGTTCGAACGCGATGCCGTCCGGTCCGTAGATGTAGCTCGTCCATGCGCCGCCGCTTTGGGTTTGCAGCAGCAGGGGAATGGATCCCGTAGAGCTGTACGTGAAGTCGGTCGCCGTGCCACTGACGGTCTTCGATAGGCGTGTGCCATCGGCCGTGTATGTGTAGCTGGCGGTGACCGGCCCTGAGATGGAACTCAGGCGGTGCTGTTGGTCGTAGTTGTAGGTCGTCGTGGTGGCGCCGACCGTCTGAAGGTGGCGGCTGCCGTAGCTGTCGTACGAGTAGGTCGTCGCGCCGGTCGGAACAGATGCGCAGCTGTTGCCGGTCGCCGTGGTGGTTTGCCAGCAGAGCTCATTCGCCGCATTGAACTGCTGGTACTGGGTGTCGTTGCGTGTGATGTTGTCACCATTGTCGTAGCTGTAGGTGCGTGCGCTCGCGCCGGTCGTGCCCGACAGTTGGTTCAGGTTGTTGCGCGAGTAGTTCTCGGTGCCGGTCGGCGCGAGATTGGTCCCAGTGGTTGCAGTAGACGCGAGTTGGTTGGCCGCGTCGCGGGTGTACACGAATTTGCCGTAGCTCGTTGCCCCGAACTTTGTCTCCATCTGTGTGTTCTGGTCGTTGGCGTTGTACGTACGCGTGTCGGTTACGCCGTTTTGGTACGTGACCGAGGTGATGTTGCTGTCGTAGTCGTACGCCCAGGCGCTGTTGCCCGTGCTCGAGCAGGTCGCGGACGCGACGGTGGGGTCGTAGATCTTCGTCAGCCGGTCGGCCTCGTCGTAACACTGGACGACCGGGTTGGTCTCGTTGGGATAGACGATCTTCGTGGTGTTGCCCTTGAGGTCGTAGTCGTAGCTCACTCCGAGACCCGCTCCGCCGAGTTGGCTGGACGCGACCCTGCCCAGACTGTCGTACGACCACGTCGAGGTCCCAATGCCGTTGTCTTCGGTGAGACTGAGCCGACGACCGTCGTCGTCGTAGCTGATCGCTGTAACCGATGGCGTCGACGAGTCGCTATAGGCGATGGCGGTCGGTCGGCTCGCCGCGTCGTAGGTGTATGTGGCGGTCTTTGATGCTGCGAGGTCGGTGACGACGCTGAGACGGCCGAGCTCGTCGTAGTCGTAGTTCATGGTTGTGACCGGTGACGGGGGTTGCATCGATGTCGGGGAGTGCGGGAAGGTCCGGTTGCTGTAGCTCCACGTCGTGGTGTGGCTATTGCCGTCGCTGTAGCTCGTACGGTTGCCGATGTCGTCGTAGGTGTAACTGAGTGTCGTGGAGTTTGCGCGGTTGACGGTGGTGAGCTGGTCGGCTGAGTCGTACACGTAGCCGGTGACTTTTCCGTTGGCGTCACCTGCGCTGGTCGTGTCGCCGTCGGCGTCGTAGATCGTGGTCGTGACGCCGCCACCGGCTTTGGCGGTGGTGAAGTTTGTGGCCGCACCGTCGTTGGCGTTCTGGCCGAAGATTCCCGCTTGCGTGGCGGTGGACAACGCGCTGTCGGTGGCGGAGATCATCAGTGTCGGTGAGGCGCTGGTGGAACTGGCCAGGTAGGCCTTGATCGATGACCCCGACGTCGTCACGCTGATGCGCTGATTCGCGCTGCAGCAGGTTCCGGTGCTGCTCGAGCCGACGAGTGTCGAAGTTCCGGCGATCGTCTTGTACAGCCTCCAGTGCGAGCTGCTCGGAAATGCCCGCAGCGTCCAGAAGTTGCTGACGTCTTGCACACGGAAAGTAAGGCCGAAATTGTCGCCGCTGGGCGCAGCAGTGTCTGTGAGCGCGAAAGTGCCGTCGGCGTACGCGTTGACTACCGCCATGTTTCGGATCCCCGACACCGTGGTCAATTTGGCCGCGCCATTACTGACGGACCATGCGGCGCCAGATGGAATTACGGTCCAGGCGGCGCCGGTCTCTGAGCTGCCAAGCGAAGCAGCGTTGCCGCGAGTGAAGGTGTCGACTTGTGGCTGCGCGAGGGGATCAATCGTTGAGAGAGCGAGGCCGGCGTTGTCGTAGAGCACCGCGTCGCGGTGTTGGTTCGGGGTGCCGCCTGTCTTGTTGCCTTCGGGTCGCACGGTCGAGACGCGTCGGCCGACGCGGTCGTACGTATATTTCGTGACGAGCTTGGCGCCGCCCAGGGAGGCGAGGGTGTTGGAATCTGCCTCGGTGAGGTTGCCGTCGCTGTCGTACGTGAACGTTGTGGTGTTGCCGTTCGCGTCAGTGACGGAAGTGAGGTCGTCGGGGTGAGAGCCGGAGGCGTGGCCGTAACTCGTGGTGGCCGTTGCTCCTGCGGAGCAGTTGGTGACTCCGTCGGGTTGTTTGCAAGGCGTGGATACGGATTGCAGGTTGCCGTTCGTGTTGTCGTAGCTGTACGTGGTCGTGACGCCGTTCGCGTCCGTTGAGCTCGACGGCTCGTTGAAGGCGTTGTAGGTGCCCCATTGCCAGGTGTGGCCGGCGGGGTCTTGTCGGCTGGTGACGTTGCCTGCCGAGTCGTAGGTCGTTGCCGTGACCTGTCCGAGGTCGTCCAGTGTTTCGGTGACGCCGAGGGTGTTCGGGTCGTAGGCGAAGAAGGTGGTTGACGCGGTTCCGTTGTAGCCGTGCGTTTCGGCGACAAGGAAGCCGGATGCGTCGTAGTAGTACGCGTTCTGGTTGCCGTTCGCGTCAGTGACGAGCGTGCCGCGAGTCGCTGCGAGCGTTGTGTAGTCGAACGAAGTTGTGTTGCCGAGCGGGTCCGTCTGCGTATCGACTCGGCCCTGCGCGTCGTAGTGATTCGTGGTCACGGGTGTTGGGCTTGTCGTGGTGTCGCCGAAGAAACGCGCCGAGCGGGCGGTAAGGAGTCTGTGGGATGAATCGTAGGTGTACTGCCAGTGGCCGCCCCGTACGTCTGTCACGTCGGTCAAGTCACCTGCACCGCTGTAGCCGTACGTCACCGTTCGCCCCGTGAAGTCGACGATGGACGTTACGTGCGCGCCGGTGAAGTTCACGGTGACCGTGCGCCCGGCCGGATCGGTGACGCTCGAGAGGTGGCCCGAGCCGTCGTAGGTGAGTGTTGTCGTGTTTCCGTACTGGTCGGCGAGGCTATTGAGGCGGCCCGTCGTCTTGTCGAACACGAGGATCTCGGTCGCGTTGCGAACGAGCTTCCACGTCGTGCCCTGGTCGGTCAACGTCGAGGTCACTCCGACCGCGGGATCCCACGTGCTGCCGTTGTTCGTAAAGCTGATCTCCGCGCCACCAGCCTGGGCGATTGTCGCGGTCGAGCCTGGAACTGTGACGTGCTGGTCATACTGCGCCGACCAGCCGTAGCCGAACATCGAGTCAGACAGCGTTTGTCCAGGCTGCGAGTTGTAGGTCCGCGTGAAATTGATGGATGGCCCGCGGCCAGGGATCCGCAGGTCAGTTGCCCGCTCGTAGTAGTTGCCGGTCGCAAGATCGACCGGATCGCCGGCTGACCGGTGGCACATGCACAGGTTCCGCGCACCCTCCGAACCGCCACCCAGCAAGGCCTTCGCGAGGATCGAGGGCCGCAGCGCCGACCCTGAGGCGTGCAAGCTCAGGCTCATCGTGATCGTGGTCCCCGATGAGGCGGTCTGATGGAAGAATCCAGATGGCGACTTGTAGAGCGCGGGCGATAGCGACGAGTCGGGTGTTGCGCCTATATCGAATATGCCGCCGTAGGTTGTCGAGGTCGAGCCGGTAGGCAAACCGGTACCCCAGCTGCGCAGCGTGTGTCCGGTCGGCGCCGTCGGTGCGCCGCCTGTGGCAGTGAAGGCGTCGTGCGCGAGGGTGCGCACAACGACCGACCCGCTTGCGGTCGTCTCCGCAGTCGGAAAGAACGTGTCAGCCGCTCCCCCGCCATGTCGAACTGATAGCGGTGTCGCCACGTCGACCGGTTCGCTGGTGTCGACGCCGCGGTACACGACAATCGCAGCGGCATCCTTCGCCGCGGCGCAAGGATAGGACGCTGGCTCAGATGCACTCGCCCACCGATACGCAATCATCTGTGGGGCTTGTGACAAAAAACCGGGCGACCCCATCAAGAACGTCCAGCCCGTGCACCCCGACACCGCCGACGACTCACCGCCCACCCACAGAAGCTCGAGATCACCCGTTGCAGTACCTGCCGGCACTGCAACGTTCGTAGTCGCGGAGTTTGTGCCTACGCCGACGAAGTCGATTCGTCCCGCCGTCGCCGCGACGGGCGCACCAAAGTCATGCGCGACGATGAACCCACCGGCCAGCATGGAGGCAGCCAAAAAAAGCGACGACGACTTGCGGCGGATACAACGAGGTCGCATTGTGTTCAACCTTCACAGCTACGAGCGCCCGTACTACTCCGCTACCGGCGTCCACTCTCGTGTCACGACCGGAGATGACCACCATACGGAATCGGAGCCGAGGCTTCGCGCAGCACCAGACCAATTTCGGTGGTGCCAAGCGCGTGTCTCATCGACCCTGACGTCATGACGGCGATCCACGCGGCGCCGCGCGGTGGCGGGCGCAACGCCAACCGTTGGCACACGAGCTGCGCATCGGGCAGGACCCATCGCGATCGTGCGGTTTTGCCGCATCGGTTCCAATAGCGATCCTAAGGTATCGCCTGAGTCGGGCTGCTGAGCCGTTATCGAAACCAAGACACCGTGGCCAGACTTCAGCGTCTTCTCGCTGGTGCTGGCCAGGATTCGGTGTCCGATCGAACCGTCCAGTCGCCTCGGCGTCGTTTGCGCAAGTTGTGCTCGGATGAGGTGAACGACCTGGTTCGGCTGCGCTTCGAGGGAACCGAGATCAACGAGCTCGCCGAACGGTTTGGCGTCAACCGCGCCACGATCATGCGACAGCTGCAGAAGGCTGGCGTGGCGAAGCAACTTTGGCAAGGTCGGACCCTGTCACCAGAGCGCCTTCAAGCAGCCGGCCAGCCGTATGCCTCCGGAGTGAGTGCGATCGTGGTGGCCGAGCAGTTCGGGGTGGACCGGCGCTACCTACGCAAGGTGTTGCCGGCGGCCGGGTTTCCGCTCAGAGTGCCGGGCCGGCAGAAGCGCTCATCCGAGACCTTCCCCCAAGTGCACGACCGTCGAGACTGCTGACGTCACGTGTGTAGCTGAACCTTCGAACCGCAGTAGTCCCAGGGTGGACGACCGGGCGGGTCGTGAACGGCCTTGGCGTAACAGAGGTACACCCGGAAGAAGTTCACGGTGCTGTGGTTCCCGCCATACGAAATCTTCTTGGTGATGCCGTACTGGGAATAGAAGGGAGCAGTACTGCAGGCGCCATCCCAGCCGTCCGCCTTAGTACCGTCCCGGTAGAAGACGCGGACGGCGAAAACGATGCACGGCTCGTAAGCGTCGGTGTAGATCCTCGAGGTCTTGCCCGACGGATCGCCCACGATCCAGATGTGGTGCAGCCCGGTGTCGAGTTTCAAATCGGTGTACGCGTGTCCGACGGCCGTGACGACGCGCACGTGCGTGAAGGTGCCCGCCCGGGCCGCCGTGACGGGGAGTGTCGCGGCGATTCCGAAGGCCACTAGTGCGATGAGTACTCGGAATCTCAAGAATGTTTGCGTGACGAGCACGGTACCCACGCGCCCGCGCAGACGCAACCGCCTCTGGGGTGCGCTTGCGACCACGGAGCGTCTTGTTGGCTTCCAGCGCTTCGAGATAGTCGCGGACTGCACGACTTTTGTTCTCGGCCGGCGGAAAGCGCTGCCTTGTGCTCAGCGGTCATCTTGGTGGCCTTACGAGGCATGCCATCTCCTGGAGTCTTGGCCCTGTATCAGGACTCCACGGCTGGTTCGGCGGCAGAAGCTACTTCCTAGACGTGACAGTACGGAGTGCCCCGGCGAGTGTCTCGAACTCCTCATAGAGGCTTTCTTGCTGGAGCTCATCGCGCCGCGCATGTATGTAGCCGTCGAATCCGTCCCACGTGTCGACGAGACGGCGCGCCGCGAGACGTTGGACGATCGTCTTGTCGAAAACATCGGTGTTGACGCCCACCGCGAGCCATTCGATGCTGTTGAGGTAGTCGCGCACGGCATGTTGCATGTCGGCGTCCGCGTCGTCGCCTGTCGCGAGTTCTACAAGCTCGTCATCCGAGACCGCCGGGGAACCCTTCGGGCGGCGATCTTCGACAAGGTCGCGGAGAGCCAGGTAGCGGACACGCGTGTCGTTTGTCCAATGATCGATGGTTGCCTGTTTGCGTCGACGGTTGTGGTCGAGCCTTGTTTGCCACACCAGGCCTGCGACCATGGCGATGTTCACAATGACCGCTGCTAGGGCAACAACCACTTCACGCTCCCTGGACCAGTGTCTGTTCGGCCACTTGTCGACGTGAAGCGTGCTGCAATTGCCGCACCTGAAACCAAGTAACCGTTACCAAACTCAGGGTCCTCTCGCTGGTGCTGGCCAAGATCCGTTGTCCGATCGAACCGTGCAGTCGCCCCGGCGTCGTTTGCGGAGTTATCCGCGGATGAGGTTTCCGAGCTGGTTCGACTGCACGAATCGGGAACCGAGATCAACGAGCCCGCTGAGGGATTCGGCGTTAACCGCGAGCGCCTCGAAGAAGCCGGCCAGCCCTACGCCTACGCCACCCGGCGTCGACCGACGGCGTAGGAGCCCGCTACAACGCCGAGCGAAATGGCCACGGCTGCGGCCAAGAGCCGTCACAACAGCTTCCCGCGGGTCGCCAACAGCGCGCCGAACCAAATCGATGGAATTACCGACCGCACAGCATTTCGTCGGACGACACTAAACGGGCAGCTGCCGACGGACTTGCTTGGGAGGCCCATTGGGTCGCAACGACCCTTAGAGGCTGTCGCGTTTGTTTGTCCTGCGCGTTCAGGGTGTGGTGAGTCGTCGTAGGAGGAGGCGGCTGTGGGCGGCCCAGACGAATCCTTCGGTAACGGCTGGGTCGCGTTCATAGTCGATTTGTAGGCGCCGGTTATTGATGAGCCACGACCAGGTTCGCTCGACGATCCAGCGTTTGGGCAGGACCTTGAACTCGTGGGCGTGGATCCGGTCGACGACTTCGGCCGATACGTGCCGTGCGCGGCAGTGCCGCAGGAACGTCTGTTTGAAGCCGCCGTCACACCACAGCTTCGCGAGTCGTCGCGACTTCGGTCGGGCCTCGTCGAAGACGTCGATCCCGCCGGCGTTGTCGCTCGTGCTCGCGGCGACGACGACCACCGCGATCAGCAAGCCGAGCGTGTCGACGATTCCGAACACTTTGCGGCCGGAGATCTTCTTGCCGGCGTCAAAGCCTCTGCAATCATTGGTCACTGTCGATGCGCCGCGCACGCTACGAGCGTCGATGATCGCGGCCGACGGGTCGGCATCGTGGCCTTCGGCCTCGCGCACCAGGCCACGGAGGCGACCACACACCCGTTCCCACAGCCCGTCGCGTGACCAGGCCAGGTGGTAGCGGTGCACGGTGTTCCAGTTCGGGTACCGGTCGGGCAACGCCCGCCACTGGCAGCCCGTCGCAGTCACGTAGAGGATCGCGTCGACGATCTGGCGGTGGGTGTGGAGGCGGGGTCGGCCCATCCGCCCCGGCGAGCACGGCGAGTCGAACAGATCGGCGATAAGCGCCCACTCGTCATCAGCCAAATCGCCGTGAACAGTCCGCCACGTATTCGTTGTCTTCACGATATCAGCATCTATGGAATTGACTATATACCGATCAACGACCCGAACAGCAGCAATTCACGCGTCGACCGGCGCGAACTTTCCGAACAGCCTCTTAGAGGCTGTCGCGTTTGTTTGTCCTGCGCGTTCAGGGTGTGGTGAGTCGTCGTAGGAGGAGGCGGCTGTGGGCGGCCCAGACGAATCCTTCGGTAACGGCTGGGTCGCGTTCATAGTCGATTTGTAGGCGCCGGTTATTGATGAGCCACGACCAGGTTCGCTCGACGATCCAGCGTTTGGGCAGGACCTTGAACTCGTGGGCGTGGATCCGGTCGACGACTTCGGCCGATACGTGCCGTGCGCGGCAGTGCCGCAGGAACGTCTGTTTGAAGCCGCCGTCACACCACAGCTTCGCGAGTCGTCGCGACTTCGGTCGGGCCTCGTCGAAGACGTCGATCCCGCCGGCGTTGTCGCTCGTGCTCGCGGCGACGACGACCACCGCGATCAGCAAGCCGAGCGTGTCGACGATTCCGAACACTTTGCGGCCGGAGATCTTCTTGCCGGCGTCAAAGCCTCTGCAATCATTGGTCACTGTCGATGCGCCGCGCACGCTACGAGCGTCGATGATCGCGGCCGACGGGTCGGCATCGTGGCCTTCGGCCTCGCGCACCAGGCCACGGAGGCGACCACACACCCGTTCCCACAGCCCGTCGCGTGACCAGGCCAGGTGGTAGCGGTGCACGGTGTTCCAGTTCGGGTACCGGTCGGGCAACGCCCGCCACTGGCAGCCCGTCGCAGTCACGTAGAGGATCGCGTCGACGATCTGGCGGTGGGTGTGGAGGCGGGGTCGGCCCATCCGCCCCGGCGAGCACGGCGAGTCGAACAGATCGGCGATAAGCGCCCACTCGTCATCAGCCAAATCGCCGTGAACAGTCCGCCACGTATTCGTTGTCTTCACGATATCAGCATCTATGGAATTGACTATATACCGATCAACGACCCGAACAGCAGCAATTCACGCGTCGACCGGCGCGAACTTTCCGAACAGCCTCTTAGGTCAGCCTGGAGGCGCATCCAGACGTGGCGGAGCACATGTTGGATACTTCGTATTGAATGTACCATCGCCGATCAGCGGTTCGCATCCGCCGTTCAACTGCGCTCGCAAATCTTCAATGTCGAAGTCAGGTCTTTGCGCTGTCGCCAGCGGAACGAATCCATATGCGAACGCCCGATAACCGACCAACGTCCCGTCGGCAAGCGTGACAGGTATGAGAGTTCGCGCGTTGATCTCGCCCGCCTTTGGGGGGCGCGTCGGGTGAAGACGTTCAGTATCGACGTAGCCGACAGGATCTCCATCTTGGTGTGCGACGACCGTCTTGCCTGAAACTGGCGGGAAGTCATCGGTCACAAGGGTTGTCGGCGACGTGTCGCCAGCAGCGTGAACGCGCACCGAATGCACCTTCGGCGACGAAGAGCCTGCGCAGGAGGCACCAAGAACCACCATGCCGACCAGCACTGAGACTCGTCCCTTTCTCAAAGAGCGTAATATCACCTAGGACTCCTCACGTGAATCATGTGCTGTCCTATTCAATCGCACAAAGCGCTCGATCTGGCCTAACCGGCGACACCGTCGGTCGCTGCCTCAGCAGTCGAATCGGATTCGCAATCATTGCCGTATTGGGTCAGCGTTTGGACTACGGCATCAAACGTGCCTGCGGCTGGGTTAGAGTTATAACTGTGATTACCACCGTTCAGGTCGTAGACTACGTCTGAATCGATCCCTCCTCAGCGTCTGTTCGACCGAGTGCGCTGCATCCTCGACCGCGTTGACTCCGACGGAGACACTGCCGTCGGGTTCCACAAGATGGATGCGCATGCGACAGCACGGACACCATCGGTAGATCTGAGTTCGGGCATCGAGTAGTTGGACCTCGACGCCGTACCCGCAGCCTGGGCAGGTCACATCGACCAGTACATGGTCGATGTCCAACATCCCGATCACTCAGCGTCGATCTGCTGCGTCGCCACCCGACAATCATGCCAGCGGGTTCGGACAGCGGTGCCGGGGAAAGCATCATCGGCGCGGCGCCGGCTGTCGCGGCTCGCAGCCATTACGCGCCATACCGCTGGAGACGCGGAATCAGGCTGTCGAGCGATCCGGTCGCGACACCTCAGAAGTCGCAACTAGAACCCGAGCGCTGACCTGGGCGAACGTTGTCGAAATGACAACGCCAGTGGACCTAAAGGGACAGCTTTCAAACCCTGACAAGCCGCTGAAATCCCTTGCCCCACAAGGGTTGCAGGCCACACGAGCCGCGCGCCAAAGTGCTCGAGCGCGCCCGAAACGGCCGTCCGCGACCGCTGCTCCGCGGCCTAGCGAAGAAACGGGACACTACTCAAACCCCGCGGTTACATCGGCCGGCGAGCAGCGCGAGCGTCACGACGAGACTCTCCCACCGACCGCGGCACATCGCACCCAGCGCCGACTCCGCGCCGCCGACGTTGACTCCCTCGTCGACGGTTACGAAACAGGCGCGACCATCGCAGAACTGGCCACGCGCTTCACCATCAACCGCACCACCGTGATGGCGCACCTCAACCGCCGCAACATGCAACGACGCGGCGCGGCCAAACTATGGGACGATGAAGTCCTCGCCGCCGCGGCGAGGTCCTACACCAACGGCGACTCCCTCGCCCACATCGCCAGCCAACACGCCGTCGATCCCCAGACGGTCGCCAACCGCCTCCGCCGAGCGGGCGTCGCGATCAGACCCCGACCTGGCTCGGAATGAGCAACCCAACCGGCATTCACCACTCGTCAAGGTGCGACAGAACTGGCAGATCCGGCGCGGACGTCAACCGCACGCAGCATGAGAGTACTGACGTTCTGCGCAGGACCTCGTCCGACAGTCCACTAATGATCGCGATACGTCCACGATCGCGGCTTGCCTGGCGAAGGGTTCGAATAGAAGACGATGGTGCTCGTGGTCCCGAGTGCCACGAGGCGGTTGCGATAGGACACTTAGCCGACCACGGCGGTAGTTGCGTCGCCATCTCGGTCTTTGACCCCGGTGATGGGACGCCAACCGAGGCGGCGCAGCTCCGTAGCTTGCGCCCGGACGAACGCCCCTGACGTCACCCCGGGGCGAATTTCAGCATCTTCCCTTCCGTGCAGAAACAGAGGCATCGAGAACCGGGGCCGACGTCCAACATCGCTCTCCGTGACCACGACTCTGTGAGTCGTGGCGGGATACCAGCCCATCGTCGCGCGCTCCAGCACGGTTCCTGCGTTCACCACGAGCCGCGAGGTCAGTGCGCGGACATCGATCCATTCGCCGTTCGTTCCGCGGATCTGGAGCCCTTCGACTGCTGGCGCGGGAAGAACTGTGAGCAGGTCGATGTCGCGATGCGGAAGCGCTCGGACGGCACCGGGAACCGATGAGTCACCGAGGCCGAGGTAGCGCTGGATCCGCAGCGTTGTCGTCTGCTCACCCGTCGCCATATCGACGAGCGGCTGGACGAGCCGGCGCCGGACTGCGGTGGGCATCGCGTAATCCAGCCATCCGAGGAAGACCTGTCCGAGCGAGCGGCCCGCGTGGAACAGACGGAGCGCGGCGTCGGAGACCTCAGTCGGGCAGGCAGCATCATTCGGGCGAATCTGGAAGAACTCCTTCCGGTCCAGTCGCGGACCGTCTGGTCGCCGCTGCACGGAGTGGCTCGCCGGCACGTATCCGACGTCCCGCTCTGGCTGCACATAGTCGAACTTGCGGTCACTGGCGAAGAAGTCCGTCCATTCGCGGACGACATGGTCGATCAAGGAACCGTCGATCCCGTGGTTGTCTACGAGCACGAAGCCGTAACGGTGCATCGCAGCGGCAAAGTCCTCGGGTGCGGTCGGCGCCTCCGCGTCGACGTTCGCGGCGCGAAGGTCGTCGACCGGAGCGAACCGGTTCGTCACGGGGCCGTCGATTCCGCTGCTGGCTCGCCAGCTACAAGCCGGCCTGCGCGCTCGACGTCGGCGGCCCGGTTCACGTTGACGTTCCACCGCACGTCGACCGCCTCGACCAAGCGACCGGCACCAACCCATCTATTGAACGGCGCCGCCATGACGTCTTCCACGCCACAACCGTACGACAGAATGTCATTTGCGGCGGCCGCTGAGAGACCGTAAATCGCGCATCCTCGCCATCCTGGGGCCGGGTCCACCGGCTTCTCCTCCACGGCGACGATCCATCGACCCAAGACTGTCACCGCGGACGCGTCGGCAAGGGCAGCGGGATCGCACTCCCATACCACTGCTTGGGTCGCCCACACCCCATGCGCGCAAACTGGGTTGATCACCCGCGTCGCCTCGTCGGCCGGCGTCACGTCATCGCCAAAGATGACCAGCACCGGATCGGCCAGCGGCTTCACATACTCGAGCAGGATCTGGATCGTCCGACCCTGGCCTAAGCCCGGCTCGCACGCGAGCCACCGGATCCCGTCGATCGGCCGCGTTGCGTGGGCGAAGTCGGTCGTTCGCCCCGACGGGATAGCGACTGTGATCGCCGTTGTCACCGCGGCCGCGAAACCTATCGAGCGATCCAGGACAACACCGTCGCCAAGTGGGAACAGGGGCTTGCACGCGCCGCCAAGCCGCGTGGCCTTGCCCGCTGCCGGGATCACAGCCTTCACCCGTGACCAGTCGCTGCTCATGTGCCATCCCACTCCAGAAGCTCTCCGCGGAGGTCCACGTAACCGAAGCCCGGGTTCCGGGCAGCGGCGCGTCGCACGATCCGCTTCCCTCGTGCAGGTAACAGCTCGGCGATCCGGCGACTAAGCGGAAAGCGGTTGTCGCGGCAACGCGCTGCTCAAGTACCGGAGATCCCATGCAGTCGCTCGGATGTGACGTGATCTCGAAGTTGTCGTAGCGCTGCTGTCGGTACTCCGTTGGCCACCCGACTGGCGAGTTCGTCGAGCCGTCGCCGAACCCAATGTTCGTGACGAGGTTCCGAGCAGGGATAATCGACACGTGGCCAGCTGCAAGGAGATCGAAGTGCAGCGCGAGGTCCCACGACGTGATGGAGCCGCGCCGGATCCGCCGCCAATACTGCCGCATCAGGTGGTAGTACCGGGTGTCCATGCGAGAGCGCACCTGACGCCGGACCGTGATGTCATCCCATGCCGGGATAGACGAGTCGAATGGAAGCCATTTGTGTCGCCAGCTAGCCCAACCCCAGATGTACGGGGTCGTCGAGAAAAAGTAGCTATTCGCAAGGTCGACTCGACCGAGCGGGTTATGCCCCGCGACAAATCTCACCTGAGGTTCAGCGTCGTACCGCTCGAGGAGCTGGCTCGCGAACCGGTAGAAGGCCGACCCGATTACGCAGTCGTCCTCCAAAATAATGCCGCGGGGCTCGTGCTCGAAGAACCATCCGATTGCTGACTCGGTCGCCTTTGAGAATCCCAGATTGGCAGGCTGTGACAGCCAACGAACCTCGTCGGTCCAGTCGATGCTTTCGACGAGCGCGGCGAACGAGCGCGGCATCGTCGAGCGTCAGTCGGAAAAGCCGCCCGCGGCGCGTCTTGAGCGACGTACACGCGCTGCGGACGGCTGGAACGAAGGCCATGGAGAACGGGCCGGAGCGTCTCGGGTCGGTTGAACACGACGAGGAGAACAGCGAGCTGCCCGCCGGCGCCGGAGACCAGCCCGTCCATCAGAAGCCCGGGCCGGCTGTGAGCCGCTCGGTTGGTAGCTCGGCACCCAATACGCGGATCAGCACGTCGCGGACGTGCTCGAGATTTTGCTCCATGACGGCCATCACCTCCGAGTGTGAGACCGGGCGGTCGCGGCACCCCGGGCACACCGGTGTCGTAGTCGGTAACGAGCGCGATCGCCGCGTAGCGCAGCCCGGCTTCGCGCGCCAGCACGGCCTCAGGCGATTGGGTCATGTTGACCACCGTCCAGCCCATCGATGCGAACCACGCGGGATTCGGCACGTGTCGAGAACCTGGGGCCGTTGACGGTCACGACGGTTCCCCCGTCGTGCACCACTACGCCCGCCTCGCGGCACGCATCGACGGCGTGCCGTCGGAGGTGTGTGTCGTAGGGATCGGCGAAAGTTGCGTGAAAGGTGTGCGGGCCTTCGAAGAAGGTTCTCTCCCGAGCCAACGTTTGATCTATGAGCTGGTCCGGGATCACGAAGTGACCGGGTTCCACCGATGCCTGGAGGGATCCCGACGCGCACGGCGCGAACACCGATGTGACGCCGAGCGTGTGCAACGCCCAGATGTTCGCCCGGTACGGAACCCTATGAGGCGGAAATTCGTGATCGGCGCCGTGGCGGGGCACGAACGCCACAGCACGATTACCGACGTGGCCGACGCTGATCGGCGCCGAGGCCGAACCCCATGGCGTGTCCACGATGACCTCGGTCGAGTCGTCGAAGAACCGGTACAGGCCGGATCCGCCGACGACGCCGACCTCAGCCCGCATTGTCGGCGCAGGGATCGTCATGGGCCGCCCCCCAGGAGGGTTCCTTCCCCCGATGTCCAGCGCCACTGCAGGGCGACTCGCGCTCCGAGGGGTCGGTCGACCTTCGGCACGGCGTGCTCCCAGTCGGCTTGGGCGTGCCCGCCCATGACTACGAGGTCGCCTGCAGAGGGGGCGATGTCGTGCGTGAGAAAGTCTGGCTTGATGTGTTCTCGCGGGCGTACGTGCCACGGTCGCATGGCTCCAAGCGAAAGAACGCCAACGAGTGTCGCGTCGAGCCAGTGCAGTTCGCGGTCGCGATGGAATCCGACGTTGTCGCGCCCGTCGCGGTACAAAGTAAAGGAGATCCCGCCGAAGCGGATCCCGTATTGGAGCTCGAGCGCATTGTGTAACTCGGGGACGATGGGATGCGGCGGCTCTTGGCCCAGGGACCATCCGCCGGCCAACCTCGGTTCTTCGACGTAGCGGTCGAGTCGCCACATCCGGCCCTGCCGCCACGAAACCCGCTCGACGAGCGCGCCGAACAGCTCGGAGGCCATCTCCGACCCGATCCAAGCTCGCCGAATATCGATCCAGGAACTCTCATCAAGAGCGTGGCGATGCACTAGCTGGGCGTTGAGAGTCTGTGGATGCACCACATCGCGACCCTACCGTGTGCCTCGTTCCGGCTAGCCGAGCAGTGCGACGACATGCTGCAGCTCGAGCGTGGATCGGATACCCGTTCGAGCAGCGCACACCGACGGGATCGCGTTCACGGCGCGGTTCGCGGCGTGGCGATCCGGAAGTCCGGGTGGGCGCGTTGCTGCGAGCTCGAGACGAAGAGACGCGTCGCCTTCCACGTCGATCCGCCAGCCGGGCATCGGAATAGTCCATGACGGCGAGAGGTCGCGGCTGCAGTACCAGGTGGTGCGGAAGCAGAGAATGGGTCGTCCGCCGCGTATCCCCGCCGTCGTCAGGCGCCGCGCCGCAACTCTGCCTGCGACAATCGTTCCGGCCGTGAGCTCGATCGTTCGAGGTGCGACGGCGACCTCCACGCTCGACTCGACGGAGTCCAATGGCAGCGACAGCGCGTCAGCCACAAGCTCAAGAGATGGTCCGAACGCGGCTCGCTGGCTAACAAGGTCGCTCCGATGATCATCGGAGGGTCGCTTCCCGAACCCCAGAGTATCCAACAGCAGATCGCGCGACCGGCAGTGTGTCATGTCCTGGGCTTCGTCGATGGCCAACCGATCAAATCGTCGCTGCAACGACAGCAGCGCAAGCGCGAGGGTCTCGCACACGAACCCATTCGTTCCGCCAGTGCTGTGCAATGAGGCATTGCCCTTGTCGCAGGCGGCCTCGACCTGGGCGCGGACCTCTGGCGCCATGCTCGGCCCGCGTTGTAGTTCGCCGAGGGTCGTCACGACGTTCGCGCCGGACTTCAGGACGCGCACGACGTCCTCGACGTGGAGCCGGCTGGGCATGTACACGACGCAATCGGCGCCAACACGTAGGATCTCTGCAATATCGCACGTGACGACGACGCCGCGTCCATACGCGGTTCGAACCTCGCGGGTCGACCGGTCTGTGCTCGGGTCAGCCTCAATGAAGATCCCCGCAAGGTCCAAGGCCGGGTGCTCGGTCACGGCCCGCAGCGCCTCCGATCCGATGTCTTTGATCCCCCACTGCACCACTCGAAGATTCATGGCTTGTCTCAATTCTTCAGGTATGTCTGGCGGCGCGCCCATAGCATTCTGCGTCAACGCGCTTCGGTCCAAGTATTCGTCTCGCAACCGACTCCATGGGGAGCAGGGCAGATGCGGATGGCGACAATCGACGAGCGACGACGGTGGGGCACTACCCAGAGAGGAGCGCGTGCAGTGCGGGATCAGATGAAGGTTGACCCAGACCGCACTGATGAGGTACACGATCTGCGTTCCCACGTCGACCCCTGCCTGTGTCGCGTCACACCGGTCGCTCGCTTCGAGCCGACGGTGGCACAAGCAGTGGTCGACGTCCTGGCATCGGTAGTGCGCCGCGCCCACGACGCACGGGCAGCAATGTCACCCGACCGGGACGGGATCGTGCGTGCGCAGGTGTTCGAGGAGGGCGACGTCTACATGCTCGCTGCACCGTTCGACGGCTACTTCGCCAATCGCTACCTAATGGATTTCTACGACGTCGTCGAGCGAGACGTCTGCTCCCGAATGCACCTTCACACCGGGCTCCGATTCGTGCGCATCATGACAGGCGTGGCTACGACGGTTCGTGTGTCGAGCCTGTCGCCGTTTGACATCGTCGATGTCCCGGGCGTCACGCACTTCACCCTGGAACGATTTGTCGATACGATGCCCGATGTCACTGCCGGAACGCCGGTCCCGCGGCACAATTTCTTGGCTCCAGAGAACTCGTGGGTCGATATGCAGGTGCCCCGAGGCGTGTCGCATCAGTTCAATGCGATCGGCCCGAATGCGGTGATCGACTCCGTGCACCCGGAGGAGTCAATCGAGACTGTCCGCGAGCGAATGTCGGGTTACCGCATGACCGCACAGACCATCTTCCTCGCGGCGCAGCGCTCCGACGCGAGCACCTGTCAGCCGCTCCCACGCACCGAGACGTGACCAACGACGAGCCCGTGCGTGTCCGGGTCCTGCGCGTCGCAACGGATGTCGTCGAGCAAGCTACCGGCTCCGCTCCGAGTTCCCCCGACGCGGTGGACGGGGCGCTGTGCGAGCTCAGTTCGTTGGACTTGGTCGCGCTTGTGGTTGCAATCGAGGACGAATTCGCCGTCGAGTTACCGATCGAGAGTCTCGTGCGAGAGCAACTAACGACGCTCGAGGCCCTCGAGGGCCTGATCAAGCGCGCAGTCGCGGGCGGTCGCTCGTGAAGCGCGTGGTTACTTCGCGGTCACGCCAGAGGCTGAATTGACCGATCTCGGTTACCTTCGCGCCAGAGTCCAGTCCCTACCTCCCGAAGCACCGCAGCTCGACCCCTTGGGCCGGGTAGTAGCTGATCTCTGTCGGTGGGCCGCACTGCAACCGGCGGCCGTGGCGTTGACGTGGCTCCCAGATGACGGTCCGCCGGAAACCTTCACCTACCTCGGACTAGCTGCCGCCGTCGCAGCACAGTCTGAGCGTCTCTCCGCAAGTGGCGCGAACCGCGTTGCGCTGCTTGCTGGAACCGATCCACAGACGGTGGTGGCGCTGCTGGGCGCCCTAGCGGCCGGCGTACCGTGCCTGTTGCTCAATCCAGTCGATCCGCGGGCTCGTCTTGAGGACGTCCTTGCCACCCATCCGTGCGACCTCGTCCTGCGGTCGCCCTACGTGGGCGACCATGTCCGCGACATCGCAGCGCCGCTGCCGCGCCTGGCGGAAGGACACCTATCCGTTGGCGGCTTCGAACGACATGCGGCCTTGGACAAGCCGGCGCTGCTATTCGGCACCTCAGGATCGACGGCTGCGAGCAAGGTCGTAGTTCAGTCGGAACGCTGCGTGAGCGCCAACGCGGCGGCGATGAAGCTCGTCCACCGCCTCGGGCCTGGGACGCGAATCATGGGCGGCTTGCCCTTGTACCACGTGAACGGAGTGCACCTCACGGTCATGGCGCCCGTCCATGCTGGAGCGGAGGTGGTTCTGCCCCAAACGCTCTCGGTACTGGGCCACGGCCGGCTCCTCGAGAACAACCCTGTCGACCTCGCTAGTGTGGTGCCCCCTGTTCTTGAGGGGATGACTGTCACGGCGGGACGATGGCGACCCCCGAGCCGTTTGCGTTATGTGGTCACCGCTGCAGCACCGCTCAGTGCTTCTCTGGCGCATCGATTCACCGACCGCGTCGGTGTGCGTCTCGTCCAGGGATACGGGCTGACCGAGACCACGAATTTTGCTACCACTGTCCCGGTCGATCTCGATGAGGCAGACCACCGGGCGATGTTGCTCGACACGGACCCGCCATCCGTCGGCGTCGCGGTCCCGGGCAACGTTGTTGCGGTCCTCGACGAGGCCGGCCAGCTTCTCGAAGCCGGGGTCGTTGGCGAGGTGTGCGTCCGCGGCCTCAACGTAATGGAGGGCTACGCCGGACGGCCTGACCTCACCGTCGAGAGCTTCGCTGGCGGCTGGTTCCACACCGGCGACCTCGGGTACTGGCGCTCGGGCCCGGGAGGCGTCCCCTTCTTCTTTCTGACTGGACGGTTGAAGAACGTCGCCAAGGTATCCGGCGAGGCGGTGTCGCTTGAGGAGGTCGATCGGGCGGCATTAGCAGTCCCGGGTGTCGTCGACGCAGCGTGCGTCGCTCAAGACGATCACCTCACCGGGGAGCGGCTGACGCTGTTCGTCCAGCTCGACGGTTCAACCACTACTGGAGATGTGCTCGACCACATTCGGCGCCGGATACCTCCGGCGGCGGTCCCGGTACAGTGCCGGTCGGTCGAGCGGATCGCCCGTACTTCCACCGGCAAGGTGCGTCGTGCGGACCCGATCGGCGGAAACCCGCCGTGAGAGGCCGATTCCTCCAGCATGAGACGCAGCGCCACGTCGCCCCGCGCGGTCTCTGCCTCGCCGGAAATGGGCCTCGTCGCCTCACGCCAAAGCCACTCGACGGTACGGCGGCCCGACTCGAGCAGACAGCGGAGTCGATTCGAGTGCAGCTAAATGATGCCGGCGTCGCCTCGGTCCAGCTCGACCGCTCACTCGTCGACGAGGAGCTGTTGGCATTGTGCGTGTCACTTGGGGTTCCGCAGCCGGAGCGCTCGCCTGACGTAGCGCCGATGGTCGCCCACGAAGTCATCCTGAACCTCCGGACGATCTGGGGCCCGACAGATGATCCGACACGTCAACCCTTCGCCTCCAACCCGCTGACGCTCCACACCGAGAGCAGCGGTGCACCGCCCCGGCACAGACCCCGACTGATTGTCCTTGCTTGCGTCGACGCAGGTCGGCACAACCGTGGCGCCGAGACGCTCGTGGTGCCGATGGCCGACGTCGCCGCTCGGCTCGGGTTGCGCGCCAGCGCCGTCCTTTCGTCGACCGCGTACGAAGCTCCGGAGCGTTTGCCTCCAGTTCTTCGCCTCATCGATGCCCCCATTTTTGCCTTCCGCGACTTCCTCAGCGCACCGCTTTCCTGGATCCACTGGGGCGATGCCAGTGACAATCGCGAGGTCGACGGTGCTATTGAGGCGCTCCTCGAGGCGATGTACCTGACACCCGCGATGGCAGTCCAGTGGACACCCGGCCTGGTCGTCGTCATCGATAACGAGCGCTGCTTCCACGGCAAGACCGTCGGAGATCCCCCGGTCGGAGCCCCATTCCGTCATCTCAAGCGTCTGCGGCTGGCCGAGCGGGTACGCACGTGACTGCGCCCAAGCTCTTCGATGGCAGGGACGTTGTCAGTCCTCCCCGTCACGAACTCCCGCCGCTGCCATCCGAGGTCGACAGACCGGCGCAGCCGACAACCCTCGACTTCCAACCCGACTATCTCCTGTTGCAGGTGTTTGAGCACGCCGCTGACCCGACGAACCCGGTCGAGTTGCGGGATCTTTACATCGGGCGCGCGGAGGCGGCGCTCGGATCCCGGTGCATCCGGCCTGAGCTCGCAGAACGGTGGCGTACCCGGCGCCGCCGACGTGACGTCGATGTCGAGCAGGTGCTGCACTCGCGGGCCACGATTCGCTTCGTGAAGGAGACGTTCAACTTCTTCTTCCGCGATGACCTCTACGGCGAGCTCCGCGATCCCAGCCATCTCGTGCTGTCGTCCGGCGCTGTCGACGAGGAGGCCTGGGGCCTTCCGCCGACCGTGAAGGATTGCATCACCTACGCGCTGGCACGTGATTGGTATGGCTACTCAGACTCGCGCGGCCGTGAGCCTGCGCGCGAGGCGGTCGCTGCCTACGAGGCCGCGCGCCTTCCGGGCGCGCGCTACGACCTATCCAACGTCGCCCTAACGATGGGCGGGACGTTCGGGGTGTCCTGCGTGGCCGACTTCGTCCTCGGCTCCCGGATCGCAGGCGTCTCCTTGTGCGCCGTGCCTAACTACCCCCCGCTCGTGGAGTCGGTGGCTCGGCGCGGCCCGGTGGCGCTGGTGCCAACACCGTCCACAGCGGGGCGGACCTCGCTGGCCCCGCTCATCGAGGCCCTTCGACCCGATACTCCCCTGGTCCTCCTCCAGACGGCAGCCAACCCCACCGGCGCGCTTGTGGACGAGGATGAACTGGCATCGCTCATCCGCACGGCCGCGCCGGCAACCACCATCGTGCTCGACGAGTGCCACGAGTGGCTTGGTCCGCAACCGGTCTGGTCGCTGGCAAGAGCCGCGCCAAACGTCGTCCGAGTGAGCAGCCTGTCGAAGAACTGGTCAGCACCAGGGCTCAAGATCGGTTGGCTAATTGCCGCTGCAAGTTTCATCGACGACTACTACGAGTACGCGTCGAGCACGTTCGGCGGCCCGCCCTCGTTCTTCTACACCGCGGTGGAAGTCCTCGCGCGCATGGAGCGCTGGCGGATTGAGGGGTTCGAGACGATTGGTGGCGAACAGTTGGCCGAGTTCGAAGAGAGCTACGGCCTCGCATCCGCGGACCTACAGCGAGCCTACGGCTGCTACATCAATCACCGCGTCGCCCGCGAGCACGAACTCGTCCACCTGCGCGATGTGGCTACGCGACGCCTCCGAGTATCGGGAAGTGACGTGACGAATGCCCGCTACTCGATCAACCTCGCTTTGACGGTACCTGGGTCCGAACATTCGTATCTGGCGTTCCGAGAGTTGCTTTGTGAGTACGCGGTTGCCGTGTTTCCCGGTCTCCTCACGTACTGTCTCGACGACTCACTCGTCCGCATCACCACCGCTCGACCGTGGTCCATTATGGGACCTGCCCTTGACCGAATTGAGGCGTTCGCACTCCGGAGGGCGTGATCAGCCTCGGTCGAATGGCGACCGCCCACGCCGACGGGCAAGCGCGAGGCCAAGCACTGTGGCCGGAACGGCATCCACGAGAGCCTGGACCCGTGGCGGGCCCGGCTCGAGGGCCAGTGACCACTCACCCAGGGCGAGAGCCTCCGCGTCGTCGCTTGCGGCGAGAACGATGATCGGACCCCGCTCGGCGGTGCGGGTCGCGAACCGCATCGCCGCCTCGCGAGGCGGCCCTGGAGGGACTAGGAACACGACAGGATCCTGCGGTGGGTGCCCGAAGCGATGCACGTGCCACCAGTCCTCCAGTTCTGCGACCTGGGCGCGAATGCCGGCGGTCTCAGTGAGCTTGGCGGCGAGGTGCCGGGCGGTACCCTCGGCCGCCTCCGGCGTGACGACCACAACAACAGGCAGGGCGTCAAGTACAGCGGCCAACTCGGGGGCGACTGTCTCGGCTCGGCGCTGGGTCGCCACCTGTGCAACCGCGATCTCCGCGGTGGATTCGAGCTCGCGGCGCAACGCGGACGCTGCCGCGAGGCGGGGCGCCGCTGTGGCGATTGCCAGCAGTCCGATCACGAGCGCTTGGTGCGTACGAATTCCTGGGCACGGGGCCAGGTCGGGTGGTGCAAGTACGACCGCGTGGTCGGCGATCTCAGTGGTTGGGCCAGTGACGCACGCCACAGCCGCCGTCTGCCAACCCTGGTCATGAGCTCGACGGAGCCCGGCCACGACCGACGGGTTGCTCGCCGTGGCGGAAACGCCTACGACAAGGGGCTCGATCTGATCCAGCCGTTCCTCGATTTTCAAGGTGCTCCCCGATGTCACACGAACTGTGACTCCACCAGCGGTGAACGGCCAACGCGCACTAAGAGCCGCATGGCGGCTGTCTCCGGCGCCAAGTAGAACGACTGATCGCATGTCGTGGAAGACGGGCCGGCTGGCGGCGTCGAGGGCTATGGGAATGAGGTAGTCGAGGTCCTCGGGCAGCCGCCGGAGCTGGCGGTCTACCTCGGCGAGTTCGTAACCCGTCAACGACTGCCAATCGCGGACACGAGCGCGCGGACCGCCGCGACGTCAACTGCACCGTCGGAGCGCGCAATACAGCCGCTTACGAACGCTCCGTCCGCTTCTTGCAGCAGCCCGGCTGCATTGTCGTGGGTTACGAATCCACCGATAATGATTCGAGCGCGTGGGCACTCGGCGCGCGTTTCGGCGACCAGTCGTCGCGCCGAGGCCTGATCCCGGTGTGCGATACAGACGCTATCGGCGCCGACTTGAAGCGCTCGGCGGGCGACCCCGGCGGTGGGCTCCAGGCTGCCAAGCCACGTGTAGTGCATCGAATCGATGTCGACGATCAGCTCTACGTCGAAGGCATCGAGGGCCCGGCGATAAGCCATAATCGCCGCAGAGTCGGGCTGCACCACCCCGTGTGTAGAGGTCGTGATCCCCACGAGGGCGTCGGCTCGGACGAACGAACAGCCGGTCACTTTCGCCACGGCGAGTGACGCTCGGACGGCGTGGCGCATGATCTGGACACCGACCTGCCAGCCTTCCCCAGTCGCTGCGATGACGGCGTCGACCACCCTGGTAACCGCGGCTACCCTCGCCGGATCGGCGTTGTCGTCGACCGGGTAGACGCGGTCGGCGGTCTGCAACAGGATCCCCGTCGCGCCTCCGGCCTCAAGCGCTCGGGCATCACGAACGGCCTCATCGATGGTGGTCGCGAGCGATCCAGGCGTGTGAAACGGGGTACCCGGCATAGGGGCCAAATGGACAACACCGTAAAGCGCCTTGGTGCGCAGGCCTTCTGTCATGGCTGCGAGTCCTGGTTCGTGAAGGTGAACGTCGACAACGATCGGTAATGCTCCCCTGGGCGGAGTTCGATACTCGGAAATCTCGGTTGGTTCGGCGCATCGGGCCATGGTCCTGGCTGGATGCACAGCCCCGACCTTGGGACCGCGAGGTGATCGCCGGTGTAGACCGCGAGGCACGTCTGGTCAGTGTCGACCGTCAGCGTCCAACCCGTAGCGGGAGAATGCAGACGGGCGCGAAGTGTGCCGGGACCGACGAAGCAGTGGTCGATGAGCCGCTCGTCGAGCGGTCCCAGCGTTCGAAGGTCGAACCGTGTACCACCTACCGGGACGATACGACCAGTCGGAACGAACTCGTCGTCGGCCTCAAGCACCGAACCGGCGTCAATTGACAGCTCCTGGTCGTCGATGACCGGGCCGTTGCCCAGGTTCCAGAACGTGTGAAGGGCTAGTCCGCACCAAGTCGGCCGGTCTGTGGCGGCCTCATACGCCACGGCCAACCGGTCGTGGCTGGCGTCCATTTCGAATCGCACTCGACACGAAAGCTCGCCAGGGTATCCCTGATCGCCGTGGTCGCTCGTAAGTGCCAGCTCAACCCAAGCCGCCGTGTCACTGGTGCCAGTCCGTGCTCGCCACTGATGCTGGTCGAAGCCGGTCGAGCCTCCATGGATGTGATGCCGACCTGCGTTTCGGACGACTTCGACCCGACGTCCGTCGAGCAGCCCGGTGCCGCCTGAGATGATGCGGGCATAACGACCCATCGTCACGCCGAGATAGCTCCGTTCCCTGTGGAGCGAGAGATCGCTATCTGCCCGTGCGCCTGACCCGACCGGGTGGCGTTCCGTTCCGAGCCGCACATCGAGCAACGTTGCTCCGCGGTCAAGCACGTCGACCTGGAGCGTCCGACAGCTGAGTCGGATGAGCTCCGCCCCCGAAGTCCCTCCGACGGCCATGCGCTCTACTGTGGCTGCCTCGCTCACCTGGGCATCAATGGTCGCTGGAGATGAATACGTTTTGGGTCGGCGCCTGGGATTAACGGCGCCCGAACGAACCCATGGGCCTCGAGCAGGGCGACGACGTCAGCTATGGCGGGGTTGGCCTCTGCCCGCACCGCATCGGCGCCGCCGGCTCTCGCGGCCTCGATGGCTCGACGCAGCGCCTGCAGCCCTACCAGAGGCGGAGCGTCGGGCGCGACGGCAAGCCGCTGGAGGTACCAGGGGTTCGCCACGGCGGCCAGCCGGGTTTCCTCGAGGGCAAACGGCGGGGTGGGACCAACGGTGACTGTCGCCACGACTCGTCCTCCTTCCGAACCCACCTGCACGAGGCCGGCCAAGACGAGTTGCTCGGTCGAGCGCCAGCGCCGGGTAGGCGCAATCGACCCCGACCTGGCTGCGGCCGACCGGTCCGAAGCCTCGAGTAGCCGGTGGACGACCGACGGATCGTCGGCGACCGTCCAGACTACCGTCATCGTCGACCCGAGAGTTGTGGCGCCACCTCGGTGGCGTAGCGCTCAATCGTGTCGTAATCGAGCGGCGGGCGTGCCGCAAGCACGAAGTCTTGAACTCCGAGCTCGAGCAAGCCGTTGAGGAGATCGACCAGCTCCGGCGCGGTGCCGAAACTGATGTATTCGGCCAGGTCAGCTCCCCGACCGTCTGAGGCCGAGCCGGCGTGTTCCTCGGCCCGCCTCGCCTCGGGGTCAGAGCGGACGATCGCGGCCCGGAACGTAATGGACCGCCGGAGCGTCCGAGGGTCGCGGCCGACTGCCTCGCAGGCACGGTCCAGGCAGCGTCAGGGTGGCCCGAGCACGGTCAGCGCTGTAGGCCAGTCCGTTCCATGTGGTGGCGTAGCGCGCAGCTACCGTCATCGCGTCATCGCTCATGCCGCCGACGACCAGCGGAATGTCTCGCTGCACGGGGCCGGGTACCAGGCGCGCCTCGCGCAGTTGGACATGTGCGCCGCGGTACGTGACCGGCCCGCCTTCCCACAGCAGCCCCAAGGCCTCGCACGTCTCGGCGAGGGCCCGCACTCGATACTTCCAGGGCGGTTGGGAGAGCCCGTACTCGACGTGCGAATGGTCGCTGCCGCCGACGCCAAGCCCGAGCTCGAGACGTCCTCGCGAGATCTGGTCGATCGTCGCTGCCTGACTGGCCAAGATGCCGATGTTGCGGTGCGCAGGAGCCACGACAAGGATGGCGCACCGTATACGTTCGGTCGAAGCTGCGAGCCCGGCGAGAGCGGTGAGGCCATCGAGACACGGACCGTCGGGCGCGTCGATGTGCGGGCGCTGGTGATCGAACAGCGAGACCCAGTCGAAGCCGAGCGCCTCGGCGCGCTGCCAGAGGTCGCGTAATTCGACGAAGCGTTGGTACTGCTGACCGGAATGCAGCCCGATCCGAATGCCGATGTCAGAGCTTGTCGCGGCTTCCTTCGCCATGTGCCTCACCTACTCCGCGCTCCATCCCAAGGCCGGACCCATCGCACGAGCGCCGCGAGGCCCCGAGGCCGGAGGCGTTTCTCCTCCGGCGGACTGGAGATGCCCGATCCGGACCATCTCGACCCAGCTCCCAACCCGCTACACGAGGTGCAACACCCCAAACGTGCCGTCTCTGGCGCGTACAGGTGCCGATGAGCCCTGCAAAGTCCGGGCGTCCGTTCAAGGTCGGAGTCACGTACATGTGCCAATCGTCTGTGACAGTTCGACTTCTGGTTCCATACCCCCGGGCCGTTCACCCCGGTACTTGAACCCGAGCCGCTCATAGGCCCTACGCGCTCGCCGGTTGCTTCGAACAACAGAGACATCCACCCGGGGACGCGGTGACCAGCACAGCACCTCGCGGAGGAGTTCGTCAACAAGACCGGAACCCCGATGGTCTGGGTGAACCCACACCTGGATGACCTCTACCCGGTCGCCTAGGTCTACACCGGCAACCATCCCAACGCCACGCTCCTGTTCGAACGCGACCCACGTGGCACATGGATGCTCCCCGAGATATCCGCCCGCTTGTCGAGCCCAGAAGTCCGGAGGGCGTTGTTCCGCATCGAACAGCGTTGCGGTGAAAGCTTCTGGAGCATCCGCGAGCGCGGCGAGACGCGTCGCCCGAAGAAGATGTTCCTCACCGGGGCCGATCCGTCGCACATGTGCTTTCGGCATCCCACCATCATGCGACACGTATCGTGACTTTGCTCATTGTGTCAACGTCGCCTGAATTCTGCTGGTCTCTCTCATCCGTATCTTGCGCGGTTCGGATGCTGAAATTGAAGCGCCCCGGGTTCGTCGAGGCTCCGATCCTCGAGCGGTTGGAGTCATCACGACTCGAGGCAGGTATCCGGGCGCGCTGCGTCGAGCGCGCGGTGCGGATGATGCTGAATACGAGCCCGAGTATGGCCCGCAGCGGGAGGCGATCAGCTCGGTCGCAGAGAGGCTAGGCCCGCCGCGGTGAGCGTCCGCGAGTGACTGCCGAACACGGTTGATCTCCGTACCCGCGAGGGACTCACGAGCGCGGCTCTATACGAATTGATCAAACGCGCGAACTCCGCGCAGTGGCGATCGCCCCACTCGACCAAGCTGCCAGGCTCACTCTTGTCGGCCTAACGGTCGTTGGCACAGTGCACCGACGCGCCATCCCAACCCCATGCCGAGACTCGGTACGGGACGTGTACGCGCGACCACCGCGGTTCCGTACCGGATGCGCGGTCGGCCTCGCGGTGGGGCTGCACGCGACAGGGGTCGCTCGCGAACATTTTGCCATCACTCTGGCAAAGCTCTGACTGTCGCAGGACTACCCGGCACCTTTGGCCGCGATCTGGATCGTCGGCTGGATCGTGGTCGCGTTCGGCCTCGCCTTCGCCTGTGGCTGGGGGGCCAGGTGGCTTGCGAATCGTGCCGTCACGTCGGTTCGCCCCACCGTGATCTCGATCCAAATCGAGCGCATCGTCGGCGCAGCACTGGTTCCGATCCCGCTGCTGCTCGCCGTCGCGAGCGTCGATCTACTCCTCGCGAACCTGCTCTTCGGAGTCCGGCCGTAGTCGTCGATTGTGCTGGGACGGACTAGAACTGTCAGGTGGGATCTCGGCCACGAGTGTTCGTCGGGCCCAGCAGTCACGTTCGTGTTGCCGAACTTTCAGAGGCGGTTCGTGATGGTGGCGGCGTAGTGACGCGGACTGGTTCGTACGACGCAGTGATCTGGACCGATCCGCGGGATTCGATCAGCTTGCAGGAAGTGCTCGATCGACAATCAGGTGTCAGGTGGGTGCAGTTGGTATGGGCGGGTACAGAGCCGTTCGCTCATATGATCGACGATTGTCGGTTGTGGACTAGCGGAAAGGGCATCTACGCGCAGCACGTGGCGGAGCACGCACTCATGTTGACGCTCGCGGGCCTTCGAGGAATGGGTGATTTCTGCCGCGCGTTCGATTGGTCCGCGCCGCGAGGATCGAACCTCTTCGGCAAAAATGTGGTCATCGTTGGCGGAGGCGCCGTCGCACAATCGCTCTTGGATCTCTTGGGTCCGTTCGGGTGCAACACGACCGTTGCGCGACGCAAGTCGGATCCGGTGAAGCGAGCATCACGGACAATCGCTACGGATCACCTTGAGGACGCGCTGCCTTCCGCCGATGTCGTCGTTCTCGCGCTCGCGCTCACACCGACGACCGTTGGAATCATCGATTCGCGACGACTCCGCATGCTCCAGTCCCATACATGGCTGATCAACGTTGCTCGCGGGGCGCATGTCGTCACCGACGACCTGACTGCGGCCCTCGTATCGAGAGGTATCGGCGGTGCGGCGCTCGACGTCACCGATCCGGAGCCGCTGCCGAAGAGCCACCCGCTCTGGACGTTGCCGAACTGCATCATCACGCCGCATGTCGCGAGCACTCCCGATATGGGTCGTCGACCGCTTATCGAAAGGGTCACCGAAAACGTCCGAAGGTTCGCAGCCGGCGAGGAACTTCTCGGCGTCGTCGACCCCGTCGTCGCGTATTGAGCAAGTACAAATGCACGCCGACGCAACAATGCGGGCGCCGAAATACCGGAGTACGCTCGAATCGAAGGGTTGAACGGAGGTGCGCAGCCCATGGGCGACCTGGCTGATGTGGATGGTCTCGCGGTCACCCTCACGACGCAGGGTCTCAAGATCGTGTCATGGGCGGAGCCCGGCGAGCCGTGGCGCGGAAACCCAACAGTTGTTCGTCGATCTGGGACCGCGCGCAGTGCCACTCGCTCACGCACCGGCGTCCGGGGAAGCACTGGCGTCGAACGGTCATCTCGGTGTCGATCTCATACGTGTGCCGGCGGGACGCGGATTCCAACCGCATACCCATCCGGGAGATCACGTGCTCATCGTCGTCGGAGGCGAAGGCACCATCACATACGACGGGGTCGTCTACCCGACTCGCCCAGGGGACCTATACATGATCGACGGTCAAGTTCCACACGCGGTGGGCGCTGCGAACCGACCATGTCATCCTCGCGGTCGGGTCGCCGCACCGGCCGGTCGATGCGCCCGATCGGATGACGACCGTGGAGTACGAGGAGGTGCTGAGCGAGTTGGGCGACCTCCGGTGCCTCATTTGTGGGCTCGAGTCGGGGTTCCCGAGCATGCTGCACGACGTCGGATGCCCGCATTGCCCATGCTCGAACTGTGCCGCTGGCGAAACGCACCACAGCCGATGACGGCCGACGCGAAGCACCCGCTGAGCCACACCGACCAGCGGCTCGCGGGCGACGGCCCGTGGCTCGGTGTATTTCTCGTAGCCGGCAACTCGATGCTGGCCGAAGCCTGCTCGATGCTTGCCCTCGATTGGGTCGTCGTTGACATGGAGGCCGCGCCCATGTCGAAGGTCGACGCCCTGCACATGTTGCAGGCGATGTCGGCGTCGAACCTCGTGCAGCTTGTCCGAGTGCCGGCGCTCGACCGTCACGTGATCGAGCACGCGCTCGATGTGGGCGCACATGGTGTCATCGTTCCCAAGGTGGAGTCGCGTGAGCAGGCCGCGCTCGCAGCAGACGCGTGCCGCTTTCCGCCGATAGGCAGTCGCGGCGTGAACCCAATCCGTGCGAGCGGGTATTTCACGAACCTCGCGGGCTACTTCGCCTCGGTTGACGCGAGGACGATCTGCGCGGTGCAGGTCGAGACCGCGCGTGGCGTCGAGCACATCGAAGAGATTGTCGAGGTTCCCGGGGTCGACGTAGTGTTTATCGGTGTCGGCGACCTGGCCTGCAGTCTCGGTCAGCCCGGCGTTCCTGACGGGCCAGCTATGGACGGGGCCCGCCATCGCGTCTTAGCCGCCACGCTGGCCGCCGGGAAAGTCCCTGGGATCTTTGCGTACTCGGACGAGCTCGCGCGCGTCTACGCAGCGGAAGGCTTCAAGCTCATCGCAATCGGCAACGAGGTGAAGTTCTTCCTGTCCGGCTGCGCGCAGTCGATCTCGGCATTCGGGGCAGCCGGCGCATTGTGAGCGCGTCGGTTCCACCCAGTAGTCCTCGCCTGGGCGTCCCCCTCACGCGGACGCAGCTGAAGATCTACACGTACTGCAGACTGAACCCGGAGACCGCGACATACCACGCGTCGCTGGCCTTCGACATCCAGGGCAGGCTCGACGCCGCGTCTCTCGAGATCGCGGTCGACTCGGTCGTGGGCCGGCACGAGATGCTCGCGCGCACGCGTCGTGGCGAACGGAGTCAGGCCATTCTTCTTCGTCGCCGACGACGGCGTCTCGCTCGAACGGTGCGAATTCCCGAACGCCGCGGCCTTGGAGTCGGACGCGGCGGAGTCCGCTCGTCCACGCCAACCGACCGTTCGACCTCGATCACGATGCCCTTGCCCGCTTCGTGCTGATCCGGCATCACGACGAGCACCGCACGCTCTGCATCGTGTTGCACCACCTGATCACCGACCTGTGGTCGATGAACCTGCTGTGCAACGAGCTGACTGCGTGCTATCAGGCATGCGTCACGGGTTCCGAGCCGCCACCACTCAGCCAGCTGGGCACGTTTGCCGACTATGCACTCAAGGAGCAGAGCGAGCAAGGCGTCGAGTCCCGGGAACGTGCCGTCGCCTACTGGCGTTCCGTGTTGGCGAACGGCATCCGCGAGACAAACCTCCCTCTGGAACCGCCCGAGGCCGCCGTCGCCGACGGAGAGGTCGCGCGAGCGCAGCTCAAGCAGGACGAGGTGCATGCCCTTCGCGGGCTCGCCGAACGGGCCCGTTGCACGCCTTTTGTCGTCCTGCTCGCCGCCTACTTCGTGTTCCTCCATCGGCTGACGGGGCAGGAACGCGTCACCGTAGGCTCGTTCTTCGCTAACCGGTCCGACCCACGTTTCGTTAACGTCTGCGGCCTGCTGTTCAACGATTTACCGATCACCGTCGAGTGTTCGCCGGAGTCGACGTTCGAAGAGTTCGTCCTGCGGGTAAGGGACGAGTTCGTCGACCTGCTTCCCCATGCAATGACCCCCGTCGACCGAACACTCGTTGCCGAGGCGAGCAGGGGAACTGCGCAGATCCTCTACGAGCAGCACAACGTCACCTGCCAGCTGTACGAGAGCCCGCCAAACCGCCTGCGGCTCGACGGTTGCGAGGTACAGCAGAAGCGCTTCTTCTACGGCAGCAAGTACGATCTCATGCTGTACGGCAGCCTGGCCGACGATCGACTCGACCTCTGGTTCAATTGCCGCCGCGACAAGTTCAAGGATCGACTCGTCGCCTCGTGGCTCGACTCGTTCGGCCGGCTGCTCGGCGAGCTCGTGCGGGCCACGTCGGTTCCGATCGCCGAGATCGATCTCGACCCAGCCTCCCTCGATCGAGCGAGGTGGGCGCGCGACGACATCCGCGACCGGTGCCGAGACGCGGTCGGGATCATCGCGCACCTCGACGAGAGCGCGGTGAAGCACCGCCGCCGAATCGCGGTCGCCGGGCCATGCGAAGGCGATTGGCTCGAGTTGACCTACGGAACGCTCACCGCTTGGGCGCAACGGACGGCCCACGAGCTCGAAGCCCGTGGAGTTCGGGAGGGAGACCGAGTCGCCGTGTACTGCACGCGCGGGCGTCGCGCTCGTTGCGGCGCACCTCGGTGTCCTGCGTGCTGGCGCCGTGTGCGTGCCTCTGAACCTCGATTATCCGAAGGAACGGCTGCGTTACATCGTCAGGGACTCGGGCGCAAAGGCTGTGATTACCGACACCGGCGGCGGTGTCGCGTTCGCAGGAATCGCCGTGCTCGACCCTGGTCGGCCGCCCACCACCCCCGGCGACACGCCACACGCGGCGCAGGAAACGTCAGCCGACGACCCGGCCTTCCTCATCTACACGTCGGGGACCACTGGTCGGCCCAAGGGTGTCCTGCTGTCGCACCGCGGCGTCGTGAACCAGGTACTCCACCGCAAGGAGCTTCTCTCCGCGACGAAGGAGAGCACGTTCTGCATCAGCCTCTCGACAGGATTCGTCACGCTCCCGTTGCAGATGCTCATGCCACTCTTCGACGGCGCTCGCCTCCTCGCCTACCCCGATGAAGTCACGCGGGACCCACGACGGCTCTTCCGGCAGGCGGCGAGCGACGGGGTCTCGGCGCTCGAGGTGACGGTGACCCAGCTCGACCAGTTCGTTCGCACGGAGGCTGAAGGAGGCGACCCCCCAACGAAGCAGCTACCGGCGGTATTGGTCGCAGGAGAGAAGCTCCGTGCGGCGTCCGTCGCCGCGTTCCGGCGGGTGCATCCGACCGTCCCGCTCATCAACGCCTACGGGCAGACCGAATGCAGCGGGATGACGCTGTGCCGGAAGCTCGAACCCGACTGGCGAGCTCCCCTCGACGAAGGGGTCGCGTCTCGCGGCAACGTCGTGCTCGTGTGCGATTCGCAGGGACGGCCCCTGCCTGCCGGGTTCGTCGGTGAGGTGTTGGTAAGCGGCGAAGGACTTGCGCTCGGCTACTGGGCCGATGGCTCCCTCGATCAGACCAACTTCTTCGAGCACCCGACGCTGGGTCGTACTTACCGCACGGGCGACCTGGGGCGTTGCCGAAGTTCCGGCGCAATCGAGATACTCGGAAGGCAGGACGGTCAAGTCAAGCTGCGAGGAGTTCGTATCGAACCCGGGGAAGTCGAAGAGACCCTCCGGGTCATTCCGGCAATCGAAGCGTGCGCGGTTGCCGTCCGTCCCTACCCACGGGGACGACCTGGCACTGGTCGCGTACATCCAGGTCGTCGAGGGCGCCACTCTCGACGACGCGGCGATCCGGGGGGTCCTCAGGTCGTCGCTGCCGGAAGTCATGATCCCCGCGATCTTCTGTCGGGTGGGCCGCCTCCCTGTTTCCGCGAACGGCAAGATCGATCGACGGGCGCTACCGGACCCGCGCCTGTACATGCCCGTAGCTGGCGGTGACCACGGCCGAGAGCTCGACGAAGTCGAGCAGGTCGTGCTCCGTCTGTGGCGCAGCTCGCTCGAAATGCCGAACCTCGGACCCGACCACAACTTCTTTGCGGCGGGCGGAACCTCGTTGCAGGCAGTCGTCCTTGTCGGCGAGATGGCGGACGTGTTCGGCATCGAGCTGTCTTTGGACACGATCTTCAGGAGTCCGTCCGCACGTGAGCTCGCGGCGGTTATTGCGGCGCTGCGTGCGCTGGTGGAGTCTTGAGCAGGGCGGCCGACAGCCCTATCGAGCGGCTTCCGGCGAGCGCCATGTCGGCGTTCTCCGAGGAGGGTTACCTGGTGCTGCGCAACGTCATCGCAGACGGCGACCTCGAGATCCTCCGTCGTGAATCGAACCGGATCATGCGCCGCAAGACCATGAAGCAGCGTGAGCGGAAGGCCGGGGGTATCTTCGACAGCTTCCGGAACTGCCTGTCACTCTCGGACTCGTACGTACCCCTCATGACGCACCGTGCCGTGCTCGGGGCCGTCGTGAGCGTCATGGGCGCGAACATCAGGCTGACTACATCACAGCTCGTGTTCCGACACCCGGACCCCTTCGATCGACCGCTGCCGAGTCGCGTCGCGAGATGGCATCGGGACATGGCGCCTGCGACCGAGGACCTCGGGCATGACCGCGTGCCACTCCTACAGATCAAGTGCATGTACTTCCTGACCGACTGCCTTGCGTCGGGGTGCGGCTCGACGCTACTGGTACCCGGTAGCAACCGAGCCCCGTGCGGGCCCGTCACCGGCGACGGCGCACTCGATCCGCCGGGAGCGGTCGAGGTGTCCATCGCCGCGGGCGATTGTCTGCTCTTCGAGAACCGCACTTGGCATGCGGGTGGCCCGAACCGCTCGAATCGTGTTCGGAAGGCATTGATTCTGGGCTACGGCTACCGCTGGTTGCACTCCCACGACTTCAACGCAGTGCCCACGCGACTGAAGGACAAGTTGTCCGAGGTCGAGCTGTTTCTTCTCGGCCAGTCACCACCCGGTCCGCCCGGCTTCCGAGTCGGCGGCTGGCGTAACCCGCTCAAAGAATGGGTTGGCGAGCCCCGGTCGTCAGGGCCTTAACGCACGGTTGCGGAGCAGGTCGCGTCGCACCTTGCCCGAGCGGGTTCTTGGCAGCCCGTCGACGAACTCGATGATCCGCGGATACTTGTACGGCGCAGTCATTCGTCACGCGTGGCTCTGGAGTTCGGCGACGAGCTCATCCGACGGCAAGCGGTCGCGGTCGAGTACAACGAACGCTTTGACCGCCTCGCCGCGGATCGCGTCGGGGCAACCGACAACAGCGACGTCGACGACGGCAGGGTGCGATAGCAGTGCGTTTTCCACCTCCTGCGGGCCGATCCGATATCCAGACGAGCCGATGAGATCATCCATTCGTCCCACGAATGTGACGTACCCGTCGTCATCGATCGTCGTCATGTCGCCCGTGAGGAACCACGTCGCGCCGTCGAGATGCCGTTGGGCGGCGGCAGTCTTGGCAGGGTCGCCCCAGTACCCGAGCATCATGTGGGGGGTCGGGCAGCGCAGCGCGAGCTGGCCGACGGCCGAGTGGTGCTGAATGCGATTGTCGTCGGTCACTACGGCGATCTCGACACCCGGCAACGGCGTGCCCATCGACCCAGGCTTGATGGGCTGGTCTAGCCGATTGGCCACAGTCATCAGGTTCTCGGTCTGACCATATCCTTCGAGCAAAGGAACCCCTGTGCGCATCGTCCACTCGTTGAACAGATCTGGGCTCACGGACTCGCCGGCTGACGCTGTGAGCCGCAGGGTGGAGAGGTCAAACGCCTCCAATTGTTCCGAGAGAACGCGCCTCAGCTCGGTGGCGGGTGCGCAGTACACACTGACGCCGACGCGCTGAAGGATCTCGAGGCGCTGCCTTGGCTCGAACGGACCATCGAACACGACGACAGTGGACCCGCATGTCCACGGACCAAACAACGTGCTGCACCCAGCCTTCGACCATCCGGTGTCAGCCGTACACCAGATGCGATCGCGAGGTGCCAGGCCAAGCCAATGCTCCGCTGCAATTCGCCACATGTAGAGGTTCCGCGACGCGAGCGTCGCTCCCTTCGGCGAACCTGTCGACCCTGAGGTGTAGTAGATCACTGCGGGATCATCAGCCGCGACCCGAGCGTTCGTCCGGTGCCTTTCGGCCCCGTGAAGCTCGTCGAGTGAGCACCAACCTTGCGGCGCGGCGCCCGACGCGATGAGTCGAAGCGGAAGATTCGTGTCGGCAAACTTCGCAGCGTGCTCTGCTGTCGTCACAACGCACGACGCACCGCAATCGCGAACCCGGTACGCGACGTCATCGCTCGTCAGCATCGTGATGCATGGCACCGGGATGGCACCAAGCTTCAGGCAGCCGACCATTGTGAGTTGCCAGTGAGCACCCCTTGGGAGCATCACGATCACGCGATCCCCGTACGTGACCCCGATTGAATCGAGCTTCTGCGCTATCTCAGACGAGCCCGCCGCCATTTGCCCATAGGTCCACCTCGCGGTCGTTCCGAGCTGGTCGATCGCGATCAGCGCCTCGTGATCCGGCGCGACAGCGGCCCACCCGTCAACGATGTCGCCGAAGTTGAAGACGCTGGGCACTGCCAAAGGCTCATGTCCCTCCACGCACCCTCCTTTGATCAGGTCCCCGGGAGTTGGCTCGGCGGCGGCGCAGCGCTGTAAGTATTACGTCCGTGGTCGTAGCCGTCGTCGGAGTGGCGTTCGCAGAGTGGACCGACCACCTCGCGTCGCTCGCCGAACTTCTCGACGACACGGAGCGACGCGAGGCGGCGCGTCGGTTGAATCGACGGTCCGCCGACCACTATCTGATCTCGCATGCAGCGTGTCGCCTCGTCATCGCTCGTGTGCTTGACGTGCGCCCGGCGTGTCTGAGCCTCGTGAGAAGCAATTGCCCCCGCTGCGGGTCGGCACACGGCGCGCCGATACTCGTCGGCGAGCAGTTGCAGTTCAGCCTGTCGCGAACGGAGGACCGGGCTCTGATCGCAACCAGTCTGTCGGCCATCGGTGTAGACATCGAGCGACATCGGAGCGTCGCAAACTCAGAGCGGTTCACCGCACAGCTGTGCGCACCTGGCGAGCCGGTACCGCGTCGCGGCGTCCCAAGCTGGTTCGACTGGTGGGTGCGGAAGGAAGCGATCGTAAAGGCTACGGGTGAAGGACTGCCGTCAGCCCACAAGTACAGGGTGGCGAGTCACGGTTCTGACGGATGGTGGGTTCCACTACTCGACGCGGGGTCGATGCACTCCGCGGCCGTAGCAGTGCGCGGGTCGACGGCTAACGCGCGTCCTGTGATCGAATGGCTCCATCCTCGGGCCGCGCTTGAGCGAGAACCTCACGTGGGGTTATCGGTGCATCCACGGCGAACTCACGACGCTCGGCATCACAATCGCCGCGTCCACGGTCTGGGCGACCTTGAAGAACGCGGGGATTGATTCTGCGTTATGTCGACCATCAGAGTCGTGGCCCTAAAGCACAAGCACCTCAGAGTCCTGACGTTCTGCACTCGAACTCGTCCGACAGTCCGGTGACAATCGCGATTGCGTCCACGATCACGGCCTGCCTAGCCAAGGGTTTGAATAAGAAGACGATGGTGCTTGAGCGATCGGTCACACGAAACGGCATCTAACCGGGGTGAACGTTGTAATTCTGACAACGAGTGGACCTAAAGGGCAGCTTTCAAACCCCGCGAAACCGTTGACATCCCTTGCGCCACAAGGGTTGTGGGCGACATCGGCGGCGCACCGAGCCCCTCGGACACGTCGGAAATCGCTCCGCGGGCGTCGCGGAACGCGGCCGTCTGACGAATTGGGACACTATTCAAACCCCGCACTTGAGCCGACCGGCGAGCAAGTCTCTCCGGACGCGTTGGGCGGACTCCCCCACCTCCCGCAGCGCATCGAACGCAGCGCCGACTTCGCGGTGTTGATGTCGATGCACTCATCGACGACTACCGCGCCGGCGCCACGATCATGGACCTCGCCGGACGGTTCGCGATCAGCCGAACCACCGTGATGGCGCACCTCGACCGCCGCAACGTGCAACGACGCGTGGCCGTTAGGGAATGGGACGACGACGCGCTGAGCCGGGCCGCCCGCTCGTACGCCGACGGCTCCTCCCTCGCCCATATCGGCGACCAGTTCGGCATCGATCCGCAGACCGTCGCCAACCGCCTCCGCAGGGCTGGTGTAGCGATCCGACCTCGACCCGGGTGGAAATGAGCAGCTACTGAGGACCTGCGCGTCCAAGACAACCGCGCGCCGCGGAACCGGCGTTCCGAGACACCCGAGGAGCGTCGTTCTGGGACGCGGGTTGTGGGGCACTCGGTGGTCTCTCGGCGGTGACAGGCTGGGCGCTTGGGCCGAGCGCGACGGCGTTCGGGAGCGTGGGCTAGTTGAGTACGAAGCCTCGGCTGGTGAGGTCGCGCATGAATCGTTCGGGTTCGACGATCATGCCCATCGGGTGTACGCCGGGCGTGCGTGCTGGTGTACCGGGACCGTCGGACCACTGGGCGACGAACGCTGCTACGGCAAGTCCGGTGGCCTGACCACCGGAACCTGTCAATAGGTGATTGCCGTTTGTTCAGTCGGTTTGGATGGTTGGTCGGTTGATCCACGCCTTGGTCGGAACGCGTGCTGGTGTGGGTCTGTGTGTGAATCGTTCGGGGTGTGCGGCGTACGCGGTGTCGAGGGTGGCTTGGCGGCGTTCGAGGACGGCGGTGTGGTTGCCGTCGTGGAGGTCGGCGGGCCGCATGTAGCCGATCGCGCTGTGGTAGTGGGCCTCGTTGTACCAGTGGAAGAATTTGCGGCACCACGCACGCGCGGCGTTGATGGTGTTGAACCGGCCGGGATAGTCGGGCCGGTACTTGAGTGTCTTGAAATGCGATTCGATGAACGGGTTGTCGTTGCTGACGCGGGGGCGGCTGTGGGACTTCGCGACGCCGAGCTCGTTGAGGAGCTCGCCGACGGTCCCGGCGATCATGGGGCTGCCACGATCGGAATGGATCGTGAGGGTGTTCCGATCGATCCCGTAGCGGCGACATGTCTCACGGATGAGTCTGCGGGCGATCTTCTCCGACTCGCGCTCCGCGATGGTCCACCCGACGATCTTGCGTGAGTAGATGTCGATGATCGTGTAGAGGAAGTAGCGGACGCCTTTCGCAGCGCCGGGCAGCTTGGTGATGTCCCAGGTCCAGACCCGGTTCGGTCGGGTCGCTTCGAGCCGCGGGACGCCGTACGCGCCGGCGCGTTGATGGCCGCCACGACGGCGCTCACGAACCAAGCCTCTCTCGGCGAGGATCCGATACATCTGACGCTCACAGCACAGGTAGCTGCCCTCGTCCAGCAGCGTCGCGTACACCTGCGCTGGCGCCATGTCAGCGAACCGGTCCGAGCACAACGTCGCCACGATCTGGTCCTTGTCCGTCTCGCTGATGGCCGCGGGATGCGCCCGACGCGGCTGCGGATCACGTCGAGGACGCGGCCGGGCCCTGCCCTCGACCGCTTGGCGGCGGTGACGACGAGTCCGCGGGTTCACACCGAACGCTGCGCACGCCCTCGCCACGCCCACGACCGGCGCGAACCGTTCGATGTGCGTCTCGAGCATCGTGTTCACTTCGGCTTGGCGCTCTTGTGCGACATCTCCGACAAGAGCGCCGAGACTTTTCCCTGCGCGTCGATCAACTCCGTCGCCGTGTCGAGCTGACCCTCGAGCTCGCTGACACGCTCACGGAGCCGAGCATTCTCCACGACAACAGGATCCTTGCCGCGCGGACCGGTCCGGCGGCCCGTCATCGCTTCCAGCGCGCCGCGATCGCGTTGCTTGCGCCACTCCGCGATCAACGAGCTGTACAAGCCCTCGCGCCGCAAGATCTCGCCGCCCTTGCCACGCTCGGCCGCGTCGAGCTCCGCCAAGACCCGCAACTTGTACGCCGGCGTATACGAACGCCGCTGCGCACGCACTTCCGGATCAGGCCGCGGCGACACAACCCCAACGGTAGTAACAGACATGACATCTCTCGATCCCCGCCCCTACTCAACGAATAGAAACAACCCAGGCGGCAACACCAATTATGTCAGAGAGGGCACGCACTCACCCGCGCCAACGAGCTGCTGCGGCAGCAGATAGCTGCCGAGTGCGCGCACGGGCTCCACGCTCGTCGATGATTCGTCTGACTTGGGAAGACGCAGATTCGCGAATCCAGCCAACAGAGTTCATTCGAGACAGGCACCGCCGCCCGAGCTCATCGCACCGAAAGTGGCTTGGACCGTCGCGTCGCGTTCATGGGTTAGCGACTCCCGCCTTGAGCACTTCCCACGGCGCCCACCCGGTAGGACGCAGTGGACGATGAGCGAGCTGGTGAAGGTTGTTCACCGCGATGACGTCGACCGTTGCGTTGCTTTCTGCGAGGGCGCCTGGGTTACTGATGAACCCGGCGCCGAGCGCTTCCCACGCCGACCAGCCACTCGGGCGCAATGTGATGTGCCACAGAGTGCCGCCGGTATCGGTGTCGAAGAGATCAAGCAGACCGCTCTGACGGACGACGGCGGTCGGCGCGCCCTTGAAGTTGTGTCCGACAATCTCCCACGAGGACCAACCCGTCGGAGTGAGCGAGCGATGGGCAAGGTTGTGCCCGTTGTTGACCGCGAAGACGTCAACGATGTCAACCTGCGGTCGATACGTCGCGCCTGGGTTACTGATGAACCCGGCGCCGAGCGCTTCCCACGGCGACCAGCCACTCGGGCGCAATGTGATGTGCCACAGAGTGCCGCCGGTATCGGTGTCGAAGAGATCAAGCAGACCGCTCTGACGGACGACGGCGGTCGGCGCGCCCTTGAAGTTGTGTCCGACAATCTCCCACGAGGACCAACCCGTCGGAGTGAGCGAGCGATGGGCAAGGTTGTGCCCGTTGTTGACCGCGAAGACGTCAACGATGTCAACCTGCGGTCGATACGTCGCGCCTGGGTTACTGATGAACCCGGCGCCGAGCGCTTCCCACGGCGACCAGCCACTCGGGCGCAATGTGATGTGCCACAGAGTGCCGCCGGTATCGGTGTCGAAGAGATCAAGCAGACCGCTCTGACGGACGACGGCGGTCGGCGTGCCTTTGAAGTTGTTTCCGACAATCTCCCACGAGGACCAACCCGTCGGAGTGAGTGAGCGATGCACGAGATTGTGGCCCGTGCCAACGGCGAAGACGTCAACGATCCCATTCGGACGCTGCACGATCGGCCCAGAACTCGACGTCAATGGACCGGCGCTGTTGTTGATGTCGAGCCATTGGGCGTAGCTGAATCCGAATCTGTTGACGTTCCAGTTGGACACAGCGAGCGTGTTGGACGTCGCGGTGGCTGTCACATTCTCGCTGACGATTGTGACCGTGCCGTTGCCGTTGCCGTCGACGCTGCTTCCTGTGACAACAGCCGTGTGACCCGTGTCGGAGTAGTTCGAAGTGTTCGAGAAGCTCATCACCGTGCCGGCCGCTGCGGAACCTGTCAATAGGTGATTGCCGTTTGTTCAGTCGGTTTGGATGGTTGGTCGGTTGATCCACGCCTTGGTCGGAACGCGTGCTGGTGTGGGTCTGTGTGTGAATCGTTCGGGGTGTGCGGCGTACGCGGTGTCGAGGGTGGCTTGGCGGCGTTCGAGGACGGCGGTGTGGTTGCCGTCGTGGAGGTCGGCGGGCCGCATGTAGCCGATCGCGCTGTGGTAGTGGGCCTCGTTGTACCAGTGGAAGAATTTGCGGCACCACGCACGCGCGGCGTTGATGGTGTTGAACCGGCCGGGATAGTCGGGCCGGTACTTGAGTGTCTTGAAATGCGATTCGATGAACGGGTTGTCGTTGCTGACGCGGGGGCGGCTGTGGGACTTCGCGACGCCGAGCTCGTTGAGGAGCTCGCCGACGGTCCCGGCGATCATGGGGCTGCCACGATCGGAATGGATCGTGAGGGTGTTCCGATCGATCCCGTAGCGGCGACATGTCTCACGGATGAGTCTGCGGGCGATCTTCTCCGACTCGCGCTCCGCGATGGTCCACCCGACGATCTTGCGTGAGTAGATGTCGATGATCGTGTAGAGGAAGTAGCGGACGCCTTTCGCAGCGCCGGGCAGCTTGGTGATGTCCCAGGTCCAGACCCGGTTCGGTCGGGTCGCTTCGAGCCGCGGGACGCCGTACGCGCCGGCGCGTTGATGGCCGCCACGACGGCGCTCACGAACCAAGCCTCTCTCGGCGAGGATCCGATACATCTGACGCTCACAGCACAGGTAGCTGCCCTCGTCCAGCAGCGTCGCGTACACCTGCGCTGGCGCCATGTCAGCGAACCGGTCCGAGCACAACGTCGCCACGATCTGGTCCTTGTCCGTCTCGCTGATGGCCGCGGGATGCGCCCGACGCGGCTGCGGATCACGTCGAGGACGCGGCCGGGCCCTGCCCTCGACCGCTTGGCGGCGGTGACGACGAGTCCGCGGGTTCACACCGAACGCTGCGCACGCCCTCGCCACGCCCACGACCGGCGCGAACCGTTCGATGTGCGTCTCGAGCATCGTGTTCACTTCGGCTTGGCGCTCTTGTGCGACATCTCCGACAAGAGCGCCGAGACTTTTCCCTGCGCGTCGATCAACTCCGTCGCCGTGTCGAGCTGACCCTCGAGCTCGCTGACACGCTCACGGAGCCGAGCATTCTCCACGACAACAGGATCCTTGCCGCGCGGACCGGTCCGGCGGCCCGTCATCGCTTCCAGCGCGCCGCGATCGCGTTGCTTGCGCCACTCCGCGATCAACGAGCTGTACAAGCCCTCGCGCCGCAAGATCTCGCCGCCCTTGCCACGCTCGGCCGCGTCGAGCTCCGCCAAGACCCGCAACTTGTACGCCGGCGTATACGAACGCCGCTGCGCACGCACTTCCGGATCAGGCCGCGGCGACACAACCCCAACGGTAGTAACAGACATGACATCTCTCGATCCCCGCCCCTACTCAACGAATAGAAACAACCCAGGCGGCAACACCAATTATGTCAGAGAGGGCTGGAGCTTTCCCTGACGTTCCATCGTTGATGATCCCAACACCGTGCGCTGCCGCATAGTGGGCGACGACCATTGCGCCGTTCGTGCCGCTAATCGGTGCCCAGCCGCGACTTACATACAGATAACGCTCGGACAGTTCGACACACTGGAAGCCGCCCGTGTAACTGCCACCCGGCAAGACGATGTTGATGCTGCCAGTAGGACCGCAGGCAGGCACATCGATAGCAGTTTGTAGCCAGGACCCGCCGCCACCCTGACAGAACGAACTCCAACTGGCAGTGTTCAACGGGTTCGCGTAGTAGTTGTCCCAAGCCGCGTTCCCAGGACCAAACGTCGCGGTTGCAACCGCTGGCGTTGCACTGACTCCGATGAGTAAGCCCGCAGCGATCGCAGCTACGGCACCAAGTGCTCGCATATAAATTCCCACGCTCCTAAAGCCAGCGGCTCCCGGCAAGCTACCGTCGCAGCGGGGCTCCGCATCGACCGCTCTTTGTCGGCGCGTGCGCATGGGCGCCGGCTTGGCGTTACCTTTCGACGCGCCAGGACCGTGCGACATTGCGCCCACCTCCGTGCCATTCTCGCCTGCTCCGAACAGCCGACGCTAACAGAGCCTCCTCGTCGGTGCTCCCTGACGCAGTTCTTCCGACATGACTCCATCCTCGTTTCCAAGGTCGGGAGTCTCCAAGTAACCCGGCACCTGGCGCATCGCTAGAACATCGACCCGGGACTTGAACTATGACCGCCGACGGCACGACAGCGGCAGAAACGCGAGTCGGGCCGGCCGAGGAGAGCGCTTGCCGAGGTCATGTGATGGTGATCGCGTTGGTCTTGGTCGCGTTGCCGGCATCGGTGTTCCTGAGAATCAACGATCTCGCGCCTTTGGCCGCCGACGAAGCGACGGTGATCGTCACGGTGACCTTCGTCGAACTCAGTCGCTTCACAGTGATGACCTTGATACCTGTTCCGGAGAACGTCGCCTTGATACCGGCCTTGAAGTTCGCTCCCGTCACGGTCAGGACTTTGGCGACAGCGCCGCGAGCCACCGAGCTTGGTGACACCGACGAGATCGTGATTCTCAGAGGCAGGGTCAAGATGGTTGTGTCATTCACGCCGACGGCCGAGTTGGCCGCAGCGGTGCGGAAGCGCTGACCGCCCTTGATGGCCCAGTAGGTATTCGAGGGCAGGCCGTGGAGCACGGTCCCATCAGCAGGCACCGCGTTCAGATGGTCGAGGTTGACGATCGTCGAGTGGTTCACCGCGACGCGGTGATCACAACCGTTCCCGAACGGCGTGCAATCCGAAAGAGCCAGCGGCGCACCACCAGCCACGCGATAGATCCCCGCGCCAGCCTCTTCGAGGAACGTCCCATCAGCAGGCACCGCGTTCAGATGGTCGAGGTTGACGATCGTCGAGTGGTTCACCGCGACGCGGTGATCACAACCGTTCCCGAACGGCGTGCAATCCGAAAGAGCCAGCGGCGCACCACCAGCCACGCGATAGATCCCCGCGCCAGCCTCTTCGAGGAACGTCCCATCAGCAGGCACCGCGTTCAGATGGTCGAGGTTGACGATCGTCGAGTGGTTCACCGCGACGCGGTGATCACAACCGTTCCCGAACGGCGTGCAATCCGAAAGAGCCAGCGGCGCACCACCAGCCACGCGATAGATCCCCGCGCCAGCCTCTTCGAGGAACGTCCCATCAGCAGGCACCGCGTTCAGATGGTCGAGGTTGACGATCGTCGAGTGGTTCACCGCGACGCGGTGATCACAACCGTTCCCGAACGGCGTGCAATCCGAAAGAGCCAGCGGCGCACCACCAGCCACGCGATAGATCCCCGCGCCAGCCTCTTCGAGGAACGTCCCATCAGCAGGCACCGCGTTCAGATGGTCGAGGTTTCCGATCGTCGAGTGGTTCACCGCGACGCGGTGATCACAACCGTTCCCGAACGGCGTGCAATCCGAAAGAGCCAGCGGCGCACCACCAGCCACGCGATAGATCCCCGCGCCAGCCTCTTCGAGGAACGTCCCATCAGCAGGCACCGATCGGAGTGATGCGAGCGTCTGGTCGTCGACTGGAGTGAGTCCTGGGCATCCGCCCAAGGGGCCGCAATCGCTAATCCCGAGCGGTGCGCCGCCTGCGATTCTGTACACGTGGCCGCGGTTGCTAATGAAGCTGCCATCCGCGATCCCGCCACCGCAAGCGGTCCCATCGTCGTGGACCGACCTCCAGAGTGGGACGTTGGGCCAGTCGGCAACTCCGAGTTCTGCCGGGTAGCTGGTGAGGCGGGTGCCGATGCAGGCCTTGAGTTGACCTGGGTCGATCCGCGTGCCGTTGTTGCGTACTTCGAAGTGGAGGTGGTTGAACGAGCAAGGGTCGACGTACCCGGTCGCGCCGACGTAGCCGACAACAGTGTTTTCGTCGACCCATGTTGGGCCGGAGATCGCGAACGATCCGAGGTGGTAGTAGTAGCTCTTGACGCCGCCGCCGTGGTCGACTTGCACGACGTTCGCTGTTTTACCTGCCCCGCAGCCGTTGGTGGTCTGGTAGATCGTTGCCAGACCCGCCCCCGCGGCGTACACAGGGCCGCCTGCGATCGAGCCGGTGCGGTTGCGGGCGATGTCGATCGCGGCGTAGCCGTGATATCCGTTCGGACAGTACTGATTGTTGCCTTGGTTCCAGGTGCAGCCGATCACCCAGTCACCGCGTAACGGGAACCATGCCGGAGCGCTGTACTGGTTCGCCCCAGCGCTCGACGTGGCGACTGCGCTGCTCGACCCGTGCTGCGCCGACGATTCGGCTACAAGCTCTAGCCGGGGCTATCGCACCAACTGTGGCCGCAATCGCGAACCCCATCACTGCCGCGACGACGCCGCCAGTGGCGCGCACCGTCGTCATCAGGACCCCCTCCCTCCGGCATAGGAGGCATGCTCTTCGAACAGTCTGCTCGGGGCAATCATCAGTGTCCTCCGAGCGCGAGTAGATAGTCGATGATCTTGACAGCGAACCGTGTCGCGTCCGAGCCGTTGAGCACGTACTTGGACTTGACGCGAGTGAGGACCGAATACTCGGCGGGCGCCCACGTGTCCTTGTACGTGACGGCGGTGCCGGGCGCCGGAAGCGTGATCGGTGTTGGAGTCGCCGAGGCGAACCCGAGGAGGTAGCTGATGATGTATACGGAGGTCTTCTGCACTTGCGCGGCCGGAATCGGCCCGAGGGAAGCGCCCATCTGTGTGAGACGTGCAGCCTCAGGTGCGGACCACGACACCGAAACGTCGGTGGCAAGCTTCGCAGCGCCGGCGTCGTCGACAAGGATTGCTGCCGTCGTGGTCGGGGCCTCCGTCTTTCTTCCCGACTTGACTCGCCAGTACTGGTTCGATGGCGACCCTCTGAGAAGGGTTCCGTCTCTCGGGTATTGCAGGACGTGGCTGAACCGCCCAGTGGAAGCGAAGTTCTCGAGCGCGTAGCCGTCGACTTGAGTCGACGGCGGGAGTCCGACGTTGGCCCAGTCGGCCACCATCAACGGTGCACCCCCAGCGAACGTGAATCCTGCGCCGTGCGTCGCCGGCCTCCCATCCCATACTGCGGTCCCGTCACGCGGGTATTGCAGCAGGTGTCCGTGGGAGAACTGATACGTCGCGTCCAGCGCACCGTCGTTGACGGGCGTTGATTGCGGGAGTCCGACGTTGGCCCAGTCCGATACCGGTAACGGAGCCCCACCGACAACTTCGTAGCCCTGTCCTGAGGGTCGCGCGTCGAGTGCGGTCCCGTCACGCGGGTATTGCAGCAGGTGTCCGTGGGAGAACTGATACGTCGCGTCCAGCGCACCGTCGTTGACGCGGCTGTCGTTTGCGGATTCCCGATGGTTGACCAGTTGTCGACAATCACCGGTGCACCACCGACAACCTCCCAACCCTGACCCGACGGACGCGCGTCCAACGCCGTCCCATCCCGCGGATACTGAAGCAAGTGCCCGTGGGAGAACTGATACGTCGCGTCCAGCGCACCGTCATTCACCGGCGTCGACTGCGGATTGCCAATCGCCGACCAATCGTCGACGATCAGTGGCGCGCCACCAACAACCACCCAGCCCTGACCCGACGGTCGCGCGTCCAACGCCGTCCCATCCCGCGGATACTGCAGCAGGTGCCCGTATGAGTGTTGGGTGGACGCGTCGAGCGCGCCGTCGTTGACGATGAATGTTCTCGGGTTGCCGATCGTCGACCAGTTGTCGACAATCACCGGTGCGCCACCAACAACCTCCCAACCCTGACCTGACGAATGCGCGTCGAGCGCGCTGCCGTCCCGCGGATACTGCTGGTATCCCGAGAAGTCAGTGAGGTGCGTCGTCGATTGCGGCCCGCCATACGGTGCCCAGTTGTCGATGTAGATCGGTGCACCACCGACGATCTGCCAAGCTTTGCCATCGGGTGTCGATACGAACGAGCCATCTGGCAACGGGCCGCTCGTGGGGTCTTTGATGTGCAGGAAGTTGTTTGGCCACGATGCGCTTCCCGTGGTGATTCGGCGAATGCTCTCGTAACCCGAAGTGTCAGTGAGATACGAATCCTCGCTGACATCGATCGTCGAACTCGTAACGGCTTCTACATACGCGATGTGGCCGGCGCCGCCTCCACCCGTCTCCCACTCAGCAATCGAACCAACAACGGGGTTGCCGTCGACCGAGTAACCCGCAGCCCGCGCCTTGTCATCCCACTGGTTCGCGTTGCCGATTTGGCCGTTCCACGGCTTCGGCGACCCGTTCTGTTGCAGCCGATATGCCGCGTAACTCACACAGTTATGGCCCGGTCCCCACGAACCCCACACGCTTTGGCCGCTGTAACCCGTACTCCCAAGGCAGGTGTATCCATAATCCGGACCACAGAGATACGTTGCGCCGCTCGCCGCTGGTGGTGGCCCCGCCGCCCTAACCGCCGCCGCGGGACCGACGCCACCGAATGGGAGCAACACCAAAACCGCTGCGGCCGCGCAACCCAAAACCCGAATCCTGGTCATCAACCCACTCCTTGTGTTGGACCGACTGGGTCGTCGGGACCACCTTGAACCTAACGCGTCGCGCTCGGCGACGGTCCGCCCAACAGCGTCGACCGACAAGTTCGACAGATTTCGTCGGTCACGCGGCGGGCAGGTCGCCTGGCGCCACCGGGCCGCGTACTTTCAGCCCCTGTGAACCCGATGAGAGGACCGGATGCGAGCGCGTCGATCGGACCGCTACTGGGCCAACGAGTTGCGATCGCTCGCTGGTACCGGATCTCGTATCACGTTGCCGGCGCCGTGCTTGCGTTCTCACGCACACGCCGCAAGCGCTGGATCGTCGCGGGGGCAGCGTCCGTGTTGGTCGACCATGTCCGCGCGTCGCGGCTTGGCGACCAGGACGTCACACCGTCGATGATCGACATGTGCATCGACGCCACGGATGCGCTCGTGTGGGCATGTTCGGTACCGGCTGATCCAGCCTTGTCGCGCACGCCATACCTGACTGCGACAGTCGTGTCCGCACTCGAACACGGTTTCCGGTTCGGTTACGGGACTGAAGTCGTGCCTCAAGCCGTCGGGATTCAAACGTTCCCGCCCGAGGGTGTGGGCGCTCGCCGCTGGTTCAAACCTCTCGGTCGCGCCGTCATCCCCTGGGCGCTGCCCTCCGCAGTAGCCATGGCAACACGAAAAGCACGCGGGCACCGCGCCGCCGTATCTCAGTTCGGGTGGCCGGCATTCGCTGCCGGTGCCGGGTTCGTGATGGTCCGTTACCGCCGCGGATGCAATCGCAGATCCGTGACGAATGGCAACTGCGAACTCGAGACCAGATCGAATTCGAGCGAGTCGCCGCGCAGGTCCGCGCCGCGGTGTACCCAGGACCAGGTCACGACTTCAAGAAGACGTTGGCGGTCCTCGCCGCTTACGGCTCACGCGCGGCGAGACAGGCGTCGATTCACCAGGGGGCGCACCCGGCGACGGTTCTCGATCATGCGACATCGGGCCAGACATTGCGCGACGCCGCCGGATGGATCTGGATCGAGCCGCCCGACGCAGCCACGACCTGGCTGAGTATCAACCAAGCTGCATCTGTCCGCGCGTTCCTCGACGACGCGGCCCACGACGGGGACGACCTACGTGAAGCAGTGCTTACCGTCGAGACGGACGCACTCGGCAGTGCGCACCTCGTTCACCTTGACCGCGTGCTCGAGCTCGCGCCGGAACGACCGTCAATTTCGACACACGTCGACCCTGTCGTGCATGCTTTCCTGGTCGGCGGTATGCAAAAGATCGTGTCACTCGCCTCGTCTGAGTTCCCTAGGCGGACCACGCTCGCACGGATCTCGGCGGCGCTCGACATCGTCGGCGTCATCTGGTTCGCCCAACACCCCCCAGCGCGAGACCACCGCTATTGGACGATCGCGCCTGTCGCGGCCTCATCCGCGTTGTTCTGCCTATCCGTGGCCCGCGGCGACGCGATTCGCACCAACCGATACGGCAACGCCGTGTTCCCCGCCTCGGCGGGCGTCCAGTCGATCATGCTCGTCGCCGAGCGATACGGCACCGACCTCGTGACGACTCGCTGGGTCCTGCGCCTCCTGGCGTCCGCAATGTGGGTGAGCGCCGAGATCCTGCCGCAACGACGACCACTCGGGCCTGTCATCGCCGAAATAGTGCCACTCGCGCTGCAACCCCTCGTCACCACCGGCATCGCCCAGCGTGTGCGCTTCGAATCAGCCGCACTCCAGCGCCACCTCGCCGACGAATTCCGTGACCGCGTCGCCGCTGAGCGGCTGGCGGCAGCCGACGACGAACTAGCGCGCTATGGCGCCCAGCTCGAACTCGCCGAACACGAACTCGACAGCCCTGACGTCGGCGTCCCAGACGACATTCGTGCTGCACTGGCCCAGGAGTGCAAGGCTCTGCGCTCATGGCTGACCGATCCGACCACGAGGAACGCCCTCGCCGGATTGTGATCGTCGAAGACCGAGTCGCCTATTTGCGAACCATCATGCACAAAGCGCCGAGCCACGACACGACTGGCACGCCCGTCCAGTTGCAAACGCTCGACCACCAAGACGCCGCGCGCAGGCAACCCGAGGCCTGGGTCGGCATCGACCTCGTACTCCTCGACGCCTACGACCTCGCCGCCCAGCAAGTCGATCCAAGCGCCTCACGCTTCGCCGCACTCGCCGTCATTGATGCGCTCGAAACAATCCCAACGCCGCCGCGCGTCGTCGCATACTCGACCACGATGCGACGACCCGAGGTCAACATTCCGTTACGCCGAACACGGAATTGTCAGCGCGTTCTACGACGAGGTCGGTCTACTCGAACATCTCGAAGCGATCGTCAGGCACGACTACACGACCGGCCAGACGCCACCACCCGCGCCCGACGACTACCAACGTCTCGGAGTAGGGCCCAATGCGAAACTGAGCCTCGCCCACCAACGCATGCAACAACGACCCGACGCCTGGGACCTGATCTGGAAAACGCGACCCGTCGTCGCCGCGAAGACCCGCGCATGGATCAACGACAACATCCACCCGCTACTCGACCTACCAGCAGACAACCGCCGCTACAGCGACGTCATCACAGTCATCCGAACAATCGCCGGCCTACCGACCAACGCGCACCGCCGGTAGTGGGTTGACCCGTCAATGTCGAGAGCGAGTGCGAGGACAAGCAACTCCTTGCCGACGGCGTTGACGCTGAGGTCAAGAGAAGGTTCGGCGACCGACGAAATCGGCCGTACTCGTCGATCGCGGCTGTGTCGGCCTGGTCTCGGTCAAAGACACCGGTTACTGTCCGGGCCGCAAGGCGGACCGCTGGTGCTTGAGGAGTGGGATGAGGGGCATGACGAAGGCGCGTATTCCGGTTAAGAGATGCTCGGCCGCGAGCCCGGTGCGTCGCGTCCTTGCTGAGCGCGATTGTGGCCGTCGCAATTCTCCCGGCCACTTTGATCGCGAACGCTCCGCAGGCCGGGGCTTCGAAAACAGATTGCCTGAGCTACGCGTACGACTGCACGCCTGGTTACAACGGCGCGAACGCGAGTGGTACGTGGGCATGGAGCCACTATGGCGGGAGTTGGGCGCAGACGCCGAACGGCTATCACAACTGCACCCTCTACGCGGCGTGGCGGCTGCAGCAGAGCGGAATGGGCGATCCCGGCAACTGGGGAAACGCAGGCGACTGGGCGGCGCACAACGGCGGCGGCAACTCCACACCGGCTGTCGGTGCGATTGCGTGGTGGGGATCCGGCCATGTCGCGTACGTCGAGCAGGTGAGTGGCAACACGGTGTTCATTCGTGCCGACAACTTCAGCTACACGAGGGGCTACACCGACGCCGGTTGGATTCCCGCGAGTTCAGTCGACAAATTTCTCCACCCGCACGACGCGCCAATTCCTCCCCCGCCACCTGGGCCAGTGTGGGCAGCGTCGTATGACATGTCCGAGGCTCCGTGGGGCTGGGCTGCCGGCGAGACACGGTCGTTCAACGTGCGAGTCACCAACACTGGCAACCAAACCTGGCCATCAACCGGAACCAACCTCGTCCACCTCGGGCTGCATTTCTTGAGCCCTGGCGGAGGAGCTTGGTCGACGGATCAGCGCTTCGAGTTGCCCTCCGATCTAGCGCCGGGCGGCGTCGCCTCAATTCCAATCACGATCAGCGCTCCTCGATCGTTTGGTGGCTACGTGCTCGAAGCCGAGATGGTCAAGGAACTGCAGTTCTGGTTCGCGCAGTCCGCACGCGTATCGAGTGCAGTGACATGGCCGGCGTCGTATGACATCTCCAGTACACCGTCGTCGTGGACAGCCGGGCAGACGCAGTCGTTCAGCGTGCGCGTGACGAACAGCGGCGATCAGGTCTGGCCATCGACCGGACCAAACCGAGTGCGTCTCGGCATGCACTTCGCAAACACGGCAAGAGGTGCCGGTGGAACTTGGTTCACCGATCGGCGTTTCGAGTTGCCGAGTGATCTGGCACCGGGCGCGAGTGTCGCGATTCCCGTCACCATCACCGCACCCGCATCGGGCGGCAATTACGTGCTCGAAGCGGAAATGGTCAAAGAACTCCAATTCTGGTTTGGTCCCTCAGCTGGAATGGCGGCGAAGGTCGCGGCGCCGCTGTGGGCGGCGTCGTATGACGTCTCGGCCGCGCCATCCGGCTGGACCGCAGGTCAAACCCGATCGTTCAACGTGCGCGTCACAAACACCGGCAACCAAACCTGGCCATCAACCGGAACCAACCTCGTCCACCTCGGCCTCCACTTCGCCAACGCCACCGGCGGCACAAACTCGACCTGGTACACCGACCAACGCTTCGAGGTCCCCGCAGACCTCGCACCCGGCGACACCGTCGCGATCCCCGTCACCATCACCGCACCCACATCGGGCGGCAGTTACGTGCTCGAAGCCCAGATGGTCAAAGAACTCCAATTCTGGTTCCCGCAATTCGCCGACGTCTCTGCTGGTGCCGTCGTGTGGGCGGCGTCGTATGACGTCTCGGCCGCGCCATCAAGCTGGACCGCAGGTCAAACCCGATCGTTCAACGTGCGCGTCACAAACACCGGCAACCAAACCTGGCCATCAACCGGAACCAACCTCGTCCGCCTCGGCCTCCACTTCCAAAGCACGGCCGGCGGTTCATGGCTCACCGATCAGCGTTTCGAGTTGCCGAGTGATCTGGCACCGGGCGCGAGCGTCGCGATCCCCGTCACCATCACCGCACCCACATCAGGCGGCGGCTACATGCTCGAAGCCCAGATGGTCAAAGAACTCCAATTCTGGTTCCCCCAAACCGCCGACACCGCAGCCGGCGTCGCGGCGCCGCTGTGGGCGGCGTCGTATGACGTCTCGGCCGCGCCATCCGGCTGGACCGCAGGTCAAACCCGATCGTTCAACGTGCGCGTCACAAACACCGGCAACCAAACCTGGCCATCAACCGGAACCAACCTCGTCCACCTCGGCCTCCACTTCGCCAACGCCACCGGCGGCACAAACTCGACCTGGTACACCGACCAACGCTTCGAGCTCCCCGCAGACCTCGCACCCGGCGACACCGTCGCGATCCCCGTCACCATCACCGCACCCAACCGAACAGGCACCTACGTACTCGAAGCCCAGATCGTCAAAGAACTCCAATTCTGGTTCCCCCAAACCGCCGACACCGCAGCCGGCGTCGCGGCGCCGCTGTGGGCGGCGTCGTATGACGTCTCGGCCGCGCCATCCGGCTGGACCGCAGGTCAAACCCGATCGTTCAACGTGCGCGTCACAAACACCGGCAACCAAACCTGGCCATCAACCGGAACCAACCTCGTCCACCTCGGCCTCCACTTCGCCAACGCCACCGGCGGCACAAACTCGACCTGGTACACCGACCAACGCTTCGAGGTCCCCGCAGACCTCGCACCCGGCGACACCGTCGCGATCCCCGTCACCATCACCGCACCCACATCGGGCGGCAGTTACGTGCTCGAAGCCCAGATGGTCAAAGAACTCCAATTCTGGTTCCCGCAATTCGCCGACGTCTCTGCTGGTGCCGTCGTGTGGGCGGCGTCGTATGACGTCTCGGCCGCGCCATCAAGCTGGACCGCAGGTCAAACCCGATCGTTCAACGTGCGCGTCACAAACACCGGCAACCAAACCTGGCCATCAACCGGAACCAACCTCGTCCGCCTCGGCCTCCACTTCCAAAGCACGGCCGGCGGTTCATGGCTCACCGATCAGCGTTTCGAGTTGCCGAGTGATCTGGCACCGGGCGCGAGCGTCGCGATCCCCGTCACCATCACCGCACCCACATCAGGCGGCGGCTACATGCTCGAAGCCCAGATGGTCAAAGAACTCCAATTCTGGTTCCCCCAAACCGCCGACACCGCAGCCGGCGTCGCGGCGCCGCTGTGGGCGGCGTCGTATGACGTCTCGGCCGCGCCATCCGGCTGGACCGCAGGTCAAACCCGATCGTTCAACGTGCGCGTCACAAACACCGGCAACCAAACCTGGCCATCAACCGGAACCAACCTCGTCCACCTCGGCCTCCACTTCGCCAACGCCACCGGCGGCACAAACTCGACCTGGTACACCGACCAACGCTTCGAGCTCCCCGCAGACCTCGCACCCGGCGACACCGTCGCGATCCCCGTCACCATCACCGCACCCAACCGAACAGGCACCTACGTACTCGAAGCCCAGATCGTCAAAGAACTCCAATTCTGGTTCCCCCAAACCGCCGACACCGCAGGCGACGAATCCCCTTGAGAAGAGCCGCGAACTAGCGCTCGCAGCGCGGTCGCCAAGCGCTGGGACCAGGACACGCTCAGATGGGCCACTCGCTCCTATGCCGGCGGCTACTCGCTCGCCAACCGGGCTCGGCCCCGAGACCGTCGCCAACCGCCCGGCCGCGCAGGCCTCCCAAGCAGGCGCCGGCAGCCTCGAGTCGGCAAGACCTCAGCGCTCATAGCTCGCACTTCGCGTGAAACCGAGACTCGGGCCGTGACGGTCCTGCGGTGCGGCCTTCAGCAATCTCGTGAGCATCGAAGACCGCCCGCACCGCAGTAGCGGAAGGCCCTCAGCTAGCAGAATCGCGACTCAGATCGCTCGGCGGGGGGCTCCATAGTCTTACGACGGAGAACCGCGCACCCGCGAGGGGTCGCGCTCTACCCTCGAAAGCATGACAGTTGAACACGACGAGAAATTCGAGCCTTGCCCCGGTTGCGGCCAGCAAGGCGACAGAACCTCTGTCCACTATCAGCGGCTCAGGAATGGTGCCGGTGAAGGCACTTGGGGCATCACCAACGTCTACTACTGCCCGACCAACGGCTGCCAGTGGTACAACGCACTTACTCCGTGATGGTGGCCCCTTGCGGCTACGTCAGCAGACCGAGTCGCCTGAACTCGCGTTCAGCGACGTCGGGAGCGCCTCGGCCGCGAGGCGGACTGAACCCCTGCACCTGCCAACGCTCACCGCCGGTGCCGTGGCCGTTTAACAGTTGCGGGTTGCGTCGTGCTGCCGACGCGATGAGATGGTGCTCCAACTCTCGGATCGCTGACTCCGGCAAGCGACCGCGCTGCCGTTTGACGGTAAGTAGAAAGAGCACGAGCGTTCCCGTGGTACCGGCGCGGTGGAGCGTGTCGAGCTTCACGCGTTTGTGATCCGCGAAACATTCTGTCGCGAAACCGTTCGTGGTCATGCCGACGTAGACCGGCTTGTAGCCTCCACGTTGGACGCGCATCGCGAAGACGTAACACCCGTTGGCGTCCGCATGCGGCGCGAGGCCAGTGGCCGACCACCACTGCTTTAGTGGTCCTACGCGGCTGAGCTGGGACGTGCTCGGAGTCTCGTGACGGTGCGATCGTCGTGTGGGAGGCCGCCGGCGAGCAAGATGCGCAGCCGGTAGTTGGTGATGTTGCGGAAGCCGCGGCCTGATCGCTTGACCTGTTTGATGAGCAGGTTCGCGGCTTCGACGGGACCGTTGCTGGCGCCGGTGGTGTGGTGGGCGAGGATCTCGCGCCGCCAGCGCTTGAGCGTCTTGGCGAGCCGGCGCAGCTCGATGCCCGATTCGTTCGCGGTGCACCAGGTGATGGCGTCGTCGAGTGCTGCCGCGGCAGCGTCGTGGTCGTCGGTGAGGTAGATGTCGCGGACTTTCTCTTTGGCGACCCAGCAGTCCTGTACCTCGCCGTCGGGGTCGCCGTGGCGCAGCGCGGCGTGGATGCGGTCCCAGCCGGCGGCGTCGACGCGTTCCGCGCCGAGCAGGAAGAGCTTGCGGGTGTTGTACAGCGGGTCGTCGGCCCAGCCGCGATGGCCCAGCGTCTGTTGCTGGGTGCGTTGGCGGCAGCGGGTGAGCGCCATGTTCGCGAGGCGGACGATGTGGAACGGATCAACGACCACCGTGACGGTGCCGAGCAGCGTCGTGCTGGTGATCGTGGACCGGTATCCCTCATGCGGATCGACCGACACGACCCGTACCTGGTCCCGCCAGCTGCGAGGCATGGAGGCGAGCCAGGCCTTGAGATCATTGGCGTCGCGGCCCTCGAACACGTCGAGGATCTGATCGGTCTGCACGTCGACCACCGCGGTGATGAACCGGCGGCGGCGACGCCGATGCGCAGGCTGCATCACGGTCTCGTCGAAGCCGACCATCGCCGTCTCACCGATCCGGTCAGGATCATCGACGCGCTCACGGCCGACGCGTTCGATCGCCGACCAGACCGTCGACCAGGCCACACCGAACCCCTTGGCGATCGATGCCGGCGTTCCCTCGATCGCCGCGACGCGATCGGTCGCCCACACGCCCGCACGGTTCGTCAACACGCGCCGCGGCATCGGCGAGCTCGGACTGTTCGGTCCAGGTCCGGGCCGGACAGTCGGGATCGGGACACGACCAGACCCGCTTCCGCCAGCGCAACAACACCGCCCGATCACCAGCCGGCGCGTCACGCAGGTTCACCCAGCGGCGATCCTTCGGCCTCGCGCGCGTGCCGCACCTCGTGCAGCCGACGAACGTGAGCGTCGTCTCGATCGAGATCACCAGCTCGACACCGTCATCGGCGACGTCGAGCACAACGAAGTTGGGCGCGCCGAAGCCAGACCGCGCTACTACCTTCCACCCCGGGGCCTCCTCGAACTCGTAACCGTTAGACAGTCACGAGATTGATGGAGGCCCCCACCTCAACGGTGGACCCTCACGACGAGAACGTCATCCCAGGTTCAACGCGCAGGGCCGCTTTAGTTCGTTCTTCGATCCGAGGTATCCGTCTGTTCGAGGTACCTCGAACGGGCCCTGGACGATGAACTCTGCCATACCACCTGCTCCTGGTCGTTGGAGTCGAAAGCGTCGGAAACGCGCGGGCGGCGCGCCTGAGTTCTGGTGGGGCAGACCCGGCGCACCACCCAGTGCGCCGGTATAGCCGCTACGACTCCTCGGCCGCCTTCTTGGGTGCCGAATCGACCTACTCGACCGAGTCCGGAACGATCCAGTGGCGGGAGTGATTCTCGCCGTCGGTAGTCCACTCGTCGCACTCGAGGCCGTTGACATGTGCGATCAGCAAGGTTCACCTCGAAGGGCGCGACGTCGCCAACCTGGTCACGATACGCATCGCTGGCGTCGTACTTGCCATCCCACCGACGGCGTGTCGCTACTGCTCGTCCCCGCTGCGAGAGTCTGGTTCGAACAAGATCTGACAGCCTCATCGGCTACGAGCAGGCGTGAGCGACGCTGGGCTGTCGGTCAAGTGCACTCGTCGACGAAGGCGCACAGCGTCGAGATCAGCTTCATCTCGTCGACGTCGCGTGCACGGCTGTCGAGCAGGTCCTCGGTGCAGACGATGTAGGCGAGACATTGGGCTCTGCTGATCGCGACGTTGAGTCGGTTGCGGGAGAACAGGAACTCCGCGCCGCGTGGCATGTTGTCGGCGTCGGAGGTGGTCATGGTGAAGAACACGACCGGTGCCTGTTGGCCTTGGAATTTGTCGACTGTTCCAACGCGTGTGCCTCGGGTCGCGGGGTTTGCGTCGAGAACGGAGCGCATGAGTTTGACCTGGTCGTTGTACGGCGCAACGACCATGAAGTCACCGACGTCGAGTGGTCGGCGCCGGCCCTTCCGGTCGGTCCACAGCACGCCAACGAGACCGGCGAGTTCGTTCGCGACAAGTGCCGCTTCCTCGGGTGATTCGGTGGAGCGATCAACATGTTCGGCTCGCAGCCACCGCAGTCCCGTCCCACGGTCGGTGTCTTGCAGCGCGCAGCTCTCGTGGCTGGTGAGTCGGTCTTCGTAAATTTGCCTTGAGATCACTCTGCAGATGTCTGGGTGCATACGGCGCGAGTGGGTGAGAAAGACGCCTCGTGTGGGTGGCATCGTCGTGTCGTCGCCAAGCAGATGCTGCAGCACGCTGTGGCCGGCGCCGCCTGGATGGGTGGCGGTCGCGACCTGCGGGAGTTGGAGCGGGTCGCCGAGCAGGATCACATTGTCGGCCGAGGTCGCCGCGGCCACCGCGTCGGCGAGGGCCAGCTGGCCGGCTTCGTCGACGATGAGGAAGTCGACAGGCACGTTGCGCAAGCTCTCGCTTGCGAACAACCAGGTGGTACCGGCGACAACGTTGTAGTCGCTGTTCGCGCACGGCGGGTTGCTGCTGGTGTACTTCGTCGAGACCAAGCCGCCAGATGCAGGCTTCTCGTGCTTCCGGATTGCGCGCAGGCTCTCGAGTTCGCCGGCCTGGCCGAAGACGTCGACGATTTCGTGCAGGAGGTTGTCGATTGCATGGTGGCTCATCGCGGTGATCCCGATGCGTTTCCCGGCCTTGACGAGCTGGTGGACGATGTGGGCGCCGGTGAACGTCTTGCCGGTTCCAGGAGGCCCCTGGATCGCCACGACGCTGTCGTCGAGGTGCTGTGCCCAGCCAACGATCGCGGCCAGGTCGTCGCTGAACAGGTCGTCCTCGGGCCCGTGGCCGGGCGTGAACTTCGGAAGATCTCGGCCTAGGAGCGCCATCGCAGCCGGGTTAGGCGAGCCGCACACTGCGGGGTCGAGCACACTCGCGGCGAACCACGACAGCGCTTCGGGCTTCGGTTTCGGCTGGACCCAATCATTGACGATCACGCAGCTCGGGAATGTTCCAAGATCCTGCGACCGCGTGTTCCACGTCAACGTCAGGGTGCACTTTTCGGAATCGAGTCCGGCCACGCTCGCGAAGCCGACCGTTCCCTCGTCCGCCCCATAGACGACCGAGGGAACGCGGGCCGCCTGCGGATGAAGTGTCGGGCCGATGATCTGATCCGGGAACCGGAACTCCGCGTGCGGAACGAGCTCCTTCCCGTTCTTGGCGACGCGTGACGTCAGCTTGATGAACTCGAGGCCTGCGACGACGTCGGGGTCGGCGAGCAACGTCGCGAGGTCGAGTGACGTCTTGGCGAGGCGGGGCGCGGTGGTGGCGCGCCATTCTCGAAGCCAGTAGCCGAGGAGATCGCCGAGCAGGTGTTGCGGTGTCCCGGGATCGAAGTCGTGGAGCGCCGCGACCTGCGCATCGATCTCAGGGTAGGTGGATTCCGGTTCGTAGCAGGCTGGCCGCCAGTCAAGGTCGGCGGGCCGCTGTGCGAGCAGCCAGTCGCGCAATGCGAGTGTGGCGCGGACATCGTCTTCGTTGTACGCCGCGATCCGTTCCAGGATCAGACCGGCAGGAACCTTGGTGTAGGCCTCGTACTCGACGACCGCGCCTGCGCCCTGGTCGATATCGTGACCACGTTCATAGCCAGCAAGTCGCTCGGTGTACTTGAGGCCGTATGACTCGATGCCGGCTTGGAGCGCGTTCTTCGTGATGCCGAGCAGGTCAATGAACAGTCCTGCCTCGACGAGGCCGGCGAGGAGCGCTTCGTCGCACCCGTGATCGGTGGCGAGTCGTTCTAACGCCGAGCGTTCGGTGTGGTTGTAGTGGTAGACGTGCATTCCCGGAAATTCGATGTGGCGCTGCGCGAGGCGTTCGATGAGTGACTGCGTGGCGTGTCGTTCTTCATCGCGATCGTGTGCCCAGGTCGCGTCGTAGGCCCACGTTGCATCGGCTTGCCGTGTGAGCGCGCCGAACAAGAAGAAGAGGCCAGCGTCGGGTTGCCAGAACGGATGCCCTTCGTAGTCGAGGAAAAGATCGCCGTCGTCAGGCGCCGGCATGGCCGCGAACCCCTGCACCGCCGCTGGGTCATCGCGATCAAAGAGTCGAAACGGAGGGGTAGGTCGACCTTCGTCGCGGGCCTCCACCTGCAGCACCGCCTGCGAGGTCAAGCGGTCGAGCCGCGCAGCGTGCACATCATCGACCGGTCCGTGATGCGCGGCGAGGAGCTGGAGCGTCGTGACTCCTGCCGACTCGAGTGCATCGCGATCGGCACGGCGAATCCCAGCGACGTAGACAAGTGAGTCGGCGTCGCGCCATTGTTGCTCGCACACAGGCGAGAACTCACAGAACTCGCAGTGCGAACACGGGGCGGGGACCGTGGCATCGTGTGTGTCTTCGTGGTTCATGACGACGTCAAGCTGGCTGCGGAGGCGCTTCCAGTAAGCCCTGACCTCAACGAGGTGGATCGTCTCGATGCGCCCGGATCCGAGCCAGACGTGCAGCGCCTCCGGCGCATGTCCTGTGAGTGCTTCGATCGCGTCGGCGTAGAAGCACAGTTGCATCACATGGCCCGGCTTGGCTCCGGCACGCGCAAGTTTGGCGTCGACTGGTTCCCATCGAACGAGTCCGGTCTCGGGGTCGGCGCAACGTACGAGGAAGTCGGCAATGCCGCGCAACCCGTCGTGGATCATGGGAAGTTGGTAGAGGACGTCGACGTCGAGTTCGAGCGGGTTGCCAACGCGGTCGACCCAATCGGCGAACCGTTCACCCGTTTCGCGGCCGGGAACCTCGTAGACGGTGAGGCCCTGTTCGCGATACGACGCGAGGCACTGCGCTTCGTGTTCGAGACCTTTGTCTGCGAGTAGCTGGGCTAGCGAGCCGAACGGTTGCGGCGTGAACTCCAGCGTGCCGGCGTCGAGACGACGTTGCAGCGTGAGGTAGTGCGCACAATCAAGCCAAGCGGTGATCTTGGTTGGTGTGAGCAGCCGTTCGCTCATAGGTCTGTTGCCTTCGATCTCGGCAGACCCGAGACGTGTGTGCGGTCGGACATGCGTTGGGTTGGTCATCTTCCCTCGAACACGGAGCCGTCTGAGCCGTGCGAGTCGTTCGCCCTAGCCGAGACGGTCGAGACGGTGGGTAATTCCATGATCGGGCCGAGGTGATCGAAGCGCCGCACCAACGATGCTGCCGCGTCGATCAGTTCTGATGCCTGGCTGCGGGGCAGGTTGCTGCGACGCGCCGGCGCCGACTCGCGGTGCCGTAGCTGCGGACCTCAGAGCACATTGGTTGTACACACGAACGGACACACCCATCACCGAACGCGACCGTCGATGATCGCTAATCGCGACATTCGGTGATCGCCCATCTTTCGGAAGTGGTCAAGCCACGTCACCCCTTGGCCTATCGGCGGGGAGAGCAGCGAGTTGGGCTCGGACACCTCGTGGCAGCAGACCGCCACACCCAACGCTGCCAACAAGCTCGGCGAAGTTCGCCCAGACGCGCCGGCGCACATTCTCGGGTGTGATGCCAAGGTGCTGTGCCAGCTCGTGTTCGACCGGGCGAATCGCGCCGGGTTGGCGGGGTGTCGCTGAGTTGCGATCACCGAACGGGTGGTCCGTTTCCGTCAAGAGACGGTTAGCTGGGATAATCCGAAGGAGGTCATGTCTGCGCACCGACGATGCGTTGACCGAGAAGAAGCATCCGAGATCGACTGCACGTTGCGTCAGCTCGTCGCCACCGAGCCACCAGTGCAAGATGGCGCCCTTGATCGGCGTAGCCGTCAGTTCGTCGACTAGGGGTTCGGTCGCTCGGTAGCTGTGCAAGCTGACGATCCGCGGCATCGTTTGAAGTGTCCCGAAGGCCGCCCGAAGCGTGGCCCGCTGAGTGTCGATGGGGACGCGCGAGTCGCCGTCGAGGCCGAGCTCGGCAGCAAAGGGCGAACCCTCGAGAAGCTCGGTGAACTCAGCTGTTGAAAAGCTCCGGTGCGCCTTGACCAGGCCCGGATGGCATCCGACGCCCCAAACAACTTGCTGATCGCTGCGCTCGGCGGCGCGACGCGCTTCCTCGAGGGAACGAGTGACTGCGAAGACGACGGCGTGCAGTTCGCGCAGTTCCTCGGCAGTAACAGCGACATCGATATGAGCGTGCAGATCGAGCGCCGGTAGCCGCGTCACGGAAGAAGGCCTCGAAGTTCCTTGATCTCCCGCTGACACAGGTCGAGCGCGTCGGCTCCGGCGTATGAATCGGGAAGGCTCATGGCTGCGACGTCGGTCGCGCTTACGCCATGCTCATTGAACGCGCGAATCGAGCGTTCGACAGACTTGCCTGCCAGGTACGCCGGCACCTTGGCGTGCTGTTTCATGGAGGTGAGGTACTCGGTGCGATCTTCGAGACATGCAGCCAGGAAGGCTGCGCGGCGAACGCAACAGCCGAAGCAGACTCCGCACTGGTATGTGAGCGACAGACCGAGTGATCGATGGCCGGTGTGGGCACATGAGTGCGATCTGCTGAGCAGCTCGGAAGCGTTGTCGTCGCCGACGATGTCCGCTGCATGTCGGAACATCTCGCCCTTGGTCGCGGATTCGAAGGGATTGGTCAGTTCAGCATGAACGCCGACCTCAGAAAGTGCGGCGGAGAGATCAGCCAAAAGGCGCGGGTGGGTTGTACGTGTTGAAAGGCTGCCACGCCGATCGGGACCAAGAGGCGGGTTGAGCGAGGCGAAACCGTTCTCTGGTACCCACAGCGGAACTCCATGCACGGAGGCCACAGCGAGACCGAGTGCGAGAAAGAGCAACGATCGCGCCCGAGTCGAGTACTCGTTGGCGAACTGCACCCCGTTGGGCTGCTTGTTGCGGCGGGTGAAGTTGATCTGGCGGTGCAGCTGGTCCGGACCGGGTAAAAGGGTCGCGATGCGCGCCACGACGCCGCGCTGGATCGGTGGGAGCGCCGTCGGGCCGAAGTGGGAGACGAGCACATGACGAACGTCGCCGAGTTCGTGGCGTGAGAGCAGCGCGCCAATCGCTGAATCGGCGCCGCCGCTCAGCAGGACTGCACGCGCGTAGTCAGAGGGAGGGTCGGCGATCGTCTCTTGAGGTGACTCGGTTTGCTCGAACTGGATCGTCCAATCATCTCCAGACAAGAAAGCGAGCAGCGCTTGCAGGCGATCTTGGATAGGTGTCCATCGCGTCGCATCGACGACGGGTACCGAGATCGTGATGGGGCGGCGCGACCAGTTGGAACCTTCGGCCCGGCGTGGCGTCGTGCGATCAGCGAGGAACACCGCCGCGGCCAAGCGGACGAACTCGATGTTGGGTTCCGTAACGGGTCCAAGTGCTCCGAGCGATGGACCGAGGTGCCGCGGGCCGAGCTTCGCGGCGACTGACCCCGGCGCCGTGGTCGTCCAGTAGAAGGTTCTGCGAGCCTCGGTATCGGGAATGGTCGCTGGCAGCTCCAACCTGAGCCGGAACGATGTCACGATGACTTGCCCCACATCCGTCGCAGCGTCTCGATGCCGGTCTCGATCGCGCGCTCGAATTCGTCGGTCGTCGGACCGGTTGCAGTGAGTTCGGCTCGCTGAGCGAGCGCGTCGGCACACTCTCGTATCTGTCGCTCACCCTCTTCGGTTGCCCATTCGGGCCGCTTGCCGTCTCGTAGCTGCTGGGCAGACTCGGTCGTTGCAGCCTCGAAGATGATTCGGGCGATCGCTTCGCGCACGATCTCCTCGGGAGTTGGCGGCGCTTGTCCCTCCTGTTCCTCAAGTACCCAGGCCGCAATTTCGGCGGCGACCTTCCGTCGCTCCTCGTCCTCGATGGTCCCATCAGATAGTGGACCGCAGGCGGCTTCGACGATCTTGCGAGTGACGTGGATTGCATCGCCGCTGCTCCGCAGCTCGTCGTAGTCGAGGCCAAGTTCGCGGAGGGCTCCGGCGTTTCCAGTGCGAAAGGCGTAGGCGGCAGATGCAGCACGTCCGGCGGTCGATGCGCTCCGTGCCGCAGAGCGTTGCGCGCCGCCACGACGACCGCCACCTCCAGTGGTTCCGTCGCCTTGAGCAGCTCCGGCCCCTCCGCCCATGCCACCTGGACCGTCGCCACCGCCAGATCGAGGACGAGGTCGGAACATCGGCACGACATTGAGGACGGCTTCGGGAGCCAGCTTGGGAAGCGCGGATTGGTTATCGGGAGGGTCAGGTGGACGATCGGTTGGTGGCCCGGATTCGGGCAGCCCGTCAAGCCAGTCGCTGACTCCCTGCCGGAGAGCCTTTGCGGGCTTGCTACCCGAACCGCCATATGAGCCGCTCGTTCCCATCAGCTACCGCCACCACTACTCAAGGTCGAGGTCAATGCAGTCTTAGTTGGGCCGTCGGAGACCGTAGTCAGCCAACTGTCGAGCGCTGAGCGAAAGGTGTTCACGTCGGGCGTCGTGAAGCTCAGAACGACCGCCGGCTGGACGTCGTCGGCGGCGATCGCACCGAGCAAGCGTGCTGCCTCATCGACGGCTGTCGCGTGGAGGCGCGTGATCCGCAGAAGCCCAACGACGGCAGCGCGCTGTTCAGTCGGCCGATCGCGCGCCGCGCGGCCCAGGTGGCCAACAAGAAGCGAGGCGTCGGTAGGCGTTAGTGAGCGCAGGTCGTCGTCGTTGACCGACTTCTGCTCGGCGCGCACACTCGACAGCAGGTTCGACGCCAGGTCGCGCAGTCGCTCCGGGAGGTCACGGTCGAGGAGTGCCTGGCCGCGAAACGACGCTGCAAGGGTGAGGTAGGGGCTCAGGTCGATCGGTCTGAGCTCGGGCGGAAGCTTCGCCCAACGGATGAAGTTGTCCGAGAACGTGTCCTCGGTCGCGTCAGGTTGTTCCGCTGCCGCGGCGGACTTCGAGGCAGCTTTCTTGGCCGGTGCCACCGCCTTGGCACCGACGGGGGTCGACGCCGCGCTATCACCCTCCGCCTTGTCGGCGGACCTATCGTCGTGCAACGCGGCTCGTCCAGCCTGCTTCTCCAGCAGTGCGATCCGTTGGCGCAACTCACCATGCGCCAGCCATTCGAGAACGCGCTTGAACTCGTCAGGCAGGAGCACTTCGAGGACCATCAACTTCGCGATCACCGGTTTGTCGAGTTCGATGCCTCGTCGTGCAGCTATCGACTGGCGCACGTGCATGTCGTTCAGAAATCGCTTGATGCGCCGGGGGTTGCCGCGCAACTTCTCGTAGAGAAGCGGGGTGAGTCGAGCGGCGAAGGTAAGCGCTTCGTTGATGTCGATGCCATCGAGTCGCACAAGTTCGTCAAGGTCACCGGACTTGAGCCTGATGTCGCTGCACTGCGACAAGAAGTGCGTGAATTGCTCGCGCGTGAGAACGGCTGAACCGTTTTGCAGTTGCAGCAGGAATAGGTACGCCTCGGTGTCGAACCGACTGAGACCCGGAAGGGGGATCGTCGTCTGCACGATCTTGTGCAGGTAGAGCTTTGCGGCCTCCTCTTCGGGTGCAGTCTCGACGCCAGCATGTTCGGCCGGGTAGCGCGTTCTGATGGCGTCCGCAACTCTGTCCTCATCGGCGGCGAGCACGAACGACATCTTCGGTACTGCAAGGAAGAGCCGGATCGTCTCAAGCGTTTCGATGACCGTGTCGGGCAGGCAGCGATCAAGGTCGTCGACCAACACCGCAACGCGCTTCACGTGCGCGAGCTCGTCGGATGCCATGAGGTCAGCGAACTCGTCGCGAAATTCATCGAGTCCCCGAGCGGAACCATCATCGTCACTGCCGGCTTCGCGAATGAGTGACGTCAAGTCATCGAGGGACGGGAGTTGCAACGTCAGCGAGGTTCGAGCCGCGACTTTCACGGCCTTTGCCCAGTCGACTCGTTTGGTGAGCTTCTTCAGCAGGCCCAGCGCGTTGTTTCGGGCATCGGCCGACGTGTTCAGGTCGGCAGCGAGGGCATCGAGCACCTCGGCGATCAGGCTTTCCTTTGCGCCGACGGCGGGGTCGTAGCGCCAAGGATCGGTTCTGACGACGAGGACGCGCGAGTTCGATTCCGAATCACTAGCTGAGTTGAGCTCCTGTTCCACGAGCTGGAGCACCGTGGTTTTGCCGCTTCCCCAGCGCCCGGAGATGCCGAGGGCGAGAGGATCAAGTGCGTCGTCAAGAACGGCGTCGACGACGGTGCGCGCAACCGCCGTGAAGGCAAGTAGATCCACGGCGGAGGGCTCATCAGACCAGAGGCGAACCCTTCCAGGCAAGGCAGTCATCGACCGACCCCTCCACTGTCTGCCTCGGCATCGACGGTGGCGGCTGTGGCTACTAGCTCGCTTCTCTTCATGTGCGCTTGTCCATCCTGCGTGTGCCTGCGAGAGGATCGTAGGACGCGCATGGACAATGACCCGACGACGTGACCGAGGAGGAGGTCGTAACGCGCATCGGTTGCGCATCATTCTGAGCTGCGCCGTACTGGGCGAATGGATTGGCTGTGGCGGTCATGCGGTTTGCGTGCCGTAGTCGACGCGCTGAGTACGCGTGGCACGAGTGTCGTCGTCTGCGGTTGTACCAGGCGCGGCCGATCCAAGATGGCGTTGGCGCACTGGTCGCAAGGGCCATCGGCTCGGGCCTCACGCACTAGATCGACCTCGCCGAGTGGGGCAACAACGCACTCAAGGAGTTGCCGACATGCCATCGGCGAGTCTCCGCGGGCGTGTCTCATCCCTCAGGTACGGTTCGCCACGAGGGGGCAACCCATGAACGACGCAACAACGGCGAGCGCGATCCTCGATCGCGTCACCGCGATCGGAGGCCCTGGCACGCCGTTCAAGCCGGCCGCGCCCGAGCGACTGAGCGCGCGATGTTCGTGGTTCGCTGACGACGATCGACTCGTGCTTGTCACTCGTGATGGCGGACCTCCCGCCGACGCCGAGCACGCTCTCGCGTACGGGCTCGCCTACAGCGGCAACCGCGAGCTTTGGATTGTCACGACCTCAGCCGGCGCGGAGCTTCTCCGGTCGCGCCTGCCGTGGCTGTCGGTCCCGGTGCGAGTCTTCGCGGTCGATGGTGGCGACATCTCGCCTGTCCTTCCGTCGGCGAAACAGGAGGTTTTGAGAGCCGTCGACGATCCGCTCGCAGACGCGGTCGTCCAGCTCGACGAACGTGCAGCCTGGGTGACCGAGCTCGTCGATTGGGCCGACGCGGCGCCCAGTCTGCACGCGGTGCCACGATCGCAGTACCTGTCGTGGCATTGCGACGGCCGTCAAGTGCTCTCGATACGCGCGCATGGCAGCGGTCTCAAGCTGGTCGCCGGGGTAGACGCCAAGCACCCAGCGGTCGGCTCCGAGCCCTTCGTTGTGACGGTCGAAGGACCGCTCACCCACGCCATGACGTTGCGTCTCACCGCGGCTGCAGCACAGGCGGCGGCCAATCGGCTTGATGGTGTCGATGTCGGTCACGCTGAGCACCTTTTGCAGGCACGCTTGAAGCCCGCAGACATCGGTCTCATCGAGTGGCGTCGGGAGTTTCCTGCGACGCGCCCTGGGTCGAAGCGGGCGTTCATCGACTTTCTCGGAGTGGACGCTCGCGGTGACGTCCACGTCGTCGAGACCAAGATCGGTGCCGACGAACGCCTGATCTTGCAGGGCCTCGACTACTGGATCTGGGCTACAGCACATGCCCCCGCGCTACGCCGTGCGTATGGACTCTCGAAGGTCCCTCGAGTTCACCTCGACTTCGTCGTCGCCGAATCGGCCGACGGCGACGGCTTCACCAGCATCTACACACCTGCGCAAGTCGAAGCGCTCGACGGCGAAATCCCATGGCGATTCCACACCGTGTCCGGATGGCGCGACGCTCAGCTCTCGATCCAGAGCGCATCGCGAGGCGTGGTACCCGGGGCCCCGCGACGCGCTGGCGGCGTTCCGCCACGATGGGCGAATCGGCTCGACACTCATCTGCGCGCCTGGGCCGCCGAGCAGGGCATCGCGATGCGCACGACGCGACACGTCAAGAATCCGCTCGACAACATCGCCCCCCGGGCGCAAGCGGCATACAGACAGCTCGATGAACGCGATCTCATCCATCACCAGATAGCGAACCTGCGGTCCAGCCAAGCATTTGCATTGAACCTGCTCGCTCCACTCGATGGCGCCGCATGGGCAGAGCTGCTCGATGGTTATGTCCCTATCGAGATCGACCACGCCGAGCCAGCCGTCTTCGAGTTTCAGGACGCGAACGATCGCCTGGCGGAGGCGACAACCGCCTCGCCACACACGACGCAGACCGACGCGCTTGTCAGAGTCGCCGGGCGCGACTGCAACCAACATGTGGTGCTGATCGAAGTGAAGCTCACCGAACCCGAGTTCGGTGCCTGCTCGGCATGGGCGTCTGAACGCAACGACCGCCGCGACATTTGTGCGTCACACGGTGCCTTCGGCGGAGATCGTTCTAAGTGTTTTCAACTCGCGAATCACGACCGCGAACATCGCCACGCGTATGACTTGTACCTCGGCCCGATCGACGGGCCGGCCGGCAACACCGGGTGCTGGTTCCGCGAAGCCAACCAGATCATGCGCAACGTCGCGCTCGCTCGCGTCCTCATCGCCACAGGTCAGGCCGCCTCCGCGACCGTCGCGCTCGCGGCGCCATCAGCGCACGTATCGATCTGGAGACAATGGCGACAGCACACGAAACCCCTGATGACGATTCCGGGAATCACGTTCGCGGAGCTCCCAGCGGAGCGCGTCCTCGCCTCGCACGCCTCTGAACGCGCGAGCGCGCTCGCCGATCGGTACTTGCCCCGAAACGACCACGACGAAGCGCAGCATCAGGTTCGAGGGCTGCAAGCGCAGCTGGACCGGTTGTTCGTCGATGGGGCCTGCATCATCGCAGAAGACCTCAACGCCGATGGTGAACTCGAAGCCAACTACACGATGCCTTTGGCAAGGCCGATCGCTGCTCTTACCGCCGCGGGCGAGCCTCTCATCGTGAACACCGAGTACCCCGCTGGCCTCACGTACGCATGGCCAGCGGAACTCGACCGCCAAAGTCGGAGGGTGCGCGTCGAGCTCGCACCACTCCCCTGTCGGCGAGTTCTGACCAACGATCTCCGCGATTTCACCACGGCAGAGCGCCGAGAACTTGCCGACGCCGCCGCGAGGGCACGACGCGACCTGACAGTTCTTCAGACCAATGTCGATCGGCGCATCGTCATCCGATGAACGTCGCCGACCCGAAGGTCAAACCCGCCGTGACCGCGGTCGAGGCAGGCGCGTTTTTGGGCCTCAGCCACTCCGCGTCCTACAGCGCCGCGAAGAGAGGCGGGATGCCGACGCTTCGGATTGGCAATCGTCTCCTTGTTCCCACCCACAAGCTCCGCGAGATGCTGGGTTTCCATGAGGAGCGCCGCTCCGAGCCGCACGCACCGGAAGCCGCGAGCACGTCAGTCGATGCGACTCTGCAAGTCGCGATCGTTGCCGCCGCCGGAGCGATTCTGCGAACGCTGCGCGCTCCCGCCGCGCTCTGAGATTCAGAATGACGTGCTCAGAGTCAGTTGTCACAATGGGGCTGATGCGTCGGCCGGCGATCTCTCGCTGATATGGACTTCGTGCTCGCACCTCCAATGATCCGCGTCCCTAACGACTGAGCGAAGATCGTTCAGCTACACGCGCCACGACCGACCTACGCTCCACGCGTCGGGCCGCGTCGCGATGGGCAGTACGGCGAACCCGAGGAGGCATATGGAGCCCGAGGCGGCTAAGGGACGGCAGCGAATCGTGGCCGACGATGTCGGCGGCTTCGTGCGTACGTCGGCCCTCGGCATCGGGCATCTTGTCGACGTTCGCTCTGACGTCGCCCGTGTTCGCTACTTCCAGGCGCCCGGTAACTCGCCCTATGTCGAACAAGACCACCCGTCACGTGAGGTGACAGCCACCACGCTGCCGACGCACACACGCGCGTACACACACGATGGACGCCGATGGCGCATCGGGCGGGTCGACGGCGCGCACCCGCAGGATCGCCACAAGTACATCATCGCCTTGCCCAATGGTGAGGGCGCGGTCCTCGCCGCTGAGTCGTTCGATGTGAGGTGGCAGGTCTCGATCACCAACCCGTTCGACCTGCTCCAGAGCATCGGCGGCGACAGTCCCATCGTCTACGAGGCACGACTGGGCCTCCTGGACGAATGGTCACGCCAACGTGCCGCGGCCACAGGCGTTGAGGGTTTGGTTTTGGCGTCGGTGGAACTCCATCGACATCAACTCGAGGTCGTACGTCGCGTAGCGAGTGACCCCGTCACCCGATATCTCCTCGCTGACGAAGTCGGACTTGGGAAGACAATCGAGGCAGGTGCGATTGTTTGGCAGTTCCTGGCCAAACACCCGGAGGCGAGGGTCCTAATACTCGCCCCGGATCACCTCCGAGAGCAGTGGGCGACCGAGACTCCTTGATCGCTTCCGTACTGACGACTACGGGTCAGCCTGGCTACGGATCAGGTCGCAGTCTGACGAAGCGACTTGGCCAACAGAGCCGGTCGATCTCCTCGTGATCGACGAGGCTCACCACGTCACCCGAACCGGCACACTCCCCCAATCAGCCAGACAGCGAGTCATCGAACTCGCCCACGCGGCGAAGGCGCTCCTGCTTCTGTCAGCGACGCCCGTGCGATCGAATGAAGCAGGGTTTCTCGACCTCCTCCATCTCCTTGATCCGCAGCACTATCAACCAGATGATCTAGATAACTTCGTTCGCCGCGTCGAACTGCGGGACCGGTTGGCGCTCACGCACCAAGCGCTGACTCCGGACATCGACGCCTTCGATCTCTCGTTGTATAGCGAGGAACTGCAGACCCTCTTTCCGGCAGACGCGATGCTGGCATCGCTTCTCTCCTCCGCGACCGCAGCGGACGACACCGGACGGGCCGGCGCCGTGGGCCGGGTCCGAGACCACCTGTCCGAGACGTATCGACTCCACCATCGCCTCCTGCGGACGCGCCGCACGCCGGAGATCGGCGAGACGTTTCGGGTTCGGGGTCGGAATCGCGCGGTGCCATTCACGCTCGAGGTCAGCGACGCTTCCGATCGGCTTCGCCGCGAACTGTTGGACAGCGTCCGCATTCACCTCGCGGCCGCGTCCGAGGCGGGAGATCTCACACCCGAGGAGGCTCTCGGAGTGTTCCGAGACGTAGCGCAGAGATGCGGCTCGATCTCTCATGCATTGCTGCCGCTGATCGAGGTCGATGACGCGCTGCGGTCCCCGTCGTCTTCGGTTTTTCGTGAGCTTGTGCATCGTGGAGTCCTCCCCGGGTGGGCGGCACTTATCCAGGAAATCCATCAGGTCCATCCCGCTGTCGTAACAGACCTTGGCGAAGTGCTCTCTCGGAGCACGTTGACTCGCGGCGTGGACCGTACGGTCCTCATGTCGGCGTATACGGAGTCCGTTCTCACCGTCGCGGCGGAGATGACTCGGCGATGGGGTGCTGATCGGGTCGCGCTCCACCTCGCCACCCAATCCCGCGAGCGAAACGACCACGAAGTCAAGCGTTGGACTAGCGACGGGCCGTGCTCTCTGCTGCTCTGTGATTCGGGTGCCGAAGAGGGGATCAATCTTCAAAACGCCGATCTCCTGATCCACCTCGATCTGCCCTGGGACTCCTTCCGAGTGGAGCAACGCATTGGCCGATGCGATCGGCACGCTCGTGAGGTACCTGTCCCGGTCCCTTCGGCAGTCGTGGTTTACGGCGACCAGCCGTACGCACTCGGTTGGTTCGAGTTCCTTGCAGATGGTTGCGACGTGTTCACACGATCAGTGTCGTCGCTCCAGTACATCCTGAGCGATACCGAGCGCTCCATTCAGCAGCAAGTTCTTCGCGACGGATACGAAGTCTTGGCGCGAGCCGTGCCCGTCCAGGCAGTGAAGCTGTTGACCGAGCAGAAAACGATCGCGGCGCACGACGCGCTCGACGCCGTCGATGGCGTCTCATCCGCTGGCTCGCCGACAGCCGACGACGACTTGCTCGCGAGCGATCAGCGATCGACTCTCTCGGGCGCGCTGGTTACCTGGCTCGAGGGAGTTGGCGCCAGCCTTCGACGCCCAGCCCCGGGCGCTGTGCGCATCGAGCGGAAGCCTCGCCCGCAGGTGCCGTTTGACCTCGAACTCGCCATGGCACCTTCGATGGAAACTCCCCTCGCGCTCCAGCGCTCCTCCGCTGTCGAGCGCTCGCTTCCTATCCTCCGGGCTGGGCATCCGCTGGTTGACGTAATCGCAGCGCATCTTCAGCAGAGCGACCGCGGCGTTGCGTTCGCCTTATTCCGGCCGGGGCGAGGACAGTGGCCACCGGTCGTCGTTTTGAGGACGGACTTCCTAGTGTCGACCATTCCGAGCGACGCGTTGCTCGCCGAAGCGGACGCAGCGGGCGTGCGCCAGTGGGTCGGCCAACTCGTTCAGGACACGCTTCCCCCCTTGGTCGAAACGGTGATCATGACGAGCGACGGCAGCGAGGTCACGCACGCGGCGCTTCGCCAGCCCTACGACAAGCAGCGGGGGGACCAAAACCTCAGTTCGAGGCCCGACTTGTTCGAGCGCCTCACCGCTCACCTGGACTGGGGGACGACCTGCTCGTCCGCCCTGCCACTCACGCGAAGCCTGCTGAAGTCACGCGCGAGCATCGATCGACGCCCGACCTCCGGGGCCGCAGACGTGCGCGAAAGAATCTTCGCGTGGACCCGCCGAGAGCGATCGCGTGAACGCGCCGGCCTTGAAGACGCGGGAGCGGACCTGTCGCTTGTCGCAGCGGCGGTACCTGATCGCCTCGAGCCGTCCGTCGACGTGCTGGGTTGTGGAGCCATCTTTGTCGGCGATCTATCGAAGCTTGAGTAGACCGTGATCGACCTCCACCTGGCTCAAGCCGAGTTGAACGTGTGGGCCGGTGACGGCGAGCCATCCGCTTCGAGTCGCCTTGCAGCGGCGCTCGGCTCGACGACACCAGGCTCGTCGACCGGCGCTGCTGACATCGCCGTTCTGCTGCGACAGGCGCTCCGGTACAACGATGAAAACCGCCGCGCCAGCGCAGAAGACACCTGGGCACCTGCGTGGATCGAGGTCGCGTTCTCAAACTTGTTCCCGCGCTCGTTCGACTGGTCGAACTTTGGTCTCCTCGATCAGACCTTTGACGACCGCGCGATCCGGCTGGCAGCGGAGCCGTGGCGGCCGCTCTGGCTTGCAGACTTCGGCGACGCGGGCGTCGACGGTGACATCGCTGCCGAAGCTCTGTGTCGGGGGGATGAGAGCGTTCCTGGCGACCCATTTCTGCCGACTATCGATGCCTCGATCGACAGGTACAAGAGTCCCGGTCAGCGGGCCGCGGTGCGGAGCGCAATGGTGCTTCCCGCGGGCGCGACGCTCGTCGTCAACCTCCCCACGGGCGCAGGCAAGACCCTCGCCATGCTGGCAGCGGCATCAACCGCTCCGATTGGGATGACGACTGCATTGGTGGTGCCAACCGTCGCGTTGGCTCTCGATCACGAGCGGCGGTACAGCGAACAACATCCCGGATCTCCGCCGACCGCGTACCACGGTGGGTTGGACCGAGCAGCGAAGGCAGCGTTCCGGGATCGCCTGCGAAAGGGCGAGCAGCGGGTGTTGTTCACGAACCCAGAGGCACTCGTGTCCTCGTTGGCGAGACCTATGTCCGAGGTTGCTGGAGGCGGAAGACTCGCGGTGCTCGCAGTTGATGAGGTTCATGTCGTCGGTTCCTGGGGCGATGCCTTTCGGCCCCACTTCCATAGCCTCGCCGGACTGCGGACCCATCTCCTGCGAGAGGCCACGAAGGGAGGCCACCAGCCGTTCAAAACGATCCTCGCAAGCGCGACTCTTACCGAGAACACACTCCTCCTCCTCAAAGCACTGTTCGGCGACCCTGGTCCGTTCCTCCAGGTTGCGGCACCGGTGGTGCGGGCCGAGCCGAGTTACTGGCAGTCGATATCGCTCGACGCTGCCGTCCGCGACGCTCGGCTTCTAGAGGCACTGCGTCATTTGCCCCGGCCTGCGATCGTCTACACAACGCTGCGCCAAGAACGAACCGCGCGCCCTGGCACGCTCACGCCGAGCCGAGCGGCACAACTCGTTCGCGGAGCCGGCTTCCGTCGCTTGGCGACGGTCGACGGCGAATCTTCCACATCACATCGCGAGCGCGTACTCCGCGGACTCCGAGACGAGGCGGGGCGGCCCGCCGAGTTCGACATCGTCATCGCGACCTCGGCCTTCGGACTCGGCATCGACATCCCCGACGTCCGAGCCGTGGTCCACGCATGTATGCCGGAAAACCTGGACCGCTACTACCAGGAAGTCGGCCGCGGCGGTAGAGACGGTCGGGCATCCGCGTCGATCGTTCTCGCCACTCGCCAGGACGAGGTTGTCGCCAATGGCCTGTCGGCGCCGAAGTATCTGACACCCGCTTTGGCGCGAGATCGTTGGAGCGCGATGGTCGGCGCTGCGCAACAGACGACCGACGGGTTGCTACGCCTTCCGACGACGGCGACGCGCGCAGAGGTAGCAACCAACAGCGAGTACAACGAGCGGTGGAACCTCCTTACCGTCAGCCTCATGGCGCGGGCCAAGGCAGTTGAGTGGGACTTCTCGTTCGCCGACTTCGACGAGAACGACGAGGTCCGCGCGTCCGACCGAGGTTGGCTGACAGTTCGACTTTGCCGCGGCGATCACCTCTCCGACGACTTCTGGCGCGATCACATCGAGCCAGTCCGCCAGGCAATGGTCGAGAGTTCCCGAACGGGACTCGACAGCCTCCGGCGTGCCCTTCGGGGCGACCGTTGCACCGGCGTCCTGATCGCCGATAGCTATCGCATCACCCAGCCGACAGATCTCGGTGCGACTTGTCTTGCATCCTGCGGTGGCTGCGTACTCTGTCGGCGGGAGGGTCGTCGACGGTGGGCCTCACCTTCGCCGAATCCGTCTGCGATCAACGTGGAAGAACACCGCCCAAGTCCTCCGCTCGCCCGCCTGGCGGCGCGAGGCGCGTACGGTCTTCGAGTGATCGTGTGCGTGGACCCCTCGTCTTTCACGCGCGCCCGACGCCTCCGGACTCTGCTCCGAGCTCTTGTCGTCAGCGGGGACATCGGCCTCGTCGTCGCCCCTGAAGCGATCCTGCCCTCGGTAACTGCCGCATTGCCCGCCCCGGGCACCGTTGCCAACACGCTTATGGTCGATCCACTTGAGGACTTCGACCCGGTAACCGCCGTGGGTGTGTCTACGCTGGTGCTGCTTCGCGATGACTCGGATGCCGCCGACTTGCTTGACGGGAGCAGCCGCGCGCCCTCGTCGTCATCTGCGCCTCTGGTGAGTCACTCCAAGGCGGGGCGATGGCGGACCTTTTGACCCAGGACGGCTCGTACTCGCTCGCCGATGTCGAACGCCTCCTATAGGAGACTGAAGCCGTGGCGCTGCTCAACCCACCCGAACTTAGACCGAGCGTGCTCCTCATCATCCTCCGCTACCTCGCGGCGCGACGAGGACAGCGCGACCAGGTGGAACGGCTCGTTGCCACCATCGCTCCCCCTGGTCTGAGTGGAGCAAATCCGGACCTGGACGTTCGCCGAAACCTCATCGCCGCCGTTGAGCTCGGATTGATCACACGAACCGGAGACGACCTCACGCTCGGAGACGGCGTCCTCCGAGCGGTCCGGGGCGGGGAGGCCTCCACCGTTGCGATCTTGCGAGAGCGTGTCTTCGACGAACAGCTCAACTCCGCTCCATGGGGCAGCCAGGTTGGGCGCACGCGACCTGACGAACGCCCTGAGTTGGTTTCTGACCTTCTCTGCGGACGCTGCTCCCACCCAAATGGAGGGACGAGAGCGCTCCGCGAAGGACCTCCAGGAGGCTGACTTCGGACCCAGGCAGTCAAGTCCTGGCGACGATGACAGTGGAGGCTGGCCCATCGGCAACGTCGCGCGCTGGGGCACGTTCCAACGGTGGGCACCATCGCTTGGGTTCGCGTGGGTCACCCCCAAGGGCGACCTCGTACCTGACCCCACTCGTGCGATCCGCGAAGTCCTGCCTGCGATTCTCCGAAGTGAAATGGCTGGAAAAGACTTCGTCGCCCAACTTGCCGATGCCGTGCCCGTGCTCGACAACGGGCGCTATCGCGAGTTCGTCGAGAGCAACTGGCGTCGGCCGGTTCCGGAACACCGTCGCCTGACGAGTGCCTTATCGGACGCGCTCGAGCGGTTGAGGAACGAAGGTCGCTTGATCCTCGACGACCGAGCCGACGCACCCCGAGTTACGCGCTCGGACGGCTCGACCTTCTCTCACGTCCGCCCTGGCGCAAAGAAATGACCGACTTCCGCAACTTCATCTGCTGGATCGACGAAGCCGTTCTTGCGACGACTCCCCGAGACGCAGCGAGTCTCGCCGACGGGCACTTTCAAGCGATCCATCACCCGTTCCGACTTCGTCGCCGGCGTATCGACGAGCGTGCCGGTGGTCACTGGGTCAGCGAGCACGACGTCGTCCAGGCGCTTCGCGGTGCACTCCGTCCTGACGGCTACCTCTTGATGCCGATCGTCGGAGGCTCTGGCACCGGCAAGTCGCACCTGGTTCGGTGGGTCAAAGACCAAACACAGTCGATTCCCGAGTGGGAAATCAGATACCTGCCGAAGAACCGGACCGGTATTCGGCGCGCCATTGAGATCATCATCCGCGATCTCGCTGGACCAAGGATCGACGAAGCTCGAGAGGCGCTTGAAGGAGCGCCGGCGCACAGCGAGGCGGATGACGTCCTTGCCGAACGCCTCTTGGACGAACTCGCACTACTTGTCTCGCACCTGGACGACCTCCCTACCGAAGGCCCGGCGTCGACCGATCCGAAGCAACAGCAACTACGACGCAAACTAGAACGGCAGCTTCCCGATGTGCTGCGGGACCCTGTCGTACGCCGCAAGCTTGTTGAGCCGGGTGCGGTTGTGACGCGGCTCGTCGGACTTGCCGTACGCGGGCGGGAGGAGGGTGACGGACTCGACGACGACGCGACGCATTTTCTCAGCACTGATCTGCCGTTGACGTTCGAGGAGATCGGCGATGCGAGCCGCGGAGCTCGCGCGCTACTCGGCCAGCTCGCGACGATTCCCGACCTCCTCGAAGCTGCTGTCTCTCTGATCAATGAAGCGCTGCCGCTGGCAGAGAAGCGGGTCTCCGTATCGGGAACTATCGACCTAGTCGAAGTACTTCGAGATGTCCGTCGCGAGCTTCTGTCACAGGGCAAAGAGCTCGTCTTGTTCATCGAGGAACTCACCGTCCTCCACGGAGTCGAGCGAGAGTTTCTCGACGCGATCGTCGAGCCGGCTCGCTCCGACGAGGGCGACATGTGCAACCTGCGCGTGATCTTCGCAGTCACAGAGGGACACTTCGACGATCTTGACACCGTCCGGACCCGTTGTGAGGACGCGTACTGGCTGGATAACCCGTATGGCGAAGGCGGAGTCGATCGCGATGAAGCACTCTCATTCCTCGGGCGCTATCTGAACTCAACGCGACTCGAACCGAAGGAAGTTGAGCAGTCATGGCGGCAGCGGCACAACGACCATTGGCTCGCGAGTGCGTGCACCCCCTGTCCGCATCGCGTTGTCTGTCACGACACGTTCGGCACTAGCAGCGAGGGCTACGGCCTATACCCGCTGAATCCTGCCGCGGCAGGTCGTTTTGTCGAGGCGCTCTCCCGTGAGCGGTTCGACCCGAGAGACGTCGTGCGAGAGTTGATCAACAGGTTCCTCCTGCAAGGCGGAGCGGACATGAGGCAGTCGGCGTTTCCGTCGGACATTGCCCTGTCGAAGTTCGATCGCGAGACCGACCCGCTGCCGCCGCTCCTCGCGGCCGAACTGCGGAACCAGAGACCGACAGACCATGAGCGCGTCGCCAATACGTTGCGTTACTGGTCCGACGAGCAGTCACCGACGATCATCAGAGAAGCAACGCTCACCGCATTCGGTATCGACGACCTCAACACCGAACTGCCCGCGCTCGGTCAGTTGGGCGGGCCTACTCGCCCGGTACCGCAACCTTCCAAGCTCGGGGTGCGCCAGGGGGAACCCGAAACCGAGTCGGTTGAGAGCCGCCTGCGAGCGCCGTGGCGGTCACACTTCGCGGAGCTCAGTCAATGGGCCGGCGGGAACCACAATCTGTCGGCGAAGGCGAACAACGACCTCCGAAATCTCGTGCACAAGACTCTCCTCGAGAACCTAGAGGTTGGCGCCACACCGCTTCACCTCGGTCCAGACTTCAGCTCCACCCGCTTTCGAGCTGAGCCGCATATCGGGATCGCGGGAACCGTTACACAGCAGAACCTGGATGCAGCGATCATCGTCATCGAACAAGACGAGACGAACGCGGCCGCACTTCAGGGGCTAATCCTGTCAGCGCATCTGGACGCTTTCGACTTCCCGCAGGCGGCGAACTTCCGGCGCCGCTTGGCCGACAGCATCGAGGTTTGGACATCGCGCGTGGTGGCGGCGCTCACACTGGCGCCCTCACCCTCGGTCATCTCAGCGGTCGAGGGGCTGCTCGTCGCGGCAACGGTGCTCGGTGACGCCGCTGGCGCTCGAGCACCAGCCGACTACCTCGACGCCATGTTTCGAGCCAACTCAAACGGGGTTGCCGACACCTCCGGCCGCGGCGCGCGTTGGACCGCACTAGTCGCACAGGCAGGCGCGCTGGCACCGCGACTCCGTTCGAGCGTTGCGGTGGAGTTCGGCGAGTCGCGGGGTACCGGCACACGCGGCGGCGTCCGCGCGATCCAGGCCGATCGCCTGCTTCCACTGGTCGAGGCGTTCACTGCGCAGTGGCGACTGGACAGCGATAACGCGTCCATCGCTCCACTCATGCGCGCTGTCGCACCCGCGGTTGATGAAGAGTGGACTCTGCTCGGATCCCGGGCGAGCGATGCTGCTCCACACGTCGACCGCGACCGCTCGTGGCAGGACCAGACGGACAAGACGCTCACCGTGCTACGCACCGCGTACAACGCTGGGCGCCTGCGGGACACCACCGCGATCGACGCGCTGGCAACCCTTTCGACGATCAACCCGGAGCGTGTCGTCCGCTCCTTCCTCGACGCGACCGCGCTGCTCGCGAGAGAGCGCGAGTTTCACGAACGGCTAGCGGTGCTTGCCAGCCACGTCCCGAGTGATGTCGCCGTCGTTCACGCCTTCACCACGCGAGCCGCGGCGGCGATCGATGGCGTCGAGCGCGATCTCGAGGAGCGCCAAGCCGCGGCAGGAGGTGCGACGAACGTGGAGGACGTAGCCTCACGTGTTCTTGAAGCGACGTCGAGGTTTGCCGACGCGGTGAAGGGTCTATCGACGTGAGTCTCTATGACCGTTGTGTGGACCTTCAGCTCAAACTTGAGGTGGCACAGTCAGCAGACGCGGGTGTCGAGGTACTGGCACGTGGTGGGCGCCTGGTGGAGGAGCTGGATCGGGCCGCCGAGTACCTGGAAGGGGCCGCCCAGTTCCGCTCGACGGCGAACCTGTCTGACACACCTAGCCTTGATGTCAAAGCCGTGACCCAGGCCGTCGCGGGATTCCGCGGCGGGCTATCCCGCCGTGGTTCAGCGGCGTTCCAACACCAGCCCGCCACCACGCTCGTAGACGTGGCCAAAGCGCAGCGTGATCGGACGGTCCGGTGGGTGAACACCCGGTGGAAGGACGTGTTCGTCGCGGACGAAGCCTTGCTCGAACGTGTGCAGAACGAGCACTTCGTCGGCAGCGGCCCGCAGCTCGTTGTCGCGAAGGCGCGTGCAGCGAAGCTACGCGCCGTCCGGGGCAGGGATCCCGTGGCTGACTTCGACGATCTCTGCACGATGCTCGGAGGCGACGGCATCACGGAGTGGTTCGAGTCCATCGCAAACGTCCGTGCCGAGCTTCAGAGCGCCGTCGTAGCCCTCGACGATGAGCGCGAAGCCCTGACTCCGGAAGTCCGGGAGGCGCTGCAGCGCGCCGGTACCGACGATGGCCTTCCGCTTTCGGAGGTAACCCCGGAGTTGCTCTCAACACTTCACGCCGCAGGCGTGGACGATCATCTGGTGGTTCGACGCAGTTGACCGAGGAGACTCTGCGACTCGCGCTCAACGCAATTGAGAGACGTGAGATGCCGCTGCTGAGTTGGGGCGTCACGAGCGGCACGTTCACCGAGTCCGAACTCGAAGAGGTTCTTCGGTCGGTCGACCCGAACGGCGATCTTGATGAACTCATCGACACGCTGCTCGATCGCGGTCTGCTAGTCGCCAAGGGCGTCGCAGAAGAGCGATACCGGAGCCGGATGGCCGAGACGGTCCGGCTTGCCGTCTCACTGCGCCAGTGGTTCCACGGCCGAGACTGGTCTACCGCGCCCAGTCTTGTCTCCGACGCGCGATTTCTGAGCCAGCCGCGGGTCGTTCCGCGACGCGACCGTCAGAGCGCAGCTGTATCCACCGACATGGCTTCGCAGCTTGGCGATGAGTGGACCGCACGGGATGAACAGGCGATGACCGCGGTCCTTTCGGGTCGTGACGTGTCGGCGTTCCAAGCACGTGCAATGAGTCGCTTGTTCCAGCAGCACACAGGTCCGCGAGGCACGGTGATCACCGCTGGAACCGGCTCAGGCAAGACGCTCGCCTTCTATCTCCCCGCCCTCACGAGGCTTCTCGCCACACCGGGATCGGCGGGCGTCCCTCGCATCATCGCCATCTACCCAAGGATCGAACTTCTACGCGACCAATTGCGGAGCCTGCTGCAGACCGGGGGCGCACTCGCCTCGGTTGGTGAAGAGGCACCCCGAGTCGGAGTCCTTTACGGAGCAGTACCCCGAGACCGGCGTGATGCCGTCGGCTCCCGCAACCGCGGGTGGAAGGCGCATCCCGACGGGCTGACGTGTCCCATCCTTGGTTGTTTGCAGGCCGGCTGCGATGGCTCCTTGGTGTGGCTGACCTCCGCCGGCGATGCGGAGCAGTTGACGTGTGAGCGTTGTGGTGCAGTGCTCTCCGGGGACCGTCTCAGCTTCACGCGACGGCACCTCCAAAGAAACCCTCCTGCCGTGCTGTTCACAACTACCGAAATGGTCAATCGACTCCTCGGAGACGCTCAGATGAGGCGGCTGCTCGTCGGAGACGCTAGGAGGTCGCCCGAGTTCATACTGCTCGACGAGGTTCACACTTATGCCGGTACTCACGGAGCTCAGGTCGCAAACCTGCTCCGACGCTGGCGCGCAGAGATCAGCACTGCTCCGCACATTGTGGGTCTGTCGGCGACACTGGCGGACCCCTCCGGGTTTTTCGCAGACCTCACCGGTCTCAGCACCTCTAGCGTGAGCGTCATCGCGCCGGAGCCTCACGAAATGAAGGAGGTGGGTCGGGAATACTTCCTTGCGCTCCGCGGAGATCCCGCATCACAGACCTCCCTCCTGTCCACCACCATCCAGGCATCCATGCTCGTGCGCCGAATGCTGGATGCGACTCCCGACCGGCCAAGTCACGGTGCCTTCGGGTCGCGGCTCTTCGTGTTTGCCGACGACCTTGACGTAGTCAATCGGCTCCACACCCAGTTGGAGGATGCCGAGGGTTGGCGGCCCGGTGGCGTGAACCGCAAGGCAAACGGCAGTCTCGCCACGCTCAGAGCCTCGACGGGACCCGACGTTCGATCACGGGATGAAGCCGGACAACTGTGGGCCTTCGCGGAGCAAATTGGAACGCTGCAGCGTCCTGTGAACGTCGCACGAACGACGTCGCGAGACTCCGGCGTAGACGCAGATGCCGACATCGTCGTCGCGACTGCCTCACTCGAAGTGGGCTTCGATGATCCGAACGTGGGCGCAGTCCTCCAACACAAGGCCCCCCAGGACCCGGCTCAGTTCCTACAGAGACGAGGCCGAGCCGGCCGCGACCCTTCGATGAGGCCGTGGACGGTCGTTGTCTTGTCCGACTACGGACGCGATCGCCTCGCATTCCAGGCGTACGAAGCGCTCTTCGAGCCCGTTGTCCAACCGACGCAACTGCCACTTCGAAACCGTGTGATTCTCAAGATGCAGGCGACGTGGTGGCTGCTCGACTATCTCGGCCAATTCTGTGCAGGCACGCGGGTTGTCTCCATCATCGATCGACGGTGGCAAGACAATCCCGAGCGCCAGAGACAGATCGCGAGCCGAATACTCGAGGTCGTGCGTGAGACGTTGACGGAATCGGGAGTCGAACGGATCGCGGCGCAGTTGCGCCGCGCACTGTCGCTCCAAGACGAAGACCTGCGGGCCATTCTTTGGGATCACCCTCGGGGCCTCATCACTGCTGTCTTGCCCACGCTGGCACGTCGGCTCGAAGCCGCCGCATCGACGAGCCTTCCGAGCAACTTCGCGTGGGCTGCCCCACTCAGCGAGTTCTTACCCGGAGCACTCTTCTCCGCGTTGCAGACACCCGAGATCCGGCTGACCCTTCCAGGGCAGGGACTCAACGAAGAAGCGGAGCCCGTGTCACAGGCGATGCGGCAGTTCGCGCCTGGGCGTGTCAGCTACAGGTACGCCCTCGGCGGGCGGCGCGAGCGACTGTGGGTCGCGCCGCCACCATCTCACGAGGCTGTTCTCGCCATCGAGGACTTCTGCGACACGCACATCGACCTCGAGCCGCCGCCCAACTCGACGATCAATCGCCTTATCCAGCCGACATCGCTGCGACTAGCGGCACCAGTTGGGGCAGTGTCGGATTCGTCGTACGGCCGCTGGGCTTGGCAGTCAGCCTTCCAGCACGAGGGCGTTCCCTTCTCTCTTGATGTTCCCGACGGGACCCGGTGGACGGCGCGGATCGCGGGCTTTGAGGCGCTTACCCATCGCTACCGTTGCCCACAGACGGTGTGGCGGTATGCAGAGCAGTTCGACGTTGAGCGCAACAGTTCTACCGAGCCACCGTTAACTCAGCACAGCATCGGGCTGGACGGAACTCCCGCAGCTGTCGGATTTGCCATCGACGTCGACGGTCTGGTCCTTGACGTGCACCTGCCTGAGGCCGTTCCGTCAGGTGCCGCAGTCACGCGAGCGTTGCGTGTCGCGAGGATGGAGTATCTCGTCCGGACCACCGAGAGTCTCTGCGATTTGGTGCCTTCCGCGTTCACTCGCGAGTGGCTCCATCAGGTGCTGCTATCCGTCCTCGTCAACGAGAGCAACGGCCGTGGACTCCAGGACGTGCTCGAGTCCCTTACCGATGGCCAGATGCGAGAGCGAATGGTCGATGCTGCACGGGAGGTGTTCGGTGCGACTCCAGTCGGCGCCGTCCCGGCCGGCGGCGGTGCACCCGACCCTGGTCTCATTGGCGACCTCGCAGACGCACTGCAGTCCTCCAGCGTCATCCGCGACCTTCGAACGGCCGCGTCCTCGCTGTGGGCGCAAGTCGATGACTCATGGCTGCCATGGCTTCGCGATAGGTACCTGGTGACACTCGCTGCCGCGGCTGTCGATGCCATACAGGCCTCATGCCCCGAGGTCGACGCCTCGGATCTCCGCTGTGACATCGCCCCTGTCTCTTCGACGGACGATGGCGCAATAGGTCGGGTCTACATCTCCGAGGACCAGCCCGGAGGCGTGGGTGTGATTGAGGCGCTCGTTGACCGTTACGTGGAGGATCCACGCGCGTATTGGGCGCTCGTCACTGCGTCCCTCGGTCCGGGCGACGGTGAGCGAATCGACCGGAACCTTCGGCGGTTCCTGCTGGTCTCGGACGAGCCGGCCGTAGCAGAGCCTGTTGCAAGAATTCGCACAGCCTCGGACCTTGGAAGTCTCACGGCCGCATGGCGGGATCTACGCGCCGAGCTCTTTACTCTTGGCCTCGACGGCGACCAGTCGATCATCTCTGCACTGGCCACGCGCATCATCCGGCCGGGAAGCAATCGCGACCTCGAGACACTTGTAGAACAGCTGCTCTCTCGATGGGATGACATCGAGGAATCACTCGGCGTCGAGGTTGAGCTTCGGGTCTTCGCTCATCTAGCAGCGTCCGACATCGACGTGCGTCGACGACTCAACGCCGCGGTTCATGGTCACGCAGGTCAACCGGGCTGGGAGATCGGGCAGGTTGTGGGACTCCTTTGGCCCCGCGGTACCAGGCTTCGCTCAGCTGCTCTGAAGACGTACTCGCCCTACGTGCAGTTCGAGCCCACCGAGCGCCTGTTGTTCGATGACATCACCGCCACGCAAGGGATACTCATCGATGGTTCCTCGGCTCGATGGCGAAACCAGTTGGACGAAGCACTCCGGGTTGAAGGGAGCGCGACGATCCGGGCCGAAACCGACACCATCGCGGCTGCCGCGATTCGCGACCTTCTTACCGAACCGACGAGCGTCGACGTCCTCGAGTTTCATCCGCGAGTTGTCGGCATCGCTCGTTCCAACGAAGGCCTCGACGTTCAAGTTGAACTCCGCGAGGCACGTCAATGAGAACCCGGAGCCTCCGCACGTCTGCGTTCTCATCGCGAGAGGAACTCGCCGATGCTCTCCAGGCACTGTTCATCGCCGAGTTGCTAAGTCCAAGCGATCCGCTGTGGATCGTAACGCCCTGGATCTCCGACGTCGTTGTTGTCGACAACCGAGCCGGCCGGTTCACAGGGCTCCTCCCCGATCTGCCGAAGCGACCAATCCGGTTAACGCAAGTTCTCCTGAGTCAGATGCAACGCGGAGGGATGGTCGTGGTGGCCTGCCGGCCCGATGACCACAACCGGACTTTTGTCGAACAGCTCGAGGAGCGCACCCGCGATGCCGGTGTCGATGAGCGCTTCGCACGCCGCTTCGCAGTCGACCTGCACGAGAAGGGCATCCTGACCGCGCACTTGTTGCTAAGCGGTTCTATGAACCTCACATACAACGGCCTCAGGCGACTCGAAGAGTCGATACTGCTAACCCCAACTGTTCATGAGAGTTCGTGAGCGTGTGGGTCGGCCATTTTGTGGGTTCGGGCGGCGGTATTGGGTGGTCTTGGGGTGCGCGTCGTCGCTCGTGGTGGCGGGGTGTCGGTGATCGGTGGTGTTGCGGCTGTGTCGCGGCGTGCGTGGTCAAGGCCCCGCGGACGTTTCCGCGGAGACGTCTCGGGTGGCTGCGGGCTCAGGTGATGAGCGCGATGCGCTTGTAGGCGCGGGTGAGGAGTTGGGCGCTGGGCCAGTCGTCGCGGATGCGCACGATGTGTTGTCGGGCTCTGCGCACGATCCGGCCGGGTGTGTGCCAGAGCTGCCAGCGCAGCGTCTTGGGGCGTGCGGTCTTGAGTGGCCCGTCGAGGGTTTCGGTCTGGAACCAGCAGACGAGGTCCGCGGCGTACGCGACGACTGCGAGTCGGGCTCGGTTGGCGTCGGCGTCGCTGAACGGGAACCGGCAGAGGCCGGAGTCTTTGAGGCGTTGGATGTGGTCTTCGACGTGGGCGTGCGCGCGCATGAACCGGTCGAGTTCGACGGGAGTGCCGGACTGGTCGGTGTAGTGGCCCCAGTATCGGTAGACCTCGGACGGGAACAGGGTTTGTTGCGCGCCGGGATGCAACGGCTCGCGGCGCACGATCAGTCGTGTCCCGGTCGGCCAGCCGTCGAGGTCGGCGAGGTCGGTGATCTCGGCGACGGCTGCGCCGGGCCGCAGGTCGCCGTCTTGTCTGAGCGCTGGTTGCCATCGGTTGTCGTCGAAACGGATGCGTGCGATCGCGTTGTGGATGCTGTTGTTTTGGCGGGCTGCGACCGCGAACCCGACGTGACGGGCTCGGCAACCATCCACGAATCCGTGCGTGCAGCCGGCACTGTCCGCACGCACGATCAGCTTGCGTTCGACGAGCCCACCAGGATCGCTGTCACGATGTCCGGCGCGTACGCGTTCGGGGAGCTGACCGATCGCGTGATCGAGCACGGTCAGGTGATCGGCGATGGAGTTCGCGCCGGCGTTGCCGGGCCGCAACAAGGCGGCGACGCATTCGCCGGTGCCGTCCACGAACGCGAAGAACGGGTGGTATCCGAAGCCGCCCTTGTATGTCGGGCCCGTCTGTTCTTTGTGCTCGGAATGGATCTCGACCAGCGACGCATCCAAATCGACCACGACCCGCTCATCCGACGCGCTCAGACCATGACGGTCCCATACCCCCGCGCGTACGCCGGCGATTGCTTCCCACAGCCCGGTCACGGTCGCCGGGTCGAGTTGGTCACGGAACATGCGGCCGACCGTCGTGTCCGACGGGACCGACCCGAACAGGCCCGGCTGCGCGCGCAGGTACTCGACATCGGCGATCGCGTCCCCGCCACCCGCGAGGGTGAGCATCGCATGCACCAGGACTTTCCCGCGATCATGCAACCACGGCCGTTCCCCCGACGGGCCCGCGATCCGCGCCGACAAGGCCCGACCAAGCCCGACCTGGTCCGCGTACGCGCCCAGCGCGTGCAGTCCGACATGACCGACCACGCCCGTCGCCGCGGTCTCGATCTTCACGTTTCGCGTACTGATACCGTTCACTTGTCAAGTGCCCTCTCGTCCGGCGGTCTTGGTTGTCTCGCAACACCAAGAATGCCTTACGAACAGGGCACTTGTCGCGCCCAGCAAGTACAAACCCGCAGACACCGACGAATAATCAGGGCTAACGGACGACGACGACGCTGTAGCGCGTGCCCGTCACGCGTACGAGGACCGCTGGGGAACGCCGTGACTGACGCTCGATCGGCCGCCGCGTTCTACTCACCGCCAAATGAGGTCGAGCCGTCGGCCTTGGAAGGAGCTGCGGGGGAGCTCCTCACCTTGCTAGTCGCAAGGCTCGAGACCGGCATAGCGAGAACTTTGCTTCCGGCCAGGGTCGGAGGCGCGACGCGGTGGTACGGGTTCGCGCCGACAGACCGCGAGGCGCGTCTCCTTCGCGAGGAGTTCCGATGCTGGCTTGGACCGCCCCTTTCCGCCCGGACGGCCAACGTCGATAACGCAACGGATCCGGTCGACCAAGCAGCACGGCTGCTGATTCCCTCTGGCACCGTGCTGCGAGTCGACATCACCGATGGTTGGCAAGCCGACGCCCGCAGCAACGTCGCGTCTCTCACGGACGTCTGGACGCTCGCGCCCGAACGGGGCCTCGATGCACCGAGACCCGTCGGCCGCGTCTTGCGCCAGTTCTACGAGAGCATTCTTGCCGTCGATCGCTCGTTAGCTGAGGCCGCACTCGACGAGATGAAGTCTCGGTCGCTCTTGAGTTCGACCAACCTCCGGTTCCTGCGCGTTGAGCTCCTCAGCGCGATGGGCACGGCTCAAGAGTTGCGAGACGACCCAGCGCTCCGGACAATCTCGCTGCTAGCTCGGCCTCCGGCGGTGACCGAGCGGGTCGCTGAGGCAGCGGATGCGCTCATAATCGAGCCCGGGCTCAGTGGCGATGGACATAGCGCGGATTGGACAGGGATCGCCATCGCACTCGAGGAGGCCTGGCCTGGCCTCGTGACTCATCGCAGCCAGGTTACAACGGCTGCGACGGCGCGTTGCCTGGTTCTAAGCGAGCTTCTAGCCGAGACGCCACGCCAACCGCTGCTGGACGAGATCTCCCAACGGTTTCCGGATGATCGGGTTGTCAGCGCGGCGTCTGCCCTGCTCGTAGGGTCACCAAGAGGGCCGGAGCGGTCAACGAGTGCCCTTGGCTTGTACCACCAAGGTGACTATGGGGCCGCGCTTCTTGCCGCCGAGGCACTACCTGTGCGCGAGTCCGTCTCGGTCGCGCTCGCGGCAGCGGTCAACCTTGGCGACGGCAAGTCAGCCGTTCGTGCGCTTGCTCTCCTTGAACGGCTTTCGGAGCAGGAACGCGAACTCGTGCTGGAAGCAGCTGTAGAACGCTCGTTTTACGACCAGCTTCTGGGCCGAACCTCGGACGCGAAGGTACCCGTCGGCTGGTTGGACTGGCTTGGCGGCGACTGGAATGACCGCCCCGACCTCCTAGTGGACTGGGCGAGGCAGTGGCCGCGCGCGCCGGAGGACATCGAACGAGATAGCGCGGCCCTGGCCGAGGAACTGCTCGATGCACTTAACCTCGATCCACCGATTCATTGGTGGCGATGAGTACTCGGCGCGGCGGCGTGGGTGTGGGTCGCGTGGAGCATCGGGTGAGTGCGCTGCGTGGTGTTCGGTGCACGCGTGCTGCCGCGGCAGCGCGTTTCGGGTAGGGCTGTGCCGTGGGAGGGTCGGCGCGGGGTCGGTTATGCAGCTGCGGGGAGCTGGCGTGTTCGTTCGAGCGCGCGCTCGAAGCTGTTGGCCCATGGCCAGCCGGATGGCAGGCGCAGGATGGTGCGTCCCGAGCGGTTCACGACGCGGCCGGCGATGGCGATGAGGCGGGTGCGGACAGTGCGCGCGACGGTGAGTGTCTCGTTGGTGCGGGTGCCGCCGAGGATCGTGGTCCAGCGGATGAGGTTGTGCGCCAGCGCGGCGCAGGTCAGCCAGGCGCCATTGGCGGCGAAGTGACCGGACGGCATGTGCTCGAGCCCGGAGCCTTCTTTGAGGTCGCGGATCGCGAGTTCGACTACGGCATGGTGACGGTGGAACTCGTCAGCGTCGACTGTGCTGCGCTCACGGTCGCTGGTGATGAACGCATGGTGGCGCCAGTTCGGCCACAGTTCGGCTTGCGGGCCGACCAGGCGAGTGCGGCGCACGATCAGCCGCACGGTCCGCTGCTTGTCGGCGCGGCCGGTCGTGTACATGGTCTCGGCGACTTCGGCGTGGCCGCCGATGGTGTAGTCGATCGGCGTCCACGCCGCTTCGTCGATCGCGGCGATCGCCCTTCGAATACCGGCCTGTTGCGCGACGGTGATCGACCAGCCAACCCCGAGGTGGTCCAACGTGTCGACGAGCTCCCAGGACCAGAACCCGCTGTCGGCCCGCAGCGTCAGCGCGCCGGTCGCGCCGGAGCGACGGACCCGGGCGATCAGTTCCTGAGTGAAACGACGATGGCCGCGCTGCGACGAACCTTTGCGCAGCCGCCAGTGCAACAGTTCGCCGGTGTCGGCACGCACCGCGAGGAGCGGGTGCAGGCCGAGCTGGCGCGTGTAGCCATAGGCGGCGCCCTGCTTGTGGTCGCCGTGCACCTCGCAGATCGTCGAGTCGAGATCGATCACCAGCTCGTTGTCGCCGGGCCCCGCGCCCGCCGACCATGCCCGACGCAACGTTTCCGCGGAAACCTTGTCGAGTTGGCGGAGATGCCCGAACGTGAACGCCCGCAAGAACGTGCCCAGCGTCGAGGGAGCCATCACCCGGAACCCCAACACCCGCTGCGTCGCGCCCGCGCGCAGCATGTTGGCGTGATCGATATGCGAACCGCCGGCCAGGATCGCCGCGATCAGCGTGCACAGCTTGCGGCCAGGCCGCGACCCGCCGACCCGGCCGGCCAGATCCACCGTGTCGTTCACCAGCGGCTCGATACCGAGCCGGTCGATCACCGTCGCCGGCACCAACAGGCCAGCATTCGCGACCAACGACGGATCATCGAAGCTCACCGCGACACGGTCGATCCTGTGCGATACTGCTGCCACTGAAAGTGCCTCCCGGACTTGTGACCTTCACGGCGTCAGACACCGCGATTGTCCTTGTTCGAGAGGCCTTTCTGTTGGATACCCACCACCAGACGCCGACCCGGCCGGTGGATCGAGGCTTAACGACAACCGCCGAGGGCGCGTGCGCAACGGGCTCCCAGTGTTCATCGACTGGCTCGTCCGTGACGGGCTGTTGCCGTCGAGCGTCTCGCTCGCGACAACGATCTTCGACATCCTCCTTTCAAGCGAGCCCGGAAAAATCGTGCGACAAGCGTCACTTGTATTGCTCGATGAATCCCTCGCTGCTGGGTGCTCCTCGAAGGAGTATGTCGAGATCGTGGATGCGTTGTCGCGCCAGTTGCGGCTGCTCGGGCCGCGGGATGCCCCGTGGCTTGCACAATCCCTGGACCTCCTGCTCTTGTTCACGAGCCAAGACTTGTCGCGTCGCGATGCGCTGTTTGCAGAGTCGTTGGGCGTAGCGAAGTCGTGGAGTGAGCGGGTCGAAGCATCCCACGCAGCCCTGCTGCGCTACGTCTTCGCGGACGCCGGCCTCGATTTGGCAATCCCGACGACGGCTCCTGCGCTTGGGAACGATGCGGACGTCGTACGGCCGTTTCTCTCGGTCGGCATCTACTCACTCCGAGAAGGTGTCGCGAAGGTCGCGTCCAAATGGATCAAAGACATATGGCCGGACGTCAAGATAAAGGCCTCGGCTGCCCACGCGAGCAACGATTCGCTTACGGCCCTAGTGCGGGCGTCTGATGTGATGCTCGTGCAAACCAGCCATGCAAAGCACGCGGCGACGCAGGCTATTGAGACCGCCGCCATCGACCACAGTCGTCTCGTCTTCGTCCACGGCCGAGGTGCGACCGCTCTCGTGCGAGCGCTCCTTGCCTGGTATCACGGCGACGCGGCCGTCTAGCGCCGAGACCACTTCAAGGAACCGGTTGTTCAGGTGCACGCCTCGCTGCGAGGCCCGTAGCCATCGTCCCGATCCAATCGGTCTCTTGGTTCGAGCGCACGCGATCGAGCGCCACGACGGGATATCTCGGATCAGACCACAGATGCCGACAGCGCGTCGAGGGCGATCTGCTGAAACGAATCAGACGCCGGGAAATCGGCGTTCGCATGGGCTCGTCAGACCTCGCCTCGGTACGCGCAACCCGACGTGCAGGTCTCGCGCACGACGATCTGACTGAGCCCGGGCAGCGTGTGGCTCAGAGAGTCCCAGATCCATCGGGCGACGACTTCGCTCGTCGGGTTCGCAAGGCCGGCGATCTCGTTCAGGTAGTAGTGATCGAGTTGCGCCAATACGGGCTTCATCGCGCACGTGATGTCGGCGAAGTCCATCACCCAGCCCGCTTCGTCATCGACGTCACCTTCGACGTGGACCGCAACTCTGTACGAGTGCCCATGAAGACGAGCGCACTTGTGGTCTTGCGGAACGTTGGGAAGCCTGTGCGCTGCCTCGAACGTGAACTCCTTGAACACCTCCACTACGAGATCCCCAAGTACTTGTGCGTTTGCAGGCTGAGTCGCCAAACCGGGTGCTCGAGGCAGTACGCGACGGCCAGGCTCGTGTTCTTCTCCCGGTCCGGGCCGTCCATCGGCTGCAAGAAACGATGATCAAAATCGAGCCCAGCGACGTCGGCTGGATCGAGACCGGGTTGGGGATAGATGACCTTCAATTCGTCGCCGGACGTCAGTATCAGATCGGAGCCCGCCTTCGGGCTAACGCAGATCCAGTCGATGCCTGCGGATGCCTCGCAAGTTCCATTGGTCTCGATGGCGACTCGGAACCCGCGGTCGTGAAGGGCGTCTACGAGGACTTCGTCGAGTTGCAACAGGGGTTCGCCACCTGTGCACACAACGAGCCGCTGGCCGGCGCCGCTCGAGGCCCAAGCGCGCGCTACCGCGTCCGCAAGCGCGGCCGCGGAGTCGAACTTGCCGCCGCCGACGCCGTCGGTTCCTACGAAATCCGTGTCGCAGAACTGACAGATCGCGATCGAGCGATGCTCTTCACGTCCAGTCCAGAGGTTGCATCCCGTGAACCGACAGAACACTGCAGGAGTTCCCACGTTGAATCCTTCACCCTGGAGTGTGAAGAAGACTTCCTTCACCAGGTATGTCATACCGCGCCGGACGCAGCTTGGTAACGCGTGGGATCTGCGATACCGGCCTCCGCGAAGCCTTTTTGACGTAGAAGGCAAGAGTCGCAATGCGCACACGCTGCGCCGAAGGCATCTGCGTCGTAGCAGCTGACCGTGTGCGCGTAGTCAACGCCCAGCTCTGTTCCGAGCGTGATGATCTCGGCTTTAGTCAGGGCAACCAGGGGGGCGTGGATCTGGAGTTCCGTGGTGCCTTCGACGCCTGCTTTAGTCGCGAGTCTCGCCATGACCTGGAACGCTTGAATGTACTCGGGCCTACAATCTGGGTAGCCGGAGTAGTCGAGCGCGTTTACTCCGATGTAGATGTCGGACGAGCGGAGTACCTCAGCCCACGCGAGCGCGAAGGACAGGAAGATCGTGTTTCGCGCCGGCACATACGTCACCGGAATGCCCTCGCTCATCTCAGCGGCATCGCGGTCCTTGGGCACCGCGATGTCGTCCGTAAGAGCCGATCCACCGAACGAGCGGAGGTCGATCGGAATGATCTTGTGGTCCGTAACTCCCTGGACAGCCGCGACGGTCCGTGCTGCATCAAGTTCGGCCGAGTGGCGCTGCCCGTAGCTGAAGCTGAGTGCGAACGTCTCGAAACCGTCGCGGTGGGCAACGGCGGTCACGGTCGCGGAATCGAGGCCACCGCTGAGCAACACGACTGCTGGTTTCGTCATGCGTCGACTCCCTGTCTCTCATCTCTAGTGTGCGAAGCGAGGGGGTCCGCCGGACCCAGTTCGCGCAAGTAGTTATCAACTGCGCGTGTGACCAGGAAGTTCACAGAGACATCGCGCTCGTTGGCCTGCCGCTGGAGTTCGGTGTGGAGATCTGCGGGGAGCCTCACAGCCGTGGACACTCGCCTGCTCGTGGAGGTCGGCTTCGCCATGCGCGCACGATAGGAGCAACGTGCTCGTCGGTGGCGGATCCTGCGAGCACATGACGGCAACGCCACACGAACGCGTGCAGCATCCATCTACTCACCGTCTTCGGTTGAGCCGCTGACCAGAGAGATACCCGCAAACCACGCCTCGCCCTTCCGCCGGTTGCGGCGAACCTTCTGGAGGCCCTCGACAATGAGTTGTCGACCCGCGGAGGTGTCGAGACTCGCCATCGTCCAGTCTGAAGCCCAGAAATCCGGCTCGAGATCTCCGAGGATGTCGGTTGCCTCGTCGAGTACCTCATCGGGGTTCGCGGCATCCAGCCGGTCGCGGTCCACGAGCGGAGTGAGATCCTCGAGAAGGAACTGTGTCATGGCGACGAGGCCGGCCTTTCCGAGGAGACGCGACTCCGGAACCCACAAGTCCGGCCACACCGACCGGACCGCCCCCCATAGAGCAAAGAAAAAGGCGATTAGGGCGTCCTCGTTGTCGAGGCCCACGAGCTCCTTCTGGCTGATCGTGGCCAGCGCCAACTCGATGGCCGCTGGGCGCACCAGATCGAGTCGCTCCCCTGACGCGGTCTGCTCGACCGGCCAAATGATCGAATGGAAGAACGGCGAGTCCTCCTCAGAGTCGACGATGCCGATGAGCGTTGCGCTCTTGCTCAGGCTCATCCGCGCAGTCTGTAAACGCTCGGACAACTCCTGATCGTCGATGGTGATCGCGAGCAATCGTATGTGGTCGGTTGGAACCTTGCTCGCCTTGTTATTGATGACAAGGAACTGGAAGGCGATCTCGAGGTCGCTCGGATCAAGGATCGCGACCACGTTCAGCGGGAGGTCGGGGTCGTACGCCTGCGCGCCGTAAAGACGGTGCTGACCGTCGATTACAAGGCCTTGCCCACCGTCGTCGAGGCCCGGGATCGTGACCGTTCCGTAGCCGCCGTTGGCGGGCTCAGTGACGACCACGTCGGAAAGCGCGATCGTTAGCGCTGAGGGGAGCGTGTTGCGGTCGTCCGCTTCGAGGAACCGCGTGATTGCTCGGACCTTCGCCTCATTCCGACGTCGTTGCACCCCCTCGCCCGTGACGGTGAGGCGCTCGACGTTCGCCCATTTCGCGATGTCGCCTGCTGGGGCGGAAAATAGCAGGAGTCGTGGCGCGCCGCCGCTTGATCGTTGCGCAACGGCCAGCGCCGGATACGTGTACGTCACAGTTGGCCTCCGATCACAGTTGGACCTTCTCCTCGTACGCGACAATCGCGAAGAAATCAGTGGCGAAGTCTCGCTCGCTCACATCAGGCGCCGGGAGAGGACCTGCCACCAAGAGAGATCGCTTCAGAGACATTCCGGTGTCGATAGCCGCGAGGTGGGCCCGAAAGAACTGCAACACGACCCGCGTCCGATGGCTCACTGCACGCTCGATCGCCTCCTCAGAGGGTCGCGGTGCAAGGAAACAGCTCTGGAACCAAAATGCTGGCCAGTCGGCGTGTTCGTTCCGGTTGCTATTACATGCCATGCATGCGGGAAGGAGGTTCCGAAAGTCGGAGTCGCCTCCCAGCGACTGGGGCCAGAGGTGTTCGACTGTCGCTGAATTCTTATCGTTGCTGCTATGCCGATCAATTTGAACGCCGCATGAGTAGCAGAAGAGCCCGTGCACCTCGTAAATCTCTCTCCGCAGCCCGATGGACACTCCGATGACGGACGCCTCCGCTGCGGCCATCACGTAGTGGAAGACGGGCGTGATCTCCCCGTAGTCGATGAGCAGTTCGTTTATGACAGCACTACGCACGTAGTTCTCGATAAGCGCGACCCCATCGAGACGTCGGAGTGCCCATCGAGCCGAGACGACGAGTCTCGACACCGCGTTGAAGCCGACGATGTCCTGCAACGCTGTCGCGAAGTAATGCTCTCGTTCCACAGCGGCCGAGCAGACTGCGAGCCGTCGGACCAGATCCTCCGCGTGCAGGTCGGCAAGCACCGTCCGCCGCAGGAACCAGAGCAACCTCTCGCCATTGGTGCGGTACGGCGAGGGGGCAAGCTCGTCGAGCTCATCGTCCGTATGGCTGATTCCGGTCGTTTGGATTGGCATCGGCTAGCCCCGACGCTTCGCTTTGCCTGAGACGCGCTTGTACTCACGAAGCAGGTGGCCGGTCAGCAGTTGGATGTCCTTGGGGGTGTTCTGCAGCTCGTTCCACCGTCGGAGCGAGTCGCGGCCGAGTTGCCAATATCCAGATGTCCAAGCGCAAAGTTCCCGCAGCGGATCAAGTTCCGCGATGTAGTCGCTCTCGTCGGGCAGTGTCCCACGGGCGATGTACTCATCCGTGATGGTGTCCATGAGATAGCCGACGCTTGCGATGCCGACGCCATGCATCAGGCGGGAACGACGCGGAGGCTGGTCCCAAGCAGCTTCGAAGACTTTCTTTACCGCACGCCAGAAGGGCTTCAATATGAGCAGCATTTCCTCGATGTCGCCCGTGCCCGTATCGGCGTCGCGGAAGTGATAGAGGCAGCCGTCACTGAGGCTGTTCTCGAGCATCCGCAGGATGGAGTTGTCCTTGACGACGCCATCCGGGGTGGTCGGGGTATGGATCATCCCGCGGAACGGTGAGTCTTCGTCGTAGTTCAGACGCTCGATCAGGAACGTTGGAAAGCGCTTGCGCATCAGCGCCGGCGGCAGGAGCCCCTCCGTCGAGGGAAGCAACTCGTAGATGAGACCCTTCGGTAGCGGCTTCGTGGAATTGACCAAGATGAACTGAGCGCGCTGTTCGCCCTCGCTACGGGTGATGAACGCCGTGACACAGAGCGGGAAGCTCTTGACGTCGGCCTCCCGAACCGCCGCACAACGTTGCTGTCCGTCGACGATCCATCCAGGTTTGCGCTCCTCGGGAAGATCGTTGTCGATCGGGATCACCAACACGCCGGGCGTCACGTAGCCAACGTCGAAGCTTGCGTCGGCCGGCTCAAAACGGACCCTGGTGTCGAATGCAACGACAATGGCGTTCGGGACCAGCGCATCAGAAGACTCGATATAGGAGCGGATCGCCCGCACATGGGCAAGGACCTCCGGGCGCTGGTAGCCCGCGATCCGTCGCTCATCGCGTCGAACGCGGCTCACGGTCGTGAAGAGGGGCAACTGCTTCCCATCGACTGCGAAGGTATATAAACGACGCTTCCGTCCCTGACGGATCTCCAGCGCGGGCAGTCGGAGCTCGTATTGCTTCTTCCTAGCCACGGCGCGCTCCGTTCGAAGTGGCCGAGGCAGCGTTGAGCTCGCGACTCAGCCGCTGCGCGAAGACGGACAGGTTGTGGAAGCCACGACGGCGGTTGCGGTCGGCGCCTCGGAAGATGATGACCTCGACTCCGATCTCCTTGCAGATCGTGCAGGTGCACGTCTTCCATGGTCTCGCTTCAAGCGTCTCCGTGTACTCGTAGCTTCGGTCCTTGGTGTCGCCGAGCAACTGGTTGTAACTGGCGACGACATCTGCCACTGGCCCGGCATCGCAGCCGTCGACATCGAATCGACGCAGCATCTGCAGACACTTTCGTTCAAGCCGGCGAGCGGTGCGCTGATCGACTGCGCCCGCGGTTACACGCGCCCGGAACTTCGTGTTCCCGTCAACTTGCGGAACGCGAAGTGCCACGTAGGTTCGATCGAGCGAGTAGTAGTTGTCCTTGTCGTCCTTGAACGACTGACGGAACGGCGATGTGCTGTCAAAGCTCGTAACGCCGTAGCGGGCGAACTGCTGGACGAAGGCGGTGCGCGTGATGCCCAGCAGGTGCAGCTCGCTTCGTAATCGCAACACCCGACGCACAGCCTTCAGGCTCTCGAGGATGTCGGGCGTCCTCAACGGCACCATCCCACCCATCGCGATGCGCTTGTAACCGATCGCCTGTAGTTGACGTACAGACTCTGCATACGACTTCGGACTCCAACCGTGTGCGACGGCGACAGGCTCGAACGCGCATTTTCTTTGGCGATGCGCGGCGAGAAATTCCGAGGCGAGCTCCACAGTGAGTTCTTGCCGGAAGCGCCAGTCCGCAGGAACGTCCGCCGCCGCCGCATCGTCAAGAGCCGCGTCATAGCCAAACACGACGTGGTCAACAGCGACGCCGATATCGAACCGACACCCTTCGTAGAAGTCGATGACCTCGTCCACGCTGTAAAGCGGTTTGTGCTCGCGGACGTAGGTGAACGCGCCGCAGTCGCCCATCACCTGCAGCGCCGGCTCGTCGTTCGTCAGTCGGAAGAACCGGTGCGCACCTTCTCGGTAGAGGCGGTTTCGCTGTGCACCCGTGTACTTGCCGCTCGCCCCTGGCAAACCGTCAACGATCGGCTTCGAGACGAGAAGACCGTCGTATGGAACGGGGGCGATCAGTTCGTGCGCATAGCGGTCATCGCGCTGTCGTACTCGGTGGATTGACCGCTGCTCCGTGACGAAGTCGAAGCTCGGATCGACCTGGTCCTGGCTGTCGGGAAAGAAGAACCTCATCGATCCTCCGCGCCGAAGTAGAGGCGGATCAGTAGGTTCGCCAGGAGACGCTGGTTGCGGCTCGTGTTCTCAACGTCGTTCCACCGGAGCGACAACTCGTCCCAGCATCCGCTCGTCCAGCGACAGTGCGGAGCGATCGTCGCCATCGACGCCTTCACGTGCTCAGCGGCGCTCGGATCGGTTGGACGAACCGCCCCCATGACCTTGTCCATCAGGCGTCCCATCGCTCGAATACCGACGCCGTGCATCAGGCGGCTCTGCTCGGGCGGCCGTCCCCATGCCTCCGGAAACGTGTCCCGGACGCCGCACCAGTAAACGACAACGAGTCGCCAGATCGACTCGAAGTCCGTCTCCCCCGTCGCGAGGTTCCGGTACGGAAACAAACAGCCGGCGGGTGAGTTAATGCTCTCGCGGAGCATCTCGATGATGCTCGTGTCCGTGATGACCGCGCCCGAACCGCGTTGCGTCGACGCCCGTCGGATTAGCCCGCAGAACGGAGAGTCGGTCTCCGTATTCAATAGCCCGCAGATCTCCGATGGCACCTGCTTGGCAGCGAGCGTCCGAGGCAGCGGTATCGACACCTCGGGGAGAAGTTCCGCGACGAGGCCGCGTGGCAAGGGCTTGGCGTTGTTGATGCGGAGGAACTGGTCACGCTGCTGGCTAACCGTCTCTGCGACGAAGGCGCTAATGGGTACCGGGAGGTCGCGCCGCTCCGCCCGAGAGAGCGCCAGTGCGCGCTGCTGCCCGTCAACGATCCACGCCGGCTTCGGGCCGTCGGTCGACGGGATCGGAATCTCAAGGATACCGGCTTTGGCCAAGCCATCGTCGTTGTCCGGGCCACGGCTGCGCCTGAACCGCACGTTGGGGCTCAATGCGAGTATCAATGCGTTCGGAAATAAGACTGTGTCGCCGTTGAGGTAATCGAGGATGTCACAGACGTGCTGGCGGACCTCTGCGCGTTGGTAGCCGATCAGATCGTTGGACCGAGAGCGGTTGATCCGTGCGACCTCTGCCACCTCGAAGATCTCGTCCGCTCGCAAAGTCAATAGATAGAGCGGTCCCGACTTCGTCTGCTCGATACACAGTGCTCGGCGTCGTAGAACCTTCACGGATGTGCTCCGGATACCCGGCTATGTATACGGCCGAAGCGCGACTGCTCGCACGCGAAGCCCTCATCTCGCAAGCGCCGCAGGGAGATCGACTTGTTGACCGAGCCTTCGTGGGCTTTCAGGTCGGACGTGACCCACAGTTCGATCTCTCGGTCGGAGAGCCGCTTACGGTCGAACCGAGGCAGCGGCAGCGTCGCAGCGGACCACGAAGCGACGAGCTGGCGCGCGTGCTCGCCATCGAGCACGCCGGACCTCGCGGTGTCGTGGATGAACGCCGATGCGGCGCGAATGCCGGTCGAAGCCATCGATCCACCGAAGCGGAGTCGCAGTTGGCCCGGCACCCGCACCCACGCCGACTCGAGTCCAGCCTCGGGTGCGCCGGAGCCGAACACGACGAGGCGTTCGCGACCGAGGACACTCAGCGCATCCTGGAGTTCGGGTGTAATCGCGGCGAGGTAGTCGGGACCAGCACAAACGACGATGGTTGCCGACTGGTCCGCAGCGAGGTCGGAGATCCGCCGCGGTCGCATAGACCCGGCTGGGCCTTGCCACGAGGCGAGCGCCGACCACCAGCGACGACGGACGTCACCTGGCGACCTCGAATCGGTCACCGCGACGACAGAATCTTCGTGGCCCCTCGCCATAGTCGCGCCATACCCCGGCACTCGGTCGTTCACGTTGATTAGGCCGAGTCCGGCGGAGAGGACCCAAGTCGACGTTGGGAAGTCGCGGCCTGCGGTCGCCACGAGGTCGAGCCCGACCCGCCAGTACTCACCAGCGTAGAGATCGCGAGCCGCCGTAGCTGGCTGTGCGTCCGCGATTCTGTCGATCCACGCAGCCGCGCGACGCTCGACGTCGTCGGCGACCACGTCGCGAAGGCGAGGGTAGAGCGTCGCACCTGTCCGCTTCCGGTTGGTGCAACTCAACACGATGTGTAGGGCGCTGGTTTTCACTGATCCCGACTACTCTTACGATAACTGCACAGCTCGAAGCAACGACTGGTCCAACAACTGCAGCCGCAGCCCCACCTCGGAGCGTAGACTCAGGTCCACGCCCGCATGGCGCACCGCGGTGTGAGCACCCGAACTCGACCTGCCCGACGTTCCCGACGAACAACTGCAACCACCGCCGGCTCGATGACCCGTTTAACCGCGAGCACGATTGGCGCGGTTCGGCAACGGCCTCGACGCCCCCTCTATATTGCTGGCCGCGACCACCCAGGACACCGCGTTCGACCCGATCACGTGCCGCGGCTACGCAACGTGTGGGTGCCGGAACTCGGCCGTGCGTGTTGACCTGGTTGTTCCGCGTTCGCTCGGTCGTCCTGATCTGAGCGTCGCAAGCACAACCTCTACGGTCTTGTCCGCCTCGCGATCCGCCTGCTCGTCCTGCGCAACAACCGCGATCCCTCCAATCAGCCGCCGCGTCCCGGCGCCGCGGTCGATGGCAGAAAGGATTGGCGACGCGCCGTCGCTGGCCACATGGGCTACCAAGGTCCAGCGGTGCGTCCACCAGGTTCCATTCCGAATGTCGCGAGTCGTTCCGCCTCGGCGGCACGACCTGTCGCAATGAGGGTCTCAAGCAGGAGCGCTTCGGCATGTCGCTCGACTCCGTCGAAAGACGAGTTGATCTGGAGAAGCCAGCGTAGAAGGGGCTCGGCCTCCCCGTAGCGCTTCGCTCGGACTAGGAAATCGGCGAGCGCCAACGAGTTCTCACCATCGCCATCGTCGACCCTGATCGCTGCCCGATAATGGAATTCCGCTTCGGAGTCATAGCCGCGCTCGTCGAAGTCCCGCGGAGTCGCTGCGATCGCCGTTTCGACGCCCGACGATACGAGTGTGCGAATCAGATCGTCTTTCGCCACCGGACGAGCTTGTACTTTGAGAAGCGCGATCAGCGAGGAGACCGCCCACTCGTCGCCATCCACGGCCGCCGATCTGAGTAGCTGTTCGGCTCGAGGCGAATCCCGACTTCTAATGCGATTCGCTAGCCGTACTTTGGCAACTGAGTCGCCTCCTGACGCGGACGCTTCGAGCTCGCCGACGGTTGCCGGGAGCCGCCTCAGTGCCATCAGCGCGTCCTTATGCCCGGCCTCGACTGCGGACTTCAAGGAGGAGCGGGCGGCGGCGAGGCGTTCTTCGTCGATCTCGGCATCGTCGTCGAAGTCGTCGTCGTCATCGGGCATCAGCCAAGCAGCGATACGAATCATCGCCCGCGTGTTGCCAGCCTTGGCCATGTCGTGAAGCCAATCCCACGTCGGGATGCCGGCAAAGTCCCGAAAGTGCACGCTCCCTCCGGCCGAGATGACAGGGCGTGGCGGCGCCCCGTTTTCGACACCGCGTACCCACCACTCCCGAACTTCAGCGGCGCGCTCGTGCGCGCGAAGTAGTCCGATCAGCTCCCACAGCGCAATGCCGTCGCCACGGGAGACAAGCTGTTTCCATATCTGTTCGGCCTCGTCGGGTTGACCGCGGCTCGTCAGGCATCGCGGCAAGCGACCTGAGGCAGTGCATGTCTCCGCGCTCGCTGCCGCGCCTCCACCAAGAGAGCGCCTCATCGAACTCGCCAACTCGTTCGAGTCTGCGGGCAAGACGTCCGATCGCAAAGGTGTCTCCTGCTTCTGCCGGACCCCGCCAGAGCTCCAACGTCGTGTGCGTGTCCCCTTGCTTGGCCAAGCTCGATTCGAGGTCTTGAATCGCGATCGTCGAACCGAGGTCGGCGCCGCGCCGCAGCCACTGAATCGCGTCTGCTTCCTTACCGGCCTGACGCAAGAGGCCTGCCAAAGAGTGCATCGCGCGCGCCTCACCAGCTTGAACAGCACGTTCGTAGAGCGCCGCCGCGAGCCTCAGATACCGTTGACGTTCCGCACTGCTCGCTAGCTGATAGAGATCATGCCCGTCGCTGATGTGGATCGACAACGCTTCCCAGAGTGATTCAGGCGGAAGTGCCGTCTCGCGCGCGACTCGCCCGCGTTCCTCGAGGTAATCGGCGACATCAACTACGCCGGGTAGGGGGCCGACGTCGTCAGGACGAGGAACAGCTTTGAGCGCGGCGGTGACTCGCCTAATGCTCTGTGTCGCGTACGCCCAGGCGGCATCTTCCCAATCCGACGGCGCTTGCGCCCGCTGTTCGGCCGTGAGGTAGCCCGGTATCGCGTCGCGGAGAGCTGCGTTCGGAATCGGCGATTGAACGCCGAGCCGGCGCGCGTCGATCGCAGCGGTGATGAGCGCCTTGCCGTATGGATCCGGTGCATGCAACCACCGGTCGAGCAGATCGGGGCCGGCCGCAAGTGTCTGACAAATCGCTCCCGATCCGCGCGTCGAGCGCAGTGCCGTAGTCAACGATGCGTCCGTCCTCATCCGCTCGCGGACCGCCGCGAGCTCCTCGTCGTCGAACGAATCCGGTATTGAGATCGGCTCGGCGAGGCGCAGCAACGCGTCGGCCTGAGCGTGAGCCCGTCCCGAAGCGAACCTTTCATAGTGCTCCGGCCAGATGGTGGCAACGACGACGCCAGGACCCGGCCGTTCTAGGTAACGCCGGAGTCCGGCGGCCACTTCTTCACCGTCCAAACCCATGAGCAAGTTGTGAACATCGTCGAGCCAGACAACGAGGCGCGGACCGATTGGTTCGACGCTCAGCAACGAGAGTAAAGAAGCGCCCGTCTTCGGATGCACCAGCTGCCAGTCGGCCAGACACGATCGAACTGCCTCATAGGCGGTACGTGTCTTACCGGTGCAGGAAGCCCCGCGTAGTACTACAAGTTCGATCGAAGCGCCAGCAGAGACCCTGTGAAGGCGCTCTCGAAGCAGACGGTCGTGCGGCCGGTCGAAGTAGTTCGGCAGGACGAACGCTGACTGTGCGCCGCGCCACGATGCACCGCGAATCGCCGGATGGACTCCAAGGTGCTTTGCCGTAAATGTGCTCAGCGCGCGAGGGCGGTCGGCGGCCGCCGCTACGAGACGAGCCGAGTCCGCAATGGCAAGAGCCTTACGCGCAGGTCCGATCTGAGCGCGTTCGCTTCGACCCGGGGCGCGGGCACGCTGTACGGCGAGGTGAGCAGCCGTCCAGTCGATCTGCCGCAACTCGTCTACGACGCCGGGCGTGAGCCCCTCGCCGCGGACACGTCCAGCACGTTCGAGGATCGCGTCGCAGACCGCCTTCAGCCCATCGATCTCGGTTGGAATGATGCCCTTCGTCAGCCAGCCCTCGATCGTGCTCTTCGCAAGACCCGTCCGTAGCGCCAATGCGCGAAAAGACGGCCCGACTTGCGTCCTTAGATCCCGCAACAAGGCCATGTTGACCTCGAACGCCGACGTACGCAGCGGTCGCGTGTCATCGGTCATCGCTGCTCGCCGCGACCAGTAGCGACTAGGAGACTGCTGAGCAACGACGCTTGGTCGGGTGGGTCGGGGCGAACGTTCGCGGATGCTCCCCACGGCACGAGTCCTTGAGAGCTGCCGGTGCCCCCCACGTCACTGGCGTGGCATGCGATTGTTTGCCCCGACCCGGCGCAAGAAGATAGGCGGCGCGTCAGCTTGTGGGTGTGATCATCCAGCGGCCGTCGTGGTCGACGCCGAGCGTGGTGAGGCGTTGCAGGTTGATCGCGGCGCAGCGATGCGACCAGCCGAGCTGGTTACGTTCGACGCCGCGGTAACGCAGCCTTCGGTGGCCTTTGCGGGTGAGCCAGGCGAGGGTGCGTTCAATCATCGGCCGATGCTGGCGATAGGTCTCGTCGAACTCCTCGGTCGTCGCGTGTCTCCGTGCTGCGGCGAGTAGGTCGTGATGTTCGTGGAGCACGATCACACGACCGGCCTTCGCGTTGGTGCACTGGGCTCGGACCGGACAGGCCGCGCAGTGCGCACCGAAACGAGCGCGTCCTTTGGTGGTGAGCGTGACGGTGATGCCTTCGGGGCAGGTGATCGTGTTCGCCTTGCGGTCGATGGTGAAGTCGTCGAGCGTGTAGCCGCCCTCGATGGCGGGACGGAGCGGCGGCGGTTTGATCGTCGCCTCGATGTCACGCTCGTCGAGGTGGGCGCGGAAGGTGCCCGTCCCATAGGCACTGTCGCCGAGGACCTCGATGTCGTTGTCTTCGTCGGCGATCAGGCCCGGCGCAGCGGCAGCGTCGGGCATGTTGCCGGCGGTGAGATCACAGTTGGTGATCAGCCCCGTGGTGGGTTCCGCGGCGACATGCGCTTTGTAACCATCCCGATAGCTCTGGCGGGTCTTGTGCGCGTGGCGGGCCTCGGGATCGACGGTCGAGATCACCCGGTCTTCGGCGGTGCGCCGGGCGATGCGCCACTGTCCGGGCCGGTCGCCGGGCTCGACGTCTTGACCCGCCACCAGGGCCAACAAGGCGATCGCGTCGGCCTGGGTCTCGTCGAGATCAAGGTCTTCGGCTGCCCAGACCAGTTCGTTCGCATCATCAACCAGCTCGCTGATGAGCCGCTCGCGGTCGGTCGGGTCGTCCCAATCACACCGCGGGCGGCCACCCTCGAGATTGTGTTCACGCACCCACACCCTGGCGAGCTCAGGGATGAGGCGGCGGACCTTGCGGATCTGCGCGACGAGCATCGTGATCGTGTCCTGCCGCGCCACCGCATCGTCCAACACGGTGCTGTCGAGCGCCCGGCGATGCTTCGCGGCGATCACGCCCGTCTCGGTGATCACCTGGCGGACCGCGTCGAAGATCCGCTCCGGCCGATCGCTCGCACGCAGCTTGTTGCGCCACAACACCAGCACCGTCGAATGGAACGCCTCATCCGTCAGCGCCAGCCCGCACGCAGCTTTCCAGGCGATGTTCGTCTCCAACTGTCGGACCGCTTCACGGTCCGACAAGCCCTCCAACGACTGCAACACCATCGTCGCCGCGATCACATCGCCCGGCACCGACGGCCGGCCCCGCCGGTTCGGGAACAGATCCTCGAACAACTCGTCGGGGAACAGCAGCCGGCGATGCTCAGCCAAGAACGCGTACACCGAGCCCTCCGGCACCAGATGCGCGCACAACCCCGCCGCGTCCAAGAACTCACGATCGATCCGAGACTGACCCTGCACACCCCCAGTGTGAACGAACCCCACCCAGATCGCGAGCACCCCGAGCAGGATTGCTCAGCAGTCTCCTAGGCCGCTGTCTCCGGGCCGATCCACAACGACACGATTAGCACGAGCGTGGTCGCCGCGCTTCGCGTCCGACAAATCAGCGTCCGATTCGCTCGCCGGACACCGTTGCCGGACGGCACGATGCGAAGACCGAGCCACCGGCGTCGGTTTATCGAAAAGGGTCGAGCGAATCGCTCACGGCCCCTGACTCAACGAGGACGGACTTGTGATTGCGGACATGTGTCAACCGCCGCGAGAGCCATCGACCACACCGATACACCGGAAACTCTCGACAAGCATGCCCCGCAGGCGCTTGTCATCGGAGCGCGTGCAGGGGCGCGTGCCATCAGCCCGCGTGGGGCGTGCGGAACCGCATGCGGTAGGCGCAACCGGACGAGCAGGTTGGCATGCACGGGCCGACTCCCGAGATGGCGCCGCGCAGTCTTCGGTGGCGGGGGAAGACCAATGAGCCATCGACGCTCGCTATTCGGCAGACGTCGAGAGAACGTCGGCCGGCGGCCGCTCACCGTGTCGACTGCGCAGAACCTTTCCGGCTCCTACCAGGACGAGGCGGTCGAGCGGCTCGCGTCGGAGGATGGGGCAGCACAGCTGTTTACGAGCGCGTGGGGCAGCAGCGAATCGAACCGTGATTTGCATGCGGTCGACGCGATCAACGACGGCGCTGCGGTGTCGGCCGGGCTGGTGTCGCACACGCTGCACGGCGAGTTGCCCGAGCTCGAACGGAAGTTGGAGTCGTTGGTGTGCGAGGTGCCGTTGGCCGAGCACGAGGTCTTCGTCGGGATCGACGAGTGCGAGGTCGCAGAGGACGACGTTGACCACGTTCAGCAGAAATGCGGTGATGGCGGCCTTCCGGTGCCCGACACACGGTGGCAGAGGACGATCGGCGAGATCGTGGCATTGGCTGTCCTGGGGATCGGCGACCTCTATTTTTCTGCGACTGCGTTCCAGATCTTCGGGCTCAGTGACAAGCCCTTGGGCTGGTTGCCGTTCAATGAGCTGCAGCTCGCGTCGAGTTCGGTGGTCGCTGCGATGTTGATGTTGACGCGCCTGGCAGGTCACTTCGCGCGTTCTGCCGCCCATACGTTGAGTCGTCGCAGCGAGGGCGATGTGAAAGGACGGGCGCCCGTGCCGCGGCGGTGGGCATGGATCGTCGCGGCGTTCGGCATTCTCGCAGTGTCGGGCGCTGTCGTGGTGCTCTTGGGTTTGAGCGAGGTCCGCGCCGCGTTTCTTGCGCTGTCGGGTGTGGCGGCGCAGACGGGCCCGTTCCTGTTGATTCAGGCCGGCGTCGCAACGGCAGGTTTCGTCTTGTCGTTTTCAGTGGCGCACCCGTTCGAGGACGAGTGGCGCTCGGCGAGAGGTCGCCTCACCCGAGCCCAGCGTGCACTGCACCGTTCGTGCGGCGTCTTGTCGGACGTCGTGGCGGGCTTCAACGCCACGCTGCGCGAGCGGAACGGATTGCTGTGCCAGTTCCGGGACTGGACCATGGCAACCGTCGACGACGCCGCCCGGAAGGGCCACGTCTATGCACGCCGTGCCATGTTGGCGCAACCCGAACCAGTCGTGACCGAGATGTTCCCGAACGGGCTCCCGGCGCCCGGTGAGCCGCCGCTCGTCGCCGCGGTCAACGACCTCGTCGCTGGGTCGACCTCGCCACTGCGCAACTACGCACCACTGGCGATGGCGCGCGTCCAGCAGCGCCTCGACGAGGCCGACGCGCGACGTCGGACGCGCCACGCACCTCCGACAGAGCCCGAGTCATGAACGGCGGCGCGCCCGACCGCTGGGGCCTGCTTTCAGGGCGAGCACAGCTCCACGCCACCGTTCGCGCCGGCCAAACCGTCTCGGTCGCCGTCGAGCGTCGGACACAAGGTGGCGTTGTAGTTGCCAAACCGGTTCGTTTGGCCGCACCCCGAGGCTGGGCGCACAGCGATGTGCGCAAGGTCAGCATCGTGCTGCCGACGGATGACAGCGGATCGATGTACGCGCCGTGGGGCGACCCGACCGGAGTTCGGCGCGCCGCTGCACTCAGTGTCGTCGATCTGATGCGGCGCGGAGGCGGCGGCCGCGTCGGTGTGGTGCATTGGGGTTCGATCGCACCGGCCGAGTTGTCGTTCGCGCTGACCCCGGTCCGCAATCGTCGCGTAATCGATCGGGCGTTGCAGATTCCGTCGGTGTCGTTGGGTGGCAACAACTTCCCGGCTGCACTTGCACGCTCCCACGAACTCTTGACGGCGGCGCCACACAGCTCGATCCAGCTCGTGGTCGCGATCACCGACGGCGTTGAAGACGTCGGCACCGACACGGCCGCGCAGATCGCGTTGCTGCCGGCCGGGTGCGTGCATGTCGTGCTCGTCGATCACAGCGGCGGTTGCGGGCCTGACCTCGAATCTGCCTGGCGCGCTTTGGACCTTGGGTCATTCACGCGCCTCGACGTCTTGCACACCCAACGCATGGCGTGGCAGATCGCCGACATCGTCGCGCACGCGGCCGGAACGGCCATGCCGCCACTCCCCCACAGAGCACGTCCTTGAGGAAGGAACTCACTATGCACATCAACCGCAAGTCGTTCAGAGTGATCGGCGCTACAGCCGTCGTGACGCTCGCGTTGACGAGCCTCGCGGCGTGCGGCGATCCGCCGCAGCCAGCTGACACAACCCACTCGAGTTCGGACGGTGGAGTACCAGCATGCCTCGCGCCACCGCAGAGCCCGATTACGACGAAGCCCGTAATCGCCGTACTCGACGCGATCACACCAGCCGACCGGAACCCCGACATCACACGCGTGCGCAGCGCCGCCATCCGACGCGTCGTCGACGCCGGCACCCATATGGGCGCACGCCTGCTCGTTTCGGGGATCGGGTCCGACAACAGCGCCACGACCTTGACCGTGAACACACAACTCGACTCACCGGGACCGAACAGTCTCATGCGCAAGCAGGCGGACCGATGCAAGCACGACGGCATCGCGTCCACGACGACCGCGATGACCACGAGATCGCCGGCGGGCAGCCTCGACGTCTTCGCCGCGATCCACTCACTCGCAGCCCACGTCACCGGACTGACCAAGACACGCGTCGACGTGGTGATCCTGAGCAGCACCTTGAACGCGACGCAACCGGTGAACCTGTCCAACCCGTCGGTGCTCGCGCAACCCGCCAAGCATCTCGTCGACGTGCTCGCACATGCCGGGGTGCTCGCGGACTGCCACGGTTGGAACGTCTACATCGTCGGTGGCGGCCGCACGGCCCATGGCTCGCTATCCGATACGGCGAACAGTCGCCTCCAAGCATTCTGGTCGGCGTTCTTTCAACGCTGCGGTGGCCGCCTCGCCCTCTACGACAGCGACCTCGCCCAGTACCCCATCAGCGCAACCAAGACAGCCACGCCAGCACCGCTAGCGGCGAAGCCAGCGCTCACGAAGCCGTCCTCAACGAACGACGTGCTCGTCGCAACACACCGCCAGGTCGGCGCGGTCAAGCAAGTCGTGTTCACTCTCGCCGACGGCGTGCTGTTCGATAAAGGCAGCGCCACCCTCGCCGCGAACACGGCACCGACGCTCGACGCGCTACGACACCTGCTGCTGATCACCTACCCGCACGAGCCGGTGACGATCACCGGTTTCACCGACGACATCCCCGACGCGCGCCCCGGCGGCAACCAGGCATTGTCACAACAGCGCGCTGCGACAGTCGCCAGCTGGCTCATCACCCACGGCATCGACATCGCGCGAGTCGCCCAGCACGGCGAAGGACCACAGCATCCCGTCGCAGACAACACAACCTCTGCCGGGCGCGCTGCCAACCGTCGGGTCGAGATCGCCGTCACGCTCGACGAGCGAACGCCGTGAACGCGCCGGGGCCCGACTGGCAAGTACACGCCCGCCGGTTCGCGGCAACGGTGTTCTTCGTGACGATCGCGATCTACCTCGCCATCGGCGTGCTGCGATCGATCGTGCCGCAGTTCGCCATCGCCGCATTCGTCGTCGGCACCATCACAGCGATCGCGATGATTGTTCGAACGCGACGAGCGCGCTGGTGAACACCAACACCTCGGGCAGCACCGCGAAGGCTGAGGCGTCGAGCAGGCCGCACTGGCCGTTGTGGAATCGACATCAAAACCTTGACCGATGCGCAAAAACATCGTACCGTAATACGGCTCCAATGCGTTTACGCATCGCTCGGCTGGTGTGCACCGGCCTGAGGTGGTGGATCGAGCCCGGCATACCCGCCGTTCGCGGCGTGGCCGACGCGCCCATTGATGGTTTGCGTCGCCCCGCACGTCTGTGTGCAGGTCGTCGGTTCATCAATCACCCTCACGAAAGGAGGTGCACTCATGAGTAGAACGTTTCATCGCGGTGAACGCCGCATCCGGATCCGGGGCATCGCGAAGGACCCGCCCGATCTACGCCGCGTTGCTCGAGCACTCATCGCGCTCGCGCAAGCGCAGGCCGAAGCCGACGCACAACAGACCACGAACAGCAACACCGCTCCGGCGCCAGAGTCCAATGCTCCTGCCGCCGAGCGACGGCGTTCGCGTCGACGGGGAGACACCGCGTGAAGCGCGTCTCCTTGTCGTGGCACGAGCTGCGTTGGCCGCGTGATGTCGACGCTGAACAGGTGCTCGCGGCCATGCGGCTGTTGGCGACGGCGTCGGGCAGCCCGCTCGTGCTCGAAGCGGTCGGATCGAGCGGCGGTGTCATTCACCGAGTCGCTGTGCCTGACGGGCACGCCGCACACGTCGCTGATCAACTTCGCGCGACGTTCCCGGGCCTGACTGTCACGACGATGTCGTCACGCCCGGTACCGGTCGTCGACCGCGCGATCGACATCAGGATCACGACCAAGCGCCGTCCGTTGCGCGCGGACCAGATCGCAACGGTGAGCCACGCGCGGTCCTGACCGCGCTGACGAGCCTCGGGCCCGGCGAGACACTCACGTTGCTGTGGCTGCTGGGCGCGCCGCTTCGGCCGACTGCCGTACCGAACCATGTCGAGCACGTTGACGGCGACTCGCTCGTCAAACACGTCGCGCTCCAGCGCGATCGGCAAGCAGGTCCCGGTCGACGCTGAGGTCCGCAACGCGCTGCGATCGAAGCAGAGCGAAGCCGGTTGGAAGGCCGCCGGGAGAATCGGCGTTGGCGCCAAGACACCGGCGCGTCAACGTCAGTTGATCCGACAGGTCCTCGCCGCACTGCGATCGACCGAGGCGCCCGGCGTCGCGTTCTGGGTCCGTTCCCGCAAGCCGACCGCTGTCGCCGAGGCGCAGATCCCGTGGCGGTTCCCGTTGCGACTCAACGCCGCCGAACTCGCTGGCCTCGCCGCATGGCCGACCGAAAGCGGTACCGAGCTCCCGGTCACGAGGCAGCGAAGCCGACTTCTGCCACCTGCGAAAGCAATTCCTACGAACGGGCGCGTGATCGGCACGTCAACGTATCCGGGGCGGGAACGACCACTGGCGATTTCGGCGAGCGACTCTTTGCGCCACACGTGGTGTGTCGGTCCGAGCGGGGTCGGGAAATCGACACTGCTCGCTCGCATGATCGCTGACGACATGGCTGCCGGTCGTGCCGTCATCGTGATCGAACCAAAGTCCGACCTGATCCGCGACTGCCTCGCCCACGTACCCGCCGACCGGATCGATGACGTCGTGGTCATGGACCCCAACGACGTTGTTGGTGCTGTCGGGCTCAACCCCCTCGCAGGCGACAGACGCAACCCCGAACTGGTCGCCGATCAGCTCCTCGCAGTGTTCAAGGGCCTCTACGGGGCGAGTTTCGGGAACCGAACAACCGACATCGCCGCCGCGGGACTCCACACGCTCGCACGCGTGCCGAACATGAGCCTCGTCGCGCTGCCCCTGTTGCTGTCCGACCCGGCATTCCGAAGGCGTTGCCTCGCACACGTCGATGACCCGATCGCGCTCGAGCCGTTCTGGGCCGCGTTCGAGAACTGGTCAGAACCGGCCCGCAACGAAGCCGTCGCGCCGCTGTTGAACAAGATCAGGCCGTTCTTACTCCGCCCTCAACTGCGAACGATGCTCGGCCAAGCGTCACCGCGTTTCGCGATCCGCGACGTGTTCACCAAGCGGCGGATCTTGCTCGTCGACTGTTCCAAAGGAACGCTCGGCTCCGAAGTCTCAGCGCTACTTGCCGCGCTCGTCCTCGCATCAGTGTGGACCGAAACACTGCGGCGTTCCGCGATCCCCGCCGAACGTCGCCACCCCGTGAGCGTCTACCTGGATGAGTTCCAGGAATACCTACGCCTGCCGACCGATCTGGGCGACGCGCTCGCGCAGGCCCGCGGACTCGGCGTCGGGTTCACGCTCGCCAACCAGTTCGCGCATCAGCTCGACCCGGCGATGCGCAGCGCGGTCCTCGCCAACTGTCAGAACAAGATCTGTTTCCGACTCGCCAACGAGGACGCCAGAATCATCGCCGCGAAAGGCAGCGGATTGGAGCCCGAAGACTTCGCCGGCCTCGAAGCGTTCGAGTTCTACGCACAACTCGTCGCCGACCACACGATCCAACCATGGTGCAGCGCCAAGTCGTTGCCGCCCGACCCGCCGATCAGCGACCCCGACAACATCCGCGCCGCGTTCGCGCGGGCGCTACGCGCGGTCGACGCGACGACGTCGAACACGACATCCGCACGCTCGTCTCCGGCCAGCGAGATCGACGCGCCGACGACCTCGGACCTCGCCGCCGACAGGCCGGAGGCAGCTCATGAGTGCCGTGACCGTGTGTCCGATCGGCCGACCGGTCGGGTCGACCACCAACACCTTGAACGCCTACGTGCACAGGCGGGACGCGCCACTTCGGGCGCGGACTGTCTCCCCTTCTTCGACTTCATTCCGCATGCTCGCGGCCGCCGGCCCCCTGACCCCAGTGGGGTGCAGCGCCAAGCCCAGGGGCAAAAGGGTTCGCCTTTCCGCAACGGACCGAATTTCAACCGGAGTTGGACGGGTGAGAGGAGGGGTGTCATGTCACCATCTCCGTCCGGCCGCGTCGACCGCGTCCGCACATCGCTCACCTCTCACACCCTGCTTCGGGGTGCGGACTGATGACAGCGAAAGGGACCGGTCGTGAGCGCCCGTGCCCGAAGGGCGAGGGGACTCGACGTCATCCGCGACGGCTTGTCCGGCCGCGACCTTTCGATTGTGGGGCAGGTCAGCGACCTTCGCCTCATGACCGCACGCCAGATCCAAGCGATTCACTTCCCGCTCGCCGAGCACGACAACGCAACCGCCGCGGCACGTGCATGTCGGCGCAGCCTCGAACGCCTCCATCGAGAACAGATCCTCGTACGCCTCGACCGCAGGATCGGCGGGGCACGGGCCGGTTCTGCGTCGTTCATCTATGCGCTCGGCCCGGCCGGGCATCGCATCCTCGCCCTCACCAGCCCCCGACCAAGGTTTCGTGAACCGTCGGCGACGTTCGCGCACCACACCCTCGCCACCGCGCAGTTCGTCGTCGACATCACCCTCGCCGCACGCGCCGGGCTCGCCGAACTGTTGGTCTGTCAGCCCGAACCTCGATGCTGGCGGCGCTTCAGTCTTGCAGCGCAATCGACGCTGCTGCGTCCCGACCTGTTCGTCTCGCTCGGTGTCGGCGACTTCGAGCACCGCTGGTTCTGCGAAGTTGATCGGGGCACCGAACATCTCCCCGCACTCATCCGCAAATGCCGCGTCTACGAGCACTACTACGCGACAGGCAAGGAACAAGCCGCGCACGGCGTGTTCGGCCGGGTCTGTTGGATCGTCCCGACCGCAACCCGCGCCGAGAAGTTGCGCGCCGCGATCGATCGTGATCGCCGGCTGACCAACGACCTCTTCACGGTCACGACCACAGACCGCGCCATCACGGTGCTGCGAGGCAAACCATGACCCGCCGCACACTGGCGCACAACACGATCCTCGTCGGCGACGTCCGCGAACGCCTCAACGATCTCCCCGCAGATTCGATCGACACGATCATCACGAGCCCGCCCTACATGCAACTTCGCGACTACGGCGTCAAGGATCAGATCGGCCTCGAGGAGCACGTCGACCAATGGGTCAACGAGCTGCGCATCGTCGCCGCCGGCCTCGCGCGCGTGCTCAAACCGGGTGGCGCGTTCTGGTTGAACTTGGGCGACAGCTACAGCCGGCACGACCGCACCGGCGCGCCACCCAAGAGCCTGCTCCTCGCACCCGAACGCGTCGCGCTCGCGCTCATCGCCGACGGGTGGATCCTGCGCTCGAAAGTGATCTGGGCGAAAACGAACTCGATGCCCGCAAGCGTCGCCGACCGGCTCGCATGCACCTGGGAAGTCGTCTACCTGTTCGTGCGCTCACCCCGCTACCACTTCGACCTCGACGCCATCCGCGTCCCGCACCGCTCGCCCACCAACATGACACCTGCACGGACGCGTCCACCCGGCTACCCACCGACCAAAGCGGGACCACCGTCGTGGGCCGGTCCACTCGCCGGCAACAACTCCGGCCTCGCCCGACTCAAAGCCGCAGGCATCCCCGGCCATCCCGCCGGCAAGAACCCCGGTGACGTCTGGACCATGGCAACCTCAACATTCCGCGGCGGACACTTCGCGACCTTCCCGCCCCAACTCGTTGCACGACCACTTCTCGCCACGTGCCCAGAACGCGTCTGCAGCCGCTGCGCACGACCGTGGACCCGTCCACGCCAACGATCCGCTCGCCGAGGTCCGCTAGCCCCGGCTTGTGCGTGTCGCACGTCGAGTAGGCGGGGCGTGGTGTTGGACCCGTTCTTCGGCGCCGGCACCGTAGGACTCGTCGCCGAACAACACGACCGCGACTGGATCGGCATCGAACTGAACCCAGCCTTCGCCAACCTCGCCGAACAACGCATCGCCCACGCCCGCACGACAGCGACACGTACCGCCGTACACACATCACCGACGCGCCCGCGACGAACACGAACCGCCGAACACGCGGACGACACAGCACTACGAGCTCGGGCAGCGAGCCACACGTGCCCATCACATCAATCCCACCGAAAGGAGGTGACCCATGCACCCAGAACAAGAACCACCAACAAACGCGACTGAACACAGCCCAGCCGAACACAGCGCTGGTGAAGAACGCGAACCACAACTGCAGCCACGCATATACGTAGCGTCGCTCAGCGACTACAACGCCGGCCGACTCCACGGCACCTGGCTCGACGCAACCGACGACGTCGAAACACTCACCACCGGCGTCAACGACATGCTCGCCCGCTCGCCCGAACCCGGAGCCGAAGAATGGGCAATACACGACTACGAAGGCTTCGGACCCCTACACCTCTCCGAATACGAGAACCTCGACACGATCGCACGCATCGCCGACGGCATCGCCACCCACGGACCTGCCTTCGCGCACTGGGCCGCCATCACCGGAACCGCAACAGAAGACCTCGACGACTTCGACGACGCCTACCTCGGCCACGCCGAGTCCATCAAGGCCTACGCCGAAGAACTCATCGACGACCTCGGCTACACCGACCTCATCGAACGCGCGATACCCGACCACCTCCAGTCATACGTCAAGTTCGACGTCGAAGCCTTCGCCCACGACCTCGAACTGTCCGGCGACGTCACCACCAGCGAAGGAGACGGCGGTGTCTACGTCTTCGCCCGCACCTGACCCCACGACACGGCGTCGTGGAATCGACAACGATGTACTGCGTTTACGCATCGGTCGTGGTAAAATGAGTCTGTTAGGAGGGGTATTCGTGGACAAAGAACAAGGAGCGCGGCTCGGGGCGCTGCTGCGCGATCGGCGCATCGCCGCAGGACTTTCCACCTATCAACTCGGCGAGCGGGTGCACTGCAAGAACTCGACCATCGTCCGAATCGAACAGGGAGCCTTCGCCGCGCCGAGCCCCGACAAGCTGGCCCGCATCGCGGAAGCACTCGGGATGACGCTCGCCGACATCTACACACACGCCGGCTACGCGATCCCCGATGAGCTCCCGGGATTCCACGCGTACCTCCCCGCCCGCTACCGCGTACCTACCCGCACACGCGATCCGCGCAACTCACCGCAGCTGTTCGACCAACTCGTCGCCGAGCACACACCGGTCACCGAACACGTCGCCGTTCCCGAAGGCGGTCGAGTATGACCCCACCATCGCCCACACGACCGAAGACGGAACTCGCGATGGTGAACGACGCAACGGTGCGCGACAGTGAGCTGCCCGCCGCGACCGCTGTGCTGTACGTCCGGGTGAGCACGAAAGAACAAGCCGAACGCGACGGCGACCCCGAAGGCTACTCGATCCCCGCCCAACTCGAAGCGTGCCGCCGCAAAGCCAACGCCATCGACGCGACCGTGGTCGAAGAGTTCGTGGAACGCGGCGAATCTGCACGCACGGTCGACCGACCAGAAATACAACGGCTGCTCCGCTACGTGCGCGACAACCAGGTGACGCACGTGATCGTCCACAAGATCGACCGCCTCGCCCGCAACCGCGTCGACGACGTCGCGATCGGCGTCGCACTCAAAGCCGCGGCGGTGCAAACTCGTGTCGGTCAGCGAAAACATCGACGAGACCCCCTCCGGGATCCTGCTCCACGGGATCATGAGCTCCATCGCCGAGTTCTACAGCCGCAACCTCGCCAACGAAGTCATCAAAGGCAGCACCCAGAAAGCCAAGTCCGGCGGCACGCCGATGAGAGCCCCCACTCGGCTACCTCAACGTCCGGCGCATCGAGAAGGCCGCGAAATCCGCACCGTCGACATCGACCCCGACGCGGGACCGCTCATGGCATTTGCCTTCGACGCATACGCGACCGGGGAATGGACACTCCGGGCGCTGCTCGACGAAGTCACCGAACGTGGCCTCGACTCCACCCCCGCGCCCAACTCGCCCCTCGAAGCCGCTCGCTATCTCCACACTTCCACCGGCTGCTTCGCAACCCGTACTACATGGGCATCGTCCGCTACCGCGGGGTCCTCTACGCCGGCAAACATGAACCGCTCGTCACCCCCGAAACATGGCAGACCGTGCAAGAACTCCTCGCCGCCAAAACAACGCGGGCGAGAGCGCAAGCGGGAACACCCGCACTACCTCAAGGGCTCCGTCTACTGCGGAACGTGCGGCAGCCGCCTCATCGTCAGCCACGCAACAAACCGCTGGGGGAACCACCTACGAGTACTTCATGTGCATCGGCCGCCAACAACGCCGGACTACGTGCACCCAACGCGCGATCCGTATCGACGACACCGAAGACGCCAATCGCCAACCACTACGCCACCGTGCGACTCACCCCGGAGGCAAGTCAGCCCAAGTCCGTGACTACGTGCTCGATGAACTCCTCCGACTCCGCACCGAAACCGAACAGCAAACGCGGAGTCCAGACCCGACGACTCACCAAGCTCCGCACCGAACGCAAGAAAGCTCCTCGACGCCCACTACGCCGACGCCATCCCCCTCGAACTCCTCAAGACCGAACAAGCCCGCATCACCGCCGAGATCACCTCAGCCGAGCGCCAACTCGACACTCACGACACCGACGCGGCCACCGCGGAGGCCAACCTCCACAAGGCAATCGCCCTGGTCCAGGACTGCGAAACGGCCTACAGGGACGTGCCCGTGGCGCTGCGACGACAGTTCAACCAAGCCTTCTTCACCCGGCTGCTCGTCGACGACGACTTCACCGTGATCGGAGAACTCGCCGAACCGTTCGCGATCCTGCTCTCCGACGACATGCGCGAGGCGGCGAGCGAGTATGCGGCACAAGGCCAACGGTCGAGGGCCGACGGCTCCGTGGAGTTCGAGCTCCAAGAACCCAAACTCGCCTTCGCCGGCGCGACCACAAGTGCTCAGGTCAAGGGTTTGAATAAGAACACTTTGGTGGGCGGTAGAGGACTCGAACCTCCGACCTCGTCGGTGTGAACGACGCGCTCTAACCAACTGAGCTAACCGCCCCTGAGCGGGACGGTCACGTTAGCGTGCGCCGCTGTGGAGAAGTTGATGTACCTCGTGTGGCTCGATGCCGGCACCGAGCCCGAGGCCGCGCGCACGACGATGATCGACGAAGTGGGCGCTGCGCTGCTCGACGCCGGCCCCGCGGGCTCACGATCGACGTGGCCGACGAGGCCGCGCGAGTTCACGCCGCTCGCTCCCCCGCCGGCCGGCGAACCGCCCCTGCACGCGATCGTGTCGCTCTGGCTCGACGCCTACGACTACCGAGAGCCGTTCGAGGCGGTGCTGCGCGCCCGCTCCGAGCGACTCGCGGGCTACCAGGTGGTGGAGTCGCTCTACCGCGACTACGGCGGCAACCAGTGGGCCGGGCCGCGCGACTGGCCCGACGGCCGACGCTCCCCCGGGCCGCTCGTGGTCACGATGTTCCCGCAGCACCCCGACATGGACTTCGAGACGTGGATCCGTTTCTGGCACGAGCGCCAGTCGCCGATGTCGGAGGCGATCCAACCCCGCACGCGCTACGTGCGCAACGCGGTGTTCCGTGCGATCACGCCGGACGCGCCGCCGTTTCGCGCCATCGTCGAGGAGGCGTGGCCGTCGGTGGATGCCGTCACCGACCCGATGCAGTTCTTCTGCGCCGACGGTGACCCCGACACGCTCACGAGGAACATCACCACGATGATGGAGCACGTGAGCGCGTTCATCCCGATGGACGAGATGCGCAACTACCCGATGAGCGAGTGGATCCTCAGGTCGTGGTGAGCGCCCCGGTCACGTCGCCACCCGCCGCGAGATATTCGACAGCCAGCGCGGCGTAGAACGCGATGCCGTTCCGCATCGCCTGCTCGTCGATCGTCATGCGGTTCGAGTGGCAGCCGTGCGCGTGCGCCGGTCGGTCACCCGGGGGGCACACACCGAGGTAGGCGAATGCGCCCGGCCGCTCGTGCAACACGTACGAGAAGTCCTCGGCGCCCATCACCGGGGCCGGCATCTCGGTCGCGCGCTCGGCGCCGAGCAGTCCTGCGGCGACGCGGCGCGTGAACGCCGCGTGCTCGACGTCGTTCACGACGACCGGGTAGCCCTCGATCACCTCGAGCTCCGCGGTCATCTCGTGGGCCGCGCCGATGTGCTCCACGATGCGGGCAATGCCGGCCCGGGCCGCCCGACGGCTCGCTTCGGAGACCGAGCGCAGCGTGCCCTCCATCTCGACCGTCTCGGGGATCACGTTGTTCGTGGTGCCGCCGCGGATCTTGGTGATCGTGATCACGACCGGGTCGAACGGGTTGATGCGGCGGGTCGCGAGCACCTGCACCGCGGTGACGATCTCGGCCGCGACCGGCATCGGGTCGTTGCCGAGGTACGGACTCGACGCGTGGCCGCCCTTGCCCCGCACCGTGATGCGGAGCACATCGGCGGCGGCCATGATGGCGCCGCCGCGCGTGGCGATAGAACCCGACGGTGCGTTCGGCGTGACGTGCAGCGCGAACGCCGCGTCGACGTGTGGATCGTCGAGCACACCCTCCTCGATCATCCAGCGCGCGCCGTGGTAGCCCTCCTCGCCCGGCTGGAACATGAGGCGTACCCGGCCCGCCAGCGCGTCGCGCCGTTCGTGCAGCACACGAGCCGCACCGCACAGCATCGCGGCGTGCGCGTCGTGACCACAGGCGTGCATCGCTCCCTCCACCTCGCTCGCGTAGTCGAGCCCCGTGTCCTCCGGCATCGGCAGCGCGTCCATGTCGGCGCGCAGGAGCACGGTGGGCCCGGGCCGGGCGCCGACGATGTCGGCCACGACCGAGCTCACCGCGGTGCCGGTGGTGACGTCGATCTCCAACGGCGCGAGCGCGTCGACGACGGCCTGCTGGGTGCGGGGCAGGATGAGCCCCTGTTCGGGATGGCGGTGGATCTCACGCCGGAGCTCGACGGCGTCGGCAAGCACCGCGTCGGCCGCGGCGAGCAGGTCGGGGGCAGCGACCGCAGTCATGCCCCGCACCCTACGACGAGCCGCGTCCGGGCCGGCCGGCTCGGAACCATGCCGCGACCGAGTGCTCGAAGCTCGGCTGGAACGATTCGTACGCGCGCCGCAAGGCGTCGCCGTGCCAACCGTGTGGGAGCAGCGCGGCCGGCAACAGCGGATCGGCGCGCAGGTGCGCGAGCGTACGTGTGCCGGCGAGGAAGGCGTCGGCGATCGCGGGACCGGCGTTACCGTCGCGTGCGGCTTCGATCGACGTGGTGGCCCGGCGCAGCCACGAATCCAGCTCGACTGCACGGGCGTTCCACTCCGCCGGAGCGAACAGCGCCACGGCGAGTTCGCGCGCATCGCCGTCGGGACGTGCCCTCCAGATTCGGCATTGCCGGTCACGCGCCGCGAACGAACCCGCGGCGGGGTCGTCCGGGAGGTTGTCGGGCCGGCACCACACGCCCTCGCGCTGCTCGGCGTAGCGGGCATGGCGCAGCTCCCGCCGCAGCGCGGCCCGGGCGTCGCTCGAGCGCGCGTCGGCCGTGACCACTGCCACGATCCACGTACCGTCCCACGCCGCGCCCGGGGGCGGGCTGAGCGCAACGTCGTGCTCGGTGCTGCGGGCGCGCACGCGCCCCGACCAGCTCGTAGCGACCATCGCGAGTCCGCAGCTCGCCGGCCTCCACCATCCGGCTGAGCGCCACCCGGGCGGTGCCTGCGGGCACGCCGAACAGGCCGCACCAGCGCACGAGGTCGGCACCGGAGCGCACCGGGCGCGGCATCCCGAGCAGCAGTGAAGCGATGAGCGAGCGGGCCGAGAGGGGTCGGGAGTCGCCTGTGTTACGTGTTGCGGTCACGTGTGCAAAGAATGTAACATGCACGGTGATGTCCGCGCCCGCCCCGCCCGCCCCGATCGCCCCGATCCCGACGACGGTCACGATGGTGCCCGATCCGGCACTGCTCACCCCGGTGGACGGAGATCGGCTGCGCGCCGACGGCCGGCCCGGCCCGGCGCTGCGCGAGCAATTGCGGCGCATCCCGAACCTGCGCAACGGCGTGTCGGTCGTGTCGGTGTGGGTGCAGATCGTGGGCATCGCGGTCGTCGCGGTGTGGCTGAACAACCCGATCGTGTGGGTGCTCGCGTTCCTCCTCATGGGCCGGGCCCACGCGCAGGTCGCGGCGCTGATGCACGAGGCCGCGCACCGGCTGCTGTTCCGCAATCGTCGCCTCAACGACTTCGTCGGGCGGTGGATCGTGGGCTTCCCGGCGTTCACGCCGATCGATCTCTACCGCCGCGGGCACATGGCGCACCACCGCCAGGAGTTCGGTCCCGACGAACCCGACGTGCCGCTTTACCGCGCCTACCCGATTACCCGCTCGTCGTTGCGGCGCAAGCTCGTACGCGACGCGACGGGCCGCACCGGATGGAACCTCTTCCGCGGTCTCCTCCGCGGCATCACGAGCAAGAACGACGCGATCCGCGGGCAGGCGCGGCGCATCGCCGGCGCGCAGGTCGTGCTGATCGCGGTGACCGTCGCGCTCGGCCATCCCTGGTTGTGGGTGCTGCTGTGGTTCCTGCCCTATCTCACCGTGTGGCGCGTCATCAACCGGCTGCGCGCGATCGCCGAGCACGGCGGCATGATCGAGAGCGGCGACCGCCGCAACACCACGCACACCGTGCGCCAGCACGCGATCGCCCGCTTCTGGATGGTCCCCTACCGCATCGGCTGGCACCTCGCGCACCACGTCGACTCCGGCGTGCCGATGTACAACCTTCCCAAGTACCACCGCGAGCTGATCGCCGCGGGATACATCCCGCCCGAGCTGGAGTACCGCAGCTACACCGCGCTGTGGCGCCGGCTGTCGAGCCGCGCCGAGGCCGCGCCCGCCTGACCCCCGGTCGCGGTCAGATGCCGGGCGGATAGTTGTAACCGCCGAAGAACACGTTGGTCGCCGCGGTGCCGCACAGGGGGTTCGCCTCGGTGAAGAGCTGGTCGTTCGCGCCGAAGCCACCGCGGCGGCCGTAGAACACCTGCACACCGCCCGCGTAGGCGTGCCCGCCCACGGTCAGGCCCGGCAGCGACACGGCGAGATCGTCGGCGCCGTTCCCCGAGAAGTCACCGGGCGTGAGCACCAGGCCGAAGTCCTCGTTCGTCGCGCTCGGCCCCGTGACGCCCAAGGTGTCCCGATCGATCACGAAGCCGCCGTCGCGTGACAGCCGGTTCCGCACACCGTGCAGCACGACGATCTCACCGGCGTACGCGTGGCCGCCCACGGTCCGGCCCGGAACTCCGATCGCCAGGTCGGGATGCCCGTCGCCGTCGAAGTCGAAGGCCGCGAGGCTCGCACCGAGCTGGTTGTTCGCGGCGGGACTCTGCCCGTTCGTCGTGTTCGAGAGGAGGTAGAACTCCGAGCCCGCCGCAGTGACACCGTGTGCCGAGCCGTGCAGCAGGGTCGCAGCGCCGACGCTCGCCGTGGCACCCTGCGACTCGCCCGGCGCGCCCACCACGAGATCGCTGCGCCCGTCGCCGTCGAAGTCGCCCACTGCGAACGCCCAGCCCCATTCGTCGGAGGTCTCGCTCGAGTCGGGCACGCCGGTGGTGTCCTCGGTCCACGTCTGCGAACCGGTCGCCGTCAGCCCGCCCGCCGAGCCGTAGAGGATGTCGACCACGCCCGCACCTGCTGCGCTGCCGACCTTCTTGTGCGGCGCGCCCACCACGAGGTCGGCGTAGCCGTCGCCGTTGAAGTCACCGGACGCGAGTGTGCGGCCCCAGTAGTCGCCGGGCTTCAAGCCGCCGTGGATCCCTGGGGTCGACTCGTCGAAGTGGCGCGGCGCCAGCGTGGCGGCGTGCGAGAGGCCGTGCGCTGTACCGAACAGCTCGGTGACCCGGCCCGACCGCGCCACCCCGTGGACGCTCACGCCACCCGCGTCGACCGCCAGGTCCGTATAGCCGTCGCGGTTGAAGTCACCGGCCGCGAGGCCGAGCCCGAACGAGTCGTTGGCCTGCGGGGTGCTCGCGAGGCCCGAAGTGGCCTCCGTGAACACCTGGTCGCCTCGCGTCGTGAGGCCGCTTCGCGATCCGTACACCACCACGACCTCGCCGGCGAACGCCTTGCCGCCCGGCGACTCGCCCGGTGCCCCGACCGCGAGGTCGTCGTAGCCGTCGTGGTTGAAGTCACCCCACGCAAAGGACCAGCCGAGGTCGTCGCCCGCGATCGAATCCGGGCCGTGGCCCGTCTTCGACTCGTCGAACTCTGCGTTCCGGTTGCCCGTGTTCGCACCGTGGGCACCGCCGTAGACCGCCCAGAACGAACCGGCCTGCACGTTGGCGAGCACGGTGTCGATCGTTGCCATCGCCGGCAGATCGGCGTAGCCGTCGCCGTCGAAGTCGGGACGATGCCGCACCCGGATCGCCGGCCCGGGGAACGCGGTCGAGCACGATCCCGACAGCGGGCGTGCGGCCGGCGCCGCGCCAGCGGCGCCAGCTCCGAACGCCCCGGCTCCCCCGGCGAGTTGGGGCACGAGCGCCGCCACCGCGACCAGCCCGATCATCGTTGTCGTCCCCCGTCGCCACATGCGTCGATGATGGTCCTCACGCCGCACGAACGCAATCGCGGGTCAGGGCACGGGTGGCGCCGCGATGCCGCCAAGGACCGACTCGGCCGCCGTGGCGACCGTCATGAGCGCGAGGTCGGCGCAACGCGGGGCGACGATCTGGATCGCGATCGGCAGGCGCTCGCCGTCACGCTCCACGAACCCGCACGGCACGACCGCGGCCGGTGACCGCACGAGGTTGAACGGCAGGGTGTAGTCGGCGGCCCAGCCCGGACCGTACGGGCTCGGCTCGCCCAGGCGGGGCGGCACGGTGGCCATCGCGGGCGTCACGAGCACGTCGGCACGCGCCCACACCGCCGCGAGCTGCCGCAGCGCGGTCTGCGCGCCGGCCTGGCCGTCGAGCACCTGGGCCACGGTCGTGTGCTCGCCGAAGCTCGCGGTGAGCTGCGCCGCGGGCAGGAAGCGCCCTTCCCAGGGCGTGGGATCAGTGGTGGCGGTGCGCCACGAACCGGGCGCGGCGTGCGCGACCCACGCGTACACGGCGGGCGGGTCGAACACGGTGTCGAGCGCGTCGACGACGTCGGCGCCGGCCGCGGCGAGCGTGTGCAGCGCGGCCTCGCACGCGGCGAGCACGTCGGCATCGGGATGGGCGACGCCGAGCGTCGGCGACCACGCGACGCGCACTCCGCGCACACCGTCGAGCGATGCTCGGGCCGCGGCGGCGGCGAAGGAGCCGGCGAGCTCGAACGACAGCAGGTCGAGCGCCGACACACCCTTCACCACGTCGAGCGCGCACGCGATCTCGGTGAAGGTCCGCGCCATCGGCCCGCGGGTCGACAGCGGGCCCCAGGTGGGCGGGGTGGGATCACCGTTCGGCACCACGCCGTGGGTGGGCTTGAAGCCCGCGATGCCGCACGCGGCCGACGGGATGCGGATGGAGCCGCCGCCGTCGGAGCCGGTGCACAGCGGCACCATCCCGGCCGCTACCGCGGCCGCGGAGCCGCCCGACGACCCGCCCGCCGTGCGCCCGGGAGCCCACGGGTTGCCGGTGGGACCGAACACCAGGTTGTCGGTCTCGGCGTGGAAGCCGTAGGCCGGCGTGTTCGTCTTGCCTACCACCACGGCGCCCGCGCCACGCAGGCGGGCCACCTCGACCGAATCGACGGTGGCCGGCGGCGCGGCCGTGCGTGCCGGGTCGCCGCACACGGTGCGGAACCCCGCCGCGTCCTCGAGGTCCTTCACACCGATCGGCACCCCCGCGAGCGGCCCGACGTCGTCGCCCCTGGCGATGCGCCGGTCGAGCGCCTCGGCCTGCCGCCGCGCTCCGGGCCCGTCGACTGCGCAGAACGCGTGCAGCGCCGCGTCACGCGCCGCGATCCGTGCCAGCGCGGCCTCCACCACCTCCGCGACCGAGCGCTCCCCGCGCCTCACCGCATCGGCGATGTCCATGATGGTCCCGGTCACCGCCGGGACGGTAGCCCTCGCCCGTACGCCCCGGTCAGACCACGCTGCGCACCTGGAGGCGCGGATGAGGCACAATGGTGCCCACGAATGTCCCAACAGGTTCTCAGGACGGTGAGGCGTGCCGAGAAAAGGTCGAGCACGACGTTTTCGCGAGGCTCGCGAGCTGAAGCAGGGGTTTGACGACGACCTGTTCAAGGAGGACAAGAACTCGACGCTCGCCGACGTGTGGGATCCCACCGCGAAGACCGCCGAGGCGGCTGACGACGACGACGAGTGGGACGACGAGGCCGACGACGAGGAGTACGACCCCCTCGACCACTGAGCGTCCGTGCGGGTAACGGCCCGCCGTCGCGCGGGGCCCTATCGCCGTGACGGCGGCCCTCAATCGGTCGCGAAGGTCGACATCTTGGTGGGGCGAACGGTTTGGGCGAGACCGCTGCCCAGGTAGGCGACGAGCGCCCCGATCAGCGGTGCGGCGAGCACGAACACGATCGTGCTCCACCACGGGAACGCCAGCTGTGCCCGCTCCCCCGCTCGTGAGGTCGCGATGAACACGACCGCGACGGGGATGAATCCGGTCGGGATCGCGATCACCGCGCCCGAGAGCGCAAGCAACGCTGCCTTCCATGCCGCGACCGAGCGCATCGCCGAGGGCCGGGCGCCCAGCGACACCAGCACGTCGCGCTCGTCGCGGGTCTCCGCGGCCGACAGCGCGAGCGACATCGCCAGCACGATCAGCGCGATCACGAGCACGACCAGGATCACGATGCGCTCGAAGTCGGCGGGCGAGAGCCCGTTCCACGCGGGCCCGTCCACGCGATGGTCGTGAACGTTGCGGCCGCGCCGGTCTGCGCGGACAGCGACCGATCGAGCACGTCGAGCGACGCGCGCTGCGAGTCGTCGAACTTGGTCGAGTTGACCACCAGCGTGCCGGCGGGCACGACGCGCAAGTGCAGTTGTGCGGCCTTCGCGGCCGTGATGAGCCCGCCCCCCACGGCACCCGCGGCGCGCACGGAATCTTTCGACAGCGCCGCAGTGATGGTCGGTGCGTTCCCACCGGTGCCCAGGTGCACCGGCACCGTGCTCGCAAGCGCGCCGCCGGCGCTCGCCTGCGGTCCGTCGAGCACGAGCACGCCGGCGTCGTCGAGCGCCCGACGATCGCGCGCCGAGAGGTGCAGGAGGTCGACGATGGCAGGGTCGGCCACCGTGAGGTCCTCGACGACGAACTGCCCCGCGTCCTGCGGCCCGGCAACGTTCTTGCCCGGGCCGGGCAACAGCCCGCCACCGTTGGCGCGTACGGCCTTCTCGTTCGGTCCGAGCGGTACGAGCAGGCCGGGAGCACCGGACAAGCGTCCGTCCGCGGCGACGACCGCACGCATCGCGGTGTACCGGGCGTGCGGAAGGACTCGGTGCAGGGTCTGCGATACCGTCGGATCGAGCGCGACGAACGTGCCGCCGCTGGCCTGGTCGCTGATCGTCGACGCCGTCAGCGCATTGTCGGGCATGAAGGCCACGGCCCGGCCCGTGTGCACCTTGTGCGAGTCGAGCGCGGTCGCAATCGCGATCGCCCCCGAGTTCACGGCGGCGAGGGCCATGACGACGGCCGCACTGCGAGCCCGGCTGCGCACGATGCTGCGCACCGCGATCCGACCGGCGCCGCGCACCGCGCGGGCCATGTGCGCGAGCGATGCGACGACGACCGAGCTCACGCAGCACGCGCCCGCGAGGACGAGCAATCCGCCGAACACTGCGCTGAGCGCGAGCCCGTTGTTGGTACCGCCATTCTCATTGCGCGAGGCCGACGCGACGAGGACGAGCACGAAGACGCCGCCGCCGAAGAGCGCGGCACCGATTGGCACGATGCGGGCCGGAAGCGAGCCGAGCGGTCGGCGTCCCGCGAGCGCGCTCAGCACCGGCACGCGCGCGGCCGAGCGGGCGGGAACGAACGCCGCGACCGTGGACGCGATCACCCCTGTCACGAGGATGGGCAGAAGATCGCGCGCGGCCCATACGAACGGGCCGGGGTCGTGCCCCAGCCAGTTGTCGAGGTGCCCGCGGAATGCCACCAGCCCGAGCGCGCCTCCAATCACGCCGAGTGCGCTACCGAGCAGGCCACACCAGAATCCCTGGAGCGACAGGGTGCGCCGCAGCAGCCGCTCGTCGGCACCGTTCGCCGCGAGCTGTCCGAGCGTGACGAGCTGGCGCCGCGCGCCGACCGCGAACGCGCCGGCGATGACGATGCCCACGATCGCCAGGGCCACCATGCCGCCGACGAGGATCCAGTCGACGCCGCGCACGGTGTCGTGCGGGATCGTCACGCGGGTCGCGTACCTCGGTGCGTACGACCGGAGCACGGCGTCCGAGGGCGTCCCGGGCAGCTTGACGAGGGTGATCGCCGCGCCGTTGGCACCAACAATGCTGTCCGCAGTCCCGGCGCGCAGCTCGCCGCCCCGCACCGCGAGGAACCCGCTGTTCCAGTCGGTCGCGCGCACGCCGATGCCGACGATGTGTTCGGTCCAGGCGGGCGACGCGATGTGCAGCGTGCTGCCCACGTCCACGTGGAACGCCTTGGCGAGGCCGGGCGAGACGAGCGCCTCCCCCGCAGAGGAGGGAAAGCGACCATGGCGCAACAGCACGGCGCCGCGGCTGATCGGATCGTCGAGGGCGATGTCGGTGACGTCGGCGAGGCGCGCGGTGCCGTCCGCGAGCGAGAGGCCGATCGCGTCGGCCTCCCGGCCCGTGATCGAACGCGATCCCTTCGGCAGCGCCGGTGCGCTCGGGGCGTCGGACGGGCCACTCACCAGCGCGAGATCGGCGTGACCGAACTCGCGTGCCCAGATCTCAGCCCTGCCGTCGGTATTGGTGCGGACGAGCACCGTGATCGCGGTCATACCGAACACAGGAATCGCGACCAGCAGCATGACGAGAAGCGTGCGGCCTGGGCGGCGCCGCACCTCGCGGCGCGCGAGGCGGCTCGCGAAACGCCACCGCCCCGCGGCGAGGCGTCGCGTCGTGCCACCAGCGGAGCGCCGGAACACCGGCGGGCCGACGCGGTCGTCGAGCGCCGCGGTCATCGCGCCACAGCGCTTCCGGTGACTGCGGGCGCCGATTCCGCGGCGGTCTCGTCGACGATGCGGCCGTCGCGCAGGAACAGCACGCGGTCGGCCCAGGACGCGAACCGCGGTTCGTGGGTGACGAGCACGATCGCGGTGCCCTGCTCACGGGGAAGCGCGGCGAGCAGCTCGATGACCTCGTCACTGCTCGCCGTATCGAGCGAGCCCGTCGGCTCGTCGGCAAGGAGGAGCCGCCGGCTCCCCACGATGGCGCGGGCAATCGCGATGCGCTGCTGCTGGCCGCCGGAGAAATCGTCCGGGTAGCGGTCGACGCGCTCCGTGAGTCCCACCGTCGTGAGCGCGTCGAGAGCCCGGCCGCGCACCTCCCGTGGCGCAACACCGGCGAGCTCGAGCGGGAGCATCACGTTCTCGATGGCAGTCAACGACGGGATGAGGTTGAGGCGCTGGAACACGTAGCCGACGTCGTTGCGGCGCAGCTCGCTGCGGTCGGCCGCGCTCAGGCCCGCGAGCTCGAGGCCGCCGACCCGCACCGAGCCGGCGCTGGGTGACTCGAGCGCGCCGGCGAGGTGCAGCATGGTGCTCTTGCCGCAGCCACTCGGCCCCATCACCGCGACGAACTCGCCCTCGGACACCGAGAACGTGACGCCGCGTAGCGCGCGCACCTCCGTGAGACCCGAGCCGAAGCTCTTCACCACGTCGTCGAACTCCAGAATCGCGCTCATGGCGTGCTTCCTTTCCGTTGCGCGGTCACCCGCGCTTCGCACATGTCGAGCCAGCGCAGGTCGGCCTCGGCGCGCACCACGCAGCGCGTCGCGCACCACTGCGGTCGCAACGTCGGCCGAGGGCGCGTCCCGCTGCTCGCGGCGCCGCCGCTGGAGCAGCGACAGCAGCGCGGTGCGGTGGGCGGTGATCACCGCGAGCGCGTGCGCCTCGCCCTGCCCGATAGCGAACAGCACCTTGAGCATCAGCTCGTCGCGTGGCGGCGGGTCGTCGGCGGGGACGAGCGACCACCACGCCGCGAGCTCTTCGCGGCCGGCGGGGGTGAGCTCGTAGTGCCGCTGCGCACCACCGTCGCGAGGCGCGCGCTGGGCCACGAGGCCGTCGCGCTCGAGCCGGTCGAGCGTGGTGTACACCTGGCCGACGTTCAGCGGCCACACGCCGCCGGTCGCCTCCTCGAAGCCCGTCTTGAGCTGGTTCCCGTTGCTCGGCCGCTCCCCCAGCAGGGCCAGGAGACCTTCGCGTACGGACACCTTACCGAGTATAGCTATACTCAGTAAGGTGTCAAGTGGTGCGCGGGTCGGGGGCCTCGGGATCGAGCTCGTAGCGGCTGATCGCCTCGGTGACGCTCGCGGCCGGCACCTTCCCCTGCCGGGCAAGCGTGTCGAGCGCCGCGACGGTGATGTGCGCGGCGTCGATCTCGAAATGCCGCCGCAGCGCGCTGCGCACGTCGGAGTAGCCGAAGCCGTCGGTGCCGAGCGCCACGAACGGCGCGGGCACGAAACGAGCAATCTGGTCGGGCACGAGCTTCATGTAATCGCTCACCGCGACGACCGGTGCCGCGTGCGGGCCACCCAGCTGCGCGCTCACGTAGGGCACGCGCGGCTCGGCCTCGGGGTGCAGCCGGTTCCACCGTTCGCACGAGAGCGCGTCCTCGCGCAGCAGCTTGTAGCTCGGTGCGCTCCACACCTCGCTGTGCACGCCCCATTCGTCGGCGAGCATCGTCTGCGCCTCGATCGCGCTGCGCAGCATCGGACCGCTGCCGAGCAGCCGGGCCTGCGCGGGTGCGGCGGCATCGAGCGAAGCCGCGAACCGGTAGAGACCGCGCACGATGCCCTCGACCACGTGGTCGCCGGCGGGCATCGCGGGCTGCACGTAGTTCTCGTTGTAGAGCGTGAGGTAGTAGAAGCAGTCCTCCGGCTCCGGCCCGTACATGCTGCGGATGCCCTCGCGCACGATCACCGCCACCTCGTACGCGAACGACGGGTCGTAGGCGCGGCAATTCGGCACGGCGGTGGCAAGGACCTGGCTCTGCCCGTCGGCGTGCTGGAGACCCTCACCGGTGAGCGTGGTGCGGCCCGCAGTGGCGCCGATGAGGAAACCCTTGCCGCGCTGATCGCCGAACGCCCAGATCAGGTCGCCGACGCGCTGGAAGCCGAACATGGAATAGAACACGAAGAACGGGATCATCGGCTGGCCCCATGTGGCGTACGCCGTGCCCGCGGCCGCGAACGATCCCATCGCGCCGGCCTCGGTGATCCCCTCCTCCAGCACGCGGCCGTCGACGGCCTCCTTGTACGCGAGCAGGAGGCCGGCGTCGACCGGCTCGTAGTGCTGGCCGTGCGACGCGTAGATCTTCATGTCGTTGAAGATCGAGTCCATGCCGAACGTGCGGCCCTCGTCGGGGATGATCGGCACCACCCGCTTGCCCCACTCGCGTTCCTTCATGAGCTGGCGCAACAGCCGCGTGAACGCGGTGGTGGTCGACGCCTGCACCTTTGCGCCCGTGCCCGCCGCGAGCTGGTCGATCACCTCGTCGCGCGGGAACACCACGATCTTCGACCGCTCGACGCGCTCGGGGAGGAAGCCGTGCAGGGCCTTGCGCCGGTCCATCATGTAGGCGTACTCGGGCGAGTCGACACCGGGATGGAAGTAGGGCGGCATGCCGTCGGCGAGATCCTTGTCGGGGATCTCGAGATCGAGCCGGTCGCGCAGCATCTTCAGCTGGTCGACCGTCATCTTCTTGATCTGGTGCGTGGCGTTGCGCGCCTCGATCGCGCTGCCGAGCGTCCAGCCCTTCACGGTCTGGGCGAGGATCACCGTGGGCGACACGGTGTTCTCCGACGCGGTCTTGTACGCCGCGTAGAGCTTCCCGTAGTCGTGGCCGCCGCGCGGCAGCTTCTGCAGGTCCTCGTCGCTGAGGCGCTCGACCATCGCGCGCAGGCGCGGATCGGGGCCGAAGAAGTGCTCCCTGATGTACGCGCCCGACTCCACGACGTACTTCTGGAACTCGCCGTCGTTCGTGGTGTTCATCTTGTTGAGCAGCACGCCGTCGACGTCACGGGCGAGCAGCTCGTCCCACGCGCGGCCCCACACCACCTTGATCACGTTCCAGCCCGCGCCCCGGAACGTCATCTCGAGCTCCTGGATGATCTTGCCGTTGCCGCGCACGGGACCGTCGAGCCGTTGCAGATTGCAGTTCACGACGAAGATCAGGTTGTCGAGCTGCTCGCGCGACGCGAGGCTCAGCGCGGCCTTCGATTCCGGCTCGTCCATCTCGCCGTCACCCACGAAGCACCACACCTTCGAAGCCGACGTGTCGGTGAGACGCTGGTGCTCGAGATACCGGTTGAAGCGCGCCTGGTAGATCGCGTTGAGCGGGCCCAGACCCATCGAGACGGTCGGGAATTCCCAGAAGTGCGGCATGCGCCGCGGGTGCGGGTAGCTCGGGAGGCCCTTGCCCGACGTCTCACGGCGGAAATGGTCGAGCTGCTCCTCGCTGAGCCGGCCTTCGAGATACGCGCGCGCGTACATGCCGGGCGCGGCATGACCCTGCACGTACAGCAGATCGCCCGCGCCCCCGTCGGCCTTGCCGTGGAAGAAGTGGTTGAAGCCCACCTCGTAGAGCGAGGCGGCGCTCGCGTACGTGGAAAGGTGCCCGCCGAGGCCCTCGAAACGGTGATTGGCGCGGTCGACCATCGCCACCGCGTTCCAGCGCACGAACCGGCGGATGCGGCGCTCGAGATACTCGTCGCCCGGGAACCACGGCTCCTCCGACGGCGGGATCGTGTTGATGTAGTCGGTCTGCACGAGCGTCGGCACCGCGACGCCCTTGTCGCGCGCGTGCTCGAGGAGTCGTGCGAGCAGGTAGTGCGCCCGCGACTTGCCCTTGATGTCGACGACGGCGTCGAGGCTGTCGAGCCATTCGGCGGTCTCGGCGGTGTCGATGTCTGGGAGCTGGCGGATCTGCGCGTCGAGGAACACGGGCTGACCTTCGATGGTCGAGTTGTCCCCATGAGCGTATGGCGAGTGCCCCATATCTGATCATCGGCACGCGACGAGGAGGGGCCAAGGGCGTCGGCGCCAAGGGCGCACGCGGTTGGGTCAGATCTCGAACGGGTCCTTGCCCATCTGCTCGCGCACCGTGACCACCGGCGGGTTGGTGAGCGTGCGGCGTTGCCAGTTGGCCCCGTCGACCACGAGCGTGTGGCCGGAGATGAAACGGGCATACGGCGAGGCGAGGAACGTGGCCGCCCACCCCAACTCCTGGCGCGCCCCCACCCGGAGCGCGGGCTGGCACGCGTCCTTGTCGTTCGTGCGCTGCAGGTTGCCCTGGATGTCGGCCGTCATGTCCTCGTGGGGGAACAGACCGGGCACCAGGCCGTTGACCTGGATCCCGTATGGGCCCCATTCGACGGCGAGTGTCTCGGTGAGGTTCTTCACCCCCGCCTTCGCCGCGGCGGAGTGCGCGAAGCCGGGCCCGCCGGTCCACGCGTACGACGCGCCGACATTGATGATCGAACCGGGCGTGCGTGCCGCGAGGTGGCGGCGCCCGAACTCGCGCGCGCAGAGGTACGTGCCGGTCAACGTGATGTCCACGACGGTGCGCCACGCGTTCGGCGACATGTCCTCGGCCGGCACCGGGAAGTTCGCCGCCGCGTTGTTCACGAGCACCGCCGGCAGCCCGAAGCGCGCCTCGGCCGTGTCGAACGCCGCGGCGATGCTTTCGGCGTCGCGGATGTCGCACACGGCTGTGTCCACCTTGCCCGGCGCGATCGCTTCGATCGCGGCGCGGCCCGCATCGAGGTGCTCGGGCTTGCGGCTCGCGATCACGATCGCCGCGCCGAGGCGGGCGAACTCGCTCGCGATCGCCTTGCCGAGCCCCGTGCCCGCTCCGGTGACGAACGCGCAGGCACCGTCGAACGTGCCCGGCACCAGCGCGGTGGCGCCCAACGCCGGCGGGTGCGGGAGCCCGATGCGCCCTTCGGGATGCGTGCCGCCCCCGGTCACAGCGACCACTGCTCGCTCACGAGCGACTCCGACAGGTCCCACAAGCCGGCCGCGACCGCTCCGTCGCGCGCCCACTCGGCCGGCTCGGCCGGCGCGCAATCGGAAAGGTACGCGCCCCGCGCGCGTCGAGGCTTTCGTCGACCGCGGTGTACACAGTCGTGGCCGCGCCCTGCGGGATCGACTTGAACCCGGGCATGCCGCCCGCCGACGCGGCCTGCGCTCGTTCCATCAGCGCCATCATGTCCTCGTGCGTCATGTGCCGGCCGAGATCCGTCGCGATGCGGCCCGGGTGCAGCGAGTATGCATGCACGCCGAGGCCCGCTGCTCGCCGATCAAGCTCGCGGCCGAACAGGATGTTCGCCGTCTTCGACTGCCCGTAGCCCACGAACTTGTCGTAGTCGCGCGCGAGGAAGTTCGGGTCACCGAGATCGACGCCGGCGCGCCGGTGACCTTCGGAGCTCACGTTCACCACTCGCGGCCGCGCACCGCGTTCGGCGCTCTCCCTGAGCCGCGGGAAGACCAGCGCCGTCAGCAGGAAGTGTGCGAGGTGATTCGTACCGAACTGCAGCTCGAACCCGTCCACGGTGCGCGTCAGCGGCGGGAACATCACGCCCGCGTTGTTGATCAGCACGTCGAGCCGCTCATGACCGGCGAGGAACTCGCCGGCGAACGCACGCACGGAGGCAAGATCGGCCAGGTCGACGATCGCCACCTCGACCCGTGCGCCGGGATGATCGGCGAGCAGGCGATCGAGCGCGGCGTCGAGCTTCGCACGGTCGCGGGCCACGAGCGTGACCCGCGCGCCATGGGAAGCCAGCGCGCGGGCCGTCTCGTAGCCGATGCCGCCCGACGCGCCGGTCACGAGGAACTCCCTGCCGGTCAGGTCGTGCCCGGCGAGCACCTCGCCGGCTGTCGTCGTCGCGTCGAACGCCACGCCGCTCTATTTAGCGCATCGGCGCATGCACCCGTCAGGTCGACGGTGTCGCCACCGCCTTGAAAGTGTTGCCGGGACCGGGGATCAGCTGGTTGAGCAGTGGCGTCGCGGCGGAGCACGTCTTGAACTTCGGGATCGTGTAGGTGCCTGTGAACGTGGACGGTCCCGTGAAGTTTGCGGGGCCCGACATCGTCACGCTCACGGCCTTGGATGTCGTGCACTTGTTGCCGACGAGGTTGACCGGGACCAGGCCGAAGATGGGGAGCGGCCCGAGATACGCGCTCTTGATCAGGATGTTGAACACCGAAGTGGCCCGCACGTGGAGGGTCGTGAAGTCGACGTGCCCCTTGACCGGCTTGGCTTCCTTCATCTGGAACGTCGCGGTGAGCGGCACGTAGCCGGCCTGGTAGGTGGTGACGGTCGCCGGCGGCAGCGTGAGGTGCCCGGTGAGGTTGCCGGTGACCAGATCGACCGTCGCCAGCATGCGGCCGTTCTTGATGGTGACGTTCTGGTTCAGCTTCTTGATGTGTGTCGTTGCCAGAAGCTTGTAGTTGACGGTGATGCCGGTCGCTGACGACCGTGCGGCCGACGCCGGAACCGCGAGTGCGGCCATCGCGAGGAGCGCGGTGCATGCTGCGAAGACGGTCTTCCAGCGCATGGTCGATCCCTCCTGAGTGGGTGGCGCGCCGCGCACGGCTGCACGATCGCGCCGATGTGCCCCGTTGGTTCCCGATCTCACTCGACGGTACGCAGTCAGCGACATCAACGTTCGCCCAACTGCTGCGCCAGTCGCGTAGGCGACCGGCTAACCCGTGTTGACGGTGACCGCGTCGACGATGGCGTCGAACAGGTGGGTGACACCCACGGGCTTGGTCAGGTAGCCCGAGACGCCGGCGCGCAGCAGGCGGCGTGACGTGCCCGGGTTGGCGTCGGCGGTCACGACGATCACCGGGATGGCGCGCGACGCGTCGTCGGCCCGCAGGCGCTCGAGCACCTGCTCGCCGGGGAGGTCGGGGAGATGCAGGTCGAGCAGGATCACGTCGGGCTGTTCGGCCACCGCAGCAGCGACGCCGTCCTCGCCGTTCATCGCGCTGCACGACTCGCGCACGCCGAACATTCGCAACATCGCGTCCACGAGCCGGACGTTCGCGTCGTTGTCCTCGATATAGAGCACCTTGACGTCGCGCAGCTCGTCGCCGAACTTGGCGCGCACCGTGTCGGTCTCCTGGACGTCCACGACCTCCTCCGGTGCGACGGCGCTGCGCAATGCCACCGTGAACGTGCTCCCTGCGCCGGGCGTCGACGAGACGGAGATCTTGCCGCCCATGCCCTCGGTGAGCATCTTCGACAGCGCGAGCCCGACGCCCGCGCCTTCGACGGCTCGGGCGTCGGCGCCGAGCCGCTCGAACGGCACGAACAGGTTCGCGAGCTGCGACGGCTCGATACCGGTGCCGGTGTCGGTGATCGCCACAGACGTCACCGCATGGTTGGTGGCGGCGCTCACGGAGACGCGGCCGCCCGGAACGTTGTACTTGATCGCGTTCGACAAGATGTTGAGCAGCACCTGGTTCAGCCGCTGGCGGTCGCAGCTCGCCCACACCTCCCCACCGTCCGGCGGCTCGACGGTCAACGTCACTTGCGCGCTCTGCGCGCTCGGCTCCACGAGGCGAAGCGCGTCGTGGATCGCCTCGTCGACGTTCACCGGTTCGATCGAGAACGTCACGTGGCCCGAACGCACACGCTCGAACTCGAGCAGATCGTTCAGCAGGTCGAGCAGGTGATGACCGGCCCGCTGGATCTGTTCGAGCGCCTCCACTTGATCCGCGCGGGGCCCACCGATCTCGAGCAGTTGCGTGAAGCCGAGGATCGAGTTCAAGGGTGTTCGCAGCTCGTGGCTCATGCGCGAGAGGAACGCGCTCTTGGCCCGGTCGACCTGCATCATCTCCTGCGCGCGGAGCCGATCGGTGATGTCGCGGGCGATCGCCACGACTGCCGGTCCTTCGGGAGTGTCGATCGGGCTGAGGCTCACCTCGATCGGAAACTCGGCGCCGTTACGGCGCCGGCCCGACAGCCCCATGCCCGCGCCCATCGCGCGTTTCGTGGGCGCGGCCATGTAGTCGTCGCGCACGATGCGATGCACACCACGTGCACCCTGCGGCACGAGCATCTCGATGCCCTGACCGACCAGCTCGCTCGCGGTGTAACCGAACACGTCGGCCGTCCGCTGGTTGCAAACCCGGATGATGCCGGCCGAATCGACCACGAACACAGGGTCCGGCGCCTGCTCGACGAGCTGGCGGAACCGTCCCTCCGACGACGCGAGCGCCAGCTCGGCGCGCCGCTCCCGCGTGACGTCCATGAGGCTGACGACCGTCCACGGCGAGGCGCCGGGGCGCGGCAGCGGCATCGCGATCATCACGATCACGCGCCGCTCGCCGTCGGGACGGTGGGTCACGAGCAGCTGACCCGACGGCTCGCCCCGCTCGAGTGTGGTGACGATGGGCCACTCGTCGACCTGTAGCCGTCGCTCCTGCTCGGTCTCGAGGACCCATGGGGTGTCGCGGACGTTCTGGCCGATGAGCGAGCCGCGCGCGAAGCCGAGCACACGCTCCGCGCTGGGGTTCATCGCAACGATGCGCCCCCGGTGGTCGGCGACGAGCACGCCTTCGGCGAGCGCGTCGAAGATGCCCCGCGCGAACTCATCCGACGAGTCGAACCCGCGGGCGCCGGGCGCGGCAGGCCTCCCGTCGCCGGCCGGCTCGCGCGGCTCGCTCACGACTCGGCGATCCGGTACCCGAATCCGCGCACCGTGACGATCACGTCGGCCGTGGCGCCTGCAGCCGCGAGCTTCGTGCGCACCCGGCGGATGTGCTCGGTGACCGTTGCCGGGTCCTGCCAGTCGGACGTCGAACCCCACACATGGTGCAGCAGCGCCTCACGGCTGAACGTCTCGGGTGCCTGCATCGCCAGGAAGCGCAGCAGCCCGAACTCCTTCGGCGTGAGCTCGACCGGCAAACCGTCGACGGACGCGAGGTTCGCGGCCAGATCGAGTCGCACGTCGCCAACCTGGAGGTACTGCACCGCCGGCTCGGGCTGGCTCCGGCGCAGCAGGGCCCGCACCCGGGCCGAGAGCTCGTTCACCGAATACGGCTTGACCATGTAGTCGTCAGCGCCGGCATCGAGGCCGAGGACGCGCTCGCTTTCACCCGAACGGGCCGTGAGCAGCAGCACCGGCACCGAGCTGGCCCGCCGGATCTCGCTCAGCACCGACAGACCGTCGAGGCCCGGCAGGCCGAGGTCGAGCACGACCACGTCGGGGGCGTGGGTGACGAGCGCGCCGAGCGCGGTGGGCCCGTCGCTTGCCTCGACGACCGTGTAGCCCGTCTCCTCGAGGACGCGCCGCACGAGCAGGCGGTTGCCGTCGTCGTCCTCCACGACGAGGACGGTCGCCGTGCCGTTGTCCATAGGCCCCGTCCCACATTGACCGGCGAGCTGACTCTCAGGTTGTTCGAGCGTCGGCGATTCTCTCACGTGCACCCCCGCGGTGTCGATGGCGCAACCAGGATCGGCACCGCGGCCGCCCCTGTCCACCTCGAGCCGCCGGCCCGGCGCAGAGTTGTGCGGACGTTGTGCCCGGCGCGCCCGCGTACACCACACGCCCGCCGGGCCCCTCGGGCACACGGCCGGCCGGTGATGGCAGGATCACGCCATGAGCGAGGAGCGGCTCGACCACCGGGCGATGCAACGGTTGCGCGAACACCTGGAGGCATACGTCGAGTCCGGCGCGGTGCCCGGCCTGATCTCCCTGGTGGCGCGAGGCGCGGAGCGCCACGTCGACGTGCTCGGCCGGCCGGGCCTCGACCGCGCCCAGCCGCTCGCTCGGGACGCGATCTTCAGGATCGCCTCCCTGAGCAAGCCCGTCACGGCGGCCGCGGCGATGATCCTCGTCGACGACGGCGTGCTCGCGCTCGACGAGCCGGTCGACGCCTTCGTCCCGGAGCTCGCCGGCCGGCGGGTGCTGCGGGCGGTCGACGCCGAGATCGACGACACCTGGCCCGCACACCGCGCGATCACCGTGGACGACCTGCTCACCTGCCGGCTCGGTCTGGGCTGCATCCTCGCGCCACCCGGCACCTACCCGATCCAGGTCGCCGAGGAGGAGCTGGAGCTCCACACCTTCGGGCCGCCCTGGCCACCACCGACATGTTCGGTCGACGAATGGGTGCGCCGCCTCGGCACGCTGCCGCTCGTGCACCAGCCGGGCGAGGGCTGGATGTACAACACCGGCATCCAGGTACTCGGCGTGCTCGTCGAGCGGGCCGCGGGCCGGCCGCTCGAGGAGTTCCTCGCCGAGCGCCTGTTCGCCCCCATCGGTATGGCCGACACCTCGTTCCGCATCGACGACACCCGCCGGGCGCGCTTCACCACCGCGTACACACCCGACGAGACGGCCGACACGCTGCGGGTGCTCGACTCACCTCACGCGAGCTGGTGGGACGAGCCCGCCGTCCCGAACGGCGCGGGTTGGCTCCTCTCGACGATCGACGACTTCGCGGCGTTCGTGGCGATGCTGGAGGCCGGAGGCCTGTCGGGCCGTACCCGGGTGCTGTCGAAAGCGGCCGTGGCGCGTATGACGATGGACCACCTGCACGAGGAGCAGCGCGCGTCGGCGCGGCCGTTCGTGGGCGCGCACTGCAGCTGGGGTTACGGCATGGCGGTGCCCGAAACGGGCCCCGACGGCGAGGGCACGCTGCGCCACGGCTACGGCTGGGACGGCGGCACCGGCACGACGTGGCGCACCGACCGGCTGACCGGCGTGACCGGGATCCTGTTCACCCTGCGGGCGATGACGTCACCTGAGCCGCCGGCCGTGTTCGTCGACTGGTATCGCGACATCGACGACGCGATCGTGAGGTAACGGGCGGCCGCCGCCCGCTCAACCGTCGACGCCGGGGCCCCAACCACTACCGAAGTCGGCGACGTCGAACACCCTGCCGGTGACGCCGCGGCCGATCTGCGCGGCGAGATACGCGACGGGCGCCACCACGTCGGCGGGTTCGGCCCAGCCCGTCCAGTCGAAATCGGGACCGAACTCGAGGGCGGTGTGCTCGGTGCGCACGGCTCCGGGCCGTAGCGCGTTCACTGCGATGCCGAACGGGCGCAACTCGGGTGCCACCGCCGTCGAGAACCGCTCGAGGGCCGCCTTGGCCACCGAGTAGATCACGTAGCCGGGCGGCATCAGCGCGCTCACCTCATGCGCCGCCGCACCCGACGAGATGTTGACGATGCTGCCGCCACCGTTGGTGAGCATGTGTGGCACGACGGCACGCGTCGACAGATAGAGGCTGCGCACGTTCACGCGCATCGAGTCGTCCCACATCTGCACGGTGGACTCGTCGAACGGCGCGCGCGTCGGGGCCATGGCGTTGTTCACCAGCACGTCGAGGCGCCCGAACTCCGCGACGGTCTGCTCGACGAGCGCAGCGATGTCGCGTGGGTCGCCGATGTCGCACCGGATCGCGGTAGCCACGTTGCCCGCGTCGCGAATCGCGTCCACGGTCTCCTGGATCGTTCCCGGGAGCCCCGTCGTGCACGGGTCGACCGTGCGAGCCGCGCACACGACCTTGGCACCGAGCGCCGCGAGCCCGATCGCGAGACCCTTGCCGATACCGCGCGACGCGCCGGTGACCACGACGACGCGGTCGGACAGTGAGATGGCGGTCACCGGCGCAGTATCGCACCGCTCGACCGCGGTCGACGCAGCCCCGGTTCGATCTGGTTGGGGTTGGGTCCGGTTCAGGTGAGCACGGGCGTGCGGACCGAGCTGACCTCGCTGAAGCGCCGGCTGATGCAGTCCCAGTCCACGAGGTTCCAGAACGCGTCGAGCCACTTGGCCTTCTCGTTCATGTACTGCAGGTAGTACGCGTGCTCCCACCCGTCGATCACGAGCAGCGGCATGTTGGCGGGCGTCATGTTGCTCTGGTGGTCGTAGATCTGCTCGACCATGAGCCGGCCGGCGAAGGGCTCCCAGATGAGCGCGCCCCAACCGGAGCCCTGCAGACCCTTGACCGCCTCGTCCAACTGCCGCCGCAGCGCCGGCGCGCTCCCGAACGACTCCGAGATCGCAGCGGCGAGCTCGCCCTCGGGCTGACCGCCGCCGCCGCGCGTCATCTCCGGCCAGAACGAGGAGTGCAGGAAATGCCCGGAGATGTTGAAGGCGAGCGCCTTCTCCAGCGCCCGCAGCATCAGCGGGTCGGTCTGCGGCTGGGAACGCAGGTCGTCGAGCTTCGCGAGCGTCTCGTTCGCGCCCTTCACGTACGCGGCATGGTGCTTGTCGTGGTGGAGCTGCACCTGCTTCGCGCTGTAGTGCGGCTCGAGCGCGTCGTAGTCGTAGGGAAGTTCGGGCAACGAGTAGACGGTCATCGGGCTCCTCGGGGACGGTGCCGGCGTGCGCCGGTCACATGCATCCCGTTCCCGGAGCGCCGCGCCTTCAAACGGCCGCGTTTCCCCGCTGACCCTGGCGGGTACAGAGTTTCCTCAGGTGTTCGTACGCGTAGAGTTGCCGCGGAGGCGTCCGTCGGCATCGGGAGCGTGAACATGGCACACAAGGCACATGACTCGATGGAGTCGGTGGTTCGCCAGGCGCTGCACGTGGCGACGGGCGACCGCGAGGCGGAGGCGAAGGCGCTCGCCGACCGTACGGGCGGCGACGTCGACGAGGAGGTCACACGCGAGGCGGTCCGGCGCACCCACGGCGACGTGGCCGGCGGAACGCCCAGCCTGAGGCATCCAGTGAGCGAGACCGCGACCGCCGACGACGTCCGCGCGATCGAGCGGGAACACGACGACGACGACGACGACGCCGGGTGAGCGGATTACACGACCGAGGTCGGCGACACCTCGAACCACACCGTCTTGCCCGGCACACCAGGCGTTTCCGACACGCCCCAGGAACGCGCGAACGCGTCGACGATTCGTAGGCCGCGTCCCGACGCCTCGTGTGGTTCCGGCGACCGCATGATCGGCTGGCCGTGGCCGGTGTCGTGCACCTCGACGCGGACATGGTCGGGCTCCGCGTCGACGCGGACCTCGAAGTCGCTGTGCTCGTAGCGCACGCAGTTGGTCGCGAGCTCGGACAGCATCAACACCACGGTCTCGGTCATGATCGGCGCGACGTCGTCGACGACATCCGCGACGAATCGCCGCGCCGCGCTCGATGGACGCGGGTCGATTCAGGAAGGTGCGCTGGTTCGTATTCATGACTCGATGTGCAGCGTCGCCTCGAGGCCGGTGCACTCGATCACCCGGCGGACGACGTCGGACGGGTTCCGGACGGCGACGGTGTTGGCATGGTGGGTCGATCGGACCAGGACCGCGATCCCGGAGCTGTCGAGGAACGACACGCCGGTGAGGTCGAACACGAGTCGCTCCGGTGCTCGCTGCAGGACGGGGGCGAGCGAGGCCTCGGCGATCGGTGCGGTCGCGAAGTCGAGCTCACCCCGCAGCACCACGACCGGCGCGCCGTCGGGGTCGGCGGCCATGTCGATCTCGATCTGACCCTCGATGTCGCTCATGCTTCCCATCGCAGTCCGAGCAGGGCGGTGTCGTCGTTGGCACCGCCGGGGATCAGATCGCTCACCACACGGTCGAGCAGCGTCTCAACTGGAGCATCGGCGTCTTTCTCGGCCGCCCGAGCCAGCCGTGCGAATCCGATGTCGAGCTGCTCGCCCCGGCGTTCGATCAGCCCGTCCGTGTACAGCAACAGCGTGGCCTGGGCGGGGAGCTCGATCGTGGATAGCCGGTAGCTCGGGCGGTCGACGGCGCCGATCGGCACGCCCGCGGCCACTTCGAGGAAGGTCGCCCGGCCCGCCGTGAGCAGGAGCGGCACCAGGTGACCGGCATTGGCGGCCTCGAGACGGTGCGACGCCAGATCGATCCGCGCGCAGAACACCGTGGCGAAGTGACCGTCGTCCTTCGCACTCAGGAGACGACCGAGCTTGGCGAGGATCACGTCGGGTGGATCGCCCTGGGCCGCGTAGGCGCGCACCGAGTACCGCAGCGACGCCATCACCGTCGCGGCCGGGATGCCGCGCCCCGAGACGTCGCCGATCACCAGAAGGAACCGGCCCTCGTCCAGCGGCACCACGTCGTACCAGTCCCCGCCAATCTCGATGTCGATCTCGCCCGCGACGTAGCGCGCGGCCAGGTCGAGGCCCACGCTGGGCAACGCCGCCGGGAGCAACGTGTGCTGCAACGTGCGCGCCACGCTCCGCTGCTCGTTGTAGAGGCGCGCGTTCTCCGTGGCCACCGCGTCGAGCGCGAGGGCGAGCGTCTCGGCCGATTCGCGCCGCCGGATCAGCCGCTCGACGAGCACCATCGAGCCGGCCGTCAGCAGCAAGCCCGCGGCCAAGAGGATCCACGGCAGCCGGAGTAGCACCGTGCCGCCGAGCTGCTTTTCGGCCTTGACCACGACGAGCACCGAGGAGTCGCCGAACGCTGCGACCGCCGACGCGGTGTCACCCGAGAGTTCGTGTCCGGTGTCGGACGCGAGCAGCTTCGCGTCGTTCGGCTTCGTGCCGAGATACAGCGCGTAGCCAAGATCGCTGAACGCGCTGTTCGTGGCGATGCTCGCCTGCCGGTTCTTCGGAAGCTGCGTCTCGGTGTAGACGGCGTAACGCGGGCGCTCCCCCGGCGAGGTCATCGCGTAGCCGACGCGGCGCGGCGTCCGGTCGAGCAGATCGTTGATCGTGAGCGCCTTGTCGTTGCTCTTGGCGAACAGCGCGGCGATCCGTGACGCGGGTTCACGCACGAGCAACGGTTGGTTGCCGACCACCACGAGTGGCTCCGGAGGGTTGCGGTCGATGCGCCACAGCGAGGCCGACACGAACGCGCGCGCCGAAGTGGACGTCATCAGCGAGCGGAACGCGCCGGCGTCGCCGTCCGTGGCCCGGGCGACGAGCCCCGCCGCCGCCAGCGGCAACTGCGCCGACGCGGCGGAAATGCCGAGCACGAGCGACACCTCGCGTGCGCGCTGGCGCAGTAGCCGGTCCTCGTTGTGCCGGTTCACCACGGCGGCACCGGCGGAGAGCACCAGCGTCATCACGAGCGCGGCGAGTACGACGAGCACCGAACCGCGGTGCAGGCGACCGTGGCGTGAGGCCGCGCCGGCCGCCGTCTCGTACGGGCGCGGCGCAGGTGCCGTCATCGTCGCCGCACCCTCGACGCCGGGCGCGTCACCAAGGGCGGTATCGGTGACCACTCCACCTCCGGCGCTCGCCCTCCCGTGTCCCCCGCTCGCGGACGCTACTTGGTGGGCCGGGGAGTACGGTGCTGCGCGCATGGTGCACTTACTGATCGCCACCGACGGTTCCGACCTCGCGCTCGCGGCGGCGCGGGCCGCGTTCGGCATCGTGCCCCGCCCCGACAAAGTCACGATCCTCGCCATCAGCGAGGCCACACCGGAGCTCGTCGCCGACGGCGGCGGCATCGAAGGACCGACGATGACGCCCGCCGAGGTCGACGCGGTGATCGCGGAGGGTAACCGTCATGCCGAAGCGGCACTGCTCGGGCTGTCGGTGCTCGTGCCCGAGGGCGCGGCCGTCGACCGCGTGCTGGAGCACGGCGATCCCGGCGCCACGATCTGCGCGGTCGCCGAGAAGGTCGGCGCGGACGCTGTCGTCCTGGGTTCGCACGGCAAGAACTGGATCAAGCGCGTCGTGCTCGGCTCGGTGAGCGAGTACGTCGTGCACCACGCCAAGTGTCCGGTGCTCGTCGTCCCCGCAGAGCGTGATCACGACGCCCGCACCCGCGCCGAGCACGCTTCCGCGACGAGCTGATCGTGGCGCCGCTCACGGGCTGACGAGCGTTGGTTGTGGGCCGTGGCAGATTTGAACTGCCGACCTCTTCCGTGTCAAGGAAGCGCTCTCCCCCTGAGCTAACGGCCCGATCGGGGACGCTCACGCTAGCGGACACCGATCTTCCCGGCTCAGTGCCGATTCCGGCGCGAAGAGTCGCCGGAAATCGGCGCTCGATCGGTCAAGGGCGCGGATCGGCGGCCGATGAGTCGAAAGGCCTAGGTCGAACGAGGCCGCGTCCGCGAGGGGGTGATGGCCGTGAGCGTCGAGCCGAACGAGATCCACGAACCCGAGCCGTCGAGCCCCGGCAACGACGAAGGCCGCGAGAGCGCGTCGCCGCAGCTGCCGGCGTTGCGCGCGATCGTCACGCCGCTCACCGAACAGCTCGCCCAGGCGGGCATCGACAAGCGCATGCTCTTGAACGCCGAGCGTGAGCACCAGCTCGCGCTCGTGGCTTCTGCGGTGTTCGCCATCGCCGCGTGCTTCGAGTGGTGGAACGGGCTCGTGCGGGTGCACGGCATCGTGAACTTCAGCGCGACCGGAAGCGGCAGCGCGTTCAGCGATTGGCGCGGTTGGCTCGCGCTCGCCGCGATGGCGATCTGCGCAGCGGCCACCGCCGCGCAGATCCTCCATGGCCCGAATCGCCGCGGCACCCAGGTCGCCGCGGCCGCGGCAGGCGCGGCGCTGCTGTGCACGCTGTGGTTCTGGGCGGCGTACAGCGCGTCGGTTGCCCTCTCCGACGGCACCGGCACCGACTTCGGTGCCGGATTCGGCCTCTATCTCGGCCTCGCGGCCACGATTACGGCCACCGTGGCGACCGCCCGGCGCCTCGTCCGCGCCGGCGCCTGGCGCTGAGCCGGCCGAAATCCTTCACTTCGGGGCGAATGCCGGGCACAATGGCGGCAACATTCCCGAAGCGCCGCCTGGAATCCGAGGCGCCGCTTTCCCGAGAGAGACGGGGACACATGAGTGACCAACCACCCAGCACGCCGGCCGGGAGCGGCGGCGGTCAGATGCAGAACCCCTTCCAGGGGCTCAACGCCGACAAGGTCAAGAGCGCCGGCCTACCCACCCAACTGATGCTCGGTGGCGCGATCGTGTTCTTCATCTTCGGGTTCTTCGATTGGTGGAGCGCGTCGGCCGGACCGTTCTCCACATCGGGTAACGCGTTCGACCTATGGCAGGGCACGGTCGCATGGATCTTGATGCTTGGGGTGCTCGTCGCCGCGACGCTGCTCCTCGCCGGAACGATGAACCAGTATCGCCAGCAACTGGTGTACGGCACGGTGGCGGGCGCCGGCCTCGCAGTGCTGCTCACCCTGTGGTTCTGGGGGCGCATCCCTTCGAGCAGCGACTACGGGTTCTCCGGCGTCAGTGTCGGCGCGAGCTTCGGTCTCTACATCTGCCTGCTCGCGGCGATCGCGGCGACGGTGGGTGCGGTCATGAATCTGCAGGCCTTCATGAAGGGCACGCAGACCACGAGCGCATAGATCAGGCCGTCAGCTCGGCCATCGTCTGCAACACATCGGGTCCGCCGCTCACGATGATCGTCGTGACGGCGGACTCGTCCCATGCCGAGAGCCGGTCGCGGATGCGCTCGCGGGAGCCGACGAGGGAGATCTCGTCGGCGAACTGTGTGGGCACGTGCGCGATCGCCTCGTCGCGCTTGCCCTCGAAGAAGAGGTCCTGGATACGCTGCGCCTGCGCCTCGAAGCCCATGCGCGCCATCAGCTCCATGTGGAAGTTGCGGCTGCGGCTGCCCATGCCGCCGATGTAGAAGCCGAGCGCCGCCTTCGTGGGCGCGAGCGCCTCTTCGATCTCCTCCTCGCTGTCACCGGTGATGCGACAGCCCATCACGTTCACCGCGACCTCGAAGCCCGGCCGTGCGCCGGCGAGCGAGCCGGCGTACACCTCCGGGCGGAACGGCGAGTAGTAGAGCGGCAGCCAGCCGTCGGCGATCTCCGCCGCGAGGGCCACGTTCTTCGGTCCTTCGGCACCGAGGTAGATCGGCAGGTCGGCGCGCAAGGGATGCACCATCACGCGCAACGGCTTTCCCATCCCCCAGCTGTTCGGTCCGTCGTACGGCATGCGGACGAACTCGCCGTGGTACGACACGGGCTCCTCACGCCGCAGCACCGCGCGCAGCACGTCGATGTATTCGCGCGTGCGGGTGAGCGGCTTGGCGAACGGCTGGCCGTACCAACCCTCCACCACCTGCGGGCCGCTCACACCGAGTCCGAGCCCGAAGCGACCGTTGGAGAGATGGTCGACGGTGATCGCGTGCATCGCGCACGACGCCGGTGTGCGCCCCGACAGCTGCACGACCCCTGTGCACACGCGGATCGTGGAGGTGTGCGCGGCGATCCACGTGGCAAACGAGAACGCGTCGTTTCCCCACGATTCGGCCACCCACACCGAGTCGAAGCCGAGCCGCTCGGCCTCCTGGGCGAGCGGCACGTGGAACGGGTTCGGGCCCTTGCCCCAGTAGCCGAGCTGCAGTCCGAGCTTCATCACGTCTCCTCGCGCGCGAATGGCCGAGGCAGCGTATGATGTGCACTCAGGAGCAATGCAGTGCTGAAGAAATTCCTGGCCGGGGTGGCGGTAGCGACGGTCCTCGCCGTCGGTGGTATCGCCGTGGCCGGAGCCGTCGCACCGGCGAAGCACACCAAGGCGAGCCAACGCGGCCCGGGCAACCTCGTCGCACTGGCGCAGCAGACCGCGGCGGGCACGATCGGCGTCGACGTGAAGACCCTGCGGGCCGGTGTCAAGGCCGGTCACACGATCGCGCAGATCGCCACCCAGCATCACGTGGCGCCGTCCACCGTCGTACATGCGATCGTCGGCAAGCTCGACGCGGCGATTGCGACCGCCTCGAAAGCAGGCCGGCTCGACACCGCCCGGGCCGCCAAGCTGAAGCAGCGCGTGCCGAAGCTCGCAACCACGCTCGTCAACCACACCACGAACATCCTGCGCGGGCTGCACACGGGTCCGAAGCAGCAGTTCCACCCCACCAAGACGCTGCAAGCCGCGGCGAACACCATCGGGGTCAGCTACACCGTGCTGCGCAAGTCGATGCGTTCCCAGACGATCGCAGCCATCGCACGCGCGCACGGTGTCGCCCCGGCGAAGGTCGCGAACGCGATGGCCGCGGTCGCCGTGCGGAACTTCGACGCATCCGCGAAGACGCGCAGGGCCAACCCGCGCTACCGCAGGCAGATCCCGAAGATGATGGCCAACCTCGTGAACGGCACCCGCCGTCGGCCGGCGCACAAGGGCGCGAAGGCGAAGCCACACGCGGCAGCCAAGGGCTGATCGCCGGCGAGGATTTCACGCATTCGACCGCGCGCCGCGCCGCGTGGTCGCATGGTGGGCGTGATCGAGGCGGTGCTCTTCGACTTCGGCGGTGTGTTCACCGGTTCGCCGTTCCACGCGGTGCGTGAGAGCGACCGGCTCGGCGGGCACGATCCCGAGGTGGTCATCGAGGTGGTGTTCGGGCCGTACGACCGCGACACCGACCACCCCTGGCACCGTCTCGAGCGGGGCGAGGTGAGCCTCGCCGACGCGCACGGGCTACTGGTGGCGCTGGCCCGGGAGCGTGGGATCGAGTTCGACCCGTTCGACGCGTTGAAGGGGATGGCGTTCGATGGGAGCGGCGGCACCGACGAGTTCGTGGCGCGCACGCGAGCGCTGCGCACGGACGGCTACCGGACCGCGCTCGTCACGAACAACGTGCGGGAGTTCAACGACGGCTGGCGCAAGGTGATCCCCGTCGACGATCTGTTCGACGTGGTGGTGGACAGCAGCGTCATCGGGATGCGCAAGCCCGACCCGCGCATCTTCCACCACACGCTCGCCGCGCTCGGCGGCATCGCGCCGGAACGGGCGGTGTTCCTCGACGACTTCCCCGGCAACGTCGATGCCGCGATCGCGTTGGGAATGCACGGCATCCTCGTGGGCGTGGACCGGCTCGCCGCCATCACGGTGCTCGACGAGTTGCTCGCCGTCGCAGACTGAAGCGGCCGCTACGCTCCCGCAGATGGGCGCCTTCCTTCACCCCTACGCCAAGCCCACTCGCCCCGACGGGGAATACCGCTGCATCGTGCGCGGGCAGGGTGCTCGCGTGTGGGACCGCGACGGCAACGAGTACGTCGACGGCATGGCGTCGCTCTGGTACGCCAACATCGGCTACGGCCGCAGCGAGATCACCGACGCGGTCGCCGGCCAGATGCACCAGATCGCCGCGTACCACTGCTTCGAGCCGTTCTCGAACGAGCCGGCCGAGGCGATCGCCGGACGCATCGCGTCGCTCGCACCGATGCCCGATGCACGCGTGTTCCTCACCTCCTCGGGCTCGGAAGCGGTCGATTCGGTGATGAAGCTCGCGCGCATCGCCCACGCGCGCGCCGGCCGGCCCGAACGCACGCTGATCCTGAGCCGCGGCCGCGCGTACCACGGTGTCACCTACGGCGGGCTCACCGCGCAGGGACTGCCCGCGAACCAGGAGGGCTTCGGCCCGTTCGTGGGCGACGTGCAGGTGATGCCACCCGACGACCTCGAGGCGATGGCCACGGTGATGGCCGAGCACGGCGAACGGGTCGCGGCCATCCTGACCGAACCGGTCCAGGGCGCCGGCGGCGTGTACCCGCCCACCGAGGGCTACCTCGCGGGCCTCCGCCGGCTCGCCGACCAGCACGGCGCGTACCTCATCTTCGACGAGGTGATCTGCGGCTTCGGGCGCCTCGGTCGCTGGTTCGGCGCGCAGCACTTCGGCGTGACGCCCGATCTGATCACCTTCGCCAAGGCCGTCACGTCGGGCTACGTGCCGCTCGGCGGTGTGATCGTCGGACCGGCGGTCCGCGAGCCGCTCGAAGCTGACCCCGGCTGGGTGTTGCGCCACGGCCACACCTACTCGGGCCATCCCACCGCCTGCGCAGCCGCGCTCGCGAACCTCGACGTGATCGCGGCCGACGAGTTGCTCGCACGCGCCGAGCACGTCGGCGAGCGACTGTTCGCAGGCTTCGACGCCCTCGCACGTGACGGGCTGCTCGCGTCGACGCGTCACGAGGTTGCGGTAGGTGCCACCGTCACACCCGATGACGTGGACGCGTTCGCCGTGCGCGACCGCCTGCTCGATCAGGGGGTGATCACCCGCGCGGTGAATGCCACCACGCTCACGTGGTGCCCGCCGCTCGTGATCACCGACGAGGAGATCGACCGCATCGTCGACACCGTCGCCAAAGCACTCCAGCGTTAGCGCGAGCCTCGCCGTGGCGGGCTGCGCCGCCCCTGGGTCGGGCGCGCCTTGCGGCGCGCAGTGGCCGGGCGGAACGTGCGCAGCAGGAACCACGCACCGCCGCCCACGAGCAGCACTCCGACGACGATGCCGATCAGCACGGTGCCGAGGGAGGTGCCGCTCGACCCCGTGCTCGCGGTGGCACGATGCGTGGTTGCGGCGAGGAAGACGCCGGTATGGGTCGACGACCCGCCGATCGTGGTCGTTTGGCTCGACGGCGCGGGAGGCGCGATGCGCGTCCACGTATGGCCGTCGGGCGAGTAGTAGATGCCTCGATTTGCCGGTAGCGGCACGCTGAACACGACGCTCGCCTTCGACGTGAACGACGTCAAGGCCTCACCGTTCGGCTGGTAGGTCACCGACATGCGGTACGCGTTGCCGTCAGCCCGCGCGCCCGACGGCAGCGAGCCCAACGTGGCGGGATCGAGCGGCACGATGCCCACCGACACGCTCGACGACGAAGGCCTGGCCGGGATCGCACCGGGACTGAGCGTGACGATGAACTGCGTGTCGCTGCTCGAGATCGCGGCCGTCTTGTTGCCCGACGCCGAGGTTGCGACCGTGGTCGCGTTCGCCTTCGGCACTACGTTTCCGGTCTGGAACGCTGCCGGCGGGTTCACCCATTGGTACGGCGGGAGGTTGCCCACTCCCTCGTACAGCGGCAGCACGCGATGGCCCGACACATGTGCGGTCACGACCGCGACACCGAGGTAGCCGCACGTGACGAGCGCACCGAGTATGAGCGCCGAGCGCGATCTCACGCGGCGACGGGCAGGTTCAGGATCGTGTGGGTGGCGTAGCTCGGCGGCCACACGACGGCGGCGGTGACCGGCGCGACCCACTGCCAGATCACGCTCTCGGCCCGCATGTTGTCACCGGCATCACCGGCACGGTCGGGTGCGAGCGCGTAACCACCTCCGTTCGGGAGCGAGTTCGGCGCGAGGCGGACGGCGTGCGCGGCGCGGGCGATGCCGGCGACCGAGAGCGAATCCGCTGCGGGCAGTACGTGGGCGAGCACCACGAGCGCGTTCGAGAACCCCGACAGCGCGTACGAGCTCATCGCCTCGTGGTACAGGTTCGCGTAGGCGGTGGCCGCCCAGGCGAGCTGCGCGCGCGCCTGGGGCTGCAGCGCAGCGGCGCGCACGTGATCGGCGTCGGGCTTGTCCGATGCGAACAGGCCGACCGCGGCCGGCCCGAGCTTCTGCGCGAATGCCGGCATGCAGTAGCTCGAGCTCGTGCCGATGGCGAGCTTCAGGGGCACGTGCTGCTGCGCGAGCGCGCGTTGCACGGCGACACCGTCGTCGACGTACGCCGACGCGAACAGCACGTCGGTGTGGGCGGCGGCGACACGTCGCGCGACCGCAGCGCCGTCGAAATGGTGCGGGTCGTAGCCGATCCTGGCGGCGAGCGTGAGGCCGGCGCGGTGGATCTCGTCGATCGCACCGGCCGCGACGGAGCGCCCGTAGGGATCGTCGACGTAGGTGACCGTGTAACGCAGATGCGCCGGAAGCTTGCGGTGCGGCACGAGCACCGAGTGCACGAATTGGATCGCGGCACGCCCGAGCGTGGCCCCACTCGGCGCGAGCCGGAAGAAGTTCGTGCTCCGGGCTACGCCGGAGGGCAGCAGGCCGACCGCACCGGTCTCCCAGAAGCTCAAGTGCAGCTGGGTCGCGGCCACGGCGGCCTGCGCCGAGATGGCGCTCCCGTGGCTGCCGAGCACCGCGACGACGTGACGGGACGCGAGCGCGGCCATGGCCTCGGGCACCCCTTCGGGTCGCGACACCGACTCGGTGACGACTCGCACGTCGCGACCGTGAATGCCACCGTGGCGGTTTACCCAGTCGACTGCGAGTTGCACGCCGTGCAGTTCCTGCGTGCCGCCGACGGCCTGATCGCCCTGCGTGGGGTAGATCGCGCCCACGACGATGTCACCCGCGCCGGCTGCCGTACCGCTGCACGCGGCGAGGCCCGCGGCGCCGAGCGCGGCCACCATGAGCGCCGCGGCGGTGCGCATCATGCGGCGGTGGGCGGCCCGGCGGTGCGGCCCGGCCACGCTCACCACACCACGAGCAGGTTGGCGATCACGTGCGTGATCGCAGGCGAGACCCACGTGCCCGACGTCTCGCGTTGCCAGCCGAACAGCAGACCGACGGCGAAGTCGAGCGGGAGCACCCACGCACCGTATGTGGTGAGGTGGACGATCGCGAACAACGCGGCGCTTCCCACCACAGCGGGTGCCGCGCCGTAGGGCCGGAGGAGGCCGAACAGCAAGCGCCGGAAGAACGCCTCCTCCGCGATCGCGGCCACGATGTCGAGGAGCACGAACCGGCCCGCGAGCGGCGCGGTGTGCACGTGGCCGGCGAGCATCTGCGCCGCGCACACCGCCGCGACGCCGGCCGCGGTGACCATCACGACCGTGTGCGCGGCGCGACGGCGCGCACCGGCTGCGCCGGGCAACACGACACCGAGCGCGAGCAGCCCGCCGAACAGCACCGCGAGCACGGTCGGCGCGTCGGCGCGCGCGGTCAGCGCGGCGCGACCCCACAGCGCAGCCAGGCCGACGGCGACCGCGCCGAGCACGAACACGCGCTCGGCGCGTGGGGTAGCCCGCGCACCAGCCGGGACGGCGGCGACCGTGTGCGTCACTGGTTCACCGTGATCACGAACCGCTGCAGCACGTTCTGGCGGTTGGCGAAGGGAATGTGGTCGCTCGCGACGAACTCTGCGCTCAGCGTGTGCTGCCCCGGTGCGAGCCCGTGGAGCGTCTGGGTCGTGCCGTACAGCATCGACACGATCTTGCCGTCCACCGCCACGTGGATGTGGCCCTCCGAGCCGTTCACCGCCGTGGTGGTCGCGGGCACCACCCGACCGCCGATGATCTTGAACACCAGCTTCACCGAGGTACCCACCACCGAGTTCGGCGCCGGGGACAGCACCTCGAGCCGGGCGCTGGTCGTCGGCCGCTTCACCGTGGACGACGACGACGAGCCGCACGCACCAAGTGAGATGGCGAGCACGGCCGCGAGCGCCAGGGTCACCAATGCGCGGCGAGGTGCAGCGAGCACTGGACGGAGTGTAGACAGGCGTGAATGGCCGACCCGATCGCGGACGAGCTCGCGGTGCGCAACCTCGTCGCCCGCCTGTCCCGCAATGCTGACGTGGGCGACATCGACACCTACATGTCGTCGTTCGATCCCGACGCGGAATGGAATCTTCCTGGTTCACCCACGCGTGGTATCGACGCGATCCGCGCCGGTCTCGTTGCCCGTCGTGAGACCGGCGCGGTCGGTCCCGGCTCGCGCACTCGCCACATGGTGTCGACCGTGACCGTCGCGGTCGACGGTGACACGGCGATCAGCGAGTCGTACTTCCAGTACTTCACCGACACCGACACGAACCCGACGCTCCGCCTCGTGGGCGCGTACCGCGACGAGTTCGTGCGCACCGCCGAGGGGTGGCGCCTCGCCCGCCGCGACATCACCTTCGGTTGAACCGCGCCGCAAGGGCGTCGCGCCGCGACGCCCTACGACGACCTTCGCGATCAGCGCTGGATTGCCTTCACCTCGAGGAACTCCTCGAACCCGTGCCGGCCGTACTCGCGCCCGACGCCCGACTGCTTGTAGCCGCCGAACGGTGCGTTGGGGTTGAAGGCGCCACCGTTCACCTCGACCTGGCCGGTGCGCAGGCGGCGGGCGACCTTCTCGGCGTGCTCCTTGTCGCCCGACCACACGCCGCCCGCCAGCCCGTAGACGACGCCGTTGGCGATGCGTACCGCGTCTTCCTCGTCGGCGTAGCCGATGATCGACAGCACCGGGCCGAAGATCTCTTCCTGCGCGATGGTCATGTCCGGCTTCACGTCGGCGAACACGGTCGGCTTCACGTAGAAGCCCTTGTCCAGTCCCTCGGGCGTACCCGCGCCGCCCACCACGAGCCGCGCGCCCTCGTCGACGCCCTTCTGGATGTAGCCCTCCACGCGATCGCGCTGGGCCGACGACGCGAGCGGGCCGAGGCTCGTGCCCTCGCCGAACGGGTCGCCGACGGCCATCGCCGCCGCCGCGTCGCCCGCGAGCTTCGCGGCCTCGTCCATGCGCTGCTGCGGCACGAGCATGCGAGTGAGCGCGGAGCACGTCTGGCCGGAATTGAGGAAGGCCTTGCCCACGCCGTCGGCCACCGCGGTGGCGAACGCGGTGTCGTCGAGGTCGTCGAGGAGCACGTTCGCCGACTTGCCACCGAGCTCGAGCGCGATCTTCTTCACCGTCTCGGCGCCGAGCTGCGCGACACGCCGGCCGGCACGAGTGGAGCCGGTGAACGACACCATGTCGACGTCGGGGTGCGCGGCCATCCGCTCGCCCACGACCGGACCGGTTCCCGACACGAGGTTGAACACGCCCGCGGGCAGCCCGACGTCGTGGATGATCTCGGCGAGGATGAACGCGTCGACCGGTGCGACCTCGCTGGGCTTCAGCACCACCGTGCAGCCCGCCGCCATCGCGTACGCCACCTTCGCGGCGATCTGGTGCAACGGGTAGTTCCAGGGCGTGATGCACGCCACCACGCCGATCGGCTCGCGTACCACGAGCGAGTTGCCGACCACCTCTTCGAACGGGAACGCCTCGGCGACTGCCGCGGCCTGCGTGAAGCTGTTGATCGGCAGGCCCACCTGCACGATCTGCGACAGCCACTTCACCATGCCGGTCTCCTTGGAGATGGCGGTGGCGATCTCGTCCATACGCGCGCCGAGCGCCTCGCCGATGCGCGTCATGTACTTGGCCCGCTCGTCGACGGGCGTGACCGACCACGACTCGAATGCCTGCTTCGCGGCGGCGACGGCCTTGTCGACGTCGGATGCGGTTCCCGCGGCGACGCGCGCCATCACGTCCTCGGTGACGGAGTCGACGACGTCGATGAGCTCGGCGCCGTCGGAGGCGAGCCACCCACCGTTGATGTAGAGCTTGTCGTACGTGGTGACGTCGGTGGTCGCGCTCATGCCGGTGCCTCCGTGGGGCGGTGAGTTGCTGTCTGCAAGGACTCCAGCGTAGGCCGCCTACGATCCGATTCGCATGGCGAGAGCGGAGGCTTCCGGCGGTGAGCACGCCGTGGAGCGCACGAAGCGGCCCAAGTTGGGCGTGCAGGAGTACGAGCGCCACCTCGAGCACCTACAGCGCGAGCTCGTGAAGCTCCAGGCGTGGGTGCAGCAGGAGAGCCTCAAGCTCTGCGTGCTCTTCGAGGGCCGCGACGCCGCCGGCAAGGGCGGCACGATCAAGCGCATCGTCGAGCGCACGAATCCCCGCGTGGTGCGTGTCGTCGCGCTGGCACAGCCCACCGAGCGCGAGCACACGCAGTGGTACTTCCAGCGCTACGTCGAGCAGCTTCCGGCGGGCGGCGAGATCGTGCTGTTCGACCGATCCTGGTACAACCGCGCCGGCGTCGAGCACGTGATGGGGTTCTGCACCGAGGACGAGTATCACGAGTTCCTCCGAGCCTGCCCGGCGTTCGAGGAGATGCTCATCCGCTCGGGCATCGTGCTCGTGAAGTACTGGTTCTCGGTCAGCGACGAGGAGCAGGAACGGCGCTTCCGTGAGCGCATCGACAACCCCGAGAAGCGGTGGAAGCTGAGCCCCATGGATCTGGAGGCCCGAGCCCGGTGGTCCGACTACTCGCGCGCCAAGGACGACATGTTCCGCTACACCGACACGAAGCTCTCGCCGTGGTGGGTGGTCGACGCCGAGCAGAAGCGCCGCGCCCGCCTGAACTGTATCCACCACCTGCTGTCGCAGGTGCCGTACCAGGACGTGACCTCGGCGCCGCTGCACATTCCCGAACGCGGGCCCGAGAACTACGTGCGCCCACCGATCGACGAGCAGACGTTCGTACCGGAGGTGTACTGATGACGGACGCGGAAACCCCGTCGTCCGACCTTTCGCCCGACGAGAAGGCAAAGCGGTCCGCCAGCTTCGGGGAGGTCGCGTCGCACTACGAACGCTTCCGGCCGGGACCGCCGACCGTCGCGGTCGAGTGGATGCTCCCCGAGGGCTGCCGCAGCGTCGTCGACCTCGGCGCAGGAACGGGCGCGCTGACACGCTTGCTCGTCGACCGCGCCCGAGAGGTGATCGCGGTCGAGCCCGACGACCGTATGCGCGAGGTGCTCCACGAACAGGTCCCCGCCGCACGCCCCGTCAAGGGCCTCGGCCACGCGATGCCACTCCCCGACCGGTCGGTCGACGCGGTGCTCGCGTCGTCGTCGTGGCACTGGATGGACGTCGTACCCACGCTCCGCGAAATCGCGCGAGTGCTCACGCCCGGCGGCACCCTCGGTGCGGTCTGGTCGGGTCCCGATCCCGACGGCGCGCTCGCTGCCGGCGCGCAGGAACTGCTCGGGACCGACTCCGACCCGGCACTCGCCGCGACGGTCGCGAACGAGAGCAACCGGCCACGGCACGGCCTACGGATCCCCGAAGGCTTCCCGTTCGAGCCGTCGGAGCAGGCGACGTTCCGCTGGGACGTCGCCCTCAGCGCCGAAGAGATCGTCGGGATGCTCGGGACGATGAGCTGGGTCATCACGATGGACGAGGCGCGGCGCGCGCGGCTCTTCGCCCAGGCGCGCCACCTGCTGGGCGAGTCATTGGGTCTGGAAGGCGAGGCCACCATCGATGTCGGTTTCCGCGCCGACGCGTTCCGCACGCGCTGTCACCGCGACATAGGGCGCGGCTACTGCTGCAGATCCGCGCCGACGCGCGGCGCGAGGACCGCTCGGGCCCGCTCGCCGATCCCGGCCAACTCACCGCGCGCGAACACGTAACCGTCGGGCCGGACCACCACGGCTGCTGCGCCCTCCAGCAATACGCCGGCCTCCGGCGTGGTGCGGGCGTCGAGCAGCGTGGCGCGGGGTTCCCACCAGTACCGATCGGCGTCGGCGCCGTCCAGTGGCTCGCGTGTCACCACGAGGAACCGCGGACCGACGAGGTCGTCGAGCCGCTCGTCGCCCACGAGCGGCTGTGCGCTCAACGCGCCACCGCCGGGACCGATCGCGGGACCGGGCGCGAGCGGACCGGACGCGGCCGGCGCCTCCGACGCGCGCTCGTCCCGCGCGCTGGCCAGCATCTGCGCGTCGCGTGCCGCGGCAACGGCCGCGTCGGTGGTGCAGATGATGCGGCCGAACGTCACGGCCTGCTCGACGATCGCGCGCACGTGCGGCTCGCGCTCGGACTGGTAGGTGTCGAGCAGCGCGTCGGGGGCGCCGTCGTGCACGACCGCGGCGAGCTTCCAGGCCAGGTTCGCGGCGTCGCGCATCCCCGAGCACATGCCCTGGCCGAGGAAGGGCGGCATCTGGTGCGCGGCGTCGCCGGCAAGGAACACCCGCCCGCTCCGCCAGCGCTCGGCAACGAGGCCGTGAAACGTGTAGACCGCGGCCCGTTCCACCTCGACCTTGGACGGTTCGATCCACGCGGCCATGAGCTCACGCACGCGGTCGGGCTGCTGAATCGCGTCGGGATCCTCGCCGGGCAGGAGCATGAACTCGAAGCGGAACCGCGGCCAGGGCATCGGCACGAGTGTGTGCGGGCGCGCGGGATCGCACACCTGCAGCGCGCGGTCGGGCAGGCCGTCGATCGGCTCGCGCAGCACGGCATCGACCACCAGCCACGGCTCCTCGAAGCCCAGATCGTGCACACCGGAACCGATCGCGCGGCGCACCATCGAGCGCGCGCCGTCGCAACCCACTGCGTAGCGCGCCGCGATCGTCGAACCGTCGTCGAGGGTGGCGCGCACGTCATCGTCACGCGGTTCGATCTCGGCCACTCCCACGCCGAGTCGCACTTCAGCACCGGTCGCGGCGACGGCCCTGCGGATCGCGGTCTCGAACCCGGGCTGATGGAACAGCACCGAGGCCGGCCAGCCGGTCGGCGCGAGACCGGGCGACTGGAAGCGCAGCAGCACCTCGCGCGATGCGCTGAGGAAGTCCATCCCTTCGTTCACGCGCATGGCGGCCACGATCTCGTCGGCGCAGCCGAGTCGCTGCAGGATCCGCAGGATCTCGTGGTCGCAGTGCGCCGCGCGTGGGAGCGGGTAGAGATCGGCGCTCCTGTCGACCGCCGTCACCGAGAGTCCGTGACCGGCTACGAGCCCGGTCAGGGTGGCGCCGACCGGTCCGAAGCCGATCACGAGCACGTCGGCGGCGGGCCGACCGGTCACGGTGCCGTCTTCGCCCACGCCGCTTCGAGCTCGGCGAGGTCGCTGGGCACCACGAACTCGGTGGGCAGGTTCGGTCCCCACGCATTGGCGACCTGCTCGATCCCCATCGGTGCGCGCCGGCGCTCCCATTCCTCCTGGTCATCGATGCGGTCGAGGTCGGAGTAGAGCTCGATGAACGAGCCCGACGGATCGCGCAGGTACCAGTAGAAGTTCGAGCCGGCGAAATGGCGGCCGAGGCCCCAGGTGTGGCGCGACGGATCGGAGCGGTACAGCGCGGTCGCGGTGTGGCCCACGTGGTCGACGTCGTCGCATTCCCACGAGTAGTGCTGCAGGAGCGGCACCGGCGCGTGCACGAGCGCGATGTTGTGGTGGTCGGTCGAGCAACGCAGGAAGTGCATGATCCCGTCGAACTCGTCGCTCACCATGCAGCCGATGCCGTCCACGAGTAGGTCGCGCGTGGCGCGCAGGTCGGGTGTGCCGATCACGAGATGGCCGAGCCGTCGCGGCGGGCGGGCGGTGCCGGTGACCGCCGGTGCGCGGTCGTTGACGCGCACGACCACGCCCGGCGCGTTCGCCGCGGGCGGCGCCGCCGGCGGCGCGACCGGCGGCGCTTCCGGCTCGGCGACACGCACCGTGAACCGCACACGGGTCATGTCGTCGACGACCGACACGCGATCGGCTCCCCGCTCGACATGCGCGCCGTGTGTGTCGAGCTGCCGGGCGACGCGCGCCACGTCGGCATCGTCGGTGCAGCCGATCTCCACGTCGAGCAGGCGGCGTACCGGAGCCTGCTCGATGCGGACGGCCGCTCCGCCGTCGCTCCCCGTGTAGCCGGACTCGCCGTCACCGGCCAACCCGAGCTCGCCGAAATACGACGCGAGCGCCTCGGGGTCGGCGACGGCCGCCCGGAACCCGAGCAGCCGGTGCAGCGTCATGTGTCCAGCGGCGGACGGCCGCTCACGCACTCGTTGCGGAGCTCGCCGATCACGTCGGCGCCCGACACCAGCACGTCGCCCTCGGCGAGGAACCTTCCCTTGGCCATGCCCACGCCCGCCGGCGTGCCGGTGAAGATCACGTCACCGGGCACGAGCGGCGTGATCGACGACAGGTACGCCACGAGCGTCGGCACGGAGAAGATGAGCTGGCTCGACCGCGCCGACTGCACGCGGTCGCCCGACACGTCGCACCACAGCGCGATGTCGTCACGGTCGGGGAACCCGTCGCACGACACGATCGCCGGACCGATCGGGCCGTAGTTCGGGAAGCTCTTGCCGAGGCAGAACTGCGGTGGCGTTCCGGTGAACTGCACGGCGCGGTCCGAGACGTCCTGACCGAGCGTGAGCCCCGCGACCGCGTCCCACGCGCGCTCGAGCGGGATGTGCGCGCACGGTTCGCCGATCACCACCACGATCTCCACCTCCCAGTCGACCATCGCGCCCGAGAGCGGGATGTCGGCCGTCGGCCCCGCGATGCACGACGGGAACTTCGTGAACGTGAGTGGCGCCGGCGGCAGCGCCACGTCGGCGTGCGCCTCGGCGGCGTGGTCCTTGTAGTTGAGCCCGATGCCGAACGACTGCCGCGGCGCCGGCACCGGCGGCCCGAGCACCACGCCGGCGACGGTGCCGTCGCGGTCGCTCGCCGCGGCCCGCGCCTGCAGCGCGTGCAGCTCGGAGTGGCGGGCTATCGCGACCATCGGGTCGGCGAGCGTCTCGTCGCCCGCGAGCCGGGCCAGGTCGTGCCAACCGCCGTCGTGCTCGAGCGCGGCACGACCGTGCACGTTCACGAGCCGGAACATCACCGACCTCCCTGCTGCACGGTGGCATCGGCATCCCATGCGAGCGACGTGCTCGTCCAGTGCGTGAGCGACGGGTTCACGTCGGCCTCGCTCTCCACGTGCCGGGGCGGCGTCTCGAACGTCGCGTACGGGCGGAGACACAGCACGATGCGGCCCTCCTTCTCGGCACCGGCAGCAACAAGCGGGCGGACGGACTCGTCGAGCGCCTTGCCGGCCATCACGCCCGCGATGCGCATCATCACGTCAACGGTGCGTTCGCGATCGTCGTCGACCGTCGCGTCGCAGTACACCTGCAGGTAGGTCGGCGGCCACTGCTCGTCGAGCACGCACAGCGACACCTTCCCGTTGCCGCGCGCGACGACCCTCGCCTTCGCGCGGTCTCGCATCGTCGAGACGAGGATGGTGTCGTCGCCGTCCATCACGTAGTACACGATCGACATCGCGGGACCGTGCTCCGCGCGGCCGTAACCGAACACCGCGGTGCGGTGCCCGCGCACGAACGCGTGTCGTTCTTCGGGCGTCATACAGGCTCCTTGGTGACGGCGCGCACGACGAGGTCGACCACGAGGTCGGCGTGCGCGGCGACGAACGTGGGGTCGAAAGGATCGATGCCGCTGAGCCGTAAGCACTCGGGCGCCATCACGAAGACGGTGGCGCCCGCGCCCACCAGCAGGTAGTAGAGGTGCGCGGGGTGGACCGGCTCGATGTCGCCGCGGCTCGCCAGCCGCTCGAACAGGCTCACCGCGCTCCCGTACAGGGGGCGCACGTGCGTGTCGACGAGCCAGTCGAGGCGCGGCCCCGCTTGCTTGCTCTCCTGCATGATGATGCGGTGCAGCTGCGGGTTCGCGGCGGAGAACTCCACGAAGTGCCGCACCATCGAGCGGGCGATGCCCAGCTCGTCGGCGTCGCCCATCGCATAACGCCACTCGGCGGTGGACGCCCCCAGCCGCGCGAACAGGTCGTCGACGGCGGCCTGCCAGAGCTCCTGCTTGCCCGCGAAGTGGTAGTTGAGCAGCGGTTGGGCCACACCGGCGCGCTCGGCGATCAACCGGGTGGACGCGCCGTCGAAGCCCCGCTCGGCGAACAGATCGAGCGCGGCGGCAAGGATCGCCTGGCGGGTCGGATGGGCCACGGCGGCAGTTTGATCGATCGATCAAGCCCTGTCAACCGATCGCGGCTCCGGGCGACGAAGTCCCCCGAAAGCAGTGCTTGGCGGGCGCGCGCCGCGCGTGCCACGATGCGATCCGTGGCGGTCGTGGGGGTACTGGCCGTTGCGATCCTTGCGCTCGCGTTCACGACACCGGCCGGCCGCCGGGCCCGGCACGCGCACCCAGTGCGCAACGTGAAGCGGCGCGTGCGCCGCTGGCGGCGCCGGCGGGAGCGGCCCGAGCCCCCCGCGCAGCCGCGCCCGCCGCACCACCGGCGCTGGCTCTCGGCCCGGGCCCGGCACGGGCGGCGACGGATGCGCCACCCCGTGCGGACCGCGCGGCACTGGTGGTATCAGCGGCCCTATCGCCATCACTGACCGCACCGGCGCCCGGGCACCGGGCGGGGCGCAGCGATCCGCGGCACCGGGCCGCGGCGGATCAGACCGCCGGAGTCGTGCCCTGCGTCGTCATCTGCCGCAGGTGGGCCGGCGTGAGGCACCCGACGATGCGCACGCCGAAGCCGGTGAACACGTCGTCGGCCTTGCCGTGGCCCTCGATCGCGGCGGCGAGCGCGGAGCGCAGCTCGGCGTCCTGACGCGCGATGCCGTTGATGCACGCCCGCTCGCCGGCGTCGAACGTCACGTGGACCGACATCCCGATCACCGCGGCGAAGTCGAGGCAGTCCAGGAACAAGCCGGCGAACTGACCCTCGTCGGTCGACGACGACGCCGACGTCGATCCGTGCAGCACGGCGTCGGCAATGAGCTCCCGCCGAGCGGGCGCGTTCATCCACGCCACCGCGCACCTGACGCTCGCAGCATCGGCCTGGTAGCCGCCGCCGATCGAGTGGGCGATGGCGCGCACCGTTGCGCCGCCGAGCAGCTCGCCGACGCCGCAGCGCTGCATGGCCGCCCCGAGTTGCAGCTTCACCGTTGTCGGCGTGATCGCGGCCACGCGCACGGGAAGGTCGCGCGCGGGGTCGCTCAGATCGATCAAGGTCGTGCCGGCGCCACGCAGGCGTGCGACGGTCACCACGTCGACCAGCGCATGGGCCATGCAGCGCGCCCGCGCGTCGGTGAGGCCGGCCGGCCGGTCGGGATCGCTCGTCAGACCTGTGGTCGCGGCGTCGATCCAAGCCTGGGCGTCGGCCGCGGTGGTCGGGGCGGGCGAGGTGGTGGAACGGGCCGAGGTCGCCCCAGGCGCCGTCGAGTAGCGGCTGCTCGTGCCGCAGCCTGCTGCCAGCAGCGCCACCACAGCCGTCGCGGCGATGCCGCGCCCCATCGCACGGAGAGGTCCACGCATGCGACATCTTCGGCACCGGCGCGCCCATGATTGAGGCCGGCGCTCGGCCACCGGCACCGGCGTCGGTTCAGAGCGGACGACGGGATTCGAACCCGCGACCCTCACCTTGGCAAGGTGATGCTCTACCAGCTGAGCCACGTCCGCGTTGAGCTTCGGGATTGTAGCAACGGCTCCGGCCGCCGATCGGGGCGTGGTACTGCGTATGTCGCCTATGGCTGACAAACGCAGTACCACGTGCGCGGACCGTCTACGAGGAGCCGGCGTGGTCGAGTCGCGCGAGGCGCGCGAGCACATCCGCCAGCTCGACATCGGAGAGCGACGCCCGCTTGCGAAGCGCTGTGCGAGGGTCCGCGCCGTCGGGTTGGAACTCGACCCGCCACACGAGATCAGTGGGCGCGCCGTCGAGATACTCGAGCAGTCGCGCGGGGCTGGCCGCATCGCCGCGCGCGTCGGCGCCGGTGATCGACGCGATCGTCTGCTGCGACAGCGCCGTGACCTTGATCATCCCGACCGGCGTGCGGTACGAGCCGCCCATCTTCGCCTGCGCGCGCGTGTCCACCGCCGGAACGTGAGCGTGATCGAGCCGTCCTCAAGCCCGGGCCAGAACTCCTTCGTGAACAGCACCGATCCAGCCTCCCACGGTCTGACCGTCGGGCACGCAATACTGGTTCGACCACCGGCGAAGAGGGGGCACGATGTCGAACAACGAAACCAGCGGGCGGGCCTTCCCGGCGAAGCTCGCCGCGTCGGGCGTGCTGCTCGTCCTCCTCGTGATCTTCTGGGCCGAGAACCGGGGACGGGTGAAGGTGAACTACTTCGGCTTCACCACCCACACGCGGATCTGGGTGGCACTCGCGGTGTCGGGCGCGATCGGGTTCCTCATCGGCCTGCTCGTCGCCCGGCACGGCCGCGACTGAGCGACGCTGCCAGGGCTACCGTGGCCGCCATGCGCATCGGCATCTTCGGAGGCGACACCCAGACCCGCACGATCGACCAGGTGGTCGCCGACGCGAGGCAGGCCGAAACTGACGGCTTCGCGTCGTTCTGGCTGCCGCAGATCTTCGGTCTCGACGCGATCAGCACGCTCACGATCATCGGGCGCGAGGTGCCCCGCATCGAGCTCGGCACCGCGGTCGTGCCCACCTACCCGCGGCACCCCGCCATGCTGGCGTCGCAGGCGCTCACCGCCGCGGCCGCGAGCCACGGCCGCTTCGTGCTCGGCATCGGCCTGTCGCACCAGGTCGTGGTGGAGGGAATGTGGGGCATGTCGTACGACAAGCCGGCGCGCCACATGAAGGAGTACCTCGCGATCCTGCTGCCGCTGCTGCGCGAGGGCAACGTGTCGTTCAGCGGCACCACGCTCACCGCGCACACGCCGGTCACGGTGGCCGAGCGCGAGCCGGTGCCCGTGCTCCTCGCCGCGCTGGCGCCGCTCATGCTCAAGCTCGCGGGCGGGGTCGCGGACGGCACCGTCACGTGGATGACCGGTCGGGCGACGCTCGCCGACTACATCGTGCCGAGCCTCAACTCGGCGGCCAAGGCGGCGAGCCGCCCGGCGCCGCGGGTCGGCGCGTCGCTGCCCGTGTGCATCACGAACGATCCCGACGGCGCGCGCACCCGGGCCGCCGACGAGTTCGCGGTGTACGGCACGCTGCCGTCGTATCGGGCGATGCTCGACCGCGAGGGCGCGCAGGGCCCGGCCGACGTGGCCATCGTGGGCGACGACGGCGAGGTGGGCAAGGCGATCAGCGCGCTCGCCGACGCGGGCGTCACCGACTTCGTGGCGGCCGACTTCGGCAGCCGTGACGACCGGACGCGCACACGCGAGTTCCTGAAGACGCTCGTGTGAGCGACGCGCTCGGACCCAACCCCTCGGGGCGCGAGCCGCAGGCGAGCGGGGGTGGACCCAGCCCCTCGGGGCGCGAGCCGCAGGCGAGCGGGGGTGGACCCAGCCCCTCGGGGCGCGAGCCGCAGGCGAGCGGGGATGACCAGCAGCCGCGCTCGCCGCTGCAATTGCTCGACGCGCTCGCCGCCGACGAGGTGAGGGTCACGCCGACACTGCGCCATGTCGAGGTGTACACGATGCACGGCCTGCTGACGCTGCTGTGGCACGGCGACGAGCACGCCGAGCACGTGCTGGTCTGCTGCGGCGGCGCGATGGGCGGGCTGCTCGGTCCGGCGAACGGCATCTACCACGACCTCGGCGAACGCCTGTGGGCCGACCACGGCATCGCCACGATGCGCGTCGGCTACCGCACGCCGAACCACCTCCCCCGCTGCGTCCACGACGTGGCGGCCGCGGCCGACCTCGCCACCCGTTCGGGCGGGCAGCGTTTCGTGACGATGGGGCACAGCTTCGGTGGCGCGGTGGCGCTCCAGGCCGGCATGGTGCTCGAGCAGCACTGCGCCGGCGTGGTCACGCTGTCCACCCAGTCGGCGGGCTGCGAGATGGCCGCGGGGCTGCGCGGCGCCCCTCCTGCTGTTCCACGGCGACCGCGACGAGATCCTCCCCGCGGAGACGAGCTACATCGTGCAGTCGCTCGCGGGGCACGGCGAGGTCGTGGTGCTCGAGGGCGACGGGCACCTGCTCGACAAGGGCGCCGCCGAGCTGCGCGCTCGCCTGCTCACCTGGATACCGGAGCGCCTCCGCGCCGCGTGAGCCGCGTGAGCCGCGTGAGCCGCCCAACCCGGCGTGGCGCCGGTCTACGTGCCGGTGAGCTGCGCGACGATCGGGGCGAAGTCCTCGAAGAAGTCGCTGCCCACCACGATGTTCGTGACGCCCCACTCCTCACGGCGCTGCACGAGCGTGTCGACGATCTGCTCGCGGGTACCCACGAGCACTGCGCCCGATCCGAGTACGTCGGTGGGCGACACCTCCAGCGCGGGGGCCATCGCCGCGGCGAAGCCGTCGCGGTCGTCGGTGATCGCGTGCACGAAGTAGCGGATTTGCAGCTCGATGTCGTCGAAGCGGTCGCCGGCGCCCTGCTTGATCCAGTCGAGCTTCTTCACCGTCTCGTCGCTGCTCGCCGAGCGGGCCGCGTCGGCCGTGATCGCACCCACGCGGAGGTTCGGGTTGATGCCCACCACATCGGCTTCGCGCCCAGCGAGACCGAGGATCTTCGGCGCGCCGCCGCCGATGAGGAGGGGCACGCGCGCCTGCACCGGCTTCGGCGTCGCGGTGTAATCGGTGATCGTGTAGTGCGCGCCGGAGAACGAGAACTGCTCACCCGAGAAGCATCCCTTGATCACCTGGAGCGCCTCGTCGAGTCGCGCGATGCGCGTGCCCGCGGAGTCGTACGGCAGCCCGAGCGCGTCGTAGTCGGTGCGCATCCAGCCTGCGCCGATGCCGAGCTCGGCGCGGCCGTCCGACAGCACGTCGATCGTGGCCGTCTCCTTGGCGAGGATCGCCGGGTGCTTGTAGTCGTTGTCGTATACGAGCGCGCACACCCGCAGCGACGTGGTGGCCTCGGCCGCGACTGCCATGGCGGGCAGCGGTGCGAGCACCGTGTCGATGAAGTGGTCGGGCACGTAGAGCGTGCCGTAGCCGAGCGTTTCGATGCGGCGCGCGAGCTCCTGCCACGAGTACGTGGGGTGCGGATACCCGCATTGCACGCCGAAGCGAAATGTGTGTTGCGAACCCATGATCAGCCCCAGTTCCGTCGTTACTTGCCGGCGAGCCGGGCGATCACCGGCTCGAATGCCTGTGCGAACATCGCGTCGATCACCACGTAGCTCATTTGCCAGCGTTCCCTGCGTTCCTCGAGCGCGTCGACCATCTCGTCGATCGTGCCGACGAGCGTGACCGGCGCGAGACGGGCCTCCTGCGGCGACACGCCGAAGTGCGACGCCATGCCGTCGAAGATCGGACCGGCGTCGTCGGTGACGTGCACGAAGCCCACGAGCGTCTGGATCTCGAGATCGTCGAAGCGCGCACCGGCCGCGGCGCGGAGCGCTTCGAGCTTGGCGTCGGTGGCCGCGGGCGTGAGCGAGCGTGCGGCATCGGGCGTGTTGCCGTCGCCGCTGCGCAGGTTCGCGTTGATGCCCACGATGTCGGCCTCCTTCGCCGCGAGCGCGAGGATCTTCGGGCCGCCGCCACCGATCACGAAGGGAACCGGTTGCTGGACCGGCTTCGGCGCGCCGTCGAGCTCTCGCACCTGGTAGTGCTTGCCCTCGAACGTGAACGGTCCCGGGGCGAACAGGCCCTTCAGCACCGCGATCGACTCGGCGAGACGCTCGATCCGCACGCCGGGCCGCTCGAGCGGGATGCCGGCCTTCTCGTAGTCGACCGTCATCCAGCCGGCACCGATGCCGAGCTCGAGGCGGCCGCCCGACAGCATGTCGAGCGTCGCCATCTCGCGGGCGAGCACCACGGGGTGCTTGTAGTCGTTGCCCAGCACCAGCGGCCCGACCCGCAGCGTGGTGGTGACCGCCGCGGCGTGCGCGAGCGCGACGGTGGGCGCGAGCGGGTGTTCCTCGAAGTGGTCGGGCACGTAGAGCGTGGAGTAGCCGGCGCCCTCGGCCCGCCGGACCAGCTCGGTGAACGACGTGGCGTCGGGCGTGTTCGTGCCCGGGCAGATGACGGCGAACCGGAACGGGCGTCGACCCCCCGGCGCGCGCGCCGCCGCGGCGGCGCGGGGTTGGCGGGCTTGGGGCACCGGGCGAAGCTAGCGAGTTGCGGTCACCGGTGACCCGTGGAGCCGTGGCCGCCGACGCCGCGGTCGGTGTGGTCGAGCTCCGCCACCTCGATCCAGCCGATCTCCTCGACCCGCTGCACCACGATCTGCGCCACGCGATCGCCCCGGTTGATCTCGAACGGCTCCCGCGGATCGTGGTTGACGAGCACCACCTTGACCTCGCCGCGGTATCCCGAGTCGATCAGGCCGGGAGAGTTCAACACGCCGAGTCCCTGGCGGACGGCCAGCCCGCTGCGGGGGAGCACGAATCCGGCGTGCCCGTGCGGGAGCGCGATGGCGATTCCGGTCGGCATAAGGAAACGCTCGCCCGGCGGGATCATCACGTCTTCGCGCGCGTAGAGGTCGTAACCCGCGTCGTTCACGTACCGGCGTCCGGGCAGCGGCAGATCCGGGTCGAGCCGCACGACGTGCACGTTCACCACGGCGCCAGACCGTAGCGGCCCCACCCCTCATGCGTCGTTTGGGTACCATATAGCGGTCCCAAACGACGCATGTGGGGTGTCAGTCGAAGTCGCGGGCGAGTGCTTGCTGCTGGTCCTTGGTCAGCTCGACCGACTCCCGGTAGGCGGGATGCGTCGACGCGATCGTCACGGGCCCCTTCCGGAACGCGGCGATCTGTCCGGGGGTGAAGTCGAACTTCAGGTAGTGCACCGCCGACGTCACCTCCGCGCGCGTCAAACGCTCGGCGTTGGGGTCGTAACCCCGTACCGGCTCCTCGCCCGGCACCCGGATCTCGATGGCGTCGTGGATGCCGACGAGCTTCGGCAACCATTCTCGCATCGAGTCGTCGTCGGTGATCTCGATGAACAGCGTCACCGAGAGCTGGCACTCGTCGGGGATCAGCGCGTTGTAGATCGCGACCTCTTCGGCCACACCCTCCTCGGTGACGATCCGCTCCGCGGCCACCATCTCGGTGATCTGCCACCTGATCGTGTCGGTGTTCTCGAATGCGAGCGTCATGATCGTGCCGAGGTGCACACGCCGGCGCGACTTCAACGCCATGATCCGCCGGCGCAGCTCGTCGCGCTCCTTGTGATAGGCGCGCAGCTCCGGGATCTCGTCGACGGTGACCTTACGCATGGTCCACGTCACCGCTCTCGAAGCCGTAGGCGCGCGCCAGGACCTGCATCGGGTGCAGCGGCACCTTGCCCGTGTCCTCGGTGATCGCGCCGTTCGCGAGGTGGCAGTCGCCCGCGACGAGCTCGGCGTCGCTCCGTGACACGGCGTCCATCAACCCGCGCGCCACCTTCTTCGCCGCTTCGACGTTCTCGGCCCGCAGCCCCCAGGTGCCGTCGATCCCGGAGCACTTCTCGACGATCTGCACCTTGGCGCCGGTGAGGGCCATGAGATCACGCGACTTCGGCCCGATCTGCTGAGCCCGCATGTGGCACGCGTGGTGCCACACGATCTTCGAGTACGTGGTGCCGGGAAACTCCGTGCGCAGCGGCGACTCTCGGTGGCGCGCCATGAGGTACTCGGACGCGTCGAACGTGTTCGCGGCGACGGCGCGTGCCGCCTCGGTGCCCAGATGCGCCGGCACCTCGTGCTTCAGCACGTAGGCACACGTCGGCTGGGGCACGACGATCGGCCGGCCCGCCTCGACCGCCGGCATGAGCGCTTGCACGTTCTTGCGGGCGTGCTCCTCGAACTTCTCCTTGTTGCCGGCGTCGAGCCACGGCATGCCGCAGCACACCTGGCCCGGCGGAAGCGTGCACCCGAAGCCGTTGTGCTCGTACACGTCGACGAGCGCCCGACCGATGGCAGCCTGCTGGTACTCCACCATGCACGTGGGGAAGAGCGCCACGTCGCCGCGCGGCGCGCCGACGGTGAGGCGCACGCGCCGCCGGAACCACTGCGAGAACCGCTGGCGCGCGTACCGGGGCAACATGCGCATCCGGGAGATCCCGGTGACCCGCTCCATCGCCGCGCGCGGGTGCGAACGACAGCGACCGGTTGACGACGGGCGCGAGCGCGCTCGCCACCCTGCCTTGCTGATCGGTGCGCGCGAGTAGCTGCGCGTTGCGTCCCGGACCGTGGCCCTGCTCGTGCTCGATGATCAGCGACCGTTGCATGAGGCCCGGAAAGTCGATCACCCACTCCTGTTGCTGGTCGGGTGTGTACGGGCAGATCACGTAGCAGAGCTTGCACTGGTAGCACTCGTCGACGACGGCGCGGTGCTCCTCGGCGGCGAGCTCCTCCACGTGCGAGGTGCCGCCACGGTCGTCGATCATCCGGAACAGGTCCTTGAAGCTCGGGCAGAGCTTCACGCACACGCGGCAGTCGCTGCAGATGTGGAACGTGCGGTCGCGCTCGGCGTGCGCGTCGCCGTCGTCGAGATATGTCGTGACTTGCGGGTCGTACAGGGGCATCGAACACCTTTCGCCGGCGCGTCAGGGCACGTCGTGTCGCGCGTCGTGGACGCCTCCATGGACGCGTCCACGACGCGCGTGTCGCGGCGCGTCGCGACGGCCCCAGGAGTGGGGCCCGGGGCCGCTCGACGCGAACCTCGGCGCCTCAGGCGCCCTGCAGCTTCTTGAGACCCTCGGTGAACCGGCCCGCGTGGCTCGTCTCGGCGCGCGGCGAGCGTCTCGAGCCACTCGGCGATGTCCTCGAAGCCCTCTTCGCGCGCGGTCTTCGCGAACCCCGGGTACATCTGCGTGTACTCGTAGGTCTCGCCGGCGATCGCCGACTTGAGGTTCTCCGCGGTGCCGCCGACGGCCTCGCCGGTGGCCGGGTCGCCGACCTCGGCGAGGAAGTCGAAGTGTCCGAACGCGTGACCGGTCTCGCCCTCGGCGACCGAGCGGAACAGCGCCGCGATGTCGGGCTCACCCTCCACGTCGGCCTTCTGCGCGAAGTAGAGGTAACGGCGGTTCGCCTGGCTCTCGCCCGCGAACGCCTCCTTCAGGTTGTCGTGGGTCTTGGTGCCCTTCAACTCTGGCATGGAATCAGTTGCTCCTTGTGCTGGATGGTGAACGTTGGATCGAGCTCGCCGTCGAACCGTTCAGGGGCCGAGGCATTCTTCGCACGTGCCGCGGTAGATCACGTCGACGTCGTCGACGTGGAACGCGAACGTGGGATCGTCGGGTACTGCGAACGCGTGCGCCGGTGCCGGGACATCACGTACCCGCCCGCACGCCCGGCATACGAGGTGATGGTGCGCGTGCTCCACGTTGGGGTCGACGCGCACGCTGCCGGTGCCGAGATCGAGCAGGCGCACTTCGCCGAGCGCCTCGAGGTCGTGGACGGTCTGGTAGACGGTGCGCCGCGAGATCGTGGGCATCGTCTCGCGGACCGCGTCGTGCAGTGCGTCGACCGTGGGGTGGCGCTCGTTCGCCACGAGCAGCCCGATGATGCCCTCGCGCTGCGGCGTGACCCGCATGCCCCGAGCGTGGAGCTCGGTGGTGATCGCTTCGACGCTCCGCATGCCAGCCACTCTACTGACACAGAGTGTCAATCAACAAGTCGTGTCGATTAGTACCCTGAGGACCCTAGAAATTTGGGAAATGGCACGCCACGAACTGCCCGGGCTCGATCTCGCGGATCTCCGGCTCCACCTCGGCGCATTTGGTCTGCGCGTTCGGGCACCGGGTGCGGAAGCGGCAGCCCGACGGCGGCGCAACCGGCGAAGGGATCTCACCGCCGAGCGTCTGCCGTTCCGAGGCCTTGATCGCGGGATCGGGGATCGGGATCGCCGACAGCAAAGCCGCGGTGTAGGGATGCGCGGGCCGGGCGTAGATGGCGTCGGGTGAGCCGACCTCGCACACCTTGCCGAGGTACATCACCACGACGCGGTCGCTGACGTTCTTCACGACCGCGAGGTCGTGGGCGATGAAGATCAGCGTGAGGCCGTAGCGCTCCTTCATCGCCTCGAGGAGGTTGAGGATCTGCGCCTGCACACTCACGTCGAGCGCGGAGACCGGCTCGTCGCAGATGATCAGCTTCGGGTCGGTGGCGACGGCGCGTGCGATGGAGATGCGCTGGCACTGACCGCCCGAGAACTGGTGGGGCCGGCGGCCGCGCTGCACCGCGGGATCGAGACCGACCGCCTCCATCAGCTCGTCGACCTTCGCGTTGCGTTCGGACTCGGTGCCCATCTTCCAGATGCGCAAGCCCTCGGAGACGATGTCCTCGACCTTGCGGCGCGGGTTGAGCGAGCTGATCGGGTCCTGGAAGATCATCTGGATCTTCGTGCGGATCCGGCGCAGCTCCTCGCCCTTCAGCGCCGTGAGGTCGACGCCGTCGAACTCGACCGATCCGCTCTTGGGCGCCGGGAGCTGCATGATCGCCTTGCCCGTGGTGCTCTTGCCGCAGCCCGACTCCCCCACCACACCGAGCGTCTCGCCCCGGAGCACGTCGAGGCTCACGTCGCTGACGGCATTCACCTTCAGACCCGTACGCCCCACCGGGAACTCCACGACGAGGTGCTCGACCCTCAACAGCACGTCCTGGTCGGCGCGCAGATCGCGCGGTGCCGCTACCGGCCATGGTGCAACGCTCCCGCCACCTCAGCCGGCCTCGGTCGCGGCTGCGGGCAGCACGCCGGCCTGCTCGTTGCGCGCCCGCGCCTCGTCGCCTTCGGGCGTGCCGACCGGGTAGAAGCAGGCGAACTCGTGGCCCGGAGTGTCGCGCTCAGCGAGCGGCGGCATCTCCTCGCGGCAGCGGTCCTGCACGTTCGGGCAGCGCGGTGCGAAGCGACAGCCCTTCGGCGGGTGCGCGAGGTCGGGAGGCCGGCCGCCGATCGCGTCGAGCCGTGAATGGCTCGGCTGGTCGAGCTTCGGGATGCTCTGCAGCAGCGCGTGGGTGTACGGGTGGCGCATCTCCGCGAAGAGCGTGCGGGTGGAGGCCTTCTCGATCGCCTGCCCCGCGTACATCACCATGATGTCGTCGGTGCGGTTCGCGACCACGCCGAGGTCGTGGGTGACGAGGATCATCGCCATGAAACGCTCGCGCTGCTGCTCCTGGAGCAGGTCGAGGATCTGTGCCTGCACCGTGACGTCGAGCGCGGTGGTCGGCTCGTCGGCGAACAGCAGCTTCGGGCCACAGGCGAGCGCGATCGCGATCATCACGCGCTGGCGCATGCCGCCCGACATCTCGAACGCGTACTGCTTCATCCGCCGCTGCGGCTCGGGGATGCCGACGCTCGTGAGCAGTTGCAGCGCGGTGTCGTCGGCGAACTCGCGGGACACGTCGAGGTGGTAACGCAGCGATTCGGTGATCTGCTTGCCCACCTTCATCACCGGGTTCAGCGCGGTCATCGGGTCCTGGAAGATCATCGCCATCTGCGTGCCCCAGAGCTTGCGCAGATCGCCGGGCTTCGCCGACCCGATCTCCTCGCCTTCGAACGTGATGCTCCCGCCGCGCGTCACGTTGCGCTTCGGCAGTAGGCCCATGATGCTCTTCGACAGCACCGATTTGCCGCAGCCCGACTCCCCCACCACGCCGAGCGTCTTGCCCCGCTCGAGCGAGAAGCTCACGCCGTCGACGGCATGCACCATCCCGCGTGCCGTCTTGAACTGCGTGCTGACGTCCTTCAGCTCGAGCAGCGGCCCGTCGAGCGGCGCGTCCTTGAACTGGTCGCTCATGAGGGCGCCATCCGCCGGCTCACAGGGCGCTCTCCCTCACGTCGAAGCGGGCGCGGATGACATCGCCGAGATAGTTCAGCGACAGGACGGTCAGGAAGATGAACACCACCGGTTCGAGGAGCTCGTAGCCGAGATTCCGGCTGATCGCGCTGCGGTTGTTCGCGATCAGCACGCCCCACGAGATCGAAGGGTCGTGCACGCCGATGCCGAGCACCGCGAGGCCGCCCTCGACCACGATCACGACGCCCACGCCGAGGAGCGCGATCGAGAACATCGCGGGCAGCACGTTGGGAAGCACCTCTCGGATCATGATGCTCAGGCTGCGTGCGCCCTGGGCCCGCGCGGCCAGCACGAACTCGCGCTGTGACCAGGTGATGGCGTTGGCGCGCGTGATCCGGCCGAGCACCGGTGTGGACACGATGCCGAGCGCGATGATGAGCACGAGCAGGCGCCGGGCCGGGCTGACCGGCGTGAACGACACCACCGTGCCGGAGATGTGGGGCTGGTCGTTGGACAGGGCCGTCACCAGCGCCAGGGCGAGGACGAGCTGCGGGATCGCCAGCATCACGTTGAACACGCCGGTGATGAGCGTGTCGACCTTGCCGCCGATGTAGCCGGCGGCGAGGCCGAGGAACCCGCCGAACACCATGCCGAGCGCGATCGAACCGATCCCGAGCGTGAGCGAGCTGCGGGCACCCCACAGGAGCATCGAGAGCTGGTCGTGACCGGTCTCGTCGACGCCCAGGATGTGCGCCGAGTTCTTGAACGGGCCGAGCTTCACGAAGTCGAAGTACTTCCCGGCGTTGCTGAGCCCGATCCAGGGCACGAGAAACGCGACGGCCCCGAGACCGACGAGCCAGATCAGCGCGAGCCACGCCCCGATACCGAACTTGCGCGTGGGCGCCTGCTCAACGACGACCGGCCCGACGCCCTCACCGGCGATGTCGGCGCCGCCGGACGGCACCGAGCCGCCGGTCTCGGAGTTAAGCGAGAGCTCTTGCACTGCGCACCCGCGGATCGAGGACCGTGTAGAGCAGGTCGATGACGACGTTGACGAGCACGTAACCGATCGCGATCACGGCTACGAAGCTCTGGATCTCCTGGTACTGCCGCTGGCTGATCGCGCTGAACAGCTCGGTGCCCATACCCGGGATCTGGAACACGACCTCGACGACGACCGTGCCGCCGATCAGGGCGCCGATGTTGAGCCCCGCCACCGTGAGGAGCGTGAGGCTCGACGGCCGCAGCGCGTGCAGCCACAGGACGCGCCGGTCGGGCATGCCCTTCGCCCGCGCCATCGCGACGTAGTCCTCCTGAAGCGTCTGGATCATGTCGCTGCGGAGCAGCCGCATGTAGCCGGCGATCTGACCGAGTGACAGCGACACCGCCGGGAGGATCATCGACTTGATGTGGTCGACGTGGTTCACGCCCCAATAGGTGAAGTTGCTCGGCAACCACTGGTACTTCACCGCGACCACGTCGAGCAGGATGATGCCGATCACGAAGTCGGGGATCGCGATGAGCCCGAACGCGGTCGTGCCGAGCAGTTTGTCGATCCAGGTGCCGGCCCGGTAGGCCGACAGCACGCCGATCGGGATGGACAGCAGCAGCGTGAGCACCATGGCGCAGGCCATCAGCTCGACCGACACCGGCAGCGCCCGCCGGATCTGGTCGTAGGCCGGGCTGCCACCGCTCGGACCGTGGAAGATCTGCCCGAAGTCGCCGTGCACGAAGCCCTTCAGCCAGTCGAAGTACTGCACCCAGAAGTTGCGGTCGTAGCCCAACGAGTGCCGCAGCGCGTCGATCTTCTTCGGGTCGAAGTAGCCGACCATGTTGATGACCGGGTCGCCGGGGATGAACTTGATGAGCGAGAACGAGAACAGCGTCACGAGGATCACCACGACCACGAGCGCACCGAGTCGCCGCAGGAGGTAGAAAGCCATGACGCTGTTCCCGTTGCCCGAGCGTTACGCGTCAGCCGCCGCCGGGCCCGCTCACTTCGACTTCCAGAGCGGCGCGACGTCGATGCCGCTCGAGAGGCCTGGGAACGGGTCGTTTCCGGTGGCGTTCACCGACGCCTCGGTCGGCAGCTTGACGTTGTCGATGCCGTGCATGTTCGTGGACGACGGCACCGTCCACAGCGCGTAGTAGCCCCAGAGCTCCCACAGCTCCTTGGCGAACTCCTTGTTGACCGTCTCGTAGTCGGTGCGGCGGCGGTTGACGTCGGTGGTGAGGCGGGCGTCGGCCATCGCGTCGTTGATCACCTTGTCGTTGAACCCCGAGAAGTTCACCGGGTTGTCGCACACGTTCGCCTTCGGGAAGATCTGCGGCTGCGGGTCGGGTGCGGGCCCGCCGCACACCCACCAGATGTCCTGGGTGTCGGGGTCGAAGCCCGGGTGGTTACGCCAGCCCTGGGCCTGGAAGTTCCCCTGGATCGCGTCGTTGATGTACTGCGACTGGTCGGCCTGGCGGATCGACACCTTCATGCCGGCCGCCTCCATGTAGCTCTTCACGAGCTGCGCCGACTTCAACGACTCCGAGTCGTTGGGCGTGCCGTACTGGAACGTGAGGTCGTGGCCGGTCTCCTGCTTGTACTGGGCCACGAGCTGCTTGGCCTTGGTGAGGTTGTACGTGGGCAGGTTCGTGACGCTTGCCGGGAGGTAGCCGAGCACGCCCGGCGCGAACGGACCCGATGCCGTCTTGAGCAGGCCGTTCTGGCGGAGCTGGTTGTACTGCGCGCGGTTGAACGCGTAGCCGAACGCCTCGCGGGCCAGGTAGTCGTTGAAGGGCTCGGTCTTCTCGTTGAGAAGCGTGTAGACGATCTCGGTGTCCTTGTCGCTCTCGAGGATCTTGATCTTGCCCGACTTGGCGTCGTTCTGGAACGGCGCGATCGCCAGCGTGTTGTCGGTGACCGCGAGGTCGTCGGCCCCGGTCTCGATGTTGCCGATGAGCGTCTGGGTCTCGAGCACCGTCTGGAACGTGAGCTTGTCGAGGTAGGGCAGCGCGTTGCCGTCCTTGTCCTTGCGCCAGTAGTGCGGGTTCTTCACGACGGTGAGGTGGTTGTTCGGCACCCAGTCACCCTTGAAGATGAACGGCCCGGTGCCGATCATCTTCTTGAAGCAGTCCTTGCCCGAGTTCAGCTGGGCCTCACCCATCATGCCGAGCCGGCCGTACTGGTAGAGGTGGGCGGGGAACGCGCTCCACGGCTTGTTCATCGTGACCGTGACGGTGAGGTTGTCAGTGGCCTTCACCGACTTGACGTTCGCGTACACGAACGGGAACAGCGTGCCGACGTGCTTCGGCGTGGGATCGCCGGCGTCGGCCGTGCCACGGAAGTTGTTGAGGTTGTCGCGCACGACGGCGGCATTGAACGGCGTGCCGTCGCTGAAAGTGATGCCCGACCGGAGCTTGATGGTCCAGACCGTGAAGTCGGCGTTCGATGTGACCGACTGGGCGAGGAACGGCGCGTAGCCGCCGGTGCTGTCGGGCACCGTGAGCGTGTCGTAGACCGCGCGGGCCACCTGGATGCCGGAGATCGCGAGCTGCGCCTCGGACAGGCACCAGCCCCCGGTGGTGTCGGCTTCGAGCGCGAGCACGGCCGAGCCGCCGTAGGTGGGCTTCAGACTGCTCTCGTTCTGTGTGGTCGGCGTGTTGCCGGTGCCGCCGTTGCTGTTGTTGTTGCCGCCGCTCCCGCCGCCGCACGCCGCGGCCACGAGGCCGAGCGTCATGGCGGCGGCGAGCGCCTTGGTGAACGAACGTCCGACGTGCGCGCGATACCGGATCACATGGCCCCCTCGCGGCTTCCGGACTCGAGTCCGGAGCCGCTTGTCAGCGATTGCTCGTGGTGTTGCCGAAGTGCGTTGACAGCGATTGCTCGTGGTGTTGCCGAAGTGCCTGGTAGGCGTGCCCGGGTGTGACGCCGGTCACGCGGCGGACTATAGCGACGAACGCTAAGGAAGGTGTGCCGCCCGTGTCAACGTGCGTGGATTGCGCCGGCCGGGGGCCCTGAGCCCGCTCGCACGATGACGTTGCGCATCCGTTCGCCGCGGCGCGTGGCCGTGCGGTCGGTGCGCAAGGTCACCCACTGGCCGACGAGCTCCACCGCTTCGGCGTCGCCCAGCAGATCGGGATCCTCGCAGCGCGCGTAGACACGCGGCACTCGATCGCGGTCGCCCGGGCCGCCGAGGTCGCACACCGCCACACCCCACAACGGCGCGCCGTCGGCGCCGTGGACGACGGTGTAGGCGGCCACCGTCGCATCGACCTCGCCCCCTCCGGCCGCGTCCGCGGCGGCGGAACCGTCGGCCCCGTCGGCAATGGTGCGGCGGGGATGGGCCGCGTCGAGGCGCGCTTGGACCCCCGGATCGGGCGGCACCGCGGGGCCGGGCGCGCCCGAGTAGACGGCCGCGACGTGCTTGGTCATGTGCATGCCAACGCCGGTCACGAGCCCATGGGCATCGGGCTGCTCGCGGAGTTGCCGCACCATCTCGGCGATCGAGTGCGTCATGTACCCGCTCGCGGCGCCGCCGTGGTACGGCAACCCGCCGGTCACCGTGAGCGGTCGGGTGTCGCCCGGCGCAAGCCCGAGGGCGTCGCGCGCGAAGTGAAGACTCGACGGGAAGCAGCTGTAGAGATCGAGCAACGCCACGTCGCCGGCGCCGACCCGCGCACCCGCGAGCGCGGCCGAGAAGACCTCGCGCATCGCCGGGCTTCGCCACAGGTCGGGGTGCTCGGCCACGTACACGGGATCGGTCGCGTAGCACCAGCTGCGCAGGTAGACGCGCCGGTCGACGGGCACGCCGAGGCGGTCGGCGGCGGTCTCGCTCGCGACGACGACGGCCGCCGCCATGTCGACGTCCATCACCGAGATCATGTACTTCGTGTACGGGTAGCCCACCATGCGGTTGTCGGGCCGGGCCGTCTCGATGTCGGCGGCGGTGCGCGCCACCGGGAACCATGCGTCGGGATTCGCCGCGGCCACTTCGGTCATCGGCGCGAGCATCCCTGCGATCTCGTGGCGGTACTCGTCGAGTGGTGAACCGAGGTGCGCGCGGCGGGCATTGTCGAACAGCGCGAAGGTCAGCCACGCCTGGAACACCTCGTGCGCCACCTCCGCCGGATGGAACGGCGCCTCCCACGGGAACGGGCGGGGCTCGGCGGGGGCGAAGGACGCCACGTACTCCCCGCCCCGCTTCGCCACCGCCTTCTGCGTGGCGAGCGCCTCACCGCTCACCACCACGACGACGTCGAGCTCGCCCGCAAGAATGCGTTCGGCCGACGCGTTGACGAGCTGCTGCGGTGTGGTGCCGCCGATACCGCTGTAATAGCGGCGCGCCGGCGCGATGCCGAGGCGGTCGGCGAGACGCTCGGGCGCGCTGTCGTACTGCCACGTCTGGCAGTACACGACCTCGAGCGCGTCGACCGCGCCGAGCACCGCGCTCGTGGCGTGGGCGTCGCTCGCCGCGGCGTGGACGGCGTCGGTCCACATGTCGAGCGGTTCGGGCGCGTCGAGCCCGCGCCACGTGGTTGACCCCACACCGATCACGCACACCCGGTCTGCCATTCGGGCAGCAATGTAGGGTCGTCGGCATGGCTGACCGACCCGTCGCGCTGGTGACGGCACCCTTCCGCGGCGAGGGGATGGACGCACTCGGCAAGGTGGCCGACGTGGTGTACGACCCGTGGCTCGACCAACGCCCGCTTCGCATCTACAAGGCCGAGGATCTCGCGCAGCGGATCGACGACGAGGGCGCGGAGATCCTGATCGTCGAGTCCGATCAGGTGAAGGGCCCGGTGTTCGAGCGCCGACTGCGCGTGATCGGGAGCTGCCGCGGCGACCCGAACAACGTCGACCTCGCGGCCGCGACGGCGGCGGGAATCCCGATCGTGAACGCACCCGGCCGCAACGCCGATGCCGTCGCCGAGATGACGCTCGCACTGCTCTTCGCGGTCAACCGCTGGGTGGTGCAGGGCGACACCGACGTGCGCACCGGGCAGGTGTACGCCAACGGCATCATCCCCTACCAGCGCTACCGGGCGTGGCAGCTCGCGGGGCGCACCGCCGGCGTCGTCGGGCTCGGTGCCGTGGGCCGCGCCACCAAGTGGCGGCTCGAAGGCATCGGCATGAACGTGCTGTCGTTCGACCCGTACAACCCGGCGGCCACGCACCGGACCGCCGCCGAGCTCGGCGCCATGCTCGGCGAGTGCGACGTCGTGAGCATGCACGCCGTCGTCACCCCCGAGACCACGGGCATGATCGGCGAGACGCAGTTCGCGGCCATGAAACCGGGCGCGATCTTCGTGAACTCGGCCCGGGCGCTGCTGCACGACACCGACGCGCTCGTCGCCGCGCTGCAGTCGGGGCACATCGGTGGGGCCGGCCTCGACCACTTCGCCGGTGAGCACCTGCCCACCGACCACCCGCTCGTGGCCATGAAGAACGTGGTGCTCACCCCGCACATCGGCGGTGCCACCTACGACGTGGAGGCGAACCAGGCCAGCATGGTCGCCGCCGACGTCGCCCGCGTGCTCGAAGGTGTTCGACCGCTGCATTGTGTCAACCCGGAGGTGCTCGGATAGTGCCCGTGAAGCTCACCGCGCAGGAGACCAAGGAGATGCTCCTCGCGACGGCGAAGGAGATGATCGAGAAGGACCTCGTGGAGGGCACGGCCGGCAACCTCAGCGCGCGCCTACCCGACGGCAATGCAGTGCTCACGCCGAGCTCGCTTCCCTACGAGACCATGACGCTCGACGACCTCGTGGTGTGCGACCTCGACGGCAACGTGCTCGAAGGCTCCCGCGGGCCCACCACCGAGAAGGACCTGCATCTCGAGTGCCTGCGCGAGCACGAAGACATCAACGCAGTCATGCACTGCCACGCGAAGTTCTGCACGATGTTCGCCGTGACCCGCACGCCGATCCCCTGCGTGATCGAAGAGGTGCATGCGTACATCGGCGGCGACGTCGGCGTGGCCGACTACAAGTTCACGGGCAGCAAGGATCTCGGTGTGGAGGTGGCGCGGCACGTGGGCGACCGCGCCGCGGTGTTGATGGCCAACCATGGTCTGCTCACCGTGGGCAAGCACCCCCAGGACTGCCTGAAGCTCGCGCTGCTCGTGGAGCGCACGGCCGAGATCGTGTGGGGCGCGCACGTGCTCGGCCCGCTCGTGCCGCTCCCCGACAGCACCGCCGAGAAGATGAGCCCGATCTACAAGAACTTCATGCGCATCATGTAGCCCCTCACCGCCCCACCACCCCCGCGCATGCGTCGTTTGGGTACCAAATAGCGGTCCCAAACGACGCATGTGGTGACTTATTTCTTGCGGAGGAGGGTAAGGCCGTCGCTGATCGGGAGCATCACGGACTCGACGCGGTCGTCGGCCGCCACCTTGTCGTTGAAGGCGCGGATCGCGACGGTGTTGTCGTCGTCGGCGCCGGGGTCGACGACCCGGCCGCTCCACAACACGTTGTCGACGAGGATGAGGCCGTTCGGCCGCAGCCGGCGCAGCAGCTCGTCGTAGTAGTTGGCGTAGTTCGGCTTGTCGGCGTCGATGAACGCCATGTCGATCGTCTCGCCGTGCGGCATCGCGCGCAACGTGTCGAGCGCGGGACCGATCTGCAGGTCGATGCGGTCGGCAACACCCGCGGCGGCCCAGTGCGGCTTCGCGACGCTCGTCCATTCGTCGCTGACGTCGCAGCACACGAGCCGGCCGTCGGGGCCGAGGCCGCGCGCGATGCAGAGTGCGGAGTAGCCCGGTGAACGTGCCGACCTCCACCACGAGCTGTGCACCGAGCGCCGCGGTCAGCAGGGTCAGCAGCTCGCCCTGCTCTGGCGCGACCTGCATGCCCGCCACCGAACCCAGCCCGGCGGTCTCCGCGATCAGGGCGCGCTGCACGTCGTCGGGCGGCGTGCCGTGCTCCACGAGATAGTCGTGGATCTCGCGACTCAGGAAGAAGCTCTTCGGCTCGGCCATCTCGCCAAGTTAGAACGCGTTGCGATCACGCGCGGGTTGCTGACACGGCCGTCAGTGCGGGGTTAGAGTCCCCGCACTCACCGGCGACGCCAGTACGGGAGACAACGTGACGGAGCTCCAGGACGGAGCCGAGGGAAGCGCGGCGTCGCTCGCCGCCGCCGTACTCGACGAAGAGGCGGCCCGGCAGGAGGCCCAGGCGCGCGCCAAGGAACAGGTCATCTTCCCCGACGACCTCCTTCCCGGCGTGAACTCCGAGCCGGTCGGTTTCGGCGACGCGTTCAGGCGCGGCGGCGTGCTGATGTTCGTGGTGCTCGGGCTGCTCGTGTCGTTCGACCAGCTCACGCTGAACGCGGTGCAGACCCTCGAACCCGAGCTCCGGCACACGTTCCATCTGAGCAGCGGTTCGGTGGTGTTCATCAGCACCGCCTCCGGCCTGTTCTACGCGCTCGGCGCGGTGCCGCTCGGTTGGATGGCCGATCGGATGCGGCGCGTCCCGATCGTGGGAATCGCGAGCCTGTTCGGCGCGCTGTTCACCGCGTTCGAGCGGCGCCGCAGTGAACTCGTTCATGTTCTTCTGGATGGTCTGCTTCGGCGGTATCACGAAGGCGAACAACATCGCGGTGCACCCGTCGCTGATCGCCGACAACTACCCGATCGGCATCCGGGCCCGCATGTCGGCGGCGACCAACCTCGGCACCCAGGTCCTCGGCAATGTGAGCCCGGTGCTCGTCGCGGCGATCGCCACCTGGGTGGGCGGAGCGGCCGGCTGGCGCTGGGCGTTCATCGTGCTGGCTTTGCCCGTCGCGTTGATCTCCTTCGGCGCCTTCCTGATGCCCGAGCCGCCGCGCGGCCAGTTCGAGAAGGACGACGTGCTCGGCGAGGTGATCGAGGACGAGACGCCGGCGCAGCCTTCGATGGAGGCCGCGTTCGCACGGCTGAAGAAGATCGCGACGATCCGCACGTCGGTCGCGGCGTTCTCGGCGCTCGGCTTCGGCGTGTTCGCGCTCGGCAGCCTGCAGGTGCTCTACCTCAACGACACGCTGAAGGTGCACAACCTGCTGCACCGAGGGTTCGTGCTCAGCCTCGCCGGATGGGTGGCCGTCCCCTTCCTGTTCCCGGTGGGCGCGTACTTCGACCGGGCGTACCGCAAGGATCCCGCGCGCGCTCGTGCTCGTGGGCCTCCTGATCCTGCCCTCGGCGATCTTCACACCGCTGCAGGTTTCGACTCACAGCGTGGTGTGGTTCGTGATCTGGGGAATCCCGCAGGCCGTGCTCACGGCATGCGCGTTCGCGATGGTCACGCCGGTGCTGCAAGCCGTGTGCCCTTACCGTTTGCGCGGCCTCGGCACCGCCATGGGCGTGCTCTACGTGGTCTTCGTCGGCGGCTTCGCCGGCGGCGTCCTCGCCGACTTCTTTACGAACGCGATCGGTGTGCGCGGCGCAGTGATCATGCTCGGCGTGCCGACGAGCGTGATCGGCGCGCTGTTGCTGATGAACGGTGCTCGCTACATCCGCCACGACCTGTCGCTCGTAGTCGAGGAACTGCTCGAGGAGCAGGACGAATATCGCAAACGCCACGACAGGAAGGAAGAGACGCCGGCCCTCCAGGTCGTGAACGTCGACTTCTCCTACGGGCAGGTGCAGGTCCTGTTCGACGTGAACTTCGAGATCAAAAAGGGCGAGACGGTCGCCCTCCTCGGCACGAACGGCGCGGGCAAGTCGACGATCCTGCGCGTGATCTCCGGTCTCGAAGTACCCGAGCGCGGCGTGATCCGGCTCGACGGTCGCAACATCACCTACGTGTCGCCCGAGCAGCGCGTGAAACTCGGCATCTTCCAGCTCCCGGGCGGCAAGGGGGTGTTCCCGAGCCTGAGCGTGCAGCAGAACCTGTTAATCAGCGCACGGCTCGGCGCCGCGAACAAGGCCGACGTCGAAAGCCGCGTCGCCCGCGTGCTCGACATCTTCCCCGAGCTCGCGGAGCGCGAGAAGCAGCTCGCCCGCAGCCTGTCGGGCGGCCAGCAGCAGATGCTCGCACTCGCCCGGGTGCTCATCCACGAACCAGAGGTCCTGCTGATCGACGAGCTGTCGCTCGGGCTCGCGCCGATCGTGGTGCAGCGCATGCTCGAGATCGTCGACGGCCTCCGCGCGCGGGCAGACGATGATCGTCGTGGAGCAGTCGCTCAACGTGGCGCTCGAGATCTCCGACCGTGCGATCTTCCTCGAGAAGGGGCAGGTGAAGTTCGAGGGCCCGGCGCGCGAGCTGCTCGAGCGTGACGACCTGGCGCGGGCAGTCTTCTTCGGCACGGAAGGCGGCTGATGCTCGCCTCGCTGTTCGCGCCGCACATCTGGACGGCCAACCTCCTCTTCGAAGGATTCGTCAACGGGCTCGGCATCGCGCTCACCGCGATGGGCATCGTGCTCGTCTATCGGTCGAGCCGGGTGATCAACTTCGCGGTCGGCGACCTCGGTGTGCCCGCGGCGGCGCTGCTCGCGTTGATGGTCGGCAAGTCGCACTGGCCGTACTGGCCCGCGCTCATCTTCGCGGTGCTCGTCGGCACGCTGTCGGGCACCGTCGTCGAGCTTGCGGTGATCCGGCGCCTGTTCAAGGCGCCGCGCGTCATCGTGCTCGTGGCCACGATCGGCGTGGCCGAGCTCGCACGCGTGGTCACGTTGACGCTCCCCGACTACCGCACCGGCCAGCTGCAGACCACCTACCCGAGCCCGATGTCGAGCAGCTGGAAGCTGTCGACCGTCACGGTGAGCGGCGCGCAGCTGCTCGTGATCATCATCGTCCCGATCGTGACGCTCGTGCTGTGGTGGCTGCTCAACCACACGACGTTCGGCGAGTCCGTGCGGGCGACGGCGACCAACGCCGACCTTGCCCGGCTCACCGGCATCAACCCGAAGATGATGTCGACCGCGATCTGGACGATCGCCGGTTTCCTCTCGGCGGTGTCGGTGATCCTGATCGCGACGCAGCAGACATCGACCGAGCTCGTGTCGATCGGTCCCGACACGCTCCTGCTCGGCCTCGCGGCGGCGCTCATCGGCCGTATGACGTCGTTCCCGCGCGCTGCGCTCGGCGCGATCCTCCTGTCGGTCATCGACCAGGTGCTGGTGTTCAACTTCCCGAACGAGACCGGTCTGGTCGAGTTCTTCCTGTTCCTGCTCACGCTCGTGCTCGTCGCCCGCATGGCCCGCATCGACGACAGCGGCGGCGAGAGCTTCGCGTTCGCGCCCCGCGTTCCTCCCGTGCCCGAACGCCTGCGTGAGGTGTGGTGGGTTCGCCGCCTCCCGCAGCTCGTCGCGGGCGTCGCGCTCGCAGTCGCGATCGTGATCCCGCTCATCATCAAGCAGTCGGCCCGGCACCAGACCTACGCGATGATCCTCGCCTTCGCGATCTGCGCGATCTCGGTGACGGTGCTCACCGGCTGGGCCGGCCAGCTCTCGCTCGGCCAGATGGCGTTCGCCGGCGTCGGCGCGCTCGGCGCCGCGGCGTTCGCCCGCGGCCTGTCGCTCAACATGGGTTGGCGCACGAACCGGCTCGTGAAGGGATCATTGCGACCGTGGGGGCTCGCGCTCGGTTTCCTGCTGCTCGTCGTCGCGGTCATGGCGATCAACCGGCTGCTCGCGTCGCGGCGCGCCGGCACCCGCGGCAGGCGGCTCAGGGACTCGCGCGGCGTGCTCCTTTCCGTCGCGGTCGTCGCGATCGCCGGCGGCGCGACCGCGTTCGTCGCGTGCGTCGACCGCTCGGGCACGCCGCACCCGGTGCCGTTCGTGCTGTCGATCGTCCTCGGCGCGGCGATGGCCTGCGTGGTCGCGGTCGGAGTGGGCGTCGGCGCGCTCCGGGTGCGGGGCCTGCTCCTCGCCATCAGCACGATGGCCTTCGCGATCGCGGCAGAGAACTACCTGTTCTCCCGCCCGTTCTTCGCCCAGTCCGAAGGCTCGCTGACCGTCGAGTTCCCGCGCGGCAAGCTCGGACCGGTCAACCTCCCGCATCTCAACCGCACCTACTACTACTTCGTCCTCGCCGTGCTCGTGCTCGTACTCGTGCTGGTGGGGCACCTGCGACGCACCGGCATCGGCCGCTCCATCATCGGTGTGCGTGAAAACGAACCGGCGGCCGCGGCGCTCACCGTCTCGCCGGGCCGCGCCAAGCTGACCGCGTTCGCAATGGGCGGGTTCATCGCCGGTGTCGGCGGTGCGCTGCTCGGCGGGCTCGTGATCACCATCGGGTACTCCGAGCGCTTCTTCACGTTCCCCGACTCGCTCACGCTCGTGTCGCTCGCCGTCATCGGCGGCCTCGGCAGCCTCGCGGGCGCGGTGACCGGCGCGCTGTGGGTGATCGGCCTTCCCGCGTTCTGGCCCACGAACAACACGGTCCCGCTGTTTACGTCGAGCATCGGCCTGCTGATCATCCTGCTGTACATCCCCGGTGGGTTCACGCAGATCGGCTACTGGCTGCGCGGGGTGCTGTTGCGCTGGCTGGAGCAGCGGCTACCGGAGCTGCCCACGAAGACGGCGACCGCGCCTCCCGCGTCGTTGCGCCGGGCCGTGCGCGACCTTCCCACGGTCGAGGCGGGCGTGGGCGCGCTGTCGACTACCGGTCTCACCGTCCGTTTCGGCGGCCTCGTCGCCGTCGACTCGGTCGACTTCCGCGCCGAGCCCGGCGAGGTCATTGGCCTGATCGGCACGAACGGCGCCGGAAAGTCGACGCTGCTGAACGCGATGGGCGGCTACGTGCCGAGCAGCGGCCTCGTGCACCTGTACGGCCGCGAGATCACGGGCTTGGCGGCGCACCAGCGGGCTCGCGGCGGTCTCGGTCGCACGTTCCAGGCCGCGACGCTCTTCCCCGAGCTCACCGTGCGCGAGGTCGTACAACTCGCGCTCGAAGCCCGCCGGCCGACGTCGTTCTGGGGCTCGCTGCTGTACCTGCCCACGGCCACACGCGCCGAGCGCGTGAAGCGCTCGGAAGCCGCTGAGCTCATCGACTTCCTAGGGCTCGGCCGTTACGCGGACCGCTTCATCGCCGAGCTGTCCACCGGCACCCGGCGCATCGTGGAGCTCGCGTCGGTGCTCGCGGTGGCGCCGCGGGTGATCTGCCTCGACGAGCCGACCGCCGGCGTCGCCCAGCGGGAAGCCGAGGCGTTCGGTCCGCTCATCAAGCGGGTGCAACGGGAGCTCGAAGCCACGCTAATCGTGGTGGAACACGACCTGCCGATGATCCTGTCGATCAGCGACCGCATCTACTGCATGGAGGCCGGCGCGGTGATCGCGTCGGGCACGCCGAACGAGATCCGGGCGAACGAAGCGGTCGTGGCGTCATACCTCGGCACCGACACGAGAGCCATCGAACGCTCGAACGCCTGACCTTTGTGCAACCAGTGACCGCAGAGGAAACTGATTGCACAAAGGTCATTGGGATCGACACCGCGTCCCGGCTGTGCCGGATCAGCCGGCCGCGTTGAGCACCGGCGAGATCGGCACGAAGTCGTTCTTCGTCGAGTCGAACGAGACGAGTGCGAAGGTGTCGTCGGCGTCGAACTTGCCGTTGTGGATCGACGCGTACTGGCTGAACGGCAGGTCCTTCACCGTGCCGAACGAGTCGACGACGCGGATCCAGTTGTCGTTGTTCAGGTACTGGCCCACCTTCGTGACGATCTGCTGGAACATCGTCAGCTCACGGCAGATGTCCTCGATGGCCACGTAGACCTCGACGCGCTTGCCGTCCTTGCCCGGCTTCAGGTCCTTCGGCGCGATCACGGGCTGCTTACCCCCGTTGTCCTGGTACGTCGTCACGCACTTCTGCACCGTCGGCGTCTCGAACGCCTGCTGATCGGTGAGACCGTTGACGGTGAGCATGCCCTCGTAGGGGTTCGGGCTGACCTTCGCGTGCACCTCGTCCTGCGCGGCCTGCTGGCCGCTCGACTCCGAGTCGGTCATCAGGAGCACACCCGGCATGCCGCTCTTCAGCTTCGGCACGAACTGCTTGGCGACCACGTCGGCACCCGACACGATCACCGCGTTCACACCCTCGGTCTTCCAGCGCTCGATGAAGCCCTGCAGCTGCTGCTCCGCCGCGCTCGTGTCGGTGCTCGCCCCGGTGTTGAGCACCGCACTCGTGCCTTGGGCGATGCCCATCGCCTTCAGCGCGGGGTCAATGGTCGACTTGATACGGCTCTTGGTGGAGATCTCGGCGAGCACCGCCACCTTCTTGCCCTTCAGCGTGTTGCGCTGCTTCAGCACCGACAGGAGCACGTTGAGCCGGCGCTCGGCGGTGATGTCGGGCGTGAGCATCAGACCGGGCGCGGCATTCGTCTCGGTCTCGGTGAGGTCATGGCCGAGCATCACCGTGTGGTGCTGCTTGGTGACGCATTGCTGCGATGCACCGGTGGGATCTTCGATGTTGCCGAGCACCGCGAACACGCGGTCGTCCTCGGTGAAGGCAGTACAGGCCTGCGTCGGTCCCTGCGATCCGATTGGCGTGTACTTCATGTAGACGGCATTGATCGTCCGGCCGGCGATGCCACCGCTCTTGTTGATCGCGTTGATGAAGGTCTGGGTGACCTCCTGCTCGTCACCGTGGTTGAAGTCGATGAACGACTGGATCGGCTTGAAGTCGACCATCGCGACACCGATCTTGATCGAGGTCGCGGTCACGCCCTGCTGGGAGGCGTGCGATTCGGGCGGCGGTGCGGCCGTGCTCGGCGTCGTCGTTGCGCCGCCACCCCCACCGCTCGACTTGTTCGAGCTGCTGCCGCACGCGGACGCCACCATCGCCGCGAGCACCAAGATCGTGGGCGCGGCCAACCCCCGCCGCGCCCGCCGTCCCGTCACACCCGTACCTCGTTGCATGTTCGTCACTCCGTCTCCCACCGGGGATATCGGCGGTCAATGTACGGCGGCCCCGCGTGTCGCCGACGGATGCGCGGTCGCCTCGAGCTCACGCCGAGCTGACGTTCTCGATCGGGCTCAACTGCTTCCAGTCGCCGAGCGCCGGAATCGTCGGGTCGTACGCCACGAGCCCGTACGTGTCGTCGGCGTCGTACTTGCCTTGGTGCAGCGACGCGTAGATCGTGGACATGTCCTCGATGTGGCCGAAGTGGTCGACCGCGCTCGCCCAGTTCTGTGCGTTCAGGTAGGGACCAATCCGGTCGGCGATCTGCTTGAACATCTCGGGGTACAGGCAGGCGTCCTCGATCTGGCCGTACAGCTCGATGCGCTGCCCGTGTGCGTCCTTGACGATCGCGTTCGGGGACGGCACCGCGTGACCCGTTGCCGCCTTGTAGATGCCGTGGCAGAAGACCGCGTGCGGCGTCTTCGTGTGCTGGGCCCCCGTCTGACCCTCGGCGGTGATGATCCCGTCGTAGGGGTTCGGGGTCGCGCCCGCCCTCTGCTCGTCCTGCGCGGAGTTCAGCACGCCGGTCGTGTCGGCGACGAGCAGCACGTCGGGAAGCGCCTGGCGCACCTTCACCACGAACTGCTTCGACGACGCCGCGTCGCCGATCAGGACGAGCGCGTCGACGCCTTCGGTCTTCCAGCGCTCGATGAAGCTCTGGAGCTGCTGCTGTGCGGCCGACGTGTCGGTGCCCGAGATCGTGAGCAGGGCCTCGGACCCGGTCTTCACGCCCATCGTCTTCAGCGCCGGCTTCACGATGGTGTCGATGCGCGACTTGGCGGTGTTCTCGCCGAGGACCCCGACCGTCTTGCCCTGCAACGTGTCGTGCTTCGCGAGCAGCGACAGGATGACTCTGAGCCGTCGTTCCGGCGTGATGTCGGGCGTCACGATCAACCCGCCCGGCGCCTTGACCGCGAGCTCCTCGGTGAGCTCGTCGGAGATGATCGGCGTGCGGTGCTGCTTCGCGAAGCAGAGCTGGGCGTCGCCGGTGGGGTCGTAGAACGTGCCCCACGCCGCGAACACCTTGTCGTCCTCGGTGAGTGCGGTGCACGCCGAGAGCTCACCGGTGTTCGTGACCGGGCAGTACGACTTCCAGACCGGCACGATCTTCTTGCCGCCGGCGACGCCGCCGTGGGTGTTGATGTAGTCGATGTAGATCTGGTCGGTCTTCTGCTCGTTCTCCCGGATCGAGTCGACGAACTGCTTGACGCAGCCGTAGTCGACGAGCATGACACCCACCTTCACCGTCGTCGCGGTGACGCCCGGGCCGTACGCCTTCACCTGCGGCGCGCTCGCCGCGACGGTCGTGGCGGCGCCCGTACCGCCGTTGCCGCTGGTGCCACTCGTGGACGAGCTGCTGCCGCACGCAGCGACCACGAGCGCGGTGACGGCGATCGTGACCGCGATCGCGCCGGCGCGGCCGCGCGCCGCGCTCACTTCACGCCACCGGCGACGTCCTGGACGGGGGTGAGCCCCCGCCAGTCGCCTTTGTTGCCGATCGTGGGATCGAACGCGACGAGCCGGAACGTGTCGTCGGCGTCGTACTTGCCCTTGCCGAGCGACGCGTAATGCGTGTCCATGTCGGGCACCGAGCCGATGTGCCACACCGCGTTCGTCCATGTGGCGTTGTTCAGGTTCGGGCCGGCCTTGCGGGCGATCGCCGCGAACATCTGGCTGAGCGTGCACGCATCCTCGAGCAGGCCGTAGGTGTCGACCGTCTTCTTGTTCGGCCCCGGGATCACGGTGTCCCAGCGCGGTGCGTCGGTGTGGAACGCGGACTTGTAGATCGCTGCGCACTGCTTGTAGTTCTCGCCCTGGTCGTGCACCGCGCCGGGCTCGCCGTCCGCGCTGATGAGGCCGGTGTACGGGTCGTTCTTGATGTGGTCGACCACGTAGTCCTGCCCGTACCCGAGCACCTCGCCGTTGTCGGCGATCAGCGTCACGCTCGGCATCTGCTTCTTGATCTTCTCGACGAACTGCTTCGACGACACCTGCTGGCCCACCATGAACAACGCGTTCACGCCGTCGGCCTTCCAGCGTTCGATGAAGCTGTCGAGCTGCCGCTGGGCCGCTGCGGTGTCGCTGCCGCTGATGTTCAGGATCGCGGTGGCGCCGGTCTGCACGCCGAGGCGCTCGAGGCCGGGCACGACCGTGTGGTTCACCTCGTCCTTGGTGACCGCCTCGCCGAGCACCGCGACCTTCTTGCCCGCCAGCGTGTGCTGGCGCTGCATCAGGTCGAGGATCACCTCGACACGGCGCTCGCGCACGATGTCGGGCGCCACCAGGAGCCCGGGCGGCGCCTTGTCGATCCAGGCCTGGTCGAGCAGGAAGCTCATCAGGATCGTCTTGTGCGTACCGGTGATGCACCCCTGCGTGTCGCCCGAGAAGTCGGCGAGGGTGCCGAGCACCGCGAACACGTGGTCGTCGTCGGTGAACGCGGTGCACAGCGTGCTCGCCTGCACGCCCGTGCCGGGTACCGGGCAGTACTGCTTGAAGTCCATGACGAGCTTGCGGCCGTTGATGCCTCCTGCGGCGTTCACGGCGTCGAAGTAGGCCTGCCACACGTTCTTCTCGTTCGTGCGGATCTGGTCGACGAACGCCTGGAAGCACTTGAAGTCCGGCGCGACCACACCGACCTTGATCGTCGTTGCCGTGACCCCGATGCCGGGTGCGCTCGGCAACGAAGCCCCGCCCTGCGGCGCGGTCGTACCGGAACCGTGGCTGGAGCTGCTCCCGCAGGCGGCCGCCACGACGGCGAGCACCGTCGCAGCAGCGATACGGACCATGGCACGTTGGCCCCGCATCGACATACATCCCCCCGGACTCGACGTCGGCGCGCTGACAATAACGTCAGGTTCGGGGAATGTCTATGCGCTGCTCGCCGCGGCTACGCGAGCGCCACGAGATCCAGGTAGTCGTCGGACCAGTAGTCGAGGGTGCCCTCGGGCATCACGAGGATGCGTTGCGGCGCGAGCTCAGCGACGAACTCAGGATCGTGACTCACGAGGAGCATCGCGCCCTTCCAACCGCGGAGTGCGGCACCGACCGCGGCGCGTGACGGCGGGTCGAGGTTGTTCGTGGGCTCGTCGAGCAACAGCACGTTGTGGCGGCCGGCGACGAGCATCGCGAGCGCGAGCTTGGTCTTCTCGCCGCCCGACAGCGTGCCTGCGTCCTGGAACGCCATCTCACCCGACAGGCCGAACATGCCGAGTAAGTCGCGCCGCTGCTGATCGGTGAGCAGCGGCGCGGCGTCGAGCATGTGGGCGACGAGGGTGCGCCCGGCGATGATCGTCTCGTGCTCCTGTGCGTAGTAGCCGAGTGACACGTTGTGGCCGAGCGTGCACCGCCCGGTGTCGGCCTCGAGCGCGCCGGTGAGGATCCGCAGCAGCGTGGTCTTGCCCGCGCCGTTCAAACCGAGCACGAGCACGCGCTCGCCGCGGCCGACGTCGAAGGTGACGTCGCCGAACACGGTGTTGGCGCCGAACGTCTTGCCGAGGTCGACGGCGTCGAGCACCACCGCGCCGGCACGCGGCGGGTCGGGCAGGCGCAACCGGAGCGTGCGTTCCTTGCGGGCCCTGGTGACCTTGGTGGCCTGCAACTTCTCGACGCGATGGTCGAGCGTCTTGGCGATCCTGGCGCGCTTCTCGGTCTGGTTGCGCATGGAGTCGGCGAGCGTCGACAACCGGCGGATCTCGCCCTCCTGGCGCTGCGCCAGCTTGGCGCGCCGCTCCTCGTCGGCCGCGCGCGCGGCGCGGTACTGCGTGTACGTGCCCTTATACTCGATGAGCTCGCCCTCGTCGAGGTGCAGCACGCGGGTGAGCGCGGCGTCGAGCAGCTCGATGTCGTGGCTCACCACGAGGAGCGCGCCGCGGTACGAGCGCAGGAACCCCATGAGCCACTGCTTGGCGTCGACGTCGAGGTGGTTCGTGGGCTCGTCGAGCATCAGCGCGTCGCTGCCGGCAAACAGGATGCGCGCGAGCTCGACCCGGCGCCGCTCACCGCCCGAGAGCGCGTCGATCGGCAGATCGAGCCGGTCGGTCTTCAGACCGAGCCCGGCCGCGATCGCACGCACCTCCGACTCGGCCGCGTAGCCGTCGAGGTGCTCGAACCGGTCGTAGGCCTTGGTGAGCCTGGCCACGTTGCGCTCGGACGGGTCGAGCTCCACGTCGAGCCGGAGCTTCTCGATGCGGGTGACGAGCTCGTCGAGCCCGCGGCCGGACAGCACGTGTGACAGCCCGGTGGCCTCGACGCCGCTCCCGCGCTTCTTCGGGTCCTGGGTGAGATAGCCGAACGCCTTCGGGCGCGAGATCACACCGGCCGCGGGCGCCAGCTCGCCCGCGATCACCTTGAGCAGCGACGTCTTGCCCGCGCCGTTGCGGCCCACGAGACCGACCTTGTCCCCCGGGCGCAACGTGAAGGAGGCACCCACAGTGGTCAGGCGACCACCCACCTCGACCGCGAGGTCCCGGACGGAGAGCATCCACCAGTGTCGCGTGCGGGCGCCCGCGCTCACGACCGGTTTCGGCAAGGGCGCCGCCCGACGCCGCCCTACGCCGCCCGACGCCGCCCGACGCCGCCCGACGTCGCCCTACGACGCCCTTGCGGTGCGCCGCATCGGGACGTGGGGAATCCCGTCCTCGAGGAAGGGCTCACCTGCGACGGCGAAGCCGAACGTCTCGTACCACGCCACGAGGGGCGCCTGGGCGTCGAGGACCACGTCGGCGTCACCACACTGGTCGAGCGCGGCTCGCAGCAGCGCCGTCGCGACACCGGTGCCCCGGGCCGCCGGCGCGGCGACGACACGACCGATCTTGCGGGCGCCGCCGGGTTCGACGAGCACACGCAGGTAGGCGGCGATGGCACCGGTGCCCGTGGCGCCGCTCGTCCACACGTGCAGCGTGCCGTCCTCACGATCGCGGCCGTCGACGTCGAGGTACGCGCACTCCTGCTCCACCACGAACACCTGCGCGCGCAGGGCGAGGATCTCGTACAGCGTCGCCGCGGACAGATCGGTGAACCTCGCGATCTCGATCCGCGGCACCGACCATTACTACCGGACTACAACAGACCGCGGCGCACGATCGGGTAGAGGTAGCGCAGCAGGAACAGGATGGCGAGGAAGGCCACCACGATCACGAGCGCCTTGCCGCTGCGGGCGATGATCCATTCGACGCTGTGGGCGAACCCGGCGCCCGCGTCGTGCCACGCCTTCGAGATGCCGCGCTGCGGCTTCGGTGCCGCCTCCACCTTCGGCTTCGGGGCCGGCGGTGCCTTCTCGGCGATGGCGACGTCGAGCGACGAGTACGACGCCTGGTCGTTCAGCACCTTGATCTGGCCGCTGAGCTGGTCGATCTCGCTCTGCACCGACGAGATGCGGTCGTGCACCGCGAGGATGTCCGGGATGTTCTGCGCGCGCGTGAGCACGAGATCGAGCTGGTCGCGCTCGCGCACTGCCGCGTTCGCGCCTCGCCTGCAGGTCGATGGACTGGGCGGTCACGTCGGCGCTGCGCGTGGCAGAGCTGAGCACCTTGCCGTGCACGCTCCCCGCGAGCCGCTGCACCGCGAGCACCGTGTCGTCGAACGACTGGTAGGGCACCCGGACCGTCACGCCGGCCGTCGGACCGCTGCCGCCGGTGCTCTTCTGGCCAGCCACGTACCCGCCGGCGCCCTTGGCGATCGCCACGACGGCGGCCTGGGTGCGCGGCACCGATCCCTTCGGCACCTCGAGCACCGCGTCGCCGGTCGCGACGATCTTCGCCGAGTCGCTCGCGCCGGTGCCGGTGCCCGAGCCGGCCTGCGGCGACGGGGTCGACGGCGTCGACGCGGGGATCGTCGTCGGCGCGGCCGCGCTCGTGGCCTTCCTGCTCTGGTCTACGGCACCACCCTGCGTCAGGTGGGACCGGGCGCGGTTGTTCGTGAAACTCGTCGGCGGCGGCTGCGCGACAAGTCGATCAGAAACCTTCGAGCGGTTGGAGCCCGTTCCGTGACCCATCGCGGCGACGGCGACCCCCACCAGCACCACGATCGCCGCCGCCGCGGCAAGGGCCCGCTGGGTGAACCGCCGGTCGTGCCGGACGTGGACGTCGTCGGAGTCGCGTCGCGGGAGGTGCGCACGCGCGACACCCAGTACGGCGGCCGGTCCGTCGTCGGGCACCTCGACGGCTTCGGCGGCCGCGGCCAGCAGCCGTTCCAGCTCCTGCTCGTCGATCTCGGCCATCATCGGGCCACTCCCATCTCCGTCGCAAGACCCGCGAGCGCGGGATCGTCCATGAGCCGCCGCCGCGCCTCGTGGAGACGCGATTTCACGGTGCCGGGCCGGCGGCGAATCGCGAGCGCGATCTCCTTCTCCGACAGCCCCACCCAGTACCGCAGCACCACCGGCACGCGCAGCGCGTCGGGCAACGTGTGCAGCGCGACGGTGACCGCGCCGGCGAGCTCGGACTGCATCGCCGCCGCCTCGGGACCGTCGGCGGGGGCGCACAGACCGTCGTGCTCGTCGACGCGGTCACGCTCGCGCACCCGCCGCGGCACCTCCTTGCGCAGCTTCGAGTAGCACGCGTTCACGATCACCCGGTAGAGCCACGGATCGCGACCGCTGCCGTCGGGGAGCGAGTCGCGGAAGCGCCACGCCCGCAGGAACGCGTCCTGCACCGCCTCGCGCGCGTCGTCCGGGTTCCCGCAGATCAGCGCCGCGGTCCGGTAGGCCTTGGCGTAGCTCGCGTCGAGCCACCCCTCCAGCGACTCAGGTCCCGTCACATGACATATCGACGCACGGACCGCCGATTTGGTTCGCGCCCCCACGCATCATGCGTCGTTTGGGGCCCATATAGCGGTCCCAAACGACGCATGATGGGGGTTACGGCGGGTTACAGGGGGGCTCCGGGGGCCACCAACGGCCAGGGGCGCTCGTGCTCGACGATGCGGGCGAGGTCGAGCAGCCACGGCTCGCGGTGGTGCGGCGCGAGCACCTGCATGCCGTACGGCAGCCCGCCCCGCTCGCTCGACACGCCCAGCGGGATCGAGATCGCCGGGTTGCCGTAGATGTTCGACGGGATCGTGAGCGCACCGTTGTTGCCGAGCGGGGTTCTCACACCGCCGACATCCTGCGGCATCGGCCCCTCGGCGCCGAACGCCACATCGGGGTTCGTGGAAGCGATCACGAAGTCGACCTGGTCGAAGATCGCCGCCATGCACTCGTTCATGGCGATGCGCTGCGCCTCGATCCGGCCACGCGATTCGATCGAGTACACCTCGTGCGCCACCTTCAAGCCGAACGCGATCTCGGTGGTGAGCTCGGGCTCACACTCCGGGTAACGCTCACCGAGCTCCATGACGATCTCCGACAGACCGGCGAGTGCCCACTCGAACGAGAGCTCCGGCACCTGCACGTCGACGTCCACGAGGTCGAGACCCGCGTCCTTCGCGAGCAGCTCGCCGTGGCGGCGCACCGCGTCCTGCAGCTCGGGATGCACGACGGCGGCGCCGAGCGTCGGCGCGATCGCGACGCGCCGGCCGCGCAGATCCCCGCGAAGCGATCCGAGCCCGGCCTCGTAGCCCTCGACGCGCGGCAGCGCGAACGGGTCGCGCGCGTCGAAGCCGTTCGTGACGTCGAGAAAGCGCGCCGCGTCGCGCACCGATCGCGCGAGGCAGCCCGACACGGCCGTCATCGACGCGAGCACCATCTCGGGGCCCTTCGGGATGCGGCCGTACGTGTGCTTCAAGCCGAGAAGTCCGGTGAACCCGGCCGGGATACGGATGGAGCCGCCACCGTCGCCGCCGGTCGCGATCGCGCAGAGCCCGCCCGCGACGGCGCTCGCCGCGCCGCCCGACGATCCGCCGGGTGTGTGCGCGGTGTTCCACGGGTTGCGAGTGGCGCCGTTGAGCTTCGTACACGTGAGGTTGATACCGCCGAACTCGCTCGCGGTGGTGAGTCCGAACGGCACCGCGCCGCCCGCGCCGGCGAGCCGCTCGATCATCGTGCTCGTGAACTCGGCCACGCGCTCCTTGAACACGAGGGAGGCCTCGGTGTGCGGCCAACCCGCAACCGGAGTGAGCTCCTTCACGCCGATCGGCACGCCGCCGAACGGCTTGGTGACGTCGGCCGAGCGCGCGGCGTCGCGCGCACGATCGGCATCGACGTGGCTGAACGCGTTCAGCGCCGACCGCTCCACGGCCTCGAGCGTGGCGTCGAGCTCCTCGACGGGGCTGCGCGCGCCGCGCCGGAACTCGTCGACGAGCGAGCAGGTGTCGCCGAACCATGGTTGTACCGTCATCGCCGCGCCCCAATCGTGCTACGACGCCGGCAGCGCGTCCGCCGGCTCGGACGGACCGGACGGTACCGGATCGGCCGAGGGTGACGCGCGGCCGCCGGGTGCGGCGCCCTCACCGCCTTCGGCGCGTTCGGGCCGTACGGTGCGATCGACGAGGACGCTCGTGGCAGTGAGCACGATCGCGAGCCAGCCGAGCCCGCCGACGAACCGGAACAGCGTCGGCCACTCGAACACCGCGGGATAATGGTGGCGCCATTGCGCTTGCGTGATGTAGAGCCCGGCGAGCAGGAGCATCACCGGGCCCGCGACGACGAGTGCCCACCGCGCGACACCGACGCGCAGCGCGAGCACGACCGCGATCGCGACGCCGAGACCGAACCACGGTCCGACGATGATCGCGGTGCCGATCCCCGCGAGCGCGGTTGCGACCACGATACGCGTCGTGGGCACCCGCGCGGCGACCGGCCTGACGAGCGTGGTCTGCAACCATGCCGGCGCGCGGGCGATCGCGCGGGCTCGCCGCCAGGTGACGAGCGCGATCACGAGGCATGCGATGCATGCGATCACCGAGATCCCGAGCGCGATCCACACCCGCCGTTGCGGTGTCCATTCGAGGGCGACGGTGAACGAGGAGCGACCCTTCGGGTCCACGAGCCACCCGTTGGCGTAGCCGTCGACGAGGGTGGGCGCGCCCAGGTCGTGACCGCCGATCGAGGCGTGCCAGCCCTTGTTGTAGCTCTGGCCGAGCACGAACCAGAACGGCTGCGTCGCGTTCGTGACCTTGGCGGTGAACGAGGTGCGGCCCTTACCGGTGCTGATCGTGGGCACCGTGGGCGCGGTGGGCGCGGAGGCGGCAAGGGCGCTGGCGCCCGGGCCGCCACCAGTGATCGCCGGCACCGGTGCCGCGCTCCCGCCCGCCGCCGACGACAGCACCACCCGGTCGAGCGCGATCGCAGTGTCGCTCTCCGAGGCGGTGACGATCTCGTGCGTTCCGGCCGAGAGGTGCACGGCCGGCGCGCCCGCGCACAGCTCGACGTGCAAGGTGTTGCTCGCCAGCGCATCGGCGGTCGAGCCGACGATGCGTACCGGCACGACCTGTTCCTGTGGCGTGCCCGGGTCGATACGCACGAGGTCGTTGTGGCAGTCGCTCGGGAACTGCGCCGGCAGCGGGGCCATGTGGACGGGCACACCGCCGATCTCGGCGAACGCCACGGGGAGGCCGAGCAGGGCGTCACCCGCGTAATACGTGTGCGTGCAACCCGCGGGCACGTTGCTCGACGCGCCCTTGCATCGTGCGTCGGTGCCGAGGATCGTCAGCCGGAAGTGCCGGCCTGTCATCGGCGGGAACGTGAGCGGCACGTGCACGACCGCGCCGAGCTTCGCGCTCCGGCGGATCGCGGGAAGCACCACCACGCGCCGCGTGCCGTCGACCTCCACCGCGACCTTCGTCGGCAGCTCGTGCTCGCTGTCGGCGACGACCCCGAGGTCGAGATGGTCGACCGTGAACGGCTCGTTGCGCTCGATCGTGACCCACTGCCCGACCGCGGTGTTGAGCGGCGTCGTCCACGCCGTGCCGGGATCGCCGTCGAACGCGGCCGCGCCGCGACATGTGAGACATCCCTGGAGGAACTGGTGCGCCCAGGCGCGCGTCGAGCCGGTCTGGCCGAGCTGCTTGTCGATCTCGCGCGGTTGCACCGCGAGCGAGAACACGTGCGCGTCACCCTCGAGCGAGAAGGACCGTGCGGTGGGCAGCGTGAGCCGCCGATCGAGGTTGCGCTCGGGGTCGAGTCGGGGTGGCACCTCGCGCACGCGCTCGCGGTTGAACGTGACGACGAGCGGGTGCGACAGTGACGACGCGCCGAAGTCGCGCAGGAGGTCGCTCGGGAGCACGGTGACCTCGTGCACGCGGACCGGCTTGTGCGTGTGCTCGTCGGCGATGCGGATCTCCTCGAAGCCCACCGCCGACTCGCCGCCGTAGAGCGGGCCGCCCTCGTTCGTGCCGGTGATCTCGATCGACACGCGGCTGAACGTGTGCGGTGCGAAATGCAGCGTCTGGCCCGCGGTGGTCCGCGACACCCGGCCGAGCGTGGCATCGACCGGTGGGCCGTGGTCGAACGTGAGCCGCACGCGCGTCATGAAGCGGTCGCGGGGACCGTGCAGCGTTTGCACGAGGCCGATCTCGCCGGTGGTGATCGGGTGCAGCGTCTCGGCCTGGATCCGCTCACCGATCACGTTCGAGAACGCGCCCACGTGCCAGCCGGTGTCGAGGCTGCCGTCGAACGCGAGCGCGGGCCGGTCCTCGGGCGTGAACGTGATCGGGTTGCCGTACGACGTCGCCTGCACACTGCGGACGCCTTCCTGGCGCACCACCGTGTACGCCGAGTCGTCGGCGCCCGGAAACACGTCGAGACGCTGGTCGCTCGGATCGAACTGGAGCGGCTTCTCGCCGGCCTGCTCGGTGTACCCCACGTTCTCGAGCACGGTGCTCCACCGCCGGCCGCGCTTGCGGTTCTGGTCCGTGAGCACGAGTGTGGCGCTCGTGCCGGCAACCTTGCGGAGCTTCGCGGGATCCTGTTCGAACGCGGCTGACGGCACCACCACCCCGTTGCCGGCGAGTAGTCCCGCGTCGGACGCGTCGATGAACCCCTCGCCGTCGCCGCCGCCGATGACTACGGGCGCGTGCGTCGAGTCGGCGTGCACGATGGGCGTCTGGTCGGGGACGTGCAGCACCACGACCTCGCGCGGGTCCTTCGTGGCCTGCTCGGCCGGGTTCAACGTGCGCTCGTCGACGATGTTGAGCGGGACGTGCTGCGTGGTGATCGGGCCGAACGCGGCCTCCACTCGGAGTTGCGGCACGTTCGCGAGCAGGTCCTCGAGCTCGCGCGGTCGGACGAGGTTGTAGCGCTCCCACTGGATGTCGTTGCGGAGCACCACTTCGCCGATCCCCGCGTGGTGCAGCACGTCGAGCAGACCGGCGGGATCGAGCACGCCCTCCTGGATCCGCCGGTCGAGGGCGTTCAGCAGATCGGCCGACGGCGCGCTGCCGTAGGGGATGAGCTCACGGGCCACGTAGGGCCGGTCCATCATGCCCGGCGTGATCGGGTCGACCGTGCTGCCCCACTCGTACGACGCGAAGTCGGCCCCGGGCGCCTCGAGCACCCGCGTGTCGTGCGGCTGCGCGTCGACGTACGCCGCGGCCTGCTGCCACGCCTTGGGCAGCGTCTCGGGCCGCTCGAGGTTCTTGCCGTAGTACGTGCCGTCGTAGAGCGCGGGGAAGGCTGACAGGATCGCGGCACCGGCGAGGATCGCGGGACCGATCGCATACCGCGAGAAGCGCACGTTCGCCAGCATCCAGCCGGACAGCGCGGTGATGCCGGCGCCGAGCACCATCGCGAGACCGAGGATCACGAGCGGGATCGCACGGCCGGTGCTGCGTAGCGCGAGACCCGCGCTGCTCGAGTTGGCCCACGACTTGAACACGCGACCGAGCGGTGTGGGGCTGTCGTAGGGGTAGGCGCCGACGCCGATGATCACGCCGAGCAGCGCGAGCAGCACGAAGAAGCCGCGGTTCCGCCAGCGCACGAGCGTGGCGGCGAGCAGTGCGACGGCCGACACCGCGTAGCCGGTGAAGATGATGCGCGGGTGCTGGGTGTAGTTGGCGGCCGCCTCGATCCACGAGCCGAGGCGGTCACGGCCGTAGAAGAACCAGTAGCCGAGGCCGCGCAGGATCTCGTTCGGTGCGGACGTGCGCGCAACGGCCTTCACGGTCTCGGTGAACTTGAGGATGTCGAGCCCGTAGCTGCCCTGGAGGTTGAGACCGGCCATCCACCAGAGCGACGTCACGAGCGCGAGCGCACCGATTCGCAGCGTCACGCCCAGCGCCCGCCGCCACGGCGTCTCGCGCGTGCCCCAGACCTCCCAGCCGATCCAGACCACGGGACCGACACCGGCGAAGATCAGCGCGGTGGCATTGACGCCGCCGATCAACTGCACGACGAGCGCGAAGATCGCCGGGTAGCGCCAGCCCCCGTCACGCAGCGCGTAGTGCGTGAGGCCGATCATCCACGGCAGTGCGGCCCACGGCCCGAGGAGCACCGAGATCCGCGACGCGTAGTGCAGCGAGTACGGGCTGAACATGTAGAGCAGTACCGCGACCGGCACGCCGGGCCCGCGCATCGCGAGCGCGCGAGCCAGGTACAGCACTCCGAAGCCGGCACCGGCGACGAGCGTGCCGAGCCACAGCCGTTGCGACACCCACGCCGGTGCGCCGATGGCGTTGAAGGCGTAGTACCAGGGCCCCATCGGGAACAGGTAGCCGATGTTCTGGTGCGTGACCGTGCCGAAGCCGATGTTCGAGTCCCACATCGACGCGGCCCGGCCGAGGACACGCGCCGCATCGATATAGAGGTAGCTCTTGGTGTCGGCGACCACTTTTCCAGGCTGCGTGAACAGCGGCGGCACGTAGGCGAGCAACGCGATGGCCGCGTACCCGAGCCTGCGGAGGACCGGGGGCGCCGGAGGGGCCTCCGTCACGCCGGTGCTGGGGTCGCGGGGCGTGTCCCACACAGAATCTGGAGCGTGCCGTACGCAGTGGTGCCCCATGTGAAGCGGGCCGCGTGCTCGAGCGCACCCGACGAAAGGCGGGCGCGCAGCACGTCGTCGTTGAGTACGCGGGCCATCGCCGCGCCGAGATCGGCCGGAGTGGCCACGAGCAGCCCCGACCGTTCGTGCGCGACCGCGTCGCGGTGCCCGGCGATGTCGGTGACGACCGACGGCGTGCCGCACGCGGCGGCCTCGGTAGCCGTCATTCCCCATCCCTCGTGCGCGGACGCGCTCGCGAGCAACCAGGCTCGACGGTACCAGTCGACCTTCTCGTCCTCGGACACGAAACCGGTGAGCCGCAGCCAGCCCTCGGCTTGGGCCTCGGCGATGCGCCGCTCGATCGCGCCGCGCTCGTAGCCCTCGCCGATGATGACGGCCTCGAGATTCGGCACCGCGCGGCGCACGTCCACGAGCGCGTCGACGAGCAGCGGGAACTGCTTCACCGGCACGAGCCGGCCCACCGCGACCACAAGCGGTGTCGCCGAGCGCGCACCGCCGGCGCTGAACTGTGGTCCGATGCCCACGGGGATCACGTGCACGTCGCGCTCGCGGAAGTGCAGCCGCTCCACGAGCTCCTGCTTCGACGACTGTGACAGGGTGACGATCGGCGTGTGGGTGAGCCGGTAGAGCGGCGGGGCGACGTCGAACTCGAGGGCGCGACCGAAGCGGGCGAGGCGTGGCGGCAGGGTCATCTCCCACATGGTGTCGTGCACGTGGTGCAGCCAGGTGACCCGGCGCCCGCGGCACCACAAGGGCGAGAAGAACGGCATGCCGTTCCAGATCTCCACCAGCGCGTCACGCTCACCGTGGCGGCCCGCGATCTCGCTCATCACGGCTCGCGGGAACACGAGGTAGCGCCCCGCCTTGCGGATCACGCGATAGCCGTCGCGCCAGACCACCTGCGGTTTGCCCGGGGCGTACGAGGTGCGCACGTTGATCTCGATCCCGGCCGCGCTCCAGAGGCGCAGCACCTCGTGGGCGTGGAGCTCCGAGCCGCCCGCCTCCGGATCGTCGAGGTCTCGCCACGCGAGCACGTGGATGCGGTGGATCCCCGCGGCCGCGGCGAGGTCGCCGAGCTTGCCGACGACGTCGGCGTCGGCACGGGGACCCGGATCGGCTTCGGCCACGGGGCGCAATCCTAGAAGGGACATACAGGTACAGTGCGCCGCCAGCCGAGCGTCCGCGAGCCAACACCCACCGAAGCCCGAGTGAAGACGACCTGAGCGCCGATGAGAGGGACGAGATGAAGCTGACGGGTGAGCGGCCGATCGAGGGCTCGACACCCGACTCCCTGCTCGCGCTGCACGAGGCGGGATATCGCGAGGTCGGCGCCCGGCTCGGCCCCGGCGTCGTGCTCGACATCGGGTGCGGGATCGGCGATGCCACGATGCGCCTCGCCGGCTCGGACCGCTTCGTGATCGGTATCGACTACGACCCGCCGACCGCCGTCGCCGCGGGCGCCCAGTACGGCGCCGGCGGCCTCGCCGCGTTCGCGGCAATGGACGGCTCGCGGCTCGCCCTGCGCGATCACAGCATCGACTGGGTGTGCTCGTCGCACGTGGTCGAGCACTTCAACCAGCCCGAACGCCACGCGGCGGAGCTGGCCCGCCTCGTCGCTCCGGGCGGCACGGTGTTCGTGCTCACGCCGAACCACCCGGCCGACTTCGAGAACCCCTTCCACGTATACGACTTCGAGCCGCCGCAACTCGAGTCGCTGCTGCGGCTGTTCTTCGCCGACGTCACGGTGCTGGGCCTCGAGGGCGACGAGGTGTTCGCGGCCGACTTCGCCCGCCGGCGCGCGTCGGGCGACCGGCTCCTGCGGCTCGACCGCTTCCAGCTGCGCAAGCGCCTGCCCCACCGCACGTACGTGTGGGCCTACGAGCGCGTCCTTCCGGTGGTCTACCGGCTGCTCGGCTCCCGACGCACCGGCATCGGATCCGGCCTCGACGATTCTCATCTGTGCGTGCAGGAATCGGTCACGCGTTCCACGCCCGTGCTCTTCGCCATCGCCCGCGAGCCCCGAGCGCGCGTCTCCTGAGGTCGGTGAAGAGGCCCCGTTGCGCACGCTCGTCTGCATCCCCACGTACAACGAGATCGAGAACATCGAGATCGTGCTGCGGCGCGTGCGCGTGGCCGCGCCGTCGTACGACGTGCTCGTGCTCGACGACAACAGTCGCGACGGCACCGCCGACCGTGCGCGCGAGCTCGCCGCGGAGCTCGGCCAGATCGAGGTGCTCGTGCGCCCGGGCAAGGCCGGCCTCGGCGCCGCGTACCGTGCCGGCTTCCTCATCGGGCGGGCGCGCGGCTACGAGGTCCTCTGCGAGATGGACGCCGATCTCTCGCACCAGCCCGAAGCGCTGCCGTCCCTGGTCGAGCAGGTGGAACAGGGTGCCGATCTCGCGATCGGCTCGCGGTACGTGCAGGGCGGCGCGATGCCGAACTGGCCTGCGCACCGGCTCGCGCTGTCTCGCTGGGGCAACCGCTACGCCAAGACCGCGCTCGGCCTGCCCGTGAGTGACTCGACAGCGGGGTTCCGCGCGTTCCGTTCCACGATCCTCGACGCGATCCACCACGGCGAGACGCACGGCGAGGGATACCTCGTGCAGGTGGAGACCGCCTACCTGGTGCACCAGGCCGGGGGGCGCATCGTGGAGGTGCCGATCACGTTCACCGACCGCGAGCGCGGCACCTCGAAGATGTCGTCGCGCATCGTCGTCGAGGCGATGCTGGCGGTCACGTGGTGGGCGTTGCGCGACCGGCTGCTGCGCCGCCACCGCCGGGCTCATGGCGCCTAGCCCCGACGACACCACGCGTGGCGTGCCCGCCGACCCGCACGCCGCCACGAGGCGGCTGCTCGTGGCCGAGCTCGACAGCCCCCGCTTCAGCCATCCTGGCTACCTGGGCTGGTTCTACGACGCCAACCCGCGCTGGCGCGGCGTTGCAGGAGCACGACGACGACGGTGGGCGACGCGTGGGGCACTACGGAGTGCTGCCGACGCGGTTTCGCAACGCGTCGGGCCCGACGCCGTTCATCTTCTCCACGAACGTCGCCACCGACTCCACGATCCGCCGCTCGGGATCGTTCCGCCGGATGGCCGAGCGCATGTACGCGCGCGCGGCCGCCACCGGCGCGCCGGCGATGGTGGGCGTCGGCAACGACGCATCCACCGTTGTGGTCGTCGACCGGTTCGGGTGGCAGCGGCTCGGCCCGATGCGCGCGCGCGTGCTCGTGCCGCGACCGTTCGGCGGGCCGGCGGTGGAGAGCCGCCCGGTCGACGCGGCGCTGCTCCGTTCCGAGTGGTTCGCCGACGCGACCCGCGATCTCAACTGGACGGCCGTCACGGGCTGGGCGCAATCCTGGGACACCGACTTCCTGCGCTGGCGCCTCAGCCGCCCCGACGGCGGCTACACGATCCATGTGGCGCCCGACTCGTTGGCCGTGAGCCATCGCACCCGGGTCGGTCGCGTCGTGCCCGCGGCCGTGCTGCTGAAGGTGTGGCCGCGTCCCGGTGCGCACCTGCCGCTGGCCGTGCCGCACATCGTGCGCGCGACCGCTCGCGCTGGCGTGCACGCCGGTCGTCGTGTACGCGGGATGGAACGCGCACGTGCGCGTGACCGGCGTCCCGATCCCCCGCCGCCTCCAGCCATCGCCACTCAACGTGGTGTTGAAAGTGCTGGATCCCACCCGCGTCGATGCCGACACATTTGTGCTCGACACGTGGGAGCTGCTCGACATGGACGCATTCTGACGTGAGCGCGCCGATCACGTTCACGGTCGACGTCGAGGACTACGCGCCGCCGGGCGAGGCGTTGCGCGCGCCCGAGATCACCGATGTGCTGCTCGAGTTCCTCGCGGCCCGCTCGATCCGCGGCACGTTCTTCCTCGTCGGTGAGCTGGCCGTGCGCATGCCCGACGTGGTGCGCGCCATCGCCGCGGGCGGGCACGAGATCGGGCTGCACGGCTGGCAGCATCGCCCGCTGGCCGAGATCGGGCCGGCCGGGTTGCGCGCCGACCTCCGGCGTGGGCGCGACACGCTGGAGCAGCTCGCGCAACAGCCGGTGAGCGGGTTCCGGGCACCCATGTTCTCGCTCGTGCCCTCGACCCATGCCGCTCTCGACGCGCTCGTCGAGGCCGGGTTCGGCTACTCGTCGAGCGTGCTGCCGGCGCGCAGCATGTTGTGGGGCGACCCCACCGCGCCGTGCCGGGCCTTTCGCTGGCCGAACGGCCTGTACGAGCTGCCATGCCCCGTCGCGACGTTCGCCGGGCTGGCGAACCCGTACCTCGGCGGCGCGTACCTCCGAGTGCTGCCGCACGCGTTCGTGCGGTACGGGCTCGCGCGGTCACGGCCCGACGAGGTCCTGTGGCTCTACTGCCACCCCTACGACCTCGACGCGAGCGAGCCGTACCGCCCGCGCCCCGAGCTCGGCCGGCACGGCACCCGGCTCATGTGGCTCGGCCGGGGCCGCATGCTCCGCCGCATCGAGAAGGTCCTCGAGGGCCGCGCCGGCCCGCCGCTCTGCGAACGGATCCCTCCCAACTGACGTGCGCGTCATGCGCTTCTCGGTGCAAGAGGCGCGCAATATTGCGCTGAACTGCACCGAGAACGCAGGGGCGGCGCCTACTGTCTCACCCTCATGGGTCTGCGCACGGCTGACGAGTACCGCGAATCGCTGCGCGACGGGCGTGTGCTCTGGTACCAGGGCGCGCGCGTGCCGTGCGTGCTCGACGATCCCGACCTGCGCGTGGCCGTGGAGCACTCGGCGATCGACTTCGAGGCGAGCAACGACCCCGCGGACGAGCACCTCGCGGTCGCAGTCGATCCTGCCAGCGGCGAGCGCTACAGCGCGTACTACCGCATCCCGCGCTCCACCGACGACCTGCTCGCGCGGCATGCGTCTCATCGAGCTGACCACCGCGCTCGGCGGCACGCTCCTGTCGATCAAGGACGTCGGCAGCGACGCGATGTTCGCGCTGCTCGGCCTCTTGCAAGGCGACGAGCTCGATCGGCTGCGCGCCTTCTACGACCGGGTCCGGCGCGAGGATCTCGCGGTCGCCGTCGCCCAGACCGACGTGAAGGGCGACCGCACGAAGGCGCCGCACGAGCAGTCCGACCCCGACCTGCACGTGCACGTCGTCGACCATTCCGACGAGGGCATCGTGGTCCGGGGCGCCAAGGTACACACGAGCCTCACCCCGAACTGCAACGAGGTCCTCGTACTTCCCACCCGGGCGATGCGGGCCGAGGACGCCGATTATGCGATCGCCTTCGCGGTGGCGCCGGACACGCCCGGCCTGTCGATGTACGTGAGCCCCTTCTCGGCTGGCGAGCGCCATCCCTGGGAGTTCCCCGCGTCGTCGAAGCACAAGATGCTCGAGACGCTCACCGTGTTCGACGACGTGTTCGTGCCGTGGGAGCGCGTGTTCTCGTTCCGCCAGCCCGAGCTCGCCGGACCGATCGCGCTCGCGTTCGTCGAGTATCACCGCTTCACCGCGGTGTCGTACAAGCTGCCGTTGCTCGACGCCTTCGTCGGCTGCGCGGCCGAGATCGCCCGCATGAACGGGGTGATCGGTGCCGGTCACATCCGCGACAAGCTCACGCACCTCGTGATCTACAACGAGACCGTGCGCACGTTGATCGAGGCCGCGGCACGGCGCGGCCGCACCGGCCCCGACGGCTACTGCCGGCCCGACAGCGCCACCACGAACATCGCCAAGTACACGTTCGCCACCGGCTTCCACGACGCCGTCCGCACGGTGCAGGACTGCGCGGGCGGCCTGCTCGCCACCGGTCCCGGCGGTGCCGACTGGGACAACCCCGAGATCCGCCCGGTCCTCGAGAAGTACTTCGCCGCGGCGGCGCCGGCACGCGAGCGGCTCGCGATGATGAACCTCATCTCCGACCTCACCGTCCGTGAGTTCGGCGGCTACCACGCGGTGCTCGCGGTGCACGCCGAGGGCAGCATCGAGGCCGAGAAGATGCAGATCTTCCGCGCCTACGACGGCTCACGAGCGATCGGGTTCGCCCGCCGGCTCGCGGGTCTCGACGGCACCTGACCCCGACGTGCCGTTCCCGGTTGGCGCGGTGTTCGCCATCTGCTCGCCGCGCAGGATCGCGAGCTCCTCGGCAAGCAGGCGCGTGCGCTCCTCGAGGCGAGAGAGCTCGTAGGAGAAGTACACGCACACGAGCAGCAGGAACGCGATCGCGAGCAGGAACAGCGCGTTCGGCGGGTTGTAGATGTTGAGCGAGTGGGCCACGTGGTCGACCACGCTCGGAAACGACGCGATGGCCAGCAGCACGACACCGGTGAGGATCCACAGGAGCGTGTACTTGCCGCGCAGCTGGCGCCGCCGTAACAGGCGAAGCAGGAAGGCCGCGCCGAGGAGGCACACGATGAGCACCATCACGTGCGCGCGCGTCGACAACCCGAGCGACGGCACCTTCTCCACCGCGATGCCCATCATCCCGGAGGCACCCCCGCGGGGCGCTTGAATGTCCACTGCGAGAGCATCGTGACGATGAGGCGCATGTAGTGGAAGACCAGGCGGAAATGGCGGGTGGACGGCGTGCCGGCCTGGCGCTCGCGGATCACGGTGGGCACCTCCACCGCACGCAGGCCGGCGTTGCACACGTGCAGCAACGACTCGGTGGAGTCCATGAACTCCACCGGGTAGGTCGCCGCGAAGAGCTCGAGCACCGGCCGCTCGAAGGCACGGAATCCCGAAGACGTGTCGGAGAAGTGGCTGTGCGTCATCGCGTTCATCATGAGGCGCAGGACGGTCATCGCACTGCGCCGCATCGGCCCGACGCGGTACTCGACGGTGCCTCCGTTGCCGAACCGCGTGCCGACCACCATGTCGGCGCCCGCGTCGAGCGCCGCGAACAGCGTGGAGATCTCACGGGGATCGTGCTGGCCGTCGGCGTCGAACTGCACCGCCCGGTGGTAGCCGTGGCGAACGGCGTAACGGAAGCCGGTCTGCAGCGCGCCGCCGATGCCGAGGTTGAACGGGAGCTCGGCGACCACCGCGCCGGCCGAGCGGGCAATCTCCGCGGTGCGGTCGGTCGACCCGTCGGACACCACGAGCACGTCGAGATCGGGCCGCACCTCGTGCAACTCGGCCAGCGTGCCCGGCAACGCCGCCTCCTCGTTCCACGCGGGGATGATGGCGATGGCGCGACGCGGGCCGGTCGTGCTCACGGTGCGCAAGGGTACTGCGGGGACCGCCTGTAGATTGCCCCCGTGACCGACGCCACGGACGGCCGCGGGGATGCGCGCGGCGGCGACGGCGCCGGCCGCAGCACGCTCTCGGACGAGCCACCCGAGCGCTCCAACGACGGCGCCCGGCCGTTGCGCCAGCGCTTCGACTCGCTCGACGGCCTGCGCGCCCTCGCCGCGCTCGCCGTGCTCGTGACGCACGTGGGCGACGCCACGGCGCTCTCGCACCGGGTGCTGCACCTCGGCGGGTTCACGTTCCCGCTGAACGGAGCGGTGTACGAGCTGAATCTCGGTGTCGAGGTGTTCTTCGTCATCTCCGCGTTCCTCGTGTACCGGCCGTTCCTCGCCGCGCATGTCGACGGCGGCCGCCACCCCGAGCCGCTGCGCTTCCTGTGGCGGCGGGCGTGGCGCATCTACCCGGCCTACTGGGTGGCGCTCGCGGTCATCGTCGCGCTCACCTCGAAGTCGCTGTCGTTCCCGGGCGGCGCGAACAACGGCGACCTCCGCGTGGCGCACGTTCTCCTCGTGTGGGGCTACGACCTGCGCTGGATCGGCGGCAACTTCGGCCTGCGCCAGGCCTGGACGCTCGTGGTCGAGGTGAGCTTCTACTGCTTCGTGCCCGTGTGGGCCTGGGTCGTGCGCGGGGCGGGACGGCGCTTCGGCGCCCTGCGCGCCGAGATCGTCGGGGCACTGCTCCTGCTCCCGGTGTCGCCATGGATGGTGTGGAACATGCACCCCGCCCACACGCCCACACCGCTGCGGGTGCTGCCGCCGTTCCTCACGGCGTTCGCCGTCGGCATGCTCTTCGCCGCGCTCGACGTGTGGCACGAGCGACGACCGGCATCACACGCGGCGTACGACAAGCTCGCCGACCACGCGTCATGGGCGTGGGCCGGGGCGCTCGTCGTCTTCGTGGTGTTCGTGAAGCTGGTGGGGATCAACGGCCTCACGGCCACCACCGCCACCGCGCGCCAGCAGTCCGCCGAGCGGACCATGCACGCGCTGGTCGCGGGCCTCGTGGCCTTCCCTGCGATGGTCGGAGTGCAGCGCCGCGACGGGGTCCGCCGCATCCTGCGGTGGCGGCCGCTCGTGCTGCTCGGCATCGTCAGCTACGGCTTCTACCTCTGGCACTACCTGTTCATCGACACGCTGCGGAACAAGCTCGATGCATGGGCGCGCACGGGCCGGCACACGCGCACGGTCAACCTCTTCGCGCACCACATCTGGTTCGAGGTCGGCGCGTTCTTCGTGATCGCGCTCGTGGGGGCCACCATCCTCGGTGCGCTGAGCTGGTACGTCATCGAGCGGCCGGCCATCGAGTTCGCAGCCGGTCGGTCCCGCTGGTGGCCAGCGCTGCGCGATCGGGTGCGTGCCCGCGTGCATCGCCCGCGCTTCTACACCGGGCTCACGGCCATCTCACTCGCCGCGCTCGCCGGGCGCATCGGCTACGTGCTGAACGAGCGCGGCCGCCTCACGCTCGCCGGCGACGCCTTCTACTACCACACCCAGGCGAACGACCTCGCCCACGGCCGCTGGTTCATCGACCCGAGCCAGTTCGCGTTCTACGGGCGGGTCACGCCGTCGGCCGGTCACCCGCCCACGTACCTCCTGTACCTCGCGGGCGTGTCGAAGGTGATCGGCACGTCCGAGCTCACGCACCGCGTCGCGTCGACGTTGCTCGGCGCAGCCGCGGTGTTCTTCGTGGGCGTGCTGGCCCGCATGCTGTTCGACGACGATCGGGCCGGATGGATCGCGGCGGCGCTCGCCGCGGTGTACGCCCACATGTGGATCAACGACGAGATGCTCATGTCGGAAAGCATGTACCAGCTCTGGACCGTCGTCGCGGTGATCACGGTGTACCGCTTCTGGCGCGATCCTCGCCGGTCGACCGCGGCTTGGATGGGCGCGGCCATCGGCATGGCGGCGTTGAGCCGCGCCGAGGCCACCACGCTCTTCCCGCTGATCGTCATACCGTTCGTGATCGTGCTGCGCCGGATCGCGCTCCGCCAGCGCATCGCGGCTCGCCGCGATCACGTGCGTGATCGGTGCGCTGGTGATGGCGCCCTGGGTGCTTTACAACATGGGCCGGTTCGTGCACCCCGTGGTGATGTCGAACGGCATCGGCAGCACGCTGATGGTCGCGAACTGCGACTCCACGTACAAGCAGCCGTATCTCGGCTACTGGAACGTGCAGTGCGCGTCGAGCTTTCCCGTGTTGCAGCACGGCGACGAATCCGAGAAGGAGGTCGCCTGGCGCAAGCAGGGCCTCGACTACATCGACAGCCATCTCGACCGGCAGCCCGAGATGGTCGTGTTGCGCGTGGCGCGGATGTGGGACGTCGGCTTCATCGGCCAGAACATCTTCCCCTTCAACGGGCTCCTCGAGGGCCGCGGCGTGTGGCAGTCGCTCATCGCGACGTTGCAATATCTGCTCTTGATGCCGCTCGCGATTCATGGGCTCGTGCTCCTGCACCGGCGGCGGATCACGATCGTCCCGTTCCTCGCGATCGCGGCCACGATCACGGTTACCGCGGCGGCCACGTTCGGCATCACGCGCTGACCGCGCGCCCATCGACGCGCTCGCTGCCCGTGCTCGCGGCCGGTGCGATCATCTACCGGCTCGACCGCTCGCGTCCCCGCTCGCGTGCGGCCGGCGCGCCGCTCGTGGTGCCGTCGGCCGAGCCGGAGACCGCGGTCACGCCCGCATGAGCCGCACCGCGGCAACCGAGGAACCGCCCGTGGCGGAGCACCCCGCCGCGCCCGTGCCGGCCAGATCCGGCTGGTCGCCGCTGTGGCTCTTCGTGGCCGTAACGCTCGTGGTCGGCACGGTGTTCGTAGTCCTGACCCCTCCGTTCATCGGCTACGACGAGCCGAACCATTACGTGCGCGCCTGGCAGCTCTCGAACGGGGAGGTGCACAGCGTCCACCACACCGACCCCAACGGCCAGCCCGATCTCGGCGCCTACCTCCCCGCCACGCTCCTCAGCTCGATGCGCGACGCGCTCCTCGACGGCTACTACGCCGGGTCACGGCCGCACTGCCACAGTTCGTCGGCCACGTGCGCCTTCCGCCACATCGGCGATCCCGCACCGCACGGCCCGCCACAGTTCGTGGGCTTCGCCGCGTCGGCCGTGTACGCGCCGGTGCCCTATATCCCGTCGGTCACTGCGATCCGCGTGGCGTGCACCTTCGGCCTCTCCACACTTGTGACGCTGTGGCTGGCCCGCTTCGCCGGCCTGCTCGCGGTACATACTGATCGTGGGATTCGCGATCGTGCGCATGCCGCGATGGCGCGGTGTACTCGCCGTGGTCGCGGCCATGCCCGTGTGTGTGTTCCAGGCCGCGATGGTGTCGGCCGACGGCGTCACCATCGCGCTCGCGTTCCTTGCGATCGCCCTTGCGATGCAGCTCGCCCAGGCCGAGCCCGGCGTCTCGCCCCGGCGGGCGATCGTCGAGGTCGGCCTGCTCGCGGTCGCGCTCGGATTGGCGAAGCCGCCCTACATCGTGTTCCTCCTGCTCTTCGTACCGGCCGTCGTGCGGCACCGGCACGAGATCATGGGACGCTTGCTGCCCGCGGCGATGATCCCCGGCGTCGCGCTGTTCGCCTGGTGGAGCCACTACGCGCAGTCGGTGTGGCTACCGCCCATCAACCCGTTCAACCCCGGCAACCTCCCGATCGGGCTGCGCCCGGGCGACGCCGATCAATCGAGGCAGCTGGCCTTCGTCGAGCACCACCCGTTGCACTTCCTCGCCGCAACGTCGACGACGCTCGCACGCACGTGGCGCGTCCTGTTGCAGAACGTGGTCGCCCAGGTCGCGGGATGGAGACCTCCCGGGCCCCTGGGCGTCGTGCCCGCCGTCCTCACCTGGGCGGCGCTGCTCCTGGCCGTCGCGCTCGCCGCGTCGTCGGGTGCGGGTCGCGACGAACCGCGGTCAGCGTGGGTCGTCGAGATCGTGACCGACACGGTGGTGGCCGGGGGCACCTTCGTCGCACTGTTCCTGTTCGCGTACACCGGATGGAACACGGTCGGCGCCGACCGCGTCGACGCGTTCCAGGGCCGTTACCTCGTGCCGGTGCTCGCGCTGGTGTCGATGGCGATCGCGCCGCAGGTGGGGCGGAGCCTCACGAGTCGCGTGCGGATGTCGGGGCGCGGCACCGTGCTGTGGTCGGCGGCGCCCTGGCTCCTCATCGTCGTGGCCCAAGCCTTCATGGCGATCGGCCTCATCGGCCACTGCTACTAGAACCCCCCGCGTCACCAACGGCCAGATCCTCATGCGTCGTTTGGGTACCAAATAGCGGTCCCAAACGACGCATGAGGGGTTGGGTGGGGGCGGCGCGAGGAGCTGTGACCAGGAGCTGGTCGAGGAGTGCAAAGGTGAGCATCCACAGGCCGGCGCGCCATTGCGCATCGGCCGTGATCGTGTGCCGCCCGACCTCGAGGGCGTCGCCGAAGTACGCGAGCACCGCGTGCGCGATTCCCGTCGCCACGACGGCCATCAGCGCGCCGACGACGAGCCCGCCCGAGCGCCGGCGCGCCGCGAGCCACAGCGCCGCGGCCGCCGCGAGCGCGGTCCACAGCACGATCACGTCGGCCGAACGCCAGAACGCTGCCGCGCCGAGCACACCGAACACGCGCGCTGGGCGCGCCCGCCCGCCCGACACGAGGATCGCGCCCGTCACCGTCGGCTCCAGGATGTCGTGGCGCCCGTTCCAGGGTTGGCGCACGACCTCGGCCGGATGCTGCAACAGGTATGCCTCGTACGTGGACAACCCGTCGGTGCGCAGCCACTTGCGGAACGCCGCGAAGTCGGGGCCGGTCTCGAGCGCCTGGTAGCTCCCGAAGTAGTTGCGCGAGGCAGCGAGCAGGTTCGCGTCGACCGGCATACCCCGTGCGACGAAGAAGTGGCGCGGGCCCGAGCGCGGCAGCACGCGGACGACGACGACGTCCTGCAGCGGGTAGTACCAGCGCGGCGGTGAGGCGCCCGATGCCATGCGGTTCGAGACCACCGAGGCGAGCACGCACACCAATGCGACCGTCACCGCCGCCGCGCGAGCGGGTGGCCTCCGGATCGCGATCACGGCGGCAACACCGGCGACGGTGGCCGCGATCACGAGATTGGTGTCGCGAGCGAAGGCGTCGAGCACGACGAATCCGGTGAACAACGCAACGGACACACCCGTTCGTGCCCGCAACAGAAACAGCAGCGCGGCCACCGTGGCCATCACGAGGGCGATCGACAGCGCCTCGGTGCCGATCGTGACGGTCCAGAGCATCAGCTCGGGCGTGAGGCTCAGTGCGAGCAGCACCAGCGGGCCGGCGATCCGCAGCACGCGGTGCCGCAGCACGCGCCCCAGCTCGTCGGCGGCCCACAGCCACGACACCGCGTAGATCAGCGCCTGCGCCGCGCAGATCGCGGTGATGCGCCGGGCGCACGCCTGCACGAGGAGCATGTACGCGGCCGGGCCCGCGCTCGGGGCCCAGAACGCGTGGCGGGCGGCGGCGAGGATCCGCGCCGAATCGACGCCGTACACCGCACCGGCGGTGTGTCCGGAGGTGAACGGCAGGCCGAGCACCGCGACCACGTAGCCGAACAGCAGCACGGCGTACACGACGGCGACCGCGAGCCGCACGCGCGCCGGCACCGGCACCGGCGCCGGTGCACTCACCACCGGGTCGATCATCCTTCGGGCCGGTGGCGGGACGCGCCGAACGTCGACGACCCCCTCCGGGACGCCCAGCGCACCACCGGCCGTTCGAGCGCGAACCAGCTGATCGACGCCGCAAGCACGGCCATCGGGATCGCGTAGCTCAGCAGCAGCGGCATGCTCGCGTGGAACTCGGGCTTCAGCTGCGACTTCGTCGCCTGCTCGATGAACGACTGGTGCCACAGGTAGATGCCGTATGACACGACGCCGCAGTACACGAGCGGTCGCCAGTCGACGACACGGGTGACGACGGTGGCGCGCGTTCCCGGAACGCGACCGGCAGGAGCAACAGCAGCGCGACGACGCCCTGCACGATGTGCCGGTACATCGACTGACCGGAGGTCGGGCCGGGCGACAGCCCCACGTTCCACGCGCGGAACCCACGTAGAACAGCGCGATCGCCGCGGCCCAGAACACGGCCGGCCACTGCTCGACGAGCCGCACGACGCGCGCCGGCCACACACCGACCTGGATCGCGACCGACACGACGGCGACGGCCATACCCAACGCGAAGAGATCGAGGTTCGCGGGCAACCAGTACTGGCCGATCGCGCGCACGCGCCCGCTCCCGTAGAAGCACCAGACACGAAACGCCGTCGACGCGAGATACATCAGCGCCAGAACGAGGAGGTGCAACCGCACCCGCGACGCCACGGCACACGCCCGGCCCGCGCTCCGCAGCAGCGCCGCGAACGCCGGCAGGAACACGTAGAAGGTGATCTCGACCGCGAGCGTCCACGCTTGCGAGAGCGCGCTCGACGCCTCGTGGAGGTTCCGGTAGATGTGTACGAGGAGGTAGTAGCGCGCGTACGTGAACGCGCCACCGTGAATCGAGAACGAGCCGAAGCCGAGCACACGGCCGTGCGTGAGGTGACCGACCACGATGATCGCCGTCAGCGCGAGCCAGTATGCGGGAAAGATGCGCGCCGCGCGGCGCAGCAGGTAGCCGCCGACGGGCGGCTCGGCCCGGTCGAGCAGGTCGCGCTCGACGAACGGGCGGTACAGCAGGTAGCCGCTGATGAGGAAGAACACGGCCACGCCCACGTCGAGCTGCGTGAACTGGTGGTTCAGGCGGCCGACCACCATCTGGGCCGAGAACAACGAGGAGTGGTGCACCACGACGGCGATCGCGGCGATGGCGCGCAGGCCGTCGAAGCCCTCGAAGCGCGCCGCTTTCGCCCGTACCGGTGTGATACCGGCCGGCTCGGACGGAGCGGGTGTCGCAACCGCGGCCGTCACGACGTGGCACTCGCCGGGCGAGCAGTGGTGGGGCGAGCAGTGGTGCCGGGTGCCGGCGTGCTCAGCGGCCGGGTCGTACCGCCGGGCGATCGCCACGAGAACCCGCGACCCGCTTCGAACTCGAGCAGCGGCCGTTCGAGCAGATGCCAGCTGAGCGCGCCCGCCACGACGCTCAACGAGAACGCGCTCACCCCGACCGTCCAGAACGGCGCCTCCAGCGCGATGCGCCCACCCGACCATTGCACCGCGCGCACGATCCACGCATCGTGCCAGAGATAGATGCCGTACGACACGAGTCCGACGTACGCGAGCGGGCGCCAGGCCATGAGCCTCCGATAGAAGCCTCCGGGCTGGCCCACGAACGTGACCGGCGCGAGCAGGAACGCCGAACACAGGAGCTGGAACAGGTCGCGGCCGTGCGCGTCCCAACCGGTCGAGTACGTGATGCCTTCGCTCGCGTGCGTGAAGAGCGGCACCGCAAAGAACCAGAACACCGCGGCGAGCGCGCAACCGTCGGCGAGGAGCGGCGCGAGCCGCGGCGGACCTCCTCGCGTGCGGGCGTACACGTCGATCACCGCGAAGGCCATGCCTACGGCGAACAGGTCGAGCGTGCCCGGGAGCCAGTGCTCGGCGACGTCGGGCAGGCCCGCGACGCGGTGGTACACGAGCACGCGGAACAAGAACGCGAAGATCCCGAGCCCAGCCGCACCAATCAGCTCGAGTTGCAGGCGCGCGCGGGTCGCAGCGACGGGTGACCGCACGCATCAGTGGCGCCCACAGCACGAGGAACCCGTAGAACGTCACCTCGGTGGAGAGCGTCCACGTGGGCACGAGCACGTCGACGCCGAAGAAGCCCTTGTGCGTGTAGATCTGCGTGAGTGTGAACACGCGCAGCGTGTGCAACGTGGTGGTGGTGTGGATCCATCCGAGGGCATACAGGAGCACGAGGCTGGCCCAATAGGCGGGGAACACGCGCACGAACCGCCGGCGCAGGAAGCGCCGGGTCGACGGCGGTGACGTCCCGGCGAACGCAGCCCTCACGAACGGCCGGTACAGCAGGAACGCCGAGATCATGAAGAAGATCGCCGGCCCGATCTCGAGGTGCCCGAGCAGGCCCGCGGGACGGCCCGAGATCGGTCCGAGGTGCACGTGCCAGGTGCTGCCGAACGTCGTGCCGGTGATGAAGGCGTTGTGCGTGAAGAACACCGCGATGAGGCCGAGTGCGCGCAGGCCTTCGAGACCCGCGAAGCGTTCCCGGGGCACGGCCATTGCCGGACCGGTGGGGGTCACAACACCGCGCTCCGCGTGGTGAACGGCACGCGGTCCTTCAGGCGCAGCAGCGGTCGCTCCACCACGTAGTAGCTGAGCGTGGCGCACGCGGTGGCGCCGGCAACCGTGAGCACGAGGATGATCGGGAACGTCGACGACGACAGATGCGCGGCGCCCGTGGCGAGCTGCGCGAGCGACGGCCGGCCCGTCCACTCCAGCCACTTGCCGAGCCAGCCCTCGTGCCATAGGTACACGCCGTACGACACCGTGCCGAGATACGCGACCGGTCGCCAGCGCAAGAAGGCGCGTACCGGGCCCCGGTCCTGCGGCCCGAAGACCGCGGGCAGGCACAGGAACAGGGCGAACAGCGACTGGGCGATCTGCTGGCGGTCGGCCGACCAACCGATCGGAGTGTTCCCGGGCAGCGGCGCGCGCGGCAGCCCGAGGTGCGCGGCCACGATCCAGAAGCACGCACCGGCGAGCACCCACCACAGCCAGGCCACCCGCCCGACCCACTCCACGAGCGGGTTCGTGCCCCGCCGGGCCACGTACGCCCGCACCGCGGCCAGCGCCATGCCGACCCCGAAGAGATCGAGGTACCCGGGCAGCCAGTGCGTGGCGATCCGCCCCACCGCGTGACGCCCGTCGATCGCGTACACCGCGCTGCGGTACACGTAACACGTGGCCACGAGCACGGCCGCGCCGGTCAGCTCGATGCGAAGGCGCGACTCGAGGCGCCGCCCGGCGGTCAGGCGGCGCAGCAACCAGGCATACGCCGGGAGCGCCGCGTAGTAGCTCACCTCCACGCAGAGCGTCCACGCCTGCGGGACACCGCCGAGAAAGCGATGCGTGTCGTAGATCTGGAGGAACCCGTAGTACACGACGATGTCGTGCAGGCCCGATACGTGCACGCCGAACAGCACCACCAGGCCGGTGAGCGCGATCCAATAGGCCGGCACGATGCGCAGCACGCGCCGCCACCAGAACGTGGCCACGCGCAGCGGGCGGCGATCGTCGTAGCTGTCGGATACGTACGAGTGGTAGAGCAGGAAGCCCGAGATCACGAAGAACACGACGATGCCGATGTCGAGCCGGGCGGTGTAGCCGCCGTAACGCGCGATCGACGTCGCACCGGTCACGAAGCCCACGTGCGTGCCCACCGCAGCCAGCACCGCGATGGCGCGCAGGCCGTCGAAGCACGGGAAGTGCGGCCGCGGCCGTCGCGCTGGTGGTACGTCGCCGGCCACGACCGGCCCGGTCGACCCGGTCGACCCCCGCTCGCCTACGGCTCGCGCCCCCGGCGACTGGTCGTCCATCGTGGGGATGCTACGGGCGTGGACTCGTTCCGGCGCGCCGCTCGGCGGCAGCATCGATCGCCGCCCGCGGCAGGACCGGCGCGTCGCGTCCCGCACCCTCGCGACCCGGTCGCGGTACCCGCGCGACCTCGCCCTCTTCGTGGTACTCGGCCTCTACGTTCACCTGCCACACGTCGTGGTCGGCACCGAGGATGTTCTCGACCGAGAGCATCGCGGTGAGCATCGAGTGGTCCTGGTTGTTGTACTTGTGCATGCCGTTGCGGCCAGTCGGATACACGTTCGGCGTGTGCTCCGCGAGCCACTTGCGCAGCACCGCCACGTTGTCCTGGTAATGCTCGTCGTACACGGGATAGGCCTTCGGCATCCGCACCACGTAGCCCGCCTCCACCTTCGACGCGTCGCCCAGACCGATCTGCTCGATCTCGCGCTTCGCCTGCGCGATCAGCTCGTCGTCAGGCTTCGTCCACATCTCATCGCCCTCGTTGACGAAGAACTCCATGCCGAGGCAGGTACGGCCTTCCTTCACGAGGTACGGCGACCACGAGCCGAAGTTCTGGATCCTTCCGACCTTCACACCGGTGTCGTTGATGTAGATCCAGTTGTCAGGGAACGAGTACTCCTGCGGCACCACGAGCGCAACCGTGATGAAGTCACGGTGCGTGAGGCCGTCGGCCGCCTTGCGCACGTCGGAGGGGATCGGTGGTTCCATCGCCCGTGCCAGCGCGTTGATCGGCATCGAGGAGATCACGCTCGTGCACGGGTACTCGTGCTCGTCGCCGTCGAGGTCGCGGGTGACCACGGCCCGCGCCGCACCGTCGGAGTGCTCGATGCGCACGACCGCCTCACCGAAGTGGATCGACGCGCCGCGTTCGGTGACAATGTCGGCGCAGCGCTCCCACATCTGCCCGGGCCCGTACTTCGGGTAGTTGAACGTCTCGATCAGCGACGTGAGCTGCTTCGACTTGGAACGGCGAGCCTTGATCGCCTTCGGTGTGATCGCGTCGACGATCGCGCTCATGAGCGACATGCCCTTCACGCGCTGCGCGCCCCAGTCGGACGAGATCTGCGTGCACGGCACGCCCCAGAGCTTCTCCGTGTAGTGCTTGAAGAAGTGCTCGTACAGCCGGGTGCCGAACTCCTTGGTGAAGAAGCCTTCGAGGTTGCTCGTGTCCTTTGGCGGATGGATGCGGGCCCAGAGGTACGAGAGCACGCACCGCACCGCCTCCACCGGGCCGATGTTGCGCAACACGTTCATGACCCGGAGCGGGTAGTCGTAGAGCTTGCCTCGGTACAGCGTGCGGCTCATCCGCGGCCGCTGCAGGAACTCGTCGGCGCCCAGGATCTCGAACCAGAGGGAGTCGACCGCGCCGACCTTGGTGAAGAAGCGGTGGCCGCCGATGTCGAAGCGCCAGCCGTCACGCTCGACGGTGCGGCTGATCCCGCCGACCACCGTGTCGGCCTCGAGGATCGTGGCCGACACGCCCTCCTTGGACAGCTGGTAGGCCGCGGTGAGACCCGCGGGTCCGGCCCCGACGACGACGACGCGGGGCGGCGAGGGCGCGCTCGATTCGGCTCGGACCTCGGCTGCCATGCTCTCCCGCTCGCGTCGATCCGCTTCGGTGGTCGCCGGCCCTCCCCCGTGGGCCGAGCGCGGGCAGTGTATGTGGCGCGGGGGCGTGTCTCACCGGGCCCGTGTCGTGTTGTGACGGGAAACCCGTGGTATGCAGACGCCGATGTCCGCCCATCCGGCCCGGCTCCGCGCGCGCCCGCGGCTGGTCCTGGGATGCGTCGTGACTGCGGTGTGCACCGCGGCCGGCTGCAGCACGCCGAGCGTCGCCGGGGAGAGCTTCCAGCGCGGCCGCCACCGTGTCGTGGAGCTGCTCGACGAGTCGGGCGCGGCGTTGCCCGCGGGCAGCGGATTCCGCCCGGTCACGCTGTCCGACACGGACCGGGAGGTGTGCCGCAAGAAGTTCCTCGGCTACTCGCTCGGCGGGAGCGTCGCGCGCCGTCCCGAGGTCACCCAGATCGTGAACCTGCCCAAGGGCACCGACCCCGACACGATGGTCCCGAGGATCGAAGCGGTCTGGCGGGCCCACGGCTACCGCATCGACCGCTCGGGTCTGTCGGATCCGAAGTTCCCGAAGCTGCGCGCCTACACGGGCGACTACACGCTCGTCGCCACGAGCTTCTCGCACACACCGGGTTTCAGCGACGCACCCCGGATCACGCTGTACGTAGTCGGCGCCTGTATGCGCGGCTGAGTCCGACGAGCGCGAACGCGGCCAGCACTGGAAGCATCACGTCGACGGGCACGCGGTAGCGGGTAATGCCGAAGCTCGTCATGGCGGTGAACGTCGCCAGCGCGGCGATCACGAGGAACGGCCAGATCAGCACCCGCCGCCTGCGCAGCAGCACGAGCCCCGCGATCGCGAGCGGCATGAGCGCGACGTACTGCCAGGCTGCGAGCTGCGACGGCCCCGCGCCGCGCCCTTCGATGTGCGAGTCGAGCTTGATGTTCTGCGCCGGCGTCGGACGCCCATAGACGCCCCAGATCCGCGCCGCACGGGCGACCGCGACGACCGGGAACCACGACAGGTGCTGGCGCATGTAGCGCAGGCCGTGGGTGCGCCAGTTCAGCTCGCGATCGGACTCGTCACCCGACAGGTCGCGCGCCAGCTTCGTGTCGCACGCGCCCGACCAGTAGCCGATGTAATCGCCGTAGTAGGTGTCGTGGCAGTTGCCCGAGAGCGTCACGCCGCCCAGACCCGTGCTCATGTACACGGGACGGTGGAAGCGCGAGAGGTTGTACCCGACCCAGGGCATGACGATCACCACCACCACGAGCGCGGCGGCGCCGATCTGGCGCAGCCGCTCGGGCCGCGCGAGGGCGTGGCGGGCCCACACGATCGGCACGATCACGAGCACCGTGAGCGCGAGCAGCTCGGCCCGGCTCATCGCGGCGAGCGCCACCGCGCCGCCGAGCAGCGCCGCGTTCCGCAGGGTGGGGCGATCGTGATATACGACGATCGCGAGCAGCACGAGCGCGACCGCGAACGCCGCCATGCTCTCCGACATCAGCATCTCGTCGTTGATCCACAGATTCGCGTACACGGCCGCCATCGCGGCCGCGAGCAGGCCCACGAGATCCGGGCGCGCGCGTCGCCCGGGAAGGCGTGGCGCGCCAGCGCACGCGCGACCAAGCCGACGATGCAGATCGTGGCCGCGCCGAGCAGGCATGACGCGACGCGGTGGTAGGTCTCGCTCCCCAGGCCCACCTTCGTGAACGCCGCGAGATACAGGATGTAGGCAGGGGGATGCTCGGCGCTCTGCTGGATTCGCGGCGTCGCGGCCTGCCACTGGAAAGGGTCGATGAAGCCCAGGCCGTGCGCAACCGCGGTGGCCTGCCAGTGGTAGTAGTACGCGTCGCCGGTGAGCCGAATCCGCCCGCGCTCCGCGAGCACGTAGAGCACCCGCCACGCGAACGCCGCGAAGGTGATCACGGCGAGCGCGGCCCGGAACGACATGTGCCTGGTGCGTGGCACCCGACCGGCGTGCAGGATCGGCCGTTCGACCGCGTACCAGCTCAGCGTCGAGACGCCGATCGTCACGGGCAGCGCGACGGCGAGCAGCTGCAGCTCGCTCACGTTGCCACCGGCCGTGCGGAGCCAGTCGTCGTGCACGACGACGACGATCCAGTAGTGCCAGAGGAAGATGCCGTAGCTGATGCGCCCGAGGAAGCGGGCGACTGGGTTGTCGACCACGTGCATCACCGGTGCCCGCCACACCCCGCGCCGAGCCCAGTCGTGCGGTGCGAATGCCACCGGTGCCACGAGCAGGAGCGCCGCGGCCGCGTAGAAAAGTTGCGACTCGAGTGCGTTCTCGCGACCCGGGGAGATGTGGAGTTGGGCGCGCGCCACGAGCAGCAGCGCGGCCGCGACCCATGCGAGCACCGCATGCTCCCCCAGCCACTCGGCTGCCTTGCGGAGACGGGTGGCGGTCTCGGCGTCGGCCGCGACGACCGCCATGAGCATGCCCACTCCGAAGGCCATCGTGAAGTTTGGGAGCCATTGCTGGTGGATCGCGCTGCCGGTGGTGGTGGTCGTCCACACGAGCCAGATCAGGGCGAGCCCGGCGAGGCCCGCGTACTCGGCCCGCCGACCGAACCGGCGGCCGAGACGGCCCAGCGCGAGCGCGTAGAGCGGCAGCACGAGATAGAAGCTCACCTCCACCGCGAGGCTCCATGTCTGGGGCAGCCCGCGCACCGTGTCGGCGAAGTTCGTGTAGATGTGGGTGAGCGTGAACTGCTCGATCACCGGGCGCAGCCCCGCGGCGGCGTTCAGCTGCGCGTCGTGGATCGCGACGAAGTAGGCGAGCGCCACCCAATAGGCCGGGTAGATGCGGAGCACGCGGTTGCGGAAGTACTCACGGACCACCGGCTCCTGCCGCCCGTCGAGGTGCGCGTGGGCCCAGCCCCGGTAGAGCAGGAATCCCGAGAGTGCGAAGAACACCCATACGCCGAACCGCAGCTGGGCGATGAACGCGTGTTGTCGGTGCGAGGCCAGGTGCAGGAAATCGACGTGGTAGACGACGATCGCGAGCCGACGCGATGGCGCGCAGGCCGTCGAAGCCGGCGAGACGCCGCCGGGCCGCCGCACCTGCGGCCGGGGACTCGGGCCCCGTAGACTCCACGGCAATGGTGCGCGCGCCGGCGGAGTCCGTTGGCGCCGTCGGAGCGTCGCCCGGCAGTGAGTCGGCGCGTGACGTCGGTGACACGCCACGAACGTTTAGCATCGCCGCCACCGTCGGCAGCGCCATGGCGCTGCTGCTGTTCACGGTGCTCCTGCGCCGCAGGCCCCCGGGCTTCGGTGGCATCCTCGACGCGCAGGCGCGCGCGCTGTTCCACGGTCGCTGGAACATGCCACTGCGGCCGCTCGGTATCGAAGCGTTCGCGATCCACGGCCGCTACTACACGTACTTCGGTTTGTGGCCGTCGATCGTGCGCATGCCCGTGCTGCTCGTCACGAACCGCTTCGACGGCCACCTCACCTCGGCGTCGATGGTGCTCGCCCTCGCGGTGACGATGGTGTCCACCGCACGGCTGCACTGGTCGATCCGCGAGGTGGTACGGCCCGCGGCGCCGCTCCGCACCGGCGAGGCCCTCGCCGTAGGCGGCTTCCAGCTCCTCGTGGGCGCGGGCTCGGTGATCATCTTCCTCGGCAGCCGCCCCCTCGTGTACCACGAGCTCGAGCTATGGGGCATCGCGACGGCACTGCTCACGGCCGACTGCCTGTGCCGCTACGCGCGCGCCCCGTCGTTCGGGCGCGCCGTCGCGGCCGGGCTGGCCGCCACGGTGGCCGCGATGTCGCGGCCTTCCGTCGGCTTCGGCGCGATCGCCGCGGTCGGGTTGCTGGTGCTCGCCGAGGCCGTGCGGCGGCCGGGCTCGCACGAGCCACCGCGCGCGTGGTCGCGCATCGGCGTGCTCGCGGGGACGGGCGTCGTGCTGCCCGGCGCCGTGTACGCACTGATCAACGAGGCCCGCTTCGGAACGCTGTACTCGTTACCGCTGGACCGGCAGGTGTTCACGGCCGTCGATCATCAACGCCAGCTCACGCTCGCGGCGAACGGCGGCAGCCTCTTCGGCATCAAGTTCTTGCCGACCACGCTGTTGCAGTACATGCGGCCCGACGCGATCCGCTTTACCGGGCACTACCCGTTCGTCGACTTCCCGCTGCACCGCGCGCACGTGTTCGGCAACGTGGTGTTCGACACGCTCGACCGGTCGTCGAGCATCACCGCGAGCATGCCGGGCCTGCTCGTGCTCGCCGCGATCGGCGCGGTGTTCGTGGCGCACCGGCGCGGGTTGCTCGCGTGGGCGGTGGCGCCGGCGGCAATCGGGCTCACGGCCGGCACGGCGTTCGTGCTCACGATCGCGTACGTGACGAACCGTTACCTCGCCGATTTCGTGCCGCCGCTCGTGGTGCTGTCGATTGCCGGCGTGCAGGGCATCGCGTCCACCCGACCGCGGCGCGCCCGTTCGGGGGACCTGGGCCGCCTCGGAGTGGGCGCGCTCGTGGCGCTGTGCGCATTCGGTGCCTGGGCGTCGTTCGGTCTCGCGGTCGTGTACCAGCGGGATTTGCGGCCCCAGGACCCCGGCTACGGCCGCGGCACCGGTGCATCCGCGGCGGCGACCGCTCCGGCGGTGACGGCCGCGCCGGCAACCGGCGTACGTCTCGCTCGCAACTCGCCCACGAGCCAGGCGGCACCGATCGCGGCGAGCATCACGATCGACGGCTCGGCCGTGGCGCGCAGGCGCGTCTGGCCGTAGGTGGCGGCCGCGACAGCCGTCACCGAGATCGCGGGGACCACGAGGATCCAGAGCGCGCGGGCCTGGCGACGGCGCACCATGATCGTGGCACCGGCGATCGCGAGGAGGAGCAACGGGTAGTAGGCCACGAGCCCGAGCACAGTGACCCACGCCTCGCGGCTCTCGCCCCGGTTGTAGGTGACCATGTCGACCGGGCGGTACAGGCTCCACGCACGGCCGACTCGCGCCGCGACGACCACCGGCAGCCGACCGAGGTGATCGCGCATGTACGTGATCGCCTTGTGGCGATACAGGTTCGAGATCTCGGACTGGTCGAGGTGCCGGTGCGCCTTCGCCATCTCGGCCCCATCGAGACGCGCGCGAGCTCGGTGTCACCGTACGAGCACGGCGGGACGATCACCCACATTCCGAGCTGGGGGCCGTGGTATACGGGGTCGCAGTTCGAACCCGCGAGCGCAAGCCCGTCGTTCGTGGAGATGAGCACCCGATCGTGGAAGCGCCCCGCGTTGTACGCGTACCACGGCGCGAGCACCACGACGCACGCCACCGCGGCAGCGGCGACCGCGGTCACGACGGCGCGGGGGCCGGCGGCGCGCGACCACCACGCGAGCGCGAGCACGAGCAACGGCGCGAGCACGAGCAGCTCGGCGCGCGCGAGCGCGGCGAACGCGCAGAGCGCGCCGACCGAGCGCGAACCGCCACGGGGACGGCCGTTCGCGGCACCACCACGCGGCGAGCAGCGTGAGGAGCACGCACGTGATCGCGACCGTCTCGGAGAACAGCAACCCGTCGTTCACCCACAGGTACGGGTAGAGCGCGGCGATGGCGCCTGCGACGATCGCGACCGTCGCGCCGGCGAACCGGCGGGTGAGCACGATGAGGAGGAACACGTTGAATGTGCCGAGCAGCGCCATGAAGTAGCGCTGCTCGCGCACGTGGTTGTGCACGACCGTGGTCGGCGTGAGGTGCGTCGAGTCGGCGACCGTCGAGAGCGGAAGGTGGTTGAACGCGAACGACACCCCGGCAAGCACGATCGCGGCGAGCGGAGGATGGTCGGCGGTTGCGACGCCGGGGTGGAACGCGTCCGTGAACCCCTTGCCCCGTGCGATCTGGTTCGCCGCGGCGTTGTAGTAGATCTGGTCGTTCGCCTTGCCCTGGCCCTCGCCGGTGCATTCCGAGTGGTACTCGCCCACCACCCGGCCGTGGTACGTGACCACGCATGGTCCGGCCTTTGCGAACGTCACGTAGCTCAGACGCACGCCCGCGGCGACGACGAGGACGATCAGGACCGCATACGACCCGAGCGCGCACGTGGACCTCACTTCGGCGCGAGCTCTTCCAGTCCTGCCCCTCGGGGCGCGAGCCGCAGGCGAGCGGGGGTGCAGTAGGCGGGACTCGACGAACGCGTCAGCTTGGGCGCGAGCTCCTCGAGTCCTGCGTGCTCGAAGATGTTGGCGTCGGTGGCCACGAGCTCGGTGACGTGCCGTCCGGTGCGCTCGACGATGGAGTTGACGAACGGCGGGCACAGCGTGTCGTGGGTGATGTAGCCGGGGGAGGTCACGACGAAGATCCGCTGGTGGGGCCGGATACGCGCGACGGCCAGCGCGGCCGCGGCATCCGGGGTCGTCGCCTCGAGGCGCTTCTTGTAGTCGTACCAGTCGACGAGCGTCACGGTGTTCGAGTAGGGCTGGTCGAGCGGGTACGACACCTCCCGCAACGTACGGCCGACGGCCGAGCGCGAGAGGATGCGGTGGGTGGAGGGACCCAGCTGGTCGGGGCAGTACACGACGAGGTCGCCGGGGTGGGCCGCGGCCTCGAGCGCAGCGGCGACCTGACCGGTCTGCGTGCGGCTCTCGTGCCAGTTGCGCACGCTCCCCGCGAAGCCGCACAGCACGAAGAACGCGAGCGTGACGTTGCGCAGCTTCGCGGTGGGCAGCACGGTGATGCCGCGTGCCACCACGAGCACGAACATCGGGAGCGCGGGCGCGGCGTAGCGCGGCTGGAAGCCGCTGTGCCCGACCCAGGCGAGCGTGGCACCGAGCGCGAGCGCGCCGAGCCCGACCGCGCCCTCCCAGATCACTGCGCCCTCGCCGTGGCCCGTGAGCTCGACCGCGAGGTGGTTCGTGCCGTGGCCCAACGTGCCGATGGCGAGCAGCACCACCGCCACGTAGACGAGCAGCCAACCCTCGGAGTGCAGTCCGCCCGCGAACTCCAGGATCGACTGCCCCACGGGGCCGGTCGGGAACTGCGGGTTCGCCCACGGCGTGCCGGTGTGGCGTGACTGCTCGAGAAACGTCGGCAGCCAGGCGGCGAACGTCGCCGCGCCGAGCACCACTGCGGCAAGCGTCGACCATGCGTTGGCGCGCAGCTCGCCGCGCGCCCGCCAGGCCACGAGGAGCAGCACGAGCCCGACCACGGCTACGAGCGACAAGCACCAGTACTGCGACCAGACGAGCGCCGCGCTCAGCAACGCCACGACGAGCAGGCGGTCCCACGTGCGCCGCTCGAGGGCCCGCCGGACCGCGAGGATGCCGGCGAACACGAGGAACGACTCCATGCCGTACATGCGGTTCTCGGTGGCGTAGCGCACCGCGAACGGGTTCAGCGCGAGCACGAGCACGGCGGTCCAGGCGAGGCGATCGCCGCCGAGCCGCCGGCCGCACAGCCACGCGAGCGGCAGCGACAGCACACCGAACACGCCGCTCAGCGCACGCACGGCCACATCCGACGTGCCGAACCAGTCGGTCCAGAAGTGGAGCAGCCAGTAGTAGAGCGGCGGCGCGCCGTCGTGTTTGAGCCAAGGCCCGATGTCGCCGAGCTTGAGCCGGGCGACGTTCACCGTCAGTGCCTCGTCGAGCCACAGGTCCGAGCGCGACGCGAAGCGGAACACGAGCCCGAGCAGGAGCACGACGCCGACCGCGGCCGCGGCGACCACCGGCCTGCGGTTGCGCCCGCCGTCACCGGTGGCGGGCTCGGCCGGTGTGCCGGCCCGGGCCCTCGCCGCTCGCGCACTGAGAGGTACCACGCGCGGCTCGGTCACGGGCGGTGAGGTTACCGACGCGTTCGCGGCGGTCCCGTCATGGGGACGACCGCGCCCGTTCCTCTCACGAGAGGTTCGGCACGACCTCCGCCATGAAGCGCTCGAGGCTCTCCGAGCTCGGATAGTCGCGGAACCACAGGACCACCTCGCCGCACCCCGCGGCGATGAACCCGCGCAGCTGGTCGGTCACCTGCTCGACGGTGCCGACCAGGTTGGCGGCCACGTACTCGTCGTGCGGCGTGGTCCCCGAGAGGCTGCCACCGCCGGGCGACTCCAGCCACTTCATCAGGTCGGCTTCAGAGTCGAAGAGCCGGCAATCGGGTCCGTGCGTACGCACGATCGAATCGAAGTCGCGACCGAGATCCGCGCAGTGCTGCGCGAGCACCCTGCTCTTGTGCTCGAACACGGGCAGGCCTACCTGCCAGTTCGTGTGGGTCGCGTGCTTCGCCGCGATACGCAACGTCTTGCGCTCGCCTCCCCCACCGACCCAGATCGGTGGCGGGCTCTGGAGCGGCTTCGGATCGCAGTACGCGCCGTCGAAGGCGAAGTGCTTGCCCGTGAACGACACCGTCTCCTCCGACCACATCCGCCGGATCACCTCGAGGCTCTCGTCGAGGATCGCGAGGCGGGTGCCCGGCGAGGGGAAGTCGTAGCCGTACGCCTCGTACTCGCGCTTGTACCAGCCCGCGCCGATACCGAACACGAGCCGGCCGCCCGACAGCACGTCGACGCAGGCCGCGGTCTTGGCGAGCAGCCCGGGGTTGCGGTAGGCCGCGCACGTGACGAGCTGACCCAGGCCGGCGCGCGTGGTGTGCTGCGCAATCGCCGCGAGCATCGTGAATGCCTCGAACACGTGCGTCGGCTCGCGGCGCGGGACCGTCTCGACATGGTCGTACACCCAGAGGTGGTCGTAGCCGACCTGTTCGGCGAGCTGCGCGATCTCCTTGCTGCGCGCCCATGCGCTCGCCGCGTCGACGCCGGTGTACTCCAGCTTCCAACCCTGGGGTACGAAGGCCCCGACCTTCAAGCGCGCGGTCACGCGTTCCGCTCCCAGTCCTTGTCCCACCATTGGATCTCCACCATCATCGGCAGCAGATAGCCGACGTAGCACGCAGTGATCCCGATCGTGCCGTAGTCGTCGCGGTGCTTGTCGATGATGTCGACACGGTCGTCCTGCTCCTGGTACGCCTTCGCCCGGTCGAGGATCGCGTCGAGCTCGGCCTCGGTCGCCACCGAGAAGCCGTAGTGGTCGAGGCGGGGGCACTGCATCGCGTGCTCGTCGCCGTGGAGGAACACGAACTGCTCGAGCGAGTAGGTCTGGAACACGAGTCGCTTCGATTCCACGTCCATCATCTCGAGGTGCCGCCAGCCGAACACCTCCGGGTAGAACGCGCGCAGCGGTGCGCTGCCCTCGGCCGTCAACATCGAAGGCGGCACACTCATCGCCACGTGGTTGAAGTGCGGCGGGCGCGTAGGCACGGCAGTCATGTCGAAGTCCTTCCTCGTCGCGACCGGGTCAACCCGGCCGCCGGGCCGCCGCGTGCAACGGCACGACCATCACCTTCGCGGCAAGCTCGCCGTCGTTCAGCGCGACGCACGCGTCCACGAGCGCCTCCAGACCGACGTCGTCGGGCTCGACGAGTACGTCGAGCGGGAGCCTCCCCGACGCGAGCAGATCGAGCGCGCGGGGAAGCCGTCGTGGTCGTACACGAAGCTGCCCGTGATCACGAGCTCGTTCAGCAGGATGCGGTTCGAGTCGAACTTCGGCTTGCTGATGCCTGCGCCGACGAGCACGAGCATGCCCGCCCGCTTCAGCTGCCCGAGCGCCGACTCGATCGCGGCCTTGTGACCGCTGCACTCGAGCACCACGTCGAACGGTTCGGCCACGAGATCGTGCGGCATCGCCGGCGTCTCCAGCGTGTCGGGCGTGACCGTACGTGCGCCGAGGCGCTCGCACAGCGCCCGGCGCCGCTCGTGCGGCTCGCTCACCACGATGTCGGACACGCCCTCGGCACGCAGCGCCGCCACCGAGAGGAACCCGATCGGGCCCCCGCCGGTCACGAGGTACCGCCGCGCCGGATCGGCGCCGCCGCTGCGTGTGATGCCGTGCAGCGCCACCGCGAGCGGCTCCACCAGTGCGGCATGCCGCAACTCGAGGTTCTCCGGCACCCGCAGGATCTGGTCGGCGCGCATCTTCTTGTAGCGGGCGAACGCGCCGGTCCAGCCTTCGCCGTCGGCACCGACCCGACCCCGCTCGAGGCACAGCGACGGCCGCTGCGCCAGGCAGTACTCGCAGCGCCCGCAGCGCGGCGTCGGGCCGCCCACCACCCGGTCGCCCACCCGCCACTCGGCGACCTCGCCACCCACCGCGACGACGGTTCCCGAGAACTCGTGACCCTCGACGGTTCCCGGCGTGCCCGCCCCCGGCCAGTGGACGACGAAGTGCAGGTCGCTCCCGCAAATGCCGCAGTGGCTCACCTCGAGCAGCACGTCGCGGGGGCCGAGCGACGGGGTGGGCAATTCCTCGACCGTGACGTCGCGGATGCCCTGGAAGACGGCCGCGGGCATCGTGACCGGAATCACAGGAGCGGCGGTGGGGTGGGATTCGGGCACGACCGGCACTGTGGACCGCACCTGACGCACACGTCAAGTAGGGCCTGCTCGGCGTCAAGTAGGCCCCATCCACGTTCCGATGGACAATCCAGGCCCACGCGGGCCGGTAGGTTGGATCGCCTCCCACGGCGACCCCAGGAGGGGAACAAGTGCCTCGTGGTCTGACGGATCGTGGTGCCATGCACACCGAGCGCGCGGGTCGCCGCGCGAGCCGTCGCGCCCGCTCGGGCGCCGGGTCACGCCGACCCGGCCCGCGGGCGGGGATCGCCGGCCTGCTCGGCGTCGCGCTGCTCGGGGCGGGCCCGCTCGCGGCGGGCAGCACCGCGGCGGGCGCGGTGGCGCCGCCCGCCTGGGCCGCGGCATCGGCCGGTGTCGCCCGCGCCCCGCGCGCCGCTCGGCGCGCATCCCGAAGCGGCGGCGCCCGCGGCCTCCAACCCGAACATCTGCTGGAGCCAGAGCGAGAGCGATCCGGCGGGCGACGCGAGCACGCTCGACATGGCGTCGGCCACCCTCCAATACGACTGCGCGTCAAAGCTCATCACGTTGAGCGCCCGCACCGTCGCGCCGTTCGCCACACCCGCGGTACACGACTTCTTCGGCGCCTTCGACACCGATGCCAACTCGTCGACGGGCTGCGGCGGCTCCGACCTCTACGCCGATGCCGCGTGGGTGCAGTCGCGCAACGAGATGCTCGCCGCGATCTTCACGGTGGCCAACTGCTCGTCGCAGCCGACGTTGCAGGAGTGGCTCACGGCGAAACGCAGCGACTCGTACCACCTGTCGCTGTCGTTCGACCCGTCGTCGTACTTCTCACATCTCAGCAGCTTCCGCTGGAACGTGTTCATGGCACCCGACCCCGACAACTTCGACGTGCTCGGCAGCGGCAACCTGTTCGCGGCGTCGATCCCGAACTTCCCGCCCTCGGGAAGTGCGGCGTTCGCGCAGCACTCGGCCTCGCAGGTGGGTGGCGGCTTCACTGCGATGATCCCCGGACAGTTCGCCGGCAACGCGGCCACCGACGTGCTCCTGTACCGCGCCGGCCGGGGCGCCGACGCGCTCTGGACGAACGACGGCACGGGCCAGTTCACGAGCACACCGCTCACGATCAACGGCACGTACACCCAGATCGTGCCGGGCGACTTCAACCACGACGGCCACACCGACCTGCTCTTCTACCTCGCCGGCCCGAAGCAGGACTTCATCTGGTACGGCAACGGCTCGGGGGGCTTTACCAGCCATCCGTTCACGATCAACGGCGGCTACGTGATCGTGCCCGGCGACTTCAACGGTGACGGCTACAGCGATCTCTTGTTCTATGCCGCGGGGCGGGCGCACGACTTCATCTGGACGTTCCACAACGGCGGCTACACGAGCCGCGGCTTCACGATCAACGGCCGCTACGCGATCACCCCCGGCGACGTCACCGGCGACGGCCGCACCGACCTGCTGTTCTACGCGGCGGGCACCGCACCCGACTACGTCTGGAACGCGCACGCAGTCGGCAGCGGGGTGGAGTTCGGATCGCACGCGTACCCGGTCAACAGCGTGTACACCCACGTGTACGCGGGCGACTTCGACGGCGACGGCCACGACGATCTGTTCTTCTGGAGCCGGGGGTGGGGCCGCGACTCGCTCCTGCGCGGCACGGGTGCCGCGCCGTTCGTCACCCCCGGCGCGCAGATCACGATCAACGAGTTCTACAACGTGATCCTCGTCGGCGACTTCAACAACGACGGCAAGGCCGATCTGTTCCTCGTGCAGTACGGCAGTGGCACCGACGTGCTGTGGGAAGGGAAATAGCTCAGCCGAAGCGAGCGTCGACACGCGTGTCGACGCTCGGTGCGTCGCCCGCGAGGGCCCAGAGGTAGTACATCGTGCAGCCGGGTGCGGCCACCACGGGATGGTGGCCACCACGGATGCGCACGATGTCGCCGTCGCGCACGACGCGTGGCTGATCGCCGTCGCTCCGGCACGCGTCCTCGCCCACGTCGACGTGCACGCCGAAGCCCTGCGCGGGCGCGAAACGGTAGAGGTAGATCTCCTCGTGCGCGTGCGCGTGCGGCGGCCAGCTCGACCACCCGCCGGGCGGGTTGAGCGTCTCCCCCACGATCAGCGGACCCCGATCGACATACGTGCGCACGTGGCGCGCCGTGACACCCTCGCCCCGCGCCTCGCTGGCCACCGAGCCCGCAGGGACAACCCGGGTGGCGCCGCCGTCGACGTCCGCGGTAGCCGCGGTCCACACGCACGTGGCGCGCAACGACGCGCCGCGAGTGGAGAACGTGGCGCCCGGCGCGAGGAACGCCGACCAGCCCGGCGCCGAGAACACGTCGGCCCGGGCCGCGACGTCGTGGTGTGCCGTGCCGTCGATCACCGCCGCGGCGCCGCGGTCGCTCGGATCGGTGGACTCGACGAGCAACCATGCGTACTCGTCGCCGAGCTCACCGTCGACCGGGCCATGCAACCGCCGTGTGCCGATACGACCGTCGCCACCCGCGTCGAGCAACTCGACGACCGAGCCACCGGCGCGCGCGACCGTCCTCACCGCGTCCTCATCGCATAGCGCGCCCGGCCGCGTGGCGCGCCCCACTCGCAGCCGTGACCCGCCTCATCCGAGGCACCCTATGCTGACGCGCAGCGAGCAAGAGGGAGGCGCCATGGCCGCCGACATCGTGATCCGGGGCGGAATCGTGATCGATGGCTCGGGATCGGAGCGCTACCGCGCCGACGTCGCCGTCGAGGGCGACACGATCACCGAGATCGGGCCGGAGCTGCACGGGCGGCGCGAGCTCGATGCGGGCGGCCACGTGGTCGCGCCCGGCTTCATCGACATCCACTCGCACTACGACGCGCAGGTGTTCTGGGATCCCGCGCTCACACCGTCGTCGTTCCACGGCGTCACCAGCGTCGTCGCCGGCAACTGCGGTTTCTCGATCGCGCCGGTTCGACCGGAGCACCGCGAACTGCTCGTGAAGACGCTCATGCACGTGGAGGACATGAGCCCCGACACGCTCTTCGCGGGAGTGCCGTGGGACGCGTTCGAGACGTTCCCCGAATATCTCGATGCAGTCGAGTCGCGTGGCACGGTGTTGAACTACGCGTGCTATATCGGCCACACCGCGCTGCGCATGTACGTGATGGGCGGCGAGGATGCGTATACCCGCGCCGCCACCCCCGACGAGATCGCGCGTATGCAGCAGCTCGTGGTGGAGGCGCTCGCGGCCGGCGCCGCGGGCGTGGCCACCACGGCCTCGCCCACGCACAACGGCGAGGGTGGTCGGCCCGTACCGTCGCGGGTCGCCGGCATCGACGAGCTGCGCGCGCTGCTGATGCCGATGCACGACGCGGGCCGCGGCGTGGGCGCGCTGCTGCCGGCGGGCGTCATACCCCAGGACACGGTGTTCGACCTCCAGCAGGAGATCGGCCGGCCGTTCACCTGGACGGCGCTGCTCACGTTCAAGGGCTCCGACCACTACCTCCGGGCCATCGAGGCGAACGACGCGGCGCGTGCCCGCGGCATCGAGGTGTGGCCGCAGGTGTCGTGCCGCCCGCTCACGTTCCAGATGAACATGCGCGAGCCGTTCACGCTGAACACCCGCAAGGCCTTCGCCGAGCTGATGGACAAGCCGATCGAGCAACGGGTCGCGGCGTACCGCGACCCGCAGTGGCGGGCGACGGCCTGGGAGCAGCTCAGCGGCCGCGGCTTCTTGCCACCGAACTGGTCCAACATCACGGTGGTCGAGAGCACCACCCGGCCCGAACTCGTCGGCGTCACCGTCGCCGACGGCGCGGCCGCGGCCGGCGTCACGCCGCTCGATTTCATGCTCGACCTCTCGCTGTCCGAAGACCTCGACACCCGGTTCGGCAGCGTGCTCGCCAACAACGACGAGGAAGGCATCGCGTTCCTGCTGCCGCGCGACAACGTGTTGTTCGGCCTCGCCGACTCGGGTGCCCACGTCTCGCAGCTCTGCGACGCCTGCTTCGCCACGGACCTGCTCGGTAATTGGGTGCGCGAGCGCGAGGTGATGCCGCTCGAGCGGGCGGTCCACAAGCTCACGGCCGAGCCCGCGGGCGTGTACGGCTTCGACGACCGCGGCCTCATCGAGGTCGGCCGGCGCGCCGACATCGCCGTGTTCGACCCCGACACCGTCGACCCGGGGCCGCTGCGGCGCATCCGCGACTTCCCCGCCGACGGCGAGCGGCTCACGGCCGACCGCCCCACGGGGATGGCCCACACGCTGGTGAACGGGGTACCGATCCGTGTCGACGGCGCCAACGAGCCCGACGCGGTCGCGAGCCGCCCCGGCCGCACCCTCCGCGGCTGACGTTCCGACACTCCCTTCGCTTCTCGGTGCATATGACGCGCACTATCGCCGCCAGTTGCACCGAGAATGAAGCAGGGGACGTTGTCGCAACCGTTGCGTAGGTTGTCTCGCGAGGGCGCACGGGTGCGGAGGCAGGACGTTACCCATGCGCGCGCAACTTGCAGAACTCCATCGACTGGCGGAAGAGCAGCACGGCATCGTCGCCCGCCGCCAAGCGCTGGCGGCAGGCCTACGCGAGAGCGAGATCGCGTACCAGATCCGAGCGAACCGGTGGGAGGAGGTGCTGAGGGGCGTGTACCGCATCGCCGGCGCGCCCCGAACCGCCGCGATGGCCACCATGGCCGCGACCCTGCGAGTCGACGGTTCCGCCGCAACCGAGCTCACCGCCGCGGGGCTCCTGCGGCTCGAGCTGCGGCGCGCCGCGTCCATCGAGGTCGCGGTAGCCCGTAGCGCCTCGGGCAGGCGAGCAACGGTCGCCATCGATACCGAGGAGCGCGCTCACTGGAACGTCACGATTCACCGGCCACAGCAGCTGGATGCCATCGACCTGATGACCGTCGACGGCATCCCGTGCACCACCGCCGCCCGCACGCTGATCGACGTCGCGTACAGCCAGCATGCCGAGGCGCTGGAGCACGCCTTCGAGATCGCGCGCCGACTGCGCCTCGTCTCCACGCGGTATCTGGAGCGGCGAGCCGGCGCGCTCTGCGGCCGGGGCAAGCGGGGCGCCCGCGCCATCTACGGGCTCCTGGCGGCGCACGACGTCGACCACGCTCCGGCCGAGTCGCGGTTGGAGGTGCGGTTCGCCCGGCTCCTGCGGCAGACCTGTATCAAGCTCCCGGACCGGCAGTTCCCGGTACTGCTGCCGAACGGACGGCGGCCGGTCCGTCTCGACTTCGCCGACGCCGCGCTCAAGGTCGCCGTCGAGTGCGAAGGATACGAGTTCCACGGCACACGAGCCCGATGGAAGCACGACCGCCGTCGCATCGCGTTGCTCGAAGGAATGGGGTGGCGCATCGTGACCGTCACGTGGGACGACGTCACCCTGATGCCCGAACTCACGCTGCAGCGAGTCGCCGACGCGCTCGCTGACCGCCGCCGCGCCACTTCTCGGTGCATATGACGCGCACTATCGCCGCCAATTGCACCGAGAATGAAGCACGGGCAGCGCGGAAGGCGGTGGGTGTCAGCTGCGGGCGGCCACGAAGGCCTGGATCACCGCGCGCACGGGCGCCGGGGGCTCCGAGAAGGCGCAGTTGACGAGATGATGGTCGTCGTCGGCGGCGACGTTGACCACGAGGGCACGCACGGTCACGAGGTGCGCGTCGAGCACGAGATCGGCATCGACGACGTCACCCGGCGCGAAGCTCGCGTCGAGGCGGGCGCCGAAGCCTCCGACCGACAGGTCGGTGGTCTCACCGTGCGCCTCGGCGACCGCACCCGCCCCGCCGAGGCGCCGGCACACGATCGCGGCGCGGAGCACATGGCGTGACGCAGTGCGACGTTCGTCCGCCGCGCCGTGGCCGGTGCCTTCCGACGACATCGACCGCACGGTATCAGGGTGCCTGCACCTCACCGCGCAGCCGAGCCCGCAGCGCGAACTTCTGCACCTTGCCACTCGGCGTGCGCGGGAACACGTCGACGGCGTGGATCTCCTCGGGCCACTTCTGGCGGGCCAGCCCGGCCTGATCGAGGTGCGCACGCAGCTCGGCGAGTGCCGGCGCGGTGTCGCCTGCGTTCTGCATGCGGACGAACGCCGCGGCGTGCTCGCCGAGCCGGGCATCGGGGGCGGCGACAACCGCGACCTCGGCCACACGGGGCAGGCGCATCATCAGTTCCTCGACCTCGGCTGCGCTGATGTTCTCGCCGCCGCGGATGATGATGTCCTTCTTGCGGTCGGTGATGCGCAGGCAGCCCCGCTCGTCGAGCACACCGATGTCGCCGGTGCAATACCACTCGCCTTCGAAGCTCGCGGCGGTGACCGCGGGATCGGTGTAGCCAAAGCAGCAGTCGGGCCCGCGGCTCCAGATCTCGCCCGGCTGTCCCCCCGCTACGTCGTGGCCGGCGTCGTCGACGAGGCGGAGCTCAACACCCGGGAGCGCGCGACCGTCGGTGCCCGCGCGCTGGCGCCACGGATCGCTCCACGTGCTGCCGGTGATCGACGGGTGCTCGGTGCATCCGAAGCTGCGCATCGTCTGGATGCCCAGCTCGCGGGCGCGCTCGCACACGGCCAGCGGGACGGCCGAGCCCCCGAGGCCGATCTGCGGCATCAACGGCACGTGCACCACGGGATCGAAGTCGGGATGGTCGAGCAGGCTCGTGAGGAACACGGTCGAGCCCTGGCCGCCGCTCAGGCCCTCGTCACGCATCGCCGCGAGCACCCGGCCCGGGTCCCACACGTCGATCAGGTGGATCGGCCGGCGCCGCCACACGGGGATCAGCAGTGCGCCGAGCATCCCGATGCCGTGACCGACCGGCGCGCCGTTGATCTGGTCGGGCACGACCACCCGCGCCGGGTCGGATGGGTCCTGCATCGCGCCGAGCTGGCGGATCTCGGCGTTGATCGTGCGGTGCACGTGCACGACACCCTTCGGGTCGGCCGTCGTGCCGCTCGTGTAGGCGATGAGCGCCGGCGCACTCGGGTCGACCGCCACCGGCCCGTCGATCCGATCGTGCGCGGCGAGCTCCGCGAACGCGACGTCGCCGGCAACGGCCGCGCCGGCACTGCTGTGACCGCCGGCGCCGTCGACCACTGCGCACCATTCGAGATCGGGCAGACCCTCGGCCCGAAGCGCGGCAAGGTTGGCCAGGAAATCCTGCGCGCCGAATCGGTCGGCGGTCACGAGCGCCTTCACGCGTGTACGGCGGAGGATGTACCCGACCTCCTTCGTGCCGTAGAAGTGGACGATCGGCACGACGATCGCACCGAGATACGCGACGGCGTAGAACGTGGCCGCGGCCTCGACCCAGTTCGGCAGCTGGAACGCGACCGCGTCGCCCTCACCGATGCCACGGGCCGCGAGACCGCTCGCGACACGGCGGGCGAGATCGTCGACGTCGGCGAGCGTGCCGCGGAACGGGCGGCGATCGGAGCGGACCACGAACGCGGCGTGGGGCGCGTCGTGCATGCCGGCGGCGAGGATCTCGCCGAGCGACTCGTCGTCCCAGAAGCCGTCGTGCACGTAGCGCTGCGCGCGCGTCGCATCGGGTTCGTGCGGCTGCCAGTCGAACGTCACGATGCAGCCCGCTAGCGCGGCAGTCCGAGCACCCGCTCGGCGATGATGTTGCGCTGGATCTCGCTCGTACCGCCGGGGATCGTGCCACTGAAGCTGCGCAAGTACTGGGTCGCCCACGAGCCGTCGCGCCACATGCGCGGGCCGTTCTCGTCGACGTCCATCCCCTCGGGCCCGAGGTACTGGGTGCCCGCGAGCAGGCAGCGCTGCACGGCCTCGCTGCCGTAGAGCTTCAGCAGCGAGTGCTCGGGCGACGACTTGCCGGCCATGAACTTCGAGAAGCCCCGGTAGCCCATCGCCATGATCGCCATGACGTCGATCTTGAAACCGGCAACGACGTTGCGGAACCCCGCGTCGTCGCCGAGCCGGGAGCCGTCGGCCCGGGTGCGGCCGCCGAGACCCTGCAGGGCGTCGGCGGCCCGCTGCAGGAGGTACACGTACTCGATCCACAGCATGGAGCGCTCGTGCGCGAGCGAGCCCTGCGTGATCGGCCAGCCGCCGTTGAGCGGGCCGAGAAGGTTCTCGTGCGGCACCACGACGTCGGTGAAGAACACCTCGTTGAAGTCGCAATAGAGGGGATCGGAGAGCTCGGGGAACGGCCGGCACTCGATGCCGGGCGTCTTCATGTCGATGAGCAGCGCGGAGATTCCCTTGTGCTTGGGTGCGGCCGGATCGGTGCGCACGAAGCAGATGCACCAATCGGCGTGGTGCGCGCCCGAGGTCCACACCTTCTGCCCGTTGACCACGAAATGGTCGCCGTCGAGCACAGCGCGGGTGGCCAGCGACGCGAGGTCGGAACCGGCACCGGGCTCACTCATGCCGATGCACCACGAGATGTCGGCGCGCAGAGTGGGGAGCACGAAACGTGCTCGCTGCTCCTCGCTGCCGTAGTCGCGGATCGACGGTGCCACGATGCCGAGCGCCTGCGGGTTCCACGTGCGCACGATCTGGCGGCGCGACAGTTCCTCGAAGTAGATCATCTGCTGGGCGGGCGTCGCGTTGCGCCCGCCGAGCTCCGGCGGCCAGCCCGGCACGAGCCATCCGGCATCGAACAGCGTGCGCTGCCACTCGCGCACCCAATCGGGCAGCCACGCACTCGACAGCTTCTCCGAGTCGAGCAGCGCTCGCGGCGGTACATGCTGCTCGAGCCAGGCAACCAGCTCGGCACGGAATCGCTCGTCGGCATCCTCGTAGCGCAAACGCACGGCGGCGACGCTAGTTGGTGCCGCGTGGCTGCCGCTCCGCGCCGTCGGGCCGCCGCGCGGGCGCCGGCGCCTCGCCAACTCGAGCGTCGCTCGCCCGATCGAACGCGCCCGGCGGGCCGAACTCGCGCACGTCGCCGTCGCGGAACACCGCGAGCACATGTTCGTCGGTGACGAGCGCGGCCATCAGCTCGACGACCTCCGCGCGATCGTCGGCATCGCGCGCGCCGCTCGCGGCCACGAAGAGCGCCTTCGTCATCGCCTCGGCCCACCAGCCCTCGCCGGCGACGACGGTGAGCGCCGCCATACGGGTGTTTACCGACCGACCGGTGTTCGGATCGAGGAGGTGGTGGACGCGCGACCCGTCCGCCGCGGTCCACACGCGGCGCAGCGGGCTGCTCGTACACACTGCGGCGCTAACGACCGTGACACGACCGAGATGCGTGCCCGGGTGCGACGGTTCCTCGATGCCGACGACCCATCCGCGCTCGTCGGGCGGTGACCCGGTTGCGACGACGTCGCCGCCGATGTTCACCATGGCACCACGAGCGCCCGCGCCCAGCGCCTCGGACACCACGATGTCGGCGGCCAGACCCTTGCCGATGCCGCCGGGATCGAATCCGGCGCGCACCGGCAGCGTGACCGCGGGAAGGTAGGGGTCGAGCCCGACCGGGGCATCGGCGACCGCCACGGTCGCTCCGGCCACTTCTCCTGCGGCCACGATCCCTCCGCCGCGCGCGCCGCGCGCGCTCACGTCCACGAAGTCGCGGTCGTAGCCGAGGGCGATCATCGCGTCGCCCACGAACGGTGAGTACCGGCCGGCGGTCATGTCACGTGCGTGCGCCGCCCGGGAGACGAGCAGGTACGTGTCGCTCGACACGCGCACGGGCACGCCGCGCCTGCGGTTCAGCCGCGACACCTCGCTCGACTCGCGAAAGCGTGACCAGCGCGCCTCGAGCTCCTCGACACGCGCACGGGCCCCGTCGGCGAGCGACTCGGCCGCTACCGGGTCGTCGTGCACCACGATGAGGTGCGCCGACGACCCCATCGCGGGAAATCGCCGAGTGGCGACGCGTTGCTCGGCCACCGTCGTGATCGGCACGGCGGTTAGTCGTCGCCGCCGCCGTCACCGTGGTGAGACACGGGGCTCGCCGCCGTGGTGGTCGTCACCGACGGCGTAGTGGTGGCGACCGAGACCGTGGTGCTCGTGGTGGGCGCGTGGCGCGGCGGAACCGTCGTGGGACTCTCGGCCGGCGCGGGTTCCGCGCCATTGTGAGAGGGCGCGACGGGCGCGGGGGCGGGCGGCGCCGAACCCGGCACCGATACGGCCTGCGGTGTCCGGGGCGAGGAGCGGGTGACCGGTCGCGCCGGCACCGCGACTCCCGGCGCGGCCGCCGTCGTGGGCGGCGGATCGTCGACGTACAGGGTGACGACGCGCGGTCCAGCGCGATTCGACCTTCGTGCGCCAGCTTCTGACTGCATCGTGGCCGGTGCAGCAACATGATGTTGTGCGTCGATCACTGCGGTGGCGGCGCCACCGAACCCGATCGACGCGACCGCCGCTGCACTGATGGCGTTCCGCTTGCGCATCGATTGACTCCCTCCAGCGATGACGCGGTCCGCACCGTCCGCGTACCAGCGCAGTATCGGCAGCACGTGCGCTCGCGCTGAAACGCGCGCGGAATTCCGCGACGCGGGCTCCATTCGCGGGCCCGCACGCGCCGATGACACCGAGAACGAACGAACGGCCCATCGGCGATGAAGGGGAAGCATGCCGAAGCGGAGCAGGGCGGCAACCGCGAGCAAGATCGTGGCCTCATCGGCGTCACTCGCGGCCACGGTTGCGACCACCGCGGCGATAGCAGCGAGAACCGACCACGCGCTGGCGTCGACATCCACCCCGACGACCTACCTCCTCCCACGGGTGACGACGACAGTCGCACCGAGAGTGGTGATCGTGCACCGTCATCGGGCCGCAACGTCAGCGCCCGGCGGCGCGGGGACCGCGGCGCCGGGCGCAGGGTCGAGCACCGCGCCGGGCACCACGCCGGGCGCCCCGCCGGCGCCCGGTGGCCCGGCGCCGGCGGTGGGGAGCGCGGGGAACGGCGGTGCGACCGTCAGCGCAGGTGGCGGATCCGGCGTCGGTTCGCCGGCGCCCGCCCCGGTCGGCTCCCGTGGGGGGACCACGTCACCCGCAACGAGCCCCGCCACGGCGCCTCCTGCTCCCCCGCCGACCGTCGCCGCGCCACCGCCGACCGTTCCGGCACCTCCCACCACCGTCTCAGCCGCGAGTCCGGTCAAGTGAGTCCGCACTTCTGGTGGTACCTGACGCGCGGGAGCGGCCTCGTCGCGTTCGGCATCCTGACCGCTTCGGTGGCGTTCGGGCTCGCACTGTCGACGCGCCTGTTCGGGCGGTCGGTCGCGCCTGCATGGCTGACGGAGCTCCACCGCTTTCTCGGCGCGCTCGCTGTGCTCGCCACGGCGACGCACGTCGCGGCGCTCCTCGCGGACAGCTACGTGCAGTTCGGCCCGCTCGACGTCGTCGTGCCCTTCGCGTCGCGCTGGAAGCCCGGCGCGGTGGCCTGGGGTGTGCTGGCCATGTGGCTGCTCGTCGCGATCGAGACCTCCTCGCTGCTCATGCGACGGATCCCCCGGCGGGTGTGGCGCGCAGTGCACCTCACGAGCTTCGGCCTGTTCGCGGCCGCGCTCGTGCACGGGCTCAGCGCGGGAACCGACGGCCGACTCGAGCTCGTGCAGACCGCGGCCGTCGCCATGGCCATGGTGGTGATGTTCCTCGCGCTCGTACGCGTTCTCGCGCCGCGTCGCGCGTCACGGCGCGCGTCACGGCACGCGTCACGGCGCGCGGCCGCGAGCGTCGCACGATGACGGTGAGCGAATCGACGGCCTCCGACGTCGAGGCGCGCCTCGCCCGCCTGCAGTCGCGCCGCGGCTCCACCGCGGGTGCCTCACGCGCCGCGGGCCCCGCGCCCGTGGACGATGCACGCGCCGCGCCGCGCACGCCGGCGATCACCGATGTCCCGCCCGCGCGCCGACCGGACGGCACCACCCGCGCGCCTCGGTGGGCAACCCTCTCGCGCGTTGCGCGCGTTGCGCGCGCCGCGCGCACCCCGGCCGCCGCTGCGATGTCGCTCGCGCTGCTCGCGGGCGCCGCCGTCTATGCCGTCGCCGCGACGCGACCGCCAAAGCCGGCGGCGCCCGCGAGCCCGTGGGGCATGGTTGTCGTGCCGGCCGCGCGCTACGTCGTCGGTGCCATGGATCCTGCACCGGACGAGCTGGCCGCCCGCTACGTGTCGCTGGCCACCTTCGCGATCGACGCGAAGCCGGTCGGCGTCACCGACTACGAAGAGTTCCTCGCGCGCCATCCCGCTGTTGCCGCGCCGGCGGCCTGGGGTGGCCGTGTTGCGCCCGCGACGCTCGCGCTCCGACCCGTCGACGGCGTCTCGTTCGCGGCAGCCAGCGAGTACTGCCATGCGCTCGGCAAGCGCCTTCCCACCGAGCTCGAGTGGGAGGCTGCGGCACGCGGCGGCGACGCCCGCACCTATCCGTGGGGGAACGCATTGCGATCACTCGACGGCCGGACCGACCGGGGCTTCGACGTGGGAACGTTCGGCGTGCACGACGCGGTGACCGGCCCGCAACAGTGGGTCGACGCACCCGCCGTCACCGTCCCGCCGGGGTCAGCCGTCACACGAGGTGGCGCGCAGGACAACCGGCCCTCCACGGTCAGCCGGCGCGGCGTGCTGACAACGGCCGACGGGCGCGGTGCCGGCTTCCGCTGCGCCGCCGACCGGGTTGCTTCCACCTACACCGCCGACCTGCGCACGGCCCAGCCGGGTTGGCCGATCGTCAGTGCGGCGCACAGCAGCACTGGCTTCGTGACGCCGGCCGGGTACACCCTCGCTGCGGAGGCGCGCAACACGCGTGTCGACGCGCTGATGCCGCTCGATGTCGGCGACGGCATGGTCGAGGCCCATGTGCTGCTCGACCGGGCCTCCCCGGCGCGCGGCGTGGAATACGGGCTGCTGCTGCACGCGGGATCGCACGGTGCCCTCGCGTTCGTGCTCGCGCCCGCTGCGGCACAGTGGCGCCTACTGCACGTGGCGGGGTCACACGAGCGGGTCGTTGCGAGCGGGCGGCCGTCGGTGCTCGGCGGCGCCGCGGCGCCCGACACATTGCGGGTGCTCGTGCACGGCGAGCAGGTCCGGCTGATCGTCGACGACGAGATCGTCGCGACCGTCGCCGACTCGACGTTCGGTCACGGCGCGATCGGATTCTGGCTCCATACCACGACGGCCCCGCGTGCCGTGATGCACGTGCAGCGATTGTTCACGGCCGCCACAAACCAGTGGGTCGGGCCGTCGTAGCGGACCAGTGCTCAGACGCTGCGTTTCGCCACCCGGCAGCCGGCACGGTCGACGGTGAACACCTCGTATGCCGGTGTGCGCGCGATGGACCGCACGCGCACGAGCGCCGAGGGGCCCTGATCGAGGCGGCGCAATAGCGCGTGCTCGTTCGTGTGGCGAGTGCGGTCGTACGACGCGAAGTCGACGACCTCGTCGACGCGGTGGCGGCAGAGCATGTGCTCGTAGGCGCGCAGCGAGCCGAAGCTCTGCCAGGCTGCGCTCTCCGGGAAGAACTCGGAATCGAGGCGGCCACCGGCGCGCAGCATTGCGTACATGCCCAGCTTCGAGTCGGCGCCCCGCAGGATGCGGTAGGTGCGGCCGGGCCGGAACTCGGGCGAGCGCATGAAGTGCTGCATTGCCGCGAGATCGGGCTGGCGGCGCAAGGAGCGCCACGCGAGGTTCGCGTGCACAGGGTCCTGCAGGGCGAGGTTCGCAATCAGCGAGATGCCGAGCGCCAGCGGCGCGACGGCCACCCAACGCTTGCGCCGCAGGAGCAGGAACGCGAGCGGGATCGCCACGATCAGGATGCGCGGTCCGAGCGTGCCGAAGAAGTTGACGGCGCGGTCGCGCATCGACGAGTCCTCGTATGCGGGCGAGATGAACACGATGATCGCCGCGGGCAGCGAGATCACGAGCGCGAGGGCATACCAGCGAGCGAGGCGGCCCCGGTCGGTCTCGAACCGCCACCAGACCGCCACGAGGATGACACCGATCGGCAGGACCACAGCGGGGTGGTTCGCCTGTCCGAGACCGACGAGCACGGCCGCGGCGAGTGGACGTCCGCGACGCCAGCAGGCGATGCCGAACAGCAGCAGCATCGCGGCCCATTCGAACGTCTGCTGGCCGAAGAGCAGCGCGAGGACGATCGCGGGATTGGCGAGCACGCCGGCGGCCCACCAGCCGCGCCGCAGCTCGGGGAACGCCACGAACGTGGCCACCATGCAGCCCACCGCACCGAGCGCGGTCCACAGTGTGATCGCCCAGTCGCCGAGGATCGGCCACAGCAGCGCCGCGGTGGTCCAGTTGACGACGCCGTAGGGGTAGGTGACGGCCTGGCCGTGGCCGATCACCGGCATCGACCACGGCAACGTGGAGCGGTGCCAGATCGCGCCGGCGATCCACCACACGTGCGCGTAGTTGTTGACGCTGTCGGGCGAGAGAACGACGCGCTTGCCGAGGTAGATGCCGAGCACCACGAGCCATGCGAGCCCGACGAGCACGCACGCGAGCTGGCCGGCGCGCGCGACGCGCGGGTGCGCGACCGACCCGACCGGCGGCCCGACCGGCGGCCCGACCGGTGTCGCGACCGGTGTGTCCTGCGCCGGACCTGCATCGGGCGTGTTGGTAGCGTCGATCACGTCCATATGCCCCGCCGGATGCTACTGCCGTGACTCCGGGGGGCCGCCGCGACCATACGGTCGTCACACCGCGGGTGGCGCCGGCCGAGGTCGTGCGCAGCGCCGCGCTGGTCGCGAGCCTGGCGTGGCTCGCCTTCGCGTCGGGTCAGCGAGCCACTCGCGCAGTGCTCGTGGTGGTCGCCGCGGTCGTCGTGGTCGCACTCGCGGCGTACGGCGCGACGCGGCTGGTACGGCCGGGCGCACTCCCGATCGTCGGCTTGGCAGTGGCCGATGTCGCGATCTGGCTGCAACCGCAGCGGCCCGACGTCGGCTCACTGCTCGTGCTCAGTGTCTTCTTCGGGCTCGGCGCGGGGTTCGCAGCCGCGTCACGCGCGCCGCTCTACCCGGCTTCGCCGCTCGGCCGCCGGGCGGCCGCGACAATCGTCGGTAGCGGCATAGTCGTGGTGACTGCGCTGCGCACCGCCCACGACGGCACGGCGCTGCTCTGGCTCGCGGCATGCCTCGTAACTGCCGCGGGACTCGCGACCCGCTTCATGCAGGCGACTCCCGCCGGGCGCGAACGAGCGATTCGCCGCACACCGCGCGCCCGAGAGCGTGCGGTCGGCGGGCTCCTCGTCGCCACCGTCGCGATCACCACCATGTACTTCGGGGCGAGCACGGTGAACGCGTCGTGGTTCGGCGGTGGCTTCACGCACGGCCCGAGCTCGTCGCGCATGGTGGCGCTCACGTTCGACGACGGTCCGAACGCGTCCACCACGTTGCCGCTCATGCAGCTGCTCGATGCGCGTCATGTGAAAGCGACGTTCTTCATCGTCGGCAAGGCGCTCGACGCGTACCCGGGGATCGTGCAGGCGCTCGTCGCCGACGGCCAGCTCGTGGGAGATCACTCCTACCACCACGACCAGTGGCGCTGGCTCGACCCCAACTATCCCGAGCTCGAGCGCACGCAACAGGCGTTCGTGCGTCATGGTTTGCCGTGCCCAGCGTGGTATCGCCCGCCGCACGGGCAGCGCACGCCGTTCGTCGCGCGCGCCGTGCGCCAGCACCACATGCGCATGGTGCTCTGGGACGACGCGGCGGGCGACTGGGCCACGAACGACGCCAAGCTGGTCGCGCGCCGGATCCTCGCGAAGGTGCACGGCGGATCGATCGTCCTGTTGCACGACGGTCTCGACGGCAATCCGCACGCGAACCGCAACGTGGTGCTGCAAGCCGTGCCGTTGATCCTCGACGGCCTGCGGGCCAAGGGCCTCGAGCCGGTGCGGCTCGATCGCCTCCTCGGCGGGCCGGCCTACACGAACTGCTGAACGCGCGGGCTGTGCCGCCGGCGCCGCCACACGCGCCATGCTGCGCGTGGCATCACCAGCAGGTCGATTGCCGCGTCGCGCAGGCTTGTACGCGACCGGAAGACCGGCACCGCCACGAGCTGGTCGTTGCGGACCCGGTAGCCGAGCCGGCAGAGCACGACCGCGACCTCGACCGTCTCGGAGTACTGGTAGCCCTGGTAATAGTCGAGCGCGTCGGCGAGCGCGCCGAGTCGAAACACGCGGTAACCCGACTCGACGTCCAACAGCCGTTGGCCCGCCCACAATGAGGCCCACACGCTCATCACCCAGTTGCCGACCCGCTTGATGGCCGGATAGCCACCGAGGTCGCGCCGAGCGAGGTTCGCGTCGAGGTCACCGTCGTGCATGGCGGCGATCAGCGCGTCGAGCGCGCCGAGGTCGTGCTGGCCGTCAGCGTCGACGGTGAGCACCAGATCGCCGGCGTCGAGCTCGCCTCCGAGGAGCCGGGCCCGCAGATCGATGAGCGCGAGGTAGTACGCCTCCGACATGCCCTGGTTCTCGTCGTGCCACAACAGACGCACGTGATCGTGACCGGGCAGCCATTCCTGGACGACCTTGCGCGTGTGGTCGATCGAACCGTCGTCGACGACGACCAGCTCGTCGACGAGCGGCGCGAGCACATCGAGCACACCCTCGACGGTCTCTTCTTCGTTGTAGGCCGGAACGACGGCGATGCGCCGCGCTGGTGGTGTGGAGTTCACCCGAGCCCGCCTCGGGTGCGGTACCACGCGATGGTGCTGCGCAGACCGTCTTCGAACGAGTGCCGCGGCGCCCAGCCCAACTCGTCGCGGGCCCGGTCGGCGCGCACGACGCGCGCCTTGTAGTCGCCCGGGCGGGCCGGGCCGAACGACACCTCGGTGTCGCCGACGAGGCGGCCGATCGTCTGCGCGAGCTCGCGGATGGTGATCGGCTCGCTCGCTTCGAGGTTGTACGTGCGGTTCGTGGCGACCGTTCCGAGCGCGAGCGGATGCGCGGCGGCGAGGTCTTCGACGTACACGAAGTTCCGTTGCTGACTGCCGTCGCCGTCGATCGTGAGCGGTTGCCCGGCCAGCGCCCGCTCGATGAACGCGGCGATCACCAGGTCGCCCCGCATGTACGGACCGAAGGGGATGCCGTAGCGCAGGATCGTGTACTCGCGCCCGAAGAGGTTCGCGTAGTCGCCGCAGAGCATCTCCGACGCGATCTTCGCCGACGCGTAGATGTGGCGCTGCGTATCGAGGTGGATCGGCGCGTCCTCGTCGACCACGTCGCCCTTCGTGGCCGCGTACACCCACACGGTGCTCGACAGGATCACCCTGCCGGTATCGGCGCGCCGCGCCCCCTCGAGCACGCGCGCGGTGCCGAGCACATTGCGTTCGATGCTGCCTGCAGGGTCGGCCATCACGTCGTTGACGTCGGCCATCGCGGCGAGGTGGAACACCGGGCCTGCGCCCTTCAGCGCGTCCGTCACCGAGTCCTGGTCGAGCATGTCGAGTTCGGCCCAATCGACGTCGTTGCGGCGTGGCACGCGGGCGTCGAGCACGCGTACACGGTGACCCGCTCCGACGAGCGCGTCGACGACATGCGTGCCGATGAAGCCGCTGCCACCGGTGACGGCGACGATGTCGCCCGCCGGGTCCGGCGCGCCGGAGGAGGATGAGGTCATGGAGTGGGACCGGGGATCGCGCTGCTCTCCGCACCGAGGCTGTGGAGCGCGGCGGCGAGCGACTCGATCACGTAGTCGGCGTCGTCGTCGGCGAGGGCCGGGTAGAGCGGTAGGCACACGTGCCGTGCGCACAGCCATTCTGCACCGGGCAGCGACACGACACCCTGCTCCTCGGCCATGTGCGCGAACACCGGCTGGTGGTGCAGCGGCGTGTCGTACACCTCGCCGGATAAACCGACCTCGTACGTGTCGCGCATGAGCTGCTTCAGCACCGTGCGGTCGATCCCCTCGGGCAGGAACACCACGTACTTGTAGTAGTTGGAATGCGCGTCGGCCGGCACCGCGATGGTATGCAGCCCGAGCTCGGCGATCGCCGAGTCGTAACGGCGCGCCAGTTCCTGGCGCCGCGCGATGAACTCGTCGAGCCGGCCGAGCTGCGACAGCACGATGGCGGCATGGGGCTCACTCATGCGCCAGTTGTGGCCGAGGCGCGTGTGGAAGTTCGCCAGGAAGCTGCCCTTGCCCTGGTCGCGATACACCCGCGCTTCTTCCGCGATGGTGTCGTCGTCGGTGACGATCATCCCGCCCTCACCGCCGGCCATCACCTTCGTGGGATAGAAGGAGAACGAGCCCGCGATGCCGAACGTTCCGGCCCAGCGCCCGCCGAGACCGCTGCCATGGGCGTGCGCCGCGTCCTCCACCAGGTGCACGCCCCGCTCGCGGCACAGCACCTCGAGCCGTGGTACCTGGGGCGACACCAGCCCCCCGATGTGCACCACCACGACCGCGGCCGTGTCGGGCGTGATCGACTCGGCGACGCGGTCGACGTCGATGGCCATCGTCTCGGGCTCACAGTCGGCGAAGCGGACCTTGGCACCCGCGTGCACGGCAGCCGCCGCGGTGGCGAAGAACGTGTTCGCCGGGACGACGACCTCCCTGCCCTCGACGCCGAGGCTGCGCAGGATGATCTCGAGTGCGCTCGTGCCCGAGCTCACCGCGATCGCGTGGCGTGCGCCGTGGCGCCGGGCGAACGCCGCTTCGAGCTCTGCGCCGATCGGCCCGAGGGTCAGCTGGCCGCTCGTGAGCGCGGCGTCGATGCGCTGCAGCACCTCGGCTCGGTCTTCGGGCGGGAACAGGATCCGGGCGGGAGGCACGCGCATGGCGAGGGAATCTACCGGCGCCCCCAAGTCGGCTGCGGGATCGGGGGCTTCGGACCTCGGGTCGTCCCGCGATCAGTCGCGTGCGAGGAGCATGCAGCCACACGTGTTGCCACCGCCGGCGGCGGCGATGCCGACCTCGACAGGCGTGGCGATCTGGCGGTCGCCCGCCTGCCCCCACATCTGCGTCGCGGCTTCGTGCAGGAAGCCGTACCCGTGCAGCCGGCCGGCCGAGAGCTGCCCGCCGTGCGTGTTGACCGGGAGCTCACCGTCACGCGCGATGCGCGCTCCGCCGTCGATGAACGGCCCGCTCTCCCCCACCTTGCACAGTCCGAGCGCCTCGAGCCAGCTCATCGTGAGGAACGAGAAGCCGTCGTACGCCTGCAGCATCTGCACGTCGGACGGGCGCAGCTCGGTGCGGGTCCAGAGCTGGGCGCCGGCATCGCGGTTCGCCATCGTCGACAGGTCGTCGAACTGGTCCCAGCTCGGCCGGCCGTGGATCGCGGCGCCCACCGCCTCCACGCGCAAGGGCGGGTTGCGCAGATCGCGGGCCCGCTCGATCCGCGACACGATGACCGCCGTGGCGCCGTCACACGGCACGTCGCAGTCGTACAGACAGAACGGCGAGCTGATCATGCGCACGTTCATGTAGTCGTCGAGGGTCATCGCCTCGCGGTAGATCGCCTTCGGGTTCAACGCTGCGTTGCGGCGCGCGTTCAGCGCGATCCAGGCCATCTGCTCGCGGGTGGTGCCGTAGAGGTGGAAGTGACGTTGTGCGAACATCGCGATCCAGATCGCCGCGCTCGGCGCGCTGAACGGCAGGTTCCACTGCATGAAACCGCTCGCCTTGAAGCCGCCCCCGCCACCGCCGCCACCGCCGGGCATCACCGCGGCACGGCCGTCCTTTCCCTGCGCGCTGCCCTCGTAGACGCTGCGGAAGCAGAGCACGTGGTTCGCGAGCCCGCTCGCGACCGCGAGGCACGCGTTGATCACCGAACCGAGCTGGCCCGAGGTCTCGAGCCCGCTGCCGTACCAACCGCAGTCGAGCCGCAGCGCGTCGATCACGTCGTAGGCGCCGGCGCCGCTGAAACCGGCGGGCTGGGCCATCGGTCCGGGGTAGGTCGAGAGACCGTCGATGTCGCGCGTGGTCAGGCCGGCATGGTCGATCGCCGCGAGGCACACGTCGAGCGTGAGTTCCATCGGATCGCGATACAGGCGGCGACCCACGTCGGACTGGCCGACGCCGCTGATGCACGCACGGCGTTCGATGATCTCGTTCGCGTCCATCGCGGTCACGACGCGCCACCCGCGGTGGTGCCGGCGCGGTCGGCGTCGGGTTCGAACAACGGGATCCACACGTCGCCGCCGGAATCGGCGACGGCGGGGTCGGGGTGGTGCTCGAAGGTCACGCGCACCGGCATGCCGATGCGGATCTCTTCGAGCGGGCAGTTGACGAGGTTCGTCGTGAGGCGCACCGACGGCTGCTCGTCGATCTCGATGATCGCGACCACATACGGCAGGTCGGGACCCGGCATCCACGCCTGGTGGTTCACCGAGTAGGTGGCGAGCGTCGCGCGCCCCGACACGGCCTCCACCGCGAGGTGCTTCGAATGACACATGGGGCAGATGGGCTGCGGCGGGTGGATGTAGTACCCGCAGTCCTGGCAGCGCCAGAAGCGCAGCTCGCCGCGCGCACCTCCCTGCCAGAAGTCGCGGTTGTTGTCGACGAGGCGCGGGAGCACGCGGAACGGGATCTCGGTCATCTCTTGCCTCTTGTTGGCGTCACTCGGCGTCGGGGTCGCGGGCGGCCTCGTACCCCTCGCGCGCCGCGGGGATCGCCTCGACCGCGCACAGCACGCCCGCAGCGGGCATCGCCAGCATGATCGAGCCCATGATCTCCTCCCAGGTGGCCCCCACCTCGTCCGCGAGCTGGGCGTGCCGGCGGACGCCCGCCGGATTGCGCATGACCACCGTGACCACCATGCGGATCAGCTCGTGGGTCTTGCGATCGGGCGCGTTCAAGGAGTCGATTGCCGCCATCCACGCGTTGTGCGCCTCGTGCAGCGCCGGGAACACCTCGTGCAGAGGCTCCTCGAACGGGAAGTTGAAGTCCACCGCGTCGGGCGTTGGCGGGCACATCGGGTACAGAGCTAGCACGTCGTCGCGCCGCGCTGTCAAGGCTCCTGTGCTTCACTCGGCGCCGTGCTGCGCCCGTCGACGCCCGCGTGCCGGTCCGTCACCGGCGCGATGTGCGCCGTCGTCGCGCTCGTCGCGCCGGCCGCCTGCTCCTCCGGCGGGTCGCACGGCACCTCGGGCCGCACCACGCCGACCAGCGCGTCGCGCCACTCGGGCACGAAACCGCCGGCGCACCCGCCGACCACCGCGTCGACCGCCGCTACCACCGGACCGTTCTCGATCGACGCCGCGGCCACACAGGCACTGCGCGTACACCTCCTCGACGGCATCGCGGGGTACACGCTGCAGCCGGCCGGGCGCACCGCCACCGGGCCGTCGAGTCTCGGCGCCGCGGCGAACGATGCGGGTGGCGGGCTGGGGCCGAGCGGCGCGGCCGAACGCGCGGCACTCACGGGCGCGGGCTTTCGCGCCGGGTACAAGCTGCTGTTCAGCGCGGGCGACCGGCAGATCCTCGTGCTCGCGTACCGGTTCTCGTCGAGCGCCGGCGCGCAGCGCTACGCGACACATGCCTACACCGCACACGTGCACGACGGAGGCGCGCCGTCCACCCGCACCCCCGCGGCGGTACCGGGGGCACGCGTCGTGAACCGATCGGAGGCGGACGCGTCGGCGGCACTCGTGCTCTTCACACGAGGTGCGACGCTGGTGATCCTGTCGACGATCCAGCCGGCCGGCACCGACGCCATCGCGGTGGTCGATCCCGTTGCGACCGCGCAATTCGACCGGCTCGCCGGCTACTGATCGGCGGAGCGGCGCCGCGCGTGGACGCGCCGCAACCGGGCCACACGTGCGTCCCAGGCCGCCTGCGCACCCGCCATCCACGACGAGGCCTCATCGAGCGCGGCGGGCGTCGTGTGATACACGACGCGACGCCCGTCACGCCGGCTTGCCACGAGATCGGCCGATTCGAGCACACCGAGATGTTTCGTGATCGCCTGCCTCGAGATCGGCACGGCACGCGCGAGCTCGCTCGCGGTGGCCGGTGCACCCGACAGCGTCTCGAGCAGGCCGCGACGCGTCGCGTCACCAAGTGCGCTGAACACCGCGTCGAGCCGGAGCTCGCCGCCGCGCGGCCCTGCGCCCGACGTGCCGTCAGCAGCGCCGCGAGGGCACGGAAGTCGGTACCGCTCTGCACGTCGAGGTCGATTGCGGCTTCGAGCAGTCGCTCCCGGATCCGCACGACCGTGTGCTCGCCGTCGCCGGCGTCCTCGAGCTCGAGCTCGACCGTCGTCGCCGGTCCGGCCGCGGGCGCGGCCGGCATCCAGGTGAAGGCAATCCTGCGCCCGATCTCCACGTGGTCGACCACGCCGATACGGGTCACGCCCTCGCCACGCGTGCGCAGCGCCGCGCCGGGCTCCGGTGTCAGCTCGACCTCGTCGTCGAGCCATTCACGCAGCAGTTCGGGGTCGCTCACGATCGGCCACACCTCGTCGGGCGAGCCCTCCAGCGTCTCGACCACTTCCACGCTCGCCATCGTCCCTCCGGGGCTCGTGCCGTCGATCTCACGGTGCAACCAATCTATTGCACATCTGCCGCCCTCGCGATAAGGTGCAACCATGCAGTTGCATATGGAACAGGAACCGGTGCCGCCGGCCGAGCCGGTCACACCGGTTCCCGGCGCACCCGCACCGCCGGCCACCACCACATTCGCCGACGAGCTCGGCCGGATCCTCCTGCGCCGCCGTTACGTGCTGCTCACCGGCGAGATCGACGACACGCTCGCCGCGCTCGTGTGTGGCCAGCTCCTCGTGCTCGCCACCGGCTCCGACGCCGCGAGCCACGAGCCGGTGGTGCTGCTGATCAACTCACCCGGCGGGTCGGTCGACGCCGGCTTCGCGATCTACGACACGATGCAGACGCTCGGCGTCGGCGTCGCGACCGTGTGCGCCGGGCTCGCCGCGTCGATGGGTCAGTTCCTGCTCTCCGCGGGCACGCCGGGCATGCGCTACGCGCACCGGCACAGCCAGATTCTCATGCACCAGCCGCACGGCGCGCTGCAGGGATTCGCCACAGACATTCGCATCCACGCCGATCATTTCGCGCGCCGCCGCCACGAGATGGCATGGCTCATCGCGCGGCACACGGGCCAGACGGTCGAGCAGGTGGCCGCCGACGCCGATCGCGACCACTGGTTCGATGCCGGCGAGGCCCTTGCGTACGGCATGGTCGACCACATCGTCGACGGTCCGCTGCAGCTGTCTCAGGCGAGCTTCTCGTCGCCTCGATAGACGCTGATCGCCTGGGTGGGACAGCCCTGCGCGGCCATGACGATCTTGTCGTCGTCGGCCGCGGTCGGGTCGAGGACCACCGCGATGCCGTCGTCGTCGAGGTCGAACACGCCGGGCGCCCAGAACGCGCAGTTACCCGAACCCATGCAGGTCTCGCGATCGATGCGGATGTCGAGCGCCACGGCGTGCACGCTATCCGAGCGGATCAGCCGGCCTCGCCGCGCTGCCCGCCGACGGGTTCAGCTCGCGACCGTCTTCCAGCGCTCGAAGCGCTCGGCGACGGCATCGAGCGCGGCCGGGTCGGGCTCGACCGTGCGGGCGACGCGGGCCCAGCGCGTGCCGTCGGCCAGCGAGCTCTCCAACCCGGCGGCGAGGCGCGCACCGAACGCGGCCCCGAGCGCACCGCCCTCGGGCACCGCGACGACGTCGACCGGCAACCCCGTGCAGGTCGCGAGCGTGTCGAGCCAGTCGGCCACCGCCACGCCGCCGCCCGTCGCGACGATCCTTCGCGCCGGCGCGGGGGTGACCTCGATGAGGCGACGGGTGACAAACCCGGCGGCTTCGAACGCGGCCCGGCGCAGCGCGCGCGGGCCGTGGGTGAGATCGAGGCCGTGGAGCTCGGCCCGCCGCGTCGGATCGTTGATGGGCACACGTTCACCACGCGGGTAGGGCACCCACAGCGGCACGTCGTCGAGATCGAGCGGCCCGGACTCGCCGCCGCCGGCAAGCAGCGCCGTCGCCCAGTTCAGGAACAACCCGCCGGCGTTCGAGGGACCGCCGATCAAGAACCGGTCGGGCGTGGTGTGCGGGATCGGGAAGTAGCCGGGAACGTCGAGCGGCTCCGCGACCACGCACCACACGATCAAGGTGGTGCCGCAGATCACCAGCACGTCGCCGGGTTCTGTGGCACCGGCGACGACCTGCTCCCCCATCGCGTCGATCGTGCCGCCTTCCAGCACGCAACCGGGGTGGCCGATCACCTCGCCGGCCGCGGTCCCGGCCGGCACGAGCGGCGGCATCTGCTCGACGCGGGCACCCGCGCCGGTGACGAGCTCCTCGTCCCACGTGCCCGCGAAGTCGAACAGCGGCCAGCACGCGGCCGCTGCGGTCGTCGACATCACCGGCACGCCCACGAGCGCGGCGTTTGCGACGCTCTGCGCGGTACGGAACCCCGCGGCCGTGGGGAACTCACCGGCGAGCCAGCCGAGGAAGCGTCCGAGCTCGCCCCGCTCGCTGAAGGCGCCGTCCTCGAAGCCCCGCCCGCGCTCGTCGCCGTAGAGCAGACCGGGCGCGATCGGACGCTCCTCGCCGTCGACGGCCGTGAGCGACGGCACCATGGCCGCGACGCTCACCGCACGTGGCGCGATCCCGGCGTCGTCGAGCCCGAGACCCTCGAGCGCGGCACGAGGCCCGTCGAACCAGGCGACGCGCGCGTCATGCTCGAAGCGGTCGGGCGTGGGGATGGCGAACGGGTGCGGCACCCGAGCGCGCCGGATGATGTTGCCGTCGTCGTCGGCGGCGACCGCCTTCACCGACGACGTGCCGATGTCGATGCCGACCGTCACTGCGCCGCGCGGAGTTGCTGCTGCCGTCACGGCGGTCACCGTAGCGGCGGCCGCCGGGTGGCCTCACGCCTGTAGTTGCCGGAGCACTTCGTCGTGCAGACGACCGTTCGAGCACACCAACGAGTTTGCGGTGCGCGGTTCGGTGCGGCCGTCGATGGTCGACCAGCGGCCGCCGGCCTCCTCGATGATGGGGAGCAACGCAGCGGCGTCCCAGTAGGCGACGATCGGGTCGATCGACACCTCGAAGCTGCCGTCGGCCACGAGCACGTGCTGCCAGAAGTCGCCGAGACCGCGCGTGCGCCAGCACCGGCGGCTCAACGCCAGCATGCGGTCGCCGATCCCGTCTGCGTCGAAGCGCTCGCTCGTGTCCCATGCGAAAGAAACGTCCGCGTCGCCAAGGGTGTCGACCTCCGACACGCGCAGCCTGTGACCGTCGCGATGGGCACCGAGCCCACGGGCCGCCCACCAGCGACTCCCGAGCACGGGCGCGCTCACCACGCCCACCACGACCTCGCCGTCGTGCTCCAACCCGATCAGCGTGGCCCACACGGGCACGCCCCGCACGTAGTTCTTCGTGCCGTCGATCGGATCGATGATCCAGCACCACGACCCGGTGGCCTCGCCGCCGCCGAACTCCTCGCCGAGCACGTCGTGCTCGCGCGCGTGGAGCGCGAGATCCGCGCGCAGGGCCTCCTCCACGGCGTGGTCGGCCTCGCTCACCGGCGTGAGGTCGGGCTTGGTGTGCACCACGAGGTCGAGCGCGCGAAAGCGCGCCATCGTGATCCGGTCGGACAGATCGGCGAGCTCGATCGCCAGCTGGAGCGCGCTCCCAGTCTCCACAGCGGCGAACGCTACGCGATATACCCTCGCATCGATGGACGACGACCGCTCGGCGCTGGTCGAGCGAGTGTCGAGCCTGGCGTCGTCATACGTCGCCGCCGACGAGGCACCCGGGCTCGCCGAGTTCATCCGGCGCTTCTATGCCGACGTCAGCGCCGACGACCTCGCCGAGCGCAACGTCGAGGACCTTGCCGGTGCGGCCCGCGCTGTGGCGGGCCGCGTCGCACCGCCCGCCGGGCGCGCCCGTGATCCGCGCGTACGACCCGACGGCCGGCGTCGACGGATGGTCGTCTCCATACACCGTGATCGAGGTCGTGAGCGACGACATGCCGTTCATCGTCGACTCCGTGACGATGGCGATCGAACGCCGGCGCGGCACGGTGCAGCTCGCGATCCATCCGATCGTCGCCGTCCGCCGAGCCACCGAGGGACACCTGCTCGGGCTGGCCGGGTCGGGCGACCCGAGCGTGGCCGACACCGCCGCGCACGCCGAAGGCGAGCGTCGCGTCGTCGAGTCGTACGTGCACATGGAGATCGACCGCATCGACGACACCGCACTCCTCGCGCAGCTCGTCGACGATCTTCGCGCGGTGTACTCGGCAGTGCACACGGCCACGAGCGACTGGAGCGACATGCTCGCAGCCACGTTCCGCGTGGTGAACGAGCTCGGTGCCGGTACAGCAGCCGACGACGACGGGCGCGCCGAGCACGCGCGCGCTCCTGCAGTGGATGGCCGACCACCACTTCACGTTCCTCGGTGTCTGCGACATCGAGCCGACGGCCGACGACCCGACCGCGATCGTCGACGGCACCGCGCTCGGCATCCTCGCCGGCTCGTCGCGACCGCCGCTCACGCCGTTCCCCGGTTCGGCGACGCTCGTCGTGAGCAAGGAACCGCAGCGCTCGCGGGTCCACCGCGACGCCTATCTCGACGCGGTCGCGGTACGCGTCGTCGCCTCGGACGGCGGCGTCGAGCGCGAGACCCGGTTCCTCGGGCTGTGGACGTCGAGCGCGTACCACGCGAGCCCGAGCGACATCCCGGTGCTGCGGCGCAAGGTCACGGCCGTCGTCCAGCGCGCCGGCTACCCGCACGATTCGCACGCCGGCAAGGATCTCGCCGCCGTCCTCGACACCTATCCGCGCGACCAGCTGTTCCAGATCGGCGTCGAGGAGCTCTACGAAACGGCGATCGCGATCGTGCACCTGCAGGAACGCCGGCGCGTCCGCCTCTTCCTGCGCACCGACCCCACCGGCCAGTTCGTGTCGGCGCTCGTCTTCGTGCCGCGCGACCGCTACAACACCACACTGCGCCTGCGGATCGCCTCCATCCTCGGCGACACGCTGCACGCAGAAGAATCCGAGTGGACCTCGAGCGTGAGCGACGCACCGCTCGCGCGGCTGCATTTCGTGCTGCGCGTCGCGCCCGGAGCGCTCGCCACGGTGCGGTCACGCGATCTCGAGCGGCAGATCAGCGCGGCTAGTCGCTCGTGGGCCGAGGAGCTCCGTGATGCGCTCGTCGCCGCGGCCGGCACCGAACGCGGTCCCGCGCTCGCTCGGCGATGGGCCGACGCGTTCCCACCGGCATACCGGGACGACATCCCGGTCGCCGCCGCGGTCGCCGACGTGCTCGACCTCGACCGGCTCGAGCAGACCGGCACAACGGTGCTGCGGCTGGAAGCCGGCCGCGCCGACGGCGTGATGCCGTTCAGCGTGATCGGCCCGGCGCAGCTGTCCCTGTCGGACGTGATGCCGATCCTCGGCCACCTCGGCGTGCGTGTGGTCGACGAGCACCCGTACGTCGTGGGCGAACCCACAGCCAGGGCGGGCGACGACCGTGAGGGAGCCAGCGCGATCGCTGCGGTCCACCTCGCCCGCTTCGGTATCCGCTCCGATGCGCCGGGCGTCGATCTCGCCGCGAGCCGCGACGATTTCGAGGATGCGTTCGCCGCGGTGCTCGCCGGCGATGCCGAGAACGATGCATTCGGTGCGCTCGTGCTCGGCGCGTCGCTCGCGTGGCGTGAGGTCGCGATCCTCCGCGCGTACCGCGCGCTACCTGCGCCAGATCGGCACGCTGTTCTCGCACGACTACATCGCGAGCGTGCTGATCGGTCATCCCGACACGGCGCGCGCGCTCGTGGCGTATTTCCGGGCCCGCTTCGACCCCCAAGCCACCCCCGGCGAGCGCGATGCCGGCCAGGCGGCCCGGCGCGCCGAGCTCGACCAGATGCTCGAGGCCGTCACGAGCCTCGACGACGACCGAATCCTGCCGCGGCCTCACCACGCTCGTCGATGCCACGCTCCGTACGAACTGGTTCCAGCGTGATCCCGCGGGCCGGGCGCCGGCGCACATCGTGTACAAGCTCGAGCCGGCGCACATCCCCGAAGTGCCGCGACCGGTGCCCGACTACGAGATCTTCGTCTACTCGCCGCACGTCGAGGGCGTGCACCTGCGCATGGGAAAGGTCGCACGCGGCGGGCTGCGCTGGAGCGACCGGCGCGAGGACTTCCGCACCGAGGTGCTCGGGCTCGTCAAGGCGCAGACCGTGAAGAACGCGGTCATCGTGCCCACCGGCGCGAAGGGCGGATTCGTACCGAAACGGCTGCCGCCCGCGAGCGACCGCGACGCCTGGCTCGCCGAAGGCACCGCGTGCTACCGCACGTTCGTCGGCGGGCTGCTCGACGTCACCGACAACCGCGTGGCGCCGGCTGGCGGCTCGCAGCATGCCGAGTCGGTCGCACGCACGCCCGACGGAGTGGTCCGCTACGACGGCGACGATCCGTACCTCGTCGTCGCGGCCGACAAGGGCACCGCGGCGTTCTCCGACGTGGCGAACGAGATCGCCGTCGCACGCGACTTCTGGCTCGGCGATGCGTTCGCGTCGGGCGGGAGCGCCGGGTACGACCACAAGGCGATGGGCATCACCGCTCGCGGCGCGTGGGAGTCGGTGCGGGCGCATTTCCGCGAGCTCGGCATCGATCCCGATGCCGACACGTTCACGGTCGCGGGCATCGGCGACATGTCGGGCGACGTGTTCGGCAACGGCATGCTGCTCTCGCGCCACATCCGTCTCGTCGCTGCGTTCGACCACCGGCACGTGTTCCTCGATCCCGACCCGGAGCCCGCAGCCGGTTACGACGAGCGCGTGCGCTTGTTCGCGCTGGCTCGCTCGTCGTGGGCCGACTACGACCCCGCGTGTATCTCCGACGGCGGCGGCGTGTTCGCCGCGTACGGTGAAGAGTGTCCCGATCACCCGCCAGGTGCGCATCGCGCTCGGCCTGCCCGACGACATCGCCGCGCTGAGCCCGCCGGCACTCATCGCCGCGATCCTGCGCGCGCCGGTCGACCTGCTGTGGAACGGCGGCATCGGCACCTACATCCGGGCCTCGACCGAATCCAATGCCGACGTCGGCGACAAGTCGAACGACGCGGTGCGCATCGACGCATCCCAGGTACGGGCGCGGGTCGTAGTGGAGGGCGGCAACCTCGGTCTCACCCAACCCGCCCGCGTCGAGCTCGCACGTCGCGGTGTGGCGGTGAACACCGACGCCATCGACAACTCGGCCGGGGTGGACACGTCGGACCACGAGGTGAACATCAAGATCCTTCTGGCCGACATGATCGTCCGCGGCGAGCTCGGCGCCGGTGAGCGCGACGCGCTGCTCGCCGGAATGACCGACGACGTCGCCGCGCTCGTGCTCGCCGACAACTATCAGCAGAACCGCGCCCTTCTGATCGAACGGGGAGAGAGCGCGGCGCTGGCCGACGTGCACCTCCGGTATCTCGCGGTGCTCGAATCGGAAGGCAAGCTCGACCGCGCCGTCGAGTACCTGCCGAGCTCCGGCGAGCTCGCGGAGCGCAAGGCCCACGGTCTCGGGTTGTTCGGACCGGAGCTCGCAGTGGTGCTCGCGTACAGCAAGCACACGCTCGACGAGGCCGTGCTGGCGAGCGACCTGCCCGACGATCGCGATGCGGCGGGCGTGCTGCTCGACTACTTCCCCCAGGCGCTGCGCACCCGCGCGCAGACCGCCATCGCACGCCATTCGTTGCGCCGCGAGATCACCGCCACCGCGCTCGTCAACGCGGTCGTGAACACGGGGGGCACCACGCTCGCGTTCCGGATGATGGAGGAGACCGGTGGGCTCGAGCCCGACGTCGTGCGGGCACATCTCGTCGCGTGGCAGGTGTTCGAGCAGCAGAAGTTCTGGGACGACGTCGCCGCGCTCGATCACAGCATCGCCGCGGCGCTGCAGGTGGAGCTGTATCTCGAAGGCCGCAAGCTCGTCGAGCGGGCGACGCGCTGGCTGCTCCGCCACCGCCGCGCTCCCCTCGCGATCTCGGCGACCGTGGCCGCCTTCGCCGAGGGTGTGCACCGCTGCGCCCAGGTGCTCCCTCCGCTGTGCGGTCACGACGAGGCCGCGCGTGTGGCGCAGGCGTACGACCACTACCTCGCGGGCGGCGTGCCCGAACCGGTCGCGGTGCGCGCGGCGTCGTACCGCTCACTGGCGTCGGCGCTCGACATCGTGGAGATCGGCACGGAGGTGTCACGACCGGTGGAAGCGGTGGCGGCGGTGTACGCCACCGTCGGCGACCAACTCGGGCTCGACTGGCTGCGTGAGCGCGTCCTCAACGATCTCCGGCGCGACGATCGCTGGAGCGCGCTCGCCCGCAGCGCGCTCCGTGACGACCTCTACGGCGAGCACCGTGCCGTGACGAGCGCGATCCTGCGTAGTGCGCGCCCGACCGACGACGCTGCGGGCGCCTTCGACCGCTGGGCAACCGTGCGCCAACCCGCGCTGGCGCGGGCCACCAAGGTGCTCGGCGACGTGCGCCAGTCGGGCACGTACGACCTCGCCACCCTCTCGGTAGCCCTCCGCGAGCTGCGCAACCTCCTCACCACCTGACCACCGCCCCCGTTCACCAAGCAACGTCGCCGGCGGTGAGCGCAGCGGCGCCCGCACCTGCGGGAAGTATGACGCGAGCCACCGATGTCACGGCGAGGAAGCGAATCCGTACACGATGAGCCCGGGGTGGGCCGGCGAGGAAGCGAATCCGTAGCGGAGCGAGAGAAGATCGAGCGCCAGCGAAGATCGAGCGAGCGAAGCGTGTGAGCGATCGCCGGGCCGCTCCGGGCGGTGCTGCGGTGCGCCCGTGCGCTACGCGAGCACCTCGACGACCGTTGCGCTCCCCATGCCGCCGCCGGCGCACATGCTGGCGACGCCGAGACCGCCGCCGCGGCGGCGCAACTCGTGCACGAGGGTCACGATCATGCGCGCGCCGGTGGCCGCCACGGGATGGCCGAGCGAGCAGCCGCTGCCGCTGACGTTGGTGATGTCGTGCGGGATGCCGAGGATCTTCGTGGTGGCGACGCACATCGACGCGAAGGCCTCGTTGATCTCGAAGAGCTGCACGTCGTGGATGTCGACGCCAGCGCGCTTGAGCGCCTTCGGGATGGCGAGTACCGGACCGAGGCCGGTCTCGGCCGGCGGCACGCCCGCCGACGCCCAACTCCTGATCACTGCGAGCGGCTGGAGGTCGTGCGCCTGGGCGTAGGCGTCGCTCACGATCACCATCGCCGCGGCGCCGTCGTTCAAGCCCGACGAGTTGCCCGCGGTGATCGGGAACCCCTCGATCTCGGGGTGGAGCGGCTTCAGCGCGCCGAGCCTCTCCATCGACGTCTCGCGCGGGTGCTCGTCGCGCGCGAAAGGTGATCGTCGTGCCGTCACGCTGCGGCACCTCGATCGGGAAGATCTCGTCCTCGAAGCGCCCTTCGGCGATCGCCGCGAGCGCCCGCTGGTGTGACGTGCACGCCCAGAAGTCCATCTGCTCGCGGGTGACGTCGGCCTTCTTCGCCGCGTTCCACCCCACGGTGATCGACATGTCGAACGCAGGGGCGTCGGGCGTCTCGGGATGGCTCGGCGACATCCACTGCTTGTACTCGTCGGTAAAGGGTACGCGCTTCATGGTGGTGGGCGAGGTCGACAGCGACTCGGCGCCGCCGGCGATCACGACTTCGTCCATGCCGGCGCGGATGCTGCCGGCCGCTGTCTGCACCGCCGCCATCCCCGACGCGCAGTGGCGGTTGTGCGCCACACCGGGCACGTGCACGAGGCCGGTCTCGATCGCGGCGTAGCGGGCGATGTCGCCGCCGCCCTGGAGCACCTCGCCGAGCACGATGTCGTCGACATCGTCGGCCGCGGCGCCACTTCGCGCGAGCGCTTCGGTGACCACACGCGCTGCGAGGTCGAACACGCTCACGTCGACGAGCGTGCCCTTGCGGGCCGTGCCGATGGGCGTGCGGCAGGCCGAGACGATCACGGCGTCGGGCATGGTGCGAACTCCTTCGTTGCGCAGGAGCAGCGAAGCTACCGCCACCCCCCGTTGTCCCACCAAAGGCCAACACGTTGGCTCCTGGTGGGACAACGGGGTGGTCAGGGGACGCGGCGGGGGGCCGCGGTCGCGGTGACCTTCACCGGGATCGCGTCGTGCACGCCGAGCAGCGCGAGCAGCCCCACGTCGACGGCGCCACCGAGCGTCACGCGCACATTCGTGCCGTCGGTGTCGATCTCGGCGCTGGTGATCATCGACGCGTCGTGCTCGCGGTCGAGCTCGGTCGACGCGAGCGCACGGGCGCGCGCCGGGTCGAGCGCCAGCTCGCCCCGGCGCAGCGCCGCTTCGTCGATCCCGTTCGCGCCGGCCACCGCGGAGGCGTCGGCCATCGCCGCGAGCGAGCGGCGCACCGAGAGCACGCGCCAGAAGTCCACCGACAGCGCGCCGAGCATCAGCACGGCCACACAGAGGCCGAGCACGAGCAGGGTCATCGACCCGCGCTCCGATCGCCAGGCCGGCGGCACCTCACCGGCTCCGGTAGTCGTCGATGCGCACCGCGTAGGTGGTGGTCCACGACCATGCGCCGGCATCGCCGATCACGGGGAGGTGGAGCGCGGGCATGACAATGGCGACGCGCGCCACCGCCTGGCCGCCACGGCCCGCGTCGACCTGCACCGCGGCCGAGACCTCCTGGCGCGGGACGCCGTAGTCACGGGCCACCGACTCGACGACGCCCTCCACAACGCTGCCGTCGGTGACCGGCCAGCGCGCCGCTGCGGCACGCGCCGCCTCCCGGGCGATCACGGTGGCCGCGTGGCGGCGCTCGCTCCACACGGGTACCGAGGCCACGAGCACCACGGTGGGCACGAAGAGCAGCGCGATCGCGGCCGTGAGCTCCACCGCGACGAACCCGCGGGCCCGGCTCACGGCGGGCCCTCCTGCCGCGCCTCGGCGTGCAACGTGAACGACCAGGGCGGGAGGCCACCGACGAACGCCGGCAAGGAAACGCCGGCGTCGGCGGTGACCGTGCCGTCTCGCACGCCGCAACGGATGGTGACCGCACGGGCGAAGACGCCGCGCACGAGCCCGTGGAGCGTGTCGCTCGCCCGCGCCGCGCAGTCGCCGGCGGTGCCGCCGAGCGGGGCCGCGGCCCGCACGCCTTCGTCGAGCGCGTCGCGCACGGCCGCCCGCACGTAGACGTCGACGAGCAGGTTCGCGGCGAACACGAGCAACACGAGCGCGAGCGCGCTTGCCGCGACGTACTGCAGCGTGATCATGCCCTCTTCTTCATGGGCAGGCGCGCCGCCCGCAGGACCGTGCACGAGCACCACGCGTGCCTCAGCCGATGACCTTGCTCGTGATCCACTGGACGATGTTCAGACCGAGGGCCTGGAGCGCGCCCCAGATGACGACGAGCGCAGCGATGCCGAGCGCGGCGTTGCCGAGCAGCTCGGCGGTCGCCATGCCGCCCTCGCCGCGCCGGCGGCGCGCCCGTGTCGCGCACCAAATCTGCAACGTGATGAGTGTGTGCATGAATACCTCCCAGGTGATGGATCAACGGTTACCGAGAACGATGGCCGGGAGCGGCGCGACCACGAAGAGGAGCATGATCGGGGCGAGGATGCCGATGGTGGGAGCGAGCATGCCCGCGCGGCGCCGCACGGCGGTCTTGCGGAGCGCCTCGCGCCGGGCGTCGCGCAGGTCGTCGCCGATGGTGAGCAGCGCGGCCGCGAGATCGCTGCCGCGCTCCACCGACGTCGCGATCAGCCGGTACGTGCGGGCCGCGTCGCGGCACGGCGTGAGCTCGGCCGCGCGCCGGAACGCATCCGACTCGCGCGCACCGCTGCGGATCCACGTGAGCGTCGCGTCGAGCTCCTCGACAAGGGCTCCCTGACCGCGATCGACGAGCCGCTGCACCGACTGCACCGCGCCGGAACCAGATCGCACGTGCATCGCGAGCAGCTGGTTGACGGTGGCGAGCTCGAGCTCCATGCGTTCGGTACGGCGGGCGATCGCGCGGTCGAGATCGCCGCGCACGCGCGCGGCCCCCGCGACGAAACCCGCGCCGGCCAGCCCGAGCACCATTGCCGGCGCCGGCAGGAACACGACGGCCGCCGCCCCGAGCAGCAACGCGAACCTCGCACCGCGTGCCACCTGAGCGACGCGGTGCTCGGCGACGCTGATGTCGCTCCGGCCGGCATGGAAGAGGCGCAACTCGATCGCCTCGTCACTGCGTGATTCGACGACGGCGCCGAGGCGGCGGGCCAGTGCCCGCAGCGGTCCGATCCACACCGCGGCGACGCCATGCCCGCCCGCGGTCCCGGCGAGGGCACGCGCCGGATCGGGGGCGAGCCCGAGGCCGCTACGCGCGGCCGCGGTGTACGGGCGGACGCGCGCGGCGAGCCGCGGGCGACCGGGCACCACCGCACCCGCCAGCGCGCCCGCGGCGATCGCCACGCACACGGCTGCCGGTAACCCGCCGGTCACGAAGGGCCTCCCGCGAACAGGCGCGGCTCGGTGGGTAGCCGGCCGAGGCGCGCGATCCAGGCACTGCCGGCAGCGCTCATCACCGCCCCGACGACGACCACGACCAGCCCGGCCGGAGTGCGGTAGAAGTCGCGAAACGGCCCGTGCGCGAGGTCGAGCACGAGCAGCACGAACCACGGCAACGCGACAACGGCGCGCGCGTTGAGCCGGCTCTCGAGGATGTCGGTGTCGAGCGCGTCGAGCAGCTTCGCGTCGGCGGCGATCGCCGCGGCGAGCTCCTCGAGGATCGTGCGCACGATCCCGCCGCCCCGCTCGGACGCCAGCACGAGCACCTCGATCACGCGGTCGCTCACCGGGTCGGCGAGCTCGGCCCGGACGATCTCCAGCGCGCCGCGCGTGCCCATCGCGCGGCCGAGCGAGGGGTAGCGGACCAGCGCGGCACGCACCGGCTCCGGCCCGCGTTCGGCCAGCTCCACGAGGCCCTGGTGGATCGACAGCCCCGCGGCCGTGGCCGCGACGAGGTCGCGCAACGCGTCGGGCCAGGCGCGCTGGACCACTGCGAGACGGCGGGTGCGCCGGCGCCCGTAGTACGAGCGGGGCGCGAGCGTGGCCATCGCCGCGGGCACGGACGCGAGCACCGGGCCCACGAGGGCACCGAGCACAACGAATGCTGCGAGACCGGCGAGCAACGACGCGCCGGCGAACTGCGCGGGCGTCACACCGAGCCCGGCTTGCTGCAACCAGGCGTGCCCGCCGGTTCGCGGCCGGGCGCTCGGCGACCGTGACACCCGCACGCGCGGCAGCGGCAGCCGCACGCCGGCGGCAAGTGCCACCGCGGCGGCGCACGTCCATCCGACCGCGACGGCGGCGCCCACCCTCATGGCGCGCCACCCGTGCCACCGGCGAGCAGGCTGCGCAGCGCACCGACCCGGGCGGCGGCGCGGTCGACGCGCGCTTCGAGGCGCGCCGGCACCGCGCCGGTCCAGGCGAGCGGCCGCCCGAGACGCTCGCGCACGAACACCGGCTCGCAGGTGAACCCGTCACCGAGCGACGGCGCGACCGCCACGATCTCGGTGACCTGCCGCCGCGCGCGCCCGGCGTCGCCACCCGCCTGGCTGTCGTCGCGATCCACGTGCACCACGACATCGAGCGCCTCGGAGAACACCTTGCGCACCACCCGCTCGGTCACGTTCTCCCCCGCCATCAACGCCGCGTTCACGAGCGCGTCGAGCGCGTCGGTGGCACCGTTCGCGTGCACGGTGCAACAGAATCCGCAGCCGGCGTTCATCGCCCTCGTGAGCTCGAACGCCTCCGCGCCGCGCACCTCACCCACAACGATCCGGTCGGGGCGCATCGCGAGCGAGAAGCGGACGAGGGCACGGAGGTCGATCGCGCCGGTGCCGTCGAGACCCGGCGGCCGCACCTCGTAATAGGCGCCGTGCGCGAATGGCACGGAGAGCTCGCGGATCTCCTCGCAACACCGGATGCAGTGGTGCGCCGGTGCCGCCGCGAGCAGCGCGGCAAGCAGCGTGGTCTTGCCCGCGCCCGGTTCCCCCGACACCACGATCCGGCTGCGCATCCGCATCACGGCACGCAGGAAGTCGGCCGCCTCCCCCGTCAACGAGTCGCGCCGTACGAGACCCTCGAGCGCGACGTGGCGCACGACATAGCGCCGCAACGTGGCCGAGAGCCGGTCGGCGATCGGCGGGATCGCGGCGGTGAGCCGCGCCGCGCCGTCGAGCACGCGGGCCTGCACAAGGGGGTATTGCGCGGTCGAGCTGGCGGTCGGACGGCGCTAGCAGCCGCTCGACCACCCTGCGGTTCTCCTCCTCGTTCGTCGGCTCGGCGAGTCCCCGCAACGCACCGTCGCCGTCGAGGTACGCGATGCGGGCTCCGTCGATGAACACCTCCTCGACGTCGGGACCGCGAGCAGGTCGGTGAGCGGACCGAGGTCGGCGATCGAGCGCACGACGCGCTCCACGAGCGCGCCGGGATCGGCGAGCCGGCGTCCCTCTCCGCGCTGGGCGCGCCGCTGATGGTCGTCGACGGCCCGCTGCACCTCGGCGCGCACTTCGGTGAGATCGCGATCGGGCCGCAGGCGCCGGCGCTCGATCACGTGCAGCACGTCGCGCCGGATCGCGTCGTAGGCGTCGGGGCTTTCGGCGTGGGCGCGGCGAACCGTGGTGCGGTCGCCGGGCGCGAGCACGTCATGCGTGTCGCCCGTCACGACGCGGCCACCTCGGTGTCGCCGCGCATCGACGCCGCGATGCGCGCCGCGGCTCCGGCGACCGCCTTCGTGAACGGGCCGCGCCCGACGAGCGCGCCCTGCCAGCCCGCCGCGCGCACCCGCTCGTCGTCGGGCAGCTGCGCGAAGGATCGCGGCCGGTACGAGCGCAAGACCTCGTTCGCGAGCTCGGCGCGCCGGAACGCGCCGCCTCGCGAACGGTTCAGCACGATGTGCGCGGCGTCGGCCGGGCGCAGCGGCCGCACGTCGGCCAGCCAATCGAGCAACCGCACCACGCCGAGTGGAGACGCCGACCCGACCGCGACGATCGCGTCGGCCTCGGCGACGAGTGCCCGGGTGACCGCGTAGCGGCCCCGCGCCGTGCCGCCGACGTCGTCGAGTGTGGGTGCGGTGTCGAGCACCACCGGACCGAGCGCGCAGCACCCGTGCACCGCGCGCAACAGCTCCGATGGCCGCACGTCGAGCCACGCAACGGCGCGCGGCGCGCCGCACAACACACCTCCCGCGATTCCCTCGACCCGCTGCAGCGCGAGATCGACGCGTCCCTCGCCGAACTCGACGGCGTCGATCGCGGCGCGCACGTTCGGCTCGAGCGGCAACCCGAGGCGCGGAGCGACGGCCGGCGCCACCTCGTCGGCGTCGACGAGCACCGCGCGCGCCGACGCGCGCGAGCTCGATCGCCACCTCGGTACGACCCGTGCCCGCCGGGCCGCACACCGCGATGCACGGGTGCGCACGGCCTGGAGCCGGCGGTTCGTGCCGGGCCGCCCGGCCCTCCACCGCGGCTCCGGTTCGCGGCCATGCCGCCTCGATCGCGGCGAGCGCGTCGACGTACTCCCACGGAGCGGCATCGGAGTGCACGACCCCGTCGACACCGCAATCTTCGAGCACGTCGACCGCACCGCGCTCCTCGCGGTCGGCGACGCCGAGCACACCCCGGCCGAGCCCATGCAGCTCGGCGACGAGGCCGGGTGTGAGCGCCGGCCACCGCCAGCTTGCGACGAGCACGTCGAACCGCTCGTGGAGTGCCATCGCCGGATCGACGACGAGATGCAGCACCCGTGCTCCGCCATGATCGGCAAGGTGGCGGTGGAGCTCCTCCACCCACGCGTCGGGTGTGAACACCAGCGCGAGATCGAGCTCAGCCACCGCGCACCTCCGGCGAAGCGACCGAACCGGCGGAACCCGGGAGCGGGTAGCGCGCCGCGTGCACGAGCGGCGTCGTGCCCGTGGCGTTCACCACCACCACACGCGCGTTCGCGAGCGCACCGGCGAGCCGCAGCGCGTCGTCGGCGGACACCGACACCGTGATCACAATGCGGCCGTCGTTCGTGTGCAACGGTCCGCTCGCGCTCGATTCGGTGCCGGCTGCGAGCACGGGTGCATCGACGAGCACGTAACCGGCCTGTGTGCCGTCGTGCGCGACGCCCACCACGTCGATCCGGTCGCCCGCGCCGATCGCGCCCGCAACCGCGTCGGCCGCGTCGACGGAAAAGCTGACCGCCCGAGCGCGGCGCGGTGCCGCGGCGCGCGCGAGATCCGATGCGCGCAACGGATCGCCCCGCCGCACCGGCGCATTGACGATGGCGCCGGCGAGTTGCGCGCCGCTTCCGGCGCGCAACAGCGACGCAAGCCCGGTGCCGTCGCCGTGCAGCACCGCGGTGCGTACGTCAGCCGGGCTGAAGGGCGCACCGACGCGGAGGTCGTGCGCGGCCACGAGGACGCGCACCTCACGCGAGTCGGCGCGCAGCGCGGCGAGCGTGAGCACCCCACCGAGCAGGCCGGCGAGCGCCACCACGACGTGCGCGCCGGACACCCGCCCGAACCATCGAATCCGCGCCGGGACCGCGCCCGACCGCCCCACAGTCACACTTGTCCTCCGGATGCCAACCGGTGATTGACCCTGCGGCCATCGTGAACCCCCGCTTCTCGCAGCGCACGGATGATTCGCTCGCGATGTGACGTTTCGCGCAGGTGCGCGCGGTGTGCGCGCCGGGCGGCGCCGAATCCAGCCCTCGCCGCGCCGGCCATGGCGAGGTGCGTGCCGGTCAACGCGGCGGTCAACGCGGCGGTCAACGCGGCGGTCAGACGGGTGGTGGCTCAGAGTGTAACAGAGTGTGGTACATTGTGTCCAGACGCGCCAGTGCGCGCATGCGGTCCGCGGCCCCGTCCGAGCCCGGCGGTACGCTCGGGTCCGCCGACCGCCCGCGATGCGGGCATCCCGGCGAGCAGCGAGGGAAGGCCGCCGGCCCGTGAGCGCAGCAGCGAACAAGGCAAGCGAGACGCAGAACGAGCCGAGGGGCGCCAGTGGCGGCCGCGGTGGTCGCGGCGGCGCGGGAGCACCGCCGGAGGAAGGGCCCCGGCCCGGGCGCGGCGACGACTGGCCGCCGATTCTCGACACTGCGCTCGCCGCCGAGCTGCTCCAGGTGCACGTCGAGTACCTCCGGCGCATGGTGCGCGAAGGTCGTATCCCCGCGCACCGCTTCCCCGGCGGGCGCGAGATCCGCTTCCTGCGCGACGAGCTGATCGCATGGGTCGGCAACCAGCCCGGGCACGACCGATCGCCGTCGGCCACGCGCGACGACGGCGGGGACACCGATGGCGACCACTGACTCCGCGCCCAAGACGATGATCATCACCGGCGCGAGCTCCGGCATCGGCCTCGAGGCCGCCGTCGGCCTCGCCCGCGGCGGCGCGCACGTGGTGATGGCCTGCCGCAATCCCGACAAGGGCGCGGCGGCCCGCGACGACGTCGCCACCCGCTCCGGGAGCACGCGGGTCGAGCTCATGGCGCTCGACCTCGCGTCGTTCGCCTCGATCCGGGGCTTCGCGAAGGAGGCGACCGATCGCTTCGACCGCATCGACGTGCTGCTCAACAACGCCGGCGCGGTGTCCCGCACGCGCATCGAGACGGCCGACGGCTTCGAACAGACCTTCGGCGTCAACCACCTCGGGCACTTCCTGCTCACGAGCCTGCTTCGCGACCGCATCGTCGCCACACCGGGCGCGCGCATCGTGGTCGTGGCGTCCGACGCGCACCGGTTCCCGCCGGGCGGTCTCGACTTCGACGATCTCCAGTCGAGCCGTCACTACTTCTCGTTCACCGCGTACGGCCGCAGCAAGCTCGCGAACATGCTGTTCACGCGCGAGCTCGCCCGCCGCCTCGACGGGAGCGGCGCTACCGCGAACTGCCTGCACCCCGGTTTCGTCGCGAGCAACTTCGGCCGTGACGACCCGCTCGGCCGCATCATCATGCCGCTCGGGCGGCCGTTCGCGGTGAGCCCCGAGAAGGGCGCGCGCACGTCGATCTTCCTCGCGTCCGATGCGGCGGTCGACGGCGTCACCGGCCAGTACTGGTACCGGTGCGCGCCGCACAAGGCGAGCGCCAAGGCACGCGACGACGCGACGGCCCGCCGGCTCTGGGACGTCAGCGAGGAGCTGATCGCGTCACGGAGCTGATCATGGCCACGGTCACGGTGGTGGTCGTGCCGTCGCTCGACACCACGTCCACATGGTCACGGCCGACCAGCACGCGGCCCTCGAGCGCGCCGGCGTCGCGCACCTGCACCACGTACTGCGCGCCGCTGTCCTCCGCAGCAAGGAGCCGGCCGCGGAAGCCGCCGCTCCGCAGCGGCGGGGTGCGCCCTGCACCCGCGGCCATCTCGACGAGCCCGAACGAAAGTTGCGGCACCGCATCGATCCGCACATCGATCCGCGAGCCAGCGGTGCGCAGTGACACGAGGTCGTCGTCGACCTCGATCACCTCACCCGTGCACCGCGTCGCCGCCGACTGCAACCAGATGCGGTCACCGCGCGCCATCGCGTCGCGTAGCCGCTCGCGCACGTCGAGCCCGTGGCGCCGCATGACCGCGGCGTCGCGCGCCGCCTGCTCGCGCTCATCCCGCCATTCCACCCACGAGGTCCCCACACCGTCGTGTCGGCCGGGCGCGCCGCCGCCTCGATGAGCCCGCGGACCTACCGCGCCGCGACCGGCGCGGCGGCGGGCGCCACGGGCCCAGCTGCAACGGCTCCGGACGCGAGGCGCCGGTAGCGGCTCGTGCTGTGCTCCGGATCGGTGTCGTACTGCGGGATGACCTCGTCACCGAACAGCGCGACGGAGTGCGCAACGACCTCATGCGGGTAGACGGTGCCCGACGGCCCCATGATCAGCTGGTCGACGCCGACGGCGGCCCACTTCTTCAGCGCCTCGGTGCACTCGGCCGGCGTACCGACGATGCTCGCCCCAGTCTCGCGGCCGGCGAGGATCTGGTCACGGGTGGGATCGGGCATCTGCGCCGGCCACTCGGGTACCCAGGCCGGCTTCGGGAACGTGTCGAGGTAGCGGAACACGAGCGACTGCTGGCGCCCGCTTCCCGACCGGGTGACCCAGTCGATCGCCTCGTCGCCGTCCTCGAGGCACATGAAGCTCGTGGTGACGGCGATGTTGTCGTTCACGTACTCGCCGACCGGCTCGGCGTCGGCGATGCGCTCCTTGTAGATCTCGATGAGCGGGCGCATCTTCTCGGGCGAACCACCGGTGAAGCACAGCACGCCGAGGCCCATACGCGCCGCCTTCTCGAACGTCGACGGATTGCCCGCGGCGACCCACATCGGCGGGTGGGGTTTCGCCCACGGCTTGGGGAGCACATTGCGCTCGGGCAGCGACCAGCTCGGCGCGGTGTGCGAGTAGAGGCCGTCGCGCCACATGTGCTTGAACTCGCCGATCACCTCGTCGAACATCGCCTTGGTGTCGTCGGGCTCGTCGATGCCGAAGCCGCGCTGTTCGATGCTCGACGAGCCGCGACCGGTGCCGAACTCGAAGCGGCCCTCGGAGAGATGGTCGAGCATCGCGACGCGCTCGGCCACACGGGCCGGATGGTTGACCGGTGGCGTGATGTTGATGATCCCCGAACCCACGTGCATGCGCTGGGTGCGCGCGAGCACGAACGGCATGATCACCTCGTTGGCGGAGATGTGCGAGTACTCCCAGAGGAAGTGGTGCTCGGTCCACCAGGAGTACTTCCAGTTGTGGCGGTCGCCCACCTCGGCCAGCGCCACCTCGCTCAGCAGGCGCGTGTGCTCGGCGTCGGGGTCGGCGCGCCGCAGTGCCTCCGGCACGTACCCGCCCATGAACAGCCCGAACTCCATGTGACTCCACCCCCGCTCACCTGCGGTTCGCGCCCCGAGGGGCAGAATTAGAACGGGTTCTAATTTACTCGGGCCCGGGTCGCCTGTCCAACACGCGGTCGCCTGCGGCAAGAATGCTCGCATGACACACGATCTGGTGATCCGCGACGGCACGGTGGTCGACGGAACCGGCGCGGCCGGCCGGCGCGCCGACGTGGCGATCGACGGCGACCGCGTCACCGAGGTCGGCACCGTCGAGACCAAGGGCCGGCGCGAGCTCGACGCCGGCGGCCGCGCCGTCACCCCCGGATTCGTCGACATCCACACGCACCTCGACGCGCAGATCCACTGGGATCCGCTCGGCTCGTCGTCGTGCTGGCACGGCGTGACGTCGGCCGTGCTCGGCAACTGCGGCGTGACGTTCGCGCCCGCCGCACCCGGCGAGCGCAACTACCTCGCCGAGCTGATGGAGGCGGTCGAGGACATCCCCGCGGCGAGCATCCTCGACGGGCTTGCGTGGGACTGGCGCACCTACGGCGACTATCTGGGTGCGCTCGACCAGTTGCCGAAGGGCATCAACGTGGGCGGGATGATCGGCCATTGTGCGGTCCGCCACCACGTGATGGGCGACCGCTCGATGAGCGAGGACGCCGCCACCGACGACGAGATCACCGCGATGGTCGACGCGGTCGACGAGGGAATCGCGGCGGGCGCGCTCGGGTTCTCGACGAGTCGCACGCTGCTGCACCGCGTGCCCGACGGGCGTTTCGTGCCGGGTACGTGGGCCGACGAGCGCGAGTTGTTCGCGATCGCCGACGTGCTGGGGCGCCACCAGCGCGGCGTCTACGAAGTCGCGCCGCGCTTCGAACGCCCGGGGAAGCACTACGAGAACACGGCCATCGAGGTGGGCTGGATGGCCGAGGTGCGCCGCCGCACCGGCCGCCCGGTCACGTTCGGCATCGGCCAGTCCGACCTCGGGCCCGAGCTCTACCGGCGCATCTTCGAGTGCTGCGAGCGCGAGGCCGCGACCGGAGGCGACATCCGCCCGCAGACCACGCCGCGCGGCATTGCCCTGCTCTTCGGTCTCGCCGCCCGCACGTTCTTCGATCGCACGCCCCCGTGGCAGGCGCTCAGCGGACTTCCACTCGCCGGCAAGCTCGCGGTGCTCGACGACGACGGCCGGCGCGCCGAGCTGCTCGCCGCCGCCCGGGCCCAGCCCGCACCGAGCTTCGCCGGTACCGGTTGGGACGGCGTCTACGTGATCGCGTCGGAGCCGGCGAACTACCGCTTCACGGCCGACGACTCGCTCGCCGCGCACGCGGCCCGTCGCGGCGTCGACGCGCCCGAAGCCTTCGTGGAGATCTCGCGCGAGACACGCGGTCGCGCGGTGTTCAGCTACCCGTTCCTGAACCAGCGCGACGACGCGGTCGAGTGGATGCTCGCCAAGCCGTACTGCGTGCTCGGCCTCGCCGACTCCGGCGCGCACGTCGGCCTGATCATGGACGCGGGTCAGCCCACGTGGCTGCTGGCCAACTGGGTGCGCGATCGTGGCCTGCTCACGATCGAGGATGCGGTGCGCCGGCTCACGTCCGATCCCGCTGCGCTGTTCGGGATCGTGGATCGCGGGGTGCTCGCGCCGGGCATGTACGCCGACGTGAACGTGATCGACGTCGACGCGCTCGCGCTCGCGCTCCCCTCCTTCGAGCACGACTTCCCGCTCGGCGCCGGTCGCTACGTGCAGCACGCGCGGGTACGACGCCACCGTCGTGAACGGCCGGGTGTTCATGGAGCACGGCGAGCACACAGGCGAGCTCACCGGGGTGACGCTGCGGAGCTAGGACGCTGTTGCACCAACGGTCGCGACGTCCATGAGCCGTTCACGCCGGACGCACGCGACGGGCGGGCTTGACTCTTCCCATGGGTGAAAGCTCATGCTCGGATCGATGGATGATCTGATGCCGATCGGCGAGTTCTCTGAGCGGTCGGGCCTGTCGCCGAGGCGCCTTCGTAGCTACGCAGCGGTGGGCCTGCTCGTGCCGGCGGCGGTGGACGAGGAGTCGGGCTACCGGTACTACGCCCCGGGCCAGCTGCTCGAAGCCCGCGTCATTCAGGCTCTACGACGGGCCGACCTCCCAGTCAAGGAGATCCGCATTGTGCTGCGCGACCCGTCCGCCTCGCTGCTCGACGAGTGGGAACGACGCCTCGAACTCCAGGGGGCCGAGCGGCGAGACGCGCTTCGAGCGGCCCGAGATCTCCTCGCGGTCGGCAACACGCCCGACGCAACCGCAGCTCTCGAGTTCGGACTGGAGAAGTCGATGTATCTCAATGCAGTCGCGTACACCGATGTTGGTCGGGTCAGAGAACGGAACGAAGATCGGGTCGTCGGGACGGAGCGGCTCCTTGCCGTCGCCGACGGGATGGGCGGTCCTCCAGGTGGCGACATCGCGGCAAGCACCGCAGTCGCGATCGTCGAGGCCGCGTTTTCCGGCAGTTCGCTCGACGAGCTCGCGGCGGGAGCCCGGGCCTCGAACGCAGCTGTTTTCGAACGGGCACGCGACGATGAAGCGCTGGAGGGGATGGGGACGACACTGTGTGCGGTCGGCCTCACCGGAGCCGGTGAGCTCGCGGTGGTCAACGTCGGAGACAGCCGCGCATATCGATTGCGGGACCGCCGGCTCGAGCAGCTGACCGCCGACCACTCGCTCACCGCCGAACTGGTTCGCCAGGGAACGTTGCGGGCCGAGGAAGCGGTCGATCATCCGGAACACGCGATCCTCACTCGGGCACTCGGCGTCGGCCCGAGCGTCGACGTCGATGGCGCAGTCCACACCGTCACCGTCGGCGACCGTCTCTTGCTGTGCAGCGACGGCCTCTGGCGCGAAGTGACCGACGACGACCTTCGAGCATCCCTCGTCGCGGAACGGGACCTCGATGCAGTCGCCCACGCCACGATCGGTCAGGCCCTCGCCGCCGGCGGTCGCGACAACATCTCGGTGGTCGTCGCCGAAGTGCTGGATTGAACACTGCCTCGCAGCACCGACGGAAGCCGGTCAGCGGACCACGGGACGACCCGCAAACCGGCTGTCCGGGGCAGGCACGGAACGCGTGCGCTGTTCGAGCAGGTCGCGCGAACGCTAAGGGTTCGCTTCGCCGGGGTGAACGAAGCCGGTCTCGTAGGCATAGACGACGGCTTCGACTCGGTCTCTGAGTCCTAGCTTGGACAGGATGTTGCTGACGTGGCTCTTGATGGTCGCTTCGCTCAGGTAGAGCTGGCTCGCGATCGCGGCGTTCGTGAGCCCTGCGGCGACGAGGCGGAGTACGTCCGCTTCTCGCCCCGAGAGTCGAGCCAGCTCTTCGGTGAGGCCGTGGGGCCCCAGAGGTCGGCTGACAAAGTCGGCGACCAGGCGACGCACGATGGCGGGCTCGACGAGTGTCTCACCGGCGGCCGCGAGTCGAACGCCGCGTACGAGATCGTCGGGCGAGGATGTCTTGAGCAGGAATCCGATTGCTCCGGCTTTGGTGGCGAGGTAGAGGTTCTCGTCGAGGTCGAAGGTGGTCAGAATCAGGACTCGGGTGTTGCGGTCGGCAATGCGTCTGGTCGCCTCGATGCCGTCGAGTTCGGGCATGCGGATGTCCATCAGCACCACGTCGGGGTGGAGGTCGTGAACGAGGCTGACGGCGTCGCGGCCGTTGGCCGCCTCGCCGACAACGGTGATGTCGTCGGCACTGTTGAGGATCATGCGCAGGCCTTGGCGGACGATGGCTTCGTCGTCGGCGATGAGCACCGTGGCGGGCTCGGTCACGGGACGGGCAGCCTGGCGTGGAGGCGGTAGCCGCCGCCGCGACTACCGCCGGCTTCGAGGACGCCGTTGTACATCGCGAGCCGCTCCCGAAGCCCGACCAGTCCGTGGCCGGGCCGGCTCGCGGGGTCGGGCCCGGGTCCCTGGTCGTCGACGTGAATGTCGAGGTGGCCGCGTTGCCAGCGCAGCGCGACGCTCGCGGGCGTTCCTCGCCCGGCGTGTTTGGCGATGTTGGTGAGACCCTCCTGTACGACGCGGTAGGCCGCGATCTGCATGCCCGGCGGTAGGTCGACGGGTGCGCCTTCGGTGACGAGGTCGACCTCGAGTCCGGCGGCGCGGCTGTTGTCGATCAGTCCTTGCAGACGATCGAGACGAGGTTGTGGCGCCAGTTCGACGGGGTCGGTCGACGTGCGCAGGAGCCCGACCAGCCGGCGCATCTCCGCGACGGCGTCCTGGCTGACCGTTCGAATCAGGACGAGCGAGGCGCGCAACTCGCTGTCGTGAGGCGCTTGTTGCTCGGCGGCGCCGGCGGTGAGCGAGATGGCGCTGAGCGCGTGGCCGACGACGTCGTGGAGGTCGCGAGCGATTCGCCGACGTTCGTCGGCCACGATGGCGGCCTCTTCCTCGTAACGGCGCTGGTCGGCCAGCTCGACTTCGCGCTCGAGGGCAACCAGCCGTTCGTGGCGGTTGCGCAGTGCCGCGCCGCCCGCCCACGCGGCCCCGAACAAGACCACCGAGAAGAACACGTCTCCGAGCGGATGGTCCGCCGACGCAGCAAACCGGGCGAAGGTGCCGACGCCCAGCACGACGACCGCCGGCCACCACTGCTGGCGCGGCGCGTGGCGGGGCACTGAATAGGTCAACAGCATCACCGCCAACAGCCCGGCCAGGCCATTGAACGGGACCGCCCAGATCGACTCGATCAAGATGCCGGCCAGCGACACCAGTAAGGCAGGCAGGGGCCAGCGTCGTCGGCCGCCGACCGCCGCGGTCTGCAAGAGCCCGCCGGCGACGTGGACGCCGACATCTGCGGTCGCGCCGAGCGCTTCGGCAAGCCCGATCCCCACGAGCACGACCAGCGGCGCGATGTCGAGGAGGACCACCCGGTCAAGCCTGCTCCGTCCCCGTGCCCGGGAGTCCACGCCAGCCATTGCTCGACAGTAACGCTGGCTTCGCTCGTGCCGGATCGGTCTCGGGGCGGTACTCGATCGTTCCACGGGATGAATCACCGAACCCTGTTCTTCGACCGGAAGCCGACTTCTCGTCGACCGTGGGCCGATGACCTGGAACTCCGTCATTCGTACCGTCCGAGAGGTGAACACAACCACCGATCGAGGAGGCAGCATGACCACCAATCGTCCGCAATCCCAACGCATCCGTCTCGCCACTCTCGGGCTCGCGGCCGCGACTACGGCGGCGATGGGGCTGTTCGGCGCGTGCGGTAGTTCGGGGACGAAGGCCGTCGCGTCAACCAGCCCGTCCTCTGTCTCCTCCGTTGCGCCGGCCGACAGCGAGTTCTGCCAACTCGAGCAGCAGATCGAGAACCGCTTCGGACAGGCCTTCGGAAGCGCCGACCCCTCGGACCACCAGGCCCTCGGGCTCGCGCTGAAGTCGGCGGCCAACGACGTGCGCGACCGCGCTGCACGCGAGCTGCAACTGACCCCCAGCGACCTCCACGACGCCGCCGCCACTCTGATCGCAGGACTCGACAAGGCCGCCCAAGGCGACCCGAGCGATTTCGAAACCGACGCCTATCACCAAGCCAGCGTCCGCATCGACACCTACTGCGGGCTCCCAGGCGTCAACGACTGAACTCCACCCACGTTCACTCGATCGAGAAGGAGAACCAGACATGACCGCCACCCCGCCCTTTACCGCAGCTGCACACCACCTCACCGCTCCGCGATCAATCGCATGGAAGACCGGCGCGATCGCGTTCGCCGCGGCCGCGACTCTCGACGTCTACGCCGCCTATGGCGATCCACAGCCCAACGCCGACCAGAAATCCGCAGTGCCGTTTCTCATCGTCATCGCCGCGGTCGTCACCGTCGCAGTGTTTGCCCGCCTCGTGCCCAACGGGCTTCGCGCCATCGCCGAACACCGGGGGACGGCCACACGATGGGCGTTGACCCACAGCCTGGTCGCGGTCGCTCTCGTCCCGCTCGCGTTCTGGAGCGGGCTCCCCGTGATCATCGGCGCAGCCGGCGCCGTCCTCGGCCGCCAAACGCGCGCTCAAGCAGCGACGACTCGGTCTGCACGAGCGGCACTGCCCCTCGGCATCCTCGCCGTCGTGGCCTGCGTCGCGATCGTTGTGGCCAGCAATGTGGCACGCGCCTGATGCACCTTCGCACCACGGGTGAGACACCAACCGACCATCCTCAAAGGGTCGATTCTGGGATGCGCCAGAACGCGCACGTCGTCGGCCCGGCGACACCTGGCCGACGTTGGCTGACACCGCAATCGATCTCCCGCACCCGGTACGCCTCAGGCCGGCGTGTCGCCCTGCAGGGTGACCCGTTCCATCTTGCGCAGCGCGTCGACGTTGTCGGCCGCGACTCGGTGTTGGGTGCAGCAGTTGTCCCACATGCCGATCGTGCCCGCTTCCCAGTGGTAGCGCACCTGGTGATCGGGGTGCTGGCAGTGCGCGTGGAGGAAGTCGAGCAACGCGCTCGACTCCGCGGCGCGTGAGGCCTTCGATCGACCGGGTGAAGCCGGGGTTCACGAAGAGGCATCGGCGGCCGGTCACCGGATGCGTGCGCACGACCGGGTGCGAGCTTTGGATGACCTCCCCGCTGGTGTCACCACGGATGAACGCGGCGCGGTGGCGCGGCGTGCGTGGCGCGCAGCGTCGACAGAAACTGCTGCATCGCCGGGGACAAGCCGCTGAAGGCAGCCTCGAGATCGATCCACATCGTGTCGCCGCCGTACGGCGGTACCTCGATCGCGCGGATGATCGACCCCATCGGCGGCTGCGGCGCGAACGTGACATCGGTGTGCCAGCCGCTCGCGAGGTAGCGACTCTGCGTCTCACCACCGCTGTACAGCGTGACGACGTCGGGATCGGAGGCAACGTCCTTCAAGTACGGGTGCCGGAACACCTCGCCGAAGTAGCTCGCGAAGCGCTTGTGTTGCTCGCGGTCGATCGGTTGCGCCGGGAGGAACAGCACCTTGTGCTCGTGCCACGCCGCTCGCAACTCCCCTACGGTTTCCTCGTCGAGTGCTTCGCGAAGGTCGGGACCGTGCACCACCGCACCGAGCACGTTCGTCAACGGTGTCACGTCGATGCGCGTGTAGCCCATGCCTTTTCCCCGCTTCGAGGAGCCGCGCGACGGTACACCTGCCGGCACACAGCGCGCGCGGCCGCGGCAGCGCGCCGTTCGGGCTACCGCCGCGCTCGCTGCGATCGCCGCGGCCCACTTGCGTTGCGAGCGGTGCGGGAGCATCTCGTCGGGTGACGCACCGTCACGATGCTCCATCGCGGTGAGATCGATCGACCACGCAATCGGCTCGGGCGCAGCTACGGGCGCGGGCGCAGCCGGCGGCACCACCTCGGGCTGCACCTCGGCTCGGGACGCGACTTGCACTGGCGCGACGGGCATCGCCGGTTGCGGTGCCGCAGTGGCGACGGGCGCCGGCGCGCCGGCGACGGCCGGGGCGGCGTCGACATGCCACGCCTCGACCGGTGACGGTGCGGCGAGCGGCTGCGCCGCCTCGTCGCCCGCCGAGTGCACCCACGTCGGCTGCGCGTCGGGGAGCCGCTGCGGCGCGCGCTCGGGCGCGCGCTCCGGCTCGGGAGCCGGCACCGCGGGCGCGGTCAGCAACGAAGGCGGGAGCAGCACCCGCACGACCACACCGCCTTCGGCCGACTCGCCGAGGCGCACGACGATGTTGTGGCGCCGCGCGAGGCGGCCCACCACATCGAGGCCCACGTGGCGGGCGGGTACCCGATGCAGCAGCTGGAGCTTGCGCACGCGGGCGTTGGCCACGTCGAGATCGTCGGGCGACATACCCGGGCCGGAGTCCATCACCGTGATCTCGTAACCACCACCGGCATCGGCCGCCCCGAGCACCGTGACGCGCGCCGGCGGCGGGGACGCGGCGACGGAATTGTCGATGAGCTCGGCGAGCAGGTGCGTGACGTCGCCGACGACGTCGGCGTGCAACGTTGCGTCGGGCAACGATGCTGCATCGACGCGGTCGGACGACTCGATCGCGAGCGCGGCAGCCCACACCGCGTCCGTGACCGACGCGGGATACGACGCGACCCGACCGCCCTCACCGATCAGCACGAGCGCGCTCGCAGTGGCACGGTCGACGCGCGCCACCGTGCGGTGCACCCGCGCGATCGCCGCGGCCGTGGACGGCTCGTGATCGCGCCGGCTGATCTCCGCGAGCGCATCCAGCGCGGCGCCGAGCAGCCGCTCGTTGCGTAACGCGAGGTGCGCGACGAGATCGGTGACGGAACGACGTTCGGCGCGCTGTTCCACGACGACCTCGGCCGCGTGCCGGCGGCCTTCGGCGATCGCGAGTGCGAGGTCGGCGAGCGGCGGCGCGCTGTGCGTGTAGCGCGCCGGGAGCACGTCGTCGTCGGGCGGCGCGCTGCCATCGGCGACACGCAGATCGCGGGTATCGGCCACAATCGCCGCGAGGTCCCGCAACGGGCGGGTGATGCCGTGCGAGACGGCGATCGCGATCGCGAACGCGACCACGACCGCGACCACCGCAGCTGCGACCACGCCGGCGCCACGGTGCAGGTCGAACCCGACGATCACGGCCAGCGCGATCGCGGGCACCACCGGCACGAGGAGCACGCGGGTGCGAATGTTCGACCAGGGCCGCATGGTGTGGAACGTACTCGCCGCTCCGTCGCCGTACCACGACCGCGCGTGGTCGCAGCACGCCACGAATGGAACAAAGCGGGACGCAGTGGTATCGGAGGTGGCCGTCGCGATTGCAACGATTCGGAAAAGGTCGTTCGCTCGCTCCGCCAAGACGCCCAACGACTGCACAACTCGTCGTTACGCTCACTCGCAGTGGTGGCTGGGACGGGACTCCACGAGCTGCTCGCGTGGGCGGACGCGCGGGCCGTGGCGATCATCGACGACGAGCGCGCCCTGTCGTTCGGGGATCTCGCGCACGCCGCGGCACTCGGTCGCGCGCGCGCCGTGCGGGCGCGCCGGGCTCCGGGCGCCGTCGTCGCGGTCCTCGCCCTGAACTCCGCCGAGTACGTGACCTGGCTGTACGGCGCGCCGGAGGCGGGGTCACCGGCCCTGCTGCTCAACGTGCGCGACCATCCCCGCTCCTGGGCCGGGCTGCTCGCCCGCAGCGGCTGCTCGCTGGTCGTGGGCGATCCCGCGCTCCTCGAACGGCTCGCACCCGAGTGCCCGCCCGACGTGGAGCTCCTGGCGTTCGAGACCGCGAGCCCAGCCGGCGGCGAACCCACCCCCGAGGGGGAGCGAGGCGCCGGCACGACCGCGCTGAGCGACTCCGACCCGTGCTGGATCGTCCCCACGAGCGGGACGACGGGCACGCCGAAGCTGGCCATGCTCACGCACGCGTCGCTCCTCGCCGCGGCACGCGGCTGCGCCGAGGCGCGTCCGGTCGCCGCCGGCGACGTGTACCTCCTCGCCTTCCCGCTCTGCCACGTGGCGGCCTACAACGTGCTCGTCCAACACCTGCACGGGGGCACGGTGGTGGTCACGCGGCGATTCGAACCGCGTCGCACCGCCGAGCTGATCGAGCGCCACCGGGTCACCGTCGCGTCGCTCGCGCCCACAATGATCGCCGCGCTGCTCGACGACGGCGCGGCCCGCCGGCACGACCTGGGCTGCCTGCGCCTGCTCGCCTACGGGTCCGCGCCGATCGCCGAGCCGTTGTTGCGCCGCGCGATGTCGCTGCTCGGTTGCGGCTTCTCGCAGGGCTACGGCATGACCGAGCTCTCGGGCAACTGCGCCTACCTCGACGCCCGCGACCACGTGCGGGGGCTCGACGATCCCGCGATCCTGCGCAGTGCGGGCCGGCCGACCTCGCTCGTCGACCTGCGAATCGTCGACGCCCGCGGGGGCGAGCTCGCTTCCGGAGCTGTGGGCGAGATCGCGGTCCGGGGTCCGCAGGTCATGGCCGGCTACCTCGAGGATCCCGGCGCGACCGCGCTGGCCGTCGTCGACGGTTGGCTGCACACGGGCGATCTCGGCCGCCTCGACGAGCGCGGCTATCTCACCGTGGTCGACCGCAAGAAGGACGTGATCGTGACCGGCGGCGAGAACGTCGCGTCGCGCGAGGTCGAGGCGGTGCTGCACGATGATCCGATGGTGGCGGAGGCCGCCGTGGTGGGGGTGCCCGACGAGCGCTGGGGCGAGCGGGTGACGGCCGTCGTCGTGGCGGCTCGCGGGGTCGCGATCGACGAGGACGCGCTTGTCGCCCGCTGCCGGGCCGCGCTCGCGGGCTACAAGATCCCGCGCCGGGTCGTGGTGCTCGATGCCCTCCCCCGCAACGCCACGGGCAAGGTCGACAAGTTGGCATTGCGGCGCCGGCTGGCTCCGGCGGCCGGCGCCGGGGCGGGGACCTGACCGTGCCGGAGCCCCGCTCCAGCCGCCTGACCGGGTCCGATGCCGGTCCGGGGCGGGACCTTCGCCTGCTGCCACCGGGAGTAATGGCACGACCACTGTTAGCGAAGTACCAAGAAACCCAACACCCGCTCAACGTCCGTTGTGCCGTCGTCGATACACAACATTCGCAAAACCCCATCAAAGGTGCATAGCGCCGCGGGACGCAGCACCGCCCAGCCACGGAGAAGCCAGCCACCATGCTCCACCGTCCAACTTCCGCCCCGCCCTGCTCCGCATCCTCGACCACTTCGCGCCACGGTCGCGCCCGGTCGCGCGCCCGGTCGCGCGCCCGCCGCCTCGCCGGCGGCGCCACCGCGCTCGCGGCCGCGTCGGCGGCCGTCGTCGGCCTCGCCGGTCAGCAGCCGTCACACGCGGCCACGAACGGTCCTACCGGGGCCTACGCGGTCGAGTCCGTCGCCGACACGAGCTTCCCGATCCCGGCCGGCGCGCGCTACGTGGCCAGCACCGGCAGCGACACAAACCCGGGCACGCTGGCCGCACCGTACGCCACGATCCACAAGACGATCGCGGCGACCCCGGCCGGGGGGACGATCGTGGTCCGCGGCGGCGTCTACCGCGAGTCGCTCGGAGCCATCCGGCGCAAGGTGACCATCCAGGCCTACCCGCACGAGCAGCCGTGGGTGAAGGGCTCGGTCGTCGCGAGCGCGTTCACCCAGAGCGGCACCGCGTGGACGACACCGTTCACTACGAGCATGTGCGACACCTGCTACCCGGCGCCGGCCCTCGCCGCCGCGTACCCGGCGGCAGGCCTTCCCGAGCAGGTCTTCGTCGACGGCGCGCCGCTCGCGCAGGTGACCAGCGTCGGGGCGATGGGCCCGGGCACGTTCTACGTGGACCGCGGCGCGGGCCACATCGTGCTGCACGACGACCCGACCGGCCACACCGTCGAGGTGACGGTGCTGCCCAGCGCGTTCACGATCGGTGGGAGCGCCGCCGGCACGACGATCCGCGGCCTCGGCTTCGAGCACTGGGCCACCGTGTACCAGAAGGGCACGAACGTCGCTGCCATGGTGAGCGCCGGCAACGTCACGCTCGACTCCGACACGTTCGCTTGGAGCGCGTCGCGAGCCCTCGGCATCTACGGCTCGAGCACCGTCGTGACCCACAGCAAGTTCCTCGACAACGGCATGAACGGCGTCACCGGCAACAAGGTCGGCGGCCTCGACTTCGAGAACAACGAGGTCGCGTACTCGAACTACGAGCGCTGGGACATCACCCCGTCGCCGTACGCACAGGTTGGCGGCGTGAAGCTCACGGGCGTGGCCAACACGGTGATGCGCGGCAACGACTTCCACGACAACTGGAGCAACGGTCTGTGGTTCGACTGCCAGTCGCACGGCCAGACCATCGTGAACAACGCGGTCACGCACAATGCGGGTCACGGCCTCACCGTCGAGATCTCGGCGCAGTCGATCGTCGCCGGCAACGTCATCGCCGAGAATGCCCGCGACGGCTTGAAGATCTCGGGCTCCAACAATGTCGAGGTGTGGAACAACACCATCGTCGACAACGGCTGGGCGCAGATCGGCGTCTACGAGGACCCGCGGCACGACAGCACCAACGTGGCCACCGAGGACACGAAGAACGTTCGCATCGCGAACAACATCTCCGAGGCCGGACCGAGCTCGCAGCGGTACGTCTTCTACAACATGGACATCTCGAAGCCGAAGCACCTGACGCTCACCCAGATGGTGTCGGCCGACGACCACAACGACTGGGGTCGCACGAACACGCTGAACCCGAAGTTCGAGTTCTCGACGCAGGCGACGCTGGCCAAGCCCGGTCACTACCTGACCCTCGCCGACTTCCACAAGGCCTCCGGCCGCGAGCGGGCGAGCACCTCGACCGACGGCATGGCGTTGCAGTCGATCTTCACCGACCCCGACCACGGCGACTACTCGGTGCAACCGGCGATCGCGTCGCAGCTCTCGGCACCGGCCGCGCTGCCCGCGGCGGTGAAGGCGGCACTCGGTGTCACGGCCGCACCCAGCCACATCGGCGCCACTTGAAGGGGTGAGCCGAGCCGGTACATGCGACCGGTGTGGGCGAGCTGGACGCACGACGCGACGAAGGTCGACGCGTCGCTGAAGGTCCAGCTGGCCACGGCCGACCAGGGCCGTATGCTCGCCGCCACAACCCGTCCGGGCACGAGCGCAGGTGAGCAGGGGTGGAGCAATGAAGGCGGCGGTGTACTACGAGACCGGTCCACCGTCAGTCCTGCGGTACGAGGACACGCCCTCGCCAACTGGCGGATCTTCTGACGTCGTCATCGACGTCGAGGCGATCAGCATCGAGGGCGGCGACACTCTGAACCGGGCCGGCGGGGAGATGCCGTCGGTGCCGCACATCGTCGGATACCAGTGTGCGGGAACGATCCGTTCGGTCGGTGACGACGTCACCGACCGAATGATCGGTCAACGGGTGGTCGCCACCATGCTGTGGGGCTCGCACGCCGCGGTCGTCGCGGTGCCCGCAGCACTCACGTGGGTGATCCCCGACGGTGCCGATCTTGTGGCGTGCGCGTGCGTGCCGGTCGCGTTCGGCACCGCGCACGACTGCCTGTTCGAGTTCGGCCATCTGCAACCGGGCGAGACGGTGCTGATCCAGGCGGGTGCGGGCGGCGTGGGCATCGCCGCGATCCAGCTCGCCAAACGTGCGGGTGCAACCGTGCTCGCCACCGCATCGAGCGACGAGCGCCTCGCCAAGCTCGTCGAGCTCGGTATGGACCACGGCATCGACTACACGCGCAACGACTGGGTGGCGCGGGTGCGGCAGCTCACCGGCGGCGCCGGCGTCGATCTCGTGGTCGACTCGGTGGGCGGTGCGGTGCTGCGCGGGAGCATCGGCTGCCTCCGCTACCGGGGCCGGTGCATCTCGGTCGGCAGCGCCGGACGCGACCCGCAACCGTTCGACATCGGGCTGCTGAGCGCGGGCAACCATTCGCTCACCGGCGTGTTCCTCGGCGCGGAGATCTTCACACCGCGTGCGCAGGCGATGATCGCCGGGCTCGTCGACGAGGTCGCGTCGGGCGCGTTGCGTGTGATCGTCGACCGCACGTTCCCGCTCGCCGAGGCCGCGGCGGCGCACGAATACATCGAGAGCCGCAGGGCGACCGGGCGCGTGGTACTCATTCCCTGATGCCGGCAACTCCACTCGACGAAGAAGATCTCCGCGCTCGCCTCGCGCGCAACGCCGAGTCGTGGCACCGTGGCGCCACGCTCGAACATCTCGCGGTCCTGCCGGGTGGCAACTCCTCGGTCGTGTACGAGGCGCGCTGGCGGAGCGTCCCGTCGGTGTACGAGCGCACCGTGGTGAAGATCGCGCCGCCGGGGCTTGCGCCCGTGCGCAATCGCGACATGCTGCGCCAGGGGCGCGTCATCGCGGCGCTCGGCGCCGTCCCGGGCGTGCGCGTGCCCGAGCTGCTGTTCACCGACGACGGCACCCCGCCCGAGATCCCGCCGTTCATCGTCACGAGCTTCCTGCCCGGCGAGTGCTACGAGCCGATCCTCGAAGCGGCGAAGGAGCTGCGACCGCGCCCCGAGGTACGGGCGCGCGCGTTCGCGGCCGCGCGCATGCTCGCGGCGCTGCACGCGGCGCCGGCTTCCACACTTCCCGGCCTCGACCCGCCGGGCGGCGACCGTGACGCCGAGGTGACGCTCGCCGACGAGATCGAACGGTGGACGCGCGCGCTCGACACCGTTGACGATTCGATCCGCGCGGGCTACCACGAGTGCGCCGCCGCGCTGCACGACACGATGCCCGCGGGCCGTCCCGCCGTGATCGTGCACGGCGACTACCGCCTCGGCAACATGCTCTGCAGCGACGGGCAGGTACACGCGATCATCGACTGGGAGATCTGGGCCCGTTCCGACCCGCGCAACGACCTCGCGTGGTTCCTGTTCTTCACCGACGAGGCGGAACACGCCGCGGTGCAGGAACCGGTCGAGAGCGGCATGCCGACCGCACGTGAGCTGCTCGACGAGTACGAACGCGCCGCCGGAACGCCGGCTGCCGACATCGACTGGTTCCATGCGCTCGCGCGCTACAAGGAAGCGGGCGCGACAGCGCTGATCATGAAGCGCCTTGCCAAACACGGGATGCTGCCGGAAGGCATGGATCCCACGCGCGCCACCGTCGGCCACATCATCGACGCGATGAAGATCCTGGAGTCGCGCGTACGCCGCTGAGCAGCGGCGCGGCGCGGCTCTGGTCGTCGCTCGCAGGCGCTCCGCGTCGTCGCCGCACAGCGCGCGATCGAACCCCGCCGGCGGCGCGGGCCGCCACCGCACGTGGTCGCGGATGACCATTGGCCTATGGCAATAGTTGCTACACTGCACACGTGGCCAGAGCACCGAGCCCGAGAACCCGGGGCAATGCACCCGGAACGCCAGGCAACGGGAGTGAGACGGCAGTCGAGGCCGCGATGGTTGCATCGCGAGCGCTCGTCGCCGTCGCGGCGCGCTCGCTCGCTGCCGCCGAGGCCGACGTCACGCTGCCGCAATACCGCGCTCTCGTCCTGCTCAGCTCGCGTGGCGACCACAACGTGGGTGCGCTCGCCGAAGCACTCGGGATCCATCCCTCGTCGGCCACACGCCTGTGCGACCGGCTCTTCTCCAAGGGCCTGATCACGCGCTCGAATGCCGAGGGCAGCCGCCGCGAGGTCACCGTGACGTTGAGCGCCGACGGACGAGCGCTCGTCCGGTCGGTCACGGCCCGCCGCACCCGCGAGATGCGCCGGATCGTCGACCGCCTCGACCACGACACGCAGCAGGCCCTCGTGGGCGCGTTCGACCAGTTCGCCGGGGCGGCGGGCGAGCTCCCGGACGACGCCTGGAAGCTGGGTTGGACGGCGTGAAGCTCGCGTCGATCACCGGTGGCCGGCGGTTCGCGGCGCGACGCGACGAGCTGCGCGCGCTCGCGCGCCAGTCCAAGGAGGTCGTGCTCCTCGCCGCCGTCGTCGGTGCCCTCACCGGACTGGGTGTCGCAGGATTCGACAGCGCGGTGACGAGCTCGGTCGACCGGTTGAGCACTGCGCCGCTGTGGTTCGTGGCGATCCTGCCCACCGCCGGCCTCACCGTCGCATGGATGTTGCTCCGATGGGTGGGCAAGGGCTCGTCGCCCGCGACGGCCGACGAGTATCTGCATGCGTTCCACGACCGGACGCACGAGCTTCGGTTGCGACCTCTCATCGCCCGCATGGCCGCCGGCATCGCCACGCTCGCGAGCGGTGGCCCGATGGGCCTCGAGGGCCCGTCGCTCTACCTTGGCGCGAGCATCGGCCAGATCCTGCAGCGGCGCTTCCCGCGCCTGTTCTCGGCCCGCAACCACCGGGTCCTGCTCGTCGCCGGCGCGGGCGCCGGGGTCGCGGCGATCTTCAAGGCACCGGCAACCGGCGCCGTGTTCGGCCTCGAAGTGCCGTACCAGGAGGATTTCGCGCGGCGCATGCTCGCTCCCACGCTCGTCGCGTCGGCGACCAGCTATCTGGCGTTCGTCGCGATCCACGGCACCGAGCCGCTGCTCGCGGTGCGCGGCACGCCTCCATTCTCGCTCAAGGATCTCGCCGCCGCGCTCGTGCTCGGCGTCTTCGCCGGCATCGGCGCTCGGATGTTCGCGTGGATGCTGCGCACCGCGAAGCAGATCAGCGGCACGATCCATCCGTTCGTGCGCATCACCGCGACCGGCGCGACGCTCGCCGGCATCTTCGTGCTCGCCCGGCTGAGCGGCGGCCTGAACCTCACGACCGGCCCGGGCTACGACACGATCCGGTGGGCACTCGATCCGGGCCGCAGCCTGTGGGTGATCGGTGCCATCCTCGTGCTGCGGATCGCCGCCACGTCGGCGACCGTCGCCGGCGGTGGTGTCGGCGGCTTGTTCATTCCGCTCGTGGTGGCGGGCGCGCTCACCGGCCGTCTCGTCGGCGGCGGCATCCACGCGCTCGACACGTCGCTGTTCACGGTGGTGGGCGTGGCCGCGTTCCTGGGCGCCGGCTACCGCGTGCCGCTCGCCGCGATCACGTTCGTCGCCGAGGCCACCGGGAGGCCGGGTTTCGTGGTGCCGGGCCTGCTCGCGGCCGTTGTCGCCAACCTCGCGATGGGCCCGTCGTCGGTGACCGCCTACCAGCGGGCCGACGTGGTGCCGGGCCGGGGCGCGGCCCCCGACGCCCAACCCGGCGCCACGACTGCAGCCCCCGCACCGCCGCCCGGTCCACCCGACGCGCCTCCAGTTGCTGCAACCGGTGCAACCGGTGCAACCGGTGCAACCGGTGCCCCCGGTGCGGCGCCCGACGGCAGCGGTGAGGGAACCGAGCTCGTCCCCGAAGGGAGGGAACGGACGTGAATCGCATCATCGTCGGCATCGACGACCCCGACGATGCGCAGGATCTCGTGGAATGGACCGCGCAGTTCGCCGGCGAGGTGCACTGCCGCGTCACGGTGTTGCACGCGGTGCATCGCAGCGAGGTGTGGCTCGTGGCCGGGGCGCAGCTCGACGGCAACACCTACCTGCGCGCCGCGCGGCACAGGACCGAGCTCGACGTGGTCGCGCCGCTTCGCGAGCGAGGCGTGCGGGTCGACCTCCGTGTCGAGATCGGCGATCCCGCGCAGAGCCTGGCATCCCTGGCCCGGCGCACGCGCGCCGACATGATCGTCATCGGGGCCACGCCGCACGGTGCGTTCCGAGAGCTCTTTGCCGGCAACGTCGAGCACCGCCTCGAGCGCCTCACCGGCATCCCTCTCGTCGTGGTGCCCACCAGTCACGCCGCGCATGCCACGCACTGACGCCGAGCCGACTCCGCGAGTGCGCGGACGGGCGCAATCCGCCGATTACCAGGAGGCGCTCGAGCGCGCCGGCACGACGCTCGCGACCTCCCTCGACGAGCTTGCGCAGTGCCAGCGCACGCTCGCACAGCTCGTCGACGTCCGCACGAACCGCGTGTGGACCGATCCCGAACACGACTCGTATCTCCGCCTCCGGCGCAACCGCACCGAGCTGCAGCAGCGGGTCCTGCGCGCGCAGCGGACGTTCGACTTCGCGCGCAATGGGTTGCGCGACCACGCCCGCGGAACGCTCCGCCCGGATGGCGATCCCGCCTGAGCACGCACGGGCGCGTCACCCACGTCGGCGTCGCAGCGTGAGCGGCGCGCGGCACGAGTGCCCGGGAGTATCGCCACCGTGAGCGTCGCTCGGTGCCCGTCGAGGCGGCGACGGGAATCGAACCCGTGTACGGGGCTTTGCAGGCCCTTGCCTGAACCACTCGGCTACGCCGCCGGGAACGGAGCACGTTACCGGAGACCGCCGCGACCCCATCGCTAGGCTCCGCGGATGCACGTGCACGGAGCCGGCGCGGGTGTTCCGACGTTACGGGTCGCGACGGCCGATATCGACGGCGGGTGGGACCGCAAGGGCAGGCGCGGCCAGGTCGCGGTCTGCGCGCCCGACGAGGACGTGCTCACGCTCTCCTGGGCCGCGGCCACGATGGCGCTCGCCGAGGCCGGCACCGACGCCACCGACGTCGACGGTTTGTGGTGGGGCACGACGCGGCCACCGTTCGCGGAAGGCCCGAGCCACGCCGTCCTCGCCGACGCGCTCGGTCTCGGCGCCCACGCCGGCGGTTGCCTCGTCAGCGGGTCCCCGCACGCGGGGATGGACGCGCTGTTCGCGGCGGCCGACGCGATCGCCGCGGGATCGGTGGCGAGCGCGCTCGTCGTGGCGGGCGACGCGCTCCGTCCCGGCCTCGGCACCGGCTACGAGGCCCGCTGCGGCGCCGGTGCGGTGGCGCTGCTGCTGCTCGCAGGCCCCGGACCGGCCACGGTCGCGGCCCGCACGACGTTTGCCCGCCCGTTCCTCGACCGCTACCGCGGCGACGGCGAGGCCGACACACGCGACGTGTACGACGGGCGACTCTTCCGGGAAGCGGTGTTCCTGCCCATCGTCACCGATGCGGCCCGGCGGCTCGCACGCGACGCGGGCGACCCCGGAGACCGGGCCGGGGCGGTGGCGTGGTCGCTCCCCGACCCCGACGGCCGGCTCGGTGCGGCGGTGGCCCGCAAGGTCGGCGTCGATCCGGCCGGGCTCGCCTCGGCGACCGTGTACAGCGCGCTCGGCGACACGGGCGCGGCGGCGGCGCTGCTCGGCGCGGTCGGCGCGCTCGAGACGCCCGGAACGGTCCTCGCGGTGGGTTACGGCGGCGGGCGAGCCAGCGGCGTGATGCTCGAGGTGTCGGCCGCGGTGCCCGGCGCGCGCACCGCGCAGCGCGCGCTGGCCGAACCCGGCCGGCTCACGTCGTACGCCGCGCTGTTGCGCTCGCGCGGCCAGCTCGCGCCGAGCGGCGAGACCATCCCGATGGGTGTCCCGCCGGGGTCGGCGATGTTCACGCGCGGCGGTGACGAGATGCTGCAGCTGCTCGGAGGTCGCTGCGTCGATTGCGGCACGATCAGCACGCCGCCCTCGATCCACCCACACTGCATCGCGTGCGGCGGTCCGAAGCTGGAGCCGGTCGCGCTTCGCGCGTGAGGGCACCGTGCACACCTACGTGGTGAACCACACGATGCCCGCACCGTTCGAGGCGCCGTTGCCGATCGCGGTCATCGACCTCGACGACGGCGCGCGCATCATGCTGCAGGTCGCCGATGACGGCAGCAACGTCGAGATCGGCCGCCGGATGCGCCTCGTGTTGCGCAGGTACGCCCACGAGCGCGGCGTGCCCGTGTACGGGTACAAGGCGCTGCCCATCAAGGAGACCACCACGTGAGCTGGAACCGGGTTGCGGTCGTCGGGGCCGGGCTCATCAAGATGGGCGAGCTGTTCGAGCAGAGCTACGAGCAGATGGCGGCGGGCGCGTTCGCCGCGTGCGTCGAGGCGGTCGACAAGGGGTTCGACCCGCGCCAGGTCGAGGCCGCGTTCGTCGCCACGCAGCGCGGCACGTTGTGGGGCCAGGAGGGCGTGGGCGGCAACACGGTGCCCAGCGCGATCGGGCTCGTCGGCATCCCGTGCACGCGCATCGAGAACGCGTGCCCGTCGGGCTCCGACGCGTTCCGGGTGGGCGCGATGGCCGTGGCGAGCGGCGTGCACGACGTCGTGCTCGTGATCGGCGTCGAGAAGATGCGCGACAAGTCCACCGAGGAGGGGCTGCTCTCGCGCGCCGCGGCCGGGCATCCCATCTTCACGCGGGGCGAGACGGCGCCGGTGCTGTTCGCACCGTTCGCCACGCGGCACATGGCCGAGTTCGGCACCACCCGCGAGATGCTCGCGAGCGTGGCGGTGAAGAACCACCACAACGGTGCGCTCGACCCGTACGCGCACTTCCGCAACGAGGTCACGATCGACGACGTGCTCGCATCCGCACCCGTGTGCCACCCGCTCCACCTGCTCGACTGCTGCCCGCAGACCGACGGCGCGGCGGCGGCGATCCTCGTGTCGGCCGAGCGCGCGCACGAGTTCACCGACCGGCCCGTGTTCGTGGCCGGTTTCGGTGTCGCCACCGACCATCCCTACCTGCACGAGAAGTCGAGCTTCACCGAGATCGCCGCCACCCGGATGGCCGCGCAGCGCGCGTACGCGATGGCAGGTGTCGGCCCCCAGCAGATCGACTGCGCCGAGGTACACGACTGCTTCACGATCACCGAGATCCTCGACATCGAGGACCTTGGCTTCTTCGAGAAGGGCACCGGTGGTAGCGCCGCCGTCGAGGGTCATACCGCGCTCGACGGCCGCATCCCGGTCAACACGAGCGGCGGCCTCCTCGCGAAGGGCCACCCGATCGGTGCCACCGGCGTCGCGCAGATCACCGAGTGCTGGTGGCAGCTGCGCGGCCAGGCCGACGAGCGGCAGGTCGCGATCCGCAACGGCTACGCGCTGCAGCACAACGCCGGCGGCCGCGGCAGCGGCGTGGCCGTCGTGAACATCTTGACGAACCACGCGTGACATGAGCGAAGCCGAGCGCACCAGCCCCTCGGGGCGCGAGCCGCAGGCGAGCGGGGGTATACACATCTCGCGCGACGGCGGCGTGTTGCGGATCACGCTCGACCGTCCCGACGCGCGCGAACGCGCTCACGATCGCGATGCGCGATGGCATCATCGACGCCGTCCGCACGGCGCGGCGCGACCCCGACGTGCGCGCCGTGCTGCTCACCGGCAACGGCCGCGCGTTCTGTTCGGGCATGGACCTCGGTGCGTCGACCGTGATGCAGGCCGGACGCCCCGACTTCCGCACGCGCCAGACGAGCGAGGCCCTCCGCGAGGGCGTGCAGACGTTCATTCGCGAGCTGTGGGAGCTCGACAAGCCGACCGTCGCCGCCGTGCACGGGCCAGCCGTGGGGCCCGGCGCGCATCTCGCACTCGCCTGCGACTTCGTGCTCGTCGGCCCCGACACGAAGTTTGTCTGGACGTTCCCGCGCTGGGGTCTCGTCGCCGACGCGGGAGGCGCCTACCTGCTGCCGCGTCTCGTGGGCCTACCCCGGGCCAAGGCACTCGTGATGCTCGGCGAATCGCTGTCCGGCGACGACGCGATCGCCGCCGGTCTCGTGTACCGCGGGTGTCACTCCAGTGTTGAGGTCGTCGGCGAGGCAACGGCCCTCGCGAACCGGCTCGCGGCCGGGCCCACCCGGTCCCTCGGTCTGTCGAAGCGGCTGCTGAACGAGACGTTCGAGACCGATCTCGCGCACAGCCTCGAGCTCGAAGGTCATTTCCAGGCGCTCGCCACCACGAGCCCGGATCTACTGGAGGGCATGGCGGCGTTTCGCGAGAAGCGCGACGCCAACTTCGACGGGAGCTGAGCCGTCTCGATGTTCCGCGACGAGGCGGGGCGCGTGCAGCGCGTCGGTGCATACGGCGTGTGCCTCGACGACGCACGGCGCCTCCTGCTCTGCCGGCTCACCGCGGTCACGGGGCGGCCGGGCTGGTGGACACTTCCCGGCGGCGGCGTCGACTTCGGGGAGCATCCGCGCGACGCGCTCGTGCGCGAGGTGCGCGAGGAGACCGGCCTCGAGGCGGCCGTCGACGAGCTCCTCGAAGTGGATTCGATCGCACGGTTCGTGCGGCTCGACGCCGCGGAGGAGCCGGTCGACTACCACGCGGTGCGCGTCATCTACCGCGTCACGGCCATCGGTACCGCGCTCGTGCACGAGGTATCGGGCACCACCGATCGGGCCGCGTGGTTCAGCGAATCGCAGATCGCCGCACTCCGGCTGAGCGAGATCGGCGACGTCGGCGTGCGCCTCGCGTTCGCGGTGTGACGATGCGCCGAGTTGCTGGCCGCGCGTGCGCTCTGATCGAATCCGCGTCCTCGTAGCCCGCAACACGGAAGGACGCTCATGGGTCGCTTCGACGGCAAGGTCGCGATCGTCACCGGTGCCGGCCGCGGCATCGGTCGCGCGCACGCGCTGCTGCTCGCGCGCGAGGGTGCTGCGGTCGTGGTGAACGACCTCGGCGGCGATATGGGCGGCTCCGGTGCCGACGCGACGCCCGCACAGCAGGTAGTCGAGGAGATCACCGCGGCCGGTGGTCGCGCGGTGGTGAACGGCGCCTCGGTGTCGAACTGGTCGGAGGCCGAGAAGATGGTGCAGCAGGCCGTCGACACCTTCGGACGGCTCGACATCCTCGTGAACAACGCCGGCATCCTGCGCGACCGCATGAGCTTCTCGATGGAAGAGGCGGAGTGGGACTCGGTGATCGACGTGCACCTGAAGGGGCATTTCGCGCCGTCACGTTTCGCGGCGGCCTACTGGCGCCAGCAGTTCAAGGCGACGGACGAGCCCGTGAACGCGAAGATCGTGAACACCGCCAGCGAGTCGGGGCTCTACGGCAACGCCGGCCAGTCGAACTACGCCGCCGCGAAGGCGGGTATCGCATCGATGACGATCGTGATGGCGCGTGAGCTCGAACGGCTCGGCGTTCGCGTCAACGCGATCGCGCCGGTCGCTCGCACTCGGCTCACGGAGGCAACGCCCGGTGCCGGCGACTTCATGGCCAAGAAGGAAGGGCAGCCCGACACGTTCGCGCCCGAGAACATCAGCGCGCTGGTGGCCTGGCTGGCGTCCGACCTGTCCGAGGGCGTCACCGGCCAGGTGATCAAGGTGCAGGGCGGTCTCGTGCAGGTGCTGCGCGGCTGGCGACCCGTGTCGCAGTCGACCGACGAAGGCGAGTGGACGCTCGACACGATCGACCGGGTGGCACCGCAGCTGTTCGAGGGCGTCCCCCGCGGCGTCCCGCCGTTCCTCCCCAACATCGGCGACCGCTAGCGCCGGGACGGCTCCTTGCGGTCGGCCGCCGGCACGTGGCCGCCGCCGAAGGCCCGGCCGGAGCCGCCCTGGCGGAACTCGGGCGGTCCCCCACCGGCCTTGCGCGTGGCGAGCAGGCACAGCCAGTCGAGCGCGAGCGTCGCGGCTGCGAGCGCGGTGAGCTCGGCGTGGTCGTACGGGGGCGACACCTCCATCACGTCCATGCCGACGAAGTCGACCGCCGCCAGGCCCCACAGGATCGTCTGGGCTTGGAAGGTGGACAGCCCGCCCACCACCGGCGTGCCGGTTCCCGGCGCGAACGCCGGGTCGAGGCAGTCGACGTCGAACGAGAGGTAGGCCCGCGCGCCGGCAACCCGCTCACGCACGTACGACGCGGTCTCGACCGGACCGTGCAGGTGCACCCACGGCGCGGTGAGGATCGCGAAGTCGCAGTCGTCGGCGTTGTGCGTGCGCACGCCGATCTGCACCGAGTGCTCGACGTCGACGAGGCCCTCCTCCACGGCCTGGCGGAACATCGTGCCGTGGTGTGGATGGTCGTCGAGCCATGTGTCGGAGTGGGCGTCGAAGTGCACGAGCGCGAGCGGCCCGTAACGCGCGTGATGGGCGCGCAGCAGCGGCAGGCTCACGTAGTGATCGCCGCCGATGGTGAGCATGCGCGCACCTGCACCGGTGATACGCGCAACGTGGGCCTCGACCGCATCGACCATCGGCTCCCAGCGCCCTTCGGCCGACACCACGTCGCCCCAGTCGATCACCGCGAGCGTGTCGAACGGGTCGAGGTTCCATGGCCACACGCTGCCGAACACGAGGTTCGCGCTCGCGGCGCGCACCGCGCGCGGCCCGAGGCGCGCGCCGGGACGGTACGTGGTGGCGGCGTCGAACGGCACGCCGCTCACGACCACGTCGGCGCCCTCGACATCACGCGAATAGCGCCGCCGGCAGAAGCTCGTGGCGCCCGCATAGACGAGCTCGGGTTCAGTGCCGAGCACGGCGCCCGTGAAGGCATGATCTCCGTCGGAGAGCGGCACACGACGACGCTACTGTCAGCCGATGGTCCGCGACGTCTTCCTCTCCACGGTCGGCGTGGCGCGCAAACTGATCACGTCACCGGAGGTCGCGGCGCGCTGGACCGAGGCGAGCGCACTCGACCGCATGACCATCGGCACCGTCGCCGCGCATCTCGCCCGCGCGGCGCTCACGGTGCAGCAATACCTGGAGCTGCCACCACCCGACGCTGCGACCGAACCGATCACCGCAGCGCAGTACTTCGCTGACGCCCTTCCAAGCGACCTCGACGACGAGGTCCACCGCGGGATCCGGGCGCGCAGCGACCAGGCCGCGTCGGAAGGGCGCGATGCCGTCGTCCGCTACCTCGACGACACGATCGCGTCGGTGACGGTCGCGCTCGCCTCGGCGCCGCCCGACACACGCGTCACCGTGTTCGGGAAGGCAGCGATGCTGCTCGACCAGTACCTCGTGACGCGTTTGGTCGAGCTCGTGGTCCACCTCGACGACCTCGCGTGCAGCATCGGCGTCGCCACGCCGGCCGTCGAGCCGGAAGCGGTCGACGTGGTGACGCGCTGTTTCGTCGACATCGCCCGGATCCGCCATGGCGATGTCGCGGTGATCAGGGCGTTGGCTCGGCGAGAGCGGGCACCGGTGCAGGTGTTCCCAGTGTTCTGATCCGCGTGCCGACCCGCCGTGGAGCGGCCGCGAACGCGCACAGCGCCACGCACGCCGCGAGGCCGAACCACACCGCGCCGCGGCCCCACTGCTCGTATACCGGCGCCGCGACCATCGCGCTGACGGCCGCGAGCAGCATGCCGCCACCGTCGAGCAAACCCTGGCCCGCGGCAATGTGCTCCGCCGGCGCGGCGTGGGCCACCTGGGCCTGACTTGCCGGCACCACCGCGGCGTCGAACACCGACTGCACGAACGCCATGGCGGCAATGACCCAAGGCAGCGCGACGACGCCGTAGAGCGCGATGAACGGAACCGCGCCCGCGAGCCCGAGCGCACCGACCCGCCGCGGACCGGCCCGTTCCGCGAGCCGGCCGGCCCGTCCGGCGAGCAGCGCCATCGGGCATGCGAACACGGTAAGGCTCACGCCGACGAACACCGTCGACGCGCCGAGATCCTTCAAGTAGCGCGCCCACAGCGAGTCGTACACGCCGATCGCGACCGCGAGTCCGGCGCCGAGGTAGAGCCCGGCGCGCACGCCCGCGTTGGCGAGCAGGGCGCGCACCGGTGCATGCCCGCCGTCACCGGCCACGGGCGGCACCGCGAACCGGAACATCACCGGCAGGGTGACGCACAATCCCACTGCGAGCAGCACGAACGGCACGCGCAGCCCGAACGAGCGGGCGACGAAGGCCCCGAGGGGTGGGCCGCACAGGAAGCCGCCGGTCTGCCAGGCCGCAAGCCTTCCGAGCGCGCCGCCGACGGCATTCGGGTTCTGCACGATCACGACGCGCCTCGCCGCGGGGAGGAACACGCCTTCGCCGAAACCCAGCAAAGCCCGCGCCGCGACGAGCGCCACGAGGCCGTTCGCGGCGGCGACGCCGAGGCATGCCAGCGCCGCGAGCGCGACGCCGCCCACGAGCATCAGCCGCCCGTAGCCGCGGTCGGCGAACCGCGCGAGCAGCGTCTGCGCGACGAAGGCGGCCACGAAGGCACCCGCCGCGGCGACCCCGAGGCCCCACGCCGCGAACCCGAGCGACTTCTGGAGATCGGCGAGCAGGCCGAAGATGGCTCCGAAGCTGACCGTGAGCGCGGCCGTTGCCAGCAGCAGCGACAAGGGCACATGCACGCGCGTGTCGGTATGTGTTGTGGTGCTCATCGGTGCCTCGCGTGCCGCGCCGCGCCATCGAGAAGAACAGCGCAGGCTACGCCGTCGGGTTGCGCGCCACGGCTCACAATTCAGGGGCTCGGTCCCGTCTCACAGCCTTATCGCGTCGCGGGGGAGGTCGCGGATCTACACCGAGTTCGCTGGTACTCGTGCTTCGATCCAATTGCGCCCCGAGCGGTAGGAACGCGGTAGTAAGATCATCGTTATGCCGGTTCGCAAGCTCTCTGTCGGGCTCGACACTGCTGTGGCAGATGCCGCTACGCGTGCGGCTGCACGCGAGGGACTCAGCGTCTCCGCCTGGCTGAACCGTGCGGCCGAACGCGAGCTCACGATCGAGCGAGGCATGGCCGCGGTTCGGGCGTGGGAGCGCGACAACGGCTCGCTGACCGACGCCGAACTCGCGGACGCGGACAAAGTGCTTGACCGAGTGTTACGGCGCACACCGCGGGCTGGTTGATGCCGGGCGTGACCTACGACGCGGGCGCCCTCGTCGCAGCCGAGCGAAATGATCGAAGGATGTGGGCGCTCCATCGACGATCACTCGAGCGCGGCCTCACACCCACCGTTCCGGCCGGTGTGCTTGCGCAGGTGTGGCGCGGCGGGCCTCAAGCGTCGCTCTCCCGACTCCTCACGGCGTGTGCCATCGAGGACCTGAACGAGGTGCGGAGTCGTGCGGCCGGTGCCGCATGCGGTCGCGCCGGCACGAACGACGCAGTTGACGCAACGGTTGTCGTTGGCGCGATCGCTCGCTCTGATCTCGTCGTCACGAGCGACTCCGAGGATCTGGCGCACATGTCAGGCGCGCTCGGTCGGCGCCTCGATCTGCTGCGCGTGTGACCGACCGATGGGGCTCGCGTATGTCTACACGCTCGTCGCTCTGATGGGCCGGCGGTGAGCCAGTAAACGGCTCGGTGTCTTCGGCCGTACAGATCGTCGACTAGATGCGGGCGGGCGAAACGGCTCGGAAATTCATGAACAGCGGCGCGGCCCGCCACCGACTGTGCGCAGCAGCGTCGAGGTCGGGCCTCGGTTCTCGTACTCGTTGGAGATGCAGGCCTGCGCCTTCGAGCGCGCGGGAATAGTCCTCCAAGGAGTGGGTCCACCCGTGGAACGTCATGGCGTGACCTCGAATCTCCACCTTGTCATCGACGCGCCGCCGTTCGAAGTACCCGCTTCTGATGGTCAACCTCGGGCCCGTCGAGTCGTCGTTCACGTCTCCCAGGTCCGTCACTGGGTGCGCGATGCACGCGCAGAGGCAGCCCCCTGGTTCAAGTACGCGTGCAATCTCCTTGACCGTCATGTCGAGATCGTCCACGACCTGTAGGACGTTGTACGCGACGACGATGCCGAACGCGTGGGTGCTGAACGGCAAACGGAGCCCGTCGGCGACCAGGTATGCCTCCCTGCCGACGGTCGCCGCCTTCGCCGCAGCGAGGAGGTTCCTGGCGGGTTCGACCGCGACGACATCGTGTCCTCGGCGAGACAGATCTCGGGCAACCCGACCTTCGCCGCAGCCGATTTCGAGCGTCCGTCCGCCCGGCGAAGGCGGAGGGAGCAGATCATCGAAGAACGCCGCGCTGTAGACCCAGTATGCGTCGAAGCCAGGTGTTCGCGCCCACTCGATCCATCGGTCGGCGTCCGGTTCCCACTCCGATGCACGGCTCACTGGCACGCACCTACCATGCCCGCTCGGCGCGAGTCATGCCAGCGGAGGTCGCACGGCGCTCAGCGACCGCCTCGCCGTTGAGCGACACACCGTTAGGCCACTCTCCGAGGTGTACACCTAGCGTCGTAGCCTCCCGCGCAACCGACGACTTGGGGGAAGCCTTGGACAAGCCGGCCACGAACCTCTCGCTCGACGAGATCCGCCTCGGCGACATCGAGTACTGGATGCGCCCCGACCGCGAGGGCATCTTCGCGAAACTGCGCGACGAGCGCCCGGTGAGCTTCCACGAGGAGCCGATCTTCGAGACGCCCATGGGGCCGATGCAAGGTCCGGGCTTCTGGGCCGTCACCCGGTTCGACGACGTGATGGCCGTGTCGCGCGACCCGGAGACGTTCCACTCCGCGCCGAGCACCACGATCGGCGACATCCCGCCCGAGATCGCGGAATGGCTCGGCTCGATGATCAACATGGACGCGCCGAAGCACACGCGTCTCCGGTTGATCGTGAACCGCGGCTTCACCCCGCGCCAGATCGCCAGGATCGAGGACTCGGTACGCGAGCAGGCCCGCGACATCGTGCACCGCGTCGCGCCGCTCGGTGAGTGCGACTTCGTGAGCGAGATCGCGGCTGCGCTGCCGCTACAGATCATCTGCGACATGCTCGGCATCCCCCGCTCCGACGGCAAGCGCATCTTCGAGCTTACGAACATCATTCTCGGCGTGGGCGACCCCGAGTATGCACAGACCCTCGAAGAGCTGATGGCTGCGGGCATGGAGCTGTTCCAATATGGCCTCGCACTCGCGGAAGCGCGTCTCAGCGACCCGCGCGACGACATCGCGAGCACGCTGATGCACGCCGAGGTCGACGACGAGCACGGCGAGCGCCACAAGCTGACGGCGAGCGAACTGGGCTCGTTCTTCCTGCTCCTCGTGGTGGCCGGCAACGAGACGACCCGCACTGCAATCAGCCACGGCATGCTCGAGCTCACGCGCCACCCCGATCAGCGCAAGGTCTGGGCGAACGACTTCGACCAGGTGGCGCCTACGGCCGTCGAGGAGATCGTGCGCTGGTCGACGCCCGTGATCCACTTCCGCCGGCTCGCCACCACCGACGCAGTGGTTGGTGGCCAGCAGATCAAGGCCGGCGACAAGGTCGTGATGTTCTACAACTCCGCCAACCGCGACGAGCGCAAGTTCGACGATCCGCACGTGTTCGACCTGCGGCGGACACCCAACGAGCACACCGGCTTCGGCGCCGGCGGCCCTCACTTCTGCCTCGGCGCGAACCTCGCCCGCCGCGAGATCCGCATCATGTTCGAGGAGATCTTCCGGGTCCTCCCCGATCTCGAGATCAGCGGCGAACCCGACTACCTGCAGAGCGCGTTCATCCACGGCATCAAGCGCATGCCGTGCAAGTTCACACGCACCAGCGGGTGACGCACCAACGCTCCCGACCACTTCGCCGCCTTCATCCGGGCCGACGCGGGCGCCTGACACTGCGGCGGCCGCAGCGTCACTTGCCGGCCGGCGACCAATCGGGGTCGCGCCCGAGGCGCGCGAGCAGCCGCGACTGCGCGTCGGTGCGCCCGCTCACATTCACCGGGGCGCTGTACATGCCTGTGGCTACGAGCGCGTGGGCGGCGGACGGCAAGGCGTCGAGGAACTGCTCGCACAGCATGGGATCGAGTCGATCGTTCGCGCCGACCGCTCGGGCGAGATCCCAGGCGTGCACGAGCACGTCCTGCGAGAGCATGGGCACCAATCTTCGGGCGTCGACACGCGCCGGCGGCCGGTCGCCCACCGCGGGAACGTCGACCACGCCGTCGAACAAGCCCGGACGCTGCAGCACCGTGCGGATCGCGTCGAGGGTCAGCGACCAGCGGCGAACCGGTTCGTCGCGCGGGCGCGTGGGCTTCGCGCCGAGCGGGCGCAGCAACAGCACGTCGTGGAATCCGATCACGTGCTCGAGCACCGCGCGAGCGTCCCAGCCGGCGCACGGCGATGGCCGGTCCCAGTGGCCGTCCACCTCGAACACGGCCCGTCCGAAGCGGGTGCACACCTTGAGGTGCGTCGCCGCCGTCGATCCGCCGTCGGGCACCACGGCCCCAGAGCCTCGCGCGGTATCGTCCCCGCACCTGACGGGCGTGTCAGTTCGAGGAACGGACGGGAACCAACGTGCATCTCGCTTGGAACGAGGCGGACGAACGCTTCCGTGACGAGCTGCGGACCTTCATCGCGGAGCACGCGCCGCCCGAGGCGCGCCAGGGCTACGACTTCCAGAACGACGTGGCCACCGGCGACTGCATCCCCCAGTGGCTGCGCGATTGGCAGGCGACGCTGTTCGACCACGGCTGGATGATCCCCGGATACCCACCCGAACTCGGCGGCCGCAACGCCACGCCGATCCAGACGCTGATCTACCTCGAAGAGCTTGCAGCCCAGCGCATTCCGCGGGCCACGCATTTTCCGGGCTACGCGATCGTGGCGCCGAGCCTGCTCGAGTTCGGCAACGATACGCAGAAGCAGCTCGCGCCGGCGGCGATCCGCGGCGACACGATCTGGTGTATCGGCATGAGCGAGCCCAACGCAGGTTCCGACCTCGCCGGGCTCACCACCCGCGCCGAGCTCGACGGTGACCACTTCGTGGTGAACGGCCAGAAGGTTTGGACGAGCTACGCGACCGTCGCATCGAAGTGCTTCTGCTACGTGCGCACCGATCCGGCCGCGCCGAAGCACAAGGGCATCAGCCTGCTGATCATCGACATGGACACGCCGGGCATCGACGTGCGGCCGCTGCGCCACATCAACGGTTCGGCCGACTTCGCCGAGGTGTTCTTCACCGATGTGATGGTGCCGAAGGAAAACCTCGTCGGCCCGTTGCACGGCGGTTGGGCGATCACGCAGGGGTCGCTCGCCCACGAACGGGCCGGGCTGTGGGTCGACGGCGTCGCCCGGCTCGAGCAGTCGGTGCAGGCGCTCGTGGCGCTCGCCGAACACGTGGGTGCGGCCGGCGACGTGGAGGTGCGCCGCAAGGTCGCCGCGCTCGCGGAGGTGGCCACGAGCTTGCGCGCGCTCGGCTACAAGGGCTTCGCGAGCTTCGCGCAGGGCTCGAGCGCGCCCGAGCACTCGTACATGAAGATGGCGAGCTCGGAGGCGGGCAAGGCCGCGTTCGAGCTCGGCATGGAGATCCTCGGCGCGTCGGGCGCGCTCACCGATCCGCGCTATGCCGAGGAGGACGGCCGCTTTGTGAAGAGCTTCTTCGTGTCGTTCGCGAACACGATCGCGGGCGGCACGAGCGAGATCCAGCGCAACATCATCGCCCAACGCGTGCTGGGCCTGCCGAGGGCATAGCGCAGCGATGGACTTCTCACTCACCGGGCAACAGGAATTGATCCGCGAGACCGCCCAGCGCCTGCTCGAGCGCGAGTGCCCGCCTGCGCTGCTGCGCAGCCACATGAGCGACCGGGCCGCGGCCGCGCCGCTGTGGGCGCACCTGCGCGAGTACGTCGCGCTCGGCACCGGCGACTGCACCGACCTGTGCCTGTTCCTCGATGAGACGGGGTACACGAGCGCGCCCGGTCCGTTCTTCGCGACCGCCGCGCTCGCCGTGCCGCTCGTGGCCGCGCTCGCCGGCGACGCACCCGCGGGCCTGCTCGACCGGCTGGCGTCGGGCGCCACCACGGCAACCGTCGCGGTGAGCGGACGAGACGGCACCTGGCAGCCGCAGCCGTCGCCGACGAAGTGGTTCGTGCCCGATGCCGACCTCGCCGATGTCATCCTCGCGGTCGAGCCGGGGTGGCGCGTGCAGGTACTCGATGCCGCCGACACGACCGTCGACGTGATCGAGGCCGCGGACACCACACGCCGGCTCTGCACGGTGGACCTCACACAGTCATCCCAGAGCGGCACGGCGATCCTCGACGTCGACTCCGCGGCACGCTGGCTCGATCGGGTCCACGTGGTGGCGGCGGCCGAGCTCGTCGGTACCGCGCGCCGGCTGTTCGACATGGCGCTCGCGTACGCGAAGGAGCGCGTGCAGTTCGACCGTCCGATCGGGTCGTTCCAGGCGATTCAGCACAAGCTCGCCGAGATGTCGCTCGCGCTCGAACGGGCCACCGCGGCGGTGCACTACGGCGCGATGACAGTCGACGGCCCCACCGACGCGCCGACGAGGGCCCGGGCCGCGCATACCGCGAAGGCGGCCGCGAACACCGCCGCGCAGCGGATGTTGAAGGACAGCATCCAGATCCACGGCGGCATCGGCTACACGTGGGAGCACGACCTCCATCTCTACTTGCGCCGCGCCACCGTCGGCGCCACGCAACTCGGCACCACGCAATGGCACCATGACCGCATCGCCGACCTCCTCTTCCCCTGACCATGCCGCTTCCCCTGACCATGCCGCTTCCCCTGACCATGCCGCTTCCCCTGACCATGCCGCTTCCCCTGACCATGCCGCTTCCCCTGACCATGCGTCGTTTGGGTACCAAATAGCGGTCCCAAACGACGCATGTGGGCCGGTGGCGTCAGGTGGGGGCGTCGGCGGTGATGCGGCCGCTGGCGAGTTCGATGCGGCGGGTGAGCGTGAGTGCGTCGAGCAGGCGTCGATCGTGGCTCACCACCACCAGCGTGCCGTCGAAGCCCGCCAGGGCCTGTTCGAGCTGTTCGATCGCGGGCAGGTCGAGGTGGTTCGTGGGCTCGTCGAGCACGATCGCGTTCACACCGGTGGCCATGAGCAGCGCGAGCTCGGCGCGGGTACGCTCGCCGGGCGACAGCGACGCCGCCGGGCGCAGCACCTGCTCGGCGCCGAGCCGGAACTTCGCGAGCAGCGACCGGGCGTCGGCCAGCGGTAGCCCGGTGGCGGCGATGAACCCGTCGAGGAGCGGCGCGGCGCCGAAACGAAGGCGCGCCTGGGCCAGCGTGCCGAGCACCACACCGGGCCCGACGAAGCGTGCGCCCGCCGCGAGCTCGACCGTTCCGAGCAACGCGGCGAGCAGCGTCGTCTTGCCGCTCCCGTTCGGCCCCACCACCGCGACTCGCTCACCGGAGCGGATCTCCACGTCGACCGGTCCGAGTTGGAACTCGCCCCGTGCCACCACCGCGCCGTCGAGGCGCGCCACCACTGCGCCCGACCGCGGCGCCGCCGCGATCTCGAAGCGCAGCTCCCAAGCTTCCCAGGGCTTGTCGACCTCGTCGAGCCGTTCGATCATCATCTCGGTGCGGCGGGCGCGGGCCGCGACGTGCTCGCTCGACGCCCGCCGGAACGCACGAATGTTCTTGTCCTTCTCGTCGCTCTTGCGGACGCGCTGCACTCCCTGGTGGGCCCACTGCTGCTCGCGCTGCGCGCGGATCGCGAGCGTGTCGCGCCGCTGGACGTAGCCCGCGTACTCCTCCTCCGCGTGCCGGCGTGCAGTGGTGCGCTCGTCGAGGTAGGCGAGCCAACCGCCGCGGAACTCGGTGACGCTGTGCGCGTGGTCATCGATCTCCACGACCGTGTCGACGGCGCGCTCGAGGAACGCGCGGTCGTGCGAGACGATGGCACACGGCGCCTGCCAATCGCGCACGACCCGCTCCAGCAGGTCGAGCCCTGCGAAGTCGAGGTCGTTCGTGGGCTCGTCGAGCAGGAAGACGTCGAAGCGTGCGAGCAGGATCGCGGCGAGCGCAACACGCGCCGCTTCGCCGCCCGACAGCGACGGCATCGCGACCGAGAGCAGGCGCGGCGCGAGCCCGACGTCGGCGCACACCTCGCCGAGGCGCGCGTCGAACTCGGCCGCGCCCAGCGCCAGGTAGCGGTCGAGGGCGGCCGAGTACGCGTCGTCGGTACCGCTGCCCGTGCCACCGTCGGCGAGCGCCGCCGCGGCACGCTCGAACGTCTCGGTGGCGTCGGCCACGCCGGTGCGACGGGCGAGGAAGTCGCGCACGAGCTCACCGGCGCGCCGCTCGGGCTCCTGCGCGAGATAGCCGATGACGGCGTCGGGCGGATCGACCCGCACCGCGCCCCGATCGACGGGTTCGAGCCCTGCGATCACCCGCAGCAGCGTGCTCTTGCCGGTGCCGTTCGGCGCCACCACGCCGACCCGCTCGCCCGGCGCCAGCGTGAGCGACACGTCGCGCAGCACCACATGGGCGCCGAACGACTTCGTGACGTGGGACAGAGTGACGGTGGCAGGCGACAAGATGGGACCTCGTGACTCGTCGGCGCCTCGCAGGTGTCTCGCCTCGCGGGCGTCTCGCGGTCGGGCATCGACGAGGTCACTTGCGCATGGTCGCATGGTATCGGGACCAACCTCGGGTGCCTCTGGGGGCGTGGCTGAGACGGGCCGGCCGCCGATAGACTGACACCGACGTCAGTTCCGGCCGAGTGTTGCCGAGAGTCCTGCCGAGAGTCCTGCCGAGAGTCCTGCCGAGAGTGTTACCCAGAGAGTTACCCAGAGCGTTACCGAGAGTGTTGCCCGAGAGTGTGGAGGTGCGCCGATGACCAGCGCCGATGTCGTGCGACTCGCCGGCAGCCGGGAGCGCCTGCGCACCTCGCCCACGATCGACCTCGTGACGGCCGAGGTGATCAGGGGTGGCATGGAGACGGTGTGCTTCGAGATGGCGGCGTACGTGTCCCGCACGGCCACCACCCCGATCCTGAACCAGAGCAACGAGCGCAACGCCACGATCCTCGACGCCCGCGGGCGGCTCGCGGCGCTGTCGGTGGGCATCCCGCAGTTCATGCTCACGTCCACGTTGCCGGTTCGCTTCGCGCTCGACTTTCTCGGCCCCGCGGAGTTCCGTGAGGGCGACGTGTTCGTCGCCAACGACCCGTACCACGGCGGCGGCCACCTCCCCGACTACAACGTGTTCGCGCCCGTGTTCGCCGACGACCCGCTCACCGGCACACGCCGCATGGTGCTGATCGCGTCGATCCAGTGCCACCACGGCGACACCGGCGGCGCGGTGCCCGGCGGTTACAACGTCACCGCGAACGACATCTGGGGTGAGGGCACGCGCTGGCCCGTCATCAAGGTGATCGACCGCGGCGAGCCCCGCAACGACGTGCTCTACGCGCTCCAGGCCAACAACCGGATCCCCGACTACATCGGCGACCTGCGCGCGCAGATCGGTGCCGCGCAGCTCGGTGTGCGCCGGCTGCAGGAGATCATCGACCTGCACGGCACCACCACGATCGAAGAGGGCGTCGACTTCATGATCGACTACGCGCGGGCCCGCTTCCGCGAGGAGGTCGCGTCGTGGCCCGACGGCGTGTACGAGGGCGACGCCTACGTCGACCACGACCCGCTCGGCAACCAGGACGTGCACCTGCACGTGAAGATCAGCGTCGACGGTGATCAGCTGACGATCGACTACACGGGCAGCGACACGCGTCCGGAACTGCAGGCGTGGTCCACGTTCGGCAACACCCGCGGTTACACCGTCGGCCAGATCGCCTCGATGATGGACCCCGAGATCCCGAAGAACGAGGGATTCTTCGAGTCGATCAACCTCGTCGTGCCGCAGGGTTGCGTGCTCAACCCGCCGCCGGGCAAGCCGGTGAGCGCGGGCACGCACCACCCCGGCGCCGACGTGGGCGAGGTGATCGCGGTCGCGATGCAGCACGTGCTGCCCTCGAGAGCGGTGCCGCAGACCTACAAGACCGGCATCCCCACCGTCATCCGCGGCAAGGATCCCCGCACCGGCCGCGAGTTCGTCGACCACTCCGCCGAGGTGTACGCGGGCTGGTGCAACGCCGCGCAGGGCCTCGACGCGTGGGGCGCACTCGCCACGAGCTTCGGCAACCTCTGGAAGGCGACGGCTGAGATCAACGAGTCGCTGTTCCCGCACGTGCAGTGGAGCCGCGACTACCGCACCGACAGCGGCGGTCCGGGCCAGTGGCGCGGCATCTGCGGGTCGCACTACGAGAAGGAGACGCGCGTCGACGCAACCGTCTACACCTACGTCGTCGGCATGAAGTACCCGATGCCGGGCATCTGCGGCGGCAAGAACGGCGCACCGAACGAGATGATCCTCCGCTACGGCAGTGACGACCCGTACCGCGTGCAGCACACCGCCAACAACGTGCCGGTCGGCGCGGGGCAGCGCGTCATGTACGACTACGGCGGCGGCGGCGGCTGGGGTGATCCACTCGATCGCGATCAGCAGGCCGTGCTCGACGACGTGCTCGACGAGTACGTGTCGGTGGAGGGCGCACGCCGCGACTACGGCGTGGTGCTCACGGGCTCGCTCGAGGAGCTCACGCTGGCCGTCGACGAGGGCGCCACCGCGAAGCTCCGAGCCGCGATGCGCCAACAGTCCGCGTGATGGCCGACCGGATGGGAACTTGCAACGGCGCGCCCACCGGAGCAGCGCAGGAGCGACGGAGGTGCGACATGCGTACGCAGGCCGCTCGCAGCGCTGCCGGAGGCGACGCAATAGAAGAAGCCGGGGTCGACGCACGCACGGGAAGCCCGTCGTGACGGGCTTCCGAGTGGGCGTCGATGTCGGTGGCACGTTCACCGATCTCATCTGCGTCACACCCGAAGGCGACGTCGTGCTCGACAAGACGCCGTCGACGCTCGACGACCAGTCGACCGGCGTGATGAACGGGCTGGGCCAGCTCGCCGAGCACTTCGGCGTGGAGCTCGGCGAGTTCTGCGCCCAGCTCGACATCGTGGTGCACGGCACCACCACCGGCGACAACACGATGATCGAGATGAACGGCGCGCCCACCGGGCTGCTCGTCACCGAGGGCCATCGCGACGAGATCGAGTTCCGCCGCTGCCACAAAGAGGAGATCTGGGACCCATCGGCCCCGGGTCCGTTCCAGATCGCCCGGCGCCGCAACCGCATCCCGATCCCCGAGCGCAAGGACTTCGAAGGCAACACGCTCCTGCCACTCGACGAGCAGGCGGTGCGGCGCGGCGTGCAGCGCCTGCGCAAGCTCGGCGTGCGTTCGATCGCGGTGATGTACCTGTTCTCGTTCGTCGATCCCGAACACGAGCTGCGCACCCGCGAGATCGTGCTCGAGGAGTTTCCCGACGTCGAGCACATCACCCTGTCGCACGAGGTGATGCCGCGCGGCCCCGAGTACGAGCGCGTGTCCACCACGCTCGTGAACGCCTATCTCGCGCCCACGCTGGCGCGCTACATCGGCAATCTGCAGGACAAGCTCCGCGCCGCGGGCTTCGCCGGACCGCTCTTGATCATGCAGTCCACCGGCGGCGTGATGCCGCCCGACTACGTGGCCCGGCGCGCCGTCTCGGTGCTCGCCAGCGGGCCTACCGGCGGCGTGATGGGCGCCACGCTCGCGGCGCGCCTCGCCGGCCTGCACGATTTCGTGGCCGTCGACATGGGCGGCACGAGCTACGACCTCTGCCTGGTCCGCAAGGGGCGGCCCGAGATCAAGACCGACTGGAACTGGCGCTACCGCTATTACATCGGGATGCCGATGGTCGACGTGCAGTCGGTCGGTGCGGGCGGCGGCTCGATCGCACGCGTGCGCCAGGGCGCGCTGCTCGTGGGTCCCGACTCGGCCGGCTCCACGCCCGGACCGGCCTGCTACGCGCGCGGCGGCATGCTGCCCACCGTGACCGACGCCGACGTCGTGCTCGGCTACCTCCCCACCACCGGGTTCGCGGGCGGACGCATGGAGCTCGACGTCGACGCCGCACGCGAGGCGATCCGGCGCGAGATCGCCGAGCCGCTCGGCATCGACGTGGTCGCGGCGGCATGGGGCATCGAGCGCATCGTGAACGCGAACATGGCCAACGCGACGCGCAAGGTGCTCGCGGGGCACGGCGCCGACCCCCGGGAGCTCGCGCTGATCGCGTACGGAGGCAACGGCGGTGTGCACGCCTGGTCGATCGCGCCCGAGCTCGGCATCGAGACGGTGCTCGTGCCGAAGACGGCCCCCGCGTTCAGCGCGCTCGGTGTGCTCGTCGCCGATTACGTGATCGACCTCGTGCGCTCCTACGTGGCGCCCCTCTCGCAGGTGGACATGCAGCGCGTGCGCGCCCTCGCGACCGAGCTGCTCGACGAGGCGGCGAAGGAGCTGACGCCAGCCGACCTCGAACCCGGATCGCTCACCTACGACCTCTACGCACAGATGTGTTACCCGGGCCAGAACTTCGACCTCAGCATCCCGATGCCGGGCGAGCTGGCCCCCGCGGCCCGCGTCGCTGGGGACGACGGCGCGTCGGCGATCGCGGGCGCGTCACTCCTCGAGCTGGCCGAGCGGTTCCACGACCAGCACGAGCGCGAGCGTGGCTTCTGCTTCCGCAACATCCAGCCGCTCCTGCGCGGCGTCCGGGTGGTGGGTCGCGGCGCGACCCCGAAGCCGGCGCGGCTCACGAGCGCGGCATCGGGAGGCGGGGCCGCGCCCCGATCCAGCCGTGCGGCCTACTTCGACGGCTCGTTCCACGACACACCGGTGTACGCGGGCCCCGAGCTCGTAGCCGGCGACCGGATCCAAGGCCCGGCCCTGGTCGAGGAGCCCTTCACCGTCGTCGTCGTCCCCGCCGGCAGCACCCTCGAGCTCGACGCCCTGGGCAACTATCTCCTGCGCAGCTGACAGTGGTCGCACCAGTCCCGGCAACGTTGGGGCGGGATTGGTGGGACCACTGGGCCGCGCGGCCCACCGAGGGGTGACGCGGATCTCGCTTTGCCCGTCGTTCACTCAAGCGTCCACCGTGCGTGGTCGATCCTGGGCCCATGCGAGGGCAGGGCAAGCGGACGGTGCGACAGTTCGCCGGCTTCGCGGTGGTCCTGCTGCTCCCGGTGATTTTCCTCGGCACCTTGCTGGCCCGCAACCTCGCCAAGGAGGCGGAATCGACCGCCTTGCGCAACGGCGTCTTCCATGCCCGAGCGATCGCGACCGCGGCGATCGCCTCGCAGCTCGGCGGGCACGCGCTCGACCATGGCGTGGGGCCCACTGAACGCGCCCGCCTCACCGCCACCACCGGGCCGCTGCTCGAGGACGGCACGGTCCTCAGCCTGCGGGTCCGTGACCCCGAGGGCCGCATCGTGTTCGACGCACGCCACCCGCGTGCGCTCCCGAGCGCGCCGGACGGCAACGAGGAGGTCAAGCAGGCCGCAGCAGGGCACGTCGTCGCCGATCGCACCCGGCTCGGCGCCGACCCGATCGACGGCGCCGTCTCGAGCGGACCGGAGGCGATCGAGATCTATCTCGCGCTGCGGCCACCGGGCGCACACGGGCACGTGGTCGGCGTGCTCGAGCTCTACCTACCGTTCGCGCCGATCGCGGCCGCCAGCAACGCCTCGACGCACCACGTGTACGAGGTGCTCGCGATCGCCCTCGCGCTCCTGTGGCTGATGCTCGGCGTGATCATGTGGCTCGTCACCCGCCGGCTTCGCCGTGAGAGCGCGCGCAACGAGCACCTCGCGCTCCACGACACGCTCACCGGCCTGCCGAATCGCGCGCTTTTCGGTGACCGGGTCGAGCAGGCGTTGCGCGAGGCGCAGCGGAACGGGCGTGACGTCGCCGTGGCGATCGTCGACCTCGACCGCTTCAAGGAGGTCAACGACACGCTCGGTCATACGAACGGCGACCGTTTCCTCTGCCACATCGCAAATCACCTGCAGACTGCGCTGCGGCCCGGCGACACCGTCGCCCGGCTCGGCGGCGACGAGTTCGGTCTGGTGCTACCGCACGTCGACGAGCGTGACGTCACCGCCGTGCTGCAACGCGTCAGCGAAGCGGTCGCCGTGGAGATCGAGCTCGCGGGGATCCCGGTCGGTGCGGAAGCGAGCATCGGTTGGACGTTGTATCCGGAGGACAGCGACGACGCACGCACGCTGCTGCAGTTCGCCGACGTGGCGATGTACGCGGCGAAGACCGGCCGCATCGACATGATCCGCTACGACCCCGAGCTCGACCGCTTCGACCCCTCGCGACTCGGTCTCGTGAGCGACCTGCGCCGCGCGATCGCCGGCGACGAGCTCGAGCTCTACTACCAACCGAAGATCGAGATCGCTACCGGCCTCGTCACCGCGTTCGAGGCCCTCCTGCGCTGGAACCATCCCACACGCGGGCTGCTCGCACCGGCGGACTTCCTGCCGGTCGCCGAGTCGACCGGCCTCATCGCGCCGCTCACGAGCTGGGTCGTCGACCACGCGATCGAGCAGATCGCACACTGGGGCGACCACTACCGCTCGCTGCACCTCGCGGTGAACATCTCGGCGCGGAACCTGCGTGACGAGCATCTCGCCGAGTTCGTGTTCGACCGCTTGCACACCCACGGCGTACATCCGACGCAGCTCCTGCTCGAGCTCACCGAGACGTCGGTGGTCACCGACCACGCCCGCGCCGAGCACCTGCTGCGCGCACTCGCGAGCGGCGGTGTGCACGTGAGCATCGACGACTTCGGCCAGGGCTACACATCGCTCGGCTTCCTGGGCCACCTGCCCGTGTCGGAGCTGAAGATCGACCGCATGTTCGTGGTCGCGATGCAGGCGAGCGCCGAGGACCGGGCCATCGTTGCATCGGTGATCGAGCTCGGCCACCAGCTCGGGTTGACGGTGGTGGCCGAAGGCGTGGAGACCGCGTCGGTGCTGCGCGAGCTCGACGAGCTGGGCTGCGACATCGCGCAGGGCTACTACTTCGCCCGCCCGATGCGGGTCGACGAGGTGGAGCCTTGGCTCGAGCAGTACGGCGCCCGGGCGCGCGTCTGACGTACCCGCGGTTCAGTTACAGGGTGTGTACGGCGTCGCGAGCAGCGCGAGGGCCTTGCGGATCGCGCTGCGGCCTGCCGCGATCGCCGGCCGGCAGAACGTCGACAGCGCCGTGCTGTACTCCACCTGGGCGACCGCCTTGCCGCGCGCGATCCAGGCGTCGTAGCCGTCGCACTCCTTGTACTGCTGGCACTGCTCGTTGACCGCGAACTCGAACCACGGCTCGAGCTGGGTGAGCTGGGCAATGTCGTTCTTCAAACCCACCGCCAGCCCGTGCGCGTGCGCGACGTCGGCGAGCGCGCGGTCGAACTCGACCTGCTGCGCGGGACTCACCGGGAAGCCGGAGTGGTTGAACACGGCCTCGACATTGTCGTACTCGACGGCATCGAAGCCCGCCGCGGCACAACGTTGCACGCGGGCGTCGATGATGGGCAGGAGCACGTCGAGGCGGCGGATGTCGACCCAGCGCTCCCCCGGCCAGCCGTTGCGGGCGCCGCGCACGGCCGCCGGGTACGCCGCCGCGTCGGGCCTCCAGTCCTCCCACGTGCCCGCGTCGACGTAACAGATCGCGTGCGCGCCCTCGGCGTGGATCGCGTCGACGGTGCCCGCAGCGGGCGTCGTTCCGTCGGCCTCGTACAGGTCGATGTCGAACACTTCGGGGCGCACCGGCGCGCCGCCGGTCCACGGGACGGCCGTGATGCCGGTGTCGACAGGCGGCTGGAGCTGGTACTGCCAGCGCGTGCCGACGGCGGGTTTCCACCCTGCGAACGCCGGCTCGCTGCCGTAGCTGAGCTCGATCCACTCCGCGTCGAGGCTGAGCGTCGACGGCTTGTTCGCCGACACGGCGCGCACCTCGAGCGCACCCGTGGGCGACACGTACGGTGTGAATGGTCCGGCCGGATAGAAGCGCAGCGTGTACGGGCTTGCGCTCCCGACCTCGATGTTGTCGCCGAGCCTCGTCCAGCGACGCGTCGTGAAGTTACGCACGAACCACGACCATCGCTGCTGCTTGCGTATGGGCGAGACCACGTTGGCCTTCACCGTGAGCGCCCAGATCGCCGCCGCGCTCACGCCGGCCGGAAGCTGGTAGGTGAGGTAGCTGCGCGTCACGCCCGGACCGAGCTGCAGCGTCGAGCCGTCGATCGCCTGCACCGCCGCGAGGCCGCCGACCGCGCTGCCGTGCTCGATCGTGACTCCGACGGGTGCGAGCGTGGCGCTGCCGCTGCCGGCAGCGGCTGGGCGGGCGCTCGACGCCGCGCCGAGCCCGGCGGCCAGGAGCGCACTCGCCGCGACGCCGCTCACCCACCGTCCCCTGCGCACGCCGTGCATCGTACGCGCTGGGAGCGAGAACGGATCGAGTTCGTGTCGTAGCACTGTGCGAACATGTCCCTGTGGAGTTCGAGGCGGTGATCTTCGACTACTACGGCACGGTGGCCGAGCACGACGGTTCGGGCGTCTCCCTCGCCTCACTGCTCGCCGGCCGGGGCTACCACCTGCCCGGCGAGCTGGCCCGCTACTACTGGCAGGACGGCATCGACGGCAAGGAGCACATGGAGCACTCCCAGAGCCGCGAGCACTACCAGGCGTGGCGGCGGGCGTGGCTCCACCGGCTGCTCGACGAGTGCGCGGTGCCCCGCGCCGAGCACGAGGAGATCGAGGCCGCGCTCACCGACCCGGCGGCGCGGGGCCGCATGGTCGCGCGGCCCGAGGCGCACCAGGTGCTCGCCGCGCTGGCCGACCACCAGATCGCGATCGCGATCTGCTCGAACTGGGACTGGGACCTGCGCGAGTCGATCGACGAGTCGGGCCTCGTCGCCGAGTTCGACGTCGTCGTCTCGTCGGCGTGGGTCGGGGCCCGTAAGCCCCACGAACGCATCTACCGGCACACGCTGCATGCGCTCGGCGTCGCTCCCGAGCGGGCGCTGTTCGTCGGCGACACGTGGGCCTGCGACGTCGACGGTCCCCGCCGCATGGGGATGACGCCGCTCTACGTCCGGGGCGGGCACCGCGAGCCCGACCACACCGCGCCGGCCGATGCGATGCCGGCGGAGCTCGTCGACGTGCTCGAGCGAGTCGACCTCACCGCGCGCCGCTGAGCTAGGTGTAGCTGCGCAACTCCACCACGTTGCCGTCGGGATCGCGCACGTAGAGGCTGCGCGCGTATCCCTGCGCACCGAACAGTCCGTCCGTCGGGCCGCTCGCCACCTCGACGGCGCCTGACGACGCGAGCGCGTCGAGGTCGGTCGGCTCGATCACGAGACAGAAGTGATCCACGTTCCGGCCGACCCCCGCGCCCTCGGCCATCGCCGCTGGGAACAGGTCGATGATCGTGGTGGGTGTGATCCGCACCGACGGGAACAACACCTCGCCGCGCCGCCACTCGTCGAGCCGTTCCGGTTCGAGCCCGAGCACGCCCGCGTAGAACCCGAGCGACCGTTCGACATCACGAGATACCAGCACGATGTGATCGAGCCCGACCACCTTCATCGCGGGAGCCCCAGCATGCGTTCGCCGATGATCGTGCGCTGCACCTCGCTCGTGCCGCCGGCGATCGACGCGGCCTTGCTCCACAGCCACTGGCGTTGCCACGGGCCGGTGAGCGGCGCCCGCTCCGCTTCGAGCGCGAGCGCGGCGGTGGAGAGATGCTGGGTGGTGTCGGTCCACTGCAACTTCGTGACGCTCGACTCCGGCCCCGGAGCGATGCCGTGGGAGAGCCGCGAGAGCGTGCGCCAGTTGTGCAAGCGGAGCACGCGCAGCTCTACGAACGACTGCGCGAGCGCGTCGGCGTGCTCCACGTCGTCGAGCGCAGCGCGCTCGGCCGCGAGCGCGTACAGCTCGTCGAGGAACACCTCGTGCACCACCTGCTCCTTGAACGGGAAGCTGGTACCGCGTTCGTGGGCCAGTGTGGTGTTGGCGACGGCCCATCCGTTGTGCAGCTCGCCCACGAGATGGTCGTCGGGCACGAACACCTCGTCGAGGAACACCTCGTTGAACTCGGCTTCGCCGGTGATCTGCACGAGGGGCCGGATCGTGATGCCGGGCGCCCCCATCGGCACCACGAGGTACGAGATGCCTTTGTGCTTCCCGGCTTCCGGATCGGTGCGGGCCAGGCAGATGCCGAACGCGGCGAACTGCGCGTAGCTCGTCCACACCTTCTGGCCCGACACGAGGAAGCCGCCCTCGACCTTCTCCGCGCGCGTGCGCAGCGACGCGAGGTCGCTGCCCGCCTCGGGTTCGGAGAAGAGCTGGCACCAGATCTCCGAGGCGTCGAGGATGGACGCGAGCCAGCGCGCTTTCTGGGCCTCGCTGCCGTGGGCGAGCAGCGTGGGGCCGGCGAGGTTGATGCCGACCCGGTTGACGGGCTGCGGCGCCTTCGACCGCGCGTACTCCATGTTGAAGATCGCCACGTGCACCGGCGGCGCGCCCCGGCCGCCGTACTCGTGCGGCCAGTGCACACCCACCCAGCGATCGGCGGCGAGGCGGGCCTGCCAGGCCCGGCCCCACGCGACCTCCTCCTCGACGGAGGGGAACTGCGGCGCGGGCTCGACGTTGGCGGCCAGCCACGCGCGCACTTCAGCCGCGAACGCCTCCTCCTCGGCCGAGAACGACAGGTCCATCAGAGGTCCCAGAATCGCAGCCGGTCGTGGTGCTCGAAGGCGGCGCGCAACTCCGCCTCGCGCGCCGCCGTGAACGGCACGTACTCGCCGGCACCGCGCTCGCGAATCCACACCGTGTCGCCGTTGCAGCGGTCGGAGCGGTACTTCTCGTGCTGCAGCGTGCGCTTCACGATCTTGTTCGTTCCGGTCGTCGGCGGCTCCTTCATGATGCGCACGTACCGCGGGCGCCACTTCGGTCCGATCGCGGCGATGCCGTCGAGCCACCGCGCGAACTCGGCGCCGTCGAACGACGCATCGTCGGCGAGCACGAGTCCGGCCATCACCTGATCACCGGCGGCTTCGTCGGGCACGCCGTAGGCCGCGGCCACGATCACACCGGGCGCCGACCGCAGTGCTTCCTCGATCGGCGCGGCAGTGAAGTTCTCCCCGTCGACACGGATCCAGTCGGCGTTGCGCCCCGCGAAGTAGAGGTAGCCGTTCGCGTCGAAGTAGCCGAGGTCCCCCGACCAGTACCAGCCGAAGCGCGACGTCTTCGCGGTGGCGTCGTCGTTCTTGTAGTAGCCCTCGAACGGTCCGACGCCGGCGATGTTCACGATCTCGCCCACACAGTCGGCCGCGTTCACGAGACGGCCGTCGGCATCGAACTCGCCGACCGGCTTGGCATCGCCGTCGTCGTCGACGACCTTGACCGTGTCGGCCGGCCGGCCCAGTGCCGTGGGCGGCGTGGTGGCGTCGCGGTTCACCGCGATGCCACCCTCAGTGGCGCCGTACGAGTCGATGACCTCGATGCCGTAGCGCGACGCGAACTTCGCGACCACTTCCGGCGATCCCTCGTTGCCGAACGCAATGCGGATCGTGTTGTCGGCGTCGTCGGGTTGCTCCGGCGTCGCGAGCAAGTACGCGAGCGGCTTGCCGGTGTAGCTGAAATAGGTGGGCCGGTAGTGCCGCACGTCGGGGAGCCAGCCACGGGCGGAGAACTTCCGGGCCAGTGCGCACGCGCAGCCCGCGACGACCGTGGGCGCCCAACCCACCTGCACCGCGTTCGAGTGGAACAACGGCATCGCCACATAGCTGCAGTCGTCGGCACCGAGATCCATTAGGATCGCCATGCGGTTGCCGGTGACCATCAGACGCCGCTGCGAGCAGATGACCGCCTTCGGCGCGTCGCTCGTGCCCGACGTGAAGATCAGCGCCCAGATCGAGTCGACGTCGGGCTGCAAGCCCGGATCGCGGCTCTCCGCCTCGGCGAGTGCCGCCGACAACGGCGGCCCCAGCGTGCCCGGCGTGTCGTCGAAGCGATCGCTCACCAGGGTCGGCGGGAGGTCGCCGGCGATCGACGCCAACAGCTCCTCGTGGCGCGGCTCGGTGATCACGAGACCGCAGTCGGTGTGGCGGGCGTCGCGCAGCAGGTGCTCGCCCCGGCGGGTGTGGTTCAGCCCCACGACCGCGCCGCCGATCAGCGCGGCGCCGCCGAAGAGGAACAGGTAGTCGGGCGTGTTGTCGAGCAGTACGCCGACGTGGCGCGGCGCGCCCTCCGGCAGCCGCGCCAGCAGGAGCTGCGCCACCCGGCACGACTCGTCGTAATACTGGCCGTGGGTCCAGGTGCCATCGCCGAACTTGATCGCGATCCGGTCGCGATAGGCGGGGTCGGTGCCGTTGCGCCGGAGCAGGGCGGCGGCGTTGGGCGCGACGAGCGGGGCCTGGCCGGGTGCGGGAGCGGTGCGGGATTGGCGGGGTGACGTTGGCGAGACGGTCATCGGGAGTCGAACGTATCGCCCGCGCCGCAGCGACGCCCTTTTCCGCCGCCCGTGCCGACTCGGTCACCTAGCCTCGCCGGCCGTGGGTGACCTCGGGCTCGACACCACCATCAGCGGCGGCGGCGGCGCGTACACCGCCACGCTGTCGCGCGACTGGGAGATCTGGGGTCCGCAGGGTGGCTACGTCGCCTCCTTCGCGCTGCGGGCCGCGGGCGCGCACTGCGGGCTCCCGCGCCCGGCGAGCCTCGTCGGCCACTTCCTCGGCGTCGCGAGCTTCGACGAGCCGATCGAGATCGCGTGCACCACGCTGCGCACCGCTAAGACCGCGCAGTCGGTACGCGCATCGATCAGCCAAGCGGGCCGGCCGGTGTTCGAGGCGCTCGTGTGGGGCACCGCCACGGGCCTGCGGGGGCTCGAACACCAGCACGCGGCCAGGCCCGACTCGCCGCACTGGTCGGGGCTGCCCACGGTCCAGGAACGGCTCGAGGCCATGGGCGAGAAGTGGGAGGCGTGGTTCCCGTTCTGGGAGAACTTCGAACAGCGCCCGCCGCAGTGGCGCACCGACTGGAACGACCGCGCACCGGGCACCGAGCCGCCCGAATGGTCGCAGTGGCTGCGATACGTCCCCACCCCGTCGTTCGACGATCCGTGGCTCGACGCGTGCCGGCTCCTGATCGTCGTCGACGTGGGCAGCTGGCCGGCTGTGCAGGCGCACCACAACGTCGAGGATCTCATCGCACCGAGCATCGACCTCGCCTGCGAGTTCCACCGCATCGACCCGAAGGCCGAGTGGCTGTTCGCATTCGGCAGCTCACCCTCCTCCGATGCCGGCCTCGTCAGCACGCACCAGTCGGTCTACGCCGACGACGGCAGGCTGCTCGCGAGCGGTGTCAGCCAGCTGTTGTGCCGCCCGTCGGCCGGTCGGCGCGGCTGAACCCGCACGCGTGTGCGAGAGTTCGGTATGGAGGATCGCCTCTCCCCCGGTCTCTACCTCGAGCTCACCGACAACAATCTCGACGGCTACGCCGCGGACCGGGTACCGCGACTGCTCGAGGATCCGAACGTCCTCGGGGCCACGTGGTGGCGCAACGTGCATCGCGACCGCGACGACCTCCACGCGCGAGCTCGACGAGTTCTCGCACCTCGGCGTGTACGAGGTAGGCGCGGGCTTCGTGCCACCGTCGTTGCCCGACGGTGTGCGCGGCCTGCACATGGTGCGCACCGGCCGGCCCGGCCAGGGCACGATCAGCGGCCGGCCCACCATCGGCCTCTCGCTCGTGCTGATCTCGCCGCACGAGGAGGCCCGCGCCCAGGACCTGCGCGACTGGGCCGACTTCGTGCACATCCGCCACATCGCCGAGGCCGCGGTCCCCGGCTACACCATGATCACGCCGTACGTGAACGCGGAGCCGGGCGGCCACCCGCGCTTCATGCACCTCTACGAGATGGACTGCCGCGATCCCGAGCGGGCGTTCAAGTCGATGACGCCAATGGTGGCGGCGCGCATGGGCGGCGCCCGTTCCGACTACTTCCGCAACTGGGCGGACGGTCCGAGCCTCAGGATCATGTACGTGAACTCGTTCGCGCGCGCCGGCGAGGCGCGGGCCACGAGATGACCGAAGACTTCTTCGCGGTCGCGGCGCGCCAGCGCGCGTATCGCGCCTTCACCGGCGAGCCGGTCGACGACGCGACGATCACGCAGCTGATCGACGCCGCGGTGCGCGCCCCGAGCGCCGAGAACCGCCAGCCGTGGGAGTTCGTGATCGCGCGCGAGCCTGCCGTGCGACAAGCCATCGGCGGGCTCATGGCCCGGGCGTGGGATGGCGGCGGCCGGAGCTACTCCGAAGGCCGCTTGAGCGCGGCGATGCTCGACGACGTCGACGCCGCGATGCACGGCGGGGTCGCCCAGGCGCCGGTGATCGTGGTCGTGTGCGCCGATCTCGAGCGCGGCCACGAGAGCACGATCGGCGCGTCGATCTTCCCGGCGGTGCAGAACCTTCTGCTCGCCGCGACCGCGCTCGGGCTTGGTTCGGCGCTCACCACGATCGCCACGGTGTACCGAACCGAGATGCAGGAACTGCTCGGGCTACCCGAACAAGTGCGCCCGTTCGCGGTAGTGCCGATCGGCCATCCGGCGCGCCGGCTCGGCCCGTCGCAGCGCGAGCCCGCCGCGCAGCACATGCACCGCGACCGCTACCGAACCCCTTGGTCCTGAAGGGCGTCGCAGCGCGCCGCGCCCGTCACGTGTGCCGGTCGAGCCATGCGACGAGCGCGCCCGCGTCGAGCCCGAGAACCGCGTCCGCGTGACCGAGTCCCGCGAGCGCCATCGTGTCGACGCCGAGCACCGCCAACGCCGCACCGAAGTCACGCACTGCACTCAGCGACCTCAGTAGGCCGTCGTCGGCGCCCCAGAAGGCAAGCAAAGGGCACTGAATCTCGCTGACGAGCGCACCGTCGTCGAGGGTGGCGAGATCCCGATAGAACGAGAGCACGGCACGGACGTCGAACTCGTAGCTCGGCACGCCGGGTGCATCCCCTGTGGCGCGGCGAAGCACGCGCTCATAGCTACCGAGAAGTGGGAAGCCACCGGCGACGACCCCCGTCACCCGCGAGCTGCACCGCGCCATCCACGTCGCCATCGCGGCGGTCAGTGAGTAGCCGAGGACACCGAACTCATCGAGACCGGCGTCGTCGCAGATCGCGAGTAGGTCACCGACGAGCATCTCGGCGCTGTATTCCTCCGTGTCGGGGAGACGGCTGCTTTCCTGGTAGCCGCGAGGACTGGCGAGCAGCACCGTGAACGTCTCGCCCAGCGCGTCGAGCAGCGGCATGTCCGGCCAGGGAAAGTTGCACCACGGCACGAGCAGGCCGCGGGCTCCTTGGCCGCGCATCACGTAGCGAAGCCTCGCGCTGCCGATCTCGAGCGACCTCATGACGTCGGCGCGGGCATGGGCCAAACCCTCCGCAACCACGCGCACATGGTGCCCGATCTCCGAGCGCGATTGCGAGCGCCGCGCGCGAGCGTCGCTCGACGACACCCAGAGATTCTGTGGTCAGTAGCCCTCGTTGCGGTCGATGAGGTAGAGCAGCTCGTCGCCGTCGAGGAAGCGGCGCAGGTTCGTGCAGAAGATGTCGACGGCGGCGTCGAAGAAGGCGTGCGACGACCACGACGAGTGCGGTGTGAGCTTCACATTCGGATGCGAGAACAGCCAGTGGCCCTCGGGCAGCGGCTCCGGATCGACGACGTCGAGCGAGGCGCGCGCCACCACACCGCTGTCGAGCGCGGCGCGCAGAGCATCCTGGTCGACGAGCGTGCCCCGCGCGATGTTCACGAGGTGCACGCCGGGCTTCATCCGGGCGAACGCGCCGCCGTCGAGGAGATGGCGGGTGCGAGCGGTGGCCGGCGCCGCGAGCACCACATGGTCGGCGACCGGCAGGATCTCGGCGAGCGAGCCGGACACCGTCACACCGGGCACCGGCGATCCCAGCTCGGGATGGCGGCGCAGCGCGATCACCCGCATCTCGAACGCGAGCGCGAGCCGGGCGACCCGTGCACCGATCCCGCCGAGCCCCACCAGCCCGAGCGTCTTGCCGTCGATCGAGTCCATGCGCTGGAAGTTCCAGCGCTTCGGCGTGCCATCGAGCCAGTTGGCGGGGAAGTCCTTCTCGAATGCGAGCATCGCCGCGAGCACGTATTCGCTGATCGGCACGGCGCTCGCGCCCCGCGCGCACGTGACGAGCGGCGCGTCGAGGACCTCCGTGGGCACGCGATCGAACCCCGTGCCCGATAGCTGCACCCACTGCACACCCCGCCGCACGACCTCGATCGCGTTCGGGCCCCACCCCCCGAACAGCACGTCGACCTTCAGGTGGTCGTCGACGTCCTCGGTGAGATCGACGACCTCGATCTCTGGGAACTCGGACGCGAGGCGCGGGAGCGACTGGCTGATCTCGGTGCCGATCACGACCATTCGGGCACGCTACCGACTTCGATATCCGGGGCGGGCGGGCGCCGGTTGAACGCTGATCCGGATCCGGTCGCACGGCGAATACCTCGGCGCGCCGCCGTTGGCATGCGAGAGGGAGACGACGACCATGACTGACCTGGAGACCCCGGTGCGGGAGTTCCTCGACGAGTTCGCCGAGGCCTGGAAGCGCAACGACGGGCCTGCGATCGGTGCGCTGTTCACCGACGACAGTTCCTTGGTCAATCCGTTCGGCCGGCGCGTGGACGGAAGGGCCGCGGTCGCGGCGATGTACACGGAGTTCTTCGCCGGGATGCTGAGCGGCACGTCGACCGAATTCTCGTCGGTGCGCGTGCGCGCGGTAGGGGCCGACCATGCGTTCGTCGACTGCGCCCAGCTGATCAGCGGTGGAGCGTTCACCCTCGACGGCCACCTCGGCGCGCTGTTGCGGCTGGACGGCGGAGTTTGGCGCGTCGTCGACGGTCGACCGCACGCCTACCTCGACTCGGCCGCCTGACGGGACGATCCGTCACATCCCGAATCTCGCTCGCTCGACCGCCGCGACCGCGTCCGCGGGACCACTGACTTCGACGTGGGCCGCGGCGCGACGGCCGAAGAGGTAGAGCAACAATTCGCCCGGCAGTCCGGTCACGCGGGCGATCGGCGTTCCCCGACGCGCTCGCAGCACCTTGGTCGTCCCTGCCCACTCGATCTCGAGCCCGGCGCCGCGCAGCCGCCGGGCGAGGAACCGTCTCGCGAAGCCGACGTTGCGCCACAGTGCCTCCTCGAGTGCGGGCACGTTCGTCCGCGGACCGAGACCGTTCGCTCGGCGGACGTCCTCGTGGTGCACGAAGAACTCGTTGAGGTTCGGCCCGCGGCGCACCCACCCGATACGAAAGAACCCGCGCGGCGGTCCCGATCGAACGGCCGCGAGCAGCGCGGCGTAATCCTCTCGAACGAGCGCCTGCCTCCGACGTTCGGTGAAGCGGCCCCAGGCGCCGGGCACCACGAGACCCGGTGCAGCCCGGTTGTCGTGCTCTCGGATCACGAGGTGCGCCGCAAGGTCATGGGTCGTCCATGGTGCGAGCAGCGTTGGCGCGTCGGGGCCGAGGTCCTGCATGAGGTCGCACAACCGTTCGCGTTCGATGGCGTCCAGGGAACTCTCAGTCATCGCTCCTCCCCTGTGCCGGGTGCGTCGACACCACGGCGAAGGCCCGGGTCGCGCGAGATGTGCACGAACGAGGCCCGCGGGAGTAAGCCGGGTCGCATGGACCACAACGGAACAGGATGCGAACCATGAACCGCGGCGGATTCTCGTGGAATCGATTTCTCGGCATCACGAAGGCGAAGCGCAGGGTGTCTCGCGCGACGGGCGTCCCGTGGACGAAATCGGGTCGACAGCGCAAGGTCGGCGGCATGATCTGGAAGCTGTTCAAGTAGCGGGGCAACGCCCGGCGAACCACTCGTCGGCGGTTCACGCACCCATACTGCCGCAACAGCCCGGCCGGAGCGCAGCGAGGCGTGGTCTCACCCGCCTTGCAGCAGCCGGCGGACCACCCGGAGCAGGTCCACCGCCCATGCCCGCGGGTCGGCGAGCGGCCAGCCCATGTCGGGAAGGTCGAAGTATTCCACCGACACGCTGCCCCGGTAGCCCAGCTCGTCGAGGCGTTCGAGCACGGCACGGAAGTCGACCGTCCCTTCGGGATCGTCCACGTGCAACTGCGTGCGGCCCGGCGCGCCCTGCCGGAGCTGCACGTGGTCGGCGAACGGCAGGAGCGCCATCACGTCGCCGTCCCAGTCGGCCACATGCCCGGTATCGACGAGCAAGCGCACGCCCGGAACCTCGTCGCGCAGCGCGAGGAACGTCTCCATCGAATGGACCGACGCGCCCCTCCACGGCTCGAGCAGCGCGCCGGGCGCGGCCCGCCACCATCGCACGGTCCGCTCCCAGGCCCTGTCGGGATCGGCGCCACGGGCCGGTGCAGGTGTCGCGCACCGCCGCGCCTGGGGCTTGGGGAACGCGGTCGGCCAGCCCACGCCGAGCGCGAGGGGTACACCGTCGTCGACGACCGTGGTGGCGACATCGATGTGGTCGAAGCCGTCGGCCGCCGCGAGCTCGGCGCGGCGCGCGACGTCCGGCTCATGCCAGTAGACGACGTCGACGACGCCGACCGGCCTCATCTCGACGACGTTGCGCGCCCGACGCTCCCGCGCGTCACTTCGCCATGCTCTTCGGCATCACCATGCCGACCTGCTGCAAGTGCTGGCCAAGTCCCGAGTCGAAGCTCGCCGTGAGGTCATCGACAGACCAGCCGCCGTCGCGCCACATCCAGGCGATCGGCTTCGGTTGCTGGAACACCGTGTACGCATACTCGGTGCGGCCGAAGATCTGGCCGTTCACGTGGCCGGCGGCCTCTGACGCGAGGAACGCCACGATCGGCGCGTTGAGCGCCGGATCCTCCTCGGGCGGCACCGCTTTCCCCGAGCGCTCGTACAGCGCAGCGGTCATCCGGGTGGCCCCTGCCGGCGCCATCGCGTTCACGGTGATGCCGTACTTGCCGAGCTCGAGCGCCCACACGAACGTCATCCCCATGATCGCGGCTTTCGCCGCGCCGTAGTTCGTCTGCCCGAAGTTGCCGCGCAGGCCGGCTGACGACGTGACGTTCACGATCCGGCCGTACTCCTGGGCCCGCATGTGCTCCGCCGCGTGCCGGGTGCAATTGAACGTGCCCTTCTGGTGCACCGCGACCACGGCGTCGTAGTCGCTCTCGTCCATCTTCAACAACGTTCGGTCGCGCACGATCCCGGCGTTGTTGACGAGGATGTCGATGCGGCCGAAGTGCTCGACCGCGGTGCCGATGATGCGCCGCGCCGCGTTGTAATCGGTGACCGAGTCGCGGTTCGCGATCGCCCGCCCGCCCGCGGCCTCGATCTCGGCGACGACCTGATCGCCGGGTGTCTCGCCCGACTCCGTGCCGTCGAGTGCCGCGCCCACATCGTTGACCACCACGGCCGCACCCTGTGCCGCGAGGCAGCGGGCGATCTCGCGCCCGATACCCCGACCTGACCCGGTGACGACTGCGACCCTCCCGTCGAGCACACCCATGTCTCGTGCCGCCGCTCAGCCGTTGACGACGCAGGTGGCCGCGCCCCGGACGGCTTCGGTGCCCTTGTCGCTCGTGACCACGAGGTCGAGGTCGGCGAGCGTCTCGCCGGCCTCCTCGCGGACCGCCGACACCGTCGCCGCCGCGGTGAGCACGTCACCGGGCCACACCTGCTTGGCGAAGCGCACCTGGAAGCGGCGGATCGCCTCGGGACCGAACCAGTCGGTGAGCACCCGGCCGGCGAGCCCCATCGTGAGCATCCCGTGGCCGAACACCGACGGGTTGCCCACCTGCGTGGCGATCGTGTCGTCGTGGTGCATCGGGTTGAAGTCGCCCGACGCACCGGCGTAGCGCACGAACATCGTGCGCGTGAGCGCAGGAAACTCCAGACTCTTGCTCTCACCAACGTCAACCACGATCTCTCCCGACCTCACCGTTCCTCGACACACCATTTCTACCGCCCACGGCCGCCTGCTCACCACTTTCACGCCGGCGTACGCAGGTGTGTACGGTGCCGTGCTCGTGACTGTCGCGCCGAGGCCTACGCGTGGTGACCGCACGCGGCGGCGACTTCTCGACGCCGGCGAGCAGGTGTTCGCGGCCAAGGGCTTTCACGGCGCGCGGGTCGACGACATCGTGAAGCTCGCCGACACCTCGCACGGCACCTTCTACCTCTACTTCGCGAACAAGGACGACCTCTTCCAGGGCCTCGCGGGCGAGGTCGCAGCCGACATGGTGCGCCACGCGGGCACGCTCGGCACCGTCACTCCCGGCCGCGAGGGCCGCGCCTCGCTGCGGCGCTGGCTCGCCGGCTTCAGCGAGCGCTACACGGCTCACGCGGCGGTGATCCGGGCCTGGACCGAGGCCGAGACCGCCGGCGACCCCGTCGGCGCGGAGGGTGAACGGCTGCTCGAGGCATTCGGTGCAACCTTGTCGAGCGCCGTCGCGCAATCGAGCGAACTACGCGGGAACGAAGCGTTGATCGCGGGGGCGGCGCTGCTCGCGATGATCGAGCGGCTCCACTACTACGTGGTGACAGGGCAGGTGGAGCTCGACGGCGACGAGGTGCTCGACACGCTCACCGAGGTCACCTATGGAGTGCTGTTCCCGTAAGCCCGGTCGGTGCTCGTCGCGGTCGGATGGACCGCGGTCAACGCGACGCAGCCAGACCAAGCGAGGTGCGGGCACCTTCGGGTGAGCCGACGAAACCGACCGAGCCGCGATCGAGAATCACGACCGTGTCGGCAATCGCGAGCGCGTGACCCACGTGCTGCTCGACGATCAGCAGCGTCGCGCCGGCGTCGCGGATACGGCCCAGCATGGCGTACACCTCGTCGACGATGATCGGTGCCAAACCGAGCGACAGCTCGTCGGCCACGACGAGCTGTGCATCCTCCACGATCGCGCGGGCGAGCGACAGCATGCGCTGCTCACCGCCGGACAGCGTGCCCGCAACCTGGCGGCGCCGCTCCCGCAACCGTGGGAACATGTCGAACGCCCGCTCGATCTGCTCGTCGACCTCGTGGCGCGACCTCGTGCGGCGCAGCGGCAGCTCCAGGTTCTCCGACACCGTCAAGGTCGCGAACACCGACCGGCCTTCCGGCACGTGCGCGACGCCCGCCCACCGCGTACTCGTACGCCGGGCGGCCGGTCATGTCGACGCCGTCGATCAGCACTGAGCCGCACGCCGGCGCGACGAGGCCAGTGCTCACGCGTGCCACCGTGGTCTTGCCGGCACCGTTCGGTCCGAGCACCGAGACCACGCTGCCCTTCGGCACCGTGAGCGACACGTCGAAGATCGCCTTGAACGGCCCGTACCCGGCATCGACATTTCGCAGCTCCAGCATCGTCGGAGCCGGCGCGCCGGCGCCTGGGCCGGCGGTCGCAGTGTGAGGCTGGTTCATACGACGTCTCCGATGTAGGCGCGGCGCACGTTGACGTCGGCGAAGACCTCCTGCGTGGCACCGCTCGCGATGAGCGTGCCGAAGTCGAGCACGAACACCCGCTCCACGAGCTCGCTCACCATCTCCACATCGTGCTCGACGAGGAGGATCGCGGTGCCGCGCGCGGTGTTGACGTGCCGCAGCACATCGGAGAGCTCCGCGGTCTCGCGGTGATCGAGGCCCGACGACGGCTCGTCGAGCAGCAACAGCCGAGGCTCGGTCATCAGCGCCCGGCCGACTTCGACGATCCTCCCGCGCCCGAGGCTCAGCGCCTCGATCGGGCGGTCGGCATCCGCGGTGAGGCCGAGCAGGTCGAGCGTCGCCTGCACCCGGTCGAGCTCGTTGCGCTTCGGGCGACCCATGCCGAGCAGGTCCTTCCAGAGCGCGCCGTCGCCACGCCGGGCCCGCTCCGCGACGAGCAGGTGCTCGCGTGCGGTCATGCCGGCGAACAGCTCGATGCGCTGGAACGTGCGGCCGATGCCGAGGCGGGCCCGCCGGTGCGTGGGGATGCGGGTGAGGTCCTTGCCGTCGAAGACGATGTGCCCACGATCGGGCCGCAGCATCCCGAGCAGGCAGTTGAAGAACGTGGTCTTGCCCGCACCGTTCGGTCCGATCAGACCGACCTTCTCGCCTTCCTCCACCTCGAGGCCCACGTTGTCGAGCGCGACGATGCCCGAGAACGTCTTGGTGACACCGCTCGCTTCGAGCAGGCTCATGTCCACCCCCGCTCGCCGGCGGCCGCGACCGCGTGCCCAATCGGCCAGCTCGCCGGCCGCCACTCGCGCCCCCCAGGGCTCATGTCCACCCCCGCTCGCCGGCGGCCGCGACCGCGTGCCCAATCGGCCAGCTCGCCGGCCGCCACTCGCGCCCCCCAGGGCTCATGGCATTCCTCCGACGGTCGCCGCCACCACTTCATTCTCGGCGGACCGGCGGGCCGCGCGGGCGTCGAGACGGGCCTGGATCTTCTCCATCGATTTGCGCGTGTTGTATTCGAGCACGCCCTCGGGATGCTTGGCGTAGGTGACCGCTCCGAGGCCGAAGATCACGAAGAACAGACCGGCCGGCAATGCATGCATGGTGTACCAGGGTTGCACATGGTTGACGATCCAGGGAACCGTCTGGTTCAGGATCACCGCTTGGAAGAAGACAAAGCCCACACCAGCCTGGACCGCGCCCTGGATCGTTCTGGGCGAGAGCGTGACCACCAGCACTACGTACACGAGCCCGATGAAGGCCGGGAAGTTGCCGTCGAGGTTGATCGTCTGCTGGCGCAGCACCACCAGGCCGCCACCGAAGCCGGCGATCGCGGCGGACACGCCGAACATGGTGAGCCGGGCCCGCGTGCGGCTGATACCGATCGACGCGGCGGCGATCTCGCTGCCGCGCAGGGCGGTGAATGCCCGTCCGGTGGTGCCCTCGCGCAGGAGCACGACGAGCCCCGCCACCACGAGGAACAGCACGATGCACAGCACGAGGAACGACTTCGAGCTCGCGAAGTCGATCGGACCGAGCTGCGGCCTTGGGATTTCGGTGGGCTGGAACGGGTTCGACGCACGCGACGCCCAGTTCTGCTTCCCGATGATGTAGTCGAAGAACAACGCGAAGCCGAACGTCACGAGCGACAGGTAGATGCCCGAGAGTCGGAGCGACGGCAGCGCGATGAGAACGCCCGCCACCGCAGCAATTCCGGCGCCGATGAGCGCGGCGGCGATCCCCGACATGCCTTGCTGCGCGACCAGCTGACCGGTTGCGCACGCACCGACACCGGCGAAGGCCGCGATACACAGCGGCACCTCACCGGCGATCCCGGTGAACACCGTGATCGACAGGAAGATCAGCGAGATGATCGCGGCGTCGATCGCGTAGAGCACCCAGTTCTCGGCCGCGTGGAAGAAGATGTAGTAGCCGATGACTGCGAGCACGAGCGTCCACCACACGTACGTGCCGTTTCGCAGTAACCGGCCCCGGACGGCCTGCGGCGGTTCCGGCGGCGGCGGGTCGACGCCCGCGAGCGGATCAGCCACCGCGCCAACCCTCCACAACCGCGGATTGAGCACGAGCGCGCCGACGAGCACGACGAAGGGCAGCGACGGCCGGAGGCCCTGGAACAGCGTGCTGCCCGTGGGCAGCGAGAAGTCGAGGATCTGCTGCACCACACCGAGCAGCACCGCCGCGACGAATGCAACCGGAATGCTCGTGAGCGTGGCGATCGCGGCCGCGGCGGTGGCCGCGACGATCAGGGTGAGGTAGTTGTTCGCGTCGATCGAGCCGAAGAGCGGGCCGAGCAGCACGCCACCGAGACCGGCAAGTGCGCTGCAGAGCGCCCACGAGGCCATGCTCACATGCTCGCTGTTGATACCGGCGAGCTGCGTGAGCCGCGGGCTCTCCACGACCGAACGCATGCGCAGCCCGAACGCCGAATAGCGGAACAGCAGCGTGAGGCCGATCGCAACAAGGACCGTGACCGTGATCGTGGCCAGGTCGTCACGCGACAGGTGCACGCCGGCGAACGGGTTGTAGCTGACGTCACCGGCAGGGACGATCCCGGTGGCGCGCGCGTTGCCGAGCACGCTCGAGTGCAGCCAGAACGCCTCGACCGCCTGGGGAATGGCGACGATGAGCCCGAGCACGGTCACGAGCCGGGCCGTCGACGACGCACTGCGCAGATGACGGAACAGGATGCGGTCGAGGAAGAGGCCCAGCAATGGCGAGATGATCAGCACCGCGAAGATGAACGAGGCCCAGATCGGCCACCCGTGACGGTTGTGCGTGTCGTAGTAGACGACCCCGGCCACGAACGCCTGCGCGCCGTACGCGAGGTTGAACACGCCCGAGGTCTTGTACGTGAGCACCAGTCCGAGCGCGACAAGCGCGTAGACACATCCGTACGACAGGCCTGCGAAGGAGCCGTTGACGATGTTGTCGAGCACTACCAGCCCCTACGGGGCGAAGGTGACGTAGCTGAACTTCGTAAGGGACTTGTTGTCGAACCGCGGGATGCACACCCACTGCTTGCCGGGCTTGTCGAACGTCGGCTCGAAGTTGCCGTTGTGGATCACGACCCAGTTCGAGCAGTCCTGCGGTGACCGAACGCTCGGATCCTTCTTGGGATCCACGTGGCCGGTGCTCCAGTTCTCGGGCGCGATGAAGCCGTTGTCGCTGAAGTTCGGCACACGGTTCAGCGCGTCGATGACCTTCTGCTGGGTGAAGTCGGGGCCAGCGAGCTCCAGCCCGGTCACCAACATGTCGGCGAGGATCCAGCCGTCGGCCGAGAGCTCGACGAACTTCTTGCCCGTCTTGTGGAGCCACGACTGGAAGAGCTTGATCTCGGGGATCTGCGGCTGGTGCTCGAGCGCGGTGTACAAGGGCGCCACGTAGTCGCCCTCGTACACGTCGGCGTTCGCCTTGACGTACGCGGCGTCGTAGCCGTTCGGGAGCGGCTGGATCGCGTCGAGTCCCTGCTTCTTCATCTCCTTGCCCAGGATCTGCGTCTCGTGCAGATCCATGCAGGTGAGCACGAAGTCCACGCCCGCGTTCTTCATCCGGGCGACCTGGGCCGCGAGCTGCTGGCCGAAGCCGAGGCTGAAGTCCTGGTACACCACCTTGGCCCCGCTGTCGTACTGGTCGAACGACACCTTGTCGCCCTGACCGCACTGCTGCGAGGAGGGGACGGCGTAGCCCAGGATGCCGACCTTGTGGCGGTGCAGCTGCTTCGCGAGCCACGGGATCGTGGGTCCGCCGCAGTCGAAGCAGAGTGCGGTCTCGTTGGCGAAGATGTTGTCGTGCCCCGCCATCTCCGGGTTGATGTTCCAGATGAAGGAGGGCTGGCCGGCCTGGTCGAGCGCTGCGGCACCCGCGAACGCGATGTACGTGGCGCCGAAGTTCGCGAAGGCGTCGTCCTGGGCGAGGCTGTTCTGCGTCTCCTGCAGGTTGTTGGTGCCCTGGTCGTCGCGCACCTTCACGTTCACGAGCTTGCGCCCGTAGATGCCGCCCTTGGTGTTGATCATGTCGAAGTAGGCGTTCACGCCGTCGATGAGCTGCGCCCACTGCCCGCCGATCGCGTTCGTGATCGAGATGACCGCGGCGGTGCGGATCTCCGTGTCGGTGACGCCCTTCACCCCGCTGAGATGCACGAGCTTCGTGAGGTCGCCGGTTGTCGTCGTCACGCCGGCCGGCGCGGTCGTCGCCCGCGGCAGCGTGGTGGTCGCCTTGGTCTGCGACTTCGAGTTGCCGCACGCGGCGGCGACCAGCACGATCGCGGTCGCGGCTGCGATCGCGCGGACATGAGTGCGGCGAACACGGCGCATGGTCTCCCCCGGGCACGGCGATGGGATGGACCTGACGCGCACGTCAGGTATTGCGCAATGTAGCAACGCGCGCCGGCCGAGTCACCCGCGCGAGACTGCCCGGCATGGTGCGCACGCTCGTCGCCTTCCACGCGCATCCCGACGACGAGGCCATCGCCACCGCGGGCACGATGATGAAGGCCAAGGCGGCCGGCCATCGTGTCGTGCTGGTCGTGGCCACGAAGGGCGAGCTCGGGGAGGTTCCCGACGACCTCGGCGACGGTGAGACGCTCGCCGAGCGCCGGATCGCCGAGACGATGGACGCGGCGCGAATCGTGGGCGTGGACCGTGTCGAGTGGCTCGGCTACCGCGACTCCGGGATGGAAGGCGAGCCGAGCAACGACGACGAGGGCACGTTCCACCGCGCCGATGCCGACGAGGCGGCGCACCGGCTCGCGGCCATCCTCCACGACGAGCAGGCCCATGTGCTCCTCACCTACGACGAGCGCGGGAACTACATGCACCCGGATCACGTGAAGGTGCACCACGTCGGTCACCGTGCCGCGAAGCTCGCGCGCACGCCGGTCGTATACGAAGCCACCATGAACCGCGACTTCGTGTGGAACCTGATGCACGAGGCGCGTGAGCAACGCGAGGAGATGCCGAACGATCTTGAGCGGGCCGAGACCATCGAGGAGTTCAATCTCGGCATGCGCGAGTGGACGATCACGCATCGGGTCGACGTCTCGGAGTTCGTCGACCGCAAGCGTGACGCGATGGCCGCGCACCGCAGCCAGATCGGCGAGACCAGCTTCTTCCTGCAGATGCCGCCCGCGGTCTTCGCGCAGTCGTTCGGCCAGGAGTGGTTCATCCGGCCCGGCCACCCGCGTCCAGGCCGGCGCGCCGTACCTCGACGATCTCTTCGCACCGGTCGAGTAGCGCCGGCGAGCCGCCTCAAGGGTTCGCGAGGTCGCTCACCACGAAATTGTCGAACCGCCACTGTGGCCGGTTCGTCGCACCGCCGCCGAGGAACACCCGCGCGCCGGGCTGGCCGCCGGCCTCCAGACCCGCAGGGCGCCGCGGTCAGGTCAGCGAACCGAGCGCGGCGCGACGCGCGCGAGCCCCGTGGCCGCACCGCGCGTGGGCACCGGGTTGGCCCGGCGGGTGGTCGCCGGCGCCGACGGTGTGGGTGCTTCGATCGTGTCGACGATCTTCACGAGCTCGGCCAGCGCATCAGGTACCGCCTGCGCGAGTGCGTCGAGGTCGGGCAGCAGCTCGCGGCATGCGAGGAACCCGAAGTCGATCGACTCGAGATAGCTGATCACCGTCAGGTTCAAGCCCGCGCCGTCGAAGATCGGGCCGAGCGGGTGCATGGCTTCGAGCCGCGCCCCGCGAGGTACAGCGGGAACGGCGGACCGGGCACGTTCGAGATGATCGCGTTGTGAATCGCGGGGCCGAAGCGGTCGATCAGCCGGAACGACGTCACGAGCCGCATCACCGACGACAGCATCGCGGGGCTCGCGAGCTCGGCCAGGTCGGCCAGAGTGGTGGCGCCGATCTCGTCGTGGAGGTCTTTCGCGTCGACCATCGACTCGTGGATACGGCGTACGCGCTCGAGCGGGTCGTCGACCTCGACAGGAAGCGAAGCGAACATCGCGGACACGCGATTCCCCATCGTGTTCCGCTCGCCTTCGGAGCGAACCGAGGTGGGAATCGACACGACGAGCGGACGGTCGGGCAGCTCGCTGCGGCCGACGAGATACGTGCGCAGCGCGCCGGTGGCCAGTGCGAGCACGACGTCGTTGAGCTTCACGCCGAGCGAGTCCTTCACCCGCTTCACCTCGGACAGCGACACGCTCACGAACGCGAGCTTGCGGTGCGGCGTGATCATGCCGTTCATCGTGAGCTTCGGCGCGGTGAGCGGCACGCCCGCCTTCGTGGGGTGGCCCCGCACACGCTGCAGCACGTGCGTCGCGGTCATCGCGACCTTGCGCGACATCTTGAGCATGCGTACGGGTTGCCGGGCGATCGACGCGATCGCGTGCGCGAGCAGCTCGGCGTCGTTCGGTATGTGATCGGGCTCCCAGTCGGGGGCGAGCGCCACATCGGTGCGCGGCGGGGGCGCCGGTTCGAGGTCGAACAGGTGAGCCATGATGTCGACGCCGGACAGACCGTCGATCGCCGAATGATGGATCTTGGAGATGACCGCGACCCGGCCACCCTCGAGCCCCTCCACGAAGTGCATCTCCCACAGCGGCTTCGTGCGGTCGAGCGGCCGGCCCGCCACCGCCGCGGCGAAGTCGGCGAGCTCGCGGGGCCCGCCCGGCGTCGGCAGCGCGGCGCGTCTGCAAGTGGTAGTCGATGTCGAAGTCGGGGTCCTCGACCCACAACGGGTAGTGGAGGCCGAACGGCACCTCGAGCAGCCGGCGGCGGAACGGCGGGATGAGCGGCAGCCGTTCGGTGATGTGCGCCCGCACGCCGTCGAACCCGAAGCCGTCGACGCCCGTCGGGTCGACGATCGCCACGCCCATCACGTGCATGTGCGCGACGGGCGACTCCAACGCAAGGAAGGCTGCATCCAGACCACTCAGCCGTTGCATCTCGTTCTCCTCGCCCGCCGCCGGGGGCCGTACCGCTGCGCCACCACGTTCGCATGCGCCCCGCGGGCCGGCGACAGTCTCGCGCCGCCGGCTCCCGGTTGACGCCCCGACGGCGTAACAACTCGGTGAAAAGAATGGTTCAGGACGGCGACCGCAGCGACGCCCCGGCGCGGCGGCCGATCGGCGGCCGGTGCACCCGCAGCGGCGAGCGGTCGGACGACCACTTGCCGTACGGCGCCACGAGGAAGCCGGCGATCGCGAGCAGCACCGCGTCGTAGTTCACCCGCCAGCCTGCGAAGTCCCGCCAGGCCTGGTCACGGTCGTGCTTCAGCGGCACACCGCCCGCCTCGAGCTCGGCGGCCACCTCGTCGAACTCGCTGCGGTCGATGCTGATCGGGTCGTCGGGCGACGGGTGCGGGTCGAACGGGATCCCGAAGAACCGCGCGACACCGCGCAGCGCCAGGAACCCCGAGCGGATGCACACCGCCGCCTCGGGGCTGTACGGCGCGTCGACGAGCGCGAGGTGCAACGCCGCGGCGTCGAGGACCGCACCCGTCGACGTGACCCATGACCGCTGGGGGTTCGGTGAGCGGAAGAAGTTCAGGAACGCCAGCGACGTGTGCGTCTCCTCGAGCTCCACGAACCACAGCTCCCAGTGCTCCCACACCTCGGGGAACCGCGCGTCGAACCCGGTGCGAAACGCCCGCACGATCCACTCGGCCGGGGTGGGCGGCGTGCCCGCACGGACCGAGAGCTGCGACACCGACACCTCGCGACGGCTGAACGCCCCGTACATCGTGGGGAGGTACGAGATCAGGAGGGCGAGCAGCGCCAGGCCGAGGCCGGCTTCGCCGTACACGACGAACGTGCGCGCCGTGCTGACGGGCGTCGCGAAGCCGAGCGTGAACAGCGCCGAGCCCGAATAGCGCAGTGCGGTGGTCAGCCCGACATCGGTGATCGCGTAGAAGACTCCCGCGAAACCGATGTACAGGCCGAACAGGAACGTCGCGGGGAGCACGAGCAGGGCCACCGGTGCGTACAGCGCGAGCACGCGATCGCGGCCCTCGTACGTGTCGATCGGCCGCAGCACGAGCGAGAAGACCGAGCGCACTGCACGCGAGATGATCCGGGTGAGCGATACCACCGTGCCGCGCGGCAGCACGAAGGTGCGGATCGCGGCGTCGAGCACGCCGAGCACGAGCGCCACTCCGGCGATGCCCGCCAGCACGCGCCCCGCCGTCTCCATGCCCCAGCGAGCCTAAAAGGCCCAGCTCGCCTCATGCGTCGTTTGGGACCGCTATTTGGTACCCAAACGACGCATGCTGCATCTTGTGCATGGTGGGTCGGCGGGTTGCGCATGTTGGGTCAGCGGGTGAGGGGTTTGTACTTGATCCGGTGGGGTTGGTCGGCGTCGGCGCCGAGGCGCTTGCGGCGATCGGCCTCGTAGTCCGAGAAGTTGCCCTCGAACCAGCACACCTGGCTGTCGCCCTCGAAGGCGAGCACATGGGTGGCGATGCGGTCGAGGAACCACCGGTCGTGGCTGATCACCACCGCGCAGCCCGGGAACTCGAGCAGCGCCTCCTCGAGCGCGCGCAACGTGTCGACGTCGAGGTCGTTCGTGGGCTCGTCGAGCAGCAGCACGTTCGCCCCCTCCAGCAACGCCTCGGCGAGGTGCAGACGGTTGCGCTCGCCGCCCGAGAGCTCACCGACCTGCTTCTGCTGGTCGCTGCCCTTGAAGTTGAACCCCGCGACGTAGGCCCGGCCGTGCACCTCTCGGTTGCCCACCTTCAGGTGGTCGACGCCGCCGGTGATCTCCTCGTACACCGTCTTGGTGGGTTCGAGCGACGCCCGGGACTGGTCGACGTAGCCGAACTGCACGGTGGGCCCCACCGTGAGCACGCCGGCATCGGGCCCCTCCTGCCCCACGAGCATCCGGAACAACGTGGTCTTGCCCGCACCGTTCGGGCCGATCACGCCGACGATGCCACCCCGCGGCAGCGAGAAGTCGAGCTCGTCGACCAGGAGCCGGTCACCGAAGCCCTTCGAGACACCCTTCGCCTCGACCACCTGGTCGCCGAGCCTCGGACCGGGCGGGATCGAGATCTGCAGCTTCTCCGCGCGCTGCTCGGCCTGCTCGGCCTCGGCCTGCAACGCCTCGAACGCGTTGATGCGAGCCTTGCCCTTGGCGTGCCGGGCCCGCGGCGACATGCGGATCCATTCGAGCTCGTGCGCGAGCGTGCGCCGGCGCACCTCGTCGACCTTCTCCTCCTGCGCGAGCCGGTCCTGCTTCTGTTCGAGCCAGCTCGAGTAGTTGCCTTCCCATGGGATGCCGTGCCCGCGGTCGAGCTCGAGGATCCAGCCCGCGACGTTGTCGAGAAAGTAACGGTCGTGGGTCACGGCGACGACGGTGCCGGGGTAGTCGTGAAGGTGCCGTTCGAGCCATGCAACCGATTCGGCGTCGAGGTGGTTCGTCGGTTCGTCGAGCAGTAACAGGTCGGGTCGCGACAGCAACAGCCGGCACAGCGCGACGCGCCGGCGCTCGCCGCCCGAGAGCGTCGCAACATCCGCGTCGTCGGGAGGGCAACGCAACGCGTCCATCGCGATGTCGAGCGTGCGGTCGACCTCCCAGCCGTTCGCGGCCTCGATCTTCTCCTGCAGGTCGGCCTGCTCGCCCAGCAGCACGTCGAAATCGGCGTCGGGCTCCCCCATCGCCGCACACACCTCGTCGAAGCGGGCAAGCCACCCGCGCAGCTCGCCGAGGCCGTCCATCACGTTGCCGCGCACGGTCTTGTCGGGATCGAGCTCGGGTTCCTGCGGCAGGTAGCCGACGGTGAAGCCCGGCGTGAGCCGCACCTCCCCCTGGTAGCCGTCGTCCTGGCCCGCCATGATGCGCAGCAGCGTGCTCTTGCCCGCGCCGTTGGCGCCGAGCACGCCGATCTTGGCGCCGGGATACATCGAGATGTTGATGCCGCGCAGGATCTCGCGGTCGGGCGGCACCACCCGTCGCAGGTTGCGCATGGTGATGATGAACTCGTGGGCCATCGACGAAGCACCGTAGCGCCGCCGTGCTCGCACGTAGGCTCCCGCTGCCATGTCACGGATCTACGAGCTGTGCGACGCATATGCCGACGATTACGCGGCGCTCGATCCGATCGCAGCCACCGATATGGGCGTGCGCGGATTCGATCATCTGATGACCGACCTGTCGCCCGACGGTCACCGTGCCCGTGCCGCGCTCGCCCGCGACACCCGGGCACGGATCGACGCGGCAGCACCGGAAAGCGACCGCGACCGGATCGCGGCCGCGCTGATCAAGGATCGGCTCGGCGTGGGAATCGCCGTGTTCGAGCTCGGCGAGCCATGGCGCGATCTCCGCACGCTCGGCAGCGACATGCAGTCGGTGCGCGAGGTGTTCGACCTCATGGCCCGCGACACGGACGACGACTGGAACACGATCACGACACGATTGCGCGCCGTGCCCGCCGCGCTGGCCGGCTTCCGCGCCTCGCTCGACTACGGCCGGAGCCAGCGCATCGTCGCGCCGCGCCGCCAGGCCGAAGTGTGCCTGCGTCAGGCCGAGACGTGGGGCGGCGTCGTCGACGGCACGACGCCACCGTTCTTCGTGGCGCTCGCACACGAATTCGGCGGTGACGGCGCGCTCCGGACCGATCTCGACGACGCCGCGCGCGCCGCGACCGATGCCTATGCCGAGCTTGCCCGCTACATCCGCGACGACTACCTCCCCGCGGCCGACGCGCCCGACGCGGTCGGCGCGCAGCGGTATGCCGTGTTCGCGCGCGGGCACTGCGGCGCCGATCTCGACCTGCTCGACACCTACGCGTGGGGATGGGACGAGCTTCGCCGCATCGAACGGTCCATCGAGCAATGCTGCGACCGCATCGTGCCCGGCAGCGACTTCCGCACTGCGGTCGACCGGCTCGAATCCGACCCGGCGCGCGTGATCGAGGGCGAGGACGCGCTGCTCGCGTGGCTCCAGCGCCTCATCGACACCACGATCGCGGAGCTCGACGGCAAGCACTTCGACATCGCGCCGCCGCTGCGGCGCTGCGAAGCAATGATCGCACCGGCCGGAGGCTCCGCGGCGATGTACTACACCCCGCCGTCGGAGGACTTCTCCCGCCCTGGTCGCACGTGGTATCCGACGTTGGGCAACACGCGGTTCCCCACGTGGCGTGAAGTGTCGATCTGCTACCACGAGGCCGTTCCCGGCCACCACCTCCAGATCGGTCAGGTGCGCCACCTCGCTGGTGTCCTGTCGCGTTTCCAGCGACTGATGGGCTTCGTGTCCGGGCACGGCGAGGGCTGGGCGCTCTACGCCGAGCGGTTGATGGGCGAGCTCGGCTACCTCGATGACCCCGGCTACGAGCTCGGGATGCTCGCTGCCCAGGCGATGCGCGCCGTGAGGGTGATTGTCGACATCGGTATGCATCTCGAGCTCGCGGTGCCCGCCGACGAGCCCGAGATCGGCGGTCGCACGTGGACGCCCGAACTCGCGCTGCCGTTCGTGATCGAGCGCTCACGATTCCCCGAGAACTTCATGCGCAGCGAGGTCGACCGCTATCTCGGGCTGCCCGGCCAGGCGATCAGCTACAAGGTCGGCGAACGGGTGTGGCTGGCGGCGCGCGATGCGGCGAAGGCGCGGCACGGTGCGAGCTTCGACCTCAAGGCCTTCCATGCGTTCGCGCTCGACCTCGGCGCCGTCGGCCTCGACTCGCTGGCGAGCGAGCTGGCAAGGTTCTGACGTGCTGGACGACTTCACGCGGTTCGAGTTCACCGACGGCGGGACCACGCGCGACGTGTACCGCACGGGAACAGGCCCGGCAGTGATCGTGATCCACGAGGTACCCGGCATCACGCCGAAGGTGGCCGCGTTCGGCCAGCGAGTCGCCGCCACGGGATGCACCGCGGTGCTCCCGTCGCTGTTCGGGACGCCCGGCCGCGCGATGAGCATGCCGTACGTGCTGAACAGCATCACCCGCGCGTGCGTCGCGAAGGAGTTCCACGCCTGGGCGCTCGCGAGCACGTCGCCGATCACCGTGTGGCTGCGCGCGCTCGCCGCGCAGATGCACGAGGAGTGCGGTGGGCCGGGTGTGGGCGCGGTGGGGATGTGCTTCACCGGCAACTTCGCGCTCGCGATGATGGTCGACGACCGCATGCTGGCACCCGTGCTGTCGCAGCCCTCGCTGCCGTTCCCTGTCGGCAAGGCGCGCCAGCGCGACCTCGCGATATCGCCGGACGACCTCAGTCGCGTGAAGGAGCGCGCGCGGCGCAAGGCCAGTGCGTGCTCGGCCTGCGCTTCACGAAGGATCCCGCAGTGCCGGCAGCGCGGTTCGAGCGTCTCCGCGAAGAGCTTGGCGACCGCTTCATCGCGGTCGAGATCGACTCGTCGAAGGGCAACGAGTGGGCCAACCCGCGCCAGCGCGCACTCGGTGCTCACCGAGCACCTCGTCGATGAGTCTGGGCACCCCACGCGGGCCGCGCTCGATCAGGTGCTGGCCTTCTTCGGCGAACGGTTGCTCACCACCACGAACCCGTGACCGAGCCTGTCGTCGAGGCGCGGACCGAGCGTATGGTCGCCGGCGGCGGTGCCCTGGGCCGGCTGCCCGACGGGCGCCGCGCGCTCGTCGCCGGTGCGCTCCCCGGGGAACGGCTGCTCGCGCGCGTCACCCGTGAACAGCCTGGCCTCGTGCACGCCGCGGCCTTCGACGTGCTCGACGCCGCGCCCGAGCGAGTGGTGCCACCGTGCCCGATGGTGGCGGCCGGGTGCGGCGGCTGCGACTGGCAACACGTCGACGAGGCCGCGCAACCCTCCTACAAGCGCGACATCGTGGTCGACGCGCTCGCGCACATCGCGCGGCTGCCCGACGCGGCTGTCGACGCTCCCGTCGCGTTGCGCCCGCGCCACTACCGCACGACGATCCGCGGTGTTGCCGACGACCGCGGCACGCTCGCGTTGCGCCGCAGCCGCTCGCACGCGCCGGTTCCAATCACAGGCTGCCTCGTCGCGCATCCCCGGCTGCGTGCTGCGATCGACGAGACACGCTTCGAGCCGCGCGGGAGGTCACGCTCAGGGTCGGCACCGCCCCCGACACGCCCGTCGCGCGCGACGGCGACACGGTGCACTCCCGGGTCGGCGAGGTCGACCTCGAGGTGCCGGTCCGGTCGTTCTTCCAACCTCACGTCGACGCGCCGGTCACGCTCACGGCGCTCGTGCGGGAGATGCTCGCCGGCGTGGCGCCCGACGCGCGCCGGCTCGCCGACCTCTACTCCGGCGTCGGCTTGTTCGCGACCACGATCCCGGCCGCGACCGTGGTGGCGGTCGAGCGCGACCGCACCGCGGCGGGCGCCGCGGCGCGGAACCTGCGGGCGAACCGGGCCGACGGCGGGAAGGTCGTGACGAACGCGGTCGAACGCGCCGGCATCGGCTCGGCCGACGTGGTGGTCGCCGACCCGAGCCGCGCCGGCCTCGGCAAGCTCGGCGCCAGCGCGGTGGCGCACACCGGCGCCACGGTCGTCGCCCTCGTATCCTGCGACCCTGCCGCGTTCGCACGCGATGCCCGGCTGCTCACCGATGCGGGCTACGAGCTCGACCGGGTGGCGCCGGTCGACCAGTTCGGCAACACCTCACACATCGAGGTGGTGGGACAGTTCAGGCGAGCGCGGCCGAGAGCTTCTCGAGCGCGTCGTCCTCGCTGACGTTGAGCGCGAACGACAGCTCCGAGACGAGCACCTGGCGGGCCTTCATCAGCATCGACTTCTCGCCGGCCGAGAGGCCCTTGCTCACGTCGCGCAGCGCGAGGTTCCGCACCACCTCGGCCACCTGGTAGACGTCGCCCGACTTGAGCTTCTCCTGGTGGTTCTTGAAGCGCCGGCTCCAGTTCGTGGGCTCGCGGACGTCCTTCTTGGCGAGGAGGTGGAAGAGGTCGTCGACGTCCTCGGCCGAGATCGGCCGGCGCATGCCGACGTCGTCGACCTTGTTCACCGGCACCTTGATGACGAGATCGCTGCTCGCGACCCGAAGCACGAAGACGTCGGTCATCGTGCCGCCGACGTCGAGCTTCTCCTTCTTCTCGATCACGGCCGCGCCGTGATGCGGATACACGACGCGATCGCCGACCTTGAAACCCATGACGCTCCGAACACGAGCCGAGAGAAGAGACGATTCTACCAGACGGCCGCGCTCACACGCGCAGCCGCGGTCAGCGGCGGTCAGCTGCGATTCGCGCGCTCGGCGTCGATCCAATCCTTTACCACCGGGGCGAAGTTCATCGGGTTGTACACGTCCTCTTCCAGCGACCATTGCATGTCGCCGGCGTAGTGGAGGATCGTGACATTCGCGGCCTGGTGCACCGAGCCGTCGCCGGGGTCGCGGAAGCGGTTCTCGATCTGGCAGATCCACCAGCCCCGCTCCTCGTCGCACACACACCAGTCGTGGGGGAACGACGTCATTTCCGAGTTCGGCCACTCCGACATCGTGGTGCTGATCCAGTCGAGGATCGTGGCGCGGCCGTGCATCGTGCCGTAGTGGTGCTCCCGGTACTCGGCGTCCTCGGTGAAGCACTCCGACCATGGCTTCCAGTTGCCCGAGCGCGCCGCCTCCTGCGCGACGCCGAGGTAGTGATCGTGCGCGCGCTGCAATTCGTCGTGTGTCCAACGTCCCATCGGTCGTCCTCCGCTCTCGGCGTGGTGTGCGCCGGGCCTTCGCTGTCAGGTGTGGCAGTGGTCGCCGCTCGACGGCGGCACATCGAGCGCAGGATTGCGATCGAAGAAGCCGACCGGCTGGAGCAGGAAACCGGTGTACTCGACCGGCATTACCGGCCAGTCCTCGGGACGTGGGAAGTGCGTGACGCCGAAGCAGTACCACACGACGACGTCGTCGTCGACGAGCGGCCGGTCGGCCGCCGAGTACGACGGCAGCCCGTCACCGCCCGCATGCTGGTTCGGGTACTCACCCGCGCCGTGCCGCTCGCCGGCGGCGAAGCGGGTCACCCAGAGATTGTGCCGTGCGAAGCCCGCCCGCCGACCCACCGAGGACTCGGGACGGGCGAGCATCGTGGGCGTGCTCATCGTCGGCACGAGCTTGTAGGCGACCGGCTGGCCGAGCCCGTTGCGCACCGACTCGTTGACGACGCGCCACGTGCGCGACGTGGCGGCATCGGTGTCGCGCCGCGCCTGCGACTCGCGCTCCAGCAGCGTGTGCCTCGCGGTGAACGCGTTGCGCCACGGGTTGTCGGGTCCTTCGGGCATGATCTCGGCCTCGACCTCATAGACCCGGTTCGCGGTGCCTTCGACGTCGAAGTCGAGGCGTGTGCAGAACAGGTGTTGGTGATACGGCGCGAACACGCCCGGCGCGACCTCCACGCCGAACTCGAGGTCGGAGCCGGGCGCCATCGCCCCGACCGACAGGATGCCCGTGAGCTTGACCTCGAGCTGGATGTTGCCGTCGAGATAGAAGTACCAGAAGAAGCCGTACTCGTAGTTGCCGACCGTCGCGAAGTGCGAGACGACGAGACGGCGGCTGCGGCGAACCTCACCGTTGCCAGTCATCAGGTCGACGTGCTTCCAGAGCACGCCGAAATCCTCCTCGTGCATGCAGATCGCGTTCGTGATCGGCCACGGCTTGCCGCGCTCGTTCGCAAGCGTCACGTCGAAGTAGTGGATCTCGCCGAGACAGTCGCAGCCGAGCCGCAGTGACTGCGTCATGCGCCCGAGCCCCCACTCGCCCGCGTCGAAGGCGTTCTTCCAACCGTGCATCTCGCCAGGATCGCCGTAGGGCACCACCATCTCGGTGACCGACGCGCGGTGCAGGATCGAGCGGCCGTCGTACGCGACCTGGTGCAGCACGAGGCCCTCGTAGGGATCGAACGCCACGCGGAACGACCACTTCTGCCAGTCGACGCGGTTGCCGGTGACCGTGAAGCTCGGCCCTTCGGGCTGGGTGATCTCGAGCGGCTTGAGGTCGGTACGCAGTGGTGCGTGGTCGTGCGCGGTGTACCGGGCATGCTGCAACGGCAGCGGCACCGCACCGTGGTCGATCACCTCGATCACCTCGTTGCGGCCCAGATCGAAGTGCACGATGAGGCCCTCGATCGGGCGCGCGTAGCCGTTGTCGTCGGGAAACTCGCGCACGAACGAGATGCAACGGGAGATGCGGCGCCCGTTCTCGGCGTCGTATCCGAACGTGCCGGCCGGCCACGGGTCGATCTGCACGTTGTCGATGTCGGTGATGCCCCGGCGTGCGAGCGCAGCGATGTACTCGGGATGCGCCTTGGTGGTGAAGATCGCGTTGGCCGCCTCGTGCATGAGCAAGGTGGGCCGCATGCCCATGACGTTCTGCCACTCGACGACCTCGCGCCGGGTGACCGACACGACCGCCTCGACCAGCTCGAGCTCCGGCCCCGGCACCACCTGCACGCGCACGAGGCGGTCGTGGGGATCGCCGGGCCGCCATGACGCGAGCCGGTCCTTGTCGGGCTCGTGCAGCACGACGTGGGCGAACAGCGCCGCGTCGGTGAGCCGCCCCGTGGCGGTGACGACCTCGACCGCCACCTCGATCTCCCCGGCGGTCAGCATCGCCAGCGGATGGTCGACCGTCGCGGGTGCCGTCGTCGTCATGGCAGAAATCTATGCAAACGCACGAAACCCTGGCCTCCGTGCCGGCGCCGGCTAGCGGGTGTTCACCGCCTGGAAGCCCTCGGCGCAACTTCCTTCCGGCAGTCCGGCGAGCACTGCGATGCGCTCGGACCACTCGCGCAGCATCGGCTCCATCGCGTCCGCTCGCCCGGCCATCTGGCTCTCGTGGCACAGCAGCGCCTCGATCTTGCGATGGAAGACCTCGGTGGTGTCGACGAAGCGGTCGGGCGCGTCGCGGGCCATCAGCCAGAGCTCGGGCACGGCGTAAGGCGCCAGGCCCTCGTCGTCGACCAGCTCGGGGAACGCCCACGCGTTGCGGGAGTCGGGATACACCGCGCACACCGTCGCCTCGGCGGCCGCCAAGTGGTCGGGATGGCTCGCATAGATGCGGCTCCACACCCGCTCGGGCGACTGGGTCACGACCCGGTCGGGGCGCACGGTGCGGATCACCCGAGTGATCGCCTTGCGCAGCTCGAGGGTGACCTCGACCCGCCCGTCGGGGAAGCCCAGCCAGTGCAGATCGGTGACGCCGACGGTCTTGGCCGCGGCCGTCTGCTCCCGGTGCCGCACATCGACCATCTCGGGGCGGGGAATGCCGGTGTCGGCGCCGCCCGCGTCCCCGTCGGTGACGATGCAGTACGACACGTCGATCCCGTGATCGGTCCACGCCGCGACGCTGCCGGCCGCGCCGAAATCGACGTCGTCGGGGTGCGCGGTGACCACGAGGATCCGTTCCGCCGCGAAGTCGTCCAGCATGGCTTCCTTTCCCGGTGCTCACCGTATCCCGTTACTCTGGCGCAGACCCCCGGTCGACGCGCGATCATCGGCGCATGGTCGCCGACGCCGCCGCACGCGACGAGCCGCCATACCTCGACGCCGCGACGTTGACCGGTCTGCTGGCCGACGAGGACCGTCTCCGGGTCGTGGCCGCGCTCGCGCTCGGCGCCGCCGACATCGATGCGCTGCGCCACGCCACCGGGCTCGAGCTTCCGGCCGCCGTGCGGGCGCTGCAGCGGCTCGTCGACGCGGGCCTGGTGGAACGGGCCGCCGACGGCCGGCTCGCCCTGCTGAGCCGCGCGTTCCAGCTCGCGGCGCGCTACGAGGCCGCGCGCCGCGCGGTCGCGCCCGAGGAACATCCGGGAGTGCCCGCCGACGCGGCGCGAGTGCTGCGTTCCTTCCTGCGCGACGGGCGGCTCACCCACATCCCGGCCCAGCACAGCAAGCGGGTGGTGGTGCTCGAGCATCTCGCGCAGCAATTCGAGCCGGGCACGCGCTACTCCGAGAAGATGGTGAACCTGGTGCTCGGCCGCTTCCATCCCGACACCGCGGCACTACGCCGCTACCTCGTCGACTACGGATTCCTCGACCGCGATCACGGCGAGTACTGGCGCTCCGGCGGCCACGTCGCGCTGTAGGGAGCGCCGCGACAGGGGCGAAGGTCCTACGACCCCGGACGCACAATTCCACCCTGCGACCCCTTGCATCGGCGACCGGTCAGGCGCACCATGGCGGTACCCCACCCATGACGTTGCCGACCCACGGGGAGCGGCCAATGCAGGAGATCCCACCGGACCACGCGATGCGGTAGTCGTCCGGCAGCGGACGGGCCTCCAACCATGAACGGTGCACTGAGACAGCACAGCACCGAACGGCCCGGCGTCTCGCCCGGACGGCCGCCGCGTCTCGCACCCGAAGCACGTTCAAACACGACGCGATGCCCGGCTGCGGCCGGGCATCGCCGCGTGCCGCCCCTCGTGACCGGGAACTCTCAGGGCGCTTCCGGCGACTTCTGAGTACCCGGGTAGGTTGCCCGGGCGGAGGGAAGCGAGCATGCGCCTGGTGAAGCACTGTGCCGTCACGACCGCAGCGGTCGCCATCGCGACATCCGGAGTGTTGGCGATGCTGCTTCTCGGTGCCGCGCCGGCCTCGGCGCACGTGGTCAGCACCGTCGGCAAGTACCAGCTGACCGTCGGCTGGAGCAGCGAACCCACCTACAGCGGCTTCCCCAACGCGGTCTACCTCGGGGTGAAGGACGCGGCAACGCTCCACCCCGTCGACGACATCGGCGACGCGCTCCGGGTCACCGTCAGCACGGGCAAGCTGACCTCACCCCCTCTCCAGCCCCAGCTGACCTTCGACGAGGACACCGGGCTCGGCAGCCACGGCGTGTACACCGCGTCGATCATCCCGACCGCCCCGGGCGTCTACACGTTCCACCTCTCCGGCTCGATCAACGGCCAGACGATCGACAAGTCCTTCACGTCGTCCGACTCGACCTTCGACGACGTGGTCGAGCCCTCCGACGTGCAGTTCCCGAACAAGGTGCCGCCCGCCGCCGAGCTGAGCACGAACATCGCCCGATTGAACACGCGGACCGCGGCCGCGACCTCCAAGGCGTCGTCGGCCCACGACTCGGCGTCGACCGCCACGACGCTCGCGATCGTCGCGCTCGTCGTGGGCGGCGCGCTCGGGATCGCGGGCATCGGCCTCGGGCTCCGTGGACGGCGCGCATCGACATCATGACGTGACACTCCGCCGAATCACCGTATCGGTGGCGTTGACGCTGCTCGTCGTCGTCGCCACGGCCACGGGCGCGTCGGCACACGCGCTCCGCGTCGCCTCGGATCCCGACGCCGGTGCGGTGCTGAAGCGCGGCCCGAGTCTCGTCACGGTCACGTTCGGCGAGGAGCCCGACCCCGCGCTCTCGTCGATCACGGTCCTCGATTCCACCGGCGGCCATCACGAGGTCACGCCGCATCCCGCGCCCGAGGCCGGCCATCCGATCGTGCTCACCGAGCGGGTGCGCAACATGAACAAGGGCGTGTACACGGTGTCTTGGCGCACCGTGTCGAAAGTCGACGGACACCTCGCGACCGGCTCGTTCAACTTCGGCGTGAACGTCGTGCCGCAAGCCACCACGACGGGCGCGTCGGTCGTCAGCGCGCCGTCGCCGTCGTTCGCGACGCTGTTCGCACGCTGGATCTTCGACGGCGGCGTCATCACGTTGATCGGCGCCGCGTTCATCGGGCTGCTCGAGACCGTGCTGCGGGACGACGGGTCTGAGCCGGCGGGCGGCGCGCGGCTACGGGCGCGGCGGCGTCTCCTGTTACTCACGTGCGGCGCCTGGCTCGCCGCGTTCGCGGGCGCAGTGCTCATCACCGACACTGCCCGGTCCGCCGCCGGTCTGAGCTGGAGCAACGTGCTGCACGACTCGCTCGGCCACCAGCTCGACGAGCGGGCGGCACCGCTGCTGCTCGCCGCGCTCGCGATCGTGGCCGCGTGGATCGCCGCGAGATCGCGCCGCGGCATGGCGATCTCGCTCGGGGCGCTGCTCGCCGCGATGGCCGTGACGATCGCCGGCGAGATCGAGACCTCCCATGCGGCGGCGACGCCGCTGCACCGCTGGTTCGCGCTGCTCGTGCTCGCCCTGCACCTCGCGTCCGCCGGCGTGTGGATCGGTGGGCTCGCCGCGCTGCTCGTGGTCCTCGGCGCGCTCACCGAGGATCACCGAGCCGCGGTCGCGCGCCGCTACTCGCTCACGATCGGCGGCATGCTCGTGCTCGTCGCGCTCACGGGATCGCAGCGCGCCTACGCCGAGGTGGGCAGCTGGTCGGCATTCCTGCACACCACGTTCGGGCGCTGGGTGCTGCTGAAGATCGTGCTGTTCTGCATGCTCGGCTCGCTCGGCGCGGTCAACCGCTTCCGCAACGTGCCGAGGGTGCGGAGCTCGGCACGGGGCCTCGTGCGCGTCGGAGCGATCGAGCTCGTCGTCGCGACGGTCGTCATCGTCGCCACCGGCAACCTGCAGAGCCTCGCCCCGAGCGCGTCGTCGAGCGCGGCGGCGGCCCCGAAGCCGCTCGTGGTTCACGGCGCCGACGCGGCGACGACAGCGCGGGTGCAGCTCACGATCGCTCCGGGCTATCCCGGCTTCAACAGCTTCACGGCTCGCGTCGTCGACTACGACACCCACAAGCCCGTGGCGGCGACGAGCGCGAGTCTCACGTTCGTGCTCCCGGCGCGGCCCGACATCGCGCGCTCTCGGCTCGACCTGCGGCGCGCGGCCGACGGAACGTGGCGCGGCAACGGAGCGAACCTGTCACTGCCGGGCCGGTGGTCGGTCAAGCTGCTCGTGCAGGAAGCGACCGGAGCCGTGGAGGTGCCGTTCTCCGTGCCGACGCGCGCCACCCCGCAGACGATCTCCAAGTCGGTGAGCCCCGGGCAGCCGACGATCTACACCATCCACGTCGCGGGGGAACGGTCGATCCAGGTGTACACCGACAGCCTGCGCACCGGCCTCTACGAGGTACACGTGACGTTCTTCGACGCGTCGGGTAACGAGCTCGTGATCGACCACGTGACCGTGCGCGCCCGGCGCGCCGGCAGCACGCGCACCGAGAACCTGCCGACGCGCCGCCTCGACCAGCTCGGGCACTTCGTGAGCGACATCGTGAGCACGGGTGGCAGGTACACGATCGATACCGACGCGACGGGGAAGGACGGGTCGGTGACCTCGGCACACATCACGCTCGCGCTCGAAGGCAAGGCGCCCCAATGAGCACCACCACGCTTTCCCGCTTCTTCGCCGTCCTCGCGCTGTGCACGTTCGCGGCGACGTTGGTGGTGACGGCACTCGCGATCACGCGGCGCCTGCGGCCCGAGTCGAGCGCCGCGGCTCTCCTCGACGACATCGCCGAGAACTCGCTCTGGCTCGGCACGATCGTCGCCGTGGTCACCACGGGCGGCAGCCTCTACTACTCGCTCGGCGCGCACTTCACACCCTGTGAGTTGTGCTGGTACCAGCGGATCTGCGTGTACCCGCTCAGCGTGATCCTGCTGATCGCTGCGGCCCGCCGCGACTTCGCGGTGTGGCGCTACGCGCTGCCGCCCGCGGCTGTCGGCATCGTCATCGCCGTCTATCACAGCCAGCTTCAGGCCTTTCCCAGCCAGCATTCGTTCTGTGCCGTCGACAATCCGTGCACCGCGCGCTTTGTGTGGCAGTTTGGTTTTGTGTCGTTGCCGCTCATGGACCTCGCCGCGCTCACGTTCATCGCCGCGATGCTGGTGCTGGGGCGTGACCACGCGAACCGGATCGACGCACTCGCTCGTCCCGAGGTGGAGGCCCGCACGTGAGCCCGTCGAACAAGCGCACGAAGAGCGCGGCCCGCACACCACAGGGCCGCCGGCCGCAAGGCCACGCGTCGCCGCCGTCACCACGTAGACCGAGTCCGCCGCCGCGCGGCGGCCGCGTGAAGTGGATCGCCGTTGCGGTGGTGATCGCGGATCGCGATCGCGATCCTCATCGCCACGCTCGGCGGCGGAAACGGCTCGAAGACGACGACCACGATCGATTCGCTCACGCCCAAGGTGGGGCACGCGCCAGCGCCTGCGAGCCTCGTCACGAAGGTCACGTCGGTGCCCCAGAGCGTGTACGACGCGGTAGGGCTCGGCACCGGTGAGCTCCCGCAGAAGATCAACGACGCGACCCCTGGCGCGAAGCCCGAGCTCCTCTTCGTCGGCGCCGAGTTCTGCCCCTACTGCGCCGCCGAACGGTGGGCGATCGTCAACGCACTCGGGCGCTTCGGAACGTTCCGCAACCTGCAGGTGACGCACTCGTCGTCGAGCGACGTCTACCCGAATACCGAGACGTTCTCGTTCTACGGATCCACGTACACGAGTTCCTACCTGTCGTTCACGCCGGTGGAGGCCCAGTCGAACGAGCCCGACAACGGCAGCTACAAGACGTTGCAGCTACCCACGAACGAGCAACAGCAGATCTGGCAGAAGTACACGTCGGGCTATCCGTTCCTGTACCTCGCAGGGCGCTATGCCGCCGCCAACACGTTCGACCCGAGCGTGCTGGCGAGCAAGACCCACGACGAGATCGCGGCCGCGCTCGACAGCCCGAACACTGCAATTGCTAAGGGAGCGATCGGCAGCGCGAACGGGATCACGGCGGCGATCTGCACGCTCACGGGCAACAAGCCCGCGAACGTGTGCACGATCCCGGCGATCAAGGACCTCGAGGCCCGCCTCGGGGCGTAGTCACCGTTTCCGTCGCGGCGGGACGCTCAACCGGCCCGGTCGACGTCGGCCCGATCGGCATGCGAGCGCGGCAACGACGCGAGCCGCAGCCGTGAGCGCGACGAGCCCTGGGAGCGCTCCACGTCCGTGCTGCCGCGCGGCCACGAGCTCGGCACGGCGAGTAGCCACACCGAGCGCGGTGCCCAGCACCTCGAGCAGATGATGCGCCTCGAGGAACGGCGACGTCTTCCCGTTGACGGTGTCGACGATCGCCGCGATCACCATCGCGGCCGCCAACGTCGCCGTCATCGGCACGAGGCTGCGCGCCTGGCGCGGGCGGATCGCGACGACGAGGAGCGCAACGGCGAAGGCGATACCGAACGCGCCGAGATGGCGCGCCGCGTGCGTCGGCACGCCCCCGTCGTCGCCGTACAGCAGTGCCGGCGTGAAGATGACGCCCTCCACGAGTGCCACCACGGCGAGCGCCCCGCGAGCGCAGAGCCACAACGCCGAACGCTCGTCGGCGCGGGCCGCGGCGAGGATCGCCCGGCTGCGGTCGGGCACGCGGGGTGCGGGGCGCACCCGCACGGCGGCGTGCAGCGCGCGGGCGCCGGCCTCGAAGTCGCGACAGGCGTCACACCGGGCTACGTGCTCGACGACGGCGGCAGGCGCGAGATCGCTCTCCTCGGCGTCGAGTGCCGCGGAGATGGCTTCCTGCACCTCACGACAGGTCGGGTCGGCCACCACTCCTGATCCAGTCGCCGCGGGGCTGCGCAGAGTTCCCGCCGAGCCGAGCCGGGCCCACCCGTGCCGGGGAGCACGGGAGCACCGCGGGTGCGCACGTTCGGTGCGAGCAGCGGTACCGGTGCTCGACGCGACAGAATGGGGCCGATGGACGAGCTGAGCCGGCTCGCGCGGGCCGCTGCCGCCGGCGACCACGTGGCCACCCGCCGCTTCGTGCAGCGCACCCAACCGCAGGTGTGGCAGGTGTGTGCCTACCTGGGTTCGGGCGACGACACCGACGATCTGGTCCAGGACACCTACGTGCGCGCGCTGCGGGGCCTCGCGGGCTACCGCGGCGAGGCTCCGGCCCTGCAGTGGCTGCTCGCCATCGCGCGCCGGGTGTGCGCCGACGAGGTGCGGCGGCGGGTCCGGGCGCGGCGGCGGATCCGGCGTCTCGCCGCATTGGCGTCGCCCCACGAAGCGCGCGCGCCGGCGATGCACAGCACCATCGAGGTCGACCGGCTGCTGCGCACCCTCGATCCGGCCCGGCGCGACGCGTTCGTGCTGACCCAGCTCGTGGGGCTCACCTACGAGGAGGCGGCCGACGTGTGCGGGTGCGCGATCGGCACGATCCGCTCGCGAGTCGCTCGCGCCCGGTCCCAACTGCTGCAGTTGGTTCGCGATGCCGACGCGGTGTGACCCGAGACCCTCGAGCGTGATGGTGCGGCCCGGCGATCTGCGCGCTGCGTGAACACTCCGGGCGGGCAAGCGTCTCGCAGCCGTCCGCCGGTCGTCACGGTCTCGGCGACGTACGGCGCGGGGAGCAGCGTGATCGGTCCCGACGTCGCCACACGGCTCGGCGTGCCGTACCTCGAGCGCATCGTGTCACCCGACCTGGCCCGCCGGGCCGCGCCCGGTGCGGAGAGCGTGGCGGTCGACGAAGCGCGGGGCGAGGGGTTCTGGCGCCGCCTGTTCGAGGCGCTCACCACGATGCCGAGCGTGATCGACACCACGATGCCGCAACCCGATGTCGACCTGCGCAGCGACGAGCAGCTACGCGACGAGGTGGAGGCCACAATCCTTGCGACGACGCGCGACCGGGGCGGCGTCGTGGTCGGACGCGGCTCCACCTGCTTCCTCGCCGGCGACCCGTTCGCCTTCCATGTGCGGCTCGACGGGCCCCGTGAGCGCCGCGTCGAGCAGGCGATGCAGATCGAGGAGATCGGACGGGCTGTGGCGGAACGCCGCCTCGACGACGTCGATCGCACACGCGCCGCCTATGTGCGCCGGCTTTATGGGCGCGAACATCAAGGATCTCGCGCTCTACCACCTGGTGATCGACAGCACGTTCGTGCCGCTCGGCGACGCCGCCGACCTGATCGTGCGCGCCGTGCGGGCTTCCCTCGCCGCGCGCTGACCGCCGAACGTGCGCGCTGCACCGCCGCCCGGCGAAGATGGCGCGCGTGCCCGCTCGCCGCACCGCCGCCATGATCGTCGCGGCGGGCCTCGCCGCCGCCGCGTGCAGCAGTGGCGCGCGCCACGCGACCACGAGCACCCGGGGCAAGGCTGGCGCAACCCGCGCCACGGGCGCAGCCACGACGCCGCCGGCGCCGGCCGTCGAACCCGTCGTCCACTGGTCGGCGCTCCACAACCCGATCGTGCACGATTCGACGCGCGCTCTGAAGGACCCGGCCCTCGTGTTCGCCGGCGGCGAATGGCACGCGCTCGCAAGCGATGTCGACGCCGGCGGCCGGTGGCGTATCGGTCTCGCGGCGAGTCGCGACCTGCGGCACTGGTCGCCGCTGACCACGATGCCCCACGACCCGACCATCGAGGGCGAGGCGTCGCCTGACGTCGTCCCCGAACCGGGCGGCGGGTGGGTCGTGACGTACCAATCGGTCACGCACGCGATCGCGCTCCGCAACCCGAAGCTCTACTACCGCACGACGAGCGACTTCGTGCACTTCTCGGCGCAGCGCCCGCTCGGCCATGAGCTGCACGCGGCACCCACCGACCGCATGATCGACGCCGCGATCGCGTACACCCCGGCCGGCCTCCTACTCGGCTACAAGTTCGGTACCGACGCGGAGCACTTCGAGCTCGCGCGTTCGCGGTCGGGCTCCCTCGACGGGCCGTGGACGCTCGTGGGCCGGCCCGCCATCCGCGTGTTCGGCGACACGATCGAGAATTACCAGTTCCTCCACCTGCGTAGCGGCTGGCAGCTCCTCGCGACGAGCAACGTCGCCGACGCACCGTTCGTGTTCACGCTCACCGGCGACCCGGCGTCACCGGCGGGCTGGCTGCACTGGTCGAGCGGGCGCGCGCTCCACGTGCCGCGCGAACGGTGGAACACGGGTACCGGAGCAACGGGTGCCACGTACGAGCACGCGAACTGCGCCTACCTCGTCGATCGCGGCCCCATCGGCGGTACCTACTATCTCGTGTACTCCGACTCGCCGAACAAATCGACGTTCAGCGGCGAGGGACCGGCCGTGCTCGCGATCGCGCGCAGCCGCGACCTCGTGTCGTGGACGGTACCGCCGAGTTGACGCGACAATCGTGAGATGACCGACCTCGCGCCGCTGCTCGCACATGTAGGCGGCGGCTTCTTCCAGCAGGCATTCGTGGTGGCCGACCTCGCTACGGCTGAAGCATCGTTGCGCGCGGGCCTCGGCTGCTCCGAGTTCGTCGACCTCCCGGCTTCCGACCTCGACTACGAGGTGCGTGGCCGGTCGACGACCGCGGCACTGGCCATCGGCTTCGCACGCAGCGGCGACGTGCAGCTCGAGCTCATCCAGCCCGTGCGCGGCGAGAGCATCCACGCCGAGTTCCTCGCCGCACAGGGCCCGGGCGCCCACCACCTCGGCTACCTCGTCGAGTCGCTCGACGACGCCTCCGACCTCGCCGCGCGGTGCGGGTACGCAACCGTCATGAGCGGGCAGTTCGCCAGCCTGCGCTTCTGTTACCTCGACACGTGGGACGAACGGGGCGTCTACACCGAGCTCGTCGAGGACCCCGACGGGATGATGACGGCGCTGATGCCCTGGCGCTGATCGCTCCGGTTCACGCCGGCGCGCCGGCGGGTTCGCCCGCCGGTCGCCCGGCGTTGCCGCCGGCGTGGCGGTGCGCGACCAGCGCGAAGGCACCGGCGCCGAGCGCGCCGACTGCGCCGATCACAACGGGTGCACGCGGGCCGACTGCGTCGGAGATCGCGCCGAGGATCGGTCCACCCACCGGAGTGGTACCGATCATCAGCACGGCCTGGAGCGCGAGGACGCGCCCGATCATGTGCGGCTCGGTGCGGAGCTGCGCGATCGCCGTCGTGGCGGTCATGTACGCGACGCTCCCCGCGCCGACGAGCGGCGCGATGGCGATCGCGATGCCGGGCGTCGGTGCTGCGGCGAACCCGCAGAGCGCCACGCCGAACAGGATGGCGCCGCCGGCGACGGTAGGCACTGTGATGTTCGAGCGCCGCGCCACCGCGAACGCGCCGACGAGCGAGCCGGCGCTGAAGGCGGCGTACACATAGGTGTACGCCGAATCGCTCCCGTGCAGGCCCTTCTCGACGAACAGCGGGAAGACGACCGAGAAGTTGTAGCTCAGCGTGCCCACGATCAGCAGCGTTGCGAACACGATCCACAGTTCGGGGACGCTGGTGAGGTACTTCACGCCCGCGCGGATCTGCCCTCTCTCGCGGGTGGCGGACACGATCGGGCGCAGCTCCGCCGGCCGCATCATCCAGAGTGCGATCAACACGGTGACGTAGGAGATTGCGTCGAATGTGAAGCACCACCCGTAGCCCACGGACACGATGAGGACACCGGCGATCGCAGGCCCGGCGATGCGGGAGATGTTCACGATCGCGCTGTAGAGCGTCACCGCGTTCGGCACGTCCTCCTGCGGCACCATCTCGTTCACGAACGTGCGACGGACGGTGTTGTCGAACGCGAGCATGCATCCGCCCGCGGCGGCGACGACGTAGAACGCCGGGAGCGGCGCGTGGTGCGCGAACGCCAGGCCCGCGAGCGTGAACGACTGGCACATCTCGAGCGTCTGCGTCACCACCAGCAGGCGCCGCTTGCTCGTGCGGTCGACCACCACGCCGGCCCACGGAGCGAGCAGCAGGATCGGGCCGTACTGGCACGCGGAGAGCACGCCCACCGCGACGCCGCTGCCGGTGCGGTGCAGCACGAGCAGCGTGAGCGCCACCATCGTGAGCCAGTTGCCCGTGTTGGAGATCGTCTGGCCGATGAAGAACAGCCGGAAGTTGCGCGCCCGCAGCGACGACACAGTGCGCTGGAAGAAGCCACGCTCCTCCACCGCGCGGGGTGCGATGGCCGATGCCATCAGATACGCGCGGCGAGTCGTTCGATCAGCGGGGCCGCCGTCACGAGCTGGCGACGCTCGGTAGGCGTGAACTCGTCGGTGAGCACCTCCGCGATGCGCCGGGTACGCGCGTTGCGTCGGTTCCAGAGCTGCTTCGAGCCGGCTCGAGTGATCGACATGACGATGCAGCGGGCGTCGCGCTCGTCGCGGCGTCGCTCGACGAGACCGCGCGACTCGAGCGCGGCGAGCGTCGCACCCATCGATTGCGGGCTGATCTGCTCCTGGCGCGCGAGCCCCGCCGACGTTGCCGGTCCCGACCGTTCCAGGCGCGCCAGCGCCGAGCTCTCGGGCAGCGTGAGCTCGCCGTCGACCTGGCGTTGCCGCAGCCCGCGCACCAACACGCCCACGCTCACCCGCAACGACTGCGCCAGCTCGTGTATCTCGCGACCGTCGTGAGCATCGCGAGCGTCGTGACCATCGTGCGATTGCCGCATATCATCAGTTTATACTGATCAGTCTGCGCTGATGATTCTGCCCGACGAGTCAGCGCGCACGCAGCCGGGGCCGGCCGGACCCGGCGGGACGGCCTGGCAACCGCCGTACGGGGGCTTATGGGCGCGGCCGGTAGCCGGGGTCGTGCGCGGTGAGGCCGCCGTCGACACGGAGCACAGTGCCGGTGACGAAGCCAGCCTCGTCGGAGGCGAGGTACGCGACCGCGGCCGCGATCTCGTCGGGATGGCCGAGCCGCCCGACGAGGTGCCCTTCGGTGTATCGGCGCAGGCGTTGGCCTGTGGGGCCGCCGAGCCGTTCCTGCAGCTCCGGCGCGACGACGACCCCCGGCGCAACCGCGTTGCAGCGGATGCCGCGGTCGGAGTAGGCGGTGGCCACGTACTGCGTGAGGGCGACGACGCCCGCCTTCGACGTGCCGTAGGCGAGCAAGGAGCGGCTGCCGTAGAACGCCGCCGCCGATGCCGTGTTGACGATCGCGCCGCCGCCACGCTCGAGCATCGCGGGGATGGCATGGCGGCAACCAAGCATCGGCCCGCGGAGGTTGACCGCCATGACCCGATCCCACGACGCGAGGTCCATCGTGACGACATCCTGGTCCGAACGGTTCTCGTCGAGCGCGGCCGCATTGTTGTGGAGGATGTCGAGACCACCGAACGCCTGCACCGTGTCGGCGACCATCGCAGCGACCTGGCCGTCATCGGCGACGTCGACGTGCTGCGCGCGCGCCACCCCACCCGCGCCTGCGATCTCCTGGACGACGGCATCGGCGCCGTCGGGTGCGATGTCGGCGACGGTGACACGGGCACCTTCGTGCGCGAGGCGCACTGCCGTCGCGCGACCGATCCCCGAAGCCGCGCCGGTCACGATCGCGATCCGGCCCTCGAAGCGTGCGTTCCCGGCCACCGCCGGGCAACCGTAACCGCGCCGAGTGAGCGCGCGCGGCGGCAGGCGTACAGTGCGGCGCTCATGACCGACGCGATGACGAACGATGCCTTCGAGGCGCACGAGGCCCGGCGCGTCGAGGCCGCCGCCGCGTTGCGCGACCTGATCCATGCCTACGTGGGCCACGAGCACGACGACGCCACGCTCGACATGTTGCGCGACTGGGCCAGGAACGAGACCGAGCAGCTCACCTCCGGCGCGGCGCGCAACCGCACGTCGGTGATGCAGCGAGCCAGCGCACTTCGATCCGGCGACGACTGGCGTCCGAGTGGCGGCGCCGGCTTCGACGATCGCGCGGTCGCCGGGCACGCCAACCCGAACAGCGTCGGGATCGACACATGGCGCGAGGGCGACACGATGTGCGCCGACATCGTGTTCGACTCCGCGTTCGAAGGCGCGCCGGGGCGGGCCCACGGTGGCATCGTCGCCGCGGCGTTCGACGACTTCACCGGTTCCGTCATCAGCATGATCGGCGAGCCTGCATTCACCGGCGAGCTCACGGTGCGGTTCGTGAAGCCGGTACCGGTGCACCGACCGTTGCGGTTCCGCACCTGGCTCGAGTCGCGCGACGGCCGCAAGCTGTTCATCGAAGCCGACGCGCACGATGGCGACGAGCTCGTCGCGAGATGCCGGGCGATCTACATCACGGTCGACCCTTCGACCTTCGCGCGCTCGCCCGACCCACGCTGAGCTGCACCGCGGGATAGTTCCTCGCCGCCTTCTACAGTGCTGGCGATGTTCATGCTCCGCTTCGACATGCGGGCGCCGGCCGGCGGTCCGGCGCCGATCACCGAGCTCTACGATGCGGCGACCGAGATGGCGGTGTGGGCGGAACAGCACCGCGGGCTGGCCGTCGTGCTGTCGGAGCACCACGCGTCACCCGACGGCTACTTGCCCTCGCCGCTCGTGCTCGCTGCCGCCATGGCGGCGCGCACCGCGACGATTCCGATCACCGTTGCTGCGCTGCTCGTGCCGCTCCACGATCCGGTCCGCCTGGCCGAGGACATGGCCGTGCTCGACGTGGTGAGTCACGGTCGCGTGTCGTACATCGCCGGTCTCGGCTACCGGCCCGAGGAGTACGCGATGTTCGGCCAGTCGCTGGGCGCGCGCGGGCGCCGCATGGAGGAGTGTCTGACCGTGCTCCGCGAGGCGTGGAGCGGTGAGGAGTTCGTCTACGGCGAGCGGACCGTGCGCGTGACACCGGCGCCGGTGACCCCGGGCGGTCCCCTGCTGATGTACGGCGGCGGCAGCACTGCCGCGGCGCGCCGGGCAGCGCGCTTCGGCATGGGCTTTTTCGCACAGACCTGGGCCGAGGGCCTCGAGGACACCTATCGCGAAGAGTGTGCGCGGCTCGGCCACGACGCGGGCATGTGCTTCGTGCCGCCTCCCGGCTCGGCAACGAGCATCTTCGTCGCCGACGACGTCGATCGCGCCTGGGAGCGCATCGGGCCATTCATGCTGCACGACGCGCGGATGTACGCGTCATGGTTGGGCGAGAGCGCGGCCGCGAGCAAGTCGACCGCGTCCAGCGTCGACACGCTGCGCGCCGAGGGCGGCGCCTACCGCGTGCTCACGCCCGAACAGGCCGTCGACTACGTGCGAGCGCACGGATCGCTCGCCCTGCATCCGCTCTGCGGTGGATGCCCGCCCGAGCTCGCATGGGACACGCTGCACCTCGTCGCCGAGCGCGTCCTTCCGGCACTCGCCTGACCACGCGTTGACGACGGGCGAGCAGCGGGAACGGGCGAGTCGCGGAAAGCGCGACGGAAAGGACCGACACGATGCGACGCACACGCCAAATCCGACCTGCACCGCGCCCGCGATCACGAACAGTCGTCGGCATCGCTCAACTGTAGAGTCCCTATCGGCTCGTTCTCAGCGAACCGCGCTTCGGCCTGCCTCGTGAGCAGTCCAGCGCGACGACGGCCACGTGGCGAAACGCCCGAACAGCGCGAGCATCGCGGGAAGCAGCAACGTCCGAACGACGAACGTGTCGATCAGGATCCCGGCGGCCATTGCGAGCGCGAACTCGCGGAACGACGCGAGGTTGATGATCGCGAGGAGAGCGAACGTCAGTGCGAGCGTGATTCCCGCCGCGGATACCGCCGAGGCCGCCTTCGAGCCTTCGTCGACGATGGCCTCCTGCAGCGTGAGCTGGTCCGATCGCGCCCAGATCCTTCCTACGACGTAGATGCTGTAGTCGGATCCGAACGCGAGAAGCAGGACGGCCGCGGCGAACGGGACGTAGAACGTGAGTCCGTGTAGCGATCCGAGGTCGGCGAAGACAAGGTCCGAGACGCTGAGGGCCGTGAGCACCACGAGGAGGCTCGCGACGATCACCAGCACTGCCGCGAGGACGCTCCGGACGAAGACCGTGAGCACCACGAGCTCGACGGCGAGGATCACGGCGGCGATCCGGAAGAGGTCGCCGTGTGCAGTGGCGACGATGTCGGCACTCGAGCGCGGTGTCACCGGCGAACTCCACGGTCGCGTTCATGAGACCGGCCGCCGCGAGCTCGTGAGGGAGCGCGGCGCGCATCGACTGGAGCTGCTCGATCGCAGGAGACGCGTAGGGACTCGAGTCGAATACCACGAGATCAGCCGCGGCGTCGCCCGACTGCGACTTGAGCACGCCGAGGGCGAGGGGCGTCGGCTGGTGGCCCGGGCCCAGCACGCCGGCGATCCCCTGGCGCCGCTCGAGCCAGTGCTGCACGCGGACGAGCGCGGCGCGTTGTGACGCCACCGAGCGGCCTCGGATGATGATCTCGGTCGGTGCGATGATCCCGGGTGCGAAGCCCTCGCCCGCGGCTCGGGCCGCGGCGGCAGGCTGTGACGACGCCGGGAGATCCTCCACCAGATTGACGCCGAGATGGCCGCCCCGTGCAGGCCATCCGACCGCGAACAGTCCGGCAACACCACCGATGGCGATGACGGCCGCAACCGGACGCTTCACCGCGAGCCGGGCGATCCGCCTGCGCACCGGTCGTGCCGGCTGCGCGCCATCGGGGTCATGCGCGGTGTCGCCCGGCCAGAACAGCAGCGGCCCCAGCGCTGCGAGGCAGGCGGGAATGAACACCACCGCGACCGCGCCCGCGACGAGCACGCCGAGCGCGAGCCCGGGCCCGAGGTTGTGGAAGAGGGGGAGGTGCGCCACGGTGAGCGCCGCCGTCCCGGCCGCCACGGTGACGACGGCGGCCACGACCATCGGCGTCGTCGCGGCGATCGCGTCGAGCGCGGCGTCGTGCTTCGACGCTCCCTCGCGGAGGCGGCGCCGGAGCACGTCGAGATAGAAGATCGAGTAGTCGGTGATCACGCCCACGAGGAGCACCACGATGAGCGGCTCCATCTCGGCCGGTACCAGCAGGCCAAGATGCCGGGCCGCCAGCGGCAGGAGGCGGTCGACAAGCACGTAGGCGATGCCGGCGGCGCCTACCGGAACGAGCGGCGCGACGGCCGAGCGGAACGTGCGGGCCACGACGATCAGCACGATCGCGATGCTCGCGATCTCGATAGCCGCCAGCGCACCGGAGATGGCGCCGGATTGCGCGGCCCGTGCGGGAACGGCACCGGTCGCACCGGCCACGTCGCCGCCGAGCTTCCCCGCATACCTATTCGCCCGGTCGAAGCGTTGCTGGAGACTGCCGCCCGTGTCGAAGATGTACGTGACCGCCGTCGTCCCGGATTCGCGTGACGACGGCACGAGCCGGAATGTGTTGACGATCGGGATCGCGCCGCGCACGCCCTTGTCCTTGCTCCTGGCATCCAGTTTCGCCGCGGCCGCAACCACGTCGATCTGGGTGCGGACCGTGAGACCGTTCGCATCTCGCTGCACGACCGCGACACGTGCCAGCGCGGGGAAGGCGAAGTCCTGCAGCGCATGCTTCTGCGCGACGATGGCCGGGTCGTCGGGCGAGACGACTGCGGCGAACTCCGCGGTGCGCTTCGCCGACGTGCTGGGAAGGTGCATCGTCGCGAGCACGCATGCGACCATGCACATCGGAATGAGCAGCCACCACAGGGCGACGACGACGTGCGCGTAGGCGCGTGCGAGCTTCACGTCTCGCGCGCTTCGGCGATCCGCAGGCGCTCGCGCTGCGCGGCGGCGAGCGCTGCGAACCGGCCCTCCTGCACGTCGCGCCACGGCGTCGGCGTGACGCGCTGCAGATCACGGAACGACCAGTGCTCGAGGGCGCGGTGCGCGAGGTACTCGTCCACCTCGTGCCGCCGGGCGGGATCCCGGAGTGCGGCCTGTATGGCGCGCCGCTCGAACACCGCCCCGAAGCGGTACGGCAGGTAGAACCCGAGCGTCGGCACACCGGGAATGACCGCGATCACGAGGCCGAGCAGCCATGCCAGCGTGCCCACCGCCGAGCGGCTTTCGGCGGCGTTCGCCTTGGCGCTCGCCGATGTGGCCTGCACCTGCCCCGCGATATGGCCGATGCGGCCGCCGACGAACGGCACGTTGCGCAGCTCGTCGAGCCCGCCGGCGGTCTGGTCGAGCGCCCTCGACGACTGCTCGAGGGTGTCGCTCAACGAGCGCAGCCGCGCCACCTCATAGCCGAGGAAGGCTCCCGTCACGATCCAGCCGAGCACCCAGATGATGACGACGGTGTCGAGCACCATCAGCGCACGACGACCCGGATGGTCCGAGTATGGCTTCACGAACACCCATTACCCGCAACCGGTTCCCGCACGCGCCGAACGGTCGATCTCCTGCGGCCGACGTTGCTGCGGCGGCAAGGCGAGGCTCACCGCCGCCGGGCGGCACGCCGTTCGCACGATGCCGGCGGCGCGCGAGAATCGCTGCGTGCCGTCGCAGTCGGGCGAGTCAATCCGTAGGGTTGGATGACGGGTCACGCGTAGCGTCGTATGAGCAGCGCATCCACGAACCCTGCCGGCCTGTCCGCGGTCGAGGCCGCGCAGCGGCTGGCTCGGGACGGCGCGAACCGTCTCCCGGCGGTGCAACCCACGCCGCCGTGGCGCCAGCTCCTGCAGCAACTCGTGCACTTCTTCGCGATCATGTTGTGGATCGCGGGCGCGCTGGCGATCGTCGCGGGCCTTGCGCAGCTCGGTATCGCGATCTTCGCGGTCGTCCTGTTGAACGGTGTGTTCGCGTTCGTGCAGGAGTACCGGGCCGAGCGGGCCGCCGAGCGGCTCCGCGGCCTGCTGCCTCGCCGGGCCCTAGTGGTCCGGGACGGGAAACCACTCGACCTCGACGCGTCCGAGCTCGTCGTCGACGACGTCGTCCTCTGTGCCGCGGGCGACCGCGTGTCGGCCGACCTCCGCACCGACGTCGCCCACGCGCTGCTCGTCGATGCGTCCACGTTGACCGGCGAGAGCCGGGCGGTACCGGTCGAAGCAGGCGCGACGTTGTACGCAGGCACGTTTGTCGTGGAAGGCGAATGCCGCACCACCGTCATCGCCACGGGCGCGCGCACGCGGTTGGCGGGGATCGCCGCGCTCACCCAGACCGGCCAGCGCCCCCGTACGCCGCTCGCGGTCGAGCTCGACCGGGTGGTGCGGACGATCGCAGTCATCGCAGTCTCGGTCGGTGTGCTGTTCTTCGGCGTGTCGCTCCTCGTCGGCACGAGTCTCCAGGACGGTTTCCTGTTCGCGATCGGTGTGACCGTCGCACTCGTTCCCGAGGGTCTGCTGCCGACCGTGACGCTCTCGCTGGCCATCGGCGCGCAGCGGATGGCGCGCCGGCACGCGCTGGTGCGGCGGCTCGAGGCGGTCGAGACGCTCGGTTCCACGACGTTCGTGTGCACCGACAAGACCGGCACGCTCACACAGAACCGCATGGCGGTCGTCGCGGCCTGGACCCCCGCCGGCCGGGCGCGCATATCCGGCGAAGGTTACGGGCCCGCGGCCACGATCGACGCCGACGCGTGCGTGCATGACGCATTGCTGCGCTGCGCAACGGCTGCGACGCGCTGTTCGAACGGCCGCGTCGTGTGCGAGGACGGCGTGTGGAAAGCGGTCGGCGATCCGATGGAGGCGGCGCTCCACGCGCTCGCGCTCCGCACCGGCGCCGACATCGACGCCGACGTCGCGCGTGACCCGGAGGTGCGCCGCTTTCCGTTCGATGCCCGCCGCCGCCGGATGTCGGTCGTGACCGGAACGCGCGTGCTCGTGAAGGGCGCACCCGATGCCATCTTCCCGGTCTGCGCGCCCGACGCCGAGGCGCACGCCGCGATCGCGGCGTTTACCGCCGACGGACTCCGCGTGCTCGCGGTCGCCGAGCGCGAGCTCGTGGACGGGCCGCCGGGCACGGCAAGCGAGGCCGAGCACGACCTACAGCTGCTCGGCATCGTCGGGCTCGAGGATCCACCCCGCGCCAACGCGCGCGACGCCATTGCCGCCTGCCGGAGGGCAGGGATGCGCGTCGCGATGGTCACCGGGGACCATCCCGCGACCGCGACCACCATCGCCCGTGAGGTGGGCCTGCTGACCGATCCACCGATGGTCGTCGAAGGCCACGATCTCCCCGACGATCTGGAAGTGCTCGGCGCGCTCGTCGACCGCGACGGGATCGTGCTCGCGCGCATCGCTCCGGAGCAGAAGCTCGCCGTCGCGCGTGCGCTCCGGGGACGCGGGCACGTGGTGGCGATGACCGGCGACGGCGTCAATGACGGGCCGGCGCTCCACGAGGCGAACATCGGCATCGCGATGGGCGGTACCGGCACCGACGTCGCGCGGGAGGCCGCCGATCTCGTGTTGCTCAACGACGACTTCGCCACGATCGTCGCCGCGATCGAGCAGGGCCGCGCGACGTTCGCGAACATCCGCCGATTTCTCACGTACCACCTCACCGACAACGTGGCCGAGCTCACGCCCTTCGTCGTGTGGGCAGTGTCGGGTGGCCGGTTCCCCCTCGCCCTCGGTGTGTTGCAGATCCTTGCGCTCGACCTCGGCACCGACACGTTGCCCGCAGTCGCGTTGGGTGCCGACCATGCGGGCCCCCGCACGCTCGAGCGCCCGCCGGCGAGTGGACACCTGCTCGACGGGATCGTCCGCCGCCGCGTGTTCGGCGTGCTCGGTCCGTCCGAGGCGCTCATGGCAATCGCCGCGTTTCTTGTCACGTTCGTCGCTGCGGGTTGGCGGCCCGGTTCGTCGTTCCCCGCCGGGACGACCCTCCACGCCGCGTCGGGCGCCGCCTTCGCGGCAGTCGTGCTCGGCCAGATCACGAACACGTTCGCGTGCCGGAGCCGGTCACTCGCGGCATGGCGCATCCCGATCCGCTCGAACCGACTGATCGTCGTCGCGGTCGGTGCCGAGCTCGCGCTGCTCGTGGCGTTCCTGTGGATCGGCCCGATCGCGCGTTTGCTCGATCAGGCCGTCCCGACCGCGGCGGGGTGGTGCGTCGCGCTCCTCACACCCGCCGCGGTGCTACTCGCGGACACGTTCGACAAACGCCTGCGCGCACGCACGTGAGCGGACGCCCAGATCGCCGCCATCAGCTGCAGCCGCTGGTGCTCCCGCAGCTCGGGCACGCGTGGCAGCTGCCGGCCCGCTGCATGATGTCGCCGCAGTTCGGGCAGATCACGTCACCCACCCGTGAGCGCGGCGTGTGCGCCGGCTTCGACGGACCTGCGGGCGTTGGGTGCAGCGCGGCCGACGGCGCCTGGTCGTCGAGCGGCAGCTCCTTGCCCGGGTTCGTCTCGGTGGCCTGCTCCTCCACGCCCGGCAACGTGGGCTGCATCCGCTCGCTCACCGAGAGGATGCCCATCGCCTCGCGCTTGTCGTACGGCAGGTACTCCACCGCGAGCTTGCGGAAGATGTAGTCGACGAGCGACGTGGCGATCCGGATGTCGGGGTCGTCGGTCATGCCCGCCGGCTCGAAGCGCATGTTCGAGAACATGTCGATGAACGCCTCGAGCGGCACGCCGTACTGCAAGCCGTGGCTCACCGAGATCGCGAACGCGTCCATGATGCCCGCGAGCGTGGAGCCGCCCTTGGCCACCTGCAGGAACATCTCGCCGGGACGGCCGTCGTCGTACTCCCCGATCGTCACGTAACCGTGGCAGTCGGCCACCCGGAACGAGAACGTCTTGGCGTTGCGGGTGCGCGGCAGCTTCTGGCGCACCGGCTCCTGCACGATCACCGTCTCGACGATCCGCTCCACGACCGTGGCCGGCGTCTCGCCGTCGAGCTCCACGAGCTCGCCCGCCTTCTTCTGCGTCGACAGCGGCTGCGCGACCTTGCAGTTGTCGCGGTAGAGCGCGACGGCCTTCAGCCCGAGTCGCCAGCTCTCGAGGTGCACGTGCTCGACGTCTTCGACCGTGACGTCCTCGGGAAGGTTCACGGTCTTCGAGATCGCGCCCGAGATGAAGGGTTGCACGGCCGCCATCATCGAGACGTGGCCCATGTAGTGGATCGGGTTGTCGCCCATCGAGCAGGCGAACACCGGCAGGTGCGCCGGGTCGAGCTCGGGCGCGCCGACGATCGACTTGTGCTCGTCGATGTACGACACGATCGCGTCGATCTGCTCCGGCCGGTAGCCGAGCTTGCGCAGCGCACGCGGGATCGTCTGGTTGACGATGAACATCGTGCCGCCGCCCACGAGCTTCTTCGCCTTCGTGAGCGCGAGGTCGGGCTCGATGCCTGTGGTGTCACAGTCCATCATCAACCCAATTGTCCCAGTTGGAGCGAGAACAGTAGATTGCGAGTTTCGTACCCCGTAGCGCTCGCCGAGCTCGCACGCCTCGTCCCACGACCACTGCGCCGCGCCGAGTAGCTCGGCCGGCACGACGTCCTCGTCGATCTTTGCCGCCGCGTCACGGTGCTGTTCGAGCACCCGCAGCATGTGCTCGCGGTTCTCGTCGAAGCCGGCGAACGGCCCCATCCGCGCCGCGGTGCGCGCGCTCGTGGCGTAGGCGTGTCCGGTCATCAACGACGTGAGCGCGGCCGCCCACGCGCGGCCCGGCGCGGAGTCGTAGGGCAAGCCGAGCGCCATCAGCAGCGCGCCGAGGTTCGCGTAGCCGAGACCGAGCTGGCGGAAGCGCCGGCTCGTCTCCGCGATCGGCTCGGTGGGATAGTCGGCGTTGCCGACGAGGATCTCCTGCGCGCTGAACATCACCTCGATGGTGTGCTTGTAACCGTCGACGTCGAAGTTGCCCTCCTCGTCGATGTAGTGCAGCAGGTTGATCGACGCCAGGTTGCAGGCCGAGTTATCCAGGTGCATATATTCGGAGCAGTTTGCAACGATTATCCCATTGACGAGGTATGAGTGGTTGCGCGGCTCGCACAGGTTGAACGTGAGCTCGACACCGTCGTCGCCACGCTCGACGAGACGGACCGTCTTCCGGGTCTCGTTGAGCCGGTGCTCGGCGACGTAGCGCTCGAGCTTGGCCGCCTTCCTCGAGAGCGCGAACCCGATGTGCTGCGCGAAGTTCGCCACCGACGTGTTCGCGATGCGCAGGTCGAACGCGTCGCGCGACGCGTACTCGACCTCGGTGCCGTCGGCGCGGGTATCGCGGAATTGCGAACCCTCGCCGGCCTTGCGGGTCTGGTAGATGCGGCTGAACACACCGAACGTCGTCAAGAGCCGCTGCACACCCACGAGCAGATCGTGCGATGCCGAACCCAGGCCGACGTAACGCACCGTCGCGCCGTCGTACACGCACCCGTCGGCGTCGAACAGGCCGCGCAGGAACGCCCCCTGCACCTCCGGCGGTGCCTGGTAGATCGACTCGGGCACGACCTTCTCGTGCGCCTTCTTCGCCGACACGCCGAGCTCCTGGAAGAGGCGCCGGATCGGCAGGTGTGACTGGCGGAGCTGCACCGTGCCGTTGCGCTGCATCGAGGGCTTCGACGGCCGGCCGCCGTTCAGCTCCTGTGCGAGCGCACGGTGGCGGGGAAGGATCTCGGCGACCTCGTCGTCGCCGCCGTACACGGTGGTGACCGTGTCGCCGGCGATGCAGCCGTCGCCGACCAGCCAGCCGAGGTAGTGACCGAGCTCCTCGCTCCACTTCTCCGGCACCTCGATCGGACCGACGCGGCCGTCGTTGTGCGGGCGCGCCGCCAGCGCTGCGAGCTTCGCGGAGAACGGGATCTTCCAGTCGGCGTGCACGGCCGGCGCGGCAACGGTGAGCGTCTTCACCTCGTCGTCGGCCGTGAGCTCGTCGGCACGGACGTAGCCGCGGCTCTCCGTCCAGATCCGGTGGTTCGGCGTGCACCGGATCTCCATGCCGTTGTCGAACCGCAGCTTCACGATCTCGTTGAAACCGGTGACCATGAAGGCGTCGGGGCGCGTGATCTCGACCCGCTCGGCCGGCGCATCCGGGTTCGTCGCGTCGTGCGTGTAGATGCCGAAGGTTTCACCCTTCTGGGCGCGCGCCACCAGCACGTCGAAGCGAAGCAGGCCCTTGTCGGTGTGCACGAGCGTGTCACCCGTGAAGCACGGGTTGCTCGCGTTGATGCGCCCGGTCGTGTGCGCGGTGTGCCAGCGGTTGATCGTCGTGTCGAACTGGAGCCCGGGGTCGGCGCACTCCCAGCTCGACTGGGCGATCTCACGCCACAGGTCGCGCGCGCGGACGGTCTTCAGCACCGAGCCGTCGGTGACCGCGCGCAGGTGCCAGTCGCGGTCGTCGGCGACCGCCTGCATGAACTCGTCGGTGATCCGGACGGAGTTGTTCGCGTTCTGGTACTGGATGGAATGGCTGTCGGCGCCGTCGAGATCCATGTCGAAGCCGGCCTCGCGCAGCGCACGGGCCTTGCGCTCCTCACGCGCCTTGCACCAGATGAACTCCTCCACGTCGGGATGGTCGACATCGAGGATCACCATCTTCGCCGCCCGGCGCGTCTTGCCACCCGACTTGATCGTGCCCGCCGACGCGTCGGCACCGCGCATGAAGCTCACCGGGCCCGACGCCGTGCCCCCGCCCTTCAGGTGCTCCTTCGACGAGCGGATCCGCGAGAGGTTGACGCCGGCACCGGACCCGCCCTTGAAGATGACGCCCTCTTCCCGGTACCAGTTGAGGATGCTGTCCATCGTGTCGTCGACCGAGAGGATGAAGCACGCGCTGGCCTGTTGGGGCACGCCCTTCACGCCGATGTTGAACCAGACCGGCGAGTTGAACGCGGCCCGCTGGGTGACGAGCAGGTACTTGAGCTCGTCGCGGAAGGCGGCCGCCTCGGCGTCGTCGACGAAGTAGCCGTCGCGCTCGCCCCAGTCGGCGATGGTGTCGGCGACCCGGTCGATCACCTGGCGCAGCGAATGCTCCCGCTCGGCCATTCCCAGGGTGCCCCGGAAGTACTTCTGGGCGACGATGTTCGTGGCGTTCAGCGACCAGGAGACGGGGAACTCGACGTCGGGCTGGAAGAAGGCGTCGCCACCGTCTTTGAAGTTCGGGATCCGGGCGTCACGGCGCTCCCACTCGACCATGTCGTAGGGATGCGTGCCCGACCGGGTGAAGCGGCGACCGATGCCGATCCCGAGCTGCTGCGGTGTGACTGCCATACGGGTGACTCCCCCTGCGCTGGGCGACTTCGTGGGCGCCTTCGTGGGCGCCGGGCTGGTTGCGGGTGTGGCTGATGCCGGTGTTCCCTCGTCTGCTCGGCCGGGCTCGGGTGCTCCGCCCGTCCCCACGCTTTCCACAGGCCATACACAAGATGTTGTGGATTGTGGGGACCCAACCGCGAGATGGAGTTGAATTACAGCACTGGAACTACTGCGCTGTCAATGCCTGAAGGCAGCTTCGCGCGAACTCCCCGGCCACCTTGACCGAGGGCCCGTGGTGGGGCTCGGTGGGCTCGCACACCGGCGCGCTCAGCGCAGCTTGGGTGCAGTGGTCTTGCGCAGCTCGCCGAGCTCGCGGGCGAAGTCGGCGGCGTCCTCGAAGCCCTTGTAGACCGACGCGAAGCGCAGGTAGGCGACCTGGTCGAGCGCCCGCAGCCTCTCCAGCACGGCGACGCCGATGGCATCGGAGGTGACCTCGGCACCCGACTCGCGCAACCGCTCCTCGACGTCGGCCGCGAGCGCGGCGATCACCGGTGCCGCCAGGCGGCCGCTCGCGGCCCGCTCGATGCCGGCGGTGAGCTTCACCAGATCGAACGGCTCGACCCGGCCGCTGCGCTTGCGCACGAGCATCGGCACCTCCTCCACCCGCTCGTAGCTCGTGTAGCGCCGCCCGCACTCGAGGCACTCACGCCGTCGCCGGATCGCCGAGCCCTGCTCGGCAGCACGCGAGTCGACAACCTTGTCGTCGTCGGCACGGCAGTACGGGCAGCGCACACCGCCGACGCTAATGGCCCTGTGCCGGTGCCCGCCGGGCGGACCCGGCCCGGCGCCGCCACTTCCGACTCAGCTGCCCGCCCAGTCGATCACGTCGCCGGGCTGGATCGTGGGGCCGCCGTGGGCCTGCACCAGCATGTCGACGACGGCGCGAGGATCGGAGCCCGGCGCGAGCCGCTGAGCGATCGACCACAGCGTGTCGCCCGGCCGCACGTGGTAGTGCACCAAATGCTGGGTGGCGTGCACGGCCGGGCCCGAGCCGGCGACGACCGCATCGGCCGTGCGGGCACCCGCCAGCACGACGAGCGCGCCGAGCACCGCGACCGACACCCGGCGGCGGCGGTAGACGGCCCGTGACGGCCGCGCCTCGGTGGTGGTGGTGGTGGTGGTGGCCGTCACGGGCCGCGGACGCGGCCGTGCACCGGCGAGCGTGCGCGGTCGCGAAGTGGGGCGGCCGGTAGGCCGCGGGGCCCGGTGCGGCGCCGGGTGCGGCGCCGGGTGCGGGGCCCGGTGCAGGGCCGGGTGCAGGGCTGGCACCGAGATGGTGGCAGTGGTCATGACGTGGTCCTCCGGTCGACTGCGTTGCGATGCACGGTCAGCGAACCACAGGGTTGCGACAGTACGTTCGTACGAACGCATGTTCCTCGACGGCAACCCGGATGTCAACGGAAAATCCGAACGGGTGTTTGCAGCGAACGCGTGATCGTGCTATTTTTGGGGCCATGACACCCGACGCCCGCACCACCCCCCGCGCCACCAGCACCCCACGCGCCACCAGCACCCCCCGCGCCACCAGCACCCCACGCACCACCAGCGCCACCAGCACCACCGGCAGCAGCAGCAGCGCCCCGGGAGCTCCGAGCCACCTCGTGAGCCGTCTGCCCACCCGGCCTCCGCTCAAGCGACGCATGGAGGGCCTCTCGCCCCGCCAGCGCCAGGTGCTCGAGTTCATCGACGAGTCGATCCGCAGCCGCGGCTACCCGCCCTCGGTACGCGAGATCGGCGAGGCCGTGGGGCTCTCGTCGCCGTCCACGGTGCACTCGCACCTGGCCGCCCTGGAGGACAAGGGCTTCTTGCGGCGCGACCCCACCAAGCCCCGCGCCATCGATCTCGTGTACGAACCCATGTCCACCGCCCCGGTCGAGCGGGCCACGGTGCGCTACGTGCCGCTCGTCGGCGACGTCGCCGCGGGCACGGGCGTGCTGGCGGACGAGCAGATCCAGGAGAGCCTGCCCCTGCCGGAGGACTTCACCGGCGGCGGCGACCTGTTCATGGTGAAGGTCCGGGGCGAGTCCATGCTCGAGGCCGGCATCTTCGACGGCGACTACATCGTGGTGCGCTCGCAGCCCACGGCCGAGCCCGGCGACATCGTCGTCGCGGGAATCCCTGGCGAGGAGGCGACCGTGAAGACCTACCTGCGCCGCCGCAACAAGGTCGTCTTGCGCCCGGCCAACCCGGCCCTCTGCGACATGATCTACGACCCGTCGGAGGTCGCGATCTACGGCAGGGTCGTCACCGTGCTGCGGCGCCTGTAACACGCTCGCGAGCCGCCGCACGGCCGGGCTCAGGTCGGCCGTCACTACCGTCGACAATCCGCGCGATGCCCGTCCCGACCCGTGCGACGCCCACTCGGCCCCGGTGCAAGGCGTGGGCCCAGATCGAGATCGATCAGCTCGTCTCACTGCAGGGTGAGCTGATCGCGTTCGACCAGCGCCGCGCCGTGGTCGCGCTCGACGAGGCGGCCAGCGCGCCGCTCGGGCGAACCGTGTGGCTCGTGCTCGGCCTCGAAGGCGAGCAAGCGGCAGCGCGTTCCCGCGTCGGTCCGCCGTTGCTTCGAGGCGCGCGGCCGTCGCTGCGTGGCCCTCGACCTTGCCGATGTCACCGATTCGGGCCACCGGCGGCATCCACCGCGTGCCCTTCCACGAGCGGGTGGAGGTGGTGGGCATCACCGACCGGCCCGGCCCCGACCCCCGCTGGCGGGGGAATGCCTTCGACCTGTCGATCCAGGGCCTGGGTGCGGTGCTGCCGAGCGAGATCCGCGGCGGCGCCCTCGTCCTGCTGCGCTTCACCCTTCCGCCGCACCGCGCGGCGTTCCAGGTTCGGGCGAGCGTGAAGAACTGCCAGCGGGAGTCGGCCGAGAGCTTCCGCACCGGGTTCCTGTTCGAGCGGGTTACCGCGGGGCACGTGCAGCAGCTGCACGCGGCGATCGTCTATCTCGCACGCGAGCGCTGACTCCCCAACGCCGCGCGGCCCGCGACCTCGTTAGACGCCGAGGAAGTGGGCGAGGACCGCGTGGCAACCCTCGACGTCGGCGCGCTCGACGCGCTCGCCCGCCGTGTGGGCGAGCGCGGGATCGCCGGGCCCGAAGTTCACCGCGGGGATGCCGTGCGCGGTGAAGCGGGCCACGTCGGTCCAGCCGAGCTTCGGGCGTACGGCGAGATCGAGCGTGCCGACGAACTCGGCGACGATCGGGTTCGAGAGGTTCGGCGCGGCCGGGGCCGACGCGTTGAGCACGCGTACCTCGTCGGCCCCGTCGAGCAGCGTGCGGAGCTGCGCCTCGGCCTCGTCGAGCGTGCGGTTCGGCGCGACCCGACGGTTCACGACCACACGGCACTCGTCGGGGACGACGTTGTTCGCCACGCCGGCTTCCACCCGCACCACCTGCAGCGCCTCGCGAAACTCGAGCCCGTCGACGATCGGTGACTCGGGCGTGTGCGCCGCCACCCGAGCGAGCACCGGCGCGGCCTTGTGCACCGCGTTCGTACCCATCCACGGCCACGCGGTGTGGGCCCGCGCACCACGAAAGACCGCCTCCACGCTGAGGCTTCCCTGGCACCCGGCTTCCGCCCACCCGCCCGTGGGCTCGAGCAGGATCGCGAAGTCGCCGGCGACGAGCTCGGGGGCGGCGGCGAACAGGTGCCGCAGGCCGTTGTGCTCGTCGGCCACCTCCTCGGCCTCGTACCACACCAGCGTGACGTCGAAGCGAGGCCGCGCGCCTGATGCCGTCTGGTCGGCGAGCCTGAGCATCGCGGCGAGACCGCTCTTCATGTCGGCACTGCCGAGCCCGTGGAGCGTGTCGCCCTCGCGCCGCGGCTCGGCGTTGCCGTTCGCCGGCACGGTGTCGAGATGACCGCCGAGCACGATCCGCCGGTCACGGCCGAGCTCGGTGCGCACGACCACGTTGTTGGCGACGCGCTCGACGTGCAGCGACGCGCCGCAACGCGCCCGCAGCCGCGCCTCCACCGCGTCGGCCAGCGTGCGTTCCTCCGGAAAGACCGACTGCACCCGGCAGAGCGCCTCGGTGAGAGCGAGCAGGTCGCGGCCGTCGTGCTCGATGACGGCGGTGGCCGCGTCGGCTTGACTCACGCCGGGCGCCTCACGCCATCGCGCCGTGATCGCGGAGCATCTCGTTCAACTGCAACCGGTCGTGACGCTGTCCGGGCTCGAGGTAACGCAGGATCGAGCGCGCAGGGCAGGCCGAACGTGCCACCGGGAAACTCCTTCATCCGCGTGCCCTGCACCACGACTGCACCGCTCGGCACGTCGCCGCGCCCGACCTCGCGGCCGGTCTCGGCTTCGATCACCGGTGTGTTGCGGGCGAGGATCACGCCGGCGCCGAGCGCGGCGCCGGCCCGCACCCGCGCACCGTCGACGATCATGCAGCGGCTACCGATGAAGCAGTCGTCCTCCACCACCACGGGGACCGCGTTCGGTGGCTCCAGCACACCGCCGATCCCCACGCCGCCCGAGAGGTGCACGCGCTTGCCGATCTGCGCGCAGCTCGCGACGGTGGCCCACGTGTCGACCATCGAACCCTCGTCGACGTAGGCGCCGACGTTCACGTAGCCCGGCATGAGCACCACCGACGGGGCGAGGTATGCGCCGAAGCGGGCGCTGCCCCCCGGCACGACCCGCACGCCCGCCGCCGCGTAGCCGTGCTTCAACGGCAGCTTGTCGGCGTACTCGAACGGGCCAACCTCGATCGTGGCCATGTCGTTGACCCGGAACCACATGAGCACCGCGTGCTTGCACCATTCGTGCACGATCACGGCGTCGCCGGACACCTCGGCGACGCGCGCCTCGCCGCGGTCGAGCATCTCCATCGCGGCGTACACCGCGTCGTAGGCCTGCGGGCGCGCCAGCACCGACTCGTAGTCGGAGCCGGCCTCGTACAGCTTCGTGATCGTCGTGGCGAGCTCGGTCATCGTCCCTCTCGTTCGGTGAAGCGCTCGAGCGCGTGCTGCAGCACGTGGTCGGGCTGCACGAGCGCGAGGCGCACGTGGGCCGCGCCGGCCGCACCGAACGTAGCGCCCGGCGTCACGAGCCAACCGCTCCGGGCGAAGCGCTCGGCGAGCGTCCAACCGTCGACGGCTGCCGACGCGTCGCGCAGCCAGAGGTAGAACGGCATCGCGCCCCCGTCGTGCACGATGCCGCACCTCCCAAGCCCGGCCAGCACCATCGCCTTGCGGCCCTCGTACCGCGCCCGCTGCTCGACGACATGGCTGTCGTCGTCGAGCGCGGCGACGGCACCGACCTGCACCGGCGTCGGCACGATCAACCCGAGCGTGCGGCGTCGCGCCGCGAGCCCGGCGACGAGCTGCGCGTCGCCGGCATAGCAACCGGCGCGCATGCCCGCGAAGTTCGACCGCTTCGAGAGGCTGTGGACCGCGAGGAGGCCGTCGTGGTCGTTGCCGAGCACGGTGGGAGCGCCGTCAACCAGGTCGAGATAGCACTCGTCGCTCGCGACGACGATGCCGCGCTCGCGCCCCCATGCGATCGCGGCGTCGAGCCCGGCGCGATCCATGCACGCGCCGGTTGGGTTCGCCGGAGTGTTGAGCCACAGGAGGAGCGCACGCTCGGCATCGCCCGGTGTGACTGCCCCGAGGTCGGGCTCCCAGCGCGCGCCCGGCGGCACCGGCACAGCGCGGCAGCCAGCGGCGGCCGCGCCGTCGGCATAAGTGGCGTAGGCGAGGCCGGGCACGAGCACGACGTCGCGCCCGTGCGCCCGGTCGCCGAGCACGGCGCGGAGCTGGGCCGGCAGCGCGGCGATGAGTTCCTTCGTGCCCGGGCATGCCGCCACCGCGTCGGCGGCGATCACCGCGCCGAAGCGGCGGGCGAAGTACCGCGCCCACGCGCCGCGGTATTCGAGGCTCCCTGGCGACATCGGATAGCCGGCTGCCTGCGAGAGCGCTGCGGTCGCGGCCGCAACCGCCACGGCCGGCACGGGATCACACGGCGACCCGATCGTGCAGTCGACGAGCCCACCCGGCTGCGCCGCGGCCAGGCCGCGGAGCGCGGCGAGGCGCTCGTTGGGGTGGGGTGGCACAGAGGCGTGGGTGCGCGTCACGGCCCGCCGGCCGCACCTTCGGGCACGCGGGCGCGCAGCATCAGCGCACCGGGCGCCCGCTCGACGTGGGTGACGTATCCGCCGCGGCGGCCGAGCGCGACGAGCATGGCGCGCACCGACGCTTCGTCGCGTTCGATCTCGGCGTCGGCGATCGTGAACGTGGTCGGCAGTGCGGTGCGTTGCTCGAACTCCACTCGTCCGCGCACGCCGCGCGAAGAACGCCTCGAGCACGGCACGGTCGTGTGTATCGAGCGCGCCGGCAAGGGCGCCGAACGCACCCGCGACGTCACGCACGACCGCACCGAGATTCTCGGCGTTCTCGCCCGCGATACCCGCCCAGAACGGAGCCGGCGAGCGCGCCACGCGCGTGCCGTCACGGAACGAGCCCGCGGCCAGGCCGAACGCGAGCGCGCTCGTCGTGTCGTCACCGGCGGCAGCGGCGAGGGCCGCCGCGAGCACGTGCGGGAGGTGGCTCACCAGCGCGACGGCCCGATCGTGTTCGGCTGCGACCGTCGGTACGACGCTTGCACCGGTGCCGAGCACGAGCGTGGCGACGTCGAGCATGTCCTGCACTGCCGTGCCGGGGTCGAGGCACAGCGCCCAGCGCGCGCCTTCGAACAGCGAGTCGCTCGCGGCGCGGTAGCCGGCGAGCTCCCGCCCGGCCATGGGATGGCCGCCCACGAAGCGCAGCGACGCGCGGCGCGCGCTGTCGAGCACTGGCTGCTTCACCGATGCGACGTCGGTGACGAGGCGGCACTCGCACGCCGCGAGGGCGGCGAACACGTCACCGATGCACGGCACCGGCACCGCCACCACGACGAGCGCGCCCGGACCGGCGGCGTCACGAACGTCGTCGACGGTCTCGATGCCGTCGGCACGTGCGTCGGCACAAGTTGGCGCGTCGACGTCGACACCGACGACTCGCCAGCGCGACGCCAGCGCATGAGCAACCGAGCCGCCGATGAGCCCGAGACCCACCACCACCACACGGTCGAAGGCCGCAGGACTGCTCACGGCGCCGCGTCGCTGGGTGGGAGCAGCACACGCCGCTGCCGGTCGGGATCGTCGCTGGCGGCCACCGAGCCATGGGGATACTCGGCGTGCGCGCCGGCCGTGCGCGCCGGGTGCTCCCCCGCCAGATAGGAGCCGAGGTTCTTGACGCGTATGCCGCGATCGAGCAGCTCCGAGAGCGCGGCACCGAGCTCGGGCGAGGAGCTGTGCGCGTCGACCACGAGGATGAAGCAGTACAGGCCGAGGCCCGAGCGCAACGGTCGACTCATCAGAGACGAGAGGTTCACCCCCCGCTCCGCGAACGGCCGGAGCATCTCGAGCAGGATGCCAGGGCGGTCACGGCCGGGGGTGAGCACGAGTCCGGTGCGGAACAGCTCGCCCGCGCCCCAGCCCGACGTCGACGCGAGCTTCCGGCCGAGCACGTAGAAGCGCGTGCTACCGCCGTCACGGTCTTCGACGGCCGTCGCGACCGTGCCCAACCCGTAGTGCGCGCCGGCATGCGGCGCTGCGATGCAGAGGGCGTCGCGGCGCGCCGTCGCGACGAGCCGGCACGCCTCCGCGGTCGACGAGGTCTCCTCGGTCGACAGGCCGCGCGCCGCGATCGAGGCGCGGCACTGCGCAAGCGCGTGGGGGTGGCTGAGCACGACCGTTGCGCCGGCCGCGCCGTCGCCGCCGAACAGCACGAACGTGACCGGCACGATCACCTCTTCGCGCACGAGCACGCCGTCCTGGACGAACACGAGGTGGTCGAGTGTCGGCAGCACCGTGCCGTGCACCGAGTTCTCGATCGGCACGACGCCGTAGTCGTAGCGGCCGCGCTCGACACCGTTGATCACCGCGTCGACATCGGCGGCCGGCACCAGCTGCGCGCCCGGCACCGTGCGCGCCGCCTCCGCAGCGGCCTGTGCGAACGTGCCCTCGGGCCCGAGGTACGCGAGCGTCGGCGCGGATCGTTCCCCCGTCGCCGGCAGCTCGGGCCCCCCGGGGCTGGTGCCGGGCACGCTCAGCGACGCGCGGCGGCCGGCGCGCGTGGCGGGTCGAGCAGCGCGTCGGCGCCGGCGCGATCGACCGAGCCGAGCGGCAATTCGCCGAACGGTGTGCACACCTCCGGGTGTGTCCAGCGCGGGAACGCGCCGAGGAGCCGCACCCGACAACCGGACGCGAGGACCGCGCGCACCGTGTTGCGCACGTTCTCGTCGGTGACGTGGCCGTCGGCGGTGATCACGAACGCGTGATGCGGACGGTCGTCGGCCACGCGCAACGGGCGGCTCGTGAGGCTCGTGAGATTCACGTCGTTCTGGGAGAACGCCTCGAGGAGCCGCGCCAGCACCCCCGGCGCGTCACGCGGCGGCGTGATCGCGAGCATCGTGCGGTCGAGGCCCGTCGGGTCGGCGACGTAGCACGACGCGAGCAGGTAGCGCGTGCGCACCTCGGGGATGGCGGCCGGATCCTCGCGTACGACGACGAGGCCGTACGCATGCCCGACCTCGGGCGGCGCGAGCGCCACGAGTCCCGGATCGCGCGCATCCCGCACTCGCTCGCACGCCGCCGACGTCGCGTCGGCGATCTCGCTCTCGAGCGCGTGCATCTCGATGTAGGAGTGGCACAGCTGCAGGATCTCGGGGTGCGACACGACGACACGGGGCTGCGCGTCGGCGCGGGCTGCGAACACCGCGATCGACTCGCTCAGGACCGCTTCACCGCTGAACAGCACGCGGCTCGTGGCGAAGAGGACCCGGTCGACCACCGACATCAGCTCGCCGTCGATCGACGTCTCGATGGGCACGACGCCGAGCGCGTCGGGCGTGCGGTCGATCGTCTCGAGCACCTCCCACAACGACGTCATGGGGTGCGTATCGGGGTCGTCGAGCCCGCGGAAGAGCCGCACCGCCCGGTGGTCGGAGCTGCCCTTGGGACCGGTGTAGAAGACCAGCGGTTCGCTCACGTTGTGGTGGTGCTCGCTTCGCTCGTCACGTTGTGGTGGTGCTCGCTTCGCTCGTCACGTTGTGGTGTTGCTCGCTCCGCTCGTCACGTTGTGGTGTTGCTCGCTCCGCTCGGGGCCCCCGCCGGCCATGCGTCGGCTCCGCGGACGTTAGTTGGCCCCATGGCGGCCGTTCCCGTTCGCCGCCGCGCCGGCGCGGTACTGGGCGTAGCGGCCGTGCACATCGCGCGGGAGGCGCGCCTGCACACGCGTGCCGGCGTCGGTATGCACCGACACGAGCACCTCGGCATCGCGATGGAGCCCGGCGAGCACGTCGCCGCGCTCGTACGGCACGAGCAACTCGACGATCTCGGCGCCGGCCCGCAGGCGCCGAGCGATCGCAGTGAGGAGCGCGTCGGTGCCGTCGCCGCGCTCGGCCGACACGGCGACCGACTCCGGGTAGGCGCGCAGCAGCGCCGCCACCTCGTGCGGGTCGGCCCGGTCGACCTTGTTCCACACGAGCAGCTCGGGCCGATCGTGCGCGCCGATCGAGCGCAGCACCTCGCGAACCGCCTCGATGCGCTCGCGCGCGCCGGGCGAGCTCGCGTCGACCAGGTGCACGAGCAGGTCGACATCGGCGGCTTCGTCGAGCGTCGACCGGAACGCTTCGACGAGCTGGTGCGGCAATCGCTGCACGAATCCCACGGTGTCGGACAGCAACACGATCTCGCCGCCCGGCAACACGAGCCTACGGGTGGTGGGGTCAAGCGTGGTGAAGAGCTGGTCGGCCACCCGCGCCAGCGGAGGTGCAACCTCACCGTTGGAACGGGCCGCCGCCGCGTCGGCCGCGACGAGCCGGTTCAGCAGCGTCGACTTGCCTGCGTTCGTGTAGCCGACGAGCGCGACGCGACTGCGCGGGCCGCGGCGGCGTGCCTTGCGCTGCGTAGCGCGCGTGGCGGCGAGCTCTTTGAGGTCGCGCTCGAGCTTCTGCACGCGCCGCAGGAGCCGCCGGCGGTCGACCTCGAGCTGCGTCTCACCCGGACCCCTCGTGCCGATACCGCCCCCCTGCTGGCTGAGGGTGTGGCCGCGGCCGCGCAGGCGGGGCAGCCGGTAGCGGAGCTGCGCGAGCTCCACCTGCACCATGCCCTCCTGGCTCGTGGCGTGTTGGGCGAAGATGTCGAGGATCAACGCCACCCGATCGACGACGTCGACCGCGAGCAAGCCTTCGAGGTTGCGTTGCTGCGCGGGCGTCAACTCGTCGTCGAAGACGACCACGTCGACGTCGTGTGCGGCCGCGAGCTCGGCGAGCTCCCCGGCCTTGCCCGTGCCGACGTACGTGGCCGGCTCGGGCTTGTCGCGCCGTTGCAGCTCGCGATGCACCGGCTCGGCACCGGCGGTGGCGGTGAGGCGGGCGAGCTCGTCGAGCGACTCGGCCGCGGCCTCGACGCTGCGGCCGACGGTGGTGCCCACGAGCAGCGCGCGCTGGCGGACGACGCCGAGGTCGACCTCGGTGGCGGTGAGGCGCCGTCGCCCTCGGGCCACGTGCACGCCGTCGCGATTGCCGTTCCGGCCGTTCGCGCTCATACCAGGCGTTCCCGCTCGATCTCGACGTCGAACACGTGCTGCACCGGCCCGCCGAGGTGGATCGTGTCACCGAGCTCGATCGCCAGCTCGCCGCCGGGCACGCGCATCGTGACGTCCGCGTCGACGAGGTTCCGGTGGCGCAGCGCCGCCGCGGCCGCGCACGCCCCGGTGCCGCACGACAGTGTCTCACCGACGCCACGCTCCCACACGCGCATCGCCGCGTAGCTGCGGTCGCGCACCGCCACCCATTCCACGTTCGTGCGTTGCGGGAAGCGCGCATCGTGCTCGAGCACCGGGCCGTGCTGCTCGACCGCAACCGCATCGACGTCGTCGACCTGCAGGACCAGATGCGGGTTGCCCATGCCCACGGCGTCGCCGTGATAGCGGGCTCCGTCGACCGCGGCGAGCACGTCGTGGGCGTCGGCTGCCTCGAACGGGATGGCGGCGGGCACGAACGTGGCGCTCCCCATGTCGACGTCGGCCGCGACCACACAGCCGTCAGGGCCACGCGTGAGCATGACGTCGCGGCGCCCGGCCGGCGTGAGCACACGAAGCGCTCGGGCACTGCCGAGCCCGCGCCGGGCCGCGACCGCGGCGAGGCAGCGCATGCCGTTGCCGCTCATCTCCGCCACGCCGCCGTCGGCGTTACGGAGCGCGAACGTGCAGTCGGCGTCGCTGCCGGCAGGCGCCACGCCGAGCGTGATCACGCCGTCGGCACCGACACCGCGGTGGCGGTCGCAGAGCGCTACCGCCTCGCGGGCCGACAGCGGGGCGGCACCGGGCGTGGCGACGGCCACGAGGAAGTCGTTGCCCGTGGCCTGGTACTTGGAGAGCAGCAGTGTCGTCATCGCAATCAGATGTCCAACCGGCTCAGTCCGTCACGCATTCCATCAGGCCATCAGGAATTCCGGCCGCCAGCTTGCCAGCACGGCGGCCGCGGTCGGGGCGACATTCCCGCCGTCGGGCCGGATCCAGCGCACACGCGGATCGCGCCGGAACCACATGCGCTGGCGGCGGGCAAAGCTGCGGGTGCGGCGCTCGGCGAGATCGAACGCCGCGCCGGGCGCGAGCTCACCGCGCGTGGCTGCGAGAAGTTCCTTGTAGCCGATCGCCTGGCTCGCCGAGCGCGACATGCGCCCGTCGAGCCCGGCCACCTCACGCTCGAGCCCGCGATCGCGCATGGCGGCGATGCGGTGAGCGATGCCGCGTCGCGAGCTCGGCGCGACCTCGCCACACACCGATCATCGCGACGTCGAGCGCGGGCCGGGCCTCGAACACGCCGCGGCCGAAGTCCGAGAACGGCCGGCCGGTGCTGCGCACCACCTCGAGCGCGCGCACGATCCGCCGCTGGTTGTGCTCGTCGATCCGCGCCGCGGCCAACGGGTCGGCCGCGCGCAGCTCGGCCCATGCCGCGGCCAGCCCGCCGGGCTCGCTCGTCCATGCTTCCAGCTCGGCCCGTACCTCGAGATCCTGCACCGGGAGCGTGAGATCGTCGACAACCGCCTGCACGTAGAGGCCGCTGCCGCCCACCAGCACCGCGCGCCGCCCGCGCGACTCGATGCCGCGCACCGCGTCACGCGCCGCGGCCTGGGCCAGAGCCACCGACCACTCGCTTCCGGGATCGACGACGTCGACGAGATGGTGCGGGATCTCGTCGCGCTCGGCGGGTGCCGGCTTGGCGGTGCCGACGTCCATGCCGCGGTACACCTGCATGGCGTCGAGCGACACGATCTCGCAGTCACCAGCCCGCCGCGCGACCGCGAGCGCGAGGTCGCTCTTGCCCGCCGCTGTGGGTCCGACGATTGCCAGGTGCAGTGGACGGGGTGCGGACCGGCTCGCGCTCACACGACTGTGACGGGGATACGGGTGCGGATGCGCGTCCCGATACGGGCCCGGTCACCGCGGGTGTGCGTGGCGACGATGTCGCCTTGCAGCCAGTGCGGCGCGGCGCGGGTGATCGCCACGTCGACGTCGTCACCCGGCTCCACCGCGTCGTGGCGCGGCGAAGTCCGCGAGCTTGTTCTGCGCGGTGCGACCCGACCACACCTCTGGGTCCTTCTTCGACGGCCCGTCGACGAGCACCCGCTCGACCCGGCCCACCCGCATCGCGTGGGCCCGGTGGGCGCTCGCCTCCACGACGGCGACGAGCCGATCCATGCGCTCGCGGCACGTATCGGCGTCGACGAAGTCTGCGGTGAGCGCAGCAGCCTCGGTGCCGGGCCGGGGTGAGAAGACGAAGGTGTACGCCGAGTCGTAGCCGGCCTCGCGGGCGACGGCCAGGGTCGCCTCGAAGTCGTCGTCGGTCTCGCCGGGGAAGCCCACGATGATGTCGGTGGTGACGGCCAGGTCGGGCACCGCGGCCCGCGCCGCGCGCAGGCGCTCGAGGTAGCGGGCCGCCGTATAGCCCCGGTGCATGCGGGCCAGCACCCGGTCGCTGCCCGACTGCAACGGCAGGTGCAGATGGGGGCAGACGTGTTCGCATTCGGCCATCGCCGCGATCGTCTCGGCCCGGAGATCCTTCGGGTGCGGCGACGTGAAGCGGATGCGGTCGATCCCCTCGACGGCATCCACCGCACGCAGCAGGTCGGCGAACATCGGCCGGTACTGCCCGGCGCCCAGGTCACGCCCGTACGAGTTGACGTTCTGGCCGAGGAGCGTGATCTCGCGCACGCCGTCGGCCGCCAGCGCCTCGACCTCGTGCACGATGTCGCCCATCCGCCGGCTGACCTCGCGGCCCCGCACGGCCGGCACGATGCAGAACGCGCAGGAGTTGTCGCAGCCGATCTGGATCGTGACCCACGCGCGGTGGTCGACCTCGCGCCGGGCCGGCAGCGCGCTCGGGTAGGCCTCGTGCTCCTCGAGGATCTCCACGAGCGGGCCCTCCCGCGTCGCCCGATCGAGCAGCGCCGGGGCGTGGGCCAGGTTGTGGGTGCCGAACACCACGTCGACGTGGCCAGCCCGTTCCCGGATCAGCTCGCGATCCTTCTGGGCCAGGCAGCCACCGACCGCGATCTGCAGGCCGGGTCGGGCTGCCTTCAGCGCCTTCAGCCGTCCGAGCTGCCCGTAGAGCTTGTTGTCGGCGTTCTCGCGGATGCAGCACGTGTTGAGCACGACCACGTCGGCGTCCTCGACCCCGTCGGCCGCGACCATCCCCTGTTCGGCGAGCAGCCCCGCGAGCCGTTCCGAGTCGTGCTCGTTCATCTGGCACCCGTACGTGCGCACGAAGTACCGCCGCGGTGCACCCATCGCCAAGCATCGTACGGGCTCCACCGCCGCCCGCCTCCGGCTCATGTCCCGGTGCACCCCCCGGCGCGGGCTCGGGTGCCGCCGGTAGTCCGGCGGACCCCGAGCCCATGCCGCCCGGGTGTGGCGCGGTCTCGTGGTGTGGTGCGGCGTGGTGTGGTGCTGGCGACGGCGGCGGAGCGCAGCCCGCGCCGCGCTGCGAGCGCCGAACGATCAGTCCAGCGACTCGAGCTCCCCGTCGAGCTCCTCGTCGAGGTCCTCGGCGGCGAGATCGACGTCGGCATCGTCGCCGATGCCCGCCTCGATCCGGACCTTCTCGGTGATCTCGATCATGAGGTCGGGGTTCTCGCCGAGGAACTTCTTCACGTTCTCGCGGCCCTGGCCGAGCTGCTCGCCCTCGTAGGTGAACCAGGCCCCCGACTTCTTGATGATGCCGAGGTCGACCGCGACGTCGAGCAGCGAGCCCTCACGGCTGATGCCCCGCCCGAACGCGATGTCGAACTCGGCCTGGCGGAACGGTGGGGCGCAGTTGTGTACGACCACACCCTCGGCCACGAAGTTATGGAGCTCCGGGACTTCGATGTCGAACGTTGCCGTCACCTCCGCCGGGTCAACAGCCACGATCCGGTCGTACCACAGCTGCTCCGCGAGCACCTCGCGCAGGAAGCCGCTGTCGAGTGCCTCAGCAAGAGGCTCCAGCCGGTCGCGACGGATACGACCGACACCGAGGACGCTGCGGAATCCACCAACCGGATCACCGGCACGTTCGCCGATCATCGCCGCGGCTTGCGACGGCGTCACACCGAGCCGCACGAGATACTCGATGACCGCCGCACTGTGGCACGCCGGCAGATAGTTGGTCTGCGAACCACGGTGCTTCGCGAGCTCAGGCCGCGCCAGTTCCATCGCTAGTACCTGGCCTCGTGGCCCCCACATCGGGACCGCCTCGGCGAAACGAGCCACGTTGTCGATGCCGCTGATGCGCACCTCGAAGGCGGGCAGCTTCGCCCCCACCTTGCGGCCCCCGATGATGCTCGGGCGCCGGCCCGTCGGGTCGTACGAGCGCACCGATGACCAGATACCGAACCGCAGCAACAGCCAGTGCACCTGATGTGCGAGCTGTTCGGACGTCGTCGTGTAGCCGACACGAAGCCCACCGGTCTGCTCACGGCTGACCCACCCGTCCGTTTCGAGCAAGCCGAACAGCAGGTTCGCCACGACCACTTCGCTCACGTCCGTGGCAAACAGCTCCGCAGGGATCCGCTTCGTCGGGGCAGTGTGCCCCCAGATGCCGGCCCAGCGAGCGAGCTCCAGCAACCCATTCTTCTCGCCAGGGCGATGGGAGAACGCCGTCTCGATCCCGCGACGGCGCGCGCCGCATCCGAGCGACGACGCGATCTGAATGGCGTCCTCTTGCAGCTCCTCGCGGATGTTCGTGAAGGCAATCGGCGTCTTGCCGCCCACGTAGCCGTCGCCGATGAGGTAGCCGAGGATCCGAGCCTGTTCCGGCGTGATGGGTTCACTCTGTCCGAACCCGCCAACTTGCCGCGGCCGGGCGACGCGATCGCCAACGCCAAGCTCGCCGGCATCTCGCCATCCCGATTCGGTGAGCACGGGATGATCCGCCGTGACGCGTAGCACCGTGCCGTCTCGGAGCCGGAGACCAATGACCTCCTGAGTGCCCTGGTCCATCAGGTCACGGATCGAGCGCACGTGCACGATGCCGGCCTTGTCCGCGGCCGCCACGTCGATGCCGCGGCCGTCGCGCACCACGTCTTCGATGCAATGGAGCGTTCCGGTTGTCGGGTCGAACACACGCGTGCCTTCGGCGAGGCATTTGTTCTTGGCGACCTTCACCCGCACGCGGTTGCCGACGACCTCGGCGCCGTCCTTGATGCTCTCCACCCGGCGGATGTCGAGCCGGACCGAGCTGTAGAACTTCAGCGCCCGCCCGCCCGGCGTGGTCTCGGGAGACCCGAACATCACACCGATCTTCTCCCGCAGCTGGTTGATGAAGATCGCGATCGTCTCGGTCTTGTTGAGGTTGCCGGTGAGCTTGCGCAGGGCCTGGCTCATCAACCGGGCCTGGAGGCCGACGTGGGTGTCGCCCATCTCGCCTTCGATCTCGGCGCGGGGCACGAGCGCGGCCACCGAGTCGATCACGACCACGTCGAGCGCGCCCGAGCGAATGAGCATGTCGGCGATCTCGAGGGCCTGCTCCCCGGTGTCGGGCTGGCTGATCAGCAGCTCGTCGACGTTGACGCCGATCGCCCGGGCGTAGACCGGGTCCATCGCGTGCTCGGCATCGATGTAGGCGCACACACCGCCGTTGCGCTGCGCCTCCGCGACCACGTGCGTGGCCAGCGTCGACTTGCCCGAGCTCTCCGGGCCGTAGATCTCGACGATGCGCCCGCGCGGCAGGCCGCCGATGCCCAGGGCCAGGTCGAGCGCGAGCGCCCCGGTGGAGATCGCCGCCACGCCGGTGGTGGCCTTCTCGCCCAAGCGCATGATCGAGCCTTTGCCGAACTGCTTGTCGATCTGTGCCAGGGCCATGTCGAGTGCCTTCTCGCGTTCCACCGTGTCACCTTTCTGTGCCGTCACCGACGGTCTCATGACTGCTCGTTCCCGGGGGAGGTTGGGGGGACGTCTCGAACATAAAGAGGGGCTCGGACAACCGTTCGTGACCCTGCTCGGACGCTCGGGCGCTCGACATGCCGGACTCCTCCTCGGGCAAATCCCGAAGGTGGAATTCCAACGGTGTGACTCTATGCCACGAACGGGTGTTCGGTCAAGCGTCGTCGCCGGACGGTGGGCCGGACGGTGGGCCGGACGGTGTGCCGGACGATGCGCCGGACGGTGGGCCGAACGGCGGCTCGAGGTACCGGGGGCCGTCGGCAAGAAGCCGCCCGTGGCAGCGCCGGTGACCGGCCGCGGGCCCGAGCGATAGCTCGCAGCGCGCCGAGTAGGCGAGCACCCACAGCGCCGCCCCGCCCGCGGCCGCCCACTGCACCGCGGTGAACGGCGCGCCGCTCGCTCGCTCGTAGTCGCGCACGTACCCCGCGACCTCCTCGGGCGAGGGCGCGAGTGCCTCGCCCGGCTCGGCGAGCGCGTTCCACGTGACCGCCGCCTGCGCCACCGCGACCGATTCGGCGACGATCGCGAGGCTGTCCCAGTCGAACACCGCGCACACCCCGTCCGCTTCGAAGCGCACGTTGCGCGCCGCGAAGTCAGTGTGCGCGACGACGGGCGCGTGATCGTCGAGCGCGCGCACCCGCACGGCCTGCCGCGCGAGCGCGTCGACGTGGCGCGTCGCCGCGGTGTCGATCGTGAAGTCGAACATCGGATTGTGCGGTTCCGGATACAGCGCACCGTCGCCCGGCGTATCGAGCGGGTGCGGCGAGAGTCCTTCCACCTGGTCGGCCGGGAGTTGCGCGGCGAGCTCCACGATGCGAGCGAGCGCGGCCGCCGATTGCGGGCGGGCGCGGGCGGCCGGGACCCGCGCGCCGGGATCGTGGAGCAGCGTCTCGGCCCCGGCGATGCCGCGCCCGATCGGTGCAGGCGCGCCGACGGGCACCGGCGCCGGGAACCCGTGAGCTGCGAGATGCGCCTGCGCCTGGCGGGCGGCGGCCACGAAGCGCGCCGGGTAGCGCGGCGGCAGGGCCTTGACCACGACGTCCCGGCCGCCGGCGAGCGTCAACGCGGCCACGGCGCCCACCGACACGCGGTACCAGCGCGCGGCCTCCACGGCGGCGCCGAGCTGGCGGCGCGTCCATTCGTCGAACAGGCGAGCGACGGCGTGCGGGTCGTCGGTGCCGAACACGATGTGCTCGACCTGCGAGCCCTGCGCGGCGATCGAGCGCTCGATGTGCCGGGCCAGGCCCTCGCGTGTCACGTGGCCGTGACTCGACCGTGCACGCGATGGCGGGCCGGCCCGCGACCGAGCATGCTCTCCACGAGCAGCACCTCGGTCACCGTCCACGCCGGACCGACGCGGTCCGGACCGACGCGGTCCGGACCGGGCCGGTGCACCAGCCCACGCACGTCGGCCGGGCGGCCGAAACGAGCGACGGTGAGATGGGGCCGGTACGGCGCGCCGTCTACCGGGGCCATCGCGGCGGTCGCCGCGCGCACCGCGCCGGCGAGCGCGATCAGCGGCGCACAGCCCTCGGCGACACCGAACCACAGCACCCTCGCTCGCGACGGCCGGGAGAACGCGCCGACGCCGCCGAGCCGCACGTCGAACGGCGCGAACGACACGGTCCGCAACGCGGCCGCGGCCGCGTCGAGGTCGGCCTCGTCGCCGAGGAACCGCAGCGTGAGGTGCCACTGCTCACGCGGCGCCCAGCGCGCCTGCGTCCTCACGTTCGCGGGGCAGGTGGCGCGCAGCCCGTCGGCCGCGCGGCTCACGGCATCCAGGACTGGCTCGGGTGGCAGGACGGCGACGAACGCGCGCGCCATGGGAGGCCAGCGTAGGAGTCCGTGGTACTGCGTGTGGCAGCTCTTCCTGACATACGCAGTACCACGGCCGAGGACCGGCCGGCTCAGCAGACGCACACGCAGAATTCGTTGCCCTCGGGATCGGCCATCACGACCCAGCCGCCCTCACCGAACTCCTCGATGAATCCGCTCCGGCGCGTGGCGCCCAGCGCTTCGAGCCGGGCGACCTCGGCCTCGACGTCGAAGCCCGCCTCGTGATCGAGGTCGAGGTGCAGCCGGTTCTTGACCGTCTTCGGTTCCGGGACCTGCTGCAGGATCAGCTTCGGGCCGGGGCCCGACTCCGGCACGAACGAGCGGTACTGCTGCACCGAACCCTTGCGCCGGTACCCGAGCGCGGCGCACCAGAACGCCTCCATGCGATCGAGGTCGGCCACGTCGAGATTCAGCGTGATGTGCACGGCATCCTCCTCACGGGCTCAGGCCACAGCACCGATCGTGTCGAGCCGCAACCGCAGCAGGTTCAGCAGCGAGATCGTGGCGAACTGGCGGACGCGATCGCGATCGCCCGGCAGGCGCGTCGTGACCGCCTCCGTGGGCCGGCCGGGCAACGCCATGGCGAAGCACACCGTGCCCACGGCGACGCCGTCCTGCTCGGTGGGCCCCGCGACGCCGGTGGCCGCGAGCCCGACGTCGCACTGCAGCAGCCGCCGCGCGCCCTCGGCCATCTCCTTCGCCGCGGTCTCGGTGACCACCGACGGCTCCATCACGTCGAGGACGTTGCGCTTCACGTCGGTGGCGTACGACACCAGGGCGCCCTTGAACACCTCGCTCGCGCCGGGCACGTTCACGATGCGCGAGCTGATCAGCCCGCCGGTGAGCGACTCGGCGACGCCGAGTGTCCAGCCCCGCCCCCGCAGCCGGTCGAGCACCGCGAACTCCATCGTCTCGTCGTCGACGCCGAAGACCAGATCACCGAGCACCGCCCTGAGCTCGATCTCCTCGGCCCGCGCGAGCGCACCCGCCTCCTCGGTTGTGGCGCCCTTCGCCGTCACGCGCACGACCAGCCCTTCGATGCCGCGAGCGAGGAACGCGATCGTGGGGTTCCCGGCCGCCTCGAGCGCGTCGAGCCGGTGCGCCACCATCTCGGCCAGGGCCGACTCGCTCGTGCCCCATGTCTTCAGCACCCGCGAGACGATCGCCGACGTCTCGCCGCTGCCGCGAGTAGATCGGGAAGCACGTGCTCACCGATCATCTTCTGCATCTCGTACGGCACACCCGGCACCGCGTAGATCACCTTGCCGTCCACCTCGCCGCGCACGCCCGGCGCGGTGCCGATCGGGTTCGGGATGGGGTCGGCGCCCTTCGGCACATCGGCCTGCCGCAGGTTGTTCTGCGGCATGTCGCGCAGGCGCATCTTGAACATGGCGGCGATCTGCTCGCCGAGCTCCTCCCGCCGCTCGAGCGGCACGCCCATCACCTCGGCGATCGCCTCACGGGTGACGTCGTCCTGCGTGGGTCCGAGACCGCCGCACACGATCAGCGCGTCGGAGCGCGCGAGCAGCTCACGCATCGCCCCGACCATGCGCGACAGGTTGTCGCCGACGACGCGATGCTCGTAGCTGTCGATGCCGTGCTCGGCGAGCCGCTCTCCGATCCACGCCGAGTTCGTGTCGACGATCTGGCCGAGCAACAGCTCGGTGCCGATGGCGAGGACTTCACAGCGCATCGGCGAAATCTAGATGGAAGTTCGCGCCAGGACCCACAGCCACTGCTCGGGCCCGAACGGCGTCTCGTCGCCGACGAGCGCGTGGTGCTCGACGTCGAAGCCGGCCGCCCGGAGCAGCTCGACGGTGTCGTCGACCGTGTAGCTGTTCGTGAACGACGACGCGCCCGCGAAGCCGAGGAAGTCCACCTCGTCGAAGCCGGCCGAGTCGCTCCGGCCGAGCGCGGCGAGGAACCAGCCTCCCGGACGCAGCCAGTGCACGAACCGCGCGAGCAGCTCGGGGTAGGTGCCGCGCGGCACGTGGGTGAGCGAGAAGAGCGCCACGATCGCGTCGAGCGAACCTTCCGCGAGACCGTCGTAGCCGGTGATGTCGGCAACCTCGAAGCGGGCGCCCGGAACCTGCTCGCGCGCGAGCTCGACCTGCCGGGCCGACACGTCCACCCCGACCACGTGATGCCCGAGCGCGGTCAGCGCCGCGGCGGTCGGCACGCCCGACCCGCAGCCGGCGTCGAGCACGCGCGATCCGGGCGCGAGACGCTCGACGAGCCGCGCCGTCCATTCGGCACGCGGGTCGCCGTCGCGCGCGACACGCACGGCCGCGAGGTATCCGTCGGCGATCGTGTCGTAGCCGCGCCGCACGATCTCGACGATCTCGTCGTGGCTGCGCCCTTCGGGCGACTCGGGCATCGCAGGCGACCCGACCGTTTCCGCGACTGCGCGACTACTTGTCGCGCTGCCAGTCGACATAGCCGTGGCGGACGATCTGCAGCCCCGACGCGACAGTGAGGAACACGGCGACGGCGAGCCACAGTTGCTGCACGCCGACCCACGACGCGGTGACCGGCAGCACCACGAGCCCCACCGCGCTGTATTGCGTGAACGCCTTGTACTTGCCCAGCCGCTGCGCCGGCAGCACGATGCCGCGCTTGCCCGCGACCGAGCGGTAGACGGAGATGCCGACCTCGCGCGCCGCGATCAGCAGCACGGGCCACCACACCATGTCGCCGCGTGCCGCGAGCGCGCCGAGACCACCGAGCACGATGGTCTTGTCGGCGAGCGGGTCGAGGAACGCGCCGCTGCGGGTGGCGCCGTCGCGCCGCGCGAGCCAGCCGTCGAGGCTGTCGCTCGACGTGACCGCGAACCACAACGACAGGTTCAACCAGTTCGCACCGTTCTGGTAGATCAACGCGAGCGTCGGGATCGCGATCGCGATCCGCGCGATCGTGACGGCATTCGCCGGTGTGGCGATCGCACTCTGGCCGAAGCGCTTACGGATCGCGGCGGTCGCGGTGCTCGCCGCCGTGGCCGCGCTCACCGCGGTGGCGCTCGCGGCGCTCGCGGCGGTCGCGGTGCTCGCCGCAGCGGGCCCGGCGGTGCCTGCGGGCTGCGAGGTGGCCGTCACCGTGCGCGCTCCGGCGCGGGCGTGCCCGCGAACAGGTCGGTGCCGTCGCAACCGTGGACCACGGCCCGGATCGTGTCACCCGCGAGCAGCGGTGTCGAGGAACCGTCGACGTGCACGAGGCCGTCGATCTCGGGGGCCTCACGGTAGGTGCGGCCGGTACCGGTGGCGCACGACGCGTCGACGTGATCGATCAGCACTTCGACGGGCGCACCGACGAGCGCGGCACGCGACGCGCCGGTGATCGGCTCCTGCACGTCGTGGAGCTCGGCAAGCCGTTCGCGCACCGTCGCGGGATCGATCACACCGTCGAGATGGGCTGCTGCGGTGCCCTCTTCCTGCGAGAACGCGAAGAATCCGGCCCAGTCGAGCTGGGCTGCGTCGACGAACGCCAAGAGCTCGTCGTGCATCGCCTCGGTCTCACCGGGGAAGCCGGTGATGAACGACGAGCGGAAGACGGCCGCCGGCTCGTCGCGCCGGATCCGGTCGATCAGATCGAGGAACTGCTCGCCGCTCCCCCATCGCTTCATGCGCCGCAGCAACGGGCGCGACGCGTGCTGCAGCGACAGGTCGAAGTACGGCACCACCGACGGCAGCTCGAGCATCGTCGCCACGAGCGGATCGTGCACCTCCGACGGGTAGAGGTACAGCAGCCGGATGCGCTCCAGGCCCCGCGCGCGCAGACCGTCGAGACGTCGCAGCAGCGGTACCAGCGCGCCCGGCGTGCCGATGTCGCGGCCGTACCAGGCGAGGTCCTGCGCCACGAGCACGAGCTCGCGGACACCGCCGTCCACGAGCGTGCCCGCTTCCCGCTCGATCGACTGCGGGGCGCGCGAGCGCTGCGCGCCGCGGAACGTGGGGATCGCGCAGAACGCGCACGCCCGGTCGCAACCCTCGGCCACCTTCAGATAGGCCCACGGCACGTCGGGCACGTTGCGCGGGAGGTCGAGCAGCGACGTGGGTGCGCGCCCGAGGCGCACCGGCACCCCGGCATGCTCGGCGATCGTCGACTGGCCGCCGAAGCCCACGATCGCGTCGGCCTCGGGGAGCGCGGCGCCGAGCTCGTCGCCGTAGCGCTCGGCCATGCACCCGGTGGCCACGAGCCGGGCCCCGGGCTTGCGCGCCGCGCCGAGGTGGAGCAGCACCTCGACCGACTCCTCGCGCGCCGTCTCGATGAAGGCGCACGTGTTCACGACCACGACGTCGGCGTCGCCCGCCGCCCGCGCCGGCACAAGACCGTCGGCCTCCAGCTGGGCCACGATCTTGTCGGAGTCGACGGCGTTCTTCGGGCAGCCGAGTGTCTCCACCCAGTATTTGGGCCCCGTCACAGCTCTCAGGTTACAAGTGCGGCGATTTCGGCCCCGGGCCGTCAGTTGCCCGGGAGCTCGTCGAGCTCCTCGACCGTCATCAGGACCGAACGCGGTTTGGAGCCCTCGGACGGGCCCACGACACCGCGCCGTTCGAGGAGGTCCATGATGCGCCCGGCTCGAGCGAAGCCCACGCGCAGCTTGCGCTGCAGCATCGACGTGCTGCCGAGCCGCCCGCGCACCACGAGATCCATCGCCTGCTCCAGCAGCTCGTCGCCCTCGTCGTCGTCGAAGAAGCCGCTGCCCGAGCTCTCCTCACCCTGCACGCCCTCCACGTAAGCGGGCGCGATCGTCTGGCGCCGCCAGTGCGCGACGACCTTGCGCACGCAGTCCTCGTCGACCCAGGCGCCCTGGATGCGCTCGGTGCGCGACGACGACGCGCTCAGGAGCAGCATGTCGCCCTTGCCCACCAGCTTCTCGGCCCCGGGCTGGTCGAGGATCACCCGCGAGTCGGTGAGGCTGCTCACCGCGAACGCGAGACGGCTCGGGATGTTCGCCTTGATCACGCCGGTGATCACATCGACCGATGGCCGTTGCGTCGCGATCACGAGGTGGAGACCGACGGCGCGGGCCATCTGCGCGAGCCGGGCGATGCTGCTCTCCACGTCGCGTGCCGCGACCATCATGAGGTCGGCGAGCTCGTCGACGACGATCACGATGAACGGCAAGCGGTCGTAGTTCTTGCCGCCCACCGGGTCGGGGTTGTCCTCGGTGGGCAGGTCACCACGGTCCCACAGCGCGTTGTAGCCGGTGATGTCGCGCACTCCGACCTCGGCGAGCAGGTCGTAGCGCATCTCCATCTCCCGCACGGCCCAGTCGAGCGCGTTGGCGGCCTTCTTCGGATTGACGACCACCTCGGTGAGCAGGTGCGGCACGTTGTTGTACTGGCCGAGCTCGACGCGCTTGGGATCGACGAGGATCAGCCGCACCTGATCTGGGGTCGTGCGCATCAGCAGCGACGTCACGATGCTGTTGATGCAGCTCGACTTGCCCGCACCGGTCTGCCCCGCGATGAGCACGTGCGGGAACGTCGCCAGGTTCGCCATCACGGACCGTCCTGTGATGTCGCGACCGAGGCCGACCTGCAGCGCATGCGCCGCCGTGTGCGCGTCCTCACTCGCGAGGATGTCGCCGAGCGTGATGATCGGCCGCACCTTGTTCGGCACCTCCACGCCGATCGCGCTGCGGCCGGGAATCGGGGCGAGGATGCGCACGTCGTGGCTCGCCATCGCGTAGGCGATCTCCTTGGCGAGGTTCGTGACCTTGTTGACCTTCACGCCCGGCGCGAGCTCGAGCTCGTAGCGGCTGACCGTGGGGCCGATCGCCCGGCCGATGAGGCGCGCGTCCACGCCGAACTCCTGCAGCGTGGCCTCGAGCACCTCACCGCCGGCGTCGATGAGCCGCTCGTCCACCTGCTTGCCGCTCCCCCGCTTCAGCAGGGTCGCGGCCGGCAGCTTCCAGTCCGTGCGCTTGTAGCCCGGACCGAGATCGAGCGCGCCCTGGCCTGCCTCAGCGGCTTGCTCCTCGCCGTCCTCGCCGTCCTCGGCGACCTCCTCGTACTCGTACTCCTCGTCATCGGCGTCTTCGTCGTCGCCGTCCTCGTACTCCTCGTCGGTGTCCTCGTCCTCGTATTCCGCGTCTTCGTCCTCGTCCTCGTACTCCTCGTCGTCGATCTCTTCCTCGGCCGCGAGGTCGATCTCGTCGGGGGCGAAGTAGGAGTCGTCGGCCATCACGTCGTAGAGCACGGTCTTGCGCGCCCGGGCCGGCGCCGCGGCCACGGGCGCGTCGAGGTCCACCGCGCCGGCGGCGATGAGGTCGAGCTCGTCGTCACCGTCGAACTCGCCATCGTCATCGAGGCCGTCGAACTCTTCGACGCCGTCGACGCCGTCGTCGTGGTCACGGTGGCCGAGGTCGAACAGCTCCCGCGCTTGGGCCGCCAGCCAGCGGATCGCGGTGGCCAGCGCGGGCCCGATCGTGCGGAACGTGAGGCCGGTGACGAGCAGCAGCCCGAGCGCGACGAGCGCGACGAGCACGATCGACGCACCGACCACGCCGGCGAGCGCGGCGATCGACCCGCCGGTGAGCGCGCCGAGCACGCCGCCGGCGCGCTCGAGGTCGGTCAGCCCGTCGAGGGTTGTCGGCTGGCCGGCCGCGAGGTGCCAGATGCCGGTGACGGCGACCACCACGAGCGTGGCTCCGATCGCCACCCGCAGTCCGTGGCGTTCGCCCGTGTCGTCACCGCGGCGCACCAGCAGTGCCGCCGTGGCGGCGAAGCAGGCCAGCGGCACGAGGAAGCGGCCGCGTCCGAGCGCGGCACCGAGCCCCACGTTGACGCCGTGCCCGAGCGGGCCCGCCGCGGTCGTGTACACGCCGAGCGCGATGAGCACGCCGGCGACCGCGGCGAAGATCGCGGCCGCGTCCGACGAATGCGCCGCCAGCTGCTCGTGCAGCGCCTCGCGGGTGCCCTCGAACATCGGCTGGCGGGCCGGGCGCCGGCGAGCGGTCGATCGGCCGCGGCCCTTCGACTTCGAGGCCGGACGGCGCTTCGTGCTGGTGGGCATCGGTCAGCCAACGTAACACCGGCCACACCGCCCTCAACGGACCGCTTTGTCCACAGCGGATTACCGCCCGGTGCGGCGACCGGAGGAGCGCAGGAGCGACGGAGGAGCGAGATGCGTCCGCAGTGAGCTCGCCGCCGAGCCGGAGGCGAGGCAAAGCATCAGGCCTCCATCACCACCGGCACGATGATCGGGTAGCGCTTGGTGCGCTCCGCGATGAAGCGCTTGAGCGCGCGGCGCGTGTTGCGGCGGACCGTCTCGAAGTCGGTGGCACCGTGCTCGCTCGCGTCGGCGATCGACCGCAGCACGACGGCCTTGGCTTCCTCGATCAGGTCGTCGGCCTCGGGCGCGTAGATCCAGCCACGCGTCACGATCTCGGGCCCGGTGAGCACCTCGCCGCTGCGCGCGTCGACGGTGACGATCACGACCACCACACCCTCCTCGGCGAGCGCGCGGCGGTCGCGCAACACGCTCCCGCCGACGTCGCCGACGATGCCGTCGACGTAGGTGTAGCCCGACGGCACCGCGCGGCGTTCGACGTCGACGCCGTTCGGGCCGAGCACGATCGCGTCGCCGTCCTCGCACACGAGCACCTTCTCGGCCGCGACCCCGACCGCCTCGGCAAGCCGGGCGTGGTGCACGAGCTGGCGGTACTCGCCGTGCACCGGGACGAACCACTCGGGCGAGAGCAGCGAGAGCAGGAACTTGAGCTCCTCGCGTGACGCGTGCCCCGACACGTGCACGCCCGACGCCGTGCCGTACACGACATCGGCGCCGGCGCGGTGCAGCGCGTCGATCACGCCGTACACGTTCGTCTCGTTGCCAGGGATCGCGTGCGACGACAGCACGACCAGATCGTCGGCCGAGACCTTCACGAACTTGTGGTCGTGGGCGGCCATCGAGCGCGAGCGCGCTCATCGGCTCGCCCTGCGAACCGGTGCAGATCACGCAGATCTCGTGCGGCGAGAAGCGAGCGATCTCCTCGATGTCGACCACGGCCGCGATCGGGATGTCGAGCAGGTCGAGCTCGCGCGCCCGCGCAACGTTGTGCTGCATCGAGCGGCCGAGGAACGCCACCTTGCGGCCCGCGCCGATCGCGGCCCTGGCCACCTGCTCGATGCGATGGAGGTGGCTGGCGAAGCACGCCACGATCACCCGGCGATCGCGATGGTCACGGAACAGGTCGCGCATCGCCTCGCCGACGGTGCTCTCCGAGGGCGTGAACCCCGGACGCTCCGCGTTCGTGGAGTCCGACAGCAGCAGGCGCACGCCGCCTTCGCGCCGCCCGATCTCGCCGAGCAGCGCGAGGCCGATGTGGCGACCGTCGACGGGCGTGAGGTCGATCTTGAAGTCACCCGAGTGCACGATCGTGCCCGCGGGCGTGAAGAAGGCCGTCGCGAAGCCGTGCGGCACCGAGTGCGTGACCGGGACGAACTGGCAGTCGAACGGACCGATGCGCCGGCGCTCGCCGTCGTGCAGGACGATGAGCTCGGTGCGGTCGAGCACGCCGGCCTCCTCGATGCGCCGGCGCGCGAAGGCGAGCGACAGCGCCGACCCGTAGATGGGCACCGACACGTGCTGGAGGAGGTACGGCAGCCCGCCGGCATGGTCCTCGTGCGCGTGCGTGAGGAACGCCGCCTCGACCCGGTCGGCGTTGTCGATCAGGTACGAGAAGTCGGGCAGCACGATGTCGACGCCGGGCATGTCGGCGTCGGGGAACATGAGCCCGCAATCGACCACGAGGATGCGGTCGTCGTGCTCGAGGCAGAAGCAGTTGCGGCCGATCTCGCCCACACCGCCGAGCAGCGTGATGCGAACATTGCCGGAGCTCATGACGTTTGCGACCGTATCAGGTGGTTGTCCGCGACCAGGACAAGCGTGACGCCCGATCGCATGCTCGGCGGGAGGGCGCGGTCGACCGCATTCTGCCGCGGCGTGGCGGAGCCGGCGGGCCGCACCACCGCGGCCGCCCGCCGCGAACCGGTAGTCGAAGTACGCGTGGCGCGTGGCGCGCACGACGTCGAAGCCCGCCGCGCCGGCGATCCCGCGCAGTTCGGCGTACGTGCACTCGCGCACGTGCCGGGCGCCACTGCGCTCGGGATCGAGCGCGTCGTAGGGATGGCGGCCGGTGAGGAGCTTCACCCGCCGGTCGAGCGCGGCCGCGTTCGGCGTCTGCACGATGAGCGCACCCCGTTCTGCGAGGTGCTCGCGCAGCCAGGCGAGGAGGTGCTCCGGGGCCGTGTAGAGGTGCTCGAGCACCTCGCAGCAGAGGATCGCGTCGTAGCGGTCGAGGCTGTCCGGGCCGCGTTCCCCGGCAGACGGTTGAGGTCGAACTCGTAGTGCGTGCCGCCGGTGGTGTTCGCACCGACGTCCTGGAACCCGACACTGTCGACACGGGCGCGGCCGCCGTACTGCTCGGCCGCGAGCGTGGTGAGCTGCGACGGGCCGACGTCGAGAATCGTCCGCGCGTGCGGCGCGTACTCGGCGAGCAGCTCCAGCACGAGCGCGTACCGCCGCGAGTGGAACCCCACGTACGCGTCACCCGGGAAGCGGGCGACGATCTCCTCAGCCTTCACAGGGCGCCAGTCTGCCCCGGCGTGTGCAGCGCTTCGGTGCTATGGCGCCGAAACGCGGCAAAGACTCGGGTGCGTCACCGGGCGCCGAAGCGCCGGATCCGCAACGCGACGTCGCCGGTGAAGGTGGGCAACGCGACATGGGTGTGGTGACCGCGCCGGCCGAACACGACGAAACGGTGGGTGAGGGCGCCGACCGTGGTGTCCCACCACTCGCCGATCCAGATGCCCGGGGCGACGCCGAGGTCGCAGGTCGCGCCGGTCACCGGGGTCGGGTCCGGGTGGTTCCACTGGTGATCGTCGTTCTTGATCCACACGAGGCGGAGGCCGGCGCCGTCCAGCCCGTGCACCACCACGTTCCGGCCGGGCGCCAACACGCTCGCCGTTGTCGCGCCGAAGTGCTCGCGGTCCCATGCCACGTGGGACAGGAACCGCACGAGTGCACCGAACATCGGATACAGACGGTCGGGGTCGGCGTCGACGTACGTGTCCCACCACCACGTCATCGCGCTGCCGAGCGCACCCGACAGCGCGGACGACCAGAGCGAGTCGTGCAAGGCGATGCCGTCGGGGTCGAGCGTCGCCGTCGCCGAGCCCGCGTCGACCCCGTACTCGGCGACGAGCGTCGGGCGGTGGTGGCGGTCGAGCATCTCGCCGGCGAGGTTCGGCAGGTCGCGGCTGACGTCCTGGTCGCCGACCGGGATGCCGGCGTCGAGCGTCGTGTAACGGTGCACCTGTGTGAAGTCGAGATTCGTCGTGTCCCACAGCGCGCCGTCCGACGGTTGCTGCAGGATGCTCGGGTACAGCGACAGGCTCGTCGTCACGAGGTGCCGGTTGGTGTCGAGGTCGCGGAGGTGCGCCGCCATCGCTCGGTGCCACGCGGCGACGGCCGCGACCTCGTACCCACCGGTGAGATCGACCTCGTTCCACAGCTCCCACGCGGCGAGGTGCGGTGCGTAGCCCCAACGGGCCACGCAGTACCGCATCCTCCGGCGGAACAGCAGGCGGGCGATGGGATTGGTGAAGAAGTCCTGCGGCTCGCCGAGCGGGCCACCGTTCGCGGCGTTGTACGGGTTGACGTCCCACTCGCTGTTGAACACGAGCGAGAACGGCCCGTGGTTCTGGAGGCTCAGCATGAGCGCGATGCCCGAATCACGCGCGAGGTCGAACACGTAGTCGAGCTCCCAAGCCTGCGCGAGGCGATCGGTGTAGTCGCCGAGCGGGCTGCCCGGCGCCTCCAGCGCGAACGCCCAGTACGGCATCCAGAGGCGCGCGTAGTTCGCGCCCTGCTCGTGCAGCTGACCGAACCAGCGGTCGTAGTCGAACGTCTGCTTGTTGTCGTACCAGGCGACGTTCTCGCCGATCGGGAAGTACGGGCTGCCGTCGTCGTGCACGAGGTAGCGCGCGTCGCGCGTGCTGCGCCGGACGAACCCGGGCGCGTGCCGTTCGGTGACGACGAAGTTGCCCGTCGGGCCGCGGTACAGACGTCCCTTCGCATCGACCGCGCGCCAGTGCCAGTGCCAGTGGCCGGCACGCGTCGGCGTGAAGCGGACGCGCCACTCCGGCGCCCCACTCGCGGTCAGCTGCTCCTTGCCGTTCTTTGCCTGCGTGCGCGTGTAGTCCTGGAACCAGAACGCCGGGACGCGCGACGTGCGGCCCGACGGGTCGCGGAAGTACGCCCACACGTCGAGCGCGTGCGCGTCGAACGGGTTCGCAACGGCAGGGAGGCCGGTGAGCGTGCGCTCGAACCGGTCGTAGCGCCGCAGCGCCCACGGAGTGGTCGGGCGCGGCGGCGCGGCCAGGCTCGGCGAGCGCGCGCCGGCGGGCCGGGGAAGCACGGTCGCGGCACCCAGGCCGGCCGATGCCGCCAAGAATCCCCGCCGTGAGATCTGCTCCACGGCCCGCCTTGTTCGTTCCTCGACGCCACCGAGCGCGGCGTCGCACTCACACGACCCTATGCCGCGGAGCGGTCCTTGGCGACCTCGTCGAGGTTCTCGTACTCCTCGCCGGTGTCGGTCCAGTCCTCGAACTGGATCACGCCGAGCTCGGTGAACTTCTGGCGCAGCCAGCCGTCGCCCGCGTCGAGCAAGCCGAGCTTCTTGCAGTTCGGCACGATCTTCGAGAACAGCAGCGACTGGAACATCACGCGGCTGTCGTCCATCATCACGAGCTCGAGCGCGTCCTTCACGTTCACGCCCATGCGATCCCACACCTCCTGCTGGAGGAAGCGGTCGCGCATGCGCACCGCGGCCTCGAACGCGAACTCCTGGCGCTCGCGGATCTCCGGGCCCGACAGCTGCGTGTAGAACTCCTGCAGCGACAGCACACCGAACGCCACGTGGCGCGCCTCGTCGCTCATCACGTAGCGCAGCAGCTTCTTGAGCAGCGGCTCGGTCGTCATCTGGTGCATGAAGCCGAACGCGGCGAGTGCGAGGCCCTCGACCATGATCTGCATGCCGAGGTACGTCATGTCCCAGCGCGAGTCGCTGATGATGTCGTCGAGCAGCATCTTCAGATGCGCGTTGATCGGGTAGCGGCCCTCGAGCTTCTCGTCGAGATAGCGGGCGAACACCTCGACGTGGCGCGCCTCGTCCATCACCTGGGTGGCCGCGTAGTACTTGGCGTCGATCCACGGCACCGTCTCCACGATGCGTCCGGTGCAGATCAGCGCGCCCTGCTCGCCGTGGAGGAATTGGCTCATCGTCCAGCGGTTGCCCTCGATACCGAGCTCGAGCCACTTCTTCTCGTCCCACTTCGCGAACGGCGTGCCGGTGAGGTCGACGTTGCCGAAGAACATCTCGCTGTTGGCAGCCTGGTTGTTCATGACGACCTGCTCGATGTCGACGGGCGTCGACCAGTCGAGGTCGGTCGCGGCGTTCCACTGCGACGTCTTGGCCTTCTCGTACAGCTTGCTCAGCGCGGGGCGGCTGCGCGTGTAGTCCCACGTGAAGATCGAGTCGACGGAGGCCGCGACCTTGTGGTCCTTGGCGTCGACGTCGGTGTTGCTGACCGAGAGGATGGCCTCGAGGTCGTTGATGTCGTCGCGTCCGATGAGTGACGAGAGGTCGGTCATGTCGGTCATGTCGGTCGTGTCGGTCATTGCGGCTCTCCCTTCCGGGTGGAGATCGAGGTGAGCCCGGGCACGACGAAGTCGGCCACGAGCATGCGAACGGCGTGCGGGTCGGCGAGCGTTGCGGGTACGGGGTCGCACCCGTCGAGCGAGACGAGGTATGCGGTGACGAGCCGGGCGAGCCACTCGCCGGCGCGGGCCGCCGCGGCCGGCTCGAGCCAGCGGTCGAGCAGGTCGACGGCGAGGGCCGACGCCGCGGTGAAGGCGTGCTGCATGCGGTCGAGCGCGAGGAACGGCATGACCGTCTCGGGTTCGTGCTCGAGCACGAACCGCAGCGCATCGATCGACTCGAGCTGTTCGACCGCGGCGCCGGTGGCCGCGACGAGCGCGTCGGCGAGCGAGCCGGCGGGCGCGACCGCGTGGCGCACGGCGTCGGCGAGGCGGGCCACCTCCCGGGCCACGAGGGCCTCGAACAGCGGCCTGCGACCCGCGAAGTAGCGGTAGACGGTCGCCCGGCTGAGGCCGGCCTGGCGGGCGACGTCGTCGAAGGTGGTCTTGGCCGGGCCCACCCGGCCGAGGCATGCGAGCGCGGCGTCGAGGATCCGGTCGGGCACCGGGATCACGAGTTCGGGCGCTTCGGACAGCGCGGGCGCTTCGGACCGAGCGGGCAGAGCGGACAGAGCGGACAGCGCGGGCGGCGCGGACAGTGCGGGCATTCATGAGACAATTACCCGCTCAGTGTCTCAGTGTCAAGGCGCCGCCCGTCACACGAGTGCTCGCGGACGCGAACGCACCGCCCCGGGCGGGGCCCGGCCCGGCGAACGACGGCCGGATCGCGGGTGGGTCAGGCGACGACGGCTGTGTGGTCTCCCGCGACGCAGGCCTGCACGAAGTCGTCGAAGGCGGCGACGTCGAACGACACGGCGAGACCCCCCGTGTCGGGATGCTCGATGTGCAACACCGGGCAGAACCAGTCGTGGCCGCCCACGAAGAAGTGCGGCGAGCCGAGCACGCCCCGCCGGCGGCCGTCGTGCCAGTCGTCGATCACGTCCTGCTCGGCGTCGAGCGGCACGTGGAGCCCGAGCGACGCGGCGATCCGCTGCAGCGTGCAGTGGCAGGAGATGTCGAGACCGTCCTCGAACAGGGCATCGCGCAGGAGCAGGCTCGCCCGCTCGCCGGTGGCGATGTCCTTGCGGTAGGCGGTCGCCGCGACCGCGAGGGCCGGCAGCGACGTGTAAGGGAAGTGGGCCGGCTCGAACGCCCGGAACAGCTCCGGAGCCACCGACGCCCGCAGCGCGGCGACCTTGTCGGCCACGGGGCCGGGCTCGAAGGGCGCACCGTTCACGAGCTCGAGCGGCCATGCCCGCACGCGGATCTGGAAGTCGGCACCGAGCTGCCGCCGCCGCTCCACGAGCCGGTGCAGACCCACGTGGGTGAACGGGCACACGATGTCGGCGAACACCTCGACCACGGTCATGCATCGACCGTACGGACGTGGGGCCCCGCCGGGCCAGGGTCGAACGTCCCGACGCCACCGTCGCTGTCCCATCGGGAGCCAAGTCCTTGGCTCCTGATGGGACAACGGGCAAAGGCGGGTGAGGCGGGTCAGGCGGGTCAGGCGACGATGCCACCGAGGAGCTCGGTGCGCACGAGGTCGGCGAGCTGGGCCGGGTCGTCGTAGTCCCACCGGCCCGGCGATCCGATGAGCGACAGCACCATCCGGGCCACGTAGTCGGCGGCGCGCCCCACGTCGACGCCCTCGCGCAGGCGGCCCGCGGCCCGCTCCCGCTCCAGATACGGGAACAGGAACGCGGCGATGAACGGCACGGTGCGCGCCGACTCGGTGGTGAGCAGGCCGAGCAGCCGCTCGGGCTCGGTCTCGAGGATCTTCTGCAACAGCTCGTGCGACTCGAGCGAGCGGCGCGCGAAGCGCAGCCCCTCGGCCACGAGGCTGTTGAGGTCGGGCTCGTCGCGCACGTGGTCGGCGAGCCGGGTGAGGAAGTGCGCGATCTCCCACCCGACGGTGTCGCGCACCAGCTCGTCACGGCCGCCCGGGAAGTAGCGGTAGATCGTGGCGCGCGACACGCCCGACTCCTTCACGACGTCCTCGACCGTGGTCTTGCCGAGCCCGTAGCGCGAGACGCACGCGTACGTGGCGCCGAGCAGCCGCTCGCGCATCGACAGCGGGTCGGCGCCGGACGCCGACCCGGCGGTCATCGCTGCGCTCCCACCGACCCGGTCATCACGGTCATCGCGACCATTATCGCCACTACGGTTGCCGCCCGTGAGCAGCGGCGCACGCACACACGACGACCGCCCGAGCAGCGAGGAAAGGCCCCCCGGCCCGTGAGCGCAGCGAACCAGCGGGAAGAGTGGTGCGCGCGCGACGCCGCGGTCGTGTGGCACGGCTTCACGCAGATGGCCACCTACGCCGAGAACCGGCCTGTGATCGTGGATCGGGCCGACGGCCACGAGGTGATCGACGTCGACGGCCACCGTTACCTCGACGCCATCTCGTCGCTGTGGGTCACCACCCTCGGACATCACGTGCCGGAGCTCGACGCCGCGATCCGAGAACAGCTCGAGCGCGGGGCCCACACGACAATGCTCGGCAACGGCAACCGCGTGGTGATCGAGCTGTCCGAACGCCTCGCGCCGCTCGTGCCGGTCGACGATCCACACTTCCTCTACGCGTCCGACGGCGCGTCCGCGGTCGAGCAGGCGCTGAAGATCGCGTTCCAGTACTGGGTGAACATCCGCCGGCCGCGCCGCACGTTCCTCGCCTTCGCCGGCGCATACCACGGTGACACGCTCGGCGCCCTCTCGGTGGGCGACCGCGGCTTCGGCACCGACATCTTCGATCCGCTCACCTTCCCGGTGGTGCGTGCGCCCGCGTTCACCGACCCGCAGTGCATCGACGCGGCGTGCGAGCTCGTCGCCCGCCACCGGGAGGAGCTGGCCGCCGTGATCGTGGAGCCGAGCGTGCAGGGCGCGGCGGGAATGCTCATGGCCGACCCCGGCGGCTTCTCGCAGCTGCGCCGGGCGTGCGACGAGCACGACGTGCTGCTGATCTGCGACGAGGTCGCCACCGGCTTCGGCCGTACCGGCACGCTCTTCGCGTCCGAGCACTGCGGCATCCGCCCCGATCTGCTGTGCCTCGGCAAGGGCCTCACCGCGGGTTACCTGCCGATGTCGGCCACCGTCGCGAGTGGCCGCGTGTTCGGCGAGTTCCTCGGCGCCGACCTCGGCCCCCGCACCCTGTACCACGGTCACTCCTACAGCGGGAACGCGCTGGCCGCCGCGGTCGCGCTCCGCCACCTCGAGCTCATCGAGGCCTACGACGTGCTCGGCAACGTGCGCGAGCGCTCCGAGGAGTTGCAGGGTCTGCTCGACGATCGGATCGCGCCGCACCCGGCCGTGAGGGAGGTCCGGCTGCGCGGCCTCATGGGCGGCGTGGAGCTCGCGCCGCCGCACGACGGCTTGCGCTGGGGGCGGCGCGTCTGCGCCGCGGCGGTCGAGCGCGGAGTGCTGCTGCGACCGCTCGGCGACGTGGTGGTGCTGATGCCGCCCCTCACGATCACGTCGCAAGAGTTGTCGCAGATCGTGGAAGCGCTGTGCGAGGCCCTCGACGAGGTGTGCGCGTGATCCCCGAGAACGCGTGGACGGCCTGGGCCGAAGCGACCACGTGCCGCCTTCACGGCGCGCAGCGCTGGCGGGCACCGCGCGCGTTCGACGGCGACGGCGTCGCCGGCACGTACGAGGGACGCGATGGTGTGGTGTCGTTCGCGTCGAACGACTATCTCGGGCTCACGCACCACCCCGACGTGATCGCGGCCGCACACGCAGCGCTTGACCGTGACGGCGCGGGGAGCGGGTCGGCGCGACTCATCGTGGGCGCGCGTGCCGTGCACGACGAGCTCGAAGCTGAGCTCGCGGCATGGAAGGACGAGCCCGCGGCGGTGCTGTTCCCCACCGGCTTCGCCGCGAACATCGGCACGCTCGCGGCGTTCGGCGGCCCGCACACGCTCGTGTGCTCCGACGAGCTGAACCATGCGTCGATCGTCGACGGCTGCCGCCTCTCGCGCTCCGACGTAGCGGTGTTCCGCCACCGCGACCTCGACCATCTCGCGACGCTCCTCGACGACCGCAGCGGGCGGTACGAGCGCGCGATCGTGGCGAGCGACTCGGTGTTCTCGATGGACGGCGACCTCGCCGACGTCGCGGGCCTCATCGCGCTGTGCGCGGAGCACGGCGCGCTGCTCGTGCTCGACGAGGCGCACGCGGTGCTCGGTCCGCATCCCGACGCGGGCGCGCTCGCGGCCATCCCGCACGTGCGGGTGGGCACGCTGTCGAAGACGCTCGGCGCGCTCGGCGGCTTCGTCGCGGGCCCGCGCGTGTTCACCGATCTGCTCGTGAACCTCGCACGCTCGTACATCTTCACCACCGCGCCCACGCCGGCCGACACCGCTGCCGCGCTCGCCGCGCTGCGCGTGCTGCGGTCGGGCGACGGTGCCGCGCTCGTGGCCCGGCTCGCCGCCAACGTCGCGCGGCTCGAGCCCACCGCACGCTCGCCGATCGTGCCGGTGATGTGCGGCGACGACCACAGCGCGCTCCAGGCCGCGGCCACGCTCCTCGACCGCGGCTTCCTCGTGCCGGCGATCAGGCCGCCCACCGTGCCTCCGGGAACGTCGCGCCTGCGCATCGCGTGCAGCGCGGCCCACACCGGCCCGCAGATCGACGCGCTGCGGCACGCGCTCGTCGAAGTGGGGTTGTGGCCCCCACCGGCGGAGGCAACAGGCAAGGCCGCGGCCGAGGCCGCTCCTGCAGCCGAGCGGGAGTCGCGCTCGACATGCTCGTGGTCGTCACGGGCACGGGTACCGACGTCGGCAAGACCTACGTGACCGCGGCGACGATCGCGGTGCTACGCAGTGCGGGCGCGCAGGTGCAGGCGTGGAAGCCCGTGCAGAGCTACACGCGCGAGGAGCTCGGCGGCACCGATGCCGAGGTGCTGGCGCGCGCCGTCGGAAGGTCGCCGTACGACGTGTGCCCGCGGCACCGCTGGCTCGCGCTCGCGATGGCACCACCGATCGCCAACGCCGCGCTCGATGGGCCACCGTTCACGATCGCGACACTCGCGCGACGAGTTCCGTCGCGAACCCACGTGCGACTTCGTGTTCGTGGAAGGCGCGGGCGGCGTGCGCTCACCGCTCGCCGACGACGGCGACACGCTGTCGTTGTGCGAGGCGCTCGACCCCGATGCGGTCGTGGTGGTGGCGCACCCCCGCCTCGGCACGCTCAACGAGGTGCGGCTCACAGTCGGCACGCTGTCGCGCTGGCCAGTGACCGTGGTGTTGAACCGTTACGACGACGGCGACCACGTGCAGCGCGCCAACCTGCTGTGGCTGCGCGCCCGCGACCGCTTCGACGTCGTGCTCGACGCCGACGAGCTCGCCGTGGCGCTCACACGCCGAGCAGCGGATCGAGCCCGATCGTAAGGCCGGGCCGGTGCGCCACCTCGCGCACCGCGAGGAGCACGCCCGGCATGTAGGCATCGCGGTCGAAGCTGTCGTGGCGGATCGTCAAGGTCTGCCCGGCGGTGCCGAGCACCACCTCCTGGTGCGCGAACACGCCACGGAGCCGCACCGAGTGCACCGGGATGCCGTCGACGGTCGCCCCGCGCGCGCCCGGCACCGTGTGCGTCTCGGTGGGGTCGGGCGTCCAGCTGCTGCTCGCCGCAGCCATGCGCTGGGCGGTGCGGACCGCCGTGCCCGACGGCGCGTCGATCTTGCGGTCGTGGTGCAGCTCGATGATCTCGGCCGACTCGAACCACGGCGCGGCCATCTCGGCGAAGCGCATCATCAGCACCGCGCCGATCGTGAAGTTCGGCGCGACGATCGCGTTGGCGGCGCTCGCCTCGAAGAGGCGTGCGTACTCGTCGAGGTCGGCCGCGGTGAAGCCCGTGGTGCCCACCACCGCATGGATGCCGTGCTCGGCGTACTGCGGCACGTTCTTGCGCGCCGCACCGAGCACGGTGAAGTCGACGGCCACCTCCACACCGGCGTCGACGAACGCCGAGAGGTCGGACGCGATCTCGACCGCGCTCCCCTCGACCGCGCTCCCCTCGCCCGCGCTCTGTTCGACCGCGCTCTGTTCGACCGTCTCGCCCGCGTGCTGCGGGTCGACGGCTGCGACGAGCGCGAGGTCGCCGGCACCCAGCACCGCCCGGCACACCGTCTGGCCCATCCGTCCCCCCGCACCGGAGACTCCTACGCGCAGCACGGAACCGACTGTAACGGCCGGCCCGCAGCCGCGCCGTGAGGGTGGCGTATCGCGGCGCGAACGGCACATCCGTGAACGGCGTCACATCGCGGCGGCCCCCATCCGATGCCGTGACCGCTGATCGGTCACGTTCACGTCCGCGGCCCTCGACGTGACGCCCGTGCCGTGTTCTGGTGCCCGCAGCCGCGCGTCCGCCACCGCGTGGGCTTGGAGGATACGAACTCATGCTGCGCCGACCGCTCTCGGCAGTACTCGCGCTCGGCCTCGCCGGTCTCGGCGTCGCCGCCGCGCTCAGTCTTCCCGCCCACGCGGGCAGCCCCACCGTGCACACGGGCACATCGAGCACCGACGCGGCGCCGTCGTGCTGGGCGATCAAGCAGAGCTTCCCGTCGAGCCACGACGGGATCTACTGGCTCGAGACCTCGGCGCTCGGGGCACCGCAGCCGTTCTACTGCGACATGACCACCGACGGCGGTGGTTGGGTGCTCGTCGGCCGGGGCCGCAGCGGTTGGAAGTGGCGCGAGAGCGGGCAGGGCACCGCGGCCGCGTTGCGCACGACGATCAGTGGGCCCGGCGCGTTCTACCCGTCGACGCTCTCGGAGCAGGTGATCGAGGGGCTCATGGCCGGCGGCCGTCCCGACGCGCTGGCCGACGGCATCCGCCTGGTGCGGGCCACGAACACCTCCGGCACGAGTTGGCAGGAGGCCCGCTGGCACCTCGGCACGACCGCGACATGGTCGTGGGAGTTCGCCGGCGGCGAGCCGCTCTCCGCATACAGCTACGGCACTCGGAGCGCGACGAGCTCGGGATACTCGACGACGACCGCGAGCAGCGGCTTCGACAACGCGTACGACCGCGCGACGCTCGACACTGGCAGCGCCGGCCACAAGCAGACGTCGGGCTTCGCGTTCGGCACGAGCGTCACCGGCAGCACGGCGTCGAGCTCGTTCCTCGCGGCCGGCGTGAAGGGCAGCGGCGCGCTTCCGTTCACGCAGGTGTGGATCCGCCCGAAGGTCGACGACTCGCAGACTGGTTTCACGGCGGTGCCTGACTCCGGCACGGACGCGCAGACGCTGTCGTGGCTGCCGCAGAGCGCCCCGCAGACGATGCAGTGGGGTGTGGTGGGCGTGAAGAAGGTGGCCGACCCCGATCCCGACAACGACGCGCCCGCCCACGCGCTGCAGCAGGTGGGCAACACGATGTTCGTGGGCGGCAAGTTCGCGGCGGTCCAGAAGGGCGCCGGCGGCCCCCAGTACGACCAGTCGTGGCTCGCGGCATTCGACGTGCAGACCGGCACGTGGATCTCCACGTTCCGGCCGCAGCTCGACGGTGAGGTGTTCAGCCTCGCGGCCGCGCCGAATGGCAACCTCATCGTGGGTGGCAACTTCACGAACGTGAACGGTGCGCCGAACACGGCCGGCCTCGCCGAGCTCGACCCCACCAGCGGCGCGGTCGTGTCCGGCTTCACCGCCTCCGTGTCGAACCCGCGCTACGGCGCCGCCCGCCCCTATGTGCGCAAGGTCGCGGTGTCCGGCAACTGGCTCTACGTCGGCGGCGGCTTCAACCGCCTCACCGGCGGCCCGACGATGCGCACGGTGGTGCCGCAAGGCCTTGGTCGCGTGCGGCTGAGCGACGGCACGCCCGACCAGCACTGGAAGGTGCCGACGGACCTGCCCGTGGTCGACATCTTCCCGTCGGACGACGGCACGCGCGTGTACATCGCCGGCTTCTTCCACAACGTCGACAACACTCCCGGTATCGACGCCGCGGCCGTGCTCGACGGCACGACCGGCGGCCTCCTTCCCGGCATGAACCGCCCGCAGTTCGACCAGGGCAATCAGCAGCACTGGTACCAGTACGCGATCTTCGAGTACGGCGACAAGGTGTACCTCGGGGGCTCGCAGCACGACCTGCAGGAGTACACGCAGGGATCGTTCTCGTGGGTCACCGGCCACGTGACGCAGTGGGGCGGCGACTTCCAGGCGGCGCGTGAGTTCCACGGCGTGGTCTTCGGTGGATGCCACTGCTACTTCTACGACTACGCGAACACCAGCTCCTGGCCGACCCCCACGAACTACTCGCAGGTGACGAGCTCCAACTGGCTCGACGCGTACAGCGCCAACGGTCTCGTGAAGCAGAGCGACTTCGACCCGCAGTGGGCGATGGCATCGAGCGGCGAGGGCGTGTGGGGCATCACGCTCGACAGCCACGACTGCGTGTGGGCAGCCGGCGACATGGTGCGCGGCGCGTACCACAAGGGTGTGGCCGACTGGCTCGGCGGCTTCGCCCGGTTCTGCTCCCGCGACACCACCGCACCGGGGGTGCCTACGAACGTCAAGATGTCGGGTAGCGACATCGTGTGGACGCCGTCCACCGACAATTCCGGCGTGGCACCCACCTACGAGATCATCCGCGGCGACCGGGTGATCGCCACCACCACGAGGCGTCGCTTCACGCCTCCGGGCCCCGGCCGCTACTTCGTCCGGGCGATCGACGCCACCGGCAACCGTTCCGCCTCGACGATCGTCGTCAACGTCTGAGCTCGCTGCGATCTCCGGGGGCGGCCGCGCCCGGGTGGTCGTCACACATCTTCCGTGCACAGGTTGCGCCGGGCTTCCTCTGGGCCCGGCGCGACCTCGCGGTTTGCCCCACCGGCCACGCTTCGAAACATTCGCGGCGCGTGTGCTGTCAGCCGGCGACAACGTTCCGTCGGTGGCCACCTGGCTCATGGTCACCTGACCCCACCCCGCCTCCTCCCCTCATGCGTCGTTTGGGACCGCTATTTGGTACCCAAACGACGCATGGTGGGGCGGGGAGACCTGCTGACGGGGCGCGCGTGTGCGTACGGGGGCTATGTGTCGTCGTCGTCGGTCGACGGGAGCGACGCGACGCGGCGCAGCGTCGAGGCCGGCACGAGCTGCTGGCTCGGGAACACGCGCGGGGGCGTCGGCGCCGCCGCGAAGTTGAACGAGGCGGAGTAGTCGTAGCCCAGCGCGTCGTTGAGCCCGAGGGGCCACAGGTGGAAGGCCTCCTCGGTGAACCGCAGGATCGACGCGAAGGTGGCGTTGTGCGAGTCGGTGCCCGCCACCTTGGCGTACGGGCTGATGATCACCATCGGCTCGCGCAATCCCTGCTGCGTGCCGTCGGGGTTCAGGCTCGGCGGCGCCACGTGGTCGTAGAAACAGCCGCAGTCGTCATAGGTGATGAAGATCGCGGTCGACGACCAGTCGCGGCTCGACTGCAGCGCGTTCACGACCTTGGCGATCCAGTTGTCGCCCACGAGCATCGAGCTCGGCGGGTGCTGCCCGGTGCCGCCCGGACCGGTCGGGGCCAGCACCGAGTACGCCGGCAGGTTGCCGTTCTTCGCGTCGGTCAGGATCTGCTGCGGCGCGACGACGTTCGTGTGCTGCGGTCCGTACTGGCACTTGGCGAAGGTGGGGCAGATCGACCAGCCGACGACCGACGCGTAGATCTTCCAGGGAAGCTTGCCCGCGTCGAGGCGGTCGAAGATCGTCGGCACCGTCTTCACCGGGCTGGGGCGGAACGGGCCCCCGTACGGGAAGCGACCCCGATCGAGCACGCCGGCCGGCGCCGGGATGCACGCCGGCTGCATGCTCTGCTTGTGCGTGGTCGGGTCGATCCACGGCGTGATCTTGTACGAGTTGCAACCCCATCCGGGGCCGGGCTTCACGCCGGGCGCGCTCGACGGGATCGCTCCGGTGAAGTCGTCCTGCGTGGCCGCCGCCACCGCGATGTGACCGCCGAACGACGGGCTGTCGCCGAGCGAGAACGTGCGGTCCGACACGACGTACTTGCCGGCGAACGCGCTGAGCGCGGGGATCTGCGCCTCGTCGTAGTGCGAGACGCACTGGTTCACCCCGTTGTGCATGCACGTAGACAAGCCGTTCCACCCGTCCATGCGGCCGTGATCGATCACCTTGACCTGCGTCTCGACGGTGTGCGGCGGATCGGGTGTGATCACGTCGGGACTCTTGATGTTGAACACGAACGAGCCGTCGGCGAGCCGCACCGGCCCGATGTAGCCGTCACAGCGGTGGGGGTGATCGAAGCAGAACGCGCCGAGCACCTCGTCGAACGAACGGTTCTCCTGGAAGATCACTACGACATGCTTGATCTTGCCGGCGGGACCGGTCGCCGCGGCCGGCTTCGTTCCTGCCGCCGCGGGCGCAAGCGCCGCCGACCCCGCGACCACCACGGCCGCCATCAACCATCGCACAGACATGGCAGGGCTCCCCCACTTCGTTCGACTGGCCGGCCGGGCACGCAGGAACGTACCGCTTCGGCGCGGTGGGCGCCGTAGCTCGCCGCTGGGGCGACCCGCTCGACGGCCTTCAGAAGTCGGACTCGGAGAAGGGACCGACCACCGCGAGGGCGCGGGGTTGGCCGCGCAGCAACCGGTCCACGACGCGGCCGACGTGGTCGAGGGTGACGGCGTCGACGCGGCGCGCCAACTCCTCGAGCGACGGGATCTCGCCCTCCACCAGCTCGCCGTGGCCCAGCCGGCGCATGCGCGACGACGACGTTTCGAGCGACATGAGCAGTGAGCCGGTGAGGTTGCCCTTGGCGGCCCGCAGCTCGTCGTCGGTGATGGTGCCCGCACTCGTGATGCGATCGAGCTCGCCGTGCACGAGCCCGAGCGTCTCCTTCGCCCGCTCGACCGTGGTACCGGCGTACACGGCGAGGAATCCGCTCTCGTCGAACGCGGCCCGGAACGAGTACACGGAGTACGCGAGGCCGCGATCCTCACGGATCTCCTGGAACAGTCGCGACGACATGCCGCCGCCGAGCACATGGTTCAGCACGGTGACCGCGTAGCGGTCGGGGTCGCGGTGTGCCGGGGCGCGCACACCCAGTACGAGATGGGCCTGCTCGGTGTCGCGCTCGACCACGCGCACCGGCCGCGGCGGCGAGAGCGCGGTGTGCTCGCGAGCCGGGCGGGCGCCGTTCGTGGACGGCCCCATGCGCGCGACGAGCTCGCATACCCGCGCATGGTCGAGGTTTCCTGCCGCCGCGAGCACCGTGTTGGCGGCCCGGTAGTGCGAGCCGTGATAGTCGCGCACCGAGTCGCGGGTCATGTTCGACACCGTCGTCTCGGAGCCGATCACCTCGCGGCCGAGCGGATGGTCGGGGAACAGGGCGCTCGCGAACACGTCGTGCACGAGGTCGTCGGGCGTGTCGTCGCGCATCGCGATCTCTTCGAGGATCACCTGCCGCTCGCACTCGACCTCGTCGGGGCGAAACGCGGGACGCCACACGATGTCGCTCAGCACATCGGCCGCGAGCTCCAGTTGGTCGTCGGGCACGCGCACGTAGAACACCGTCTGCTCGTGCGCGGTGAACGCGTTCATCTCACCGCCCACCGACTCGATCGCGTCGGCGATGTCGCGGGCGGAGCGTGTCTCGGTGCCCTTGAACAGCAGGTGCTCGAGGAAGTGGCTCGCGCCCACGACCCCGTCGTCCTCGTCGCGCGCGCCCGTGCCCACCCACGCGCCGATCGTGACGGAACGCAGCTGCGGCAGTGCCTCGGTGACGACGCGCAGCCCCGACGGGAGTTCGGAGCGCTGCACACCGTCCGGTGCAGGAGGCGTCACCGCCGGCGTGGCCCGCCTCCACGACGGCGCGGGCGGCCACCGCCACTGCGCTCACCGCCACCGCGCTCACCGCCGGCACTCGACTCGACCGCGGGACCGAGATCGCCGAACTCATCGGCGGTCTGCGCATCCCACTCGCGCTCGAAGCTCACCGTCTCGACCCCAGGTCCACCGCCGCTCGCTGTGCTCGCGCCCCGAGGGGCACTCCCCGCGCCCGAGCCATTGCCCGAATCGCCGGCCGGCGCGTCATCGTCACCGACGAGCGACAGCGACAGCTTGCCGTTCTGGTCGATGTCGTCGACGCGCACCTCGAGCTCGTCGCCGAGATTGAGCACGTCCTCGACCCGGTCGATGCGCTTGCCACGCCCGAGCTTGGAGATGTGCACCAGACCGTCGCGGCCCGGGAGGATGTTGACGAAGGCGCCGAACTTCGTGACATTCACGACCTTGCCGGTGTAGACGGCGCCGAGCTCCGCGGTAGGCGGGTCGAGGATCAACATGATGCGACGTTGGGCCTCCTCGACGCGCGAGCTCTCCTTCGAGCCGATCGACACCAGGCCGACGGTGCCGTCGTCGCTGACCGCGATGTCGGCGCCGGTGTCCTGCTGGATCGTGTTGATGACCTTGCCCTTGGGCCCGATCACCTCGCCGATCTTGTCGATCGGGATCTCGAAGCTGATGATCTTCGGCGCGCTCTCGCGCACCTCAGGCCGCGGCTCGGCGATCGCCTCGGCCATCACGCCGAGGATCTTCAGGCGCGCTTCCTTGGCCTGGTTGAGCGCCGCCGCGAGCACGTCGGCGGGGATGCCGGCGATCTTCGTGTCGAGCTGCAGCGCGGTCACGAACTCCGCCGTACCCGCGACCTTGAAGTCCATGTCGCCGAACGCGTCCTCGGCGCCGAGGATGTCGGTGAGCGTCGTGTACTTGCCCTCGGCGTGCACGAGTCCCATGGCGATGCCGGCCACCGGCGCCTTGATCGGCACACCGGCGTCCATCAGCGACAGCGAGGAGCCGCACACCGACGCCATCGAGGTGGAGCCGTTCGACGAGAGCACGTCGGACACCACACGGATCGTGTAGGGCCAGTCCTCCTTCGGCGGCAGCACCGGAACGAGCGCACGCTCGGCCAGTGCACCGTGACCGATCTCCCGCCGCTTCGGCGACCCGACCCGGCCGGTCTCGCCGGTGGAGAACGGCGGGAAGTTGTAGTGGTGCATGTAGCGCTTCTTCTCGTCGGTGGTGATCGTGTCGAGCATCTGCTCCATGCGGAGCATGCCGAGCGTCGCCACCGAGAGCACCTGCGTCTCACCGCGCTGGAACAGACCGGAACCGTGCGCGGTGTTGAGCAGCCCCACCTCGGCCGAGAGCGGGCGGATGTCGCTGGTGCCGCGGCCGTCGATACGCACGCCCTCGTTCACGATCCGGGCGCGCACCGTCTTCTTCTGCAGGCTGCGGAACGCCCGCTTCACCTGCACCGCGCGATCGGCGAACGGTCCGGGCACGTCGGCGGCGCCAGCGAGGGTCGCGATCACGTCGCCCTCGACCTCGTCGAGGCGCGCATTGCGGTCGTGCTTGTCGGCGATCTTCATCGCCTCGGCGACCGATGCACCGCTCTGCTGCTCGACCGCGGCGAACACGTCGTCGTCGTAGTCGGTGTGCCGCTGGTATTCGATCGTCTCGATCTTGCCGCGCTCCTCTTCGAGCCGGCGCCGCAGCTCCAGCTGCAGCTTGATCGACGCCGCGATCCACTGCTTCGAGTACTCGAGCCCTTCGGCGATCACCTCTTCGGTGACCTTCGGCGCGCCGTCGTCGTAGAGGTCCCACGACATCTCGGTGCCACCGGCCTCGACCATCATGATCGCGACGTCGCCGTCGTCGAGCAGGCGCCCGGCCACGACGATCTCGAACGTGGAGCGGTCACCCTCCTGGAACGTGGGGTGCGCCACCCACTCGCCCTCGAGGTGCGCGAGGCGCACCGCGCCGATCGGGCCGTTGAACGGGATGCCGCTCACCATGAGCGCGGCCGACGCGCCGTTGATCGACGCGACGTCGTGGGGGTTCTCCATGTCGGCGCCGAGGATCGTGGCGACCACCTGCACCTCGTTGCGGAACCCCTCGGGGAAGCTCGGCCGCAGCGGGCGGTCGGTGAGCCGGCAGGTGAGGATCGCCTGCTCGCCGGGCCGGCCCTCCCGCCGGAAGAACGAGCCGGGGATCTTCCCGGCCGCGTACATCCGTTCCTCGACCTCGACGGTGAGCGGGAAGAAGTCGATGCCCTCACGGGGCTTCGACGTGCAGACCGTGCTGAGCAGCGTGGTGTCACCGAGGCGCACCACGACCGCACCGTCGGCGAGCTCCGCGAGCTTGCCGGTCTCGAACGACATCTCCAGGCCGTCGGCGTTCACCGGGCCTGAGACACGAATGGCGTCACGCATGCGACGCTCCTCTCATTGTGACCCGGGCACCTCATGGGGGCCGGGCGCTGGTGCGAGAGGCGGCGGTTCCCAGTGGTCAGCGTCCCGCCGGCACACGCTCGAAGGCGCGTGCTCGGGACGGTGGCAACCGGTAACCCCCACTGCTCCCGCGCTGGTTGTGTGCCGGGCGCGATGGTCGCGCCCCGCGGCGGTCTAGCGGCGGATCCCCAGCTTGGCGATGAGCGCCCGGTAACCCTCGACGTCGTTGGCGCGCAGGTAGTCGAGCATGCGGCGCCGCTGACCCACGAGCATCAGCAGCCCCCGCCGAGAGTGATGGTCCTTCTTGTGGACCTTCAGGTGCTCGGTGAGGTGCTGGATCCGCTCGGTGAGCAGCGCGATCTGCACCTCGGTCGACCCGGTATCGGTGTCGTGCCGCCGGTGCTCGGAGATCGTGGCTTGCTTGTTCGGCATCTGGTTCGAAGACTCTCAGGTTCTGCGGGCACGCAGGAGCGGCGCAGGGAATCGCGGGGCTAGACCTCGTCTGCCCGAGACTCGGACGGACGGAAAAAGCTACCACGGGCCGGCCGCCGCGCCCCGCCGGGGCGCATCCGGAGCCTGCCTTCCCGGGTGACGGCGAAAACGCGTAGCGACTACGCGGGCTCACTCGGTGCCATCTCTCTACCTTCGGGGTGGGGCTCGACTCGACCGGCAACCACTGGCATCCGGGGGCACTTGCCATGATCAGATTCCTTGGCCGTCACGGCATCGCGATCGTCGCACTGTTCATCGCGCTCGGCGGCACCGCCTACGCGGCCAACACCGTCCGCTCCGCCGACATCGTCGACGGCACGGTCCAGACCCAGGATCTCGCCAACAAGGCGGTGACCCCGACCAAGACCACAGGCGTCTGGACGTTCCACACCGTCGCGACCCAGGTGACGTCTGACTGCGCGAAGGCTGCCCAGACCTGGACGGCGTGCGCGCCCGTCACACTCACAGTTCCGGCCGGGCACCGGTACTCGGTGACCGTGCAGTCGACGGTCGAGATCTACGTCGGCCCCACGCGGACCGAATTCACGTTGTTCGACTACTGCGCCGCGTCCTCGGGCCCTTCGTGCTTCGCCGGCACGTACGACGAGTTGCTCGTCAGCGACGGAGAGACGGTGACCGCGAGCAACGCCGGGCACCGCGTGTACGGGCCCGGTACCTACACGTTCTCAACCGCCATGAAGTCCTACTACGCGGTGCCGAGCTTCAAGAACGCGCACACCACGACCACGGTCATCGCGACCGACGCCGCCAACACGACGCATTGACGGAGAGCACAGGAACGAGGGAACTCGATGATCCGCTTCATTCGACGTAACACCGTTGCGTTCATCGCCCTGCTGATCGCGCTCGGCGGCACCGCCTACGCGGCCAACACCGTGCGGTCGATCGACATCGTCGACGGGACCATCAAGACGCAAGATCTCGCGAACGGCGCGGTGACGCCCACGAAGACCAAGAACGTGGTGACCCTCAACTCGACGAATTTCCAGAAGACCGCTGCGTGCGTGCAACCGCAGATCTGGTTCGCGTGCACGCCGATCCCCGTGTACGTGCCGGCGGGGCGCCAGTGGCGGGTGACGGTGATCTCGACCGTCAACGCCGAACCGACAGGCACACAATCGACGACCGCGCTGTACTGCGCGGCCAAGAGCGGACCCACGTGCATCAACGGCGGCCCGGTGTACGCGACGTTCGGGGCGCACGTCGTGACGAGCGCGACCGACACCGCGACAGTCATCGTCGGGCCGGGAAGCTACACGTTCTCCACCGCAGTGAAGTTCCCCGTCACCGTGGTCGACGCTGCCACCATGCACACGACCACCACGGTCATCATCACCGATCTGGGCAAGTCATAAGCGAAAGATGTCGATCATGCTTGCATTTCTCCGGCGCAATCTCATCGCGCTCGTTGCACTGTTCATCGCGCTCGGCGGCACGGCCTATGCGGCCAACACCGTGCGCTCGACCGACATCGTCGACGGCACGATCAAGACCGTCGACCTCGCCAACAAGGCGGTGACACCGGCGAAGACCACCGGCCTCGGCGTGTTGCACTACACCTCGGTTGCGCAGACGAGCGACTGCGCCAGGCAGGCCAACATCTGGAAGGCCTGTGCCGGGATCGGCCTGCTTGTTCCTGCGGGCCATGTCTACTCGGTCACGGTGATTTCCGTGGTGCACGCCGATCCGTCTGCCACCCAGGATGCGCACGCCCTGATCTGCGCGGCGCGGTCGGGACCGACGTGCATGCAGAGCGAGCCTGACTACGTGACGTTCTGGAAGCACGGTGTCACGAGCGCGACGTCGGTTGCATCGGGCATCTTCGGTCCGGGCAGCTACAGCTTCTCCACGGCCGTCAAGTTCCCCTTTCCGATTCTCGCCGACCCGAACGCGCACACGAGCACCACGTTGATCGTGACCGATCGAGCAGCCGAGCAATAGCTCGCGAACGCCCCGCTCGCGCCGTCATTGCATCAACTCCCGGGTGCGCGCGACGTCGGCGCGCATCTGCTCGACGAGCGCGTCGACGCCGTCGAACTTCATCTGGGGGCGGAGGTGGTGCACGAAGCGCACCTCGAGCTCCTGGCCGTAGAGGTCGCCGTCGAAGTCGAGCAGGTACGGCTCGAGGAGGCGCATGCCGCGCTCGTCGTAGAACGTGGGGCGGCGGCCGAGGGAGATCGCCGCGACGTGCTCGCTACCGTCGCCGGTGCGCACCGTGCCCGCGTACACCCCATCGGCAGGCACGCAAATGCGCGCCGGCACGGCCATGTTCGCGGTGGGAAACCCGAGCTCGCGGCCGCGATGGTCGCCCTCCTCCACGGCCCCACGCACCGCATGGAGCCGGCCGAGCACCTCTGCCGCGCCCGCCACGTCGCCCTCGGCGAGCAGGTGGCGGGCACGGGTGGACGAGTAGGCGGGACCGCCGGGCACCTCGGCCACGAGCCCGTAGCCGATCACCTCGAAGCCGACCTGCGCGCCGACCTCCTCGAGCATCGGCACGTTGCCGGTGCGGTTGTGCCCGAAGTGGAAGTCGGCGCCCACCACCACGACTCGGGCCGCGCAGATGCCCACGAGCACCTCGCCGACGAAGTCGTCGGCCGTCTCCTTGCTGCGCGCCTCGTCGAAGGTGAGCACCACCGTGTGGTCGACGAGCCCCGTGGCTGCGAGCAGCTCGAGCTTCTGCGCCAGCGTGGTGAGCAGCGGCGGCGCGCTCGCGGGGCGCACGACCTCCGCGGGATGGCGGTCGAACGTGACGATTGCCGACTCCAGGCCTCGTGCCGTCGCGAGCTCGCGCACGAGCCGCAGCAGCGCATGGTGGCCCCGGTGCACGCCGTCGTACGCGCCGATCGACACGACAGTGCCCGCCGAGATCGGCGGCGGCGCGGCGGGATCACGGTGCACCTGCACGATGGGTCTGTCTACTCCCCTACCGCGCCGACCGGTCGCACGAGCACCACCGACGGCTTGAGCATCCCCGCGCGCCACGGTTCGTAGACCGCGAGCACCTCGCCCGACTCGTCGCACACCGCGATCGGGCCGGTTGCCGTGGCCGCCGTGTCCGTCGTGGCCGTCGTGGCCGTCGTGGCCGTCGTGTCCGGGAGCGTGGCACCGTGCGCGACGGTGCGTGCGGTGTCGTCGTCGACGGTGAGGCGGGGAAGGTCGCGCAGCGCGGTGGCGATCGGGAGCACGCAGCCGGCGCCGCGTTGCTCGACCTCGTCGAGCGGGTGCGCGCCGGCGAGGTCGAAGCGCCCGACCGCGAGCCGGCGCAGCTCGGCCACGTGCGCCAGACCGCCGAGCGCGGTGCCGAGATCGGCCGCGAGGCTGCGCACGTAGGTGCCGCTGGAGCACTCCACCAGCACCGTCGCCCGCGCTGGACGCCCTACGACAGCAGGGTCGAGATCCTCGACCTCGAAGCGGTGCACCGTCACGGTGCGAGGCGCGCGCTCCACCTCAGTGCCTTCGCGCGCCAGTTCGTGCAGGCGCCGCCCACCCACCTTCACCGCCGACACCATCGGCGGCACCTGCTGGATCGGACCGGTGAACCGCGCCACCGCGGCGTCGAGCTGCGCACGGTCGACGTGCATCTCGGTGCGGCCGATCACGCGGCCCGAGGCATCGAGCGTGTCGGTGGCGACGCCGAACACGATCACCGCGCGGTACACCTTGGTGGTGTCGGTGACGAACCGCAACAGGCGCGTCGCCGCACCGAGCGCCACGACCAGCACGCCGGTGGCGTCGGGATCGAGGGTGCCGCCGTGGCCCACCTGGCGCTGCCCGAACACCTTGCGGCAGCGAGCCACCACGTCATGGCTCGTCATCCCCGCCGGCTTGTCGACGACGAGGAAACCGTCGACGTTCGCAGGGCGGTTACGACGGGAGCGCGGCACGGATGCGCTCGACCACCGTGTCGATCGGGCCCTCGCCGGTGAAGCCGGCGGCGAAGCGGTGCCCCCCACCGCCGAAGCCCTGCGCGATCTCGCACACGTCGACCGCGCCCTGGCTGCGCAGGCTCACGCGCACCGAACCGTCGGGATCCTCCTTCAGCACCGCGCTGACGTCGGCCTCCTTCGTGCGGCGCACGACATCGATGAGTCCCTCGACCTCATCCATGGTGACATCGTGCTCGGCAAGGTCGGCTTGCGTGACCGATGTCCACACGAAGCTCTGCTCGGGCACGAGCTCAGCGCGCGCGATCACCGCGGCGAGCAGTCGCATGTACTGGAACCGGTGCTCCTCGAACAGGGTGCGCGACAGCAACGCGATCGGCAGGTCGAACTCCGTGAGCTCGCGGGCGAGCTCGAACACCGCCGGGGTGGTGGAGTCGTACTGGAAGCGGCCGGTGTCGCACACGAGCGCAGCGAACAGGCAGAGCGCGGCGTCGCGGTTCAGCGGCAGGCCGAGTGCCTTCACGAGGTCGCGCACCACCACGCTGCTCGCCGCGGCATGCGGATCGATCACGTTGATCGTGCCGTAACGATCGTTGCTCACGTGGTGGTCGACCACGATGAGCTCGCGCGCCGCCCTCGCGCTCGCCTCGAGCGTGCCGAGGCGCGCGATCGAGCCGGAATCGAACGTGACCATGAGCTCGGGCTCGGCCGGGAAGTCGACGGGCTTCGTGAGCTCGTCGAGGCCCGCCAGCTCGCGGTAGTGCGGTGCCACCACGAACGGCTCCGAGAACGAGGCGATCGACGGCACACCCGCGGCGCGCAGCACGAGGTGGAGGCCGAGCATCGAGCCGAGCGCGTCGCCGTCGGGCGACACGTGGCACGCGAGCGCCACGGCGCGGGCACCGGCGATCGCAACCGCAGCCTGCTCGAGCGCGCCGCGGTACTCGGCGGCCTCGTCGCTGCCACCGTCGCCGCCGCCGGAGCGGGCTTCGGGGTCGTGGGAGCGCGCGGACATCACTGTCTTCATCGGTGCGTCACTGCGAATCGTCGAGCGAATCGGTGCGCCGGCCGCCCTCACGGAGGATCTGGTCGATGCGGGCGCCGGTCTCGATCGCGGGATCGGGGCGGAACACGAGCTCCGGCACCTGGCGCACCCGCATCCCCCGGCCGAGCACCTCACGCAGGCGTGGCGCCGCCGAAGCGAGGGCCTTGGCGGCGTCCGGTGAGTTGAGCGCCGAGTAGAAGACGATCGCGGTCGACAGGTCGGCGCGCACCTCGACCCCGGTGATCGTGACCATCTCGAGGCGCGGGTCGGAGAGCCGTTCGAGCTCGGAGGCGACGACCTCCTGCACGACCTCGTTCAGCCGGGCCGTCCGCGGATAGCGCTTCGTGGGCACGCGCGCATTGTCGCGCTTGCACGCGCCACCGTTCGACCCCGTTCCGTCAGCCAGCCTGTCAGGACCCTGGAAGGAGCCCGGTCAGGCGTCCCGGAAGGCGGCCGGTCGAGGCGGCCGGTCGAGGCGGCCGGCGGGTCGGGCGGCCGGCGGGTCGGGCGGCCGGTCAGGGCGGCCGGTCAGGCGGTGTCGAGCCAGGTGATCTCGACACCGAGGAGCTCGATGTCGGCCGCGGCGGCCACGAAGCGCTCCACCGCGTCGAGCACCTCCTCGACGTGGCGGTGGTCGGCGGCCACCACGGCCACCGCGACGGCCGACCGTTGCCAGGTGTCGTGGTGGTCGACCTCGGCCACCGACAGGCGAAAGCGGTGCCGCAGGCCGTCGATGACGGGCCGGATCGCGGCCCGCTTGGCTTTGAGCGAGTGGCTCGCGGGCACGTGCAGCTCGAAGCGGGCCACCGCAGCGTCCATCACCCGGCCGGTCTACCCGCCTCGTTGTCCCATCGGGAGCCAACTTGTTGGCTCCCGATGGGACAACAGGAGGTATCGCCGGGGCTCGGGGCGCCGATCGGGGAGACTGGCGGCCGGTTGCACTTCGGGGGCATGCGGTGTCGTTCTGGATGTGGGCAGGGGAATCGTGATCGAGAACGGCCCCGGCACAGAGCGGGACGAGCGAGTGCTCGACGAGCTGCGCGGCCTCTACGAGCCACTGCGGCGCTTTGCCGCCGTCGTGGGGCGGCTCGACGTGGAACCCGACGACCTGGTGCAGGAGGCCTACGCCCGGTTCCTCGCCGGCGACCGGTCCGGCGTCGCCGACGCGGGCGCGTATCTGCGCCGCACGATCGTGAACCTCGCGAGCAACGAGCGGCGGCGGATGCGACGGGCGGATGCCGCGGCGCAGCGCCTCGGCGCCGGTGACGATGGCGGCAAACGGCGCGACAGCTACCCCAGCGCGCTCGGCGACCTGCTCGCGCTCGATCCGCGCGACCGCGCGCTCCTCTATCTCGTCGACGTCGACGGCTACTCCGCGAAGGACGCCGCCGCGCTGGTCGGGATCAACGCCGCCGCGGCGCGCATGGCCCTCTCCAGGGGCCGGCGGGCGCTGCGCATCGCAATGGAAACGGAGTCGACCGATGTCTGACCGCACTGGTCACAGCGCCCCGGGCGCGCCATGGGACGCGCTCGCACGCCGGGGTGAGCGCCGGGGTGCCGACGCGGTGCTGACCGCGGCCGTCGCCCGAGCGGAATCGGCAAGCGACGGCGTTCCCGTCGCCGACCTCGCGCCGCGCGACGGCTCGAAACGCGGTCGGCGGGGCCGGCGCACGTTCGGCATCGTCGGCATCGCCGCGCTGCTCGGCGCCGGCGGCTACGCGATCGCCGGGGTGCAGGGCAACGGAACCGGCGGCGACTCCCCCGCCGCAGTGGTGCAGCAGCTCGCCGATGCGATCGGCCACGAAGACGCGCTCGCCGCCGTCGCCGCGCTGGACCCGTCGGAGATCTCGACCTTGCAATCGACCGTCGGCAAGGCCGAGCACAAGGCGAAGGACACGAAGCTCGTCGACTCCTCGAGCGCACCGTTCGCGGGCATCGACTTCTCGGTCAACGGGCTGCAGACGTCGGTGACCTCGCTTGCCGGCGGCGTTGCGAAGGTGACGCTGTCGGGTTCGATCTCGGCCAAGGTGAGCGCGGGCCAATTGTCGGAGGTGCTGCAGCGTGTCGCCGGCAACGCGCAGGGTTCGGTGAACCTCGCGCGGCTCGGCGCCAGCGGTGGTGCACCGTTCGTGGTGACGGTCGAGCGCGACGGCAAGTGGTACGTGAGCCCGATGTACACCGCGTTCGAGTACGTGCGGTCGGCGGAGAACCTGCCGCCGGCCGACTTCGGCTCGGCCAACGCGTCGAAGCTCGGCGCGACCTCGCCCGACGGCGCGGTCGAGCAGCTGATCCGCGCGATCGGCGCGGGCGACTGGAACACGGTCGCGTCGCTCGCACCGCCCGACCAGTTCCCGCTCTACGAGTACCGCGCCGCGTTCGCGCAGCTGATGGGCAACTCGCTGGGGTCGGGGCAACACTTCACCGTCGATCACGTCGTCGCGACACCGCACGCCCACGGCACGAACGCGACGGTGGACGTCACCGCATCGGGCACATACCCCGGCACCGACTACAGAACCGGCGCGCCGGCGACGGAACCGTGGAAGCTCGTCGACGGGTGCGTGACCGGCGACCAGTCGTACCAGAGCGCGAGGGGTGTCGTCGAAGGCGCGAGCTACCCCATCGGGAACCTCTGCCTGCTCGATCACGGCCCATTGCCGATCGGTTCGGGATTCGTGACGAGCGGTCCGACGCCGGTGCATGCCGTCGAGGAGAGTGGGCGCTGGTACGTGAGTCCCGTGGGCACCGCGCTCGACTACCTCGACCGCTGGGTTGCGAACTTCGACGACAACACGCTCGCAAGCCTGCTGCACCAGCCACTCATCGCGCCGGTGACCGGCCCACTCACGCTCGACCGCACCGTCAAGGTCGGTGCACCGGCCGACGCCGCACGCTTCGCGTACGTGCAATTCGCGCATTACACGCTGCACGTCGACGGGCCCGCCGCCGTTGTGGTCGACACGCGCGGGAACATGCCGAACGCGCCGGCGGGAATCTCGGTCGGCTCGGCCTTCGCCACCAGCATTTACGGCCCGGACGGGCACATGCTCACGCCCGACAGCACGTGGACCCGCTATCACCTGCCCGCCGCCGGCACCTACGACGTGATCACCGAGCGCGCCCCCTACGCGACGCTCACGGTGTGGCGGGCCGCGGATGCGCCGAAGGACGTGCCCACCGGTGAGCCCGGCTGCAATCCGACGCCGAACGGTGGCGAGGAGTGCTACAGCAGCGGCAGCTCGTCGAGCTCGAGCTCCTCGACGTCCGTCCCGCCGGTCACGATCCAGGTGCGGCCGACCGTCACCGTGACCACCGGCAAGTGACGCTCACTCGTCGGCACCTCGCCGACGCGGGCTTCATCGCCGGCGGCGCGCTCCTCATCGCCGAGCGCGTTCCTCCACTGGGTGCGCCGCGGCAACGGCTCAACGTTGCGCGGCCACGCGCTGATCGACGCGATCGAGTCACTGTCGCACGGCCACTCGAGCGCGGCGGTCACCGCGCTCACGCTGGGCTGGTACGCGATCCCGGCGTGCGGCGCGCTGGCGTGGATCGTGGTCGGCTTCGGCGACCCGAGAGGAGGCACGGGCCGTGCCGTCGCCACCGTCACGCTGCTGGTCACCGCGGCGATCGACGCCTACTTCTGGGTGAAGCTCGGCACCCGCGCCGGCCCGGGCGTCTACCTCTCCGCGCTCGGCGCCCTCTCCACATGCGTCGTTTGGGACCGCTATTTGGTACCCAAACGACGCATGGACAATTTGGACAGGCGTTACGTGCGGGGGATCTCGCGTTCCTCGTAGGTCTCGATCACGTCCCCGGGCTTCAAGTCCTGGAAGTTCTCGAGGCCGATACCGCACTCGAAGCCGTCGCGCACCTCGCGCACGTCCTCCTTGAACCGCTTGAGCGACGCGATCTGACCGTTCCAGATCACCACGCCCTCGCGCAGGAAGCGCACCTTCGAACCCCTCGTGATCACGCCGTTCTGCACGTAGCAACCGGCGATCGCGCCGACGCGCGGGATGCGGAAGATCTCGCGCACCTCGGCGTCGCCGGTGACCACTTCCTGGAACTCCGGCTTGAGCATGCCGACGAGCGCGTTGTTCACGTCTTCCAGCAGGCCGTAGATCACCTCGTAGAGCCGGACGTCGACCGACTCCTTCTCGGCGTGCTCGCGGGCCTTACGGTCGGGGCGCACGTTGAAGCCGATCACGGTGGCATTCGACACCGCCGCGAGGTCGATGTCGCTCTCGGTGATACCGCCCACACCGCGGTGCACGAACGACAGGCGCACCTCGTCGTGCGTCTGGTCGACCTTGCGCAACGCTTCGGTGACGGCCTCGAGCGAACCCTGCACGTCGGCCTTCAGGATCAGGTTCAGCGTGGCGACCTCGCCGCGCTGCACCATCGCGAAGATGTCCTCGAGGCGGGCGCCGCCGCCGAGCGTCTCACGGTGCACCAGCCCCGCGGTGCGCCGCCGCCGGGCCCGGGCCTCGGCCACCGTGCGGGCGACCTTGTCGGACGGCGCGCTGCGCAGCTCGTCGCCGCCCACCGGCACGTCGTCGAGCCCCAGCACCTCGACCGGCTTCGACGGCCCGGCCTCGCTGACCGTGTTGCCGTTCTCGTCGAACATCGCGCGCACCCGACCCCATGCCGGGCCGGCCACGACGGTGTCACCGACACGCAGTGTGCCTTCCTCGACCAGCACCGTCGACACGGGGCCGCGGCCCTGGTCGAGGTGGGCCTCGAGCACCACCGCGCGCACGTTGCGCTCGGGGTTCGCGACGAGGAGCTGGTTGCCGTCCTCGTCGGTGAGCTCGATGTCGGCGGTGTCGATGATCGCCTCGAGCAACGCGTCGATCCCCTGCCCGGTCTTCGCGGCCACGTCGACGACGGTCGTCTCGCCGCCGTAGTCCGACGGCGTGAGGTCGTACTCGGTGAGCTGCGTGCGGACCTTCGTGGCATCGGCGTCCTCGCGGTCGACCTTGGTGACCGCGACGACGATCGGCACCTCGGCCGCCTTGGCGTGGTTGATCGCCTCGACCGTCTGCGGCATCACACCGTCGTCGGCGGCCACGACGAGCACCGCGATGTCGGTGACCTGCGCGCCGCGCTTACGCATCGCGGTGAAGGCCTCGTGGCCCGGCGTGTCGATGAACGTGAGGGCGCGGCCGTTGTGCTCGGTCTGGTAGGCGCCGATGTGCTGGGTGATGCCCCCCGCCTCGCCCGAGACGACGTTGGCGTGGCGGATCCGGTCGAGGAGCGTGGTCTTGCCGTGGTCGACGTGACCGAGCACCGTGATGATCGGCGGGCGCGCCTGCAGCAGGCTCGGGTCCTCGTCCTCGTCGTCCTCGTCGGCCGTGAGGAGCGCCATGAGCTCGATCTCTTCCTCGCTGCCGGGCTCGACGACGAGCACTTGCGCACCGAGCGACTCGGCGATCAGCTCGATCATCTCGTCGGAGAGCGAGGCGGTGGCCGTGACCATCTCGCCGGCGTCGAACAGCAGCCGCACGAGGTCGGCCGGCCGGCGGTTCAGCCGCGGCGCGTAGTCCTGGATCGAGATGCCGCGCGGCACCACGATCTCGCCCTCGGGAACCGGGGCGTCGTGTGGCGTGAGCGTGAGGCTCTGTTGGAGCTCGCTCTCGTCGAAGTCGCGACGCCGCTTCTTGCGCCGAGACGGCCGCCTCCCGCCGCCACGGGGACCACCACGGCCTCCGGGACCGCCGGGACCGCCGCCGCCACCGGGACGGCCGGCGCCACCGCCGCCACCACCGAAACCGCCACGACCGGCACCGCCACCACCGCCACCACTGAAGCCGCCGGGACGGCCGGCACCGCCACCACTGAAGCCGCCGGGACGACCGCCGGTGCCCGCGCCGGTTCCGGTGCGAGCCCCGCCGGGCGCACCGCGTGCGCCGAAGTTGCGCGGACCGGGCGGCGGCGGCGTGCGCCGCCCACCCATGCCGGGCGGCGGCGGGATGATCTTGCCGCTCCCCGAACGCAGCGGCTGGCGCGGCGGCGACGGGGGCGGCGCGCCGATCGACGGGCCGCTGCGGGCCGCCGGCGCCTCACGCTCGCGGGGCGCGGGCCGCTCGACGATCGGTGGCGGCGCGGGGATGCCGCCGGTGGAACGCACCGCGCTCTTCGACCGCTCGATGCGCTGGCTCGGCTCGGCGACGACCGGCGCGGCGGGCGCCTCCGCGGCCACCTGCTGCTCGGGCGTGCTGATCGGTGCCGCTGCCGGCGCCTCCGGAGCCGGGGCGGGGGCCGGGGCCGGGGCCGCGACCGGCGCGGGCGCGGGCGCGCCGACGGTCACCTCGGCCGCGACCCGCTGCGGGTCCGGCTCGGGAGCCGGAGCCGGGGCCGGGGCCGGTTCGGGCTCCGGCTCGCGCTTCAAGCCCTTGGCGTCGGCAAGACGGCGGACGCGGTCGGCCGAGGGCTCGTCGATGCTCGATGAATGGCTCTTCACGCCGAGCTTCAGCTCAGCGGCAAGATCCATGATGATCGGGTTCTCGACACCGAGCTCTCGCGCAAGCTCGTAGACCCTGATCTTCTTCGTTGCCAAAACCGATCGCTACCTTCGTCACCTCGGAGGGCCGCCGGGGCGGCCGCTCTCGTCAAACAGTCTCGCGCGCAGGTCCTCGACGTCCAGAGACGTGAAGTCGGCCCGCAGCGCCCGGGCGAGCGCACCTCGCCGGATTGCCGTGTCGAAACACTCGGATGAGCACAACCACGCGCCGCGGCCGGGAGCTTCCCGACCGACGCCGACGCGGCCGTGCGCGTCGCGTGCGCAGCGCCGCCAACCGCAACCTGGGGTCACGGTGGTACGGCAGCCGACGCACGTGCGCCGCCGCTCGCGCGCTGTCACCCGTCTACGTCACCACCCCCGCTCGCACCCTCGGCCAGCGCCACGTCGTCGGCGCTCACCGCGTCGCCGACCGAGTCGCTCACCTCGAGCACGGTATCGGCCGCGCCGGTGCCGTCGTTGGCCTCCGCGACCGCTTCCACCGCGTCGCTGATGTCGTTGGCCTCGGGCGCCAGCGGCACGATGCCCGCGTAGCCGGCCTCGGCCGCCGAGATCACGTCGCCGCCCTCGGCGGGCTGCCACACGAGCTTGCCTTCGACCTCGATCCATTCGCCCTCGGCGAAGTCGCCTGACTCCTCCTCGGCGAGCTGGGTCTCGCTCTTGATGTCGACCCGCCAGCCGGTGAGGCGGGCGGCGAGGCGGGCGTTCTGGCCCTCCTTGCCGATCGCGAGCGACAGCTGGAAGTCGGGCACGATGACCTCGGCGATGCCGGTGTCTTCGTGGATCCGAACCTCCTTCACCTTCGCGGGGGCGAGCGCCTTCATCACGAAGTCGGTGGGGCTGTCGGTGTAGGGGACGATGTCGACCTTCTCGCCGTGCAGCTCGGTGACCACCTGGCGCACACGCATGCCGCGCGCGCCGACGCACGCGCCGACCGGGTCGACGTTCGAGTCGTTCGACGCGACCGCGATCTTCGTGCGATGACCGGGCTCGCGCGCGCACGCGCGGATCTCGATGACGCCGTCGATCAGCTCGGGCACTTCCAGCTCGAACAGGCCCTTCACGAGGCCGGGGTGGGTGCGCGACACCACGATCTGCGGGCCCTTGGCGGTGCGCCGCACCTCGACGATGTACGCCTTGCAGCGGCTGCCGTGGTCGTAGCGCTCGTTCTGCACCTGCTCGGCCTGCGGCAGCAGCGCCTCGACCCGGCCGAGGTCGAGCAGCGTGTAGCGCGAGTCGGTCTGCTGCACGATGCCCGTGACGATCTCGCCCTCGCGGCCCGCGAACTCCTCGTACTTGCGGTCGCGCTCCACCTCACGGATGCGCTGGGTGATCACCTGCTTGGCAGTCTGCGCGGCGATGCGACCGAAATCCTTCGGCGTGTCGTCCCACTCGCGGGTGATCGTGCCTTCCTCGTCGAGCTCGAGCGCGATCACCCGGATCTCGCCGGAGTCGGGGTCGATCTCGACCTCGGCCTCCTCGGCCGCGTTCGGCAGCCGCTTGTAGGCGGTGACGAGCGCGTTCGCGAGCGCGAGCAAGAGGTCTTCCTCGGAGATGCCCCGTTCCACGGCGAGCGCGCGCAGGGCCTCCATCATGTCGGGGTTTGTCATGACCGCGTCGTCTCCTTCACGCGCGCGTTCGCGCCCGGCTTGGTGCGGCCGGGCCGCGGTGCAGGCCCCCAGTCGAAGACGGTGCGCGCGGCGATCACGTCGTCGTACGCGATGACGAGCTCGGTGCCGTGCTCGTCGAGGATCGTGATCGTGTGTTGCGTGCGCTCGGTGCGGTCGGTGCGGTCGGTGTGGTGGGTGCCGGCGAGCCGGCCGCGGACGCGGGTGGCGGCGCCCGACTCGTCGCGGTACTTCACGCTGACGTCGACGCCGACGGCCGCGCGGAAATGCTCGGGTCGGGACAGCTTGCGCTCGAGGCCGGGGCTCGACACCTCCAGCTGGAACGCGCCGGTGACGGCCTCCTCGACCGCGTGCTCGACCGCATGCGTCGCGTCGGACAGCACCTCCAGATCGATGCCCGTGCCGTCGGGCCGCTGGACGCTGATCCGCACCACGCGGGCCCGGCCGCTGCCGGTGAGCTCCACGTCGTACACCTCGAGCCCGAGGGGTGCCACGAGCGGCGCGGCGGCGGCGCGCAGGGCGTCCAGATCGACAGTCATCGCGCGCACCTCCTCGTGGGCTCGGACTCGGGTTCTTGGCTTGTGGTGCCGGCGGCGGCCGGCGTCCTGGCTCGGGTTCGCGGCTGCCGGCGCAGCGCCGACAACAAAGAACGTGGGCACAAGGCCCACGTCCGCCAGCGGTACGACCCGCAACCAGGGACTCGAACGGGCTCTAAGAGTACCAGAGGAGCGCCGAAATTGCCCGCGCCGTGGCTACTTGCCGAGGCGCCGTTTCACCATCGTGAACGGGTTGCCGATCTGGCGGGCGTTCATCACACCGGCCACACCCAGCTTCACCGGCAACGCGCCGTACCAGCCGAGCTTGCCGAGCAACGCGTCGCCGGGCGCGGCGGGCGCGTAGCCGTGGCGCTGCATGGCGTCGCCCGCGACCGCCTCGCACATCGCGATCTCGGCGTTCGACAGCCCACCCCGGGTTCGCCACGCTTCGGCCACGTCGCCGCGCAGACCGCGCGCACCGGGTTCGTCGGACGCGAGCGACGAGCTCTCCTGGGGCACATCGAGCATCTCGGGCGTGAACTCGACGCCGCAGTGCGCGGCCACCGCCGCCACCTGGCGCTCGGGCTCGCCGAGGAGGTCCTCGAACCGGACCGTGAGGAGCCGGCGGTCGTCGACCGCGTCGGCCGCGTCGACTGCGCCCTTCCAGATGCGGGCGGTCACGAGCGGGTGGTAGTTCGACCAGCTGCGCACGACCTCCGAGCGGGGAAGCGCCGACTCGCCGAGCGAGCGGCGGCGCCACTTGTTCTTCTGCGAGAGCAGAACGGCACGGGGGTCGCGCACCATGTTGACGATGCGGGCGTCGGGGAACGCACGCAGGATGTCGCGGATGTAGAACACGTTCCGTGGTGTCTGGTCGCAGGCGATCTCGCCGCCCCGCCGGCGGGCGTCGACCGCGAGGAACTCGCCGTAGACCGCGAGCGGCGACACGCGGCCGCTGCCGTTGACGACGCCCACGATCTGCTCGGCTTCGTTGCGGAAGTCGCTCGCCGTGCCCTGCCGGTAGAAGAGGCCCTTGTGCTGGGTGTGCACGAGGCGCGCCGCGAGCTCGACGGCATCGTCGTGCGAGAGCGTGTCGGGATCGCTGCCCGGCGTGTAGAGGCGCTCGAAGAAGTGCACCTCGGCGAGTGCGCGTACCGGGCCGCTGCGGCTGACGACGCGGCTCATCAGCGTGGTGCCGCTACGGCTCGCGCCGACGACGAAGATCGGCCCGATCACGTGGGTCACGCTATGTGTGATCGGCAGCCTCCCGACCCGCTTCACCCCCACATGCGTCGTTTGGGTACCAAATAGCGGTCCCAAACGACGCATGGTGCGCCGAGGGGGGCGCCGCCGCCGGGGGGCGCCGCCGCAGGGGTGTGGCGCCGCAGGGGTGTGGCGCAGCGGCGGGGCGGGGCGGCGGGGCTCAGGCGCGGAACAGGGCCCGCAGCTCGGCCGGGGGGACCACCTCGAGCTGGTCATAGCGGCACGACGACGGGTCGCGGTCGTCACGCCAGCGCTTGAAGTGTGCGTTGTGCCGGAACCGACCGTTCGTCAGACCTTGATAGTCGACCTCGACGACCCGCTCCACCCGCAGCGGCTCCCACGAGAGGTCCTTCGTCGCGTTCCAGCGCGACACGTTGCCGGGCGCGCGCCCCGGCGTGACGTGCTCCGCGGCGAGCTCCACCCACTGCCGCCAGGGGTGATCCTCGAGCGCGTGCTCGCGCAGCGGCGCGACGTCACCGAGCAGCTGCTCACGCACCTTGGCGCTCATGCCCGACGCCACCCCGACGTGTTGCAGCACTCCCGAGCCGTCGTAGAGGCCGAGCAGGAGCGACCCGACGCCGTTGCCGTCCTTGTGCATGCGAAAGCCCGCGACCGCGCAGTCGCAGGTGCGCTCGTGCTTGATCTTGACGAGCGTGCGCTGCCCCGGCGCGTACGGATCGCGCACCGGCTTGGCGATCACACCGTCGAAACCCGCGCCCTCGAAGCTGTCGAACCAGGCGCGCGCGGTGACGGGGTCGCGCGTTGCCGGCGTGAGCAGCAGCGGCGGGCGCGGCCCCTCCAGCAGCTGCTCGAGGCGGGCGCGGCGTTCCTCCATCGCGGTCGGCAGCAGCGACTCGTCACCCACGGCCAGCAGGTCGAAGGCCACGTAGCACGCGGGGATCTCCACGCTCAGCTTGCGGACTCGCGATTCCGCGGGATGCTGGCGCAGCTGCAGCACGTCGAAGTCGAGTCCGCCGTGCACGCCGACCACCACGAGCTCCCCGTCGAGCACGCAGCGATCGGGCAGCTGTGAGAGCAGCGGGTCGCGCAGCTCGGGGAAGTAGCGCAGCAACGGCTTCTGGTTCCGGCTCTGCAGATCGAGCTCGTCGCCGTCGCGGAACACCACGCACCGGAAGCCGTCCCACTTCGGCTCGAAGATGAAGCCGTCGCCGTCGGGCACCTCGCGAGTGAGCTTCGCGAGCATCGGCTCGAACGGCGGGCGCACCGGGAGCATGGCGGCGCTCCTACACGCCGCTGATCGCGGCAATGCAGGCGGCGACCAACCCGTCGAGCGCGAGCTCGTCGCGCACGCCGCTGGCGCGGTCCTTGCGCTCGGCCACACCCCGCGCCAGACCCTTCGCGCCGATCGTGAGCTGCAACGGCACGCCCACGAGGTCGGCGTCGGCGAACTTCACACCCGGGCTCGCGTCGCGGTCGTCGTAAAGCACCTCTATGCCCGCCTCCACGAGGCCTGCGTACACGCGGTCGGCGGCAGCACGCACGTCGTGGGCCGTCGCGCCCTTGCCGGCCAGCGCCACGAGATGCACGCGGTACGGCGCGACGGCGGCCGGCCAGGCGATGCCGACGTCGTCGTGATGCTGCTCCACGATCGAGGCGACGATGCGTGACACGCCGATGCCGTAGGTGCCCATCACCATCGGATGGCTCTCGCCGTGCTCGTCGGTGTAGTGCGCGCCGAGCGCTTTCGAGTACTTCGTGCCGATCTGGAACACCTGGCCGACCTCGATGCCGCGGTCGACCGATAGCTCGGATCCGCAGCTCGGGCACGCGTCGCCGGAGCGGATCACCACGAGGTCGGCCCACACGTCGACGTCGAAGTCGCGGCCGAGCCACGCCCCGCGCACGTGGTGGTCGACCTCGTTCGCGCCGGTCACCCATTCGTGGGGCACGCCCACGGCCGGGTCGGCCACCACGAGGCGCACCGACGGGTGGTTCGGCCCGATGTAGCCCTTCGGCAGCTCGGGGTGCGCGGCGAAGTCGTCGTCGGTGTAGAGGCGGACCTTGCGTGGGGCGACGGCACGGGCGAGCGCGACCTCGTTGACCTCGCGGTCGCCGGGCACGAGCGCGAGGCCGAGCTCGCCGTCGGCGTCGAAGGCGATGCACTTCAGCGTGCGCGACTCCTCCACCGCGAGGTGCCGCGCCACCGCGGTGATGCCCGGCATCCCCGGCGTGTGCACCCTCTCCACCGCGCATGCGTCGTTTGGGACCGCTATTTGGTACCCAAACGACGCATGCGCGGCCGGGGCGGCCGGGGCGGCCGGGGCGGCGCGGGTGGCGACCTCGACGTTGGCGGCGTAGTCGCAGCTCGGGCACCACACGAAGTCGTCCTCGCCCACCTCGGCCACCGCCATGAACTCGTGGTTCACGTCGCCACCGATCTCGCCGGCCTCCCCCTCGACGGCGCGGAACACCAAACCGCAACGTTCGAACACCCGCGAGTACCGCGTCGTACATGCGCTGGTAGGTGACGAGCAGGCTCTCGTGGTCGGGATGGAAGCTGTACGCGTCCTTCATCAGGAACTCGCGGCCGCGCAGCAGGCCGAAACGGGGCCGCACCTCGTCGCGGTACTTCCAGTTGATCTGGTACAGGTTCACCGGCAGGTCGCGGTAGCTCGTGTACTCGTTCGCGACCGTCGCGGTGATCACCTCCTCGGCCGTCGGCACGAGCGCGAAGCCGGTCTCCTTGCGGTCCTCGAACCGGAACATCGTGGGGCCGTACGCCTTGTCGCGCCCGCTGCGTTGCCAGAGCTCGAGCGGCTGCGGGATCGGCAGGATCACCTCCTGGGCGCCTACCGCGTCCATCTCCTCCCGGACGATGCCCTCCACCTTGCGCAACACACGCCGGCCGAGCGGCAGCCACGAGTAGATCCCCGCCGCCACCTTGCGGATGTAGCCGGCCCGCACGAGCAGGCGGTGGCTGTCGACGTCGGCGTCGGCCGGGTCGTCGCGCAGCGTGCGCAGGAACAGCTCGGACATCCGCATAGGGCCCGGAGGCTAGACACGGGCGGGCCCCCTGAAAGCTGACTCATACAGTCAGAAAAATTCCTGACCAAAGAGGTGGCATTTCGGGCCCGACCGGAGTACCGTGCCCCGCATGAGCCACGTGCTGCGTGTGACCGGGGCACCGTCGATCGCGATGGGCCGCACACCGCACGAGGTCCGCGACGAGCTCTGTCGCCCTGAAATCGCTTCCCGCTGAGCCGTAACGGCTCGGCGGCACTGCTCCCTTTCTTTCCGTACCGACCTCGATCGAGGAGGCGCGCGTGGCCATCGACGTGCGTGAGCTACAGACCCGAAGCCTGCCCCCCGACATCGCCGAGGAGCTCGACCGCTACGAGCAGACCGTCGCCGAGTACCTCGCGGGCGACGTCGACGAGGACGTCTTTCGCGTCTTCCGCCTGAACAACGGCATCTACGGCCAGCGCCAGGGCGGCCACAACCAGATGGTCCGGGTCAAGGTGCCGTACGGCAAGGTCACGCCCGAACAGCTCGAGGTGCTCGGCTTCGTCTCCGAGCACTTCAGCCGCGGTTGGGGCCACCTCACCACGCGCCAGAACGTGCAGTTCCACTTCGTCGAGCTCGAGAAGACGCCTGAAGTGGTGCGCCTGCTCGCGAGCTGCGGTCTCACCACCCGCGAGGCGTGCGGCGACACGGTGCGCAACGTCGTCGGCTGCCATCTCGCCGGCGCGTGCCCGCACGAGGTGCTCGACATCTCGCCGTGGGCCGAGGCGGCGGCGCGCACGTTGTTGCGCCACCCGTACGCGCAGCGGTTACCCCGCAAGTTCAAGATCAACTTCTCGGGCTGCGCCACCGACTGCGGCCAGGCGATGTTCAACGACGTCGGCGTGATCGCGGTGAACCGCACGCACGACGACGGCACCGTCGAAGCCGGGTTCAAGGTCGTGATCGCCGGCGGGCTCGGCGCCAACCCGCACCCGGCGCTCGCGCTCGAGGAGTTCACGAGCCGAGACGACCTGATGCCCACGATCGAGGCGTGCCTGCGCACGTTCGACCACTACGGCAACCGCGACAACAAGCTGCGCGCCCGCATGAAGTGGCTCGTCGACACGATGGGCATCGACGAGCTCCGTGAGCGCATCTTCAAGGAGCGCAAGTTCCTGCGCGGCTCGGTCAGCTGGCCCGGCGGGGTGCCGCAGACGGTGCGCGAGCGCGGCGATGCGCCCGCCGGCACCGGCGCCGGTCCGGTCAGCGGCACACCGGGCGGCGAGACGGTGGTGCGCCTGCCGCGCGCGACCCCTACGAGCGCTGGGCCGAAGCCAACGTGGTGCGCGGTGTGGCGAACGGCACGGTGAGCGCGTACGCGTCATGCGAGCTCGGCGACATCACCACCGAGCAGTTCGACGGGCTCGCCGAGATCCAGCGCGACTTCAACCTCGATGTGCGCATCACGAGTCGCCAGAACTTCGCGTTCCGCGACCTCACCGAAGGCGACCTGCGCCGCGCTCTACGAACGCCTCGACGCAATCGGCATGGCCCGTCCGGGCGCCGAGCTCGCCGCGACGTGGTGGCCTGCCCCGGCGCCGACACGTGCAACCTCGCGGTCACCCAGTCGCGTGGGCTCGCCTCGGCGATCGGCGAGGCGCTCGAGGACGCGGGTCTGTCCGACGTCGGCGGCGTGCGCGTCAACATCAGCGGCTGCACGAACAGCTGCGGCCAGCACCACATCTCCGACATCGGCTTCTTCGGCCTGGAACGGCGAGCGCACGGCCAGGCCGCGCCCGGCTACCAGATGCTGCTCGGCGGCCATCTCGGCGACGAGCAGGTGGAGTTCGGCGACAAGGCCACCAAGCTCCCGGCCAGGAACGCGCCGGAGGCCGTCGTGCGCGTCGTCCGGCGCTTCGCCGACGAGCGCAACGCAGGTGAGGCGTTCAGTGGTTGGCTGGAGCGCAGCGGCGGCGCGGCCGGAGTGGGTTCGGCCCTCCGCGAGCTCGACGAGTTCCCCGAACCCGAGGTGAGCCCCGAGTTCTATGTCGACTACGGCGAGACCGGCCCCTACGTCAAGGAGATCGGCGAGAGCGAGTGCGCGACGTGATGGCCGCGTCGAGCACGCTCACCTCCGCCACCGGTCTGGCCGTCCCCCGGTCCGACGTCGATCTCGAGGAGCTCGCACGCGTGTCCGCGGAGCTCGAGCACAAGCCGGCCGCCGCCGCGATCCGCTGGGCGTGGGAACGCTACGGCACCGGCATCTTCGTGGCCGCGAGCTTCCAGGACTCCGTGCTCGTCGACGTGGCGGTGCGCGAGGTGCCCGAGATCGAAGTGGTGTTCCTCGACACGCAGTTCCATTTCGCCGAGACGCTCTGGTACGTGGAACGGGTCCGCGATCGCTACGACCTCAACCTCACCGTCATGCAGCCGCTCGCGGAGCCCGACGATCTCTGGCAGGTCGATCAGAACGAGTGCTGCGCGATCCGCAAGGTCGAGCCGCTCGCCCGCGCGCTCGAAGGCCGCGAGGCGTGGATCACGGGGCTGCGCCGCAGCGAGGCGCCCACCCGCGCCAAGTCGCCGATCGTGCACCTCGACCTCGGCCGCGGCGTGGTGAAGGTGAACCCGCTCGCGTCGTGGACCGATCTGGACGTTGAGGGCTACGTCGCCGACCACGAGCTGGACGAGCATCCGTTGAAGCGCCGGGGCTACCCGTCGATCGGCTGCTGGCCGTGCACGCGGCCGGTGCGGGACGGCGAGGACGCGCGTGCAGGGCGCTGGTCGGGCACCGGCAAGACCGAATGTGGCTTGCACGGCTGGCCCGAACCCTGACCTAACGCGGGCCGCGCAGCACGGTGAGACCGACGCGCGCGCCGAGTCGCGCGCGCTTCAGCAACGAGAGGTCCGGTCCGCGCACGGCCATCCGCCGCGAACTGGGCCGCACCGCGCCGGTCACCGCGTTGCGACAGGCGGCGCACGAGCGCGGAGCACGCGACCGCATCACCATGCGCACCCTGGGCTTCCAGTGCCGGCAGGTGACGCTCGAGCACGTCGAGGTGCGCCTCCCACTGGGCGACGGAGTTCGAGCTGAGGCTGTCGGACCGCAGGCGGTACCAACCGAGCGCGTCCTCGACGAAGCCGACGCGCTCGCCACCGAGCATGAACCGGATCCAGAGGTCGTAGTCCTCGGCGCGGCGTTGCGATTCGTCGAACGCGCCGTAGCGGTCGAAGAGCACGCGCCTGATCACCGCGCCCACGAAGATGAAGTTGCGCCGGGCGATCTCGTCGAGTTGGTGGTCGGGTGCGATCGTGCCGTCGGCATAGTCGTAGTACCGGCGATCGGTGCGGACACCGTGCTCGAGCAGGTAGGTGTCCGACGTCACCCAGCCGAGCGACGGTTCGTCGAGCAGCTTGGCGATACAACGATCGAGCCGGTCGGGCATCCACACGTCGTCGCCGTCGAGCAGCGCCACGAGTGCGCCGCGCGACGCGGCCAGACCGCTGTTGCGCGCACCGGCGAGACCGCGGTTGGCCTGCTCCACGTAGACGACCTCCGGTTCGGACAGATACGGAGCGACCGCGTCGTGCGTGCCGTCAGTGGAGCCGTCGTTCACGATGACGACCTCGAGCGGCCGGTACGTCTGCGCCAGTGCCGATTCGACCGCCTCACCGATGTACCGCTCGACGTTGAAGGCCGGAATCAGTACCGAGCACAGCGGTCGGTCAGCCATGGCGCACTCGTGTGACAGCGAAGCCCGCGTGGGCAGCCATGGGGACCATTTCCTCTGACATGAACCGGAACGAGATCGCGCTGCTCGCGGGCCGCTGCGTTGCGCCGCACGATACCGGCCGGCCCGCGGCGCAGCGGTCACCGCGAGGCACGGATCGCGCCGTGCGAGCCCGGCGATCGAGTGTCGCGTTCAGCGCGGGCGCCGGGCTGCCGATCAGAAGGTGCCGCGCACCGCTCGGGTGTCCGCTTCGCGGCAATCTGAACGGGACCATCGAACTACCATGACCGCGCTCTCCAGCCTCCCCCCACGCCCCCACGCCCGCACGAGCCCGGCCGCCGGGGGTCGCGTGCGACGCGGCCGCCGGGCTGCCGATCAGAAGGCGCCACGCACCGGCCGGTGTCCGCTTCGCGGCAATCTGAACGGGACCATCGAACTACCATGACCGCGCTCTCCAGCCTTCCCCCACGCCCCCACGAGCCCGCTGACCGGGTGCAGAGGACCGCCGTGCACACCCAGCTGTCGCATCTCCAGGCGCTCGAGGCCGAGTCCGTCCACATCATGCGCGAGGTGGCGGCCGAGTTCGAGCGGCCCGTGCTGCTCTTCTCCGGCGGCAAGGACTCCGCGGTGATGCTGCACCTCGCGTGGAAGGCGTTCAAGCCGGCACGCATCCCGTTCCCGGTGATGCACGTCGACACCGGCCACAACTTCGACGAGGTGATCAGCTACCGCGACGAGGTCATCGGCACGTACGGCGTGCGGCTCGTCGTGGCGAGCGTGCAGGAGTCGATCGACAAGGGTCGCGTCGTCGAGGAGACCGGACCGCGGGCGAGCCGCAACCGGCTGCAGACCACCACGCTGCTCGACGCCATCACCGAGCACCAGTTCGACTCGGTGTTCGGCGGTGGCCGGCGCGACGAGGAGAAGGCCCGCGCCAAGGAGCGGGTGTTCAGCTTCCGCGACGAGTTCGGCCAGTGGGACCCGAAGACGCAGCGGCCCGAGCTGTGGTCGCTCTACAACGGCCGGCACCGCAAGGGTGAGCACATCCGCGTGTTCCCCATCTCCAACTGGACCGAGATGGACATCTGGCAGTACATCGCGTCGGAGCCGGTGCCGATCCCGTCGATCTACTTCGCGCACCGCCGGCGCGTGTTCCGCCGCGACGGCATGTGGCTCTCGGAGTCGCCGATCATCCCGATGCTGCCCGACGAAGAGGTCGTGGAGATGACGGTGCGCTACCGCACCGTCGGCGACCTCACGTGCACGGGTGCAGTCGAGTCACCTGCTGCCACGGCCGAGGAGATCATCGTCGAGGTCGCGGCGTCGCGGATCACCGAACGCGGCGCCACCCGCGCCGACGACAAGTTCACCGAAGCGGCAATGGAAGACCGCAAGAAGGAGGGCTACTTCTGATGCGCCAGCATCACGCCACCCCGCCTTCGAGGACTGACCGTCAAGCTGCAGACCGCAAGAAGGAGGGGTACTTCTAGCCATGGAGATGCTCCGCTTCGCCACCGCCGGCTCCGTCGACGACGGTAAGAGCACGCTGATCGGGCGCCTCTTGCTCGAGACCAAGGCGATCTTCGAGGACCAGCTCGAGAGCGTCGAGCGGTCGTCGCGCGACCGCGGGTTCGACTACACGAACCTCGCGCTGCTCACCGACGGCCTGCGCGCCGAGCGGGAACAGGGCATCACGATCGATGTCGCCTACCGCTACTTCGCCACGCCGCGCCGCAAGTTCATCATCGCCGACACCCCCGGCCACATCCAGTACACGCGCAACATGGTGACGGGCGCGTCGACGGCCGACCTCGCGCTCGTGCTCGTGGACGCGCGCAACGGCGTCGTCGAGCAGAGCCGCCGCCACGCGGTGATCGCGTCGCTGCTGCAGGTGAAGCACCTCGTGCTGTGCGTGAACAAGCTCGATCTCGTCGACTACGACGAGCGTCGCTTCGAGTCGATCTGCGCCGAGTTCACCGACTTCGCGGCCAAGCTCGACATCGACGACCTCACGTTCATCCCTGTCTCCGCGCTGCTCGGCGACAACGTCACCAGCCACTCCGACAACACCCCGTGGTACGACGGCCCCACGTTGCTGCACCACCTCGAGCACGTGTACATCGCCTCCGACCGCAACCTCATCGACCCGCGGTTCCCGGTGCAGCTCGTGATCCGGCCGATGAGCCACGATCATCACGACTACCGCGGCTACGCGGGCGTGGTTGCCGGCGGCATCTTCCGGCCCGGCGACGAGGTCGTGGTACTGCCGTCGGGCTTCACCACCACCATCGAGGCGATCGACCGGTTCGGCGAGCCGATCGACGAGGCGTTCCCGCCCAGCGCGGTCACGATCCGCCTGCGCGACCAGATCGACATCAGCCGGGGCGACATGCTGTGCCGCACGAACAACCAGCCGGCCGTCACCCAGGACGTCCAAGCCCAGATCTGCTGGTTCAGCCCCGAGCGCACGCTCGAGCGCGACCGCGTGTACGCGATCAAGCACACCACGCGGTGGGCCCGGGCGAAGGTGGTCGACCTGCTCTACCGGCTCGATGTCAACACGCTCTCGCGCGACGAGTCGTGCCCGCAGCTGCGGCTGAACGACATCGGCCGCGTGAAGCTGCGCACCACCCAGCCGCTGTTCGTCGACGAGTACCGGCGCAACCAGAGCACCGGCTCGTTCATCCTCGTCGACGAGGGCACGAACGAAACGGTGGCCGCCGGCATGATCATCGGGTCTGACTGACCGCTCGCGCGAGGAGCCTCGTGGCGCGTCGCTCTACAACGCTGTAGGACGCCCTTCGATAACCTCCTGCACCCTATGAGCCTGGCGACACGGGGCATCAAGCTCCTCAACGAGGTCGAACGGCGCCGGCGCACGCGCCGGCCGGTGGAGGACGCGTGGAAGAGCGCGCTCGCCGGCGAGGTGCGCCACTGGGAGCGCGCGGTCAAGACCTGGAAGCAGCTCACCGACCGCTTCGATCCCGACCAACCGCTCTACGCGCCGCTCGCCGAGCTCGCCACCGCGATGGCGCCGGCCGGCTCGACGATCAAGGTGATCGACGTGGGCGCGGGGCCCATCACGTGCGTCGGCAAGAAGCTTTCCGGCTACACCGTCGAGAACCGCGCGGTCGACGTGCTCGGCGACGAGTACCGGGGCGTGCTCGAACGGGCGGAGCTGGCACCGCCGGTGTGGACCGAGCAGTGCAACTCCGAGAAGCTGTCGGAGAAGTTCGGTGAGAACGTGTTCGACCTCGCCTACGCCCGCAACACGCTCGACCACAGTTACGACCCGCTGCTCGCCATCCGCGAGATGGTGCGGATCGTGAAGCCCGGCGGCGCGGTGATGCTGGAGCACGCACCCGACGAGGCCGAGGAGGAGAAGTACCTCGGTCTGCACCAGTGGAACCTGCGCTGCGAGCAGGGGCGGTTCGTGGTGTGGCGGCGCGATACCCGCATCGACGTGGGCAACGAGCTCGCCGCCATGGCGACGGTCGAGCTCGCCCGCGACGCGCCCCCCCTCCACCGGGTCATCCTCCGCAAGCACTGACCATGCGTCGTTTGGGTACCAAATAGCGGTCCCAAACGACGCATGCGCGGGGGTGGCTAGGCCGCGCTATGTCCTGCTAGGCCGCTTCGCGGCGCAAGGTCGCGAGGAGCGCGAGCAGCTCGGGGCATCCGCGGGCGATCTCCTCGTCGCCCACGGCGGAGATGTCGATGCCGTGGAGCGTCCGTATGCGCAGGGCGCGCGCGATGTCGTACTGATGCTGGCGGACACCGCCGTGGGTCGAGAACGGGTTCACCTCGACGGCACGGTGAAACTCGGACAGGTAGAAGTCGAGGCGCACCGTCCAGGTGGGACTCAGGCTGAGCTCGTACTGCGGCACGATCTCGTAGCCGGCCGCGAGGAGTGCGCGACCGACGAGGATCTCGGGCGGACTCTCCGTCTGGCTCAGCGCGGGCTGGAACTGGTCGAGCGCGCGCCGCGCGGCCCGGGCACCGATCCGGAACTCTGGCGCGAGGCGCTCGTAGGTGCGCTCGAGCTGCTCGAGATCGGTGAGACCGCGCCGGACCGCGTCCTGCATCGCCAACACGAGCACTTCGAGCTCGATGTGGCCGAGGGCGACGGAGGTGCCCAGGTCGATGAGCGTCCGCGCGACCCGAGTGCGCGGGATGCCGTCGATCTCGACGACGTCGCGCTCCGACAGATGGAACGATTCGTGCACGCACAGCTCGAAGCCGGCGACATCGCTGCCGCGGGCGCGCCGCCATCGCGGACTGGCGACCTCCACTACGGACGCTCGCCCCGGCAGCCGCCACAGCCACGCCGACGAGCGATGCGACACACTCGACAGCCGCCGACCGGCGCTCGCGGCGAACAAGGCACCGGGAAGCTCGATCGGCGCCCCACCAACGGCATAGACGCCCTGCCTGAGCACCCGTAAGCGGTGCTGGTCGACGAGCCTCTTGATGCTGTTCGGCGACAGCGCCAGCTCGTGCAGCAGCTGGTCCCGGGTGACGACGCCGTGCTGGCACGCAGCCATGGCAGACAACGCTCGCTCTCGTGCAACATTCATGCTCGCAAGCACACCAGAACCCTCGGACAGCCCCCGACCATGCGTCGTTTGGGTACCAAATAGCGGTCCCAAACGACGCATGCGCGGGTTAGGCGCGGGTTAGGCGCGGGGTATGCGCGGGTTAGCGGTCGAGGCGGGCGGCGAGGTTGCGGAGCCGCTTCGCGGTGTACCTACGGGCGCCGGCGACCCGGTCGCGCCGTACCCGGCCCGAGCCGACCCAGCGGTGATCGGGCTCGTAGCCGAGCTCGATCAGCCGGTCGCCGGCCGCGGCGTCGAAGTCGTGACGCTCGGCGAACTGCCATTCGTCGCGCCAGCCGCCCACCGCACCCTTGCGGAAGAAGCCGTCCGGCTCCACCCGGCTGCGCTCGTCGCCGGCGAACTCGCCGCCCGTGATGATCGACGACGCCACCGCGCCCGCCTCGGCCATCGCCGCGAAGGCGAAGCGCTCGACGGTGGCCGCGCACTCCTCGAGCGGCACGTCGAGCCCACACGCCGCGAACGCGCCCTGGAGCACCGGTGCGCCGTCGCGGTGCAGGTCCTCGTAGCGAACCTCGACGTAGCCACCGGGCGCGTCGAGCGCCGAGCGCGCCGCTTCGAGCCGGGACCGCCACATGCGCGCCGCCTGCGTGACCTCGCCGGGCGCGAACCCCGCACCGAACGTTCGCGACGCGGCCATGAGCGACGCCGCCACGTCGCGGCCGTCGCGAATCATGTGGATGAAGCTCGCGTCGGGCCAGAACCTGCGCACCACCTCGGTGGCGAGACTGTGCCCGGGGCTCTTCTCGACCACCACCGTCGCTCCGGGCTTGTGCCCGCGCACGGTGTCGATCATCGTCTCCACGAAGTTGCGGCCGAGGTGACGGAACTGCTCGGCGTCGAGCACTGTGGGGAGTCCCTTGCGCCGGCGGTCGTCGCTCGTGTCCTGCAGCAGCTCCACTTGATGGTCCCACGCCTCGGCGAGCGGTTGGAGATACACGCGGAACAGGTCGGTCTCCTGGGGCGTCGCAACCTCCGGATGCGCGCCGAGCATCGTCTGCAGCCAGGTGGTGCCCGAACGGGGCGAACCGATGATGAGCACGAGGCGCGCGTCCGGCATCGCGCCGATGATAAACACGCCCGGGTGCGCACGGGCCGGACCGCGTGGGAACATCGCGCCACCGATGAGTGATCGCTTCGTCAGCCCGGCGTGGATGCCGTCGTCGCTTCGTGAGGCGGCGCGCGCCGGCGACGCCACCGCCGCCGACCTCGAGTCGGGTACGGCATGGGCGCACCTCCTCGGCAAGCTCGAAGCGGTGTCGGCGACGGTGCGGTCCGACGATGTGCCGCGCAACCCGGCCGATCTCGCGGCCGGGTTCAAGCACCTGCTCGTCCTGCTCTGGACCGGCATCGACGAGGCGCTGCGACGGGATTCGGGCGCGGTGCTCGCGATCCGGCCGTCGAACACCGATGCGGTGTTCAAGTGGGGCATGGACTGCCCCGACTGCATCTACATGGGCGCGGGCCTGCGGGGCGGCGCGTCATACCGTGTGTGGGGCAATCGCGGCACGGCGCGGTACGTGGGGCTGCAGACAATGGCGGGAATGGCGAGCACCGCCAACGTGCTGCTCGACGGGCACGAGATCGAGATTGACGGCGACGGCAATTTCGAGATCGTGCTCTCCCCCGACGAACGGCCCGGGAATTGGATGAAGGTCGCCGACGACGCGACCGCCCTCGTGATCCGGCACTTCTTCTACGACTGGGACACCGAGGTGGCATCGTCGCTGTCGATCGAACAGATCGCGGGCGCGCCGTCGCCGGGAACGGCCCGCGGCGGCGACGCCGACGACCCGCGCGCCGCGATGGCTCGCCAGCTCGTGGCGATCGGTGACTTCGTGGAGGCGAACCTTGATTTCTTCTTGCAGTTCGCGCGACCCGAACGACCGAACACGTTCAACCCGCCGTTCGACGGCACCGCGATGGGCGCCGCGGCCGAGAACCGACCGGTGATGGGATCGTGGCAGCTCGACAGCGGCGAGGCGCTCGTGGTGGAGGTCGAGCCGCCCGAGGGTCTCTACTGGAGCTATTCGATCGGAAACCCTTGGTGGGAGACGATCGACTACGCGCGCCACCAGTCGAGCCTCAACGGCCATCAGGCGGTCGTCGACGACGACGGCATCGTGCGCGTCGTGATCGCGCACCACGATCCCGGCGTCGCGAACTGGCTCGACACCGCCGGCCACAGCGGGGGTCCGGTGATCCTGCGCTGCGTGCGCACCGAGACGGCACCGGTGCCGACCGCACGCGTCGTGCCGTTCGGGCATGTGGCCGACGCGCTGCCCGCCACGACGCGACGGCTCTCGCGCCACGAGCGGGCCGCAGTGCTCGATGCTCGCCGGCGCGCGGTGAGCCGGCGCTTCGTGCGATGACGCTCGCCGCCGACGCGCTCGAGGACGCGGCGCGCGCCGAGGCCGGGCTCGACGACTTCGGCGACGGCCACCATCGCGAGGGCCTGGAGCGCCTCGTGCACACGTTGAACCGCGAGGCCGATCTCACCGAGGCCGGCGAGATGATGCAGCACATCCGGCTGGTGTCGCACCTCGTGGCGCGCCTCGGCATCGAGGACACCTACCGCGCGCATCCCGAGATCGACGAGCAGCAGATCGATGGGCCGGTGTTCGTGATCGGGCTGCCGCGCACCGGCACCACGGCGCTGAGCCAGCTCGTGGCGGCCGATCCGCAGTTCCGGTCGCTGCGGCTGTGGGAGTCGGGCGCGCCGGTGCCGCCCCCGGAGACCGCCACCGAGCACACCGACCCGCGCATCGCGGCCACCGAAGCGGGCCTGGCGATGATGAACGAGATGTTCCCGCTCATGCAGACGATGTACCACTCGGAGGCCACCACGGCCACGGAGTGCCAGGACCTCATGGGCATGAGCTTCCGCACCGTGCACTTCGACGGTTCGGCGCACGTGCCGTCGTACATGGAATGGGTCGTCGACTGCGACATGCGCGGCACGTACGCGTATCACCGCCGCGCGCTCCGGTTGTTGCAGTGGCACTGCCCGCCGCGCCTCTGGCACCTGAAGACGCCGGTGCACATGTTCGCCCTCGACGCGCTCCTCGATGCCTATCCCGACGCCCGGTTTCTGTGGAGTCATCGCGATCCCGCGAAGGTGCTCGGCTCGGTGTGCAGCCTCGTGCACTACACGCGCAGCTGGAGCAGCGACCGCGACGACGCCGCGACACTCGGCGAGGAGATGACGCAGCGGTGGTGGGTTGCGGTGCGGCGCGCGATGGATTTCCGCGCGCGTGTCGGCGACGAACGTTTCGCCGACGTCGCGTTCGGCGAGCTCCAGACCGATCCGGTCGGCGCGCTCGAGCGCGCGTACGCGCGCGTCGGTATCGAGATGTCGAGCGCGTCGCGACAAGCGGTGTCGCAGTGGGCGGGTCGCCACGAGCCCGGCTCGCACGGCTCGCACGTATATGCACTCGAAGACTTCGGCATCGACGCGGCCATTGTGCGGGAGCGATTCGCGCCGTACATCGAGGCGTTCGACGCCACCGCGTAGCGCCCTGTCGAGGGCGCTGGAGTGGTGTGACGCGCGGCCGTAGGCTCGCGACACCTCGGGCGTGATGGTCGACCATCACGCCTACCACGAGGGCTCGTCGGGCAGGCCGAGCCGTGTCGACAGGAGCGCGAAGAAAGGGAGACAGTGCCGTGAGCGAGAATCGGAATCCAGCTGCGCTGCATGGCGGCGCCGAAGACATCGTCGAGACGATCCGCGCCGCGGGCGACGATCCTGGCGCCGTCGCCACCGTGCTCGCCGGCCTCGTGCGCGAACCGGAACGCGTCGAACAGGCTCTCGGTGAAGAGGACCGCTGCGGCATCACTGTCTTGTTTTCTTCGCCGGCTCTCACCGTGCAGCGCATCGTCTGGCCCGCCGGCATCAAGGTGCCGCCGCACGATCACCGCATGTGGGCGGTCGTCGGCGTGTACCGCGGCCGCGAGGACAACCGACTCTTCCGGCGCGACGATCCAGCGCTGTCGGAGGCAGGCGCGCGACGGATCGAAACCGGTGAGGTGTTCACCCTCGGTTCCGACGCGATCCACGCGGTTGCGAACACCATGTCGGTGCCCTGCGTCGCGCTCCACGTGTACGGAGGCGACCTCGACGGCACGGCCCGGTCGACGTGGACCCCCGAGGAACACCGCTTCGAGCCGCAAGCCATGTGGCGCGCGATCGGCACGTTCCGAGCCCGCGAGGACGAGCTCGGCCGCCCCCTGACGCTGGAGGAGACCACCGCGCTCATCGCCAGTCGGTGAGTGCGGGCGATCCGCGGTCGACTCGCGGTGGATCAACCGTACGCGGAGCGCCAGTCCCGTTCGCTGCGCTCGGCCACATAGTCGGCGAAGGAGTCGTCGCGCACGATCTCGCCCCGTGCCACGTGCTCGGCCAGCGCATCCGCGCCGAGCGTGTAACGCTCGCGGTAGTAGCGCCGCACCCCCTCCTCGCCGCCCTCCTGGTAGACGCGCCACCACTCCTTTTTGAACCACGACGACCACGACGGAAGCTCGAGTGATCGGGGATCGGCAGGCACACCACGGCGGCGCCGCAACCGGCGCGCGATCGGTCCCCGCTCGTCCTGGACCCACGAGGCGAGCCGGCTGACCTTCTGCACGAAGTAGTCCTCGTCCTTGACCATGTAGTGGTGCACCGCCGCCACCTCGTGGCGGTATCGGTCCGTCCAAAGCTCACGGTTGAGATGCTCGTCGGTGATCTTGCGCAACCACGCGCCGCGATAGAAGGTCTTGCCCGCGCTGTAGCTCGTGTGCAGCGGGCTGTCGTTCGACGCCGTGCGATGGTGCCGGCGCGACATCACGGGCCCGTCGGGCGCGTCGAGCGCGGTCGGCAGGAACAGCTTTGCGTCGAAGTTGACCGCGACGACCTCGGGCGGCACGTCGGCGAGCAGGTCGGCCATGTGCAGGCCGGACGCGAACCAGAACTCGTCGGTATCGGAGACGCCGACCCAATCCACGGTGTGGCGCGCACGCAGCTGGTCGAGCAGCCGCATCCGCGCGGCCTGGCGCGCGTGGAAATCGTCGAAGACGACAGTGCTCGTGGCGTTGCCGAAGCGGGCGATGACGTCCTGGGTGTCATCGGTGCTGCCGTTGTCGGCGACGGCAACGTGGTCGATTCCGTACTCGAGATGGTGCGCCAGGTTCCAGGTGAGCATCTCGGATTCGTTCTTGCTCGTGAGGAGCAGGACGATCATCGGCCGAACGATATCAGCGGTCCGAGCGGCGATACGGTGGCGCGCGATGGCGGTACACGCGGTTGCGGCGGCCGGGTTCGACAAGGAAGCCGCGGTCTACCAGCGGTCGCGCCCGTCGTACCCGCCCGACGCGGTGCAGTGGATCATCGACGGTCTCGGCCTCGCGCCCGGTGCGCGCTGCGTAGATCTCGCGGCGGGCACCGGCATCCTCACCGCGCTGCTGCAACCCACGGGATGCTCGCTCGTCGCGCTCGAACCGGTAGCGGGCATGCGCGCGCAACTGCGCGCCGTGCTGCCCGGCGTGCCGTGCGCGAGCGCCGTCGCGGAGGCGCTGCCGATCGCGCCGTCGTCGCTCGACGGCGTGACGATCGCGCAGGCATTCCACTGGTTCGACGCCGAGCGGGCCCTCGCCGAGTTGCGGCGCGTCCTGCGCGTCGGCGGGCACGTCGCGTTGGTGTGGAATGCCCGCGACCGGTCGCACGAGTGGGTGAACGCCGTGTGGGGTGTGATGGACCGTGTGGAGAAGCATGCGCCGTGGCGCAACCATGACCACGTCGCCACGTCGGATTCGCAACAGCGCCGTGAGGATTCGCTCACCGGCGCGCCTGGCTTCGGGGCGGTGCACACCGCGGAGTTCCATCACGAACAGCCGATGACTCCTGAGCTCGTCGTCGAGCGCATCAAGGGTGTGAGCCACGTGGCCGTGCTCGATGCAGCCGACCAGGAGGCGGTGCTCGACGAGGTGCGCGCGATCCTCGCCACGCACCCCGACACGGCCGGGCGCACCGCGCTCTCGCTCCCCTACCGCGTCGACTGCTACACGCTCGAGCGCATCGCCTGACGGCGCGGCCGCGCTGTCAGCCGGTCACGAGTCGTGGCGACTGCCACAGCGCAGTGCGCAATACGTGACTCGTACCTGGGTATGACGGTACCGTGCAGTTCATGGCCGCGCTCCACTCGCCGGTAGCTGCCCTTGCCCCTCAGCTGCCCCACGGTCGCTTCGTGACGCTCCCCGACCGCGGCCGCACGTTCGTGCGCGAGGTCGACGGCCCGCCCGGCGCACCCACCGTCGTGTTGCTCCACGGGTGGATGGCGAGCGGCGCGCTCAACTGGTACCAGGTGTTCGACACGCTCGGCGAGCACTACCACGTGCTCGCGCCCGACCACCGCGGTCATGCGCGCGGGCTGCGCACGCGCCGCCGTTTCCGTCTCACCGACTGCGCCGACGATGTCGCGGTGCTCTGCCGCGAGCTCGGCGTGGACGAGGCGATCGCGGTCGGCTACTCGATGGGCGGCCCGATCGCGCAACTGCTCTGGCACCGCCACCGCGAGCTGTGCTCGGGCCTCGTGCTCGGTGCGACAGCCGCAGGCTTCATTCCCGGCGTGCGTGAACGCGTGGTGTTCACGTCGATGATGGCGGCCGCGGTCGGCACCACCCGGCTCGGCGAGCTCGCCACGCACATGCCACTCCTGCCGCCGGGCGTCCGGCCGATCCTCGCCCGTTCCACCGGTCCGGGCACGCTGCCGAACTGGGCCGCGCGCGAGTTCCGCCGCCACGACTGGCGGATGCTGATGGAGGCGGGTCACTCGCTTGGCACGTATCACGCGTCGTGGATCGGCGACGTCGACGTGCCCACCTCGGTGGTCCTCACCACGGGCGACACCGCGGTGGCGCCCCGGCTACAACGCATGATGGCCGATTCGATTCGCGGGTGCACGGTGCACGAGCTCGACGACGGCCACATCGCCTGCGCGCGCGGCAGCTTCGCGGCCCCGCTCCTCGCGGCGATCGACGACGTCGCTCACCGCCGCTGAACCGCGCCCCCACCGCCGCTGAACCCCCACCTTCCATCATGCGTCGTTTGGGACCGCTATTTGGTACCCAAACGACGCATGGTCGAGGGTTTAGTTGGCTGAGCGCTCGATCTGTTCGATCCGCGCGATGCGTTCGGAGGTGTGGTTCGCGTCGAGGCCCTGGATCTGCAGCAGTTCCTCCCGCGTCGCCGCAGCGATCGCCTCGGCGTTCTCGTCGGCAGCCGCCTGGCGCGCCTCGATGCCCTCGCGCACGATCGCCTCGGCCTCGGACACGAGCGCCTCGACCATCTCGGCCTCGGGCACCACGCGCACCACCTTCCCCCGCACGAACAAGTGGCCCTTGCCGCGCCCGCCGGCGATGCCGAGATCGGCCTCCTTCGCCTCGCCCGGGCCGTTCACCACGCAGCCCATCACCGCCACCTGCAACGGGATCTTGCGCGCCTCGAGTGCAGCCTGCGCGGCCGCGGCGACCGCGATCACGTCAACCTCGGCCCGCCCGCACGACGGGCACGCGATCAGGTCGAGGCCCTTGCGCTCGCGCAGGCCGAGCACCTCCAGCAACGTCTTGCCCGCCTTGGCCTCCTCCACCGGATCGGCCGTGAGCGAGAAGCGGATCGTGTCGCCGATGCCCTCGGCGAGCAGCGTGGCGATACCGGCCACCGACTTGATCAGCCCGTTCGGCGGTGGCCCGGCCTCGGTGACGCCGAGGTGCAGGGGGTGGTCGACGGTGTCGGCGAGCAGCCGGTACGCGTCGATCATCAGCGGCACGCTCGACGCCTTCACCGAGATCTTCACGTCGTCGAAACCGACCTCGCGGAAGTAGTCGAGCTCGCGCACCGCGCTCGCCACGAGCGCCTCGGGTGTGGCCCCGCCGTGCTGCTTGGCAATGTCAGGGTCGAGCGAGCCGCCGTTCACGCCGATGCGGATCGGGATGCCGCGCTCCTGCGCGGCGACGGCGACGGCCTTGATGTGCTCGGGCTTGCGGATGTTGCCGGGATTGAGCCGTAGCCCGTGCACTCCGGCTTCGAGCGCGGCGAGCGCGAGCTGGTGCTGGAAGTGGATGTCGGCGATGATCGGCACCGGCGAACGGGGCACGATGTGCGCGAGGCCCACCGCGGCATCGTCGTCGTTGCACGTGCAGCGCACGATGTCGGCCCCCGCACCGGCGAGCGCGTAGATCTGGCTCAACGTGGCGTCGACGTCGCCGGTCTTCGTGGTGGTCATCGACTGCACGCTCACTGGCGCGTCACCGCCGACGGCCACACTTCCCACCTGCACCTGGCGCGTTCGGCGGCGGGGGGTCATGGGCCAAGGCTACAAGCGCCCCCCGCTCCATCCCCGCCGCTACCGTTCGGCCCATGCGCTCGGTACTGCTCATGGGTCTGCCGCGAGGTGGCACCACATGGATCGGGCAGGTGCTCGGCCACACGCGGGGCGCCGTCTACGTGCACGAGCCCGACGGCACCGCCGATCCGTTCGCGTTCCGCGCCAAGCGCCACCAGTTCAACCAGCCCGTGATCGACGCCGGCGCGCCCCGGAGCGCCGCACCCGAGCTCGCCGCGCTCTTCGACGGCGCGCTTGCGGGCGGCGCACCGTCGGGCACATGGCGCGACCGCATCGCCCGGCGTGCCTGGAAACGGGTGACCGCCGACGACAAGCTGGCGTTCCGCCGCACCGGAAGGCCCGGGCTTGCGCTGCGGGTCGCGCTCGCTGCCGCGGAACCCCGCGTCGCGGTGCCCGGGGCGGCGCATGCGGTCGTGAAGACGGTGAACGCGGCGTTCTGCGCCGATTGGATCGTGCGGCACTGCGAGCCGGCGGCGGTGGGCGTGATCGCGCGGCACCCGTTGAACGTGCTCGCGAGCTGGCGCGCCTTCGGGTGGACGCCGCCGAGCGGGCCGCAATACCGCGCGATGCGGGCCCGCGCCGGCGAGCGTTGGAACGTGGAGCTGCCCCCGCCCGACGCGCCGCCGGTCGAGCGAGCCGCGGCCGTGGTCGGCGCGCTCGGCTATGCCCTGCACGACGCCCGCCGCCGCCATCCCGACTGGGTCGACATCGGCCACGAAGATCTGTGCGCGGACGCCGCGGATCGCTTCCCTACCGTGGCTGGCCGTCTCGGACTGGAATGGACCGACGAAGCCGCGGCGCAGCTCGAAGCGTCCGACCGACCGGGCGACGGCTACGCCACGAATCGCGTGACCGCGGAACAGCCCGACCGGTGGCGCACGCGGCTCGACGCCGGCGAGGCGCGCACAGCCGCCGCGATCCTCGAGCGCTTCCCCGGCGCGCCGTGGCTCACCACGCTTGCCTGACCCGGTACCGTCTCGCACCGTGACCGACGCCGCGGGCGCGCCCATCAATGCGCTCGTCACGGGCGGCGCGGGGTTCATCGGCTCGCACCTCGCCGACGCGCTCGTCGCCCTCGGCGGCCACGTGAAGGTGCTCGACGACTTCTCCACCGGGCTGGCCGAGAACGTGCCGGGGGGCGCGGAGCTCGTCCGTGGCTCGATCACCGACGCCGACACCGTGGCCGGCGCAGTGCGGGATTGCGAGGTGGTGTTCCACCTCGGCGCGCACGGCGCGGTCGCCCGCTCCCTCGCGAATCCGCTCGGCTCGAACGAGGCCAACGTGCATGGCACGCTGACGGTGCTCACCGCGGCACGCGACGCCGGGGTGCGGCGTGTGGTGTTCGCGTCGTCGTCGAGCGTGTACGGAGGGGCGGAGATCATCCCCACACCGGAGACCGCGCCGCTGCGGCCACGGTCGCCGTACGCGGTGAGCAAGCTCGCCGCCGAATGGTACGTGCGGGTGTTCGCCGAGCTGTTTCCGCTCGAGACCGTGGCGCTGCGTTACTTCAACGTGTTCGGGCCCCGGCAGCGGCCCGACAGCACGTATGCGGCCGTGATCCCGCTCTTCGCGTCGGCTCTCGTGCGCAGCGAGTCACCGACGGTGCACGGCGACGGCACGCAGAGCCGCGACTTCACGTATGTGACCGACGTCGTGTCGGCGAACCTCGCGGCGGCGCGCGCCCCCGCTGACGACTGCAACGCGCACGTGTACAACGTCGCGCCCGGCACCACGAACAGCCTGCTCGAGCTGCTCGACATCCTCGGCGAGCTCACCGGCAACACGCCCCAACCCACGTTCGTGGACCCACGGCCGGGCGACGTGCCGCGCAGCCAGGCCGATGCCACCGCGGCGCGCCACGACCTGGGCTGGCAACCGCAGTGGACGTTCGACGCCGGGCTGCGCGAGGTGGTCGCCTGGCTCCGCGGCCGCCCCTAAACGGGCGCCGACCCGCCTCGCCCCCTGCATCATGCGTCGTTTGGGACCGCTATTTGGTACCCAAACGACGCATGATGGAGGGTTGGGGGTCCGTGGGAGCGGCGATGGGGTGGCGATGGGGTGGCGGTCTAGGACGCTCTTGCGATCGACCAGTCGGCCTCGACGAACACCGGTGAGAGGCGAACGATCGCGCGGGGTGTGGGGTCGAGGCGGGTGTTGCCCTCGACGAGCATGCCGCCCAGCGGCTGCCACTCGGTGATCGAGGCGATCTTGTGCGTCCGCTGCATCGGGTCGTGCGCCCCGAACCAGAGGTAGTAGTTGCCCATCGGCAGCGGGAGCCGTGCGAAGGTGATCGACACCTTCGTGTCGCCCTCGGCCACGTCGAACTGACGGCTCACCACGAAGATCGGCGTGGCCGCGCCCTGCGTGACCCCAACATACAGCTGCACCGGTCGTTCGCGGTCGGAGCTGAGCACGAGGTCGACGGTGCAGTCCTCGTTGGTCTCCACCCGGCCACCACCGACACCGTGCGTGGCGACGAGACGAGCGCTCACCTCTCCCTGCACGCCGGAGCTCGCTCCCGACTTCTCCTCGATCTCGCGGCGGTACGCGGCGAGCACGTCGTCGATCGGGCCGTCGGCCCGCAGCACACCCTCGGAAAGCCAGATCCCCCGGCTCGCCGTCGCGCCCACCGACGCGAGGTCGTGCGACACGAGCAGCAGCGTGGCGCCGCCCTCGAGCACCGTACGCATGCGGTCGAGGCACTTCTGCTGGAACAACTGGTCGCCTACTGCAAGCACCTCGTCGACCACGAGCACCTCGGGCTCGAGGAACGCGGCGATCGAGAAGCCGAGCCGCGTACGCATGCCGCTCGAATAGAACTTCACCTGCCGGTCGACGGCACTTTCGAGCTCGGCGAACGCCACGATCTCGTCGAACTTGCGCGCCACCTCGGCGCGCGTCAGCCCGATCAGCGTGCCGAAGACGTTGACGTTCTCGCGCCCCGTGAGCTCAGGATGGATGCCCGACGCCACCTCGAGCAGCGCGCCGATGCGGCCCTCGACATTGACCCGCCCGGTGTGCGGGAACATCACGCCCGACACGATCTTGAGCAGCGTCGACTTGCCGGCACCGTTCGCGCCGATGAAGCCGATCGACTCTCCGGGCTCGGCCTTGAAGTCGATCTCCTTCAGCGCCCAGCGCCACGGGTTCGCGCCCGCCTGCCCGGTGATGCGGCGCGTCGCCCGGCTCACGTGGTCGCGCATGAGCCTCCGGCCGCGGTCGGCACGGAAGCGCTTCCACATGTGACGAACCTCGACGGTGCCCGGTGCGCTAACTGACATCAGCGAACCCGCTCTCCATCCGCTTGAACAGCGAGTAACCGATCACGAGGTACACGCACGACGCCGCCGTGGCGATCCAGAACGGCAGGCCACCCGGGAACTGACCGAGCAGCACCGCCTTGCGCGTGGCGTCACTCAGGATTCCGACCGGGAAGATCGCGCCGTAGATGCACTTCAGGGTCACCGTGCCGCCCACCTCGAACAGCACGCCGGGCATGAAGAGACCGAGCGACATCAGGATCGGCAGGCCACTGCGCAGGTCCCGCGCGTACACGGTGATGCCACCGACGACGAGGGAGACGGCGATGGCGTACATGGTGAGGACGACGATGGGCAAGGCCGCGGCCCACAGCGTCGACCATGTGAGCCCCGTCCAGGTCGCGATCAGCAGGATCGGCAGGATCAGGCCCGAGACGATCGCGTCGAATCCGGAGGTTGCGACCTGTGCGAGTGGGAACACCTCGCGCAGGCGCGTAGACCTTGTTGAGCAGCGGGTTGCCGACGAGCGAGGTACCCGCAGTGGACACGGCGCTCGAGTAGAAGCCCCACACGAGCAGCCCCACGTAGAGCCATACGGGCTTCGGCACTCCATGCGTCTTGATCAGCTGCTGCGTGTTGACACCGCTCGAGTTGGCGTGGTTGAGCAGCACCGTGAACAGCACCATCTGCGCGACCGGCGTGAGCACGGTCCAGGCGAGGCCGAACACCTGCTGGCTATAGGTGGAGCGGAGCTGGCGGACGATGAGACCCCAGATGATGTGCCACGAGCGCGCGAGCGCCACGAGACCCTTGCGGAACTCGAAGGCCCGGTGGTAGCGCCACTCCGACGGCGGCTTGTCGGGTAGCACCGGCAGCGGGAAGCGCGCGAGCGGATCTTCGGGGGCCTCTCCGTCGAGCACGCTGGACTCGCCCGGCGTGTACACGCTCGCGCGCCGTGGCCCGTGTCGAGCCGCTCCTCGATGGTGTCGTCGCTCATGGCCAGATCTGCAGGCTCCCGCTCAACCCACTCGTCGTGATCGCTGGATGAACGCGATGCGCGGGTACACGTGCAACGCGGTGATCTCCGGCAACTGCCCCGCGACGTCGGGGTACGCCTCGGCCACGTGCTCCCGGTTCACCGCGTCGACGAGACTCTGCACGAGCGTCACACTGGTACACGGATGCCCCGGCGGTCCACCTCCGTAGTCGGGCTGGTACGCGGTGTGCATGTCCTCGATCACGTACACGCCGTCGGCCTGCAACGAGCCGAACAGGCCTGCGAACGTGGCGTGCACGTCGCTGCCGAAGTGGCTGCCGTCGTCGATGATGACGTCGAACGGACCGAGCTCGCGGATGCGCGCGAGCAGCGCCTCGTCGGACTGGTCGCCCCGCAGCACGTGGATTCGGTCGCCGCCGACCTTCACGTCGTTGATGTCGAGTCCGTACACGACCGCGTTCGGGAAGTAGTCGCGCCACATCTGCAGCGACGCGCCGCGGTAGATGCCGATCTCGAGGATGCTCATCACGTGGTGGCGCAGGGGTCCGAGGTGCCGTTCGTAGTGGTCGACGTACCTGTGCGCAGTGGCGCCCTTGTCGGACCCGTAGACCGCGGCGAGCCACGAGAGGTTGCCGCGGGCCGGCACCGCGAGCGCCCGCTTGGCACCGTTGCTGGGGCCGAGACGGCGTTCGATCTCCACCCGGCCCTTCACGAAGGCACGGTAGAGAGCGCGGCGCTGCACGCTGTCCCGCCAGTCGCTCATCGCTCGACACTCGCGGTTCGATCCGCGCCGCGCAACTCGGCGATGAACGCCTCGGGCCCGGTCAGCAGGCGCTCCCGCAACTCCAGGTACACCGTGCGGTTGCGTTGCGCCATCGCGGCGTTGGCTCGCCGGCGGGTGCGGTTGAGCAGCTTCTTGCGGGCGGCCTTCAGCTTTGCGGTGGGTGCCGGGATGTGTTCGAGCGGCCGGGTGAGCTTGTGCACCCTCGATCCGGCCAGGTCGGTGCGGAACACCTTGGCGCGAGTGATCCCGCCCATGTGGAACACCGCGTCGCCGTAGATACCGGCCAGGAGGTAGTGCGGGTTGCTCGCGTTGGTCCGGCGCAGCTTGCCCCACGGCAACTGCTCGTTCCACAGCAGCGAGGCGAGGCGGATGCCGGTATCGGCACGCTGGCCGGTGGCGCGCACGAACCGCCGGAACTCGCCGGTGCGTTCGGGCTCGGGCCAGAAGCTCGGGTGATAGCGCTCGTAGAACGCTCGCGGAGCGAGGATGCACGACGGGTGCGGGAGCGCGACGTCGCCGTTCTCCTCGCGCAGCACGCCGACGAGGCCGGTCTCCGGTGGCGCGAGGTCGAGCAACGTGTGGAGCCAGGCGTCGTCGATCGGGAAGGAGTCGACGTCGAGCGTGCAGAGATGGCTGACGCCGCGGTCGAGCGCGAGCGGCACCATGGCGTCGAGATAGTAACCATGCTCCCGACTGCCCCGCCGCTCGGTGGGAGCGATGTCACACATCACCACGTTGGGTGCGTCGAGCACGTGGCGCGACGCCTCGTCGTCGAGTCGCACGGCGACCGCGAACAGCGTGTAGGGCACGTGCGTGTGGCGGGCGATCCGCTCGAGGTGCAGGTCGAGCAGGCGGATGTCGTCGGCGTGTGCGAGCGCGTAGACGACGAGGATGCCGAGGTGCTCCACGCGTGGCGCGGGTGTCCCTGGCCCCCTGCTGCGACTTCCGCCTTGCAACGCGCCCCTCCCTGGGCCTCCGGCGCCGGGTCGGCCGGCTCATCCGGGTAGCCGCCCCGAACCTGTGCCCGGGGCCGCACAACTGTAACCGCAACCCGGTCGGCGGCCTACCGGCCGGCCCGCCGTGTGACGGTCCGCGCAACCCGTTGCCGAACTGCCAGGCGCCGGTTGTCGTGGACCGACGATCCCGGTACAGTGCGGCATCTGAAACGGGGCGGGACGGCGGAGCTTTGTCTCGCGGAGAACTTTGGAGTTGCCGTGCACGTACTGGGCTACCTCGATCCGGGCTCCGGCGCGATGATCGGCAGCGCGATCGCCGGTGTCGGGGCGGCCGTTGCCGTCGCGGCCCGGGCGAACGCGCAGCGCTTCGCCCGTCTGGTGTCGCCGAAGCGTCGCAAGGCGGCCGAGGCTGCGCAGCAGCACGCGGTTGCCGAAGCCACCGACACCGAGCAGTAGAAGCGGCGGGGCCGGCCGCTCGGCGGCCGGCGGTTCGTCGCAGCCGCAGACCGCGAGTTCCGGCATGAGCGTTCGTCAAGTCGTGATACTCGGCGCCGGACGGGCCGTCACCGGCGCGGTTCCCTCCGCGGTCGTGGGCGTGGACGACGGCCATCGCGTCCTCGACTGGCAACTCGACGCGTTCAAGGCGCTCGGTGACTGCGACGTGTGCTTCGTCGCCGGCTACCGCGCCGACGAGGTGATCGAGCGGTATCCCGATGTGCGCGTCGTGCTCAACCGCGAGTGGGAACGCACGGGCCCTGCGCACTCGCTCGGCCTTGCACCGATCGACGAAGCGCACGATGTGTACGTGTGTTACTCCGACATCGTGTTCCGCCGCGCCGCGACCGTGGCGCTGGATCACGTCGACGGCGACCTCGTCGTCGCGGTCGACACGTCGTGGCGCGGCCGCTACGACGGCCGCGCCCGTCGCGACCTCGACACCGCCGAGAAGGTTTCGGTGAACGACTCGCGCGTGGTCCGCGTCGGGGCCGGCCTCGACACCATGCACGCCGACGCCGAGTTCGCCGGCGTCGTGCGGATGCGCGGCCGCGTGGCGCGAGCGGCCGGCGAAGCGATACGGACCGCCGCGCTGCCCCGCACTGCGGGCCTGCCCGACCTCATCAACCATCTGATCGGCCAGGGCGTGGAAGCCGTCGCGGTCGATCTGCACGGGCAGTGGGCCGAACTCGACGCCAAGCAGGACCTCGCGCGCTTCGTGCTCGGCACGAAGGCCGAATCGCTCGAGCGCCTGCGCACGATGGAGCACGGCGCGGAGATTCCGCCGCTCGTGACGTTCACGCTCGAGGCCTGGCACAACCGGCGCGACGAACTCATCGCCCGGGCGCTCAGCGAGCTGCCGGGCGAACGGTTGATCGTGCGCAGCAGCGCCCTCGGCGAGGACGGTTGGCTCGAATCGCACGCCGGTCGTCACGAGAGCGTCGCCGGCGTCCACCGATCGAGCGAGGCCGTCGGCCGCGCGGTCGACGACGTCTTCGCCTCGTACGAGAGCAGCGACGGTGAGCACCAGGTGCTCGTGCAGCCGATGCTCGAGGACGTCAGCATCGCGGGCGTCGTGATGACGCGTACCCACGCGGCGTTCGCGCCCTACTACGTGATCAACTTCGACGACACCACGCACCGCACCGATGCGGTCACGAGCGGCCAGGACGCCCGCACGATCGTCGTCCATCGCGACGCCGGGCTGCTCACGAACGCGCCCGCGGCGCTCTCCGAGGTGCTGCAGGCCGTCCAGAACATCGAGAAGCTCGTGGGCCACGACTCGCTCGACATCGAGTTCGCGGTCACGTCCGACGACCGCGTGCACATCCTCCAGGTGCGCCCGATCGCCACCGCCCACGCGCCCGCGGCAGTCGACGACGAACAAGTGGGCGCGGCCATCACACGCGCTCGCCGCTATCTGGCGCAACGCGACCACGGCACGTTCACGCTGTTGGGCCGGCGCCCGCATCTCTCGGTGATGACCGACTGGAACCCGGCCGAGATCATCGGCACCAAGCCCCGACGCCTCGCCACGAGCCTCTACCGCCATCTCGTCACCGACGAGGTGTGGGCCCGCCAGCGCGCCGAGTACGGGTACCGCGACGTGCGCCCCTGCCCCCTCCTCGTGGAGGTTGCCGGCCACCCGTACATCGACGTGCGCGCGTCGCTCAACTCCTTCGTGCCCGCTGCGCTCGACGCACGCACCGCGGCCCGCCTCGTCGACGCGTACCTCGATCGCCTGCACGAACACCCCGAGCTGCACGACAAGATCGAGTTCGAGGTGGCGTTCACCTGCGCCATCGCCGACTTCGACGCGCAGGCTGGCCGCCTGGCCGGCGCCGGGCTCGATGCCGGCGAGATCGCCGCGCTGCGCGACGCGCTGCGCGATGTGACCGCTGCCGGCATCGACCGGCTCGCCGCCGACGCCGCAGCAGTGGCGCCGCTCGACGCCGCCATCGGGCGCCTGCGCGCGGCCGGCCTCGCGCCGCTCGACGAGACCTACTACCAGCTCGAGCTCGTCCGCCGGGCCGGCACACCGGTGTTCGCGCACCTCGCCCGCGGCGCGTTCGTGGCCACGGCGCTCATTCGTTCGTTCGAGCGCGCCGGCGTGCTCACCGAGGGCGACACCGCGGCGTTCCTGGTGTCGGTGCAGACGGTGCTCGGCCGCATGCGGGCCGACGCCGGCGCGGTGGCGAGCGGCGCGCTCGCGTGGGAGCAATTCGTGGACGCCTACGGCCATCTCCGTCCGGGCACGTACGACATCACCTCGCCGTCGTACCGGAGCGCACCCGACCTGTATCTGGGTCCGCTCGTCGAGCGCGCCCGGGAGGCGGTCGGTGTGCACCGCGACCACACCCAGGACGCCCCGGTGTGGAACGCCGCCACGCGCCGGCGCGTCGACGCCGAGCTGGCGCGCATGGGGTTGGGGGTCGACTGCGAAGCGTTCCTCGCGTTCGCCGCCGCCGCGATCGCTGGCCGCGAAGAGTCGAAGTTCGTGTTCACGAAGGCGCTGAGCGCTGCGCTCGACTGCATCGCCGAGTTCGGCGCGGCACGCGGGCTCACCCGCGACGAGCTCGCGCTCGTATCGATCGCCGATCTGCTGGCATGCCGCGACGTGCTCACCGACGAGATCGGCTTCCTGCGCGAGCGAGTGAGCGAGGGCCGCGCCGCGTTCGAGTTGATGCAGGGTGTGTGCCTGCCCGGCCAGATCACGTCCGACCGTGACGTGGTGTGCTTCGAGCAGCGCCGCGCCGAGCCGAACTTCGTGACCCAGTCGGTCGTCGAGGCCCGCGTCGCCACCGTGGGGCTCGGACCGGCGGCCGACGTCGACGGCCGCATCGTGCTCATCCCCAACGCCGATCCTGGTTTCGACTGGCTCCTCGCGCGGCCGATCGCCGGGCTGGTCACGATGTTCGGCGGCGCCAACTCGCACATGGCCGTGCGGGCGGCGGAGCTGCGCATGCCCGCGGCGATCGGCGTCGGTGAGGTGCTGTACGCCGAGCTCGAGCCGGCGACGGTCGTGCGGCTCGACTGCGCGAGCCGCCGGATCGGTTTCATTCGGTGAACCGGGCACCACGCGTCGGCCTCACCCAGCGCGTCGACGACATCGCCGGGCGCGGCGAGCGCCGCGACGCGCTCGACCAGGCATGGGCGGCGGGACTGTCGGGGCTCGACATGATCGCGGTCCCGGTCCCGAACGGGGCCGGCGACGTAGCCGGGTTCGTCGACGCGTTCGCGCTCGACATGCTCGTGCTCACCGGCGGCAACGACGTGGCGTCGTTGCCCGGCGCGGCCAACGCCGCGCCCGAGCGCGACGCCACCGAGCGGGCCCTGCTGGCCGTCGCCCGCGAACGCGCACTTCCCGTGCTCGGCGTGTGCCGGGGCATGCAGATGATGATTGTCGACGGTGGCGGCCGCCTCGTCCGCGCCGGCGGTCACGTGCGCACCGCGCACGCGCTGCACACGATGCCGGGCGACAGTCTCCCGCTGCGCGACGGCCGGGCCGTGAACTCGTTCCACGAGTGGAGCGCGACGCCGGACGCGTTGCCGGCCGGTTTCGTGCCGGTGGCGACCGCGCCCGACGGCACGGTCGAGGCCATGCAGCACGTCGACCTGCCCCAGGTGGCGATCATGTGGCATCCGGAGCGCCCCGACCCCACCTCGGGCGCGCCGTGGGTCGACGACGATCTCGCGCTCGTGCGGCGCGTGCTGCACACCGCGGTCGGGCGCTGATGCGCGCGGTGCTGCTCGCGGCCGGCGAGGGGACGCGGCTGCGCCCCCACACGCTCGACCGGCCGAAGTGCCTGGTGGAGCTCGGGGGGAAGCCGCTGCTCACCTGGCAGGTGGGGGCACTGCGCCGCGCCGGCGTCACCGACGTCACGGTCGTGACGGGTTACAAGGCCGAGCGGATCGAGGCGCTCGGGCTGGCGACGCGCCACAACGCCCGCTACGCCACCACCAACATGGTGACGAGCCTCATGTCCGCGCGCGACCTGCTCGACGGCCGCGACGACGTGATCGTGGGCTACGGCGACCTCGTGTACGAGTCCCGCGTGATCGCGGCCGCGGCGGCCTTCGACGCGCCGCTTGCCGTCACCGTCGACCGCGAGTGGAAGCGGCTGTGGCAGCTACGGATGGCCGACCCGCTCGACGACGCCGAGACGCTGCGCATCGACGGCGACGGGAACCTGGTGGAGCTCGGTCGCCGGCCGTCGAGCCTCGAGGAGATCGAGGCCCAGTACATGGGCATCATCGCCATTCGCGCCGACGCCGCGAAGGAGATCGTGTCCTTCTACGATGCGCTGCCCGAGGAGGGTCCGTACGACGGGCGCGACCGCGACAACATGTACATGACGAGCTTCCTGCAACAGCTGATCGACCACCGCGTGCCCGTGCACGCCGTGGTCGTCGATGGGGGCTGGCTCGAGATCGACACGGCAGCCGAGCTCGATGGGTACGAGTCGCTGCGCCAACGCGGCGAGCTCGCGGCCTACTGCGAGCTGGGAGCCTGATCGCCGTGGCCCTGTTCTCCCGCACACCGAAGGGGCCAAAGCGGCCCGGCCGCAAGGACTTCGAGAAGAGCCCGCCGGCCACGCGAGCCATCGTGTTCTATGCCGAGAACGGTGACACGTGGCCGCACTACGAACCGATCGTGCAGGCCCTGCGGGCCGACGGCCGCGAGCTCTCCTACCTCACGTCGAGTCCCGACGACCCGATCTTCGACCGCGCCGATCCCGGTATCCACAGCTTCGAGATCGGCGAAGGGGTGGGCCGCTCGTTCTGCTTCCAGACGATGGAGACCGGCGTGGTCGTGGCCAGCCTGCCGCAGCTCGGCAGCGCGCTGCTGCCCAAGTCGCGCCGGGCGCCGGCGCTCGGCACGCAATACGTGCATGTGTTCCACTCGATGGTGAGCACACACATGATCTACGAGCCCGACGCGTACGACCATTACGACACCGTGCTCTGCGTGGGGCCGTACATGGTCGACGAGATCCGCAAGCGCGAGGAACTCGCTCGCACGCCGGCCAAGGAGCTGCTCCCCCACGGCTACGGGCGGCTCGACAGCATCCTCGAACAAGCCGGGGCACGCTCGACGGCCCCGGCCCCGGCCCCCGCGGGCGGGCCGCCGGTGGTGCTCGTGGCACCGTCGTGGGGGCCGACGTGCCTGTTCGAGACGTGCGGCGTGGAGCTGGTCACCACGTTGCTCGACGCCGGCTTCGAGGTGATCGCCCGCCCGCACCCGATGACGAGGAAGCGCTCACCGCAGGCCTACGACGACCTCGTGCGCCGCCTCGAAGGCCGCGAGCGCTGCACGCTCGACACCGACATCAGCAGCCAGGCGGCGCTGCAGCGTGCCGATGTGATGATCAGCGACTGGTCGGGCGCGGCCCTCGAGTACGCGTTCGGGTTGGGGCGGCCCGTCGTGTACATGGACGTGCCCCGCAAGGTGAACAACCCCGAGTACGAGCGCATCGGCATCGAGCCGTTCGAGGCGTCGGTGCGGGAACGGATCGGGTTCGTCGCCTCGCCGTCCGACCTGGCGGCGCTGCCCGCGCTCGTGGGCGACGCGTGCGAGCGCGCGCGCGCCGGCGAGATGCGGGACCGGATCGCGGCCGTGCGCGACGAGTGCGTGTACAACGTCGGGAGCAGCGGCCGGGCCGCGGCCGACGTGGTCGCGGCGAAGGCCGACGCCTATCTCGCCCGGGCCGGGGCGGGCCGATGATCGACCGCGGCGACCTGTTCACGGCACTGCAGTCCGCGCGCACAGCCACAGCCACAGCCACAGCCGCAGCACGCCGGTCCGCCGGCCGCGGGCACGATCTCGGTGACCGCGAAGGTGCAGGCGTGGCTGGAGCGCGGACCGCAGCGGTTCGACGGCGACGACCGCGCCGACCTCGACGCGCTGTGCCGCCAGATCGACGTGCGCCGCAAGGTCTCCACCGCGTACGCGCCGGGATGGAAGCGGGTGGACGGCGAGACGCAGGTGCCCGCGCCCGTGCTGGCCGGCCTGGTGGCCGTGCTGCTCGGCAACGCCATCGCGATCGGAGCACCCGGTGAGGGCGGCGCGCTGAACGACGGCTGGGGCCTGAAGTGCGTCAACTCGGCGCTGAAGGCACTCGACCTCCAACCCGACGCTCCGCAGGCACCGGCGCTGCGGGCGTGGGCGATGGAGCGGCTCGACGCGTTGCGCCGTGCCGGCGACGTGCAGGCTGCGGGCGGCTCCTCGTGACGCAGATCGTCGAGCTGCCGCTCACCGTGCTCGCGTGGGAAGGGCCGCAGGCGCGCGCGTACCTCACGCGCATGCGGCGCGCCGGCCTTCGTGCCCGCACCATCGTGTTGATGGTGCACGATCCCCGCCGTACCGGCCGCGCGGCGTCCCTCGCGGTGTCGCGCCCGGCGCTCCTCGCCCGTGCCGAACGGGCCCAGGATCGCTCGCACAACTTCCATCCGTACGCGATCCGCCGGCAGCATCCCGAGCTCGTCGAACGGATCGGCGAGGCGATGAGCGGCATCGTCCGCACGCCGATGGCCCTCTACGACGACATGTACTCGGCGTTCTCCTACGACGAGCACGCCGACTCCGTCGTGCGGGTGGCCGCGGCGTCGTACAAGGAGCCGGTTCTCGCCGGCGCCCTGCGCGGTGCCGGTGCGCAGACGGTGCTGTTCACCGGGGGCGGCATCGTGCCCGCTTCCCTGTTCGAGCTGCCGGGAACCCGGTTCGTGCACGTGCACACGGGTTACCTCCCGCACGTGCGCGGGGCCGACGTGCTTTTGTGGTCGCTGCTCGCGCGCGGCCGGCCCGGCGTGTCGGCGTTCTTCATGACACCCGGTCTCGACGACGGTGACGTGCTGGCGGCACGCGAGCTCGATCCGCTCGAGATCCGGCTGCCGCCCGGCCCGCGGCTCGACGATGACACGCTGTACCGGGCGCTGTTCTCGTTCGTCGATCCGCTGCTGCGCGCCGAGCTCCTCGTGAGCGATGTGCTCGAACCGGCGGCCACCGACCTCGACGCGCTGCACGGCACGCCGCAGGACCTGTCCACCGGGATCACGTACCACTTCATGCATCGCGTGGTCCGCTCCCGCGCCCTCCACGCGCTCTATGTGGCACCGCCGGAGCAGCGAACCACCGGGCGGGTGGGCGACACCGTCGGCCGGCCGTCGAGCTACCGCAAGTACTACGACAAGCCCTCGTTCCTCGCGCCGCTGCGCTTCACCGCCGACGCCCGGCGGGCGTCGTCACCCACACGCGCGCTGAGCATCGAGAACCGCAGGCACGATTACCCGAAGCTGGCCGATAAGCCGGAGCTGCGGGCACTGCACCGCGACCTCAACATCCAGCTGGCGCTGCAGGACGAGCTCTGGGACAGCTACGACTACGGCGAGGGCTACTACTACCAGTCGTCGGCCGCGCTCGGGATCACCGGCCTGCGCGACACCGACGCCCGCGTCGCGTCGTACGGTCTGCGCGATCTCGTGCGCGGGCGCACCGTGCTCGAGATCGGCTGCAACAGCGGGTTCCTCTCGCTCGCGATCGCGCCGGACGCCACTCGGGTGCTCGGCTTCGAGATCAACCCCTACCTCATCGCGATCGCGGAGCGCGCCGCGCAGTTCCTCGCCGTCACGAACGTGGACTTCGTCGCGTGCGCGTTCGAGGACCTGTCGACCGGCGAGCAGTTCGACGACGTGCTGTCGTTCGCGAACCACCACACCTACGACGGCAACACCCGCCAATCGCTCGAGGAGTACTTCGCCCGCTGCCACGCGCACACCCGGCCCGGCGGGCGGCTGATCTTCGAGTCGCACCCACCCGAGCTCGAAGGCAACGGTTTCGGCCGTACCCGGGCGATCATCGAGCGCTACTACGACCTCACCCGCGACGAGGTCCACCAGTTCGGCACGCACCTCGACGCGGGGCGCCGGTTCCTCGTGGGCACCCGGCGCGACGAGGTGCACGCGTAACATGCCGACGCTCAGCGTTCAGGATTCCACAGACCCGGCCCGGCACGCGCCGGCGCGTTGACAGCGGCCCCACCCACCACAACACTTACTCGCCATGCCATCGCCCGTCCGCCGCCTCATGTTCCGCTACCGGCGCTGGCAGTACAAGCGGGAGATGGCGCTTCCCACACCGAACTCGCCCAGGCCGCACAGCCGCACGCACGAAGCGCGCCGCACGGTGGACAAGCTCACCCACCCGCGCCGCACGCTCGTCCACGCCTACGAGCGCCGCGTGTCGTCCCGCCCCGCGCCGCCTCCCCGCAGCGAGGCCGAGCTGCACGGTGGCCGGATCCACCGTCGCTACGTGCGCACCCGCATCGCGCTCAGCAACTTCGTGCACGATTTCCCGGAGCGGCCGATCGTCTTCCAGCTCCTCACGTGCGCGGTGGTCGGCGTCGTCGTCGGCGGTGTGGGGCTCACCGGGTATCACGCCCTGCGGTCGAAGCCGAAGCCGCGGGGCGACGTGCTCGCGGCGTTCGGCGACGCGAGCACGTTCTATACAGCGGCCCGGGAAGACACGAAGAAGGGTGCGGTGCGGGTGCTCGTGGCCGGCGACGGCTCCGTCTACCACGCGGCGGAACCGGTCGGGAACGACATCACGACGGGCGGCATCCACGCGGTGGGCCTCACCGCCGGCGGGTGCGGCATCGGCAGCAGCGACATCCTCATCGGCACGCGCCACGTGACGCTCGACAGGCCGTGCTCCGCCGGATGGCAGAAGGCGTACGCCACCACGGTGAGCCAGTACAAGCCGGCCGTGAGCGTGCTGATGACCGGCTACTCTCGAGGAATACGGCCAGATCGTCGGCGGCAAGACGCTCGAGCCCCGCTCGCCCGAGTGGCGCACCTACATGACCCACCAGCTCGATGCGGCCCGTGCCGCGCTCACGGGCGGCGGCGCCCGCCTCGTGCTCGTGAACCTTCCGTGCGACCGCCCGCCGGCCGGCAACCTGCTGCGCGCCTACGTCAACGAGCTCTGGCGCGAGTACGCGCAGGCCCACGCCCCCCAGGTGGTGCTCGCCGACCTCAGCGCCGTGACCTGCCGCGGCGGCCAGATCGCGCACACAAAGACCGGCAAGCCGCTCCTCGACAAGCGGAACGCTGCTCACGGCCGACGGCATCTTCGTGTTCTGGCACTGGCTCGCGAGCGTCACGCAGCCGCTCGCCGGCGCGGCGAAGTAGGCCCGCGCGGTGACGGGCGGCACCACCACCTCGCCCGCGGCCGAGGTCGCCGTGCCGGGCACGGGCGCACCCTCGCGGTCGCGAGCGCGCGACCGCACCATCCCTCGCCGCGGCACGCAGCTGCTCCTGATCGGCGCCGTGGCCGGACTGGGCCTGGCCCTGCCGATCGCGGCGGCGTGGCACTACGGCACGTTCGGCGTGGCGCGCGGCGACGACTGGTCGTACCTGCGCACGCTCTTCCGCTGGACCGACACCGGCCACCTCGACTTCAACAATTGGGTGTCGATGACGCTGCTCGGCCAGCTCGTGCTCGCGGCGCCCCTCGCGCTCGTGAAGCACCGCGACACCACCGCGGTGCAGGTGCTCACCGCGCTGCTCGGTCTCGTGGGCTTGCTCGCGGTGCAGTGGACCGCGAACACGCTCACCCGGCGCCCGCGGCGCGCCGCGCTCGCCGCGCTCGTGGTGGCGGCCGGTCCGGTGTGGGGCATCCTCGCAGTGAGCTTCATGACCGACGTGCCCGCGTTCGCGCTCGCGATGCTGTCGACCGCGCTCGGCGTGCGCGGCGCTGCACGACGAGCGCCCCTCACTCCCGTTCGTGCTGGGCAGCATGGCCCTCGGCTACGCCGCCTTCACGATCCGCAACTACGCAGGCGTTCCCGCAGCCGCGATCGCGGTCGTCGCCACTGTGCAGGGATTGCGTGTGCACGACCGCAGGGTCGTGGTCACCACGATCGCGAGCAGCGTGGTGGCGGCGGTGGGTGTGGTCGCGTTCATGTGGGCGTGGGGCCGGATCCCGGCCGGCAAACCGTTCCACCCCGCGTTCCCCGACCACCACGCGGTCTCCACGCTCGCCGACAAGGGCGGCGGCATCCTGCGGCTCACCGGCTTGTGGCTCTCGCCCCTGGTGCTGCTCCGCGGGCCGGCGCGGATCGTGCGGCGCGGCGTGGCACGCGAGCAAGCCGCTCACGACGGCGGTCGTGGTCGTCGTTGGCGGCTGGTTGGCGGTACCCGGTGTGCGCGTGCCCCGACTCGGCTTTGCCGGCAACTACGTGATCCCCGACGGTGCGCTCGGTCAGGGTGTGAGCACGGGCCACCGCCCGAACCTCATCCCCACGTCGCTGTTCGACCTGCTCGTGCTCGGGGGCACGCTCGGCGCGGTGCTGCTCGCGCTCATGTTCGTGCCGCCGGTCGTCGACGGCCTGGCACGCCTGCGCCCGCGCGCTCGCGTGCACCGGCAGCCCGGCGTGTCACCTGCGGTGGCGTTCGTCGGTGTGTGCGCGGGCGGGTACGCGCTCTGCTACGCGGCCGCGGCGCTGCTCGGGCTCCCGCTCTACGACCGCTACGCGCTCCCGATCGTGGGCTTCTCGGCGGTGCTGCTCGCGCGCGACGTCGAGCCGTCCGGCACCGAAGAGCCCGTGAAGGCCGCCCCGGGCACGCACTGGATGCGGGTGAGCGCGGCCTGCGCCGCCTTCGCGGTGGTCGCCGGCGTGGGCGTGATCTACACGTTCGACTCGGCGTCGTTCGACGCGGTGCGCTGGAACGTGTCGGAGGCGGCGGTGCACGCGGGCTGGCCGGCCGCCACCGTGGCGGGCAACTTCGAATGGGTGAACTACCACGCCCGCGTACCCGGCACGCGCCTCGTTGTGCACCCATCGTGCGTGCGTGTCGTGATCGGCCGCACCGCGGCAGGCACGAACCCGAACGTGGTGGCGCGCGGCACGTACCGGCCGCCGTTGCACCACCCGGTGCCTGTGCTCGCGGTGCGCACGAAGCTTCCGTGCCTGCGCCGATCCCCCACTGACGCATTGTTGTCACGCGCTGATCAGGCCGGCGCCCGGCCTACGAGCCAGTAGCCCATGCCGTCGTGGAGATCGTCGGGCAGCACGGCCACGTCGGCGAGGCCGCGACGTTCGGCCGCGGCGATCGCGTCGACGGGATCCATGAGGCAACCGATCCACGTGTCGACGTCGCCGTGGAGCCGCAGGATGCCGAGCGTCTTCAGCACACGACCGGCGAAGGTGTGCGACGCCTCGGGGAGCTCACGGAACAGCTGCTGCGCGCGCGAGTCGCTCGCGCGGCGGAGCTGGAGCTGGAACGTGCCGCCCGGCTTGAGCACCCGCCCGGTCTCGGCGATGTAGGCGAGCATGGGCTCGGGGTCGGGGATGTGCTGGAACACCTCGAACGACAGCACGTGGTCGATCGACGCGTCCTTCACGCCGCCGAGGCTGCGGCCGTCTCCGATGAGCCATGTGGCTTGCACGGGGCAGTGCTTGCGGCCGCGGGCGATCATCGTCGAGGAGATGTCGATCCCCCACACGTCGCCGAATCGCTCGGCGAGACCGGGGAACAGGCGGCCCATGCCGCAGCCGAGCTCGAGCACCCGCCGCCCGCCCGGGTCGACACCGAGTCGCTGCAGCACCGGGTCGACGATGCGCAGCGCGAGCTCACGGCCGTCGGCATAGAACTCCTGGATCGTCCACTCGCGCCGGGTGGCGTTGATGTGGAAGAGCGGGTCGGCCGCCGCGCGGACCTCCCAGTCGCGCCGCATGCGCGCGAGCAGGTTCGACTCCTCCCGCTCGTTCACGGCGTCACGCCCTCGCCCGCGGCGTCGCGCTGATCCTCGGTGCCCGTGCCACTGGCGGTGCCGGTGTCGCTGTCGGCCGGCCCGGCCACGTGGAGCATCACGTCGGCGAGCAGCAACAGCACGGCGATCCACGCGGGGATCGTGGCCGCAGAGAAGAACGCCGACCAGTTGAAACGCGGCGGGTAGCGGTGGAAGTACTGCTCCAGCGGCACGTAGACCGCGACGCCGGCAGTGAGCAGGAACGGCGCGAAGCGCATTGCCCAGCGTACGACCGGCCACCGCGCCGCGGCGAGTGTGACCAGCCCGACGAGGAGGCCGACCCAGGGCCGCACCACCAACGCGCCGATCACACCGACGCCGAGCGCCACCCATTGCGCGCGCCGGCCCACGAGCCGCGCCGGGTGCGGCCAGCCGACGACCGCGAGCGGTTCGAGCGCCAACGCTCGATTGCGGCGGCGGCGAGCCAACGCGAGCAGGAGGATCGCGAGGCACGCGAGCCCGCCGATCGACGAGGCGACGAGCGCGAGGCGCACGCTCTTCTCGGGCGCCCACACCACGTGCAGCGTCATCGAGCCGGTGGTCGGCGAGATGCGCCAGCCGTTGGCGAACCCGTTGACGAGCTGCGGTGTGCCGAGCGAGTGGCCGTTGACGGTGGCCGTCCACCCGGAGCTGTAGCTCTGACCGAGCACGAACCAGAAGGGTTGTGTGGCATGGTCGATGCGCACGGTCATCGAGGTGTTGTCGCTGTGCACCACGTGCGTGGAAGGGGGCGGCGACGTCGCCGCCGTCAACGCCGTCGGCGCGGCCGCGGCGTCGTGCGCGTTCGACGCGAGCACCACGCGGTTCACGTCGAATCCGGTGGGGTTGTGCGGCGACATCGTGATGCGCAGGTCGTGGTACCCGGCGCCGAGCTGCAGCACCTGCTTGGGATCGCAGAGCGTCATCGGCAGCGGCTTCTGCTTCAGCGCCGTCTCGGTGAGCCCTGCGAACTTGACCGGCAGCGGTGTGCCGTCGAGCGTGACGATGTTGTCGTAGCAGGTGTTGGGAATGAACGACGGCGACGCGGCGCGCTTCACACCGGGCACGCCGAGCTCGGCGATCCCCACCGGCATGATGCTGTTCGCGTAGTACACCTGGCGCACGTTCTCGACCGTGACGCGGAAGCGCTTGCCGGTGATCGCCGGGAACTTCACGTTCACGTTCATCAGCCCGAGCGGCGTCGAATTGGCCTTCGGCAGCGTGAGGTTGACCGTGCGCGTGGGGCCCTTGTCGGCCTTGATGTCGAGCGACAGCGGCAGCGAGTGCCGGCCGTCGGCAACGAGCGTCAGCGCGAGATGGTCGAACGTGATCGGGTCGTGTACCGAGAACGTCAGCGAGTCGGCCGGCGCGCCCACCGGGGTCTGCCACGAGGTGCGCGCGTCGCCGTCGAGCGCCGACGACGCGCGCGTCGTGGGTGCGCCGAGCCGCTCGTCCGACGTGGCGGTGAGGCCTCCGGGCACCGACGCGTCGGGGAAGCCGAACAGGCCGTCGATCGCCCCGTCGGTGGCGACCGCGCTCACGTGGCCGGTGCCGGTGAACGAGAACGAGCGGGCGGTGGGCAGGTAGAAGCGCCGGTTCATCGCCGCGCCGTCCATCGTGGAGTCGCGGCTCAGCACATACATCAACGGATGCGTGGCCGATGCGCTCCCGAGGCCCTGGAGCAAGTCGCTGGGCAGTTGCGCGGACTCGGCGATGCGTACTGGCTTCGCACCCTTGGCGTCGTCGGCCACGCGGATCTCCGAGAAGCCCACCGGGTTCATCGACGGGTAGAGGATCGAGTGCTTGCCGCTGACCTTGTCGATGACCAGCTCGAGGGTGCTGAAGTGCTGCTTGGGGAACTGGATCGTCTGGCCCTTGTCGTAGAGCGACTTCCCGGTGACCGTGGCCTTCACCTCGTGCTTGCCGTCGAAGAGCAGCGACACCTGCGAGACGAGACGGTTCGGGAGCGGATCGGTCTGGCGCTGACGGCCGGTGAACTGCACGAGGTTGACGTGATCGGTGGTGATCGGATGATCGAGCGTGAGCACCAGCCGCTCGTGGCCGACCGTCTGCCCGTTGTCGACGGTCCACGACGTGCGCACGTCACCGTCGAACGCCGCCGCGGGCCGTTCCCCGGGGGAGTACGCAAACACCGGCTCGCCGTACGTGGTGGCCCGCACCGATTTCGCGCCGCTGAGCACCGTGGTGGTGCGCGTCGCGTCGCTCGTGCCGAACTGTTCGAACGGATCGAGGCGCTGGTCGAGTGGATCCTCTGCGAGCGGCTTCTCGCCGGCCTGCTCGGTGTAGCCGAAGTTGTCGTGGAGCCCCGACCAGCGCTGGCCCCGCTTGCGGTTCGAGTCGGTGACCACGAGCTCGGCCTTCGACCCCGCCGCGAGCGAGCGGAGCTGCTGCGGATCGTTCAGGTACGGCGCCGAATAGAGGAGGAGCCGGCTCGGGTCGAGCAGGCCCGCGGACGCCACGTCCACGACGCCCTCGCCGTCGCCGTCGACCAGCATCGCCGCACTGGCCGGCTCACTGCGCACGATCGGAAGCGGGTTCTTCACCGGCATCACCGCCACGGCCGGCGGTACCGGCTGTTGCGACTTCGGGATCGTGAGGTCGCCGAACTCGGAGTACACGAGCGAGTTCGAGGCGGTGGTCTTGCCGAATTTCTTGGGTGGGTCGAGTCCGGGTGCGGTCGGGTCGCCGATGGTGCGCCACAGCTCACCTGCGGGCACGAGCGAGTAGCGGTCGCCCTCGAGGTCGGACCGCACCTCCACGTCGCCGACGCCCATGAGCTTGGCCATCGGGGCGAGCGCGGCCGGGTCGAGCGCACCTTCCTGCACGCGGTGGTCGAGCGAGCGCAAGAGGTTGATGGTGGGAGCGGTGCCGTAGGCCACGAGCTCGCGCGCCGCGTAGGGGCGGTCCATTAGCCCGGGTTCGATCGGGTCGCGCGTGTCGCCCCAGCGATACGACGCGAAGTCGGAGCCGGGCAGCGCGAGCACGCGCGTGTCGTGCGGCTGGGCGTCCATGTAGGCGATCGCCTGGCGCCAGTACGACGGGACCTTCGAGTACTCGAGGTACTTGCTGTAGTAGTGGCCGCCGAGCGCCGGCACTGCGTTGACGAGACACACGGCGAGCACGATGCCCGAGGCGGCGAGCCCGATCACCGGACGGCGCACGTCGCGCATCCGGCGCGCGAAGGCGCTGACCGCCACCCCGAGGATCGCGGCGACGCTCACGGTGAGCAGCGGCATGACCCGCCCGACGTTGCGGAACGCGAACACGATGTTGCGGTGCAGCGCGAGGTTCTTGTAGATCGCGCCGAGGATCGAAGGGTGGTCGTAGGGCTCGGCGCCCACCGCGATGATCACCGCGAGGAAGAGCAGGCCGATGAAGTAGGCGCGGTGCTTCCATCGCAGCACCGCCGCGCCGAGCAGCGCGAGCGCCGGCACCACGTAGCTCACGAACACGAAATCGACGCGCTGCGTGTAGAACGGCCGGGCGTCCACCCACGCGCCGAGCCGGTCGGTGCCGTAGAAGTACCAGTTACCGAGCCCGCGCAGCACCTCGTACGGCTGTGACGTGGTGGCGACGGCCTGCGTGGATTCGGTGAACCGCAGGATGTTCACGCCGTACTTGCCCTCGATCAGCAACGGCCAGAACCACCACAGCGACGTGACGATCGTGAGGAGCGCCGCGCGCCACGTGACCGCCCAGGCGCGCGCGCGGGTGTCGGGACGGAAGATCGCGGCGTGCACGATCCACAGCAGCGGTCCGAGCAGCGCGAACACGAGGGAGCTGCCGTTCACCGAGCCCGCGAGCTGCACGGTGAGTGCGAACAATGCGGCGTACTTCCACGCGTCGAACTTCCACGCGGCTGGATCCGACCCGTCGCCGCGTAGCGCCCGTTCGGCGTAGCCGATCCACCACGGCAGCGCGGCCCAGGGCAGCAGCAGCGCGCTGTAGATGCTCGTGTAGCCGAGCACGTAGGGCGTGAACGCGTACGCGATCATCGCCACGCCGATACCGGCCCCTTCCACACCGAGCGTGCGCAGCATGTAGCGCATGCCGTAGCCGGCGAGCAGCACGAGCGTGCCGAGCCACAGGCGCTGCGACACCCAGGCGGGCACGCCGAGCTCGTGCAGCAGCAGGTAGTAGGGGCCCATCGGGAAGAGGTAGCCGATGGTCTGGTGGCTGAGCGTGCCCATCGCGATGTGCGGGTCCCAGAGCGAGACCGCACGCTTCAAGAAGCGCGCCGGGTCGAGATAGAGGTACGACTTCGTGTCGGCCTCGATCTCGCCCGGGTGCATGCGCAGCACCGGCACGTACGCCAGCGCGAAGAACGCCGCGTGCCAGAAGATCGTGACGCCGCGGCGCGGGCGCGCCGGCGGGCCGCCACCCGACGAGGGGGCGAGTTGCTCGCGAACCGCGGTTGCTTCAGCCATGGGCCATCAGCTGCCGCGCGGCACCGACTTGAGGCGCGGATCCGACGGCGACCCCGAGATCGCGTACGCGCGCACGTCGTTCGCGCCGTCCTTGAAGAAGCGTCGGCGCGAGCGCTGCCCAGTAGAAGCCGGCCTTTGACCCCGGCGTGATCTGGCGCACCTCACCGAAACCGGCGATCGTGCCGTCGACCGTGAACGCCATCGGCTGGTCGGCCGCCACGTTGAACACGTAGCCCTCGAGCCACGTGTACGAAGCATCACGCGAATCGACTACGACGTGCGCTTCCGCCTTTGCGTCTTGTATCAAGAACGTTCCCGGTCCGGGAGCCGTCGCATCGACGTACTTCGCCGGGGATCTTCCGAGCAACAAAGCGTACGGCCCGATCAGATAGGGGCGAAGCCCGGGATCGTCAGCCGGCGGCGCGGCGCGCGCCTTCAGCACCTCCGGAAAATACACGCGTGGGTCGAAGCCCATGTAGGTGTTGCCCGGCGCGACCTTCAGGTCCTTGGGTTGAAAGTGCGGGTTCCGCCATTGGTAGAAGTGGCGAACGAACTCCTTGCGCGGCGGGCCCTCGAGCGACACGCCGTCGACATGCCACGGGATCTTCACGCCGATCAGGTCGGCGATCGTGGGCACCACGTCCACCGCCTGCGCGGGCCGGTCGTCGATCCGGCCCGTCGTCTGCCGCGGCGTCTTGACAAATAGCGGCGTCCACAGGATCTGGTCGGCGGTGCTCGCCACCACGCTGCGGGCGGGCTGGTGGGCCTCGAACGCGATGCCGTGATCCGCCGTCACCACCACCACCGAGTCGTCCCACGCGCCGATCGCCTTCAGTTTGGCGACGATCTGGCCGAGCAGGTGGTCGCCCGCTTCGAGCTGGAGGAGGTGGCGCTCCTTCGCCACCTGCGCCGACCACGTGTCGGTCCACGAGATGAGGTTCGTGACGGCGAACGGGTCGTTAATCGTGTACCCGACGTCCTTGAGCGAGGGAAGGTAGCGCCAGGGCTGGTGCGGGAGCAGCACATGGAGGTAGTCGAATGTCGGCTTCGTCGACGGTGTGAGTGTGGCCAACCACTGCTCGGCGCTCGTGAGTTGCGGAGCAATGCCGCCGGTTGGAGCGAAGCTCACCGGAGGCGTGGCGTGCACCGACGCGAAGCCGCGCCAGAGACTGCTCGCTACCTTCACCAGCCGCCCGACGCGGCGCGCGAATTCCCCGCTCGCGGTCTTCTCGTCGCAGATGCTCGTGGGACACAGCTCGGTGACCGACTCGTGCACGTGCATCCGGTAAGCGCCACCGAGCAGCCGGAACACCGTGTCCTTGTAGTTGGACGACGTCGGCAATGCGCTCGGGTCATGCGGGTACTGCGCCGCTGTCGATGGCCGGCACGGCCCACTCGGTGAACGGCGCGACACTCGTGTCGTTGCGATACCACGTGGTCGTCTGCGCGAGCGCCGCGAAGTTCGGGAACAGCGACGCGTCGACATGCCCGGTGCCGTCGAGCAACGACTCGAGCGGGAACTCATCCATCACGATCATCACCACGCGCTTCGGCTTGGTGACCGCGGCGCCGGCGAGGCCCTTCGGCTGCGACCCGAACACGATAGAGCTCACCGGCGTGAACGCCAGGAACGTCACCACGAAGATGATCGGCGCCACCGCCAGCACCCGCATCCAGCGCCGCACACTCACGGAGCGCACCACGAGCACCACCGCGACAACCCCGGCGACCACGCCGAAGAGCGCGAGCCACACGCCTCGCAGCGAGCTCCCCTGCTTCGTCGTCTCCTCGACGAAGACGCCGAAGAAGCCCGCCGCGAGCACCCCATGCGCAATCGGCCGCGCCTTCGCGTACACGAGCGCCACGACGAGCTCGATCACGTACGCAACCGCCGGCGGCACGAACAGGATCAGGGCCACGAGCAGCAGGATGTCGGGCGTCTGCGCCCGCTCCGACACGAACACGCTCGCGTTCTTGCCGAGCAGGTCGAGCGCCGGCTGCGCGATCGCGATACCTGAGATCGCGAACAGCTCGAGGAAGGCGGCGCACTCCTCGCGGGCGGTCACGGGCCCGGAACGCCCGCGGCTTCGGCCATCAGCTGCCGCGTGGCACCGACTTGAGGCGCGGGTGCGACGACGACCCGGAGATCGCGTACGCGCGCACGTCGTTCGCGCCGTCCTTGTAGAACTTCGGCGAGACGAGCGCCCAGTAGTAGCCCGTCGTGGAGGTGCCGGTGATCTTGCGTACCTCTCCGAAACCGGCGATCGTGCCGTTGACCGTGAACGCCATCGGCTGGTCGGCGGACACGTTGAACACGTAGCCCTCGAGCCATGTGTACGAGGCGTCGGGCGCACCGACCACCACGTGCGCCTGCTTCTTGATGTTCTCGAGGAGGAACTTGCCCGGCGCCGGCGCGCTCGGCGTCGAGATACGCGTCGGGGTGCTTCCCGAGCAGCGATGCGTAGGGCCCGATCTGGTACGGGCGAAGCGCGGGATCGTCACCCGGCGGAGCGGCGCGCGCCTTCAGCACCTCCGGAAAATACACGCGTGGGTCGAAGCCCATGTAGGTGTTGCCCGGCGCGACCTTCAGGTCCTTGGGCTGGAAGTGCGGGAGCCGCCATTGGTAGAAGTGGCGAACGAACTCCTTGCGCGGCGGGCCTTCGAGCGACACGCCGTCCACGTGCCACGGGATCTTCAGACCGATCAGGTCGGCGATCGTGGGCACCACGTCCACCGACTGCGCGGGCCGGTCGTCGATCCGGCCCGTCGTCTGCTGCGGCGTCTTCACGAACAGCGGCGTCCACAGGATCTGGTCGGCGGTGCTCGCCACCACACTCCGGGCGGGCTGGTGGGCCTCGAACGCGATGCCGTGATCCGCCGTCACCACCACCACCGAGTTGTCCCACGCGCCGATCGCCTTCAGCTTGGCGATGATCTGGCCGAGCAGCCGGTCGCCCGCTTCGAGCTGGAGGACGTGCTTCTCCTTGCCGACGTCCGCCGACCACGTGTCGATCCACGAGATGAGGTTCGTGATCGTGAACGGGTCCTGCGGGTTGTAGCCGGTGTCCTGGAGCGTGGGGAGGTAGCGCCACGGCTGGTGCGGCAGCAGCACGTGCAGGTAGTCGAACGTCGGCTTCGTCGACGGTGTGAGCGTGCGCAGCCACTGCTCGGCGCTCGTGAATTGGGGCGGGTTGTCGAGCAGGGGCGCGAAGCTCACCGGCGGCGCGTTGTGCACCGACGCGAAGCCGCGCCACAGGTTGCTCGTCACCTTCACGAGCTTGCCGACGCGGCTCGCGGTGCCCCCACTCGAGGTCTTCTCGTTGCAGATGCTCGTGGGGCACAGCTCGGTGATCGACTCGTGCACGTGCATGCGGTAGGCGCCGCCGAGCAGGCGGAACACCGTGTCCTTGTAGTCGGTCGACGTCGGCACCGCGTTCGGCTGGCTCGGGTACTGCCCGGTGTCGAGCGCGGGCACGGCCCATTCGGTGAACGGCGCGACGCTCGTGTCGTTGCGGTACCACGTGGTGGTCTGCGCAAGCGCAGCGAAGTTCGGGAACAACGACGCATCGACGTGGCCGGTGCCGTCGAGCAGCGACTCGAGCGGGAACTCGTCCATCGCGATCATCACGACGCGCTTCGGCTTCGTGACCGCCGCGCCGGCGAGGCCCTTCGGTTGCGACCCGAACACGATCGAGCTCACGGGCGTGAACGCGAGGAACGTGACCACGAAGATGATCGGCGCCACTGCCAGCACGCGCATCCAGCGGCGCACGCTCATGTAGCGCGCCACGAGCACCACGGCGACAATCCCGGCCACCACTCCGAGCGCGGCGAGGCGCATTCCCCGCACGGAGCTCGCCTGCTTCATCGTCTCCTCCACGAACACGCCGAAGAACACGGCGGCGAGCACGCCGTGGGCAATGGGCCGTGCCTTCGCGTACAGGAGCGCCACCGCGAGCTCGATCACGTACGCGGCTGCCGGCGGCACGAACAGGATCAGGGCCACGAGCACGAGGATGTCGGGCGTCTGGGCCCGCTCCGACACGAACACGCTGGCGTTCTTGCCCAGCAGGTCGAGCGCCGGCTGGGCGATCGCGATACCTGAGATTGCGAACAGCTCGAGGAAGGCGGCGCACTCCTCGCGCCACGTCCGGATTCCGCCCATGACGGCGGCAAAACTACTCGCGGCGCCGGTCGGAGCGACAGCGCGCGTCGACGGCCCATCGCCGGCACCGTCGCTCATGTGTGACATTGGGTGCCGTGGCGGCCGTCGCGTGTGCACGTGCGCGCTGCGATGGCGCACAATGGTGCCGTGGCGGTCGGAGCGGAGCCGCGCGCCCAGCATCCTGCCGAGCTCTCGGAACGCCGGGCCTCACGCGCCGCGTGCCGGCACGGCTCGGCGTGGTCGACACGAGCGATCGTCGGCGCGTGCATGGCGGCCGGGCTCGCTCTCAGAATCGCCATGCTCGCGCGCCCGATCACCACGATCGACCGCCTCTTCGTGCCCGACGACACCTACTACACGTTGGCGATCGCACGGTCGATCGCGAACGGCGCCGGGCCGCGCGCGGAGTGGCGCCGCTCACGAGTGGCTTCCAGCCCCTCATCGCGTTCTTGATGGTGCCGTGGTACTGGATGGGTGCCGGCAACTGGACGGCGCTCAGGATCGACATCGTCATCCTCACCCTCGCCGACGTCGTCACGATCGGGCTGGTCGCGTGGATCGCGCACCGTGTCGCCGGCCGCACCGCCGCAATCGCAGCCGCGGCGTTGTGGGCACTCTCGCCGCTTGCCCTCGGCGTGACGATGGGCGGCCTGGAGACATCGCTGGCGATCATGTTCGAGGCGCTGCTCGTGGTCGCGTGGCTCCGCGTGCGCGAGCAGCGCGACAGCACGCTGCGATGGGTGGTCCTCGGCGCGGTGGCGGGCCTCGCAGTGCTGGCGCGCGTCGACGCTGTGATCCTCGATCGGCTGCATCGCCCTCTTCGAGGCACGCGGCCTCGTGCGGGCCGGGCGCCGGGTGGTGCTCTGCGCCGCAGCGGGCGCTTTGGTGCTCGCACCGTGGTGGATCTGGTGCTGGGCGCACTTCGGCAGCCCCATCCCCGCGAGCGGCACGGCGGTGCGCCGCCACCCGTTCATCGCGCCGTGGGCGGAGCGCATCCTCAGCGTCGCGGCGGGATCGGTGATCGGCGCGCCGTACAGCGACACCGCCGCGACGAAGTCGTTCCTCGTGACGCATCGCCCGCTCGGCGTTGCGCTGTTCGTGGTGCTCGTCGCAGCATTCGCCGCGCTCGCGCTGTTCGCGAGGCGACGAGTGCACGCTGCGCCGCCGCCGCAGTCCGACGCCGCGACTGCCCTGGGCGCGCTGGCCGTTGTTCAGCGCCGCCCTACTGGTGTTCTACGCGTGGTATGGCTTCAGCTCGTACATCACCCGCTACCTCGCGCCCGTCGCGCTCCTCGTGACGGTTGCGCTCGCGGCCGGCATCGCTACGCGGCTGCGCGCCCCGGGGCCGTTGAAGCTCGCCGCGGGCGCGGTCGCCGTTCGCAGTGATCGGCGTGTCGGTGGCGAGCGACGTGCACGCGTTCACGCGCAACCAGGCGCCGCGCGCTACGGCGGTCGCATCGATCACGGGCGGGTCGAGCAACGGCCGGGCGAAGGCGACACGTGAGGCGGTGGCACTGCTTCCCGCGAGCGCGCGCGCGTCGGCGCGTGGCAGAGCGGCGCGCTCGGTTATTTCGGCGATCCGAAGCTCCGCGTGCTGAACCTCGACGGCGTGGTGAATCCCGGACTCACCCGACATGCGCGACCCGGCGCGGATGGCGCGCTACATCGCCAGTCAGCACATCGACTGGCTCGTCGACTGGTCGATCCTCGAAGCGCCGTTCGTCAACACCGGCCGGTTCACGCTCCCCGCGCCGCCGGGCATCCGCACCGTCGCGTCGCATCCGCCAGGACAACGGCCTGCGCGTCACCGTCGTGCGCGTCGTCTGGGACGTCCGCGCCGAACTGCGCGACTACCTGTCGGGGCCAGCGGCGCGGCTCGCGACCTTCCTCACGCTGAGCGAGCCGGTGCTCGCGCCGACGCTCGAACCCGCCGCGTGCCGAAGCACCGCCGAACCAACTGGCCACCGTCGCCGGGAAGACGACACTCGAGGGCATCGCGGCACACGCACCCGATAGCCGCCTGGCCACGCTGCTGAGGACCGAGGTGGACTCGCCGCTACCTCGCGCTCTTCGCCTGCGTGTCGTCGCCGGGTACCTTTCATGCAACAAGGGCGGGCCTCACGGCAGAGCACACACGAGCTGCGGAGATGACGAGGCTGTTCGACGCGTTCGGCGCGCCCGGCAGGTTGGCGCTGGGATGACGAGATGAGCGCGCCATGGTGACCGAGCAGCTGACGGCACCCGAGGTCGGAGCGACCGAGGCACCGGCCCCGGCCCCACCGCGGCGCCTCGGCCAAGGTGCCCGCGCTCGACGGGCTGCGCGGCATCGCGATCGTGCTCGTGCTCCTCGTGCACACGGGCGGGCTATCCGGCTGGCACTACTTGGGCATCGGCTGGTTCGCCGGGCTGGCCCAGCGCGGCTTCCTGGGCGTCGACGTCTTCTTCGTGCTCAGCGGCTTTCTCATCACCGCTGCTGCTGCTCGGCGAATGGGGCGCCACCGACCGGATACGCATCGGCGGCTTCTACCGGCGGCGCGCGCTGCGCCTCTTTCCGGCCCTCGCGGTGTTCCTGCTCGCGTTCTTCCTGTACGGCCTCACGACGGGCCTGCCGATGCGGCCCGTTGTGCAGACGGTGCTCGTCACCGCGGGTTACGTAGCGAACTACGTGACCATCAAGGCGCCCCGATATACCCCGATCCTCGGCACCGGGCACCTCTGGTCGCTCTCGGTGGAGGAACAGTTCTACTTTGTCTATCCGGCCATCCTGATCGTGCTGCTCCGCGCGAAACGGAAATGGCTGGTGCCGGTCGTCCTCACCGCTGGCGCTGTCGCCATCGTGTTCCACCGGGCGCACGGCTGGGGCACCGACCACTCGTTCGATCGGCTGGACGCCATGCTCGACCACACGGACTATCGCGCCGACGGCCTCCTCATCGGCGCCCTCGCGGCGTGGGTTTGGTACTACCGGCGCGTGCCTCGCTGGATCCTGGGCGCCGCCGCAACAGGCGCGACAGTCGGCCTTCTGTGGGTCCTCGAACACGCCACGCTGTTCACGCGGTGGCTGTATTTCGGGGGCATGACCCTGTTCGATGTATGCGTTGCAGTCATCATCCTCGCCGCCGTCGCGGGGTGGCGCGGCGCGCGGCCGCTGGAATGGGCCCCGCTACGACTGCTCGGTCGTGTGAGCTACGGCCTCTACCTCTGGCACTTCCTCATGATCTCGATCGTGCGGCGTTATGGCTCCGACTGGTCGCCGTCGAACAGAGTGCTCGTCGCCTACGCCGCGTCGGCCGCGTGCACGGCGGCGTCGTGGATGCTCGTGGAGCGCCCGGCGCTGCGCCTGAAGGTTCGGCTCGAAGAACGTGCGCGCGAGCGTGATCGACCTGGCGCCGCCCGCGGGCGCGCGAGGCAGCTGATGGCAATCGGCCTCGGCGACGGGCCGACCGCGTTCGCCGCCCCGCCGGCCCCTGACGCCTGGTGACGGCGCTCGCGTCACGGTGCACGGCCGCCGCTACGAGCCCGCGCTCGACGGGATTCGCGGCATCGCGGTCGCCGCGGTGCTGCTGTTCCACGCCGGGCACCTCGCCGGCGGCTACCTCGGCGTCGACACCTTCTTCGTTCTCTCCGGCTACCTGATCACGTCGATGCTGCTTGCCGAAGGGCGATGCGAACGGAACGTCTCGCTCCGCCGGTTCTGGTCGCGCCGGGCGCGGCGGCTGCTCCCCGCCCTCGCCTGCGTGCTCGGCGCGGTTGCGGTCTACGCGGCATTCGTTGCGCCATCCTTCGCGCTCGCCGACATCCGCAGCGACTTCGTGGCGACGATGCTCTATGTCGCCAACTGGCGGGCGATTTACGGGCACCAGAACTACTTCGCGCTGTTCCAGAGCCCGTCGCCGCTCCAGCACATGTGGAGCCTCGCGATCGAGGAGCAGTTCTACCTGGCGTGGCCGCTGGTGGTCGCGGCCTGCGTGCGATCCGGTCGAGTCGGCGCACCCCGGCCCGCCGGGTGCTCGTCGCCGCGGTCGCCATCGCCGCCGCGTCGTTCGTGTGGGCACAGCTCCTGTACGACCGCTCGAACTTCTCGCGCCTCTACTACGGCACCGACACGCGGATCTTCCAGATCCTGATCGGCGCGGCGCTCGCCGCCGGCATCGCCCGCTTCGGCATCGTGGCCACCCGCCGGTGGCGCATCGTCCTCGAGTGCTCGGCGCTCGGCGCGATCGCCGCGCTCGCAGTCATGTTCGCGCGGCTCCAGGGGGGCTCGACGCTGCTCTACCGCGGCGGCGAGCTCGCGGTCGCCGTGGCCGTGGCGGTCGTGATCGCCGCGGCCACGCATCCGCAGCGACCCGTCGATCGCCTCGGCGCTGTCGTGGCGGCCGCTGCGCGCCCTCGGCGATCATCAGCTACGGCGTGTACCTGTGGCACTGGCCGGTGTTCGTGTACCTCGACGCGCGGCGGGCGCACCTGCACGGCTGGCCGCTCTTCGCCGTGCAGGCGGCAGTAACCCTCGCCGCTCGCGACGGTCTCCTTCCGCCTCGTGGAGCGCCCGGTGCGGCGCGGCGCGGGACCGCGCGGCGCATGCGGTCGTGCTCCCGCCGATCGCCGCTGTGCTCGCAGTCGCGTCGTCGTTGCAACGGCGCCGCCGGCGCCGACCGTGCGGGCCGGCGACACCTCGACGACGTGCCCGTGCGGAAGCAGCGCATCCTGGCGCGGCTCCTCACGCAAGTACTCGGACGGGGCACGGCAACGGGCACGGCCCGCGTGCTCGTGCTCGGCGACTCGGTCGCGCTCACGCTCGTGCGCGCGAGCCGGATCCGGCTTCTACCAGCGCGACGGCATCAACGGGGCCGCCTTCGGCGCGATCGGTTGCAGCATCACGAGCGGCGAGACCCTCTCGGGCGGCGCGATCTACAACGCGAACCCGCGTTGCCGCGCATGGCCGGGCCTCTACTCCGACATGGTGCACGCGCTTCGCGGCCCAGGTGGTGGTGCTCATGCTCGGGCCCTGGGAGATGTTCGACCGCCTGGTCGACGGCCACCGGGTGAACGCCGGATCGCCCGCCTCGACGCAGCGACTCCTCGCCGCGCTCGAGCAGGTGCGCAAGATCGTCGTCGGCACGACGGTGCGCGGCTCGTGGTGCTCACCACCCCCTGCTTCCCGCCCGACGTCGCCAATGCCTACGGCGGTGCCGCGATCTGGCGCGACCAGCACCGGCTCACCTGGGTCAACGGCGTGTGGCGCGAGTTCGCGGCGCGCCACCCGGGCAGCGTCTCGCTCGGCGACCTCGGCGTGCTCCTGTGCCCGAACGGCAAGGCCGTCGATACCGCTTCGGGCGCGGCGGTGCGCACCGACGGCATCCACTTCACGGCCACCGGCGCGTCCACCGTGTGGAGCTGGATCGCGGCGCTGCCCGACGTCGCCGCGGCGCACACGTACGAACCCGGGCGCCGCCATCCGACGACCGTTAGGCTGCGCCCGTGACGGCCGGGGTGCTGCCCGAGGCGGTTACCGAACCGCCCGCCGCTCCGGAGACCGGGCAACGTGGTTGCGGTCGCACCGGTGGATGCTGCTCCCGCTCGTCCTGCTGGTGATCCTCCTCGCCGGCGTGTGGGTGAACCACTTCATCGTCGACGACGCGTTCATCCACCTGCGCGTGGTGAACAGATCGAGGCCGGGCACGGCCCCGTGTTCAACGCCGGTGAGCGCGTCGAGGCGTCGACGAGCCCGGCGTGGACGTGGCTGCTCGTGCTCCTCGACCTGGCGCTGCCGATCTCGCTCGAGTGGATCGCGGTGCTCACCGGCATCGCGCCTCACGATCGTGGGCGTGTGGCTCGCGGTGCTCGGTGCGCGCGAGCTCGCCGGCAACCGCGGCGCGATGCTCGTGCCGCTCGGGGCACTCGTGTACTGCGTGCTGCCGGCGGCGTGGACGAACGCGTCGACCGGGCTCGAGAACGGACTCGTGCTCACGTGGCTCGGCGGCGTGCCTCTACGTGCTCGCGCGGTGGTCGAATCGGGGCAGCCGCTTGCGATGGTACGAAGCCGCGCTCGTGGGATTCGGGCCGCTCGTGCGCCCGGAGCTGGCCCTGTGGAGCGCAGGGTTCCTCGCGGTCGCGACGGTATTCGAATGGCGCGCGCACGGTGCGCGGCGTGCGCTGGGCATGCTCGCGGCGGCGCTCGCGCTGCCGTTCGCGTACGAGATCTTCCGTATGGGCTACTACGCGAGCCTCGTGCCGAACTCGGCGATCGCGAAGGAGGCTTCGCTCGCGTACTGGTCGTCGGGCTGGCACTACCTGCACCAGACGCTCGACCCCTACTGGCTGCTCGTGCCGATCGTGATCGTGGTGCTTGCTCGGCTACGTGCCGCTCGCCCGTGAGCTGTCACAGGCACGGCAGCGGCGCTCGGTGGCGCTGCTCGTGGCGTTCGGCGTGCTCGCGCTGGCCAACGCGCTGTTCGTGGTGAGGGTGGGCGGCGACATCTACCCCGCGCGGCTGCTGTTGACACCGCTGTTCGGGTTCCTCGCGCCGGTGATGATGGCGCCGTGGCGCAAGGCGTACGCGACGTTCGCGCTCGTGGGCGTGTGGTCGGTGGCCACGCTCGTGGCGCTGCGCACGCCGCTCGACGCACCCGTGTACCTCAACACCGGCCGCAACCCGGTCACGTTGCGCGACTACCGCTACGTGACGTACGGCCTGGGCTGGTACCACGGCAGCGGCGTCTACTACTTCCCGAAGCAGCTCGCCGGCACGCCGCTGCCCGGGCGCGACGGCGCGGTCGCCGCCTACGGCGTGGGCGCGCTCAGCTACGAGCTCGGGCCCGACGTGTACGTGCTCGACCTGCTCGGGCTCGGCGACGCCTTCACGTCGCACCTGCACCTCGGCGCGCAGCGGGGCCCGCTCGTGGCCCACGAGAAACCGCTCCCGGCGCCATGGATCGCGGCCCGGCTCCTCGCCCCGCCCGACACCGAGACCTACGCGCAGTTCCCGATCCCCCAGCCGTACATCCCGCTCGCGGCGCAGCACCTCGACCCGAACCCGCCGGCCGTTGCGCTGGCGACGCGGGTCGCCCAGGCGCGCGCGGCCCTGCAGTGCGGCTCCATCCACGACCTGCTCGACGCCACCTCGGGCTCGCTGAGCTTCGGCAAGTTCATGTCGAACCTCGCCCACGCGCCGAGCTACACGACGTTGCGCATCCCCGCCGATCCACTCGCGGCAGAACGACGATTCTGCAAGCGCTGAGGACGCGCCGAGCGCTCAGGCGACGCCGGCGGGCTCGGCGGCCCCGTGCCGGCGGAACACGATCACGAGGTTCCAGGTGACCAGCTCCCGCACCGCCGGCGTGTGCGCGATCCAGCGCATCCACTCGGGCAGGTAGCGCGGACCGACCCAGAGCACCTCGATGTCGTGGCGGTTGCGGAACCAGCGCAGCACCTGCGCGATGTCGAGCCGGAACAGGCTCACACCGAACTCGTTCTTCGGCGGCACGCCGTACTTGCGCGTGTAGCGCTCGACCGCGCGCCGGCCGCCGAGCAGGTGGTACGGCGAGGTCTCGTGGCCGCCCCACGGCGAGAACCAGTTCGTGAAGTTGAGGTAGCCCACACCGCGCTCGGGCTCGAGCACCCGGCACATCTCGGCGAGCATCGCCTCCCAGTCGGGCACGTGCTCCAGCACGTTCGAGCTGTGCACGATCTGCGCGCAGCCGGTGCGAAGCGGCAACGACTGCCCGTCGCCCTGCACGGCGGAGCTCGGCACACGGTCGTGCAGGCCGAGCTCGCCCATGCTGTAGTCGACCACCATGCAGTCGGCGCCCGCGGTGCGCAGCGCCTCGGCCGTGTAGCCCGGCCCGCCACCGATGTCGACGGCCTTCGCGGCCCGCCGGATCGACGTGACGGCGCATCTGTCGCAGCGTGTCGGCCGCGAGGTAGTGGTAGAAGCGGTCGGGGTCGGCCTGCTCGTGGCGGAACAGCTTGAACAGGTGCACGCTCCGGCGCATACCGCGCTCGGGACCCACTGCCAGCGGGTGGTGCACCTCGTCGGGCCCGAGATCGTGGGCGTTGCGCGCCCGCTTCGCGTGCAGCGCGATCGCCGCGTCGGCCGCCGCGAGGAACTGGTCGACGGTGCGCTCCCACGTGAACGCGCTCGCCCGTTGTTTCGCCGCCTTGCCGAGACGGGCGCAGCGGCCCGGGTCGCGACCGAGGGTGATCCAGCGCGCCACGAACTCGTCGGCGTTGCGCACGAGCTCACCGGTGACGCCGGGCTCGACGGCATCGCGCGACGCCGTCGACGTCGTAGGCGAGCGTCGGAGTGCCGCACCGCCCCGCCTCGACCACCACCAGGCCCCAGCCTTCCCGCTCGGCGGTGTGCACGAGCAGATCGGCCTGCGAGAAGAGCTCGGCCTTGCGTGCCTCGGACACGCGGCCTTCGAGCACCACGTCGCGCAGGGCCGGCTCGCGCGCGACACGCTCGGCGAGGTGCGCGGCCTGCGGACCGTCGCCGATCAGCACCAGCCGGCCGCCGGTGTGCGGCGACACCGCGGCCCAATGGTCGAGCAGGAGATCGAGACGCTTGTTCGGCGCCAGGCGACCGGCGGCCACGAACAACGGCTCCTTCGCACGCGGCGCCGGGTCGACGGGCGCCATGTTCGCGCCGAGGTCGAGCACGGTGACGTGCGACGCGGGCACGCCCAGCTCCCGCAGTGCCGCCGCCGACGAGTCGGAGATCGTGGCGATGTGCGTGTTGCCGTACACGGCGCGCATCGCCAACCGCTCCGCGGCCTTGCCGAACATCGCGACCGGTCCGGGAAAGTATGTGTGCCACTGGTCGCCGTGCACGTGGAAGAGCAGGCACATGTTCGGCCCGCGGCGCCACGCCGGCGAGAGATAGGGCATGCCGTTCACGACGTCGACGACGAGATCGACGCCGCGGAAGTCGCGCGCGTAGCGGAGCGGCGCGGTCAGGTATTGCGAGTAGGTGCCGCCGTTGTGCGTGACCGGGTACTCGTGCTCGGCCACCGGGCCACCGCAGAGCAGCTCCACCTCGTGGCCGCGAGCCCGCAGCCCGCGGGCGAGCTCGTCGACGACGACCTCCGAGCCGCCGGCATTCGGGTGCGCGAGGTCGCGCCAGGCGACGAACAGGACGCGCACGGGATCAGACGCCGCCCGGCGTGCCGGGCGCGGAACCCGACGCCAGCTCGACCATCTTCTGGACCGGCGGCGACGTCGACGTCACCTCGATCGCCGGTTCGACGGGCGCCATGTGGACGTCGTCGATCCACGCCTTCGACGACACCGTGGCGACGTCGCTCTGCGGGCCGTGTACCTCCCACACGTACCGCCCGGCGATCTGCTCGAGCTTGCGGCAGCGACGGCGCGTACGCAACAGGTCGCGGATCATGCGCACCGGGTCACGGATCGGCTTGACGGTGGTGCCCACCGACTCGACCCAGTCGATCGGCACCTCGGTGACCTTGAGCTCGAGCAGCTGCGCGAGCGCGAGCAGCTCGACGTCGAACGCGAAGCCCTTGCCCTCGCACAGGTGGAACAGGAGCTTGCCGGCATCGGCGCGGAACGCCTTGAAGCCGCACTGCGTGTCGGACGCGACGATGTCGACCATCACGCACGCGACACCGTTGAAGAGCTTGCTCTGCACCTTGCGGTAGCTGCGGTGCTGGTTGTAGATGACGCGCGAGCCGGCGATCTGGCGCGACCCGATGGCCATGTCGGCGTCGTCGAGCGCGGCGGCGAGCCGCGGCACGTCGGCGATGTCGGCCGACAGGTCGGCGTCCATGAAGATCAGGCGGCTGCCGTTGGCGAGCGCCACGCCGGCCTTGATCGCCGCGCCCTTGCCCTGGTTCCACGGCAGGCGGACGAGGCGGGCACGCTCCCAGCCGTCGATGTGCTCGAGGACGACGTCGGAGGTCTCGTCGGTGCTGCCGTCGTCGACGACGAGCAGCTCGATCTGCGGGTCGTCGCCGAACTCGGCGCGCAGGCGCGGCAGCGTCTCGCTCAGGTGCGAAGCCTCGTTGTAGGCCGGCACGATGAGCGTGATCGTGGAGCCGACCGCCGGCAGCGGCTCGTGCGCGCGCCGCGACCTCTCGCGCGCGCCCTGTCGTTCCGTGAAGAAGTCACTCGCCCTCGACTCCGCCGCCGCCGGATGCTGCGAAACAGCACCGTTTTGGGGAACAAGTATGCCCTGCCCCGCCTCGCCCCTGTCAAGGTCCCGGGCCATATGTGACCCTGTGACGGGCGCCGCTGCGGCCCGCTCTGTCAGGGGACTGCTCAGCGCGCCGGGCGCAGCTCGTAGAGGAACTGGTAGGCGCACAGGGTGGGCCAGAGGCGCACCGCGACGTCTTGGGCCCGGCCCGCGAACCCGCCAGGTTCACCGTCGCCGCCGCCAGCACCGTCGCCGGGACCGTCGCCGCGGCCGTCGCCGGCTGGGGCCGCGACCTCGAGCGGCACCCCGACCGCGCCGAGGCGGTGCACCGCCAGGCCCGCCCGGGCCGCCAGGCGCTCGAACCCGGCCCGGGTGAAGAAGCGCACGTGGCCCCGGTCGAGGATGCCCCGCTGGTCGTAGTCGAAGCGCCCGAGCGCCACCTTCAGCCTCGGGTACCAGTGGCCGAAGTTCGGTACCGAGACCAGGATCGAGCCGCCGGGAGCGAGGCGCGCGGCCAGGGCCTCGAGGAGGCGTTGCGGCTCGCGGACGTGCTCGACGATGTCGGCCGCGAGCACCACGTCGTAACCCCCGCCGACCTCGTCGGGCAGGCCCTCGTCGAGGTCGGCCAGCACGAACCGGTGGAGCCGGTCACGTACGCCGGGGTGCTCGACGACGTCGACACCGGTCACGGTGTGCCCGAGCGCACCGATGCGCTCGCCGAGGCGGCCGTCGTCACAACCCACGTCGAGCACCCGGCTCGGCGGGCGCCCGGCCAGGAGGCTCACGATGCGCCCGTGCGACGTGCTCGCCCCGTGCTTCTGGTCGTATCCCGCCGTGGCGAACGCGGTGTCTCCCGTGCCGAGGCCCATCTTGTGGGCGCGATACACGAGCACGTCGCGCATGATGTCGCGCGCGTAGGCGATGCCGTTGACGTAGGAGATCTCGTCGCCGTAATAGGTGGGAATCGGGATCTCGACGATCCGCTTCCCGGCCTCCTGCAGCTGCAGGATGATCTGGGTGTCGAACTCGAAGCCGTCGGCATTGGCCTCGAACGGGATCGAGCGGAGCGCGGCGACGCTGTAGGCCCGGTAGCCCGAATGCCACTCGCTCAGCTGCATGCCGGTGAGCCGGTTCTCGAGCGTGGTGAGGATCCGGTTGCCGTAGTACTTGTAGCGCGGCATGCCGCCCGCCCGGGCCGCGCCCCTGGTGATCATGCGCGACCCGAACACTGCGTCACACTCGCCCCGTTCGAGCGGCGCGACGATCTGCGGGAGGAGCTCGGGCGCGTACTGGCCGTCACCGTGCAGGAGCACGACCGCGTCGAGGTCCTGCTCGATCGCCCAGCGGTACCCGGCCTTCTGGTTGCCGCCGTAGCCGAGATTGTGCTCGTGGCGGATCACCTCGAGCGGAAGCGACGGTCGCAGCTCGCGGTAACCGAGCCCGACGAGATAGGTCGAGTCGGTGCTGCAGTCGTCGTTGACGATCACCTGCGTGACCCGATCGGCGAAATCGGCAGGGATCCGATCGAGCGTGGACGCGAGCGTCGACGCCGCGTTGTACGCGACGACGAGGATGCCGATGCGCGTCATCTCCCGGCCCGGCGAACCATTGGGATAGGTCGGAGCAAGCGGCCGAGAATACAGGGCCGGTTGCACAGCCGGTTTGCGCCGCGTGACACCCGCCACGTCGCCGGCTGATGGCGGAGCAGGTCGGACAGGCCCGGCACGACCTGCGTATCCTTGCGCCGGTGCACGCGGGGCAAGGGCGGCGGAGCGCCGTCGACGTGGCGTGGTACGCCGTCATCGTCGCGCTGGTCGCGGGCCTCGCGGCGCTGCTGCCGCTGCTCGTATCGAGCCACTACGGCGCGCTGAGCATCCCCCGCAGCGACGACTGGTCGTACCTCAGGACCTTGTTCACGTGGCGCGACACGGGGCACTGGGACTTCAACCACTGGGTGTCGATGACGCTCATCGGCCAGCTGCTCATGGCCCGCGCGGTCACGGCGTTCGCGGGCAACAACGTGGCCGCTGCGACGTGCCCTCGTGTCGCTCATCGGCGTGGGCGGCCTGGTGTCGATCGTTCCCGCCGCCCGGGCCATGGGCCTGTCGCGCCGCGACGGCCTGCTGATCGCGCTGTCGGTGGGCCTGTGCCCGCTCTGGGGGCCCCTCGCGCCCACGTTCATGACCGACGTTCCGGCGTTCGGCCTCCAGACACTCGCGCTCGCGCTCGCCTGCGTCGGCTTGCGGCGCGGCGCGGCGCTGCGATGGTGCGCGGGCGCGCTCGCCGTGTCGTTCATGGCCATCTCGATCCGTCAGTACGCGGCGGTCACCGCGATCGCGATCGTGCTCGCCTTCGCGGTCGTAGCCTGGCGCGACGGTGAACGGCGCCGGCTCGGCTACGTGGTGCTGCAAGGAGCCGTCTTCGCGGTGGCGACGCTCGCCGTGCTCGCGTGGTGGTCGCGCATCCCGAACGCGTGGACGTTCACACCGACCGCGCCCACCGGCGCCTCCTACAAGCACGCCGTGACCGACGCCGGCGGGTTCTTGCGCCTGGCGGGCATGATGCTGCTGCCGGTGGTGGTGTGGGCCCGGCCGGTCGCGATCGTGCGACGCGCGTGGCGACGGAGCAAGGGCTTCACGATCGGTCTCGTGGGGCTCTCGGCTGCGCTGCTCGTGTTCGCCTACGAGCTCAAGCCGAAGTCGCCGTTCGTCGGCAACTACTTCGACCGGCGCGGCGTGCTTTCCGACGACATCATCAACGGCACGCGGCCGTTGATCATGGGAACACGGTTGTTCGACGTGCTCGTGGTGATCGGCACACTGAGCGCGCTCGTGGTCGTGTGCGCGATCGTGCCGGTGGTCGCCGACCGCTGGCGCCGGCTCCTCCCACGAGCGTGGGGCGACTTCGACGTGACCGTGCTGATGCTCGGCGCCACCGTGGTGGGCTACGCGTTCGCCTACGAGATCGCGATCCTCGGCAACCTGCCGATCTTCGACCGGTACGCGCTGCCCGCGCTGCCGCCGATCGGGTTGCTGCTCCTGAACCACGCGTGGGTGCATGCGGCCGGAGCACCGGCGGCGGCGCGCGACCCGAGGGCGCACCCGCGGGCGCACCGGCGTGGAGCCGTCGATCCGCACGGGCGGGCGCGGCACGCTCGTGGTGGCCGGCACTGCACTCGCGCTCGTGTTCGTGGGCGGGCTCGGCTTCGTGTTCAGCGCCGAGTCGGCGTCGTACGACGCGGCGCGCTGGCAGGCGGCCGAGGCCGCGGTGCGCGCCGGTTACCCGATCGTCGACGTCAACGGCGGCTACGAATGGGTCGGCTGGCAACCGGCGATCGGGCGTGCCCCGCAGCTCGAACCGACCGTGGCGGAGCAGATCGCGCAGCGCCACAAGTATTTCGCCGGTCTGTGCGTGGACGTCGTGATCGCGCCGCCCGGCACGCCGAAGCATTACGTGGCGCGCACCTACGCGTACGGCCTGTTGCGCAGGCCGGCGCCGGTGTACGCGTTGCGCAACCGTCATGCCTGCGCGCAGCCGCCCGCCGCGGGTGCGCCCGGGCGTTGAGCCGAAAACAGGCCGGACGCATGGCGATATCGTTCCGCAGGTGACGGCCGAATCGACCGCCGTCGTTGTTGGCGGCCCGCAGGCACCTTCGCTCCGGTCCGCCCCGAGGGCGCCGCGCTCACGCACCGGTCTGCTGCGCGTGCTCTACATCGCGCTGTTCGTCAACGCGCTCGCGGTGATGCCCACACTCGCCGGGCTGCACGCGCCGCCGGCGTTCCAGAACTGGGCGACGATCCTCGTGGGCCTCACATTGCAGGCCATCCCGTTCCTCGCGCTCGGCGTGGTGCTCAGCGCGGCCATCCACGCCTTCGTGTCCGACAGGCTCGTCACCCGTCTCGTGCCGCGGCGCTCGTCGGTGGCGGTTCCTGTAGCAGCAATTGCCGCGGCCGCGCTCCCCGGCTGCGAGTGCAGCTCGGTGCCGGTGGCCGGCCGGCTGGTGTCGCGCGGCGTGAACCCGGCGGCGGCACTCACGTTCCTGCTCGCCGCGCCCGCGCTCAACCCGGTGGTGCTCGTGGCCACCGCGGTGGCGTTCCCCGGCCGCCCCGAGATGGTGCTCGCGCGTTTCGTGGCGTCGTTCCTCGCCGCCACGGTGGTGGGATTGATCTGGTCGCGCCGCGGCGACTGCTCGCAACTGCGCTTCCGCGGGCACCAGCACCAGGGCACGCGTACCGAACGCTTCTTCGGCACGATGCTGCACGACTTCGCCCAGGCCGGCGGCTACCTCGTGCTCGGTGCCACGCTCGTGGCCACGCTCCAGTCGGCGGTCGCCCCGTCGGTGCTGGCCCGTATCGGCGGCAAGGGCCCGCTCGCGATCGTGATCATGGCGCTGCTCGCAGTGCTGCTGTCGATCTGCTCCGAAGCCGACGCGTTCGTGGCCGCGAGCCTCGTGCAGTTCTCGCTCACCGCCCGGTTGGTGTTCCTCACGGTGAGCCCGATGGTCGACATGAAGCTGTTCGCCATGCAGATCGGCGCGTTCGGTCGCCGCTTCGCCGTGCGGTTCGCGCCGCTCACGTTCGTGTGCGCGGTGGGGTCGGCACTGCTCGTGGCGAGGTTCGTGCTGTGAGCGAGCGCGACACCGCGGTGCTCGTGGGCGTGCTCGGCGTGTTCGTGGCCTGGATGGGCGGCTCGTCGGAGCTGTTCCGCTTCACGCGCCCCGGGATGCGTCCGTACGTGCTGCTCGCCGCAGCCGCACTGATCCTCACGAGCGTGATCTCGCTGGTGTTGCAGTGGCGCGGCCGGTCGGGCGCGGCGGCCGCCGACCATGCGGGCGACGACGCCCACGACGACGAAACCCACGACCATGGGGAGGGCCGCCCGAGGATCGTCGCGCTCATCGCGCTGCCGGTGGTGGTCGGGCTGTTGCTCACCCCCGGCGCGCTCGGCTCGTGGGCGGCCGGGCGCGACCGAGGGTTGGCCGTGTCCGCGTCGTTCCATTTCGACGCGGCGAAGTTCCTGCGCCAGCACGCGCACGACCACACGCCGCCCCGCATGCGGATCGCCGACTTCAGCTCAGCCGCCGCCGACGCGCACGACCGCACGCTCCTCAGCGGCACTTCGGTGCGACTCGTCGGTTTCGTGGCGCACTACCACGGCGCGGCCACCGTCAACCGCTTCTTCATCGCGTGCTGCGTGGCCGATGCCGGGCTGGTGAGCGCCCAGCTCGAAGGCGACGACGCCGGCCTGCCCAACGACTCGTGGATCGACGTGGTGGTGCGCCTCGATCCCGTTCACTCGCCGAGTGCCAGCGCCGTCGCGAGCGGCGCGGTCGCGTCGGTGCACGTGCTCTCGCTCCGCCGCATCGGCCCGCCGGCGAAGCCCTACGAGTACCTCTACGGCTGAGCGGCGCCCGACGGAGCGCCCTGGCCCGCCGGCGTGCCCCGGCTCGAGCGCATGCTCGAGAGCGCCACGAAGTAGCCCACGAGCGACAACGCCATCACGAACGTGAAGCCGAACGTCATCGCGAGGATTGTCGCGAGTGCCGAGCCGATCACCGACGCGAAGCCGTTGACCGCCCACGACCAGGCGACGTACTCCTGCGGATGGTCGCTCGACTCCGCGACGGTACGGATGCCGATGGGCATGAACATGCCGAGGCACAGGCCGAGCGGCGCGAGCAGCACGAACGCCGCGGTGACGCGCGCGCCGAGCGGCCACTGCATCAGCGCGCTCGTGATCGGCCCGAGCGCCAGCACGTAGAACGCGGTGAGCGCGGTGATCAGCGCGGCGAGCGCGGGCACCGCACGCGCGGGTGCGATGCGGCTGCTCACCAGCGAACCGAGCCCGACGAAGATCAGCAGCGAGCTGAGCGTGACCGTGAGCGAGTACGTGGGATAGCCGAGGAACAGCACGAGCCGCTGGATCAACGCCACCTCGAAGAAGATGAAGCCGAAGCCGATACCGGCGAAGTAGCGCGCCGATCGCCATTTGCCCGGCAGCTGCGCCCACGTGCGACGGATCGCCAGGAACGGGAGCAGCAGGAACACCGCGGCGAGGAGCACCGCGATGCCGAGGAGCAGCAAGAGCACCCGCTCGCCCACCGCGATCTCCACGTTGCCGCCCACGATCGGATTCGTGAACTCACGCACGACCTTCTTCAGCGGCGTGAAGTGCCAGAAGAACGGCTGGTCGTCGGTGACCGGACCCACCGAGTACGGGAAGTGCGACCGCGCCGCAGCGAGCTGCGCGTCGGACAGGACGATCGTCTCGGTCACCAGGTTCGCGCGGGTCACCACACCAGGGGCGTACACGAGCTGCGCGCCGGGAACGGTGCGGATCTGGCTCCCGAACCTCGCGATACTCGGCCTTCGTGAACGCCTTGCGCTTCACGATGATGGTCGAGTTGCCGGGCAGCGCCCCGTCGGACGGCGCCCGCGACACGAGAATGTGCGATGCGACGTTATGGATGCCCATGTGCGCGAGCGCCGAGCGCACCGTGGCCACGTAGCGCGCCGTGCGGTTCGGGTGGCGTCGAGAAGTCGATCTCGCCGAACTGGGCGACGAGCGCGCCGGCCGGGCGAGAGCCGCTTGATCGCGTCGGTGACCGCCTGGCGCGTGTAGAGGTAGCTCTCGGAGAGCACGAGCGCGCTCGCCGTCGAGGAGTTCGTGGCCGAGTAGCTGTCGGGTGCCGGGAACCAGACGAGGTCGTACTCCGTCTTCCCTCGCGCCAGGTACGACCGGCCGTCGGCGTTCACGTAGTTGACCTTCGGGTTCTGCGCGAGATGCCCGTCGTAACCGGCCATCGTGTGCGTGACGAGGTGGTACGTCACCGGGTTGAGCTCGACCGCGTCCACCTTGTGCGCGCCGAAGAACAGCGAGGCCACCACCTCGTTCCCGGCCGCGGCGCCGATGATCGCCTCGCGCTGCGGCTGCGGTTCGATCGCGAACGGGAGGTTGCGCACGTCGTGCTGGAAGCCGAACTGGCCCAGCGTGCTTCGGATCGCCGTCCCAATGATCCATGACCGAGCCGAGCAACCCGTCGTGGAAGAGCAGCCGATCGTTACGGAAATCGCGCACGTCGACGCGGAACAGCGGGCTCCACGACGAGTAGACGGTCGGGAGGTCCGTGAGGCCAACCGTGACGTACTTGCCAGTATCGAGCTTCACGTCGGGGATGCGGTCGTGACCCACGACCGCCGCGGCGAGCAGCACGGCGAGCAGCGCCGCGACGAGCCGCACCGGCCGTGCTCGCGCCGCGACCAGCGCGGCGAGCGCGAGCGCCCCGCCCGCGAGCATCACGCTCGCGGGCGGGCCGATCGACGCCTGGAGCGGCACGACGATCGCGCACGCGATCCCGGCACCGATCAGGTCGGCGAAGTACAAGCGGTTGATGCCCTCGGCCCGGCGCCCGAACACCGTGGCGAGCACGACCCCCGCGGGCACGAACGACGCGAACAGGGCCAGGCAGATGACGGTGAGCTCCACGCCGTTCGTGATCGTGCGGCGCCCGTAATCCCAGAACGCGAGCGAGTTCACCGGCATCCGCGCCACGATCAGATAGCCGAGCGGAACCGTGACCGCGCCGGCCACGAGGCTCGCGAGCACGATCGCTCCGGTTCCGGCCTGGCGGAGCCGTCGCGACACCGTGACGGCGACGCCGCCCACGCCGAGGCCGAGCAACGCCAGGCCGATCACGAGATACGTGAAGTAGTAGAAGAGCTTGTACGACATGATCCGCGTGTAGCTGATCTCGAGCAGCAGCCCGGCGAAGCTCACGAGGAACACTTCGGCGTAGTAGCGAGTGCCCGCGCGCCGGCGGCGTCGGGCGCGGGTGTTGCGGCGCCTACTGCAGCGCCGGCGGTGGCGGTGCCGGTCAAGAAGCTGTGTCAGTCGAGAGGGCTACGACGCCTGCTCACGCCGACACCGACAGGCCGTCGCCGTCGAGGTATTCATCGACCGCGTCGGCCATCTCCTGGCACAGCGCCCGCATCATGTTGACGATCTCCGGTGGCGGCTCGCACGGATCGAGGTCGCGAACGAGACACGGGTCGAGGGCCGGTACGGCCACCGCCTCGATCAGCTCGTGACCGCTCGTCCGGCGCACCTCACCGGTGCCGAACAGCTCCTCGTGCAGCTTCTCGCCCGGGCGCAGGCCCGTGTACTCGATCGTCACCGGCGTCTCGGAGAGCGCCGCGAGCCGCCGGGCCACGTCGGCGATGCGGACCGGCTGGCCCATGTCGAGCACGAGCGCATCGCCGCCCGCGCCCATCGCGCCGGCCTGCACCACGAGCTGCACCGCCTCCTCGACCGTCATGAAGAAGCGGCTCACCTCGGGGTGGGTGACGGTGAGCGGGCCACCGGCACCGATCTGGGCCCGGAAGGTGGTGAGCACCGAGCCGCGGCTTCCGAGCACGTTGCCGAACCGCACCGACAGGTACGCGCCCTGGACCTTGCCCGATGTCCACGACGTGAGGCCCTCGGCGACGCGCTTGGAGAAACCGAGCACGCTCGTGGGGTTCGCGGCCTTGTCGGTGGAGATGTTGACGAACGTGTCGACGCCAGCCTCCGCCGCGGCCTCGAGCACCGCGAGCGTGCCCCAGATGTTCGTCTTCAGGGCCTCGGCCGGATGCGATTCGAGCAGCGGCAGGTGCTTCAGCGCGGCGGCGTGGAACACCACCTCGGGGCGGCGCTCGAGGAACACCCGCCGCAGCCGCTCCCGGTCGCGGATGTCGACGAGCACGAGGTTCGGCGAGTCGAGGAGGGCCCGGCCCTCGAGCGACAGCTGCACACCGTGCAGCGCCGACTCGTCACGGTCGATCATGATCAGCTCGGCAGGACGGAACGCGGCGATCTGGCGGCACAGCTCCGAGCCGATCGAGCCGCCCGCGCCGGTGACCGCGACCACGCGACCCTCGAGGTACCCGGCGATCTCCGGGAGGTTCGTCTCCACTTGGTGGCGGCCGAGGAAGTCGCGCTCGTCGGGCTCGCGGATGTCGGCCACCTCCACCTGCGCGCCGAGCAATTCGTGCACCGACGGCAGCACGCGCGTCTCGAGGCCGAGCGGCACCGCGATGTCGATGACCTCGCGCACGAGCTGAGCGTCGGCGCTCGGCACCGCCACGAGCAGCGTGTCGGCGTCGAAACGTTCGGCGGCGGCACGTATGGCCTCGCGGCCGCCGACGACGCGGACGCCCATGATCGTGAGGCCGCGCTTGTCGGCGTCGTCGTCGAGCAACGCGACGGGCAGGTACGGGCTCGCCTCGTCGTGCAGCATCGCGTGCACGGCCTGCATGCCGCCGCGGCCCGCACCGAACACCAGCACGCGCGTGCGCGCCGTGGCGCGCCGGCGGAAACGGTGCTCCTGCCCGAGGCGCCACGCGTACCGCAGCGCGCCCTGGAGCAGGAAGGCGAGCGCGCCGGCCGCGATGGCGGCGACGAACGGCACCGGCCGGTGCTGGGCGCGTAGCGCGTCGGCGATGATGAGCACGGCAGTGGCGGTGGCGACCGTGCGTGCGACCGCCGCGACCTCTTCGAAGCTGCCGAAGATCCACTTGCCGCGGTAGAGACCCGAGGAGCGGCCGGCCCAGATCTGGGCCACCCACACCACCGGGAGCATCAGCGCGACGCGCGCGAAATTGACCTTGCTGGTGTCGAGCCCGTACCGCACGATGACCGCGAGTACGAGCGCTATTCCCCACGCAATGTTGTCGAGGATCGCCTGGACGAGGCGCTTACGCGTCGACCGCCTCGTCAAGCCCGCGAACCGCGATGACCGCGGCTGGCTTGCCAATTCAACTCCCCCTGAGGACCATTCGGACCGCCCGCGCGCTCCCTACTGCCCACCCGTTTGGAACACTCGCCCTACCTCCGTCGGGTCGAGTCGCCTCGGCTTCCGCCCGAAACCTCAACCGTGAAACTCGTTCGTCGAGCCGCCGTTACGTACGACCCCCCGCCGCGACGACCCGGCGGTAGTTTCCCGCCTGTCGGCGGCGCGCGCAAGCGTGCAGAAAGAATTCTCGGGTCGGGGGGAGGCGAATGTGGGGAACATCACCGAACTCCTGCGCGCCCGGCAGTTCCAGACCGGTCTCGTCGACGGCGTGTTCGCCCTCGCCGTGGTGCTCGTCGCCGCCGCGATCCGCCTGCTCGGCCGCCGGCCCCCGATCGCCGGTGCCGCCTTCGCCGTGGCGGGGCTCGCGGCGCTGACCGGAGCGGGGCCGGGCCGCCGAGCCCTCGCCGGGGTCGGCGTCGCCGGCGCGCTGGGCGTGTTGCTGCTGCTCGCCGGCGGGGTGGCGAGCCGGGTCGTTCCGCCGGTGCTGCGGCTCGCCGCCGCCCCGCTCCTGCTCGTGCCGGGCAGCGTCGTGCTCGGGCTCGCGGCCCATCACCACGGTGTGCCCGCGTGGGCGGCGCTGCTGGTCGTGGTGGCCGTGCCCCCGTTCGGCGTGCTCGCCGGCGACTTCGACCGCCGGCATGGCCCGCCGGCATACGGTCCGCTGCTGCTCGCCATCACCGTGGGCGGGGTGTACCTCACGGTGCCCGACACCGAGGGCGCCCGGGCGCTGCTCGGCGTGGCACTGCCCCTCGTGTTGTTGACGGTGCCTCGCGCCGTGGCGACGCTCGGTGCCGGCGGCGCCGCCGCGGCCGTCGGCCTCATCGGCTACGACGCGGTGCTGGAGGGCGTGGCCCGACCCGGCGCGGTGATCGGCGCGCTCGGCTGCCTCGGGCTGTTCCTGTACGAGCCCGTCGCCCGGCGCCTGCTCCGGCGGGCGTGGGCCGCTCGGGTCGGTCCGGGCGCGCCACCCGGGGCCCGATCGGCCGCCCTGCCGGCCGACCGGCTGCGGGCCATCACGCTCGCGGCCGGCCTGCACCTGGTCGTGGTGCTGTGGGCGGCGCGCGTCGCCGGGCGGGTGCACGGCGCGGTGGCCGCGCTCGTGCTGCTGCTCCCGGCGATCGTGGTGGGCATCATGGTGTGCCCCGCCATCCCCGATCCCGACCCCGGGAGGGGTCAGCGGGTCAGGTGAGGGCCGCGGCCACCTGGGTGGCGTGCTCGTGCACCGCCGCGATGACGTCGACGACGCGGTCGATCGCGGGGTCGTCGAGCGCGGGGTAGATCGGCAGGCTCACCGCCTCGCTCGAGGCGCGGTCGGTGACGGGGAGCCGTGAGCCGTCGGCGTGCGAATGCTGGCGGTGAACGGGCGGATCGAAATAGTTGCGGGTGTCGACACCCTCGGCCCGCAGCGCGCGCACGAGCCCGTCGCGATGCACGCCGAACCCGGCCGCGTCGACCGCGATCGTGAAGTCCTTGTACGTGGACGAGTCGCCCTCGTCGACCACCTGCACCCGCACGCCGGGCACGCCCGCCAGCGCGGCCCGGTAGCGCGCGGCCATCTCGTGGCGGCGGGCGAGATGCGCGTCGAAGCCGTCGAGCGAGCAGAGCGCGACCGCCGCGTGCAGCTCCGACATGCGGCCGTTCAACCCCACGAACTGCGTGTCGTAGTTGCCGGGGTTGCCGTAGTCGCGGCCGATGCGCAACGCCTCCGCCAGCGCCGCGTCGTTCGTGGCCACGAGACCACCCTCCCCCGCCACCACCGGCTTCGTCGGCGTGAGGCTGAACACCTCGGCCACACCGAAGCCGCCCACGGGACGCTCGCCGCGGCGTGAGCCGAACGCGTGGGCGGCGTCGAACACCACCGGCGCACCGATCGTGGCCGCGAGGTCCTCCACCGCCTCGGGGCGGCACGGGGCGCCGAACACGTGCGTGGCGAGGATCGCGCCCACACCGTCGAGGCGGGCCTTGGCGTCGTCGAGGTCGAGCTGGAACGAACGGGCATCGCACTCCGCGAAGCGCCGGGCCAGACCGTTCCACGCCACCGCATGCGCCGACGCCGAGAACGTGAAGCTCGGGAGCAGCACCGCGCCGTCGACCTCGAGCACCCGGAACACGAGCATGAGACCGATCGTGCACGACGACAGCGCGACGACGTGGCCCGCGCCGAGCCGCTCGGCGGCCGCGGTCTCCAGCTCGCGCACGAGCGGGCCGTTCGTGAGGATCCCCCGGTCGTACGAGTCGGCCAGGCGCTCGAACACCGCGGCGCGGGGCGGCGCGGGAGGCCGCACGAACGCGAGGCCTTCGGGAAACGCGGGTGGGCCGCCGAGGACGGCGAGCTGCGAGTGGGTCACGACGGCTCCGATCGGCGCGAGATGAATCCGCCCCACGCTGCCACGACCACGAGCCCCGCCACACATGCCGTCGCCGCGGCGATCGCCCATGGCGCGCTCAGATGGATGGCGAACACGCCCACCACGGTGAGCAGCGCCTGCGCGGCGATGCATTCGAGCACGGCCTGCGAGCGGCTCTGCCCGCGGTCGACGAGCTGGTCGTACACGTGGCTGCGGTCGCCGCCGAACAGGGGCCGGCCGGCGCGCCGGCGCCGCACGATCGCGATCGCGGTGTCGAACACCGGCAGGGCCACGAGCAGCGGGATCGCGACCCACGCCGCGGCGCCGCGGCCACCGTCGAGCGCGAGGCCGGCAAGCAGCGCGAGCGCGCCACCGATCATGTAGGCACCGGAGTCACCGAGATAGATGCGCGCCGGCGGCCGGTTGTACACGAGGAAGCCGCCGAGCGCACCGGCGAGCGCGAGCGCAGGCAGGCGGGCGGGTCCGCCAACCACGGCAAAGCCCACCGCCGACGCGAACGCCACCCCACCGGCGAGGCCGTCGAGGCCGTCGAGCAGGTTGACCGCGTTCACCAGACCGATGACGAGCGCGGCGGTGACGAGCACGCCGAGCGCCCCGTGGGCGGCCGGCGCCACGATGCCGCCCACGATGCCGATTCCGAGCTCGAGCAACAGGCGCAGTGCCGGTGGGAGGTCGCCGAGATCGTCGGCGAGGCCGAGCGCGAGGAGCAGGGCGAGCGGCGCGAGCAGCGACGCCCGGATCGCCGCGACCGGGCCGGCGAGGGCCACGAACACGGCCACCCCGCCGAGATACGGCACCGCGGCTTGCTGCACCTTCAGCGGGCCGGGCACGTCGACGATCGCCAGCCGGCGTGCGACGAGCGCGGCGACCGGCGTGGCCACGAGCGCGATCACGAGGGCGACGGCGCACGCCGCGACCGCGCTCACTCGCCCACCCCCTGCGCCCCGCCGTCGCGCGCAGGCGCGGGGCGCCGGGCCGCGTCGTGCCGCGAGGCCGTACTGCGTGCTTCGCGTCCATCGCGCCCCTCGCGCCCCTGCCAGACCAGCACCGACGACTCGATGCCCGCATGCACGTGGATGCGCTCGACCTCCTCGAAGCCGCACGCCCGGTAGAGCGCGAGCGCGGCCGGGTTGTCGCAGCCGGCCACCACCTTCGCCGCGGCCACGCCCCGGCGCGCCATCTCGGCCTGTGACCGTTCGACGAGCGCGCGGCCCACACCCTGGCCGGCCACCGCAGGGTCGACCGCGACCGCGAGGATCTCGGCGCGGGGCAGGTCGGCACCGGCGTGCGCCGGGTAACGCAGCGTTTCGAGCACGCGGCGGGCGTGCCGCACGATCTGCGGCGCGGCGAGCGCGCCCGCCACCACACCGTCGCGGGTGACGAAACGCCGGTAGAGCGCGCCGACGTCGAGCGTCACCGCGCAGAAGCCGACGGCCGGTCCGCGGGAGTGCGCGACGTACGCGAAGGCGTCGTCGGATGCGACGACGCGCCGGTAGAGGCGCATCAGGAAGCCCGCGCCGAGCACCGGCAGGAAACCCTCGGTGATGCGCGCCGCGTGCAGCTCCGCGATGCGCGGCGCGTCGGCCCGCGTCGCGGCCGAGATCCGTACGTCGCTGACGTCAGCCACGGGAACCCAGCAGCCGCTCGTAGGTGGCGAGCGTGCGGTCGATCACGCGCTGCTGGTCGAAGTCGGCCAGGGCCTTGGTGCGAGCGGCCCGGCCCATCGCCTGCCGGCGGCCCGGATCGCGTGCGAGCACTGCGATCGCGCGCGAGCGTGGCGGCGTCGCGTACGGGTACGAGCAATCCGGTGTGCCCATCGTCGACGACCTGGCGGCAGCCGCGGATGTTCGTGGCGATCACCGGGCGGGCCATCGCCGCGGCCTCCATCGCGGAGCGCGGGAAGCCCTCGCGGTGCGACGCCAGCGCGTAGACATCGAACGCGGGATACAGCTCCTCGACGTCGTCGCGGTGGCCGAGGAACGTCACGTTGCCGAGCGCCTCGGCGGCCGCGATGTCGGCGGCCGTGAGCGCGTCGGCCTTGTCGTGGTCGCGCCCGCCGACGATCACGACCCGCACCTGCGGGGCCGTAGTCAGAAGCTGGCGGGCGGCGTCGAGCACCTCGCGGTAGCCCTTCTCCCACACGAGCCGGCCCACGAGGCCCACCAGCACGTCGTCGTCGTCACGCGCGCCCATCTCCTTGCGCAGCACCGCGACGCGGGCTGCGTCGGCGCGGGCCGGGTCGAAGCGCGCGAGATCGACGCCGTTGCCGAGCACCGACAGCTTCGCCTCCCGCACGCGCAGGCGACGCAGCACCGGCAGGTCCTCCTCGTTCTGGAGTAGCTCGGCGTGCGACGCCGCCGCGGCGACGCGTTCGAGTGTGTACACCACCGCACGCTTCGCGAGCCGGTCCTCGGGCAGCGCGTACAGACCGTGCACCGTGTTCACGATCACCGGCACGCGCGCGGCGCGCGCCGCGAGGCGGCCGTACACCCCGGGCTTCGGGTTGTGCGTGTGCACGATCGCGGGGCGGAGGCGGCGGAAGACGCGGGCAAGCTCCACGAGCGCGGCGGCGTCGCGGTGCGGGGCCATCGAGCGCGTGGAGTGCTCGAGCGCCACGTGCCGGATGCCGTCGCGTGCGAGCATCTCGACGAACGGGCCGGGCGCCGACACGCCGATCACGTCGTAGCCCGCGTCGCGGAACGCCCGGAGTTGCGGGCCGAGCAGCAGCGCCAGGCTGATGTCGGTGGTGGTGACGTGCACGAGCCGCGGCCGGTTCGTGCCCGCGTGCGCGTCCGCGTTCGCGTTCGCGTCCGGGTTCGTGGCCGCGCCGGTCATGACGCGGCTCCGGCGTAGCGCACCCGGTTCGCGAGGCGGCGGACGTCGTCCTCCACGCGCATGCCGCCCGCGACCTTGTGCTCGAACCAGCGCAGGCCGTCGCCGAGCTGCACGGGCGAGCGGTGCAGGCAGTAGGGGTCGGTGGCGCCGTAGCGGTTCGGCCGGGTGCCGGCGACGGCCGCGGAGCGGAAACGGGCGCGCACGGCCCGGTCGGCGGCCGGCGAGCCCGCGACCGCCTTCGGGTAGGCGAAGTGCAGCGCGTCGACGCCGAGCCGGTCGCGGATCAGGGCGCGGGAGCGGTCGAGCTCCTCGTCGACCGCCGGTGGGTCGGCCCGGTCGAGCAGCGCGTGCGTGTGGGTGTGCGACCCGATCGTCACCAGGCCCGTGGCGACGGCGTCGGCGAGGGCCGCCCACGACAGCGGTGTGCCGCGGTCGGGGAAGTCGCGGCCCGAGTCGACGAAGTCGGTGGCCACGTAGAGCAGCACGGGCACGCCGTGCTCGACGAGCACGGGCAGCGCGACCTCGGCGAAGTCGGCCGTGCCGTCGTCGAAGGTGACCACGACAGGGTCGGGGCCCGCGTGCGGGGCCGGGGCCGGACCGTCGAGGGCCGCGAGCCCGGCGTCGAGCGTGACGGCGCGGCCGCACTCGGCGAGCGCCGCGACCTGCTCGGCGAAGAGGCCCGTGGGCAGGTCGACCTCGAGCTGCGAGCGCCTTCCGACCCGGTGGTAGATGAGCACCACCACGCCCCGGGGCGGAGCGAGGAGGCGGTCGGCGCCGGCCGAGGCCCACTTCAGCGCCCCCTGCGCGAGCCCGCGGGCCCGAGCGCGTGCGGCACCCATCGAAGTTGTGCCCTCCAGCGGTCGGGAATCCGGACGCCAATCGTAAAGGGGCCGGTCAGCACGGGCAATGCCGGCGCCGAAACGTCACACGGCGCTCGCCCCTCAGAACAGCTCGATGTCGCCGAGGGTGGGCGACCAGGCGGCGAGCGGCGGCATCGACTCGGCGGTGGCGACGGCCCGCCACGTGAGCATCGGGCCCGCGCCCGGGAGCGGCACGAACGTGGGCGCCGGGCGGTCGCCGATCGCGATCGCATAGTCGGCCTCGCGCCGCCCGGCCCGCACGGTGGCGCGCACGACGGCCCGGCCCGCGGCCGCGTCCGGCGCGAGCACGAGCGCCAGCGCCAGCTCGCGGGCGGCGCCCCGCCTGCGCACCCGGGCGATGGCGACCCCGCCGGCCACGCCACCCCGCCCGGTGACGGCGCGGTACTCGAGCAGGTCGCCGCCGTAGCGCCAGCGCAGCACCGGCAGCGACGAGCGCGGTGCGCAGCCGGGCCGGCGACGAGGCCGGTCGCGCCGCGAGCAGCGCGCCGATCGCCTGCTCGTCGGCGAGCACCTCGGCCGCCGGCACACCGATCCCGCTCGGTGTGGAGAAGTGGTCGGCCGGCACCCGGGCCCGGGCCATGCGCACGGCCCCAGCCGGTGTGAGCGGGCGGCTCGGCACGGGCAGGCGGCCCACGATCGACCAGCCCATCTTCAGGTACCCGGGCCGGCTCTGGTCGTTCGGCGTGTTGAACACGAAGTCGACGCCCTCGGCGCGCAGGTCGTCGAGCGCGCCGAGCGTGAGCTTCGTGAACAGGCCCCGGCCCTGGTAGTCGGGATGCGTCGCGGTGTCGACGGCCCGCACGGCCCGCAATCGCTGCGGGCCGCGTTCGAACTCCCAGCGCATGAGGTAGCGGACCGCGGCGAGCCGCTCACCGTCGACCGCGACCCATGCCGGCGACGCGCCGAACGCGTTGTCGAGATGCTTCCAGCGGAACAGTGCCTCGAAGCGAGCGTCGTCGCTGCGCCCCATCGCGTCCGCGTAGGAGGGCGAGCACGGCCGGTAGGTCGCCGGGCGTCGCGCGCCGCACCGCCAGCTCGCCGCGGTCGGGCCCGCTCACCCGCGGCCGCCCGCCGTCGCGCCCGTCATCGCCTGTGTCATCGCGCGCGGGCCCGGGCCAGCGTGTCGTAGATCTCCTCGATGCGGCGTTGCGCGCGGCCGGCGTCGAAGTCGCCGGCCCGGCGCTCGGACGCCGCGGCGAGCGACGCGCGGAGGTGCTCGTCGTGCGCGACGTCGAGGATCGCCGTCGCGAGCGCCACCGGATCGCGGGGCGGCACGAGCCGCGCGTCGACACCGTCGGTGAACGTCTCGGCGATGCCGCCCACCGCGGTGGCGACGATGGGCAGCCCGAGCGCCAGCGCCTCCATCACGGCCACGGGAAGGCCTTCCCACCGCGACGCGAGCGCGAACAGATCGCACGCAGCCATCAGCCGCGTGGCGTCGGGCCGGTGCCCCGTGAGCGTCATCACGCCGTCGAGCCCGAGCTCGCGGTACAGCGCCTCGACCTCCTGCTGGAGCGGTCCCTGACCGACGGAGAGGAAGCGGATCGTGGGGTCGGCGTCGGCGACGACGCGCGCCGCTCGTAGCAGGTTCGGCCAGTCCTTCTTCGGGTGGTAGTTCGCGACGGTTCCCACGAGCACGGTGGCGTCGTCGATGCCCAGCTCGTCACGCACGGCCCGGCGCTCGGCGCGCAACGCGCGCAGACCGGCGAGATCGACGCCGTGCACGAGTGTCTCGCAGCGCGCCCGCGCCGGGCCCGACATCGACAGCCGCGTCTCCTCCGACACCGCGATCGTCGCGTCGTCGAGCCGGGACGTGCACGCGTTGAGCCGGCGGGTCGGCGCCTTGAAGGTCGTCCACGCGTTGTGCTCGGTCGAGACGACCGCGGGCCGCACCGGGCGCGGCAGCGTGCGGATCGCGAGCCTTGCGAGCGCGGCCACGTAGGGCGAGTGCACGTGCACCACGTCGACGGGGCGTTCCCGCAGCCGCCGGCGCAACGCCGCGAGCCAGCGCACGTCACGCTCGTCGCGCACCGAGAAGCACTCGACGGCGACGCCGAGCGCCTCCAGCGGCGCCACGAGCGCGTCCTTCCACGGCAGGAGGTACGCGGCCTCCACCGCGAAGCGCTCGCGGTCGCGCGTGCGCGCGGCCGCGACCAGAAGGTGCTCGGCCCCTCCGGGCCCCAGGCCCTTGATGAGCCAGAGCACGCGCACCTGGTGCCGCGCACCCGTGTCGCTCGCGTCGCTCACTGGGCGGAGGCCGGGCGGGCGAAGAGGTCGGCGCCGTAGCCCGACGCGTCGGTGGGGCGCAGCACGCCGTCGCCGTCGGGCCGCAGCAGCTCGTAGCCGTGCCCGCGCAGCAGGGCCACCACCGGCTCACGACTCTCGCCGAGCAGCGTCTGCGAGCAGTCGTTCCACTCGAGCTGCACGAGCGCGACGCGGTGCTCGGCGAGTGCGGCCGCGCCACCCTGCAACACGAGGCGCTCGGCCCCTTCCACGTCGATCTTCACGCCCGCGGCGCGGCGATCGCCGAGGACCGCGTCGAGCGTGGACACGTCGACGGTCTCGCCGCCAGCCGCGGGCTCGCCCACGGTGAGGTGCTGGCGCAGCAGGTCGGGGCCCGACATCGTCATCGTGCCCGGCTCCGCGGCAAGCGCGACGCGGTGCACGTCGGCGTGGTAGCCGTTCAACGCGAGATTCGCGCGGAGCTGCTCCACGAGCGTTGCGATCGGCTCGACGGCCACCACCGTGCAACCGAGATCGAGGGCCCAGAGCGTGTAGACGCCGGCGTGCGCGCCGATGTCGACGAACAGGTCGCCGGGCCCGAGGTGGCGGCGCCACGCCTGCATCTCGTTCCAGTCGGGTGGGTTCGCGAGCACGGCCCGCCACGAGCCGCCCGCGTGGAGATGCGCGGCGATGCGCGAGTGGGCGCCGATGTCGGTGATGACGGGCTTGCCGGTGGCGCGGGCCCTGAGCTCGCAGCGGGCGACGCGCCACAGACTCCCGACGCGATGGCCGGCGTTCGCAGGATGCGAAGTGATCGCGCGCACGCGGGAGACGAGCGCGCTCGGCTTCACGCGCAGCCGCCGCGACCGGCCCGGTCCGCCCGCCGAGGGGCTCATGTCCACCCCCGCTCGTCGGCGGCCGCGACCGCGTGCGCAATCGGGCGGCCCACCGGCCGCCACTCGCGCCCCGAGGGTCTCATACCCACCCCCGCTCGTCGGCGGCCGCGACCGCGTGCGCAATCGGGCGGCCCACCGGCCGCCACTCGCGCCCCGAGGGTCTCATACCCACCCCCGCTCGTCGGCGGCCGCGACCGCGTGCGCAATCGGGCGGCCCACCGGCCGCCACTCGCGCCCCGAGGGTCTCATGCGGCACCGCCCTCCGCGGGCGGCAGCGGCGCGGCCCGCACGTGATAGCCGAGCGCGGGTGCGAGCGCACGCTGCAGGAGGTGCGCGTAGACGACCGCGTCGTAGTGGTGGTCGCGCGGGTCGATGCCCACGAGCAGCTCGCTCACCTCGCCGCCGAGCCCGAGCGACGCCGGGTCGAGGTCGACGAAGCGCACGTCGAGCGCACGCGCCATCTCGGCGCAGCGGCCGTTGAGGTCGCGCACGAGCGCCGTCCGTTCCGGTCGCGTCGCCGTGATGTCGCGCCGCTGGCCGGCGTAGTCGCCGATCTTCGTGAGGTCGGTGAGCGTGGGCAGTGGCGCCGACACGACCATCACGGGCGCCAGCGTCTTCGCCGCGGCCACGAACCCGCGGTAGTGCTCGACAGCCTGCTCGACCAGACCGTCGAGCGGTGCGCCGGTGCGCTCGTGGCGCCGCCAGAGGATGAACCCGCAGTCGACCTCGCCGAGCAGCGTCACGATGGCGTCGGGTGGCCGGCGCGCGGCCGCGCGCTCGCCAGGGCGGCATCGAAGTGCTTGCGCGCCCCGGATGCGGATGCGACGTTGCCGAGACCGGTGAGCGTGGCGCCGCCGATCGCATGCACCTCGAAGCGCATCGGCACGATGCGCCACGACGGGTGCCGGAACACCCCGGCGTGCGAATCGCCGAGCACGAGCGCGACATGGCGGCGGCGCCCCCGCGCCACCCGTACCCGCTCGGCCACGTTGCCGGCACGCACGCCGACTGCTCGGCGGGCTCGATCAACCGTTGTGCCTGGCACGGGCAGGCGAATCTAACAGGGCGCCGAAGATCGGCATGCCTGCTCTCGGTGCAGGAGCCCCCGCTATGTCGCTATGTCGCTATGTCGGGGCCCGTGCACCGAGCAGCGAGTCGAGGCGGGGGGTGGAGTCGCCGCTGCGGTAGGCGTCGACGACGGCCATCACGCGCCCCGCGAGCCCGGCCCGCCCCGCGAGCCCGGCGCGCCCCGCGAGCCCGGCCCGGCCCGCGCGGCCCGCACGCTCGGCACTGTCGGCACGGGCACCGGCGCGCGGCAGCAGGTTCACCGTCTCACCCGGGTCGGCGTCGACGTCGAACAGCTCCAGCCCGAACCAGCTGCGCCCGCGCACCACCACGAACGGGTCACCGTTGTGCTGGCGCGCGAGCCACCACGAGCCGGCCCGCGCCAGCGCCGGCACGGGCGCGACGAACTCGGTGACGATCAGCTTGTGCGCCCCGTCGACGAAGCCCTGCAGCACATGGCGGCGCGCCACCGTGGCCCGCCAGGCACGGTTGCGGGCCTTGGCGACGCGGCTCATGTTCTTGCCGCGCGCGTTCGTGTTCAGCCGCAGCCGGCTCGCCAGGTAGAGATAGCGGCGGTCCTCCATCCGGATCACGCGACGCTCGGGTGGCGGGCCGGTGGCGAGGTCACGACCCGTGACCCCGGTGGGCGCGCGGCCACCGGTGAGGCCGAGCAGCGTCGGCAGCAGATCGACCGAGCCGATCGCGCCCAGCGCCGCCTCCTCGAGATGCCGCCGCGTCGAGGAGGGCACGGTGGGCGGCACGTGCAGCACGCACGGGATGCGGACGAGATCGTCGTGCATGCGCCCGCCGTGGTGGATGCGCGCCCGGCCCGGCTCGAAACCCTCGCCGTGATCCGCGAGCACCACGACCACGGTGCGGTCGAGCGGCGCCACCTCGAGCAACGCCTCGAGCTCCTCGTGCAGCCGCAGCGCGCACGCGTCGTAGACGGCGCGCATGAACGGCTGGCGATCGGTGACGCCCTTCCACGCGAGCACCCGGTAGCCAATCGGCGAGTAATCGTGACGCTCGGGGAACCAGTGCTCGTACTCGAGCCGGGCCGCCGGCAGGTAGTAGTCGTGCGGCAGGTTGCTGTGCACCATGAGCAAATAGGAGTCGCCGTCGTCGGCGCGGGCGCGCAGGAACTCCCCCGCCGCCGCGAACGATCGCGGCGTGTCGGGGATCGACTGGTACGGCTCGAACCCGCCCGACAGGCCCGACGCGCGCGACAGCACCGAGTTGTTGACCACCGCGGCGCGGTGGCCCACGTCGAAGCGTGGTACCAGGCTCTCGACCGTGAGCGTGTGCCGGTGCGAGAAGTGCTCGTGCACGAACGCGTCGGTGCCCGTGAGCAGGCTCGTGGACGACGGCAGCGTCCACGGCGCCGCCGCGTAACAACGGTCGAACCGGATCCACCCGCCGAGCCGGCGGCTCAGCGCCGTGGGCGCACCGTCGGGCCGGCGCATCGGCAGGGCATCCCGGCGGAGGGCGTCGCCGACGAGCAGCAACACGCTCAGCGGCTCTGCTGCTTGTGGCAAATGTGACCCCTCGCAAAGATCGCCGCCGGGCCCCGGATTCTAGGGACGGACCGTGGTGCCGGCGCCGGGGCCTGGTTACAGTGGCGACCGGCAGTGTCGGGCGGAAGGCGGAGCGCAAGGTATGCCGAAGCAGGACGTCACGGAGCGTCTCGAAGGGCACTACTTCGACTTGATCCGGCGGCTGCACGTCACGCTGCGGCCCCGCACGTACGCCGAGATCGGTGTGCACACGGGCCGGTCGCTCGCGCTCGCCGGTCCCGAGACGCTGATCGTGGGCATCGACCCCACGCCCGCGGTGCGCACCCGCATCAATCACACCGCGAGGTTGTTCTTCGAGACGAGCGACGAGTTCTTCGCGCGCCACGACCTGCACGAGCTGCTCGGCGGGCGGCCGCTCGACATGGCGTTCATCGACGGGATGCACCTCTTCGAGTACGCCCTGCGCGACTTCCGCAACCTCGAGCGTTTCTGCAATGCCGACTCGATGGTGATGGTCCACGATTGCTACCCACTCGACGCCGACAGCTCCGGTCGCATCCGCAACTCCGACACGTGGACGGGCGACACATGGAAGCTCGTGCCCTGCCTGCGTGCACTGCGGCCCGATCTCGACATCGCGACCGTGGCCGTGAAGCCGAGCGGCCTCACGCTGATTCGCAACCTCGATCCCACGAACACCGTGCTTTACGATCGGTACGACGAGGCGCTCGAGCGGTTCGGCTCCATCGGTTTCGACAGCATCGACGGCCGGCACGACGACGTGCTGCACGTGGTGGCGAACGACTGGAGCTCGATCTCGCCGCACCTGCCGAGCCGGCCGTACGCGTCCACCGGCAGCGCGCCCGCGGCGCGGCGCCGCTTCCCGCGTGCGTGGCGCGTGTACCGGCACCAGGCGACGCGCAGCGCGAAGCTCGCGGCACGCCAAGCCGCCGATCTGGTGCGCCGGACGCCCGACACGGTGCAGCGGCACGCGTAGCCTGCTGACCCGCACAGCCCACCCGATGAGCCCCACTCCTCATCGCGTCCTGCTCGTGGGCGCGCCGCGGGGCGGCACCACGTGGGTGGCCGCGACCCTGGCCCGCACTGCGGGCGCGCGCTTGGTGCACGAGCCCGATGGCACCGGCGAACCGTTCGCGTTGCGCGCCAAGCGGGGCCTGTTGCACCATCCCATGCTCGAACCCGGCGACGAGATGCCCGACTACGAACGGCTCTGGGCCGGTGCGTTCGCCGGCGGCGGCCGGCCCACGGGGCTGGTCGACCGGATCGTGCGTCGAGCGTTCCGGCACAGCACCGCCGAGCAGCGCAGCGTGCGCGCGCTCGGTGGACCTCCCAGCCCGGCGCTGCGCGTGGTCGAACGCTTCGGGCGACCGCTCGTGCCGGTCGACGTGGCCCACGTGGTGGTGAAGTCGGTGAACGCGACCTTCGCGCTCGACTGGATCACGATCCGGTTCGCTCCCGACGTCGGCATCATCCTGCGCCACCCGCTCGACGTGCTCGCGAGCTGGCAGGGCATGGGGTGGTCGGCGCCGAGCGCGCCGATGTACGCGGCGGTGCGGGCGCGCGCCGCGCGGCGCTGGCGGGTCGAGCTGCCACCGGCCGACGCGACCGAGCTCGAGCGCACCGCGGGATTCGTCGCAACGCTCGAGTTCGAGCTCGAGCAGGCCGCGCGGGAGCACGGGGAGTGGGTCACGATCCGCCACGAGGACGCGTGCGCGACCCCTGAAGCCGTGCTCGCCGGCGCGGCCGAGCGTCTCGGACTGCGCTGGTCGGACGACGCGGCCCGCTATCTGAAGGAGTCGGACCGTCCCGGCACGGGCTACGCGACGAACCGTGTGCGCGCCGACCAGCCCGGGCGCTGGCGCGAACGGCTCGACGGCGCGGAGCAGAAGACGGCGATCGCGATACTCGAGCGTTTCCACGGCACGAGCTGGCTCGACGACGTCGAGTGAGGCCGGCTTCCAGTCGCATCGTGCCGCGCCGGCTGCGAGCGCCGTCTCGTATGATCCGGCGCTGACCCGGAGGCCAGTTGGCGCATGCGCATCCTGTTCGTGTCGGGTACTTCGGTAGGCGGCGCCGCCCGTAGCACCCACGAGCTCGCCGACGCGCTCGCCGAGCGGGGCCACGACGTGGTCACGCTCATGCGGGTCGACGAGGACGAGCGCGCCCGTGATCGCCACGACCGGCTCCTCGACGGGGAGACGAAGCTCGCGGCGCGCGGCGGCCGGGTGCCGGCGTCGTTAGCCCGCACGGCTGGCGCGGTCAAGCGCCGCGTGGGCACGCGCCTGCAGCCTGATCCGGCCGGCGGGGGCGGCCACCCGGCGTGGCGGGTTCCGATCGTCGAGAACGCCGTCGGACCGTTGCTGCGCCGGCACGAGAGCGACGTGGTGGTCGTGAACAGCGTCGAACGCACGGCATGGCGTGAGATCCGTGCGCTGCTCATGGCCCGCGGTGTGCCGAGCGTGCTGTATCTCCGCGAGACGACGGGCCTTCGCCACCTTGCCGACCCGCCCACGCCGCCCGACCTCCTGCTCGCGAACGCCGAGGCCCACGCCGAGGGCGCGCGCCGGCTGGGCTTCGCGTGTGAGTACGTGCCGTCGGTCGTGCAGCTCGATGCCTGCCGCGTGGAGTCGACGCGCGACCACGTGCTCTTCGTGAACCCGGTCCCGCTCTACGGCGTCGACGTGGCGGTCGGGCTGGCCAGCGCCCGACCCGACATCCCGTTCGTGTTCCAGGAATCGTGGCCGATCAGTCCGGCCGATCGAGCCGCGCTCGGTGTCGCGTTGCGGGCGCTGCCCAACGTCGAGCTGCGCGCCGCCACCGATCGTCCCGCCGACGTGTACCGCGACGCGCGTGTGTTGCTGTTCGCGTGCACCGTTCCGAGCCGGCCCCGCGTGGTCCTCGAAGCCCAGGTGAACGGCATCCCGGTGGTCGCGGTCGACCGCCCCGGCCACGACGAGGCGGTCGGCCCGGGCGGGCTGCTCGTGCCGCCCGGCGCCGACCTCGCCCGCTGGCAGGAGGCGCTGGCAGCCGTGTGGGACGACGCCGACGCGTACACGCGACTCTCGACCGCGGCACGGGCGCACGCGGGCCGTCCCGAGGTCGCGCCCGACCTGGTGGTGGCCCGGTTCGAGGAGCTCGTGGGCGGCGTGACCGCGCCCGCGCGATGAGCACCGACGCCGACGTGAGCGTGGTCATCCCGGCTCACGACGCGGCCGCCACGATCGGCGAGCAGCTCGACGCGGTGCTCGCGCAAGCGCTCGAGGAACCGTTCGAGGTGCTCGTGGTCGACAACGCGTCGAACGACGCGACCGCCCGGATCGTCGCCGGCTACGCCGGGCGCGATACGCGCGTGCGACTCGTGCCCGCGCTCGACGGGCGCGGGCCGTCGTACGCGCGCAACCAGGGCGTCGCGGCCGCGGCCGGCAGCCGCATCGTGTGCTGCGACAGCGACGACGTCGTCACGCCCGGTTGGCTCGCCGCGATGGCCGGCGCGCTGCGCGAGCACGAGTTCGTGGGCGGCCGCCTCGAGTTCGACCGCCTGAACGACCCGGTAGTCGTGGCCGGCAGGGGCGGCGACGCGCGATCGGGAACCGGGACAATGGGGCCGGTGCGCTTCGCGCACGGCTGCAACCTCGGGATCAGGCGGGCCCTCTACGTGGAAGCCGGCGGGCTCGACGAAGCACTCGTCGCCGGCGAGGAGGTCGACCTGGCGATCCGCCTGGCCGCCCGCGGCATCACGGTGACCGAGGTACCGGACGCGATCGTGCAATACCGGTACCGGAGCACCGCGCTCGAGCGATGGAACCAGTCGTTCGAGGGCGGGCGGGTGAAGCCGTTCCTGTGCCGGGCACTACGCCAGCACGGGCTCCCGCCGGTGTCGCGGGTCGATGGCGTGCGCGTGCTGGCGTGGCTCGTCCGCACGCTGCCGAGGTTGCGCGATCCCGCGCTGCGCCAACGCTGGCTCTGGGTGCTCGCCAGCCGGGCGGGGCAGATCGCGGGCTGGTTCCGCTACCGGACGGTGTACCTGTGAACGCGCCGAGCTACGAGCTCAGCGTGGTGATCCCCGCGCGCAACGTCGAGACGACACTGCGCGAGCAACTCGACGCGCTGCTCGACCAGGAATGGGACGGAACGTTCGAGGTGATCGTGGTCGACAACGAGTCGACCGACTCGACGCCCGACATCGCACGCGAGTACGCGGCGCGTGATCCACGCGTGCGACTCGAGCACGCACGCGGCGCCTCGGGCGTGAACTTCGTGCGCAACGTCGGGATCGCATCGGCCGCGTCCGACCACGTCGCGGTGTGCGACGGCGACGACATCGTGCAGCCGGGTTGGATCGCGGCAATGGGCAACGGCCTGCGCGAGCACGAGGTGGTGACGGGGCCCGTGAACGCCGACATCCTCAACCCCGCCTGGCTCGTGCGCACGCGCGGGCATCCTGCCGATGGACGCGCCCCGCACACTGTTCGGCCAGGTGCCGATCGCGCCGGGCGGCAACATCGGGCTGCGGCGCGACGTGTGGGAGCGGGTGGGCCGCTACTCCGAGACGATCATCGGTGCGGTCGACGACGCCGAGTTCTGCATCCGCCTGTGGGAGCACGGCATCGTGATCCATTTCGCACCGGGCGCCGAGATCGCGTACCGCTACCGCGCCGAGCCGCGCTCGCTGTGGCGCCACGGCCGCTTCTACGGTCGCGGCCGCCCGTTCATCTCGCGCCGCATGGCGCAGGCGGGGCTCCGACCGCCGTCACGCGTCGCGGGCTGGCGCTCATGGCTGCTCGTCGTCGTGTGGCTGCCGCGCCTCACCACCGCCGAAGGCCGAGCCGCGTGGTGCTGGGTCGCGGGGTGCCGCTTCGGGCAGCTCGAAGGATGCTTCATCCACCGAACCCTCTACCTCTAGCTCGACCGCCGTAGCACGGCGCGCGAGCGCCGTGCGGCTCCCGTGCAGCAACCGAGATCGCTGCAGCCGCGACCACACGTAGGTGCGCTTCGCGAGCTGGCGCGCCCGCGTCTGCAGCGCCACGCGCCGGTCGGATGCGCGGTTCCACGAGAGCCCGCCGAAGTGGCGGTAGGAACGGGCGAACGACTCCGGCATCTCCACCCACACGAGATCGAGGCCCTCGACCGCCTCGAAGAAGGCCGCCGCGGTGTCGTACGCGACCTTGGCGCCGTCGTCGCGCATCCGGTCCTCGTACGCGAAGCTCGCGTGCACGCGGCCACGGGTCTGCTCCGTATCGATCAACAAGAGCCAGGGTTCCGGACGCGGCGCGAGCACACGCTGAGCACCCGTCGCGGGATGGCGGTACTCCACGCCGCCGCGCGCCTGAATGCGCGTCGCCACGAGCGCCGCATTGTGCTCCGTCGCGCAGTCCACCATCGCACGGAGCCAACCCGCGCCGAGATACTCGACGTCGGAGTCGCTGAACCCGCAGTAGCGCTCCGGGCACGCGGCGAACCACTCGTCGAGCCATGCCGCGTGCGTCTTCGGCTCGCTCGTGGTCTGCAGGTCGATCACACCGGCGTCGCTGTAGCGCTGGAGCATCGCCGGGCTGCGGTCGTGCGAACCGCCGTCGCCCACGGTGAGCGCGAACGGCATTCCTGCGGTGTGACGCATCGAGCGAATGCAGAGCTCGGTGGCCGCAGCCGTGTTGAAACTTGCCACGTGCATCCGCACCTCGAGCCCGCTCATCGCGCGTGCTCAGGACGCCGGGACGCGAAGAAAGCGCTCGAAGAAGTCGGGTTCGGATTCGATCCAACCGAACACCTCGTCGGAGAGCTTCTGGCTCTTGCGCGCGTACTCGTCTGCGACGCGAGCGCGCGCCCGGTCGGCGGCCCGGTAGCGCAGGCTGCGTTCAGCCCGTCCGAGGATCGGCACCCACGCCGGCACCACCGCCCGGTCGGCCGCGGTCGTCCGAGCCTTCTTGGCGTCGAGTTCGCCGAGGAACGAGACCATCGGCCGCGAGCCGGCCCCATGGTGGTACACGGCGTCGCCGTAGATGCCGAACCACAGCGGGTCGATGTCGACGGTGTTGCTGCGCAGCAACGGGCGCCAGGCGATGCCGCGCGCGTCTCGAGGATCTCGAGCAGGTTGCCGCCGCCGTCGGTCACCATCTCACCGTTCGACGCCATCCACTTGTAGCCCTGCTTCCAGTCGCCCTCGATGTCGAACCAGAAGCCGACAGTGGTGAGGCAGAAGCAGGGATGCGGTTGGCGCTCGCCCATGTTCTCGTCGCGGCGTACGGCCGCGAGCGCTGTGCCGCCGAGGACCGAGGCGTCGATCGGCCTGATCGGGAAGGCGTCGCTGTCGATGAACAGGAGGAGGTCGTCGTCGTTGCCGCGGGACCGGGCGATGTTCGCGAGCGCGTTCAGCTTCTGGTGGTGCGGGCCCGGCATGTCTTCGGCGTAGTCGAACTCGGCGAACCAGCGAGCGTCGATGCCGTTCAGCGACGCGTAGACGCGGTGCTCCGGGAAGAAGCGCCGGAAGTAGCGCAGCTGCGGCGCGAGCCACCGCTCGTCGTGCCAGTGAACTGTGCAGACGTGGAGCATCCGGAGCTGATCACCAACCGGAGCGGATGACGCCGGCGACGCGCTCACGCTGCTCGGGCGTGACCCACCAACCGACAGGAATGCACAGCATCTCGCGCACCAGCGCGTCGAGCTGCGGGAGCGGCGCCGTGTATTGCGCAACGCAGGAGTGAATGTCGTTGCGCTCGTGGACACGGCTCGACGCGACCCCTGCCGCCTGCAACTTGCGCATGAGATCGTCGCGCCGCTCGGCCCGGAACGTGTAGAGCCAGAACGACGACTCGCGATCGGCCGCGCGCTCGAGCAGCGTGAGCCCGTCGACACCGGCGAGCGCCTCGTCGTAATAGCTCGCGTTGGCCCGGTGCCGAGCGACCACCTCGTCGATGATCTCGAGGTTCGCGAGCCCGATCGCCGCGTTGATGTCGTTCATGTGGAACTTGAAGCCCCACTCTGCGATGTCGGCCTCGCAGCGGAAGTCGCCCCGCTCGTTGTTCTCGCGGTCGATGCCGTACCAGCGCAGGAGCTTGGCGCGGCGGTGGAGGTCGTCGGAGGGGACGGCGAGCAGGCCGCCGTCGCCTGCGGTGAGGTGCTTGATCGCCTGGAAGCTGTACGCGCAGAGGTTGCCGTGGTTGCCGAGCGGCATGCCGCGGTACGTGGACGCCCACGCGTGCGCGCAGTCCTCGACCACTGCCGGCCGGTGACCGAAGCGGGCCTCGGTACGGGCGAGCACTGCTGCGAGCTCGGCGAGGTCGACCGGGTAGCCGCCCCAGTGCACGACGAGCACGGCCTTCGTGTCGGCCGTAATCTTGCGCTCGAGGTCGGCGAGATCCATGTTGCACGTGGCCGGATCGACGTCGACCCAACGCAGCGCCAAGCGGTTCGCGAGCACCGGCCAATTCGTGGCCGTACAAGTGAGCGGCGTGGTGAGTATCTCGTCACCGTCGTCGAGCACGGGCCAGCCCATCTCGGTGGGGCGGCGCAAGAGGTGGAACGCGAGCTGCAGCGCCGACGTCGCCGAGTTCATCGTGGCGATGCGCGTGGTGCGCAGCCGCTCCGCGAGGCGCGCCTCGAACTCCTCGACCTTCGGGCCTTGGCCGATGTAGCCGCTGCGCAACACCGCCTCGACGCGATCGGCGGCCGATGCGGCCATCGCGACCTTGAAGAGCGGGACCGCGGCGTCGGGGGCGTTGACCGGAAGATCGCCGATGATCCGATCGCTCGGGCCGGCCGGTACCTCGGTGGGTGCGCCTCGGAGTGCAGTGACTTCCATGTGTGCGAAGCCTTCCATGCAGAGCGCCGCACCCGCAACAGGTTGCGGCGACCCTCGAGCCCGCGACCGGCGCACGTTGCAGCGTCCCCGGCCTCGGTAGAACGGCGGCACGATAGCGCGCCCCGTCAGCGCGGGAAGGGTGCTCGGCGTGCGTCACACCCGAGCATGAGACCGGCGGGTCACACCGGATTCGGGCTACGCCGGCTGTGCCGGCGGCGGCTGTGGAAGTCCGACGGCGCCGACGAAGTGCGTGCTGTGCCCGATCACGAGGTGCTCGCGGCCCGGTGGCGCGACGACGTAGTCACGGAAGAACGTGTTGTCCTCGATGTCATCCATGAGCAGCACCACATCGGGGGCAAGGTGCGGTTCGAGCAGCGCGAGCGCTCGGCGCCGCCCCGAGTACGACTTGTCGGAGTCGTAGTGCACGAGCTCGATCGGCGCGTCGCCGATGGCGGCGAGGATGCGCCGCAGGTTCACCGCATCGCCCTGGGTGAGCAGTGTCCACCCGTCGCGGAGCTCGGCGGGCACGAGCGCGCCCACGAGCCGTTCGGGTTCGTGCTCACGGAAGAACGGAAAATCGCTCGAGTAGAGGCGCCCGTGCCCGTTGCGCTGCAGGGCCGAGAGGATGGTGAACGAGGAGTACCCGAAGGCGACGCCGGTCTCCACCACGATGTCGGGTTCGCGCCAGCGCGTGGTGAAGTACAAGAGGTCGGGACGGCTCCCGAAGCCGACGGTGCGGCCGAGCTCGGCGCTCACGTCGTCGGCCCGCTGCTTGGCGACGTCGGCAAAGGCGACCGCCTCCTCCCAGAGCTTCTCGTCGAGCGCGGCGCACACCTCCGCGGCGCTGCGGCGCCTCGTCCGCGCCCAGCTGCACGCTGCGTCCCCCGACCGCTCCTTCGGCGACAGGCGCCCGACTCCCTTGCGGGCCATCACCTGCGCGTAGCCGGGTCGGAGCGCGTTGCGCATCGTGTTCGCGAACCGCCCCCGAGGCACGGTGCGACTCTACGCGAGCTCGTGCACGGTCGCGACGGGTCGCGACGGGCAGCTCATGCCTTGCCCGCCCGCATGAGCCGGCGCACCAGGTTGCGGGCAAGCGCGCGGCGGGAACGCAGCTCGCTCTGGGCCTCGCCGAGGCGCCGTTCGAGGCGGATCGCGGCGGCGCGCTGCGCGAGCAGCTCGGTCGACGTGACGTGCGGCGCGTCGAGCACGGGTGGTGTGAAGGCGTCACTGACGGGCGGCAGCGCGCAGAGCGCGTGCCACAACATGCGTTGCTGCGGCGTGGTGGCGCCGTCGGGCAGATCGTGGTGCACGTGGTGGCGGCGACCGGTGTCGACCGCACCCGCAGCCTGCGCGCACCGCTGCGCGTCGACGTCGATCCCCACACCGCCGAGGCGCTCGCACACCGACTCCAGGGTCGCGATCGGATCGGCGACGAGGTCGGCGTAGCCGACGAAGATCGTGGGCAGGCCGGCCGCCGACTCGAGCGACGCCCGGTTGTACGCCTCCCAGAGCGCGACGGCATGGCCGGGCCCGAAGTGGTTTCGGGCCTCGAGCGAGCCCGCCACCTCCATCGGGTGGCGGTAGGAGACGACGACCACCGGCGGCTCGGGCAGGCGCTCCCGCCAGTACGGCAGCGTGAACGAGTTACGGGGGTCCTTCCACATCGACAGCGGGCGAGCGACGAGATCTGCGACTGCAGCACGCGCCTGCGCGTCGATCGGCCCGAGCTCGGGCTGGTCGATCCAACCCGGCTCGAACACGGGCGGCGCGCTCCAATGGCCGCCGAGCGAGTTCAGGATCTCCTGGTTGCACTCCTGCACGAGGGCGTGTTCCGAACGGCGGGTGACGTACTCCGGGCTGCCGAGCCAGGCGCCGAGATCGCCGAGCGTGCGCGCAAGGGCCGACGTGCCGCTGCGGTGCATGCCGAGGAGGGCGATGGTCGCCACGCGCGTCCTTCCGTCGTCGGGATTCTCAGGCGCCGTCGGATGTTCGGGGCGCGCAGTGTACGAAGCGGCGCGGCGGCGCGGCGGCGCAGAGGCAGGCGTCACGTCGCGGCGCATGATGCGGGCCACCCAGTGGCCCCGTTCCGATGCACGAGGTTACGCTGCCCGCGCTCATGACCCTCGACATCGCGAGCGGAACCGAGGTCGTCGTCACCGGCGGGCAACCGAGCCGGCGGCTCCTCCCGGCACCGGCCACACGGCAGCGGCGCGATCGGGTTCTAGGCAATGTTCTTCAACTCCGTTCCCTTCGTCGCCTTCTTCGCGATCGTCTACACGCTCTATTGGGGAGTGCGGAAGCACCGCGCCCAGAACGTCGTGCTGCTGCTGGCGTCGTACGTGTTCTACGCGTGGTGGGACTGGAGGTTCGTCTTCCTCCTCGCGGGCACGACGCTCGTCGACTTCTTCGCGGTGAAGCAGATCGAGGCATCGGAGGGCAACGAGAAGTTGCGCCGGCGATGGATGACGTTCTCCGTGTCGGTGAACATCCTGGTGCTGGGCTTCTTCAAGTATTTCAACTTCTTCACCGACAGCGGCGTGAGCGCGCTCCACAAACTCGGGTTCAACCTGCCGGCCTCGACCCTGAGCTTCGTGCTGCCCGTGGGCATCAGCTTCTACGTGTTCCACGAGATCAGCTACGCGGTCGACGTGTACCGGCGCCGCACACCGGCCGAGCACGACCTCACCGTGTACGCGGTGTTCGTGGCGTTCTTCCCCCAGCTCGTCGCGGGCCCGATTACCAGGGCCGCGCACATGCTGCCCCAGTTCCGCAACCACCGCGAGTTCACGAGCAGCGAGGACGCCTACTCGGGGGGTGTGCTGATCCTCTCCGGCCTGTTCAAGAAGGTCGTGCTCGCCGACGGCATGGCACCACTCGTGAACGACACGTTCAACAACATGACCGGTCGCGGCTTCGTGCCGTTGTCGATCGCCGCGGTCGGCTTCTCGATCCAGATCTACGGCGATTTCGCCGGCTACACCGACATCGCCCGGGGTGTCGCACGACTACTCGGTATCGACCTGGCCCGGAACTTCGAGCAGCCGTATCTGTCGCGCAACATCACGCAGTTCTGGCGTACGTGGCACATGTCGTTGTCGACATGGCTGCACGACTACCTGTACGTGCCGCTCGGCGGGAATCGCAGCGGGAAGTGGCTCACGTACCGCAACCTCATGATCACGATGCTGCTCGGCGGCCTGTGGCACGGCGCGTCGTGGCACTTCGTGGTGTGGGGCGCCCTGCACGGGGTCGCGCTCGCGTTGCACCGGGCGTTCGGGCGCAAGGAGCCGCACGGCCGGCCACGGGCACCGGGCTGGAGGGACATCCCGTTCATCGCCGGCACGTTCACGTTCGTGACCGCGCTCTGGGTGTTCTTCCGCGCCGACTCCCTCGCCGCCGCGAAGCACTTCTATGCGCACATGCTCTCGTCGCCGCTCGGTTCGAACCCCGGCCCGTGGAAGCCGCGGCTCGAGCTCGTGGTCGCGTTCTTCTTGATCATGCTTGCGATCGATCTCGTCGACCGGCACCGCTTGGCGCTCCGCCCGCTGCACGTATGGCCAATGTGGCTCCAGGGCGCGCTCGCCGGCATGGCCGTCGTCGGCCTCGTGGTGTGGAGCGGCGCGGCGCCCCAGCCCTTCATCTACTTCCGGTTCTGACGCGGCATGGCCGACACCCCCACCCGCGGCGGCCCGGCGGCCGCCGATCGCGCCCGCGTCCGCCGGGTGCGCCTCGTGGCGAGCATGGCGTGGTACGCGCCGATGCTGCTCGGCGCGCTCGTACGTGGTGGCCGCGCGGTGGTCGCGGCCGACGTCGAACGGTGGACCACGATCACCCAGCTCGACGTCGCACCGGCGTGGCGGCTGCTCGCGCTCCTCGCGACCTATCCCGAGTTCCGCACGCTCTACTGCTACCGGCTGCGCCGGGCCGGCACCGCGGGTGCCGTGCTCGCCGCGGGGCTCGGCGCCGTCTACCCCGGCGAGCGCACGCTGCACCTCGCCACGAGCGACATCGGGCCCGGGCTGTTCATCCAGCACGGCTTCGCCACCATCGTGGCCGCGCGCCGGGTGGGCGCGAACTGCTGGATCAACCAGCAGGTGACGATCGGCTTCGACCGGCCCGGCCAGCGCCCGGTGCTCGGCGACGGGGTAGGCGTGTACGCGGGCGCGAAGGTGCTCGGCGCCGTGACGATCGGCGACGGCGCCCGCATCGGCGCCAACGCGGTGGTGCTCACCGACGTGCCGCCGGGCTACACCGCGGTCGGCGTGCCGGCGCACTGCATCCCGCCGAAACGTGCACGCGACACCCGCGCCCGCGACGACCGCGACAACCGGCGAGATCGCTGACTTGCGGATCTACTGGTACTGGCCCTACCTGCGCGACGAGCTGCTCGCGCTGGCGCGGGCGGTGCCGCAGGCACACGACGACCAGCTCGTGGTGCACGCGATGCCGGGTCGGCTCACCACCCACCCCGCCCGCGGTCCGGGATGGCGGGTCGACGAGACGCTGCCCGCCGTCGCCCGACGCTCCGAGGGCAGCGTGCGCTGGGCCGTGTCACGGGCAACCACCTACGGCCGCCAGACGCGTGCTCGGCGCCGCCTGCTGCGAGCCGAACCCTTCGACGTGGCGCACGTGATGTTTCTCAACTACTTCGTCGATGCCTTCGACCTGCGCCGGATCCGGGCGCGGCTCCCGCTCGTGGTGACGGTGCACGACGTGGTGCCGCACCAAGCTCGCGTCCCGGCCCGGGTGGAGCGGGCGCTGCTCGCGCGCCAGTACGGCGCGGCCGACCGGATCGTCGTGCACCATCGTTCGGTGGCGCAACGGCTGGTGGACGAGTTCGGGGTCGACCGCCGGCGTATCCACGAGGTGCCGCACTGGGTGATCCCCGCGCCCGCGGCACCTCGCGACACGCCGAACGCGTCGCCCAGGATCCTCTTCTTCGGTGCCCTGCGCCGGAACAAGGGCGTGGACGTGCTCCTCGAAGCGTTCGCGCGCTTGCCGGATCCCGATGTGCGGCTCGTCGTGGCCGGCCGGGGCGCGAGCGACGTCGAGGACGACGTGCGCGGCGCGGCCGCACGCGACAGCCGCATCACCACCGAGATCGGCTTCGTTCCCGAAGCCCGCAAGCACGAGCTGTTCCGTTCGTGCGACCTGGTGGTGCTGCCCTACACCCAGTTCTCGTCGCAGAGCGGCGTGCTCCACGACGCCTACGCCCACCACCGTCCGGTCGTGGTGAGCGACGTCGGTGCGCTCGGCGACTCGGTACGCGACGACCGGTCGGGCTGGGTGACCGCTCCGGGGGATGCCGCCGCGCTGGCCCGCGTGGTCGCCGGCGCGCTCGGCGACCGGCCCGCCTGGGCCGCCGCCGCCGGCCGGGCCGGCGCCGTCGGCGACGACCGCAGCCCCGAGGCCACCGCGCGGCGCCTGCGGGTGGCCTACGCCGCGGCCGTGGCCGGCCGGCGCGGGTAGCCCCCAACCGGCCCGCAGCCGGCCCGGCACGGGTTTTGCCGGCGCTTCACCAGCGCGGTGGGCAGGGTTCACCTTCGAGCCGACCGCAAATGTGATCCTTTGCGCCCAGCGCCCTTCCCGCCGTGGACGGCGGGGGAACCGTGTGCTGTAATTGCGCCGTCGAGGGCCGTCGGAACGGGACGGTGGCGTCGTCGCAGCGCGGCGCTGTCTGTTCCGTGGGCGACCCCCGGGGGACGTGCGGAACACGTCCGGGCGGAAACGGCAGGGCCACGCGGTTCATGAATGCATTCGATCTGTTCGTAGCTCTCCGGCGCCGCTGGCGCGTGATCGCCATGATCGTGGCGGCCACCGTGGCGATCGCGTGGATCACGACACCGCCGCAGAAGAAGGGGACGGCCGGGACGGTCACGTGGGCGGCCGACCAGACGATCTACATCGACGGCGTGCGCGGCGCGAGCGGGCTCGACCGCATCGCGTCGTACGTGACGAACAGCCAGGTGCCGATCACCGTGGCTCGGCAGCTGAACGTTCGCGCCGTGATCGGCACCGATTCGGGCGGCGCCAAGGGCTCCGGCCGCCGTGTGGTCATCGGCACCACCGCCGTGGTCGCCAAGCCGATCAGCTCGCTCACCGCGCTCGAGCTCACAGGCACCGACAAGAAGGGCACCGTGGCGCGCGAGGTCGTCGACCGCTTGACGGTCGAGCTCGCGTCGTTCGTGAAGACCACGGTGGCGCAGGCGTACCAGGCGAACATCAAGGACCTCACCGATCATTACAACGAGCTGGGTCACCAGGTGGAACTGGCCGTCAAGGCAGAGGGCCGGTGCAAGCCGAAGGACACGCCCTGCAAGATCAGTACACGCGCCACCTACGTCGACGTCCACAACGCGTGGAACGACGCGCACAAGGTCCTCAACGCGGCGAAGGTCAAGAGCAAGTCCAACGTGACGCTCCGGCCCACCGACGTCAACGCCGGAGGCGCTCCCGACGCGATCCTCGCCCGCAAGGTCCACTCGGGCAGCTCGACGCTCCCGGTGGCCACCAAGCCGCGCCTCGCCCTCGGTTTCGCAGTCGGGCTGCTGCTCGGTGCGCTCATCGCCTTCCTCGTGGGCAAGCTCGACTCGTCGGTATACGGCGTGCAGACCACCGAGACCGCGGGCCGGCTGCCGGTGCTCGCCGAGATCCCGCACGTGTCGACGTCGCGCCGTCGCCGCTTCGAGGTGCTCACACAGCTCTCACCGTTGTCCGGCGTGGCCGACGCGTATCGCGGATTGCGAACATCGATCGGGCTGATCTGGCTCGCGAACGAGTCTGAGACCGGTCGCACCGAGCCGCGCACGCTGATCGTCGCGTCGCCGGGTCCGAACGAGGGCAAGTCCACCACCAGCGCGAACCTCGCCGCGGCGTACGCCGAGATGGGCAAGTCGGTCACGGTCGTCGACCTCGACTTCCGCCGCCAGCGCCTGCACAAGTTCCTCGGCGCCAACGCCGAGCCGCACCTCGCCAACATCGGGACGCTCGCCGAGCCGCGGGTCGACCTCGAGGCGATCATGCAGTCCACGAGCATCCCCGGCGTGCGCTTCATCGGCTCCGCGGCGCCCGACTCGACGCCGGCCGACGCCGCGGTGGCCGGCCGCGCCGCAATCCTCGCGGCCCGAGAGACGTCCGACATCGTCATCATCGACACGCCGCCGCTGCTGCTCACCAACGACACGATCGACCTGCTCGACTTCGCCGACGCGGTGCTGCTGCTCGTGCGCGACGGTCGGACGAAGACGACCGCACTCACACGGGCTTCGCAGCAGCTTCGCCGGCTCGACGCCCCGGTCCTCGGCATCGCGCTGATCGGAGCCGTCAGCTCCCGGCCGGGTTACGGCTACGGGTACGGCTACGGCTACCGCTACGGCTACTCGTACGGCGGCTACGGCTACGGCTACGGCGTGCGCACCGGCCTCGGCACGCCAGCAGCCCACGACGGCGCCGAGATCGATCTCACGGCCGCGCCGCCGGAGCCGGTGTCGGTTCCGCTGGGCGAGGCGGCGTCGAAGCCGCGGCGCTTCGGTGTGCGGCGCGCCACCGACACCGCCAGCGACGGCGACGACCCGCAACCGTCGTGAGCGGCACGCGGCGCTGACCGATGCGCGGCGCCTGGCTCGACGACAACGATCCGGTCGGCCGGCACTCGCCGCGCCACGACGGCGCCGCGCGCTGGCAGGGCGTCGAGGTCGACGACCCTGACTGGGTGCCGCCGTCGCTGCGCGGCCAGCCCGGCCACTACCACGCGCACGCCGACCGCGCCCGCACCGAAGTGACGGGCCCGCCCGCACCGCACAACGCGCCACCGCGAAACGCGCCGCCGTACAACGCGCCACCGCGAAACACGGCATCGCGGAACGTGTCATCGCGGAACGCGTCATCGCGGACGGGGCCGCCACCGGCCCGGCGCGGCGTCCGCGGCCAGTGGCTCGAGGACGTGCCGCGCAATGTGCAGACCGGGCACGACTCGCACCGCGGTGGCTCGCACCGCAACGACTCGCCCGCGAAGTCACCGCAACCCGACCGCCCCGCCGAGGCTCCGAGCTGGACGAGCGCGCTCACCGCCATAGGCGCGCTGTTTGCGCTCGGCGTGGTGATCGCCGGCGCGATTGGCAGCTCCGAGACGCGCGCCGCGGCCGTCGTGATGGTCGTGCTCGGGTTCATCTTCACGCCGATCCTGAAGCGCCTCGCCGGCGGCCGCCGCGATTACCAGCAGATCCTCTACGCGGGCCTCGCGTTCAAGCTCACGATGACGGTCGCACGCTTCTACCTCGCGTCGGGTGGCTACTACAAGAACTCCGACGCGTACGGCTACGACTTCTACGGCCGGCAGGTGGCGTCCGACTATCTCAAGCACGGCCACATGCCGCCGTGGAAGAGCTTCACAGGCACCGCGTTCCTGCGCCTCGTGACCGGCTTCGTGTACACGATCATGCCGGCGTCGGAGCTCGCCGCGTTCTTCGTGTTCGCCGCGTTCAGCTTCGCCGGTGCGCTGCTGTTCTGGCGAGCCGTGCAGCGTTTCGCCCCGCCGCCCAGCGACCGTACGTATCTCCTGCTGCTCATGTTCGTGCCGTCGTTCGTGTACTGGCCGGCGGCGCTGGGCAAGGAAGGCTTCATCATCCTCTGCCTCGGTCTCACCACCTACGGCTTCTCGTCGGTGCTCACGAGCGACGTGGTGCGCGGTATCACCTACATCGCGGGGGGCGTCGCGGGCATGACGATGGTGCGCCCGCACGTGGGGGTCGCGGTGATGATCGGGCTCACCCTCGCGACGCTGCTCGCACGGCAGCAGGGTCGGCGCACAGGGTTGATCGCGATGGGAATCCTGCTCATCGTGGGCAGCGGGTTCGTGATCAGCCGCGCCAACTCGTTCTTCAATTCCGACATCACCTCGGCCGGCAACGTCACGACGCAGCTCCAGGCCGCCGGCAAGCGCACCACACAGGGCGGCTCGGAGTTCTCACCCACTCCGGTGAGCCCGCAGAACTTCCCGTTCGCCGTGGTGACGGTGCTCATCCGCCCGTTCCCGTGGGAGTCGTCGAGCCTGCCGGAGTTCGCCACCGCGCTCGAATCGATGGTGATCGCGTGGCTCATCATCAAGGGCTTGAAGAACATCCGCGGTCGTGTACGAAGAGACAATCCGCTCGCGCTCTACGGGCTGGTGTGCACGCTCGTGTTCGTGGTGCTGTTCTGGAACTTCGGGAACTTCGGCATCCTCGCCCGCCAGCGCACGCAGATCGCGCCATTCATGTTCATGCTGCTCGCGATGCCCGTCACCCAGCACCTCGAGAAGAAGCAGGAACGCCGCCGCCGGCGGAGTGGCAAGTCGGCGTGGGACAGCTGGGACGCCGCGCACGGTGAGGCGCGCTAGGACACCGTTGCACACGTCGTCGGTCGCTAAGCCGCGATCACGACGGCAGCCGCGGCTATGAACCCGGGCCCACCATCAATCGCACCGAGCAACGCGTCGCGCCGCGACGGCCGTCATTGGCTCGTGCGGCGACGGGATTGGCGCCGCGGTGACGGCACGATCTCGGTGGCGACGACGCCGCCCGCCACGAGCACCGGCACGGCGCTGAGCAGCGCCAGGTCGAGCCGGTCGAAGCTCGCGGTGACGGCCGCGGCATAGGCGACGAGCGCGCACTGCGCGGCGCCGGCGGTGAGGACCACGAGCCACACCGCGTCGCGCGTGGAGCGGCGGCGGTTCGTCATGCCGCTGAGATGCTGGATAGTGGCGCGCGCGAGCGGCTCGAGCAGCAGGAACCCGCACGCGATCGCACCGGCGACGAGATTGTCGCCACCCTGCGGCCAACCCGCGGAGATGAGCACCGCCCACCAGTACGCGACGGCGGCCGCACAGGCCCCGCCGGCGCCGAGGCGCACCCACGGCTTGGGCACCAGCAGCAAGACCATCCAGATCGCCGAGCCGAACAGCGCGGGGCCCACCGCGCTCCCCTGCTGCAGGAACACCGGGGCCGCGCACGTGACCGCGAGCAGCAGCACGCCGATGCCCTGCACCGCGTGGCGGTTGTCGGCGTCGGCGAGCGCGATGCCGAGCACGACCGCACCGGCCGCCGCCGCGATCCGGCCGAGCACGGGCGCCGCGCCCGCGGGGACGGGCGTGAGCGCGAAGGCGACACCGCCGATCACCGGTGCGTAGACGGCCAGCGGATGCTCGACGCGTGCGCCGATCTCGCCGGCAACGAACGCCAGGGCGGCGGTGGCGAAGATGAGGATCGGCGCGTAGGCGGGACCGAGCTCGTGGCGGATCGTCCACAACGCCGCGATCGCGATCGGCAGGCCGGCAACGCCGGGCCGGGCGTTGCGCCACACGAGCGCCGCGGTGAGCGCGACGACCGCCGCGACCGCGCCGGCCAGCAGGCCATGGCCGAGGACGGTGGTGTCGATGTCGATCGCGAGCACCGGCACCCGGCGATCCTACGAGTCGGGCGCGACGAGCCCGCGGACCAGGTCGCACGCCGTCGGGAGATTGGAGAACACCAGCCGCGCCGCGGTCACCGACTCGAGCACGCGGTCGACGGCATCACGCGCGTGCGCCCCGAAGCGGGCGAGATTCGGGGTCTGGTCGCCGAGGATGGCCGCGGCCTCCGGCGCGGCGATCGCTTCGATGCGGTCGTGCGCGCCCTCCTCGTAGATGGGGAAGACCACGGCCTTTACGATCGCCTCGCGCGCCGCGTCCGGCGGCGCGATGAACCACACGTCGTCCATGAAGAGCGCGACATCGGGCGGGCAGTTCGGCTCGAAGCGTTCGACGAGCGGCCAGGATCCGGGTCGCAACGCAATCGGACGAGGGAATCCCCGCATCGAGACGTTCGCGGGCTCCGGCGAGGCCGGTGCGCGAGCGGGCACCTCGAGCACGGCGATCTCGTCGCTCAGATACTGCGCGCCGCGCTCGCAAAGACCCAGCGTGAGCGTCGACTTGCCGCGGCCCGATCCGGCGCAGAGCACCACCCCGGCGCCGCCGATGCTCACTGCGCCCGCGTGCACGAGCAGCCCAAGGTCGTCACACGCCCACGCGAGCTGGTTGATCTCCCACGCCAAGCGCTCGAGCGTGAGCGACGCGGGCGCGTCGCGCAGGATCGCGACGCCGTCGAGTGCGAGCGCCCAGCCGTCCTCGTCGGTGACGATCTCGAAGCGGTGCTCGGGCTCCGCGTCGGTGCGGCAATGGACGTACAACCGGTCGATCAGCTCGAGCACGTCGACATCGTCGCTCGCGACGGTGAAGACGGCGGCGAGCGCGGCGTACGCGGCGACGTCGCTCACCGCTGCCTCACGGGAGGGTTCACCGTGTGCGCGCCGCGAGCCGAGCGGCGCGCCGCACGCGTTGCACGTAGCTCGTGTCGCGGTCGTCGAGGTAACCGCGGTTCGGGAACGCCAGGGCACGCACGTACGCGGCGCGTGGACCGATGCCCTTGACGGCGCGCGCACCGGCCAGCATCTGGCCGGCGTAGCTGCGGTGTTCCAGATAGGCGCGCAGCATGCGGCGGTCGTGCGCGCTCGGCCGGTAGGCCAGCGCCCACGACTCGCACGGGAGCGGTGCGTCGAGCCCGAGCAGGGCGCGGGTGAGCAGCACCGCGCGCGCCAGCACGCTCTGCACGCCCAGCTCCCGCGCGATGTCGATCACCATCGGCACGTCGACGCCACGCTGCTGGATCTGCGCGAGGTCACGCAGCGGCACAAGGCGCGGCGCCGCGCTACCGAGACACGCGTGCACGGCTGCCGCGACCGCTCGCTCCTCGCGCGCCAGGCACGCGATCGTGGCGCCCGCGATCTCGATCGTCGCGCTCCGGCGCCACAGCACGCCCGCGTCACCGGCGACCGCGAACGGACCGGACGCGAGGGCGCGGTGCACGTCGAGCTCGAGACCGTTCGGCGCGGTGAAGCACACCCCCTTGCCGAAACGGGCAGTGAAGCCGGGCCGAGGCTCATCGAAGCGCCTGCGCATCCCCGTACCCGCGAGGCACGAGGCAACCGCGTCGAACTGCTCGCCGCGCACGAGCACGTCGATGTCGGCGAAGCTGCGCTGCTCGGGCCGGTCGTAGTCGAGGTGCGCGCACGAGGGGCCCTTCAGCACGCGCACGTCGAGGCCGTTGCGGGTGAGCAGCTCGCACACCACGAGCAACAACGACTCCAGGCGCAGGCTGGCGACCATCGCGGCTTCGTGCGCGACGAGCAGCGTCTCGTAGCGGTCGTCGCGCAACGCCAGCCGGCCGCCTTCGACGGCGCCGACCAGCGCGCCCGTGAGGCGCTCGTCGACGACCCGTTCCAGCAGTGCCGGCCAGCCGGCGTCGTCGAGCTCGTGGAGGTCGGGCGGCGGCGGCGCCGCCTCGAGACCGAGCGCAGCGAGCGCAGCCAGATCGGCGAACTGGGCTGCTGCGGCCGCCCCAGGATCGATTGCGGCGCGTGCCGTCACGCGCCGGCGCGATCCAGCACGCGTGCCGCTGTGAGCCCGTCGACGAGCTCGTCGATCGAGTCGACCGGCACGCCTTCGACCGCGCCCGCGAAGGCCGCGAGATCGGCCAACGAGCGAGCGGAGCGGGCATGGTCGACTACGGCGGTCGCCACCGCGTCGAGCCGCAGGACGCGCACGTCCTGGTATACCGATTCGCCCGCCACGCACACGACCGAACCGTGGGGCAGCCGGCGCGACAGCAGGCGCGGGCTCGTCCGGTAGCGATCTTCGGACCGGTCGGGTTCAGCGCAGCGCGAGGTCACCGTCGGCTGCTGCCGCGACGCGGTTGCGCAGCGAGTAGAGCGTCTTGCCGGCAATCACCGCGCCGGCACCGAGCAGCACCACCGAGCGCGAGTCGGCGCCGGTGAAGGGCAGCGCACCGCTGCTCTGCGGCGCGCCCGACGCCGCCGCGGAGGTGACCGAGGCCGCCTCCGCCCTCGGGTCGCCGGGGCCGCCGGCGGCGCCCACCGCCGCCTTCTTCGTGCTCTTCTTGGCGACCACCACTGCACCCTTGCAGCGTTGGTCGATGAAGATCGCGACGCCGCACTTGTAGGGGTGACCGTTCTTGCCGTAGCCGGAGAACGAGATGCGGTAGAGCTGGTCGGCGTGCAGGCCGGCGGGGATCGTGAAGTGCGCGTCGAACTTGCCGTTCGGCGCCACCGTGATCGTGCCGAGGACCTTCACGCCGACGAGCGTGACGGTGATCTTGCTGCTCGGCGCCCAGCCCGACCCCCACACGTGGATGCTGTGGGGCAGGTCGAAGAAGACGCGCGGGTCGCCCTGGCAGGTGGGGTACTCGGGTGCCGGTTTGTGGTTGCCCTTCGACGTCGTGGTGGTCTCGGGCGGCGGCGAGCCCGTGGAGCCGGCCGCGTACGCGACGTCCTCGAAGTGGGGCGCGACCCATACCGCGACCGCACCGGCCGCTCCGACCTTCGCCGCCCGTTTCGCGAGGTCCCGCCGCGAAAGCCTCCGCTCGCCCAGATCCACGGCGGGAAGTCTGGCACGCAGCGTGGCGGCGCGCAAGCTTTTGGACACCCCCGCCCCGGCGGCGCGCGACCCCCGCCCCGGCGGCGAGCGACCCCGCGCCGGAGGCCCCGCTCAGAGCCGCTCAGAGCCGTTCAGGGCTCGATCCGGGCCGCCGACCGCATGAGCCGGCCGGCCACGACCCGCTGCGCGAGAGCCAGCCGCCGCCGCGTCCCGACCGCGGCCCGCGCGCGCAACGCGGCCGGCCGGGAGCCGATCCACCCTTCGTCGTCGGCGTAGCCGAGGTCGTGCAGGAGCCGGCCGGCCGCAGCCGCGAACTCCACCCGCTCGCGCGTGGTCCAGCCCTGCCAGCCGCCCGTCCGCCCGGCCCGGAAGAAGCCCTCGGGCTCACGTTCGGCCCGCTCGTGGCGCGCCGCCTCACCGCCGATCACCATGCCCCGCGCGCCCGACCGTTGCGCGTCGATCCCGTAGCGCCCGAGCCGGTCGCCGGCTTCGGCCTCCGACACTTCCACCCCACAGAACGCGAAGACGTCGCGCAGCGCCTCGGCGCCCTTCGGGCCACGGAGGGTCTCGAAGCGGACCTCGTGGTACGGGGCGAGGCCGTCGGCTCGCCGCGCACCCTCCACGTGGTCGCGCCACACATGGGCCGCGGCACCGATCGAGCGCGGTGCGCCCCACGCCGCACCCCAACTCTGCGACGCGGCGACGAGCGACGCGGCGACGTCGCGACCGTCGCGCACGATGTGCAGGAAACGCGCTCCGGGCACGTAGCGCGAGATGAGCTCCACGTGGAGGCTGTGCGACGGCGTCTTCTCCAGCACGATCGACGCGCCGGGCTTCAACCGCGCGATGTGCTGCACGACGTCGGCGACGAACGCACCGACGCCGCAGCGGAACTCGTCCTCGGTGAGCACCGCGCCGAGGCCGGCGAAGCGGCGCCGCTGGCGATCGGCGAGCGAGCCGCGCGCCTCCCACGCCCAACGCTCCTCGAGCGGCGCCACGTAACGCGAGAACAGGTTCGTCTCCTGGGGACTCGCGACGGCGTCGTGCGAACCGACGAGCGTCTGCAACCACGTGGTGCCGCTGCGCGGCGCACCGACGAGCGCGACGAACGAGGGGTGTGGTGGCCCCTCGGCCGCATGGTCGTCACCGTGAACACCGTGAGCCCCGGCCATGCGGCCGTCATCCTACGGGCACCCGTAGTCTCGTGGACGTGGCGAGCGAGGCGTCTCCCCCTGGCGATTACCGCAAGTACGTCGGCCCGCCCGACGACTACGACCTCATGGCGGGGCTGCAGCTCTCGCTGCTGCTCGCCCTGGGCATGCGTGAGCACCACCGGCTCGCCGACGTGGGCTGCGGCTCGTTGCGCGCCGGGCGGCTGCTGATCCCCTACCTCGCGCCGGGCAACTACTACGGCGTCGAGCCGAACCGCTGGCTCGTCGAGGAAGGCATCGCCAAGGAGCTGGGGCCGAGCGCGGTCGAGCTCAAGCGACCCAATTTCGCGTACAACGACGACTTCGACCTTTCGGGGTTCGGAACCGAGTTCGACTACGTGCTCGCGCAGAGCATCTTCTCGCACACCTTCGCCGACCTCACCGCGCAGGCCTTCGGTGCGATCCGCGCGGCCCTTGCGCCCGAAGGGATGCTCGTGGCCACGTACTTCGTGCGGCGCCGCTACGCGCCCGGGCACACGCGCCGGCCCGATTCCGGAAACGGTTTCCTGCACCCGGGCGTGGTCGGCTACCGGTGGCCGCAGATCGCCGCGCTCCTCGACGGCGCCGGCCTCGCCGGCGAGCGGGTCGACTGGCTGCACCCGCGCCAGGAGTGGTTCGTGGCCGTTCGCCGTGGCCAGGAACGGCGCCTGCACGCGGCCGTGCGGGGTGCGGGCCATGCGCTCGAGGCGCTCCCCCGCAGCCGGCGGATCCGCAACGACTTCGACCTCACGCTGAAGCAGTGGCGCCGGCGTTGGCGCAGCCGGAGGGCCGGCCCGTCGCGAGCCCTCGGGCGGGGGTGAACGACCCGGGCCTACAGCGTCTCGCCGCGGAAGTCATGGCCCCGCAGCGCGCCCTTGGTATCGAACACGAGCCGGGCGTGCTCGGCGACGAGCTCGGGGCGGAACTCGGGATGGTCAACGAGCAGCACCACGAGATCGGCCGCAGCGAGCTCCTCGGGCGTGCATGCCACGAGCGGGCACGGCAGACCGGCGCGCGCCACCTCGGGCACATGGTCGTCGCACGCCACGAGATCGGCACCGAGCGCGCGGAGGCGCTCGGCCACCACGATCGACGGCGACTCACGGAAGTCGGACGTGCCGGCCTTGTAGGTGAGGCCGAGCAACAGGATCCGTGAGCCGCGCACGGCACGCGACTGCGCGTTCAGCATGGCGGTGACGCGCACGGCCACGTGGTCGGGCATGTGGTCGTTCACGTCGTTCGCGAGCTCCACGAAACGGAACGCGCGGCCCGAGCGTCGCTTCACCCGCCAGCTCAGGTACGACGGGTCGACCGGCAGGCAGTGCCCACCGACGCCGGGACCGGGCGTGAAGCGCATGTAACCGAAGGGCTTCGTGGCCGCGGCGTCGATCGCGCGCCAGATGTCGACGCCGAGGTCGCTCGCGAACATCGCGAGCTCGTTCACGAGCGCGATGTTCACGTGGCGGAACGTGTTCTCGAGCAGCTTCACGAGCTCGGCCTCGGCCGGCGATCCGACCGCCACCGTCTGGTCGACGAGCGCGCCGTAGAACGCGTCGACCGCGGCGAGCGATGCGTCGTCGATGCCCGACACGACCTTCGGCGTGTTGACGAAACCGAACTTCATGTTGCCGGGATCGATGCGTTCGGGCGAATAGCCGAGGAAGAAGTCGGTGCCGGCGCGCAGGCCCGATTCCTCGAGGATCGGCCGCACCAGCTCCTCGGTGGTGCCCGGGTAGGTGGTGGACTCGAGCACCACGAGGGCACCGGCACGCAGCACGCGGGCGAGCGCACGGGCGGCGCCCTCCACGTAGCTCAGGTCGGGCACGCCCTCGCGCAGCGGCGTGGGCACCGAGATCACCGCCACGTCGAAGCCGGCGAGATCGCCGATCTGGTCGGTGGGCCGGTAGCCGGCCGCGAGCGCGCGCTGCAGCATCTCCGGGGGCACGTCCTCCACGTAGGAGTCGCCGGCGCGGAGCGCGGCGAGCCGGCGGGGGTCGACCTCGAAGCCGGTCGTGGTGAACCCCACCTCGACCGCGCGCATGGCCACGGGGAGCCCGACATAGCCCTGGCCGATGATGGCGATCCGCGCCTCGCGACCGTCGATCCGCGCAACCAGCTCGTCGTGCCTCACCGGGGGGCGCCTCCCGCTCCGAGAGCCCGGCACGCCTGCTCGGACCGTGTCTCCACCGCGGTCGGAACATAACACCCTCGCGGTGCCCCGCGGCGCCGCTGCGAGCGGGAAGCGGACCTCGGCGGCAAAGGTCACCCTCCGGTGCCCGAAACGCTCCACTGACCTCTGCCGCCGGACGCGTTGCGGCCCCGGCATGCGCCGGGGCCGCAAGCACATCACACGCTCAGATGCTCAACATGCCGAGGCTCAGTTGGTGAACGTCCCCGAGCCGAGCAGCAAGGGAGCGGCGGGGTTGTTCAGACCGTTCGGGTCCTCACCGCCGTTCGTCGTCCAACCGCGGACGTTGAGCGAGAAGGCGACGCTGACGCCATAGTCGCCCTTGCACTGCAGCACGCGGCTCGCGTCGATGGGCTGCGTACCGAAGCCCGAGGTCGCGACCGTCTTCATCGCCTTGCAGGTCTTGCCCCGCGTGGTGTCCCACGTCGCCGGGTCCACCGTCGCGGCCTGCACGAACGACGCCGACACCGCACCGTCACCGACGACCTTGATCTTCGTGGTCACCGGCTTGCCGGGCACGTTCGCCGGGTCGAGCGCGCACCCACGCAAGGTGGCCATGTACTGGCCGGACGTGAGGGCGGTCGAGCCGTCCCACTCGGTGGAAACCGGTGCGTTCGTCTTCGTGCCGTCGTGCGTGTTCGTGTCGACCACGTAGATCTTGTCGGCGCACGAACTGTTGAGCACCGCCTTGGTCTTCACCTTCGCCGGCTTGAACGCGAACCTGGCCGTGTCGCCGGACGGGTTGTCGACGGTGCCGCTGACGAGCGTCACGCTGCCCGGCGCCTTGATCGTCTGGCCCGCGCTGTACGTCACGTCGACCGTGACCACCGACGACGCCTCGATGCCGCCCTGCACGTCGCTCTGGGTAGTGACGGCAAACGTGCCGCCGGGCTTGGTGCCGGGCGTGGTGGTGGTGCTACCGCTGACGTTGATATCGACCGGCACGCACGTCGAGACCGGGAGGCTGGAGGTGATACCGGTGTAGGTCACGTTCAGCTCGCCGGAGTGGCCCGCCACCACGGTGCCGTTGATCTTGCCGTTGTCGCCCGGGTTGGAACCGTCCGCCGCGATGAGGCAGGCCTCGTTGTCCCAGACACCGGGGTCGGTCTGACCGACGGCGATGACATTGAAGACGTAGGGCCGAATGGTGGTGCTCGCCGCCGACGCCGCGGTTGCACCGCCAGCAACGAGACCCAGACCGGCGGACATGCCGAGCACGGCGGCTCCGCTGGTCAACTTCATCAATCTCACGTGGATTCTCCTCTGTCGCTTCTGCCGACCGGCCGCCGCGTCCGGTCTGTGGTGTCCGAGGGCACTCCGCCTCCGCGCGCTCCCAACTGCCGAGGTGTGCGATGTCGTGGTTCCCCCGAATGGTCGTCAGCACGAGCGCCGACGCGCCCCCGACGATTCGTCGGTGCGGCGGACTCATTGAACCCCGGCCTTGCGCGCGTACGTTGACCACCACGCGCGCGTTTCGCGACAATCGCCCGACTAGCTCACTGGTCGGGGCGCGCCGGGCCAGACGTCAGCAGGAGGAGGTCGACGAGCCGCTGAGTGCGCCCGCGGCCTGCCGTGCCAACGCGGCGTCGGCGGTGGCGACGATCGTGTAGCCCGAGCGCACGAACCGCGTGCCGCGGTCCTGGGCGCACAGCCCGCTCTTGACGCCGCTGATCACCCCGTCGGCGATCGGTACCGCGAGGCCGGGCTGGGGCGCGAGGATGAACACATCCGCCTGGTGGGCGCACCGGGCGAGCACCGCGACGAGCAGCTTGCTCTTGGCGTCCACGAGCGCGTTGCCGCTGTACACCGCGTTCGCGACCGCCGGCGCCACCGGCCCACAATCCATGCCGGCCGCACTCAGCTGCGCGCCGATCGCGATCGCGCTCGTCGTAGCGGTCTGCAGCTCGGGCGGCGTGGCGGGGGTGCACGACTGGTAGTGGAAGTTGCCGTGGGCGAGCGCGGCGAGCACCTGTGCGGTGTCGGGCGTGACGAGGTTCGTGGCCGAGCGCGGTCGCAACACCCACGAGGTGCCGTAGAGGTACGTCCGGTCGCTCTTGTTCGACCTGGTGCACAGCATCGCCGTCCAGCGACGCACGTAAGTGTCGCGGTCGGCCGGCTTCGTGAACGCGAGCACCCGCACCGTCTCCTTGAACATCGTGCAGGAGCCGCCCGCCCCGGGGCGCGGCAGGTGCTGGCTCGGATCGTTCGTGATGTCGAGCGCGAACTTCAGCCCGCGGCAGAACTGCGGGAAACGCTTGTGGATCGCGTTCCCGACGTCGGTGACCTCCTGCACGGACGCCTTGTCGCTCACAGGTACCGGCGGCGAGGTGAGCGGCGTGGTGTCGACCGTGGTGGACGTGCTGGCGGCCGAGTGGCCCGAGCCGCCGCAACCGCCGGCAAGCACCGCGACGACCGTGCAGATCGCCAGCAGCGGCACAGAACGCATGAGTCGAGACACGGCGGGTGACTATACGCGTGGGTATGTCCGGACGCGTTGCGGCCCCGGCATTCGCCGGGGCCGCAAGCACATCACATGCTCAGATGCTCAACATGCCGAGGCTCAGTTGGTGAACGTCCCCGAGCCGAGCAGCGTCGGAGCGGCGGGGTGGTTCAGACCGTTCGGGTCCTCACCGCTGTTCGTCGTCCAACCGCGGACGTCGAGCGAGAAGGCGACGCTGACGCCGTAGTCGCCCTTGCACTGCAACACGCGGCTCGCGTCGATCGGGCTACCACCTGCGTCAGGGCCCGAGGTCGCGACCGTCTTGACCGTCTTGCAGGTCTTGCCCCGCGTGGTGTCCCACGTCGCCGGGTTCACCGTCGCCGCCTTCACGAACGACGCCGACACCGCACCGTCACCGCTCACCGACAGCTTCGTGGTGATCGCCTTGCCGGGCACGTTCGCCGGGTCGGCCGCGCACCCACGCAAGGTGGCCATGTACTGGCCGGCCGTGAGGGCGGTCGAGCCGTCCCACTCGGTCGCAACCGGTGCGGCTTCCTTCGTGTCGTCGTGCGTGTTCGTGTCGATCACGTAGACCTTGTCGGCGCACGAGGTGTTGAGCACCGCCTTGGTCTTCACCGTCGACGCCTTCAGCGCCAGCCGCGCGGTGCCGGGCCCGGTCAGCGAGCCGCTGACGAGCGCCGAACCCGACGGCTGCTTGAGCACCTGGCCGGAGCTCAACGAGACGTCGATCGTGACCACCGACGACGCCTCGATGCCGCCCTGCACGTCGCTCTGCGTGGTGACGGCCAACGTGCCGCCGGGCTTGGTGCCGGGCGTGATGGTGGTGCTACCGCTGACGGTGATGTCGACCGGCACGCACGTCGAGACCGGGAGGCTGGAGGTGATACCCGTGTAGGTCACGTTCAGCTCGCCGGAGTGGCCCGACACGACCACGCCGTTGATCTTGCCGTTGTCGCCCGGGTTCGTCCCGTCCGCCGCGATGAGGCAGGCCTCGTTGTCCCAGACACCGGGGTCGGACTGACCGACGGCGATGACGTTGAAGACATAAGGACGGATGGTGGTGCTCGCCGCCGACGCCGCGGAAGCCCCGCCGACGAGGCAGAGACCAGCGGACATGCCGACAACGGCAAGTCCACTAGTCAACTTGGTCAATCTCACGTGGATTCTCCTCTGTAGCTTCTCTGCCAACCGGCCGCCGCGTCCGGTCTGTGGTGTCCGAGGGCACTCCGCCTCCGCCGCGCTCCCAACGTGTGCGATTTCGTGGTTCCCCCGAATGGTCGTCGGCACGAGCGCCGCCGGCCCCCCCGACGACGGTTCGTCGGTGCGGCAGGGCACATGTTGGTGTGCGACCACACTCGGTGTCAAGCATTTGTCAAGGCGTACGCAACAACCCGTAACAGGCGGGTGCCCGGCACGACCCCATTGCGGGCGCGTGTGTGTCAACTCACGTGGCTGATGGGGCCTGAGCGCGCTCTTGGTGTTGTGCCCGGCGCGCGCGGTCGCGACGGGTCAGAACGGGTTCGCGACAGGATGCGCGATGTCGAGGAACAGGCTCGACAGGAAGATGAACGCGAGGATCGAGAGCGTCGCGACCGCGATCGGCATCAGCTTGGCGAAGTCGACGCGGTACTTGCGCCGGTGGATCTTCGTCATCACCGCCTCGTACAACGCCACCGCGATGTGGCCGCCGTCGAACGGGATCAGCGGCAGCAGGTTGATGAAGCCGATCGACACGTTGATCGCGATCAGGAGACCGAACACGCTGGCCCAGCCCGCGGCGACCGCGTCGGACGCGTAGCCGGCGACGCCGACCGGCGACACGAAGCGGGCGTCCTGCGCGTTCGCCTGCGCCTTCGGTGTGGAGTTGCTCGCGCTGAAGTTCGACAGGTAGGCGGAGATACCCGACGGCGAGAAGATGTGGCCGAACCCGGTGACCGTGTCACCGAGCACCTGGGCGGTGCGCACGGGTGCGAGCCCCACGGCCGCGAGCACCGACGGGTGCGGCACGTCGGCCTTCGGGCTGATCCCGAGATAACCGACACCCGAGCCTCCGGGGCCGTCGGCGAGCAACGTGGTGTGCAACGTGAGCAGTTGCGTGCCCCGATCGACCTCGATCGCGACGCTGCGCCCACCATGGTGACGGATCGCGTCCTGCACCTGCGACCAGTTGCTGATGGCTACACCGTCGATCGCGCGGATGCGATCGCCCGTGTGCAGTCCCGCGGCCGCGGCCGGCGAGAGCGTGGTGGTGGTCTGCGTCTTGCCGTCGACGGTGCGCTGCAACGACACCTGCTGCTGCACCTGGTCGACGACGGGGAGCGGCCTCTCGTCGTGATAGTCGCCCGCGAACGCGAGCACCGACGCCATGAGGATCAGCGCGAGCACGAAATGCGACGCGGGGCCGGCGAGGAGCGTGGACGTCTTGGCCCAGAAGCCCTTGGCGCGAAACGCCCGGGCCTCGTCGGCCGGGTCGACGTCCTCGAGGTTCGTCATGCCGACGATCTTGCAGTAGCCGCCGAGCGGCAACGCCTTGATGCCGTATTCCGTCTCGCCGCGCTGCACCGACCACAGGCGCGGCCCGAAGCCGATGAAGAACTCGCTCACCTTCATGCCGGCTCGTTTCGCGAATACGAAGTGGCCGAGCTCGTGCAGGCCGATCATCACGATGAAGAAGAAGGCGAGGATGCCCACCACGCCGAGTGCGTTGGGGTTGGCGAGGCCGAGCACCACGAGCGCGCCGGTCACGATCGATCCGACGAGCACGATCTGGCGCACCTGCACCGGCACGGTGTCGAGCGGATCCCTCATGGCGCGCTCCTGGCCACCTCAGCGGCGGCGAGCACGCGCGAGCTTCGGTCGGCTTCGAGCACGTCGTCGGTGGTATCGGCCGGACCGCTGCCCTGCTGGAGCACCGCGTCGACAACGTCGGTGATCGAGGGCCATGCGATGCGGCCGGCGAGGAAGGATTCCACCGCCACCTCGTTCGCGCCCGAGAGGATCGCGGGAGCGGTGCCGCCGGCCCGGCCGGCGTCGTACGCGAGCGCCAGCCCGCGGAACGTCGCCAGATCGGGCGGCTCGAACGTGAGCGTGTGCGCGGTCGTCAGATCCATCGCGCCGAACGGCTGAGGCAGGCGACCGGGCGCGCCGAGCGCGAGCCCGATCGGCAGGCGCATGTCGGGCATCGACAGCTGCGCGATGAGCGCGCCGTCGACGAACTCGACCATCGAGTGCACGATCGACTGCGGATGCACGACGACGTCGATCGCGTCGAACGCCACGCCGAACAGCTCGTGGGCCTCGATCACCTCGAGGCCCTTGTTGAACAGCGTCGAGCTGTCGACCGTGATCTTCGGGCCCATCGACCACGTGGGATGCGCGAGCGCCTCGGCCACGGTGACGCCGGCGAGCTCCGCACGGGTGCGGCCGCGGAACGGACCACCGCTCGCGGTGAGCACGAGCCGGCGCACCTCGCTCGGGCGACCGGCCCGCAGGCACTGGTAGATCGCCGAGTGCTCGGAATCCACCGGCACGATCTCGCCGCCGCCGTCGGCGCGCGCTTTGGCGACCACCGGGCCGCCAGCGATGAGGCTCTCCTTGTTCGCGAGCGCGAGCCGCTTGCCGGCGCGCAGCGCGGCGAGCGTGGCCGGCAGGCCGGCGAACCCCACCACCGCGTTGAGCACGACGTCGGCCTCCGGCACCGAGGCGAGCGCCGCGAGCTCCGCAGCAGGATCGGCGCAGCGCGACGCCACGACGGCACGCTCGCAGGCCACATGGTGCGTGGCGCACTGCTCGGCGAGCAGCTCGGCGTTGCTGCCGGCGGCCAGCCCGACGACGGCGAATCGGTCGGGGTGCGCGGCGATGACGTCGAGCGCCTGCGTGCCGATCGAGCCCGTGCACCCGAGCACCACGATTTTCAGCATCGCCATGAATCGTAGGGCGGCAAGCAGTGTCGCTCAGTTCGGAGTCCAACATTCGGTAAGGCTGCTTGGGACCGTCCTCAGGCGTGGCCATACTGCATCCCCCGGTACATCTCCGGGTACATCTCCGGGTACATCTCCGGGTATTTCTCGGGGTATGTGTGTGCGGGAGGCGACAGCGAGTGCGGACGTTGGGCAAAGGCGTCGCGCTCCCGATCGCAGTGTCGTGTGCGGTCGCCGCGTGCTGCGTTGCGGGCGCGACGCCCGCGACGGCACGCGCACCGAACACCGCTACGGCCACGGCCACGCGACGGATCACCCTCGAATCGATCGTGGGCTCGCCGTCGGGCGCGCACCACCAGGGTGACGGCGACTCGCGCGCGCCGTCGGCATCGGTCGACGGCCGCTACGTGGCGTTCGAGTCCGACGCGACGAACCTCGTGGCGAACGACACGAACAACCGCACCGACGTGTACCTGCGCGACAACCTCACGCTCGCGGTGACGCGCGCGAGCGCCAAGCTCGCGAACGGCCGCCAGCCCGACGACGACAGCTTCGACCCGACGCTCTCGAGCGACGGCAGCAAGCTCGCCTACGTGAGCGACGCCGACGGCATCACGGCCGACGACCGCAACGGCGGCGGCGACGCGTACGTGTACGACGTGCACGGGCACACCACTGTGCGCGCCAGCGTGGCCTCCGGCTACCCGGGCGGCAACGCGGGCGGCAACCCCGACGGCAACGACGACGGGATCGACTACACGACCCAGGCCGCGATCAGCGCCGACGGCAGCTCGGTGGCCTTCACCACTGACAACGGGCTGTCGATCGTGGACGCCAACAGCGACAGCGACGTGTACCTGCGCGACCTCGCGCATCGCACGACGATCCGGCTCAGCGGCAGCCGCACCGGGGACCCCGACGGCGGCGGGGGCGAGGACGCGGCGCCGTCGTCCGACGCGTGCGAGATCGCCTTCTCGTCGACTGCGGGCGACCTCGTGGCCGGCGACACCAACGCCCGGCCCGACGTGTTCGTCTACGACCGCTGCAGCCGCAGCACGCTCACGACCGCGAGCCAGAAGCACGTGCGCGTGTCGGTGAGTCCGGCCGGTAACCAGGCGAACGGACCGAGCACCACGCCGTCGATCAGCGCGAACGGTCGCTACGTGGTGTTCGCGTCGAAGGCCACGAACCTCGCCGCGACGAAGGTGCCGGGCGGGCACTGGCAGATCTATCTCCGCGACCGCGACGCCGACGGCAACGGCGTGCTCGACGAGACCGGCGCGCACCGCACCACGACCACCGTGGTCTCCGCCGCATCGGGCGTCGCCGCGAATCACGACGCCACGTCTCCTTCGATCAGTGCCGACGGCTGCGTGGTCGCGTTCGTGTCCGACGCCACGAACCTCGGCGCAAGCGCCGGCGGGACCCGCCAGATCTTCACCGTCGACCGTTGCCACGGCAACGTGATCACGCGCACCACCAGCGGCACCGGCGGCACCACCGCGAACGGACCGAGCGCCGACCCGGCCTTCGAGCCCGACGGCGATCAGGTGCTGTTCGACTCGGACGCGCGCAACCTCGTGGCCGGCGACACCAACGGCGGCGTGCCCGCGACCGACGTGTTCGCCGCGCTGTGGCGCGCCGACACGCACGCGCCGCTGCTCGCAGACTCGACGGTGGGGATTCCCTCGACGTCGTCGGTGTGGTTGCTCGACACTGGCGCGCGCAACGTGCAGCCGTCATGGGACGCGTGGGACCCGTCGGGCGTCGTCGACTACACGGTCGACCTCGCGCGGTTCTTCTGGAACAAGGCGGGTGTGGGCACCGCCTACGCGCACTTCTACGCGAACACCACCGCGTCGAGCGGCGCGTTCAGTGCCTCGGTGCCCGGCACCACCTATTGCCTCCGGGTCGGCGCGGCCACCGACGCCGCGCACAACACCTCCACCGGCGCCGGGCCGGCCACGTGCCGGGCGCTACCGCTCGAGGCGACGCAGCTGAGCTTCGGCTCCGGTTGGAGCCGCTCCAGCCCCGGCGGTGCATACGGCGGCGTGGCGTACCGCACCACCGTGAAGGGCGCCACGATGACCCGCAGGTACGTCGCCGCCGACCGGCTCGCGATCGTCGCCACCACCTGCCCCACCTGCGGCTCGGTCGACGTCTACCTGAACAAGACCCGCCTCGCACGGGTGAACCTCGTGTCGGCCACGACCCGGTCGCCGGTGGCCATCCCCGTCGCGACCTGGTCGTCGTTGCATTCCGGTACTCTCACCCTCGAGGTGACATCCACCGCCAAGGCGGTCGTGGTGCAGGGCGTGGGCGTTTACCAGGACCATTGAACGACGAGCAGCATCCCGACGAGACCGACACCGTCCGGCCGGACGACGAATCTCGGATCAACCGCCAGGTCGTGCTCGGCGGTGTCGTCGTCGCGCTCACGCTCGCGATCGCGGCGTGGCTTGCATACGGCGTCGTGGAGCGCTCGGCCACCTCGCCGCGCGCCGCGGGGCTCGTGCCCGACGGTGCGAGCGCCATCGTGCACGGCACGACGTCGACCCTCCCCGATCGCGGCGCCACCTCGACGACGCGCAAGGCAGGCACGACGACCTCGACGGGCCGCCAGGGCGGCACCACGCCCCGCTCGTCGACCACCGCGCCGGGCACCACCGCGGCCGGCAGCGGCTCGCCCGGGTTCGCGGCGTTGTGGCAGGCCTACTCCGCGTCATGGGTGTCCGAGTGCAAGAGCATCTGGCAGCACTCGTCGAACGGCAAGCTGTACGACCCCGAAGATCCGGGTTCGGTGTACACGATCAACGACTGCACCCGCACGCTCGACAAGCTGTTCGTGACCGCGAACGTGACCACGGTGGCCAAGGCGCGCACCGAGGGCGCGCGCGACGCCGCGAGCTTCACCGGGCAGCTGACCCTGTCGGGCAAGCTCTGCTGGGTGGATCCGGCCACCGATCAGGTGAAGGGTTGCTGGGTCGGCAGCTGACCCGCTGATCGACCTGCGGCGTCAGAACATCTTGAGGTGGAGCGTCACGTAGTACGCGACGGGCAGCGCGAAGAGCAGGCCGTCGAAGCGGTCGAGGAACCCGCCGTGGCCGGGCAACAGCGTGCCGAAGTCCTTCACGCCGAGGTCGCGCTTCAGCATCGACTCGCAGAGATCGCCGACGAGCGCGGCGACACCGAGGAGCAAGCCGGTCGCCGCGAGCACGAGCAGCCGGTGACCGTGCCACGGTGCGAGGTGCGGCAGGATGACCAACGCCACGAGGAGCGAGGCGACGACGCCCGCAAGCGTGCCCTCCACCGTCTTGCCCGGTGACGTGTTCGGCGCGATCGGCGCGCTGCCGAGCCGGCTGCCGGCGAAATAGCCGACGACGTCGTAGGCGATGACCACGAGCACGGTGCCGATGAGCAGCCCCACACCGTCGGGCCCGCGCTGCAGCAACAGCCCTGCGTAGCCGCCGAGCCCGCCGATGTAACAGAACACCATCAGGCTGATCGCGACGCCGATCACGGGCCGCCCGGGGCCGACACGCCAGAGGAACCACACGAACGACACGAGCGTGACGAGCGCGAACAGCACCGCGAACGGGCCGAGGCCCGCCGCCGCGCCCGCGCGCGCCGCCACGTCGGAGCCCTTCAACGGCACGAGCGGTGCGGCCGCACACGCGACCACCACGGGCAACGTGGCCGGGCGCAGACCCTTCGCCTGCAGCACCGCACACAGCTCGAAGCCGCATACCGCGACGACGGCCGCGGCGAGCAAGGCCGTCCAGACCTGGCCGAGGGAGAAGCACGCCAGCGCGATCGCCGCGAACACGCCGGCGGTGGCGAGTGCAACCGGCAGGTCGCGCCCGCCCGTGGGCAGCACGTCGCCGGTGCCGCCACTGCTGCCAGTGGGCGCGCCGGCCGCCGCCGGCCCGCCCCGGCGGATCGGGCCGCGTGAGGACGGGCGCGGGTCGGGCGTGGACGTCACCACGGCGCGCGTGCCGCTGCGGCGCCGGGCCCGCACCTGGGCCACGAAGGTCTCGTCGTCGTCGGCCGTCTGCGGCTCACGGCCGGCCATCGCGCCGAGCCGCTCGTCGTCGGCCGACGCGTCGCCCAGCACCGCCACGTCGCTGTCGGACCAGTCGTCGCCGGCCGCGCGAAAGCGGGGCTCCTCGGCGCCGACCACCGGGACCTGGCCCGAGGGTGGTTCCGACCAGTGCGGTAGCGCTTCCATCTCGCCGGTGGTGACAGGTGGCGCGTAGTCGGGCTCGAGCCATGCCGGCGCCTCGAGCGAGTCGCCCTCGGGCGGGGCCGCGCGCTCGACGTCGGTGGCGTCGCCGGACGCCTGGGCCTGGGCCGACCAGGTGGGCCCCTCCTCGCTGGTCATCTCGGCCCACGAGCGTTGCTCGACCGCTTCCGCGGTCGCCTCGGACCGCGTGACCGGCAGTGCCTCGGTGGCGTCGGGCTCGTCATCGCCCCCGGCGCGGCGGTCGGCCTCGATCGCCGCGGCCTCCTGGGCACCCAGGATGCGGACCCCCTCGGCGGCGGGGGTGCTGCGCTCGCCATGGTCGTCGTGCTCTGCCACCGGCGCCTCCCCCTTTCAACCGGACCGCGGCCCGGGCTGGAATGGACCAGCAGCGACCTTACCGGGTCATACCTCGAGCAGCTCGCGTTCCTTGTGCTCGAGTGCCTTGTCGATTTCGGCCACGACCTCGTGGGTGAGCTTCTCGAGCTCCTTCTCCACCCGGGCGAGCTCGTCGTCGCTGATCTCGCCGTCCTTGGCGAGGTGCTCGAGCTCCTGGCGCGCGTGGCGCCGCACGTTGCGCACCGCCACCCGGCCGTCCTCGGCCTTCGCCTTGGCGAGCTTCACGAACTCCTTGCGGCGCTCCTGGGTGAGCTCGGGGAACACGAGGCGGATCTGCTGGCCGTCGTTGCCCGGGTTGACGCCGAGGTCGCTGCCCTGGATCGCCTTCTCGATCGCCTTCAGCGCGCCCTGGTCGTAGGGCGAGATCACAAGCACGCGCGGTTCGGGCACCGCGAAGCCCGCGAGCTGCTGAAGCGGAACCTCCGACCCGTAGTAGTCGACCTTCAGCTTCTCGACGAGCGCCGGGTTGGCCCGCCCGGTGCGCAGCGCCCCGAACTCCGCGAGCATGTGCTCCACGGCCTTGTGCATTTTGTCCTTGCACTCGGCCACATGGGGATCGGTGGTCATCGGCTCGTCTCCTCGCGCTGCTCGCGCACGCCCGGTGGTTCAGCCCGTATGGACGAGCGTACCGATCGGCTCGCCAACCAGCGCCCGGCGGATGTTGCCCGGCTCCATCACGTTGAACACGATGATCGGCAGCGCGTTGTCCTTGCAGAACGTGATCGCGGTGGAGTCCATCACGTCGAGCCCGCGGGTGATCACCTCGAGATGGCTGATCGCGTCGAGCTTCACGGCCGTGGGATCCTTGCGCGGGTCGGCCGAGTAGACGCCGTCGACACCGGAGTGCGTGCCCTTCAGCACCGCGCCGGCACCGATCTCCGCGGCGCGCAGCGCGGCCGTGGTGTCGGTGGTGAAGTAGGGGTTGCCGGTGCCCGCGCCGAAGATCACCACCCGCCCCTTCTCGAGATGGCGGATCGCCCGCAACGGGATGTACGGCTCAGCGATCTGGGCCATCGAGATCGCGGTCTGCACGCGCGTCTGCTGGCCGGCCGCTTCGAGCGCGTCCTGCAATGCCAGCGCGTTGATGACGGTCGCGAGCATGCCCATGTAGTCGGCGCGGGCGCGGTCCATGCCACGCCGCGCGCCCGACAGCCCGCGCCAGATGTTGCCGCCGCCGACCACGATCGCGAGCTCGACGCCGAACTCGCTGCGCACCGCCGTCACCTCGTCGGCGATGCGCGTCGCGACCTCTGCATCGATGCCGTAACCGATCCGCTGGTCGGCGAACGCCTCACCCGAGAGCTTCAGTACAACTCGTCGGTACTGGCTCGATCCCACGAGCTGGCTCAGTCCTCGCCGATCTTGATGCGGACGAAGCGGGCGACCTTGGCGCCGCCCCCGAGGGCCGACACGATCTGGCCGACCGTCTGCTTCGGCTCCTTCACGAACGGCTGCTCCTCGAGCACGATCGTCTTGAAGAAGCCGTTGAGCTTCCCTTCAACGATCTTCGGCCAGGCCTGCTCGGGCTTGCCCTCTTCCTTCGTCTGCGCTTCGAACACCGCACGCTCGCGTGCGACGTCGGCGGCGGGCACGTCGTCGCGCCGCACGAAGCGCGGCGCCGCGCTCGCGATGTGGAGCGCGACGTCGTGCGCCACCTCCGCCGCGCGCGGGCCGGTGGCACCCGTGACCTCCACGAGCACGCCGATCACACCGCGCTCGCTCTGCACGTGCTTGTACGCGTCGAGCACACCGCCGGCCGTGTCGAAGCGCGCCACCCGGCCGAGCTCAATCTTCTCGCCCATCGTGGCCGACATCTGGGCGACGTGCTCGCTCACGGTGAGCCCCTCGAACTCGAGGTTCGCCACGTCGTCGGCGCCACTCGTGGCGACGAGCTTGGCGAGCGCGGCCACGGCCGCCTTGAACTGGTCGCCCTTGGCCACGAAGTCGGTCTCGCAGTTGAGCTCGACGACCGCGGCGACATTGCCGTCGAGGAACACGTCGACCGCGCCCTGGTCGGCGGCGCGCCCCTCACGCTTGGCCGCTCCGGCCAAGCCCTTCTCGCGTAACCAGTCCTTGGCCCGCTCCATCTCGCCGTCGGTCTCGGCGAGCGCCTGCTTGCAGTCCATCATGCCGGCGCCGGTGATCTTCCGCAGCGCCGCTACGTCCTTGGCCGAGATCTCAGCCATTGTCGGTTCCCTCACTCGTCGTGTCGTTCGTGGTCGTGGTGTGGTGGTCGCCGTCGCCGCCTCCGGCGGGCGGCTCGATCGTGGCCGTCGCGGTCGCCGCGGTCGCGGTCGCGGCCTCGTTCGCGGTAGCGGCCTCGTCCGCAGGTGCGGCCTCGTTCGCAGTGGCGGCCTCGCGGGCCTGCGCGGCGCGCCGCTCGATCTCGCGCTGCTGGGCCGCAGCCGCGTCGCGGGCCACCTGCTGGCGGCGCTGGAACTCGGCCTCCTCCTCGGGCGAGCGCACCGGAGCCGCCGGCCGCGCGGGTGCGGGCGCCGCGGCGCTCGCACCGTCGCCGCCGCTCGCACGGGCCCCGCGCTTGGCCGCGATCTGGTGGCCCTCCTTCACCGCGTCGGCGATCACCCGGCACATGAGGTTCGCCGAGCGGATCGCGTCGTCGTTGCCGGGGATCACGTACTGGATCACATCGGGGTCGCAGTTGGTGTCGACCACCGCGACCACCGGGATGCCGAGGCGGTTCGCCTCGGTGACCGCGATGTGCTCCTTCTTCGTGTCGATCACGAAGACCGCGCTCGGGAGGCGTTCGAGGTTCTTGATGCCGCCCAGGTTGCGCTCGAGCTTGATCGCCTCGCGGCGCAGCTTGAGCCCCTCCTTCTTGATCATCTGGTCGACCTCGCCCGTCTCGATCTGGCGCTCCAGCTCGCGCAGTTTCGAGGTGCGGCCGTGGACCGTCTGGAAGTTCGTGAGCATCCCGCCGAGCCAGCGGAAGTTCACGTACGGCATGTTGCAGTTCTCGGCGTGGCGCGCGACCGGCTCCTGCGCCTGCTTCTTGGTGCCGACGAACAGCACTGTGCCACCGTTCGCGACCGTGTCGCGGACGAACTTGTAGGACTCCTCGATGCCACCCAGCGTCTGGTGCAGGTCGACGATGTAGATACCCGACCGCTCCCCGAACAGGAAGCGCTTCATCTTCGGGTTCCATCGCCTCGTCTGGTGGCCGAAGTGGACTCCGGCCTCGAGGAGCTGACTCATCGTGACAACGGCCATCGCCGCGCCTCCCTTGGTTCGTGCAACCGCTCGCGCCAGCCCGCCGGCAGCTCGCCGGCGGACCACCTCGGGGTAGCGAGCGGGTGGTCGGTGAGACGCTCGACCGGACGATCGAGCGGCGCAACAGTGTACCGGCCGGCCCAACCGGCTCCCGAAGGCGTTTCAGCCGCGGCCGAGCGGGCGGCGCCGGGCGCGGCCGCTCAGAGATAGCGCCAGCGCGCGTGACGGAGCCGGCGCGGCAACTCCCGGGCCGAGATTGGTGCCGCGCGGCCGCCCCCGGCGACAAGGCTGGCCCCGGCGACGAGACCGCCGAGGCCGTCGAGGAGACCGGCCCGCTCGGCGGCGTACGACCGCACGACCACGAACGGCGCCGCTGCGCCGAACCCCATGCCCGAGCGATCGCCGGCGGTGGGCGCGAGATGCACCACCGAGGCCAGGTCGAGCGGCTCGAACAGGATCATCGGATCGACGTACTCCTCACCGATACGCAACGAGAAGTGCAGCACCCGGCCGTCGTGGTGGTCGCCCGTGCCGCCGCTCGTGCCGACCACCTCGCCCCGGCCCACCACCTCGCCGCGGCGCACCGCCACCGATTCGAGGAACGAGTAACCGGTGCGCCACCCGCTCGGTTCGTGGCGCACGACCACGTGCGACGACGGGCCGACGTGCCCGGCGAACACCACCACCCCACCGCCCGCGGCCACCACCGGCGTACCCGGCGAGGCCGCGAAGTCGACGCCCCGATGACCGGGCCCGTACGGCGTGCGCGGCGCCTCGAACGGCCGTACGACCGGGCCGTCGACCGGCCGTGTCCAAACCGTGGCGGCCCGGCGCGCCACCGCCACCGCCACCGCCGGGGCCGCCGTTCCCATCACCGCGAACCCAGCGGCGACCACACTGACAACCACACCGGCGCGCACGCCGGGGCGCACGCCGGGGCGCATACCGGGGCGCATACCGGGGCGCATACCGGGGCGCATACCGGGGCGCATACCGGGGCGCGTGCAGCACCATGCCATGACCACTCCTCGACCACGCGAGACGTTGGGACTGCTCGGGGGAGGAGCCGGCGCAGGGCGCGACGGCGCTGCGAAGGTACTACCGGCCTGCGACACGCACCAGTGCCTCACACCCGAACCGAGCAGCTGTCACGAACAGTGGCGCGCTCACCACGAACGGTCTAGGTTGCGGGCTCAGAGTCCGGTACCTCGGGCGGCGGTCTGGGCGGAGACCCGCCCGAGGTGCTGGACAGGAACTCCCCCACGGGGCCGGCGCCGCCGGCGGGCTCCGAACGCTCCCCACAGCACCACCGCCGTGCTCGCGGCGACGAGCAGCGCCCGGGTCGACCACCTGCCGAGCGCGACGACCATCGGTGCCGATGCCCGGGATCGTGCCCACCACGTGGCCCACGAGCGTGCCGCGCACCGCCGACCAATCCTCGGACTCGGTGTTGGCGTCGCCCTTGGTGACCACGTGCACGACGGCACCGTAGACGGTGATGCGCTGCACCCGGTGGGTGATCAGGTCAGGCCCCTGCGCGCCCGCGCCGAACGTGACGACGTCGCCGGTGTGGACCCGTTCCACCGGTACCCACGCGCAGATCACGACGTCGCCGACGTGCAGGGTCGGCGACATCGACGCCGACCGCACCACCATCGGTTCGTAGCCGAGGAACACGAGCGACAGCGCGCCGATCGCCAGCGCCGAGATCGCGATCACGACGGTCGCCTCGAGCGCCGTGGTGATCCGCCGCCGCGGCGCGACCGGGTTGCGATCGAACCGTGGCGGAATGCCGGGCCGGCGGGCAGGTCGGCACCGCCCGCGCGTGCACGCCGAGACCGATCGCGCCGAACAGCGCGCGTACCCATTCGACGCGCTCGTGCGGGCCGAGATCGAGCGCGACTCCGACCGCCCGCTCACGCGGTGCAGCCTGCGCACGTCGACGACCACCCCTGTCACGGTCGTCGCGCCGGTCGGCGCGTGGCACGCGACCGACACGACGACACGAGCACCGCGCGGCAACGTCGGATCGGCGGCGACGAGCGCGAGCCCGCCGGGCGACGCGTTCACGGTCGCGCGCCGGTCGCCCGTTGATGGTGGCGGGAACGTCGAGCGCGACGCGGTAGCGTCGCGCGGTCCCACCCACGCACGCCGAAGGCGCGCAGCGCGAACGTCCACGCGGCCGCGAGCGACGCGAGCACGAAGCCCGACCGCGAACCCCACCGCCGCGCCGGCGGGCCCCCGCCGGTCGACCAGCGCGACGGTGGTGAGGAACGTCAGCGTCGCCGAGAGCCAGAGCAACGGCTGTTCCGGTAGCTCGAAGCGCATCCACCGCACCCGGCGCGTCAGCGCCGCGGGCAGGCGCGAGGAACGAACCCGGAAGGCCGTCGGCTGCCTCACGGGCCTCCTCGACGGGGTGGAGCCCGATGCCGAACGCGAGCCGGCTCGCCGTCCAGCGCAGCACCGCGAGGGCGCTCACCATCGCGAAGTACACGGCGGGCGACACCGACAGCGGCAGCGTTCCGGCCCGGCCGATCAGCACGCACGCGGTCAGCCAGAGCACCATGGGGTAGGCGTAGACCTCCCGCAGGAGCAGCCCGGCGGCGAGCAGTCGCAGCGGAAGCGGGCCATGGGTCGCGGCGTCGGCGAGATCGGCCGCGGCGGCCGGCGTGGCGCTTGGTGTCGGTGGGCCAGAACACCGGCGCGTCGGTGGGCGCGGCGCGGGCGCTGACGGCATCGGCCGAGTCGACGCCGCAAAAGCCCTCGGCCGCTCGCGCCCGCAGCCAGCTCCCGTCGGGTCGACCGGCAACGAACGGATGGGCGCGCAACAGGCTCGTACGCACGAGGGTCGCGTCGGGCTCCCACGTGACGAGGCCGAGTGTCGCGCCGCCGCCGGCACGCGCGCGCCGATGCGTTCCCGCTCACCGGACGCGAAGCGATCGGCGTTGAACGCCGGCGCGGTCGCCGTGACCCAACCGACGCGCCCGGCGATCTGCGCCGCCGCGCGGTCGCACGCGTCGGGCAGCGGGAAGGCGCGGGCCGAAAGCACGAGCACCACATCGGTGGTCACCGCCTGCAGCGCGTCGTGCAACGCCGCCGCGGCGGTGGGCGCCACGTGCTCGCCGACCTCCACACCGTCGACGCCGCCGAGCTCGTCGAGCCAGTCGCAGTGCGTCGTGGCGACGACCACGACCGGTCCCGTGCGGGCCGCAAGCACCACGCTCGTACGAGCGACGTCGGCCTGCTCCTCGCCGACACGCACCACGCACGTCACCGATGCCCGCCGCCACGCAGGAGCCGACCGTCGCGCCGCGCACGGCCCGCGCCACGACGGCCTCGGTGACGGCGACGGCGGCGGCCCACGTCATCGCGACGAGGACCGTCACGGTCACGGTGCCCCACCCCCGCGCCCACACTGCCGTCATCGCGGCCGCGAGCACGCTCCCGAGCGCGCTCGCGATCAGGGCGGGCACGGCGAGGCCACGGGCGCGGTGCCCGCACGTCTGGCCCTCCGCCCGGCACGGCGCTTCCGTCAGGCCCGGGTCTGCATGCGGCGCCTGCGTTCGAAGAGGGTGAGCACAAGACCGGCGACGAGGCACACGATCCCCACGACGATGAGCACGATCGACGATCCGGTGAAGGCGAGCGTGGTCTGTCCCCGAACCGGTCACCACCGAGGTCATCGGCGTGACGCCTCGAGTCGTGGTCGTGGACGCAGGCCATGCGCGGCCGTGGTCGTGGTGGCGCCCTGCGTCACGACGGTCGACGGGACGGTCGACGAGTGGTCGACCGGACAGCGTCGTGGTGGTCACGGCCGGCGGCAACGTCGTCTCGGTCGGCACGGCCGGCGGCCGCGTCGTCGTCGTCACGGCCGGCGGCAGCGTCGTCGTCGTCACGGCCGGCGGCCACGTCGTCGTGGTCACGGCCGGCGGCAGCGTCGTCTCCGATGGCGCCGTCGTCGTGGTCGCGGGCGGCACCGTCGTCGAGGGCGAAGCGGTCGTGGTCGTCGTGGGGGGATCGGCTTGCAGAACTGCACACTGGAGACGCCGGGGAGATTCTTGTCGTGGCCCACGTTCAGAAGCACCGAGTTCGTGAACGTCCCGCCGGTCTGCGGCAGCCCGAACGCCACGAACACCGTCGACTGGCCGCCCTTCACACCCACCACCGACACCGGCTGGGTCGAGTGCCACGTGCCGCCGGTCGCCGACGGGTTCGAGATCGTCACGACGTGCTCGTTGCCCGCGGGCTTCTCGAACACGTAGCTGTGCCCGGAGTAGTCGAACTTGGCGAGGAGCTGCGTTCCTGCGGGACACTCGCCCGTGCTCGTCGACCTCGTCGTCTGCACGATGCCCGCGAGCACCAGCACGGCGCCGAGCGCCATCGCGATCGGTCCGAGGCGCGTGTAGCGACGGGCGCTCGTGCTGGAAACGTTGGACACCTTGACCTCCGGCATTCCCGGGCGACGGCCGGGATCGGCCCGGACAGGGGATCGGCTCGGACAGGGGATCGGCTCCGGACCGGCTGTGTGGGCGAGAAGGCCCTGGACCCTTCGGCGCAGGACTTTGGTCACCACACGCCCGCGGGCGCGCCGGTCGACTGGTGGTCCTATCGACTCGGCGGAGCGTCGATGTTCACTCGAATCGCGCAACGTTGCGATCAGCACGCATGCGGCGCGACGGCCGGGTGCGCGCCCCGCTACGCGACTACGTGACGACGCCGCGCTCCAGGACCGGGTCCTGGAGGCGGCCGCGCATCTGGAGGATCGCCTTGGTGTGGATCTGGCACACACGGCTCTCGGTGACGCCGAGCACCTGGCCGATCTCGGCGAGCGTGAGGCCCTCGTAGTAGTAGAGCGTCAGCACGAGCCGCTCGCGGTCGGGCATGCGGTTGATGGCGTCGGCGAGCACATGGCGCATCTCCTCGCTCTCGAACGCGGCGACCGGGTCGTTGACGGTGTCGGCGATGGTGTCGCCCACGGTCGCGCCGGTGCTGCGGTCCTGGCCGGCGGCGAGCAACTCGTCGAGCGCCACCACACCCACGAAGCTGATCTTGCTCATGGTCGAGGCCAGCTCGGTCTCGCTCAGGCCCAGCTCGTGGGCGACCTCGGCCTCCGACGGGGAGCGGCGCAGCTCGTTTTCGAGCTTGGAGAACGCCCGCTCGATCGAACGGGCCTTGGCCCGGATCGAGCGCGGGACCCAGTCGATCGACCGCAGCTCGTCGATGATCGCGCCCTTGATGCGGCTGATCGCGTAGGTCTCGAACTTGAAGCCGCGGCTCACGTCGAACTTGTCGATCGCGTCGATGAGGCCGAACATGCCGTAGCTGACGAGATCGGATTGCTCGATGTTCTGGGGTAGGCCCACGGCCACACGACCGGCGACGAACTTGACGAGCGGCGCGTAGTGCAGGATCAGACGGTCCCGGGCCTCACGCGACTGGTGCGCCTTGTACTCGTCCCACAGCGCTGCGATCACTGAGGCGGCGTCGTCCATGATGTCCTCATCGGTCGCGGGTTCGTCGGCGAGATCGGTCTTCGTGCCGCTTGCGCGGCGAGTCGGTCACCACCCTGCGCCCGACCCGTCAGGCCCTCGGGTGGGCCTGGTTGTACACCGCTCTCATTCGGTCACGAGTGACGTGAGTGTAGACCTGTGTGGTGGAGAGGTCCGCGTGGCCCATGAGCTCTTGGACGGCCCGCAGATCGGCACCGCCCTCCAGCAGGTGGGTGGCGTAGGCGTGGCGCAGGGCGTGCGGGTTGAGGGTGCGGCCGTCGGGCAGCGGCCGGCGATCGAGCACCCGGCGGGCGTCCCGGGGTGAGAGCGGCCGGCCCCGAAGGTTGAGCAGGAGCGGCTCACCACGGGTGGCCGCGGTGACGAGCGCGGCCCGGGTGGGCAGGTAGCGCGCCACCGCCGCGCACACGGGCTCGCCGAGCGGCAGGCGGCGCACCTTGGAGCCTTTGCCGAGGACCGTGACCGTCTCGTGGCGGAGGTCGACGTCGCCCGTGCGCAGCCCACACGCCTCGGCGACACGCAGGCCCGCGCCATAGAGCAGCTCGAGCAGGGCACGGTCGCGCGCCGCGATGGCCGCCTCGCGCGGCGCTGCGTCGGGGCCGCCGCCGGCCGCGGCGTTGGGGTCGGCTTCGGGGCCGGCACCGGGGCCGTCGACGAGCGCCATCGCCTCGGCTACCCGGGGCACGCGCGGCAGCCGTCGGGTTGTCTTGGGCACCCGCATGGCGCGGCCGGGCTCGGCCGGCGTGACCCCGCTGCGGTGCAGGTGGCGCACGAAACCGCGCACCGCCGACGCCTTGCGGGCGCTCGTGGCAGGCGCGAACCCGCGGGTGTCGAGGTAGGCGAGGTAGCGCCGCAGGGCGCGGGTGTCGAGGTCGCGCGGGTCGCGGCAGCCGCCGCGCTCGCACCATGCCGCGAACTCGCGAGTGTCGAAGGCATAGGCGCGGCGGGTGTGGTCGCTCACGCCGGTCAGCGTGGCGAGGAAGCCGTCGACGTCGTAGCCCATCGGCCTGCGACGGTAGCTGAGGCTGCTGGGGCTGGTGTGGTGCCTGGGTGCCGCCGCTGCTTCGATCCGGGCCCGTGCACCGGCTGAAGCTCCAGCTCAGGGGACTGTCGCAGGCCCCGCGTAGGGTCGCGACCACTTCCTCCCTCCACGTGCCCTGCGGCACGCACTGCCGCCCGTTCCGTCCTCGGGGGAGGAGTCCCATGCTCGCCGCCATTCCGTCGGCGTCGGTGCTCGGCATCGACGGCTACCTGGTCATGGTCGAGGTGCACGTCGGCCACGGCCTGCCCGCGTACGGCATCGTCGGGCTGCCCGACACCGTCGGGCGCGAGTCGAAGGAGCGCGTGCGCGCCGCGATCCTGTCGAGCGGTCTGAGCTGGCCCCAACAGCGCATCACCGTCAACCTCGCGCCCGCGATCGTGCGCAAGACCGGCGCGCAGCTCGAGGCCGCCATCGCCTGCGGTGTGCTGCTCGCCTCCGAGCAACTGCCGGCGGGCGCGCTCGACGGCACCGCGGTGCTCGGCGAGCTCGGGCTCGACGGCCGGCTGCGGCCCGTGCCCGGCACGCTCGTGCTGGTCGACGCGCTCGTGCGCCACGGGGTACGCCGGGTGGTCGTGCCGGTGGAGTCGGCCCGGGAGGCCGCGCTGGCCGGCGACATGGAGGTCCTGCCCGCCGCCTCCCTCGCCGACATCGAGGCGTGCGCCCAGGGCCAGCTGCCGTGGCCCGACATCCCGCCACCCCACACCCTCGAGTGCACGGGCGCGAGCTCGGGTGCGGCAGGCGCCGACGACCGGCCCGATCTCGGCGAGGTGCGCGGCCTCGCGCAGGCCCGCCGCGCGCTGGCGGCCTGCGTGAGCGGCGGCCATCACGCGCTGTTCGTCGGCCCGCCGGGCGTGGGCAAGACGATGCTCGCTCGGCGGATCCCGTCGATCGTCACGCAACTACCCCGCGCCCACACGTTCGACGTGACACGCGTGCACTCCGCGGCCGGGCTCGCGCCCCCGGGTGCCCTCATCACCACGCCGCCGTTCCGAGCGCCACATCACAGCGCGTCAGCCGCCGCGCTCATCGGCGGGGGGAGCAACGGTCGCGTGCGTCTCGGCGAGATCACGCTCGCCCATCACGGCTTCCTGTTCCTCGACGAGCTCGGCGAGTTCAGCCCCGCGGTGCTCGACGCCATGCGCCAACCGCTCGAGGACCGCCGCGTCTGCGTGGCCCGCGCGGGTCTGAGCGTCGAGCTCCCAGCCCGCTTCGTCCTCGTAGCGTGCTGCAACCCCTGCCCGTGCGGTCTCGGTGACGACGGCTGCCGCTGCAGCGAGGTGCAACGCGTCCGTTACCGGCGGCGCCTCTCCGCGCCGCTCCTCGACCGCTTCGACCTTCGCGTGCGCGTCGAGCGACCCGACGCCGGCGAGCGGTTCGGCGCGCCGTCCGGCGTCACCCGCGAACAGGTCGCGGGCGCGCAGCACATCCAGGAAGCACGGCTGCGGGGCACGCCGTGGCGGCGCAACGCCGAGGTGCCGCCGGGGCGGCTCGCCACGCTGGCGCCGCTCGGCGACAAGGCCGCCGCGGCGCTCACCGACATCGCCGAACTGCGGGCGCTCAGCGCCCGCGGCGTGGGCCGCATCTGGCACGTCGCGCGCACGCTCGCCGATCTCGACGGCACCGAGCGCGTCGGGCTCGACCACGTCGAAGAGGCGTCGCTCCTGCGCGAGGAGATCGTGTGAGCGCGTCGGAGGCCGAGATCGCGGCCGCGGCGATCGCGTGCCTGCCGATGGCGTCACGGGCCGCGCTCCGCCGGCTGTGGGAACACAGCGGCCACGACCCGCTCGCCGCGCTCGACGCGGTGCGCACCGGCGCGGCGCGCGGCGCCGGCGAGGAATGGTCCGGCGCGCCGGCGCGACCCGACGTCGACCGCGTCGCGCGCGTGATGGCGCGGCGCAACACGCGCGTGCTGCTCCCTCACGACGCCGACTGGCCGCTGCCCGCCGACTGCCCCGACCCGCCGGCGATCCTGTTCGCCGAGGGCGCGGGCTTCGAGGCGTTGCTCCGCCCGAGCGTCAGCATCGTCGGCACGCGCGCGGCCACGCCCCACGGCATCACCGACGCCCACGACCTGGCGGTGGCCGTGGTGCGCGCCGGTTACACGGTGGTCAGCGGCCTCGCGATCGGCGTCGACGCCGCGGCGCACCGGGGCGCGATCGACGGTGGCGGGTGCACGATCGGTGTGGTGGCAACCGGTCTCGACGTCGTCTACCCGCGCCGCCATGTCGACCTCTTCGCGCAGGTGCGCGCGCACGGCGTCGTGCTCGGCGAGTATCCGTTCGGCACGCCACCGGAGCGCTGGCGTTTCCCCACGCGCAACCGGCTGATCGCCGCGCTCGGTGAGGCGTGCGTCGTGGTCGAGGCCAAGGCGCAGGGAGGTGCCCTGTCCACCGCGGGTCATGCGATGCAGATCGGCCGTGCACTGCTTGCGATGCCCGGCTCGCGGCGCAACGCCGCCGCCGCGGGCACGAACGAGTTGATCCGTGACGGCGCGCTGCCGCTGCTCGAACCGCGCGACCTGTTCGTGGCGCTCGGCCTGCGCGCGGCCGCGTCGGGGCCCGACGGGTGCGGCGCGGGCGGCGCGGCGGGCACGCACCGCGCGAGCGCGGTGGCGCTGTCGGCCAGCGCGGTCGCGGTGCAGCGCGCGTGTCACGGCGAAGCCGCGACGATCGACCAGTTGCTGAGCCGCACAGCGCTCAGCACCGCGGCGGTGGCGGCGGCGCTCCGCGAGCTCGAGCGGGTCGGTGCGATCAGCCGGCGGGGTGGCCGGATCTGGCCGGCGTGAGCCCCGCGCATCGGCGGCGGGGCCACCCGCGGGCGTAGCGTTGCGAGGAGGTGGGAACCGCCAAGCTCAGGATGGAGACGATGGGCTACAACCCGTACCGCTCCCGTGTCTCACGGCGGTCCGACGTGTGGTTCGTCGCGGCGGCGCTGATCGTCATGCTCGGGATCGTGGCCTGGGCCGCGTTCCCGCGCTGAGCGCCGAACAGCGAGCAGTGGTCGTGGACATCGGCGTCGATGTGGAGGTGCAGGTCACCCACGTGCAGCCGTACCAGGCGCTGAAGCCCTACCGCTGCCCCGGCTGCGACCACCCGATCGAGCCCGGGCTCGGCCACGAGGTGGTGGTGCCGGTCGACGCGCCCGACCTGCGCCGGCACTGGCACACCGGATGCTGGCAGCGAGCGGCACGCGAGCGGGTGCGCGCCGCCCGGCGGCGCGCAAGCGGTACCGGCGCGCCGCCCGGGCGCTAGCGCGGCAGCGCGCTGACAGCGCGCCGCCCGGGCGCTGCCGCGGCAGCGTCGCCAGGGCCCCGGCGCTAGAACACGGCCTCCAGTACCTCCACCCGCGGCGAGCGACCGCCGGGGGTCACCGACGCCACGTCGAAGCGCACGTCGCAACCGGGCTGCGGATGCGCGGCGAGGAAGGCCGCCGCGAGCCTGCGGATGCGCAACTGCTTCGCGCGCGTGACCGCCTCCACCGGCGCGCCGAAGCGCGCATGGCTGCGGGCCTTCACCTCGCACACCACCACGGTGGATCCGCGGCGGGCCACGATGTCGAGCTCCCCTTCGCGCACGCGCCAGTTGCGGGCCACGATCGCGTAGCCGCGCTGCTCGTACCACTGCGCCGCCGCGCGCTCGGCCGCGGCGCCGATACCCTGCCGCGCGTCCCCCACGGTGCGTGCTCCGGCTCCTACAGGTCGCCGGGCTGGGCGAGCTCCTCGATGTTGACGTCCTTGAACGTCAGCACCCGCACGTGCGGCACGAAGCGGGCGGGGCGGTACATGTCCCACACCCACGCGTCGTTGAGCGTGAGCTCGAAATAGGTGCGCCCGTTGTCGGACCGCACCTCGCTCGCGACCTCGTTGGCGAGGTAGAAGCGTCGCTCGGTCTCCACGACGTAGCGGAAGAGGCGGGCGACATCCTTGTACTCCTGGTAGAGCTGGAGCTCGATCTCGGTCTCGTACCGCTCCAGGTCCTCGGCGCTCATCGCCGACCAGTGTAGGGAGCGACCCTCGCCCTCCCACCCGGGCCGCGCGTTTCTGAAGGGCCTCTCACCAAGGGCTGAGGCGGGTCCAAGGCGGGGCCGCGAATATGGACCTGTGGCTGATGTGACCGAGCGGCTGGATTCGGTCCGGCCCGCTCGGCGCACCCGCAGCACCCGGGGGGCGACGGCCGTTCCCCTCCCCCGGCCGGCCCCCTCGGGACTGCTGCACTCCGACGCCGTCGCCCTCGCGGTGGGCTGGACCTTGCTCACGCTCGCAATCTGGGCCCGCCACGGCGGCGTCGGCGCGCTCGCCCACGGATGGGAGACGGCCTCCACGTCGCTCACCGACGCCAGCGGGCTGCTCGCGTCGAGCACCGCGCTGATCGGGCTCGTACTCATCGCCCGGCCCCGGCCGATCGAACGCCGCTACGGGCTCGACCAGCTGTTCGTGTGGCACCGCTACCTGATGGAGACGGTGGCGATCCTCATCGCGGTGCACGTCGCCGCCGGGTACGCGGCATGGTCGTACGGCCCACGCGGCTTCATGGGCGCGTTCCACGACCTCACCGGGCGCGAGTCCTACATGGGGCTCGCCACGATCAGCGCGCTGATCATCTTCACGATCACGATCATGTCGCTGCGCTCACTGCGCCGCATGCTCTCCTACGAGACCTGGTATTTCCTGCACCTGTCGGCCTACGTGGCGCTCGCGATCGCGTTCGGTCACGAGATCGTGTGGGGCAGCGACCTCTCGCACGACACGGTGGCGCGCTGGTTCTGGGGCGGCGCGCACCTCGCGGTGATCGGCGTGCTGCTCTGGGCCCGCTTCGGGCCGTCGTTCCGCGCCGTCGCGCACCCGCTCGAAGTGACGTCGGTGCGATCGCTCGCCGGCGACGCCACGTTGCTGCGACTCGGCGGCCCCGAGCTTGCCGGCTGGCGGGCCGAGGCCGGGCAGTTCGTGCGTATCCGGCCGTTGACCCGCTCGCTGTGGTGGCAGACGCACCCGTACTCGCTCGCGAGCGCGCCCACACACCGCGGACTCGAGATCGCGGTGAAACGGCGCGGTGACGGCAGCAACGCGATCATGCGCCTACGGCGCGGTACGAAGGTCGCGGTGGAGGGGCCGTACGGGGTCAACACGCCCGACCTGCTCGCCGGGCGCAAGATCGTGTGCATCGGTGCGGGTATCGGCATCACACCGATCCGCTCGCTGCTCGAGCGGCTGCCCGAGACGTGCGAGCCGGTGCTGCTCTATCGCGCGCGGTCGGAAGCCAAGCTGCTGTTCGCCGACGAGCTTCGCGCTCTCGTGAGTGCCAAGGGCGGGCGCGTGTTCACGCTGCTCGGCAAGACGTCGGTGCTCGCGGCGCACGACCCGTTCCGCGCCGACGCGCTGCGCGACGTGGTGCCCGACATCGCCGACCGCGTCGCGATCGTGTACGGCCCCGAACGGCTCGTCGCCGCCGCGCGGCAGGGTCTCGTCGCCGCGGGTGTGGCGCCCGGGGACATCTACACCGAACGGGCGTGGTGGTGAGCACGCCTCGAAGACCGATCACATTCACGCGCCGCGCCGTCCCCGCGGTGTTCCTCGCGGCCGCAGGAGTGACGCTGTGGCACTCGCTCGACTCGTCGTCGGCGAACACCCTGCGGGTGGCGGTCCGCACTCAGCCGCGTGCCGGAAGCGGCGGCCAGGTCGCGAGCGCCCCGCCGGCGACCGCGGGAACCGGGGACACCGCCCCAACCCAGCAGAGCGCGCCCACGACCACCGTGGTCGCGTCGACGGTGTGTGCACACCCGGTGCGGGTCGACGGGCCGGTGGTCGACACCCAGTTCGGACCGGTGCAGGTGCGCGCCGAGCTCGGCACCGGCAACCACGTCTGCAGTGCCGACGCGATCCAGAGCCCGAGCGACCGCGAGCGGTCCGTGCTGATCAACCAGCAGGCCGTGCCGTGGATCAACGACGAGGTGAAGACCCAGGGTGTGAACTTCGACGCGATCGGCGGGGCCACGTACACGTCGGAGGGCTACCGCGAGTCACTCCAGTCGATCCTGGATGCCAGGGCGAAGTGATCGACACCGCTGCCGCCCCGCTCGCGCCCTACCGCCGGGCCGCGCCCGCGATGGGCACGGTGTTCAGCGTGCACGTGCACGACGTCGCCGCGGCCGGCACCGACACCGACACCGGCACCGTTGCCGCTACGGCCGCGGTCGACGGTCTGTTCGCTGAGCTCGAGCGGCTCGAGGCAATGTTCTCCACGTTCCGGCCGAGCAGCGAGATCAGCCGCATCAATCGCGGCGAGCGCGCCGTCGCCGAGTGCTCGCGCGAAGTATGCGAGGTGCTCGACGCGTGCGCATGGCTCGACCATGCGAGCGACGGTGCGTTCCGCGCGTTCGATCCCGACGACCCGGGGCGGCTCGACCCGTCGGGGTTCGTGAAGGGATGGGCCGCGGAGCGCGCCGCGCGCGTCCTGACCGATGCGGGCTTCACGAACTGGTGCGTGAACGCGGGTGGCGACGTCGTCGCGTCGGGCCGCCCCAGCGGCGGCGACCGGGCCTGGCGGGTCGGTATCGCCGACCCCCGGCACGAGCACGTGGTGCGCGCCACCGTCGAGCTCCGCGACGGTGCCGTCGCCACGTCGGGCACCGCGGCGCGCGGCTGGCACATCTGGGACGGTCGGAGCCGCCGGCGGGTGCGGCCGTTCGCGTCGTTCACGGTGATCGGGCCCAGCCTCACGTGGGCCGACGCGTTCGCCACCGCCGGCTTCGCGATGGGCGACCGCGGCCTCGAATGGGTGTCCGGCTTCGCCGGCTACGAGGCGCTCGCGATCCGCGACGACGGCACCCTCGCCTGAGCGGCGGTCAGTCGCGGCGCTCGCGGATCTTGGCCTTCTTCCCGATCCGGTCACGCAGGTAGTAGAGCTTCGCCCGCCGCACGATGCCGCGGCTCACGAGCTCGATCTTGGCGATCACGGGCGAGTGCACGGGGAACGTGCGCTCCACGCCGACGCCGAAGCTCACCTTCCGCACGGTGAACGTCTCGCGCGCGCCGCTGCCCTGGCGGCGGATCACCGCGCCCTGGAAGACCTGCACACGCTCGCGGCTGCCCTCGACCACGCGCACGTGGACCTTCAGCGTGTCGCCGGGCGCGAAGTCGGGAACGTCGTCGCGCAAGCTGTCGCGGTCGACGAGATCGGTGCGGTGCATGACAAGGCCTCCGGCTGGCGTGTGTCGGCGCGGGTCCGCCGCGTGGCGCGCCGGTCGGACGTGTGATGCTACCGGCCGGCCTCGTCGCCGGGGAACTCGCGCAGGAGCTCCTCGTCGCCGGCGGGGAGCGGATCGGCCAGCAGGTCGGGGCGGTGCTCCCGGGTGCGGCGCAGCGCCTGGGCCCGCCGCCAGCGGGCGATGCGCCCGTGATCGCCGCCCCGCAACACCTCGGGCACGCTCCAGCCGCGGAACTCGGCGGGCCGGGTGTAGTGCGGATACTCGAGCAGCGCGCCGCCGGAGGTGTCGGCGGCGAAGCTCTCCTCCCCCGCCGACGCGTCGTTGCCCAGCACACCGGGCACGAGCCGCGCGACCGCCTCCACCACCACGAGCGCGGCGGCCTCCCCTCCGGCGAGCACGAAGTCGCCCACCGACAGCTCGCCGTCGCAGAGGTGATCCGCGACGCGCTGGTCGACCCCCTCGTAGCGCCCGCAGAGCAAGGAGAAGCCGGGGCACGCCGCGAGCTCGCGCGCGACGGCCTGATCGAAGCGCCGGCCGCCCGGCGACAGCAGGAACAGCGGCCGCGGCGGGTCGACCGACGCCACCGACGCGAAGAGCGGCGCGGGCATCATCACCATGCCGGGGCCACCGCCGAACGGTGCGTCGTCGACGCTGCGGTGACGGTCGGTCGCGTGCTCGCGCGGGTCGTGGACGCGCACGTCGAGCAGTCCCACGGCACGCGCCCGGCCGAGGATGCTGGCACCGAGCGCGCCGGCCACGTACTCCGGCACGATCGTGAACACGTCGATCCTGATTCCCGGCACGCGCGCGATCACTTCCCCGCGAACAGCTCGACGAGACCCACGGGCGGATCGACGGTGACCACACGCTGATCGGAGTCGTGCGCGACCACGAAGACCATCGGGATCAACACGCCGGTGTCGAGCACGAGCAGGTCGTGCGCCGGGTTGTCCTGCACGGCATCGACGGTTCCGAGCACGGTGCCGTGCGTGTCGACGCACGTTGCACCGACAAGCTCGTGCACCCACAGCTCCCCTTCGGGCAGCGGCCCGAGCGGAGCCCCGTAGGCGGTGGCGCCGCGCAAGGCTTCGGCCGCGTCGCGATCGTCGACGCCGTCGAGGTGCACGATCCACCGGTCGCGCTGGGGCCGCGCCGCGCGCACCACGTACTCGCGGTCGTGCATCGTCCAGCACGCGCCGGCACTGAATCGCTCCGGCCGGTTCGAGACCGGCGCGACGACCACCTCGCCCCGCAATCCGTGGGCGCGCGTGACGTACCCGATCTCGAGCAGCTCGGCCTGCGTCACCCATTCACCTTCGCCGCGCGCTCGCCGCGCCGCCCGAGGCGGCGCATTCGACACGCGCGTGGCTCGATCAGTCGACGACGTCGAGCTGCACACGCTCGCCGTCAGCCGCGCCCGCGGCGCGCGCCACCTGCCGGAGCGCCTGCACCGTGCGGCCGCGCCGGCCGATCAGCCGGCCCACGTCGCCGGGCGTCGCCCGCACGATGAGCTTCGTCTCGCGGTCGCGCCCGTCCTCGATGTCGACCTCGATGCCGTCGGGGTCGTCGACGAGCTGGCGGGCGAGGAACTCGGTGACCTTCTTCGCGCGCGCACCCACGATGCGGTTGCCCGGCGCTCCGACCTCGTCGTCGAGCTCACCGGCCTCACCGTCGAACGCGTCCGGGTCGAGCGTCATGGGGTCGACGCCTCCGCATCGGCGGCCGGCGCGGCGCGGCCGGCGCGGGCGCGGCCGGCACGGGCGCGCCCGGCGCGGTTGCTTCGGCCGCGGCTGCAGCCTTCGGCCGCGGCTGCTTCGCCTTCGGCCGCGCGGCCGCGGCCTTGCCGTGCTTGGTCTGGTAGGTGTCCCAGACGCCGGCGATGTCGAGGATCTTGGCCGCCTGCTCGGTGGGCTGGGCGCCCTGCTCGATCCAGCTCAGCGCCTTCTCGGCATCGATCTTCACCACCGATGGCTCGTTGCGAGGCTCGTACTGGCCGAGGATCTCGATGAAGCGGCCGTCACGCGGGCTGCGCCCGTCGGCGACGACGACGCGATACGTGGGCTGCTTCTTCTTGCCCACACGCATCAAACGGATCTTGACCGCCACAGACAACTCCTCGACCGGCGGAATCGGACAGGTCAGATTAGCCGCAGGTCGCGGCGCTCATCGTTTCGGCGGCAGGCCCGGGAAACCGCCACCGGCGCCACCACCCAGTCCACCGAGGTCGCCGAAGTCGCCGAAGCCCGGGGGCACCTGACCGAACGGGTTCGGTCCCGCCCCCGCGGGCCGGCCCTTGGGCCGCCCCGACGATTGCGGTGCGGTGCCCGCCGGTGTGACCCGACCGCCCTTCTTCTTCTTGCCCTTGCGCGTCACCATCCGGCCCATCGGGCCCATCTGGCGCATCATCTGCTGCATCTGCTTGAACTGCTTCAGCAGGTTGTTCACCTCTTGGGTGGACGTGCCCGAGCCGGTCGCGATGCGGCTGCGGCGCGAGCCGTTGATCATGTCGGGCTTGCGCCGCTCCGCCGGTGTCATCGAGTGGATGATCGCCTCCACCCGCGCGAGCTCCCGGTCGTCGATGTCGGCGTTCTTCACCTCTTTCGGCATGCCCGGCAGCATGCCGATCACGTTCTGCAGCGGGCCCATCTTCTTCACCTGGGCGAGCTGGTCCAGGAAGTCCTCGAGCGTGAACGTGCCCTCGCGCAGGATCTCCTCGGCGCGCTCTTTCTGCTCGGTGTCGAACGCGTCCTCGGCCCGTTCGATGAGCGTGAGCATGTCGCCCATCCCGAGGATGCGGCTCGCCATCCGGTCGGGATGGAACACCTCGATCTCGTCGAGCTTCTCACCGGTGCCGGCATAGAGGATCGGCTTGCCGACGACTTCTTTCACGCTCAGCGCCGCGCCGCCACGCGCGTCGCCGTCGATCTTCGTGATGATCACGCCGTCGAGCCCGATCTGCTCGTTGAACTCGGCGGCGACGTCGACGGCCTGCTGACCGATCATCGCGTCGATCACGAGCAGCGTGTTCTGCGGGTGGACCGTGTCGCGGATCGCACGCAGCTCGTCCATGAGCTCGGTGTCGATCTGGAGGCGGCCCGCGGTGTCGATGAGCACGATGTTGCGACCGAGCCGCGCCGCCTCGTCGATGCTCTTGCGCGCGACGGTGACAGGGTCGGACGGCTCGGAGAAGAACGGCACGTCGACGCGCGCCGCGAGCGTGCGCAACTGGTCGACCGCGGCGAGGCGCTGCAGGTCGGCGCCGACGAGCAGCGGCTGCAGGCCCTGGCTCTTCAGCAGGCGGGCGAGCTTCGCGGCGTGCGTCGTCTTGCCGGAGCCCTGCAGGCCGGCGAGCATCACGACGGTGGGCGGTTTCGAGCTCATCGTGAGCTTCGCCGTGTCGCCGCCGAGGATGTTCGTGAGCTCCTCGTTGACGATCTTGATGATCTGCTGCGACGGGTGCAACGCCTCGTGGACCTTCTGGCCGACCGCCTGCTCCTTGACCCGGTCGACGAAGGTACGGGCGACCCACGCGTTGACGTCGGCGGCGATCAGTGCCCGGCGCAGCTCACCCGCGACGTCGTCGACATCGCGCTCCGACAGCTTCCCGCGCTTGCCGGCACGCTTGAAGATCCCCTCGAAGCGCTCGGACAACGACTCAAACATCACACGCAAACTACCGGCGACCTCATCGAGATCGGTACCGGCCTCCGCTGCGACTCACTCGAACAGCGCGCCCGCGAACTCCTCGGGGTCGAACTCGATGAGGTCGCCCACCTGCTCGCCCACGCCGACGAGCTTCACGGGCAGGTCGAGCTCGTCGTGGATCGCCAGCACGATGCCGCCCTTGGCGGTGCCGTCGAGCTTGGTGAGCGCGATGCCGGTGACGTCCACGGCCTCGGCGAACTGCTTCGCCTGCTGGAGCCCGTTCTGCCCGGTCGTGGCGTCGATCACGAGCAGCACCTCCCGGAGCGCGCCTGGTGTGCGGTCGACGATGCGCTTCAGCTTCTCGAGCTCGGCCATCAGGTTGCTCTTGGTGTGGAGCCGGCCGGCGGTGTCGACGAGCAGCAGGTCGGCACCGCGGCTCGCGGCGGCGCTCATCGCGTCGAAGACGACGGATCCGGGGTCGGCACCTTCCTGACCCCGCACGATCTCGCTCGCTGTGCGCTCGGCCCACTTCGTGAGCTGCTCGGCGGCGGCGGCGCGAAACGTGTCGCCGGCGGCGAGGACCACGGTCCGGCCCGCGTCGCCCTGCTGCGCGGCGAGCTTGCCGATCGTGGTGGTCTTGCCCACTCCGTTCACGCCCACGAACATCCACACGGTGAGCGCGCCGTCATTGCGCTCGAGATCGCGTGGCGCGCCGGACTCGAGCATGCGCGTGATCTCCTCGCGCAGTACGACGACTACCCCGTCGGTGGAGTCGACCTTCTCGTCCTTCACCCGGCGCTGCACCTCGCGGAGCAGCTTCTCGGTGGTGTCGAGACCCACGTCGGCGAGCAGCAGCGCCTCTTCGAGGTCGTCCCATGTGGACTGCTCGATGCGCCGACCCGAGATACCCCGCACATAGCCGGCGAGCGCCGACCGGGTGCGCCCGAGACGATCGCGCAGGCGGGGCTTGACGATCGGCTCGACGGCCGGCGCTGCCGCGACGGCGGTCTCCTCCGCCGGCACGGGTGCGGGGGGAACCTCCTCGACCGGCGCCGGCACCTCGGCCGGCGGTGCCTCCGGCGGCGGCGCGAGCACAGTGCGGGGTGCGACCGGCGGCGCACCGCGTGTGCGCAGCAACACCGTGACGCCGAACGAGAGCAGCGCCACCGCCAGCACGACGATCAGCAGGACGGCGACACCCATCGGACCAAGCTACGGGTGGGGCTCCTCGCGCTGCGAAAGGTTGGCCACCCGCAGGATCGTGCCGTTCGGCACGTGCCACACCACGCCGTCGTCGTCGCGCACCCGCGTCACCCGCAACGTGAGCGACTCCACCGTGCCGGTGACCACGCCGGTGTCGACGACGTCGCCCACGTCGAACTGGTCCTCCGACACCATGAACCCGCCCGCGATCAGGTCCCGGAGCATGTTCTGCGCGCCGAAGCCGAGGATCACGCCGGCGAGGCCGGCACCCGCGAGGATCGGCGCGAGGTTGACGCCGAATGCGTTGAGCACCGCGAACACCGTGACGATCGCGACCACGATCGACGCGAGGCTGCCGAACGCCGACGCGATGGTGTCGACGCGCTGGGGGCGGTTCGCGAGCGACGAGCCGGGCCGCAACCGCACCATGCGGCGCGCGACGTGCCGTACGGCGACGCGCAAGACGCCGTTCACGATCCACGCGCCCACCACGATGAGGAGCGCGGTGACGAACGGCGACGCGTAGTGGGCGGTGCGCGCGAGCGCGTGGCTGCTCGAATGGTCGAACACGAGCTGGCAGAGCCAGCGCCGGTGGTTCGGTGCGCCGCACGCATCGGTGCGGGCGTCGACGAATGCCGTGAGCATCGCCAAGTCGCGGTTACGCGTCCTCGAACTGGAGGTCGCGGACGCGCTGGCTCACGACCCTGCTCGACGATCCGGGCGCCATCGACACGCCGTAGAGCACGTCGGCCGATTCCATCGTGCGCTTCTGGTGCGACACGATCACGAGCTGGGCCTCGTTGCGAAACTCGTGCACGAGATCGAGGAAACGGTGCAGGTTCACGTCGTCGAGCGCGGCCTCGACCTCGTCGAGCAGGTAGAAGGGTGAGGGCCGGGCGCGGAACACCGCGAACAGGAACGCCAGCGCGGCGAGCGAGCGCTCACCGCCGGAGAGCAGCGAGAGCCGGCGCGGCGTCTTCCCCGACGGGCGCGCCTCGACCTCCACACCGGTGTCGAGCAGGTTCTCGGGCTCGGACAGGAACAGCCGTCCCGAACCGCCCGGGAACAGCAGCGCGAACAGCGACTCGAAGTGCCTCGCGACGTCGGCGAATGCCTGCTCGAACACCGAGATGATCTCGGCGTTCACCGACTGGATCACCCGGTGCAGCTCGCGCCGGCTGTGCTTCACGTCGTCGAGCTGGGCCTGGAGGAACTCGTGCCGTTCGAGCAACGTCTCGTATTCGGAGAGCGCGAGCGGGTTCACCGGACCGAGCATGCGCAGCTCGCGCTCGAGGTCACGAGCATGCTGCGCGATCGTGACACCGTCGGCGACGTCGGGCGCGCCAGCCGCGAGCGCGGCGTGGGGTTCGCAGTCGAAGTCGCGGCGCAACTGCTCGACCGTGGTCTCGAGGCGCAGCTTCGTCTCGGCCTGCTCGATGTCGAGCCGATTGAGGCGCTCGCGTGCCTCCGACAGCTCGCGCTCTGCGCCGGCCCGTTCGGTGCGCAACGCGTCGAGGCGCGACCCGGCTTCGCGGGCGGCCTCGGTCTGCACCCGCCGCGCCTCGCGCAGCTCGCCGGCCTGCGCATCGGCCGCGACGAGGAGCGCGGCGAGCCGGTCGATGAGCGCGCGGACACCTTCGCGACGGGTCGTGAGCGCGTCGCGCCGCCGCTGCGCGGCGGCTTCTTCGTCCGGGCGGGCCGCCAGGCGCCGCTCGACCTCTTCGAGGCGGCGGTGCAGCACGTCGCGCCGCTCGGTGATCGACGCGGCCCGCACGTCGTAGTCGCGCCGCAGCGCCGACGCCTCGGCTTGGATGCGGTCGACCTCGGCCTGGGCTTGGCGAGCGGTCTCGGCCCGTACCAGCTCGCCGCGCCGGGCCGCGGCGAGCCGCATCCGCGCCTGCTCGAGCGCCTCCTCGGCAACCGCGCGCCGTACCTCGGCGGCCTCGACCGCGGGTGGCAGCTCGGCCGCCCGGGCGAGCAGCTCCGCGATCCGCACCTCGAGCGACGCGTGGCGCTCGTCGAGACCGGCCGTGCGGCGCTCGAGATCCTGACGCGCGAGGGCGGCGGCCCCGACCGCGCGGTCGACCTCGATCCGCCGGTCGCGCAGTGCGGTGACGCGTGCACGCTCTCCGGCCTTGGCGAGCTCGAGACGCTCACGCGCGGTGCGCACCGAGGCCTCGGCCGCAGCCAGCTCCGCCTGTGCCTCGTCGGCGCGTGCGAGGGCCTCGTCGCGCGCCGCGGGGGTGACGGCCGACGCGCCGAGCGGGCCGGCCCGCCAGGGCGAAGCGCCACCGAAACGGTCGCCGTCGGGTGTGACGGCCACCAGCGCGGGATTCGCGAGCGCGAGGTCGAGCGCATCGGACCAGTGCGGCACGAGCACGACGTTGGCGAGCAGCCGCCGCACCGCCGCGTCGAGCGCCGGGCGCGCGGCGCGCACCGCGTCGGACAACAGGCGCGTGCCCGCCGGTACGAGCGAGAGCGGCGCGGGCCCCTGCGCGCGTGCGTCGAGCACGAGCAGCAACGCTTGCCCTTCGCCGCGGCGCAGGCGGTCGACCGCGGCGCGCGCGGCAGCGGTGCCGTCGAGCACGAGCGCGTGCACCGCGTCGCCGAGCGCGGCGGCGACGGCCGTCTCGGCTCCGGATTCGATCTCGATGTGGTCGATGAGCGGTCCGACCACACCAGGAAGCGAGCCGACGAGCTCGCTCGCCACCGACGCCTGCGCCGCGTCGAGCGCGAGCGCGAGCGTCTCCGCCCGAGCGCGCCAGCGGCTCGCCGCGTCTCCCGCGTTGAGCAGGCGGGTCGTGGCGGTGTCGAACGCGTGCTCGGCGGCGATCAGCGCGCGACCCTCCGCCGTCTGCTCGGGCGCGTGCGCCATCGCCTCGTCGAGCGCGTGCCGCGCCGCTTCGGCGCGCTGTTCGGCCTCCTCGACCGCCACACGCTCCGACCCTGACGCGTAGATGTCGCGCGCAGCCGCCACGAGCTGCGCACGCAGCTCGGGTTCCTCGGCTGCGAGGCCTTCGGCCGTACGGTTGAGCGCGCCGCATTCGGCCTCGGCGTCGCGCAGCGCCGCGGACGCGGTCTCGACCTCGCCCTCCGCGGCCGCGCGTTCGCGTCCCTCGTCGGTGAGCTCGGGCGCGAGCAACTGGCTCCCCACGAGCTCGGCCCGGGCGCCTTCGACGGCGCGCTCCGCGGCTTCGACCGCGAGCCGTTCGGGTGCGAGCGTGTCGGCGTCGCGCGCGAGCGCGTCGAGCTCCTGGCGCGCTGCCGCGGCGTCGGCCACGAGCGTCTCGACCACACCTTCGTCGGCCGCGGCTTCGAGCTCACGATCGATGCCGCGCAGGCGTTCGCTCACCAGCGCCTGCACGCCCTTGGCCCGCTCGCGCAACTGCTCGACGCGCACGAGCAGGTCGGCGACGTCGTCGTCGCCGGGGAGCGTGAGCGCACGCTCCACCTCGACGACCTGCTCGTCGAGCACGCGCAAGCGGCCCCGCAGCTCGGCGTCGAGCGTGGCCAGCTCGCCGTGCGCGGTGCGCTGGCGCTCCTCGCGCACGGTGAGCCGGTCGATCTCGCGGCCCGCGAGGTGCAGCCGCGCCGCCGCGCAGCTCGGCGGCGAGCCCCTCGCTGCGCCGCGCCGCCTCGGCCTGCCGTTCGAGCGGTCGCAGCTGGCGCCGCACCTCGCGCAGGAGATCCGTGAGCCGCAGCAGGTTCGCCTCGGTGGCCTCGAGCCGGCGCTCGGCCCGTTCCTTGCGCTTGCGGTACTTGAGGACGCCCGCCGCCTCCTCGATCGTCGCCCGCCGGTCCTCGGGCCGGGCGTTGAGCACTTGGTCGAGCTGCCCCTGGCCGACGATGACGTGCTGCTGGCGGCCGATGCCGGTGTCGGACAGCAGCTCCTGGATGTCGAGCAGGCGGCACGGCGCGGCGTTGATCTCGTACTCGGAGTCGCCGCTGCGGAAGAGCCGCCGCGTGATCGTGACCTCGCTGAAATCGATCGGCAGGATGCCGCTCGTGTTGTCGATCGTGAGCGATACCTCGGCCCGGCCGAGCGCGGGCCGGTTCGCGGTGCCGGCGAAGATGACGTCGTCCATCTTGGCGCCGCGCAGCGCCCGCGCACCCTGGGCGCCGAGCACCCACGCGACCGCGTCGACCACGTTCGACTTCCCCGAGCCGTTCGGGCCGATGACGACGGTGACGCCCGGCTCGAGGTCGATCGTCGTCTTGTCTGCGAACGACTTGAACCCCTTCAGGGTCAGCGTCTTCAGGAACACGATGTCACCGACACAGGGCCCTACCTCCGGACGAGAGCGTAGGGGTCGGACGGGAGCCGATCAGGGACCGTGGCGCCCGCCCCATCGTCGTGGCCCTCCGCCCCCGTACGACCCGATGCACGTGCGCCGGGCTCAGACCTGGCAGGCTTCGCAGTAGTAGTGGTTCCGGCCGCCGATGCGCATCTTCTTGATCTCGCGCCGGCAACGGCGGCACGCGTCGCCGTCGCGCTCCCACACCTTGAAGTGCTCGAAGCCCTCGTCGTCGAACGGGTCGCCCGAGCTCGCCTTGGCCGCGTGTGTGGAGCCGCGGAACTTGACGGCCTCCTGCATCGTCTCGACGATCGCACGGTACAGCCGGCGGATCTCCTGTTCGGTGAGACGGTCGCTCTCGCGGTCGTGACGGAGCCCGGCGGCGAACAGGATCTCGTCGGCGTAGATCGGGCCGATCCCCACGAGCACGCTGCGGTCCATGAGCAGCGTGCGCAGCTTCTCGTGCTCGCCGTAGAGGAGGCGCCCGAACCGCTCCCACGACATCGCCGACTCCAGCGGGTCGATGCCGAGCCCCTCGAGCTCCGGTGCCTGCGCGACCTCGGCCCACGGCAGCACCCACAGCTCGGCGTCGCCCTTCGGGTCGACGATCCGTAGTTGCCCGCCCTGCGTAAAGGTGATCACCACCATCGTCGATTTCGTGACGGCCTGGCGGGCCGACTTGGCCCGCACGAGCTGCCCGCCGGCACCGAGATCGATCATCAGCGCGTCGGACGCGTCGAGCTTGGCGACGAGCAACGGCCCGCGCCGTTCGAGACCGCTGACCTTGCGGCCCTCGAGCAAGCTCGTGAACGCCTTCTTGGTGCGGTACCGCGGGATGATCTTCATCGCCGACACTTCGACGAGCTTGATTTTCCGACCGGTGAGCTCCTTGTCGAGCTCACGTCGCAGCGTCTCGATCTCAGGCAGTTCGGCCATCGTGCTCCTCCCCCAATGCACACAGCGCGACCAGGGCCGCGGCCTGCTCGGCTTCCTTCTTCGAGCGGCCGCGCCCCTCGCCGTGCTCGCGGTCGTCGATCACGACCGTCGCGAAGAACTGCTTCGCGTGGTCGGGACCTTCGTCACGCACGATGTACCGCGGTCGCGCATAACCGAGCGCGGCCGTGAGCTCCTGGAGCCGGGTCTTGTGGTCGCGCGCGCCGTTGCCGGCGGTCGCGCGCACGATGCGTTCCTCGAACAGGCGCAGGATCAACGCCTCGGCCGCGTCGAAACCCAGGTCGAGGTAGACGGCGGCGAACACCGCTTCGAGCGCGTCGGCGAGGATCGACGGCTTCGCCGCGCCGCCGGCGGCAGCTTCGCCCTTGCCGAGCAGCAGGAAGTCGCCGAGCCGCAGCTCGCGGGCCACCTCCGCAAGCGTCTTGGCGTTCACGACCGCGGCGCGTACCTCCGACAACTCGCCCTCGGGCAAATCGGGGAAGTGGTTGTACACGTAGCGGGTGACCACGAGGCCGAGGACCGAATCGCCGAGGAACTCGAGGCGCTCGTTGCTCGGAGCCTCATCGTGCTCGGCGCACCACGATCGGTGCGACAGGGAGCGCAGCAGCAGCGCGCGATCGGCGACCGCCACGCCGAGCGCGGCGTCGAGCGCGGCGTCGAGCGCGCGGCCGACCGCGGGGTCGAGCGCGCAACCATCGGTGCCGTTGGTGGGCGCGCTCATGCCGCGCCCGAGGCGAGCCGGTGGTACAGGGCTTCGACGAGATCGTTCACCGTCTCGAGCTCGTCGAGGTCGTCGTCGTCGAGCTGCAGCGTGGCGGCCCGCTCGCCCAGGTCCTCGTCGATCAGCACCAGCAGGTCGTCGAGCACGAGCACGTCCGCGTCGAGATCGGCGCGCAGGCGCGCCTCGGGACGGATGTCGTCGGGATGGCACGACAAGAGCTCGACGAGCCGTTCGCTCACGATCGTTTCGAGATGCGCGCGTTCGATCGGCGGTCGGTTACTGTGCGTCTCGGCCGGCATGCGCGTCCTCAGCCCACGGCTTCGGTGAGGCGGCCGACGACGTCGGCGTCCACGCAGGTGTGCGCGACGCGGATCGCGTTCACGATGGCGTCGGCCGACGACGAGCCGTGCGAGATGATGCACACGCCCTTCACGCCGAGCAGCAACGCACCGCCCGTGTTGTCGGGCAGCAGGTCGGCTGCGGCTTCGAGCAGGCGCAGCCGCAGCGCGTCCGCGACCGGCGCGAACGCCGGCTCGTCGACCACCCCGAACACGAGCCCAGCCATCGCGCGCATCGCGCCTTCGAGCGTCTTCAGCGCGACATTGCCCGTGAATCCGTCGGTGACGATCACGTCGGCGGACACGCGCGCGAGATCACGACCTTCGACGTTGCCGACGAAGTCCTTCACGCCGGCGGCAAGCAGCGTGTAGGTCTCCTTGCGGAGCGCGTCGCCCTTGCCGGGCTCCTCGCCGTTCGACAGCAGCGCGACGGTGGGCGCGCCGACGCCGAGGCGCACCGTGGCGTACGCCTGCGCGAGGCGCGCCCATTGCACGAGCCACGCGGGCTCGGGGTCGACGGTGGCGCCGCCGTCGACGAGCAGCTGCTTGCGCGTGGTGCCGCCCGGAGCGCCTGGAACCGGGATCGGCACCGCGATCGCCGGCCGCGCGACACCCGCGATGCGCCCGTAGCGCAGCAGGGCTGCGGCCATCGTGGCGCCCGTGTTGCCGGCCCCGACGAACGCGTCGGCGCGACCGTCGCGCACCACCTCGGCGGCGCGCACGATCGAGCTGTCGCTCAGGCCGCGCACCGCCGCGACCGGCTCGTCGTCCATGGCGATGACCTGGGATGCGTGCAGCAGGTCGAGGTGCGGTGAGGTGCGCCCAGCGAGCGCGCCGCGTACCGCGGCATCGTCGCCCACGAGGAGCACGTCGACGCCCACCTCGTCGATGGCCCGGAACGCGCCGTCGACGATGGCCTGCGGCGCCTTGTCTCCTCCCATCGCGTCCACGGCGATGGTGCGACGACGCTCGTTCACGCGGGTGCCTCGGAACGCGATGCGAAAGGTCGGCTCACTGCCTATTCGACGTCGATGGCGGGGCGGCCGCGATACCAGCCGCAGTTCGTGCAGACCGTGTGCGGCCGGTGCGAGGCGCCGCAGTTCGAGCACAGCGAGTGCGCAGGTGCACGCATGCGCAGGTTCGCCGAACGTCGCGATCGGGAGCGGGAACGGGTCAGCTTGCGCTTCGGGACGGGCATCGCGCTCTCCTGGCGGGTGTCCGGGCGGGCCGGGGACTAGAGCTCGAGCGACCCGAGGGCCGCCCAGCGGGGATCGGAATCGTCGGCGACGCAGTCGCACTGCGTCAGGTTCAGGTCGGCGCCGCACTGTGGGCAGAGGCCGGCGCAGTCGTCGCGGCAATGGGCCACGGTGGGCAGCTCGAGCACGATGGCGTCGCGCACGAGCGGCTCGAGGTCGATGTGGTCGCCCTCGAGCAGATAGGTCTCGCCCGGCTCCGGCGCGGCCTCGAACAGCTCGTCGACGTGGACCTCGACCCGACCCGCGGCGGGGGCGAGGCAGCGGGCGCAGGCTGCGGTCCAGGGCGCCGCGACGGTTCCCCGCACCACGACACCCTCCGGTACTCGCTCGGCGACGAGGTCGAGCGCGATCGGGGCGTCGGGTGCCACCGACACGTCGCCGGCACCGATGCCCGCACCGCGCACTTCGAGCGCGACGGCACGACGGGCGCCGACCTGGTCGAGGAGATCGGCGACCAAGATGCGCAAAACGGACGGAACGGTCATGGTTATGGTCATTCGTACGGGGTGTGGCGTGCGGGGTGCGGCGTGAGGGGGTGCGGCGTGGGGAGGCGGGGCCGGCGCCGGGAGCGCTCGGTCCGCCGATCGCGACCCGATCGCGCCCGCAGCTGGGCACGTGCCACCGGCGAGGGCCGCGTCGACCCAGGTTAGCCGCCGGGTTCAAGGCCCTGCCGCTCCAAGGCCGCCCCAGGCCCGTCCGGCTGCCACTCGACGCTCGACACCCAGCCCGCCCACCGGGTCGTGTGCGCCCAGAACCGGCCGATAGGGGACAAGGCACCCCTGCGCCGCCCGCCCCACCCAGGAAGCGCGCCCCACGACATGATGCACAGCTGCCCGGCCTGCGGCACGGCGAACGACGCGTGGCGCCCGTTCTGCACGAAGTGCTCGCTGCGCCTCGACGGTGCGCGGCACGGGCCACCGGGCACCGCGGGGTCCGCGCTCGACCATTACCGGCCGGTCGGCGCCGCGGCGAGCGTCGACAAGGTCGACGCCGACCACGCGGGTGAGGGGGCCGGCGCGCGGCGAAGCACACACGGCCGGGCGCGGGCCGCGCTCGCGGTGCTGGCGCTCGCGGCGATCGCGGGCACGGCCGTCGGCGGCATCGAGGTCGCGCAGCACCGATCGGCCACCCCCTTTGGCGATCGCGCGGTCGCACCGCCGCGGCACTGGGATCCGCGGCTCGAGCCGCTCGCCCACGTCGCCGAGAACCTGCGCGGCCTCACGTTCAAGCACCCGGTCGCGGCGCGCTTCTACACCGACGCCGAGTTCAACCACCTCAACACCGACGACTTCGACAAGCCGCAGTCGCGAGCCGAGCTCACACAGCTCGCGGCCGAGCTGCGCGCCCTCGGCATCGCCCCCGCGCACCTCGACCTCGCGTCGGCGGCGAAGACGCTCGTGGCGTCGACCTCCCTGGCGTTCTACGACCCGGCGACCAAGCGCATCTCGGTGCGCGGCACGGACCTCGACGTCGCGCACGACGTCACCATCGTGCACGAGCTCACGCACGCACTCCAGGACCAGTACTTCGACCTGCAGGCGATGCAGCACAAGGCCGACACGTCGCAGAGCGACTCGGTGACCGCCCTCATCGAAGGCGACGCGCGCGACGTGGAGGAGCGCTACGTCGACACCCTCACCGCCTCGCGCAAGGCCGAATACGACGCCGAGGAGCAGCGGCTCGACGAATCGGTCACCGGCAAAGTCGCGTCGGTACCCGACGCGCTCGTGCTCTCCGAGCAGGCACCGTACGACCTCGGCGAACGGTTCGTGCGGGCGTTGCGCTTCGCCGGTGGGACGGCCGCGTTGAACCGGGCGTTCCGCGAGCCACCCGAGTCGGACTGGTACATCGTGGATCCGGTCGCCTACATGAACCGCTCCAAGGTGGCGCGGGTGCCGCGGCCCCAGCTGCCAAGCGGGGCGAAGTTGCTGGACGACCAGGGCGAGACCGGCGACTTCGGCCTGTTCCTCATGCTCGCCGAACGCATCGACGCCCACGCCGCGCTCGCGGCGAGTGACGCATGGCGCGGCGACCACACCGTGCTCTACACGCTGCGCAACACCACGTGTGTCGACCTCGACATCGCCGCGCGCGACACGCCGGGCCGCAACATCGTCGAATCGGCACTCGAGGCCTGGAGCGCGCAGATGCCGGCGCGCGACACGTCGGTGCACCGCATCGGTACGCGCCGCATCGACCTGCGGGCCTGTGACGGGGGCGCGCGCACACCCGCGCTCACGCATCGTTCGGTTCGGGCCTACTCGCTGCCGGTGACGCGCTCCGAGCTGCTCGACACGTTCCTCGGCCAGGGCGCCGACGCCGCCACCGCATGGTGCACGGCCGACCAGGTGGTGTATGGCTACAGCGTCGCCGACCTCGACGACCCCACCGGCGCCGCCTTCTCCAAGCCCGAGTTCCTCACCCGCCTGAAGGCCTGGATCACGGCCTGCCAAGCCTCGACGTAACGCCCGCGCATGCGTCGTTTGGGACCGCTATATGGTACCGAAACGACGCATGAGGGGGCTTGGGGTTAGCCGTCCTGGTCGAAGAAGCCGGTGTCGTCCCGCGAGTCCTCGACCGGCTCGGCCAGCGCGGGAGTGCCCACGTGCAACTCGAGCCGCTCCCGGCCGCGCCGCACCGCGTTCATCGTGCGCTCGAGCACGATCTCGAAGGCCGCGAGCTTCTGGTCGACGTAGTCGTCAGCCTCGTGCTTGCGGTGGCGCGCCCAGTCGTCGGCGTCGCGGATGATCTGCTCGGCGCGGCGTTCGGCCTGGCGCACGATCTCCTTGTTGGCCACGAGCGACGCGGCGCGCCGCTGCGAGGCCGCGATGATCTCGTCGGCCTCCTTGCGCCCGCGGTCGACCACCTCGTCGCGCTCGTTCAGCACCCAGCGGGCCTCACGCAGTTCCAGCGGGAGCGCGCCGAGCGCCTCGTCGATGAGCCCGAGCACGTCGTCGCGGTTGACACGGGGCGACGACGACAGCGGGTACGTGCTGGCGGTGTCGACCATCTCGCGCAGCTCGGTGAGGATGGCCTCGGTGTCCCCCACCTGCGGGTGGTAGATGTCGGTGGGCTCGGTCGTCGAGTCGCCACCTTCGGTGTCGCTCACGTTTCCTCCGCAAAGCGATCGGCGAGCCGCGCGGCGACCACGGAGGGCACCATCGTGGAGACGTCGCCGCCGTACTTGGCGACGTCCCGGACGAGGCTCGAGGACAGGAAGGAATAGTTGGGGCTGGTCGAGAGGAAGAAGGTGTCGATTCCCGACAGGCTCTGGTTCATCTGGGCCATCTGCAGCTCGTAGTCGAAGTCCGAGACCGCCCGCAGGCCCTTCACGATCGCCTCGGCGCCGTGGTCCCTGGCGAAGTCGACGAGCAGGCCCTTGAAGAACTCGATCCGGACGTTCCCCACATGGCCGAGGCACTCACCGAGGAGTTCCTGGCGCTCCTCCAGCGTGAACAGGCTCTGGGTCTTCTGCGGGTTGCGGATGACCGCCACGATCACGGTGTCGAAGTGCCGGGCCGCCCGCTCGATGATGTCGAGGTGCCCGTTGGTGACCGGGTCGAAGCTCCCGGGAACGAGGGCGGTCGCCACGCACATCCTCCGAGGGTCGGCCGGTGGGCCCAGTCTCTGGCCCGGTCATCGGGCCCAGTCAGGTGGGTCTGATCCGGGCTGCACGAACGCAACCAGAGTATCCCCGAATGTCCGTTCCCATGTGACCGACCAGCCCGGCGGGGCCGGCAGCGGGCCCGGGCGGCGGGCTGGGCGCTCGAGCACGATGGTGCCCCCGGGCACCCGCTCAACGAGCCGCACCAGGACCGCGGCCAGGGCTTCGTCACCGCTGTCGTACGGCGGATCGGCGAACGCCAGGTCGAACGTACCCGCCGCGGGGCCGGTCTCGGCCACGAACCGGTCGACGGCCCCGGCCCGCACCTGCGCCCGGTCGGTACAGCAGAGCGCCGCGACGTTCGCCCGCAGCGCCGCGAGCGCGGCGGGGTCGCGCTCCACGAAGGTGGCGTGCGCGGCGCCCCGTGACAGCGCCTCGAGGCCGAGCGCGCCGCAGCCCGCGTAGAGGTCGACCACCACGGCCCCGTCGAGCAGGCCGCGGGCGTCGAGGGCCGAGAACACCGCCGCCTTCACCCGGTCCTTCGTGGGCCGCACGCCTGCTGCCGGCACCTCCAGCCGCCGGCCCCGCGCCGTCCCGGCGATGATGCGCGGTTGGGACGATCTCGGCCGCCGATCTCGAGTCACGTCAGCTCTTGAAGAGGAACTCGACCTGCTCGCCGAGCAGGTCCTCGACCTCGTCGGCAAGGACGCGGTTGCCGGCGAGACCCGGGTCGGCGTCGAGGATCCGTTCGGCCGACCGGCGGGCCCGGCCGACCATGTGCTGGTCACGCGGGATGCGCGCGATCTTCAGGTCGGAGAAGCCCGACTGCCGCTCGCCGAACACCTCGCCCGCGCCGCGGATCTCGAGGTCGCGCTCGGCCAGCGCGAACCCGTCGGTGGAGGCGGCCATGGCGTCGAGGCGGGCGCGGCTCTCGTCGGTCGACGCCTCGGCGAGGAGGAAGCACCACGACTCGCCGCCGCCCCGGCCCACGCGACCGCGCAACTGGTGGAGCTGCGAGAGGCCGAAGCGATCGGCGTCCTCGATGATCATCACCGTGGCGTTCGGGACGTCGATACCCACCTCGATGACGGTGGTCGACACGAGCACGTCAAGGTTGCCGTCGCGGAACGCGGCCATCACGGCCTCCTTCTCACGACCTGGCAGCTGGCCGTGCAGCAGGCCGAGGCGCAGCCCGGCAAGCTCCTCGTGCTGCAGGCGTTCGAACTCGGCGGTGACCGCCTTCGCCTGAACCTTGTCGGAGCCTTCCACGAGCGGGCACACCACGTAGGCCTGGTGGCCCTGCGCCACCTCGGCGCCGAGTCGCTCGTAGGCGACGGCGCGCTCGACCGCCTCGCCGCCGACCACGTGCGTGGTGATCGGCGTGCGGCCCGGCGGCATCTCCCGCAGCTCCGACCGGTCGAGGTCGCCGTAGACGAGCATCGCCGCGGTGCGCGGGATCGGTGTGGCCGTCATCACGAGCACGTCGGGCAGGCCGGTGCGGTCGTCGGCCTTCGCGCGCAGCATCGAGCGCTGCTCGACGCCGAAGCGGTGCTGCTCGTCGATCACCACCGCGCCGAGGGCCTTGAAGTCGACGCCCTCGTAGAGGAGCGCGTGGGTGCCGACGACGATGTCGACGCCGCCTTCGCGCAGGCCCTGCTGGAGCTTGCGCCGCTCCGACGCGGTGGTGCGGTTCGTGAGCAGCGCGACCTGGAGCGGGCGACGGTCGTTGCCGCCGGCGAACAGACCGGTTCCCGCGCCCTCGACGGTGAGGCCGTCGAGCATGCCGCGCGCCGACAGGAAGTGCTGTTCGGCGAGCACCTCTGTAGGCGCCATCAGCGCGCCCTGGAAGCCGCCCTCGACCGCGTGCAGCAGCATCGCCAGGGCCACGACGGTCTTGCCCGAGCCGACGTCGCCTTGCAGGAGCCGGTGCATCGGCGTGGGGCGGGCCATGTCGGCGGCGATCTCGGCGTTGGCGCGCTGCTGGTCGGTCGTGAGAGCGAAGGGGAGCTGGTCGAGGAACTGGCGCACGAGCGTGCCGTCGACGGTGTGGGCGATCCCCTGCTCGTTCGCTTCGAGCGCGCGCTTGCGGGCGACGAGCCCGAGCTGCATACGCAGGAACTCGTCGAACACGAGGCGGGCGCGGGCGCGCTTCACCTCGCCCATGTCGCCGGGCGCATGGATCCAGCGATAGGCGTCCCAACGGGACGCGAGCGGGCCGTCCGCCCCGTCGCCGGCGTGCGGGTCGCCCGCGTGCGGGTCGCCGGCCTGCGGGTCGCCGGCCTGCGGGTCGCCGTCGAGCTCGGCGGCCGGGACGGGATCGGCGAGCGTGCGTTCGGCGCAGCGTCGCAGCACCTCCTTGACGAGGGCGCGCAGCTGCCAGGTGAACACCTCGGCCTTGCCGCTCTGCGGGTAGATCGGCACGATCACGCCGGTCTTGTCGTCGCCCTGGCCGGCGCGACCGATCACGTCGACCACCGGGTTCGTCATCTGCCGCTTGCCGCGGTACACGTCGAGCTTGCCGAAGAACGCCGCCTCGGTGCCGACCGCGAGCTGGCGCTCGCGCCAGGCCTGGTTGAAGAAGGTGCAGGCGAGGAACGACTCGCCGTCGGTGACCGACACCTCTACGAGCGAGCGACCCTGGCGGGTGCGCCGGCCGCTCACCTTGCGCACCTCGCCGAACACCGTGGCTTCCTCGCCGACGGTGAGGCTCGCGATGTCGGACTTCTTGGTGCGGTCGACGTAGCGGCGCGGGTAGTGCGTGAGCACGTCGAGCACCGTCTCGATGTCCATCGCGGCGAGCCGCTCGCCCAGCGCATCACCCACGCCGCGCAGATCGGTGACCGCCCGCCCGCGCAGCTCCCGCAGCGTCAGCGGCCCGGTGCTCACACCACCGAGGCTACGGCCCGGCCGCGACCGGTTCCGCCCGACACCCGGCAACGCTCCGCCGCTCCCGTGGTACTGCGTTCGTCAGCAAGAGCTGACAGATGCAGTACCACGACGTACCTGTCGCATGCTGGCGCGACGATCAAAGGAGCTCCTCCCCGTCCCAGCGCTCCGAACAGGGAGGACCCGTGCCCGATCTCCAGCGACTCGCACGCATCACCCGGCGCCCCGGTCAGCGGGGGCACTTCACTGTCGAGCAGGCCGCTCGGTGCGGCATCAACCGTCAGCTGCTCGCGGCCTGGACGGCGAAGGGGCTCCTCCGCCGAACGGGTCGCGGCATCTACCGCTTCAATGCGCACGGTCCGACCACGTGGAAGGACGAGCTGGCGGGCGAACTGCTCGCGTCTCGGGGCATCGCATGCGGACGATCCGCGGTCGCGCTCTACGGGCTGATCACGCCGCCGCGCACCGCCGATGTGCTCGTCGCGCGGGGTGCACGATCGGCCAAGGCTCCGCAGCACACCACACGAACGCTGCCGCGGCCAGACCACACGCTCGTCGACGGTCTGCGCGCGCTGCACCCCGTCCGGGCGATCCTCGACGCCGCGCATCGAATGCCCCGCAGGCAGGCGACCGAGATGGTCGAAACGGCGATCGTCCGCAGACTGGTCGATCCGTTCGACCTGGAACGACGAGCGCGCGAGCTGCGCAACTCGAAGCGACCCGGTTGCACCGTCGTGCTGCGGATACTTGCCGAACTCCATCCCGAGCTGGACAAGGCGCGCAACGAGTGGGAGGCGCTCGTGGTGCGCCGGTGCCGCGAATTCGGGCTCCCGGCGCCGGTGCTCCAGTACGAGGTGCGCGTCGGCGGCAAGCGCTACTTCCTCGATGCGGCCTGGCCCGACGAACGCGTCGCGCTCGAGTTCGACGGGCGCGATCCGCACATGCGGCGGACCGTGCACGACCACGACAGTCGCCGCCGCAACGACCTCACGTCCGCGGAGTGGAAGCGGTTCGGCATCACCGCAACCGACGCGCGCCGAGGCGACCCCAAGCCGTTCCGCCAGGTCAAGCGCGCGCTCCGCGATCGTCGTGGTACTGCATCTGTCAGCTACCGCTGACAGATGCAGTACCACGAACCCGCGGGGCCGGGGCGCCGGGGCGCCGGGCGCCGGGCGCCGGGCGCCGGGGGCCGGGTTACTCGACGCCGACGAGGTAGGGGTAGAGCGGTTGGCCGCCTTCGTGGAACTCGACGTCGACGTGGGGGTAGGCGAGCTTCAAGTGCTCCTTGATGTGCTCCGAGTCGGCCGGACGGGCCTCCGCGCCGACCACCACCGTCACGATCTCGCTGTCGTCGTCGACGAGCTCGTCGAGCAGGGCCGCGCAGGCCGCCGACGTCGACGGCCGCGCCGCGACGATGCCACCGACCCGCGCGATGGCGAGCCAGTCGCCCTGGCGGATCTTGCCGCACTCGGCCACCGAGTCGCGCACGGCCTGGGTGACCTCGCCCGAGCGCACCCGGCCGAGCGCCTCGGTGAACGCCGCGGTGTTCGGGCCGAGCTCCTCGTCGGGGTCGTACGCCACCAGCGCGGCGAGCGCCTCGATCACCGATGTGGTCGGCACGACCTCGACGTGCTTGGCGGTGAGCGAGTCGACCTGCTGCGCGACGGCGATGATGTTCTTGTTGTTCGGCAGCACGATGACAGCCTCGGAGTTCGCCGACTCGACCGCCTCGAGGATCTGCGCGGTCGACGGGTTCATCGACTGGCCGCCGGCGACGACCTCCTGCACACCGAGCGAGTGCAGCAGGCGCCGCACCCCCTCGCCCACCGCGACCGCCACGACCGCCGTCGTCACCGGTTCGTGCCCGCCCGTGCGGCCGCCCGCGTGCGCGTCGCGCACCCACGCCGCCTCCTCCTCGACTCCCGCGACCTCCTCGAACAGGTCGGTGACCCGGATCTCATGGGGCCGCCCGGCCTGGATCCCGGCCTCGATCGCGCCACCGATGTCGTTCGTGTGGATGTGGCAGTTGTAGATGCCGTCACCACCGACGACCACGATCGAATCGCCGATGGTGAGCCACGTGTCGCGGAACGGCCCGATCGTGCCGTCGTCGGCGTCGAGCAGGTACATCACCTCGTAGCGCAGCCCGGCCACGTCATCCCCGGCGAGGTGCCGTTCGACGGCGGCCGGTGTGGCGACGACGGCGGGCTCGGGCAACGGGCGACCGTCGACCACGTGCTGCAGCGCGGCGAGGAACAGCGTGAAGCCCGAGCCGCCCGAGTCGACGACACCGGCCTGGCGCAGCGCGGCGAGCAGCTCGGGTGTGCGCTCGACGGCGCGCTGGGCCGCTTCGTGTGCCGCGCCGACGAGCTCGGCGAGCGCCAGCCCGCCGTTGCCCGCGGCCGACGCCGCCGCGGCCTCGCACGCCTCCGCCGTCTCGCGCGCCACGGTGAGGATCGTGCCCTCCACCGGGCGCAGCACCGCCTCGTACGCGGCATCGGCGCCGCGGCGGAACGCGATCACGAGATCGTCGGGCCCGATCGCGTCGAGCGGCTGGAACACCTCGGCGAAGCCCCGGAGGATCTGGCTGGTGATCACGCCCGAGTTGCCGCGTGCGCCCATCAGCGACCCGCGCGACAGCGCGTCGCACACCTCGGTCATCGCCTCGGCGCTGCGCAGCGCATCGCACACCGACTCCAGCGTGAGGGCCATGTTCGTACCGGTGTCGCCATCGGGCACCGGGTACACGTTGAGCCGGTTCAGCTCGTCCTGGTGCGTGCGCAGCGCGTCACGGAAGGCCTCCACGGTCCGGCGCAGGTCGGACGGCCCCAGATGTTCGAGGGGACATTCGTCGCTCGCCATGCGTAGCTCACGATATCGGCCGGCACGGTCGCGATCCCCGCTCCAGGGGCGGCCGCTGGTAGCGTTGCCGGGTTCCCCTGACTCAACGAGGTGCTCGACGATGGCAGCGGTATGCGACGTGTGCGGCAAGCGACCGCACTTCGGCATGCGCCTCTCGCACTCGCACCGGCGCACGAAGCGGCGCTGGAACCCGAACGTGCAACGCGTGCGCGCGATGGTGAGCGGCACGCCGAAGCGCATGAACGTGTGCACGTCGTGCCTCAAGGCCGGCAAGGTCACCAAGGTCTGACGCGCCCGCCGAGCCAGCGAGGGAAGGCCCACCGGCCCGTGAGCGAAGCGAACAAGAGGTAGCAGCGTGCAGGGCGTCGTGAAGCTGTACGACCCGCTCACCGGCGAGGGCATCGTGATGAGCGACACCGACCGCACCGATTACGTGTTCGCGCCCGACGCGCTGCAGCAGTCGCTGTTCCGCACGCTGCGCCAGGGCCAGCGCATCACGTTCGAGCTCAACCCCGGCGGGCGCGCCACCACGGTGCGCGTCGGCTCGGAGCCCGACATGGGGATCTCGACGGCCGACATCTGAGCCGCGGCACGCCGGGCCGCGGCGCCGCGTGATCGAGCGCTCGCGTGTCAGGCGCGCGCCGAGAGATCGATGCCGCCGGCCAGCCGTTCGGCGAGCCACTGCGTCGCGGCGTCGGCCGGCATGGGCTTCGCGAGGTGGTAGCCCTGGATCCGGTGGCAGCCCCATTCGGTGAGCTGCTCCCACGCCGTCGCCGTCTCCACACCTTCGGCGACCACCGTGAGGTCGAGCCGGCGACCCAGGTCGAGCACGGCGCGCACGATCGTGGCGTCGCCGGGGTCGGTGTCCATGTGCATCACGAACGACTTGTCGATCTTCATCTCGCGCACCGGCAGGTCGCGCAGATGGGAGAGTGACGAGTAGCCGGTGCCGAAGTCGTCGACGGAGATCGCGATACCGGCGGCGGCGAGGGCATGCACGCAGTCGAGCGCCCGGCGCTGGTCGGCCATGATGCTGCTCTCGGTGATCTCGACGGTCAACGACCGCGCGGGCATGCCGATCTCCTGCAGGATTCCGACCACCCGGTTGGCGAAGTCGCGCTCTTGGAGATTGCGCATGCTGACGTTGACGCCGACCTCGAGCGCGATCCCGGCGCGCGCCCACGCGCGCCACTGCCGGGCTACCTCGCGCAGCACATAATCGGTGAGCGCGCCAATGAGACCGCTCTGCTCGGCGACCGGGATGAACGCGTCGGGCGGCACGATGCCCCGCACGGGGTGGCGCCAGCGCACGAGAGCCTCGGCGGCGATGATCGTGCCGGTGCGCGCGTCGGCCTGCGGCTGGTACCACACCTCGAGCTGGCCGCTCGCGATCGCGGTGCGCAGCTCGGCGAACAGCTCGAGCCGCTGGCGCGTGTTGCGGTCGCGCTCGGACGAGTACGTCTCGATCTGGCCCGAGTCCTTGGAGATGTACATCGCGACGTCGGCGCGCTGCAGGAGCCCGGCCGCGTCCTCACCGTGGTCGGGGCACACCGCGATGCCGATCGCGGCGGGCGCGTCCACCCGCATATCGCCGAGGCGGAAACCGCGCCGCAGCACGTGGTCGAGCGCTCCGGCGCGCGCGACCGCGTCGTCGCCGTCAGTGCACCGGGGCAGGAGCACGGCGAACTCGTCGCCGCCGAGGCGGGCAACCGTCGCACCGTCGACCAGCGCGCCGTCGATGCGCTTGCCCACCTCCACCAGCAGGCGGTCGCCGTGCACATGACCGAGCGTGTCGTTCACCTGCTTGAACCGGTCGAGGTCCATGAGCAGCACGCACACCTTCTCGCCCGGGCAGCGGCGAGCGATCGCCTCGTCGACCCGCTGGTTGAAGCCGACACGGTTGGGCAGGCCGGTGAGACTGTCATGGAGCGCGTCGTGCCGCAGCTGCTCCACCAGCTCCGAGTTGGCGAGGATGACCTCGGCGTGCCCGGCGAGCGCGCTGAACAACGCGAGGTCGGCCCGCTCGAACGACGACACGCTGTTGAGCCGGTTCGCCACCACGACGAAGCCGCGCGCACCGCGCCGGTCGTCGAGCTCCACAGCCAGGCAGTCGCGCCAGCCGAGCGGTGCGAGCACGTCGTGCTCGGCGGGCGACGCCGACCCGTTCCGAACGAGCAGGCCGTCGGGCCGGCTCGCGACGAGCGCGGCGACCGCGTCGACCCGCGGGCCGTCGAACGGCTCCCCGTGTTCCTCGACGACGGCGTCGGTATCGCTCGACACGTGCACCGAACGCGCCCCGTCCGCGTGCACGAGCACGAGCGCGGCGGTCTCCACGCTCATCGCGGCACGCGCGGCGTCGAGCAGCGTCGCCACGGCTCGACCCGGCGCGCGCGGTTGCGCGCGCTGGTTGAACTCGTAGAGCTTGGTGAGGTTCGCGTAGCGCGCGCTGAGCGACACGTACGCCCGGTACGCCAGCGCGACGATCACCGCGACGAGCGCCATCAGCACCGCCGCCGCGGGCTCGTACCACAGCATCACCATCACGCACATGGCGACGCTCGCGTTCGCGATCGGTCCGAGCAGCGCCGTCTCGAACAGCATCCGGCGCAGCATCGACATGGGCACTCGCGCGCTGGTGGCAGCGATCGCGAGCGTGACGCCCATGACGCCCACGAGATTGAGCAGCATGCATGCCGCGAACGGCGCCGCCCACGAGCGCGGCTCGACCGATACCCCCGGTCCACCGATCGCGTGGAAGACGGCGATGCCGACGGCCGACTCCAGGTAGAAGAGCGAGAGGTTGAACACGAGCTTCAGCGGCGCCTGGCGCCGGTGCAGGGCGAGCGCGAGCGTGGCGCCCACGAGCCGGGCCAGCACGAGCTGCAGCGGGCTCGTGAGGTAGAGGCCCGCGACCATCGGAATCTCGACCATCGAGAACGAGTGCGTGTCGCGCCCGCGCTCGACGTCGATGACGAGGATCTCGGCCGCCACGAACGCGGGCACGAGCGCCCACCAGGGCAGGTGGAAGGGCGCATCGGCGGAGCGCAGGCCGCGCAGGCCGGACAGCGTGATCCAGGAGGCGGCCGCGACGAAGACGGCCGCGAGCGCGACCACGGCCTGGGGATGGCTCCGCCGGCGCGCGCGCGTCGTAGTCACCACGTTCACTCATCGGATCGGCTGGCCAAGAGCCTGAGTCGCGAGGAATGGGGCGGCCGCGGCGTATGCGCGGGGTTTGCCGGTTTCCGGGGGGTTTGGGGGGATTGGAGCGGCGCCCCTGGCCGGGGGCTCAGCCCGCGAGGCGCTCGCCGAGTGCGGTGAGCTGGGCGCGCAGCTCCGCGGGCAGGCGGTCGCCGAAGATCGCGAAGTGCTGCTCGATCAGCGGCAGCTCGCCCCGCCAGGCCTCGGTGTCGACCGACAGCAGCGCCGCCATCGCGCGGTCGGGCAGGGCGAGATCGGTGGTGTCGATCGCGCCCGGGGCGGGGAGCCGCCCGATCGCGGTGTCGACCGCGGCGCCGGTGCCCGCGCAACGGTCGAAGATCCACGCGAGCACCCGAGAGTTCTCGCCGTAGCCGGGCCACAGGAACTTGCCGTTGGCGTCCTTGCGGAACCAGTTGACGTAGAAGATGCGGGGCAGCTTCGTCTCGTCGGTGGCGGCACCGATCTTCAGCCAGTGCGCGAAGTAGTCGCCCATGTTGTAGCCGCAGAACGGCAGCATCGCGAACGGGTCGCGCCGCAGGTTGCCGACGGCGCCCGCGGCGGCCGCGGTGGTCTCGCTCGCCATCGTGGAGCCGAGGAACACGCCGTGCTCCCAGTCGAACGCCTCGGTCACGAGCGGCACGACCGACGCGCGGCGGCCACCGAAGAGGAACGCCGAGATCGGCACGCCGGCGGGGTCCTCCCACTCGGGCGCGACGCACGGCACCTGCGACAGCGGCGCGGTGAAGCGGGCGTTGGGGTGGGCGGCCGGCGTGCCCGACGCGGGCGTCCAGTCGTTGCCCTTCCAGTCGGTGAGGTGCCCCGGCGTCTCGCGGGTCATGCCCTCCCACCACACGTCGCGCTCGTCGGTGAGTGCAACGTTCGTGAAGACGGTGTTCTGGTGCAGCGCGGCCATGGCGTTCGCGTTCGTGTCGAGGCCGGTGCCGGGCGCCACACCGAACATGCCGAACTCGGGGTTGATCGCGTAGAGGCGGCCGTCGTCACCGAACTTCATCCAGCAGATGTCGTCGCCGATCGTCTCGGCCTTCCAACCCGGGAGCGTCGGCACGAGCATCGCGAGGTTCGTCTTGCCGCACGCGCTCGGGAACGCCGCGGCGACGAACTTCGACTCGCTTTGCGGGTTCGTGAGCTTCAGGATCAGCATGTGCTCGGCGAGCCAGCCGTCGTCGCGGGCCATCGTGGACGCGATGCGCAGCGCGAAGCACTTCTTGCCGAGCAGCGCGTTGCCGCCGTAGCCCGAGCCGTAGCTCCAGATCTCACGCGTCTCGGGGAAATGCACGATGTACTTGTTGTCGGGGTTGCACGGCCACGGCACGTCGGCCTCGCCGGGCGCGAGCGGCGCGCCGAGCGAGTGCACGCACGGCACGAACTCGCCGCCGGTGCCGAGCACGTCGAGCGCGCCCTGGCCCATGCGCGTCATCGTGCGCATCGACGCCGCGACGTAGGCCGAGTCGGTGAGCTCCACGCCGATGTGCGCGATCGGCGAGCCGAGCGGACCCATCGAGAAGGGAACGACATAGAGCGTGCGGCCGCGCATCGCGCCGCGGAAGAACGGCAGGAGCTCGGCGCGCATCTCGTCGGGGGCCCGCCAGTTGTTCGTGGGCCCGGCGTCGGCCTCGGCCTGCGAGCAGATGAACGTGCGGTCCTCGACCCGTGCGACGTCGGCCGGATCGGAGCGCGCGTAGAACGAGTTCGGCCGCCGCGCCGGATCGAGCGCGGTGAACGTGCCGGCCTCGACCAGCCGCCGGCACAGCTCGGCGTACTCCTCGTCGCTGCCGTCGCACCACTCGACCGCGTCGGGCTCGAGGATGGCCCGCCAGTGCTCCACCCACTCCAGCAGGCCCGCGTGCCTCGTCGGCGCCTCAGTGCTCGTCATCGCTTCACTCCCGAAATGCTGCCGCACCGGTCGGATTTTGGGGTTTTTCGATTGTAGGGCCGGGTCACGGTGGCGAGTCGAAGCGAGTCGGGCCCGCTGGCGGGTACGCCACAGGTGACCGAAGTCCCTTGACAGGAGGCGCCGGGCACACGGGGCGAGCGACGGCGGTGGCGCGGCGGGCGGCGGCCGGTACGCTCGCCGCCGTGGCAGTCCAGGCGTACATCCTGATCCAGACCGAGGTCGGCAAGGCCTCGAGCGTCACCGAGGAGATCCGCGGGCTCCACGGCGTCACCACCGCCGACGACGTCACCGGGCCCTACGACGTCATCGTGAAGGCGGAGGCCCCGTCGGTCGACGACCTCGGCAAGATGGTCGTGTCGAAGATCCAGCTCGTCGAGGGCATCACCCGCACCCTCACCTGCCCCGTCGTCAACCTCTGACGGCTACACCACCTGGAGGATGCCGCGGATGCCGACGCCCATCAGGAACAGACCGCCGAGCCCGTAGGCGAGCTCCATCCGCCCCTTGGCGCGCCACACGTAGCGGTACGAGTAGAGCAGCCCGACGCTGATGAAGGCGACGTAGCCGTAGAAGTAGTGCAGGCCCGGCGCCTTGTACTTCTTGCTCGACACGAGGATCGCGCCGATCACCACCTGCACCATCAGCGCGGCCTCGGCGACGAGCACGCCGATCCACACCGGCCGGCCGCGCCAGCGGGGCCACTTCCACGCCGCCAGCGCGTAGAGCCCGCTCAGCCCGTTCAGCACGATCGCGACGTAACCAAAGTCGCCGTGGAACCTCCGCAACAGCGCCATGGCTACAGGGCCTGGTCGTCGGCGCCGGCGAACGCGGTGTCGCCGCCCCGCAACGCAGCCTTCAAGATCTTGCCCGCCGGGTTGCGCGGCAGCGGGCTGTCGCGGAACTCGATGTGCTTCGGCACCTTGAAGTCGGCGAGATGCGCGCGGCAGTGCGCGCGCAGCTCCTCCGCGGTGACGGTCGCGCCCTCGCGGAGGTGCACCACCGCCTTCACCTCTTCGCCGAGCACCGTGTCGGGCACGCCGATCACCGCCGCATCGTCGACGCCGTCGTACTCGTACAGGACGTTCTCGATCTCCACGCAGTAGATGTTCTCGCCGGCGCGGATGATCATGTCCTTCGCACGGTCGACGATGTACACGAAGCCCTCGCCGTCCTGGCGGGCGATGTCACCGGTGCGGAACCAGCCGTCGACGATCACCTCGGCATTCACGTCGGGCCGGTTCCAGTAGCCCCGCAGCATCATCGTGGGACCCTTCAACCAGATCTCGCCGGTCTCGCCCCGCGGCACCTCCCGGCGGTGCTCGTCGCGGATCTCGAGCTCGACGGTGGGCACCGGGCGCCCGCACGACGCCGGATGCGCGAAATAGTCGTCGCCGCCGAGCGCGGTGGCGACCGACGCCGACTCGGTGAGGCCGTACGCGGTCGACAGCGTCTTGCGCAGGTTCGGGAACGCCTCCTCGATGCGCTCCACGAGCTCCGGCGCGGCCGGCGCACCGCCGTAGCTCGCGCGCTTCACCGAGCTGAGGTCGTACTTGGAGAAGTTCGGCGAGTCGATGATGCGCCACATGATCGTCGGCACGCCGCCGATGCTCGTGATCCGCTCGTCCTGGATGATCTGCATGGCGCCATCGGGATCGAAGCGGCCCACGGGCATGAGCACGAGCTTGCCGCCGGTCGCGTAGTTGACGACCATCGTCGCGAGGCAACCGGTCACGTGGAACAGGGGCACCACGAGCAGCGAACCGTCCTGCTCTGCGCCGGCACCGCTGTCGCCGTTGTTGCCCGCACCGCGCGTCGTGACGCCGGCCATCATCTGGGCGAGCCCGAGCAGGATGATGTTGGAAAGGTTCGCGAGCACCTGGCGGTGCGTGAGCGTCGCGCCCTTGGGGCGACCGGTGGTGCCCGACGTGTAGAGGATGGCGAAGATGTCGTCCTCCTCGATCGGCGTCGTGGGCATGCCGGGATCGGAACCGTCGCCGAGCAGCTCGGCGAACGGCCGCACGCCGTCGTCGCCGGGACCGGGCGTGTCACCCGCCAGGTAGACGTGCTCGACGTCGGGCAGGTTCGCCAGCACCGGCTTCAGCACCTCGAGCCGCTTGCGGTCGGCGACCACCACCTTGGCCTGGCAGTCGTCGAGCGCGAACTCGAGCTCCTCGCCCTTCTGCCATGCGTTCAGCGGCACGCACGTGGCGCCGAGGATGGCGCAGGCCCAGAACACGAAGAGCCACTCGGGCGTGTTGGCGCTCACGATCGCGACCCGATCGCCGCTTTCCACGCCGAGCGCGGCCAGCGAGTGCGCCACCGACCGGGCCGTGCGGTCGTGCTCGACGTAGCTGAAGCGCCGCTCGCCCTGCACCAGGAACGTCACGTCGGGCCGCAGCGCGTTCTGGGCCATGAGGTCGCGCATCGAGCGCATCCGGTTCTCGTAGACCTGGATCGGTACGCCGAGGACCTCCTCGACGCCGATCTCCATGGCCCCATCGGGCCCGGTCAGCTGGGCGATCGCTTCCTGCAACGTCGGCACGGCACCTCCCCGGGGGCGGCACGCTACCTCCCGCCCCGGGCCGTGATCCCGCCTCGCGGCCCCTCGGCGCGCGGGGCCGACCGCGGACACGAGCGGGATGGGAATCCCGTCTCGTTGGTCACTTGCCGGTCCCGGGTAACTCAAGGGTGCATGGTCGGGGTCCGATGGAACCACAGGACTACGAGGGACGAGGATGGCCACGACCCAGATCGCCACGACCCCCACCGACACCGGGGAGACCGTCGCCGCCCGCCAGCTGCGTGAAGAGGTCGAGCGGGGCCTCCAGCAGCCGTTGGCCGAGGCCGTGCGGACGCTGCAGCGGCTCGCGCTCGCGCAGATCGGCCCCGACACGCCGCTCCTCGACCCGCACCTGCTCGTGCGGGCCCGGTCGCTCGCCCACGGCCTCCAGCAGGTGGTGGACGAGATGGTGAGCGACGGCACCGCGAGCGGCGTGATCGACAGTCGCGAGCCGCAGGAGACCATCCTCGTGTGCAGCGCGATCGACGACGCCGTCGCCGCCCGCGCCGATGTGCTCCACGGTCGCAACGTCGTCGTGCGCGGTGCCGAGCGGGTGGCGATCACGACCAGCCCGCCGCGCTTCCACGAGCTGCTCCTCGCCGTGCTCGACGCCGCGGTGGAGACGGCCGGCGGCGACATGCGCCTCGTCTTGGCCCGCTCGCGTGGCGAGCTGCTGATGAACTTCGAGCGGCTCGACGCGTCGGCGCCCGCGCTCGATTTGGTGCGCCGCGTCGCTCGCACGCTGGGCGGCACGGCCGACCGCGCCCGTGGCGCGGGCACCGCCGGCATCGCGGTGTGGCTGCCGCAACAGCGCCGCACCGACGTAGAGGTGCTCTAACACCCCGCTCGCTGCGACCACACCCCCGCTCGCTGCGCTCGCGCCCCCCAGGGGCTCGCACACACCCCCGCTCGCTGCGACCACACCCCCGCTCGCTGCGCTCGCGCCCCCAGGGGCTCGCACACACCCCCGCTCGCTGCGCTCGCGCCCCCAGGGGCTCCCACACACCCCCGCTCGCTGCGACCACACCCCCGCTCGCTGCGCTCGCGCCCCCAGGGGCTCGCACACACCCCCGCTCGCTGCGCTCGCGCCCCCAGGGGCTCGCACACACCCCCGCTCGCTGCGCTCGCCGGCGCGCTGCGCTCGGGGCGCTACTCGTCGGGGTTGCTGCGGAGGTACTGCTCGATCTCGCTGGCGAGCTCGTCGGCGCTCGGGATGCGCTGGTCGAGCTGCTCGTCGATCTGATCGACGATCGCGAGCACGTCGGGCCGCTCCGCGAGCCCCTCTTCGACCTTGTCGCGGTACGCCGCGGCACGCACGTCGACGACGCCGAGATCCAGCTCGAGCCGGGCGAGATCCATGAGCCGCACCGCGAGGCTGCGCACCGCCGGGGGTGACGGCGACCCCGACACGTATTGCGGCACCTGCGCCCACAGCGCCACCGAACGCACCCCGGCCTCGCCGAGCGCGTGCTGCACCACCGTGTTGAGACCCGTCGCGCCGAGATAGTCGTCGCGCAGCGGCCCGACCTCCTGCGCCACGGAACGCCGGGTCGCCGACGCGAGCACCGGCACCGCGCGGCGATGCGTGGTGACCGCGGGCATCCCGCCGAGTGCGTAGGCCTCGCGCACGCGCAGGTGCCCGGCGATGTCGACGATCCACTGGGCGAACGCGGGCCAGCGGATCGACGGTTCGGGGCCCCGCACACAGATCACGTCGCGGCCCAACCGGCCCGACCACAGCTCGACCTCCGGCCACACGATGCGCCGCACATCACCGCGTTCGAGCTGCACGGTGGGGCGCGTCTGCTGCAGGTCGAGCAGATCGGTGAGATCGATGGCGCCGAAGCGGCCGCGGCCTGACTCGCCAATCTGCTCCACGAGCAGGTCGAGCGTGCCGAGCCCGGCGAGCCCGGCGTCGACCCAACCCGTGAAGCAGTACACGAGGACGGGGTCGACGATCTCGGGCCACTGCTCGACGTGCAACACAGGACCACGATATGGCGGTGGCTTCCGGCGCCGGAAGCAGACGCGCGGCCCTTCACCTAGCTTCTGGCCGTATGGACGTCCGGATCTTCACCGAACCGCAGCAGGGCGCTTCGTACGACCAGCTCGTGACGCTCGCCCGTCGCGGCGAGGAGCTCGGCTACGACGCGTTCTTCCGGTCGGACCATTTCCTGAAGATGGGCGACGCCGACGGCCGGCCCGGCCCCACCGACGCGTGGCTCACGCTCGCCGGAATCGCCCGCGAGACGTCGCGCATCCGGCTCGGCACGCTCGTCACGTCGGCCACGTTCCGCCTCCCCGGACTCCTCGCGGTGCAGGTCGCGCAGGTCGACGCGATGAGCAACGGCCGCGTCGAGCTCGGGCTCGGTGCCGGCTGGTACGACGACGAGCACCGCGCGTACGGCGTGCCGTTCCCGGCCCTCGGCGAGCGCTTCGAACGGCTCGAGGAGCAGCTCGCCATCGTCACCGGGCTCTGGTCGACGCCGAGCGGCGAGCAGTTCTCCTACGCGGGCCGCCACTACCAGCTCGCCGACTCCCCCGCACTGCCGAAACCGGTGCAGCAACCGATCCCCGTCGTCATCGGCGGCTACGGCACGGCGCGCACGCCGCGCCTCGCAGCGAGCTACGCGCACGAGTTCAACCTTCCCTTCCCGCCGCTCGACTACTACCGCACTGCGTGCGACATCGTGCGGGCCGCGTGCGAGAAGGTCGAACGCGATCCGCAGTCGATGGTGTGGTCGGTCGCGCTCGTGGTGTGCTGCGGCGAGACGGAAGCCGACATCGCGCGGCGTGCCGCGCGGATCGGCCGCGACGTCGACGAGCTGCGTGCGAACGGTGCCGCGGGCTCACCCGACGAGGTCGCCGAAAGAGTCCGCGCTTACGCCGCCGCCGGCGCGCAGCGCGTGTACCTCCAGTTCCTCGACGTCGACGACCTCGACCACCTCGCGCTCGTCGCGGCGCGCGTCGTGCCGCAGCTCGCCGACCTACCCGGAGGAGCCTCCTGATGGACGTCCAGTTCGGTGTGCACACCGGTTTGCAGCACACCTCGATCCCGGAGCTGCAAGATCTCTGGCGACGCATCGAGGAGCTCGGTTTCGACTGGATCTCGATCTGGGACCACTTCTACGCGGCCGACGCGTCGGGCAACCCGCACTGTCTCGAAGCGGTCGCGTCGCACGCCGCGCTCGCCGCCACCACGAGCCGCGTGCGCTGCGGCTCGCTCGTCTACTCGGTCGGTTACCGCCACCCGGCAGTGCTCGCGAACGCGATGGCCACGCTCGACCAGCTCGCGAACGGTCGCATCACCCTCGGTCTCGGCGGCGGCTGGCTGCGGCACGAGTACGACGTGTACGGCCTCGAGTACGGCACGCCCGGCGAGCGGCTGCGCAAGCTGGAAGAGGCGATCCAGTGCGTGCGCGGGCTCCTCACCCAGGACACCACCGACTTCGAGGGGCGCTACTTCACGCTCCGCGGTGCGCAGTGTGAGCCCAAGCCCGTGCAGTCGCGCCTGCCGATCTGGATCGGCGGCGGCGGCGAGAAGGTCACGCTGCGCATCGCCGCGCAGTACGCCGACGGTTGGAACGTGCCGTTCATCGCACCCGACCAGTGGGCCCACAAGGCCAAGGTGCTCGACGAGCACTGCGAGCGGGTGGGTCGCGACCCGAGGGAGATCGCGAAGACCGTCAACGTCGGCATGGCCTCCACCGAGGAGGAGCTGCAACGCCAGTTCGGCCCGATGAGCGACTACATCCGCCCGAGCGTGTTCACCGGCAGCATCCAGCAGATGGTCGACCACGCCGCCGCGTTCTGCAGCACGGGCGCGTCCACGCTCATCCTCGCGATGCGCGCCCCCTTCGACCGCGACGGCCTCGAGCACTTCGCCGCCGAGGTCATACCGGCGATCAAGGCCGCGTGAGGGGCACCGGCTCGCGCCACATGGTCCACATCGTCGGACCGCCGTTCGGCACGGTGATCGTGCCCGTCACACCGAAGCCGTGGCGTTCGTAGAGCGGAATGTTCTCGAGCTTCGTGCTCTCGAGGTAGCACGGACGGTTGTCGCGGTCGGCAACGTCGGTGACGACCCGGATCAGGGCACTCGCGAGCCCGCGGTTGCGGTGCGGCGGGTCGGTGCCGATGCCCTGCAGGTACCAGTGCGGCTCGGCGGGATGCGCGGCCTGCATCACCTCGTGGGCGGCGGCGAGGCGCTGCATCACGTCGACACCGATCGCCGCGGCCAGCGCGCCGAGCTCGCGGGCGGTCTCGGGTGCGGGCCCCTCGTCGTAGCGGCCCGGTGCCATCCAGAAGGCGGCCGCGGCGCGGGTGGTGTCGGTGTAGGCGTCGCCGTGCGGCACGTGGACCGCGCGACCGAGCACCGTGAACATCTCCTGCAGCAGCGCGAGCCGCACACCGGCATCGGGGATCGCCCACACCTGCAACGGGTCGTCGAAGAACGCGCGGGCCTGCACCGCGCCGACCACCTCGACGTCGTCGAGCGTCATGTGGCGAATCGTGTGCACGCGCGCACGATACGGGAGACTGGCCGTGATGGCCGGTGAGCTGCGCTTCGACCCGCTCACCCGCGAGTGGGTGAGCATCGTCGGCCACCGCCAGGCGCGGCCGAACCTGCCCGAGCGCGGCTGCCCGTTCTGTGTGGGCGGCCTCGAGGCGCCCGAGCCGTACGAGGTGCGGTGGTTCACGAATCGCTGGCCCGCGTTCGACGCCGGCGCGCCGGTCGACCTGGCCGCCGCGGAGGCCGCCGGTATCGGCAGCGTCGCGGCGGTCGGCACCACCGAGGTCGTGTTGTTCTCGCCCGATCACGACGCCACCCTCGGCTCCCTCCCGGTCGCGCACGTCCGCCGGATCGTCGACCTGTGGGCCGAGCGCACCGCCGCCCTGTACGCGCGCGACGACGTGGAGTACGTGCTCGTGTTCGAGAACCGTGGCGCCGAGGTGGGCGCGACGATCTCGCACCCGCACGGCCAGATCTACGCGTTCGGATTCGTACCGCCGGTGCCGCGCCGCGAAGCCGATGTCGCGCACACACACGGGTGCGCGCTGTGCAGTGAGCTCGAAGCGGAGCTCGCGCAAGGCCCACCGCGTCGTGTTCGAGTCCGACACGTGGGTGGCGTACGTGCCGTTCGCGTCGGCGTACTCCTACGGGCTGCGCCTCGTCGCCCGCCGGCACGTCACGTCGTTCGCGGCGCTCGACGAGCAGGGTCGAGACGGGCTCGCGGCCGCGTTGCACGACGTGCTCGGCCGCTACGACCGGATGTGGCGGCAGGACCCTGCCGGCGGCGCGGGCCCGTTCCCGTACCTGCTCTGGTTCCACCAGGCCGCGAAGCACGACGACGGCACCGCGCATCTCCACGCGCACACCGCGCCGCCGCTGCGCGCGCCGGGCGTGATGCGCTTCGTGGCAAGCGGTGAGCTCGGCGGTGGCACGCTGTCGAACCCGGTGGTGCCGGAGGACGCGGCGGCCACATTCCGCGCGCTGTGAACGGGACCGCGCGCGCCCCGGGCCGCGTCAATCTGATCGGCGGCCACGTCGACTACCACGAGGGCCCGATCGTCGCGACCGCGATGGAGCTCGGCGTCGAGTGCGCCTTCGCCTCTCGCGACGACGGGCGCGTCGTCGTGCGGTCCGACTCCTTCGGCGGTGCCGCCGACATCGCGGCCAGCGGAGCCGACGATCCTTCCGGCGTGCAGCCCCGCTGGGGGCGTCTCGTGGCCGCGGTCACCACGGAGTTGGCTCGACTCGGCCGGCCGGCAGTGGGGATCGACGCGCACGTGACGTCCAACCTTCCGGCGGGCTGCGGCCTGTCGTCGAGCGCGGCATTCGAGGTCGCACTCGCGCTCGCGCTCGCGACCGCCGCTCGCTTCGAGGTGAAGCCGTTGACGCTCGCCCGGGCCTGCCAGGCCGCCGAGCTCGCGGCGACGGGCGTGCCGTGCGGTATCCAGGATCAGGTCGCGTCGATCGCAGGCGCGCACGGCCACGCGGTGCTGCTCGACTGCCGCGACCTGTCGATCACGTCGCTGCCGATCCCGGACGGCATCGGCGTCGTGGTCGTCGACTCGGGTGTCGCCCGCACGCTCGAGGGCAGCCCGTGGGCGGCGCGCCGGGCCGAGTCGTTCGCCGATGCCGAGCGCGCCGGCGTGCGCGTGCTGCGCGACGCGACCGTCGCGCAGGTCGCGGGCCGGCCGCGTGCCCGTCACGTGGTGGAGGAGATCGATCGGGTGTGGCGCTTCGCGGCGGCGCTCGATGCCGGCGACGTCGAGTCGGCCGGCGCGCTGATGGTGGCGTCGCACGAGTCGTCGCGCGACCTGTTCGAGAGCTCGCTTCCTGAGCTCGACCGGCTCGTGGAGCTGCTCGTCGGCGCGGGAGCATTCGGCGCCCGCCTCACCGGCGGCGGCTTCGGCGGCTGTGTCGTGGCGCTGGCGCCGGCGTCGCGCGCCGCGCCGATCGCGGCGGCAGTGGTCGAGCGCTACGAGCGGGAGACGGGCCGGCCGTCGCCGCGTTCGTGAGCGAACCCGCAGACGGTGCCACCGTCACCGTCGCCCGAAGCGCGTGACCCGCGTGACCCGCGGAACCCGCCGGAACGCGCCCGACGCGCGCCCGACGCGCCGTTGTCCCATCCGCAGCCAACGTCTTGGCTCCTGATGGGACAACGAGCGGGTGTTTGGAGGGGGTCCGGGTCAGAACAGGCCGGGCCTCGACGCCTGGCGGCGGGGGCGGAAGGCGCCGCGCAGCTCGGTCTCGGCGAACGCCGCCGGCGGCATGCCGTTCGCGGCGTAGTGGTACAGCGCGGTCTGGAACACGCCCGAGAGCGCGGCCGTGATCGCCAGCACGATGGCGCCGTAGACCACGGCGACCGCGACGAGCGGGACCGCCACGACCAGCGTGCCGCTCGCGACTCCGAGCGCGCCCACGAGTATCGCGGGGATGAGGGCCACGAACCCGATGATGCCGATGCCCGCGTTGGCGATCACCTGCTCGCCCCAGGTGCCCTTGAACAAGCTGGCCGAGCGCTTGATCGCGTCGCGCACGCCGATGCCCTCGATCACCAGGATCGGGAGCACGAGGAACGTCACGAGCGACCAGGCGATGCCGGCGATCATCCCGCCGATGCGGCCGATGAGGCCCCCACGCTCCTCGATCATCCGCAGGATGACCGACACGATCGCCGACACGATGGCCCACGGCAGGATGCGGTGCGCGCGGATCGCGCGCCGGCGATCGCGCTGCCCACCGAGGGCTTGCCGCCGCGCATCAGCTCGTCGGCGGCGAACACGAGCGCGGCGTTGAAGAACACCGTGATGTACGCGAGCACGAAGTAACCGAGCACGGCCACCGCAACGGCCAGCGGCTGCATCGACCCGCCGCTCACGTGCGACAGCGCGGCCACCGGGATGCCGAACGAGGCAATGGCCAGCAGCGTGGCGATCGTCGAGATCACCGGCAGCCAGATGAGCTGCTTGTCGGAGCGCAGCAACGACCACGACGACTTGGCGAGGTCGAGCGAGTTGCGGAAGCGTCCACCCATGAATCGGTTCTCCGTATCTGCGGCGTGTACCGCGCTGCGGCGTGTACCGCATGGTAACGGTGCGCGGCCACCACCAATTCCACTAGGAATGTCGTCATGAACGGCGCAGCGGCTGAAGACGGCTTTCAGGGTGTGATCGGACCCACATGGCGGGAGTCGACGCCCTGGTGGCCGCCCGAGCCCGAAGCGCCCGAAGGTGCACCCAACGTGCTGCTGATCGTGCTCGACGACGTGGGCTACGGCCAGCTCGGATGCTTCGGCTCCCCGATCGCCACGCCCACCATCGACCGGCTCGCCGCCGAAGGCGTGCGCCTCGCCAACTTCCACACCACCGCGCTCTGCTCGCCGAGCCGGGCGTGCCTGCTCACGGGGCGCAACCACCATCGCAACGCAATGGCCCGCGTCGCCGACCTCGCCCTCGGCTACCCCGGCTACTACGGGCGCATCCCCCGCCGCAACGGCTTCCTGTCGGAGATCCTGAACACGCACGGCTACGCGTCGTACGCGGTCGGCAAATGGCATCTCACCCCCGAGGACGAGACACACATGGCCGCGCCGCGCGACACATGGCCGGTCGGCCGCGGCTTCCAGCGCTGGTACGGGTTCCACGGCGGCGAGACGCACCAGTTCGTGCCCGCGCTCTATCACGACAACCATTCCGTCGCGCCGCCCCGGTCCGTCGCCGACGGCTACCACCTCTCGGCCGACATCGCCGACCGCGCGATCGAATACCTCGCCGACCTGCGCGCCGTCGACCCCGCGCAGCGCTTCTTCCTCTACCTCGCGACGGGCGCGTGCCACTCGCCCCACCACGCGCCGGAAGCATGGCTCGAGCGTTATCGCGGTCAGTTCGACCACGGCTGGGACGCGTACCGCGACGGTGTGTACGCGCGGCAGCTCGCCGAAGGCATCCTCCCGCCCGGCACCGAGCTCACACCGCGCCCGCCGTGGGTGCCGGCCTTCGACAGCCTCCACCCCGACGACCGGCGCGTGGCGGCCCGCTTCATGGAGTGCTTCGCGGCATACCTGTCGTACACCGATGCGCAGCTGGGGCGAGTCGTCGCGTTCCTCGAGGAGCTCGGCGAGCTCGACGACACGCTGATCGTGCTCGTGTCGGACAACGGCGCAAGCAGCGAGGGCGGGGTGCGCGGCTCGATCAACGACGTGCGTCTCTGGAACGGGCTCGCGGCCGGGCGCAAGGAGCTGCGGGCTCGCGTCGACGAGCTCGGCGGCCCGGGCGCGCACAACAACTACCCGTGGGGATGGACGATGGCCGGCAACACACCGTTCCAGCGCTGGAAGCGCGAGGTGCACGAGGGCGGCGTGGCCGATCCGTGCATCGTCCGGCTCCCGGCACGCACCGGCCGCGGCGCCGCCGGCGAGATCCGTCATCAGTTCGCGCACGCGATCGACGTGCTGCCCACCGTGCTCGAGCTCGCCGGCGTCGACGCGCCCGTGACGATCCGTGACGTGGCGCAGACGTCGATCGACGGCGTGAGCTTCGCCTACGCGCTCGGTGCCAGCGGAGCGGAGGAAGCCGAGCGTCACAGCACGCAGTACTTCGAGATGCTCGGCTGCCGCGCGATCTACCACGACGGTTGGAAGGCGGTCACGTTCAAGCCGCCCGGGCGGATGTACGACGACGGCATCGACCCGGATGCACCGTTCGACGAGGACGTGTGGGAGCTCTACGACAAGCGCCGCGACTTCTCGGAGTGCCACGACCTCGCCGCGCAGGAGCCGGCGAAACTCGACGATCTCGTGGCGCAGTGGTGGGACGAGGCCCGGGCGAACGACGTGCTGCCGCTCGACAACCGGCCCCTCGCGGCGCTGGAGAACCCGCGACCCCGGCGCGCGGCCACCCGCCACCGCTACGTGTACCACCCGGGCACCGCGCCGGTTCCAGAGGCGGTGGCCGTGAACGTGCGCAACCGCAACCATTCCATCCGCATGGCGGTGACCGTCGACGAGGGCGCGCCACCCGAAGGCGTGCTGCTCGCGATGGGGTCGGTGCTCGGCGGGTTCTCGCTGTACCTGCTCGAGGGTCGGCTGCACTACGTGCACAACCTCCTCGGTCGCAACCGCGACCGGGTCGCGTCGTCGCTCGTGATCGGGCCCGGCGACCACGAGCTCGCCTGCGAGTACACCCCACGACCCGACTTCTCGGGCTCGATGCGGCTGCTGGTCGACGGCGAGGAGGTGGGTGCCGGCGAGATCGCGCTGTTCACGCCGGCTCGCTTCTCGATCACCGGCGGCGGGCTGATGTGCGGGTACGAGCGCGGGCCCGCCGTGAGCGACGACTACGAAGCGCCGTTCCCGTGCACCGCAACGATCCACCGCGCGGTCGTCGAGGTGGACGGGCCCGAGCACCGCGACCTCCAGTCGGAGCTCGAAGGCATCATGAGCGAGCAGTGAGCGCGCAGTGAGCGCGCGGTGACCACGATCGCCCGGGCGCCGGCGAGGGTGAACCTCATCGGCGACCACACCGACTACCAGGACGGCCTGTGCCTGCCGATGGCGATCGACCGCGAGGTGCGCATCGAATGGACACCCCGCGCCGACCGGCGCACCACGGTGTGGTCCGACGCGATGCCCGGCACCGTCACGATCGACGTCGACCGCGCCGCGTGCGTCGCCGGCTCACCCGCATGGGGCGGCGCGGCGGCCGCGACGTTCGCCGCGCTGCGCGAGCGCGGGCACGACGCCGGAGCCGTCGACGCGCACGTGCGCTCGACCGTGCCGCCGGGCAGCGGTCTCTCGTCGAGCGCGGCGTTCGGTGTGGCCTTCGCGCTCGCGCTGTCCGACGCCGGTGGCGCAGCGCTGTACGGCAACGAGCTCGCGCTCGTCGCGCAGCGCGCCGAGCATCTCGCCGGGGTGCCGTGCGGCGTGATGGACCAGATGGCGAGCGTGCACGGTCGCCGCGGCCATGCGTTGCTCCTCGACTGCCGCACGCTGCGCGTCGAGCCGATCCCGCTGCCGCCCGAGCTCGCCGTCGTCGTCGTGCACAGCGGGTTGGCCCGGCGGCTCGCCGACAGCGAGTACGCGCGCCGCCGAGCGGCATGTGCCGAGGCGGCGGCGCGCCTGCACGTCGACACGCTGCGCGACGCGCGCCTGGACCAGGTGCGCGACGACCCCTTCGCTCGACATGTGGTCACCGAGAACGAGCGCGTCGTCGAGTTCGCGCGTGCGTTGCGCGGCGACGATCACACGGCGCTCGGCGCGCTGATGAACGCCAGCCACGCGTCCCTGCGCGACGACTTCGCGGTCTCCACGCCCGAGCTCGACGCGCTCGTCGACGCGCTGCTCGACGCCGGCGCGCTCGGCGCGCGCCTCACGGGCGCAGGGTTCGGCGGATCGGTCGTCGCGCTCGCCCCGCACGGACGCGCCGCCACCATCGCGACCGCCGGGGCGGAGCGTTATCGTGCCGAGAGGCGCCTCGAGCCGACCGCGTTCGTCACGGAAGCGGTGGACGGGGCGTCCACCGCCAGCGAGGGAAGGCCCACCGGCCCGTGAGCGCAGCGAACAAGAGGTAAAGCATGCCGACGCTGTTCACCCGCATCATCGACGGCGATCTGCCGGGACGGTTCGTGTGGCGCGATCCCGACGTCACCGCGTTCCTCACGATCGAGCCGATGGCGCCCGGCCACACGCTGGTGGTGCCGCGGGCCGAGGTCGAACACTGGATCGACATGCCGCCCGAGCTGAACGCGAAGGTGTTCGAGACCGCGCGGGTGATCGGGCAGGCCGTACAGCGCGCGTTCCAGCCGCGGCGGGTGGGGCTGCTCATCGCGGGCGAGGAGGTGCCGCACGCCCACGTGCACGTGGTCGGCTTCGACCACGTCGGCCAGTTGAGCTTCGCCGCGATCGACCGCAATGCCAGCGCGGCCTCACTCGACGCCGCGGCCGAGAAAATCCGTGTGGAGCTGCGCGCCCTGGGCCGCCCGGAAGTATCGGCCTGAGCTCGCAGCTGCTCTTCAGGAGCGCACGTGCCGGAGTACGGGCCAGGAGGCCGCGTACCCGCGATCACATGCGGTGCAGCAGATCGGCCTTCTTCGCCTCGAACTCTTGGGGCGTGATTACGCCCTGATCGCGCAGGCGCGCCAGTTGTTCGAGCTGCTCCGGCACCGAAGCGGGTGGCGGCGCGGCCGCGGAGGGGGCGGAACCCGTCGCGGCCCACGACGCGCGCTTGCGCTCGTCGTCCTCCATCATCCGGTAGATCTCCTGCTGCACGCCGTCGGGGTGGCGGACATTGTCGAACACCGTCTGGCCGTCCTTGCCGGCCGACTCGATCTCGAGATCGCCGGTGCCGATCACGCGCTCGAAGACACCCTGGTTGAAGTTGATGTTGTTGATGCGAGCCAGCGGGATCTCGACGCCGCGCTTCGCGAGCACGCCGGTGCGGAACACGACCCGTCGGTTCGTGAGCACGAAGTGCGTGAAGCGCCAGTCGAGGTACTTGATGACGACCCAGCCGGCGAACACGACGAAGGCGAGGTACCACACATAGAGCGAGTACTTCGCCGCCGTGTTGTGGTGGTACTTGATCAGCACCAGGAGCAGCACGAACAGCGGGACGCCGGTGAGGATCTGCTTGCCGAAGAACCACCAGTGCGGTTCCAGGTCGAGCCGCAGCTCCTCACCCTCCTGCAACAGCCGCTTCGGGTACGCCACGGGCGGATCGTAGATCGGCGCGCCGGCGGCGCGCGCCGATCGCCGGGTGCGGGCCGTCAGTCCGTGTCGTAGCCCTTGGCGATCAAGAACCCGGTGGCTCGCTCGGCGCGCGGGTAGCGGGCCACGAGGTCGTGGAAGGCCCGTCCGTGGTCGGCGTGCACCAGGTGCGCCAGCTCGTGCACCAGCACGTAGTCGAGGACCCATGACGGATACGCGGCCAGACGGCTCGACAACCGGATCGAGCCGTCCACGGGCGTGCACGACCCCCACCGCTGCTGCTGGCGGTCCGACCACTCGACCGATCGTGGCATGGGCAGGCCGAGGCGGCGGGCGAGGGCCCGGGCCCGGGCGGGCAGGTCGACGCGCTCGCGCGCGAGCCGCCGCTCCATCCGGGCCCGCAGCTCCAGCGCGACCTCCATCGCCGCGGCACGCGGGAGGCGCGGCGGGTAGGTGACCACCAGCGTGTCGCCATGCAACACGCCTTCGACGTTGCGGCGCCGGTTCGTCCCTTTTCGCAGCTCGATCGCGAGCGTCGACAGGATTTTTTTTCCGTCACCCTCGGTGACGGTCGCGGGCATCAACGGCCGCGCCGCTGCTCGCATCGGTGCCTGCGTCGCGCGCGCCGTCGTCCACAACGTCATGCACCGCTTCCGCATCGACGTCCACAGATGCCGCGCGGTCATGCACAGCACCTGGCGCGTCGTGCACAACGACGTCCACAGAATCGTCCACAACGCCGGTGAACAGGTCGAGTTGGTCGCGTCGGGCGTTGTGCAGCGCGTGCGTCGATCGCGTCATCGCGCGGCGACGTTATTCGCCGGCACGCGCTTGACGAGTACACGACGCGCATGTAGGTTGCGTCTCGTCGGAACGCAAGGTCGCTCGCAAGGGAGGCCAGTGCAACCGGCACCGGCGGAGGCTCGCAAGAGTCGCCGGCGGTGAGGGCGAGGCCGGCAACGGCAGCGCTCTCGAACTGCTGCACGCCGCGAGTGGGCAGCAGGCTCGGCGCCGTGAGGCACACCGGGCAGGCGGGGCCCCGAGGAGATCGGAGCCGGGAAACCGGCGAAGACTACTCGGGGCTTCGTCGCGTACGGGGCCGTGCGCAGCGCTCCTGCCGGCCCGGCGGGGCCGGTCGCGCTGCTGCGACCGCGAGCAGCGACCGGGCGGGCCACGACCGGACGGGCCACGAACGCAGCGAGCGAGAGCCACCACGCTGTCGCAGGCCGTGTGTACGGTCGTGCACGTGACGAACGGAGCGACGTTGTTCGACCAGCGCGACGGCGGCGAGGCCCACGAGCACGGCGATGTCTCGGCCACCGATGCCGACGCGTTGTTGCAGGGCCTCGACGAGAGCCAGCGGGCCGCGGTCGTCCACGAGTCGGAGCTGCTCGCGGTCTCGGCGCCGGCGGGATCGGGGAAGACGCGCACGCTCACACGCCGCATCGCCTGGCGCTGCGCCACGGGGCGCGCGTCCGCGCCCCGCGTGCTCGCGGTCACGTTCACGCGGAAGGCGGCCGGCGAACTACGGTCCCGCCTCGCCGGCCCCCTCGGCTGCGGCGAGGTCACCGCGGGCACGTTCCACTCGATCGCGCTGGCGCAGCTCCGGCGCCGGGCGGCCGACCGGGCCAAGCCGTTCCCCGGCATCCTCGATCGCAAGGCCCAGCTGCTCGTGCCGCTGCTCGGCCTCGGCCGCGGCCCTGCAGCCACGGTCGCGATCCGCGAGCTGGCCGCGGAGATCGAATGGGCCAAAGCCCAGGCGCTGCGGCCCGAGGAGTACGTGGCCGCGGCCGACCGGGCGCAGCGGCCGCTCCCCCGCCCCGCGGCCGAGATCGCCGACGTGTACGCGCGCTATGAGTCGGCCAAGCGCAGCCGCCGCCTCATCGACCTCGACGACGTGTTGTGGTGGTGCGCCGACGCCTTCGAGGGCGACGCCGACTTCGCCGCGGGCCAGCGCTTCCGGTTCCGGCACCTGTTCGTCGACGAGTTCCAGGACATCACCCCCGCACAGCTGCGGCTGCTGCGCGCGTGGCTCGGCATGCGCCGCGATCTCACCGTCGTCGGTGACGACGCGCAGGCGATCTACGGTTTCGCTGGCGCACAGCCCCACGCACTCGACCGCTTCGATCGGCTCTTCCCGGGCGCGGCGCTCCTGCGCCTCTCCACGAACTACCGGTCGACGCAGCCGATCGTGGTCACGGCCGACGCGGTGCTCGACGCCGCCACCGGCCGGCCGCGGCCCACCCCGCGCGCAGTGCGCACCGACGGCGAGTGGCCCACCGTACGGGCGTACGACGACGAACGCGCCGAGGCCGCAGGCGTCGCCGCCGGGTTGCGCGCGGCACACAACCGCGGCGTGCCGTGGCGGGCGATGGCCGTGCTGTACCGCACGAACGCGCAGTCGGCCGAGTTCGAGGCCGCGCTCGAAACCGCCGGCATTCCCGTGCGGGTGCGCGGCGCGAGCCGCTTCCTCGATCGGCCGGAGGTGCGTGCGGTGCTGGACGACCTGCGCAAGGTCGACCGCTCGGCCGGCCGTCCGCTGCGCGACCAGATCGTCGACCTCACCGCACTCACCGCGGAGGTCGAAGGCGAACAGCGCGAGCACGTCGACGCGATCGCGCAGCTCGCACGCGAGTACGTCGCGCTCGACGCGCAGGGAACCGTCGCCGGGTTCGTGGCCTGGCTCGGCACCTCCACCCGCGGCGACCACGGGCCGTCGAGCGGCGACGCCGTCGAGCTCAGCTCGTTCCACGCGGCCAAGGGCCTCGAATGGGACGTGGTATTCGCGGTCGGCGTCGAGCAGGGGCTCGTGCCGATCAGCTACGCCCGCACCGCCGAGGCACGCGCCGAGGAGCAGCGGCTCCTCCACGTCGCGCTCTCGCGTGCTGCCGACGAGCTGCACATGTCATGGGCCCGGATGCGGGGCCGCCCTCGCAAGCCGTCGCCGTGGCTCGGCCCGCTCGAGGAGTGCATCGCGTCGCACGGTGCACCGGCGCGGCGCATGGCCGCCCGTGCCGACCCGAAGGCCAACGTGGCGCGCGCCAAGGCGACGCTGGCGGCGCACGCCCACGGCGCGCGCACCGACGCCGCCGTGCTCGATGCGCTCAAGCTGTGGCGCCGCAATCTCGCGCGGGCGCGCGACCTTCCCGCGTTCACCATCTTCAACGACGCCACGCTCCTCGAGATCGCCACCGTCCTGCCCGAGAACCGCACCGCGCTCCTCGACGTGCGCGGTGTCGGCCCGGCCAAGGTGGAGCGCTACGCGCACGACGTGCTCGAGATCGTTGGCCGACGCGGCGCAGCCACATCGTGAGCGCCGCAGCCACATCGTGATCGTGGCCCACGCCTAGGGTCGGCGTGTGCACCACTTCGACGCCACCACCGAGGACCTCGCCCGGCGCGTGTTCGAGTACACGGCCGAGCGGCTCCACCTCGACCCGGTGCCGCTCGACCGCGGAGTCTCACCGCAGCGACTCGACGCGGATGCGCCATCGCTGATCGACGAGCACGGGCACTCGCCGGAAGAGGTGATGCGGCAGTTCGTCCACGTGCTCGCGCCCGCGGTCATCTCCTCCGACAGTCCCCGGTTCCTCTCGTTCATCCCTGCCGCCCCCACGAAGGCGTCGCTGCTGTTCGACATGGTCGTGTCGTGCTCGTCGCTGTCGGGAGTGTCCTGGCTCGAAGCGGCCGGCGCGGTGCACGCCGAGAACCAGGTGCTGCGCTTCCTCGCCGACCTCGCCGGCCTGCCGCCCGGCGCGGGCGGCTGCTTCGTGTCGGGCGGCTCGGCCGCGAACCTCTCGGCGCTCGTGACCGCGCGCGACGCGGCCCGCCACGGAGGCGGCCGCTTCGACGCCGCCCCCGGTCGTCGCGGACGTATCGCCGCGAGCGAGCAGGCGCACGCGTCGATCAAGAACACCGCGAACATCATCGACGCCGGCATCATGGTGGTCGCCACGGGCGCCGACGACCGCCTCACGGGCGCGGCGCTGCGCGCCGCGCTCGAGCGTGACGACGATCCCGAATCGGTGTTCGCAGTGGTCGCCACCGGCGGCACCACCAATGCCGGCATCGTCGACGACCTGCGCGGCGTCGGCGAGGCGGCGCGCGAGCGCGAGATCTGGTTCCACGCCGACTGTGCGTACGGAGGTGCCGCGCTGCTCGCACCGAGCGCACGCCACCGATTCGACGGGGTCGAGCTCGTCGACTCGTTCGTGGTCGATCCGCACAAGTTCCTGTTCGCGCCGTACGACTGCGCCGCGCTCCTCTACCGGGTGCCCGCGCTGGCCCACGCGGTGCACACCCAGGACGCGTCGTACCTCGACGTGATCCACGACACCCACGTGTGGAACCCCAGCGATTACGCCTACCACCTCACGCGCCGCGCCCGCGGGCTGCCGTTGTGGTGCTCGCTGGCGGTACACGGGTGGGGCGCGTACCGCGAGGCGATCGAACGGGTGTTGGCAACCGCCCGCGCCGCGGCGGCGCGCGTCGCGGCCGCGCCGCACGTCGAGCTCGTGCGCGAGCCGGAGCTCACCATCGTGCTCTTCCGCCGCCTCGGCTGGGACGACGCCCGCTACGAGCAGTGGTCGGCGCGCTTGCTCGACGAGCAGGTCGCGTTCGTCACCCCGTCGAAGTGGCGCGGTGAGACAGTGGCGCGGCTCGTGTTCCTGCACCCCGACACGCCGATCGAGCTCGTCGACGAGATCCTCGCCTCGATGGCATGACGGCGTGGGGGCGCCGAGCGCCCGGTCTCAGCAGGCGCCCCAGAGACCGCGCCGGGCCTGCTTGGCTTCGAGCTCGGCCGCCAGCATCGCCCGCGCGTGCACCCCGTTCGGCGGGATGATCAGCATGCGCGCGTAGCCGAGGCGCAACAGCGCGTCGTCGAATCGGTGGCCGTCGACGTAGACGTACGCGAGCAGCCGGCCGTACTTGTCGCGCGCCACCTGGTCGAGCTCGAGGCGCACGGTGCGGCCCAACAGCGCGTGCTCCGTGAAGCGTGACGCCTCGGGGCCGTAGCACTGCACGGGCGTGCCGGGCTTGTGGGTCTCGGGCGTGTCGACGCCGAGGATCCGCACCTTGTCGCTGCGCCCGTTCGGGTAGCGCACCACCACCGTGTCGCCGTCGATGTCGCGCGTGACGACGGCGTCGTAGTGCGCCGTGGCCGTGTGCAGCGCGCCACACCCCGCCACTGGAATCGAAGCGGTCCACGCGGCGAAGGCGAGCACGCAGCGCGCGAACCCGGCCCGGCGTCGCGCGCGGACCATCGCGCCGGATGATAGCGGCGCGGCCCGCTGCGGCAGACATCACCCCAGGTCAAGGCGCTGTCGTAGCCCCGTGCGATGGTGACGCGGTCCCCCGACACCGGAGGCTCACCCATGGCCCACAACACCACCGTCGCGCTCGTCCTGGTCGCCGCGCTGGTCGCGCTCGCTGCGCTCGTCGCGGGCGTGCTCGCCGGCGTCACCATCGCCCGCGGCCGGCGGGGCGCGAGCACAGCCGAGGCCGGAGGCGGCGCCGCGCTCGGCAGCGAGCAGGCGGACGCGGTGCAGGGCATCGTCGACGCCGCGGTCGACGAAATGCTCGACCGCCAGCTGCACCTCCTCGCCGACGAGCGGGCGCAGGGCAGCGCCGAGATGCGCCGGGCAATCGAGGAGCTGATCGGCCGCACCAAGACAGTCCTCGAAGGCGAACGCACCGTCGGCGCCACCGAGCTCGACGCCCGCAAGTCGCTCATCGACCAGTCGTTGCAAGCCATCAGCACGCGCATGGCCGAGTTCGAGCGGGCCGTGCACGAAATCGACGGCCGCAGCGCGCAGCGTCTCGGCGCCCTCGCGTCGAGCGTGGCGAGCCTCAACAGCACCACCGAGCACCTGCGGGACGCGCTGGCGAACAGCCGGGTCCGCGGCCAGTGGGGCGAGCGCATGGCCGACGACGTGCTGCGGCTCGCGGGCTTCGTCGAGGGCATCAACTACCACCGGAACCGCCGCATCGACGCGGGAACCGTGCCCGACTACACGTTCCTGCTCCCGGGCGACCTCGTGCTGCACATGGACGTGAAGTTCCCGCTCGAGCACTACGTGCACTGTCTCGACGCCGACAACGACCTCGAGCGTGAGCGGCACCGCCGGGCGTTCCTCACCGACGTGCGCGCCCGCGTGAAGGAGCTCACGGGCCGCGGCTACCTGTCCGACCACAACGGCACCGTCGACTGCCTCCTGATGTTCGTGCCCAACGAGCAGGTGCTCGGCTTCGTGCAGGAGCACGACGACGCGGTGCTCGAGGAAGCGCTGCGGAACCGCATCGTGATCTGCTCGCCGCTCACGCTGTTTGCGGTGCTGCGCGTCGTGCGGCAGGCGGTCGACAACTTCCGACTCGAGCGCACCGCGAACGAGATCCTGCAACTCCTCGGCCAGTTCAGCGACCAGTGGGAGAAGTTCGGCGACAAGCTCGACAAGCTCTCGCGGTCGTTCGGCACCGCGCAGAAGGACCTCGACGAGCTGCGCACCACGCGCACCCGCGCCCTGCAGCGCCCGCTCGATCGGATCGCCGCGCTGCGAGCGTCGGTCGACGGGCTCGACGGGCTCGACGGGCTCGACGGGCTCGACGGGGCCGGCGACGGGCCGGATGGCAGCGACCTTGCCGGGCCGACGCTCGTGCTCGAGGCCTGAGCCCTTTGGGTAGGGTCCCCGCGTGCGCGACGGACCGCTGATCGCGGTGCTGGGGGGCGGCCAGCTCGGGCGGATGCTGGGGCTCGCGGGCATCCCGATGAACGTGCGGTTCCGCTTTCTCGACCCGTCGGCCGGCGCCTGCGCCGCGGCGGTGGGTGAGCTCGTCGTCGGCGCGCTCGACGACCTCGACGCGGTCGACGCCGCCACCAAGGGAGCCGACGCGGTCACCTACGAGTGGGAGGGCGTGCCGGCCGCGACCGTCGAGCACGTCGTCGCTCGCGGCATGTGGGTCGCGCCGAACGGCCGGGCGCTCGCCGCGAGCCAGGACCGGCTGCGCGAGAAGGAGCTCTTCACCTCGCTCGGCATCGCCACCGCGCCGTACGCCACCGTCGACAGCCGCGACGACCTCGTGCGGGCGTTGGCCGCGGTCGGCACGCCCGCCATCCTCAAGACCCGGCGCGGCGGCTACGACGGCAAGGGCCAGGTGCGCCTCGCCTCCGAGTCCGACATCGACCGCGCGTGGGCCGAGCTCGGCGCGGTGCCACTGCTGCTCGAGGGCGTCGTGCCGTTCGCACGCGAGCTGTCCGTGCTGGCGTGCCGCGCTCGTGACGGCCACACGGTGTGCTGGCCGCTCGTCGAGAACACGCACCGTCACGGGATCCTGGCCCGGACGCTCGCTCCCGCGCCCGGGCTCGGGGAGGCCGAGCAGGCCGCGGGCGAGGCGCTCGTGCGAGCGCTGCTCGACGCGCTCCACTACGTGGGCGTCGTGTGCATCGAGCTCTTCGACGTCGGCGGCGAGCTGGTGGCCAACGAGTTCGCGCCGCGCGTGCACAACTCGGGCCACTGGACGATCGAGGGCGCGCACACCAGCCAGTTCGAGAACCACATGCGCGCGCTGCTCGGCCTACCGCTCGGCGCCACCGCGGCGCGCGGCGCCAGCGCAATGCTCAACTGCCTCGGCGTGCTCCCCGACCCCGCGGCGATACTCGCCGTACCGGGCGCGCACCTGCACGACTACGCGAAGGAGCCGCGGGCGGGCCGCAAGGTCGGCCATGTGACCGTCACCGCGCCCACGGTCGGCGCGCGCGACGCGGCAGTCAGGCAGCTCGAACCCGCCCTGTGACGCTTCTCGCAGGTGTCAGGCGATCGCGCCGGATTCCTCGAGCTTGGTGATGTTCGCTCCGTCGAAGCCCCAGTCACGCAACACCTCGCCGGTGTGCTCGCCCGGCCACGGCGCGGGGCGCTCGATCGACCCCGGTGTGCGCGAGAACCGGGGCGCCGGGGCAGGCTGGGCGACGCCGTCGATGTCGACGATCGTGCCACGGGCGAGCATGTGCTCGTCCTGTGCAGCTTCGCTCATCGTGAGCACCGGGGCGTAGCACACGTCGGTGCCGCGCAGGATCGCGTCCCACTCGTCGCGCGTCTTCGTCTTGAACAACTCGGTGAACTTGGCGCGCCACACGTCCCAGCCCGAGCGGTCCATCTGCTGGGGTAACCCGGTATCGGCGAGACCGGTGCGCTGCAGCATCTCCGCGTAGAACTGCGGCTCGAGCGAGCCGAGCGAGATGAACTTGCCGTCGGCCGTCTCGTAGGTGTCGTAGAACGGCGCGCCGGTGTCGAGGAAGTTCGTGCCCGGGTGCTCCTCGTCGAACGCGCCGATGGCACGGAAGCCCCACGTCATCGCGTTGAGGATCGCGGTGCCGTCGACCATCGCGACGTCGACCACCTGCCCCTTGCCCGACTGGCGCGCCTCGAGAATGCCGCACAGGAGACCGAGCACCATGAACATGCCGCCGCCGCCGAAGTCGCCGATGAGGTTCAGCGGCGGCGTGGGCTTGCCGCCGGGGCGCGCGAAGTGCGCGAGCGCGCCGGCGAGCGAGATGTAGTTGATGTCGTGCCCGGCCGCATGGGCCATCGGGCCGTCCTGGCCCCAACCGGTCATGCGGCCGTACACCAGGCGGGGGTTGCGGGCGAGGCAGACGTCGGGCCCGATGCCGAGGCGGTCGGTGACGCCCGGGCGGAAGCCCTCGAACAGCGCGTCGGCCCGCTCGACGAGCTGGAGCACCGTCTCGACACCATCGGGATGCTTGAGGTCGACGCCGACCGAGCGCCGGCCGCGGTAGAGCGGCTCGAGGTTCTTGCGCCCGAAGTTCACCGGGTTCACCTGCTGCGCGCGGTCGACGCGCACCACGTCGGCGCCCAGATCCGACAGCACCATGCCCACGAACGGGCCGGGCCCGATCCCAGCGATCTCGACGATCTTGACTCCCGACAACGGCCCAGACACGACACGCTCCCTTCGCTGACACCCCGTCGCTGACACCCCGTCGCCGACACTCCGTCACCGGCAGAGGCTCGTCGATCAGCAGCGGCGCACGTTACGGCGTCTCAGAAGTTGAGCGGCAAACCACCACGCGGGTAGTCGAACCGCACGAGCCGGCCCGTGGCCGAGCACGTAGCGAACGCGGTCCGCAGGCCGGGCCCGCCGAAGCACACGTTCGTAACCATCGGGTCGCCCAGGATCAACTGCTCGAGCAGCGTGCCGTCGGGCGCGATCACCGACAGCGCGCCGGTCACGAGCGTGGCGACCACCACGTTGCCGTCGGCGTCGATGCCGAGCGAGTCGAGCAGCTGCATGCCCTCGAAGCCGTGCAGCAGCGCGCCGCCGGTCCCGGGCAGCGGCGACGACGTGTCGACCACACCGGGCGCGGTCACGTCCCACGCGCGCACCCGGCCGGTGTGCGTCTCGGCCACGTACAGGCGCGAGCCGTCGGGCGACAGACCGATGCCGTTTGGCGAGTCCACCGGGAAGAGCACCTCACGGATTGCGGAACCGTCGGGTTGCGCGTAGTACACGCCGCCGAGATGGTGGATGCGGCCCGCGCTGCGGCCGTGGTCGGTGAACCACATGCCGCCCTCGCGGTCGAACACGATGTCGTTCGGCCCGATGAGCGGGTTGCCGTCGCATTCGCCGTAGAGCACCTGCACCTCGCCGGAGTCGAGGTCGACGCGCTCGATGCGACCGCCCGAGTGATCGGCAGGCAACTCGGTGTCGGGCACGCGCAGCGGCCCGAGCTCGTGGAACGCCCAGCCGCCCGAGTTGCACACGTACAGCGCGTGATCGGGGCCGACGGCGAGACCGTTCGGGCTTCCGCCGTTGTCCGACACCTTCGTCTTCGTGCCGTCGGGCGTCACCCGGGTGACGCACCCCCCGCCGAGCTCGGTCACGAGGACGGAGCCGTCGTCGCACCACACCGGACCCTCGGGGAAGAACAGGCCGCCGGTGACGTCGGTGATCGAAGGGGTGAGCGTCTGCATGCCGTGCAGGTCACCACGTACGCTGCGGCATGGTCAAGATCCGGTTGGACCCGAGCGACGAGTACATGCATGCGCTCGAAGCCGCGTCGAACTTCAACGAGAGCATGTACTTCAACGCCTACGACCCGGCCCGGCGCGTCGGCGGCTTCCTGCGGCTCGGCAACCGCGCGAACGAGGGCTATGCCGAGCTCACGACGTGCCTGTACCTGCCCGACGGCCGTGTCGCGTTCGTGTACAAGCGGCCCGAGATCACCAACAACGACGCGTTCGACGCAGGCGGCACACGCTTCGAGGTGCTCACGCCGTTCGAGGAGCTGCGCACCACCTACCGGGGCAAGGTCTGCATCCTGGACGAGCCGCTGCAGATGGCCGATCCACGCCGGGCGTTCACCGAGAACCCGTGGGTGGAGTGCGAGGTGGCGTGGACCCATCGCGGCGTGTCGCCGATGTTCGGCGGCGAGCCCGTCCAGGACGACGGCTCACCGTTCTCCGACGACCACTCGGGCGGCTTCGCGCGCGGTCACTACGAGCAGCACATGTCGGTGCAGGGCACGATCCGGGTCGGCGACGACGAGTGGGTGCTCGAGGGCAACGGCCTGCGCGACCACTCCTGGGGACCGCGCTACTGGCAGGCGCCCTGGTACTACCGCTGGCTCACCGCCAACTTCGGCGACGACTTCGGCTTCGTGGTGTCGGTGATCACGTCACGCGACGGTCACGACCGTATGGGCGGCATGATCCTGCGCGACGGCGAGTACGAGCTCATCGAGCGGGCGGAGATCAGCACCGACTGGACCGGCGACGACTGCTACCACCAGTCGCTGCGCGCGACGGCGACGACCGCGAAAGGCGAGTACCAGATCACCGGCAAGGTCATCCAGCTCATCCCGCTGCGGAACCGACGCACCGCGCCCGACGGCGAGCAGCTCGTCACGCGTATCAGCGAGGGCATGACCGAGTGGCGCTGCGACGGCGTCGACCGTACGGGCTATGGCCTGTCGGAATACCTCGATCAGATCATCGACGGGCGGCCGGTCGGCGCGCGCTGACCGGCGCGCGCGCTGCGCCGCGCGCCGGTCACCGCGTACCCGTAGATCGCGACGATGCCAAGCGGTACGGCCACGATCACGACGACGCGCAGCGGCCGCCAGAGGTCGCTGCGGATCCAGTCCTCGGCCTGGAACAGTGCCAGCACGACGGCGGCGTGGAGCGCGGCGGCGCGGCGCAGCACCGCCGATGCCGCCAGCACCACGAGCGGGAACGCCCACACGAGGTGCCACGGCTGCACCCAGGCACCGAGCACCAGGTAGCTCGTCAGCCCGGCGGCCACGGCCCACTCGATGCCGATCGCGCCGCGCTCGATCGCCGGCCGTAGCCACACGAGCACGGCCACGACCGCGACGGCCGCGAGGAACGGCGCGGCTCGCGCCGCACCGAAGTCCTCCGGTCCCCACACACCGCCGTGCAGGAGCAACGTTGGGTGCAGTGCCGAGCGCACCGTCTGCCAGAACGACAGGAAGCTCGTCTCGGTGGCCGCACTGCGCAGCGCGGCGATCGACCCGGGCGCGGCCACGAACCCGAGTGCCGTCATCCCACCGGCGACGGCCGCGACCGAACCGGCGTCGCGACGGCGCCGTGCGACACCGAGCCAGAGCACCGCGCCGGCTGCGCCGAGCAGCGCGGTCGCCTTCACGAGGCCCGCGAGCCCGAAGAGGACACCCGCGAGCACCGGGCGCGCCGGTCCCGCCGGGTGCGCCGGAGCCGAGGCGCCATCGCGCGACACGAGCACCAGCACCGCGGCGAGGCAGAGCAGCGCCACCGCGCCGTCGTTGTGCCCGCCGTTCACCACCGACAGCACCACGAGCGGCTGCAGCACGAAGGTGGCGACCGCGGCGATCGACCGGGTGAGGCGCCACAACAACCAACCGATCGCCGATACGAGCGCCGCACTGGTGATCTGGAACAGCAACCGGATCGCGAGCTTCGTCGCGGGCACGAGCCACGTACCGAGTGCCGCCCAGCTGATCCACACCGGGCCGTAGTACGAGGGCGTGCGGACCCAGTGCTGGCCGACGAAGCGTTCGATGGCGTCACCCCGCACATCGGCGGGCACCGTGCGCCACGGATTCGCGTGGTGCACGGACACCATGCGTCCGTAGATGCCGTAGAGGAACGCGTCGTCGCTCTGGCGCGACGGCATCACGACCATGGCGAGGAGCACGACGGCCATGGCCGCGAGCAGCCAGCGCATCATTCGCGTGTCACCGTCGAGCTCGGGCAACCGCTCGGCGAGCAGGTACCAGGCCGCGAACGCCACGACGACGAGCGCGATGCCGGCCACTCCGCCGTTGCGCGAGCGGATGGTCACGACGAACACGACGAGCGTGAGGGTCTCGACCGCGAGCGCCCAGCCGACGACCCGTCGCGCCGTCGATCTCGCCACCGCGGCGAGGTTAGAGGAGGAGCGGGAGCTCCTCGGACCGTGCGAGCTCCTGGCGGTACGCGACCACTTGCTCGACGGAGATCATCCCGATGCGGTGCTCCGCGGCGAACATCTCGAGATACGGCAGGCGCGTGGGTGAGCCGTCGTCGTGCAGCACCTCGCAGATCATCGCGACCGGTGGGAGCCCGGCAAGGCGGGCCAGATCGACGGCGGCCTCGGTGTGGCCGCGCCGTTCGAGCACGCCGCCTTCGCGCGCACGGAGCGGGAACACGTGACCGGGCCGCACGAAGTCGCGTTGTGTCGTGGACTCGTCGAGCACGCTCGAGATCGTGAGGGCACGATCGGCGGCGCCGATGCCGCTCCCCGCACGCACGTGGTCGATCGTGACGCAGAACGCGGTGTCGGCCGTCGCCTGGTGCGGCGCCACCATCGGCGCGATGCCGAGTGCGTCGAGCCGGCTTCCCGAGCAGGGCATGCACACCAGGCCGCGCGCCCAGCGCAGCATGAAGTTGACCGCTTCCGGCGTCACCCACGACGCGGCCATCGTGAGGTCGCCCTCGTTCTCGCGGTCCTCGTCGTCGACCACCAACACCATCTCGCCGCGGCGGATGCGGCGTAGCGCGTCATCGATCGTGGTCAGGGTCATGCTGACACTCCAGTCCGGGAAGCTGTGCTCGTATGCGTGGGAAGGTTGACCACCATGCGGCACCCGCGTGGCGTCGCGGCGGTCGGGCGGATGTCGCCGCCGTGCAGGTCGACGATCCATCGCGCGATGGCGAGTCCGAGCCCCGCGCCGCCGTCGCGCGACGAGCGCGCGTAGTCGGCACGGTAGAAACGCTCGAACACCTTGGTGGCCTCGTGGTCGGGGATTCCGGGGCCCTCGTCGGCGACGGCGATGCACACACCGCCGGGCGCGCGCGTGGCCTCGACGCGCACGGTGCCGCCGCTCGGCGAGTAACGCACGGCGTTCTCGACGAGGTTCGCCACCACCTGGTGGAGCCGCTCCTCGTCGGCGTCGATCACGAGGTCGGGCGGGTCGACACCGACGGTGATGTGCGCGTCGGGCTCGGCGAGCTGCGACTCGCGCACGGCGAGCTCCAGCATCGGCGCGACCACGAACTCGCGCCGGTCGAGCGGCACGGCACCCGATTCGAGGCGCGACAGGTCGAGGAGCTGGGTCACCAGGCGCCCGAGCCGCTGGGTCTGGGCGAGCATCGTCTGCAACGTGAGCGGATCGACTTCCTCTACCCCGTCGACGAGGTTCTCCAGCTTCGCCTGCAGCGCGGTGATCGGCGTGCGCAGCTCGTGGCTCACGTTGGCGACGAGATCGCGGCGTAGGCGATCGGTCTGTTCGAGCTCGATCGCCATGCGGTTGAAGCTCGCCGCGAGGCGGCCGATCTCGTCGTTGGTGGTGACGGCGACACGGGCGTCGAGATCGCCCCGCGCGATCGACTCGGATGCCCGGGCCATCTCCCGCAGCGGTTCGAGCGTGCCACGCGATACGAACCACACGATGAACAACGTGAGCGCGGCCGCGACCGCTCCGGCCACGCCCGGCCAGACGAGCCACTCCTTGATCATCACGTAGAAGAACGTGTCGGTGAGCGCCACCGCACCGAGGATCAACACGGCGAGGCGCAGCTTCAGCGACACGCGCCGTCCGAAGGGATAGTCGCGCGGCATGTCAGCGAGCCTCCACGCCGGCACCCGGCGGCGCGAGCTCCGGGCTCGCCGGCGCGTCGACCGAATACCCGACACCGTGCACCGTGCGCACGATGTCGGGACCGAGCTTGCGCCGCAGCGACCGGACGTGCGAGTCGACGGTGCGCGCACCGGCCGGGAAGTCGTAGCCCCACACCTGCACCAGGAGCTCCTCGCGCGTCACGACCCGCCCGTCCTGGCGCGTGAGGTAGAGCAGCAGGTCGAACTCGGTCGGCGTGAGGTGCACCTCTTCGCCGTCGATCCGGGTGCGGCGCTCGTCGGTGTCGAGCGCCACCGGCCCGATCGTCACCGTGCCGCCCGCGGCGTCACGGGCGGCCGTGCGCTCCACCCGGCGCAACAGCGCGGCCACGCGGGCGACGAGCTCACGGGCGCTGAACGGCTTGGTCATGTAGTCGTCGGCGCCCACACCCAGACCGATGATCATGTCGGCCTCCGAGTCGTGTGCCGTGATCATGAGCACTGGTACCCAGCCGTCCCGCTGGATCTGCCGGCACACCTCGAGGCCGTCGAAGCCCGGTAGCATGAGATCGAGCACGACCAGATCAGGCTGGATGCGCTCGACCAGCGCCACGCCCGAAGGGCCGTCGTCGGCCAGCTCCACCAGGTAGCCCTCGCTCCGTAGCCGCGCGGCCACGGCTTGCGCGATCGAGTGCTCGTCCTCGATCAGAGCGATCGTGCGTGCGGTCCCCTGCACACGACGAGCCTACGGACAGGATGTGGAGTCGATTGCTGCGCCATGTGGAGAATCCGTGCAGATCGGTGTGAATGTGCCCGCCCGGGGGCCGCTCCCAGCCCGAAGGTTGGACCTGCTGCCGACCTCCTACGGTAAAGATTGGCCCTTTGACGCCGAGCGGAAGCCAGCGGCCGCGCGACCGTAACCACCCATGGAAATCCTCCTCGTCGAAGACGACGACTCGATCGCCGAGCCGCTCACGGCCGGTCTGCGGCGTGACGGCTTCGAGGTCGCGCGCGTCCGGACGGCGGGACAAGCACTCGCCCACGAAGCGCCGGAGTTCGTGCTGCTCGACCTCGGTCTGCCCGATGCCGACGGCTCCGACGTGTGCCGCGAGCTGCGTGCTCGTGGCGAGACGCCGATCATCGTGATCACCGCCCGGGCCGACGAGATCGACCGCGTCGTGCTGCTCGAACTGGGCGCCGACGACTATCTCGTGAAGCCGTTCGGGTTCCGTGAGCTGCGGGCCCGTATCCGCGCCGTGATGCGCCGCACGCAGCCGCGCGCCGAGGTGCCGCCCACCACGAAGGTCGGTGACCTGGAGATCGACCGGCGCACTCGGCGCGTCACCAAGCAGGACGAAGAACTCCAACTCACGCCGAAGGAGTTCGACCTGCTCGCGTACCTCGCGTCGGATCCGGGCGCGGTCTTCGCACGCCAGGACATCCTCGAAGCGGTGTGGGACACGCACTGGTACGGCCCCACCAAGACCCTCGACGTCCACATCGCGGCGTTGCGCAAGAAGCTCGGCGATCCGGGCTGGATCGCCACGGTGCGCGGCGTCGGCTTCCGCCTGAACGAGCCCGAGTAACGAGTAGCGAAGGCGCCCTCACGTGACCCGGCGACTGCTCGGCAGCTATCTCACGATCACCGCGTTCGTGCTGCTGATCCTCGAGATCCCGCTCGGGATCACGTTCCAGCGCAGCGAGAAGGCGCAGCTCGTGGCGAACCTCGAGAGCAACGGGCGCATCCTCGGCAGCTTCAGCGAGAGCACGCTGGACGGCGTCGAGGGCCACTCGGGCATCAAGCAGGGCTCCGTCCTGCTCAACGGCCTGATCTCCGGGCTCGACAAAGAGGTCAAGTCGGTCGCCACCCGCCAGAACGTCGGCGTGCTCGTCGTCGACAACCTCGGCCAGCGCGTCGTTTGGTCGACCCCGGTGGAGGTCGAGGGCACCAACCTGGCCAACCAGCCCGAGATCGCCAAGGCGCTCGGCCTGCACAGCAAGCGGCCGGTGTGGCAGACCGCGAGCGTCCAGCGCTACTCGCCCGCGGTGAAGCAGACGATCCTCTACGTCACGGTACCGGTGGTGAACGGGGAGCGGCTGCTCGGCGGCGTGCGCCTCGGCTACCCGGTCGACAAGCTGCACAACCGCATCCGCAGCAACTGGATCTCCCTCGGCCTGCTCGCGTTCGTCGTGCTCGGCGCGGTCACGATCGTGGGCTCGGTGCTCGCCCGTTCGGTCACGCGCCCGGTCGAGTCGCTGGAGGACGCCGTGTCGGCCTTCGCGGGCGGCGACCTCACCGCCCGCGCGCCCACGAAGGCCGGTCCGCCGGAGGTGCGCGCGCTCGCGACCGAGTTCAACGACATGGCCCGGCGCCTCGGCGAGCTCATCAAAGCGCAGCGGTCGTTCGTCGCCGACGCGTCGCACGAACTCCGCACACCGCTGACCGCTTTGCGCCTGCGACTCGAGAACCTCGAGTACGCCGCACCCGACGAGCTTCCCGGCAACATCGAGGTGCTCTCGAGCGAGATGGGGCGGCTCTCGCGCCTCGTCGAGGGCCTGCTCGCTCTCGCGCGCGCCGACGGGCAGCGGCCCGAGCGCGAGGTGATCGACGTCGACGACGAAGTGCGCCAGCGCGCCGACGTGTGGGAGGCGTTCGCCGACGAGCAGTCGGTGCGCATCCAGTCCGGCGCACCGACGGGAGCGCGCGCCCTGGCGGTGAAGGGCGCGGCTCGCGCAGGTGCTCGACAACTACCTCGCCAATGCGCTCGAGGTCTCGCCGCCGGGCAGCACGGTCACGGTGCGGGTCGACCGCGCCCAGCAGCGGGTGACGGTGCACGTGGTCGACCAGGGTCCGGGGCTCGGCGCCGCCGAACGTGAACGGGCCTTCGACCGCTTCTGGCGCGCGTCCGAATCCACTCCAGGCCGCGGATCGGGCCTCGGGCTCGCAATCGTGCGACAACTCGCCGAGGCGAGCGGCGGCAGCGCGCGCCTCGACGCGGCGGCCACCGGCGGCGTCGACGCGAACGTCACCCTGCAGGCGGTCGAGCGGGCCGAGTCCAACGGGCGCGATCATCCGGCGGCGCCGCTGCGCGCGGCCCGCCCGTCGAAATGGGTTCGCCGCGGCGCCCCCACCATCGGCGCCTGACCGCGCATGCGTCGTTTGGGTACCAAATAGCGGTCCCAAACGACGCATGGTCGCAGGGCGCCGGTAGCGTCGGGCGCCGTGCCGGCGCCCGACCCGCAGCTACTCGTGGCCGCGCTCACACGCGGCGGCATCGAGGCCACCGCCGTCGAGCGATTGCAGCGCGTCAGCGGCGGCGCATCGCGCGAGACCTGGCTGTTCGACGCGATCGCGACCGACGGTCGCGTCGAGCACCTCGTGCTGCGGCGAGACCCGAGCGGCGCCAACCTCGCGACGGAGCGATCCACCGAGTATGCGCTGCTCGCCGTCGCCCACGCATCGGGCGTGACGGCGCCGCGAGTGCGCATGCTGCTCGAGCCCGGCGACGGTCTCGGGTCGGGCTTCGTGATGGATCGCGTGGACGGTGAGACGATCCCTCGCAAGATCCTGCGCGACGAGCAGTTCGCCGGCGCCCGCCGCCATCTCGCCCGCGATTGCGGTGCCCTCGCCGCCGCGGTGCACGCGGTGCCTGTCGCCTCGCTGCCCGCACTCTCGCGCCAGGATGCGTCGGACCATCTCGCGCAATGGCGCAGCGTGCTCGACGCCGTCGACGAACCGCACGCCGCGTTCGAGCTGGGCCTGCGCTGGATGACCTCCCACCTGCCGCCCACGCCCGCGACACCGTCGCTGGTGCACGGCGACTTCCGCAACGGCAACCTCATCGTGGGGCCGGACGGCATCCGTGCGCTGCTCGACTGGGAGCTCGCCCACCTCGGCGACCCGATCGAGGATCTGGGCTGGCTCTGCGTGCGCGCCTGGCGGTTCAGCGAGCGCGCCAAGGTGGCCGGGGGCTTCGGCTCGGTCGACGAGCTGCTCGACGGTTACGAGGCCGCGGGCGGCACCCGCCCCACGATCGACGGGCTGCGGTTCTGGGTGGCGCTCGGCACGCTGCGGTGGGGCGGCATCGCGATGCTGCAGGCGTTCACGCACCTGCAGGGTCGGGTGCGTTCGGTGGAGCTTGCCGCGATCGGACGGCGGGTCGCCGAGACCGAGTGGGATCTCTTGCGCCTGCTCGACGGCGGCTGGTAGTGGGGTGATCCGGGGCGGGGGGCGTGGCGAAGATGTCGTGACGCACACCGAAGGAGAGAACAATGGCTTACGCGATCACGCTCGTGTTCGAGAACGTGAACGAGGATCAGTACTGGGCGGTGAACGAGAGGCTCGGGATCGGCCGCGACGGCAAGGGTGACTACCCGAAGGGCCTCACGCTCCACGCCGGCGGCCCCACGCCGACCGGCTGGGTGGTGATGGAGGTGTGGGAATCCAAGGACGCCCAGGAGCAGTTCATGGCGTCCCGCCTCGGTGCCGCGCTCGGCGCCGCGGGCGTGGCCGCGCCGGCGCAGGTGATCGAGACCGTCCCGGTCAACGTCCAGCAGCTCTGAAGCTCCCGCCTCCGTGATGTACTGGGCGCGTGCAGGATCGGCCGACCGCGTCCGAGTTGCTCGAGGCGGTGCACGAGTTTCTCGAAGGCGCGGTGTGGCCCACGCTCGAGGGCCACACCGCGTTCCACATGCGCGTCACCTTGAAGGTGCTCGAGACGCTGCAGCGTGAGCTCGAACTGGGTGACGCCCAGGACGACGCGCAGCACGCGCGGCTCGTCGCGCTGCTCGGCCCGGGTGTCGAGGGTGACACGCTTACGCTCGAGCGCGAGCTCGTACGGGGCCTGCGCGACGGAGCCATCGACGCCGAGCGCGCCGACGTGCGCGAGCACGTGCGCGCAACCGTGCACGAGAAGCTGCTCGTGTCGAACCCCAGCTACCTCGACGACTGACGGAGCAAACGCGTGCGCCTCGTGACCTGGAACGTCAACTCGCTGAAGGTGAGGATGCCGCGCGTCGAGGAGTTCCTCGGTTATGCCGACGCCGACGTGGTGTGCCTCCAGGAGACGAAGCTGAGCGACAAGGCGTTCCCTGCGCTCACGTTCCAGGAGCTCGGCTACGAGTCCGTGCACTACGGGCAGGGCCAGTGGAACGGCGTGGCGATCCTGAGCCGCGTGGGCATCGACGACGTGCAGTACGGCTTCGGCACCGAGATCGCCGACTCGTACGAGGGCGACGCACGGCTGGTGGCCGCACGTTGCGGCGGTGTCGAGGTCGTGAGCGTGTACGTGCCGAACGGCCGCGAGGTCGCCACCGACCACTACGACCGCAAGATCCAGTGGCTCGCGGCGCTGCGGGAGTGGGTGTCGACCCGGTGCACCCCGAGTGATCCGCTCGTTGTCGCCGGCGACTTCAACGTGGCGCCCGAGGACCGCGACGTATGGGACATGGCGCGCTTCGACGGCGCCACCCACGTGACCGCGCCCGAGCGCGACGCGGTCGCCGCGCTGTGCGACTGGGGTATGCAGGACGCGTTCCGGCTCGTGTATCCGCAGACCGACCGGCTCTACACGTACTGGGACTACCGCGCCGGCGATTTCCACCAGCACCGCGGCATGCGGATCGATCTCGTGCTCGTCACCAAGCCCGTCGCCGACACCGTGTGGTTCGCGCTGGTCGACCGCAACGCGCGCAAGGGCACCCAGCCGTCCGACCACGCCCCCGTCATCGTCGACTTCTGACCGACGCGCATGCGTCGTTTGGGACCGCTATTTGGTACCCAAACGACGCATGAGGGGTTGGCGGTGGGTGAGTGGTGGGTGAGTGGCGGGCTAGTGGGGGTGCTCCACCTGGAACTGCACGCGGGCTTCGGCGTGGACGGTGGCCGGCTCCACGGCGAAGCCGCGCGCCGCGAGTGCGGCGCCGAACGGGCCGTCGAGCACCGCGGCCATGATCGTGGGCAGCGCGTCGGGATCACGGATCATCCACGAGTGGCCGACGCGGGCGACCCGCACGAACGAGGCGTCGAGCCGCCGCGCCGTCGACCGGGCCGCGGCCGCAGGAACGAGCCGGTCGTGCTCGCCGTGCACGACGACCGCGGGCACGTGCGCGGCCCGCACCGCGTCGAGCGCGTGCGTGCTGGCCGGGGCGCGCAGGATCGCCGACACGGTGGCGAGCGCGTTCCACGGACGCAGCACCATCGACTGCACCGACGGCACGATGCGCCGCGAGAGCTTGAGCGACTGCGCCCGGTCCGTGCGTAGCGGCACGGTGGCGGCGACGTCGAGTGCGGCGAGCACGCCGTAGCCCGCGAGCACGGGCGGCGACCAGCGCAGCACTCCCTGCAGGCGGTCCCACGGTGCGCCGGTGATCGGCGCGAGGAGCACCAGGCCGAGCACCCGGGTCGGATCGGCGGCCGCGAGCTCCAGCGCCAGACGGCCACCGAGCGAATGGCCGACCACCACGCACGGCCCGATGTGCTCGGCCCGCAGCACCCGCAGCGCGCCATCGATGCGGTGCACGTAATCGGAGAGCGAAGGGAGCGGTCCGACACCGTCACTGCGACCGTGCCCGGGCACGTCGATCGCGACGACGCGGAACCCGAGATGCGTCAGGCGTGACAGGGCCTGCGCGTAGAGCATCGACTCGACGCCGAAGCCGTGCAGCAGCACGAGCGGCGCGCCCCGCCCCGCCATTGCGACGCCCACCTCGAACCCGTCGACGTCGATGGTGCGCGTCTCGAGCAGCACACGCGGCCGCGTCGACACGACATGCTCCATGCCATCAGCATCGGACGCGACGCCCGTCAGTGGAGCATCGCGCGGGCTCCTGCTACGACTTCGCCTTGATCGCCTCGATCAGCGGGGGGACGACCTTGTGCACGTCGCCCACGATGCCCAGGTCGGCGATGCCGAAGATCGGCGCCTCGGCGTCCTTGTTCACGGCGATGATGTTGTCGGAGTTCTTCATGCCGACCATGTGCTGGGTGGCACCCGAGATGCCGAGCGCGATGTACACCTTGGGCTTCACCGTCTTGCCGGTCTGGCCCACCTGCAACGCGTACGGCACCCAACCGGCGTCGACGATCGCACGCGACGCGCCGAACGCGCCCTTCAGCGCCTTGGCGAGCTCCTCCACGAGCGGCTTGTAGTTCTCCGCCGCGCCGATACCCCGGCCGCCCGACACGACCACGGCGGCCTCTTCGAGCTTCGGGCCGGTCTGCTCTTCCTCGAACACCTCGAGGACCGTCGCCTCGGCGGCGCGGCCGCTCCCGCTCGCGTCGACACGCACCACCGACGCCGCGGCGCCGCCCGATGGCTCGGCCGCGAACGACTTCGGCCGCACACCGACGAGCGCGACGCCGTTGTCGGTGTACTCGGCGTCGACGAGCTGGGTTCCGCCGAAGATCGCGGTGCCGAACTTGACGTTGGTGTCGGCTTCGAGCGTGAAGCCGTTCGTGAGCACCGGCCGGTCGAGCTTCACCGACAGGCGCGCCATCGCGTCGCGGCCGTCGTAGCTCTGCACGAACAGCACCGCGTTCGGCGCGTGCTCGCCTACGAGCGCCGCGAGCGCGCCCGCCGCCACCTGACCGGGCAGGCCCTGGCCCGGGTCGACGACGTAGACGGTCGACGCCCCGTACTCACCCACCTGCGCGGCGACCGCGTCGGCCGCGGTGCCGGCGTACACCGCCTCCACCGTCGACGCGAGCTCGCGCGCCCTGGTGAGCAGCTCGAGCGTGGCGGTGGTCACCTTGTCGCCGTTCGCCTCGGCGAAGACCCAGATCGTGTTCACAGGCATGAGTTCGCGCTCCGTCGTCGCAGTCGTTCCGTACCGGGCCGGTCAGATGACCTTGAGGGTCTCGAGGAACCCCACGATCTTCTCGAAGCCCGTGCCGTCGTCCTCGATCTTCTCGCCGGCCTGGCGCGCCGGCGCCTGCTCGACGTTCGTGATCGTCTGGCGTGCTCCCGCCCAGCCGACCTGCTCGCCGAGACCGAGATCGGACGCCGTCACCTGGTCGACCGGCTTGCTCTTGGCCGCCATGATGCCCTTGAAGCTCGGGTAGCGCGGCTCGACCACACCGGCGGTCACGCTGACCACCGCGGGCAGGTTCGCCTGCACGACGTCGTAGCCCGCCTCGGTCTGCCGCTGGATCGTGACCTTGCCGTCGGCGATCTCGACGTGCTTCGCGAACGTGAGCGCGGGCCAGTCGAGCAGCTCCGCGATCTGCGCGGGCACCGTGCCCGTGTAACCGTCGCTCGACTCGGTGGCCGCGAGCAGCAGGTCGACGCCACCGGACCGTTCCACGCACTTGGCGAGCACCTTGGCGGTGCCGAGGGCGTCGCTGCCGTGGCACGCCTCGTCGCTCACGAGGATTGCGTTCGCGGCACCCATCGCGAGCGCGGTGCGCAGGCCGGAGACCTCGCCGTTCGGCGCCATCGAGATCAGCGTGACCTCGCCGCCGCCGGCGGCATCCACGAGCTGCAGCGCCATCTCGACGCCATAGCTGTCGGATTCGTCGAGGATGAGCTTGCCCTCACGCTTCAGCGTGTGGTCGTCGTTGAGTGCGCCCGGCACAGCCGGGTCGGGAATCTGCTTCACGCAGACGGCGACATGCACAGATGACTCCTGTCGTTACGCGTTCGATGCTGCCGCGCGGCATGGCCGGGGCGGCAAAAGCCCGACGATTCTTCTACACACCCGCGCCAGCGAGCGAACCGGGTGCTACACCCAGCCCCAGCTGTCGCCGGTTTCGGACCCGCTCGGGATCCCAGGCGACTCCTGGTTCCACACCTGGGTCCACGAACGGTCCGGGCCGACACCGTTGCTGTACATCACCACCACCTGGCCTGCTCCCACCGCTCCGGCCACGGTGGCACCCGGCTCACCGATCACGAGATCCGGCGAGCCGTCGCCGTTGTAGTCGCCCGACGCGAGGGCCGCGCCGAACCTCGGCGTGCCCGCGGCCGGCGGCGCGGCCTGCGACGCGGTGATCACGTGGTCGATGTCGTGGTGGTCGAAGGCATCGACTCTGCCGGTGCCGTCGAAACCGGGCGCGCCGATCACGAGCGAGTGGTCGAAGTGGATGCCGAGGTCGGCACCGAGCAGCGCGGCGCCGTAGCCGTCGCCCCGACGGACATCGCTGTACGCGGTGAACAGCACCGCGGGCGTCGTCCGCCCCACCGAGATCTCGTCGACGCTCCACGGCGCGCTGCCACCGCCGGGCGCGGTGGCGTAGAGCACGCTCCCGGGCGGCGCCGCGAGCGCGACACCGAGCTCACGGTGTGCCACCGTCCTGCCCGCGACGACGGCCTGATTCGCGGCGGTCACACCCGACGCCGAACCCCAGAAGCGGTACACCACGCCCGCGTCGGCAACTCCCCCCACGTCGGCGTGCGGCACGCCCACCGCCAGGTCGGCCCGGTGGTCACCGTCGAGGTCCGCGGCGAGCAGCACCTCGCCGAACGAGTTGCCCGCTACCGGCGCGCTTGCGACGCCGTTGACACCGGGCGTGAGCAGGACCGCGCGGGTCGACAGCCCCGACGCCGAACCGCGCAACACCACCGCCAGGCCAGCTGCTGCCCGACCGCCGACCATCGCGCCCGGGGCGCCGATCGCGAGGTCGATGTGACCGTCGCCGTCGAAGTCGCCGGCGGCGAGCGACGAACCGAAGCGCGCCCAGGGCGCGTTCGCGCGGCCGGCACACCGACGAGCGTGCCGGTGACGAGGCGGGCGCCCTTGGTCGTGAGCCCGTGGGCGGAGCCGTAGAGGATCGTCACCGATCCGGCGAGCACGGCGGTGCCGACGGTCTGCGGCGCGCCGACGGCGATGTCGGTGTAGCCGTCGCCGTTGAAGTCGCCGGCCGCGTCCGCGGTGCCCCAACGATCACCCCGCGCGCACGGGCCGGGGACGCCCGCCGTGCACGGGGTCAACGTCACCGCACGGGCTCCTACGAGTCCGCTCGCCGAGCCTGGGATCACGGTGATGGCGCCGGTCTGCGCCACCGGTCCTGCGCCCTCTCCCGGTGCCGCGACGAGCAGGTCCTCGTAGCCGTCGCCGTTGAAGTCGCTCAGCACGCGCGCTGCTGCAGCCACACCGGCCCCGGCGGGGCGGGGCGCTGCAAGCGGCGGCGGCGGGGCGCCCGCGCCGGCCGGCGCGAACGGCAGGGCCAGCCCGGCGGCCATCACGGCGCACGCGGTCAGGGCCACCCGGCTGGTTCGAGGCATTCGAGGAGTCTCGCAAATGCCGGGCACGCGAGCGATCTTCGCGGCGGTGCCGGGCCGGCAATGGGACAGGCGCAACAGTTCACCGTGTCCGGGCATCGCCGCGCCTCGCCGTGCCGTCGACCATGATGGTGATCGCATGAGCGACGCACTCGTCATCCGCGGGCTCACCAAGCACTACGCGTCGCGGCGTGGTGTGGTGTCGCGCGGTCGACGGTCTGGATCTCGACGTGCCGCAGGGCGGCGTGTTCGGCTTCCTCGGCGCGAACGGGGCGGGCAAGACCACCACGATCCGCGCCGTCGTCGGCCTGCTCCGTCCCACGTCCGGCTCGATCAAGGTGCTCGGCGTCGAAGTGCCGCGCCACCTCGACAACGTGATGGATCGCGTCGGTGCGCTCGTGGAGCAGCCGCAGTTCTTCCCGGGCTTCAGCGGTCGCCGGAACCTCGAACTGCTCGCAGCGGCGCGGGGCTTCCCGAACGCGCGCGTCGGCGAGGTGATCGACATCGTCGGTCTCACCGGGCTCGCTGAACGGCGGTACGCGACCTACTCGCTCGGCATGAAGCAGCGCCTCGGGGTGGCGTCCGTGCTGCTCAAGGATCCCGATCTCCTCATCCTCGACGAGCCCGCGAACGGGCTCGATCCCACGGGCATCGTCGAGATGCGCGAGCTCATGCGGGACCTCGGCGCGCAGGGCCGCACCGTGTTCGTGTCGAGCCATCTCCTCTCGGAGGTCGAGCACACCTGCGATCGCGTCGGCATCGTCGACCGCGGCCGCATCCTGCGCACCGGCCGTGTCGACGAGCTGCTCCTGGTGGGCGGCTCCCGCTTCGCCGTGAAGGTGCCGGGCGGTCCCGAGGCACGAGACCGCGCCCGGAGTGTGCTCGCTGCGATCGGCTGGACCGTCGCGCCCGATGACGGCACCAGTGATCGTCTCGTGGTCGACGTCGGTCCCGACCGTGCCCACGAGATCACGAGAAGCCTTGCGAGCGAGGGCCTCTACGTGTGCGAGCTCACGCCGGTGACCCGGTCGCTCGAGGACGCGTTCCTCGCTATCACTGGCACCGCGCCGCAGGCTGCGACCGTGCCATGAACGCCCGCCTGGTGCGCACGGAGCTCCGACGGTTCTTCGCGCGCCGCGCCATCGTGGCCGCGCTGGTCGGCGCGCTCCTGCTCGCCGTCGCGGTGAACATCGCGCTGGTCGCGCGCTCTCGGAACGACGTCACCTACACGCGCACGAGCGTGGAGCCGTCGGTGGTCGAGCAATGCCGCGACGGTACCCACAACGGGCTACCGGTGGTCGGTTCGCGTTGTGGCAGCGGCTTCTTCGGCACGACGCCAGCGACGACCAACGAGCCTTCGCTCACTGCCGCGTACGTGGCGTCCGGGAGCGATCACCGGCTCTCGGTGGCGCGCACGTTTGCCGATACCGTGCGCGGCGTCGGCTTCTCGCTGACGCTGCTCGTGGCCTTTCTCGCCGCCACGTTCGTCGCCGCCGACTTCGGCACGTCGATGGCCACCCAGCTGCTGTTCGAGCCGCGCCGCCGGCACGTCTACGTGGCCAAGACGGTCGCCGCCGCGCTCGGGTGCTTCGCCATCGCGGTGATCGTGCTGGTGTCGTGCGGCGTGCTGCAGTACGCCGGATCGGCGATGCGCGGCTCGACCGCGGGTGTCGACGGCGCGTGGCTCGCGCACCGTGCCGGCGACATCGGGCGCGTCGCGGGAGCGTGCGCGATCATGGCCGTGGTCGCGTTCTTCCTCGCCGCGGTGACCCGCAGGACCGCCGGCGCGATCGGCGTGCTGTTCGGGCTGATCGTGGCGATGCAGTTCCTGCACGTTCGACCTTGGACGCGCGCGATCGCGAGGGTCGTGCCGGTGAACGCGGTGTGGGCGGTCGTCGACGGACAGTTCGACTTCCGCGACCGCTACATCGGCCTGCACACGATGGCGGGCGCGGTCACCATCGGCGTGGCATGGGTGCTCGCCACGACCGTGCTCGGTGCGGCCTGGTTCGCCCGCCGCGAGATCCGCTGACCGGCCGACGCGGGCGCCGCCAGTAGCGTCGGCCACAATGGCGCCAGCGGAGCCGCTCGACGAGGTCGACCCTGTCGACGTGGTGGTGGTCGGCGCCGGGCCGGCCGGCTGCGCGGCCGCGATCGAGGCCCGCCGCCGCGGTCTGTCGGTGTGCCTCGTCGACAAGGCCACGTTCCCGCGCGACAAGACGTGCGGCGACGGCCTCACCACGAACGCGCTGCGGCTGCTGGAGCGGTTGGGGCTGCACCGCGGCGCACTCGCGGGCGAGGGAGGTTACGAACGGGTCGACGACGTGGTGCTCATCGGTCCGCACGGGCGCACCATCGCGCTCGCTCTCCCGCGTGGGCACGGTGACTACGCCGCCGTGGTCACCCGCGTGCGGCTCGACGCCGCGCTCGTCGAGGCCGCGCGCGCTGCGGGCGCCCGCCTGGTACTCGGCCACGCCGTCGCGGCGATCGGCGGCGGCGACCGAAACGGCAGTGGCGACGGCAACGAGGTGACCGTTGAGCTCGACGACGGGCGCGGCGTGCGCGCGCCCTGGGTGATCGCGGCCGACGGCCACTGGTCGCCGGCGCGCCGGATGATCGAACCGGGCGCGCCCCGCGACCTCGGCGCCTGGCACGCGGCGCGCCAGTACTTCTCGGGCGTCGCCGACCGGCGGCTCTGGGTCATTTTCGAACGCGACCTGCTGCCCGGCTACGCGTGGGTGTTCCCGCTGCCCGGCGGCCGCGCCAATGTCGGCTACGGCGTGCTGCGCAACGACGGGCGCCGCGGGCGCGACCTGAAAGCGCTGTGGAGCGACCTCATCCACCGCCCGAGCATGCGCCGGATCCTCGGCGAAACCGCACGGCCCGAGGGCACTGTGCGGGCGTGGCCGATCCCCACCGACTACGCACGCGCCGCACTCCATCACGGCCGCGTGCTGTTCGCGGGCGACGCGGCCCGCGTCGTCGACCCGATGACCGGCGAGGGCATCGCCCAGGCGATCGAGACCGGCATCCTCGCCGCCGGCGCGCTTGCCGTGGGCGGGTCGCCCGAGGGCGTGGCGGCGCGCTACGAGGCGTCGGTGCACCGCACGCTCGGGCGCGACCTGCGCTTCGCGGCGCGGCTGCAACGCGTGCTCGCGTCGCCACTCGGCGCCCGGCTGGCGCTGCGCGCGGTCGATATCAACCCCTGGACGCGCCGCAACTTCGCCCGCTGGATGTTCGAGGACTATCCGCGCGCCACGCTGCTGACGCCCGACCGCTGGCATCGCGGCCGGTTCCACGAGGACGGCGCGTTCCTCGCGGACGAGACGGCGCCGGGGTCGGTGCCTGCGACACCGGCCGCCACGTCGATGTGACGCCGTCCGGATGGCCATGCGAGGCTGCGGGCATGGCAAATACGCATGCAGAAGTCCAGATCGCGCGGGACGCCGACGAAGTGTGGAAGGTGTTCGGCGACTTCCAGGGGATCAAGACGTGGTTCCCCGGCCTGCAGGAGGTCCGTGCCGAAGGGCCCGAGGTGCGCGTGATCACCATGGGTCCCGGCATGGAGATCACCGAGACGGTGCTGTCACGTGACGACGCCAACCGCACGCTCACGTATTCCGTCGCATCGCCGGTGCTGAACGCGAACAAGTACGAGACGACGATCAAGGTGACGCCGGCCGACGGCGGGAGCCTCGCCTCGATGGACGCGGTGCTCGACCCCGACTCGCTCGCCGACCTCATCGGCCCCGTGTACGAGCAGGCCGTCCAAGGCCTCGCCCAACACTTCGCCTGACGCCTCAGTCGAACATCTGGAACGGCGGCAGCTCGTAGCGCTGGAGGGCATCGCTGCGCACGCGCACGAACTCGGGCAGCGTGTCGCGTGTTCCGATGACGAACTGCCCGCGGCGCACCGCGTCGACGACCATTGGACCGACCTCCATCGGGTCGATCCCCCGCGCGCAGAAGTCGGCAAGGACGCGGTCCATCGCGTCGGCGTCCTCCGAAGGTCCCGCCGCGACGTCACGGTTGCGCCGCGAGGAGGCAATCTGGGTGGCCACTGCGCCGGGGCAGAGCACTGACACGCCGATCGGCGCACCCGCGTTGCGCAGGTCGCTCGCGAGCACCTCGCTCAGAGCCTCGGCCGCGAACTTGCTCACCGTGTAGACCCCCGACATTCCACTCGCGACGAGGCCAGCCATCGACGCGGTGTTCACGATGTGGCCTTCCCGGCCGTTCGCGATCATCCGCGGCACGAACGCGCGCAGGCCGTGCACGATCCCGAACACGTTCACCGAGAACACCCACTCCCAGTCCTCGATCGGGTTCTTCCACACCACGCCACCGCGGAACACGCCGGCGTTGTTGCACAGCACGTCGGCGCCACCGACCCGCTCGTCAACCATTGCTGCGAGTGCCTCGACGCCGGCACCGTCACGCACGTCGACAACCTCGGTCGTGATCTCGGCACCGACCTCGTCGCGCACGATCTGCTCCGTGCCGCCGAGCCCGTCGCGATCGACGTCGGCCGCAACGATGCGCGCACCCTCACGCGCGAACGCCGTCGCGAGACCGCGGCCGATCCCGCTCGCCGCGCCCGTGATCACGACCACCTTGTCCGTGAAGTCCTGCACGTGTTGTTCCTCCTACAGCGGCGCGACGGGACCCGAGCGCGCCGGCTCCACCATGATCTTCACGTGCTGCTCGGGATCGCCGAGCGCCTCGAACGCTCCGGCTACACCGTCGAGGCCGCACACGCCGGTGATCATCGGCGTCACGTCGACCTCACCTTCGGCGATGGCACGAAGCGTGTCGCCGAACTCGAACGGGTCGTAGGCGAGCACGAACTGGATGCGCAGCTCCTTGCTGATGCCCACGAACGGGTGCACGCGGTCGGGCTGCATGCACACGCCCACGACGACAATGCGCGACTGTGCCGGCGCATCCTTCATCGCCCGGTCGAGCACGCCGGGCACGCCGATCGCCTCGAACACCACGGGCGGCCGCACCCCCCGAGTGACGCGCCGCCAGGCGTCGATGCCGGGCTCGACCGCGGGATCGACGACCTCCGAAGCGCCCATTGCCGCGGCCACCGCGCGCCGCGACGGCGAATAGTCGCAGGCCACGATCGTGTCGACCGCGCGGCGTCGCAGCTCCGCGATCACGGCCAAACCGACCGGCCCGCAGCCGAGCACGAGCGCGGTATCGCGCGCCACGAGATCCGCCTTGCCCACGGCATGCCGCCCGACGGCCATCGGCTCGGTGCAGGCCGCGTGACGCGCATCGAGCCCGTTCGGCACCTTCATGCACAACGCGGCCGTGAGGCGCATCCGCTCCGCGTACCCGCCGTTGTAGACGTTGCTGTACGCGCCAACCGGCTCGATGCCGCTCGCGGCGAGCGCCACCGGCAGCGACGTGACGAGGTCGCCGGGCCGTACCGGCGCACCGTCACAGTCGGGACCGAGCGCAAGCACCTCGCAACAGAACTCGTGGCCCATCACGTAGTCGCGGTGAGGGTCGAACATCTGCGGCAGTCCCGCGTCGCGCGCCTGTTCCACCATCTGGTCGGCAAAACGCAGCGCGTGCAGATCCGATCCACAGATCCCGCACGCCCGCACCGCCACCAGCGCCTCACCCGGCCCGGGCACCGGGTCGTCGATCGTGTCGAGTACGAGCTGCGAGTTCCGGGCGACGACGGCACGCATGGGGCCAGCTTGGTCGATCGCGGCGGGCGTGGGCCAGACTGGGTCCATGGCCATCGATTTCACGCTGACGCCCGAGCTCGAGGAGATCCGGGCCAAGACCCGCGACTTCGTCGACACCGTCGTCCGCCCGCTCGAACAGGGCATCCAGGAGGGCGATCGCAAGAGCCTGATCGGCGCGATCGTCGAGATGCGCAGCCAGGCGCGCGAGCGTGGCTTGTGGTGCCCGCACATGCCAACCGAGTGGGGTGGCATGGGCCTCGGCCACGTGCAGCTCGCGATGGTGCAGGCCGAGGCGGCGCGCACCGGCTTCGGGCCGTTCGCGCTGAACTGCCAGGCGCCCGACGAGGGCAACATGCACACGCTGCTGCACTGGGGCACCGACGCGCAGCAGGAGAAGTACCTGCGCCCGCTGTGCGACGGTGTCGCACGCTCCTGCTTCGCGATGACCGAGCCCGAGGTGGCCGGCTCCGACCCCACGCTCATCCAGACCCGCGCCTACCAGGACGGCGACGAGTGGGTGGTGAACGGGCACAAGTGGTTCATCAGCGGCGCGCGCCGCGCCACCTTCGCCATCTTGATCTGCCGCACCGAGGACAATCCCGACCTGCCGCAGGCGGCCAACACCGCGTTCATCGTCGACCTGCCCGCCGAGGGCTGGAACGACGTGCGCGAGATCGAGACGATGCACGGCTCCACCGGTCACTCGGAGATCGTGATCTCCGACCTGCGCGTGCACACCGACCAGATGCTCGGCGGCCGCGGGCAGGGCCACCTGCTCGGCCAGTACCGGCTCGGGCCGGCGCGGCTCGCGCACTGCATGCGCTGGATCGCGCAGGCCGAGATGGCGCTCGACATGATGGTCGACCGCTCGCTCAACCGTTACGCGCACGGTTCGATCCTCGCCGAGAAGCAGGGCATCCAGTGGATGATCGCCGACTCCGCGATGGAGCTCTACCAGTGCAAGCTCATGGTGCTGCACGCGGCCTACAAGATCGACCGCCAAGAGGACTTCACGGCCGAGGTGTCGATGGCGAAGCACTTCGTGGCCAACGCGCTCGGTCGCATCATCGACCGCTCGATCCAGGTGCACGGCGCACTCGGCTACTCCACCGACACGCCGCTCGCGAGCATGTACCAGCACGCCCGCTGGGCCCGCTTCGCCGACGGCGCCGACGAGGTGCACATGATGCGCATCGCCCAGCGCACGATCGCGGCGTACAAGGACACCGGCTCGGTGCGCAAGGCGGTCGGGTCGCTGCCGATCTAGTGCCGCATCACCACTCGTCGCTCGCCAGCAGCCCTTCGATCGCGCTCGACGGGCGGTCGAGCCCGCTGTCGGCCTCGGTGACGGGCACGCCGAGTCGCTGCACGATCGGCACCACCCCGGCCCAGATCGCCAGATCGACGTCGTCGGCGTCGTCGACCGGACCGCCGGTGCGCGCCTTGGCCGATGCGTGTTCGACGGTGAGCTCGAGCACCGACGTCTGCTTGAGCTCGCTTTCGGTGGGCGCCCGCGACTCGTCCCACCGTCCCGGCGTGAGGTGCTCGGCGATGCAGCGCAACGCGTGCACCTTCTGGTCGGCCGCGACCGGCTGCGCCCGACCGAACAGCACCGCCGAGCGGTAGTTCATGGAATGGTGGAAGGCCGAGCGGGCGAACACCAGACCGTCGACGACGGTCGCGGTGAGGCACACGTCGATGCCGGTACCGAGCGTGCGCTGGAACCGGCTCGCGACCGAGCCGTGCAGGAACATGCGGTCGCCGTCGCGACCGAAGAGCATCGGGATCACCACCGGTCGCCCGCCGTCGACGAACCCGACGTGCGCGACGAACGCGGCATCGAGGACCGCGTGCACCGACCCGGCGTCGTACGCGGCACGAGCGGGAATCCGGCGAACACGGGAGAACTCGCTCGTGAAACCGCTTTGGGGCTGCGCGTCGACCATCCCCGAACGGTACGCAACGCACGCGGTCCGGCGCTCGTGATTTCGCCGCGGCGCGTCACGTAGCGTCGGCCCCCGATGCCCGATCAGTCGCCCTGGCAACCCGAGCTCGACGAGCTCGCGCACCGCACCACGCTCGCGCACCGCATGGGCGGCGAGGAGAAGGTGGCGCGCCATCGCGAGCTCGGCAAGCTGCCGGTGCGTGAGCGCATCACCCGGCTGCTCGACGCCGAGTCGTTCCACGAGATCGGCGGGCTCGCGGGCCGCGGCCGCTACGACGATCAGGGCGCGCTCGAGGACTTCACACCGGCGAACTTCGTGATGGGCCGCGGCCGCATCGACAGTCGAGCCGTCGTGGTGGGCGGCGACGACTTCACCGTGCGCGGCGGCAGCGCCGACGCCGCCATCTTCCAGAAGCAGGTGCACGCCGAACGGATGGCGCACGACCTGCGCATGCCGATCGTGCGGCTCGTCGACGGCTCCGGCGGCGGGGGCAGCGTGAAGACGCTCGAGACCGAACGGCGCAGCTTCATCCCCTTCAACCCAGGGTGGGACTGGGTCGTCGCGAACCTCGCGACCGTCCCCACCGTCGGCCTCTGCCTCGGCTCCGTGGCCGGCCTCGGCGCGGCGCGGGTCGTCACGAGCCACTACAGCGTGATGGTGCGGGGCACGTCGCATCTGTTCGTCGCGGGACCGCCGGTGGTGAACCAGCTCGGCATCGAGACCGTCGACAAGGAGTCGCTCGGCGGCTCCGCGATCCACGCGCGCAACGGCACGGTCGACGACGAGGCCGAGTCGGAGGAGGAGGCCCTGGCGTGGGCACGCCGGTTCCTTTCCTACTTGCCGTCGTCGGTGTACGAGCTGGCGCCGCGCGGCAGTTGCGACGATCCGGTCGACCGGCGTGACGACACGCTCGCGTCGATCATCCCGCGTGAACGCCGGCGCGTGTACAAGGTGCGCGACGTCGTCGAGCTCGTCGTCGACCGGGGTTCGTGGTTCGAGATCGGGCGGCGTTGGGGTCGCAGCGCGGTCACCGGCTTCGCGCGCCTCGCGGGCTGGCCCGTGGCCGTGCTCGCAAACGACCCGTACCACTATGCAGGTGGTTGGACCGCCGACGCGTCGCGCAAGGTCGAGCGGTTCGTCGATCTCGCCGACACGTTCCATCTCCCGGTCGTGCACCTCGTCGACAATCCCGGCTTCCTGATCGGCACCGAGTCGGAGCGCGCGGGCACGATCCGCCACGGCGCGCGTGCGCTCGCGGCCATCTACCAGGCGACCGTGCCGTGGTGCTCGGTGATCCTGCGCAAGGTGTATGGCGTCGCCGGCGCCGCGCACCAGAACGCGGCGCGGCTGTCGATGCGGTACGCCTGGCCGTCGGGCAACTGGGGCTCGCTGCCGCTCGAAGGCGGCATCGAAGCCGCGTACCGCGCGCAGCTCGAGGCCGCGGAGGATCCTGCGGCCGTGCGCGCCGAGATCGAGGCACGGCTCGCGCGCGCACAGAACCCGTTCAAGACCGCCGAAGCCTTCCTCGTGGAGGAGATCATCGACCCTCGCGACACCCGCCCGCTGCTCTGCGAGTTCGCCGACCTCGCCGCGCCGATCCGCACACCGGGCCCCGTTCGGCGGGGGACGCGCGCGTAACGCCACCCGAGGGGCCGGCGTCCTGGCCGTGTCACCACGAGCGGCGGTCGGCGCTCGGGCATGACCGATTCCGGTGCGGGGGCCGATTACCGTGGCGGCCCTCGGCGTTCGGAATCGGGGTCGCGGGAGGCGCTATGGATCATGTCCGCACACGCACACGCACGCGGCTCACGGCCACCGGCCTGGCGCTCGTCGTCGTCGCCGCGGCCTGCGGCGGATCGTCGTCGAAGTCGGGTGGGAAGAGCACGACGACGAAGGCACAGCCCGCCGTCGTGCAGCGCCGCTCGGTGACCGTCTGGCCGCTCGCGTACACCACCTCCGGCGGTACACCGCACGGCGTCTCGACGCCGCTCGAGGTCGACATCGCGCCGTCGTCCGACGGCAAGCTTCGGGTCTCGTTCTCCGAGGACGAGGTGTCGGGCACCGGCGACCAGTGGCGCGCGGCGGCGTGGAACACGGTCACGGTCGGCACGTTGCTCACCGGGGCACCGCTGCGCGGCAAGGAGTTCACGTTCAAGCTCAAGGGCCGCATCGACGGTCCGAGCGCGGGCACGCTCATGACGATCGCCGTGATCTCGCTGATCCGCGGCGACACCCTCCGTAAGGACGTCACCATGACGGGCACCGTGAACCCCGACGGGACCACCGGTCCCGTGGGCGGCATCCCGTACAAGGTGCAGGGCGTCGTCGCGGCCCACAAGACGAAGATGCTGATCCCGCTCGGCCAGCGCAACTCGCCGGACGACGCCGGAAAGATGATCGACGTCGTGCAGGAAGGCCGCTCGAAGCACATCGCCGTGAGTGAGGTCGGCGACATCTACGACGCGTACCAGCAGTTCACCGGGGTCACGCTGCCCAAGGCCGGTTCCGAGGGCTCGGTGCACCTCAGTGAGCGCGCGTACCAGAACCTGAAGGCCAAGGTCGACGACAAGGTCGGGCAGGTCAAGTCGGACGCGGCCGAGATCGACACGCTCGACCAGACGGTCGTGTCGGACCTCGCCAGCCTGTTGCACCAGGCACAGGCGAGCGTCGACAAGGCGACGAAGCTGGAGGACGAGGGCCTGCAGGCGGGCGCGTTCCAGTCGGCCAGCGAGGCCGCGGCGATCGCCGACGCCACGCTCGAGACCGGTCGGCTGCTCGAGACGTACCTCGGCAAGGGGCGGGCCGCCTTCCTCACGCAGCTCAAGGCGACGGTCGCGATCGACGACAAGGTGACCGCGTTGTTCGAGTCGCTCAAGGCGTTCACACCTGAGACGGTGTCGGACGTCGGCGCGCTGAGCGGCGCCTACGGCAACGCCGTCGACGCGCTGAGCCTGTCCGAGTACGGCGACGGGCTCCTGGCGAGCCTCGACAAGGCGACGTCGGCGACCGAGGAGGCGCAGCTCGCGGTCGAGGGCGCGTTCTTCAAGACGCTCGCGCTGTCCGAGCTGAACTACGCCAAGGACGTGTTCGACGTCGGGCGCGGGCTCGGTGGGGCGAAGCTCGGCCCGAAGGCCGACGTCGCGGGCACCGCCGACTTCTTCCGCAAGGCGGCGGAGGCGAACCTGCAGGCGTTCAACACGGTCGTGGTGGCCGACCTCGCCAACTCGAAGGGAATGAGCGAGGCGCAGGCGACGGCTGCGCTCGAGAACCAGGACCTGCAGTACGCCCTCGCCAATTCGTCGCTCGACGTCATCGAGGGTGGCATCGACCGCTTCCTCGAGGCGCCGGCGAGCGACTACGCCCGCCTCGGCGGGGCCCTCCAGCTGTACGCGCGCACGTCGTACTTGATCGACAAGTACTACAGCCTGCAGGCCCAGGTCGACAGCAACGGCAACGTCACCGGCGTCGTGTTCGACGCGGCGCTGTCGAACGCCATCGACCTCGCTCGCAGCCAGGTCGAGCGGTCGGTGTCGTTGCTGACGAGCCAGGGCATCGACCCGACGCTGCAGGTCGGTAGTTACGAGATCGCCGGTATCGAGCGCGAGGGCAGCGTCGACGACAAGCTGTCGTCGCTCGCCGACTACCGCCTCGCCTTCATGTCGAGCCGCGTGCTCGCGTACCTCGGCGGGTTCGCCGACAAGGGGCTCGGTTCGGCCGCGGGCTGAGCACATAGCGTGCGGCGCCGTGCCGGAGCCGCTGCAGACGATGATCGCGACCCCAGCGGGCATTCGGCTCGCGGTGTACGACTGGGGTGGCGAGGGCGCGCCGGTGCTGCTCGCGCATCCCACCGGATTCCACGGTCGCATCTGGGCACCCGTCGCGGAGGTGCTCGTGGCATCGGGGCACCGTGTGTACAGCTTCGACTTCCGCGGGCACGGCGACAGCGACGCGTCGCCCAACGGGTACGCCTGGCCGCAGTTCGGTGACGACGTCGCCGCGGTGACCGATCACCTGCACCTCGCCGGCGAGCCTTCGCTCGTCGCGGCCGGGCACAGCAAGGGCGCGGCCGCGATCCTGCTCGCCGAGCACGCACGCCCCGGCACGTTCGCCACCGTGTGGGCCTATGAACCGATCATGTTCCCCACGCTCGAGCACATCGACCCCAAGCTCGACTTCGGGCTCGCCGTCGGTGCGCGCAAGCGCCGCAACGAGTGGTCGTCACCAGAGGCAGCGTACGTGTCGTACGCGAACCGGCCACCGCTGAACGTGATGACGCCCGAGTCGTTACATGCCTATGTGAACCACGGGCTGCGCGACCGCGGTGACGGCGTGTACGAACTCAAGTGCGCGCCCGACACGGAAGCCGAGGTGTACTCGATGGGCCCCGCGAACGGCCTGTTCGCCAAGCTCCCCGAAATCCGGTCACGCGTCACGGTGTGCGTCGGCGAGCACAGCGACGCCATTCCGCCGGTGATCGGACGCCAGATCGTCGACCGCCTCCCGCCCGCCACGCTCGAGATCTGGGAAGGCCACGGCCACTTCGGCCCGCAGGAGGATCCCGACCGCGCGGCGCGCTCGATCATTCGCTCGGCTACGCGGCCTTGAGGCTCTCCACCACGCCGCGCCAGCGGTCGGGGTCGGACTTGTAGGGGGCGTAGAACGAGCAGCGGTCGACGATGCCCGAGTAGCGCTTCGCCAGCTCGGCCGCGACGTCTTCGGGGCGCTCGGCGACGACCGCGAAGGTGTGCAGCATCTCGGGCGTGATGAGGTCGCCCATCTCCACCCACTTGCCTTGCTTCGAGAGCGAGTTCAGCTCGGTCTGCAGGTCGCCCCACCCGTGCAGTTCGAGCACGCCGCGGTAGGCGGGAGTGGAACCGTAGAACGCGATCTGCTGCTTCGTCGCCGACTCGGCCGCCGCGAACGCCTTCTCGTCGTCGCCAGTGACCACGAACAGCGGGCCCGACACCTGGAAGGCCGAGCGGGGCTTACCTGCACGCGCCAGGCCACGCTCGATCGCCGGCATCGTGACCTCGCGCACGTAGCGCTCGGTGGTGAAGCCGTGGATGATGATGCCGTCGCACACCTCGCCCGCGACCTCGGTCATCTTCTCCCCCACCGCCGCGAGCAGCACCTTCGGCGGTCCGTACTCGTTCGGGCCCGGGTTGAAGAACGGCGTCATCAGCGTGTGCGTGTAGAAGTCGCCGCGGAAGTCGAGCTTCGTGCCGTCCTGCCAGCTCGACCAGATCGCCCGCATCGCGAGCACGAGCTCACGCATCCGTGCCGCCGGATGCGACCACGGCATCGAGAAACGCTTGGTGATATGGGCCTGGATCTGCGACCCGAGGCCGAGGAGCATGCGGCCGTGTGAGTAGAGGTTGAGATCCCATGCCGTGCTCGCCAGCGTCATCGGGCTGCGCGCGAACGCCACCGCGATCCCGGTGCCGAGCTCGATGGTGGACGTGTTCGCCGCCGCCATGACGAGCGGCAGGAACGGGTCGTGGCTCGTCTCCGCAGTGATCAGCCCGTCGTACCCGAGGTCCTCGAGCTCCTTGGCCCGCCGGGCCATCTCGCTCACCTCGACGCCCATCATCCCGCTGTCGACCTTCATGTGCCTCGCCTCTTGTTCGCTGCGCTCACGGCCGGCCCGCCTTCCCTCGCCGGCGCTCGGCCGGGCGCCGAGCGTAACGGGATCGCCGCGCCGCTGTCGCAGGGTCCCTGTATCGTCGAGTCGATGGGCTGGCCGGTACCGCAGACGCTGTCGCCCAGTTCCATGGGCGCCTACACGAGCTGCCCGCTCGCGTTCCGCTTCTCCTACGTGCAGCGCCTCCCCGAGCCTCCGTCGCCGCCGGCCAGCAAGGGCACGCTCGTGCACCGGGCGCTGGAGCTCCTGCTCGACCGGCCGGCCGGCGAGCGCACCGTCGACGCCGCGCTCGCCGACCTCGACCGGGCCGCGGTCGAGCTTGCCGACCATCCGGAGTTCGCCGGGCTCGACCTCTCGCCCGACGAGCTCGAGGTGTTCCGGTCCGACGCCGAGCAGCTCGTGCGCCGCTACTTCGAGCTCGAGGATCCGCGCACGATCCGGCCCATCGGTCTCGAGATCAAGCTCGCGGCCGACGTCGGCAAGGCCACGGTGCGCGGCATCATCGACCGCCTCGAGCTCGACGACGACGGCGAGCTCGTGGTCACCGACTACAAGACCGGCACGTCGCCGAGCGAGCGGTGGGAGGAGAAGAGCCTGGCCGGCGTGCACATCTACGCGCTGCTCTGCGAACGCAACTTCGGCCGCCGCCCCGCCCGCGTGCAGCTCCTCTACCTCTCGCAGCCCGAGTACATCATCGCCACGCCCACCGAGGGCTCGGTGCGCGCCGTCGTAGCCAAGTCGAACGCCGTGATGGACGCGGTGCAGCGCGCCTGCTCTCGTGACGACTTCCGCCCTCGCGAGAGCGCGCTCTGCAACTTCTGCAGCTTCAAGGAGTTCTGCCCGCAGTTCGGTGGCGTGCCCGACGAAGCCGCGGTCGTGCTGCGTGAGCGCGCCGAGGTCGCGGCCGGTCGCCCGCCGTTGCCGTTCGCGAGCGTGTGAGTGCCCTCCGTCGTCGCCCGGTTCGATGCCGCGGCCGAGCGCACCGTCGGTCGCGTCCGCTCGCCGCTGCTCGACCATCTCGCCTACGGGATCGGGTCGGCGTGCGACCACTCGTTGCTGTGGCACACGATCGGCGCGATCCGTTCGGCGCGCGCCGGCGACCTGCGCCCGTCGCTGCGGCTCTCCGCCGCGCTCGGTGTCGAGTCGGCGCTCACCAACGGGCCGGTGAAGGCGCTGTTCCGGCGGGTACGGCCGGCCCCGCCCACCGGGACCGACACCACCGGGACCGGCACCACCGGGACCGGCACCACCGGCAGCGGCGGCTCGGGCACCTCGCCCGCCCGGCTCCCGTACGGCATGCGCGTGCCGATCACCTCGTCGTTCCCGTCGGGCCATGCGGCGGCGGCGTTCTGCGCGGCGGGCATCCTGCACGCCGACACCGGTCGCCGTAGCTGGTATGCCCTGGCGACGGTCGTGGCCGCGAGCCGGGTGTACACCCGCATGCACCATGCCTCCGACGTGGTCGCCGGCGCGGTGTGGGGCTCGTTCCTCAGTGGCGCGATACGGGTAGGTTGGCGGCAATGACGCGGCGCATCGAGGTGACGTTCGACTATCGCTGCCCGTTCGCGCGCAACGCCCACGAGGCCGTGGTGCGCGCCGCGCAGCAGAACGTCGTCGACGTCGACTGGTGGTACCGCGCGTTCTCGCTCGACCAGGTTCACGTCGGCGAGAGCGAGACGCCGGTGTGGGAGCGGCCGCCGGGCGAGCGCGGCAGCGGCGTGCTCGCGCTCGAGTACGGCATCGCGGTGCGCGACGCCTTCCCCGAACACTTCCTCGACGCGCACGTCGCGCTCTTCGCGGCGCGCCACGACAAGGGCCGCAAGCTGCACGAGGTCGAGGTGTTGCACGACACGCTCGCCACCGTCGGGCTCGATCCCGACGAGGTCGCGGCCGAGGTGGCGAGTGGCCGCCCGCTCGCCGCGCTCGTGGCCGAGCACCGGGAGGCAGTCGACCAGTACGCGGTCTTCGGTGTGCCCACGTTCATCGAGGACGGCGTGGCCACGTTCGTGCGCTTCATGGAGCGCGATCGCGTCGACGACCTCGAGCGCATCCTCGACCTGCTCCCGTTCGTGCGACTCAACGAGTTCAAGCGCACGCAACTTCCGAAATAGATCGAGGTCGCGCAATGCGGATGTCCGACGCCGAGGCCCTCATGTGGGCCGTCGAGAAGGATCCTGCGCTGCGGTGCGACTTCTGCAACCTCACGATCGTGGACGGCTCGATCGAGCGCGATCGCATGACGGCCACCGTCGAGCGCGCGGTACGCACGATCCCGCGGCTCTCGCAGTACGTGGTGGAGCCCGGCGTGCCGGTCGCCGCACCCGACTGGGTCGACGACCCCGATCTCGACCTCGCCGACCATGTGCGCTGGGTCGAGGTCGGCGGGCGGCGCGACATGCGCGCCCTGCTCGACCTCTGCGAGTCGCTGTCGGAGCCGGCGTTCGACCGCACCAAACCGCTCTGGGAGTTCACGGTCATCGAGGGCCTGGACGGCGACCGCACGGCGTTGCTGCAACGGCTCCACCACACGATCACCGACGGTGTCGGCGGCCTGAAGTTGTCGCTCGAGATCGTCGACGTCGACCCCGAGGGCCGGCCCGGCGCCGCCGCACGGCCCGAGCCCGACGCCGGCGCCGGATCGGCGGCGAACGGCGCGCGACCGTCGATCGTGGCGAGCGCGCGACACCTGCTCGCCGACTCGGCCAGCCGCAGCCTCGAACGTTCCGGCGCGGTCATCGGCGGCGCGCGGCGCGCCATCACCGACCCGCTCGGCGCGCCGCGCCGCGTCGCCGACGCCTGGGCACTCGCAGGGTCGCTGCGCCGGCAGCTGCTCGTGCTCGGTCGCGCCAAGAGCGACGTGCTCGACGAACGCAGCCTGCACCGCCACTTCGAGGTGCGCACCTATTCGATGCCCGCCGTCCTCGCCGCGGCCAAAGCACTCGGCGGCAGCGTGAACGACGTGTTCGTCACCGCGATCACGAGCGCGCTGAGCGCCTACCACGCCGAGCTCGGCAGCCACACCACCGAGCTGCGCATGGCGATGGCCGTCAACACCCGCGGCCGCGGCGATCAGGACGTCGCCGGCCCGGCGAACCACTTCTCGCCCACCCGCGTGCTCGTGCCCATCGCGCCGGGCGACGAGCGGGCGCGCTTCGCCGAGATCCATCGCCGCCTCGAGACCACCAAGCACGAGCCCGCGATGGTCGCCACCGAGAGCATCGCCGGACTGGTATCCACGCTGCCCGCGCCGATCCTCGTCGCGCTCGGCGCGCAGCCAGGCCCGCACCATCGACTTCGCCACGTCGAACCTGCGCGGGTCGCCGGTCCCGCTCTATCTCGCGGGGCGCCGTATCGTCGGGAACTATGCGCTCGGTCCCCGTGTGGGCTGCGCGCTCAATGTCACGCTGATGTCGTTCTGCGACGACCTGCACGTGGGCCTCAACATCGATCCCGCGGCGATCACCGATATCCCGACGTTCTGCACGATGCTCGACGACGCCTTCGCCACGCTGCTCGCGCCCGATCTCGCCTTCGCGAGCTGACGCAACCCGGCCGCCCGTCCGCCCGGCCGCCCGGCCGGTCAGTGACGGGCGCGGGGCTGCTCCTCGCCCGACACCTCGAGCCATTCCTCGAAGCCGGGGTCGTGCCAGAGCCGGTGCGTGCACTCCGAGTCGGGTTCGACGAGGTACAGGTGCAGCGTGGGTGCCTCGTCGGCAAGGTTGATGATCGCCGCCGCGGCCGGATGCGGCGGCGCGCCGTCGAGCACGTCCACCACCGCCACGGCCGCGAGCACGCGCGCCCGGCACTGCGGGCACGCCGACACCGTGGCCGCGTCGAAGCCGTCGGTGAGAGCCATGAGCGCGTCCGCCGAGGCCGCGTCGAGCGCCACCTCGCTGCCGGCATCGTCGCAGACCAACAACGTTCCCATCGGCCCGGCACGGTATCCAGAAACGGCCCGGGGGGCGCGAGCCGCAGGCGAGCCCGGCGCGGGTCTCCGGTGAGGTCCGTATCCTGGGGCCGTGCGCTGTGCGGTCATCGTGGACGGCAACGTCGTGGCGACCGAGCGGACCGATCCCGAGGCCGGGCCCGGCGAGGTGCTCGTGCGGGTGGCCGGGGCCGGCCTAAACCGCGCCGACCTCGTGCAGCGGGCCGGCTTCTACCCGGCTCCCGCCGGCTCGCCGCCCGACATCCCGGGGCTCGAGTTCTCGGGCACGGTGGTCGGGCGCGGCCCCATCGGGGCCGGGTCCGACGACCACGGGCTGCACGCAGGCGACCGCGTGTTCGGCATCGCGGGCGGCGGCGCCCAGGCGGAGTTGCTCGCGGTGCCCGCCCGGCACTGCGCGGCCGTGCCCGCGGCGCTCGACCTCGTGGCCGCCGGCGGCATCCCCGAGGCGTTCGTGACCGCGCACGACGCCATGGTCACCCGCGCCGCGGTCCGGCCCGGCGACTGGGTGCTGATCCACGCGGTGGGGTCGGGAGTCGGCACCGCAGCGGTGCAGCTCGCGACCGCGCTGGGCGCACGCACGATCGGCACCGCGCGCAGCGCCGACAAGCTCGAGCGCTGTAAGGAGCTCGGCCTCGCGCACGGCATCGTGGCCCCGCGCGACGGCGACGGTGCCCTCGACTGCGCCGCGCTCGCACGCTCTATCGTCGACGCCACCGACGGGCACGGGGCCGATGTGACGCTCGACCTCGTCGGCGGCCCGTACCTCGAGGTCGACATCGCCGCCGCCGCGCTGCTCGGCCGCATCGTGATGATCGGCACGCTCGCTGGCGGTCGCGCGCAGTTCGATCAGCTCCGCGCCATGCAGCGCCGTCTGGCCGTATTCGGCACGATGCTGCGCAACCGCGACGTCGACGAGAAGGCCTCGGCCGTCACGGCGTTCGCCGGTGACGTCGTGCCGCACCTGGTATCGGGCGCGATCTTGCCCGTGATCGAGGCGATGCTGCCGCTTTCGCGCGTGAGCGAGGCCTACGACCGCCTCGCCTCCGACGCCACCTTCGGCAAGCTCGTGCTGGATTGTGGCTGAGCGTTCGTCCTTGACCCCGCCGCCCGCCGTCGGGGCAACGGGGCAACGGGCAACGGGGCAACGGGGCAACGGGGCAACGGGGCAACGGGGCAACGGCGATCAATAAGATCGCCGCAGACCTTGAGGAGGACCCATGGCCCTGAGTGACAACGACGTGGTCGTCGTCGAGGCGGTGCGGGCACCGCTCGGCAAGCGCGGCGGCGGCCTGTCCACCATGCACCCGGCCGACCTGCTCGCGGCGGTGTACCGGGCGCTCGTCGAGCGCAGCGGCATCGACCCGGCCGCGGTCGGCCAGATCGTGGGCGGTTGTGTGAGCGAGGTCGGCGAGCAGACCTTCAACATCGCGCGCACCGCCTGGCTCACCGGCGGCTTCCCGCTCACGGTCGCAGCCACCACCGTCGACAGCCAGTGCGGTTCCAGCCAGCAGGCGACGAATCTCGCGGCGTCGCTCATCAAGGCCGACGCGGTCGATGTGGCCATCGGCTGCGGCGTCGAGTCGATGTCCCGTGTCCCGCTCGGCGCGGCGGTGCGCGGCGAGTTCGGCCGGCCCACGCCGAAGAGCTACTTCGAACAGTACGAGGTCACGTCGCAGTTCGAGGGGGCCGAGCGCATCGCCGACAAGTGGGGCATCACACGCGCCGACTGCGACGCGTTCGGCCTGCAGTCGCAGCAGCGGGCCGCACGGGCCTGGGCCGAGGGCCGCTTCGAACGCGAGGTCGTGGCCATCGACGCGCCCGATCTCGACGGCGACGGCAAGCCGACCGGCACCACGCACCGCGTGGCGCGCGACGAAGGGCTGCGGGAGACTTCGCTCGAGAAGCTCGCCGCGCTCAAGCCGGTGGCGCGCGAGGACGGCGTGCACACCGCCGGGTCGAGCTCGCAGATCACCGACGGCTCCGCGGCCGTACTGCTCACCACGGCGGCGCGCGCCAAGGAGCTGGGCCTGCGCCCGAGGGCCCGCATCGTCGACCAGTGCCTCGTGGGGGTCGATCCGGTGTTGATGCTCACCGGCCCGATCGACGCGACCCGCAAGATCCTCGACCGCCAGAAGATGGCGATCGGCGACTTCGACGTGATCGAGATCAACGAGGCGTTCGCGTCGGTGGTGCTCGCGTGGGAGCGTGAGCTGGGCCCCGACATGGAGAAGGTCAACCCGAACGGCGGTGCAATCGCGCTCGGGCACCCCGTGGGCGCCACCGGGGCCCGCCTCGTCACCACCGCGTTGCACGAGCTCGAACGCATCGACGGGCGGTTCGGCTTCGTCACGATGTGCTGCGGCGGCGGACTCGGCACGGGCACCTTGCTGGAACGTGTCTGAGGCCGGCGAGGAGCTGCTCGCAACGCTGCCGGTGACGTTCGCGCGGCGGCGGACGGTCGACGCAGGAACGTTCGGGCGGCCGCCCGGCGGTGGCCCCATCGAGCCCCGGCGGCTCGGCCGCGGGCCCACGTTCTCGGGCATCGGCGCGTACCGGCGCTGGTCGGCCGAGGCGGAGTCCGCCGGCTTCCCGGTAGGCGGCATGACGATGGTCCTCGGGCTCACGGCGCGCCACCTCGTGGTCTTCAGCTCGCAGTTCGTGCGCGCCCGGCCCAAGCGCCGCGCCGGCGCCGTGGCGCTGTCTGACATCGCGCAGATGACGGCGGTGCGCTCGATCCTCTCGGCCCGGGTCGTCGTGCTGCTCGCCGACGGCGCGATCGTCGAGCTCGAGACGGTGCGCGTCTCGAGGGCGCGCCGCTTCGTCGCGACCGTGTTGGAACAACGCGCGCAGGCTTGACCAGGCGCACACGCCGCTACGCTCACACGGTGATGAGCACGCTGTGCGAAGCGCTCGGCCACCCGCCCGACACGAAGTTGCTCATCGTCAACTGCGACGACCTCGGATCGTCGCGTGCCGCGAACGTCGCGGTCTACGACTCGCTGCGCAACGGCATGGCCACCAGCGCGTCCCTCATGGTGCCGTGCCCGTGGGCGGCGCGATGCCGCGGCGATGTACCGCGGCGAGGACGTGGGAGTGCACCTCACGTTGAACTCCGAGTGGGACACCTACCGCTGGGGGCCCACCACCCATTCACCGAGCTTGCTCGACGGTGACGGCGGGTTCCCGCGCACGGTCGCCGACGTGTGGGAGCACGCCGACCTCGAGGAGGTCAGGCGGGAGTGCCGTTCCCAGGTCGAGCGGGCGATCATGTGGGGCTTCGACGTGAGCCACCTCGACAGCCACATGGGCACGATGCAGCTCCGCCCGGAGTTCTTCGACGTGTATCTCGAGATGGCCGTGGAGTTCGGCCTGCCCCTGCGCATGGCGGGCGCCTCGGCCGAGCGCGTGGTCGGCTTCCCGTACCGCAAGCTCGCAGCCGACGAAGGGGTGGTGTTCCCCGACCACTTCGTGCACACGCACATGGGCTCGCGCCACGCGATCGAGCGGACACTGTTCGACCTGCGACCGGGTGTCACCGAGGTGTACCTCCACCCCGCTCACGACACCGACGAGCTGCGCTCCTCGCACCCCGACTGGTCGACGCGCGTGGAGGACTACGCGTACCTCACCGAAGACCCCTCGTTCCGCGATCTCGTCGACCGCGCCGGCGCCACGCTGATCGGCTTCCGCGAGCTCAGGGAGCTGCAGCGCAGTTAGCCCCAGCTAGCCCCGCGGTGCGTGAGCGGCGCGCCGAGCGGGGCCGGACCCGATCACCGGGAGCACGCGCAGGAGCGCGCCGAAGTCGCCGGCCATCTTGATTGCGCCGCGCATGAAGCCCACGCTCACGGCGAGCGTGCCCGCGTCGAGCTCGGCCGCGAGCTCAGGCGTCAACGTGAACGTCACGTCGGCGGTGTCGCCAGGGTCGGCGTCGGTGACGCGGTCACCGTCGACACGGACGACACGCCGCGACACCTCGTGCTTGCCCTTGGCGACGACGTAGGCGACGGTGTCAGTGCTCACCGGACGCGGGCCGGATCGCGCAGGCCGGCGAAGAGATCCGTCTCGATCTCGCCCGGCGCGACGCCCGTATCGACGAGCGATCGAGCGAGGATGTAGTCCTCCCACGGGTACACGTCGCGCACCAGCTCGTCGGGCAGCTTCATCCAGAAACCGTCCGGCGCAACCTGGGTGGCGTGGGCTAGCAGCGCGGCCCGGCGTTGGCCCATGAAGTCGCCGACGTCGACGCGCGTGGTGAACCGCTCGTCGCGGTCGGCGAACCGGTCGCTCTCGAACCAGCGGTCGAACGGGCTCTCGAGGCCGGCGTCGAGATGCGCCTGGTGCAAGGCCTTCACGCGCGCGAACGACCACGCCACGTAATAGAGCTTCGACGGCTGCCACGGTTCACCAGCGTCGGGATACCGGTCGGGATCGCCGGCCGCGTCGAACGCCGGCTCCGAGATCTCCCAGACCCGGATGTGGTCGGGATGCGGATACCACTCCCGGTCCTCGTGGTAGGTGATGATCACCTGCGGGCGTTCGGCTCTGATCACCTCGACGAGCCGGCCGATGGCTTGGTCGAGCGGGGCGTTCCAGAAGTTTTCGGGCCGTGCGTTCGCCTCGGTCTCGGGCATGCCGGAATCGCGGTAGCCGAGCAGATGCAGCGCGTCGTAGCCGAGGGTGCGCACGCTCTCGCGCAGCTCGGTCATGCGCACCTCGGGAAGGTTCGCGCGCACCTCTGGCCGTTCCATCGCCGGGTTGAGGATGTCGCCCTCCTCACCGCCCGTGCAGCAGACGAGCACGTTGCGCACGCCTTGCGCGTGGTAGCAGGCGGTGGTGCCCGCGCCCTTCGACGCTTCGTCGTCGGGGTGCGCGTGCACCTGGAGCAGGCACAGGTCCGGGATCGCGGGACCGGTCATCGCCTCAGGCTACCGCCGAAGATCGGTGACGCAGCCTCGATAGGTTGGGGCAGGTGCATGCGCGGGCAGGTTGGGTTGCGATCGCACTCGTCGCCGTGCTCGACGTGCTCCTGTTCGCAGCCACATTCGAGCGCGCCGTCTACGGTGGCCGCATCCTTCCCGGCGTCGAGGTCGCCGGCGTGCACGCCGGCGGAGCCACCGAGGCGCACGCGCACGCGACGCTCGCCGACCTCGCGCGCACGATGCAGCAGCGCGTCATCCGGGCCCGGGCCGGCCCCGACGAGCTGCACGCGGCCGCGGCCGACCTGCACGTACGCGTCGACGTCGATGCAACCGTCGCGGCGGCCCGGCACGACGGTCAATCCGGCAACCCGTTCGACGCCGCGTTCGGCGTGGTGCTGCGCCGCTTGCGCGACGACACGATCCGGCTGCACGTCGACGTCTCCGATCGCGACGTGACCGCGGCGGTCGCCCGATGGGATCACGAGTCCACCGTGGGTGTGCGCAACGCCGGGATCACGATCCACGGCACCACCGTCACCGTCACCGCCGGCCATACCGGCAAGGGAATCGACGTCGCCCGCGCCCGTTCGCTGCTGCGCGCCGCCGCGGTCTCGCCCACCGACCGCACGATCACGCTCCCGCTCGTCGCCCGGCAGCCCGCGGTCGGCACGTCCGAGGCCGCCGCCCTCGCGCGAGCAGCTCGGCGCGTGCTCACCGGCGGCTACACGGTGCACTCGGCCGGCCACACGTTCACGATCACCGCATCGCAGATCGCCGGGGCGCTCGAGGCGCCTGTGGTCCATGGCCGCCTCACGCTGGCGATCGACGGCCAGCGCCTGCGCGCGGCCGCCGCGGGGCCGATCCAAGCGCTCGGCACGGCGCCGGTCGACGCGACGTTCACCGTGCGGACGGACGGCCATGTCGCGGTCGTGCCGTCGCGTGACGGCACCGGACCCGACTTCGGCGCGATCGGCAGGGCGATCCTGGCCGGCCGGCGCGACTTCGACGCGCCGTTCGGGCCGGTGCATCCCGCGCACGACACCGCGTGGGCCGAGCGGCTCGGCATCACCGGGCTGGTGTCGTCGTTCACCACGCACCACCCGTGCTGCGCGGCGAGGGTGCACAACATCCATCGCGCCGCCGACCTGATCAACGACACGATCATCGAGCCCGGCCAAACATTCTCGTTGAACGACGCGATCGGTCCGCGTACGCAGGCGCGCGGCTTCGTGGAGGCGCCGGTGATCTACGAGGGCGAGTTCGCCACCGACTTCGGAGGTGGTGTCAGCCAGCTCTCGACCACCACGTTCAACGCGGCGTGGTGGGGCGGCTTCGAGATCGTGCGGCACACGCCGCACTCGCTGTACATCTCCCGCTACCCGATGGGGCGCGAAGCGACGCTCAGCTATCCGCAGATCGACCTGCGGTGGCGCAACGACACCAAGCACGGCGTGTGGCTGCGCACCAGCTACACCGCCACGTCGATCACCGTCGCGCTGTACGGCGACAACGACGGTCGCGCGGTGCGCGAGACCTATGGCACCTGCTCGGTCGGGCCCGAGTACGACTCGGTCAGCGAGCCACGCTGCCTGCATGTTGTTAGCACCACCCCGCCCACCGACAAGCAGGAGCTGTGCCCGGTGAAGAACCCGAGCGACGATCCGAACAACCGCTGCGCCACGCTCGCGCCGGGCGAGACGGCGGCCGGTGCGTCGGGCGAGACCGGCTACTCCGTCGAGTTCTACCGCACGATCACCCAGCCCAGGCAGCTCGCGCGCGTCGAGCACTACACCTGGACCTACACGATGAATCCCAACATCGTGCTGATGGGGCCGGGCACACCCACCACCACCGCGACCACGAGCGTGCCGTCAGCGAGCACCAGCGCGCCCACCACCACCGCGCCCTGACGGCGACAGGGCGAAGCGCGCCGTCGCCTCGACACCGGCCACACCGGCCAGCGTGGCGACGGCCGCGGCGAGCCACGCGGCGGTGTGGTGCGTGAGGTGGATCTCGTAGAAGTGGCGCAGGGCCGGCGAGGCGATGAGCACGAAGAAGGCCGCGGCCATCAGTGCCACGAGCAGCACGCGCCACGCGGTCAACGGTCGCGCGAGCACGAGCAGCACCCACAACCCGAGCGTGAGGAGCACGACCACCGCCACCGAGCCGGCGTCGGCCGGGGTGACGTGGTCGAGTCGCCGGACCACGCCGTAGGTGGCGACGGTGGTGATTCCCAGCGTGAGGCCGGCGGGGATCGTGAAACGCCCGACGCGGCGCACGAAACCGGGCACGTACCGCTGCGCGCTCGGCGCGAGCGCAAGGAAGAACGACGGTATCCCGATGCTCAGGCTCGACACCACGGTCATCTGGCGGGGCACGAACGGGTACGTCCATGCCGCGACGCCCACCAGCACGGCGAGCACCACGGCGTACACCGTCTTGGTGACGTACAGGTTGGCGACGCGCTCCACGTTCGTGATGACACGCCGGCCTTCGGCGACGACGCCCGGCATCGCGCCGAACTGGCCGTCGAGCAGCACGAGCTGGGCGACGGCACGGGTCGCCGCCGCACCATCACCCATCGCGATGCCGATGTCCGCATCCTTCAGCGCGAGCGCGTCGTTGACACCGTCGCCGGTCATCGCCACCACGTGCCCTCGGGACTGCAGCGCCCGCACGATCGCGCGCTTCTGGTGCGGTACCACCCGTCCGAGCACGACATGCTCGTCGAGCGCGTCCGCGAGCTCGTCGAGGTCGTCGGGCAGCATGCGCGCGTCGGCGGCCCGATCGGCGCCCGGGATGCCCGCACGCTGCGCGACGGCGCCCACGGTGGCCGGGCTGTCACCCGAGATCACGCGCAACGTCACGCCCTGCTCGTCGAAATAGCGGAAGGTGGCGGCGGCATCGGCGCGGATCCGTTCCTCGAGCTGCACGAGCGCGATCGCCTCGAGGCCCCCGGGCAGGATCTCACCGGCGAGCGGCGCGTCGGTGCGCGCCAGCAGCAGCACCCGGCGCCCTGCGGCCGCGTGCTCGTGGGCGCGGTCGAGCACCGCGGGATCGGCGCCGGGCGCGGACCAGAGCATCTCGGGGGCACCGACGTACCAGCTGCCGTGCCCGGCGAACGCGACCGCGCTCCACTTGCGCGCCGAGGAGAACGGCACCGAGCCGGTGCGCTGCCAGCCCGGGTCGGTGAACGTCTCACCGACCGCGCGCATGGTGGCGTTGGCATGCTCGTCGGCGGCCAGTGCACCGAGCGCGGCGCCGATCCCGGCGTCGTCGAGGGGGCCGAGCGCGACGGTGGAGTGGAAGTCGACGACTCCTTCGGTGATCGTGCCGGTCTTGTCGATACACACCACGTCGACGCGTGCCAACCCCTCGACCGCAGGCAGTTCCTGCACGAGCACCCGGCGCTGCGCGAGCACGCGCGCGGCGATCAGGAAAGCGAGGCTCGTGAGCAGCACCAGCCCCTCGGGGACCATCGCGACGATGCCCGCGACGACCCGGATGAGCTGCTCGTGGCGCGTCGCTGAGCTGTCGAGCTGGCTCCACAGCAGCAAGCCGGCGCACGGCACCATCGCGATCGTGACGTACTTGAGGATGACGTTCGTGCCCGATTGCAGCTCCGACGACACGAGCGAGAAGCGCCGGGCCTCCAACGTCAGCTGCTGGGCATAGGCCGCCGGCCCGACACGGGTGGCCTGGACGGCGCCGCTGCCCGCCACCACGAAGCTGCCCGAGAGCACCTCGTCGCCGGCCGCCTTCTCGACCGGCTCGCTCTCCCCCGTGAGCAGCGACTCGTCGACCTCGAGCCCATCGGCGGTGAGCACCACACCGTCGGCACTGACCTGATCTCCGGTGTCGAGCCTGATCGCGTCGTCGAGGACGACGTCGTCGACCGCGATCACCATTGGCTCGCCGTCACGCACGACCCGAGCCCGGGGCGCGTTGAGCACCGCGAGCGCGTCGAGCTTGCGCTTGGCCAGGTACTCCTGCACGATCCCGATGAGCGCGTTCGTGACCAGCACGATGCCGAACAGCGCGTCGGCCGGTTCACGGAGCGCGAGCGTGATCACGAGCATGACGCCGAGAATGGCGTTGAACCGGGTGAAGATGTTCGCCCGCGCGATCTCCCGCAGCGTGCGGCTCGGGCGTGCACCGGACCGGTTCGTGTCGCCCCGGGCGACGCGTTCGGCGACTTGCGCCGCGGTGAGTCCCGTCGCCGGTGTGCGCCGGGCGTCCGACGACGCGACGACCTCGGCCACGACACGACCGTAGTTCGGTAGACCGACTTCCCGGCGCCGGTAGCGTGCGGAAGCGATGGCCTTTCCCGAGCCGCCGCCGACGGAGGAACGCACCACGTGCTTCTTCCACACCGATCGTGAGACCGGCCGGCGCTGCACGCGCTGCGGGCGGCCGGCGTGCTGGGAATGCCTGCACGATGCGCCGGTCGGCGCCCATTGCTGGGAGTGCCTGAAGGCCGCGCAGCCGCCGCGCTCCGAACAGGCGCGGCGCGCAGTGCGCGCCCACCGCGGGCGACCCGATCCTCGTAACGAAGATACTGATCGCGCTGAACACGCTCGTATTCCTGATCGACGTCGCCAAGGGCGCGTCCTTCGGCGGGTTCGGCGGGTCGGGCGCGGTCACTTCGTTCGAGGCGCGCTGGGGCTACTTCAATCCTGCGATTGCCGCAGGCCAGTGGGACCGCATCGTGTCGTCGGGCTTCATCCATTTCGGGATCCTGCACATCTTCTTCAACATGCTGATCCTGTGGTTCCTCGGCCAGACGATGGAAGCAGGCATCGGCCGCGCCCGGTTCACGCTCATCTACTTCGCGTCCCTCGTCGCGGGCTCCTTCACGATCGCGCTGTTCAACGACACGCACGTCAACGGCGGCGCCTCGGGCGCGATCTTCGGACTGGCCGCGGCGGCGACCATCGCGCTCTACCAGCGCGGCGTGAGCTTCTACAACACCGGCTGGGGACCGCTCCTGGTGATCAACCTCGTGCTCACGTTCTTCGATTCCAACATCAGCATCGGTGCCCACCTCGGCGGGCTCGTCGCCGGCGGCATCCTCGGCTTCGTGATGCTGCACCCGCGGCGTGCGCTGCAGAACCGCATGGTGGGTATCGCGCTCGCCGTCGCGATCATCGTCGGCTGCTCAGTGGGCGCGGTCGTCGTGTCGCGACACAACTATCCGGAGTGCGTGCCTGCCGCGGCGCATCCGGTGTGCACGCTCAAGCAACACTGAGCGGTTCGAGCTCGAACGTGCCGGTGTCCTCGTCGTCGACGAGCCGGTAGCCACACTGCTCGGCGAGGTCGTCGCGGCCTTCCCACGGCCCGTGCGCGAGCAGGTCGTCACCGGCCTGGACCTGCACACCGGCACGCGGGCGGTAGACGTAGCGCCCGCCGCGCCGCAACGCCAGGAGGTGGAAGCCGGTGTCGTCGCCGAGCTGGCTCGTGCGCAGCACCGCCCCGTCGAGTTGGGAACCGGGCGCCACCGGCATGCGGATCACCACGTCGTCGGTGTCGCCGAGCGCCGCATGCAGCACCGGATGCAGCTCCTCGTCCTCCTCGACGAGCCACACCATCTGCTGCGCGGCGTCGCCGATCTCCTCGGCCGAGGCGCCGAGATGGAGCAGGCCCCGTAGCTGCGACGGGTCGATCGTCTCGGCTGCGGCCCGCAGCACCCAGAGCTCGAGATGCTCGCGCATCTCGTCGAGGCGGTCCTCGAGCGTGGAGACCTCGGCCGCGAGCCCGGCGTCCTTGTAGAGCAACGCCGAGTACGCCAGCGCGACTGCGGCCTCCGACGTGTTCTTCATCTCCACGAGCACGTCGACGGCGCGGTCGAGGTCGGTGAGCGCCACCGGCTCTTCGGTGTTCGCCACCCGCCACTCCGGTGCGCCGGCAAGCTCGCGGATCTCGGGGATGCCCTCGCTGGGACCCCGGGCGATCAGCACGTCACCGGCGCGCAGCACCTCGTCGTCGTCGGGATCGGCGATCCATTCACGGTTCCTGCGGATCGCCACCACACGGAATCCGGTTTCCACCGGCAACTCGAGCTCTTTCAGCGAGCGGCCGTCGAGCTGGCTCTGCTCGCGCACCCGCACGCGGTGGGAGATCTCGCGTGCCGCCGCCAGGTCGGCCACGAGCGCCGTGGGGATCCCGAGCTTGTGCGTCACGATCTTGGCGATGTCGACCGCCGCGTTGGCCATGCGCTCGATCGCCGACACGAGGTGCAGCACGCTCGACATCTGGTCGGCGTCACGCGGGGAGCGCGCCGCCAGCACGCATACGGCCCGCATCTCGTGGACGATGCCCGACATGTCGGACTCGAGCTCGAGCACCTCGTCGGCCATGTTGTCGTCGCCGAAGAACAGCGCGGCATAGGCGAGGTCGACCATGAGCTCGCAGGTGTCCTTCGTCTCCGCGAGCATGTCTTTGAGGTTGCGAGGTTTATGGTCGTCCATGGTGGATGGCGGCATGCGTGATCGCATGTCCCGCCGGGTGTGCGAGGCCGAGCAGCACGACGGCCAGGATAAACGAGAACGCGCCCAGGAGATCCAGGGTCGAGGTCACGATCGGGATGGAGTGGTTGTCGGGATCGAGTCCGAAGCGGTGGGTGACCACGGCACCGAAGTAGCCGACGGCCGATGCGCCGATGGTGGCGAGGAAGCCGCCGAGCATCGACACCGCGATCATCTTGGGCATACCGGGCGTCGCCTTGCCGGTCGCGTCGGCGGCGATCGTGGCCGACACGCCCAGCAGGAGGAACACGGGCACGGCGTACACGAACGTCAGCAGGAAGTCCTCGCCCGCCGAGGCGAACGGCCGCCGGGCGTCGTGCAACAGACCGAGGTGCAGCTTCGTCGACACGCGGGCGCCCAGGATGGCGCCGAGCGAGCCCGAGTCCTCGAGGAAGGCGGGGAGCATCACGAGCAGCGCCGGGAACACGAGCAGGCTGCCGGTGCGCTTGTCGAGCAGGACACCGGCGAGCACGTCGACCGTGCCGGCAATGACGAGGATGGGGAACGACTCGGCGACGATGCGGCGCAGCACCGGCAGGCTGCTCCGCAACGCGCCCGCGAGCGCCACAACGCCGACCACGCCACATGCGATCGCGATCAGTGGCGTCACGAAGTGGAAGCCCACGAAGAACGTCGCGATCCACAGGCTCGGCAACGTCACGGTGTCTCCGGCCGCGGTGACGATCGGTGCAGCAACGTTGTCGAGGTCCCACCGGCGGCGGGCGCACAGGCCGGCGACGCCGACGGTGAGCGCCATCACGATGAACGAGGAGAGGATCGCGCCGATCACCGAGATCACCACGTAGTCGGCGAGCGACATCGACGGCTGGCCGAACGCGAGGGCGACGCCCCGGGCGAGGAACGCGAGGGCGAGCGACGTTGCGAGCGACAGCAGGATCGACGCGCTCAAGTTCTGGCCGACCTCGGTGTCGAGCCGGCGGCTGAGGCGGAACGTGCCGGCGTGGATCTGCGTGCCGAGCCGGCTTCCGAGCGCGCCCATGATGTTGCCGCGCATGCCGATGGCGGCCGGTATCAGGATGATGAGGCCGAGCAGCCTCGTGAGGGTGTTGCTGAGGCCCGCGAGCGCCAGGCCGGCGAAGAGATCGCCGCCCGAGCTGATCAGGAGCGCGCCGAAGCCCGCTCGGACGCCGGCGGCGTCCGAGCGCCAGAGCGCGCCGAAGCGCGCCGGGACACGGCGGAAGCGGCGCAGCATCGGGGACTCGGAGGCTCGGACATCTCAGGCTCGGTGATCATCGATGTCTCATCGGCAGACGTAGGGCGAGCCAGGATAGTTCATGCTGTGCGTCGCCTTCTTGTGCCCACGGCGAGCTCCTTGCGCGCCCTGCTAGCGGAAGTCCCTCGATCGCAAGGCATCGGCGAGCGGCGACGGCATGCGGGTGATGCGGCCGGCCACGAGGTTCGTGACGCCCTGATGGCGTTCGAGCACGCCCCGCACGCGCAGCGCCGGTGCGCCCCGGGCCACGGTACGGAACCGGGTCCAGGTCCCCTTGCTGCAGATCACGTTGATCAGGCCGGTCTCGTCCTCGAGATTGATGAACACCGTGCCCTTCGCCGTCTCCGGTTGCTGGCGGTGCGTCACCACGCCCGCCACCTCCACCACCGAACGGTCGGGCAGCATGCGCAGCGCGGCTGCGCTCACCACGCCCTGGCGCGTGAGCTCCTCGCGCGCGAACTCGGTGGGGTGCTTGCCCACGGTGAGCCCCATGGCCCACAGATCCGACGCCACCTCGTCGGCGTCGCTCATGCCCGGCAACTGCGGCACGTCGAGGCCGGGCAGCAGGCCCGGCAGGGTCTGGGTGATCGTGCCGTCGCGGTGCACCTCGGGCCGCGCGTTGCGGAGCGCGCCGGCGGCCCACAGCGCGCGCCGGCGACCGAGCCCGAAGCAGTGCTCGAACGCGCCCGCGGCGGCGAGCGTCTCGAGCGCGTCGACCGTGGCGCCGGTCCGGCGCACGAAGTCCTCGATGTCGCGGAACGGTTGTTCCTCTCGCTCGTCGTCGACATGGTCGAGGAAGGCGTCGTGCAGGCCGCGCACGCTGCGCAAACCGAGCCGCACCGAGTGCACGCTGCGCTCCCCGTGATGACCCGGCAACGGCTCGCCGATCGGATCGTGCGGCGGGCGCGGTTCGAGCGTGGCGTCGCGCCGCGACGCGTTGATGTCGGGCCCGAGCACCATCACGCCGTGGCGGCGGGCGTCGCGCACGATCGAATGCGGCGAGTAGAAGCCCATCGGCTGCGCGTTGAGCAGCGCGGCCGCGAACGCGGCCGGATAGTGGTACTTGATCCAGCTGCTCGCGTACACGAGGTAGGCGAAGCTCACCGAGTGGCTCTCGGGGAAGCCGAAGTTCGCGAACGCTTCGAGCTTCGTGGCGATCTCGTCGGCGGTCGCGCCGGTGATGCCGCGCTCGGCCATGCCGTCCATCAGCCGCTGCCGCATGCGTGCCATCCGCTGGTGTGAGCGCTTCGAGCTCATCGCCTGGCGCAGCTGGTCGCTCTCGGCCGGCGTGAAGCCGGCCACGTCGATCGCCATCTGCATGAGCTGCTCCTGGAACAGCGGCACCCCGAGCGTCTTCGCCAGGCACGGCTCGAGCAGCGGGTGCGGGTACGTGACCGGCTCCTCGCCGTTGCGCCGGCGCAGGTACGGGTGCACGGAACCGCCCTGGATCGGGCCGGGCCGAATCAGCGCCACCTCGATCACGAGGTCGTAGAAGCGGCGGGGACGCAGCCGCGGCAGCGTGGCCATCTGGGCGCGGCTCTCCACCTGGAACACGCCCACCGTGTCGGCCGCGCACAGCAGGTCGTAGACGTGCTCGTCCTGCGGGATCGTCGCCAGATCGATCTCGATGCCCTCGCTCTCCCGGATCAGATCGATCGCGAGGTGCAGCATCGTGAGCATCCCGAGGCCGAGCAGGTCGAACTTCACCAGACCGGCCGCGGCACAGTCGTCCTTGTCCCACTGCAGCACGCTGCGGCCCTCCATGCGTGCCCACTCGACCGGGCAGAACTCGATGAGCGGCCGGTCGGCCATCACCATGCCGCCCGAATGGATGCCGAGATGGCGCGGGTAGTCGAGCACCTGCGCGGCGAGGTCGAGCGCGAGCGGCGGGATCGCGGGCACGCGCGTGGTCTGCTGCTCGTCGGTGCTCGTCCCGGCCCGGTTGATGGTGGTGGCGCCGTGCGCGATCTCGTCGAACGCGCTCGCCGACGAGCTCCAACGATCGACCCACTTGCCGAGCGCGTCGGCCTGGCCCGGCGCGACACCCGCGACCTTCGCCATCTCGCGCAACGCGCTCTTCGGCCGGTACGTGATCACGTTCGCCACCTGCGCGGCGCGCTCGCGGCCGTAGCGGTCGTAGATGTACTGGATCACCTCCTCACGCCGCTGATGCTCGATGTCGAGGTCGATGTCGGGTGGACCGTCACGTTCGGGCGACAGGAACCGCTCGAACAGGAGGCCGAGCGCGACCGCGTCGGCCTTGGTGACGCCGAGCGCGTAGCAGACCGCGCTGTTCGCGCTGCTCCCCCGCCCCTGGCAGTAGATGTCGTGCGTGGCGCAGAACTGCACGATGTCGTGCAGCAGCAGGAAGTAGCCGGCAAAGCCGAGCTCGTCGACCACCGCGAGCTCGTGCTCGATCTGGCGCACGGCCTGCTCGTAATGGCTGTGCGACGGCGGGTAGTAGACGGCCGCGCCGCGCCGCACGAGCTCGCGCAGCCAGCTCATCTCGGTGTGACCGCCGGGCACCGGGTAGTCGGGAAGGTTCGGCGCCGCGAGCCGCAGGTCGAACGCGCAGTCACGCGCGATGTCGACGGTGCGTTCCACCGCACCGGGCCAGCGCGCGAAGCGCCGGAGCTGCTCGTGCGCGCTGCGCAGGTGCGCGAGCGGGCTCGCCGGCAGCCAGCCGTCCATCTCGTCGAGGCTGCGTCCGGCGCGCACCGCGGCGAGCGCGCAGTAGAGCGGGCGTTGCGCGGTGGTGGCGTAGTGCACGTTGTTGGTGGCGACCACCTCGACGTTCGCCGCCACCGCGATGCGCGCGAGTGCGTCGTTGCGATGCCGGTCGAGCGGGTCGCCGTGGTCCCAGAGCTCCACGAGCACCTGCTCGCGGCCGAACGCCGCGGTCAGCTCGTCGAGCACGCGGCGCGCCGCGCGCCCGGGCCGTCACGCGCGAGCGCCGCCGGCACCGCGCCCTTGCGGCAACCGGTGAGGATGAGGTTGCGCGTGCCGCGCAGCTCGCCGGCCAGCTCAGCGAGCTGGAGGCGGGGCGCGCCCTTCTCGCCGCGCAGCTGAGCCCGGCTGACGGCGCGGGCAAGCGCCGCGTAGCCCGACGGCCCGCGCGCGAGCACGACCACGTGGTGACCGGCCGGATCGGCTCGCCCGTTACCCGGCTTCGTGGCACCCAGCGTGAGCTCGGCGCCGAACACGGTGGGCAGGCCGAGCGGCCGTGCCGCCTCGGCCAAGCGGACCACGCCGTAGAAGCCGTCGTGGTCGGTGAGGGCCAGCCCGCAGAGCCCGAGCCGCACCGCCTCCTCGACCAGCTCGTGAGGATGGCTCGCCCCGTCGAGGAACGAGAAGTTGGAATGGCAGTGCAACTCCGCGTACACAAGTTCGAGGGTAGCGAACGCCTGTTCGCTCCTCCAAGGGCCACCCACACCCCAACCCCCTCACCCCCATGCGTCGTTTGGGTACCAAATAGCGGTCCCAAACGACGCATGAGGCGTCGGTAGGGTGCCGCCGATGGCGACTACGACCGCGGCCGACGGGGCGACGCTCGCCTACGAGATGATCGGCGACGAGGTGTTCAGCGACGTGATCGTGCTCGTGCACGGCATCACCGAGTGCTCGGCGGCGTGGGACCCCGTGATTGCACGGCTCGCACCGGGACGCCAGGTGGTCACCGTCGACCTGCGGGGCCACGGCGAGTCCGAGCGGCGGCCGCCGTACGACGTGTTCACGATGGCGAGCGACCTCGACGCGGTGCTGCGGGCAGTCGGCGTGGACGACGCGCTCGTGGTGGGTCACTCGCTCGGTGGCATGGTCGTGAGCGCGTACGCCGCCGCGGGCTACCCCGCCCGCGGCATCGTGAACGTCGACCAGCCACTCGAGACGAGTGGCTTCAAGGACGTGCTCGCCACGGTCGAGCCCGCGCTGCGGGGCACGCCCGAGGAGTTCGGCGGCGTGATCGAGCAGATGTTCGCGATGCTCGACGGACCGCTACCGGAGTCGGAGCGGGCACGACTGAACACGGTGTCGAGCCCCGACCAGGACGTGGTACTCGGCGTGTGGGACGTCGTGCTCACGACGAACGCCGACGAACTCGCCGCGCTCACCGATGGGCTCGCGCGGGCCATCACGCTCCCCTACCTCTCGCTGCACGGTATGGACGCGCCCGCCTACGAGGAATGGCTCACGGCGCGGGTGCCGCAGGCGACCTACGAGGCGTGGCCCGACCACGGCCACTACCCACATCTCGTCGACCCTGATCGCTTCGTCGCTCGCATCGAAGCCTTCGATAGCGAGCTCTGACATGCTCGATCTTCCCATCGATGATCCGTGGTTCGTGTGCTCCCGGATCGCGCCGCTACGCGGCCTCGTCGACCGCGCGCTCGACGGCAGCCTGCTGCTCGACCAGCTCGATGACTCCGACACCGACGACTACGTGCGCACCATGGAGCGACTGCGCGCGCTACCGGTCGTCGCCGTGCACGGCGGGCACGAGCCGAGCTTCGGCCGCGCACGCCTCATCGAAATCTGCGACGACTACATCGCCCGCGCCTCCGGTTAGCTTGCCGCCATGACGGGATTGACGTTCGGCTTCCAGCTCCCCAACTTCACCTACGGCACACCTGACGAGCAGCTCTTCGACGGCGCGCTCGCCCGCGTACAGGCCGCCGAGTCGAGCGGCTTCGAGTCGGTGTGGGTGATGGATCACTTCTACCAGCTACCCGCGCTCGGCGGATCGAGCCAGCCGATGCTCGAGGGTTACACGTTGCTCGGCGCGCTCGCAGCCCGCACGAGTCGCGTGAAGCTCGGCACGCTCGTGACCGGCGTGACCTATCGCAATCCGGCGTTGCTCGCCAAAGAGGTGACCACCGTCGACATCATCAGCGGCGGTCGCGCGATCCTCGGGATCGGCGCGGCGTGGCACGACGAGGAGCACATCGGGCTCGGTGTCGACTTCCCGGCCGCGAAGGAACGGCTCGACCGGCTCGAAGAAGCACTGCAGATCTGCCGGGCGATGTTCACGCAAGAGACGTCGAGCTTCGACGGTCGTTACTACCGCACGAATGAGGCCCGCAACGTCCCGCGACCGTTGCGCGGCGACATTCCGATCATGGTCGGGGGTAGCGGTGAGAAGCGCACGTTGAAGCTCGTCGCGCAGTACGCCGACCTGTGCAACATCCATGGCGGCCCGGCCGAAGTGCGCCGGCTCAACGGTGTGATCGACGCCCACTGTGCGACAGTTGGTCGCGATCCCGCGCAGATCGGCCGCACGCGACTCGCGAGCTTGTTCGTGTGCGACAGCGACGCCCAGGCCGACGAGATGCGCGCGTTCGTGCGGTCGATCGCGCCCGACGATCCCGAAGCCGCGTTCGACGTCGGCATCGAGTCAGAGCTCACCGACAAGATCGGCGCACTGCACGACGCGGGCCTCGACACGCTCATGTACAACATGCCGCTCAGCGACGCCGAAGGCGTCGAGCGCGCCGGCAAGTTCCTGCAGACGATCTGACCCCGCCGTTGTCCCATCCGGAGCCAATTTCTTGGCCCCTGATGGGACAACGGGGAGGCGCGTGGGCGGCGCGGGGCGCACGGGGGCGTCAGTCGTAGACGGCGTCGACGGTCGCCCGCGCGGCGCTCGACGTCGCCCAGCAGGCGATCACACCGTGGTCCGTCTCCACCAGGAGCTGCCAGTGCGCGCCGCGCCGGTGCGCGCCGGCGTCCCACCAGCGGACGTCGCTCGGCCACGGCCCGGCCCACGCGACGACGTCGACGGTGCGGTCGCGGCCGAACAGCGCGTCGCAGCGGATCCGGCGGGGTGGCGCGCTCGCCTCGCCCCGGCCGGAGACCTGCACCGGCGAATCGTGCTCGTCGAGCAGCGCCGCTCCAAGCCCGGGGGCGAACACGCGCGCCGGCGACGGTGACGGCCACGCTCCCGGCCACGCGACCGCCTCGCCCTGCTGCACGAGTGGCCGGTCGGCCAGGCGCGGCTCACCCCACGGCACGAAGGCGACGCGCTCGCGCGGCGTACGCCCGCCCTGCGACACGAACGTGCCGACCCGATCGAAGCCGAGCATGCCCTGCACGCGGCGAGGCACCGGTCGGCGCGCGCCGCCGCCGCCGGATCGCCGCTGAAGAAGCCGAGCTGGCGCGCGGGAACGGGCACGACGACTTCGGGCGCCAGCGTCAACCGGGTGAGCGCGCCGGTGGTGCCCCGCACCGATGGGGCGAGCCCGCTCTCGGCGAGGCCGATCATGTCCTGGTGCGCGCGGATGTCGCCGTCGTCGACATGTGGTGCATTGGCGGCGAGCCACCCTTCGAGCTGCCATCGCATCCGCTCGGCGAGCACCGCGGGGCGGAAACCGTCGTCGTGCCACCAGCTCGCGCGAGACGTTCGCCGTGCTCGGTCTCGGCCTCGATCAGCACCCGGGTGCACGCGAGGCCGCGCCGGTCGAGTACGGCCACGAGCTGATCGGCGAGCGCCTTGGCGGCGAACGCGGCGGTGTCGAGACGGGCCGCGGGCGGATCGAGCTCCATCGCGAAGATCGTGTCGGACGGCACTGCGTCGAGTGCGGTGGGAGAAGGGTCGTGCCCGCACGCGAGCTTGTGCAGACGGGCGCCGTCGCGGCCGAAGCGGGCGAGCACCGCCGGGGCGTCGAGCCCCGCGAAGGCACCGAGCGTGGGGAGGCCGAGCCGTTCCAGCAGCGCGCCAAGCTCGGGATCGCCGAGCGCACGCACCGGGTAGGGCGCGAGGAAGGCCGCGCTTGCACCCGGTGCGACGACTGCAACGGGGTTCGCCACCCGCGCCGCGAGCCGCGCCGCGAACCGGCCGTCGGCGATGCCCACACGTGCCGGCATGGACGTTCGGCCGGCATCGCCAACCGTGCCGGCCACCGCTTCGAGCACCTTGGCCGCGAGCGCGTCGTCGCCGCCGAAGTAGCGCGACGGGCCGCGGGTGGGGAAGGCGAGCCGGCCCGGCTCGTGGAGCTCGACGCGCGGCGTGAACGCCTCCACCGCTCGGGCGATCGCCTCGAATGCACGAGCCTCGGCCCCGGGGTCGGCGTCGAGCACCACCGCGTCGCCGCAGCACGCCTCGGCCTCGCGGCGACGCATGCCGGCGCGCACCCCTTCGGCTCTCGCTTCCGTCGACGCGGCGCGCACGACGTCACGCGCCCCTGCGCGCTCGCGCACCACGACGGGCACACCGCACAACGACGGGTCGGCGAAGCGCGCGACCACGACCGGCCAGTCGACGCACTGCACGCAACAGGTGCGCGTCGTCGTGGTGGTCGGTCGTAGTGGTCGTGGTGGTCGTGGTGGTCGTGGTGGCGATGGTCATCCCGCCCGCGCCAAGCGTGCTCCACCCCCGCTCGCGGCACCTCTGCCCTCGACTTCGATGCGCGCCGTGCCCGACGTGAGCGGGCCGCAACCCGCGTCGAGACCGTGCCAGCTCGTGCCGTGCACGTGCACGCGCAGTGCGGCTTCGGCCGGCCACGTACCCGCGGCGCGAGCGGCGCGGCCTCGAGCGCCACGAGCACCGCGCGCCGCTCCCGGGCCCGGGCGAGGAGACGGCGCGCGTCGCCGAGCGCGAGGCGCGGCGGCACTACCGCGCTGACCATCGTCATGCCGTCGAGCAACGCGCCGACCACGACCGGCCAGCGGCCATCGGGCACGTCGTGCACCACGGCGCAGCGCTCCAGCTCGACACCGATCTCGGCTGCGGCCGCGAGCCCGAGTGTGCTGCCGTCGACGAACGCGACCCACTCACCTGCGGCCGTCACCGACGCGGCCAGCTCGAACGCGGCGCGGGTGACGCCGGCACCGGTGCGGCCGCCGACGGTGACCACGCTCCCCCGCTGCACGCCGCCGGGTAGCAGCGCGCCGAGCGCGCCACCGACCGCGAGCCGGCGCTCGCCGGCCAGCTGCACCGCGCCGACCCGCGCGCCCAACCCGTCGAGCCTGTCGAGCTCCGCACGCACGAGCCCGAGCCTACCGAACGTGTGTTCGGCAGGAAAGCGGATTACTGGACCGGCGAGGGGGTGCGGTGGATGCCGTAGGGCTCGAGCGCCTCCACCGACCAGCCGGCGTCGTCGCCGTAGTAGTGGAACAGGTGCTCGATCAGGTGCCGGACCTTCGGCTCGAGCGTGCCCCACGCGCCCGCGTCGGCCTCGACCGTCACCGTGTTCGAGTAGACGGCGACGCTCCGCACGCCGAGCTCGAACAGCCGGCGGGCGAGCACGTTCGCCGGCTTGGTCTCACGCGCCGCGGCATCCGCGTCGGGGAAGCGCTCGATGGCCATGCCCGTGATCGAGCGGTCGGTCGCGAAGTGACGAACCTCCGGCCGCGCACCCTCGGTGACCGTGACGGTGAGTGTCTGTCCCATGGGCCCCGAACCCTACCGGGCTCGACGCCCCCAGGATCGCTCCGCCCTCCGCGCTGGCGCGTGCCTCAGCGGCACTTCGAGGGCAGGGCATGCTCGGTAGCGTCGGCCGCGATGGACCGCGTTGCCGATCTCCAACTCGCGTTCGACACCGCGGACCTCGCCGCGGAACTCGCGCTCGCTCACTTCGAGTCTGGCGTCTCGGCGACGCTGAAGGCCGACGGCACACCGGTCACCGAGGCCGACCATGCCGTCGAGCGCTTGCTCCGGGAGACGTTGTCGGAGGCCCGGCCCCACGATGCGTTCCTCGGCGAGGAGCTTGGCCGGCTCGGCGAGTCCGGTGAGTCTGAACGGATCTGGATCCTCGACCCGATCGATGGCACCGCGTACTTCAGCCGGGGTGATCCGAACTGCGCATCCACATTGCTCTGGAGGTGCACGGGACCACGGAGGTCGCGCTCGTCACCTCTCCCGCGCTGCGGCGCTGTTGGTGGGCGACCCGAGGTGCGGGTTCGTTCGAGTCGTCCTGGCCTCGCGAAGAACGCAACACGCGGCGCCTCGAGGTGAGCACGACGTCGACGCTCGCCGATGCCGTGTTCGATGCTCTGGACGACGAGTCCAGGGCTCGTCTCCCACCGAGCGCGGCTCGCGCCCCGGCGAGCCCCCTCCCGCTGGTCGAGCTCGTTCGGGGCGAGATCGATGGCTTCCTGGCCGAGTGCTGCCATATCTGGGACCACGCGCCGTGGGTGCTCATCGTCGAGGAAGCCGGCGGCCGCTTCACCGATCGAGCCGGTGGACGTTCGAGCGATCAGGGCGGCGGCCTCTACTCGAACGCCCGTCTGCACGGTCAGCTACTCGCTTCGCTGCACTACCCGCCGCGTCCCTGACCGTGGCGCGGGATTCCTCGCGTGGCGTTTCTTGGCAGTCGGCCCGGCTGACGGCGGCGCCGGCCGGATCGGATCGCTCAGGGCGCGGTGTGAGTACGGACTTGCACCGTTCGTGATGAGAGATCGCCGTAGGTGTTGCACAGCCCGTAGGCGTCGATGGCAAGGAACGACACGACGATCAGCACGATTGCGTGTCGCCGCCAACCTCGAACGGGACGGGCCCGGTGCATCGGTGCCGCCATGTACCACTCCGGCAGCGCGCTCTCCGAAGCGGTTGTCACCACGCTCGCGAACGGCACCGCGTCATCGAGCACGACGTCGGGGTCGGCCTCGAGGGCTTGACGGACGAAGCTCGGCGTCGTCGACCGCACCGGGAAACACCGCGACCATCAGCCGAGCCTACGCCCGCGGGGCGCTAGAAGAGCTGTGGTTGGCGCTCGAACTTGAGCGACCGCCAGAGCAGTCCGTCCATGAACACCCACGAACGCCGGTGGATCGCGGCACGGTCCGTAGGCCGCGAGCGCGCAGCGGTGGACGGGAGCGGGATAGCCGCGGTTCGACTCGAAGCCGTAGTGCGGGTAGTGCTCGGACTCCTCGGCCATGAGCGCGTCGCGGGTGACCTTGGCCACCACCGAGGCGGCCGCCACCGACAGCACGGTCTGGTCGCCCTTGATCACGGTCTGCACCACGCCGGGACGGCCGAGGTAGTCATGGTTGCCGTCGAGCACGATGCGGTCGGGTCGGAAGCCCTGCGCGCACAGGTGCTCGAGCGCCCGGTTCGCGGCGAGTCGCAGCGCCTCGGTCATCCCGAACCCGTCGCACTCCGAATGGGAGGCGTGCCCGACACCGATGCCCAGCGCCCAACCCGCGACGCGGCGCGCCGCCGCGACGCGCTCGTCGGCCGTGAGCATCTTCGAGTCGCGGACACCGGGCAGATGGCAATCGGGTGTGACGACCGCGGCGACCGTCACCGGACCGGCCCACGAGCCGCGGCCGACCTCGTCGATGCCGACGACCGTGCCGGCGCCCGCCGCCCACAGCTTGCGTTCGAGGCGCAGAGTGGGGAACGGCCCGTGCTGCATCGCTTACCTCTTGTTCGCTTCGCTCACGGGCCGGTGGGCCTTCCCTCGATGCCGCGCACTGCCCGCCTCGCGGACGCTCGCCGGCGCTGACGGTAGCGGCATCTCGCGGCGTACGCTGGGACGGGATGAGGCCGGGCACACACGTCGAGGTCAGGAACCGTTTCGACGCTCGTTGGTCGCGTGGGTTCGAGATCGCTGCAGTCGAGAGCGATCCGCCGCCGCCCCATTACCGCCTCCGCCGCCGCTCCGACGGCAACCTCCTGCCCGCACAGTTCACCGCCGACGATCTGCGTGAGGAGCGCCGCCGCCAGACCTGGTGGGTCTAGTGGCGCACGCGGGTCAGCGCGCCGACTCCTTGTCCTCGGCGAGCATCGCGACGAGATCGTCGACCGGGATCGCGGCGAGCGTGGTGGTGCGCATCGTGCCGCGCGCCGCGAGCATGATCGCGGCGCGCGCCATCGTGTGCTCGTCGGGGGCCTCGATGATGTTGAGGAAGTCGTACTGGCCCATGAGGGCGTACTGCGCGACCACCTTCAAACCGATCGCCTCCACCTCGCTGCGCACCTGATGGATGCGTTCGGGATGGCGGCGCAGCGTCTCCCAGCCGTCGGGACCGAGCGTCGACAACATCGCGAAGGTGGCCATCTGTTACCTCATGTTCGCTTCGCTCACGGGCCGGTGGGCTTCCCTCGCCGCGCAACGGGGATACCAGTCTCGCGGAAGCTCGGCTGGTGCGGGAGGATACAGGGATGCGCGACACCAGGATCACCGCGCTCGTCGTCGACGGGGAGGAGCTCGTGGTGTGGCGCAGCGCCCGGGGCACGATCTGCGCACACCAGCGCCGCTGCCCCCACCTCGACGAGGATCTCACCGAAGGCCAGGTGCACGGCGACGAGTTGGTCTGCGCGGCGCACGGCTGGTCGATCGCGTGCGACGGCAACGTGTTCAAACGCAACGAGGCGGGCCGGGCCGACCCGAAGGGGACGATCCGCACTTGGCAGACCAAGGTGCAGCACGGCAGGATCGCGGTGAGATCGGAGGGCGGCACATGGATCGACGTGGATTCCTGAAGCTCGGCGCGCAGCTCGCCGCGGCCGGAGCGGTCGGCGGCACGGCAGTCTCCGCCGCCCAGGGCGCGTTCGCCTCGGAGGTGGAGCGGGCCACGAAGTACGGGAGCATCCTCGACGGCGCGCCCGGCGAGTCGGGCATCGACCACGTGGTCGTCGTGATGATGGAGAACCGCAGCTTCGACTCGTACCTCGGATGGCTCGGTCGCGACTGGAGCTACTGGCGCGAGGGGCGATCCCGCTACGGCAAGAGCTTCGCGGTACTCGGCAACATCAACCAGACCTACAGCGCGCCGGACGGCACGCGCGTGAAGACGGCGCCGCACCGGGTGCTCGCGGGACCGGGCAACGTGTGGGAGGGCTGCGGGCACAACGATCCCGGACATGGCTGGGACGCCGGGCGCGCCGAACGCGACCACGGCTTCCTCGCCGCGGGCAGCGGCAACGACGAGCTCGCGCTCTGCTACTTCCGCGAGTTCGACCTCCCGATCTACCAGGCGCTCGCGCGCCGCTTCACGATCTGCGACCGCTGGCACGCATCGGTGCTCGGCCCCACCTACCCGAACCGCGAATATCACCTGTCGGCGCAATCGGGTGGCCACAAGGACAACTACCTGCCCCTCGCCGAGGGCGGGTTCCAGTGGCCGGCGATTTTCGACCGGCTCCACACGGCCGGCGTGAGCGTTGCCGACTACGCGTCGGACTTTCCGACGTTCGTGCTCTGGGGCAATCGAGTACTGCCCTACCTCCGTACCTACGACGACTTCAAGACCGACGCCGGCGCGGGCCGGCTCCCGTCGGTGTCCTACGTGGAGCCGTACTTCCTCGGCGCCCTCGAGAACGACGACCATCCGCTGGCCGACCCCCGCGCCGGCCAGCAGTTCATCCGTGACGTGGTGCGAACGCTCGTGCAGTCGGATCTGTGGCAGAGAAGCCTGCTGATCGTCAACTACGACGAGTGGGGCGGCTTCTTCGACCACGTCGCGCCACCCATCGTGCCCGACGCCCGCAGCAGCCCGATCGACGAGAACAACTTCGGCCAGTGCGGCTTCCGCATCCCGAACTTCATCGTGTCGCCGTACGCGCTGCGGAACTACGCCGACCACGCGCAGTACGACCACTCCTCGGTGCTGCGCTTCCTGGAGTGGCGCTTCCTCGGGGCACCGGCCTACGGCACGGGCGGCGACCCCAAGCACCCGTGGTGGCTGACCGCACACGACCGCCACGCCAAGAACCTCGGCCGTTCCCTCTCAAAGGCCGCGTTCGATCCGGCACTGCACTTCGACATCGACATGGCGCTGCAGGATCCAGCACCACCGTGCGGCCAGAACGCCGCGCTCGTGGACGGCGCGCATCCCTTCGCAGCCGCGGTCGACCAGGGCTACCTCGACCGCGTCGGTCTCGCGCGCAAGCTCGCGCACGTTCGTTGAGCAGAGGCCGAGTCGGCGTCAGGTGAACGAGCCGGGGTCGGTGACGGCATCGCCCTCACGCGGCGCCGTCGCGAGCCGCAGCAGCTGATCGGGCGGTGAGGCGAGCAACATCTCGCCTTCGCTCGTATCGGTCGACCAGCCCGGATCGAGCGCGGGCACGCGCAGCGTGACGCCCGGTGGCGCGCTCCACAGCAGCGCAGGGCGCGGGCCGTGCCAGCGCAGCGCACACGACACCGGACCGTGACGCGTCGGTGCGTCGTGCACGGCCACCGCGCGCCCGAGCCATTCCGCGGGGAAGCCGGGGAAGAGCGCAAGCGTGGGCTCGGCCGCGTCGAGCTCACGAAGGACCACGTCGCGCACGGCACGCAGGAAGCGCGCCGGATGCTCGGGGACGCCCGCAGCCGCGGCGGCCAACTCGGCGCGTACGAGCGACCAGGCATCGTGGATCGGTACCCGCCGGCTCGCGTGCCTGCGCGCGCGCATCGCCAGCCGTTGCCACGCCGCGACCGCCTCGGTGTCGAACCCCCAGTCCTCGAGCGCGATCGCGTCGTCGGCGGTCGGCCGGGGTCGGTCGCGGCCGGCGTGCAGCAGGAGCGCAGCCCGCGCGCCGTCGACCGCCCGCTGCAGCACCTCGTCCTCGACGTCGAGGAGGGCACCCCGTGCGAGAATTGCCTTCCACCCGCGCGCCACGTCGCCCGAAGCCGGTTGCGCGCGGGGGTCGAGCCCGGAGGGGGCGCGCGTGCCGGCCGCGGCACGCGCGAGGGGCACGAGCGCGCGGACCGACGCACGGTGCGGCAAGGGCCACACCAGCGAGGTCACGTCACCGTCGGCATGCTGCTCGCGCCAGGCCGGCGCGGCCCGCACGATCGACCCGACCGCCGGCGCGCCGGCGCCGCGCACTCGCAGCGCGACGGCGACCGGCGCAGGTGACGCGTTCTCGATCTCGATCAGCACGCACGCGGGCGGACCGGTGACCGCGTACGCACGGTGCACGACGTCACCGCCCGGCACTGCGACCCGCGTCTCGACCACCGGCAGCCCGTCAATGGCGTGCTGGCGGGTCGCGCCGGCGGCCGGCGGGCGCCACCCGTCGGTGTAGAGCGACCATCCGAGCGCGACATGCGCGCCGGGCAGCTCGATCGCCCCGTCTCGCCGCACCACGGCGACCGTCGGCGCGTCGAGCACGCCGATCGTCACGCCGCGCTCCTGCTCGGGCGCGCTCACCTCATGCCGTGGAGCTCGGACGTCGCCTTGCGCAGCATGAGCTCGGGGACGAGATCGGCCGGGTGCGCACCGGAGTAGAGGACACGGCCCACGAAGTCGGCGACCGGGAGCTCGATCGAATAGCGCGTGCCGAGCTCGTTCACCGCGGCGGTACTCTTCACGCCTTCGGCCACCATCTTCATCTCGGCCACGATCTCGTCGAGCGTGCGGCCCTTGCCGAGCTCCACGCCGACGGTGCGGTTGCGGCTCTGCGGGCTGCTGCACGTGGCGATCAGATCGCCCATCCCCGCCAACCCGGCGAAGGTGAGCGGGTCGCCGCCCATCGCGACGCCGAGGCGCGCGAGCTCGGCGAGACCGCGTGTGATCAGCGCGGCCTTGGCATTGTCGCCGTAACCGAGACCGTGCGCGATGCCGACGCCGATCGCGACGACGTTCTTCAGCGCGCCCGCGATCTCGCAGCCGACCACGTCGGGGTTGGTGTAGACGCGGAAGGTCGGCGTCATGAACACCGCTTGGAGCCGCTGCACGGTCTCCGGGTCGGTCATCGCGATCACCGTCGCCGCCGGCTGGCCCTGCACGATCTCCTTCGCCAGGTTCGGACCCGACAGCACTCCGATGCGGTCCGTGCGGTGGCCGGCGAGCACGTCGGCGATCACTTCCGTCATCCGCGCGAGCGTGCCCTGCTCGATGCCCTTCGCAAGGCTCAGCACGGCCGCGTCGGACCGGATCGACGGTGCCGCGGCGCGCATGACCTCACGGAAACCGTGCGACGGCACGCCCATCACCACCGCGTCGGCGCCCGCGCACGCTTCCTCGAGCGACGCGGTGGCCCGCAGCGCCTCGGGCAGCTCGAGGCCGGACAGATAGTCGGTGTTCTCGTGGCGAGCGTTGATCGCGTCGGCCAGCTCGGGCCGCCGGGCCCACAGCATCACGTCGGCGTGCGCCGCGACGATTCCGGCGACCGCGGTCCCCCACGATCCGGCGCCGATCACCGCGACCTTCATCGCGGTCACTCGCCGGTCGGCGCCGTGTGGCGGCAGCTGCGCAGGACCGCCGTGTCGGGGTCGCGCCACCACCACTCGTCGCCGGCGCGCGGGCGCTGCGGATAGATCGTCCGGGCCCGGCGCACACACGCGCAGATCGCTTCCATGATGCGATCGGTGGCGTCCCGCACCGCTTCGCCGGGCGGGATCGTGACCGGCGCGCCGACCACCGCGACCTCCGCGACGAGCGGCTCGGGATTCGGGCGCCGGCCCTTGAACATCACGCGATGGGCCCCCCACAGGCCAACCGGCGTGACGGGCATGCGCGTGGCGTGGGCGAGCCGGGCCGTGCCGGACTTGCCCGGCATGGGGTCGAGGTCGAGCGAGATCGTTCCCTCGGGGAAGACCGCGATGCACTCGCCCCGCGGACCGACTGCACCGCCGAATCGAGCGCGTGCACCGCGTTGGCGCTCCCGCGCTGTACGGGGATCTGGCGCGTTGCCCGCAGCAGCGCACCGAGTCCGGGGGCTCCGAACAGCTCGGCCTTGGCGAGGAACCGCACCTTGCGGTGGCGGCTGTCGGCCACCCACGCCAGCGCGAGCGGGTCGAGATACGACGTGTGGTTGCTCGCGAGGATCACCGGTCCCTCGGTGGGGATGTGCTCGACGCCTTCGATGGTCCAGCACAACCCGAGCGCCAGACCCGGCGCGAGCACGTTGCGCGCCAAGGAGTAGGCGAGCTCCATCGCCGGTAGCATACGCAGGTCATGGCGGTGCTGGTCGTGCCGATCCGCTCGTTCCGCGGGGGCTTCGCGCGGCTCGCACACCGGCTCGACGGTGGTGAACGCCATGTGCTGGCGCAGCGTCTCGCCGATCGAGTCGCCGACGCCTCCGGCGCGATGGAGCTCGTCGTGGTCAGCTCCGATGCCGACGTCGTCGAGTGGGCACACGGTCGCGGCGCGACGGTGGTCGACGATCCGGGTTCGCTCGACGCCGCCGCCGACGCCGGTCGCACGTGGGCGCGTGCGTGCGGCGCGGCGCGTGTCGTCGTGGCCCACGCCGACCTGCCGTTCGTGTGGGGACTCGAGCGGCTCGCCGCGCCCGATGCCGCGCCCGTCGCGATGATCGTCCCCGACCGGCACGACGACGGCACCCCCGTGCTGTCGCTGCCCACCGACGCCGATGTCGCCTTCGCCTACGGCGCGGGCTCGTTCGCGCGGCACTGCGAGGCCGCCGGCGCGGCCGGCCTCACTGTGCACATCCTGCGCGACGACCTGCTCGGATTCGACGTCGACGTGCCCGCCGACCTCGACGCGGCTGCCGCGCGGGAGGCACTGCGATGACATCGGTGCCCACCGTCGACCTCCCGGTGCCGGCCCGTGCCCTGGCAATCGGCGCGCACCCCGACGACGTGGAGTTCGGTTGCGGCGCGACGCTGGCCAAGTGGGCCCGCGCCGGCTGCGAGACGCACGTGCTCGTGCTCACCGACGGCTCGAAGGGCACGTGGGACCCCCACGCCGATCTCGAAGCCCTCGTGGCCCTTCGCGTCGAGGAGCAGCGCGCCGCGGCCGGAGTGCTCGGCGCCACCGGGGTGCACTTTCTCGGCCAGACCGACGGTGAGCTCACCGAGGACCGCACGGTACGGGCACGCATCTGCGAGATCGTTCGGCGAACCCGGCCCGGCGTGGTGTTCACCCACGATCCCTGGAAGCCGTACCGGCTGCATCCCGACCACCGGCACGCGGGATTCGTCGCGATCGACGCGCTCGTCGCGGCGCGTGATCCACACTTCTTCGCGGAGCAGGGCGTGGCGCATCACCGGCCCGACGCGCTGCTGCTCTTCGAGGCCGCGACCGTCGACCATGTCGAGCGCATCGGCACCACGATCGATACCAAGGTCGACGCGTTGCTCGCGCATCGAAGCCAGTGGCGCTCCACGCACCGCATCGACGACGACCCGGCGACGCAGATCGAGGCATTCCGCCAGCGCATCGAGGACCGGGCGCGTGAGGCCGCGCCCCCGGACTGTGCCGACCTCGTCGAAGGCTTCAAGCGCCTGGAGCTCTGAACAGCCTCGCAAACGAGTTGTGCCCCGCCGAAGCGGGGCACAACTTCTACGTCGTGATACGACGGTCAGCGCTTCTTGGCCGCACGCTTCTTGACAACGCGCTTCTTGGCCACACGCCGCTTGGCAGGGGCCTTCCTCGCGGCCGCCTTCTTCACGGTGCGCTTCTTCGTCGCCCGCTTCTTGGCGGGAGCCTTCTTCGCAGCCCGCTTCTTGGCGGGAGCCTTCTTCGCAGCCCGCTTCACGGTGCGCTTCTTGGCCACACGCTTCTTGGCCGGAGCCCTCTTCGCGGTGGTCTTCTTCGCAGCCCGCTTCTTGGCGGGAGCCTTCTTCGCAGCCTTCCTCGCGGGAGCCTTCTTCGCTACCCGCTTCTTAGCCGCGCGCTTGGCCGGCGCCTTCTTGGCTGCTCGTTTCGCTGCCTTCTTTGCCGGAGGCACGGTCACCACCTTTCCGTGGTCATCTGAATGTTGCTTGTTGCACCACTTCGGGGATCACCGCGGCCATCCTGGCCGCCCCCTACCCGGGTTGGGGTCTTACCGACCGGCGGCGCGCTCTTTGAACTTCGCACCGACGGAGAACTTCGCGACCTTCGTCGCTGGGACGGTCATCGTCTCGCCCGTGCGCGGGTTCCGAGCCGTGCGCTCGGACCGGGCCGACTGCGAGAACGCGCCGAAGCCGGGCAACGTGACCTTGTCACCACTCGCGACGGCATTCTCGATGATCTCGATGAAGGCGTTCAACGCGCCCTCTGCGTCTGACTTCGACAGCCCACTCGTCTCGGCCATCTTGTCGACAAGTTCACCCTTGTTCACGTTGACGCTCCATGAGAGTGCGCGACGGGCGCGCATGCGACTGCGTGTTCGTGTGCATCACAACGCATTCAGGAACGAAGGTCAAGCATTTGCGCTGCTCAACCGTGCGAATTGTGTGTGCGCGCGCGCTCCAGAGGCGCATTTCGCGCGGCGAAACGCGCGGAATTCGCGTGCCGCGTGCGCTGATATCCACCACTTCGCGCGCGTGTCGTGCGATGATGGAGTGTGCGTCACGCGTTGGGCGCGCAATGCGGGCGACCAACAATGCGGGCGACCAACAATGCGGGCGACCAACAATGCGGGCGACCAACAACGCGGGCGACCAACAACGCGTGGGCGACCAACGATGCGGGCGCTCGACAGCATTGTCGGCAGCAGCGTGGTCGGGACTTCGCCAGCGGCATCGCCGTCAGAGACTCCGACGTCTCCGACCTCACGGACTTCGACGGCGGCATCACGCCCGTGCGAGCGCGCCGAGGACGTCGGCACCGACTCCGAGTCCCATCACCGCCGCGTGAACGAGCTTGCGCCGCTTCGCGGTCGAAGCCCAGTGATGGAGTAGCAGCCCCGAGCGGATTTGAACCGCCGCTTCCGCCTTGAGAGGGCGGCGTCCTTGGCCACTAGACGACGGGGCCAGAAGTGCAATCTTGCGGGTGATGAGGTGCGCTGGTGTCGGTGGAGCTCTGCGTGGTGGCTCGGGGGGAGGACTCGAACCTCCAACCTTCTGATCCAGAGTCAGACGTTCCGCCAGTTGAACTACCCCCGAATGGGACTACCCCCGAACGAGCTTGGCCGCATGCCGCGACCGGCGCGGAGGCAGAGCCATGATAGCGAGTCCGGGCACGAGCTTCCCGACCCGGCCGTGTCGCTGCAGCACCCCGTAACCGAGCAACCGGCCCGCGGCCACACGCACCGACTCGCGCAACAGGTACGGCACGATGTGGATGCCGTGGACGAAATGCGTCGGCGACGTGACCGGGTCGAGGCCGACGTCGGCCGCGATGTCGTCGATGCGCGCCGAGTGATACGCGTCCGACACCAGGGTGACGTGGCGCAGATGGCGCACCTGCAGGAAGCGCGACGCGGCTTCGAGCGACTCCCACGACGACCGGCCCTGCACCTCACGCAGGATGGCGGTCTCGGGGACGCCGTGTGCATGCAGGTAGATCGCGCCGGTCGCTGCCTCGGTGTAGAGGTCGCCGGGCTGCTTCCCCCCGGTGACGACGATGGTCGGCGCGACGTGCTCGCGCCAGAGCGTGAGCGCGTGGTCGAGGCGGGCGCGGAGGTCGTCGGACGGCCGGCCGTTGTACTGCGCGGCACCGAGCACGATGATCGCGTCGGACGGTCGGCGACTGTCGGTGGTCGATTCGTGCCAGACGATCACGAAGATGACGGCCCAGTAGACGAAGGCGGCCGCGACCGCCGCGACGCTCGCGCCGACGATCCAGCGCACCGGCCGGGCCATCAGGTCCGATCGAGGCGTTCCCGCGCGTCACGGAGCCGCCGGAGGCTGGAGTCCCGACCGAGCAGCACGATCGAGTCGTACAGCGGCAGGCCGGCATGCACGCCCTCGATGGCTGCGTACACCGCGGGGAGCACCTTGCGCGCCTTGAGTCCGAGGCCGTCCTCGGCGACGGCCTTGAGATCCATGGCATCGACGGTCCACTCAGCCTGCGCAACGTGCGCGATCACCGCGTCGAGCAGCTCGCCGGCCCGCTCGGTGCCCGCCAACTTGGTCCACGAGTCCGGAGCGATCTCGAGGTCGTCGTCGGGTGTGAACAGGAAGCGGCACTGCTCGGCGATCTGCACGAGCGTGGTCGCACGCGGCTGCGCGAGGGCCACAGCCTCGACGAGTTTGCGCTCGCCCTCCGGGTCGGCGTCGATCAGGTCGCCGTAGCGTGCGTTCGCGAACGGGCGCACCGCGGCCACCAAGTCGCCCGGAGCCATGGCGCGGATGTGCTCTCCGTTCATCCACTCGAGCTTCTTGGCGTCGAACGTGGCCGACGCGTGTGTGATGTCGACCACGTCGAAGCCCTTGACGAGCGCATCGACCGACATCACCTCGCGGTCGTCGCCCGGCGACCAGCCGAGCAACGCGAGATAGTTCACGAGCGCCGACGGCAGGTAGCCGGCCTCGCGGTACTCCTCCACCGAGACCGCGCCGTGCCGCTTGCTGAGCTTGTGGCCACCCGGCCCGATGATCAGGGGGCAGTGGGCGTACCAGGGATCGTCGGGCACGCCGAGCGCGTGGCGGATCGCGAGCACACGGTGCGTGGTGTCGAGGAGATCGGCACCGCGGATCACGTGCGTGATGCCCATATCGATGTCGTCGACCGCGTTGGCGAGGAAGAACACCGGCGCGCCGTCCGACCGCACGATCACGAAGTCCGAGATCGTCGACCACGGCACCACCACCTCGCCGCGCACGATGTCGACGAAGCGGCTCTCACCTTCGTCGGGCGTGCGGAAGCGGATCGACACCGGCCGCCCCTCTGCCCGGCGGGCGGCCCGTGCGGGCTCGTCGAGGTCGCGGCATGTGCCGTCGTAGCCGGGTGGCCGGCCGGCTGCCTGCGCGGCCGCATTGCGGGCGTCGAGCTCGTCCTTGGTGCAGTAGCACTCGTACGCGTGACCTTCCGCGGTGAGTCGCTGGGCCGCGGCACGGTGATCGTCGGCGAGCGACGACTGCAACACCGGCTCGCCGTCCCACTGGAGACCCAGCCAGCTCAGCGCGCGGTACACGTTCTCGACCGCTTCGGGGGTGGAGCGTGCGAGGTCGGTGTCCTCGACGCGCAGCAGGAACACGCCGCCGGTGTGGTGCGCGTACAGGAAGTTGAACAGCGCAGTGCGCGCATTGCCGACGTGCAGCTCACCCGTGGGCGCGGGTGAGTAGCGGACGCGGACGCCGGACATGGAATCGACGATGTTACGCCGCGACTACACCACGAACGGTCGCGACAATCTCCTCGGCCGACGCACCGGGCGTGAGCACGGCCGCGACACCGGCGGCTTCGAGGTCGGGCCGGTCGGCGTCGGGCACGATGCCGCCGACGACCACGGGCACATCGAGCTCGATCGCGCGCAGCGCGTCGACCACTGCGGGGGCCAGCGTGAGGTGCGCGCCCGACAGCAGCGACAGCCCGACCACGTCGACGTCCTCGTCACGAGCGGCGGCGGCGACGCCCTCGGGCGTGTTGAACAGGCCGAGGTACACCACCTCGAAGCCCGCATCGCGCAGGATGCGCGCCACCACCTTCACACCGCGGTCGTGACCGTCGAGGCCGACCTTGGCCACGAGCACACGCGCCATCAGCTGCGCCGCATCAGATTCTGGGGTGCTCGACGTAGCGGCCGAACACCTCGGCGAGCGTCGCCATGATCTCGCCGACCGTCGCGCGGGCACCGACAGCCTCGACGAGTGCCGGCATCACGTTGCGCTCGTGGTCGGCCGCGACGGTCTTCAGGGTATCGAGCCGGCGGTGCACGAGCTCGCCGTCGCGCTGCCGGCGGACGGCCGCGAGCCGGTCGCACTGGCGGCGTTCGTCCTCGTTGGTGATGCGCAGGAGCGGGATCTCGTCGTCTTCGTTGCCCTCGGTGAAACGGTTCACGCCCACCACGACGCGCTCGCCGCGGTTGACGGCCTTCTCGAAGTCGTACGCGGCGTCGGCGATCTCGCTCTGGAACCAGCCCTCCTCGATGCCCACGATCACACCGTCGAGCATCGAGCCGTGCCCGAGTTGCTCGATGTGGGTGAAGATCTCGTCGGCCCTGCGCTCCATCTCCTCGGTGAGCGCCTCGACGAAGTAGGAGCCGCCGAGCGGGTCGGCCACCGCAGCAGCACCGGTCTCGTGCGCGATCACCTGCTGGGTGCGCAGGGCGATGCGTGCCGCCTTCGCGCTCGGGGAGCGCCAGCGCCTCGTCCATGGAGTTCGTGTGCAGGCTCTGCGTGCCGCCGAGCACCGCGGCGAGCGCCTCGATCGCGGTGCGCACGACGTTGACCTCGGGCTGCTCGGCGGTGAGCGACACACCAGCGGTCTGGGCGTGGAAGCGGAGCGCGCAACTGCGCTCGTCGGTGGCGCCGTAGCGCCCGCGCATCCAGCGCGACCAGATGCGTCGGGCGGCTCGGTACTTCGCGATCTCCTCGAAGAAGTCGATGTGGGCGTTGAAGAAGAACGACAGGCGGGGCGCGAACTCGTCGACCGCCAGGCCCGCGCCTCTGGCGAGCTCCACGTACGCGAAGCCGTTCGCGAGCGTGAACGCCAGCTCCTGGAGCGCAGTCGAACCGGCCTCGCGGATGTGGTAGCCGGAGATCGAGATCGTGTTCCAGCGGGGCATCTCGGCCGCGCAGAACGTGATGGTGTCGCGCACCAGGCGCATCGACTCGCGCGGGGGAACACGAACTCCTTCTGGGCCTGGTACTCCTTCAGGATGTCGTTCTGCAGCGTGCCACCGAGCCTCGCCCTCGGCACGCCGTGCGCTTCGGCGTTGGCCACGAACATCGCGAGCAGCACCGCAGCCGGTGCGTTGATCGTCATCGACGTGGTGATCCCGCCGAGATCGATGTCGCGATAGAGGTCGGCGACGTCGTCGATCGTGTCGACCGCCACACCGCAGCGCCCGACCTCGCCGAGCGACTTCGGATCGTCGGAATCGAGGCCCATGAGCGTGGGCATGTCGAACGCGGTCGAGAGCCCGTGCCCGCCTGCCGCGATCAGCGCCTTGAAGCGCTCGTTGGTGTCGACCGCGGTGCCGAAGCCGGCGAACATCCGCATCGTCCACGGCTTCGTGCGGTACATCGACGCGTACGGGCCGCGCGTGTACGGCGGGAGGCCGGGGAACTCGCCGCCGTCGGGACCGTAGACCGGTTCGAGCGGGATGCCGCCCATCGTCTCGACCGGCGCGGCGCCGGCGGGGACGCTGCGGTCGTAGGCGGCGCGCCAACGTTCCCGGTTCGTCTGCGGCGTGTCGGCCATCGCCCTAGTTTCGCACGCCGATGGCCGCGACGATTCGCCCGGCGACCGAACGTGACCTGCCCGCCTGTCACGAGGTGTGGCTGTCGAGCGAACCGAACCGGCTGCGGGACGTCCCACCTCCAGCCGCGGGCACGGTGCTGCCGCTGCACGAGCACGAGCTGCACACCGGTCGGCTGCTCGTGGCCGAGGACGCCGGCAACGTCGTTGCCTTCGGCGCGACGCTCACCCGGTCGGGCGTCGTGTACCTCGCCGACCTGTTCGTGCGGCCGTCGCAACAAGGACGCGGGATCGGCCGGGCGCTGCTGCACGGGCTGCTCGACGACGCCCCGCCCCGGCGGTTCACCTTCGCCTCGACACACCCCGCGGCTCGCCCGCTCTACGCCACCTTCGGGATGGTCGAGCGTTGGAGCCTGCACTACCTGGACGCGTCGCACGACTCGCTCGCGCTCGACGCGCTGGATGCGGAGGGCGTCGTGGCAGTCGCCGCGAGCGTCGACGACGTGATCGACCTCGACCGTCGGGTGACGGGCCGTGACCGGCGCGTCGACCTGGAGCACGAGCGCGACCGGCTCGGCTGGCGCTGCTTCCTGCTGCAGCGCGACGGCGCCACGATCGGCTACAGCGTGGTCGTGCACCCGCAGTGGTGGGTGCCGTGGAAGCCGCACGGCGCACGGGTTGCGCCGGTGATGGTGGGGCAGCCCGGCGACGCGCGTGGTGCCGTCGCGGCGACGGTGCGCGCCGCGCTCGAGCTCGGTGCCACCGACCTCAGCACCTTCGTGCCGTCCGAGCACGCGGCATTGCCGATGCTCCTCGCCGCCGGCTTCGTCGACGACGACGACCAGGATGCGTACATGGCGAGCGACCCCGGGCTCCTCGACCCCGAGCGCTACCTCCCCCCGATCGACGTCCCCTGACGCTCCGCCGCACCGGCGGTCACTCAAACGTGATCTGGGCGGCGCGCAGGCCGTAGACGAACGCGTTCGGCATCTCGACCACCGAGCCGTCGACGATGTGCCAGGTGCCGGTGCGGCGCAGGAGCTCCTCGAAGAAGATCTTGATCTCCAGGCGGGCGAGCGATGCGCCCAGGCAGAAGTGGGTGCCGAACCCGAACGCCAGGTGGTGGTTCGGCGTGCGGGCCAGGTGCAGCGCCTCCGGTTCGGTGAAGTGCTTCGGGTCGCGGTTCGCCGACGAGTACATCAGCAGCACCTGGTCGCCGGCCCGGATCGTGGTGCCGTGCAGCTCGTAGTCGACGGTGGCGCAGCGGCACATGTTGTGGATCGGCGTGACGTAGCGGATCATCTCCTCGACCGCGTACACGAGATCGGCCTCGCCGCCGGCTCGGAGCGCGGCCACGTCGTCGGGCCGGCTGCTCAGCTCCACCAGCATCCGCGCGATCACCGTGCGAGTGGTCTCCGCACCGCCGTCGAGGAGCAGCAGGCAGTCGGAGATCACCTCGGAGATCCCGAACGGCTGCCCGCCGACCTCCGAGAGCTTCGTCCATACCGAGACGACGTCGTCGACCGGGCAGGCCCGCTTCGTCTCGTACAAGTCGTTGCACGCGGCCGCGAACTCCATCGCCGCCACGATGCCCGCCTCGTCGTGATACCGAGGGCCGCCGCCGAGCGCGATCGTGCGCTGCGACCACTCCATCAGCTTCGGCCACATCTCGTCGGGGAAACCGAGCAGCAGCCCGATCATCATCGCGGGTAGCGGCGCCGCGAGGTCGCTCACCACGTCGCCGCCGCCGTTCGCGAGCGCGTCGTCGAGGAGACCGACGACCACCTCGCGCACGTGCGACTCCCAGCTGCCGACCGCACGCGGCGTGAACCGGCGGGCGACGATCTTGCGCCGGGCCGCATGGAGCGGATCGTCGAGACCGATGATCGACGGGTCGGCGCCCATCTTCGGGCGGTAGCCGTGCACCGGGTCGGCGTTGGAGAAGATGTCGTTGCGCTTCTCGATCTCGACGACGTCGTCGTAGCGCGAGATGCCCCACAGCTCGTTCCTGGCGTCCCAGTACACCGGCGCGTGCTCGCGCATCCACGCGTACGTCGCGTAGGGGTCGTGCACGTAGAAGTCGCCGGCCAGCAGGTCGATGGTGCGCTCGGTGACGTCGCTCACGCCGCTCACCTTAGAAGCGTGGACGGCACCGCGGCACAGCCCGGCGGGTAGCGTCGGTCGACAGAGCCGACAGCGAGGAGTTGGGCATCATGCGCGGGATCGTGTTCGTGGGCGACGGCGTCGCCGAGGTGACCGACGAGCTCGAGGTGCGCGGGCCGCAACCACACGAGGTCAGCGTGCGGATGGTGAACGCGGGCGTGTGCCACAGCGACCTCTCGGTGCTCGACGGCACCATCCCGTTCCCGTCGCCGTGCGCGATGGGCCACGAGGGTGCCGGCATCGTCGAGGAGGTGGGCAGCGCGGTCAAGACGGTCAAGCCCGGCGACCACGTCGTGCTGTCGACGCTCGCCTCGTGCGGCCGCTGCTCGGCGTGCGCGCGGGGCCTGCCGACCCGCTGCCGGCAGTCGATCGGCAACTGGACCCAGCCGTTCACGTACAAGGGCCAGCCGACGTTCAACTTCGCAGCGGTGTCGTGCTTCGCCGAGGTGACCGTCGTCGACGCGGTGCAGGCCGTGAAGATCCCCGAGGATGTGCCGCTCACCTCCGCGTGTCTCATCGGCTGCGGCGTGATCACCGGCATGGGCGCGGTGCTCAACCGTGCGAAGGTGCAGCCGGGCGAGAACGCGGCCGTGTTCGGCGTGGGCGGCGTGGGCTTGAACGCGATCCAGGCGCTGCGGCTCGCCGGCGCAGCGCGCATCATCGCGGTCGACGCGCTCGCATCGAAGGAGCCGCTGGCGATGCAGTTCGGCGCCACCGACTGGATCGACGCCACGAAGGTGGAGTCGGTGAGCGATGCCATCCGCGAGCTGCTCCCCGGCGGCAAGGGCATCTACCGGCCCGGCGGCGTCGACTGGGCGTTCGAGTGCAGCGGCGTGCCGAAGGTGCTCCACGACGCGCTCGCGTCGCTCGACTGGGGCGGCACGGCCGTCGCCGTGGGCGTGCCGCCGCAGACCGCGATGCTCGAGACCCCGATCTTCGAGTCGTTCATCTACATCGACCGGGGGTTGATCGGCTGCCGCTACGGCACCGCCCGCCCGCACCACGACTTCCCGAAGATCGCCGAGCTGTACCAGCAGGGCAAGGTGCTGCTCGACGAGCTCGTGAGCGCGGTCTACCCGCACAGCGAATTCGACACCGTGCGCCACGACATGCACGAGGGCAAGCTCGCCCGCGGCGTCCTCGCCTTCTGACCACACCCCTCATGCGTCGTTTGGGACCGCTATTTGGTACCCAAACGACGCATGGTCAGGCTGGGGCGGGGGGCTGGGCGGCCCGCTGGGTGGCCGTCGAGAACTCGGGGTCCTTGTCGAACTGCGGCAGCAGGTGCTTGCCGAACGTGGTCACGGCTTCGCACGCGACCTCACGCGACATCGTGGTGGACAGCATGCCGAACACGAGCTGATCGACCCCGGCATCGGCGAACTTCTGCACCGCCGGCTCGACCTCGTCGGGCGTGCCGAAGCACGAAGCCGACGACGCACACATCTTGTCGATGTCGGACGCGCTCGCCTCGGGGATCAGGTCGGGCCACACCGGGATACCGGCCGGCCGCGGGAACGTGTCGAGATACTTGAACAGCAGGCTCGTGTGATACGCGCCCTGCAGACCGAGCGCGATGTCGCGCACGCGCTGGCCGTCCTCGAGACACAGCATGTTCGTGGTGACCATGATGTTGTTGTTCACGTACTCGCCGACCGGCTCGGCCTTCTCGATGTTCTTCTTGTAGGAGTCGATGAGCGGCTTGAGCTGCTCGACCGAGGCCATCGTGAAGCACAGCACGCCGAGCCCCATCTGGGCGGCCTTCTCGAACGTCGATGGCGATCCCGCGGCCACCCACAGGGGCGGGTGTGGGTTCGTGTACGGCTTCGGCAGCACGTTGCGCGGCGGCATCGAGAAGAAGCGACCGTCGTGACCGGCGTACTCGCCGTCGGCCCACATCTTGGTGAACTCGACGATCACCTCGTCGAACATCTCGCGCGTCAGCTCGGGGTCGTCGATCCCGAAGCCCTTCTGCTCGGTGGACGACGAGCCGCGGCCCATACCGAACTCGAAGCGACCCTCCGAGAGATGGTCGAGCATCGCCACACGCTCGGCCACGCGCGCCGGCGGGTTCACCGGCGGCGTGATGTTGAAGATGCCGGATCCGATGTGGATGCGCTCGGTGGCCGCGGCGAGGTAGCCGAGGAACACCTCGTTCGCCGACAGGTGCGAGTACTCCGTGAGGAAGTGGTGCTCGGTGGCCCACGTGTACTTGAAGCCCGCCTTGTCGGCGGCGACGGTCCACGCGACCTCGTCCATCATCCGGTGGTGCTCACGGAGCGGGTCGCCGGGCCGGTAGCCGGGAAGGAGGCAGCCGCTGTTGAAGAGTCCGAATTCCATGGCGGCGCACGATACACGAGAAATGGAACAGGTTCTAATCTTCGCTCTAAGGTGGCGGCCGTGCGCTGGACCGTTCCCTTCCCCATGTTCCCGGCCGACCACCTGCTCCCGATGGCCCGCGCGGCCGAGGCGAACGGCTTCGACACGATCGCGCTGCCCGACTCGGTCTTCTACCCGCGTGACGTCACCGCGCAGTACCCGTACTCGCCCGACGGCTCGCGCTTTTGGGCGCCCGACACGCCGTTCGTCGACCCGTTCGTGGGCATCGCCGCGATGGCTGCGGTCACCGAACGGATCCGCTTCACGACGAACGTGGTGAAGCTCGCGATCCGCGATCCGCTGCTCGTGGCCAAGCAGCTCGCGTCGATGGCGGTCATGTCGCACGACCGGGTCAGCCTCGGCGTGGGCCTGTCGTGGATCCCCGAGGAGTTCGCGTGGACGCACACCGATATGCGCACGCGCGGCAAGCGAGCCGACGAGATGATCGAGATCCTCAAGCTCGTGTGCGCCGGGAACGGTCCCGAGTTCGTCGAGTACCACGGCACCTACTACGACGTCGGTCCGTTGATGATCTCGCCGGCGCCGAGCACGCCGGTGAAGATCCACGTCGGCGGGCTTTCCGAGCCTGCGTTCCGGCGGGCGGCCCGCCTCGCCGACGGCTGGATCTCCGTGCAGAACACCCGGGCCGAGATCGAGCACGCGGTCGAGCGCCTGGCGCACTATCGCAAGGAGTTCGGGCGCAGCTCGCCGGGCGGTGGGGGCGGCGAGTTCGAGATCAACTCGCTGTGCATCGACACGTTCGACCTCGACGGCTACCGCGCCCTTGCCGACATCGGCGTCACCGAGCTGCAGACCGTGCCCTGGTACTTCTACGGCGGCGACCCCGACGACCTCTCGACACGCGTCGACTCGCTCGCCCGCTTCGCCGACGAGGTCATCGCCAAGTATTGAACCGCGGGCGGGTAACACTGGTCCGATGGCTCGCCCGCAGCCGATCGCACCGATGCTCGCGTTCGCGCGGGCCATACGACCGAGTGGGCCGGCCTGGGCATGGGAGCTGAAATGGGACGGCGTGCGCGCCGTCGCCACCGTTGCCGGCGGTGAGATCGAGCTGTTCAACCGGCGCCTCCTCCCGGTGACGCACCGCTATCCCGAGTTGGTCCACGGCGCCGCATTCGGCACGCGCCGCCTCGTGCTCGACGGCGAGATCGTCGCGACGGAGCCCGACACGGGCCGGCCGAGCTTCCAGCTGCTGCAGTCGCGCATGCACCTCGACAACCGCCGCCAGATCGACGAGCTCGCCGCGAGCGTGCCCGCGTCGTACATGGTGTTCGATCTCGTGCACCTCGACGGCCGATCACTCATCGAGGAGCCGTACACCGTGCGGCGCGCCGAGCTTGCGGCGCTCGCGTCGCACGGGTTGCCGCCGGGGTGGCACGCGCCCGGGAACGCTGTGGGCGACGCCGCGCCGATGTGGGACATCACCGAGCAGTACGGGCTCGAGGGTGTGGTGGCGAAGCGGCTCGACTCGCGCTACGAGCCCGGGCGCCGCAGCGGCGCATGGGTGAAGGTGAAGCGCACGAACCGCATGGAGATGGTGGTCGGCGGATGGCTGGAGGGGCTGGGCCGGCGCGCCGGCCGGGTGGGCTCGCTCGCAGTCGGCTACTACCCCACCGGCGGAGGCGCCAACGCCAAGCTGCTGTACGCCGGCAAGGTGGGATCGGGACTGGCCGAACGCGACCTCGACGCCTTGGCCGGCGCGTTCGCGCGCATCGCCACCGACGAGTCGCCCTTCGCCGGGCCAATCGAACGAGGCGTGCACTTCGTGCAGCCGGTGGTCGTGGCGGAGGTGCGCTTCACCGAGTGGACCGACACCGGCACCATGCGCCACCCGGTCTTCATGGGTCTGCGCACCGACAAGGACCCGCGTGACGTGCACCGCGAGTAGCCCGTCCCACTACACGTTCGGCGATCGTCCAGACTTGTAGGGCAGTGGTGGTCGACGGTTTCGTGGGGTGGTACGAGCGGGAGCACGAGCGCGTGTTCGCGTCGCTCTACGCGCTCTGCAGTGATGCCGACGCCGCGGCCGACGCCACCGACGAGGCGTTCGCCCGGGCGTACCTCCACTGGGATCGCGTGGCGGCGATGGCATCGCCGGGCGGTTGGACGTACCGGGTGGCGCTCCACGCGCTCCGCACGAGCCTGCGGCGGGGCCGCCGCCGGCGTCATGCCGAAGCCGACGCTGCCGCGGCAGCGTCGATGCGCGCCGCCGCGCCAGCACGGGACGACGTGGCGCTGTGGGCACTCGTTGCATCGCTGCCCGAGCGGCAGCGGACCGCGATCGTGCTGCGCTACGTGGCCGACCTCACCGAGGCCGACATCGCTGCGGCGATGCGGATACGTCGCGGGACGGTCGCTGCGACCCTGCACCAGGCGCGAGCCCGGCTCGCGGCCGCGTTGCGCGACGACGACAACGAAGCAGCACTGAGGAGCGAGCATGGATGAGCTCGTCGCGGCCGGCGCACGATTGCGCGCCGCCGCACCCACACCGGCGCCGAAGTTCGACCGGGTTACCGCGCGCGCCCGCCGGCACCAGCGGCGGCGACGGTTGCAGGCCGCGACGGCCGGCGTGCTCGCGGTCGCGCTCGCCACGGTCGGCGTGTGGGTGGGCGCCCGTGCGGCCCGCCACACCGTCCGGACGGAGGAGCCGACGACGGCGCCCCATCGCGTGGCCGCGCTGTCGCCGCAACTCCGGGCCCACGTCGGCCTCGACGTGCCGAAGGGCTGGGTGCCGGTCGACGTCGGTGCGGTACGGGTCTGGGTACCGCCGGCGTCGATCTTCGGCTGTCAACCGGGAGGCCGCTGCGTGGGCCGCACGATCATCCTCCGGGACCGACCGTCGGATCACACCGGGCAGTTCGTCTCGATCCGCACGCCGGTCTCGACGGCTTCCAACGGCGAGCCGTCCGCGACGATCAACGGCTATCCGGTGTGGGCAACGGGCGTCAGCCGCATCCAGCCGCCGACTGGCTCGAGCGCGGCGCCGGTGACGATGCGCACGTACGAGGTGCCGGCACTGCGCGCGGTGATCACGGTCTCGGATGGCGCCGATGCCTCGCGCGTCTGGCGCTCGCTCGCGCCGTCGGCACGCACGGTGGTCCTCTCGTCGACGAAGCAACCAGCGGCAACGTCGAACTGGCGCACGATCGTCGATCGCGGCGTCTCGTTTCTCGTACCTCGGTCATGGCGGGTCGTCGAAGCGAGTGGGATGACGCCATGCCGCGGTGCACCGGCGCACTCGGTGACCATCGGTCAATACCGCGGCCCGTTTCCGAGCTGCCCAGCGTTCGGTACCTCGGGCGGCGTGGCGAGCACGCGCATCGATCGCATCAGCACGGTCGCGAATTTCACGGGCGACCCTCCGCCTTCACAGACCGTGCGGATCGGAGGCCGGCTCCTCCGTGAATGGACAGACCTCGCGGCGCCGACGACCACGGTCGTGATCACCGTCGACGGCGTCCACGGCATCCAATTCGACCTCGGTGCCGACGGTCGGGTCGACGCCGCGATCATCGCCTCGCTGCGCTACGCGCCGCCGAGGAGTTGACGGGCGATGACGGTGCGCTGGATCTGGCTGGTGCCCTCGTAGATCTGGGTGACTTTCGCGTCGCGCATCATGCGCTCGGCCGGCAGCTCGCGCGTGTACCCCACGCCGCCGAGCAACTGCACCGCGTCGGTCGTGACGCGCATCGCGGTATCGGACGCGAACAACTTCGCCGTCGAGCTGGCCCGCGCCGTTCCGGGAAGGCCCTCGTCGATCAGCGTGCACGCGCGGTACACGAGCAGCCGGGCCGCGTCGACAGCCGTCGCCATGTCGGCGAGCATGAACTGGATGCCCTGGAAGTCGGCGATCTTCTTACCGAACTGCGAACGGTCCTGCGTGTACTGCACCGCAAGATCGAGCGCTCCCTGCGCGAGCCCGAGCGCCTGCGCGGCCACGAGCGGCCGTGAGCGATCGAGCGCGCCCATCGCGTAGTAGAACCCGCGCCCCTCCTCCCCCACAATGTTCGACGCGGGCACGGCACAGTCGTCGAAATGCAGCATGCCGGTAGGCGAGCCGCGCATGCCCATCTTCTGTTCGAGCTTGCCGACGGTGAACCCCGGCGTGCCGGCCTCCACCACGAACGCGCTCGATGCCGCGATGCCCGGCCGCCGGGTCGGTCTTGCAGAACACGGTGTAGTAGTGCGACACGCCCGCGTTCGTGATCCACGCCTTCGTGCCGTTGATCACGTAGTGCTCGCCGTCGCGCACGGCACGGGTCTGCATCGACGCGACGTCGCTCCCCGCGTTCGGCTCCGACAGGCAGTAGCTCGCCTGCTGCTCGCCCGCCGCGACCGGCGGCACCACCCGCGCCCGCAGCTCCGGGGAGGCGTGGTCGAGCACCGCCGTCATGCCGAGCTTCGAGATGAACACGAACAGGCTGGAGCTGCCGCACACCCGCGCCACTTCCTCGACGGCGATCGCGTGCGCGAGCACACCGCCGCCCTGCCCTCCGTACTCCTCGGGGAACGGGAGCCCCGCGAACCCGGCCGCCTGCCACGCGTGCCACGACGCCCACGGGTATTGCTCCGACTCGTCGACCTCTCGGGCGTGGGGCGCGATCTCGTGCTCGGCAAGCTTGCGCAGCGCGGTGCGCAGCTCCTCCATCTCCTCGGGCAGCTCGAATTGGGTCACACCACGAGCGTAGGAGCAGCCGTAACGTCGGCCCATCACCGCGCACGAGCTGTCCGGCCACGTCGCGCTCGTCACGGGCGCGAACCACGGGATCGGCGCCGCTGTGGCGCGGGCGCTCGCGGCGAGTGGAGCCGGAGTCATGCTCGCCTACCTCCGCCTCGCCGACGCGCACGACGCCGCACTGCCGACCGAGTACGGCGCGGCAGCGGGCCGCGACCGCCGACGCGATCGTCGACGCGATCGTCGCGGCGGGTGGGCGTGCCGCCGCGATCGAGATCGATCTCGCCGACGTCGACGCGCCGGCCCGGCTGTTCGACGCGGCCGAGGCCGAGCTCGACGCGGTCGACATCCTGGTGAACAATGCGAGCAGCTGGCGCCAGGACACGTTCCGGCCCGACGCGGCCGCCGACCGCCTCGGCCGTGCCCTCGCGCCGGTCACGCCGCACACCATCGACGCGAACCTCGCCGTCGACGCGCGCGCCGCCGCGCTCCTGATCGCCGAGTTCGCGCGCCGGCATCGGGCGCGGGGTGCCAACTGGGGCCGCATCGTGGGCATGACGTCGAGCGGGCCGGACGGCTTCCCGGAGGAGGCGTCGTACGGCGCCGCCAAGGCCGCCCAGGCGCACTACACGATGACCGCAGCCGTGGAGCTCGCGCCCTACGGCATCACCGCCAACGTCGTGCACCCGCCCGTGACCGACACCGGCTGGATCACCGACGACGTGCGCGCGTTCGTCGCCGGCGACCGCGACCACACCCACGTCGCCTCACCCGCCGACGTCGCCGAAGTGGTCGCCTGGCTGTGCAGCGACGCGGCCCGCCTCGTGAGCGCCAACGTCATCCGTCTGCGGTGAATCAGGCCGTGGCCGCCGCCACCGACGCGCTCGCCGCGCCATGTCGCGATCGCAGCAGGATCGGCGGGCACGTTCTCCAGCAGGACCGTTGGTACCAGATCGACCGCGAAACGGCGCACGTCGTAGTGGTGCGCGGCACCGAGCACGAGCATCACGCGCTTGGCCACCCACGCGGCATCGCCGGAGCCGTCGTAGCCGAAGATCGACACCGCGAGGTCGACGTCGGGCTTGACCGGCGCCCGCCCGTAGCGGGCCGCCCGCTTCATGGCCACCTCGGCCACCACCGCACCCACGTCGTCGAGCGTCTCCGACGGGTCGAGCACCCACGAGTCGCGCTCGGCGGCCCACGAGCGTGAGCGCGTAGCCGATGTTCGGGCCGGGACGGCCCCGCAACGGTTCGTCGTACTCGCTGGCCGCGGCCCCGTCGCCGGGCCGCACGGCGTACCACGCCCGCGGCGCGGGCATCGCGACGCCCGGCGGCAGGTTCTGGCGGTGGCGGGGCTGCTCTTCCCGGCTGACGGGCACGAACGGATCGGTCGGCACGGGCCGCCAGCCTAGGCACGGGGGCCGTAGCGCGTCGTACAGCGACGCGCTACGAGGCCCTCGGGGTTTCCTGCTCGGCTCGGAGCAGGCAGTAGTGCATGGCGTCGAGCAGCGCCTTCCACGACGCCTCGATGATGTTCTCGTCGACACCGATCGTGGTCCACGAGCCCCGGCCGTCGGTGGAGTCGATCAGCACACGCGTCACCGCGCGCGTGCCCTTGTTCGAGTCGAGGATGCGCACCTTGTAGTCGGTGAGCCGCAGCTGCGCGAGCGCCGGGAGCGCGCCTTCGAGCGCCTTGCGCAACGCCGCGTCGAGCGCGTTCACCGGCCCGTTGCCCTCGGCGGTCACGATCGCGCGCCGGCCGCCCACATGCACCTTCAGAGTGGCCTCGGTGAACACCTCGATTGCCTGCGGGTCGTCGGGCCGATCGTTGGCCCACGGCGCGCGGCCCTCACGGGTCTCCACCTTCCACGTCTCGATCGTGAACCAGTCCGGCTCCCAACCCGTGGCGCGCCGCATGAGCAGCTCGAGCGAGCCGTCGGCGACCTCGAAGTGGTAGCCCTCGTGCTCGAGCCGCTTCAGCGTGTCGACCACCTCGTTGAGCTGCGGGCCGTCGAGCTCGAAGCCGAGCTCGTTCGCCTTCAGCGCCAGCGTGCTGCGGCCCGCGAGCTCGGACACCACGAAGCGGGTGCCGTTGCCCACCTGCTCGGGGTCGATGTGCTCGTAGGCGTCGGGCCGCTTCGCGATCGCGCTCGTGTGCAGGCCGGCCTTGTGTGCGAACGCGGAGTGGCCCACGTAGGCCGCCTGCGGGTTGAGCGGCATGTTCACCAGCTCGGCCACGTGGTGCGCGACGGTGGTGAGCCGGTCGAGGCGGTCGCGCGGGATCGTGTCGATCCCCATCTTCAGCGTGAGGTTCGGGATGATCGCGGTGAGGTTGCAGTTGCCGGTGCGCTCGCCGTAGCCGTTGATCGTGCCCTGCACTTGCACCGCGCCGCCCCGCACGCCCGCGAGCGCGTTCGCCACGCCGGTGCCCGCGTCGTCGTGGAGGTGCACGGCCACGCCCACGTCGTTGCCGAAGTAGTCGACGACCTCGTGCACGATGCGCTCCACGTCGAACGGCAGGCAGCCACCGTTCGTGTCGCAGAGCACGAGCCGGCTCGCGCCGGCGGTGGCCGCAGCCTCGAGCACACGCAGCGCGAACTCGGGGTTGGCGCGGTAGCCGTCGAAGAAGTGCTCGGCGTCGAACAGGACCTCGCGGCCCTGCCCGCGCAGGAACTCGACCGAGTCGGCCACCATCGCGACGCCTTCGTCGAGCGTGGTCTCGAGCGCCTCGATCACGTGGTAGTCCCACGCCTTGCCCACGATGCACACCGCGGGAGTGGCCGCCTCGACGAGGTTGCGCAGCGTGTCGTCGGAGTCGACCTTACCCTTCACCCGCCGCGTCATGCCGAACGCGACGAGCGTGCTCGTGTCGAGCTTCAGCTCGTGTTGCGCGCGCCGAAAGAGCTCTTCGTCCTTCGGGTTCGCGCCCGGCCAGCCGGCTTCGATGTAGTGCACGCCGAGCCAGTCGAGCTGCTCGGCAATGCGCAGCTTGTCGTCGACGGTGAGCGAGATGCCTTCGAGCTGCGAACCGTCGCGCAGGGTGGTGTCGTACACCTCGACGGTGCGTACCGCGTCAGGAGACATGCTCGCACCAGTCCTTGTACTTGTCGACCTGGCCGCGCACGGCCTTCGCGTACTCGTCGGCGATCGCGAGCGTCATCGGCCCCGGACACGGAATCTCGCGGTCGTCGACCGAGTTCACCGCGCTCGACCTCCGCCGCGGTGCCGCACGCGAACATCTCTTCGGCGACGTAGAGATCGCTGCGCGAGAGCTCACCCACCTGCACCTCGAAACCCAGATCTCTCGCGATCGTCGTGACCGAGTGCTGCGTGATCCCCTGGAGCGCACCGGCCGACATCGGCGGAGTGACGAGCACACCACCACGCGCGACGAACACGTTCTCGCCGGGGCCTTCGCTCACCAGGCCGGCCGTGTTGAGCATGAGCGCCTCGTCGTAGCCGGCTTTCACGGCCTCGATGTGCGCGAGCGTGGAATTGACGTAGTTGCCGGTGGTCTTCGAGGCCGGCGGCATGATGTTCTGGTCGTGGCGCCGCCACGAGCTGATCTTCATACGGATGCCCTTCGTGAGGCCGTGGTCACCGAGGTAGCGACCCCACGGCCAGCACGCGATCGCCACGTCGACGGTGCACGGAATCGTGCTGAGACCCATCTCTCCGTAGCCGTAGTAGGCAATCGGGCGGATGTAACACGACTCCTCGCCGCTCGCGCGCACCACCGACTTCGTCGCCACCACGAGTTCGTCGACCGAGTACGGCAGATCCATCTGCATGATCCTCGCCGAGCGGTGGAGACGTTCGATGTGGTCGGTGAGGCGGAACACCGCCGGCCCCTGCGGTGTCTCGTAGGCGCGAATGCCTTCGAACACGCCCATCCCGTAGTGCAGCGAGTGCGTGAGCACATGGATGCGCGCCGCGTCCCAGTCGACGAGCTCGCCGTTCATCCAGATCTTCGGGGTGGGCGTGATGGGCATCGCAGTGACCTTTCGGGTGATGAAGTGCTACAGCGCGCCGCGGATCGCGGCGGCGATGTCGCTCGTGGAACCGGTGACGCCGTCGGTGGCGTCGATGGCTGTGCGGATACGGGCCGCGGCAGTGGCGTCGCCGAGGAACTCCAGCATCATCGCAGCCGAGATCACCGCGGCGCGCGGGTCGGCCAAGCCCTTGCCCGCGATATCGGGCGCCGAGCCGTGGACCGGCTCGAAGAACGACGGACCGGTGCGGGCCGGGTTGAGGTTGGCCGACGCGGCCCGACCAATCCCGCCGCTGATCGCGCCGGCGAGGTCGGTGAGGATGTCGCCGAACAGATTGTCGGTGACGACCACGTCGTAGCGGCCCGGGTCGGACACCATGTAGATGCAGGCGGCGTCGACGTGGTGGTAGTCGGTGCGCACGTCGGGGTACTCGGCCGCGACCGTCGTGAACGTGCGCTGCCACAGATCGCCGGCGAAGGTGAGGACGTTCGTCTTGTGCACGAGCGTGAGCTTCTTCGCGCTGCGGCCGCGCGCCAGGTCGAACGCGTAGCGGACACACCGCTCCACGCCCATGCGTGTGTTCACCGAGCCCTGCGTGGCGACCTCGTGCGGTGTGCCGTGGCGCAGGAACCCACCTTCACCCGCGTAGGTGCCCTCGGTGTTCTCGCGGATCACCACGAAGTCGACGCCGTCGTTGTGGCGGCCCGGACCCGCCTTGAACGGCCGCAGGTTCACGTAGAGGTCGAGCGCGAACCGGATCTTCAGCAGCAGACCACGCTCGAGCACGCCAGGCGGCACGTCGGGGGTGCCCACCGCGCCGACGAGGATCGCGTCGTAGCCGCGCAGCACCTCGAGCTCCTCGTCGGGCAGGACCTCGCCGGTTCGCAGGTAGCGGGCGCCGCCGAGGTCGAATTCGGTGGTGTCGATCGCCACGCCAGTGGCCCGCACCACGTCGAGCGCCACCGCGGTGACCTCGGGGCCGATCCCGTCTCCACCAATCACGGCGATTCGATGGGTCACCAGCTCGCGCTCCTCGATTGGGCGCCGGGCACCCCCACCCAGCGCACACCACCAATCACCGCGATTCGAAGGGCCACAATGCTCCCTGGATCCAGATATGAAAATGCCGCCCGGTGGGCGGCAGTCGCGAACACCGGGGTGGCCGGCGCCCGCTACGGAATGACGATGATGTACGTGGGGATGTGTGTGGGGATAGCGTGCCGCGGCCGGCAGGGCGATGACGTCACGCCTCGCATCGTATCCGAAGTGAACCGGCTCTCAGGCGAGATGAACTGCACGGTGCACTTGCCCGTAGTTTCTCGCAGCGTCCTGAACGTCCGGCCGGGAGGGCCCGTGAAGCGCATCCTCGTGCTCGTCGTGGTCGTCGTCGCGCTGGGCGGCGTGGGCTTCTGGTACTGGTTCATCCGCGACACCGCGCCGCCGCCGGCCATGCTCACCACCCGAGGGACCGTGCAGCCCACGAACGGTCCCGACGGCACCTACTCCGTGCAGGCCGGCTCGACCACCTTCGCGGGCTTCCGCATCGCCGAGGAGTTCACGGTCGGGCACCACACGGCGGTGATGCGCACACCCCACGCGACCGGCAGCCTCACGCTGCGCGGCACCCAGGTGAGCGGCGTCACCGTCACGGCCGACCTCACGCAGCTGCAGAACGCGGACAGCGCGCCCTCCGGGTGTGCCCGGCCTCAGCGGGCGGATCAAGTCACTCCAGTCGGAAGGTCTCGAGATCACGAGGTTCCCCGACGCACGCTTCGTGCTCACGTCGCCGATCACCCTGCCCAGCGCACCGAAGGTGGGCGCGGTGGAGAGCGCCGATGCCAAAGGGAAGCTGACGCTGCACGGCGTCACCAGAAGCGTGACCATTCCGATCAAAGCGCGATGGAACGGTGCCCTGATCGACGTGAACGGCAGCGTGCCGATCCACCTCGCCGATTACTCGATCACGGCGCCCTCACGCCCGATCGTGTCGGTGACCGGTGACGGCACGTTGGAGTTCGATCTCACGTTTGCGAAGTAAGCGGCGTTTGCGCACAGGGGCGGTATGCCCCGTTCGGGTTCCTGTTCGCCGGCATTACGGTGGAGGGTCGTGGCCGAACCCCTGTCCCTCTCACAGCAAGCCCTCGACCGCCTGCGCGTGGAGTTCGAGGAGCGCACCGGGCCTCGGCGCAAGGAGATCACGAACCGCATCGAGGAGGCGCGCGCGACACGGCGATCTCAGCGAGAACGCCGAGTACCACGCGGCGAAGAACGAGCAGGGCCTCAACGAGGCGCGTATCCGTCAGCTCGAGGACATGCTGCAGCGCGCCGTCGTCGTCGAAGCCGGTCCCGACGCCGACGCCGCAGCCGCGGGCTGTCTCGTCGAGCTCCGCTACGAGGGCGACGACGACACCACCACCTATTTGATGGGCTCCATCGAGGAGCGCCACGAGACCTACGACGTGCTCTCGGTGTCGTCACCGCTCGGGCAGGCCCTCAACGGCAAGCAACCGGGCACGAAGGTGTCGTACCAGGGCCCCAAACGCGAGCTCGTCGTCGAGCTCGTCAGCGTGCGTCCCGCAAGCTGAGCGCCGTCGCGCTGGGACCGTATCCGCCGCCACCGGGCGTGAGGATGCGGAACACATCGCCAGGCGCGCCTCGCACGGTGATCTTGTCGCCGAGCGCGACGGCGCGCGACTCGTCGCCGCCGGGCAGCAACCAGTTCTCTCCGGGTTCGCCGGCGGCACCGCCCGCCAGACCCGGTGGCGCGCTCACACGGCGCTCGGTCACGAGCGACACCGTCGCGGGAACGAGCAACTCGTACTCCTTCACGATGCCGTCGCCGCCCGGCGCCGCACCGGCGCCGCCGCTCCCCCGCCGCAGCGTGTAGCGCCGCACGCGCATCGGGTAGGTGCGCTCCAGCGCCTCGACCGGCGTGTCACGCGTGTTCGTCATCGCGGTGTGCACGCCTGACATGCCCGGACGGGGTCCCGGGCGGCCGCCCTGGCCGCCGCCGATCGTCTCGTAGTACACGAATGCATCCCCGCTCGCTGTGGGCAGGCACCCCGAGGCACGGTTGCCGTCGCCGCCGACGAGCACGTTGTTCATCGTGCCCTGGCCGGCGGCGCCCACCCGCTCGGGCGCGAACCGGGCGAGCGCGCGCAGGCACACGTCGGCGACCCGCTGGCTCACCTCGACGTTGCCGGCCGCCACCGCGACCGGCGGCACCGCCGCTACCAGCGAGCCGGCCGGCGCGATCACGCGCACCGGCCGCAACGCACCGCCATTCGCGGGAATCGTCGGATCGGTGGCGGCGCGCACGGCGAACGCGACCGAGCTCACAGTGACGGCCTCGACCGCGTTGACGTTGCCGGCGCGCTGCTGGTCGGTGCCGGCGAAGTCGAACGTGATGGCCTCGCCGGCCACCGTGACCGTGCACGCGATACGGGCCGGTTCGGAACCCGGCCCGGTGGAGTCGAGCACGTCATGCACCTGCTCCGACCCGTCGGGCAGCGCGCGCAACGCCGCTCGCATACGGCGCTCGCCGTAGTCGACGACCTCGCGCATCACGTCGTGACCGAGCGCGAGCTCGCGGACGCGTTGCACGCCGATGCGATTCGCGCCGGCCTGCGCGGCGAGATCGCCGCGCCGCTCGGCGGGTGTGCGCGATGCCGCCACGAACACCTCGACGACGTCGGGGCCGAGCAGCACCGGCGGGACGCGTATGCCCTCTTGCTGGATCTCGGTGGCCTCGGATGACATCGAGCCGGGCGCGATGCCGCCGACGTCGGCGTGGTGAGCGCGGTTCGCGACCCAGCCGATCAGCTCCCCGCCGTCGAGCACCGGCGCGACGAGCGTGACGTCGTTCAAATGGGTGCCGCCCGCGAACGGATCGTTCAGCACGATCTGATCGCCGTCAGCGGGCACGATGCCTCGGGCGTCGATCATGGCGATCGCGGCGCGCACCGAGGCCGGCATGGCGCCCAGATGCACAGGGATGTGCTCGGCCTGCACGAGTAGCTCGCCCGACGCGGTGAAGACCGCGGCCGAGCAGTCGGCCCGCTCCTTGATGTTCGGGCTGTACGCGGCACGCTGGAGCACCGCGCCCATCTCCTCGGCGACGCCGGTGAGGCGCGCGATCACGATCGCGAGATCGGCCGCGTCCATCGCGTGCTCCGCGCCCTCCGCGTTCATCGGGCACCGTTCGACAGCATGTACGCGCCGAACGGCCCGACCGCGGCGCGCCAGCCCGCCGGGACCCAGATCGTGCAGTCGGGCTCGGCGACCACCGCCGGCCCGGTGGCGGCGCGCCGATGGGGCGGCGGCAGCGCGTCGACACTGCTCGGCGCCGGCCCGGTGGCGCGGGCGCGCACGGCGACGACCTCGACCGGCGCGCCGTCCCGCCGGTAGCCGTTGCGCGCCTCGTGCTCGGCAGGGAACCCGTCGACCGAAGCCACCGTGAGCTCGTGGCTCTGACCCAGGTAGCGGCAGTCGTACGCGAGCTCGACCGACGCGTGGTCGAGCAGCGCCGCGGCACGGCCCCGGGCTTCGGCCGCGACCGCGCCAACCGGGCGAGCGCCGACGGACACGACCACCTCGCGCCGCTCGGGCGAGGCCAGCAACCCGACCGCGCTGAACACGCCGGCGCGCGGTGGCACGATCACCGTCGCGATGCCGAGCTGCTCGGCGACCGCGCAGGCGTGCAGCGGACCGGCCCCGCCGAAGGCCACGAGCGCAAGCGCGCGCGGATCGACGCCCCGCTCCACGGTGACGGCGCGCACCGCCCCGGCCATGTGCGTGTCGACGAGCGCGAGCACGCCGCCGGCCGTCACGCCGGCGCGAGCGAGCGCGCGCGAGGCCGCGCGGTGGTCGAGCGCGCCGAGCTCGGGCAGCACAGTGCCGTGGGGGATACGGCCCTCCACGAGATCGGCGTCGGTGACGGTGGGCTCGACGCCGCCGCGCCCGTAACAGGCCGGTCCGGGTACGGCCCCCGCGCTGCGCGGCCCCACGGTGAGCGCGCCGCCCGTGTCGACCGCGGCGATCGAACCACCACCGGCGCCGATCGTGTGGATGTCGAGCGCGGGCAGGCGAAGCGGGAGACCTGCGACCCGGCGTCCCGGGGCGGGCTCGGGCATACCGTCGCGGAGCAGGCACACGTCGGTGCTCGTACCGCCCATGTCGAAGGCCACGGCCGTGTCGAAGCCGCACGCCGCCGCGATCGCCGCCGCGGCCCGGGCACCGCCGGCCGGGCCCGAGAGCACGAGCGCGGCAGGGGTCTCGGCGCCGACCGCCACCGGCACGAGACCACCGGCGCTCGTCATCACCAGGACGCGCGGCGCCGTGCCGTCGAGGTCGAGCAGGTAGCTGCGCAGCGCGGGCCGCAGGTATGCGTTCGCGACGGTGGTCACGGTGCGCTCGTACTCACGCATCTCCGGTGCGACCTCGTGCGAGCACGTCACGTCGAAACCGAGCGCGCGGTAGTGCGCGCCGGCCGCCTGCTCATGGGCGCTGTGGAGATCGGCGTGCAGGAACGCGACCCGCGACCGCCTCCGTGCCGTCGGGGAGCTCGGGCAGCGTTGCGGCGTCGAGCGCCACAAGCACGGTGCCGTCGGCAGCCATCCGCTCGTGTGCCTCGCAGCGCGCGTCGCGCGACACGAGCGGTTCGGGCCGGTCGGCGAACGGGTCGTAGAGCGCGGGCCGCACCTGGCGCGCGATCTCGATGACGTCGGCGAAGCCCTCGGTGGTCACGAGCGCGACGCGCGCACCGCGGCGCTCGAGCAGCGCGTTCGTGGCGACGGTGGTGCCGTGCGCGAGCTCGTCGATCTTCAGGCCGTCGATCGCATGGCGCAGCGCCGCGGCGGGGTCGGCCGGCGTCGACGGCACCTTGCGGATCGTGCCGTCGCTAGCAACGAGGTCGGTGAACGTTCCACCCGTATCCACCGCCACCCGCACACGCGCGACGCTACGCGTCGCGGCACACACCGCTAGGCGGTTCGCGCGGCCTCTTCGGGCTGGGTCGGTGTGGCCTGCAGGAGGTAGCCGCGGGAGCGGATCGTGCGCACCTCGAGGCCCACGCGCGCGGCGCGCCGGCGCAGGCGCAGCATGTGCACGTCGAGCGCGTTGCGGCTCGGCGAACCGTCCGGCCACGCCCGGTCGGAGAGCACGAGCCGTCCGACCACCGCGCCGAACTTGTCGACGAGCGCAGAGGCGAGATCGCGCTCCACCGGCGAGAGCCCGATCCACTGCGAGCGGAAGCGGAGCACGCCCGCTTCGTCGAGGGTCGGCCGCACCGCGTGCTCGGTGGCGCGCACCGTGACGGCGCGGCGGCGAGCCTCGAGGTCGGCGTCGCTCGCCGGGAGGCGGATCCAGTCTTCGAGACAATCGGGTGACACCGGCGCGTCGATACCGTCGTCGAGCAGCAGCAGGCGGGGCTCCCCCTTGGCCCGCAGCTCCTCCACCACGGCCCGCTCCGATGGCCAGCGGACCAGCTGCACATCCATCGGCGACGACGGTACCGACCCATTGTTTCCGAACCATTACGGACCGGTGTACGACGAGGGGTATTCCGGTTCCGCCCCTCCAGCCGTGCGGAGCCATACTCGATGCGCGCGACTGCGGCACTCCCGGCCGCATCCCCGAGCGCGTACGGCACGAGCAACGACACGAGCAACGACACAAGCAACGACACCAGGAACGACACGAGGAACCATGCCCAGCACGCTGTCGGAGAAGATCTGGGAGCGCCACGTGGTCCGGCGCGCTGCCAACGAGCCCGATCTCGTCTACGTCGACCTGCACCTCGTGCACGAGGTCACCTCGCCACAGGCGTTCGACGGGCTGCGGCTCGCCGGCCGGCGGGTCCACCGTCCCGACCTCACCGTCGCCACCATGGACCACAACGTCCCCACGAACCTCAGCGAGCCGATCGAGCCGATCTCGAGCCAGCAGATGTCGACGCTCGCCGCGAACTGCGAGGAGTTCGGGATCCGCCTCTACGGCATGGGCGATCCGGGCCAGGGCATCGTGCACGTGATCGGGCCGGAGCAGGGCCTCACCCAGCCGGGCATGACGATCGTCTGCGGTGACTCCCACACGTCCACCCACGGTGCGTTCGGTGCGCTCGCGTTCGGCATCGGCACGAGCGAGGTGGAGCACGTACTCGCCACCCAGGCGCTGCCGCAGCAATGCCCCGGCACCATGGCGGTCACGCTCGAGGGCAGCACGCCACCGGGCGTCACCGCGAAGGACATCGTGCTCGCAGTGATCGCGTGGATCGGAACGGGCGGCGGCATCGGCTCGGTGATCGAGTACCGCGGCGCCGCGATCGAAGGCCTCTCCATGGAGGGCCGCATGACGGTGTGCAACATGTCGATCGAGGCGGGCGCCCGGGCCGGTCTCGTGGCCCCCGACGACACGACCTTCGCCTACCTGGAAGGCCGGCCGTTCGCGCCCACCGGCGGCGCGTGGGAGCGGGCGCTCGACGACTGGCGCACGCTGCCCACCGACGACGGCGCCGCATTCGACAAGGAGGTCGTGATCGACGCGGCCTCGCTGCGCCCGCACGTGTCGTGGGGCACGAACCCCGGTCAGACGATCTCGATCGACGACGTGGTGCCGTCACCCGACGAGGCGCTCGACGCCAACGCGCGCGACGCCATCGAGCGAGCGTTGCGATATATGGGGCTGAAGGCCGGCACCCCGATTCGCAACGTCGCCGTCGACACGGTGTTCATCGGCTCGTGCACGAACTCGCGCATCGAGGACCTGCGAGCCGCTGCCGCCGTGGTGCGCGGCCGCACCGTGCACGCCGGCGTGCGCACGCTCGTGGTGCCGGGCTCGCACGCGGTGAAGGTGCAGGCCGAGACGGAGGGGCTCGACGAGGTGTTCCGCGCCGCCGGCTTCGACTGGCGCGAGCCGGGATGCTCGATGTGCCTGGCGATGAACAACGACAAGCTGTCGCCGGGCGAGCGCTGCGCGTCGACGAGCAACCGGAACTTCGAGGGGCGCCAGGGCAAAGGCGGGCGCACCCATCTCGTGTCACCCGAGGTGGCCGCGGCGACCGCGATCGCCGGCCACTTCACCACCCCGGCCGACCTGTAAGCGCGTCGTAGAGGAGCAGTGAACCGATGCAGCGTGTGCGCGTGATCACGGGGCGCGGGGTGCCGCTGCGGCGGTCCGACGTCGACACCGACCAGATCATCCCGAGCGACTGGCTGAAGCGCATCGAGCGCACCGGATTCGGCGAGGGCCTGTTCAGCGAATGGCGCGAGTCGTCGGACTTCGTGCTGAACCAGGACCGCTACAAGGGCGCCAACGTGCTCGTCGCCGGGCCCAACTTCGGCACCGGTTCGAGCCGCGAGCACGCGGTGTGGGCGCTGCAGGACTACGGGTTCGCCGCGGTGCTGTCCTCGCGTTTCGCCGACATCTTCCGCAACAACTCCACGAAGACCGGGTTGCTCACCATCACGGTCGACCAGGCGGTGATCGAACGGCTCTGGGAGCTGCTCGACGACGAGCCCCGCACCGAGATCGTGATCGACGTGGAAGCCCGGCGCGTTCGCGGTGCCGTCGGCCGGCATCGACGAGCCGTTCCCGCTCGACGACTTCACGCAGTACCGCTTCCTCGAAGGTCTCGACGACATCGGCCTCACGCTCCGCCACGAACCCGACATCGAGTCCTACGAGTCGACGCGCCCCAACTGGATGCCGAGCATCCCTACTTGATCCTTCGCCGTCTCGGTGCAACACGCCCCCAGGGCCGCAGGGCCGGGGCTGCTGCACCGAGACGCATCATGCGGGCTTGCGGCCGTACAGCAGCGCGAGCTCTCTCCAGCGCCAGAGGTTGTCCACCTGCTCGAAGCCGAGGTCGCGCAGCCACTGCAGCTGCACGTCGAGGCGCACGAGCTGGTTCGACGGGTCGTCGTCCTCGGGCCGTGTGCCGAGGGCGGCGAGGAAGTCGAGATGCAACTCGGCCGTCGGTGAGTCGACGTGCTCGAGATTCACGAACGTGCCGCCCGGCGCGAGCAGCCCGAGCACCTCGCCGTAGAGCGCGCGCTGGCGCTCGGGTGCACAGTGATGGATCGCGAAGCTCGACACCACGAGGTCGAACGACCCGAGCGATGCCGGAAACGGCTCGTCGAGGTTGTGGTCGACGAGCTCGACGCGCGCGTGGCCGGCGAAGCGCTGCTGGAAGCGCGCCTGCATCTGACGGTTGAAGTCGAGCCCGACGCCGCCGGCCTCCGGATGCGCTTCGAGCACGCTCGCAAGGGTGCAGCCGTCGCCGGTGCCGAGATCGAGCACCCGACCGACCCGCTCCGGGAGCACTTCGAGCAGCACCTGCTGACCCTCGGCGCGGTGCGGGATCGTGTGGCGATGGCCGAGATACCGCTCGGCCCACTCGTCGCCCACCCAGCGATTCGTGGACGCGCTCACGGAGTGGATTCGACCTCGCGGGCCGCCGTGCCGCGCAGGCGCACCACCTTGTTGACCGCGGCGAGGTAGGCGCGAGCCGACGCCTCGACCACGTCGGTGGCGACGCCGCGCCCGGTGACCTTGCGACCCTCGGCCCGCACGGACACCACCACCGCGCCGAGCGCGTCGGAGCCTCCGGTGACCGACTGCACCTGGAAGTCCACGAGCTCGGCCTCGACGCCGCTCGCCTTGGCGATCGCGGCAACGGCCGCGTCGACCATGCCGTCGCCGGTGCCGGTCTCCTCGCGCTTGCCGCCCTCGGCGTCGTGAAGGACCACGCGTGCCATCGGCTTGCCGACGGTGCCGCCGCGGAGGTCGAGCTCGGCGATCGCGTAGCGGTGCACCGCGCCGGTGCCGAGCTCCTCGGCGATGATCGCCTCGAGATCGGCCTCGGTGATGTCGACCTTCCGGTCGGCCAGCTCCTTGAAGCGCGTGAACGCACCGTTCAGGGCGTCGCCCTGCACCTTGATGCCCATCTTCGCGAGCGTGTCGGCGAAGGCGTGCCGGCCGCTGTGCTTGCCGAGTACGATCTGCGCGGCTTCCTGGCCGACCGTCGCGGCGTCGATGATCTCGTAGGTCTCGCGGTCGGAGAGCACACCGTGCTGGTGGATGCCGCTTTCGTGCGCGAACGCGTTGCGGCCGACCACGGCCTTGTTGTACTGCACCGCGTAGCCCGTGAGGCGCGACACCAGGCGCGATGTGCGCGCGAGCTCCTCGGTGCGAATCCCCGTGCTGAGGCCGTCGAAGTAGTCGGCGCGCGTGGCGATGGCCATCACCACCTCTTCGAGCGCCGCGTTGCCGGCGCGCTCGCCCAGACCGTTGATCGCACACTCGATCTGGCGCGCGCCGCTCGTGACGCCGGCGAGCGAGTTCGCGACGGCCATGCCGAGATCGTTGTGGCAGTGCGTCGATACGACGTAGTCGCCCCGCACGTGCTCGATCACGTAGGCGATCAAGCGGCCGTAGTCGTCGGGCACGGCAAAGCCGACCGTGTCGGGGATGTTCAGCGTGGTGGCGCCGTTGTCGACGGCGATCTGGCACACCTCGCACATGAAGTCGGGGTCGGAGCGGTAGCCGTCCTCGGGCGAGAACTCCACGTCGCCCACGTAGCTCTTCGCCCGGGCGACGCCCGCGGCCGCTTCGGCCTTCACCTGGTCGGGCGTCATCCGCAGCTTCTTCTGCATGTGGATCTCCGACGTCGCGATGAACACGTGGATCCTCGGCTTCTCCGCGTGTTGCACCGCTTCCCACGCCCGGTCGACGTCCTTGAAGCCGGTGCGGGACAGCCCGCAGATCACCGGGCCGCGCACGCCCTTGGCGATCGCCTCCACCGACTCGAAGTCGCCGTCGCTCGCGATCGGGAAACCCGCCTCGATCACGTCGGCGCCGAGCCGCGCGAGCTGCTCCGCGATCTCGAGCTTCTCGCCGACGTCGAGCGAGATGCCCGGGCTCTGCTCGCCGTCTCGCAGCGTGGTGTCGAAGATCACGACGTTGTCCATGGCAGTTCCTTCGTTCGGGCAACAAAAAACGCTCCGGCCGAAAGGCAGGAGCGTTGCACCGCGAGCACCGAGAGGCGCCCGCGGCTAGATAAGGAGGAGGCTGTTCAGGTTGCGGGCGACACCGCCACTCGTAGGCACCTCGATCGACATAGCGCTCCGCACTCTATCGGCTCGCACCCCCCATGTCGAAGCACTCTCCACCATGCGTCGTTTGGGACCGCTATTTGGTACCCAAACGACGCATGGTCGAGGGTTTCAGCCGAGCTCGATGGCCTTGGCGTCGATCACGCCCTCACGGGCCCGGATCGTGTCCACCACCGCGGCGGGCACCGCCTCCGACGTGGAGATCGCCATCAACGCGGCCGCGCCGGTGGGACTTCGGCCCACACCCATGTCGTTGATGTTCACGCCCGAGCCGCCGAGGATCGAGCCGACCGCACCGATCATGCCGGGCACGTCGGCGTTGTGCACCACGAGCATGTGGCTCGACGGCGGAAGGTCGACGAAGTGGTCGTCGAGGCCCACGATGCGCGGCGCGTCGTGCTTGCCGTACAACGTGCCGGCGACGTGGGTGGCGCGCCCGGCGGTGTCACCGCGCACCGAGATCAGGTTCACGTAGTCGCGCGCCCCGGCCGTCTTCACCTCGCGCACGTCGATGCCGCGCTCCTCCGCCATCTGCGGCGCGTTCACGAACGTCACGGGCTCGTCGACCACCGGCATCAACACACCGCGCAGCACCGAGAGCGTGAGCACCCGGCAGTCGTAGTCGGCGATCGCGCCCTCGTAGGTGATCTCGAGTGTTGCGGGCGCGCCGCCGCCGAGCCCGGTGAACAGACGGCCGAGACGCTCCGCGAGCGCGAGGAATGGTCGCACGGTCTCGCTCGCCTCCGCGGCCGCGACGTTGACGGCGAACGGCACGAAGTCACCGTGCAACGCGAGCACGAGCTGCTCGGCGATCGTGATCCCGGCCTTGTCCTGCGCCTCGGCGGTGGACGCGCCGAGGTGCGGCGTGACGACGACACTCGGCAGCGAGAACAGCGGCGACTGCGTGGTGGGTTCGGATGCGAACACGTCGAGGGCGGCACCCGCGATCTGTCCTGACGAGATCGCCTCGGCGAGCGCCTGCTCGTCGACGATGCCGCCACGCGCCACGTTGATCACACGCAGGTTGGGCTTGGCGTACTGCAGCACGTCGGCGCCGATCAGGCCGATCGTCTCCGCGGTCTTGACCGTGTGGATCGTGAGGAAGTCGGATTCGGCGACAAGCGCGGCGTACCGAGTCGACGAGGCGCACGCCGAGGCGGCGCGCACGCTCCTCGCTCACGTACGGGTCGTGCGCGATCAGGGTCATGCCGAACGCGAGCGCACGCTGGGCGACGAGCGTGCCGACCCGGCCGAGGCCGAGCACACCGAGCGTCTTGCCGTGCAGCTCGACGCCCTCCCACTTGCTGCGGTTCCACTTGCCGCCCGTGAGGTCGTGGTGGGCCTGCGGCACGTTGCGCGCCACCGCGAGCAGCATCGCCATCGTGTGCTCGGCCGTCGAGAGGATGTTCGACGTGGGCGCGTTGATCACCATCACGCCACGGCGGGTGGCCTCGGCAACCTCGACGTTGTCGAGCCCGATTCCGGCACGGCCCACGGCGACGAGGTCGGTTCCGGCGGCGAGCACCGCGGCGTCGACCTTCGTGGCCGAGCGGATGATCAGGGCGTGCGCGCCCTTGACCGCGTCGTGCAACCGCTCAGGCGACAGGCCGAGCTGCACGTCGACATCGAACCCGGCGTCGCGCAGCAGGTTGAGCCCACGGTCGGCGATCTGCTCGGTGACGAGGACGCGAGTGGTGCTCCCTGCGCTCATGAGGCGGTCTCCAGAAGGTCCGCGATGCGGGTGATGCCCTCGCCGAGGTCGTCGTCGCCCAGCGCGAACGACAGCCGGCAGTAGCCGGGTGCGCCGAACGCCTCGCCCGGCACCACCGCGACCTTGGCCACGTCGAGCAGCACGTCACAGAGCTCGAGCGTGGTGGCGGCACGGCGGCCGGCAAGCTGCTTGCCGAGCACACCGTGGAAACCCGGGAAGCAGTAGAAGGCACCTTCGGGCTCCATGCACGTGACGCCGGAGATCTTCGACAGCAGCGCGTGCATCGTGTGGCCTCGCCGCTCGAACGCGGCGCGGATCTCCTCAACCGCGGCGAGATCGCCGGACACCGCGGCGTGCGCCGCCATCTGCGAGACGTTGCCCACGTTGCTCGTGGAGTGCGACTGCAGGTTCGTGGCGGCCTTGATGACGTCGTCGGGGCCGATCATCCAACCGACGCGCCAGCCCGTCATCGCATATGTCTTGGCGACACCGTTCAGGATGACGCACTGCTGCGCGAGGTCGGGGACGACCGCGGCCATCGACGCGAACCGATGGCCGCCGAACGTGAGGTGCTCGTAGATCTCGTCGGTGACGACCCATATCCCTTTGGCGAGCGCCCATCGCCCGATCGCCTCGACCTCTTCGGGCGGGTAGACCGCGCCCGTGGGGTTCGACGGCGAGACGAACAGCAGCACCTTCGTGCGGCCCGTGGCCGCCGCGTCGAGCTGGTCGACGGTGACCCGGAAACCGCTCGCCTCGTCGGTGGGCACGACGACCGCCCGGCCGCCCGCGAGGCTGATCGCCTCGGGATAGGTCGTCCAGTAGGGAGCGGGCAGCAGCACCTCGTCGCCGGGGTCGAGCAGCGTCTGGAACGTGTTGTACACGGCGTGCTTGCCGCCGTTGGTGACGAGCACGCGGGTCGCCGGCACGTCGACGCCGCTGTCGCGCTTCGTCTTCGCCGCGATCGCCTCGCGCAGCGCAGGCAGCCCCGCCGTAGGCGAGTAGCGGTGCATCTGAGGGCGCCGGCACGCCTCCACGGCCGCCTCGACGATGTGCGCCGGCGTCGGGAAGTCAGGCTCGCCGGCACCGAAGCCGATCACCGGCTCACCGGCCGCCTGCAGGGCCTTGGCCTTGGCGTCGACGGCGAGCGTGGCCGACTCGGTGATCGCGGCGATCCGCGACGAGATGCGCTGCACGACCACCATGCTCGCGCTCGACGGGCGCCGCCGGCCCATCGATTGGCCGGTCGCGACCCGCAGGCGTGATGGCCGATGCGCGCCGCCACCGTCACCTACGCTCGACCGGATGCGGCGGGCCGGCTGCGATCGCCTTCGAGGAGCGCTTGTCGTCGCGCTCGCCACCATCCTGCCGTGGCTCGCCGCGGCGGGTGCGGGCGCCGCCACCACCACGACGGTGCGCTCCCCCACAACCACCGCGGCGTCGACGACCACCAGCGGCGGCAGCACCACCACCTCCTCGTCGGCTCCCGCGGCACCGTCGCTGCCCACCACGCCGGCCCCCGTCGCCTGGGTGGTCGTCGACGCCGACAGCGGCCATGTGCTCGACGGCACCAAGATCCACACGCCCGAGCACACTGCATCGATCGTGAAGATCACAACCGCCCTCGCCGCGCTCGAGCGGCTGCCACCCACGGCGCGCGTGACGGTGTCGCAGAACGCGGTCGACCACGGCCTCTCGAACGAGAACGTGTCGGGCATGAAGGTCGGCCAGACCTGGAGCGTGGCCGACGTGGTCAAGCTCATGATGATCATCTCCGCGAACGACGCGGCCTACGCGATCGCCGAATCCACGTCGGGCAGCCTCGCCCAGTTCGGTATCGACGCCACGGCCACGGCCCATGCGCTCGGCATGCGCGACAGCACGTTCAACGATCCGGCCGGCCTCGACGACAACACCTCGTTCCACGGCGGCCCCACGATGAGCCCGTTCGACGTGGCAATCTCAGTGCGCGACGCGCTGCACGTGCCGGCGATCGCGGGCCCCGCGTCGACGGTCAACTACGACTACACCGATCCGTCGGGCGTCCAGCACCACGTCACGAACCACAACCTGATGCTCCCCGGTCTGCGATACGCCTACGGCGACATGACCGGCTTCAAGACCGGTTCCACGCGCCTCGCGGGCAACACGTTCGCAGCATCGGCCACGCGCAACGGGCGCACGTTGATCGCGGTGCTGATGAACTGCTACGACCGTTACAACTGGGCGAAGGCGCTGCTCGATCGCGCGTTCCTCACGCCGGCCGGCGCCAAGGGCACGGGCGAGACGTTGCCCGCCGTACAGGACCTCACCTACTCGCACCGCGCCACCGTGCAGGCGGCCGCGGTCAAGTTCCTCACCGGCACGAAGGGCCTCGGCACGGGCACCAACGTGCCGCTGGCGACGGCGACGTCGTACCGGCCGGTCACCACAACCGTCGCCCCGCGCCGCGCCGTTGCCGCGGCAGCCACCCAGTCGAGCGCCGGCAGCCACGGCGGCGCTGGCGGCGGCGTGTCGGGCGTCGACATCGTGCTGATCGTGGTGCTCGCGCTCGCGCGTCATCGTGGTGCTGCTCCGCCGCCGCGCCGTCCGCCGGCAACGGGCACGGCGCGAGACGCGGCGCCGCACGCAGGCGGCGCTCCGGCGCGGGTCGCTGCCGGTCGTCGACGGGCGGTACCGCCCGGGCATGCGCACGGGCAAGCCGCCGCAGTCGAACGTTCGCGTCCATCGCGGCCGCGACTGATCGAGCGGTCACGCTTGTGGGACGGACGGCCCAGAGCTGCGGCCACCGTCACACGACGATCCCGGTTGCTCGCCTACGCCCCCGTGCGTGGTTGCCGATAGGGCTCATGTGAGTGCGGAGATCGCCCACCCATCGTGGCGTGTGTTCGGCGATCTCGCCGTGGATGTCGACGCCCGCGAGGTCGAGGTGGGCGGCACGCCGGTGACGCTCACCAAGCTGGAGTTCGACGTGCTGACCGCGCTCTGCGCGTCGCTGCGCGTCGTGCTGTCACGCGAGGAGCTGATCGCCCGCGTGTGGGGTCCGGACTGGTTCGGCGACGAGCACGTGATCGACGTGCACCTCTCGAACCTCCGGCGCAAGCTCGGCGACGACCCCAAGAATCCCAGGTTCGTGCGAACCGTGCGTGGGGTGGGCTTCAAGCTCGCAGCGTGACTACTCCGGATGCCAGCCGGCGAGGTTCGCGAGGTTGGGGTTGTTCGAGAACACCTCGGGGAAGTTGCTCGTAAGGTTGAGGCGGCGCATCACGAAGCGGGCCGCATTCTCCTCGTTCCACAACGCGAGCGTCACGGCTACACCGCTCGCGCCGGCGTGTGCGGTGCGCCCGGAGCGGTGGAGGTACTGCTTGTGGTCGTCGGCCGGGTCGTAGTGCACGACGACGTCGACTGCGTCGATGTGCAGGCCGCGTGCGGCGACATCGGTGGCCACCAGCGCGGTCGCCTTCCCGGACCCGAAGTCGGCCAGCGCCTTCTCGCGGTTGCCCTGACGGAGATCACCGTGGATCGCGACCGCGAGCACGCCCTCGCGCCGCAACGCCGCGCTCGACGTTGTCGGCGGTGCGTTTCGTGCGGCAGAACAGCAGTGTGCGGCTCGCGCCGCGGACGATCGCGGCGGCGACCTTCACCTTGTCCATCTCGTGGACCCGCAGGAAGAGGTGCTCCATCTCCTCGACGGTGGGGTCCTTCGCTGCGACCTCGTGGTGGATCGGGTCGTGCATGTAGCGCCGCACGATCGCGCCGACACCGCCGTCGAGCGTGGCCGAGAACAGCATCATCTGCGGCTCGCCCGGGATGTTGTAGAGGATCTTCTGCACCTGGGGAAGGAAGCCCATGTCGGCCATGCGGTCGGCCTCGTCGAGCACCAAGATCTCGATCTTGTCGAGCACCAACTCGCCGCGCTCGATGAGGTCGATGAGCCGGCCCGGTGTGCCGACCACGAGATCGACCCCGTTGCGCAGCGCCGCGATCTGGCGGTCCATCGAGGCGCCGCCGTACACCGCGTCGACGAGACGGTCGCAGGACCGGGCGAGCGGGTCGAGCACGTCGGTGACCTGGCTCGCGAGCTCACGGGTGGGCACGAGCACCAGCCCGGTGGGCGAACCGGGGCCGGCATCCCCGATCCGTTCGAGCATCGGGATGCCGAACGCGAGGGTCTTGCCCGAGCCGGTCTTGGCCTTGCCCAGCACGTCGCGGCCCGCCAGCGCGTCGGGGATCGCGAGTTCCTGGATCGCGAACGGGCTGGTGATCCCGCTCTCGGCCAGTGCGGCGGCGAGCCGTGGCGACACGCCTAGAGCCGCAAAAGTCGGCGCGACGGCCGCTTCGGTTCCAGTTGCAGGTTCTGAGATCGTGTCGAGGTCGTCCATGGGGGCCGAAGCTGAGAAGAATCCTACCCGACCGGCCCTGCGCGACCCGCAATCCGCGCTTTCATGGGTGCTGTGAAGGTGCTGGTCGTCGAGGACGAAGTCGCGGCTCGCCGACGCGATCCGCCGCGGGCTCGTCGCCGAGGGCTTCGAGGTCGATCTCGTGCACAACGGCCGTGAGGGCCTCGAGCTGGGGCTCGAGCGCCGTCACGACGCCATCGTGCTCGACATCCTGCTACCCGGCATGAACGGCTACAAGGTCTGCGAGAACCTGCGGGCCGCCGAGGTCTGGACGCCCATCCTGATGCTCACGGCCAAGGACGGCGAGTACGACGAGGCGGAGGCGCTCGACACGGGCGCCGACGATTTCCTGTCCAAGCCGTTCTCGTTCGTCGTGCTCGTCGCCGCGGTTGCGGGCCCTCGGCCGGCGCACCCAGGTACGGGCCCAGACCCTGAGCGTCGGGTCGCTGTCGCTCGATCCGGCCACGATGTCGTGCGTACGCGACGGCGTGGAGATCGCGCTCACGCCACGGGAGTGCTCGCTGCTCGAGGCACTGCTCAAGCGCGACGGTGCCGTCGCGCCGAAGCAGGAGCTGCTCAGCGAGGTGTGGGGTGAGGCCTTCCAGGGCGATCCCAACATCGTCGAGGTGTACGTGGGCTACTTGCGCAAGAAGATCGACGCGGACCACGATCACAAGATCATCCAGACGGTTCGCGGCATCGGTTACCGGCTCGTCGCCGAGCCACCGGGTTAGGTCCGCGCGCCGTGGCAACCGGTGTCATGCGGCATCTGCGGTCGGTCCGCGCCAGGATCACGATCGCCGCCACGGTCGTGTTCGCGGTGGCGTTCGTGGCCGCGGCATGGGGACTCGTGCGCACGGTGGATCGGCGCGTGCACTCGAGCGCGCGCGATGCCGCCGCGGCCGAGGTGCACGACCTCGGGGATCAGATCTCGACGGGCCGGCAGCTCAGCCAGCTCACGCCGCAGTCGCATGCCGTCTACTTCCAGATCGTCGACAGGCAGACCCATACCGCCGTGGGAGGGAACCTACCGACCGGCACCGCACTGCTCCGCTTCGACGACCATGGTGTTCCCCATGCGGTGAAGCCGCACGGGGTGAAGGGCGAGATGGTCTTCTCGTCGCCGACGCTGGTGAGCTATGGACAGCGGTTCGGCCCGCGGTTTCCCGGTTGGCTCGTCGTCGCCGCGTCCCTCGAAGGCGCCGACAAGAGCGTGACGACGCTGCGGCACGCGCTCTGGCTCGCCACACCCCTGCTGGTGCTGCTCGTCGCGCTGATGACGTGGCTCTTCGTCGACCGAGCGCTGCGCCCCGTCGAGGCGATCCGCGAGGAGGTCGAGGAGATCCGCGCGTCCACGATGGACCGGCGCGTGCCGGTGCCCGACACCGACGACGAGGTCCAGAGGCTCGCGGCCACGATGAACGAGATGCTCGACCGGCTCGAGGCCTCGCAGCTGCGTCAGCGCGAGTTCGTGAGCGACGCGTCGCACGAGCTGCGCTCGCCGATCGCGTCGATGCGCGCCGAGCTCGAGGTGGCCGTCGCCCACCCCGACTCGGCCGATTGGCCTGCGGTCGCGCAGCGCGTGCTCGGCGAACGCGACCGGCTCGAGCGCCTCGTCGACGACCTGCTGCAGCTCGCGCGGCTCGAGGAACCCGGTGCCGTGCACCACGAGGACGTCGACCTCGACGACCTCGTGCTCACCGAGGCCGCGCACACCCGCCGCGTGCCCATCACCACCGCCGGCGTGTCCGCGGGCCGGATCGTCGGCGATCGCCGGTCGCTCGAGCAAGTGGTGCGGAACCTGCTCGACAACGCGGCACGCCACGCCACGAGCGCGGTCGACACGTCCGTGGCGCGGGTGAACGGTCAGGTGATCTTGCGCGTCGACGACGACGGATCCGGGGTCGCGCCCGAGGAACGCGAGCACATCTTCCAGCGGTTCGCGCGCGCCGACGACGGGCGCGGGCGCGAGCACGGCGGTGCGGGCATCGGCCTCGCGCTCGTGCAGCGCGTGGTGGCCACGCACGGCGGCAGCGTCGTGTGCACCGACTCGCCGAGCGGGGGCGCCCGCTTCGAAGTGGTGCTCCCCGCGAGCTGAGCCACGCGGCAGCGTCCCTCGCGTGGCGACCTTCGGCACCGCCGGCAGTCGGGAGGATCAGCCCGTAACCGTGACCATGCCTCCCCGTGCGTTGGGACTCAACGGCACACGAACGCGCCGGTCTCGCCCCGCACCGTGAACGACCCTTCGGCGTCGATCACGCGCTGTACCGCCCCGCGGACGTCGGCGACGATCGCCGGCCACGGTCGATCGACCTCGTGCTCGTAGTGATCGGCGACGCTCGCGACGTAGTCGGCCGCGATCGCCGCGTCGCGGCACGATGACCGGCGCGGCACCTTCCATCGGTACACAGGTGACGGTGGTGAACGCCACCGAGAGCTGCGCGCCGCCGTTCTCGAGGGAGAACACGTGCGTCGACGGGTTGCGCATCTCCCAACCGGGATTCGTGACGTGCACGGCCTGTTCCACGAGCGCACGGAGCGATCCCATGTGGCCGGCACCATTCGTGATTGCCACGCACACGCCGCCGGGACGCAGCACGCGGCGAAGCTCGCGCGCGGCGGCACCACGGTCGGTCACGTGGTACAGCATGTGCGGCGCGAGCACGATGCCGCACGCGGCGTCGCGGATCGCCAGCGCGGTCACGTCGCCGTTGCACAGCAGCGGGTGCGGCTGCGCGGCGCGCAGCATCCCGAACGAGAGGTCGCACCCGAGCGCGGTCACGCCGCGTGCGGCGAGCGCACGAAGGTAGAAGCCGTTGCCGCAACCGACGTCGAGCACTGTGTCGCTCGGCCGGGCCCCGGCGAGGTCCAGCACCCATCCGGTGATGTCGAAGCGGGGCTGCTGCTGCGACCACAGGCGCTGGCGGGCCGCGAGGTTGCGGTCGTCGGCATACTGGCCGGGGGGATCGAGGGTCATGCCGTCATGGTGCGCGCGGCGGTGGCCGCCGCGCACGGACCGTCCGAGGATCGGCACGCCGGGGCGCCAGACTGGTGGCGATGACCGCGCTCGTCACGCTGGCCACCGTGTTCCACCGGTTCGACGCCACCGGGGACCACATCGGCGTGCCCACGTACGGGCTCGCGTTCCTCGCGGGCATCGCGTCGTTCCTCTCGCCGTGCGTGCTGCCGCTGGTTCCCGGCTACGTGTCGATGGTGACCGGGCTCGACCTCACCACGCTCGAGGGCGGCGCAGCGGGCTACCGGCGGCGCATCGTGGCGACGACCGGACTGTTCGTGGCCGGCTTCGCCGTCGTCTACGTGCCGTTCGGGATGGCCGCGGCGGTGTTCGGTGGGTTCCTGCACCGCCACCAGCACCAGTTCACCCGCGCATCCGGCGTGCTCGTGATCGCGTTTGCCGTGTTCCTGGCCGGGTCGGTCGTGGTGCGCGCACCGTGGCTCTACCAGGAGAAGCGCTTCCAGCCGCACCTCGGCGGGCTCGGGGTGCTCGCACCGTTCGTGCTCGGCGCGGCGTTCGCGTTCGGCTGGACGCCCTGCTCGGGACCCGTGCTCGGCTCGATCCTCACGATCGCGGCCCAACACAACCGCGCGTGGACCGGCGGATCGTTGCTCTTCGCCTACACGCTCGGGCTCGGCCTGCCGTTCCTGGCGTGCGGGCTCGGCCTCGGCAGCCTCTCGGGAGTGATGCGGCGCGTGAAACCGCACCTCGGCGCGCTCACGGTCGTGTCGTCGGTGGTGATGGCCATCTTCGGCGTGCTGCTCGTCACCGATCAGCTCGCCACGCTGAACAGCCACCTGTCGAGCCTCCTCGACCACATCGGCCTCGGGTGGCTCGGGAACTGGAGCTGAGAGAACGTGCCAGACTCAGCCCCATGAGCGCACCCGAACCGCTGTGGGTGGACGACCCGGATGCGCTCGGTGACCTCGTGGCCCAGCTGCGCGGCGAGCCCGAGTACGCGCTCGACACCGAGTTCCACGGCGAGCGCACCTACTTCCCGAGGCTCGCGCTCGTGCAGATCGCGTGGCGAGGCGGGCTCGCGCTCGTCGATCCGCTCGCGCTCTCGCTCGAACCGCTCGCCGAGATCCTGGACGGGCCGGCCACGATGGTGGCGCACGCCGGCGACCAGGACCTCGCGATCATGGCCCGCGCAGCAGGTGTGGCGCCGTCCCGGCTGTTCGACACCCAGGTCGCGGCGGGCTTCTGCGGGCTCGGCACGCCGTCGCTCGTGCACCTCGCCGACCGCCTGTTGAAGGTGGAACTCGCCAAGGGCGACCGCCTCACCGACTGGACGCGGCGGCCGCTCACTGCCGACCAGCGGCTCTATGCCGCGGGCGACGTCGCGCACCTGCTGCCGATCGCCGACCGGCTGCGCGAGATGCTGCGCGCCGACGGCCGGCTCACGTGGGCCGAGGAGGAGTGCGAGGAGCGGCGGCGGCGCGACCGTGAACGGCCCGACGCGCGATGCGCGTGGTGGCGCATCAAGGGCAACCGCCAGATGCGCGCCAAATCGCGCGGCGTCGCGCAGGAGGTCGCGGCATGGCGTGAACGCCGCGCCGAGGACGCCGACCTTCCGACGCGCCACATCCTGTCCGACCTTGCGCTCGCCGGCATCATCGCTCGACCGCCGCACTCACGCGACGAGCTCGCGGCGGTGCGCGGCATCGACGGCCGCGCGCTGCGCGCACCGGTCGCCGAGGAGCTCCTCGGCGCGATCCGACGGGGCGAACAGCTCGGACCGGACGAGATCATGATGCCCGACCGCGACCACACCGACCGTTCGCTTGCACCTGCGCTCTCGGTGATCGCGGCGTGGACCACCCAGCGCGCCGGCGAGCTGCGACTCGAGCCGTCGCTGCTCGCGACCCGCGCCGATCTCGCCGAGCTGCTCAATACCGGGGACGGACGGCTCTCGCAAGGCTGGCGTGCCGACATCGTGGGCGCGCCGATCGCGTCGATGCTCGCGGGCGATGCGTCGATCGTGTTGCGCGAAGGTGGCCGCCGCATCGAGCTCGTCGAAAACGCGCCGCCGGTATCCGGGTAATCTGGACGACGTGGCCGGCCCGAAGATCGGCGTCCAACTTCATCCGCAGGACACCACGGTCGCTGCGCTGCGCGCTGCGTGGCGCGCTGCTGACGCGCTCGGCGTCGACAGCCTCTGGCTCTGGGACCACTTCTTCCCGCTCTACGGGCCAACCGACGCGGCGCACTTCGAGTGCTACACGCTCCTCTCGGCGATGGCGGTCGACACCACCCACGCCGAGCTCGGCGCGCTCGTCACGTGCAACTCGTACCGCAATCCCGATCTCCTCGCCGACATGGCGCGCACTGTCGACCACCTGAGCGACGGCCGCTTCGTGCTCGGCATCGGTGCGGGATGGTTCGAGCGCGACTACGAGGAGTACAGCTACGAGTTCGGCACGAAGAGCTCGCGTCTGCGTGATCTCGAAGCCGCGCTCGTGCGCATCATGGAACGCCTCGACAAGCTGAACCCGCCACCGCCCGGGCACCTGCCCATCCTCATCGGCGGTGGCGGCGAGAAGGTCACCCTCCGGCTCGTCGCCGAGCACGCCGACGCATGGAACACCTTCGGCCCGCCCAAGAACTTCGCGGCCAAGAACCGCGTGCTCGACGAGTGGTGTGATCGGGTCGGGCGGCGCCGCGACCAGATCGAGCGCACGGTCGGGATCAACACCAGCGAGGTCGGCGACGCGAGCGCCTACATCGACGCCGGCGCCGAGCACCTCATCGTGATGGTGGGCGCGCCGTTCGACCTCTCCCCCGTCGAGCAGCTCCTCGCCAAGGTCCGCTGAGCGCCGCGGCCGGTCGCTCGGTCAGCCGAGCACCGCGCGCACGCGCCAGCGGCACCCGTCGGGCGAGTACCACTCGAGCTCGTCGAGGCCGCGCCGGTCGACGACGAGCTCACGCAGGTCGCGGGGCAGGTCGTCGAGCCGGTAGATGTCGCGGGCGCAGCCGTCGCCGTCGCAGATCTCCACGTCGAAGCCGGCCTCCAGCAAGAACGCCATCGCCATCCATTGTGGCGGCGCCCGTGGCCGAAGTGGTGGATTTCGACGTACGCGCGCCTTCGAGCGTGGGACGAGAACGCCTACGCGGGGGTGTCGGCCAACTGCTTGCCGATGTGGAGCAGCTGCGCGGTGGCACTGCCGAGGGTGAACTCGGCCTGCTTGATCCAGAGGAAGTAGCGGTGGATCGGGTAGTCGAGATCGATGCTGATGCCGCCGTGGATGTGCAGGCAGGCGTGGCCGATCTGGTTGCCGCCCTCACACGCCCACCACTTGGCCGTGGCGACCTCGTCGGGTACGTCGTTGCCCTCGTCGAGGTGCGTGGCCGCCTGCAGCATCGTCAGCTCGATCGCCTGGTTGTTGATGTAGGCCTCGGCCATGCGCTGGGAAACGGCCTGGAACGTGCCGATCGAACGCTCGAACTGCTTGCGGTCGATGGTGTACTGCGCGGTGAGACGCATCGCGGCGTCGCACACGCCGCCGATCAGTGCGCACATCGCCACCTGGGTGCGCTCGAGCAGGAACTCCAGGATCTCCCGCCCCTGCGCCTGTGAGCCGAGCACGTCGGTCGCCGGGACCGTCACCCCTTCGAACGTGACCTGGAACAGGTGCTCGTAGTTCTGGCCCACCTGGCGCTCGTGCGTGATGCCGTCGCCGTGCGCGGGTACCGACAGGATCACGACGTCGCCGGCGGCCGATCCACTCGAATCGGTGACGCGCGCCGACACGAGCATGCCGCTCGCCACGTCGGCGAACGGCACCGTGGTCTTCACACCGCGCAGCGCGTAACCGCCGTCACTCGTGGGTGTTGCGCTCGCGTACGGTTTCCACGCGTCAGTGTTGTGCTCGGCGACCGCGACGGTGGTGATCACGTTGCCGTTCGCGATCTGCTCGAGCACGGGGAGCTGCTCGGGCGACGCGTAGCGCGACCACGTGAGCGCGCCCGACACGAGGCACGGGATCAACGGCAGCGGCGGCACGAACTTGCCCGCTTCGCGCAGCACGAGGCAGAGGTCGAGGAAGCCGAGCCCGAGACCGCCCTGCTCCTCGGGGATCGCGATGCCGAGCAGATTCGCCTTGGCGAGCTCCACCCACGTGTCGCGGTCGAAGCCCTCCTCGCTGCGCTCCACTTCTTTCAGGTGCGGCAGCGTCATGCGGTCGGCGAGGATCTTGTTCGTGAGGCCGACGAGCTCGGTCTGGGTCTCGTTGAGTGCGAAGTCCATGGGGTGCGTCCGTTCCTACCGCGAGATCGAGGGCATGCCGAGGCCGAAGAGCGAGATGAGGTCGCGCTGCATCTCGTTCACGCCGCCGCCGAACGTGAGGATGTGCATCGAGCGCACCATGTGCTCGACGCGACCCCGCAGCACCGCGCCGGGCGAACCGCGCCGCAACACCGCGTCCGACCCGATCACCTCGAGCAAGAGGCGCGCGGCCTCCAGGTAGAACTCGGTGCCGAACACCTTGATGCTCGACGCGTCGGCGGGCTGCAACGATCCACCCATGGTGGCGTTCCACGCCACCCGCCAGTTCGCGAGCTTGATGAACTCGAGCTTGGCGTGGACGCGAGCCAGGTTTACCTGCACCCATTCCTGGTCGATCACACGCCGGCCGTCGGCGAGCCTCGTGTCCTGCGCCCACTTGCGTACGTCGCCGAGGTGCCGCTCGATGATGCCCGAGCTGCACAACGTGACGCGCTCGTGGTTCAGCTGGTTCGTGATGAGCGACCAGCCGCCGTTCTCCTCACCGACGAGGTACTTCGCCGGCACGCGCACGTCTTCGTAGTAGGTGATGTTGGTGTTCATGCCGCCGAAGTTCTCGATCGGCTTCACGCTGAATCCCGGCGTGTCGGTGGGCACGATGATGATCGAGATGCCCTTGTGCTTCTTCACGTCGGGGTTCGTGCGGACGGCGAGCCAGATGTAGTCGGCGCCGGTGGCGAGCGAGGTGAAGATCTTCTGCCCGTTGATCACGTACTCGTCGCCGTCGCGCACCGCACGCGTTCTTCAGGCTCGCGAGGTCGGTGCCCGCGTCGGGCTCGGTATAGCCAATCGCGAAATGGATCTCACCGGCGAGGATCTTCGGGATGAACTCCTGCTTCAGCCAGTCGTTGCCGTAGCGCATGATCGTGGGGGCGACCGAGTTGATCGTGAGCATCGGCACCGGCGCGCCGGAGCGCATCGACTCGTCGAAGAACACGAACTGCTCGATGGGCGTGAGGTTCTTGCCGCCGTACTCCTCGGGCCAGCCCAGGCCGCACCAACCGTCGGAAGCCATCTGCTTCCAGATCGCCTTCGACGCCGCGCCGATGCCCTCGCCCTTGCGCAGGTCCTCCTCGACCTCGGGCGTGATGAGCCGCTCGTAGTAGGCGCGCAGCTCGTCGCGCAGCGCCTCGTGCTCTTTGCTGTACCCGACGTACATGGGATCTCCTCCGGCACCACCGACCGGGCGGCGGTGAAACGCGTTCGTACTCTTGCCCAGCCGCGGCGTTCATGCCAAGCCCGCCAGCCCGGCAAGCAGCGCGTGGCCGGCGGCGGCCGTCACGAGGTGGATGCCGGCGCCGGCGAAGTCCGGGGCGTGCTCCGCCACGAACGCCACCACGGCCGGATCGGGATCGGCGCGGCCCGCGCCGACGATCGACCCGCCTACGGGCATCAGCAGCCGCGCCCCGAGCGCGACCGCACGGAACGCGTCGAGCGCCGGCTCGCAGTGGAAGACGTGCTGGACAACCGAGCCGATGCGGCCCAGGGCCTCGGCGATCGCCTCGGCCGACCCGAGATCGCAGGTGTTCCAGCTCGCGACGCCGGGCCACGGCTGCTCGCCGCCGGCCGCGACCACGTGCACCTCCACGCCGGCGGTGATCAACGGTGGGCCGATCGCGCGCGCCGCCGTGCCGGCCTCGGCGGCGACCATCACCGTCCGGCGGCCGACATAGCGCGCCGCCGCCTCTGAAGCGCTCGTCACATCGGCCTCGCCATCCGCCGTCTCCGTCGTGCTCCGCCCGCGTCGTCGCCGCGGCCGTCGATCGTGACCGACGATACGGGCTCACCTCGGCGAGTGATCCGATGTGACCGTCGCCACCACCGGCCGTGCCCGCACCGGCCCGGAATCCCACGGAGCGTGGCCGCGGCGAGGGCGGGGACCACGAAGCGTTGGCGCCTAGGCCTCACGAATCCCCGCCCGCGGGCCGATGAGACAGTGGGCGGCAGGGAGGCTCACGGCGGGATGATCCGAACGATGCTCAGAACCGGCGGGACCGTTGCCATCTCGATGGGCGCGCTGCTCACCGCGGGAAGCATGAACCTCGCGGTGCTGAACGGCGGCCCCGAAGGGCCCGGCAACCTCGTGATCCGGGCCGCGCCGCCCACGACCACCACCCTGCCCGCGGCTCGCGGGCACGCGGCCCGCCCCGCCCCCACCGACTCGACAACGTCGACGGCGGCACCACGCCTCACGCGCACGAGCGCGGCGGCCCCCACCACCACGGCCGGGGCGACCACCACGAGCGTCCCCGCCCGGCACCCCACGAGCACCACCACCCGACCGCCGGGGACCACGACCACTACGCATCCTCCGAGCAGTCCGCAGAACCTACGGGTGTTCACCGTCCGCGACGCGGGGCACGTGCGCGTGCGCTGGGTGAACAAGCGCACGATCAGCGCGACGGCCGTCGCAAGGTCGGGGTTCTCGCTCCCGCATGTCACCAAGCAGGGCCCCGACATCACGCTGCGGTTCCAGAGCAAGACCGAGCTCGTGGTGTGGCACGGGTGGGTCGAAGCCCATCAGATCAAGGCGTGGATCAAGACCTACCGGCTGTCTCGGTAACGCGGTTTCGTCGTGAGCTCGCCGCCGGGCGCAGCGAGGCACAGCGAGGCGCAGCGAGGCACAGCGTGTACGTCAGCGGAGATGCTCCGGCCAGTTCGCGGTCTCGAGCTCGTCGCGCACGAACGCCGTGAAGGCACCGGCGCGGTGATGGTCGATCACACGATGGTCGAACCCGAGCCCGAGCATGCCGATCGGTCGGATGTCGAGGCGGCCGGCCGCGTCGGCCACGACGGTCCGGCGCACACTGTCGGTGACGAGGATCGCCGCCTGCGGTCGGTGGATCACGGGGAACGAGAGCGCGGTGCCGTGCGCGCCCGGATTCGTGATGGTGAACGTGCCGCCGGTGAGGTCGTCGGGTCGCAGCCGGCGATCGCGCGCCTGCGTGGCGACCCGCTGGATCGCCCGGGCGAGCCCGCGCAGCGTCAGCCCGTCGGCGTCGCGCACGACGGGCACGACCAGACCGGCGTGCGCAAGGTCGACGGCGATGCCGAGCGCGACGTCGCGCCGCGCCGCGATCGTGCCATCGTCGTCCACGGTGACGTTCACGTCGGGAAACGCACGCAGCGCGTGGCAGACCGCGACGGCGACGAACGGCAGCGCCGTCAACGTGAAACCCTCTGCTGCCGCGAACGAGGCCCGTGCGTGCTGGCGCGCGGCTTCGACCGCGCTGTAATCGCACGGCACCACCACGTGAGCGTGCGCGGCGGTGCGCTTCGACTCCAGCAGTGCGATCGCGGCGCGGGCGCGCACCCGGCTGAAGGGCACCCGCTCGTCGCCCCCACCGGCATCGCGCTCGCCGGTGGGGCGCTCGCCGGTGGGGCGTTCGCCGTGACCGAAGCGGACGCGGGGCGGTACAAAACCCGCCGGCCGAACCCGCGGTGGTCGGACCCGCCACGGCGGTGGCGGCGCCGTGCTCACGACCGGCAGCGTACGGCCGCGCGAGAGCGCGCGTGCGCGACCGGCCGGTCGTAGCCTCCTCACACCTTGACCACGACGACGAAGCCGCGCGACGCACCCGATCTGCCGCTCGACGAGGCCGTGGCCGACTACCGGCTCGCCCTGATCTCGCGACACCTCGACGATCGCGAGATCAAGCTGCGCCAGCAGAGCCGCGTCTACTTCCAGATCTCCGGCGCGGGCCACGAGGCCCTCTGCCTCGGGCTGGCGCGCTCGTTGGAGCCCGGCGTCGACTGGTTCTTCCCCTACTACCGAGACCGCGCGCTCGTGCTCGGCCTCGGTGTGACGCCCTACGAGATCCTGCTGCAGGCCGTCGGCTCGGCCGAAGACCCCGCATCGGGCGGCCGGCAAATGCCCTGCCATTTCGGCGACCGGGCGCGCCACATCGTCAGCCAGACGAGTCCCACCGGCAGCCAGTGCCTTCCGGCCGTCGGTTGCGCCGAGGCGGCGCGCTACATCGGCCGCCGGCGCGATCTCGAAGGTTGCGACGCGACGGGCGACGAGGTCACGTACGTGTCGCTCGGCGACGGCGCGACGAGCGAAGGTGAGTTCTGGGAGTCGCTCAACACCGTGTGCCGGCTGCATCTCCCCGTGCTCTATGTGGTGGCCGACAACGGTTACGCGATCTCGGTGCGCGCGGCCGACCAGTCGCCGGCGCCGATCTCGGAGCTCGTGCGCGGCTTTCGGGGGCTGCACGTGGTGAAGATGAACGGCCGCGACTATTTCCAGGTGCGCACGAAGGGCGCGAGCGCGGTGGCGCACGCGCGTGCGGGCGTGGGCCCGGTGCTCATCCACGCCACCGTCACCCGCCCGTACTCGCACTCGCTCTCGGACGACCAGAAGAAGTACCGGGCCTCCGACGAGCTCGACGACGAACAGGTGCACGATCCGATCGTGCTGCTCGAACGTCGCCTCGTGCGGCGCGGCGCGCTCGACGAAGCACGACTGCGAGCGGCTGCGGGAGGAGACCCGTGACGAGGTGCGGGCCGCGGCCGAGCGCGCTGTCGCAGCCCGGCGCCCCGATCCGGCATCGGCGCTCGAGCACGTGTTCGCGCCGACCACGCCACCCGCGCCCGCGCCTGCGCCTGGGCTCGCGCCCGTGCCTGGGTCCGAGGCGGACGCCGAGGGCGAACCCGTCACGATGGGCGAGGCGATCCGGCGCTGCTTGCACGAGGAGATGGAGCGCGACGAGCGCATCCGCGTGTTCGGCGAGGACGTCGCCGACGCCGATCCCGAGGTGCTCGACGAGGTGCCCGGCAAGGGCGGCGTGTTCGGCGTGACGTTCGGGCTGCAGCGCCGCTTCGGTCAGTCACGCTGCTTCAACACGCCGCTCGCGGAGGCGAACATCGTCGGGCGCGGCGTGGGGATGGCGCTGCGGGGTCTGCGGCCGTGCGCCGAGATCCAGTTCATGGACTACATCTGGCCGGCGCTGCAACAGCTCACCCAGGAGGCCGCCACAACCCGCTGGCGCTCGAACGGCACCTGGTCGTGCCCGCTCGTGGTGCGCGTCGCCACCGGCGGTTACCTGCAGGGCGGCGCGATCTGGCACAGCCACTCGGGTGAGTCGATCTTCGCCCACGTGCCCGGCCTGCACGTGGTGTTCCCGTCGCGCGCCGGTGATGCGGTCGGCCTGCTGCGCACCGCCTTCCGCAGCAGCGGCGATCCGGTGCTGTTCCTCGAGCACAAGCACCTGTACCGGCAGGGCTACAACCGCGACGCGATGCCGCCGCTCGACTGGACGCTGCCGTTCGGGCGCGGCGCCGTCGTGCGGGCCGGTGATGCACTCACCGTCGTCACGTGGGGTGCGACGGTGCAGCGGGCGAAGCAGGCCGCGGGCAACGTCGACCCTGACGGCACCGTCCAGCCCCGAGGCGCGCGAGCGGGCGCGAGTGGGGGTGGCATCGAGGTGATCGACCTCCGCACGCTCGTGCCGTGGGATCGAGAGATCGTGGCCGAGTCGGTGCGGCGCACCGGCCGCGTGCTGATCGTGCACGAGGACACCTTGACGGTCGGGTTCGGCGCGGAGATCGCGGCGTTCGTGGCCGACGAGTGCTTCGAGTACCTCGCCGCGCCGGTGCTGCGGCTCGCGGCACCCGACGTGCTCGTCGCCTACGAACCCGGACTCGAGGCCGCGACGCTCCCCCAGGTGGCCGACATCGAACGCGACCTGCGCACCCTGCTCGCCTACTGAAACCCCCCGCGCATGCGTCGTTTGGGACCGCTATTTGGTACCCAAACGACGCATGAGGGAAGGGGGGCGTTAGAGCTGGGCGAGGAGGGCGGCGCGGTCGGGCGGGCCCGGCACCGGTTCGACCGGGTGGTTCCCGCGGTTCTGGTAGGAGGCGAGCGCCGCCATGATCACCTCGTTGTCCTGGACGAGGGCGTCGGGGGTGGACAGCAGGTTGAACCAGCGCAGGAAGGCGCGGAACACGACCGGCGACGTGCGGATGGCCGGCAGCAGGCCTTCGCGGAACAGCTCGCGGGCCCAGGCCTTGGGATCGACGAACCGCTCGCCCTCACCCTCGGCCTCGCCAGCCCCGGCGGGAGCGCCGGCGTGCGGCCGCGCGGCGCCGTCGTGCAACTCCTGCGCCTCGCGGTCCTGCTGCACCGCGGCGCGATACCAGGGGTCGAGCTCGCGCCGGGTGAAGCCGTCGAGCGCGAGCGCGAGCGCGTCGGGATCGCCTCCGGTCTCGGCGACGGCGTCGGCCAGACCAAAGGCGTGCACCACCGCAAGCGAGCAGCCGCGGCCGTACAGCGGGTTCGTGCAGATCGCCGCGTCACCCACCGCGACGAATCCCGTGACAACGGGTGCACCCCCGACCACGGACATGCGCCGCCGGTTCCTGAGGCCGGCCATCAGCTCCACCCCGGTAATGGGCTCGCTGCGGCCGTCGCGCCAGGGCCGCGCGGCAGGGAGCGTGGCGACCGCGCGCTCGAACATGTCGGGATCGGCGAGCCGGGCGCGCAGCTCGCGGTCGTCGGCGGCGACGGCCAGCGTGATCGAGAACGCGCGGTTGTCGCCGGGGAACACCGCGAACTTGAGATAGCCGAGCTCACCGACGAGCGGGCCCTGTACCTCCGGCGCCTCGGCCCCGGCCGTCAGCTCGTAGAAGCGCGACAGGTACACGATGCCGCTCTCGAACACGTCCTCGGGCGGCGAGGCGACACCGAGCTCCACGAGCCAGTCGCGCCCCGCCGAACGGGGGCCGCCGGCATCGACGACGAGGTCGGCGGTGATGATGCCGTCGCCGTCGGGACCGTCGACGCGCACGCCCCGCACGTGCGGTGTGCTGTGGCCGGTGGACGGTGCAGCGAGCAGCCCGCTCACCGCCACGCCGTCGCGCAGCTCCACACCCGGCGTCGCCAGCGCGCGACGCCGCAACACCCATTCGAACGTGGTGCGGCGACAGGCCAGGGCCACGAGTTGCTCGTCGCCGGGACGGGGATCACGGTCGGTGAGGGTGTCGGGCAGGTCGGCGCAGAACGGGATCTCGGTGGCGCCCTCCTCCAGCAGTGCATCGAGCACGTCGGGCGCTCGCTCGGCGAGCGTGTTGCGCAGCCGCGCCAGCAGCGCGTGCGAGTGGCGCACCTGCGGCGCGCGCGGCGCTGCCAGCGGAACGCCTCGTGCGCGTCGGCAGGCATCGGGGTGGCATCCCGCTCGAGCAGCAGCACCTCGTGGCCGCCGCGGCCGAGCGCGAGTGCGCTCGTGAGGCCGGCCACCCCGGCCCCGCACACGACGATCCGCATCACGCAGACGGTATCGGCCCCCGACGGGCGCGGGCTGGAGCGGGGCGCGGGCTGGAGCGGGGGCGGCGCTGGAGCGGGGCGGCGCGGGGTCAGACGGGGCGGTCGCCGATGATGCTGGCGCGCTCCATGACGCGGCGGTTCGGGAAGTAGTCGCTCGCGGCATAGTGCTGGACCGCACGGTTGTCCCAGAACACGATCGAGTTCGGCTCCCAGTGGAAGCGGCACTGGTACTCGGGCAACTCGGCGGTGCTGCACAACGCCTGGATCAGCGCGTCGCTCTCGTCGGGTTCGAGGCCCTCGATGTGGCTCACGAACGCGCGGTTCACGTAGAGGATCTTGCGGCCCGTCTCGGGGTGCGTGCGCACCACCGGATGGCGCGCCGGCGGGTACTTCGCACGGGTGGCCTCACGTTCCTCGGGGGCCACGAAGCGGCCGAACACATGCAGGTAGTCGTGCACCGCCACCATGCCGGCGATCTGCGCCTTGGTGTCGTCGTCGAGGCCGTCGTACGCGGCGCACATGTCGGCGAAGAGCGTGTCGCCGCCCGCCGGGGGGACCTCCACCGCTCGCAGCACCGCACCCATCGACGGCACCTCACGCCAGCTCACGTCGCTGTGCCAGCCGTTCTCGTACCCGCCGGCCTGCGGTCCCTTCTCGAAGTGCACGAGCTCGGGGAACTCGTCGTTCGCGCGGATGAACGGATGTACCTCGAGCTCGCCGAACCGGCGCGCGAACGCCACATGCTGCTCGGTGGTGAGGCGCTGGTCACGGAAGAAGATCACCTTGTACGCACACAGCGCGGCGCGGATCTCGGCGATCGTGGCGTCGTCGAGCGGACCCGCGAGATCGACGCCGTGCAGCTCGGCGCCGATCGTGGCGCCGTACTGCCTGACGCCGAAGCGCTCCCACGTGAGCGTCGCGAGACGGTCGCGATCGTCGGCGATGTGGCGCACGGGCCCGAACGCCACGTTGAAGCGCCCGCGCACACGGCCGCTGAGGTCGTGCCCCGGGTCGCGCTGGCCTACTGCTTCTGCAGTCACGTCGAGCTCCTCTCGAACAGTCGCCGGGCCGTGCCGCCGAGGAACAGGGCCATCGCCTCGTCGTCGAGCGGGAGCCCTTTCGCCTCGGTGAGCGACCGCCGCATCGGGAACCACGGCTCGTCGGAACCCCACAGCACGCGACCGCGGTACGCGCCGGTGTTCATGAACCGAACGAGACCGGGATCCATGTATCTCGGAGCGTAGGCCGTGCACGACACGTAGAGATTCGGCCACTTGCGCATGTAGTTCATCAGCAGCTCCTCGTAGGGGTGGCCCATGTGCGCGACCACCACCACGAGGTCGGGGAAGTCGATGAGGACGTCCTCGAGGAGCTCCGGGTGCTGCACCCGGGAGCGCACGCGTGGCCCCGGCACGCCCGCGTTGATCGACACGGGGATACCGAGCTCCTCGCACGCCGCGTACACCGGATAGTGGAGCGCGTGGTTCGTGGGCACCTGGCTCGCCAGCGGCATCACCCGCACCATGGCGAGCTTCGGGTGCCCGGCCAGCTCGCGGATCCTGCGCACGTTGCGCGTCGGCGTGGCGGGCTCGGCCACGCCGAGCGCGACGAGGAAGCGGCCGTCACGGGCGCCGGCGAGCGCGAGCGCGTCCTCGTCGCCGTGGTGCAGTCCGGGACAGAGGATGCCCGTGGCCACGCCGAGCTCGTCCATGAGACCGAGTAGCGCTTCGGCGCCCACGCCGGCCGATCCGTCGCCGCCGAGGTACCCGGGGATGTGCGCGTTGGCCCGCTCCCCCAGGAAGGCGCGGGCGGATTGCGGGGTCACGAGGTTCACCCAGATGTCGACGACGTCGAGCGTGGCCATGCGGCAAGCCTGATCCGCCCGGCCCGACGACCGCAAGCCGCCGGCCAGGGGCGACGTGCGCATGGCGAAAGACTTGCGATGCATACCTTGATGCGACAGAGTGCAGCTATCTGACGGGCCGTCAGATGCTGCGGTTCCACGCCCGACACGCTTCCCCAAGGGGGGGATCTTGATTCGACTCCGTTCGATCGCCATCGCGCTCGACGCTGCCCCTCGTCGTCGCGGCCTGTGGACGCGGGAGCAGCACCACGGCCACCGCGCCGCCGAACTCGTCCAACGGGAACGGCAGCGGCACGTCGACCGGATCGAACCATCCGGGTCTCGACCAGGGCGGTTTCGGTGATCTCGGCGTGCTCTGCAAGAAGGCGAGCGACCCGAGCGCGCTCAAGGCCACCGACGTCGGCGTGAAGGCCGACGAGATCGACGTGACGACGTTCTCCGACCCGGGCTACTCGGGCGCGAAGGGTCTCGACCAGGAGCTGTTCGACACGGCGGCCGCGTTCACGAACTGGTGCAACAGCTTCGGCGGCATCAACGGACGCAAGATCCACGTCACCCTCGCCGACGGCAAGCTGTTCGAGTCGCAGCAGCGCATGGTGGAAGCCTGCGACGCCAAGACGTTCATGGCCGTCGGTGGCGGCAGCGTGTTCGACGACACGATGCAGAAGGACCGGCTCGGGTGCAAGAGCGGCGCAATCCCGCAGGTGGCCGGCTACCTGGTGACCGTGACCGCCTCCGACTCCGACCTCACGAAACAGCCCCTGCCCAACCCGGGCAACTCGCAGACGGTCGGTGCGTACAACTACTTGAAGCAGAAGTTCCCCCAGGACTGGTCACACATCGGCATCATGACCGGTGAGATCGCCACCACCGAGGTGGTCGCGAAGCGCAACCAGGAAGCGCTCGAAGGCATGGGCGCGAAGATCGTGTACAACGGCCTGTACCCGCCGCAGGGCACCGACAACTGGCGGCCGTACGTCTCGGCGATGCAGGCCAAGGGCGTGAAGGGGCTCTACTGGGTGGGCCAACCTGCAGGGCTCGGCCAGATGGTGAGCGCGGCGAAGGGTCTCGGGCTGAAGCTCGACTGGATCCAGACCGACGCGAACCACTACGACCCCACGCTCTTCACGAATGCGAACCCGCAGAGCGCGGCGAACGGCATCTACGTGCGATCGGCGATCGCGCCGTTCCTGCCCGGCGCGCCGATGAACGCCGTCACGTCGCAGTACGTGCAGCTCGTGAAGCAGAACGACGCGTGCACCTCCGCCGTGAGCACCACGGGCGGCACCGCGTGCACGGCCACCAAGAAGATCGCCTACCTCGGCGACCAGTCGATGTCGGCCTGGCTGCTGTGGGCCAAGGGCGTCGATGCATGCGGTGCGAACGTCACGCGCGACTGCGTGTGGGCCCAGCTCAACAAGGTCACCTCGTGGACCGGCGGCGGGCTCCACGCCGAGACGAACCCAGGCACAGGTGTCGCCCCGGCGTGCTACGTGCTGTTCGAGGCGCAGAACGGCAAGTTCACGATGCCCAACATCAACGCCGACAACGGCATCTACAACTGCGATCCCTCCAACGTGGTGGCACTCAAGGGCAACTACGGCAAGGGGGCGAAGTGCCCGAACCCGGCGTACGCGTCGGACCCGATTCCCAGCAAGTGCTGACAAGGTTCGACCGGCGCTCACACATCTCACCCCCACCGACACGTGCATGACTTCCTGAGCTTCACGATCACGGGCATCGCGCTCGGCGCCGTCTACGCGATCGGCGCAAGTGGTCTCGTGCTCACGTACACCACCACCGGCATCTTCAACTTCTCGCACGGTGCCATCGGCATGCTCGGCGCGTTCTGCTACTGGGAGTTTCGCTTCGCGATGGGCTGGCCGGCGCCGCTCGCGCTGGCACTCGTGCTGCTCGTGCTCGCCCCGCTGTTCGGCGCGCTCCTGGAACTGATCGTGTTCCGCGGGTTACAGGGCACGAGCGACGCAGTGAAGCTCGTCGTGACGGTGTCGCTGCTGTTCTCGATGATCGGGCTCGCGAACTGGATCTGGAAGCCCGGCGCGCGGTCCGCCACCCCGTTCTTCGGTAACTCCTCGGGCTTCACGATCGCCGGCGTCCCCGTGCGGTGGTTCGAGGTGATCCGTTTCGGCGGCGCGATCGCGGTCGCAATCGGGCTCTGGTACCTGCTCTACCGCACACGGGTGGGCATTGCGATGCGCGCATCGGTCGACGACCGCCCGCTCGCGTCGTTGAACGGCGCCCACCCCGACCGCTCCGCGATGTGGGCGTGGGCGATCGGGTGCGTGCTGGCCGCGCTGGCAGGCGTGCTGTTGCTCGGAGACATCAGCCTCGACCCAACGTTGTTCGCGCTCCTGATCGTGAACTCGTATGCAGCCGCGATCTTCGGGCGGCTGCGGAACCTGCCGGCCACGTTCCTCGGCGCGGGTGCGCTCGGACTCCTCGTGGCGTACCTCTCGGGCTACCTGCCCACGAGCAACGCCTACTGGTCGACGTTCGCGCCGGCCTCGCCCGTGGTCTTGCTGTTCGTCGTGCTGCTCGCGCTGCCGAGCAGCCGCCTGCGGGCGCACGGCGTCACCCGAACCCGCGAGTACTTCCCGATGCCGAGATGGCGCGGCGTCGCGCTGTTCGGTGCGATCGTGATCGGCGGTACGATCATGGCGCTACCGCTCGTGACGAACAGCAACGCGATCACCGCGTCGCAGTTGCTCGCGTACGCGATCATCGCGCTGTCGCTGGTGCCGTTGATCGGGCTCGCGGGCCACGTGTCGCTCGCGCAGTACACGCTCGCGGGTGTGGGCGCAGTCGCGATGGCGCACCTGGGCCGCGGTGGGTCACCTATGGGGTTCGTGTGGGCGATCGTCATCAGCGCGATCGTCGGTGCGATCATCGCCCTGCCGGCGTTGCGACTGTCGGGCATCTACCTCGCCCTGGCCACCGCGGCGTTCGCCGTGTTCATGGACGAATGGGTGTGGAACCTGCCGCCGTTCCACATCATCGGCACGCACGCGACGGTGACCTTCTTCGGCACCGGCTCGGTCCCCGTCGACCGGCTCGACTTCCTCGGGATCCGTTTCGACTCCGAGAAGAAGCAGATGGTGCTCGGCGCGATCCTGTTCGTGCTCGCGTCATGCCTCGTCGTGTGGATCCGCAAGAGCGCGATGGGACGCCGGCTCCTGGCCATGAAGGACAGCGAGGCCGCGTGCGCGACCGTCGGCATGAATCTCAGGAGCACGAAGCTCGCGGTGTTCGCGATCTCGGCCGGCATCGCCGGACTCGGCGGCGCCTATCTCGGCGGCGTCCAGACGACCACCACGTCGTCCGACTGGAGCTTCACGCGGGGCTTGCCGATCTTCATGCTCGGTGTCGTGGGCGGCATCGGCCGCATCGGCGGCGCGCTGTTCGCCGGTGTGAGCATCGCCGCGCTCCAGGCGATGCCCGCGTGGCCGCTGTTCACGTCGCGCTTCGTGCACTTCAACACGTGGTACAGCAACCTCAGCGCAACCACACCGGGGCTGATGGGCGTGGGCCTCGGTCGCAACCCGAACGGGGCCGCAGCCGACATGCGCGACGGCTTCGAACCGATCCTCCAGTCGCGGCTGATCACTGCGGCGTGCGCGGCGGGCATCGGGCTCTCATGGCTGATCGCCTGGCGGCGCCACAGCGGATGGGACTTCATCATCGGCATCGTCGTCGTGTTGCTCGCGGCGGCCGGAGCCGCCGAGGCGCGGCGCGCCCGGCAGCGCAAGCTGGCCGAAGCCGACGAACCGAAGCCGGTACCGGTCGAGTGGGTCGGGATCGACCGGCCGTTCAGCATCGAGGATCGCGAGGCGTTCGACCGCGAGCTCGACTACGTCGAGGTCGTCACATGACGGGAAATGACGCGAGCCCGAGCGGGGCCGGACACGTGACGGTCCAGCTGGAGGCGCGTGACATCACGATGCGCTTCGGCGGCAACCTCGCGCTCGACGCGGTGTCGCTCGAGGCGCCCGCGGGGCGCATCACCGGCCTGATCGGCCCGAACGGCGCCGGCAAGACCACGCTGTTCAACAGCATCTGCGGCCTGATCGCACCCACCGCCGGCGCGGTGTACATCAAAGACACCAACGTCACGAAGATGAAGCCCTACCGCCGCGCCCGCCTCGGCCTCGCCCGCACATTCCAGCGACTCGAGCTGTGGAGCCTCCTCACGGTGCGCGAGAACGTGACCGTCGCCGCCGAGCTGCGCGCCCGCTACGGCTCCGACGGCGTGGATCCGCGCAAAGAGGTGGAACAGATCATCACGCGCGTCGGGCTGTCGGACAAGATGGATTCGCGGGTCGACGAGCTCCCTACCGGCCAGGCACGCCTCGTCGAGATCGCGCGCGCGCTCGCCACGAAACCTCACGTGCTGTTGCTCGACGAGCCCGCGTCCGGGCTCGACGACCGCGAGACCGACCAGCTCGGCACGCTGCTGCGCGAGTTGAGCGGCGAAGGCATGGCGGTGCTGCTCGTGGAGCATGACGTCGAGCTCGTGATGGACGTGTGCGACTACATCTACGTGCTCGACTTCGGCCGGATCATCGCCGCGGGCACCGCGGACGAAGTGCGGCGCGACGACGCGGTCCTCGCCGCGTATCTCGGCACGAACATGGGTGGCACGTGATGCCGTCGGCGAGGGTCGACAAGAGCCCAGTGCTCGAGCTACGGGCCATCCGCGCCGCGTACGACCGCATCGAGGTGGTCCACGGCGTCGACCTCGAGGTGTCGGCCGGCAACGTGGTGGCCGTGCTCGGTCCGAACGGCGCGGGTAAGTCGACGTTGCTCAAGGTGTGCGCAGGGCTGCTGAAGCCCACGGGTGGCGAGATGTACGTGGCCGGGCGACGCGCCACAGGCGCACGGCCCGACGCCCTCGCGCGTGCCGGGCTGTGCCTCATCCCGGAAGGCAAGGGCATCTTCCCCAACCTCAGCGTGCACGAGAACCTTCTGATGGCCACGTTCACCGGCCGCCCGCTGAAGCAGGTCGAGGAGATCTCCTACGCCCGCTTCCCCCGGCTCGGCGAGCGCCGCAAGCAGATGGCAGGCACGCTGTCGGGCGGCGAGCAGCAGATGCTCGCGATGGCCCGTGGGCTGGCCACAGACCCCGCCCTGCTGATCCTCGACGAGCTGTCGATGGGATTGGCGCCGATCATCGTGGAGCAGCTCTACGAGATCGTGGCCCAGGTCGCACGCGACGGCGTCTCCATCCTCGTCGTGGAGCAGTTCGCCCAGACCGTCCTCGGCGTGGCCAATACCGCGTGCATCATGGTCCATGGCAAGATTGCGCGTGTCGGCACGCCGGCAGAGCTCGGCGACGAGCTCACCAGTGCCTACCTCGGAGGCTGATCCAGAATGTCCACCGTCGAAGTGCCTGAATCGCAGCCGCTGGAAGGGGCGCCGGTGAGTGAGCAGACCGTCACGAACGACCGCACGGAGCGTTTCCGTGCCGATGTCGCCGCGATGCGACTCAGCGACTCCAACCCGTCGCTGGAACGCGGCCTCACGATCCTCGGGTGGTTGCTCATTATTGCGGGCGCAGCACTCGCGGTGATGGCCATCGTGGTCGATACGAGCGCGGCCACCGCGTACAACACCGCCGGTCCGGCCCAGCAGCGCGACGCGATCGTGTGGGGCGTGGCAGGCATCGTCTTCGCGCTCGCCGGCCTCGCGCTCGTGGTGCGCTACTCGTTCGCGAAGTTCCTGCGCTTCTGGCTGGCCCGCTTGATCTACGAGCAGCAGTCGGGCGTGGACCGCATCATCAGCGGCAAGTAGCGCTACCGGCCGGCGGGCGCTCAGTTCCGCGGCACGTCCTTGAACGGACGGTCCTTGTCGACGCGGATGTCGCCGGGGAGGCCGAGCACTCGTTCGCCCACCACGTTGCGCTGCACCTGCTCGGTGCCGCCGCCGATGCGGATCGACCACTGGCTCAAGAACACCTGCTGCCACGATCCGTCGGCCGGCGCGTCGCCGTCCATGAGCATGCCGCGCGCGCCCTCGATGGCCATGAGCAGGTCGCCGTCGAGCGCGACGCGCTGCGACACGAACAGCTTCATCACCGACGATTCGGGTCCGGGTGGGCGGCCGGCCTTCGCTGCGGCTCGCGCGCGCTGACCCAGCCACTTCAGGATCTCGAAGCGCGTGTAGCTCTGGGCGAGCTCCTGGCGCATCACCGGCTCGCCACTGACACCGCACTCCTGCGCGAGCTCGTGGATCGCCTTGAAGTTGAGCCCGCCGCCTCCACCGCCGATCATGGTCCGCTCGTGCATCAGCGTGCTGAGCGTGACGCGCCACCCGTCGTCGACATCGCCGAGCACGTTGTGGGCGGGGATGCGCACATCGGTGAGGAACGTCTCGTTGAAGTGCGCATGCCCCGTGATCTGCTTGAGCGGCCGGGGATCGACTCCCGGCGAGCGCATGTCAAGGAGGAAGTAGGTGATGCCACGGTGCTTCGGCACGTCCCAGTTCGTCCACCGCGAGCAGGATGCCCCAGTCGGCGTAGTGGGCACCGGAGTTCCACACCTTCTGCCCGTTGATCACGAACTCGTCACCGTCGCGGTCGGCTCGTGTGGTGAGCCCCGCGAGGTCGGAGCCCGCGCCCGGCTCGGAGAACAGCTGGCACCACAGGTGCTCGCCCGCGAGGATCTGGGGCAGGAAGCGCTGCTTCTGCTCCTCGGTGCCGTGCACCATGATCGTGGGCGCGACCATCTGCATCGCGACGCTGAAGAAGCCGACCGACACGTTGAACTTCGACTCCTCCTGGGCGAAAATCCGCGCGAACTTCGGTGCGAGACCGAGCCCGCCGTACTCCTTGGGCCAGGCGATGCCCGCCCAACCGTGCTCGTGGAGCGTGCGCTGCCACTTGCGGCTGGCGTCCACGTGCGCGAGCTCGGTCGCCCGGCTCGTGTCGGTGTTGCCGAGGGTCGTGCGCAGGTCGGTATTGCCGACCTTCGGCTCGGCCACGCGCTCGAGGAAGGCCCGCGCGCGTGCACGGAACTCCGCCTCCTCGGCCGGCTCCTCGACGACTGCCTGCGACACGTTGGCCACTCCTCGCTCTCGTGACGGTGCGCGGGTGACGCTACTGTCAGTCGAAGAGCAAGGCGTAGTTCGCACCCCGGCGCAGGTGGTGGCCCCCGTCGACCGGGACGCATGCGCCGGTGATCCACCCCGACTCTGGACCGACCAGGAAGCGCACGGCCGAAGCGACGTCGTCCACCGTGCCGACACGTTCGAGTGGCATGTTGGCGCGGTAGTCGTCGAGCAGCTTGCCGCCCGCGGTGATCGGGGCCATCAGCTCGTCGTCGATGATGCCCGGCTGCACCACGTTGACGCGCACACCGGCGCTTCCCCACTCCTCGGCCGCGTACCGGCAGAGCATCTCGATCCCGGCCTTCGCGGCGCCGTACGCGGGGAGGTAGCGGTGCGGGAAGTGTCCCGCTCCCGACGACATGCCCACGATGGCGCCGCCCGAAGGCGACTGCGAGCACATCTGGCGCGCCGCGTGCTTGATGGTGAGGAACGTGCCGGTCAGGTTCACGTCGACGGTCGAACGGAACGCGGCGACATCGGCGTCGGCGACCGGGCCCATGTGGTGCGAGCCGCCCGCATTGGCGAACACGATGTCGAGCCGCCCCGTCGGCTCGGCCGCGAACGCCACGGCCGCGGCGATCTGCTCCTCGTCGGTGACGTCGGCGACCACGTGGCGGGCGCCATGGCCGATGTGGTCCGCCACAGCCGCCTGGAGCTTGTCCTGCGTACGACCGCAGATCGTGACGACCGCGCCGTCGCTCGCAAGCAGTGCCGCGGCCGCGAGTCCGATGCCGCTGCCGCCACCCGTGACCAGCGCGGTGCGGCCCTCGATCGATGCTGCGCTCATGCCGTGGCGCCGCTCAGATACCCAGGTGCTTGTGGAGGAAGCGGGCGATGTCGTCGACCGCGGCATCACCCTCGGGAACGATGCCCGCGAACGCAGGGAACACGTGGATCATCTCGGGATACACCTCGAGCGTGCAGTCGACGCCCGCATCCTGGGCGCGTTGCGCGAAGCGGCGACTGTCGTCGAGCAGCGTCTCGGCCTCGCCGACCATCACGAACATCGGAGGCAGGCCGGCCGGCTCGGCGAACAGCGGCGAGGCCACGGGATCGCGCGGATCCGTGCCGGCGAGGAACCATTCGGCCATGCGTCGCAGGCCCGGCTCGCTCACCATCGGGTCCACGTCGGCGAGGGTGTGCATCGTGTCGCCGCTCAGCGAGAGATCGGTCCACGGCGAGATCGGCACGGCGGCCGCCGGCAGCGGGACGCCGCTGTCGCGCAGGAGCACCAGCGTCGCGATCGTGAGCCCGCCGCCCGCGCTGTCACCGGCGATCGCGATGCGGTCGGGCGCGTAACCGGCGTCGAGAAGGCCGTGGTACGCCGCCACCGCGTCGTCGCTCGCGGCAGGATGCGGGTGTTCGGGCGCGAGCCGGTAGTCGGCGCTGAACACCGCCGCCCCGAGGGCGAGGGCGATCCGTGCGGTGAGGCTGCGGTGCGTGTCGGGCGATCCGATCACGTAGCCGCCGCCGTGGAGGTAGAGCACCGCGGTGTCGTCGGCGTGGGGGGCGCGGTCGGGACGATGCCAGAGTCCGTCGATGCCGCCGACCGTGGAGCTGGTGATCGTCACGCCGTCCGGGGGCGTGAGCAGCGCGTTCCCTCCGCTCATCGACTCCCGTAGCTCCTCGGGGCTGCGGTCGGGTGCGCCGAGGTCGAGGTTGTCGCGCAGGTACGCGACGATGGCGTGGAACTCGTCGCTCGCCACGGGTCAGCCTTCGATCGAGATCGCCTGCTTCGGGCAGAGCCGCACGGCCTCCTCGATCTTCGGACGCAGCGCTTCAGGCGGTTCCTCCTGCAGGACGTAGAGGAAGTCGTCGTCGCGCACCTCGAACACCTCGGGCGCGATCCCCATGCAGATGGCGTTGCTCTCGCAGCGGTCGAAATCGACGATCACCTTCATGGCGCTCCTCGCTCGCTACCTCGTGGTCCGGGCGGGACCCTACTGCGCCGGCCGCAGCGACCCCGCAAGGGTCGTAGGGCTTCGGTAGCGGTTTCGTGGGGCGTCGCAAGAGCGACGCGATCCGACGCCCTATAGGGTGCGCGGCATGCGCATCTACGAGGCGGCACCGGACGGGCCGGCACGCGGCGGCGTGATCGTGATCCAAGAGGCCTTCGGCGTGAACGAGCACATCGAGGACGTGACGCGCCGCTTCGCCGCCGCGGGCTTCCACGCGGTGTCGCCCGACCTCTACCACCGCCAGGGTGGGCCGACGTTCGAGTACGGCCAGTACGACAAACTCCTCGAGGTGATGGTCCAGCTCTCCGACGACACGATCCTCGCCGACCTCGACGCGGCCCGCGAGCAGCTCCACGCACGCGGCTTCGCCGATCCCAACATCGGTGCCGTCGGCTTCTGCATGGGAGGCCGCGCCTCGTTCCTGCTCGCGGTCAACCGCGCGATCGGCGCTGCGGTCGGCTTCTACGGCGGCGGGATCGTCACCGGAAGGGCGCCGCAGTTCCCGGCGCTCATCGATCGGGTGCCCGAGCTGAAAGCGCCGTGGCTCGGGCTGTTCGGCGACGAGGACGGTTCGATCCCGGTCGACGACGTCGAGCGGCTGCGGGCCGAGCTCGCGGCGCAGGCCCCGGTCGACACCGAGGTCGTGCGCTACCCCGGCGCAGGGCACGGTTTCCACTGCGATCGCCGGGCCGACTACGACGAGGCGGCAGCCACCGACGGCTGGAGCCGCACGCTGCGCTGGTTCGAAGCGCACCTCAGGCCCTTGAGCGTCTCCGCCTGACCGGCTCGTCGATCGGGCTCGTCGATCGGGCTCGTCGATCGGCTCATCCATCCGGACGATTCCGTGAGCGGCTCGCGTTCCGTACAATCGGCTCGTGGGACAATCCGGACATCACACTATCTCACGCTGTCTGTCGCATCTTCTGACCGCCGCGGTGGTCGCGCTCGGGGCCGGCGCGTGCGGGGGCGCGGGGACGCGCCCGGCGACGGTGGGCGCGGCGCCGGTACACCTCGACCGCGCCCCGGCCGCCGCGCCCGCGCGGGTGAGCAGAGCCCGCTGCCGCCCTCGCGGCGCACGCCCGCGCCGGCCGTGACGGAGCCGCCGCGGCCCGACAGCTCGGTGGCGCCCGAGTGCGCCGCGGCGATGTTGCTCGCCTATCGCGACTGGCTCGCGGGCAACCGACCCGATCCCACGCTGGCCGAGCGCGTGATGCTGCGCGGCACACCCGGTTGGCGATCGCTGCGCGACGACCTCGCCGCGCTGCAATCGGCACGGCTGCGCGCGACGGCGCCGGGAAGCCGCTACGTGGTGCGCGCCACCGCGGGCGGCCACCCCGGTGACGATCGCGTGATCATCCGTAACCCGGCGCGCAGCACCGTGCTCGTCAGCCGCGACGGCAGCACGCGCAGGTCGTGGCGCGCACACCACGCGGACAGCGAGGCGGTCGCCGACCTCACCGCAGTCGCGGGCGGTTGGCGCTTCGCGTATGTCGTACCGATCGGCCATCGGCCCGGCGACAGCGGGAGGCTGCTCCCGCCGCCAAGCGGCACCGCGGCACACGGCGCGTCGCCCGACGACGGCCGGATCGGCCAGGGACCGCACGGCGGCACGCTCACCGTCGGACTCACGGTGTCGATCGACGGTTCGCCGGGCGTGCCGGCCGACAGCCCGGACGCGCCGAGCCCATACCGGGTCGTCGCAACGCCGGCGCGCGACACCACCAGCCCGCTCGCCGGGTTGTGCAACCCCGGCAACGGAACGATCTGGGGCTGGACGTGGCGGGTGCAGGTGATCGACACCGCGACGGGCGCCGTGGTCTCCGACGAACCCGAGTGCGTGGCGTTCTCCCAGGCCGATGGCCCGCCCGGACCGGGCCCGGTCGGCGCGACGCCGCCGACGATCGGCGAGATCTGGCGGAGCGCCCACATCCCGCTCCCGCCGCTCGGGCTCTCGCCGCCCGACGACGGCGTCACCGGGCTCGCCACCTGGATGTGGTCGTCGAGCCCCGATACCGTCAGCATCGCCGCGACGCTCGACGGCTGGACCGTGCGCGGCGTCGCGCACCGCAGCACGTTCCTGTTCGATCCCGGCGACGGCGGCGCGGTGGAGCGCAGCCGCGGCGGTCGCGCGGCCGATCCCACGCTCGCGCACACATACGAACGCAAGGGCACGTACCGCGTCGCGGTCGGCACGATCTGGACCGCGACGGTCGCGATGACGGGCCCCGGCGTCGACGCGCGGCCGACCTCCATCGGCTCGGCGTGGCTCACCGTGTCAGCCGACTACCCGGTGATCGAGGTGCGAAGCAACCTCACGGGATAGGACGCATGTCACTCGAGCCGCTCGGGCCATTCCACACGGCGCGGTCAGTGCACCATGCCTGTATGGCCGCGTTCATCCTCGTCGCCGCGCTCGTCGCCGTCGCGCTCGGCACCACGTTCGCAGCCAGCGCGCCTCGGCCGGTGACACCGCGAGGTCGCCACTAGCGACTTACGGCTCGACCTCGGTCGCCGGCTCGGCAATCTGCGATCTGCCGCGCTCGACGATCGCAGCGCGCTTGCGCTCGATCTCGGCGGGATCGAAACCCGCGCCCTCCCACGAGCGTGACACCTCGTCCTCGATGCGCCAGCCTTCGGCGACCGTCGTGTCGGTGACCTGGCGATAGGTCGCGAGCATGCGACGTACTGCGCGCTGGTCGATCGAGATGCAATCGGCCGCCAGCTCGCGACAGCGCGCGAGGAGCTCCTCGTGGGGCACGACCTCGTTCACCAGACCCCACTCGTACGCGGTGCGGGCATCGATGAAGTTGCCCGTCACGCTCATCTGCCGGGCTCACGCGACACCGATGCGTTGCGGCAGCAGCACGGTGAGGCCCCAGCCCGGCATCACGCCCACCCGTGCGTGCGTGTCGGCGAAGCGCGCCCGCTCCGACGCGACGAGAAAGTCGCAGTTCAGGGCGATCTCGAAACCGCCCGTGACCGCGACCCCGTTCACCGCGCCGATGAGCAGCTTGGTGTGAGGCGGCAACGCGCCGTGCCATGGGCCGCGGCCCTGATCGGCGACGGGCTCACCGATGTCGGCGAATCCCTCCCCCGCCGCACGCGTCTCGCCCGAGCCGAACTCCTTGAGGTCGACGCCGGCGCTGAACGCGGGGTCGGTGCCAGTGAGCACCATCACGTCGACGCCGTCGTCGGCGTCGCATTGCTCGATCGCCGCGGGCAATGCCTTTCGCACGGCACGGTTCAGCGCGTTGCGAGCCTCGGGCCGGTTGATGGTGATCGAGCGCGACGCGGTCGCGGACCTCGAGCAGCACCGGCGAGTCAGCCATGTGATTCCCTTCGCACCTATTCGAAGTATGTGATCTCGCCGTCGCTCGCCTCGAGCACCGCCTGCACGGCCACGTGCAGCAACGCGTGCAGTTGCTCGAAGCGCTCCGCCTCGGGGTCGGCCGCGTCGACGGCGTCGACCGAACCCGGCGCATCGTCGTCGAGCGCCACGAACGCGGCATCCCAGTCGATGTGCTCGGCCTGGACCCGCAGCCGCATCACCGGGGCCTGGACGAGCGCGCGCGTGAGGTCCTGCACCATCGTCACAACGACATCGGTGGTCGTGCGCACGCCCGGAGTCGACAGGAGATGCAGCGCCTGCAGCTTCCGCATCGCGAACGCGGCGATCATGGTGGGATCGCCCAACTCGCGCACCGCGCCCTCGGCATCCACGGCCGACACGTCGACCGTGATCGACGGCGGCACCGAGAACCAGCGCTGCAGCGTGTCGAACAGCTCGGTGGTCACGTCGTGCAGTGCCAGCAGCTCGGCCGGCTTCGGGACGACGTCCATCGTCTTCGCCCGCAGTCAGCCGGCTGTGCCGCGGAAGTCGAACGCCACCTTGATCGCGCCGGTATCGGCCTGGCACGCCAATGCGCCGAACGCGCCGCGCCAGTCGTCGAGATCGAACGTGTGCGTGAGCATGCCGTCGAGATCGACCCGCCCGTCGCGCACGAGGTCGAGGTAGTGCGCGATCCCGTGCTGGCGTACACCGTCGACGTTCTCGAAGCCGAAGGCGTTCGAGCCGACGAAGCAGATCTCCTTGAAGTAGAGCGGCGTGTCCTCCCAGAAGGTGGGGCCGTGCACGCCCGCCTTCACGAGCGTGCCCCGCGCCTTCAACAACCGCACGCCCACCTCGAAGGTCTCGCGTTTGCCGACCGTGTCGTACACCACGTCGATACCACCCGGATACGCCATGGGCAGCCCGTCGCTCGGTTGCAGCACACCGTCCGACCATGCTGCGGCCTGTTCGATGACCGCGATCGCGGGTTCGTGCCCGATCACCGTCGCCCCGAGGCGGCGCGCCAAGTGGGCCTGCGCGTCGAAGCGGGCGACCACGAGCACCTCGACGTCGGGGTACAACGAGCGCAGGATCGCGGTGGCGCAGGTGCCGAGCGCGCCGGCGCCGTACACCATGACCTTGCCGTGCTTCGGCGGCGGATTGCGAGTGATGCCATGCAGCATCACCGCGAATGGGTCGGCGAACACCGCGACCTCGTCGGAAATGCCTGCGGGCACCTTGAACAGCATGGAGTCGTGCGCGGGCATGAGATCGGCATAGCCGCCGCTCGCGTCGCGTGACGTGCCCGTGTGGATCCCCGGCGAGATGGGAGGTGCCGAGAACGACGCGCACAACGAGAAGTCGCCGCGCTCGCACGCCGGGCACACCGGTGAGACACCGCGCGGCGCGCACGACAGCCAAGGATTGAGCACCACCCGATCGCCGACTTCGAGGCCCTCGGCGTCGGGACCGAGCTCCACCACGTCGGCGACGACCTCGTGGCCCAGCACCTGCGGGAGCGAGAAGAAGCCCTTCATCGGATTGTCGGGCGAGCGGGACTCGTCGCCGAAGTCCATGAAGATCTGCTTCGAATCGGATCCACAGATCCCGGTGAGGCGCGGCCGGGTGACCACCCAGTCATCCAGCAGCGGGCGAGCGTCCGGATAGTCACGTTCGAGCCGAGTTGGCGTCATCGCGAGCTTGCGCACAAGCACGTTGTCGGTGTCGGGCACCGCTTGTGGCTCGGGGGCCACTCCGAACACGAGCGCACGCACGCTGCACCTCCAAGCTCTTCGGCCCGTCGTTCCGGCAATTGGGTGGCCATCGTGTGATCGCCGCACTCGCAGCGTACGGCAACGAGGCCTGCCGGGTCCGGGCCGAGGCAACCGTCTACGATCCCCAAACCAGTCGTCGGGGCATTGCGAGGAGCAGTTGGTCGCCACTACCGAGAAGCCCGCGCTCGCGCTCGTTCCGAGGCTCTCCGCGCTCGACGAGCGCTACCACTGGCGCGCGATCCTGCTCACCGCGTATGTGATCGCGGCCTTCGCGTCGCTCGGGCTGTCCGGAGTGCCCGTCGATCGCGAGCAGGTGGTGCTCGTGATCATGGGCGGCCTCGCACTGTCGTGCATCGGCAGGCCGGTGCGCGAGATGGCGCGGATCGCGTTCGACTGGCTGCCGTTCACAGTCGCCCTCGCGGTGTACGACCTCGCCCGCGGACTCGCCCGAGTGATCGGCCGGCCGATCTCGTACACGTGGCAGATATCGGTAGACCGGTTCCTGTTCTTCGGCCATGTTCCCGCCGAGGTGCTGCAGCAGCACTTCTACAGCCTCGACCACATCCGCTGGTACGACGTCATCGGCTCGCTCATCTATATGTCGTACTTCATCGTGCCGTTCGTGGTGGCCGGCACCTTGTGGCGGCGCGACTGGCCCGCGTGGCGCGCGTTCGCCACCCGTTTCGTGGCCATCGCGTTCGTGTCGGCCGCGTGGTTCGCAATCCAGCCGACCGCACCGCCGTGGGCGGCGGCGCACGACCATCACCTGCTTCAGCTCGAACTGCACGATGGCAAGCCGAAGAGCCAGCGTGGCATGACCGACATCGGACTGCACCAGGCGACGAAGCTCGTCGACAAGGGACGCGCGTCGTCGAACGACTACGCCGCCATCCCGTCGCTGCACACTGGGTTCACCGTGCTCGTCGCGATCACGTTGTTCCCGCGGCTCAAGAAGAAGTGGGCCCGCTTCCTGGCCGCGGCCTACCCGTTCGCGATGGTGCTGACGCTGGTGTACAACGGCGAGCACTACGTCATCGACACGATGATCGGTGCGGCGGTCGTCATACTCGTGAGTTGGGCGGAGCTGCTCTCGCGCGCCCGAAGGCAGGCGTACTGGGCGCACATGTCGGAGCGCTACTGGCCCCGGCTCGCGGCGCGCCTCGCGCCGCCCGGCGCCGAGGAGCGCCAGCCCGGCGTTCTGGCCCCCACCGCGCCCGCCGGGCTCGAGGTCTGACGCTCAATCGCCGCGTTCGTCGTCGCCGGCTCCCGGCAACACCGCGGCAGCGGCGATGTGGCGCACCGGGCCGTCCGGGGGGAGCGGCGCTTTCGGGAGGGCCGCGTCGCGGGCCGCGAGCTTGATCTCAGTGGCCGGTACCACCGCCGCGGCCGCGTCGAGCAGGAACACCATCCGCTCGGCCACGGGCGCCACACCCACGAGCCGGCCCCGTTTGCGCTCGGGCTTCACGACGCGCACGCCCGCGCCGCCGCGGGCCTGGACGGGTAGCTCGTCGGCGCGCAAGCGCTTGGCGTAACCCGTGTCGGTGGCGAGCATCACGACCTCCTCGTGCGCGACCGCGCACGCTCCGACCACCGCGTCGTCGGCGCGGACCTTCATGCCCCGCATGCCGCCGGCGCCGCGGCCGGTGGGCCGGACCTCCTGCTCCGGGAAGCGGACGCCGTACCCGTCGCCACTCACGAGGAACACCTCGAAGTCGTCCCATCCGGGGAACACCGCCACGACCCGGTCGCCCGCAGCGAGCTTCATCGCCGAGATGCCGCTAGCCCGGCCCGACGCCTCCGCGAACTCGGCGAGCGCGGTGCGCTTCACCGCACCCTTGGCCGTCACGAACACCACATGCTCGTGCTCCTCGGCGACCGCGGCGTCGATCACCCCGACGACCCGCTCACCCTCGGTGAACTGGAACAGGTTCGGGATGGCGGTGAGCCGCGCCTTCGGAAGGTCGTGACACGCGGCGCGGTACGCGCGACCGTGGGACGTAAAGACGAGTAGCGCACCCAGCGCCGTGGTGTCGATCACCTGCGCGACGCCGTCGGCGTCGCCGGGATCAGCGACCTTGGCGCCCCGGCCGCGTGCCGACCGTGCCTGCACATAGCCGCGCGGTGACCGTGACGACGAGCGGCTCGTCGTCAACCAGCTCGGCGGCACTGATCTCGCCGGTATCGTCGCCGACGATCTGCGTGCGGCGCGGCCGCTGGTAGGTGTCGCGTATCTCGGTGAGCTCGCCGGCGATGAGGGACATGAGGGTGCCGCGGTCGGCGAGCACCTTGCGCAGCTCGCGGATCGTGTGCCGGAGCTCCTTCTGCTCGGCGAGCAGCTCGTCGCGCCCGAGCTGCGTGAGCCGGCCGAGCATCAGGTCGAGGATGTGGTTCGCCTGGACCTCGGAGAATTCGAACGGCTTCGCCATCAGCGCGGTGTGTGCCGTGCCGCGGTCCTTCGACGCGCGGATCTTCTTGATGATCGCGTCGATCATGTCGACCGCGCGCACGAGCCCGTCGACGATGTGCAGGCGCGCCTCCGCCTTTTCGAGCCGGTACCGAGTGCGCCGCGTGACGACCACGACCTGGTGGTCGATCCAGTGCTGCAACACTTCCTGCAGGTTCAGCGTTCGGGGCACGCCGTCGACGAGCGCGACCGTGTTGATCGCGAACGTGACCTGCGCCGCCGTGTGCTTGAACAGGTTGTTGAGCACGACCTGCTCGTTGGCGTCGGGCCGCAGCTCGATCACGAGGCGGGTGGCGCCCTGGCCCGACTCGTTGCGAATGTCGCGGATGCCGTCGATGCGGCCGCCTTCGACGGCCTCGGCGAGCTTGCCCGCGATCGCGTCGACGCTCGTCTGGTAGGGGATCTCGGTGATCACGATCGCCTTGCCGCGGCGCGTCTCCTCGATGCTCGTGACCGCGCGCAGGCGGATCGACCCGCGCCCCGTGCGGTACGCGTCCTTGATGCCCTCGCCCCCCATGACGAGCGCGCCCGTGGGGAAGTCGGGACCCTTCACCGACCGCATGAGCTCGGCCAATGTCGTGTCGGGCTTCCGGATCAGCTTCAGCGCGGCGTTGCACACCTCGCCGAGGTTGTGCGGCGGGATGCTCGTGGCGAGACCGACGGCGATGCCGTGGATGCCGTTCACGAGCAGGTTCGGGAACCGGCCGGGCAGCACCGCGGGCTCCTCGTCGGCGCCGTCGTAGTTCGGTTGGAAATCGACAGTGCCCTCGTCGATCGCGGCGAGCAACTCCATCGCGACCGCGCTCAACCGGCACTCCGTGTAGCGCGCTGCGGCCGGTGGGTCACTCGGTGAGCCGAAGTTGCCGTGCTTGTCGACGAGCGGGTGCGAGAGCGCGAAGTCCTGGCCCATGCGCACGAGTGCGTCGTAGATCGCCGAATCGCCGTGCGGATGGAACCGTCCCATCACGTCACCGACGACGCGCGCGCACTTCACGAACGGGCGGTCGGGCCGCAGGCCGCTGTCGTGCATCGCCCAGAGGATGCGGCGGTGCACGGGCTTCAAGCCGTCGCGCACGTCGGGTAGCGCGCGCGACACGATGACGCTCATCGAGTAGTCGAGGAACGACGACTCGACCTCCTCGGCGAGCGTGCGGCTCACGACCGGCGCGGCGAAGAGCGTGTCGCCGGACGCAGTGGGTGACTTGCGACGGGCCATGCGCCCGACGCTACGTGACGTCTCGGACACCCTGGTGCACCGCCGTACCGCCGGTCGGGCGGCGTAGTGTCAGTTCCCGATGGCGACACCGCGTGCGCGCCTCGGGCCGAGCTTTCGACGGCTCTGGACGGGCGCGGCGATCTCGAACATCGGCGACGGGCTGGTGCTCGTGGCGATGCCACTGCTCGCCGAGGACCTCACGCGGCGGCACGGCTCGGCCGGAGCGAGCGCGGTGCTCGTCACCGGCATCGTTGCGATGCGCTACGGAGCCTGGCTGCTCCTCGGCCTCGTCGGGGGTGTGGTGGCCGACCGCACCGACCGCCAGCGCGTGATGGTGTACGTCGATCTCGCCCGCACCGCAGCGGTCGCCGCGCTGGGCATCACGATCGTCGAGGGCACGCCGCCGATCGCGCTGCTCTGGCTCACGGCGTTCCTGCTCGGCTGCGGCGAAGTGTTCTTCGACACCGCGGCCGAAGCGATGCTGCCGAACGTCGTCGGCGACGATGTGCTCGAGCGCGCCAACGCCCGGCTGTTCGTCACCCAGACGACCGCGGTCGATCTCGTCGGCCCGCCGATCGGCGCCTTCCTCTACGGGGCCGCCGCCGCGCTCCCCTTCCTCATCGACTCGTGGTCGTTCCTGGCGTCGGCCATGGTCGTGCTCTCCCTACGCGGATCGTTCCGCCCGAAGCCCCGGGCCGGTCCCGACGGCGTCACCCCGGTGGCGCCGGGATCGGTGCGAGCCGACATCGCGGCTGGTTGGCATCACGCGCGCCGGAACCGGCTCTTGCGTTCGCTCATCGTGCTCGGTTGCGCCTGGAACTTCTTCGCGGTCGGGTCCGAGGCGACCACCGTGCTCTTCGCGAAGCGCGAGCTGCACATGAGCGACGCCGCCTTCGGTCTCGCGTGGACGGGCTTCGCGGTCGGCGCGGTGCTTGCCGGCTGGCTCACCGAGCGCATCGTGGCGCGCTTCGGGCCCGGCAACACGATCCTCGCCACGTTCCTGCTCGGCGGTGTCGCCGGTACCACGGCCGCGCTGTCACACACTGCGATCGTGTTCGTGCTCGGCTTCACGTGCAGCTTCGCCGCGGGTACGGCCGCGAGCATCGTGGTCGTCACGCTGCGCCAGCAGCTCGTGCCCGACGCGCTGCGCGGCCGCGTATCGGCCATGTTCCGCGTGGGCATCTACGCGTCGGCGGGCCTCGGCGCGATCGTGATGGGCGTGCTCGCGCAGTCGGTGGGCCTGCGCGCCCCGCTCTGGGCGCTCGCCGCCGCGGGATTCGCGCTGTTCGTGGCCGCGCTCGGCGAGGTGAACAACCGGACCATCGCCGCCGCGCTCGCGGGCGCCAAGCCCGACGGCCGGCCGATCGCCGACTTTACGATCGAGTAGCGGATCGAGCGGGCAGCTGCGGCCGCGCGAACCGGTGGTCGCCGTACGCGCGCGGGTGCGCGCGCTGCGGTGCATGTCGCGATCAGGGTCCCGACGGCGATGCCCGCCGCAACACGTGCACGGGCCACAGCCCAGGATGCAGCGCGGGCAGTCGATGCTGCAAGGGCGTCGTGCGATTCGGTGCGCCCAGGCCGGGCCTACGGGCGGCGGCCCGACCTGGACGCGATTCGTGCGCTGCACCCCGCCAGGAGTTTGCGCGGCCGCGCGGTGCTGCGGCACCCTCTGCTGCGCATCCTGGCGTGGGGGCCCCTACTTGCAACCTCTCCCTCGGGGCCAGTTTTCGGTTACCTCATGGGCGTCATCCCCCTCGGGGATAGGTAGGTAACCGAAGACTTGCCCGCCGGTGGATCACTCCAGCGCGCCAACTCCGGGATGATCAATCCATGAGAGATCAGCTGGGGCCGGCAGTGCAGGGAGGTGGAGCAATGACCCGTCGTAAGGGCAGCCAGTGGCGCTGAGCCACACAGCAAGAACGAACCGCGAAGGGGTGCTCCGTGGGGACGGGGCGCCGCTTCGCGTTCGCGTGGAGGTAAGCGAAATCTGACCGCCGGGCCATCACCGTCGCGTCACTTGTGACGGATGATGAAGCAGTCCAATCCCGGGGCTGGAGCCAAGGAGGTGCATCATGATCCGCCGTAAGGGCAGCCAGTGGCGCTAAGCCACTGACGAAGGTGCCTCGCCTAGCGAGGCACCTTTTCGCGACGGGCCAGAAGTTCAGTAGCGCGTACGTGTGAGCGCCCACTGTTGCGCGCGCGCAGCGCGAGCGTCTCTTTGTTCCGGTCCTCGTCGAACAGGTCGAGCTTGTCGTACAGGCCCTGGAGCACCATCTTCACCGCGGCCGTACTCGTGAAACGCCGGTTCGCGATCTCGCTGAGTGTCGCGAGCCGGGGCGACGGGCGCCCCTCGTCGTAGTACGCGAACAGCAACTCGAGCACTTCGGCCTCGGTCGGTGTCAACCGGATCTGACGTTTGGCGACCTGGCGCACCGTCGCCGCGATACCGCCCGCGCGCTCGTCCTCGCTCAGCAGGAAGTCGAACGTCGCCGCGCCGCCGCCGACCTCGATCACTGCGCCATGCGCGAGCACCTGCGGCTGCCACGGGCGCAGCGCCGCGCTGTCGACGCGCGTGCCGTTCGTCGACTCGCAGTCGACGATGCGCCACACACCCGACTCCTGCTCGAGCCGGGCGTGGACGCGACTGATCGCGGGGTCGTCGATCACGATCTCGTTGTCGGGCGCGCGCCCGATGCGGACGATCGCCGAGTCGAGCTCGCGGTCATCGCCCACATGACCTCGCCCCCGAAGCCTTGCCATGCCGCAAGGTTACGGCCGCACCAGGCGCGCTCCGGGTGACCTGACCGTATGCCGTCTCTCAGCGCCACCGGCCGATCGAGGTGACCGCGCGCTCCATGCGCGTGATCGGCTCGATCCGGCGCGGCTCCCAGCCGTGCAACCACTCATTGAACGCATCGGCCGGGATCGGCCGGCTCATGAAGTAGCCCTCCGCGATGTCGCAGCGCTGGCGGGCGAGCAGATCCCACGACACACGATCCTCGACGCCCTCGGCGACGACCCGAAGCCCGAGGTTGTGACCGAGATCGACGATCGACTTCACGATCGCCGCGTCGCTCTCGTTGGCGCCCATCGTCATCACGAACGACCGGTCGACCTTGATCTCCTGGACGGGCAGGCGCTGCAGGTGGCTCAACGAGGAGTACCCGGTGCCGAAGTCGTCGATGGACAGCTGCACCCCGAGGGCCGCGAGGCGCTCGATCGCGGCCATCGAGCGGGCCGGCTCCATGATCGTCGTCTCGGTGATCTCGAGGACCAGCCTGCTCGGGTCGAGCTGCAACTCGTCGAGCAGCTCGGCGAACAGGTCCGGCGTCGTCATGTCGAGCAGGCTGACCGCCGAAAGGTTGACCGCGATCGACAGCTCGTAGCCGTTGTCGTTCCACTCCTTGCACTGCGCGATCGCCTCGCGGGCGACAAAGCGCGTCAACGACCCGATGAGACCGGTGCGCTCGGCGATCGCGATGAACACGTCGGGCGACATGAACCCGTGCTCAGGATGGAACCAACGCACGAGCGCCTCGGCGCCCACGACGCGTTCGTCGCTCAGACGCACCTTCGGCTGGTAATACACCTGCAGCTGCTCGTGCTCGATCGCCTCGCGCAACGCGCCCACGAGCGCGAGCCGTGTGACGGTGTTCTCGTCGGAGTCCGCGTCGTACACGTCGATGCCGCCCGGCTCGCGTTTCGCCGAGTACATCGCGATGTCGGCGCGCTTCAGCAGCGTGTGCGCGTCGGTACCGTGCTGCGGCGCAACCGTGATGCCGATGCTCCCGGAGATCTCGAGCGCGACGCCCCGCAATGCGAACGGTGGCACGAGCACCGAACGCGCCTCGAAGGCGAGCCTGCGGGCCGTCTCGACATCGGCGATACCAGGCACCAGGATCGCGAACTCGTCGCCGCCCAGCCGGGCCACGGTCGCGCTGTCGCCGAGCGCACCCGACAGCCGTGCCGCCACGAGCGACAGCACCTCGTCGCCGGTGTCGTGGCCGAGCGTGTCGTTGACGTCTTTGAACCGGTCGAGGTCCATGAGCATCACCGCGACACCAAGCGGCCCGCACCGCACGAGCGCGTCACGCACCGTGTCGACGAAGCTCGTGCGGTTCGCGAGACCCGTCAACGCGTCGTGTGCGGCCTGGTACTCGCGCTCGCGCACCTCGCGGGCCACTCGTTCCACGAGGCGGCCGTTCTCCAAGGCCACCGCGGCGTGGTTCGCGAGCGCCTCGAGCAGCCGGACGTCGCCCGAATCGAATGTGCTGCCCTCGCTGAGGCGGTCGGCGACGAGCAGGTAGCCGCCCACGCCTTCCTCGCCGTATAGCGGTGCGACGGCGAGATCGCGCACTTCGAGCTCGGCGAGCATCTCGACGCGCTCGGCCGACCGCCGCGTGGCCCGCCGGCCGGGACGGGCGACCAACAGCACCTCGTGCCCTTCGACGACGCGCTCCCAGAACGGGCCGCCACCGTCGGTCATCTCCGACGTGACCTCGCCGTCGCCGGACAAACGCATCCGCAGGCAGCGTTCACCGTCCAGCCCGACGAGCAAGATCTCGGCGACATCGGCGCGCAGGGCTCGGCGCACCTGCTCGAGGATCGCGGTGAGCACCGACTCGGCACGCCGGGCCCCACCGACCGCGCGCGTGAACTCGTACAACAACTGCAGGCTCGCGTATCGCTGCGCGAGCGCGCTGTACCCACGGTAGGCCGCGTAGAGCACGCCGCCGATCGCCACCAACAGGACGGCGGCCGCCGAGTTGAAGTGGATCAGCAGACTTGCGGCCAGCGCCAGGCTCGTGTTCGCAACCGCCGTACCGACACCGACGATCACCGTCGTCAGCGCCTCGTGCTCGCCGCCGTGCCACACGATCACCGTGCTGACGCAGATCCAGCCGATCACGTCGGCGGTGAGCACGGCGGCCACCGCGGCGAGCCACGTGCGCGCGACGGTGATGTCGGCCGTGTGGCACAAGAGGCCGAACACCGTCAGCGCGGCGACGCTCTCGAACGCGAACAGCGCGAGGTTGAACAGCACCTTGCGCGTCGACCGCAGCTTCGGCACCAGCACGACCATCTCGCCGACCGCCCGCGACAGCACCAAACCGACCGGCGAGGCGAGGTAGAGGGCGATGGTGAGAGGAATTTCCGAGAAGGTGAAGGCGTGGGCCTCCCGCCGGATCTCGATCTCGACCACGAACACCGTGCAGGCGGCGAACAGCAGCACCAGCAGCCAGCCCGGCAGCAGACCGTTGGCGTGGATGGGCTGGTGCGCGGCCACCACCGGTGCGAGCAGGGCCACACCGGCCAGCAGCACGGCGGAGAGGAGCACGACACGGCGGCCGGCGTCGGGGCGCGCGCCGACCCGGCGTGGCCGCCCGTTCGGCTGCGATGCGTCCTGGCTCATGGGTGCCTTGCTCGGAGGCGGCGTCCTTTCACGCCTCTGGCTCCGGTATCGGCAGCGCTGGTAGCGGCCCTGAGCCTTCGGAGCCGCCGACCTCATCTCCCACATTGGGTGACATAAGCCACCCGAGTACCGGCAGCAATCAACCACGCACGGTGGCGAACCGAGAACTCCTGCACCCACCTACCCAGGAGTTCTCAAAATGCGCAAGTTCACGAAGGCCGCCCTCGCCGTCCTCCCGGTCGTCGCGCTCGCCGTCGCGCAGTACACGCCTGTGCTCGCGGACGGCGTGTCGCATCACTGATTGGCGAGACGAAGGAGGCGAGGCACAAGCCATCGCCTCACTACCTCGTCAGGCTTTGCTGACTCAACGAAGACGAGGCCCACGGACACGAGTTCGCGGGCTTTGTCGTGCCCGCGTTCGGCGAGCAACGCGGCGCAGATCGCTCGGTGAACCGCCCACTGATGCGGGTAGGTCGGGCTCACGATTTGGCCGACCAACCATTCCACACGTGGCCTGACGTCGCGAGGACCCAATGCCATAACCAGAGGCCCAGGGTAGAAGGCATTGAAGCGCTCACGGGTTGCGCCACTCTGCTGCAAATAACGCCAGCGCCGGCGAAGCAGCTCATTCGCCCCATCTCTGTCGCCCCTGAGCAACAGGATGAGGGCAGCGTCGTTCGCAGCGCCAATAGGGAAATCCTCGGACAGGCCTGTCCATGGTGGACCATTGAGCGCGCGCAACGCTAGACGTGCGACAACGTGAGCCACATGCGAATCTTTGATGTCGTCGGCGCGGATACCTCGGACGCGGCCGAGCCAAAGGCGCACCACGTCTGGGTACAGGCGCGTCGAAAATCCAGCGGCACGCGATCGCGCGCACTCATCAAGGTCTCGCAACCCCTCATCGATGGCTGACCCCGCTGCTATTTCGCTTGCGCGGCGCATAGCGCGGCAGATAGAGCCGGTCCGCCTGATCGATCGGATAGTGAGCCGCCTCGTCCATCCACTCGGCAGCGTCGGTCGCACGATCGAGTTCAAGCGCCGTCTCTGCGGCGAGCATCGCGAGCGCAGAGATACGTGTCGTCGCGTCAAGTTCCTTTGCAGTTGAGATCGCGCGCGTCACAATGTCGAGCGCCGCCGAGGGATCTACGATGATCACGACGCTTGCTGTCTCAAAGGCAACTTCGCAGAACGCTCTCCTGTCACCAAGCGCTTGCAATTCGCGTGCCGCCGCCTCGGCTGCTTGGACGTGCGGGATGACGCTCTCCCCCCGCTGGTTCGCGAAGTAGTGGCCGCAAAGTGCACGCTGGATCTCGAGCCTCGCGGCCATTGTCTTGTCGCCTCTGGCCCTGGCTCCTTCGGCGGCTTGTTGGGCGAGCGTGGCGGCTTGTTCGTAGTTGCCGCGGCGTTTGAGGAGCTCGACGTAGGTGCTCGTGAGCTGGTCGCGGCGGCGGCTGTCGGGAATGCGGACCAACGCTGCCGCGGCAGCGCGCTCGGCGTCGTCGTACTCCCCCGTCGCGAGATGCGCCTCGGCGCTGACCGCGAGCGCCTGCGTGCCGACTTCGTCGTCTTGGGCCGTCCAGCGGTCGGCAAGGGTGCCGCTGCGTTCGAACTCGCCCCGCCGCAGCAGCAGCTCGGCCTCCAGCGTGTCGGCCGTACCGGGCGCAGGCTCCTCACCGGTCTCCCGCACGAGCGCGGTCCAGCGATCGGCATTGGCGAGAGCGAAGCGGTCGAGCGCCACGCGTGCGGCGCGCGCCGACACCGCACCGACGAAGGCCGACTCCTCCACTGCCCCGAGCTCGAACGCCGCGGCAGCGTGGTGCGCGACTGCCTCGGGTTCGGTCGCGGCGTCGTCGAGCCGATGGGCGACCGTCACATGCGCGGCGCGCCGCGTGCCGGTGTCGAGCCGGTCGTACGCCACCTCGCGGAGCAGCGGGTGCGTCCACTCGGCTTCGGTCGATGCGGGGATCGACGAGTCGGGTCGGAGCCGAACGAGCCCGCTGCGACACAGCACACCGAGCGCGTGCGTCACACCGATCGTCTCGGGCCAGAACACCTCGCCGCACGCCGCCGCGAGATCCAGCTCGACCTTTGCCGTCGCACCAACCCGGGCGAGACGCTGGCCGATCAGCACCCGCACGTCGGCCCTCGTCGACGGGCTGGGCGCGGGAGCGACCTCGACCTCCGCCTCGGCCTGCGCCAGCGCGAGCTCGCCGCGAGCAGCGGGTTGCCGCCCGCGAGCTCGACGGCCTCGGCGCCGGCAAGGTCGACGATCACGTCGTCGGCCAGCGGCCCGAGCGCGAGGGTGCGCACGTCGAGGTCGTCGCCGTCGACCGCGCCAGGTCGGGCGCCGAGCCACAACGCTCCGGCGATCCCGGGCCGGAACGCGAGCCGTGCAAGCAGATCGACCAGATCGGCCGCGGCATGGTGGAGATCGTCGACGACCGCGACCGGTCGCTCGCACGCCGCGACGAGCGCGGCCACCGCATCCGCGATCGCTGCCGCATCCGCGTCCACGCTGCCCCCGGATTCGACGCCGGTGACGTGCGCGACGACGTCGGCATGGTGCTCGCCCAGCACCTCGACGAGCCCGGCATGGTCGCCGACTCGCCGCACCCACGGCGCGAGCACCCGCAGGTCGTTCACAGCTTCGGTGCACGTGGCTCGCAGCACCGTGGCGCCGTCGGCCGCGGCGCGCGCCGCGGCCGTGTCGAGCAGCCACGACTTGCCCATCCCAGGCGCCGCGGTCACGAGCATGCCGCGCAACTCGCCCGCGGCGTGCGCCGCATCGATCATGCCGAGCAGCTGCGCGACCTCGAGCTCGCGGCCGTGGCGCGCCGTACGCGCGATCGCAGCTCCGGCCGGGCTCGGGCGGGCGGGTCCTTCGTCGAGCACGATGGGCGGCGCCACCACGGGCACGACCGCCGCACCCGCCAGCGCGTACAAGCGATCCGCGACCGCCGCAGCGGTCGGGCGGGCGGCCGGCTCCGCGGCGCAGCACGACTCGACGAGGGCACGGGCGTCGGGGGCAACGGCCGCGGCTTCGAGCGCCGATGCGCTGGTGGCGACGTCCATGGCGCCGGTCAGCGCTTCGAGCAGCATCACGCCGAGTGCCCACACGTCGAGCGCTGGGGTCACCACTTCGTCCGGTGCGGCATACGCGGTGGTCGCCACGAGCGCCGGCGCACCGTCGACCCAGCCGTCGAGCGTCACGCCATCAAGGGCGGCGGCACCGAAGTCGACGAGGACCGGCCCGTGTGCGGTGAGCAACACGTTGCCGGGCTTCACGTCGCGATGCACGACGCCGGCGGCGTGCGCGGCCGCGAGCCCTGCCGCGACCGGTGCGAGCGCCGCCGCGGCGGCGGCCGCTTCGAGTCGCCCCTCGTCGAGCAGCATCGCGAGCGTGCCCGCGTCGAGCAGGGGCGTCGCAAGGTAGGGCTCGGCGCCCTCCTCACCGACGGCGAACAACGCGACGACGTGATCGTGATGGATCCGGCGTAGCGCCGCCGCCTCACGCGCCATGCGGGCGCGGGCGAACACGTCGTCGGGGTCGCGCAGGAGCTTCAGCGCGACGAGGATGCCGTCACCGTCGGCTCTCCACACCTCCGTGTCCTCACCGCCGCCGAGCCAGCGGTCGAGCCGGAACCCACCGATCACGCTGCCCGGCGCCGGCACCAGCCCGACGCGCACGCCGGGAGTCTCGCGCGGGCCCCGAGAACCTGTCAGGCGGCGGTCAACGAATCGGTGTCGCTTTGCGAGAGACGCCACACGCACGCGGCCGCAGTTGCTGCGGCGAGGGCGAGGAGCAGCACGTTGCCAGCGGCGCCGATGTCGATCGTCTCGTGGAAGAGCGCGATGCCGAGCACCGACGCGGTGATGGGCTCGACTGTCTCGTTGATCGGCAGCCCGGCGCCGATCTCCGCGCCCTGGAACATGCTCTGCGCCAGCCAGAGCCCGGTGAAGGTCGCCACTGCGAGCGCATAGGGCTCCCAGTGGGTGAGCACCGCGAGAGGGCCCTGCGTGACGAGGTGCGCGAACGTCTTGGTGAGCGCCGAGTTGACGCCGTAACAGAGTCCGGCACCGAGCCCGAGGCACACCGCCCGGTGCGGGCCGTGCAGATGTTGGGCGACGCCGACAACCGCGCCTACCGCCGCGCCGAACACGAGCAGCGCGGGCAGCCAGCGCGCGAACGACGCCGACGACGCGCCCTCGCTCGGCGCCGCGCGGTAGAGGAACAGCGCGAGGCTCGCGCACAACAGCACCGCCAGCGCGATCTCCTGGTGCGTCACCCGCCGGTTCCGCCACCGCGCGGCGAGCGGGATCGCGAACAGCAGGTTGAGCGGCAGGATCGGCTGCACGAGCACGAGCGAACCGACGGTGAGCGCGGTGGCGTGGAGCCCGTACGCCCCGACGTCGCACACCATGCCGACGATCCACCGGCGCCGCTTCGCGAGGCGTTTCAGCAGCGCCGGGTCCAGCGCGTCGCCCGCGTGCTCGTACACCTCGCGATGCTCGAGCGCGTTGCCGATCCCGAAGAGCGCGGCCGCACCAAGCGCCAGCAGTGCCGCGATCGCGTTTCTCACCGCGCACCCCCAATGCGAGACGTCAGGTTCGTGTCCTCGAAGACGAGGGTACCCACCACGTGCCGATCGCAACGCGCCATTCCGGGATTGCATTCCCGCGGCGTCAGATGTCGAGAAAGCGCACGTCCTTGGCGTTGTGCTGGATCCACTGCCGCCGGTGCTCGACGTCGTCGCCCATGAGCTTGCCGAGGATCTCGTCACACACCGACGCCTGGTCGACGTCGATCTGCACGAGCGTGCGTGTGGCGGGGTCCATGCAGGTTTCGCGCAGCTCCGGGTAGTCCATCTCGCCGAGGCCCTTGAAGCGAGCGAACACGAGCTGGCGGTTGCGGTGCTCGTCGATGACGCGTGCGCGCGCGGCGTCGTCGGCGACGTACACCTTCTTCCCGGAGATCTCCGCCGAGTAGAGCGGCGGCTGCGCCACGTACAGGCGGCGCGCCTCGACGAGCGGGAACATCTGCCGGAAGAAGAACGTGATGAGCAGCGTGCGGATATGGCCGCCGTCGACATCGGCGTCGCTGAGGATCACAACGCGCTCGTAGCGGACCTTGTCGAGGTCGAAGTCGTTGCCGATACCGCCGCCGATCGCGGCGACGAGCGCCTGGATCTCGGTGTTGGCGAGGATCTTGTCGAGACTCGCCCGCTCGACGTTGAGCACCTTGCCGCGCAACGGCAGGATCGCCTGCGTACGCGGATCGCGCGCGTCGCGCGCCGATCCGCCGGCCGAGTTGCCCTCGACGATGAACAGCTCCGTGCCCTCGGCCGCACGCTGCGAGCAGTCGGCGAGCTTGTCGGGCATGCCGACGCCCTCCAGCGCGCTCTTGCGCCGCGTGAGCTCGCGCGCCGCCTTGGCCGCGGTGCGCGCCTTCGCGGCCGTGCTGGCCTTGGCCACGATCGCCTTCGCGGGGTTCGGGTGTTCCTCGAGCCAGCGCCCGAACCGCTCGTTAGTGAGCCGCTCGACCATCGAACGGATCTCGGTGTTGCCGAGCTTCGACTTCGTCTGGCCTTCGAACTGAGGCTCGGCGAGGCGCACCGAGACGATCGCGGTGAGCCCCTCGCGCACATCGTCGCCCTGCAACGACGCGTCCTTGCCCTTGGCGAGATTGCGGTCCTTGGCGTACTTGTTGATCGCGTTGGTGAGCGCGCGCTTGAAGCCCTCGGCGTGCATCCCGCCTTCGGTGGTGGAGATCCCGTTCGCGAACGTGTGCAGACCTTCGTGGAAGCCCGTGTTCCACTGCCACGCCACCTCCACGTCGCCTTCGGGCTCGGTGGCGCTGAAGTAGCCGACGTCTTTGAACAAGGGCTCCTTGACCTGGTTGAGATGGCGCACGAAGTCGGAGATGCCGCCGTCGTAACAGAACGTCTGCTGATCGCGGTGGCCTGGCCGCTCGTCGGTGAACACGATCGTGAGCCCGCGGTTGAGGAACGCCATCACCTGTAGGCGCTCGAGCACCGTGGCCGCACGGAACTCGACCTCCTCGAACACGCTGGGATCGGGCCAGAACGTGACCGTGGTGCCGTTGCCGGCCCGGCCGGCCTTGCCCGTGAGCTTCAGCTTGCCCTGCGGCACGCCGGGGCGCACGGCGCGCCCGTCGCGCACCGCCGCGTAGCTCTGGCGGTACACGTTGCCCTCGCGGCGCACTTCGAGATCGAGCCGTGAGGAGAGCGCGTTCACGACGCTGACGCCGACGCCGTGGAGCCCCCCACTGACCTTGTAGCCACCACCACCGAACTTGCCCCCGGCATGCAGCGTGGTGAGCACGATCTCGGCGGCCGACTTGCCCTTGTACTGCGGGTGCTCGTCGACCGGGATGCCGCGCCCGTTGTCGTTGACCCGGCAGCCGCCGTCGGCCAGGAGCGCGACGTCGACCCGCGTCGCGTAGCCCGCCATCGCCTCGTCGACCGCGTTGTCGACGACCTCCCACACCAGATGGTGCAGACCGAGCGTGCCGGTGGACCCGATGTACATGCCCGGCCGTTTGCGCACGGGGTCGAGCCCCTCGAGCACCTGGATGTGCTCGGCGTTGTAGTCACCGGAGCCCCGGCCTGCGGCGGTCGCCATGAGCCGAGGATACGAGACGGTTGCGACGGCTTCGGGGAGGCCCGGATCAGGCGAGGTAGCGGCTCACGGTGTCGATCACGGCCGCGGGCTTGCTCTCGCCGTCGATGTCGACCGTGATGCGCACGACCGCCTGCACACCGCCCGGCACCTCGACGACCTCGGCCACCTCACCACGCGCGCGGATTCGTGCGCCGACCTTCACGGGTGTGATGAACCGGGCCTTGTTCACGCCATAGTTGATGCCCATCGAGATGTTGCTCACGTGCACGAGCTGCGCGAGGAACGACGCGCAGAGGCTCATCGTGAGGAAGCCGTGCGCGATCGTGCCGCCGAACGGGCCCGCCGCGGCCCGCTCCTCGTCGACGTGGATCCACTGGCGGTCGTCGGTGGCGTCGGCGAAGCGGTTCACCCGGTCCTGGGTGATCTCGAGCCACTCGGTGGGACCGAGCGCGGTGCCCACCGCGTCGATCAGGGCCTTCGGGCCGTCGAACGTGGTCGCCGTCATGCGCCGCAAACTACTTCGGCCAACTACGTTCCCCGTCATGCAGATCGACGGTGCGGTAGCGGTGGTGACGGGTGGTGCGTCGGGGCTCGGCGAAGCGACAGCGCGGCGGTTGCACGCGGCATGGCGCGAGCGTGGTACTGCTCGACAAGAACGCCGAGCGCGGTGCAACGGTCGCGCAGGAGCTCGGGGCGAAGGCCTTGTTCTGCGAGACCGACGTGACCTCGGCGGAGTCGGTACAGGCCGCCGTCGACGCGGCCGCCGAGCTCGGTGTGCTGCGTATAGCGGTGAACTGCGCCGGTAGCGGGATGGCCGGCCGCACGATCAATCGTGACGGTGCGCCGCACGACCTCGGTGTGTTCGAGTGGGTGATCAAGCTCAACCTGATCGGCACGTTCAACGTGGCCCGCCTCGCCGCGTCGGCGATGAGCAAGAACGAACCGAACGAGGGCGGCGAGCGCGGCGTGATCGTCAACACCGCGTCGATCGCGGCGTTCGACGGGCAGATCGGCCAGGTCGCCTACTCGTCGAGCAAGGGCGGCGTGGTCGGCATGACGTTGCCGATGGCGCGCGACCTCGGCGTGGTGGGGATCCGGGTGATGACGATCGCACCCGGCAGCTTCGACACGCCGATCTTCGGCATCGCCGCCGACGAGATGAAGGAAGGCCTCGCCTCGATCGTGCCCTTCCCCACCCGCATGGGCGACCCCGACGAATACGCGCACCTCGTGCAGCACATCGTCGAGAACGCCTACCTGAACGGCGAGGTCATCCGCATCGACGGCGCGGTGCGCTTCCCGCCGAAGTAGCGCGGCTATGCGGTCTGCACGAGCGACAAGCCGTTGTCGCGCATGATCGTGCGGATCTCGCCGTCGTCGAAACCGGGCAGGTCGTGCACGAACGAGCACGGGTCGGCGAGGCCCTCGGCGTGCGGGTAGTCGGAGCCGAACAGCATGCGGTCGGCGCCGTGCAGATCGCGCAGTAGCGGGAGATCGTCCTCGTAGTAGGGCGAGATCCACACGTGCTCGCGCAACTGCTCCGAAGGGTCGACCTCGAACGCGCTCGGGCGCTGCGCGTACGCCTTCCCGAAGTAGGCGTAGAGGTCGGCCACCCACGACGAACCGGCCTCGATCGTGGCCACCCGCAGGCGCGGGTGGCGCGTGAACACACCGCCGCAGACCAGCGCGCCGATCGTGTCGTGGATCGGGCGGTGCCCCGTGAGCAGACCGGTGAGGGGGTTGTAGCGGAACGCCTGCATCTCGCCGCCCGCACCCCAGTCGGCCGCGTAACGGTTGTAGCCCGCGTCACCCGAGTGGTATGCCGCGGTGATGCCGGCTTCGGCAATGCGCGCCCAGAACCCGTCGTACACGCGGTCGGCCGGCGAACGCGAGAAGTTGGGGCCGCGCACCGGACCCGGGCGCATCACGACGACCTTCGCACCCTGCGCGAGCGCCCACTCCACTTCCTGCTCGGCGCGGTGCGGGTCGGCGAGCGTGAGGTACGGCGCGGCGTAGAGCCGGTGCGCGTAGTCGAACGTCCAGTCGTCGTGCATCCATTCGTTGAACGCGTGGAACGCGACGTGCGCGGCCTCAGGGTCGTCGACGAGCGCCTCCTCCATCCCCACACCCAAGGTCGGGAAGAGGAACGCGGCCTCGATGTGCTGGTCGTCGAGCTGGGGAACACGCGCCGCCGGCTCGCGGTACTCGGGGTGGATCGGCTCCAGGTCGCCGAACGCGGCACGGATGTCGTCGCCCGCGCGCTTGCCGCGGAAGTACTCGTCGAGTGACCCGGGCCGGGCGACCGGGTCGAACAGCGGGTTCGGGATGAAGCGGTTCACCTTGCCCGCGACGAGGAGCCGGCGCTTGCCGTCGATGTCGGCCCACTGCATCGTGCGGCGCTCCCAGCCCTTGGGGATGTGCCGCGTGAAGGCATCGGGCGCCTCGTAGTAGTGGTGGTCGGCATCGAACGCCCGGAAGCCGAGATCGGTGTATGTGACCGTCGCCATCGCGTGAGGATACGTTCCCGGCCATGGTGCTGGAACGGTTCAGGGTAGATGGCAAGGTGGCAATCGTCACGGGTGCGGGGCGAGGCATCGGCGCGGCGAGCGCGGTCGCGCTCGCCGAGGCCGGCGCCGACATCGTGCTCGCGTCACGCACGAAAGAGCAGCTCGACCTCGTCGCCGAGCAGGTACGCGGCCACGGCCGGCGCGCCGTCGTCGTACCCACCGACGTCAACGAGAACGAGGCGGTCGAGGCGCTCGTGGCCACCGCGGTCTCCGAGCTCGGTGGCGTCGACATCGTGGTCAACAACGCGGGCGGCACCGCGCCCCGGCCGTTCACCGCCACGAGCGCCGGCTATATCGAGCGCTCGTTCCACTTCAACGTCAGCACGGCCTTCGTGCTCACGAAGGCCGCGGTGCCGCAGATGATCGAACGGGGCGGCGGTACCGTCGTCAACATCTCGTCGGCGATCGGCCGGCTGCGCGACCGTGGCTTCATCGCGTACGGCACGGCCAAGGCGGCGCTCAGCCACATGACGCGGTTGATGGCCGCCGACCTCGCGCCGAAGATCCGCGTGAACGGCATCGCCGTCGGGTCGGTCGCCACCAGCGCGCTCGAGACCGTGCTCACGAACGACGCGATCCGCGACGAGATGGTCACCAAGACGCCGCTCAAACGACTCGGCGAACCCGACGACATCGCGATCGGGGTCGTCTACCTCGCGTCGCCGGCATCGAGCTTCGTCACCGGCAAGATCTTCGAGATCGACGGCGGTCTCGAGGAGGCGAACCTCGCGCTCAACCTCCCCGACGTCTGAGCCTGAGCCAGACGGCTCCGGGAACCGCGTCAATAGAGTGGCCGTGATGGAGATCCTGCGCACGCCCGAGGAACGGTTCGTCGACCTGCCCGGTTTCGGGTTCGACCCGCACTATGTGGAGATCCCCGACGGCGACGGTGGCCGGCTGCGTGTCCACTACCTCGACTACGGACCCACCGAGCGGGCCGATGCGGGGCGGGGCCGCACGATGCTGCTCATGCACGGTGAGCCGTCGTGGTCGTATCTCTACCGGCACATGGTCCCCGTGCTCGCGTCGGCCGGCTTCCGCTGCATCGCGCCCGACCTCGTGGGTTTCGGCCGCTCCGACAAGCCCGCCGCGCGCGCCGAATACACGTATCAGCGGCACGTCGACTGGATGCGTAGCGCCCTGTTCGACCAGCTCGATCTCAACCAGCTCGTGCTCGTGTGCCAGGACTGGGGCGGGCTCATCGGCTTGCGCCTGCTCGCCGAGCACTCAGAACGCTTCGAAGCCGCGGTCGCGGCCAACACGTTCCTGCCCACGGGTGAGCGCGACCCCGGCGAGGCCTTCCGCCGTTGGCTCGGCTACTCGCAACGCGTCGAGACGTTCCCCGCCGGCTCCATCGTGAACAGCGGCTGCACCACCGACCTCGACGAGCACGTCACCGCGGCCTACGACGCGCCGTTCCCCGACGAGCGCTACAAAGAGGGCGCGCGACAGTTCCCCACGCTCGTGCCGATCCGGCCCGACGATCCCGCGTCAGCGCCGAACCGGGCCGCGTGGGAGCGGCTGCGCCGCTTCGACAAGCCGTTCCTGTGCGCGTTCGGCGACTCCGATCCGGTGACCGCCGGCAACGAGAAGGCGCTCATCCGCGACATCCCCGGCGCGGCCGGCCAGCCCCACACCACGATCTCGGGCGCCGGTCACTTCATCCAGGAGGACCGCGGGGTGGAGCTCGCCGAGGTGATCGTGTCGTGGGCCGCGACTCTGTGACGGGCAGGAGCACTCGGTGAGCGACCCGCCCGCCACGTACAACCGTGACGGTCATGTCGCCACGATCACCTACAACCGGCCGGAGCGGCTGAACGCGATCAACGGCCCGATGCGCGCCGCGCTGAACGACGCGTGGCAGACGTTCCTCGGCGACGACGAGGCGTGGGTGGGCATCGTCACCGGTGCGGGCCGTGCGTTCTGCGCCGGCGCCGACATGCGCGAGGGCGGTTCGACCGGCGAGTTCCCGGGCAGCTTCTTCGAGATGCCCACGGTCAACAGCTTCGAGTCGGGGCTCGAGGTGTGGAAGCCCACGATCGCAGCCGTCGGCGGATACTGCCTCGGCTACGGGCTCACCGCGGTGGCGGCCTGCGACTTCGTGATCGCGGCCGACGACGCGGAGTTCGGCATGCCCGAGGTGCGGCTCGGCACGCCGACGATCGTCGGTGCGATCCGGCTCCCCCGCCGTATCCCGAACTTCCAGCACGCCCTCGAGCTGTTGCTCACCGGCGAGCGCATCGACGCGGCCCGCGCGCTCGAGATCGGCCTGGTGTCCCGGGTGGTGCCGCGCGCGGAGCTGCTCGATGCGGCGCGCGAGCTCGCGGCACGGTTGTGCGCAGGAGCGCCGCTCGCGGTGCGCGCCGTCAAGGAGATGGCGTACCGCGGCCAGGAGATGCACTGGACGGAGGCGGTGCGTTTCGGCGAGACGCTGCGCCGCTTCGTCGCGCGCACCGACGACGCGCGGGAAGGCATGCAGGCTGCGGCCGAACGCCGCGCGCCCACGTGGACCGGACGCTGACGCGGCACCGACCGTCTGCCGTCGCCGCTGCATGCCCGAGCTCCCCGAAGTCGAGACGATCCGCCGAGCCCTCGACCCACGGGTGCGCGGTCGAGCGGTCGTCGCAGGCGGCGCGTTCCCGTCGGCCAAGTTCGCCGCCGCACCGGAGGTCGCCGGTGCGACATTCGAAGCGGTCGGGCGGCGGGGCAAGTACTTCGTGCTCGCGCTCGACGACGACCGTGAGCTCGTGATCCACCTCGGGATGACCGGGGTGCTGCGCATCGTGGGGACGCGCAGCGATCACGATCCGTTCCTGCGGGCGTGGTGGGAGCTCGACGACCGGTCCGTGCTCGAGCTCTCCGACGTCCGCCGCTTCGGACGGGTGGCGTGCGTGCCCCGCGGCGACTACCGCAGCCTCCCGACGCTGCACGCGCTCGGCCCCGAACCGCTCGGCGAGGAGTTCACCGCGCGCGGCTTGCACGCCGCGCTCAACGCGTCGCGCCGGGCGATCAAGACGCAACTGCTGTCGCAGCGACCGGTCGCCGGCGTGGGCAACATCTATGCCGACGAGGCGCTGTGGGCGGCGCGGGTGCGCCCCACCGACCGCACGATCACCCGGCCGAAGGCGGCACGGCTGCACGCGGCGATCAGGGACGTGCTCACCGCGGCGATCGAGCGGCGCGGCACCACGTTGCGCGACTACCGCACGCTCGACGGCGGCTACGGCGAGAACCAACACACGTTGCTGGCGTACGGCCGGGCCGGCCTGCCCTGCCGCGCGCTGCGGCCGCCCGCTGCGCAAGCTCGCGTTCGACGGCCGCACCACTACCTATTGCCCCCACTGCCAGCGCTGACCCCAAGATGGCGCATGCGTCGTTTGGGTACCGTATAGCGGTCCCAAACGACGCATGCGCGGTTCGGGGGATCAGTTGTCGTGGGGGTCGTCGGGGAAGTTGGCGACCCACTGCAACGGGCCGGGCTGGCGGCGCAGCACGTCGTGCCAGAGCCGGTCCGGCTCGGGCGCGAAGACGTCGTCGTCGGCGGCGTCGACCACGAACCACGCGTCCTCGCGCAGCTCGCGCTCGAGCTGGCCGCCGGTCCAGCCCGCGTAGCCGCAGAAGATGCGAGCCGCTTCGATCTCGGCCGGGATCCACATCGGCGTGCGCTCGAGGTCGGCGACCGCGAGACGCGCGACGATCGGTGCGAGCCCGTCGGTGGGAATGGCCGGCGTGTCGCCGTCACCGACGAGCGCTACGCAGAACGCGGCCTCGGGTTGCACCGGCCCACCCACGAACAGGCACGCCGGCGGGCGCGACCAATCGGCCCACGCCTCGAAGCCGTCGGCCACGTCGATGCCACTCGGCCGGTTCAACACGAGTCCCAACGCACCCTCGACCGCGTGCTCGAGCATCAGGATCACCGTGCGCTCGAAGTTCGGGTCGAGCAGGGCCGGCGACGCCACGAGCAAGCGACCCTTCGTGGTCCCGATCTGCACTCGTCGATCCTCGCGCGCGCGGCCGGCGCCGGCACGGGCGGCCGCCGTTGCGGGCGCTCCTATCAGCGTCGCCCGTGATGAAACCGAGGCCGTTCTCCTACTCTGCGCCGACCACCGTCGCAGAAGCGGTGTCGGTGCTCGCCGAGCTCGGCGACGAGGCCAAGCCGCTCGCCGGCGGGCAGAGCCTCATCCCGATGCTGGCGCTGCGGCTCGCGACGTTCGACCATCTCGTCGACATCGGCCGCATCGAGGCGCTCACGCGGATCACGCTCACGCCGGCCGGCGCCACAGTCGGCGCGACGGCCCGCCAGCGGCAGCTCGAACGCGACGGTGCGCTCGCCGCCGCGGTGCCGTTGCTCGCGCTCGCCGCTCCGCTGATCGGTCACTTCCAAGTCCGCAATCGGGGCACGATCGGCGGCTCGCTCGCCCATGCCGACCCGGCGTCGGAGCTGCCGGCCGTGGCGGTGGCGCTCGGGGCGCGCTTCGAGATCGAGGGACCGGGCGGGGCGCGGCGCACGCTCGAGGCCGCCGACTTCTTCGCGGGTACCTGGACGACGGCGTTGCGCGCCGACGAGTTACTCGCCGCGGTCCACTTCCCTGCCGCGCCGGCCCGTGCGGGCGATGCCATCGTCGAGATGGCACGGCGCGAGGGCGACTTCGCGATCGCGGGCGCCGCCGCGCACGTGGAGCTCGACGGCGCGGGCCGGGTCAGCCGGCTCGGACTCGGACTGTTCGGCGTGGGTCCCGCGCCCGTGGCCGCGCGCGATGCCTGCGCGGCCGCGCGGGGCCACGCGGCCGGCGAGCTCGATGCCGGCGCCGTCGCGCAGGCCGCGCTCCAGGATGTGGAGCCCACCGACGACGTGCATGCGACGGCCACGCAGCGGCGCCGCATCGTGGCCCACCTCACCGAGCAGGCCGTGCGCGGCGCATGCCAGCGAGCGGTCGCGGGATGACGGCCGCCGGCGCACGCGAGCTGCGTATGGAGATCAACGGCGAGCGGCGGCGCGGGCGCGCCGAGCCGCGCACCACGCTCGCCGACTTCCTGCGCGACGAGCTCGGGCTCACCGGCACCCACCTCGGCTGCGAGCACGGCGTGTGCGGTGCGTGCACCGTGCTGCTCGACGGCGACGCGGTTCGCGCCTGCCTCGTGCTCGCCGTGCAAGCCGACGGCGCGGCCGTCACCACCATCGAGGGCATCGGCCCCGCACCGGGCGCGCTCGGTCCGCTGCAGCAGGCGTTCGCCGACTGCCACGGCCTGCAGTGCGGCTTCTGCACGCCGGGCTTCGTCGTGTCGATGACTGCCTACCTCGCCGAGCACCCCACGCCCGACGACGAAGAGATCCGCAGTGCGCTCGCGGGGAACCTGTGCCGCTGCACCGGGTACCAGGGGATCGTCGACGCCATCCGGCAGGCGCGCGACACCGCCGCCACCGCGACGGCCGAAGGCACGCCGTCGTGACCGCGACGGCACCGGGCGCGGGCGCGGGACGCTTCGTCGGCCAGTCGGTGCGCCGCAAGGAAGACCCGCGCCTGCTCACCGGCCGGGGCCGCTACGTCGACGACGTCTCGCAGCCGGGCATGCTCCACGCATGTTTCGTGCGCAGCGACCTCGCACACGCCCGGATCACGCGCATCGACACCACCGCGGCACGCTTGCTCGACGGCGTGATCGCGGTGCTCACCGGCGCCGACCTCAACCCGCACGCGGGCACGATGCAGCCGACGATCATGCTGCACGACGCCGCGAACGTCGACGTGCACCCGCTCACGACCGGCGTGGCGCGCTTCGTGGGCGATCCGCTCGCGCTCGTGGTCGCCGAGAGCCGTGCGATCGCGGAGGACGCGACCGATCTCGTCGAGCTCGACCTCGAAGCGCTGCCCGCGGTGATCGGCTTCGACGCGGCGCTGTCCACCGGCGCGCCCGAAGTGCACGAGGGACGGTCGAACGTCGGCCAGGACATGCCGGTCCTCCTGCCCGGCTGGCACGAGGCGAAGGCCGTCGCCGCGCACGTGGTGCGAGCGCGCTTCCACCAGCACCGCCAGACGAACACGCCGATGGAGACACGCGGGATCGTGGCGGCCTACGACCCCGCCACGCAGTCGCTCCATTGCCACCTGTCGTCGCAAAACCCGCACGAGGCGCGCCAGGTGCTGTCGCGGATGACCGGCGTGCCCGACTCGCGCGTGCGCGTCACCGCCGGTGACGTCGGTGGCGGCTTCGGCCAGAAGTTCTTCCTCCAGCGCGACGAGCAGGCTGTCGCCCTCGCGGCGGTGCGTCTCGGCCGCACGATCAAGTGGATCGAGGACCGCCGCGAGAACCTGATGGCGTCGAACCACGCGCGCGCCGACCGCACCGACGTCGAGCTCGCGCTCACCGCCGACGGCACGATCCTGGGCGCGTTCGTCGACGAGATCGAGGACGCGGGCGCGTGGCCGCTCGGCAGCATGGGCGGCGCCGCACCCGCGGTGGGCGCGTACTTCAGCGGCCCGTACCGCATGCCGCACGTGTCGTGGCGCGCCCGCGCGGTGTTCACGAACACGTGCCCGCGCGCCGCGTACCGCGGACCGTGGATGATGGAGACGACCGCCCGCGAACAGATGATCGACTTCGCGGCGCGCGCGATCGGCATCGACCCGCTCGAGCTGCGGCGCCGCAACGTGGTGCGCGCGGTCGATCTGCCGTACACGACGGCCATGGGCATGACGTACGACACGTCGGTGAGCGTGGCCGGCACGCTGGAGCTCGCCGCAGCGCGCATCGGGTACGACGGATTCCGCGCGGAGCAGCAGCGCGCGTGTGCCGATGGTGGCCGGCTGCTCGGCATCGGCCTGAGCCTTTACGTCGAGCCCTGCGCCATGGGCATGGTCGAGCCGTTGTCACGCGAGACCGCGACCGTGCGGGTGCAGCCGACGGGCAACGTCGTCGTCGCGCTGGGTTCGGGCGCGCACGGCCAGGGACTCGAGACGACGATGGCGCAGGTGGTGGCGGACGAGCTCGGCGTCGACATCGACACCGTCGAGGTGGTGCAGGGCGACACGGCGAGCTCACCGTACGGCCGGGGCACGGGCGGCTCCGGCTCGGCCGTCATCGGTGCGAACGCGTGCCGGCTCGCGGCGGGCGAGGTGCGCGATGCGCTCCACGACCTCGCCGCGCAGCTCATGGAAGCCGATCCCGGCGACCTCGAGACGGTCGGCGCTCGTGTCCAGGTGCGCGGCACGCCCACGCGCGGGGTCGACATCGCCGAGCTCGCACGCACGGCCTACTGGGACACCGCGAAGCTCCCCCCGGGCACACCGGCGCCGGCGCTCCACGCAACGGCCACCTACACCGCGCCGCCGGTCACGTGGGCGAACGCATGCCACGCGTGCACGGTGGAGGTCGACCGCGTCACCGGAAGGGTCACGATCCTGCGCTACGTCGTCGCCGAGGACTGCGGGCGCATGATCAATCCGGCTGTCGTCGACGGGCAGATCGCGGGCGGCGTGGTGCAGGGCATCAGCGGTGTGCTCTACGAGCACGCCCTGTACGACACCGACGGCAACCCGCTCGCGACGACGTTCATGGACTACCTCGTGGCGACCGCGGCGGAGATCCCCGCGATCGAGATCGCGCACATCGAGACGCCGGCGCCGAATCCCGGCGGCCACAAGGGTGTGGGCGAAGGCGGTGCGATCGGCGCGCCCGCGTGTGTGAGCAACGCCGTCGCCGACGCGCTGGCGCTGGTGGGCGTGACGATCACCGACCAGCCGCTCGGTCCGCGCCAGGTCCTCGACGCCCTGATGTCCGCCGGCCTGTAGCGCGGCGCGACGCGCCGCCCGCGGGTTGGCTACGGGTTGCAGGTGGTGCCGTTGAGCGTGGTGCACGCGAGCGCACCGCCACCGGTGGTGCCGCCTGACGCATTGCCGCCCGACGTGCCGTTGCCACCGCCGTCGCTGCCGCCGTTGTCGGTGAGCGCTGCGCCGCCGGCACCACCGGTACCGCCATGGCCGCCACCACCGGCCGCGCCCGGCGTTGCCGCGGCGGTGTGCGTGAGCGTGTTGCCCGTGCCGACGGACAGCGTGCCGCTGCCGCCGTGGAAGGCCGCGACCGACGGACCGGGCTGCGCACCGCCGCCGCCACCACCGCCACCGCCACCACCGGCGCCGCCCCCGCCCCCGGCATTGCCGCCGGCGCTCTGGGTCGCGCCCGACGCGCCGCCACCACCGTTGCCCGCCGGCCCGCCGGCACCACCGGTGCCGCCGTTGCCGCCGGCACCGGCCGTGAGTGTGGACCCGCCGTTGGCGACGACGGTGATCGTGGCGTTGTACGCGTAGACCGCGAACGAGCCGCCGCCGGCTCCGCCACCACCGCCACCACCACCAGCCGTGCCGCCACCACCACCGCCACCACCACGGGCGCCGTCGTAGCCGCCGAAGCAGTACGTGCCGCCACCACCACCGGCGCCGCCACCACCGCCACCGGGCGAGCCTGCCGTGCCCGACGTGCCGTTGCCGCCGACCCAGGTGCTGCCGGCCAGCGCCACGCCACCGGCGCCGCCGTTCCCGCCGCCGCCGGCCGAACCGGCCGAGCCGCCGGCGCCGCCGGAGCCCGCGCCACCGTTACCGGGCGAGGGCGTGACGCAGTAGCCGCCGCCGCCACCCCCACCGCCGCCGGCGCCACCGCCACCACCGCCGCCGTTGTTGCCGCTCGAACCCGAGCTGAAGAAACCGCCCTGGGCGCCACCACCGCCGCCGTAGCCCGCGGTGGCCACACCACTCCCGCCGCACGACGCGCCGTTCGCGGTGGCGTTGGCCGCGCCATTCGCGCCACCGCAACCGTCGGCGCCGACAGCACCCTGCGCCGCGGGGGCACCCGCGACACCCGCGGCCGCGCGCACGCTCACGTTGTTCAGCGTGACATTGGCGCCGCCGACCGCCCGCACGCCGTACACGGACGAGCCCGCGCTCAACCCGGTGTTCTGACCGGCGAGCGTGAGACCGTCGAACGTCACGTTGTACGCGCCGCTCACGACCGCGGCCTGCGGTGCACCGGTCACGAGCGTCTGCGAGTTGTCGACCGTGCCCGAGGTGCCGGCCGTGCCGGGGCGCAGCCACCCGTTGTAGGAGTCGAAGCCGCCGAGCACGCTCACCGACGACGAGGGCGCCGCTCCCGTGCCTTCCGAGAACGTACCGCCACCAACCACGACCTGACCCCGGCCCTGGCTCGCAGCAGTGGAGAGCGCGGCGGCGACCGTGAGCTTCGGCGCGTAGGCGCTGCCGCTGTTCGCGTTGTTGCCGCGCGCCGACACGAACACCGCGTCGCGCACCTCGAAGGTCGCACTGTTCGACGTGACCGCGTTGCCCACCCAGTCGCTCTGCGTCGCGACGGCCGTGTACACACCCGGCGCGTACGGCGCCGCACCGTTGATCGTGTACGTGCCGGTGTAGCCCGGCCCCGTCTCGGTGTCGACGAGCGGGCCACCGGTGCCGATACCGCTGTAGACGTGCACGGTGACCGTGCCGCTGTCGCCGCTCGCCACGCCGGCGTCACCGGTGAACACCGGCGCGGTCTGGGTGCCGACGTTGCCACCGTTCGCGGGACCGAGCAGCGTGTTCGTCGGTGCCGTGGTGTCGGCGAGACCGGACGCGCTTGCGGTACCGCTCGGTGCGCCGGCACCGTTGTCGTTGTCGGCGCGGACCTGGTAGTAGCAGGTGGGGCCGGCCGAGCATCCGACGGTGGCGTAGGTGTTCGTGCCCGAGCCCGTCGACGTCCACGGCCCGAAGTGCACGCCGTCGCCCGACTGGCTCACCTCGTAGCCGGTGATCGGCCGCGCCGTCGCAGCGGGCGCGGTCCAGGAGAGATCCACGCCACCGAGCGTCGCCGGCGAGGTCGCCGCGCTGAGCCCGGTGGGAACCCCGGGATCACCGTTGTCGAGGATGGTGAGGAAGCCGTCGGCCTTGCTGAGCACGCCCGGCAGGTTCGGCGGCGACACGTGCACCTTGATCGTCTCGTCGGCCTCGGCGAGCGAATCCGGCTTGATCTGGATGACCACGAACTTGATGCGCTGCCCGGGCGCGAACACGACCTTCTTCGAGCTCGGCAGCGGGAAGTCGACGCCCTGCGTCGCGGTGACCCCGATGACCTGGTAGTAGGAGGTCACTCGCACCGTGGCCGGGCGGCTCAGGGTGATCGGGAAGCTCACCTTCGTGTTGCGCCCGCTGTCGTGCTCGACGACGCTCGCGTCGCCCGCGAACACTTGCGGCGTGGCTGACGGCGCGGCGTCGTCGATGATCGTCACGGTGCCCGTGCCGCGGCCGATGCGCGCGCCGCTCGACGGCCCGGATAGCACGAGCGAGAACGTCTCACTGCCGTCGGCGATGCTGTCGGCATTGATCGTGACCGGCACGTTGGCGCTCGTCACGCCGGCCGGGAAGTTGACCTTCTTGTTCGTGAGAGGGACGTAGTCGGCGGGACTCGTGGCCGTGCCGTTGACGGTATGCACGACCACCAACGACTTGGCACCAATCGGGCGGTTCAGCGTGACCGGCACGTCGATCTTGATGACGTTCGTCGGCGGCGCGGCCTCCGGCTCGTGCACGCTGACGTCGCCGATGGAGAACGTGGGCTCCAGGCGCGCGCTGTCGACGATCGTGGCGGTGGCCGTCGACGTGGGGCTACCCGCGAGCGTCGCGCTGAAGGCGAACTGCGCGATGTCGGCGGGGCCGGCCGCACTCTGTCCGATCGTCGTGATGTCGACCTGCTTCGTGAGCAGGTCACCGGGCGAGAACGACAACGTGCCCGAGACGGCCGTGTACTCCGCGGGGCTCGTCGCAGTGCCGTCGGCCGTGTGGTACGACACGGTGATCGGCACGTGCGGCGGCGACAGCAGCGTGACCGAACAAGGCAGCTGCGAACCCTGCGACGCGCTCGAGCAGTTGGCGCGCACGCCAGCCGCGTCGTCGTCGATGATCCGCGCGTCGGTCGACGCACCCGCGATCGCGCCGCTCACCGAGGTGAACGAGAGCCCGAGCGATTCGGTGGGCTCGGGCGTGCTGTCGTCGACGAGCGGGACAGCGACCGTCTGCGACACCGCGCCGGTGGGTGTGAACGTGAGCGTGCCGCTCGTGGCGGTGTAGTCGCCGCCCACGGTCGCGCTGCGATTGACCGTCTGGTATCCCACCACGACGTTGCCCGACGCGGGCGGCTTCGATACCGACACTGTGAACGGCACCGTGGCCCCCGGGCCTTCCGTAGCGGTGCCGCCGTGCACGGTGACGACCGGCAGGTTCACCACGCTGTACGTGACCGACGCGGAGCTGGTGTTGCCCAACGAGTCGCGCGCGTCGACCGCGAACGTGTGGGTGCCGGTGGCCGACGTGTCGATCGGCGCGCCGCTGGCAACGGTGCCGCTGCACTGCGCGACACCGGACGGGTCGCTGCAGGAATAGCTCGCGTCCACCGTCTGGCCCACTCCGTAGGAAGCGAGGTTCGGGGGCGTGGTGATCGTGATCGTGGGACCGGTGGTGTCGGGGACTGAGATCGCCGTGGTGTGCAGCAGCGTCGGCGGGCTGCCGGGTGCGTAGCACTTGACGTTCACGTCAAGCGCGCCGACCGGCGACGCCACGTTCACGGTGAAGTACAGCGACGGGTTCGAGGAATCGTTGTACGTGGGCTGACCGCCGAGACGCACGTCGATGTTCTGGCCCGACGACCCGGTCGCGGTGACGTTCCACGTGATCACCGGCATGTTGATCGTGGCGCCACCGCCGTAGCTCGTGGAGTCCGAGAGCGTGGTGACGCTGCCCGAATGGCTGACGCTCCAGCCGGCGTCACCGCCGCTGATCGACACGTTCGTGACATTGGCGTTCGTGGGATCGGGGATCTTGGCCGTGAGCCCGCGGAAGTTGTTGACGTCATAACCGCTGTTCGAGGTGGGAACGGGGACCGAATCGAGGGTGGCCGTGATCGCGAAACTCGTGCCCGGCACGACGCTGTCGACTGCAGTGGAATGCCACACGAGGTCGATCGACGTCGCGGCGGGTCCGGAGAGCGACGTATCGGGATACGCCGTGCACGGGAACGTCACGGGCGTGTCGACGGTGCTCGCGCTCGCCGTCTCGCCCGCACCGGACAGCAGCCCGACCGTCCCGAGCACGAGCGCGGCGCCGGCCGGCAAGATCTTGCGAAGAAGCGCCATTGTGCCCCCGGGCCTCCGCCTCACGCGACCGGGCGCCCGGCCGCGGCGCGCACCGTACACCGCGGCCCACCGGGTGTCACGTGATGGGGTGTCACGTGATGCACGGGATCGGCGCGCCGGCGGCCGCCGAGCCGGCAATCGGTCGTCGGCCTAATCCGCGACCCCCGCTAGCCCGCTGCCCCCGCTACCCCGCCAGCTTGCGGTGGTCCCAGCTGACGGTGCGCTGCACGTCGAGCTTCACCACGACCCGCTTGTTCAGCATCACGTCGACGAACGGTTTCAGCTCGTCGGTGTAGGCACCCTGGTACCGCTCGAAGACGCTCACGCCGAGCGGGAACATCGCGTCGTAGCCCTCGACGATGCTCGCGGTGCCGACGAGCGTCACGCCGCGCAGCTCGTTGTACTCCACACCGGCCTCGAGCGCGACGGTGAGGTTGGGGTTGCGGCGCAGGTTCTGGACCTTCTGGCTCTTGGCCTTGGTCTCGAACGCGACCGCGCCGTCGAGGAAGCCGTACCACATTGCGACGGCATGGATGCTGCCGTCCGCGTTGATGCTGCACATCGTGGCGACGCGCCGCTCGTCGAGGAAGGCGCGCACCTCCTCAGGTGTCATCTTGATCAGCGCGCGCTGATTCGTGCCGCCACCCATGCCCGGTGCCCGATCGGTGAGCTCGCTCATGGCGAGGAGTATCGCACGCCGGCCGCGGGTGGCTCAGGTCCTGCCGGCAAGCCAGGACTCGAGCACGCCGGCAGTGTCGGCGCCAGGGTCGCGGCGCCCGGCACGGCGGATCGCACTCGGCGTGCGCGAGAGCTGCGGGTGCGGCGCGGGCACACGCGTGCCGTCGCGATCGGCGAGGGCGACGATGCTGTTTCGCGCGACGAGCTGTTCGTGCGCGAGCAGGTCGTCGAGGTCTTGCACCGGCGCGCACGGCAGGCGCGCCGCGTCGAGCGCCGCGATCGCGTCGTCGAGCGACCGCGCGCCGATCCAGCCGGCGACCCGCTCGTCGAGCTCGTCGGCGACCGCGCCCGTGCCGCCCCGGCCGTCGCGAAACGGGCACGCGAGGCGTCGTCGGTGACGCCGATCAACGTGAGCACCCTCGCAACCTCCGCGTCGGTAGGCGCCGACACCACCATGTAGCGGTTGTCGGCGGTGCGGTACACGTTGCGCGGCGTCGCGGTGGCGATGCGCGAGCCGAGCCGCTCGGGCACCGGCTCGCCGGGATTCCATCCGGCGAAGGTCGCGCCCAGGAGCGTGAGCACCGACTCGGCGAGGCTCGCGTCCACGAGCTGGCCGCGCCCCTGCCCCTCCGGCGACGCCCGCCACACGAGCGCGGCGAGCACACCGTTGAGCGCCACGATCGCGCCGAGCGTGTCGCCCAGCGCGAGCGACGGCAACGTGGGCGGACCGCCGGCCTCGCCGTTCAAGTACGCGAACCCGCCGAAGGCCTCCGCAATCGAGCCGTTCCCTCCGCGGTTCGCCCACGGACCGCTCCGGCCGAACGCGGTCAGCGACGCGACGACGGCACCGGGGTTGCGCGCCGCAATCTCGTCATAGCTGCAGCGCCACGCGCGCAGGCGCGCGTCGGTCTGGTTGACGACGACGACGTCGGCCACCGCGGTGAGCGCGGCGAGCAGGTCGAGACCGTCGGGCGACGCCGGGTCGACGACGATCGACCGCTTGTTGCGGTTCGCGTAGCGGTGCGCACGAGGCTCACCACCGTCGAGCGCACCGACCCGGCGGATCGGGTCACCGGCGGGACCTTCCACCTTCACGACGTCGGCACCGAGATCGCCGAGCATGGCGGCGAGCAGCGGTGCGGGAAAGAGCGTCGCGAGGTCGAGCACCTTGATGCCCGCGAGCGCGCCGCCGCCGTCGACCGTGCCCGCCATGCAACGAGTATCCCAGAAACGCTCGCATACCCTCGGCCCATGGTCACGACGTCGGGTCCGCTCGCCGGGGTGCGGGTGCTCGAGCTCGCCGGCCTCGGCGCACTGCCGTTCGGCACGCTGAAACTCGCCGACATGGGCGCCGACGTGATCCACGTCCACCGCGTGTCCGATGTGCCGGCGTCGCCGCCCGACCGGCACCACAGCGAGTGGGACCGTGGCCGCCGTTCGATCGCGATCGACCTGAAGCAGCCCGACGGCGTCGAGCTGCTGCTGACGCTCGCGGAACGGGTCGACGCGCTCTGCGAGGCGTTCCGCCCCGGCGTCGCCGAGCGGCTCGGCATCGGCCCCGACATCGCGCTCGCCCGCAACCCGAAGCTCGTGTACGGCCGGCTCACCGGTTGGGGCCAGGACGGGCCGCTGGCGTCGACCGCCGCCCATTCCATCAACTTCGAGTCGCTGACCGGCGCGGTCGGCTCGATCGGCCCGGTGGGTGGTCCACCCGTCCCGCTCCTGCAGGTGCTCGGCGACTTCGCCGGCGGCGGCCTCCATCTCGCGTTCGGCCTGGTGTGCGCGCTCGTGGAGGCGCAGCGCTCGGGTCGTGGACAGGTGGTCGACGTGGCGATGGTCGACGGCGTCGCGTCGATCTATACGCCGTTCTACGCGATGGCGCGCTCGGGGATGCACACCGACGACATCGGCACGAACCTGTTCGACGGCGGCGCGCCGTTCTACAACGTGTACCAGACGGCCGACGGCAAGTACGTGAGCGTCGCACCGATCGAGCCGCACTTCTACGCCGTGCTGCTCGACAAGCTCGACATCGATGCTGCGTCACTCCCCCGCCAGTACGACCGCGCGCACTGGCCCGAGGTGCGCGACCGCTTCGCTGCGATCTTCCGCACCCGAACCCGGGACGAGTGGTGCGCGCACTTCGAGGGCACCGACGCGTGCGTGGCGCCGGTGATGCGCCTCGGCGAGGCTCCCGCCCATCCGCACAACGTCGCCCGGCATCTGTTCGTCGACGGTGCGGACGGCCGCAGCGAGGTGGCACCCGCGCCACGGTTCTCGCGCACGCCGGGCGCGGCGCGACCGTCGTACCGCTACGAGGGTGCTGATACCGACGCGGTCCTCACCGAGCTCGGTGTCGACCCGCTGCAGATCGCCCGCCTCCGCTCGTCGAGCACGATCGCCTGAACTTGATCTGACCGCAAGGGCGCCGGCGATCGGTCCGCTCGGCGGCGTCAGCCGCGGAAGGAGAGCGATTGCGGGCCGCGCACCGTCGACGTGCGCACGAGCTCCACGCTCGGCTCGTCGACCTCCCAGCTCGGGAAGCGCGCGAGCGTCTCGTCGAGCACGAGGCGACCCTCCAGGCGCGCCAGTGCGGCACCGATGCAAAAGTGCACGCCGTAGCCGAACGCGAGGTGGCGGTCGATCTTGCGGCGCACGTCGAAACGGTCGGGTTCGGCGAAATGACGCTCGTCGCGGTCGGCCGCGCCGTTCAGCAACGCGACCCGCGCACCCTGCGGGATGGTGACGCCGTGACGCTCGAAGTCGCGCATCACGTAGCGGCTTTGGATCGGTGACGGCGCCTCGTAGCGCAGGAGCTCCTCGATCGCGTTCGGCAGCGCTCCGGGATCGTCGAGCAGGACCTTCCGCTGATCCGGGTGGCGGGCCAGCAGCACCATCGCCCACCCGATGAGCCGGGCGGTCGTCTCGGTGCCTGCGGCGATCAGCAGGTTCGCGAAGCCGACGATCTCTTCGGTGGTGAGAGGCGACGTGGTGCCTTCGTCGTCGATCTCGGCCTCGACGGCGATCAGGTCGGAGATCATGTCGTCGGCCGGTTCGGTGCGGCGCGCGCGCACGAGCTGTTGCACGTAGCTCGAGAGGAAGCCGAACGACCCCGCCTTCTCCTCGCTCATCGGGCCGTCCTCGTAGCGCATCATCAAATCGATCTGATGGCGGACCTCGTCCTGCTCCTCGACCGGCACGCCCATGAGCGCGCCGATCATGATCGCGGGGATCTTCGAGCCGCACTCGGCCATGTAGTCGAAGGTGTCGCCCCCACGGTGCGGGTCGAGGAACTCGGCACACAGCTCGCGTACACGCGCCTCGAGCAGGCCGACGCGGCGAGGTGTGAACGTGCGCCCGACGAGCTTGCGCAGGCGGTCGTGCCGGGGCGGATCCATCATGATCATCATCGGCGGGAAGCCCTGGAGCCCGATCGCCGGATCGAACGTGTCGCTCGTGTCGATCGACTCGAGCAGGATCCCGCGCGCCGAGCTGAACGTCTCCCAGTCGAGCAGCCCCGCGAGCACGTCGTCGTAGCGCGAGAGCGCCCAGAAGTCGTAACGCTCGTTGTGGTACACGGGCGCTTCGTCGCGCAGGCGCTTCCACACCGGGTACGGGTCGGCGTCGATCACGGCGTCGTAGGGGTCGTAGTACAGATCGCTGATGAGCTCCGACATCCCGTGCCTTCTCGATGTGCCGCGGTCGCCTCGGTGATGCGATCGTAGATCGATGATCACCGGACGGACACCCGTGCTGGTCGGCGCGGCGGCCGTGCAGCAACGCCACGACGACCCCTCCCGCGACGACGACGCCGCGACACTGATGGTGCGGGCGGTCGAACGGGCCGTTTCGGACGCCGGCCCGGGAGCGCTGCTCGCGCGCGCCGGGCTCGTCGCGGTGCCCACGGGCACCTGGCCGTACCGGGACGCGGCGCGCATCGTCGCCGAGCGCGTCGGGGCGCGTGGCGCACGCACGGCCCGCTACGAGATCGGCCTGCTGCAGCAGACGCTCGTCGCCGACGCCTGCCGGGCCATCGCGGAGCAGGGCCTCGACGTGGCGGTGCTCTGCGGCGGCGAGGCGAAGTACCGGGCCCTGCGCGCGTCGATACTCGGCGTCGAGCTCCCCGACGCCGCGGCGTCGGCCGAGGCCGTCGCCGAGCCCACCGAGCCCGACGACGTGGTGGTGCCCGCCGACGACATTCTCCATCCGGTCGAGATCGCCCGCATGCTGGCCGTGCCGGCCCGGCAGTACGCGGTGATCGACACCGCGCTCCGTGCCGCCGACGGCGTCACGGTCGCCGAGCATGCACGCGAGCTCGCACGCCTATGGGCGGCGAGCAGCGAAGTCGCGCAGGCCAACCCCGACGCGTGGAACCGCGAACCGGTCGGCGAGGAGGCGCTGCTCGGCAACAGGGCAAACCCGATGCTCGCCACGCCGTACACGAAGCTGCATTGCTCACAATGGAACGTGAACCAGGCCGCCGCGCTGATTCTCTGCTCGGTCGACGCGGCGCGTGACCTCGGCGTGCCCGAACACCGTTGGGTGTACCCGCACGCCCTCGTCGAGTCGAACTTCATGACCCCACTCGTCACCCGATCCGCGATGCACCGCAACCCGGCGATGTGGGTCGTCGGCGAGCGCCTCCGAGCCCGTACCGGCACCGCGCCGGCCGATTGCGAGCTGCTCGACCTCTACTCGTGCTTCCCGTCGGCGGTTCGGCTCCAGCTGCGGGAGCTCGCGATCGACTCCGCACGGCAGCTCACGGTCACGGGCGGCATGACGTTCGGGGGCGGACCGCTCAACAACTACACGTTCCAGTCACTCGCGAAGATGTGCGCGCTCTGCGCGAGCAACCCGAGACGCACGGGCTCGTCACCGCGGTGAGCGGCATCGTCACGAAGTTCGGCGGCGCGATCTGGTCGTGCCGGCCTCCCGCGGGCCCGGTCGCGATCGACGACGTGAGCACCGACGCGCGGGCCGCGACGGAGCTCACCTCGGTCGACGGCGAGCACGAAGGCCGGGCGGTCGTCGCCGGCTACACCGTTGTGCACGAGCGGGGCATTCCGACCGCGGCCGTCGCGGTGCTCGACACTCCCACGGGCGCGCACGCCGTCGCGACCACCACCGACGCCGCGCGGGCCACCGCGATGACCAGCGACGAATGGGTGGGCCGGTCCGTGCGCGTACGCGCCGGCCAGCTCCAGGTGTGACCGCTCAGGGCTCGAGCGGCAGCCAGTTCGCCTCTCGCTTGTCGGCGAACGCGCGCGGGCCCTCCTCCTGGTCGGGATGGCCCCACATGCTCAGCATCTCCCGGGCACCGAGGCGCGACGCGTCGGTGATGCCGTGCTCGAGCGCGCCCCACAGCGCGCGCTTGGTGGCAGCCATCGCCGCCGGTGAGTTACGGGCGATCGTCTCGGCGAGCTCCTGGGCCCGTTCGCGCAGGCGCTCGGGTGGGTCGACGATCTCGCTGACCATCCCGAGCTCGTACGCGCGCGCTGCCCCGATGCGCTCGTAGCGGCCCATGAACGCCATGCGCATCACCGCCTCGGCCGGCATCTTCTTCATGAGCCCGATCGCCTCGATCGACACGACCTGGCCCACCGACACGTGCGGGTCGAAGAACTGCGCGTCGCCCGCCGCGATCACGATGTCGGCGTCGGCGATCCAGTGGAAGCCGCCGCCGCAGCAGATGCCGTTCACCGCGGTGATCACCGGCTTCCACACCTGCTGGTGCCAGCTCGTGAAGTGCAGATCCCAGTTCGCCACCGACTCGCGATAGCGCTCCATGCCCATGCCGTCGGTGGCGAGCTCGGTGACGTCGACGCCGGTCTGGAACGCGCGGCCGTTCCCGGTGTGCACGATCACCCGCACGTCGGGATCGGCGTCGAGCTCCTTCCATGCCACGGCGAACTCGTCGCGCATCAACGCGTTCATCGCGTTCAGCTGATCGGGCCGGTTGTTGTACAGCCACCCCACCGGGCCATGCCGTTCGACGACGAGATGATCAAACGACGAAAAGCTCACGATCGCGGCACCTCCTGCCAGGCCACGTCGACGTAGGGATCGGGCTCGCGCGGCAGACCGAGCACCTTCTCGCCCAGCACGTTCTTGTTCACCTCGGACGTTCCCCCCTCGATCGTGTTCGCGCGCGACCGCAGCATCCCGCGCACCTCGAACGGCATGCTCTCTGTGCCCCCAGGGGCTTGCTCCACCCCCGCTCGCCTGCGGCTCGCGCCCCCAGGGGCTTCCTCCACCCCCGCTCGCCTGCGGCTCGCGCCCCCAGGGGCTTCCCATGCCATCGCGGCCGGGCCGAGCAGGTCGGTGGCGAGCAGCTGCGTGCGCTGGTTCAACGACGCCATATGCACCTTGCCGATCGAGGTCAGCGCGTTTCCCGCCGCGGCCACGCGCGCGTTCGTCCACGCCCGGATGCGTTCCTCCGCGTACACCTGCGCGAGGCGTTGCCGCACGATCGGGTCGCCGGTGCGCCCGAGCTCACCGGCGCGCCGCAGGAGATGGTCGACGCCGGCGCCGCCGATGCGCGCGACCCCGCCCGACCCGCTCCCCGACACCATCTTCCGCTCACCGGCGAGCGTCGCCCCCGCAACGCGCCAGCCCTCACCTTCCCCACCCACACGGCAGGTGTCGGGCACGCGCACGCCGTCGAGGAACACCTCGTTGAAGTCGATCTCGCCGCCGATGTGGCGCAGCGGCCGCACCGCCACGCCGGGCGCATGCAGGTCGACGAGGAAGTACGTGAGCCCCTTGCGCTTCGGGCGCGACGGATCGGTACGGGCGAGGCAGATCGCCCAGTCGGACACGTGCGCCCAGGTCGTCCACACCTTCTGGCCGTCGAGCACCCACTCGTCGCCGTCGAGCGCCGCGCGGGTGGCGAGCGACGCCAGATCCGAGCCGGCGCCCGGCTCACTCAGCAGCTGGCACCACTTCTCCTCGTTGCGCACGATCGGCGGCAGGTAGCGCAACCGCTGCTCCTCGGTGCCGTACGCGAAGAGCGCCGGCGCGGCGCTGTTGAGCCCGAGCACGTTCAGGCGGCCGAGGTTGAACGGCGCGAGCTCCGCCTCGAGCGCGCCAGCCTGCGCCACCGAGAGGTCGAGCCCCCCGTACTCGACCGGCCAGGTGGCCACGACCATCCCGCTCGCCGCGAAGACGGGGTACCACGCCTCGTACGCGCGGCGGCTGCGCACGGCGCGGATCGCGTCGCGCCCGCCCTGCTGCGCGGCGTCGCGCCACGCGGCCGGAACGTGCTCGCCCACCCAGGCCCGCGCCGCCCCGCGCACCTCGTGGGGCGGCGTGTCGCGCCCCACGGCGAGACGATCCGAGGCGTGCAGCATGGCGCGACAGGCTACGGGCCCACCGGTGCGGGCCACCGAACTGCACCCTGCAAGACTGGCGCGGTGACCGACACCGCGCCATCGTCGCCTGCCGGCGCGGCGGCCCCCGCGATCACCGACGAGGGCGTGGCGGCGCTGCGCGCGCGCGTCGGCGTGCCACAGCCGCACCCGCAACCACCGCATTACCGCGTGCCGAACGAAGACGCGTTCCGCCACGTCGCGGAGGCCTACGGCGACGACAACCCGCTGTGGTGTGACCCCGAGTACGCGAGCGCGTCGGTGTGGAATGGGCCGATCGCGCCGCCGCACCTGAACGGGGGCGACACGCTGATCGGCGAGAACGAGGTCGCCGAGCTCGACCCCGCGACGAAGCAGCTCCTGCGCGGCGATCCCATCCGCGGCGCGCACGCCTATTACGCGGGGAGCTTCCGGGAGTGGTGGGCGCCGCTCCGGCCGGGCATGCGGGTGATGCGCCGCAACGCGCTCGTGGGCGTGCACGACAAGCGGTCGGAGTTCGCGGCCCGTGCGGTGCACGAGTGGAGCGGCGAGGTGTTCGCGGCGCGAGATCCCGCGGTCGCGCTGAACGCCCAGTACCGGCTGATGATCCGCACCGAGCGCCACAAGGCCGAAGCGCGCGGCAAGTACGACGAGACCCCGATCCGGCCGTACACCGACGACGAGCTGGCGCGCGTCGACGAGGTCTACGCGAGCGAGCCGGGCCGCAGGCGCGGCGCAGAGCCACGCTGGTGGGAGGACGTGACGGTCGGTGACGAGCTCGGGCCGGTCGTCAAGGGCCCACTGCGCGTCACCGACATGGTGTGCTGGCACGTCGGCGTGGGCATGGGTCTGTACGGCGTGAAGCCGCTGCGGCTCAGCTACCAGCAACGCATGCGCGTGCCGCGCTTCTTCCGTCCCGACGACCTGAACGTGCCCGACGTGCAGCAGCGCGTGCACTGGGACGCCGAATGGGCACGGCGCGCCGGCAACCCGGCGATCTACGACTACGGGCGCATGCGCGAGACGTGGCTGATCCATCTCTGCACCGATTGGATGGGCGACGCGGCCTGGCTCTGGAAGCTCGACTGCGAGTTCCGGCGCTTCAACTACGTGGGCGACACGCACTGGATGCGCGGCCGGATCACGCGCGTGTACCTCGCGCCCGGCGACCGGCCCGCCGTCGACGCCGACGTGTGGGGCGAGAACCAGCGGGGCGAGACCACGACGCCCGGCCACGCGACGATCCTGCTGCCCAGCCGGGAGCACGGACCCGTGCGACTCCCCGACCCGCCGGGAGGCGCGTCCACCTGCGCCGGCCTCCTCGACGCCATCGTCGACCAGTTCGCAAGAGTGTCGTAGCGCGTCGCGCGGCGACGTGCTACGACACCAACGCACTCGCTACTGGTAGGGGTGGAGTGGGGGCGGCAGCTCGGCGCGTGCGATGGCGTCGGCCCGCTCGTGCAGCAGTGCGGCCACCGTGTCGAGGTCGTGGGAGATGACGAAGCGGCCCTCCTGCATCGCCTCGACCGCGAAGCGCCCGAGCTCGAGCGTGTCCATCATCGCGAGCGGCGTGCCGGCAGCTTCCATCGCGGCCTTGTACTCGGCGATCGTCGTCATCGGCGCCGCCGGGCGCGGGCGCACCCGCGCCAGCTCGGACGGCCGGTTGCGCTGCGCGGTCCACAACCCGGTGTCGAGCAGGCCGCCCGACGGGTAGAACACCGCGGCGCGCAGGTTCGTGCCCTCCTTGACGAAGTTGTGCGCGAGCGCCTCGGTGAAGCAGCTCACTGCGGCCTTACTCGCGGCGTACACCGACGCGTTGAGCACGGGCGCGAATCCGCCGTCGGCCGAAGACGTGTTCACCACGAGTCCCTCGTCGCCGGTGGCGAGCATCCGCGGAACGAACGCGAGCGTGCACATCGCCACGCCGAGCACGTTCACCGAATGGCACCACCGCCAGTCGTTCGGCTCCTGCTCCCACGGCAGGCCGCCGCCGCCCGACGTGACACCCGCGTTGTTGCACAGCACGTTGCACGTGCCGTAGCGCTCGAACACGCCGGCCGCGAGCGCCTCGACCGACGCCTCGTCGGCGACGTCGGTGCGGATACCCGACACCTCTCCCCGCCCCCGGAGCTCCTGCACCGTCGCGTCCAGCACCGGTGCCTCGATGTCGGCGATCACGACCTTCGCACCCTTGTCGAGGAACGCCTCCACGAGCCCCCGGCCCACTCCTGCGGCGCCCCCGGTGACCACGACTACCCGGTCGCGCAGCTCACGCATCTCACACACCCCCTTGCCCGCGCTCGCGGGCTCGTTCGATCGGCGCGACCGCGATCGGATCGTCACCGAGATGGTCCTCGACGCGCACGGGATACGCAGCATCGACCGTGACGAAGTCGGGCGGGCGCCGCTCTGCGAACGCCGCGAACGCCTCCATGTTCGCCGGCGCGCCCATGAGGCGGCGGAACGCCTCGTTCTCACGGTCGCGCGCCGCGCCGATCGCGTCACGCGCGCCCGACACGAGCGTGCGCTTCGTCTCCATGAGCGACGCGATCGGCTTACTCGCGAGCAGGCGCGCGTGCTCGAGCGTTGTGGCAAGCAGCTCGTCGGGTTCGCACACCTTCCATGCCAGACCCATGCGCGCGCAGTCGCCGGCCGAGAACCATTCCGAGCTCATCAACACCCACGCCGCGTGCTGGCGACCGAGCAGCAGCGGGAAGGTGTACGAGCTGCCCGCCTCCGGCGCGACCGCCAGGTCGCTGAACGGGCAACGGATGCGCGCGGCACTCGACATGAACACGAGGTCGACATAGCCGAGGAGCGTCGCGCCGATCCCGAGCGCCATGCCGTTGACCGCGGCCAGCAGCGGCTTCGGGAACGTGGTGAGCACGTCGACGAAGTCGACGAAGCCGTGACGGCTGCCGTCGCTTCCCGGACCCGAGCCCGAGGCGGTGTCGGCCATCTCGGCGAGGTCGGCGCCCGCCGAGAAGGCCCGCCCGGCACCGGTGAGCACCACCACCGCCACATTCGGGTCGTGCGCCGCGGCCCGGAGCGCGTCGGTGGCCGCGAAGTAGAGCGCGTTGTTGAACGCGTTGAGCTTGTCGGGGCGGTCGAGCGTGAGGAGTCGCACGCGGCCTTCGTCGACGGCGTGTATCACCGGTTCACGCCTTCGGCGCGGGTCACCGGGTCACGCCTTCGGCGCGGGTCACCGGGTCACGCCTTCGGCGCGGGTCACCGGGTCACGCCTTCGGCGCGGGTCACCGGGTCACGCCTTCGGCGCGGGTCACCGGGTCACGCCTTCGGCGCGGGTCACGACGAGGTTCCCTTGCCACCACCGACGATGCGGTCGCGGTACGAAGCCATGAACTCGCGCACATCGGCGGCCTGACCGGCCAGGTTCTGGTTGCGGTTCTCCATGGCGATCGCGGCATCCATGCTCGTGACCTCGACGTTGTGCCACAGCACTTCCTTCGTGAGCGTGAGCCCCGTGCTCGTGTAGCCGGCAACGGTGTGGGCGTAGGCGAGCGTGGCGTCGAGGAGCCGGTCGTCGTCGACGACCTGCGACACCAGCCCGATGCGCTCGGCCTCGTCGCCACCGATCTCGCGGCCCGACACGATCAGATCGAAGCCGCGCGACACGCCGACGAGCCGCGGCAGCAGGTAACTGATCCCGATGTCGGTGCCGCTGAGCCCGGTGCGGATGAATGCCGAGCAGAACCGCGCCGAGCGCGCCGCGATGCGCACGTCGGCCGCGCACGCCAGCGCGAGGCCGCCACCGAACGCCGCTCCGTGCACGGCCGCCACGATGATCTGCGGCGTTGCCCGCATGTGGGGCACGAGGCTCGAGATGAACTCCTGGCCGCCCATGCCCGCTCGCATGTGCCGGTGCGCGCCGGCTGCGGGCACGTTGCCCCAGTCCTTCAGATCGAGCCCGGCGCAGAAGCCCTTGCCGGCGCCGGTGAGCACCGCGACGCGACAATCGGAGTCGGCGGCCACGGCGTCGAGCGCGTCGTGGAGGTCGCCGACGAGCTCGAAGCTCATGGCGTTACGCCGCTCGGGACGGTTCAGCCGGATCAGGCGGATGTGCGGCCCGGCGGCTTCGACGTCGACGGTGCTCACGGTGTGGCGTCCATGTGCAACTGCGCGTGCCCGCGGCCCTGCTGGATGGCCGGCACGTAGTCGTCGAGCTCGGCGAGCGTGCGGTCGTCGGTGAGGTCGACGACGCGGCCCCGCTCGGCCGACAGATACGCCGCCATGGTCAGCCGCACGATCTCCAAACCGTAGTCGAAGTCGAGCAACGCGCTGCGGCCCGAGCGGAACGCGGTGAGCGCGTCCACGTTCTCGTCGGTGTAGCCGTAGAGGTCGGGTTCGTTGGGCTGGATCGCGAGCAGGCCGTGCGATGCGGTCGCCTTCTCGAGCGCGCGCTCGGCGTCGGCAACCGACGCGGCGGCCGCGTCACCGATGAACACCTCGAGTGGTGACCGCAGGCTGTTCGCCTCGAGCGCGTAACCCGGACCGAGCCCGTCGGTGAGCAGTCGCAGCCCCTGCTTGTCGTACATCCACGACACGGTGAACTGGGCCTTCGAGCGCGCACCACGCTCGGGATCGCGGTAGGTGACCATCCCGGTGGCAAAGTCCTCGGCCGGAGTCTGCGCGTAGTCCACGCCGTGCCGTTCGAGCAGCTCCGCCGCGCCAGCGCGGCTGGCCCCACTTGAGCAGCGCGACGTCGGCCGAGACGCACTCGGGCACGAGATGGCGCGGTGGCCGGCCCGGTGGCGTCAGCAGGTACCAACCGACTGCGATCGAATGGCAGCCCATGTCGGACAGGACGCCGCCGCCCTGGCGCGTCGGGTCCCAGAACCACGGGCTGTGCGGGCCGGCGTGCTCCTCCGACGAGCGCGCGAGCACGAGCGGCCCCATCGCTGCGATCGTCTCGGCGAGCTGCAGCCGCGCCTGCTGCAGCATCTTCATGTGGATCTGGTTCTCGAAATAGGCGGTCGGGGCGCCGACCTCGCGGGCCAGCTCCACCACGCGGCGCGCCTCGGGCAGGTTGCGCGCGAGCGGCTTGTCGCAGATCAGGCCGCGCAGCCGGGCACCGTCGCGCGCCGCGGCGGCAAGCTGCTCCATCACGGCCACCCGCTCGAAGTTCGGGCTGCACACGGCCACGACGTCGACGTCGCGCGCCATCTCGGCGACCGAGGCGTACACGCGCGCCGGGCCGAGCCCGCGGTCGCGCACCGACTGCGCGAGCGCCTCGGGCGGCCGGCGCGACACGAGCCCCGCCACCTCGATCCCGCGCACCTGCTCCAGCGCGCGGCAGGTGGAACTGGGTCATGAAACCCGCACCGACGAACCCGTACCGCAGGTCTTGGTGACGCTGCTCAGTCATCGAACACGCCGGGCGCGAGGTCGGTGGGGAGCGGTGCGGCACGCTCGCACGTGGTCGTGAGCGGCACGCGGGTGCCGGCCTCCGACGACGTCAACGCGCCGTCCATGATCTCGAGCACATGCAGCGCGAGGTCGGCCGACGCGCGGTGGGCCCGCCCGCTGCGCATCGCCCACATCATGTCGCCGAGGCCGATGCCCCGCTGCTGCGGGAGCGTCTTCGCCAGCAGCTCGGTGTCGCGCCACCATTCGTCACGAACACCGCGCATGAGCACCGGCCCCTTGAACGTGTTCGGATCGGGTACCGCGAGCGTCCCCTCCGTGCCGTAGATCTCGATGAAGCGGTACCGCGTCGCCGCGACGTCGAAGCTCGTGACGAGGGTGGCGATCGCACCCGAAGCGAACTCGATGGCCGCGCTCGTGTGCGTCGGCGCCGCAACGTCGATCACCTCACCGCGGTGCGGCTCCGAGCGGATCGTGCGCTGCGGGCGGGAGATGCGACCCGTGCCGATCACCGACACGGCCGGGCCGAGGAGTTGCACGAGCGCGGTGAGGTAGTAGGGGCCCATGTCGAGCATCGGTCCGCTGCCGTGCCCGTAGAAGAAGCCCGGGTTCGGGTGCCACCATTCCGGGCCGGGCTGCAGCATGAACGCGTTCGCCGCGAGCGGCTCACCGATGTCGCCGCGATCGATGACGGCGCGGCACGTCTGCAGCCCGACGCCGAGGAACGTGTCGGGTGCGCAGCCGAGCCGAACCCCGCGTGCTGCGGCGAGGCCGTGCAGGGCGCGTCCCTCGCCGAGGTCGATGCCGAGCGGCTTCTCGCTGAAGGCGGCCTTCCCGGCGTCGAGCACCGCCCGCGTCACCGCGGCATGGTGGAGCGGCGGCGTGAGGTTGACCACGGCGTCGATCTCGGGGTCGGCGAGCACATCGTCGAGCGTCGCGGCGCGGGCACCGCACTGCTGTGCGAGCTGCGCGGCCCGCTCGGCTAGCTGGTCGGTGCACGCGGCCACCTCCACGTGCGCGAAGCGCCCGATCGTGTGCGCGTACACCGGGCTGATCACGCCGCACCCCACGATGGCGATCCGGCACGGGGTCGGGCCCACCCCCGCTCGCCCGGCGTTCATGCCGCACGACCCCGAGAGAGCCCATGGCCCACCAGGTACTCGCAGCTGCGGCGGGCGGCACCGGCGATGTCACCGTCGCACCGGTCGAGCTCCACGATGTGCCAGCGCGCGGCCGGTGCAGCGGCGAGCACACCGGCAATGTCGACGGCACCGTCGCCGACCGCGACCATCGCGCTCCGGGGATCGTCGGCCGGCCCGTCCTTGACGTGCAGCAGCGCCACCCGTTCGCCGAGCTCGCGGACCAGCGCGGCCGGGTCGGTACCGCCGACCTGCGCCCAGTAGATGTCGACCTCCGCGACGGTCTGCGGGTCGAGCGCGTCGAACAGGTGCAGCAACGCGGGCCGGCCCTCGACCTCGCGCATCTCCCAGAAGTGGTTGTGGTACCCGAACGTCATTCCCCGCTCCCGGGCCAGGCCGGCGAGCGTGTTCAAGGTGCCGGCATTGGCGCGGATCGCGGCCGGCTCGCGGAACTGGTCGGGCGGGAGCATCGGCATCACCACGGTGTCGCAACCGAGCGTCAGGAACGCGTCGAGCTCGGCCTTGAAACGGTCGGGGTCGGCGCTCGACGCGTGCGCGCTCGCCACCGCGAGCCCGAGCTCGTCGAGCAGCGCGGCCAACTGGCCCGGTGAGAGGTCGTGGAAGCCTGCCAGCTCCACACCCACGTAACCCATCGCCGCGACCTGGTGCAGCACGCCCGTGAAGTCGACCGCCGCGGCCTCCCGCATCGTGTACAGCTGCAGCGCGACCGGCGTGCTGGTCATGTCGTTCGTCATCGCGACGAGTCTCGGCCACCCGGTGAGCCCGATGCCAATGGGCGCCCGGCCGGTAAGGTCGAAGCAACCATGAGCGTCACCGTCGACCTGTCCGATCCCGACGTCTACGTCGACGGGCCGCCGCACGCACTGTTCGCCGAGCTGCGCGCCAACCAGCCCGTCTACTGGCAGGAGATGCGCGGCGAGCCCGGCTACTGGGCGGTGCTCCGGCACGCCGACGTCGTACACGTGGCGCGCGAGCCCACGCTGTTCTCGGCCGAGCGGGGTGGCGTGGTGATCGAAGACCTCGATCCCGAACGCCTCGCGATGATGCGCAACATGCTGCTGTCGATGGACCCGCCGCGGCACCTCGACTACCGGCGGCCGCTCGTACCGAGCTTCAAGGCGAAGATCATCGCCGGTCTCGAGGCCCGCATCCGCGCGATCTGCACCACGATCATGGCCGGCGCGGCGCAGCAGCGTGACGTCGAGTTCGTGCACGACGTCACCGCGAGCCTGCCGTCGCAGGTGATCGGCGAGCTCGTGGGGCTTCCCCGCGAGGACTGGCCGAAGATCCATCGCTGGGCCGAGATGAACACGAGTGGCCAGGATCCCGACGTCGCGGGCGAGGGCAGCGACTCCGGCGACGCCGGCGCCGACGGTGCGGGCGACGGCAACATGCAGATGGCGATGTACGCGATCGAGCTGGCCGCCCGGCGCCGGCTCGAACCGCCCCGCGAGGACCTCACGTCGCTGATCCTGGGCACCGAGTTCGGCGGCACGCTGATGAGCGACATCGACTTCGCCAGCTTCTTCGTCCAGCTCGTGACCGCTGGCAACGACACCACGAAGACGATGCTGTCGTCGGGCCTGCTCGCGCTCCTGCAGCACCCCGAACAGCTCGCCGAGCTGCGCGCCGATCCGTCGCTCGTGGCCGGCGCGGTGGAGGAGATCCTGCGGTGGGCAAACCCACTCCACTACTTCCGGCGCACCGCGTCGGCCGACACCGAGCTCGCCGGCACGAGCATCGCCGAAGGCGACAAGGTCGCAATGATCTACACGTCGGCGAACCGCGACGAGACCGTGTTCGACGACCCCGACCGCTTCGACATCCACCGGCGTCCGAACCCGCACGTGTCGTTCGGCATCGGCGAGCACTTCTGCCTCGGAGTCCATCTCGCGCGCCTCGAGGCCCGGGTGTTCTTCGAGGAGCTGCTCGCGACGTTTCCCACGATCGAGCTGCGCGGCGAGCCGCGGCGCACACGTTCCAACCTCAACAACGCGCTCAAGTCGCTCCCGGTGAGGCTGGTCGCCGCATGACCGCCGGCGCAGCCGAGCCTCGCGATCCGGGCGAGCTCATCCTCGTGTCCGTCGACGACCACATCTGCGAGCCGGCCGACATGTTCGAGGCGCACGTGCCCGCGAAGTACCGCGACCGTGCGCCGCAGGTGGTCGACCGCCCCGACGGCGCGCAGCAGTGGCGTTACGGCGAGCTGTGGGGCCGCAACCTCGGCCTCAACGCGGTCGCCGGCAAGACACCCGAGTTCTTCAACGTCGACCCGCTGCGCTACGAGCACATGCGCGCGGGCTGCTACGACGTGCACGAACGCGTCCGCGACATGTCGGCGGGCGGCCAGCTCGCGGGTCTGAACTTTCCGAACTGGACGGGCTTTTCGGGCCAGGTGTTGAACCACGGGCCGGATCACGACGTGAACCTCGTGATGATCCGCGCGTACAACGACTGGCACGTCGACGAATGGTGCGGTACGTACCCCGACCGCTTCATCCCCTGCGGCATCCTCCCGCTCTTCGACGTCGAGGAGGCCGCGCTCGAAGTGCGCCGCCTCGCCGGCAAGGGGTGCCACGCGGTCACGTTCTCCGAGAACCCGGCCGGACTCGGCATGCCCAGCATCCACACCGATGCGTGGGATCCGCTGTTCGCCGCGTGCAGCGACACCGGCACGGTCCTGTGCTGCCACGTGGGCTCGTCGTCGCAACGGGCGTCGACCACGCCCGACGCTCCGGCACCGGTGGCGATGAACCTCTCGTCGGTGATGTCGATCTACACGCTCGGCGACCTGCTGTGGGCGTCGTTCTGGCAGCGGTTCCCGAAGCTCCGCTTCGCGCTCACCGAGGGCGACGTGGGCTGGATCCCCTATTTCCTCTGGCGCGCCGAGCACACCCTGGACCGGCACAACGGCTGGATGCGCCACGAGTTGCCCCAGGGCCTCCGCCCGAGCGAGCTGTTCCGTGAGCGCATCCTGTGCTGCTTCATCAGCGACCCGATCGCGGTGAAGCTGCTCGGCGAGCTGAACGTCGACAACGTCTGCTGGGAGAGCGACTACCCGCACTCCGACAGCTCCTGGCCCCGCGCCCCGGAGTCGCTCGCCCGCCTGTTCGCCGGCGTCGACGACGAGACCGTCGCCAAGATCACGCACCGCAACGCGATGCGGCACTTCCGGTTCGACCCGTTCGCGATCCGCCCGCCGGCGCGGTGCACGGCCGCGGCGCTGCGGCAGGAGGCGCCCGACGTCGACGTGGTCACCCGGACGGGCCGCGCGGCCGACGAACGCGACCTCGACGCCTGGCGCAGGCTCACGAAGCGCTGATCGCGCCCAGCTCGCGAGCCGTCAGGGCGATCGTCCGGTCGATCGTCAGGGCGATGGTCAGCGCGGTCGCTCGATGAGCTCGATCACCTCGTGGTCGGGGCCGCGGGCGCACACGAAGCGCAGCGGCGGGAGGTCGTCGCCCATCGCCATCGTCACCGGATCGGACATCCGGTGCACACCCAACGTGTCGAGATCGCGGCACGCGGCGTCGAGATCGGCCACGAGCAGCGCGGCGCGCCAGATGCCGACCGCGTTCGCCGGTCGCGGCGCAACCGGCGCAACCGCAGGCACGCCGAAACCCACGAGCATCAACGCGATGCCACCGGCCGGCGCGGTCATCATCACCTCTTCGAACGTCGACCGCCCGGCGATCCGCAAGTGCGTGCTCTCGTCGTTCGCGCTGGCGAACCGTGCGGCTTCCCGAAATCCCAATGCGCGGTACCACGCCACCGATCGCTCGAGATCGCTACACACCACACCGGCGAACGACACGGCCGGACCGCCCGCCTCGACGAGCTCGACCGCAACGCCGTCGGGATCGCTCGCCAGCACGAGGCGGATGTCGTCGTGGTACGCCGGCGCCGCCCACACCTCGCCGCCGAGCGCGGTCGCCGCGAGCATCGCGGCGTCGAGGTCGGGCACGAGCAACCCGAGGCGCTGGAAGCCCTGCGTGTGCAGGTTCGCCGGTGGCTCGCCGGCCGGCGCCGGCTCGTGCCATTCGAGGAGGTCGACGACACCGCCGTCGAATCCCTGCGCGCCGGTGAGGATCCACGCGTCCCAGCGCGCCCGCGCCAGGCCGAACGCGTCGCCGGGCTGGGCGGCGCCGGGCGCGGTTCGGGTGGCGGCGCGCAGCCCGATCGCCTCGTAGAACGCCCGCGAACGGCCGAGGTCGCGGCAGTTGACGTTGACGTGGAAGACCTGCGCGCCGTCGAGCACGGGCGCACGCTAGCGACGGCTACACGGCCTGGGCCGGGGCCGGCTCCGGTTCGAGCGGCGGCGTGACCGGCGTGACGTCGAAGGTGTCGACGGCACCGCCGGCCGGCTGCCGGCTCAGCCGGTAGAACGCCACGCCGGCAATGACGTACACGACGAGCGCGAACCACTGCACGGTCTTGAAGCCGAGCGCCATCGCGAGGATCGTGGCGAGCACCGAACCGATCACCGAGAGGAAGCCATTGACGGCCCAGGCCCAGGCGGAGTGCATCGATCCGGGTGAGATGCGGTGCGTCTGCGCGAGGCCGAGGGGCATGAACATCCCGAGGATGAACCCGAGCGGCAGCAGGACAACGAGCGCGACGATCACGCGCACGCCCAGCGAGCGGCTCAGCACGTGGTCGGTGATGGGATCGAGCCCGAACTCGTAGACCGCGGTGAGCACGCCCAGCGCGAGCAGGAGCGGCGGCATCAACGCGGCACCGAAGCGCTCGAGGCGCGTGCTCACGAGCGCGCCGATGCCTGTGGCGAGCAGGAGCGCGGCCAGCGTGACCGTGAGCGAGTATGTGGGATAGCCCAGCATGCGTGTGAGGCGCTGGATCATCGTGACCTCGAACAGGATGAAGCCGAGGCCGAGCGCGCCGAAGTACACCGCCGACACGGTGCGCGCGGGGAGCGCGGCGAACGAGCGCCGCACGAACAAGAACGGAAGCAGCAGGAACACCGCGGCGTAGAGCACCGAGATCGCCAGCAGCAACAGCAGCACGCGTTCGCCGATCGAGTTCTCCGGATCGAAACCCGCCGAGTGGATCGGCTGCAAGATGTGTTTGAGCACGCTGCCGAAGCTCGCGAAGTGCCAGAAGAACGGCTGGTTGTCGTGTACCGCGCTGATCGACAGCGGATAGCTGGCCTCGATGCCGCGCAGCTGCTTGTCGGACGTCGCGGCCGCGAGCCGGGCGACGATGTGTGACCCGTGCGCTCGGCCCGGCGCGTAGAGCAGCGTCCAGTCCTCGGTGACGGTATTGCCGTTCGGATGGACCACAACGGGCTTGTTCGGTATCGCCTTCGAGAGCCGGTCGACCTCGGCCTTGGTGAAGGCCGTGCGCTTGACCATGACGGTCGGCAGGCTGCCGGCAGTGCCGCTCTCGCGCACGACGATGATGTGGTTCTGCGGATCGCGCACCCCCATGGCCCTGAGCGCGGCCCGCGCGGTCACCACGTAGCGAGCGGTGCGGTTCGGCCGGTTCTGGAAGTCGAGCTCACCGAACTCCGCGACCATGATGCCGTTGTCCGTGAGGTGCTGCAGGCTCTGCTTGATCATCTCCTCGGTGTAGAGGTAGCTCTCCGACAGCACGAACGCGCCCGACGACACCGCGTTGTTCGCGGCGTAGCTGTCGGGCGCCACGAACCACACGAGCTGGTACTTGTCGGTGCTGCGCGCGATGAACGAGCGCGCGTCGGCCTGGTGGATCGACACACCAGGCTGCTGGTCGAGATGCCCCGTGTAGTCGGCGAAGCGGTGCTTCAGGATCCCCACCGTCACAGGATTGAGCTCCACGCCTTCGATCCGGGGCGAGTGGAAGTGCAGCGCGGCGAGGATCTCGTTGCCGCCGGCCGACCCGACGATCAGCGTGTGCCCGGGCGGCGTACCGAGGAGGTCGAACGGCAGCCGGCGCGGGTCGATGTCGAAGCGAGTGAGCGACGCCGGGTTGCCGTTGTACGCCCAGATGCCCGATCCCAACGCGGCGTCGTGCGCGAGCAGGTAGTTGTCGCGGGTGATCGGATAGACGTCGACACGGAACACCGGCCCCCACGCCGAGTACAGGGCGTGGGCGGCGTCGTACTTGTTCTGTTCGGGCCGCACGTCGGGCAGCGCGTCGTGCGCCACCACCACGACGAGGAGCGCAACGGTGAGCACGGCGCCGACGGCCGCGGGCCACGAGCGCACATTGCGCCGGCTCGCCACGACGGCGAGCGCAAACAACAGCGCAGCGATGTACACCACCGCGGGAGGTCCGAACCACACGATGACGGGGATCGCGAGGAGGCACCCGAGGCCCGCCCCGAGGAGGTCACCGAAGTACAGGCCGCCAACGGGCCCGTTCGCGCGGCCCAGGATCGTCGCGACCACCAGACCTACTGCGATGAACGACGCGAAGAGCACGAAGCTGACGAGGCCGAGCGCGGCGAGGTTCTTGAACGAGCCGGCGCTGCCGTAGTCCCAGATCTGGACAGTGTCGAGCGGCAGCCTCGCGATCAGCAGGTAGCCGAACGGCACGAACACCGCGCCCGCGATGCACGACCCGGTGAGGATCGCTTCCGTGCCGGCCGCCTTCACTCGCCGGATCGTGGCGAGCGCGATGCCCCCGGTGCCCACGCCCAGCAGGGCCAGCCCGATGACGAGGTAGACGTAGTAGTACCAGAGCTTGTACGAGACGATGCGGGTGTACGCGACCTCGAGCAGCAACCCCGCCATGCTGACGAGGAAGATCACGATCGTCTGGCGGACCCGCCCTACCGGTTCGTGTTCGTCCAGCGACACCCGTGCCTCCATGCGCCGAGCAGCGTAACCGGCGTGCTCCACGTCGCTGGCTCCGGCGGCGCTGCGAGCTTCGTGGGCAGTGCCCCGATGTTCCTATTCGACGGCCTGCCACCGGATCGGGACCTCGGCGAAGCCGTCGATGATCGTCGAGTGCAGCCGCGGGAAGTCGTCGGGCTCGCCTTCGAGCGCGAGTCCGGAGAAGCGCGTGGCGATGGCCTCGAACATCACCTTGGCTTCGAGCCGCGCCAGGCTCGCACCCAAGCAGTAGTGCGGGCCGCCCGCGCCGAACGCGACGTGCTCGTTCGGTGTGCGCGTCACGTCGAGCACGTCCGGGTCGGCGAACACACGCTCGTCCCGGTTCGCCGACGGGTACACCATGACGACGCGCTCTCCGGCGGCGATCGGCTGTCCGCCCACCTCGGTGTCGATCGCGGCATGGCGCGCGAAGAGCATCACCGGCGACGTGCACCGCAGCAGCTCCTCGATCGCCACCGGTAGCAGCGCGAGATCGCGCCGCAGCCGCTCGAACTGGTCGGGTGCCTGCAACAGGGCGACGGTGCCGGAGGTGATCAGGTTGCGGGTGGTCTCGCTGCCAGCGTTCTGGAGCAGCATGAAGAACAGGTCGAGCTGCATCTGGTCGAGACGCTCGCCGTCGATGTCGGCTTCGATCAGGGCGCTGATGAGATCGTCGGCGGGCTGGCGGCGCCGGGCCTCACAGAGGGCATCGGCGTAGGCGAACATCTCGACCGCCGCCTCGGTGCGCTCCTCGTGCGTGACCTTCGGATCGAAGCCGAACGTGCGCTCGGTGAGCCCGAACACGTGCTCACGATCGTCTTCGGGCACGCCGACGAGATCGGCGATCACATGCAGCGGCAGCCACAGCGCGAGGTCGTGCACGAGGTCGCACTCACGGCGCGACCGGAGCGCGTCGATGATGCCGTTCACGCGGGCGACGAGCGCCTCGGTGAGGTCGCTCACGCGCCGCGGCGTGAACCCACGGTTGATGAGCTTGCGCTGCTTGACGTGCTCCGGTGCGTCGAGCGAGATCAACAGGCCCGACGTCGCCGACTGGTCCTGCCCCCGCTCCTCGAGGAACGGGTGCGGCGCGTTGCGGAACGTCGCCGCGTCGCGCGACACCCGCTGCACGTCGCCATGACGGGCAACCACCCAGTACCCGTCGGGCAGGTCCGGGTGGTCGTGGTGCGAGACCGGCTCATGGTCACGTAGCGCGCGGAAGCGTTCGTGCGGAAAGCCGCGGGTGTAGGTGTGCGGGTCGTGCAGCGGCGGTCCGGCAGTGGTGGTACTCGCGGCCATACATCAGCTCCCGGTGAACTTCGGCGGTCGGCCCTCGGTCCGTGCCGCCCGCAGCTCGGCCGTGTCGTCGCTCTTGTTGACAAACGTCTGGTAGATCATCTCGTCGGCCATCGACGACCGTATCTGCGGTATTGCGAGGTGGCGGATCACCTCCCGCGCCATGCGGACCGCCACGAACGATTGTGACGCGATCTGCTCGGCCATCTCACGCACGGTGGCATCGAGCTCGTCGGGAGCCACCACCCGGCTGACGATGCCGTCCGCGAGCGCCTCCTCGGCCGAGAGGATGCGGCCGGTGAGCACCATGTCGCTCACCACACCGTGGCCGCACATCTCGTACAGCACCGCGACACCGCCCGTGTCGGGGATGACCCCGTAGGTGACCTCGGGGAGGCGGAAGCGGGAACCTTCCGATGCCACCCGGACGTCACATAGCAGTGCGCGCTGGAACGAGCCGCCCATCACCCACCCCTTGCACGCCACGAGCACGGGCGCATCGAGGTCCCACAGACGCTGGATGCCGCGGTGGCCGCGGCGCATGAGCTCGTGATGCGACAGCGGCACTTGGAGCGTGCCGATGGATCCGACGTCGCGCCCCGACGAGAACGACTTGCCTTCGCCGCGCCAGATGACGGCGCGGATGTCCCGTCGCGCCGAGAGCTCGTCGATGATGGCGAACAACTGGGCGTCCATGTCGTCGTCGAACGCGTTGTGCTTGTCGGGATTGTCGTTCGTGACGACGGCGATCGCGCCGTCGACCTCCAGTCGCACCGTTCCTGGCATCGCTGTCCCCGCTCGCCTTCTCCGCATCATTCGTGCCCGAGCACGCTCGACATCCGCCATCTCGCGCCCTTCGGGGCGCTCGCCATCCTCGCGCACACTCAGAATGCGCTCAGCGGAGGTGCCGATCAGGTCGATACTCACACCGGTACGCTCGGCCACGAGGAGCGGGTTGTGGGGGACGGACATGGATGACGATGACAAGATGCCACGCGCGAGAGGCGGCCGCCCCACGCGGCGCCGTGCCATCGCGGCAATTGCCACCGTCGCGTGCGTGCTCGCCGTCGCGCTCGCGGTTGGCGGTGCCGTGGTCGCGTTCCGCCACGCATCCCACCACCTCCACGCCGTGCGCCGCGACACCGCCGCGTCGGCCGGTCGGGTCGCGTCACTGACCGCCGCGCTCGCGCAGGCATCGACTGCGCGCGACCGCTCACGGCACGAGGCTGCGGTCGCCCACGCCGCGCTCGAGGCGGCACGCAGCGCGCATCTGCGGGGCGAGGCTGCGCTGCGTGCCGAGCTCGCCGACCTCGACACCACGCGGCGCGAGGCGTACGCGAGCCTCGTCGACGCGAACGCGCGCACGGCACAACTCGCCGCGCTGCACACGTGCCTCGACGGTGTGTCGCAGGCGCTCGACATGCTCGGTGCCGGTGACGTGCACGGGTGGCAGAACCGGCTGCGCTCGATCGACGGCGTATGCAAGCAGGCCCAGGCGGCCACCGCATGATGACGCTCGTCTCCCACGTGCCGGCCGTGACGCGCTGGCGCAGGATCGCGGTCGCGACGGTCCTCGTCGTGGTGCTCGCGACCGGCTCGGTGGTCACCGTGCGGGCCTACCGGCACGACCAGAGCAAGATTCGCGCCGCTCGCCACGCGCTCGACGCCTCGCTCGCCCACGAGACGAGGCTGCGCGGCGACATCGCCGCCGCGCAACACGCCACTCAGCACGCGCGCGCACAGACGGCGGCGGATCGCCACGGCACGAGCAACGAGGAGGCATCCACCCGGCACGTGGCCGAGCGCGCGAACGAGGCGGTTCGCGCCACCGCCTCGGCGCGCCAGACGCTGCAGGCCTCGGCGTTCCAGCGCCTGGCGCTTGGTGTCAGCACCGCGCAGGCCCAGACGTGCCTGGGCCACGAACAGACTGCGATGCACCAGCTCCAGGCGGCGAACACGACTGCGGCAGTCGCGGCGTTGAACGCCGGAACCGCAACCTGCTCCGAGGCGCTGGCGGGAACCACCGGCGCCCGCTTCCCGTACGACTTCCCCGACCCGTTCGTGCTGACCGCCGGCGACCGCTATTACGCGTTCTCGACGAACTCGGGCGCCGGCGACGTGCAGGTGATCACGTCGACGGACCTCGTGAACTGGACCCTGATCGGCGACGCGCTCACCGCTGTGCCGCCGTGGGCGAGCAGCGGAGCCACGTGGGCACCGGCCGTGCTGCACGTTCCTGCGGCGCCCGCACGGCCCGCCGGACCGGATACGCCAGCCGCCCCCGCAAAACCCGATGCCTACGTCATGTACTACACGGTGCGCGACCGCGCCTCGGGCGCCGAGTGCGTGTCGTCCGCGGTGTCGGCCCTCCCGGCCGGGCCGTACTACGACCGCACCGTGTCGCCGCTGGTGTGCGAGTCGGCCGACGGCGGATCGATCGACCCCACCCCCTTTGTCGACGGCGACGGCACGATGTGGCTGTTGTGGAAGCGGGAACGGGCCCGCCAGCCCGCCACCCTGCGGATCCAGCCGCTCAGCTCGAACGGGCGCTCGCTCACCGGGGCACCGTCCGATCTCCTGCAGAGCGACCGCGCCTGGCAGCACGGCGTGATCGAGGCGCCGTCGATGATCCACACCTCCTCGGGCTACGTGCTGTTCTTCGCGGGTGGCCTGTGGAACACGGCCACCTACGCCACCGGTGTCGCCCGGTGCGACACACCGGTCGGCCCCTGCCACGAGTCCGGCTCGCCGGTCATGTCGAGCACCGCCACCGTGGCCGGCCCGGGCGGCGCATCCGTCTTCGCCGACCGCAACGGGGCGCTGTGGCTCGCCTACGCGTCGTATGTCGATCCGTTCGTCGGGTGGCCGTACAGTCGCACCCTGCGCTTCGCGCGTGTCACGATCGGCCCCGGCGGCGTCGCCGTCAGTCCGGCGTAGCGGGCCCCTCCCCACCAGCCCCCACGAGCGGGGTGCACGCAGCGCGTCTACCGTTACGGATCCGCGCGCTGATCGAGGGAGAACACACCATGTCGCACACGAACCGGTTGCTCGTCGCGGGCGCCGCGCTCTCGCTGGTGCTCGGGGCGTGCACCGAGAGCTCGAACACCACCACCTCGAACAGCACCGGCTCGGGGAGCACGCCCAGCTCGGCTCAAGGACCCACCACCACCGGCACGGGTTCGTCGGCCGACACGGCGTGGGCGCTCCAGTACACCGGGGGCAAAGCGGGCACGCCCAGCGGCACGCCGTTCAAGATCGGGTACGCGAACCAGGAGCAGCTGTTCCCCGAGGCCACGATCGGTTTCGACGCCGCGGTGAAGTACGCCAACGCCGAGCTCGGCGGCATCGACGGTCATCCGATCACCGTCGACAAATGCACGATCACCGTCGAGGAGGACGGGCAATCGTGCGGCACACGGTTCGCGAACGACGCGACGGTCAAGGCCGTGCTCACCGGCACACTGCTCGTGGGAGCGCAGGGGCTCTACGCCGCGTTGAACGGCAAGAAGCCGGTGCTCATCGGCAACGGCCTCACCACCACCGACTTCACGACCACCGCGGGCTACTCGTTCACCGCTGGCGCGGTCGCCGTGGTCACCGGCATGGCGATGTACGTGTCCGACCAGTTCACGCCGAAACCGAAGAAGGTCGCGGTGATGTATGGCAACAACCCGTCCGCGCAAGGCGCCTACCAGTTGTTGATGCTGCCCGTGTTGAAGAAGGCCGGTATCCAAGTGGCGGGCGTGCAGGTCACCGACCCGGGCGGCACGGCGGCGCAAGTGCAGACCGCGATCCAGAACGTGGGTGCCGACACGGCCGACGTGTTCATCACGCTCACCACGCAACCGGAGTGCCTCGCCACCTATGACGCGATCCGGGCGCTCAACATCCACCCCACGGTCGTCACGAGCGGCCTGTGCTTCGGCACGCCCATGACGAAGCACATCCAGGCCGCAGGCGAGAAGGGCGTGATGCCCGACGGCTGGTACTTCGGCGACTACGGGTACCACTACTACATCCCCGACGCGAAGTCCGGTATGCAGACGTACATCGACAAGGTGAAGCAGTACGGCACGCCGGCGCCGGGCGCCAGCACGCTCGAGTACACCGGTTTCGCGGGCCCGACGTTCGCCAACGTGCTGACGCTCGTCAAGTTCGCCGACACGCTCGGTTACGGCAACACCACGACGCAGTCGCTGTTCGCGCAGATCCGCTCGTTCAAGGGTCCGATGATGCTCCAGGTCGGGCCGATCGACTGCGGGCACGTCACCGTCGCCGGCCAGAAGCTGTTCGTCGCGTTGTGCGCGTCGCAGATGGGCATCCTCCTCTACAAGGATCTCAAGTGGACAGAGATCGCCGGGGGCCTGAAGGACAACTCGATCGACGCGTCGAAGGCAAAGGTGTGATCGGCCGGTCGTGAGCCAGACCACCGACGTCGAGGCGACGCCCCCGGCAACCGGCAGTAGCGCGGCACCGCGCCGCCTCGACGCGGCGCGCGCCTTGCGGTGGGTCGCCGTCGCGGTCGGTATCGCGCTCCTGCTGCGCGTGCTGCTCACGCGCGACATGCGGCTCCACTTCATCACCGGCGCCAGCCTCACCCAGGGCGCGCTCGTCGCTGCGATTGCGCTCGGCGTGGTGCTCACCTATCGGGGCTCGGGGGTCGTCAACTTCGCGACCGGGGCGACGGCGATGTACGCCGCGTACGTGTACACCGACCTGCGGATGAACGGCCGGCTGTTCATCCCGCCGCTCCCGAACCCGCTCGCGCCGATCGAGTGGGTCGCGCACCACCTCGACAAGAAGTCGACGCTCACGGTGCCGCACTGGCCCACGTACATCGACTTCGGCGGGCGGCTCACGCTCGTGTCGGCGCTGCTGATCTCGCTCGTGTTCGGCGTGGTGTTCGGCCTGGCGCTGCACTTCCTGATCTTCCGCCCGCTCCGCCACGCCCCGCCGCTCGCGAAGGTCGTCGCGTCGGTCGGCGTGCTGCTACTCCTGCAGGCCGTCGTCGTACGCCGCTTCGGCAGTGGCGCGCAGGCGACCCAGCTGAACCAGGGCACCCCGAAGGAGGTGAAGTTCCCGTTCGGCGTCACGATGAACACGGAGCAGGTCACGGTCGCGGTGATCGTGATCGTGTTCACCGTGTTGTTGTGGGGCGTCTTCCGGTTCACGCGCTTCGGCCTGGCCACGCGAGCCGCGGCGGAGAACGAGAAGGGGGCGATGCTGCTCGGCTTCTCGCCCGACTACCTCGCCGGCACGAACTGGGTGCTGTCGAGCGTGATCTCGGCCCTGCTCGGCATCCTCGTTGCCGGCAGCCAGAAGTCGGTCGACCCGCTCACGATCACGCTGCTCGTGATCCCGGCGCTCAGCGTCGCGCTCGTCGGCAACCTCACGTCGTTCGGCGTCACCACGGCGGCCGCGTTCGGGCTGGCGATGACCCAGGCGCTCATCGGCTACTTCCAGAACCACACGTGGTACCCGGTGGCCGCGGGGGCCTCATTGCCCGGCGTCGCCGACCTATTGCCCTTCCTCGTGATCGTCGCGGTGCTGTTCTTCCGGGGCCGAGCGTTGCCCACCCGAGGCGCGGTCTCGGCCGGGCGCTTGCCGTTCGCGCCGAACCCCAGCCGCGTGAGCACGCACATCGTGGCCCCCGTCACCGTGGCCTTCTGCGCGCTCATGCTGATGTTCGTCGCCACCCCGAATGCCCGGCTCGCGATCATGACCTCCCTCATCGGCGTCGTGATCAGCCTCTCGTTTGTGGTGCTCACCGGCTACGTCGGCCAGATCTCCCTCGCCCAGATGATGCTGGCCGGCGTCAGCGGCTTCATGCTCTCGAAGCTGAGCGGGCACGGCATTCACCTCTATGCACACACGCTCGTTCCCGCGATGCCGTTCCCGCTGAACGCGCTCGTCGGTGCGCTCGTCGCCATGCTCGTGGGCCTGATCGCTGCACAGCCGGCGCTGCGCGTCCGCGGCGTGAACCTCGCCATCATCACGTTCGCGTTCGCGGTGGCGATGGACGCGTTCCTGTTCCAGAACCCCGGCGTGAACGGTGGCTTCGCCGGCGCGCCCATCAAGGTGCCCACTGGCATCAACCCCGTGAAGACCGCGGTGATCGGAAACGGCTCGGGCGCCAACGTGTGGTTCGGCATCTTCTGCCTCGCGGTGGTCACCGTGCTCGGTGCAGCCGTGGTGAACCTGCGCCGATCGGCGACCGGTCGGCGCCTGCTCGCGACGCGCTCGAACGAGCGGGCCGCCGCGGCCGCGGGGGTCGACGTCGCGGCCACCAAGCGCACGGCATTCGCGATCGCCGCGTTCATCGCCGGCCTCGGCGGCGCGCTCGTCGGCATCCGGCTCGGCAAGGCCGACGTCGCCTACTTCGGCGACCTGCCGCCGGCGCTCAGCCCGCAGTCGCTCACCGTGTTCGCGTTCGCGTACCTGGGGGGCATCGCGTGCATCAGCGGGGCGATCACCGCCGGCCTGCTGGTGCCGGGTGGTGTGGTCTTCTACCTCCTGCAGACCGACTTCCACGTGTCGCCCGACTTCACGCTCATTCTCGGCAGCCTGGGCGTCATCGCGACTGCGGTGCTGAACCCCGAGGGCATCGCCGGCGGTGTCGTCGCATCACTGCGCGACCGCGCCCGGCGCCGCGCGGCGACTGCACCGAACCCGCCGGGTAACGCTGCCGCGGCTGCCGCCGCCACCACGGCACGGCCAGGAGCGCAGCCGTGAGCGCCCTGCTCGAGACCTCGGCCCTGCGGGTGACGTTCGGCGGGCTCCGCGCGGTCGACGACCTCGACATGCGCGTCGACGCCGGTCAGCTCGTGGGGCTCATCGGACCGAATGGCGCCGGCAAGACAACCACGATCGACGCCATCACCGGCTTCGTGCCCGCGACCGGAGAGGTCACCTTCGACGGCACGCCCATGAACCGGCTTCCTGCACACCGCCGGGCCCGGTCCGGTCTCACCCGCACCTGGCAATCGCTCGAGCTCTTCGACGAGCTCACGATCGTCGAGAACCTGCTCGTCGCATCCGAGCAGGCGACGCTGCGCGACGTGTTCTTCGACCTCGTGGCCCCGCAACGCCGCCGTGACGACGCCGCAGCGATGCACGCGTTGAACGTGCTCGGGATCGCGCACCTTCGCGACCGCATGCCCACGGAGATCAGCCAGGGGCAGCGCAAGCTCGTCGGTGTGGCGCGGGCCCTCGCGGCGGTCCCGAGGCTCGTGTGCATGGACGAGCCCGCGGCCGGCCTCGACACCCGTGAGTCCGTCGAGCTCGGCGAGCGGCTCCGCACGGTCGTCGACTCAGGTGTCACGATCCTGCTCGTCGACCACGACATGGGCCTCGTGCTCAACGTGTGCGACTACATCTACGTCATCGAGTTCGGCAAGAAGATCGCCGAAGGCACACCGTCCGATGTCGTGCGGAACGACCGTGTGATCGAGGCCTACCTCGGCGCCGCGCACCGCGACGGGGAGAAGGCATGAGCAACGTGCTCGAGATCGATGCGCTGTCCGGCGGCTACGGCGGCGTCGCGGTCGTGCGCGACCTGAGCCTCACGGTCGGTGAGGGAGAGGTCGTCGCGCTGCTCGGTCCGAACGGCGCCGGCAAGACCACGACGCTGCTCACCGTCTCGGGGATCCTGCCGATGCTCGCGGGCGACGTGCGGATGCAGCGCCAGAGCCTCCGCAAGCGGCCGCCGCACAAGATCGCCCGCCTCGGCATCGCGCACGTTCCCGAGGACCGCTCATTGTTCTTCCAGCTCACGGTGAGCGAGAACCTCAGGCTCGGCGCGTCGCACGGATCGGCGGACGTCGAACGGGCCTTGCACTACTTCCCCGCGCTCGAACCCCTGATGGACCGGCGTGCGGGGCTGCTGTCCGGTGGCGAGCAGCAGATGCTCGCCATGGGCCGGGCGCTCACGGTGCGACCCCGGCTCCTCATCGTCGACGAGATGAGCCTCGGTCTCGCTCCGATCATCGTGGAGCGCCTGTTGCCCGTGCTCCGCACCGTCGCCGACGACACCGGCGCGGGTGTCTTGATCGTGGAACAACACGTCGACCTCGCGCTGGAGATCGCCGACCGTGCATACGTGCTCTCGCACGGCGACCTGGTGCTCGAGAACGACGCCGCATACTTGCGCGCGAACCGTGAGCTCCTCGAGTCGAGCTACCTCGGCGGTCAGGTGCTTCCCGACGCCGGCGACACGCCCACCCAATGACCAGTCCGAACCAAACGAAGTAGGGACGATGGACAACGATGAGGAGCGGATCGCGTTGTTCCTCGACTACGAGAACCTCGCGATCGGCGCCGAGGAGCAACTGCACCTCGACCATCTCGACTTTCAACCGATCGCCGACGCGCTCGCCGAGCGCGGACGAGTGGTCGTACGGCGCGCGTATGCCGACTGGGTGCGTTTCGACGAGGATCGTCGCGAGCTCACGCGGCACCACGTCGAGCTCATCGAGATCCCGCAGCGGATGGGCTCGGTACGCAAGAACGCCGCCGACATCAAGATGGCCGTCGACGCCGTGGAACTGTGCTTCGAGCGCGAATACATCACCACCTACGTGCTGGGCACGGGCGACAGCGACTTCACGCCTCTCGTGCACAAGCTCCGCGAGCTCAACCGCCGGGTGATCGGCATCGGTGTGGAGGCGTCGACCTCGGCGCTGCTTCCGGCGGCGTGCGACGAGTTCCTGTTCTACGAGCGACTCGACGGGGTGGACCTCGACCGCACGGCGCGGCGCGGCGCCAAGACGGCGCGGGCGAAGAAGTCGACACGAGGCCGCGCCGACCGCGACACCGACACGGCAGTCGACGCCGAGGTTGATGCCGAGCCGGCGCACCGCGCCCGCGGCAACGGCGACGACGAGGGCGCGTTGAGCTCGCTCGTGACGCGCACCCTCGCCGGCCTCCAGCGCACTGCGAGCGGCCCGGTGCTCGCGTCACAGCTCAAGCGCGCGCTGCTCCGCAAGGACCCCACATTCACCGAGACCACGTACGGCTTTCGCAGCTTCGGCGAGCTGCTACGCCATCTCGAGGTGCACCACGCGGTGTCGCTGGGCGACAGCAGCGCCACCGGCGATCCGGAGGTCACGCTCCACGCGGGCGCCGGCGCCGAGCAGCAGGCGTTCGAGAACCTTCGCGCGGTCGTCGTGAAGCTCACGGCACGCACCGGTGCGCCCCACCTCTCGGGGCTCAAGACGCAGCTGCGCAAGCTCGAGCCCGACTTCAGCGAGAAGCGATTCGGTTACGGCGGCTTCCTGCAGTTTTGCAAGGCCGCGCGCGCCCGCGGGCTCATCGAGATGGAGTGGAACGCGGACGCCGACGACTACGTCGTGTATCCGGGTGCTGCAGAAGCCGTTACCGACGAGGCGGCACACAGCTGAGGGCGCATCCCCTGCACGCATCGGGTGCGTGCGCTACGCCGGACCCCACCGAGGAACGAGACACGGCGGCAGCCGGCCCGAGGGGCCGGCTGCCCCACCGGTATCTCAGATCACGCGGACGTTCTGGGCCTCCTCGCCCTTACGGCCGGGGGCCGTGTCGAACTCCACCTTCTGCCCCTCTTCGAGCGTGCGGAAGCCGCTTCCCGCAATCGCGGAGTAGTGCACGAAGACGTCGTCCGCGCCTTCGCGCGAGATGAAGCCGAAGCCCTTCTCGCCGTTGAACCACTTGACCGTACCGGTTGCCATTGAATGTCTCCAAAGCGCTGTGTGCTTGCGCGCGCCGCAGCTCGCGACGCGCTGGCGGGGATGGTAGCTGGCGCCGCGAGGCCGTGCAGGTCTCGGGCCGGGACCGGCGGCGCGGGCATGGGAGACGGCGGCCGGCGCGTCACGCGGGGCGGGCGCGTCACGGCGCGGTCAGGGAAGGCGACCCTCGCCCTGTTGGTGCGCGCCCCGCTCGGCCATCTCCTCGTAATGCTCACCGGCGCCCCCGTCGCGCGGCGCCCGCTCCGCGTCCTGCTGCTCCTCGGCCGTGGGTGCGCGGTCAGGCACGTGGGCGCGGCGCGATTCGCCTTCCTCGGCGGCCCGGGTGGCATCCGACGGCGTTGTCTCGTGTCGATCACCGGCCATGCGTACTCCTCATCGGTCATCCGGTCGGAGAGCTCGCGCCCGCACGAGCACGAGCCTCCACGGTGGCGTGTGGGGTCTACCCAGCCCGCCGCCGCGGCATTCCGCCGGCCGGCGCACCGGGTTCGGTCCCTTCGGTGCGAGCGGGCCCGCCGGCCGCGCGCTCGGGCGGTCGCACGAGGCTGCGCGGCCAGAGCCGGCGCGCCCGTACGACATTGATCTCCGCCGCGTACAGCACGACCTGGGCCAGCAGGTAGATCCACGTGAGGAGGCCGATCACGATCGCGAACATGCCGTACGTCTGGCTCATGCCGCGTACACCGTGTTCGATGTAGAGCCCGCCGAACGTGTCGAGCACCTGGAAGACGATCCCTGCCGGTATCGCGCCGGGCAGGTGCTGGCGCCAGCCGATGCCGGCCGTAGTGAGCATCCGGAACGCGACGACGAACAGCGCCACCTGCAGCGCGGTCACCGCGATCTCCACGAGCACGGTGCCGAGAATGCCGAACGCGGTCACTGCGCCGCCCGCGGTTGCGAGCACCGTGGTCGCCAGCACCCCGAGACCGATCGTTGCGATCAGCCCGAGGCTGCGCAGCAGCCGAGGAACGAAGCCGGGGCGTTCACCGTCAGGTACGGCCCACACCCGGTTCATGGCGTACTGCGCCGCATTCGCGATACCGAGGCCGCCCCACAGGGTGCCGAGCAGTCCGACAACGAGACCGAACACCGACCCGTGCAACGACGAGACGTTGCCCGCTATCTGCGAGCCGAGCACCGGGAAGTCGGCGAGCGCTGAATTCACCACGTGGTGCTGCAACCCCGGGTGGCCGTGCAACACGAAACCGAGCACGGTGACGGCCACCAGCAGCAGTGGGAAGAGGCTCAGGAACCCGTAGTACGCGAGCAGGGCTGCGAGGCGGCCCGCACCGTCGTCGCCGTACTTCTTCACCACGCCGTACGTGAACGCGGTCGCCGGGTGCCGCTGCTGGAAGCGGTCGGTGCGTTCGACGAACCCTCGAGGACTCATCCGCGCATGGGTACCCAGACGGAGACAGACGGACACCACGATGTGCCGGCGCGACCGTCTCCCGGCGCGCGACGATGCGGCCGTGCACGACGGCTCGTGGACGCCGAAGGTCGCCCGCATGGTCGTCGCGGCCGCGCTGGTCGCCACCGCGGCGTGCGCGAGCTCGCACGGATCGACGGAGAGCACCCGAAACACCCGAAGCACCCGAAGTACCAAGAGCGCACCGGCGCCTACGACCGGCGCGGCCGCGACCACGACGACCACGGCGAACAAGGCCGCGGTGACCCTCGCCTTTGCCGGTGACGTGCATTTCGAAGGACCCCTGCGCGACGCGCTCGACGCGAACGCCGCCACCGTGCTCAGCGCGGTCGCCCCCGTGCTGCGCTCGTACGACATCACGATGGTGAACCTCGAGACGGCGATCACCGAGCGGGGAACGCCCGCCGCGAAGCAGTACACGTTCCGTGCGCCGCCGAGCGCGCTGGCGGCGCTCACCGATGCCGGGATCGACGTCGCCACGGAGGCGAACAACCACGGCGTCGACTACGGACCAACCGGCCTCGCAGACTCGCTCGAGGCGCGTGCGCACTCGCCCGGTGTACACGTGATCGGCATCGGAAAGGACGCCGACGACGCGTATTCACCGTTCCGCGCGACGGTGCACGGCCAGCGCATCGCCATCATCGCCGCGACGCAGGTGATCGACGACGAGCTCGTGCAGCAGTGGACCGCCACCGACGACCACGGGGGCGTCGCGTCGGCGAAGGACGTGCCCCGCCTCCTCGCCGAGGTTCGCGCGGCGCGGGCGACGAGCGACACTGTCGTCGTGTTCCTCCACTGGGGTGTCGAGGGCGCGACCTGCCCGTCGGCCGACCAGCGCGCCATCGCCCGGCAGCTCGTGGCCGCCGGCGCCGACATCGTGGTGGGCAGCCACTCGCACCGGCTTGAAGGTGCGGGGTTCGTAGGTGGTGGCGACGACGGCTTCGTCGACTACGGCCTGGGAAACTTCGCGTTCTACACCGGCACCACGAGCGGCGTGCTCACGGTGACGGTCTCGGGCCGCCACGTGGAGCACTACGGATGGGTGCCGGCCGCGCTCGTGGGCGGACGTCCGCGGCCGTTGACCGGTGGGGCCGCGACCCAGGCCACCGCCGCGTGGCAGTCACTGCGGGCGTGCACCGACCTCGATCCGTGACACCGACGCCTCGGGTGCCCTATGGACCGTCGACCGCGGCGCTCACCGCGCCGAGCACCCGAGCGCAGCTACACCGGTCAGGCGAACCGGATCATGGAGATCGCGCCGGCGGCGAGGCAGTAGATCGCGAACGGCACGAGGTTGTTGCTGCGGTAGAAGCGCACCAGGAAACGCACTGCGATGTAGGCCGCGATGCCCGCGGCGACGCTGCCCGCCAGGACCTCGCCGCGAATGCCGTCGCCGAGGTGGCCCATGAGGTCGGGCAGCTTGTAGACGCCGGCCGCGAAGATGATCGGTGTCGCGAGCATGAACGAGAAACGCGCGGCCTCTTCGTGGTCGAGGCCGCGCGCGAGCCCGGCGACCATGGTGATGCCCGAGCGGCTGATGCCCGCGAACAGCGCTCCGATCTGTGCCACACCGATCACCAGCGCCTCACGCCATGTCATGTCCTCGACCGTCCGCACCGTATGCGTGCGCTCGGCCAGCTCGTTCACGACCTCCTCGCTCGCGAGCGCGGGTACCGGCTCGCACACGAGCGCTTCGGCGATACGCCGCCGCCGGAGCCACTCGCCGAGGAACAGGACCACACCGTTGACGGTGAGAAACAGCGCGGCAGCGAACGGCTTCGCGAACAGCGTGCGCAGGGCGTGCTCGAGGACGAGACCGGTGAGGCCGGCAGGGATCGTCGCGACGATCAGGAGCCACGCAAGGTGCTCGTTGCGGTCGGTGACCTTGCGCCGGCCGAGCACGCGGAAGGCCGCGGGGATCACGTCGCGCCAGTCGCGCCAGTAGTACACGAGCAGCGCGAGCGCGGTCGCCACGTGCAGGCCGACGACGAACGCGAGGTAGGGCGACTCGCTCTGTGACTGCGACTTGACGATGACGTTCCAGTTGAGCCAAGCGGGCACGAGCACGGAGTGACCGAGGCTGGAGATCGGGAACAGCTCGGTGACGCCCTGGAGCACACCGACGACGATCGCGTGGACCATCGTGAGCTCGTGCGAGAACGCGACGGGGTGCCCGATGGTGGCGAGTGAGACCATTGCGATGTGCACGCAGAGCTCCAGTGTTCCGGCCCGAACAACGGTGCCGTGCGACACGGCCGGGCGTCAGCAAGCGAAGGCTTGACGTTACCGAGCAACGAAGGACGCACAGCCGGTGACGCGGCACGCGGCGCCGCTCGTCACATCATCAGATCTTCACAAGCAACCGGATTTTGCCGACGCTTTCCCGCCGCTTTGCTGATCGTGCGAGCGCGCACAAGTCCGTTTCTACGCTGCCGCGCAACTGGAGGCGCGACGACCGCTCGCCGATGCAGCACGAGTTGCGCCGGAGCAGATCAGACGAGCGTGAGCTCGAACGATGGTCTGCCCGCGCGCCGTGCGAAGCGCAGCTCGCCACCTTCGGCGTGCGCAAGCGCGATCGCGAGCTGCAACCCGTAGCCGTGGCCACCGGTGGGCGACGATGCCACGAGCGTGTCGAGGTCGGTGGCGATGCCCGGACCTTCGTCCTCGACCGCCACCACCACACCACCGCCGCTTCCGGCACGGACCACGACGGTGACCGTCCCGGCGCCGTGGAGCAGCGCGTTGTCGAGCAACACATCGAGGATCTGTGACACTGCCGCGCTCGACCCGTTGACCGTCGCTGGGGCATCGACGCGGTCCAACACCTGTGCGCGTAACGACCGGTGCGCGGCCGAGTAGCGCTCCCGCCACCGGTCCACGGCGGCGTACGACACTGCAGCCGGCTCCATCGGACCGCGACCAGCGGTGCCATGCGAGAGCGCGAGCAGCTCGCGAATCGTGGCCTCGAGCCGGTCGACCTCGGCGAGCAGCTCCGTGAGCGCGGTGCCGGCGTCCGGCCTCGGCTGGGCGAGCTCGGCCTCGATCGCGAGCCGCAGCGACGTGAGCGGTGTGCGCAACTGGTGCGACGCGTGGGCGCTGAACGAACGCTCGCGTTCGACGAGCTCGCCCAGCCGGGTCGCGGTGTCGTCGAGCGCCTGGGCGACCGCGTCGACCTGGGCGATGCCCGAGCGCGGCGCGCTGCGCGGTGAAGTCACCGCGACCGAGCTGACCCGCGGCGTCGCTCAGGTGCGCGAGCGGCCGCGCGAGCCGGCTCGACAGCCACAGCCCGATCGCGGCCGCGATGAGCAGGGCGGCCGCGCCGAACAGCGCGATGTTGAGACGCTGGCGGCGCAACTCGGCGTCGACGACGCTCACCGGCTCCTCGGCGCGGACCACCGCGACCACCGCGAGGTGGCGCACCACGGGCACACCGACGACGAAGGATGCGCCCTGCCGGCCCCCGACCGTGTGGCCCGTGAGCGCACGGCGCGGCAGCGCGTCGGCCACGCGCGGGCCTTCGCCGCCGATGCGGCGTCCCTGCGTGTCGTACACCGCGAGGTCGCCGCCCGACGCGAGGTCGGGCATCGCGATGCGGGTGGACGGCAGGACGCGTTCCGGCACCCGCTGGCTCGCCGTGGTCGCCGCCCGCTCGAGGCGGGCGATCGCCTGCGTGCGATCGTCGCCGGCAAGGCGCACACCGAGCGGCACGGCCAGCGCGATCACCGCCAGCAGCGACACCGCGAGGATGGCAGCGAGGATGCGCCACCTCACGGTCGTTCGAGCCGGTACCCGACCCCGCGCAGGGTCGTGATGTTGACCGCTCCGGGTCGCGTCGCCTCCAGCTTGCGGCGCAACGACGCGATCGTGACGTCGAGCGTCTTGGTCGAGCCGTACCAGTGCTCGTCCCAGATGGCGCTCATGAGATCTTCGCGACGCAGCACCGATCCCGCGGCGCCTGCCAGCGCGGCGAGCAGGTCGAACTCCTTCGCGCGCAGCCCGAGGTCGACCTGGTCGAGCATCGCGATCCGGCCACCGAGGTCGACCACGAGCGATCCCACCACGAACCGCTCGCCGCGCTCGGCCCGCCGCCGCATGTGGGCGCGGACGCGTGCCGACAGCTCCGCCAGGCGGAACGGCTTGGTGACGTAGTCGACCGCGCCGCTGTCGAGTCCGACGACGATGTCGATCTCGGCGTCGCGCGCCGTGAGCATGATGATCGGGAGCGCAGGCCGCCGCGCGAGCACCGCCTGGCACACGTCGAGACCGTCGGCGTCGGGCAATCCAAGGTCGAGCAGCATCAGATCGGGCGGCTCGCCGGCCGCCGCGGCCATCGCCTCGGCCGCCGTGCGCACCCAGCGAACCTCGGTCTCGTCGTTCGCCAGCGCTCGCTGGAGATTCGCACCGATGCGTTCGTCGTCCTCGACGATCAGCACCCGCCCGGCACGCATGGGCGACGAGCGTAAACGCGCGGTTCCGCCAGGGTGTCCCACGGGGCTCCGGCGGCCGCGATCGGAGTGTTGCGGCAGCATGTTTTGCCCGGGTTTTGCCGCACTCCACGTGCGCCTTGATGCCGTGCTCTCTAGGGTCGCTGACGATGCGGCGTGGCGCCGCGTCGATGACGATGCTTGCGAAGACCGGATCAGGCGCGCACCTGCACGCCGAACACAGGGACCACAGCCTCCACGCGGCCGGCGTCGAGTGCACCCAGCTCGCGCTCGACGCCCTGCTGGACGCCCAGACCGCGGCCACGCGCCGGCCGCCGTTCCGCGTCACACCTGCGCACGTGCTCCTCGGACTGTTGCGCCAGCACCGTTCGGCCGCCGGCGAGCTCCTCGCCGCGGGTGGTCTCACCGAGAAGCGGGTGTGGGCAGCATTCGACTACCGCAAATGGCGGCTGCACGGCATGCGGCGCCTGCGCGGCCCCCTGCTCGGCGCCCGGCCGCGCTGGACGCGCGCGGCGTGCGAGGTGGTAGCGGCCGCGGCGCGCGAGAGCCGCGGTCGCGATACGCCGGTGGTCGACACGATCGATCTCCTCGCCGCCATCAGCGACGTGGGTGACGCGTTCGCCGCACATCTCCTCGATCCCGCGCACATCTCGGAGATCGGGCAGATCACGTTGCCGCACGACGCACACCTCGTGGAGCTGGAGCGGTCGCCCACGACCCAGCTTCCGAGCTTCACAACGCTGCGCAAGCTCCACACGTGAGCGCACCGTCGCGCATCACACGTGTGCGGAGGCACGCAGGCTCGTGACGGTACGCACGGCCGGGAGCGCAGGCAGACCGAGCATCTGCTCCCAGGTGCGGAGCGCGGCGTTGTGGCTCGCCGTGAACGCGGTGATCGGGCCCCGCCGGGCCGCCGGTGCGACGAGCAGGTTCGGCACTGGCCGGTCTTCGTCGTACACGACGAAGACCGCGGTGGTACCTGAGCGGTAGTCGGCGCCGCGGAGTATCGCGCCGAGGTGCGCGGAGAGCCACGAGTCGACCTTCGCGTTACCGCAGTTGTGCCCGTCGTTGCAGAGATTCGGCGTGATCATCGCGAACGTGGGCAGATGGTTCGGGTCGAACTCCGTGAACGGACGGACCTCCGCGTTGCAGCGCGGATGATCGCTGCCCCCGTAGTAGTAGAGCGCCGGGACGTGCCGGGCGGCATTGCCGGCCGCCGAGCATCCCGCGTGGGCGCCCTCGACGTAGGAGCGCGTGGTGCCACCGGCGGCGCGGACCTGGCGGAAGATGTTGTTGTCGAGCGAGCGGCACGTGGCCGACGGGGCGCAGTCGCCGGAGGTCGACCGGTTGTCGACGCCGGACGTGAGGCCGATGTACTGGCTGAGGCTGCCCTGGTGCGCGTCGGTCTCGTTCCACTTCGTGTAGTAGGCGCACGTCTGCGCGAGCCCGTGCAGGTAGGGCATCGACGTGAACCCGGGACCGCCGACGGCAGGCCAGCGGCGGTTCTCTTCCATGACCACCACGACGTGCCGGTAGCGGGCGGGCGGCGCGCCCGACCCGCACGTCGCCGCGGCCGGTTCCGCGCTCGTCTTGGAGGCGCTACTCGACGGCTGCCCGGAGGCCGATGCCGCCGGGTGCGACGTCGAAGACGTCGATGTCGCCGAGACGCTCGTGCCGCAGCCGAGCGCGAGGACGGTGGCGGCGACGATCATGGGGAGTGGGCGCATGACCCGCACAGTACGCAAAAACGAAGCAAAACCTCCCGCGACACCGCACACAACCGTCCACCACGGGGCGATGATGGCATGGACCTCTCCCCCCACGTCCCCACGTTGCGTTCGCGGCGACACCCTGCTGCAGTGCCCCCACCACAGCGCGGGGTGTCGCCGTGTTGCTGGTGGTGCGGCACTAGCTTCGCGGCGCGGGCCGGCGTGCCGCTCGGCGCCACCGCCGTGCTCACCGTGAACACCACCGGCGACGTCGGCTTCGCAGCGGCAGCTCGACAGCTTCATCGAACGCTGGAAGACCGAGGGCGGGAACACCGTCTACCCCGAACCGCGGGTCGGGGCAGTACTCGTCGCTGCGCGCCGGCAAGTTCTCGGCCGACGACAACTGGCGCCTGGAGGCCTACGACTCACGCTCGGCACGACTGGTCTGTGGAAACCGATCACCCCGGTGCAGGACATCAGCCGCTGAGTTGACCATCGTGGGACGCGCCCAGCGCGGTGCGCACCCGCCGGCCCGTGATGATCGACGGCTCGACGCGCACGAAGTGATCGGCCGCGCCGTCGAAGGCCCATGACTCGAGCGGGAGCGCGCGCACGGCGGCGAGCTCGGCGGGATCCGTCACCTCGTGCGCGATGCCGCGGACGAGCACGCTCCATGCGCCGTCCGAGTCGTCGGCGCCGCCGTCGACCTCGAACGCCACGACGGCGTTGGCAGTGGCCGCGTCAAGCTTCGTGCCGGAGACGGTGCGGAACAGCACGGCCCCGTCGTGCATCGCGTAGTTCACCGGAAGCACGGCGGGCAGCGCGTCGATAGTCACACCGACGCGACCGATCGACCCGCGGCGCAGCAGCCGGTGGCACTCGGCTTCGTCCAGGTCCACGATGCTCATGTCCTTCGTGCGTCCGGCGTGATCATCGGTTCATCTTCGGCGCTGCGCATTGCAACTCACAGTGCCGAAGGTCCCGACACCTGCGGCCCTCGTGCCGGGTCTTCAGGAACTCTTCACGATGGCCGCTCGCAGCTGCAGGGCCGCCTCGGCCGGCGGGCGATCGCTCTCCGCCGGCCGAGCCGCGGGCCAGGGCTCGAAGCGCTCCCGCAGGGCCGCAGCGGTCGCGCCGTAGGCATCGGATGCGTCACCGCCGAGATGCTGGCGAGCCGCGGCCCGGGCCGCGGCGGCCGCCTCGCTCGCCCGGCACTCGACCGCGACGCATTCGCTGCCCGTCGCCGCGGCGAGCGTCGCGGCCGCCTCACGGCGAGCGGCCGTGCTCCACGAGGCGTCGAGGATGACCGTCACGCCGCGCTCGAGGTGGCGGCGCGCACCGTCGAGGAGGGCTTCGTAAGTGCGGTCCGACCACGGCCCGCCGTACAGACCGCGGTCGAGCTCGGCCGCGGCGCTCGTGCGCGGCTCGATTCCCGCGAGGCGCTTGCGCACCTCGTCGGAGTGCAGCACCGACCAGCCGGTCGCGGCCGCGAGTGCGCGTGCGAGCGTGGTCTTGCCGGTGGCCGGTGGCCCGCCGATCAGGACGAGCCGCACCCGGCCCCGGACCAGATGCCGGGCGCACAGGTCGAGGAACGCGCGAGCGGTGCCGGCCGCGGTCGTATCGGTGCCCGCGTCGGCGCGCAGGCACGCGACCTTGCCGCGTACGAGCGCTCGGTACGCCACGTAGTGGTGCTCGAGCGACTCCGGCCAGGCGTCACCACTGTGCTCGCGATAGCGGTCGAGAAGGCGCGCCGCGAGGTCGGCCCGGCCGAGGTGCTCGAGATCCATCGCGAGGAACGCCACGTCGGCCAGCGCGTCGCCGAAACGGAGCCGGTCGTCGAACTCGAGGCAGTCGAGCACGCGTGGACCGTCGTCCATGCAGAACACGTCGTCGGCGAGGAGATCGCCGTGCCCGTCGCACGCGCGGCCGCCCGCCACGCGCGCCGCGAACAGCGCAGCCCGCCCGGCGGTATACGTGCGAGCATCGGCGGCGATCTGCTCCAACAACGGCCGGTCGAGCAGCGTGCCGGCGAACGGCTCGAGCTCGTGCCGATTCGACTCCCACAGCTCAGTGACCGCCTCCACCGACGCGGCCCCGTCGATCTCGGGGCCGCGCGGGCACCCTCGTGGAACGCGGCGAGCAGCGCCGCGACCCGATCGATGCAGGCCGGCGCGCCGTGATGCTCCCGGGCGAGCGCCGCGAGCCGGCGGTCCTCCGGGAGCCGCCGCATCTCCACGACGTGATCCACGATGTGGCCCGCACCGTCGTCGACCGCATCGATACCGACGTACACGTCGGGCGCGAGCCTCCGGTTCAAGGCCACCTCACGCTCGCAGTTCGCGAGGCGCCGATCCATCGTCGAGAGGTCGACGAACGGGTAGCGAACCGCCTTCTTGCACTTCCAGACACGCGTGGCGCTGAACGCGAGGATCGACACGTGGGTCTCGGAAAAGGTCGCGGCGCCGGCCCCGCGCCGCTCCAGCCAGGCGGCGAGCCGCTGCCGTTGCGCGTCGACGGCCGCGACAGTGGCTTCGTGGGTCAATCCCGCATCCGCCGGAGATCGGACGGGTACGCGGGCGCCGTGGGCATGCAGCGCGCCCGCACGTCGACGATGGTCACTCCCCGTTCGTGGACCATGACCGGGTTGAGGTCCATCTCGGTGATCTCCGGGACCTCGGTGGCGAGGCGGGCCACCCGGAGCAGCAACGATTCCAACGCGTCGACGTCGAGCGCCGGCGCGCCCCGGTAGCCGAACAGCAGCGGCGAGCTGTGGAGCGACCGCACCAGCTCGTGGGCGTCGACGTCGGTGAGCGGCAGGATGCGCAGGCTGCGGTCGGCGAGCAGCTCGGCGTTCACACCACCGAGGCCGAACAGCAACAGGGCACCGAACAGCGCGTCCTGGGTGATCCCGACGATCACCTCCAGGCCCGGCGCGGCCATCCGCTGCACGACCGCGCCCGTCATGGCGCCGCCGACACGCTCCTGCATCGCCGTGTACGCAGCCTCGACATCGGCCTCGCGCTCGAGGTGCAGCTGCACACCGCCGACGTCGGACTTGTGCACGATTCCCGCCGCGCTCACCTTGAGCGCAACCGGGAAGCCGAGCTCGGCCGCGGCGCGCGCCGCGGCCGGCGCGTCGTGGACCGTGCGGTGCCCCACCACGTCGAGACCGAACGCGCCGAGCACGCCGGCGCACTCCTGCCAGTCGAGCCACGCACCGTCGGGATTGTCGTGGAGCCGTTCCACCACCACGGTGCGCGCGGCATCGGCATCGATCTCGGCGAGCACCGGCACCTCGCCGACGGGGCGAGCGCGCCATGCGCCCAGCTGCGCGGCGCGCCCGAGCGCGCGCGCCGCGGTCTCCGGGAACGGGAACGTCGGAATCGGCCGGCCCGCGCCCTCGCCTCGCAGCACGTCGGCCACCTCGGCGCGTCCGAGGAAGCACGCTGCGACCGGCTTCGCGGCGGTCGCGCCCGCGACCGCGGTGGTCACCGCGCGCGCCACGTCGACGGGCGCGGTGACCACCGGAGGGGCGTAGATCACGAGTACCGCGTCGATCTCGTCGGCGGCCAGCACGGCCGGCAGCACGCCCGCGTACACATCGGGCGTCGCAGCCGCGCCGAGGTCGATCGGGTTGCCGGTGCTGGCGCCCGGCGCGGCGGCCCGCACCGCGGCGGCGGTGGCGTCGGAAAAAGGATCTACCGTGAGACCGGCACCCACAGCCGCATCCGCCGCGAGGATGCCGGGACCTCCCGCGTTCCCGACGATCGCGACGCGGGGTCCCTCGGGGACCGGCTGGCTGGCGAGCAACTGCGCGGTGTCGAGCAGCTCCGCCAGCGTGTCGACGCGCACCACGCCGGCCTGGCGGAACAGCGCGTCGACCGCGACGTCCGATGTGGCGAGCGCCGCGGTGTGCGAGCTCGCGCCGCGGGTTCCCGCGGGCGTGCGACCGCTCTTCACGGCGACGATCGGCTTGCGCCGGGCGATGCGGCGCGCGAGGCGCGCGAACTTGCGGGGGTTGCCGAACGACTCGAGATACAGCAGCACGACATCGGTGGCGGCGTCGTCTTCCCAGAACTGCAGCAGGTCGTTGCCGCTCACGTCGCTCTTGTTGCCCACCGACACGAACTGCGAGACGCCGACACCGCGCCCCGCCGCCTGGCTCAACAGCTCGATGCCCAGGCCGCCGGACTGCGACAGGAACGCGACATTCCCGGGCACGGGCAGGTTCGGCGCGAAGGTCGCGTCGAGACGGACCTCGGGCACCGTGTTCACCACGCCCAGGCAGTTCGGGCCGATGACGCGCATGCCGTTACCGCGCGCCGCGGCGACCACGGCGTGCTGCACCTGGCGGCCCTCCGGCCCGAGCTCGGCGAAACCCGAGGCGATCACCACGAGGCCCCGCGCCTGCTTGCGCGCGGCCTGCTCCACGATGCCGAGCGCCTCGGCGGGAGGCCGCACGACGATCACGAGGTCGACCGGACCGGGCACCGCGTCGAGCGACGGGTAGCACGCCAGCCCTTCCACCGTGGGCGCGGTGGGATTCACCGGATACACCGTGCCGCGGAAGCCGAACTCGAGGAGGTTATGCACGACGGCATTCCCGATCTTGCCCTCGTGCGCACTCGCGCCGACGACCGCGACCGTGGCGGGGGCCAGCACGCGCGCGATCGACGCGGCCTCGGCCGTGTGCTCGCGGCCCGCGATCGCTGCGTCCACCGCAGCACTCGGCGTGATGTCGAGATGGGTGCGGACGGTCCCGCGGTCGAAGCGACCCGTACGCCGCCAACCCGCACGGGCGAAGACGCCGAGCATCTTGGCGTTGTCGGGCAGAGTGTCGGCGACGAACGAGCTCACACCGTGGGCCCGGGCGATCGCCGCGAGGTGCTCGAGTAGCAGCGTCGCGATGCCACGGCCCTGATGCTCGTCCGCGACGACGAACGCGATCTCGGCGGCACCCGGGGTCACGACGTCGTAGCGCGCGGCCGCGACGATCTCCTGGCCGAGCAGCGCCACCATGGCGGCGTGCGGGACACCCTCGGTGTGACGCATCTCGAGCGTGGTCGCGTTCGCCCGCGACACGGTCGAGAAGAATCGGTAGTAGAGCGACTCCGCGCTCGAGACGCGCGAACATCCGACCCAGCGCGGGCTCGTCGTCGGGGCGCATCGCCCGAACGTGCAGGGTCGCGCCGTCGGCGAGGACGACGTCAGAATCCCACGCGTCGGACGCGACCGTCACCGACCGCTTGACTCGTCGGTGTGGCTGTTCTGATTCAGGCGCGCCGCGAACACCGCGGCCTCCGTGCGCCGCTCCATACCCAGCTTCGCGAGCAGGTTCGACACGTAGTTCTTCACCGTCTTTTCGGCAAGGAACATCCGCTCGCCGATCTGCCGGTTCGTCAGGCCCTCGGCGATGAGATCGAGGATCTTGCGCTCCTGGTCGGTGAGTCGAGCGAGCCGCTCGTCCTGAGCCGGGCCGTTGCGCAGCCGTTCGAGGACGCGCTCGGTGACGCTCGGGTCCAGCAGCGACTGGCCCGAAGCCACCCGCCGGATCGCGTCGACGAGATCGTTGCCCTTGATCTGCTTCAGGAGGTAGCCCGCCGCGCCGGCCATGATCGAGTCGAACAGCGCCTCATCGTCGGCGAACGACGTGAGCACCACACACTGCACCGCGGGGTTGCGCGAGCGCACCTCGCGGCACACCTCGACGCCGTTGCCGTCGGGCAGTCGCATGTCGACGATCGCGACGTCGGGATTGGTGGCCGGGATGCGCGCGAGCGCCTCTTCGGCAGTCGACGCCTCGCCAACCACCTCGAGATCGTCCTCGACCTCGAGCAGCTCCCGCACGCCCCGGCGTACGACCTCGTGGTCATCGAGCAGGAAGACCCGTACCGTCATGGCTCCGAGCGTACAGGGGCCGCCGCCGGGACATCGGCGTACACCTGCGTGCCCGACGTGCCGTCGACCAGCCCGCACGGGTCGTCGAGCGCGCCAATGGCGGCGCGCCGGCCGGTGGCGAGCACGAACGAGGCGGCCGCGGCCGCCTTCGGAGCCATTGAACCGGCCTCGAGCGACAGCGATGCCAGCTCGCGTGCGCTGATCGCGCCGATCGGCTCGGGACGCGTGCTGCCGTGGTGGCGCTCGACCGCGGCGACGTCGGTGAGCAGCAGCAGCACATCGGCCCGCAGACGGCGGGCGAGGAGCGCCGAGGCGGCATCCTTGTCGACCACTGCTTCGACGCCGTGTCGCGCGCCCTTGCGATCGACGATCACCGGTACACCACCGCCGCCGGCGCACACCACCACCACTCCGTGCTCCAGCAGCATCTCGATCGTCGGTGTCTCGACGATCGACCGCGGCACCGGCGACGCGACGACACGTCGCCACCCGGGACCGTCGGCGGCGACATACCAGCCGCGCTCGGAGGCCAGCTTGCGCGCGTCGTGCTCGTCGTACACCGGTCCGATCGGTTTCGTGGGGCTGCGGAACGCGGGATCGAGCGCGTCGACCACGGTCTGCGTGAGCAGTGAGGCGACGGGCCGATCGGGCATCGCGTTGGCGAGCTCGCGTTCGAGGAGATAGCCGATCATCCCCTCCGTCTCGGCGCCCAGGATGTCGAGCGGGTACGTGCGCACATCGCGATATGCCTCGGCCTGCAACGCGAGCAGACCGATCTGCGGGCCGTTGCCGTGCGTGACCACGAGACGATGCTCCGCGGCTACCACAGCGAGCGCGCTGGCGGCATGGGCCACACTGCGCTCGACGTGGTCGGCGTCGAGCGGCTCGCCGCGACGCTGGAGCGCGTTCCCGCCAAGTGCGGCAACGACGAGCATCACGAATCCTCGACGGCGTCGCGCGCGATCGGGCAGCTCATGCAGCGCGCGCCGCCACGACCGCGCGACAGCTCGGCGCCCGGAATCGTGATCACCTCGATGCCCGCTCGGCGAAGCTTCGTGTTCGTATCGACGTTGCGGTCGTAACCGATCACGACGCCCGGTGCGACCGCGAGCACGTTGTTGCCGTCATCCCACTGCTCACGGTCGGCTTCGGAGGCGTCGCCGCCCGTGGTGAACACCCGCACGCCGGCGAGTCCGAGCGCCGCCGCGATCGTCTCGAACAGGTCGCCCGCGGGCTCGACGACGAGGTCGCCGGCATGGTCGCCGGGGCGGACCGTCCAGACGCGCGTGCGCTCGACGACGCCCGGATACGTCACGAACGCGTCCCGGTCGACCATGGTCATCACCGTGTCGAGATGCATGTACGACCGGGCCTTCGGCAGCTCGACCACGATCATTTCGCTCACCGCGCCCGACGCGAACAGGTTCTGAGCGAGCTGTTCGATCGCGGCGGGCGTGGTGCGCTCGCCCATGCCGATCAGCACGGCACCGCGGCCGAGCACGAGCACGTCGCCGCCCTCGACGGTCGCCGAACCCCAATCCTCGTCGACGCCGCCGTACCACGCCGCGAAGTCCTGGGCCGTGAACGCCGGGTGGAAGCGGTAGATCGCCTCGAGGTGCACGGTCTCGCGCCGCCGGGCTGGCTTCGCCATCGGGTTGAGCGACACTCCGCCGTAGATCCAGCAGGAGGTGTCGCGCGTGAAGAGATGGTTCGGGAGCGGTGCGAGCACAAAGCCGTCGGGCTGCAGCACGTTGCCCGACAGGCCGCGCCGACCGAGGTCGAGCTCGGCGGGCGTCACCCCACCAATGAGCTCACGGGCCAGCGCGCGAGCCGAGAGACCGTCGAGGTGCTCTCGCAGCGCGGGCGCGACGACCGGACCGAAGTGTTGCGGTACGAGCGTGCGATCGAGCACCCACTTGCGGGCGACGTCGTCAGCCAGGCTCTGCGCGAGCAATTCGGCGAGATAGAGCACCTCCACCCCACGATCACGCAGCGCGTCGGCGAACACGTCGTGCTCACGCCGTGCCTCGGCGACCCACAGCACGTCGTCGAACAGCAGCTCGTCGCAGTTGCCGGGCGTCAACCGGCGCAACTCCACATCGGGACGGTGCAGCAGCACACGGTGCAATCGCCCGACCTCGGAACCGACGCCGGCGCTCACCGCTCCGCGCCCGTCACGCTGCCGCCCGGTGCGGCAGCGGCCCGTACGACCAGCACCGGGCAGTTCGCCAGGTGCACCACTCCCATCGTGACGCTGCCGAGCGCGAAGCGGCTGAGCCCACCGCGACCATGGGCGCTGATGGCGACCACCGCCGCAGGCATGGCATCGGCGTGGTCGGCGAGCGCACCGGCCACGAACCGGCTCGTCAGCATCGCCGCCCGGTCGACCCCGGTGAACGGCGTTCGCAGCTCCTGCAGCAACTCCTGCTCACGCTCGGCGCTCACCACGTCGAGCGGATGCACGACGATCGCGACCTCGACATCGAGCCCGAGCCGGGCGGCCCACTCGTCGACGACCGGCGCGAGCGCGCGCCCGGTGCCGGCGCCGTCGACGCACGCGAGCAGGCGCGAGGAACGCACGAGGAAGTCCTGCCGGCAGTGCCGGCCGACGAGAACGACCGGATGATCGACGCGACGCAGCACTTCCTCGGCGACACTCCCGAGCGCGGCCCATCGCAGCCGCCCCCGCCCGTGCGTCATCATGCACACGATGCCGTCGACGTCGGCGACGGCACTGACGAGCGCGTCGACCGGCGGCTGTTCGGCCACGTACACCTCAGTCTTGCATCCGGCCGCCCGGACCGTCGCGGCCGTCTCCTCGAGGTACTCGAGCGGGTGCAGCGGTCCGCCCGCGGCCGCGGTCACGAGCAGCAGACCACCGCCCGTGCGGTCGGCCAGCGTCGCGGCGACCGCGAGGGCACGCTCGGAGTACTCAGATCCGTCGAGCGGGACAACGATCGTCGTGTTCGTCATGGCGGGCTCCTCCATCGACACCGACGACGGTACGAGCACGCGGACACGTCCGTCAGTGCCGCGCGACCGTGGCGCGGTGGACCAAAGGCCCCGCGCCACACGCAACAAGGTGACTGTTGCGGTGGGACTGCGTCAGTCCCTGCCACCCTCGCGCGTGATGCGGCGGCCGGTGATGGCACCGCCCGCGATGCGCATCCAATGCGACTTCGGGCCCCTGATCCACGTGGTGAAGGGAAGCCGCGCCAGCTCGCTCAGGTGGGCAGCGTCGTGCTCCTCACTCGCGGTGCCGACCACGAGCACGCTCCAACCGCTGTGGTACAGGTGGTCGAGGCCGTCGATCTCGAACGCCACGGGCTGATCGACCGCGGCGTGCAGCTTCGTGCCGGGGTCGCTCCGGAACACCACCTGGTGCCCTGCCATCGCGTAGTTCACGGGAAAGATGAGCGGCTGGCCTTCGACGACCACGGCCAGTCGACCGATGTGATGTTGTTGCAGCAAGCGGAGGCACTCGTCGAAGTCGATGCCTTCGAGGCGGGACTCGGATGCCGAGCCTCGAAGCGGTGCGGGCGCGCGGGCGGGATCGGCCACCCGTCGATTCTGCGTGCCCGAACCGGCCACGGCAAGTGACGAAGGTCCTTCGAGGTCGGCTCCTCCAGCCCTTCTGGCCGGGGCGGGCCCGGACCACGATGGAGGCATGGAACGCATCGTGGTGGGCGTCGATGGATCCGACGAGTCGCGGCGCGCGCTGCACTGGGCGCTCGCCGAGGCCCGTCTCCGTGACGCGGCCGTCGAGGTGGTGCACGTGTGGCAGCAGCCCTACGTCGGCAGCTACCCGTTCGCGATGCCGCCGTACGACCGCGGCGAGATGGAGCAGGGCGCGAAGGCGCTCGTCGACGGGATGATCGCCGACGCCGACACGAGCGGTCTCCCGGCAGCGGTCACGACGACGATCGTGTCCGGACCAGCCGCGTCCGTGCTGCTCGATCGGGCCGAGGACGCGACGATGCTCGTGACCGGGGCACGCGGCCGCGGCGGCTTCAGCCGCTTGCTGCTCGGGTCGGTCAGCTCCCAGCTCGTGCACCACGCCCCGTGCACGGTGGTCGTCGTCCGCTGACGCCGGCCCCGATCGCCGGGGTCAGGGCCGGTCGAGGGCCTCTGCCGCGGCGCGGAGCTCGTCACGGAAGTCCGGATGGGCGATCTCGGCGAGCGCGCGGGCCCGTTCACGAACCGTGCGGCCACGCAGGTCGGCTGCGCCGTACTCCGTGATCACGACACCGGTGTGATGCCGCGGGGTCGACACGACCGCACCGGCAGGGAGCTGCGGCAGGATCCGCGAGCGCACCTCGCCGCCGATCGTCACGGTCGCGCTCGAGGCACATGAGCGAGTGCGCGTCGATGTGCAGGTCAGCGCCGGCCACGAAGTCCTCGTGGCCGCCCACGCCGGAGATCGGGCGCCCGTCGATGCTGTCGGCGACGACCTGGCCGTAGAGGTCGACGCTGAGCGCGCCGTTGATCGACACGAAGTTGGCGTTGCGGCCGATCACCGACGGATCGTTCACCACGTCGACGGGCAGGAACGCCACGTCGCGGTTGTCGCCGAGCCATTCGTACATCTCGTGGGTGCCGAGGGCGAAGGTGGTGACCGACACCCCTTCGAACACGCCCTTGCGCGCGTTCGTGACCTTGCCGGCCTCGTGCAGACGCATCAGTCCGGTGGTGAACATCTCGGAGTGGATTCCGTAGTCGCCGCCCGGACCGTCGGCGAGCCGGCTCGCCACGATGTTCGGCACCGCGCCGATGCCGGTCTGCAGCGTGCTGCCGTCGACCACATACTCGAGCGTGTGGCCTGCGATCGCGACATCGACCTCGGTCGCGGCCACGTCGGGCAACTCGAACGGCGGCGCGTCGGTCTCGACCACTATGTCGACGGCGTCGAGCGGCAGGGTGTTGTCGAACTGCGGCGGGAGCGACCGGGTGCGCGGGAGGCGATGGTTCACCTCGACTACGAGCAGACGGTCGGGGTCGCGGCCGGCGCGGAGCAACTCGTCGCGCGTCCCTCCGTAGTGCAGCGACAGGTTCACGCGGTGTTCCGTATCGGGCGCCGCGAGCGCGGTCATCACGCGCGGGGCGAACTGTTCGAGGATCGGCGCGAACTGGCGGAACCCGCCGGGCACGAGCTCGATGTTGCGGCCCTCGGCGAGCAGGATGCGCTCGGCCGGGCCGAAGAAGCCGCAGCGATAGGACACGCCGGGCTTGGTGAGGAACGTGTAGTAACCGAGCAGGAGTGCACCGCCGACGACGAGCTCCTCCCAGTCGTCGCGCTCGCCGAGCGCGGTGAGGAAGGCGTCGGGGTTCGCGGGCCCGAGACCGAACGCGAGCGTGTCGCGTGGCCGTACCAGCGCGGCGGCCTCCCGTGCGGTGCAGGTGCGTGTCATGACGTGTGATCCTCCCGGATCGGAACGTTCATTCCACGTGCAACAGCTCGTAGGTACAGGAACAGCCGCGCTCGTGGCATGTGTAGCGCACCGTCGATCGATGCGGATGGCGATTGTGCCGGTCGATCGGATGGGAGCAGTGGACGCACAGGGACACCGCGACCCGCGCGTCGGCGACCTCGGCGAGATCGATGACGTCGTCGCCGGTCGCGTGCGAAATCGATCGCGCACAGGTCGATGACGTCGTGACTGTCGCTGTGCACGGCCTCTTCGTCGCTTTCTCCGCCGCCGACCATGCCCGGACCTCCGGCCCACATCGCCACGTCGCCACGTCGCGGGGGTGGCCGGTGCGGCCACCCCCGCGAGGTGACTCTACGTGCGCTGCACGGGCACCTTCATGCCCTGCGCACGGGTTGCACTCACCGGCACCCGTACTTCCAGGATGCCGTCCTTGTACGTCGCCTTGACGTCGGCACCGTCGGCGCCGGCCGGGAGCGGGATGTTCCGGACGAAGCGGCCGTAGCGGAACTCGCTGCGGTACTGCCCCTTGTCCTTCGACTCCTGCTGCTCGGAGCGCCGGGCTTCGATGTGCAAGGTGTGATCGCTCACCTGGACGTCGACGTCCTTGTCCGGATCGAGCCCGGGGGCCTCGGCGCGCACGACGTACGCCTCACCCTCCTGGAGCTCCTCGACGCGGATCATGTGCTCGTCGAAGAAGTCCATCGACTCGAGCCTCGACGCCCACGACGGCCAGCCGAGCCAGTCGAACAAGCGGCGGGCGGGATCGGACCGCACCACCGCACCCTTCTCCTGCTGGGGCTGGTCGGACTCGTGTTGCTTGGTCTGGACCATGCTCATGCTCCTTTCTGCTGTCTGCAGTACTGCTGGGCCGCTGGACTCCTGCGCGCGCGCTCGCTCACTCGATGCGGAGGAACGGGTAGGCGCGCAGGTCGTCGCGCGTCCACAGCGACGCGGCGGCGATCCCCCCGAGGATCTCGATGTCGATCACGGCGTCGGGGTCGTCGAAGTCGATCGTTCCTGGTGTACCCCTCGCCGCCAGCTCGCTCAACACCACCTCGCCGAGGAATGCCTCCTCCTCGACGGGGTCGATGTCGTCAACGCGCCCCCGGCGGTGGCAGCGGACATGGAAGCGGGTGTCGGCCAGCTCGTCGAGCCAGTCACCGACGAGGTCGCGGGTGACGCGCTCGAGCTGGTCGAGGCTGGAACACGCGAACGTGCGCTGCGCGGGCAGGACCCGGGCGATCGCGGCGCGGGCCCGCGGATCGTCTTTCATGGCCGCGTCGATCTGGTCGAGGGCCCGGACCGCATCGTCGACGTGGGCGAGGAGCACGTCGTCGGGGTACGGCGACGCCCGCAACGTGCCCACGCCGCTCACCAGCGCCCGCGCCGCCGGCTCGCGTCCCGGTCGCACCGTGACGAGCAGGTTCCAGTGCCCAGGCTCGTCGACGTGCACCAACTCCGGTAGCGCAGTGCCGGCCACCTCACTGTCGAAGCGTTCGTCGGCGAGGCCGTCGGGCTCCTCGCGGCGTAGGCGCGCGTCGATCGGCTCGTGCCGGCGCTGCTCGGCAACGGTCGTCCCGAACTCCTCGGCGAAGTAGTGACCGGCGTCCATCTCGACGTCCTCGACGTCGGGCTCGGGCGGTGGTTCGAAATGCGGGTGCGTGTGCGCGGTCATAGCCGCAGCGTGCCCCCTACGGCTCTTGCGCCATAGGTGCGAAGGTCCCGAATGGGCGGGCCGCGCAGCCCTGCCGATCGGCGGGCGCATCGGCGATCGTCCCGCCGGCGTTGCGGGGCGCCTTCCTGCGCCACCGGGCGGCACCGCGAGGTCGCGGCAGGCCCGTTGGTCCCCAGCGGGCGGGCCCAACGCCTCTCACACGGGCACAGCCCGTTCGCCACGATGAGCCGATGACGACGACGGCGCGGCCGACGCCCGGGAGCGACGAGGCGTGAGCTTCCTCGGCCTCCTCGTGCACAACGTCTGGCGCCGGCGTCTGCGGGCGGCCGTCACCGCAGTGGCGGTCGCAATCGGCGTGACGGCGGTGCTCGCGCTGGGTGTGCTCACCTCGTCGCTGCGTGACACTGCTGTCGCGGTGCTCCAGATCGGCCAGGCCGACTTCAGCGTGTCGGAGAAGGGCGTGTCCGACGTGCTCTACAGCAGCATCTCGCTGGCCGAGTTGCAGCGCATCCGGTCGACGCCGGGCGTGGCCGGCGCGATCGGCGCGTTCGTCCACACCGCGAAGATCGACACCGACCACCCCTTCTTCCTCGAGATCGGGCTCGCGCCCGCCGACGAGGCCGCGTACGGCGTCAAGGTGGTCTCGGGCCGCTCGTTCACGCGCACGGCGCCCGACGAGATCATGCTCGGCTGGCGGGCCGCGCAGACCTTCGGAGTACGCGTGGGCGACCGGTTCAAGGTGGAGGAGAAGACGTTCCGCGTGGTCGGCATCTTCTCCACGAACAACCCGATCGGCGACGCCGGTGGCATGTTCTCCGACACGACGCTGCAGGACTGGCACAACCTGCCCGGCGTGTACACGCTCGCGTTCGTGCGGTTGCAGCCCGGCGCGCACGTCTCGACCGTGCGCACCGCGATCGAGAAGGCGAACCCGAGGCTCGCGACGATCGCGTCCGAGAGCGAGTTCGGCGCGCGTCGACCGCAACCTCGTGCTGATCACCGCGGCGAACGTCGGCGGGTCGATCCTCGCCCTGTTCATCGGGGCCACGGGCGTGATGAACACGTCACTGCTGTCGTTCTACGAGCGCATCCGCGAGTTCGGGCTGCTGCGCGCCACCGGCTGGAACCGGCGCCGCCTCTTCGGTCTCGTGCTCGGGGAGGCGCTGCTCGTCAGCCTCATCGGTGCCGGTATCGGCATCGGAATCGGCATCGGCGCCGTCATCGGTCTCACCCAGCTGTCGTCGCTCGCCGGCGTGTTTCATCCCGTGTACCACGCATCGATCTTCGGCCGCGCGCTCGGCTTCGCCTTCCTCATGGCGGTGCTCGGTGCGCTCTACCCGGCCGTGCAGGCCGCCCGGCTCACGCCGCTCTCGGCGCTGCAGCACGAGTAGGTGCGATGGACCCCGTGCTCGAGCTCGATGGTGTGACGAAGTCGTTCCCCGGTGAACGGCGGACGGTGCTCGACGGCGTGTCGTTCCAGCTCGCCGCGGGCGAGTTCGCGGTGCTCGAAGGACCGTCGGGCGGCGGCAAGTCGACCACGATCCATCTCGTCGCCGCGCTCGACCGGCCCAGCTCGGGACGCATCGTCGTGCGCGGCCTCGACATCGCGCGCCACCATCACCGCCTCGATCGCTACCGGCGCGAGGACGTCGGCGTGATCTTCCAGCTGCACAACCTGCTGCCGCATCTCAACGTGCTCCAGAACATCGAGATCGTGATGCTCGGCACCAAGCGCCACCGCCATCAACGCATCGAGTACGCGCGCCATCTCGCGGCGGCGGTCGCGCTGGAGCAGCAGCTCGGCGACTACCCGCCCGCACTGTCGGGCGGTGAGCGCCAGCGCGTCGCGGTCGCCCGGGCGTTCGCGAACGATCCCAAGATCATCCTCGCCGACGAGCCCACCGGAAGCCTCGACGACGAGACCGCCGCGATGGTGATCGGCCTGCTCCGCAACCGGTGCGAACGCGGCGGCACCGTGCTCGCCGTGAGCCACGACCCGCGCCTCACGGGCGCGGCCGATCGTGTCCTGCGCCTCGTCGACGGTCGCATCCGTCCCGAAGCAGGCGTATCGGGGGATGACATCGGAGCTCCGGAGCGTCCCGCGGCACCGGCCCGAGGCTCGCTCAACCCCTGAGGAAGCCGCCTCGGGTCGGCGGCGACGTCGGGGGTGGCGGTGGTGGGATCCGTTCGTGGCGGTCACCCGCTCCGGGGGCGCCGCGCCATGCGCCACGGTGCGCGGCCCGGGCGACGTCGCTCGGCGACACGATGCCCACGAGCCGTTCGCCCTCGAACACGAGTGCCCGTTCCTGGTCGGCGGCGTGCATCCGCTCGAGCAGGACGAGCATCGCCTCGTCGGGCCGTGCGCGCACCACGTCGCCGATCGACCGAGCCACCGCGATCGCCGGTGTGCCCCGGTCGCGTGCCGGGGCCGCAGCCTTCAGCTGGCGCAGTGTCACGAACGCGACCACGCTGCCGTGCGCGTCGACGAGCGGGAACGACGAGCACGGGTGTCGCATCATGTAGTCGTCGACGAGCTCGCCGATCGTGACGTCCTGCGGCGCCACGATCGGGTCGCGGGTCATCACCGCGCCGACGGCGATCCCTTCGAGATCGTGGCGCACGCGTACCGAGCTCTCCTCGGCGTGCGCGGCGCTGACCACGAACCAGCCGAGGAACGCGAGCCACACGCCGCCGACGAGATCACCCGCCGCGAACTCAAGCAATCCGAGGCCCACGAGCACGTACACGAAGACGCGCCCGGCGTGGGCCGCGCTGATCTGCGCACTCGTGCGGTCGCCACGGCGCCGCCACAGCACCGCGGCCAGGATGCGGCCGCCGTCGAGCGGCGTGGCGGGCACGAGGTTGAACACCGCGAGCACGCCGTTGATCGTCGCGAGCCAGAACAGTGCGGCCACCACCACGGCACTGAACCCGGCGATCGCGGCGATCACCGCTACCGCGAAGAAGCCCACCGCGAGCCGCGACACTCATCGCCGGCCCGGCTGCCGCGATGCGCAGCTCGGTCTGCGGGTCGGGCGCTTCGCATTCGAGCTGCGACACGCCACCGAGCATCCAGAGCGTGATGTCGCGCACTCCCACGCCGTGACGCTGGGCAACGATTGAGTGCGAGAGCTCGTCCGCGAGCAACGACGCGAGGAGGAGCGCCGCCGCCACCGCCGCGACCACCCAGTACACCCACGTCTCGTAGCCGCCGGCCTCCGCCGGGAGCGCGCTCGTGGCCAGCGACCACGTGAGCAGCCAGGCGATCACCGCGATGCTCCAGTCGATGCGCACACCGATGCCCGCGATCGAGCCGACGCGGATCCCGTGCATCCACCCACCGCCCGCGCGCCCGCTCGGCGTGGCTCGTGCGGATTGTCGGTCGGTCATGCAGTCCTCCGTGTCGGCGAGAGCGTGCACCGCCCACGCCGCCACCACCAGGGTCGAACGTCCACAGGCTGCCACGGCGCTCTACCCCGTCCGGCGCGCGGGACCTCCAGCGCGCGCCGCGCGGACTTCCGACCCTCCCCGCGCCCGGTACCGGGCGACATCGTGAGGCGTGGAACCGGGTGAGGGGTCACCCGGACGTCGTGGACGGAGAGATCCAATGACGACAACGGCAGAATCCAGGATCACCGCACCGCCAGGTCGCTCGGACCGATCGGCGCGCACGTCGTGGCGGTACCGTTGACGAAGGTGCTGCACCTCAAGTCGGCCGTCACCGCGCTGCCCGACGGGACCGTCATCGGGTACCCGCCGCTCGTCGACGACCCGTCGGTGTTCGGTCGCTTCCTCCCCGTGCCGGAACCGTCCGGCGCGCACGTGGTGCTGCTCGACGGCACGCAGGTGCTGATGGCGGCGGATGCACCGCGCAGCGCGGCACTGTTCAAGTCGCTCGGCTACCAGCCCGTCGTCGTCGACATCGGCGAGTTCGAGAAGCTCGAAGGGTGCGTCACCTGCCTGTCGGTGCGCGTGCTCGGCGACCACGGATGCTGAACACCGGCCGCATGAGCACGGAATGACGCTGGAGTGCGAGCACCTCACGCGGCGCTTCGGCGACCGTATCGCCGTCGACGACGTGAGCTTCACGATCGCCGCCGGAGAGACGTACGGTCTGCTCGGACCGAACGGCGCAGGCAAGACCACAACGATTCGCATGGTGTGCGGCCTGCTGCGCCGCGACTCGGGCGAGGTTCGCGTGGACGGCATCTCGGTCAGCCCGCGCTCGAGCACCGGTCGCGAGCACATCGGCTACGTGCCGCAGGACGTAGCGCTGTACCCCGACCTCACCGCGCGTGAGAACCTCGACTTCATCGGTCGCCTCTACCGGCTACGCGGCCGCGAGCTCGCGCAACGAGTCGACGAGGTGCTCGAGCTCGTCGACCTCGCGGACCGGCGCGACGACCGCGTCGAGTCCTTCTCGGGCGGCATGCGCCGGCGGCTCAACATCGGTGCGGGCCTCGTGCACCAGCCCACCGTGCTCGTGCTCGACGAGCCGACCGTCGGCGTCGACCCACAGAGCCGGCACGCGATCCTCGAGAGCGTCCGCGTGCTCGGCACCCGCGGCATCGCCGTCCTGTACACCACGCACTACATGGAGGAGGCGGAGCGCGTGTGCAACCGCGTGGGCATCCTCGATCGCGGCCGGCTGATCGCCGAGGGCACGCACCGTGAGCTCGTCTCGATGCTCGACGAGCACGACCGCATCCACTTGAGCGCCACCGGCCGGCTGGAGGAGTTCGCCGCGGCGTGCCGCGCGCTCGACGGCATCGACGGCGCCACGGTCACCGACGGGCAGGTCGAGCTGCTCGCACGCGACGGCCGGCGTGTCCTGCCCGCCGTACTCGACGCGGCCGAGCGCCACGGTGCCGCAGTGAAGAGCGTGGAGGTGGTCGAACCCGACCTGGAGGCCGTGTTCCTGCATCTCACCGGCACGGCACTGCGCGAGTAACGGAGTACGCACCGATGCCCGCGTCGCTCGTCATCGCCGCCAAGGACATCCGGCAGCGCTTCCGCGATCGCTCGGCGATCGTCCTCGGCTTCGTCGCGCCCGTGTTGATCGCGCTCCTGATGAGCCTCGCATTCCGCGGCACCGCGCACTTCCACGTGACGATCGTGCTCGTCGACCGCGACCACGGCCCGATCGCCGCGCAGCTCGACGCGGCGTTGCGCTCTCGCGACCTCCACGACCTCGTCACCGTCCACACTGCGCGCGACGTCGCGACCGCATCGGCCCGCGTGCACGCCGGCGACGACGACGTCGGACTCGTCGTGCCCGCGGGCTTCTCCGCCGCCGTGACCTCGAACCGCGCCGCCGAGGTCCAGGTGCTGACGAGCGTCGACAGGCAACTCGCCGCGCAGGTGGCACAGTCGATCACGCACTCGTTCACCGCCCAGGTCGACGCCGACCGCCTGTCGGTCGCCACGGCCGTGGCCGCCGGCGCGCCCGCCTCGCACGTGCAACAGCTCGTGCAGGATGCCGCGCAGTTGCACAACCCGCTCGCCGCCACCGTGCGTCCGATCGGGTCCAAACCGCTCGCGCCGATTAGCTACTACGCCCCCGCGATGGCGATCTTCTTCGTGCTCTTCGCGGTCGGATTCGCGTCGCGCAGCTTCTTCACCGAGCGCACCACGGGGATGATCGACCGTGTCACGGCAGCCCCGGTTGGGCTCGGTTCGGTGCTCCTCGGCAAATCCCTGTCGGTGCTCGCGTATGGCGTCGCGAGCCTCGCCACGATGTTCGTGATCACCACGTTGTTCTTCGGTGCCGATTGGGGCCCGCCGCTCCCGGCGGCCGGTCTGTGCATCGCGATGACGCTCTCGGTCGTCGCGCTCACCGCGTTCGTGATCAGCATCGCCCGCACGCAACGCCAGGCCGAGGGGTTGGCGTCGATCATCGTGTTCGGGCTCGCGATCCTCGGCGGCAACTTCGTGACCATCGCGACCGCACCCGCGGTGATGCGACGCCTGGCTTTGCTCACGCCGAACGGCTGGGCGCTGCGCGGCCTCACCGATCTCGGCACGGGCGCGCGCGGCGCCGTCTACTTCTGGGAACCGTTCCTCGCGATCCTCGCCTTCACCGCCGTGGTCGGCGTCGCCGCCGCACTGCTCGAACACCGGATCGTCGAACGCTGATGGGCTCCTCCACCCCCGCTCGCCTCCTTCGTCGGCTTCGCGCCCCGAGGGGCGCCTCCACCCCCGCTCGCCTCCTTCGTCGGCTTCGCGCCCCGAGGGGCGCCTCCACCCCCGCTCGCCTGCTTCGTCGGCTTCGCGCCCCGAGGGGCGCCTCCACCCCCGCTCGCCTCCTTCGTCGCGTTCGCGCCGCGATGGGTGTCGTGCTCGCCATCGCCCGGGCCGCCGCGCTCCGCATCCTGCGCGACCGCATCGCGGTGTTCTTCCTCGTGGTTCTGCCGATCGTCGTGATCGTCGTCGTGGGCGCGGTGGTCGGCGGCTTCAACCAGTTCCGGGTCGGCGTCGTCACGCTCGACCGTGGCGCGATCGCGAGCCGCATCACCGATGCGCTCGACGGCAGCAGCGCGCTCCGCGTGCACCACTACTCGTCGGTCGCCGACGGCACGACCGCGCTCCGGAGGTCGGAGATCCTTGCTCTCGTCGAGGTCCCGGCGGGCACCGACGCGGCGATCGCGGCGGGCCGGACCGTTGCCATCCCGGTACACGCGGCCCAGGTGAGCTCGCAACAGCAGGGAGCGATCGAAGCGGTGTCGTCGATCGTCGTCGCCGAGGGCGGGCGCGTCCAGGCGGCGCAGTTCGCGGCCAAGCGCGGCGGCGGCACCACCGCCACGAACCTCGCGCTCAGCGATCGCGTCGCGCGTACGCAGCCCGCGATCCGCACCGTGACGCGCCCGGTCGACATCGAGTCGCGCTTCCTGCCGTCGGGCTTCAACTACAGCGCACCCACGATGCTCGTGCTGTTCGTGTTCATCAACGCGCTCGGCGCCGGCGCGGCGATGACTGAGACCCGCCAGCTCGGCATGTACGCGCGCATGTCGGCCGCGCCGGTCGCACCGCACCAGATCGTGCTCGCGGAGGCGGTCGTGTACTTCACGATCGCCCTCTTCCAGTCGCTGCTCATCATCGGAGTCGGCAGTCTCGGCTTCGGCGTGCGATGGGGCAACCCGCTCGCGGCCGCGTGCCTCGTCGTCGCGTGGTGCCTCGTCGGCACCGGTGCCGGAATGCTGGCTGGCACGATGTTCAAGACACCCGAGCAGGCGTCGTCGATGGCGCCCGCCTTCGGGATCGTGCTCGGGATGCTCGGCGGCTGCATGTGGCCGCTCGAGATCGTGGGCCCCGTGATGCGCACCGTAGGCCACTTCACGCCGCATGCCTGGGCCGTCGACGCCTGGACCGGCGTGATCTCACGCGGCGACCACCTGCTGCACATCCTCCGCCCGCTCGCGATCCTGCTCGGTGCCGCGGCCCTCTTGATCGGCATCGCCTCCGCCCGACTGCGCCGCGTGCTCACTGCCTGATGCGCTCAGCGCGCCTCGGCGTGGCACAATGACGTCGTGGGAACGCGATCGCGGCCGCCAGGCCCGGCTGCGATGCCCGATCTCTTCGTTGCCGCGCCCGACGGCGTCGTGGTCGTCAGCGAGGACGGCACCATCACCGCGGTCAACCGGCTGCTCGAGGACATGTTCGGCTACGCCCCGGGCGAGCTCGTCGGCGAGCCGTTGACCACCCTCATGCCCGAGCGCTTCCGCGCGCGCCACCTCGGGCACCGCAAGGGCTACTTCAAGGCACCGACGCGACGCCCGATGGGCGCCACGCTCAGCCTGTCCGGTCGCCGGCGCAACGGCGAGGAGTTCCCCGTCGACATCAGCCTCAACTACGAGCGCGGCGCCGACGGCTCGCTGCAGGCCATCGCGTTCGTGCGCGATATCACCGAACGGCGCCGCCTCGAACACGACCTGCGCACCACCGAGGAGAACTTCCGCTTGCTCGTCGAGGGCATCGGCGACCATGCCCTCCTCATGCTCGACCCCTCCGGCCACGTCGTCACGTGGAACCCGGGCGCCGAGCGCATCAAGGGCTGGACCGCCGACGAGATCATCGGGCGCCATTTCTCGGTGTTCTACACGCCGGAATCCACCGCGTCCGGCCAGCCCATGCGCGACCTCGAACGCGCGGCCGCCGAAGGACGGTCCGAGGACGCCGGCTGGCGCATACGCGGCGACGGCCGCCGCTTCTGGGCCGAGACGACACTGTCGGCGGTACGCGACGCACATGGTGTGCTGCGGGGCTTCGCCAAGGCCACGCGTGACCGCACCGAGAGCCATCAGACCCGGGCACGTCTGGAGGCTCTCAGCGAGCTCAACCGGGCCGCGCTCGAGCAGCGGCCGGAGGACGAGCTGCTGATGCTCGTTGTGTCGCGTGTGCGCGCGATGGTCGACGCCACGCTCGTGGCCGCGTGGTCGGCCGCCGGAGTCGACGGACGTCTGGAGGCCGTGCACGCCGAAGGTGACGGCGCGGCCCCGCTCACCGGCACCGAGGCGTCCGAGGACTCGCTCCTGGCGACGGCCGCGCGTACGGCACGATGCGAGGTCGTGCCCGATGTGGCGGTGGAGAGTGGCCTCCCTCCCGCGCTGCGCGACATCGGCATCGCTTCGGCAGTGTTCGCACCGCTCGCGGCCGCCGGCGAGACGTTCGCGGTGATCGGCGTGATGCGCACGAGGGGCCGCGAACCCTTCCAGCCCCACGAGATCGATCTGCTCCAGGCGTTCGCGATGCAGGCCGCCTTGTCGTTCGCGCTTGCCCGGGCGCGCCGCGAGGTCGAGCAGCTCCACATCATCTCGGATCGCGAACGCATCGCCCGCGACCTCCACGACTCGGTCATCCAGCGCCTCTTCGCCGTCGGCCTCGCCCTCGAGGCGACCGCGCGGCGCCCCACTGCGGAGGCCCAGGAACGCATCCAGCGCGCGGTCTCCGACATCGACGACACGATCCGTGCGATCCGTTCGGTGATCTTCAGCCTCGAAGCGCGCGAGGAGACGCGTCAGGGTCTGCGTGCTCGCGTGCTCCACGTCGTCAGCGACGCAGCACCCACACTGGGCTTCGAGCCGTCGGTCACGTTCAGCGGTCCGGTCGACACCCTGGCCGGCGACCACCTCACCGGCGAGCTCGTCGCCGTGGTGCGCGAGGCACTCGCCAACGTCGCTCGCCACGCGCACGCCTCGAGCGTCGCGGTCACGGTGACCGCCGGCGACGACATGCACCTGGTCGTCGATGACGACGGGACCGGCGCCGAGCAGTTCCACCGCGAAGGTGGCCACGGCATCGCGAACGTCACCGAACGCGCCCGCCAGCTCGGCGGCGACGCGTCGATCTCGTCGGTGACGCCGCACGGCACCCGCGTCGATTGGCGCGTGCCGCTCACCGACGCCGCGCGCTGACGCCGTCTCTTCAGGGCGGCCCGGCGCCAATCAGGCCCTCGCGGCGGCGAGCGCGGTGACGACGGGCCCTTGCGCACAGGGCCAGAAGTCCTCGATCACGCACCGGCTGGCGGTGCCGCCGAAGTCCGTGACCAGACAGGTCGCTTGGTCCCTGCGCGCTTGGGACCATGAGCCCTGGGGCAGGACATCCCCCGCGCCGTTCAATGAGCAGGTCACGTCGATTCCGAACATCAGAGAGGAAACCCAATGTCCACTGGAACCTTGGCCGGATACTCAGGGGCCCGGACCGAAGCAAAGGTGAAGGTGCACAGCTTCCGCAGCTGGATGTCGAGCGTACCGACGCTCGTCATCATCGGCTCGGTGCTGTTCATCGTGCTCACCGTGGGCGGCGGGCTGCTCTTCTGGGGCTCCAACTTCTCGTCGAACATGGTCCACGACCAGCTGGCCGCGCAGCACATCGTCTTCCCGCCGAAGGGCTCGGACGCGCTGAAGCCGAGCGAGTTCCCCGGCCTGCAGCAGTACGCCGGCCAGACGGTCGACAGCGGTCCGAAGGCCAAGGCCTACGCGAACCAGTTCATCAACACGCACCTCGCCGGCATCGGCGGCGGCAAGACGTACTCCGAGCTCAGCAGCCAGTCGATGGCCAACCCGAAGGACACCAAGCTGGCCGCCACGGTCCAGACGATGTTCCGCGGTGAGACGCTCCGCGGCCTGCTGCTCTACGCATGGGGCTGGTCGGTCGTCGGAATGATCGCCTACTGGGTCGGCATCGCCGCACTGCTCGGTGCGTTCGCCATCCTCGTCGGCTTGGCGATGGGCTACATGGTCCACCGCCGGCACATGCAGGCAGAGGCTGCGGCCGCCTGACGGCGACCGTCATCCCCGATTCCGAGCGGAGCCCCGGGTGCGTCCCGGGGCTCTCCTCGTTGGTCGTTGGCTCCGCCTGCGAACGTCGGAGCCGGAGCGGGCGCTAGCGCTGCACGGCGACCGTGGCCGAGCGCGCGTCGATGCCCTTGTGGTTGTCGCTGTGCCAGCTCCGCACACTCGACTGGATGAGCACGCCTCCCGCCACACCGAGCGCCACCGCGAACGCGAGCACACCGCGCCGCACGCCGGCTCGCCGCAATGGCGCGGCACGCGTCCAGTCGAGCGGCGCGATGCGCACGGTCTCGATGACGTGACCGAGCACGTGCACAGTCATCGCTCCGAACCAGAGGATGAACGAGGCCTTGTGCACGGTGTACCACCCGCCGCGCTGACCCTGCACGATCAGCACCACGCCCGACGCGAGCACGACGATCGTGAGCAACGACACGAACGGACCGAGGATGCGCAGGATCGGGTGGGGCGGACCCTTGCGCACGAAAGCGGGATCGCCGCGGTAGTACGCGACGAAACGGCGGCTCGTCGACACGAGCTTCACTACCACGATCGGAATCAACATCACGCCGAGGAACGCGTGCCACGAGAGCAGACTTTGCACGGAGAGGATCGTGACGCCCTCCGCGGCGAGGATCCCGAGCAACACCGCGCCGGTCGCCGCGGTGAGTCGGGTGTTGCCTTCGACACGCGGATCATCGAGCGCCGTTTCGGTCCTGGTTGCCGTCATGTCCACCTGTCTCGCACTTCCGTTGTTCCTTCGACGATACGTGCATCATCGGCATGCGCGACGCACTCTGCAACGGCGACGAAGTCTCGACAGGAAGCGGCAAAACGCCGGCAAAACCGGATCGGCGGCCCCGCCAAGGTCGCTCCAAGGGTTCGCTGAGACTCCGGGCCGATACTGACGGAGTCCGAGCCGAGAACGGACGGGCATACGCGGGAGGACCCTGGGGAAGCGGTCTTCTTCACGCACCACGATCACAACGACGGAACCATGACCAGCCACCGAAGGATCCGGGCGAGGAACGCAGGCCTCGACAAGGTGCGACGCGTCCACGACGCGCGTCGCCGGCGGAGGGCTCGTGCTCTCGGGCGGCATCGCCGCACTGGCCTCGGCCACGTACGGCGGCACTGCGCATCACCGCGTCATCACGTACGCGCCGGTTCGCGCACTGGGCCCGGCGGCACCGAGCGGCACGGCACCGCTCACCGACCCGACGTTGCCGCCCACAACCATCGCACCCGCGCCGACGAGCAGCGGCACACGCGCCACCACACCCACGACGAGCGCGCCGGTGTACACCACTCCGAGCACCGTTGCGCCGCTCCAGTCGCCGCAGTACACGCCCCAGACGCAGCCGACGTACCAGTACACGCCGCCGGTCGTCGTCTCCGGCGGATCGTGAGCGGGCCGGCGCGCATCGAGTTCCGGGCGCTCGGCACCGGGTGTGCCGTGACGACAGCCGATCCATCCGCGCTGGCGTCCGCCGAGCGTGCGGTCTCCGTCGAGTTGGCGGCCGTCGACGCCGCGTGCAGCCGCTTCCGCTCCGACTCCGACCTCGAACGGGTCAACGCCAACGCAGGCCAAGACGTGCGCGTGAGCGGGTGCCTGCTCGACGCGCTCGACGTGGCCTCGCGGGCCGCCGTCCTCAGCGGCGGCGATCTCGACCCCACGATCGGCAGCGCGCTCGTCGCGCTCGGCTACGACCGCGACTTCGCTGCGATCGGAGAAGGCGCAGCGGGGCGCGTCCATGTGCAGCGTGTGCGCGGCTGGCAGTCGATCACGGTGGATCGGGCACGCGGCACGGTGTCGGTGCCCGCCGGGATCCGCATCGATCTCGGCGCCACGGCAAAGGCCTGGGCCGCCGACCGCGCGGCCGAGCTGCGGCGCAGGACGCCGGCTGCGGGGTGCTCGTGAGCCTCGGTGGCGACATCGCAGTGGCTGGTGCCGCACCGCGGGGCGGCTGGGTCGTCGCGCTCGCCGACCGCCACGATGCGGCGGTTTCGGACAGCACACCCACGGTGGCGATCCATGACGGCGGTCTCGCCACGTCGTCGACCGCCGCGCGCCGCTGGCAGCTGGGCGACGTCGCGGTGCACCACATCCTCGACCCACGCACCGGTCTGCCGGCCCACGAGCACTGGCGCACCGTGTCCGTCGCGGCATCGAGTGCGGTCGACGCAAACATCGCGTCGACGACGTGCATCATCCGCGGCGCCGCCGCGCTCGACTGGCTCGCCGAGATAGGCCTTCCGGCCCGGCTCGTCGACGGCCATGGCGCGGTCACCGCCGTCAACGGTTGGCCAACCGACCGCGCGAGCGCGATGGTGCACCCGTGATCGCCGCGCAGGGCGGCAAGGCGCTGTGGTACGCGACGCGCGGCACCGGCGTCGTGGCGCTCATCCTGCTCACGGCCTCCGTGGTGCTCGGCATCGTCACGAGCATCCGGCTCGAGACGCGCGAATGGCCGCGCTACGTGATCGAACTCGTGCACAAGAACGTGTCGCTGCTCGTGGTGGTGTTCCTCGGACTCCATGTGCTCACGACGGTGCTCGACGGCTACGTCCCCATCCACTATCTCGACGCGATCATCCCGTTCCGATCCCCGTACCGCACATTCTGGCTCGGGCTCGGAGCGGTGGCGTGCGACCTGCTGCTCGCGCTCGTCATCACCAGCCTGTTGCGTGTCCGGCTCGGTTACCGGTCGTGGCGATTCGTGCACTGGTTCGCGTACATCTGCTGGCCGATCGCGCTCGTGCACGGGCTCGGCACCGGCACCGACGCCCGCTACGGATGGTCGGTGCTGCTCGACGTCGTGATGCTCGCGGCGGTTGCCGCGGCCGTGGCATGGCGGGTCGTGCTCGACCGCGACCGTGTGCAGCCCTACGGCTGGGGCGCGGTCGGGCTCGCGCCCGTCGTGGTGATCGCGATCGTGCTGTGGGCGCTCGCCGGACCGTTGCGTCCGGGTTGGGCACGCACGACGGCGCGCACCACCACCACCAGCGTGGCCCCGATCACCGCGAGGACCACCGCGAACCGCGCGCGCGCAGCCAGCACCACACCGACCGAGGCGAAGGGCTTTCGCGGTGAGCTGCACGCCGCCCGTGTCGTGGGGCCGACCTCCGCCGACGGGCGGCGCGTCATCTCCATCCGCGGCACGGTGCACTCCTCTCCTGCGCTCGCGCTCGATGTCGAGCTACACGGGCTCGCGTCGGGCCCGGGACTGGTGCTCGACTTCGGCGACGTCACGCTCGGACCGGCGGGCGCGCAACAGCGCTGGAGCGGCCACGTCACGAGTCTCGTCGGCACGCGCGTCACCGCGACGCTGGCCGATCACGCCGGCACGCACCTCGACGTGGCGATGACGCTGCGCATCGACCGCGCGATCGGATCGGTCGGGGGCCTGGTCACGGGCCGGCCTGGAGGTGGAACATGACGGAGGCGCTCATGACGGGCACGCAGGCCGTCGAAGGCCCGTCGGGCCCGCGGCGACTCTTCGCGCTCATTGGCGGGGACGGACCCACGAGCCTGGTCGAACACCGCCGCCACTACCCCGCGCCCGGCGCACATCATGTCCACGCCCGCTCGCTCGTCACGCTCGCCGAACGCGCCGGGCTGCGCGGTCGCGGCGGTGCCGGCTTCCCGACGGGCACGAAGATGCGCGCCGTTGCCGCGCGCCGGCGCCGGCCGATCGTGGTGGTCAACGGCACCGAGGGTGAGCCGCTCAGCCGCAAGGACGTGACGCTGATGCAGTGGCAGCCCCACCTCGTGCTCGACGGCGCGGAGCTCGCCGCCGCGGCGGTCGGTGCCGACACGATCAAGCTCTGCATCGAACGCAACCAGACGAAGACCATCGCGGCAATGGAGCGCGCGCTCGCCGAACGGGCGCGGCTCGGTCCGCCGGGACCGGAGATCTCGCTGTTCGCGAGCCCGCCGCGCTATGTCGCCGGCGAAGAAACCGCGCTCGTGCACTGGCTGAACGGTGGCGACGCACGCCCCACCGCAACGCCGCCGCGGCCGTTCGAGCGCGGAGTCGCCGGCCGCCCGACGCTCGTCGACAACGTCGAGACGCTCGCACACTTCGCGCAGATCGCCGCCTTCGGCGACACATGGTTCCGTCGCCTCGGCACACCGGACGAACCGGGCACCGCGCTGCTGTCGGTGACCGGTGCGGTCGACGGCCCCGCCGTGTACGAGACTCCGATCGGCACCCGTCTCGCCACCGTGATCGACCGCGCCCGGCCCACACACGGTGTCGGCGCGGTGCTCGTGGGTGGCTACTTCGGGGGCTGGCTCGACCCGGTGACGGCGGCGACGGTGCGCGTGTGCGACGAGGATCTCCGGCCCGCGGGTTGCGGCCTCGGTTGCGGCGCGGTGGCGGTGCTCCCCGCCGGCGGCTGCGGTGTGCTGGAGTCGGCGCGCATCCTCGGTTGGATGGCCGCCGAGACCGCCGGTCAGTGCGGCCCGTGCGTGCACGGCCTCGCCGCCGTCGCGGGCACGTGGCGTGCCGTCGCGGAAGGCCGCGCCGGCCCCGAGCAGGTCGCGCAGCTCGAACGGTGGGCGGGCCAGATCGAGGGCCGCGGCGCCTGCAAGTTCCCCGACGGCGCGATGCGCTTCCTCCGCAGCGCGCTGCGCGTGTTCGGCAACGACCTCGAGCGGCACGCGCGCCGCGACCGTGTCTCGGCGCCCGCCAGCCACCGCTGTTGCCCGTGCCGCGGACCCAGGACGTGTGGCGCTGAACGTGGAGAAGATGGGCACCACATGAGCCAGCGGATGACCGTCGACATGATCATGTGCGCGGGACACGGCGTGTGCGCCGACCTGTTCCCGGAGCGCATCACACTCGACGACTGGGGCTACCCCATCGTCGATCCCGCGCCGATCGGCCGCGACATCATGGCCCATGCCCGGCGTGCGGTGGAGGCCTGCCCCACCCTCGCGCTGCGGCTCGAGAAGATCGAGCACCGCGCCAAGCGCTGACGTGCGCATCGCGAGCGGCTCAGTGCGTCAGGGCGGCCGCGTGAGCACGCCGGGAAGGCCTGGAATTTCGGGCACGCCTCTTGACATACGTACGCATGTTCGCTATCATGGTGTTCATGGTTGGGAGTGGGATCGACCTGATCGCCGAGGGCGTCGAGATGCTGGCGGGGGAGCCGGTGGAGGGCCGCTGGCTGGGCGACGAGCTGGTCGGCTTGTTCGGGCTCGTCGACCGGCTCCGGGCCCAGTGCTCGCGCCGCCTCGGCGAGTTCGACGGTCGCGGCGACGCGCACGGTGACGGGCATCGCGCCACGGTCGGTTGGCTGGCGGATCGTTGCCGCATGGATCCTGCCGACGCATCACGCGCCGTGCAGACCGCCCGGGCGTTGCGCGGGCTGGGATCGATCAAGCTGGCGTGAGAGGACGGCGCCACCACCAGCGGCCATGTCCATGCTCTCGCGAGGGTGCGACAGCGTGCCAAAGCCGACCGGCAGTTCGACAATCTCGAAGCGGTCTGGCGCGAGCTGTGCACCGGCCACGACACCCGCACGCTCGCCCGAGCGCTGGCCGGGTTCGTGGACCGCCTCGACAACACCCGCCCCGCCGAAGACTCGTCCGCGGCCGACGCGATCGATCGGCGCATGCTCACCGGCTCGCACTGCCTGGCTGTCGGGCTGCTCGAGGGCCGGTTCGACACCGAGAGCTACGAGACGATCTGGAACGCCATCGATCTCGAACGCGACCGCGCCCACACCGACGGCGACGCGCGCACCATCGACCAAGAACGCGCCGACGCGCTCGTGGCGATCTGCCGCCACTACACCCACTGCACCGCCAGCCCCCGCTCACCCACACCGCCCGTGGTGAACGTCCTCACCGACCTGGCCACCCTCACCGCACTCGACGCCGCCCTCAGCGAAAGCGACCGCGGCCTGGCCTGGAACCGCGACGCCATCCGACGCCTGTGCTGCCACGCCGAGATCGGCCGCATCCTCGCCGGCGAGACCGACGAGATCCTCAACCTCGGCCGCACCCGACGCCTGTTCAACCGGGCGCAACGCCGCGCCATGCTCGACCGCGACCGCGGCTGCTGCTACCCCGGCTGCCCCCGCAACGCCCGCCAATGCGAACCCCACCACATCAACCCCTGGCAACACGGCGGGCTCACCGACCTCGACAACGCCTGCCTGCTCTGCTGGGCCCACCACCGCCTCGTCCACGAACAACGCTGGACCATCCACCGACACGCCGACGGCAGCATCGACTGGCACCAACCCGACGGCACCCACCACACCACCTGGCACCCACCCGGACGACCACCACCCATCACGCTCCAACGATGACGAGGTGCTCAAGTCGCACCGCCACACGCCGACAACCTGAGCCGCATGGACTTCTTCGTGCTCTCCACGTGGCTCCGGGCGCGACGCCGCACAAACGAGCGCGGCGCGAACCTCGTCGAGTACCTGCTGTTGCTGGCCTTCATCGCGATCATCGTGATCGTTGCGGTGCGGACGCTCGGCGGCACGGTGTCGACGCATTTCTCGTCGGCGAACAACTCGGTCAAGACGATCGGCTGACCCAGTCGTCCGGCGCCAGACGTTCGTCGGATCAGAGCACGGGGACCTCGTGGCGGACCCGGCGCACCGCGCGGCGGCCGGTGTCGCGGGCCCGGTCGACCACCGCGACGGCACCGCCCACGAGCACGTTGGCCGGCGGCTCGTCGGGTGTGTACGGATGCGGCCGGCTGGGCGCGGCGCGCTTCGCCGCCTCGAGCGCATCGCCGAGCTCGAGCAGGCGGGCCCGCGTGAGCCGGCGCCGCACCTCAGGGAAGAGCTCGCGCTCCTCCTCACGCACGTGATGCCGCACGTTCTCCATCATCACGGTCATCTTGGCCGTGAACCGTTCGTCGGCCGGGTCCATGGCCTCGCATTCCCGCAACAGGAGCTTCACCACATGATGCTCTTCCAGCGACTCGAGCACCGTCGACTCAGTGCCGCGCACCTGTTCGCGCACAGCCGGATAGAACACGAGCTCCTCGATCCCCGCGTGGCGTGACAACGCCTCGATGATCGAATCGCGCAACTGTTCCTTGCGCCGAAGCGCGCCGCGCCCAGCGTCTTTGAACTTGGCGAACATCGCCTCGACGTCACGATGGTCCTGCTTCAGCAGGGCGAGCGCGTCGCTCCGGCGCCCCGAGCCAGCTCGCCGGTTGCCGCGACGACCCGGCCCGCCCGTCGCCTTCCGGGTCGACGGCGCGGCCTTGTTTGCTGCCGCCCGCGTCGTCTTGCGTGTCGTCTTGCGCGCTCGCGGCGTGGCCTTCGTCGCCCGCTTGGCCGTGCTGCGAGCCCGCTTCGCCGTCGACTTTGCTGTCGACTTCGCCGTTGACTTCGCTGGCGACTTTCTCGTCGACTTCGCTGGCGACTTCGCGTTCGCCTTGGTCGCGCGAGCAGTCTTGTTCGCGCTCGCGCGACGAGTCCGTGTGCTTGCCTTCGCTGCCATGGCCCCCGACGTACCCCCGCGTACGACCAGATCAAACACGAGCTTCAGTGCGGCCGCCGGTGCTCACGTTCACGTGCTGTGCGCGTGCTCGCGCTGGTACTGCTCGCAGCAGCCGTCGGAGCAGAACCACAGGTCGGTGCCGTGGTCGACGATGTGCGCGGGCGCATTGGCCTTCTCGACCTGCATGCCGCAGACCGGGTCGATCGTGTACCGCGTCTCGGCGCCGGAGCGGGCACGGTTGCGGTGCAGCCGGAAGAGGACCGCGAACACGCCGAGGAACGCGATGTTGAGGAACGTCGTGTAGTTCCACTGGAAGTGCTCGCTCACGATCACCTTCGGCCGCGAGGTGGGGATCGCGCCCGACGCGTGGAAGATGCCCTCGGTGACGAGCCCGGCCGCGGCCATCACCACGTAGAACCACGCGAACAGGCGCCACGTGAGTGCGCCGTAGTACTTGCGGTAGATGAGCACGAGCGGGAGGGTGATGAGGTCGGCGAAGAGGAAGCTCACCACGCCGCCGAAGCTGATGCCGCCGTGCCACAGCGCCGCCGCCATGGGCACGTTGCCGACCGAGCACACGAAGCTGATGCAGGCGATGAACGGCCCGACCACGACGTTCTCGAGGCTCGTCCAGAACCCGTGACCCTGCACGAAGATGTCGTTCCACCACTCCACCGGCACGAGCACGGTCAGGAACCCGGCGACGGCATAGCCGATCACCAACTCTCGGCGCAGCATCCTGATGTCGGCGAGCGTGTAGCCGGCCGCGTCGCCCCACGCCTCCGCACTCGTGGCCTTCCGGCGCATCGGCGTGTGCTCGAGCTCGTCCTGGCGCTCCGGCGACACGCCGGCCATTGCCTGATGATCGTGGCCCACAGTTCGCGACTGCAGCCCGCGGCGAGCGCGGTCGGCCCGGGCGCGCGTGATCACGACCGTGCCCGTGAGGGCGAGCAGCACGATCATGATCGGACCACCGATGAACTCGGCGGCGGCGAACTGCCAGCCCATCAGCACGATGAGCACGATGCCCAGCTCCAGCACCAGATTCGTCGACGCGAACATGAAGATCATCGCGGTAACGAAGTCGGCGCCCTTTTGGAACAGCGACTTCGCCATGGCGGACGCGGCGTAGGAGCAGCTCGACGAGACCATCCCGAAGCCGGTTGCCCGGGCGACGGCGCGCGGGCCGTGGTTTCCGAGCGTGCGCTGCATCTGCTCGCGCGACACGAACGCCTGCACCGCTCCCGAAAGGGTGAACCCGAGGATCAGGGCCCAGAGCGTGGCCCAGAACATGAAGAAGCCCTCGCGCAGGCTGTTCCCGACGTCACCAGCATCGATGAACGCCGTCACGAGCACCTTGGGGGTCACGACCGGACGAGCCTCGCGATCGCGTCCGATGCCTCGGCGATCTTCTCGTGCGCCTCGCTGCCGCCCGCGGCAACCGCGTCGTGAACACAGTGCGTGAGGTGGTCGTTGAGCAGCTCGATGGCCACGCTCTGGAGCGCGCGCGTCGTGGCGGAGATCTGCGTCAGGACCTCGATGCAATAGGCGTCCTCGTCGACCATGCGTTGCAGGCCCCGCACCTGGCCCTCGATGCGGCGCAATCGCAGCTGCACCTGCTGCTTGTTGTCGCTGTACCCGGCCATCAGCGCTCCTTCGATGGGTACTGCACTATACCCCCTAGGGGTAGGGTGCACCGGCCCGGCCACCGGCGGGCGGCGCGGACCGCGTCACGTTCGCGATGACTTCGTCGTCGTATCAACGTCGAAACGGGCACCGACGAAGGAGCCTTCCGCCATGCTGCGTCGCCTCGCCACCTTCTGCTACTCGCACCGCCGCGCCGTCGTCGCGGCGTGGCTCGTGGTGCTCGTGGGCATCAGCACGCTCGGCAAGGTGGCTGGCGGCGACCTCTTGAAGTCGTTCTCGCTGCCCGGCACCGAGTCGCAGCGCGCCTTCGACGTGTTGCAGGCCGATTTCGGCCGCAAGGGCGACACCGGCCAGCTCGTGTTCCGCGTGCAAGGCGCCGGCGACGCCCGCTCGCCTGCAGTGGAGCGGGCCGTCGGCCGGCTCGTCGACGAGCTGCGCGGGCAGCCGCACGTCGCGTCGATCACCACCCCGTACCAGCCGGCGGGGAGCCGCTTCCTCTCGCCGAGCAACCCGAAGATCGCGTACGCGGAGATCCTGTTCGACGTGCGGTCGAACGACGTGCCCGTCGACGTCGCGCAGCACATGCGGACCGAGGTTGCCCGGGCGAACACGCCGGCCTTGCAGGTCGAGCTGGGCGGCGCCATGTTCACCGATCAGCGCCAGCCCGCCAGTGAGCTCATCGGTGTGCTCGCGGCCGTGCTCATCCTGCTCCTCGCGTTCGGATCGCTGCTCGCGATGGGTCTGCCGATCGTCACCGCGCTGTTCGGCATCGGCGTCGGGCTCGCCTGCGTCGAGCTCCTCGCCCGGGTGCTTGACGTGCCGTCGTTCGCTCCGCAGGTGACGGCGATGATCGGCATCGGCGTCGGCATCGACTATGCGCTGTTCATCAGCACGCGCTACCGCGAGGCACTGCACGACGGCGCCGATCCCGAACGGGCCGTAGTGCACGCCATCGATACGAGTGGCCGCGCGGTGCTGTTCGCGGGGGGCACCGTGGTGATCTCGCTGCTCGGGTTGTTCGTGATCGGCGTGTCGTTCATCCGCGGGCTCGCGATCGGCGCGTCGCTCGCCGTGCTCTTCGTGATGGCTGCTGCGGTCACGCTGCTCCCCGCGGTGCTCGGTTTCGTCGGCCACACGATCGACCGTCTCGCGCTGCCCACTACCCGGCGACCGAAGCCGGCCGACCGGACGGTGTGGGCCCGCTGGAGCCGTACGCTCCAGGCCCGGCCGTGGCCGGCGGCGCTCGCAGGCGTCGCGATCCTGGTGCCGCTCGCGCTGCCTGCGCTCGGGTTGCACCTCGGCGTCGCGGATGCCGGAAACGACCCCACCTCGTTCACCACGCGCCGGGCGTACGACCTGCTGAGCAGCGGATTCGGTCCCGGGTTCAACGGTCCGCTCCTCCTCGCGGCGGAGACCCACGGTCCTGCAGACGTCGCGGCGATGGGTCACCTCGCGACGGCGATCGCGCGCACACCCGGCGTCGCCGCAGTGAGTCCGGTGATTCCCAGCCCGAACGGGCGCGCCGCGCTGCTCCAAGTGGTCGCGTCCGGCGCGCCGCAGGACGCGAGCACGACGCGCCTGGTGCACGCCCTGCGCGATCGCGTGGTACCCGATGCCACGAGCGGCACGGATCTCGGCGTCCACGTCGGCGGGCAGACCGCGGTGGGTGTCGATCTCGCCGACACGCTCGGCCGGCGCCTTCCCTACATGTTCGTGACGATCCTCGTGATGAGCTTCGTGCTGCTGATGCTCGTGTTCCGATCGCTGCTCGTGCCGCTGAAGGCAGTGATCATGAACCTGCTGTCGATCGGCGCCGCCTACGGCGTGATGGTGCTCATCTTCCAGAACGGCAGGTTGAAGGACCTCGTGGGTATCGGTAAGGAGGGGCCGATCGAGGCGTGGGTACCGATGATGCTCTTCGCGATCGTGTTCGGCCTGTCGATGGACTACGAGGTGTTCCTGCTGTCGCGGATCAAGGAGGACTACGACCTCAACCGCGACAACAGTGCGGCGGTCGCGCGCGGCCTGGCCAAGACGGCGCGCCTCATCACCGCCGCAGCCGCGATCATGATCTGCGTGTTCGGCAGCTTCGTGCTCTCCGATCTGCGTGTGCTCAAGCTGATCGGCTTCGGACTCGCGTTCGCGGTGTTCATCGACGCCACCGTCGTGCGCCTCGTGCTCGTTCCCGCCACGATGGAGCTGCTCGGCGACCGGAACTGGTGGTTCCCGAAGGTGCTCGAGTGGATCCCGCGCGTGCACATCGAGGGCGAACCGCACGTGGTGCCGGTTCCGGCCGTCACGGATTGAACGAGGAGGGCGCGACCTCGTCCCGCCCCACGCCGCGTAGCGTCACGACGCATCCGGTGCCGACGGACGACGCGGTGACGAGCGATCACCTCGCGCGAGGCCGGTTCGCGCGCGCTCGAGATCACCGAGGCCGCGATGCTGGCCGACATCAGCGTCGGCCTCGGCCTCATGGGCCGGTTCGTGCCGGCCGGCAGCGTGCTCATCACATGGTCGGTCACGCCCTTCGCGGCGGTCGCGGCCCGACACCGGCTGCGCGCGACCGTCGCCGCCGGTGTCGCGGGCGCAATGGTCGGGTTGCTCGCCGGCGGCACGGGAGTGGCCGCGAGCACCGCGATCTGCGCGGCACTCGGCGCGCTCGTGGGCGTCGCGCAGCGGCGCGGCTGGAGCCTCACGCGAACGCTCGCTACCGGCGCGGCGACGCTGTGGCCGCTCGCGAGCATCGTGGTGGTCGGCGCGCTCGCCGTCCTCACGTCGACGCGCCGGCTTGCGCTGCTGCAGGTGCGTAACGGGTGGCGTGGTGTCGCGCACATCCTCCAACGGCTGCAGCTCGACGGGTTCGCGGATACCGGGGACACCGTGGTGAGCTGGCTCGTCACCCACTGGTGGCTGACGGCGATCGTCGTGCTACTGGCCACGATCGAGGCCGCAGTCTCCGTCGCGTACCTCATCGCGCGCCCGGTCGTGCACGCGCTCGAGCGGGCGGCGCCGGTGCGCCACGCCGAGTACGTCGACGACCCGCGCGCGCCCGGCCCGGTGCCGGCGAGGCTCGAGGCGGTGTCGCTGCAGTACCGCGGCACGCGCCGGGCCGCGCTCGACCACGTCACCGCGGACGTCCCCGAAGGCCGCCTCGTCACCGTCGTCGGGCCGAACGGCTCCGGGAAGTCGACACTCGGTCGTGTCCTCGCCGGCCTCGCGCCCACCACCGGCCGGGTCGAGCGGGCCGGTGGGCCGGCGCTCGGCGAACGCGGTGGCACCGCGATGATCTTCCAGCGTCCCGAGGCGCAGGTGCTCGGCATGCGCGTGCGGGACGACGTGTCGTGGAACGGGCCGCGCCCGGCACCGGCCGAGGTGGCGACACTGCTCGGGCGCGTCGGGTTGGAGGGCTTCGAGGACCACGACACCGCGACACTGTCGGGCGGGCAGCTGCAGCGCCTCGCGGTGGCGTCGGCTCTCGCACGGAACCCGCGGCTCATCGTCTCCGACGAATCGACGGCGATGGTCGACCGGGACGGGCGGGCCGAGCTGATGGCGTTGTACCGGCGGCTCGCGGCCGGTACCACGACCGTGGTGCACATCACGCACGACCCGAAGGAAGCCGCGCTCGGTGACACGACGATCGCGCTCGATGCCGGGCGGCTCAGCCATGCGGTGGCGCCGACCGGCACCGCCGCGCGGCCGCGACGCGAGACCGGACTCGCGGCCCCGCGGTCATATCCGGATCTGCCGTTTCCGGACGCGGCACCGCTCGCCGGCGCCGCCATCGACCTCGCCGGCGCGGGGCACGCGTACGACGGAGGGACGCCGTGGGCACGCCGGGCACTGCATCCGCTCGACCTGCACATCGATCCTGGCGAAACCGTCGTGATCGAGGGCGCGAACGGCAGCGGCAAGAGCACCCTGGCCTGGATCATCGCCGGGCTCGTCGTGCCGTCCGAGGGCGCCGTCACGGTGGGCGGCGAACGTGCGCACGAGGCGCGGCTCGTGGCCCTCTCGTTCCAGCATGCTCGCCTCCAGCTCCAGCGCACCACCGTGCGCGACGAAGTGGCCGACGCCGCGCAAGTGTCGCCAGCCGAGGCCGACGCCATGCTCGCGACCGTCGGGCTCGATCCCCATGTGTTCGGTGCTCGCCGCATCGACGATCTCAGCGGTGGCGAGCAGCGTCGGGTTGCCCTCGCGGGACTGCTTGCGCAACAGCGGAGCGTCGTCATTCTCGACGAACCCTTCGCCGGCCTCGACGCGGCAGGGAGCGGCGCGTTGACCGCAGTGCTCGCGCAACTCCGCCGCCGCGGTGCGACGATTCTCGTAGTCACGCACGATCGCGGCGCCATCGAGCTCATGGCCGACCGCCGCGTCACGCTCGACGCGGGGCGCGTGGTGCACGACAGCGCACCGAAACGCGTGCTGCCGCCGCTCGAACGACCTGCGGGCCGCCGCCGGCGCGCGTTCGGCATGCACCTCTTCCGCGTGCTGCCGTCGCCCGGTCCGCTACATCGCGTCGGTGCCGCGACCAAGCTCTTGGCTCTCGTCGCGATCGGGGTTGTCCTCGCGATCTCGCCGGAATGGCGCACGATCGCTGCGGTCGCGGCCGCCCTGGCGGTCGGATTGTTCGCGGGGCGAGTGCCGTGGAGCGCACGGCCTCGACTGCCGCACTGGTTCGGGGTGGCGTTGTTGGTAGGGCTCGGCGTGAACTTCATCGCGGGCGGACCGCCGAACGTGCACGTGCTCGGCACCACGATCGGGTGCGGTGCCGCGATCGACTGGCTGCGCGCGACGTCGATCGCCGCGATCCTCGTGGTGGCCGCGCTGCTTGTGTCGTGGACGACACCGTTCGCAGACATTCCCGCAGCGCTCGACGCGCTCGGCCGGCCGGCGCGGTGGCTGCGGCTCCCCGTCGACGAATGGGTGATCACCACCGCGATCGGCATGCGCTCGATGCCCCTCATGATCGAGGAGGTGCGCACGCTGTTCGCCGCCCGGCGCCTGCGCGCCACGCCGGCGGTCCACCGCGGGCGCAGCCTGCTCGTCGCCGGGGCCCGTTTGCTCATCGCGGTCACGATCGTCGCGGCGCGGCGCGCCCGCGACTTCGCCGATGCGCTCACGGCACGCGGCCGCCCGGCGGTGCGGCACCAGTTCCGGCGGCTCGGGCGCAACGACATGCTCATGGTCGCCGTGCTCGGCCTCGCGCTCGCCGGCGCGTTCGCCTGAGCTGGTGCGACGCCGGGCACCGGCGCCGGATTGCCACGTAGGCCACACGCCGCACAGCTCATTACAGGGATCGAGGCCGACAGTCGTGCTGTGCTACGACGGCTCTTGTCTCATTGGGTGGTCAGGGCGTCGCTGCGGCGTCATGATGGATGTGGAGCCGACAGGTGTGACAGGCGGGCAAGTGGGTATCCACACGGGCCGGGTGCGGCTGATCACGATCACGCTTGCAGTGATGATCGGTGCGGCCGCTGCCGGACCCGTCCCGGGATCGGCAGCCGCCGCGCTGGCGATCCCCCACGCGCCCGCGCCGCGCGCCTGCACATCGTGCACGTACGTCGTCACGCCCACGGGCACCGGCGCGCAGAACCTGCAGTACGTGCTCAGCCATCTCGCGCAGCCGTCCGACGTCGTGGAGCTCGCCGACGGCGTGTACCGGGTGGGCAACCTCGACGTGAAGGTTCCGGGCGTCACGATCCGAGCGCAGCATCTCCCGGGCAGCACCGGCCCGCGCGTGTGGCTCGACGGCTCCGTCGCGTACCGCTACTGGAACCATCCCTCCGCCACGATCTGGTCGCACGGATACCAGCGCGATTTCTGCGAGACCTCGTTGCGCAACATTGCGTGCACCCAACTGTCGGTGTCGTACCACGGCGACCAGCTCTTCCGGAACGGCGTGCCGGTCACCCAGACGATCCACCCATACGACCTGCTCGACCCCGCGCACCCGGTGTTCTACATCTCGACGTCGAGCCACGAGGTGCTCACGAACGTCGATCCCGGCACCACGGCGGAGATGACCGATCAACAAACCGCGCTGGTGTTCGAACGCAGCGCGGTCGGCGCATCGCTGCAGGGCATCGGTGTACGACGCTACGCGGGCAACGACCACGACCCGACCAATCTCGCGTCGCACCAGGACGCGGCGATCTACGTGGCTGATGCGAGCAACGTCGCATTCCGCAACGATTCGTTCTCGTTCAATTCGGTGCGCGCGATCAAGACGCACGGCGACGTACCGGCTTCGCAGACACCGGTCGCCGGCGCCGGTGTGGTGATCGACACGTCGGTGTTCGACCACAACGGCGAGCTCGGCCTCGACTCGGTCGATTCCGACGGCATCGTGATCTCTCACTCGCTCTTCTACCGGAACAACTACGCCGACTTCGCCATCGAGCCCGGCGCAGCGAAGTTGCTGTCCGTACACGACGCGACGGTCACCGACAACCGCTTCGTCGAGAACAACGGCATCGGCCTCTGGTTCGACCGTTCGTCGTACGGCGGCTACGTCGCCCACAACGCGTTCACCGCCAACGTGTGGCACGGCATCATGTACGAGATCTCGGCGCGGGTCACGATCACCGCCAACACCTTCGACGGAAACCGGCACGTCGGGATGCTGCTGTACGAGGCGTCGGAGGTGTCGTTCAGCCACAATCTGCTCATCGGCAACCTCGAAGGCATCAAGGTGCAGGAAGGTCACCGAACCCGTGCGAACTTCCCGAGCGGGCGCGATTCCGATCCTGACCGGATCATGCCCGACGACATCACGTTCGACGTGTCAGCCGTCGACATTCACTCGAACGGCTTCTACTACTACCCCGCGCATCCTTCCACCGAGGTGTGCGACCCGAACCCCACGGCGATGCCGACACCGAGCGAACCCGACCCGTACTCGGGCTGCCAGTACATGATCGCGGCCCAGGACAGCTATGCCGGTCGCGAGCCCAGCTCGCTCGGGATCGCGCCGGTGCACGACAACTTTCACCGGCGCAACTGGCCGAGCAACCCCGCGGCCGCGCCGGTACCGGTCTTCACCGCGCTGTGGAAGGCCCCGGCCTCCCTGTACGGCGCGCTCGGCTGCGTCGGCAGCCAGAGCGGCACGGTGATCTACCGCTGGACGATGCTCCACGACTTCCAGTGCGCCGGCCAGGAAGCCGGCGGCTCTTCCCCATACTGAGCTCTCCCCTCACTCACCCGCGGGCTGCACCAGGAGGTCACCAGGATGGTGAACGACGAGAACTCGGGCGTGACCGTGACCGCCACGGGCTCCGTGCTGCACATCGAGCTCGACCGCCCGGCGCGCGAAGAACGCGCTCGACGACGGCGGTATCCGGCGCGCCGTCGAAGCGCTGGAACGAGCCGCGGTCGACGAATCGCTGCGCGTGGTCCTGCTGCGGGGCGCCGGTGACGACTTCTGCACCGGTGCCGACTGGGTGGCGCGCAACCGCGGCGATGCGGCGCGGCCGCGTACCGGCAGCATCCAGCGGCGGGTACCGGTCCAGGCGCACCGCCTCATCGAACTGCTGCTCGAGGTGCAGCTACCGGTGGTGTGCGCGGTCCGCGGTTGGGCGGCCGGGCTCGGCTGCCAGCTCGCGCTGGCAGCCGACTTCACGGTGGCATCGGAGACGAGCCGGTTCTGGGAGCCGTTCGTCACGCGCGGCTTCAGCCCCGATAGCGGCGCCACGTGGCTGCTGCCGCGCCTCGTCGGCGTCGCGCGCGCCAAGGAACTGCTCATGCTCGGGCACCCACTCACCGGCCGCGAGGCCGCCGGCGCGGGGATGATCTATCGCGCCGTGCCCGACGATGCCCTCGACACCACGGTCGATCAGCTCGTCGCCGAGCTGTCGAGCGCGGCGACGGTCGCGCTCGGGCTCACGAAGCGCTGCATCCAGCGCGGCCTCGCGACGTCGTTGACCGACGCGATGGAGGCCGAGGCGAACGCGCTGGAGCTCAGCTCCCGGTCACCCGACTTCAAGGAAGGGCTCGCCGCCTTCGGCGAGAAACGCGCGCCGCGCTTCGAAGGCCGCTGAAGCGATACGACCGGCGTGCACCACGCGGGCACGCCGCACGCCGCACGCCGCGTGTCAGACCGTGGCACTCGCCGGCGACGGCGCGGGCGACTCCGAGGCGGTGTCGTCGGGACCGCGGCCTCGGAGGCGGTCGCCGAGCGCAGCCGTGCGGCGCTTGCTGTACTCGAGGATCCCTTCGGGATGCCGCGCGAACGTGAGCGCTCCGAGGCCGAACAACATGTACTGCACCGAGACCGGCACCTGGGCGAAGTGGTGCCAGGGCTGCACGTGGTCGAGGATGTACGGGATCCAAACGGGCAGCACGCGCTTTTGGAACAGCACGAACGCGAACGCGGCCTGGATCGCGGCTTCGATGGTGCGGGCGCCGAGCGTCACCACGATCACCACCCAGAACAGGCCCACGAACGTCTGCCAGTCGCTCGCGGTGTAGTGCCCTTCGTAGCTCGTGAGCAGACCGCCGCCGAGGCCGGCGATGCCCGCCGAGAGCCCGAAGCTCACAAGGCGCGCGCGCGTCGAGCTGATACCGATCGAGGCGGCACCCACCTCACTCGCCCGCACCGCGTGCAGATACCGGCCCGTGGTGCCGTCGCGCGCGAGCACCACAACCGCGGACACGAGTGCGAGCAACACGATGCACAGCACCAGGAAGGTGCGGTCGTGGCCGAAGTCGATGGTGCCGAGCTTCGGGCGGGGCGACGGTTCCGGGAAGATACCGCCCGTGACCCAGCCGAACTTCAGAAAGACGTTCTCGAACGCGAGCGCGAATGCGAACGTGAACAGCGTGAGGAAGATGCCGCCGAGCCGCAGGGAGGGCAACGACACGACGATGCCAAGGAACGCGGTGACGACCGCGCCGATGAGAATCGTCGCGATGACCGACATGCCCTGCTGGCTCGCGAGCTGCGAGCTCACGGCGGCACCGATTCCCGCGAACGTCGCCTGCGCGAACGACAGCTGTCCACCGAGGCCGGTGATCACGACGATCGAGCAGAAGATGATCGAGAAGATCGCGATCCGGATCGCGTCGTCGCGCACGCTCGCGTTGCCGTGGAACATCACGTAGTAGAGGTAGACGAGGCCTGCGACCGACCAGAAGGCTCGCGTGGCGAGCGTCGCGTGGCGCGTGCGCGTCGACGCGACGGCTGCCGGCGGCGGTGGATCGACGCCGGCGAGAGGATCCGTGGTGCCCCGCCGGTGGCGTAGCCGTGGATCGAGCGCGAGCACCAGGAACAGGGCAATGAACGGCAACCCGGGACGGACGTTGCTCGCCACCACGCTGTTCGTGGGCAAGAAGCGGTTCAACCACTCCTGCAGGATGCCGAGGCCGAGACCGGCCGCGAGCGCGACCGGGACACTGGTGAGGCCGGCGAGCACCGCGGCGACGATCGCCGCCGACACGAGCGTCGTGTAGTACACGTCGACCACCTGGCCACCCGTGATCTGCGGCAGCAGGACACCGGCGAGGCCGGCGACGAAGCTCGTGAGCATCCATGCCCCTGCGCTCACCCGCGCGCTGTTCACACCGGAGAGCTCGGCCATGCGCGGACTCTCCACCACCGCCTGCATGCGCAACCCCACCGCGGTGTAGCGGAACACCACCATGAGCCCGAGAGCGACGAGCGCGGTCACCACGATGATCGCGATCTGGTCGCGGGTGAGGTTCATGGCACCGAACGAGTAGACCGTGTCGCCGCTCGGCACGATCCCTTTCGAGCCGGTGGCGGCCGTCTGGTCGAACTTCAGCTGCACCACACCAGGTATCGCCACGAGGAGACCGGTCGCGGTGACGAGCCGGGCGATCTCCGACGCGTTCCGCAGCCATCGCCAGAGGAGGCGATCGAGCACCACCCCGATCAGCGGCGCGAGCACGATGACCGCGACGACGAACGACGGGATCGCGTTGACACCGTGCTTGGTGTGCAGCACGTAGTAGAGCGCACCCGACGCGTAGGCCTGCACGCCGAACGCGATGTTGAACACGCCCGATGTCTTGTACGCGAGCACGAGCCCGATCGCGAGCAGCGCGTACACCGAGCCGTACGCGACGCCGTCGGTCAGCCCCCCGACGAAGTTGTGCATGTCGTTCAGCGCCTCTCGACCGGTTCAGCTCGCGCGCACGGGGAGCTTCTCCCACCCACGTGCGGTCGACGTGTGACCCAGCACGGCATTGTCGTAGTCGACCTCCCAGTCGGTCCAGCGGCGTAGCACCTCGTCGAGGGCGATGCGGCCCTCGAGGCGGGCGAGGGCGGCACCGAGGCAGAAGTGCAGCCCGTAACCGAAGCTCAAATGGTGCCCGGCCTCGCGACGGATGTCGAAACGGTCGCCGTCGGTGAACTGGCGGTCGTCGCGGTTCGCGGCCCCGTTGAGCAGGAGCATCACGCTGCCTTCGGGGATCGCGCGCCCGTAGTGCTCCACGTCGCGCGCCACGTAGCGCGCCTGCACCGGCGACGGCGGCTCGAAGCGCAGCACCTCCTCGATCACCGCCGGCACCAGCGAGCGGTCGGCGGCGACCGTCCGCCGCTGGTCGGGATGCTCGGCAAGCACCTTCCCGGTCCAGCCGATGAGGCGGTTCGTGGTCTCGTTGCCCGCGCCGGCGATGAGGTTCACGTACGTGAGCACCTCGTCACGCGAAAGGCGGCGGACCGTGCCCGTCTCGTCTTCGAACTCGGCCGTGAGCAGCTCGGTCATCAGGTCGTCGGACGGATGCTGGGCACGCCAGTCCACGTAGTCGGCAAACATCGCCGCGCTGTTCTCGGCCGTGACCGCAGCCGCGGTGCCCGCGCCTGCCTGCTCGCCCGATTCGAGCCGCAACCCCTCGTCGAGCCGGTCGCGGATCGCCTCCTGGTCCTGCTCGGGGATTCCCAGCAGCATGCCGATGACGCGCATCGGCATCTGCGCGCCGAGGTCGCGCACGAAGTCGAGGCGGCCCGATCCCACGAGCGGGTCGAGCGTGCGCGCGCAGAACTCGCGCACCTGCGGCTCGATCGCCTGCATCTTCTTCGGGGTGAAGACGCGCGACATCAACCCTCGGTGCACGTCGTGCGCCGGCGGATCCTCGAACAGCACGAGGCCGGACGGCACCTCGAAGTCGGCCCGGATGAGCTCGAGGATCGAGCCGCGCCCCGAGCGGTACGTCTGCCAGTCGATCAGGCCCTGCTCGACATCGGCGAAGCGGCTGAGCGCGAAGAAGTCGTACTGCTCGTTGTAGTAGAGCGGCGCCTCGTCACGCAGCCGCTTCCAGACCGGATACGGATCCGCGTCGATCTCGAAGTCGTACGGGTCGTAGTACAGGTCGTGGAGCGAGGATTCGGCGGTCACCCTGGGCTCACATGCGTCCGAGCAGGAACTGCGCGACCGGTGTGGCAGCGGGGAAGGAACCGGTGATGCCCGACGGGAAGTAGCCCGAGTCGGTGATCAGGGTCTGGCCCGCGATCACCGAAGCGGCCGCACTGCACAGGAACACGAGCGCGTAAGCCTGCTCCAGCGGCGTCGACGGTTCCACACCGACCTCGGCCCGGTAGTCGGCGCCGAAGCCGAGCCACATGTCGGCGTTGGCGCGCGCGAGTGGCGTGTCGGTGGGGCCCGGGCAGATCGCGTTGATGCGGATGCCCTGCTGGAGGAAGCGCATCGCTTCACGCGCGACGTACGCGCAGATCGCCTGCTTGCTCCACATGTACCCCGACATCATGTAGTCGGCGTCCTTGTGCGCTTCGATCCACTGCGCCGCACTGTCGAAGTCGGGTGTGTCGAGGTACTCGTTGAGCACAGGAAGGTTCGCCTCCCAGCCGAGCCCCGCCGCCGAGGAGATGAAGCCGATCGCGCTGCCCTTCGGGAGCGCGCCGCGCTGCTGCAGGAGCCCGATCATGTGGCGGTGCCCGATGAAGTTGATCTTCTCGATGCCCGGCGTGCCGTCGGCGACACCCGCGCACGAGAACAGCGCGTGGACCGGGCCGCCGCACTGTTCGACTGCGGCGTCGATCGACTCGCGCTCGCCCATGTTCACGTGCACCGCCGTCGCGCCCGGCAGCGTCACGTCGGCGTAATCCATGACCACGACCTCGGCACCCGCGTCGAGCACGAGCTGCGCGACGGCCGCACCCATGCCGGAGGCGCCGCCGACCACGACCGCGCGCTTGCCGTCGTAGCGGAATGCGTCGAACAGTGACATCACTTCTCCTTGGTACGGCACATGGCCCGGAACGGCTTCATCATGGTCGGCCCGCCGGGGTCAGCGGCGGCAGGTCGGCGGAGGCAAGGATGCCAGGCAGGGCCGCGCACACATGGGGAACCGCGTTGACCGGCCGGTTCGCGGTGTACGCCGGCGTCGAGGTGGCGAGGTCGTCCGCTGCGACCGGGAAGTCGAGCCGCACGTCGAGTGGGGCGTCGCCGTGCAGGCGGACCCTCCAGCCGGTCGTTTGCAGCTCCCACGCCGGATCGACGTCGGCGGTGCAATACCAGGTGGGACGGAACTGCACGACCTCGTCGCCGTCGCTGCGGCCGACGATCGTCGTCCGCTGGGCGGCGACGGTGCCGGCCTCGATCCGCCCCGCGGCGATCGTCGTCGCCGCTCGCGCGAGGGCGAGCTCACCGCGGCCGCTCCAATCGTCGACGGGCCGGCCGGCGGCCCGGGCGAGCGTGGTGAGCGCGGGCGCGAACGCGCCGACGAGCGCCGCGACCCGCCGCGGATCGCCGGGCGCCGGCGGCCGGCCGAAACCCATGATCTCGAACAGCAGGTGCGGCGAGTCGCGGCGCGAGAGGTCGGCAAACTCGTCGATCTCGATCCGGTCGACGTGCCGTTGCAGCGACAGCAACGCGTACGGAAGCGCGTCGGTGATGAACCCGGGGCTGCTGCCGGTGGCGTAGACCGACGCCCGACCGCGCGTGCACGCATCGACCACCTCGGCCCGCCGCGCGCCAAGCGGGCGGCCGCCGTCGTGGAGTTCCCCGCACGTGGTGACGACGTTGGTGCCGCACCCGAGCAGCCTCACGAGGTCGTCGGCGTCGAGCGCTCGCGGCATGTAGAGCGCGCAGTCGGCGCCGAGTCCGAGGATCGCATCCTTGTCGGTGGTCGCCGCCACCCCGACGGGATCGACACCGGCCAGCACACCGGCGTCCACGCCCTCCTTCGCCGGGTCGTACACGAGCACGCCGGTGAGCTCGAGCGCGGGATGCTCGATCACGGCGCGGAGCGCTCGCGTGCCGATGTTGCCCGTAGCCCACTGGACGACCCGCAGGGTCAAGCCGGCTCCGCGAAGGTCTTGCGCTCCAGGAACTCGTCGAGCCCTGCCGCGCCCATCTCGCGACCGATACCCGACTGCTTGTAGCCGCCGAACGGCGCGTCGGGCCCGTAGTAGATGCCGCCGTTGACGCTCATCGTGCCGCAACGCATGCGCCGCGCGACCGCGAGCGCCCGATCGCGGTCGGCGCTCATCACCGAGCCCGACAGGCCGTAGATCGAGTTGTTCGCGATGCGCACCGCGTCGTCGTCGCCGTCGTGCGGTAGCACCACGAGCACCGGGCCGAACAGCTCGTCCTGCGCGACCTCCGCGTTCTCGTCGACGCCCGCGAGCAGGGTCGGCTCGTAGAAGTACCCGCGCTCGAGGTGAGCAGGGGCGTGGCCGCCGATGACCGCCTTCGCCCCGGCCGCGACCGCGCGGTCGACGTAACCGGCCACCTTCTCGCGCTGGCGTGCGCTGATGAGCGGGCCCATCATCGTGCCGAGATCGGAGGGGTCGCCGTAGACCACGCCTTCCAGCACACCCCGCGCGGCCTCCACTGCGTCGTCGTAGCGCGAGCGCGGCACCACCAGACGCGACGTGATCGCGCAGCCCTGCCCGGAGTGCGACACCGCGGCGAACGAGCAGAACATCGCCGCGAGCGCCGGATCGCCGTCGTCGAGCAACACGAAGGCGGATTTGCCGCCGAGCTCCAGGAACACGCGCTTCACCGTCGCGCTCGCGGCGGCCATGATGCTGCGCCCAACGGCAGTGGAGCCGGTAAACGACACGACGTCGACATCGGGATGTGTGCTCAGCCGCACCCCGACCTCGTTGCCCGACGCCGTGACCACGTTGACGACGCCCGGCGGGATGTCGGTGGATTCGGCGATCAGGCGACCGAGCGCCAGCGTCGACCAGGGCGTGTCGGGCGCGCCCTTGAGCACCACCGTGCACCCCGCGGCGAGCGCCGGCGCCAGCTTCGCCAGCGCGAGCTGGACCGGATAGTTGTACGCCGTGATCGCGGCGACGACCCCTGCCGCCTCCTTCTCGATCCACCGGTGGTTCTGCAGTCCGAACGCCTCGCGGGCACCGAGGTCCTCGACGAAGTCGTAGTGGTCGAGCAGATCGGCGTACCAGCGGACCACCTCGGTGGGTCCGTCGAGCTGGGCCTGGTAGGTGATCTGGAGGGGCGCGCCCACCTCGGCCACGAGGATCTGGCGCAGGTCGTCGGCCCGCTCGACGAGCGCGGCGTGCAGCTGGCGCAGGCAGCGCACTCGCAGGTCGCGGTCGCGCGACCAGTTGGTGTCGTCGAACGCGCGCCGCGCCGCCGCGATCGCCCGATCGACGTCCTCGACGGTCGCGTCGGCCGCCACGCCGAGGCGCTCCTCGGTGGCGGGATCGATCGTGGCGTACACACCGCCGGTCGCGGCGGGAACGAGCGCGCCGTCGACGAGCAGCTGCTCTTCGTGCCAGGTCGTCACGCCGGTTACCGTATGCGAGAATGGCTCTCTCGACAAACGGGTGCGACGTTCTCATCGCGCGCGTGCGGCCATGAGCGCGAGCCGCATCGGACCGTTCCGCGCCGAGCTCCACGCATGGCTCGACGCGCACCGCGACGACCTCGCGCCCAGGTTCGAGCCGCCGGGGACGCTCGACGACGAGATCGCGCAGATGCAGCGCGTGAAGTCGGCCCTGTACGACGCGGGCTGGATGCGGCAGGGCTGGCCCGAGCGGGTCGGCGGGCTCGGCGGCTCACCGCTGCTGCGCACCGAGGTGGGCGCCGCGCTCGCGGCGCGTGGCCTCGCCGATCCGGGGCTGTTCTCGCTCATCGAGGTGCTCGCACCCACGATCATCGACTTCGCGCCGCCGCGCCTCGCGGCCGAGATGGTGCCCCGCCTGCTGTCGGGCGCGGAGATGTGGTGCCAGGGCTTCTCCGAGCCGGGCACCGGCAGCGATCTGGCCGCGTTGCAGTGCCGGGCCGTCCCCGATGTCGAAGGGGGCGCCGCGCACGCGGCGGAGTGGATCGTCAACGGCCAGAAGGTGTGGACGAGCCTCGCGCAGTACTCCGACCGGTGCGTGCTGCTCGCACGCACGGGCACGAAGGAGTCGCGCCATCGCGGCATCACCGCGTTCTTCGTCGACATGGACACGCCGGGCATCACGGTCGCACCGATCGAGATGCTGAACGGCGAGCGCGAGTTTGCCGAGGTGTTCTTCGACGACGTCGTCGTGCCCGCCGACCGGATGATCGGTGAGCTCCACGGGGGCTGGAAGGTGGCGATGAGCATCCTGCCCTACGAACGCTCCTCATGCTTCTGGCAGCGCATCGCGTACCTCTACGAGCGGCTGCAGCGCCTCCTGGCAAGTGTCGACCCCAACGGCCGCAACGACCCCGACGGCCGCAACGGGCCCGACGACCGCAACGCCGACATCGTCGGCGAGGTCTTCGTACAGCTCCACGCCCTGCGGTCGCGCTCACGGGCCACCCAGCACCGCCTCGACGACGGTGCGGTGCTCGGCGCCGAGACCTCGATCGACAAGGTGCTCGTAGCCACGGCCGAGCAGGCGCTCTACGACGCCGCCCGCCGGCTCCTCCCCGAGACGATCGCGCTCGACGACGGCGCCGAGGCCGACCTCTGGCGGCGCGAATACCTCTACTCACGTGCCGCGACGATCTACGGCGGCACCGCCGAGGTGCAGCGCAACATCATCGCCCGCCGGTTGCTCGACCTCGGGGACGAGGAATAATGGATTCCGGCGAGCGCGCGCTCCTCGCGCGGACGGTTCGTGACGCGCTGGCCGCCACGGAGGGGCCGGGCGACGACATCGCGGTGCTCACGGCGCTCGGCTGGTCGGAGATGCTCGCGGCCGAGCCCGACGCCGCGATCGCGATCGTGTTCACCGAGCTCGGCCGCAGCGGCGCGCGCGCCTCGGTGCTCGACGACGTCGTGCTGCACGCGCTGGGCATCTCGCCGCGCGCCGACCTCGCAGTGCTGCTCCCCCGCTTCGGCGCGTCGGCAGTTGCCGGTGACGGCGAAGCTGCGGGCCTGCTGTCGGCCCGCGCGGCCGTGGCGTCCGAGCTGCTCGTGGTGTGGCGCCGCGGTGCGTGGATGCTGCCGATCGGTGCGGCCGCCGTGGCACCGGCGCGCGGCATCGACCCCGAGGCACAACTGCACCGGGTGCTCGTCGACGGCGGCCGGATCCGCGACGCGGTGGCCGTCGACGTCGCCGCCGGCGCGTGGGACGGCGCGGTCGCGCTCGCCCGCCGCGCGCTCGCGCACGAGACTGCCGGCGCGTGTCGCACGATGCTCGCGCTCGCGCGCGAGCACGCGTTGGCGCGGGTGCAGTTCGGGCGTCCGATCGCGCGCTTCCAAGCCGTTCGCCACCGGCTCGCCGAGTCCCTCGTGGCTGTGGAGGCGCTCGAGGCCACGCTGCTCGTCGCCGCCGACGAGCCCGGGCCCGAGACCGCGGCGCTGGCGAAGGCCGCCGCGGGCCGCACCGCGCGCACAGTCGGCGCACACGCCCAGCAGGTGCTCGCCGGGATCGGCTTCACCACCGAGCATCCGTTCCACCGTCACCTCAAGCGCACGATCGTGCTCGACGGGCTGTTCGGATCGGCCGACACGGTCACGCGGGAGCTGGGCCGCATGCTGCTCGCGTCGCGCCGCGTGCCGGCACTGGTGGAGCTGTGACCGCAGCCGATCCGCCCGCTGAAACCGGGCGGAAACGCCCTTCTCTTTTTTGGAGATTCATGCTACCGTCGGGGTCACGCCCGACGCGAGGACCCCGCCCGACGCGTAGGAACGCGTAGGAACGCACACGCGTAGGGGCACGCACGCGAGGAGCACCTGATGCCGCACTACCCCAAGCCGGCCGAGGGCAGCTGGACCGAGCACTACCCCGAGCTCGGCACCGATCCGGTCTCCTACGCCGACTCCACATCCCCGGAGTTCTACGAGCTCGAGCGGGCGGCGATCTTCCGCCGTACCTGGCTGAACGTGGGGCGCGTCGAGCAGCTGACGCGCAAGGGCAGCTACTTCACGAGGGAGATCGACGCGGCGGGGACGTCGATCGTGGTGGTCCGCGGCCTCGACGACGAGGTCCGTGCCTTCCACAACATCTGCCGCCACCGTGGCAACAAGCTCGTGTGGCAGGACTACCCGCAGGACGAGACGAGCGGCGCGTGCCGCCAGTTCCAGTGCAAGTACCACGCGTGGCGCTACGACCTCGAGGGCAACCTCACGTTCGTGCAGCAGGAAGAGGAGTTCTTCGACCTCGACAAGGCCGACTACGGCCTCGCTTCCGTGCGCTGCGAGGTGTGGGAAGGGTGGATCTTCGTCAACTTCGACGACACCGACACGGCGTCACTCCACGAGTATCTCGGCGAGCTCGGCAAGGGCCTCGAGGGCTACCCGTTCCACGAGCTCACGCAGGTGCACCGCTACCGGGCCGAGGTCAAGAGCAACTGGAAGCTGTTCATCGACGCGTTCGCGGAGTTCTACCACGCACCGATCCTGCACTCCGGCCAGTACCAGCCCGACGAAGCCGCGAAGGTCGCGGGGTACGGCTACGAGGCACTGGCGTACGGCATCGACGGACCGCACGGCATGGTGTCGTCGTGGGGCGGCATCTCGCCGCCGAAGGACCTGAGCATGGTGAAGCCGATGGAGCGCAAGCTCCGCAGCGGCCTGTTCGGCCCGTGGGACGCACCCGACATCGGTCTCACCGAGATGCCGCCCGGCGTGAACCCGGCGCGTCACAAGCGCTGGGGTCAGGACAGCTTCGTGTTCTTCCCCAACTTCATGATCTTGATCTGGAAGCCGAACTGGGTGCTCACGTACCACTACTGGCCGACGTCGTACAACACCCACATCTTCGAAGGCACGTGCTACTTCAAGCCGCCGGCGAACGCCCGGGAACGGCTCGCGCAGGAGTACGCCGTCGTGTCGTTCAAGGAGTACGGCCTGCAGGACGGCAACACACTCGAAGCGACGCAGACGATGCTCGAGGCCCACACGCCGGTGACGGCGTTCCCGCTGAACGACCAGGAGATCCTCATCCGGCACCTGCACCGCACCGCGCACCGTTACGTCGGCGAGTACCAGCAGTCAACCCAGGAGAACGGGCGATGAGCGTGCTGCCCGCGGAGTTCGCCGACCTCGAGCCGTTCAGCGACTGGGCATTATGGGGTGAGCGCGCTCGTTACGACAAGCGCTACGACAGCACGATGGCCGAGCTCCAGGCGTTCTACGACGCGGCGTTCCCGCGCGTCGACGACGCGCTCGCGTACATCGAGCAGTTCCCGTACGACGACTCGATGCCCGAGCCGGCCAAGCGCCTGCTGTGGCTGTGCTGCGCGCTCGTCACGGTGTCGTTCCCGGTCGAGGCGTGGCGCCAGCCACGCGTGCCCGACAGCGGTGCCGCGAGCATCGACGCGGTCCACGAACCCGCCATCTGACCCGCTCGCCTGACGCGAGGCCTTTCAGGGCACCTGGTCGTGGCGGTGGATGTCGCCGCCCTTCATCACGAAGCGCACCTGCTCGGTGACCGCGATGTTCTCGAGCGGATCGCCCGGCACCCCCACGATGTCGGCCAGCAGACCCGGTTCGATCCGGCCCCGGTCGTCGACGTCGATCAGCTCCGCCGACACGGTGGTGGCGGCCCGGATCGCCTGCAACGGCGTCATGCCGCGGTCGACGAGCGCCACGAGCTCCTTGGCGTTGCGCCCGTGCGGGATTGCCGGCGCGTCGGTGCCGCACGCGACCTTCACGCCCTTGTCGATCGCGCGGCTGATGGTCTTGCGGGCCTTCGGGAACACCTCGGCCGCCTTCGCCTGCAACTCGGGGGCCGCGCGCGACACGTCCATGCCGTCGGCCAAGTACGTCGTGGCCACGAGGAACGTGCCCCGTTCCACCATCAGATCGAGTGTCTCCTCGCTCGCGAGCGAGCAGTGCTCGATGCAGTCGATGCCCACCTCGACCGCGGCGCGGATCCCGGCGTCGCCGTGCGCGTGCACGGCCACCTTGAGCCCGGCCCGATGCGCCTCGTCGGCGATCGCGGCGAGCTCCTCGGTGGAGTACTGCTGCGCGCCGGCCGGACCGGTGTGCGACATGATGCCGCCCGACGCGCACGCCTTGATGAGCTTGGCGCCGTACTTGATCTGGTAGCGGACGGCCTTACGCACCTCGCTCACGCCGTTGGCGATGCCCTCCTCCACGGTGAGCGGCATGAGGTGCGGCGCGAGTGCCTGGAACATCGTGGGATCGAGATGGCCGCCGGTGGGGCAGATCGCGTGTCCGGCCGGCACGACGCGCGGCCCTTCGAACCAACCGAAGTCGATGGCCTTCATCAGCGCCACGTCGAGCAGCAGGCCGTTCGTCTGGATGAACAAGCCGAGGTTGCGTACGGTCGTGAAGCCGGAGCGGAGCGTGCGGCGCGCGTTGGCGACGGCGCGCAGCGTGCGCAGCGCGGGATCGTCCTGCACCGCGTTGAGCGGGCTCTCGTGGTTCGGCCCGCCGAGCAGCAGGTTGACCTCCATGTCCATCAGCCCGGGCAGGAGCGTCAGGTCGCCGAGATCGATCTCACGCACGCCGTCGGGCAGCGTCGCGGGCGCGACGTCGACGATGCGCTCGCCGTCGACGAGCACCGTTCCCGGCGTGACGTACTCACCGCGCGCCACGTCGAGCAGTCGAGCGGCACGCAACAAGATCGGCGGCTGCGGTGTGCGGGGGTGCGGCATTGCGACGGAAACCCTACTCTCCTAGAATGGGAACGCAATACTCACAAGTGGAGCGACGTGCCTGACATCGACAATCTCGACGCAGCCGACTTCTTTCGCGGCGACGAGTTGATCGACGACCCGTATCCCTACTACGAGCACCTCCGGAGCCGTTGCCCGGTCGCGCGTGAGCCGCACCACGGCGTGGTGATGGTCACCGGTTACGAAGAAGCGGTCACCATCTACAACGATCCGGCGCGATTCTCGTCGTGCAATGCGGTCACGGGTCCGTTCCCGGGCTTTCCCGTACCGCTCACCGGCGACGACGTGGCCGCCGACGACGTCAGCACACTCATCGACGCGCACCGCGACGCTCTGCCCTTCAGCGACCAGTTGCCGACGTTCGACCCGCCGCTGCACACCGACCACCGCGCCCTGCTCATGCGGCTGATCACACCGAAGCGACTCAAGGAGAACGAAGCGTTCATGTGGCGGCTCGCCGATCAGCAGATCGACGAGTTCCTCGCGTCAAGCGATCGCGAGTACATCGCCGGCTTCGCCCAACCGTTCGCGATGCTCGTGGTCGCTGATCTGCTCGGCGTTCCGGAGCACGACCACGACCGCTTCCGTGAAGGCCTCGCGGTCGGCCGGCGCAACACGGGTTCGCTCGGCAGCCTCGACGACGACGGGCTGAAGCACTCGCCGCTCGAGTTCCTCTACGAGCAGTTCACCGCGTACATCGACGACCGGAGGCAAGCACCGAGCGACGACGTGATGACCGGGTTGGCCACCGCGAAGTTCCCTGACGGATCGACGCCGGAGGTGATCGACGTGGTGCGCATCGCCGCGAACCTGTTCGCGGCGGGCCAGGAGACGAGCGTGCGCATGCTCGCCGCCTCGTTGCAGCTGATCGGCGAACGGCCCGAGCTGCAGCAGGCGCTACGCGACGACCGCAGCCTTGTGCCGAACTTCGTCGAGGAGTCGCTCCGGATCGAGAGCCCGGTGAAGGGCGACTTCCGCTTGTCGCGTGTGGCCACGACGATCGGCGGGGTCGACGTACCGGCCGGCTCCACCATCATGCTGGTGAACGCCGCTGCCAACCGCGACCCGCGCCGCTACGAGTGCCCGGCCGATTTCGACGCGACGCGCGCCAACGCGCGCAGCCACCTCGCGTTCGGGCACGGTGCGCACACATGCCCGGGTGCTCCCCTCGCCCGCGCCGAAGGCCGCGTCGCCGTCGAGCGACTGCTCGATCGCACACGCGATATCCGCGTCTCGGAGTTGCACCACGGACCAGCGGACACGCGTCGCTACGAGTACGCGCCCACCTACATCCTGCGGGGCCTGCGCCGCCTCTACCTCGACCTCGACCTCGAGGTCGACGGCGAATGAGCGGCGATCGCACCGCTGATCTCGTCGAGCTGCACGCCTTGTGCGCGCGCTACATGATGCTCACGAGCAAGGTCGTGCAGGACCGCTGGCTGGACGTGTTCACATCCGACGGCGAGTACAACGCCTTCGGCACGCCGTACACACTCGAACGCTTTCCCGCTCTGCTTGAAGCTGCGCCGCGGGGCCAGTTCATCGGCAACATGCCGGTCGTCGACTTCGACGAGCGCGACACCGACCGCGCGTCAGGCGTACAGCACTTCGTGTTCATCGACCAGACCACACACGCGATGCGCCTTGGTTGGTACAACGACGAGTACCGGCGCACTGGCGAAGGGTGGCGCATCTACCGGCGCTCCACCACGTTCATGCGCAAGCATGGCGGCTTCGACTCCGGCCACCAGCACGATCCGCTCGGAGGAGACCCGTGAGCGAAGTACCCGACATCAGCTCGCTTCCCCGGATCATCAGCGTCGACGACCACGTGGTGGAACCCGCGCACCTCTGGCAGGACCGTCTGCCCGCAAAGCTGCGCGCGATGGGCCCGCGCATCGAACGTGCGCGCTGGGGCGCGATGGCACTGCAGGGCGGCGCGTCGTACAGGCAAGAGATGAGCGACGACGGCATGTGGGGCGACTACTGGGTGTACGAGGACCGCTTCACCTATCTCCACAAGCGTCACGTCACGATCCCGCTCGACGCGACGCCCGACGGCGATCTCACGCGCTTCGATCGTTCGAAGCTGGTGCTCGCGGCGATCACGTACGACGAGATGCGGCCGGGTTGCTACGAGCCCAAGGCGAGGGTCGACGACCTCGCGGCCAGCGGCGTCGACGGATCGCTCGCGTTCCCCACGTTTCCGCGCTTCTGCGGCCAGACGTTCCTCGAGGGCCACGACCACGAGCTCGGCCTCGCGTGCGTGCAGGCCTACAACGATTGGATGATCGACGAGTGGTGCGCAGAGTCCGGCGGGCACTTGATCCCGCTGTGCCTGATCCCCCTGTGGGACGTGGAGCTGGCGGTCGCCGAAATCCAGCGCAACGCGGCGCGGGGCGCGCGCGCAGTGTGCTTCAGCGAGATCCCCACGCATCTCGGCCTCCCGAGCATCCACTCGGGCTACTGGGACCCGTTCTTCGCAGTGTGCGAAGAGACGCGCACGACCGTCTGCATGCACATCGGGTCGTCGTCGAAGATGCCCGCCGCCTCACCCGACGCGCCCCCCACCACCGAGACGATGCTCGGCTTCTACAACTCGATGGCGTCGCTGGGCGACTACCTGTTCTCGGGCGTGCTCGTGCGCTACCCGCAGTTGAAGCTCGCCTACTCCGAAGGCCAGATCGGCTGGATCCCGTACGCGCTGGAACGGGCCGACAACGTGTGGGAGTACCACGCGGCATGGACCGGCTCGCATGTCACGATCCCCGAACCGCCGTCGAGCTACTACCGCGGCCGCGTCTTCGGCTGCTTCACCACCGATCGCCACGGCGTCGACTCCATCGACAAGGTCGGCGAGGACAACATCTGCTTCGAGACCGACTACCCGCACACCGACACCACGTGGCCGTTCGCGCTCGAAGAGGCCGCGAAGATGACCGCCGGCCTCACCGACGTGCAGCGCTACAAAGTGCTGCGCGGCAACGCGATCCGAATGCTCGACCTCGATCACCCTTGACCATGCGTCGTTTGGGACCGCTATTTGGTACCCAAACGACGCATGGTCAAGGTTGGCCGCCGAGGCCGCGGAGGCAGAACTCCCAGGTCTCGTCGGCACCCAGGCGCTGGCGCGGGTTCTGGATGAGGCGGTTGCCGAACCAGCTGTACATCACGGTCTGCTGCACGAGGGCCGACGCGTGGTGCGGGTCGCCGGCCGCGATGAGGTCGCCACGCTGCGCGTCGCGGACGAGATCGAGCAAGAGCCGCGACAACGGCTCCATCGCGGCCTTCACCCGGTCGGGGTGGCCCACCGCGAGCTGCACCATGAACTCCGAGACCGGACGGCGATTGTGGCGGCCCCGCTTGCGGGGCTTGCCGGCCGGCTCGCACCACTCGTGCAACCGGATCACGAACGCGTGGAGGCGCGCCCACCGGGTCGGTCTGCGCGTCGACGACCTCACGGATGTCGTCAATGCACTCGCGCACCGTCTCCTCGAACAGCGCGAGCAGCAGCTCGTCCTTGCCGTCGAAGTACTGGTAGAAACCGCGCAACGACTGCTGCGACCGGTCGATCACCTCCTGGATCGTGAACTCCGTCGAGCTCTTCTCGTCCATGAGCTCGAACGCCGCGTCGAGGAACCGTTTGGCGCGCTTTTCAGCACGCGACCGGGCCGCGTCGAGACTGCGCGAGACCGCGCGCTGGCGCCAGGCCGGCTCGGTCACGTCGGATGTCGGATCGGCGTCTGGGTCGGCCATGCGGTCCCTCACGGTTCGGGGAGCATCATCGCGCTCGTGTCGAGCGTCGGATCGAGACGCAGCGCGAAGCTCTTGAACGCCATCGCGAGGCACACGTACGCGCCGACGACGAACACCGCCTCGACGAGCCGCCGCTCGTCGAGGTGGCGCGCCAGCTCGTTCCACGTTGCGTCGCCGATCCGGTAGGAGGCGAGCAGCTCGTCGGTGGCCGCGAGCAGGGCCTGCTCGAGCGGCGTGAACGGTACGTCGTCGCGCCGGCCCGCGATCGCATCGAGCTCCTCGGGAGTGATGCCGGCACGGGGCGCTAGCCGAACGTGCTGCGCCCACTCGTAGTTCGACGACGTGCGCCACGCGACGCGCAGCACCATGAGCTCGCGCTGACGGTCGTCGAGCGCGCCCCGGTAGAGCAGCACGTTGTTGAACGTGAGCCACGACCCCGCGAGGTCGGGATGGTGGAGCATCGTGCTGATCGCCTCGGGGACGGCGAGCGCGCCGTCGCCGGTGGAGAGGAACCGATCCGCCACCTCCTCGGGGAACGCGCCGCGCAGCGCGGCCTCGACGTCGCCGTCCCAAAGGGAGCGGGGCAACGGCGCGAGGCGCGGCGTGGTCACAAGTACCAGCCGCCGTTGACGCCGATGAGCTGCCCGGTGATGTAGCCCGCGTCGTCGGAGCAGAGGAACGCGGCATGCGGCTGCGATGTCGTCGGGTGTCCCCGCGCGCCGCACCGGCGTCTGCTTCGCGACCGCGTCGATGCTGGGGAGGTCGCCACGCTCCTCGGCCCGGCGGGCCATCGGCGTGTCGATGAAACCGGGCGGAATCGTGTTGACGGTGATGCCGTGCGGGGCCAGCTCGAGCGCGAGCGCCTTGGTGAGCCCGACCACGCCGCCTTTCGATGCGACGTAGTGCGCCATACGGCGCGCGCCCGATTGCGCGCTCGACGACGAGATCGTGACCACGCGCCCCCAACCCGCCGCGAGCATGTCGGGCGCCGCGGCCTGCACGCAGTGGAACGTGCCGGTAAGGTTCACCGCGAGCATGCGTTCCCACTCGTCGACGGTGATGTCGAGGAAGGTCTGGAAGCGGTCGAAGCCCGCGCTCGTGACCATGATCGCGATCGGACCGAGGGCGTCGCGCACCGTGTCGAGCGCCCGGTCGACCTCGCCGCGGTCGCTGACGTCGAGGGCGGCGCTCATCGCGGCGTGGCCGCCGTCGCGCAGCTCCCGTGCACCCTGCGCCGCGCCGTCGCCGTCGAGATCGAGCAGCGCGACGTCGTTGCCCGCCTGCGCCAGACGGCGGGCGATCGCCAGCCCCATGCCCGATGCCGCACCCGTGACGACCGCGACCCGGCTCATGGCTCCTCCGTCTCACGCCCGCACGGTTTCGCGAGGCACGCTCTCCGATTTGGAGAATATCATTCACGCATGCGGATCGGATTGATGATCGGGCCCGAGAAGGGTCACCGGCCCGACAAGGTCTCCCGGCTGCTCGCAGCCGCGGAGACCGCCGAGCGCGAGGGTTTCGCGTCGATCTGGGTGCCGCAGGTGCCGAGCGACTTCGACGCGCTCACCGCGCTCGCGCTCGCGGGCCGCGCGACGACGCGCGTGGAGCTCGGCACCGCCGTCGTGCCGATCCAGACCCGCCACCCGGTCGCGATGGCGCAGCAGGCACTGTCCACCCAGGCCGTGTGCGACGGCCGCCTCACGCTGGGCATCGGCCCGTCACACCATTGGATCGTCGAGGACATGCTCGGCCTGTCGTATGAGCGTCCGGCGCAACAGGTGCGCGCGTACCTCGACGTGTTGCAGGCCGCGTTGCGCGGGCCCGGCACCGTCGACGTCGAGAACGACACCTGGCGCGTGCACAACGAGCTCGACATCACCGAGCTGCCCACGCCGATCCTGCTCGCTGCGCTCGCGCCCGTGATGCTGCGCATCGCCGGCGAGATGGCGTCGGGCACAATCCTCTGGATGGCCGACGAGCGCGCGATCAGCGACCACGTGGTGCCACGTATCACGAAGGCCGCGGCCGGCGCGGGGCGGCCCGAGCCGCGGGTCGTGGCCGGGATCCCAGTGGTGCTGTGCCGCAACGACGAGGTCGACGGCGCGCGCGAGCGGGCCAACGTCGTGCTCGGGCACGCCGAGTACTCGCCGAACTACCAGCGCCTGCTCGAGCACGGCGACGCCACCGACGTGGGCGACACGCTCGCCGGCGGTGACGAGCAGGCGATCACCGCACGCCTTGCGCGCTTTCGCGACGCGGGCGTCACCGACCTCTCGGTGCGCGTCCTGCCGCTGGGCTCCAACCGCGAAGAACGCCTCGCGTCCTGGGCCCGCACGGAAGCCTTCGTCGCGTCACTCTGCGACTCGTTCTGACGGTGCCGCCGCCGCAAGCGCGGGCGCGTACTTCCGACACGAACGCCGACGGTTGGCGCGTGACCTTGCGCCACGTCGCGAACACCAGCTTGAACCCGTGGCGACCGGGAACGCTCCACTTCTCCTGGTCGTCCTCGTAGTCGACCGGATCGTCGTGCCAACGCCGCCCGTTCGTCTCGAGGATGGTGCGCCGAACCGGGAACCCGAAGTCGAAGTAGTAGGTGCGAGCGTGCCACTCCAACGGAAGCTCGCGCACGAACGGCGTGACGCCGTGCGCGACCAGCAGGCGCCGGGTCTTCACCTCCAGCGTCGACCGTGACGGATGCACGGGATCGAGCTCGTCGAGGAGCGCGCGCAGCACCGCCACACCGGGCCGCCCCGACGCACCGAAGCGATCGAGGTAGGCCCGCAACGCGGGCACCGACGTCAACTGCCGCCGGCGCGCGTCCTCGCACGCGATCTCGAACGCTTCTCCGTCGAGCATGCCGGCGAGGCGCACCAGCGTGGCCTCGGGTCCGGTCACACGAAATCCACGATGGGCGCGGATCATGAGCGAGGCCGGATCCCGGCTCGTCGATGTGTCGATGCCGGCGCGGCGCGGGTGGCGCCGCCGGGCAACGACGATCTCGGGCCACGGCGCGCGAACCCCTTCGAGCGCGTACGCGAGGCCGGCGGACCGTCCGGCGGCGGCGGCGTCCTCGCCCGCCCACAGCAGCGCGGCACGAAGCATCCGCAGCGCGTCCGCACGTGCGCCCGCCAGCATGTACGTGTCGGGGAGCACTCGCGCGATCACAGCCTGCGCGCGCGCAGGTGGGCGAGCTGGTCACGCGTGACGCCCTGCTGCACTGCATCGCGGCCCCGGAACACACCGTCGGTACGCGCCGAAAGCGTCGAGAGCACCGCGACCGCGGGTTTTGGTGCCATTGCATCGCCCCTGAGCCGATGGAACACCGCCAAAACGCGGTGGACTGCCATGACAGGGAGGCTGCGCGACGAGTATGCGCCGGGGCCGCGACACCGCCGGCTACGCGTCGTAGTCGACCCGGACGGTGGGGCTGGTGGGCAGCGACTGGCAGGTGAGCACCCAACCGTCGGCGACCTCCTCGGCGCTGAGCGCGTTGTTGACGCGCATGCGCACCGAGCCCTCCTCGAGATGGGCCATGCACGTGGCACAGCTGCCCGCCTCGCACGAGAACGGCGGCTTGAGGCCGGCACGCCGCGCGGTCTCGAGCACGGTGTCGCCGGCCTGGTACTCCAAGGTGTGGACGGCACGAGCGAGGCGGATCACGACCGTCTCCGTGGTGGACTGCTCAGCGCCCTCGACGCCCGTGGTGCTGCGCTGCCCGTCGGGCACGACGAAGCGCTCGCCGAACCGACGATCCGCGGGGATCGCGCGCAGGTCGAGCCCGGCGTCGACGGTATCCATGAACGGACCCGGACCGCACACGTAGCAGTCGGCGTCGACGAGGTCGCCGGCAAGGGCCGCACAGCCCGGTGCGTCGAGGAAGCCGAGCGCGTCGTCGAGATGGTGGTGCACCCTGAGCCGCCCGCCCGACGCGCGCGCTCCAGGCCGGCAAGCGCGCCCTCGAAGATCACCGAGTCGGCGGAGCGGTTCGCGTACACGAGCACGATCGGGCGGGCGGTGGTGGCGAGCGCGGTCTTCACGATCGAGATCACCGGCGTGATGCCGCTACCGCCCGCGAACGCGACGACCGGAGCGCGGCGGTCGGTGAGCACGAACAGCCCGGTCGGCGGCATCACCTCGATCGTGTCGCCGGCGCGAAGCGCGCCGTTCATCCAGTTGGACATGCGACCGCCGGGCACGCGCTTCACCGTGGTCGTCAGAGGGTCTCCGACGTCGGGCGAGCTCGACATCGAGTAGCAGCGCGCGACCGGTTCCCCGTCGATCACCGCGCGGAACGTGCAGTACTGACCGGCCCGGTAGGCGAACGCGGGCGCGAGCGCGTCGGGCACGTCGAGCACGAACGAGCGGGTGTCGGCGGTCTCGTCGACGACCGCGGCGACGCGCAGCTCGTGGAACCGGTGGTCGTGGGGCATGAAGCTGGCCGGCCCGTCCCGCCTCGGGGTCGCGGAAAGTACGCTCTCGCACTACGTTAGTGCCATTCTCATTCCGGTTCGCCGCCCGTGGCCGGTCCGGCCCGTGCCCGCCGCGCTGCGGGATCGCTACCTCGCCGCGGGTTGGTGGACCGGCGACACGCTCGGCGAGCGGGTGGAGCGAGCGCTGCGCGCCGCGCCGGGCGCCACGGTGCGCGTGTGGTCGCGGTCGCGGCCCGCGCATGGCACCTACGCCGACGCGCGCACGCCGACGCACAACGGCTCGTGCGCTCGCTGCAACAGCGAGGCATCGAGCCGGGTGATGCGGTCGCGTTCCAACTGCCGAACTGGTGGGAAGCGGTCGTGGCCTTCTACGGGCTCGCGCTCGGTGGCTACGTGCTCGTGCCGATCGTGCACATCTACGGCCCGAAGGAGGTGCGCTTCATCCTCGACCAGAGCGGGGCGCGCGCCTACATCTCACCCGACCGCCACGGTCATGTCGACCACCTCGACCTCGTCGACGGTGCCGCCGAGGGAGAGCTCAGCGAGCTCGCGCTCCACCTCGTCGTCGGCGACGCGACGCGGTCAGCAGCAGGCGCGGTCGAGCGTGTCGCATGGCTCGACGCCGTTACCGGCGCGCCGCCCGCAACCGAGGTCGTGCCGGCCGATCCGGACGACGTGTGCGTGCTCGCGTACACGTCGGGCACCACGAGCGATCCGAAGGGCGTGATGCACACGCACCGCACGCTGCTCGCCGAGCTCCCCCACATCGAGCAGTGGATCACAACCGGCGCGCCGAACCTCATGGGCTCGCCGGTCGCCCACGCCACCGGCATGCTCGGCGCGGTGCTGGCACCGATGAGCCTGGGCGAGGACATCCACCTCATCGACCGCTGGGATCCCGACCATGCGCTCGACGTAATGCTCGAAGCCGACGTGGGTGCCGGCACCGGCGCATCGGTGTTCCTCTCGAGCCTGCTCGACCATCCGCGGTTCACGCCCGAGCACGCGCGCCGCATCCGCCGGGTGGGCCTCGGCGGTGCGCCGGTGCCCACCGCGCTCGCGGCGCGCGCCGCGGCCCACGGCATCACGCTGATCCGCGCCTACGGATCCACCGAACATCCGTCGGTGAGCGGCGGCACGTTCGACGACCCGCCGGCCAAGCGCCACGGCACCGACGGACGCCCGATGCCCGGCGTGGAGCTGCGCCTGCTCGACGAGGCCGGCGACACCGTGGGGCCGGGCGAGCGCGGTGAGATCTGGTCGCGGGGCCCCGACCTGTGCGCGGGGTACACCGACCCCGCGCTCACCACCGCGGCATTCGACGCCGACGGGTGGTACCGCACCGGCGACATGGGCGTGCTCGACGCCGACGGATACCTCACGATCACCGATCGCATCAACGACGTGATCATCCGCGGCGGCGAGAACATCTCCGCCGCCGAGGTCGAGATCGGCATCGCGACGATGCCGGCAGTGCTCGAGGTGGCAGTGGTCGCCGCGCCCGACGCCCGGCTCGGCGAGCACGCGTGCGCGCTGCTGCGCGTCGCGCCCGACGCCCCCACCGTCGACGTCGCGGCGGTCGGTGAGCACCTGGCGCGCGCAGGCATCGCCCGGCAGAAATGGCCCGAGGAGGTGCGCGTCGTCGACGACTTCCCGCGCACGTCGTCGGGCAAGATCCGCAAGGTCGACCTGCGCGCCCAGCTGCGCGCAGAGGTGACGCCGTGAGTGGTTCGATCGAGGTCCAGCCGCTTGCGGGATCGATCGGCGCCGAGATCCGCGGCGTCGACCTCGCGGCCGACCTCTCCGACGCCATGATGGCCGAGATCCGTGCGGCGTGGCTCGCGCATCTCGTGGTGTGCTTCCGCGATCAGCCGCTCACACCCGAGGCGTTCCTCGCGTTCGCGCAGCGGATCGGCAAGCCGGTCGAGTACCCGTTCGTGAACGGTATCGACGGCTACCCCGAGATCATCGCGGTCACGAAGCTGCCGCACGAGACGGTCAACTTCGGCGGCATCTGGCACAGCGACACCACCTACCTCGACTGCCCGCCGATGGCGACGATGCTGCTCGCGCGCGAGGTTCCTCCGTTCGGCGGCGACACGCTCTACGCGAACATGTATGCCGCCTTCGAGGCGCTGTCGCCCGGCATGCAGCGCCTGCTCGACGGTCTGGTCGCCGTCAACAGCTCGGCGCTCGCCGACGTGTCCAAGACGAGGGAGGACCGCATCCGCGACAGCGGCGGCCGCGCCGACGTCGAGTACACGTCGGAGCACCCCGTGGTGCGGACGCATCCCGAGACCGGGCGCAAGGCGCTCTACGTGAACGTGGCGCACACCGCGCGGTTCCGCGACATGACCGAGGACGAGAGCCGCCCCTTGCTGCAGTTCCTCTTCGCGCATTCGGTGCGGCCGGAGTTCACGTGCCGCTTCCGCTGGGACGTCGGCTCGCTCGCGCTGTGGGACAATCGCTGCGCCATGCACAACCCGGTCAACGACTACCACGGCTACACGCGCCGCATGCACCGCATCACGCTCGCGGGCGACACTCCGCGCTGACATCACGGAGCCCGCACCTCATGCGACCACTGCCCCAGCTCACGCCGTTCAACGAATGGTTCTGGACTTCCGGTGCCGACGGCAAGCTGCGCATCCAGCGCTGCACCGAGTGCAGCACGCTCGTGCACCCGCCGGTGCCGATCTGCCCTGCGTGCCGCAGTCGCGAGTGGGAGCCGAGCACGATGTCGGGCCGCGCGACGGTGGTGGGCTTCACGGTCAACGCGCACCAGTGGCTCCCCGGCTTCGAACCGCCCTACGTGATCGCGAACGTCGCACTCGCCGACGACCCCGCGGTGCGGCTCACCACGAACATCGTCGACTGCGCTCCCGACGACGTGCACATCGGCCAGGAGGTCGCGGTCCGGTTCGAGCAGCAGGACGACGTGTGGATCCCCCTGTTCGCGCCGACGGGCGGAACCGACCCGGTCGAGCGCGTGCCCGAACCGGTGCGCCCGGTGCCGCGCCCACCGGTGAGCCGCGACCGCTTCGAGCATCGGGCCGTGCTGTCGGGCACCGGTCGTTCGGCGATCGGCCGCCGCCTCCTGCGCGACCCGCTGTCGCTCACCGTCGACGCGTGCCTCGACGCGATCGCCGACGCCGGCCTCACCCCCGGCGACATCGACGGCCTGTCGACCTATCCCGGCGCCGCGCCTGGTGGCATGAGCGAGGGCGGCGTGACCGCGGTCGAAGAGGCGCTGCGCCTGCACCCCACGTGGATCAACGGCGGCATGGACCTACCCGGCCCGGGCGGTTCGCTGATCGCGGCCATGCTCGCGGTGGCGAGCGGTCTCTGCCGGCACGTGCTGTGCTTCCGCACGGTGTGGGAGTCCACCTACGCCACGCTGCGGCTCGGCGGGATGCCCGCAGGGCGAGTGTCGGGCCCGCTCTACGAGTGGCGCGCGCCGTACGGCGCGATGTCGGCCGCGCACTGGATCGCCACGAACGCGCACCAGTACATGCACCGCTACGGCGCGTCGCGCGAGGACACGCTCGCGTGCATCGCGCTGAACGGCCGCGCCAACGCCGCCCGCAACCCGCGCGCGATCTACCGAAACCCGATGACGATGGACGATTATCTCGGCGCACGGCCGATCACGTCGCCGTTCGGCCTGTACGACTGCGACGTGCCGTGCGACGCGTCGGTGGCGGTGATCGTCTCCGACGCCGCGGTCGCGCCCGACCTGCCGAAGCCGGCGATCCGCGTCGATGCCGTCGGCACGCAGATCACCGAGCGCATCTCATGGGAGCAGGACACGATCACGCACGAACCGCAGGTGCTCGGCCCGGCCGCGCACCTGTGGTCGCGCACCGCGCCTCACACCCGCCGACGTCGACCTCGCGCTCCTCTACGACGGCTTCACGTTCAACGCGATCACGTGGCTGGAGGCACTCGGCTTCTGCGGTCTCGGCGAGGCGAAGGACTGGCTCGACGGCGGCCGCCGCATCGCGCTCGACGGCGAGCTGCCCGTGAACCCGCACGGTGGCCAGCTGTCGGAGGGCCGCACGCACGGCTTCGGGTTCGTCGACGAGGCGGTCACCCAGCTCCGCCACGAAGCCGGCGAGCGGCAGGTGGCCGGTGCACGCACCGCCGTCGTGACCTCGGGCGGCGGTACCCCGTCGGGCGTGCTGCTGCTGCAGCGCGACGGCGCATGATCGCGCCGCCCGGGCGCGGATCGTGCAGGATGGCGCGGCGATGAACGACCCGACGCCGCTCGAGTGCTCCCGTGAGGGCGGCGTGCTGATCGCGCGCCTCGACCGGCCGGACGCGCGCGAACGCGCTCACGCCCGCGCTCATCCGCGCGATCAGCGCCGCGGTCGTGGAAGCCGAAACCGACGACACGGTGCGCGCCGTGGTGATCACCGGCTCCGGCGACCGCGCGTTCTGCGCCGGCATGGACCTGCGCGCGTTCGGCGGCGGCGAGAGCTTCACGCTCGACGACGAGGCCGGGCGCGCCTTTCAACGCCTGCTCGACGGAACTGCTCGCGTGCCGCTCGTCGGCGCGGCGAACGGCGCTGCGGTCGCGGGCGGCTTCGAGCTGCTGCTCGCGTGCGACGTGATCGTCGCCGCCGAGCACACGACGTTCGCACTGCCCGAGGTGCAGCGCGGCCTGATCCCTGCCGGCGGGGGCATCTTCCTCGGCACGCGGGTGCCACTCGGCGTCGCGCTCGAGCTCACGCTCACCGGCGACCCGATCAGCGCGGCCCGGGCGTACGAGCTCGGCCTCGTCAACGCGGTCGTGCCGGCTGCGGAGCTGTTGCAACGCGCGCTGGCGTTCGCGGAGCGCATCGCCGGCAACGGTCCGCTCGCGGTCACCGCGATCAAGGAGCTCGTGCGCCTCGGCGTCACCGACGCCAACCTGGCGCGCGACCGCATGGCCGCGCTGCTGCCGACGGTGTTCACGAGCGAGGACGCACACGAAGGCGCGCAGGCGTTCGTGGAGAAGCGTGCGCCGGTGTGGCGGGGCCGCTGAGCCGTGCGCGCCGCGATGTGCCGTGAATTCGGCCCGCCCGGTGTGGTGCAGGTGGAGGACGTGCCGGCGCCGCTACTTGCACCCGGCCAGGTGCTCGTGCACGTGCACGCCGCGGCGGTCAACTTTCCCGACGTGCTGATCGTGGCGAACCGCTACCAGATCTCGGTGCCACTGCCGTTCGTTCCCGGCAGCGAGTTCGCAGGTGTCGTCGTCGAGGTCGGCGAGGGCGTCAACGGAATGCCCGTGGGCACGCGGGTGTCCGGGTCGACCCTCGTGGGAGCCTTCGGCGAGAAGGTCACCGTCGCGGCGAGCGCACTGCGGCGCGTACCCGCCGGACTCGACGATCGCCACGCCGCCGCGTTCGGCGTGGCGCACAGCACCGCCTACCACGTGCTGCGCTCGGTCGCCGTGCTGCAGCCGGGCGAAGAGCTCGTGGTGCTCGGTGCAGGTGGTGGTGTCGGGCTCGCGGCCGTGCAGCTCGGTGCCGTGCTCGGCGCGACCGTCACGGCCGTGGCTTCGTCGCAGGAGAAGCTCTCGGTGGCGGCCGCGCACGGCGCGCGGCATCTCGTCGATCATGGCCGCGGGCCGTTGCGCGACGCGCTGCGCGAGGTGCTGCCGGGTGGCGCCGACGTCGTGATCGATCCGGTGGGCGGCGATCTGTCGGAGCCCGCGTTGCGTTCCCTCCGATGGGGCGGCCGCTTCGTGACGGTCGGCTACGCGTCGGGCACGATCCCGCGCATCCCGCTCAACCTCGTGCTGCTGAAGGGTGTGCACGTGCTCGGCTTCCAGATGCTCGACTTCATGACTCACGCGCCTGACGAACTCGCGCGGAACGACCGCGAGCTGCTGGAGCTGCTCGCGACGGGGCGCGCCACACCGCACATCGGCGCCACGTTCGCGCTCGCCGACGCCGCCGAGGCGCTCCAATACGTGGCCGACGGCAAGGCCATCGGCAAGGTCGTGCTCGACATCGCGCGGTAACCGGACGACGGGTAACCGCGCATCGAAGCCCTTCGAGCACGTAGGTGATTGCCGTCGCCATCGGTCGCAGTCACCGCAGGCGGAGCGTCACTGCGATGGCTCGCTCCCGGACGGACACGAGAGCAGCGCACCCGCACGCTTGGAGCGCGTATGAGGGCCGAACCTCGGTGGGTTCGAATCCCACTCTCTCCGCCAAGTTGAAGTCGTTCAAATGAATCGCCCCGCTCCCCACTCAAACGCGCAGCGCCGCAAATCCGGCATCGCCGATGCGGCGTTCGGGGTGTGCCTATCTGCCGGACTTGTCGCACTGCACCGCGTCGGACGACGGCGAACAGCTCGCCACCGAATCGGCGAAGGCAATAGCTTGGTCGATGGTCGCTGGAGCGCCGTCACAACCCGGCGGAGTCGGTTGGATCCACACGCTGTACTCGTATCCTGCCTCGACCCACCCGAGGGCGACCCAAACCTCCTGTTGACCTTCGCCATTGGTCGATGCAGTCGGGCACGACAATTCAGCGATGGTGTAGCTCCGACGCTTGCCCGCCCTCGTCGTTCCCTTGAGCGTCTCAGCCGGCACGGGGTCGCGATGTAGCGACAGAACTGACACTGACAGCGGATTCTTCGTCGTGACGACCCAACTGGCGACCACGGTATGGGGTGTGGCGCCAATGGCAACCTCGCCTCCTGCCAGTGAGGTGGGCACCACCGTCGGCAGCAGTACCGGCGCCCCAAGCGCGGCAAGTTGACGGCGTGCGTCGCCGCTGACGTATTCGACAGGATCGACCTGAGTCATACCCGCCGGCTCTGGAACGGTCGTCGTTGCTGAGTCTGTGGACGTCGTAGTCGCGCCGCTCGTGGCGGTGGAGTCGGTCGTGCTGTGCGCGCCGGAACTCGCTCCTGCCTTCACTCGCACTTGGCGTTCGGAGGAGCTACAAGCGGCAAAGATTCCGAGCGCGCACACCACGGCCACCGCGGAAATCCGTCGGTAGCCTCTACGGTCTTCGCTACCTCTCATTGCGGCCTCCAATACAAACGTAGCCCCCACACACTTAGCCTCGATCCACCGGCCGGGTCGGCGTCTGGTGGTGGGTATCCAACAGAAAGGCCTCTCGAACAAGGACAATCGCGGTGTCTGACGCCGTGAAGGTCACAAGTCCGGGAGGCACTTTCAGTGGCAGCAGTATCGCACAGGATCGACCGTGTCGCGGTGAGCTTCGATGATCCGTCGTTGGTCGCGAATGCTGGCCTGTTGGTGCCGGCGACGGTGATCGACCGGCTCGGTATCGAGCCGCTGGTGAACGACACGGTGGATCTGGCCGGCCGGGTCGGCGGGTCGCGGCCTGGCCGCAAGCTGTGCACGCTGATCGCGGCGATCCTGGCCGGCGGTTCGCATATCGATCACGCCAACATGCTGCGCGGGGCGCGACGCAGCGGGTGTTGGGGTTCCGGGTGATGGCTCCCTCGACGCTGGGCACGTTCTTGCGGGCGTTCACGTTCGGGCATCTCCGCCAACTCGACAAGGTTTCCGCGGAAACGTTGCGTCGGGCATGGTCGGCGGGCGCGGGGCCCGGCGACAACGAGCTGGTGATCGATCTCGACTCGACGATCTGCGAGGTGCACGGCGACCACAAGCAGGGCGCCGCCTATGGCTACACGCGCCAGCTCGGCCTGCACCCGCTCCTCGCGGTGCGTGCCGACACCGGCGAACTGTTGCACTGGCGGCTGCGCAAAGGTTCGTCGCAGCGCGGCCATCGTCGTTTCACTCAGGAACTGATCGCCCGGGTCCGTCGCTCCGGCGCGACCGGCGCGCTGACGCTGCGGGCCGACAGCGGGTTCTGGTCCTGGGAGCTCGTCGACACGTTGGACCACCTCGGGGTTGGCTGGTCGATCACCGTCGCGCAACAGGCCGGTATTCGAAGGGCGATCGCCGCGATCGACGAAGCGGCGTGGACGCCGATCGACTACACCATCGGCGGCCACGCCGAAGTCGCCGAGACCATGTACACGACCGGCCGCGCCGACAAGCAGCGGACCGTGCGGCTGATCGTGCGCCGCACTCGCCTGGTCGGCCCGCAAGCCGAACTGTGGCCGAACTGGCGCCACCATGCGTTCATCACCAGCGACCGTGAGCGCAGCACAGTCGACGCTGACGAGTTCCACCGTCACCATGCCGTAGTCGAACTCGCGATCCGCGACCTCAAAGAAGGCTCCGGGCTCGAGCACATGCCGTCCGGTCACTTCGCCGCCAATGGCGCCTGGCTGACCTGCGCCGCGCTCGGCGCACAACCTCATCCGCTGGACCACGATCCTCGGCGGCACCCGCACCAACGAGACACTCACCGTCGCGCGACTGTCCGCACCCGCCTCATCGCCATCGCCGGCCGCGTCGTGAACCGCTCGGGACGCACCATCCTGCGCCTGCCATCCGGCTGGCCATGGGCCAACAGCTTCGAGCGCGCGCGCTCGAACGAACACGCCAGCTCCCCGCAGCTGCATAACCGACCCCGCGCCGACCCTCCCACGGCACAGCCCTACCCGAAACGCGCTGCCGCGGCAGCACGCGTGCACCGAACACCACGCAGCGCACTCACCCGATGCTCCACGCGACCCACACCCACGCCGCCGCGCCGAGTACTCATCGCCACCAATGAATCGGTGGATCGAGGCTTAGAGGCAGGCGCCAGAGTGAACGAATGCCGCGCCACCGTTGACTTTCTCGATGCAACCGCCTTGGAAGACCTGCCAGTACGTCGAGGAAGAGAACTGGTACGCGTTGCTCAGCGCCCAGCCGAGGTTTCCATCCATCTGGCCGTTTGCCACATAGACGTTGAAGAACTCTCCGAAGACGTTGCAAACCGTAGGTGCGCCGGCACCATCCATCACCGTTATCTCGCCGGAGCGCCAGTGGCCGTCCCAGTTCGTACACCGCGCCGTACAATTGTCAATTCGCTCGCCGGTCAGCGAGGAATAGTCAATAGTTGTGGGTCGGGTTTCTTGTTCGGGTTCACGCGGCGACCTTCGTGTTCGTGGTCTCGACGAGTTTCCCCCTCCTCGAATCGGGCGCCTGCACGGACGAGCGCGACTTGTTCGGGTCCGTTGACCTTGTGCCACCGGTGTCTCGGATCGAGTGCTCCGCCACGCCGGCGCTCTCGAACCGGCCGAACTGCCGTCCTTGGACGCAATCCACCTGGCCACTGCGCAGCTCTTGCAGCCGGGACTCCGATCGATCGTCACCTACGACGAGCGGATGGCGGACGCGGCGCGAATGCTCAAGATCCAAGTTCGGGCACCGGCTTGAGAACGGGGTCAGTGGTCGATCCCAGCCACCCCGCAACGTTCTCGGCTCCTCCGGTGGGCCGTCCCGTCGCTCCTCGCAATTCTGATCGCGGATCACTTGTCGTTGTCGAACGAACCCGACGCTCGGCGAGCGATAGCAGGCATTCGCGGAGGATAGCGGGCGATAATCGCATATTCGTAAACTGGAAACGTGGTTTCCGCCCGTGGTACGGTCCGACCCGATGCGCAGCGCGGTCAATTGGCCGACGATCCCGGCGATGGTGCGTGACGCGGCGCGGCGCGACCCGCGCGGGCGAGGCCGTGGTGGACGGCGATCAGCGGATCACGTTCGCCGAGCTCGCTGAGCTGGCCACCGGCGCGGCGAGCGCGCTCGTTGCCGCAGGCGTGGAGCCGGGCGAGCGCGTCGCGGTATGGGCGCCGAACTCTGCCGCGTGGATCGTCGCCGCGCTCGGGATCACGACGGCCGGCGCGGTGCTCGTGCCCATCAACACGCGCTTCAAGGGTGCCGAGGCAGCCGACATCATCGGTCGTAGCCGCGCCCGCGTGCTGTTCACGGTGCGCGGCTTCCTCGACAACGACTACCCGGCGATGCTCGCGGCCAGCGGCACGCCGCTCCCCTCACTCGACCACACTGTGTTGCTCGCGGGTGCAGCCGGCGACGGCGCCGTCACGTGGGACGAGTTCGTCGCCAACGGGGCGCGCGTCACCACCAGCGCCATCGACGCGCGCGTCGACGCGCTCACTGCCGACGACCCGAGCGACGTGGTGTTCACGTCCGGTACCGCGGGCCGGCCCAAGGGCGTGGTGATGGCGCACGGCCAGACCCTGCGCGCCTACCTCGACTGGTGCGACTGGGCCGATCTGCGCCCGCGCGACCGCTACCTCATCGTGAACCCGTTCTTCCACATCTTCGGCTACAAGGCCGGCGTGCTCGCGTCGTTGATGCGCGGCGCCACGATCTTCCCGCTCGCGGTGTTCGATCCCGAAGTGGTGTGCGGCCTCGTCGAGCAGGAGCGCATCAGCGTGCTGCCGGGTGCGCCGACGCTCTACCAGTCGCTCCTCGACTCGCACGGTTCCCGCGCCGCGCACGACATCTCGAGCCTCCGGCTGGCGGTCACCGGCGCGGCCGACATCCCGGTGGAGCTGATCCGCCGGATTCGTGAAGAGCTCCCGTTCGAGCGGATCCTCACCGGTTACGGGCTCACCGAGGCCGGCACCGTCACCGGCAGCCGTCCCGACGACGACTTCGAGCACATCGCCACGACGGTGGGCGTGCCGTGGGCCGGATTCGAGGTGAGGACCGTGGACCGCGGGGGCCACGACGCCGCCACGGGCGAGCCCGGGGAGGTGGTCGTGCGGGGCGAGACGGTGATGCGCGGCTACCTCGACGACCCGGAGGCCACGGCCGCGGCGTTCGATGCCGACGGCTTCCTGCACACGGGCGACCTCGGCACGTTCGACGACGACGGCTACCTGCGTATCGTCGGCCGGATCAAGGACATGTTCATCGTGGGTGGCTTCAACGCATACCCCGCCGAGATCGAGAACCTGCTGCTCGCGCACCCGAAGCTCGCGCAGGTCGCGGTGATCGGAGTGCCCGACGCGCGCCTCGGCGAGGTCGGCATGGCGTTCGTCGTACCCGCGGCCGGCGAGGCGGTGCACCCGCCCGAGATCATCGAGTGGGCGCGCGATCGCATGGCGAACTTCAAGGTGCCGCGCCTGGTCGAGGTGATCGACGCGCTGCCCGTGAACGCGACCGGCAAGGTCGTCAAGGACGAGCTGCGCGCCCGGCGCGAGGAGTGTGATGGCACGAGTACCGGTCGCCGAGGGCATCTTCACGACAAGTAACGAACCACAGCTGCTCGGGAGCAGGTGCCGGGCCTGCGGCATCGTGACGTTCCCCGCCCAGGACTCGTGTCCCCGCTGCGCGTCGACCGAGATGGCCACCCATCCGCTGGCCCGGCGCGGCACGTTGTGGGCGTGGACCACCCAGGAGTTCCCGCCACCTTCGCCGCCGTATGCCGGGCCGACCGGCAAGGACTTCGTGCCCTTCGGTGTGGGTTACGTCGACCTCGGCGACGTCAAGGTCGAGAGCCGTCTCACCACCGCCGACGCCTCGGTGCTGCGCCAGGGCATGGCGATGGAGCTCGTCCTCGTGCCCCTGCGCACCGACGACGACGGCAACACCGTGATGACCTTCGCCCACGCGCCGGTGGAGTCGTGAGATGAGCATGGAAGTCGCGGTGGTCGGTGTGGGGCTCCACCCGTTCGGGCGGTTCCCGGGCGTCACGGGGATCGAGATGGGCGCGATCGCGATCCGGCGCGCGCTCGCGGACGCGGGCGTCGAGTGGCGCCAGATCCAGTTCGCCTTCGCCGGCAGCTACGAGATCGACAACCCCGATGCGGTCGTCGCGCTGCTCGGCCTCACCGGCATCCCGTTCACCGACGTGTACAACGGCTGTGCCACGGCGGCGAGCGCGCTGAGCCTCGCCGCGCAGACGATCCGCCTCGGCGAGCACGATCTCGGCATCGCGGTGGGCATGGACAAGCACCTGCCCGGCGCGTTCAGCGCCGACCCCCGCCTCTACGCGTGCCCGGCCTGGTACGGCGAGGTCGGGCAGTTCCTCACCACGAAGTTCTTCGGCATGAAGATCAACAAGTACATGCACGACCACGGCATCACGCCGATGACGCTCGCCCGGGTGGCGGCCAAGGCCTACCGCAACGGCGCGCGCAACCCGGACGCGTTCCGCCGCAAGCCGCTGTCGGAGGAGGAGATCCTCGCCTCGCCGATGCTCAACCACCCGCTCACCCAATACATGTTCTGCTCCCCCGACGAGGGCGCGGCGGCGGTGATCCTGTGCAAGGCCGAGCACGCGCACCGCTACACGAGCCACCCGATCTACCTGCGCGCGTCGACGGTGCGCACCCGCCGGCTCGGCGCCTTCGAGGTGCACAGCCCGTGGCTGCCGCCGGAGGAGACGCCCGGGCCCACCGTCGACGCGTCACGCGCGGCCTACGAGGTGGCCGGCATCGCACCCGGCGACGTCGACGTGATCCAGTTGCAGGACACCGACGCGGGCGCCGAGGTGATCCACCTCGCCGAGAACGGCTTCTGCGCCGACGGCGAGCAGGAACGGCTCGTGGCCGACGGCGCGCTCGAGATCGGCGGCGCGCGGCCCACGAACACCGACGGCGGGCTACTCGCGAACGGCGAGCCGATCGGCGCGTCGGGGCTGCGCCAGGTGCGCGAGATCGTGCTGCAACTGCGCGGCCAGGCCGGCGACCGCCAGGTGCCCGGCAATCCGAAGGTCGGCTACACGCAGCTCTACGGCGCGCCCGGCACCGCGGGCGTCTCGATCCTGTCGACCTGAAGTCCGGACCAGCACATGGACACGCGCGACACCACCGAACAGGCCGAGCTGCGCGACACCGCGCGCCGGCTCGCGCGCGAGCTCGGACCCGCGACGGTCGCCGACCTGGACCACCACGACCGCCGCGCGCGCCTCGCACGCGCCGTGCGCGACGCCGGCTGGCTCGAGCTGCGCGACGGCGGCGACGGCGGCGCGCCGGTCGCGAGCGGTGTGGAGGCGTGCATCGTCGCCGAGGCGCTCGGCGCCGCGCTCGCCGACGTCGCCTTCACCGGGCCCCTGCTCGCGGCCGACCTCGCGCGGCGCGCGGGCGTCGAGCCCGACCGCGGGGCGGTCGTCGCCTTCGATGCGAGCCTCGCCGGTGTGGCGACCGGCGCGGGTGACGCGTATGCGGTCGACATCGCCAAGGACACGCGCTCGGCCTACGTGCTCGCCGGCGACGCCGCACGCCGTGAGCTCGCGGCGACGCCGGTGAAGGGCGGCGACGGCCGCGGCGCCGACCTCACCCGCTCACTCACCCGCGCGGGCGCCCGCGCGGGCGGTACGTCCGGCGCGAGCCCGGTGGGCGGGCACGCGCTCACCGGCGACGATCTCGCGCAGTGGACCGCGCTCGGCCTCGCGCTCACGAGCGCCGACCTCGTGGGCGTGATGCGCGGCGCGCTCGAGCTCACCGTCGGCTACGCCGCAGAACGTCAGCAGTACGGCGTGGCCATCGGGTCGTTCCAGGCGGTGCAGCACCTGCTGGCCGAGGCGCAGACGCTGATGGAGGGCGCCGTCAGCGTGGCGCGGCACGCATCGTGGGCGGTCGACAGCCTGCCGCCGCTCGCGGCCTGCGAGGCCGCGCGCGTCGCCAAGGCCTACTGCGTGCGCGGGGCGCGCACGGTGTGCGAGACCGCGATCCAGGTGCACGGCGGTATCGGCAACACGTGGGAGTGCCTCGCGCACGTCTACCTGCGCCGCGCGCTGCTCTCGTCGCAGTGGTTCGGCGACGACGCCGTCCAGCTCGGCCACCTGCGGCGCGATCGATTGGCAGGCTGAGCATGGACTATCGCGACTCGCCCGAGGAGGCCGAGTTCCGTGCCCGGTTGCGTGCATGGCTCGCCGCCAACAATCCCGGGCTCCCGCCGTCGTCGACCGACGACGAGTACTGGGCGCGCCAGGCGGAGTGGCACACCGCGCTGTTCGACGCCGGCTTCTTCGGACTGTCGTGGCCGAAGCGCTTCGGCGGCCACGAGCTGCCGACCGTGTTCGACGTGATCCTCGACGAGGAGCTCACCACCGCCGGCGCGCCGCCGCGCCCGAGCCTCGGCTATCTCGTGCAGGGCATCACCACCCACGGCAGCCAAGCGATCCAGGAACGGTTCCTGCCCGGCCTCATCAGCGGCCGCGAACGCTGGTGCCAGGGCTTCAGCGAGCCCGATGCCGGCTCGGACCTCGCGTCGCTGCGCACCACCGCGACGCGCGACGGCGACGAGTTCGTGATCGACGGGCACAAGATATGGACGAGCTACTCCGACGTCGCCGACTGGTGTTTCCTGCTCGCGCGGACCGACGGCAGCGTGCCGAAACACAAGGGACTCAGCGCGTTCGCGGTGCCGATGCACCAGCCGGGCATCGAGCAGCGGCCGCTGCGCATGATCAACGGCATCACGAACGAGTTCGGTCAGGTGCGGTTCGACCACGCGCGCGTGCACGCCGCGAACATGATCGGTGCGCCCGGTGAGGGTTGGCGCGTGGCGATGACGATCGTCAGTCACGAACGCGAGCCTGGAGAGCTCGGCTACGTGGCGCGCTACGCCAAGACAGTGAAGGACCTCGAACGCGCCGTGCGTGCCGCTCCGGATTCGTTCGACGCTACGCAGCGCGATGCTGTTGCGTGGGCGCGCGTGCAAACGGAGATGCTCCGCCTCCATGTGTGCCGGCGCCTGTCCGAACGGCTCGACGGTGTCGAACACGGGCCCGGTGGCTCGATCGACAAGCTGCTGATGACATGGGTGGAACAGACTGTCGGTGAAACTGCGCTCGCGGTCGCGGGCGCGCGGGCCACCGTCGACCGTGACGACGTGGCCCTCAAGACCTACCTCTACAGCCGCGCCCAGAGCGTGATGGGCGGCACCTCGCAGATCCAGAAGAACATCATCGCCACGCGAATTCTGAACCTGCCGACCACCTAGCCAACAGGGAGCAGCCACCGTGAAGTACGACCTTCCCGACGTCGTGCGGGTCGAGGCCGACGGTCCGGTACGCATCGTCCACCTCAACCGGCCCGAGCAGCTCAACGCGATCAACGACGAGCTACACCTCGCGCTCACCCGCCTGTTCCCCCAGCTGTCGGCGGACACCGAGGCGCGCGCCGCCGTGATCACCGGCGAGGGGCGCGCGTTCTCGGCCGGCGGCGACTTCGACCTGCTCGACCGCATGGCAAACGACCGCGCGCTGCGCCACGACGTGATCGCCGAGGGCCGCGAGCTCGTGCTGAACATGGTGCGTTGCCGTGTGCCGGTCGTCGCCGCGGTGAACGGCCCGGCCGTCGGGCTCGGCTGCAGCGTGATCGCGCTCAGCGACGTGGTGTACATGGCCGAGTCGGCCTACCTCGCCGACCCGCACGTGACCGTCGGGCTCGTGGCGGCCGACGGCGGCCCGCTCACCTGGCCGCTGCACACGAGCCTGCTGCTCGCCAAGGAGTACGCGTTCACCGGTGATCGCATCCGGGCCGCGCGCGCGGCCGAGATCGGGTTGGCCAACCACGTGTGCCCGGATGCCGACGTGCTGCCGGCCGCGATCGCCGCGGCCCACAAGATCGCCGCACTGCCGCGCCAGGCCGTCGAGGCCACCAAGCGTGTGCTCAACCTCCACGTGGAACGGGCGGTGCTCGCCACGATCGACTACGCGATGGCCGCCGAGACCGCGTCGTTCGACACACCCGACCTGCGCGCGAACGTCGACCGGTTCCTCGGGAAGTAGCACGAGGTAGCCGGTGGGGTCGAGCCGTGCCGCTCGACCCCACCGACGACGATCGTCGCTATCCGGTGCCGCCGGGCGCGAACGACTTCCAGGTGGGAGTCTGGTCGCCGCCCTTGCTGGCGTCGAAGCAGGTCCAGGGCTTGCCCGGGTGGTCCTGGTACGGCACGAACTTGCCGCCCTTGATCTGGATGATCGGCTGGCACTGCGTGATGTCCCACGATTCCTTCGTCCGCACCGAGGCGTCGCGCTGCGGGTCGATGTGCCCGTAGGTCCAGTCGACGGGCTCCGACATGCCGAGCGGGCTGTAGCTGGTCTGCGCGTTCAGCCAGTCGATCACCTTCGGCTGGGTGAACTCAGGTCCCGCACCCTTCAGCGCGTCGACGAGCTGGACGGCGAGCAAGTAGCCCACCTCGGAAACCTCGACGGGGTCGTTCGTGATCTTCTTGACGTCGCTCAAGTACTGCTGGGTCTCGGGCGACTGCGGCCGCGACTCCCACGGCGGGTAGTAGTACGGCTGCACGAACGAGCCCTCGAAGATCGAGCCGTTCGCCTTCAGGAAGTCGTGGTCGTAGGCGTTCGGCAGGTCCTGCACCGCGTCCAGTCCCTGCTTGTCCATCTCCTTCTGCAGCTTCACGACCTCGTTCGTATCGAGGCACGTGAGCACGAACTGCACTCCCTTGCTCTTCATGGCCGCGACGTCGGCCGTCACATCGGCCGCGAACCCGAGATTGTCGTCGAAGTACGCGACCTTCACCGTGTCGTTCGTGTACTTCTTGAACACGTCACGCGTACCCGTGGCGCAGCCCTTCGACTCGGCTGACACGCCGTAGGCGACGATGCCGACCTTCGTGAAGTGGTTTTGCTCCGCGATCCACGAGAGCAGCGGGCCCGGGCAGGTGAAGCAGATCGCCGGGACGATCCCGAAGGCGTTCAGGTGCGGCTGGGTGGGTGTGCTCGCGAACTCGGGGTTGATGTTCCAGATGAACGTCGGCTCGTTCGCCTTGGCCAGCACGTCGGCCCCCGTGAACTGGAGCGTCGCTTCGAAGGTGGCGAAGGCGTTGTCGTCGGCAAGGCTCGCGGTGGCCATCTGCTGGTTCAGCAGCCCGGAGTTGTCGTCGCGCTGCGACACGACGACGAGCTTGCGCCCGTAGATGCCGCCGGCGTCGTTGATGCGCTTGAAATAGGCGTTCATCCCGTCCGCGAGCTGCTTGTACTTGCCGCCCACCGGGTTCGTCGTCGACGTGATCACCGCCACGCGGATCGTCGAGTCGGTGACGCCCTTCACGCCCGGCCGCGGCACGTTCGTCTTCAGGTCTTGCACGCTCGCGGTGGTCAGGGGCGAGTTGCTCGTGGTGAGCGGGGCCTGCGAATTCTTGGTGGTGCTCGAGTTGGAGCAGGCCCCTGCGAAGAGGGCGCCCACCACCCCCAACACGACGAATGCCCGTAGGCGCATGTCGGTACCCCCCGACTGAGTCTTCGTGGACGGCTGAGCGGGCCGGCTCGGCTCGCGGCAGTTGTCTAGCACCTCTGCGTACCGCGATTCCGCCATGGGAGAATGGCACTTTCCGGCGTAGCGTGTCAACATGAGAACGTTGTTTACGCGGCTTCCCACCCCGAGGTCGAGATGACCGGCTACGACGAGATCGACTTCTTCCGGACCCGCCCGCTGTACCAGGACCCGTACCCCTACTACGACTACCTGCGCGACCACGGCCCGGTGTGGCAGGAGCCGCACCACGGCGTGGTGATGGTCACGGGCTACGACGAGGCGATCGCGGTCCTCAACGACACCGCCACCTTCTCCAACTGCAACACGGTGAGCGGACCGTTCGTGCCCTTTCCCGTGCCGGTCGGGGGCGACGACATCAGCGACGTCATCGAGCGTTACCGCGACACGCTGCCCTTCAGCGACCAGCTGCCGTCGTTCGACCCCCCGAAGCACACCGCGCACCGTGCGCTGCTCATGCGGCTCATCACGCCGAAGCGGCTGCGCGAGAACGAGGAGTTCATGTGGCGGCTCGCCGACCGCCAGCTCGACGAGTTCATCGGTAGCGGCCGGTGCGAGTTCGTCCACGAGTACGCGGGGCCGTTCACGCTGCTCGTGATCGCCGATCTCCTCGGCGTGCCGCCGGAGGAGCACGAGAAGTTCCGCCAAGAGCTGCAGGGCGACGCGCGCAACGCACACGGCACCGACAAGAGCGGCGCGGTCGCGCACAAGCCCCTCGAGTTCCTCTACGAACGGTTCACCGCCTTCATCGAGGACCGCCGCCGCACGCCGCGCAACGACGTGATGACCGAGCTCGCCTCGGCGACGTTCCCCGACGGCACGCTCCCCGAGGTGCACGACGTGATGCTCATCGCCGCGAACCTCTTCGCGGCCGGCCAGGAGACCACGGCCCGCATGCTCGGCACGGCGCTGCGCCTCATCGGCGAACGCCCAGGGCTGCAGCAGCAGCTGCGAGACGACCGCAGCCGCATCCCGGTGTTCGTCGAGGAGGTCGTGCGGCTCGAGAGCCCGATCCAGGGCAACTTCCGGATGGCACGGCACCACACCACGCTCGGCGGCATCGACGTCCCGGCGGGCACCAGCGTGATGGTGCTCGAAGGCGCGGCGAACCACGACCCCCGCCAGTTCGAGTGCCCGGCCGACATGCGTCTCGACCGCGCCAACGGTCGCCAGCACATCGGCTTCGGGTTCGGTATCCACGCATGCGCCGGCGCACCACTCGCGCGCGCCGAGGGCCGTGTCAGCCTGGAGCGCATCCTCGACCGGATGGCCGGCATCCGCGTGTCCGAGGCCGAGCACGGGCCCGCCGGCGCTCGCCGCTACCACTACACGCCGATCTACATGTTGCGCGGCCTCGAGGCGCTACACCTCGAGTTCACGCCCACCGAGCCCTGAGCGCGACGCGGTGACCGCGGTCGAACCGTTCCGCATCCATGTCGACGATGAGGTGCTCGACGACCTGCGCGACCGCCTCAGGCGGGCGCGACTGCCCGACGAGCTCGACGGGGCCGGTTGGGACTACGGCACCCCCACGTCGTACGTACGAGACCTCGTCTCGTACTGGCGCGACGGCTACGACTGGCGCGCGCACGAGGCGCGCCTGAACGAGCTCGAGCACTTCCAGACCGTGATCGACGGGCAGCCGGTGCACTTCGTCCACGCCCGCTCGCCGCACGCCGGCGCGCGTCCGCTGCTGCTCACGCACGGCTGGCCCGGTTCGATCGTGGAGTTCCTCGACGTGATCCCGCTGCTCACCGACACCTTCCACGTGATCGCGCCGTCACTGCCGGGCTACGGGTTCTCCGGGCCCACGAGCACGCGCGGCTGGGATCCCGATCGCATCGCGCGTGCCTTCATCGAGCTGATGGCCCGCCTCGGCTACGGCAACTACGGCGCGCAGGGCGGCGACTGGGGCGCGCAAGTGGCCACCCGCATCGGCGCCCTCGACCCCGAGCACTGCGCCGCGATCCACCTCAACATGCCGCTCGCCGAGCGGCCCGACGAGCCGGTGGAGCTCTCCGACTCCGACAAGGCGGGCCTCGCCGCGCTCGCAGCGTTCACCCGTGAGGAGTCGGGCTACGCGCTCGAGCAGTCGACGAAGCCGCAGACGCTCGGTGTGGCGCTCAACGACTCGCCCGCCGGCCTCCTGGCGTGGATCGTCGAGAAGTTCCGCGCGTGGAGCGACTGCGACGGTGATCCCGAGCGAGTGTTCACACGCGACCAACTGCTCACGAACGTCACCACCTACTGGGTGACGCAGACGATCACGTCCTCGGCCCGCCTCTACTGGGAGCACATGCACAGCGGGGGCCGCCCGGCATACGTGACCGTCCCCACCGGCGTGGCGCGCTATCCGAAGGAGGTGCTGCGCTTCCCCCGACCGTGGGTCGAGCGGGCCTACAACGTCACCTACTGGGCCGACATGCCGCGCGGCGGTCACTTCGCGGCGATGGAGCAGCCCGAGCTGTTCGCCGCCGACCTCCGAAGCTTCTTCACCACGCTGTAGCTCATGCCCCGTAACGCAGGGCGGCGACCACTCCCCCGTCGACGAGCACGTCGGTGCCGGTGATGAACGACGCGGCCGGGCTCACGAGGAACTCGACGACCGCGGCGATGTCGTCGGGCGTACCCAACCGGCCCGTGCCCGACGCTTCGACCATCAGTCGCATCGTGTCGCCGAACGGGCCCGCCAGCTCCTCGCGGCCCATCGGCGTGGCGATCACGCCGGGGCTGAGCGACACGACCCGCCCACCGCGCCGGCCCCACGTGACCGACGCCGCCTCCGCCCGCACCTGATTGGCGCGCTTCGCGAGCCCGTACGCGGTGCCGGGATCGAGCTTGGTCGGGTCGAGCACCGGCAACCCACCGAGCTCGTTCGTGGGTGTGGTGGCGAGCACGCGGAGCGTCTCGGCATCGACCGAGCTCATCGTGCCGGCCATGCTGGCGATGCACACCGCAACCGTGCAGGCATCCACGAAGGGCACGAACGCGTCGAGCACGAGCGCGGTGCCGATCACGTCGACCGCGACGATGCGCTCGGACGAAGCCTGCACGGGCGACACGCCCGCGGTGTGCACGACGGCCCGGATCGTGCCGACAGCGGCCGCGGCGCGCGCGAGCGCCTCCACGTCGGCCGCGGACGAGACGTCGGTGCGCAACGTGCGTACGGAGTGCCCGAGCGCCTCGAGGCGCGCGCCGGCGGCGTCGAGCTGCTCGCCGGAGGCGTCGGCCAACACCAGGGTGCGACCCGGCGCGAGCCGCCGGGCGATCGCCTCGCCCATCCCGCCCGCACCGGTGACGACCACCACCTTGCCGCGCCCGCCCGACGGTGCCGCCTCGGCGCTCATGCGAGCTCGGGCCGCGCGCCGGGACGGCAGTCGGGCGCGAGCTCGCGCTGCACGCCGTCTTCGCGGATGGGCGAGCCGTTCACGAGCACATGACGGACACCGGTGGGCTGTTCGGCAGTGAGCCGCTCGGCGTCGGCCGGGAAGTCGCGTACGCGCCGGATCGGGCCGGTGCCCACGGTGGCGGGGTCGAACACGCACACGTCGGCCCACGCACCCTCACGGAGGTAGCCGCGCCGCACGAAACCGAAGATGTCGGCCGGCTCGCCGGTGAGCTTGCGCACCGCGTGTTCGAGGGAAATCACCTCGCGTTCGCGCACCCACCGGCCGAGGAGGTCGGTGGGGAGCGGCGCGTCGCAGAGCTGGTCGACGTGCGCGCCGGCGTCGGAGAGTCCGAGCACGACGTGCTCGTGCCTGAGGAGGTGGGCGACGTCGTCGACGTCGTCGTTGGCGATGTAGGCGCGGAACCGGGTGTCGAGGCCCTCGTCGAGCGCGATCTCGCACATCACGTCGAGCGGGCGGACGCCGCGCTCGGCCGCGATGTCGGTGACGCGCCGGCCCTCCAGCTCGGGGAAGCGCTGCGACTCGGACACCTCGAAGGTGTCCCAACGCGGCTTCATCTGCGAGTGCTCGAGATCCTCCGCGGCCAGCGCCCGCCACTGCGGATCGCGGTACGCGGCGAGGCGCACGGCGCGGCTGACCTTCAGCAGCTCGCCGAACACCGCGCCCGTATTGAGGTTGTAGGCGTCGGCCATCGTGAACTGCATCGTGAGCGGCCTCGGCGTCACCTGCGGCCACACCTGCGCGCCTTCGGCCAGGCCGCGCTCGAGCAGCGCCAGCGATTCGCGGTGCTTCGCGCCCACGCTCGCGAACAGTGGATACATGATCGGCCGGCCGATGCGTGCCGCCCAGCTGTACGCGTCGGCGTAGGTGCACTGCTCGCCGGGCGTGAACAGCACCACGCCCTTCCCCGCGTCGTCGGCGGCGAGGAACAACGCCTCCACCTCGTCGGCCGCGGCGAAGCGGCTCGGCACCGGCTTGCCGTCGACGCCGCGGTGCGCGAACGAGAAGCTGGTGGAGAAGCCCGCCGCGCCGTGCGCAATCGCCTCGCGCACGATCGCCGCCATCGTGGCGATCTCGTCGGGCATGGCCGCGCGCTCGTACGCGGCGTCGCCCATCACGAATAGGCGCACTGCCGAATGGCCAACGTAGGCAGTGAAGTTCAACGCGCTGCCCCGCCGCGCGACCGCGTCGAGGTACTCGGGGAAGGTCTCGAACTCCCACGCGATGCCCTCCATGAGCGTCGCCGGGTCCATGTCCTCGACGTTCTCGAGCGTGCCGACGATGACCTCGTGGTGCTCGGGCCACGCCGGCGCGATCGAGAACCCGCAGTTGCCGGCCACCACGGTGGTGACGCCCTGGTACGACGACGGGCGCAGGGCCGGATCCCAGAACACCTGCGCGTCGTAGTGCGTGTGGATGTCGATGAACCCGGGTGCGACCGCGCAGCCCGACGCGTCGAGCTCGCGCCCGCCCTGCAGATTCGACCCGATCTCCTGGACGACGCCACCGCCGATCGCCACGTCGGCGAGCCGACCGGGCCCGCCCGTGCCGTCGTACACGGTGCCGCCGCGGATCACGATGTCAGCGACCATCGGCATGCTCCGTTCCGTACACCATGAGCTCGATCAGGTTGCCGTCGGGGTCGCGCACGTACACGCTCGTCGCCGCTGACCGGCGGCCCCCCTCGCGGCCTACGGGCCCCTCCTCGATCGCGACCTGCAGCGCCTCGAGCTGCGCGTGCAGCTCCGCATCGGTGCCTCCCCACACGAAACACAAGTCGCCGCAGGGCGGTACCGCCGCCGGCGCGCGCAGCGTGAATCGCTCCTGCCGCCACACCCTGGGGCGGTGGAAGTTGATCATCTGCGCGCCCGCGTACACCGACACGACGGCGTCGCGCTCGACCACCGTGAAACCGAGCCCGCGGTAGAACTCGAGCATCTCGTCGGTGTGCTCCATCGGCAGCGCGACGTGGTCGAGCCCGGTGATCATCGCCGCGTTCCTCACTCTGCGAACCGGTACAGGCGCGCGCAGTTCGTGGCGGTGATCTTGCGCACGTCGCCGGCGGGCAACGTGCCGAGCGACGCCTCGACCGCACGGCGCGAGTTCGGGAACGTGCTGTCGGTGTGCGGGTAGTCCGACGCCCACATGCACGACTCCGCGCCGACGAGCGGGATGAAGCGCTCGGCGAGGGGCTCCTGCTCGAACGTGAGGATCACCTGGCGGCGCACGATCTCGCTCGGCGCCTCGCTCGGCGCGTCGTCGAGCTTGTCGGCGAGCTCGTGCCACTCGCCATCCATGCGCGTGAGGAAATACGGCAGCCACCCGATCCCCGACTCGGCGAGCACGAGCCTGAGACCGGGATGCCGTTCGAGCGCACCCGAGAACACCATCGTCGCGAGCGGCTCGTCGAGCTGCATGGGCAGGAGCGTCGCGAACGCGGCCGACTGCCACTTACCGATCTGGTACGTGAGGTTCGCGACACCGCCGTTGATGTGGAAGCTGATCGGGATGCCGCTGGCGTGCGCGGTGTCCCAGAGCGCGTCCCATGCCCGGTCGCCGAGGTTCATGCGGAAGGCGTCGACGATCGCGCCGCGGTGACCCATCGTGGCGCACCGCTCGAGCTCGGCCGCGGCGGCATCGGGCGAGTGCCACGGCAGGAACGCAAGCGCGCACAGCCGGTGGGGCGCCACCGCGTTGAACTCCTCGATCGCCCAGTCGTTCCAGGCCGCGTAGCACGCGGTCTGCAGCTCGGGGTCGGCGATCGGGAAGCCGAGCGACAGCGGCCCGTACACCACCGACACCGCGAGCCCGTCGCGGTCCATGTCGGTGAGGCGCAACTCGGGTGTGCCCGCCCGGTACCCGTCGTCGTCGATGCCGGCGCGCCCGATCGCGCTCAGCCCCTTCACGGCCGCCTTGTTCCTCGGCATGCCGCTGCGGCCGATCACCTTGCCCTCGCAGATCCACTGCCGTCCCTTGTCGCCGTCGACCACCCGCGGCCCGCGCTCGCGCAGTGCCCGGGGCAGCCGCGATTCCCACACCGCCGGCGGCACGGCCGAGAGGTCGAGGTGGTCGTCACACGAGTAGAGCCCGGAAGTAGTCGCGCCCGTGGTGGCGAACGTGGTCACGTCGGTGGTCACGTCATCTGCTCCGTGCGGGATGCGGGCGCCGCGAGCAGATCCTTCATCGAGCGCGGCGGCGGCCCGGCGGTGGTGCCGCCGTCGACCGGCAGCACGACTCCGGTGATCTGCGCGGCCCGATCACTCGCGAGGAAGAGCGCGGTCTCGGCGACGTCACGCACCGAGCCCTGGCGCTGCAACGGTTGCATGGCGCGGATGATCGCCGACTGGTCGAACGTGGTGTTGATCGCGGTCGGGATGTGCGCGGGCGCGATACAGTTCGCGCGGATGCCGTAGCGAGCGAGCTCGACCGCCATCGACCGGGTCGCGTGGATCACCGCCGCCTTCGACGCGCGGTACGCCATCACACCGCTCCCCGCGTTGATGCCGCCGACCGACGTGATGTTCACGATCGACCCGCCGCCGTGGTCGGCCATGTGACGCGCGGCGCGCTGGCTGCCCACGAGCACGCCGAGCACGTTGACAGCCATGACGCGCGTGAAGTCGTCGAAGCCGTCGTCGAGGAACGGTGTGGGCGCGCCGCCGATCCCTGCGTTGTTCACCATCACGTGCAGGCCGCCGAAGTGGTCGACCACGCGCGTGACCGCGGCCTGGATCTGGTCGGGCTGGGCAACGTCGGTGGGGTGGAACACCGCAGCGTCATCGAGCTGGCCGGCCAGTGCCTCCCCGTCGGCGGTGTCGACATCGGCGATCACGACACGCGCGCCGGCCTCGACGAAGCACTCGACCATGCCGCGGCCGAGCCCTCGCCGCGCCGCCGGTGACGATCGCGACCTTTCCCGCGAGATCGGCGCCGGTCACGCCTCCTCGATCCAGAAGTCGGGCGTGGTGTCCACGCCGTGGCGATCGAAGATCGCGTCGATCTCGGCGAGATCCGCGTCGCTGATCGTCCACCCGATCGCGCCGACGTTGTCCTCCACCTCCGCGACGCTGCGGCAACCCACGAGCGCGGTGCTCACCGCCGGGTGCGACACCGCCCAGCGCAGCGCGAGCTGCGGGAGGGTCTTGCCGTACCGGGCGGCGACGCCCTTGAGCTCCTCCACGGCGCGCACGTTGTCCTTGAACTTCTCGGGGCCGAACAGCGCGCCGAACATCTTGATCGCGCCCATGTTGCCCTGCCGTGCCCGCCAGTCGGCACCGCCGAAGTCGTGGTCCTCGGTGAAGGTGCCCGTGAGGAGCCCGAACGCGAGCGAGCCGTAGGCCATGAAGCCGATCCCGTGCTGCTCGCAGTACGGGAGGATCTCGGTCTGCATGCGGCGATCGAACATGTTCCATCCGAACTGCACCACGTCGACGCGACGCACCGCCATGCACGCCTCGATCTCGGAGAGCTTGAAGTTCGACAGCCCCACGAAGCGGACCTTGCCGGCGCGCACCACGTCGTCGAGCGCGCTCATCGTCTCCTCGAACGGTGTGTTGCGGTCGGGCCAGTGCACGAGGTACACGTCCACGTGGTCGGTGCCGAGGTTCTGCAGGCTCTTGTCGATCGAGGCCACCACCCGCTCGCGGCTGCTGTCGCGCAGGTTCGGCTTGTCGCGGTAGTTCATGCCGAACTTCGTGACGACGATCGCCTCGTCGCGCCGCTTGCCGAGCGCCTGTGCGAGCGCGCGTTCCGATGCACCCATCCCGTAGCCCTCGGCGGTGTCGAAGCAGTTGATCCCGAGGTCGAGCGCGCGGCCGACGGCACGCTCGAAGTCGGCGGCCTCGATGTCGCCGTAGCCGCCCCCGATCTCCCAGCAGCCGTAGCCGATGGCGGAGACGTCGAGGCCGGTGTGGCCGAAGGGTCGGAGCTCCATGGATGTCCTTTCAGTGACGCGATGCGGAGTAATAGCGCAACGGCAGCCGCTTGATGCTGCCGTTGACCGCCGATTCCAGCCGCACGACGGGGCCTGCGAGCTCGAAGCGGTCGAGGCGCGCCATCAGGTGCCGGAAGACGGTCTCCACCTCGACCCGGGCGAGATGGGCACCGACGCAGAAGTGCTCACCGAAGCCGAAGGTGATGTGCGGGTTCGGGCGCCGGTCGATGCGGAACGCGAACGGCTCGTCGAACACGTCCTCGTCGCGGTTGGCCGACGCGTAGTACAGCGCGACCTGGTCGCCGGCTCGGATCGTCTCACCGCGCAACTCGTAGTCACTCGTAGCGACGCGCGTGAAGTGACTGATCGGGCTTACCCAGCGCAGGATCTCCTCGACCGCGTCGGCCAGCATCGCGGGGCGGGCACGGAGCCGTTCCCATTCGTCGGGATGCTCGCAGAACGCGAGCAGGCCGCCGCTGATGGCGTTACGCGTCGTCTCGTTGCCCGCCTCGATCAGCAACTCGCAGTAGGAGAGCAGCTGCTCGTCGGAGAGCGGCGCACCGTCGAGCGTGCCACCGAGCAGCTCGCTGACCAGATCGTCCTGCGGTGCCTGCCGCCGCGCCTCGACGAGCTGCGCGAAGTAGCGGTGGATCTCGCCGCGTGCACGCTTCATCGTGCGGCCCGGCGTCTCGCCGGGCTCCCGGTACTCATGGTCGTCCTTGCCGATCACCGCGTTGCTCGCCCGGAACAGCAGGTCCCAGTCGTCGTCGGGCACACCCAGGATCCATGCGATGAGCGCGAGCGGGAACGGCGCCGCCAGGCGGTCGACCGCGTCGAGCTCGCCTGCCTCGGCGGGCGGCAGCGCAGCGTCGACCGCATCGACCGCGATGCGCTGCACGTCGGCCCGCCGGGCCCGCACCGCCCGGGGGGTGAAGCGCCGGGTGACGAGCCGGCGCATCGGCCCGTGCCGCGGCGGGTCGAGCATCACGAGCATCTCCGTCGGTGGCGGTGGCGACGCGCCCTCGCGCATGAGCGTGATCCCCTGCGTGTTCGAGAACCGCAGCGGCTGGGCGGAGATCTCCATGATGTCGGCGTGCTTCGTGATCGCCCAGAACGGCGCGTAGCCCGGCGCCTTCACGCGCAGCACCGGGGACTCGGCGCGCAGCCGCGCCCAGGTGGCGTGCGGGTAGCCGTCGCGGGCGTAGCGCCCGGGGTCGACGAGATCGAGGGGATCGATGCCCGTCATGCCCCGGCCCGCGGGAGGCCGAGCAGACGCTCACCGATCACGTTGCGCTGAATCTCGCTCGTGCCGCCCATGATCGAGTTGGCCCGCGTCGACAACAGGCGCCTCGACCAGGGGTCGCGCAGGAGCGCGGCCTCGGGCCCGAGCACGGCGACCGCGGTGTCGGCGAGGCGCTGGCTGGTGTTGGCCCAGAACAGCTTCACGATGCTCGACTCGGCGCCGATCGCCTCGCCGCGCTCGAGCCGCTGGAGTGTGCGCGCGTTGTGCAGGCGGAAGAGCTCGCCGTCGATCCACGACTGCGCGAGCCGCTGGCGCGCGACGCGGTCGGACGACACGCCTCGGTGCCCGCATTCGGTCACCAGATCGCGCACCGCCTGCTCGTGCAGCACCTGCTCCCTCCAGATGAACGACGCGCCCCGCTCGTTGGCGAGCGTCGTGTTGGCGACCCGCCAGCCGCCGTGCTCGGGGCCGATGAGGTGCTCCGCGGGCACGACGACGTCGTCGAGGAACACCTCGTTGAACTCGAAGTCCCCGGTCATCTGGCGCAGCGGCCGGATCTCGACGCCGGTCGCGTCCATCGGGATCGCCAGCATCGAGATGCCCTTGTGCGACGGCGCCTCGGGATCGGTGCGCACGAGCGCGATCCCGACGTCGGCGAACGTCGCGTACGACGACCACACCTTCTGGCCGCTGACGCGGTACACGGTCCCCGACTTCCCGGCCGACTTCTGGGCCCGTGTCGTGAGCGATGCGAGGTCGCTGCCGGCACCGGGCTCGCTGAACAGCTGGCACCACACGTCGTCGGCGCCGAGAATCCGCGGCAGCCACCGCGCGCGCTGGGCCTCGGTGCCGTGCGCCATCAGCGTGGGACCCACGAGCGTCACGCCGACCCGGCCGAGCAGCGGCGGCGCACCCGCGCGCGCCATCTCCTCGTTGTAGACGGCGACCTGGGTGACCGACGCCCCGCGGCCGCCGTACTCGGCCGGCCACTGGATACCCACCCACCGCGCGGCGTGCAGCGCGCGCTGCCAGTCGCGCAGCGTCGCGGCCTCCTCGGGCGTCGTCGCCGTTTCGAGTGCCGGCGGCGGGTGCTCGGTGAGCCACGCCCGCAGCTCGGCCCGCAGCTCGTCGTCGGCGGACGGCGCGGCGCTCGCGCTCACGAGACCCGTCATCGCCAGGGATCGCCTCCAAGAACACGTGCGTCGGGCAGTGCGTCTTGATACGGCGCTCACGCTACGAGAGAATGGCTCTCTCGGCAAGTGCGGCATAATATGAGAATGACATTTCCAAATCCGGGACGGTGCTCCACCTAGCGTGAGAGCTGCGTTGCCACCGGCGAGGCCGGGGCACGAAAGGAGCGGCGCATGGCCGGCGCGGACGCCGTGTCGGACCCAGGGCAGGCCGGCTGGCGCGAGCGCGCCGTCGCACGCAGCCTCGACGCGGCACGCTCGCCGCGGAAGAGCGCGTGCAGCGCCTCCTCGACGCGGCGTTCGAGCTCATCGACGAGAAGGGTTCGACCGACTTCACGATCCAGGAGGTCGTCGAGCGCTCGCAGCAGTCGTTGCGCGGCTTCTACGAGTACTTCAACGGCAAGGACGAGCTCGTGCTCGCACTGTTCGAGGAGACCGTGCGCGAGGCCGTCGACGACATCCGCACCGCGGTCGACGCCGAGCGCGATCCGCTGGCGCGCCTGCGCGCGTTCGTGGTCACGCTCCACGAGTGGTGCGACCCCGACGAGTCGCCGCGCAAGCGCGGGCGCCACAGCCGCCGGCCCGTGTCGGAGTTCTCGATGCACCTCGCGCTGCACCACGCCGACCGCGTGCGGGCCGCGCTCGCACCGCAGACGCGCCTGCTGCACGACCTCGTCGCGGCCGCCGCCGACGCCGGGCTGATCCGCGTCACCGACATTCGGCGTGCCACCGCGCTCGTGCAGCAGACTGTGATGTACAGCTGGTTCGGCAACCGGCTCGTGGCCGACCCCGGACGCAAGGTCGACGCCGAGCAAACATGGGCGTTCTGCCTGCACGGGCTCGACGCGTGACCGCAAGACCGCAGTTCCGCGTGGCACCACGATGAACCTGGAGGAATGACCGTGCGGACGATCGTCGTGGGCGCCTCGAGCGGGCTCGGCCGTTGCATCGGTCGCGGCCTCGCGCAACGGGGCGCGCGTGTGGCCCTCCTGGCCCGGCGCCGCTCGCATCTGGAGGAGGCGGCAAAGGAGGCCGGCCCGGGCACGCTCGCGATCGAATGCGACGTCACCGACGAAGCCGGATGCCGGGCCGCGATCGCCGAAGCGGCCGAAGGACTGGGTGGCATCGACGCGCTCGTGTACGCCACCGGCATCGGCCCGCTCTCGCGTATCGCCGACCTCGACGCAGCCACCTGGCGGCAAGCCTTCGACACCAACGTCACTGGCGCCGCCATCGTGACGAGCGCCGCGCTCGAGCACCTCGCGAAATCACGGGGCACCGCGGTGTACCTCTCCTCGGTGAGCGCGTCGATGACCCCGCCGTGGCCCGGCCTGGCCGCCTACGTGGTGAGCAAGGCCGCGCTCGACAAGCTCGTCGAGGCTTGGCGGGCCGAGCATCCCGAGGTGGGCTTCACGCGCCTCACGATCGGCGACTGTGTCGGCGGCGAGGGCGACTCGCTCACCCAGTTCGCGAGCGCCTGGGACCCCGATCTCGCCGCCGAGCTCGGCACCGAATGGATCACCCGCAAGTTCATCGCCGGCGCGTTCATCGACATCGACCATCTCGTCGGTGTCATCGACGCGATCCTGCACGGCGGCGTGAGTCTCTCGCTGCCGTCGGTCGTCGTCACCCCGCGGCCCACCGCGTAGCCCTGCAGGCGAGGAGAGATCCGATGCACCGACACTCGACCGCGGCAATCCTCGCCGGGTTGCTGATCGCCGGCGCGGCGGCCTGCTCGAGCTCGAGCAACAAGGCGAGCTCGTCCACGCCTGCGAGCACCACGACGGGCAACGGCACACCGGCGTCCACGGACACGACGGTGGCGCGCCCGGCGGGACCGAAGGCCGACCTGTCGAAGCAGCTCACCGGCGGCCACGGCGTCTACCTCGGCGACCCGATCCCGGTCGATCTCGCGAAGGCCGGTTACACCCAGCACGAGTACGTCGCGTCGGGCACCGCCACGTCGTACACGTCTGCGAGCGCGCTGGCTCGCGACGGCCGCTGGACCTTCGTGCCCGGCGCCACGGCCGCGTACCGCACACGCGTGCTCGTGCGCATGCCGGAGCAGCAGCACTTCAGCGGCAACGTCGTGGTCGAATGGCTCAACGTGAGCGGCGGCGTCGACGCCGACCCCGACTGGTCGACGCTGCACGAGGACATCATCAGGCACGGCGACGGCTGGGTGGGCGTGTCGGCGCAGCAGATCGGCGTGACGGGCGGACCGGTGCTCGTGAAGGTCGACGTGCCCGGGAACGAGGATGCCGGCAAGGGTCTCGTGAAGATCGATCCGGCACGCTACGGCTCGCTCGTGCACCCCGGCGACGCCTACGCGCTCGACATCTACACGCAGGTCGGGCGCACGCTGCGCGACGGGGCCGGGCTCGGCGGGCCGAAGCCGCAGCGGCTGATCGCCGCAGGCGAGTCGCAGTCGGCGTTCACGATGGTCACCTATTACGACGGCGTGCAGCCGCTCACGAAGGCGTTCGACGGGTTCTTCGTGCACAGCCGCGGTGCGGGCGGGCTCCCGCTGCTCGCCGGCACCAAGTCGTCAGGCATCGCCGACGCGATCCAGGGCCCGGCAGCGCTGTTCCGCACCGACGTGGCCGCGCCGATCATGGACGTGCAGACCGAGACCGACCTCACCAGCGTGCTCAGCTCGTACGCGGCGCGCCAACCCGACAACGACCGCTTCCGCCTGTGGGAGGTCACCGGCACGTCACACGCCGACGCGCACCTCCTCGGGTCGAACTCGAAGTACATCCAGTGCGGCGTGCCGATCAACGACGGTGACCTCCACATCGTGGCCAAGGCCGCCTACCGCGCGCTCGAGTCGTGGATCACCTCGAGCACTCCACCGCTGCATGCGCCTCGTATCGACGTGCAAGCGGGGAAGACACCCACGATCCGGCGCGACACCGACGGCATCGCGCTCGGCGGCATCCGCACACCACCGGTGGACGTTCCCGTCGCGACGCTCAGCGGCGTGCCCGGCCCGAACACTTCGGTGATCTGCCTGCTGCTCGGCTCGAGCAAGCCGTTCAGCGCGGCGCGCCTCGCGCAGCTGTACCCGTCACGGGCGGTCTACGTCCAGCGCTTCACCGCCGCAGCCGACGCCACGATCAAGGCCGGCTTCGCGCTGGCCGCCGACCGCGCCGCGCTGCTCGGGTTCGCCGAACCGAACCGGGTTCAGGGTTGAGCGGTCGCGCGTAGCTCGCGCTTCAGGACCTTGCCCGAGGGGTTGCGCGGCAGCGCGCCGACGAACACCACGTCCTTCGGCACCTTGAACCGGGCGAGCTGGCCGCGGCAGTGCTCCACGAGCTCGTCAACCGTTGCCGTCGCGTCGGGTCGCAGCGCGACGTACGCCACCGGCACCTCACCCCAGCGCTCGTCGGGCCGGCCCACGACCGCGGCCTCGAGCACCGCGGGATGCTCGTAGAGCACCCGCTCCACCTCCGAGCCCGCGATGTTCTCGCCACCCGACAGGATCATGTCCTTCAACCGGTCCACGATGAAGAGGTAGCCGTCGTCGTCGCGCACACCGATGTCGCCGGTGTGGAACCAGCCGCCGGCGAACGCGGCCGCGGTGGCGTCGTCGTCGCGCCAGTAGCCCTTGAACACCTTCGGGCCGCGCAGCACGACCTCGCCGCGCACGCCCGGCGGCTGCGACGCGCCTCGCTCGTCCCAGATGTCGAGCTCCAGGTAGAGGCACGGGCGGCCGACGCTGCCGAGCTTGGTGACCAGGCTGTCGCGATCGAGAAAGGTGTCGCCCGACACCGTCTCGGTGAGCCCGTAGGCGTCGGCGAACCAGGCCGACGGGAACGTGCGCTGCAGCCGCTCGATGAGCGGGATCGGCATCTTCTCGCCGCCGTTGATGATCACGCGCACCGAGGACAGGTCACGCCGTTCGATATCGGGCAACGCCATGATCGCGTTCACCATCGCCGGTGCCAGCCACACCGTGGTGACGCGCGAGCGCTCGATCTCGTCGACGACCGCCGCCGCGTCGAACGCGCCGTGGATGATCGTGGTGGCGCCCGCCGCGATCAGTGTGGTGGTCGTGAGGTCGAGCGCACCCACGTGGTAGAGCGGGCCGCATGCGAGCCCGAGATCGTTGCTGGTGAAACCGAACTCCACGAGGTGCGCAAGGTTCTTCCACGCCAGGTTCGCGTGCGTGAGCATTACGCCCTTCGGCCGGCCGGTGGTGCCCGACGTGTACATGAGCCGGTGCACGTCGTCGCCCGCCACCGGCACGCGTGGCGGCGTGCTCGCAGGCACCCGGAGCTGCGCGAACGGCAACCAGCCGTCGGGCGCCGGGTCGGCGATGCCCACGCGGGTGAGCGCCGGCTCGATCCCCGCCGTCGCTTCGCCGGCGAGCGGCGCGAGCGCGCCGTCGCACACGAGCGCACGCGCCTGCGAGTGCTCCAGGATGTAACGCACCTCGGCGGCGGCGAGCCGCCAGTTGATCGGCATCGCGATCGCACCGACATAGTTCGCGGCGAAGATCGTCTCGAGGAACTCGATGCAGTTGTACGAGAGCAGCGCCACGACGTCGCCCGCGCCGATGCCGCGGTCGTGCAGGCCGCCGGCGGCGGCCGCGGCACGGGAGGCCATCTCGCCGTACGTGACGGCGGCGCTGCCGGCGCGTGCCAGCACCCGGTCGGGCGCGCGGCTCGCATGGTGCTCGAGGACGGCGACCCAGTTCACGTCCGGCTGCATCCGCCCTCCCCTCCCCGCGTTCTGTACCGACCGTTCGGTATCCTAACGACGGGCACGCGACGGAAGGGCCGCTGATGAAGAGCCGCGTAGCGTCTGCGGCGATGCCGCGGGCCAAGGCGAACGACGAGCGGCCCCGCAGCCCGAAGTGGCAGGCGCGGCGCGCCGCCATCGTCGACACATCGGCCCGGGTGTTCGCGCGGCGCGGTTACCACGCCACCGGGCTCACCGAGCTGTGCGACGCCAACGGCCTCGGCAAGGGCACGCTCTACCACTACATCGGATCGAAGGAGCAGCTCCTCGCCGCGATCCACGACCGGGTCATGGACGAGGTGATGGCCGGCGCCGATCGCGTCGCGGCCACCGACGGATCGCCACCGGCCCGCCTCGCGATGCTCGGCGACGAGCTGCTCGACGTGATCCAGCGTTATCCCGACCATGTGTGGGTGTTCCTGCACGAGTTCCCCGCGCTCACCGGCGAGCGGGCCGACCAATTCCGCGTGCGCAGGCGCGAGTACGAGCGCCGGGTCGAGGAGATCCTGCGCGCCGGCATCGCATCGGGCGACTTCCGCGCCGTCGACGCGCGCCTCACCGCGCTGGCCTGGCTCGGCATGCACAACTACACCTATCTCTGGCTGAAGCCCGGGGGCCGTCTCTCGGCCCGCGACGTCGCCAAGCCGTTCGCCGACCTCTTCACCCGAGGCATCACCGCCGATGCCACTCTCGCCACTGGCCGGCGGAGCCGGCCGCACCGCAGCTGAGCCCGCGGCGGCCCGGGCGCGTACGGGCCCTACGCGGAGCGGCGGCGCGCCGCCGGGAGGAGCTGCGCGAGGCGCTCGCGCAAACCCGGCGACGGCGGACCGGGCGCACCGGGCGCGGCCTCGGGTCGGCGCGCTGCATCGCCGAGCGCGTCCACAAGCAGCGCCGCGAGCTCCGCGGTGTCGGCGACGCGCACGGGAGTGGCCGCAACGCACACGCTTCCCCGCCACTGCGAGAACACGACGACCTGCTCGGTGTCGTGCCACGTGGCTCGCACGAACTCGTCGGCACCGAGCGCCTGCGGGAGGTACACGCGGTGGCGCGCCACCGACCGTGCGTCCCTGCGTCCGTCCGCCACGACACCATGATGGGCCTGCGGCGCGCCGCCGTCAAAGGGCGGCCCCGCTGGGCTCAGCCGCGCACGGTCGCCACCGCCGCGACGACCGCCAGCACCACGAGAATCAGTCCGGTCAGCTGGCGGACCCGTCGCACCGGCACGCGGCGCACGAGCCCCTGGCCGCTCACGACCGCGATGCCGGCGACGACCCAGAGCGCAGCGGTGGCGCCCACACCCACGCTGATCGCGGAGTGGTAGTGCGCGGCCAGGTTCGCGGTGAGGATCTGCGTGAGGTCGCCCCACTCGGCGATGAAGATCACCGAGAACGCGGTGAGGAACACCGTGCCGTGGTGCAGCTCCTCCTCGCGCTCGACGAGAGCTTGCTCGTCCTCCTTCCCGGCCTCGAGGAACGCGAGCACCGCGCCCACGGCGAAGAGCACGGTGACGAACGCCTCCACCGCGCGGTGCGGCAGGAGCTTGAACAGCCCGACACCGATGGTTGTCGCGATCACGACGTGCACGAGGAACGCAGCGGCCGCGCCGAGCCACACGAGGGTCGGCCGCCCGCGTGACGAGAGCACCAGCGAGGCGAACATCGTCTTGTCGGGAAGCTCCCCCACGAAGATCACCGGGAACACCGCGACCGCGATGGTGAGACTCACGAAGCCGGCCGCCCGTGGACCACCGGCACGCTCGCAGGGCCGCGCCTCGTAGGGCCGCGCGCCGGCCGCCGGTGCCTCGCCGCCATCACGTACGACACCACGATGCCCGCGCCGAAGACGAGCTGGACGGTCCATTGATAGTGCGCCGGGTACACACGGCCGGTGAAGTAGTGGTCGATGAAACCGTCGTGGTACGGGTGGCCGGCCCGGCGCCGGAAGTACTGCTCCCAAGTGGTGAGTGGGCAGTCGAAGTTGATCGTGATGCTCACGACCGCGATCACGATCGCGACCGTGTGAGCCCACACCACGCGCGGCCATCGCCACGCGAGGAAGCCGCCGGCCGGCAGGAACGCGAGGAACGCCACGTGCGCGCCCCACACGACGTCGGCGGGCACGGTCCACATGGCGGCGGTGCTGCGGACCGCGCTCAGCGGACCGGCGTGGACGTGAGCGCCACCTCGACCTCGATCTCGACCGATCCGCAGCGCGGCAGCGCGGCAACGCCGATCGCCGAGCGCGAATGCCGGCCGGCGGCGCCGAACACCTCGTGGAGCAACTGCGACGCGCCGTCGACCACCGCCGGCTGCGCGTCGAAGCCCGGTGCGCTGGCGACGAAGCCGAGCACGGTGAGGACCCGTTCAATGCGGTCGAGCGAGCCCAGCTCGGCCCGCAGCACCGACAGCGCGTTCGAGCGCGCACCAGCGCGCCGCGCCGGCACCGTCCGCCACCGAGAGGTCGGCACCGAGCACGCCCTGCACGATCGCGCCCGCGTGATCGCGCGGCAGCTGCCCGGAGGTGCGCGCCCGGCCACCGTGCACCACCACGGCGTCGAGCGGGTCGTGCGGCGGGTACGGACCGGGCAGCACGATGCCGAGATCCGCGAGACGTTGCTCGACACCGGTCACGCTGGCAACGTATCCCCGATGGGTTGGACGGTTGCGCCGGTGCCGCAGGCACGCGTCTACCACTACAGCGAGGATCCCGCGATCGATCGCTTCGAGCCTCACGTGCCGGCGACGAATCCCCGGTCGGACGCATGCGTATGGGCGATCGAGGCGCGCTGCGCGCCGCTCTACTGGTTCCCGCGCGACTGGCCGCGCGTGGCCGTGTGGGCGAACGACGACGAGCAGGCCATGCGGCTCCGACAGCAGTTCGACACCCGCGCCCGCCGGCTGCACGTGATCGAGCGCGCTCGGCGCCCCCTGCTGCGCACCGCGGTCGTGTACGAGTACGAGCTCGACGGCGCGCGGTTCGCGCCATGGCCCGACGCCGAGGGTCAGTGGGCCGCGCACGCAACGGTCGAGCCTCTCGCGGTGCACGTCGTCGCCGACCTCGAGGCGCGCCATCGCGACGCGGGCGTGGAGCTGCCGCGACACTGACGACCTCACACACTGGCGCGACGACGTGATCGCGAGCGGACTCCCGTTCAGCATCGTGCGCTTCGCGAACGCGCTTCCGCATTGACGGCCGGGACGGAAAGGAACCACGGCATGACCCACAGGCTCGCGGCGGCGACCGACCGCTTCGACAGGCGCTGCGATCTCGAGGTTGCCGGCGCGTCGAGCGACCCCGACAGCACTGCCGTACGGGTCGCGCTGTGGCGCGCGATGCACGTGCTGGTCGATCCGCCGCCGCACGTGCTCGACGACGAGTTGGGTCTGCGTCTCGTCGCGCCGGAGGACGATTGGCGCGCCCGACCCGACATGGACCCGGCATGGACCGGCCCGTTTCGCGCCGGCACCGTCGCGCGCCGCCCGTTTCGTCGAAGACCTCGTGATGGACCGCATGGGGCACGGTGTGGCGCAGTACGTGATCCTCGGCGCCGGACTCGACACCTTCGCGCAACGCCGGCCCGACCTTGCGGCCTCGCTGCGCGTGTTCGAGGTCGATCGGCCCGGCCCGCAGTCGTGGAAGCGCGAGCGCCTCGCCGCGCTCGGTGACCGCCCGCACGACTCACTGTCCTTCGTGCCCGTCGACTTCGAAGCCGGCGACTCGTGGTGGGACGAGCTGCAGCGCGCGGGCTTCGACCGCCGGCAACCGGCTGTGGTCGCCTCGACCGGCGTGTCGATGTACCTGACCGAGGAGGCCACCGCCGACACGCTCCGCCGGATCGCAGGGCTTCCGGCCGGATCGGTGCTCGCAATGACGTTTCTCCTGCCGACCGAGCTCGTCGAAGCAGCTGACCGCCCTTCCTACGAGGCCGCGCAGGAAGGCGCGCGCCGGTCGGGCACGCCGTTCATCAGCCTGTACGCACCCGACGAGATGCTCACTCTCGCCCGTGCCACCGGATTCGCGCGCGCCGAGCACGTCTCGTCGAACCAGCTGCGCGCTCGATACTTCCGCGGCCGGTCCGACGGCCTCCGCCCATCGAGCGGTGAGGACTTCCTCGTCGCCACCACCTGACCGGCGCACGCACCCCTGCGCCCGCGTGTCGCATCGCGCCCGGGTTCAGAGATGCTCGGTGAGAAAGTCATACGCCCGCATTCCATGCCACGCGTGCGGGCCGTCGAAGACGTCGTGCTCGAGGCGCGTGCCGGCGTCGAGCAGCTCATACACATCGCGGAATGCCGCGACCGTCTCGCGCGCCGCGCCGACCGGGAAGATGAGATCGTCGGCGCCGGTCTCGACGAGGAGCGCGCGCGCGGCGCGACGAGCGCGGCGATGTCGAGATGTTCGAGCTCGCCGAGCTGGCCCCACATCACCTGCGAGCCGCACATGTTCCACGGCACCCGGTGCGCGGCGGCCCACGACGACAGATAGCCCGACACGACCGCCGCGCGCACCCGTTCGTCGACCGCGGCGAGGAACAGCGTCATGGTGCCGCCGTACGACAACCCGCAGGCGCCGATCCGGAGGGGATCGACGAGCGGGTGCGCGGCGAGCACATCGAGCGACCGGCGCAGGTCCCAGATGTTCTGCGCGATCGGGTTCGTGCCCGCCATCACTGCGCACACGAGGTTCCAGTCGCAGTCGTAGCGATGACTCGACGGATCCCACTGCGGGTCCTGGCGCGCACCGAAGCAGCGCAGATCGGGGGCGAGCACCACGAACCCCCGCCACGCGAGCTCGTGGCCGTACGCGCCGTTGTAGCCCGCGATCTCGGCGCGACGCTGCGGATCGCCGCCGTCGACGTCACACACCATCGACTTGCCGGCACCGTGACCATGGATCGCGAGCACCGCGGCGCCCGGAGCCGCGCCGTCACGGGTGTGCGGTACGAGGAGGAACGCCGGCACCGACATCGCCGTCTCGGTGTCGAACACCACCGTGTCGCGGCGGTAGTGCTCGCAGTCGACCGAGTCGAGCACTTCGAACCCGAGCGGCACCGGATCGGGGTCGGCGCCGAGCAACGCGGCGAGACGGGCGCGGTTGTGGGCGCGCCACGCGTCGGCCGCACCGATATCGGCGGGTGGCGAGGCCGGTGATCGGGCCCCGGCGAGGCGCAGCTGCCAGTAGGCCCACGGTGAGAAGTTCCGCGCCACGCCGTCCGCCACCTCCGGCCCCGTCAGTGGCCGGAGCCGAGCACCCAGGCGATGCCGCCCTCCAGATGGCCGAGGTACGCGGTCGACTCCCACGCCGCCGGAAAGTGACCGAGGCTCGTGGAGAACACGCGGCCTTCGCCCTCGGTGAAGCACCACGACAGCGGGTAACCAAACGGTGGCGGCGCCGCGCCCGGAGCGGTGAGGTCGAGCTCGCCGTCGCGCACGCGCAACAGCACGCGCGCGTCGGCGCGCAGGTCGCGAAACTGGTACACCTCGTCATGCCAGCGCCACTCGCGGCCAAGCGTCGAGCAGGCCGGATGATCGGGCTCGGGGATATCGAGCGCGACCGTCTGCGTCCACGGGTGACCGTCGAATCGGGCGCCCACGATCGCGCCGTACTCGGGCCAGCCGTAGCAACTGTCGGTGGCGGAGTGGATCGCGACGACGCCGAGCTCACCCGCCCGCAGCTGCGCCATGATCGCGGCGCGCTCGGTGCGCGGTCCACGGCGTCTCGCCGATGGTGAAGAGCGCGAGGACGCGCGCGTCGCGCAGCGCCGAGTGGTCGAGCCGGCGCACGTCGCTGACCGAGGTGGCGGCGAGCCCGTGCATGCCCGCGAGCTGCGCGACCGCCCGCTCGGCCTGCCCGAGCACTCCGTGCACACCGGAGGGACCCGACGCGTACGGCGCAGCCTGGGTGATGAACAGCAGCTCGCCGGACATGGCGGGAACGTACCGCGCCCGTGATCGCTCCCGTGCCGGCGCGGCAGCTTCGGTGGCACCCCGAAGATTGTGACGATCGTCGCCCTACGTGGCACAGGCGCCACATGACGCATTCCCAGCCTCACAGGTTCGTAGGATGATGGTCATTGTGCGCGCCGGCCCATGGCCGAACTGCGCACGGCAACCCGCCGCTTGCGCGCTCCGCCTATTCGCACGGAGGCTCTGTGCGTCGCCGCCACGCCGCCGCCCTCACCGCACTCTTGACCGCCGCGACGCTCGTCACGGCCGGCACCGACGGCACCGTCGCGCGCGTGCCCGCCGCGGGTGCGGCAGCGCCGGTCACGCGGTACAACGGCACCAGCTCCGACCGCGCCGCACCCTCGTGCTGGGCGATCAAGCAGTCGTTCCCGAAGAGCGGCGACGGCCTCTACTGGCTACTCACACCCACACTCGTGCGACCGCAGGTCTTCTACTGCGACATGACCACGTCGGGCGGCGGGTGGGAGCTGATCGCGCGCGGGCCGCGACGGCTGGTCGTTCGCGTACACAGGCCAGAGCACTGCCGCGGCAGTCGCGCTCGCGCCCACCGGCACCAAAGCGTTCGCGCCCGCTGCCCTACCGTCGACGACCGTCGACGGCCTGCTCGACGGTCACTCGGTCTCGAGCACGTACGACGGCTTTCGCATCCGCCGGGCGATGAACAGCACGGGCACGAAGTGGCAGGAAGCGCGCATCCACTTCGCGTTCCTCGACCACTTCACGTGGGAGTGGAATCTCGGCCAGCCGCTCACCACCGTGTCGTTCGGCTCCCACACCAAAGCGGTCGGGCCGAGCCCCACGCACTACTCGGGCAGCTCTTACGACGCGCGCATCGACGGCATGTGGCAGCTGATCCACACCGGCGTGCTCCCGAACCATTACGCCCGCATGGGCTTCGCGTACGGCTCCGCAGTGCACGGCTCGTCGTCGTCGAGCTCCTACCTCTGGACGACCTGGAACGGCGGCTCGTACGCGCTCCCCTTCACGCAGGTGTACATCCGGCCGCACTTCGGTGACGCCGACGTGCACTTCGCCCGGCTGCCCACGGCGGGGATCGGCTCGCAAGCCGTGTCGCCTATCCCGAGCAGCACTCCGCAGCGCATGGACTGGGGGGTGGGCACGGTGCAGGTACCCGCAACCGACCCCGACCCCGACGGCACCGCGCTCGTCTACGCGCTCGCGCAGATCGGCGACACGCTGTACGTCGGCGGCAAGTTCGAGCGGGTGCTTCACCACAGCACGAACACCTTCGCCGAACAGCCGTGGCTCGCAGCCTTCAACGTGCAGACCGGCGTGTGGGTCCGCACGTTCCTCCCCGAGCTCGACGGCGCGGTGTTCGACCTGGCGGCCACCCCCGACAACAAGCTGCTCGTAGCCGGCAACTTCACGAACATCGACGGTGTCGCGAGCACGCAAGGGCTCGCCGAGATCGACCCCGACACCGGGCAGCCGGTCAGCGGCTGGCAGGCGTCGCTGTCGCTCGCGAAGTTCGCCGCACCCCGGGCCTACGCACGCGCGATCTCCGTGGGGAGCGACGGCTACGTCTACGTGGTCGGCGGATTCAAACAGGTGGACGGCACGGGTGGCACGGTGACGAGCGGCGGCATCGCACGCGTCACCCTCGTCGACGGCACCCCCGACAGCACCTGGCACCCGTTCGCGAACGGCACACCGATGGACATCCAGCTGAGCACCGACGGCACGCACGTCGACGTCGCCGGCAACTTCACCACGATCGGCACCACCGGCTCGAACGGCGTCGCCGGCTCCTATGACGACGGCGTCGCATTGCTCGACCCGACGACCGGACTTCCCGACACCTCGTTCGCCTCGGTGCACAACGAACCCGGCAAGCACGGCCAGTACGCCGTGGCCGAGACGCCTTCCTTGTTCGTGCACGGCGGTCAGCAGTGGTGGATCGCCGGCTACAAGGCGTCGGACCTCTCGTTCGTGCGCGGCGCGGTGGAGCAGCCGCACGGCGACATCCAGGCATTGCTCTACGCCGACGGCCTCGTGTTCGGCGGGTGCCACTGCGGCACGGCCGAGACATACACCGACTATCCCAACCAGTACACAAGGGCTGACTCGATCGACTGGTTCGGTGCCTGGGACCCCACCACGCTCGAGCGCGTCCCGGCGTTCTCGCCGCAGATCGGCGCCGTCACCCAAGGTGTGTGGGAGATCGCGGTCGACTCGCACGAGTGCATCTGGGCCGGCGGCGACATCAACCGCGGCGCGACGAGCTCCGTCTGGCTCTCGGGCTTCGCACGCTTCTGCCCGCCCGACCTCACGGTGCCGAGCACGCCGGGCCCCGAGAGCGTGCACCAGGGCAAGCTGTGGTGGGATCGCGCGCACGACAGCGGTGGCGGCACGCCGAGCTACGAGATCATCCGCAACGACCGAGTCGTCGCCATCACGTCGTCGAACCGCATCGTGCCGCCCGGCCACGGCGTGTACTACGTACGCGCGATCGACGCCGCTGGCAACCGCTCCGCGACCACCCGAGGAATCTGGGTATAGCGGTGCGCCGCGTCACGACACCGCCCGCGTGGATGAGCTGGAGCAGCGGCAAGGACAGCGCCTTCGCGCTCCACGTGGCTCGCGTCGAACAGAGCGTCGACGTGCAGGGATTGCTCGTCGCCGTCAACGCCGACGCTGACCGCGTCGCGATGCACGCGGTGCGGCGCACGCTGTTGGAGGCGCAGGCCCAGCGTCTCGGCCTGCCCCTACATGTCGTCGAGATCCCTTCGCCGTGCCCCAACGACGTGTACGAGGCGCGCATGGCGGCCGCGGTCGCCGATGCCCGCATAGCCGGCATCGAGCGGATGGTGTTCGGCGACCTGTTCCTCGAGGACGTGCGCGCATACCGGGAACGCAACCTCACCGGCACCGGCATCACGCCTGTGTTTCCGCTTTGGGGCCGCCGAACCGACCGCTTGGCCCACGACATGATCGCCGCCGGCGTGCGCGCCGTGACCACCTGCGTCGACTCGAACGTGCTCCCGCCCGGGTTCAGCGGGCGCGCCTTCGACGAGACCTTCATTGCCGACCTTCCCGAACCCGTCGATCCCTGCGGCGAGCGCGGCGAGTTCCATACGTTCGTGTGGGACAGTCCCGATTTCAGCTCCCCCATCGACATCGAGATTGGCGACACCGTCGAGCGCGACGGCTTCGTCTTCTCCGACGTCGTCGCCGCGCCCTGACCGCGTCGGTGTCGATCGAGGCCGGATGCTCGGCCTCCTACCGACCGGGCCTCAGTACTCCGAGCCGTCGGTGAGCGCACCGAGCACCTCGGCGGCGCGCCTTTGACCGGAGCGGCGTTCGAGCTGTCCGAGGAGCACCTGGAGCGCATCGAACAGCGCGCGTGACTGGCCGCCGGCGATCGGCGCAAGGATCTCGGCGTGCAACGCATCGATCCCGGCGAGGAGCTCGCGCGCCACCTCGGGACCCTCGCCGCTGAGCCGGACGCGACGGCCGCGCGCGTCGTGCGGGTCGGGCGCGCCGCGTGATGAGCCCGCGGGCTTCGAGCCGGCGCAGCGCCGCCGACGTGCCGCCCGACGTCTGCACGAGCATGCGGGTGATCGCCGACGGCGTGAGCCCGGCGTCGTCCTCCACGAGCGCGAGCGCCACGAGCACCGTCGCCTCGGCCAGGCCGAGGCCGCGCGCGTGCGCGACCTGTTCCACGAGCTGCTCGTGGATGCGGCCGACCCGGGTGACGAGGAACGCGAGCGCGAGTCGCTCGTTGGCCTCCGGCGTGGTGCCGGCCCGGCGCAGGCGCCGCGGCGCCCCTTCGGTCACCCACCCACGATACCTTGCTGAATAGCTTTCTCATAAGCAATACTGGTGCGGTGCCCGACCCTCACCGCCCCACCCCTGCCGCACGGTCGCTGCGCGCGTCTCGTGCCGCGACCGCAACCGTCGCCCTCGCCGCGGTGTTGGTGACCGCGTGCAGCAGCAGCTCCAGCCGCAGCGCGCCCACCACGACCGAGCCGGCCACGACCGCGGCGGCGACCACCGCGACCTCGGCGGCGGCGGCGAGCGGGCAGCGGTGTGTGACCCCGCCCCGCAACCCGTACCTCGCCGACAGCGCGATGCCGATCGGCCACGTCGACGCCGCGCAGTCGAACAGCACGCCGGTCGCCGGACCGACCGGGCCGTCCCGCACGCTCCAGTCGAGCGACCTGCAGTACTCGCACCTCGGCCCCGGGCACTTCGGCATCGCGATCTCGCCCACCTACACCGACGGCTCGCGCGTCGTGTGGAGCAATGGCGGCGACCGCATCAGCAAGCTCGACGCGCGCACGATGCGCGTCATCACCGAGCTCCCGCTGCCCGGGCGCACGCTCCAGTCGGGCGCGCAGGCCGACGCCGCGATCGCCAAGCTCGATCACGAGCACGGCATGCAACTCGCGAGCACCGCGGTGGCGTACGCGGCGCAGTACCTGCGCGGCCTCGCCGGCGTCTACTACGTGCTCGACAAGGACAACACGCTCTTCGTCGGCGGCGCCGACTCCGTGGTCGCCTACGGCGACAAGGTGGCCGGTGATCCGCGTTCACCGATCGTGGTGCGCGGTACGTGGGCCCGACCGGCAAGTGTGCCGGGCTCGTTCACCGGCGTCAACGTCACCTACGACGGCAAGCTCGTGCTGGTGACGGACGAGGGTTGGGTCGTGGTGCTCGACCGCGACTTCAAGCACTTCACCGCGGCGCCGATGCTCGGTGCCGAGCAGGCGGCCGCGCACAACCAAGCGGTCGTGAAGCGCGGAATGCAGCTGGGTGCAGGGAGTTGGGTGCGCAACTCGGTCGCTGTCGACGATCATGGCGGCATCTACGTGGCGTCGGTCGACCACATGCAGAAGCTCGTGTGGACCGGCAGCAAGCTCTCCAGTGATCCCGCCGACGGCGCATGGTCGGTCCCCTACCTCGACGGCGACGGTCTCGGTACGGGTGCGACACCGGCACTCATGGGATTCTGTGGCAACGATCGCTTCGTGGTGATCACCGACGGCCAGAAGCTGATGAACGTGGTGTTGTTCTGGCGCGCCGCGATCCCCTCCTCGTGGAAGCAGCTGACGGGCGCGCCGACGCGTCGCATCGCCGGCATGCTGCCGGCCGACATGGGCAACCCGAACCAGCGCGCGATCCAGACCGAGCAGGGCGTCGTGGTGGGCGGCTACGGCGCGCTCGTCGTGAACAACGAGCCGGCCAGCATCCCATCCGGCTTCCCCGCCGCCGCGGTGCGTGTGCTCGCCGGATACGCCGGCGCCGATCCCGCGTTCACGCCCCACGGGCTCGAGAAGTTCGCGTGGGACACGCGGTCGCAGACGTTCCGCAAGGCGTGGGTGAACACGAAGATCAGCTCGGCGAACGCGGTGCCCGTGGTGAGCCTCGGCTCGAACATCCTGTACACCGTCGGCGCGCGCGACGGGAAGTGGGCCCTCGAAGGCCTCGACTGGACCACCGGCGCGTCCCGCTTCACGTGGATCACCGGCAGCTCGCGCTACAACACGAACTTCTCGGGCATCAACATCGACGGCGACGGCCACGTGGTGCACACGACCGAGTTCGGCATCGTCCGTTACGCACCCGGCGGGTGACCGCACCAACCGTGGCGCGCGCGGCGCGAACCTGAAGCGTGACGCACTGCGTGAGGCGCGTGCACGCTCGGTGTTACCCACGTGGGCCCGGCAGGGATCGAACCTGCGACCAAAGGATTATGAGTCCCCCGCTCTGACCACTGAGCTACGGGCCCCGGCGAGCGCAGGGACTCTACGCACTCGGCGAGGAATTCGGTGCCCCGGCCGCCAACTGGCACACTGAACGGGTGCCGACGAGTGCGAAGGGGCGAGCGAGCGCGACGCGGGCCCGCGGGCGGCGGTCGAGCGGCGCTCCGCCCATCGTGATCGTCGCCAACCGCCTGCCCGTCGAGCCGGTGCGCCACCGCGGCGTGGTCGAGTGGCAGTCGAGCCCAGGCGGTCTGGTGAGCGCGGTCGCGCCGGTGCTCGCACAGCGCAAGGGCATCTGGGTCGGCTGGTCGGGCCGGGCCCGGGCGACCCCGCCCGCCGAGGTCGACGGGGCGACGCTCGTGGCCGTGGCCGTGCCCTACGACGAGTACGAGCGTTACTACGAAGGTTGCTCGAACGGCACGTTCTGGCCGCTCTACCACGACGCCATCGAGCAGCCGGAGTTCCATCGCGAGTGGTGGGCCGCCTACGTATCCGTCAATCGCCGCTTCGCGGCGGCCGTGGCCGACGCCGCGCCACAGGGCGCGACGGCGTGGGTGCACGACTACCAGCTGCAACTCGTACCGCAGATGCTCCGCGAGCTGCGGCCCGATCTACGCATCGGATTCTTCCTCCACATCCCCTTCCCGCCGATTGAACTGTTCATGCGGATCCCATGGCGGCGCGCGATCATCGAGGGCCTCCTCGGGGCCGACCTGGTCGGCTTCCAGCGACCCCAGGGCGCCGAGAACTTCATGCAGCTGTGCCGCCGGCTCGTGGACGCGCACGTATCGGCTGGGCGTGTCTTCCGCGGCGATCGGGTCGTGCACGCCAAGGCCTTTCCGATCTCGATCGACACGAAGGGTGTCGAGGCGGCCGCGCAGGCACCGCAGATCGCTCGGCGTGCGAAGGAGGTGCGCGGCGAACCTCGGCGAGCCGGATGCGTTGTTCCTCGGCGTCGACCGGCTCGACTACACCAAGGGCATCGAGATCCGCCTGCGGGCGTTCAGCGAGGTGCTCGACGAGGGACTGCTCGGCGCCCGGCGTGTTGCCATGATCCAGGTGGCCACGCCTACCCGCGAGCACGCCGCGCACTACGCCGAGCTGCGCCAGCGCGTCGAGCAGCTCGTCGGCTCCATCAACGGCGAGCACAGCCAAGTGGGACGGGCCGTCGTGCAATATCTGCACCGGAACGTGAGCCCCGAGGAGCTTGCCGCGCTGTACCGAGCCGCGGATGTCATGCTGGTGACGCCGTTGCGCGACGGGATGAATCTCGTGGCGAAGGAATACGTCGCGACGCGCAGCGACCTCGGCGGCGTCCTCGTGCTCTCGGAGTTCGCCGGGGCCTCCGCGGAGCTGCGCTACGCACTCCAAGTGAACCCCTACGACATCGACTCGGTGAAGGACGCGATCGTGCACGCGGTCACGATGGACCCCGCAGAGCGGCGCCAGCGGATGCGCCGGATGCGGGCGGTCGTGTTCCGGCGCGACGTGCACAGGTGGGCCGACGACTTCCTCAACACGCTCGAGGCCGGTTGATGGCGATCGCCGCCGACATCATCAGCACCATCGACGAGCTCGCGTGCTCCGCGACGCTCCTCGTCGCCACCGACTACGACGGCACGATCGCGCCGATCGTCGACGACCCGTCCGCGGCGACCCCGAATCGTGAGGCCGTCGCGGCATTGCGCACGCTCGCCAACTTCCCCGAGACCTACGTGGCCGTGATCTCCGGCCGCGAGCTGCGCGAGCTGTCGCTGATGAGCCGCCTGCCGGCGGAGATCCATCTCGTCGGGAGCCACGGCTCGGAGTTCGACGTCGATTTCGCCGACGAGCTCCCGCCCGACGTCATCGAGCAGCGAGACGAGCTCACCCAACACCTCACGCAACTCGCGGGAACGTTCCCGGGCGCGCACGTCGAGCCGAAACCGTCCGGCTGCGCGTTCCACTACCGCCATGTCGAACCCGACGGGCAGCCGACCGCCGTGGCCGAGGCTCGGCGCCTGTTGCAGTCGTACGACGTGCTCGTACGCGACGGCAAGATGGTGCTCGACGCCACCTTCGTCGACGCGAACAAGGGTGATGCGGTCCGCCGCTTGCGGCACGACCTCGGCGCGACGAACGTCGTCTACTTCGGCGACGACACCACTGACGAGGACGCCTTCCGCACCCTGATCGGCGGCGATCTCGGCATCAAGGTCGGCGCAGGGCCCACTGCGGCGCATGCGCGCATCGCGGGCACCGAAGACGTCGCGCAGCTGCTCGCGCGGCTCGTCGTCCGGCGCCGGCACTGGCTGCGGGGCGACGCCGCGACGCCGATCCAGTTCCACAGCCTGCTGTCGGACCGCATGAACGTTGCGCTCGTGAGCCCGGACGCCCGCATCACATGGCTCTGCCAGCCCCGACCCGACGGTCCGGCGCTGTTCGCCGAGCTGCTCGGCGGGCCGCCCGGTGGCTCGTTCACGATCCGGCCCGCAAGCAAGAGCAACGCGCTGCGGCAGCGCTACATCGGCAACTCGATGGCCGTCGAGACCACGTTCCCGCATCTGCGTGTGATCGACCTGCTGGAACGGGTCGGCGACACGAGCGAGCTGGTGCGGACGATCGAGGGCGACACGCCAGCCGTGGTCGAGTTCGCGCCGCGGCCCCGACTACGGCCGCATGCCATTCGATCTGCGCCTGCACGAGTACGGCATCGAGCTCGTCGCCGGCTCCGACACCTTGCTGCTCGCCGGCCCCGATTGCGGATGGGAGATCGACCGCGGGCACCGGCCCATCGCGCGCGCCACGGTCGACCCCACGAACGGTCCGGTCACGTTCCGCATGCGACTCAACGCGGTGACGGCGCTCGGCCCGCCGACCGATCACGAGCAACAGCTGCGCGGCGCACCGCATGGAATGGGACACGTGGGTCGAGAGTCTCACACTGCCCGCGCGGCGCCGACCGCTGCTCGCCCGCAGCGCCGTCACCCTGCGCGCGCTCTGTTACGAACCCACCGGCGCGATCCTTGCCGCGGCCACCACGAGCCTGCCCGAGAGCATCGGCGGTCCGCGCAACTGGGACTACCGGTACTGCTGGTTGCGCGACGCCGCGCTCACCGCGGCAACGCTGCTCTCGGTGGGCAGCAGTAGCGAGGCGATCGCGCTGCTGGACTGGATCGCCGCGGTCGTCGAACGAGTCGGCATCGAGCGGTTGCGTCCGCTGTACGCAGTGGACGGTAGCGAGATCCCGCCCGAGGGCATCATCGAGGCGCTCAGCGGTTACGCCGACAGCCGGCCGATCCGCATCGGCAACGCGGCGGAATACCAGACGCAGATCGACGTGCTCGGCCATGTGGTGGAGCTGGCGCAGGCCGCGGCGCGCCACGGCCTCACCGACGATCGGTGGCTGCACGTGGTCGACGAGTGCATGGCCCAGATCGAGCGGCGCTGGCACGAGCCCGACCACGGCATCTGGGAGATCCGCGACCTGCCGCGCCATCACGTGTACTCGAAGGTCCGTTGCTGGGCCGCGACCGGCGCCGCGATCGAGCTCGACGGGCACGGGGCAGACCGAGCGAGGGCATGGAAGGAGTTGCGCGACGAGATCGCGCGCGACGTGGAGTCGCAGGGCTGGAAGCCGGAACGGAACGCGTTCGGTGCGGCGTACGACGGCAACGACCTCGACGCCGCCGCGCTGCACGTGGGCCTGAGCGGGATGATCGCCCCGGACGACCCGCGGTTCATCTCGACCATCGACGCGGTCGAGCACGACCTCCGCCACCGCGCCACCGTGCTGCGCTACGACCGCGACGACGGCCTCCCCGGTTTCGAGGGCGGCTTCCATCTGTGCGCGCTCTGGCTCGTGCAGGCCTTCGCGATCACCGGTCGTCTCGACGACGCGGTCGAGCTGTGGGAAGGCGTCGCCGATCTCGCCGGCCCGACGGGGCTGCTCAGCGAGCAGTACGACCCCGACGGTCACCGGGCGCTCGGTAACTTCCCGCAGGCGTACAGCCACCTCGGGCTCATCGACGCCGCGTTCGCGATCGAGACGCGACTCGGTTCGGCGGTGGGATCGACGGCGTGAGCCACGATGTCGCGCCGGTTGCCGAGCAACCGCCGACCGCGACGAGCCCGCCGCCGAAGCGGGCGGGCTGGAGGGGCCGGGCGTTCGATCCATTGCTCACGTACCTGGCCATCTCCGTGGTGGCCGGGACGATCCTGTGCTTCGTGCTGCCGCTCTTCGCCGGCAATGACGAGGCGACGCACTTCATACGCGCGTATCAAGTATCGACCGGGAAGCTCGTGCCCGTGAACGCGCCGCCGCACACCGTCGCGGGCACCGGCGCGTGCGTGCCGCTCTGGCTCGCGTTCGACTTCGAAACCCAGCGCCTCGTGGCGGTGGCGCGCGGGAACGACTTCGGGAGCAGCACCGCGCCGGCATCGAATGTGCCGCCGGGCGTGCCGCCGACCCTGGCCGAACAGCGGCAGTTCGTGGAGAATCTGATGGCACCGCTGCCCCATTGCGGACCGAAGGGCGCCCAGCACCGGTTCATCGACACGTCGACGTTCGCCTGGTACTCGCCGCTCACATACCTGCCGCCGGCCGCCGCGATCAGCGCCGGCCGGGCCTTCGGATGGAACAGCGTGGGCCTGGATCGTGCCGGGCGGCTCGCCCAGCTCGCCGTGGTCATCTTCCTGATCGCGCTGGCGATCCAGCGCGCGCCGTGGGGTAAGTGGATCTTCGCAATCGTCGCATCCACACCGCTCGCGCTCGTCGTGTCGGCAACCATCCGCCCCGACGCGATCACGTCGGGGCTGGCATTGCTCGTCATCGCGTCGGCCCTGCGCATCGTCGACGCGGGTGGCTTCACCCGCCACACCCTCGTCGACGCGCTCGTATGGAGCGCGCTGCTCGGGCTGAGCAAGCCGACCTACTGGATCGTCGCCGGGATGTTCCTCGCCTTGCTCGTAGGACGGTACTGGCGCGAGCGCGGCGTGATCGGCGCGCTCCGTCACGGTGGGTGGCAGGCAGTCGTTCCCGTGGCGCTCTCGGCCGCGGCCTCGGCGGTGTGGCAATCGGGGACACGCAACCGGTTCATCTGCGACATCCGCTTCTTCGGCGTCACCGTCGACACCCGCGAGTCGGTGCACCAGATCCTCACCAGCCCCGACCATTTCGTGGCCAACCTCGTGCGTGTGGTGCGAGACAGCTGCGGCCCCTGGCTGCGCGAGACGGTCCAGGTCGACGCACGGATCACCGGCGCGCAGTGGCCCGTTGCGACGATCACGGTCATCCTCGTGGCGTTCCTCGTGCTCGCGCTCCGCCCGACCGTCGATGCCGACGGCGAACCTCGCGGGCCGCGTCCGGCCGATCGAGTGCTGGCCGTCGTGCTCGCGGTGGCGCTCCTCGTCGCGCTCGCCGTCGGCTTCGCCGTGTATTGCAGCTCACCGGGCTCCATCAACGCGCTCTTCTTCACGGCGCGCTTCCTGGTGCCGCTGTTCGTGCTCGTGCTGCTCGCCGCCGCGCCCACGCGGCGTGTGGGCCGGCTCCTCGCCCGCCAACCTGTGCCGCCGGCCCTGGCCCTCGGCGCCTTCTACGCGGGATACCTCATTGTGGTATCGCACGCAGTCGTCTGAGCGCCTCTTCGGCCGACGCGTCGGCATCGGACGCCCCGCACTCGAAGATGGTGGCGGTGCGGCCGCAGGAGCCGCAACGCACCACCGTGCGGCCGCGCGCGACGCCGGTGATCTTCAGATCGCCGCTGCCGCATTCCTCGCAGCTGAACCCAGATTCACCTTGCTGCACGATGAGGCACCTCGACCTTGGTCCTGTTCGCGCTGACCACAACCTCGCGACCACGCCATTCAGGCCCGTGACATCGATCTATCACCCCAAACTTTCGTGGCGCTTTCCTGTTGTATCCGCTCGCGCCGCCGCCCCCACGGGAAGCCGTCAATGCGCCGCGACCCGCAACGCCTCGGCGCGCCGCTCGAGTTCGGGGAGGTCCAGCGTCTGGGCGATCGTGATCACATCGGCGCACAGCGCGTCGGCGTCGGTCGGGCGATGCTTCGTGCTACGGATCGCGGCCTCCACCCAGGCCAGCTGGGCCCGGGCGCGAAGGAACGGCGACCCGAGCCGTTCCGCGACGGTGATCGCCAGCTCGAACAGCTCGTCGGCGTCGGCCGCACCCATCGCCGCCGCCGCGGCTGCGGCACCCTGAGCGATCGGCGCCGCGACCCACGCGCCGTTGCACGCGACCTGCTCGACGCAGGAGTCGAACATGGGCCGCAAGATCGCCGCGATCCTGGGCTCCTCCAACAGCCATGTGCTTTCCGCGGCGATCACCATGATCGTCGACCAGAACGTGCCGCGCGGCAAATCGTCGAGATCGGCGCTCGCGACCTCATGCAGCAGGTGACGGGCCTCGGCCCGACCGGCCTCGTCGGACGCGAGTGCGCGTACGAGCACGAACTTGACGCCCGGAAAGCCACCGAGCCGCGACAGCGCGTCACGGGCCGACGGCACGACCTCCGACACCCGGCATTGGTGCCAGCGGAGCTGCGCGAGCTGAAGCAGACTCGTGACATCCGCGTGGGCGACGCCGTCGCGAATGCCGTACTCGCGCGTGCGGTGGATCAGGCGCTCGGCTTCACCGAAGCGACCTGCGAGCCCGGCACGCCAGGCCCGGCGGACCCGCTGGTTCCAGACGAGAGGGGGCAGGCTGGTGCTGGTGGCGATCGAATCGGCGATCTCGACGTAGCGCTCGATGCCGGCAACGTCGACGGCCTGCACGGCGGCGATGATTCCCGCGCTTGTGAGGTAGTAGCGAGCCAGGTCGTCGTGCATTGCCTCGGCGATCGCCAGCGCTTCGTCGACCTCCTGGCGTCGCCGTGAGACGGAGTCCGGCGAGTGCAGCATCGATGCGTGGCGGCTCAGCGCATCGAGCAACGCCTCCTGATCGCCGCTCCGGCGAGCGAGCTCGAGGGCCTCGAACGCAAGGGTCTGGGCCTGGCCGGCATCATGGCCCGCTCGTTCGGTAGCCGTGCGCGCGAGCACTCTGCTGCGCGCCTCGTCCTTCTCGGCGACGTCCAACGCACGGTCGAGCAGCGGCAGCACTTCCTCGTTCGCCATGCCGGGAAGGATCACCCACGCCGGCGACGCCAGGGTCGCCACGCGGACGATGAGGTCTGCGTCGGAGCCATCCAGGGCGATGCGCGCGGCCTCGCGCAACGCTACGACGAAATCGGGGTTGCCGGCTTGGTACCTCGCCTCGGCGAGCGCGGCGAGCAGCGGTCCCCTCCGTACGTCGTCATCAAGGTGGGAAAGCGCGAGCTCGTACCAATGAACGGCGTTCGCGGGTTCGAGCATGTGTTTTGCTTCGTCGCCGGCCCGGCGCGCGTACTCCACCGCCTTGTCCGCAGCATCGGACCCGTCGGCGTTGCCCCAATGGAACGCCAGGTCGGTGGCCGTGCCGCCGGCGCGCTCGATCGCGATCGCGGCGTGGCGGTGCGCGTCGACGCGCTCCTCACGGCTCAGGGACTCGGCGATCGTGCGCCGGGCCAGCTGATGCGTGAAGCGATACGTGTGGAGGCCGCTCGGCTGGAGCATCTGCGCGGCGAGAGCGCGGGCGATGATCGTCGCGGCGGCCGACTCGGGCAGTTCGAGGATCTCGCTCAGCAACGATGCAGTGAACTCGTGCTCGAAGACCGACGCAACCTTCAGCGCGTCTCCCGTCGTCCGACCGAGCGAGTCGAGCCGCGCGAGCACGACGTCGCGCACCCTGGGCGGCACCTCCCACTGCTCCGCGAGGTGCTCGGGCGGTGCGGTGTTGAGCAATTCGGCGATCATGAACGGGTTGCCCGAAGTGAGCTCGACCAGCTCAGGCGTGATGCGCTGCCGCGTGCCCGGTGCGATCTCCATGCGCTCGAGGAGTGTGATGATGTCGTCGGCGGTAAGTGGACCGAGCTGCACGCGGTCCACGGCGCTGCGTTCGGCGAGCTCGTCGATCAGACGCCGCAGCGACTGCGAGTTCCGTGCGCCGTCGCTCCCCGCACTTGCGAGCACCAGCACCCGTTTGACGTCGACCGCGAAGAGCTGACCGATCACGTGCAACAAGCTGGCGCTCGCCCGGTCGAGATCGTCGACGAGCAGCACCACCGGTGCCTTCGCCGAGAGCGCGGCGAGCCACGATGCCGCGCGCCCGAGCACCCGCTCCTGGGAAGGCGCATGCGGACCGAGGACCGCCGCGAGATCGGGCACCGACACCAACACGAGATCGAGCTCCTCCCGCGTCAGCCGTCGAGCCGCGGCGGCGAGTGAACGCATGAGGGCGATGACCGACGGGCACATCGGTTCGTGGACATCGACGGGCACGACGATCGCGTCCCGGCCGAAGCGGCGCGCGATCTCGAGCAGGAACCGGCTCTTGCCGTGCCCTGCCTCCGCTTCGAGGAGCAGCAGGCGGAAGCCGTCGCGGCTTGCGGCGCGCAGTGCGGCGCTGGCCCTGTCCAGCTCGACCTCGCGGCCTACGAACGCCAGCGTCTCGCTCGTCCAGGCCGGCATCGGCACCACGAGCCCCGCGTCGGGCGCAAGGAGTCCGGGGTCGTGGTCGAGCACCATGCGCTCGAGGTCCTGGAATCCACGCGACGGCTCGACGCCGAGCTGGTCGCGCGAACAAGACGCGGAGTTGGGCGCACGCCTCGAGCGCATCGACCTGGCGCCCCGACCGGTAGAGCGCGGCCACCTGGAGCGCACGGACGTGCTCGCCGAGCGGGTTGGCGACGACCCACTCGCCGATGTCGGCCAGCACCTCGAGGTGACGGCCTTCGTGGAGATACGCCGCGCAGCGCGCTTCGTAGACGGTCCAGTGGAGTTCCGACAGCCGGTGGACCGCCGCCCGGTAGACGGGGAAGTCGGCGAGGCCTTCGAGCGGGTCTCCTGACCAGTATTCGAGGGCGGCATCGAGCGCCGCGGCGGCGCGGCGCGCGTCGTGCTCGGCGAGCGCCGCCCTCCCGGTGCGCAGCAGGCCTTCCACTCGCGTGACGTCGACCTCGTCCGGTCCGACATCGAGACGGTATCCACCGCCCTCCGACCGGATGCGTTCGGCCGCGGGACCGAGCACGTGGCGCAGGCGCGACATCACCACGTGCAGCGCCGCCGTCGGGTGCTGGGGCAGTTCCTCGCCCCAGAGCCCCTCGATCGCCGCGGCGGTGCCCACGACGCGGTTCGCCCGCAGCACCAGCATCGCCAGCAGCGCGCGCTGGCGCGGCGCGACCACCGGCGTCACCTCACCGTTGTCACCGACGACCGCGACGTCGCCGAGCAGTCGAAAGATCACACTCACCCCACTCCGTTGACGGACCTGGTTCCCGCGCTCCATCGCGTCGCCTTCACCGTCACGGGGTTGCGTCGGCGTTCGACTCGGTCGTGCTGACCGAAGCCGCGCACCCGCGTCAGTCGTTCTTGCGACTCGTAGAAATTACATTACGTAGCACTTTCACCGGGCTTTCATCATCGCATTGCGCCAGTCATTCGAGACGGTCCGCGGGCACGAGGTCTCCGTACAGGGCGCCCGTGGCGAGGTCGCAGCCCGCCTCGACGAGCACTTCGCGGCCTACGGGCGTGTCGACACCGGTGGCGGCGACAAGCAGTTGCTGTCCGTGCGCCGCCCGCACGACCTCGGCCGCATGCCGACCGTCGCCCGCCGTCGCGTGGTGGGCGACCGAGCGGGCCAGCAGCACGTCACCGCATCCGTGCTCGGCGGCAAGGTCCGCGTCGCTGGGCTCCTCGGCGCCGCAGAGCGCGAGGCGAACGCCGGTGTCGCGCAGGAATCGCAACGCGTCCCGCTCGACTGCACCCGCGGCGGCGAACCGGTCGCGGGGCACCTCGAGGCAGATGTTGCTCGTCGCCGTGTGGAACGCGTCGGCGATCTCCGAGAGATGCTGCTCGGCGCCCACGTCGAGCAGCAACCGCTGCGACGCCGGCACGTACATCCGGGCACCGGGCGCAAGCCGGCTGAGCACGAGCACTGCCGCGATCTCACGGGCGACGAACAGGTCGACAGGCGCCGCGAGCGCAGTGCCGGCGATCATGTCGATGAACGCGCTCGCCGTGAGCGTGCCCCGCCGCGGATGCTCCCAACGTGCGCGTCCCTGGTATCCCACCGGCCGGCCCGAAGCCAATTCGACCACCGGACGGGCATACGCGCGCACGTCTCCCTGGCTCCACGCCACCCGGAACGCGTGGATCGTCAGATCGTCGTGATCATCCTCGCGCACGGGCGGCGCCAGCTCCGCCACGGTTGCCGCGGGCGTCGCGGCTGTCGCGACTGTCGCGGGTGCCTGCCAGTTCGCCCGGGAGGCGTCACGAACAAGATCATCGACGTCGAAGCCGGCTTCGGCGACGGCGACGCCACAGGTGACGGCGAGATCGATCGCACCGGCGCTCGTGGCGATCGGCGCGCCCACGAGCAGTTCGAACACGGCGTGGGCGATGCGCCGAGCCTCGCTCGGATTGCGCAGCCCGCGCAGCAGGAGTCCGATGGTCGAGGCGTCGGCACGCCCGAGCACGTCGGTCGTCCGGGCCATGCATGCGACACGACCCACGACGGCGCGCATCACCTCGTCGACCACCGCGTCGCCGTACGCGGCGGCGGTCGTGGTGATCTCGACCCGGGCGGTGACGAGCGCGGTTGCGCCGGGAGCGCCTGCGCCGGCGAGGACTTCGCGCAGGACGGCAAGGAACGCGGGCGGTTCGAGCATGCCCAAGCTGCCGTCCAGCACCGGCGCGCGGACACCGGTGGCATCCGGCTCGTGGGCGTACACGACGTTGGCGTCCACCATGCCGCCCGGCGCGAGCTGCGCGACCGTCGACAGGTACATGCGCACCGGCACACCGCCGGCGGTGTTGATGAGGACCTCGCCACTCCATTCCCCGGTGCGCATCAGTTGAGGGCGCACGACCTCGTAATACTGCGTGAACGACTCCGGCGGGAAGAGGTCGGCCGTCGTCATGCCCTCGATGTCGGCGACACCGAGACGCTTCCGTGCGGCGGGGTTCAGGTAGAGGATCTCGCTCAACGAGCCCGACACGCCCACGAAGTCGGCGGTGCCTTCGAGGAAGGCGGCAAGGTGCGCAACGATGTCGTCGTCGAGCTCCGGACCCACACGTACCCCCCGACCAGAACCGGGCTTCCCGCCCATGCCGCACAGCATGCACAGGATGGCACATTCCGGACCTGCCGCGAAACGCCGCCACGAGGAACGGCGCTCCGGCCGGTGCCGGGCTGTCGTCGAGCGAGCCGACCGGGCCTACTCGGCAGCTCGGGCGACGGCAGCCCAGACCGCACGGGATCCGGCCGGCGACACGCCGATCCCGTTCGCAGACCCGAGCCCCTGTAGCCGATGTCCTCTGGGGCACACGATTCGGTGCACGTCCACCACCGGTATTCGGTGCGCCACGGCGTAGTCGACGAGCACTCGATTCACCGCGGCCACCCGCGACGCATCACGCTCGACCAGCGCGAGGGCCCCATAGGTGCCGCCGAGCGGCGGGCTCATGCACGGAACGGTCGCGAGCAACATCGGCACCCGGACTTCTGCCGCGAACCGCGTCCAGCACGCGCACCACGTGTCTCGCGAACTCCGGTGTGCCGACGCGTGCGGTCTGCCCGTCGACTCGACGGTCGAAGACGGCCGCGGGACCCAACGCGATCAGCGCGTACTGCGGCCCGAAACCGCTGAGTGCAGCCTGTACCACCGCCGCCTGCGGCGCAGCGCACGCAGACGCCGGCAACGCTCGCGTTCCCACCACGATCGGCGCGCCGTCGATGCTGCACCCGTGCGCAATGGCCGTTGCCCCTCGAATCGCGGCCACGTCGACGCCGTCGCCCAACGAAGCCGTGAACTGATCGCCGACCGCGAGCACACGTGTGCGGCCCGTGGCTCCGAGCTGTTGGAAATGGAACGTCACCAGTGCAGACGCCGGCACAGGTTGCCCGCCGACGGTCACCACGAGGAGCAGCCCGACCGTCACGAGCGTCGCGGCCGCCGTCGTGGTCCAGCCGACGTGCAGCCGTTGCGATCGGATCGGCCGTTCCACGAGGAAATACGACACGCACGCGACGGCGGCAACCACGAGGGTATGGACCCCGACGAGCCCGCCGCCGTGCAGCCCGGGGTACTGCGAGTCGACGAGCGTCATCAACGGCACATGGAACAGGTACACGCCGTAGGAGACGAGGCCGATCCATCGCAAGGGCGTCCACGAGAGCACCGGCCGGACGAACCTCGAGTCGGTATCGACGGCCGCGGCGATCACGAGGGCCGTTGCGATCGCGATCGCTGCGAAGCCGCCGCGATAGAGCCAGCCTTCCGTCGCGCCGACCGTCCGCATCAACCAGGCCAGCCAGACGGCCGCGCCGACGGCCAGGATCTCGACCGGCCGTCTCGCCCATCGTGGAAGCACCCGCTCGTACAGCACGACGGCGAGCACCGCGCCGACGAGGAGGCTGTGGGCACGCGAATCCGTGCCCATATAGGCAGCTTCGCTCGCCGCGCTCGCCGCATGGTGGTGCCACATCGCGATCACGCTCGCGACGGCGAGCCGCGCCGGCACCGACACCGGCGAGCGCGCGCCGGCCTCGACCCATCACCAGCAGCACTCCGAGCAACATCGGCCAGGCGAGGTAGAACTGCTCCTCCACCGACAACGACCACAGCGGCCCGTACACGGTGGGCGGGACCTTCGTGAAGTAGATGCGCCACCAGTTGTAGACGTAGAAGATCGTGGCGAGACCCCCGCTGCGCAGCGGCCCCCGGTAGTACGCCGGCGCGAGCCACACGGCATACACGGCGATGAGCACGAAGAACACCGCCAGAGCGGGAAGCAACCGGCGAGCCCGCCGCGCCCAGAACGACCACGACACGACCTTCCCGGTGCGGGCGTGGTCGGCGAGCAGCAGCGACGTGATGAGGTAGCCGGACAGCACGAAGAAGAGGTCGACGCCGAGGAACCCGCCGCGCAGCACGTTCGGCCGCAGCGGCTGATGCTCGAAGAACACACCGAGCACCGCAACGCCCCGTAGCCCGTCGAGCGCCGGCTGATGTTGCAGCCGCGCGTGTGGCGTCACGTCCACCGGCCTTCTGTTAGCTCACGGGCCGCGCCGTTGTCGAAAGTCTGCTCGGCCTCGGGCACGTGGGCGCGCACCACATCGCCCGCGTCGGCTCAACCCGCGACCTGGATGTTGTCGAGCACGACACCGCAGTACTGGTTGGGTCCCGATCCGGTGAAGGTGAGCATCTCGGTCGTGTGCGCAGCAGTGAACGCGTAGGTGGCGGTCTGGTAGCCAGTCGAAGCAGGGTTCGTCGCGGTGAGGGTCTGGTCGAGGTTCGCGACCTGGATGCGCACGCCGGCACTCGACGCGCCAGGGTTGATCGCGTACGAGAAGCTCAGCATGTAGGACTTGCCCACTGTGAGCCCGGTGACGTTGCGCGCGATGACCCCGTAGCCGCTGCCATTGAGGTCGACGTCTTGCGTGCCGCCACCGGCGACCGGCCAGTAACCGGTACTGACGACGTCGATGCTGCCCCCGGTCACGGTCCATGGTCCGACACTGGCACCCGCGGAGACCGTGTACCAACCCGCCGATGGTGCGGCGGCCACGGCCGGCGGTTCGAAGTCGTCATTCAGCATTTGCGTGGCGCACGCGCCCGTGGACACCACGGAGTAGCTGCCCGACCCGACAGTGACGCTGTTGAGGCTCGATTGCGTCTGCAGCAATCCCGACGACACCAATGTCGCTTCGCTCGCGTAATCGCCGTGTTGCGCGAAGTATGTCTCTTCGGCGGTACGCAGTGTGTGCGCGTCGCTCGTGCACGCGGCCGCTTGGCCCTTGTCGGTGATCCCCGACACCGCGAACACGACGATCGCGGCGAGCACACCCAGCACCGCGATCACCACCAGCAACTCCACGAGCGTGAAGCCCCGCCGCGAGACGACTCTCCGTCACGCATACCTCATTCCATCGTCCAGGTGAACGACATGATGAGTCCACGCTCGTCACCCAGCATGTCGCCGGCGCAACCGCGGGCTCCCTGTCACACGATCGTGACAGAGCACGGTCGGGGCCCGGGCGAACACCGGTGAGTCGCTGACCGCGCGCGACCGGATGATTATCGGTCGTGGATGGCTGTCAGATACTTGCGCAGGAGCCGCCGAGCCGTGCCTTCAACCTGGGCGAAGATGGCTCCGGGGGAGAGACTCGAACTCTCAACCTAGCGGTTAACAGCCGCTTGCTCTGCCGGTTGAGCTACCCCGGAATGGCCGCCCGCTGGGGGACGGACGTGCGACGTTACCAGCGGGCCGGTGACGGGCTCCGACCCGATCGGCAGCCGCGGCGCCGGTACGAGAGAATGCCGCGGTGAACTCGATCCGGGCTGTGATCTTCGACCTCGACGGTGTGGTGGTTCGACCATTTCTTCAACAGCGCGCGGATCGGTTACGCCAAGCCGGATCGCCGTGTGTTCGAGCACGTGGCCGAGCACCTCGCCGTCGCACCGCAGCACTGCGCGTTCACCGACGACTCCGAAGCGAAGCTCGCCGGTGCGGTCGAGATCGGCATGGCGACGCACCACTACCAGGGTGTCGCGCCCTTGCGCGCCTGGCTGCGCGACGAACTCGGCCTCTGCTGCTGAAGGCTCGAGGCGAGCCAGCGCGTGGGTCAGGAACCGTCGAGGTGCTCTTTGAGGCGCTGCGAGCGAGCCGGGTGGCGCAGCTTGGCGAGCGTCTTGCTCTCGATCTGGCGGATGCGCTCACGGGTGACCCCGAACGCGCGGCCCACCTCCTCGAGCGTGCGGATCTGACCGTCGTCGAGACCGAAGCGCATGCGCACCACCTGCTGCTCGCGCTCGTTCAGCTCGAGCAGCGCCTCCTCGATGTCGGCGCGGCAGCATCTTCAAGTCGGCCGCGGCCGACGGCGCGATCGTGTTCGGGTCCTCCACGAAGTCGCCGAGGAAACTGTCGTCCTCCTCGCCCACCGGCGTCTCCAACGACACCGGCTCCTGCGAGATGCGCTGGATCTCACGCACCTTCTCGGGGCTCAGCTCCACCTTCGCGGCGAGCTCGTCGACGCTGGGCTCGCGGCCCAGCTCCTGCACGAGCGAGCGCTGCACGCGCAGCACCTTGTTCATCGTCTCGACCATGTGCACGGGGATGCGGATCGTGCGCGCCTGGTCGGCGATGGCACGCGTGATGGCCTGGCGGATCCACCACGTGGCGTACGTGGAGAACTTGAAGCCCTTCGTGTAGTCGAACTTCTCCACGGCCCGGATGAGCCCGAGGTTGCCCTCCTGGATGAGGTCGAGCAACGCCATGCCGCGCCCCACGTAACGCTTGGCGATCGACACCACGAGCCGCAGGTTCGCCTCGGTGAGGCGCTTCTTGGCGAGCTCGCCGTCGCGCGTGATCGCGAAGCGGTCGGTGCGCCATGCCTCGTCGACCGCATACGCGTCGAGATCGACCGGAGTGCACGGCATACCGCACGCACCGTGCAGCCGTGCAAGCACCTGCGGCACGTACTCGGCGGCGTCGAGCTCGAGCTGCGCGAGCGTGCCGGCCTCGATGCGCTGCGCGAGCCGCACCTCCTGGTCGCCCGTGAGCAGCGGGACCCGCCCGATCTCCTTCAGGTACATGCGCACCGGGTCGAAGCTGCCACCCTCGGCGTGCGTGCGACCGATGGCCGGTGCGAACTCGTCGCCCGCCAGGGCGCGCCGGGTGCTCGCCTCGCCGGGCCGGCTGATCGTGGGGGACGACGGGGTGCGGCGGTGCTCGGTGCCGCCACGCCGGCGGGCCGTCTCCGCTTCCTCGCGCTGGCGATCCTCGAGCTCGAGCTCGTCGCGGATCTCGTCCTGCACCGTGACGCCCGCAGCTTCGATCACCGCGTAGATCGCTGCGAGCTCGCCGGTGTCGGGCTGCAGGTCGCGCAGCGCTGCGAACACCTCCGCCGAGGTGAGCACCCCGCGCTCCTTGCCGCGCGCGACGAGTTGCACCACCGCCAGTTCGACTGTGGCGTGCTCGATGGTGACCGGGTTCGTGCTTGGTGGTGGCGCGACGTCGTTCGACGACGTCTCTTCACTCACGTCCACGATGCTCGCCACTGTCCGTACCGATCGATGCTCCCCACGCTACCAAGTCGTCGGCGATCCGTACGGCCTCGACCCAGTTGCCCGCGTCACGGTCGCGAACGAGCGCGTCGACCAACGTCTTGATCGCCGCACTACGCGTATCACCTGCCCGTAACATCGACGTCACGAGCCGCTGACTTGATGCCTCCACGAGATTGACGATCACCCGGTTCGCCAGCACTTCGTCGGTGTCGGTGCCGGTGGTGGGCTCTTCGACCGCGAGGCGGTGCAGCAGCGCGGACGTGCGCTCGTCGGCCGCCGCGATCGCCGCGTCGAAGGTCGCGGATCCGGCGAGCAGCTCGAACGCGGCGCGCAACCGCGCGTCGCCGAACAACGACGCGTGCACGTGGGGCGCCACCCGGCCGGGAGCGTTCACGATCCACCGCAACGCGTCGAGCTCGCGGCGATCGTAGGGCGCCGGCTTCGGTGCGCCGTCGTCGTCGGCGGCCGCACGCGCACCGATCGAGGGCTTCGCCCCCCGGCGCACCTTGGCAACCTCGTCGCGCAACCGCTGCACGTTGTCGGTGCGCAACGTGGCCGCGGCGCGCATCACGTATTCGTCGCGCACGAAATCGTTCGGATGCTGGGCGATGATCGCGACGGCTGCGTTCGCAGCACGCGCCTTGCCCTCGATGGTCGACAGGTCGGCGCCTGCGAGCGCGCGGTCGAGGCGGAACTGTAGGAACGGTGTGGCGCCCTCGACCGCTTTGGTCAAGCGAGCCGGGTCGTCGCACCAGAGGTCACCGGGGTCGTGGCCGGCCGGGAGGTCGGCGACCTGGAACGCCACGTCGAAACGCTGCTCCCACTGGAAACAGCGTTCGGCCGCGGCCTGGCCCGCGGCGTCGGCGTCGTAGGCGAGCGTGATCTTGCGGGCGAGGTTCTTCAGGGTGACGAAGTGCTCGTCGGCGAGCGCGGTGCCGCACGTGGCGACCGCGTTCGGCACGCCGGCGAGATGGAAGGCCATCACGTCGGTGTAACCCTCGCAGATCACCACCTCGCCGCGCGCCACGATCTCGCCCTTGGCCCAATGCAGACCGTAGAGCAGCGTGCTCTTGCGGTAGATCGGCGTGTCCGCGGTGTTCTTGTACTTCGGCGGCGGCGCGACGCCGTTCGCGTCGGGCAGCGCCCGCACGCCGAAGCCCACCGCCTCGCCGCGACCGTCCCAGATCGGGAACATCAGACGATCGCGGAACGTGTCCTGCAGCTTGTTGGCGCGGTTGACGAACGCGAGGTTTGCACCGACGATGTCGTCGCGCGAGAACTTCGCCGCCTGCAGGTGTCGCGCGAGGTCGTCGAACCCAGCCGGCGAGTAACCGAGCTTGAAACGGCGCGCCGCGTCGCCGTCGAATCCGCGGCTGCGCAGGTAGCCGCGGGCATTGCGCGCGTCGCCGGCCTCGAGCAGCCGCTCGTGGTAGAAGTCGATCGCGCTCGCCACCGCTTCGTGGAGCCGCTGCTTGCGCAGGCGCTCCTTGGAGAAGTTGGCGTCGTCGTAGCGCAGTTGGATACCGGCGCGAGCAGCCAATCGCTCGACCGCGCCCACGAAGTCGAGGTGCTCCACCTCGCGGACGAACGTGATCGCGTCGCCGCTCTTCTGGCAGCCGAAGCAGTGCCACACCGCGAGCTCCGGGTTCACCGAGAAGCTCGGCGTCTTCTCCTTGTGGAACGGGCACAGACCGCTGAAGCGACGCCCCACCCGACGAAGCGCGACGTGCTCACGGATGAGGTCAACGAGGTCGGTCGTCTCCCGGACCCGCTGCACGTCCTCGTCGAGGATGCCCATCGGCCGAGGCTAGAGCGGGGGCGCTACACGCCGCTCGGCAGCGCGTCGAGACGCCAGCCGAGTAGCTCGACGCCGAGCGCGAGCGCGTACCGGTCGGTCATCCCCGACACGTAGCGCACCGCGATCGCCGCGGTGGCGGGTGTGCCGGCTTGCAGCGCCGGCGACCAGCCGGTGGCGTCGTGCGGGAGGCGAACCGGCGCATCGACGAAGTAGTCGACGAGGCCGCGCAGCAGCGCGATGACGCGCTCGGCCTGCCGGGCCGATGCCGGCCGCAGGTAGATCCGATCGAAGTTGAACGCACGGAACTGGGCGAGCGCGGTGGCGTACGGCTCGCGCATCGCCACCCGACCCGTGGCGTCGACGCCGTCGAGCACCGCGTGCACGAAACGGCCGATCTGCTCGCCTCGGGCCCGGCCGACGACGTCGGCCACCGAACCGGGCAGGTCGTCGGCGGTGAGGATCCCGGCGCGCATGGCGTCCTCGAAGTCGTGACACACGTAGGCGATGCGATCGGCCCAGGCCACGACCTCGCCTTCGGGCGTCGCCGGCGCCGGGCGGCGCCACGAGTGGTTGCGGACGCCGTCGAGCGTCTCGGCACACAAGTTGAGCGGCGCCAGCGTGACGTCGGCCCCGAACACCGCGTGGTCGTAGCCGCCGGGCAGGTACGGCGACAGCGCCTCCTCGCTCGCGTGGCCGGCCGGGCCGTGCCCGCAGTCGTGCGCCAGCGCGATTGCCTCGACGAGCGGCACGCAGAGTGCGATGGCCCGGGCGATGCCTGTGGCGACCTGGGCCACCTCGATGGCGTGGGTCATACGGGTGCGCAGATGGTCGTCCTCGGGCGCCACGAACACCTGGCACTTGCCCGCGAGCCGCCGCCAGGGCCGCGAGTGCTTGATCCGGTCGAGGTCGCGCTCGAAGCACAGACGGTACGGATCCGGCGATTCTGGACGGGCCCGCGTCCCCGCACCGACCGGCCGGGTGGCACCGGGCGCGAGCGCGCCGTCGAGGGTCGCTTCCCGCTCCTCTCGCCGCAGCACCCCACCACCCACATAGGCCGCGGCGCCGGCGTGGGCCACACCCACGTCCCCGTCCGTGACTTTCGGTGAGCTCATGGTGCGACCGTACCAACCGCTTCGGACAGCCTCCCGCGCGGGCCGCGATGGCGGCGCCGGCGCTACGCGGTGGAGCTCTGGCCGGCGCTCTCGAGCGCGGCGTGGGCCGCGGCGAGGCGGGCGATCGGCACGCGGTACGGCGAGCAGCTCACGTAGTCGAGACCGACCTCGTGGCAGAACGCGATCGACGGCGGGTTGCCGCCGTGCTCGCCGCAGATGCCGAGCTTGATCCCCGGCCGGCCCGCGCGACCCTCCTCGACCGCCATCCGCACCAACCGGCCGACGCCCTCACGATCAAGCTCCTCGAACGGGCTCACGCGCAACAGCTTGCGCTCCAGGTAGGCCGGCATCATGCGACTCTCCACATCGTCACGGCTGAACCCGAACGTCATCTGCGTGAGGTCGTTCGTGCCGAAGCTGAAGAACTCGGCGACCTCCGCGATCTCTCCGGCGGTGAGCGCGGCCCTTGGCGTCTCGATCATCGTGCCCACGAGATAGTCGACCGGTTGGCGCTCCTCGGCGACCACGGCGTCGGCCTCTTCACGCGTCCACTGCTCCAGCAGCGCGAGCTCCTCGCGGTTCACGATGAGCGGGATCATGATCTCGACGATCGGGTTGCCGCCCGCAGCCTTGCGCCGGCACGCCGCCTGCATCAGCGCCCGCACCTGCATGCGGTAGAGGCCCGGCTTCATGATGCCGAGACGGCAGCCACGAGTGCCGAGCATCGGGTTGAACTCCTGCCACGAGCGCGCCGCGGCGAAGAGCACCTTGTCCTGCTCGGTGAGCTCGCCGCGGGCCTCCTTGGCCACGAGCTCCTCGATGTCGGGAAGGAACTCGTGCAGCGGCGGGTCGAGCAGCCGGACGGTCACGGGCAGGCCGTCCATCGCCTCCAAGATCCCGACGAAGTCGCTGAGCTGCTGCACGCGCAGTGCCTCGAGCGCCGCTTCCTCCTCGACGGGGTCGGTGGCGAGGATCATGCGCTGCACGATCGGGAGGCGGTCACCGAGGAACATGTGCTCGGTGCGGCACAGACCGATGCCCTCGGCGCCGAACTCGCGGGCGCGCACGGCGTCTTCGGGCAGGTCGGCGTTCGTGCGCACCTTCAAGCGGCGCAGCTTGTCGGCCCAGCCGAGCACGATGGCGAAGTCGCCGGTGGGTTCGGGTGTCACCACGGGCACCTCGCCGAGCACGACCTCGCCGGTGGTGCCCGACAGGGAGATCACGTCACCCTCGTGCACCACGGTGCCGCCGACGGTGAACTGTTTCGCGCCCACGTCGATCTTCAGCGCGTCGGCACCGCAGATCGCCGGCGTGCCCATGCCGCGCGCGACGACGGCGGCGTGCGACACCAGACCGCCGCGGCTCGTGAGGATTCCCTCCGCTGCGATCATGCCGTGCAGGTCGTCGGGCGACGTCTCGGGCCTCACGAGGATGACGTTCTCCCCGTCCTCGTGCGCGGCCTCGGCTTCGTCGGCGGTGAAGTACACCTTGCCCACTGCGGCGCCGGGCGACGCATTGAGACCCTTCGCGAGCACCGTGTAGTCGGCCGTCGTGTCGAACTGTGGATGCAGTAGCTGGTCGAGTTGGGCGGGCGTGACACGCTGGACTCCCTGCCGCTCGTCGATCATGCCCTCGCCCTGCATCTCGACGGCCATCCGCAGCGCCGCCGCGGCGGTGCGCTTCCCCACACGCGTCTGCAACAGGAACAGGCGCCGCTGCTCGATCGTGAACTCGATGTCGCACATGTCGTGGTAGTGCTGCTCGAGGGTGTGCATCACGTCGAGCAGTTGCCGGTGGCAATCCGGGAAGTCGTTCGCCATCGCGTCGAGCGGCTCGGTGATGCGGATGCCGGCCACGACGTCCTCGCCCTGCGCGTTCGCGAGGAAGTCGCCGTACGGCTTGCGCTCGCCGGTGCTGGGGTTGCGTGTGAACGCCACGCCGGTACCGGAGTCGTCGCCCTTGTTGCCGAACACCATCGCCTGCACGTTCACCGCGGTGCCGAGATCGTCGGGGATCTTCTCCATGCGCCGGTAATCGCGCGCGCGCCGGCCGTTCCAGCTGCGGAACACCGCCTCGATCGCATAGCGCAACTGCTCGAGCGGCGCCTCCGGGAACGCCACACCGGCCTCGTCCTGCACGATGCCCTTGAACGTGCCGACGAGACCCCGCAGCGCCTCGGGCGTGAGCTTCGTATCGTTCTCGACGCCTTCGCGCTCGACCAGGTCGTGCAGCGCCTCCTCGAAGATCTCGCCGGGCACATCGAGCACGATCTTGCCGAACATCTGCACGAAGCGGCGGTAGCTGTCGTACGCGAAGCGTTCGTTCGACGTCTGCTTGGCGATACCTTGCACCGACTCGTCGTTGAGGCCGAGGTTGAGGACGGTGTCCATCATGCCCGGCATCGAGAACGGTGCACCCGAGCGCACGCTCACCAGCAACGGATCGGCGCCGTCACCGAGGCGCTTGCCCATCGTGTGCTCGAGGGCCTCTCGTGCCGCCGACACCTGGTCCATGAGGTCGGGCGGCAACACGTTGCCGCGGCTCATGAAGTCGTTGCACGCCGCGGTGGTGATCGTGAACCCGGGCGGAACCGGTAGCCCGAGGTTCGTCATCTCGGCGAGGTTCGCACCCTTGCCGCCCAGCAGGTACTTCTGGTCCCGGTTGCCCTCGGCGAACGCGTAGACCCATTTGGTGGCGGTAGTGGTTGACACGGGACGTTCCCTTCTCAGCCCTGGACGACGACGGTGTGCGCGAGGCGGTCGTGCCAGCCCTGGCGCTTGGGGTTGCGCGAGAAGCTCGTGACACCGAAGATCGCGACGATCCACGCGATCTGCGCCAGCTGGCCGAGGAACACGCCGGCCAGCACGATGAAGCCGAAGATCGCGCCGTAGCGCACGAAGCTCGCCTGCCAGCCCGCCGGCGTGACCGCATCCTCCTTCATGAGGCGGATCTTGCGCGTCGCCTTGCCGAACGTGCGGCCCGTGAGTGCGCTCGGCACTGCGAACACGAGCAGCGCGAGCACACCGGCGACGACGAGCGTCGCCCGGCTGAGCGGATCGAGCAACGAGCGCGCCCGGTTCTGCTCCTTCTGGTCGGTGTCGAACTGCTTCTCCCACTTCGCCTTCTGCGCGTTGTACGTCTTCTTGTCGGCCGCCGAGGTGCCCTTGGCGTCGCGCAGCTTGATGAACTTGTCGATGTTCGGCTGGTCCTCGTTGTCGAGCTTCTTCTGCATATCGTCGATGTACTTGTTGATCTCCTTGCCCGTCTGGTACGTGGTCGTCTTTTTTGCCTTGACGTCGACGACCTTGACCGCCGCCGGTATCGACGTGTCGGTCTTGCCGTCGGAGAGCTTCTGGGCGACGAAGCTCACACCCACGACGAGGATCAACACGGACAGGACCGCATCGGCCACGAGCGAGAACGCGCGGTCGCGGTTCGAAGCGAGCGGCACGCCGTTGACCTCGGCCGTCTGCAGTACGGCCTCCCGAGCCGGCCGGTTCTGCCGTTCGCGGCTGTTGCGGCCGCGCGCCGAGCCGCCGCGTCGTCGACGAGCCACGCCCGTTCGACGTTCCGCGGGTGGCGCCGACGAGCTCGGGCACGATCACGTCGTCGTCAGCCTTTGCCGCGGCGAGCTGGCCGTCGTAACGGGAGCGCTGCGCGCTGTCGGACAGCACGTTCCAGGCGCGGTTCAGTTGGGCCGCGCTCGTGCGGCCCGCATCGCTGTCGTCGAGCTCGCTGCGGCGCGAGCGGTACGCGTCGCGGATGGTGTCGCGGTCGGCGTCGGGGGAGACGCCGATCAGCGAGTAGTAGTCGTCGACAGGCATGGCTCGATCAGTCCTCGCATCGGGTGGGGCGGCACGGCACGGTCAGCCGTCCAGACGTTCGCGCAGGTGCCCGAGCAGGTCGGCGACCGGCACCCGCACCTGCTCCATGGAATCGCGCTCGCGGATCGTGACGGCGTGGTCGTCGAGCGACTCGAAGTCGATCGTGACGCAGTAGGGCGTGCCGATCTCGTCGAACCGGCGATAGCGTCGGCCGATCGCGCCGGCCGTGTCGGTGTCGATCTGGAAGTGGGGTCGCAACGCCGACGCGATCTCGTTCGTGAGCGGCTGCAGCTCGGCTTTCTTCGAGAGCGGCAACACCGCGACCTTGACCGGGGCGAGCCGGTGGTGGAGCCGCAGCACGGTGCGCTTCTCGCCCTGCACCTCGTCCTCGTCGTACGCGGCGAGCAGGAACGCGAGCGTCGCGCGATCGGCGCCCGCCGCCGGCTCGACCACGTACGGCACGTACTTCGTGCTCGACTCCTGGTCGAAGTACACGAGCTCCTCGCCCGAGGACTCGGCGTGGCGCGTGAGGTCGAAATCGGTGCGCTGCGCGACGCCCTCGAGCTCGCCCCAGCCCCACGGGTACTCGAACTCGATGTCGCTGGTGCCGGTGGAATAGTGGCTCAGCTCGTCGGCATCGTGCGGGCGGATCCGCAGCTTGGCCGGCGGGATACCGAGCCCGGTGTACCAGTCGTGACGGTGCTGCACCCAGTACTCGAACCACTTCGGGCTCTCTTCGGGCGGCACGAAGTACTCCATCTCCATCTGCTCGAACTCACGCGTGCGGAAGATGAAGTTGCCGGGCGTGATCTCGTTGCGGAAGCTCTTGCCGATCTGCGCGATGCCGAACGGCGGCTTCTTGCGCGTCGTGGTGAGCACGTTCTTGAAGTTGACGAAGATGCCCTGGGCCGTCTCGGGCCGCAGGTACGCGACGTTGGCATCCGATTCCACCGGACCCACGTGGGTCTCGAACATCAGGTTGAACTGGCGCGCCTCGGTGAAGGTGTCGTGGGCGCCGCAGTTGGGGCAGGTGTGCAGGTCGGCGAGATGGTCGCTGCGGAACCGCTCCTTGCAGTTGCGGCAGTCGACGAGCGGGTCGGTGAACGTGGCGACGTGACCGCTCGCCTCCCACACCTTCGGGTGCATCAGGATGGCGGCGTCGATACCCACGACGTCGTCACGCAGCTGCACCATCGAGCGCCACCACGCCTCCTTGACGTTGCGCTTGAGCAGCACGCCGAGCGGCCCGTAGTCCCACGTGGAGCGGAAGCCGCCGTAGATGTCGCTCGACGGGAACACCAGCCCGCGCCGCTTGCACAGGTTGACGACACGTTCCATCAGGTCGGGCGGGGCCATGAGCCCACCAAACTACCGGCCACCTGGGCCTCTACCCGGAGCGGGTATCTAATACCGCATCACAGCAGGACCGCGCTCTTGATCCGGCGCTCGAGGAAGTGCTCGATGGCGGTGAGCCCGAGCCGTTCGACGTCGTGTGCGGCGAGGCTGGGTTCCTCGGCGAGTGCCGCGTGCAGCCCGCCGCCGAGGATGAGGCCGAGCAGCGTGAAGGCCTCGGGGGACAGCCGCCGGCCGCCGCCGATGGCGCAGCGCTCGCACAGGCCGCCGCCCTCGTCGAGGTCGAACGACACGAGTGGCGGTGGCGCGTCGCAGCGCGCGCAGCTGTCGAGCCTCGGCTCGTAGCCCTCGAGCGCGAGCAGCTTCCAGAAGAACGCCGGCGTGACGATCGGGTTGCGCAGCTCGGCCAGCGTGCGCAGCGCGCCGGTGAGCATCCGGAAGATCGCCGGATTCGCCTGGCGCTCCTCGCTGAGATGGTCGACGGCTTCGAGCATCGGCACCGCGTGGGTGAGCAGCCCGTAGCGCTCGCGCAGCGCGTGGTTCGACTCGACCGTCTCGCACTGGGTGACGACGTCGAGCTCACGGCCGGCGTAGAGCTGCAGCGCGACGTGGCTCGTGGGCTCGAGGCGCGACCCGAACTTGCTCTGCGTGCGGCGGATCCCCTTGGCGACCGCGCGCACCTTGCCGTGGCCCTGCGTGAAGATCGTGACGATGCGATCGGCCTCACCGAGCTTGATCGTGCGCAGCACGACGCCCTGATCTCGATACAGGCCAGGCATGACGACACGAGTGTAGTTACACGCGAGTAGCCCCCACCCCCTTTCGGCACCCACGCCCTCCACCATGCGTCGTTTGGGACCGCTATTTGGTACCCAAACGACGCATGGTGGAGGGAGGTTGGCGGCGATTTGGCGGGTGGAGGGGGCCGGCGGCGACGTCAGATCGACCCGAAGCGCCGCTCGCGGGCCTGGAACTCGCGTACCGCGTCGAACAGGTGCTCGCGCCGGAAGTCGGGCCACAGCGTGTCGGTGAAGTAGAGCTCGGAGTAGGCGATCTCCCACAGCAGGTAGTTGGAGATGCGGTACTCCCCCGACGTGCGCACGAGCATGTCGGGATCCGGCATGTCCGGCGCGTAGAGGTACCGGCGCATCGTCTTCTCGTCGATGCGATCCGGTCGCAACGCACCCCGCTCGACGTCGGCGGCCAGGCGGCGCACGCCGTCGACGAGCTCGGCACGCCCTCCGTAGTTGAACGCGAACGTCAACGTGAGACGGCGGTTCCCCTCCGTCAACGCCTCGGCCTCCTCGATCCGCCGGCGCAAGCGCCCGGGCACGCGGCCACCTCGCCGGCCGATGAAACGCACCCGCACCCCCTTGCCGTGCAGCTCGTCGCGGCGGCGCAGCAAGATCTGCTCGTTGAAGTTCATGAGGAAGCGCACCTCTTCGAGCGGCCGGCGCCAGTTCTCGGTGGAGAACGCGTAGACCGTCATCCACTCGATGCCGAGCTCGAGCGCGCCCTCCACCGTGTCGAAGAGTGCTTCCTCGCCCGCCGCATGGCCTTCGGTGCGCTTCAAGCCCCGGCGCTGCGCCCAGCGGCCGTTGCCGTCCATCACGATCGCGACGTGCTTCGGCAGGTGCCGCCTGTCGATCGGTTCTGGATTTGCTCCGCCGCGCTCCGCTGCGAGCTCGCTCATGCTCCGTGTTGTACCGCACCGCCGCCCGCTCGCCGCGCCTGATCCGGTGATCGCGCGCAATCTCCACGTACGCGTACGCTCTCGGGCTTGACCTCGTGGACCGTGATCGTCAATCCCGCGGCCGGTCGCACTCGCCGCACGCATGTTCCCGCGCTCCTCGACGCGATCGACGCGCTCGCACACGCCGGCGTCGCGATCGAGGCCCACGTGTCGACGTCGGCCGCCGACGCCCTCGCCACCGCGGCGAAGGCGGCGGCGAACGGTCGCGACCTCGTCGCCGCGGGCGGCGACGGCACGGTGGGTGCGATCGCAGGGGTCGCGGCCGATCACGGTGTGCGCCTCGCGATCGTGCCGTGCGGATCGGGGAACGACTTCGCGACGCTGCTCGGCTACCGACCAGGCACGCCGGCGCCGGCCGCGCTCGCGGTGCTCGGCGACGGCGGCGCCGACCGCACGATCGATCTCGGACGTGTCAACGACCGTTGGTACTGCTCGGTGACCGCGACCGGCTTCGACTCCGAGGCGAGCCGTTGGGCGAACGGCGTCACCCGGCTCTCCGGCACCGCGCTCTACGTGGCGGCCGTGCTGCGGACGCTCGCCACGTACCGCCCGCACCCGTTGCGCGTCACGGTCGACGGCGAGCGTCACGAGCTGCGGGCATGGATGGTGTCGGTGGGCAACGGCACCACCTACGGCGGCGGTATGCGCATCACGCCCGACGCGCGCCTCGACGACGGTCTCATCGACGTGTGCGCGATCGACGGTGTGGTGTCGCGCGCGAGGTTCCTGCTGCACTTCCCGAAGGTGTTCAAGGGCACGCACCTCGCCGTAGCGGGCGTGCACACCTGGCGCGGCTCGAGCGTCACCGTCGAATCGCTCGACGACTCGATTCCGATCGAGGTGTTCGCCGACGGTGAGCGCGTCGCACCGCTGCCCGCCACGATGCACGCCGTCCCGAACGCGCTCGTCGTCCGGGTACCCAAACCCTCGTAAGCGGCCCTACGAGCCCCTACGAGCCCCTACGAGCCCCTACGACACGACGAGGGTGGCGACCATGCCGGCGGCGCGGTGGCCGGGCACGGTGCAGTAGATCGTGTAGTTGCCCGCGGTCAAGGTCCAGGAGAACGAGGTGGGACTCCCGCTGCCCGCGGCGCTCGCGAGGATCGGAGACTGCGGCCCCGGCGCGTCGAACGCCAGCGTGTGACCCGCCGCGCCGCCGTACTGGATCTCCACGCAACCGGCCTTGGCTGTGTAGGTGCTCTTGTCGAACTTCAAGGTGGCCTCGGCCGTGACCTTGACCGTCGCCGTGACCGGCGTGCACGCCACTGCGGCCGCGCCGTTCTTCTCCTGTGAGTGGCCGACCGTGATGTAGCCCGCCAGCAGCACACCGAGCAGGGCGACCGCGGTGAACACCGCGAGCGACTGGGTGCGCATGCGAGGCGCGCTCGAGAGCGCCGACGAGCCGGCGAGGATGGCCACGGTGATGAGCGCGGCCGTGACGATCGCGATCGTGCCCTTTCCCGACAGGAACACCCGCGAGATGTTGAGGACGTAGAAGACGATGACCGCGACCGAGATCAACGGCACGAGTGCAGGGAACACGTAGCGGTCGAGGTAGGTCTGGCCGCCCGTGCTGCGCTCGAACCAGCGCCGCTTCTGCGGCGCCTCGAGCTCGCCGCCCGCGCCCGCGTCTGCGGCCGACTCGGTGACGGCGCCCGCGCCGGCCGGAGCCGGCTCGCTCGCCGCGTCGCCGGCGGCGTGCTCTTCGGACGTGGCGTTGGTGCTGTCTTCACTCATGAACGATGCAATCCCAGCAGCTCGCGATGATCGACGTCTCGAGGCCCGTCAGGCGTGACCGCCCGCCGGCGCGTTCGCTTCCGGTCGTGCGTGTGGGCGAACGATTCCTCGGTGGCCGACCACTTGAAGAACACGATAGCGATCGCCACCCAGAGCAGCAGGCCCATGCCGACCTTCATGATGAGCCCGGCGATCCCCTCGTCGGAAACGACCGAGATGCCCCACAGCCGGCCGAAGCGTTCGTAGTCCTTGTACACCGGGGTGGTGCCGAACGTGAGCATCGCCGACGGCAACGTGGGCAGGATCGACTGGAGGAAGAGATAGAACATCTGCGTCAACGGCTCGAGACGCGGCACCTCGGGCAGCGGGGAGAGCACCGGCATCCACACGACGAGCCCCGCGATCAAGATGAACGCGTGGTCGAGGAAGTGGACGAAGCCCGACTGCAGGCTCGCGTGGACCACCGGCGGCAGGTGGATGACCACGAACATGACGTTGAACAGGATCACCGCGGGCAGGAATCGGCTCAGCACCTGCGTGATGCTCAGCGTGCGGGTACGCGTGAGCGCCCAGCGCGCCATCCATTCGGGTGTGGCCAGCAGGAAGAACGGCGCCGCGACCATCAGGTACAGCACGTGCTGCACCATGTGGACGCTGTAGAGGTAGTGCTCCGAGAGCTCGTGCAGCGGCCAGTCCGAGGCCACCCACATCGCCACGAGCCCGACCACGAAGCAGCGCACCTGGAACCGCGTCACCACGGTCTCGCCCGGCCCCACGATCCTCGGACCGACCCGCCGGACCGCCAGGTAGTAGCAGGCCGCGGTGAGGCTCATCACGAGCCAGACGTCGGGATGCGCGGTCCACGCCGGGAAGGTCGCGGACGCGGCGGCGGCAAGCACGTCAGCCCCGGTAGACGTTCGAGGAGTTCAACAAGGCGTGCAGCATCAACGCCACGATCATGAACACCGTCAACGCCAGCGCGAGCCCGGTGAAGAACCAGCGGCGCAGGACGCGCGCGTCGGTCTTCAGGTGCATGTACCACGCCACGACGAGTGAGAACTTCGTGATCGCGAGCACGAGCAGCACGAAGATCATCACGTCGCTGTTCAGCCCGGTGGCGTACGACACCGCGACCTCGATGCCCGTGATCACCACGAGCACGACCGCGATCATCACGTACTGGCGCGGTTGCGGATGCAGGTGCTCGTGGGCGACGACCTCGCCGCGTTCGTCGACCGCGATGATCTCGCCGCCGCTTCCCGACAGCAGCTCACCCGTCGTCATGATCGCACCTGCCTGCGCTCGTTCGGGCCCGTCACTTGTACGGCACCAGGTACACGACCGTGAAGATCACGATCCAGACGATGTCGACGAAGTGCCAGTACAGACCGGCGATCTCGACCGCTTCGGCCTTGTCGGTGTCGAGCTTGCCCTGCAGCGACCGTTGCATGAGCGACAGCAACCAGAAGATGCCCACGGTGACGTGCGCACCGTGCAGACCGGTCATCACGAAGAACGTGCTGCCGAACGTGCCGGTGGAGAGATGCAGACCCTCGCGGTAGAAGTTCGTGAACTCGTACACCTGGCCGGCGATGAACGTGAGGCCGAACAACGCCGTGGCGCCGAGCCAGATGCGCAGGCGCCGCTGATCGCCGCGCTGGATCGCCGCGAGCGCGAGCACCATCGTGAGCGAGCTCATCAGCAGGATGAAGCTCGTGCACGACGTGAACGGGATGTCGAACAGGTCCTTCGGATGCGGGATCGGCTGGTGCGTGGCCTGGGCCACCGCGACGTCGCGGCCGCGGAAGATCAGGTACGTGGAGATGAACGACCCGAAGAACAGCGCCTCCGACGACAGGAAGACCCAGATCCCAAGCTTCGGGTTGGACACCCCGGTGTTCGTGGCGTGGTGGTCGTGCGCGCCCTGGATGCCGTGACCGGCCTCGAGCGCCGCCGCCGGGACTTCAGCGGTGACGGTGCTCATGAATGGTCCCCCTCGGCCGTGCTGGGCTCGAACGACCACGCGGCGATGCCGAACATCAGCACGAACACGCCGACGCCGAGCACCCACCAGTTCTTGTAGACGAAGCCGTAGCCCATGATCGGCAGGCCGAGGCCGAGCACGAGCGGCCAGTACGACGGCGACGGCAGGTGGATGTGCGACGCGTCGACGTCCACCGCGTGCTCACCGGCATCGCTGCCGCCCGAAGGCAGCCGCACGAGCCGACCCTCCTCGTCCTCGGTGTACTTCTTGTGCCAGAAGTCGTCGAATGCGTGCACCTCGGGGATCTCGAGGAAGTTGTACTCGGGGGCCGGCGACGGGATGCTCCACTCGAGCGTGCGGCCGTCCCAGGGGTCGGCCGGCGCGGGCACCCGGCGGGCGCGCGACACGAACACGTTCACGAGGAACGTCAACGTCGACAGGGCGATGATGAACCCGCCGACCGTCTCGAGCTTGTTGTAGATGTCCCACCCGAAGCCGCTGCCGTACGTGTAGGTGCGGCGGGGCATGCCCTCCAGACCGACGATGTGCATCGGGAAGAACGTGAGGTTGAGGCCGAGGAGCATCAGCCAGAAGTTCACCTTGCCGAGCCCGTCGTTGAGCACGTGCCCGAAGACCTTCGGCCACCAGTAGTACATGCCACCGAAGATCGCCATGATCAGGCCGCCGAAGAGCACGTAATGGAAGTGCGCCACCACGAAGTACGTGTCGGTCTGCTGCGCGTCGCTCGGCACAATGGAGTGCATGACACCCGAGAGGCCGCCGACAGTGAACATGGCGATGAAGCCGAGCGCGAACAGCATCGGCGTTTTCAGGCGCACCGCGCCGCCCCACACCGTGCCGAGCCAGTTGAAGATCTTCACACCCGTGGGGACGGCGATGGCCATGGTGGCGATGCCGAACCCCGTGGTTGCCGCAGGCCCGATGCCGGTGACGAACATGTGGTGTGCCCACACGCCCCACCCGAGGAAGCCGATCGCGATGCCCGAGAACACCACGACCCGGGCGCCGAACAGCGGCTTGCGGCTGAACACGGGCAGGATCTCGGAGACGATGCCCATGCCCGGCAGGATGAGGATGTACACCTCGGGATGGCCGAAGATCCAGAACAGGTTCTGGTACAGCAGCGGATCGCCGCCGTTCGTGGCGTTGAAGAAGTTCGTGTGGAAGTTGCGATCCATGAACACCTGGATCAGCGCCGCGGTGACCGTGGGCATCGCGAACACGGTGAGCACGGCGATCACGAGCATCATCCACACGAACACGGGCATGCGCAGCAGCGTCATGCCGGGCGCGCGCATGTTGAGGATCGTCACGATGAAGTTGAGACCGGAGGTGACCGACCCGATGCCGAGCATGATCAGGCCGACCGCCCAGAAGTCGGCGCCGTGGCTCGGCAGGAAGCCGTTCGCGTACGGCATCGACGTGAGCGGCGTGTAGCCGAACCAGCCGCCGTTCGGCGCGCCGCCGAGCAGGAAGCTCGAATAGATGAACAGGCCGCCGAACAGGAAGACCCAGTACCCGAGCATGTTGATGCGGGGGAAGGCGACGTCGCGCGCGCCGATCAGCAACGGCACGAAGTAGTTCCCCATGCCGACGGCCATCGGCATGCCCACGAGGAACACCATCGTGGTGCCGTGCATCGTGAACAGCTGGTTGTACATCGCCGCCGTGAGCACGGTGCCGTTCGGCGCCCAGAGCTGCACACGGATGAGCAGCGCCTCCGAGCCCGCGATCACGAAGAACACGAGCGAGGTGGCGCAGTACAGGATGCCGATCTTCTTGTGGTCGATCGTGGTCAGCCAGCTCGTCCAGCCGGCGGTCTTCGTGGGCCGGGCGAATCTCGGGCGCGCCGGTGCCGGCGCGTACGAGATCGCCCGTTCGACGGTCGTCATGCGCGTGCTCCAGGCTCGATCATTGTCACCATGCTCACTGGCTGCTCGTGTTCTTCGTGGACAGCAGGAACTGCGCGATCTGCTGTGCGAGCTGCTTGCTCATGGGATGCAGCGGATCGTTCTTGAACGACGGCATCCCGACCTTGCAGGGGCTCGAGGTGGGATCGGTGCTGCCGCTCTTGCCCCGGTTCGGACACTCGTTGTACTTCCCGAAGTCGCTCGTGCTGTGGCGCGGCGCGTCGTAGATCCACTGCCACAGGTTGTCGTAGTTCAGCTCGAACGTCGCGCCGCCGAACGACGTGCGGTCGGCGAGGTGTGTGAGGTTCGGACCCCGGTTGATCGGCTCGGCCTTGCCCGTCTGGATCTGCGTGTCGGCCTTCGGGTCGAGGCCCTGGATGTAGTGGCAGCTACTGCACTCGTAGGTCTTGTTGAACGAGTCGAACGTGGCGAGCTGCGCCGGCGTCCACGGCGTGAGCTGGGTCTGGTACCACTGCTTGAAGTCGTGCATCGTCTCGACGAACGTGCGGTTGCGCATGTCGGCGTGGCTCAGACCGCAATACTCCACGCACTGGCCGAAGTACTCCTTCGGGTTGCCGTCGGTGATGCCCTTGGTGTCGGTCTCCAACTGGTAGTGGTTGTAGTGACCGGGCACGACGTCGCGCTTGCCGGCGAGCGGCGGGATCCAGAACGAGTGGATCACGTTGTCGCTCTTCAGCGTGAACCACACGGGCACCCCCGCCGGGATGTGCAGCTCGTTCGCGGTGATCATCTGATGGCTGGAGTCGAAGTTCGTGTACTGGAACTCCCACCACCACTGCTTGCCGGTGACGGTGATCTCCAACGCGTCCTTCGGCTTGGCCGACTGCGTCCAGATGAGCTTCACCGTGAACACCGCCATCACCATCAGGATCAGGGCCGGCGCGATCGTCCACGAGATCTCGAGCACGGTGTTGCCGTGCACCTGTACGGGGTTCTCGTTGCCCGGGCGCTCACGGAATCGGATCGCCGCGAAGAGCACCGCGAGGATCACGGCCACACCGATCACCGCGGCGAGGATGAAGAACCCCGTGAAGATGTGGAAGTCGTCGCGTGCGACCTTGCCGGCCGGGTGCAGGGTGCTCTGGTGCTTGGTGGCACTCGAGCAACCGGCAGCGACGAGCATGCACAACGCGGCGGCAGCAGTGGCCTTGAGGCCCCTGCGGCGCCGGATGTTTGCTGTTCGCATCGAACCTTCCCGCACTCGTGCTCACGTCACGAGCCTGGCTGGAGGTGGACCGAAAACCGCGGCGACTCTATCCGTCGTGAATCACAACGAAGCAACTTGTGAGGTGGAGAATTCCGAGGCCGTTCGCGCGTTCGTGAACGGACCGGCGATGCCCGCCGTGCGCACCTTCTCAGGCGGGCGCGCAATCGTGTCAGTAGCCGAGGCGATCGAGGGCGGCCGGACGCTGCTGCCAGTCGGGGTCGACCTTCACCCGGGTCTCGAGGTGGATGCGCGTGCCGAGCAACGACTCCAGCTCGAGTCGCGCCGCGCGCCCAGCACGCTTCAACCGCTCGCCGCCGCGCCCGATCACGATCCCCTTCTGCGACTCTCGCTCCACGCGCACGATGCACCGGAGCGCGAGGAGCGGCTCCCCGGACTTCGTGGTGCGCTCCTCGATCTCGTCCACCGACACGGTGATCGAGTGCGGCAGCTCCTCGCGGGCGCCGGCAAGGAGTTGCTCGCGCACCAGCTCGGCGGCGAGGAACGACTCGGGCTGGTCACTCACCGCACCGGCCGGGTAGTAGGTGGGGCCCTCGGGCAGCCGGGACTCCAGCTCGGCCACGAGCGCGTCGAGGCCGGCACCCGTGCGTGCCGACAGCGGCACGTAGGCGTCGAACTCGCCGAGCTCGCCCGATGCGAGCGTCGTCAGCTGCGCGGCCACGGCGTCCTTCGTCGCCGCGTCGATCTTCGACACCACCGCGATGCGCGCCGGCGGGCGGGCCCGGCTCGCGAGGTCGGCCACGAAGCGATCGCCCGGACCGATGCGCTCGTTCGCCGCGACGAGCACGCACACGGCGTCGACCGAGGCGAGCGACTCGACCGCACGCTGGTTCGTGCGCTCGCCGAGCAGCGTGCGCGGCCGGTGCACGCCCGGTGTGTCCAGCAGCACGATCTGTGACGCCGGCGTGGTCCGCACGCCGCGGATCGCCGTACGTGTGGTCTGGGGCTTGTCCGAGACGATGGCCACCTTCGTGCCCACGAGGGCGTTCACGAGCGTCGACTTGCCCACGTTCGGGCGGCCGACGACCGTGACGAAGCCCGACCGGAACCCGGATCCAGACGTTGCGGCGTCGCTCACTGGCGGTCGTTGCCGCGCGGGGCGCGGGCCGGCGGCGACGTGGGGGTGGCCGCGGGGGTGGACCCGCCGCGCGGGGCACCGGCGGGCGGCGGCGCGGAGGTGGAGCCGCCGTCGCTCGGGGCCACCGCGTGCTCGGTCTTCGCGGCGCGGCGCGGCGGATCGTCCTGCACCTTGCGCGGCACCCTGCGGATCACCACCGACACGATGCGCCGGCCGTCGACCAGCTCGGCCACGAACTGGTGCTCGCCCACAACGACGGAGTCGCCGCGCTCGGGCACATGACCGAGCTCGTTGAACACGAGACCGCCGACGGTGTCCCAGTCGCCGTCGAGCTGGACGCCGAGCTCCTCCTCGATCTCCCCGACCGGTGTGCGGCCGGGCACGCGCCACCGCCCGTCGGAGAGCTGCTCGATCTCCTCGGTGGGCAGGTCGAACTCGTCGGTGATCTCGCCGACGATCTCCTCGAGCAGGTCCTCCATCGTGACGATGCCCGCGGTGCCGCCGTACTCGTCGACGACGACCGCCATGTGGAACTTGCGGGCTTGCATCTCGCGCAGCAGATCGTCGACCTTCTTCGATTCGGGCACGTACACCGCGTCGCGCAGGTCGCGCCGGATCGACACGCTGCCCTGCCCGCCGGCAGCGCGCGCGACGAGATCCTTCAGGTACACGAGACCGGTAATGTTGTCGGTGGTCTCCTCGTAGCACGGCACGCGCGAGAACCCGCTGTCGATCATCACCTTGATCGCCTCGTCGACAGTGGCCACCACCTCCACCGCCTTCATCTGCGTGCGCGGCACCATCACATCGCTCACCGGCGTGTCGCCGATCTCCAGGACCGAGTGGATGAGCTCCTTCTGCTCGTTCTCGATCGCCGCCTCGTCGGCGGCAACGTCGACCATGGCGAGGATCTCGGCCTCGGTGACGTACGGACCCTTCGGCAGTGCCTTGCCGGGCAGCACGACGTTGGCAAGGCCGATGAACCCGCGCACGAACACGCGCAGTGGCGCGAAGCGCGTCATCCAGACGAGCAGCCGTGACAGCGCGAGCGCGGCCCGCTCCGGGTGCTTGACCGCGTAGGTCTTCGGCGCGACCTCCGCGAACGTGAAGAACACGAAGACCTCGGCGACGGTGCCGAGCAGGAAGCCGAGCCATCCGCCCCATGCCTCCAGCAGCGAACCGAGGAGCGTCGCCGAGGTCATCTGGCAGACGAGCACGATGAGCAGCACGCTGTTGAGCGTGTTCTCCGGCGTGTCGAACAGCGACAGCAGCCGGTCGGCGCGCTTGTCGCCTTCCTCCGCGAACGCGCGCAACTTCATGCGCGACGCCCGGGTGAACGCGGTCTCGGCCAGCGCCATGACGCTCGACACGACGAAGAGCACGACGATCACCGCCACGGTGACGCCGTTGCTCATGCCCGCCGCTCCAGCGCGCTGAACTCGTCGAGCAGCGCACGTTCCTGCGCTCGCATGCGGCCGGTCTCGTCGGGCTCGGCGTGGTCGTAGCCGAGCAGGTGGAGGATGCCGTGCACCACGAGCAGGGACAGCTCCGACTCGATCGACACGCCGCGCCCGGTCGCCTCACGCGCCGCGTACGACGGGCACACCATCACGTCACCGAGCAGCGTCGGGATGTCGTCGGTGTCGTCGACCGAACCGGGACCGTGACCGCCCGCGTCGGGTTGCCGCCCGCCGGGCCCGAAGTCCTCGTCGATCGGGAACGCGAGCACGTCGGTGGGCCCGGTGTGGTCGAGGAACTGCTCGTTGTAGCGAGCGATGGTCTCCTCGTCCACGAACAGCAGCGAGAGCTCCACGTCGTTCGGCACCCGCTCGCGCTCCAGCACGAGCCGCGCGAGGCGCACGTAGCGATCGAGATCGACGGCGACCGCGCTCTGTTCGTCGGTGGCGTGCAGGGTGGGATGGTCGGTGTCGGATGGCATCGGGTGTGCGGGCGGTAGCGCCCGACAGTCCCCCTGGTCGATCAGCGGCCGCGCCCACGCGCGCCGTCATGCGCAGCGTAGGCATCGACGATGTCCTGGACGATCTTGTGCCGCACCACGTCGTTGCTGCCCAGCTCCACGAACGTGAGGCCCGGCACGTCGGCGAGCACCTTGCGCACCTGGAGGAGCCCGCTCCGGCCCCGGCCGTCGGGCAGGTCGATCTGCGTCACGTCGCCGGTGACGACCGCGTGCGATCCGAAGCCGAGCCGCGTGAGGAACATCTTCATCTGCTCCGCCGTGGTGTTCTGGGCCTCGTCGAGGATGATGAAGCTGTCGTTGAGCGTGCGGCCCCGCATGTAGGCGAGCGGCGCGACCTCGATCGTGCCGCGGTCGATGAGCCGCGCGACCGCCTCGGCGTCGAGCATGTCGTAGAGCGCGTCGTAGAGCGGGCGGAGGTACGGGTCGACCTTCGCGAGCATGTCGCCGGGCAGGAACCCGAGGTGCTCGCCGGCCTCCACCGCGGGCCGTGTGAGGATGATGCGGTTCACGTCCTTCGCCTGGAGCGCCTGCACCGCGAGCGCGACGGCGAGGTAGCTCTTGCCGGTTCCTGCCGGCCCGATCGCGAACGTGATCGTGTGCTCGCGCACAGCGTCGACGTAGCGCTTCTGGCCCGCGGTCTTGGGCCGGATCGTCTTGCGACCCCGCACGACCTCGGTGGACAGCACCTCGCTCGGTCGCACCTCGTCGCGGCAGCATGTCGATCGAGCGGGCGACACCGTCGCGGTCGATGGGCTGCCCCGACTCGAGCACCAGCACGAGCTCCTCGAAGAGCCGCCCGACCCGCCGGGCTTCGTCGGCCGGCCCGTTGATCGAGATCTCGTTGCCGCGCACGTGGATCGACACCGCGAACGCGCCTTCCACGATCCGCAGCAGCTCGTCGTGCGGACCGAGCAACTCGGTCATCAGGTGGTTGCTCGCGACGACGTGCACCTGCACCGTGTCGGAGGGTGGCGACGCCGTCACGGAGCGCTGCTGCCCCCGGCACGCGGTCCCAGGCGGCCCGCCCGGATCGGAACCAGTCTGTACGGAACCCGGCTGTACGTGCGCGCGACCTTATTGGCTGATCGGCGCAGGCACACGCGCGACGCCGGCGATGAGGCCGAGCTGCGCGAAGCGCATGCCCATCTCCTCGATCGTGTGGCCCAGCACCGCGGCGAGCACCCGCAGGTCGTCGCGCCGGATCGTGAGGAGCCGGCCGTTGAAGTCCTGGCGCTCGAGCTGGATCGACGTGGCGAAACGACCGAGCACGCCCGCGTCGGCGTCGTCGTTGTCGTGGAGGCGCTGCAGATCGATCGTGATGCCGTGCGTGAGGTCGACGACCGGACGGTCGGCACCCTCCGCGAGATTGATCTCCGCGCCGAAGAGCTCCTTCGGCAGCAGCTGGTCGGACGGCACCTCGTAGATCTCCGCGAGCCGCAGCAGGCGCGGGACCGAGATCGCGCGCTCACCGCGTTCGTACGCGCCGAGAACCGACGCCTTGAACTCCATGTTCGAGCGGGCCTCGACGTCATGCAACGAGAGACCCTTCTGCCGTCTGATTGCCCGCAGACGGTCTCCGACTCGCATACCGCTCGCCACCTTGCAGCTCTCCTGTGTGCTCGGCGCCCGCCCCGTACCCCGCGTGGGAACATACCAGCACTCTGCGTGAATGTCGCGGATTGCCGACCCGTCACTTGTGGATACCCGAACATCACTCGTCACCACCCGTCGCGACGATCACGCCGCTCCGTGAGCAACGCGACCGCGGCCACCGGCGCGGTCTCGGCCCGCAGTACATATGCCCCCAAACGGAGGCAATCGTGCGCGCCGAGCTCGGCCAGATCGCGGGCCGACAGGCCGCCCTCGGGTCCGCTCACGACGACCAGCGCGCGGCATTCTGACCGCTCCGGCGCGCCACGAGCCGCGCGCGCATCCGTCGCGTTCTCCTCGCGCGCGGCCACCACGATGCGCGCGTGGAGCGACGCGATCTGCGCCGGTGTTGCGGGCGCGTCGACGCGCGGCATCCGGCTGCGGCGGCACTGCATGGCCGCCTCGCGTGCGACCGCGCGCAGCCGTGCCGTGGCGCGCTGCGGGTCGCTCCGATCCCACCGGGCCACGCACCGCTCGGCGACGAGCGGCACGATCGCGTCCACCCCCAGCTCGGTGAGCTGCGCAACCAGGCCGTCGAAGCGGTTGCGGCTCACGAGCGCCGGCGCGGCGACGATGTCGTACGGGGGCGGCCGCTCGGCGCGGGCCGCGGCCGCCGCGACCAGGTGCAGCGAGCCCCGTGCGGCCTCGACCACCCGGTAACGCCGCCAGTGGCCGTCGCCGTCGGCCACGGTGACGTCCTCGCCCACGTCGACCCGCCGGGCCCGCTGCAAGTGGTGGCCGTCGGCCCCCGCCACCCGCAGCTCGTCGTCGAGGCCCGGCCCTCCCAGCAGCAGATGGGCCGTGACGCCGTGCTCGTCGGCGGGCGTCGCCGGGATCACTGGAAGGCGGAACGGATGCGGGCGAAGAGGCCGTCGCGATGCTCGTGCACGACCTCGCCCCGCAGCGCGGCGAACTGCGCGAGCAGCTCGGCCTCCTCGGGCGCCAGCTTCGTGGGCACGTCGACCGCGACGTGCACGTTCAGGTTGCCGCGCCGGCCCGAGCGCAGCGACGGCACCCCCATGCCGTGGAGCGTGAACACCCGCCCCGGCTGCGTGCCCGGGGGCACGTCGAGCTCCTGGTCGCCGTCGAGCGAGGGGACGGTGAGCGTCGTGCCCAGCGCGGCCTGCGTCATCGCGATCGTCTGGACGGTGTGCAGGTCGTCGCCGTCGCGCTCGAGCCCCGGATGCTCGCCGACGCGGACGGTCACGTACAGATCGCCGGGCGGGCCGCCGCGCGGCCCGGCAGGGCCGCGGCCCGACAGCCGGAGCCGCTGGCCGGTGTCGATGCCGGGCGGGATCTCCACCTCGAGCGTGCGCGGCGAACGGACGCGACCGTCGCCGTGGCACACCGTGCACGGCGACGGGATCACCTGCCCGGTCGCGTCGCACCGCGGGCACGGGCCGCTCGTGACAAGCTGGCCGAGCATCGAGCGGCGCACCGAGCGCACCTCGCCGGTGCCGCCACAGTTGTCGCACGTCTGCGCATGCGTGCCCGGCGCGCACGCCGAACCGTCGCACTCCTCGCACGCGACCGGCATCGTGACGTCGAACTGCTTCGTGCCGCCGAACACGACCTCTTCCAAGGTGAGGTCGAGCACCGTCTCGGCGTCGGCGCCGCGCCGGGCGCCGCTCCCCGAGCCGCGCTCGCCGAACGGATCGCGACCCCCGAAGAACGCGTCGAACAGATCGTTGAGACCGAATCCGAACGCGTCGCCGGGCCCCGCGCCGGCACCTGCGCCGGGGGCGACACCCTCGGGACCGAACATGTCGTAGCGGCGCCGCTTCTCGGGGTCGCTCAACGCCTCGTACGCGACCGAGATCTCCTTGAACCGTTCGGCTGCACTGTCGTCACCCGGGTTCGCGTCGGGGTGGTACTGGCGCGCGAGCTTGCGGTACGCCGTTTTGATCTCGGCGTCGTTGGCGCTGCGCGACACACCGAGAATCTCGTAGAAATCGCGGATAGGGCTCATTGCTCCGGCCCGCTCACCGCGACAACCCCCGGGAGAGTTGCTGCGAGATCGTGCGCACCGCGGCCTGGGCCTGGCGGTAGTCCATGCGGGTGGGGCCGAGCACGCCCACCGTGCCCGCGGGGGTGCCGTCGACGAGATACGGCGCGAGCACGAGCGAACACTCCTGCAAATCGCTGATCGTGTGCTCGCTTCCGATCGTGACCGTGAGGCCGGGGCCGAGCAACTCGCGCATCATGCCCACGACCACCACGTGCTGCTCGAGCAGGCTCAACAATCGCGACACCGACGCGGGCGACGTGAACGCCTCGCTCTCGGCGGCGAGCCGCGACGCGCCGCCCACGAAGAGCGGCTCGGCCGAGCTGGCGTGGGCGGCGAGCACGTCGAACGCGACGTGGGCAACGTCGTCGGCGCTGTCGGTGCGGATCGGCCCATGCTCGTTCTCGGGCGCGTTCCAGCGCTCGCTCGGTGCCAGGTCGGCAAGCTCCTTGCCGACGAGCTGCTGCGCGAGCACGGCCTCAGCCTGTTCGAGCACCGCGTCGGCGATCTCGCCGTCGAAGCGAACCACCTCGCGCTCGACACTGCCGTTGCCCAGCACCGCGATCACGAGCACGTTGACGCTGTCGAGCGCGACGAGGTGCACGGCGCGCACGAGCGTGGCCTCGGCGGTGGGGCCGACGACGACCGCGGCGTGACGCGTGATGCGCGCGAGCAGCTGGCTCGTGTCGTGCAGCAACTCGTCGATCACTCCCGTGGCCGAGTTGAAGAACTCCGCCACCTCGCGCCGTTGGGGGCTCGGGAGCGACGAGATCGGCGCGAAGTGGTCGACGAAGAAGCGGTAGCCGCGGTCGGTGGGGACGCGCCCGGCCGAGGTGTGCGGCTGCGCGATGAATCCCTCGCGCTCGAGCACGCTCATCTCGTTGCGCACGGTCGCCGCCGACACGCCGAGCGAGCGGCGCGCGACGACGGTCTGCGACCCCACCGGTTGCGCGGTCGCGACGTACTCCTCGACGATCGCCCTCAGGATCTGCGACTTGCGCTCGTCGAGGATGTCGGCCGGACCGTCGCCGGCGCTCGGGGTGGGGTTCGGGGTGCTCACAGCGGTGACCTTGCCGGTACGACCTTGCCAGGTTCGGGAACCGGGATGGCGGGCCCCGGGTGGGCGGCCCGCCGGCCGGTGTTGGCACTCAATGGTACCGAGTGCCAACACCGGCGAGCAGCAGACGGGCCGTCACGTCGGTCGCGAGGAGCCGGCCCCGGCGCGTGAGCACCACCCGGCCGTCGGGCTCGACGCTGACCATGCCGGCGCCGGCCAGCTCGGCCACCGCGCGATCGGGACCCGGCGCACCGCCGCCGCCGGCCGTGGCCGCGCCAAGGGGTGCCGCTTCGCCGGCCGGGCCGCGAGTGGGCGCGATGCCCCGGCTCGTGCGCAGGGCGAGACCGAGACCCTCGTCGGCGCGCGCCGCGGGTGCGAGCTCCTCGGCGCCGGCCTCCGGTGAGGCACCGGCACGCAGCGCGGCGATGTAGCGCTCGGGCGTGCGCACCGTCCAGCTCCGGCGCCCGGCGCGGTGCGCGTGCGCGGCGCAGCCGATGCCGGCGTACTCCCCTCCCGTCCAGTAGAGGAGGTTGTGGCGGCACTCCTCGCCCGGCCGAGCCCAGTTGGAGATCTCGTACCAGCCGTAGCCCGCGGCGTCGAGGCGGGCGTCGGCGAGCTCGTACTTGGTGGCCTGGTCGTCGTCGTCGGGCGCGGGCGCGCCGGCCGCCACCTGCCGCCCCATCGGGGTACCGGGCTCCACCGTCAGCGCGTACGCGCTGACGTGGTCGGGTTCGAGCTCGATCGCCGCGTCGAGGGTGGCGGCCCAGTCGGCGAGGGTCTCGCCGGGCGTGCCGTAGATGAGATCGAGGTTGATGCGCGTGATTCCCGCGGCGCGCGCGCCGGCGACGGCCCGGCCGACGTTCTCCGGCTCATGGGTGCGGCCGAGCGCGCGCAGCACATGGGGCGCCATCGACTGCACGCCGAACGAGACCCGGTTGACGCCTCCGGCCGCGTAGGCCTCGAGCTTGTCGTCATCGGCGCTGTCGGGGTTGCACTCGACGGTCACCTCGGCACCGGGTGCCCGCTCGATCGCGTCGAGCACGCGCAGCAAGCGGTCGGCCGGTAGCAGCGACGGTGTGCCGCCGCCGAAGAACACGCTCGTGGCCGCAGGCCGGCCGGCGGCGCGGGCCAGATCGACGAGGAGCGCGTCGACGTAGTTGTCGATCAGGTGGGCCCGGTCCGTCCAAGTTGCGAAATCGCAATAATCGCAGCGGCTCGCGCAGAACGGGATGTGGACGTACACACCGAACGGCACGGTCGCCATCATCGCGCCTCCCCGCTCCCTACGCTTCCTCGCGATGCACGAGCTCCCCACGGTCGAGCTCGACGAGGGTGAGCTCTCGGGCACACGGGTGGAGGGCGCGCGCCACGCAGGTGGTTCGTTCGAGCGGGCGCGACTCGTCGACGTCGAGCTGGTGCGCTGCGACCTCTCGGGGTGCGATTTCAGCGAAGCCGTGTGGCAGCGGGTCACCATGGTGGAGTGCCGCGCGAGCGGGATCGGGTTCCCGCTCGCATTGCTGCGCGACGTGGTGTTCCGGGACTGCAAGCTCGACGACGCGAACCTGCGCATGGCGAAGCTGCGCGACGTGACGTTCGACGGTTGCGTGCTCACCCACGCTGAGCTCGTGGGCGCGCAGTGCGAGCGGGTGCGCTTCCCGGGTTGCGAGCTCGCCGGTCTGGACGTGTCGCAGCTGCGGGGAACGGCAGTCGATCTGCGGGGCGCACGCCTCGACGGCATCAAGGGCGCCGGGTCGCTCGGCGGCGCAACGATCAGCGCCGACCAGCTCGTAGCCCTCGCGCCCACGCTCGCGTCGGCGATCGGCCTGCGCATCGCCGACGACGACGAACCGAGTGAGCGAGCGCGCGGGCGGACGTGACCGGCGCGGCGCAACGAGCGGTGAACACGACCTCCGCCAGCGTGCGGCCGCGATCGCGACGCACTCGTCGCGATCGCCGTCGGTTCGGAGCCGAGCCGTGACGGAGCGTCCGGTCATGCCGTGCACCGGGCCATGTCTGCACCGCTCACGCCGGCGACGGCCACGCGCGCGCACGAGGAGGCGTCTCCGCGGCGACTCCGACGCGGTGCGACCGGTCGACACGACCCGCCATCCCGCTTCGGCGAGCCACTCGAGCGCGGTCGCGGCCGGCGGCACGGTGAACACCGCTTCACCCGACTCGGCGAGCGCCTGCTCGCGAGCCCGCTCGCGTTCATCGGGCTTGCCTTCGCGCGTCGAGACGCTCGCCGCGAGCTCGCTCCCCGGCGCGGCGAGCTGTGCGGAGGCGGCGAGCAGATGGCGGAACGCCGGCTCCGGCAGATAGCGCAGCACGCCCTCGCACGTGAACAGCGCGCGCCGGTGGCGGTCGTAGCCGGCCGCCTCGAGCCGGTCGCCGAGGCCCGGCTCGGTGAAGTCGGCGGCCACGAACGCGACTCCGTCGAGCGACGCAGAGACTTCGCGCAACCTCCGCAGCTTGTCGGCCTGGGTCGCGGGGTGGTCGACCTCGAAGAACGTCACGCCCGGTCCGCGAAACCGGAGCGCGCGTCCGTCATAGCCGGCACCGAGGATCACGATCTGGTCCGCGCCACCGCGCAGGGCGCGGATGACCGCGCTGTCGAAGAACCGTGTGCGCACGGCGAGAAACGCCGCGAACCCATCGCGGTAGCTATCGCCCCGGTCACGGCGCAGCTCGCGTACGAAACCGGGATCGACAAGGCTCGCATAGAGGCGCGCCTCGGCATCGGCGTCGCCGGTGGGCCACGCCGGCCGGTCGAGACGAGCGCGGCCGAGCGCCACACCACGGGCCGTCAGCGAGGCCGTGTCGTCGCGCACACCGACGATCAGAGCACATCGCGCGCGCACGCTCCCCGTCAGGCGCTGCTCTCGCCGATCGGCGTGGACGGCGTCGTGGCACCGGGCGCGCGTTCGACGCTGAGCGCGAACGCCGTGACGCGACCTTGGAACACGAAGCCCTTGTACGCACGCGGCGCGCGACCCAGTACGCCCGCCGAGATCGGCGCGCTTCGGCCCGGCGCGATCACCCAGAGCTGGTAGACCTCGCCCGCCGGCAGCGCGGGCATGTGGTCGACGTGGAGGTAGCCGCTTCCGTCGGGGGTGCGCACGACGTGCGCGAGCGTGCCCGCCGTGCCCACGATCGGCACCGGCTGCGAGTGCGCGGCCGCAGCTCGGTACGCCGACGCCGTGCTGTGCCCCGTTGTGTCGTGGCGGGCCACGAGCAGCACGATGGCCACCGACGCGGCGGCGACGAGCAGCGCGGCGACGGGCAGCGGCACCGACCGGCGCGGGTGTGGGCGCGTGCGCGGGCGTGTGTCTCGGCCACCCTCGTCGCCCCGGGTGCCGCCGATCGCCACCACGTCGGCCGTCGCCGTCGCCGTCTCCGCCACCGCGGGCTCGTTGATCGCCGACTCGATTCCCTCCCATACACGCTCGGGCACCGGCTCGCGCTCCGCGTGCAGGAGAGCGAGGAGCCCGGCCGTCTCGCGAAGCTCGTCGACCTCACGGCGCGCGTCGGCGTTCTCCCTGACGTACTGGTCCATCTCGAAGTGCTCGACCGGCTCGATGGCATCGAGCGCGTAGGCGCCGAGCAGGTCGTCGAGCTCGGGGCGGCGGTTGCCGTTCATAGTGTGCTGTATCCCGCGTCGATGAGCGCCGCACGGAGCCGCAGCAGCCCCGCTCTGATGCGGCTCTTGACCGTGCCTTCCGGTTGCTCGAGGAGCACCGCGACCTCGCGGTAGCTGTGACCGCCGAAGTAGGCGAGCTCGATCGCCTCGCGCTCGCCCTTCGACAACGTGTTCAGCGCGTCGCGCACGGCCTCGGCCTGCGCGAGGTCGATCACCGCGCGCTCGAAGTTCTCCGGCTCGGTGACGGTCCGGCGCGCGTCTCGCTCCTCGCGGTTGCGGCGCGCGGTCTCGGCGCGAAGGAGATCGACGCTGCGCCCGTGTACCTGGGCGAGCAGGTAGGACCGCAGGCTGCCGCGCTCGGGCTCGTAGCGGTCGGCGGCGTTCCAGAGCCGCACGAACACCTCCTGCACGACCTCCTCGGCGAGCGCGCGGTCGCCGAGGACCCGCCGCGCGAGCCCGAAGCAAGCGTCGGCATGGACGCGGTAGATCTCGCCGAGCGCATCCTGGTCGCGACGCAGGACGCCGCCGACGAGCTGCTCGTCGGCGGCCCGCGACGCGGGTGGCCCCGGGCGGGGCGGGCGCGCGATGTCGTCCATGCCGTCAGGTGTTCGGAGCCGAGACGGGCCACGGATGTCCTACGTTGCGCCCGATGGAGCTCGACTGGCCGCCCGAGGCGCTCACCGCCCGCCGGAGCGCCGAGGCGTTCCTCGCCGAGCTCGCACCGGAGGGAGATTTCGGTCCCGGCGCGGTCGGGCAGCTCGCCCGAGCCGGCTACGCCGCCCCGCACTGGCCCCGCCCGTGGGGCCTCGACGCGTCGCCGTGGACGCAGCTTGCCATCGACGACGCGCTGCGCCGGGCGGGCGCGCCCCGGCCGTTCAACCCGATCGGCATCGGTTGGGCCGGTCCCACGCTGCTCGCCGCGGGCCGCGCCGAGCAGCAGCAGCGCTGGCTGCCGGCGCTGCTCGACGGCTCCGAGTTGTGGTGCCAGCTGTTCTCGGAGCCGGGCGCGGGCAGCGACCTCGCGGCGCTGCGCACCTTCGCGACCCGCGACGGCGACGAGTTCGTGGTGCAGGGCCAGAAGGTGTGGACAACGCTCGCGCACGTGGCGCGCTGGGGCATCCTGCTCGCGCGTACCCGTGACGATCCCGGCGTGAGCGACCAGGAGTCGATCACGTACTTCGTGCTCGACATGCAGTCACCGGGCGTCACTGTCCGGCCGCTCGTGCAGATGACCGGCACGCACGAGTTCAACGAGGTGTTCCTCGACGGTGTGCGCGTGCCCGCGGCGAACGTGATCGGCGAAGTGCACGACGGCTGGCGCCTCGCGAAGGTGACGCTCGCGAACGAGCGGGTCTCGCTGTCGGGTGAAGGCGCGCTGTGGGGCCGCGGCCCCACGGCACACGACGTGCTCGACGCGGTACGCCACGCGGGCGGCACGCAGGACGGGCCGCGCCGCCAGATGCTCGCCGCGCTCTACATCGAGGCACGGGTGCTCGAATTCGTGCGGATGCGCACGCTGCTGGCCCGCCTCGCCGGGCGGGAGCCGGGACCGGAGGCGTCGGTGCGCAAGGCGCTGTCGGATCCGCACGGCCAGCACGTGATGCAGGCCGCGCTGGCGCTCGCGGGCACCGACGGGCTGCTCGCCGACTGGGGACCGTGCGGCGCGCCGGCCGACGGGTCGGACGGCATGTGGGCCTACGGCTTCCTCTACTCACCCGCGCTCACGATCGGCGGCGGCACGAGCGAGGTCCAGCGCAACATCTTGGGCGAGCGAGTCCTCGGCCTCCCCAAGATGTAGGTGCGTCGTTCGGGTACCAAATAGCGGTCCCAAACGACGCATGCGCGAAATGGGACTATTCGTCGAGGCGGAGGGCGGCGACGAAGGCTTCTTGGGGGACCTCGACCCGGCCGATGCTCTTCATCTTCTTCTTGCCCTCCTTCTGCCGCTCGAGCAGCTTGCGCTTGCGTGACACGTCGCCGCCGTAGCACTTCGCGAGCACGTCCTTGCGCTTCGCCTTGACCGTCTCCCGGGCCACAATGCGCCCGCCCACCGCGGCCTGGATCGGCACGTCGAAGAGCTGGCGCGGGATGAGCTCGCGCAGCTTCTGGGTCATCTTGCGGCCGTACTCGAACGCCTTGTCCTTGTGCACGATGCTCGAGAACGCGTCGACGGGCACCCCGTTCAGCAGCACGTCGACCTTCACGAGCGCGCTCGCCCGGTAACCCGCGGGCTCGTAGTCGAGCGACGCGTAGCCGCGGGTGCGCGACTTCATCGCGTCGAAGAAGTCCATCACGATCTCGGCGAGCGGGATGTCGTAGACGATCTCCACGCGGTCCTCGCTCAGGTAATCCATGCGCTGCAGCTCGCCGCGCCGCCCCTGCGCCAGCTCCATGAGCGTGCCGATGTACTCCGACGGCGTGAGCATCGTGATCTTCACGAACGGTTCCTCGATCGCCTCGATGCGCGGCGGGGGCGGCATCGCGCTCGGGTTGTCGATCACCTCGGTGTCGCCGTCGGTGAGCCGCACCCGGTACTCCACGTTCGGCGCCGTCGCCACGAGCGTGAGGCCGTACTCCCGCTCGAGCCGCTCGCGGATGATCTCCATGTGCAAGAGTCCGAGGAAGCCACAGCGGAAGCCGAAGCCGAGCGCGCCCGACGTCTCCGGCTCGTACGTGAACGAGCTGTCGTTGAGCCGCAGCCGCTCGAGCGCCTCCCGCAGCTCGGCGAACTCGTCGCCGTCGACGGGATACAGGCCGCAGAACACCATCGGCTTCGGGTCGTGGTAGCCGGGGAGCTCGGCGCCGGGACGGGCCGCGTCGGTGACGGTCTCGCCCACCTTCGCCTCGCCGACGTCCTTGATGCCCGCGATCAGGTAGCCGACCTCCCCCGGTCCGAGCGATGCGACGGGCGTGGGCACGGGAAGGCGCACCCCGATCTCCTCGGCGTCGTGCGTGTCGCGCAGTTGCACGTAGCGCAGGCGCGCACCGCTGCGCAGCACCCCGTTGAACACGCGCACGGCGCTGATCACGCCGCGGTACGGGTCGTAGTACGAGTCGAAGATCAGGCCTTGCAGCGGCGCGTCGGCATCGCCCTCCGGCGCAGGGATGCGCTCGACGATCGCGTCGAGCACGGCCTCGACGCCCTCGCCGGTCTTGGCCGAGATGCGCAGCGTCTCCTCGGCCGGCAGGCCGAGCACCTTCTCGAGCTCGGCGGCACGGCGCTCGGGCTCGGCCGCGGGGAGGTCGATCTTGTTGAGGACGGCCACGATCGTGAGGTCGTGCTCGAGCGCCTGGTAACAGTTCGCGAGCGTCTGGGCCTCGATGCCCTGGCTCGCGTCGACGAGCAGCACGACCCCTTCGCACGCCGCGAGCGAGCGGCTCACCTCGTAGCCGAAGTCGACGTGACCCGGCGTGTCGATCAGGTGGATCACATGGCCGCGCCACTGGACCCGCACGTTCTGGGCCTTGATCGTGATGCCGCGCTCGCGCTCGAGGTCCATCGTGTCGAGGTACTGCGCGCGCATGTCGCGCGCGTCGACCGCGCCGGTGATCTCGAGCAGGCGGTCGGCCAGCGTGCTCTTGCCGTGATCGACATGGGCAATGATCGAGATGTTGCGGATGCGGTCGAGCGCGGTCACGGGCCTGCCTGCGGGTGGCGAACGGAACACTCAGGGTACGGCGCCCCGTAGGGTCGTCCCGTGACGCGCCTGCTGGTCGTTGGGTCGATCAACGTCGACTTCGTGTGGCTCGGGCCGCGCCTACCTGGCGCGGGTGAGACGGTCGGCGACGGCGAGCTCGTGCGCGCGTTCGGCGGCAAGGGCGCGAACCAGGCGGCGGCCGCGGCCCGCCTCGGCGCCGATGTGGCGTTCGTCGGCGCGGTGGGCGTCGACGACCTCGGATCGGCCGCCCGTGCCGATCTCGAGGCCGCCGGCGTCGACTGCACGGGGCTCGCGACCGTCGCCGAGTTCGCAACCGGAGCCGCATTGATCAACGTCGCCGCCGGCACCGGCGAGAACACGATCGCAGTGGCGCCGGGCGCGAACCACCACGTGCCGATTGCCGCGGCCGAGCGCGCGCTCGGTGCCGCGCCGGCCCCCGGCGTCGTGATCACCGGCTACGAGATCGGCGCGGCACGCGCCGCGTCGGCGCTGCGGGCGGCACGCGCACGAGGGATCGCCACGGTCTGCAACCCGTCGCCGGCAGATGCGGGTTCGCCGCGCTCGCGCGCGGCACTTGCCGCGAGCGACACGGTGATCGTGAACGAGGACGAGGCCGCGGCGTACGGTGGCCCCGAGACCATCCTCGGCCTCGGCGCGCGTGAGGTGGTCGTCACCCACGGCGCACACGGCGCGTCGCGGTTCACTGCATCCGGCATGAGCGGTGCGAGCACCTTCGGTGGCATCGCGGTCCACGCCGTCGACACCACCGGCGCGGGCGACGCGTTCTGCGCGGCCTACGCGTTGCGGCACGACCTCGGCTTCGCGTGCGCGGCGGGTGCGCTCGCGTGCCGCGCGGTCGGTGCGCGCACCGCGCTCGCCACCGTCGAGGAGGTCGAAGCGCTGCTCAGGGAGCAGCCGCGATCGACGCGCTGATCAGATCGAGCGCGAGGGCGGCGTCGATGTGCTCGGCCCATTCCACGTTGCCGTGCCCGCGCATCCACCCACGCCGGTCGACGAGCGTCATCCCGCGGGTGTGCTCGCCGCGGGTCTCGACCACCACCCCGAGCCGCGCGCCGGCGAACAGCTCCGGATCGGTGACGGCGAGCACCGCGCAGGGGTCGTGCAACGCGGCGACGTCGCGGCGCCGGGTCGAGCGCGCGAACATTGTCGAGGTAGGTACCGAGGAACCCCGCACAGAAGGGCCCGAAGCGGTTGCCGAGCGCACCGAGACGGGCCACGAGCGCGTCGTCGACGGCCACTTGGTGGGTGAGATCGAGGCCGCACACCAGGATGCGCGCCGCGCCGCAGCGCAGCACGATGTCGGCCGCCTCGGGATCGAAGTTGATGTTGAACTCGGCCGCGGGCGTCACGTTGCCGAACGTGCCGCCTCCCATGATCGAGATGCCGGCGATGCGGTGCGCGAGGCCGGGATCGCGCTGCAACGCGAGCGCCACGTTCGTGAGCGGTCCCGTCGCGACGATCCATACTCCGGCGACGGCCCGCGTGACGTCGAGCAGGTATGCGACCGCGTCGTCGGAAACGACGGCGCGCGTGAGCACGGGCAGCACGGCACCGGCCAGTCCGGTTTCGCCGTGCACGTGCTCGGCGTGGCGGAGCGGGTCCGGCCCGGCGGCGAGCGGCGCGGCGGCGCCGGCATGTACCGCCACGTCGATGTCGAGGAGTTGCAGCACCCCGAGCGCGTTGCCCGTGGTGCGCTCGAGACCCACGTTGCCGGCCACGGTGGTGACGCCGAGCAGCTGCGCCCGGTGCGCGGCGACGGCGATCGCGACGGCATCGTCATGGCCGGGGTCGCAGTCGAGGATCACCGGTAGGGCCATCGCCGCCATTCTGGCGCCCGCGGTGGGGGCGCGGTTAGACGCGGTGGGGGCGCGGTGGGGGCCGGAAACGGGCGGGCTGCTACGGTGGCACGGCTCTCGAACGAAGGTCCTGCCTGCCGATGGCGAACATCAAGTCCCAGAAGAAGCGCAACATCACGAACGAGAAGCGCCGGCTGCGCAACAAGGCCGTGCGCTCCGAGCTCAAGACGCGCGTGAAGACGGCCAAGGTCGCGCTCGACGAGGGCGCCGACGGGGCCGACGCGCTGGTGCGCAACGCGCAGCAGCGGCTGGCGAAGGCGGCGAGCAAGGGCGTGGTGCACAAGCGCCAGGCGGCCCGCCGCACCTCGCGGCTGATGAAGGCCGCGCAGCAAACCACCGCCTGACCGAGCGCGCTGGGCGAGTCAGCCGCGGCGGCTCGCCGCACGCGGCCTCGAGGGCCGTCCGCCCGAGCGTCGCGGCGAGCGCGGCGAGCCGGGCGACGAGCAGTTCGACCACCGTCTCCGCCGGCAGCGCCCGGCGGCCGGCGATGCCGCCACGCAAGTCGAGGTCGGCCTGGGCGAGATACCCGATCGCCTCGGCGAGACCACGCGTGCCGAGCCGTTGCGCGGCCGCGAGCCGCAGCCCGGCCGGATACTCCTTGATGCCGAGCACACGCGCCGCATCGGCGCGGTTCGCGACGTCGGGCGAGTCGAGCCGCAGCAACGACTCGTAGTGGCGTGTGAGCATCCCCATCACCTGCAGCGGATGCTGCGGGCGCGGGTTGCGCGCGCTGGTGGCGCGCAACAGCCGGTGCAGCGTGTCGAGCGCGGCCGCGCTGTCGCCCGAATCGACGGCGTTCGTCAGCATGTACGGCGCCACGGTGCCGCTCTCGCCGAGATACGGCGTGACGTCGTCGCAGCCGAGCGCGGCGCCGCCGCCGAACGTCGACTCCAACAGCGCCACGAGCTCGGGTACCCGTCCCGCGTCGTCGCCGAGGTGTGCGACCACCGCTTGTCGCGCGTCGGGCGACAGGCGGAGGCCCGCGCCGTGCAGCGCGTGCCCCAGCACGTCGTCGGTCTTCTCCGACGACGGTCCGTGCACGGGTACCGTTGCCGCCTTCAGCGCCTTGTCGAGCGCGGCGACGACGCGGCCGCCGCCCTGCACGAGCACGAGGAACACACCGTCGAGGGGATCCGCGACGTACTGCGCGAGCAGCGCGGCCTGGTCGGCGGACGCCGCGCCGATGTCGCGCACCACCACGACGCGCCGCGCGGTCATGAAGGGCGGGCTCTCGAGCGCGGTGAGGATCCGGCGGAACACGGGCGCGGACTCGCTCGCAGCACCGTCGTCGTCGTCGTCGGTGTCGCCGTCGTCGCCGGCGCTCGCCGAACGCCGGCGCCCGGTGAGCGTGAAGTCCTCCAGCGCGTACAGACGCGGCTCACCGGCGAGCAGCTCGTCGACGAGGCGCGCGACCTCGTCGTCGCGCAGGATCGGGTCGTCGCCCTTCACGAGCTGCACGGGCGCGTCGGTCACAGCGCCTCGCCCCCAGGTTCGGCTTCGAAGACGGCGGCGAGCGTGCGCACGATGCGCGCCGCGGCCGCGACGTCGCGGGTGTAGACGAGCCGCGCCCCATCACCACGGCCCACGCGATCGCGGCGGCGTCGGCGCCGCAGGTGAATGCCACCGGATGGGCCCGGGCCACTGCGTGCGGCACGCTGCACAGCGCGGCGACGAGCGCACGGTCGCCGCGCGAATCGGGGCCGGTGTGGAGCACGATCTGATCGAGATCGAACCCCGACGTGGCCGCCAGCCGGGCGATGTCGCCGCCGGGGTCGGTGACCACGAGCGCGGCGCCGCGCACCGCAACGGAGTCGAGGAACTCGCGCGTCGGCGGCGCGCCCACCCGCACGATCGAGGCGCCGGCATCGAGCGCCTCGCGCAACGGCTCGAGCTCGTCGGTGTGGACCGCGATCGGCAGGCCGTGCTCGGCGCGCAGCACGGCGACATCGTCGGCGCCGGCATGCGAGGACAGCGCGAGCACGTCGGCCCCCGCTTGGACGTGGGCGCGCGCCGCATCGAGCAGCGCGGTCCCGGCCGGGGCCGAGCCTTCGAGCACACCCAGCACGAGCGCGCGCGTGCGGATGTCGACCGGGCGACCGTCGACGCGCACGGCGGTTGCCCGCTGCGCCGCCATGTCGCTCGTGGCCGTCACTCGCCCCGCAATCACGCGGGCGACGCTACCGCTGCCCTGCGACGCGACCGCCGGACGACCGCGGCGCCGCCGGCCACGAGCATCGCTGCGGCGAGCGCGACGAGCACGGGGGCGCGCGCGCCCAGGTGGGCGACCTCGCGCGTCCACCAGAGGAGCGCGCGCACGGGCACGAATGCGGCCTGGGCGGCGGCGGGCGCGACCGCGCCGACCGCCGCGATCGGGATCGCGAGCACCGTGATCGGCTCGGCGGCCGGCACGGCGAGCAGGTTCGCGGCCGGAGCGATCCACGCGATCGTGCCGAACACCGCCACGAGCACCGGGGCCACGCCGATCTGCGCCGCGATCGTGACTCCGAGCACAGCGCGCGTCCAGCGCGGCCCCGGCACGAGCCGTTCGACAGGTTGCGCGAGGAGCGCAATGCCGGCACACGCCGATGCCGACAGCTGGAAGCCGACCGAATGCACGAGGAACGGATCGACGAGCAGCAGTACGACCACCGCGTAGCAGAGCGACCGCAGCGCGCGGACCGGACGCCCGCTCGCGCGCGCCGTCATCACGATCAGCGCCATCGCGCTGGCGCGCAGCACCGACGGCTCGAACCGGGTCATGGCCGCGAACACCAACACCACGAGGACCCCCGAGAGAAAGCGGCCGATCGTGGGTAGGCGCCGCTGGAACGGTCGCGCCAGCGCGAGCACGAATGCGACGTTCGCCCCCGACACCGCGAGCAGGTGGCTCAACCCGGCGGCGCGGAAATCGCCGACGGTACGGTCGTCGAGCGCGCGGGTGTCGCCGAGCAGGAAGCCGTCGAGCAGCGCGTGGTCGCCGGCCGGGAGCGGCGCGAGCCCACGCTCGATCACACCGCGCAGCGCGTTCGCGAGCGCGAGGTAGCGCGACCCGCGGGCGCGGCGTCGATGATCGCGACGACGTCGACGCGAGCCACGGCGTGCTGCCAGATCGTGCGGGCGTCGAAGCCGGTGAGCGGGCGCGGGTCGCCCTCGACGGTGACGGTGTCGCCCGCGTCGAGCGCCGCGAGCTCGGACGCGCTCGTGGCGGTGGCGCGCAGGAGCACGGTCCGGTGCAGCCCGCGCCAACGGTCACCGGCCGCGAGGTGACTGCCGATGCGGAACCGGTCGACGCGCACGAGTGCCGTGGTGTCGAAGCGGCCCGGATTGGGATCGTTCGCGAGCACGCCGTGGACGACGAGCGGCCGCGGGTTGCGCAGCAACGGCACGAGCCCGTGCTGCACGACACCGTGGTGGGCGCGTGCCGCGCAGCAGAGCGCGAGGCCGAGGCAGCACAGCGCAACCGCCGCGACCTGCGCCACCCGCAGGCCCGTGCACGCGAGCAGCACGCCGACCACGACGACCGCGGCGCAGACGCGCGCCGCCCCCGCGGGCGCGACGCCGGTACCGGCCCACGCGCCGCCGATCGTGGCGCCGGCGCACGCGACCGGCGAGAGTTCGGTGCGCCACGAGCCGGCGACGGCCACGACGGCCTCACACCGTCACGAGCGGTCGCAGGTCGGCGAGGCGCCGGTCGCCGATCCCACGGACCTCGCGCAGGTCGTCGACCGAGCGGAACCCGCCGAGGCGGGTGCGGGTGGCGATGATTCCCTGCGCCAGCGACGGTCCGATCCCCGGCAACGATTCGAGCTGTGCCTCCGACGCGGTGTTGAGATCGACCGGCGCGCCCGGCGCGCCGGTACCGTCACCGCCCACGCCGCCGCTCGTGTTCGCCGACGGGTCGGCGGCCGGCATCGGGCTGACGTGCTCGCCGACCTTGGGCACGTAGACGCGCACGCCGTCGACGAGCCGGGCGGCGAGATCGAGGGCGTTGGGGTCGGAGCCGGCGCGGGCGCCGCCCGCCGCGGTGATCGCGTCGATGACGCGCGCGCCCGCGCGCAACGTCACGACGCCGGGCCGGGCCACGGCCCCCGCCACCGACACGACGAGCAGTGTGCCCGCGGTGGTGACGGCCGTCGCGGCCGTGCTCGTGGGCGGCGAGCCCGGCGAGCCCGGCGAGCCCGGCGAGCCCGGCGCTTGACCGGCGACGGTGTCGCCGACGGCGCCCGGTGGCGATGCGCCGCCCGAGCGCGCCGCCACGAAGCCCACCCCGGCGACGACCAGCACCACCACGGCGACGGCAGCCATCGCGACACGCAGCCGCACCGCCGTGGTTGTGCACTTCGCCCGAGCGCGCACCAGTTCGGTGATCTCGCGCCACTCCATGAGGACCTCCTCTCGCACGTTCGCTCTGTGAGGGAGGAGGTGGCGGCGCCGGCACACGGCGCCCCGCCGGCGGCGACGCTACACGACGAAGTTCACGAGCCGGCCGGGAATCACGATCGCCTTGCGCACGATCACGCCTTCGAGCAGCTCGGCGATCCTGCGGTCGGCGCGCGCCGCGAGCTCGCACGCCTCGGTGTCGGCGTCGGTCGGGACCGTCACACGGGCGCGCACCTTGCCGTTCACCTGCACCGGGATCTCGACGGTGTCCTCCACGAGCAGCGCGGGGTCGTGCACCGGGAACGGCTCGTACGCGAGCGAGTGGGCATGGCCGAGCCGCGACCACAGCTCCTCGGAGATGTGCGGCGCGAGCGGCGCGAGCATGAGCAGCAACGGCTCCACCGCGGCACGCGGCGCGCTCCCCGCGCCTCCACGACGCGCGCGAGATGGTTGTTGAGCTCGAACAATCTCGCGATGATCGTGTTGAAGCCGAGCGCGTCGATGTCGGCGCGCACCGCGGCAATCGTGCGGTGCAACACGCGGGCGGTCTCGTCGTCAAGCGCATCGTCGTCGACGTGCGGCTCGCCGGTGTCCTCGTCGACGCACACCCGCCACAGGCGCTGGAGGAACCGGTGCACACCGATCACATCGCGCGTGTTCCACGGGCGCGACGCGTCGAGCGGGCCCATGAACATCTCGTACATGCGGAACGTGTCGGCGCCGTACTCGTCGATCATCTCGTCGGGCGTCACGACGTTCTTCAGGCTCTTGCCGATCTTGCCGTACTCGCGCTGCACGGCATCGTCGCCGAGGAAGTAGCCGCCGTCGCGCTCGACGACGTCCTTGGCCTCCACGTAGAAGCCGCGTTCGTCGGTGAACGCGTAGGCCTGGATGTAACCCTGGTTGAACAGCCGCGCGAATGGTTCGGGCGTGGACACGTGACCGAGATCGAACAGCGCCTTGTGCCAGAAGCGCGCGTACAACAGGTGCAGCACCGCGTGCTCCACACCGCCGACGTAGAGGTCGACGAGACCGGTGTGCGGATCGCCTCCGGCGGTTCCGGCCCAGTAGCGCTCCACGTCACGGTCGACGCAGCGGTCCTCGTTCGTGGGGTCGAGATAGCGCAGGTAGTACCAGCACGATCCCGCCCATTGCGGCATCGTGTTGACCTCGCGTGTGTACTCGCGCGGGCCGTCGCCGAGGTCGAGCGTGACGCGCAGCCAATTCTCGGCGCGCGCGAGCGGCGGTGCCGGCAGCGCGTCGGGATCGTCGCTCACCGTCGGCTCGAAGTCGATCACGTCGGGCAACTCGACTGGCAGCATCGAGTCGGGCACGGCCAGGGGCCCGTGCTCGTCGTACACGATCGGGAACGGCTCGCCCCAGTACCGCTGGCGGCTGAACAGCCAGTCGCGCAGCTTGTAGGTGACGGTGCCTGATCCGCGGCCTGTGGCGCTGAGCCATTCGATCATCGTTCGCTTGGCGTCGGCGACACCGAGCCCATCGAGCGACACCTCGGCATTGGCGCTGTTGATCGCCGGCCCTTCGCCCACGTAGGCCGTGCCGTCGAAGCCAGCCGGTGGTTGCACCGTGCGCACGATCGGCAGGTCGAACTCCTCGGCGAACTCCCAGTCGCGCTCGTCCTGCCCGGGGACAGCCATGATCGCGCCGGTGCCGTAACCCACCAGCACGTAGTCGGCGATGAACACGGGGATCCGCTCGCCGTTCGTGGGGTTGATCGCGTACGCGCCGGTGAACACACCGGTCTTCACGCGGCCTTCCGACGTGCGTTCGAGCTCGCTCTTCGAGGCTGCGTAGTCGCGATACGCCGCGACGGCTTCCACGGGTGAGCGGTCGGTGCCGAACACGCCCCGCCACTCGGGCTTGGTCTCGGGCCACTCGTTCGGCGTGATCGTGTCGACGAGCTCGTGCTCGGGCGCGAGCACCATGTAGGTGGCACCGAAGAGCGTGTCGGGGCGCGTGGTGAAGACGCGGATCGCGTGATCGGTCTCATCGACGGGGAAGTCGACCAGCGCACCGTCGCTGCGACCGATCCAGTTGCGCTGCATCAGCTTGATCGGCTCGGGCCAGTCGAGCCGGTCGAGATCGGCGAGCAGGCGGTCGGCATACGCGGTGATCCGAAGCATCCACTGCTTCAACGGTCGCTTGTAGACCGGGAAGTTGCCGCGCTCGCTGCGCCCCTCGGCGTTGACCTCTTCGTTCGCGAGCACGGTGCCGAGCCCGGGGCACCAGTTCACCGGCGCCTCGTCGATGTAGGCGAGGCGGTGACGGTCGACGTACGCGCGGCGCGCCACCGGGTCGCGCTGCGCCCACGGCGAGCCCCCGTCGTCGGGCTCACGCGTGCCGGTGTCGAGCTCGGCGACCAGGTCGGCAACGGGGCGGGCCCGGTCGGCGTCGTGGTCGTACCAGCTCTCGAAGATCTGCAGGAAGATCCACTGGGTCCAGTGGTAGTAGGCGGGGTCGGCGGTGCTGACGCCGCGGCGCGGGTCGTGGCCGAGGCCGAGCGCGCGTAGCTGCTCGCGATACGTAGCGATGTTCTGCGCCGTGGTGACCCGCGGGTGCTGCCCGGTCTGCACCGCGTACTGCTCCGCGGGCAGCCCGAACGCATCCATGCCCATCGCGTGCAGCACGTTGCGTCCGAGCATGCGCTGGTAGCGCGCGTACACGTCGGTGCCGATGAAGCCGAGCGGGTGACCCACGTGGAGCCCCGCGCCGCTCGGGTACGGGAACATGTCGAGCACGTACAGCTTCGGCAGGCCGGCACGCTCGGCGTTGACGTCGGCCAGCGGCCCCTCGGGGTTCGGCGCCCAGAACGTGTGCTCCGCGTCCCACCGATCGTGCCAGTGCCGTTCGATCTCGTTCGCGAGCCGAGAGTCGTAGCGGTGCTTGGGAACGTCGGTCGCGGCGTCGGTGTCGGAGGGGGTCATCCGAAGCGAGGCTAGTGAACGAGGCCCTCGGTGAGGTCCGTCGATAGCGGGCCTTCGGGCATCGCGCGCAGGGAGCGCACCGGCGACCACAGCACCCAACCCACGGGGAGCAGCGATCCGATGCCGGCGATCAGCAGCGTCGGCCGCAAGCCGAGCGCGGTGCCGAGCGAGCCGCCGAGCAGCGCGCCGAACGGCATCGTGCCCCACACCATGAACCGCATCGAGGCGTTCATGCGGCCCTGCATGCGCGGCGCGGTGATCACCTGGCGCAGGCTCCCCTGGTTCACGTTGTAGACGACGCCGCTGGACGAGAACAGCATCCACGCGACCACGAACCAGCCGAACGCACCGGCGCGGGGCGCGACGCCGAGCAGCAGCATGCCGACGCCGGTCACCAGGATCGACCACACGATCGCGGGTCCGACGCCGAGCGGTCGCGTGATGCGGCTGCACAGCAGCGCGCCGAGCACCGAACCAATGCCGGCGAACGCGAACACGAGGCCGACCGTCCCCGCCGCGTAGTGCAGCTCGCGGACCGCGTACACGATGAACACGGCGCTGATCATCGAGGAGAAGAGGTTCGACGTGGCGGTACAGCACGCGATCGGGCGCAGCATCGCGTGGTGCCACACATAGGCGAGGCCCTCGCGGATCTCGGTGCGTAGGCGCGGCCGTTCGCCCGGGTCGTGCGGCTCCACCGGCGGCTCGACGGCACGGATCCGCGCGAGGAACAGCGCCGAACCCACGAAGCTCACCGCGTCGACGAGCACCGCGGTGACCGCGCCGATCCACTGCACGAGCAGGCCGGCGATGCCCGGTCCCGCGACCTCCGCGCCCGAGCGGCTCACCTCGAGCTTGGCGTTGCCGTCGGCGATGCGTTCCCGCGCGACGAGCGACGGCAGGATCGACATGTTGGCCACGTCGAAGAACACGGTCATCACGCCGTTGAGGAACACCACCACGTAGAGCTGGCCGATCGTGAGCACACCGAACGCGTGCGCGAGCGGCAGGCTGGCGAGCGCGAGGGCACGGCCGAGGTCGCACAGCATCATCACGGGGCGGCGGCGTACCCGGTCGACGATCGCGCCCGCGGGCAGGCCCACGAGGAGGAACGGCGCGAACTCGATCGCGGTGAGCGCGCCCACCTGGAACGTGGTGGCGTGCAGCACCTTGATCGCCATGAGCGGGACGGCGAGCAGGCTCACCTGGGTGCCGAGCTGGCTCACGGTCTCGGCCGACCACAGCGGCAGGAAGTCGCGGTGGCGCAGCAGGGACCGGGCGGCGCCGGTGGTGGACTCGGCCGTCACCGATTGAGTATTGTCAACCGGTTGGTGGATGTCAATCGGAATCGGCGGGGGGCCACGCCCGAGGAGACGCGCGCGCTCTCGCACCCGTTGCGGCTGCGGATCATCCGGTTGCTCTACGACGAGCAACTGTCGAACAAGGCGCTCGCCACCCGGCTCGGCGCGCACCCCGCGACGGTGCTGCACCATGTCCGCACGCTGGTGCGCACGGGGTTCGTCGTGCCGGCGGGCGAACAGCCCGGCGCGCGCGGCACGGTCGAGAAGCTCTACCGAGGCACCGGTAAGTCGTGGGAGCTGTCGATCGACGACGACGAGGCCGCGGCTGTGCGGGTGTCGCGCGCCGGCACCGAGGCGTTCATCGCCGAGCTGGCCGACGCGCCGGACGACGTCGACATGTCACGGCTCGCGCTCGTGATCACACCGGAACGTTTGCGCGAGATGGAGACGCGCATCGCTGCCATCCTCGACGAGTACGCGCTGCATGACGACGCTGGCGGGGAGCGCTGGGCCGTGTTCGTGGCGTACCACCGGCGGGCGTAAGCGCGGCGGGCGCATGGAACGGGCTCGGTCGCTGCTCGCCGGACAAGCCCCTTGACCACGAGCGACCGGATACGTTGCGCCGGTGCCGAACGACGGGCGGGTTGCTGCGATCGCCGGGATCGGGCAGACGCGCTTCGCCCGCGACATGCAGCGCGGCGAGCTCGACCTCGCGTGCGAAGCCGTGCGGGCCGCGTGCGACGACGCCGGCGTATCGGTGCGCGACATCGACGGAGTCACGAGCTTTCACGTGGAGCAGGTCGACGAGATCCATCTCGCCTACGCGCTCGGCTTCGAGCAGCTGCGGTTCATGGCGCGCACACCGTCGGGGGGTGGCGGCGCGGCGAGCGTGCTCGGGCTGGCGGCGCTGGCGGTCGAGCACGGGCAGGCCGACCACGTCGTGGTGTTCCGCGCCAGGAACCGCTCGAAGACGGCGTCGTACGGCGAGGGCATGAACCAGGGCGGGCGGCCGTGGGCGAAGAACCCGCCGCTGCTCGCCGACCGCCGTCAGTGGCACCACCCGTTCGGTGTGGCCGCGCCCGCGCACGAGATGGCACTCATCGCGCGCCGGCACATGCATGTGTTCGGCACGTTGGCGGAGCACTTCGGCATGCAAGCCGTCGCGCAGCGCGCGCACGCCGCGAGGAACCCGCACACGCTGATGCGCCATGAGATCACCCTCGACAACTGGGCGGCCTCCCGCCCGATCGCCGAGCCGATCCGCCTGTTCGACTGCTCGCTCGAGCACGACGGTGCGGTCGCGCTCGTCGTGACCACCCTCGAACGGGCGCGGTCACTTGCGCAGGCTCCGGTGCGAGTGGTCGCGCATGGGCAGTGCGACGGACCGATCCACGTCGACCTGCCGACGTTCTTCGCAGAGACCGCGCTGTTCGGCGAGCGCGACAGCGGCGCACTGCGGTTCGGGCGCGAGTTGTTCGCACGAGCCGGTCGCGCACCCTCGGATGTCGACGTGGCGATGATCTTCGACCATTTCACGATGGCAGTGCCGCTGTCGCTCGAGCAGTACGGCTTCTGCGGGCTCGGCGAGGGCGGGCCGTTCATCGAGTCTGGCGCGACGCGCTGGCCCGACGGGGGGCTGCCGGTCAACACGCACGGCGGTTCGAACGGTGAGGCGTTCGTGCATGGCGTGAACCATCTCAACGAGGCGGTGCGCCAGCTCCGCGGGACGGCCGTCAATCAGGTGGCCGACGCCGAGCTCGCGTTCGTGTGCGGCTCGATCACCGACCCATCGGGTGCGGTGCTACTCGGACGCGACCGATGACGACCGACCCGGCCGTTCCCTTCCCCCGCCCCGCGCTCACCGGCGAGGCTGCGCCGTTCTGGGAGGCGGCTCGCGAGGGCCGGCTCGACATCGAGGCGTGTGCCGCATGCGGCACGCTGCGCCACCCGCCCAGGCCGGTGTGCGCGCGGTGCGGCTCGACCGCTTCCGAGTGGCGGACGGTGTCGGGCCACGGCGAGGTGTGGAGTTACACCACCGTCCACCGGCCCACCCTGCCCGCGTTCGATGCCGTCGTGCCGTATGTCGCGGTGGTCGTGCGGCTCGAGGAAGGGCCGTTCCTCGTGAGCAGACTGTCCAGTTCCGACGCTGCCGCGGCAGCGTCGGTAGTGGTCGGCGCGCCCGTGGAGATGGTGCCGGAACCGGTCGACGGCGAGCTCACCGTCCCACTCTTCCGGCTCAGCGAACCGCCGCCCACCCGCTAGCATCGAATCTCCCTACACGGGGCTGTAGCTCAGCTGGAAGAGCACTTGCATGGCATGCAAGGGGTCGTGGGTTCAAGTCCCATCAGCTCC